>NZ_JBNJLY010000001.1:0-4800000 GCF_050937075.1 Streptomyces sp. CA-181903
CGTCGCGCTGACCGGGGCCTCGACGAGCCGGCACACGCCGGTGGTGTGCTCGCGGGAGGCTCTGGAGCGGCTGCTCGGCGTCGGGGAGGCGGTGACGGCCGAGCGGTTCGAGGAGGTGCTCGACGCGCTGGCCGACCGGGCGCTCGCGCTGTCGGACGGCACCCGGCTCCTGCTGCACCCGGGCGTACCGGAGCTGTTCCAGGCCCCGCTGGGCCGCCGCCACGGTGCCCACGCCCAGCGGCCTAGGACGGCGCCGCTGGAGCCGGCCAGGATGGTGCCGAAGACGCAGCCGGTGGACCAGACGAGGCGGGCGGGGGTGGCCGCGGCTGCGGCCGCCGCCGCGCTCCAGCGCGTCGACCGGCTCCTGGAGGTCTTCGCCGAGCCGTCGTGGCCCGAGCTGAAGCAGAGCGGCGGGATCGGTGTCCAGTCCGTCCGCCGCCTGGTCCGCCTGCTGCACGTCCCCGAGGGCGAGGTGCGGCTGTGGCTGCACCTGGCCGCCGAGCTCGACCTGATCGCCGTCGTCCACGGCCGGTGGACGCCGACGAAGCAGGCGGCCGCCTGGAAGGCGGCGGAGCCGGCCGCGCGCCTGGTCGACCTGGGGCGCGCCCTGCTGGGCCTGAGCGCGATGCCCCTGGCACCGGTCACCGATCCCGACCGCCCCGGTTGGCGCGCGGCGACTCTGAGCAGGGATGCCCACGTCTACCGCGCCCCCGAGGTCCACCACGCCGTGCTGCGCGTCCTGGCCGACCTCCCCGACGGCCACGGCATCCTCGACGACGACCAGCTCGCCGCCGCCGTCTACGACCGCACCCCCACCGTCTTCGCCCCCTACCGCCACCGCCCGCCACTGTCCGACGACCCCTTCTGCTCCCACCTGAGCATCTGGTGCGGCTCCTTACTGGAGGCGGACATGGTCACCGCCGCGGTGCTGCGCGAGAGCGAACTCCTGGCTTCGTGACCGCGGTCTTCTTGGGTTGGCGGGGCACGGTCTTGGCCTTGTCGAGGTACCCGTACACCGTCGACCGGGGCACGCCGAACATGTCGGCGATCTGCTGGACGGCCTTCTCCCGCTCGTCGTAGAGCCGTTGTGCGAGCGCGGCCTGGTCCTCGGTGAGCTTCGGCCGGCGTCCGCCGACCCGGCCGCGGGCCCGTGCGGAGGCGAGCCCGTCGTTGGTGTTCGCCACGATCAGTTCGCGCTGGAGCTCGGCGAGTACGGACAGCATCCCGAACATCGCGCGGCCCTCCATGGTGGCGGTGTCGATGCCCTGCTCGATCACGTGCAGGCCGATGCCTCGTCGGCGTCCCACTCGACTTTGTCTCTTTGCAGCTCAGGCAGTCGACCGGCGGCAAGATCGGATGAAAAGGGACACCCGCGGAGTAGGGGGCCCCTTCAGCCTGCCAACTGCTGTAGCCATTCGCGCAGCAGGGCCGTCTCCGTGTCTCGCAGAGGTACCCCGGTGCTGAGCGCGGTTTCAAGTGCGGCATCGAGGGCGAGTGCGTGCGAGGCCAGGTCGGACCCGGATGAGGCGGGCGAGTCCGTGGTGACCGAGGCCATAACGGTGTCCCGCAGCCGTGCCGAAGTGGTCAGGTCCCGCTGCGAGGGCTCTTCGCCGATCAGCGCCAGCGTGGCACCCGTCGTCGCCGCATGGATGACGCGGGTCGCCTGCTCCACCGGAACCCGAAGGCGCCCGGCCTCGGCCGCCCGGCCCAGCAGTCTCACCAGCAGGGCGTGCGCCTCGTCCGCGGCGGGGGGCCGCCGCCCGGGCCGCGCAGTGCCATACATGAGCACGTAAAACGCGGGGTGCCGCAGTCCGAAGTCGACGTGCAGGTCCCAGCCGCGGTAGAGGTCGGCCACCGGGTCGTCCGGGGTCAGCGCCAGTGCCTCCCGTTTCTCGGCCAGATAGATCTCGAATCCGTAGGCGGCCAGCTCGGCCAGGAGTCCGTCCTTGTCGTCGAACATCCGGTAGAGCGCGGGGGCCGTGATGCCCGCGGCTGCGGCGACCGCGCGCGTGGAGACCGCTTCGCTGCCGCCCTCCTCCAAAAGCTTGGCGGCCACCTGCAGTACCTGGCGTCGCGCGGCGCGTCGTCCCTCGTTCATGGAACAACGATATCGCATTTTGCGTATCGCCGTCTTATCGGTGCTACTGTTTGGAGCGGAACGACGATCCACGCTGATGGTGGTCGGCGCCGGCCCGCGACACCTGGGCATGCCCCGCACCCCGGCCCGGGACGTCGGCCCCCACTCGTGGAGCAGTGCGGCCGACCGCCGCACCGGGCAGCTCATCGTCTGCCGGCACACCACCGAACACGCCGCCTCGCGGCAGGATAGGAACACCCGTGTCCGACATCTCGATCGTCATCGCGTCGCATTCCGGCTACGGCCACACCGCGCAGATCGCCACTGCCGTCGCCGACGGCGTGCGCTCCATCGCCGGGACGCACGTCCACCGTGTGGACGTCGCCTCCCTCAGCGACGCCGACTGGGAACTGATGGACGCCGCGGACGCCATCATCTTCGGTACCCCCACCTACATGGGCACCGCGTCGGGGGCGTTCCACGTTTTCGCCGAGGCCACCAGCAAGCGGTGGATGACCCGCGCCTGGAGCGACAAGCTCGCGGCGGGATTCACCAACTCCGGCTCCATGAGCGGCGACAAACTGCACACCCTGCAGTACCTGGCGCTCCTGGCGGCCCAGCACGGAATGCTCTGGGTGAGCCTGAACCTCCTGCCGGGCTGGAACACCACCACATCCGGCCCTCAGGACGACAACCGCCTCGGCTTCTACCTCGGCGCCGGCGCACAGAGCTTCAACGACACCCCCGCCGTCCACGACGCAGACCTCAACACCGCCCGCCACCTCGGCCGGCGCGTCGCCGAGCACACCCGCATCCACCGCGCCGGACTGACCGCCGCAGCGCACTGACACAACGGTCCGCCAGAAAATGCCTTCTGGTGTCTTTCCGAGGAGTGAGTCATGCAGCACCGGACACTCGGAGGCCAGGGCCTTGAGGTCTCGGCGATCGGCTACGGCGCGATGGGCCTGACGATGGCCTACGGACCCACCGACGAGGAGGCCGGCGTCGCCGCCCTCCGCCGCGCGCACGACCTGGGCGTCACCTTCTTCGACACCGCCGAGATGTACGGCTGGGGCACCGGATCCAACGAGATCCTCGTCGGAAAGGCAGTCAGGCACTTCCGCGACGACGTGGTCCTGGCCACCAAGTTCGGCGTCGACATGTCGGTACCGCCCGAGCAGATCGGCGGCCCTCTCAACAGCCGGCCCGACAACATCCGCAAGGTCGCCGACAACAGCCTGCGCTACCTCGGCGTGGACCACATCGACGTCTTCTATCAGCACCGCGTCGACCCCAAGGTGCCCATCGAGGAGGTCGCAGGCACCGTTAAAGAACTGATCGACGCGGGCTGGGTGAAGTACTTCGGTCTCAGCGAGGCCGGGCCCGAGACGATCCGCAGGGCGCACTCCGTGCAGCCGGTCTCCGTCCTGCAGACCGAGTACTCCCTGTTCGAACGGGACGTCGAGCAGCTCTTCCCGGTCTTGGACGAACTCGGCATCGGCTTCGTCGCCTACTCGCCCCTCGGCCGCGGGTTCATCACCGGCACCGCCAAGCCCGCCGGCCGGTACGAAGGCAACGACATACGCAACGTCGACCCGCGCTGGCAGCCGGGCGACTTCGAGAAGAACGTCGAAGCCGTCGACCGGCTCGCCGAGCTCGCGGCGGCCAAGGGTGCCACCGCCTCCCAGCTGGCCCTGGCTTGGCTCCTGACCCGGGGCGAGCACATCGTGCCCATCCCCGGCACCCGCAGCCCGAAGCGCATCCGGGAAAACGTCGGCGCCGCCGACCTCACCCTCACCGACACCGACCTCAAGGCCATCGACGAGGTCCTCCCCCACGGCGGCTTCGGCGCCCGTTACACCGAGGGGTACGTGCCCACCTGGATCTGAGTGGGCGTTTTGCGAGCGTTCGCCGAATTTCAGTTTGAGTTGGCTTCTGGGGCGCCTGGCGCCGCCTTGGCAAGGGTGAACAGGCCGGGCTCGGGTTCGATGAGGATGTCACGGTTCACCAGGCGTTTCAGCTTGGCCCGGGTGTTCTCGGTGTGCCGTGGCTCGGGGCCGAGGTCAAGTGCCCGGGAGACGTCCCTGGCACGGAGTCCTTCCCCGGCCTGCTCGAAGAGTGCCAGGATCTCGCGGTAGCCGGCGGGCAGCGGCTCGGGTGCTGGGGTGCCGTTCTCGGCGGTCAGTTTCAGGATGGTCTCCCAGGTGGTCTCCAGACGGTTCAACGTCCTCTCGGCCGCGGTGAGTTGTTCGGTGAGCCGAGCAATCTGGTCACGCAGTTGCTCGACGGTCTCGCGGACGAGCCGCTGCCTGGTCTCGATCTTCTCCAGGAGTTCCCTCATCGACGCTCCCGCTGGTCGGGGATGCTGGCTGCCATGTCGGCGGGTCGCGCCAGGTCGGGGTGGAGGCGCGGGTGAGGCGGCGGAGCATGACGTCGGTCATGGACCAGTGGATCATTGCCACCGAGCTGGCCGGCCGTGCTTGGTAGTCGCGTGTCAGGCGCCGGTGGAGCATGAGGGTGCCCCAGGTCTGCTCGACGATCCACCGCTTGGGCTCGGGTACGAACCCTCGTGCACCGGGCTCGCGTTGAACGATCTCGACATCGATACCGAGACCGGCACCGTGGTCGGTCACCTGGTTCTTGAACCCGGCATCCACCCACGCCTTCGTCACAGTCGGCGCGCAAGCGGCGACCTTGTCCAGCAGCACGACGCCGATCGCGTTGTCGTGAACGTTGGCCGCGACCACGACAGCCGCGATGACCAGGCCGAGAACATCGGTGGCGATGCCTCTCTTGCGTCCCGGGCTCTTCTTCCCCGGATCCAGCCCCGTCGTCTCCTTCGGTGCGTTGACGGATGCGCGCACGGTCTGGGAGTCCATCACGACCGCGGTCGGGTCCTCATGGCGCCTGCGGCTCTCGCGGACCTGCCAGCGCAGCAGGTCATGGATGGTCTCGGCGGTACCGTCGTCGCGCCACTTGCCGAAGTAGTAGTACACCGCGCTCTTCGGCGGCAGGTCGTGGGGAAGGTATCGCCACTGGCAGCCGGTGCGGGCCTGGTAGAGGATCGCGTTGACGATCTCCCGCATCGCGTACTGGCCCTCATGCCCACTGACCGAGGGGTGACGAGCCTTCCAGGCAGCGATGACCGGCCGGATCAACTCCCAGGCCATCCGACAGATCGCTCGGGTACGCAGGACGCTCACCCACGTCCACCAGCACACCGCAGCGACAGCGAACCGCAAGGCCCCGAACCGGACAACCGTCCGTCAACAGCTACGAGAACAGCCGAACACTCGCGGAACACCCACTGAAAGGCCCTTTCAGGGACTGGGTACCGCCATCGCGAAGCTGCTGGGCTCACTGGCAGAGGCCCACCGGGTGTGTGCGCGTGACCAGTTGCGGGGTCCCGGTGGTGTTCTCGACCCAGATCACCTGCCGGCCGCCGGGGCTGGCGACCCCGGTCTGTTCGCCGGGATCGCAGGAGACCCGCTGTTTGGTGCCGTCAAGCGAGAACTGCCATAGCTTGCCCTGGGCGGAGACGTTCAGCGCCTCGTCGGAGGCCGCCAGGTTGTCGGCCTGCAGCGCATCGGGGCCCGTTCCGGGGCTGAGGTCCACCACGTTCGTGCCGTCCAGGTCCGCGCGGCGAACCGCGGTCTCCCCTCTGTCGCGGTCCTCCTGCACGAGCCAGTAGACGTGTCGGCTGGTGATCGCGGTGGACCGGTAGCTCGTGGGGCGGCTGAGCTGTCCCATCATGGTGAATGTGCCCGTGGTGGTGTCGAAGACCTCGGTGCCGTAGGTCAGGGGGGCCTCGGGCTCGGTTCGGTAGTACATGGTGTAGGCGATCCGCCCGTTCTTCACCGAGGGGTTGAAGCCCTGCTTGCCGCCGTCCTCCGGCAGGACGCGGTGACTGGTGTGGCTCTCGTCGCTCAGCCGTATGTAGCGCGGGGTGCGTCCGCCGGGGTGGAGCCGGGTTCGAAGACGACCAGGTCGCCATCCACCGCGAGTTTGACCACCGCCCGGCGGCCCCACCACAGGGTGGTGACCGGTCCGCCGTCGATCGACCTGGCCAGGATGGCCGTGGTCCGCCTGTCGTGCGTCAGCCACACCACGGTCTTGCCGTCGGTGACCGGGCTCACGTGCGAGCGACCGTCATCCGGGCTGATCCGCTGGGGAGTGCCGGTACCGTCGGCCCGGCCGGCCCACACGGCCGACTGCCCGGTGCCCTCGTCCGCTTTGGACGCGGCCCACCAGCCGCCACCGGCACCGAATCTGTCGTTGGCATCAACCCGGTCCAGTAAGACGTCGAAGTCCTTGGCCGACGCCGGCTTTCGAACGCTCTCGACCAGTGCCGGGGCGGCGCTGCGCTGCGCGGTGACCATCTCGTCCACCCCGGCCGGCCTCGCGACCGCAGGCACCGCCGAAACCATCAGGGCGGCGAGGCCCAGCATCGCCGCCGCGCCCGCCGCGCCGCTCCGACGTCTTGTCGTTCCCATCCGGCTCGCCCTCCGCGGGAGGCGCGCCTCACCCACGTTGGGTGTCTTCGGTCTTGCGCCACGTACTCCCAATCCGTACACGACATCCCCTTCCATCCCGTAACCGGTCCGGGGTATACAAGCGTGACGCCCGCCGGCACGGCAATGACGCACGGGAAGAGACGGCGCTTTCCAGCCCCTGCTCACAGGGGAGCCCCCGCCCAAAGATCCAGATGAGCGGTTCGGACACAGGTGCACAGACCAACGTCCGAGCGTGGATTACCGGGTCAGAGCAGACTGATGTGTCTGCGAGTTGCGCGAGACGGGGTTCACGTCGGTCGACCTGACGGCGGCGACCTTCGACGCCTGCACGATGAACTTCACCGCGTTCGACAGTGGCCGGTACGCCGGCTGCGACCTGCGCGGCAACCACCTCTCGGCCGTGCGCGGGGTGGCCAACCTTCGACGGGTGGTCGTCGACCGGCCGCAGCTCCACCAGCTCGCGCAGGCCCTCGCAGGGGACCTGGGCGTCGCCTTCGGCGAGGACCTTTAGGACTGAACCCTCACGTCCGGAGGAACCGTGCGGATTACGTTGTGCGCATCGTCCAGCCACACGTGTTGTCCTGTCTTGTCGACCATCAGCCCGAACCTGCGAAAGCCGGGCCGTCCCTGCTCCGCCCACCAGGCGTGCGCGGCCTCGATCTCAGCCCACAGCCGGCGTCGACCGTACTGGTAGACGGTGAACCGGGTCCGGTCATCGCGGAACAGGACACAGGCCCACGAGCGGTCGTTGAGGCTGAGGAGCCACACTGGGCGGGCGCCGCCTTCCTCCGGCCCTCTGGTGTGGACGACATCGGGTACGCGCAGATCGAGAGCGAACTAATTGTCATCCCAGGCCGCCGCACCGAGCACGTCGTCGTGCGCCAAGGTGGTGTGGGATTCGTCGGCGCCCGCTTTCGCCTCGGCGGTCACGTACGCGTCGTACGCGTCGACGGTGAGTCGCTGGGCTCGGGCGCGCATGAACGTCACCCGCTGTGTGAAGGGGCCCTGTGCCGACGTTCCGTCTTCGGCGACGACGAGGCGTGCGGTGGCCTCCGTCGGGGTGAAGTGGATGCCCCCAGGGATGAGGAGCACGCCTCCCGGTCGCATCTGCTCCATCAAGGCGTACGGGATGGTGCGCAGTCCGCACGTCGCGGTGATCCGGTCGTACGGTGCTGCCGCCGGGTGCCCGGCGAGGCCGCCGCCGTGGATCACCGTGACGTCGACGCCGGCTCGGAACAGGGCGCGGCGCGCGGTGTCGGCGACGGTCGGGTCCACCTCGATGGTGAAGACCCGTCCGCGGCCGGCTCTGACCAGGCACCGAGGCACGGGGCAGCTACGGTATTCGGCCGATGCGCTCTTCAGCACTTCATCCCTTCGTGTGAGTTACGCGATGCGGTGAGCGTGTCCTTGGCTGTGCTGGTCACCAGAGCTGTATCGGCTGCGCCGAACCGCGGTGCGGCAAGACCCCATCGGAGGCAGAAATGAGTGACAGTGGTGGGCTCGTCGACGTGAACGAACTGCTCACGCCCAAGGGCCCCGTCGCCGAACTCTGCAAGGGAGTCCTGGGAGTCGGTGTGGGCGGGAAGATCTCCCAGGACCTGGAAGATCTCCCAGGACCTGATCGACAAGGCCCAGCAGGTCAAGGACAAACTCCCCTCATAGTCCCGACTGCCTGTCCCGGCCATCCCAGCCGGGACAGGGGGCGACAGCGTCCAGGGGTCTGCGCACGGCAAGCACGACGGCTGCCGGAACGAGGACATCCGCCAGGCGACCGGGTGGCACTCCTCGCAGGCCGGACTCCAGTCAGACCGCCGAGTTCCGGGCGTGAGCAAGGTCTTCGGCGAACGCGCGCTCGGCCTGGGTGGGCACCCACGTGTGGGCCTCGTTCTGCGCCAGGAGCGCAGAGACGTCAGCAGTCGTCATGCCCGGGCCAATATCGGGGGTGAGCGCAGGGAACGGGCCGCCCGACGTCGAGAGCCTCGCCACTCCCCAGGCCGCCGAAAACCGGGTCCTCCCCCAGGAATGGCCCGGGTCGGCGGGGCGTAGGCGTCCGGCCACCTGCCGGGCGGCTTCCGGCTTGACCGGGGGTCGTCCGGCCTACCGAGCGCAGCCGGCCGGTGTCGTCGTGGCGGCCCAGGAGCAGCATCTGCGGATGGTGGAGGGTGCCGGTGACGCCGCCGGTGATCGCCTTGGTGGTGTGGCGCCGCCGGACCTTCACCAGCCGCGACGACCCTGCTCATACCTCTGTTCGAGACCCTTGGCTACGACCCCTTCGACGCCCGGGACTTGGGTCCAGGTGCTCATCCACGGATGCGCCTCCTCGACATCGCCGCTCACCGGACACAGCGCCCACGGCGGGGCCAGGGAGTGCTCGGTGAACAGCGCCTCCAGCAGGGCGCGGCGCTCGCGGCAAGGGCGGCTGAACAGTTCTCGGCCGTCGAGCTGGGGGACGTCGAAGGCGATGAAGTGCGCGGGCATGGATTCGGCGAGTCGAGGGACATCGCGTCGGCCGGCGGACGCGCGGCGCTGCAGCGCCTCGAACGACAGCGCTCCCATGTCCCACACCACCAGCTCCCCGTCCGCGACGAGGGCTTGGGGTAGTTGGCGGGCCGCGGCGGCCAGGTCGGGGAAGCGGGCCTGGATGAGTGCAACCGCGCCGCGACTGCAGCAGCACGGCGCCGCCGGTCTGGCTCGGGGTGAAGACGAAGCACCTGTACCCGTCCTCCTCCAGACTCGGTGTGTCTCATGAGACGACAGCTCGCGTCTGCGCCGCCCCATCTCAGAAACGATCAAGCACCGCAGGGGCCGCTCGTGTCAGGATGCTGGGCATGTCTGGTCGCGCCCTGAGTTTCGGAGTGGTGGCGGCAGCATACGAACGGTTCCGGCCAGGGTATCCCGTGGAGCTGTTCGACATGGTGATGGCCTATGCGGGCCACCCGGTTCGGACCGCCCTCGAGATCGGTGCCGGGACAGGCAAGGCAACCCGCCTGTTCGCTCGACGAGGGGTCGTGGTCACCGCCACTGATCCTGACGGGGCCATGCTCGCCGAACTGCGCGAGCACGTGCCGAAGAGCGTCAGATCGGTGCAAGCCGCGTTCGAGGACTTGCGATCGGGCGAACGGTATGGACTGGTCTATGCGGCAGCAGCGCTGCATTGGACGAACCCGGAGGGTCGGTGGTCGCGCGTGGCCGCACTGCTGGAACCGGGTGGCGTATTCGTCTCATGCGGCGGGCCATTTCAACTGGCTGACCCGGCTGTGGAGGAAGCTGTCCGCGCGGCGCGAGCACCTTTTTTGGAGAGTGACGAAATTCCGTCGCCTGACGGGACGCCACCGGATCATGAGATGCAGTGGCCGGGTACGGAGCTGCAACAGTCCGAGTGGTTCACCGGCGTTCAGCAGTCCGTGATCGAACGGCGAGTGACGATGAGCGCTCGCGACTACGTCAGTCATCTCTCCACCATCTCGGCTTATCTCGTCTTGCCGACCGCGGAGCGAGAGCATGTATGCAGCCAGATCATGCAGGTACTACCGGACAGAGTCGAGATGACCGCCGACATCACCGTCCATCTCGCGCGTCGGCGCCACGGTATGAGCTCTCACCGAATCTGACCCATGCTGAGCGGCACTGAACCGCGGTGGATCAGATTCGGTGAGCCATGAGGTAGCCGACCATATGTCAATGAAGTCGATCCGCCTCTGGTCAGACGGAAACAAGGCCTCAGCGGCGGTCGGAGACGCGCCGAGCACCGTTGCGGATGGCCGACACGGTCAAGCCTGTTACGACCATCCGCTCTACGGGTCCAGACGCCGGCGCGGCGGCCTCGCGGGCATAGTCGGTGAGCTCTTTGGGTTGACGGCCCGGGGCCTCCCGGGCGTGGACCTTTACCTCGCCGTCGACCGGCGGCCTCTCGACAACCAGTGTGCCGGTGTCGGCCTCGGGCACGCCCCGGGAGCTTCGTGACTACTTCAACCGTTGGCGGATGCGTTGCCGTGCCCAGGTCGCCGGGACCGTGGGCACGATCGCGGGGCGTTCATCGCGGCCGGAGGCTCAGGAAACAGCGACGTTTGTGGGCGCGGTCCAGCCGGTAGCTCGGATCCACTCGGCCAGGTCCAGGGGGGCCGGCTCGATCGAGCGCACCGCCGCGGGGCTCGAAGGGTATTCCGCCGCCTTCGCGAACTCACGGAACATCGCCTTGTCGAGGTCGTTGGGAAGCACGCTCAACGGGAGGGCCTCGTACCGTGCCGGGAGCCCGGCGCGCGTGCCGAACGCCGCGGCGATCTGGGGGCCCGTCAGCTCGTCGCCGATGAGCTCGACGGCTCCGCCGGGCGCCTCCGCGGTGTCGAGCAGGAGCGCGGCGGCGACCCGGCCGATGTCCCTGACCGAGATCATCTTCAGGGCGACGTCCTCCGGCAGCGGCATCCTCAGCACGATCTCCCCACGTTCCAGGCTCGGTGCCATCACGCTCGTGAAGTTCTCCATGAAGGCGGTCGCGCGAACTATCGAGGCCCTGAGGCCGGACTTCCTCAGGTGCTCCTCGATCGAGTGCTTCGAGTCGTGGTGCGGCACACCCGACTCCCGGTCCGTTCCGAAGACCGAGTTGAACACGACGTGCGGGACGCCCGCCTCGACCGCCGCGTCGACGAGCGCAGTACCGATGCGGATCTCCGCCTCGACCTCCTCGAGGCTGTTCGCCTCCGGGGTCATGAAGTAGAACCCCTCGACCGTCGCCAGTGCGGCGGCCAGCGACGCCGGGTCGTCGGCCCGGATGGCTGCCAGCTCGACGCCGCGGGCGGCCAGCGCCTGAGCCCGGTCGGACTGCGGGTCGCGGACCAAAGCCCGCACCCGCGCCTTGTGGTCCAGCAACGCGTCGACCACCGCCCCGCCCTGCTGCCCCGTCGCGCCGAAAACCGCGATCGTGCCGGTCGTCTGTGTGTTCATCGCTGCCACCCTTCACTAGTTCACGCCATGAACGAAATTAGTTCATGGCGTGAACATCGTCAAGGTGTGGGTGTAGCGGGACCTCACGGTGTGACGGGTTGGTTCGAGGTGGGCGAAGAGAGGTCCGAGGTGTCCACGATGGCGGTGGCCACGCGCTCGAAGTGGCGCTGGTCGTCGGCGTCGAGGTTCCCCGCGATCTCGGGCAGGCGCTTGGCGACCTCGGCGTAAACGGCCTCGGCGAGCACCTTCCCCGTGGGGGTCGCACTGAGCATGACGACCCGTCGGTCCTGCGCCGAGCTTTCCCGGCCGACCAACTCGCGCCGCGCGGTGCGATCGACCAGCTGGCTCAATGCGTTCTTGGTCATGCCCAACGACGCGGCCAGGTAAGCCATCTGCCGCGGCTCGTTCCTGACTGCGCAGAGCAGCGTGGCCTGCGAGGGGGTCAGGTCGAATTCGGCGCAGATCTGCGCGTACTTGCGTTGAATCACAACCGAGAGCCAGAAGAGCTTGTCGCCATAGTCCACGCCGGCCTCCCCGGTCCGATGACAAACGATCAGCCTACTCGTCGCGGGCCGGCAGACCACGCCACTCACCAGGAGATGCACACCTCTGCGAGACAGGCCTGGCACCCCTACCCCAACCACTTTAATCGACTTACCCTGCCCCTCCACCCACAGGTGGCGCCTCCACCGGCGCGCGCCGGTGCCATGTCACTTCTGTGCCGCGTCGAGGGTGGGATAGCCGGTGTATGCGGTGTGGTCGCCGCCGTAGACCGTGGCCGGGTCGGCCGCGTTCAGCGGCGCGTGCGCCTGGAGGCGGGCCGGCAGGTCCGGGTTGGCCAGAGCGGCCGCCGCGACGGTGACGACGTCGGCCGGCCCGACATCGAGGTCGGCGATCCGGCCCTCAGGGGAGCGCGGGCGCGGTTGAGGAGCAGGACCGCAGGCCATTCACGGCGCAGCCCCACGACGAGGTCTTCGTCTCCGGCGTGGATCATGTGCAGGTAGGCCAGGTTCAATGCGGCCAGGGCGGCGAGCAGAGCCGGGTATACCTGGTGCGTGTCGTGCTCGGTGCGGTCGTTGTACGAGTTGCCCGGCGAGACCCGCAGGCCCGTACGGGCGGCGCCGATCTCGTCGGCCACCGCCGAGGCGACCTCGACGGCGAAACGGATGCGGTTGGTCACTGCGCCGCCGTACTGGTCGGTGCGCTCGTTGCCGATGGAGACCTTGCGCTTCTCGAAGTGCGCGAGGAAAGCGTCCCATTCCTCCTCGGTCGGCGTCCGAGACTCTTCGCTGGGCCGACTGGCCCGGTGACGGTCGATGAAGGCGCGGTGGGCCTTGATGGTCTCGGCCGGGCAGATCGTCTTGTAGCCCATCGTCGCATCAAGTCTCCGATGCCCGCAGAGCACTTGCGCGATGCGCGGTGGCAGACCGTTCATGACGGCTTCGGTCACGAAGATCCTGCGGAGGTCGGGCGCTCTCACTGGTGGCGGTGTCGATTGTCTCGTCGCGATCGTCCGCCGCTACGGCGAACTGACGGACCGCCTGACCGGTTCGACCCCGTACGCCGCCCGCAGCATGCGGAGGTCATCCGGTGCCTGACGGCGGGTCATGGCCGCTGCGGACCCCGGAACGGGAGCGTCTGCCGGTACACCACGCTGGTGGTGGTGCTGCCCAGGCCGGCCAGCTCGTCCATCAGCACCTCCAGGTGCTCCATCGACGTCGCCGCCACCTTGAGGGTGTAGCAGTCGTCGCCGGTGGTGCGTAGGCACTCCAGGATCTCGCGCCGCTCGGCGAGCAGCCGGTGCAGCGGCTGGTGGCGGTTTCCGGGGTACTTCAGCCGCACCAGTGCCAGAAGTGGGTAGCCGACCTTCGCCAGGTCCACCGACGCGTAATAGCCGGTGATCACGCCCAGCGACTCCAGCGCGCGCACCCGCTCGGTGGTGGCCGAGGCGCTGAGGCTCACCCGCCGGCCCAGCTCGCTCAGCGAGATCCGGGCCTCCTGCTGCAACTGGGCGATGATGGCCCAGTCGGTATCGTCGAGGGTCGCGGTATTCACGGTCACGACGCGAGACTACCGGCAGATCCACGGCGGAACGAGGCTCATGCCGGGAAGATCATATTCCTCTGGCCGTGATCACCGGGATAGCCTCGAATCATGCAACTGGGCGTGAACGTACCGAACTTCGGACCCGGCACCGATCCGGGCGTGCTGCGCGACTGGGCGAGGATCACCGAGGGGCTCGGATTCGACCTGCTGATGGTCTCCGACCACCTGGTGATCACGCCGGATGTGGCCGAGCGCTACCCTGAGCCGTTCTACGAACCCTTCACCACCCTCTCTTGGCTGGCCGGCCTGACCACCCGGGTGCGGCTGGGCACCACCGTCCTGGTGCTGCCATACCGGCACCCGCTGGCGGTGGCCCGGATGGCCGCCAACCTGCAGCAGCTGAGCGGCGGCCGGTTCGTCCTCGGGGTGGGCGTCGGCTGGGCCCGGCGGGAGTACGACGCGCTCGGCGTGCCGTTCGGCGCGCGCGGGCGGCTCACCGACGAGTGCCTGGGCGTGCTGCGCGAGGCGCTGCCCACCGGGTACGGGCGGATCCCGGTCTGGATCGGCGGCAGCAGCGCGGCAGCACTGCGGCGCACCGCCGAGTTCGGCGACGCCTGGCACCCGCTGCGGCTGACGCTCGGCGCGATGAGCGGCGTGCTGGCGGAACACCGGCTGCCCGGTTTCGCGCCCCGGATCGCGCTGCGGCTGACCGATGCGCCGGTCACCGCCCCCGACCGGCCCGCCGGGGTCGGCACGCTGGAACAGGTCCTCGCCGACCTCGAGCAACTGCGGGCGCTCGGCGCGGACTCCGTCGTCTTCGACCCCTTCCACGGCGACCCCGAGGAGACCCGCCGGCCGCAGCCGGCCTGGCGGGACCTCGCCGCCGTCGCCGCCCACTGGAGGACCCGACCGTGATCACCACCGCCGACCAGGCCCTGCTGCGCCGCGCCATCGGCCTGGCCGCCCGCGCCGTCACCCTCGGCGACGCGCCGTTCGGCTCGCTGCTCGCCGGGCCCGACGGCACCGTGCTGGCCGAGGACCACAACACGGTGCGCCGCGACAACGACATCACCGCCCACCCCGAGCTGAAGCTCGCCCGCTGGGCCGCCCGCGAGCTCGACCCGACGACGGCCGCCCGCACCACCATGTACACCAGCTGCCAGCCGTGCAGCATGTGCGCCGGCGCCCTGGTCCGCTCCGGTCTCGGCCGGGTGGTGTACGCGCTGGCGACCGAGCAGCTGGTGGAGCTGCACCCGGCCGCCGGAGACTGGCCGGTGGTCGCGCAGGACGGCCCGGACCTGTTCGAGGAGGCCCGGGCGCCGATCGACGCCTACTACGCCTGACCAAAAGGCGCGAACGGGTCAGCGCCGCCGGGCGACGGTGATGCAGGCCACCACCAGCGCCGCCACCGGGCAGGCGTTCGCCGGCACCAGCACAGCCCAGCAGAGCGTCAGAGGCGGCAGCTGGGTCTCGCACTACGACGGCGCCGCGGCCCACGACGCCAGCGCCCTGGACATGGACCGCGTAGTCCAGCTCGCCGAGAACTGGGATTCCGGGGCTTCCCAGTGGACCGCCAAGGAGCGTCAGGAGTACGCCAACGACGAGCTGGCTTGTCGCTCGTCCTTGGGCCGCGAGCGGGACGTGAAGGAAAACGGGGGTGGTGTGTGAGAAGCTGCAGGTCGCTTGAGCGCTCGACGGTCCAACGGTCTGAGGCGTCCCCCGCGCACCGGCCGCCGGCTGGCCGGCTCGTCCCTGGTCCCCTCGGAGCCACCCGGCTGGTCCGGTGGGGCCCGGCAGGACGACGACCGCTACGGGCCCGCGCCAGGGCGAGCTGATGCGGCCGACGCGGGGCGCCGTCGTAGGAGACGTCAGGGACGCGCTCGACGCGGGAAGCGCAGCGCGAGCGTGCCCAGCGCATGGCGCGGCTCCCTGCACCCCGCGCCGACGACCAACGCGCGGTGCGGGCCGGGGAGTTGGGCCCGGCGGCGTGTTCCTCGGCGTCCACCAGTGCCAGGACCGGGGAAGTTGGGCGGTGCGGGTGTTCCAGATGGCCTGGCTGCCGTCGTAGATCACGACGTTGCCGTCGTCCTGGACGGCGAGCCGGGAACCAGGGTGGCCGGCGGTCTTCGATGAACGCCGTCGTTTCCGCGCTCGGCGGAGGCGAGGCGCTGACGGCCCACAGCAGGCGGCGGCCATGACCTTCTCCCGCAGTTCCTGGCGCATCTGCTCCCGCGCCTGCTCGGCCGTGTCGCCGGCCGTCCCGGTCCGGCGGGACAGCTACGCCCGGTAGTGCCGGAAGAGCATGTCGCAGATCCGGGGAACCATGACGAACTCGGTGGGCCGGACCAAGGGAGACGTCCTCGAAGAGCGTCGACAGATCGCGCGTCGACAGGTCGCCGGACGCCGCGAAACAGGCGAGTCCCCCTTGGTGAGCGTCCCGACAGCACGCCCCTTACCATCATGTGGCTCAGCGGCAGGTAGATGAGCACGATGGCCGGCCGCACCGGCTGGCCCGGTACGAAGTCGACCCACACCTGGCGGGCCACACGCTCGGTGTACATGGCCCCTTGGGGGGCGCAGGTACTTCCCGAAGTGTAGATCAGCGCGCCGGTCGCCGAGGCGTCGGGCACCCGCGGCAGCGGCGGCAGCGCCCTTCCCCGCTCGACGACCGACGCCAGCGTGTCCAGGGCCGCTCCCCGGCCCCCACCGCGAGCCGGGCGCGCGCGGACTCCAGCTTCTCCTGGTGGGCGGTGGCCTCGGGCCGGTGGCCGATGACGACGATCCGGCCCAGCCAGGGGGCGTTCACCGCGAGTGCGAGCGCGACGTCCAGCTGGTCGACGTCCAGCACGAGCAGGCGCGGCCCGCTCTGCTCGACGACGGGGGCCGGATGCGCCGCCGAAGCACCCGGCGGCCGGGGGACGGACACCGCGCCGGAGCGGACGCAGGCCAGGTCCGCCACGATGTACCGGGCACTCGGAGACCCGAGGCCGCGATGGTGGCGGCTCGGGCGGCCCGGCCTTCCACCGGAGGATTCCCTCCTCGTCACTGCCATGCCCACGATCACGCCTGGGACCAGGGGTATTGGCGTATGCCCACGCGCGGCCGGTCTGCCGGTACTCCTCTGCCGGGATCGGCTCGACGCCGGGCCGCATGCGAGTGGTGTAGAGCAGGCCCTCGAGATGGTCGATCTCGTGGGCGACGAGCCGGACGAGCCCGCGCTCGTACACCGTGGTCACCTCGGTGCCGTCCGGCTCGGTGGTCCCCCGCCCGCCCTCGATAGGGTCCGGCGGTGGAGATCTTTCACCTGCGCTACTTCGTGGCGGTCGCCGAGAACCTCAGCTTCTCCCGCGCCGCGCGGCAACTGCACATGGCCACCTCGCCGTTGAGCCGGCGAATACGGGACCTGGAACGGGAGCTCGGCCGGCAACTCTTCGACCGGGATTCGCATCACGTCGCGCTGACCCCCGCCGGTGCGGCACTGTTGCCGGCGGCGAAGGACGTCCTGGGCCGGTTCGACGACCTTCCCTGGCGGCTTCGCCAGGCCCTGGGGGCGGAGCGGCGGGCGGCGTACGTCGGCGTGGTGCCGGTCCTGCACCCACAACTGCGGGAGCGCCTGGCGCGGCTGGAGACGCGCTGCGCCGACGGGTACGACGTCAAGCGCTGGCCCGGCAACAGCGCGAACCTCGTGGCCGCCGTACAGCGTGGCGACCTGGCCATGGCACTGGTGCACCTGCCTGTGCACGCGGAAGGCATCGAGGTGCTGGAACTGCTGCACGAGCCGTTGGGCGCGCTGCTGCCCGGCGCCGAGTTCGGCGGGCGGAGCTCGGTGTCGTTGAACGAACTCACCGACCATACGTACGTGACGTCCGCGCCCGGCACTCTCCCCACCTATTTCGACCAGCTCAAGGTGCGGTTGAAAGCCGCGGGAATCCACCGGGAGATCACTCTCGATATCGGGGATTACGCGAGCGTGCGCGAAATCGTGGCGAACGGTTCGGTCTTCGGTATCACGCTGCTCAGTGCGGGCAGCCGTGGGGAGGGAAAGGACACGAGCATCGTCCTGCCGTTCCGCGATTTCTCGCCCGCCCTGGCGACCGGTCTGGTCTGGCGCCGCGACCGCGCCCGGCCGGACGGCGACCTGCACGCTCTTATCAGCACGGCGGAAGCGGTGTTCGCCGCGCCCCTCGACCCATGCGAGGACGCTTCCGCCGGCGCGTCGAGACCTACTCCCGCCGACTCTCCTGACCCCCCTCCTCCTGGCTCCGACTCCCGCCCTCCGCGCGGTCTGTACTGATCAGCCCGCCCCCGCCCCCATCACCCCTCCGCTCCGCCACTCCGCCACCGCCCTCGCACTCGTCCCGGAATACGGCGTGACCATCCTGGTCACGCCGTTTTTCGCGCATCGGTATCACCGATCACTTGGGTTCCCCCGTCCCGCGGATCTAGCGTTTTCCCTGTCACCGGGGAAACCCGTGAAGCTCTCCGATCCCTTTTCCTGTCCCGTCTTCCTGTCTTCCGTGCTGGAGTGGTGATGGAATCCGCTGAAAACACCGACGCGCCGGGCGGCCCGCTCGCCGGAGTGCGCGTTATCGACCTGTCCACAGTGGTCATGGGCCCTTACGCGGCCCAGATCCTCGGCGACCTCGGCGCCGACGTCGTCAAGATCGAGTCGCCGAACGACACCGTGCGGATCGGCACCCTGCACCGCACGCCCGGCATGACCCCGCTGAACCTGAATGTGAACCGCAACAAGCGCAGCGTGCGGCTCGACCTCAAGGACGAGGACGAACGCGCCAGGGCACTGGACCTGATCGGCACCGCCGACATCCTGATCACCAACATGCGTGTCGGCGCCCTACGCCGCCTGGGCATGGACCACGACAGCCTCGCCGCGGTCAACCCCCGCCTCATCCACGTCCACGCACAGGGCTTCCGTTCCGACTCCGACCGGGCCCGGCTGGCCGCGTACGACGAGACGGTGCAGGCCGCCTCCGGTCTCGTCGACCTCGCCCAGCGCGCGGGCGACGTGGGGGCGCCGGTGGTGCTGCCGAGCATCTTCGGCGACAAGGTCGCGGCGCTGACGATCGTCTACGCGGCGCTCGCCGCCCTCGTGCACCAGCGCGCGACCGGCCGCGGGCAGCGTGTCGAAGTGCCCATGGTGGACACGCTGCTGGCGTTCAACCTGGTCGAGCACTTGCAGGGCCGGATCTTCGAGCCGCCGGCGGGCCCGACCGGTTTCCCGCTGTCCATGAACAAGGGGCACCGGGCACGTCCGACCAAGGACGGCCTGGCGATGGTCATGCCGTACAGCCCGGAGAACTTCCGGGACCTGTTCGTCGCCGCGGGCCGCCCCGACCTCGCCGAGGACCCGCGCGTCAACGGGGAGTTCATCGACTCCACGCGGGACGGCGAGGCCCTGGCCGAGCTGCTGGAATCGGTGACGCCCCAGCTGACCACCGGGCAGTGGGCGGCAGTCTGCGCCCGGCACAACGTCCCCTTCGGCCCCGTGCTGCGCCTCGACGAGGCCGCCGACGACCCGTACGTGCGGGAAGGCCACCTGCTCGACGTCGCCGAGCACCCCACCGAGGGCGCCTACCGGGTGATCGGCATACCGCTGACGTTCTCGGCCACCCCGGCCTCGGTGCGCCGGCACGCCCCGCTGCCCGGCCAGCACACCGACGAGGTGCTCGACGAACTCGCCCAAGGGGAGGCCGGACGGTGAGCGAGAGCACGCGTACCGCGGCACCGGAGCCCGTCCGTACCCGCGCCGTCGGCCGCACCCTCGTCGTCACCATCGACCGGCCGCGGGCCCGCAACGCCGTGGACGCCGAGGTCGCGCGGGGCATCGCCGCCGCCGTGGACCGCCTGGAGTCCGAACCCGGGCTGCGGGTGGGCGTCCTCACCGGCGCGGGCGGCACCTTCTGCGCGGGCATGGACCTCAAGGCCGCCGCCCGCGGCGAAGAGGTGACCGTGCCCGGCAAGGGCTTCGCCGGGCTCGTCGAGGCGGCCACGTCCAAGCCCCTGGTCGCGGCCGTCGAGGGCCACGCGCTGGGCGGCGGCTTCGAACTCGCCCTCGCCTGCGACCTGGTGATCGCCGCCGAAGGGGCCTCCTTCGCGCTCCCCGAGGTCGGGCGCGGGCTGATCCCGGGAGGTGGCGGGGCCGTCCGGCTCCCCAAGCGCGTCCCCCACCACCTGGCCATGGAACTCCTCCTCACCGGCCGTACGGTGACCGCCGCCCGCGCCCGCGAACTCGGCGTCGTCAACCGCCTCACCCCCGACGGCCGGGCGCTGTCCGCCGCCCTGGAGCTCGCCGAGGAGATCGCCGCCAACGCGCCCCTGGCCCTGGCCGCGGTGAAGCGGACCGTCCGGCGGGCGGACGGGATCCCGGAGCAGGAGGCGTTCGCCGCGCAGGCCGCCGAGATCGGCGCGCTGCTGCGCTCGGCCGACTTCGCCGAAGGCGTGCGCGCCTTCAGTGAAAAGCGCGCGCCGCGGTGGAGCGGACGGTGAACCGCGCACCGGTCCTGCGAACCCTCGACACGCCCCTCACCGCACCCGCGTACGCTCCCGCCACCGTCCACTTCACCGACCGCGAGTACCCGAGCGTCGCCTACCGCACCGACCCCGACGCGCCGCGGGCGATGGTGCCCGAGCCGCTGCGCGTCGACGCCGACGAACCGCGGGTGCGGTTCGAGGGGATGAAGACGGGCCACGTCACCTCCTACGGGCCCTACGCCGAGGCGGGGCAGGCGATCGCGGTGCGCTTCGGGGCCAAGCGGGGCGAGTACCCGCACGCCATGGACCCGGACAGGTTCGCGGCCACGGCCGCCGGCCGCGAGGTGGGCGCCTACCCCGAGGCGATGGACAGGCCCGCGCTGTACGCCGGACAGGCCGCGCTGATCGGCACGCTGAACCACGGCAGCGTACCGGTGGCCACCGCCACGATGGTCTACACGCACCGCCCGCTCCACCCGGCAGCCGTCCGCGAGCGGATCGCCGTGCCCACGTACCTGCTCAAGGCCGTCCCCTGCCACGACGACACGCCCGTGTGTGCGAGCTCGTCCATGCCCGGATCGCCGACCTGACGGTCAGGGAGGCCCACACCGGGCCCACGCGGCTCCAGTTGTTCCCGCACGTCCTGGCGCCGCCGGCGGACCCGCCCGCGTCCGGGATCGCCTCCGCCAGCCACGCCGTCACCAACCCCACCCTGGCCCCCGCCGTCCCCGTCCACGACCAGCTCACCGAGGAGACCCCCTCATGACCACCACCCGCCCGCCCGGGACCGCCGCCGTCGTCGGCGCCGGCACCATCGGCCTCGCCTGGGCCGCGCTGCTCGCCGCATACCGCTGGGAGGTGACCATCACCGACCCACGCCACGACCTGGACCGGGCCGTGGACGAGGCACTGCCGATGCTCGCCGCCGGGCTCCCCGGCAGCGACGCGGCCGGCCTGCGCGGCCGCATCCGCACCACGCACGACCTGGCCGAGGCCGTGGCCGGCGCGCGGCTGGTGCAGGAGAACGGGCCGGAAGACGTGGAGTTCAAGCGGCGGCTGTTCGCCGACGCCGCCCGCCACGCCCCGGCCGACGCGCTGCTGGCCACCTCCAGCTCCGGCATCGTCGCCACCCGCATCGCCGAGCGGCTGCCGGACGCCGTCGCCGCGCGGCTGCTCGTCGCCCATCCCTTCAACCCACCGCACATCGTCCCGCTGGTGGAGATCGTCCCGGGCGAACGCACCACGGAGACGACCGTGACGGAGGCCCTCGCCCTCTACCGGTCGCTGGGCAGGACGCCGGTACGGCTGCGCGGGGAGCTGCCCGGGTTCGCGGCCAACCGGCTGCAGAGCGCCGTGCTCCAGGAGGCGTTCCACCTCGTCCTGAGCGGTGTCCTCGACGCCGCGGAGCTCGACACGGTGATGAAGACCTCGCTGGGCGGCCGGTACGCCACCGTCGGCCCGTTCGAAAGCTTCCACCTCGGAGGCGGCCCCGGCGGCGTCCGGCACATGATGCGGCACCTGGGCCCGGGCCTGGCCGAGGGCTGGCGTCGGCTCGGCCACCCGGAGCTGGACCCCGACGCCGTCGCCACGCTCGTCACCCAGACCGAGGCCGCCTACGGCAGCGGCCCCGAGGCGTACCGGCGGCGCGCCGCGCTGCGCGACCGCAAGCAACTCGCGCTGAACGAGGCGCTGCGCCGGGCCGAGCAGAGCTGAGCAGAGCTGAGGCGCCCGTTTGACGGAGCCGTAGCGCTCGTCTGACGGAGCTGAAGCGCTCGTCTGAAACCGCCTGATACCCGCGGGGCCGGCGAGGCCGCGCCCCACCGCCCCCACCCTAAGGAGAAGGAGTCACCCATGTCCAAGCCCGCCGATCCCACCCCGGACTTCTTCGGGTACGCCGACCTGCTCGACGACGCCGACCGGGAGGAACTGGCCGCCATCCGCGACCACCTGGAGAAGGAGATCAAGCCGCTGGCCGACGCCGCATGGGCGCGGGCGGAGTTTCCTTTCGAGGCGGTCGAGAAGTTCACCAGGATCAACCCGGCCGGCTACACCTACCCGGAATTCGGCGACGGCCGCGACCGTGGCGCACTGTTCTCCGGTTTCCTCACCCTGGAGCTCAACCGTGTCGACCCGTCACTCGGGGTGTTCTGCGGCGTCCACACCGGACTGGCGATGGGCAGCATCCACGGCGGCGGCAACGACGAACAGCGCGAGCGCTGGCTGCCGGACATGGCGGCGATGAGGAAGATCGGCGCCTTCGCCCTGACCGAACCCGAGGGCGGCTCGGACGTCGCGGGCGGCATGCGCACCACAGCCCGACGCGAGGGCGACACCTGGGTACTCAACGGCGCCAAACGGTGGATCGGCAACGGCACGTTCGCCGACCTCGTGGTGGTCTGGGCCCGCGACACGGCCGACGGCAACGTCAAGGGCTTCGTGGTGCCGAAGGACACCCCCGGCTTCACCGCCACCAAAATCGAGGGCAAAATCGCTCTCCGCACCGTGCAGAACGCCGACATCACCCTCAAGGAGGTACGGGTCCCAGAGGCCGACCGCCTCCAGCGGATCGACAGCTTCCGTGACACCGCCGCCATCCTGGCCCGCACCCGCGGCGGGGTGGCCTGGCAGGCGCTGGCGATCGCGGTACGCGCCTACGAACTCGCCCGCGCCTACGCCGTCAACCGCACGCAGTTCGGCCGGCCCATCGGCGCCTTCCAGCTGATCCAGGACCTGCTGGTGAAGATACTCGGCAACGTGACCGCCATGTTCGGCATGACCGTCCGCCTCGCCCAGCTGACCGAGACCGGCCGGGACACCGCCGAACAGGCCGCCCTCGCCAAAGCGTTCACCACCGCCCGGATGCGCGAGTGTGTCGCCTGGGCCCGTGAGCTCTTCGGCGGCAACGGCATCGTCCTCGAATACGAGATCGCCAAGTTCTTCGCCGACGCCGAAGCCTTGTACTCGTTCGAAGGGACCCGCGAGATGAACACCCTCATCGTCGGCAAGGCCGTCACCGGGCACAGCGCCTTCGTGTAACACCCGCCTCCGAGTGACGCCCGCATCCGGAAGGCCCCGGACGGCCACGCCAGGGGCTGGTGACCCACCGTCACCAGCCACCCTGCCTGGCCGAGGCAGCCGCGCGGGGCGGCATCCCGGCCGTCGAGACCGAACCGCGTGCCGCACCACCGGCGACGGGGAGAGGGTGAGGCGCCCTTATGCTCCTGCGCCACACGGCGTGTTACCGACGGTAGGGGGTTGCGGTTCTCATGGTCGAGCAGGGCGTGAAGGGCGCGGAAGCGGGCAGCGAGGCAAGGTTGAAGCGCGGAGGCACCGCCCGGAGGGCATTCCTCGGCGGGGTCACGGCCGCCGCCGCGGCCTCCGCGCTCGGCGGGACGGCGGGGGCGGCGGCCGCGTCACCCCGGACCGGGCCCGCCCGGCGCGGCGGCGGACGCCGGGGGCCGCCGGCCGGACGGTCGCCGTGCTCGGGGACGGTGTCGCCGGCCTGACCGTCGCCCACGACCGAGATCGACCGGGAGCAGCTGCGCGCTGTGAAGAAGGGCCGGCGCTCCCCGCTCGCCGCCCTCCAGCGGCAGTCGGCCTGACGAGCACCGGCGGGAAGCGAGGGTGCCTCTTCCCCCGCGGGGAGGGAGCGAGAAGGAGGCACCGCCGTCCCACACGGGCGCATCGCTGTCCTGAGAATCGGGAAACACACGTGGGCTGAGGCTGTGGTCGGCAGGATGGGCGTATGGGTCATGGGAAGATGCAGCCCGACGGGGTGCGGCCGATCAAGGTCAGGTATCCGGCGGGTCCGGTGGAGGCGGTCGTGGAGGCCGACGCGCTCGACGCCGCGCTGGAGGTGGACACGGTGCTGGTGCGGGGCCCGTTGTTCGGGGTCGTCGCACAGGACGCCGGCGAGGGGCCACGGTGGCGAGTCGTGATCGCGGTGCAGGACGGCTTTCCGCAGCTGGCCCGGGACGGTCTCAACTCGCTGTTGTGGTTCCGGGCGAAGGACGAAGCGAAGGACACGGCGGAGCGGCAGGCCCTGCTGGCGGCGGTGGCCCGGCTGGAGAGCGAGCGCGTCGACGAGCTCACCGTGCTGGGGACCCGTTACCGGGTGGTGCGGGCCGAGGAGTACACGGGGCTGGGGCCGGACGGTATTGAGCAGCCCCGGCCGAGCGACTACGAGCCTGCCGTCCCCAACTGGGACCGCGGCGCCCGGGACGCGCACATCGATGACGGCTTGGTCCTGGACCCCGACGCGCCCCTCACGCCCCTCCAGGCCGCGGAACGCCTGGCACTGCGCGATCTCGGCTACGCCGGGGGCCACTTCCCCGACAACGTATGCGAGGACTCCCGGCGGGCGCTGGCGACCCATCCGGACGTGATGCTGCTGCCCCCCGTCTTCCGGATCGTGGAGCAAGAAGAGCAGGGGTGGAAGGCCGGCGGCGGCCCGCACGCCACCGCCCACGACGCCCGCAAGTCGCTGGACTTCGCCCTGACCTGGCTCGAGCCCCGCCGACAGGGCCTGATCCCCTGGGACTGCGACGACAGAACCGTTGACGCCCGTGCGGTCGCCACGCAAGGGACCGACCCCGCGGCCGAACAACTGGCCGCGTATGCGCAGGCTGCCGACCGACTGCGGACCGAACGCGCCAACCAGCTCGAGGCCGGCGGCACCCTCTACCGGATCTGCCGCGCCCGCCGACTCCTACGCTGGGGCCCCGACGGGCCCGAAGGCCCCCGCCCCTCCGATACCGATGGCCACCCACCCTCCCAGATCCACCCCTACCTCGACGAAGACGGCAACGTCCACTACGACGACGACAACGACGAAACCTGAGGTCGATGGACTGGACAGCACCAGTGAGCGCGGCGGTCGGCGGTCCGTTCGCCGTCATCGCCACCCTCCTCGCGGACCGCACACGCCGGGCAGCCACACCCGGCAGTCGCTGAGCGGTGGCCACCGTGCTCTGGGCGATTGTCAGACGGTGATCACGCGGTGGGAGGAGAGGGCCGCCTGCCCTCATCCCTTCGCCCCCGGAGAGGATGGACCGCTGAGATCGACATAGGCGTGTCGGTCTCCCGGAGGTTGGGCGAGCTGCAACACGGTGTGCGACGCACGTCCCTGACCCCGCCTTTGGACGAGAGTTCTTGCAGGTTGGGGCTGCAACACACCCTGTGTTGCAGGGCTGTGTTGCAGAGTGCACCTTACTCACGGCATAACGCGGGTCCCTCGCCGTGTGGCGGCCCGCACGGAGACGGTCCGGCCCCCGCCGAATCGAGCGCCCGCACCGCCGGTCAGCTCCCGAGAACGGCGGGCTGCCGCCTGGGAAACGCAAGCGCTTCGGAGGGCGAAACGCTCGGTCAGCAGCAGTTGGGGAAGTCCCAAGGCGTCCAGCTCGCCCCAGGGACGGAGCGCGTCCTGCCCACCAAGGCGCCGTTGCTGTTGCGGAGGGTGATGGCCGTTTGCGATGTGCCCGGCTGGTCGGTCACGGTGACACGGCTGGTGGCACGGGCGGAACCGGCCGGATCCGGCATGCCCAGGGACACCCATCCCGTCCACCGCTCGTCCTTGGTCCAGCGCGTCCACACCGCGTAGTCGGCGCCGATCACGAACTGTTCCTTCTCCCCCTTCGGGAGCGCATGCTGCGTCACCCCGTAATCGCATATGTACCTGCCGCCGCCCCCGGTGGAGCAGACATCCGCCGCCTGCGCCGGTGTCACGGTGACGGACATTCCTGCCGCGGCGACGACGGCGACGACGACCGCCTTGAATCTCTTCATCCTGAACGCCCTGTTCTCTCGACGTAGATCCCCCGAAGGCCGGCTGTCCCCGACCCGCATATGACACGCCGTCAGCCTACTGTCGCCGCACCATCGTTGATCACCGGTGTTCCGGCCACCCTCGGCATCCGTCACACAGCGCCACGTCCCACCACCGGTCAGATGCGGGCCCAGGGGTGTCCTTCTCCGCCGCAACGTACAAGGCGTGCTCCTGCCCTCGGTGCGGTCGAGGTCAAACCAGCCGGACGTTTCTGCGAGGAACGCGCCCGCGCCCGTCCAGGCCGGCGGGACGTGGACCTCCCGACGGTGCCGATGTTCCACCGACAGCGCCCGCGAGTGGATGCCGACGGTCGAACGGCCGTGCCCGCACGTCAGGCACCAAGGCGGGTCATCGAGCGCGGCCGGGTCAGCAGGTGCTGATGCGCGCCGCCACACAGGGGTCTTCGTCGCGGTAGCCAAGGCGGGTGTAGAGCCGGTCGGCGGGGGTGTTGTCGGCCAACTGCCACAGGGTGCACAAACCTTGGCGGCGGACAGCATGGCGAGTCAGCCACGAGGTGAGTGCCGCGCCGAGTCCCTGCCCGCGCAAGGCCGCGTCGGTAGCGACGGACGCCAACAGCGGTGCACCGCTGTCCCGCAAGGTACTCAAGGCGCCGCACGCCACCAAGCGCCCGCTTGGGCCACGGATCGCGGCCCAGCGGCTGACATCAGAGGAACCGGGCCCGGTGGAGTGAGCCGGGCTGTGCTTGCCGAGGAAAGCACGTAGCTCGCTGTGGTCTGCCTCACCCAGCTCTCTCACCTGTTCCTCCCCGGGATGCAGTGGTGGCTCATCAAGCGTCCAGCGGAACGCCCAAGCAACCGGATCAGTCACTGCGAGGTGACGGCCGAGCAGCGCATCGACACCCCGCGGCCCCGTGAATCCCCTGATTTTTCCCGGGAGTTGGTGCGCCGCGCGGAGCATGAGGCCGGCCGCGGCGGCCGGCTCACCGACACTCCACACATGACCGCGCGGTTCATCAAGCCAAGCCACCGCACCATCACCGGACCAATCGAACCGGCCGGCCGGGCGCGGCCGCGCGGCGCCGAAGCGCAGCAGGGCCGAGCCGGGCTGCAGTTCCAGATCCTGGGTAAACAGACTTGCGGTCCGGGGAGAAAAAGTCGTGACCTGCATCGGCTTTCCGGGGAAAAAATCCCTCTGCGGAGGGCGGGAGAGCGGACGGACGGACGGTTCGGGCCCGCGCAGGGCAAGACCGAAACCATTGTTCGGGAATGGAAGATGTCAGGGGCCCCGGCGGTAGACCGCGCACCGGACGCGCCGGAGAGCGCACCGCAGGGCCCACCCACTGTCGCACACCGCCCCCGGCCCAGCACAAATCCCACCCCCGGCAGCCGGCCCGCCACCCCTTACCCGCCATCACCGAAAGCTGCCCCGGCCTCCACGGGGGCAAGGCACGGCCACCCGGCCCGGTTCGCGCAGGAACAGGCCGGTCACGCCAGGTGCATCCCCATCTCACAGGCGGAGACAGGGAAGGGGAACGTGCCGGCACGGGTGTGACCTGGCAGGGGCGCGGCATCCTCAACCGGGACGGACCGGAGGCCGTCACGCATGCCGCTGGTGCGGGGACGGCCGTCAGGTGATCGAGGTCCTGGGCGACCAGCCGGGCCGGACGACTTTCGCCCTTCCTTGCGTCGTCATCACGGGCGCGGCCCGGAGCCGGCAGGCTCGGTCAGCCGATCGGTGGTGCGAGGTATTCCAGCGCGTAGCCGTCGCCGGAGGGGGTCACGCGGGCGACGCCGGGTGAGTCCAGGTGAGCGCCGGCTACGAAGTGCTGCGGCTGGGCCAGCTGTTCGAGGAGCGCCACTCGCGCGGTGCGGGCCTGAGACTGATCGCCGTCGAACTCCCAGGCCACGTTCGGCCGATCGAACTGGAGCGTGGGAACGTGCACGGTGTCGCCCCAGACGAGAAGACGGCCGGCACCGCTCCTGACCTCGTAGACGGTGTGACCGGGCGTATGGCCCGGTGCCGGGAGCGCGGTGGTCCAGTCGTTGATCGCGACCTTCTCCGACACGGGTACCACCCGCTCACGGACCGGCTCGAGCCGCCCCGTGAACACCGAGGTGTCGCCCGTGCCGATCCACACGCGCTCGAGGGCGGCGAACGCCTCCGAACCGTCCGGCGCGATCAGGCCGCTCACGTGGTCTTCGTGCCGGTGGGTGATGGCCACATCGGTGATCTGCGCGCGGTCGATTCCCGCTTCGTCGAGCGCGTCGTAGATCAATCCCATGGTGGGACGCACAGGTCTCCACCGGACTGCTGCCCGCCTATCCCCCGGGCACGGAGAAACAACTCCTCGTGCTCGAAGGCACCCTCACCGTCGCGATCGGCGGGATCAACGAAACCCTCGACGCCGGCGACTCCCTGTTCCTCCAAGCCGACGCGGGCCACGGCTTCGCCAACCGGACGAACGCTCCCTGCGAATACGTCATGGTCATCTCCCGCCCGACCTGACCGACCACGACCTGTGGACTTGGACAACGCCGGCCAGCGCGTTACCAATTCACGGCGCCCCGAGAAGAACCGGCCTCCAGGCAACTCCGCACGGTGCGCGGAAAGGCCGGCGCTCTCCCCCTCGGAAGACCACGGGGGCTTCGGGCCTTCCGACCGCCCATTCGGCACGGTCGAGCGGATCAGCGAGCCGACTCCGGGCTCAAGCCGACGCGAAGGGCCTGGTCACGGGGGATGTGAACGTCGACTCCATCGTCTGCCAGCCCAGTTGCACGCCGACGGACGTTGAAGGGGTCCCTACAGTCGTGGCGTGCCGGAGAGGACTTTTGCTCGGGGAAGACCACCCGGACAGCCATGGATCGAGCCATGCTCACTGTCGCGCATCAGCTCGTTGAGCACGTTTCGCGGCCGTTCCATGCCCAGAGACATGCCCAGAGATCCGAGCCGAAGTCGGCGTGGCGGAGGCCGGGTTGCTTCAAGCAGGCTCTTCCAGTGCCGGCGCATCCGCGGAAGAACGAGACGTTCGCGCAGGTGGGTGCCGGATTCGGGGTGTCGCAGTCCACGGCTTGGAGGTACGTCGACGAGACGCCCGGCATCCCCGCGGTCTGGGCATCCGGTCTTTCGCGAAGCGCTGTCGGGTCCGGGTGAGGGGGATCGCGTCATCGTTGACGGGACGCTGATCCCGACCGACCGGATCGCCGCGGACGACGCCTGCTACTCGCGGAAACACAAGCAGCGCGGCATGAACGTCCAGGTCGTCGCCGCCTGGACGGCATACCACTGTGGTTCTCCCGCGCACTGCCGGGACGGACCCATGATCTGTACGACACCAGCTGCTGCCCCTCCTCGCCCCTCCCCCGATGTGTAACGTTCGGCATGCGTGACGTCCGCCGGCGGGCCGGTGACCGACGGCGGGGGAGGAGAGGACAGTGCGCGGGATTGTCGTTCACCTGCCGGGGAGCAGCGATGCCGGCGGTGATGGTGAGCCGTGTGGTGACGCCGTGACGTTGCGGCTCGCCCCGGGCGAAGTGGCGCGGTTCGGGCGCGGGTCCCCCACGGTCCCCGTCGAACTGCGGCTCGTCGACGCCGCGATCTCCCGGCTGGCCGGCGAGATCCGGGTGACCGACGACCACTGGCAGCTCAGCAACCACAGCACGACCCACAGCTACCTGGTGGAGAACCCCGAAGGGGCGGGCGAGTACCTGCGGGTGCCGCCACGACGCGCCGGCGCTCCCATCCCCTTCGAGTTCTCCCGCGTCGTGCTGCCCACCCGCGGCAGCGCGACCGTGTCCTTCCAGGTTTATGCGCCCGACCACGTCTACCTCGACCCCGGCGGCATGGGCGGCCCCTGGGGGAGCCGTACGGTCACCGCGTACTCGCTGGACGAGACGGCCACCTACTTCCTGGTCCTGGTCGCCCTGTGCGAACCGCGGCTGCGCGACGTGTCACCGGTCGCCGTCCCGACGACCCCGCAGATCGTCGAACGGCTCGCCGGCCACCCGGCCTGTCCCCGGCTGACGGCCCGGGCCGTCAGCTCGCACATCGACTACCTGGCGGAGGAGAAGATCCGGATCAGCACTCCCGCCGGGGCCGACGCGCGGCGCGACGCCCGCCGCAACGGCAAGCGCGAGGCGCTCGTCGGGCTCGCCCTGCGGTTCGGGCTCGTACGGGAGGAACACCTGGCGCTGCTGCCGCCCCGGGCGGGGAACGGTCCCCGGGACGCGGGGCCGGGGCGGACCGGAGGAGGGAACGGTGCAGGGGTCGTCCGGCGGACCGGGGAGTGACGGGACCCGGCCGCTGCCGCCGGGCCACCGCATCGGCGGCTGGGAGGTCACCGGCCCGATCGCCGCGGGCGGCTGGGGAACGGTCTACGCGGGCCGCCCGGCCACTCCGGGAACGGGCGGCCCGGAAGTCCCCCGTACGGTCGCGCTCAAGATCCTGCCGACCGGCGGGCTCGCGCCCAGCCAGGCCCGCAAGGTCGCCGAAGTCGCCCGTCGGGAGGTGGAATTCGGCCGCCGGGCCCGGCACCCGCGGCTGATCCGCCTGCTCGACTCCGTCGAGGTCAGCGATCCGGACCAGCCGTTCCTCGACGGCGCGATCGTCCTCGTCATGGAGCGGGCCGCGTGCAGCCTGCGGGAACGGCTCGACACCGCGGTGACCGGGGCCGAGGGCGCCCGGCTGGTCGAGGGCATCTGCGAGGGCCTGGCCCACCTGCACCGCAGCGGCTGGGTGCACGGCGACCTCAAGCCGGACAACGTCCTGCTCATGGCGGACGGTTCCGTCAAGCTCTCCGACTTCGGGCTCGTCACCGAACTGACCGGCACCCACGGTACACACGGCTACGCCCCTCCCATGGGCACCTTCGACTACCTCCCGCCCGAGCGGTGGAACGCGTCGCTCAGCGAACAGGGCGTGCGGGTCCGGCCGAGCGCCGACATCTGGGCGCTCGGCATCGTGATCCACCAGGTGTTCGCCTCCGGAGCCTCTCCGTTCCCCGGAGCCACGCCCGTCTCGCGCGCTGCCGCAGCACAGGAGTACGCGGACGGGCGGGCGCCCCTGCGCCTGGACCCGGCCGTACCGCCGTTCTGGCGCCAGCTGGTCACCGACTGCCTGGCTCCGGCCCATGCCGCACGGGCCGAGCACACCGCCGAGAGTCTGCTGGACCGCATCGCCTCCCACGTGGCCACGGCGGACGCGTCCGACACACCGGCCGCCGGGAAACCCCGTCGCCCCCGCCGCACCCGTGCCCTCCGTACCGGTCTCACCGTCACCGTGTGCGGTGCGCTCGCGGCGGGCTGGTGGTACGCCGCCCGTGACACCGCTCCCCCACGGCCGGGCCGCGACGGGGCGTCCACCGCGGCCGCGGCCGGCCCGTCGTCCGGTGTAGCCGCCGGCCGCGTACGGGTGTTCAACGCCGATCGGACCTGCCGGGACCGCGCCGGCAAGCCGGACCCCAACTGCAGCCTCGGCCTGGCCATCGACCCTCTCCGCCCCTACACGCCGGACAACGTGGTGCCGACGCGGGTGTGGCACGGTGACGTCCTCGCCGTCGACTGCCGGTTGCCGCAGGGGCTGCCCATCGTCGACGAGACGGGCCTGCGCTCGTCCCAGTGGTTCCGCGTCCGGCTCCCGGCCGGCTCGTCCGGGCCGGGCACCGCCTGGCTGCCCGCCGTCCGTACCAAGGACCGGCCCTCCGTCCCCGTGTGCCCCCGCCCCACTCCCCCACCGTGAGGCACGCGGGGCCCGGCCGTCACTCCGGATCGTTCCGGATACCGCCCCCGTAACCCCGCTACTACCTTCCGGGCCGTCGGTCACCTCACCCACACGGAACGGAAGACAGCATGCGCCGGATACGCACGCTCCTGATCGGCGGGGCCCTTGCCGTCACCTCCTTCCTCCCGGCCCCCGGCGCCCTGGCCGCCGGGCACGCTGCGGGCCACGGGCAGCCGCCCTCGGCGCATAACACCGCCACCATCCCGGGCCCGCTGGGGCACGCCGCGCCCGCCGAGGCCTTCTGCGACATCCCCGCCGAACGCGACATCGCGGTGACCCGCAAGGTCTACGAGGTGGGGCAGCGCCGCAACGTCTCCGACAAGGTGATGCTCGCCGGCTTCGAGACCGGCTGGGTCGAGTCCCGTATGAACAACCTGAACTGCGGCGACCGCGACTCGCTCGGCGTCTTCCAGCAGCGGCCGTCGCAGGGCTGGGGCACGCCCGAGCAGGTCCTCAACGTCGACTACGCGGCCAACAAGTTCTTCGAGGTCGCCCAGCAGATGGAACCGCGCATGGAGGGCAGCACCGCCGGGCAGCTCGCCCAGGCCGTGCAGCGGTCCGCCTACCCGGCCCGCTACGACGAGGCCGAGGGCGTCGCCCGGGCGATGCGGGACGAGGCGTTCCAGCCGTACGGCTCGATCGGCGCGAAGTACCAGAGCCTCGGCGGTCCCGGCGGCCCGCTCGGCGAACCGCTGCGCGCCGAGGAGGACGCCCGGCTGGGCGGCCGCTTCCAGCTGTTCCGCAACGGGATCGTCATCTGGCACCCGGACGCGGCCTTCGCGGTCTACGGCGACATCCTCGCCAAGTACTGGGCGACGGACTCCGAGCAGCGCTGGGGCTTCCCCACGATGGACGAGGCCGACGCGGGGCGGGCGCCCGACGGGACGCGCGGCCGTTACCAGTTCTTCGAACGCGGGCTGTTCCTCTGGTCGCCGGCGACCGGCGCCCACACCGTCCACGGCGAGATCCTCAAGGCCTTCCAGAACGCCGGCCACGAAGCCGCGGTGGGTTACCCCCTGACGGACGAGACGGACGAGGCGGGCGGCAAGGCCCAGAAGTTCCAGAAGGCGACCATCCACTGGAACCCCTCCAGGGGCACCTGGATCACCGACAACTAGCTCCTCCTCCACCCATTCACCGACCAGGGAGTCGCGTTGAACGAGCAGCAGCACCCCACCCGCCGGGGCATCCTCAAGGCCGTCGGCGGAGCCTCCGCGGCGCTGGCCCTGGGCGCCGGAGGCGTTCTCACGTCGGCCTCGTCGGCCCACGCGGCCGACGACGGCCTGACCGTCGTGGACCGCAACGAGTCCGACCCGCGCATGTGGTACTACCGGTTCGCGACCAAGGAGATCGCCTGGCAGCCCGCCGTCAACGTCCTGCTTCCGGACGACTACCACACCAGCGGTCGCACCTACCCCGTCCTCTACCTGCTCCACGGCGGTCTGGAGGACTTCATCTCCTTCGACGTCAAGGGCATCCGCCCCTGGACCGCCGGCAAGCCGCTCATCGTGGTGATGCCCGACGGCGGGCCCGCGGGCTGGTATTCCAACCCGGTCAGCACCAACGTGGGTCCCCGCAACTGGGAGACCTTCCACATCAACCAGTTGATCCCGTGGATCGACGCCCACTTCCGGACGTACGCCGAGTACGACGGCCGCGCGGTCTCCGGGTTCTCGATGGGCGGCTTCGGCGCCCTGAAGTACGCCGCCAAGTACTGGGGCCACTTCGCCTCGGTGAGCTCCCACTCCGGCCCGGCCAGCCTGCGCGGCAACGCCGCCGGGATCGCCGGTGGCGTCGTCCACTGGGCCAACCTGTCGTCCGCGGCGAAGGAGCTGGGCGGTGGCACGGTCTACGGCGCGCCGTTCTGGGACCAGGCCAGGGTCTCCGCCGACAACCCGGTCGAGCGCGTCGAGAGCTACCGCAACAAGCGGATCTTCCTGGTCTCCGGCACCAGCCCCGAACCGACCTTCTGGGACCGGTTCAACGAGACCGCCGTGCTGGAGACGCAGCGCGAGTTCCGCGGCTTCCTCGGCAGGGCCGGCATCCCGCACGAGTGGCACGAGGTGCCCGGCGGCCACTTCGTCCGGCCGGACCTGTTCAACGACGACCTCAACGGCATCATCGACCGGCTGCGCAAGGCGTAAGCCCCGCAGGCACGGCAGGACATCACGGCTCCCGGGCGCGGCGGTCTCCCCCGGCCCCGCGCCCGGGAGGGTCCCCACGGAGGAGGAACGCCACGTGTTGCACCGCCTTTCCCGACGCGCGCTGAGCGTCGTCGTCGCGGCGGCAGCCGCCGTACTGCCGGCGCTCGCGCTGCCGTCCCCGGCGTCCGCCCGGGCCCAGGTCGCGGGCTTCGCCGCCGCGTGCCCCACCGCGGGCTTCGTATCCGACCACTACGGCGGCGCCCGGGACCACGACGGGGTCGACATCGCCAACAACTACGGCACGCCCATCTTCGCCGTCGGTGACGGCGAGGTCATCGCGTCCGGCCCCGCCCAGGGCTACGGACAGTGGATCCGGATCCTGCACCCCGACGGGACCGTGACCGAGTACGGGCACATGTACCAGCGGGACGTCGCCGTCGGCGAGCGCGTGACGGCCGGCCAGCGCATCGCGCTGATGGGGGCCGAGGGCGAGGCCAGCGGCCCGCACCTGCACCTGCGGGTGCGGCGGGACACGTCCATGAACCACGGCATCGACCCCGAGCCCTACCTCGCCGAGCGTGGGGTGACCCTGCCGTGCACCCCGGGGCCCGCCCCGGGCCGGCGCCGCTGGTGCATCCGGCGGAGTCGGGACGGGTGGTCTCGGCCCGGTCGGCGGACGGACGCCTGGAGGTGTTCGCGGCCGCGGCCGACGGGGTGCACCACGCCTGGCAGCTCCAGGCCAACGGCGGCTGGTCGCCCTGGGAGCAGCTGGGCGGCCCGGGCGGCGCGGAGCTCGCGATCGCGCCGAACGCCGACGGCCGGCTGGAGGTGTTCGCGGTCAACGGGAAGACGTTCCGGCACCGTTACCAGATGTCGCCGTCCGGCGGCTGGTCCGGCTGGGAGGACTTCGGCACGGGCGGGCGCGACGCCGCCGCCGGGGTCAACGGCGACGGCCGCATCGAGGTGTTCGCCTCCGGCCCGGAGGGGGTGTTCCACCGGTACCAGAACGCGCCGAACGGCGGCTGGTCGCAGTGGGAGCCGACGGGCGGCGGCCCGGCCGCCGGCCTGCTGGCGATGGAGAAGTCGCCCGACGGCCGGCTGGAGGTCTTCGCGCTCAACGACAAGGTCTTCCAGCACCAGTACCAGACCGCGGTCAACGGCGGGTGGTCGGCGTGGGGCGAGTTCGGTGGTGGCGGCCACGACCTGACCGTCGACCACAACGCCGACGGCCGCCTGGAGGTGTTCGCCTCCGGCCCGGAGGGCGTCTTCCACCGGTACCAGACGGACCCGGGCAGCTGGTCCGGGTGGGAGCCCACGCGCGGACCCGCCAACGCGCAGCTCACCAGCGACCGCACGGCCGACGGGCGCGTCGAGGTGTTCGCCGCCACCAACGACGTTTCCCTGCACATGTGGCAGACGGGCGTCAACGCCCCGTACGGCGACTGGACCGCTTTCGGCATCGGCGGGAGCGAGATCACCGCCGCCACCAATGCCGACGGCCGTCTCGAAGTGTTCAGCACCAGCGGCGCCGGGGTCCGCCACAAGTGGCAGACCGGCTTCAGCACCTGGTCCGACTGGTCCTGGGTGAACGCCACGTCCGGCCCGGTCATCACCTGACACCGCGGAGAGCGGAGGAGCGGAGGACCCATGCGCCCGATCACCCGTCCGATCACCAGACGGCAGTTGTTCCGGGGCTCCGCCGCGGCGGGCGCGCTCGCCCTCCTGGGTTCCGGCGCCGCCCCCGCCGCGGCCGGGACGGCCGCGCCCGCACCGCCGCACCCGTGGATCGGCGCGGGGCCCTTCACTCACGTCTACGATCCGTCCACCCCCGGGCGCAGGCGCTATCTCAACGACCACACCCTGATCAAGACGGCGGGCCGGTGGCACCTGTTCAGCATCGTCGGGGCGAGCGCGGCTGACGGCCAGTCACCGGACAGCGGCGCGGAGGTGTCCTTCGCCCACGCCTCCGCACCGGACCTGTCCGGGCCGTGGACCACACACGCCGACGCGCTGACCGTCGACCCGTCGTACTTCGGCGAGGAACACCTGTGGGCGCCGTACGTCGTCGAGGCGGACGGCACGTACTGGATGTTCTACGCCGCCGGCGGGCGGGACGGTGCCGCGATCGATCTGGCCACCTCCACCGACCTGTTCACCTGGAGGCGCCTGCCCACGGGCCCGCTGTTCCGGGGCCTGGTGGCGCGGGACCCCATGGTGCTGCGCATCGGCGACGAGTGGGTGATGTACTACACCGAGGTCTTTGGGGGCTCCGGGCCCCCGGTCAGGAGGGCCGGCACGTCGTGGCATGCCGGCGGTCCCTCGACCTCGTGCACTGGGGCCCGCAGGCCGTCGCCTTCACCGACGCGACCACGACGGCGACGCTGTCCATCACCGAGTCGCCCTTCGTCGTCGAGCGCGACGGCTGGTACCACCTGTTCGTCGGGCCACGCAACGGCTACGACGGCACGGACGTGTTCGCCTCCCGCGACCCGTTCCGCTTCGGCATCGACGGTTACGCCGGTCACGTACCCGGCCACGCGGTGGAGGTGGTCACCGACGGGCAGCAGTGGTACGCCAGCGCCGCCGGCTGGTTCCAGCAGGGGCTGTACGTGGCCCCTCTGCTCCGGCGGGACACGCCACCGCCCTGGCAGAGCCCGGACAATCCCGTGGCCGGTCCGGACGTCGAGGGCCGGCTGACGGTGTTCGCGCTGTCGGCGGGCGACCGCTCGCCGATGCGGCGGGTCCTGCTCGACGCGCGGTCGGGTGAGCAGGGCACGTGGTCGGCGTGGGAGTCGTTCGGCGGGCCCGCCGGGGCGGTTCCCACGCTCGGCCGCAACGCCGACGGCACGCTGGTGGTGTTCTCCCTCGACCCGGGCGGCGCCGGCCTGCACCACCGGGTGCAGCGGCCCGACGGCGGCTGGTACGAGTGGGACGGGTTCGGCGGTCCCGCGGGTGCCGCGCCGGCCGTCGCGCGCGACGCCGACGGACGGCTGGAGGTGTTCGCGCTCAGCCCGGGCGGCACCGGCATCGCCCGCCGGCGGCAGTCGGCGCCCGGTTCGTTGACGTGGGAGGCGTGGGACGCCGGCTTCGGCGGGCCGGTGGGCGCCCCGCCCGTCGTGGCCGCCAACGCCGACGGACGGCTGGAGGTCTTCGCCCTCGCGCCCGGCGGCGCGGAGATCCTCCACCGGTGGCAGGAGACGCCGGGCGGGGCGTGGTCACCGTGGCAGCGCTTCGGCACGGCGGCCGGCTGCGCGCCCCGGGTGGCACGGGACGGCAGCGGCCGGCTCACGGTCACGGCCATGGCCCCGTCCGGGGTGGCGGCGTTCCAGCGGCGTCAGACTGTGCCGAGCGGCGGCTGGGACGACTGGCAGCCGCTGTTCGGCTGGACGGCCACGGCCCCGGTGCTCGCCCCCGGCGCCGACGGCCGGCTGGAGGCGTTCGTCCTGTCCCCCGGCGGCGCCCGGCTGGCCCACCGCTGGCAGACGGCCCCAGGCGGCAGCTGGGCCTCCGGGGACGACTTCGGCGAGCCCGGCGTCCGGCTCGCCGCCCCGCCGACGGCGGCGGCCGATGCCACGGGACGCATCCATGTCCTGGCCGTCACCACGGAGGGCCTCATCCGCACCCGGGTCCAGGATCGCCCCGGCGGCGGCTGGCGCCCGTGGACCGGCTTCGGCGACCGCGCGGTCGCCCCGATCCGGTCGGGCAGCCCGGCCTGGTAGGTCACGCGCCGCACAGGAAGCCGGAGCGAGGGCCGGGCGTCGCCGTGATCCCTGCGCCGGCCTGGACGGTCGCGCGCTGCCGGACAGCCGCCCTGGGCACGGGCGACCGGCGGGCAGGGCGGCGACGTGCCGGTCCGGGGCGGTGCACCGGTAGCCGCGCGGGACCCGGGAGTTGAGGGCCCAGGGCCGTCCGCCGGTGCCGCCGTCGCATACCGCGCCACTGGCCATCCGCCGCCCGGGGGCCGCCCGCCGCAGCAGGGCGTGCGGCCGCTCACCGTCCTCTGCGCGGGACAGGCATTCCACCGGCGGCAGACCGCCGACGGTGCGGGGTGAGGGGACGACGGCGTTCACCCGAAGGCATTCCTTTTCCGGGCGGGGTCAGGCGGTCGTGTGCCGGGCGGTCCGCGCCTCCTTCCGTCGGCCGGCCCGCGGTCGTTCCCCTCCGGTTCCCGGGCGGTCGCTTCGTCCGGTGGGCCGCTGCGTAGACTGCCTGGCTGAGGGGACCTTCCCCTCCGCCCGCGCCGTGTCGAAGCCGGGGGACGGCAGGCGGCCGGCGGACGTCGTAAGGAGACCGAGGGTGGAGACCCCACACGCGGTGAGCGGGCCCGGCGGCCCGGCGGGGCCCGCGCGGGCCGCGTTGGAGGTGGGCCCGTTGCCCGGCCGCCCAGGGATACGCGCCAGAGGCGAGATCAGCGTGATCACCCGCCCGTCCTGGGAGGCGGCCCTGACCGAGCTGGCCCGGCGGCACGGCGACGTGTCGTACGTGGAGCTGTCGGGGGCGGAGTTCCTCGACGTGGGCGGGGTGACGGCGCTCGCGGTCACGGCCCTGCGCCTGCCCGCCGGAAGGATCGTGGTGGAGCACCCGCCACCCCACGTACCGCGGGTGCTGGAGATGTTCTGGCCGGGACTGCGGCGGATCGAGGTGGTACCGCGATGAGCACGACGGCCGTCGACGAGACGTTCGAGCACCCGGCGCTGTTCTACCGCACGGAGGAGGAGTACACCGAGCAGACGCTCTCCTTCGTGCGCGAGGGACTGGCCGCCGGTGAACCGGTGGCGGTCGCCGTCCCCGGCCCCAACCTGGAACTGATCAGGGCAGGGCTGGGGGCGGACGGCGAGGGCCTGCTGTTCCTGGACATGACCGAGGCCGGGCGCAACCCCGGCCGGATCATCCCGCGCGTGCTGCGGGGATTCGCCGACGCGCACCCCACCGGACGGGTGCGGATCATCGGCGAGCCGATCTGGGCGGGCCGCAGCGCGGTGGAGTACCCGGCGTGCGCGCAGCACGAGGCGCTGATCAACGCCGCGTTCGCGGGCCGGGAGGCGACGATCCTGTGCCCCTACGACGAGGCGCGGCTGGACGAGGAGGTCCTGGCCGACGCGCGGGTCACCCACCCCACCGTCATCACCGGCGGGCGTACCGAGTTCAGCGCCGCCTACGACTGGGAGGCGGTCGTCGCCCGGTACAACGAGGAGCTGCCGGCCGTGCCGCACGCCGCGGTCTTCTCCTTCGGCGCCGGGGACCTGTCCGCCGTCCGGACGTTCGCCGTCGCCGAGGCGGCGCGGTGGGGACTGGCGGGCCCGCGGCTGATCGACGCGGAGCTGGCCGTCGCCGAGCTGACGACCAACAGCGTGATCCACGGCGGCGGCCGGGGAACACTGGCGATCTGGTCCGAGGCGGGACAGGTCGTGTGCGAGGTCCGCGACGCCGGACGGCTGACCGATCCCCTCGCCGGCCGCAGGCCACCGGAGCCCGGGCAGCTCGGCGGGCGGGGGCTGATGCTGGTCCACTACGTGTCGGACCTCGTACGGCTGTACACCGGCGACGACGGCACCACCGTGCGGTTCTACCTCGCTCTGTGAGGCACCAGCGAGAGCCGGGGCGGCCGTTTCCCGCGGACAGCCGCCCCCGGCCGGGCAAGCCGGGACGACGGTGATCGCCTGACGCCCCGCCGTATCGGTTCGACGGGGGCAGCCCGCGAGGGTGCGGGCTGCCGGGGGCTTGGAGGGTTGGCTGAGAAGTTCGACGGCGGCGCGGGTGCCGTCGTTCGACGTTGGCGTACGTGCCGACGTTGCCGTTGTTCCAGCTGATGAGCACGTGGCTTTGCCCTCAAGGACCGGGGAGACCGCGCAAGCCCAGGGGGTTCACAAGCCGGCCAGGAGCTCCTTCGCCTCGGCCGCCTCCGGTGCGCCGGCGGAGACCAGGAGTTCCACCGCCTCCGTCAGCCGCTCCCGGGCCAGGTCGCGCTCACCGGCCGCGGCGAGGCCGCTGCCCAGGAGGCGGAGCGTGCGCGCCTCCGCGGCGCGCCAGCCGAGCCGGCGGGCGGCGGCCAGGGCCCGTTCGCCGCACTCCACGGCTTCCCGGGGGCGGTTGCCGGCCAGCAGGGCGGTGGTCTCCGACACGGCGTTCAGCACTTCGAAGGCGGGGTAGCCGCGGCCCGCTCCCAGCGCCGCGCTCCGCCGGTGCCGGGCGACCGACTCGTCGATCCGTCCCAGGTGCCGGGCCACCACCCCCAGGTGGTACAGCGCGTACGCCTCCCCGTAGTGATCCTCCGACGCACGAGCCGTCTCCAGGGCGATCCGAGCCGTCTCGGCCGCCTCCTCCGCCCGTCCCAGCCGCAGCAGCGGACCGACGCTGTTCAGCCGGGCGTTGCGGGCACCCCAGGTGTTGCCGCACGCCTCGCCGGCGGCGATCGCCCGGCGGTATCCGGCCTCGGCCCGTTCCCACTCGGCGAGGTACTGGCACACCAGGGCCTGACGGGTGAGCACTTCGGTGCGCACGGCCTCGTCCCCCACGGTCCGCGTCGCCAGTTCGGCGTCGTGGAGCGCCTTCTCGGCCTCGTCGAACCTGCCCAACTGGGTCAGGGCGCTGCCGAGCAGGTATCCGACGCGGCCCGCCGCCCGCAGATGCCCCTGTTCCCCGGCGGTGTCCAGGATCGCGCGGGCCGGGGAGACCAGGGAGTCCCACAGGAACGAGCCGTCCAGCGACGGTTCGAGGGCGAGCACCAGATCGGCGACCGGGCCGATCGCCGAAGGGACGGCGCGCAGCGTCTGCTCGGCGACCGCCAGTACGGCGGCCGGCGCGGGCAGGGGCGGTCCCTCCCCGTCGTCCGGCGGGAGCGCGGAGGGCCGGAGGAGGCCGGCGACCGGGTGGCCCGGGCGGTGCCGGGTGTAGGCGGCGCGGGCGCGGGCCAGGAAGTGGTCCACGAGCCGGGTGAGGGCCGCCGCCCGCTCCTCGGGCCGGTCCTCCTCCCCCGAACGCGCTGCCGCGAACTCGCGGAGCAGGTCGTGGTAGCGGTAGACGTCCGGGGCCGGTGTCTCCAGCAGTCCGAGGTCGGCCATCCGCTCCAGGTACCGCCCGGCGTCGGCCGGCGGCAGGCCGGCGAGCGCCGCCGCGCCCGCGGTGTCGGCGGTGGCCTGCCGGGGTATCGCCAGGAGCCGGAACAGCCGGGCCTCCTCCGCGCCGAGCAGGTCGTAACTGAGCTGGAAACAGGCGGCCGGCCCGTTCTCGGCGCCGGCGGGCGTGTCCATGATCCAGCGGGACCCGTCGAGCAGGCGGACCATGTCGGACAGGGCCCACGCGGGCCGCGCCACCAGCCGCGATCCGGTGAGCCGCAGGGCCAGCGGTAACCCTCCGCAGCGAGCGGCCAGTGCCGCGGCGGCCTCCGGCTCGGCCGCCACCCGCTCGGTTCCGGCGATCCGGCCCAGCAGCGTCAGCGCCTTTTCCCCGGGCAGCACGTCGAGCCGCAACCGGGGTGCGGCGGGCAACTCCGGGAGGGTGCCGCGGCTGGTGACCAGTACCGCGCAGCCCGCCGAACCGGGCAGCAGCGCCTCGATCTGGGCGTAGTCCCGGGCGTCGTCGAGGAGCAGCAGGACACGCCGGCCCGCCAGCCTGGACCGGAAGAGGCAGGCGCGCCCTTCCCGGTCGTCGGGGATCGCGGAAGGCGCCACGCCGAGCGCCCACAGGAAGCCGGCCAGCACCGCGGCCGGGTCCGCGGGGTCCTCCCGCACGCCCCGGAGCGCGGCGTAGAGCTGCCCGTCGGGGAAGTGCCCGCGCAGCCGCTGGGCCGCGTGCACGGCGAGCGTGGTCTTGCCCACGCCCCCATTCCGCTGACGGCGGCGACCGCCACCCGCTCGGCGCCCGCCGGCGCCAGCGCGTCGAGCAGCGCGCGCAGTTCCTCCTGGCGGCCGGTGAAGTCGCCCGGGACGTACGGAAGCTGGGCGGGTGGGGGCAGCGCTACGGCGGCGGGGGCCGTGCTCGCCGCCGGTTGGACCCCTGCCGGCCGGACGGTGCCCGAGACCCGGGCGGCCTCGCCCCGGCCGGGGCTGTGCGGGACGGACCCGTCCCGTACGGCCGCGTCCTGAACGGCCCCGCCCCGTCCGTCTCCGTCCCGTCCGCTGTGCGCCAGCGCCGTGCCGATGAGCGTCTTCAGCCGTCCGTCGTGGGGGTATTCCTCGCACAGCCCGGTCAGTTCGGGAACGAGCCGGGCGTGGCGCCCCAGCCGCAGGTCGAGTTCGATCCGCTCCAGCAGGACGGACAGCCGGAGCTCCGACAGGCGCCTGCGGTGGATGCGGGCGTGCGGGCCGGGGAGTCCCGCCAGGGGAACCCCCCGCCACAGGGACAGCGCCCGCGCCAGCGATTCCGCCGCGGGTCCCGGCCCGTCGGCCGGGAGCAGCGCGCGGGCCCGGTCCACCTGCTCCTCGAACGCTGCGAGGTCGAGGGTGCCGCGTCCGAGCCGCAAGGTGTAGGACTGACCGTGAGTGGTGATCGCCGCTCCGAGCTCGCGGCGCAGCCGGTGGACGTAGAGCCGTACGGTGCCCACCGCGGCACGCGGCGGTTCCTCGCCCCACAGGCCGTCGACCAACTCGTCGAGCCCGACGGCCGCGTCGCGCCGCAGCAGCAATATGGCGAGCAGCGCCCGCTGCTGCGGCGGCCCGAGGGGGAGCAAGACGTCCCCTCGCCGCGCCTCGACCGTCCCCAGCACGGTGTAACACGGCTCGGCCGGTATGCCGCTCATCGGTGTTCGCTCCCCGTCCCCTGGCTGTGCGGCCGTGGCGGACGGCCGGGGGCGGAACTGTACCAAGTGGACTTTCAGGGCGACGGGGGGAGGTGGCCGGGGCCGCGCTGCCGGCCGCACCGGCCGGACATACGACAGGACAGGCCGCGGGGCCTGAACCCCGCGGCCTGTCACGGCCCCTGAGGGGCCCTCACCATCCGTCCTGGCGGGCCACGTCACCCGCCCGCGACTCAGATGGTGATGTGGCACTGGAAGCTGGCGGAGCTGCCGAGCAGCACCTCGCCCTCCTCGTGGTTCTCCAGCTGCTGGAGGCTGAGAATGGACATGGAAATCACCTCCTTCCTATCCGTCAGGGGGGTTACGCCGGCCGGGATCGGCGCGGCGGGCTTCAGGCGGCGGTGGCCGGTGCCGGTCCGCCGAGCAGGGGACGCAGAGGGTCGGTGCGGCGCTGGGCGGCGTCCAGCGCCAGGAGGACGCCGGCCGATCCCGTCGCGAGGTCCATCGAGAGCCGGACCAGGTGCTCCCCGGGGAACGCGAGGCCGTCGCCCCGGGGGACGGCGTGCCGCCAGACGTCGCGCAGATGGTCCTGGAGCGCGGCGTCGTCGGCGTCGCCCCGGCCGGCGACCGCGAGGAAGTACAGCAGGCCCGCTCGGCCGTCGAGCAGACCGGGGAACACGGTGAACCGGCAGCGCGCCGCCGTGCGGATCGCGTCGAGGGCGTCGGCCAGGCCGGCGTCGGGGCGGTGCTTCAGGAAGGCCGCCAGGGCCAGTCCGATGCCGGTCGATCCCGTGCCGAGGTAGAGCACGGACCGCCGGCCGTCGTCGACCTGAAGGGACCCGTCGACGGTCACGCACTGTCCGAGGTCGCGGCGCAGCGCCTCCTCCGCCAGGTCGAGGCAGCCGGTGTCGCCGGTCCGTTCGTGGAGGCGGACGAGGAACAGGGCGGATCCCGCCGCCCCGGTCGTCAAGCCCGCGCCCGGGCGCGCTCCGGCCGGGCGGGCGAGCGCGGCCTCGACGCGGCCGGCGATGCGGCGGGCGTGGTCGAGGTAGCCTCCGTCGCCGCTGCGGGCGTGGAACCCCAGGGCGGCCAGACCGGTGCCGGGCAGCCCGGTCAGCAGGCCGAGACTGGTGGGTTCGGCGGTACGGGACAGGGCCCGGCCCATGATGTCGGCGGCCGCGTCGCGCCGCCCCAGGAGGTCGAGGACGGTGGCCGCCCCGCTCGAACCGTTGAACAGGCCGACGGGCGCGGCGGCGATGTTCCGCAGGGTCGCGGTGGCCAGCCAGTCGGTCCACGCGGGATCGACGGCGTGGCCGGTGACGTGTAGGGCGTACAGGACGCCCGCGGCGCCGTGGGCGAGGCCCGTGCCGCCTCCCTCGCGCGATCCCTCGGGGTCGTTCGGGAAGAGGCGGTCGCTCCGTCCGGGAGTGGCCGAGGCGGTGAGCGCGGCCACGAGCCGCGCCCGGTTCTCCTCCCCGTCCGCACCCGCCGGGCGCGGCCGGCACGCCGGCCGCGCGGACGTTCCGGCGATCGTCGCCATGGCGCGGGCGGCGTCGCTCGCGTAGCCGGCGGGCAGGGGGTAGCGCTCGTGCGCCCACCGGGCGAGCTGTTCGGGCTTGGCCGGGTCGAGGGCCGCCAGGGCGCCCAGCGGTATGAACTGGCCCAGCCGCAGGGCGGCGAGGCCGTAGGCGTCGACGTCGGTACCGGTGACGTGGGCGGGCGCCGCGAATCCGGGTGCGCCCAGCAGGCCGGTGCGCGGCTCGCCCACCGGATGGGCCGCCTCCAGGTCGACGAACGCGACGGTGTCGTCGGGGCGCACGATGACGTTGTTCGGGTGCAGGTCGCCGAGGACGATCCCGGCCCGGTGGACGGCGGCGGTGGCCGCGGTGACCCGGTCGAGGACGCCGAGCGCCCAGCGCGTGTACTCCTCGTACGCGTCCGGGGCGGCGCCGGGACGAATCAGCGGCAGGCGCAGCACGGTGGCCTTGGCCAGGGGGTCGCCGTCGATGTGCTCCTGGACCAGGAAGTGGTGCTCCCAGTAGGTCTCGTAGCCCAGCACGCGCGGTACGAGGCCGGTGCCGGCGAGCGCGGTGAGCATGCGGTGCTCCCGCCGCAGCCGGGCGACGGCGTCGAGCCCTTCCGCGTCGAGCCCGGCGAGCGGCCGTGCCTCCTTCAGCACGACCAGGTCGCCGCTCCCCGGGTCCTTGGCCAGGTAGACGCCGCCTCCGTTGGAGAAGTGCAGCGGGCGCACGATCTCGTACGGCAGGTCGGCACGGCTGCTCACCGCGAACCGTTCGATCCGGTCCCGGACGAAGTCGGGGACCGGTGCCCAGCCGGGAGGGGTGAACGCGGCCGTACGCGGGTCGGCCACCGGCGTTCCGTCCGGCCGGAGGACGGCCATGACGGGAGCGTCGCCCCCGTCGGGGGCCCACCGCGCGGCGAAGGCGCCGTAGCGTACGAAGACCGGGCTGCTGTCGCTCCAGCGCAGGTCGGACAGGATGTAGGGACCGCGCTGTCCGTCCAGCGCCGCCGTCAGCCCGTCCAGGAGCGCCTTCAGTTCCCCGTCGTCCGCGGGGTAGACCGTGATGAACTTCCCGGACGAACCGCGGTGGGCGTTCTTGGAGTTGAACACCGCCAACAGGTGCGCACTGCGCAGGTACTTGAAGGCGGTGCGGTGCGCGGCGCAGACGGCGGCGGCCGCGTCCAGGACGCCCTGGGCGGCGTCGCCCGCGGCCGAGACGTGGATCTTCCAGCCCTGCGGCGGCAGCCGCCGGCCGAAGAACACCCGCACCCACACGTCCTCGTCGTCCTCCGACCGGACGCCGTCACCCACCGCCGGCGGAACCCAGCGGGAACCCTCGTCCCTGATGCGGTGCGGTGCGTCGAAGAACACCGGGTCGGCGAGGCAGTACGCCTCCATTTGGGCCGGATTCATCATGTTCCCTCCTCCCCCGCACATGCGGTCCTGCCGGCGACCGGGCGGCTGAACCGCCGGTCCCGCCGGACATGGGCACCACCTTGCGGTGGCCCGGTCCACGCCCGATTAGCGCACGGTTACCACCGCAGGCACCCCTTGCTGATCGCCCGCTCATCACACGTGGACCGGCACCGGCGACCTTGATCGCGGCGGCCGGCGAGCCGCCCACCCGGCAACGGAAAGGGAACACACCATGAAAAGCCCGAACACCCCGCAGCGCCTTCGACTCCTGGCCCTCGGCCTGCTCACCGCGGCGATGGCGGCCGTGACCGGCCCGGCCCTGGCCGCACCGGCGGTCCTGCCCCCGCCCACCCGCGGAGGACACGAGACGACCCAGCGCTGCTACTCGGACGTAGCACCGAGCCGCTACGACCGGATCACCAACCACGCCCGGCAGCGGATGAGCGAGCGGGGGATCAGCGAGGACGAGCTCGCGAACGGCGTCCGCATCGGCGCCAGGTCCGCCACGTGCCAGCAGAACGGCAACTGGCGCTACACGCTCGGCATGGCCAACGGCCAGCTGACCGTCATCATCGGTCTCGGTGAGGGAGGCTGGAACGTCATCACCGTCTTCTGGAAGGGCGAGAGCGACTAGCAGGGGGAGGAGCACATGGAGCCTGACGTCCGCCTGTTGGGGGCGGTCGGTGTGCGGCTCCGGGGACGGTGGGCCCGGCCGGGCCCACCGCGGCAGCAGGCGGTCCTCGCCATGCTGCTGCTGCGCCGGGGACGGCCGGTCACCGTGGACGAGCTGATCGACGGCGTCTGGGGGCAGGACGCCCCCGCCCGCGCGGTGCGCGGCGTCCGCACCTACGCGTGGGCGCTGCGCGCGCTGCTCGAACCCGGCCGTGCCCCCCGCGAGCCGGCCGGCCTCCTCCTCTCCGACGGCGACGGTTACGCGCTGCGGGTGCCGCCCGACACCGTGGACGCCCACCTGTTCGAGCGGCACCTGCGCACCGCCCGTGAGGCCCGTGAACGGGGGGACGCCGCCTCGGCCCACGGCGCGCTGGGCGACGCCCTGGCCCTGTGGGGCGGCGAGCCGCTCGCCGGCGTGCCGGGACCGCACGCCGAGGGTCAGCGCACCCGGCTGCTCCGCCTGCGGATCGAGGCCCAGGAGCGGTATTTCGACCACGCCCTCGACCTGGGGATGCACGGCAGGGCGGTCCCGGAGCTGTCCGCGCTCACCGAGGAGCATCCGCTCAACGAGTGCTTCCGCGGCCTGCTGATGCGCGCCCTGGACGGCTGCGGACGGCGGGCCGAGGCCCTGGAGGTGTACGCCGGCACGCGCCGGCTGCTCGCCGCGGAACTCGGCGTTCCGCCCGGCCGTGAACTGGCCGCCCTCCACGCGCGGCTGACCACCGGCGAGCGGCGGCCCGTCGCCGCCCCGACCGCCTCCCCCGCTCCGCACGGGTCGCTCGCACGGGGCGGGGACGACACGGACCGGGCGTGTGGGGGCCGGGAGTTCCCGGGTCACGGGACGGTCCTCGACGCGCTGGAAGCCGTGCTCACCGAGCCCCGGGACCACGACGTGCCGGTCGCGGTGGTGACGGGCCCCGGCGGGGCGGGGAAGACGGCGCTCGCGACGCGTCTGGCGCACCGCGTCGCCGCCGCCTTCCCGGACGGCCGGGTACACGTCGACCTGCGCGGTTCACGAGCCGGGCGGATCGACCCGGGCGACGTCCTGGCGCGGCTCCTCCGGACCCTGGGGGTGCCGGCCGGGGACACCCCCGCGCAGACCGGGCAACGGGCCGCGCTGTACCGGTCCTTGCTCGCCGGGCGACGCGTCCTCGTCGTCCTGGACGACGCCCTCGACGCGGCGCAGGTCGGCCCCCTGCTGCCCGGCTCGCCCGGCTCCGCCGTCGTGATCACGGCCCGCGGCCGCGCGCTCGTCCTGCCCGGCGCGGTGCACAGGGAGCTTCCGCCACGGCAACCGCCCGCGACGAGATCGGCGGCTGTGACGGCGCCGGCCGGCGAGATGATGCCGGTCGCTGGGATGACGCCGGCCGCCGCCGGGCTCGCGTCCGGCCTGGCCCACGCCCTCGACTCGCTCGCCCGGAGCGGAGAACCGGACCTGCCGATCGAGCGGATCGCCGCGCTGCTGCGCACCGGCCGGGAGGAAGCGGAACGCATCGCCGAGTCCCTGGTGGACGCCGGACTGCTGGACACCCCCGCCTACGGCAGATACCGCCTCAAGGGCGGGTAGGGGCCCACCCGGGACGGCGTAGGCCCCGCACGGCATGGCACCGCGCAACCGCCGAGGAACCACGCCGGGCCCCGGTCGTACGGGTGAGGGGCCGGGGCTCCGGGCGGGTGTCGACGGCGGGCATGGGCTGCTGCAAGCCGGGCGATCGGCCCCGGCTGATCTACGCGATCCCGATCTTCATGCGGACACGTCGGCCGTGACTGGTCCGGGCGGATAGAGGTCGAGCACGACGTCCAGCCCGAGTGCGCCGACCTCGGCGAGCAGGCGTGCGGGCAGGACACAGCCTCCCTGACCGTTCTCGCTGCCGAAACCGAGACACAGCTCCAGGTCGCAGTCGGCGGACAGGCTCGCCAACTCCTCGCGACGCCCGTCGACGAGTTCGACCAGCGCTCGCACATGGTCCGTGAGCTCGCTGTCATCAGACAGTCCGCTTTCCCTGATCCAGACGCTGGTCTCGCGTCGAGCGCCGGCCGGATTGCGGGGACTCATCAGGCTGTCCCGCTCGAACTGCTGGTCCGCCGTGATCCCCAGGCGATCCGAGATCTCGCCGGCAGTGACCGTGCGGCTCGTGATCCGGATCGACCCGACCGACCACTTCGTGACCGGCGCGGCCGGCCGCATCCTCACGTTCTTTGGCACGTCCTCACGATCGCAGGACAACTGACGGGATACCAACTCATTTCCGCAGGTCCGAGGCGCGTCTGAGGCCGGCGCAATCGACATCACGAGTTCAGGCTCAGTAGCTTTTCCCGGCCGGTTCTTCAGCGGGCGATTCTTCAGCGGCCGGTTCTTCGGCGGGCGGTCGGATCAGCGTCCCGATGCCGGCGCAGAGCAGCTTCAGGCTGCGGGTGAACTTCTCGTCCGGTCCATGGGCGGCCGCGGCGGTCGTTGTCCGGGGGAAGTTTCGGTGGAGGGCGGCGATGGCCTCGGCGGTGACCGGCATCTCGGGTGGCTCGCTCTGCTCTTGGAGCACGTAGCCGGTGACGTGGCTGAGTACGGTGTCGGCGGCGGTGCCGCGGTGTTCCGGGGGCACGCCGGCCTCGGCGAGGGTGGTGAGCAGCCGTTCCATCAGCGAAAGTGCGCCGGGGCTGAGGGTTTTCGGGCTGCCGGCGAGCAGGATCGCCCCGCCGGGGTGCTGTCGGATGCTCTGCCTCAGGGCGGCGGCCTGTGCCGTGACCCGTGCCGGCCAGTCTGCCTGCGCGGGCAGTGCGGCCAGGGCGGCGGTGCCGGCCTCGTATGCGTGTCCAGCCACCCGGTCGGCCATCAGCTGGAGCAGTGCGGTCTTGCTGGGCACGTGGTAGTAGAGGCTGCCGGCGTGCACGTCGAGGTGGTCCGCGACCTGGCGCATGGAGAAGCCGTGGTAGCCGGTCCGGGCGAACACCGCCATGCCCGCGTCGATGATCAGGTCTGCGGTCAGCTTCACGGCCGCAGTCTAGCGAGCCGTACCAGTTTTCAAACGCCGTTCGAAAAAGCCCTGGGGCCGCGCTACTGTCATGATCAGCACAATCGCACACGACTCGGAGGGGGGTGGTGACGATGGACATCCTGCTGTTCAACGTGACCACGGCGGCACTGATGGTGCTGATGTTCAACGGCGGTCTGGCCCTGGTCGGCCGGAGCACACTGAGTCGGCGGCGGATCCCCTGGGCCGGCGTCGGCCTGACCTCCCTCGCACTCGCCGGTGTGGCCCTCCAGCTCTGCTGGCCGGGGGCGATGGACGCGCTCGACGCGGACCCGTCGAAGTCCGGCTGGTGGCGTGTGGTCACCTCGGTCTTCATGCAGAACGGCGGCTTCGGCGGGGTGGCCTGGAACATCGCCACCCTCGCCGCCGTCGCGGCCCTCGCCGACTGGTTCTGGGGTGCGCCGCTGACCCTCGGCCTGTTCACCGCGGGCATCCTGCTGCCGGAGCAGATCGACAAACTGTGGGGCCAGACCTCCCACAGCACCGACCCCCGCAACTTCGCCGGCAGCTCCGGTGCCACCTACTTCCTGGGCGCGACGCTGGCCGCGGCCCTGCTGCTTCGCGGCGGCGCCGACGAGAACTCGGGCAAGGCCGCGGAGAAGGGGTTCGACGACGAGAGCGCGGGCCATGGCACGGCCGCCCGCAACAACCGGCTGCTGGCGCTCGGCGTGCCGGTGCTCGGGCTGGCGATGTGGTTCGCGCAGGAGAACGGGCACGGGCTAGTCTCCTGCTACGGCTTCGCCCTCGGCGCACTCGCCTGCGCCGCCTTCCGCACCGTCCTGCACCCGGACCGCGACCTGCGGCAGCCGCCGCGCACGACGGTCGCCTCGCTGACCGGGCTCATCGGCCGACGGTCCCGCAGCGCCGGCTAGCACTGGCCGGCAGTACGGGCACGGCGGCGCGGGTCCTGCGGTCGTCGATCGCCTGCCGCAGTTGGCCGAACAGGGGCGTGCCACTCTTCGGCGAGGCGCTCCAGGCGCTGTGACAGCCATGCAACGGGACTACTCCAGGACGGCGGCCGCGGACTGTTCGCGTTCGGGCAGGCCGATCGCTCAAGGCGGCGGCACAGCGATTCCACTGTGTCCACGGACTTTGTGCACCGGGTGTCGGCGAGCCGGCGGACGAGCTTCTCGCTCGTCGGCCGCTCCACCGTGCCGGAGACGGTGCCGACGGCCGTCGGACGGTCAAGGGGCCGGGCGCGGACGTACGGCGTGAGTGAATGATCCGCTCGGCGGCCGCGGTTCGCAGCCCTTCGGCCGTCATCGCGCAGTCGGCGAGGGCGAACCACGAAGGGCATCGCGCCCGCGGTCGGCTTCGCCGGCTGATTCAGGTGATGCTGGAGCGGTGACGACTGATTGGGGTGGCGCCGCCACCGTCGCAGACGATGATCAGCCAACGGTGGGGGTGGAAGAGGAGTACTTCCTCATCGATCCTGTGACGCGCCTGGTGGTTCCCGGCGGCCCGGGGGTCGCCGCGCGCGCTGCCGAGGCTGTGGGGGATCTTGTCGCCAAGGAGTTCGCGGAGTGCCAGGTCGAGGGGCGTACGCCGCCGTGCCGGACAGCCGGTGAGGTCCGCCGTCACCTGACGCGAGTGCGCGGGGCGCTGGCGGCCGCGGCGTGCGCCGAGGGGGTCGCCCTGTGTGCGTCGGGTACGGCGGTGCTCGGTGACGACGGGCCGGCTCACGTGGGCGACCATCCGCGTTACCAGGCCGGCCGGGAACAGTACCGCATGATGATGGACGACTTCACCGTCAGCGCGCTCCACGTCCACGTGCACCTCCCCGACCGCGAGCTGGCTGTTCTGACGGTCAACCATCTGCGGCCCTGGATTCCGCTGCTCATCGCGCTATGCGCCAATTCGCCCTTTCACCGGGGTCGTGACACCGGATATGCCAGTTGGCGCTCGGTCATCAGGAGCCGTTTTCCGTGTCTGGGGCCGCCGCCGTACGCGGCGTCGGTGGAGGAGCACGACCGGCTCGCTGTCGCGATCGCTGATACGGGGGCGATGCTCGAACCCGGCATGCCGTTCTGGGACCTACGCCCTCACCCCAGGCTGCCCACGGTGGAGATCCGCTGTATGGACGTGCTGCGGGACGTCGACGATGCCGTGGCTGTCACCGTGCTGCTGCGGGGCCTGGTCGTCACCGCCGCCGCACTGGCCCGGCTGGGTGATCCGGGTCCGGCCTGGAACAGCGAAGTGCTCCGGGCCGCTTGCTGGCGGGCCGCTCGGGACGGCTTCAGCGGCAGTGGTTTCGACGCCCTGTCGGGCCGCGTGAGGCCGGTGACGGAGCTTGCCGACGAGGCGGTGCGGCATGTCCGCCCGGTGCTGGAGCGGTATGGGGACCTCCAAGAGGTCACAGGATTCGTGCGACGGCTGGCGCAGTACGGGGACGGCGCCCGTTGGCAGCGCGCGTGGGCAGACGATGGCGGGCCGACAAGGGTAGTGGACCAACTGGCGCGGGCTACGGCCGGTCTCCCCTGCTCGCCCGGCAAGCTCAGCGGGCCGCGAGGGTGGTGACCAGCGCGTCTTCGTAGGCCGGCCGGGCGCGACTCTCGGAACTCGGACACAGGTTCTGCGCCGCCAGCGCCTTGGTGAGCTGCCGGTCGGCACCGGCCGTGCCGCAGGAACATGCAGTGACTTCTCAGCGACGGTGCGGAACGCCTCGACCACCTGAGCCGGGAGCAGCCGGCCACCGGCCGGAGTGGAGAACACCGGCCTCTGGGTCCGCGTGCCGGCGAGCTGCCGGAGGGCGTCGGCCGTCCCACCCCCAGCTCGGCGGCCTTCTTCAGGATGGTGGCCGAGAGGCCCCGCAATTGTGGATGAGCGCCCCCCTTGGTGGCGATGCCGAGGCCCGAGCGGTTGCCGCGCGCGGCCGTCCAGGTGCCGATGACGCTCTCGGACTCACCGCCGGAACGGCCCTCCACCCACACCGAGGAGGCGTCGGCGGTGTCGATGAAGTTGTCACCGGCCTCCCAGTAGGCGTCGAGGACGGCGAAGGACGCCGCCGTGTCGACCGTCCAGCCGAAGACGTTGCCGCGCAGCACGAGGGGTGACACGCGCAGTGATCGAGATGGTCTTCCTGTCGTGCCCCCACCGACGCGGGACGGATGGACCGTGCGACCCGGACCGTGGCACGGCGCTTCGCGGCACTCCTCCCCCGGAACTGGCGCTCAGCGGCCTGTGGCGTGCAAGGCGGTGGCCATGTCCAGGAGGCGGATCACGGCCGCGTCGGCGTCAGGGCGGCGGATGGCGTACACGGCGGTGTCGAGGTAGCCGGTCCGCCCCCGGAGGGGGATGAGACACACGCCGTCGACGGTCAGCTCGCGCATGCCCTCGGGCGCGAGGCTGACGCACAAGCCCGCGCCGACGTAGCTGAACAGGCCGCTGAGGTCGTCGGCGATCGCTATCCCGCGGGGGGCGAATCCCGCCTCCCGGCAGGCGACTTGGAGTTGCTCCGCGAGAGCGGGCAGCACGGTCGGGTCGGGCAGCACGAAGTCCTCGTCCGCCAGCTCGGCCAGGTCGATCCCGGTCGCCCCGGCCAGTCGGTGATCGCGCGGCACGGCGGCGGCGATCCGCTCAGTGGCGATGACCGTGCTGATGAGGTCGTCGGTGAGTCGTGCCGGATCACGGACGAAGCCGAGGTCGAGGGTTCCGCCTCGGACCTGGTCGATGACACCGGCCGAGGAGTCGTGCTGAAGGTGGACGCGGAGTCCGGGGAGCTGTTCGGCCGCCGCGCGCAGCATGGGGGGCAGGTACAGGTGGCTCAGGAGGCTGACGTAGCCGACCCTGACGCCTCCTTCCATACCGGAGGCGACCCTCCGGGCTCGCGCGACCGCGGCGGTCTGCAGATCGAGCAGCCGCTGTGCGTCGGTGGCGAAGACCTTCCCGGCCGCGGTCGGACGGACGCCACCCGGGCCGCGGTCGAACAGGCGCGCGCCCACGACCCGCTCCAGCCGCTGGATCGACTGGCTGAGCGGCGGCTGGCTCATGCCGAGCCGCTCGGCGGCCCGGCCGAAGTGCTTCTCCTGCGCCACCACCAGGAACTGTTCCAGCAGTCGCCGCGAGAGGTTGATATCGCTATCCATATCAGTCACTACCAGATCATATATTGGACAGACCTGGCATGGCGGGTGTCCACTCTGTAGTGCGACAAGTTCGCTGAAACGGACGGCCCGTTCGTGGTCGTTCCGCTCGGCCGGAATTGCCGCCCGCCCCCCGCTCCGTCTTTTCTCCTGAGTTTTTCTCCTGAGCGCAGAGCTGGGGCTCAAATCTGTCGTTCTTCGCCATTCCTGTGGAGTGCTCTGTGGCAGTCGTGACGATCGTCGGTGCCGGGGTCATCGGTATCTCCTGGGCCCGTCTGTTCCATGCGGGCGGCTGGGAGGTGCGCGTCAGCGATCCGCGGCCCGACTTGGACGAATTGGTGACACGCGAACTGGCGGGCGTACCGGTGACGACCACTGGCGACCTGGCCGCCGCGGCGACGGGGGCGGACTTCGTCCAGGAAGCCGGGCCGGAACGGATCGAGGTCAAAAAAGAGGTGTTCGCCATATTGGCCGCGCACACGCGCGACGACGTGGTGCTGGCCTCGTCCTCCTCATCCCTGCTGCCCTCACTCATCGCGCAGGACAATCCGGCGGCCGACCGGATGGTGGTCGGCCACCCGTTCAACCCGCCGGAGCTGATGCCGCTGGTGGAAGTGGTGCCGGGCCCGCGGACCGCCGCGCACACCGTCGAGCGGGCGATCGAGGTCTACCGCGAGCTCGGCAAGCTCCCGATTCGGTTGAAGAAGGAGATTCCCGGGTTCGTCGGCAACCGCCTCCAGAAGGTTTTCAACGACCAGTCCATCCACCTGGTGCAGCAGGGCGTCATCGACGTGAAGGACCTCGACGACCTGGTCCGGGCCTCGCTCGGGCTGCGCTGGGCCGTGACGGGACCGTTCGAGAGCGGCGCCTTGGGCGGCGGACCGGCCGGCATGCGCCATCTCATGGAACACGTCGGTTCACAGATGGCCTTCGAAGACGGCCGTCCGGACCCGGCCCGGATGGACGAGGTCCTCGACGCCGTCGAGGAGACCTACGGCACCGGCGAGTCGGCCTACGAACGCCTCGTCCGGCGGCGCGACGGCCGCACCCGCGCCGTCCTGGGCCCGCTGGGCTGGACGGAAGCCGCGTCCGGGGACGGCGGCCAGGGATGACCGGCGGCCCCGCCCGGCGCAGAAGCCGGGACAGATCGACAAGCACCGAGAACGAGGAAGACCGCCATGCCGAAAGAACTGCTCGCACTGCAGGTCATACCCGGAAAAATCCTGCGGGTGAGCCTTCCGGACGGCCGGGTGCGCACGCTCCTCGACGATGCCGGGGCCGCACCGGACGGCATCGTCGTGGAATCCGGAACCGCCTACTGGACCACCATGGGTACCCCGGTGGTCGATCCCGGCAGGCCCGGTGAAGCAGGCCAGGACTTCTCCCGGCGCAACGGCGGCGTCCACGCCGTAAGCCTCGACGGCGGGCCACGACGCGACGTGCTCCCGAGCGGGGCGCTGACCACCGGCAAGCAGCTGACCTCCGACGGCGCCGGCACGCTGTACTGGGGCGACCGCGAGGGCCACCGGATCAGCCGGGTCCGGGTCGACGGCAGCGGCCTGACCGTCCTGGTGGTCAACCCCGCCGAGGACGAGATCATGGGCGAATGCGTCGGCGTGGCGGTCGATCCCGCCCGCGGACACCTGTACTGGAGCCAGAAGGGACCGGCCAAGGGCGGCAAAGGCCGTATCTTCCGCGCGGGCCTTGAGATCCCGGCCGGTCAGACCGCCGAGAACCGCTCCGACATCGAGGTCCTCTGGGACGGGCTGCCCGAGCCGATCGACCTGCACCTCGACGGCGACTGGCTGTACTGGACCGACCGGGGCGCCGCGCCCGCCGGCAACACGCTCAACCGCGCACCCGTTCCGGCCACCGCGGCGGCGGGTCAGGCGCCTGAGATTCTTGCCGGCGGGTTCGAGGAGGCGATCGGCCTCGCCGTCGACGGTGACGCGGGCATCGCCTACGTCTCCGACCTCTACGGTCACATCCGCGCCGTCCCCCTGCCGGACGGCCCCGCTTCCGGACAGGACCCGTATGAGGTCGTCGCCCTGCCTTACCCGCTGACCGGACTGTGCCTGCTGGACCCCCATCCAGTGTGACGCCCCCGAAGTCGATGCCGCACCAGGGCGGTACACCCGTGCCCCGCGTACGGCGCACGTCACCGCTCCGGCCGGCACGCCTGCCCCGACCCTGCGACGCTCCCCCGCCCACGACAGAAAGCACCGGAACAGAAATGGCCTTCACCCTCCCCACCGACATCCGCAACCGGCCCGTCGCCGTCATAGGCGCCGGCACCCTCGGCCGCCGCATCGCCTTGATGTTCGCGACGCAGGGTGGCCTGGTGCGGATTTACGACAAGTCGCGGCAGTCGGGCGAGGCGGCCCGCTCCTACGTCGAGCAGCACGTGGCCGAGGTCGCGGCAGGAATCGAGGGCGGGGCTGCGGGCAGGGTCGCCGTCACCGACGATCTGACGGAGGCGGTGCTGGATTGCTGGCTGGTGGTGGAGGCCGTGCCGGAACGACTCGACCTCAAAAAGGAGATCTTCGGTCAGCTCGACGGAGCGGCGCCGTCGGATGCCATTGTGGCCAGCAATTCCTCCTCGTACGCCACCAGCGAGTTCATCGACCGGGTCCAACATCCCGAGCGCGTGCTCAACATGCACTTCTACATGCCGCCGCACCAGAACGCGGTCGACCTCATGTCCGACGGGCACACCGACCCGGGAATCTTCGACCTGCTCAAGCGTGAACTTCCGCGCTTCGGGGTCTTCCCGTTCGTGGCGCACAAGGAGTCCACGGGCTTCATCTTCAACCGCATCTGGGCCGCCATCAAGCGTGAGGCGCTGGAGGTCGTGGCCGAAGGAGTCTCCACGCCCGAGGACGTGGACGGGATGTGGAAGATCAACACAGGGCTCGATGCCGGCCCGTTCCGGATGATGGACCAAGTCGGCCTCGACGTCGTCCTGGACATCGAGAACCACTACGCGCAGGAATCTCCCCATCTGCCCGCAGGGCCCAGGGAGTTGCTGAAGGAGTACGTCGATCAGGGGCACCTGGGTGTGAAGACCGGCCGGGGCTTCTACACCTACGAGTCCCCGAGCGTCGGGACGACAGGTATTCGGCCGCAGCAAGCAGAGGCGTAGTCAGCCGTTTTCACCGGGCGGGGCGAGTGCTGGAACGGGGACGGATTCGAGCGTCACCTCATCACTGCGCTGTGGAGTTTCGCGTGGCGGCGAGGAGAGCTTGTGCCTGTTCACGGGCGTGGCTGATGGGGTCGGCGATGATGTTCAGGCCGTGGGCGACGAGCGCTCCTTCGTGGAGCAGCATGAGCGTCCGGCCCAGATGGTCGGCCCGGTCCGGGGCGATGTCCCTGACGAGGCCGGTGAACAGGGCGAGCATTCGCTGCTTCTGCCCGGTGATGATCGGGTAGGCCGGGTGGGACGGATCGCTGATCTCGGCGTGGGCGTTGACCATGCCGCACCCCTTGGAATTGTTCTTCGCCGACCATGCGCGTGAGGCATCGAAGACGGCCAGGATGCGTGCCGCCGGGGCCGACTGCGCGGCGTCGAGGTACTGGGCGAGGAAGGCGCGCCAGCGTTCGTCGCGATCCGCGAGGTACTCCACGACGATCTGCTCTTTGGAGCCGAACCGGTCGTAGAGGGTCTTCTTCGTCACCCCGGCCTCGGAGGCGATCAGGTCCACCCCGACGGCGTGGATGCCGCGCTCGTAGAACAGCCTGGCGGCGGCCTCCAGGACGCGCCGTGCGGCAGGCGTCATCGTGATCCGTCGCGGCGTCTCGGTAGTGTCCACGCCTTGACAATATACCGATCTGTATAGTGGGCGGTGGGTATACCGATCTGTATAGCGAAGGGGGAGACGTGAACTTCCTGCTTTCCGTCGCCTTCGTGCTCTGCTGGAGTTCCGGGTTCATCGGGGCGAAGCTCGGCGCGGGCAGCGCGTCTGCGGTCACGATCCTGATGTGGCGTTTCTTACCGCTGGCCATCGTCCTGATCGCCGTCGCCGCCGTTTCCGGAACGTCGTGGCGGGGCCTCGCGGTGCGGGATGTGGCCCGGCAGGCCCTGATCGGCGTGCTTTCGCAAAGCGGCTATTTGCTCACCGTCTACTACGCGATCCAACTCGGGGTCTCCAGCGGCACCACAGCCCTGATCGACGGTGTCCAGCCTCTCGTCGCCGGAGCACTCGCCGGACCGTTGCTGCGTCAATACGTCTCGCGCAAGCAGTGGTTCGGCTTGTGTCTGGGGATGGGCGGCGTCGCCATCGTCACCCTGGCCGATGCCGCGGCCGGCTCCGGTGCGGCCTGGTGGGCCTATCTCCTCCCCTTCCTCGGCATGTTCTCGCTGGTGGCGGCCACGTTCCTCGAAAGCCGTTCCCGCGCGCGGGTCGCTCCCGCGGTGTCGATGTCCGTCCACTGCGCCACCAGTGCCGTCATCTTCACTGCCCTCGCCCTGGGTACGGGAGTCGCGAAGCCGCCTGCCGAGCTCTCCTTCTGGGCCGCGATCACCTGGCTCGTAGCCTTGTCGACCTTCGGCGGATACGGGCTGTACTGGCTCATCCTGAGGCGCTCCGGAGTCACCAAGGTCAATACGCTCATGTTCCTCATGGCTCCGGTCACGGCGGTTTGGGGAGCCCTCATGTTCGGTGAACCGTTCGGTCCGCAGACCGCTCTCGGTCTGGCCGTCGGCCTCGCGGCAGTCTTCATCGTCTACCGCGGTGGCACCCCATCCCCCAGGACGCCCGCCCGGGACATGGACACGGCCGAGGTCGCGACGCCGGCCAAGCACGGCGCCTGATCCCTCCGCCTCGTCGGAGAGCGAGGATCCTCCTCGCCGTCTGCGCCGCGGGCCGCCGGGTGTTCGGGCCGGCCGCTCATGGCGTATCGCCGCGGCGAGGTCGCCGTAGCCGGCCCCCAGCAGTCCGGGTGGTGGCCGGTCCGGTCCGCCGGACCGGACCGACGTCGTGGTGCATGGGCCGGCGGCCACCGTGACGAGGCAGCCTTTGGTGGGTGACGTCGTGCTTGATGGGTGACGTCGTGCTTGACGGACGACGTCGTGCTTGACGGGTGCGCGGCCGACGGCGGGGAGGCTAGCGAGGTGCCGCGAGTACGTCCCGGAGTACGTTCGCGAGCGTGACGCGGGCCAGTTCGCGTCTCAGCGTCTCCTCGATGCCCTCGTAGATGCCCTGCATCGCCGGTTGGATGCCGTACCCCACGACACACCCCTGGTCCGGGGTGGCCCTGTGCATCGCGAACAGCGGGCCGGGCTCCACCGCCTCGTACACGTCGAGCAGGGTCATCGACTCCAGCTCGCGCGCCAGCGACCAGCCCGCGCCCACCCCCCGCCGGGACTCCACGAGCCCGGCCTTACGCAGCTCGCCGAGCAGCCGCCTGATCACCACGGGGTTCGTGTTCGCGCTGGTCGCGATCTGCTCGGAGGTGGCGACCTCATGGCCTTGGCGCTGGTAGAGGCCGATCCAGGCCAGGGCATGGGCGGCGAGGGTCAACCTGCTGTTGGCACTCATGCCCCTCCTTATGACCGCAACGCTTCATGTTACGACAGACCTGTCGTAACAAACAGTGTTGCGACAGCCCAGTCGTAACAACTAGCGTTACACCTGCCGGGAAGAGGCAATCCACGAGGGGAGAAGAATGAGCAAGCCACTCACGGGCAAGGTCGCCCTGGTCACCGGGGGATCGCGTGGACTGGGAGCCGCGACCGTACGGCTGTTGGCCGAGCAGGGCGCTGACGTCGCCTTCACCTACGTCAGCTCCGAGAAGCAGGCGCAGGCCGTCGTCGACGAGGTGCGCGGCAAGGGGGCCGAGGCCGTCGCCTTCCGGTCCGACCAGGCGGACACGAGTCGGGCGCCGGCGCTCATCGACGACGTCGTCGCGCACTTCGGCGGCCTGGACATCCTCGTCAACAACGCGGCGATCTCGGTGGAACAGGGCCGCAGGGTGGACGACCCGGACGCCGACACCGCCGCACTGGACCGCATGCACGCCACCAACTACCTCGGCGTGATAGCCGTCATCCGGGCCGCCTCCCGAGTGCTGCGCGCGGGCGGCCGCATCATCACGGTGAGTTCCGGACTGGGCTCCCGGGTCGGCGCCCCGGGCCTTGCCGACTACGCGGCGACCAAGTCGGGGATCGAGAGGTACACCATGGGGGTCGCACGAGACCTCGGGCCCCGGAACATCACGGCCAACGTGGTGGAGGCCGGGCTGATGGAGGGCGGCATGGAAGGGCCGGACCCCGAGACCCTCAAGGCCCTGGTCGGCTCGCTGTCCCTGCAACGCATGGGGCACCCCGACGAAATCGCCGCGGCGATCGCCTTTCTCGCGAGCCCCGCCGCGTCGTACGTCACGGGCGCGGTACTGGACGCCCACGGCGGCTACAACGCCTGAGCCTCTGCCGCGCACCCCGAAGGACATCGCGCCTTCGGGGCGCGCACCACCGGCGGCCCGCGCGTGCGTGGACGGCTCCGGCCTCGCGCTCGCCCAGGCCCTCTCCCGTCACGGCGACCCGCGTGTGCGGGGAATGGCGAGCCCAAGGTCGGCCGCGAGGCCGAGCAAGGGCCGCTCAGACGCGGTCAGCGGCGGGCGTCCGCGCGCGGGCGTTGGAGGGTGAAGGCGTCGACCGGTGTCAGGTCGCCGTGGGGGCCGTCGAAGGTGTAGTAGGTGACCCGCATACGCGTCAGACCTTCGTGGCGGTCGCCGGGGTCGACGTCGAACGCGGCGAAGCCGCGGTTGTACTTGCGGTCCTGGACGGCCGCCCAGGGCGCCTCCTCTGCGATCCACACCGGTTCGCGGTGGCCGGAGGAGACCTTGTCGTCCTTCAGAGCGACCAGAACCCGGGCTTGGGGCGTGTCGAAGAGGTCGTCCTGGCTCGTGGCGATGTTCCCGCCCGCGCCGATGACCATGTGGACGGTGCCCTTGCCCGTGTCGATCAGGTCGGTGCGAGTGGCCACCGGCACGGGGGTGCGGGTTTCGTTGGGCAGGGTGCCGCGTACGGGGTGCGAGCGCTCGTAATGGTGCTCGTGCCCGCTGACGACCAGGTCGACGCCGTACGCGTCGAACAGCGGGCCCCAAGCCCGGCGCACCCCCAGGTCGCTGCCGGCGCTGCGGTGGCTGGAGATCATCGGTTGGTGCATGCACACCACGATCCAGTCGATGTCCCGGTCCGCCCGCGCCGCCTTGAGCTCCCGCTCCAGCCAGCGGCGCTGGGCGCCGCCGGAGTAGCCGCTGATGTAGGTGTCGCCGCCGTCCTGGAGCGCCACGTCGTCGTTGGCGAGGCTGATGAAGCGGACCGCGCCCACGGTGAACGCGTACCACATGCCCCGCGTCTCCTCGTCGCCCGAGGTGGAGGAGGGCAGTGCGAAGTAGGTCTGGTACCCGGCGGCGCCGATGGGGCCGTTGCCCTTCTCGTTCTCGTGGTTGCCCGCGCAGGGCATCCAGGGGCGCAGCCGGGTGGAGCGGCTGTTGTTGATGAACCAGTCCGCCCACGTCGCCACCCGGCTCGTGCCCCACGCGCCGGCGATCGCGGCGTAGCAGAGGTCGCCGTTGACGAAGTTGAACAGCGGAGCGACCCGTTCCACCGCGGCGACGATGTCGGCCGAGGCGGGCGAACCGACCTGGCTGCTGGTGTGCAGCGGATAGCGGTTCACCGGGGAGGGTACGCCGTCCGGAAGGTGGATGATCCGGCGCAGGTTGGGCGTGGCCTGGTCACCGAAGCTGGTGAAGGTGAAAGCGGCACGGCCGCGCGGTGCCGTGGTGAACGAGCCGGTCTCCGGCGTCGCACCGTCGTGCCCGGCGCTGTACAGGTACGTGGTCGACGGGCGCAGGGCGGTGATCCGTGCGTGGTGGACGTACACCTCCTCCCCCGACAGTCCGTCCCGGTAGGTACGCGTCTCCGCCTCCACCGTCCGGCCGCCGTACCCGCCGTCGGGCGAGCCCAGCCCCACCCGGGGCCGGCGCACCGACTGCGGGGTGATCCAGGAAACGGTCATCTCCGACGACGGATCCGAACCGAACTGCAAGTGCACCCCCAGCACCCCGGGCGCACCCAGCCGGTGCGGGCGGTTCTGCAGCAGCGGTCCGGCGGCCGGTGCCGCCGGTGAAGCGGCGGCTGCCGCTCGCCCTTCACCGGCTTCGGCGGCAACGAACGAGGCGGCGGCCGCGGCCGACGAGCCCTTGAGTACAGACCTCCGTGTGATCGCCATGGAACACCCTGCCCCCGTAGTGAAGTTGATCAATCAGGGCACTGTAAACGAGCGACCACTGATACGCCCATGACAAATCCGAGGGTGCGGGACATCCGACCAGGCGAGCGTGGCGAACACCGTCGCCTTCCCGTATTCGGGCGACGAGCGAGGTCAGCCGCTGTCACTCCGGCGGGGCGGTCACCCCGGCGTCGGCGTCAGGGGCCGTTGTCAGTGGTGGGTGAGAAGGTGAGGGCACCGAGTCGGAACGAGGGGGAACGGTCATGTCCGGAACTCAGAACTACATCAATCACGTCGCCCTGGTGCTGGACGCCAGCTCGTCCATGTCGCATCTGAGCCGGAAGGTCGTCGATGTCGCCGACCAGCAGATCGCCTACCTGGCCCGTCGGTCGGAAGAGCTCGACCAGGAGACCCGCGTGACGGTGTACGTCTTCGCGAACGAGGTCGAGTGTGTCATCTACGACAAGGACGTGCTGCGGATGCCGTCGCTGAAAGAGCTGTATCAGGTCGGCGGGATGACGGCTCTGCTGGCGGCCACGCTGAAGTCGCAGCGCGAGCTGGCGCAGACGGCGCAACTGTACGGTGACCACAGCTTCTTGACGTTCGTCTTGACGGACGGGCAGGAGAACGCGAGCCATCACTGTGCGGATGCTCCGTCCGGTGACCGGCGTGAGCTGGTCCGGGCCGTGGCCGGGATGATCGAGACGCAGGAGGACAACTGGACGCTGGCCGTGCTCGTGCCGGACCAGGCGGGCAAGCGCGAGGCCATGCAGTGCGGTTTCCCGAAGGACAACATCGCCGTCTGGGACGCCACGAGCACCCATGGCCTGGAAGAGGCCGGTCAGGTCATCCGGGAGGCCACCGAGAAGTTCATGGTGGGTCGCTCGCAAGGGATCCGGGGATCGCGGGCCGTGTTCTCCACGGGGGCGGAAGCGGTCAATCAGGAGACCATCCAGGCGGCCGGTCTCACTCCGGCGGACCCTTCGGGGTATCAGTTGATCCCGGTGGTGCGTGAGATGGCGATACGTGATCGGGTCGTCGAGCACGGTCATGCTTTCCGTACCGGTTGCGCGTTCTACCAGTTGAGCAAGTCGGAGAAGATCCAGGCGCGCAAGCAGATCGCGGTGCTGGAGAAGGAGACCGACCGGGTCTACACGGGGCCGGAGGCGCGCGCCCTGCTCGGCCTTCCCGACGTGGAAGTCCGCGTCAGGCCCGACCACAACGACGATTTCACCATCTTCGTCCAGAGCACGAGCGTGAACCGGAAGCTCGTTCCGAACACTAGGTTGCTGCTGATGCTTTGAGGGAGGCGGTTGCGGATCGGTCGGTTCCCAGTGGGAGAGTGCCGCTCGTGTGCGCCTGCCAAGGCTCTGCGCTCGCCTCCGGTCGCACCGGCTGTGGGCAGGCCGGGACGGCCCGTCGGACCCGGCGGGTGGTGCTGCTGTTCCTCGCCCCGTGGGTCGTGCCGCTGCTCCGGCGGTTGCCGCTCCTCGCCTTCTGCGCCGCGGGCTTCGTCGTCACGTCCTCGCCGCCACACGCTTCACGCGGAGCCGGGTGTGGGGCGTGTGGCGGCGAGGACGATGCCCCGGCCGGCGTAGAAGTGGTCCAGCCTGTCCCACGGGACGGGGAAATCGTGCTGGGACGTTCCCGGGAAGCCGGAGGGGTTGTGGATCAGCAGGCAGTGTTCGGTGGCTCCGACGGCGAGCACCAGGTGGCCGCCCTTGGCCGGGGGCTCGCTGTCGGGCCGGCGCCCTTCGGCCTCCGGGTATCCGCTGCGCGGCGTAGGAAGAACGTCAGGGCCCACACGGCCGGCAGGCCGCCGGTCACGTGGGGAAGCGTTGCGGTGACGGCGTTGACGACGTCCGTGCGGGGGGCGGTCGCGGTGTGGTCGTGGGAGGAGAGGACCACGCCGGTCGGCACGACGCCCAGGCTGATGCCGAGGTGGGTCGCGGTGTTGAACAGTCCGGAGGCCGAACCGGGGTGTGCGTCGTCGACGCGACGGTGTGCTTCGGAGGAGGGGCAGGGAGCATGACCGATGGCGCGAGCGGTTTTCGTTCCGCTACGGGGGACGAGGGGCCGTCCGCGGCCGGTCCGAGCGCCGGGGAGCGGGCGGGCGCCGTGCGGCAGGCGATGGACGGGCTGCGGCAGATCCGGAAGGTCGTGAACCCGCCGGCCGGCAGGCCGTTGTCCGTGCCCGCCGACTGGGAGCGCCTCCAGCCCGTGCGCGCCGTCGCCCTGGCGCTGGAGGCCGCCGGTGTGCCGCCCTCCGCCGTGGGGGCCGACGGCCGGCGTCTCGCGACCGGTTACCGTGTGCGCGCGGTCGAGGGGACCGTGCGCGTGGAGTGGGTCGGTCCGCCCGGCAGCCGGGTTCGGTACCAGCAGCAGGACGGCCTCCGGCGGTGTGCGGACGTGCTTCGGAGGCTGGGCTGGCAGGCGTTGGAATACCGGGGGCGCGGGGGCTGCGCTGGTTGGAGGTCGAGCCGTTGTGATCATCGTGGGGCGAGGGTCCTCGTCCCCCGGCCCCTGCCCGGGCCCGGCCTCGCACTCCTCCCCCTCCCCCACGACCGTCTTCCGGGCGGGGGCCACGGCGTGCCGGCCCGGCGCTCGCGCGGCCGCGCGTGCCCCGGCCGTCGTCTCGCTTCGGCCGGGGCACGCGCGTGCCTTGGGGGCGGTGCGTCAGGCGGCGGCGTGCCCGCTCTGCCAGTGGTGCAGCGGCTTGATCAGGCGGTTCCCGGCCTGGTGGTCGATGGCCTCGGCGAGGCCGTGCAGGAGGGAGCCGAGCATGGCACGGGTCGTGGGGTCGGTCAGGCGGTGGGCGGGGGCCGCGGTGGGGTCGAGGCGGGTGTGGACTTCCGGGATGGCGACCTGGGGGCCGCCGACCACGTACACGTTCAGCAGGGCGAACAGCTCGCGGAGTTGGGACTGGGCGCGGATGCCGCCGAAGATGCCGGGCGAGGAGGACAGGACGACGGCGGCGTGTCCCGGCAGGACGCTCGACCCGTACGGGCGCGACGCCCAGTCCAGGGCGTTCTTGAGCACGCCCGGCATGCCGCCGTTGTACTCGGGCGTGGCGACGATCAGTCCGTCGGCGTCGGTGAGGGCCCGCCACAGTTCGCGCACGGCGGCCGGCGGGTCGGCCTCCAGGTCCTCGCTGAAGTGGGGCAGGTCGCCGAGGTGTTCGTAGAAGTGGATGTGCATGTCCTCGGGGGCCAGCGCCGGCAGGGCGTGGAGGACCCGGGTGTTGAAGGAGGAGGCTCGCAGGGAGCCCGAGATGGCCAGGACGCGGCTCATGGGGAGTGCTTCTTTCGGAAACCGGCGGGGAGCCGGGTGGGGGCGGGTCGCGGTCGTGTCAGCCGCGGTAGCTCTGGCTGCGGGCGAAGTCGGGGATTTCGTGCGCCGTGAAGGCGTCGGTGTAGCGGAGGGGGCGGGCGGTGTCGATGTTCCATATGTAGACCGGCAGCCGGTCGCTCCGCGCCGCCAGCCGGGCCCGGTCGGGACCGTGGTTCATCCCGCCCGGAGTGACGCTCGCCAGGCCCGTCGTGGACTCGGGCCCACGTCCGCCGTCCGGGGTGCCGAGGCCGTCGTCCGGAGGGCCGAGCCGGACGATGACCTCGTCGTAGTCGACGTTCCGGTGGAACGGCTGGGCCCGTTCGGCGTCCTCGGCCGTCTGGGTCGGGCGCGGTGCCATGGTGACGATCCAGTTCGCTCCGGCCTGGAACGTGGCGTGTGCCATCGGCGGCACGTCCAGCCGCTCGGAGGTGACCGGGCGGATGTCGGCCAGCCGCAGCCGGAACGGCGCCAGAGTGCCGGTCCAGCCCTGGACGTCGGCCGGGTCGAAGGCGTAGAAGATCGAGGACAGTTCACCGTCCCGTTTGACCAGGACCTCCCACTCGCCATCCGCGTTCTCGGCGGAGTGCGGGGGCGGGCCCGCGTCGAGGCGGGGGACCTCCAGGACGCCGCGGTCGAAGGGCAGGAAGTGGCCCAACGGGCCTCGTTCGGGCAAGACGATCGGGTCCCGGGTCTCGACGACGTAGGTCACCTGCGGTCCGTCCCCGGCGGGGACGACGCGGTAGTCGGTGCCCTTGGGGAGGACGAGGTACTCCAACGGCCCGTACGGCAGCACGCCGTAGTCGGTGACGAGCGTGCCGTGGCCGGACTGGGTCAGCAGCAGGGTGTCCGCGTCGGCGTTGCGGAAGTAGTACGGCATCGGCGCCGTACGCCTGGACACGGCGATGGTGATGTCGTCGTTGCGCATCAGCACGGTGGGCAGGGCGCGCTCGTCGTGCTCGTCGGCGGCGGGGACGTCGGTGAGTCGGATGCCGCGCGGCCGGGCCGGGCCCTCGACGCGCAGCCAGTCGGTCGTGGGGTGCGCGCGGTAGAGCTGGGAGACCTCGCCCTCGAAGCCCTGCCGGGCGTGGTGTTCCTCGAAGGTGCCGTCGGGCACGGTGGTGTGGGCCTGGCGGGGAGTGCGGCCCTGGACGTGTTTGGCGAACATGTCGGCTCCTTTGAAGGGGTGGTCGTGCTCGCGGTGGCCGTGCTCGCGGCGGTCGTGCTCGCGGCGGTTCAGAAAAGCTCGCGGCGGTTCCGAAGCGGGCGCGGCGGTTCCGAAGTGGCCGCGGTGATTCCGAAGCAGGCGCGGTGGTTCCTAAGCGGCCGCCGTAGTTCCGAAAGGGGCGCGGCGTCGGCGCCGATCGCTGCACCGGGCCGCGTCCGGTCGACCCGTACGGGCCGGTCTCAGCCGACGACGAAGACGAGCTTGCCGCGTCGGCCGCCGGCCTCCAGCGCCTCGTGCGCCTCGGGCGCCTGCGTGAGGGAGAAGCGGCGGGCGACCGGGAGCCGGAGTTCGCCGCGGGCGGCCAGTTCGGCGACCCGGGCGAGGGTGTCGGCGGACCGGGTGCCGAACATCATGGTGATGCCGTACTGCTGGGCGAGCGGCGGACTGACCAGCGTCACCACGCGCTTGGGGTCGCGGGTGACGGCGATCGAGACGGTGATCGCCTCTTCGGCGCCGGTGAGGTCCAGCGCGGCGTCCACGCCGCCGGGGGCCAGCTCGCGCACCCGCTGCTCCAGGTGCTCGCCGTACACGACCGGGATGCCGCCGAGGGAGCGGACGTAGTCGTGGTTGTCCTCGTGCGCGGTACCGATCACCGTCGCGCCCGCGGCCCGGGCGAGCTGCACCGCCACGCTGCCCACGCCGCCGGCGGCGCCGTGGACGAGTACCGTCTCCCCGGCCGTCACACCGAGCGCGCGCAGCGCGTTGTACGCCGCCTGCCCGACGGCACCGATCACCGCGGCGGTCTCGCCGTCCAGCCCCTCGGGCTTGCGGACGAGCTGTTCGGCGGGGACGACGACGTACTCGGCGTACGCGGCCATGTCGACGAAACCGATGACCTCGTCCCCGGGCGCGAACCCGTCGACGCCGTCGCCGGCCCGGTCCACCACGCCGGCGAACTCGTTGCCGAGCTGCCGGGGGAAGGAGATGTCGTACACGGCGTCGAACTCGCCGCGCCGGATCTTGGCGTCGATCGGGTTCAGCCCCGCGGCCCGGACCCGGACCCGTACCTGGCCCGCCGCCGGCCGCGGATCGGGGAGATCGGTCACCCGGAGCACGTCGGGAGCGCCGTAGGAGTCCATCACCACTGCCTTCATCGGACTCGCCACCTGACTTTCGTTAGAGCGGTTGCTCGCCGGAGAATCCCTGCGTTTCCATGGGTTCTCCCGCGTCTTTCGCTCACCATTCAACGGCCGTTCGCGGGGGTGGGTCCAACACTCTTCTGTGGGCACGTGACAGTCTGAGGCTGTTACGTTGGGAGGGTGGACCTCGACCTTCGCCAGGTGCGCTACGCCGTCGCCCTCGCCGATGAGCTGCATTTCGGCCGGGCCGCCGCCGGGCTCACCATCGCCCAGCAGACCCTCTCCGCGCAGATCACCGCGCTGGAGAGGCGCCTCGGCGTCCCGCTGTTCAGCCGCGACCGGCGCCATGTCGCCCTCACTCCGGCCGGGGAGGTCTTCGTCCGCCGCGGGCGACGGCTGCTGGCCGACGCCCAGCGCATGGTGGACGACGTCACGCGGACCCAGGCTCCCCTGCGCGTCGACGTCCTCACCGAAGGGCTCACCCCCTCGGTCCTCGCCGAGTATCTGCGGACCCAGTCCCCCTGCCTGCCGTTCGAGGTCGTCCAGAGCCAGGGGCTGGCCGCCGCGCTGCCGCGGCTGCTCGCCGGTGACCTCGACATCGCCTTCGGCCGCGTCCACGGTCTCGCCCGGCCCCTCCCCGCCGGCCTCGCCACCCTGCCCGTACGCCTCGAACCGCTCGGCGTCATCCTGCCCGCGGATCATCCCCTCGCGGCCCACGACCGCGTGCCCCTCTCCGCCCTCGCCGACCACCCGCTCCTCGTCCACACCGCCGACGAGGCCGCCGAGCGGCGGGACTGGATCGAGGAGGCCGTCGTCGCCTTCAAGCTTCCCGTCGCGCTGCGGGTGCGCGGGCACGGGCGTGCCGCCATCCACGCCATGGTCGCCGCCCGCGGCTACCCCTCGTTCGGGCTCACCACCGGGCAGCTGCCCGACGGCCTGACCGCCCGCCCCCTGACCGATCCGGTGCCGCTCTACCCGTGGCACGCCGTCTGGCACCCCGCCACCGCCGCGTCACCCGTGCTGGACCGCACCCTCGGGCTCATCCACGCCTACGCCCGTGACCACGGCTGGCACCGCCTCCCCGGCAGCGGCTGGTGGCTGCCCGAGCCGGACCGCGACGCCGTGGACCGGGCGGCGGGGGCGCGGTCGCACTGAGGGGGCGGGGGCGGGGGTCGTCTCATGGCGCGCGTCATTTGCCGAGGCTTCTCGCCGTGGCGGCACGCCGGGCGAAGACCTCGTCCTGGGTCTCGCTCATCTCGCGGAGGGCGGATTGCCGTTCCCGCCGCGTCAACCGGTCGAGGTACAGGCGGCCGTTGAGGTGGTCGGTCTCGTGCTGGAGGCATCGGGCGAAGTAGCCCCTGCCCTCGATCACCAGCGGATCGCCGTCCTTGTCGCGGCCGCGCACGACGGTGCGGTCGAGGCGGGGGACGACGCGGTAGGGGCCGGGGACGGAGAGGCAGCCCTCGGATTCGTCCACCAGGCGCCGCTGTTCCGCGGGCACCTCGTCCAGGACGGGGTTGGCTATGTGCCCGACATGGCGGACGCCCCACTCGTCCGTGACGTCCCAGACGAACAGCCGCAGGTCCACGCCGACCTGGTTGGCGGCGAGTCCGGCGCCGTCGGCCGCTTGGTTGGTGGCGAACATGTCGTCGATCAGCCGGGCCAGTTCGGGAGTGCCGAACCGGGTCACTTCCCGGCACGGCCGGTGCAGGACCTCCTCCCCCACCACGGTGATCCGGCGGACCGCGCCGCGTTCCGCCTCCGGGGCGAGGCGTGGGTACGAGGCGACGGGCTCGCCCTGCACGCGTACGCGGCGGTCCTGCGTGGTGTCCCCGAAACCGAGAGCCATGAACGATCAACGCCTTCCGTGAGTCCGGCCGCGGGACGCGGGGGTGCCGGTCCCGGCGTCTGACGGCTTGCCAGATGCTTTGCAAAGTAGCACTCTTTGCAAAGTGAGTGATCAAAACCCTCGAACCGCGTCCGGCGGCCCGTCGCCGGACCGTGACCGTGCTCCGCGCTCGCTTCCCGACCACCCCGTACGGGTCGCGCTGTTGGACCTCCTGGCCGAGGCGGGCACCCTCACCTCCACCGAGGCCGCCGCCCGCTTGGGCCACAGTTCCGGCCTCTGCTCCTTCCACCTGCGCCAGCTCGCCCGGCACGGCCTCATCGAGGAGGTCCCGCACCAGGGCGGCCGGGCGCGGCCGTGGCGGCTGCGCTGGGGCTCCCCCGAACCGTCCGGCCGGCCCGTCCGGTCCGACCGGGCCGACCGGGCCGACCGGGCCGACCGGTCCGCCCACGACGAATCGGTGGAATTCCCCGCCCTCGCGCGTGGGTTGGAGGACGAGAGCTACCGGCAATGGCTCGTCCACCGGCAGCAGGCGCCGGCGGAGTGGCAGCGGGCCGATTCCTTCAGCGCCGTCCTCCACCTCACTCCGGCGGAGGCGGCCGAACTCTCGGCGTCCGTCCGCCGCTTGTTCGCCGCCTACCGCGATCGGGAGCAGGATCCTGCCGCGCGTCCTCGGGGTGCCGTGGCCGTGGCCGCGATCAGCCGGTTGTTCCCGCTCGTGGGCGGGACGGTTCCGGCTGCTCCGGTGCCTCCGTCGGAGACGGGAGACGAGTAGGGCCCGGCCGCGGGGGCGCGTCCCTCTCCGACGCGGAGGTCAGCGTGGCCGAGAGCCGGTGTGATTCCGGCGGCCGGTGGCCGACGCGCCCTTCTCCCCCGCCGATTGCGGTACGGAGAGCCAGGCGAGGACGGAACCGATGACTCCGGCCGCGGCGGTGGCGATCAGGACCCGGTTCAGGCCGTCGGCCATGGGGCCGCCGCCGTTCCGGAACAGGACGCCGAAGGCGGCGACCCAGAGCGTCTGTCCCAGTTGCCGGAAGGTGGTCATGGTGCCGGCCGCCATGCCGGACCGTTCGGGTGGGAACGCGGCGAGGACCGCGGTCCCCATAACCGGCCCCATCAGCCCCACACCGATGCCGGTGACGGCCAGCCCCGCGGCCAGCGACGCGGCGGACGAGTCCGCGTGCAGTCCCGCCTGGAGCGCGCAGCCGGCCCCGTTCAGCAGCAGACCGGCGGAGAGGACCACGCGCGGAGGTTTTCCGTGCAGCCTGCGGCCGCCGAGCAGCGACGTGACGAACGAGGTCAGGGCCAGGGGCATGAGCGCGAGCCCGGCGCGTACCGGCCCCAGGCCGAGCCCCGACTGCAGCCACAACGAGGTGTACACGAGCGCCGCGAAGGCGGCCGTGGAGGCGATCACGCACGTCATCACCGCGGAGAAGGACGCCCGGGTGAACAACCGCACGTCCAGGAGCGGCGTGGCGCGGCGCAGTTCGACGCGGACGAAGGCGGCGAAGGCGAGGGCGGCCAGGAGGAGCAGGCCGAGCACAGCCGGGGAGGACCAGCCCGTCGCACCGGCTCGCGTCAGGGCGTACGTCAGCGATCCCGCGCAGACCGCGAAGGTGATCGTTCCCGGCAGGTCGACGCGGGACCCGGTGTCCGGCCGTCCTACCGCCGCCAGGACGCGCAGGGACAGGGCGACGGTGACGGCGACGAGGGGGATGTTGAGGAAGAAGACCGCCCTCCAGCCGAGGTATTGGGTGAGGACACCGCCGACCATGGGCCCGGTCGCGGCGGCCAGGCCGGTCACCGCCCCGAAGACGCCCATCGCCCGTCCCAAGTCGGGACCCCGGTAGACGGCGCCGGTCAGGGCGAGGGTGGTCACGGCCATCGCGGCGCCGCCGATGCCCTGCACCGCACGGGCCGCGATCAGTACGCCCGTGGTCGGGGCCAGGCCGCAGGCCAGCGAGGCGACGCCGAAGACCGCCAGGCCGGCCAGGTATACGGCGCGTGCACCGTGCCGGTCGGCCGATGCCCCCACGGTGAGCAGCGAAACGGCCAGCACCAGCGGGTAGATGGTGACCACCCACTGCAGGGCGGAGAGCGGAGCGGACAGATCGTTCCCGATGTCGGGCAGGGCGACGGTCAGCACGGTGGTGTCGAGCAGGAACACGAAAGTGCCGAGACAGACGGCCACCAATGGCCACCACTTGCGCATGAGGCTTCCTCCGCGGAGCTTGTCGGTCGCCTCCACGGTCGGGATCGGGATCCCGTTCGGCCATCCGGGCCGTCCGGCGCGGCGGATACTGGCACACTTGTCCCTCGTGAAGGGGGATACCGTCAGGCTGGACGAGGTCGACCGGGGACTGGTCCACGCCCTGCAGATCGACGGCCGTGCCCCGCTCCGTCTCGTCGGCCGGGCCCTCGGCGTCTCCGAGAACACCGTCGCCCGCAGGTACCGCCGGCTGCGCGCCGCGGGCGTCCTCCGTGTGGTGGGCGCTCTCAACGGCGCCCGTCTCGGTCACAACGCCTGGACCATCCGGCTGCACTGCACCCCTGACGCGGCGACCGCCATCGCCAAGGCGCTCGCCGCCCGCCCCGACACGTCCTACGTCCATCTGCTCTCCGGCGGCACGGAGATCTCGTGCAGCGTCCGGACGTCCACCGCGGAGGAGAGCGAGGCGCTGCTGCTGCACAAGCTGCCCAGGACCGGACGCGTCACCTCCGTCTCCGCTCACCTGCTCCTCGACCACCACGCCCTGCCCGGCGACTGGGCCGGGGCGGCGTGCCTCACGCCGGAGCGGGCGGGCCTGTTGACCCCGCCGCCGTCCGATGACGTCGGCGAGGTCTCCCTGACGGCCTTGGACCGCCGGCTCTTCGATCTGCTGTCGCGGGACGGGCGGTCGAGCCATGCCGAACTCGCCGCGGCGACCGGTTCGTCCGCGTCGACCGTGCGGCGGAGGATCAGCGCCCTACGGCGAGCCGGCGTGCTGGCCTTCCTCGTCGACATCCCACCGGCCGCACTCGGTTTCCGCTCCGAAGCCCGCCTGTGGATGTCCGTACGGCCTTCCGAACTCACCGACGTCGCGCGCGCGATGGCCCGTCACCCCGAAGTCTCGCTCGTCGCCCGGACCACGGGACCGACGAATCTGCTCGCGGCCGTCAACTGCCGGAACTCCCTCGACCTCGCGCGGTATCTGAGCGAGCGGATCGCCTCGTTGGACGCGATCCGGACGCTGGAGACGGCTCCGGTGATCCGCACGGTGAAGCGGGCCGGCGCTGTCCTGCCGATCGGACGTTGAGCGGGGCGAGAGTTGCGGCGCCCCGCCTTCTTGTCGGTTGGGCCTGGCTTACGCCAGGCCGTCGCCGTCGCGTAGTCGGTGACGCCGGGGAAGGAGGTGCGGGCGGCGAGGTGGGAACCGATGGTGATGACGCGGCCGTCGTCGGAGAGCAGGCCGGCGGCGGAGCGGATGGCGGCCACGACGACGCCGACATTGACGTCGCACTGGTAGTCGAGCGCGACGGTGTCCACGGCCGGGTCGCCGACCGTGCCGAAGCCGATCACTCCGGCGTTGTTGACGAGGATGTCCGGCCGCCCAAGTCCTGGACGACGGTGGCGACCAGCCGCGCGACCTGCGCGGGGTCCGCCTGGTCGGCGCGGTGGGCGGCGGCCCGGACGCCGAGGGTGGTCAGTTCGCCGACCAGGTCCTCGGCCCGGGCGGCCGACGTGGCGTAGGAAAACGCGACGTCCGCCCCCGCCGCGGCGAGCATCCGCGCGGTGGCCGCTCCGATGCCCCTCGATCCGCCGGTGACCAGCGCGACCTTGACCCTGCTGCGCGGCACCGTCGCCGCCACCACCGGGGAGGGCGGCCCCGGCTGCCTCATGGTGCACGGGGCCCTGGCCACCGGGGGCGCGTCCGGTGCCGTCCGCGCCGAGGCGGCCGCCCGGCGGCACGCGTCGGAGGACGCCCTGCGCGAACGCTTCGAGCAGGCCCTGCGCGACGGCGACCTGCCCGCCGGCACCGACACCGGGGATCTGGCCCGCTACGTCTGCCTCGTCTGGTACGGCATCGCGGTTCAGGCGTCCTCCGGCGCGACTCCCGACGATCAGAACCGCGCCGTGGACATCGCCATGCGGGCGTTTCCCGGGAGGTGAGCGTGCGCTTGCCCCGCGGGAGTCGTGGGAGCGCGGCCCCGGGTCCGTGTGACCGTCCTCACGGTTCGGGCCTGGTTGACCTTCACATCAGTGTGAGTGTTCGAGCCTAAGGAGTGGCGGAAGCACAGCCCTCACCGATCACGAGGTGAACACTGATGGACAACCAGCTCTACGACTACAGCCCCATCGTCGACCGTGAGCCGATCCACTGGCCGGGCGGCGCCCGCGTCGCCTTCTACGTGGGGCTCAACATCGAGCACTACCGGATCGACCGCCCCTCGACGAGTACGTTCGCGGGCACCGCGGAACTGACGCCGGACCCGCTCAACTACGGCTGGCGCGACTACGGACCCCGGGTCGGCGTCTGGCGGCTGATCGACAGCCTCGACCGGCACGGGATGCGCGCGAGCGTGCTGCTCAACTCCGACGCGGGCGAGCGGTACCCGCGGATCGTCGAGGCGGGGCGGGAGCGGAACTGGGCGTGGCTGGCCCACGGGAAGAACAACTCCCTCTTCCAGGCCGGCATGGGCGTCGAGGAAGAGCGGGCGTACCTCACGGACGTGGTCGCGAGCATCGAGAGGACCACCGGGCAGCGGCCCCGCGGCTGGATGGGGCCGGCGCTCACCGAGACCTTCCACACCCCGCGGCTGCTCGCCGAACTCGGCCTGAGCTACGTACTGGACTGGACCAACGACGACCAGCCCTACCGGCTCAACGTCCCCGGCATGCTGAGCGTGCCGTACTCCGTCGAGCTCAACGACATCGGCCTGTTCGTCAGCAAGGGCCTCACCGGGCCGGACTTCGTGCAGGTCGTCAAGGACCAACTCGACCGCCTCCACGCCGACTCGGCGGACAGCGGCCGTGTGATGACCCTGGCCCTGCACCCGTTCGTCACGGGCCAGCCGTTCCGGGCCACGTACGTGGACCAGGCACTGGAGTACGTCGCCGCTCACCCCGGTGTGTGGCTGACCACCAGCGACGAGATCGCCGACCACTACGCGCGGACCGTCGGCACCGGCTCGGGCGGGGGCCCGTCGGGGGTGAGTGATTCGGATGGTTCCGGCGTGAGGTCCGCGGAGACCCGCTGACGCCGTACTGATGTGCGGGTTCTTGCCCGGCGCCGTCCGACGTCCCGCAGGAGCGCGTGGCTCTCCTGGGCCATGAGCTGGGGCACTTCGCCCACGGGGACATCCGGTACGGCGTCGTCACCGGCGGGGCGCTGCGCACGCTGGCCACCTGGCAGTACACGCTGGCGCGGACTCTCGTGCGGGGTCCGATGGACCTGTTCACGAACGGCATGACGTTCCTGCCCCGCCAGGTCGTCCTGGGACTGCTCCTCGACCACCTCTCCCTGCGAGCGTCGCAGCGGGCCGAGTACCTGGCCGACGCGGATGCCGCCAGGGTCGGTTCCACGGAGGCGGCCGTCGGGCTGATGGACCGGCTGCTCCTCTTCCGTACGGTCGACTCAGAGCTGCGGCGCGTGTCGGCGGCCGCCTCGATGCGGGGCGGCCGGGGCGGGCACGAGGCGCGGGAGCAGGCCGAACGGATGCTGTGGGAGGGGCTGGCCGCGCATGTCGGCGCCGTGCCGGAACGGGAGGTGGAGCGGCTCCGTCGGGCCGGCTCGCGCCGCGGTCACAGTGTGGACAGCACCCATCCGCCGACCCACCTGCGCCGCCGCTGCCTCCTCGCGGGCCGCCCGCAGCCGGCGACGATCGCGTACGGCGATGCCCGGCTGGCGACGATCGCGGCCGAACTGGCCGCCGCGGAGGCACTGCTGGCCCGCCGGGTGGTCCGGGACCGGGCGGTCTGAGGGGCCGGACGGTTTGGGGGGGCCGGACGGTTTGAGAGGCCGGACGGTTTGGGGGCCGGGCCGGATGCCCGGCCCCCTGCCTCAGTGGGGCTCGCACGAGACCCCGAACGCCCGGCGTGCGGCGCGGCGCCACTGGTTGGCGGGCAGGCCCGGCCGCAGGGCCGCGAGGCCGCCGCAGTACTTGGTGAAGGTCGCCGGGCGCTCCCCGTAGGAGTGCAGCAGCCGGTCGGCGTCGGTGAGGTGGCCGGCCGACTTGGTCTCGACGAGGACCAGGTCCGTGTCGCAGTGCACCGTTCGCCCCGTCCTCAGATCGCCGCAGACGAGTCCGGCGTCGCAGGTGACGCGTTCGCCGTCGGCCACCAGGGTGGTGCGCAGGTAGTCCGTGGTGAGGGACGGGGTGAGCGCGGCAGGGGGTTCGATGCCGTAGGCGCGGCGCAGCGTGCCCGCGAGGAAGGAGCGGTGCGGGGCGTCGAGCGGGCCGGCGCCGTCCGTCAGGGCGCTGCGGTGTTTGACGGTGTCGCCGCGCCCTCCCTTGAGCTTGATCTCGAACTGCCGCTCCCCCGAGTCCTCGTACACCCGCTCGCGGATCTTGAAGCGGAGTCTGCGGCCCTGGCGGTGGTCGTGGAAGGAGCGGAGCCCCGGGGTGTCGTAGTAGACGGAGTGGTAGCGGAAGGCGCGGCGTCCGTCGATCGTCAGGGCGCGGAAGGGGCCGCCCGGGCGCCGGGGGTCCGTCAGCCGTTCGGCCAGGCGCAGGAAGACCTCCGTGGGCAGCAGGTAGGAGCGGTCGAAGCGGGTGAGGAGCCCGGCGCGCTCGTTGAGTTCGGCGAGGGAGACGGGGGTGGCGGCGTCGGCGGCGGTCCGGATGCCGCGGACGCTCGCGGGCTGCGCCGCCGGCCGTACGACGGCGCTCACACCGTCTCCCCGACGGGCTGGGCGCGGTGTGCGCTCGCGTTGGGGAACGCCGGCCGGGTCTCGCGGTACCGCACGTCGACGACGGTCAGGTCCCGGACGTAGTCGACGTTCACCACCGTCCAGTGCAGGGGCTTGCCCAGCCTCCGGGCGAGGTCGGCCCGCAGGGCGTCCGGGTCGCCGTGCACGGTGTCCAGGGTGACGAGGGCCCGGCGCGATCCGGCCAGCAGGCGAGGGTGGTCCGCGGCGTGGACGACGAGCAGCAGGACGGCGCTCAACGCCGCGGTCGTGAGGAGCGAGAGGTGCGGCAGCGCGTTGAGCAGGCCGAGGACCATCGCGGTGAAGTAGTAGCCGACCTCCTCCTGTTGAACGGCGTCGGAGCGCAGCCGGACCAGGGAGAGCACGCCGAACAGCCCGAGCCCCAGCGAGGTCCCGCCCCGGCCGCCGCCCGTCGCGGCGAGGACGTGGATGACGGTGAACAGGCCCGCGTTCAGCGCCAGCAGGGCCGGGACGAGGTCACGGCGCCCGTGTCGCGGGTGGTAGATGCGGAAGGTCAACAGGCAGACGGCCGCGAGGTCGAGTCCCAGATGGGCGGCGAGGTGCCGCAGTGCGTCCATGGTGGTGGTGCCCCCTGTGTGCGTTCTCGGTGTGGTGAACGGGCACCGACGATAGGCGCGATCGCGGTGAACATGTGTTCGGCTGTGGAGAAACGATGCGCCGCGCAGTTCTTCCCCTCACGGTTCTGTTGCGTCCGGCCGCGACATGACGGGGGCGGTCGGCTCCCGGGGTCAGGACGTCCGGTACACGGCCGCTTCGGCGATGGTGCGGAGGGCTCGGGAGGCGTCGTCGGGGAGGTGGGCGTGGTGTAGCGCGGTCATGGCCTGGGCGTAGCGGTCGTCGATCATTTCCTCGACCGTGCGCCTGGCGCCGGTGTCGAGGATGATCCGGCGGGCCTCGGCGCCCCCCTCTTCGGTGAGGGCGCGGTCGCCGAGGAGTTCCTTGAGCCGGGCGCGGTCGCGGGGGGCGGCCCGGTCGAGCGCGAGTGCGGTCAGGGCGGTCGCCTTCGCCTCCTTCAGGTCGTCGAGCGCGGACTTGCCGGTGCGGTGGGGGCTGCCGAAGACGCCGAGGAGGTCGTCGCGGAGCTGGAACGCCTCGCCAAGGGGCAGGGCGTAGGCCGTGCAGGCGTCCAGGAGCGGCGGTGTGGCCCCGGCGAGGGCCGCGCCGAGTTGCAGGGGGCGTTCGATGGTGTACTTCGCGGTCTTGTAGCGGATGACGGTCAGGGCGGTGGCCAGGTCGGGGGTGCGTCCGGTGGTGAGCAGGTCGAGGTATTGGCCGTACATCACCTCGGTGCGCATGGCGTTGAGGAGCGGTAAGACGACGGCGAGTCGGCGGGGGGTGGGGTGGCCTTGGTGGAGGAGTTCGTCGGACCAGACCAGGGCGAGGTCGCCCAGGAGGATGGCTCCGCAGGTGCCGAACCAGTCACGTGCGCGGGCCTCTTGGTCGCACCCCGCGTAGTGGGCGGCCAGGACGCGGTGGACGGTGGGTTTGCCGCGTCGGGTGGCGGAGCGGTCCATGACGTCGTCGTGGATGAGGGTGAAGGCGTGGAAGAGTTCGAGCGAGGCGGCCAAGTGCCAGAGTGCCGGCGGTTCCTCGGCGCCGGACGCCGTATGCCAGCCGATGACGCACAGCAGCGGCCGCAGGCGCTTGCCGCCGGCGTCGACGAGCCCGGCGAGCACGTCGCCGAACCGCTCCGCCTCCCGTTCTCCGGCGGATCGGGCCTTGGCGGTGAGGAAGCTGTCCAGTATCGCGTCGACGGTGGACTTCGCCCGGTTCAGGTCGATGCCGGGGGTGCGGTGGTCGGACGGGTTCATGGCGCGACTCCCGCGTCCGGGCCCTCGGGTGCGGCGGCCGGTCGGGTGGTGCCTGCAGTGTCGTCGTTCATCGGGAACTCCGTTCGAGGGACGTGCGGGTGCGTTCCGCTCAAGGCCCGTTGATGAAGCTGAGGTTGCCGATGCCCGTGCGCCGGTCCTTGTCGTAGGACCACCGGCCGTCCTTTGTCAGGTGGGCGCGTCCATACGCGCCGAGCAGGGCGTACGTTCCGTCCCTCCCTCCGCATGCCCACCCCCCACCAGCCCGGATCGGACCACCGGGTGCACGGTCCGCCCGGTGGGGAGCGTGGGGAAATCTGCGGCGCGCGCCTCGGGCGTGGCTGTCGTCGGCTCCCCGTGGAGCGTACGCCCCGGCTCGCGCGGCGCGCGAAGGGGCGCTCGGTCCTCGGCCGCCTTCGGTCGTACCCCGCAGCGCCGATGTCGGGCGCCGCGCGGCACCCGGCGCGCGTCCTACTCCTCCGCGCCGGAGCATTTGCGGCGCCCGGCGGCGTCGCACGGCGAGGGACACCCGCTCCACGGGGTACGGAGTGCCGCTCCGTGTGAACGCGCGCCGTTCCGGACAGCCGGTGACAGCCGGATGCTGCCGCAAGGGACGTCCCACGCCTTCACCGGACAGGCGGCTTCCGCCTATTCGTATGCTGTGGGCCCGCCGCTCGCGTTCCACTCCCGCGGCCGGCGAATCCCGGCGGACCGATCCGACGAAACACGACGAGATCCGACGAGATCCGACGAGATCCGACGAGAAAGGCCTCCCCCATGGTCAAGCGATCGCACGACCGCCGCCGCACCGGTTTCATCCGCTTCATCGGCAATGTGGTGGACGATGCCAAGGAGTTCACCGACGAGTGCCTTGACCGGATCGGAGATCTGGAACGCGACCTGCGCAGGACGGTCAGCGACAGCATCCGTTCCGAGCGGGACGCCGACGCGCGGCACGCCCCTCCCCCGCCCTCCGGCCGGGCCGCCACCGGACAGACCGGAGGCGGACGGGCGGGTTCCGGAACGGCGGGTGCCGGAACGTGACGGCCGGCCGCGGACCGACGGCAGCCCCCGGTCGCTCCCGGGGCCGCACCCATGTCTGAGGCGCGGGAGGCGCCGAGCGACGCGGATGACCCAGGGCCCGGTCGCCCCCCGTCACCGGCGCGGGTGCGCGGCCTGACGCGGCATCATGACGGCTCTCTCCATGACACCGGTCTCCACCGGCCCATCTCGCTGGGCGAGTTGGCGGACGACGTCCGCGCCGGCCGGTCCTTCCGGGCGCGGGACGCGTCCACCGGCGAGGACTGCACCTACCAGGTGCTGGCGGTCGTTCTGGCGCGTGAAACCGTCTGGCCGGGGCCCGCGGCGGAGCAGGGCGGCTTGTCCCTGCTCCAAGTGGCGGCGTCGGCCGCCGCGCGCGTGCCGCCGCCGTGACCGGGACACGAGACCCCGCGGGTTCACTTCCCTCTGGCGCCGCGAGCCAGGTACGCGGCGAGGGCGAGGGCCGCCACCCAGTAGGCGCGGGATCCGGTGTCCTTCCGTCTGCCGCACCGGCCGGACTCGCCCGCGACCCGCGCGTGGAAGGTGAGGTCCTGATCGGCGATTGAACGCAGGATTCCGCGAGTCTGTTGGAGCGCACCGGGTGCGGCGATCATGATGTCGAGGGCGGTACGCGCGGCTTGCTGTTCGGAGAGGGTCTCGCGGGCCAGGCCGAAGATGATGGCGCGCAGGTTGTCGGCGAAGACGTCGGTGACGGACAGTTCCGGGCACAGGTAGCGGATGGATCCCTCGAGGTTGGCGAAGGACTTGCCGAGCAGGGAGATGGTGGGGGTGCTGCGGATGCCCCGGTGGGTGGAGTGGGCCAGGACGGCGGTCAGGGTGACGCCGAAGTCCAGTTCGTCCAGGGAGGCGGAGGCGATCTTCGGTACGAGCCGGCTGATGTCGGAGCGGAAGCCGGCCAGGTCGGCCCAGGCCGTGGGGTGACCCATCTCCACCCAGGTCTTGGCCAGTCCGGCGCCGTCGTTGGCCGCGATGGTGAGCAGGGCCAGCACCAGGCCCCGGCTGGTGCCGCTGTCCAGCCGGCCGACCATGCCCCAGTCGATCAGGTGCGCCGGCTCGCCGGGGTGGACGAAGAGGTTGCCGGGGTGCGGGTCGGCGTGGAAGTAGCGGTCGAGGAAGTAGCCGCGGTACATGAACGCCATCAGGTCGCGCCCGATACCGGTGCGCTGGGCGAGGCTGAAGTCCTGTGGGTCGGCGTCACGGATCGACGTCCCAGGGGCCAGGGACTGCACCAGCACACGCCGGGTCGGCTCCATCAGCACCCGCGGTACGGTCAGGTGCTCGTACCCCTCGGTCAGCCGCCTCGCCTGGCGCATGTTCGAAGCCTCGACGCGGAAGTCGGTCTCCGCCTCCATGGCGTCGAAGAGCACGTCCAGCATGGCGGGTACGTCCACGACCGCCGTGAAGCGGGGCGTCGCGCGCGCCAGGACGCGGGCCGCCCTGCGCAGCAGCCGCATGTCCTCGGTCATCGTCTCCTCCGCGCCGGGCCGCTGGAGTTTGACGGCCACCGGGGTGCCGTCGGCCAGCCACGCGCGGTACACCTGGGCCAGGGACGCAGCCCCCAGCGGTGCGGAGGTGTCGAACTCACCGAACAGCTCAGGCCACTTGGGGCCCAGGTCGGCCGCCAGCATCGGCTCGAAGTCCGTGAACGGCGCGGGCGGGACCTGGTCGTGCAGCATCCCCAACTCCCGCAGCATGGCGGGTGGTACGAAGTCCGGCCGGGTCGACAGCACCTGCCCGATCTTGATGTAGAAGGGCCCGAGGTCCTGGAACGCCTCCCGCACGGCCCGTGCCCGCTCCCCCGCTTGGTCCCCGGGTTTCCCGCGGGCCCGCGCCTCCTCGGCCAGCAGCCGTCCCAGCACACGGGCTACGTACCGCGCGCGGCCACCGGACACCTTCCCCCCACCCCCGTACCCGCCGGCCGCCGGAGCGGACGCCGTGGCGCCGCCCCCGACCCGGACACGCCGCCCGCCGCCCTGTCTCCTCCGTGCCTCCAGTGCACGACACCTCACCACCGGCCGACAACCGCGCGCGACGGCGCGTGAGAGCACGGGAGCGCGCCAGGCGGCCGCCGCTGCCGTGCGCGCCCCCCATGTGGTGCGTGCTGCCGATGCTCGGTGGAACCGCGGCGCGGTCGGGCATGGATGTGCCTCAGTGTGAACGGGCCGGTTCCGCTCCCGGAAGCGGCCGGGGCGAGCGAGGAGGGTGTGTCATGCGCCGGGTGAGGTCGTGGGCGATGAGGTGCGGGAGTGCGGCCTTGGCCGTGGGGGTGACGGTGGCCGTGCCGTGCGCGGCGGAGGCGCGCGAGTCGAGAGCGGCCGTCAGCTGCGTCGGGACCAACACCGTCGGGTTCTCCCCGGGACTCGGCCTCCAGGCGAGAAGGACCCGGATCTCCGGGACCGGCGCCTACACCTGTACCTCCGCCGACCCGGGGTTCGCCTCCGCCACGTCCGTGATCAGCGGCGGCGGCGTGAACGGATGCTTCGCCTCCGAGGCCACCACGGTGGAGAAGATCACCTGGAGGAACGGGGAGAAGAGCGTGGTGCTCTACCCCATGGGGACGGTCGAGCAGGTTGCCGGGCAGGCGGTCGTGCTGGTCATCGGCAAGGTGGTCTCGGGCGCGTTCCGTGGGCGGACCGTCGCCTCTCCCGGCGCCCAGCTCACGCTCGACGTGCCCTCGTGTGCCTCGGACCGGGGGGTGCGGGAGATCACCGGTCCGTCGGCGCTGACGATTTTCTGAGCCCGCCCGTCGATCGGCGGCCGTGGCGGACCACCTGGTGGAGCACGTACGCGACATCGTCCCGGGTGCTGCCGGGGTTGATGGTGCACATGCGCAGCACCGTGGCTCCGTGCACCCGGGTGGTGAGGAGCAGCGCCTCGCCTTCCGCGCACACCGCCCGGCTGATGTGCTCCTGCGCGGCGTCGGCGTCCCAGCCGGGCGGAGCGTCGGCCGGGTGGTAGCGGAAGGTGAGGACGGCGAGACTGGCCGGGGTGACCAGCGCCAGCTCGGACCGGTCCGCGATCAGGGCCGCCGCGTGCTCGGCCAGGTCCATGCCGTGTTCGATCGCCTGCCGGAAGGCTTCCGCGCCGAAGGTCTTCAACGACAGCCACAGCTTCAGGGCCCGGAGGCCGCGGCTCTGCTGGGGGCCGTGGTCGGAGAGGTTCACCTCGTCGCCCCGGGGGTCGGTGGGGGCCAGGTAGCCGTTGTCCAGGGCGTGGTGCGCCAGGTCGAAGGTGGCACGCAGCAGTTCCGGGCGGCGCAGCAGGACGCATCCGATCTCGTACGGCTGGAAGAGCCATTTGTGCGGGTCGACGGTGAGGGAGTCGGCGCGGCGCAGTCCCGCGCGCAGCCCGTGGCCGCGGGCGGTGGCGGCCGCCGCCGCGCCGTGGGCGCCGTCGACGTGGAGCCAGAGTCCTTCCCGGTCGCAGAGGTCGGCGAGGTCGTCGAGGGGGTCGACGGTTCCGGTGCCGGTGGTGCCGAGGGTGGCGATGACGGCGAAGGGGCGCAGGCCGGCGGCGCGGTCGTCGGTGACGCGCCGCGCGACCGCGGCCGGGTCGAGGCGCAGTGCGCGGTCGGCCGGTACGACGGAGAGGTGCGCTCGGGGGAGGCCCAGGAGGTGCGCGGCGCGTGCGATGGAGGGGTGGGCCTGGGTGGAGCAGTAGAGGCGGGCGTGGGAGTGGTCGTCGCCGAGGTGGTGGTCGCGGGCGACGGCCAGGGCGGTGAGGTTGGCGACGGATCCGCCGCTGACGAACAGGCCGCCGGCTTCCTCGGGCAGGCCCAGCAGTGCCTTGAGCCAGCCGAGCGTGGTGAGTTCGAGCTGGGTGGGCCCGGCGCCGACCATCCATGCTCCGGGTACGGAGAGGTGGGCGGAGGCGAGGGCGTCGGCGAGTACGGCCGGGAAGTTGCCGGTGGAGGGGGTGAAGGCGAAGCTCCGGGGGTGGTCCAGGCGGGTGGCTTGGCCGAGGGCGTCGCGGGTGACGTGTTCGAGGAGGGGGCGCAGGTCGTCCGTGCCGGTCTCGGGCAGGGGTTCGTCCAGGGCGGCCCGTAGGTCGTCGGGGGACGGGACGCGCAGGGGCGGGTGCGTACGGGAGTCGGTGAACCGCTCGATGATCAGGTCGAGCGCGTGCAGCCCCGCGGTGCGCATCGCGTCCTCGGGGAGCCGGAGCAGGGGCGTCGTCGCGCCTCTTCCCCCTCCCCCGCCCCTCCTGAACGCGACCGTTCGTGAAAGGCATCGATCCACTTCCGTGCCTCCGGGTGGAGGCGGGGCCGGGGTTCGAGGGGCCCGACGGGGTGCCGGAACTGGAGCAGGGCCAGTTCCTGACCGGCCGTGACGGGTCCGGGGCGGGCGACGGCCCAGTACAGGGCCTCGTCGTCGCGGAGTTCGGCCAGGTCCGTAGGCGCGGTGAGCGGGCCTGTCACCGCTCGGCCGGCAAGCCGGTAGCGCCCGGCGGGGGCGAGGCCGTGCACGGTGGTGTCGCCGGCGGCGTGGACGACGAGCTGGCTCGGGCGAGGCTCCCCCGGCGGCAGCTTCCTCGCCACGGGCGGCGGCAGCGCGGGCAGGAGGAAGGAGAGGATGTGCAGCCCGAGGGTGGGCAGGAGTCCCGCCGCGCGTTCGGCGGTCTGGACGAGGGAGACGACGGTCTGGAAGCGGGGATTGACCTCGACAGCCAGGAGCCGTCCGTCGTCCTCGACGAGGTCGAGGCCGAAGACACCGAGGAAGCCGCGGCCGCGCAGCACCTCGCCCACGCGCCGCGCCGCCTCGCGGGCCTGTCCGTACAGCCCGTCCGGCAGGTCGCAGGGGTGCACGAGTTGGTTGCCACAGTGCGTACCCCAGGAGGCGGCGAGCTCGGGCAGCCCCACCAGTTGGTGGGAGACGGCCGAGACCACCGTCCTGTCGGGTCCCGCGCAGGCCGTGACGGTCAGGGAGATCCCGGGAGCCCGGCGGCTGAGCCGGACCGGCTCGTCCGGCCAGTCGGCGAGGCGGCGGCCGAGTTCGGCCGGGGAGGCGAGCGGGACGGTGCCGCGTCCGATCAGGTTGTTCTCCCTGCGCTGGGCCACGGCCCCGGGCCAGTCGGCTCGCCAGTACGCCTGCGCCGGTGCACGCCCGGTCGCGGGGACGATCACACACGGCGGAATGGCCACTCCCGCTTCCTCGAACAGCTCCAGCACACTGATCTTGTCCGCCGCCCAGGCGGTCACCCCGGCGTCCGGTGCGAGCAGCCGGTAGCCGTGGGTACGGGCCCAGGTACGGGCGTTGGGGCCGTGCTCGGGCGCGAACGAGACGCACACGCGTCGACGGCCGGGCGTACCCCGCCGGCTCGCGGGCGGCGGCGCGGGCAACGGCCGCAACGCGGACACCGGTTCGTGCCGCAGCCAGGCCGGTGCCGGGCCGAACGACGCGCTGACGAACGGGCAGTGGTCCAGCCAGACGACCTCGTCGAGCAGGTCGTGCAGCAGCCTCCGGCCGGTGTCGGCGTCGATCCCCTCGATGTCTCCGGCGTCCTCGTCGCCGGGCCCGCCGTCGTCGGCGCGAGCGTTCAGTCCGTGTCGCACGGTGCTCCCTCCCGGGACGGGGCCTGGGAGAAGTGGGCACGCGGGAGCGACGCCCCGCCGGGCACGCAGCGCTCGCACACGTCACTGTGCTGACGGCGGTTGCCCCGTTGCGCCGTGCGGAGCGTGGTGCGCACGTCCTCGTCGAGGACGGTGTGCGGCAGGTCGCCGAGGAGGTGCGCCCGGAGGCGGTCGGTGCCGGGCGGTGCCGGTTCGCGGAGGATGCCGAGGTACCGGTCGTAGTCGTTCTCGCGGGCGCTCACTCCGCCGACTTCGCGAGGTCCGCGACGCGGTGGTGCAGGCGGTCCAGGTACGGCTCGCTCTCCGGTTTCATCAGGACGCTGCGCAGGATGTGCGTGTCCTCGGCGTCGCGTACGACGTGCGGGTGCCGGCGGGCGAAGGCGTCCGCGTCGACCCGCGCGACGCTGAGGAAGACCGGGTTCTCCTTGGCGTCCATGCCGCGCCGCATCACCTCTCGCGACGCGGCGCCGACCCGGGACAGAGCCGCGGGCTCGGTGCGCGGGAAGTACGTCATGATGTCGAGCTCGGGGCGCTGGTAGAGCTCCAAGTGGGGTGTGCCGCCGATCAGTTCGGTCCATCGGAGGGCCGCCCGGCGCCCTGCGGCGAGCACCCCGCCCATCCCCTGCCGTGTGAGGGGCAGCAGCCGGAGGGTCAGCCACAGGGCGGCCGCGGCGGCCCCGGACCGCGAGCACTCCAGGCTGATCTCGCCCAGGTGCGGCCGGGCGGAGGTGAAGTAGGTGTAGGGAGAGTCGTGCCGGTAGAAGCGGGCCACCGCGGGGTCGGCGAAGAGCACCGCGCCGCAGCCGTAGGGCTGGAGGCCGTGCTTGTGCGGGTCGATCACCACCGAGTCGCTCCGGCCGACGGCCCGCAGCGCGTCGGCGGTGTCCGCGTCCATGAGCGGGTCGTCGGCGAGCAGCGTGAAGAACCCGCCGTAGGCGGCGTCCACATGGACGCGGGCGCCGTACCGCCGCGCCAGGGGCACGATGCGGTGCACGGGGTCGACCGCGCCAAGCGCCGTGGTGCCGGCGGTGACCACGACCGTGCCCACGTCCCCCGAGGCGAGCAGCCGCTCCAGCGCCGCCACGTCCATCCGTCCCCCGCCGTCGGCCGGCACGGTGCGCACCGGCACGCCCAGCAGGTGGCACATCCGCGCGTGCGTGTAGTGGGCCTCGGCGCCGACCGCTATGGAACGCCCGGGACGGCTCTCCCGCGCGACGAACAGCGCCTCCAGGTTCGCGAGGGTGCCACTGCTGGTGAGATGCCCGAAAAAGGTCTCGGACAGGCCCAGCATGGAGGCCAGTTGGGCGACGGCCTCCTCCTCCATGGCGGAGGTGGCCGGGCCGCCGTCCAGTGCGTGGTTGTTGGAGTTGACGAGCATCGCGGCGAGGTACCCGGCGACGGCGGCCGGGTGCGGGGGTTTGAGCATCTGTCCCGCGTAGCAGGGGTGGAAGAACGGGTAACTGCCGCGCAGTCTGCCGGTCAGTTCGGCGAACGCCTCGGCGCATGCGTCCTCCGTAACCTCCATGGCCGGGTGGGCCGCGTACTCCTCATACGACCGGGTCCACGCCTCGAACGCCTCGACCCCGTACGCCAGCCACCGCTTCAGCTCCATGCCCGCCCCCCAGCGCCACAGTCCGATTGGACAACTGTAGCCACGGCCTCTCCAGACGCGCGGTTCTCGTCCGAGGTCTCACCCGAACGAGGAAGCGCATCTCGGGCATTTGTGCGCCGTGCCGGGTTTTTGCGCGCCGTAGCGCACTCCCCGGGACCCCGGCCGATGGCCGTGCGCCGTGTTGTTCCGGGACGTCCGGGGCCGCTTGCCGACAGCGGCCGGCCGCCGCCCGATGCGGGTGGGGCGGCGGAGTACGGACGCGCCCTACGGTTGCGGGAGGGAGCGGTGCCGTTCCAGAGGCGTACGTGGAGAGTTGTGGCGATGCGCGGACGGACCTGCGGGTGCCGCCCTCCGACTCAGGGCGGCCCGGTCATCCCGCTCAGGGGCAGCCCGGCCGTCCCGCTCAGGGACAGGTGACGACCTGGCCCGCCCAGGACATCCCGCCGCCGAAGGCCATCAGCAGGACGGGGCCGCCGGTGAGGAGTTCGCCGCGTTCGGTCAGTTTGGCGAGGGCGAGCGGGACGGACGCGGCGGAGGTGTTGCCGGATTCGACGACGTCCTGGGCGACCACCACGTGCTCGGGCAGGTCGAGTTGGCGGGCGACGGACTCGATGATGCGCAGGTTGGCCTGGTGGGTGACCAGGCCCGCGAGGTCGGACGGGGTGAGACCGGCGCGGCGGCACGCTTCACGGATGAGACCCGGGAGTTCGGCGGTGACCCAGCGGAAGACGGTCTGGCCCTCCTGGGCGAAGCGCGGGTGCCAGTCGCCGGCGAGCCGGACGGCGTCGGCGCGCGTCGGGTCGGAGCCCCAGACGACCGGGCCTATCCCCTCGTGGTCGGCGGCGCTGACGACGGCCGCTCCCGCGCCGTCGCCGAGCAGGACGCAGGTGCTGCGGTCGGTCCAGTCGGTGACGTCGGACATCTTCTCCGCGCCGATGACCAGGGCGTGGCGGGCGGCGCCTGCGCGGACGGAGTGGTCGGCGGTGGCGAGTGCGGTGCAGAAGCCGGCGCAGCCGTTGTTGAGGTCGTACGCGACGGCCGAGGGGATGCCGAGACGTCCGGCGACCTGGGCGGCGGTCGAGGGGCAGCGGTCGACGGCCGAGCAGGTCGCCACCGTGACCAGGCCGATGTCGGAGGGCGCCAGTCCGGCCGCGGCGAGGGCCTTGGCCGCCGCGGCGGTCGCCATGTCGGCGACCGACTCCGTCTCGGCGGCGATCCGCCGGGTGGCGATGCCGGTGCGGCGGCGGATCCACTCGTCGCTGGTGTCGACCATGCCCGCCAGGTCGTCGTTGGTCAGGACGCGAGACGGCTGGTAGTGGCCCAGGGCGGCGATACGGGATCCCGGCACGGTCGTTCTCCTTGTTTCGGTGCGACGTATTCAGTGCGGCGTATTCGGTATGGCGTATTCGGTTATTCGGTACGGCGTATTCGGTGCGCCGCATCTGAGGCGCCGTATTCGGAGCGCCGCATGCGCTGCGGCCCACCCTCTGCGGCCCATGCGCTGCGGCTCATCCGGTGCGGCCCATCCGGTGCGGCTCAGGGAAAGGCGGCGCACCCCAAGGACCGGCCGAGGAAGGCACCGCCACGCCGGAATATAGCAACCGACCGGTCGGAAGCTAAAGGTCGGCCGGGTGACTAGGATGGCCGGATGAGCCCACGGAAGTCCGCCGCCGAAGCCCGCTCCACCCGCCGGCGCATCATCGACCGCGGCATAGCGATCGCCTCGGTGGAGGGGCTGGAGGGGCTGACCATCGGGCGGCTCGCCACCGACCTGGGCATGAGCAAGGCCGGCATCCTGGGCCACTTCGGCACCAAGGAGACCCTCCAGCTCGCCGTTCTGGAGGGCGCCTCCGCGGTCTTCGTCCACGCCGTCTGGCACCCCGCCGAGGACGCCGCGCCGGGCCTGCCGCGGCTGCGCGCGGTGTGCGAGGCGTGGATCGGTTACCTGGAGCATGAACGCGTCGTCTTCCCCGGTGGGTGCCTCTTCACCACCGCCTCGGTGGAGTTCGACGCCCGGGGCGGCCGGGTGCGCGACGCGGTGGTCCGTCTCAGCCGCGTCTGGCGCCGCCGCCTCGCGGCCGAGGTCCGCCACGCGGTCGCGGCCGGCGACCTGCCCGCCGGCACCGACCCCGAGCAGGTGACGTACGAACTCGTCGGCTGCTACCTGGCGCTCAACCAGGAACTCCAGCTCCTCGCCGACCCGGAGGCCCCGGCCCGCACCCGCCGCGCCCTGGACCGGCTGCTGGCACCGGGCGCTCCGGGCCGCCCCCGGTGACACGCGGGACCGGGAGCCACTCGGCGACAGGCCGTCAGGCCGCCGATGCGGGTGCCTGTACCACCCTCGAATCGGATGCCAAGTGGATGGAGCGGGACCACTCCCCGGCACGAAGATCGGTGCCGACACCGGAGTGAGACCGTTGGGAGGGTCCGATGACGAAGGCGTGGGGCGGGCGAAGGGGGCCGCGGGCGCGGCGGAGGGGCGCGGGCGCGCTGGCCGGAATGGCGGCGGCGGTCATGGCCCTCGCGGCGCTGCCGGCCGGCGTCGCGCGGGCCGGCACCGCCGCGGAGGACGCGCGGGTGCCCGTACGGTACGCGCAGCAGCGGCTGGACTGGCAGCCCTGCGGGAGCGGCTCGGTGCTGGAGTGCGCGGCGATGACCGTCCCCCGCGACTGGCACCGGCCGGACGCCGGCCCCGATCTGACCGTGGCGGTCTCCCGCCACCGCGCGAGCGGCCCCGGCGGACGGCGCGGGGTGCTGGTGATGGCCGCGGGCGGGCCGGGCGGATCGGGGCTCGGGCGTCCCGCGAGCCTCGTCGAGGACAAGCCCGAACTGGCCGCCGCGTACGACGTGGTGAGCTTCGACCAGCGGGGCGTCGGCCGCAGCACGCGTCCGGTGTGCCAGACGGAGGAGGAGTTCCGGGAGTTCTTCGCCCATGACTTCCGGGACCGCTCCCCCGCCGGCGTCCGGGGCGTGCTGGAACGTTCGCGCGCGATGGCGCGCGACTGCGAGGCACGCAGCGGCGGGCTGCTGCCGTACCTGACCACCGAGCAGACCGTCCGGGACGTGGACCTGTTCCGTTCGCTGCTCGGCGTGGACCGGATCTCGTACTACGGACCCTCCTACGCCACCATGATCGGCGCCTACTACGCGACGCTGTTCCCGCGGCGCGTGGAGCGGATGGTGCTGGACAGCAACGTCGGCTGGGCGGGCTCGTGGGAGGAGTTCGAGCGGGGGCAGCCCGGAAGCTTCCAGCGCCGGTTCGAGCGGGACTTCCTGCCGTGGCTGGCGAAGTACGACGCCGTCTACCACTACGGGCGGACGGCCGGGGAGGTCAAGGCCAGGTGGGAGGCGCGCCGGCGGGCGCTGGCCGAGCACCCGGTGACCGCCGGCTCGACCGTCATCGGCCCGAACCAGCTGGACAACGGCACGATCCAGGCCATGTACAACGCGAAGGAGGGCTTCCCCGCGCTGGCGGCGGCGCTGCACACGCTCGACCGCGGGGACGAGGTGGACCCGGGCGAACGGCAGTTGCTGGAGAAGGTCTTCGGCTCCTACCTCAGCCCGGCCTTCCTGGCCGAGTTCTCCGCCGTGACCTGTGGCGACACCGCCTGGAACCGTGACATCGGCACCTGGGTGAGGCGCGGCGCGCGGGACACCGCGGCGCTGCCGCTCGTGGGGGCCCGCGAGCTGGCCTTCTCATCGGTGTGCGCGTACTGGCCGGCGCAGGCCGCGCCGAAGGTGAAGGTCACGGGCGCGGGACTGCCGACGACGCTGATGGTCGACTCCGTGCGCGACCCCGCCACGTACTACGAGGCCGCGCTCAAGGACCACCGGGCTCTGCGCGGCTCCCGTCTGGTCACCGTCACGGGCGGCGGCGACCACGGCCAGTACCGCAACGGCAACGCGTGCGTCGACGCCATCGTCACCGATTACCTGCTGACGGGCCGGGCGCCCGAACGCGACACGACGTGCGCGGCCGGCCCGCTCCCCGTCCCCGCCGGGGCGGGGGCACGGCCGGCCTCATAGCGCCGCTGGTGCCCTTGTCGCCCTGGTTGTCCTTCACCCGCCGAGATGCCCGCGCAGCACCTCCGTATGGCTGTGGGCGGGGTCCTTGGCCGCGGTCAGGAGGGTGACGGGGCCTTCGGCCGCGAGGGCGCGCAGGCGGTCGAGGGCCTCGGCCGCCTCGGGCGCGGCGAGTTCGGCCTCGTAGCGGCGGCGGAACTCGTCGAACGTGCCGTCGGGGCCGTGGAACCACCGGCGCAGCTCGGTGGAGGGCGTGAGCTCCTTGGGCCACCGGTCGACGTGCGCGTCCTCTTTGGCGAGGCCGCGCGGCCAGAGGCGGTCGACCAGGACCCGGGTGCCGTCGGCGGGCTCGGGAGGGTCGTAGACGCGTCGCACGCGGACGCGGGATGCGGGTTTCCGGCTCATGGAGGCTTCTGCCCTTCCGTCACGGTGGTGCCGTGTGCCACGGCTGCCGCAAGCCACCTTTCCGGAATCCGCCCGGCCGGCCGCGTCGCCACGGCGCGGACCGCGGGAGCGAATCCCGGCTGTGGCCGGCGCGTGAAGCAGAGAGTGCGCTCCACATCCCTTCGGAGGGAATGATCGACAACGTCCGTCCGAAGATCGCTTTCTCCCTCTCCCGCTGCCTCACGTCCTCACCGCCCGGCGGGCCACCACGGTCCTGTGGCGGCCCGCTCCGCGCCCGCTACTTGACTCCGGCCACGAGGTATTCCGGGCCGTCCAGGTGGCTCACGGTGATGTCCCGGAAGCCTGCGGCGCGCATCCAGTCGCCGCACTCCGCGCCGGTGTAGCCGAGGCCGCCGGCCGAGACGGTGGAGACGTTGAGGCTGATCAGCAGGCCGGTGGTGCGCTCGCGCCGGTCGTCGTCGATCAGCGACTCGTAGATCAGCAGCCGGCCGCCCTGCGGGAGGGCGTCGTACGCCTTGCCGATGAGCATCTTCTTGGTGTCCAGGTCCCAGTCGTGCAGGACGTGGCCCATCACGATGGCGTCGGCGGTCGGCAGCGGGCCGGTGAAGAAGTCGCCCCCGCTGAAGTGCGCCCGGTCGGCGAGACCGACCCGCTTGAGGTGGGCGTCGAAGCCGGTGCCGACCACCGGGAGGTCGAAGCCGATGCCCTGGAGGTGAGGGTGCCGGGACAGCACCTGCGCGAGCAGCGAGCCCTCGGCGCAGCCGACGTCGGCCACGGTGCGCACCCGCGACCAGTCGTAGCGCTCCGCGAGGGCCTGGTTGGCGCCCATGCTGTAGCCGGTCATCGCCCGCAGGAATCCGGTCACCTGGTCGGGGGCGGCGTACGCCTCGCCGAAGGTGTCGTCGCCGGCTCCGCTGTCCACGAGCTTCGGGTCGCCGGCGCCGCCCTGGTCCGCGGCCTGCGAGGCCGCCAGGGCCGCGGAGAAGTCCAGCCGGCCGCCGCTGCGCAGCGCGGCGGTCAGCCCCGTCCAGCAGCCGAAGCCCGCGTTGAGGAACGAGAGGTAGCCCGAGATGTCGGTGGCCGGTTTGCGGGGGTCCAGGTACCGGTCGGCGAGCGGCGCGTTGCGGTAGACGCCGCTGTCGTCGCGTTCCAGCAGCCCCATGGACACCAGGGCGTCGAGGAAGTCGGCGGCGCCTCGGCCGGCGATGCCCAGCTTCCGGGTGAGGTCGGGGAGGGTGGACGGGCGTATGGCGAGCTCCTCGAACACGCCCAGTTCGACGGCGCTCAGCAGCGCCTTGGACTTCCAGAAGGCGACCGCGACGTCGATGATGGCGTGCGGCGAGCCGGCCGCCGGCGCGGCCCCGGGCTGCGGGGTGGTCATGCTCTGTCTCCGTTTTCGTGGTGCGGGTCGAGGACCCGGGGTCAGGTCAGCCGGAGGTCCTGGTAGACGGCGTCACCGATGGTGATCATCCGCTGCTGGTGCTCCTCCTGCCAGGTCTTGCCGTTGAGGTGCAGGGCCACCACCAGGCCGGCGTCGGGGTCGGCGAAGGCCGCCGACGTCCACAGCCCGTAGTGGCCGAAGGTGCGCAGGGAGGCGTGGCGGCTGAAGGCCGTGCACGCGTCCCCGAGGTGGCGGGACTCGACGCGGAAGCCGAGCCCCCAGTCGGCGTTGCCGAACGGGTCGACCAGGCCGACCCGGTGGCGAGTGGTGAGCGCGGTGACGGTCTGCGGCAGCAGGATGCGCCCGTGGCGCCCGCGGCCGCCGTCGGCGAGCGCGGTGAAGAAGAGCGCCAGGTCGGACATGGGCCCGCGGATGTTGAGCCCGGGGATGGGCCGGGTGCAGGCGGCCTCGGTCGCGTACCAGTGGGTGGGCTGGGGCGGGAGGCCGCCGCCGGTGATGTGGATGAGCGGCAGCCGGTCCGCCTCGGCGCGGTACTCGTGCGGGGTGAGCACCACGCGGGTGGCGTCCATGCCGCAGGGTGCCAGGATCTCCTCGGTGAGGTAGCGCTCGTAGTCGCGGCCGTCCAGGGTGCGGACGACCTCGGCGATCAGGAACCACGCCCACCACGGCCCGTAGGTGATGCGGGTGCCGGGGGCGTGCCGGTGGGGACCGTCATCCGGCGCAGCAGTTCGCGGCGGAGGGCGACCGGGGCGGCCATGGCTCCGTGCAGCGGGTCCAGGCCCATGGGCACGGCCGAGGTGTGGGTGAGCAGTTGGTGGAGGGTGACGCGTTCGCGGCCGTCGCCGTCGTACCAGGGGAGGTAGCGGGCGACCGGCGCCATCGGGTCGAGCAGGCCGCGTTCCCACAGCTGTCCGACGGCCGCCGCGCCCAGCGTCTTGGCGCAGCAGTACCAGATGGGTCGGGAGGCGCGGGTGAAGGGCACGCCCGGGCGGCTGCTGCCCAGGGCGGCGGAGACGTCGGTGCCGCTCGGGGCGTGGCTGACGTGGAGCTGGGCGCCGGGGGTGGTGCGGCCGAGCTCGGTGTGGAGGGCGTCCATCGTGCGGGGCAGGATCTCGGCGGCGGCGCGGACCGCGGCCGCCTCGTCCTCCGGGGCGGTGACGGCCGCGGCGGCGTCCGGCCGGTGGCGGGTGGCCGGCGGTGCGTCGGCGGTGCACCGCCGCAGCCGGGCCAGCGCCCCGGAGGGGTCCTGTTGCAGCAGCCGGTCCAGGAAGAAGACGAAGAGGAACACGCCTTCCAGGACCAGCCGTCCGTGCTCGAAGAGCCGCACCCGCCGCTCGGCGTCCCCGAAGAGGAACAGCCGGGCGTCCTCATGGGCGAGTGTCAGGGTGAGGGTGGGGCGCTCGTCCCACTCCCCCGCCCGGAACGCCAGGGCGCCGGTGGTCTGGTCCACCAGGACGAGGACCTGTCCCGCCACCCCGGGCGGCGGATCGGTCAGGCGCAGGCCGAGCCGGAGGGCGGTGCCGTCGTCGGGGGACCGCCCGGCCGTGGCCTCGGCCGCGGCGCGCAGCCACTCCGGGGAGAACAGCGAGTGGACGGTGGGGAGGGTGGGGCGCGGCACCGTACCGGTGTCGTTCACCGTACGGCCCTGGCGACGGTGAAGCGGACGATGTTGCGGCTGGTCAGGCTGCCGTCGGGGGCGCGCAGCCGGGACAGTTCCGCGTCGACGGCGGCGATGGCCTCGTGCATCCGGTCCTGGGGCACGCTCTCCCAGAACTGCCGGCCGGCGGTGGACCACACCCACTGCCACCACTGGCGGATGCCGAGGAAGCGGGTGACACAGGGCTGTTCCACTGTTTCGACGGAGCCGAAGCCCTCCTCGGTGAGCATGGTGTGCAGGTCCTCGACGGAGCGGAACGGGCTGTCCGGCGGGAGTCGGTGGGAGGAGGCGCCGCCGTAGGGCGCGCCGGCGGCGAAGACCGGGGCCCAGCGCGCGTCCTGCTCCCCCCACCAGGAGAGGGCCAGGCGGCCGCCCGCGCCCAGCAGTTGGCGGTAGCGGGCGGCGGCCGCCCTGGGGTGGGGGAAGAAGAACATCGAGATGCCGGCGAGTACGGCGTCCAGGCTGCCGTCGGTGGGTCCGCCGGGCTGCCACCGCACGGTCTCGGCGTCGGCGACGAGCGCGCGGGCGTTGTCCAGCCCTTCCTCCGCGATGGCCGCCCGGGTCCGTTCGACCATGCCCGGGGAGATGTCGACGCCGGTCACGGATCCGCGTGGGCCGACGGCCCGGGCCGCCGGGAGGAGGACGGCGCCGGTGCCGCACCCCACGTCGAGGACTCGTTCGCCCTCCCGGAGGCCGGCGTGCTCCACGAGCCGGTGGCCGAGGTCGGCGAAGTGGGAGACGCCGGTCCGCTCGTATGTCGGGGCGCTGCGGTCGAAGAGCCGGGCCAGCGCCTCCTTGTGCTCGTCCGGCGCCGGCTGCCGAAGGGTCGCGCTCATGGGTTCCTCTCCGTGTCCTGTACGGGGTTGCCGCTGTCGTCGAGCCGTACCGTGCGGCCGGTGCGGGCGGAGGTGTACACGGCGTGCACCGCGGCCACCGCCCGCCGTCCCGCGGCGCCGTCGACGAGGGGCGGCCGGCCGGTGCGCACGGCGTCGCAGAAGTCGGCGAGCTGGTCGCGGTGGGGCTGGTGGAGCAGGCCGACGCGGTCGCGCACGGGGGGCTCCGGCGGCGGGGGCAGCGGTCGGCGGCCTGGTTGCCGTCGCCGTAGGCGCCGTACGCGCCGGCCTGTTCGCCGTCGTGGGCGGCGTGGAAGTAGGCCAGTTCGTCGTTGTCGATGACGACCGATCCGCGTTCGCCGTTGACCGCGACGCGGGTGGTGCGTCCCGGGTACGCGGCGGTGGTGGCCAGCAGCGCGCCGAGCGCGCCGCCGGCGAACCGCAGGCTGGCGGTGGCCACGTCCTCGACCTCCAGGCCGTCGTGGGCGAGCAGGCCGGTGTGGGCCGCGGCCTCCACGACGGGGCCGGCGAGCCACTGGGCGAGGTCGACGGCGTGCACGGCCTGGTTCATCAGGGCGCCCCCGCCGTCCAGGGCGCGGGTGCCGCGCCACCGCCCCGACGCGTAGTAGGCCGGCGCTCGCCACAGGGGCACCTCGATGAGGACGGAGGTGAGGCGTCCCAGCGCGCCGTCCTCGATCGCGGTCTTCGCCACCCGGGCGGCGGGGTCGAAGCGGTGCTGGGAGACGACGCCGAGGGTGCGGCCGCTGAGCCGGGCGGCGGCGATCAGCCGGTCGGCGGCCTCGGGGGTGACGTCGAGGGGTTTCTCGACCAGGACGTGCTTGCCCGCGCGCAGTGCCGCGGTGCCCAGGTCGGCGTGGGTGCCGGAGGGGGTGCACACGACGACGGCGTCGATGTCCGGGTGGGCCGGCAGTGCGTCGACGGGGAGGGCCGCGCAGCCCAGTTCGGCGGCGAGCTCCCGGGCCCGTACCGGGTCCCGTCCGGCTACGGCGGTCAGTTGGGCCCGTCCGCGCAGCGGTCCGTCGGGCCGGGCCAGCAGCCGGCCGAGGAAGCCGCCGACGGAGCCGCAGCCGAGGATGCCGAAACGCAGCACGCCGGCCTCCTCAGCCCGCCACCGGGGCGATGGCGTTGCCCAGGTAGTTGGGCAGTCGGGTGAGTTGCTGCTGCTGGTGGTCGAGGTCGGTGGGGTAGGAGAGGCGGTAGCGGCGGGTGACCTCCTGGACCTCGTGCCAGGTGGCCGGGCGCTTCCCTTCGTTGTACCGGGGGGCGAGCCGGTCGTAGAGGCTGGTGCCGGGGCGCAGGTAGAGCTGGTTGATGCCGAACCAGGCGCCCAGTCCGGCGGCCCAGTCGACGAGCCGGCCGGAGACGCACGCCTCGTCCTGCGGGAGGCCGAGGAGGACGAAGGCGAAGGGGGTGATGCCGGCGTCCTGCAGCTTGCGGACGGCTTCGGCGATCTGCGCCTCGCTGACGCGCTTGTGGACGCCGGTCTGGGCGATGGCGGGGGATTCGGCGCCCAGCCACATGCCCTGGCAGCCGGCCCGTGCCCACGCGGTGACGTCGTTCTTCAGGACGACCTCGGCGCGGGTCTGGCCGACCCAGCCCAGTCCGCGGCCCTCCAGCCGGGCGCACAGGTCGCCGTAGAAGGCGCGGTTGATGCCGAAGACGTAGTCGAGGAAGAACACGAACTGCAGGCCGGCGGTCTGCTGGGCCTCGATCTCGCGCTCGACCCGGTCCAGTGGCTGGTTGCGCATCCTGGTGCCGAACGGCAGGTGGCAGAAGGTGCAGCCGTAGGTGCAGCCGCGGGCGGCCAGCACCATGCCGCAGGGTCCGGGCAGCGGCAGTCCGCCGGAGATGACCTCGGCCGTGTAGTCCGCGACGGGCACCAGGTCGTAGGCGGGGAAGGCGAATTCCTCCAGGGGGATGTTGGGGAAGGGCCGGGGGCGGGGCTCCGGGGAGTCCAGCAGGTTGTGCGGGGTGGTGGTGGCCGGCAGCACGGGCGCGTCGGCGCCGGAGAGCAGGCTGTGGACGGCGCCGACGGTGGCCGAGTCGGTCTCGCCGCAGGCGATGTGGTCCACGCCCAGCTCGGCGCGGGTGGCGTCGGGCAGGTGGGTGCCGTGCGGGCCGACCGCGATGGTGCGGGCCGCCGGGTAGCGGGCGGTGGCGCGTTCGACGGCGGCCCGTACCGGCTCCAGTTCCAGGGGGTAGCACTGGGCGCGGTCGGCGATCGCGGAGAAGATGACGAGCAGGTCGAAGTCCTGGCCGTCGGGGGCCTCCTGGAGGCGCTGGTCCCACACGGCGACGGTGTGTCCCTGGGCCCGCAGCTGTCCGGCGGCGGTGACGGCGTCGAGGGGGAGCTGGACGAAGTACTGGTCGAACGGGTTGCTGGGGATGACGAGGCAGATCCGGCTCATGGGCGGTTCGCTTTCACAGTCGGGTCGGCAGGGCGGCGGGGGCCGAGTGCGGGGCGTCGGCGGGGGTGTCCGTGCGGGCGGCCAGTGCGGCCAGCCGGCCGATGCGGCCGAGGGGCCGCAGGTCGAGCGCGGGGCGCGGACCGGGTCCGAGCAGGGTGGCGATGGCGTGCCGCAACGCGTTGTCCATCGGCGAGTCGGGCACCAGCCACTCGCGGTGGCCGGCCGGTCCGTCCAGGGTCAGCCGGTGGGTGTTGCGGGGCAGCCGGGTGCCGTTGGGCAGGAAGACCGGGTCGAGTTCGAGGGTGAGGAGGAACGGTCCGGCCTCGACCCGGGCCAGCCGCAGCCGGCTGTCGGAGGCGGGTCCGGTGCGCCGGGCCCAGGCGGGCGCGGGGGCCGCGTGCGGGGCGTCGGGGCCGACGATGGTGGAGTACAGCTCGATCTCGACCGCGGGCCCGTCGGCCGTGCTCAGCGTCGTGGTCTCGTGGGCCGCGGTGCTGGCCAGCCGTGGATCGCGGGCGATCCGTACGGTGTGCGGCGCGGGCCCGGCCGACAGGTGGCGGTGGAAGGCCGGGGCGGGCAGCAGACCGCCGAGGACGGCGAGCATGTGCAGCCACTCGTAGCCGAAGACCCCGTAGTCGAGGTCGATGAAGCGGCCGGCCGCGATGTCCTCACGGCGGTCCTTGCAGAAGGCGACGCGAATCGCCCGCACCGAGTGCCGGGGTGCGAACTCGGCCCGTACGGCTTCGAGGATGGCGGGTGCCTTGGCGTGCGCGTACTGGTTCATCACCACCAGCCGGGCCCGTTCGTGCGTGTCGAGGAGTGCGGAGAGTTCGGGGCCCTCCCAGGAGCGGCAGGCCGGTTTCTCCACCAGGAGGCGGGCCTCCGGGTCGCGGTCGAGGACGGCCGCCACGGCCTGGACGTGACCGGCGGTCGGGGTGCAGACCGACCAGACGTCCACGGGCCGGTCGGCGGGCAGGTCGTCGATGGTGGGGGCGGGGCTGTCGGGGTCGGGGGCGGCGGGGTCGACGACGGACACGGACAGGCCCATGCCTTCGAGGAGTTGCCGGTGCAGCCGACCGGCCACCCCGTGCCCGATCACGCACACATGCGGCCTACCGGGCATGGGCGGCCTCGCGGTCGGCGGCGTGGACCCGGGAGAACGCACCGGTGCCCAGCGGGGCGGTCCGGTCGCACAGGTACTGGCTGTAGTACGCGTCGAACAGTCCGGCGTCGTCGATGATCCGGTCCACCGGTTCCAGGTGGATCCCGGGCGCGAACCGCCCGGGGTCGCGGCAGAGGGCGAGCGCGGCGAGCAGGGTGCCGGCGCGGTAGGCGTCGTAGCCGCGGTTGGCGATGCCCTCGTACTCGAAGAGGTTCAGCGAGCGTCCGTCGCCGAGCACGGTGACGGAGGTGGCGTGCGGCAGGTCGTAGCGCACGCCGACGTGCGGGATGCGCAGCGCGGTGGCGCCGGGGTAGCCGTCGGTGAGCACGCTGAAGTCCTTGGTGGCGAATCCGGCCAGCAGCACTCCGTCGGGCAGCAGCGGCACGTCCTCGGCGGTGACGGCGGTGTCGCCGCTGCTGCCGAGGATGAGGAAGGGCCGCTGCCGGGCGAGGGCCTCCGCGATGGTGCGGTGGGTCTCGAAGCCGTCCTCGGCGGCGGTGATCAGCGCGAGGACGTCGGTGTCGACCACGGCGACCCGGCAGCCCAGGGCCCGCAGCGAGCGGGCCGCGCGGGCGCCGAGGGTGCCGTAGCCCAGCAACAGGACGTGGCGGCCGATGAACTTCTGGCCGGGCACGATGGCGCGCAGCCGGCGCACGCAGGAGTCGGCGATCTCGTTGTAGCCCAGCCGTGACTTCAGCCGGGAGCGGGCCATGTTCAGTACGGGGATGGCCAGTTCGCCGGGGGCGCCGGCGATGCGCTTGAGCCCGCTGACCGTCAGTTCGACGGCGGCGTCCACCCGGGGTCCGGGCCCGTCGGCGCCGTAGCCCTGGGCGAGCAGCCCGCCGTCGTCGATGACCAGGACCTTGCGGCCGGCGGCGTGCGCCCGGCGGACGAACTCGGCCACCTGGGCGTCCACGGCGCGCGCGTGGGTGGTCTCGGCCGCTCCCGCGGTGCCGTTGATGACGGAGTTGTCCAGGATGTCGCTGGCGTAGCCGCGGTGCAGGAACCAGGAGTGCACCCGCTCGCGGTGCTGGGTCCTGTCGCCCTTGGACAGCGCGAAGATCCACTCGGGGTCGAGGCCGGCGCGTTCCATGGCCAGCAGGAAGCCGACGCTGTTCTCCACGTAGTGGTCCCGGAAGACCAGGGCCCACTTCGAGAGGGCCGGTTCGGGGCGGGCGTAGCGGTCCAGCAGCGGCATGCCGGCCACGATGGCGGCGGCCTCGGCCTCCGTGTAGCACCGGGCCCGCCGGCCGATGGCCGCCGCCAGCGCGGTGAACAGGCCGTGGGCGCGTTCGGAGGGGGCGCCGGAGGCGGTGAGCACGATCCGGTGGGTGCCCGGCCCGGCGACGACGGGGTCCAGGGTGCCGGGCGGCTCGTCGGACAGGGGACGGCTGCGGACGTCCAGGCGGGCGCCGTCCACCCGTACCGTGTACTGCCCGGGCCCGTGCACGGTCAGGTCCGGCGCCACGGGCACCAGGCCGTGCCCGTCGAGGACCGTGCGCACGACCGTCAGCAGGTCGGTGGTGCCGAGTGGCCCCTCCAGCACCTCGCAGGGGCCCGGCGGATGGGGATCGTCCGCACCCTCGCCGGGGGACACGCGACTCGAAGCGACATCAGACAACGACATATATCCACCCACGCCAGGCGTGCATTCCTCGTGAGAACGGGTCCTGTGGCGGCGGGGGCCCGGGCGTGGTGCCGCCCTCGCGGGCCTGCCGCGACAGCAACTTTGCGCCGGCCCCGGGCGGTCACACATCTGTCGGTCGACGGGGGGCGACGATCCGGTAACCGGAGGAAATCCGTCAACCCTGGCCGGATAGGACCGGATTGATCAGTGAATGTATCCGTCATATGACAGAGTTCCGAAAGGAAGGGAGCATCGATGCTGGTCGGACGGGAGTGTGAGCTACGGCGGTTGGCGGACGTCACGGCCGGCGTACGCCAGGGGCGCAGTCACGCCCTTGTGCTGCGCGGCCCGGCCGGGGTGGGCAAGAGCGCGTTGCTCCAGCACATCGCGAACCACGCCGCGCCCGGGGTACGGGTGCTGTCCACCGTCGGCGTGGAGAGCGAGGCGGAGCTTCCGTTCGCCGCCCTGCACCAGTTGCTGCGCCCGTTGCTCGGCTCGGTCGATGTGCTGCCGGCCCCGCAGAGCGCCGCGCTGCGCTCGGCCTTCGGCATGGACACCACGCCCGCCGACCGGTTCCTGGTGGCGCTCGCCGCGCTGACGCTCCTGTCGGAAGCGTCCCGCACGGAACCGCTGTTGCTGCTGGTGGACGACGCCCACTGGCTGGACTCCCCCTCCGCCGACGCCCTCCTCTTCGTGGCCCGGCGGCTGGGCGCCGAAGGTGTCGCGGTGATCTTCGCCGTACGTGACGGGTCCCAGCCCTTTCCCGCGCCGGGGGTGCCCGACCTGCGCGTACCGCCGCTGGAGGCGGGCGCGGCCCGGTCGCTGCTCGCCCACCTGCTGCCCGACGCCGCGCCCGCGGTGCGCGAGCGGCTGCTGCGGGAGGCGGACGGCATCCCCCTCGCCCTGGTCGAGCTGTCCGCCGCCCTCAGCCCCGCACAGTTACGCGGCGCGGCGGCGTTGCCGGACGAACTGCCGCTGACCGAGCGGCTGCAGCGGCTGTTCCGCTGCCGGGTCACCGGCCTGCTGGCCGAGCCCGGCAACGCCCTCCTGCTGACCGCCGCCGAGGGCGACGGCGACCTGGCGGTCATCGTCCGTGCCGCCGGGGACACCGAACGGGCCCTGGACGAGCTGTCCGCCGCGGCCACCGCGGGGCTGGTGTCCCTGGACCCGGAACGGGTACGGTTCCGCCACCCCCTGGTCCGCTCGGCCGTCTACCAGGGCGCGCCGCTCAGCGAACGGCGCGCCGCGCACCTCGCCCTGGCCGACGCGCTGGGCGAGGGCGACGACCGGCACGTCTGGCACCTGGCCGCCGCCGCGGTGGGTCCCGACGACCGGGTCGCGCAGCTGCTGGCCGAGATGGCCGGCCGCTCCCGGCGCACCGGTGGTGTGGCCACCGCCAGCAAGGCGCTGCGCCGCGCCGCCGCACTGGCCTCCGCCCCGCGCGACCGCGCCCGGCTGCTGATCGACGCCGCCGAGTGCGCCTGGAAGGCCGCCGGGACCGCCCAGGCCGAGGCCCTGCTCGCCGAGGCCGAGGGGTTGCTCACCGAGGCCGAGCCGCTGTCGGAGGTGTCCGCGCTGCGCGCGCGGCTCGTCCAGGTGCGCGGCGCCATCGCCCATGCCTCCGGTGATCCGGCCGTCGCCTGTCTGATCCTGCTGGAGGGTGCGCGCCTGGTGCAGGAGGACGATCCCCGGCTGGCCTGCGAGACCCTGGTGATGGCGGCGCGTTCGGCCTGGGTGGCCGACGACCCGGCTCGGCTGGCGGAGATCGCCGGTCTGCTGGCGCGGCTCCCGGCGGTGGCGCCCGAGGTCCGGAACCGCTTCGTGACGCACCTCCGGTACCTCGCCGGGCCGGCCGGCGCCGCGAACCCGGACACCCGGCACGGGGGTCCGGCCCCGGAGGTGCTCGACGGCGGGCCGGCCGAGACGGCCGGCACCGACGGCAGGAAGGTCCCCGACATCTGGCTGTCCGGCACCGACCCCAGACCGTGGGTGTGGCCGCCGACCTTCCTGCCGTATCTCCTCGATGCCACCGAGCCGTTGCGCGACGCCCACCGGCGTGCGGTCGAAACCCTGCGGAACAACGGCGCGATCGGCTCCCTCCCGATGTCCCTGGCCCCTCTGGTGGCGCTGGAGCTCGTCACCGGCCCCTGGCCGACCGCCACCGCCAACGGCACCGAGGCCCTCTCCCTGGCCCTGGAGAGCGGCCAGTTGGGCGCCGCCTCCCATCTGCGGGCGATGCTCGCCTGGCTGGCCGCGGCCCAGGGTGACGGTGACCGCTGCCGCGTGCTGGCCCGCGAATCGCTGGAACTCTCCGCCCCGCGCCGGATCGCTTCCGCCATCACCCTGGCGCACTGGGCCCAGGGGCTGAACGCCCTGGCCGAGGGGGAGCCCCTGCACGCCGTCAAGCTGCTGGGCGAGATCTGCGCCCGAGGGGGCGGCGCCGGGCACTTCATGCTGCGCTGGATCGTTCTGCCGGACTTCGTCGAGGCGTGCGTCAGGGCCGGCGAATCCGAGCGCGCCCGCCAGGCGCTGACCGACTGCGGCCCCGCGCACCCCGCGTTGGCGAACCATCCGCAGCTGCGCTCCGGCTGGCGTCGTGGCCGGGCCCTGCTCGCCACGGGCGACGAGGCGGAGGAGCTGTTCCTCGGCGCGCTGGCGGACACCGGTCTCTCCCCCTTCGAGACCGGCCGCTCCCACCTGCTCTACGGCGAGTGGCTGCGCCGCCACCGCCGCATCAAGCCGGCCCGCGAGCAACTGCACCTCGCCGAGGCCCAGTTGGACGGCGTGGGCGCGCTGCCCTGGTCGGAACTGGCGCGCGCCGAACTACGGGCCGCGGGCGGCCGCCCCGCCCAGGAGTCTTCCGTGGCGGCCGCTCCCCAGGGCGAGGAACAACGGCTGACGGCACGCGAACTCCAGGTCGTCCGGCTCGCCGCGCAGGGCCTGAGCAACGGCGAGATCGCCGCCCGGCTGTTCCTGAGCCCCCGTACCGTCGGCTATCACCTCTACAAGATCTTCCCCAAGGTGGGGGTCACGTCACGGGCCCAGCTGTACGGACGGTCCTTCGGCTGACCCACGGCCGCGTGAGTGCCCCGAGAGACCCCGGAGAAAAGGCGCCGTCGGCGGGTGACGCGCCCTCAGACGGCGCTGAGCGGATGGGCCGCCGTGGCGGAGCGCGGGGGCCAGGCGCATGGGGTCAGGATGCCGAGGACGTAGGCGCGGGCGACGAGGGCGGGGCGGGTCGCCGCCCCCAGGAGCTGTCGCAGGCGGCTGAGGTGGTAGTCGACCGTCTGCCGGGACAGTTGCAGTGAGGTGGCGATGTCGCCGTTGCTGCTGCCCTCCGCGAGGAGGGAGAGGATGCGGACCTGTGCGGCGGTGAGCGGCGCGTGCGCCTCGTGGGCGAGGCTCTGGTGGGTGACGACCGCCCAGACGTGCCGGGCCCGGGTGGCGGAGTGGCCGATCGTCGTCAGGTGGAGCCGCGCGCGGCGCCGCAGCCCCTGGGCGTCCACGAGCACCACGGAGGTCTCCACCCGCCTGGTGCGGCGCGCTATCAGGCCGTTCCAGCGCCGGAGCAGCCGGTCGGGGTCGGGTTCCGGGACGAGCAGGGTGTGCGCGCGGCGGCCGACCAGGTCGTACGGGCTGAGCCGGAACAGTTCGGCCGCCGCCGCGCTCGCCTCGACCACGCGCCCGTTCGCCGAGAGCAGCGCGCAGGGCAGGCCGCTGTGGTCGCGCAGGGCCCGCAGGTTCTCCTCGGCCTCCTGCCACCGGACCGTGGCGCGCAGGTGGTCCGTGACGTCGACGTAGATTCCGGCGACGCAGGTCTGCGCGTTCTCCCGGACGGGGAAGCGGTGGCCCACCGCCCGGCCCGCGCTGCCGTCCCGGCGCCGGTAGCCGACGGTGTGGCGCACCGGCGTACCCCGGCTGAGGATCTCCTGGTCGAGGGTGCGGAACTGGTCGGCGTCGGCGGGCTCGTCGAGGTCCTCTATGTACTTGCCGACGACCTCGTCCGGGACCGTGCCGTAGAGATGCCCGTAGGCGTGGTTGGCCCACAGGTAGCGTCCTTCGCCGTCCCGTATGAAGGCGGCGGCCGGGGCGAGGTCCACCAGGTCCGCGAAGGCCGCGAGCCCGCGTGGGACCTCGGCTCGGGTGCCGGTCTCCGTCCCACCGGCCCCCATCACACCGGTCTCCGTCGCACCGGTCCCCATCCCGCCGGCCTCCATCGCACCGGTCTCCATCCCGCCGGCCTCCATCGCACCGGTCTCCGTCCCGCCGGCCTCCGTCGCACCAAGCTCCGTCGCACCGGCTTCCATCGCGAGGCCGTGCGTACGGCCGCGGGCCCGGCTCCCGCCCGGGAGCCGGCCGGCGTCGAAGGTTTGGCTGACGTCGAAAGTACGGCCGTCGAACCGGATCCGCCGGCGGCCCTCCCGCGGCGCGTGCCCCGGCTCGGGGAGTTCTCGGCGCAGCCGGTCCAGGAAGCGCCGCGCCGTGCCCGGGTCGGAGAAGGCGCCGCCCCCTGCTCCCGCACCCGCCCCGTCTCGTCGGCTTCCCACCAGAACACGGGAAGGTGCTCGAGCAGCGCTTTGAGCCTGGAATCGTCCATGGGGTCTCCGTCCGTGTATGACTGGCTGACGCTCAGTCACACAACGTGGGATGTCCCGGCCTCGCTCCATCACACGCCCGGTTCTCGGCCGGATGCCGCTGTGGCGGGAGTGGCGGCGGAGGCAGAGGCGTTGTGGGACTCAGGCAAATGCCTGAGTCCCGGGGTTCCAGAGGGGCGTTGCGGGCGTCCGCCCCCTGGTCTCCTTGAGTGAGCGGGTGAACACGCCCCGCCACGCGGGCCGCAGGGCCCTCGGAGACCACCACGCGTTCCCCCGGCATACGGCGACCGTGGGAACCGGACGAATGGAGACGAACTTCAGTGAGCAAGGTGCTGTTAGTGCATGCCAAGGGTGGTCCGCCGCTCGGTCACGTCCTGTCCCGGACGGCCGCGAAGGCGGAAGTGCACCTGCTGGCGCTCAGCGCTCTTCCTCCCGCCGTGGCGGGCTCCGCCCGCAGACTGTGCGCCTCGGTCGTGACGCCGGCCGACGCACACCGCCGCGACCTGGTGTCCCTGACCGTCGAGCGGGCCGGGGCCGTGGGCGCGGACGCGGTGCTCACCTTCTCCGAGTACGCGGTCGTGGCCGTCGCCGAGGCGTGCCGGGCGCTCGGCCTCGCGGGGGCGGGCGGCGCCTCCGCGCTCGCCCGCGACAAGCGGCTGATGCGCCGCACCTGGCGGCGACACGGGCTGCCGCAGCCGGAGTTCCGCTCGGTGGACTCCGAGGCCGACCTGCGCTCGGCGGTGTGCTCCCTGCCGGGTCCGCTGCTGCTCAAGGCGGCCTGGAGCGCCGGGTCCACCGCGCACCAGATCATCCGCTCCCCGCACGAGGTGCCGGCCGCCTGGGCCCGTTCCCGTGACGTGATGGCCGAATCCGCCCAACTCGGCTACGCGGAGCTGCATGTGGCCGAGGCCGAGGCGCACTACGTGGTCGAGCGGATCGTCACCGGCACCGCGTCGGACTGGTTCGACGAGCCCGGCTGGGGCGATTACGTCAGCGTCGAGGGCGTCGTGACGGACGGCGTCTTCCGGCCGGTGTGCCTCAGCGGGCGGATGCCCACGGTCGAGCCGTTCACCGAACGCGCGAGCATCACCCCCGCCCCGCTGGCCCGGGACGTCCAGGACCGGATCGTGGACCTGGCCCGCCGCGCGGTCGACGCCCTCGGCCTGCGCGACTGCGGGACCCACACCGAGATCAAGCTCGGCGCCGACGGCGAGATGTGGCTGATCGAGACGGCCGCCCGGTTCGGCGGCGCGATGACCGTGCCGCAGATCGAGGAGGTCTTCGGGCTCGACCTCGTCGGCATGCTCGTCGACCACCTCCTCGGACGCCCGGTCGCGTGGCCCGAGCAGGCCCTCACCCCCGAGCGGGCGCGCGGCGCGGCCGGCTCCCTCGTCGTGCTCGCGGTCGACGGCCGCGGCCGGGCCTGGCCGGACCGCAGGGTCTGGGACTTCCGCGCGGTCTCGGCGGACGTCCCCCTCAGCCGCGGCAGCCGCCTGTCGGTGGTCGCGGAGAGTTCGCTCCCCGACGGCAGCGCCGTGCCGGTGTACGACCCGGCCGCCGGCGCCAACACCATGGCGGCCCTGTGCCTGCTCTCCGCCGCCGACGCGCGGACCGTGCTCCGCGACTTCGAGACCGTCGTGGACGCCCTGCCCCGGGTGCTGCCCGTCGCTCGCCCCCAGGAGGTTTCGGCATGACCCAGTTGCTCACCGGTGCCGCCGAACCGGCCACGGACCGCACGGTCGTCGGCGAGAACCTCTCCCTGCCGCTCTTCCGCACGCTGTCCGGCGTCCTGGCGGGACACCCGTACCTCAAGGTCGTCGTCGACCGTGCCGAGAACACCTGGCACCTGCTCGACACCGCCGTACACCCCTTCCACGTCGACTACGTCGCCACCCGCGTCCTGGGCATGGACCTGACCGCACTCGACGCGGACCTCGACGCCTTCAACGCGTCCGTCTACACGGACCCCGGGCGCCGCTTCCTGCTCGGCGTGCTGTCCCTGCACACCGACGAGGACACGGACGGCCACGAACGCACCTTCCTCGTCCTGGAGACGACCGAGGCCGACACCATGCACGGTGAACTCCTCACGTTCTTCTACGAGTTCGTGCGAGCGCGGGTCGACGACAGGCTGCCGCTGCTCCTCAAGCCCGCCAACCACGGGCAGGAGGAGGAGCTGGCGGCCATCAGCGAACCGCGCGTGCCGCGCATCCTCAGCCACGAGCTCTTCGGTTCGCGGACCCGCACGCCGCTCAACCCCGGCGAGGCCACGGGGCGGCTGCGGTTCTTCCGTACGCACGAGGAGTACGCGGCGGCGGAGGCCGGGCTCGGGTGGGCGGACATCGTGGCCATGCCGTGCCTGCCGGACGACGTCCCCCGGGTCGCGGGATTCCTCAACACCGCGCCGATCACCCCGCTCTCGCACACCAACGTCCTCGCCTCCGGCTGGGGCATACCCAACGCGATCGTGCGCGACCTGGAACAGCTCGTCGAGAAGGACGGCCTGGACGGCGCGTGGGTCCGCTACCGGGTCCGCGAGGACGGGATTTCCCTCGAACGGCTCGACCACGAACCCGACCTGCGGGCCCCGGCCTGGCACCGGCAGCGCATCCGTCTCGACCCGCCGCTGCTCGAGGACGTCCCCGTGCTGGCCCTGCACCGGCTGCGCGGCGCCGACCGCGACCGCTACGGCACCAAGGCGGCCAACCTCGGCGAGCTGCACCACGTGCTCGACAGCCGTACGGCCGACCTGACCGCCTTCTACGGGCGGCCCCGCCCGCCGCGCGAGGACCTCTACGGGCACCTCGCGGCCCGTCTCGGCCTGAACGCTCCCTCCCTCGCCGAACTGCGCGCGGCCGCGGCGGACTTCGTGGCCGCGACGGTCGCCGCCCCCGAAGGCGTCGCGCTGCCCTTCGCGCTCCAGCAGCACTTCCTGGCCTCCTCCCCCGCCATCCAGCAGGGCATCGGCAAGCTCAAGATGGCACTCGAACTGGACGCGGGCGACGTCCTGGACTCGCTCTGCCTCCAGCTCCAGCACCTGATCCGGCACACGCCCGTTCCCGAGCCGGTCGCCCGGCAGATCGGCCAGGCCCTTCCCGCCCCCGCCGGCCCGGGCGGCCGCCTGGTGGTGCGCTCTTCGTCCAACGCCGAGGACCTTCCCGGGTTCTCCGCGGCGGGCGTCTACGAATCCGTCACCACCGCCCACGGAACCGGTGGGCTCCTGGACGCCGTACGCCAGGTGTGGGCCTCGCTGCTCTCGCCCCGCGGCGTGCGCCTCCGCCACCAGGTCGGCATCTCCCTGGACGACACGTACATGGGCGTCATCGTCCAGGAGTACGTCCCCGCGTCGCTCGGCGGCGTTCTGGTGACCTGCGATCCGACCCGCCGCCAGGACTTCCGCAACGTCTACCTCAACTGTTCCCCCGGCTCCCCGGAGCAGGTGGTCGAGGGGTCGGTCCTGCCGCAGCAGTACCTGTACAACACCGTGGAGGGCGGCGGCCGTACCGTCGCCCTGGGTGCCCGGGGCGACGAGCTCTCCGCCGCCACCCGCGCCCGGCTCGCCGACCTGTCCCTGACCGGGCGGCTGTTGCAGTCCCACTTCAGCGCGTCCGACGTGGACCGGCCGTTGGACATCGAGTGGCTGATGACCGACCGGGGCGACTTCCGGCTGGTCCAGATCCGCCCCTACGCGCTGTGAGGGCGCTCTCCGGCCGGCGGGAGGCGGGCACGGGCCTCACCGTCACCGCCCGCCGGATCATCCGGCTCAACTACGGCTTCCAGCTGCTGTTCAACCTGCTGTGGTGGATGCCGGTGTTCTACGCCTACCAGAAGGAGGCCGGGCTCTCGGACGGCCAGATCTTCGGCATCCAGAGCATCTACTACGTGGCCTTCTGCCTGTTCGAGATCCCGACGGGCCTGATAGCCGACCGGATCGGCACCCGCAACTGCCTGCGCGCCGGCGCGGTGGTCATGACCGCGGCGAACCTTGCCCCGGTGGTCAGCGCCTCCTACGCCGGCTTCCTCGTCCACTTCCTGGCCATCGCCGCCGGCCGTTCCCTCACCTCGGGAGCGGCCAGCGCCTACCTGTACGACGGGCTGCGCGCCGAGAAGTGCGACGAGCACTACATGAGGGCGGAGGGCACCGCCCGGGCGCTGGGACTCGTGGCGAAGGTCGTGTGCTGGCCGCTGGTGGGGCCCCTGATGGCCGTGACGCATCCGGCCCCGTACGTGCTCAGCGCCGCGAGCGCGGCGGGCTCCCTCGCCTGTGCCGTCGCACTGCCCCGCCTCGCCGGGGCGGGCGGCGGTACGGAGGGGACGGGCGGAGGGCGCGGGGGCGGTGCGTTCCTGCGGGACGCGGGCGCCGCCCTGCGCTGCGTCGCCTCCTCGCGTTGGCTGGCCCTGTTGATGGTGCAGGGCGTCGCGATCTTCACGCTCTCCCGGATCTGTCAGGTCAACCTCTTCCAGCCGATCCTGCTCGACCACGGCATCGCGGAAGCCTCGCACGGCAGTGTGATGGCGGCGATGACGGTGGCGGAGGCCGCGGCGTCGGCCCGCCCGCAGTGGCTGAGCCGCCGCCTGTCGCCGGTCGCCTGGGTCTCGGTCCTCAGCCTCGCGCTGGCGGTCAGCCTGGCGGCCATGACGCTGGGCGGGCCGTGGGCCGTCGTCGCGCTGCTCTGCCTGTTCGCCGCCGCGACCGGCTTCGCGTATCCCGTCCAGCGCAAGCTGGTGAACGACGCGGTGCCGGCGGACGCCCCGCGCGCCACGCTGCTCTCGGTCGAGAGCATCGTGGACCGCGCGGTGTGCGCCCTGGCCGCGATCGCCGTGGGCGCCTATCTCGCCGCCGGGCGGCTGGACGCCCTGCTGTGGCACAGCGCGCTCGCCACGGCGGTGCTGATCGGGGTCCTCCACCTGCTGCTGCGCGGTGGGGCGGTCAGGCGGGAGCGCGCCGGCCGAGGAGTTCGACCAGCCGGACCGGGAGAAACGCGGGCCGGTGCGGCCGACCGACCCGATACGGCACGAAGCCGAGCGAGGAAGCCGCTCTGACCTCCTCGGCCGTCTCCGCCTGATAGACGACGCGGCACCGGCCCGAGCCGGCCTTCGCCCGCTGCCAGAGGGCGGGGGCCGGCTTGCGTTCCGCCTCGGTGCGCGGGGTGAGGACGCGGTCGCCGAAGTCCTTCCAGGCGAAGGGCGCGGGCCCCCGCCATGCGGCGTCGACCTCCTTCCGCAGCCTGGCGGCGCGTTCGGCGTCGGTCGTGCCCCAGGAGGGCGGCACATTGGTGATCAGGCCGACGGGAACGCGGCGTTCGCGCAGGGCGCGCAGATAGGAGGCCGCGCCGGGTCGGTAGCCGGTGCTGCCGTCGGCGGCGGTGTGCACGAGGGTCTCGCCCAGGTCGAAGTACACGATGGGGCAGGCGCGTTCACGCGCGACGGCGGCCGTTCTCGTGACGTCGTCCGCGTCTTCGGGCGGCGCCGCGCTCGCCGTGGCGCTGAGCGCGGCCCACATCAGAGCCGCGCTCAGCGCGAGGCCCGCCCGCAGGGAGCCCTTGGTGGTGGATCCGTTCATCCGTCGTCACCCTTTCCTCGTGCGCACCGGTTCTCCCGCCCTACCTCTGCACACCGCGTGTCACGCGAATCCCGGTCGACGGTGTCGCTGAACGAGCTCACCGAGCCGTACCCGGCCCCCTGGGCTCCGCCGATCCCGCGCGTGCCCGGCCCGGGCCCGTCCCCACCCCGCGGGGCACCCGCTCACTCGACGTCGGTGACGGCCGGGGACGAGTGCTTGTAGGCGTCGGTGGCGCGTTCCCAGGAGTCGGTGCCGTGCCAGTCCAGTACCAGCGCGGTCGCGTCGTCGGGGATACGGCCTTCGCACACGTCGTGTATGGCCTCGGCCAGGGCCCGTACCACCTCGCGGGGATGCTCGTCCCGGGTGGCGCGGATGAGGGCGGAGAGGTCCACGGCGGCCGCGTCGCGCTCTTGCATGCCGTCGGTCAGCAACACCAGACGGTCACCGGGCAGCAGCTCCAGCTTCTGCGCCTCGTACTTGACCGGGGCGTGGATCCCGAACGGCAGGTTGACCTTCAGCGGCACCTCTTCCACTCGGTCCTGCCGCAGCCGCAGCGGCCAGGGGTGACCGGCGTTGACCAACTGGCAGGCCCCCGTGTCCAAGGCGATGCGCAACAGCTGGCCGGTGGTCATGCCCCGGCCGTAGGTGTGCACGGCCTCGTGCGCGGCTCGCGCCTGCTCGGTGATGCCGCTTCCGATGCGGCGTGCGCCGCGCAGTGCGTTGACGGTGAGGGTGGCCAGCAGCGCGGAGTCGGTGTCGTGGCCCATGGCGTCGGTGATCGACAGGTGCAGGACGTCACGGTCGAGGGCGTAGTCGTAGGTGTCGCCGCCGATGTCATCGGCCGGTACCAGCCCGCCGGCCAGGGTGAACTGGGCCGCCTCGCAGCAGGGCGCCGACGGCAGCAGCTGGTGCTGGATCTCCGCGGCCAGGCTGGTCCGGGTCGTCCGTCTGCCCCAGTGGTACAGGTCGGTGAAGCGCCGGTCGGTGACCACGATGTACGCCAGCGCGTGGGCGGCCTGCGCCACCTGCTCCCGCACCTCGTCGTCCACGCAGGACAGCGACAGCTCCAGGACGCCGACGCAGTCCCCCCGGTTCGTGACCGGCGCGAGGAGACAGACCCCGCCCTCGCCGTCCGCCTCCTCGTGGAGCCGCTGGTCGCGCAACACCCGGTCGTAGACGCTGCCGCGCAACTCACTGCGCTCCGGTCCGCCCTCCCTGGGTGGATCACCGGCGCGCGGCAGCCGGACCATCTCCCTGCCGACCAGGTCGACGAACAGAAAGGACACCATACGCGCGCCGAACCGCTTCTCCAGGTTCCGGGCCACCACGTCCACCGACTCCACCGGCGCGGCCTCCTCCGCCGCGCGCAGCACCTCGTCCAGCCCAAAACGTTCGCCGTCCACTGCACACACCTCCCCGGTCGTTCGTCCCTTTTTCCCCCGACCGGCCGCCGCCACTCTGCCGCCATTGCGACGTGCGGCACGTTTCAGGCGGTGGGAGCGGGTCCGGGGCCGGCTTCCTGGGAAGTCCGGACCCGTGGGCGGCCCGGGACGGACGCCTGGGAGGGGAGTGACACATCCGGGTACGGACTACCGGCCTGTGCATCGGGGAACGCTTGATCGGGAGGGGGCGTGTGATCGGGAGGGCGCGGGGTCGCCGCCGTCGGGCGGCCCGGGCCGATCGTGACGGGGTGACGGACTCCGGCGCCGAGGGCCGGGCGCCCTGACGCGGCCGCGGAGGCCCATGGGGAGCCGTCGGAGCTACCGGGTCCTGAAGTGGCGGAAGAGGTTGCGGGCCACGTACACGCCCGGGCCGCCGAAACCGACGATGTCGACGCGTCCGTCGCCGGTGATGTCGGCGACGAAGCGGGGGTGACGGCCGACCCGCCAGGCGCCGGCGGCGTCGTCGTACCCGAACCCGCGGCACACCAGCCGCGCCTGCTCGAACCGGCCGTCGCCGCGGCCGTGCGACACCCAGACCCCTTCGTCGCCGAAGCCGACGATGTCCGGGTTGCCGTCACCGGTGACGTCGGCGAGGAAGCGGAGGTGCTTCTTGCCCGTCCAGCCCTGGGCGAGCCCGAAGTCGTTCAGGACGAGCTTGGCGGGCTCGAACGTACCGTCGCCGCGCCCATGTGCCACGACCACGCCCTGCGGGCCGAACCCGACGATGTCCACTCCCCCGTCGCCCGTGGTCTCGAGCAGGAACCGCGGGTGCTCCTCGGCCGAGCTCCACCCCTGGTCGGCTCCGAAGTCGTCCAGGAGGTAGACGGGTTCGGGGAACGTGCCGTCCTCGTCCTGGAGGGACACCCAGACGCCGTCGTCGTGGAAACCGACGATGTCGGCGCGTCCGTCGCCGGTGGTGTCGGCGAGGAGGCGGGGATGCCTGCCGGCGAGCCAGCCCCCCGCTTCCTTGTCGTGGCCGAACGCCCGGAGGACCGGCTCGTCCGCGAGCGGGGCGAACGTGCCGTCCTCGTCCTGGAGGGACACCCGGACGCCGTCGTCGTGGAAACCGACGATGTCGAGCCTGCCGTCACCGGTGGTGTCGGCGAGGAGGCGCGGGTGCCTGTCGGTCTGCCACGCGCCGGCCTGCGGGCCGTGCCCGAACGCCTTGAGGGCCGGCTCACCGCTCGCCGGCGCGAACGTCCCGTCCTCGGCCTGGGGGGACACCCGGACACCGTCGGCGGCGAGTACGACGACGTCGAGCCTGCCACTGCCCGTCGTGTCCACGAGGGTCCACAGGTCCGCGGGGCTCGGGGAGGGCATGGGCGGGTGCAGGACGCGCTCGTCGTCGAACGTGCCGTCGCCTCGGCCGGAGGACGCCACGGCCCCCTTCGTGGGGTCGATCCCGATGATGTCCGCCCGTCCCGTTCCCGCGATGTCGGCGAGGAACCGGTCGCCGGGCCCGGCCCACCGGACGGGCTGTCCGCCGGCGGGGCGGGCGGGCCCTTCGGGTTTCCACCCGCCGGCGTCCTGGTCGCCGCCGAACTCTTCGAGGACCAGCAGCATGTCGCTGAAGGAGGGTGTCGCGCCGGGGACCGGCCGCAGCGCGGTCGAGGGGGCCAGCCGCCAGGACCGGCGGCTGTTCCAGTGGCCCAGTGCCGCCCAGCGCAGCACCGGGTCGCTGATCCGCTCCGGCTCGGCCGGGACGAACGTCCACCGCTGGCTCTCCGCGCCCTCGTCGTACGCGCGCAGCACCACGCGGGTGTCCTCGTCGCCGGGATCGGCGAGGTCGAGCACGGAGCCGTCGGTCAGGCCCTCGATGCGGTAGCGGCCCGCTTCCCCCTCGACGGGGACGATCCGCCACTGCTGGCCCGCCTGGTTGCCGGCGGCCGCGTCCCACTGGCGGACGCCGCGGTCCGCGGCGGCGGGGTCGTCGAGCACCTTGCCGCCGGCGGCGTTGCGGATCACGTACGGCTGCTCGTCCGCCGCCGGTCCGCCTTGCGCGGCCTGTACGGGGGTGAGCTGCCACTGCTCCGGGCCGGGGTCGCCGTCGGGGACGTCGCGGACGACGAGCGCGCCGTCCGCGCCCGGCGCGGCCTTGACCGCGAGGGTCTGCCCCGTGGCGGCGTTGACGATGGTCAGCTTCAGGTCTTCCGTGGGCACGGGCATCGGGCTGCCTCTTCCAGCTCTTCCAGGCGGTTGGGGCATGGGCTCGGGACGAAGGCGGGGCGGTGGTGGCCGCCGGTCACGTGAAGACGTGGTGGTAGGGGACGTTCCACTCGTTGGGCAGCCGCGGGTAGAACGTGTTGATGATCGTCCCGGTGAAGTCCCCGCCCCAGTTGTAGGTGAGGCGCACCTCGCTGTCGGCCGCCACCGCGTGGTCCTTGAAGCCGAGGATGGCGTCGGGGTGGGTGATCGGTACGAAGGTGATGCCGCCCCACGGCGTCACCGTGACGACCCAGAGCTGGGTGTCCTCGGGCGCGCCGTTCTTCCCGCGCCACTTGTCGTCGACCTTGTCGGGCAGGCCGACCTGGACGGTGTCGGCGGTGCTCTTGGGGGCCTCCTGGTGGACCGTGACGCGCCTGCGCCGCGGCTTGGGCACGCCGTCGTCGCCGCGGCCGTCGTCGGCCTGGGCGACTCCGGTGGGCCGGGCCGTTCCGGCGGGCTGAGCCGTTCCGGCGGGCTGGGGCGAGACCTCCCCCGCGGCGCTTTCGAGGAAGTACAGCGGCCGTTGCCCGAAGAAGCCGGCGGGGGTGACGTACCAGAGGTGGCCCTTCGCCTCCTTGGTGGCCGGATCGAGCGCGGTGGCCAGTTTGACGCCCTTGTCGTGGCTCGCCTCCGCCAGTTCGGCCGGCCGGAGGTAGCCGCCGTTGAAGGCGTGGACGAGCATGACCGGCCGGTTCTCGACCAGCGCCGCCACGATCGCGTTGTCGTAGCTGTTCACCGCTACCGGTCCGCCGACCACCAAATTCGACATCGCGGTGCGTTCTTGGGTGTACATCGCGGAATCCTCACTCGGTCTGGGGGTGGAGAACAGTGCTTCGGACATTCACACAGGGACCTGGAACGCGGCATGACCGCAAGACCGATCACCTTCGATCGGCAGCATCGCCGGTAATTCGCCGGTCAATTGACCGGCAGCCCCTCAAATTACCGTCCGATCAGATGAGGCGAGCCACCGGCGCAGCATTACCACCCGATGGAGCGTTATTCACACCAACGCCTTCCCGGGCAACGGGTTCCGTGCTAGCTTCGGTTTTCGTAGACGCGCACAGATTCCTGTTTACATTTCACCGAACGCAGTTCGGCCGGAATGAGTCAAGGATGGGGAATGTCTTCCAACGCGTTCAATCTGGGACGGGCCAAGCGCCAGCCACTGACGAAGAAGAACCTCCGGGAACTCGACATCGACTGGCAGTCCGTCCTGAACCACCCCAACCTGGTCTACGTCGACGACTACGGCGTGCGGCACAAGCCCATCGGTTTCTCCGTGAACAAGCAGCGCTACGGCACCCTGCCCGGTTCCGTGAGCGCGTTCCAATTGGGCTGGATCGCCTACATGCACCTCGGGGAACCGCTGATCGAAGAGCGGTGCGACATCGCCCCGCCCCCGCCCGACACGTTCTCCTCACGTACCTACGTCAACCGCAGCCAGGCGTCCAAGATGACCTTCACCGACTCGGTCGATTTCACCGTGTCCAACGGCATCTCGTGGTCGCTCTCCGCGGACGCCAAGCTCACCTTCGGCGGCACCATCAGCGCGCAGCTCCAATTGCAGTTGCAGAATCAGCTCCGGCTGGACCTCCAGTCACAGCTGCAGACGCAGTGCCAGAACGAGGTGGCGAACAAGAACGCGAACACAGTGACCAACAAGAGCAGCAAAGACAACATGGGGACGGACAACGCCAACACCACCGAGAATTCCGTGCGGAACGCGGCGACGAACTCCGCGTCGAATACCGTGACGAACTCGGTGGGTTTCACGACCACAGGCAGCGCGACCGGCACCGCCACGCTCAACGCCCAGCTGGCGTTGGGCATCGCGGCGTCGGTCAGCGGCTCGCTGACCACCAGCTGGGCGTCGAGGTCGCAGATTTCCGGCGAGGTCCCCGCGGGCGGCCGCGTGGAGACCATCGTCACGCAGCGGCGTTGTCACAAGCACTACTGCTACGAGATCCCGGTGGCCCTCTCGGGGCTGATCGCGGTGTACTACGCCGTGCCGGTGGCGGTTCTGTCTCCGCCCCAGGCGGGGGATTATCCCGGCCTCGACCGGATGGTCGCCCGCCCCATCGGCGACCTCGATCTGGACGGCGGCGGTTTCTTCGTGCACGGACTGGCCGAGGTCGTCTCCGCCCTCGACGTCCACCACACGATGTTCGACCACCAGAGCCTGACCGACAGCGACCGGTCGCCGCACAAACAGCCTTGAGCCGGCGGCAGTGCCACCACGACGACCAGGGGTGACCACCATGGTGTTCCACAACGTCTTCGACTTCGGCGACCGGAGCGCGGGCCTCTTCTCCGTGCGGACCGGCGCCAAGGCGCAGCCCGGTGCGGACGTCGACTTCGAGGACGCCGACGACGACACATACGACGACAAGAGCACGAGCCTGTTCGACGGCGCGATCCACGGGGCGTCCTCCCGCGCCAAGGTCGTGCAGGAGCAGTCACCCGAAGCGCGCGTCATCCTGGGTTTCCTCGGCTCCTTCATCAGGACCACCCAGGAGTCGGCCGGTGCGCAGGCCCAGTTCGCCAAGGACGCCCACTCGGTTTCCACGGCGGCAGCCGACGGGATGCAGCGGTCGAGCTCGACGGTGAAGGGCGACCCCGACCTTCGGAAGGACGAGGACCTGCAGATGCCGAGGAAGAGCGACTACGCCAAGGCCCCGAAGACCCCGGAGGCTCCCAAGGCCCCGGACGCCGGCAAGGCACCCAAAGCGACCGCCGACGATCCGTCCGGCTCGAAATAGCGATCCACCGGGCGGGAGGGGGCAGGAGCGAGACCGCTCCTGCCCCCTCTCGTGTCACACCGGAATCAACTGCCACTGCCGACCCCGGTGGTCGCCCTCCGCCGAGTCCTGTTTGATCACCGCGCGGGCGTTGGTGCCGGTCTGCAGGAGCAGTCCGCTGCCGCGGTTCGCGAGCTCGTATCTCCGCGGGGTGCCGCTCACCGGGCCCACCGGGATGAGCCTCCATTGCTGGTGGCATGCCTCGGCGCCCTCGTAGGCACGCTGGGCGACCACCGCCCAGGCCGTCTCCTGCGGTCCGCCGACCTCCAGGACCTTGCCGCTGCGCACGTTCTCGATCCTGTACAGCACGTCTCCGTCGTGCTCACCTGCCACCACCAGCCGCCACCGCTGATGGTCCCGGGCGACGGGAAGAGTCTGGTGGATCTCGGCCCCGTCCACGGTGGACTCCCGCACCACCGCCATCCGCAGCCGGCTGCGGACGTTGGCCCAGCAGACCACCGTGCCCGACTCGGGCAGCCCGGCCATCCTCGGTGCCGCGACCTTGCGGACCCGGTGGTTGCCGAAGTCGGCGATGTAGAGGGCGTCGACGCAGTCCACAGCGAGCCCGAACGGCATGTTCAGCCGGGCCGCCACCGCCGGACCGCCGTCTCCCTCGCGGCCCGCGGAGTCCCCGCCGACGACCGTGTCGATCTTCTCGTCGGCCGTGACCTTGCGGACCCGGTGATTTTCGGAGTCGGCGATGTAGAGGGCGCCGGTGCCGTCCACGACCATCCCCATGGGGTTGTACAGCTTCGCGGACGCGGCCGGGCCGCCGTCACCGCCGAAGCCCGCGACGCCCGTACCGGCGAACGTGCTGATCGTCCCGTCGACCGCGACCTTGCGGATCCGCTGGTTGTCACCGTCGGCGATGTAGAGGGTGCCCGCCGCGTCGACCGCCAGTCCCTGCGGGTGGTTCAACCGGGCCTCGGTCGCGAGACCGCCGTCTCCCCCGAACTCCCCGGTGCCCGTACCGGCGAAGGTGGAGATCGTTCCGTCGGGCTCGACCTTCCGGACCCGGTGGTTGCCCCACTCGGCGATGTAGACGGCGCCGGTACTGTCCACCGCCACTCCGTGCGGGTAGTTCAACTGGGCCTCGGTGGCGGGACCACCGTCACCGCCGAAGCCTCCGGTGCCGTTGCCGGCGAACGTGGTGATCGTCCCGTCGGTGGCGACCTTCCGGATCCGGTGGTTGCTGGCATCGGCGATGTAGACGGCGCCCGCGCTGTCCACCGCCACCTCGCGCGGAAAGTTCAATGGGGCCGAGGCGGCGGGGCCGCCGTCCCCGTCGAATCCCGCGTCCCCGGTCCCCGCGACCGTCTTGATCCTCCCGTCGGTCGTGACCTTCCGGACCCGGTGGTTACGGTGATCGGAGAAGAACAGGGTTCCCGCGCTGTCCATGGCGATCCCGTACGGGCCGTTCAACTGCGCTGCCCTTGCGGGCCCTTTGTCCCCGCCTAACGCTGCGTCCCCGGTCCCCGCGAGTGTTCTGATCGGCCGCTGGGAGTCCTCATCGCCTGGAGCCTCGTGGACAGTACTCATCGCCATCCCTTCGCCGTCACCGACCGCTCACCGCGAACGGTCGCCGTGGGTCTGCCAGTCCTGGCCCAACTGCCGTACTGTCCGCCCCGGTGAGAGCCGCTACGGCCCTCCTCCTCGGGCGGAGACGTCTCCGGCGACAAGGTGCGAAGCGACCGGGCTACCGGAGGCGCGCTCCTACCATGCTGGGGGTCGACTGATCCCTCTTCGGCCCCGAGGCGGTCAAACCCGCCCTTCAGGTGACCTGGTAGCGCGGTCCGCCGGACCGGCGCATGCCGCTGCCTACGCGCCCCGGCACATTGCCGGCGGACGGCGTGCGCCTGTGTCCTGGTGTCCCGGCGTACGCGTCACGCTCCAGGAGCGGCAGTTCGGAGCCTCTCGCGGGTGGCGAGGATCTCGGCGTCGAGGACGGCCTCCGGTGCGTAGAGGCTCTTGTCGTGCCAGAGTGCGGGCCGTTGCTCCGGCACGGTCTCACCCATGGTGGCGAAGAAGCTCGCGGCCCGGTCCAGGCAGGGCGACGAGGGCGCGGCCGACAGGAGGATCCCGGCCCCGTAGGAAGTCTCCTCCGCGGTCGGCTCGCCCAGGGCTCCCCACGAGCCGTCGGCGTGCTGGGTCGCCTCCGCCCAGGCGGTGGCGGCCTTCAACGCGGAGATCGCCGTGGGCCCGGCGTCCTCGGCGAGGGCCGTGACGCAGCGGGCGGTGGCGTAGAACGGAGAGGCGTGCCACTTGTCCGTCCAGTACCCCTCCGGTTGCTGCCGCTCCACCAGCCAGTGGCGAACCGTGCGACGCATCGGTTCCACCTCCGCCGCCCGCCCCGGATACCGGCGGGCGTAGGCGGCCAGGGCACGCAGCGCGTGCGCGTTGGCCGTCACGGAGGGCGTGGATTCTCCCGCGTAGCACGCGAAGTGGTGTGCGGTGGCGAAGGGGCGGAGGACGTCGTGGTGACAGGGGATGCCGAGGCGCACGGCGAGGTACAGGGCCACGGCGCTGTCGTCGGCGTCCGGTTCCAGACCGGGGATGCCGGCCACGCCGCGCCGGTCGTACAGCGCTGTCACCCAGGCACGGGCGGTGGGCACGAGGTGGTCCGGAAGTCCGGCGGGGAGCAGTGCGGAAAGCACCCACAGCCGTTCGAAGGGCGTCAGGGGTATGACTTCAGGCAGCAGTCCGTCGTAGCGGTCGGCGGCGCCGTTCAGGGCCGCGAGCGCCGCTTCCCGACGTGCCTCCGGCCGTGAGCGTGTGCGCAGCCAGGCCGCGGTCGCCGCGGGAGAGCCGCCGATCAGCCCATCGGTACCAGGGGCCGGTGCCGTCGCCGGCAGGAGATCCCCGAGGATCTCGTAGGAGTGCCAGACCCGGGAGGGAAGGCGGTGGAATCCCGCAAGTCGCCCGACGAGACGGGCCGGTGCGTCGCCGTCCATGCCGTAGGGAAGGCCGGCGACGGGGTGCGTCCCGTACCGGCCGGTGTTCTCCGCTCCCCACCGTTCGAGTTTGCTGTTGATGGTGGCGATCAGTTTCGGCACGATCACTTCGACGGCCACGGTGTCCGGATGTGCCCCGTCGGTGGGGAAGCGCCGCAGGGCCCGCACTCCCTCGGCGACGGCTCGGCCGTACCGTTCTCTCCGCGCATCCGGGCAGTGTTCGTGCTGCTGCAGAACGGTGAGCAGGGCGTCGACGGCGCTGAGGGTGGGGACGAGCCGGTAGGGCCCGTGCCCCTCCCCCCACGTTCCCTGCGGGTGCTGCGAGTCGAGCAGCCACTCCAGGCGCCGGTCGTGGCCGGGCAGCCGGGGGGCGAGCGCCACGACGCGGGCCGTTTCGTAGCAGGACGGGCGGACGCGGCCCCACGTGTCCGCCTCCATCCCTCGGATCAGCTTGGTGACGGCGTGGTCGTAGGCCGGGCGCCGGTGGCTGTGGTTCACCGCTCCTCCTGGTCGCCGCGCGCCCCCAGGAGCCCGCGGAGCTCCGCGAGTTGCAGGGCGTCGGTGTCTCTCTCGGTCCACCAGCCGCAGGTGAAGCGGGCGACACGCACCATGGCCCGGCCGGGGGGCATCAGGTGCTCGGGCAGGGCGTCCACGGCGGGCCCGAGCCTGGCCAATGATGCTGCCGCCATGTCCCGAAGGCTGGTGGTCGCCTGGTCGAGGCTCATGCCGCCACGCATCAGAATCTCGACGGCGTTGACGGTTCCGCTCAGGCTTTCCCGCTCGGCCGTTCCCAGGTCGTTGCTGAGGCGGAGCGCCATGGCGGCTTCGTCGGCGGCCCGGTGCCAGCGGGTGAGGTCCGCCGCGTCCAGCTTCGTCACCCCGCACTTCACCATCCAGGCGGCGGCGTAGGGGATGGTGAGGAGCGATTCGACGGCGGTGGGGAGGTACTCGGCCAGGGTCTCCGGGCGCTTTTCGACGCCGAGCCTCCAGCCGCTGTCCCTCAGCATGGCCGCGAGCCCTTTCCGCCACCGCTGGGCCACGTACCACTCGATGCTCGGCCACGCGGGGCACTTCCGCAGCCGGTGGAAGACATCGCTGAAGGCGTCGACGACTTCGCGGGGAGCCCCGGGGGCGATGTCCGGCCGGCCTGTCGCGGTACGGGAGAAGCCCGACTCCAGGCACGCTTCGGCGACTTCGCCCAGCTCCCTGTAGGACAGGTCGACGAACTTCCCCTCCATCAAGTCGTCGTAGGCGAACAGGGCCAGGGCCAACGCCGCTTCGTCCGCCACCGTCTGCGCGGAGCCGTCCGGCCACGTGGCAGCGCCGTACAGGGTCGACCACACGACGGTGTCGCGAGCGTCGTCCGACGCGCCCATGACGGAATATCGCCCGGCCCATGCCCGCACGCGCGGCAGGGCCCGCTCCACCGCGGCCAGCACGTTCGGACGTGCCGGTTCCGTCAGGTCCGCGCCCGGCTCCGGGGAGGGCGACGCCGTGTGTCCCACGGCGTCGTGACTCGGATCCGCATCGTCGTGACCCCTGCTCATAGGCATCCTCTTGGTGGCGCGGGGGTCCGAGAGGCCGGCGGTCCCGCTCGCCGTCGGCGTGCGGCGCGTGGCCCGTCGGCGCGCGCTGGTCGGGGAACCGCCGGACGTCGAGGCTCTGGGCGCTCCCTCTCATTCTTCCCCGATCGGGTGGAATATGTACTGCGCCCTGTTGCCGTCCGGCGAGAACACGGTGTGGCCGGTGTAGCCGTCGCCGTGGGACACGGGCAGGGCCGCGGTGCTGTGGCCGCTGTAACCGGCGGCGGAGTCGTAGGCTTTGGCGTCCTTCGGGGCCTGCAGGCTCAGCCGCAGGTTCGCGGACTCACCCGAGGCGATCAGGAACCCGTCCGTCCGGGCCGTCCCCTGCACGCCCTGGGTGTATTCGACGGTCGGTTCCCCGAGGATCCGCACCACGCCCTGGCGCGCCTCCAGCGTGTCGTCGCTCTGCAGCAGGCCGGTCACTTCCAGGCTGCCGGCCGTGAGCCGGGAGCCTGGACCGGCCGCCGTGACCGGTCCGGCGGACTCCAGGCCCCGGGTGGTGACGGGCGTGTGCACGGTGACCGTGCCGGTGACCGTACCGCCCTTCTCGGCCCGGGCCGGACCCGCCGCGGTCACCGTGCCCGTGCAGGTCACCGAGGCGGCGTCCAAGGTGGGGACGGGAGCGCCGGTCACCGCGCCGGCGCGCAGGCGGTCCAGGACGGGCGTGCTCACGGTCACCGTGACCGAGTCGTAGCGGTCCGCGCCCCCGGTCGTGGTCCTGACGAGGAACGTCTCGTCGCGCTCCAGCGGGAACGTCTCGTGGGGGAAGGTGACGCGGATCCCCTCCGGGTGCGGCGTGGAGTACAGCGTGTGCTCGCCCTGCGGTCCCTGCCAGTCGAGGACGACCCGGGTGGACGCGGGGACGAGCGTCGCGGGGCGCGGGTCGGGGGCGGCGGGGGTTCCGCGCCGGGCGCTGAGGTTGGCCGTGCCGGACGTGTGCCGGGCGGTGGTGCGCCGGGCACGACCGGGGTGGCGGCCCTTGAAGACGTCCAGTTCCACGATCCGTTCGGCCTCGGGCTGTCCGGGCAGGGAGCTGGTCTCGATGACGCGGACGGGGGCGGTGCCCTCGCTGCGGTTGATCTTGATGCCGGTGAGCCTGATCGTCAGGCTCGCGGTCGGCTGATCCTCGCGACCGTGCTCGGACGGCGGGAACTCCGCGCTGCCGTTCTGCGCCACCGCGATCAGGACGTCCTCCTGCACCGCCACCACCGACCAGATGTGCGGCGTCGCCGTGGCCACGATGCCGACGCCGGTCTCGGCGAGGTCGGCTCCTCTGGTGCCGACCGGCAGGAAGATCGCGATCCGGCCGCACCGCACGGGTTCGGGACGCGGGTTGGAGATCAGCAGGGACAGGTCGGCGAGGGACAGCTCGCCTGTGGGCGGGCTGGCCGTCAGGTGGCTGGGGCGGGTGGTGAGCGTGTGGGTGAGCAGGGGTGCTGTCGTCATGGCGTCTTCCTCGGTGGCGGGGCGGAGGTGCGTCAGATGCCGAAGGCGTACCAGCGGAAACTGAAACCACCGCCGGGCCCGGTGGCACCCCAGCTGACCGTGTCCCCGGCCCGCACCGGCGCGATGAGGGTCCCGACCTTGTCGCTGGTCCAGGTCTTGTAGGTGTAGGAGGGCGTGGTCACCCACAGCTCCAGGTCCCCGTTGTCGTCGGCGTTGGCGAGGATGAGGCCGTCGGTGGTGAAGGTCTGGCTCCCGGACGACGCCAGCGTCGTGGGCGTGGCCTTGAGGATGCCGACCCGGCCGGTGGCGGTGAGGCCCCTGGTCGTGGTGACCTTCGGTGCGGTGAGGCCGGCGGCGGTGAACGTCCCGTGGACGTTCATGGCACCGGTGAACCGTGTGGTGCCCGCTTCGATCCTCGGGGCGTCCAGCGGCCCGCCGCTGATGGCGGCCGCCCCGAGAAGGTGAACGGTTCCTCGGTGGTGAGCGTTTCGGCGACCCTCACCGGCGACGTGATGCGGAGCCCGGCCGAGGCGACGTCGGAGAGGCTTCCGTTCGGGAGGATCACCATGGGGTACTCCGGGACGTCCACCTGGACCGTGCAGCTGTCGTAGCGGCTGACGGGCTGGCCCTCGACCTGCGCGACGGTCTGGAGGGTGAAGGTGGTCTCACGGTACAGCGGGCCGCACACCAGACTGGTCTGCCCCTCGGCGATCTCGGCGCCGGCCGCCTGGTCCTGGTGGTGCAGGCGCCGCACCACGTTCGGTGCCGGATCCCAGACGACGGTGACCTTGCTGCCGTGCGGTACGCGGACGGCGGGCGGCTGCCCGTCGTCCGGCCGCTCGCCCGCGTACACCCGCAGGTTGGTGCCGGCGGACGGGGCGGCCGAGGCCCCGGCCGGGAACTTCGGCAGCCGGACGAAGCGTTCGCGCGGCAGCAGCGGGTCCTGTCCGGTGGCCGAGGTCTCGGTGATGCGCGGATAGGCCACGCCCACGGCGCTGTTGACCGACAGGCCGGTGAAGGTGAACGTGACGGGGTCGGCGGCGATCTCCGCCTCGCCGGAGACGGGCCGGAACTCGAAGCGGGCCTGGTCGGGGCCGGCCGTCTCGCCGGTCTTGGCCCACCCTGGGGTGGTGACCGACGCCTCGATGCCGGTCCCCGTGGCGAGCAGGTCGCGGGGCCGGCTGCCGACGGGCAGGTCGACCACGATCGACGAGCAACGCACCGCGACGAAGCCGCGATTGGAGACGACGACCGACAGATCGGCGGGCGAGGGCCCCGACAGGTTGGCCTCCAGCGGGTCGGGCTCGGTACGGGCGGCGTAGTCGAGCGGCGGATCGCTGCTCTCGGGCCCGGCCGATGCGGTCAGTGGGGCGCGGCGCGTCATCGGTCGGTGCCTTTCGCCTGGGGGAAGGGGTCGGAGGGGGAAGCGCCGCCGAACATGACAACGACGAAGTACAGGTCGTCCCGGCGAACGAATTGGCTGGCAGCGAACACTCCGCTTTCGCCGGCCCTGATCGGCAGGAAGAGGGAGTCAGCCGCGTGATGGGTGCTGTGGGCGTACGCGCCGACCTGGCGGTCGCCCACAGTGACGGTGTAGCGGCCGCCATTTGCGCGCGGGTCGGATTGGATCATGTAGCCCGTCAGCAGTGCGTCAGTGGGCAAACTGAAACTCGTATGCGTCCGCCCGGCGAATCTGATCATCTTCACTGTCTGCTTGGCCGTCAGGTCCTTCGTCGTGATGCCCCCGGCCACCACCTCTCCCCCGGCCACCGTCGACGCTCCCCCCGCGGACGCCTCGCCGTCGACGGTGATGCCCTGCTCCGCCACCAGCTGGGACGTCACCTTGACCGTCTCCCCGGCCGTCAGCCCTGCGTTCGCCGTGACCGTCCCCTGCACGGTCAGCCCGGTGCTCACCGTCGCCCCTTCCGGGAACGTCACCGTGCCGCCGCTGCCCGCGGCGAGCTCCCGCACGCGGAGAGCCGCGAACCGGGGTGTGGCCACGGTGACCGTGACGGTGTCGTAGACGGTCTCGCCGGTGGCGATGTCCCTGGTGCGCAGAGTGAAGGTGGTGGCGCGGACCACCGGTTCGGAGTCGACGCGGCTGAGGGTCGACACGTCCTGCCCCTGCCCTGCCATGTCGGCGTCCAGCGGCCGCGTGAACAGGTGGCGTTCGACGCCGTCGCGGAACTGCCAGGCGAGGACCACCCGTTGCCCGGCCGTCACCTCGGTCGCCGGGGACGAGTTGAGGCCGCCGTCAGCCGACCATCGCCGGGCCGAGAAGCGGTGGGGCGAACCGGCGTCGACCGGGGGCCGGTACGGCCACTTCTCCAGCGGCAGTGTCACCGGCGTCGGCTGTGACTCACCGGTCAGGTGTTCCATGAACCGGATCGTGGCGTGGCCCGGCTCCCTGTTGATCCGCAGACCGTCGACCACCAGCGTGGCCCCGTCCTGGTCGAAGACGAACTCCTCGCCGGGCGGGGTGAAGGTCACCGAGACGGTGTTCCCGGTGACGGTGGTCTCCTGGCTCCAGCCCTCCGGGGGCGTGGCCGTGATCCCGTCCGCGGTCTCTACCAGCGAGGTCGCGCCCTCGCCGACGGGGATGTGGGTCACGATCCGGGCGCAGGCGACGGGGTCGCCGGGCGGTGCGGAGACCACGACGTTCATCCGCGCCACCGACTCGGACGGGCCGCCGCCGCTCGGCGGGCCGGCCTGCAGCGGGAACGGCGTGGTGAGCACCGCGTAGTCGAGGGCGCCCGACGCGATCGCGTAGGTGGGGTTCTCCGGCGGCTCCGTGGTCACGGCGTGGGTCCTTCCTCGGAGGGCTGGAGCTGGAGGTAGCCGGTGCGCAGCACCGGGCGGGCGAAGGGGAACCGTGGTGCGGCGTCCGCCCGGTCGGCGGGCAACGAGGCCGCGGCGCCGCCGGGGGCGGGCTGGGCCCAGGTCCACCTGCCGTGCCGGTCGGCGGGGCGGGGCAGCACCAGGGCGGCGGTGTCGGGAGCCTGGACGGTGAGCATCGGGCCGAACCGGAAGCCGGCCGCGAGGGCGCCCAGGGACTCCTCGAAGGCGCGGGACGGCACGCGGAGTTGCGCGGTCGGCAGGATGCCGGTGGTGGCGTGGACGGCGCCGTACGGGTCGAGCAGCAGCGTGACGTGGGCGGTGCTCGTCGCGTCGTGGTCGCGGGGCGGCCGGGCGGGCAGGGCCATGCCGTGCCCGGGGCCGATCGGGCGCAGGTAGTCGTGGGGGTCGGCCAGGTCGGCGAGGTCGTCCTCCGCCAGGACGGTGTGCAGGCCCGTGTAGTCGCGCTCCTGGTAGTAGCCCACGAGGCCGTCGCCGAGCTGGTCGCGTTCGCCGAGCCGGACGGGCCAGCGGTAGCGGGGGTATGCGGGTGCGGCGGGGTCCAGCAGGTTGCGCCACGACGGGTCGGGGAGGGCCGGCCCGTCCAGGTCCAGGCGTACCCGTGCCCGTACGAGGGCGAGCGGGCGGCCGAGCAGGCGGCTCAGGGTGGTGGGCGGGTCCTGGTCGCCGCTGGGGGCGATGGTGGTCAGGGCCCGGTCCACGCCGCGCAGGAACGTGCTCAGCGTCGGCCGGTCGAGCGCGAGGAGCGCGGTGACCAGCTCGTACAGGTGCCCGTGGGCGGGGTCGGGTGCGGGGGCCGCGCCGGGCAGCGGCAGCCAGCGGGGGACGGTGGTGCCGTCCGGCATGACGCCGGTGGCGACCGAACCGAGCGGCGCGCCGTCCGGCGCGTGGCAGAGCAGCGCCTGGTCGAGGTGGTTGGGCACCAGCCAGGCGCAGATCGACTCCGCGGCGGCGTCCTCGTCGAGCACGCGGGTGTCGTCGTGGGCGGACAGCAGGTCGAGGCGGGTCCGGGCGGGCTGCGGCAGCCGGGGCTTGAGTTCGACGAACCGGTGGGGGTCCTGGTCGACGACGGTGACGGGCCTGCCGTCCGTGCGGCCGGGTGCCAGGTCGTCGGGCAGGCCGGGCTGGAACTGGTGGGCGGGGGTGCCCTGGCCGATGGTGTCGCGCAGCTCCAGTTCGTCCGGGATGACGACGGGCAGGCCGCGGCCGAAGCGGTCGACGACGTTCAGGCGGGTGAACGCGAACTGGCCCGAGCGGATCTCCTGGAAGCGGGAGGGGCCCAGCCGGCGAACGGGCGGGGCAACGGCCCCGGGTCCGGGGGCAGTTCCCGGGTGATCCGGTCGTCCACCGCGGCGTTCCGTACCGCGGAGCCGTCGCCGAGGCCCACCGCGGCGTTGGGTCCGCGCGCCTGGAGCTGGTCGCCGAAGCCGTCCAGGGTCTGCGCGATCAGGTCGGCCCCGGCCGCCTGGTCGGCCAGGGTGTTCAGCAGGTCGGCGTACGGGCCGGAGCGGTCGGCGGCGGCGTGCCGCAGGGCGTCGGCGAAGGTCTGGGCGGGGGTGGGGGTGAGGAACTGCCGGCCGCGCAGGGTCAGCGGGGTGCGGCCGGCTCCCTGTCCGTTCCAGCGGTAGTGGTCGCCGTCGAACTCCCAGTTCGCGGCGGCGGGGTCGGTGACGGCGTCGCCGTCGGCGTAGGCGATCGGGTAGTAGTCGACCTCCCACTGGAAGAACAGTGGCGACCACGCCTGCCGCCAGGGGCCGGTGCCCAGGGCGGGGGGCACGCCGTCGGCGCGCGTCCCCGGGTCGGCCATGGCCGAGCGCAGGGCCGCCACGTCTGTTTCCGGGCGCCCGGCCGCGCGGGCGAGGGCGGGCGCGTCGGCCGGGTCGAGGTGGTGGAACTCGGTGAGGAGCGGGAGGAGTCCGTCGGGCGAGGCGGGCAGGGCGGGCAGGTTGCGCGGCACGGGGACGGCGTTCGAAGGCGCCGATACGAGCACGGTGCGTTCGGCGTCGAGGTACACGCCGCGTACGAGCTCCCCGGCGCGGCGGCAGCGCAGGCCCTCCTCGGCGGCGAGCCTGGCCTGCTGGTCCTCCTCGGTGCAGCGCAGGGCGACGACCGGGTCCATGGCCCGGTACAGGTCGGGCAGCACCTCGCGCTTGAGGACGAATCCGGGCGCGCGGTCGCCGAGGTAGTCGGCGACGGAGGTGTCGAGTTCGCCTTGGGTGCGCCCCCAGGGGATGCGCCGGCGGGCCTGGGCGAGCGCCTCTTCGCACCGGGCCGCCTCCTCCTCGGCCGCCCGCAGCCGGGTGGTGAGTTCGCCGCGGTAGGCGCCCGGCGGCAGCTGTCCGTCGGGGTCGAACTCGGGGACGAGCGGCAGCCCTTCGGCCCACCACAGGTCGTAGACCCGGCGGCGGGCGGCCGCCAGGTCGCGGGCGGCCTCGTCGTGCGCGGCCTGGGCGGCGTTGAGCTCGGCCAGCAGGGCGGCGTGGCCGCGCCGGGCCCGGCGGCGGGCCCCGGCCCGCTCCTCCTCGGGCGCGTCGGGGTCGGCCTCCAGGGTCCACCGGTGGCCCGCCGGGGTCGGTACGAACCAGGAGGCGAAGGTGGCGCGTGCCGCGGTGAAGGCGCCGTCGGGTTCGTCGGCGGCGTCCAGCAGTCCGCGCTGGCAGAGGTTGAGCAGGCCGGCGAGGCCGGGGGCGTCCGGGGGCTCGGCCTCCTGCTGGAACACCGAGGAGGCGTGGGCGCTGTTGTGGCCGAGGGCCACGGCGACCGCGTCGGGGCGGGGCGACTCGGGCAGCGGTCCGTGGGCGTGCCAGCTCAGGCCGAGGACGGTGCCGTGGAAGATGCCGCAGGAGGCGGGCGCGACGGGCGTACCGCGGCCGCCGGCGTCGCCGGGTGCGGTGCCGAGCGTCCAGTCGTACTCCGCCAGCAGCTCGCCGAGCGCGTCGCCGGCCGCCGCGACCGGGTCGGCGCCCGGGTCGCCGTACCAGCCGGCGACCAGGTAGCCGACGGTCCACTCCCGCGCCGGGTCGAGGCCCTCCATGGTGTCGTGGAGGGAGAACACGTTCTCGTTGTACGGCTGGTACACCGCGAACGTCGGCACGCCGGACCCGATCGCGGTGAGGAACAGCCCGCCGGGCGGCCCTGGTTCGGTCCACTCCCCGGCGGCCAGGTCGATGCGGCGGCCGATCCGGGTGGGGGTGCCGTCCGGCCCGGCGTACGGGCTGGTGCCGGTCACCGGGTCGAGGTGGTCGCTCTCGACCAGCCAGGCGGTCATGTCGCGCTCCTCGGCGCCCGGGGCGCCGTGGGTGCGGACCACCAGCCACCGGTTGGGCACCAGCGGGAAGGAGACGTCCTGGTCCGGGTGGTCCTGGCCGCCTTCGGTGAGCGCCTGTGGCAACTGCCATTGCAGGTAGACGCCGTTGCGCCGGGGGTCGGTCGCGAAGTCGGTGTCGATGTTGCCGAACGGCGGCGGCTCGGGTGACAGCCGGAACCGGGTCAGCGCGTAATTGGCCTGCCAGCGCGCGAAGTTCTCCCCCATGCGCACCTGGTCGTTGACGACGAGGGCGTCGACCTGGACCGGGACGTACAACGGGCTGGGCTGGGTCATGACGGGCTTCCCCCGGAAAGCGGGTCGGTCAGGATCTTCTGGCGGAACGGTGCGTTGACCAGTTGCAGGGCCAGCACCGCCGGAGACGCCGTGGCGGGCTGCCCCGCCTCGGCGAGCCGTGCGGTGAGCCCGCGCAGCAGGCCGTCGGCGTCGCCGGGCCGCAGGTCGAGGACGCGCCGGCCCTGCGGGTCGGGACGCAGATGGGCGCCGATGCCGTGGTCGCCCGGTTCCTGCGGGAAGTACACGCCTTCCAGCGTCGTGCCGGCCGGGACGCCGCCCGCGCCGAGGCTGCGCAGGTTGAGCACCGGCACTCCGTCGACCGGGTGCGGGTCGACACCGAAGGAGAGCCCCTCGGGCGGTTCCGACAGCTCCACCTCGTCGGGCACCCGGTCGAACAGCACCAGCAGCACGTCGTTCTCCAGAGCCCTGCGGCGCAGCAACGTCACCGGTTCGCCGTTCTGCCATCCGCGCACGATCAGTTCCGGGCACTCGCGGATCAGCGCGGAGCGGATCAGCAGGCCGGCGCGCGGCCAGGAGTCGTCGGGCGTCCTGGTGGCGCCCGCCCAGGGGGCGGCGAGGGCGGCGAGGTGCGTGTCGGTGACGCCGGTGACGCCGAGGCTCTCCGCGCCGGCCTGCAGCGCGGTGAGCCAGCCGTGGTCCACGTGGAAGAACCTCAGCGACTCCGGGGGCAGCATCGCCTCGGAGGGCACCAGGTGGGCGAAGGGCACGTCGTACAGCAGGCGCAGCCGGGCGAACCAGGCCGCGAGCCGCTCGCCGTCGGTGTCCAGGGCGGTCCGCAGCGCCTCGCGCAGCACGGGCCGGGCCCGGTCCTGGGCCAGGACGCGGTGCAGCGGCCGGGCCGGCGGTGCGGGCCGGGGCGTGGGGGCGGTGCGCGCGGGGCGTGCGGCGGGCGGGTCGTTGAGGGCGCGGATGAGGCGCTCGGCGGCTCCGGCGCGGGCCAGCGTCTCCAGCGCCCGGTCGGTGGCGCGGGGGCCGGCCAGGCGGGCGAGTTCGGCCTCACCGGCGTCGGGGCCCGCCGCGGCCAGGCGTTGCGCGACGACGGCGGCCCGGTGGCGGGCGCGGCCGCGCCAGGCGCTGAGGCCGGCGCCGAAGTCGTCGTCGGCCAGCGCCAAGGCCCGGCCGAGCGTCCACGCCGACGCCCGGCCGGTGTCGTACACGCCCCATTCCGGGTCGTAGCCCAGCAGCCGGCCGGCGTCCGTCCAACCGTCCTCGGGCGGCTCGGGCAGGGGCTGCGCGGGGGTGGCGGTGAACGGTCCGCGGTACCAGGCGTACGTCTCCTCGCCCGATGCCACCTGGTACGGCAGCGGAACCCAGCCCTGTTCCAGGCGTTCCCGGGCGCGGGCCCGCGCGGAATCCTCGGAGGGCGCGGGCACCGGCAGGCGCAGCAGCAGGTCGCGGGGCCGGCCGCCGTCCTCGTCGTCGTCGTACAGCAGGTCGTGGACGCGGGGGGCGAAGCCGGCGCCCTCGTCGGGGAGGCAGTCGAAGGACCAGTGGTGCAGCGACACCAGGCGCACGTCCGGCGGCTCCTCGCCGGCCGCCGCGTCCAGGGCGGCCTGGCAGCCTTCGAGCGAGACGAGGTGGACGACGTGCCGGCCGTCGCCCGGGTTGGGCAGCCGGTTGGCGACGATCACGGAGAACTCGCCGGCCGCGAATGCCTCGCCGCGCAGGCCCGTGTCGGCGTGCACGGTACGGGTGTGGGCGAGGTGGCGCAGCTCGTCGTGGCGGGGGCGGACGGCGGCGAACACGGCGCCTGGGACGCGGATCGTGGCGCATTCGGTCGCCGGGTCCGCCTCGACCTGCCGCCGCGGGATGGCGGGCACCAGGACGCCCGGCTCGGGGGTGGCCGGCCACAGCAGGTCCTGGACGGTCATGCGGTCGGTCTCCCCCACGGCCATGGGATCGCCGGGCAGTTCGCCGGCCGCGAAGACCAGCAGCGCCAGCCAGGGGGCCCGCGGCTCGACGGGGCCGGTGCCGACCCATTCGGGGTCGATGTCGCGCAGCCACGGCAGCAGCCGGCCGTCGAGCGTGGCGTGCGGCAGCGTCGTGCCCAGGCCGCCGGCCGCGTCCGGCGCCGGGTTGACCGCGTGGACGGTGTCCGGTGGCAGCACGAACTGCGGCGCGCGCACCTCGAACTCCCGGACGGCGTCCCGCAGGTGGTCACCGGTGTCGACGCCCTCGATCTCCTGCCGCGCGGTGATCCGGAACTGTCCGGCCTTCACGGCGGGGATCAGGTCGTCGCCCAGGCGCAGGGTGAACGACGCCTCCCGGCGGTGTGCCGCCGTGCTCGCCGGGCCCGTGGCCCCGTTGCCCCCCATGGTGGGTTCCTCCTGGTCGGCGGTGGTCATATGGACGTCCCCTGGTCGCCGCGCCCGGCGGCGGTCGCGCGGAGCAGCGGGTCGGCGGGCAGGCCGTACTCCGCGGCGTGGGCGGCGAACGCGCTCAGCGGCGCGTCGGGGAGGGGGTCGAGCAGGCCGGCCAGGGCGGTGGCGAGCCGGCCGCGGGCCTGTGCCGTCGCCGGGGCGGCGACGGTGGTGACGACGGTGTTCACGCCCGTGCCGGGTGCCGGGACGAGCCGGTCGCCGGTGGGCGGCCCGGCGGGGTCCAACGGCCCCGCCGCGTCCGGCATCTCCTCGTACGCGAGGGAGGCGGAGGCGATCGGGTCCAGCGGCTCGGCGGTGGACACCGGCGGCGGGACGGTCACCCGCAGCCCGGTGCAGCGGCCGTGCAGCAGCCGCTGGTCGGGGTCGAGGAGGTCGCCGTGGGCCGCGCCGGGCGTTCCCCACAGGGCGGCCGGTACCGCGCCGAGGACGGGCTCGGCGCGCCAGGCCCCGTCGTCGGCCAGGGGCTCCCAGAAGGGCGCCATGCCGCGGGCCGACAGGTTGCGGCTGACCACGACAGTGAAGTGGATCCGCTTCGCCGCTCCGGCGCCGCCCATGGGCCGGATGTCCAGGGCCTCGCCCGTGTACCGGTCCTCGTCCTGGAAGGTGGCCCGGGACGCGGGTACGGACGTCTCGGCGACGAAGGAGAACCCGCCGGCGTCCACCAGCCAGGGGGCGTCCGGGTCGGATGCGGTGCGCCCCTGGGGCGGTTCGGCGTCCGCGCGCAGCCCTTCGCTCGCCTCGATCCGCAGGACCTGCTCGGGCGGTGGCAGCAGTTCGGTGAACTCGGGCCAGGTCAGTTCGCCGGCGGTCGTCTCCCCGGCGCCGAAGCCGATCCTCACCTTGATGAAGGTGAACTTGGCGGTCACCCGGCCGCCGGTGGGCGGCCCCCACAGGTCGAGGGTGGCGCTCAGCTCCCCGCGCACGGTGACGAACGCGAGCTTGAGCGCGGCCCCGATGCGGATGCCGATGCCGGCCCGGAAGTGCAGGGGCTTCCAGCTGATCAGCAGGTGCGCGTAGGCGGTGAGCCAGGCGCTCAGCGGCCCCGCGGAGTAGCGGACGTCGAGGGTGCCGCCGGCCATGACGGCCGACGGGGTCAGGGCGAAGAACGCCGTGCCGCTGATGTCCACCGCGCCCAGCGACCAGCTGAAACCGAGCCTGGGGACCTGTGGGTAGTGCGCCGGGGCGCGGAACAGCGGGTGGTAGCCGCCGGCGGTCAGGGCGAAGTCCCCGGCGTGGTCGCTGGCGCCGGACCACATGAAGAACGCGAACCCGCCGGTGAGCACGCACGAGGGGTCGATGACGTACGAGTCGTGGAGCAGCGCGGTGGCCGCGAACTCGCCGCGCGACGAACGGTAGACGATCCTCAGTTGCAGCGCGACCTTGGCGTAGGCCCGGCCGGTCCGGGGGAACGCGGCGCGGGCGGTGCCGAGCAGTGCCACCGTCAGGTCGTCGCCGGCCTCCAGGGTCAGCAGCAGCCGGCCGCTGATGAACTCGAAGGAGGTGAAGTCGACTCCGGCCGCTCCCCAGATCTGGCCCTGCCGCGGGGTCACCCAGTGACCGGTGAGCAGGTCCAGCACCTCCAGGGGGTTGTCCGGCAGCCCGTCCTGCACGCCGGCCACCAGCGGGAACTCGGTGACCTGGTCGAACTCGGGGATACGCAGGCTCGTGTTGAACCCGAACCCGGCCGCGAGCCCCGTCACCCGGAACGGCGGCGGGCCGCCGATCGGGGCGGTGGCGCGGCCGAACAGGAACAGCGAAGCCTTTTCGCCCTCCCGCCGCTGGTACGCGCCGAGCGCCGTGATCCCGAGCTTCGGCAGCTGCACCACGACCATGCCGCCGATCATCAGCTCGACGGGGGGCTGCGGGGCACGGTTGACCAGCGCCCCCGAGACGCGCAGGGGCGGACGGTCCAGGTCGACGGAGAGCCCTTCCAGGCAGGGCGTCACCGTCATGGTGTCCACGTCCAGGGCCAGCCCGAGACCGAGGGCGGCGACGGTCAGACCGGCGGTGCCCAGCGCCGCGTCGAACACCACCAGCACCTTGCCCTGGTGGTAGCCCACGCTGATCCGGTGGACGTACAGGGGCCCGAAGGAGCGCCCGACGTCCGCCGAGACACGGGCTCCCCCGGCGGAGGACCGCACCGCCGGCAGCCCGGTGCCGCCGCCCAGCACAAGTGTCAGCGGTTCGCGGGGCTGCCCGGCGATGTCGTACGGCACGGTGAGCGCCCCGCCCGGGGGCAGCCCCTCGGCGGGCTCGGGCAGCCGGGGGTACGGCTGACCGGAGGCGGCTTCCACGGCCGCCAGGTCCGCGTTGACGGCGGCGATCTGCTGCGACGTCAGGCCCCGGTTGTTTACGACCAGTTGCACACCGGACACGCCGATGTCGGCCCCGGCGGGGATCTCGCCGCCGACCAGCGGCAGGTCCGAGAGCCGCGCCGGAAGGGCCGCCTTGACCAGCAGGACCAGCCCGGCCGGCTCACCCGGCACGGAAGCGATCACCACTCCGCCGCCGGCCTGCGTCGCCGAGGCCACCAGCAGACGGCCGGTGACGGCGTCCCGCCGCAGGGCGAGCGAGGTGAGCGTGGGCAGCAGCGTTTCGGGAATCCCGTCCGGAAGGCTCACCCCGAGCGCGGCGGCCACCTCCCGCGCCCCGATGCCGGGATCGCCGGACCAGGTGGCGGTCAGCGTGCCGCCGGCCGCGCCGGAGGAGTGGTCGACGGTGAAGTCGAGCACGCGGGAGACGCCGTCGACCGGAGCCGTCGCCACGGAGAGCCGGCCCTCGAAGACGGCCTCGTACCGGCCTCCGGCCTGCGGGCGCGCCAGGTGGGCGTCGAGCGCCAGGGTGGCCTGTGCCTCGCCGAGGGGAAAGGTGCCGGTGCAGCCGAGGGCCAGGCTGCGGGTCTCCGGCTGGAAGGTCAGGAAGATGCCGTCGAGCACCAGGCCGGAGACAGCCTCCGGCAGCGGCACGGAGAACGTCCCCTCCAACCAGGCGGCGAGCCCGGCCAGTTCCACACTGCCGGAACGCACGGACATCATCCAGCCGGTGCCGAAACCGCGCCGGGCCTCCAGCAGCACCGGCTGCCCGCCGATGTCCAGCGCGCCGGTGAGGGCAACCAGGTCCGGGGCCGCGCCCTCCCCCGACACCTCCAGGGCCACCGCGTCGACCGTCACCTGGTCGAAGAAGGTCCAGTCCGTGTCCAGCGCGAACGAGAGGGTGTACGACAGGTCGCGCACCCGCACCACGGCCGACAGGGCGGACACCCTGACGCCGGCGGCGATGCCCGACCCGGCCAGGCGCTCGCCGAGCTCCGCCTCGTCGACACCGGACGGGGAGTCCAGCCAGGCCGTGACCACCAATTCGGGGAGCGAGACGGTGGCGGCGAGGGTGCTGCCGGCGATGTGGAGCGTGGCGCCCAGCTCGGCGGAGACCAGACAGCGGGGCTCCAGGCCGAGACCGGGGTCGTCCCAGCCGATGCCGTACGTCACCGACAGCCCGTCCAGGGCGAGCACGTCCGGCAGCAGCACCCAGTCGGCTCCGGCGAGCCCGGCCCGCAGCCGCGTCCAACGCATGCCGCCCGCCCCGGGGTTGACCCCGCAGACGAGGCTGACCTCGGCGATGCCGAGGGGGGCCGGGACCTCGTCGGGCAGCGCCAGGTCCGCGGCCGCCACGGCCGCCAGGCCGGGCAGCTCCGTCAGCGACGCCAGGTTCGGCAGCCCGAGGCCGGCGGAGAAAGCACCGTAGAGCTCGAACTCACCGGTCTCGTCCGGCCCCCGGACCAGCAGGCACGCCCGCTGAGAGCGCACGCCGAAGGCGAGACCGGCGGACGCCCAGGAGCCGGTCGCCCCTTCGGGCCCGGAACCGGCTCCTATGAGCAGCACCGCCGCGTCGAACCCGTACCCGGTGCGGAACCCGTCGAGCGAGACCGACAGGTAGGGCGTGTCGATCTCCCAGGTGTCCAGGGTGGCGGCGACCCGCACACCGGCCACCGCCTGGCCCTGGGCGTCGGCGGTGAACCCGACCTCGACGCCCTCCAGCACCCCGAACCCGGCCAGTTCCACGGCTCCGGTCAGCCGCAGCCCACCGGCGTCGTAGTCCACCGGCGCGCGCACCACCAGGTCGCCGCCGAGGTGGTCGGCGAAGAACTCGTGCGCCCCGTCGAGCCCCAGCTCCGCCTCGGAGAGGGTGAACGCCCGGCCCTGGGCCACGGCCTCTTCGGCCCGTGCTCTCAGGGCTGTTAACGACAGGGCAGGCATGCCGCGACTCCTACGGTGGTTTTCTCGGGTGATGTCGGTGCTGTGTTCACGCACCTGGATTGCCGCGCTCGTACGACGCGGCGCCGCTTCACCTGGCCGGTGCCAGGGGCACCGGGGCGACCGGACGCAGGCGTTCGTTCTCCAGCGTGCTGGGCGGGGTGTCCGGGTTGCCCAGCGCGTCCCGGGCGACGGCAAGGGCCTGGTCGCGTACCGGCTGGGGCACGGTGGCGGGGTCGACCGACACCGTGGTCAGCGGCTTCCGGGTCGCGCAGTCGCGCACCGGGTGGTCGCCGGGCCGCCAGCCGGAACCGCGCGTCGCGGCGGGCGCGCCCGCGTCCCACTCCTGGAGTTCGGCGACGTACTCACGGATGTCAGCCACCGGCGTCGGCTCGCCGGGCGCTGTGGAATCGGCCGGGAGCGCGGCGACGAGACGGCTGAACGGGGCCTTGTCCTCGAACGCCTGCTTGGGGATGTCCTTGCGCCGCTTGGTCAGGTAGAACGGCCTGTGCATCAGGAAGACCACCCTGCCGGGGCCGGGCTTGGCGCGCGTGGGGGCGTAGGACGCACGGTGCGGCAGGTGCATGGCGCGGCTCAGCGCGGCCTCGCTCAGGTTGCGGGCCTGGAGGCGGAGCTGCCGGATCTCCTTGGCGCGCTTGAGCGCCTCGGGAACGGCCTTGTTGGAGGGGTTCTTCCTCCCGTACTCCTCGACGCGCTTGATGTCGGCCGCCGCCACCTCGTCCGAGGTGATCTCCGCCCGGGAGGTGCCCAGCCGACGGAATTTGTCCTCCTCCTTCCGGACGCCCCGGACCCACAGCGCCGTGACATCGCTGCCGGTCGTCTTCGTCTCCTCGAGCGAGACGACCGGCTGCTGGAAGAACACCTCACCCGGCTCGGACCCCGCGGGCATCACCGGCTGAAGGATCCGCCTCGCCAGGTCGAGCAGGCCGGGGTACTCGGCGCGCGCGTCCTCGATCTGCTTCTTCACGGCGGCGGACAGCTTGTTCCACTCGCTCTGGTTGCCGGGGGCCCGCCACTTCTCCAGATTGGCGACAGTGGTTCCCGTCTGGGCCAGGAGCAGATCGTTCGCCAGTGCCTCGGGGCTGGTGACCGGGCCCTTGCCCACCGCATGATCGGACATATGGCTGCTTCCCGACAGGTAGTGGACGGCGTGGACCATTTCGTGGGCCAGGCCGATTTCCGGCGCCACACACATGTCGTCGATCAGCAGGCCGCTGCGCGGGCAGAAGACGACGGTAGTGAAAGCGCCATAGCCGGTAAGCGCCTGCTCGCCGAGCGCATGGCCACAGTCATCGAACGCCTGGTTCTGGAGGATGACGAGGTTGACGGTGACAGGCTGGACCGGGCCGCTCACAGAACGGGCTGTGAGCACCCGCGGGTTGATGCCCAGCACCGGTTGGGCCGAGTAGACGCCCTCGAGGGTCCCGTTCGCGCTGGGCAGGGGCCGGCAGGCCCCGAAGAAGGCCACGAGCCGCTTGCCGAGGTGGACCGACTCGATCAGGGAGAGCAGATGGTCGATCTCCGTGACGAACTCGTCCTCGGAGAGCACCGGATGCTCCTGCTGGACGGTCTCGCCGGTCACGTCCTTGAGCCGCCTGGCGGTGACACCGACGTCGGCGCTCACGGCGATGCCGGGACGGATCTCGACGGCCGGCAGCTTGACCCCGTGGTCCCAGTCGATCTCCACCCTGCGCCGCCCGGACGGCTTGGCCGCCGCCCCCTGGCCCAACGTCACGACACTGCCGGAAGAGAAGTCCGGGAGTAACACGCACGCCCCTCAATGCCGCACCGGAGTGCTCTCCGATTATCGCTTCGATTGTCGGAGCACCCACCGGCACTCCCCCGTCGCGCCCATGGCGCCACCGGAAGTTACAGCGCGTGAACGTTACATGTCACGACCGGTCGACGATGTTGGCCGATTATGTGTCGCCCGTCCGAAAAGCAACCATCTCCCACCCGGAGTGACACCGCCGGGACCGCACAGTGCTCCGCGTACGCGGCGGGATGCGTCAAGAAGCCGGGCCGGCCCTGGAGCTGCGCCGCCGACACGGCGGGAGGCAAGCGGCAGGCTCTGCCGTCCCCCCTGCACCCCTTCTCTCCAACAGTTGGCTGATATAGGGGGTTTAACGGATTTCAACACCAGCCGCACCGTCAGGGTGGAAGGAGGTCGATGAGAACGTGCCTGTCTCCCGGCCCGTCCGGAGGGCCTCCCATGCCTTCGTCTGCCACCGGCTCGACCGGCTCGACCGGCTCGTTCGCAGGCTTCGTCGGCGGGGGCGTGCCCTCGGGCGCTGTGGCCGTCGTGGGTGTGGCGTTGCGTCTGCCGGGCGGTGTGTCCTCGCTCGCCTCGTTCTGGGAATTCCTCATAGGAGGCAGCGACGCGGTGGGGACGGTGCCGCCGGACCGTTTCGACGCGGCGCGGTTCACCGTGCCGGATCAGCGGCGGCCAGGGAAGGCGTACACCGCGGCCGGCGCCCCGGGGCGCGGCGCGCCCCCGGCGGCGCGGGAGATCAATCGCTGCCGGAGGCGACCAGGTCGCGCACGTTGTCGATGCTGCCGCAGCCGTCCTTCAGGTATTTCGCCCGTGCTTCGCGGAACGCCTCGCCCAACTGGGCACGACGGTCGTCGGAGACGTTCTCCCGCGCGTCGTTGAGCAGGGTCCGCTCCTCCTCGTCGGCGTGGTGGTTGACCGCTGTCACGAGCTCTTCCAGCTTCTCGTCCCATGCGTCGGAACCGATGTCCTCGACTTCCAGCAGGGCGAGCAGCGCCTCGTTGGCCTCTTGGTGCTCGTGGACGCTGTGGTCGACGTCGTCACCGTCGACGTTCTTGTAGCGGCGCAGGGCCGGATAGACCTCGTCCTCCTCGGCCGAGGCGTGGGCGACGAGGAGATGCGCGAACTCTTCGAGAGCGGCGGCGCGGTCGGCCTCGGCATTGCGCATGGTGCGGAAGAGGTCTTCCATCTTGCGGTGGTCCTGCAGAATGAGTTCGACGACATCGTTGGACGGCACGGGGACTCCTTGATTCCTTGGGCGACGTGACCCGGTGTCGACCAGATACCCCGTATTCCGCAGGTCAGGCTCACGCCTTCGGCGTACGTCCCGGCACCCCGCTCATCGCGAGCCGCGGCCGGAACCGCCCATCGGGATGAGCCGGGAAGCCCCCACCCCGGGGACCTCTGGAAGACGTCCAGGACGGCACCCTCCTCCGCGCCGGCCCAAGCATCCCCCGTGCGGCTCGGCGCGCGCGTCACCGTCGGTCACTCGGCCGCCGAGCCACCGGTCACGCCGTCTCCCCCCTGACGCGGTAACCCGCCACCAGGTCGAGGCTGATGCTCACCGTATGGGCCATCTCTGCCCCCAGTAGACGTACGCGCGGTCCGTACGGACAGGGCCGAACGGCCCTTGCGGCCGGACCGGACGGCTCCGGCCGGGGGCCGCCGGCCCATCTGCGGCCTCCGCCGCGGGACTTCACCCCATCGGACGGCCTCTGTCTACAGGGCGTCGGCCCGCGCGTCCGCCTGCCGCGGGACGGGCCCGCTCGGCCGGAGGGGGCCGACCACTCCAGGCGGGTGCCGCCGCCGGGCGGTACGGCCAGGTCCAGGGTGCCGCCGAGTTCCTCGGCGCGCCGGGCCAGGTTGCGCAGGCCGCTGCGGCGGCCGCCGGCGGGGATGCCGTCGTCGGTGACGGTGAGCACGACATGGGTGTCGGTGACCTTCAGGTTCACCCCGACGCAGGAGGTCGCCGACCATGTGGTGGCCGTGCTGAGCGCCTCGCCCAGCACGGCCACCACATGGTCGGCGACCTCCTGTGCCACGTCCGTGTCCAGCAACCCCTCCATGCTCAGTCGCGGGGCGAAGCCCAGCAGCGGCTGGACCTCGCTCACGGCACGCACCGCGCGGGCGCGCAGGCTCTGGGCGGCGTCCTCCCCGCGGTCCCGGAGACCGAAGATGGTCGCGCGAATGATCTTGACGGTCTCGTCCAGGTCGCCGACCGCGCGCATGACCCGTTCCCCGGCGCCGGGGTGGTCGACGAACCGGGCGGCGCTCTGCAGGGTCATGCCGGTGGCGAACAGCCGCTGGATGGCCAGGTCGTGCAGGCCCCGGGCGATGCGGTCGCGGTCCTCCAGCAGCGCCGACTGCTCTGCGTCGCGCCGCCGCCGGGCCAGTTCCAGCGCCAAAGTGCGGCCTGCTCGGCGAAGCCCAGCAGCGGGCCGATCTCGTCGGAGCTGAACTCCGGCCGCCCGCTCTCGCGCGCCGGCAGCAGGACGCCCTCCACCTTGCCCCGGGCGAAGCCCAGCGGCACCGCGACGGCGGGCCCCAGGCCGTCGGACCGGCGCGGACTCGTGGCGAAGCGGGGATCGGCGGACAGGTCGGGCGTGGCCACCGGCGACGCGTCGGCGAAGGCGGCGCCGGACAGCGTGCCGTCGACGGGCACGGTCAGTCCGCGCCGGGTGGCGGTGTCACCGCCCAGGGCGAACTCCACGGTGAGCCGGCCGGTGTCACCCACCGGCGCGCACACGTCCGCGACCTCCGCCCCGGTGTTCTCCCGGCCCCGCCGGGCGATCAGCTCCAGTACCTCGGTCCGGGAACTGCCGGACAGCAGACTGCGGGTGACCTCGGCGTTGGCCCGCAGCCACGCCTGCTGCCTGCGCGCCTCCCCGAAGAGGCGGGCGTTGTCGATCGCCACGCCCGCGGCCACCGCCATCCGACGCCTGCCTGCATGAAGGCGGCACCGGGGCCTGTATCGAAAATATTTTCGGAGCGATTGTCGATCGCCCCGCTACGCTGCGGCGCCATGGCGAACTACGTGCTGGTTGCAGGTGCGCGGCTCGGATCGTGGGCGTGGGACGAGGTGGTGCCGCATCTGCGAGCGGCCGGCCACGGCGTCCACCCGTTGACGCTGTCCGGTCTCGCCGAGAGGCAAGGTGTGCCGGCCGGGCAGCAGACCCACGTCCAGGACGTTGTCGACGAGGTCGAGCGTCGCAATGTGCGCGATGTCGTCCTGGTAGGTCACAGCTACTCGGGCATCCCGGTCGGTCAGGCCGCCGGGCGGATCGGCGACCGGTTGGCCCGCGTGGTCTTCGTCGACGCCAGTGTTCCGGCCGACGGCGAACCGTTCGTCTCCGCCTGGCCGGACGGTGGGGTGACGGTGAGGGCACAGATCGCCGAAAACGGAGGATTCTGGCCGGTCGTGCCCGCGGCCTACTACAAAGGGCACGGCCTCACCGATGAGCAGATCGCACGGATCGTGGGCAACTCGACGCCGCACCCGGGCGCCACGCTGACCGAACCCGCCGTGCTGGTACGACCGCTCGGTGACCTCCCGGCGACGTACGTCAAATGCACGCTCGGCGACCCCGAACCGAGCGACGACGTGGCCAAGCTGCTGGGCGGCGAGCACTGGCGGCTGATCGAGATGGACACCGGCCACTGGCCGATGTTCTCCCAGCCACGCGAACTGGCGCGGATCCTCCTGGACACAGCCGGGGAGTGACCTCAGCCCTGCGTGCGGGCTCCCTCGTTCGGCGTGCATCATGCGCGCCGGCCACAGCCATCCGTTGACGGCCGCGACGAGGACGGTCGCTTCACAGCGAACCACGGTCTTGGCGCAGCCACGGCCCGGCGTCTACGAGACGGTCGATGCCGTACTCGGCCGCGCAACGCTCGCGGTGGTCGGCCGGGGCGAACCGCGGCAGCCGTCCACCGCCTGACCCACCGCGCAACAGGAGTCCGACCACCACCGGAGCCGGAGAGCAACGTCGTCGGGGCAGGGCCGTCAGGCCCTCCGCGCGGGGACCACCGACAGGACGGTCGGCCCGAGCGCCGCGCGGCGGACGGCCGGGACGCTGAGCGCCAGGGCCGGCGGACAGGTGTCCGAAGCGGCCCGTGGACCGGAAACGAAGGAGTGGCCGCCGTGTACCACCGCACCGTCGGCGAGATCATGACCCACGACGTAGCCCGGGCGCGCCCCGGCACCCCGTACCAGGACCTCGTGACGCTGTTACGGCTGCGCCGCGTGAGCGGCGTCCCGGTGGTCGACCACGACGACAAGGTCGTCGGCGTGGTGTCCGAGGCCGATCTGCTGCGCCTGCGAACCGGCGGCTCGCCGGCGGTCCTGCGGGAGCGGCGGCCCGGGCTTCCGCCGCTGCTCCCGGCGCACCGCCGCCCAAGGGCGGTGCGGGCCCGGCTCGCGGTGACGGCCGCGGCGCTGATGTCGACGCCCGCGATCACCATCCACCCCGGTCAGCGGGCGTCCGACGCGGCACGTGTCATGGACCGGCGCCACGTCAACCGGCTGCCCGTGGTCGACGAGGAGGACCGGCTGATCGGCATCGTCACCCGGCACGACCTGCTGCGCGTCTTCGTCCGGTCGGACGAGGCGATCCATGCGGAGATCACGGAGGTGGCCCTGCCGGCGGTGCGGACCGCGCCGCCGGGCGCGGTGACGGTGTCCGTTCGGGACGGGTTGGTGACGCTCGGGGGCGTGGCGGACGCGGACGGCGTGGCCGCCATGGTCCGGAGCGCCTGGCGGGTGGACGGGGTGACCGGCGTCATCAACCGCCTCACGGTCGGAGGCGGCAGGGGCTCGAACTGATGGTCCGTCATCTCACCATGATGCATGGGCAGTTGCCGCGATCTGCGTGACGGCGCGTTCGCATGCCGGGCCGGAGCCGTGCGCGGGCCCTCGCCGGGCGATCTTCGGGGTGATGCCCCGCCTGCGCATGGTGACGGCGCGCGGCGGTCGGACAGTGACGAACGGGGCCATCCGCTTCCACAGGTCATCACAGACAAGATCGTCAGCCACCCGGCGACCCTGCCCGACGCTATCTCCGGTCCCAGTCGTCGCAGGCGGGCCTGCGATCGGGTGCGGACCACCTCCCGCCGCTGTCAGCATGGGCCGAGCTCCGGGCCTGGTGGGCGCGATGTAACAATTTGGCCGTTTGACGGCGTACGCCTGATGCTGTTTCCCGGAGCCCCGGTGACCGGAGGTGTCCGCCTGCTCGTGAGCGAAGGAAGTGCGTGATGACGACCGCCGGCACTGCCCCCCGGGCCCCGCTGTCCTCTGCGTGGCGTGGGCAGCGGTTGGTGTTCGCCGGGTTCGCCGTGCTGGTTGTGGCGTGTGCGGGGTGGACCCTGTACGGGCGGGACGCCATGGTCGCCACCATTGACGCCTGCCGCGCCGACGGGGCGGGCTGCACCCCGGTGCGGCTCGCGGAGCTGACCTTCGGCTCGCATGGCCGGCTTCGGACGCTCGGCACGGTGGTACTGGCGGTGCCCGCGCTGGCCGGGGCGTTCTGGGGCGCTCCGATGATCACCAGGGTTCTGGAGACCGGGCTCGGGCGGCTGCCCGCCGACGGGCGCGGGAGAGTGCGCTGGTATCTGGCACGGCTCGGCCCGGCTGCCATCGGTACGGCGTCGACGGCGACACTGCTCTCGCTTCTGGTCGCCTGGTGGTGGCAGCCGACTGCCAACACGGCCTACGGTCCGAGCTGGTACGAACCCGTCATCCTGTACGCCACCGGCCCGGCCGCGGTGGCCGCCGCCCTGTTCGGGCTGGCGGCCGGCACCACCGTCGGGCTGCTGGTCAAGCGCACCCTGCCCGCGATGGCCGCCACGGTGACGGTGGTGCTCGGCGTGCGCTGGGTGCTGCACTCCGTACACCGCCTCGCCGTCGCGCCGCGCACCTACACCGCCGCCGGCGACGCCCAGGTGCCGCTGCCCGACGGGGCCTGGTGGACGGGCCGGGGCTATCTGACGGCCGGTGGCGGGCAGGCACCGTGGGCCGCCTGCCCGCCCGAGCAGGGCACCGACACCTGCCTGAGCACGCACGGCTTCACCGGCACCTTCGTCACGGCACACCCGCCGGGCGACTACTGGACCTTCCAGTGGCTCGACACCGCCGTACTGCTGGCCCTCGCCCTCGCCCTGGCCTTCCTCGTGGCGCGGCGGCTGCACCGCGCCGCCCCCACCGCACCGCGGGCCCTGCCCGCTCTGCCGGGCCCCACCGGCAGGAAGTGGCTGGTTCCGCTGGTGCCCGCGGGCGTCACGCTCACGCTCGGGCTATGGGGCCTGGGCCGCGGGGACACCGTGTGGCGTGACGAGGCCGCCACCTGGCAGGTCGCGCATCGTTCGACGGGTGAGATCTGGCACATGCTCGGCGAGGTCGACCTCGTGCACGGCCTCTATTACCTTGTCATGCACGGCCTGTTCGAGGTGTTCGGCGACAGCCTCTACACCCTGCGGCTGCCCTCGGTGCTCGCGATGACCGCGGCCGCCGTCCTCACCTCACTCATCGGCACCCGGCTCGCGGGCCGAGTGGCGGGGATCTGCGCGGGCAGCGTCCTGGCCCTGTTCCCGGTCGTGCAGATGTACGCGCAGGAGGGCCGCTCCTACGCGCTGGTGACCGCAGGTGCCGCCGCCGCGACCTGGCTGCTGGTCCGCGCCGTCGACCGGCCGGAACGGCGGGGCCGGTGGATCGCGTACGCCGCCACCGTGTGGATCACGGCCCTGCTCAACTGGTTCTCATTGTTCGCCGTGGCCGCCCACGCGGTGACACTGCTCCTGGCCCGCGCCGACAAGGCCGTGCTCCGCCGGTGGGCGGCAGCCGCCGTGGCAGCCGTGACCGCGACCCTGCCGCTGATCCTCGCCAGCCGTGCCCAGGCGGGCCAGGTCTCCTGGATCAAACCGCTCGGCTGGTCCACCCTGATCGCCCCGGCCGTACTGCTGCTCGTCGGTGCCGTGTGCGCCCGGGTCCGTGTCCCACACCACGGTGACGGCTCACACCAGCAGTTCACCCTCGCCCGGCTCGCCCTTCCCCTGCTCGCGGTCCCGCAGCTCGCGCTCCTGCTGATCTCAACGGTCAAGCCCCTCTATCTCGACCGCTATCTGCTCTTCACCTACCTCGGCCTGGCCCTGCTGCTCGGCCTCGCCGCGGCCGCCGCGATCCGGACGGCCGCCACCCGCCGCCTCGCCCAGCCATGGCTGCTGCTCCCCATGGCCGCGTGCCTGGCCGTGATGCTCCTGTCGCCCGTCGAGAACCGGGACCGCAGCTCCGACGGCCGTGTCGACGACGTGAACGCCGCCGCCCGTGAGACGGCGTACTACGCCCGGCCCGGCGACGCCGTCCTCTTCCTGCCCGCCGCCCGCCGCGACACCGCGCTCGTGACCCCCTGGGCCTTCGCCGACCTGGACGACATCGCCCTGGAGCAGACCCCCACGAACTCCGGCACCCTCAAGGGCCTCGAACTCCCCGCACAACAGATCCGCGCCGCGATGCTCGCGCGCAAGCGCATCATTCTGGTCACCGACGCGTACGCCGTCGCCCGCCCACCGGGCACGGAACGCGAGCGCACCAAACAACAGGTTCTGGACCACTACTTCCACAAGACGCACCAGACCCAGACCAACGGACGCCGCGTCACCGTCTACGAACGCACCTGACCCTCCGCGAAGCCCAGCCCGAACCGGCGGCGGACCGGGCACGGGCCATGGCCCCTTGCGTATGCGGACGGGGCCGCCGCTGATCATGTCGTGCGGATAGGTCCCGCACGGTGGGTTCCGGTGAGCACGGCTTCGGCGTGCTTGCGGAAGGCGGTGACCAGGCGGCCGCGGTCGCCGGTGCGCGTGGCGAGCACGACCTGGCTCGGTTCGACCCCGTGCAGCGGGACGGTGGTGAGGCCGGGATGCAGTCCGGTCGCGTGGTCGAGGGGCGGGCCGATGGCCACGGCCCGCCCGGCGGCGATGAGTTCGTGTTTGTCCTCAAGGGCTTCGACCAGGGGGCCGTCGGGCGCGGGCCGCCCGTCGGGCCGGGGATCGAGCCGCCAGTAGGCGTTCAGCAGCGGGTCGGACCGGCGTACGTGGGGGATCGGCTCGTCGGCGATGTCGTCGAGGGTGACGGACTCCTCGCCGGCCAGGCGGTGGTCCCGGGGCACGACCAGCACGCGCGGTTCGTCGTAGAGGACGGTGACGCGGAGCCGGTCGGTGGGGAACGGCAGGCGCGTCACCACCGCGTCGACGCGGTGCTCCAGCAGCGCGCCGCGCGAGTCGTTCCAGTCGAGCAGGCGGGTGTGGACCTCGGCGTCGGGATGGTGCTCGCACAGGGCCCGCACGGCCGCGGTGACGACCAGTCCCCTGGTGTAGCCGATGGTGATGCTGCCGGGCCGGGCCGCGGCCCGGGTCTGGGCCAGCGCCTCGGCCGCGGCGCGCAGCAGCCCCTGGGCCTGGGGCAGGAAGACCTCACCGGCCTCGCTCAGCCGGGTGCCGCGCGTGGTGCGGTCGAGCAGGCGGACGCCCACTTGCTGTTCGAGGCGCCGGATCTGCCGGCTCAGCGACGGCTGGGTGGTGTGCAGCGCCTCGGCGGCACGGCCGAAGTGCCGGTGCTCGGCGACCACGGTGAAGCACTGCACCAGCCGGAGGTCGAGATCCACGGGTGCGGGGAAGCGTTCGGACATCACCCGACCCTAACTGGCCTTATACGCATGCTGTATTACGTGTACCGGAACATTCATTGGACTGCGCACTCGTCGCGGCCGCACCGTGGTGACCATGCCGTCGGACAGCGTGACACCGTTTCGTATCGAAATCCCGGACAAGGCCCAAGGGCTACGCGCTGCGGATGGACGAGTACGTCGACGGCGAGCATTACGGCGGCGGCAGCCGGGGCGAGATCCACTGGCCGTTCGGCGCGATGCCGGCGCACGCGTCACGCGGCACCACGCTGCGGCCGGTGACATCCTCGCCGGCGGGCCCGTGGGCACCGGCCGCATCCAGGAGTCGTCCGGCCACCGCCCCTGCCTGGCACCGGGGGACACGGTCCGGATCGACGTGCGGGAACTCGGTGCGGTCTCCGCACGGATTCACCGCGGCGGAACCGCCCTGAGCCACCGGACGCACCAAAGACGACCTTGATCCTTCCACTCGCCGGGAGACCACCGCGATGCATCTCGCCAGCACCTTCGCTCGCGTCGACACGGACCTGCGTGCCGTCCGCGAGGTCAGCCTCACCATCAACGCGACCCACCTGTTCGTCTACTTCATCCCCGAGGCACCGGAAGAGGCCGCCAAGCTGGGCGTGACCGAGCCCGGACCGGCCTACTTCGCGTTCCGGTCGGCCCCGATGGGCGCGGTTCCGTGGCAGGTCACGCTCGCGGCCTTCTACAACTTCAGCCCGCGGTCGGTGCGCGCCATGACAGGCGTGTGGGACACGGCGACGCCGGAGCAGTGGCAGGCCGCTCGCTTCGCAGCCGTCGGTCGTGCGTTGCGGCGCGTCGACGTGGGCCTCACCGCCGAGCGGATCGCCGAGGCACGATCGCTGATCGACCCGGTCGTCGCGAGCGCCGACTACGCCGGGAAGACGATGGCCGCCGCCAACGCCTCGGTCCCCCTGCCCGCCGATCCGCTCGTCGCGCTGTGGCAGCAGATCACGGTGCTGCGCGAGTGGCGCGGCGACGCGCATATCACCGTGCTCGCCGCCAACGGCCTCGGGCCGTGCGACTGCACCCTTCTGCAAACCGCGACGGGTCACTTCCCGGAAGCGATCGCGCGTGCCACCCGGCTGTGGGACGACGAGGAGGTGGCCGCGGCGACGGCACGCCTCGTCGCACGCGGCTGGCTCGACGCCGACGGCACCGCGACCGATGCCGGCGTCGCGGCGCGCGAGCGGATCGAGACCGAGACCGACGAGCACTGCTCGGCGCTGTGGACGCCGATCGGCGACGCCGGCGTCCGTCGCCTCACCTCGCTCATCATGCCGGTCCACGACGCGTTCACCGCGACCGGGACCTACCCCTTCCGCGTGGAGACGGCCGCCAGGCGGCCCGCCGATCCGGAGGCCACCGGGTAGGGCCCGTTCTCAATGCGGCCGCGGCGAACGGACACGCGGCGCAGGGTGACGCCGGGGCCGGCGACCGGACCTTGAGCCGGGGGCGCGCCGCGCGTGCCATATCCCGGCGTAGTCACCAAGCCACCCGTCACCCGCCACCCATCACACGCCCCCACCCCTCACCACTCGACCAGGAGCCGGGCCGGGGCGATGACGTTGAGGCCCGGTTCGGGGACGTGCGGCTGGTCCGGGACCAGGCGGAGCCCCGGGTGGCGGCGCAGCAGGGTCGTGACCGCGGTGCGGACGGCGGTGCGGGCGAGGTGGGCGCCGAGGCAGTAGTGCAGGCCGTGGGAGAAGTGCAGGCTGGCGCCCAGGCCAGGGCGGGTGGGGTCGTCCTCGTCGGGGTGGGCGAAGCGCCTCTCGTCCCGGTCGGCGGAGGCGATCATGGCCCACAGGGCGGCGCCGGCCGGGATCGGGACGCCGGACAGTTCCGTGTCGGCGGCGGCCGTGCGGAACACGCCGAGGGCGGGCCCGCGGCGGCGCATCGTCTCGGCGAAGCGGGCGTCGAACCGCGCGGGGTCGGCCGACAGCGCGTCGCGGCGGCGGGGGTCGCGCAGCAGTTCGTCGCACACGACGGTGAGCGCGTAGCCGGTGGGGCCGATGCCCGCGGTGACGATGTCGAAACTGATCAGGCTGATCAACTCCCGCTCGCTGTAGGCGTCCTGGGCGACGAGGTGGCTGACGAGGTCGTCCCCCGGATGCCGCTCGCGGTCGCGCAGGGTGGCGGAGAGGTAGGTCTCCCACTCCCGGACGTCGCGCGCGTAGGCGAGTTGGCGGTCGGGAGGCGGGCTGCCGAAGAAGAACTCGCTGACGGCGCGGTGGTAGCGCACGATCCGGTCATGGTCCTCGGCGGGGAACCCGGCCAGATCCATGATGAGGGCGGTGGCGAACGGCCGGGCGTAGTCGGCCGCGAGGTCGGACGGCGGCGTGGCGGGGAGCCGGTCGGCCTGGCGGACGGCCGCGCGCCGGATCCGGGGTTCGAGGCGGGCGACGGCCTGGGCGGTGAAGAAGGGGGCCGCGGGCCTGCGGAGCCGGTCGTGGGTGGGACGGCCGTCGAATCCCATGTTGGGCGCGGTGAAGGTGGCGCTCTCCTCCAGGATGCCGCGTACGGCGGGCGGGTAGGCACCGAGGATGACGGAACGGGTCGAGGCCGGGAACAGTTCGGCGTCCTTGAGGATCCGGAGCACGTCCTGATGGCGGGTGACGATCCAGACGTCCAACTCCTCGCTGAAGAACACCGGTGCCTCGTCGCGCAGTCGCCCGAGCAGGCCGTGCGGGCCTCCGGGGGACGGCGTGAGGAGAGCCGCGGACACGGCGGCGGATGTCAGGGCCGGGCAGTGTGCCACGGCGGGGCCGGCCCTTCCGTCGGGCATGGGACAGGACGTCTCGCTCATCCGCACACTCCCCCGTACGAGGACGGCAGGACCCGGGAGGTGCCGTCCGGACCGTCGAGTCTCGCAGCCCGGAGCCCGGTCAGGGGCCAGGGCGGGGGCCCGGGCGCCTCCCTGGCTCACGGCGGCCGGGCCCGTTCCGCCGGTGTGGGTGGGGGTCCACGCAGACCACGTGCTCACCGCCGTGACGAGCCGCCCACCCGTCGGCCGCGGCGGCGGCCGCGCGCCTCCCGTCTCGCCGGACGCGCCCCTCCTTCTCGCGGACGGTGAACGGGCCGCGCCGTCCGGTCGCCCGCGTCATCGTCCGTAGCCGCCCTGATCGTTCCCGTCTCCTCCCCGAAGCGGCGGGGATGACCCGGTGGACACACCCCAGCGGACCCCGGGCCCTCCCTCCGGCAGCCGCCCGCAGCCCGTTCGGTCCCCTCCGGCCCCGGCGGCGACCGCGCCCGCCCGAGCGCCCTCCCCCACCCGGTCCCCGACCATCCTTCCGCGGCCCGAAGGTCCCCGTCCGCGCCGGGACCGGCGGTCCCGCACTTCATCCTGGCGAACGTCACCCCGTGCTGGGGGACGCGGCCTTCCTGACGGGCCCGGCCGAGCGGACCCGCGCCGTGTGGGGCGCCGTGACGGCGCTGATCCCGGGCGCCCTCCCGTTCGGCGCGTGCCCGGAACCGCCCGCGAACGTCAGCGCGCGCCCGCGCCACCATCGCCGCGCCCGCGCTGTCAAGAGGGACCCCCGTCCCCTCCCCCGTACCGTCCGGCCCTGGCCGACGGGTCCGCGGACCGGCAGGCTGGAGCACGAACCGGCCGGACGGGCCGCGGCGGCGAAGGACAGGTCCGCGGCGCGTCATCCCCCGAGGGAGGGACGGACCACGATGAGGCGTACGGGTTTGCTTGCCGCCATCCCCGAGGGGCCCCGGGAGCGGCTGACGGCACTGGGCCGTGAGGTGTCGTTCCCCGCGGGCACCCGGATCTTCGAGGAGGACGGCCGGGCCGACCGCTTCTGGGTCATCCGCACCGGCAGCGTCAGCCTCGACCTCCATGTGCCCGGGGGCCGGGCGGCGGTCGTGGAGACCCTGGGCGCGGGCCGGCTGCTGGGCTGGTCCTGGCTGTGCCCGCCGCACCGCTGGCACCTGGGCGCCGAGACCATGAGCCCCGTGCGCGCCTGGGAGTTCGACGGGTCGCGGGTGCTGGACCTCTGCCGGACCGATCCGGAACTCGACCACGCCCTCCTCTCCTACGTCGTCGGCGTCATGGGCCACCGTCTGCGGTCGGCCAGGAGCAGGCTGCTCGACCTGTACGGGCCGTACGGCAGCCGTCGCACGGCCTGACGCCCCCGGCCCCGGGCCGTCACGCGCGGCGCGCCGAGCGCGCACGGGACCCGTCCCCCTCCCCCGAGTGGGGTGTCCGAGGGCGGGACCAACGTTGGCTTGACGCCCCGTCAGGGCGGGACCGGACCGGCGTCAACTCTCTCCCGCACCCGGCGGGCATGGCGCCGCGTCACCAATAGACTCTCCTGCGTGACGACTGTCGTGAAGGCCGTGAAGGCCGCGCAGCGGTGGCTGCTCGGCCTGATGCTGGCCTGCTATGTACTGGCCGGTGTGCTCCCGGCCCCCGGCGAGGCGCTCCGCGCGGCGGCGCTTCCCGCTCCCGTGGGGTCGGGGGAACTCACCGTCCCCATGGTCTTGTTGGCGGTCATGCTGTTCAACGCGGGCCTGGGGGTCCGTCTCGCCGAGTTGCGGGTGGTGGTACGGCGGCCGGTGCGGCTGGTCTTCGGTGTCGCCGTCAACGCTTTGCTGCCCCTGCTCGTGCTCCCGCTGGTCGCCCTCGCCTTGCGCGTCTGGCCCGATCAGGCCGAGGCGGAGGGGCTGGTGGTCGGGCTCATGCTGGTGCTGGCGATGCCGATCGCGGGCGGTGCCGCCTCCTGGGGCCAGAACGCGGGCGGGAACGTCCCCTTGGTCGTCGCGATGGTCATCGGTTCGACCCTGCTCAGCCCGCTCACCGTGCCGCTCGGGATGCACGTGGCCGGCGGGCTGGTGGGTCCCGGCGGTGCCGGCGCCCTGGACGACACCACCAAGGTCGACGTCATCGCCCGTACCGGGGCCGGGGTGTTCACCCTCGTGTCGGTGGTGCTGCCGTGCCTGCTGGGCGTCCTCGTGCGGATGCTGCTCGGCGAGGAGCGGGTCCGCCGCGTCCTGCCCGCAGTCAAGGCGGTCAACCTCGTGAACATCCTGCTGCTGTGCTACATCAACGCCGCCGGCGCCCTGGGGCAGGCACTCGCCCACCCGGACCCCGATCTGCTGGTGCTCGCCCTCGTCCTGTCCGGCGCGGTGTGCTGCCTGGCCTTCTACTGCGGCCGGTGGCTGTCGTGCTGGACGCGCTGCGACCGGCCGGACGGCATCTCCCTCACCTTCGCCACCGGCATGAACAACAGCAGCGCCGCCGCCGTGCTGGCCGCCTGCTGGTTCTCCCACCGCCCCGAAGTGCTGCTGCCGATCCTCTCCTACAGCCTGCTGCAGAAGATCGTCGCCGGAGCGGCGGGCACCCCGCGTCGGCCCCGCCCGGACGCGGCCCTCCCCGCCTCGGTCCTTCCCGCCGCCGCGCGGACGGCGCCACCGTCGGCGTCCGGGCGTCAGGGCTGAGTCACGCGAAGGAGTCGTTCCCCTTTTTCGCCGACGGTGGCCGGCCACCCGGACGGGGGCCCGGCGCCGACCGCCGCGCCGTCCCCGATCGTGGATCGTGGATCGCGGGCGTCAGCGGCGGCGCCCCCGCCCTGGTGCGCGCCGGCGCGATCGACGCCGACCGGCCCCCTCAGCGGGAGCGGGCATCCCGGCCGGTCAGGCGGCCACGCCGGCCGCCACGTCGTCGAGACCGCGGGCGGTCACCAGCCGGGCGGTGCCGTCGGCCAGCCGGTAGGACAGGCCCACGACCGCTGCCCGTCCGGCGTCCACCGCCTCCGAGAGGACGCGGGAGCGGTCCAGCAGCAGGTCCACGGTGTGCCGTATGTGCTCGGCGATGAAGTCCTGGTCCTCCGTGCCCCCGGCCGCGCGCACGGCCAGCACGCTGGGGGTCACCCGCTCGATCACGTCGCGCACGTAGCCGCCGGCCGTCGTGCCGTCCTCGACGGCGGAGCGGGTGGCCGCGACCGCGCCGCACGCGTCGTGGCCGAGCACCACGACCAGGGGCGCGCCGAGCACGCTCACCCCGTACTCGATGCTGCCCAGCACCTCGGGGCCCATGACGTGCCCGGCGGTGCGGACGACGAACAGGTCGCCCAGTCCGCGGTCGAAGATGATCTCGGCCGCCAGGCGCGAGTCCGAGCAGCCGAAGAGCACGGCGAAGGGGCTTTGGGCCGGAGCGACCTCGGTGCGGCGGGCGGCGTCCTGGTTCGGATGCTGGGGCGTCCCCGTCACGAACCGCTGGTTGCCCGCCAGCAGCGTCTCGAAGGCGTCGCGCGGCGTCGGAATCTGGGCATGCGTCATAACCGCAGGTTACGACCTTGACCGGCGGCCTGCCCAGACACCCCCGCCCGGCGCTTCCCGGGGCAGGAGCGGCCGGCCCCTCCCCACCACCGGCCACTCGCGTGCGGGGCTCCGTCCGGCGCCCCGCGACGGCGGTGCTTCGAGGCGGTCCGGACGGGATCAGGCGGCTTGGAGGAGCGAGCGTGCCCGGCCGCCGCGCAGCCTGGAGACGGTCTGGGCGACCGGGCGGCGCGCGACCGCCACGGTGGCGACTCCGAGGACGACGCCGACGAGCGCTCCCGCGAGGACGTCGTGGGGGTAGTGAGCGCCGACGTAGACCCGTGACGCGGCCATCAGGATCGCCGCCGGCCAGGCGAGTGCCGCCAGGCGCCGGTCGATCAGCAGGAGTCCGGCCGCCACGGCGAACGCGACGGTGGTGTGGTTGCTGGGGAAGGCGTAGTCGTTCGCCGCCGGGCATGCCTCGATGAGGAAGTCGTGCGGCAGGGCCCGGCAGGGACGGGCCTCCTGGAAGAGGGACTTGACCCCGTCGTCGACGAGGTAGGCGATGACGACGGCGACCGGGGTGACCAGGGCGGCGGCCATCGTGCGTGCGTCTCGGCGGCGGGCCAGCCACCAGCCGGCCAGCAGGAACAGGCCGAACAGGGCGACGCCGTACGTCGTGTAGAGCGACACCGCGCCGTTGAGCCAGTGCGTCCGGTGCGCGAAGTCGGTGACGTCGGTGTACAGGCCGCCGTCTATCGCGGCTCCGTCGAGGCCGGGCGCGCCGGAAGCGGTCGTCATCGTCTGCGGTTTCCCATCGTGCGGAGGGTGCGGTCCCGCGTGGTCGCGGGGTACGCGGGAAGGGTGCGGTCACCGATCGGGTGACTACACGCCGGTAGACGATAGCGGTGGACGTGCGGTTCCGTGCGGCCGCGTCCGGCGACGGGGATCAGCGGGCGGCTTCCCCCTGGGCGACCTCGACCTTGTGGTGGAAGCCGGCCATGCCGGCCGTCGACGCGCAGAGGGAGGCGGCGGCGCAGGCGGCCAGGAGGAGGGCGACCCAGGGTGCGGCCCGGCGGCGTCCTGGCGCCGGTGCGGCGAGGAGGGCGGCGACGCGGCGCGGGACGGGCCCGGTCGTCACCGCCGGCGCCACGGCCGGCCGCTCGGGCCGGCGGGTGCCCGAGGCGAGGGCCGCTCGGGCGATGGCGCGGGCGGTCAGCCGCCGGTCGCCGACGGTGGCGGCAGCGGCTTCGTCGGCGGCGCGCTCGGCCGCGTACCGGATGGCGTCACGGACGGCGCGCAGGGCCGGGTGGCAGTGCGCGGCCAGTTCCGCCGCGGCCAGGAAGTAGCGGTGGCGGTAGGCGTTGTGGGCGCGTTCGTGGGCGAAGAGGACCTCGCGCTCGGCCGCGTCGAGGCTGCGGATCATCGCCGTGGTGACCACCACACGGCCGGGCCTGCCGGGCAGCGCGTAGGCGTCCGCGTGCGGCGAGTCCACGACGCACAGATCCCCGGCCGCGGGGCGGCGGCCGGCCTCGGCCCGAGCGGCGCGCAGCATCCGCACCTGGCGCACGGTGTGGCGGGCCAGCGCCCAGGCCCCGACGGCGATCAGACCGGCCGCGGCCGCGGCCGACGGCACGGCGACGGCGTCCCAGGGGGTGCGCAGGGGGTGGACGAGCTCTCCGAGCGACGCGAAGAGCGGCAGTTTCAGCAGGCCCGTCAGGGCCAGGGCGCCCAGGGCGATCACCGAGCCGCCGGCCAGCGCCAGCGCCGCGAGGGTCAGCACCCACACCGCGGAGGCGGGGGCCAGCCGCCGCGCGGTGCGCTCCGCGGGCGCCGGCGTCAGGAAGGGGAGCAGGAGGGGAAGCAGGAGGAGGGTCGTCATCGGCCGTCCGCTTCCAGGAGGTCCCTCAGGAGCTGTTCGTCGTCGGGGCTGAGCCGGGCGACGAAGCGGGCCAGGACGGTCTCGCGGTCGGCGTCCCGTTCGAGTTCGCTGTGCATGCGCAGGGCCGTGAGGCCCGGGGCGTCCTGGACGGGGAAGTACGCGAAGCCGCGGCCCTGCCGTCGGCGTCCGGCTATGCCCTTGTCGTGGAGGCGGGTGAGGGTGGTGGTGACCGTGGTGCGGGCCGGGTCGTGCGGGAGGGCCGTCTGCACCTCCGCCGGGGTCAACGGGGTGCCCGCCGCCCACAGGACGGCCAGGACGCCGGCTTCCAGCTCGCCCGCCGGCCTGCGCTCGTCCTTCATGTTCGTCATGGGAACGTTCCTCACCCTGCCATCGTCTACAGGCCAGTAGACCGTCTATATGCTTGTAGTCATTCGGGGTGCCGTGTGCGCCGCCCGGCCCCCCATTATGGAAGGGTTCCGCGAGGATGTTCGCACCCTTGTTCACGACGGCGTCCCCATTCGCCGTCAACGTCCTCGACGCCCGGTCGCTCCTCGGCGCGTTCGGTGTGCTCGGGGTCGGCATCGTGCTGTTCGCCGAGACGGGCCTGCTGATCGGGTTCTTCCTGCCCGGCGACTCGCTGCTGTTCACCGCCGGCCTGCTGTGCACGGGCTCCTCGGCCACCGGCGTGCACCTGTCACTGGCACCGCTGCTGATCGCGGCCGCCGCGGGGACGCTGGCGGGTTCGCAGTGCGGCTATCTGATCGGCAGGAAGGGCGGCGGCGCCCTGCTCGCCCGGAGCCGCTCGGCCCGGCTGCACGAGGGCGCCCGGCGGGCGGAGGAACTGCTCGGCCGGTACGGGTTCGCCAAGGCGATCGTGCTGGCCCGCTTCGTCCCCGTGGTCCGCACGGTACTCAACCCCATGGCCGGCGCCTTGGGCGTGCCGACGCGTTCGTTCACGCTCTGGCAGGCGGCCGGCGGGCTGCTGTGGACGGTGGGGCTGACCCTGGCCGGTTACGCACTGGGGTCCTCCGTCCCGAACATCGACCACTACCTCCTCCCCGCCGTCGCCCTGATCGTCGTGCTCTCCCTCCTGCCGCTCCTGGCCGAGCTCCTGCGCTCCCGCCGCGCCACGGCCGCACGGCGGAGCGCCGCGGGCGAGTGACGGAGCGGCGCACGGCGACCGGGGCGGCCCTCACCACCGTGCCGCTCGTCACGGTCCACGCGATCCGGATCCCCGCCCTCCAGGCAGGGCAAAAGGGATAAACTTCCTTCATAGCGCATTTCAAGAGCGCACGTCACTACTCCGTGAGGAGCGTGTGCCCATGTCTACGGGAACGCTTCTGGCGATCATCATTCCTGTCGTCGTGGTGGCCGCTCTGGCCGCCGTGGCGGCCTCGACGCTGACGCGGCGCCGCCGCCTCCGTGCCCGCTTCGGCCCGGAGTACGACCGGACGGTCGAGGGCGCCGACAGCCGGCTCGACGCCGAGCGCGAGCTCAGGGCTCGTGAACGGCGGCACGACGCACTGGAGATCAAACCGCTGCCCCCGGCCTCCCGGGACCGGTACGCCCGGGAGTGGAGCGGCGTTCAGGAGGAATTCGTCGACCGGCCGGAGGACGCGGTGCACGACGCCGACCGGCTGGTGACGTCCCTCATGCGCGAGCGCGGATACCCGACCGAAGGATTCGAACAACAGACGAAGGACCTGTCGGTTCAGCACGGTGCCACGCTGGAGCACTACAGGGCCGCACACGAGGTCGAAGCCCTCTCCACGCACAGCCGGGCCACGACCGAGCAACTGCGGGGCGCCATGGTCCACTACCGCACCCTGTTCGAGGAACTCCTCTCCGACGGCGGCGGCCGGGCGCAGCCCTCCCGCTCCTGACACCGATCAAGGCCGCATGGAGGAACACCATGCACATCAACGAGGAACCGGACCGCACGACCGGCCTGTCCACCGACGACCTCGCCCAGCCGGCCGGCACCGGGACGGAGAGGGAGGCCCCGCCCTCGGAGGCTCCCCTCTACCCGGGTGAAGGCGCGGTGCCGGAGGAGGTCGGCCCGGCCGACGACGAACCGGCCACCGACGCGACCACTGCCGAGGACCGGGGCGGAGCCGCGACGTCCGGCGCCGCCGGCACCTCGGACGACGAGACTCCGCAACTGCTGACGGACGACGAGGAGCGCGGCTTCCGTGACCGCTGGCAGGACATCCAGACCAGGTTCGTGGATGACCCCCGCGAGGCGGTGCACGCGGCCGACGCCCTGGTCGCGGACGTCATGCAGACCTTGGCCTCCACTTTCGCCGAGCACAAGAAAGGACTCGAGGCCCAATGGGACCAGGGCGACCGGATCGACACGGAGGAACTGCGCGGAGCACTGCGGCGCTACCGTTCCTTCTTCAACCGGCTGCTCAGCACATGAGAAGTTGAAAAGCGCCGCCGGGCGCGGCCTGTCCAGGCGGTGAGGGGGCGTCGCGCCGATGTCCCGGGTTCTCGCCCGGGCACATCGGCGCTTTCGGGGGGGGCGGCCGGGAGGGACGAGGTCGCGGGCGGGAGCCGGCCGGGAGGACGAGGCCGCGGGCGGGGCCTGCCGGAATCTGCCGCTCGGCTCTTGACCACGCCCGGACACCGCTCGGAAACTTGGAGAGGTCTCCAAGTTTCCGGGGAGGGCGTGGGGCGTATGCAGTCGGCCGAAGGAGGGCTGCGGGAGCGGCGGAAGGCGCAGCGGCGGGCCCGGATCCTCGACGCCACGCGCGAACTCCTGCGGGAGAGCCCGGAGTCGGTGCTCAGCGCCGAACGGATCGCCCGGCGGGCGGGGGTCGCCCCGGCCACCGTCTACAACCTGATCGGACCGCGCGACAAGATCTGGGAGGCGCTCGCCGCCGGCTTCATGGACCGGCTGGAGCGGCGCCTGGCGGCGTCGGCGCGGGGAGCCGCCGACGGAGCTACCGAGAGGGCAGCCGAAGGAGCCGTCGACCCGCGGCACGTCGTGGGGGCGACCGTCCGGCTGTTCGTGGACGATCCGGTCGTCTCGCGCCGCATGGTGCGCGAGTGGGAGGCGAGCGGCCTGGTGTTCCGCCGCAGCCCGCTCACCCAGCTCCGCCGCGCGATGGCGGACGCGCGGGCCCGGGGCCTCCTGCGCGCCGATATCGACACGGACGCGCTGGCCGCCGCCGTCGCCACCTCGTGCGTGGGTGCGCTGCACCAGTGGGTCGCCGGTCTGATCGACGACGACCGATTTCACGACCGTGCCGTGTTCGCGCTGGACGTCGCGCTCGCCGCGGCGGCCGCGGCCCCTCACCGCGACCGGTTCCTGGCGCCGCTCATCGCCCAGGGCGCGGCATGACGCCCGGCGCCCGCCCCCACCCCCTTCCCCATCCCCGGAGTTTCGTGGGCGGCGGCGGGATCCGGCTCGCCGCGGACGTGTGGGGCGCGGCGTCCGCGCCGCCCCTCCTCCTGTTCCACGGCGGCGGCCAGACGCGGCACGCCTGGCGCCGGGCCGGCCCTCGACTGGCCGCGCTGGGGTGGCGGGTCGTCGCGCCGGACCTGCGCGGGCACGGCGCCAGCGGATGGTCACCCGACGGTGACTACGACCTCGGCCTGTTCGCCGAGGACGTCCGGGCGCTCGTCGCCGCACTCGGCGACCGGCCGGTGCTGGTGGGGGCCTCGCTCGGCGGCCTGGGTTCGCTGCTCGCCGCCGGGGAGGCGCCCCGGGCGGCCGTACGCGCTCTGGTGCTCGTCGACGTCGCCCACCGTCCCGACCCCCGCGGGGTCCGCCGGATCGTCGCGTTCATGCGCGGCCGGCCCGACGGCTTCGCCGGCCTCGCGGAAGCGGCCGCGGCGGTCTCCGCCCATCTGCCGCACCGCCCGCGCCCGGACGACGCCGAGGGGATGCGGAAGAACCTGCGGCGCCACGGCGACCGCTGGGTCTGGCACTGGGACCCCCGGATGCCGGAGAGCTTCGCGGGACGGATGGACCCGCCCGGCATGGCCGACCGCCTCCTCGCCGCCGCGCGCCACGCCGACGTACCGATCCTGCTCGTCCGCGGCGGGCTCAGCGACGTGGTGCGCGAGGACATCGCCCAGCAGTTCTGCGACGCGGTCCCCCGGGCGCGACGCGTCGATGTCGCCGGCGCGGGACACATGGTGGCCGGCGACCGGAACGAGCACTTCATCGACGCGATCGTCCCGTTCCTGGCCGAGGTCGGATGAGAACGGAGCCGCCGATGCCCCCAGTGCCCCCACAACTACCGCTACAACCCTTGAGTTGAGGCGGATTGACGAGCATCCCACGCCGGCCGTCCGTCACCCGAGCAGCGAGCTGGCCGACCCCCGCGCGGACCGGGAGCGGCACATGTCGCGGGTGATGTTGACGCGCTTGAGCCGGCGGTCGCGGCCGCCGTAGGCGGCGGCGAACGGTCTGCGGCCGTGCACGGCCTGGTAGTTGTCGACGAACAGCATCGAGCCCGCTCCCAGGGCGACGTGCCGCAGCCCTTCCTCGATGAGCGAGGTGCCCTTCGCCGGGTCGACGCTGGAGCGGGGCGGCGCGTCGTCAGGCGAGGGAGCGCGCCACGGCCCGGGGGCGAACTCCCGCCGCCGGCGGCTCGCTTCCCCGCGGCGGCGTTGCGTTCCCCGTGACGACGCTGAGCTCCTTGCGCCGCCGCGCGCCCGCGTCCCGAGAGCCGGACCCGGCCCGCTCACCGGCGTGGCCCGTGGCCCGGCCCCGGGTCCCGGAAGGCGTCGCGGTGCCGGGCAGGGCTGAGGCCGCGGACCCGTTTGAAGGCGGCGCTGAGCGCGAAGGCGCTGCCGTAGCCGACCTGCCGGGCGACGGACGCCAGGGTGGCGTCGGAGGAGGCGAGGAGGTCGGCGGCGAGGGAGAGGCGCCAGCCGGTGAGGTAGGCCATCGGCGGCTCGCCCACCAGTTCGGTGAAGCGGCGGGCGAGGACCGCCCGGGAGACGCCGACCTCGGCGGCGAGCGCGGCGACCGTCCACGGCCGGGCGGGATCGGCGTGCAGCAGTCCGAGGGCCGGGCCCGCCACCGGGTCGCCGTGGGCGCGGTACCAGGCCGGGGCCGCGGTGCCCTCCCGCGTGAACCAGGCGCGCAGCGCGCCGATCAGGACGAGGTCCAGCAGCCGGTCCAGGACGGCGGCCTGCCCCGGTTCGTCGCGGCCCAGTTCCGCCTCCAGCAGGGGCAGCAGGGGCGAGTGCCAGGCGTCGGCGGTCAGGTGCAGCACGTTCGGCAGGGTGTGCAGCAGGCGGCGGCCGACCTCGCCGGGGAGCTGGTAGGTGCCGCTGACGAGGACGTGCGCCGCGTCGGTGCGCTCGCCCCAGGTCCGTACACCGCGGTGGAGCTCCGCGCACAATTCGGCTCCGGCCGGGTCGGTCGCCACCTGTCCCGGATGGATGATCGCCCGGGGTGCGGTCGAGGGGTGGTCGGCGACCGTGTACGGCTCGGGGCCGCGTACGACCGCCAGGTCGCCGGGGCGCAGCCGCACGGGTGGCCGCCGGTCGTGCGCGATCCAGCCCTCGCCGCGGAACATGGTCAGGACGGTCAGCGGCGCCTCGTCCCGGACCCGGATCGCCCATGGCGGGTCGAACACCGAGCGCAGCAGGAACGCGCCCTGGGCCCGGGTGCCGGCCAGCAGCGCGCCCAGCGGGTCACCGCCGGCCGGCGCGGGGTCCGCGGGACGCTCGCGTATGCGGCCGAGATCCCCGGCCATGGCCGTGGGCGGGCCCGGCGGGTTGACTTGCGGCGTGGCACTGCGAACGGGGTCAGGGGAATGTCGGTTGTACGCATGGCGGTCCTGTTCGGGGCGGTGGTGACCACCGGGCTCGGCGCCGGGCTGTTCTACTCCTATGCCTGCTCCGTGATGCCGGGACTGGCCCGCGCCGACGACCGGACGTTCGTCGACGCGATGCGACGGATCAACGTGGCCATTCTCAACGGCTGGTTCATGCTCTCCTTCCTGGGCTCGCTGGCGCTGATCGTGTGCGCCGCCGTGCTGGAGTGGCGCGGTGGCGGCCGCACGGTGCTGCTGTGGATCGGGGCGGCCGCCGCCTTCCAGCTCGCCGTGCTGGTGATCACGGGCACGGTCAACGTACCGCTCAACAACGAGCTGGCGGCAGCCGGTTCCCCGGAGCGCGGCACCGACCTCGCCACCGTCCGCGGCGCCTTCGAATCCGTCTGGGTCCGGTGGAACCTGGTCCGCGCCCTGGCCTCCACCGCTTCCTTCGCCTGCGTCTCCTGGGCCCTGGTGCTCGCCTCCCGCACCCCGGCCGCCGACTGAATCCCTTTTCTCGTCACCGGGACGTGTCCGGCCCGTAGCGGCCTGTCCCGTAGGACGGCAGCGAGCCCGGCCCCATCGGAGCCGGGCCCGCCGTGGCCGCGATGTTCTCGGTCGACTCAGTGGCCGCTCTCCCGCAGGGCGATGCCCTGAAGGTTGTAGATCAGGCCCTCGTTGGACTCGGCGAGGGAGCGGTGCAGCACCTGCACGTGGACGTCCAGCGGTGTCCCGGGCTCGATGCTGTGGCCGGTCGCCGGAGACTCGATGACGATGTGTCCGTCCTCGCCGCCGTCCTTCACCACCGTGTACCAGTGGTCGGTGACCGCCGGGTTGAACCGGCTCCCGGCCGGCAGGCCGTCGAAGGAGAGCCGCCACTGCTGGACGCGGTTCTCGCTGGCGGCGAGGGTGAAGGTGTACGACCAGACGTAACCCGTCGCCTCGGGAGGCCAGCTCTGCTCGAACCCGTTCTTCGTCTTGACGGTGACGTCGATCTTCGGCGGGCTCACCTTGGTCGTCACGCTTCCGGTCTTGTCCGGTGAGGTGTTGACGACGTCGGGCGTCTCAATCTTCGAGGTGCTGGTGATGTCACCGGTGAAGGAGCGCTCGACCGTGCCGGTGACGCGGATGACGGCAGCGCCACCCCGGGGCAGGTTCAGGGGCTGGACGAAGTCGCCGCCGGAGATGGTGCCTTGGCCGGCCGTGGCACCTCCGGAGAGCTGGGGCGTCTCGAAGACCGGTCCGGTGAGGTGCGGGGTGAGGGTGCCGGTGAGCCTGGCGGCCGGTACGGCGTCCGGGCCCTTGTTCTCGACCGTCATCGTGTAGGAGATCCGCTTGCCCGCGTCGGCCGTGGCCGGCCCCCGCATGCCCAGGGGGACTTCGGCGGACGGCGGTGCCGTGACCGTCGTGGTGACGGAGTCGGAATACCGCGTCGCGATGTTGGCGCGCGTCTCCGAGGTGACGGTCGCGTCGCAGGTGATGCTGCCGCTGCCGCCGGTGGCGACGGTGCCGTTCAGCGGGATGACGGCGGTGCCGCCCACCGGGAGGTCCAGCGGCTGGGTGAACGTCCCGTCCGTGATGGTGCCGGTGCCCGCCGTGGCGCCGCCGCCGAGTTCGAGCGGCCCGAAGGCGGCGCCGGTCACCTCGGTCGGGAGCTTGCCGGTGACCTTCGCGTCCGGGACGGCGTTGGGGCCCTTGTTCTCGACCGTGATCCCGTACCCGATCGGCGAGCCGGCCTCCACCGTCTGCGGACCGGTCATCGCCAGCGGGAACTCGGCGGGGAGCGTCACTTCGAGGTCGCGGACCTCGTAGTTGTTGGTGAGCGCGCCCGTGGAGGCCGACAGGCCGAGCTTCAGCGTGGCCGGGAGCGCGGCCTGCCCCGGCGCGTTCCGCAGGTCGTAACCGTCGATCAGGCGCTGCCAGTTGTTGTCCTTGCGGACGGAGACGGTCACCTTGCGGTCGATGACCGAGAGCAGGATGCGGGTGGGGTTCTCCCGGCCGAGGCTCAGCGGCGGCAGGGCCGCGCCGACCAGGTAGCGGTAGCCGTCGTACCCGTCGCCCGAGCCGCGCAGCACGGCGTTGTTCGGCCGTGTCCCGGGCCCGGTGTCGCCGGCCTCACCCGGGTGGGAGAACGAGCCGTGCTGGTCGACGCCGATGCCGACGTAGCCGTGGGAGACGCCGGGCCGGCGGTCCGGCTTCCCCTTGTGGTAGCAGGCGTAGCCGAGGGCTCCGCCGGGGCCGCCCACGCCGGTCTCGTGCGCGCCGTCGATGAGGAAGAACGACATCCCGTCGGCCGGATCGGCGCCGCCGTACGCGGCGAGGTCGAACTGCACCGAGATGCCGTCACTGCTGGGGAAGGCGACGTCCAGCAGGGCGGTCCCCGCCTTGAACGTCTGCGCCGGCGTGAGACTGAGCCAGCCCTGGCCGGTCATCCGCGCGGAGCCGTGCAACTTCCAGCCGGGCGGGGTGGCGGAGCCGGCGAAGGACTGCTTGTAGGGGAATAACGACATCCCGGTACCTCCGTGGCGAGGGGAGCGCGTGCGGACGGGTCGCGGACGTGCGCGACGACGCGACCGTACGGGCGCCCCCGGAGCGCCCACACCGGCGCCATCCCGCCACCGGTGCGGGAACCGGCCCGTCCGCCACCGGGGGCGGCCCCACGGCGCACCGGGCCACTCCGGTGGCCCGGCAGCACGCCCGGCGCGCGGGAATATGCCTCTGACCATGGCCGGAACGAGGTCCGTAACCGTTTCTGCTGCCGAACGCCCGGAGCGTGATTGGCCTGCTTTGGCTGGTTCCGCGACCCGTGGTACCCCGGGTCGCGGGGTGAGCCCGGTCTCACTCGGGCGGGGGCTCTTTCCTATGAAACGAGTTGCATAGATGATCCAGGGCATGGCGCTCGAGCACGCGATCCTCGTTTCCCTGCTGGAGAAGCCGGGCTCCGGCTACGAGCTGGCCCGGCGGTTCGAGCGGTCCATCGGGTACTTCTGGACCGCCACCCACCAGCAGATCTACCGGGTGCTGAAGCGGATGGTGGGCGACGGCTGGATCGACGTCCGGGAGGTGGCCCAGCAGGGGCGGCCGGACAAGAAGGAGTACTCGGTGGCGGCCCCGGGCCGTGTGGCGCTCGCCGGGTGGCTGCGGGAGCCGGTCGAGCCGGAGGGCCTCCGGCACGACCTGGCGGTGAAGATCAGGGGCGCGGCCTTCGGGGATCCGGCCGAGCTGGTCGACGAGGTCGAACGGCACCGCCGGGTCCACGCCGAGCGGCTCGCCCACTACCTCGCGGGCGAGCGGCGCGACTTCACCGGCCCCGAGGCGCCTCCGGCGCTCGACACCGGGCAGGAGCTCCAGCACGCCGTCCTGCGCGGCGGGATCGCCTACGAGCGGATGACGCTCGCCTGGCTGGACGACGTCCTCGCCACCCTGCACCGCCTCACCGCCCCGGACCGTCTCGCCGCCCCGGACCGCGTCGGCTCCCCGCACCGCGTCGGCTCCGCGCCCCGGTGAGCGACGGCGTCCGGCGCCAGTCGGCCGCAGGCCGGCCCCCAAGCCCGGACACGCCGCCCCCCATGCCCCCCATGCCCCCATTCCTCCCATCCTCCGAGCCGGAAAGGCGTACCCCCATGGCCAAGGCCGACCCGCTGCTGTTCAACCCGCGCACCTATGACCCGGCGCACTTCGACCCCGAGACCCGCCGGCTGCTGCGCGCCACCGTCGACTGGTTCGAGGAGCGCGGCAAGCGGAAGCTGATCGAGGACTACCGTTCGCGCGCCTGGCTCGCGGACTTCCTCGCGTTCGCCGCGAAGGAGGGGCTGTTCGCGACGTTCCTCACCCCGGCCGCGGCCGCCGGTGAGGCGGGCGGGGACAAGCGCTGGGACACCGCCCGGATCGCCGCGCTCAACGAGATCCTCGGCTTCTACGGGCTCGACTACTGGTACGCCTGGCAGGTCACCATCCTCGGCCTCGGCCCGGTGTGGCAGAGCGACAACGCCGCCGCCCGCGCCCGCGCCGCCGAACTCCTGGCGGACGGCGAGGTGTTCGCGTTCGGGCTGTCCGAGAAGACGCACGGCGCCGACATCTACTCCACCGACATGCTGCTGGAGCCCGACGGCGAGGGGGGCTTCCGGGCCACCGGCTCGAAGTACTACATCGGCAACGGCAACGCGGCCGGGCTCGTCTCCGTCTTCGGCCGCCGCACCGACGTCGAGGGCCCCGACGGCTACGTCTTCTTCGCCGCGGACAGCCGCCACCCCGCGTACCATCTGGTGAAGAACGTCGTCGACTCCTCGAAGTTCGTCAGCGAGTTCCGGCTGGAGGACTACCCGGTCCGTGCCGAGGACGTGCTGCACACCGGCCGCGCCGCCTTCGACGCCGCGCTGAACACGGTGAACGTCGGAAAGTTCAACCTGTGCACCGCCTCGATCGGCATCTGCGAGCACGCGATGTACGAGGCCGTCACCCACGCGCACAACCGCATCCTGTACGGCCGCCCGGTGACCGCCTTCCCGCACGTGCGCCGCGAGCTGACCGACGCCTACGTCCGCCTGGTCGGGATGAAGCTGTTCAGCGACCGCGCGGTCGACTACTTCCGCTCGGCCGGCCCCGACGACCGCCGTTACCTCCTCTTCAACCCCATGACGAAGATGAAGGTGACCACGGAGGGCGAGAAGGTCGTCGACCTGATGTGGGACGTCATCGCGGCCAAGGGCTTCGAGAAGGACAACTACTTCGCGCAGGCCGCCGTCGAGATCCGCAGCCTGCCGAAGCTGGAGGGCACGGTGCATGTCAATCTGGCGCTGATCCTCAAGTTCCTCCGCAACCACCTGCTGGAGCCCGCGGGTTACGAGCCCGTGCCCACCCGGCTCGACGCGGCCGACGACGCGTTCCTCTTCCGCCAGGGCCCGGCCCGCGGCCTCGGCTCGATCCGCTTCCACGACTGGCGGACGGCCTTCGACGCGTACGCACACCTGCCCAACGTCGCCCGCCTCCGCGAGCAGGCGGACGCCCTGTGCGCGTTCGTCACCACCGCCGCGCCCGACGAGGAGCAGAGCCGCGACCTCGATCTCCTGCTGTCCGTGGGCCAGTTGTTCGCCCTCGTCGTGCACGGCCAGCTGATCCTGGAGCAGGCGCGCCTGACGGAGCTGGACGAGGACGTGCTCGACGAGCTGTGCGCGGTGCTCGTCCGTGACTTCTCCGCGCACGCGGTCGAGTTGCATGGCAAGGATTCGGCGACCGAGGCGCAGCAGCTCTGGGCGCTGGGCGCGGTACGCCGTCCGGTCATCGACGAGGGGCGCTCGGCGCGGGTCTGGGAGCGGGTGGAGGCGCTGTCCGGGGCGTACGAGATGGCGCCGTAGGCGGCGGCTGTCGAAACCGCGCTCCGCGCGGTTGTCCTCAATCGCCGGACGGGCTGACTTGTCAGCCCGTCCGGCGATTGAGGACAAGGGGGTCTGGGGCGCAGCCCCAGGAAACGGCGAAGGGGTGGGGCTGGGGACCGGGACCTCAGCCGCTCACCGGCGTCCACCGGATCCGCGTACTGCACAGCGACACCACCCCCGCCGCCACCGCCACCGCGGCAAAGCCCCAGGCCAACCCACTCGCGTTGGCGATGAAGCCGATGAGGGGCGGCCCCGCGAGCAGGCCCGTGGTGCCCATCGCGGCGACCAGGGTGAGGGAGTCGGAGCCCTGCCGGGCCGCCGCCGCGTAGACGCAGGGGGTGACGGCCGCGATGCCCAGGCCGACGCAGGCGAATCCGGCGAGGGCCGCCGCCACGCCGCCGCTCAGCAGCGCGAAGGCGAGTCCGGCGGCGGCCAGGGCGCTGCCGAGGAGGACGACGCGGCCGTCGCCCCAGCGGTCGCGCCAGCCGTCGGCGAAGAGGCGGGCCACGACCATCATCCCGGAGACGACGGCGATGCCCAGGGGCGCGAGCCCGGCGGAGGCATCGGCGACGTCCTTCATGTAGAGGGTGGACCAGTCGTTCATGGCGCCTTCGGTGACGGTGCCGAAGGCCATGGCGCAGCACATCCAGAGGGTGATGCGGGACGGCAGGGCCCACCGTCCGCCGGTTCGCTTCGCCTCCTCGGTCTCCTGTGCCCGGGGCTGCTCGTCCGTGAGGAGTCCGCCCCGCGCGGACGCGTTCAGCAGGACGAGGAGGGCGGCGGCCACGCCGAAGTGGGCCGCGACCGACGAGGTCGCCGCGGTCATGCCGGAGGCGAGGAGCGCGGCGAGCAACGAGCCGCCGCTGAACGTGGCGTGCAGCCTGGCCATGGCGGTGCGCTCGTAGCGGGCTTCGAGGGCGGCGCCCTGGGCGTTCATCGCGACGTTCAGGCAGCCCACGCAGACGCCGTCCACGCCCAGGACCAGCAGCGCCACCGGGTAGTTGGGGGCCGCGGCCAGGGCCGGGAGCAGCAGGGCCAGGGCGAGTTGCGAGAGCAGGGCGAGCCGGCGGGAGCCCAGGCGCTTCATCAGCAGCGCCACCAGGGGGAACGACACCGCCGCGCCGATGCCCGCGGCCATCAGCAGGACGCCGACCTCGGCCGTGGACAGGCCGAGGTCCGTCTTGAGGGCCGGGATCCGCGCGGCCCAGGTGGCGTACTGGAAGCCCAGGGAGCAGAACAGCGCGACGATCGCCAACTGGGCGCGCTGGAAGGGGTCGTGGAGTCGGAACACGTACATCAGCTCGCTTCGTGGTGCACGGGCGGGCCGTGCGGCACCGTCCCGCCCGGTCGGAGTTCCTCGGGGTCGTCGCCGGGCACCGGCCGGGACATGTAGACGGCGTCCGGGCCGTAGCCGTCGGGCAGGGTCACGTCCGGGTGCGCGGCGAATCCGCGGGCCGACCAGAACGCCTCGCTGCCGCCGACGGCGACGAGCGAGATCCGTTCGTCCCCCCGCGCCCGGGCGGTGCGCGTGAGGTGGAGCAGCAGGTGCCGGCCCAGTCCCCTGCGGCGCAGGTGGGGGGCGACGACGATGTCGTGGAGGTGCAGGTTGGCGGCCGGGTCCGGCGGCTCCCCCGGTGCTTCCGGCCGGGTCAGGTCCGGGCAGCGGAAGGCCGGGTAGGGCAGGGCCAGGAGGTAGCCGGCCGGCCGGGCGTCGACGTCGAGGACGAAGCAGGTGCCCGGGGAGGCGTCCGCGCGGGACCGCAGCGCGGCGCGTCCCTCGGAGAGGCCGAGCGCGGTGTAGGCGCCGGCTTCCAGTGCCACGACGGCGTCCCAGTCGCGTTCGGCGATGCCGCGGACGCGGATGCCGCCGTTCACCGGCCCCACTCCGCTCCGTCGTCCGCGGCGCCGACGCAGGTGTACGGCAGCGGGGCGATCCCGTTGAAGCCCTGGGTCATGTAGCTGGTGGCGTAGGCGCCGCACGACAGCACCCACACCGGGTCGCCCGAGGCGAGGCCGCCCGGCACCTCGACGGGCGCGTGCCCGGGGGTGTGGGCGTCGTCGCTGTCGCAGGTGGGCCCGGCGAGGACAGCGCGGACATAGGCGGCGCCTCGGTGCCCGGGGAACACCAGCCGGTACTGGAGCGCGTCCATCTCGTACAGGCCGTTGAACTTGCCGACGCTCAGGTACAGCCAGTGCTGCGGGCTCCCGTCCGGGCGGGGGCGTTCGGCGAGGCGGACGACGTGGGCCCGGACGGCGCCGTGGTCGGCGACGAGGTGCCGTCCGGGTTCCACGACGAAGTCCAGCGGCGCGCCGTGGATCCGGCGCAGCGCCGCCGTGCCCTCGCGGACGGCCGCGAAGATGGCGTCGAGCGGCGGGTCGAGGGGCATGCCCCGCCGGTCGAGGTAGCCGAGGGCGGGCAGGCCGCCGCCGAGGTTGACGTGGTCGAGGGTGATCCCGCGCCCGCGCAGGGCGGCCAGCACCTCGCCGAGGGCCGTCAGCGCGTCGCGCCACGCCTCGGCCGTCATCTGCTGGGAGCCGACGTGCACGGAGAGGCCGGACGGGGTCAGGCCGAGGTCGCGGGCGCGTTCCAGGACGCGGACGGCCTGGCCGGGCGGGCAGCCGAACTTGTGGGTGAGGCCCCACAGCGCCCCTTCCCCGCTGGTCGCCACGCGGCAGAAGACGCGGGCGCCGGGGGCGTGGCGGGCGATGGCCGCCACGTCCTCCAGGCTGTCGGTCGCGTAGTCGCGGATGCCGAGCCGGTGGGCGTGGGCGATGTCCCGGTCGGACTTGACGGTGTTGCCGTAGTGCATCCGGCCGGCCGGCACGCCCGCGCGCAGCGCCTGTTCCATCTCCAGCGGGCTCGCGGCGTCGACTCCGGCGCCCGCGCGGGCCAGCATCGCGAGCACCTCGTCGACCGGGCACGCCTTCATGGCGAACCGCACGTCCACGCCCGGCAGTTGGCGGCGGAGTTCGTCGTAACGGGCGCGGATGCCGTCGAGGTCGAAGACGATCCGGTCCTCGTCGGCGGCGGCGAGTGCCGCGAAGAGCGGGGTGGCGGCGGGGCTGTCGCACAGAGCCGTCGCGGTGCTCATCCGGGCCGTCCCGACGGGGTGCGGACGACGGGGGTGGTGCGGGCGGCGCGGATCAGGGCCTCCCAGGCTTCGGTGAGCAGGGCGAAGTCCTCGATGTCGCGCCGGGCTTCGTCGAGGAGGCGTTCGCGGCGGCCGGCCAGCAGGTCGGCGAAGGCGGCGTACCGGCCGCCGAGCCGGCGGTAGGCGGCGTCGAGGGCGTCGAGCCGCCGGACGTTCCCGGCCCGGTCGAGGCCGGCGCTCTCCCGGGCGAGCGCGGCGACGACGGAGGCCCGGACCCGTCCGCGGCCGTCGAGCAGCGCGTCGCCGGTCTCGGCCATCCGGGCGTAGACGGCGTTGAAGTAGAGCATGGACAGCAGGAACTTGGCGTAGCGCAGCTGGTAGGCCGTGAAACCGGTGTCGGTGCGGCGCTCGCCGGTGTAGTAGTTGACGATGTGGCGGTTGTGCAGGACGCCGGGGAGTCCGGCGTCGTGGACGAGGTGGATGAGGAAGTAGTCGCTGCCGATGGTGTCGGTGGCGGGCGGCAGCGGTACGCGTTCGTGGACGTCGTGGAAGGCGATGTTGCACATGTCCACGCGCATCGGGTCGACGAGGGTGAGCAGGGAGCGGTCGCCGCGGAAGGGTTCCATTCCGGCGCCACGGAAGGACTCGGCGACGAGGTCGCGCTTCTGTTCGTCGGTCCAGTCCTCGGGTGCCCAGAGGCTGACCACGTCGTGGTAGACGGCGGGGTCGAGGGCCTCGATCTCGCCGATGTCGACGGAGAGTTCGCCGATGAACGAGGCGCCGACCATGGCGACCCGGCGGTCGAGGTGCTCCGGGGCGAGGGCCGTCGCGGTGACGTCGGGGCCGGCGTCCGCGGCGCGCCGGCCCAGCGACGTCAGCTCGTGGTGGATGGGGTACACCGGTTCGCCGTCGAGGGTCTGGTACCGGCTGTCGGAGTCCCTGCGGTGGACGGATTCGCAGCCGAGCGCGGCGGCGACGAGGAACGCTCGGTTGGTGCAGGCGCCGTAGGAGAGGCGGTCGGGCAGCATCAGGTCGAGCAGCAACTCGGGCTTGGGCCCTCCGGCGTCCGTGATCACCCGCCGGAGGAAGTCCCGCTGCGCGGCCTCGTCGAGGTGGTGCGCCGTGACGCGGGAGTGCGCGGGCAGCCGGCGGACGGCCTCGGCGTGCACGGCGGCGTCGGCGGGCGTACTGGAGTCGAGGACGAGCAGGTGCACCTCGACGTCGAAGTGCTCGACGGCGTAGGCGGCTTCGCGGCCGACGGCGGCGATCGCCTCGGCGCAGGGCCTGTTGGTGGGCAGGGTCAGACAGATTCCGCGCATATCTCTTCCTCGGTGGCCCGGCCGTTCTCGGCGGTCGTGGCGGCCTCGGCGGTCGTCGTGCCGGCGTCGGTGACGTCGGTGGGTTCCTCGGCGGGTCCGCCGTGCCACGTCCGCAGGCCCAGCAACTTGGCGCCCAGGTCGTTCAGTTCGGCCCGTCCGTAGCGCAGGGACTCGTGCCGGACGGCGTCGCCGAGGAGGGTGGCGTTCCAGTCCGGCGTGCTCAGGTCGCGCCAGGAGGCGATGCGGGAGGCGCGCAGCGCCCGGTGGTTCTCCAGAGCGGGCATCATGGACAGGTATTGGACGGCGCGCACCCCGTCCTCCGAGGTGTTGGGCGCCACTCCGTGGGCCAGCAGGCCGTTCCAGATGAGCAGGTCGCCGGCGCGCAGTTCGGGGCGGACGACGGGCATGTCGTCGCGGTCGATCCGGGGCCGGATGGGGTCCCGGTCGTCGGGCTGGAGGGCCTTCCAGCGGTCGAACCGGCGGAAGAGTTCGGGGCAGCACTGGAAGCCGCCGACGTCGGGCCGGGTGTCGTCGAGGGCGATGATGCCCTGGACGCGCTGCGGGAGGATGCCCTGGGAGGTGTCGACGTCCCAGTGCAGTTCGATGTCGAAGCCGCGCTCGCGGCGTTCGATGAGGGAGCGGGAGCGGTTGCGGACGTTGGGCGGGTTGAGGTTGAGCCGGTCCAGGGTCACCCACAGCTCTTCGCAGTCCCACACGTCGGCGAAGGCGTCGTAGACGCGCCGGGTCTGCCGGCTGTCCCAGATGAGCTGGTGGTGGTACGCCTCGACGAAGCCGTAGACATGCAGTTCCCGGTCCAGGTCGGAGCGCCACTCGCGGTCCTGGTACCAGGTGTCCGGCCGGTCGGGGTCCATGCCCTGGAAGTCCCAGGCGAAGTCGAGCAGACGCCGGGCGGCCGCCGCGGGGATCGCCTCGCGGACGACGACGTAGCCGTAGGTCTGCCAGAAGGCGAAGTCCTCCTCGGACAGCACTCTGAGGGGCCGCTTCTTCTGAAGGTCCCTCAGTTGGGTGCGGGCGAGGTAGGTCTCGCCGTCCGCGCTGAAGTAGGGGATGTCGGTGACGGCTCGGTGGAGGTAAGGGTCAGCGGTCGACATGTGGTACTCCGGATCCTTTCTGTCGCCCCCCGGATCTGGGAACGCCAACGGTGCACGGTGGACGCGAGGGGCGCCGGCGCATGCCGGGGCCGCCTTCGCGCAGGGGTGGGTCGCGGTCCGGCCGGTGGGTCCGGAACGAGAGGTGGTGGGGCCGTCCGTAAGGGGGGCCGCCTGCCGGGGCCGGAGCCGGGTCGCGGCTCGTCACGCCTCCGGGAACGGCGCCCGTCTCGGGCCGTGGTCCCGGGCGCCGCCCGGGGGCCGGTGAGTCCGTGTCGGTTGTTCCGGGCCGCGCGCCTCACGCGCCCCACGCTGTATGTGCACCCGATCAAGGTGGACTAGACCAACTCAGAATGTCAACATCCGAATTGAGATCGTTTCACACGTTCATGATCCATTCGCCCGCTCTGCGCGGGCGCGCGTGAGGCCCCGTCAGGCCGCGAACGATCCCCACAAATACGGACGTTGTCCGTCGAAGTGATGCCGCCCACCCTCTTGACACATGCGGTTAACCTAAGCGCACCCTTGTTGGTCTATACCAAAGCCATCGAGAGTGTCGCCGCCGCTCCGCCGACGCCTTCGCTGGCCGCTTCCCCACCGAAAGGCACCGGCCGATGTCCTCCAGTCAGCACAGCAACGCGTTGCGGCGACTCGCCCTCTCCGTCCTGCAGCCGGGTTTCGTGGGCACCGAGGCGCCGGACTGGGTGCTGCGGGACATCGGTGACGGGCTGGCCTCCGTCGTCCTCTTCTCGCGCAACATCGTCTCCGTCGAGCAGGTCGCCCGGCTCACCGAGCGGCTGCGGGCGGAGAACCCCGACCTGGTCGTCGCGATCGACGAGGAGGCCGGGGACGTCACCCGGATCGAGTCCGGTACGGGCTCCACGCGGCCGGGCAACCTCGCCCTCGGCACGGTCGACGACACCGGGCTGACCGAGGCCGTCGCCGCCGACCTGGGCCGCCAGTTGCGCGCCGCCGGGGTGAGCCTCGACTACGCGCCCAGCGCGGACGTCAACTCCAACCCGGACAACCCGATCATCGGCGTCCGGTCGTTCGGCTCCGACCCGGCGGTGGTCTCCCGGCACACCGCCGCGTGGATCCGCGGGCTCCAGTCGTCCGGTGTGGCGGCCTGCGCCAAGCACTTCCCCGGGCACGGCGACGTCGCCGTCGACTCCCACCACGACCTGCCGGTCTACGGCGCCGGCCGGGAGGAGATCGCCGCGCAGGCGCTGCCCCCGTTCCGGGCCGCCGTGGACGCGGGCGTCCGCGCCGTCATGAGCGGCCACCTGCTGGTACCCGCGTACGACCCCGGCCTGCCCGCCACGCTGAGCCGGCGGATCCTAATCGACCTGCTCCGCGGGGAGCTCGGGTTCGACGGTCTGATCGTGAGCGACGCCATCGAAATGGGCGCGGTCTCCGGTCCCCACGGGATCGGCGGGGCCGCGGTGAAGGCGGTGGCCGCCGGCGTCGACGCCGTCTGCGTGGGCGGCGAGAGCGCCGAGGAGTCCACCGCCCGCCTCCTGACGGACGCCCTCGTGGACGCCGTGGTCCGCGGCGACCTCGCCGAGGAACGGCTCGCGGAGGCGGCCGGCCGGGTGCGGTCGTTCGCGGACTGGTCGGCGGGGCTGCGCCGGGCCGCCTCCGCCGGTGCGGCCGACGGCGACATCGGGTTCGTCGCGGCCCGCCGCGCCCTCCGGCTCACCGGAGCCGTGGACGCCGTACTGCCGCTGTCCGCGCCGCCCCACGTGGTGGAGCTGGTCCCCGCCACGAACCTGGCCATCGGCAAGGAGACCCCGTGGGGCGTCGCCGGTCCGCTGAGCGAGCGGCTGCCCGGGACCACCTCGGTCCGGCTGTGCCCGCGGGATCTGGGCGCGCCCGAGGCCGCGTTGGAGACGCGCGCGCTGGGGGCGGCGGTGGGCCGCCCGCTGGTCGTCGTCACGCGGGACGCCCCGCGCCACGCGTGGATGAGCCGCGCTCTCGCGGACCTCACCACGGCGCGGCCCGACGCGATCGTCGTCGAGATGGGGCTGCCGGGGGCCGCGGCGCCGGGCGCGGTGCAGATCTTCACCCACGGCGCGAGTACGGCGTCGGGGGTGGCCGCCGCGGAGGTCCTGGCCGGCAAGCGCTGACTCCGCCCCGGCGGCGCGGCCGCGCCGCGAGGCCCTGACCGCCGGACGGGCTGCCCGTCAGCCCGTCCGGCGATCGGAGGCCGCCGCGCCGAGCGCGGCCAGCCGCTCCGCCACCTCCCCCGCGCCGGACAGCGGGGCGCGCAGCGCGACATGGTGGTCGGGCCGTACCAGCAGCAGGTCGCGGGCCGCAGGGTCTTCCTGGACGCGAACCAACTCGCCTGACGTCCCGGCCAGTTCGCGCAGCACCGGGCCGCCCGGGCCGCGCAGGGTGAACCACGGGCCGCCCTCACCGCGCCGCACCCCGCCCGCGCGCTCGCCCGCGTCGGGGCCGCCCCACGCCAGCGAACTCCACGGGTAGCCGACGCGCAGCGTCGTGGTGTCCTCGGTGGCGGCGGCCTCCGTGCCCACGCCCGCCCTGCGCACGCCCTCGCGTACCGCGCCCAGGCGCTCGTCGGTCAGCCGCAGGGTCCACGCGGCGACCGGCAGGCGCTCCTCCTCGTAGGTGTCGAGGAGCGGCTCCGCCGCCTCGCCGCGGTGCACGAGCGCCAGCTTCCAGCCGAGGTTGAAGGCGTCCTGGATGCCGGTGTTCATGCCCAGGCCCCCGGCGATGGAGTGGACGTGCGCGGCGTCACCGGCGAGGAAGACGCGGCCGACGCGGAACCGGTCGGCCATGCGGACGCTGATGCGGTACACCGAGGTCCACCGCACGTCGGTCAGCCGGACGCCGGGCACGCGGGCGTGGCGGTCGAAGGTCCGCTGGAAGGACTCCCGGGAGGGCGGCAGCACCGCGCCGTCGGCGTCGCGCTCGGGCGCCGCCTGGAGCTGCCAGTGGTCGCTGTCGCGGAAGGGGCAGAGCATGATGCCGCCGTCCTCGTCGAACCACTGGTGCCAGTAGGCCGGGTCGAGGCCGTCGGCCCGTACGTCGCCGATCACCATGCACTCCTCGGCCTCGGTGGCGCCCTCGAAGGAGAGGCCGAGGAGCTTGCGGACGGTCCCGCGCCCGCCGTCGCAGCCGACGAGCCGGTCGGCCCGGATCCGCCGGCCGTCGGCGAGGGTGGCGGTCACCCCGTCCTCGTCCTGGGTCAACCCCGTGAGTTCGCTGCGCAGTTCGGGCTCGACGCCGAGCCGGGCCAGGCGACCGCGGAGGATCTCCTCGGTCCGCCACTGCGGGATGAGCAGCCCGCTCGCGTACGGCGTGTCGGCCGTCGGGGCGTTGTTCCCGAAGCTCACGTGGTCGCTGACCGGGACGCCGCCGCGGTACTTGCGCAGGGTGATGTGCTCGGTGCCGGAGGCGGTGGCCTCCTCCCCCACCCCCAGGTCCTCGAAGATCTCCCGGCTGCGCTGGTTGAGCCCCTTGCCGCGGGACTCCCGGTGGAACTCCGGCGCCTTCTCGACGACGCGGACGGCCACGCCGGCGCGCGCCAGCACGATGGCCAGCGTCAGCCCCGTGGGCCCGGCGCCGACGACGAGCACCGAGGTGTCCGGCGGAACGTGTGCGTGGGTCATGGCGGTTCCTTCCCCCGTGGATGCGCTGGGGCGGCGCCCGCTGCCGCACGCGCCGCCCCGCCATGAAAGCCCATCGGCCTCAATAAAAGCAACTCGGTAATGATTGTTTCTCGGTAATCGATCGACCGCGGGGGCCGTGGTGCGCCGCGGCGTCAGCGGCCGGAAAGCATGGTCGGGCGTTCGGATCGGTTTTCGGTCTCGGCAGCCGGCACCGGACGGCCTGAACTCGCCGTTCCGACCGTTAGGTATACCTGCAGGGCGCCGGCCCAGACGAGGGTCGAGCCGAACAGATGGAGGACGACGGCCAGGGCGGGCAGACCGCTCAGGGACTGCATCAGGCCGACGCCTCCCTGCGCCACGACGGTGATGAGCAGGAGCACGGTCTTCTGCCGGGCCAGGGCGCAGCCGCGCTTGGGCAGGACGGACAGCAGGTAGACCAGCAGGCCCAGGACGGCCGCGCCCAGCAGGCCGTGCAGCGTGGTGACGAACCTCCAGTTCAGGGGCATGCGCGGGACGTCCGACGAGTCGCCGGCGTGCGGGCCGGTGCCCGTGGCGAGGGTGCCCACCAGGATGAGGAGGGCGTTGGCGGCGACCAGCGCGACGGTGGCGGGGCGGACGGCCGGCGGCATCGGCACCGCCGGTCCCGTCTCCTCGCCGTGCCGCCGGACCCGGTGCCAGGTGACCACCGCGGCCGTGAGCAGCAGCATCGCGGCGAGGAAGTGCGCGGCGACGATGTACGGGCTGAGCTTCATCCAGACGGTGAGGCCGCCGACCAGCGCGTTCAGGACGACGATCCAGAACTGCGCCCAGCCGCCGCGCAACACTGAGGGCATCGGGGTGCGCTGGAGCCGCGCCGCGACGATGACCCAGCCCACGACGGCGCAGAGCACGCCGGTGAGCAGGCGGTTGCCGAACTCGATGGCACCGTGCAGCCCCATCTCCGCGGTGGGGGCGAGGGTGCTGTCCGTACAGGCCGGCCAGTCCGTGCAGCCCAGGCCGGAGCCTGTGACGCGGACGACGCCACCGGTGACGACGATGCCGATGCTGGCCACGACCGAAATGAGCGTTGCCCATCGGACGCTGCGAGGCGCGAGCGTATAGCGGTCGGCGAGCCAGGAGAGAGGTGTGCGCACGATGATCCCTTTCGTGCTCCGTGATACCTGGGCGTCAGCGTACGCGCGGGGTGCCGGCAAGGGTGCCGTTCCGGACAGGGCCGGCGGGGCCGTCGTCCGGGGTCACGCCGGCCGCGCCGCGAGCCGCGGGTCGCACAGGGCCGCGGCCGCTACGGGCCTCGGCCGTGAGGGCGAACCTCCGCGCCGCCGCGCTGCCGGCGGCGCCGGAGGGCCGGCCGGGTCAGGGCAGGGGCATCAGCCGGTAGAAGACCGTGGCGACGAGCCGGCGGGCGAAGGCGGCGTCGAGCGGTCCGGGGCGGAAGAGGACGCGGTAGATCATCGGCGCCACCAGGTGGTCCATCACGGTCTCCGCGTCCGGTGCGTGCTCGCCGCGCTCCGCCGCGCGCTCCAGGATCGACTCGACCTGGTCGTGCGCGAAACCGGAGCACTGGCCGGCGTGGGAGCCGTCCGGATCGCCGGCGAGGGCGTCGCGGATGTAGGAGCGGCCCGGCGGGGACGACATCTCCTCCAGGAAGGCGACGGCCCAGTGCTCCAGGTCGGCCCGCAGGCTGCCGTGGTCCGCCGGGGGCGCCTCCGGACGCAGGCGTTCCACCGCGACGTCGGAGAGCAGTTCCTGAAGGTCGCCCCAGCGGCGGTAGATGGTCGAGGGGGTCACCCCGGCCCGGGCCGCGACGAGCGGCACGGTCAAGGCGGCCCCCTCGGCCTGGAGTTCGCGTACGGCCCGGTGGACGGACTCCTGGACGCGGGCGCTGCGGCCCCCGGGGCGTACGGCGGGTCTGGGGCTCATGAGCCCAGCTTAACGCGACGTCATTGCGCGACGAGACGGGCGGCGGCACCGTCCGGCGCCAGGCCCGGCCTGCCCGTCAGGGCCTGCGGCCCGGTCTGTTCCAGGGCGTGCCCCACCCCGAGGAGGGTCGCCTCGTCGAACGGCCGCCCGATGAGCTGCATGCCGACGGGCAGCCCCTCGGCGTCGAGCCCGACGGGGAGGGAGAGGGCCGGCAGGCCGGTGATGTTCGCCGGGGCGCACAGCCGTACGTAGGCGTCGGCGACGGTCTCGGTGCCGCCGTCGGGCCAGGTCACGGTCTCCGTGTCCCGGGGGACGGCGGTGAGCGGGACGGTCGGCGCGGCGACGACGTCCACGTCGTCGAAGAGGCGCGCCCACTCCTGCCGCATGAGGGTGCGGGCGCGTTGGGCGCGCAGGTAGTCGCCGGCCGGGACGAGCCGCCCGGCCTCCAGCAGCGGGTGGATGTCGGCGCCGTACAGCTCCGGGGACGAGCGGAGGGTCTCCTCGTGCACCGCGCTCGCCTCGGGCACCATCAGCCCCCACTGCGTGGCCTTGACGTGCTCGGCGAGGGGGATCCGGACGTCGACGAGGCGCGCCCCGAGGTCCCGCAGCCGCTCGACCGCCGCGCGGACCGCCTCCTCGACGGCGGGGTGCACCCGGTCGAAGTAATGGTTGCCGGGGACGCCGACGCGCAGTGAGGCGAAGTCGGGCCGGCCCTCCGGTATCTGACGTCCCGTCAGGGCCGCGAAAACGAGGCCGGCGTCCCGGCTGGTACGGGTCAGGGGGCCGACGTGGTCCAGGGACCAGGAGAGCGGGACCACCCCGTCGACGGGCACCAGCCCGTACGTGGGCTTGAGTCCGACGACGCCGTTCAGCGCGGCGGGGACGCGGATGGAGCCGCCGGTGTCCGTGCCCAGCGCGAAGGTGGCCGCCCCGGCGGCGACGGCCACCGCCGAGCCGCCGCTGGAACCGCCCGCCACCCGGTCCGGTGCCCAGGCGTTGCGGGTCTGCGGCGTGGTCAGCCCGTAGGCGAACTCGTGCGTGTGAGCCTTGCCCAGCAGCACCGCGCCGGCCTCCGCCAGGCGCGCGGCGACGGTGCTGTCCCGGAGCGCCGTGTGGTGCTCGCGGACCCGGGACCCCGCCCTGGTGGGCACGCCGGCCACGTCGATGAGGTCCTTGAGCGCCATCGGCACGCCGTGCAGCGGCCCGCGCCGCCGCCCGGCGGCCAGTTCGCCCGCCGCCCGGGCGGCGGCTCGGCGCGCGGTGTCGGCGAGGACCTCGGCGTAGGCGTTCAGCTCCGGCTCGACGGCCTCGATCCGGCCGAGGACGGAGTCGGTGAGCTCCACCGGCGAGAGGTCCCCGGCCGCGACGGCGTCGGCCGCCTCGGCGAGCGTCAGTTCATACGGCCGCATCGGCGCGCTCTCCTTCCCGAGGGTGGGCGATGCCGTCCGGCCGGTACGCCGCGGCGGGCGCGACGCCGTCCAGGTCGAGTTCGCGCAGGGATCCGAGGACGGACAGGACGTGGTCGGCCGTGGCCGCCACGACGGCGCTTCGGCCGGTCGTCTCGGGTGGGCCCGGGTCCGGTGTGGTCATGGCGTGCCTCCACCTCATACAAAAGCAGAATCTTTGCGTTAGCCGCACCCTAGGCCCTAGGGTCCACTTAAAGCAAAGATTCTGCTTTTACTGCCGAGAGGACCGTGCCCATGCTCCGCCCCGATCCCTCCCACGAGCCGTCCCCTCAAGCGGCCGTCCCCACGTCGTGGCAGGTCGGCGACGTCCGCGTCCACCGTGTCGACGAGATCGCCCTGCCGCCGGAGACCGGCGCGTGGCTGTTGCCGGACGCCACCCGGGAGGTCGTCGCCGAAGTGCCGTGGCTGCGGCCCGATTTCGCCACGCCCGGCCACGCTCCCCTGCTGGCCAGCCACACCTTCGCCTTCGAGGTGGGGGGCAAGCGCGTGCTCGTCGACACCGGCATCGGCGACGGCAAGACCCGCGCCAACCCGGCGTGGCACTGCCTGGACACCGGCTACCTCGGCCGGCTCACGGTGGCCGGGTTCCCGCCCGACTCCGTCGACCTGGTCGTCCTGACCCATCTGCACACCGACCACGTCGGCTGGAACACCCGTGCCGCCGCCGACGGTTCGTGGGTGCCCACCTTCCCCAACGCCCGCTACGTCACCTCACGTACGGAGTGGGACCACTGGGCCGGGCGGGCCGGCACCATGGAGGAGAGCCGGCGGCAGATGTTCCGCGACTCCGTCGAGCCGATCCGGGACGCCGGGCTCCTCGACCTCGTCGACGTCCACGACGGCCCGGCCCCTTGGCCCCCGGCCTCCGGCTGCTCCCGACGCCCGGCCACACGCCGGGCCACATCGCCGTCGAACTCCGCTCGGCCGGAGGGTCGGCCGTCATCACCGGCGACTGCGTCCACCACCCCGTCCAGCTGGCCCACCCCGGGATCACCAGCTGCGTGGACACCGACCCCGCCCGGGCCGTCCGCACCCGCCGCGGGCTCCTCGCCGCCCTCGCCGGCACGGACACGCTCCTGCTGGGCACGCATTTCCCGCCGCCGACGGCGGGCCGCGTCACCGCCGAGGGGGCCGGTTTCCGGCTCGTGCCGGTGTCCTGAAACCGGCCGGGGCGGGACCGCCCCCGAGGCTCAGGACTGCGGCACCGCCTGGATGTCGAGTTCCACCCGGATCGTCGCGCCGATCATCGCGATGCCGCGCTGGATCATCGACTTCCAGTTCAGCGTGAAGTCCTCGCGGTGGAGTTCGGTCACGGCCGAGCAGGCGGCGCGCGTCTCGCCCATGATGCCCGTGCCGATGCCCAAGTAGCGGGTGTCGAGTGCGACGTTGCGGCTGACGCCGTGGAGGTTCAGCACGCCCTGGACGGACCAGCGGGGGCCGCCCCGGTGGACGAAGCGGTCGCTGGTGAACTGCATGTACGGGTACTGGGCGACGCCCAGGAACTCTGCCGACCGCAGGTGCTCGTCCCGCTGCCGGACGCCGGTGTCGATGCTGGCCGTCTCGATCACCACGTCCAGGCGCGACTCCTCCATGCGCTCGCCGACCCACAGGGTCCCCTCGAACCCGTTGAAGCGGCCGTGCACTTGGGAGAGGCCGATGTGGCGGGCGGCGAAGCGGACGGCGGTGTGGTCCGGGTCGATGCGCCAGGCGCCCGGCGTGGGCAGGGCCGGCGCGGGGGCCGGCTCCATCGCGACCGGCTCGACGGTCGCGTGGGCCCCGGCCGCGCAGGTGAAGGGGCGGCGGACCGGGCGGAACCCCTCGCACGTCACCGCGAGCACGTAGTCGCCCGGCGCGAGGGTGGCCGTGAACCGGCCGTGCGGGTCCGTCTGACCGGTCAGCACCTCCCGGCCGGACGCGTCGCGGACGGACACGTCCGCGCGGTACAGCGGCAGTTGCACCGGATCCAGCACCTGGCAGCCCAGCCCTCCCGCGCCCTCCGGGAGCCGGACACCCCCCTGCCCCGACGAACCCTTCCAACGGCGCAACAGCACCAGAGCCATCCCCGCCACACCTTTCCCCTCAACATGTCAACCGCCCCCAACACCACCACACCAAGCCACACCAGCGCAAAACGGCCCATCAGACATCATCAGTACCATCGGTAACAGTGATGACCATCACGCCCATGAGGTGCCATCCGGCACAACAAGCCCTATCAGGCCCGTTCGCCCGGAAACCGGTCGGCCCGGCCGGGCATGACGCCTCATGCCCGGCCCCGCGGGCATGGCGCGTCACGCCCCGCATCCCCCTCAGTCCACGGTGGGCAGCACCTTGAGCAGGGCCTCGATCACCCGCTCCTGGACGTCCCTCCGCAGCGACGGGTACATGGGCAGCGAGAAGATCTCCTCCGCGCACTCCTCCGTGACGGGGAGGTGGGCGTCGGCGGCGGGGGTCCCGGCGAAGCCCGTCATGGTGTGAACGGGCCAGCGGTAGCTGACGTTCAGCTCGATGTCGTGGGCGCGCAGGCGCTCCAGGACGACGTCGCGCCGGGGGTGGCGGGCGACGTAGAGGTAGTAGACGTGGTCGTTCCCGGAGGCGATGCGGGGCAGGGTGAGCGAGGTGTCCTTCAGGGCCTCCTGGTAGCGGTCGGCGATGGCGCGCCGGGCGGCGATGTAGTCGTCGAGCCGGCGCAGTTTGCGGCGCAGGATCTCGGCCTGCACCTCGTCGAGCCGGCTGTTGTGGGCGGGGAGGGTCTCGACGAAGTACCGTTCCTCCATGCCGTAGTAGCGCAGTCGCCGCAGCGCGCGGTCGACGTCCTCGCGGCCGGTGAGCACCGCCCCTCCGTCGCCGTAGGCACCCAGCACCTTGGTCGGGTAGAAGGAGTAGGCGGCGGCGTCCCCGAACGTGCCGGCGAGCGTGCCGTTCCGGCGGGCGCCGTGGGCCTGGGCGCAGTCCTCCACGACCGCCAGTCCGTGGGCGCGGGCGGTCTCCCCGATCTCCTCCATGGCGGCGCACTGGCCGTACAGGTGGACCGGGACGACGCAGCGGGTGCGCGGGGTCACTGCCGCGGCCAGGGCCGCCGGGTCCATGAGGTAGGTCGCCGGGTCGATGTCGACGAACCGCACGTCCGCGCCGGTGCCGGCGATGGCGACGACGGTGGGCGCGGCCGTGTTGGACACGGTGATCACCTCGTCGCCGGGGCCGATGCCGAGCGCCTGGAGGGCGAGCTTCACCGCGTTCGTCCCGTTGTCGACGCCGACGCAGTGGCCGATGCCGTGGTAGGCGGCGAACTCGGTCTCGAAGTCCCGCACGCTGGGCCCCAGCACCAGGCGTCCGGAGGAGAACACCGTGTCCACGGCGTCGAGGATCTCCGCGCGTTCGGCCTCGTACTCATCGCCGTAGGCCCATACCAGCACGCTCATGCACATCCCACCTCGGGTCGAAGACGAACAGTCGATGACGCACAGTCGAAAGCGGACAGTCGAAGACGCGATAGAAGACGCGACAGGTGAAAACGAACAGCCGGATGACGCGGTCGCGTCAGGCGGCCGACTACCGCTCCGGCGCGAGGACTTCACCCGTCGCCGCGTCGCGGACGGTGATGGCCTCCATCGGGCAGGTGTCGGCGGCGTCGGTCACGCTGGGGTCGGGGGCGACGACCTCCTCGACCGGCCGGGCCCTGCCGTTGTCCAGGCGCATGTGCCGGGAGGCGGTCCCCAGGCACAGGCCGGTGCCGGCGCAGACGTTCCGGTCCACCTCGATGCGCCAACGGCCGTCGGTAGCGGCCGGTTCGGGGGCCGCGAGGCGGTCGGGTGGCGGGACGTCGGGCGCGGTGCGGGGCTCGGGCATTCTCTTCTCCTCGGGGCGGGCGGCGGGGTGGCGGTACGGGCTCGGGGACCGCGGCTCAGGACCGCGGCTCGGGGTCGTGCGGCGCGTCGACGGTGTTCCGGTACAGGGCGTCCACGGTCCGTTCCAGCGCCTCGTCCAGCGTCAGGCGCGGCTGCCAGCCGGTGACGCCGCGGAACGCGGACGCGTCGATCTCGACGCTGTGGAAGTCGGCCAGTTCGGCGTATTCCGGCGGGTCGACGGTGAGGACGGGGACGGGCGGCCGGCCGGTGCGGTCCGCGACGAGGTCGGCGATCCGCCGGAAGACGGCGCCCAGCGGTTCGCCGTGGCCGCTGCCGATCAGCCAGTGCCGGCCGACCAGTTCGTGCCCGTGGTCGAGGGCCGCCGCGAAGGCCCGGGCGACGTCGTCGACGTGCAGCAGGTCGCGGAGGACGGAGCCGTCGTGCCACATGGTGATGGGCTCGCCGGCCAGGGCCCGCTTGGTCATGGCCGCCACGACGCCCTTGGAGGTGGTGCGGCCGGGCGCGCAGCCGATGACGGTGGGCAGGCGCAGGGTGATCCCGTGGACGTCGCCGGCCCTCGTCGCCTGTTCCAGCAGCCGTTGCGCGGCGAGCTTCTGCCGGTCGTAGGCGCCCTGCGGCTCGTCGGGCTCGGAGCCGTCGATGCGCGGGGCGGCGGACAGGCCGACCTGGCTGGCCGCCCCGGCGTAGATCACGGTGACCGGACGGCCGCCGGGGCCCGGGCGGAGGACGTCGGTGAGGTGCCGCATGGTGCCGACGTTGACGCGTTCGGCGACCGGGTCCGCGCCCCGCCAGTTGATGTCGCCGGAGAGGTCGGCGAGCAGGTGGACGACGACGTCGGAGCCGTCCACCGCGGCCGCGAGGGCCGCCGGGTCGGTGGCGTCGGCGGTGCGCAGCTCGACGTCCTTGGCGTCGGCGACGGCGGCCGGCGGGCGGTGCCCCCGGGTGACGAGGCGCAGCCGGACCGGCCGCCGGACGAGCTCGGCCGCGACGGCGGAGCCGATGAACCCCGAGGCGCCGAGCACGGTCACCAACGGGCGCTTGTCGTCCGGGGCGTTCATGCGCCGCTCCCTTCCCGGCTCGCGCCCGCCGCTCCGGCGCCCGGGTACGCGCCGTAGAGGGCGGCCTCGATCTCCAGCGACTTCTCGTAGTCCGGCAGCATGCCCCGCTCGGCGGACTCGTCCAGGCTGAGGGCGACGCGGTCGCGGTCGGACAGGATCACGTCCTCGGTGGGGACGGGGAGGTTCAGCGCCGGGTCGTGTATGGAGACGGCCTGTTCGTGGGCGGCGGTGTAGGGGACGGAGAGGAGGTACGTCATGACCGTGTCCTCCAGGGCGACGAAGGCGTGGCCGACCCCGACGGGCAGGTAGACGGCGCTGGGGTGTTCGGCGGTGAGCACCACCGACTCCCACACCCCGAAGGTGGGGGACCCGACGCGTACGTCCACCACGATGTCCAGCGCCCTGCCCTGGGAGCAGTGGACGTACTTGGCCCCTCCCGGCGGGGTCGTGGTGTAGTGGACGCCCCGGACGACCCCGCGGCGCGAGCGGCTGTGGTTGGTCTGCCGGACGGGGAACAGGCCGTGCCCGGTGGCCTTGGTGAAGGGCTCCTCCTGGAAGGGCGAGGCGAGGTGGCCGCGCTCGTCGGGGAAGTTGTCCGGGACGCAGTGGAAGGCGCCGGCGATCCTCAGTTCACGTACGTCCATGAAGGGGCCTTTCGGTAGTGGGTGCCGTCGGGGAGCCGGCGGCGGCCGGGCGGGGCCGGGGTGCGGAGCGGGCCGACGGACGGTCCGGAGGCCGGGCGGCAGGCGGGCGGCGGGTGGTCCGGTGCCGCGCTCCGGCGCTCTCCGGTGCGCGCCGGTGCGTCCGCGCGGGCGGCCGGCCCGCGTCCTCGTCGGTCACCAGCGGTCACCTCCACGGTCCGGCCCGGCGGCGGTCGTCGACGGAATGGGGAGAACGGAGCGGGGAGAGCCGACGGCGAGAAGGCGCTCCGCGGCCGGTTCACGGCGAACCGGTACCGGGGCAGGGGGACGAGAACTCCCTGCCACCCGGTCACCGAAACGATGCGCCCGCCGGGCCGTTCAAGGAAAGCGGCGTTCGAGGAAAGCGTGTGCGAGGAAAGCGGCGTTCGGCCCCGGCTCGTCCGGCCGCCCGCGCGCCTCGCTCACCGGTGGTGTCCCGTACCCGGCCCCGCTCGCGGCGGACGGGTCGGGGGACGGTACGGTGACCTGCCGAAAGATCCGGTGGGCGCCAGGACGGCCGGTGTTCAAGCGCGCAGCCGGCACGGTTGAACGGCCACCGGAGCGCCGGAAGTGGCGAGTCGGGCCGTGTTCCGTCGCGGGCGTTCCTCCCACCGGCCTTCCCCACCGGCGCCCGGGACAAGCACAACCAACGTGCCGGGCCGCCGAAAGGCAAGCCCCGGAACCGGCCTTCGGGCTTCGCGCCGCGTGAGACCCCGCCGTACTCCGGGGACTCCTGAGGCGTGGCGGGAACGGCACGAAGGGAGGCCGTATCCGGACGCCCGCCGGCGCGTCCCGCCGTGCCATGCTGCCCACGGGAGGATGCGGGGGGATGCGGGGGAGGGATCCGGCGGCAGCGGCCGCCGTGCGGGCCGGGCCGTTTCCCGTCGCCGCCCGGGAACCGGAGCGCTCCCCCGGCCGACTTCCTCGGGGCGGTGCTCTTCCCCCGAACACGTCCGGGAGCCAACGGGATTCCGTCCGGCCGGGGAGTCCCACCGCGCGTTCGTCCGACCACCGGGGCGCGGGCCGCGCCGGTGGCAGGGCGCGGGTGCGAGCGCCCTCGACACCCGGATCCGGTCGACGGCGGCCTCACGGCCTCGGAGGGGACACGATGCGGCACGGTACGGAGGAACTGCCGGAGGGGACACGGCGCCCGGCCGAGGACGAACGGCCCCGGTGGGTGCTGGTCGGCATCGCCGGAGTGCTGTCGTTCGTGGCCATGCTCGACATGAACATCGTCAACGTCTCACTGGCCGACATCGCCCACGACCTGCGGGTCTCCCCCTCCATGGCGCAGTGGACGGTACTGGGCTACCAACTGGCCGTGGTCGCCCTGCTGTTGCCCGCCGGGCGCTGGCTGGACCTGAGTGGCGGGGGACGGGCACGGGGCTGCGTCCGGCGGTCCTGACGGCCACGTCCGGCTTCGCCCTGTGCGGCCTGCTGTCGGCGGCCTCGCCCTGGATGCCGATGCTGGCCACGGCGCGGGTGCTCCAAGGGGCGTTCGCCGCCGTGCTGTTCGTCCTCATGCCCGTCCTGGCGGCCCGGTCCGTACCGCCGCACCTGCGCGGCCGGGCCATGAGCGTCCCGGCGACCCTGGGGCCGCTCGGCGCCGTCACCGGCCCGGCCGTGGGCGGTGTCCTGCTCGACGCCTTCGGGTGGCGCGCGGTGTTCCTCGTCAAGCTGCCGTTCTGCCTCGCGGCCCTGCTGGTGGCGCGCCGCGCGCTGCCCGTCCGGGGCCGCCTCGTCGCGCCGGACCGCCGGCTGCTGGCGGACGCCGCGCTCGTCGGCGGCGCGATCACCGCGCTGCTGCTCGCCCTGACCCTCGCCCCGTCCTCCCCCGCCTGGCTCCTGCTGGCGCTCGCCGGGCTGCCGCCCGCGGTGCGGTGGCTGCGCGGGCCGGGCGCCCGGCCGGTGGTGGACGTCGTGCGCGCCTCGGGTACGCAGGGCGTCTACGGGGCGGTGTTCGCGCTGGCCTGCGGGTTCGGCGCCATGCACTACGTCGTGGCGCTGCGGCTACAGGACGACAGCGGGCTGTCGGCGACGGCCACCGGCCTGACCGTCCTCGCCTTCCCGCTCGCCATGGGCGTGGCCGGCCCCTTGGGCGGGCGCCTCGCCGACCGGTACGGCCACCGGCCGACCGCCGTCGCCGGCGCCGCCCTCACCACCCTCGGCCTCTTCCTGCTCACCCTCCTCGGCGACCACGACTGGTCCACGGGCGACATCGTCTGGCGACTCGCCATAGCCGGGGCCGGAATGGGTCTGTACGGCGGGCCCACACAGGCCCTGGTGATGAACGCGGCGCCCCCGAGGTCCGCCGGAACAGCCGGCTCCGCCGTCCAGCTCTCCCGCAACCTCGGCTTCACCTTCGGTCCCGCCCTGGCCTCCGCCACCTGGGGCCTCACCGACTCCCCCACGGGCGCCCGCTACGCCCTCGCCGTCGCCGCGGCGGCGGCCGCGGCCGCCTGCGCGCTGCTGGTCGTACGGCGCAGCACGGCGGGCGAGGCGGAGGGGGCTCCGGCGCCCGCGCCTCCGGTCAGCCGGTGAGCGCCACGAGCGGGCGCGGGTCCGCCGGACCGGCCCGCACGAGCGCGCGGAACACGCCGGACGGCAGGTCGGGTTCGTGACGCGGGTGGTCCCGCTCGGGGGGGAGCAGCCGGCGGACGAAGCGTTCGGCGTCCGCGGCGACGAGGGCGCCCGCGCACCGGCGGAGGCAGTAGGGCAGGGTGCCGGGCCCGTGGCGCTCCAGCAGGGTGAGCACCCGCTCCGGGTGGGTGGCCGTGACGACGGCCAGGGCGCCGCCGTGCCGCTGCCACCAGTCGGCCTGCCCCGCGCCCCGGGTCCGTTCGGCGAGGTCCCGTTCGGCCTGGTCGAGGAAGGGGCCGGGGTGGCGGCGGGCCAGGCGGACCGGTGAGGTGACGGCGTGCGCGAGGCCGGGCAGCGCGGCGGCCGTGAACGAGGCCGAGCAGCCGGGGAGCAGTCGGGCCGCCTCCGTGTCGTCCCCCTGGTCGCGGAGGCGGGTCACGAGCCGTTCGGTGAGGTGCGGGCGGTCGCCGGCCCACAGGAAGCGGGCGATCCGGTCGCGGGTCGCGGCGGACGCGTCCTCGTACGCCGCCTCGATCGCGGCGTCCGGCAGCGGGAGGGCGCGGGCGCCCCGGAGCGCGTAGCCGGCGACGACGGGGTCCGGGTCGGCGAGGCGTGCCGTGAGGAAGTGCTCCTGCCGGCCGACCAGGGCGGCCAGGGCCGCGAGCCGGCGCTCGTGGTCGCCGCGGCGGTCCAGGTCGTCCAGGACCCCGGTGAGCGCGCCCCGCTCGGCCAGGTCCGGCACGCTCAGCGCCAGCCGCCGCAGCCGGTGGTGGTGCGGGAGGGGGTCGAGAGTGGCGAGCAGCGCGTCGGCGGTGTGGAACATGCGGGAGTGTGCCTGGTCAGAGCCGTTTTCGGCCAATGGATTCCGGAGCGGCGGGGCCGCGGCGGGTCGTTTCCCGGTCGTCGTCGGCTTCCTCGCCGGCCCGGGAACCGGCCGGCTCCGGGAACCGACCGGCCCCCGTAAACGTCATTCCGTCACAGGCGTAACCTTCGTACCAGGAAAGACGGTAGGTGTCGTCCCGCCGGGAGGATCGGTTCCGGAGTGCTGCGCTCCACGCGGCGGCACGGGACCGGCCGACGGCGGAAGCCCACAGGGAACCGTGATGTTTTCGCGACGGAACGGCACAAAACTGCGGGAGTCGATCCCATAGGGTCGAGCAGTGATCGAACGTCGTAAAGGGGCACATGCCCGGAAAGCCGCCGCTCCCGTCGGCCTCCGCCGGCTGCTGGGCACTCGTCAGGAAACCGCGCGCCGCCTCGGGCGGTGGTTGCGGCCGGCGTACCCGCGCCCGGGACGGGCGGGCTGGCGGCGCTGGGTCCCGTCGTGGCGGCAGAGCCTGGGGCTGATATTCAGCTGCGTCGGCGTCGTCACCTGCCTCCTCGCCGTCATGTACGCGCGCACGGAGATACCCGCCGACCTCAACGCCTTCGCCACCCAGCAGGACAACGTCTACTACTGGGCCGACGGCTCCGAGATGGCCCGCACCGGCGAGGTCAACCGGCAGGACCTGCCCCTCGACAAGGTCCCGGAGAAGGTGCGCTGGGCCGCGCTGGCCGCCGAGAACGAGACGTTCTACTCCGACAGCGGCGTCTCCCCCAGCGGCATGCTCCGCGCCGTCACCAAGATGATCACTGGCGGCAGCACCCAGGGCGGGTCCACCATCACGCAGCAGTACGTGAAGAACGCCTACCTGAACCAGGAGCAGACGTTCTCGCGCAAGCTCAGCGAGATGTTCATCGCCATCAAGCTCGACCGCAAGCTGTCCAAGGACGAGATCCTGGAGCAGTACCTCAACACCAGCTGGTACGGGCGGGGCACGTACGGCGTCGCGCGGGCCGCCCACGCGTACTACGACAAGGACGTCTCGGAGCTCAACGCGAGCGAGGGCGCCTTCCTCGCCTCGCTGCTCAAGGGGGCGGCGCTCTACGACCCGGCCGTGAGCGCCAAGAACCACGAGCGCGCGGTCGAGCGCTGGAACTGGGTCCTGGACCGGATGGTCGCCATCGGCAAGCTCTCCAAGAAGGAGCGGGCCTCGTACACCCGCTTCCCCGAGCCCGTGCCCCCGCCGCGCCCCGCCGGGCTGGCGGGCCAGACCGGTTACCTGGTGGAGACCGCGCGGGCGTATGTGAGCGCGCACAGCGACGTCTCCGACCAGGACTTCGCCCGCGGCGGCTACCAGATCCACACCACCTTCGACCGGCGGCGGGTCGAGGCGCTGGCCAAGGCCGTCGGCAAGGCGCGCGCGACCCTCGGCCCCGACCCGGACCACCCCGACCGCGACCTGCGCATCGGCGCCGCCTCGGTGACCACCGACGGGCGCGTCACCGCCCTCTACGGCGGCGAGGGCTACCTGAAGCAGGGCTTCAACGACGCCAACTCGTCGGTGGTGCCCGCCGGGAGCGCGTTCACCCCGTTCGTCTACGCGGCGGCGCTGCGCGACGGCGTCCAGCGGGAGCGCGACAAGCCGCGTACCCCCGTCACCCCGGCGACGCTGTACGACGGCGACGACAAGATCTCACTGCTGACGCCGGAGGGCCCGTACTGGGACCGCTCGGGGAAGATCGTCAAGGCCGAGAACGACAACGGGAAGTCCTGGGGCAAGATCACCCTGAAGAACGCGGTCGCGCAGTCGGTCAACACGTCGATGATGCAGCTCGGGATGGACGTCGGCCTGGACCGGGTCGGCAAGGTCGGGGTGGAGACGGGCCTGCTGGAGAGCAGCCTCGGCGAGAAGCTGCCGTCGTTCTCGCTCGGCACCTCGACGCCCAGCGCCATCCGCATGGCCGACGCCTACGCCACCTTCGCGGCCGAGGGCCGGCACACCGACCCGTATTCGGTGAGCGGTCTCCGCCGCAACGGGGCGGACGTCCCCGTGGCGCGGCCCAAGCCGCGGCAGGCGCTGCCGGCGCCCGTGGCCAAGGCGGTGGACGACGCGCTGCGGGAGGCCGTCCGGCACGGCACCGCGCTCGCGGCCAAGGCCGCCGGGCCCGGCAGCGCGGGCAAGACCGGCACGGCGCAGGACGGCAAGTCGGCGTGGTTCGTCGGGTACCGGGGCGAACTCTCCACGGCGGTGTCGCTCGCCCGGATCGACCCGAAGAGCCAGAAACTGCTGCCCCTGGACGGCAGCGGGGACGGCAAGGACAAGGGGAAGGCCAAGGGCAAGGGCGCGGACGGCCCGTCCCCCGCCTCCGTCCCGCTGGGCATCTGGACGCGGTACATGACCGACGGCTCGTGAGCGGGGGCCCGGGGCGGCCTCATGCCGGCCCCGGGCCCGCTTCGTGACGACGGCGGCCCCGGGCCCGCTTCGTGACGACGACGGCCCCGATCCCCCCCTCGCGATCGGCGCCTTACTTCACGATCGACTTCCAGTCCGGGGACTGCGCCGGGTCGAGTCCGCGCAGCCGGGCCAGGACGTCGGGGTCCTGGACGTCCAGCCAGTCGGCCAGTTGCTTGAAGGAGACGCAGCGGACGCCGTCGCGCTTGCACACGGACGTCATGACGTCCTCTATCGCCTTCATGTATATGCCGCCGTTCCAGTCCTCGAAGTGGTTGCCGATGAACAGCGGCGCCCGGCTTCCGTGGTAGACGCGCTCGAAGCCGTTGAGGTAACCGTCCCGGGTCAGTTTCCGCCACTCGGCGTACTTCTTCGGATCGCCCTTGGTGTTGTCACCGGACTGGTTGTAGAGGAAGTTGAAGTCCATGGAGAGGACCTGCTTCTCGCTCTTGGGGTAGGGCAGCAGTTGCAGCGGGAAGTTCCATATGCCGTCGATCTGGGACGGCCATATCTGGAAGTCGCCGGGCGAGCTGGCGTCGTAGCGCCAGTCGAACTGCCGCGCCGCCTTGAGCAGGTTCGGCTGGCCCTCCAGGCACGGCGCCCGGCCGCCGGCCAGCTCCTTCTCGTAGTCGAAGGGGAGCGGCGGCAGGTCCTTGTAGCCGGTGTTCGTCTTCCAGTGCTGGACGAAGGAGTACGCCTGCTCGATCTCGCTCTTCCACTCCGTCTCGCTCCAGTCGCCGCCGCCCTTCTTGCCGCAGAAGTGGCCGTTGAAGTGCGTGCCGATCTCGTTGCCGTCCAGCCAGGCGGCGCGGACCTCGCGGAGGGTGTCCCGGATGTGGGCGTCGGTCGCGTAGGAGATCGCGGATTCGCCGGGCTTGTGCTGCGGGGGCTTGTACAGGGTCGCCTTGGACTTGGGCAGCAGATAGGTGCCGGTGAGGAAGAACGTCATCGTGGCGTTGTTCTGCTTGGCGACCTCGCGGAAATGCGAGAAGAGGTGGTCGTCGCCCTCCAGGGCGCCGTCCCAGGAGAAGACGACGAACTGCGGGGGCTTCTCCCCCGGCTTCAGCTTCTCTGGCTTCGGCTGCTTCGGCTGGGGGCCGGTGTAGGACGTGGAGCCGTCGCCGAGCACCTTGACCTTGCCGTCCCACTTCTCCTCCGGCTTGCGGCGGTTCTGCGGCCGGTTCTTGTGGGCGGAGGCGGAGTCCTGCGACGCGCTCTGCGAGGGCGACGCCGAGGAATTCTTCCCGCCGCCCTTCCCGCCGGAGTCTCCCCCGGAGTCGCAGCCCGCCAGGCCGAGTGCGACAGTGGCCGCGGCGATCAGGGCCGTCGCACGCTGCATGGTCCTCTTCGACACCTTCGTACCCCCTGGCACCAAAACACACATTCCGGCCCCAGTATCACAGGGGCCACTACCGCAACTTCCCACCGCCCTGTTTCTATTCGGACATTCGCTATCAAAAGCGACGTAACCCAGGGGCGGTCAGGGCGCGTGCCGACCGGTGGGCCCGGCCGGGAAACCGGGCCGGGCCCGTCTCCCGACCGCGCGGCGAGCGGAGCCCGCCCGCCGCGCGGCGGCACCGGTCAGGTGCGGTAGGCGTAGTAGACCGCGTCCGGGTAGGACGCGATGATGCTCGCCACCGACTTCCGGTAGGTGTTGGTGGAGTGGTACGTGAGGTACGGGACGCCGTACCGGCTGCGGTACGTCACCATCATGGAGTGGTCCTTCGACCCGTCACCGTCGAAGTCCATCTGCATGACGTCGCCGACCTCGAGCTGGTAGACGTTGGCCAGGCTGGTCACGCGCTTGGAGTTGAGCGCGTACCACGACCACTCGTTGACGCCGACCCAGCTGTCGGACTGGCCGGAGGAGGCGTACCACCACTTGCGGTAGTCGTCCGCCGGACCCGTCTCGGGCTTCCAGCCGCCGGCCTGCAGGGCCTGGCTGAGGAAGTTGGTGCAGTCGCCGCCGGCGTCGTTGAACTTCCGGTACGACGGGTTGTAGTTCCGCCAGTACTTCTCGGTGTACGCGGCCATGGCCGCGTAGTCGACGCCCGCCTTGGCGCGCTTGGGCACCGACTGGGACGTCCACGCGGTGGAGGCGCGGGGGGCGCTGGGCGTCGGGCCGAGGGACGCGACGCGCTTCCGCACCGTGGGGTCGTTGATCGCGATGGGACCGTCGTCGTCGGTCGTCAGCGCGGTGAGCTCCCAGGAGCCGCCCGGGCGGGCGGTGAAGCGGGCCTCGTGCCGGGCCTTGAAGCCGGTCGTGACCGGCTCGTCGCCGCGGACCTTCTTGTACGTGAGCGTGGTGGTCTCGGTGAGCCGCACGACCGCCCGGCCGCCGGCGGCACGGGTCCCGTCCACGGTGACCTGCGTGTCCGCCTCGGTGTACGCCTCGTGGAGCCCGGCGAGCCGCTTCTTGCGCGCCTGGAGGGTGGTCAGCCCGGCCTGCTCCGTCTTGGCCGCGGCCGCGGCCAGCCGCACCTTGCGGTCGAGCTGGGTGGCTATTCGCGGCGACTTGACCGAGTCCAGCAGCGCCGACGTGCGCTCGGTCAGCAGGGTGTCGGCGGCACGGCCGAAGGAGGCGACGGTCGCCTTGTCCACGGCGTCGGTCCTGGGCGCCGCGCTCGCGGTGGAGGCGGGCACCAGCACCGCCGGCACGGCCATGGCCAGCACGGCTCCGACGGCTGCTCTGAGAGTGGTTGGTTTCACGAAGTTTCCCCTTGTCACCCGGTCCACACGGACCGGGCACGGAATCTTCGCACGCGGCCCCGACGCCCGGAATGCTGGCCCCCGCATCCATCCCGCCCGGCTCCCGGCCACCCGTGACGGCCCGTCTGCCGAGGCCGTGCAGTGCCCCGGTGGGCGACGGAAAACCGCCGCCCCGGGCGGACCCGGTGACCTATGGTCCGGACATGACGAGACTCCGCAGAGCGGCCTCGGCCGCCGCACTCGCCTGCCTGCTTCCCCTGACCACGACCGTCACCTCCTCCACGGAATCCCCCCAGGACACCGGCCACCGCCACTCCCCCGGAGGCGGACACCGCTCCCCGGCCGCCCGCCCCCAACGGGCCGTACGCCATCGGCGCAGTACGGTTCAACCGGCCCTGACGAGGGAGTGACAGGCGATGACGGTCCGTCCCGCCGATGGGCAAGCGGCGCTCGCGGCACGGCTGTCGGCCGAGGACGGGGTGGAACCGGCCGTTCACGAAGGCCAGTTCCACCGCGTACTGGTCGGCGCGCGCCGCGTTCTCTGCTTCCCGCGCACCCCGGCCGCGGCGGCCCGGCTCCCCGCCCGGGCGGCGACGCTGCGGGCGGTCGGCCGGGCGGGCCTGCCGTTCGCCGTCCCCTCGCCGCTCTCCGTCGAGGACGGCACACGCGGGCCGGCCCACCTGGTGCTCACCCGGGTGCCGGGCGCGCCGCTGGAGCCGTCCGCGCTCGCCCGGCCGGAGGCCGCCGACGCCGCGGCCCGGCAGTTCGCCGCGCTGCTGGCGGCGCTCGTTCGGGCGGGCGGGGAGCAGGGGCCGCGCGGGGAGTTGCCGGAGGCCCCGCGCGACGAGTGGCGCCGGTTCGCGTCCGACGTCCGCGCGGAGCTGTTCCCGCTGGTGTCCGCCGCCGGACGGGCGCGGGCGGAGCGGGAGCCGGCGGCGGCCGAGGCGCTGCCGTACGTGTCGGGGGCCTTCGTCCACGGCGACCTGGGCGGCGAGAACGTGCTGTGGGAGACGGAGGACGGACTTCCCGTGCTGCGCGGGGTGGTCGACTGGGACGAGGCCGCGATCGGCGACCCGGCCGTGGACCTGGCCGCCGTCGCCGCCTCGTACGGGGACGCGTTCCTACGGCGCGTGGTGGCACTGGGCGGCCCCGCCCTGCGGGGCCCGGCCGGCCGGGTGGCGGCGGTCCGCGGCACCTTCGCGCTCCAGCAGGCGCTGTCCGCGCTCAGGGACGGCGACGCGGCGGAACTGGCGGACGGGCTCCGGGAATACGGTCACCGCCGGGACGGGGGCGCGGTCACCCCCGGGGCAGGGCGTCAAGGCCCTCCCGCAGGTCGTCGGCGTTCATGACGGGGTGCAGCTCGACCTCGGCCTCCATGTCGAGGAAGAACCGCTCCAGCAGCGCCGGCATCTCGGAGGACTCCCGCATGTCGAAGACGAGGATGCAGGTGCGCCCGCCGTCCATGCACGTGAAGTAGGCGGCTTCGGGGCGGAGTTGCTCGACGACGTCCCGCATGGCCGCCCCATGGTGCCGTTCCTGACCGCCTCGTTGGCCGTGTGGGTGTCCAGCCGGGCCCTCAGCAGAGTACGCATGGCGCTCTCCTTCGCCCTGGCGTGCCGCGCCCGGCGCTCGGATTCCGCGCCGACGGGAAGCGCGGGACGTCCCTTCCACGGTCCCTCCGGGCCGCCGGGCAGGCAAGACCGGACCGTGAAAGGGGCGAGGGAGGCCGCGGGAAGACCGAGCATGGCGGGGCCGTCCGGCGAAGACCGGCCACACTCGGCTCAACCTGACCTGTACATGACCCCCCGGCGGTGGTGGCATGTCTCGCGCAGTCACTCGGCGGAGCAGCTGGAGGCATCCCCATGTGGAAACCGGCACTCATCGGCACCGCGGCCGCGGCACTCGTCGCCACCGCGGCCTTCTCCCCCCAGGCCACGGCGGCCGAAGGCACGCCGCCACCGGGCAGAATCCAGATCGACGTGGTCTCCGTCAACGGCTCCGGCTGCCCGGCCGGGACCGCGGCCGTCGCCGTGGCGGGCGACAACACGGCCTTCACCGTCTCGTACAGCAACTACCTGGCCCAGGTCGGCCTCGGCTCGAAGCCCACCGACTTCCGGAAGAACTGCCAGCTCGGCCTGAACGTCCACGTACCGCAGGGCTGGACGTACGCCATCGCCAAGGCGGACTACCGCGGGTTCGCCCATCTGCAGAGCGGGGCTACGGGCCTGGAGAAGGCGAGCTACTACTTCCAGGGCATGCAGCAGACGACCTCCGCCAACCACCGCTTCAGCGGCCCGTTCAGCGACGACTGGCAGACCACCGACGTGACGGACGTCGACGCGCTGGTCTACGCGCCCTGCGGCACCCAGCGGATCCTCAACGTCAACACCGAGCTGCGGGTGGGCGCCGGCACCTCCGACCCGGCGTCGACCACCAGCTTCATGGCGATGGACTCGGCCGACGGCAGCGTCAACACCCTCTACCACTTCGAGTGGAAGCAGTGTTCCTGATCCGTGCCTCATCCGTGCTTCCGGGCGCGGCGCAGTGGGAGGGGACCTCATGCGCGGACGCACCAAGCTCAGACCGGCCGTGCTCGGCGGCGCCGCGGCGGCGGGCCTGCTGACCCTCGCGGCCCCGCCGGCGGGCGCCGCCCCGTTCGGGGTGCCGCCGCCGGACAAGGTCGTGATCGACGTGGTGACCGTCAACGGGTCGGGGTGCCCGGCGGGGACCGCGAACGTGGCGGTGTCGCCCGACAACACGGCCTTCACCGTGTCGTACAGCGACTACGTCGCCCAGGTGGGCGTCGGCTCCAAGCCGACCGACGCCCGCAGGAACTGCCAGCTCAGCCTGAACGTGCACGTCCCGCAGGGTTTCACGTACGCGGTCGCGCGGGCGGACTACCGCGGTTTCGCGCACCTGGAGAAGGGGGCGGCGGGGCTGGAGCGGGCGAACTACTACTTCCAGGGGATGCAGCAGACGTCGTTCGTCAACCACCACTTCACCGGCCCGCTCAACGACAACTGGCAGACGTCCGACACCACGGACATCGACGCGCTGGTCTACGCGCCCTGTGGGGCCATGCGCTACTTCAACATCAACACCGAGCTGCGGGTGGACGCCGGCACCTCGGACACCGCCAAGACCAGCAGCTTCCTGATGATGGACTCGACGGACGGCAACATCAGCACCATGTACCACTTCGCCTGGAAGCAGTGCCCGGCGAGGTGAGAACCCCGGGAAAGGGGCCGGCCCGCCCGGCGACGGAAGGAGTCGCCGGGCGGGCCGGACAGCGGGAGGGCGGGAAGCGCCTCAGTCGTGCGCCTCGGCCTCCACCGGCTTCGGGATCAGGAACGACGTCCCGATCGCGAGGGCCAGGATCACCACACCCGCGATCATGCCGGTGACGTACCCGCCGGGCGAGGACGCGTCGGACGGCGCCGTGGCCGTCTTGACGGCGTAGAGCGCGGCGAAGCTGAGCCCCGCGCCGAGATTGAAGGCGCCCGCGTTCAGGCCGGGCAGGAAGCCGGGGTTCTCCTTGGGCGACAGCACGATGCCCAGTCCGTTGAGGACGATGTTGGCCACGCCCGCGTAGGTGACGCCCACCAGCAGCGAGGTGATCAGCAGCAGGACCCGCGAGTCGGCCGGCACGGTCACGATCATCAGGACGACGGAGACCACCGCGCCGACGAGGCCCAGGCGCAGCACCCGGCCGTAGCCGTAGGTGGCGGCGAGCCGTCCGGCCACCGGCCCCATGGCCAGTCCGGCGAGGGCGTACGGGGTGAGGGTCCACCAGGCGGACTCGCTGGCGCTCATGCCGAGGCCGGCCCGCGCGTCCTGGGCGAACGCCGGGATCAGGCCGTTCATGACGGCGAACACGCCGGTCATGGTGAGCACGGTGGTCAGCAGGGTGGCCCAGGTGGCGCGCTGCTTCAGGTGATGGGTGGCGACCAGCGGGTTCGGGGAGCGGTCCTCGGTGCGCCAGAAGAGGGCGAAGGCGAGCGCGGCCACCACGGCGAGCCCGACGACGAGCGTCCAGTCGGCGGCCTCCAGCTTCCCGGCCTCGTTGAGGGCGACGAGCAGCGAGCCGACCGAGACGACGAGCAGGCCGACGCCGGGCCAGTCCATCCGGTGGGCCGACGGGACCCTGGTCTCGGGGGTCATGGTGGCGACCATGACGGTGGCGATGAGGGCGACGACGGCCATCGCCCAGAAGACGGCCTGGAAGCCGTGGTGGTCGGCGAGGTAGCCGCCGCCGAGGGAGTCCACGCCCGCGATGCCGCCGTTGACGGCCGTGATCACGCCGAGCAGGGTGCCGTAGCGCTTGGGCTCGGGGACCTCGACCCGGAGCATGATCAGGGCGAGCGGCACGGTCGGGCCGGACGCGCCCTGGATGACGCGGCCGAGGAACAGCACGGCCACGCTGTGCGCCAGGGCGGCGACGACGCAGCCCACGGCCATCAGGGCGAGCATCCCGACCAGCACCTTGCGGCGCCCGAGGATGTCGCCGAGGCGCGGGAGGAACAGGGAGAACAGGGCCGCCGAGGTGAAGAACGCGGTCTGGGTGAGACCGATCTCCGCGGACGTGGCGCCGAGGCTGTCCTCGATGCTCTTCAGCGCGGGGCTGAGCATGCTCGCGTTGAGCTGGAAGGCGATGCAGGCCGTGAGGAGGGCGGTGACCAGGACGGCCACCCGGGTGGTGCGGCCGGCCGGGGCTCCGGTGGTGCCATCGGCGCCGCGAGGGCCGGTGTGTGAAACGTTCATGCCTCGACGTCTTCGTGGGGGGCGACACCCGCTGTCCGATGGGACAGCGGCGGAGCGGAACGCTTCGGGTGTGCGGCATCGTCTCCGCCGTCCGCGGCGCGGCCGTCCCGTCGGCCGGAACGAATCGGCCGGAACGAACCTGGTCACGAACCGCCCGTACGTCCAGTCCGTGGCCAAAGGTACCTGTTGCGGAGGGCTGACCGGAGTCGACCGTTCCGCTCCAGGGCCGGACAGCTCCCTCGCGTCACCCGATGACGCCCACGTCGTCACCGACCGCTACGAAGACCCCGGGAAGGCCGTCGGCGGACGTCAGACGGAACCCATGGTCTCGGCGAACGTCTCCGGATCGGCGTCGAAACCGCGGAGGAGCGGGCGGTACGACCACAGTCCGGCGGCGTCGCGGACGAACTCGCCCACCGTGGCCGCGGTGGCCCCTCCGACGGACGCGAAGTCCTCCTCCGCCAGCACCTCGTACCCGGTCACGATCTGTACCCGGGGCGCGGCCACGTCCGCCAGGGTGAGCCGGCCGCCGGTCTGTTGGGCGGCCACGCCGACGACGACGCGCCCGTTGGCCTCGGCCATCCGGAACAGCTCGACGGTCATCACCTCGTCCCAGCCCAGCCCCTTGCCGTTGCGGCTGTCGCGGTTGAGGGTGACCGTGCCGTCGGGCGAGCGGCGGCCGAAGTGCACCAGCTGGGCGGGGGCGCCGTGCGGGTCGTCGGCCCTGAGGACGGCGATCACCAGGTCGAGGTCGTGCGGGTCGGCCCCGTAGGGCGCGGGATCCCACTTCAGCCGCACCTCGGCCTTCTCGATGCCCTTGCCGAAAACGCTCACGCGTCGTCCCTCCCCGCGGTCCGGTGCCTGTGTCCCCACATGATGGCGTGGAGCGGGGCGGCCCCGGAAGGGGAATCGGGCGGCACCGCACGGTGGGGGGACGCGGAAGGCGGACGCTGAGGGACGCGGAAGGCGGACGGCCGCCGGATCAGGACCTCCGGTAGCACCGCCGCATCCACGGCAGGGCCAACGCCCACAGCCGCCGCCACACCGGCCCCGGGAGGAACCGGCTGCGCTCCTCCCGCGCCACCCGCCCGTACGGGTGCTGGAGCAGCCGGGTGGAGGGGGCGGCGTAGCGGCGGCGGTACTCCAGGGCGACGACGTGTTTGACGCTCTTGTAGCCGTACTCCTCGGGGGCCACCAGCCGCACGGGCGCGCCGTGGGCGGCGGTCAGGGGTTCGCCGTCGAGCCGGTCGGCCAGCAGGACGCCGTCGTCCCCGGAGGCCCGGCGCCGGCAGTCGCGGTAGCCGTCCAGCCCGGTGACCAGCAGCCAGCGGGCGCGCGGGTGGGGCCGGACGGTCTCGGCGATCAGCCGTTCGACCGCGTGGAAGGGGACGCCCTCCCAGGTGAGGTCCCGCGCGCTCCAGGTCGACACGCAGTGCAGGTCGCCGTGGCGGGTGCGGCGCGGGGCGGCCCGGCGCAGGAGGTCGTCGAGGTCGAACTGGGCGGGCTGGGCCACGTCGCCGCCCACGGCCAGGACGGGCCGCTCGGGGACGGCGACGTGGCGGTGGGCGAACTGCGGCGGGCCGAAGCGTTCGAAGGCGGTGACGTGCTGGCCGGGGGGCAGCGGCCGGTCCGGTCCGTGCCCGCGTCCCCCGCCCCCGGTGCTCACAGGGTCTGTGGGGTTCATGGGACCAGGCTGCCACCGGGGCCGGGCCGGCGCCCTTCGGGATCCGCGGTCCTTGAGAGGGGATCCGCAGCCTCCGGGATCCGTGCCCTTCGGGCCGGTAGGCGCCGGTTCGTACCACGGGCGCCGACCGCCTCCCGGGCCACTTCCTTCCCGACGTCTTGTCAATGCAATGTCACATTACTACGTTACGCATCACACAGCGCTCGTCGGCCGCCTCCCCCAAGCACCCCGCACCAAGGGGCAGTTCGGCCCTCTCCCCACATCCCCCCACGTATCCCCCACTCAGGAGACGACGGTGTCCCGACACAGACCTGTCCGCCGCACCCTGGCCGCCGGCGCCCTCGCCGCGGCCCTCTTCGCCCCGGCCGTTCCCTCGGCCGTCGCCGCGCCCGCGGCCTCGCCCGGCCGGCCGGCCCCGAAGACGACGGCGGAGGCGGCCGGTCCGGACTCCGGGCACGACCGGGCCGACCGCCTCGCCCGGGCACCCCGCCCGGCCGCCCGCCCCCTGCCGGCCCCCGGCAGCCTCCCCGACGGCCGGGTGGCGGGCGCCCGTACGCCCGCCGGGCCGGGCACGACGCCCCGCCCGGGCCTGGCGCCCTGCACGCTCGACGGCATCACCGGCCTGGGGCCCGAGGCGTTCGCCGACTTCCTCGCCGACCCGGCCGTCACCGCGGACGGCTGCCTCCGCACCCTCATCTGGACCTGGGACGCCCGGCTCGCCCCCGTGATGTCCAAGGCGCACGTCCAGGCCGTCTCCCGCCGGATATCCGCCCTCGCGCCCCGGCACGATGGCCGGAACGGCAGCCACCTGCTGGAGATGCTCACCTACCTCCACGCCGTCGTGTACCACGACTTCTCGCACTCCGAGATCGACGTCACGGACCCGCCGACCACCGAGGCCATGCGCCGCGCGATCAACGCCTTCGGCGGCGCGGCCCACAGCTTCGACGTCACGCGCTCCAACGCGGAGAGCCTGCGCGAGGCCCTGTACGCGGGCAGCGGCCCCGGCCTGCGCCAGTCGCAACTCGGCCTGATCCGCAAGGTCCTGGCGACCATGGACCCGTACCACACCACGACGTACAAGGACCCGTCCTGGGCCGGGGCCGCGCTCGCCGGGCTGTCCGTCAACTACCTGGGTCTGTACCCGGGCAACAAGGACACCGCGTTCCGCACCGTCGTCACCGGCAACGCCGCCTACCGCGAGGCGTTCCGCAAGTTCGCCGGCTACACGCACCTGAAGGGCACGCCCAACGAGTGGGTGGTGCGGGACGCCATCGGCGAGTACGGCCGCTTCGGGGAGGTCGACGCGCTGCGCAAGGAGACGGTGTCCGGCCTCGGCGCGCTGCTGCCCGTCGTCGAGCGGAACTTCGGCGCGCTCGGCTCACCGTGGGCCAAGGCGGCGGGCTGGCTGGTCTACTACCGGTCCTGCGCCGCCTACAGCGTCTGCAAGCCGGACATCGAGCGGCGCCTCTTCCCCGTCACCTACACCTTTGACGGGGGCGGCATGAAGGTGCGCACCGCCCTCGACCGGGCCACGGTCGACCGGCTGTACTACGCGAGCAAGCAGGTCAAGGCCCAGTTCTTCCGGGTGCTCGGCACCGACAAGCCGCTCACCGGCGACGTCAACTCCACCCTGAACATCGTCCTTTACGCCTCGCGCGCCCAGTACGAGGACTTCCAGCCGCTGCTCACCGGGCTGAGCACGAACAACGGCGGCATGTACATCGAGCAGGGCGCGACCTTCTACACGTACCAGCGCCGCGTCCCGCAGGACTCCTCGCTCACCCTGGAGGAGCTCTTCCGGCACGAGTACACCCACTACCTCAACGGCCGGTGGGCCGTGCCCGGCCTGTTCGGCGAGGGCCCCTGGTACCAGGGTGACCGGACCACCGCGATGGACGAGGGCACGGCGGAGTTCTTCGCCGGCGCCACCCGCGGCGACGGCGTCAAGGTGCGCAAGTCGCTGGTCCGGGGCGTCATCAGGGACACGGCGAACGGCGGCCCGCGGATGAGCGTCGACCGGCTGCTGCACGCCACGTACGACGGCGACGGCTTCCGCTTCTACGACTACGCGGGCACCTTCTTCGAGTTCCTCTGGACGGAACGGCCGTCGCTGCTGCGCGAGATGTACGGCCTGCTGCGGGCGGACGACCCGGCCGGGTTCGACGCGTGGCGCGACCGGACGGGCAAGGACGCGGCGCTCCAGCGCGCCTACGACGCCTTCCTCGACGGACGGATCGCCGAGGTGGACCGGCTGTACGTGCCCAGCACCGACGTCATCCCGAACGACCGCCTGCGGGAGACCTCTCCCGAGGCCGTCAGCACCTCACTGGCCTCGGCCACCTCACTGACGCCCGCCTGCGCCGCCGGCCCGGACCCGTCGGTGCGGCGCTTCGTGTGCACCGGCCGGATCACCGCACGGCTCACGGACGCCGCCGACCCCGACCGGGTGTTCCGCGACATGTCGGGCACGGTCGACTACTTCATCCTGGAGCGGGCCCGGCCGGTCTCCCCCAACCTGGAGGAGATGAACTGCTCCTTCGGCCCGGTGGACGTCTGGTCCGACGGCCGGGGCGGGACCGCCGACTACTCCTGCGAGGGGCCGCTGCGCAGCTGACCGGCACGTGCGGTCGGCGGTCGGCGCCCCGGCCGCCGACCGCGCTCACCGTCCGCCGTCGGCCTCCGTGGCCATCGGCGGTTCGGTGGGCGCCTGCGGCGCGCGGCGCAGCAGGACGGACCGGGCGACGGCCGGCGCGAACAGGGCGGACGGCGGTACGACGAGCGCCGTCATCGCCCGGAAGGCGGCGCCGACGACCGGGTCGCCGGTGGCCCGCGCGACAACGCGGGACATGTACCAGGCGCCGGGCCGGTCGACGGCCCGGATCCCGGTCGCGTTCCCGACGGCAGTGGGCAGCAGCCGGTCGCCGCCGGCGGAGATGTCCCACGGCGGGCGGACGGTCGCGCACAGCGCCCGCTGTACCCGCCGGGTCGTCGGGACGCGGCGGGTGTCCTCCAGTGCCTCCCGCAGGGCCAGGGCGCTCAGCGCCGCCACCGTCATGCCCTGCCCGTAGACCGGGTTGAAGGCGCACAGCGCCTCCCCGGCCGCGAGGAAGCCCGCCGGACGGCGGCCCGGACGGTCGTAGCGGCGGCGGACGTTGGCGGTCGACCGGTAGCCGTGGGCGGGGCCGAGCGGCTCGGCCTTGTCGATCCACTCACCGAAGACAGAGTGCGGAAGGTGGTCGGCGAAGGCCCTGAACCCGGCGTCGTCGGTGGGCGGTTCGCAGCCCCGGAGCCCGGAGAGCAGGACGGCCCAACGGTCCCCTTCCATCGGCAGGATGAGCCCGCCGTAGGGCTGGGTGGCGTCGGGGACGATGTAGATCCCCCGGAACGGCACGTCCAGGTTGCCGCCCGCCCGGTAGAAGCGGGTGGCGTAGGCGAGTCCGGTGTCGATCCGTTCCTCGGGGGCCGGTTCGGCGCCGAGCTCCGCCAGCCACCCGGGCGCCTTGGACGACCGGCCGGAGGCGTCCAGCACCAGGTCGGCCGCCAGCGTGCCCGGCTCCTCCCCCGCCCGCCCGGCGCCCCGGGCCCGCAGCCGGACGCCCCGCACCCGGTCGGCGTCACCGACCAGGCCGGTGACCTCCGTCCCCTCCACAAGCCGGATCCGGGGATCGGCCAGCACCCGGCGGCGCACCACCCAATCGACCAGTGGGCGGGACGCGCTGACGAAACGAATGGTGGCGGGGGTACGCCGGTACCACCGCCCGGCCTGCCACTGCAGCAGTTCGTCGGGCATCCCGATCGCCGGCGCGCCGTGCCCGCGCAACTCGTCCATGACCCCGGGCAGCAGCCGGTCCAGCGCCTGCCGCCCGCTCTCCAGCAGCACGTGCGTATGCCGGTCCTGCGGCAGCCCCGCCCGGTGCTCCGGCCCGTCGGGATAACGGTCGCGCTCGACGAGGGTCACCGCATCGGCGTGCTCCGCCAGCACCCGCGCCGCGAGCAGCCCACTCAGACTCCCCCCGACCACCACCGCGCGCCGCCCCCGCACCCCAGCCGTCTCCCCCACGTCAACCCCCAACGCCGGCCACCCCGCTCCACGGCGGGACGGGCTCCTTCCCCCGAACGGAGCCACGCTACCGGCCGTGTGCGCCCCGGGGGGCGGCTCCGGACGGATGGCCGGAGAGTCGCCACCGGACCCGGCGCGCAGCGCCGTTCTCGCCTGGGGGCACGAGCGGGCGCGACGCCGTCCGCTCTCCCTACGCTCCGTCAAGAAGCGGCCCCATACGGTCGACGGCGCACCGTTCGTACGAGGAAAGGACCATCGTGTCGACTCGCCCGAAAGATGGATCCGCTTATGGGTGACGACAATGAAGGGAGGAGCATGTCTCCTGCCCGCCAACCGGCTCTCCTTGGGAGCGGCACATGAAGAACCCCGACCCATCGGCACGGCGTCTGCGCACACGCGTGGATCTCCACGGTGATCGCGCCGCCATTCGCCTCACGGGCGAGGTGGACCTCGGCACCGCGCCCGGACTGCGCCGGGCCATCTGCGCCTGCCTCGGGCAGCACCACCCGTGCGCCTTGGACCTGCACCTCGCCGAGGTGAGTTTCTGTGACTGCACGGGACTGAACGCCCTGCTGTGGGCCCGGCTGCAGGCCGCGGACGCCGGGGCAGCGCTCGTCGTACGGGGGCCGCTGCAGCGCGGCGTCGCCCGCCTTCTGTCCGTGACCGGCGCCGACGCGGTGCTCGGTCCCGTGCCCGCCGCCTGAGCGGGGCGCGCCGCGCGCGTCACGGGCCGGTGGGGACGCGGTAGACCACCAGGGCCTCGTTCTCCTTCTCCAGGGTCAGGCCGCCCGGCACCGGGGCGGTCTCGCCGTCGTACGCGAAGTGCGCGCCGGAGTGCAGGCCGCCGACGCGCAGCCGTCGCAGGCGGGCCGTGCTCAGGACGGGGGTGCTGCGGATGCCGCCCGTCAGGGCGGCCGTCAGCAGGCGGGTGCGGGCCAGCCGGCCGGCGGAGACGATGCGGACGTCCAGGACGCCGTCGGCGAGGTCGTGACGGCGCACGGGGGCCGCGCCGAGGCCGCGGTAGGTGCAGTTGCCCGCGAAGACCGTCCAGACCCGCCGGCGCCGGCCGTTGATCTCGACGGTGATCGGCCGGCCGGTGCGGAGGACGTGCACGGCGGCCAGGATCCCGGCGGGCCAGGCGCCGATCCGGGAGGCCCACCGCTCACGGATCCGGACGAGCTCCGGGTAGGCGCCGACGCTGAACGTGTTGAGGAACCACCGTTCGTCGCGCTCCATCCCGCCCCGGACCCGCACCATGTCGACGGCGACCGCCTCCCCGCACTCGACGGCCCGGCAGGCGTCGCCGAGGGTCTCGATGCCCAGGTCGTAGGCGAAGTGGTTGCGGGTGCCGCCCGGCAGGACGGCCAGGGGCAGCCCGTGCCGCCGGGCGACGGCCGCGGCGGCGTTGACCGTGCCGTCGCCGCCCAGGACGCCGAGCGCGCCCCCGAGCTCCCGCGCCCGGTCCGCCGCGTCCTCCAGGGCCTCCTCCAGCGAGGGGCCGGGTCCGTCGGGGTCGGTACCGACGGTCAGGAACTCGGCGCGCGGCAGGACGGAGCGCAGCGGATCGACGACGTCCGGGCGTTCGGTCAGCCGCTGGCCCGACCCCGGATTCGCCACCACGACCAGCCCTTTGCCCTCCGTGAGGGCGGGGGCGTCCGCCTGCGGCCGGGCGGGCGGCGCGAGCTGCCGCCGGGTGGGCGCCAAGCCGCGTACGGCGAACGCGGCACCCGCGCCAAGCGCCGCCCCGATGAGCACATCACCCGGGTAGTGGACGCCCGTGTAGACGCGGGAGAAGCAGACCGACGCGGCGAGCGGCGCCAGGGCGAGTCCCCAGCCGGGGTTCTCCAGGGCGACGCCGGTGGCGAAGGCCGCGGCCGACGCCGAGTGCCCGGACGGGAAGGACGTGGTGATCGGCTGGCGGGCCAGCCGGCGGACCAGGGGCACGACGTCCAGCAGGGGCCGTGTGCGGCGTACGGACCGTTTGCCGATCGTGTTCACCGTCGCCGAGGCCAGGGCGAGCGACGCGGCACCCCGCAGCGCCGCCCGCCGGGCCGGCCTGCCGCCCACCACGGCCGCCCCGGCCGCGAGACCGAACCACAGCAGACCCCGGTCGGCGCTGCGCGACAACCGGGGCAGTACGCGGTCGGCGCCGGGCCAGTGCCGGGTCGCCACCGCGCGGAAGGCCGCCTCGTCCCATGAACTCACCGCTTTGCGCATGCGCCACGACTACCCCGGCGGGGAACGATGATGCGGACGCGCCGGAGGGCGGCGGCATCCGGTTTCCGGTGCCGCCGCCCTCCGGCGTTTTGTTTCGGGCTCTCCGTCAGTAGGCGGAGTTCACGTTGTCCATCGAGCCGTACTTGTCGGCCGCGTAATTGCAGGACGCGACGATGTTGGCGACCGGGTCCCAGATGTCCCAGGACGTGCCCTCGACGTGGTACGCCTTGAAGGTGGGGTCGATGATCTGCAGCAGACCCTTCGACGGCACACCGTTGACGGCGTTGACGTCCCAGTCGTTGATCGCGTGGGGATTGCCGGTCGACTCGCGCATGATGTTGCGCTTGACGCCGTCGTAGGAGGCCGGGATGCCCTTGGCCTTCATGATGTCCAGGGCCTGGGAGATCCAGCCCTCCAGATTGTCCCCGTACGCCTTCGGCGCCACGGCGGCCGGCTTCCGCACCGGCTCGCGGGTGGTGGAACGGTTCGCGGCCTGCTTCCCGGCCCGCTCCTTGTCCGCCTCGGCCTTCGCCTTGGCGGCCGCCTCGGTCTTCGCCCGGGCCGCGGCCTCGTCCGCGTGACGCGCCGCCTCGCCCTGGCCCTGCCCCGCGAACGCCTTGGCCTCGAACGCCACCGGCTTGACCACCGGACGCGCGTCCGCCACGGCCGTACCACCGGAGACCACCGCGAACGCGACCGCGGCGGCACCCGCGGCACCGAGACCGGCGGCGGAGAACTTGTGGACCTTCGACAGACGGGTATAGCCGGAGTGAGTGGAACGCATGGAGAGGTGAACCTTTCGGATCGGGAAACCGCCACGGGCCTGGACCGGCGCAAAGAAAAGCGCCGTTCTCGGTCGGACGGCGCCGTGCGGTCCACCCATTCTTAGCGGCGGCGAAAAACCCCGACAAGCACTGTGACCTACTCCCCCACATCGTTCACCGCGTCATGAAAGACCCGGAAATCCCCGGGAAATGCGGGAACGCACAGCACTAAAGAAACCCGTATGTGATCGAGGCCCTATGCGCGGCCTCACAGCTCAGGACCCTCCGGATCACCCAGCGCGAGGGTGCGCATACGGACCGCGCGGGGCGACCGCGCGCGGCGCCACGGGACGGCGTGTTCCCGCCGCGCGCGCCAACTTCCCGCTCCGTCACGCCGGTTGCGGCGCATCGCCCGGGGTGGAGCGGGCATGCGGTCCGGTGCCCACCGGCGGCGTGGAGCCGGCAGCGATGGGCGTCAACCGCATGGACGGTTGTGAGACCGGGAGGTGAACGATGCTCTGGTGGAGCTGGTTGATCATTGCGGCCGTGGGCCTGCTCGTCGTGGCCGGCGCCCTGGCGGGCGTGCAGGCACGGAGGCGGGCCGGAACGGTGATCGTGGTGCGGCGCGGGCACCGGGCGGGCAGGGGAGGCACGCGGTGGACTCGCTGATGCTCGCGTCCGAGCTGGCCAAGAGGCCGGTGGTGACCCTCGACGGGGAAGTGGTCGCGGAGATCAAGGACACGGTCTTCGACGGCGCGGCCGGGCAGATCACCGGGTTCACGCTCAATGGGCGGGGCCTGCTGGCCGGGCCGCTCAAGCAGAGCCTGCCGTGGTCCTCGGTGCACGCGCTGGGCCGGCACGCCGTGATGATCCCGGGCCGGGAGGCGCTGGCCGAGCCGGCGGCCGTCGTGGCCTCGGGCGAGGCGGCGCACGGCGCGGTGCCGGGGGCGAAGGTACTGACGGAAGAGGGCGTCGAGGCGGGCAGCGTGCTCGACGTCGTGGTGGCTCCGGATGGGCGCGTGGTCGGCTTCCGGATCTCCGCCACCGAGGCGTTCGTCCACCGGGAGCACGGGCGGAACAGCGTCTTCGTGCCCCGGGGCGAGGCGCTGGCCGTCTCCGGACGGGCGCTGGTGGTGCCCTCCGACGCGCCCCGTTTCGTGGCGGACGACCTGCCCAGTTTCACCACGCAGGTCGAGATCTTCGCCGCCAGGGCGTCGGCCGCGGGACAGCGGGCGTACGCCGGGCAGCAGACACCCGTCGAGCAGCAGACACCCGCCGAACAGCGGCCGTACGGCGAGCAGCGGGCGTACGGCGAGCCGGCGACGGACGCCGGGCACGCGCGGCGGCCGTACGGCGAGCAGCGGCCGTACGGCGAGCAGCGGCCGTACGGCGAGCCGGGGACGGACGCCGGGCACGGGCAGCGGACGGACGTCGGCCCGGCGGAAGGAAAGGAGCACCTGTGATGATGCTGTTCAGCGGGACGAAGGGCCTGCCCGTCGTGACGGCCGACGAGGCGGCCGAGATCGGCACCGTCGAGGCGCTGGCCGTCGAGGCCCCGCTGGGGCTGATCGGTCATCTGCGGCTGTCCGGCTCCGGCGGCCCGGCCCGCAAGGGCCGGGCCTGGCTGCCCTGGAGTCTGGTGCGGGCGGTGGGGCCGGACGCGGTCATCGTCCGCTCGGCCGCGGAACCGGTGGTGGCGCGGGAGCCGGACCACCACGAGATCCTGGGCCGCCGGGTGCTCACCGACCGGGGTGACGAGCACGGCACCGTCAAGGACGTCGCCTTCGACCCCGCGACCGGGCGCATCGGAACGGTGCACACGACGCAGGGGAACGTGTCCGGGCACCGGCTGCTCGGACTGGGCGACTACGCCCTGGTGGTCCGCGCGGAGTGACCGGCCGGCCGGCCCTCGGGGCGGGCGGCCCGGTCCGCCGTCCGCCGCACCCCGCGGGCCGCCGAGGGGACCGACGCGGCGGCCTGCCGGGGCAGGACCGCGTCGACGGCGCCGGAGGCGACCCCGGGCACGGCCCCGGCGCCCGTCACCGCGTCCCGGGCACCGGGCTCGTCGGCCAGCCGCCGGCGCGCGGCCCGCAGCGCGTCGGCGATGTCGCGGGTCCCGGTGCTCACGCACAGGGTGTAGGTCACGTCCGCCAGCTGCCGCCGGACCGCCGGGTCCGCCGGTCGTGCGGTCGCGGAACGCTGCAGTGCCGTGTGGCGCTCGACGAGGTCGCGGAGAACGGCGGGGTGGGCGAGCAGCATGGATTCCTCCCGGAAGGATGTGGGCAGGCGTACCGACCAGGGAGCGCCTGCCCCGGATCCCGCGGCTCATTCCGGTTTCGTTCGCCGGTGGCTTCCGCTTTCGTTCACCGGTGGCTTCCGCTTCGTCGTCGGTGCCGTCCTTTCCCCGTCGCCACCGGGCGCCCTCACGCCTCTGGAACACCGTGTTTTCCGTGAGTCCCGTCCCGCCCGGTAAGGATCACAAAGGGCATTCCGCCGAGGGCATCAGTTCCGGTCTCGCGGATACACGTACCGGCATGAGCGGGGAACTCACAGCCGTGGAAGAACTGTTGACGGGGGCGCGGACGCGTCGCCAGGTGGCCCGGGCCTACCGGAGGATCCGGGCGGGAGACGGGCCGGGCCGGGACGGGCCGTACGCCCGTGGCGCCGCGGCCGGTTACCGGTGGGCGCTGGGCGCGCCCGGCGGGGCGCCCGTCACCGGTGCCACCCCGCACGGCGGGGTGAGCATGGAGACGCTGATGGCCGAGGTGGACGCGGCCGTGGTGCAGCTCGACGATCCGGCGCAGCCGGCCGCCGCCGCCCTCTACACCCAGGGCGCGCACGACGCGCTGGCCTGGATCTGCGGTCTCAGCGACGACAGCCCCTGACGAGGATGGCGGCCCCTGACGGCGCGACCGCCGGCGGGCCGCGGATGCGGGCGGCGGATCAGGCCGGCACCAGGGTCGTCACCAGCACGTCGCGGACGGCGGGACGGCCGGGGTCGAGGGGCCGGACGGGCGAGACCTCATGGAGGGTGGCCCGGTCGTCGCCCAGGAGCAGGGTGCCGGGCTGGGTGAGGGTGACGGCCAGCAGCCGGTCGCCGTCCGGGGTGTACACGGCGCTCTCGCCGCCGGTGGCGTTGTGCCGGGCGACGGCGAGGGACGAGACGAGCGTGACACCGTCGCGGTGCCGGCCCTCGGGGGTGGGCTGCCCGTCGCCGTCGGCCGAGGCGACGACGCGGAAGGGGTGGACGTTGGCCTTCCATTCGGTGGCCGTGTCCAGGGCGGTGGCCATGCGGCCGAGCAGCCGGAGAAGCGCGTGCAGCACGGGGTCGGCGGTGAACTCCGGGCTCAGGGGCTCGAAGTGGCGGTCGACGCCGACGTAGAGCGGGTTGCTGCGGTCGGGCTGTACGAACGGGACGTGGTCCAGCGGACGGATCGTGCCGGTGGCCGGCGTCACGGCGAACTGGCCGTAGCGGCGCAGCCGTCGGGTGCCGCGCGCGGCGGCGTACGGGTCGGGGGCGAGCCGGTCCCAGTGGGAGGCGAACGCCGCCCAGCGTCCGTCGGCGGACCGCGCGTCGAGACGGGCGCGTACGTCGGGCGCGGTGAGCAGGTACACGCCCTCGGTGCCGAGGGCCCGCCGGGCGGCCTCCACCGGGTCGGCTTCCGTGCCGGACGGGGGCGCCGGGTCACCGGGCCGGGCGGTCGCGTCGGTTGCGTCGGTCACATGGTCCACGGGTGGTCGCCTCCCTCGGTCGGCGGCCCGTTCCCGCCGGGCGGGAAGCGGTGGCCGCACCCGGCCGTCGAGTGGGGGAACCGCCCGTGGGGCGCGGACGGTTCCCCGGCGGCCGTACTGCGCTGCGGGCCGGGCTCGGGCCTCGGCCGGGATCCTCGCGGTCCGGGCCTCGGCCGGAGCCTCAGTCGCGGTCCTCGTAGCGGGCCAGCGCCAGGCCGAGGGTGAAGAACGTCGGCGCCCATTCGCCGACGAAGATGCCCCAGCGGTCGGCCCGGGCGGTGCCGGCGCTCTCCGCCTTCAGCGACCCGGCCCAGGCCACCACGGTCAGGGCGATCGAGCCGAAGGCCATGCAGTAGGCGTGTTCACTCCGCAGGCCGGCTTCGTGCAGTTTCTGGACGACCATGCTCCTTCACCCTTTCGTCGGGAGACGTCGAGATCGTCGTTCCAGCGTGCACGCCCGCCTTCCGGGCCGCATCTCGGGCCGGTCGGGAGGCTGGCGGCAGGCGGCCGGGGACGCGAGGGACGCCACGGAGGTGTCACCAGGAGCGGTCGGGCGCCTCGTCAGGCTCGGCGACCCAGCCGGCGGCCAGGATCAGACCGGAGCCCCGGTGCACGGCCAGGAAGCCGTAGGGGCGCTCGAAACAGGCGGTCACGCGCCGGGAGCGCCGCATCGGCACACCACTGGCCCGGACCATCCCGAACGCGGTCACGGCCGCCGCCTCGAACCCGCGGGCGGTGAACGCCGCCACCGTGTTCTGCCGCGCCGACGAGACCGCCAGCGGCACCGGGCTGATGCCCGGGAAGTGCCCGGTGGACCGGTCGACGGCCGTGCGCAGGCCGAACACCCCCGGGCGTTCGAGGAGGTCGTGTTCGGCGCGGACGGTGAACCGGGCGGTGGAGGTCACCAGGACCGGACGGTCGTCCCAGCCGGTCTCGTCGGCGACGGTGACACCGGGGCCCGGGTTGCCGTAGGGCAGGGCGGAGCCGGGGACGGTGGCGTGGTCCCCGGTGAGCACGCCCGGTCCGGCCGCGAGGACGTCCGCGCCCGAGACCCCTTCGGCGGCCAGCAGCAGGTGCACGTCCAGGCCGTTGTCGCCCCGGATCTCGGCGACGGTCAGCGGCCCGGCGGGGGTGTCCGGAGCGACGCGGACCGCGTCCTGGTCCCCGCCGCTCCGGTACAGGCCGGCCAGTCGGCGGCCCCGCCAGGGGCCGGTCTCCGGGGTGAGCCGGCCCTCCGAGAAGGGCACTGTCCACCGGGTGCGCACGAGCAGGGCGCCGGCCAGGGCCATGGCGAGGTCGGGGCCGGTCGGCACGGGCATCGACGGGATGGCGCCGTCCGTGTGCCCGGCGGCCCAGGCGTCGAGCGCGCGGCCGTCCCGCTCGGGGTCGCCGGTCAGCTCGCCCCGGACCCCGTCGGGCAGCCGCGCCTCCCACGCCGGCCGGATCGGAATGTCCCGTCTCGTCCACAGTCCGACGGCGGCGTCGACGCCGTCGGCCGCGCGCAGCACCTCGACCATCCGGCGGCCTTGTCCGGCCGCGTCGGCCGCTCCCGGCAGGTTCAGGACGGCGCGCAGTTCGGCGCGGGCCGGGCCGTCCGCGCCCGCCGCCAGCAGGGCGAGCAACGGCCAGACGGCGGCCGCGGAGAACACGGTTCCGCGCCCTTCGCCCGGTCCGACGGCGAGGCGCGCCCAGTGCGCCGTCAGGTCGTTGACGGAGCGTATCGATTCTTCGTCGGGTCCGGTCGGCACCGGGTACCCCCTCTTTCACTCGCGGACTCTTGGTCGCTCATGGACGTGGCGAAGGTCGGGGACGCCTCGGGTCTCCGGCGGGTTCCGCCGCGTACGGCATCCGACGAGGCGGCCCGGTCACGGCCGTTCGAGAACCAGGTGGCTCCACGTCACGTCCGTCCGGCCGAGCGGGTCGCCGCGGGGCGCGCGGTGGAGGGCGGCGAGTCCGTACCGGCGGGCCAGGGACGCCGTCTCGTCGGCGGTGACGGGGAACATCCGGCGCCCGGGCGGTACGGGACCGTGCCGCAGGGAGAGGACGACTCGCCCGCCGGGGCCGGCCAGGCCGCTCACGGTCTCCATGGCCGCCGGCCTCTCCTCCTCGTCGAGGTGCATCCAGACGGCGGTCAGCAGGACGAGGTCGAATCGCCGCCCCCGCAGGGTCCGCAGCCCGGGCAGGGCGTCGTCGACCCATTCGATTTCCTGGTCCGCGTGCAGCCGCCGGCCCAGCGCGCGGAGCGCGGCCGTCGGCTCCACGGCGACGACGCGGTGGCCGCGCCCGGCCAGCGCGGCGGCGTCCCGTCCGCTGCCCGCCCCGATGTCGAGGACGGCCCCCGGGCGTTCGGGGAACAGGTGCAGCACGTCGCGGTGCACCTCGGCGAAGTCCACGCTCTCGTACTGCTCGGCGAGCGTGCCGGCTGCTTCGCCGTAGCCGGCGGTACCGGGCGGGGGCGGGGGTTCGGTGGACGTCTCGTCACGCATACCGCCGTACTCTAAAAGGCCGTTGACGGCGTCGCGCGGGCCGTGCCCGGTCACCGGCCGCCCTGCGGCCTGTGACGGCGGCGCGGGCGGCGGGCGGTCACGGCGTTCCGCAGCCCGTCCCGCAGTCTCCGGGCCGCGGGGGCACTCGCGGTGATGAGCAGCGCGGAGAGCAGGTTCCCGAACAGATCGTGGGTGATGAAGTCGTACACGGCGGTCCGGCGCGCGTCGGCCGTGCCGGACCGCGCGCCGTGCTCCTTCGCGTACGCCGAGGCCGTCGACGTCCGGCACCACCCCCCGGCTACCGGCGTCGTGCGTGGCCGCCGCGTTCCGCCGCCCTCGCGGGCGGGCCGGGACACGGGCGGTCCGGTACCGCCGTCCAGTCTGCACCGGCGCGGGGCGGAGGGGAAGCGGGCGGACGAGCAGCAATACGCCCGGGCACAATGGGTGTTCAGGGCCGAGACACGACTCCTGATCACCCATAGGAGATGTGCGAGCAGATGTCGTCGTCGGCGGAGCGGGCCTCGTCGGTCACCCGGGAGGGGACGGTGGTGGGTGCCGACGCGGAGGGTGAGGGGGTGCCCGTCGCGGGGTGGGAGGCGTAGGACGTGCCGAGGGTGACGTCGATTCCCGGTGTGGGGGCGGAGCGCAGTTCCGCGCCCGGGAAGCGGTCGGCGACGGTCCGGGCGCGGTCGTGGAGGCCCGGGCCGTAGGTGACGACGGTCGTGCGCTCACGGGAGGACGCGTCGCCGGTGCCGGTGACCGTGAAGCCCGCGGCCCGCAGCGCGTCGGCGGCCTTGGCGGCCAGGCCCGGGACGTTCGTGCCGTTGCGGACGCCGACTCTGATCCCGGCGCCGGAGGACGGCGACGGGGAGGGCTTCGGCTTCCGGCCGCCGGTCTCCTTGCCGTCGAGGGTGCGGTCGTGCCGCAGCGCGTCCCACAGCGCGTCGGCGTCGGGCTGGACGATCGCCACCCGGTTGCCCTGGTAACGCCAGGGCACGGTGACGAACTTGGTCTCGTGCAGGTCCACGTTCTTGAGCGACATGACGAAGGAGAGCAGCTTCCGGGCCGAGTCGAGGCCCGGGTCGACGGTCAGGGAGCGGGTGGCGGCGTCGGCCAGCGGCAGGAGGGTGGTGGGGTCGAAGCCCTCGCCTTTCACCTTCTTGATGAGGGCGCCGACAAACGCTTGTTGACGCCGGATCCGGCCGATGTCGGAGCCGTCGCCCAGGCCGTGCCGCAACCGCACGTAGTCCAGGGCCTTCTGCCCCGACACGTCCTGCGGCCCCTTGGCGAAGATGCGCTCGCCGCGCGAGCCGCGGTGGGGGTTGAGGTCCCCTTCGTAGACGTCGTTGGGCATGCACACCCGCACTCCGCCGACGGCCGAGGTCATGGCCGCGAATCCGGCGAAGTCGACGACGACGGTGTGGTCGACCCGCAGGCCGGTGAGTTTCTCCACCACGTTCTGGGTGCAGGCGGGGTTGCCCTTGGCCGTGAGTCCCACGGAGAAGGCGGAGTTGAACATGGCGCCGGTTTTCGGTTCGGTCCACGTCCCGTCCGGGAGGCGGCAGGGCGGCATGTCGACCAGGGTGTCCCGGGGGATGGAGACCGCGACGGCGTGCCGGCGGTCGGCGTAAACGTGCAGGAGGAACGCGGTGTCGGAGCGTCCGACGTCCCCCTCTCCCCCGCCGAGCGCGCTGTTGGCCCCGGAGCGTGAATCCGAGCCGATGACGAGGACGTTCGAGCCGCCCTGCCCTTCGGCGGGGCGGTTCTTGGACAGCCCTCCGGCGTCGAAGCTGTCGATGTTGCCGTCGAGCCGCCAGTAGAACCACACGCCGCCCGCGAGAAGCAGGAGGACGCAGGTCGTGGCCGAGGCCGCGAGGACGCGTATACGGCCACGGCGCCGCCGCTTCAACCGCGTCGTCCGCCGTCGGCCGCCGTGTCGCCCGGCATTCATGGCGCGCGTCATACGCACACCTTCATCCGCTTCCTCCACATTTTCATGGTTGCGCAATATAGCAAGTATGAATGACGGCGCGACCGGGTGGCGCCCGGGCGGGGTGCGCGCCTCCGCACGGTGCGCGTACGGGACTTCGACGGGCCGCCCGGCGGGTAGGAATGTCCGGGGCAGACCGCTCGACCGGCCTGGCGCCCGCCCCCGACGCACCCGCCGCCGGCCCGCCCCGCTGCCCACCGCCCGCCCCGCCCTCTGCGACGACGAGGACCGCGCATGCCGAGCGCCGACCCCACGCGGACCGAAGACCGAGCCGACTTCGAAGACGTCCTTGAACAGGGCCTGAGTTCGCCCCCGATCACCGAGGCGCTCCGGGCCACGACCGCCGTCTCCGCCGGCCGACTCCGCGCCTGGGCGCTGGAGTCCCGCGCGGAGATCGCCGCCGCCGCGATCCCCGAGTACCGCACCTATCTGGAGGCCCGCTCGTCGCGCCGGCGCGGCGCGCCGTCACCGCTCGGGAACGGACTGGGCGCCCTGGCCGTTCTCATCCCGGCCCTCGCGGCCGCCGCGGCGGCGGCGTTCCTCGTCCTCGGGTACGGCTTCCGCCTCCTCGGCGTCCAGGCCCGGCTCGCGCGCGGGCTGCAGGCCGCCGGCTGGACGGCGGTCGCGGTGGCGACCACGGCGGTCCTGCTCGGGATCGTCGCCGTCCTGGTGATCGCGGTGCGCAACCGCCGGACGCGACCCGCCTCTTCGGGCGGCGAGCGCGCGGCGGAAGCGCGGGCGGCCTGGCGGCGGGCGCTGCTGGAACGCGGGGTGCTGCCGTTCCTCCGCCATCAGATCGAGGAGGCGGGCCGCCCGGAGTGACGCCGGACCGGAATGGATCGTTTTCTTGCTTGCGCAAGTGCGAAACTATAGGGTCCCACCTTGGGATTGTCCGCGGCGTCGGGTTGGCCCGCGGCGTCAATCCGGCCGATCGAGCATCACCTGGAGGAAGTTCATGGCAGTGACCCTGGCCAAGGGCGGCAACGTCTCGCTGAGCAAGGAGGCGCCGGGTCTGACCGCCGTCACCGTCGGCCTCGGCTGGGACGTCCGCACCACGACCGGCGCCGACTACGACCTGGACGCCTCCGCCCTGCTGTGCGACGCCCGCGGCAAGGTGCCGTCCGACGGGCACTTCGTCTTCTTCAACAACCTGCGGAGCCCCGAGGGTTCGGTCGTCCACTCCGGCGACAACCTGACCGGCGGCGGTGACGGCGACGACGAGCAGATCCAGGTCGACCTGGCGGCGGTGCCGGCCGAGGTCGACAAGATAGTCTTCCCGGTCTCCATCTACGAAGCCGCCCAGCGCGGCCAGAGCTTCGGCCAGGTCCGCAACGCCTTCATCCGCGTGGTGAACCGCGCCGACGGCCGCGAACTGGCCCGGTACGACCTGACGGAGGACGCCTCCACCGAAACCGCCATGGTCTTCGGCGAGCTCTACCGCCACGGCCCGGAATGGAAGTTCCGCGCCATCGGCCAGGGCTACGCCTCGGGCCTCGCGGGCATCGCCCAGGACTACGGCGTCAGGGTCTGAGCGGGGGGCGGGGGCTGGGGGCTGGGGCGACGACCGACGACCGGTGGCGGAGCGGTGCGCACAACAGGGGGAAGGCGGGCACCGGCGCGCGATCAGGGCGATCCCTGATGGGCGAACGGCCGCCGGTCCGGCAGAGTTGGTCATGCCACCCACGGCAACCGGTCACCCGCGCATCAGGTCAGCTCGGGGCGCCGGTGCCGCACGGGGCTGACGGTCTCGAGTGCGGCACCGAGTCGCAGCAGGGTCGTTTCGTCGTACCAGCGAGTGACTAGCTGGATGCCGATCGGCAGTTTCTCGCCGGTGGCCCCGAAGGGAAGCGACAGCGCGGGGAGGCCAGTGAGGTTGAACGGAACGGTCGCGCGCATGATGCCGCGTGCCGGGACGGTGACGTCTCCGACATCGAACTTCGACCGAGCGTGCGGTGGGGCGGGGATGGGACACACGGGGCACAGCAGCACGTCGTAGCACTCGAAGTATCCGGCGAACAGGGAACTGAGCGCCTCGACCTGCTGCTGCGCGGCGATATAGTCAGCCGCCGTCACCTCCGGCGCGCTGATCGTCCGCTGGATGACGCGGTGCAACTCGGACTCGCGGCCGACTACGACCCGCCGGAGGTACGGCACGACCTCAGCGGTGAACAGCACTGCGCTCAGCGCGGTCCCGTCGAGGTCCTCCAATCCCTGCAGTGGAGCCGGCTCGACGCTGCAGCCCAGCGCCCGCAACGCGTCGGCCGCTTCCATGATGGTGGCTGTCACCTCGGGATCCACTGGGCCGAAGGCAGGTTCGGTCGCCCAGCCCACCCGCAGCCCGGCTACGTCGCTCGGCCGGCCGACATCTTTCGGCGCGTGCCGTACGTACCCGTCAATGCCATCGGGCCCTGCGAGAATGTTCAACGCAGTCATGATGTCCCGCACGCTTCGGGCCATCGGGCCGACGTGCCAGTAGCGGCGGGGAACCTCGGGCCAGTGTCCGGTGATCGGTATCCGTCCCCGGGTCGCCTTCAGTGCGACGATGCCGGTGTCATGGGCCGGCCCCCGCACCGAAATGGCGACGTCACTGCCCAGCCCGAGCGGCGACATCCCGGCGGCGATCGCGGCCGACTCTCCGCCGCTCGATCCGCCCGGAGTTCGCTCGCTGTCCCAGGGGTTGCGGGATCTGCCGATGATCAAGTTGTCGGTCTCGGTCCAGTAGGAGAATTCGGGCAGGTTGGTCTTGGCCAGCGGAATCCCGCCGACCGACCGGAGCCGGGCCACTGCGGTCGCGTCCCTCACGGGAACACGGTCCCGGAACAACGACGAGCCGCGCGTGGCCACCATTCCCGCCACATCCAGCGCGTCCTTGACCGTGAACGGAACACCGTGCAGCGCACCCACGGTGCCGCCCGCAGCCACCGCTCGATCGGCGGCACACGCCGCAGCAAGCGCCTGCTCGGCGGCCACCGTCACGACGGCGTTGACCCTCGGGTTGACCGCCTCGATGCGGTCCAAGTGCGCTTGTACCACATCCACCGCGGAGACCTTCCGCTTGCGGATCAGCTCTGCCAGTTCGGTCGCATCCCGGTAATAGATCTCGTTCTCGCCCACCGAAACCCCCTTCCGCTGCACAGCGAGATCACGATACGCGCAGAACCCACAGCAGCCATTGCTCAAGGTCATTTTGTTAGGGGCTCCAAGTCATGTCCTTCGACAGTCGCCGGTAGCGGCACGCCTCGCTGCTGCTGGCGCGGATGCCGGTCCCGGAGCCGATGCGGCCGGGCTGGTCCGCATCGCTGCGGATGGCAGCCTCGCGGATGCCGCACCGGCACCTGGTAGGCATCGACGCGCGGATGGAACAGGCCACCGCGAAACCGGTGATCGTGCCGGACACCGTGGTCATCGACGGCGGGAAAGTGTTCATCTCCGACACCTTCCTGCGGGCCTGCGAGCGGCTGGGCATCTCCGTCCAGCGGGCGCGTCCGCGCACGCCGACGGACAAGGCGATTCGTGGAGGCGACGTTCTCCGAGATCAACACGCTCTTCGCCCAGCACCTGGCCGGCTACACCGGCCGGGACGTCACCTGCCGCGGCAAGCGAGTCGAACAGGCCGCCGTCTGGACGATCCCCGAGCTCCAGGGCCTGTTGGAGGAATGACTGCTGGCCGGGTGGCAGATGCGGCCGCACGACGCCCTGCGCGACCCGTTCCGTCCGGGGAAGGCGATCTCACCGAACGACAAGTACGCCTCCCTGGTCGCGGCGGCCGGCTACCTGCCGCTGGTGCTGCGCGGGGAGGACTGCCTGGAACTGCTGCCGGTGGCCTGGCGGGCCATCAACGACTACGGCATCCGCATCGGCCACCGCACCTACGACGCGCCCGAGCTGGGGCCGTGGCGGCGCCAGCACTCCGGCCACGCGGCCAAGAGAAGTCTGTGGGAAGTGCACTATGACCCCTACGACCTCTCCCGCGTCTTCGTCCGCACCACCGGCGGCTGGATCACCGCGACCTGGGGGCACCTGCCGCTGGTGAACGCCCCCTTCGCGGACTTCACCTGGGACCACGCCCGGCGCCTGGCCGCCGCGGCCGGCTTGGACGACGCGAACGAGGCCGCCGTCGCCCGGGTCCTGGACGCGCTGCTGACCCGGGCCGAGCACGGACCGGACCTGCGCTCGGCGCGGGTCATCGCCCGCGCCCGCGCCGCCGCCGCTCTCCCGGCACCCGCTGCGGCGCCCGAGACCGAGAACACGCCCGCCCCCGAGCCCGCCCCCGAGCCGTCTGCGGAAATGGTGCCCTTCGGGATCTTCGACGCCCACGCCGAAGCCGAAAGGTGGATATGAGCGCGCCCGCGACCGTCACGTCGCCGACTGACCCCGGCGAGCAGGCCCCGCCGGATTCCCCGCTGACCACCAAGGAGGGCTGGCGCCGCTACGTCGAGCACGCCACCGTTCCGCCGCGCTGCTGCCGGCCGCCGAACGGGCCGTGCTGAGCGGGCGGCAGCGGGCGCGGGAGGATGAGAGGCGGCGGGAATATCACGCGGACCTGCCGTTGGTGAACGCCCAAGGCGCCGTGCGGGCCCTACCCTTCCTGTAAAGCAAGCTTGACAGTGACCGAGGGGTGACAAGTAAGCTTTACACGTGCGAAACAGCGTCAGGAAACTGCGGTCGTCACGAGGGCTCTCCCAGGGCCAACTGGGCACAGCCCTCGGGGTCTCAAGGCAAACGATCAATGCCATCGAGACCGAGCGGTACACACCTTCCCTGCCGCTCGCCCTGTCCATGGCCAAGTTCTTCGAGGTCAGCGTTGAGGAGATGTTTCATGTCAATGAGGGCCCGGCAGATGACCAGTAACACGGCCAGGCGGTCCGTCCCCGGTTTCTTTCTCGTTCTCGGAGGCGCCTGCCTCGTGGCCGCAACTGCCGGAGGCCGCCTTGCTCTCGGCCTGGTCACGTTCGGGATCCTGGCAGTCTGCAGTCTCGCCTTGGTGCTGCTAGGACGCCGGAGCGAGACCTACCAGGGCCTCACCGAGAAGGAACCCGACGAGCGCTTCGCCCGGATCGCAGGGCGATCCTGGGCCGGCACGGGCGTGGTGCTTACCGTGGGGAATCTCGGCGCCTTCATCGGTGAGCTGGCATCCGGACGGAACGGCGATCCGTACTTCTGGTTCGTGGCCACCGCCGCCATCACCTACGTCGCGTTCATCGTGTTCTGGTCTCGGCATACCTGAGAAGCCACCCTCGCCTGCCGCACCAGCGACTGGGAAATGCAGGATCGGATGACACACACCGAGCTCCCCAACACCCGCCGATCCTCTCATCGTCCGGCTAAACCTCGGACGGTCCTGCAGCGACGAACGGGAACAGACACCAGCCCGAAAAGTCCCGGCCGCGACAGCCCTGATCAGCCCACAGGTGCCGCAGCCGCGGGAACTTGTGCGCGCGGCGGGCCAACAGCACGGCGGCGCCGTCCCGGTCACCGACATCGGCCGGGCTGACGCGGGCCACGAGCACCAGGCCGAGGGTGTCGACCATGAGATGGCGCTTGATGCCCGCCACCTTCTTGCCGCCGTCGTACCCGTGCCGGCCTCCGCTCTCGGTGGCCCGCAGGCGCTGGTTGTCCAATATCCCGACGCTCGGCGTCGGCCCCCGGCCCCTGGCCGGCGCGTTCCTGGGCCCGCAGAGCCGCGAGGATCTCCTCCCAGCGGCCCTCGATCCGCCACTGCCGCCGTAGGGTTGGACGGCCACACGGACCGCCCTGAGAAGCTCAAATAGCTGCTCTTGAAAGGCTCGAGTCGGCGGGCCGATGAGGGTACCGGGGACGTTAGCGGGTGAATCGTCTTGCTTTGGCGTACTCCTGACCGCCCGAACTCGGCGTACTCCTCGAGCCAGTGCTTCTCGGTCGGTGTGAGCGTGTTTCCGGCCGCACCGAAGCGGCCGCCCAACGGGCAGCGAGGGATGGGTACACCCGCCGGAGGCGTGTCCTGGCGGTCGGGTCTACGTGTCTCGTTCTGCGGTGAGTCGCTGTAGTAGGTCGAGCAGGGTCGCGCGGTCCGCGTCGGGCAAGGCGGAGAAGCAGTCGGCGAGCACCTCGTCGGCAACCTTGTGGCCGGCCGTCAGGACGTGCCCGCCGAGGGGCGTGAGGTGGTGCTCGATACGCCGGCCGTGTCCCGGTCGGCGCTCCACGAGGTCCTGCGCTGCGAGGCGGGCGACGAGCGTTCCGAAGGCTTGCTCGGTCTGAAACGTCGCTGCGGCCAACTCGCGGGCCGACGACCCGGGTGAGCGGCTGATCGCGCGCAGGGCGTCCCACTGGGCCAGCGTCGTGCCGATGGCCGAGAGTGCGCTGTCAAGTGCTCGATGCTGTCGATACTGGGCTTGTTTGACCGCTCTGCCGAGTTCTTGCAGCTCACCATGCATGGAGCAAGTCTACATCGTAACTAAGCTAGCTTATATAAGGATGTTTAGTTACCTTGGTGGGCATGCTCAAAGACGCATCAGCTGCGTACGCCGACTTGTCCCTCACTCTGTCCGAGGCCGGGGCCGGCAGGCCGGTTCTCATCCTGCACGGCGGCGGAGGGCCCGCCACAGTCGCCGGCCTCGCCCAGCACCTCTCCCGCATCGCCCACACCCTCACGCCCGTGCACCCCGGCTGGGACGGCACCCACCGTCCCGCATGGCTCACCGGCATCGACGACCTCGCCCTCGCCTACCTGCACACCCTGCGCGAACGCCGGCTGCGCGACGTTCTCGTCATCGGCTCCTCGCTCGGGGGCTGGATAGCCGCCGAGATGGCCGTACGCGACAGCACGGGAAGCATCACCGGCCTTGTCCTGATCGACGCTGTCGGCGTGGAGGTCGAGACGGAACCGATCACCGACTTCTTCGCCCTTGACGCCCGCGGCGTCGCGGAGCACTCCTGGCACGACTCGGACCGTTACTACCTCGACCCAGCCGACGTCCCCTCAGAAGAACTCGCGCGCAGACAAATAAACATGACCACCATGCGCACCCTCGCCGGCGACCCCTACATGCACAACCCCAAGCTGCTGCATGAGCTCGGGCATATCCAGGCGCCTGCCCTCCTGCTCTGGGGTGAGAGCGATCGCATCGTCACCCCCGCCTACGGCGCGACCTACGCCGACGCCTTCGGCAACGGCCGACTCGAGGTGATCCCCAAGGCGGGCCACCTTCCGCAGATCGAACAACCGGAGCCCACCTTCGCTCTGATCGACGCCCACCTGCGCCAGACGAGCAACCCGTTCCATCAATAGTGAGTAACTGTTGGCGGCCAGTTGCCTCCCCGCCAACTGGCCGCCAGCTAGGAATCGCAACTGGCCACTGTCACGGCGACCGATGTCCGGCGGCGGCGGCCTACGCGGTTGTGGCGATGCCGCCGTCTACGGGTTCACGGCGCCTGTTGGGTATGCGCCTGCCCGGCCGACGAGGTACATCGCCTCGAACGCGCACGCGCGCTGCATCTCGGCCATGGAGGCCACGCTCTTGCGGCAGGCCGGCAGCGCGTCCCGGGCGCCGAACTCGTCGCCCTGGTCGGCGCGGTGGAAGCGGGTGACCATCTTCTGGTGCCGGAGCGGGCCCTTGGACCGCATGAACTGCTCCAGCCGGTGGCCGTCGTGGGCCGCGGCAACCCGCCATCCGGCAAGCAGGGAGGTGTGTCCGACCAACGGCTGATCGGCCCCGTCACGTCAGACGGCGGTGAAGCCGCCGTCTGCGGGTACCACGGCTCCGGTGATGAAACTGGAGCGTGGCGAGGCGAGGAAGCAGAGAACCTCGGCGATCTCTTCGGGCTGAGCGACGCGGCCCAGGGGCTGGGCGTCGGCGAACGATGCGAGGTAGGCGCGGCCGTCGGGGCGGATCGTGTCGAGGAAGTCGGTCTCGATGACGCCTGCGGCGACAAGGTTGGCGCGAATGCCCCATGGTCCGCCTTCGACGGCGAGCACCTTGGTCAATTGGGCCAGGGCGCCTTTGGACGCGCTGTAGGCGGCGCCTTCGGGCAGGGCGACCGTGCCGGCGTAGGACCCGGTGCTGACGATGCTCCCGCCGCCCCGGCTCCGCATGGCCCGGAAGGCTTCTCGGGCGCAGAGGAAGGATCCGCGGGCGTTGACGGCCATCACGGTGTCCCAGTCCTCGGCGGTGGTTTCGGTGACGGGTTTGTTCAGGGTGCGTCCGGCGTTGTTCACCAGGATGTCCAGTCCTCCGAAGGCGTCCAGCGCCGAGCGGACCGCGTGGACGGCGGTCTCCTCCCGCGTGATGTCGCCCCGGATCGCGAGTACGCCGGGGAATTCGTCCCCCAGGGTCGTGACGTCGGGACGCAGGTCGACGGCGACGACGCGGGCGCCGCGGGCGTGGAGCAGTGCCACGGTCTCCTTGCCCACGCCGCGCGCGGCCCCGGTGACCAGGGCGGTCTTCCCGGCGAACTCGGGTGCTTCGGCAGACGCGGCGGTGGGCGTCATGATGAGGTCCTCTCGTGAAGGTCAGGGTCGCGCGCAGTTTCCCGCGCCGACTGTCTGGGCTGCTGTACGGTCGCGCACTCGCTAGGCAGACGGCACGGGAGATGAGCGCGCTTGCCGTGCGTGCGCACGGGAGGCGTCGTGGACGCCCGGCGGGCGGGTTGTTCAGTGTGCGGTGAGGCCGCCGTCGACGACGAGTTCCGAGCCGGTGACGAAGGAGGAGTCGTCGCCGGCGAGGAAGAGGATCGCGGGGGCGACCTCATCGGCGCGGCCGGCTCGGCGCATGGGGGTGCGCCGGATGTCCGCCTGCTGGTCGCCCTGCTCGTCCAGGAGGTCCTGGATCATCGGTGTGGCGACCACTCCGGGGTGTATCGAGTTGACCCGTACGCCCTGCCGGGCGTACTCGACCGCGGCCGTCTTGCTCAGCAGGCGCACCGCGCCCTTCGACGCCTGGTAGGCCGCGGCCGCGCCGCTGCCCACCAGGCCGAGGACGGACGAGGTGTTGATCACCGACGCGTTGCCGCTCGCTCGCAGCAGCGGCATCGCCGCCCTCATACCGAGCCAGGTGCCTTTCTGGTTCACGTCGATCACGCGGTCCCACACCTCCTCCCGCGTGTCCTCGATACCCGGCCAGTCCACGATTCCGGCGAGGTTCACCAGCACGTCCAGCACTCCGAAACGATCGCGTACGAAGGCCGTCACCTCCTCCCACTGCCGGGCGGAGGAGACATCGAGGAGGGCGGTCGCCACCTCCGCGCCACCCGCCTCGATGCGCCGCTCCAGCATCCGGAGGGGTTCCCGGGCTACATCGGTGATCACCAGCCGGGCGCCCTCCTGAGCGAAGAGTTCGGCGGTCGCCGCACCGATCCCCCCGGTCGCGCCCGTGATCAGGGCCACCTTGCCCTCAAGACGTCGTCCGGTCATGAATACGGTCCTTCCCTTGCGTTTGATACGTCTGTCAGCGACTGCTGCCTGCCTCGTCAGTCGGCCCGCTCCCACGAGGAGTCGGTCTCCCCGACCGGAGCAGCCGCTGCCCGAACCCCGTTGTCCCGCTACGCTCACCGCCGTGCTACGACGTGCTCGACTCTCGGTACAGCACGAGGTGTTCGTGGTAGAGCACTCCGTCGCGGATGTCCCCTGTGGCGGTGAACCCGGTGTCGTCGACGTAGTCCAGGTGACTACCGGTGACCGTGTAACGGCCGGTGTACGCACTGGCCCGCTCGCCGCGAGCCTCGTCGTAACGGCCGTCCGGCAGCAGTTCCTGCCGAATGTGCCCGTCCTCGGTCACCCACATACCGACCACGTCCACGTGGCCGTCCTCGATCGCGGCCATGGCGGCCCCCTCTCCTCGAACGGTGCGGTCCCTCCCGCTCCACCGAGTCTGCGCAGGTCAGCGGCGACCGACCAGGACGCATGCTCCCTGGGTGCACGACACCCAGGCAGCCCACCGGCGCGCCGCCTAGCCTGAAGACATGGACGACAACCATCTGGGGGACTTCCTGCGCGCGTGCCGCGCCGCCCTGCGCCCGCACGACGTCGGCATGCCGAGCCACGGGACCCGCAGAGTCGCCGGGCTGCGCCGCGAGGAGGTCGCCGTCCTGGCCGGAGTGAACGCCGACTACTACACCCGCCTCGAACAAGGCCGCGAACGCAACCCCTCACCCCAGGTGATCGACGCCCTCAGCCACGCGCTGCGCCTCGACGAGGACGCCAGAGCGCACCTGTACCGGCTGGCCGGGGCCACGCCCGGCGACCGACTCTCGCCTCACTCCACCGGGCGCGTCAGCCCCGCCCTGCGACAGCTGATGGACGGCTACCCCAACACCCCGGCGTTCGTCATGAACCGAACCCTCGACCTCATCGCAGTCAACGCGCTGGCCCAGGCCCTCTATTCGGCGTTCACCCCGGCGGACAACCTCGCCCGCATGACCTTCCTCGACCCCGCCGGCCCTGCCTTCTACACGGACTGGAACCGGGCGGCACAAGCCACCGTCGCCAACCTCCGTGAGGCGACCGGCTTCGAACCGGACAACCCGCGGCTGCGCGAACTCGTCCGCACCCTCACCGAACACAGCCCGGACTTCGCACGCCTGTGGCAGTCCCACACCGTGCGGGGCAAGACGCAGGACGCCAAACACCTCCACCACCCGGACGTCGGCCCGCTCACCCTCACCTACCAGGCGTTCGACGTACGCGAGGCACCCGGCCAGCAACTCGTCATCTACCACGCCGAACCGGGCAGCCCCAGCGCCCACTCCCTCCACCTGCTCGGCTCCCTCCACGCCACCCGGCGCCAAGACCGCTCCCAGCACACAGCTGATCGGCCAACACAACCCGGAGACCCGCACCGATAGAAGGACAAGCGGGTCCCTGCCCTGGAGGACAGAGTCCGGGAGTTGACCGCCATGACCGGCCGGGAGCCCTGGCAGGAGCACCTCGCGCTGGACGACGTGCTGACCCGACTCGGTGCGGACGCCCCCACCGGCTCGCCTTCCAGGCGGCGTTCCCGGTCCGATGAAACGCGCACCCGATGGCGCCCGGAAACGCTGCCGACGCCACGGCAGCGTAAGATCACGAACGTCCGGCGGAAACAGCCCACTTCACCACCGAACGACCTCGCCCCTGGAGACGACATGAGCAGCGCCCTTCTCGTGATGGACGTCCAGCGGGCCATCGTGGACATCGCCGTCGACGACTCCGGATACCTGCCGCGCCTGCGCAGGGCGATCGACGGGGCCCGGGTGGCGGGCATACCCGTGGTCTACGTGGTCATCGCGCTGCGGCCCGGCTTCCCGGAAGTCGGTACGCGCAACAAGCCATTGGCCGCCATCGCGCGGGACGGTCTCTTCGTCGAGGGCGAGCCGGGCACGGAGATCCACCCCGACGTCGCGCCCCGGCCCGGTGACGTGGTGGTCACCAAGAGGCGGGCGAGCGCCTTCTCGGGCAGTGATCTCGACGTGGTGCTGAGGGCGCGCGGCGTCGACAGCCTCGTAGTCGCCGGCATCGCCACCAGTGCCGTGGTGCTGTCCACCGTGTGCGCGGCGAACGACATGGACTTCGGTCTCACGGTCCTTTCCGACGCCTGCGCGGACACCGACCCGGTATTGCACCAGGTCCTCACCGAGCGGCTCTTCCCGCAGTGGGCGGAGGTCGTCGGCGTCGACGACTGGCTCAAGACGGTCGCGCCCCGGTAGTGGCGGCGATTTCGGGACGGGACGGTGCCGGCCTCGCCGTGTGGGAGTTGAGCATGGCGGACGCCGCCACGGCGTCGCAGGTGCATCGCGTCGGCCGCCGCGCCTACGCGGTCGAGGCCGAGCTGATCGGTCACACCGGCATCCCGGCTCTGCGGGAGAGCCTGGAGGAGATGCGCGCCCAGCCCCTGCGGTGGCTCGGCGCGGTCACCGGAAGCGGTCGGGTCGCCGCGTTCGTCGCCTGGCAGGAGTTCGGCGAAGACGCGGCCGTCGATGTGCACCGCGTCTGCGTCGATCCGCCCTGGTTCCGTCGCGGGCTGGCGTCACGGCTGCTTCGCCACCTGCTCGGGGAACTGGTTCCGGGCCGTGACGTGGTGGTGAGTACGGGCGCGGACAACCACCCCGCCGTGGCGCTGTACCAGCGACTCGGTTTCGCGCGTCTCGCCGACTTCGAGCCGGTTCCGGGGCTGGCTGTCGCCCGGTTCCGCCTCACGAGGTCCGGGGGTCCGTAGGCCGGATCCGGCGACTCCGGTGCGGGAGTCACGAAGGCGGAGCGCGACGAGTCGGTGCGGGCCGCCGTGAAGCGGACCGTGGCGGAGGAGGAGCAGGCGGCCGCCGTCCGGTGCGGAATATCCGTGTGCTCGGACGGGCGCCGTTCCGGTAGCGTGCCGGGCATGTCGCGCCCCGAAGCATCCAGGGTGGGGGCTGCCGGTCACGCCGTCAGCCCCCAGCGCCACCACTGAACTCCGCCGTCCTTTCCGGACGCCCGCCGGACGCGTGTGCCCGTGGGTGCCGACCGCGGTGACGAGACGAGCCGTTCCTCGCCTCCCCTCACCTCGGAGCCCCTCCATGCCCCTCCCCTTGTATCTGCTCGCCGTGGCGGTCTTCGCCATGGGAACCTCCGAATTCATGCTGTCCGGACTCGTGCCGGACATCGCCTCCGACCTCGGCGTACCGCTCGGTACGGCGGGCGCGCTCACCCCGGGCTTCGCGGTCGGGATGGTCGTCGGCGCCCCGCTCGCGGCCGCGTTCACGCGCGGCCGGCCGGGGCGGAGCAGCCTCCTCCTGTTCGTCCTCGGGTTCGCGGCGGCCCATGCCGTGGGGGCGATCACGACGAGTTTCCCGGTCCTGTTCGCGACGCGGGTCGTCGCGGCGCTGGCGAACGCGGGCTTCCTCGCCGTCGCGCTGACGACCGCCGCCGGTCTGGTGCCGCGCGACGAGAAGGGGCGGGCGCCGGCCGTCCTGTTGTCGGGGACGACGGTCGCCACGGTCGCCGGTGTCCCGGCGGGAGCGCTGCTGGGCGCGCTGCTCGGCTGGCGGGCCACCTTCTGGGCGGTGGCCGCGCTCTGTCTGCCCGCGGCCGTCGGCATCCTCGCGGGCCTGCCCGCCCGTCCGCGGCGGGAGGACGCGGCCGGCAGGCCGGCCCTCCGCTCGGAGCTCGCGCGGCTCGGGAACCCGCGGCTGCTCCTGGTGATGCTGCTGGGCGCGCTGGTCAACGCGGCGACCTTCGGGAGCTTCACCTTCCTCGCTCCCGTCGTGACCGACCGCGCCGGGCTGGGCGAACTGTGGGTCCCGGCCGTGCTGATGCTCTTCGGGGCGGGTGCCTTCGCCGGTGTCACCCTCGCCGGGCGGTTCGCGGACCGCCGCCCGGGCCTGGTCGTCGCGGCCGGCGGCCCGCCGCTGCTCGTCGGCTGGCCGGCACTGGCCCTCCTGGCCGAGCGGCCCGCCGCCCTGCTCGTCCTCGTTCTCGCCCTGGGCGCCCTGTCGTTCGCGCTGGGCGGCACGTTGATCACACGGGTCCTGTACGAGGCGGCGGGCGCGCCCACCATGGCGGGCGCGTACGCGACCGCCGCCCTCAACGCCGGCGCCGCCGTCGGACCGCTCGTCGCCGCCACCACCCTCGGCACGGGCCTCGGGCCCGTCGGACCGCTGTGGGCCGGCGGCTGCCTCGTCGCGGCGGCCCTGTCCCTCGCGCTGTCCTTCCGCGCGGTCGTCTCGGGAGCGGAGGGGAGGAAAGGGCGGGGCGCCGGTCCGCTGACGTCGTCCGCGCCGGCCTCCACCGGGTGACCAGGCCCGCCGTCCCCGTCACGGCAACCGGCCGCCCGGTCCACCCGCTTCGCGCCAAGTTCCCACGGCCGCGCGGTGACAGCGCAGCAGGGCTTCTCCCAGGAGCCCCGGCACCACCCGGCCCCCTTCGGTCCCGCGCGGAACGGCGGAACGGGTGGCCGGTTCCCCTCCCCTCTCCCCCGCCTCGTCCCGGTTCCGCTCAACGGACGGGCGCGGTACGGGAGTCCTGTCTCCCGTACGCACCCTTCATCGCACAAGGACCGAACGGAGACCGCGGATGGGCAGCGCAAGGACAGTGCACAGGGCTTTGATCGCCGGGGCGGCGGCCGTGACGGTGGCCGCGACCGCCGTCACCTCGGCCGTGGCCGCCCCGGCGGCGGACGCGCGCACCTCGCACAGGGCGACACAGGCCGCACTGGAGGCACAAGTACGCGCCGGGATACCCGGATTGCTCGCGGAAGCGCGGGACGAGGACGGGCGGTGGAACGGCTCGGCGGGAGTCGCGAACCTGGAGACGCACCGCAAGCGGCTGCCCCAGGACCGCTTCCGGATCGGCAGCATCAGCAAAGTGTTCAGCTCGGTCGTCCTCCTGCAACTGGAGGCGGAGGGCAAGGTCGACCTCGACGACACAGTGGAACGCAGACTGCCCGGTGTCGTCCGGGGCAACGGGAACGACGGCGGCCGCATCACCATCCGGCAGGTGCTCAACCACACCAGCGGCCTCTTCAACTACACCAATGACGAGGGCTTCCGGAAGGCCCTCGGCACGGACTTCTTCAAGCACCGCTACGACACCCGGAAGCCGGCCGACCTCCTGCGCACCGCCCTGTCGCACCGGCCCGACTTCCGGCCGGGCACGGACTGGTCCTACTCCAACACCAACTACATCCTCGCCGGGATGCTCATCGAGAAGCTGACCGGCCGCCCCTACGCCGACGAGATCCGGCGCCGCGTCCTGCGGCCGCTGGGGCTGCGCGCCACGACGCTGCCGGGCACCTCGCCGGGCGTCCCGGGCCCGCACGGGCGCGGGTACAGCAAGCTCTTCGGCGACCCGTCCGCGAAGATCCACGACACCACCGAGCAGAACCCGTCGTGGGCCTGGGCCGCGGGCGAGATCATCTCGACCACCGGCGATCTCAACCGCTTCTACGGGGCCCTGCTCTCCGGCAGGCTGCTGCCCGAGCGGCAGCAGCGCGAGTTGCTGACCACCGTGCCGAGCAAGGGCGAGCCGGGCGAGACGGGGTACGGGCTGGGCATTTCGCGGGCCGTCACCTCGTGCGGCACACCGGTCTGGCTGCACAGCGGCGGCATCCACGGTTCCACGTCGCTGGCCGTGTCATCGCCCGACGGGCGGCACACGGCGGCGTTCAACCTGAACGGCGACTGGGGCGGCGACCTGGCCGCCCTCGTCGACGCCGAGTACTGCGGCGCGGGCACCCCCGCCCCCGGCGGCGACGACGGGCGGGACGGTCACCGGGCGCTCCGGCGGCTGACCGCGCTGCGCTGATCCGACGCGGCGGGGCGCGGCGCGCGGCGGGGTGAGGCGGCACGACACGGCGGGGCGCGGCGGCTCGTTCCGGCCTCGCCCGCGACGGCTGCCTCACGGATGCGGAACGACCGCGACAGGGCCAGGCGGCTCGTCCCCGCCCCACCCGCTCCGCCGCTGCCCGTTCCGCCCCCGCTCGTCCCCGCCCCGCCCGCGCACGGCTGCCTCATGGATCACGGATGCGGAACGACCGCGACCGGGCCGGGCGCGTGGTGCAGGGCCGCCAGGGCGACCGGGCCGAGGCGGTGGACGCCGTGCCGCCCGGGCAGCCGTCGTCCGACGACCACGAGCGCGGCCCCGGCGCCATGGGCGAGCAGCACTTGGGCCGCGCTGCCCGTCTCGACGTGCGCGGCCACGTCGACCGTCGAATGGCGTTCGCGCCACGGGCGCAGGACCTCGTCGAGGCACCGGCGTTCGCGTTCGCGCATTCCCTCGTCCTCCCCGGCGAGCCACAGGGAGCCGGGGCTCCAGGCGAAGACCGGCGGGACCGTCCAGGCCCGTACCGCCCGCAGCCGCGTACCCAGTCGTTCCGCCGCGGCGAACGCGAAGTCCAGGACGGGAGCTCCGCGTTCCGCCAGGTCTTGTACGCCCACGACGACCTCGCCCGCGGCCGGGTCGTCCGTCTGACCGTCCGTGTACCGCCCGCTCCCCCGCCGGTCGTCGTCGCGCGGGCCGCGGACGACCACGACCGGGCCGGTGGCCTGGCGCAGCACGTGCAGGCCGACGGAGCCGAGCAGATGCCCGACGACGGTGCCGTGGCCGCGCGAACCGAGCACGAGCAGGTCGGCCCCGGCCGCCTCCGCGATGAGGGCCGGGACCGGGTCGGCGGCGACCTGCCGGGTGGTGACGGTGAGGGAGGGGAACTCCTTGGCCGCCCGCTCCCCCGCGTCGCGCAGGACGTCGGCCGCCCAGCGTTCCCGCGCGGCGGCGTCCTCGGCGGCGACCACGACGTGGGGGCGCCGTACGGAGGCGTGCACGAGGCACAGCTCCATGCCGCGCCGCGCGGCCTCGGCCGCCGCCCAGTCGGCCGCGGCGCGGCTGTGATCGGTTCCGTCGACTCCGACGGCGATGGTGCCGGGCATGGGACCCTCCTGGGGAGCGGGAGCGGTGGCGGTGGGTACGTGGGACGCCGAGCGGGAGCGGCCGCTGCTTCCAACGTGGCTGCCGGGGCCGGTCTTTCGGGAGGGCCGAAGGGCCCTGCTCCGGGTCCGAACGGGCCGGGAACGGGTCGGCACGGGCCGGAACAGGCGGGAACAGGTCCGCCGGGCGGGCCGAGACCCGGCGGACCGCCCGAGAGGGGCGACGCCCCGCGAAGCGTCGTCGAGATGCCGCGTCCCCCGCCAGGAGTCGGTCAGGTACCGCTCAGGGGCTGACCGCCAGCACCACGTACGCTGCCAGCAGCGACAGGTGCACGCCGCCCTGGAGGGGCGTGGCCCGGCCCGGGATCACCGTGAGGGTGCCGACGGCGACGGTGAGGGCGAGCAGGACCATGTGGGTGGCGCCGAGGCCGAGGACGAGTGGGCCCTCCAGCCAGACCGAGGCCGCGGCGACCGCCGGGATGGTCAGGCCGATGCTGGCCATGGCCGAGCCGAGGCCGAGGTTGAGGCTGGTCTGGACGCGGTCGCGGCGGGCGGCTCGGACGGCGGCGATGGTCTCCGGCAGCAGCACCAGCAGGGCGATGACGACGCCGACGACGGACGCCGGGAGGCCGGCCGCGGCCACGCCGGACTCGATCACCGGCGAGACGCCCTTGGCCAGGCCGACCACCGAGATCAGGGCGACGCCCATCAGTCCGAGGCTGGTCAGCGCGGTCCGGGCGGAGGGCGGGTCGGCGTGCTCGTCGGAGTCGATGACCTCGCCGGCGGCCGTCACGGGCAGGAAGTAGTCCCGGTGCCGTACGGTCTGGGTCGCCACGAACAGGCCGTAGAGGATCAGGGCGGCCAGCGCGGCGAAGACGAGCTGGGCGGCAGAGAAGCGCGGCCCGGGGGTGCTGGTGGTGAACGTCGGGAGGGCCAGGCTGAGCCCCGCCAGGGTCGCCACCGTGCCGAAGGCGGCGGCGGTGCCCTCGGCGTTGAAGACCGCCACGCGCCGCCGGAGCGCCCCCACCAGCAGGGACAGGCCGACGATGCCGTTGCAGGTGATCATCACGGCGGCGAAGACGGTGTCCCGGGCGAGCGAACTGCTCTTGTCGCCGCCGTCGGCCATCAGCGTGACGATGAGGGCCACCTCGATGACGGTCACGGCCAGGGCGAGCACGAGCGAGCCGAAGGGTTCGCCGACCCGGTGCGCGACGACCTCCGCGTGGTGCACCGCGGAGAGCACCGCGGCGGCCAGGCAGCAGCTCACGAGGGCCACGAGGCCCGGGGACAGCGACCGCCCCCAGGTCAGCGCGAGGACGGCGGCGGCCAGGACGGGCGCGCCCACCGGCCAGCGCGCCAGGAGGGAGCGGAACCGAGCGCTCATGAGCCGATCTTCGCAGATCGCCCGATACGCGCATGTTTTCCGCCATCGTCCGCTGTTCTCCGCCGTCGTCCGCCTTTCCCTCCTCCGCCGCACGACGATCACCGTGCGTGATGCGATCGTCCGCATATCGGACGAGGCGCGCGCCGGGCCATCCCTTTGCCCATAATCGAGACCTCCCGATCTCGCATATTGGACAGGCATGACCATGAGCCGGACACTGACGCCCTCTCCGCCGCCCTCGGGCGGAGGGCCCGCAACCGACACGCCACCCGCCGACGGCACGGTCCTCGACGGCCGCCCGGCCGACGACGCGTCGCGGCCGAGCCCCTCGGGCTCGCTGTCGAACGGGCTCAAGCAGCGGCACCTGTCGATGATCGCGCTGGGCGGGGTCATCGGCGCGGGCCTGTTCGTCGGGTCGGGCGCCGGCATCGCCGCCGCCGGGCCCTCCATCGTGCTCGCGTACGCCGTGTCCGGCCTGCTCGTGATGTTCGTGATGCGGATGCTCGGCGAGATGTCCGCCGCCAACCCGGCGTCCGGTTCCTTCTCCGTGCACGCCGACCGGGCGATCGGCCCGTGGGCCGGCTTCACCGCCGGCTGGATGTTCTGGACGCTGCTGGTGGTGGGCGTCGCGATCGAGGCGATCGGCGCCGCCCACATCCTCCAGGGGTGGTTCCCCGGCACCCCGTCCTGGATGTGGGTGCTGATCCTGATGGCGCTGTTCTGCGGCAGCAACCTGGGCTCGGTCGCGCACTTCGGCGAGTTCGAGTTCTGGTTCGCGGCCCTGAAGATCGGGGCCATCGCCCTCTTCCTGGGCCTCGGCGTGCTGGCGATCCTCGGCGTGCTGCCCGGCAGCGACTCCCCCGGCACCGCGCACCTCCTGCACGACGGCGGGTTCCTGCCGACCGGCACCAACGGGTTGCTGATCGGGCTGCTGGCCTCGGTCGCCGCGTACGGCGGCCTGGAGACGGTCACCATCGCCGCCGCCGAGTCCGAGAACCCCGTGCGCGGCGTGGCCAAGGCCGTGCGGACGACGATGTGGCGGATCGGCGTCGTCTACGTAGGGTCGATGCTGGTGATCGTCACGCTGCTGCCGTGGCACGACAAGTCCGTCACCGAACAGGGCCCGTACGCGGCCGTGCTGGAGCGGCTCGGTGTCCCGGGCGGCGGCCAGATCATGAACGTGGTGGTGCTGGTCGCGCTGCTGTCGGCGATGAACGCCAACATCTACGGCTCGTCGCGGATGGCCTATTCGCTGGTCGCGCGGGGTCAGGGCCCGAGGTTCCTGGCGAAGGTGTCGGGCGGGATCCCGCGCCGCGCGGTGCTCGCCTCGTCCGGCTTCGGCTTCTTCGCCGTCCTGCTCTCCTTCTGGTGGCCCACCACCGTCTTCGCCTGGCTGCTCAACATGGTCGGCGGCGTCGTGCTGGTCGTGTGGGGCTTCATCGCCGTCTCCCAACTGCTGCTGCGCCGCCGGCTGGAGCGCGAGGCGCCCGGCAGGCTGGTGGTCCGGATGTGGGGCTTCCCGTATCTGACGTGGGTGACGCTGGCCGGGGTGGCCGGGGTGCTGGTGCTGATGACGCTCGACGCGGACACCCGGGTGCAGCTGTACTTCACGGGCGGCCTGGCGCTGACGCTGGCCCTGGTCGGGCGGCTGCGGCAGCGCGCCGGGAGGCGCTGACCGGGCGGCTCCGCATCGCCTTTCCGAGAAAGCCGGCAGGCCGCTTCCCGTAGGACGGGGAGCGGCCTTCGCGGCGTCCGCGCTCCGGCTCCAACGGGCGCCGCCGGAGCCGGAGTCGGGCACGTCACAGGAATAGCGGGCGGCCCTCCGGGCAGCCGTTCAGTCAGCAGTCAAGAGATCGACACGCGACGACGCGGACGACTGACGGAACGTCAGGCGGCGTGCCGTCGCCCGCGGGCCACCCTTCGACCGCTCGAGAGAAAGGACGGACATGTTCTTCCTCGTCCTGGCCCTCTTTCTGCTCGGCGTCCTGACCGGGACGGCCGCGCACGTGCCGCTGCCCGTGACCCTCGTCTCCGCGGCGGCGATCCTCGCCTGGCTGGCCGCCTTCGCGGTACGCGAGCGCGGCCGGGCGCACCGGCGGGACCGGTAAGGAGCAGCCCTGATGAACCGCATCTCTTCCCTGGACACGCGAAAGCCCACCGGCACGCACGGCACCGCCGGCACGCACGGCACCGCCGACGCCCACGGTTCCGCGCACACGCACGGCCCCGCGGACACCCGCGACTTCACCGACACCCACGAACGTGCCGACACCCACGAACGCGCCGGTGAGCGCCCCACGACCGCCGTCAGGCCGGACGCCGAGCACCCCGGCCACGTACACCATCCGGCGGGACACGCCCCCGGGCACCGCGACGCCGCACGCCGGCGCCGTAACGCCGACTTCATGGCCGTAACGTCGTTCGTCACGGGCCTCCTCGGGCTGCTGATCGCCAACGTCGTCTTCGGCCCCTGCGCCATCGCGCTGGGTGCCGTCGCCCTCGCCCGGGGCACCGCCCGGCGTTTCCGCGCCCGACTCGGCATGGTGCTGGGCGTCATCGGGCTGGTGCTGTTCGTCGTGCTCTCGGTGGCGGACGGGACGCCGAGCTGGCATCTCTGAGCCCGCGGGGGCGTCCGGGCGCGCCGGCACGGCACCACCCGCGCCGGCGCCCCGCCTGCCGGGCGGCCACCCGACCCGGCCGCCGGCCCGCACGACCTCCACGTGCGCGCGGGCCAGTCTCCGTCGTTCCCGTCCCGGAGGAATCCGGGCGGGGCGCCGGGTCAGTGGTCGACCTGCACCTCTTCCAGGCCCAGGTACATCACGGACGGCCGCGCCGGGTTGAAGGCGATGGCCGAGATGCCGTCGTGGGCGTTGTGCGTCTTGCCGACCTTGCCCGTCCGCGCGTCGTAGCGGTAGAGGTCGGTGCCGTACGCCTGGAAGTACGTGCCGTACTCGAAGTAGAGGACGTTGGCGTCCACGGGACTCGGCGCCAGCAGGGTGCTGTTGGTGAGCTCGGTGTCCGGGGTGTCGTCGACGATCCGGGTGTACGTCCGGCCGCCGTCGGTGGACCGGTACAGGTGCCGGCCCTCGGCGCCCGAGCCGGGCGCGGCCTCCACGAGGTCGATGCCCAGGGCGTAGACGACGTTGCGGTCGGCCGGGGAGACGGACGCGGCGAAGAGGTTGGACTTGCCGCCGGCCGTGGCGGACAGGCCGGTGGCGGCGGTCCAGGTGGCGCCGCCGTCGGTGGTGACCGCGCCGCCGGTCGTCATGCCGCCGGCGACCGCGTGGTCGAGGTCGGCGGGGTCGAAGGACACGGTGTAGAGGTTGGCCCCCGGGCCGAAGGCGAGCTTGCCGATCGGCTTCCAGGTGGCGCCGGCGTCCGTCGAGTCGTAGAGCTGCCCGTCGCTGCCGGCGAGGCGGACGTGGTCGCGGCGCGCCTTGTCGGTGCCGACGCCGACGATGTCGGCGCTGGGCGAGGACAGCTTGGTGACGGTCTTGCCGTCGACGCGGGCGAGGTAGCCGCCGTTCTTCTCCCAGGCGAAGGCCCGGCCGCCGGTGGCGGCGGTCAGCCAGGTGGAGCCGCTGCCGAGCGAAGCGACGCGGGTCCAGGTGCAGCCGGCGTCCGTCGAGCGCTGGAGCTCGTCGTTGTGCGTGGCGAGGAGCGTGTTGGGGGTGTCCAGCGCGACCAGGCCGTGGGTGTAGCTGACGGACTTCAAGGTGCCCGTCGTCGGGGCGAGGGTGGCGCCGTCGTCGGTGGTGAAGGTGACGGCTCCGTCGCCGGTGACCTTGGTGCACGAGGGGGCCCGCCACCCGGAGGTGGAGTCCGCCGCCTGGGCGGCGAGCGACGACTGGGCCAGGACGATGGTGGTGACGGCCGCGGTGACGGCCCATCCCATCCGCTTCACGATCTCTCCCTTGTGGGGCGCAGACATGAGGTTGTTGTTGACGATCAGGTTCTATCGGGGCGGAGCTTCGGAGCAGAACACGCTTGAGCGCCAATCTTCCTGTCCAGAAAGGATCTTGACGTAAGGTTTCCGGTCTGCGGGCGGGGGTTTCGTCACCCTTCCGTCCGCCGGTGTTCACCGGCGCGCCGTCCGGCCGTCCCCTCGGCCGCCCGCCCGTCCGGGCCCGCCGGTGCGGCGACGCCCCGGCCCGTCCGCGCGTCGCGCGATTCGCCGACGACGGAGGGCGGCCCTATACCGCTTTAGTCGGCCCGGCGCCGAAGCGTCCTCCGGGATGTTCATCCATTTACGATCTTGATCACGTCGGCCGCGCGACTTATTACCAGTGGGTATTCCTCAGCGGTCCCCACCTGCGCTTCCCCTTCGGGGATTCGCGCTCCCCGCCTTCCCCGCAAGCGGTCTTTGCCCCGGCCATCTATCGGCGGGCGGAAGCGATACGGGAGCAGGATCACATTCGAGCGATCACCCATTGACACGCCGCATTCGGTGATCAATCATCGCCGTACAGTCCAGACACCGATACACGGCGCCTGTCGTCCCGCGTTCCGTACGCCAGGGCGGCCTGTGCGGCCCGGAGGTTTGCCATGCCCTGACGACGCCTCATGAAGTCGCTCATGACGGTCGGTCGTTACCGGTGCCGCAGCCGGATTTCCCCCAGCAACCGCACGCTCCCCGCATGCCATCTCCCGTTTCCCCGTCGCCCCGTTTTCCCGTTTCCCCCGCACAAGCGGTGCGGTGCCGGGGCGGGCCCCGTCCCCCGTCCGGCGATCCCGGGCCACGGAACGGCGAAAGCCCGCCGCAGAACCACCCTCCCCTTGAGGAGAAGAAGCAGCCTTGCCCGCGCAGCAGACGCCCAGCGCCCCCTTCCCCAACAGCCCGACGCGGCGCGGAAGGAGTCGGCCGGCGGGCCGCCCGCCCGCCCCGCGCCGCCCGCCGCCCACGACCGGGACTCCGCTCCGGCGGCCGCCGCGCGGGATCGCGTCCCGGCGTCGTTCGCCCAGCGACGGCTGTGGTTCCTGGCCCAGTTGCCGGGGGCGAGCGAGGCGTACCACGTGCCGCTGGCCTTCGACGTGCGCGGCCCCCTGGACCGTACCGCCCTCGCCCGTGCGCTCGACGCCTTGACGGCACGTCACGAGGCCCTGCGTACGCGTCTGTTGGCGGTGGACGGCGAGGTGTTCCAGCAGGTGGATCCGGCGGACAGCGGCTTCGCGCTGTCCGTGGACGACCTGACGCGGGCCGTCGGCGCCGACGCCGGCCTGGCGGAGCGGCTGGAGCGGCTGCGGCGGGAGGAGGCCGCGGCCCCCTTCGACCTGGCCCGCGGTCCGCTCGCGCGCGGCCGGCTGGTCGTCCTGGGCGAGGACCGGCACCATCTGCTGCTGACCTTCCACCACACGATTTACGACGGCTGGACGGAAGTCCTGCTGATGCGGGAACTCGGCGCGCTTTACACGGCGTTCCTGCGCGGGGAACCCGATCCGCTGCCGCCGCTCGCCTCCGGATACACGGATTACGCCGTGCGGCAGAAGCGGGAGTGGGAGGACGGCACGTTCGCCGAGCAGGCCGCGTATTGGACGGAATCCCTGGCGGGCGCGCCGCCGTTGCTGGAACTCCCGACGGACCGGCCGCGTCCGGCGGAACAGGATTACCGCGGCGCCGAGGTCCGGTTCGCTTTCGACGCGGAACTGACGGCGGCGGTGAAGTCGCTCGGCGAGCGGCAGGGCGCCAGTTTGTTCATGACCGTGCTCACCGGCTGGTCCCTGCTCCTTTCCCGCATGTCGGGACAGCGGGATCTCGTCGTCGGGATACCCGTCGCGAACCGCCGGCGGGGCGATGTCGAGGACGTCGCGGGATTCTTCGTCAACACCCTCGCCCTGCGCGTCGACCTGTCCGGGGAACCGACGGTGGCCGAGGCGCTGGAGCGCGTACGGGCGGTGGCACGCGCCGGACTGCGCCGTCAGGACCTGCCGTTCGAGCACGTCGTGGAGCTCGTCAAGCCCGTGCGCAGCCCGGCGCACACCCCGCTGTTCCAGAACATGCTGGCGTGGCAGTACACGGACGGCGGCGCGCTGGAGCTGGCGGGCGCCGAGGTGACGCCGCTGCCGCTGCCGGCGCCCGGTGCCACGTTCGACCTGACGCTGATGGCGGCGGAGAAGGACGGCCGGCTGACCGGCAGCCTGCGCTACGCCGAGGCGCTGTTCGACGAGGTGACGGCCGAGCGGTACGTCGGCCGGCTGCGGCAGGTGTTGGCGTGGATGGCGGACGGCCCGGAGCGTCCGGTGGCGGATCTGTCGCTGCTCGACGGGCGGGAGCGCCGGCGGGTCCTGGAGGAGTGGAACGACACGGCCCTGCCGGGCGGCCCGGCGGGGCTGGTGGAGCGGTTCGAGGAGCAGGCGCGGACCCGCCCGGAGGCGACGGCCGTGGTGGACGGCGCCGTCCGCCTGCCTTACGCGGAGCTGGCCCGGCGCGCCGACCGGGTGGCCCACGCCCTGATCGCCCGGGGCGTGCGGCGCGGCCACGTGGTCGGGCTGCACATCCGGCGGTCGGCGGAGCTGGCGGTGGGTGCCCTGGGCGTCCTCAAGGCCGGCGGGACCTGTCTGCCGCTCGACCCTGACCTGCCGGCGGAGCGGCTGGCCGGGATGGTGGAGGACGCCGGTCCGGCCGTGGTGCTGAGCGCTGAGCCGGCGCCGCCCGGGGGCTGGGTACCGCTCGCCGCCGTGGAGGCGGAGGCGGAGCGCGAGGACGCGCCCGGCGTCGCCGTGTCCCCCGACGACCTGGCGTACGTCATCTACACGTCCGGTTCGACCGGCCGCCCCAAGGGCGTGGCGGTGCCGCACCGCGCCGTCCTCAACCTGCTGGACCACTGGGTGGCGCGCTGCGGCGCACTGCCCGGCGAGCCCGCGGCGCAGTGGGCGAGCACCGGATTCGACGTGGCCCAGCAGGAGTTGCTGCTGCCGCTGACGACCGGTGGTGTGCTGTACCCGGTGCCGGACGAGGTACGCCTCGATCCGGCGGCGCTGCTGGACTGGATGCGGGAGCACCGGGTGGCGCAGGCGTTCCTGCCGCCGGCCTTCGTCCGGTGGATCGACGAGGCGCCCGCCGAGCGGCTGAAGGGGCTGGCGCTGCGGCAGTTGCTGACGGGCGTGGAGTCGCTGCCCGAGGGCACGCTGCACCGCTTCACCGAGGCGCTGCCGGGCCTGCGGCTGCTGTACGGCTACGGGCCGACGGAGACGACGGTGTACAGCACGGCGTACTTCACGCCCCGGCCGCTGGACCGGCAGAGCCCGGTCGGCCGGCCGATCGCCAACACCCGGGTCTACGTGCTGGACGAGCGGCTCCGGCCGGTGCCGCCGGGTGTGCCGGGCGAGGTGTACGTGGCGGGCGCGGGCCTGGCCCGCGGCTATCTGGGCCGGCCGGGGCTGACGGCCGGGCGGTTCGTGGCCGACCCGTTCGGGCCGGGCGGGCGGATGTACCGCACCGGCGATCTGGCCCGGTGGCTGTCGGGCGGCGATCTGGAGTACGCGGGGCGCCGGGACGACCAGGTGAAGCTGCGCGGGTTCCGGATCGAGCCGGGCGAGGTGGAGGCCGCGCTGCGGGCCGAGCCGGGCGTCGGCGAGGCGGCGGTGCTGGTGGACCGGGCCGCGCGCGGCGGTCCCGTCCTGGTGGCGGCCGTGGGGCGGGACGGCGCGGAGCCGCGTCCGGCGGCGGAGTGGCGGGCGGCGCTGGCCCGCCGGCTGCCGGATTACATGATCCCGCAGGTCTTCGTGGAGTTCCCGCGGCTGCCGCTGACGCCCAACGGCAAGCTCGACCGCGCGGCGGTGCTGGAGCGCGCCGCGTCCCGCGGCCCGGCCGCCGTCAACCAGGCGAGCCCGCGTGACGACATAGAACTGACGCTGTACCGGATATGGCGGAGCGTGCTGCTGCATCAGGACATCGGCGTCCGGGACGACTTCTTCGCCCTCGGCGGCACGTCGATCTCGGCCATCAAGCTGGCGCACGCGGTCCGCGAGGCGTTCGGCGTGACGCTCCAGGTGCGGGACGTCCTGCTGCACCCGACGATCGAGGCGCTGGGCGGTCTGCTCCGCGAGGGCGCGGCGGAGCGCCGCCCCGGGAGCCTGATCGAGTTCCGTCCGGGTACGGGCGCCGCGCGGGTGGTCTGCGTCCACCCGGCCGGCGGTACGGCCTTCTGCTACCTGCCGCTCGCCGGGCTGCTGCCGGACGAGGTCGGGGTGACCGGCGTCCAGGCACCGGGCCTCAACGAGGGTGAATCGTTCCTGCCCACCGTCGAGGCGATGGCGGAGGAGTACCTGCGGCTGATCGAGCCACTGCCCGAGGGGCCGCTGGTGCTCACCGGGCTGTCGTACGGCGGCCTGATCGCGCACGAGATGGGCCGCAGGCTGGCGGCGGCCGGCCGCGCGGAGGTGAGCGTGGTGCTGCTGGACACCCACGGCACCGACGACCCGGCCGAGCGGGCGGCGATCGAGCCGGTGGAGCTCGCCGAGTTCCGCGACAAGCTCGTCCGCTTCAACGGGATGTACCCGGGCATCGACGACGAGCAGATCGAGCGGTACTTCCGGGTCTACAACCACAGCCGGCTGACGACGCGCGACTACGAGGTCCCGCCGACGGCCGCCCGTACGGTGCTGCTCCAGGCCGAGGGCCCGGAGGACGACCGGGTGACGCCCGAACAGCTGGCCCGCCAGCGGGAGTTCTGGGCCCGGCGGGCCGGGGACGGCCTGACCGTCGAGCCGCTCGCGTGCGGCCACTGGGACGTGCTGGAGGGCGGCGGCGTGGTCCGGGTGGCCGAGCTGATCGGGGCCGAGCTGTCCCGCCTCCCGGCGTCCCCCGCCGCCGTCCCCACCCCTCGTACCGCCCCGGCGCAGGAGACACGATGACGAACACCCCCCTCGGCCTGGCCCGGAGCGTCCTGGAACAGGCCCGCCGCACCCCGTCCGCGCCCGCCGTGGCGGAGGGCGACCGGATCCTCGACTACGCCGGGCTCGACGCCGGTTCCGCCGCCGTCGCCGGCGCCCTGCGCGCCCACGGGGTGCGGCCGGGGCAGGCGGTGGCCGTGGCGCTGCCGCGCTCGGCGCGCCTGGTCCGGGTGATGCTGGGCGTGCTGCGGCTGGGCGCCGTGGTGGTCCCGCTGGACGTGCAGAGCCCGGCCGGCCGGCAGCGGCACATCCTCGCCGACTCGGGCGCCACCGTGGTGGTGCACGACGGGACGCCGCCCGCCGGCGCGGGCGAGGGCGTCACACCGCTGGAGGCGTCGGCTCTGGAGGCCGGCCCGGCGGCGGTCGGGCCGGCGGCCGACCCGTCCGGGACGGCGTTCGTCTTCTACACCTCGGGCACCACCGGCCTCCCCAAGGGCGTGGAGGTGCCGGGCGCCGGGATCCTGCGGCTGGCCCGGGAGGGCTGGCTGCGGCCCGGTGGCCCCAAGCGGCACGCCTGGCTGGCCAATCCGGCGTTCGACGCGCTCAGTTTCGAGGTGTGGGTGCCGCTGCTGACCGGCGGTTGCTGCGTGGTGTTCGACGACGCGACGGTGCGGTCGCCCGAGCTGCTGGACGCCGCGCTGCGCGATGCCCGGATCGACACCCTGTTCGTCACGACGGCCCTGTTCAATGCCGTGGTCGACACCGTCCCCGGCTGTTTCGCGGGCGTCGGCGAGGTGCTGGTCGGCGGCGAGAAGCTCACCGCCCGCGTCATCCGCGACTGGTACCGCGCCAACCCGGACAGCACCACCACGCTGTACAACGCCTACGGCCCGACGGAGTGCAGCACGTTCGCGCTGGCGTACCCGATCCCGCGCGGCTTCGACGGCGACGCGGTGCCGATCGGCCGCCCGCTGCCCGGCACCGGCGCGCTCGCCGTGGCCGGCGACCGCCCGGCCGCCCCGGGTGAGCTCGCCGAACTCCTGCTCTCCGGCGAGGCGTTGGCGGCCGGTTACCGCAACCGGCCCGAGGAGACCGCCCGCGCGTTCGTCCGCCTGCCGTGGCACGACGGCGGCCGGGAGCGCCACTACCGCACCGGCGACCTCGTCCGGCTGGACGACGACGGGCTCGTCACCTACGTCGGCCGCGTGGACCGGCAGGTGAAGGTGCGGGGCTTCCGCATCGAGCCGGGCGAGCTGGAGCAGCGGATCACGGCCCATCCGGCCGTCCGCCGGGCCCATGTGTGCGCCCGGCCCGACGCGGCCGGGGTGCTGGAGCTGCTGGCGTTCGTGGTGCCGGACGAGGGGCTGTCGTACGAGGAGTTCGACCGTCATCTGACCGCGGCCCTGCCGCCGTACATGCGCCCGCACCACCTGTACCGGGTGGCGGCGCTGCCGCGGAACGTTAACGGCAAGGTCGACGAGGCCGCGCTGCTGGCGTACGACGGGGAGCCGTGGCGCCCCGGGCGGGCGCCGGGCGGTGGGGACGGTGGCGGTGACGGGGACGTCACGCCGTGGCAGCGCGAGGTGCTGGGCCTGGCCGAGGGGGTGCTGGGCGTCACCGGTCTGCGGCCGGGCGACCGCTGGATCGCCAGTGGCGGCGACTCCCTCAAGGCGCTGCGGCTGCGCTTCGAGGCGCGCCGCCGCTGGGGCTGCGAGCCGCCGCGCGCGGCCGTGATCGGCGGGGACTTCGCGTCCTTGGCGGCCGCCCTCGCCGCGCTGCGCGACGGCGCGCCGGCGGCGTACCCGCCGGTGCCCGCCCCGACGGACGCCCGGTCGGCGCCCGCGACCTCGGAGCAGCAGCGGCTGTGGCTGCTCCAGCAGCGGGACCCGGACTCCCGCGCGTACCACGTGGGCATGGCCTTCCGGCTGGACGGCGCCGTGGACGCCGGCGCGCTGCGCGAGGCGCTGCGCCTGCCGGTGGTACGCCATCCGGCGCTGCGTACGGCCTTCGTCCCCGCGGCCGAGGGGCTGCGGCAGGAGGTCGGCGCGCCCTACGACCCGTGGGTGACCGGCACGGACACCGGGGACGAGGCCCGACACAGGTTCCTCACCGCGCCGTTCGACCTTTCCCGGCCCGAGATGTTCCACGCCCGCTGGCTGCCGGACGGCGACGACGGTGGGACGCTGTTGCTGCGGCTGCACCACATCGCGATCGACGGCTGGTCGCTGAACGTGCTGTTCGAGGAGGTGTCCGCGGCGTACGCGGCCCTGGTGTCCGGCGCGGAGCCGGTCGGGCCGGCCGCCGTGCCGACGCCGCTGGACTTCGCCGGGTGGCAGGCCGAGTGGTTCGCCGCGCCCGGTTACGCGGAGCAGCGGGCCGCGCTGCGCGAGCTCCTGGACGGCGTCGAGGAGGCGGAGCCCGCGCTGCCGTCCCTCCCCCGGCCGGCGGAGCCCGGGCGGCTGCTGTGCACCACGCTCGACGGCGAGCGGCGGGCCGTACTCGACCGGCTCTGCGCCGACCTGGGGCTCACCCGCTTCCAGCTGCTGCTGGGCGTGTACGCGTGGAGCCTGTACGGGGTGGCGGGCCGGACCCGGCCGCGGCTGGCGGGCCCGGTGGCCAACCGGCCGGTGCGGGAGTTCGCGGACAGCGTCGGTATGTTCGCCAACACCGTGCCGCTGCCCGTCGAGGTGGCACCGCGCGAGAGCCTGCGCGGTCAACTGCTGCGCCAGGGCGATCTGGTGCGGGAGGTGCTGGAACGGCAGGACGTGGCGTTCGCGGACGTCCTCGCCGACCGGCCGTCCCGCGCGGACGGGCCGCCGTTCGACTTCCTGTTCGTCCTGGAGAACACGGACTTCTCCGCGCTGTCCCTGCCGGGCGTCGCGACGCGCCCGCTGTGGCCGGCGCCCGCGGACGCGAAGTGCCCGATGACGCTGTCCGTCGTGGAGCGCGGCGACAGTCTGGACTGCCTGTGGGAGTACGCGGCCGATCACTTCACGGCCGACGAGGTCGCGGCCATGGACGCCCTCTTCCGGCGGGGCCTGGACGCGCTCGCCGAGGGCGGCGACACGACACCGGCCGAGCTGGTGGCCGGCTACCGGCGTGCCCTGCCGGAGCCCGGCCGGGGACCCGCGATCGAGCCGGCGTTCACCACGGTGGCCGAGGGCTTCGCCCGCCAGGCGCGCCGCACCCCGGAGGCGACGGCGGTGGTGACACCGGACGGCCGGGAGATCCGCTACGCCGAACTCGCTTCCTATGCGGCCGGGTTGGCGTCGGAGATCCGGCGGGCCCACCCGCTGCCGCCCGCCGGCCGCCCGGCGAGCGTCGCCCTGTACCTGGAGCCGTCGGCCGAGCACGTGGTGGCGCTCCTCGCGTTGGCCCGGCTCGGTGTGACCGCCGTCCCGCTGGACCCGGCGTACCCGCCGGAGCTGCTGCGGCAGGTGCTGGACCAGGCCGCGCCGCTGTGCGTGCTGGTCCCGCCGGGCGGCGCGCCCGCGCTCGACGCCATCGCCCCGGAGGGGCTGCCGCGCCACCCGGTGGTGCTGTCGGCGGCGCCGGACGGCACGGAACTCCCCACGCCGGACGGCACGCGCCCGCTGTACACGCTGTTCACCTCCGGCTCGACGGGCCGCCCCAAGGGCGTCCAGGTGCCCGACGCGACGCTGTGCAACCTGCTGCGCTGGCAGGAGACGGACGGCGGGCTCGCGGGGCCCGCGGTCACCCAGCAGTTCTCGATGCTGTCGTTCGACGTGTCGTTCCAGGAGATCTTCACCACGCTGACCGGCGGCGGCCGGCTGCACCTGGTCCGGCCCGACTGGCGGCGCGACGCGCCCGCGCTGCTCGACCGGTTGGAGGCCGACGGCGTCGAGCGCCTCTTCCTGCCCTACGTGGCCCTCCAGTTGCTCGCCGAGCACGGGGTGCGGCTGGGCCGCTTCCCGTCCCGGCTGCGCGAAGTGGTCACGGCGGGCGAGCAGTTGCTGTGCACCGACGCCATCCGCGGCTGGTTCGCGGGGCTGCCGGGCGCCCGGCTGTTCAACCACTACGGGCCGACCGAGACACACGTCGTCAGCGGCCTGTGCCTGGACGGCGACCCGGCCGGCTGGCCGTCCCGCCCGGCGATCGGCCGCCCGGTGGCGGGCGCCGTGCTGCGGGTGGTGGACGCGGCGGGCGAGCCCGTACCGCCGGGCTGCCCGGGCAGCCTGCTGATCGGCGGCCCGATGGCCGCGCCCTGCTACCTGGGCGACGCGGACCTCAACGCCGCCCGGTTCACCGAGGTGCCCGGCGAGGGGCTGTTCTACCGCAGCGGCGACCGGGCGTCCTTCGACCGGCAGGGGCTGCTGCACTACCTGGGCCGCGAGGACCAGCAGGTCAAGCTGAGCGGCCACCGGCTGGAGCTGGGGCAGGTGGAGGCGGCGCTGCTGCGCCACCCGGCCGTCGTCAACGCCGTCGTGGCGCAGGACGGCGGGCGCCTGGTGGCGTCCCTCCAGTGCCACGGCGAGCCGCCTGCCGCAGACGACCTGACGGACCATCTGGCCGGGCTGCTGCCCCCGCACGTGCGGGTGGACCGCTTCCGCGTCGTGGAGGCGCTGCCGCTGACGCCCAGCGGCAAGCTGGACCGCCGCCGCGCCCTGGCGGCACCGGGTACGGACCTGCGCCCGCGGAGCGCTTCCGGACCGGCGCTGTCGCCGTTGGAGGCGCGGATCGCGGGGCTGCTGGAAGAGGTGCTGGGCCGTCCCGTCGGCCCGGACGAGCGGTTCTTCGACGCCGGGGCGTCCAGCCTCGACCTGATGCGCTTCCACCTGCGCTGCACCGGCGAGCCCGGGCTGCGGTTCTCGATCCCCGACCTGTTCGAGCACGTGTCCGTGCGGCGGCTGGCCCGCTTCCTGGAGGCGGGCGCCACGCCGGACTCCCCCGTCGTCGCCGAAGACCGACCCGCCGCCGACGAGCCGATCGCCGTCGTCGGCATGGCCGTCCGGCTGCCCGGCGCGGACGACCTGGCCGCCTTCTGGGACCTGGTCCGCGAGGGCCGGCGCGGCATCGAGACCTTCGAGGCGGCCGACGGACTGGTGGGCGCCCGCAGCCAGTTGACGGGCCCGCTGGACTTCGACCCGGAGCACTTCGGCATCAGCCGGCAGGAAGCGCGGCTGATGGACCCTCAGCAGCGCCACCTGCTGATGGCGTCGGTGCAGGCGCTGGCCCACGCCGGGATCGCCGGCGACACGGCGGCGCGGCGCACCGGCATCGTCGCCGGCTGCGGGGAGAACACCTACTTCCAGTCCCTGCTGCGGGACGCCGACCCGGCCGCGCTGCCGGACGCGTTCCGGCTGGCCCAGCACCACGACAAGGACTTCCTGACCACCAAGGTCGCCTACCACCTCGGGCTGCGGGGCCCGGCGTTCACCGTGCAGGCGGCGTGCTCCAGTTCGCTGCTCGCGGTGCACGTCGCGGCCGGGCTGCTGCGCCAGGGGGACGCGGAGGTGATGCTCGCCGGCGGCGTCCTCGTCGACCCGACGCTCACCGGCGGCTACCGCTACCAGTCGCAGCACATCTTCTCCCCCGACGGTCACTGCCGCCCGTTCAGCGACGACGCCGCCGGGACGGTCGGCGCGAGCGGTGTCGGCGTGGTGGTGCTCAAGCCGCTGCGGCTGGCCCGGCGGGACGGTGACACCGTGTACGCCGTCGTGACCGGCTCGGCCGTGAACAACGACGGTTCGGACAAGATGAGTTACAGCGCGCCATCGCTCGCCGGGCAGCGTGAGGTGATCCGTACCGCCCTGCGGCGCAGCGGCCGGACCGCGGCCGACCTCGGCTACGTCGAGGCGCACGGCACCGGCACCCGGCTCGGCGACCCGGTCGAGGTGGGCGCGCTGCGGCAGGCGTACGGCCTGGAGGAGCCGGGCCGGTGCGCGCTGTCGTCGGTGAAGAGCCAGTTGGGGCACCTGGGGGCCGCGGCGGGTGTCGTCGGGCTGGTCCGGGCGGTGCTGGCGGTGCACCACGGCGTCGTCCCGCCGACCGTCGACTTCCGGCGGCTGAACCCGCAGATCGCCGACGAGCGGCTGCCGTTCCGGATCCCGACGGCGGCGGAGCCCTGGCCCGCGGACCGGCCGCGGGTCGCGGCGGTGAGCAGCTTCGGCATCGGCGGCACCAACACCCACGTCGTCCTGGAGGCCGGCGAACCGGCCGCCCCCGACGCCGCCGGGCCGGTCCTGCCCGTCCTGCCGCTGTCCAGCGGCAGCGAGGCCGGGCTGCGCGCCGACGCGGCACGGATCGCGGACTATCTGGAGGCGCGTCCGGAGGCGTACGGGCGGGTGCTGCGGCACCTCCAGGCCGGGCGCCCGGCCCGCGCGTGGCGGGCGGCGGCGGTGTGCGCCGACGCGGCGGAGGCGGTGGCCTGGCTGCGGACGGTGACCGGCGGCACGGCCGTGACGGCGGACGGCACGGCCGTCGACGCCGTGGGCCGGCCGGCCGGGGAACTGGCGGCCGCGTGGCGGGCCGGTACGGACGTCCGCTGGCCGGCGGGCCCGGCGCAGGCGCCGTGGGACTTCCCGCCGCCCGCCTTCGGCCTGGCCCGCTACGAGATCGAACGGGCGGCCCCCGCCGAGAAGCCTTCCTGGCCCGAGCGGCTGCCGGAGGCCGAGTGGCTGCGCCAGCCGCACTGGGTGCGGCGGCACCACGCGGCCGCGGACCCGGCGTCCCGCGTCGCCGGCACGCTCGTCGTCCTGACGGACGGGCCCCTCCCGGACGGCGCGCTGCGCCCGTTCGAGGCGGCGTACGAGCGGGTGGCGCACGTCCGTGCGGCGGCGACTTTCGCCCGCGTCGGCGCGGACCGGTACGAGGCCGACCCGGCCGACCCCGCCTCGCTGCGGCGGCTGTTCGAGGCGCTCGCCGGCGCCGGGGCGGACACGGTCGACTGGCTGCACGCGCTGCCGCTCGCCGTCGAGGGCCCCGTCGGCGAGGAGTCGCTCGACCGCGCCCGCCGGGCGTGTCTCGACACCCCCGCCGCGCTGCTCCGGGCCGCCGCCGACCTGCCGGCCGGGACACGGCTGCGCCCGTGGTGGCTGTCGTACGGCGCCCAGCCCGTCGAGGGCCCGGTCACCCGCCCCGAACTCGGGCTGCTGGCGGGCGCGGCGGAGGTGGTGCCGCAGGAGAGCGGCGTGGACGGCCGCTGGCTGGACCTGCCGGGCCGCGACCCGGCGCACTGGGCCGCGCTGCCCGCCCTGCTGGCCGAGGCGGACGCGGGTGCGGAGCTGCCGCGCCGGCTGGCGCTGCGGCAGGGTTACTGGTGGCGGCAGGCGCTGCTGCCGGTGCCCGCGCCCGCCCCGGTGGCGGCCCCGGCGCGGCCGGTGGGCCCGGGTACGTACCTGGTGCTCGGCGGGACGGGCGGCATCGGCCGCAGCGTCGCCGCCTGGCTGCTGGAGCACGCCGACTGCCGGGTCGTGCTGCTGGCCCGCCGCGCGGAGCTCCCGGAGGAGCTGACGCCGTGGGCCGACCGCGTCGACCTGCTGGAGGCGGATCTCGCGACGGTGGCACCGGAGGCGGTCCTCGACCGGCTCACGACCCGTGTCGACGGTGTGGTGCACGCGGCGGGCGTGGCCGCGGGCGGCCTTCTCGCCCGGCGCGACGCCGCCGCGGCGCGGGCGGCCTCGGCGGCCAAGCTGCGCGGCGCGCTCCTGGTGGAGCGGCTGATCGAGCGCGACCGGCCCGCGTTCGCCGTCTACTGCTCGTCGATGGCGGCGCAGTTCGGCGGCGTCGGCCAGTTCGACTACGCCGCCGCCAACGGCCTGCTGGACGGGTTCGCCCGGTATCAGGGGGACGGGAGCACCCTGCGGATCGGCGTCGACTGGGACGTGTGGAGCGAGACCGGCATGGCGCTGGGCGCGCTGCACGCCGACGCCCGCCACCAGGCGCACCTGGCGGTGGGGTTGACGGTGAAGGAGGGGCAGCGGCTGTTCGCCGACGCCCTGCGGCTGCGGCTGCCGCAGCTCCTGGTGTCCACCACGGATCCGGAGGAGGCGCGCGTCTTCTACGCGCCGCCGCCGGGTGAGGACCGGCCGACGGCTCCCGAGGCCGCGGTGGCCCCGGCCGCCGCCGAGCGGCTCGCGGAGTGGCTGTGCCGCTCCCTGGGCGTGGACGGGCTCGACCCCGAGGCGTCCCTCTACGACCACGGCGCGGACTCGCTCACCCTCCTCGATCTGATCAGCACGGTCGAGGAGGAGTACGGCGTCGAGCTCGAACTGTCGCGGCTGAGCCACCGGGTGAACCTCACGGAGGTGCTGGCGCACCTCGCGGCGGCCACCGGCGCTTCCGGTGCGGCCTCGGACGAGGTGCCGCTGGACGTCTGGCAGGAGGGTGCGGGCGGCGACGTGCTGTGCCTCGTGCACCCGGTCGGCGGGGACGTGCAGGCGTACCGCGAGCTGGTGTCGGCCCTCGACCCCCGGCTGACGGTCTGTCTGATCAGCGACCCGGGCCTGCGCGGCGCGGAGGCCCCGGACTGGACGGTCGCCGAGCGCGCGGACCGCTACCTGGCGGCGCTGCGCCGGCGCTTCCCCCGGGACGCCTGGCGCTGGCGGCTGGCCGGCTGGTCGTTCGGCGCCTGGGTGGCCCAGGCGATGGCGGCCGGGGCGGAGGCGGCCGACGGGCCGGTCGCGGAGCTGTACCTGCTGGACCCGCCGCCGCCCGGCGCCGGGCAGGACGTACTGGGTTACGACGAGGGCCAGTTGGAGCGGCTGTTCGCCCGGGAGCTGGCCGAGTCCGGTTCCGGCGGGGCGGCGGGCCCGGAGACCCGGGCGTACGCGGAGCGGCTGGCGCGCTGTTGCCGCGCCAACCTGGCCGGCATGGCGGCCCACGAGCCGCCGCCGCTGCCCGCCACGCCGGTGCGGCTGTGGCTCGCGGACCGGGCGGAGTCCGGGCTGCCGTCCCGGGTGCCGGCCGAGGAGCAACGACGGCTGTGGGCCGAGCGGTTGGCGCTGCTGACGGAGGCCCGGTGCCTGGACACCACGCACTACGGGATCGTCCGGGCGCCGCACGTGACGGCGGTCGCCGAGGCCGTCAACGCGGCGTGCGTCCCCGCGCCGACGACCTGACGCCCCATCAACCGACAACGCCCACCACACGGACGAACCGAGGCCGAGAACCCCACCCCATGAATCCCTATCAGTCACTCCCGCCCCGCTCCTTCTGGCGGACCGCGGTCGCCGAGCCCGCGTGGGCGGACATCGACGACCTCTGGACGCCGAAGTTCGCCATCGGCCAGGACGACCTCCTCCTCACGGCCGGGTCCTGCTTCGCCCGGCACATCGGCCGCGCCCTGCGCGACCGGGGCATGAACTGGCGGGACACCGAGCCCGCGCCGCCGGGCCTGACACCGGAGCAGCGCCGCGACCGCCACTTCGGCGTGTTCTCCTTCCGCACCGGCAACATCTACACCGCCGCCGTGCTCCGCCAGTGGTTCGCGTGGGCGTTGGGCACGGAGGAACCGCCGCGGGACGTCTGGATCGAGGACGGCCGCTTCCACGACCCCTGCCGCCCGGCGGTCGAACCGGCCGGCTACGCCTCCGCCGAGGAGCTGTTCGCCGCGCGGGAGGCGACGCTCGCCGCGGTCCGCGAGGGCCTCGCGGAGGCGGACTGCCTGATCTTCACGCTGGGGCTGACCGAGGCGTGGCGCGACCGCGACGGCGGCACGGTCCACCCGGTCTGCCCGGGTACCGTGCGCGGCACCTTCGACGCCGAGCGGCACGTCTTCCACAACTTCACCTTCGACGAGGTGCGCCGGGACCTGACCGCCGCCCTGGAGCTGGCCCGGTCGGTCAACCCCGGCCTGAAGGTGCTGCTCACCGTCTCGCCGGTGCCGCTCACGGCGACCGCGACCGGCGGCCACGCCCTCACCGCCACCACGTACTCGAAGTCGGTCCTGCGGGCCGTCGCCGGCCAACTCGCCGCCGAGTACGAGTACATCGACTACTTCCCGTCGTACGAGATCGTCACGGGCACCCCGTTCCGCGGTGTGTTCTTCGAGCCGAACCTGCGGACGGTGACGCCGGAGGGCGTCGCGTTCGTGATGGACCGGTTCTTCGGCGCGCTCGACGGCCGGCGGGACGTCGCCCTGAAACCCGCCGCCCCGGAATCCGTCGCCCCGGAACGCGCCGTGCCGGAGCCCGCCACGCCGGCCCCCGACCCTTCCACCGCCCAGCCCACCGCCGGAGAGGACTTCTGGTGTGACGACGCCGTACTCGACTACTACAGCCCCCGCTAGGACTCCGGCCCCCGCCAGGTTCCTGCTGCTGGGCGACTCGCACGCCGGCCCCGTCGGCCGGGCGGCCCAGGCGGCCCGCATCCCCTTCGCGGGCGGGCCCATCGGCTCGGGGCGGGACTTCACCGCCGGCTTCCACGACCTGCGCGGGAACGACGTCGTCTTCCGCGACGCGGAGACGGAGGCCCGCTACCGGGCGGCCCTCGACGAGCTGGGCGTGCCGGGCCTGGACGGGCTGACCGTGCCGCTGGTATGCACGTTCGGCTTCAGCGCCCACTTCGTCGCGACCACGGAGAACTGGCGGATCTACCGCACCCGCGGCGGCGCCTTCCCGCCGGGCTTCCTGGACAGCCCGCTGTTCGACGCGCTCGTCCGGGCGGCCGTCCGCGACGCGCTGGCGTTCTACGCCCACGCCCGCGGCCTCGGCCTGCGGGTGCTGGCGGTGATGCCGCCGCAGCGGGTGCCCGGCATGTCGGACCGCGAGGTGTTCATGGCGGCGCAGGAGCGCGTCCGCCGGGCCGTCGCCGAACTCGGCGTGGAGGTCGTGGACCTGCGCGCCCGCACCACCGACGCGTCGGGGCTCCAGCGGCCCGAGCTGTGCGAGAAGGACGACATCATCCACGGCAACCTCGCCTTCGGCCGCATCATCCTCGCCGAACTCCTCGACCGCGGGCTCTGAAGCCCCCACCCCTACCGCGACGCAGTACAGGAAAGGCCATGGAAGACTACGCACTCGACGCCGTGAAGGCGCTCACCACCCGCCCGAAGCCCGCCTACGAGACCATCACCCTGGACCCGCTGACCCCGGTCCTCGGCGCGGAGGTCTCCGGTGTCGACCTCTCCCAGGAACTGACGGAGCGTCAACTCACGGAGATCAAGGACGCTTTCCTCGCCCACCACGTCCTGGTCTTCCGCGACCAGGAGATCACGCCCGAGGACCACAAGCGGTTCGCGGCGCACTTCGGCCCGCTGCACCCGGTGGCACTGGCCGCCCCCGACAGCGACCCGTACGTGCTGGAGATCAGCGCCTCGGCCGAGTCGAGGAACGTGGCGGGCAACGGCTGGCACGCCGACGGCACCGCCGACGCCGAGCCGTCGCTCGGCTCGATGCTGCACATCACCCGCATACCGGAGGCCGGCAGCGGCGGCGACACCATGTTCGCCAACATGCACCTCGCCTACGAGATGCTCTCCCCCGCCATGAAGGCGTTCCTCGACGGCCTCACCGCGGTCCACGACGGTGCCCAGCCGTGGGGCAAGCAGGGCCCGCCGGCCGAGTACGAGGTGCCGGTGAACGAGCACCCGATCGTCGTCCGCCACCCGGAGACCGGCCGGAAGCTCCTCTTCGTCAACCGCCCGTACACCTCGCACATCCCGCAGCTGTCGGCCGCGGAGAGCGAGGCCCTGCTGGAGATGCTGTACCGGCACATCGCCGACACGCCGCTGCTCGTCTGCCGGGTGCGCTGGCAGCCGAAGACCCTGGTGTTCTGGGACAACCGCTGCGTCCAGCACCACGCGATCTGGGACTACTTCCCGCACAGCCGCTACGGGCGGCGGGTCGCCATCGACGGGACGAAGCCGCAGGCTTGACGGACCGTCAACGGCGGTCCGCCCGCTCCGCGTTCACGGGGCGGGCGGACCGCCGTTCGGCGTGCCCGTCAGGGCCCGGTGTCCCCCGGGTGGGAGCAGAGCCCGCCCCGGTAGCCGCTGTCGTACCAGGCGCCGGTGGCGTCGAAGTCGAGATTGGTGCGGCCCGGTCCGACGCAGCGGTGGTAGTTGCCCCGGGGAACCGGGTGACCTGGATCCACACGTTGGTGTTGGTCGCGCAGTGCTCGTAGTAGGCGCGCTCGCCGCCCCTGCTCTCGTTCCAGCCGCAGCCCTGGATCCGTTCCGGGGCGGCCGTCGCGGGAGCGACCGTGGCACAGGCGAGGGCGCCGGCCAGGGTGACGGCCGCGAGGCCGAGCCGGGCGGTGGTGCCGGACAGTGATCCGCGGAGTTTCATGCGTCGTCTCCTTCGCCGGAGGGTGGTGGCGGAGCCGGTCCCGCCACCGCTGCTGACGACGCCAGAGTGGCCTGGCGGGAGCTGTGTCACCAGGCGTTTCGACGGTGCTCGAAGGGGTCGGAACGGCGTTTCCCGGATCGAACCGCCGTCCGTTTTCCCAGGGGCTCCCGGCCCCGGCCGCGTCACTCCCCCGCGGCCCGCTCCAGGCTCTCGGCCAGACCCGCCGCGAGCCGCCCGCAGGCCGCCCGGCGCCGCTCCTCCCGGCCGTCCGCCGTGTCCTGCCCGGCGAGCGCGAGCGCGTAGGCGTTCACCGAGGCGAACGGGTAGCACGCCGCGTAGGCCGCCGGGTCCGCCGCCGCGTAGGCCGCCGCCAGGGCGCGGGCGTGCACGAGGGCGTTGGCGTCGGCGTACGAGGTCACGTTGGCGCCGGTGCTGAGCTCGGCGTAGCCGTCCGCGAACTCCTGGGCCTCCGCCTCGCCGTAGTCGTTGGTGCGCGCCCAGGCGAGGGCATTGGACGCGGCCGTGGCGAAGGCGTCGCCGTACGGGTAGGCGCGCCGGTGGACGTCCCGCAGGACGGGTTCGAGGGCGCCGGCCCAGGCGTCCTCCGCGACCGGCTCCCCCGCCGCCGCCCGCAGGTGCAGCGCGCGGACGGCCTCGTAGGGCACCGCCTCGTCCGGCCCGGCCAGCAGCGGTACGACGGTGCGGGCGTGCCAGTCGTGGACGACGGTGAGGGGGACGCGGCCGTCGAGGCGGGCGCAGGCGTCGTGGACGCGCCGGGCCCACTCCCCCGCCGCTTCGGAGCCCTGGCCACCCTGGCCGTTCTGCGCGTCCTGCACGTCCTGCACGTCCGGACCGGTCCGCCCGTCAGGCCCGGTCTGCCCGTCCCACAGCGCGCCGGCGAGCTGGACGAGCCAGTCGGGCAGGTCCGGTCCCTGCGCGGGCCGCCCCTCCCACCGGCCGGCCGCGGCGGCGTCGAGCCGGGCGAGGAAGCGCGGGAGTGCCTCGGCGGAGGGCGCGGGACGGCTCACGGTTCTTTCTCCTGTTCCGCTGTACTGCTGCGTGGTGCGGGCCGGAGCACTCGGGCCCGCACCCGTATCCTCACCCGCCGGGGACGCCGGGCGCGATGTCGCAATGATCACGTCCGGGCGGGACCGGCTCCGAGAGCCGGCGGGCGGCCCGGCGGCCGGAGCGCCCCGCTCGCCCGGGCCCCGGCCATGGGGCGTCCGCCGGGGCCGCGAACCGGCTTGACCTGGACCGCACTCCAGCTCCTAGCGTCCCCGCCATGAACACACCGCACCACGCGCCGCAGGACCTCATCCACCGGCAGCGCCCGCTCGGCTCCGGTTTCGGCGCCGCCGACACCGCCGACGACGTCCTCGCGGGCGTCGATCTGACCGGCCGGACCGCCCTGGTCACCGGCGGCGCCTCGGGCCTCGGCCTGGAGGCGACGCGGGCCCTCGCCCGGGCCGGGGCCCGCGTCCTCGTCGCCGTCCGCCGGCCCGCCCCGGCGGAGGCGGCCGTACGCGCGGCGCTCCCGGCGGATTCGCACGCCTCCGTCACCGTCCACGCGCTCGACCTCGCCGACCCCGCCTCCGTCCGCGACTTCGCCGACGGCTTCCTCGCCACCGGCCGCGCCCTCGACCTCCTCCTCGCCAACGCCGGCGTCATGGCCTGCCCGGAGACGCGCACCGCCGCCGGCTGGGAGCTCCACTTCGCCGTCAACCACCTGGGCCACCACGCCCTCGTCAACCGCCTCCGCCCGGCCCTGAACCCGGCCGGGTCGCGGGTGGTGACGGTCGCCTCCTCCGGACACTTCCTCTCCCGCATCCGCTGGCACGACCCCCACTTCCGTACGGGCTACGACCGGTGGCTCGCCTACGCCCAGTCCAAGACGGCCAACGCCCTGTTCGCCCTGCACCTCGACGCCCTGGGCGCCGACGACGGCCTGCGGGCCTACTCCGTCCACCCCGGCAGCATCCTCACGCCCCTCCAGCGGCACGTCCCGCGCGCCGAGCAGATCGCCCAGGGCTGGACGGACGCGGACGGCAACCCGGCGGCGGGCTTCAAGTCCCCGGCCCAGGGCGCCGCGACGGCCGTCTGGGCGGCCACCTCGCCGCTCCTGGCCGGGCACGGCGGGGTGTACTGCCAGGATTGCGACATCGCCGGCCCCGCCACCACCGACGACATGCTCGTCGGAGGCGTCAAGCCGTGGGCGGCCGACCCCGGGGCGGCGGCCCGCCTCTGGGACCTCTCCGCCCGGCTCACCGGCCTGGACGCCTTCGCCTGACCTCGAAAGGATCCCGAACGGCCCGAAGGGCATTAGGCATACACGGCTCCCAGGCGGTAGAAGTGGACGGCCCACAGAAGGGAAACCCATGGGATCGACGCCGTGTTCGACCTGCAACGGGACCGGGTACGTCACCATCGGCGGCCTGACCAGCTCGTGCCCCGACTGCGACGGTACCGGGCGCATTGAACACACCCAGGAGTGATCGCGATGTGCCACAAGTGCTTCGGAGTGGGATTCATCGACGAGCATCTGCAGGGCGGCACGAAACTGGTGCACCCGTGCCCCGCGTGCAACAAGGGCGAGTCGGACAGCACCCGCGAGCCGCGCAGGCTGCCCGGATGGATCAAGCGCCTCCCCCGCGCGGACGCTCCCGTGCCGGGCGAGCCGGGTAAGCCGGGCAAGTAGGCGGGAGAGAACGGGAGAAGCCCCGTCCGACGGCCGGACGGGGCCCTTCCGTGTCCGCGGCCGACGCTCCGGCACGCGGCGCGGTGCGCTGTCTGCCGGGAGGCCGGGAACTGGAGTGCGGTCCAGGTGGGGTTAGGCTGCGGCGCCATGGACACGAGTGCGGGAGACACGAGTGCGGGGCATACGGGGACGGGGCACGCGAGGGCTGGTCATGCGAGGGCGGGCGGCCTCTGCATAGGCGAGGCCGTGCGGGCGACCGGGATGAGCGTGGACACGCTGCGGTTCTTCGAGCGCGAGGGCCTGCTGCTGCGCCCGGTCCCGCGCAACGCGGCGGGCCGGCGGGTATACGAACAGGCGGACGTGGACTGGCTGTTGCTCGTCGGCCGGCTCCGGGCGTCGGGCATGCCGGTGGCGACCGTCGGGCGCTTCGCGGAACTGGTGCGGTCGGGGCCCGGGAACGAGGCGCTGCGGCTGGAGCTGCTCCGGAAGCACGAGCGAACGGTACGCGCGAGGATCGCCGCCCTCGGCGCGGATCTGGAGATCATCCGGGACAAGGTGGCGGTCTACGAGCGGCACGTGCGCGAGGGGACGGCCGCCGGGCTGTGGGCGCCGGCCCCTTCCGCGCCCGGCGATGCCCCGTAAACCCTGTTTCGGCGGCGGTCGGGGCCGCGCGGGCTCCTGCCGCCTCTCCCCTCTTCCCGGTGCGGTTCCGCACCCGCCGAAGGGCCGGACGGGCCCGCGCCCGTCCGGCCTCCGCCTTCTCCCGGCCCGCCGGCCTTTCCGCTCCCCGCGCTATGAGAACACCACTCCCGTCGCATGAGACACACCGTCCCCGCCACTCCCGCCGCATGAGACCCGCCGGCCTGGGTAGCAGCCCGTTCACCGCGGACGGCGTGCCTCCTCATCGGCACCGCGCGGCACCCCCACAGGGAAATGGTGAAAGGAGTGGTGACCGTGTTGATGGCTCACCCCGCTGTCCTGGCGAATCTCGTGGAGCAGTACACGGCGCTCGACCTGCTGCACGCGGAGTCGGGTGATCCGGAGGCGCGGCAGCGGCTGGACGACGTCGCCTACCTCCTCTGCCTGGCCACGGGCACCAACGACGTGGACGCGGCACTGATCGCCGCCCGCTACCGGCTGCCGGGCGCCCGGGTCCAGGACGATTCCCTGCTTGCCGCGAACGAATGAGCACGCATACGGCCCGGCCGTCGGCCGGACGCCGTGTGAACGTCCGGCGAAGGGGTAACCGGAGGGCTCGGAAAGCGAGCACTCGCCCAGCACGGAAACACGCAGGGAGGACACACCATGGCCACGGGTGAAACCGGATTCAGCGACGTCGTCTTCGATCTCGTCTCGGTGCAGTACCACTCTCTCAAGGCGGGTCACGACTACGGGCAGTACGTCCGCGACGCCGAGAACGCCGGCAAGAAGGAGATCGCGGAGTTCTTCCGCTCGGTCATGGCCGAGGACTCGCGCCGCGCGGCCGAGTGTCACCGGTTCCTCAAGGAGCTGTCGGGGACGAAGGACGCGGGCCCGGCCGCCGACTGAGCGGGCCGGATCACCGTCGGAGGGGGGCCGTTCCGTCCGGTGCGGCCCCCCTCCTCCCGTCCGTCCCGGGCACTTCACGGCGACAGCCGGCGACACACGGAATCTCCGGCACGAATCGGGGGAACACGCGGCCGGAATTCCGGCCGGATTGCGTAAACCCCCGGCCGGGGGTTGGCTGGAAGCGGCGGTTCCACACGCGTACGGCCGCCGGTCGGAACGCGGAGCGCTCGGGAATCCGGGCCCGTTCCAGGCGCCGCCCCCGTCGCGTTTCCGGCCCGGCGCCCGGCCGAAACGCAGCGCGAAACGCGAGAAGCGAAATGCGAAACGAGTGCGGAGGAACCGCCGTCGATATGACCGCCCCGGAAGCCCTGCCCGTTCTGACGTCCCTCGACGACCTGGTCGCCATGGTCGAGCGCGGGAAGAACCTGTTCGTGCGGTGGTCGCGGGGGCCCGGCACGGATCTGGGCGCCGCCTCCAGCACCGACGACCTCACCGGTATCAGCCTGCCCGGCCTGTCCGTCAACGCCCTCGGCATCGAACCGTGGTGGGGCGACCGCCCGCTGCGGCTCTGGGTCGCCCGGCGCCTCTACGACTACTGCCACCTGCGCCGCGACAAGGGCCCCGGAGTGCGGCCCTGGGTGCTCGACGGCCGGGAGATCGGCCGGGGGCCCGACAACGAACCGCTGGTCCGGGACGTACGGCCGCTCGCCTGGATCGACACGGAAGTGATCGACGAGGCGGAGGTCGAGGTCGTCCGCCAGCGCGGGCCCTGGGGGCCGCTCCGCCGGTCGGCCGACGGCGAACCGGCGGGGTGAACGGGACCGAAGGACTGAAGGGGACCGACAGGCCGACCGGGAACGACAGGCCAACCGGGACCGAAAAGCAACGGGCCCAGAGGGGCGCGGGGAGGACCCCGCGCCCCTCTCTCGGTCCTCCAGTTCTCAGACCTCCAGCAGCTCCCGCATCACCGCCGCCGACCGGACGGCCGCGTCACCGCAGCAGTTGTTGAACAACACGTGCACCTGCTCGGCCTCCCCGGCCAGCCGCAGGATCCTCTCCCGCCAGGGCACCAGTTCCTCGGCGGTGTAGGAGTGCCGGTACGCGTCCTCCTTACTGCCGGTACGCCACGCGGCCGACCGCCCGTGGAAGCGCACCACCGCCAGCTCGGGCCGGGTGACGGCGGCCACCGGCGGGATGGCGTCCGGCACGTCCTGAGCGGTGTCCACGGCCACCAGCGACATCCCGTGCGCCCGCAGCACGTCCAGCGTCCGCTCCCGCTCCCCCGGGGCGAGCCAGCCGGGGTGCCGGAACTCGACGGCCAGCGGCAGCCGGCCCGCGCGCCGCCGGCACTCGGCCAGGAACGCGTGCCCCCGCTCCCCTGCCCGCACCCACGGCGGAAACTGCAGCAGCACCGCCCCCAGCCGTCCTGCGTCCCACAGCGGGCGCAGGGCGCCGGTGAAGCGCTGCCACAGCTCGTCCACCACGCCGCGCGGCAGCCGGGAGGGGGTCAGCCGGCGCTGCGGGGGCCCGGGCGGGCGGAGGTCGGGCGGCAGCGCGCCGGCGCGGGCGGAGTGGCCGGTCAGGGTGGCGAACGCCTTGACGTCGAAGACGAAGCCGGGCGGGGTGCGGTCGGCCCAGAGCTTGCAGTTGCGGGTGCTGGGCAGCCCGTAGTACGTCGCGTCGACCTCCACGACGGGGAACCGGGCGGCGTAGTGCCGCAGCCGCTCCTCGGGGTCGTCGCGCGCGGCCGGCGGGTACCAGCCGCTGCCCCGCAGGGCGGGATCGGTCCAGGAGCAGGTGCCGACGAGGTACTTTTCCATGCGGGGGCGGTTACCCCGTCGCGGCGTGGGTCCGCACCGCCCGGTCCGCGCTTCCGCCGGTGCGGTTGAACTGCCGTCGGCCGGTTATCCGTTGGTGCGTGACGACGACGGAGAAAAGCACGGAGGGGGCCGGCCCGGACCCCCGGGTGGAACGGCGGGCCCCGGACGAACCGACGCAGTTGCCCGCCCGCTCGTGGTGGTCGGTGCTGCGGCGGACGGCGAAGGAGTTCGTGGACGACGAACTGGCCGATCGCGCGGCCGGGTTGACGTACTACACGATGTTGTCCCTCTTCCCGGCGCTGCTGGTGCTGGTGTCGCTGCTGGGCGTCGTCGGGAAGTCGGCGACGGAGAAGCTGCTGGCGAACCTCGACCACCTGACGCCCGGCCCGGTGCAGGACATCCTCACCGGCGCGGTGCGCCAGGCGAGCGCGAGCGGTGGCGCCGGTTCCGTGCTGGCGGTGGCGGGCCTGCTGGGCGCGCTGTGGTCCGCCTCCGGCTATGTGGCGGCGTTCATCCGCGCCTCCAACGCCGTCTACGACATCAAGGAGGGGCGGCCGGTCTGGAAGGTGACGCCGTTGCGCCTCGCGGTGACCCTGGTGCTGATGCTGCTGGCGACGGTGAGCGCGCTGATCGTGGTGTTCACCGGTGGCATCGCGCGGCAGGCGGGCACCGCGCTGGGCGTCGGCGACGAGGCGCTGACGGTGTGGTCGGTGGCCAAGTGGCCCGTGCTCGTCCTGCTGGTGACGGTCATAATCGCGATGCTGTACTGGGCGGCGCCGAACGTGCGCGGGCGCGGCTTCCGCTGGGTGACGCCGGGCAGCCTGGTGGCCCTGGCGCTGTGGATGGCGGTCTCGGCGGGCTTCGCGCTGTACGTCGCGAACTTCGGCACCTACAACAAGGTGTACGGGACGTTCGCCGGTCTGATCGTCTTCCTGATGTGGCTGTGGTTCACCAATCTGGCGATCCTGCTGGGCCTGGAGTTCGACGCCGAGCTGAGCCGCGAGCGGGCGATCCTCGGCGGCCACCCGAAGGACGAGGAGCCGTACGTCCCGCCCCGGGACACCCGCGCCTGGCCGCCGGGCGACGACGGCGCGGCGTAAGGGCGGGCTCCGTCCGGGAGAACGCCCGGGGGCGCGAGGCTCGGGCCTCGCGCCCCCGACCGCTGTTTACCAGCTCCAGTAACCGTGCGAGATCCAGCCGGACACGCCCGTGGTCACGTCGTAGACCTTGTCCCACTGACCGTCGCCCGAGACGTCGCGGTGCGCGAGGCGGTGGTCGCTGTAGCACAGGCCGACGACCGAGCTGGCCGTGCTCGCGGCGGCGCGGATGCGTACGCCCTCGCCCCGGCAGTGCCCGTAGACGTCGTCGGCGTGCGCCGGCGCAGCCAGCGCGGCGCCGCCGAGCGTGGCGGCGGCCAGCAGGCCCGCCATGGCGGCGGCACGCTTGCCCGCGGCCTTCCCCCGGTTTTCGGAATTCACTTGCTGCTCCTTGCTGTCGGTACACCGGTTCACCGCTGGTCACGGGCCCGGCGAGAAGGAACGTATCAACGGATGATCTTGAAAAAGGCCCTGCGACGATTTCAGGACATGTCCATGATCAAACGGTGACATGATCGAACAGTGACAGTGCCGCGCCGCCCGGCACGCATGCCCGGCGGCCGGCCGGGCACCCGGTACCCGGGCCGGAGGATCACGGCCCGGCCGCCGTACACGGACGATCAAGCGGAGGACCACGCATGAGGGACAAGGACACCCCGGAGCACAAGACCGGCAAGCCCCGCACCGCCGCCGAGGAGGTCATCGAGGAGCTCGGCGAGATCACGGCCCGCCCGGACCGCCGGCACGAGCGGGACGCGGCCGACGGCATCACGCCCAGCACCGAGGCGCAGGAGTCCGTCCAGCGCGCCGGACGCGACCGCGGCGGGCAGCCGCGGAAGGGGCGCTGACCCCGCACCCGGAGGTAAGTACGCACTGAAAAGTGGGTACTTGGCCTGGCCCGCCGCCTCTCCGAGACTGACACCGCGGCCACCGCCAGGGTGGCCGCGGTGTCGGCGCGCGGGCGCGGAGAGGTGGCGGAACATGCCGGAGACAGGGCGGGGAACGGAAGCGGCGGCCGGGCGGCGGGAGGCCCGTTCCGTGGCGGTGCTCGGGCTCGGCAACATGGGCACGGCCCTGGCCGACGCCCTGCTGACGGCCGGCCACCGGGTGACGGTGTGGAACCGGACGGCCGCCAGGACCGCGGGCCCGGCGGAGCGCGGCGCGGCGGTGGCCGCGACCGTCGGGGCGGCGGCCGAAGCCGCGGACCTGGTGATCGTCTGCGTCCGCGACTACCCCGCCGTCGGGGAGCTGCTGGACCGGGCCGGGGCCGCCCTGAAGGGCCGGACCGTCCTCAACGTCACCAACGGCTCCCCCGCCGAGGGCCGGTCCATGGCCGGACGGGCGGCGGCCCTGGGCGCCGGCTACCTCGACTGCGGCGTCATGGCCGTGCCCGCGATGATCGGCTCCCCGGAGGCCCTGCTGCTGTGCAGTGGCTCCGAGGCGGCCTACGCGTCCTGGCGCGACGTCCTCGACGCCCTGGGCCGCGGCTCCTACCTGGGCGAGGACCCGGGCCTCGCCCCACTGGCCGACCTGGCCCTGCTGACCGGCATGTACGGCATGCTGGGCGGCTTCCTGCACGCGGCGGCGCTGGTGCGGTCCGCCGGGGCGTCAGTCGGGGAGTTCACCACGGACCAGCTGGTGCCGTGGCTGCGGGCCATCGCCGGGATCCTGCCGGGGATGGCGGCGCAGGTCGACAGCGGTGACTACACGGCCACCGGCTCCGACCTGTCCATACAGGTGTCGCACGACGCCATCGGGGACGTCAGCCGCGCCCAGGGCGTCGGCACAGAGCTGTTCGACCCGCTGCTCGCGCTCATGCGCCGCCGGGTGGCCGACGGCCACGGGAACGAGGACCTGGCGGGCGTCGTGGAGCTGCTGCACCGCCGCTGACCCGCCAGGAGCCCCGGCGTTTCCCCCGAGGAGCGCCGGGCAGCCGCACGGAGGAGACTGGAAGTGACGTCGCTGCGGGGCCGCGCGGGAGGAAGGAGCGCAGCATGTCCGACGACGCGATGGGTGACGAGGTCTATCAGCCGGTGCGTTCCGACACCCGGGACAACCCCGACGACCTGGACCTGGAGAACGCGCTCGACGGCGACGGCCTGGACGAGGTGCTCGACGAGGGCTGGTCGCCGCCGGAGAAGCCGCTGGCCGTGACCCACCACGGCACCACGGCCCGCGAGCAGCGCGAACGGGAGACGCTGGACCAGCGGCTCGCCGAGGAGGTGCCCGAGCCGGCCGTCCCCGACGGCGACGGCATCGGGGACGCGCCGCGCGACGGGGAACCGATCGACGAGGAGGCCGGCGACGAGCGCGCCGGGCGGCTCACCGGTACGGCGGACCTGATGCCGCCGCGCATGAACGACATCTACGCGCGGGACGTCGGCGTCAACGGCGGCGCCGCCTCCGCCGAGGAGGCGGCGATGCACGTGGTGCCCGAGGAACCCGTGGTGCCCCCGGAGGAGTTCGAGGGGTGACACACCGGCCGGCGCGGCCGTCAGACGCGGCGCCAGGAGTCGTCCTCCAGGTGTGACCCCGCCTGGGGCCCCATCCGCAGCATCCCGCCGTCCACACTCCACGACGCGCCGGTGACGTACCCCGCCTCGCTCCCGCAGAGGAACGCGATCACAGCGGCCACCTCCCGGGCGTCCCCGGGCCGTCCCGCCGGCACGCCTGGGCGGCGGACCTTCCGCACATCGACGTCCTCTTGGCCGGTCATGGGGGTGGCGATCTCGCCGGGCGCGACGGCGTTGACGGTGATGCCGTGTTCGGCGAGTTCCAGGGCCATGACCTGGGTGAGCAGGCCCAGCCCGCCCTTGGCCGCGCAGTAGGGGGCGGCGCCGACGCGCGGCTGGTGCTCGTGGACGCTGGTCACGTTGACGATCCGGCCGCCGTCGCCCTGCCGGATCATCCGCCGTGCGGCACGCTGGCCGCACAGGAACGGCCCGATGAGGTCGATGTCGAGCACCCGCCGGACGGTCTCCAGGTCGAGGTCGAGGTACGGCGTGACCGTGCCGGTTCCGGCGTTGTTGACGAGGACGTCGATCCGGCCCAGTTCGTCGGCGAGCGCGTCGACGGCGTCGGCGGCCTCGGGCAGCAGGGTGAGGTCCATCCGGGCCAGGGCGGCGCGCCGCCCGTGGGCGCGGACCTCCTCGGCGGTGCGTTCGGCGCCCGCCCGGTCGCTGTGCCAGGTGATGCCGACGTCCAGGCCCTGCCGGGCCAGGTGGACGGCCGTGGCGCGGCCGATGCCGGAGTCGGCACCGGTGACGACCGCGACGCGGGGGCCGGCCGGGTGGCTGCTCATCCGCGGACTCCTCTCGTACAGGTGCTTTCCGTACGGGCCCGCGGGCCGTGGCCGGGGCCCCGCGAGCGGGTACCCGACGGGCGGAGCCACACACGGGCGCCGGTTCGGATGCCCGCTCGGGCGCCGGCCCAGCTGCCGACTCGGGTACCGGAAGCACGCCGCGCGCGCCGCCGGGCCGGACCCGGGCCACGAGGGGCGGCGGGCCGGCCGCGACGGCGCGCGGCGATCGTTCCGAGCGGGTGCCCGGAGGGCTATTTCTTCTTGGTGACGGCCTCGGTCACGGCCGCCGGCGAGTCGTACTCCTTCGTGGGCATCGAGCTGAGCGCGTCCAGGGTGGACTTGTCCGCGCCCTTCTTCTTGGCGTGTTCGACGAGGGTTTCCTTGTCGGCGGGGTAGTGCATGCCGCCGAGGCTCTTCTGGAGCTCAATGGGGTTCGGCTTCGCTGTCATGGGCTCCGGGTACCCGTGGGGCGCCAGGGGATGAGCGGGCGCCGGGGAATCACCCGGACGGCCGTACTCCCGGAACCCCGCTGCGCCGTCCTCCGGCCCTCCGCATAAGGTGGCGATCATGGAAACGGAAGATCGGAATCCGCATACCCGGCCGGGCCCGTGGGAGCGCTTCCGGCGGTCCCCCTTCCTGCCGGCCACCGTGCTCGTCCTGATCATCTCGGCGGCGGCCGGCCTGTTCGCCGGTTCGTACACCTACGCCATGGCCAACCCCACCCCGCACCGCATCCCCACCGCCGTCACGGGGGTGCCGACCTCGGACGTCAAGCGGGTCGAGTTCGTCCAGGGCATGGAACGCGCCCTCGACGCGTCGCTCGAACTGCACCACTACGACACGTACGCCGAGGCCCGGCGGGCCGTCGAGGAGCAGAAGGTGTACGCGATCCTGCGGGCGCGGCCGCGCGGCGCGGCACTGGACGTCTCGGGCGCCTCCGGCGCCACCGTCGCCCAGCTGCTGAGCGAGACCGCGCCGAAGGTGGGGGACGCGATCGGGGTACGGGTCGCCGTCAAGGACATCAACCCACTGCAGGAAGGCGACCCGCGCGGGCTCGCCCTGTTCTACATCTCGCTCGCGGCCGTGATCCTCGGCTTCGTCGGCGCCATCCAGCTCAGCGTCCACGCCCGCTCCCTCAACCCGGCCGAGCGCGTCGCCTTCACCATCGCCTACTCGGCGCTCGGCAGCTTCGCCATCGCCGCCATCGTGGACTGGGGACTGGGCGCGCTGCGGCTGCCCTTCGGCGAGTCGTGGTTCATTCTCGGCCTGACCATGTTCACCAGCGGCATGTTCTTCACCATGTGCAACACCCTGTTCGGCCGGTGGGCGATGCTGCCGACGTGGGGCCTTATGGTGCTCCTGGGCAACCCGTCCTCCGGCGGCGCCGTCTCCTGGCCCCTCCTCCCTCCCCCCTCGCCGAGATCGGCCGCTGGCTCCCGCCCGGCGCCTCCGTCAACGCCCAGCACACGGCCGTGTACTTCCGCGGCCACCAGCAACTCTTCCCGTTCGCCGTGCTGGCCGTCTGGGCGGCGGTCTCCACGGCGGTCTTCTGGGTCTGGCGCCACCGCCACCCGGGCGGCCGCGAACTGGGCGACCGGCTCGTGGAGGCACCGCAGCCCTGACAGCCCTCAGGGGCGCCCCCAGGCGCCGTCCGCTGGAGCCGCAACCGGGAGTGGCCGCAGGGTGGCTTGTTTTGCGCCTGTACGGCCTCAGCGGAATGCCCTCAGGATTTCCCTCGCCTACCGGACGGCCGCCCTTGAGGGCCGTATCCGGTGATCAGCCGAGCCACCGAGAGGTACGAATGCGCAGCTTACGCAAGAGGATGACATCGGCCGCCGTCGTGGCCGCTGGGGTGCTGGCCGTTGGCGGGGTCGCCGCCCAGGCGCAGGCGTCGACGAGCGGAGTGCTGGATCAGGGAGAGACGCACCGGACGGTGTGGACCAGCGACGGGTCGGGAGAGATCCACGTCAGCTGGGAGTGGGCGAGTAACGGCAAGGGCAGTTACGACGGTCACTACTGGGGCAAGTTCTACGACCACAAGATGGACGGCAAGTACGTGGTTCTCCAGGCGAAGTGGGAGGGGCGAGGCTGGTTCACCGTTCAGTCGGCCCAAAACGGCGAAGGCTTCGACTCCCGGTTCCACGACCTCAGGGGCCTGAACTTCCGTGCGTGTCTGCAAGGTGGAGGCAAATGCGGGGCTGCCGCCTGGTAGGGACGCGCCGCCCGGGCTCGGGCGTCGTCCGGTGTCCGAACCCGGGGCTTCCCTGTCTCGTCCGGCCCCGGCCGCCTGACGCGGTCATGTGCGCGGCGACGCGACGCCCGCGGGGCGGGAGCACGAGGCGCCCCCACCCCGTCGTCCGGCGGGCCCGGCCGCGGCCGTCGGCGGGTCACGGCGGAAAGCGCGTCCGGTGTGCCCCCGGTGTGTGGCCGAAGGCCCGGCGGAAGACGTCGATGAAGGCGCTGCTCGACGCCCAGCCGCAGCGGTGGGCCACGGTGGAGACCGAGGCGCCCTCGGCCAGCAGGCGCAGGGCGTGGTGGAGCCGGACCTGGGTGCGCCATTGGGGGAAGCTCATGCCGAGTTCGGTGCGGAAGAGCCGGGTGAGGGTCCGTTCGCCGGCGCCGGAGGCCGCGCCGAGCTGGGCGAGGGTGCGGTGGTCGGCGGGGTCGGCGTGGAGGGCGGCGCAGACCGCGGACAGTCGGGGGTCCCGCGGGGCGGGGACGTGCAGGGGCTGTTCGTCGGAACGGCGGAGCCGGTCGAGCAGGACGGCGCGCAGCCGGAGGCGTTCCGGCGTGGGGTCGGCGGGCTGCTCGGTGTAGGCGAGGATCAGTTCCCGCAGCAGCGGGCCGACGCCGATGACGGCCGGCCGGTCGAGGGACAGCGGGTTGTCCTCCAGTGGCAGGCCGACCAGGTGGATCTCGGTGTCGCCGTACGCCCGGTGCTCGTGGACGGTGCCGGCCGGGATCCAGATGGCGCGGTTGCCGGGCGCGATCCAGCTGCCCGCGTCCGTCGTGACGGACAGGACGCCGCGGCCCGCGTAGACGATCTGGTGCTCGTCGTGCCGGTGGGCGTCGACCTCCGTCCCCGCGGGCAGGGGGCGGTGGCCGGTGGTCGCGCGCGGTGTGTGCCGGATGCGGGCCCGGTGCGCGTCCTCCTCGCCCTCCGGCGGTCTTGTCGTCGTCACCCCGGCCTCCCTCCTGGTCCAGACCTATTGACGAGTGTGGCGGGCGCTCCTACTTTCCCTGACACCCCACTCCCACCCCCCACTCAGGGAGCGAACGTGACCTCTCGGACCCTTGGGACGGTACGCCTGTCGGCCACCGTCCTGGCCCTGGCCTGCGCCCTGCAACTGCCCGCCGCCGCGTCCCCGTCCGGTGCCCCGGAGGAGGTGTGCGCCGTCAAGCCCAAGCCCGCGGGCAAGGTCCTCCAGGGCTACTGGGAGAACTGGGACGGCGCGGCCAACGGCGTCCATCCGCCGCTCGGCTGGATCCCGGTGACCGACGACCGGATCGGCGCCCACGGCTACAACGTGCTGAACGCGGCGTTCCCGGTGATCCTCTCCGACGGCACGGCGCTGTGGGAAGACGGGATGGACGCGACGGTGAAGGTGCCGAGCCCGGCGGAGATGTGCCGGGCGAAGGCGGCCGGGGCGACGGTGCTGCTGTCCATCGGCGGCGCGGCGGCCGGCATCGATCTCAACTCGTCCACTGTGGCCGACCGGTTCGTGGACACGGTGGTGCCGATCCTGAAGAAGTACAACTTCGACGGCATCGACATCGACATCGAGACGGGCCTCACGGGCGGCGGCGACATCACCAGCCCGTCCGCCTCGCAGGCCAACCTCATGCGGATCATCGACGGTGTGCTGGCCCGGATGCCCGACGGGTTCGGGCTGACGATGGCACCCGAGACGGCGTACGTGACCGGCGGCAGCGTGACGTACGGCTCCATCTGGGGCGCCTACCTGCCGATCGTGAAGAAGTACGCGGACAACGGCCGGCTCTGGTGGCTCAACATGCAGTACTACAACGGGAACATGTACGGCTGCTCCGGCGACTCCTACTCCGCCGGCACGGTCGAGGGGTTCACGGCGCAGACCGACTGCCTGGACCGGGGCCTGGTCGTGCAGGGCACCACCGTCAGGGTGCCCTACGACAAGCAGGTCCCCGGTCTGCCGGCGCAGCCGGGCGCCGGCGGCGGGTACATGGCGCCCGGTCAGGTGGCGCAGGCGTGGCGGAACTACGGCGGCCGACTGAAGGGGCTGATGACCTGGTCGGTCAACTGGGACGGGTCGAAGGGGTGGACGTTCGGCGACAACGTCAAGGCGCTGCAGGGCCGGTGAGCCGCCGCCCGGGCCCGGCCGCCATGCGAGGATCGCCGGCGTCCGGGCCCGGCGGCGGAGGAGGCGGGAGCCAACCGCGCGCGTGCGGGCCGTAGACGCGCGGCAGTTGACGGTCGCGTGGTCATGTACATGGTGGACAGTGCCGTCGGGGCACCCTATATTGATCGGCGCCGCCACATGAACGCGATCCAGCGAGACGTGCCGGCGATTTCACGAGTCGGGGGATTTGTGATCGCGCTGCGCTGACGACGCGCCGTGGTCGTGTGTTTCCCCCGGCTGTCGCGCCTGTGGGTTCACCGTGATCCACGTCAATGCACGCAAGGGTATTCCATGTTCAAGATCGCTTCTCGTGTCGCCGCCGTTTCCGCCGCGACCGTCGCGCTCGGCCTGATCCCGCTCGCCGGCACCTCCTACGCGGCGGGCTGCTACGGGACCGCCTGTGACAACCAGGGCCCGAAGAGCACCGGTTGCGAGGACGGCGCCGTCGGTCACGGCACGGTGGACAACAACGGCCGCGTCGCCGAGCTGCGTTGGTCCGACAAGTGCCGTGCCGCCTGGGTCCGTACGACGCAGAAGGCCACCCCGTCCTACTACGACTCCTACGCCACGATCGAGAAGTACGACAAGTACGGCAAGCTGGTCCGTTCGCTCAGCGTCGACACCCCGAGCCAGTACAACGCCTCGGACTGGTCGAACATGCTCGGCGGCAACGACTACTCTTACCGCGCCTGCGTCGGGTTCAAGAAGGACAGCGGCGCCCCCTACGGCGTGCAGTGCACCAACAAGTGGGGGTGACGCGCCCGTTCCCCGCCCCGCAGGGCGGTTGAACACCGGGTGAATCGAGCACGGCCGCGACGGCGCGCCGCGTCGGCACGGCCGTGTTTCGTTCCCCTGAGAAAGCGCCCGGCGAAAGAGGCTCGCCGGGACGTTCGCCATGCGCTTTTCCGGTCGGTTCCCCTCCCGCACAAGGGATGTGTTCCGGCCTCGGATGAGCGCGATCACTCGGCGGGCGGGCCTTCGCGGCCCGTCCGCCGTCGCACCGACGCCAGGGGGAGGCGCGGACCCGGTGCATCGCGCGTCCGCGCTCCCTTCCGTCGCGTGCCGTCCGCGAAGAGAGACGGAAGAGTTGAGATCCTTCAGACCGGTCCGTGCCGGGACGGCGGGGCTTGCGGCCGCCGCCGTCCTGGCCGGGCTGATACAGAGCGGTGCGGCGATCGCCGCACCGGACACCCCGCCGGCCGACGTGAAGCCCGTCGGCGCGCCGGCGGGCTCGGGGGCGGTCGACGACCCCGACAAGCACCTCGGGAAGGACTGGAAGACCTCGGAGGACCAGGCCGTCACCGCCGCCGCGGACTCGGCCGGCCTGCGCGTCCTCGTCGCGGAGTCGGGCCGGGCCTACGCGTGGCGGACGGCCGCCGTCCTCAACGAGCCGGGCGTGCCCGCCGATACGTGGATCGGCAACCAGTGTGTCATGGACGACTCCCACGTCGCCGCCGTGTACGCCCCGCGCGCCTTCACCAACAAGCCGGACCTGATGCAGGGCGGAGCGTTCACGGCGATCGTGAACACCACGACGGGCGCGGTGACGAAGCTGCCGTTCACGGCGACGCTCGCCTATTTCGATCCCACCTGCAACACCGCCACGCACACGGCGGCCTTCACCCAGTACCGCGACATGAACGACGCGTCGCGGACGAAGACGCGCGTGATCACCGTGGACACGTCCGGCAACACCGTCCTGAAGACGGGTGAGCTGCGGGGGCAGGTGTCGTCGGCCGCCCCGGTGAAGGACGGCGTCGTCGCCGGTCTCGGCAGCGAGCTCGTCCGGATCGACGGCCGGGGGAAGACGAGCCGGCTCGCCAAGGGCGACAGCATCCCCTTCGACATCCGTCCCCTGGCCGACGGCCGGGTCGGTTTCGTGGACCGTGAGGGCACGAAGACGGCGCGGGCGAAGGTGTACGACGGCCACGGCGCGCCGCGCACGGTGGCCACCGGTACCCTCGGCGACCTCGACCTGGTGCAGGGCGCGCGGGGCCGGGCGTTCCTCACCGGCCGCCCCCGGGACGTGAAGGTGGAGGGGAGCGGGATCACCAGGATCGACGCGCCGTCCGGCACCGACGTCTCCTCGCTCGGCCGGCTCGCCGTCGACCCCGTGCTCACCCCCGGCGTCCGCGCCGGGCTGACCCGCATCAAGGGCGGCGGCAAGGGCTTCGACAAGGCCGACGAGCCCGAGGCGGGCGTGCGGTCCCGGTCCGGCAAGGCTCCCGGGGTGGCGGACACCGCCACCACGCTGACCGTCACCTCGACCGCCACGCCCACGGGGGACAAGGTCGAGCAGCGGGTGGCCTCGGCGCGGCCGCGCCTGCAGGAGGGCCTGTCGCCCGCGCTGACCGGCGGCACCCGGCCGCGTACGCTGGGCCGGCCGTCCGGATCGCTGAAGGCGCCCGTCCCCGCGCCCGACTCGCACGATCCGACCGACACGGACCGCTGGTGCTCGGTCTCCCGCAACGACCTGGGCGTCCAGGCGCTGCAGCCGACGCCGAACCAGGTCGAGTGGGCGGTGGACATGGCCGTCCGCGGCGAACTGCGCGGCAAGTGGATCCGCCAGGGCGGCTACCGCGACCAGGCCGGGCTGGGGACGGTCGACCCGCAGGGCCTGTTCCCCCTCCCGTCGCTCACCGGCGGCGGCCGGATCCCGGCCAACGTCCTGCTCGGCATCCTGGCCCAGGAGTCCAACCTGTGGCAGGCCGAGTCCGGCGCGATCCCCGGCCAGATGGGCAACCCGCTGGCCGCGGTGGACGGTTACTACGGCCACAACACCAAGGACACCCTGCTCGGCTACTGGCGCATCAACTGGGAGAAGTCCGACTGCGGTTACGGCGTGGGCCAGGTCACGGACGGCATGCGCATGAAGGGGCACGAGAAGACGGACAAGGCCACGGGCCAGAAGACCGAGACGAGCCTCGACCCGAAGCTGCAGAAGATCATCGCGATCGACTACGCGACCGACATCGCCGCCTCGATGAAGATCCTCGCCGACAAGTGGAACGAGGTCCACAAGGACGGCCAGAAGATCACGGTCAACAACGACGACCCGTCCCGCGTGGAGAACTGGTTCACCGCCGTCTGGAACTACAACCTCGGCTTCAACCCGCCCTCGGAGGCGGGCAAGAACGGCGGTCACTGGGGGCTGGGCTGGTACAACAACCCCGCGAACCCCATGTACAAGGAGGGTGCCTGGGACCACCCCTTCATGGACACCTCCCTCAACGCCAAGAACATCACCGACGCGGCGCACCCGCAGAACTGGCCGTACGAGGAGAAGGTGATGGGCTGGGCCGCCTGGTCCATCGACACCGGCTTCTCCTACGACTCGGACGGCAAGCAGGGCTGGAAGGGCGAGTCCGGCTACGCCACCGCGGGCTTCCAGCCGGCCTGGTGGCTCACTGTCCAGAGCCGTTCCCGCGTCAGCCCCCAGCTGGACACCTTCTGCAACAAGAACAACAACTGCAACCCCGGCAACCCGTTCGACTGCCCGGACGAGGCGTGCTATCGGCAGTTCTGGTGGACCCAGGCGAACGCCACCTGGAAGCCCGACTGCAAGGACTCGTGCGGCAACGAGAAGATCAAGTACGCCACCCTGCGCGACGAGCCCGGCCGCGGGTACCGGCTGAAGAACGGTGACCCGGTGTGCGGCGGGGCCCCGAGCGGCGCCGACGTCGTCGCCTCGGTCCCGGCCGGCACGGAGACGTGGTCGACCTGCGGGAAGGCGTCGTCGACGGGCAGGTTCGAGTTCACCTTCCACCCCGACTGGGACAAGCACTACGAGGCGAAGGCCGATCTGCATTCGATCGGCGGCGGCCACGGCGGTCACTTCTGGTACTCCCACACCCGTGACGACGACCACCTCGGCGGCGACGGCAACCGGATGACCGTCGAGGGCGAGTGGACGGCGGGCAAGACGTACGACCTCGCCGCCGTCTACGCGTACGTCCCGGACACCGGGGCCCAGACCGAGCGGGCCACCTACGTCATCGACGGCGCCGTCGGCGGCCCGTACCAGCGGGTCGTGGACCAGAACGCCAACAACGGCAAGTGGGTGCCGCTGGGCGCCTACAAGTTCACCTCCACACCCAAGGTGAAGCTGACGAACTACGCGAAGGGCGGCACCGCCGACGAGGACATCGCCTGGAACTCCGTGGCCTTCAAGCCGATCAAGGGCAAGTTCGTCCGCCGCTCGCTGACCGCCGCCGCGGTCTTCGACCCGAACCAGGAGCTGAACTCCAACTGGCCGGTGACGGACCTGGAGACGCCCGTGCGGTCGATGAAGTCCCTCTACGACTGGGGCCTGGGCCTCGCCGAGCGGGGCCCGCTGTGGGACAACAACGGCAACGGCGTCGAGGCGTTCGGCCTCACCTACGAGGCGCGCTGCCCGGCGGCCAAGGCCGTGGGCGAGTGCACGGGCCAGAAGACGTACGACGAGGCCGCGAAGTGGGCGAAGGACATCAAGGCGGGCGGCTGGAAGCCGAACGCCGACGGTTCCGTCCCCGCGATGTCGATCCCGGTGTGGATGGCCATGGCGAACCCCCAGCGTCCCGACGCCTCCAAGTCCGCTTCCGAGATGTTCAAGGACCCGAACAGCTACAAGATCAAGTCTGATGTCAGCGTGACCTTCGTGGTCGGCGAGGACGGGAAGATCATCGATGGCAGCGTGGGGTCGGACTACCGGAACCGCGTCGGCAACGCCCACCTGCCCTACTTCGTCACGAAGATCATGAAGGCGATCGAGGCGGACTACGGCATCCTCGCCCCGGACATCGACTACACCACGCAGGACGCGCTGGAGTACGGCGACGTCCGGACCTCGCACCCCTATGCGGACGGGGACACGCCGGGCCAGGCGTACTTCCCGCACTTCCGCGCCGCGCGCCTCGACGACGCCAAGCAGTGCGTCGACTTCCGGGCGATCGGCGGCGGTGTGCACGGCTACCGCGCGATGATCGGCCACAAGTCGGTCAACGACAACGTCAAGAAGTGGGTCGACCAGATCAACTCCAGCACGGAGACCAACCACGCGGTGCGGCGGTTCGCCGGGGACGTCTACTCGATGTTCTTCAAGAACAGCGGCTCGTGGGACAACAACATGTGGGGCTCCATGATCGGCAACGCGCCGCCGATCTGGCAGGACGTCGCGGCGGCCTTCTGCGCGGACGGGTCCGTCAAGCCGACGCACTACCTGAAGGACGACGACGCCAAGCCGTCCGACGGCATCGTCTTCCAGTCCTACATGCCCGACCTCTACCTGTACGTCGACGACCGCATGACGGACAACCTCGGCCGCTCGTCCAACCAGCGGATCAGCGGCGGCGACTGGCGGAACTTCTCCAACTTCCCCGGCACCGCCCCCAACGGCAACGCCTACGCCTGGTGCGGCGTGGGGACGCGGGGCAGCGGAGGCAACCCGTGGGGTGTGGACGCCCCGGTCCCGGTCTTCGGCGACGGACCCGGGAACCGGCCGGACAAGGTGGCCCACTGCGACGAGCCGGAGCAGCAGTTCAAGGTCAACCTCACCCGGTGACCGGGAGAGCGGCGGCACGGTGAGGTGACATCACGATGAGGGGAGGGAACCGGTTCCCAGGAACCGGTCTCCCTCCCCTCATCGTCGTTTGTCGCGGACGCTCGGACGTCAACTCGTCCCGTAGGGCCGGACGTCAACTCGCCACGCGACGTCGCACGTCGGCTCACCACGCGAGGGCGAGTGTCGACTCGCCCTCGACAGGCCGGACGTCAGCCCGCTACGGAAGGTCGAACGTCAGCGGGGCGCGGTCCCGCCACATCGCCACCATCGGCTCCAGCATCGGCGCCAGTCCGGGCATCCGCGGGGCCATGGCGAGGGCCGACACCGTCTGGAGCAGCCGTGCCCCCTCCATCACGTGCAGCAGCGTACGGTCGACGCGGGCGCCGCCCGCGCGCTCGTACGCCTCGACGCCGAGGGGGCCGACGAGGGTCAGGTCCCACTCGACGGGTCCGCGCGTCACGTCCTCAAAGTCGCTGAAGCGGTGACCCTCGGCGGTGCGCAGGACGTTGTACGCCGGGGAGTCGCCGTGCAGGGCCTGGAGGCGGGCGCCCGGGAAGCGGGCGGGCAGGTCCCGGACCAGGCTCTCCAGGGCGGCGTACTCCCGCTCGGCGCGGTCGAGGTCGGCCGTCGTGAGCGTCTGGGGGTCCTTGCGCAGGGCCTCCAGCGCGGAGCCGATCGCCGGGACGAGCGGGGCGAGGACGGGCAGTTCGCCGGGGTAGTCGGCGAGGTGCCGGTGCAACTCAGCGGCCCAGCCGGTCTGTTCGGTGAAACGCTCCTGGAGCGCTTCGGCGTCGTCCTGCGGGAGGTCGGCGAGGCGGTCGGTCTCGGTGACGAACTCCCAGAAGGTGAGCGACGTGCCGTCGATCTCCACGGGTTCGCGGGGCACCAGCGGGCTGGGCCCGACGACGGGGACGCCCCGGTCGGCCAGCCAGCCGGTCACCGCCAGTTCGCGCCGCTGCTTGGCCACCAGTTCGTCGTACGGCATGAGGGCCAGGGACGGGACGCGGACCACGACGGGGTCCGGCGCCAGGTGCACCAGGACGTTGAAGACGTCGTGCAGGACGCGGGGTTCGTCGGCGCGCAGGCCGAGCCGGCGGCCGGCCCGGGTCGCGAGGCCCACGGCGCGCCGGGCGCGGTCACTGAGGGTGGTCTCGGGGGAATGCGGGTTCACCATGGAAATGATCTTGCCTGGTGGACGGGCCGGTTGTCGACGCGGTTTCCCGGCCCGGCCCCGGCTCAGGCGGCCGCGCCCCGCCGCCGGTACGTCAGCACGAGGTGTGCGCCCATGCCCAGGACCAGTCCCCAGAAGGCGGACCCGATGCCGAGGAGGGTGACGCCGGAGGCCGTGGCGAGGAAGGTGACGAGGGCCGCCTCCCGGTCGTCGGCGTCCCGCACGGCACCGGTCAGGCCGCCGGACAGGGCCCCGAGAAGGGCGACGCCGGCGACCGCGGCGACCAGTTCCCTGGGCAGGCCGGCGAAGAACACCACGAGCGTCGCCCCGAAGACGCCGATGAGCAGGTAGAACACCCCGCAGGCGACGCCCGCGACATAGCGCCGGCGCGGGTCCCGGTGGGCTTCGGGGCCGGTGCAGATGGCGGCGGTGATGGCCGCGAGGTTGACGGCGTGCGAGCCGAAGGGGGCGAGCAGGGTGGAGACCGCGCCGGTGGTGCCGATCAGCAGGCGGTCGTCGGGCCGGTAGCCGGACGCGGTGAGGACGGCCATGCCGGGGGCGTTCTGCGAGGCCAGCGTGGCGATGGCGAGGGGGACGGCGATCCCGATGAGGGACGCGGCGGAGAAGTGCGGCGCGGTCAGTACCGGGTGGGCGAACTCGATACCGTCCAGGTGGACGTCGAGGCGGGAGTCGGCGGCGGCGCAGACCACGCCGACCGCGAGGGCCGCCAGGACGGCGTAGCGCGGCAGCCACCGCTTGGCGAGGAGGTAGGCGAGGAGGACGGAGCCGGCGACGAGCGGCGCGGTCTTCAGCGAGGTGAACACGCCGACGCCGAAGGGGAAGAGGATGCCCGCGAGCATGGCGGAGACGACGGCGGGCGGCACGCGGCGTATGAGCCGGCCGAACACGCCGGTCAGCCCGGCGACGGTGATCGCCACTCCGGTGACCAGGAACGCCCCGATCGCCTCCGGGTAGGAGTAGGCGCCCAATCCGGTCACCAGGAGCGCCGCGCCGGGCGTGGACCAGGCGGTGATGACGGGCGTCCGGGTCCACAGGCTCAGGCCGAGGCAGGTGAGGCCGCTGCCGAGGGAGATCGCCCAGACCCACGAGCCGGTCTGCGCGGTGTCCAGGTGTCCGGCGCGGGCGGCGGTGAGGACGATGGCGAGCGGGCCCGAGTACGACACCACGACGGCCACGAGCCCGGCGAGCACGGCGGAGACGGAGGCGTCGCGCAGGAGGCGCGGCCGTTCGGGCGGTGCCGCTCCGGACGTGTCGTCCTGGGCGGCGGCGGGATCGGTGGAGCTGCTGGTGCCCGGGGTCATGGGGGTCCTCTTCTGTCGTGGGGCCCCGACGGTATAGCGCCGACGATCAAGCTTCCACCCTGTTCAAGGCGGTGGAGCGGAAGGGGACTTCACACGTCCGCAGCGCGGCGGCGGCCCTCGGACCGCCCCCCTACCCACCCTCAACATCGACTTAGGTTAGGCTGACCTAACCAATAGTCCGACCCAGGCAAACAGCCGGCGACAGGAAAGGTGCCACCGTGACGACGGCGTTCCCCCACGAGGTCCGTACCCCGGCCCTCGCGCCCCTCGGTGAACGGGACCCGGGCCGCGTCCGCGCGGCCGGACCGGCCGACGCCGCCGCGCTGTACGCGCTGTCCGAGCCGTTCATGCGCTCCGGCGCGCTCCGCCGGCGCGCCCGACGGCTCTACGAGCTGACGGCCGGTCAGTTCCTGGTGGCGGAGGACGCCGACGGCACGCCGGAGGGCTGTGTGGCCCTGCGCACCTATCCGGACGAACCGGCCGCCGTCCTGCACAACTTCTGCGTCCGGGCCGACCGGCAGCGGCGCGGCGTGGGCTCGCGGCTGCTGACCGCCCTGCTGGCCGAGGCCGCCGCCCGTTCGGCGAGCGAGGTCTTCGCGGCCACGACCGGCGGCGGACGGTCGTTCCTCCGCGCCGGCTTCCGGGAGACCGACGCCTCGGCGGCTCCCCGGGCCTGGGCCGCCGCGCTGGATCCGGCGCGCGGCTCACGGATCTTCGTCCGGGACCGGCCCTTCGTGGCGGGCGCCCCCTTCCCGCGGAACCGACCGGAGTGCGCCGGAAACAGGTGGTGAGGACACGGCCGGAAGCCCGACGGCCCCACCGCGCCCTCCTCTCCGTACGGCCGGTCCCGCGTGGCCCCCGGCGTGGGATGCTGCGCACGCGGTGGCATCGGGGAAGTCGCCCGGCGGGAGCGGAGGGAGCAGGGTGGACGTCCGGCAGTTGGAGTATTTCCTGGCCGTCGTCGACCGCGGCGGGTTCAGTCGGGCGGCCTCGGCGCTCTACGTGTCGCAGCCGTCGCTGTCCCAGGCCGTCCGGGCGCTCGAACGCGATCTGGGCGCGGAGTTGTTCCACCGGATCGGTCGCCGGGTGGTGCTGACGGAGGCGGGCAGGGCGCTGATCGACCCGGCCCGTGCCGCCGTGCGGAGCCTGGAGACGGCGCGCGCGAGTGTGACGTCCGTGCGCGAACTCCGTTCGGGGCGGCTGGACATCGCGGCGATGCCGTCCCAGGCGGTCGAACCGCTCACCACGCTGATGCGCTCCTATGCCGACCGGTACCCGGGAGTGCTGGTGACGGTCGGCGCGGCCTTCACCGCCCGCGACGTCATCGGGGCCGTGCGGACGGGGGCCGCGGAACTGGGTCTGCTCGCGTCGGCCGGTCCCGTGCCGGACGCCGCGGTCCGCTCGCGGGTGCTGGGCGAACAGCGCTTCGTCCTGCTGGCCCCGCCGGGCGGGCCCTTCGCCGGCCGGGAGAGCGTGCGGTGCGAGGAACTGGCGGGTCAGCGGCTGATCGTGGGGCAGCCGGGGACGGGGATGCGCGCGTACGTCGACTCCCTGCGGGACCGGGGTGTCGACTTCACCGTGGCGGCCGAGACCGAGCACCGGGTGTCCCTGCTGCCGCTGGTGCTGGCCGGGGTCGGGCTCGCGGTCGTGACCGAGTCGTGGCGGGACATCGCCCGGCGGACAGGGGCCGACGTCCTGGACATCGAACCCGCTACCGCGCTGACGGTCTCGCTCGTGAGCCGCCGCGGGGTCCTCTCCCCCGCCGCCGCGGCGTTCTGGTCGGCGGCGGCCGTGCCCGCCGCCCGCTGACGCCCGGGCGGACGGGCGCCGCTCCCACGGATAGGCGCGGCTTATAAGGCGCATCCGCTTCACGTCTTGGACGCCCTCCCGGTCCCGTTGCTGGAATCGACGGCATGACGAACCACCGCATCGCCCTGATCCCCGGGGACGGCATCGGCGCCGAGGTGCTGCCCCCCGCGCGCCGGGTCCTCGACCGCGTCGGCCGCCGCCACGGCTTCACCCTGACGTACACGTCGTACGACGACTGGTCCTGCGAGCGGTATCTGCGCGAGGGCGCGATGATGCCCGCCGACGGCATCGAGCGGCTCCGTGACAAGGACGCGATCCTGCTGGGCGCGGTCGGATACCCCGGGGTGCCCGATCACGTCTCGCTGTGGGGCCTGTTGATCCCCATCCGGCGCGGCTTCCGGCAGTACGTCAACCTGCGGCCCATCCGGGTCTTCGACGGGGTCGACAGTCCGGTGCGCGGCGCGCGCCCCGGCGAGGTCGACTTCGTCGTCGTGCGGGAGAACGTGGAAGGCGAGTACAGCGAGATCGGCGGCCGGTTCAACAGGGGTCGCCCGGACGAGACGGCCGTCCAGGAGGCCGTGTTCACCCGGGCCGGTGTGACCCGCGTGCTGGACTACGCGTTCGGGCTCGCCGCGCGGCGCGGCGGCCGGCTGACCTCCGCGACCAAGTCGAACGGCATCGTGCACACCATGCCGTTCTGGGACGAGCTCGTCGCCGAGCGGGCCGCCGCGTTCCCTCGGGTGGCCTGGGACCAGGAGCACATCGACGCTCTCGCGGCCAAGTTCGTCCTCGCACCGGGCCGGTTCGACGTCGTGGTCGCCTCCAACCTCTTCGGCGACATCCTCAGCGACCTCGCGGCCGCGGTCGCCGGGTCCATCGGGATCGCGCCGGCGGCCAACCTCAACCCCGAGCGGGAGTTCCCGTCGATGTTCGAGCCGGTGCACGGCTCGGCGCCGGACATCGCGGGGCGGGGGATCGCCAATCCGCTGGGCGCGATCTGGTCGGCCGCCATGATGCTCGACCACCTCGGCCACCCGGCCGCGGCCGCGGACATCACGGACGCCATCGCCGCGGTCCTGGCCGAGACCGACGTCCGGACCCGCGACCTGGGCGGCACGGCGACGACCGCCGAGTTCACCGACAGGCTGCTCGCACTCCTCTGAGCCCTCGGAGCCTTCCGGTCGCGCCCGCTCCCCCACGAGGAGGATCACCATGGCAGCACCCGCTCCCGCCCCGCCCGCCGGTGCCCGACGGCCCTGGTACGGACAGCTCTACCTGTGGGTCGTGACCGCCATCGCCGCCGGCGTCCTCACCGGATGGCTGTGGCCCTCGGTCGGCACCGCGCTGGAGCCCCTCGGCACCACCTTCCTCGCGGCGATCAGGATGCTCATCGCCCCGATCGTCTTCCTGACCGTCGTGGGAGGCATCGGCGGCGTCGACAGCCTCGGCCGGGTGGGCCGCGTGGGTCTGAAGTCGCTGCTCTACTTCCAGGCGGGCACGCTCGCCGCGCTCCTGGTGGGCCTGATCGCCGTCAACGTCTTCCGGCCCGGTGCCGGCGTGCACGCGGACCCCGGGGACCTCCATCTGACGGGCGCCGCCGGGCAGTACGTGAAGGAGGGGCAGGACCAGGGCTGGTGGCACTTCCTGACCGACCTCGTGCCGTCCAGCGCCGTCGGCGCCTTCGCCGAAGGCGACACCCTCCGGGTCCTCTTCTTCTCCGTGCTCTTCGGCGTCGCGCTGAAGGCGGTGGGCCCCGTCGGCGAGCCGCTCGTCGACGGCGTCCACCGGCTCACGGCCGTCGTCTTCAAGGTGCTGCACCACGTCATGCTGGCGGCCCCGGTGGGCGCGTTCGGCGCCATGGCCTTCACCATCGGCAAGTACGGCGTCTCCACCCTCACCGGCCTCGGCAGACTCGTGGGGCTCATGTACGGCGCGTCCGCGTTCTTCGTCATCGTCGTCCTCGGGGCCGTCACCGCCGCGCTCAGGGTCAACGTCTTCCGGCTCCTGCGCTACCTGCGGGAGGAGTTCGTCCTCGTCCTGGGCACCTCCTCGTCGGAGAGCGCGCTGCCCCGGCTGATGGCGAAACTCGAAGGGCTCGGCATCCGCCGCGACATCGTCGGCCTGACCGTCCCGACCGGCTATTCGTTCAATCTCGACGGCAGTTCCCTCTACCTGTCGCTGGCCGCCGTCTACATCGCCCAGGCCACCGACACGCCCCTGGGCGTCGGACGGCAACTCGGCCTGCTGGCCGTCATGCTGCTCACCTCGAAGGGGTCCGGCGGTGTCACCGGCGCCGGCTTCGTCGCCCTCGCCGCCACCCTGTCCACGGTGGACGCGGTCCCGGCGGCGGGGATCATGCTCGTCTTCGGCGTCGACAAGTTCATGTCCGAGTGCCGGGCCCTGACCAACCTCGCCGGCAACGGCGTCGCCACCCTCGTCATCGCCCGCTGGGAGAACGCCCTCGACACCGCGCGCGTCGACGAGGTCCTGCGCGGCCGCGCACCGGGGTCCGAGCGGGACCACGGTGGCGGTACGGGCCCGGCTCAGCCCTGCCCGGACCGCCACTGCCGGGCCAGCACCCACACCAGGTAGCAGCCGCCGACGACGCCCGTCAGCACCCCGACGGGCAACTGCGTGGGCGCCAGCATGCGTTGCGCGGCGATGTCGCTGAGCGACAGCAGCAGGGCGCCCATCACCGTGGACGCGAGCAGGTTGGGGCCGGTGGCCCGGGTGAGCCGGCGGACGACCTGCGGGGCGACCAGGGCGACGAACGGGACGGGCCCGGCGACGGCCGTCGACAGTGCCGTGAGCCCGACGCCGGCGGCGAGGGCGCCGGAGGTGACGCGCTGGACGGGCACCCCGAGCGCGGCGGCCGTGTCCTCACCCATCTCCAGCATCCGCAGCGGCCGGCCGAGCAGCACGGCCGCCGCCCCGAGGACGGCCAGCGTCGCCACCATCGTCCAGACGTGTTCCCAGCCGCGGCCGTTGAGGCTGCCGGTGAGCCAGACCTGGGCGCTCTGCGCGTCGTTGAAGGAGGCGCGCGCGATCAGGTAGGCGTTGGCGGCGGTGAGCAGCGAGCTGACGCCGATGCCCACCAGGATGAGCCGGTAGCCGGCCGCGCCGCCCCGCCAGGCGAGCAGGTAGACGGCGGCGCTGGTGACCGCGCAGCCGATGACGGAGCCGACGGCGACGGAGGCCGCGCCCGCGCCGAGCACCAGGATGGTGACGAGGGCGCCGGTGGCGGAGCCGACCGTGAAGCCGATGACGTCGGGGCTGCCCAGCGGGTTGCGGGCGACGGTCTGGAAGAGGGCGCCGGACAGCCCCAGGGCGGCGCCGACCAGGAGCGCGGTCAGCAGCCGGGGAAGCCGGAGCTCCCCCACGACGTAGTCGGCGCCGGGCACGCTCTCGCCGGCCAGGACCTTCAGCACGTCGCCGACGGGGACGTGGAAGTCACCCGTGGTCAGCGTCCAGACGCCGACGGCGGCGGCGGCCAGGGCGAGGAGGGCGCCGACGGCGGTGGCGCGCGGGTCCCAGCGCACCGACAGGGTCCTGCCGCGGCCCGGCAGGCGCAGGGCGCGCGGCCGGTGCCGCGGCGCCGGGCCGGCGGCGGGGCGCGCGGGCGTGGTGCTGCTGGTCACAGTTGGGCGATCCTCTTGCGGCGGACGAGGGCGATGAACAGGGGTGCTCCGAGGAACGCGGTGACGACGCCGGCCTCCAGCTCCTCGTTGGCGAGGACGACGCGGCCGACGATGTCGGCGGCGAGCAGCAGGGCCGCGGCGAGGACGGCGCTGTAGGGCAGCAGCCAGCGCTGGTCGGGGCCGGTGATCAGCCGGGCGAGGTGCGGAACGGCCAGTCCGACGAAGGCGATCGGGCCGACGGCGGCGGTGGCCGCGCCGCACAGCAGGGTGATCGCGGCCATGGTGGCGAACTGGGTGCGGCCCGGGTGGGCGCCGAGCGAGCGGGCGGTGTCCTCGCCGAGGGCGATGGCGTTGAGCGGCCGGGCCAGCAGCGCGGCCAGCAGGGCGCCGGTGCCCAGGAAGGGCAGGAGTTGGACGAGGACGGAGCTCGACTGCCCGGCGAGCGTGCCGATCTGCCAGAACCGGAACCGGTTGAGGGTGAGCGGGTCCAGCAGGATCAGCCCGTTGACGACGGCGGTCAGCACGGCGGAGACGGCCGTCCCGGCGAGTGCCAGCCGGACGGGCGTGGCGCGCGACCGGCCGCGGGTGCCCAGCAGGTAGACGGCGGCGGCGGCCACGGCCGCGCCGAGCAGGGCCGCCCAGACGTAGGCGGAGAAGGAGCCGAGGTCGAGCAGGGCGGTGGAGCCGGCGACGGCCGCGGCCGCGCCCGCGTTGACGCCCAGCAGGCCGGGGTCGGCGAGCGGGTTGCGGGTGAGGGCCTGCATCAGGGCACCGGCCAGGCCGAGGGACGCGCCGACGACGATGCCGAACAGGCTGCGCGGCAGGCGCGAGGTGCGGACGACGATCCAGTCGTCGCTGCCGGGGTCGCGGTGCAGCAGGGCGTGTACGACGTCGCCGGGCGGGATGCTCTTGGCGCCGATGCCGATGCCGAGGACGGCCAGGACGAGGACGAGGCCGACGCAGGCCAGCAGCCCGGCGGCCCGGCGGGCGTGCCAGGCGCGCCCGGCCCGGGGCGGTGCGGGGGCGGGCGGGGGTGACGAGGGCGAGGGTGAGCCGGTGACGGCCGGGGCGGTCGTGCTCACGCGTGCTCGTGCTCTTCGTCCTCGTGGTGGTCGTGGTTCTCCACGCCGCGCTTCCAGTAGCCGTCCACGTCCACCTGCTCCTTGGCCAGGCCGAGTTCGCGGCGCAGGTAGCGGCGGATGGGCTTGAGGGAGGTCGCCTCGCCGGCGACCCAGGCGAAGCCGAGGCCGTCGGTGGGGAGTTCGGCGGCGCGGATGGCGCGTTCGATGAGGTCGCTGTGGCCGGCCGGGGTGGTGCCGCGGTGCAGCCAGGTCAGCGAGAGGTCGGTGGCGGTGCGGAAGGTCTGCTCGTCCTCCGGGCCCGGGACCTCGGCGAAGGCGATGACGCGGACGCCGGCGGGCAGCTTCTCCAGCCAGCGGCCGAGGGCCGGGAGGGCGGTCTCCTCGGCGGCCAGCAGGTACCAGTCGTGGACCATGGGCAGCACCTCGGAGCCGCGCGGGCCGAGGACGCCGAGCCGCATGCCGGGCCGGGCCCGCTCGGCCCAGGTGGAACCGACGCCGCTGCCGTGCAGGACCATGTCGACGTCCAGCTCGCGGGCGTCGCGGCGGTAGTGGCGGACCGTGTAGTCGCGGGTGATGGGCTCCACGGGGGCGTCCATCCAGGTGTCGTTCACGACGACCGGCTCGACGGGGAGTTCGGCGCCGTCGTGGGCGAAGCAGAGCTTCACGTGGTCGGTGGGCGCCTGTTCGCAGAACCCGTCGAGGTCGGGGCCGCCGAGGGTGACGCGTACGGTGGAGGGGGTGATCCGGTCGACCTTCCGCACTTCCAGCAAGCGGTACTTGAGGGGGTGGCGGACGATGCGCATGCGCGGGAGCAGCGTGTCGGTGGTCATCGATCATCCCTATCCGGTCGGGCGTGCGGCGGGGCCGGTGCCGGTGCCACCGCGGCCCCGGCGCGGGGTACGCGCCGGGGGCCGACGGGGATCGGCTCGTCGGTCGGGCCAACCTCCCCGACCGAGGTTAGGCTACCCTAACTCAGATCATGAGGTCTGCGCCATCCGCCCGTCCACCCGGCCCTGTTCGAGCCGGATCACCCGCGGCAGCCGCGCGATGGTGGCCGGCCGGTGGGCGATGACGATCAGGGTGCGGTCCTCACTCATGCCGTCGAGGGCGTGCTCCAGCCGGGCGGCCGTCACGGGGTCGATGTCGGCGGTGGCCTCGTCGAGGACGAGCACCGCCGGGTCGGCGAGCGCCGCCCGCAGCAGGCCGACGATCTGCCGCTCCCCCGCCGACAGCCGCTCGCCGCGCACGCCCACCTCGGCGTCCAGGCCGCCCAGGTCGCGCAGCCAGTCCTCCAGTCCCAGCTCGCGGACGGCCCGTTCCATGGCGGCCCGGTCCGGGGCGCTGTGCACCAGTTCCAGGTTGCGGGCGACCGTGCCCGTCACCATGCGGACCTCCTGTGGCACCAGGACGACGCGGCGCCGCAGTTCGGCCTCGGACAGCTCCCGCAGGTCCGTCCCGGCGAACCGGACGGCCCCCCGGTCGGGGGCGTAGAGCCCGCAGAGCAGCTTGGACAGGGTGGTCTTGCCCGACCCCGTCTCGCCGACGACGCCGACGCGGTCGCCGGCGGGGAACGCCAGCGTCACGTCGCTGAGCACCCGGGTGCCGTCCTGGTAGCCGTACTCCACGCCGTCGCAGCGCAGTTCGCCACGGACCGGCAGGTCCGCCGGGCTCGCGGCGGCGGGCGCCTTGGGCTTGACCCGTTCGGTGGCGGCGAGCAGGTCGAGCAGCCGGGCCAGCCCGGTGCGCGCGGTCTGGACGTGCCCGACGAGCTGCGACAGGTCGGAGAAGGAGTCGAAGAGGTTGCGGCTGGCGAGGACGAAGGTGACGACCGTGCCGATGGTGATGTCGCCGTGCGTGGCCTGCCAGCCGCCGAAGAGGAGCAGGGCGACGAGCGCGACGCCCTCGATGAGGCTCACCAGGTCGATGCGGTTCTCCACCCGGACCGCCCGGCGGGCGGCGGTGACCGCCACGGCGTTCTCCCGCCCGAACCGGCGCATCCAGCCCGGCAGTCCGCCGGCCGTCTGCAGCGCCTCCCGGACGGCGAGGGTCTCGGTGAACGTGGCGGCCACGGTGGCCTCGGCCGTCGCCTTCCCGCCGAACGCGTCGGACGCGTCCCGCTGGAACCAGCGCATCGCCAGCAGCGCCGGCGGGACGAACACGACGAGCTGCACCAGGGCGAGCTGCCACGAGTAGAAGAACAGCACACACAGCGTGAAGACCAGGGTGGCCGTGGCGGACACCAGGTTGCGCAGGTGCATCCGGACGAACGCGGCGAGCGCGGCCACCTCGCCGGTGGTGCGGCGCAGCAGTTCGCCGGTGCGGTGCGACTCCAGGAACCGCAGGGGCGCCGCGGCCAGGTTGGCGACGGACCGCTCGCGCAGGCTGCGGACGACGTTCTCGCCGGCCTTGGCGAGGAGGAGTTCGCCGGACCGGGCGAGGCCGAGCTGCACGACGGCGAGGGCGACCAGCGCCCCGGCGGCGACGAGCAGCCCGGCGCGGTCGTGACGGTTGAGCGCGTCGGTGGCGCGGCCGACCAGCGGGGCGACGGCGACCAGCGCGGCGGAGTCGGCGAGGCCGACGGCCACGGCGGTGATCAGGGCCCGCCGGTGCGGGCGGAGGTGGGGGGCGGCCCGGCGCAGCACCTGCCGCTCGTCGGGCCGGTCGTCGAGGAGAACGGGCTCAGCCACGGTCGGCCTCCAGGGGTGCGGCGGACAGGGCGGGCTCGCGGGGGGTGGCCGTCGCGTCGCGGTCGGCGAGGGTGACGACGCGGTCGGCGGCCTCCAGGACGGCGGTCCGGTGGGTCGCGAAGAGGACCGTACGGCCCTCGGCCCAGGCCCGCAGCCGCTTCAGCACCATGGCCTCGGTGGTGGTGTCGAGGGCGGAGGTGCAGTCGTCCAGCACCAGCACCTCGGGGTCGCCGAGCAGGCCGCGGGCGAGGGCGAGGCGCTGGATCTGGCCGCCGGACAGGGCGGTTCCGCTCTCGCCGAGCGGGGTGTCGTAGCCGTCGGGCATGGCGGCGATCTGGTCGTGGACGCAGGCCGTCTCGCAGGCGGCCCGCAGGGCCTCGTCGGACAGGTCGCGGCCGAGCCGCAGGTTCTCGGCGACGGTCCCGGACAGCAGCAGCGGCCGCTGGGCCACGTAGCCGATCCGGCGGCGGACGTCGTCGAGCGCGGCGTCGCGCAGGTCGGTGCCGCCGTAGCGGACGGTGCCGGTGGCCGGGTCGTCCAGCCGGGCGGGCAGCCGCAGCAGGGTGCTCTTGCCGGAGCCGGTGGCGCCTTGGACGGCCACGAACTCGCCGCGCCGGACGGTCAGGTCGAGCGGGGCGAGGACGGTGACGCCGTCGCGCACCGCGCTGACGCCGGACAGCTCCAGGTCCCCGCCGGGGGTCAGGGCGACCGGCTCGGCCGGGTCGGTGACGGTGGAGGTGAGGGACAGCGCCTCGTCGATCCGGGCGGCGGCCACGTCGGCCTGGCCGCGTTCGAGGAGCCGCGTGACGAGAACGCGGGTGGCCAGGGTGACGATGGCCATCCACGAGGTGAAGGCGACCAGCCCGCCGATCGTCAGCCGGTGGTCGAGGACGGCGAGGCCGCCGACGCCCACGCCGACCGCGACGGCCAGCCGGGGCACGAAGGGCGCTACGGCCGCCCAGTTCGCCTCGATGCGGGCGGCCTTGACGGTCTTCTCGGTGACCTCGGCGCTGGCGGTGTCATGCCGGTCGAGCAGCGGCCGGTGGCCGCCGGTGCCGCGCAGCCCGGTGCCGACCTGGAGCAGGTCGGCGACGGCCTCGGCGCGTTCGCCGTGGGCGGCGGACAGCTCGTCGCTGGCGGCGCCGAAGCGGCGCGGGAAGTACAGGTTGACCCAGGTGAGGAAGGGCAGCATGCCCAGCGTCACCAGCAGCAGGACGGGGTCGAGGGCGGCCAGGCCGGGCAGCACGACGACGAAGGTGGTGGCGAGCACCACCCAGACGGACAGGCCGTGCACCCACTCGCGGACCATGTCCGTGTCCCGGGTGGCGCGCATGGCCAGGTCGCCGTGGCCGCGCTCGGCGAGCGCGGCCCGGTCGAGCCCGGCCAGCCGGCCGAGCAGCCGCGACCGCAGGTCGGCGCCCACCCGGGCGTCGGTGAGGCTCGCCCAGTACTGCCAGCCGTAGAGCCCGGCGAACTGCACGCAGGCGGCGAGCGCGGTGGCGCCGGACCACAGCAGCAGGGCGTTGTCGTCCTTGCCCGTGATGCCGTCGTCCAGGGCCCGCTGGACGCACCACGGGACGGCGAGCAGCGCGACCTGGCGGAGGCAGGCGGAGACCATCGCGGCGAACAGCGTGGCCCGGTGCGGGCGCAGCGAGCCGCGCAGCAGGCGGCGGGCGCGCCGGCGGCGCTCGGCGGGGAGGCTCTTCGGGTCGTCGTCCTCGGCCTCGTCGGCGGCGGCCTCGACCGGCTCCTCCCCGGTCACCGGGCCGGTGGCCGGCGCCCGTTCGTCGGTGGGGGCCCGGTCCTTCGCGGGCTCGTCGGCCGGCCGGTCGCCCGGTGGCGGGTCGGCGTGGCCGGGGCGCTGCTCCGGCTGGGCGGGGTGGGTGCTCACGACGTCAGGTATCCGATCCGAGGGGTGGTTCGACCGCGCGGTCCGGCCGGGACGACCGGTCCGGACCGCGCGGGGCGGGGGCGGGGGTCCGGGTCAGGACCGCGCGGCGAGACTGGCCGGGCGCATGTCCGTCCAGTTCGCGTCCACGTACTCGGTGCAGCCCTGGAGGCTGTCCTCGCCGTGGACGACGGTCCAGCCGGCGGGGACCTCCGCGAACACCGGCCACAGCGAGTGCTGGTTCTCGGCGTTGACGAGGACGTAGTAGCGGGCGTCGTTGTCCTCGAAGGGGTTGGTGGCGCTCATCTGCGGTGCTCCTTTGGTGGGGTGGAGGTGATCCGGGTCGATTGTTGGCGATCTTGGGTGGTTCAGGAAAGGGCCGCGGTGGCCTCCGGGGCTCCCCCGTCCGCCCGGGCGGTGAGGAAGGCCGCGAGCTCGGCGACGGTGGGCCGGGCCAGCAGGTCGGCGACGGTCACGCCGGTGCCGAACGCGTCACGGACGCCGTGCAGCAGGGACATCAGCAGCAGCGAGTGGCCGCCGAGGTCGAAGAAGCCGTCGTCGACGCCGACGTCGGGCAGTCCGAGCACCTCGGCGAAGACGTTACACAGCGCCTTCTCCACGGGGTCGCGCGGGGCCCGGCCGGTGGAGCCGACGGCCGTGTCGGCGGCGGTGGGCGCGGGGAGGGCCTTGCGGTCGAGCTTGCCGTTGACGGTCAGCGGCAGCGCGTCGAGGACGACGAACGCCGACGGGACCATGTACTCCGGCAACCGCGCGGCCAGCGACCGACGCAGACCCGCGACGTCCACCGCATCGGCGGCGGGGACGAGATAGGCGGCCAGGCGCTTGACGCCGGGCGTGTCCTCGCGGACCACGACGGCCGCCTGCGCGACGGCCGCGTCGGCGGTCAGCGCGTCCTCGATCTCACCCGGCTCGACCCGGTAACCCCGGATCTTCACCTGGTCGTCCACCCGGCCCAGGAAGTCCAGCAACCCGTCCTGCCGCCACCGCACCACATCACCCGTGCGGTACATCCGCGCACCCGGCTCCCCGAACGGATCCGCCACGAAACGGCCCGCCGTCAGCCCGGGACGGTCGAGGTAGCCCCGGGCGAGTCCGACGCCGGAGACGTAGAGCTCGCCGGGGACGCCGACGGGCACGGGCCGGAGGTGGGCGTCGAGGACGTGGGCGCGGGTGTTCCAGATCGGACGCCCGACGGTGGCCGTGTCACTGTCGAGCGTGCCGCCGCCAAGGGTGTTGATGGTGTACTCGGTCGGACCGTAGAGGTTGTAGCCCATCACACCCGGCGTCTCGCGCAGCCGCGTCCACAAGGACTCGGGCACGGCCTCACCGCCCAGCAGGACCAGCGCCGGCCGGTGCCGGCCCTCGTCCAACAGGCCGCATTCGACCAGGGCCTGGGCATAGGAGGGCGTCACGTTGATGACGTCGATCGTGTGCTCGGCGCAGTAGGCGGCCAGCCCCTCCGCGTCACGCCGCAGCGACTCGTCCAGGACGTGCACCTCGTGCCCCTCGACCAGCCACAGCAACTCCTCCCACGACATGTCGAAGGAGAACGACACTGTGTGCGCGATCCGCAACCGCCGCCCACCCGCAGCCGAGATCACCGGCTCGAAAATCGCCTCACGGTGATTGAGCTGCATATTCGTCAGACCACGGTACGGCGTCACCACACCCTTCGGCCGACCCGTCGAACCCGACGTGAAGATCACATACGCGGCGGCGTCCAGATCGACGTCCGCGTCCACCGGACCGGACGGGAAGCCGGCCAACTCCTCGGCGACGCACGGATCGTCCAGCTCGACGACCGGAACGCCGTGCACGTCGGGCATCCGGTGCCGGGCGGTCGAGTCGGTCAGCAGGACGACGGGACGCGTCTCGGCGACCATGTAGGCGAGGCGGTCCACCGGGTAGTCCAGCTCCAGCGGCAGGTAGGCCGCCCCGGTCCGCAACACCGCGAACAGCGCCGCGACCATCTCCAGCGACCGCGGCAGCCCCAGTGCCACCACCCGCTCTGGTCCCGCACCACGGGCCATCAGCAGTCGCGCCAGACGGTTGACTTCGGCGTCCAGTTCGGCGAAGGTCCACACCCGCTCGCCGGCCACCAGCGCGACCTCGTCCGGGACGGTCGCGGCGCGCTCGGCGAGCAACTGCGCCACCGACTTCTCGGGCAGTTCCCGGTCCGTCGCCGCCCACTCCCCCAGCACAAGGTCGCGCTCCCGCCCGGTCAGCACGTCCAGGGTGCCGACGCGGCGGTGCGGGTCCTCGGCGATCTGGGCGAGGAGGGAGAGGAGGCGTTCGACGAGGGCCTCGGCGGTGGCGCGGTCGTAGAGGTCGACCGCGTACTCGAAGGCGATGTCGATCTCTTCGGCGGTGGGCGTCTCCTCGAAGTTGAAGTCGAGTTCGAACTTGGCGGCGCCGAGCTCGAAGGGCAGGATGCGGCTTTCCAGGCCCAGCAGTCGGCCGGCGCGGCCGTCGTTGTTCTGGTAGCCGAGCATCACTTGGAACAGCGGGTGCCGGCCGGCCGCGCGCGGCGGGTTGAGCGCCTCGACGAGGCTGTCGAACGGCAGGTCCTGGTGGGCGAACGCGGCCAGGTCGTTCTCCCGGACGCGGCCGAGGAGTTCGGTGAACGTCGGGTCGCCGGACAGGTCGTTCCGCAGCACGAGGGTGTTGACGAAGAAGCCCACGAGTCCGTCGAGCGCCGCGTCCGAACGGCCCGCGACGGGCGCGCCGAGCGGGATGTCGTCGCCGGCGCCGAGCCGGTGGAGGAGCGTGGCGACGGCGGCCTGGAGCACCATGAACGTCGTGGTGCCGGTGGCCGTCGCGGCGTCGCGGAGGCCGCGGTAGACGGCCGGCGGCACCTGGGCGCGCACGGTGTCGCCGCGGTGGCCGGTGTCCCGGCCGCGCGCCCGGTCGCGGGGCAGCGCGAGTTCGTCGGGCAGGCCGTCCAGGGCCTGCCGCCAGTAGGCGGTCTGGCGGTGGTGCGCGCTGCGCTCGTCGGCCGGGTCGCCGAGCAGTTCGCGCTGCCAGAGCGTGTAGTCGGCGTACTGCACGGGCAGCGGCTCCCAGCCGGGGGCCGTGCCCGCCGCGCGGGCGGTGTACGCGGCGGTGAGGTCGTCGATGAACGGCAGCATCGACCACTCGTCGCCGGCGATGTGGTGGAAGAGGAGGACGAGGACGTGGTCCTCGGGGGCCACCTCCAACACCGTTATCCGCAGGGGCAGTTCGCGCGCGAGGTCGAAGGCGTGGCGGACGGCCGCCTCGACGTCCGCGGCCAACAGCTCCTCCGTCGTCGCGGCGGTGTGCAGCGCGTCGGCGGGGTCGGGCGCGTCGAGGATCCGCTGGACGGGCCGGCCCTCGTGCTCGCCGACGATCGTGCGGAGGCTCTCGTGGCGCCGGGTCACGTCGGCCACGGCGTGCCGCAGCGCGTCCTCGTCGAGTGCGCCGGTCACGCGGACGACGAGCGGGACGTTGTACGTGGCGCCCGCGTCGTCGAGGTTCTGGAGGTACCACATGCGTCGCTGGGCGTGCGAGAGCGGCAGTTCGGCCGGGCGCTCGCGGCGCGTCAGGGCGGGGCGGCGGTCGGCGCCGGGGGTGGTGCGCTCGGCGAGCGCGGCCGGGGTCGGGGCCTCGAAGAGATCGCGGACGGCGAGGTCGGTGCCGAGTTCGGTGCGGATACGGCTGACGAGGCGGGTGGCCAGCAGGGAGTGCCCGCCGAGGTCGAGGAAGTGGTCGTCGGGGCCGACGGCCTGCACGCCCAGCACCTCGCCGAAGAGGGCGCAGAGGAGTTCCTCGCGCTCGTTCCGGGGGGCGCGGCCGGTGCCGTCGCGGCCGAGGTCCGGGGCGGGGAGGGCCTTGCGGTCGAGCTTGCCGTTGACGGTCAGCGGCAGCGCGTCGAGGACGACGAACGCCGACGGGACCATGTACTCCGGCAGCGACGCGGCGAGCGACCGGCGCAGACCCGCGACGTCCACGGCTCCGGCGGCGGGCACGAGGTAGGCGGCCAGGCGCTTGACGCCAGGCGTGTCCTCGCGGACCACGACGGCCGCCTGCGCGACGGACACGTCGGCGGTCAGCGCATCCTCGATCTCACCCGGCTCGACCCGGTAACCCCGGATCTTCACCTGGTCGTCCACCCGGCCCAGGAAGTCCAGCAGCCCGTCCTGCCGCCACCGCACCACATCGCCCGTGCGGTACATCCGCGCACCCGGCTCCCCGAACGGATCCGCCACAAACCGGCCCGCCGTCAGCCCCGGACGGCCGAGGTAGCCGCGCGCCAGGCCCACGCCGGACACGTACAGCTCGCCCGGCACCCCGACCGGGACCGGCCGCAACCAGGCGTCGAGGACGTGCGCGCGGGTGTTCCAGATCGGACGCCCGACAGTGGCGCTGTCACTGTCGAAGGTGCCGCCGCCAAGGGTGTTGATGGTGTACTCGGTCGGACCGTAGAGGTTGTAGCCCATCACACCCGGCGTCTCGCGCAGCCGCGTCCACAAGGACTCGGGCACGGCCTCACCGCCGAGGAGAACGAGGACGGGCCGGTGCCTGCCGTCGTCCAACAGGCCGCATTCCACGAGTGCTTGGGCGTAGGAGGGCGTCACGTTGATGACGTCGACCTCGTTCTCGGCACAGTAGGCGGCCAGCCCCTCCGCGTCACGCCGCAGCGACTCGTCCAGGACATGCACCTCATGCCCCTCGACCAGCCACAGCAACTCCTCCCACGACATGTCGAAGGAGAACGACACCGTGTGCGCGATCCGCAACCGCCGCCCACCCGCAGCCGAGATCACCGGCTCGAAAATCGCCTCACGGTGATTGAGCTGCATATTCGTCAGACCACGGTACGGCGTCACCACACCCTTCGGCCGACCCGTCGAACCCGACGTGAAGATCACATACGCGGCCGCGTCCATATCGACGTCCGCGTCCACGAACTCACCGGACAGCGCACCGAGTTCGGCGGTCACGGCCGGGTCGTCCAGCTCCAGGACCGGGACGCCGTGGACATCCGGCATCCGTTCGCGGACGGTCGAGTCCGTGACCAGCACGACCGGGCGGGTCTCGGCGACCATGTAGGCGAGGCGGTCGGCCGGGTAGTCGAGTTCGAGCGGCAGGTAGGCGGCGCCGGCGCGCAGCACCGCGAAGAGGGCCGCGACCATGTCGAGCGACCGGGGCAGCCCGAGGGCGACCACGCGGTCGGGGCCGGCGCCCCGGGCGAGGAACAGCCGCGCGAGGCGGTTGACGCGGGCGTCGAGTTCGGCGTAGGTCCAGACGCGGTCCCCGGCGACGAGGGCGACCGCGTCCGGGACGGCGGCGGCGCGTTCGGCCAGCAGGTCGGCCACCGACTGCTCCGGCAGCTCCCGCTCGGTCGCCGCCCACTCCCCCAGCACGAGACCGCGCTCCCGCCCGGTCAGCACGTCCAGGTCGCGGACGGGCACGTCGGGGCCGGCGGTGATGCGGTCGAGCAGGGTGACGAGCCGGCCGGCGTGTTCCTCGACGGTGGGGCGGTCGAAGGCGTCAGGGCGGAACTTCCAGTCGAAGGTGAGCCGCGCGCCGGGATTGGCGGTGAAGATGAGCGGGAAGTGCGTGGCGTCAACGTCCGTGACGCCCTCGACGCCCAGGGCCTCGCCGACGCGGTCGCGCTCGTCCTGGTCGACGGGGGTGTTGCGGAGCACCTGGAGGGTGTCGAAGAGGCGGCCGAGTCCGGTGGTGCGCTGGATGGCGCCCAGGCTGAGCTGGTGGTGCGGCAGCAGGGCCGCCTGTTCGCGCTGGAGGCGGGTGAGGAGGCCGGCCGCCGTCTCGTCGCGGTCGAGGCGGACGCGGACGGGGACGGTGTTGAGGAACATGCCGACGGTCCGCTCGATGCCCGGCAGGTCGGCGGGGCGGCCGGAGACGGTCGTCCCGAAGACCACGTCCTGCCGGCCGGTGAGCCCGGCGAGCAGCAGGCCCCAGGCGCCGGAGAGCACGGTGTTCAGGGTCAGGCCGTGGGTCTGTGCCCAGCCGGTGACGCGGTCGCTCAGTTCGGCGGTGAGCTCGGTGGTGTGCTCCTCGGGGAGCAGCGAGGCGCGCTCGCGGGCGTGCGGGGCGACGAGCGTCGGCTCCTCGACGCCGGCCAGGGACGCCCGCCACGCCTCCTCGCCGGCGGTGGTGTCCTGGGCGTGCAGCCAGGCGAGGAAGTCCCGGTACGGCAGCGGCTCTTCACCTTCCGGAGCGGCCGGCGTGCCGGTGGTGACGAGCGCGTGGCAGTGCGCCAGCAGCTCCTGGAGGAACAGCCCGGACGACCAACCGTCCCAGAGCAGCGTGTGGTTGGTGACCAGGACGTACTGGCGGCCGTCGGGGGTGAGGACCGAGACCAGGCGCAGCAGCGGCGGGTTCGTCAGGTCGAAGCGGGTGCGGGCCTCCGCGTCCCTGAGCCGGGCGAGTTCGGCGTCGGCGGCCTCCGGCGCGAGGCCGCGCAGGTCGGCCTCGGTGACGGGCACGTCGACGGCGTCGGGGACGAACTGGACGGGCTCGTCGAGTCCGTCGTGGAGGAAGCCGGCGCGCAGGTTGGGGTGGCGGTCGAGGACGGCGGTGACGGCGGCGCGCAGCGCGTCGAGGGGGACGGGCCGGCGGAGGGTGACGACGTCGCGGGAGGTGTAGACGTCGAGGGCGTCCTCGTCGTACAGGGCCTCGAACAACAGGCCGCGCTGGAGCGGGGAGAGTGGCCAGATCTCGGCCCCGGCGGGCACGGCGGCGCGGGCCTCGTCGCTCGGCCGGGGCAGCTCGGGCGCGGTGAACGGCTGGTCGGTGACCGTCTCCCCGCGGGCGCGCTCGGCGAGTCCGGCGGGCGTGCGGCCCTCGAAGACGTCGCGGGGGCTGAGGGCGAGGCCCTCGGCGCGGGCGGCGCCGACGAGGCGGATGGAGGTGATGCTGTCGCCGCCGAGGCGGAAGAAGTCGTCGTGGACGCCGGCCCGGGGCAGTTCGAGGACCTCGGCGAAGATCCGGCAGAGCAGGGCCTCGGTGGCGTCGGCCGGTTCGCGGTCGTCGGTGTGCCCGGCGTAGTCGAGGGTGTCGTCGGCCGGGAGCGCGGCCCGGTCGATCTTGCCGTTGACGTTGAGCGGGAGCGCGTCGAGGACGGCGAAGGCCGACGGGACCATGTACTCGGGCAGCCGCGCGGCGCAGACGGCCCGCAGCTCCCCGGTGTCCGGCGTGGCGCCGGGGGCGGGGACGACGTAGGCGACGACGCGCTTGACGCCGGACGCGGTGGTGCGGACGAGGACGGCGGCGTGGCCGACGGCCGGCTGGTCGGCGAGGACGGCCTCGATCTCGCCGAGTTCGATGCGGTAGCCGCGGATCTTCACCTGGTCGTCGGTGCGGCCGAGGAAGTCCAGGCCGCCGTCCGGGCGGCGGCGGACGAGGTCACCGGTGCGGTACATGCGGCTGCCGGCCGGGCCGTAGGGGTCGGCGACGAAGCGGGACGCGGTGGTGGCCGGACGGTTGAGGTAGCCGCGGGCGAGCTGGGCGCCGGCGAGGTAGAGCTCGCCGGGGACGCCGACGGGCACGGGCCGCAGCCAGGCGTCCAGGACGTGGGCGCGGGTGTTGCGCAGCGGCCGGCCGACGGTCGGGGTGGGGCTGTCGGCGAGGTCGGCGGCGAGGGCGTCGACGGTGAACTCGGTGGGGCCGTAGTAGTTGACGCAGGTCAGGCCGGGTGCGCGGTGCAGCCGCGCCCACAGCGCCTCGGGCACGGCCTCGCCGCCGAGCAGCAGGACGGCCGGGCGGTGTGGGGCGTCGGCGTCGAGGAGGCCGCTGTCCAGCAGCTGCTGGGCGTAGGTGGGGGTGACGTCGAGGGTGTCGACGCGCTGCTCCCGGGCGTACGCGACGACGGCCTCGGCGTCGCGGCGCTCGTGCTCGCCGAGGACGTGCAGCTCGTGGCCGCCGATCAGCCAGATGAGCTGTTCCCAGGAGGAGTCGAAGGAGAACGAGGCGGTGTGCAGGGCGCGCAGCCGGTCGCGGCCGGTGGCGCGGACGGCGTCGGCGAAGACGGTGTCGAGGTGGTCGTGGGCGAGCGCGGTGAGGCCGCGGTGCTCGATGACGACGCCCTTGGGGCGGCCGGTGGAGCCGGAGGTGTGGATGAGGTACGCGGGGTGGCCGGGGGCGATGGGTCCGCCGCGTTCGGCGTCGGTGAGCGGCCCGGCGGGCAGCGCGTCGAGGGTGGCGCGGAGGTCCGGGTCGTCGAGGAGGACCACGGTGGTGCCGGGGACCTCCGGCAGGCGGTCGGCGACCTCGCGGGTGGCGACGAGGAGCGCGGGCCGGGCGTCGTCCAGGAGCAGGGCGAGGCGCTCGTCCGGGTGGTCGAGGTCCAGCGGCAGGTAGGCGCCGCCGGCCTTGAGGACGGCGAGGATCGCGGTGACGGACGCGGTGGTGCGGGGCAGGGCGAGGGCGGCGACGCGCTCGGCGCCGAGGCCGCGGTCGCGGAGCAGCCGGGCGAGGCGGTCGGAGTGCTCGTCGAGTTCGGCGAAGGAGAGCCGCTCGGTGCCGCCGTCGAGGGCCGGGCCGGCGAGGGCGGTGGCGTCGGGGGTGCGGGCGGCCTGCGCGGTGAACAGGTCGGTGACGGCCCCCGCCGGGACGGGGTGGTCGCCGCCGTCGGCGGCGGCCGTCAGCTCCTCGCCCTCGCCGGGCAGCAGGGCGTCGAGCCGGGCGAGCGGGGTGTCGGGCTGCTCGGCGAACAGGGTGAGCAGGCGCAGGAAGCGGTCGGTGACGCGGCGGGCCGCCGCGTCGTCGAACAGGTCGGTCCGGTAGCCGAGTTCGAGGCGCAGGGTGGCGCCGGGCAGCACGGACATGGTCAGCGGGTAGTGGGTGGCGTCGCGGGCGCCGAGGCCGGTGACGCGCAGCCCGCTCGCGGCGGCGGCCGCGCCGAGGGTGTCGGAGACGTCGTCGCTGCCGCTGTAATTCTCGACGACCAGCAGGGTGTCGAACAGCGGTCCGTCGACGGCGGTGAGCCGCTGGATGCCGCCGAGTCCGAGGTGCTGGTGGTCCATGAGGGCGGCCTGCTCGGCCTGGACGGCGGCGGCCGTGCTCGCGAGCGTCGCGTCGGGTGCCAGCCGGACGCGCACGGGCAGGGTGTTGATGAACAGGCCGACCATGGTGTCGGCGCCGGGCAGGTCGGCCGGGCGGCCGGAGACGGTGGTGCCGCTGACGACGTCGGCGGCACCGGTGAGGGAGCCGACCAGGACGCCCCAGAGGGTGTGGGCGACGTTGCCGAGGGTCAGGCCGCGGGCGCGGGCCACGGAGGTGACGGCGGCGGTGAGTTCGGGGCCGGCCTCGGTCTCGACGGTGCCGGGGTCGACGGCCGCGCCGAGCGCGGCGCCGGGCGCCACCGGGTGCGGTTCGGTGAACCCGTCGAGGGCGGCGGCCCAGGCCCGGCGGGCGGCCTCGGTGTCGCGGGTGGCGAGCAGTTCGAGGTGGTCGCGGTAGGGGCGGACGGCCGGCAGGGCGGCGAGGTCGCCGCGCGAGCCGACGAGGGTGAGCAGCTCCCGGACCAGGATCGGCATGGACCAGCCGTCGAGGAGGAGGTGGTGGCAGGTGATGACCAACCGCGCCCGCCCCTCGTCCAGGCGCAGCAGGGTGAGCCGCAGCAGGGGCGGCTCGGCGAGGTCGAAGCGGTGGTTCCAGTCCTCGGCCATCGCCGCGCGGACCGCGTCCTCCCGGGCCGCCGGGTCGCCGGCGAGGGCGGTGAGGTCGCGTTCCCGCACGGGGGTGTCGACGTCGCGCGGGACGAACTGGACGGGCTCCTCGCCGTCGTCGTACCAGAAGCCGGCGCGCAGGTTGGCGTGGCGGCGCAGCAGGGCGTCGGCGGCGGCCGCCAAGTCCGCTGTCCTCAGGGGGCCTTCGAGGTCCAGGTGGGACTGGACGACGTAGACGTCGCGCGCGTCCTCGTCGTAGACGGCGTGGAAGAGGAGGCCCTCCTGGAGGGAGGACAGGGGGTAGACGTCCTCCAGCGCGGACCCCGCTGCGGAGTCGGCCTGGGTCGGTGCGGTGGCGTCGTTCATGGTGGGGTTCTCTGTCCGGGAGGGAGAGGGGGCGGTGGGCTGGGGGCCGTGGCTCATCGGCCGGTCGGGGTTCATCGGCGCCTGCGCAGGCGGGCTTCGAGGCGGTCGATGCGCTTCTGGTCGAGGCTGACCAGGCGGACGTCGGACGGGGTGATGCCGCCCGCGTGCGGGTCGGCGGTGTGCCGGGCGAGGGCGTCGAGCGCGGCGAAGAGGCGGTCGGCGAGGACGGCGACCTGGTCGTCGGTGAACAGGGCGCCGGGCCAGCTCCATTCGACGACCAGTTCCGGCCGGCCGTCGGGGCCGGTGGTGACGACGGCGTCGAGCTCCAGCGGGTACGGAACCGGCATGGCCGGGTCGGGTGCGGCGCCCTCGGCGACGGCGGCCCGCTCGGCGTCGGGGGCGAAGGGCCAGCGGCCGTCGCGCGGCCCGCCCTGGTGGTCGGTGCGCCCCCGGTAGTTGAAGAGGAGCTGGGAGGCGGGGAGCGCGGCGAGCAGCGGCGCGGTCTGCGCGTTGAGGTGGCGCAGCAGGCCGTGGCCGAGGCCCCGGTCGGGGGCCGCCCGCAGCTGCTCCTTGACCCGCTTCAGGGCGTCGCCGGCCGCCGGACCGCCGGCCAGGGCGGCGGACACGTCGAGCGTGGAGACGTCCAGGCGGACGGGGTGGACGGTGGTGAACCAGCCGACCGTACGCGACAGGTCGGGGGCGAGCCCGGCCGTGTCACTGCCGCCGCGGCCGTGGCCCTCCAGGTCGACCTGGAGGGCGCCGGTGTACGCGGCGGGCAGGGCCGGGTTGGCGACCCGGCGCCAGTCGGCGGCGGCGAGGGCGAGGCCGGCCAGCAGGACGTCGTCCACACCGGCGGAGAACGCCTGCGGCACGGCGGTCAGCAGCGGCGCGGTGCGGTCGGCGGGCAGGGTGCGGCGGAGCGTCCGCAGGGTGGCGGTGGTGTCGCGGCGCGGGTCGACGGGCGTACGGGACAGGGGCGCCTGCGGCCCGGCGAGCGCGGTGCGCCAGTAAGCGGCCTCGGCGGTACGGGCCCGGCTGTGGGCGTGCTCCAGCAGCTGGGCCGTCCAGGCGCGCAGCCCGGTCGCCTCGGGTTCGAGGGCGGGGGTACGGCCCTCGGCGCGGGCCGCGTACGCCTCGGCGAGCTCGGGGAGCAGGACGTGCCACGAGACGCCGTCGACGGACAGATGGTGGACGGTCAGCAGCAGCCGGCCGTCGGCGTCCGGGCCCGCGTCGCCGTGGACGGCGCGCAGGACGGTGCCGGTGGCGGGGTCGAGCGCGGCGGCGGAGGCGTCGGCCTCCTTGACGAGCAGGTCCCGCAGGGCGTCGGCGTCCAGCCCGGTGAGGTCGGCCTGCCGCAGGGTGGCCGGATCCGTGACGGCGGGGGCCGTGTCGGCGGGCAGGATCTCCTGCGTCCACAGCCCGTCGGTACGGTCCAGGCGCAGGCGCAGGGCCGGGTGGTTGCGGGCGAGGTCGGCGAGGGCCGCGCGCAGGGGCTCGGGGCGGAGTCCGGCCGGGACGGTGAGCAGCACCGACTGGTTGAACCGGTCGACGGGGCCGCCGTGTTCGCGCAGCCAGTGGACGACGGGCAGCAGGGGCAGTTCGCCGTCCTCGGCCACGGGTGCGGCGACGGGCTCCTCAGTGGGTGCCGTGCCGCCGGCGGCGGCGAGCGCGGCCGGGGTCGGGTGCTGGAAGACGTCCTTGGCGGCGACGGCGAACCCGGCCTTGCGGGCGGCGCCGACGAGCTGGATGGAGACGATGCTGTCCCCGCCGAGGGCGAAGAAGTTCTCGTCCTCGCCGACCTCCGGCAGGCCCAGGACCCGGGCGAAGACCGCGGCCATGGCGGCGGCCGGGGTGCGCTCCGCAGCGACGGGAGCCGCCTTGCGGGGGGCGCGGCCGGGCTCGGGCAGGGCCTTGCGGTCGAGCTTGCCGTTGACGCTCAGCGGCAGCGCGTCCAGCAGCGCGACGACGGCGGGGACCATGTGCTCCGGGAGCCGCGCGGCGAGGGCGTCGCGCAGGTCCCGCGGGTCGGGCGTGGCGCCGGGGGCCGGGACGGCGTAGCCGACGAGCTGCCGGGCGCCGCCGGGGGCCAGCGGCCGGGCGACGACGGCGGCCTGGGCGACGGCCGGCAGGCCGGCCAACGCCGCCTCGACCTCGCCGAGTTCGATGCGGAAGCCGCGGATCTTCACCTGGTCGTCGGTGCGGCCGAGGTACTCGACCGAGCCGTCGGCGCGGCGCCGGACGAGGTCGCCGGTGCGGTACATGCGGGTGCCGGCGGGGCCGTACGGGTCGGCGACGAAGCGGGACGCGGTGAGCCCGGGGCGGTTCAGGTAGCCGCGGGCGAGCTGGACGCCCGCGAGGTACAGCTCGCCGGGGACGCCGACCGGGACCGGGCGCAGCGCCGCGTCCAGCACGTGCAGACGGGTGTTCCACACCGGCCGGCCGATGGGGACGATGCCGGCGCCGGGCTCGGCACGGTGGTGGGTGACGTCGACGGCGGCCTCGGTCGGCCCGTACAGGTTGTGCAGCTCGATGTGCGGCCACAGCGCGGCGAACCGGTCCACGGCGGCGGCGGGCAGGGCCTCGCCGGAGCAGAAGACGCGGCGGACGCCGCGCAGTCCGGCGCGGATCGCCTCGTCCTGCTCGGCGGCCGCGGTGAAGGCGGTGAGCATGGAGGGGACGAAGTGGGCGGTGGTGACGGCGGTTTCGGCGGCGAGAGCGGCCAGGTAGTCCGGTTCGCGGTGCCCGCCGGGCCGGGCGAGCACGACGGCGGCGCCGCTGACGAGCGGCAGGAAGAACTCCCAGACGGAGACGTCGAAGCTCGCCGGGGTCTTCTGGAGGATCCAGTCGGCGGGCCGGATGCCGTACGCCTCCCGCATCCAGTCGAGGCGGTTGACGATGGCCTCGTGGGTCACCACGACGCCCTTGGGGCGGCCGGTGGAGCCGGAGGTGTAGATGACGTACGCGGCGTGGTGCGGCGCGGCTTCCACCGGGACGGCAGCGTCCGAGCCGGGCTCGTCGGCGAGCACGACGGGCGTCCCGTCGAGGAGCGGCAGCCGGTCGCGGACGGCGCCGACGGTCACCACGGCCACCGGCGCGGCGTCGGCCACCATGTCCGTGAGGCGCTCGGCCGGGTGGTCGAGGTCCAGCGGCAGGTAGGCGGCGCCGGACTTCAGGACGCCCAGCAGGGCGGTCATCAGCTCGGCCGAGCGCGGCACGGCGACGGCCACGATCCGGTCGGGCCCGGCACCGAGGGCGGCCAGCCGCCCGGCCAGCTCCCTTGCGCGCTCGTCCAGTTGACGGTACGTCAGTTTACGGTCCTCGTACACGACGGCCGTCGCGTCGGGAGCCGCGGCCAGCCGCTCGGCGAACCGGGTGACGAGGGTGCCCGGTGCCACGAGGTGATCGGTGGCGTTCCACTCCCCCGCCAGCGCCCTGCGCTCGCGCGGGCTGGTCACGTCCACGCGGTCCAGGGGCCGGCCGGGGGCGGCGAGGACCTGTTCCAGGACGTTCAGCAGCCGCTCGGCGAGGAGTTCGGCGGTGGCGAGGTCGTACAGGTCGGCGGCGTGGATGACGGTGAGGTCGGTGTGCGCGCCGTCGGCGGACTCCAGGAAGGTGAACGCGAGGTCGAAGCGGGCCGCGTGCAGCGGGTCGGGGAGCAGCGTGGTCCGGGCGCCGAAGAGGGCGTCCAGGCCGGCGGCCTCCTTGCGGTGCTGGACCATCACCTGGAACAGCGGGTGGCGGCCCAACGACCGCTCGGGGCTGACGATGTCCACCAGCCGGTCGAAGGGCAGGTCCTGGTGGGCGAGGGCGCCCAGCACGGTCTCCCGGGCCCGCTCGACGAGCCGGTCGAAGGTGAGGGCGGAGCCCTCGGGGGCGGTCAGGTCGTGCCGCAGGACGAGGGTGTTGACGAAGAATCCGACGACGTTCTCGACGGCCTCGTCCGTGCGTCCGGCGACGGGCGTGCCCAGGGCGACGTCGGTGCTCCCGGCGAGGGTGCCCAGCAGCAGGGCGCCGGCCGCCTGGGTGACCATGAACGGGGTGACGCCGGCGCGGTGCGCGTACGTGCGCAGCGCCCGGTGGAGGGCGTCGGGCAGCCGCAGCCGGACGGCGCCGCCGCGGCCGCTCGGCTCGGCCGGGCGGGGACGGTCGGTGGGCAGCGTCAGCTCGTCGGGGAGGCCGGCGAGCCGCTCGGTCCAGTAGGCGGTCAGGCGCTCGTCGGCGGGCAGGTCGCGCTGCCACAGGGCGTGGTCGGCGAACTGCAGCGGGAGCGGCTGCCAGACCGGCGCGGCACCCTGGCGCCGGGCGGCGTAGGCGGCATCGAGGTCGCGCAGGAGCACGCCCTCGGACCACTCGTCGCCGACGATGTGGTGCAGGGCCACGCACAGCACGTGCGTCTCCGGTCCGGCGACGAGGAGCGTCGCGTGCACCGGGGGCGCGGCGGCCAGGTCGAAGGCGCGGGCGCCGGCCTCGGCGACCGCCTCGTCCAGCCGCTCGGGGGCGGCCTGCCGCACCTCGAACGGGATCCGGGCCTGCTCCGGCGTCAGCACCTTCTGGTACGGGCGCCCGTCGGTGTCCGGGAAGGCGGTGCGCAGCGCCTCGTGGCGGGCGACGACGTCGGCGAACGCGGCGCGCAGGGCGTCGGCGTCGAGCGGTCCGTCGATCCGCAGCGAGCAGGGGATGGTGTAGGCGGTGCTGGGTCCCTGGAGCTGCTGGAGGAACCAGAGCCGGGCCTGTGCGGGCGACAGCGGCACCTCGGCCGGGCGCGGTCCGGCGGTGGGGCCGGGGCGGTCCGTGCCCGCGCCGTCCAGCCGGCGCGCGAGGGCGGCGGGGGTGCGGGCGTCGAACAGGTCGCGGATGGTGACGGGCGCGCCGAGGGCCGTACGGACGCGGCCGACGAGGCGGGTGGCGAGCAGGGAGTGGCCGCCGAGGGCGAAGAAGTCGTCGTCGGGGCCGACGGCGGGCAGGCCGAGGACGTCGGCGAACGCGCCGCACACCAGGGCCTCGCGCTCGTCGCGGGGCGCCCGGCCGCCGCCGGCCGTGCCGGCGAAGGCGTCGGCGTCGGGCTCGGGGAGGGCCCGCCGGTCGAGCTTGCCGTTGACGTTCAGCGGCAGCGCGTCCAGGAGCACGATCGCGGACGGGACCATGTACTCGGGCAGCCGCTCGGCGAGGGCGCCGCGCAGTTCTCCCGCGTCGGGCCGGGTGCCCGGCGCCGGGACGGCGTACCCGACGAGGCGCTTGACGCCGCTCGCCGTACCGCGCGCCAGCACGGCGGCCTGCGCGACGGCCGGCAGGGCGGCCAGCGCGGCCTCGACCTCGCCGGTCTCGACACGGAAGCCGCGGATCTTCACCTGGTCGTCGTCGCGGCCGAGGTAGTCGAGGGTGCCGTCGGCGCGCCACCGGACGACGTCGCCGGTGCGGTACATGCGGGTGCCGTCCGGGCCGTACGGGTCGGCGACGAAGCGGGACGCGGTGAGGGCGGGCCGGTTGCCGTAGCCGCGGGCGAGGCCGGGCCCGGCGATGTACAGCTCGCCGGGGACACCGGCGGGCACGGGCCGCAGCCGCGAATCGAGCACGTAGACGCGGGTGTTGGCGATGGGCCGGCCGACGGACGGCGTGGGGCTGTCGTCGAGGGCGGCGCCGAGGGTGTCGACGGTGTACTCGGTGGGGCCGTAGAAGTTGTGGCCGATGACGCCTTCGGTGTCCCGGATGCGGGTCCACAGGGCGTCGTCGACGGCTTCGCCGCCGAGCAGGAACAGCACCGGCCGGTGCCCCTGCCCGTCCAGCAGGCCCCACTCGACGAGCTGGCGGCCGAAGGACGGGGTGACGTCGAGGGTGTCGATCCGGTCGGCGCGCAGCCGGGCCGCGAGGGCCTGCGGGTCGCGGCGCGACTCCTCGGTGTAGACGTGCAGTTCGTGGCCGCAGACCAGCCAGAGGAGCTGTTCCCAGGAGGAGTCGAAGGAGAACGAGGCGGTGTGCGCGGCGCGCAGCCGGCGCCCGCCGGCGGCCTCCACGGCGCGGGCGAAGACGGTGGAGCGGTGGTGGTCGAGCATGTTGGCCAGGCCGCGGTGCGGCACCTGGACGCCCTTGGGGCGGCCGGTGGAGCCGGAGGTGTGGATGACGTACGCCAGGTCGTCGGGGCCGGGGCGGCGCGGGGTGGCGCCCGGGTCGCCGTCGTCGCGGACGTCCTCCAGGAGGACGGCGGTGCGGCCGTCGAGGGGCAGCCGTCCGACCACCTGACGGCTCGTCAGGACGGCGACGGGCGCGGCGTCTTGCAGCATCAGCGTCACGCGGTCGGCCGGGTGGTCGAGGTCCGCCGGCAGGTAGGCGGCACCCGCCTTGAGGGTGCCGAACAGGGCGGCGACCAGGTCGGCGGAGCGGGGCAGGGCCAGGGCCACGACGGTGTCCGGGCCGGCGCCGAGGGCGGTGAGGCGACGGGCGACGGCGTCCGCGCGGGCGCCCAGGTCGGCGTAGGTCCACCGCTCGGTGCCGCAGACGACGGCGGTGGCGTCGGGCGTCGCGGCCACCTGTGCCTCGAAGGCGTCGACGACCGTGCCGTCGGGGACGGCCCGTTCGGTGGCGTTCCAGGCGTGCAGCAGGGTGTCGCGCTCGGCCGGGGCGAGGACGTCGAGGGAGCCGACGGGCGCCTCCGGGCGGGCGGCCATGGCGTCGAGCAGCCGCAGCAGGCGTGCGCCCAGGTCGGCGGCGCGGGCGGCGGTGAAGGTGTCGGGCCGGTACTCGACGGTGATGCGCGGGGCGTCGCCCGGCAGGACGAGGACGGACAGCGGGTAGTGGGTGGCGCCGCGGTGGTTGATGCCGGTGACGCGCAGGTGCCCGGGCCGGCCGGCGGGGTCGGGGGCGGTCAGTTCGTCGGCGTCGACCGGGTAGTTCTCGAAGACGAGGAGGGTGTCGAAGAGGGTGCCCAGCCCGGCCTGCGCCTGGATGTCGGCGAGGCCCGCGTACTGGTGGTCGAGCAGCCGCGACTGCTGCCCCTGGAGGCGGGCCAGGGCGGCGGCGACGGTCTCGTCCTCGTCCACCGTGAAGCGGACGGGGATGGTGTTGCTGAAGAGTCCGATGATGGACTCGACGCCGGGGATGTCGGCGGGCCGGCCGGAGACGGTGGCGCCGAACACGACGTCGGTACGGCCGGTGAGCCGGCCCAGCAGGACCGCCCAGGCGCCCTGCACGAGGGTGTTGAGGGTCAGGCCGTGGTCGCGGGCGAGCGCGGTGAGCGCGGCGACGGTCCCGGCGGGCAGCGGCAGGTCGACCTCGCCGGCCGTGGCGCCGGCGGCCGGGTCGCCGTCGGCGAGGGTGTCGGCGAGCAGCGTCGGTGCCGTCAGGCCGTCGAGCGCGGTACGCCAGGCGGCGGTGTGCGCGTCGTCGTCCTGGCGGGCGAGCCAGGCGAGGTGGTCCGCGTAGGAGGCGGCGGGCGGGAGGGCGGATACGTCGCCGCCGGCCGCGTAGGCGGCGATGATCTCGCGCAGCAGTACGGGGGTGGACCAGCCGTCCATGACGAGGTGGTGGCGGGTCAGTACGAGCCGGTGGCGCTCGGGGCCGAGGCGCAGCAGGGCGCAGCGGAGGAGCGGCGGCCGGGTCGGGTCGAAGGGGGTGGTGGCCTCGGCCGTCTCGACGGCGGCCACGGCGTCGGCCGGGGCGTCCGTGAGGTCGTGGACGGTCCACGGGACGGTGACCCGGGCGGCGACGGTCTGCACCGGGCGGTCGGCGGCGGTGTGGTCGAAGGCGGCGCGCAGGGCGGAGTGACGGTTCGTCACCTCGTCGACGGCGCGGCGGAGCGCTTCCTCGTCGAGCGGTCCGGTCAGTTCGAGGCCGGTGAGGGAGGTGTAGAGGCCGTCGGCGCCGGTCTCGTAGAGGGCGTGGAAGAGGAGGCCGTCCTGGAGCGGGGAGAGCGGCCAGACGTCCTGGGTGCCGGGCCGGGCGTCGAGGACACGGTCGAGGGCGGCCTGGCCGAGCCCGGCGAGCGGGACGTCGGAGGGGGTCGGCCGGGGTTCGCCGGCCTCGGCGGCCCAGGCGGCGAGCGCGTCCAGGGCGCGGAACCAGCGGTCGCCGAGGTCGCGGACGGCGTCCTCGGTGAGGACGCCCTCCGGCCAGGTCAGGACGGCGGTCAGCTCGGGGCCTCCGGGGCGGTCGTGGACGAACGCGCCGATCTCCAGGGCGTGCGCGGCGGGCAGTTCGGGGTCGCAGGCCGCGGCGAACGCGTCGCCGGCGGGCGTCCAGGGGGCGTCGCCGGACGCGAACCGGCCGAGGTAGTTGAAGAGGAGCCGCGGCGTGGGCGCGGCGGCGAGCTCGGCGCGCGCCTCGGGGTCGAGGTACCGCAGCAGACCGTACCCGGTGCCGTCGTCGGGCAGGGCGCGGAGCTGCTCCTTGACGAGGGTCAGGGCGCGCCCGGCGTCGGCCGGGTCGACGCCTTCGAGGTCCAGTCGGGCGGGGTACTCGCTGGTGAGCCAGCCGACGGTACGGGAGGTGTCGGCGCCGGGGACGAGGTGGTCTTGGCGGCCGTGTCCCTCCAGGCGCAGCAGCAGGTCCGCGCGGGCCCCGGCGCCCTGCCGCTCGCGCCGCCGCCCGAGCACGGCCAGGGCGAGGCCGGTGAGCAGCACGTGGTCGACGCCGGCCCGGCGGGCGGCGGGCACGTCGGCGAGCAGGGGCGCGGTGCGGTCGGCGGGCAGGGTCAGCCGCAGGGTGCGGCTGGTCGCGGCGGTGTCGCGGGCCGGGTCCACGGCCGGCTCCCCGAAGAGCGACCCGGCGCCGGGCGCCGACACCTCGCGCCAGAGCGGCAGTTGGGCGCGGAGGGTGCCGGAAGCGGCGGCGGCGTGCAGCCCCTTCACCCAGCGGCGCAGCGGGGTGCTCGCCGGCGCGAGCGCCTCGCCCTCGTAAGCGGCCCGCAGGTCGGGCAGCAGGATGCGCCAGGAGACACCGTCGACGGCGAGGTGGTGCACGGCCAGCACGAGCCGCCCGGGCGTGTCCGGGCCGAGGTCGCACCAGGTGGCGGCGAGGACGGTCCCGGCGGCGGGGTCGAGCCGGTCGACGGCGGCGGCGCGCTCGCGCTCGACGACGGCGTCGAAATCGCCTTCGGCCGTGCGGACCAGGTCCGCGCGGTGGAGAGTGACGGCGGGGGCGGTGGAGGCGGGGAGGATCTCGGTGGTCCAGGTCGCGGCGCCGGCGGCCGCGTCGGAGCCGAGGACACCGGCCTCGGGCTCGGTGCCCACGGACGCGTCCGGGCCGCCGCGACCGGGCTCCGCCTCGGCCCCCGGCGTGCCGGTACCAGACGCCGATACGGTGCGGCCGTCCTGCCGCTCCGCGACCGCGCCGTAGCCGCCGGACTCGCCGTCCGGACCCAGCACCAACCGCAGCCGCAGCGCCTCATGATGGCGCGTCAACTCGTCCAGCGCGCCCGTGAGCCGCTCCGGCTCCAGGCCCGCCGGGACCGTGACGACCGTCGTCTGGGCGAAGCGCCGTACCGGGCCGCCGCGTTCGCGCAGCCATTCCGTGATGGGGGTCGCGGGGAGGGGGCCGGTCGCGTCCTCGCGGCGGTCCTCGGCCGTCCCCCCGTCCCCGGCCAGGCGCTCCGCGACGGCCGCCACGGCGGCGATCGTCTTGCGCTCGAAGACGGTCCGGGGCGTGATGCCCCAGCCCGCCCGGCGGGCGCGGCTGCCGAGCTGGATGGCGGAGATACTGTCGCCGCCGAGGGAGAAGAAGTTGTCGTCGACTCCGACGGCGTCCAGGCCGAGGACGTCGGCGGCGACGTCGGCGAGCACCCGCTCGGCCTCCGTGCGCGGGGCCCGTGCCGTGGGCGCGGCGGCGGGGGCCGGCTCGGGCAGGGCCTTGCGGTCGAGCTTGCCGTTGAGGCTGAGCGGGAGGACGTCGAGGAGGACGACGACCGGCGGGACCATGTGCTCGGGCAGCGTGGCGGCCAGCCCGGCCCGCAGCTCCTCGGGGTCGGGGGTCCGTCCGGCGGCGGGCACGGCGTAGCCGACGAGGCGACGGGCGCCGCCGGGGGTGGTGGCGCGAGCGGTGACGGCGGCCGCGGCGACGCCGGGCAGCGCCTCCAACGCGGCCTCGACCTCGCCGAGTTCGATGCGGAAGCCGCGCACCTTGACCTGGTCGTCCGTACGGCCGAGGTATTCGACGACGCCGTCGCCGTGCTCGTCTACCGTCCATCGGACGAGGTCGCCGGTGCGGTACATGCGGCTGCCGGCCGGCCCGTACGGGTCGGCGACGAAGCGGGACGCGGTCAGCCCGGGGCGGTCGAGGTAGCCGCGGGCGAGCTGGACGCCCGCGAGGTACAGCTCGCCGGGGACGCCGACCGGGACCGGGCGCAGCGCCGCGTCCAGCACGTACAGGCGGGTGTTCCACACCGGCCGGCCGATGGGGACGACGCCGGCGCCGGGCCGGGTGCGGTGATAGGTGACGTCGACGGCGGCCTCGGTCGGCCCGTAGAGGTTGTGCAGCGGCACCTCGGGCAGCGCGTCGTACCAGCGTTCGACGACGTCGCCGGGAAGGGCCTCGCCGGAGCAGAAGGCGCGGCGCAGTCCGGCGCAGGAGCGGGCGGCGGACGGCTCCTCCAGGAAGGCGCGGAGCATGGAGGGGACGAAGTGCAGGGTGGTGACGTGCCGTTCGGCGATGAGCCGGGCCAGGTAGGCGGGGTCCTTGTGGCCCTCGGGGCGGGCGAGGACGACGGTGGCGCCCTCGCAGAGCGCCCAGAAGAACTCCCAGACGGAGACGTCGAAGCTGGCGGGGGTCTTCTGGAGCACCCGGTCGTCGGCGCGCAGCCGGTACGCGTGCTGCATCCAGGCGAGGCGGTTGGCGATGGCGCGGTGGGTGACGACGACGCCTTTGGGACGGCCGGTGGAGCCCGAGGTGTAGATGACGTACGCGGGGTCGTCGGGACCGGGCCGGGTGACGGCGGCGCTCTCGGCGCCCTCGGACGACTCGTCCAGCAGGAGGGCGTGCTCCCGGACGGCGGCCGGGAGCCGGTCGAGGACGGCGCGGACGGTGACGACGCGCACCGGACGGGCGTCCTCGGCCATGGCGGCGAGCCGGTCGGCCGGGTAGTCGGTGTCGAGCGGCAGGTAGGCGGCGCCGGACTTGAGGACGCCGAGCAGGGCGGCCATCAGCTCGGCGGAGCGCGGCACGGCGACGCCGACGATGGTGTCCGGTCCCGCCCCGGCGGCGGCCAGCCTGCGGGCCAGCGCCTCGGCGCGCGCGTCGAGTTCGCGGTAGCTGAGGAGGGTGTCCTCGAAGACGACGGCGGTGGCGTCGGGGGTGGCGGCGGTCCGTTCGGCGATGCGCTGGACGAGGGTGGTGGCGGCGAGGGGCCGCTCGGTGGCGTTCCAGGTGCGCAGGACCGCCTCCCGTTCGCCGTCGGCGAGGAGTTCGGCGCGGTCGAGGGTGAGGGCGGGGTCGGCGGCGAGCCGGGCGACGAGGTCGGCGCAGCGCTCGGCGTGGCCGGCGAGCGTCGCGGCGTCGTACAGGGCCGGGTTGGCGTCGAACTCCAGGTGCAGCAGGCCGTCGGGGCTCTTGGTGACCGACACCGACAGGTCCTCGACCGGCCCGGAGGCGAGGTTGACGGTGTGTCCGGGGACGCCCGCGAAGTCGAGGTCGAGGTCGAAGGGCTTGATGTTGAGCATCGGCCCGTACAGCCGCGTCTCACCGCCGACGAGGCCGAGGTCGCGGCGGATGTCCTCGCCGCGGTAGTGCTGGTGGCGGCGGGCGTCCTTGAGCTCCCCGGCGGCGCGCCGGATGAGGTCGGGGAAGGTGTCGGTGCCGGATACGGGGAGCCGGACGGGCAGCACGTTGACGGCCATGCCGGGGACGCGGAGGGTGCCGGGGGCGCTGCGGGCCATGAAGTGCATGCCGAGGACGGCGTCGGGGGTGCCGGTCATCCGGTGCAGGTAGGCGGCGACGCCGGCGGTGGCGGCCTCGGCCCAGGTGGCGCGGACGGCGTCGGCGCGGGCCAGGACGGCGGCGGAGCGCTCGGCGCCGAGGGCGACGCGGTGCCGGAGGAAGGTGGAGGACGCCTGGGCGGTCTGCTCGGTGAGGCCGGTGGCGGCCGGGCGGCCGGTGTGCCGGCCGGTCCAGTAGGCGCGGTCGGCGGCGGGCCGGTCGGAGGCGAGGTAGGCGCGGTCGGCCTCGACGAGCCGGGCGACGGGCTCGAACGGCGAGGCGGGGACGGGCTCGCCGTGCACGAGGGCGGTGTAGACGGCGGCGACGCGGCGGGTGAACAGGGCGACGCTGTAGCCGTCGACGACCAGGTGGTGGAAGTACTGGAACCACAGGTGGTGGTCGGGGGCGACGGTGACGAGCAGGGAGCCGGTGAGCGCCGGGGGTTCGCCGTCGGCGGCGTCGAGGCGGGGTGGGCAGGAGAGCTGGGCGCGGACCAGTTCGACGGCGGCGTCGACCGGGGAGGCGGCGCCGGTGGTGTCGAGCCGGGGCAGGTGCCAGGCGGCGGCGTCGAAGGGGACGGGGACCTGGACGGTGCGGCCGTCGCGCTCGGCGAGCCGGATGTGCAGGCCGTCGGCCTCGGCGAGGGTGCGGCGGAGGGCTTCCTCCAGGGCGGGGACGTCCAGCGGGCCCTGGAGTTCCACGTACTGGCCGACGTTGTAGCCGGGGTTCTCCGGGTCGATCCGCTGCGCCGAGAGCACGCCCTCCTGGGCTCGTGTGAGCTCCAGGGTCCGTCCTGCGTCGCTGGTCACCTCTGGCATGGCGCCTTCCGGGTCGTTCGTGGGAAGTGAGGGTGGGGGTACGGGTTCCGGGGCCCGCCGGCCGTACCGCCGACGGGCCCCGGGGGCGGGAGCCGGGGGACGAACCCCGGTCGCCCTACAGGCCCTTGAGGATCTTGTCGATCTGGTCGAGGACGTCGATCGAGGTGCCGTAGCGGTCGCTGGTGGCGTAGGTGACGGGCAGCACGTGGTTGTCCTTGGCCGCCTTGAGCAGCTTCCAGGAGGGCTTGTCCTGGAGCTCCTTGGTCTCCTTGGGCACCTCGCCGGTGGCGGCCGTGCGCGGGACGAGGATGACGTCGGCGTCGGAGAGGACGTCGATCTTCTCCTGGGAGTAGGTGACCTCGTGTTCCTTGCCCTCGGCGGACGCCTTGGCGAAGTTCGCGCCGACGTCGGCGAGGATGCGGCCCACCCAGGAGGTGCGGGTGTCCACGAGGAACTCGCCGTTGCCGTAGGAGGACGCGAGGGCCCACTTCCTGGACTTGAGCTTGTCCGCGTAGGTCGACTTGATCTTGTCGGCCTTCTCCTTGTAGGTCGCCTTCAGCTTGTCGAGGGCGTCCTCCTTGCCGACGGCCTGCGCGATCTTCTCCTGGGCGTTGTAGAGGTCGCCGGGGGTCTTGATGCCGAAGTAGAGCGTGGGGGCGATGCCCTTGAGCCGGTTGATCTTCCAGTCGAAGGCGGCGGCGCCCTCGACGATGATCAGGTCGGGCTTGAGCGAGGCGACCTTCTCGATGTTGGTCTCGATGCCGGAGCCGATCGAGGTGATCTTCTTGCCCTGTTCCTTCTGCGAGGGCAGCAGTTCCATCGGGTTGTTCTCGTCGATGGCGCTGGTGCCGACCGGCTCGACGCCGAGGTCGAGCAGGGCGCCCGTGGCGTAGGAGATGCTGACGATGCGCTCGGCCTTCGCGGGCACCGTCACCTTGCCGTCGCTCGTCTCGATCACCCGCTTCCCGCCGTCGCCCGCCGCGGACTTGGCGTCGCCGGACGAGTCGTCGCTGCCGCAGGCGCTCACGGTGAGCAGGGCGGCCGCGGCGAGAACGGCCGCGACACGACTGCGGCCAGCCTTGCGGCCGCTACGGACGGGACGGGTGTTCATGGTTCTCCGTAAGTTGTTGGGCGGCCCGGGAGGGCCGGGTGCGACGCGGGGGGGCGGTGGGGGTCAGACGCCGGCGGTGAGCAGGCTGTGCCAGCCGCGCAGGGTGGGCTCGGCCTCGGCGAGTTCGGTGAAGTCGGCGGCCAGGCCGCGGGCCCGCCAGCGTTCCACCAGGCTCATCAGCCGGATCGAGTCGAGGCCGAGGTCGCGCAGGTCCTCGTCGTCCGGCAGGTCGGCGGGGTCCTCGCCGAGGACGTCGGCCACGTCGAGCCGGAGGGTGTCGATCGGGACGGGGGTCGCGGGCATGCGGGGTCCTTCGGGGGCTTGGCGTTCGGGGGTGGGGGTCTCAGCCGACGGGCGCGGCTACGGTGCCCGCGACGGCATCGGTGTCAGCGGCGTCGGCCCGTCCCCCGGTCCGGCCCGCGAGGACGTCCCGCTCGGCGCGGCGCAGCAGCAGCGAGTCGCAGATCTCGCCGGAGCGGACGGCCAGGGTGGAGAGCAGGGAGGAGGTGATGCCGTGGGTGTGCTCGGTGCCGCCCTGGAGGTAGATGCCGACGCGGACCCGGTCGGTGGTGAGGACGCGGTGGTCCCGGTCCACGCGCAGCCGGCCCTGCTCGTCGGTGAGGCATTCGTCGGCCAGGTCGCCGAGGAGCTCGCGGGGGTCGGCCGCGTGGTAGCCGGTGGCGAATACCACCGCGTCGCAGTCGAGCGTGAACGTTTCACCGGAGGTCAGGGAGCGGATCACCGCACGGGCGCCGTCCGCCAGGTCCTCGACGGCGGTGAGCCGGCTGGTGTTGAGGATGCGCAGCCGCTCGCGGCCCTGGACCTTCTCCTGGTAGGCGGTGCGGTAGAGCTGCTCGATGAGCTCGCCGTCGACCACGGAGTAGTTGGTGTTGCGGTGGTAGCCCAGCAGCGTCCGCTTGACGTCCTCGGGGGCGTCGTAGAAGTGGTCCACGGCGGCCGGGTCGAAGATGCGGTTGGCGAAGGGGCTGTCGTCGGCCGGGCTGTAGCCGTAGCGGGAGAAGACCGCGCAGACCTCGGCGTCGGGGAAGGTGCGGTGCAGGTACTCGGCGCTCTCGGCGGCGGACTGGCCGGCGCCGACGACCACGAACCGGCGGTGCCGGCGGGCGGCCGGCTCGGCGGCCCGGAACAGCAGGTCGCGGTTGTGCCAGACGTGCGGGCCCAGGGCGACGCCCTCGGGGAGGCGGGGGGTGAGGCCCGTGCCGACGGACAGGTTGCGGGTGCGCCGCACGGTCTCGTCGGCCGGGTCCCCGACGGACCGCGAGACGACGTCCACTGCCTCCACCGTCCCGCCGTCCTCCACCGCGCGCACGGCGGTCGCGGTGCGGCCGTACTCCACGACGGACCCGAACTCGGCGGCGCACCATTCCAGGTAGTCGTGGAACTCGATCCGGGTGGGGAAGAACGTCTTCTGGTTGATGAAGTCGGCGAGCCGGCCGCGGTCCCGGAGGTAGCACAGGAAGGAGAAGCGGCTGCCGGGGTCCCGCATGGTGACCAGGTCCTTGAGGAAGGACACCTGCATGGTGGCGCCTTCGAGGAGCATCCCCCGGTGCCAGCCGAAGCGCTCCTGCCGCTCCAGGAAGCCCGCGCGGAGGGCGCCGGACGGGGCCCGGCGGTTGTGGTCGTCGATCGCGATGGCGAGGGCCAGGTTGGCGGGACCGAAGCCTATGCCGACCAGATCCTCGATGGGGGCGCCCGTGTTCGCGATGTCCCCGCGCCGTGCCGACATGCTCATCCTCTCGTCGTACCGCCCCGGTCCCGACTCTTACGGCCGTGCCGGCCGGGCATGAGTCGGGGAGGGCAACCCGCACACGTATTGATTAGGTATGCCTAACCTAACTTTCTCGGCAGGTCAGGTGTCAAGTCCAGCCGTCAGATCTCGCGTCACGGGAGCCCTTTGGCGCGCGGCCTCCCTACGGCGAACGGGCCGGACGGCACGTGTCGCCACGCACCGCCCGGCCCGCCTTCCCTTGGGGTTCAGACGTCCAGCATCCGGGGCAACGCCCGGACGAAGGCGTCCACTTGCCCCTGTTCGATCACCAGCGGCGGCGCCAGCCGGACGACGTCCGGGCCCGTCGCGTTCACCAGGAAGCCCGCCTCCAGGGCCGCCCGCTGCACGCGGACAGCCACCGGCCGGTCCAGGACGAGCCCGAGCAGCAGCCCGGCCCCGCGCACCGCGCGCAGCAGCGGATGACCGGACGCCCGGGCCCCGGCCGCCAACCGCTCCCCCATGCGTCGGACATGTGCGAGGATGTCCTCTTTCTCCAGTGTGTCGAGGACCGCGAGGGCCGCGGCACAGGACACCGGGTTGCCGCCGAACGTCGAGCCGTGCTGACCGGGCAACAGCAGCCCGGCCGCGTCGCCGAAGGCCACGGTGGACCCGATCGGCAGCCCGCCGCCGAGCCCCTTGGCCAGCGTCATCACATCGGGCACCACCCCGTCCGCCTGGTGGGCGAACCAGTGCCCGGTGCGGCCGACACCCGTCTGCACCTCGTCCAGCACCAGCAGCGCCCCCGCCGCCTCGGTGATCTCGCGGGCCGCCGCGAGGTAGCCGGGTGGCGGGACGACGACGCCGTTCTCGCCCTGCACCGGCTCCAGGACGACGGCGGCGGTCCGCCGCGTCACGGCGGCGCGGAGGGCGTCGGTGTCGCCGTACGGGACGTGGGTGACGTCGCCGGGGAGCGGAAGGAACGGTTCCTGCTTGGCCGGCTGGCCGGTGAGCGCGAGGGCGCCCATCGTGCGCCCGTGGAAACCGCCCTGGGCGGCGACGATGTGCGGCCGCCCGGTCCGCCGGGCGATCTTGAACGCGGCCTCGACGGCCTCCGCCCCGGAATTGCAGAGGAACACCCGGCCGTCGCGGCCGGCCAGCTCCAGCAGCCGCTCCGCCAGGGCGACGGGCGGCTCGGCCACGTACAGGTTGGACACGTGCCCGAGGGTGGCGATCTGGTCGGAGACCGCGCGGACGACGGCCGGATGCGCGTGGCCCAGGGCGTTGACGGCGATACCGCCGACGAAGTCGACGTACGTCCGCCCGTCGGCGTCCCGGACCGTCGCCCCCTCTCCGCTCACCAGCGCCAGCGGGGGCGTGCCGTAGGTGTCCATCAGCGCGCCACGCCAGCGCTCGGCCAGCCGCTCCCCCGGCGTGCGGGTGCCGTGCGCGGTCACGCGGTCACCTCCACGAGCGCGTCGGGCACGCCCGGCGGCGGATCGGGCACCACGGTCGTCCCCACCGCCTCGTCGGTGAACACCTCCAGCAGCAGCGAGTGCGGCACCCGGCCGTCCAGCACGTGCGCCGCGCCCACCCCGCCCCTGACCGCCCGCAGACAGCCCTCCATCTTGGGGACCATGCCGCTCGACAGGGCGGGGAGCAGCGCCTCCAGGTCGCTCGCGGTGAGGCGGCTGATGACGTCGTCGCTGCGCGGCCAGTCCGCGTAAAGCCCCTCGACGTCGGTGAGGACGACCAGCTTCTCGGCGCCCAGCGCCCCGGCGAGCGCGGCGGCGGCCAAGTCGGCGTTGACGTTGTACACCTCGCCGTCCGCGCCCCGGGCGACCGGCGAGACGACGGGGATCCGGCCGCGGTCGAGCAGGGCCTCGACCGTGCTCGGGTCGACGGCGACGACGTCCCCGACGAGGCCGATGTCCACCGGCTCGCCGTCGACCTCGGCCTGCCGCCGGACGGCGGTCATGGTGTGGGCGTCCTCGCCGGTCAGGCCGACGGCGAACGGGCCGTGCCGGTTGATCAGCCCGACGAGTTCACGCTGCACCTGCCCGGCGAGGACCATCCGGACGACGTCCATCGCCTCCGGCGTGGTCACCCGCAGGCCCGCCTTGAACTCCGAGGCGATGCCGAGCCGGTCGAGCAGCGCGCTGATCTGCGGCCCGCCGCCGTGCACGACGACCGGCCGCACTCCGGCGTACCGGAGCGACACCATGTCCTCGGCGAACGCGGTCTTCAACTCGTCGTCCACCATGGCGTTCCCGCCGAACTTGACGACGACCGTCTTGCCGTGGAGGCGGCGCAGCCACGGCAGCGCCTCGATGACGGTACGGGCTTTGGGGGCGGCTGCGCGCCGCGAGGGAAGGGTGGGATTCATGAGGAGTACGCGCTGTTCTCGTGGACGTAGTCGGCGGTGAGGTCGTTGGCCCAGATGACGGCGGACTCGGCGCCCTCGGCCAGATCGGCGGTGATGCGCACTTCGCGGTAGCGCATGTCAACGAGGTCGCGGTCGTCACCGACCGAGCCGTTGCGGCACACCCACACGTCGTTGATCGCCACGTTGAGCTTGTCGGGGTCGAAGGCGGCGGAGGTGGTGCCGATCGCGGAGAGCACCCGCCCCCAGTTCGGATCCTCGCCGTGCAACGCACACTTGAGGAGGTTGTTGCGGGCGATGGACCGCCCGACCTCCACCGCGTCCTCCTCCGACGCGGCGTTGATCACCTCGATACGGATGTCCTTGCTCGCGCCTTCCGCGTCCCCGATGAGCTGCCGCGCCAGGTCGTCACACACCTCGCGCACGGCATCGGCGAACGCGGCCGCGTCCGGGCTGATCCCGGAGGCGGCGGACGACAGCAACAGGACCGTGTCGTTGGTGGACATACAGCCGTCGGAATCGACCCGGTCGAAGGTCGTGCGCACCGCGGCACGCAAGGCATCGTCCAGGCCGGGAGCGTCGACGTCGGCGTCGGTGGTCAGGACGACGAGCATCGTGGCCAGCCCCGGGGCGAGCATCCCCGCACCCTTGGCCATGCCCCCGACCACCCAGCCGTCCCGCTCCACCACCGCCGTCTTGTGCACGGTATCCGTCGTCTTGATCGCGATGGCGGCCTTCTCGCCGCCGTGTGCCGACAGGCTCGCCGCGGCCTTCTCGACGCCCGGCAGCAGCTTGTCCATGGGCAGCCGGACGCCGATCAGGCCGGTGGAGGCCACCGCCACCTCGCCGGAGCCGCAGCCGAGCACCTCCGCCGCCTTCTCCGCCGTCGCGTGGGTGTCCTGGAAACCGGCCGGGCCGGTGCAGGCGTTGGCGCCACCGGAGTTGAGGACGACCGCCGCCACCTCCCCCGACTTCAACACCTGCTGCGACCACAGCACCGGAGCCGCCTTGACCCGGTTGGAGGTGAACACCCCCGCCGCAGCCCGCGCCGGCCCCCGATTCACCACCAACGCCACATCCGGCGCACCACTGTCCTTCAGCCCGGCCGCCACACCCGCCGCCGCGAAGCCCTTCGCCGCCGTCACACTCACGGAGCCACCCCTGTCGTGGAAAGTCCCAGTTCCTCGGCCAGCCCGAGGGCGATGTTCATGCTCTGCACCGCACCACCGGCCGTGCCCTTGGTCAGGTTGTCGATCGCGCTCACCGCGATCACACGCCCCGCCGCCTCGTCCACGCTCACCTGCACCTGCACGGCGTTGGAGCCGACCACGGCTCCCGTGGACGGCCAGCGTCCCTCGGGCAGGAGGCGGACGAACGGCTCGTCGCCGTACGCCTTGTCGTAAGCGGCGCGGACGGCCTGGGCGGAGGTGCCGGGGAGCGCCTTGGCGCTGCAGGTGGCGAGGATGCCGCGGGGCATGGGCGCGAGCATCGGCGTGAAGGACACCGACACCGGCCCCCCGGCCACAGCGGCGAGGTTCTGCGCGATCTCCGGCGTGTGCCGGTGCCCGCCCCCCACCCCGTACGGGCTCATCGACCCCATCACCTCACTGCCCAGCAGATGCGCCCTGACGGCCTTCCCCGCACCCGACGTCCCCGACGCCGCCACGACCACCGCCTCCGCCTCCACCAGCCCCGCCGCGAAAGCCGGCCACAACGCCAACGACACCGCTGTCGGATAACACCCCGGCACCGCCACCCGCCTCACCCCACGCAACGCCTCCCGCCCACCCGGCAACTCCGGCAACCCATACGGCCACACCCCCGCATACGGCGACCCATAGAACCGCACCCACTCCCCCGCATCCCGCAACCGGAAATCCGCACCACAGTCGACCACGAGGACATCAGGGTCCAGTTCGCCCGCCAGCGCGGCGGACGCGCCGTGTGGGAGGGCGAGAAAGACGACGTCATGCCCCGCGAGCGCCTCGGGGGTGGTCTTCTCCAGCACTCGTTCCGCCAGCGGGGCGAGGTGGGGCTGCACCTCACCCACCGTCCGTCCGGCGTTCGAGTCGGCGGTCAGCGCGCCGATGTCGACGTGGGGGTGCCGCAGGAGCAGACGCAGCAGTTCACCGCCCGCGTATCCACTCGCGCCCGCCACAGCTATGCGCACCATGTCTGGTCCTCGGATCCGTTCCTCGCTCAGGGGTGTGGGCCGGCCGCCGTCCGCGGGAAGGCGCGGCACGCTGCCGGCTTGGCGAGGCAACGGGGCGGGCGGTCCCACCGGGCCTTTCTGCCGCCCGGACGGAGCTTAGCTTAGGCTACCCTTACCGTTCTTTGTCGACAGGGGGAGATTCCGCGCGGCCTCGGAGGCCCCGCCCCGCCACCCTCCGGCACCGTCACCCGCGCGAGTGAGGTCTCTTCGCCGTTTGCCCAGAACAGGGCCGTTACGCGTCAACTCTTCCTGGTGAGGCGTCCGTTACTTCTGGTAGACAGCTCCCCGTCTCGCAAGGACGGCCGCCCCGCCGCCCGACGGAAAGGGAAGCATGGACGAGGAAGAAGACCGCCGCCTGTACGCGATCGCGCCCGAGATCAGCCGGGTGACGGTGGGCCTGCTGCGGACAGTGGTCGGACTGGAGCCGGCCGAGCGGGTGCCGGAGGAGGCCCTGGGGGTGGCCGACGACGTGCTGGCCCGGCTCGGCACGGACGGGCTCCGGTCACTCGTCATGAGCCTGGCCGGGTGGGCGGCGGTGGGCATGGAGAACGTCGCGCAGCTGACCGGCAAGACGTACGAGGCGCTCGTCGACGAGATCGAGCTGACCTGCCTCGAGGCCAACCCCGAGGGCTGAGGGCACGCGGCCCGCCCGCGAGCGACCCGCCCGGCGCCGGAGGGCGCGCATCCGCCGCTTCCGCCCCTGAGCGGGCCCGGCTCCGACGCCGGAGTCCCCGGCGCGTCACGCCGCGAACACGCGAAGCTCCCCAGGCCGCCGCACCCTTCTGCCTTCGCACGAGGAACCAGGCAACGGCCCGGACACCCGCGCCGTGCGCCGCCGCGTGCTGCCGAGCGCCCATAGCAGCCGACTCCCGCTCCCGGTAGGGCGGTCGGCCCGCGCCCGGAGGAAAAAGGGGGCGCACAGCGCAACTCCCCAGAAACCCGATAGGACTATTGCATTCTCCGCTAAGATGCTCCATCGAGCGATGCCATCGATCCGATGAGCGGCCCGCCCCGGGCCGTACGGGTTTGACGACGGGGACCGACTGCGCGTCAGCTCACCGGCCGGGCCGCGGCACGTGCCCCCACGCACCCCTGTCGCCCCGCACCTCCTGTGTCGTCCGACCCGTTTTCCGTCGCCGCTCCAGGACCAGGACCTCTCCCGCATTCGCGCAGGCACAGCCGCCGCAGCCCCTCGACCGCCGGAGGACAGCCGCCCATGCACCAGACCACCACGCTGCTCATCGAACTCGGCGTCGTCATTCTCGCCCTGGGTCTCCTCAGCCGACTCGCCGGCCGGATCGGCTTCTCGCCCATACCCCTCTACCTCCTGGCCGGTCTCGCCTTCGGCCGCGGGGGCATCCGTCCGCTCGGCGCGAGCGAGGGGTTCGTCGCCACCGGGGCGGAGGTGGGCGTCGTCCTGCTGCTGCTCCTGCTGGGGCTGGAGTACAGCGCCTCCGAGCTGATGAGCAGCCTCCGCGCCCAATCCCCGTCCGGGGCCGTGGACTTCGTGCTCAACGCCCTGCCGGGAGCCGCCGCGGGGCTCCTGCTGGGCTGGGGCGCGGTGGCCTGTGTGGCGCTGGCCGGCGTCACCTGGGTCTCGTCCTCCGGTGTCATCGCCAAGGTGCTCGCGGACCTCGGCCGGCTGGGCGCCGAGGAGACACCGGCCGTGCTCGGCGTCCTCGTCATCGAGGATCTGGCGATGGCCGGTTACCTCCCGCTGCTGACCGCCCTCCAGGCGGGGCTGAGCGTCCGGGCGGGCGGACTGATCCTGCTGACGTCCCTGGGCACGGTCACCGCCGTGCTCTATGTGGCGCTGCGCCACGGGCACGTCATCAGCCGTGCCGTGTCCTCGGACAACCCGGAACGGATGCTGCTGGTGGTGCTCGGGCTGACGCTGTCGTTCGCGGGGGTGGCGCAGGAGCTGCACGTGTCGGCGGCGGTGGGGGCGTTTCTCATCGGCATCGCGCTGTCGGACGAGGTGGCGGAGGACGCCCGGGCGCTGCTGTCCCCGCTGCGGGACCTGTTCGCCGCCGTCTTCTTCCTCTTCTTCGGGCTGAGTACCGATCCGGCGTCCGTGCCCCCGGTGCTGGGCCCGGCGCTGGCGCTCGCCGGGGTCACCGTTCTCACCAAGGTGGCGACGGGCTGGTACGCGGCCCGCCGGGCGGGTGCCGCGCCCGCGGGCCGCTGGCGGGCCGGCGGAACGCTGGTCGCCCGGGGCGAGTTCTCCATCGTGATCGCCGGTCTGGCGGTGGGCGTCGAGCCGCGGGTCGGGCCGCTGGCCACGGCCTACGTCCTGGTGCTGGTGGTGCTGGGCCCGCTCGCGGCGCGGTGGACGGAGCCGCTGGTGCGCCGGGTGACCCGGCGGCGCGCCGTCGCGCCCGTACCGGCGCAGGCCGGGCCCGTGCGGGCGGCGGCGCCGGCGGTGGAGCACGCGGACACCCGGTGAGCGGGGGTCAGAGGCGATGCCCGGGCGGCAGCGGCTGTTCCGTCCAGACGGTCTTGCCCTCCCGCTCGTAGCGGGTCCCCCACCGCTCGGTGAGCTGGGCGACCAGGAACAGGCCGCGTCCGCCCTCGTCGGTGCTGCGGGCCCGGCGCAGGTGCGGCGAGGTGTTGCTGGTGTCGGTCACCTCGCAGATCAGGCTGTGGCCGCGGATGAGCCGCAGGGTCACCTGCCCCTTCGCGTACCGGTAGGCGTTGGTGACCAGTTCGCTGACGACCAGTTCCGTCGCGAACACCAGCTCCTCCAGGCCCCACTTGGTGAGCTGCTCGGTCATCAGCCGGCGGGCCGCGGCGGCGGCCCGTTCGTCGCCGGGGAGGGTCCAGGTGGCCACGCGCTCGGGGCCCAGGACGCGGGTGCGGGCGAGCAGCAGGGCGACGTCGTCGTGCGGCCGGGCGGGCAGCAGGGCGTCCACCACGGCCTTGGCCGTGTCCGGCAACGGCCGGTCGGCGACCGTCAGTTGGCGGCCCAGTTCGGCGAGCGCGGAGTCGACGTCGCCGCCGGGCGACTGGATGAGCCCGTTGGTGAAGAGGGCCAGCAGGCTCCCTTCGGGGAGTTCCAGTTCCGTCGCCTCGAAGGGCAGGCCGCCCAGGCCGAGCGGGGGTCCCGGCGGCAGGTCGGGCAGGGTCACCCGGCCGTCCGGGGTGACCACCGCGGGCGGCGGGTGGCCGGCGCGCGCCAGGGAGCAGCGGCGGGAGACCGGGTCGTAGACGGCGTAGAGGCAGCTGGCGCCGGTGACCTGGTCGCGGGGGAAGTCGCGGGTGTTGACCTCCTGTTCGGCGGCCAGCCGGTGCACCAGGTCGTCCAGGTGGGACAGCACTTCCTCGGGTTCCAGGTCGAGTTCGGCGAGGGTGTGGACGGCGGTGCGCAGCCGGCCCATGGTGGCGGCGGCGTCGATGCCGTGGCCGATGACGTCGCCGACGACGAGGGCGGCGCGGGCGCCGGAGAGCGGGATGATGTCGAACCAGTCGCCGCCGACGCCCTCCGCGGCACCGGCCGGGATGTACCGGTGGGCGACCTCGACGGCGGGCAGGTCGGGCACCTCGCCGGGGAGCAGCCGGCACTGGAGGTTGAGGGCGGCCTGATGCTGGCGGGTGTAGCGGCGGGCGTTGTCGATGCAGACGGCGGCGCGGGCGGCGAACTCGGTGGCGAGCGTCAGGTCGTCGTCCTCGAACGGCTCGGGGCGGCGGGCGCGCCACAGGACGACGAGGCCGAGGACGAGGCCGCGGGCGACGAGCGGCACCGTCATGACGGAGTGCACGCCGAGTTCGGCCGCGCGTCCGGCCCGTTCCTGGGCGACGGCCCGCAGCCCGGCGGGTCCCCTGCCGTCCTGGACCAGCACCGGGCTCTTCTCGGCGAGGCAGCGGGCCTGGGGGCTGTCCGGGGGGAAGACGATGCGGTGGCCCACCGGGTGGAGCGCCTCCTCCGCCTCGGCGACGACGGAGACGGCGGCGGCGCGGCAGACGGCGCCGGTGCCGTCCTGCGACGGTTCCTCGCCGTGGCTGACGGGCTCCAGCAGGTCGACGGAGACCCAGTCGGCGAGCTCGGGGACGAGGACGTCGGCCAGCTCGCGGGCGGTGGTGCCGACGTCGAGGGAGGTGCCGATGCGCCGGCCGGCCTCATCGAGGAGGGCGAGCCGCACCCGGGCGCGGTGGCGTTCGGTGACGTCCTCGACCAACTGGGTGACGCCGAGCACCCGTCCGGCCGAGTCGGTCGTCCGGAACGCCGAGACGGAGACGAACCGTTCCTCCGCCGGGGCCGCGCGGAGCCGGCAGGGCTGCTCGGTGAAGATCATGGGACGTCCGGTCTCCAGCACCTGCCGCAGCCGGTTCTCGACGGTGTCGGCGTCGTCGGTGATGAGGAAGTCACCGGTGCGGCGGCCCGCGGCCTGCTCGGGGCGGATGCCGCCGATGTGGGCGACGGCCCTGTTGACGCGGAGGATGCTCAGGTCCGGGGCGTGCACGACCAGTCCGATGGGCGAGCGCCGGAACAGCCCGTCGAGCACGGACCGGTCGGTCTCCCACTGGACGACCTCGTCGGCGACGGCGCCGACCAGGAACCATTCCGGCGGGGCGTCCGGCCGGACGACGCGCCGGGCCCGGACGCCGACGTGGATCCGGGTGCCGTCGCCCCGGACCACGGGGAGCACCCCGAACCAGCCGCCCTCCCGGGCGCAGGTCCTGGCCGTCTCGACGACGGCGGTACGGTCGCGGGGCGCGAGGAGGACGTCGGCGGCGGGCCTGCCGGTCACGTCCTCGGCCCGGCGGCCCAGCAGCTCCGCGGTCTGCTCGCCCCAGCCGACGACCGTCCCCCGGTGGTCGAGCACCATCGTGGCCGCGCGGGCGAGCGAGAACGGGTCGTCCGGGCTCTCGCTGACGGGCGTCGTGGCTCCGTCCGCCATGGGCTGCCTCCTTCCGCGCGGGGCCGGCCGCGCTCGCTCGCGCCGGGACACCTTCCACAGTGACGGCTCTCCGGCCCGCACGCCCTTCGGGCGCATCCGGCCCGGCGGGGGCGGGGAACGGGTGTCTCGCCACGGCTGCCTCCAGGACGGCAAATTGCTTTGTGCCCTCATCGATTTATGGTGATGATTCGGGTTATGAACCGTGGATTCGATGATCTGGTGGCCGAGGCGGCCTCCGTTTCCGTGGACGGCTGGGATTTCTCCTGGCTGGACGGCCGGGTCACCGAGGAGCGCCCGTCGTGGGGCTACCAGAAGCTGATGGCGCGGCGGCTGGCCGGGGCGTCGGCGGCGCTGGACGTCCAGACCGGGGGCGGTGAGGTGCTGGCGGGGGCCTCGGTGCTGCCGCCGACGATGGTGGCCACCGAGTCCTGGCCGCCGAACGTCGCCAAGGCCACCGCGCTGCTGCACCCGCGGGGCGCGGTCGTGGTGGCGGCGCCGGACGAGCCGCCGCTGCCCTTCGCGGACGCGGCGTTCGACCTGGTGACCAGCCGGCATCCGGCGACCGTGTGGTGGTCGGAGCTCGCCCGGGTGCTCCGGCCCGGCGGTACGTACCTCGCGCAGCACGTCGGACCGGCCAGCGTGTTCGAGCTGGTGGAGTTCTTCCTCGGCCCGCAGCCCGAGGCCCGCCGGAAGCGACACCCGGACGACGAGAGCGCCGCGGCCCGGGCCGCCGGACTGGAGGTGGTGGACGTCCGGTCCGAGCGGCTGCGGATGGAGTTCTTCGACGTCGGCGCGGTGGTGTACTTCCTTCGGAAGGTGATCTGGACCGTTCCCGGCTTCACCGTCGACCTCTACCGGGACCGGCTGCGCGAACTGGACGAGCGGATCCGGGCGGAGGGCCCGTTCGTCGCCCACTCGTCCCGGACGCTGTTCGAGGCCCGCAAGCCGGCCTGAGCCGGAGGCCGTCCGCGCGGACGGTTCCTTCTCCAGCGGCGGGCGTCCACCGCCGGAGAAGGGCCGGAGCGCGGGATCGGCCGGCGCGGGATCGGCCGGCGCGGGATCGGCCGGCGCGGGATCGGCCGACGCGGGGCTGCCGGCGCAGGGCTGCCGGCGCAGGGCTGCCGGCGCAGGGCTGCCGGCGCGGGATCGGCCGAGGACGCACGGGTCGGCGCCGTGGGCGCCGGGTCGGTGCTTCTTCACCGCCACGGATGTCGGGAACCGTCACCGGCACCGGACCGGGGGCCGTCACCACTACCGGGTCGGGGGGCCGGCGCGGTCCCGCTCCGGAAGGCGCGACCGATGCCCCGGGCCGCCGCAGGTCGGGAACCCCCGGCGCCCGTCGCGACGTCCGGAACCCGCGACTGAGGGCCCGGCGCGCGCCGAGCGACAGCAGCCGCCGTCCTCAATTCACCGCCGAAGCAAGCCCCTTGAGGCCCCCCGCCGAGCGGCCGTCGGCCGGACCCGGTAGCGGCGCCGGGTCGGTACGGGGGTTCGGCGCCGAGCGCACTCCCGTCCCCGCTTGTCATGGCTCCCGCCTTCCCCTCGCACGGCGGCCCCCCTATGCTGCCCGGGGAACACCGTGGTCCAGACCAACGCCGTGGAAGCAATGGGGAGTTGCGACCGCGTCCGACCGGTCCGCGCTGTTCCGCCGAGGGGGGTTGCAGTCCCCACGCCTGCGGAGGAACCATGACGCTCTCTCCCACCGTCCGCCATGCCGTCGTCGCCTCAGGAGTCGCGCTCTGTCTGCTGACGGGGGCGGCCGCCGCCCTGCCGGCCGGCGCGGCACCGTCTCCCACAGCGCCCGCCGCCCGCACCGCCGCCGTCGGCCCCCTCGGGGCCGAACTGCTGTCCGCCGCGGACAAGGTCGGCCTGACCTGGACGGGAGACCAGTCCGGGAGCAAGGACCAGAACTGGGGCAGCGGCGGCACCTACCACTACGTGCTGAAGCCCGTCAGCGGGCAGGCCACCCCGGACGTCGACTGGAAGGTGCGGTTCACCCTACCCGAGGGCCAGGCGTTCGACAGCGAGTACCAGCAGGACCAGGTCACCGTCGCCGGCTCGACGCTGACCGTGGCGCCGTCCCAGGACTGGCGCAGAAAGGTTCCGCAGAACGGGCTGGAGATCATCATCGCCTGGAAGGAGGACCCGTCCCCCATAGCGGCCGTCCCCGGGAAGCCCGACGCTCCCGCCACCTGGGCCCCTTACGTCGACACCAGCCTCTATCCCGAGCCCGATCTGCCGAGGATCGGCGAGGTCAGCGGGACCAGGCAGTTCACCACGGCGTTCATCGTCTCGGACGCCCAGGACCGGAAGACGCCGGTGTGGGGCGGCCAGCACGCGCACCCCGTCTCGGGCAACTACGGGGTCCCGCGGATCAACGAGCTGCGGCGGGCCGGCGGTGACGTGGTCGTCTCGTTCGGCGGCGAGAACAACAACGAGCTCGCCCAGGACATCACCGACGTCGGCGCCCTCACGGAGGCGTACGGCGGCGTCGTCGAGCGGCTCAAGGCGTACAAGCTGGACTTCGACATCGAGGGCACGGCCGTGGTCGACAAGGCGGCCAACACCCGCCGGGCCAAGGCGCTCGCGGCGCTCCAGCAGCGGTACGCGACCAAGGGCACGCCCCTGCACATCTCGTACACGCTGCCGGTCCTGGCGAGCGGGCTCACCCCGGACGGCATGGAGGTGGTCCGCGACGCGCTGCGGAACGGGCTGGCCGTGGAGACCTGGAACGTGATGGCCATGGACTACGGCCCGCCGGTCCAGGACATGGGCCAGGCCGCCATCGACGCGGGCACCAACCTCCACGACCAGCTCGCGTCCGTCTACCCCGGCACCCCGGACGCGGCGGTGTGGAAGATGATCGGCGTCACCCCGATGATCGGCGTCAACGACAGCCCCGGGGAGACCTTCCGGCTGGAGGACGCCCGCCGGCTCGCCGCGTGGGCGTCCCAGAAGCACATCGGCCGGCTGGCCATGTGGTCGGCCACCCGCGACCACCCGTGTGACAAGCCGACCGCCAGCCCGGTCTGCTCCGGCATCCCCGGCCAGCAGGAGTACGAGTACAGCAAGGCGCTCGGCACGTTCACCGGCTGACCTCCCGCACGGGTGCGCGACGGTACGGGGGCTTCCGTCCCCGTACCGGGTGGTCGGCGGCCGTCCCCGGGGTGCGGCCACGCCGGGGCCGGTACCGTCGGTTCCGGCAGCGCCGGGGCTCCGGACCACGACGACTCCGAGGACGGTATGACCACGACTCCTCCGCTCGGCTACGCGTTCGACAACGACAGTGAGCACGCCACGGAGCAACACCGTTGCCTCGCCGCGGCGTACGACGGCTTCACCACCCACCGGCTCGCCCGGCTCCCGGTTGCCCCGGGGGCGCACTGCCTGGAGGTGGGCGCGGGCGGGGGCAGTGTCGCGCGGTGGCTCGCGGCCCGGGTGGCGCCAACGGGTTCCGTGCTGGCCACGGACGTCAAACCGCAGCACTCCCCGGCCGCGCCCGGCCTGCGCGTCCTCGTCCACGACGCGCGGAGCGACCCGCTGCCCGAGGGCGCGTTCGACATCGTCCACGCCCGGCTGGTGCTGATGCACCTGCCCGAGCGCGACGAGGTGCTGCGCCGGCTGGTCGGCGCGCTCCGGCCCGGGGGCTGGCTCCAGCTCGACGAGTTCGACGAGACCACGTACGGCCCGCTGGTGCCGGTGGGCGGGTGCGACGAGGCCGCGGCGGCGGCCTACCGCGACTACCTCGACGCCAAGCTCCGCCTGCTGCGGGCGGCGGGGGTCGACCTGGCATGGGGCCGGCGGGCCGCGACCGCCATGCACCGGGCCGGGCTCGTCCACGTCGACGCGGAACCCGCCGTCCAGCAGTGGCGCGCCCACTCCCCCGGCACGGCCCTGCAGATCCACAACACCCGCCACCTCCGCGACCGGTTCCGCTCCGCCGGCATGACGGACGACGGACTGCGGGCGGCCCGCGAGGTCATGAGCCATCCGGACTTCCTGGCAACCTCCTGCCTGATGTACTCGGTCCAGGGCCAACGGCCCCTCGGCTTCTAGCCCTTCGCACGGCCGTCGCCCCGGGGCACGGACAGGAGCTCCCGTCCCCGCTCCGGGGTGATCAGCGCGGCCAGGACGGGGTCCGCGAGGAGGACGATTGGGGCAAGGTGATCGTCGCTCAGCGGGCGCCACCAACGGAGGGCGTCCTTGAGCTCCGGCCAGACGGCGTCCCCCAGGCGCCGGCGCGCCTCCTCGCTCTCCGGCGTCCCTTCCCCCTCCGGCGTTCCCTCGCCCTCCGGCGCCGCCGTGAGCCGTGCGGTGACGCGCCGCACCGCCGCGTCGAACTCCGGGTTCCCGTAGGGGAAGGGGAAGCCGGGCTCCCGCAGGCGCCGCCGGTGGTCGGCGATGAGCGCCCGCACGGACTCCGGCCCGCTCTCCTCCAGGGAGGTCAGCGCGGGGTTCGGCCGCCCCCAGGGGCCGCACGCCTCCTCCGTGAAGAGGAGCGGCAGCAGTTCGGGGCCGAAGAGGGGTTCGCTCCCGGTGTCGACGTACGACGATATGAGCGTGTACGGGGACAGGGTGTGCCAGTCGCCCAGCAGGACGAGCAGCTGGAAGCGGAGCAGTTGCGCCCGGCGGCGTCCGTACTCCGCCGCCTCGGCCAGCACCGCCAGGGGATCGTCGACCGCACCGCCGAGCGCGGCCCGGCGGGCCTCTTCGACCTGGGCGTCCCAGTGGTCGCGGGTGGCACCCGGCGGCTGCCGCAGGGCGTGGAAGGAGGCGAACTCCCCCCGCATCAGGGAGTGGAAGGAGTCGTGCCGTTCGGGACCCATGCCCGACCAGGAGGACAGCCAGTAGGCGGCCCACTCCCCGCGCTCGTCGACGTCCTCCGGGTCGAGCAGCATGACGCAGGCGTCCCCGTCCAGGGAGAGCTTCAGCGACCGGCCGAGGATGGCCCCGTCGTCCGGCTCTCCCTCTTCCGGTTCTCCCTCCTCGGTGTACGCCTCGATCCACCCCGCCTCGTCGGAATCGGCGAGCCATTCGAGGTCGCGCGTCCCCGCGAGCCGGTAGACGAACGGGCCCGCGTCCCGCCACCCGTCGGTGACCAGCAGGAACTCCCGGAGCGAGGGTGGCAGTCGGCGGCCGAGCCGGGCTTCGGCCGCGGCCACGTCCGCGTCGCTCGCCGGGGCGAAGCCGAGCCAGCCGTCGCGCACCGTCTCCTCGTCCAGTGGATGGTCGCACTCCGGATCGTGCGCGGCGATCCACTCCTCGCTCCAGCGCTTCAGGAACGGCCGCCACTGCTCACGGTCCATCGGGGGCTCCTCCGGGTCGGGATCCCCGCGTCGTCGGGATCACTGCGACAAGCACAGCACAGGGGTACGACATCGGGCCCCGGCAGCTTCACCCGCGGGCCGCGTCCGCCCGTCGCCGAACCGTCCGCCCGTCGGCGCAGCGACCGCCCGTCTGCGCCCGCACGCACCCCGATCCGGACCGCGCCCGCGCGGGTCTGCATGATGGGCCGATGACCAGCACCGATCCCCACCCCAGCACGGAAGCCGTCGTCACCGCGGTCCGCGAGGTCGCGGCCGAGTACGGGCGTACGGTGGCCGCCGTCACGCACGACATCGGCGCCGACCGGGTGGCCCGCCGCACCTCAGCACCGCTGTTCGCGGTCGCCGACCCCGACGGCTCGCTGCCGCACGAGGCGTTCGTGGAACTGGCCGGTCCGCCGCACGTCGAGCTCACGGTCCATCCGGAGGGCGACACCCGCGTCGTCGTGGAGGGCGTGGACTTCCCCGATGTGGCGCACGAGCACGTACCGGACTTCCTGCGCGCCCTGTTCCTCGGGACCGCCCACGTCGCGACCCGGTTCTTCCCGCCGGCCACCACCTTCGTCGTCCCGCTGCCGGGCGACGTGACATACAAGGAGTACGTGGGTGTGCCCCTCTCCCCGTGGCTGGCGGCCCGGCGGCGCTGAGCCCCGGACGCCCCGCCCTTGAAGTCGATCTTGCCGGGTAGGGTGACCGCCCGGTGCCCGTCAGCGGGTCCGCCGGACCCGGCACCGTACAGCGAGGAGCGTCACCGATGCGCCGTATTTCCACCCTTGTCGTGACCGCCGCGATGGCCGCGGGCGTCGTCTTCACGGCCCTGCCCGCGCAGTCCGCCGCCGCGGCCGGGATCACCTGCAACGTGCCGGAGATGCACCAGCAGATCACCCGGCTCCGGGACCGCGCCAACAGCCTCGACCGCGCCGGCGACCACAGCGCCGCCCGGAGCACGCGCTCGGAGGCCGACGCCCTCCAGCGGCGGATGCAGTGGTGCGTCGACGCCGAGAACAACCTCTGAACCGGCGCCTCCGGGCGCGGGCCGGGGTGACGCGACGCCCCGGCCCCGGCGTCAGCGGGCGGTGAGCGCCGCCAGGTCGCGCGCGGCCGGCAGCGGGTCGTGCCGCACCCGCCCGGCAGGCAGGCCCGCGGCCGCGAGCCCGGCCGTCGTCGCCCGGACGAGGGCGGGCGGGCCGGCGACGAACGCCGTGTGCCGGGACCAGTCGGCGTGCCGCAGCACCGCGTCGGCGACCGCCTCCCAGCAGCCGGGCCCCGGAACGTCCTCGATCACCGGGACCACCCGGAGCCAGGGCCGGCGCCGGGCGAGGCTCGCCGGGGTCTCGGCGTCGTAGAGGTCCGCGAAGCTCCGCGCGCCCAGGAAGAGATGCACCCCGTGCTGCCCCACGCGCCCCGAGGAGAGCTCCTCCAGCAGCGCCTTCGCGGGGGCCCAGCCGGTGTCCCCGGCCACCAGCAGGAGGTCGCCGGTGAGGTCGTCGTCCAGCGTCATCGTGCCGCTCGCCGGGCCCAGGCGCAGCGTGTCGCCGACGCGGGTGTCCTTCACCAGCGCCTCGCTCACTCCCCCGCCGCCGGTCAGCCGGACGTGGAACTCCAGCTCCCCGTCCGGGCGGGGGCGTTGGCGAACGAGTAGTAGCGCCACGCCTGCGGGAGCCGCGGCGACTGGACGGCCGCGTACTGGCCGGCTCGGTAGGTGTACGGCTCACCGGTGCGGACCCGGAGCACCGCCAGGTCGCGGCGCGGCCGTTCGAACGCGGTCACCTCGGCCTGCCAGGCGGCCGGTTCGCCGAGCGCCGCCTCGGCCCCCGCGACCATCGCGGCCACGGCGAAGCGCAGCATGCGCAGCCACGCCGCCTCCATGGCGCCGGTCCAGCGCGCGCCCGCGGTGCGGCGCAGCGCCTCGCGCAGGGCGGCCTCGAACGCCTCGTAGTGCGCGGGCCGGACGCCCAGCTTGCGGTGGTCGCGGCCGAGGCGCTTGAAGGTGGCGGTCACCTCGTCCGGGTCGTGCAGGTGGTCGATGAGGTAGCGGAAGATGTGCGCGAGGTGGCGGCGCTGGAACTCCATGGACTCCGGGAACAGCGACCGCAGGTAGGGCCACCGCTGGAAGAGTTCGTCGTAGAGCTCGGCTATCAGCCCGTCGAAGGGTGACACGAGGTCGAGTCCGCGCAGGATCTCCCGCTGGTCGGCCGCGCCGTCGTAGGGCGCCGCGGTCCGGCGCGGCGCGGCGGGGGCCCGCCGCTCGCCCTGGGACAGCAGCGAGCGGCGGAGCCGCATCGCGTCGTGGCGGGCCAGCAGGCCGTGGTACTCGTCGCCGACGGGGCCCATGTCAGCACCCCGCCGGGCGGTCGCCGCGGCGCGCGTGGCGGCCGTGCGGGGATGGGCCCGGACGCGCCGTCCCGGCGCGGGGGCGTGCGGTCGGGTGGCGGGGGCGCTCCAGTCGTGGCGTGACACGGTGCGGGGACTCCTGTCGGAGGGGTGGTACGGGCCGGCTGCCTGCCGCCGGTCCCGGCCGTCGCGTGGGCGGCGCGCGCCAGTATGGCACCCGGCACCTGTGCCCGAAGGGCCCCGTGCACCAGGGCCGTTCGGCCCTTCCGGAGCGTCGCCTCCGGTGTTTTGACGCGGCGTCAGGGGACCCTTGGACCACGCCGGGTCCGTTCGGCCCACGGTCCGGCCGGGCCGGGCCGCCGATCCTGGACGCGGGCCGGGAGGAGCCGCCGATCCCCGATGGCGCCCTGGCTCCTCCCGGTTCCGCGCGTCGTCGGGGCCCGCGCCCCGATCCGGTTCCGCTCCGAGGAGGAACGTCATGTCCCACGCAGTGCTGGCGCTCGGCGTCGTGGTGCTGTGCGTGTCCGGCTGCGTCTGGTACCTGCCGGCCGTCATGGACGTCCGGGCGGGCGGCGACCGGCCCCGGTCGTGCCGGCTGGCCGCCACCGCCTGCCTGACGGGCTGGGGGACGACGGCCCTGCTGGCCCCGCTGCTGCTGGCCGGAGCGGCGTGGGCGACGATCGGCGGCGTCGCCGCGGCGGGAGGCGCCGTCTGCGCGGCACTGCGCTCCCGCGCCGCCGCCGAGCGGCGGCGCGAACGGCGGGAGACCGACCGGCACTGGGCGGTGCTCGGCGCCCCGGCCCTCGGCGAACCGGCCCGCCCCCGGCGGGCGTTCACCGGCTGGCTGCTCGCCGGACTGGCGGCTGCGGTGGCGGTCTTTGCGGCGGTGCTGGCCGGAGGGACGGCGAGCGGCGCCCGGCTCGCGGGCGCGATCGCCGCCGGGGCGGCCGTCACCCTCGTCTCCCTGGGCCTGGCCGGGGTACGCGCGCACACGACGGCGCGGCGGGGCTGAGGGAAGGGGCCGGCGGGGCGGGTCCGGCTCGGCCCGGCTCGGTTCGGCTCGGCTCGGCTCGGTTCGGGGAGACTCCCCGTTCGCCGGACAACCCGGCCGCCCGCGGGGGACCATGGGGCGACGGGCGCATATAGAGAGGTGACGATATGACTTCCCGCATCGGCGACTCCAAGACCATCGACGCACGGGCCCGCGCGCATCTGGGGTCGAAGGGGCTGCTCCGGTGCCGCACCTGCAACAGTTCCAAGGTGTCGGTCCACGACCAGGGCACGCTGGGGGTCCTGGTGATGTGCCAGGTGGACGGCTGCCTCGGGGTGCACACCGTCTTCCAGAGCTGAGCGGCACGGATGAACTGCCCCGCCTGCGGCAGCGCCGAGACGACGGTCTTTCCCCGCGACGACGGGTCGGCCTACGGCGAGTGCGGAGACTGCGGCGCCTCGTTCACGATCAATCCCTGATACGGATCGCCCGGGAGACGGATCGTTGCTGAGACGGATCCCCTGAGACGGATCGCCTGAGATGGATCGCCTCCGGGACGAGGGCGGCCCCGCCAGTAGCGGCGGGGCATCTCAATGCCCGGCGTCAAGGGCCCGATGGTCTCGCCTACTCAGCCGCCCTGTGCAGTCGGCAACCAGGGGCTGCACAGCAGCGCTCGGTGCCCCTGCGGAAGCGGGGCACCGAGCGCTTGACCTTCAACCGCCACAGCAGCCCGGCTGGAGGCGGGGGATTGGTCACCCTCCAAGAAGACCCCAAGGGTCAGCGACGGGTTGATTGACGCTGTCGAGAAGGTGGCTAAGGCTGCCGACAAGGCCGTTCGCGTCGCCGGTGGGGGGCATGGGTTGCGGGGGCGTGGGTGCTGCCGAGGCCGCGCCCATGGCCAGGATCGTGGAAGAGACCGCCAGGGCCGTCACGATGAGCGCTCGTTTAATCACGCAGTCAGGATGATGGTGCCGATCCGACCGGCACAGTCCCCCTAAGGGGTGAGACACCCGCCTCGATATCCCGTGATTCGTCAGCAGCACCTTCCCTCGACACCCCGCCGCCTGCGGCCGGAGCATCTCAACACAGAAGTCAGGCCGCCGGCGGAACTGGCGCGGCGTCCGTGAACAGGCGTTTGTCCCTCAGCGTCGCCCACAGCACGTCCACCCTGCGACGGGCCAGGGACAGCAGCGCCTGGGTGTGGATCAGGCCCTCGCGTCGCTTCTCCCGGTAATACTCCTGTAGTACTCCTGCGACGGCCCCGGCATCGTCATGGTGACCTGCGCGGACATGTAGAACAGCCAGCGCAGACGCCGGTTGTAGTGCTTGGGGCGGTGCATGTTGCCGGTCTTGCGTCCGGAGCCCCGTGGCACGGGAGCCAGGCCGGCATGGGCGGCCAGATGGCCCGCGTCCTTGTGGGCCGACATATCGCCGACGACGGAGGCCCCCGACATGCGGTTCACGGTCCGGCCCGGGATGTAGACCACCGGCTGTCCGTGGGCGAGCAGCAAGGCCAGCAGCAGAGCGGACTGTCCACGGCCCAACGGACCTCGTCCAGCCAGGTCCAGCACGGCACCAAGCAGTGCCAGGATTTCGTCCTCGTCGTTTGCGACCTTGCGCGACAGGAGCGTGGTGCCCTCGCCGTCGACGGCCACCGCCCAGCGGTGGCCCTTGCCGGCGTCGATGCCGACCCAGATCCGCTGATGTTCAGTGCTCAACGCGCGTCCTCACCCATCGTGACCTGCACTTTGTGGTCCGGGGAACACTCCGCCGTCGAAGCCTTGATCAGCGATGTCCGCATCTCTCAATCAGCAGTCAGAGCGTCCAAGGGAGCCGGGCGGCCATGCCCCGCGAGCCATCTGAGCGGCACTTTCTCATCAGCCACACCCAGCTCCCCCGGACCACAACCAACCTGCCCTCGCCTTGGGACCACACCGATGGTTTTAAGGCCTTCTCATCGGTACGAGTGCGGGTACGGGTGGGGGACGGGCGGGTCGGGCCCGCCCGCCGGAGGTCAGTGGCGGATCGCCGCCACGTGCTGCCGCTGCTCCTGCAGTTGCCGCGCGGTGACCACGTCCGCAGCCGCCTTGGCGGCCTTGTCCGCCTTGGCCTCGGCCTTCACCCCGGCCTCCGGAGCGGGCGGCTTGGCGCAGGCGACGTCCGTGCCCGTCGTGTAGACGCCGTCCTTCTTGGCCTGGCCGCCCTGGTACTCGTAGTAGACGTACGAGTAGAGGTCGATCCGCCTGCTGGGGCCGCAGGCCGAGTCGGCGGCGATGTCGTAGGTCAGCTTGACCGTGCGGGTGGCGCCCGGGATGACGGGCACGTTGTAGCGGACGACGCCGGTCTGGCCGTTGACGTCGCACTGGACGGCCTCACCGGTACAGGACTTGAAGGTGTACTTCAGCCCCGGGTCCTGCGAGGTGGCCCAGGTCGGCTGGATCGACTGGTACACGAACTGCGTGTTCGTGGTCTGGTCGTTGGTGAAGGTCATGGTGAGGGTGACCGTGGAGCCGGGGGTCGCCGACGTCTTGTCGGCAGTGATGGTCATGGGCGGCGCGGCGGCCGCCGAGGCCGGCTGCTGGACCAGGCCGGGCAGGCCGATGCCGAGGGCGAGGAGACCGGAGAGACCGAGGCGTCTGCGTGTTGTAGGGCGCATGGCGGAGGAGAGTAGACAGCCGTGTTTCCCGTGACTGCACCGCCCGAAAGGGATCGGCCACGCTCCGGCGGGGGCGAGTGACTCGCGGTGCTGGTGCAGCGCCGGATGCCACGCTTGGACAGGTGTGCGAGTTGGCCGGGAAGCGACGGGTGGAGGGGGTGAGAAGAGGCGGATGTCGCGCGGTGGGGCCGGTGGGGTACGTCCCACCGCGCCCGTAGCGACGTCCGCCCCTCCCCGTCCCCCGACCCTCCCCTCCGCAGCCGCTCCGCCGTCGCCGTGCGCAGGAACGGCGGGGCGGGCAGGCCGACGTCCGCCCCTCCGGCCCCCGCGAGCGCCTGATCGTGCCGCCCGCACCCTGGATTAGGGTGCTCGGGTGAAAGCGACGGGAACAGCGACAGGAACACTGACCGGGCTGGCCATCGGGGATGCGATGGGCTTCCCCACCGAATTCGACGACGTGGCGTCGATCCTCGCGAAGTGCGGGCCCTGGCGGAGCATGGACCTGCCGCGCCCCGCGTTCATCACGGACGACACGCAGATGACCCTCGCCGTCGCGCGGGCGCTCCGCACGGCCCTGGAGGAGGGTCCGCTGGAGGCGCGGCACCTGGCGCCGGCGCTGCGGGCGGAGTTCGTCGCGTGGTGGCGGTCCCCGGACAACGACCGCGCCCCCGGCCGTACCTGCCTCACCGCGTGCGAGCGCCTCGCCGCGGACGACGGCCCCTGGCAGGCCGCCTGCGATCCGCACTCCAAGGGGTGCGGGGCGAACATGCGGGTGGCCCCCTTGGGTCTCGTGCCCGGCCTCACCCCCGAACAGCGTGCCGGTGCCGCCCAGTTGCAGTCCGGGCTGACGCACGGGCACCCCGCGGCCCTCGCGGCGAGCGACCTCACCGCCTACGCGGTGCACGTGCTGGCGCAGGGCGCCCGGCCGGCGGAACTGTGCGGGCTGCTGCGGTCGTACGCCGACGAGAACCGCACCCGCTACCACGAGCGGTGGCTCGGCGACCTCTGGCGCTACGCCCACGACGCCTCCCCCGAGGCGTTCGTCGCCCGCGGCTGGGACACCTGCCGCGCGACGCTCGACCGGCTGGAGGAGGCCCTGCGCGCCCCCGACCCGGAGGCCGACCCGTGCCTGGCCACGGGCGCGGGCTGGATCGCCGAAGAGGCTCTGGCGACGGGGCTGTTCTGCTTCCTCCTCTTCCCCGACGAGCCGCTCGCGGCCGTACGCCGGGCCGCGTGCAGCTCGGGCGACTCCGACTCCATCGCCTGCCTCGCCGGCGCGTTCGCCGGCGCCCACCTCGGCGCCGCGGCCTGGCCCGAGGAGTGGACCGACCGCCTGGAACACCGGGACGAACTGCTGGCCTTCGGCGCCGCGTGGGGCGGCTGAGCCGCCCGGGAGGCGACGGGCCCGGCAAAGGTCGGGCCGGGGGGCCAGGGGTCCACGGGGACTTGGGCAGGCTCGGACGGGTCCGAGCGGACCGGTTTCGGTGACGCCCTCGGTGTCACTCGGGGTCCGGCAGGCCCGCGATGGCTCGTAGGGCGGCGAGGTGCCGCCGGTAGCCCGACCGGCCCTCGTCGGTCAGGGAGAGCCAGGTGCGGACCCGCCGACCCACGCGCCCCTTGGCCACCACGACCCAGCCTGCCTCTTCCAGGGCCGCGGCCTGCTTCGAAAGCACCGAGTCGGTGATCTCGACGAGGTCGCGAACGTAGCCGAACTCGGCCTTGTCGACCGGAGCGAGGGCTGCCACGATCGACAGCCGCACGGGCGACGAGAGCAGCGGCGCCAGCGCGTGCCGCGGATGCCGGCCCTGGGCAGCGGGGCTCACGGAGCTCACCGCCGTATCCCCCGCAGGGCACCGGCGGCCGGTGGCAGGGCGCAGACAACGGCCGCCACGGCGGCGAGCGGGACGCTGCCCTTCAGGACCGTGGTGCCGAGGATCACCGTGCCGACGTACAGGGCACTCCAGGTGCCGATGACGGTCAGGTGGGTGCGGGTGAAGTGCCGCGGCACGACCGGCTGCCGCCCGGCGTGCCACGAAAGGACGCCGACGAGCACCGCGTTGAGAGCGCTGACCACGGCCGCCGCGGCCGGTCCGCGCCAGAGGACGACCGCGGGCACGAGCAGCGGTTGCCAGCCCGCGAAGATCCACAGGTAGGCGGCGTACCACCCGCCGCGCCGCCGAGCGGCCGTCTCGAAGCGTTGGACGCCGAGCAACCGGGTGGCGGCTTGGGCGTGTTCGGACATGATTCCCCCTTATTCGGCCGGCCGGGCGGGCAGATCGTCGCCCCCGACCATCCCTTGCCAGCATGGCAGATACTTTCCACTTTGGAAAGTGACAGACGCGACCCGGCCGACAAAGTCCGCCGCGGTCGCCTGACGCGGCGTTGATCACCCCTTCCCTACGCTCAACGGCACGTCGACGCCTCGCCGTTCGCCGGCGTTCCGAGGAGAGGAGAAGCGGAATGACCAGTGCCGTACAGCCGGCTCTCTGGCGGCGGGTGGGGGTGGTGGCGGCCCTGATGGTCGCCGCGTTCACCTTCAACACGGTGGAGAATCTGCCGATCGGCTTGCTCAGGCTCCTCTCGGACGACCTGGGCGTCTCGCTCGGGGCCGTCGGGATCCTGGTCACCGGCTACGGCGTGGCGGTGGCCGTCGTTTCCCTCCCGCTGGCCCACGTCACGCGGTCCGTCCCCCGCCGTCACCTGCTCACCGCGCTGCTCGCGGCGCTGGCGGTGGCGAACGCGACGGCCGCGGCCGTCTCCTCGTACGGACCGATGTTCGCCGCGCGCGTGGTGACGGCGCTCGCCCAGGCGCTGTTCTGGGCGGTGATGGGACCGGTGGCCGTCGGCCTGTTCCCCGAGCGGGTGCGGGGCCGGGTGCTCGGCGTGCTGTCCGTGGCCGGGTCGCTCGCCATGGTGCTGGGCGTCCCGGCCGGAACCTGGCTGGGCCGGCACTACGGCCGCGAGGCGCCGTTCGCCGTCCTGGCGGGCGCGGCGGCGGTCTCCATGGTCCTGATCGCCGCCCTGCTGCCCGCCACCCGGCCCGAGGAAGGGCACGGCTCGCGCGGCACGCGCCCGGACCGGCGCCGCTTCGCGGTCGTCCTGGCGACCACGGCCCTGTCCGTGACGGGGGCCTTCGCCGGATACACCTACGTGGTCGAGTTCCTGGGCCAGGTCGGCGGCTTCTCCGACGACTCCGTCAGCGCCCTGCTCACCGTGCCGGGCGTGGCGGGCGTCGTCGGGGTCTCCGTCGCCGGCCCGCTGCTGGACCGCCACCCGCGCGCCACGCTGGCCGTCCCGGTCGGCACGCAGGCGGCCGGGATGCTGGGGCTGTACGCGTTCGGCGACCGGCAGGCGGCGGCCGTGGCCTTCCTGGCGCTCCTCGGCGCCTCGCTGGGGCCGGTGTTCATGGCGACGCAGGCGCGGGTCCTGGAGTCCGCCCCCGGCCGCACGGAGGTCGCCCTGGCCGCGAACTCCGCCGCGTTCAACGCGGGGGTGGCCGTCGGGGCCCTCCTCGGCGGCGCGCTGCTGCCCGCGGCGGGCGTGCGCGGCACGTTCCTCGTGGGCGGCCTGCTGACCCTGGCGGCGCTGACGGCCCTGCTGGGCGAGCGGCTGCTCCCGGCCGCCGCGCCGCGCGGTCCGGCGATCCCGTCCTGAACGGCGGGGCGTCGAACGTCCCCGTGAACACCCCCACAACGGAAAACGGGATGTCCTCACCGCCTCCGGCGAGCCAGACTGGCGGCATGCACGACGACAGAACGGTGCGGGTCTCCAGGTACCTGTCGAAGCACCTGCGCCACGACCCCGGGCGCATCGGCATCCGGCTCGACGCGGCCGGCTGGGTGCGGATCGACGAGCTCCTGGCCGCTGCGGCCGCCCACGGCTTCCCGTTCACCCGCGAGGAGCTGGACCACGTCGTGGCCGTCAACGACAAGCGGCGGTTCGCCGTGGACGGGGAGCGGATCCGGGCCCGGCAGGGTCACTCGGTGCCGGTGGACCTGGCCCTGCCGCCCGCCGAGCCGCCGCCGTACCTGTACCACGGCACCGTGGCGCGCTTCCTGCCCGCGATCCGCGCGGAGGGCCTGCGTCCGATGGACCGCCATCACGTGCACCTCTCACCGGACCGCGAGACCGCCACCCGGGTGGGCGCCCGACGCGGCAGCCCCCTCGTCCTCGCCGTCGACACCGGCGCCATGCACGCCGCCGGGCACGTCTTCCACGTCACCGACAACGGCGTGTGGCTGACGGACGCGGTCCCCGCCCGCTATCTGCGCGTCCGGTCCGGCGGCGGGACGGACGGCGGGCAGGCGGGGAAGGGCACGACCGGACGAACGTGAGACCGGCCCAGCGCTCGGGCGGACGCCACGCCCCTCCCCTTCCCCTATGGCGACCGCACGGTCACGGATGCCACGAACGAGGCGTTCGCGCCGTGCGGTTGCCCCCGTTCCCGGGCTCGGCCGCGCACGATCCCCCGATGTGGCAGGACGGGCCCGCAGGCCGTCGCGGTCGGAGCCGTGCCCGGCCCGCAGAAAAAACACGAGCGCGGGCGGGCCCGACGGGTCCAGGATGAACTTCCGGCGCCCGGCACGGGGGTGCGGGCGCCGCCGGGGACCCGACGGCCCGGCCGGGGAGGCGCACGTTCCCCGGCCGGCCGGCGGACGGGCGCGCTCGCGGCACCTCGGCTCCGCCGCCTCGCGCCGGCGTCGCGCCCGGCGGCAGGTACCGCGGCGCCCACCCGCGCGCCCCTTCCGAGCAACCCGCGGCCGTCGGCAGGCGTCACGCTCACCCCGTCCGCGACCGGCCACCGGTCACGCCGACGGGCGTCCGGCCTCCTCAACGTCTCGCAAAGGACGGCGCACGGGCCGCCAAGCGTCCCCCTTTCGATCCTCCGCCGGCGGTGACGGGCGGCGACCCGACGGCATCCACGCCACGGACCGATCCCGCAGGTGGCGAGCGGGCCCGGTCCTCGCCGGGCGCGGCCGGCGGGGGTGGCGGGTCCGCCGTGCTGATTGGGGAGCGCGGGGGCCGCTCCGCTAGCCTGAGCGGCACGATGAAGCGTTTTTCCACGTCATGGGGCACGTTCGACCTCACCCGCTTTCCGGAGGACCCGCGCGACCGGCTGCTCGCCTGGGACGCCGCCGACGAATACCTGCTGCGGCACCTCGCGGGCGGGGACGACGGCCCGGTGGACCTGTCGGGCGACCTGGTCGTCGTCGGCGACCGCTGGGGCGCGCTGGTCACGGCTCTCGCCGCGCACCGCCCCACGCAGATCACGGACTCCTTCCTGACCCAGCAGGCGACCCGGGCCAACCTGGCCCGCAGCGGCGTCCCCGCGGAGTCGGTGCGGCTGCTGTCCACACGGGACGCCCCGCCGGAGCGGATCGACGTCCTGCTCGTCCGGGTGCCCAAGAGCCTGGCCCTGCTGGAGGACCAGCTGCGCCGGCTGGCACCCGCCGTGCACGCGGGGACCACGGTCGTCGGTACGGGCAAGGTCACCGAGATCCACACGTCGACGCTGAAACTGTTCGAGGACGTCCTCGGCCCGACGCGGACGTCGCTGGCGGCCAAGAAGGCCCGGCTGATCTTCTGCTCGCCGGACCCGGAGCTCGTGCGGCGGCCCAGCCCCTGGCCGATCGAGCACACGCTGGGCCCGGACGCCGGGCCGGCCGCCGGGCTGACCGTGGTCAACCACGCGGGCGTGTTCTGCGCGGACCGCCTCGACATCGGCACCCGCTTCTTCCTCAACCACCTCCCTCGACGGCGGGGCGGCGGGCGCGTGGTGGACCTCGGCTGCGGCAACGGCGTGCTGGGCACGGCCGCCGCGATGGCCGACCCGGACGCCGAGGTGCTGTTCACGGACGAGTCGCACCAGGCCGTCGCCTCCGCGCGGGCCACCTTCGAGGCGAACGCCGGGACGGCGCGGCCGGCCGAGTTCGTCGTGGGCGACGCGCTGACCGCGGTGGCCCCCGGCTCGGTGGACCTGGTGCTCAACAACCCGCCGTTCCACTCGCATCAGGCGACCACCGACACCACGGCCTGGCGCATGTTCACCGGCGCGCGCCGGGCGCTGCGTCCGGGCGGGGAACTGTGGGTCGTCGGCAACCGGCACCTCGGGTACCACGTCAAGCTGCGCAGGATCTTCGGCAACTGCGACGTCGTCGCGAGCGATCCGAAGTTCGTGGTGCTGCGGGCCGCGAAGCGGTAGCGCCTGGCGGCGCGGTCGGGGTGGACGTGTCGGGCGCCGACTGGCCGGCGCGCCATCGGTGTTCGGTCTCGGCCCAGCCGTCGGCCGGCCCTCCGGGGGTGCGCCCCTCCCCGCCCTTTCACCGTTTCCTGCGGGAGCGCCCGCCACCCCCGTGCAAGCGGCTGCGCCGCTTGTCCTCAAACGCCGGACGGGCTGAAGCCGACGCTCACCCACCACGGCGGCCGCTGGTCCGGCCCCGGCCGTCGGCTACCCCTCCGGGAGTGCGCCCCCGCCCTCGCAGGCGACTGCGCCGCTCGTCCTCAAACCCCGGACGGGCTGAAGAGGGTCAGCTCGGCAGCGCTACCGCCTCCACCCTCGGCAGGATCAGCGCCCCGGCGACGATCATCAGGGCCCCGGCGGCCTCCGGGATCAGCCACCAGCCGGTGCGGATGTGCTCCTCGTACACCATGAGTCCCAGCGTGAGGCTGACGAGCGCGTCCCCGAGGGTGAGGGCGGGCTGGGAGGCGATCAGCGGTCCCGACTCCATGGCGTTCGAGAGCAGGAACAGGGAGGCCGCCCCCGCGGCGGCGAAGGCGTACGTCTGCCAGCAGGTGAGGAAGGCGCCCGCGCCGTGCCGGGCGAAGGTCGTGGCGGCGTCCTTCATCAGCGCGGCGGTCAGCGCGTAGCCGACGGCCGCCGCCGCGCCGAAGAGGGCGGCTCGCGCCTTGCCCCGGGGGCGCGGCAGAGCGGCCGCGACGCAGGCCGCCATCGCCCCCGCGGCGGCGATCAGGGCGGCCAGCCAGCGGGCGGTGCCGACGTGGACGTGTTCCCCGCGCGGCGCGGCGGCGGCCAGGGCCAGCCCCAGCCCGGCGGCGACCAGCAGGATCGCCGCCCAGCCGTACGCCGGCAGCCGGCGGCGGAAGACGGTGCCGGCGATCAGCAGGGCGAACGGGAGCTCGCTGACGAAGATGGGCTGCACCAGCGAGAGGGAGCCGAGGGAGAGCGCGAGCGCCTGGAAGACGGCGGCGCACAGGACGGCGGCGATCCCGCCGAACCAGGCGGGGTGCCGCAGCAGGTCGCGGACCAGGCGGAGGCTGAAGGCGTCGGCCTTCGGGACGGTCCGCGCCGCCATCCGCTGGAGCACCACGGCGGTGGCGTTGCTGACGGCGGCCAGTACGGCGAACAGCAGCGTGAGGACGTCTGCCACGTATCGCTCCCCTCCTGTCCGGGCGGCGGGCGGTCGCTTGCGCCACGGTGGCAGAGCGCGCCGCCCCACCGGCCCCGCGGCGCCACCCGGGGGCCCGGTCATCACACGATCAGTCCATCCGACGCCTGCCCCGGGACGACCGGTTGCGCGCTCGCGCCCGGCGCGGCCCCGCGCGGACGGCGGCTGGTGAGCGGCGTGGGTGGCGTGGGTGGCGTCCCTGCCTTCTCCGGCCGGAACCTCCCCGGCGCACTTCGTAGGTCGCATTCCGCATCCGCGCGCGGGCGGGCACGCCTTGTGCGCGCCGGGTGGTGGCCGTGAAGGTGGGATGACCCGGCGTGAGCGCGCGGCGAGCGAGCCGCTTCGAGCCGGTCCGCTCCCCCACCGTGTCGTAGGGCCGTCGGCCTCCCCGTCCACGACGGGCAGAGGCACCCCCACCCGACCGAGACCACGCGACCACGCGACTCCACCCGGCCGCCCCGCCGTCTCCCCGCCTCCCCCTCCCGAAGGGGACAGCAGGCATCACGAGCCACAGCCCCGAGCCCCGGCCCGGCCACGACGTACAGAGCCGAAAACCGCACGCGATGTTCCGGCACGTCTTCAACGAACGTACGAACACCGGAGGTTGCCGTGGCCGATCCCCAGGGCGTGTCCAAGGCCCATGACGTCGCAGTCGTCGGCTGCGGGCTGATGGGCAGCGCCCTCGTGCGGGCCCTCGCCGCCGGCGGGCACTCCGTGGCCGCCTGGAACCGCACCCCCGAACGGGCCGAGGCGCTCGCCTCCGATCACGTCACGCCCGTGCGCTCCGTCGACGACGCGGTGGCCGGCACACGGCTCGTCATCACCTGCGTCCTGAACCACCGGAGCACCCTCGAAGCGCTCCGCCCCGTCCGCTCCTGGGAGGGCGTCACCCTGGCCGATGTCGGCACCACCATGCCGGACGAGGCCCGCGCGATGGAGCGGTGGGCCGCCGACCGGGGCGCCCGGTACCTCGACGGGGCCATCCTGTGCTTCCCCCGGGACATCGGTTCCCCGGAGGCGACGGTCCTCTACGCCGGATCGCCGGCGGCCTGGTCGGAGCACCGGAAGCCGCTGATGGCCTTGGGGGGAGCGTCGCGGTTCCTGTCCGACCGCGTCGTCTCGGCCGGCCTGGTCGACGTCGCCCTCGCCGGCGGCTGGTTCATCGCCTCGCTCGGCGCCTACGTCGAGGCGGCCACCTACATGCTGGAGCGGGGAGTGCCCGCCCGGGTGCTGTACGAGCAGGCCGAAGGAGCTTTGCGCGTGCTGCGCGACGCGGTGCGGGACGCGACCGGCGAGATCGAGCGGGGCGACTTCCGGACGGAGCAGGCGACGCTGGAGATCTACGCCCGCGGAGGCCGCGCCGCTCTCGGCGTCATGCGTGCCGACGGGCACCGGGCGCGGCTGCTGGGAGCCGCCGTCGAGAACCTGACCGAGGCCGAGGCCCACGGCCTGGGCCGGCTCGCCTTCTCCGCCCAGACCAAGGTCGCCCGGGGCACGCGCCCGGCCTGAGAGACACCGTCGGCCTTGCCGGCAGGCGCTCGCGCGGATACCGCCCGGCCCCACCCTCCCCCTCGTCCCGAGGAGACGTCGTGACCCCCACGGAACTGGAACGGCTCCTGACCCGCGTCGTACACGGGGAGAAGGCCCCGCCCGACAAGACCATCGGCCTCTCCGGAGAGGCGCTGGACCGGAGCTTCGAGGACCTGGACGTCGACTCGCTCGCCAGGGCCGAGCTGATCACCATCGTCAGCGACGACTACGGCATCGAGATCAGCGACGCCCAGGCGTCCGCCCTCACCACCGCCCGCTCCGTGCTGGATTTCGTCAACACCCGCCTCGACGCCCGCGCCGCTCGGGGCGACCGGTGAGAGCCGCGGCCGTACGCCCCTGCCGCGTGGCCGCCATCGGCGCCTACCGCCCCGTGCGGGAGGACGCGGGACGGGTGGCCGAACGGCTCGGCGCGACGCGGGACTGGGTCCTCTCCCGCACCGGGGTGGAGACCCGGTGCGTGGCGGGGCCGGACGAATCCGTGGTCGACATGGCCGGTCTCGCCGCCCGCGAGGCGCTGGCGGCGGCCGCGGTGCCGGCGGACGCGGTGGACGCGGTGCTCGTCGCGACGTCCACCAACCCGCAGCCCTGCCCGGCCGTCGCCCCCCAGGTCGCCGCGGGGCTCGGGCTGCGCGTCGCCGCCTTCGACATCAACATCGCCTGCGCCGGCTTCTGCCACGCCCTGCACGTCGCCCGGTCCCTGATCGGGGCCGGCGGCTGCGCGACGGTGCTCGTCGTCGGAGCGGACCGCATGCTCGACCTCGTCGACCCCGTCGACAGGGCCACCGCGCCCGTCTTCGCCGACGGCGCGGGCGCGGTCCTGGTCACCGCCACGGACGGGCCGCCCGGAGTGGGCCCGGTGGTGTGGGGGTCGGACGGCGCGCGGGCCTCCGCGCTGGAGGTACGGCCCCCGCTCTTCGCGGCCCTCGGCCCGCTCTCCCCCACCCCGGCGCTCCGCATGGACGGCCTGGCCGTCACCCGCTGGGCCTGCTCCACCGTGCCGGCCGTCGTACGGGACATCATGTCGGCGACCGGGATCGGCTGGGACGACGTCGCCGCGCTGGTCCCCCACCAGGCGAACGGGAGGCTGATCCGGCGCATCGCCACCCGCCTGGACGTGCCGGACGGGGTCGTGGTGGCCGACGACGTGCGGTTCACCGGCAACACCAGCTCCGCGTCCGTACCCCTGGCCCTGCACGGCCTCCTCGCCGACGGGCGGATCCGCGGCGGCCGGTGGGCCGTCCTGGTCGGCTTCGGCTCGGGTCTCGCCTACGCCGGACAAGCCGTCCGCATCCCCGAACCCCCGTGATTCCCCCGCGCCTTGAGCCCCCCATCCCCTCCGACGGCCCGCGGCAGAGGAGGCAGACCATGCCGATCACTCCACTCGACGACGCCCGCCGGCACCTGCCGGTCCCGCCGGGGCCCCGTATCCCCCCGCCGGTGCAGACGGTCGTCTTCACCTGGTGGCGCCACCTGTGGGCCCCCGGCTGCGCGCGAAGTACGGCGACCTGGTGTCCCTGAGAGTCTTCCCGTGGGGCCGGGTGATCCTCGTCAGCGATCCCGGCCACATCGCGGCCGTGTTCGCCTCGCCGCACGGCAGGTTCCACGCCGGCGAGGGCAACCGCATCCTGGCGCCGGTGTTCGGGAGGCACTCGCTGATCACCTCCGACGGCGACGAACACCGGCGGCTGCGCCGGCTGATGGCGCCCATGTTCGGCGGGGCCGCCGTGCGCGGCTACCGGGAAACCGTGCGCGCGATGACCGAACACGAGCTGCGGGGCTGGCCGGAACGGGTCCCGTTCCGGACGATGGAACGGGTGCGCGGGCTGAGCTTCGACATCATCTGGCGGATCCTCCTCGGCCCCGACGGCGGACGCCGCCACGACCGGCTGCGCACCTCGCTGCGCCGGCTCCCCATGACCGACGTCGCGGTGCTCATGGGGCTCAACCACCCGTGCGCACGCCGCCTGTGGCCCTGGCGGAACACCGTCCGGCTCCTGCGTGAGATCGACGCGCTGCTCTACCGGACCATCCGCGAGCGACGGGCCGCACCGGATCTGCGCGACCGCGTCGACATCCTGTCCCGGCTGATCACCGCGGGCGACGCCGGGGACCGGCTGAGCGACACCGAGATCCGGGACCAGATCGTCACCCTGCTGTTCGCCGGGCACGAGACCACCGCCACCACCCTCGCCTGGGCGCTGCACGAGTTGGCCCGCGCGCCCGAGGCGGCGCGGAACGCCGCACGGGCCGCCCGCTCCGGTGACACCGGCTACCTGGAGGCGGTGGTGAAGGAGACGCTGCGGCGCCGCCCGCCGGTCTTCGAGGCCACCTGGACGCTCACCGAGGACGTCGAGCTGGACGGGTACCGGCTGCCCAGGGGGGCGACGCTCATGCCGCTCCTCGGCATCGTGCACATGGACCCGGCGAACTACCCGGCGCCCGGCGACTTCCGGCCGGAACGCTTCCTCGGCGACGCCGTCCCCCCGCACGCGTTCATCCCCTTCGGCGGCGGCGCGCGACGCTGCATCGGCGCCCAGCTGTCCATGATCGAGTCGGTCGAGGTGCTGCGGGTGCTGCTGTCGCGGCGCGGCGTCACCACCGACCGTCCCGCGCCGGAAGCGGCCGTCTTCAAGCACGTGACCCTCTCGCCCGCGGGAGGCGCCCGCGTCCTCATGACACCGGCGCCGGGCACCATTGATCACACACCTGCGGAAGGGAGTTGACGTGCGGCTCCGCGCGGTCGCGGCCGCCTTTCCCTCACGCGAGATCACCAACGCCGACGTCCTGGAGCTGGTCGGCACCCACAGCGCCGGCCACTTCCGCGGCGACCTCGACCACGCGCTGCACCGGATCGACGGGTTCCTGCGCCGTACGGGATCGGACACCCGCTACTGGCTGGACACCGGCGAACGCCCCGTCGACCTGCTCCGCGACGCGGCGAACACCGCGCTGGCGCAAGCCGGCATCGCCCCCGAACGGATCGACCTGCTGATCTACACCGGCATCGGCCGCGGCTTCCTCGAACCCGGGGGCGCCTACCACGCGGCCGCCGCCATCGGGCTGTCCCACGCGCACTGCTTCGACGTCCTCGACGCGTGCATGAGCTGGACGAGGGCCGTGCAGATCGCCGACGCCCTGTTCCGCACCGGGCCGTTCCGCACCGCGATGATCGTCAACGCCGAGTTCAACATGCGGCCCGGCGGCCCGGTCGTCCCGCACCTGTTCCGCCTGGAACACATGGAGGCCCTGAAGTCGACCCTGCCCGCCTACACGCTCGGCGAGGCGGCCACGGCCACCATCCTCACCGCGGAGGACGGCGCGCCCTGGACGTTCCGCTTCCGCACCCGCCCCGACCTCGCCCCGCTGTGCAACGTCCCCCTCGCCGGTTACGAGGGGTACTGCGACCCCTCCGACAAGCTCGCCGCCAACGGCGTCGGCGTGTTCGCCTCGTTCTGCTTCGAGATGCACGGGCCCGGCGAGCGGGAGGCCCGGGCCGTCTTCGCCCAGCTCGCCCCGCCCGTCGCCGAGGTCGCCGTCCTGTTCACCCACGCCTCCAGCCGACGCGACTGGCAGGACCTGGCCGACGGCGTCGGGCTCGGCGGCGTCGTCCACCACGTCTACGACCGGATCGGCAACGTGGTGTCCGCCTCCGTCCCCGCCGCCATCGCCTCCGCCGTCGCCGCCGGCCGGCTCCGGCCGGGCCGGCGGGCCGTCGGGTGGGTGGGCAGCGCCGGGATGTCCTTCGGCGCCTTCACCTTCGTCCTCTGAACGCCGATCCGCTGGACGCCGACCCCCTGAACCCCGACCCCTGAACACCGGTCCCCAGAACCCCGGCCCTCCTGAACGCCGGTCCCTCGAACCCCGATTCCCTGAACGCCGCTCAGAACGCCGAGTGCCAGCCGGCCCATACGCCGAGTGGGAGCCAGCCCATGATCCGCCACCTCGCCAGAGCCGTCTTCCGGGCCGCGTTCGGGTCGGCACGCTACGCCCTCGCCCGCGCGCGCCGGCCGGATCCCGCCACCCGCGACCGGTGCCGCGCCGAAGCCGTCCTGGACTTCCTGCTCCGGATGGGCCCCGTCTACGTCAAGCTCGGCCAGATCGCCGCCACCCGCTCGGACCTCCTGTCGCCGGACTGGGTGGACACCCTGCGGGCCCTCCAGGACCGGACCCCGCACATGACACCCGAGCGCACCCGCCGCGCGGTCGAACGGGAACTCGGCGGACCGCTGGAGGACACCTTCCGCTCCTTCGCCCTCAAGCCGGTCGCCAGCGCCTCCGTCGCCCAGGTCCACGCGGCCACGCTCCACGACGGCCGCCGAGTCGCCGTCAAGCTGGTCAAGGACGGGGTCCCCCGGCAGATCGAGGAAAGCCTCCGTTCGCTGCGCACCCTGCTGCGCCTGGTGCACCGCGCCGTGCCGCGGGTGCGGAGGCTCGACCTGCCCCGGCGCTTCGACGAGATCGCCCGGCTGCTCGCGCCGCAGGCCGACATGGCCCAGGAAGCCGGCCGGCAGCAGCGCGTCCGCGCCGACTTCGCCGGCCACCCCTACGTACGCGTCCCCGCCGTGCTGGCCGGGCTGGTCACCCCGCGCATGCTCGTCATGGAATACGTGGACGGGATCCCCTGCCGGCACGCCGAGGCCGTCGGCCTGCCCCGCGCGCGCCTGGCCCGGCGGCTCCAGGACACCGTCTACACGATGCTGTACCTGCACGGGCTCAGCCATGGCGACCCCCACCCGGGCAACATCATGTTCACTCCCGCCGGTGAGCTGGTCCTCCTCGACTTCGGCGTCACCGTGGAGCTCGGCGAGGACGAGAAGTGGGGCCTGTCGTCGTTCTACTACGCCTGTTCCCGCAGGGAATGGGACGTGGCGATCGACCGCTTCACCCGCCACTTCGTCCTCTGCGGTCCCGAACTCGACGCGCGCCGGGCCGAGTACGAGGAGCGGATGACGGAAGTGCTGCGCCACCACTTCGACATCAGCTCCAACCGGTGGTCGACCATCGCCTACTTCCACGACGTCAACACCCTGCTGCACCGGTTCGGCGCCCGGTACACCACCACCTTCACCAAGGTCGAGCTGGTGTTCCTCTCCGGCGAGGGGGCCGCCACCCAGCTCGACCCCGGCATCGACATCTGGGCGAACGCCCGCGGGTTCACCGACCGTTACTCGCCCTACATGAGCGAGGAGGTGGAGCGGCGCTTCACGCGGACGTTCGCCGCGCGGATGCCCGCCTCCCTGGCGGCGCGGGACCGGGCGGACGCCACGCTGGTGGCACCGACCCACATCGACCGGTACTTCTTCCCCAGCCTCTTCCCGGTCTTCGTCAAGGAAGCCTTCGGCGGCCGCGTACGCGATCTCGACGGCAACGAGTACCTGGACCTGTGCGGCGGGTACGGGCCGCACCTGCTCGGTTACGCCCATCCCGCGATCACGGCGGCAATCGCCGACGTCCTCGGCCGGGGCTGGGTCAACGGCATCGGCAACCCGTACGAGATCGCGCTCGCCGAGCAGCTCGTGGCCGCCTTCCCGGCGGCCGAGAAGGCGCTGCTGTGCAATTCGGGCAGCGAGGCGGTCCTCTTCGCCGTCCGGATGTGCCGCGGCCGGCGGCGCCGCGGGATGGTCGCCAAGTTCGAGGGCCATTACCACGGCTTCTCCGACCAGGGCATGGTGAGTTCCTGGTTCCGTTTCTCCGGCGACCGGGACCGGCCCGCCCCCATCGCGGGGACCCTCGGCTGCGACCCCGGCGCGGTCGGCGGCACGCTCGTCCTCCAGTACGGCTCCGTCGAGGGCCTGGACCGGCTGCGGGAGCACGCCCGGGACCTGGCCTGCGTCATCGTCGAACCGATGCCGACGTCGGTGGTCGCCCTCGACGTGCCGTTCCTCACCGCGCTGCGCGCCGTGTGCGCCGAACTCGGCGTCCCCCTCGTCTTCGACGAGGTCGTCAGCGGCTTCCGCGTCGCCTACGGGGGCGTCCAGGTCATGACCGGCGTCGCCCCCGACCTCACCTGCCTCGGCAAGGTCATCGGCGGCGGCCTGCCCTGCGGCGCCGTCGTCGGCCGCTCCGACCTCGTCCGGATGGCCAAGAGCTCCCGGGACCCGTTCTACGACTACGAGCACAAGGTCTTCGCCGGAGGCACCCTGAGCGGCAACTCCCTGTCCTGCGCGGCCGGCCTGGCCGCCCTCCGCCACCTCGAAGCCGACCGGCGCCTCTACGACCGCCTGGAGGACAACACCCGGCGGCTCGCGGACCTGCTGCGCCAGGCCGCGGGGAAACGCGGGATCCCCTGCCGCGTCGGCGCCCGCAACTCGATCTTCTCGCTGACCTTCAGCCACCGCGAGGCCGGCCTGTACCGGGACCGCATGACGGGCAGCAACTTCAAGGCCACCATCGCGCTCGCCTATTACATGCGGAAGCACGGCGTCTACCTGCCGGAACTGCACAGCTTCCTCATCAGCGCCGCGCACACCCCCGACGACATGGACGAGATCGCGCACGCCTTCGAGGCGAGCCTCGACGAGATGCTCGCCGACCGGCTCTTCGTGACGTGACCGGCCGCGCCCCCGGCGGGGACGCGGCCGGACACCGGTCCGGGCCGGTCACGCCCGCGCGGCCGCCTCCCGGGCGGGCTCAGCCTCGCCGGAGCCGGAGTCGGAGCCGGACTCGGAGCCGGACTCGGACTCGGAGGCCGCCCGCGTCGGGGCCTGCGGCGGGGCGGGGCGGACGAGGGCCAGGGTGAGCAGACCGCCCAGGACCGCGGCGGCGGCGGACCAGAGGAAGACGGACTGGAGACCATCGGCGAAGGCGCGGTGGACCAGTTCCTCGGCCGCGGACCGGTGCTCCTCCGGCGCGGCGGCGACCAGGCGCCGGGCCTGGCCGCCGGCGAGGGCGGATGCGGCGCCGTGCGCGTCCGGGACGGCGCCGGAGAGGTCGGCGCGGGCGGCGTGGGTGAACACGGCGCCGAGGATGGCGATGGCGAGGCTGGTGCCGAGCTGGCGGAAGGTGTTGACCGCGCCGGCGGCCATGCCCATGCGCTGCGGCGGCACGCTGCCGGTCGCGGCCGACACCAGCACCGGCGTGGCGAGGCCGACGCCGACGCCCGCGACGGCCAGCCCGAGCACCAGGGCCGAGCGGCCGGCGTCGGCGGACATCGCGGTGTACAGCAGGTACATGCCGAGGGCGACGAGCAGCAGGCCGACGCCGATGGGCAGCCGCGGCGCGATCCGCTGGGTGTACCGGCCGGCGAGCGCGGCCACCAGGAAGGAGGCCACGGCCATCGGCGTCAGGGCGAGGCCGCTCTCCACCGGGCCGAGGCCCAGCACGGACTGCAGCCAGATGGAGACGAGGACGAGGCCGCCGAACGCGCCGCCCTGGAACAGCAGCGCGCCGCCCATCAGGCCGGCGAACGACGGCCGGCGGAGCAGGGCCAGGTCGAGCATGGGCACCCCGCCCCGGCGCCCGGCACGGGTCTCGGCGAGAACGAACCCGACGAGGGCGGCGGCGGTGACGGCGAACGAGGTGAGGACGGTGGCCGAGGTCCAGCCGGACTCGGCGCTGCGGATCAGCCCGTAGGTGAGGGCCGCCGCGGCGAGGGTGAAGGTGACGGCGCCGGGGATGTCCACCCGGGTGCGGCGTGCGCCGGCGGCGCGCGGCCGGTCGGCGCGGACGACGCGGAGGGTGAGCAGCACGGCCGCCGCGGCGATCGGCAGGTTGACCAGGAAGATCGCCTCCCAGCCGATGTGCTCGGTGAGCAGTCCGCCGAGGATGGGGCCGGCCGCGGCGGCGGCGCCGTTGACCGCGCCCCAGATGCCGAAGGCCGTACCGCGGTCCCGGCCCTGGTAGGTGGCGCCGAGCAGGGCGGCCGAGGTGGCGAACATCGCGGCGCCGCCGGCGCCCTGCACCGCGCGGGCGGCCACCAGGACGCCCGCGTTCGGGGCGAGCCCGCAGCCCAGGGAGGCCAGGGCGAAGAGGGTCAGGCCCGCCACGTAGAGCCGGCGGTGGCCGAACAGGTCGGCCAGCGAGCCGGCGACCAGCAGCAGCGCGGCCAGGGAGAGGGCGTAGGCGTCGACCACCCACTGGAGGGACGAGAAGGTGGCGTGGAGGTCGTCCCCCATGTCCGGCAGGGCGACGTTCACGATGGTGACGTCCACCAGCAGGATGAAGGCGCCCAGGCTCACCGCCACCAAGGGCCACCATTTACGCATGTGATTACTCCGTTCGTTCGGGCCGCGGAACGGTCGCCGCGTCGCCCGCGTCGAAACCTTCCGCCGGACCGGCCCCTTCCCCACAGCCAGGACGGCCCCAGGCGCGAAATCCGACAGGAGATAGCCTGGAACGGTGAATCTCGACACCCCGGCCGACGCCCCGCCCGGCCCCCCGCTCGGCACCGCGCCCGACGCCTCCCGTGCCGTGCCGCTGCCGCTCGACGCGTCCGACCAGGCCCTGGCCCACGCCCTGCAGGTCGACGGCCGGGCACCGTTCCGCAGGATCGCCGAGGTGCTCGGCGTCTCCGACCAGACGGTCGCCCGCCGCTACGGGCGGCTGCGGTCGGCCGGTGTCCTGCGGGTCCTGGGCCTGACCGAGCCGCTGCGCATGGGGCAGGCGCCGTGGATCGTCCGGATCCGCTGCGCGCCGAGCGCGTCCGCGCAGATCGCCACGGCGCTGGCCCGCCGCAGGGACACGACCTGGATCAACCTGACGGCCGGCGGCACCGAGATCACCTGTCTCGTCCGGCCGGAACGGCCCGGGGAGGACGCCCTGCTGCTGGAGAAGCTGCCGGGCACGCCCCGGGTGGTGGACGTCGCGGCCCATTCGCTGCTGCACGTCTTCTTCGGCCTCGACCGCAGCCTGGTGACCAAGTCGGGCCCGCTGTCGGCGGAGCAGGTGGCCGCGCTCACCCCCCGGGACGGGCCGGACGTCCCGCCGTCCGACCCGTCGCCGCCCTTCCCGGTGGACGCGGGGGACCACCGGATGTTCGACGTGCTGGCACGGGACGGCCGGGCCTCCGTCGGGGAGCTGGCGGCGGCCACCGGGTGGTCGCAGACGACGGTACGGCGCCGGATGTCGGAGCTGCGGGCGGCCGGGCTGCTCTATTACGACGTCGACTACCACCCCCGGGTGATCCAGCGGAACTTCCGCTCCCTGCTGTGGCTGAACGTCGAGCCGTCCCGGATCGAGGAGGTCGGCAGGGCGCTCGCCGCCCACCCGGAGGTGCCGTTCGCGGCGGCGACCACGGGCGACTCCAATGTGCACGCCAGCGTCACCACGCCGGACGTCACGGCGTTCTACCGCTACCTCACCGGCCCGGTGGCGGCGCTGCCCGGCATTCTCGGCACCGGCACCACGCCCATCCACCGCACGATCAAGGGGGCGGGGCCGGTGTGGGTGCCGGAGTGGGGACAGCGGTGATCCGGAGGGCGTCTCCCGAAGACACCGCGACATGCGTGGTCCGGACCAATCGAAACATCGATTTCCGGTCCTCTCCCCTCTTGTGCCTCAGAGGAAAGTGACGGGGGAAAATGCCGAAACCCTCCCGCCGCCTCGCTCCTTTCGCATACCTTCCGTCGCAACGGACACGCCACCGGTAATCGCCCGAGGGCGGGAGAGGATTGTGTGACCGTGCCGTGCACCCGCCCGACTCCACCGAATCCATCATGAGGCGCGCCTTGAGGCAGTTCGCCGGAAGGAGGCAGTCGATGACCGCCGCACCACCCGAAGTGCTCGCGGAGTTACAGGAGTTACGGGTCAGGGTTCCGTATCTGACCGGTGCGATGGTGGCGAGCACGGACGGCCTGGTGATCGCCCACCTGCTCGCCAACGCGGAACCCGACGGGGTGGCCGCGCTGACCGCCGCGGCGCTGGGCGTGGGAGCCCGGCTGACGGACGCCGTGGGCCACGGCGGCTTCCGCGAGCTGCTGGTCAACGGCGAGTTCGGCTACGTGGCCACCTACGCGGCGGGCACCGCCAGCGTCCTGACGCTGCTGGCCACCGCCGACGCGAACGTCGGCCGGCTCAACATCGAGGCCCGCCGGGCCTGCCCCCGCCTCGGCGCCCTGATCGACGGTGCCCTGCAGCGGCAGCGGCAGCCGTAGCGGCGCGTCCCGACGACCCGCGGCGCAGGCGCCCGAGAAGCGCCCCCGCATCCCTTACCGACACCGAAAGCGGAACTCTCATGGCCAACACCGAAATGGCACTCAAGGACGCGATGAACTCCATCGAGGGGGCCATCGGCGTCGCACTCGTCGACTACGGCAGCGGCATGGCGCTCGGCACCCTGGGCGGCAACCAGTCGATCGACCTCAATGTGGCCGCGGCGGCCAACACCGACGTCGTCCGGGCCAAACTGCGCGCCATGGAGATGCTGAACCTCCAAGACCGCATCGAGGACATCCTCATCACCCTCGGCACCCAGTACCACCTGATACGGCTGCTCACCGGGCGCGGGGGCAACGGCCTCTTCCTCTACCTCGTGCTGGACGCCAAGCGGGCCAATCTGGCGATGGCCCGCCACCAGCTCAAGCGCATAGAGAGCGACCTGGAGGTCTGAGCGGCCGGCGGTCAGCGGAGGCCCGCGGGCTGCCGCTCGGCGGACGCACGCTCGTCGAGGAAGGCCGCGAGCTTCGCGGCGAAGCCCTCGGGGTCCTCCGCGGGCGCGCCGTGCCCGGCGTCGATCTCCGCGTACCGGCTGTCCGCGATGCCGGACAGCAGCGCCTGCTGCTGGCCCGCGTCGATGATCCGGTCGTGCGCGCTGGCCAGTACCAGGGTGGGCGCGGTGATGCGGCCCAGCAGCGGGCCCAGGTCGACCGTCAGATCGACCTCGGTCTGCCGGTCGGCGCCGGAGGCGATCGCCCCGGAGAGCGCGCCGACCAGGGCCTCGTAGGAGGTCTCGTCGGTGTGCTCCCAGTACCGCGGGCCGAAGGCCATCAGCGGCAGCATCCGGACGAACAGGTCCGTGCCGTGCAGGGCGTCGGCGCGCAGCAGGGCGAGCCAGTAGCGGAACTCCGCGGCCATTCGGGAGTCCGTGCGCACCCACGCGGCGTGCAGCGCCAGCGAGCGGACGCGGCCGGGGTGCGTCGCGGCGAGGTGCGCGGCCACGACGGCGCCGAGCGAGTGGCCGGCCAGGTGGAAGGTGTCGAGCCCGGCGTCGTCGGCGGCGGCGAGGACCTCGTCGGCGAGGTCGGTGACGGTCAGGGGGCTGCCGTGGTCGGTGGTGGCGCCGGACCCGGAGAGGTCGGGCGCCACGACCGTGAAGCGGTCGGCGACGGCCCCGGTCAGGGGCTGCCACTGTTCCTTGGTCGCGCCCGTGCCGTGGACGAGGACCAGCCCGGGACCGGACCCGGTGCGGTCGTAGGCGACGGTGGCTTCGCCGTGGGAGAGGGTGGCGGTGGTGGTGGGCATGGATGTCCGTTTCTCGTGTGAAGCGTGAAGCGTGAAGCGTGCAGGGGATGGGGCGGCGGCCCGTTACGCGGGGACGCCGTCCCGGATGCCGGCGAGCAGGCCCCGCAGCGCCTCGTTGAAGGCGGCGGGCCGCTCCTGGTGCGCCATGTGGCCGGCGCCGGCGATGACGCGGACCTCGGCGCCGGGGGTCAGCCCGGCGCACTCCCGGGAGACCGCGACGGGGATGTGGCTGAGCTCGCCGTGGATGTAGTGGACCGGCACGCGCAGTTCCGGCAGCGCCGGGCGCGGGTCGTAGGCGAGGGCCCGGTCGAACTGCCCGTCGATGAAGACGCCCGAGTCCAGGATCTGGCGGATCGTCCAGTCGGCCAGCACCGGCGAGGCGTCCGGCCCGAACCAGCCGGGGACCCAGCCGGCCACGGTGCCCGCCCGGTCCTCGCGCAGGCCGTGGAGGAGGTCCGTGGGCAACGGCTCGAGCGTCGGCCAGTGGGCGGATCCGTCCACCGAGACCGCCCCGGCGACCAGTCCGGGGTGCCGCAGGGCCAGTTCGAGGGCGAAGACGGCGCCGATGGACGAGCCGACGACCACGGGCCGGTCCAGCCCCAGGGTGCCGATCAGTTCGACGGTGTCGCGGACCACGCCGTCGATGTCGTTGCCCGCGGCGGGCCGGTCCGACCGGCCGCAGCCGCGCCAGTCGACGGTGACGACGCGGTGGTCCGGGACGAACGCGGGGAGCTGGGCGCCCCACACCCGTCCGCTGGTGCCCCAGCCGTGCAGGAACAGCAGGGCCGGTCCGGTGCCCTCGTCCTCGTAGTACAGCGTGGTGCCGTTGACGTTCGCGTACGGCATGGCGGGCTCCTCCCGGGCGGTCGGACCGGCTCTGCCGCCGGTCCGTCGATGTCCCCACTCCATCGCGAGACCCGCCCGCGACCAAGGCGCGAAGTGCGCCTACACTCATCACGAATCGAGATCGGTGCAGGTGGGGGCGGGCGGGCATGGAGATCAGACAGCTGGAGTACTTCCTGGCGGTGGCGGAGGAACTGCACTTCGGGCGGGCCGCCGAGCGGCTGCACATCGTGCAGTCGGCCGTGAGCCAGCAGGTGCGCCGGCTGGAACGGGAGCTGGGGATGCCGCTGTTCGACCGGACGACGCGGGCCGTCGGACTGACCGAGGCCGGACGCCGCCTGCTGCCGCACGCCCGCGAGGTGCTGGCCGCGCGGGAGCGGGCCCGGGCGGCCGTCGACGAACTGCGCACCGAGCGCGCGGCCACCCTGCGGCTCGGCACCAGCGCGGGACTGGGAGCCCGGCTGGAGGCGATCCTCGACGGCTTCGCCCGGCTCGCCCCCTCGGCCCAGCTCGAACTGATCACCGCCGCCACGGACGACCGGCTGCGGCGCGTCCGCTCCGGCGAGCTGGACGCGACCCTGCTGCGCGGCGACCGGCCGGTCCCCGGGCTGGAGTTGCTGCCGCTGTGGGAGGACGACGTCATGGTCGCGCTGCCCGCCCGGCACGACCTGGCGGTGCGCGACACGATCGACATGGCCGAGCTGGCCGGGCTCCCGCTGCGGCTGTCGGGCCGCGAGCGCAACCCCGCGCTGTACGACCTGATCCTGCGCTCGTGCGAGGAGGCGGGCTTCGTCCCCGACTTCGGCCCGGAGTTCACCACCGCCCAGGACACCCTGGCGTCCATCGGATACGGAAAACCGTCCTGGACGGTCTTCTACGCGCCGCACGCCGACCAACTGCCGGTGCCCGGTGTGGTCTTCCGGCGGCTGCGCGCCCCCGCGCCGGTCATGCGGGCGTACCTGGCGGTGCGCCCCGACCCGCCGCGGGCGGAGCTGCGGGCGCTGATCGAGGCGTGCCACGGCGCCGCGGCCTGAGCCCGCCCCGGGCGGAAGTGCCGGTCCGGTTAATTGCGTTGGGCCGCGGCCGGCCGCTCCCTAGGATGCGGCACATGATCACATCCTCCGCGTCCGTCCCTGACCTGCTGAACCGCCACCGCCCCGCCGACGACCGGGAGCGCGCCGACGTCGGGCGGGTGCGCGCCCTGCTCGCCGCCGGTGGCGACCCCTGGCAGCGCGTCCTGCCCCTGCACCTCACCGCGACGGCGGTGATCGTCCACCCGGAGAGCCGCCGGGTGCTGCTCCGCCGGCACCCGCGTCTCGGTTCCTGGCTGCTGGTGGGCGGGCACGGCGATCCCGGGGAGACCGACCCGCTGGCCGTGGTGGCGCGCGAGGGCCGGGAGGAGACGGCGCTGACGGACCTGACGCCCTGGCCGGACGGGGAGTTGGCGCACGTCGTGGTGGTGCCGGTGCCCGCCTCCGACCGCGAGCCGGCACACGAACACGCCGACCTGCGATTCGTCCTGGCGACCGGGACACCGGAGGCGGTCCGCCCCGAGCATCCGGGCGCGGAGCTGCGCTGGGCGGCCGTCGACGAGGCGCTGGAGTCGGTCGCCGAGGAGAACGTGCGCGAGACGCTGTCCCGGGTACGGCCGTTGCTGGAGGGCTGACGCCCGGGCGGGGGCCCGACTCGGGGCGTCTTACCGACCTCCACGGTCGGGAGCGCCGGGGAGCACTGCGGCCCGTTCCGCATGGTGTCTCGTACGGAGCGTGACCGGCTCCCACTCCGATTCGTTGGATGATCGCACCGGGGTCACGGCCGGATCACACACCGGCCGTGCGGCACGGAGAACAGGCCGCGCCCACCCCCTGACGAACACCGAGGAGCCTTCATGGTCCGCCGTACGCCGAGCGGCCCCGCGTTCCGTCCCGACGGGGCGAGGACCCCGGGCGGAGCGGCCCGCCTTCCCGCTCTCCTGGTCACCGGCCTCGCTCTCGGCGGTCTGGCGTCCGGCACGCTCCAGACCCCTGCCGCCCATGCCCTGCCGTCCGCCCACGGCAGGCGCGTCTTCACCACGGTCCAGGCTCAGATCGTCCCCATCCCCAAGGAGACCAGGACCTTCACCTTCACGCTGTGGGGCGGGGGCGGCGGCGGAGGGGGCGGCGCGGGAGGCGGGGGCGGAGGGGGTGGTGGCGGAGGCGGCGGCGCGCGCAAGGGCTCGTCCGCCAAGGTCTCCTACGGCGGTGGCGGCGGCGGGGCGTCCGGCGCCAGTGGCGGCGGCGCCGGCGGAGGCGGCGGCGCGGGGAGCTTCGTCAAGTGCCGCGTCGTCTTCGGCCCCGATCAGGAGTCGTTCTACTTTCGCGTCGGTGGCGGCGGCCGGGCCGGAGGAAAGGGCCGGAGGACGGGCAACCGCGGCGGGTACGGCAGGGGCGGCGCGGGGGAAGCGGACCGGTAAGCGCCGGCGGCAACGGTGACGACGGCGCCCCCGGCGAAGACGGGCGGCGCGGGGACGACGGAGGCGACACCTTCGTGTGGGGCAAGGGCCGCAAGGAACTGGTCAGGGCGGCCGGCGGCCACGCGGGCACGGGCGGACAGGCCGGGGCCCTGGGCAACGGTGGCGAGGGCGGCTTGTCGGCCTTCCGGGGAGGCACGCCGGGGAAGCGCGCCCCGCTCAACGGCCCGGCGGCGGGCGGCCCGGCGGGTGCCGGTCAGACACAGGTCACATGCGTCGGCGACCTGCTCCGGCGGCAGGACGGGCCGGCCGGACTGCCCGGGTCCGGCTCCGCCCCGGGCGGCTGGCGCAACGTGGGCGCCCACGGCAACGGAACGGAACACGGAGCGGGTGGTGAGGCGCGCGCCCCGGGGCACAAGGGGCGCGCCGGGGCCGGTGTCCACCAGGCTTCGGTCACGGCGGGGAGCGGCGGCGACGGCGGTGACGGCGGCCCGGGCGGGCGCGGAGGGTCCGGCGGGCGAGGTGGTGAATTCGCGGGAGGCGCCGACGGTGCCGACGGCCGCCCCGGAGCACCTGGTCACGACGGCGGGAAGGGCGGCGCGGGAGCCATCGTCATCGAGTGGTGAGGCACCCTCCCGCGACACCGGGGAGAGGTCCGCGGCCGACGGCGCGTCAGGGACGACGTACCCCAAGGGCCGCCTGAGCGGGTGGGATTGACGGGGATCCGGGCTGCGTCGGTCCCGGCGGAGCGCCGAAGTCCGGAGGCCGGGGCTCGCTCTTCGTGGCCGCCCCGGCCCTCGCGGCAGCCCGCCTGTCCTCAGCGACCGGCGGTCACCCTGCGGCGGCCGTGCGTCCGTTCGCCGGCGGCGGACGGCGGCGTGCCGCCGGATGACGCGGTGGTGCCGGAAGACCGCGCGGCGCCGGACCGCGTGCCGGAGCCGGCCACGCGCCGGGACTTCGTGCGCCGCGTCGCGGCGACGGCCACGCCGAGCAGCACGATCAGGCCGCCGACGCCGGCCAGCGGCGCGGGGACGTTGCCGAACAGGGCGGCGTCCAGGGCCAGGGCCGCGACGGGCACGGCGTAGAGCACCAGCGAGCTGGTGGCCGCCGTCGCGGCGCGGAGGACGCGCGACCAGGTGCAGAAGGCGAGGACGGTGCAGCCGAGGCCGAGCCAGCCGACGGCCGCCCCTGCCGCCAGCCGACCGCGGCCGACTGCCGTACGGCGTCGGGGACCGCGAACAGCAGCGGCAGCAGGCCGAAGACGCTGCCGTAGAAGATGCAGTCCAGCCCGAGTAGCGGCGCAGCAGCGGCTTCTGGAGGACGAACGAGGTGGCCTGCGCGGCCGCGGCGACGACGATCATCGCCATGGCGGTGTGCGAACCGCCGCCCGCGCCGCCGGCCATGGCGACGAGGAGGGCTCCGCCCAGCGCCACCAGCAGGCCGACGACGCCCCGGGCGCCGGGCCGTTCCTTGAGGACGAGCATGCCGAGGAGCGTGGCGAAGACGGGCGAGGTGGCCACCAGCATGGCGGCGGTGCCGCCCTCGACGTGCCGTTCGCCCGCGTACAGCAGCAGTTGGTAGGCGGTCATGCCGGTGAGGCCGAAGCCCGCCATGCGCAGGGCGTCCGCCCGGCGGAGCCGGCTGATGCGGCCGGTGAGCGCGCAGGGGACGAGGATCGCCGCGGCGCAGAGGAGGCGCAGGATGGCGATGGACGTCGGGGAGTAGCCGTCGAGGGCGATGCGGATCGCGGGGAAGGCGGACCCCCAGAGGATCGCCGTCGCGGCCATGAACGTCCAGGGGGACGTCGTTCGGCGCTCGGCCGCCATGGGAGGTCACCGCCCATCGGTAGGGGATGTGCAGGAAGGGATGTGTGCGGAGGGGCCGTGGGAAGCGGTTGTTCGCCGGTTTCCGGGCCGCTTTCGACGCTAGCGGCATTCCATCCATAAGTCGAATAATGAATTCCGTTATGGAACCCAAGACTTCCTTTGGGATGGCGTCGGGGAACGACCGCGCGCGGGCACGACAAGGGGGCCGAGGTCGCGCCGGACGCCCTCCCCTCCTCGGGGCGCCGACCCTCCCTCGGCCCGCTCAACTCCCATGATTCCAGAGAGCATTCGTTCCGTCACGAGCTGTAACCGGACGGCCGGGGTGTGGCTCCCGGCCTCGCGCCCCGGCGTGCGCCGTTGTGCCCCATCTGCTCAGCTGGATGAGTGGGCGCAAACCGCCCCGGGAGGAGGAGTCCACATGGCTATGGCCACTCGGGATGCCACCCGGACCGGCACCGGGACCCTGCGCGAGCTGCTGGCCGCGCCGGGCCCGTTCGCCTCGGTCTATTTCGACCTCGAAGCACGCCCGGAGCGGGCGGAGGAGGCCGGGGCCCGCTGGCGCGAACTGGCCGCCCGGCTCGCCCGCGAGGGCGCCGACGCCGCCACCGTCGACGCGCTCACGGCCCACGTCATGGACGCGCTGCCGGGCACCGGCGTCCTCGCCCTCTTCGCCTCGCACGGCGAGGTGCGCCACGCCGCCGGACTGCCCGGCGGCCACCACGGCGACGTCGCCGAATTCGCCGCCGTACCGCACCTGTTGCCGCTGCTGGAGTGGCGGCAGGAGCACCCCGCGCACGTCGTCGCCGTCGTCGACCGCACCGGCGCCGACCTGCTCGTCCACGCCGAGGGCGGCACCGAGCCCCGGCGGCGCACGGTCCAGGGGACCGACGACGAGATCCTGCGCACCTCGGGCCTGCCGAACATGCGCTTCCAGCACCGCGCCGAGGACTCCTGGGAGCGGAACGCGAAGGTCGTCGCCGAGGCCGTGGAGGAGGCGCTCGCCGAGGTGTCGGCGTCCCTGCTGCTGGTCGCGGGCGACGTCCGGGCCCGGCAGTACCTGACCAAGCACCTGCCCGCGCGGGTCCGCCGGGACGTCACCGTCGGGCACATCAGCGGCAGCCGGTCGGCCGACGGCTCGACGGCGGTGCGGACGTCCCGCACCGAGACCGAGGTGGCCCGGGCCGGGCACGCCCGGACCGCGGAACTGCTGCGCACCCTGGAGCATGAGCTCGCGCCCGGTGGGCACGCGGTCGAAGGGGTTCGCGCCACGCTCGACGCACTCGCCGTCGGCCGGGTGGGAACCCTGACGGTCACCGGCGACCCGCGGGACCAGCGGACCGCCTGGTTCGGCGAATCGCCGGCCGAGCTCGCCGAGCGCCGCGACGACCTGCCGCCGGACGGCGGCGGGGAGCCGCACGAGGGGCGCCTCGCCGACGTGGCGGTCCGGGCGGCCCTGCTGACCGGCGCCGACGTACGGGTGCTGGAGCCGGGCGAGGCCCGGACCCCGGCGCAGGGCACGGGAGGCATCTGCCGCTACCCGTGACGGCCGTCACCGCGGTGACCGTCGAGACAGCCGATCCAGACGAGCAGGACAAGGAGAACACCGCATGAAGGTGGCATTTCTCGTGGCCCCCGAAGGCATCGAGCAGGTCGAGCTGACCGACCCGTGGCAGGCGGTCCTGAACGCCGGCGGCACCCCGCGCCTCGTCTCCACCGAGGCGGGCAGCGTGCAGGCGTTCCACCACCTCGACAAGGCCGACACCTTCCCCGTCGACGACGTGGTGGACCAGGTGTCCGTCCAGGAGTACGACGGCCTGGTGCTCCCCGGCGGCGTGGCCAATCCGGACGCGCTGCGGATGCACGAGGGCGCCGTCGCCTTCGTCAAGTCCTTCTTCGAGGCGGGCAAGCCGGTCGCCGCGATCTGCCACGCCCCGTGGACGCTGGTGGAGGCCGACGTGCTGCGCGACCGGACCCTCACCTCGTGGCCCAGCCTGCGTACCGACATCCGCAACGCGGGCGGCACCTGGGTGGACGAGCAGGTGAAGGTGTGCACCGGCGGCCCCAACACCCTGATCACCAGCCGGAAGCCGGGCGACCTGCCGGCCTTCTGCTCGGCGTTCGTGAAGGAGTTCCGCAACACCGCGAACGCCTGACCGCGACAGCCCGGCCGGAACGCCCGGCCGCGTGGGCCGGCGGCACCCCGCCCGTCATGACAGGGCGCGGGCGGCCGCCGGCCGAGTTGCGAGCGGGAGCGGTGCTCCTACGGTGGCACTGTGATCGGCACACCGGATCCCCGGGCCGGTACGGACGGACCGCTCCGCCGGCTCCTGCGCGCCCCGGGCGCACCGGAGGCGCTGCGCCGCGCCACCTGGCTGACCGTCGCCGGCTGCGCGGGGTTCTACACGTTCGCCTACGCCTTCGGCCGGCGCGACATGGCGCTGTTCGCCATGTTCGGCGCACTGCCCCTGATCCTCTTCTCCTCGGTCCCGGGACCACCCCCGCGGCGGACCGGGACCCTGCTGCTGACGCTGCCCGTCGGCTGGGCGCTGGTCACCGCCGGTACCCTGCTCGCCGTCCGCGACTGGTCGGCGGCGCTGGGGATGCTGGTGGTGGGCTTCGCCGTCTCCCTGCTCGCGAACGGGGGCCCGCGGACGGCCGGCCCGGCGCCCGCCTTCCAGCTCTACTACGTGCTCCCCTGCTTCCCGCCCTACGCGCCGGACGCCCTGCCCGCCCGCCTGGCCGGCCTCACCGTCGGCATCCTGCTCACCGCCCTCGTGGACCGGCTGCTGTGGCGCGACCCGCCGACCGTCCCGTACCGCACGCCGCTCGCGGCCGCCGCCGAGGCCACGGCCGGCTACTGCGCCGCCGTCGGCCGGCTCCTGGCGGGCGACGACGGGGCCGAGGACGTCCGGGACGCGCGGGAGGCGGCCCACCGGGCCCTGACGGCGACACTGCTGTCCCAGGTGCCGCCGGCCGAACGCCCCACCACCGCCACGCCCGGCGACCGGGCCCTCGCCCACACCCGCGCCGCCGTGCGGCACGTCCGCGACCTCCTGGACGGCGTCGTCGACGACCCCGGCGGACCCGTGCCCGGCGCGCCCGGGCTGCTGCGGCACTGCGCGGAATCCCTGCGGCGCACCGCCTCGTCGCTGCGCGCGGACGTCCGGGACCCGGGGGCGAGGACGCCCTACCGGCCGTGCTGGCCGCCTTCGACGCGGAGCGGGCCCGGGGGCTCCCCCAGGCCACGCCCGGACGGCTGCGCCGGGACGCCGTGGTCCGCCGGGTGGCGGAAGGGACCCTCGTGGCGGCCGAGGCGGGGCGCCTCGCGGCCGGCGGGCGGCTCTCCGCCGCCTGGGACTACCCCGGCACCCCCTTCGCGTACGCCGGCGTCAGCACCGCCGCGTGGTGGTGGCACCGGCTGGCCGTACGCCTGACCCCGAGGTCCGTGCTGTTCCGGAACGCCCTCCGGCTCTCCCTGGCCCTGGCCTGCGCCCGGCTCCTGGTCGGCGTCCTGGAACTGCCGCACGGCTTCTGGGTGCTGCTGGCGATCCTCAGCCTGATGCGCACCTCCGCGGCCGACACCCGGGCCGCGCTGGTGCCCGGCGTCGTCGGCACGGTCGTCGGCGGCGTCCTCGCCACCGGGATGCTGCTCGCCGCGGACGGCACGACCGCCTTCTACGCGGCCTTCACCCCCGTCTTCCTGCTGGTGGGCCTGACCGTCGGCCCGGTGCTCGGCCCCGCGTGGACGCAGGGAGTGGTGACGGTCGCCCTCGTGCTGATCTTCGGCCAGGTGGCGCCGCCCGACTGGGACCTGCCCGCCGTCCGGCTCCTCACCGTCCTGATCGGCGGGGGATCGGCGCGGTGGCGAGCCTGCTCGCCTGGCCCGGGGCGCGGCCGGACAACTGCGGCACGACATCGCCCAGTTCCTGACCCGGGCCGCCGCGGCGTGCCCGGCCGTCACCGCCCGGCTCGTCCACCCGGGCGACGGGGGCGCGGAGGAACTGGAGGCGGCGCGGCGGGCCTTGTTCCTTGCGCAGGGGACCTACCTCCAGTACCACATGGAGGCCGCCTCGCGGGACGGCCGGGACCCGCCCTGGGAGGCGTTCATGCTGCCCGGGTACGCGGCGGTCGGCGGCGGCGCCATGATGCTCGCCCGGCGCCGGGACGGCGACCGCCCGCCGCTGCCGGGCGCCGCCGGCGAGGAGTTGGCCGGGCTGGCGGGGTGGCGGCGGCGGGGTGCCTGGCGGCGGCGGAGGCCCTCCGCTCGGGGCGGGCCCCCGGGGACGCCGGCGGTACGCCGGCCGCCGAGGCGTCGGGCGCTCTGCGGTGGGCGGCCGGCCACGCGTCGTCGGCCCGGGTGGCCGACGTCCTGCTGGTCGCCGACGCGGAGGCGTGGCTGGCGGGGGTGGTGCGGGACGCCGGCGCGGCTCGCGGGTGAGGGTGCCCCGGTCCCTCCCTTTCGCCGTTTCCTGGGGCTGCGCCCCAGACCCCCTTTCGCGGCTTCGCCGCTCGTCCTCAAGCGCCGGACGGGCTGAAAATAAGCCCGTCCGGCGCTTGAGGACAACCGCGCGGAGCGCGGTTTCGGGGGTGCGGGGGCGCAGCCCCCGCAAGAAACGGTGAAAGGGCGGGCCCGGGGCACCTCACACCCGATCGGCCCCCCGCCGCCGCAGATACACCCCCCACGTGACCACCAAACACACCACGTACCACCCCAGAAACGCCAGATACGCCGGTTCGCCACTCCCCCCGCTCTGGAACGCCTGCCGGAACGCGACGTTGATCAGAACGCCACCGAGCGCCCCGACCGCACCGATGACACCCATGGCGGCGTTGGCGTGCCGGTGCGCCAGCCGGTAAGCCGCCTCCTGGTCCGCACCCTCCGCCACCCGGCGGCGAGCGGCGGCGCGGTGCAGCGCGGGAATCATCTTGTAGGTCGAGCCGTTGCCGAGTCCGCTGAGGCAGAAGAGGAGCACGAACCCGGTCAGGAACAGCGGCAGCGACTGCTCCCGCGAGGCCGCGACGACGAGGGCGGTGCTGCCCGCCATGGCGGCGAACGTCCAGAACGTGACGCGTGCCCCGCCCCACCGGTCGGCCAGGACACCGCCCAGGGGCCGGACCAGGGAGCCCAGCAGCGGCCCCAGGAAGGTGAGGGAGGCCGCCCGGACGGGGGTCGGGAAGTCGTCCGGGAACTGGACGAGGAGCACCTGCCCGAAGGCGAAGCCGAAGCCGATGAACGAGCCGAACGTCCCGATGTAGAGCAGGGACACGATCCAGGTGTGCCCGTGCCGAGCCACCTCGCGCAGCGGCCGGCCGGCCGGGCGGGGGACGTCGAGGTCGTCCATGCGCAGGGCGGCGGCGAGGGCGGCCAGCACGATGAGCGGGATGTAGACGAGGACGATCAGCCGGGGGTGCCCCGCGCCCGCCGTGCCCAGCACCAGGAGGCCGAGCAACTGCACGGCGGGGACGCCGAGGTTGCCGCCGCCGGCGTTGACGCCCAGGGCGCGGCCCTTGAGGCGCTGGGGGTAGAACGCGTTGATGTTGGCCATCGACGAGGCGAAGTTGCCGCCCCCGACGCCCGCGACGGCGGCCACCAGCACCAACGTCGAGTAGGAGACGCCCGGTTCGAGGACGGCGGCGGCGAGCGCCGTGGGGACGAGCAGGGCGGCGGCGCTGATCACCGTCCAGGTCCGGCCGCCGAACACGCCCACGGCGACGGTGTACGGCAGCCGCAGCGCGCCGCCGACGAGTGTGGGCACGGCCGTGAGCAGGAACTTCCCGGCCGGGTCGATGCCGTACTCGGGGCCGAGGAAGAGGACGAGGACGGACCACAGGCTCCACACCGAGAAGCCGATGTGCTCGCAGAGGACGGAGAGGACGAGGTTGCGCCGGGCGGTCCGGGCACCCCCGGCCGCCCAGAACGCCGGGTCCTCGGGCCGCCAGTCCTCGACGCGCCGCCGGCGGCGGGATGCGGGGACGGCGGATGGTCCGGGGGCCCGTTCGGCGGCGGGGGTGGCGGGGGTGATGGGGCTGGCGGGGTTCACGGGTGCTCCCGGGCGGGGCGGACGAGCGGTCGGCGGGCGGGGCGGTGGTCGCGGCGGCGAGGCGGTCGGGGCCGCCGGGAGCGCCTGCGGGGCGCCGACCGGCGGCCTCGGGAGCGCCTGCCCGTCGTCCGGGGTCCTCGGCAGCGCCCGAGCGACAGCCGGCGGCCTCGGAGGCAACGGCGCGGCGGCCGGCGTCGCCGGGCCCGCCGGCCGTGCCCTCCTCGGACGCGCCCGCGAGGCGCACCGGCCACACGGGCAGCGTGGCGGGAGCGCCGCCGGGTGCCTCGGGCTCGTCGGGGCAGACGCCCGAGCGCAGGTCGAAGGCGCGGTGGTACATGGGCTCGACGACGACGGGCGTCCCGTCGCGGCTCCCGAGGAGGCCGCGGGAGACCACGTACGCCCCGCTGAACGGGTCCCGGTTGCCGACGGCGTAGAGCCGTCCGGCGCGGTCCCGGAAGACCGCCACCTGGTGCCCGCCGACGAGCGCGGCGACCCCGCGCCCGGGGATCAGGTCGTCGTAGGAGCAGACGGGGGTCCAGCCGGCGCCGGTGTCGACCTCGACGGCGGCGCGGCGGGCGGTCATCGGGCCACCGCCGCGACAGCCGGGCTGGCCGGGACGCTCGGGACGGGGAGGACGGGCGGGGCGGCCGGGCGGATCCGTCCCGGTTCGCCCTCGAAGCGGACGGCCGGGTCGGGGGTGCCGGGCGCGTTGACGAACGAGACGAAGCGGCGCAGCCGTTCGGGGTCGTCGAGGGTGGCGCGCCACTCGTCCTCGTAGGTGGCGACGTGCCGGTCCATCAGGGCGTCGAGGTCGGCGCAGATGCCGAGGGAGTCGTCGACGACGACGGACCGCAGCCGGTCGAGTCCGCCTTCCATCCGCGCGATCCAGGGGGCGGTGCGCTCCAGCCGGTCGGCGGTGCGGATGTAGAACATCAGGAAGCGGTCGAGGGTGCGGACGAGGGTGTCGCGGTCGGCGTCGGCGAGGAGGAGTTCGGCGTGGCGGGGGGTCGTCCCGCCGTTGCCGCCGATGTAGAGGTTCCAGCCGGCGGCGGTGGCGATGACGCCGAAGTCCTTGCCGCGGGCCTCGGCGCACTCGCGGGCGCAGCCGCTGACGGCGGCCTTGAGCTTGTGCGGGGAGCGCAGGCCGCGGTAGCGGAGTTCGAGTTCGACGGCGAGCGCGACGGAGTCCTGGACGCCGTAGCGGCACCAGACCGAGCCGACGCAGGACTTCACCGTGCGCAGGGCCTTGCCGTAGGCGTGTCCGGACTCGAAGCCGGCGTCGACGAGCCGCCGCCAGATGTGCGGGAGCTGGTCGACGGTGGCGCCGAGCAGGTCGATGCGCTGCCCGCCGGTGATCTTCGTGTAGAGGCCGAAGTCGCGGGCGACCTCGCCGATGACGATGAGCTTCTCTGGGGTGATCTCGCCGGCCGGGACGCGGGGGACGACGGAGTAGGAGCCGTTGCGCTGGAGGTTGGCGAGGAAGTGGTCGTTGGTGTCCTGGAGGGCGGCCTGTTCGCCGTCGAGGATGTGGACGGAGTTGCCGAGGCGGGGGTTGAGGGTGGCGAGGATGGAGGCGACGACGGGTTTGCAGGTGTCGCAACCGTCGCTGCCGTGGGCAGCGCTCCCGTGTTCGTCGATGAGGCGGGAGAAGGTGGTGATGCCGGTGACGCTGATGATGTCGAAGAGTTCGGCCCGGGTGTGGGTGAAGTGTTCGCAGAGGCCCTTGAGGGCGGGAGTGGCGCCGGCGGGCGTGGTCGCGCCCTCGACGAGCTTGGTCACCATGGAGACGCAGGAGCCGCAGCCGGTGCCGGCGTGGGTGTGCCGCTGGACCGCGCGGACGTCCGCGCAGCCGTGCTCGGTGACGGCGGCACGGATGCAGCCCTTGGTGACGTTGTGGCAGGAGCAGACGATCGTGCTGTCCGGGAGGCTCTCCGGGCCGGGTGCCGCCGCGCCCGCCGCGGAGGCCGGCAGCAGGAGCCGTTCCGGCGCGGTGGTGAGCGGGGTGCCCGCCTCCGCGAGCGGCCGGAGCACGTCGTAGGCGTCCGTGTCACCGACGAGGACGCCGCCGAGCAGCCGGCCGTCGGGGGCGACGACGAGCTTCTTGTACACGCCTTCGCGGCTGTTGGCGTAGCTCACCTCCAGGGCGTCGTCGCCGGTGGCGTGGGCGTCGCCGAAGCTGGCGACGGCGACGCCGAGGAGTTTGAGGCGGGCGGCGGGTTCGGCGCCGGTGAAGCTGCCGTCGCCGCCCGTGATCCGGTCGGCGGCGGCCTCGGCCATCGCGTAGCCCGGGGCGACCAGCCCGTGCACCCGGCCGTCGGGGGTCAGGGCGCACTCGCCGACGGCCCAGACGCGGGGGTCGGCGGTGCGGCAGCCGTCGTCGACGACGATGCCGCCGCGCTCGCCGACGGGCAGGCCGCAGGCGCGGGCGAGTTCGTCGCGGGGCCGGACCCCGGCGGAGAACACGACGAGCCCGCACGGGACGACCGTGCCGTCCGAGAGCGTCACGCTGCCGACGGTCCCGTCCGGCCCGGCCTCGACGGCACGGGCGCCGACGCCGGTGTGCACGACGACGCCCAGCTCCTCGACCTTGCGGCGCAGGGCGGCGCCACCGCCGTCGTCCACCTGCGCGGCCATCAACCGGGGCGTGAACTCGACGACATGCGTCTCCAGCCCCAGGGCCCGCAGCGCCCCCGCCGCCTCAAGACCGAGCAGCCCGCCACCGACGACGAGCCCGGTACGCACGCCCTCGGCGCGGGCGCGGAGGGCCTCCAGGTCGTCGAGGGTGCGGTAGACGAAGCAGCCCGGGGTGTCCTGACCGGTGACGGGCGGGACGAAGGGGCGCGATCCGGTGGCCAGGACGAGGGTGTCGTACGCGTACACCGCACCCGAGCGGGTGGTGACCTCGCGGGCGGCACGGTCGACGGCCGTGACGGGGTCGTCGAGATGCAGCCCGATACCGGGGCGCCGCGCGAACTCCTCCGGCCAGAGCGACAGTTCCTCCTCCGAGACACCGGAGAGGAACGAGGTGAGCCGGACGCGGTCGTACGCGGGCCGCGGCTCCTCGGCGAGGACGGTGACGCGCGGGGCGCCGGCACCGAGCCCGTCGGCGCGCCGGACGAACGCTTCCAGGAAGCGCTGGCCGACCATGCCGTGGCCGACGAGCACGAGGTGGGGCGGGGTGCGGTGGGGCGGGGTGCTGAGGGTGGTCATGCGGTCGGTCCGCCTTTCGGGATCGTCAGCGGGCGCACGGAGGCGGCGCGACGCGGCGCGGGACGCTGCGTCGGGCTCGCACCCTGGGTGCACGGGGTGACTGCGGGGCCCCGGCGTCGTCGGCGGGGAGGAAGGCTCACTGGTGTGACAGGGCGGTGCACGGCGGGCTCACGCCCGGCGCCCCCGGATGACTTGGGATGTCGAGGGAGCCCCGGCGCCATTGTCAGGACGAACGGATGAACCGGGGCGGCGTGGAGTGGGCTCGCGCCCGGCCTGTGATGTCGAGGGCCCCGGCGCCATCGGCGGGGAGGACGGACGTCCGGCCGGTGTGGCGGGGAAGGCGCGGCCCCGCCCGCGCGGTGGCGGGTGCCGGCGGGGAGCCGCCCGGCCGTCGTGGCGCGGCCTCATGGGCAGCCCTCCCCCACGAGCAGGTCCAGGGCGTCCCCCGCCACGGGCTCGCCGCGTGCCACGGCGTCCCCCACCTCACCCACGGTCGCCAGATCCCCGACGAGGATCGCGCCGACGGGCACGCCCCCGCGCAGCACCAGCTTCCGGTAGGTGCCGCGCGTCGCGTCGGCCAGGGTGACGACATCGGTGTCGTCGCCCGAGGCCGTGGAGTCGCCGAACGCGGCCACCTCCACCGGCCCACCGCCAAGCCGGAGGAGGCGGCCCGGAGAGATGGAAGGACCGGCGTTCGTCGGGGTTCCGGACAGTTCCGCGGCCAGGGCGTCGGCCAGTGCGTCGGCCTGTTCCCAGGCGGCTTCGGCCCGGCCGTGCACGACGTTCCGGTGCTCGGCGCAGTCGCCGATCGCGTACACGTGCGGCACGGACGTGGTGAGGGTGTCGTCCACGACGACGCCCGTGGCCACGGCGAGGCCGGCGGCCCGGGCGAGTTCCGTCCGGGGACGTACGCCGCAGGTGAGGACGACGGTCCGGGCGTCGATCGACGTCCCGTCCGACAACCGCACCCCGGCGACCGGGCCGTCGTCGCCGAGCGCCGTGAGGGTGCCCGGCTCGTGGTGCACGACGACGCCGAGCGAGGCGAGGGTACGGCGCACGACGGCGGCACCGCCCGCGTCGAGGTGACAGTTCATCAAGTGGGCCTGATCATGTACCAGATGGACCGCGGCCCCCGACCCGGCGAGCGCCTGCGCCGCGCCGACGCCGAGGACTCCCCCGCCGACGACGACGGCCGTCCCGCCGCTCCGGACGCCCGCCGCGATCCTGGCGCGGTCGCCGAGCGTGCGCAACGGGTGGATCCCGTCCCGGAGCGCCCCGGCGGCGGTGCGCAGGCCGGGCAGGTCCGGGACGACGGGCTCGGCGCCGGTGGCCAGGACGAGGGTGTCGTACGCGGCGGTCTCCCCGCCGGCCGTGCGCAGGGTGCGCGGCCCGGGGGCGATCGCGACGACCTCGGTGCCGGTGCGGACGGCCGCCCCGCCGGTGGGCAGGGCGATGGCGCCGGACGCGTACCGGCCGCGCAGCAGGCCGGTGAGGAGGGTGCGGTTGTACGGCGCGTACGGCTCCGCGCCGTACAACGTCACCCGCGCGCTCCCCTCCGGTGCGAGCGCGAGCAGCTGCCGCGCGAACCGGGCGGCGGCCATTCCCGCCCCGACGACGGCGACGCGGTGGGGGCCCGGGGGCGCGGCGACCGCCGTACGGCGGATCCCGGGAGGGGTGGAGCGCCGGGCCCGTCCGCCGATCCGGAGCCATCCTCGGTGGCGCGCGGGGGGCCTGACTCCCGTCCGGGCGTCCCCGTCGGCCGTGGGCCCACCGTGCCTCCGGCCGACGTCACATCCGCCGACGGCTGCCTCACGGGTAACGTCCCGGTCCGGGCATCCGGCGCCGGCGGGACGCCGGCCGCGCCCGCGGACCGTACAGCCGGGCCCGGCCGGTCGGCGGACACCGGGGAAGCTCCGGCGACCCCACCCGTCCCACGCGCGCCCGCCATGACCTCGTTCACTGCGCCACCTCCCGCTCCGCCGCCTCCACCCGTACCGCGCACACCTTGAACTCCGGCATGCGGGAGACCGGGTCGAGGGCGGGGTTGGTGAGGGTGTTGGCGCGGCCGGGGCCGGGCCAGTGGAAGGGCATGAAGACGGTGTCGGGCCGGATCCGGTCGGTGACCACGGCGGGGGCGGTGACGCTCCCCGCCGGCTGGTGACCGTCAGCGGGGCGCCGTCGGCGACGCCCAGCCGGGCCGCCAGCCGTGGGTGGATCTCGACGAAGGGGCCCGGCGCCGCCCGGTCGAGCTCCGGGGTGCGGCGCGTCTGGGCGCCGCTCTGGTAGTGCGCGAGGACGCGCCCGGTCGTGAGGCGCAGCGGGTAGTCGGCGTCCGGTTCCTCGGCCGCCGGCCGGTGGGAGACGTCGGCGAAGCGGGCGCGGCCGTCCGGGGTGGCGAAGCGGTCGAGGAACAGCCTCGGGGTCCCCGGGTGGTGGGGCCGTCCGACGTCGGCGCGGGGGCAGGGCCAGAAGACGCCGTCCTCGGCCCGGATGCGGGCGTAGTCGATGCCGGAGTAGTCGGCCTGGCCGCCGGCGGACGCCTCCCGCAGTTCCTCGAAGGCTTCCTCGGCCTCCGTGGGGAACCCCTTCTCGACGCCGAGGCGTTCGGCGAGCCCGTGCAGGACGTCGAGGTCGGTCCGGACGCCGGGGGCGGGGCGAGGGCCGGGCTGCGGAGGATCACCCGGCCTTCCAGGTTGGTCATGGTGCCGGTCTCCTCGGCCCATTGGGCGGTCGGCAGGACGACGTCGGCAAGCTCGGCGGTCTCGGACCGGACGACGTCGCAGACGACGAGGCAGTCGAGGGCACGCAGCCGCTCCGTGACGTGGGAGGCGTGCGGGGCGGAGACGACCGGGTTGGAGCCCATGAGCAGCAGGGCGCGTACGCCGCCGTCGGTGCCGAGCGTGTCGAGGAGTTCGTACGCGGAGCGGCCCGGCCCCGGGAGGGTGTCGGGGTCGACTCCCCATACGGCGGCGACGTGCGCGCGGGCCGCCGGGTCGGTGATGGACCGGTAGCCGGGCAACTGGTCGGCCTTCTGCCCGTGTTCGCGGCCTCCCTGGCCGTTGCCCTGCCCGGTCAGACAGCCGTAGCCGCTGTGCGGGCGGCCGGCCCGGCCCGTCGCCAGGCACAGGTTGATCCACGCGCCGACGGTGTCCACGCCCTTGCTGTGCTGTTCTCCGCCGCGTGCGGTGAGGACCATGCCGGTGGGCGCGTCGCAGAACAGTTCCACGGCCCGGCGCATGGCGGCCACCGGGACTCCGGTGATGCGCTCGACCCGTTCCGGCCAGTGCGCCATGACGGCCGCTCGGGCCTCCTCCCAGCCGGTGGTCCGGGCGGCCACGAACTCCTCGTCCACCCGCCCCTCCGCGACGACGAGGTGGAGCAGGCCGAGGGCGAGCGCGAGGTCCGTGCCCGGGGCCGGGCGCAGGTGCAGGTCGGCGGTCTCGGCTGTCCGGGTGCGGCGCGGGTCGACGACCACCAGCTTGCCGCCGGACGCCTGTTGGGCCTGGAAGTAGCGCATGGCGGGCGGCATGGTGTCGGCGGGGTTGCCGCCGACCAGGATGAGGCAGCCGGTGCGGGAGATGTCCGCGAGGGGGAAGGGCAGCCCGCGGTCGATGCCGAACGCGGCCCGCTGGGCCGCGGCGGCGGACGACATGCAGAACCGGCCGTTGTAGTCGATGTTGGCCGTGCGCAGCGCGACCCGGGCGAACTTGCCCAGCAGGTACGCCTTCTCGTTGGTGAGCCCGCCGCCGCCGAACACGCCCGCCGCGTCGCGTCCGTACCGCGCGGCGGCGTCCGCGAGTCCTTCGGCGGCCCGGTCCAGCGCCTCGTCCCAACCGGCCTCCCGCAGCCGGCCGGTGCGGTCGTCGCGGACCAGCGGCGCGGTCAGCCGGACGCCGGGCGCGAGCACGGCCGCGGCCGAACGGCCCTTGCCGCACAGCGCTCCGCGGTTGACGGGGAAGTCGGGCCGCTCCTCCACCGCGACGGCGGGCGCGTCCGGCTCCGTGCCGGGTGACTCTGCGCCGGGAGGCTTTGCGCCCGGAGCCTCTGCGGAAACGATACGGCGCAGCCGCATGCCGCACTGCAGGGAGCAGTACGGGCAATGGGTGTCGGCCGGCTGTGCTGCTGGGGTCATGCCGGTTAGCGTCATCCGCCCTCGTTACCACGGTGAAACATCCGTGTTGCCATGCGCTCACGTCGCACACACCCCGGGCGCTACCCGATGTGCGTTCGCCGACACGTTCTTGTACGAATGCATGCACGGTCCTTACGCCCCCGTGACTATGGTGAAATGACGGCTTAATCCCCGTCGGCGAGCCTCGGTCCATGGGAACAGCCGTGCCGGGAGCGCCCGGTGAGACGATCGGGCCGTTGACGGGCCTCACCGTGGGGGTCACCGCGGACCGGCGCCGCGACGAACTCGCCGCCCTCCTGCTCCGCCGCGGCGCCTCGGTGACCGTCGCCCCCGCCCTGCGCATGGTGCCGCTCGCCGACGACGCGCTGCTCCGCGCCGCCACCGAGGCGTGCCTCGCCCGCCAGGTCGACTACGTGGTGGCCACCACGGGCGTCGGCTGGCGCGGCTGGATGAGCGCCGCCGAGGGCTGGGGCCTCGCCGACGCCCTCCTCGCCGCCTGCCGGGAGGCCGCCGTCCTCAGCCGCGGCTCGAAGACGACGGGGGCGCTGCGCGCCTGCGGACTGCGCGAGGACCACGCGCCGGAGTCCGAGACCATGGACGCGCTCCTCGCCTGGCTGCTCGACCGCGACCTGCGCGGACGCCACGTCGTCGTCCAGGAACACGGCGCTCCGACCGCCGGCTTCACCGACGCGCTGCGCGCCCGGGGCGCGGCCGTGACCGTACTCCCCGTATACCGCTGGGGCCCGCCCGAGGATCCCGACGCCGTACGCCGGCTCGTCGCCCGGACGGTACGTGGGGAGATCCACGCGCTGCCGTTCACGAGCGCACCGGCGATCGAGGCGTTCCTGGCCGCGGCGGGCCCTGGACGGAACGACGTCCTGACCGCCCTCCGCCAGGACGTCCTGGCGGCCTGCATAGGCCCCCTGTGCGCCCGCCCTCTCCTGACGGCCGGAGTCCCCTGCGCCTGGCCCGACCGTGGCCGCCTCGGCTCCCTCGTCCGCCTCCTCACCGACGAACTCCCCCGCCGCCACCGCCGCGAACTCTCCACCCCGGCAGGCCCCCTGACCATCCAGGGCACGGCCGTCCTCACCGGCGACGCTCTCCTCCGCCTCCCGCCCTTGCCTGCCGCACTACTCGCCGCTTTGGCGGAACGCCCGGGTGCCGTACTCAGCCGCGCGGAACTGGTGCGACGGCTGTGGCCTCCGGTGGGCGGCGGCGTGCTCGGCCGGGAGGCCGAGCAACAGCAGCACGCGCTGCGCGCGTTGGAGGCGACGGTGGGGAGGCTGCGGGGGCGTTGGGGGCTTATGGAGGTGTGGTGGGGACGGTTACCAAGAGGGGGTATCGGTTGGTGGGGGCGGGGGTTGGGGGTAGGAGGAGTAGGGGGTGAGCCCCGCGTGCGCGGGGACCACCCGAAGCCGGTCTACGCGGATCTGGAGACCTGGGGACCACCCCCGCATGCGCGGGGACCACACCTGGGCATCGGAGTCCAGCACCCCGACCTTGGGACCACCCCCGCACGCGCGGGGACCACAGACCCAGACCTGGCACTCTACCCGGACCCACCCCCGTTCTTACCCACTTCCATAGAACGCGACATAAGGCCCGAAAGCCCCAAATCAAACAGCCGCAGCCCCCCGCTCCACCGCCGTGACCAGCATCGCGCCAATCCGAATCAACTGGTGATTCAGCGCGTCAAGCGCCTGCCGCTCCGTATCCGGAATGTGCCACTCCTCCCACCACCCGGCCTCTTCCACCGAGCACGACTCGAAAGCCTCGGCCTCCCAAGCGCGTAGCAAATCGGCGGCATAAGGAACAGCCGGACGGGCCTGATGGGCGTACGCCTCCAGGAGGGCGATCATGTGGCTCTCCTGGAGGTAGCCGCGCCAGGCGGCGAGGAGGGTGTCGATGATGCCGACGACGTCCTCCAGCCACAGCACGTGCTCGGTCACCCAGCCCTGCGGATCGGGGCAGGCGGGCATGCCGGGCAGCAGGCGCCGCTGGAGCCCTTCGCGGCGGTGGAAGAAATCCTTGCCCAAGGCCACCTCTTCACTCGTGGGCAGCCAGGCGTTCCGGCTCAGGGCGGTCACGGCGGCATCGAAGGGATGGGTCGTCATTCCGCCAACCCTACGCGGTGCGGAGTGCCCCTCGGGAGGGGAGGTTGTGCCTGTTCAGGGGTGGTTCGGCGGCGGTATGACGGCACGTCGCCGAACCAGCTCCCACGACCCGGTCAGCATTCCTCGTGGACGTCCGCGACCACGCAGCTCACGTTGTCCGGAGCACCCGACGCGAGCGCCAGGGCGACCAGTTCGTGAACCGTCCGTTCCGGATCCCCGTCGGTGGTGGCCACGCGTCGTACCGCCGCGTCCGGGACGACCGCCGAGAGGCCGTCGGAGCACAGCAGGTACCGGTCACCCGCCCGTACCTCGCGCAAGCGGACGTCGGCGACGGCCCGTTCGCCCGCGCCCAGCGCCCTGAGCAGCAACGCCCGTTGCGGGTGGGAGGCGGCCTCCTCGGGGGTGAGGGCCCCCTGTTCGACCATCGCGCCGACGAGCGTGTGGTCGTGGGTGATCTGGAAGAACTCGCCTCCGCGCAGCAGGTAGGCGCGGGAGTCTCCGATGTGGACGAGGGCCATACGGGAGCCGGTCAAGAGCAGCGCCGTCAGTGTCGTACCGGAGGTACCAGAAGCACCGGAAGTACCAGAAGCACCGGAAGTGCCGGAAGCATCAGGAGCACCGGAAGCACCGGAGGCGGCAGACGCGTCCGCCACCGTCCCGCCCACCGCCCCGCCCGGCGCCGCGACTTCGCGCACCGCCCGGTCCGCCCGTTCGACCACCTCCTGAAGGGCGTTGAGCAGGTCACCGACGCCAGGGTCCGCGAACCCCTTCAGCGCCTCGACCGCCGCCGCCCCCGCCCGTTCGCCGTGCTCGCCGTACCCGTCCGCGACGGCGAGGAGGCGGGGGCCGGCGTAGGCGGTGTCCTGGTTGTGGGTCCGGACGGATCCGGTGTCGGAGAGGGCCGCGCAGCGGATACGGAGGGACGGGCTGCCGGGCGTCGTCATGGTGGGATGGTCCTTCCACGTGAGGTGGTCGACGAGGAAGGCGGCGAGTTCGCGCCGGGCGGCGAACGCCGTCTCGGACTCGGACCAGAAGGCGCGGACCTCCTCGGCCGCCGCGGGTGGCGCCGTGTCGTGGAGTTCGCACACCCGTCGGATCCGGGCGAGTGGCATGCCGACGCGCCGCAGCCACGCCACGAGCCGGGCCCGTTCGAGCTGGCCGGGTTCGTAAAGGCGGTAGCCGGTGGCCGGGTCGACGCGGGCCGGGGGCAGCAGGCCGAGGTCGTCGTACAGGCGGAGCGCCTTCGGCGAGAGCCGGGACGCCCTGGCGAACGCCCCGATGGTCAGCAGTCCCATGACCGGCCCTTCGTCCTTCCGTCCTTCGTCCTTCCTCGCGCCGGGCCTGTCGCCCGGCATCGCACCGCCGATGCTGAGGCTTCCCCCAGGGGCAAGGTCAACCGCCCGCCCCGGCTAGCGTGCGGATACGTCACACCACACCACCAGGGGGTCCCGACATGGCAACCGAAGCGCTTTACCCGCCGATCGAACCGTACGACGAGGGGATGCTCGACGTCGGGGACGGCAACCTCGTCCACTGGGAGGCGTCCGGCCGGCCGGACGGGAAGCCGGCGCTCGTCGTGCACGGCGGGCCGGGGTCCGGCTGCTCGCCGGGGGCCCGCGGGTTCTTCGACCCGGACCGCTACCGGGTCGTCCTCTTCGACCAGCGCGGCTGCGGCCGCAGCACACCGCACGCCGCCGACCCGTCGACCGACATGCGGCACAACACCACCCACCACCTGATCGCCGACATGGAACGGCTGCGCGAGCACCTGGGCGTCGACCGGTGGACGCTGTTCGGCGGGTCCTGGGGGTCCACACTCATCCTGGCGTACGCCGAGCGGCACCCGGAGCGGGTGGCGGAGATCGTGATCACCGGGGTCACCACCACCCGCCGCTCGGAGATCGACTGGCTGTACCGGGGCGCCGCCCGCTTCTTCCCCGGGCAGTGGGGACGTTTCCGGGACGGCGTCCCGCCGGCGGAGCGCGACGGGGACCTGATCGCCGCGTACGCCCGCATGATGGAGCATCCGGACCCCGCCGTTCGCGAACGGGCCGTACGCGACTGGTGCGCCTGGGAGGACGCGGTCGTCTCCGCCGAACCCGACGCCGAACCCGGCGCCACCCCCGCGCCCTACACCGGCCGCCCGCCGAGGGCCCGGCGTGGCTTCGTCCGGATCGCCGCCCACTACTTCGCGCACGGCGCCTGGCTGGAGGAGGGCGCCCTGTTGCGGGACGCGCACCGGCTGGCGGGGATCCCGGGTGTGCTGCTGCACGGCCGGTTCGACGTCGCCGGCCCGCCGGCCACCGCCTGGGAACTGGCCAGGGCGTGGCCGGACGCCCGGCTGATCATCGTCCCCGACGCGGGCCACCTGGGCAGCGAGACCTTCCGGTCGGAGGCCCGTGCGGCGCTGGACCGGTTCGCCACCGAGGCGGGTGCGTGATGGGAGGTAACAGCCCTCCCATTTCCAAGCGTTCGGCGATCGTCCCCTCAGCGGGCCGTCACCAGGCCACGGGCAGCTCGCGCGGCCCGCGCACCAACAGCCCCGGCCGGTACGGAAGAAGCCCTGGATCGACGGCGAGCCGCAGCCCCGGCAGCGCGTCGAAGAGCAGCGGCAGGGCGACCGTCGCCTCCAGCCGGGCCAGCCGGGCGCCGAGGCAGAAGTGCGGGCCGTGGCCGAACGCGGCGTGCGCGGCGGCCCGTTCGGGACCGGGAAGGTAGCGGCCGGGGCGGAAGGCGTCCGGTTCCGGGAAGCGGCCGGGGTCGCGGTTGGCGGCGGCGAGGACGACGAGGACGGAGGCTCCGGCGGGTATGACCGCTCCCCCGCCCATGTCCACATCCTCGGTCGTCCGCCGCCAGGTGGTCCCCTCCAGCGGGCTGGCGTGCCGCAGCGCCTCCTCGGTCACGGCGTCCCAGTACCGCCCGGCGGTGTCCTGCCGGGCGGCCGCGAGCTCGTCGGGGTGGGTGAGCAGCAGCAGGGTGGCGGAGGCGAGGAGGTTCATGGTCGTCTCGTAGCCCGCGAACAGCAACAGGAAGGCCATGGCGAGGAGTTCCCCGTCCGCCAGGCCGCCCTCCCGGGCGTCGTGCACCAGACAGCTGAAGAGGTCGTCGCCGGGTGCGCGCCGCTTGTCCGCGATGAGCGCGGTGAAGTACGCGTGGAGGGCGGTCCAGGCGTCGTCCACCGCGCCGGGGGCGAGCGCGTCGGCGGGCGATCCGACGCGGTACGTCCACGCGCGCAGGTCGGCGCGGTCGGCCTCGGGGACGCCGAGCACCTCGCCGATGACGAGGACGGGCAGCGGGAAGGCGAACGCGTCGACGAGGTCGGTGGTGCCGTCCCGCTCCAGCCGGGCCGCGAGGTCCCCGGCCAGCCCGGCGGCCAGCCGCGCGATGCGCGGGCGGAGGGCGTCGACGCGGCGCGGGGTGAACGCGGCGGTGGTCAGCCGGCGGAGCCGGGTGTGGTCGGGGGCGTCGGAGTTGAGCATGTGACGGGCGAGGCACGCCTGGGCGCGGCGGGCGGGCGAGTCGGGCCGGGGCGGCCGGCGGCCTTCGGGGGCACGTTGGAGAAGCGGGGGTCCGACAGGACGGCCCGGGCCTCCCGGTAGCCGGTGACCAGCCAGGCGTGCGTGCCGTTGGCGAGTTCCACCCGCGCCGCGGGGCCGCGGGCGCGCAGCCGGGCGTAGTACGGGTAGGGGTCGCGCGCGAAGGCGGGGTCCGCCGGGTTCAGGAGATCGGCCACCCGCTCATCCTCACCGACGCACGGGCCCGGGCACCGGTGCGGCAAGGGTCAGGGCGGACGGGCCGGGCCTGTGGGATCCCTACAACGAGACGGCCGTTGTCAGACCCTGCTGCCATGCTGACGGCATGATCCTGCAAGCGTGTCTCAACGGTTCCCGCGACCGGCGCGAGCATCCGGGCCTGCCCGTCACCGCCGCCGAACTGGCGGAGGCGGCGCGGGAGGCGGTCGCCGCCGGGGCGGTGGACCTCCACGTGCATCCGAAGGACGCCACCGGAGCCGACACTCTCGACCCGGAGGCCGTCGCGGACACCGTGTCGCGGATACGGGCCGCGGTGCCGGGGGTCCCGGTCGGGGTCACCACGGGCGCGTGGGCGGCGCCCGACCCGCGGATACGCGCCGAGCTGGTGCGCTCGTGGACCGTCCTGCCGGACCACGCGTCCGTCAACTGGCACGAGGACGGCGCCGACCTGGTCGCCGCCGCACTGGCCGAGCGTGGCGTCGCCATCGAGGCGGGCCTGTTCTCCGGCACGGACGCGGTGACCCGCTTTCGCGCCTCGCCCTTCGCGGGCGCGGCGCTCCGCATCCTGGCCGAGGTCACCGAACCCGACCCCACCACCGCCGAAACGACGGCCCGGGCCCTGCTGACCGCCCTCGGCCCGGACCTGCCCGCCCCCGTCCTCCTCCACGGCGAGGACGGCGGCGCCTGGCCCGTACTCCGCCTGGCCTTGCGCCGGGGCCTGTCGGCCCGCGTCGGTCTGGAGGACACCCTCCATCTCCCGGACGGCGCCCCGGCCCCCGGGAACGCGGCGCTCACACGGGCGGCGGCGTCCGTCGCCGAAGCCGACGGCGGCCGCCGTTGTGGCGGCGTGGACGAGCGGGGGTGACACCGGCCGACCCGTCGTCCTGGGCCGGTGCGCGGTCGGCTCTCCCGGCCGGACTGTTCCCCTGCGGCTCCGGCTTGTCCCCGACGGCCGGTGCCATGATCGCGCCACGATCCCGGCCGCCACGATGACGGCGGTCGAGATGACGGCGGTTGGGATGACGGCGGTCAGGATGACGATCCGGACGGGTGGGCCGGGACCGCGGCGGTGCCTCCGGGAGGAACACCAGGGGAGCCGGCCCGCGCGCGACCAGCGGGTACACGCCCCGGCGACACGTCGTGCCGTTCGGGAACCCGGGCCGTGAAGGCCAGGGCGGCCGGCGCGTTGACGGCAAGCGCACGCGGATCGGCGAGGCCGTCGTACTAACCGGACTCTCCCCGCGCGCCATCCGGCATCGGCGGCCTCACGTCCGGGACCGCCCTCGCCCGCGCGCGGACCGGGCCGCGGCGGCGGCCCGTGTCGTGGGCCACAGCAGCCGGGTCGCGAGGAGGGCGACGCAGCCGCCGGCCAGGTTCAGAGCGACGCGCACCGCCGTCGCGTACCAGGGCACCGGTTCGTCGAAGTCGCTGAGGAGGAGCAGCAGAACGGGTGAGGCGAGCGACCAGTACACGTAGTCGGCGGGGCGGAAGGCGTAGGCCGCCGCGCCGGACACACCGACGAGCGCCGCCACGGCGTACGGGCCGGGATCGCAGAGCAGGATCAGCGCGGCCGCCACCCCGCCGAGGCTGTTGCCCACCAGTCGCTTGGCGAACTTCGTCCGCGTCTCCTCGGGCGTGGGCCGCAGCGTCAGGAGCAGTGACGTCACGAACCAGTGCCCCTCGCCCCAGAGCCCGCCCTGGGCTCCGGTGACGGCCACGGCCGCGGCGGTGAGCGTGCCGAGGCGGGTGGCGTGCCGCGACCGGCCGGCCGGCGGGGGCGGGGACGCGGGTGGTGGCCGCGGTCCCGCCTCACCGGCCGGCCGGTCGCCCCGGCCGGAGCCGACTCCGCCGTTCCGTCGTGCGACGGCCGTCGTGCGGCGCGCGGTCGCCCTTCCGGCCCGGGGCACTCCCTCACCCCGCCGGAAGGCGGTCGTGCCGTCCGCCAGCCCGGCCCCACCCCGTCGGCGGTGGGCCGCTCCCCGTCCGAGGGCGTCCGCCGTACCCCGGGGGCGGAGCGCGCCGTGGCGGGCGGCGGGCGTTCCGGACCGCCGGAGGCCGGCCCGGTGCCGTCGGCCCTCGACGCGGTGACGGCCGGTGCTCGTTCGCCCCCGCCGGCCCTCGGCCCGGCCCCGGTCCGGCTCCTTCCGGCGGACGGCCGCTGCCGGAGGGGCAGCAGCAGCGCCGACGTCCAGGCGCACCCCACCAGTTGCGCGAGACCCGGGACCGGCAGGCCCTCCGGTGGAGCCCCCTGAGCGCCGGTGATGCCGGTGAGGAGGACGGCGAGGGCCGCCGTGGTGCCCACGCGGGGGAAGAGGGCCCCGGTGAAGGCGGTGACGCCCACGCCCAGGGCCAGGGCGAGTACGCCGCTGCCCGCGAGGGCGGTGTAGACGCCGGCGGCGGTCGTCCAGGCGGCGCGTACGGCGAGGCAGCGGGCGCGTTCGGCCCGGCCCGCGCCTTCCGGAAAGGGCATGGCGAGCAGGACCGCCGGCAGGGCGACGGCCGCGCCCGTGCCGGGGTGGCCGGTGGCGGCGCCGACGGCGAGCGGCACCACGAGCGCGGCCCCGGCGGCGACGCCGTCCGCGTACCGCGGCCGGCCCCCGGGCCGGAGGAGAGCGGGTCGCCGCAGCGGGCCGGGCCGTCGTTTCCTCCGCCCCGTCCCCCACGCCCCGGAACGCGGTCCGGTCATGGAGCGGTCGGGACGGCGGGCGGCGGGGGGCCGGGTGCCGCCGTGGGCAGCCGGACCTCGATCGTCGTGCCGGCGCCGGGCGCGCTGTCCGCCGTGAACCGCCCGCCCGCGCTCTCGACCCGTACGTAGTGGCTGGCCAGGCCGATGTGCCCGGCGCGCAGCCGCTCCTGGACGATGCCCGGGTCGAAGCCGACGCCGTTGTCGCGGACGGTCAGCACGGTCTCGTCGCCCTCCGTGGCCAGGGTCAGCCATACGTCGTCGGCCCGCGCGTGCTTGACGATGTTGCGGAGGAGTTCCCGGGCGGTGGAGTAGAGCAGGGCCTCGTGGCCGACGCGGCCGGGCAGCCGTACGTCGTAGTGGACGCGGAAGCCGCCGCGCCGCGCGAACCGCTCCCCCGCGGCCTCCAGCGCGGCGCCCAGCCCGGCGGCGGCGAGGATCTGCGGATGGAGGTTGAAGATGATCTCCCGCATCTCCCGGACGGTGCGCCGCACTTCGCCCTGGGCCCGGCCGAGGGCGGCGCGGGCCGCCGGATCGGTGACGCCCTCCTCGGCCTCCTCCAGGTCGTGGAGGGCGGCCAGCAGCGTCTGCACCGCGCCGTCGTGCAGGGCGTCGGCGACCCGGGACCGTTCCCGGGTCTCGGCGGCGAGCGCGTCGTCGAGCAGCAGCTCGCGCGTGTCGAGGAGTTCGGCCACCCGCCGGCTGCGCCGGGCCAGCAGGACCGCGATGAGCACCGAGGCGCCGACCGTCCACAGCAGGTACGCCTCGTCGACGACGATGTTCCAGGAGTCCGCCGCCGGGTGCGTCAGGGTGTGCGGCACCGACATCGCAGCGTAGCAGACCACGCAGACGGCGCCGAAGACGGCCGTGACCTTCGGCATCTGCCATAGGACGGTGGCGGTGGACCAGAGGAAGTAGGCGTAGCGGACCGGGGAGTCCGGGCCGCCGGAGACCGCGGCGAGGGCCGTGATCAGGGCGAGGTCCACGACGAGGGCGCCGGCGGCGCCGCGTACGCCGGCCACCGGGCGGCGCCGGATCCACAGCATCCGCCCGACGGCCCAGAGCAGGTAGGCGACGAGCAGGCCGTCGAACCAGTGCCGGTACGAGACGTCGGGCGGCCGGCGGCCCGCCATGAACAAGGGGACGGTCATGGCGAGCCGGATCCAGGCCACGCGACGGGAGGCGAGCGCCGTGGTGCCGCCCAGCCGTTCCTCCCGGTGGTGGGTGGTCATCGGGGGCCGCCGCCCGGGCGGGCCGGCCCGGAACACCCGGGCGGCCCGCCTCCGTCCCGTCCTGTCCGGTACCGCACGGTTCCGACCCTAGACCGGCTCCCCCACCCGCGCCCGGCGGAGCTGGGCGGCAGGCCGTCAGGACACGACGGGCCGCGCGGGAGGGGCGGCGCACGCCAGCAGCGCCGCGAGCACCGGCGGGGCCGTCACCTGGTAGCCGAGCCATATCTCGCCCCCTACGGTGCCGCCCCGCCAGGCCACCAGCAGGGCGGCGAGCGTCGCCGGCGCCCAGCCGCCGTCGTAGGCGATCATCAGCCGCTGGTAGACGGGCAGCGGACGGCGGCGTACGCACCCGAGCCCGACGCCCGCGCCGGCCGGCAGCGCGACGCCCCCGACGCGCGGGCGGCCATGGCACTGCAGATCACCCTGCTGGACATGGCCGTGCACGACCCCGAGCCGGGCGCCCGGTTCGCCGCGACGTTCCGGGAGCAGGAGGGCCGGCTGGTCGCGGTGTTCACCGGGCGACCGCACCGCGCGAGCGTCGTGACGCCGCGTCAGGCCCACCGGCTGACCACCGCGCTCCGCGGCCTGTTCATCGGCCTCAGCCAGGGCGTCGCCCTGGGCCTCGCTCTCCACGCCGACGAGCGGTACTCCGCCGACGCCGCACGCGCCCTGGTGTCGGACGCGACCCTCGTCGAAGACGAGGACGAAGACACGGCCGACGGCGACGGCGACGGCGACGGCGAAAGACCGTCCGGCGGAGAGGACGCCGACAACGACACCCCCGGCCCGGCGTCCCCGTGACCGTCCGCCCTCACCGGCGCGCGCGACGCGGAGCGTCAACCCCCGCGCTCACGGCGCGCGTTGCGAAGTCAGGAGCCCGGGCCCCGGCGTGCGCCGCCGCCTCGCGGGACGGGCGGTGCGCCCGGGGGTGGCTCCCGTAGTATTCGACCATGGGCGACGAGCAGACCCCCGACTTCGAGCGGATCAGCATCACGGTCCCCCGCGAGCTGGCCGAGCAGTTGCGCGGCATGCAGGACGCGAACGTGATCGAGTCCGTGTCCGCCTTCGTGACGAGAACACTGGCCGGCCAGATCGACCGCGACCGCCGCCACCGCGAGAGCGAGGAGCGGCTGCGGCGGGACTTCGGCGTGGACGAGGAGTACATCGCCCTGGCCCGCGAGTGGGCGGACGACGCGACCGGCCGCCGTACCCGGCTGCCCCTCGACCAGTACATCGCCACCCGCCGGAGCAGCGCCGCGTGACGGCCGACGCGGTGACGGGCGTCGTCCTCGACGCCGGATTCCTCTCCGACCTGGCCACCGACCGCAGGATTGAGCACGAGGTCCTCACCGACCGCTGGAGCTGGCACGCCGTCTCGGTCAACGTGCCGCAGACCGAGCTCGTCCTCGCCGAGCGCGAGAAGCCCGGCCGCGCCCGGGCGGCACTGGAGCTGCTGCTGGCCCGCTGCGGGCCCTCGGTGCTCATCCGGCCGCTGGACCTGACGGCCGTCGAGGCGGCCGGGACGATGATGCGGCGGTACGCGCTCGACGACATCGCCCTCGCGCACACGGCCGCCGTCGCGGTCCCCTCCGGGTGGACGGTCTTCACCACCGCCCCCGGGCGCTACCGGCCGCTCGGCGACGCGGTCGACGTGTTCGGGCTCACCTGACTCCCCCGCCCCCACACGGGCGCCTTCCGCGCACCACGGCCGCGCCCTTGCCCTGACGGCCATGACGGGCACCCCACGGCACCCCGACGCCGAGACCGCCCTCCGCTGCCACACCGCCCTGGCCCGCCGGGTCACCGCCGAAGAGCCGGCGCTCTTCTTCCCTCCGGACGTCGTGCAGCACGAGTTCCCCAACGCCCTCGCCCCCGACGGCGCGGTCCGCGACCTGCTCGGGATCCTGGAGGCGGCGGAGCGGGGCCGCGCCGTGCTGAGCGGGCAGGCGTTCGACGTCGTCGAGGCGGTCGCGGCCGGCGGCACGGTCGGTCGTCCTGGAGGTCCGCTGGCGCGGCACGCTCGCCGTGCCGCTGGGCGCACTCCCTGTCGGGCACGAGCTGCGGGCGCGGCTCGCCGTGTTTCTGGAGTTCCGCGACGGCCGGATCGTCGCGCAGCGCAACTACGACTGCTTCGACCGCCTCGTCCGAGATTCGACGACCCCGGCCGGAAGAGTCCGATTCCCTTGCGGTGCATTCTGTGACACTCTTGAGTGCAGTCCAGTGAACCCAGGGAGAGTCATGTCCGCCGCCGACCTCAAGAGCCTGCTCGACACCGCCACCGTCGACCGGGCGGTGCACGTGCTGCGCCCCGACTACCGGGCCCTCCTCGTCGCCGCCGAGGACCTCCGGCCCGGGCCGAGCGACGCCGCGAGCGAGCGGCTGCTGGCGGCGGCCGAGGAGACCGCCCGTCGCCGCTTCGACGCCGCGCCGCCGGAGGAGCACCCGCACCTGGCCGCCTGGCGCGAGGCGTTCCGCGCGTTCGGCGCCAAGCCGCAGCGGACCCGGCCGAGCGCCGAGGCGCTGCTCCGCCGCGTCCCGGCGGGCCTGCCGCGCGTGGACCGGCTGACCGACGTCTACAACGCGGTCTCCGTCGCCCACGCCCTGCCGCTCGGCGGCGAGGACCTGGACCACTACACGGGCGCGCCCCGGCTGGTCCGGGCCACCGGCGACGAGCCGTTCGAGACCACGGCGGGCGGGGAGGCCGTCGTCGAGCACTGCCCGCCCGGTGAGGTGGTCTGGCGGGACGACGCGGGCGTCACCTGCCGGCGCTGGAACTGGCGCCAGTGCACCCGCACCCGGCTCACCGGCACCACCACCCGGGCGCTGTTCGTCCTCGACGCGCTCGGGCCGATGAGCGACGCGGAGCTCGCCGCGGCCGGGGACGCCCTCGCCGAGGCGCTGACGGAGACCAGCCCGGGGGCGGTGCTGGAGTCCCGGCTGCTGACCGGCTGACTCGGACCCCCGGGCCGGAAGCGCCCGCTCAGTGCCCGTCGGGCACCCGCTCCAGGACGAAGACCGGGATCTCCCGGTCGGTCTTCTTCTGGTAGTCCGCGTAGTCCGGGTACGCCGCCACCGCGCGCTCCCACCAGCGGGCCTTCTCCTCGCCGGTCACCTCACGGGCCGTCATGTCCTGCCGCAGGGGGCCGTCCTGGAGTTCGGCCCGGGGGTCGGCCTTGAGGTTGTGGTACCAGACCGGGTGCTTGGGGGCGCCGCCGAGCGAGGCGACGACGGCGTACCGGCCCTCGTGCTCGACCCGCATCACGGGCGTCTTGCGGAGCTTCCCGCTCTTCGCCCCGCGGGTCGTGAGGACGACGACGGGCATGCCGCGCAGCGTCGTCCCCTCGGTCCCGCCGGAGCTCTCGTACTGCTCCACCTGGTCCCTGACCCACTGCTCGGGGCTCGGTTCGTACTCGCCTTCCAGCGGCATGTCCTCTGCCTTTCTCTCGGCACTTCCGTCTCGGCCGGTCTCCGGCGGGCCGTCGGGTGAACGCCTCCGGCCCACACAGGCTCAGGCATACCCGTGGCGCACGGGAGTTCACCCCGTCCACCACCGTCGCGGAACAAGCGCGTGAGGCCGGGACGCATTCCCGGCCCCACCCCCACCCGGCCCCGCGGCGTCAGACGGCCGCGACGGCACGGCCCCGGCGGGCCAGGACGGTCAGCCCGCCGGCCGCCGCCACCACCGCGAGGACCGTCGCGAAGACCGTCGCGCCGGTCGGCAGCCCCACCGCGTCGCTGAGGAAGCCGGCGGCGACGGGCAGGGTGCCCGCCGGTACGTAACCGCCCACGTTCATGGCCGCGTTCGCCTCGGCGAGCCGCCGGGCCGGGACGCCGGCGTTGAGCAGGGAGAGCCCGCCGAGCTGCCCCAGGCCCTGGCCGGCGCCGGCGAGCAGCGCGGCGGCGATCAGGAGGACGGCCGAGGAGAGGCGCACCGCGCCGACGAGGGCGGCCATGGCGAGGACGGTGCTCACGGCGCCGCCGAGCAGGACGGTCTCGGGGCACAGCCGGCGGACGGCGAACTGGATGCCGGTGGCGGCGAGGAACATCACGAAGGCCATGGCACCGGCGACCACCCGGTTGGTGGTGCCGAGGAGACCGGAGAGGAGGGAGGGGCCGAGGGAGAGGACGAACGAGGTGGCGGTGATGCCGGGGGCGAACACGGCGATGCCCCGCAGCAGGTCGCCGCCCCGGCCGCGCGGCACGCCCGGCACCCGGATCCAGGAGCCGCCGCTGCCGCCGGCCGGCCGCGGAAGGGGCATGCGCAGGACGACGGCCAGGGCGAGGACGAGGAGGACGGCCTCGACGCCGAAGACGGTGGCGGTTGGGGCGGGGAGGGTCTCGGAGAGGACGCCGGCCAGCAGCGGGCCGAGGCCCGCGCCGAGCACCATCGCGGTGGAGGCGAGCAGCGCCGCCTGCCGTTTGCGCGCTGGTCCGGCGACGTCGGAGACGGCCGCCATGCCGGCGGAGACGACCGCGCCGACGGCGATCCCGGTGAGCAGCCGGGCGGCCATCAGGGCCGCGACGGAGGAGGCGGTGGCGAAGATCCCGCAGGCGACCAGGGCGAGGAGCACCGCCGGGACGAGGACGGGCCGCCGGCCGATCCGGTCGGAGAGGACGCCCGAGACGAGGAGCGAGCCGATCAGGCCCGCGATGTAGCAGGCGAAGACGAGGGTCAGGGTCCCGCGGGAGAAGCCGATGTCCCGCTGCCAGAGCGCGTAGAGCGGTGTGGCGGCGTTGGAGAGGGCGAACACGGCCGTCACGGGCCAGGCGGCCGCCCAGAGCCACCGGCGGGGGCGGCCCCGGGAGTGGCGGCCGTTCGGCGGGCGGGGCGTGCGTCCACGGGGGCGAGCCGGATGTCCGTCACCGGAGCTCCTTTTCGAAGTCTGGAAGCCGACGAGATCGAGGAAGTCGAGAAAGTCGTGGGCGTCGAGGGAGTCGGGGGCCGGGGCAGGCCGGCGCGCCGTCGGCGGCACCCGGAGGCGCCGCTGTACGAGTTATTTCGAACCTAGCACGTAGTACGATCAAACTCGTACAATCCACGGCCGTCCGGACTCCGTTGGAAACGAGGAAGCAGATGACCGACTCCCGCCCCGCCTTCGCCGTCCCCCCGGAGCCGGCCGGCGCGCCGGCCCCCTGCCCGAGCCCGACGTGGCGGACCTGCGGCTGGAGACCGTCCTCGGCGCGCTGAGCGATCCGCTGCGGCTGCGCGTCGTCCGCAAACTGCTGCTGGAATCCGAGGCGTTCGACCACCCGTGCGGCTGGTTCGGTCTCGACCGGCCCAAGTCCTCGCTGACCCACCACTTCAAGGCGCTCCGCGAGGCCGGCGTCACCCGACAGCGCCAGTACGGGCTGGAGCGGCGCAGCCAGGTACGGGTGGCGGACCTGGAGGCCCGGTTCCCCGGGCTGCTCGCACTGGTGGCCGACTGGACGCCCCCGTCCGGGTGACGCCCGGCGGCCGGCCGGCGCGGCCCTCCGGGCGGGCCGGGTTTCCCGCGCGGGCATCGGGTCAGACGCCTGGCGAACGTCACCGGTCGTCCGGAGGGAACCGATGGACCACACGCAGGCACCCGTCCTGGAAGCACTCGCCGCCTACCACGAGGCGGGCCGGCTGCCGTTCACCCCGCCCGGCCACAAACAGGCCAGGGGCGCCGATCCGGCCGCCCGCCGGGAGCTGGGGGACGCCGTGTTCCGCGCGGATGTCCTGGCCACCGGCGGTCTGGACGACCGGCGGACCAGCGGCCGGGTCCTGGAGCGGGCGGAGGCGCTGATGGCCGAGGCCGTCCACGCCGAGCACACGTTCTTCACCACCTGCGGCAGCTCGCTGTCGGTCAAGGCGGCGATGCTGGCCGTCGCCGGCCCGCACGAGGAACTGCTGGTCGGCCGGGACGCGCACAAGTCGGTGGTCGCCGGGCTGATCCTGGCCGGCATCCGCCCGGTGTGGGTGGAACCGCAGTGGGACGCGGAGCGGCACCTCGCCCATCCGCCGTCCGCCGAGGCGTTCGAACGGGCCTTCGCGGCGCACCCGGACGCGCGCGGCGCGCTGGTCACCAGCCCGACCCCGTACGGGTCCTGCGCGGATCTGGAGGGCATCGCCGAGGTCTGCCACCGGCGGGGACGCCCGCTCATCGTGGACGAGGCGTGGGGCGCCCACCTCCCGTTCCACCCCGACCTGCCGACGTGGGCCATGGACGCCGGCGCGGACGTGTGCGTGACCAGCATCCACAAGATGGGCAGCGGCCTGGAGCAGGGCTCGGTGTTCCACCTCCGGGGCGACCTCATCGACCCGGCCGCGCTGAAGTCCCGCGCCGACCTGCTGGGCACCACCAGTCCGTCCGTCCTCATCCTGGCCGGGATCGACGGCTGGCGGCGGCAGATGATGCTGCACGGCCACGAACTGCTGGACCGTACGCTGGAACTGGCGGCATCGGTGCGCAAGGGGATCGAGCGGATCGACGGGCTGCACGTCAACGACCGGGCCGACTTCACCGGGACCGGACTGGCGGCGGACCTGGACCCGCTGCCCGTGATCATCGACATCGCCGAGCTCGGCACCACGGGCTACCGGGCCGCGGACTGGCTGCGCGACGAGCACCACATCGACCTGCACCTCGTCGACCACCGGCGGATCAGCGCCCAGCTCACCCACGCCGACGACGAGGAGACCGTCCGGACCCTGCTCGACGCGCTGCGCGACCTGTCCGAGCGGGCGCCCGGGCTGCGTCCCGCGCCCGCCGTCGCCGTGCCGTCGCCGCGCGAGCTGCGCATGGAGCAGGTCCTGCCGCCCCGGGACGCCTATTTCGGGCCCGTCGAGGACGTCCCCCACGACCGGGCCGAGGGGCGGATCGCCGCCGAGATGCTGACCCCGTACCCGCCGGGCATCCCGGCGGCCCTGCCCGGCGAGCGCCTCACCGGGCCGGTGCTGGAGTACCTGCGCACGGGGATCGGGGCGGGGATGAACCTGCCGGACGCGGCGGACCCGGAGCTGCGGACGGTCCGGGTGGCGCGGGAGACCGACGGCTCCTGACTGCCCCGGCTTCCCCGCGGGAGGCGCAGCACCCTCATGCCCCCGGCTTCCCCGCGGGAGGCGCAGCACCCCTCGTGCCCCCGGCGGGCCCGCTCCGCCGAGTGTCCCGCGCCGCTCCGCCGCGCGCACGTCCCGTGCGGCCGAACGGCTCGGGGGCCGCACCGCGGGTTTCCCCTGGGCCGCTCAGGGCACTCGGGGGTGCATGGTGCACATCGGCTACACAATGATGACCGAGCAGGCCGGGCCCCGGGAGCTGGTCGAGCACGTGGTGGGCGCCGAGAAGGCGGGTTTCGACTTCTCCGTCACCTCCGACCACTACTTCCCCTGGCTCGCCTCCCAGGGACACGCCCCGAACGCCTGGGCCGTCCTGGGCGCCGCGGCGCAGGCGACCTCGCGGATCCCGCTGATGACGTACGTGACGTGTCCGACGACGCGCTACCACCCGGCCGTCGTGGCCCAGCAGGCGGCGACGGTGCAGCTGCTGTCCGAGGGCCGGTTCCGGCTGGGGCTGGGGTCGGGCGAGAACCTCAACGAGCACGTGGTGGGCGGCGGTTGGCCGTCGGCGGACGTCCGGCTGGAGATGCTGGAGGAGGCCACCGAAATCATTCGGGCCCTCTTCGAGGGCCGCACCCTCACCCATCACGGTCCGCACTACGACGTCGAGCACGCCAAGCTGTGGGATTTGCCGGAGACCGCCCCGCCGATCGGCATCGCGGTGTCCGGCGAGCGCTCGTGCCGGCTGGCCGGGCACCTCGCCGACCTGGTCATCGCCACCGAGCCGAAGAAGGAGCTGCTGGACGCCTTCGACCGGCACGGCGGCGCCGGGAAGCCCCGCGTGGGGCAGTTGCCCGTCTGCTACGACACCGACCGGGACGCGGCCATCGAGCGGGCCCACGACCAGTTCCGCTGGTTCGGCCTCGGCTGGAAGGTCAACTCCGAGCTGCGGGACGACCGCGGGTTCACCGCCGCGACCCAGTTCGTGACCAAGGACGACATCGCGGAGAGCATCGCCTGCGGGTCGAAGGTGGAGGACTTCGTCGAGGCGGTCCGGCCGTACGCGGAGGCCGGGTTCGAGGAGATCGCGCTGGTCCAGATCGGCGGCGGGCACCAGGAGCCGTTCCTGAAGTGGTCGGCCGACGAACTGCTGCCCGCGCTGCGGGAACTGTGACGGCCCCGGAGGGCACGTCCGTCGTGCGCGGCACCGCGAAACCCGCCGTCGGAGCGGCACGGCCCCGCGGGGCGCGGCGGCTGGTCCGGCCGCCCGGGGTGTACGCGCCGCAGGACGACTCGTTCCTGCTGGCCGAGGCGCTCGAACGGGAGCCGCTGCCCGCCGGAGCGCGGGTGCTCGACGTCGGCACCGGCACCGGCGCGCTGGCCGTCGCCGCGGCCCGCCGGGGGCACGGCGTCCGGGTGACGGCCGTCGACGCCTCGCTCCGCGCGGTGCTCACGGCCCGGCTGAACGCCCTGCTCGCCGGGTGCCGCGTCGAGGTGCGGCGGGGCGACCTGCTCGCCCCGGTCGCGGACCGGCGCTTCGACCTCGTCCTCGCCAACCCCCCGTACGTCCCCTCCCCCGACGGCACGTTCCCCGGGCGGGGGCCCGCGCGCGCCTGGGAGGCGGGGGACGACGGACGGGCGGTGCTCGACCAACTGTGCGTCGAGGCACCGCCGTTGCTGCGTTCGTCCGGGGTGCTGCTGCTGGTGCAGTCGGCGCTGAGCGGGGCGGACCGGACGCTGGAGCTGCTGCGGCGGGCAGGGATGGAGGCCGAGGTGGCGGACCGCAGGTCCGTGCCGTTCGGGCCGGTGCTGCGCGCCCGCGCCGGCTGGCTGCGCGAGCGCGGGCTGCTGGCGGCGGGGCAGGACAAGGAGGAGCTGGTGGTGATCCGTGGACGGCGCACGCCCTGACGCGGTGCGGCGGCCCCCGGGGACGAAGGGGCGCGGCCCGGCGCCGGCGGGCCCGCGCCGAAGCCCGCCCGCCGCGTCTCCCGCGAGCCGAACGGGCCGTTCCTGGTGGAGGGGCCGGTGGAGGTGGTCATGGAGGACGGTTCGGTCGTGCGCTCGGACCGTCCGGTGGTGGCCCTCTGTACCTGCCGGCGCAGCGAGCAGTTCCCGTGGTGCGACACCAGCCACCGCCGCCGTCGCAGGCCCCCGGCGTGACGGGCCCGGCGCCGGGTAACCGTCCCTCCCGCGAACCCTGCGGACCTCGGAGGCTCACCATGCACTGTCCGGCCGCGCGCGGCGAACTGTCCGGCGCGCTCCTGGAACTGTTCGGCCGCGACCCGGGCGACGGCCGGGACCCGCTGCCGGGCGCGCCCGCCGTGGCAGCGGCCGACCCCTACGGGGAGGACGTCCAACTGGCCCTCCACCTCTGCTACGAGCTGCACTACCGCGGCCTGCCGGGTGTGTCGGACGCCTGGGAGTGGGACCCGCGCGCGCTGCGGCTGCGGGCCGTGCTGGAGAGCGCCTTCCTGGCGGCGCTGCGGGCCGACGCGCCGATCGGGGAGGGCGTGGACGCCGTGCTGGAGGAGCTGGTCACGGAACCGCCGGACGGCGAGGCGGACGGCGCGTCGTACTTCCTGCGCGACCACGGCACATGGGGACAGCTCCGCGAGTACGCCGTGCACCGCTCGGTGTACCAGCTGAAGGAGGCCGACCCGCACGCCTGGGCCATCCCCCGGCTCACGGGCGCGGCCAAGGCCGGCCTGGTGGCGGTGGAGTACGACGAGTTCGGCGCGGGCCGCGCGGACCGGGTGCACGCGAAGCTGTACGCGGACCTGATGCGAGACCTGGGCCTGGACGACGCCTACGGCCACTACGTCGACGCCGTGCCCGCGGCCACCCTGGCCACCGGCAACCTGATGTCGCTCTTCGGCCTGCACCGGGCGCTGCGCGGCTGCCTGGTGGGCCACTTCGCGACCCTGGAGTGCACCTCGCCGCCCGGCTCGCGGCGGCTGGTCCGGGCCATGGAGCGGCTGGGGGCCGGTCCCGCCGCCGTCCGGTTCTACGCCGAGCACGTGTCGGCCGACGCGGTGCACGAGCAGTTGGTGCGCCGCGACGTGGTGGGCGGGCTGCTCCGGGAGGAGCCCGGGCTGGCGGCGGACGTGGAGTTCGGCGTCACCGCCACGCAGTGGGTGGAGGGGCGGTTCGAGCGCCGGGTGCTGGAGGCGTGGCGCGCGGGGCGTTCGTCGCTGCTGCGCCCGCTGGACGGCGAGGGGGAGCCGGCGGAGGCGGGCGGTACGGGAGCGGCCCCCGGGTCGCGGGGTGGCGGTGCGGGGCCCTGAGCCCGCCGGTGCCCGCGGAATTCAGGAATCCCCTGTTCCCCTCCCCCTGTTTCATGGTCATTCGGGCCCCTTTCGGGTGCACCGCCGCTGCGCCGCCATCCGAATTTCACTTTTTTACCTTCCGATTGCCGGACCCGCTGTGTACGGTCGATGCCGTCCGCCGAGGGGGGACACCTTGGCGTTCCACCACGAGGTGACCACCCCCGGGTCCTTTTTTCGGAAAGGTGTGGAGCATTGTCCGAACTGGCTGATGAGTCCGGCGGTCCGATACCGGGGCGCGCGACGGCGGCGCGGGACTGGCTGCACGACTACGTGTGCCTCCCGGACGCGCGGCTCGCCCGTGAGGGTCCGGTCTGCCCGTTCGTGCCGCCCTCGCTGGAGGCCGGCACCCTGCGGTTCGAGGTCTGGCCGGTGACGGCCTCCCCGGCGGGCCTGGACGCCCTGATCGCGTGCATGGTCGAGGTGTTCGGCGCCACCCGGTGGGCCCACCGCAACCGCACCCTGCACGCTCTCCTGGTGGTCCTCGACGGCCTTCCGGGGGACGCCGACAGCCTGGCCGCGCTGGACGCGGCGCAGGCCCGCGCTAAACCGGGCATCGTGGAAAAGGGGCTGATGATCAGCCAGTTCCACCCGCTCTGCGACGAGTCCGCCGCCCGGAATCCGGAATTCAAAGCGCTCCGCGCGCCGGTGCCGATGCTCGCCCTCCGCCACATGGCCTTGCACGACATCGTATTCCTTAATGGCGACGCGCGATGGTTCGCCGAATACGAGAGCAGGTTCGGCGTCCGTTACGACCGCGGGTCGGTGCAGGATCCCCTTTTCCGCGAGGTGTTCGACCGGGCGCGGGAGCGGTTCTCCCGGTCCGCGCCCGTCCCGGCGCCCGTCTCCGGGGCCCGCTGAGCGCCGCCGTCCGGCGCCCCCTCACTCCCCCGCCCGCCGCCGCACGTCCTCCACCACGGTCCGGTCCAGGGCGGCGCGGACGAGGGCGGCGGCCAGCTCCGGCGTCCGTTCCGGGCCGGCCAGCCGGGCGAGGGCCTCGGGCCGTTCGGGGAGGCCGAGGCGGGCGGCGCCCTGGAGGGCCTTGTCGTCGAGGTACGGCAGGAGTTCCGGCCAGACGCCCTGGACCTCGCGGAGGAAGATGCTCGCCCCGGCGGGGCCCAGACCGGGGATCTCCTGGAGGATCTCCGGGAGGCGGCCGGGATCGCCGTCGGCGGCGGCGCGCATCCGGCGGACGTCGCCGCCGTACCGGTCGAGCAGCAGCTCGGCGCCCTCGCCCAGCTGGGTGGCGGTCCGCTCGTCGTAGCGGCGGTAGCCGCCCGCGCCGAGCGCGTCGACGCGCCGCTGCCAGGTCGCGTCGGCCATCCGGCGCGGATCCTTCAGCCCGGCGTCCGCCAGGCAGCGGGCGGTGGCCACGGCGACCGACGCCCGGATGCGGGCGCTGAGCAGGCAGGCCAGGACGAGGAGGCGGTACAGCGGCTGCGGGGTGTCCCGCAGCCGGATGCCCGCCTCCTCGGCGTAGGTGCGGCCGTACGCGTCCAGCAGCGCCCGTACCGTGCGCCGGCCGTCGGCGGCGTTCACCGTCCGCTCCCCCGGGCTCAGTTGAGCAGGCCCGGGCGGCGCGGGAAGCGGTGCAGCGCGATGGCGGCGGCGAAGGCGTCGGCGACGTCCTCGACCGAGGCGGTGCCGTCGCCGGCGAACACCCCGTAGGAGGGCGCCGATTCGCCGAGGACGACGTCCTCGGGCAGCCGGGCCGCCGTCAGCAGGCGGGTCCCCTCGCCGAAGACCGCGAGCGGCTTGCCGTGCCGGTACGCCTCCTCGACGAACCGCACGGCCGCGGGGTCGGCGGCCAGCACCGACACCGCCTGGGCGCCGCCCGGCACGAGGACCGCGTCGTAGAGGACGGACGCCATGGTGGGCATCGCCCGGTCCACGTCGAGGACTTCGCCCCCGGCGCCCTGCACGGAGCCGTCGCGGGCGGCCAGCACCTCGACGATCGCGCCGTGCGCGGTGAGCCGGCCGCGGGCGGCGGCGACCTGCCCGGCGTCCGTCCCGTCCGCCGCCAGCACGGCGATCTTGCGGGTGCGGATGCCCTCGCCCATCAGGTTCTCCTGGCTCAGGGCGGGGGACGCGGCGGTGGGGACGCTCGCGTCGGGCGCGGGGGCGGGCAGGCCCAGGCCGTCGGCCACCAGGGCGGCCAGCTCGCCGTCGACGTGGGCCAGGTTGCCGACCATGCGCTCGCGCACCTCGACGGACATGACCTTGCCCAGCTCGAAGCGGAACGCCTCGACGATGTGCCGCTTCTCCCAGTCGGCCATGCTGTGCCAGAACAGCGCCGCCTGGCTGTAGTGGTCCTGGAAGCTCTCGCTGCGCACCCGGATCTTCTCGCCGTCCACCCGTTCGGCGTAGTGCCGGAAGACGCCCGCGCCGCCGCCCGCGCCCGCGTGCGCCGGGCAGCCGCCGCCGAGGGAGTTGGGGAAGTAGTTGGTTCCGGGGTGGATGACCTGCTGGCCGAAGCCGTCGCGGTGGTTGTGGTGGACGTCCGCGATCGGCCGGTTGACGGGCAGCTGGCTGAAGTTGGGGCCGCCGAGCCGGATCAGCTGGGTGTCCAGGTAGGAGAAGTTCCGGCCCTGGAGCAGCGGGTCGTTGGTGAAGTCGATGCCGGGCACGACGTTCGCCGTGTGGAAGGCGACCTGTTCGGTCTCGGCGAAGAAGTTCTGCGGGTTCCGGTTGAGGACCATGCGCCCGATCGGCCGGACGGGCACCTGCTCCTCCGGGATGATCTTCGTGGCGTCGAGGAGGTCGAAGTCGAAGTCGAACTCGTTCTCCTCCGGCACCAGCTGGACGCCGAGCTCCCACTCCGGGTACTCGCCGGCCTCGATGGACTCCCAGAGGTCCCGGCGGTTGAAGTCGGGGTCGCGGCCCGCGATGATCTGCGTCTCGTCCCACACCAGGGAGTGCACGCCCAGCTTGGGCTTCCAGTGGAACTTCACGAACGTGCCCCGCCCGTCCGCCGTGACGAAGCGGAACGTGTGCACGCCGAAGCCCTGCATCATCCGGTAGCTGCGCGGGATGGCCCGGTCCGACATCAGCCACATCAGCATGTGGGTGGACTCGGGCTGGAGCGAGCAGAAGTCCCAGAACGTGTCGTGGGCCGAGGCGCCGGTGGGGATCTCGTTGTGCGGCTCCATCTTCACCGCGTGCACGAAGTCCGGGAACTTGATGGCGTCCTGGATGAAGAAGACCGGCATGTTGTTGCCGACCAGGTCGTAATTGCCCTCGCGGGTGTAGAACTTGGTGGCGAACCCGCGGACGTCCCGCACGGTGTCGGCGGAGCCGCGCGGCCCCTGGACCGTGGAGAAGCGGACGAAGACGGGCGTCCGCCGGCCGGCCTCGGCGAGGAAGTCGGCGCAGGTGTACTCGCTCAGCGACTGGTACGGCTCGAAGTAGCCGTAGGCGCCGGCGCCCCGGGCGTGCACCACGCGTTCCGGGATGCGCTCGTGGTCGAAGTGGGTGAGCTTCTCCCGGTTGTGGAAGTCCTCCAGCAGCGTGGGCCCGCGCCGGCCGGCCCGCAGCGCGTTGTCGGTGTCGTCGACGCGCACGCCCTGGTCGGTGGTGAGCGCGTCGTGGGCGGGAGCGGCGCGGAACCGTTCCAGCTGCTGGTCCTTGGCGTCCTGCGCCGCCGGGTCGATGCTCCGGCCTGACTCGGGTTGAGCGGGCACGCGCGTACGTCCTTCCTGGTCGATGCCTCGTCGCGGCGGCCGCCGGCCGGGGCCGTCCCGCGTGCCGCGGTTCCCGGCGCCGGCGCGACCGCCCCGGAGGGCCGGCGTCCTGCGGCGCCGATCGCCTCCTCAGGCTCACCCGCCTGCCCCGGGCGGGCAAGCCGAAACGGGCGGGGCGGGCGGTACCGCCGGGCCCGGGTTGCCCCAGGTGGCCCAACCGCCGGGGCTGTGCGACGCTTCTAGCCGAGCCGCATTCGCTACGGCGGGTCACGACCGCGAGCCCCGGGTGAACCGGGCCGGGTGACCGCCCCCGCGCCGAGCCCTTCCCGGCCGGCCGCAGAGACAGAACTCCATTCCGCGTCGTCCCCGGGCCCCGGCCACCGGACGGTCCGGCGCCGCGGCAGCCCGCCCCGACGGGACGACGACAGCCGGTCCCCCACCGGCGGGCCGTACCGCACCGGGACCGGTGCCCGTACGCGAAGGAGTGAGATCATGGACGAACGACGCTGGACCCGTGCGGTGATCACCGGAGGAGCGGGTTTCGTCGGATCCCACCTGTGCGAACGGCTGCTGGCCGAGGGCACCGAGGTGTGCTGCGTGGACAACCTCGCCACGGGGTCCCGCGACAACATCGCCCACCTGGAAGGGGATCCGCGGTTCTCCTTCGTCCGCGCCGACGTGTCGGACCCGGCCGCCCTGGCCGCCGTCCCCGGCCCGGTGGACCTGGTCCTGCACCTGGCCTGCCCGGCCTCGCCCGCCGACTACCTGCGGCTGCCGATCCAGACGATGGAGGTGGGCAGCAACGGCACCCGGGCGGCCCTGGAGCTCGCCCGCCGGAACGCCGCCCGCTTCCTGCTGACCTCCACCTCCGAGGTGTACGGCGACCCGCTCGAACACCCCCAGCGCGAGGACTACTGGGGCAACGTCAACCCGATCGGCCCGCGCAGCGTCTACGACGAGTCCAAGCGCTACGCCGAGGCCCTGGTCGCCGCCTACCGGCGCACCCACGGCACGGACACCGCCATCGTCCGCCTCTTCAACACCTACGGCCCCAGGATGCGGGCCGACGACGGGCGGGCGGTGCCCAACTTCATCCGGCAGGCGCTCGACGGCGAGCCGCTGACGGTGGCCGGCGACGGCGGCCAGACGCGCTCCCTGACCTACATCGACGACACGGTGGACGGCATCCTGGCGCTCGCCGCCCGCGGCCACCCGGGCCCGGTCAACATCGGCGGGACGGACGAGACGACCGTCCTCGAACTGGCCCGTTTCATCGTGGACCTGACCGGCTCCGCCTCGGTGATCGAGTTCGTCGACCGGCCGGTCGACGACCCCGGCAAGCGCCGCCCCGACACCACGCTGGCCCGCCGCCTCCTCGGCTGGTCGCCCCGTGTGGACTGCGCGGAGGGCCTCAAACGGACCGTGGAGTGGTTCGCGCGGACGGCCCCCTCCTCGTAACCCCCGCCCGGCCCCCGCGAGTTCCGGCGCCCGACCCCCACGAGAGACGGAGCACGGCATGCGCATCCTCGGTATCAACGCCCTCTTCCACGACCCGGCCGCGGCGCTGGTCGCCGACGGGCGGATCGTCGCCGCCGCCGAGGAGGAGCGGTTCTCCCGGCGCAAGCACGGCAAGCGGCCGGTGCCGTTCGCGGCCTGGGAGCTGCCGGTGCTCTCCGCCCGGTGGTGCCTGGAGTACGCCGGGCTCGACCCCGGCGACCTGGACGCCGTCGCCTACTCCTACGATCCGGCGCTCGCCCTGCCCGCCGCCGAGATGGGGCTCGACGACCCGTGGGACCACCTGCGGCAGACCTACGCCCGCGAGGCGCCGGCCTTCCTCGCCGACGCCCTGCCGGGCCTGGACCCCGCGCGCGTCCGCTTCGTCGCCCACCACGTGGCGCACGCCGCGTCCGCCGGCCTCGCGGCCCCGCACGCCGACAGCGCGGTCCTCGTCCTGGACGGGCGCGGGGAGTGCGCGTCGCACCTGGCCGGCCGCTACACCGGCGGCGACCTGGAGGTGCTGGCCACCCAGCGGCTGCCGCAGTCCCTGGGCCTGGTCTACGAGGAACTCACCGCGCACCTGGGCTTCCTGCGCAGCAGCGACGAGTACAAGGTGATGGCCCTCGCGGCGTACGGGAAGCCGCGCTTCCTGGCCGAGGTGCGGACGTACCTGCACGCCACGGAGGACGGCGGGTTCCGGGCGAGCGCGGTGCCGTGGGCGGCGCTCACCGAGCCGCGCGCCCCCGGCCAGGAGTGGACGCAGGACCACGCCGACCTCGCCGCCAGCACCCAGCAGTGCCTGGAGGAACTCCTGTTGGACCTGGCCCGCTGGCTGCACGGCCGGACCGGCGCGGAGTCGCTGGCCATGGCCGGCGGGGTGGCCCTCAACTGCGTCGCCAACTCCCGTATCGCCGTGGAGGGTCCGTTCCGCCGGGTGTGGGTGCAGCCCGCCGCCGGCGACGCGGGCACGGCCCTGGGCGCCGCGCTCCAGCTCGCCGCGGACGGCGGCGCCCCCACCGCGCCGATGGACGGCGCCGACCTGGGCCGCGGCTGGTCCGACGAGGAGCTGCGCGGGTGGCTGGAACGGGCCCGGGTGCCGTACGAGCGGCCGCCGGACATCGCGGCGGCGGTGGCCGAGACGCTGGCCGCGGACGGGATCGTCGCCTGGTTCCAGGGCCGGAGCGAGTACGGGCCCCGGGCGCTCGGCCACCGGTCGCTGATGGCCCACCCCGGCCGGGCGGAGAACCTGGAGCGGCTCAACCACGTCAAGGGGCGCGAGGAGTTCCGGCCGGTCGCGCCGATGGTCCTCGCCGACCGGGCGGCCGAGATCTTCGAAGGGCCGCTGCCCAGTCCGTACATGCTGTTCGTGCACGGCGTGGCCCGGCCGTGGCGGGACCGGATCCCGGCGGTCGTGCACGTGGACGGCACGGCCCGGATCCAGACCGTGGAGCCGCGTCGGGAACCGCTGGTGGCCCGGATGCTCGCCGAGTTCGAACGCCGCACCGGGCTGCCCGTCGTCGTCAACACCAGCCTGAACACGGCCGGCCGGCCGATGGTCGACGACCCGCGCGACGCGCTGGAGTGCTTCGGCTCGGCGCCCGTGGACCTGCTGGCCATCGGCCCGTACGCGGTCCGGCGCGGCGGCGCGTACGCCGGAGGGAGGACCTCGGCATGAACTCCTCTCCCGGAACGACCGGTTCCTTCGGCTACGCGGTGGTGATCCCCACCGTCGGGCGGCCCTGCCTCGCCGACTGCCTCGACGCGCTGGCGTCGTCGGCGGGCCCCGAGCCCCGCGAGGTGGTCGTCGTCGACGACCGTCGCGGCCCCGGCACGCCCGGCCGCCGCTGCCGCTGGCGGCCCTGGGGACGCTGCGGCCCCGCGCGTCGGTGCTGAACGCCGGCGGCCGGGGGCCCGCCGCGGCCCGCAACGCCGGCTGGCGGGCGGTCGACAGTCCCTGGGTGGTCTTCCTCGACGACGACGTCCGGGTGGGGCCCGCCTGGCGCGACGACCTGGCCGGCGACCTGCTGCGGGCCGGCCCCGACGTGGCCGGCGTCCAGGGCGTCATCGAGGTGCCGCTGCCGTCCGGGCGGCGCCCCACCGACTGGGAGCGCAACACCGCCGGACTGGCGGACGCCCGGTGGGCCACGGCCGACATGGCGTACCGCACCGCCGCCCTGAAGGCGGTGGGCGGCTTCGACGAGCGCTTCCCGCGCGCCTTCCGCGAGGACGCCGACCTGGCGCTGCGCGTCCTGGCGACCGGCAGGCGGCTGGAGCGCGGCACCCGGACCACCCGGCACCCGGTGCGCCCGGCCGGCCCCTGGGTCTCGGTGCGCGCCCAGGCGGGCAACGCCGACGACGCGCTGATGCTGCGGCTGCACGGCTCCGACTGGTGGCGGCGGGCCGGGGCGCCGCGCGGGCGGCTGCGCGGGCACGTGCTGGTGACCGCGGCCGGGACGCTGGCGGCGGCCCTGGCGATCTCCGGTCACCCGGGCGCGGGCGCGGCGGCGGCCGCCGGCTGGGCGCTGGGCACGGCCGAGTTCGCCTGGGCCCGGATCGCGCCGGGTCCCCGCACCGCGCCCGAGGTGGCGGCGATGCTCGCGACCAGCGCGGTCATCCCGCCGCTGGCGGTCTGCCACCGGCTGCGCGGCACCTGGCGGCACCGGGGCGTCCGGCCGGTACGGCCGGCGGCGCGCGGCCCGCGCGTCGTCCCCGTGGCGGTACGGACCGCCCCGCGCAAGGGGGTGCGGCCATGACGGCCCGCCGGCTCCCGGCCGCCGTGCTGTTCGACCGGGACGGCACGCTGGTCCGCGACGTGCCCTACAACGGCGACCCGGCGCGGGTGGTCCCCGCCCCCGGCGCCCGGCAGGCCGTGTCCCTGCTGCGGCGGCTGGGCGTGCCGCTCGGGGTGGTCAGCAACCAGTCGGGCGTGGCGCGCGGCCTGTTGACGCCGGCCCAGGTCGACCGGGTGAACGCGCGCGTGGAGCGGCTGCTCGGCCGGTTCGACGCATGGGCGGTCTGCCCGCACGGCCCGCACGACGGCTGCCCCTGCCGCAAGCCCGCCCCGGGCCTGGTCCTGGCGGCCGCCCGCACGCTGGGCGTCGACCCCGAGGACTGCGTCGTCATCGGCGACATCGGCAGCGACATGGACGCGGCGGCGGCGGCCGGCGCGGCGGGCGTCCTCGTCCCGACGCGGGCGACGCGCCTGGAGGAGGTGGCGCGGGCCGGGTGCTGGGCGCCGGACCTGCCGTCGGCGGTACGGATCGCGCTCGCGCGCCACGCGGGCGGCGGCACGACCGCCGCCGAAGTCCCGGTGGCCTCCCCCGCCACCACCGGCGCCCCGGGCCCCGCCCGCACGGCGTCCGGCAGCGGCATCCCGCCCGGGGCGGGGGCCCGGGGCACGGGCGGCGGTGCCGACGGCACGGGCGGAAGCGGGGCCGGCCGCGTCCGGGCCGTCCGCAGGGCGCTGCCGGCCACGGTGGGCGGTGAACGGCGCCGCGCCGCGAACGTTCACGAGCCGTCCGGGGCCCCGCTCCGCCGGGGCCCCCACCCGGCCGCGAGGGGCGCGGCCGGCGCCGTCGCGCCCCGGCCGGCCGGCGGGTCGGCCGGCTCGGGCGGGCGGGCCCCGGATCCGTGCGACGACGGCGTCCGCGCCGTCCGGCGGCCGGGCCCCGGAGCGGGGGCGGCTCCGCCGGTCCCGGAAGCGGGACGACCCGCCCGTGCGGACGCCCCCGTTCCGGACCCGGCGGAAGGGGGCCGGCCGTGAAAGCGCTCGTGGCCCGTCTCGACAGTTTCGGGGACGTCCTGCTCGCCGGCCCCGCCGTGCGGGCCGTCGCCGCGGGGGCCGCCCGGACCACGCTGCTGTGCGGGCCGCGCGGCGCGCCCGCCGCGCGGATGCTGCCCGGCGTGGACGACGTGGTGGTGTGGGACGCGCCGTGGGTGGGGTTCGAACCGCCGGCCGTGGAGCGGGCGGACGTCGGGGCGTTCGTCGGGCGGATCGCCGCGGACCCGCCGGACGTCGCCCTGATCCTCACCTCGTTCCACCAGAGCCCGCTGCCCCTGGCCCTGCTGCTGCGGCTCGCCGGGGTGGAGCGCATCGCGGCGGACTCCGTCGACTATCCGGGCGCCCTCCTGGACGTACGGCACCGGCGGGGGCCGCGCCGGCACGAGGCGGCCGCCGCGCTGGACCTCGCCGAGGCGGCCGGCTTCCGGCTGCCGGAGGGGGACGACGGGCGGCTCGCCGTCCGGGAACCGCCGGGCCCGCTCCCGGAGTTGGGCGACGCGTCCGGCTACGTCGTCGTGCATCCCGGCGCGGCCGTGCCCGCCCGCCGCTGGAGCGGCGACCGGTGCGCGGCGGCGGTCCGGGCGCTGGCCAGGGCCGGCTACCGGGTGGTGGTCACCGGCGGCCCCGGGGAGCGCGAGCTGACCGCGGCCGTCGCCGGCGGCGTGGCCCTCGACCTGGGCGGGCGGACCGGGCCCGCCGAGCTGGCCGGGGTGCTGGCGCGGGCCGCCGCCGTCGTGGTGGGCAACACCGGCCCGGCGCACCTGGCGGCGGCCGTGGGCACGCCGGTGGTGTGCCTGTTCGCCCCCGTGGTGCCGGCCGAGCGCTGGGCCCCGTACGGGGTGCCGCACGTGCTGCTCGGGGACGAGCGGGCGCCCTGCGCGGGCAGCAGGGCCCGGGAGTGCCCGGTGCCCGGCCACCCGTGCCTGAACGGGGTGTCCCCCGAGGACGTGCTGGCCGCCGTGGAGAAGCTGACCGGGCGCACGCCCGGCCTGGAGCCCGGCCCCGCCCCGGCGGGCCGGCCCGAACGGACGGAGCGAACGCCATGAGGATCCTGCTGTGGCACGTGCACGGCTCGTGGACGACGGCGTTCGTCCAGGGCCCGCACACCTACCTGGTGCCGGTGACGCCGGACCGCGGCCCGGACGGGCTGGGCCGGGCGGCCACCTTCGACTGGCCGGAGTCGGTCGTCGAGGTGCCCCCGGAGGAGCTTCGGGACACCGACGTCGATCTGCTGGTCCTGCAACGCCCGCACGAGATCGGGCTGGCCCGCGAATGGCTGGGCCGCCGCCCGGGCGTCGAGGTGCCCACGGTCTACCTGGAGCACAACGCGCCGGGCGGGCCGGTCCCGGACACCCGGCATCCGGCCGCCGACCGCCCTGAGCTGACGATCGTCCACGTCACGCACTTCAACCGGCTGATGTGGGACTGCGGGACGACGCCCACCGCCGTGATCGAGCACGGCATCGTCGACCCCGGCCCGCTGTGGACGGGCCGGCTGGAGCGGGCCGCCGTGGTCGTCAACGAGCCGCTGCGGCGCGGCCGGACGACCGGCACGGACCTGCTCCCGTACTTCTCGGAGGCCGCGCCGCTGGACGTGTTCGGCATGGGCACGGAGGGGATCGCCGGGCGGCTGGGCGTCTTGGAGGACCGCTGCCGGGGCCGGGAGCTCGTCCAGAGCGCCCTGCACCCCGCCCTGGCCGAGCGCCGGGTGTACCTGCACCCGGTGCGCTGGACCTCGCTGGGCCTGTCCCTGCTGGAGGCGATGCACCTCGGCATGCCGGTGGTGGCGCTGGCCACCACGGAGGCGTGCGAGGCGGTGCCGCCGGGCGCGGGGGTGCTGTCCAACCGGTTGGACGTGCTGCACGACGCCGTCCGCGGCTTCGTCGCCGAACCGGAGCTGGCCCGCGAGACGGGCCGCGCGGCCCGGAAGGCGGCCCTGGCCCGGTACGGGCTGCCCCGGTTCCTGGACGACTGGGACCGGTTGATCAAGGAGGTGACGCGATGAGGATCGCCATGGTGTCCGAGCACGCGAGCCCGCTCGCCGCGCTCGGCGGCCCCGACGCGGGGGGCCAGAACGTCTATGTGGCGCGGCTGGCGGACCTGCTCGCCGAGCGCGGCCACGAGGTGACCGTCTACACGCGGCGGGAGGACGCGACGTCGCCGGACCGGGTGCCGCTGCCGTCCGGTGCGGTGGTGGAACACGTCCGCGCCGGTCCCGACCGGTATGTGCCCAAGGACCGGCTGCTGGCCCATATGCCGCACTTCGGCGGGCACTTGGCGCGGGCGTGGCGGCACGACCGGCCGGACGTGGTGCACGCCCACTTCTGGATGTCCGGCCTGGTGGCGCTGATGGGCACGCACGGGCTGGGGGTGCCCGTCGTCCAGACGTACCACGCGCTGGGCACCGTGAAGCGGCGGCACCAGGGGAAGGCGGACACCAGCCCGCCGGAGCGGCTGGAGGTGGAGCGGACCATCGGCGCGTCCTGCGCGCGGGTCCTGGCCACCTGTTCCGACGAGGTGGACGAGCTGGAGCTGATGGGCGTCGCCCGGGACCGCTGCTCGGTGGTGCCGTGCGGGGTGGACACCGAGCACTTCTCGGCCCGCGGCCGGGTCGCCCTGGCCCCGGCTCGCCGGGCCCGGCACCGGCTGCTGGTGGTCGGCCGGCTCGTCCCCCGCAAGGGCGTCGACCTGGCCCTGAAGGCGCTCCAGCGCATACCCGACGCCGAGTTGGTGGTGGCCGGCGGGCCGCCCGTCGACGGGCTGCTGAAGGATCCGGAGGCGGTACGGCTGCTGGGCCTGGCCCGCCGGCTGCGGGTGGCCGACCGGTTCGTGCCGCTCGGCTGCGTACCGCACGAGGACATGCCCGCGCTGATCCGCGGTGCCGACGTGGTGCTGTGCACCCCGGTGTACGAGCCGTTCGGCATCGTGCCGCTGGAGGCGATGGCCTGCGGCGTCCCGGTGGTGGCCACGGACGTGGGCGGCCACCGCGACACGGTCGCGCACGGCGAGACCGGGCTGCTGGTCCCGGCCGGGAAGCACGTCGAACTGGCCGACGCCGTCACCAGTTTGCTCGCCGATCCGGAGCGGATCGCGGCGTACGGCCGCGAGGGGCGGGCCCGGGCGGTGGCCCGGTACGCCTGGGAGACGGTCGCGGAAGGCGTCGAGCAGGTCTACGAGCGGGTCACGGGACGGGTCGCGGAACCGGCCCCCGTCTCCCCCGTCGCCACGGGAGGTGTGCGATGACCGTCACCCGTACCGTACGGCCGCCGGACACCGCCGGCGGCGACCACTGCGGCCGGCTGCTGACGGCCCTGGAGCTGTTCCGCGCGGAGCAGGCGGCCGTCGCCGAGCGCTGGGGCCGGCGGCTGGCCGGGGTGCTGTCCGCGGGCGGCCGGCTGCTGGCCGCCGGCAACGGCGGCAGCGCCGCCCAGGCGCAGCACCTGACGGCCGAGCTGGTCGGCCGCTACCGCGACGACCGGCCGCCGTTCTCGGCCATCGCGCTGCACGCCGACACCTCCAGTTGCACGGCGATCGTCAACGACTACGGCCCGGACGAGCTGTTCGCCCGCCAGGTGCGGGCGCACGCGCGCCCCGGCGACGTCCTGGTCCTGCTGTCGACGAGCGGCGCCAGCCCCAACCTGCTGGCCGCCGCGGCGGCGGGCCGGGCCTCCGCCGTGGAGGTGTGGTCGCTGACCGGCCCGGCCCCCAACCCGCTGGCGGAGGCCGGCCACGACCGGCTGTGCGTGACGGCCGGGACGACGGCGAACGTCCAGGAACTGCACCTGGTCGCGGTGCACTTGCTGTGCGCGTCGTTCGACGCGGCGCTCGCCGCGGGCCCGTGAATCCTCGTCAGGGAACGACAGTTGGGAGCCCCCATGACGCCCCGGACCCCCCTGCTGGTCGTCGGCGACGCGCTGCTCGACCGCGACCTGGCCGGCACCGCGGACCGGCTCGCGCCGGACGCGCCCGTCCCGGTGCTGGACGACTGCGAGGAGCGGCTGCGGCCGGGCGGCGCCGCGCTGGCCGCCTACCTGGCGGCGCGGGCGGGCCGGCCCGTCATGTTGGTGACGCCCCTGGGCGCCGACCCGGCGGCCCGCCAGGTGCGCGAACTCCTCGAACCCTGGCTCCGGTTGATCCCGCTGCCCTCGGACGGGCCGCTGCCGGAGAAGACCCGGGTGCTGGCGGGCGGGCGGCCCGTCGTCCGGCTCGACCGGGGCGCCGGGCGCGCGGCCGGCGTCACCGAACAGGCGCTGGAGGCCGTCGCGGAGGCCCGCGCGATCCTCGTCGCCGACTACGCCCGGGGCACCGCCGACGTCCTCCGCGACGCGCTCGCCGCCCGGGCCCCGCACACCGCCCTGGTCTGGGACCCGCACCCGCGCGGCCGGCCACCGGTGCGCGGGGCGCGGCTGGTGACGCCGACCGGCGAGGAGGCGCGCCGGTTTGCTTCGGACACGGCCGACACCGACGGCGACGCGCTGGGCGCGGTCGCCCGCACGGCGGCCGAACTGGTGCGCCGCTGGCACGCGGTGAGCGTCGCGGTCACCCTCGGCGGGCGCGGCGCGCTGCTCTCGCAGGGCGACAGCCCGCTGCTGGTGCCGACCGCCGCCCGGCACAGCGGCGACGCGTGCGGCGCCGGCGACTGCTTCGCCGCGACGGCCGCGGGCCTGCTCGGCGACGGCGCCCTGCCCGCCGAGGCCGTCCAGGAGGCCGTGGCGGCGGCCACCCGCTACGTGGCGGAGGGCGGCCCGCGCGCGGTGTCCGGCGGCCCCAGCCCGGCCCCGCCCTTCGCCGGCGGCACGGACACCGACGCGCTGCGCCTGGCCCGCCGGGTCCGCGCGGCGGGCGGCACGGTCGTGGCCGCGGGCGGCTGCTTCGACCTGCTGCACGCCGGCCACGTCAGCCTCCTGCAACAGGCCCGGGGCATCGGCGACTGCCTGATCGTCTGCCTCAACTCGGACGCCTCCGTCCGCCGCCGCAAGGGCGCCGGCCGCCCGATCAATCCCCTGCACGACCGCGTCAGAGTGCTCCGCGCCCTCCAGTGCGTCGACGCGGTGGCCGTCTTCGACGAGGACACCCCCGAGGCCCTCCTCGCCGAACTCCGCCCGCACATCTGGGTCAAGGGCGGCGACTACGCCGTCGAACAACTCCCGGAGGCCCCCCAACTCGCCTCCTGGGGCGGCCAGGCCGTCCTCCTCCCCTACCTCGACGGCCGCTCCAGCACACTGCTGGCGACGCGGGCGGCTTCCTGCGCGGAGCGCGGTGGCCTCCGGCGGCCGGCGAACGGGACGGACCGTCCGCCGGCCGGCGGTGCCGTGCGCGCGGCCACGGCCGGAGGCGCGGCGCGGGCCGGGAGCCCCCGGCCGCACCGGTGGGCGCGGGGCCGGCCACGGACACGGTGGCGGTGGGAGGCCCGGATGCCCGGCGTGCCGACGCGGCTTCGGCCCGCGGCGGCCGGGGTGGAGCCGCGACCGGGGGCCCGGAACCCGGCACCGGCCGGTCGCCGGCAGGAGGCACACCGAACGGGCGCGCCGGTACGGGACCGCACACGAGCGCAGCGGCGGTACGGAGCCCGGATGCCGGCCCCGCCACGGCTCGCGGCGCGCGGAGCGGCACCGCGAACGCCGGGCCGGAACCGGGCACCGGCACGACACCGGCACCAAGCCGGCGACCGGAGAGCGGCGCCGGCGCGGACGCGGCGGGCAGAGCGGGGGCAGGCCCGCTGCCGGAAGCGGCGGGGCGGGGACCGGCGGCGTACGCGGTACCAGGAGTGGGCCGGCCGCCGGTGGGCTACGCGGCACGACGTTCGGCCGCACCGGCGGGGAAGACGCTGCGCGTGCGGCGGGACGTGCCGAAGGTGGCCCGGTCGTCGACCCTCCGGGGGGCCGGCACGGTGCTCGTGGCGGTGCCTCTCGGCGTACGGGACCCACGCGGGACGAGCGACGGTGAGCGCGAGGCCGGCCGGGGGCTCCGGCTCGCGGGTGGACCCCGGCTCGCGGGTGGTACGGCCGTCCCGCGCCGCCGCGTCGCCGGACCGCCCCCGGCTGCTGGTGCTGCGCGCCCTGGGGCTCGGCGATCTGCTCGCCGGTGTGCCGGCGTTGCGGGCGCTGCGCCGGGCGCATCCGGGGCATGAGATCGTGCTCGCCGCGCCGGCGGACCTCGCGCCCGTCGCCGCCGCCACGGGCGCCGTCGACCGGCTGCTCCCGGCGTCCGCGCCCGGCAGGGCCGTGCCGAGCGCCCTGGCCTGGACGGGCCGCCCGCCGGAGGTGGCCGTCGACCTGCACGGCAACGGCCCCCCGAGCCACCGGCTGCTTTCCGCGCTGCGGCCGGGACGGCTGCTGGCGTTCGCCCACCCGGGCACCCCCGACATCGACGGGCCGCCCTGGCGGGCGGACGAGCACGAGCGCGAGCGCTGGTGCCGGCTGCTGCGCTCCTACGGCGTCCCGGCCGACGCCGCCGACCTGGCCCTGTCGCGTCCGGAAGCCCCCTCCCCGGCCCCGGAGCGGTGATCGTGCACCCGGGCGCGGCGTCGCCCGCCCGCCGCTGGCCGCCGGAGCGGTACGCGGCGGTGGTGCGCGCGCTCGCCGCGGCGGGCCACGACGTGGTGGTCACGGGCGGGCCGGGCGAGGAGGAGCTCGTACGGCAGGTGGCCGCGGAAGGTGGACGTCCGCTGGCCGGCGGGTTGCCGTTCGCCGCGCTGTCGGCGCTCGTCGCGGGCGCGGCGGCGGTCGTCAGCGGGGACACGGGCATCGCCCATCTGGCCGTGGCCCACGCCGCGTCGAGCGTCACCCTCTTCGGTCCGGTCTCCCCCGCGCTCTGGGGCCCGCCGCCCTGCCCGCGCCACCGGGTGCTGTGGCACCCGGGCCCGCCGGGCGACCCGCACGGCCGCGTACCGGACCCGCTGCTGCTGCGGATCGGGGTGGACGAGGTGCTGGAAGCGGTGGGGTCGGCGACGGGCCGGGAGGGCGGCGGCGGATCCGGGGCACACGTCCCGCGTGGCCCCCGCCCCCACCACGCGGCACCCTGAAGACGAAGACGACAGCCACCGGAACGCCGTGGGGGACGACACGACAGGAAGGCGAACCGCCATGACCGGTACCAACCCCGATCCGGACCCGGCCCGCACGCCCGGTCTGGAGCCCGGCGGCGGCGTACCGCCGGGCGAGACGCCGCCCGGCGAGGACAGCACGGGCGGCGCGGGCCCCGGGAGACCTACAACCCGACGCGGGGCTGGGCGAAGGGGCCGCTCGTCGCGATCGGCATCCTCGTCCTGGTCTTCGTGGTGACGATGATCGTCTGGGCCGCGCTGGTGTGAGGCGCCCTCCGGGAGGAGGGGCCCTGTTTCCGGTGGTTCTCCGGGTCCCTGGACAGGGGCCCACGGCCGGCGGCCCCGCGCCTCCACGGATGGGGACCCGCCGCCCCCGGGACCGGGATCCGTACGGCGGCCGGGCCCGCGCCCGGCTGCGCTCAGGCCGCCGTCTGGAAGGCCGGTTCGGCGACCGGCGCCATCGCCGGGCGGACGGCCGGCACGCTCCGCCGGCGGCGGAACAGCATGCCCGCGCCGATGACGGCCGTGATGACCGCACCACCGATCACGAGCGCGCCGCGCTCGCCCGCGCCCTGGACGAGGAGGCCCAGCAGCGGCGGGCCGGCGAGGCCCCAGGCGGTGCTCACGCTGCGCCAGACGCCGAGGACGCGGCCGCGCATGTGCGGCGGCGGGTCGGTCTGGAGGACGGTCGTGGTGGCCGTGTCCGAGACGGACTCGACGATCGCCATCGGCACCACCATCACCAGCAGCATCATCAGCATCGGGCTCACGCCCGCCGCCATCTGGAGCACCGCCCCCGCCGCGGCGAGCAGCGCGACCAGCCGCACGGTCGGCTTCCGCAGCCGGCCGGCCACCACGGCACCCACGATGCCGCCGACGGCGAGCAGCGCGGAGACCAGCCCGTAGGCGCCGGCGCCGCCGTGCAGCGGCCCGGTGACGAGGGTGGCGAGGGTGAGCTGGTAGTTGCGGCCGAGGACGGCGCTGACGGCGGCGATCACCGCGAGGGCGACCAGCGTGCGCCGGCTGAGGAAGAACGCCAGGCCACCGCGCCCGCCCCCGGCCGCCGCGGCGGCGGCCGGCGCGGCCTCGTCCGCCGCGCGGGCGTCCGGGTGCAGCTTGAGGAACGGGATGACCGCGGTCACGAACAGGAACGACACGCCGTTGAGCGCGTAGGCGCCCGCCGTGCCGATGGTGGCGATGCCGACGGCCGCGAGGGCGGTACCGGCGAGCCGGCCGACGCTGTGCACGACCGAGCCCAGCGCGATGGCCGAGGGCACGTCCTTCTCCGGGACGAGGTCGTTGCCGAGCAGCGAGGTCGCCGGACCGTCGACGGTGGCGATCAGGCCGGTCACGGCGGCGAGGACCATCAGGACGGGCACGGTGAGCATGCCGCAGCCCACCAGCACGGCGGTGGTGAAGGCCACGGCGGCCAGCAGCGCCTGGCTGACGGCGGCGGTGAGCTTGCGCGGCAGCCGGTCCACGACGGCGCCGCCGAGCAGGCCGAACAGCAGGCCGGGCGCGGCCTGGACGGAGAGCGAGAGGCCGGTCGCGGCGGCGGAGCCGGTCAGCTGGAGGACGAGCAGGTTCTGCACGGTCAGCTGCATCCAGGTGCCGAGGTTCGACACCAGGTTGGCGGCCGACCACCAGCGCATGCTGCGGCTGCGCAGACAGCGCCAGGGCGACCGGTCGCCCTGGCCGCCGGCCGGACGGCGGGTGAGCAGGGCGCGGACCGGGCGCACGCGCGTGGCGGCATCGGTCGTGAGGGCTGCGGGCTGGGCGGGCGTGGGGCGCAAGGGTCCGTCCGTGGGTAGGCGAGCGGGTCGGGCGGGCCGGCACGTTCGGGCCCCACGTGTCCGCGCGCCGCGATGGTCGCGTGCGGATCGGTCGTCCGGGCGTCGAAAGCCCCGCCGCGGTGCGCGGCGGGGGCCGGGGGACGCCGTGGACGGGCTCGCGTGGTGGGCGGCGCTCCTGGCGTCCCGGACATCGTCACAAGCGGTTCCCCGCCGGGAGAAGCGCGGGAGGTGTGCGGTGGGTCACCACGGGCGAAGCCGCAGGTGGGAGGCGTGATCGGGGGCCAGTGGGCCCGGTCACAGGGGTGGGGTGCCCCGGTCCCGCCCTTTCTCCCCCAGCTACCGCTGGGAGGTGCCCCCAGTTTCCTGGGGCTGCGCCCCAGACCCCGCTTGTCGCGGCTTCGCCGCTCGTCCTCAAACTCCCCAGAGGGGGCACCCCCAACGGGCTGACTAGTCAGCCCGTTGGGGGTGCCCCCTCTGGGGGAGATTGAGGACAACCGCGCGGAGCGCGGTTTCAGGGGTGCGGGGGCTCGCCCCCGCAAGAAACGGCGAAATGGGGGTGCCCCCTCTGGGGGAGGGACCGGGGCACCCTCACCACCGGCCCCCGCGGCGCCACCGCTCACGGCCCGGTCCGCTGGTTGTAGCGGCGGGCGGCCCGGTCGTTGAGGGCGGTGAGGCGGGCGACCGCGGCGGAGCCGAGGCGGCGGGCGGCCTGTCGGCCGGGTACGTCGTGGGCGGGTCCGGGTCCGCCGCGCGGCAGCAGCCGGGCGCCGAGGGTGAGGGCGCGGGTGGTGGTGGCGGGGGCCAGGCCGTGCAGCCGGACGGCGGCCTTGGCGACGGGGGTGAGCACCAGCTCGGGGCGGCGGCGTTCGGCGGCGCGGACGATGGCGCGGGCGGCCCGCTCGGCGTCCATGGACAGCAGGGGCAGCCCGGAGGAGACGGCGAACCAGGCGTATTCGCGGGTGGGTTGGCCGCTGAAGCGGGCGGCCGTGTGCGATCCGGTGCGCATCAGGCCGGGCAGGACGGTGGTGACGCTGATGCCGTCGGCGGCGAGTTCGGCCCGCAGGCCCTGGGAGAGGCCGGTGAGGGCGAACTTGGCGCCGACGTAGGGCAGGAGGTGGGGCGCGGCGATCCGGCCGCCGAGCGAGGCGATGGTGACGACGCGCCCGCCGCCGCGTTCGCGCATCTCGGGCAGGGCGGTCAGGACGAGCCGCAGCGGCGCGAAGTACATGGTCTCCATGGCGTCGCGGAAGTCGGTCTCCGTCATCGCGGACACCGGCCCCACCTGGATGGTGCCGGCGTTGTTGACGAGGATGTCGATGCCGCCGAACGCGGCGGTCGTGGCGTCGACGAGCCGCCGGGCGGCCGAGGGGCCGGTGACGTCGCAGGCGGGGGCGCGGACTTCGGCGCCTTCGGCGCGCAGCATGCGTTCGGCCCGGCCCAGTTCCTCGCCGTCGCGGGCGCAGACGAGCACCTTGCAGCCGCGGCGGGCGAGTTCGCGGGCGATGAGCAGGCCCAGTCCCCGGGAGGCGCCGGTCACCAGCGCGGCGCGGCCCGCCAGGCGGTCGTGGGACGGATGCGTCATAAACCCTCCTTGGCGGTCACTCGCCGACGGCCTGCTGCATCCGGACCCGTACGAACTGCAGCAGGTCGGAGCCGGTGAGCGCGGTGAGCGCGGCGGCGGCCAGCCGGGTGGGCCGGGGGCGAAGACCAGCCCGGCCGCCAGCCCGCTGACGATCCACATGCCGGTGCAGAACGGGCAGGTCAGCAGCTCGCCGACGACCTTGCGGGCGCCGTGGCCGCGCACCTCCTCCTGGACCTCGCCGGGGCCGCCGGCGCCGCGGAAGCGGGCGAACGGAACCCGTAGCGGGCTGGTCACGGAGTCCTTGGTGATCAGCCGGGACAGCCGGTGGGTGGCGCCCGCGCACAGCAGCACGTCCCACGGCCCGGGCTCGGGCACCCGGCGGCCGGCGAGCCGGGCGGCGCCGGCCAGGGCGGCGATGCCCGCGACGTACACGCCCATGGCTCCGGCGTACGCGCCGACGGGGTGGTCCTCGCCTCCGTAGGCGTCCCGTTCCTCGTCGGCGGCCCGCCGCAGGCGGTTCTCGGCGTCCTCGGGGCTCGGCATGCTGCCTCCAGCTGTGCGCGTCGGTCGGTCGGTTCGGGTCCGTGCCGCGCCCCGCCCACCGTGCCACGGGGTGGCGGTGCGCGCACGTCGGCCGGGGACGGCCGTTTCCCGGGTGGGGCCGTGGGTACGCTCCCCGGCCTCGTCCCGCCAGGAAGGGTTCTCGCCATGGGCTCGCGCAAACCCCCTCTCCGCCCGGTCGTCTGGCTCCCGCCGCGCCGCCTCCGGCGTCCGGTCCCCGGCGCGGCGCCGGCCGGACTGCCCCCGGTGCGGCGGCTGCCGCTGGGCGCCTCCGGCCCGGAGGACGTCCGGTGGGACGCCGCCTCGGGCCGGCTGCTGACCGGGGTGGCGGACGGGCGGATCCTGTCCGTGGACCCGGCGGGCGGCGGTCCGCCCCGGACGCTCGCGGCCACCGGTGGCCGCCCGCTGGGCCTGTGGCCGCTCCCCGACGGGCGGCTGCTGGTGTGCGACGCCGAACGGGGGCTGCTGCGCCTCGACCCGGCGTCCGGCCGTACCGAGACGCTGCTGGGGGCGGGCGGCGATCCGCTGTGGGTGTGCAGCAACGCGGTCGTCGCGCCGGGCGGTGCCGTGTACGTCAGCGACGCCTCCGCCCGGTTCCCGCTGGAGCACTGGATGGGGGACCTGCTGGAACACTCCGGCACGGGGCGGCTGCTGCGGTACGAGCCCGGGTCCGCGCGCCCCGAAGTGCTGCTGGACGGGCTGCAGTTCGCCAATGGCGTGGCCGTGACGGGCGACGGCTCGTCCGTCGTGGTCGCCGAGTCGGGGGCGTACCGGCTGACGCGCCTGTGGCTGACGGGCCCGCGGGCGGGCCGCCGCGAGGTGTTCGCCGACGCCCTCCCCGGTTTTCCCGACAACCTCTCCACCGGCCCGGACGGCCTCGTCTGGGTGGCCCTGGCGGGCCCGCGCGAGCCCCTGCTCGACCTGCTGCACCGGTCGCCGCCGGTCTTCCGGCGGGCCGTCTGGGCGCTGCCGTCCGCACTGCTGTCGCGGCCCCGGCCGGTCACCCGGCTGCTGGCGCTGGACGCGGCCGGCCGGGTGGTCCGGGACCTGCGCCGGCCGTCGCGCGGCTTCCGCATGGTGACCAGCGTGTGCGCCCACGCCGGGCGGCTGTACCTGGGGAGCCTGGTGGAGTCGGCGGTGGGGGTCGTGGAACTGCCGTGACCTTTCGGGGCTCAGCGGCCGAGGGCCCGCTTCAGTTCGTCCTTGTTCATCTGCGACCGTCCTTCGACGTTCTTCTTCTTGGCCTCTTCGTACAGCTGGTCCCTGGTCGGGCCCTTGGCTCCGGAGTGCGACCGCTGACCGCCCCGCTTGGCGGACGACATGTCCTGGAGGGAGGTGCGACTGGCCGTCTCGGACTCGCCGGCGCGGGCGCGTTCCTTGTTGACCGTGCGGCTGGCGATCTCCTTGGCGCGCTTCTCGCTCGCGCCGCGCGATTCCGCGCTGTCCTTGATGTGCTCGTACTGCCGCTCGCGCTTGGGGCTGGATCCTGCGGGCATGGTGCTGCTCCTTCACTCGCTGCGCTCGTTCCCCCTGGACGCGCCTGCCCTCACCGTGACACGCCATGCGGGCCGCCGCCGGGGGAACGGGACCGATCGGGGGCGGCACGGCCGGCCACCCGGCGGCGGGCGGCGGATCGCCGGGCGTCGGGCGTCACTTGCGGGCGCGGTAGCGGAACAGCGCCCAGCAGGGCAGGGCGAACCAGCAGAACACGAACCACACGACGAGCCCGGCGACCACCCACGGCACCGCCGGGCCGCGCAGGGCGACCCGCAGGATGAGCAGCAGTGCCGAGGCCACCGTGGCCAGCAGGAGCATCAGGCCGACGACGGTCAGCCGGGACACCCACACCACCGTCTCGGGCTTCAGCCGCCGCCCGGTGACGATCCGGTGGAAGGAGACGGGCCCGACCAGGGCGCCGGTGGTGGCGGCCCCGAGAACCACCGTGACGACGTAGATGGTGCGGTCGGTGGGGGCCAGGGTGGTGAAGCGCGGGGTGAAGGCGACGGTCAGCAGGAAGCCGAAGAGGATCTGCACACCGGTCTGGGCGACCCGAACCTCCTGGAGGAGTTCGGTCCAGCGCCGGTCGGCGCGTTCCTCCTGCGTCTCGTGCCGCCCCTTGTCCTCGCGTCCCGTCTCTCCCTCCCTGGTCCGCGCGCGGTCGTCGCGTTCTCGGGGCGTGGGCATGGGGCGTCCTCCTCTGGCCGGGGCGGGTACCCCCGCGCACACCCGGCCATGCACGCCCCGGGGCGGCGCCGGGGCCCCCGCCGGCGGGGGCGGGCTCCCGGCCGCCGGAATCCGGGGGCGGACGACCAGGACAAAACGGATCAGGCGGAGGACACTGGAGATGCACAGGCCGTCCCCATGGCGGGTGGGCGACCGACAGGAGGTGATCACTGTGGTGCCGCTGCTCCTGGTACTGATCCTCGCGATCGTTCTCTTCGGCGCGGGTTTCGCGGTGAAGATTTTGTGGTGGATCGCGCTGGCCGTGCTGGTCATCTGGCTGCTCGGCTTCCTCGTCCGCTCCGGCGGAGGCCGGTGGTACCGCTGGTAGCGCGGACCCGCGCCCGGTGAACCACCGGGCGCGGGTCACCGGCGAGGGGTGCCGGAGTCGTTCGACCGGCCACCGCCCGATCGGGCGCTCTCCCATTCGATCAGGCGTTCCCCGACCCGGTCCCGATCAGGCGCTCTCTCCCGGCCCCGATCAGGCGCTCTCCAGACGGCCGAAGGGGCTGTCGTCCAGCCCCTCCAGCAGGTCGGCGGGATCGCGGTAGACCGCGACCGCGCCGGCCTCCTTCAATTCGGCGCGCGCGATGCCGCCGGACAGCAGGGCGACGCAGTCCACTCCGGCCTTCCGTGCCGCGTGCACGTCCCAGACCGTGTCGCCGAGGAACAGCGCGCGGCCGGGCTCGGTCCCGGCCTGTTCCAGGGCCTGCCGTACGGGGTCGGGGGCGGGCTTGCTCGCCTTCACGTCGTCGGCGCTGGTCGCGGCGAGGATCGCGTCGTCCGCCCCGATCGCCTCCCGCAGCGCATCCAGTTCCGACCCCTGGGCCGAGGTGGCGAGGACGACGCGCCAGCCGCGCCCGGCGAGGGTCCGTACCAGTTCCTGTGCCCCCTCGACGACCGGCAGGCGTTCGAACCAGGTGGCGTAGAGGGTCTTGTGCGCGGCGCTGAGGGTTTCGTCGGCGTCGCGGTCGCGGTCCTCGCCCAGCAGCCGGTCGAGGAGCCGGCCGGAGCCCATGCCGATGGTGTGGTGGATGTCCGTCATCGGGACCCGGTGCCCGGCCTGGCGGAGCGCCTCGAACCAGCAGACGGTGTGCAGGTAGTTGGTGTCGACGAGGGTGCCGTCGACGTCGAGGAGGGCCGCGAGCGGCCGGCCGGTCACGCGGCGGCCCCGGGCTTGAGCAGGGTCTTGACCATGCCGTCCTCCTTGGCCTGGAACGTCCGGTAGGCGTTCGGTCCCTCCTCCAGCGGCAGGGTGTGGGTGGCGAACCCCTCGACGCCGAGCGGGTCGGCGTCGTCGAGCAGCGGCAGGATGTCGTCCACCCAGCGGCGGACGTTGGCCTGGCCCATGCGCAGCTGGATCTGCTTGTCGAACATCGTCATCATCGGCATCGGGTCGAGCATCCCGCCGTAGACGCCGGAGAGGGAGACGGTCCCGCCGCGGCGTACCGCCTCGATCGCCGTGTGCAGCGCCGTCAGCCGGTCGACCCCGGCCCGTTCCATCAGCTTCCGCGCCCACGCGTCCGGCAGCATGCCGACGAGCTGGTGGGCGGTCTTCCCCGCCGGCGCGCCGTGCGCCTCCATGCCGACGGCGTCGATGACGGCGTCGGTCCCGCGTCCCTGGGTGAGGTCCCGGATGGCGGTGACGACGTCGTCGCCGGGTTCGGTGTGGGCGCGCAGGTCGAGGACGGTGACGCCGCGGGCGGCGGCCCGGGCCAGCCGCTCGGGCACCAGGTCGACGCCGATGACCAGGCTCGCGCCGCGGTGCAGGGCGATGCGGGCGGCCATGTCGCCGATCGGTCCGAGGCCGAGCACCGTGACGGTGCCGCCGGGCGGGATCGCGGCGTACTCGACGGCCTGCCAGGCGGTGGGCAGGACGTCGGAGAGGTAGACGTACCGCTCGTCGGGCGGCCCGTGCGGAACCTTGACCGGCAGCGTGTTGCCGAACGGCACCCGCAGGAACTCGGCCTGCCCGCCGGGCACCTGGCCGTAGAGCTTGCTGTAGCCGAACAGGGCGGCGCCCATGCCGCGCTCGCGCACCTGGGTGGTCTCGCACTGCGACTGCAGTCCCTGGTCGCACATGTGGCAGGCGCCGCACGAGACGTTGAAGGGGACCACGACCCGGTCGCCGGGCGCGAGGGCGGTGACGTCCGGCCCGGTCTCCTCGACGACGCCCATCGCCTCGTGGCCGAGGATGTCGCCCGGGTCCAGGAACGGTCCGAGGACCTCGTAGAGGTGGAGGTCCGATCCGCAGATGCCGGTGGAGGTGACGCGGACGATGACGTCCGTGGGCTCCTCCAGCCGGGGGTCGGGGACCGTCTCCACCCGGACGTCCCGCTTTCCGTGCCAGGTCAGGGCCCGCATGCCGTCTCCCTCGTGCCGCTTTTCGTCGCTTCGCGCCTGTCGGCCCCGGCTCCGGGGGGGCCGGATTCCGGAACCGGGTTCCCCGGCGGCACGCGGCGAAACCGGGGCGCGGACGGGTCGGCCGAACGGACGAACCGCGAACGCGGGCCCGGGTAGGTCCGCCGCGCGGGGGAATCCGTTCCTCCATGGCGCACCCTTCCGGCCCCTCCGGCCCCTCCCGGCCCTCCGGCCCGCTCCTGCACGGCGAACCCGAGTCGTACTGGCTGTCCACCGCCCCCGCCTCCCCCGACTCCGCGTACCCCCCGCTCACCGGAATCGGGACCGACGTCGACGTGGCCGTGATCGGCGGCGGCGTCGCCGGACTCAGCGCCGCGTGGGAACTGGCCCGCGCCGGGCGGTCCGTGGCCCTCCTGGAGGCGGACCGGATCGCCGCCGGGGTGACGGGCCACACCACCGCCAAGGTCACCGCCCTGCACGGCCTGGTCTACGCCCGGCTGCGGCGCACCCGCGGCCCCGAGGGCGCGCGGCTGTACGCGCGGTCGCAGACGGAGGCGGTCGAGCGCGTCGCGGAGGTGGCGGCCCTGCTGGAGGCCGACTGCGAGCTGGAACGCCGGCCGGCCTTCACTTACGTCACCCGCCCGGAGGGCCGCGGCGACGTCCGCGAGGAGGTCAACGCGGCGGCGCAGGCCGGGCTCGACGCGACGTACGTGGAACGGACCGGCCTGCCCTACCGGGTCGAGGCGGCGGTACGCCTCGACGACCAGCTCCAGTTCCACCCGCGCAAATACCTGCTCGCCCTCGCGCGGGATCTGGTCGCGCACGGCGGTGCCATCCACGAGCACACCCGGGTCACCGGCCTGGACGAGGGCACGCCCTGCCGGGTGACGACCGCGGACGGCGCCGTGCTCACCGCCCGGGACGTGGTGGTCGCCACCCACTACCCGGTGTTCGACCGGGCCCTGCTGTTCGCCCGGCTGTCACCGCGCCGGGAACTGGTGGTCACCGGCACCGTGCCCGCCGACCAGGACCCGGGCGGGATGTACATCACCGAGGAGGGCGGCAAACGGTCCGTCCGCAGCGCCCCGCACGAGGACGGGCGGCGGCTGCTCATCGTCACCGGGGAGAGCTTCAAGCCCGGCACCGCCGACGTCGCCGCCCGCTTCGAGCGGCTGGCCGCCTGGGCCCGCGAGCGCTTTCCCTCGATCGCGTTCGACCGGCACTGGGCGACCCAGGACAACGACTCCACCGACACCGTCCCCCTGGTCGGCGCCTTCCACCCGCGCGCCCGCCACACCTGGGTCGCCACCGGCTTCGGCGGCTGGGGCATGAGCGGCGGCGTCATGGCCGGCCGGCTGCTCACCGAACTGATCGACGGCCGCCGCCCGCCGTGGGCCGACCTCTACGACCCGCGCCGGCTGTGGACCCAGGTCCGCGAGGCCCCCGCGTTCCTCCGGCACCAGGCCGAGGTCGCCCGGCACTTCGTCGGCGACCGGCTCCGGCCGGGCGGCGCGGACGCCGTCGCCGGCATCGCCCCCGGGACGGGCGAGGTGGTGCGGGTCAACGGGCGGCACTGCGCGGTGTACCGCGATGAGGACGGTACCGCGCACGCGGTGTCCGCCCGCTGTACGCATCTGGGCTGCCTGGTCGCTTTCAACGCGGCGGAGCGGGCGTGGGAATGCCCCTGCCACGGCTCGCGCTTCGCACCCGACGGCTCGGTGCTCCAGGGGCCGGCGGTACGGCCCCTGGAGCGGCGGGAGGTCGGGGGGTGAGGGTGCCCCGGACCCGCCCTTTCTCCCCCAGCTACCGCTGGGAGGTGCCCCCAGCTTCCTGGGGCTGCGCCCCAGACCCCCTTTTCGCGGCTTCGCCGCTCGTCCTCAAACTCCCCCAGAGGGGGGAGTTTGAGGACAGCGCGCGCAGCGCGCTTCAGGGGTACGGGGGCTTGCCCCGCAAGAAAAGGTGTAAGGGCGGGACCGGGGCCACCCCACCGTTTGCGCCCCCACGCAACGGTTACCCAGGGAGCGTGACCGACGCCCCCACCTCCCCCACCCCCGCGTAGGCGTCGTCATCATCACCCGCAACCGCCGCCCCCGCCTCCTCCGCACCCTCCGCCACCTCACCGAACTCCCCGAGCACCCCCCGATCGTCGTCGTCGACAACGGCTCCCGCGACGGCACCCCCGCCGCCGTGCGCGACCTGCACCCGGGCGTCCGTCTCCTGGAGACGGGCCGCAACCTCGGCGCCGTGGGCCGCAACGTCGGCGCGGCAGTCCTGGACACGCCCTACGTCGCGTTCGCCGACGACGACTCCTGGTGGGAGCCCGGCTCCCTCGCCGCGGCGGCCGAGTTGTTCGACGCCCACGCGCGGCTCGCGTTGATCGCCGCCACCACCCGGGTGGGCGCCGAAGGCCGTCCCGATCCCATCAACCGCGTCCTCGCGGCCTCCCCTCTGGGCCGGGCGCCCGATCTGCCCGGTCCGTCCATCCTCGGCTTCCTCGCCTGCTCGGCCGTCGTACGGCGGGAGCCCTTCCTCGAAGCGGGCGGTTTCGACCCGCTGCTGCACTTCTTGGGCGAAGAGACCCTGCTCGCCCTCGAACTGGCCCGGCGGGGCTGGGGGCTGGTCCACTGCCCGGCCCTCGTCGCCCGGCACTGTCCCGACCCGGCACCGCGTTCCGGCCGGCCCGCCCGGGCGCGGCGCAACGAGCTGCTGACGGCCTGGCTGGTCCGTCCCCTGCCGTACGCCCTGTCCCGCACCTGGTCGCTGGTGCGGGACTGCCCCGGCGACCGGGAGGCCCGGCGCGCGCTGGCCGGGGTCCTCCGCCGGCTCCCCACCGCCCTGGCACGCCGGCGCCCCCTGCCGCCGGCCGTGGAACGCGGTGCACGACTCGTCGATTCCGCTCCCCGGCCCGCACCGGAAGTGGCTCCCGCCGCCCCGCGCCCGGCCCCCGGAGCGGGCCGCCGCCCGTCACGGCCCGCCGCGCGAGGGAGGAGGAGCCGTGACCGGTCCCCGCACCGACCTCGTAGCCCGCCGCCGACCGGTGGAGGCGCCCCGACGGGCCTCCTGCACCCGACGGGCCTCCCCCGCCCGCCGCTCCAACGGCCGCCCTACCCCTGGCTCTTCCCCTTCGTGACCGCGTCCGCTATGCGGAGGGTCATCTTCATCTGGGTCTGGTCGCGGTGCGTGGGGTTGAAGGAGTACACGACGCGCCGCTGCTGGTCGCGGGTGGCCACCATGGCCGAGTTGTAGCCGTACCGCTCGCCGGTCTTGCCCCAGAGCGTCACCCCGTTCACCGTGACCGTCTGCAGTCCGGTGCTGTAGCGGGCCGGGCTGCCGTCCACCATGCGCACGTTGGAGGGCGGCAGCGTGAACATCTTCTCCAACTGGGCCGCGGGCAGCAGCCGGCCGGAGAAGAGCGCGGAGATGAAGCGGTCCAGGTCCCCGGTCGTGGAGATCATCTCTCCCTCGCCCCAGGCTTCCGTCTGGTCGTAGACCGTGGCGTCCCGGAGAGTGCCGTCGGACATCGCCAAGTAGCCGTGCACGTGCGGCCCGTGGATCGTGGGGTCACTGCCGGGCACGGACGTCCGGGTGAGGTGGAGGGGTCGGATGATCCGCTTGCCTATCTCCTCCCCGTAGGCGTGCCCGGTCACCTTCTCGACCACCATGGCGGCCAGCACGTAATTGATGCCCCGGTATTCCTGCTTGGTCCCCGGCTCGAATTTCATCGGTCCATGGCTCACCAGCGACACCATGTCCCGCGGCGTCCACCGGTCGTAGCGGTGTTCCAGGACCTTCTCGGGGGTGGAGAGGTCCGGGGTGCCGCTCTCCGACGGCAGGCCGCTGGTGTGGTTCAGCAGCTGGGTGATCGTGATCGGAGGGAAGCCGGCGGGCAGGACGCCCGGCAGGTAGCGCTGGACGGGGGCGTCAAGGTCCACCTTGTGCTCCGCGGCCAGTTGCAGCACCACGGTGGCGACGAACACCTTGGTGATGCTGCCGATCCGGAACGCGTCGTCCTGCCGGACGGGACGCTTCGTCCGGAGGTCCGCGACGCCCGACGTGCCGTACCAGCGCCCGGCCGAACCGTCGACTCTCACCTGCGCGGCCGTGGCCTGCGGGTCGCCGAGGTTCGCGATGGCGGCGCGGAGGGCCTGGGTGTCCAGCGGCGGCACCGCCTGCCCCCGGGCGGGGGCGAGGGCCGCGGCGGCTCCCGTGTCGGCCACGGCCAGGGCGGCCGGCGCCCCCACGGTCAGGAACAGCGAACCGGCCAGCGCGGCCCCGGCGAGGGCCCGTCGGCGGCGCCGGGAAGCGGGGGGCACGGTCCCGCCCGTAGCAGACGGAGTGGACGTCGAAGAAGAATTCATGTGCCCCATGCTTCTCCGCCGGCACCGCCCCGGCATCCGGGCCTTCCCCACTTCGTCCCTGACCCCACCCTGAGAAAAGCCGACGCCCCCTCAGGGTCGCACCCCGAGGAGGCCCCCGCCCCGCACACCGCGGCTCAGTGCACCGAGAACCCGCCGTCCACGAACACCGACTGCCCCGTCACGTACGCCGAGGCCCGGCTCGCCAGGAAGACCACCGCCCCCGCGAAGTCCTCGGCGAGCCCGTTGCGTCCGGCGAGGGTGCGGCCGGCGAGCGCGGCGACCTTCTCCGGGTCGGAGGAGAGGCGTTCGTTCAGCGGGGTCATGACGAAGCCGGGGACGAGGGTGTTGCAGGTGACGCCGTACGGCGACCACGCCTCGGCCTGGGAGCGGGCGAGGGATTCCAGGGCGCCCTTGGAGACGCCGTAGGCACCGCTCTGCACGAACGCCCGGTGCGCCTGCTGTGAGGTGACGTGGATGATCCGCCCGTACCCGCGCTCGGCCATGCCGGGCCCGAACCGCTGCCCGAGCAGGAACGGGGCCTCCAGGTTGACGGCCAGGGTGGTGTCCCACACGTCCTCCCCCAGTTCGCCCATCGGCGGCCGCAGGTTGACGCCCGCGCTGTTGACGAGGATGTCGGGCTCGCCGAACGCCCGGACGGCCTCCTCGGCGGCGGCGCGGACGCCGTCCCGGGTGCCGAGGTCGGCGCTGACCCGCGCCGCCCGGCCCCCGTGGGCCGCCATCTCGCGGACGGTGTCGTCGAGTTCGGCCTCCCTGCGGGCCACCACGACGACGCTCGCCCCGGCCCGGGCGAGGGCCACCGCCATGGCCCGGCCGATGCCGGAGCTGCCGCCCGTGACGACGGCGACCCGCCCGTGCAGCGAGAACAGTTCGGAGAGGTAGTCGGTTGCGCTCATGGGGCGCACCCTAGGGTGCACCCCATCAGTCACACCAACCTCAATCGCCTCACCGATATCCGGGAGGCGCCTCCGACTCGGCGTGGGCGACCGCGCGGCGCCGCGCCGGACTGCGGCCCGCGGGCTGTTCCGGCGCGGGCCGGACGGGCAGCTGCGGCACCTCGCGGGACTCCGACGCGGCGGGAGTGACCGTCAGCTTCTCCCCGCAGTGCCGGATGTCCAGGGCCTCCCCTTCGAGGAGGGTGTACGTGGCCGTGGTGCCCGTGATCTCCACCCGCAGCCTGCGCCCCCTGACCTGGAGGGTGAAGGCGAGCCTGCCGAGCTGTTCGGGCAGCCGGGGCGCGAAGGCGAGCGCGTCGCCCTGGTCGCGCATCCCGCCGAACCCCATGACCAGGGCGAACCAGGTGCCCGCGAGGGAGGCGATGTGTATCCCGTCGCGGGTGTTCCCCTCCAGGTCGGAGAGGTCCATCATGGCCGCCTCGCCCAGGTAGTCGTAGGCGAGCCGCATGTGCCCCACCTCGGCGGCCATGACCGCCTGCCCGCAGGCGGAGAGCGAGGAGTCGCGGACGGTCAGCGCCTCGTAGTAGGCGAAGTTGCGCGCCTTCTGCTCGGGGGTGAAGGCGTCACCGCGCAGGCACATGGCGAGGACGAGGTCCGCCTGTTTGACGACCTGCTTGCGGTAGAGGTCGAAGTAGGGGAAGTGCAGCATCAGCGGGTACTGGTCCTCGTCCGTGTGCGCGAAGTCCCACATCTGGTGGCCGGTGAACCCCGCCGACTGTTCGTGGACGCCCAGGTCCTCGTTGTACGGCAGGGTCATCCGGTGGGCGGCGTCGCGCCAGGCGGCGGTCTCCTCGTCGTCGACACCGAGGGTACCGGCCGCGTCGGGGTGGCGTTCGGCCGCCGCGGCGGCGGCACGCAGGTTCTGTTGCGCCATCAGATTGGTGTAGAGGTTGTCGTCGCAGACGGCGCTGTACTCGTCGGGTCCGGTCACCCCGTCGATGTGGAAGTCGCCGTGGTGGTCGTGGTGGCCCAGCGACCGCCAGAGCCGGGCGGTCTCGACGAGCAGCGGCAGCCCGATCTCCCGCTCGAAGTCCTCGTCGTCGGTGGCGGACACGTACCGCACCACCGCGTCCGAGATGTCGGCGTTGACGTGGAACGCGGCCGTGCCGGCCGGCCAGTAGGCCGAGCACTCGTCGCCGTTGATGGTCCGCCAGGGGAACGCGGCGCCGCGCAGCCCCAGTTGGCGGGCGCGCTCCTGGGCGGCGGGCATGGTGCTGTGGCGCCAGCGCAGCGCCTGTTCGACGGCCTGGGGGGCGGTGTAGGTGAGCGCCGGGAGGACGAAGGACTCGGTGTCCCAGAAGCAGTGGCCGTCGTAGCCGGGCCCGGTGAGGCCCTTGGCGGGCAGGGCGCGGGCCTCGCCGCGGGCGCCCGCCTGGAGGACGTGGAAGAGGGCGAAGCGGACGGCCTGCTGGATCTCGGCGTCCCCGTCCACCTCGACGTCGGCGCGGGCCCAGAAGTGGTCGAGGTAGGCGCGCTGTTCCTGGAGCAGCCCGCGCCAGCCGGTGCTGGTGGCGCCGGCGAGCGCGGCGTCCACCTGGTCGTGCAGGGCGGAGACGGAGCGGACGGCCGACCAGCCGTGGGAGACGAACTTCTCCACCCGCAGCCGCTGTCCCGAGCCGAGCCGCGCGGCCACGGTGAGCCGGCTGAGGTTCTCGCTGCTCTCCGACGACACCTCGGTCTTCTCGGGCCCGTCGACGACGTGGTCCGCGGAGACGGCGATCTTCAGGTCGCTGCGGGCGGTGCGGTGGAGCAGCCGCAGCCGTGAGCCGTGGGCGGCGGCCTGCTCCGGGACGAGCGGATCCTTGAGGTGGGAGGCCGTCCGCGGGTCGCCGCCCAGGTCGGGCATCTCCTCGTTGGCCACCAGCTCCGACTGGACGACGATCCGCACCTCGCCGTCGAGGGGTTCCACCTCGAACGCCACGGCCGCCACCGCGCGCTGGGTGAAGGAGACCAGCCGGGTGGAGCGGACGCGGACGCTCCGGCCGCTGGGCGACGTCCACTCGGCGGTGCGGTGCAGCAGGCCGGTGCGGAAGTCCAGCACCCGCTCGTGCCGGTGCAGCCGGCCGTAGCGGAGGTCGAACGGCTCGTCGTCGACGAGCAGCCGGATCACCTTGCCGTTGGTGACGTTGATGACCGTCTGGCCGGACTCCGGATAGCCGTAGCCGGCCTCGGCGTAGGGCAGCGGGCGGAACTCGAAGACGCCGTTGAGGTAGCTGCCGGGGAGACCGTGCGGCTCGCCCTCGTCCAGGTTGCCGCGCCAGCCGATGTGGCCGTTGGACAGCGCGAAGACCGACTCGCTCTGGGAGAGCACCCCCAGGTTGAGTTCGGTCTCGCGGAGGCACCAGGGTTCGACGAGAAAGGCCGGATGAGTGATCACGTTGTCTCCCCCAGAAGGTCGGAAAGGTCGTCCACGACGACGTCCGCGCCGTGTTGGCGCAGCGCCTCGGCCTGGTCGGCCCGGTTGACACCCACGACGTGGCCGAACTTCCCGGAGCGCCCGGCCTCCATGCCGGCCAGGGCGTCCTCGAAGACCGCGGCCTCATCCGGTGCGACGCCGAGCGCCTCGGCGGCGGCGAGGAAGGTGTCGGGGTGCGGTTTGCCCGGCAGGTGCCGTTCGGTGGCGACGAGCCCGTCGATCCGCACCTCGAACAGGTCCTCGATGCCCGCCGCGACGAGGACGTCGCGGCAGTTGGCGCTGGACGAGACGACGGCCCGGCGCAGCCCGGCGTCCCGGACGGCCTCGACGTACCGCACGGAGCCGGGGTAGGGCTGGACGCCCTCCTTCTTGATCTTCGCCAGGACCAGGGCGTTCTTGCGGTTGCCGAGCCCGTGCACGGTCTCCCGGTCCGGCGGGTCGTCGTCGTTCCCCTCGGGGAGGGTGATGTCGCGCGAGGCGAGGAAGGTCCGGACGCCATCGGCCCTGGGCATGCCGTCCACGTAGGCGTCGTAGTCGGCCACCGGGTCGAACGGCCGGAAGTCCGGCCCGTCGCGCTGGGCCAGGAAGGCGTCGAACATCTCCTTCCAGGCCGCGGCGTGGACGGTCGCCGTCCGGGTGAGGACGCCGTCCAGGTCGAACAGGCAGGCGCGGACGGTGGCGGGCAGGCCGAGAGCGGTCACGGTGTTTCCCCTTTCCCTGGTCGCGGCACCGCCTGCCCACGAAGGGGGCGAATCACTCGTTCGCCCGCTTGGGACGACGGGTTCGTCGGGGCGGTCCGGCCGGCCGGAGCGCCGTCGGCGCCCGGAGGAGCGGCTCTCGGCGGTCGCTCGCGGGGGCCGTACGCGCGCGTGAGCCCCCACCGGCGCGCGCGGCCGGCCGGCGCGGGCGCCCGTACACGCTCGTGCGGTCCTGCCGGCGCGCGCCCGTACACGCTCGGAGCTCCTCGCCGGTCCCACCCGCGCGCCCTGCGCCATCCGGCGGCACCGCCCGGCACCGGCGGCCCGCCTCTCGCCGCCGCCGCTGCGGATCGGTGACGCCGGCGCCGGCGCCGGCCGCCGCCGGTACGCATTCGGCCCGCCCGGCCGGGTACGCGGAGCCGGTACCGAGAAGATTCCGACATATCCCGCGCGCGCCCCGAGGGCCGAGCGCGGAGCGAGGAGGCACCATGACCCGGCCGGCACAGCAGCAGGAGGTTCCGGGCGTCGAGAAGGAGCTGCGGCCCCGGGCCGACCACGGCGAGGAGAGCTACCGGGGTTCGGGGCGGCTGAAGGACAAGGTGGCGGTGGTCACCGGCGGGGACAGCGGCATCGGCAAGGCCGTGGCCATCGCCTACGCCCGGGAGGGTGCCGACGTCCTGATCTCCTACCTGGACGAGGACGAGGACGCCCGGGACACCGCCCGCTGGGTGGAGGAGGCCGGGCGGCGCGCGGTGCTGGTCCCCGGCGACCTCGCCCGGCCGGAGCACTGCCGGGCGGTGATCGCCAAGGCCGTCGAGGAGTTCGGCCGGATCGACGTGCTGGTCTCCAACGCCGCGTTCCAAATGACCCACGGGACGCTGGAGGAGGTCACGGACGAGGAGTGGGACCGCACCCTGGCCACCAACCTCAGCGCCATGTTCCACCTGTGCAAGGCCGCGCTGCCGCACATGAGCGCCGGGGCCTCGATCATCGGCAGCAGCTCGGTCAACTCCGACATGCCCGTGCCGACGCTCCTGCCGTACGACGTCACCAAGGCGGGCGTCGCCAACCTCTGCGCCGCCCTCGCCCAGCTCGTCGGCGAGCGCGGCATCCGTGTCAACAGCGTGGCCCCGGGCCCGATCTGGACCCCACTGATCCCCTCCACCATGCCGCCCGAGCAGGTGGAGCACTTCGGCGAGCAGACCCCGCTGGGGCGCCCCGGGCAGCCCGCCGAGGTGGCGCCCGTCTACGTCCTGCTCGCCTCCGACGAGGGCAGCTACATCTCCGGCGCCCGCGTCGCGGTGACCGGCGGGAAGCCCATCCTGTGAGCGCGGCGCCCGGCGTCCCCTGGTACCCGCTGGAGCTGACGACGCCCGTCAGGCAGCACGTCTTCGGCGGCCGGGCCATCGCGGACCGGCTGGGCCGCACCGGGCTCCCGGCGGGCCGGGTCGCGGAGACCTGGGAGGTCAGCGACGTGGACGGGGACATCGCCCGGGTGACCGACGGGCCGCTGGCCGGGCGGACGTTGCGCGAGCTGCACCTGGAGCACCCGGACGAGCTCACCGGGCCGGGCCGGCGCGGCCCGCACTTCCCGCTGCTCACCAAGTTCATCGACGCCCACGGCGCGCTCCCCGTCCACCTGCACGCCGACGACCGCACCGCCCGGCGGCTGGAGAACCAGCCGCACGGCAAGACCGAGGCGTGGCACATCCTGCACGCCGCCCCGGGCGCCACCGCGTACGCCGGCGTGCGGGCGGGCGTCGGCCGGGACGAGCTGCGCCGGGCGCTGCTGCGGCAGGACTTCGACGCGGTGCTCCGCCGGCTCCCCGTCCGCGCCGGGGAGACGGTGTACGTGCCGGGCGGCACCGTGCACAGCTTCGGGCCCGGGACGCTCGTCTACGAGATCGAGCAGACCTCGGACGTCCAGCAGCACGCCATGCGCCACCGGATGGAGGACGGCTCTCCCCTCTCGGACGACGAGTGGCACACCAACGTCGAACGGCTGCTGGAGCAGTGGGATCCCGCGCCGCGGCCCCGGTGCCTGCCCGGCCTGGCACTGCCCGCCGCCCGGGGCGGAACGCGGACGCTGCTGACCGCGGGGCCGTACTTCGTGCTCGAACGCTGGACGGTCCCCGCCGGGGAAGCGCTGCGGCACTCCTTCACCGGCGCCCTCGTCGTCACCGTCCTCGACGGCCCGGCGGAACTGCGGTACGCCGGCGGCGCGTCGACCGTGGGCCGGGCCCGGACGGTCCTGCTGCCGGCGGCGCTCGGGGAGGTGGAACTGACCGGGCCCTGCTCGGCCCTCGTCGGCCGGCTGCCGGACGATCTCGACCGGGACGTCCGCGCGCCCCTGCGGGCGGCGGGCCACCCGCCGGAGGCGGTGGCCGCACTGGTGGCGTCCGGTCCGGACTCCGCTGCGGACTGAGGGGTTCCGGTCCGCTCCCGTACGCGCGCACGGCATCCGACACGCGGGCAGGAACGTGCCTGCGCCGCGCGGGCCGCGGAACGCGGTGCCATGGCCGGGTGGGGTACGGGATGGGAAAGGGGTGGTGCCGGATGTCCGTGCAGTTCGCGGGGCCCGGTCCGGTGCGGGTGCTGGAGGTCGAAAGCGCCGCCTACCGGCGGGCGTTCGAGCTCTTCCTGGCCGGGACGGACGAGAAGGACGACATCGAGGCGCGCCTGGTCGGCCTCGTCGAGGGGCTCGGGCGGCGCCGGGTGTTCCTGGACGTCGGCGCGGGCGAGGGGCGGACCACCGCCCGGCTGGCGCCGTACTTCGAGCGGACGGTCGCCGTCGAGCCCAGCGCGGCCATGCGGGAGGCGCTGCGTGCGGCGTGCCCCGGTGCCGTCGTGGTGGCGGAGCCCGTCGACCGCGCCGAGCCCGGCGTTGGAGCCGATCTGGTCCTCCTCTCGCACGTGCTGTACTACCTGCCCGAGGAGGAGTGGCCAGGCACCCTCGACCGGGTCTTCGGCTGGACGGCGCCCGGCGGCACGCTCCTCGTCCTGCTGCAGGATCCGGACAACGCGTGCATGCGCATGGTCCGGCACTTCACCGGCGCCCGGTTCGACCTGCGGGCCGCCGCCCGGCGGCTGGTGGAGCGGCAGGCGGGGCGGGTGGCCGACTGGTCCGTGGAGACGGTCGGGAACGCGTACCGGACGACCGATCCGCGCGAGGCCCTGGACACCGCCGAGTTCATGATCAATGTGCCCGGTCTGAGGAACCTCGATCCGCTTCCCTCCCGTGCCGGTCTCGCGGCCTACGTGGAGGAGCACTTCGCCCGGCCGGACGGCACGTACGCCATCGACCACGCCCATGACGTCGTGCGGATCCGCCGCGCGCCGGACCAGCCGGGCTGAGAACGGTCCCGTTTCGTCGGCGCAACCCCGCCCGACCTGGGTATACGGGCCTCGAACGACAAGCGGAACCCTGGGAAGGGGCGATGGCGGCATGCGGAGCGTCGGAGTGGAAGAGGAGCTCCTCCTGGTGGATCCGGGCAGCGGGGAACCGCGGGCCGTGGCCGGGACGGTGCTGGCACTGGAGGGCCTGGCCCGGGGAGACGATCCGGAGCTGGAGAAGGAGCTCCAACGGGAGCAGTTGGAGACGGCCACCCGGCCGACGGCGGACATGACGGACCTGGCCGCGGAGGTTCGGCGGCGGCGTGCCACGGCGATCGAGCGGGCGGGGGCCGCCGGCGCCGCGGTGGCGGCCCTGGCCACCTCGCCGCTGCCGGTGGCCCCGTCGCTGAGCGCGGGCCGGCGCTACCGCCAGGTGGCCGAGGAGTTCGGTCTCACGGCTCAGGAGCAGCTCACCTGCGGGTGCCATGTGCATGTGAGTGTCGAGTCGGACGAGGAGGGGGTGGCGGTCCTGGACCGGATCCGCCCCTGGCTGGCCCCCTTGCTCGCGCTCAGCGCCAACTCCCCGTTCTGGCAGGGCCACGACAGCGGCTACAGCAGTTACCGGAGTCAGGTGTGGGGCCGCTGGCCGTCGGCCGGGCCGGTGGAGGTGTTCGGCGGTCCGGAGCGGTACCACGCCCACGTACGGCAGTTGCTCGACACGCGGACGCTGCTCGACAAGGGCATGATCTATTTCGACGCGCGGCTGTCGCGGAACTACCCCACCGTGGAGATCCGGGTGTCCGACGTCTGCCTGGACCCGGACGACACGGTCCTGGTGGCGGCGCTGGCCCGGGGCCTGGTGGACACGGCGGCCCGTGACTGGCGGGCCGGCCGGCCGCCGGAGCCGGTCTCCGTGGGGCTGCTGCGGCTGGCGTCCTGGCGGGCCGCGAAGTCCGGTGTCACGGAGGGGCTGGTGCACCCGCTGGAATTGACGCCGGCCCCGGCGGAGACGGTGGTACGGGCGCTGGTCGACCACGTCCGCGACGCGCTCTCGGACTCCGGCGACCTGGACCTGGTGGAGGAGTCGGTGGCCCGGCTGTTCGCCCGGGGCGGCGGCGCGGCCCTCCAGCGCGCGGCCCTGGCCCGCACGGGCGAGCTGCCGGCGGTCGTCAAGGAGGCGGTGGAGCGCACGGCGTCCTGAGAGCCGACCCTCGCCGATGACCTTTGTTTCATTGCAAGGAAGTGAACCCTTCCTTTCATAACCAGGCCATTCCGGGTTTCGCTCCTACGATCTCCAGCGACCCGCCGGTGATCGTCTTCCGAACCGGCCCCGCATCGGCACCACCCGGAATGAGCCCTCATGAAACACGCACTCCGCCGCGCCGCGGCGACGTCCGTCGCGGCCGCCCTCACCGCCCTGCTGTCGGCCTGCGGGACGTCCGGCTCGTCCGCCGACGGACAGGTGCGGATCGGGGTGAACGGGTCCGACCCGGAGTGGGACGTGCTCGCCGAGGAGGCCGAGAAGGGGGGCATCCACGTCAAGATCGTCAACTTCGACGACTACCAGCTGCCCAACCGGGCCCTGGCCGACGGCGACATCGAGCTCAACGCCTTCCAGCACCTGGCCTTCCTCGGCAAGTTCAACCGGCAGAACGGCACCGCCATCGTGCCGCTCGCCTCCACCTCCGTCGCCCCCATGGGCCTGTACTCGCTCAAGCACACATCGGTGGACGACATCCCCGACGGCGCCCGGATCGCGATCCCCAACGACCCGTCGAACCAGGGCCGGGCGCTGCTCGTGCTCCGTGCGGCCAAGCTGATCGGACTCAAGGAGAAGGCCGGCATCTACGGCACGCCGGACGACGTCACCGACAACCCCAAGCACCTGAAGCTCACCCCGGTCGACGCGCAGCAGACGCCGCGCGCCCTCAAGGACACCGCGGCCTCCGTCATCAACGCCGGCGTCGCGGAACAGGCCGGCTACGGCGTCGGTCAGGCCGTCTTCCGGGACGACCCGGAGAGCCCCGCCACCCGCCCGTACGTCAACGTCATCGCGGCGCGGGCGAAGGACAAGGGCGACGCGACGCTGCGCAAGGTCGTCCGCATCTACCGGTCGGCCAAGGTCCAGGCGGCCGTGCGGAAGTCCGGCAAGGGCGCGCGGTACGTGGTGGACATCCCGCCCGCCACGCTGGAGAAGGAGCTCGACCGCCTCTCCGGGCAGGGGAGCTGACGGCCGTGATCGAACTGCGGGACGTCCGCAAGACCTATCCCGGCAAGCACGGCACGGAGTTCACCGCGGTCGACGGGGTGTCCCTGACCGTCGCCGAAGGCACCGTCCTGGGCGTCGTCGGGCACAGCGGCGCCGGGAAGAGCACCCTGCTGCGGCTCGTCAACCACCTCGAAGTCCCCACCGCGGGGCGGGTGCTGGTCGGCGGCCGGGACCTCACGGCGCTCGACGAGCGGGGGCGCCGGGCCGTCCGGCGGTCCATCGGGATGGTCTTCCAGCACGTCAACCTGTTCCGCTCGCGCACGGTCCTCGGCAATGTCGCCTATCCGCTGCGGCTGGCCGGCACGCCGCGCGCCGAGGCCCGTCGGCGGGCCCTGGAGGTGCTGCGCTTCGTCGGCCTGGAGGACCGGGCCCGGCACTGGCCGGAGCAGCTGTCGGGCGGCCAGCGGCAGCGCGTCGGCGTCGCCCGCGCCCTGGCCACGTCGCCGAAGGTGCTGCTGTGCGACGAGGCGACCTCGGCCCTGGACCCGCAGACCACCCGGGAGGTGCTGGAGCTGCTGCGGCGCGTCAACGCCGAACTGGGCATCACCATCGTCCTCATCACGCATGAGATGGACGTGGTCCGGTTCCTGTGCGACCGGGTGGCCGTGATGTCGGAGGGCCGGGTCGTCGAGAGCGGCGAGGTGTACGAGGTGTTCGCCCGGCCGCGGCACCCCGTCACCAAGGTGTTCGTCCGCTCCGCGCTCGGGGACCCGCCCGAGGGCGAGGCGCTGGAACGGCTGCGCGGCCGGCACGCCGGGCGGCTGGTCACCGTCCCGGTGACGCGGGACGCGCCGGGCGCGGCGCACCTGTCGCGGCTGCTGCGCGAGCACCGGGTGGACTTCACGATCGCCCACGCGGGCGTCGGCGAGGTCCGCGACGCCGCGCTCGGCAGTGTGACGCTCGAACTGCGCGGCGAGGAAGGGGACGTGGACGCGTTCGTGGCGGCGCTGGACGCCGTCCGGACCACGACGGAGGTGGGCGCCGATGCACGCTGACTGGAACGTCTTCTGGCCCAAGGTGGTCGACGCGACCGGCGAGACGGTCTACATGGTGCTGGTCACCCTGGCGCTGTCGGCGGTGCTCGGCATGACCGTCGGCCTCACCCTCTACGCCACGCGCAAGGGCGGGGTGCTGCCGAACCGGCTGGTCTTCGCCCTGCTCAACACGCTGGTGAACATCGTCCGCCCGGTGCCGTTCGTCATCGCCATCGTCGCGCTCTCCCCGGTGACGCGCGAGGTGGTGGGCACGATGATCGGGACGGACGCGGCGGTCTTCCCGATGGTCGTCGTGGCCACGTTCGGCGTCGCCCGGATCGTCGAGACGAACCTGCTGTCCGTCGAGTCCGGGGTGATCGAGGCCGCCCGGTCGATGGGCGCGGGCCCGCTGCGGATCCTCCTCACCGTGCTGGTGCCCGAGGCCCTGGGGCCGCTCGTCCTCGGCTTCACGTTCATGCTCGTCGCGCTGATCGACTTCTCGGCGGTGGCCGGGACGGTGGGCGGCGGCGGAGTGGGCAACCTGGCCATGACGTACGGCTACCTGCGGTTCGACACGTCGGTGATGGTCGTGGCGGTAGCGGTGCTGATCGTCCTCGTCCAGGTGGCTCAGCTGCTGGGGAACGTGCTGGCCCGCAAGGTGCTCCGCCGCTGATGGCGGTGGCGGTGGCGGTGCTGATCGTCCTCGTCCGGGTCGCTCAGCCGCTGGGGAACGCGCCGGCCCGCAAGGTGCTCCGCCGCTGATCCCCCGCCGCTTGCGCGGGCGCCGGGCCCCGGCCGAGACTGAAGGGGAACGGGAGGCGGGAGGTATACGCCGGTGACCGTGACCGTGGCCCTGGCCGGGGACACCATGCTGGGACGCGGCGTCGCCGAACGACTGGCGGCGGCGCCCGCGCCGGACACCCTGGTCTCCCCCGGAGTGCGGGAGGCCCTGGCCGAGGCCGACCTCTTCGTCCTCAACCTGGAGTGCTGCGTCTCCGCGCGCGGAGAACCGTGGCCGGCCCCCGGCAAGCCCTTCTTCTTCCGCGCCCCGCCGGTGGCCGCGCGGGTCCTCGCCCGCCTCGGCGTCGACTGCGTGAACCTGGCCAACAACCACGCCCTCGACTACGGCGCCGAAGCGCTCGCGGACACGCTGCGCCTGCTGGGCGAGGCCGGGATCGCGGTGGTCGGGGCGGGCGCCGACGCGGCCGGTGCCCGGGCGGCCGCCCTGCTGGAGGCGCGCGGCCTGCGGCTCGCGGTGCTCGGCGCCACCGACCACCCGGAGGACTTCGCCGTCGCCCCCGGCCGTCCCGGCGTCGCCTGGGCCGACCTCCACCACGGTCTGCCCGACTGGCTCCACGACGCGGTGGCGGCCGCCGCCGGGGACGCCGACGCGGTGCTCGTCACCCCGCACTGGGGCCCCAACATGACCTCCGCCCCGCCCGGCTACGTCCGCGAGGCCGCCACCCGCCTGCACACGGCGGGCGCGACCCTCGTCGCCGGCCACTCGGCCCACGTCTTCCACGGCGCCGGCCGGCGGACCCTGTTCGACATGGGCGACTTCGTCGACGACTACGCCGTGGACCCCGTCCTCCGCAACGACCTCGGCCTCCTCTTCCTCGTCACCTTCGAGGGCCCCGCCCCGACCCGCCTGGAGGCCGTCCCCCTCCAACTCGGCTACGGCCACACGGAACTCGCCTCGGAGGGCGGCCGCGCCCGGATCGGCCACCGCTTCGCCCGGGCGTCGGCGGACCTGGGGACGACGGTGGCCGTCGGGGAGGGCGGAAGACTGACGGCGGACTGGCGGGAGCCATTCAGCCCGTCCGGGGTACCCCTCTGGGGGAGTTTGAGGACTGGGGGCACCCCCTCCGGGGGAGCGCGCAGCGTGCTTGGGGGTGCGGGGGCGCAGCCCCCGCAGGAAACGGTGAGAGGGCGGGGCTGGGGGCATACCTACCCCGCCGACGGAACCGCGGACCGGGCCCCCCGAACCGCTCCTCGAAGCGGCCGAAGGCCGCCTCCTGCTTCCACTCCACCGCCGCCTTCGCGCTCCCCGCCAGCAGAGCCGCACAGGCCGGCCGAGGCCGCCCCGCCCCGGCCCGGTCCTGGGCACAGGGCGCCGCGGGGACGAAGCCCCCGCGATCCCGCCACAGGCTCCGCCCGGGCAGGAACCCGTACTCCAGCGACGTCCGGGCGAGATCCTTGAGCGCCCGGTAGTCAAGCCGATGGGCGGTGACCGCCTGCTCGTACTCGGCAGTGATGTCACTCCGCTCCACCCCCGCGTCATCCGTCGCGAGAGCGACGGGCACCCCGTGCTCCCGGTAGAGCGCGAAAGGATGCCGACGCCCCGCCACCCCAGGATCTGGGCATTGCTGACCAGTGGGACCTCCACCAGAACCCGCCGCGCCGCCATCACCGCCAACAGCTCGCGCGAGGCGTCCTCCCACCCGATGTCCACCCCGTGCCCGATCCGCCGGGCGTGCCCGGTGAGCACGGCCTGCCGGATGTGCGACCGCAGGTCCTCCGGCCCGACCAGACCGGGCACCAGCTCCCCGGCGTGGAGGGTGACGGGCACCCGCGGGTACCAGGCGTGCAGCCGCTCCAGCATGCGCATGTGCAGCCCGTAATCCCGCAGCGCGACCGCGCCGTCCTCCGGCGAGACCAGGTTGACGGAGACGAACCACCGGTCGCGCCGGGCCAGTTCGAAGCCGAGGAGCAGCTCGGTGAAGACCTGCTCGGGGGCGGCGGAACGGTCGACCTGGGTGATGAACCGGATCTCCAGCCCGCAGCCGGGGCGGGGCCGCCGCGTCCCGCAGCGGGAGGCGGCGCGGAACTCGGCGGCGGCCCGGTCCATGGCGGCCCGGGCCCGGGCGACCAGCCGGCCGAGCCCGTCCCCGGCGAGCAGCCTGCCGCGCAGCCGGCCGAGGTCCGGGTCGAAGCCGGTGCGCGCGGCGAGCGCGGCCACCCCGGCGGTGGCGTGGGTGACCATGGTCTCCAGGTAGAACTGGTGCTGTGCGGCGGCCCGGTCGGCCACTTCGCTCAGCAGCCGGCCCATGTGCCCGATCTCCACCGGCTCGAACTTCTCGAAGGTGGCGAAGAAGTGGTCGTGCCCGGACTCCCGGCCGGGCCGGAAGTCCTGCATGGACCAGGCGCGGACGAGGCGCCGGTGGAACGCCCGGTCGGCGTGGACGTCGGCGGCCGGCCTGCCGCCCGCCGGGCAGGGCGGCGGCACGGCGCGCAGCCGCTCCCCCTCGATGCACAGCCCGTCCCGCGCGGCGAGGTCGACGAGCAGCTCGGTGCCGGCGGCGCCGCCGAGGTGGTTGTGCAGGTCGGCGCCCTTGGGGAGGGCGTGGAGGAAGGCGCGGAGGGCCCGCCGGTCGGTGCGGACGGCTTCCATGTAGGCGGCGGTGGCGGCCTCCGTCCCGGGGGCGCGGGGTTCCGCCGGTCGCGGCCCGGGGTGCCCCAGGCGGGCAGGACGGCGGCGCAGAGGACCGCGGCCAGGGCGCCGCGCAGCAGCGTACGTCGTGGGCTCACGGAACCTCCTGGCGACGGCCGTTGTCCGGGGTGACGACACTGGTCTACCGTCCGGCCACCGCCGTTCACCACGGCAACGCGACATCACACGCACAACGGACCCATTCCCCCTGCGCAGTTGACGCCCCGGATCCACGGCGTTCCACCCGAACGACGCGCCTCAGTAATGGGTCACGGCCCGGCACGGAACGGTCCGCTCCGTACAGCGGGGCGCTGCGCCGCGTACGGGAAGCGTCACGCCGTGCACCCGGACCGGTCGTGGACGGTCGCGCGGACGCCGGCGGCGGCAGAATGGAGGCGGGGACACCCGAGCGAGGAGTGAGCCATGGAGCACACGACCGAGTGGAGGATCCGGCTGGACCTCACCGAGGACGGCGGCACCACGAAGGCCCGCGCGGTCCTCGACACCGGCGCCACCACCGTCACGGGCCAGGGCGTCGCCCGGTGCGCGCCGGGCGACCAGGACGTCCCGGTGATCGGTGACGAGTTCGCCGCGGGCCGCGCCCTGCGCGAGCTCGGGGACCGGCTGATCGGCACGGCGGAGCGGGACGTGGCGACGCGCGGGGCGGGGCCGGAGCCGCGCCGGTCGCCGATGTACGGCTGGGAGCTCTGAGCGCCGGTGTATGGCCGCGAGGCTCCGGTCGGCGGGCTCCGAGGCCCGGACGTCCCGGCCGGTCACGTACCCCCGCCCTCCCGCCGCAGCACGTCCAGGACCACCGCGCCGTCCACCGTCTCCTTGGCGACCAGCAGGTCCGCCAGCCGGTCGAGGGCGGCACGGTGTTCGCGGAGCAGGCCCAGCGCGCGTTCCTCGGCCTGCCCCAGCAGCCGGGCCACTTCCTGGTCGACGATCCGCTGGGTCTGCTCCGAGTAGGGCCGCCGTTGCAGTTCCTCGGCCGTCTCGCCGAGCAGTTGCTGTCCGGGCGCCGCGTATCCGACGGGTCCCAGCACGCTCGACAGGCCGAACTCCCGGACCATCCGGGTGGCGATGAGGGTGGCGCCCGCCAGGTCGTTGGCGGCGCCGGTCGAGCCCTCGCCGAAGACCACCAGTTCGGCGGCCCGGCCGCCGAGCCGGACGGCGAGCAGGTCGGTGAGGTAGCCCTCGCTGTACAGGTGCCGTTCCGCCTCGGGGAGTTGCTCGGTGACGCCGAGGGACACCCCGGCGGGCAGGATGGTGACCTTGGCGACGGGGTCGGCGTGCTCGCACAGGGCGGCGACGAGGGCGTGGCCGGACTCGTGGACGGCCACCGAGCGGCGCTCCTCGGGCAGCAGGGCGTTGGAGGTCTCGCGGCGGCCGAGGAGCACCCGGTCGCGGGCGGTGTCGAGGTCCTGCGCGGTGAGGACGGCCCGGTCGGCACGGACGGCGTTGATGGCGGCCTCGTTGACGAGGTTGGCGAGGTCGGCGCCGGAGAAACCGGGGGTGGCGCGGGCGACGGTGTCGAGGTCGACCCCGGGGTCCAGGGTCTTGCCGCGGGCGTGGACGGCGAGGATGGCCGCGCGTTCGGTCTGATTGGGCAGCGGCACGGTGACCTGCCGGTCGAAGCGGCCGGGGCGCAGCAGCGCGGGGTCGAGGGCGTCCGGCCGGTTGGTCGCGGCGACGACGACGATGCCGCTGCTCTGGTCGAAGCCGTCCATCTCGGCGAGGAGCTGGTTGAGGGTCTGCTCGCGTTCGTCGTTGCCGCCGAGCCGGGTGCCGCCGCCGCGCCGGCCGCCGACGGCGTCGATCTCGTCGATGAAGATGATGGAGGGCGCCCGTTTGCGGGCCTCGTCGAAGAGGTCGCGGACCCGGGAGGCGCCGACGCCGACGAACATCTCGACGAACGCGGAGCCGGTCACGGACAGGAACGGCACGTCGGCCTCGCCGGCGACCGCCCGGGCGAGGAGCGTCTTGCCGGTGCCGGGCGGCCCGACCATGATCACGCCGCGGGGTCCCTTGGCGCCCGCCCGGGCGTACCGCTCGGGGCTGCGCAGGAAGTCGACGACCTCGCCGATCTCCTGTTTGACGCCCTCGTAGCCGGCGACGTCGGCGAAGCCGGTGGTGGGCCGCTCGGCCTCGATGATCTTCGCGCGGGAGCGGCCGATGGCGCTGATGCCGCCGGACAGCGAGCCGGCGGCGCGGCGGGCGCCCCAGAGGAAGAAGGCGCCCAGGAACAGCAGGGGCAGGAAGGCCAGCAGGACGGACAGCCAGGGGCTGCCCTGGCCGCTGCGAGAGGCGGTGATCTCCACGTGCTGCGCCTGGAGCCGCTGTTCGAGCTGCCCGGCGCCGAGGGCGGTCGGCAGCTGGGTGGTGAACTCGGTGCCGTCCTTGAGCCGGCCGGTCACGGTGCCCTTGTCGCCGATGTCGACGCTGCGTACCTGCCCGGCGTCCACCTTGGCGACGAAGTCGCTGTAGGACTGCTCGTGCGTCCGCCCGCCGGGCAGCCCGCGGGCGAGCAGGATGACGATCACGAACAGCACCAGCACGAAGGCCAGCACCCAGCGGCCCCAGCCGGGCTTGGGCTGCGGCGGGGGGCGCCGGGGCGGCTCGGGCGGGGGCCCGGGGCGCCCCGGCGGCGCCAGGTGCCGGTGCGGCAGCCGAATGCGTGTGATCACGGACCGCTCTCCCTCGCGGGGCGCCGCCATGGCACCGCCCCAGTCGTCCCAGTCGACCCAATCATCCTGGTCATCCCATTCGTCCAGGATCGGGGATCAGGGCCCCACCCGGCAGAGCCGAACGGGGTCGCACTGGGCCACTCGGGGCATGCGCCCCTGCTCAGGGGGTACCCGGCCGGGCGCCGCGGGTGGTCCGCCACGGACGGACCCGCCCCGAGTGCCGCGCGGCCGGCCGGCCCGTACGGTCGAGCCGGGGGACGCGGCGGCAGCGGCCGACCACGGCACGACGCAAAGGAGCCCCCGGTGACCAACCCGGACAGCGCGGATCACGTCAGCGTCCATCTGACCGGCTGCGGCCGGGAGACCGCCGACGCGGTCATCGCCGCCCTGGACGCCGCCTTCCCCACCTCCCCCGGCACCGTCGTCGCCGAGCGGAGCGGGGGCCGCGGGACGGCGCCGGGCAAGCCCGTCGTCTGGTGCACGGTGGTCGACACCCGGGCCCGCCGCCCGCGCACCGACCCCGGCCCCGTGGCCCTCGACGCCCCCGTCACCGTCGACCTGTTCGGCGCCGCGCAGCCCGTACGCCAGGTGCAGGAGGAGCTCGCCGGGGCCTTCGGGGTGGAGGAGCACGGCACCGTGCCGGGCGAGCACGAGCTGGAGGTCCGCCTCGTCCTGACGCCGGGCACGGGCGCCTGAACACCGCGGGCCGCGGACCCCGTACCGTACGGTCGTATGGCACACCAGACGGTCACCGACACCCCTCCCCCGGCCCCTCCCGCCCGGCGCCCCCGCCGGGCCCTGCCCGTTCTCCTCCTGTCGGCGGCCGCCTGCTCCCTCCTCCTGACCTCCTGCGGCGCCGACCCGGGCCCCCGCGACGACCACCGCCGCCCGGGCACGTCGAGCGACGCGACCCCCCTCGACGACGAGGCGTACGACGAAGACGGCGACCCCGCCGAGGACGACGAGGACGAGGCGTACGCCGAGGACGACGAGGCCGCCGGCGACGAGGCCCCCGACGCCGGCGCGGAAGCCGAGGACGACGAAGCCCCCGACGACGAGACGACGGCCCCGGACGGCGCGAACCCGGAGGACGACGAGGAGGAGACCCCCGAATCCGCCTACGACGACGGCTTCGACACCGGCCAGGACGTCCTGCGGGCCGGCGGCAAGGGCACGGCCGTCCACGAGGTCGTCCGCGGCGGCTGCGAAAAACGCGCCCACCGTGCCGGCACCGCCTACACGGCCGCCTGGACCCGCGGCTGCCGCGAGGGAGTACAGACCTTCCAGGGCCGGTGACCGGACGCACGGTGCCCCGGCGGCGGCTCACCGCGGCGTGATCACCGTCGCCCGGCCCAGCGCCCCACGGGTCTCCGTCACCCGGACCGCGACGTCGCGGCCCCCGATAAGCTCCGCGAGCCGTGCCCGCCCCGGCTGGAGCCGCCCCCGCGCGTAGAGGACGAAGCTGGTGCGGACCCGGGCCGGCGGCCGGGGACGAGCCCGGTACTGGGCGAAGGTGACGGCGTCGCAGCCGGAGTACCAGCCGGTCTCGGGCTCGTACGCCGTGACGACCAGACAGGGCCGCCGCCCGTCCGCCAGGTCGCGGGCCACGGGCACGGTGGACGCGTGCTGCGCCATCGGCTTCGGCATCGCGTCGCGTGCCACGTACTGGGCGGTGGCCGGCACGGTCACCGCCGCGAGCACGGCGACGGCGGCGAGCAGCGGAGCCGCGTACCGGCCGGCGCGGTCGGCGAGATGCCGGACGCCCAGGATGGTGAGCAGGACCACCGGCAGGTACACGAAACGCGGTTCGCCGTCCGTGGCCGTGCCGAGGACGACGGGGACGAGGACGGCCGTCAGCCCCAGGAAGGCATGGCGCCGGTCCTCTCTCCCCGCGCGGCGGCCGCGCAGCCGCCGGACCGCCGCGGCCGCGCAGCAGAGGCCGGCCGTCATGACCACTGCCCCCAGGTCGCCGGCCAGCCGGTACGGGAAGACGGCCAGGTAGTAGACGAGCCCGTCACCCGGGTAGGAGCGGTTGGCCCGGTCCGTCGCGTCGACGATCAGGCCCAGTGGCGATCCCGTCGCGCCGGTGGCGTGGACGAAGTGCGGGACGAGGCCGGCGAGCAGGACACCGGCGGCGACGGCCAGGCGGCGCCACTGGGCCAGCCAGGCGCGCGGACCGTACGCGAGGGCGGCGGCGAGGGCCACGCCGGCCAGGCTCCCCACCACGCCGTAGCGGAGGTGGAAGGCGACCAGCGCGACCCCGGCGGCGGCCGGCAGCGGAAGCGGACCCGGCGTCTCCTGCGCGCGGACGAGGAGGACGACGACGAGCAGCAACAGGCCTGTCGCCCCTATGTCGTTGAGGAACTCCGGCACCCGGCGCAGAAACCCCAGCCCGCCCAGCACCAGGAGCGTCACGAGCACCGCCTGCCGGGGAGTGGTCCAGCGGGCGGCGGCCCACCAGGTGACGGCCAGGGTGAACAGCGCCAGAACGAGGGCGACCGCCCGCAGGGCGCCCACGTCGTCGTGGACGGCGAGTGCGAGCCGCCCCAGGGCGGGCAGACCCGGCGGCCGGTACTCCCCCCAGCCGGCGGCGGGCGTTCCGTCCCGCCAGGACCGGGCCTTGTTCGCGTACACCGCCTCCTCGTGCCCGATCAGGGGTTCGTGGTCCTGGAGGACGGCCCAGACGGCGCCCGCCGCGGCGAGCACGGCGAGGGCCCCGGCCCACGCGGGCGTCCGCCGCAGGGCGTCCGTCCCCCGCAGGACGGCCCTGGGCACCGGGCGTTTCACCCAGGGACGGGCCACCAGCCAGGCGGGGGCGGCGAGGAGCAGGAAGGGCCACGGCTGCCCGCCGGGCAGCAGGTCGCCGCCCCCGCACGCGAACAGGACCTGCTGTGCGACGGCGACGCCGGTGGCGAGCGCCGCGACGGCCGACGCCGGCCGCCGGACGGCGGGTGGAACGGTCCGCCACCGGGGACCCGGGTCGGCGGCGGCAGGCGGCGGGGGCACGGCGGTCTGCATGGCGGCCTTCTGCGAGCGGCGGGCGGGAGACCCGGATGCTCTCCCGGCACCGCTGAAGGGACGCTGAAGAAAGCTGAGGTTTTCTTCAGGTGACCGCGAGGGGGCCGGTGATACTGGCCCGATGCGCTTGTTGGTGATAGAGGACGAGGAACGGCTCGCCGCCTCCCTGCAAAGCGGGCTCTCCGCCGCCGGATACGCCGTGGACGTGGCCCACGACGGGCTCACCGGGCTGTACTTGGCGCGGGAGCACCCGTACCGGGCGATCGTCCTCGACATCATGCTGCCCGGCCTCAACGGCTACCGGGTCTGCGCCCGGTTGCGGGCGGAGGGCGTCACCACGCCGGTCCTCATGCTGACGGCGAAGAACGGCGAGTACGACGAGGCCGAGGCCCTGGACACGGGCGCCGACGACTTCCTGGCCAAGCCGTTCTCGTACGTGGTGCTGGAGGCGCGGCTGCGCGCCCTGCTGCGGCGGGGCGGTGGCGGCCGGGCGGTCCTCAACATCGGCGACCTCTGGCTCGATCCGGCGGACCGGTCCTGCCGGCGGGGCGAGACGCCCGTGCCGCTGACGGCGAAGGAGTTCGCCGTCCTGGAGTGCCTGATGCGGCGCCCCGGAGAGGTCGTGTCCAAGGCGGACGTCGTCGAGCAGGTGTGGTCGGCCGAGTACGACGGTGACCTCAACATCGTCGAGGTGTACGTGAGCGCACTGCGCCGGAAGGTGGACGCGCCGTTCGGCCGCGCGACCATCGGGACGGTACGCGGGGGCGGTTACCGGGTGAGCGCGGGATGAGAGCCGGTTCCGCGCTCCTGCGGCGGGCGGCGGGCGATCCCCGGACGAGGGCCGCCGGGGCGGCCGCGCTGACGGCGGCCGGTGTACTGCTGCTGGCCGTCCTCCTGTTGCACCTCGTGGACGCCGCCGCGCACGGCGGGGTGCCTCCGGTGGGCCGGCCGCCCGACCGGGCCGGCCCGGTGATCGCATGGATCCGGCGATTCGGTGCGCCCTTGGCGGCCCTGCTGGTGGCCGCCGCGGCCTGGACGGCCGGCGGGCCGCCGCGTGGACCGCGGGTCCGCGCCTCCGTCGCCGCGGGCGCTCTCACGGCGTGGCAGCTGGCCGCGCTCGCGGACTGGCTCCGGGAGTACGACGCCGCCGACCCCCTAGGGACCGCCCGGTACGCCGACCGGTGGGGGCCGCTGTTCGCCGCTCCCGTCGTCGCCCTGGTCGTCGCCGTCGCGGCCTGGACGGCGGCGGAACCCTCGTGGCGGACGCTGTCCCTGCGCGGCCGGCTGGCGCTCGCCGCCGGCGCCGGGGGCGCACTCGTCGTCCCGGGCGGCCTGTGGTGGGGGTCCCATATGGGGGAGAACCCGGCCGGCTACTCGCCCACCCTCGGCTGGGGCCTGCTCTTCTGGCCGCCGGTCGCCGCCGCGCTGCTCGCCGTCGCCGCGTGGACGACGGCCGGGCGGGCGCTGCGGCCGGTCGAGGCGATCCGCCGGGAGCTGGAGGACATCACGGCCCGTTCGCTGGACCGGCGGGTACCCGTGCCCGCGTCGGGCGACGAGATCACCCGGCTGGCGCTGACCACCAACGCGATCCTGGACCGGCTGGAGAGCGCGGCCGAGCTGCAGCGGCGGTTCGTCGCCGACGCCTCCCACGAGCTGCGCAGCCCGCTCACGGCCCTGCGGACCTCCCTCGAAGCCGCCCTGGCCCATCCCGGGGAGGCCGACTGGCCGGGCGCCGTCCGCAGCGCGCTCGCCGACGTCGTCCGGTTGCAGCGGCTGAGCGAGGACCTCCTGCTGCTGGCCCGGCTGGACGGGGGCGTGCCGCCCGGCGACGCGGTGGTCGACCTCGCCGGTCTGGTCCACGACCTGACCGAGGAGTACCGCCACCGGCGCCGGACGCGGCCGTTGCGGATCCACTGCGCCGTCGGCGAGGGCCCGGCCGTGGTGCGCGGCAGCGCCGTCCAGTTGGAACGCCTGCTCCGCAACCTGCTGGACAACGCCTGCCGGCACGCCCGCACCACCGTGGGAATCACCCTGCGCTCGGAGACGGACGGAGCCGTCGTGGTCGAGGTGTCCGACGACGGGCCCGGGGTGCCGGCCGCCGAACGGGAGCGCGTCTTCGAGCGGTTCGGCCGGCTGGAGGACGCGCGGGGCCGGTCGACCGGCGGCGCCGGGCTCGGCCTGGCCATCTCCCGGGAGATCGCGCTGCTGCACGGCGGGACGCTGCGCCTGGCGGACGCGGACCGGGGGGCGCGGGCGGTCGGGCGCTTCCCCGGCCTTGGTGACGGCGCCGCTCCGGCGGAGGCCGGCTGAAGGACTTACAGCACCCGCCGCAGCCAGCCGTGTTCGTCCTCCGCGCGGCCGAACTGGATGTCCAGGACGCGCTCGCGCAGGGCCAGGGTCTTCTTGCCGGGGGTGCCGTCGGCGATGGGGAAGGTGTGGGCTTCGCTCTTGAAGCCGGTGACGGGGGTGATGACGGCGGCCGTGCCGACGGCGAAGACCTCGGTGACGCGGCCGTCGGCGGCGGAGGTGCGCAGTTCGTCGAAGGTGACGGTCCGTTCGACGGGGGTGAGGCCGAGGTCGGGGGCGAGGGTGAGGACGGTGTCGCGGGTGACGCCTTCCAGGATGGTGCCGAGGGACGGGGTGACGAGTTCGTCGTCGGAGGTGATCAGGCAGAGGTTCATGGTGCCGGATTCCTCCAGGGTGCCCCGGCCCGCGCTGTCCAGGTACAGCACCTGGTCGCAGCCGTGGTCCCGGGCCTCGAGCTGGGCGGCCAGGCCGGCGGCGTAGTTGCCGCCGCACTTGGCGGCTCCGGTGCCGCCCGGGGCGGCGCGGGTGTAGCGGCCGCTGATCCAGAGGGTGACGCCGGTGACGCCGGAGGGGAAGTACGGGCCCGCCGGGCTGGCGATCACCGAGTAGCGCGCCTCGGCGGCGGGCCGTACGCCGAGGAACGCCTCGGAGGCGAACAGGAAGGGGCGCAGGTAGAGGCTTTCCTCGCCGGTGGGGACGGGGACCCAGGCCGCGTCGGCCCGGACCAGTTCCTCGATGCTCGCGAGGAAGTCCTCCTCGGGCAGTTCCGGCAGGGCCAGGCGGCGGGCGGAGCGGATGAAGCGGCGGGCGTTGGCCTCCGGGCGGAACAGCCAGACGCTGCCGTCGGGGTGCCGGTACGCCTTCAGCCCCTCGAAGATCTCCTGGGCGTAGTGCAGGACGGCGGCGCTGGGGTGCAGGGTGAACGGGGCGAGCGGGCCGATGCCGCGGTCGTGCCAGCCGGCGTCCGCCGTCCAGGTGGCGGTGGCCATGTGGTCCGTGAAGTACCGGCCGAAGCCCGGGGCCGCGAGCCGCGCGGCCCGCTCGGCCTCGGGGACGGGGCGGCTGGTCCGGGTCAGGGGGAAGGCGGTGCTCATGGCCGGCTCCTCACGCTGGGCGGTCCCGTCATGGTAAGCGCCCGGGGCGTGCGGCTCACCGCCCGCGGGCGGTGCCGACGTCGGAGACGTCGACGGCGAAGCGGGCGGTCGCCCAGGCCATCGCGTCGCCGAACTGGCCGAGGATGGTCCGGTCGAGGTGGGAGAGCGTGTCGCAGGTCTGGTGGTAGCAGGGGTCGGTGAGTTCACCGGCGGTGCCGCCGAACAGCCGTTGCCATTCGGGGGTCTTGAGGTGGTTGTAGCCGGCGGAGCCGCCCCCGGCGGGGATGCCGGCGGCCATGAACGGCGCGAAGTCGGACCGGCCGTCGAACTCCAGCGGGACGGTGGGCAGTCCGCGTCGGGCGAAGCGGTCGGTGAAGACCTTCTCGACGGTGTCGGTACCGGGCGGTACGGCGCCGGTGCCGTGGTAGACCATGCGGGCGTAGTTGGGCGAGGCGATGGTCTCGAAGTTGAGGACGAGCGCGGTCTCGCGGCGCTCCCGGTCGGTCAGCTGCCCGACGTAGTGCCCGGAGCCGATCATGCCCTCCTCCTCGGCGCCCCAGAAGGCGAAGCGCACCCGGTTGCGGACCTCGTCGCGGTGCGGGGCGAGTCGCAGGGCGGTCTCCAGGACCATGGCCGCGCTGCTGCCGTTGTCGTTGAGGCCGGGGCCCTCGGTGGCGCTGTCCAGGTGCGAGCCGAGGACCACGGTGCGGTCGGCGCGTCCGGCGGGGGTGTCGGCGAGCAGGTTGTACGAGTCGGTGGTGACGGCCCGGCCGCGCAGGTCGAGGAAGAGGTCGACGGGTCCGCGGGCGGCGTCGGCGGCGAGCCCTTCGGCCTCGCCGCGCGGCAGGTTGGCGGTGGGGACGCGGGCGACGGCGGGCGGGCGGACGGTGGAACGGATGTTCATTCCGGCCGGCTGCTGGTCGACGTTCACCAGTAGGGCGGCGACGCCGGCCGCGGCGGCCAGTTCGGTCTTGCGGGCCAGGTCGCAGCCGCCGACGCGGGCGAGGACGGCGTGGCCGCGGACGTCCCCGGCGTAGTCGGCGGCGTCGCAGCCGTAGGCGTTCGCCGGCAGGACGGCGAGGCGTCCGCGCCATCCGCCGTCCGGGGTGGCGGGCGAGAACCGGGCGAGCAGCGGGTGCAGGGTGCGCGGGTCGGGCCCGGTGACCTGGACGGTCTGGGCCACGGGCACGCTGTCGGGGAAGGAGAAGCGCTGGACGCGGACCTGGTAGCCGGCCTCGGTCAGCCGCCGGGTGACGTAGCGCGCCGAGGCGTCGTACCCGGCGGTGCCGGCGGCGCGGACGCCGTCGTGGTCGTCGGCCGCGCGCTGGAACGCCTCCAGGTGGCGCCAGGCGCCGGCTGCGGTGACCTCCGACGCCAGCCGGCCGGCCAGCCGCTCGGCGTCCGCCCGGACCGCGTTCGCCCGGCCGGACGGCGCGGGAGTGGCTCCGGACGCGGCGGGGCCTCCGGAAGCGGAAGTGGCTCCGGACGCGGTTGATCCTCCGAAAACGGGAGTGGCTCCGGGGGCGGGCGCCGCCGTGGCCACCAGGAGCGCGGCGCAGGCCAGCGCGCAGGCCGGCGCCGCCGTCCGGAAGGGCGGCCGGGTCAGGGCCACGCGCCACCGGGCGCGCGCCGGGCGACCGGCGGCGGGGCAGGTGGCGGCCGGATCGGGGGAGGAAAGGGGAGGCGCCCCCTGAAGGGCGCGTCGAGCCGTCCGTCGCATCATCCGTCGCAAGAGCATCTGGAGTCCCCCGATTACTCATCCGGCCTGAACCGCGTGTGGCGGGGCAGCCTAACGCGCCCGCTGGGGCGCGCAAGAGGCCGGGCGGCGGTTTCGGGCCGATGTCCGGCCGGGCGAACGGCCCCCGAACGCCCTCCATTTCGCCGATTGACCGCCCCCGAGAGGGCGATGAGAATCGGAACGCCCTCTCCACTTCACGCCCGACCGGGCGTAACCGGGCCTTTCCGGGAAGGGAAGCAGGGGGGAACGATGAGGAAATCCGGGGAAGGAAAAGGGAGTTCCGGCCGCCGGGGTGGCGCGTTCCATACGCTCCGGCGCGTTCGAGGGCGCATGCGACGGGTAGGCGCAGCGAGCATGACAGCCCGTGAAACTCGGGGGAAAACTCAAGGAAAGGGACTGCTCGTGACACGCCTCACCGCCACACGCCTCGTGAGTGTCGCCGCCGCCGCGGGGATCGCGCTCGCCGCCGCGTCCGGGACGGCGGGCGCCGCCCAGGACGGGCCGGAGGCCGCGTCGGGTACTCCGACGTGCGGCACCTCCGACCTGCGGATCTCGTTCGCCGAGCGGCTGGGCGGCGGGATGAACCACGCGGGCGGGACACTGGAGTTGAAGAACACCACCCAGCGCACGTGCGCGCTGCGCGGGTACCCGGGCCTGGGCCTGGCGGACTCCCAGCGCAAGGATCTGCCCTCGCGCACGGTGTGGGGCAGCACCTGGTACGCGGACGACCCGGGCAACAAGCTCATATACCTCAAGCCCGGCGAGGCCGCGCAGGCCAACGTGGCCTGGACGCACTCCGGCACGGCGGCCCGCAAGGGCACGTACCTGCTGGTGACGCCGCCCGCCGCGCGGACCCACCAGGCGATCCCGCTCGACGATCTGGTGGACAACGGAGAGCTGCACGTCACCGCGGTGGCACACAAGGTGCCGGTCCGCGGCTGACGCCAGGCATGACGGGGGGACCGGCCGTCCCGGACGGTGCGAGCGCCTTTCGGCGCAAAAGCACCGCACCGCCCGGGGCTTTGCATTTCCCTGATTGCCCCATGACCAAGACTTGACTAACCTCCGGACCGGAAGTGAGGGGCGTCACTCCGCACCGCGCGGAGCCGGCCCCGAGCACCCACGGCAGAGAACCGCACACAGCACAGAACCCGGGGCCGCCGTTCTCCACGGCGGACACCCGGGTCCTGGTCAGCATCGCGCGGCCGGTCTCAAGCTTGGCGGCAGCGGCCGGCCCGCGCGTTGCCCAACTCACCCCGGAGGGTACCGTGAACCACCCGAATCGGCTACGCGCCGCGATAGCGGACACCGGCACCACCCCGCTCATCGGTGTCTTCGACATGTTCTCCGCCTCCGTGGCGGCCCGGCACTACGACGGCATGTTCGTCTCCGGCTTCGGCTTCGCCGCCTCCCACTACGGCCTGCCCGACATCGGGTTCATCGCCTGGCCCGACCTCGTCGGTTTCGTCCAGCGGCTGCGCCAGGCGTTCCCGGCGCAGCACCTGCTCGTCGACATCGACGACGGCTACGTCGACCCCGAGACGGCCTGCCACGTGGTGCGGTCGCTGGAGCAGGTCGGCGCGTCCGGCGTGATCCTGGAGGACCAGAAGCGGCCCCGGCGCTGCGGGCACGTGGACGGCAAGCTGATCCTTCCGCTGGAGGAGTACCTGGAGAAGCTCGACATGGTGCTCCGGGCGCGCCGCGACATGGTGGTCGTGGCCCGTACCGACGCCACGGACGAGCCCGAGATCCTGCGCCGCGCCAAGGCGTTGGCGGCGACGGACTGCGATGTGATCCTCGTCGATGGGGTGCGCAGCGTCGACCGGATCCGCGCGGTACGGGACGTCATCGGCGACAAGCCGCTGCTGTTCAACCAGATCGCGGGCGGCAAGTCGCCCCGGCTGTCGCTGCCCGAGCTGTCGGAGCTGGGCGTGGACGTCGCCATCTACAGCACCCCGTGCCTGTTCGCGGCGCAGACCGCGATGGACGAGGCGCTGACCGGGCTGAAGCGGGACGACGGACGGCTGCCCGCGTTCACTCCGGCGTCGGTGGGGGTGGCGGACTGCCTGGCGCTGCTGGAGAAGAACATCTCCCGCCATCATGACCGGGGGCACGACCGCGAGCACGACCGGCGGCACGACCGGGAGCCGGTGGCCGCGGGCTGACCGGGACGGTTCCCCCTTTACGGGCGCGAGTGCCGCGCCCGTAAAGGGGGAACGTCAGGCGCGGGTGCGCCGGGTGCTCCGGCTGCCGAACCGGCTGCGGACCACCCGCCGCCTGAGCCGGTGCAGGAGCGGCCAGCGCTCCCGGGACGCCCGCGAGTGCCGGTCCAGCTCCTCCGTCAGCCGCTCGGTGCGCTTCTCGACGTCGAGTTCGTCGAGGATGCGGTCGATCTCGGCGAGCAGCGAGCCGTGCAGCTGCCACTGTCCGGGGTGCTCGCGGACCTTGTCCAGCAGCAGGTGGGCGGCCCGGTCGCGGCTCTCCCGGCCGATGGCCAGGTCCTCGACCAGCCGGGACTCCGCCTCCTCCGCGTTGGCGCTCACCTGGCTGGTGATCAGCACGGCGAAGCTCTCCAGGGCCCGGGCGAGGTGGTGTATGACGTCGGTGAGCGCGGCGGCGACGTCCTCGGGGAAGAGGGGCTCGTCGGTGCGCTCGCGCGCCAGGTCGGTCAGGGACCGGCACATCACCCGGACCACGACGGCGGAGATCTCCAGCGCGTCCAGCCCGGTGCGCAGCACGATCCGGGACAGCAGGCCCTCCTTGACCCGGGGGTTGAGCCGGAGGCTGTCCTCGGCCTGCCGCAGGGAGACGTCCACCTCGGCGACGTCGTGGTCCAGCCGGCGCGCCTCGTGCAGCCGGGCGGCGGCCTCCGCGACGGGGGTGGGCCGGCCCACCTCGGATCCGAGGTGGCGGAGGAGTCCGCTTATCCGGCGCGCCAGGTCCTGGATGGCGTCGCCGGCCGGCTCCACCCAGACGGGCGGTACGAGCAGCACGTTGAAGAGGAGTCCGACGACGGCGCCGATCAGGGTCTCCAGGACCCGGTCCCAGGCCGTCTCCGCCACCCGGGTGACGCCGAGGACGAGCATGGCGCTGATCGCCACCTCGGGGACGAACTCCCCCACGTGGACGAAGCGCCCGATGACCAGTGACGCCAGGATGATCAGTCCCAGGCTCCACCAGGTGAGGCCGACCAGGACGCTGAAGCCGATGGCGATCAGGACGCCCGCGACGACGGAGTTCACCCGGCGGATGCCGGTGGTCAGGGTGGAGTACAGGGTCACCTGGACGACGAGCAGGGCGGTCAGCGGCGCGGTGAGCGGCGCCGGTTCCCTGCTGAGCGTCAGCGCCACCGCGTACGCGATGACGGCGGCGGCCGTGGACCGCACCGTCTGCGCGACCGCGGGCTCTCTGCCGCGTCGGACCAGGGTCGTCAGGGGTTCGGGAAGATCACGCACCGTAGACGCTTTCCCGATCACTCGCGCGGCAGACCCCGAGGTGAGGCACGCCACCCGGGTGGTCGCGGGGCGTTCCGTCGCCGCGCGGTGACGGTCCGTCGGCGGAGGCGGGCGGCACGGTCGCGGCCGGCCAGCGGAAGCGGGCGGCGCAGCCGGGCGGCGAGGCGGCGGGCAGGCCGACCACCGGGCAACCCTGAAGACGGCGGCCGGCCGCGCCCGCGCCGGACGGGACGGACGTCCGGCGGCCGCCGGGACCGGGCGCCTCCGACGCGCGGGCCCGTTCGGCGGACGGCGTCCGCGCCGGCGGTCCGTGGACGGGCGATGGCAGACGACGACGGCCGTAGGCGGCGGAGCGGTCGGTGACGACAGCCGTAGGCGGCGCCGCCCGCCCCACCGTCCCTTCAGCGCACCGCGAGCGGAACCGTCGCCGCCGCCAGGGCGGAGACCGAGATGAGGAGGCCGGCCAGGAAGGTGATGAGGCGGCGTTGGGCGCGGAGCCGGGCGTCGCGGACCGCGTCCTGTACGCGGCGGGCGCGCTCGGCCGTCGCACAGGCGGCGAGGAACTCCCGTTCCGGACCACCGGGCGGGTAGGAGGCATCCGAACCGCCGGGCGGGCAGGAGGCGTCCGGGCCGCCCGACGGGTACGCCGCGCCCGGACGGCCGGGCGCGGCGGCTCCGGCCCCACCCGGCGCCCCCGCCTCCAGCTCCGCCTCCGCCTCGGCGAGCCGCCGCCCGCGCCAGAGGGCCGCCGGGTCGCGGCCGGACTCCTCCCAGGCGCGGGCCGCCCGGGTGAGCCGTCGGCGGCGGCGCAGCGCCTCCGGGTCCTCGGCCGTCCAGGCGGCGAGCCGGGGCCAGCCCTGGGTGACGGCGCAGTGGGCGAGGACGGCCCGGTCGTGGTCGAGGGTGAGCACCCGGGCGGCGGCGAGGCGTTCGAGGACGGCGGACGTGCCGGGGCCGTCGCCGAGTTCGCGGCGGTCGAGGGCGCGCGGCGCCCCGTCGTCGCCGGGTTCGGTCAGGCGGAGCAGGATGTCCCGGGCGCGGCGCCGCGGTCCGTCGGCGAGTTCGGCCCAGACGGCCTCGGCGCCCCGGGTGACGGCGCCCTCGAACCCGCCGGCGGCGTGGAAGCCGGCGAGGGTGAGCCGGTTGCCGTCGCGGTGGCGCCAGGTGGCGAGGAGGGCGGCGGAGAGCATGGGGAGGCCGCCGGGCTGCCGGTGGGCGCCGGCGACGAGGACGGCGAGCAGCCGGTCCTCGACCGTGCAGTCGGCCGCGGCGGCCGGTTCGGTGACGACGCGGGTGAGGTCCTCGGGGGTCGGCGGCGGTACGGTCAGCGGTTCGCCGGCCAGCAGGGGGTGGCCGGCGAACCGGTCGTGGACGTCGGTGCGCAGGCCCAGCACCAGCCGGCAGGGTGCGGCGCGCAGCACGTCCAGGAGGCCGGGCAGGTCCGGCGGGCCGGCGGAACGGACGCGTCCGCCCGGGGCCGGTCCCGGCGCCTGGAGCCGTTCCAGCTGGTCGACGACGAGGACGGAGTCGGGGTCCGGGAGCCGGGCGAGGCAGCGGGCGAGTTCGGCGACGGGGTCCGGCCCCGGGGTGAACGTGCCGACGGCGGGCGGGTTTCCGGCCGTGCCGAGCCGGTGGACGACGCCCGCCTGGAGGAGCGAGGTGGTCCCGGCTCCGGAGGCGCCGGTGACGACGACGAGCCGGTCCCGGCGCAACCGCTCGACCGCCTCGTCCACCAGGCGTTCCCGGCCGAAGAAACGGTCGCCGTCGGCCGCCGTGTACGCGGCGGGGCCGGCGTAGGGCGGTGGCCGACGGCGGGCGAGGGCGGAGGCCACGGCGTGCCAGCGGTCCGCCCACTCCCCCACGTCGCCGCCGCAGGCGCGGACGTAGGCGCTGGTGACGGCGAGGGTCGGGAACCTGCGGCCGCCCGCGGCGACCGAGAGACTGGCGGCCGAGGAGTGGGCGCGGAGGGCGAGTTGGCGGTATGTGGGGCTGCCCGCCCGTTCGCGCAGGGCGCGCAGGTCCGCGGCGAAGCGCAGCAGGGGGCTGTCGCCCGGGTCCAGGGGCCGTTCACTGCGTGCCACTGCCCTGCCTTTCCAGCCGTGCCGCACGGCGCCGGGCCAGGGGTGGGGCGGTGGCGCGAGCGGGCCGAACATAGCGGTGGTCGTTACGGTAACGGCCAGGCAATGGCCAACAACACTATGATTTCCGTCAATTCGACAATGACAGTTCGGTCGTGAATGACCAATCCCCATTGTTCGGCGTTGTTCGGAGTTGCTTGTTCGGGGCACGCGGAGCGGTCTCGAACAGCCCGGGTGCGGTAGGCATGGAACCGCGGGGGCGGATCACGACGCCACCGCGCCCTGCTCGCTTCCGCCGGCCCTCGTCGGAGATCCCATGAAGTACTCGCGGTACTGCCGGTCCCTGCTGTCCACCCCCGCCACCGCCGTCCCTCGCTACGCCGCCGGCCACCGCTCGGGGGCCGACATCTCCATGGTCGATCTGGAGGACTCCGTTCCGCCGGCGCGGAAGGAGGAGGCGCGCAGACGGGCCGAAGGCTTCTTCACCCTCCCCAGCGCCGCCGCGACCCGCTGCGCGGTGCGCATCAACACCATCAGCGGGCCGGACGGCCTGCGCGACCTGCTGGCCCTGCGCCAGTACGCGGTCAAGCCGCCGCTCGTCCTGATCCCCATGGTGGAGTCGCGCCGCGACGTCGAGATCGTGGAGCACGTGCTGGGCCCGGAGTGCCCGGACACCGAGTTCATCGCCGTCGTGGAGACGCCGCGCGGTCTCCAGCACGCGGCCGGCATCGCCTCGTCCTCCCGCAGGCTGCGGGCCCTGGTCTTCGGTTCGGCGGACTACGCGTTCGCCACCGGCGCCCGGATCGCCTGGGACGCCCTGGCCTACGCGCGGGGCGTGCTGGTCAACAGCGCGCGGGCGGCCGGGATCGAGGTGATGGACGCGCCCTTCTTCGAGGTGCACGACGACGGCGCGCTGCGCTGCGAGGCGGCCCTCGCCAAGGACATGGGGTTCAGCGGCAAGATAGCCGTGCACCCCCGCCAAGTGCCGTTGATCAACGAGGCGTTCTCGCCGGACGACGACACGCTCGGCCGCGCCCGCCGGATCGTCGCCGCCGGGCGGGAGAACGGCCGGGACATCACCGTGGTCGACGGCGTGATGATCGGCATCCCGTTCTTCGAGGCGTCCCAGCGGCTGGTCGAGGAGTTCGGCGACGGGCTCCCGGGACCGTCCGCACCGTCTCCCGGAATCGACGGACCATCGCCCCCGAGACCCGCGGCCCCGCTGCGCCGGACCCCGGCCACGCCCCACCCGTACCCCGACGTCCCACGCTCCACCACCGCCACGCAGGAGAGGGAACAGTGACCGACACCCCCCGGAACCCCACGCCCGACGTCGTCGGACCGCACCACTACCGCAACAGCGCCACCATGATCCGCACGGCCGACCCGGCGTGGCTGGGTGCCGCGCAGGCCGGGCTGATCGGCGTCGTCGCCGACTCCCCCGACGCCAACAACCGGCTCGTCACCCCGGACGGGCACGAGTTCGTCAACATGTGCTCCTGCTCGTACCTGGGCCTCAACCACCACCCCGCCGTGGTGGAGGGCGCGATCGAGGCGCTCCGGGAGACCGGCGCCACCTCGCTCGTGATGCCGACCACCCGGGTCCGGCACCGGCTGCTGGCCCGGCTGGAGGAGGAACTCGGCGACCTCTTCGGCTGCCACGCCCTGCCGGGCGCCTCGTGCAGCGCGCTCACCGCCGGCATCCTGCCGCTGATCGCCTCGGGCCATCTGTCCGACGGGCAGCCGCGCGTGATGGTCTTCGACCGGTTCTGCCACTTCTGCATGTCGTACATGAAGCCCGTCTGCGGTGACGAGAGCCTCGTCCTCACCTGCGACCACAACGACCTCGACCGGCTGGAGGAGATCTGCCGGACGTATCCGCGGGTCGCCTACGTCGCCGACGGCGCGTACTCCATGGGCGGCGCGGCGGCCCTGGACGGGCTGCGGCGGCTCCAGGAGCGGTACGGCCTCTTCCTCTATCTGGACGACTCGCACTCGCTCTCCATCCTCGGCGAGCACGGCGAGGGCTTCGCCCGCTCACAGCTGGAGATGAACGAGCTGACCGTCATCACCGCCAGCCTGGGCAAGGCGTTCGGCACCGCGGGCGGCATAGCGATGCTCGGCAGCCGGGAGAAGTTCGAGTTCCTGCACCGCCACGCGGGTCCGGTCGGCTGGTCGCAGAACATCTCCTTCCCGGTCGTCGGCGCCTCCCTCGCCTCGGCCGCCATCCACCGCTCCCCCGAGCTCGGTGAACTCCAGCGCAGACTCCAGGAGAACATCGCCTACTTCGACGCCGCCTTCCCCACCTCCTTCGCCGGCAACGGCCTCCCCGTGCGCCGCATCACCGTCGGCGACCCGGAGGCGGCGGTCAAGCTCTCCGCCGACATGTTCCAGCGCGGTTTCTACTGCTCGGCGGTCTTCTTCCCCATCGTCCCGAAGGGCGAGGCGGGCCTGCGCATCATGATCCGCGCGGATCTGTCCCGGGAGAAGCTCGACGAGTTCATCGGCCACATCAAGGACCTCTCCCCCACGCACTGAGAACGGACGGTACGGATCCATGGCGGACGACACCCCGCCCAGCGGCTACGAACGGCTGGGCCCGCAGCACTACCGGGAAGTGGTGGGCTTCCTCTACGAGGAGTTCACCGTCGGCGACGTGATCGAGCACCGGCCCGGCCGGACCATCACCGAGATGGACAACGTCCTGATGAGCACGCTGTCCATGAACGACGCGCCCCTGCACATCGACGCCGCGTTCTGCGCGGACACCCCCTGGGGCCGGCCACTGGTCTCCAGCCTGGTCACCCTGAGCATCGTCGGCGGCATGACGGCCCGCAGCACCAGCGGCAAGGCCCTGGCCAACCTGGGCTGGGACCGCATCCGGCTGCCCAACCCGGTGTTCACCGGCGACACCCTCTACGCCACCACCGAGATCCTCGGCAAACGGCTCTCCCGCAGCCGGCCGGGCGAGGGCATCGTCTCCTGCCGCACCACCGGCACCAAGTCCACCGGCGAGGTCGTGCTCGTCTTCGAGCGCAGCTTCCTGGTGCCCTGCCGCGACCCCGAGCCCGGCGACCCGGACGCCGCGCCGCGGGGGGACGGATGACGGCGCTCCTGATCGGCAACAACCGGGCCGCGGAGATGGCCGGCGGACCGGACGGCACCCCGGACGAGCGACGGCGGGCGGCCCGGGGCGCCCAGCGGCTGCTGTGGTGGGCCCGGGACGGCGACGTCCTGCTGCTGCCGGAGGCGCCCGACGACGCCTTCGCCGACCACGTCACCGGCCTCACCGGCACCCGCCGCACCACACTCACCGTCGTCACCGCCGCCCTCCCGCCGACCGGCGCCCTGCCCGACGCGACGGTCGCGGCCGTCCGCGCCGCCCTGGCCGGCCGGACCGTCGACCGGGTGCTGCCGGTGTACGCCGACACCGGCGTCACGGACCTCGTCCGGCGGTTGGGCGCCGAACGGGCGCTGCCCGGCTGGGCGTTCCACGCCCAGGGCGGCAGCGCCCTGGTGAACAGCAAGGCCGCCTTCCGCGCGGTGGCGGCGGGCACCGGGACGCCCGTCGCCGCCGGTACGGTGGCCGGCACCCCGGACGCGGCGGGCGCCGCCGCGGCGGAGCTGCTCGCCGCCGGGCACTCCGCCGTCCTCAAGGCCGCGTTCCACTCCGGCGGCCTCGGCAACGAGGTCCTCACCACCGACCCGGCCGTCCGTCCCCTGGGGGCGCACCGCGCCGTCGTCCTCCCGGGGCCGGGCGCCGCCCGGGAGCACGTCGCCCGGCACTGGGCCGGGCTGTCGTCCGGCGGGCGGCACCCCATCGTCGTCGAGCGGTACCACCCCGAATCCACGCCCGTGTACGCCGAGTTCGGGATCGAGGACGCCGGGGTCCTGCTGTCGGGCCACGGCGAGATGCTGATGGACCCGATGGTGGACGGCGAGACCGTGCCCGCCGCCCTGCCGCCGGAGCTGCTGGACCGGCTGGTCGGGGGCGGGCGGCGGCTGTGCGAGGCGTACCACGCCCTCGGCTACCGGGGGACGCTCAGCGCCGACGCCATCGTCACCCCCGCCGGCGAGCTGCTGTTCACCGAGGCCAACGGCCGGCTCACCGGCTCGTCGCACCTGCACTCCGTGCTCGCCGCGCGGCTCGTCGGCGAACCCCCGCGGTCCCGGCGGGTGTTCCTGGAGAAGGGGGCCTGGCAGGTCCCCTCCTTCGGCACGGCCCTCGACGCGCTGGAGCGGTCCGGGCTCGCCTTCGACCCCGCGACGCGCACCGGCGTCGTCCTCGTCGGCGACCGCGTCCCGGTGGACGGCACGGTCGTCCCCTGTGTCATCGCCCCCGACCGGACCGCCGCCGACGCCGTACGGCGCTCCCTCCCGGCCTTCGCCGCCGAGCCCGCCTCCGCCTCCTGAACGCTCCCCCTCGTGAACGCTCCCCCTCCTGAACGAAAGGCCACCGCATGTCCCTGAACAGCTACGACAGTTGGTCCCCCCTGCGTGAAGTGGTCGTCGGCTCGGCCGAGAACTACTCCTCGCACGAACGGGAGCTGTCCTTCGACCTGTTCTTCCACGACGAGATGCCGTACAGCCGCATGTACTACCCGCGCCACCGGGCGCCGGGCGAGGACGCTCCCGGGGCGGACGGCACCGACACCGGGGCCCGGCAGAGCCCCATCAAGAAGCGCTACGTCGAGGAGCTCCAGGAGGACGTCGAGGGGATCGTCGACACGCTCACCTCCCTCGGCGTCACCGTGCACCGGCCCGCGCCGCTCGCCGAGCACATCGAGGTCCGCACGCCGACCTTCCGGGCCGCCGTCATCCCGGCGCTCAACGTCCGCGACAACAGCATCGTCCTCGGCGACGAGGTCATCGAGACGGCCCCGCAGGTGCGCGCCCGATACTTCGAGACGCAGCTCCTCAAGCCGGTGTTCGCCGACTACTTCCGGCGCGGCGCGCGCTGGACGGTGATGCCCCGGCCGCTGATGACCGACGCGTCCTTCGACCTGTCCTACGTCACGGCGCACACCGCGCCCGGCGAGCTGATGGAGCCGATCACCGATCCCCGGCCGTCGCCGTACGACGTCGGGCACGAGATGATGATCGACGGCGCGCAGTGCCTGCGGCTGGGCCGGGACGTCTTCGTCAACGTCTCCACCGCCAACCACGCCCTCGGCTGCGACTGGCTGGAGCGCCATCTGGAGGGGCGGTTCCGGGTGCACCGGCTGGACTCGCTGTCCGACAGCCACATCGACAGCACCGTGCTGGCGCTCCGCCCCGGGCTGCTGCTGGTGCGCACCCCGCAGATCGCCGAGCGGCTGCCCAAGCGGCTCCGCTCCTGGGACATGATCTTCCCGCCGGAGCCGGAGGACAACCAGTTCCCCGTCTACGACGATGACGACCTGCTCCTGACCAGCCGCTACATCGACCTGAACGTGCTGTCCGTCTCCCCCGACACCGTCCTCGTCAACTCCGCCTGCCCGGAGCTCATCCGGACGCTGGAGAAGCACCGCTTCACCGTGGTGCCGGTGCGCCACCGCCACCGCCGCCTCTTCGGCGGCGGCCTGCACTGCTTCACCCTCGACACGGTCCGGGAGGGCTCCGCGCCCGAGGACTACCTGGAGGGCTGAGCGTCATGCGGGCTGTGGTGGTACGCCGGTTCGGCGGGCCGGAGGTGCTGGAGACGACGGAGCTCCCGGAACCGGTCGCCGGCGCCGGGGAGTCCCTCGTCGACGTCACCCTGGCCGGGGTCAACTACGGCGATCTGGAGGTCCGGGCGGGCGTCTACCGTCCGCCGCGGCTGCCCGCGGTCCTCGGCGCGGAGGTCGTCGGCGTCCGGCGGCGGGACGGACGGCGGGTGGCCGCGCTGCTGCGGGACGGGGGCGGCTACGCGGAGGTGGCCGTCGCCCGGGACGCGTACACCGTGGAGCTCCCCGACGGCATCGACGACCGCGCGGGCGCCGCCCTGGTCGAGCAGGGCTGCACGGCGTACGCCGCCCTGGTCACGGCCGGCCGGCTGCGGGCGGGGGAACGGGTGGCGGTCGCCTCCGCCGCGGGCGGAGTCGGTCACCTGGCCGTCCAACTGGCGCGCGCCCTGGGCGCGTCCGTCGTCGCCGGGACCGCCTCGACCGCGGCCAAGCGGGAGTTCGTCCGGCGGCTCGGCGCGGAGCACGCGGTCGAGGGCCCGGAGGACCTGCCGGAGCTGCTGCCGGACGGCGTGGACCTCTACCTGGACTCCCTGGGCGGCCCCCGCGTCGAGGCCGCGCTCGCCGCACTGGCCCCCTTCGGCCGGCTGGTCTCCATCGGCCACCGCGAGGAGCCGGCCGTCGTCGCCGTGGACGCGCTCACCCGGCGCTCGCTCGGCGTGGTGACGCTGTGGATGCAGCAAGTCCTGGAAACGGACGGCCTGTTCGCGGAGGTGGCCGGCCGGGTCCTCGCGCTCGCGGGCGAGGGGCGGCTCGTCCCGCACGTCGACATGGTCGTCCCGCTGGACGGCACCGCCGCGGCGCACCGGGCCGTCGCCGCCCGGGAGACGACCGGCAAGGTGCTCGTGGACGTCCGGGCGGCGGGGTGTTGACACGGGGATTGTGCCGGGCGGCGGCGGCTGGATAGGGTCCCGTCGGGCCCGCGACAGGGCCGTTGCTGGCACGCGGTGGTAGGTGGGGAATGTCTGTGGTCACGGGTAAGATAATCCGCTTCGACGAATTCCGGGGGTATGGGTTCGTCGCCCCGGACACCGGCGGCGAGGATGTGTTCGTGCACGTCAACGACGTCCAGGCGGACAAACGCCTGATCGTCCCCGGTGCTTTCGTCGAGTTCTCGGTGGAGGAGGGCGAGCGGGGCCTCAAGGCGTCCCACGTCCGCCTGCTGGACCGGGCGTCCGCCCGGCCGGCGGAGGTCCCGGTGGAGGGCTACGTCCCCGGCCCGTCGGGCGACGACGGCGACTGCGACGTGCTGTCCGCCAAGGAGTTCACGAACGAGGTCACCGAACTCCTCCTGAGCGCGGCCCCCACCATGACCGCGGAACAGATCCTGCTGGTCCGCCAGCGCCTGGTCCGGCTGGCCGTGAACCACGGCTGGGTCGAGGCGTAAGCGCTGGAACGGCGCCGCCCTTTCGGGGCGGCGCCGCGTGCGTTCAACCCCGCGCCGGCGTAGTGAGCGCCCCCACCGGATCGTGACCGTGTATCCACGCCAGCCGGTCCGGAAGCGTGCCGAGGCTCGCGTCGCGGGCCGTGGCCTGGGGGCCGTCGGGGAGGTGGAGGCAGGTGGCGTTCTGGCGGGAGCCGGTCTGGATGGCCCGGGTCCGGGGGCGGCGCGTCAGTTCGTAGCCGCGCAGGGCGGCGGGGACGTCGGCCGGCGCGGCGTCCGCGAGGAGGGCGGCGAGGACGGCCGCGTCCTCCAGCGCCTGGTTCGCCCCCTGCCCGTGGTGCGGCAGCATGGGGTGTGCGGCGTCGCCGAGCAGGGTCACCCGGCCGTGCGTCCAGACGCGCCGGGGCTCGCGGTCGTACAGCGCCCAGCGGCCGGGGCGGTCGACGGCGGCCAGCAGGCCGGTGAGGGCCGGGTGCCAGCCGTCGAAGGCGGCCAGCAGGTCGGCCGTCCGGCCTTCCGTGACCCAGGACTCGACGGTCCAGGCGGGGTCCGGGACGACGGCCAGGAGGTTGAGCAGGCGGCCGCCCGCGACCGGGTAGACCACCACGTGCCGGCCCGGTCCGACCCACAACCACAGGACGGGCTCGGCGAGTTCGGGCAGGTCCGGCAAGCGGTCGAGGGGGACGAGGGCTCGGTAGCCGCTGGTGCCGGAGAAGACCGCCTCGTCGGGGCCGAAGACGGCGTCCCGGACGGCGGAGTGGATGCCGTCCGCGCCGACCACCGCGTCCGCCTCGGCCGCCGAGCCGTCGGCGAAGCGGACGGCGGCGCCGTCGGGGGTCTGCTCCACGCCGGTGCAGCGGGCGCCGAAGCGCACCGGTATCGCGTCGGCGGCGGCGAGCAGCGCGTCCTGCAGGGCGGAGCGTTCGAGGTGCCAGAAGGGGGCGCCGAACCGCTGCTCGTAGCTGTCGCCGACCCCGAGCCCGGCCACCGTCCGGCCGGTGCGCCAGTGCCGGAAGTCGACGCGCAGCGGGGCGACGGACGTCGCGGCGAGCCGCCGGTCGACGCCCAGGGAGCGCAGCACGCGGTGGCCGTTGGCCCCGATGGCGACGCCCGCGCCGGTGGCCGTCGGCTCCGGCGCCTGTTCGTGGACGACGACGTCGAGGCCGCTCCGCCGCAGCGCGACGGCGGCGGCCAGTCCGCCGATGCCGCCGCCGACGACGGCGATCCTGGGCCGTCTTCCGGCCATGGTCCGCTCCCTCCCACCCGGCGGAATCCGGTCCGTGTCCCGCCCGGACGCCGAGCCTACCCACGGGTCGACGGGCCGCGCACGGGTCCGGTTCCGGAGGATCGGGCGGGCGGCGGACGGGAGGTGGCGGGTTTCCGACAGGAGTTGGCACATTATCGGAAGCGCGACGCGCGAGGGAGCCGTCACGATCGGGGGGTGCCGAAGAACCGATCCCTCAACTCCCGTAACCGCCCGGTCCTGCTGCTGTCCTCGGGGCACGCCTGCGTGGACGTCTACCAGGGAGCGGTCGCCGCCCTGGTCCCGTTCTTCGTCTCGGAGCGGGCGTACACCTACGCCGCCGCCTCGGGCGTCGTCCTGGCCGCGTCGCTGCTGTCGTCGGTGGTGCAGCCACTGTTCGGGGCACTCACCGACCGGTGGGCCATGCCGTGGCTGCTCCCGGTGAGCACACTGGTGGCCGGCGTGGGCGTCGCCCTGAGCGGGCTCACCGGCTCGTACGCGCTCACCCTCGCCGCCGTCGCCGTGTCCGGGATCGGCGTGGCCGCGTACCATCCCGAGTCCGCCCGGGTGGCGCGCCGGGCGAGCCGGGGCAGCCACGTGGCGATGGGCTGGTTCTCCCTCGGCGGCAACCTCGGCTTCGCCGCGGCCCCGCTGCTGGTCTCCGCCGTCGTCGCCACCGGCGGCCTGCGCGCGACGCCGCTGCTGGCGCTCCCGGCCGTCGCGGGCGCGGCCCTGTGCGCCGCCGCGCTGCGCACGGCCCGCGCGCCGGGGGACGCGGCGGGCTCGCGGGCCGCGTCCCGCGCGGCCGGACGGGACGACTGGGCGTCGTTCCGCCGGCTGACCGGGGCCATCATGTGCCGTTCGGTCGTCTTCGTCGGCCTGAGCGCGTTCGTCTCGTTGCACGTCCGCCAGCGCACCGGCTGGGGGCAACTGGCCGGGACGGCGGCCCTGTTCGTGCTGTACGTGGGCGGCGCGGTGGGCACGGTGGCGGGCGGGAAGCTGGCCGGGCGGTACGGGCGGACGACGGTCGTCCGCTGGTCGTACGCCCTGGCGGTGCCGGCGGTCGCGGGCGTCGTCCTCGTCCCCGGCCCGGCGCTCTACCTGTTCGTGGCCCTGACCTCGGCCGCCCTGTACGTCCCGTTCTCCCTGCACGTCACGCTCGGCCAGGACTACCTGCCGCGCCGGGTGGGCACCGCGAGCGGCGTCACCCTCGGCCTGGCGGTCAGCGTCGGCGGCGTGGCGAGCCCGCTGATCGGCGCCCTCGCCGACGTCACGTCGCTGCGGGTCGCCCTCGCGCCGCTGATCGCCCTGCCCGCCGTCGGCTGGCTGCTGCTGCGCCCGCTGCGCGAGCCCGACGCGCCGGGGGCGTCCCGCGTACCCGGCGCGTCACCGGCGGCCGACACCCCGGCGTCCCCCGCGAGGCGTGAGCCGCGTCGTTGGACGCCGGGCGCCGTGGTGCGCGAGAGTGGTCCAAGACGTAATGATCAAGGAAGGGACAGTGCCGTGGCACAGGAAGTCCGGGGCGTGGTGGCGCCGGGGAAGAACCGGCCGGTGCGGGTCGAGACCATCGTGGTGCCGGACCCGGGACCCGGCGAGGCCGTGGTGAAGGTGCAGGCGTGCGGCGTCTGCCACACCGACCTGCACTACAAGCAGGGCGGCATCAACGACGACTTCCCGTTCCTGCTGGGCCACGAGGCGGCCGGCGTGGTCGAGGCGGTCGGCGAGGGCGTCACCGAGGTCGCGCCCGGCGACTTCGTCGTCCTCAACTGGCGTGCCGTCTGCGGCCAGTGCCGGGCCTGTCTGCGCGGCCGCCCGCAGTACTGCTTCGCCACGCACAACGCCCGGCAGAAGATGACCCTGACCGACGGCACCGAGCTGACGCCCGCGCTGGGCATCGGCGCGTTCGCCGAGAAGACGCTGGTCGCGGCCGGCCAGTGCACCAAGGTGGACCCCGAGGTCTCCCCCGCCGTCGCCGGGCTGCTCGGCTGCGGCGTGATGGCGGGCATCGGCGGCGCCATCAACACCGGCGCGGTGGGACGCGGCGACTCGGTCGCCGTCATCGGCTGCGGCGGCGTCGGCGACGCGGCCGTCGCCGGCTCGCGGCTCGCGGGCGCGGCCCGGATCATCGCCGTCGACATCGACGACCGCAAGCTGGAGACCGCCCGCCGGATGGGCGCCACCCACACGGTGAACTCGCGGTCCACCGACCCGGTCGAGGCGATCCGCGAGCTGACCGGCGGCTTCGGCGCCGACGTGGTCATCGAGGCGGTCGGCCGCCCGGAGACGTACGAGCAGGCGTTCTACGCCCGCGACCTGGCCGGCACCGTCGTCCTGGTGGGCGTCCCGACCCCGGACATGCGGATCGACCTGCCGCTGCTCGACGTCTTCGGCCGCGGCGGCGCCCTGAAGTCGTCCTGGTACGGCGACTGCCTGCCCTCCCGCGACTTCCCGATGCTCGTCGACCTGCACCTCCAGGGCCGGCTCGACCTGGCGGCGTTCGTCACCGAGACCATCGGCCTGGGCGACGTCGAGGCGGCCTTCGACCGGATGCACCAGGGCGACGTGCTGCGCTCGGTGGTGGTGTTCTGATGCCGGCCCGGATCGACCACCTCGTCACCTCAGGCACGTTCTCCCTCGACGGGGGCACGTGGGAGGTCGACAACAACGTCTGGATCGTGGGCGACGACCACGAGGCGATCGTCGTCGACGCGGCGCACGACGCGGACGCCATCGCCCGGGCGCTCGGCGGCCGCCGGCTGCTGGCCGTCGTCTGCACCCACGCGCACGACGACCACGTCAACGCCGCCCCGGCCCTGGCCGAGCGCACCGGCGCGCCGGTCCTGCTGCACCCCGACGACCGGCCCCTGTGGGACCGCACCCACCCGGACCGCGCGCCCGACGGCGAGCTGGCGGACGGGCAGGTGCTGCGGGTGGCCGGCACGGAGCTCACCGTGCTGCACACGCCGGGGCACGCACCGGGCGCGGTCTGCCTGCACGCCCCGGAGCTGAACACGGTGTTCTCCGGGGACACTCTGTTCCAGGGCGGACCGGGCGCCACCGGCCGGTCGTTCTCCGACTTCCCGACCATCGTCACGTCGATCCGCGACCGCCTGCTGACCCTCGACCCCGCCACGGTCGTCCGGACGGGCCACGGCGACACGACGACGATCGGGGCCGAGGCGCCGCACCTGGAGGAGTGGATCGCCCGCGGCCACTGAGCCGCGGGGGTCGTCGGGCGCGCCGGCCGGGCGGTGACCGGACCGGCCGGCGACCCGGGCGGCCGGTGACCCGGGCGGCCGGCGCACCTAGGATCGACGGCGTCACGGGACGCGCCGCACGACGGGGGAACCACCATGGACATGACGGACCTGGTCGAGATCACCGAGCCCGGTGAACTGACGGAACTCCTCGGGGAACCGCTCCCCCGCGTCCGCGACAAGACCCGTACGCGCCTGGGCGAGTTGGACCGGCAGTGGCTGGAGCGCTCGCCGTTCTGCCTGGTGGCGACCTCGGACGCGGACGGCAACTGCGACGTCTCCCCCAAGGGCGACCCGGCCGGCGGCCTGACGCTCGTCCTGGACGACACCACCCTCGCCATCGCCGAACGCCCGGGCAACCGGCGGGCGGACGGCTTCCGCAACATCCTCTCCAACCCCCACGTCGGCCTGGTCTTCCTGATGCCCGGCCGCGGCGACACCCTCCGCGTCAACGGCCGGGCCCGGCTGGTGCGCGAGGCGCCGTTCCTCGACCGGATGACGGTCCAGGGCCACCGCCCGCTCCTCGCCCTGCTGGTCGAGGTCGAGGAGGTCTTCTACCACTGCTCGAAGGCGTTCCTCCGCTCCGAGCTGTGGAAGCCGGAGACCTGGCGGCCGGACGAGGTCCCGTCCCGGGCGCGCATCGCCAAGGCCCTGGAACGGCCCGAGGACTCCCTGGAGGAGCTGGAGACCTACTACGGGCCGCGGTACGCCGCGCACCTCTACAACTGAGACGAGGACCGAGGCGGCCGGGCGGCGCGGCACGCGTCAACTGATGCGCGGGGAGATGGACGAACTGGAGGCCGGGCTCCTCAAGATGGCCCGGGGGCGCGGCATGACCTGGCCCGACATCGCCTTCGGGCTCGGGCTCGGCACTCCGCAGGCCGCCCGGCAGCGCTACGAGCGGCTGGCGGACCGCACGGCGGCGGACGAGCGACAGCCGTAGGGCGGAGGGCCGGTGGGGCCGTCAGCCGACGGACGCGGCGTCCGACCGCGCGGCCGCGGACCGCAGCGCGTTCTTGTCGATCTTGCCGGTGGCGTTGCGGGGCAGGGCCGTCACCACCTCCACGGACGTGGGGCACTTGAAACCGGCCAGCCGCTTGCGGCAGAACGCGCGGAGCTCCGCCGGGTCGACCGGCCCTCCGCCGGCCGTCACCAGGACAGCCCGCACCGCCTCGCCCCACTTCTCGTCGGGCACCCCGACCACGGCGGCCTCGACGACGGCGGGGTGTTCGGCCAGCACTCGTTCGACCTCGGCGGGGCAGACGTTCTCGCCGCCGGTGATGATCAGGTCCTTGAGCCGGTCCTCGACGAAGACGTAGCCGTCCTCGTCGATCCGCGCCAGGTCGCCGGTGCGCAGCCAGCCGTCGGGGGTGACGGTCTCCGCCGTCGCGGCGGGGTTGCCGAGGTAGCCCTTCATCCGCTGGCGGGTCCGGATCCACAGTTCCCCCGGTGGCCCGGCGGCAGTTCGGCGCGGGTGGCGGGGTCGACGACGCGGGCCTCGACGCCCGGCATCGGGCGGCCGGCGGAGACGAGGCGGTGGGCCTGGCCGGGGTCGCGGTGGACCTCGGGGGCCAGGACGGTGACGGCGCCGGACAGTTCGGTCATGCCGTAGAGCTGGAGGAACCGGACCTCCGGGAACAGCGCGAGCGCCCGGCGCAGGACCGGCAGCGGCATGGGCGAGGCGCCGTAGAGGCAGTACCGCAGCCCGGCGAAGGCGGCGACCGCGTCCGGGCCGGCGGCCAGGATGCCGGGCAGCAGGGCCGGCACCAGCAGCAGGTGGGTGGCGCCCTCGGCGACGGCCCGGCAGATCGTCTCCGGGGCGGCTTCGCGCAGGACGACGGTGGCGGCCCCGGCGAGCAGCGCGGTGACGACGTAGCAGACGCCGCCGACGTGGAAGAACGGGAGGACGGCGAGGCTGCGGTCGGCTGGGCCCATGGGGAGCAGGGCGAGCAGCGCGGCGCACTGCCCCAGCATGCCGCGGTGGGTCAGTTCGGCGCCCTTGGGGTTTCCGGTGGTGCCGGAGGTGTAGAGGATGACGCAGGTGTCGTCCGGGTCGAGGTCGTCGCGGGCGGCGAGCGGTTCCGCGCGTGCCAGCAGCGACGCGTACGTCTCGTAGGCGGCGGCCGGTTCTGTCCTGTCGGCCGGTTCGGCTCCGGCGAACGGTTCGACGCCGTCGCCCGGTTCGGCGCCGTCGGCCCGGACGGCTCCATGAGCCCGTTCGCCACCGTCGGCCCGCTCGGCGCCATGGGCCCGTCCGGCGCCGTGACCCCGCTCGGCACCATCACCGGTGACGACCAGGCGGGGCGGGGCCTCCATCGTGCCGAGGGCCGTCCGCACGGCGCCCAGCACCTCCGCGTCGGCGAACAGGACGGTGGCGCCGGAGTCGGCGATGACGTGGGCGAGTTCGGGCGGGGCGAGGCGCCAGTTGAGGATGGCGGTGGCCGCGCCGGCGCCGGCGGCGGCGAGGACGGTCTCCAGACAGGCGAGGCTGTTCCGGCCGACGACCGCGACCCTGCTCCCCCGGACCGTGCCGAGGGCGCGCAGGGCGCCGCGCAGCAGGTCGGCGCGGGAGCGGAGGCCGCTCCAGGTGAGGCGGGTGCCGTCGCAGACGAGCGCCTCGGCATCCGGTGCGCGGGCGGCCCAGTGGGCGGGCAACTCGTGCAGCAGGCGCGGGCGTTGTGCGAGCGGTGTGGGCATCCGTTCCCCCCGGTCGGCGCTCCGGGCAGCGTACCCGCGCACCGGTGGGTCCGCCACCGGCGGACGGGAGGGGAGCACACCGGCGGACCGGGGCGTCGGAACGCCCGGCCCGCCGGTGCGCGGCCCGGTCAGGTGCCGGGCTTGCGGCCGTACACGAAGACGTCGTCGCCCTTGTGCAGCAGGTTCCAGTACGCCTGGGCGTCCTTCATCCGCATGTTGACGCAGCCGTGGGAGCCGGGCGGCGAGTAGACGCTGCCGCCGATGGCGTGGAACGCCTGGCCCCCGTCGAAGAACTGGCTGTACGGCATGCTCACGTCGTAGAGCGACGAGCGGTGGTTCTTGTCGCGCCAGTAGACCTTCTTGAGGCCGGTGCGCGTGGCGAAGCCCTTTCTGCCCGAGCGTATGTGGACCGGGCCGTACTTGATCTTCTTGCCGTCCTGTATCCAGCTCACCTGGCGGGTGAGGTCGACACAGGCGATGCGGCCCTTGTCCGTCGGACAGGAGACCTTGGCGGGCGCCTTGGCCGGGGCCTTGGCGGGGGCCGCCTCGGCGGTCCCGCCGGCCGTCACGGCCAGGGGGACGGCCAGTCCGGCGGCGCCGAGGACGACGCCCAGCCGGGTCCGCAGAGGGGTGCGTTTCATTGTCATGAACGGTAAGACCATCGAAATCCCCACTTGGTTGCATACCGCACTCGCCGCTTCGGACGCCGTTTCCGGCGGAACCCGATCTTCCTCCCGCCGACGGTCGACCAGCCGCCCACCTGGGGTTAGGCTCGTCCGGGCGGCAGCACGAACTCCCTTGCGTGCCACGGCTCTTGTCGCGGCACCCCCTCGTACTCCGCCTGCCCCCGTCGCCCCCGCCGACTCCTCGGCCCCGGAAAAAGCAGTCTCCGACCCGTCCCCCGTTCCCCAGCACCAGGACCTCCCCGTGACCATCCCCCCATCCGTCGCCGCCGGCCCGCCGGCCGTCCGCTCCGCCCGCGTCCGCGCCCGGACCACCGCCCACCGTCCACCGGCCACCCGGCCGGCCCTGCACGACGGGGTGGGCTGATGGCCAGGGAGACGACGGCCCCCACCGGCGGCGGCTTCCGCCCGGTCCACCATCCGGCCGGGCTCGACGACGCCCTGCGCATCGCGGTCGAGGAGGTGTGGGCGGGCCGCTGGATGGCCATGCGGGACCTGCTGGACCGCACCGGCGCCGACTGGGCGCTGCGCACGGCCCGTACCCAGGTCCTCGGCGCGGTGGCCGCCGGTTCGACGATCGTCGAGGCGTGGGCGGCGGAGGAGGGCCACAGCGTGGACGCCCGGGTGATGTGGGCCCGGGTGGTGGTGCAGCGGGCGCAGCGCGCGCACCGGCAGCGGCACCCGGAGGCCGTCCATCTGGAGCACCAGGCTCGCGAGGCGTGCCGGCTGGCGGTCGAGGCCGCGCCCGGCGACCCGGTGCCGTGGATCTGCCTGCTGACACTGGCCTCGCTGGACGAGCGCCAGGAGCGGCCCGAACACCAGCTCCAGCCATGGGAGATCATGCTGCCGCCGGGCCCATGGGGGCTGCTCTCCCGGATCTGGGAGCGCGACCAGTGCAACCGCGAGGCGTTCCACCGGATGCTGCAGTTCTTCCAGTCGTGCACGACGGGCGCGGCGGCCTCGGTGTCGGCGGTCGACTTCGCCCGCTGGGTGGCGTCGTGGGCGCCGGCCGGCTCGGCGCTGCTGGCGCTGCCGCTGTTCGCCTACGCCGACCTGCACCGGCGGCAGGCCGCGGACCCGCGGGGCAGGGCCGGTCGGACGCGCTGCTGCGCTCGCAGTGGTCGGTGGACCCGATCCGTTCCGAGACCCTGCGCGCCTACCAGGGCTGGTTCGCCGCCCGGGGCCGCGGCGGGCCGGCGCCGCTGTCCGTGGCCGACCTGTCGCACCTGGCCTTCGCGATGTGGTCGGCCCGGCATTACGCGGAGGCGGCGGAGGTGTTCGCGGCCATGGGCGCGCACACGGCCGTCCAGCCGTGGGCGTCGTTCACCGACGACCCGAGCCGGCCGGACCTGGCGACCGAGGAGTTCCTGCGGGCGCGGCGGCACTGCCTGGGCGCGTGACGGCCGGACGCGGACCGGCGCGGGCGAGTGACCCGGATCACGGCCGGACGGTCGGGAGTTGTGCGATGTTGCCCGGATGAACGCTTCCGCGGATCCGTCCGGGCCGGTCACCGTCCGGCTCGCCGGCTACTCCGTCACCGAGATCTTCGGCGACACCCCCGACCCGTTCGGCATCGGCACCCTGGAGATGACCTGGCGGCCCAAGGACGAGCACTTCGGCGTCCGCTGGGACGGCCGCCTGGTGGCCCACGCGGGGCTGGTGGCCGTGCCGTTGACGGCCGGCGGCGTCCGGATGGACGTGGCGGGGCTCGGCGGGGTCGCCGTGGCGCCCGGGATGCGGGGCCGCGGCCTCGCGCGGCGGGCCGTCGCCGCCGCGATGGACGACGCCCGGGCCCGGGGCTTCTCCTTCGGCCTGCTCTTCTGCCTGCCGGACCGGGTCGGCCTCTACGAGCGGCTCGGCTGGCACCTGGTGACCGGCGAGGTGGAGGTGGAGCAGCCCGACGGTCCGCGCGTCATGCCGCTGCGGACCATGTGGACCGGGCTGCGGGCGGGGGCCGCGTGGCCCCCGGGTCCGGTACGGCTGCACTCGCTGCCGATGTGACCCCGGTGCGACGGGGTACCGGCGGTTCAGTGCCCTCCGAAGCGGACGCTGGAGAACGCCGTGTCGCGCGGCGCCCGCTGCCCCGGCGCCACGCGCACGGCCGTGCCCGAGCACTTCTTGCCGCTGTAGATGGTGGCCGGGGAGTCCGTCCCGTTGTGGGCGCCGTGCGCTTCCTGGCTCATGGTGAAGCAGCGGTTGTCCGGCGGGTTGTCGACGAAGAAGGGCTTGTTCTTCGGGCCGAGGAAGCCGAACGGGCCCTTCGCGGCCACCGCCGCGTCCACGGGTCCGGCCATGGCCAGCGCGAGCCCGGCGAGTACGACGACGATCGGACGGAAGAGACGCATCTGTGGTCCTTTTCCCGGTGGTGGGCGATGAGCCCGGAATGAGCTCATCGCCCTCAACGACGCCGCCCCCGCGCACGACACGTCCGGTGTCAACTCCCCGCCGGGAAAGGACGCTCGCGGTGGCCCGTTCAGCGCCGCGCCCGGCTGCGGACGGCGACCGCGGCGAGACCGGACAGGACGGGCGCGACCAGCCGGAACGTCCCGGCGGCGCAGGTGCCGGCGAGGGTGGGGTCCGGGGCGCCGGAGCGGAGGCCGACGGCGCAGGACCGTCCGTACGGAGGTCCCCGGCCGACCGCGGCCGCCCTTCTCACCGGCCACGACGGCACCACCGGCCCGCGAACACGATGCCCGCGCCGGCACCGGACCGCGGAACGCCCCCGCCCCGCCCCCGTCTCCGAGAACGCACCCACCGCCTGGCCCCTGGGCACCGCGAGGCACAGTGCGCGCCGGATCCCGGCCCTGTGGTTGCATGACCCCTTCCGCGCGGCACACCGGCCGCCGGAGAGGACCGGAGAAGGGGCGGAACCCGTGCTGATCGACACGGTGGCCTGGGTGCGGGTCGAGGACGGACGGGTCCTCTGCGCGCGGCCGAAGGGGAAGGACGTGTTCTATGTGCCCGGCGGGAAACGGGAGGGCGCGGAGAGCGACCTGGAGACCCTGCTGCGGGAGGTCGAGGAGGAGCTGACGGTCCTCCTCGACCCGGCGACGGTGGCCCACGTAGGCACCTACGAGGCACCGGTGCCGGAGCTGCCGGACGGCACGGTGGTGCGGATGAGCTGCTACACGGGCGAGTACGGCGGGACGCTGACGGCCAGCGCGGAGATCGAGGAGGTGGCCTGGTTCTCGTACGCGGACCGTCCGCTCGTCCCGCCGGTCGACCGGCTGCTGTTCGACGACCTCAGGGCGGCGGGCCTGCTGCGCTGACGCGGACGCGGCACGGGAGCTTCGCGCGCGGCGGGCCGCGTGCGCGTTCCGGCTCCGGGCCGGGCGGACCGCGCCGGATCGGACCGGCCCGAGCCGCGGAGAACGACGGGTGGGCCGGGCCGCCCGGGTGGCGAGGAGGCGGCCGCAGGAACCGTGTCCGTACCGGGCCGGGCCCGCGTGAGCCTCTCGCGCGGCCGGACCGACCGAGAGAGTGGAGCGACGACGATCCGGCCCTCGTCTCCGAGGAGGGGAATTCCCCTGATCAGATGACCTTCCCGGAAAGGGCCCGCGTCCCCGCCCGCCGGCCGGTCTACTGGCCGCCGACGGCCGCGCCACCCGGGCGCGGCACCGGAAGACGGGGAAGACCCTTGGGCATCGGGAAGAAGACCGGGACCGTGCTCGCCGCCCTCGCCCTCGGCCTGGTGGCCGCGGCGCCCGCGCAGGCGGGGGTCGACGGGCACTGCGGGAAGTACCTGTGTGTGATGACGGCCCATCACAACCGGTTCGTGCAGGACATCACGGTGGAGACGAAGGACGGCCTGCCCGGCACCCTCCGCGCCTACTGGGGCGACTACCACTCGCCGAAGGCGCACGCGGCGTCCCAACGCTGGGAGGTGGGCCGGGAGCAGAAGAACGCCAAGCTGGTCTGCGGCGGGCTGGAACGCGACGGCCGGACCATCGAGGACGGCGTCTGCGTCACCATCTGACGGGCGGACCGGCGGGCTGTGTCCCTGCCGGTCCGCGGCCGGAGCGGGCGCCATAGTGGCTGTCTGACGGACGGTGTCCACCGCCCGTCGAGCGGCCACAGCGCAGGAAAGGTCCCGGCATGCTCGTGCTTTCCACGGACCGCGGCCACGCCCCCGTCCCGTTCGGCCCGTCGGACAGGTACCAGTACCTGCGCGCCCGGACGGCGGCGGACCCGGCCCGCGCCCACGTCTGCATCGCGGCGCGGATGACGGGACCGCCGCCCACCCGCGAGGAGTTGGAGCGGCTGGTGGCGGACGCGGTGGCGCGCGTGCCGGCGCTCGGGTACCGGGTGGGCGGTACGGTCCGCCGGCCGCGCTTCGAGCCGGCGGGCTCGCTGGACGTCTCGCGGCACGTCGAGGAGGTCGAGGTGCCCGCCGGGCGGTCCCCGGGGCGGTGTGCGCTGGACGCGCTGGCGGCGCCCCTGCCGGCGGGCCGGCCGCTGTGGGGCGTCCGGCTGGTCCGGGGTCACCGCCCGGACGAATACCTACTGGCGTACCGCGCGGCCCATCTCTTCCAGGACGGTCTGGCGATGGCGCAGGCCATGGGCGCCGCCCTGTCGGGCGCCCGGCTGCCGGCGCCCGCGCCCCGGCCGGCGCCCCGGGCGCCCTCGCCGCGGACGGTGGCCGCCTGCGCGCGTCTGCTCCCGCACCTGTTCGGGCGCACGGCGCGCTGGCTGCCGCCGGGCTCCGCCGTCACGGGCGGGCGGACGCTGCACACCGCCACCCTGGACCGGTCGGTGTTCGACGAGGTCGCCCGCCGTACCGGCGCGTCCGCCGCCCAGGTGGCGATCGCCGCGCTGACCGGCGCCCTCCGGGCGTGGACGCCCGGACACTGGTGCGGCACGGGCGGCCGGCGGCAGCGCCACGGCCTGCGGGTCTATCTGCCCGTCAGTCTCCGGCACCCCGGGGACCGCGCGGCGCTGGGCAGCGAGCTGGGCGTCATGCCGCTCGTCCTCCCCTGCGCCGAGCCCTCCCCCGCCCGCCGGCTGGCGGTCGTCGTCCGGGACACCGGGCCGATGACGCTGTACCGGTTCCGCGAGCTCTTCGGTTACCTGCTGCGGGCGCCGGGCCCGGTGGCCTGGCTCGCCCACCGCGCCGTACACCACTGCTCGCCGCCCCGGCTGGGCGTCACCGTCATCCCGGCGGACGCCCACGACGCCGGCCCGGGCATCGCGGGCCTCATCCCGGTGTCCCCGCCGCTCGGTTCGTCCCCGGGCGGCTGCGTGTTCGTCCTGGAGAAGACCCGGGTGTCCGTGTCGTTCCTGTTCGACGCGGGCGTGCCGGGCACGGAGCGGCTGCCGGGGCTGCTGGGGGCGGCGCTGGAGGAACTGCGGGCGGCCGTATAGCCCGTCCGGCGTTGGAGAACACGGGGGTGCGGGGGCGCGGCCCCCGCAAGAAACGGTGAAAGGGCGGGGCTGGGGCACACCCGAAGGCGCGCGCCACGCGGAAGCACCAGCACGATTCAGGAGGCAAGGATGGCAGGACGCAGCCGACGCGAGGCACTGGGCCTCGCGGCCCGAACCGGCCTGGCCGCGCTGGGCGCGGCGGCGCTGGGCAGCCGCGCCGCGGCGGCGGCGACCCGCACGGACTTCCGTGCGGTGGTGGTCGGTTCGGGCTTCGGCGGAGCGGTCGCGGCACTGCGCCTGGGGCAGGCGGGGGTGGACACCGTGGTGCTGGAGCGCGGCCGGGAGTGGCCCGTCGCGCCGGCCCGGCCGCTGTTCGGATCGGTCGACGGGGTGACGGACACGATGTTCTGGTTCCGCCGCACGGCCCGCTACCCGGGGATGCTGCCCGTGCCGCTGCACCCGGGTCCGGGCATCCTGGAGGTGGCGGAGGAACCGGGGCTGGACATCTGGTGCGGGGCGGGCGTCGGCGGCGGGTCGCTGGTCTACACGGGGGTGACGGTCGCTCCGCCGCGCCGCTGCTTCGAGCGGCTGTACCCCTCCGGGCTGCGGTACGAGGAGTTCGCCCGCGTCTGGTTCCCGCGGGCGCGGGCGATGCTGGGCGCCTCGCCGATGCCGCGCGACGTCTACGCGTCCGAGCCGTTCCTCCACTCCCGGGTGTGGGACCGGCAGGTGACTCGGGCGGGCTTCCATCCGGAGCCCCTGGACTCGACGTTCGACTGGGAGGTGGTGCGCGGCGAGCTGGCGCACCGGGTGCCGCTGTCCGCGACGGCCGGCGAGTCGGACTTCGGCTGCGGCAACGGCGCGAAGAAGTCCCTGACGCGCACCTACCTGCCCGCCGCCCTGGCCACGGGCCGCGTGCAGTTGCGCCCGCTGCACGAGGTCCGCTCGGTGAGCCGGCGGCGGGACGGCCGCTTCCGGCTGGAGGTCCGCCGTCTGACACCCGGCGGCGCGGTGCCGGGCACCGAGGAGTTCACCTGCGACCTGCTGTTCCTGGCCGCCGGCACGCTCAACACCAACCGGCTGCTGGTCGCCGCCCGCGACCGGGGCGACCTGCCGGACCTGCCGGCGGCCGTCGGCGAGGGCTTCGGCGACAACGGCGACCAGGTGACCGTCCGTTCGCAGCCGCTCGTCCGGCACGGGGCGACGCAGGGGTCGCCGTGTGCGTCGGGCGTGTTCGTGCCGGACGGCTGCGTGCTGCCGCTGCGTGCGGAGAGCTGGGTGCTGCCCGGGTTCCACGGGCTGCCGGCGGTCGTGACCTTGACCGTGACGGCGGACGGCGACCACCGGGGCGCGTTCCGCTCCGATCCGCGGACCGGCCGGGTGCGGCTGACGGGCTGGGGCGACGGGTCGGCGGCCGCGGCCCGCGCCGCGCTGGCGTTCAGCCGGCGCGTCATCGCCGCCAATCCCGGCACCCTGCCCCTGACCCTGCGGATCCCGTCCTTCACGGCGCATCCGGTGGGCGGGTGCGCGATCGGCCGGGTGACGGACCCGGAGGGCCGGGTCCGGGGCGTGCCGGGACTGTACGTCGTCGACGGGTCGCTGCTGCCGGGGACGGTGGGCGGCGCCAACCCGTCCCTGACCATCACGGCGCTCGCCGAGCGCGCGCTGGCGGGGATCGTCGCGCGGGCGGGGTGACGGCCGGGGCGGGCGCCGCGCTCACCGCGTCCAGCCCGGCGCGGGCCGCGGCGCGGGCGAAGACCGCCGCGTCGAGGACGGCGGCCCCGCCCGGGTCGTTGTTGAAGTAGGCGTATACGTCGGCCTGTCGGGGCCAGGTGTCCGCCACCCGCGCGGCCCAGGTGGCGAGCGCCTGGCGGCCGTAGCGCGGCCAGGGCCGGGCCCGGCCGCCGTGGAAGCGCAGATAGCCCCAGCCGGCGGTGCGCCACAGCGGCCCGGCGGGCCGGGAGCCGGCGTCGGCCCAGCAGAGGGCGGCGCCGCGGCGTTCGAGGACGGCCCGTACCTCGTCCGTCCACCAGGAGGGGTGGCGGGGTTCGACGGCCACCCGGACGCCGGACGGGAACTCGGCGAGGGCGGCGTCCAGCGTCGCGGGGTCGGCGCGCAGGGTGGGCGGCAGTTGGAGCAGGACGGGCCCGAGCCGGTCGCCGAGGCCCGCCGCGTGCCGCAGCAGCCGGGCGACGGGCTCGGCCGGGTCGCGGAGCCGCTTGATGTGGGTGAGGAAGCGGCTGGCCTTGACGGCCATCACGAACCCGTCGGGCGTGCGGTCGCGCCAGTCGGCGAAGGTGTCCGGGGAGGGCAGCCGGTAGAAGGCGTTGTTGTTCTCGACGGTGGCGAAGTGGCGGACGTACTCCTCCAGCCACAGCCGCTGGGGCAGTCCGTCCGGGTAGAGACCGCCGCGCCAGTCGGCGTACTGCCAGCCGGAGGTTCCGACGAGGAGGGGCATGGGGGATCCCTGCCCGGTGGGGGGTGACGGATCACGGGAGGGCGGGCGGTTCAGCCCGTCCGGCGTTCGAGGACAACCGCGCGGAGCGCGGTTTCGGGGATCCGGGGCGCGGCCTCGGGAAAGGGGGGACGGGGGCATCACCAAACCGGACGGCGCCCGGAGCTCACGAGTACCCTCCGGGCGCGAGCCGGTCCCACTCGGCGTCCTCGGTCCCGCTCCCCTGCCGCCAGGGCGGCGCCGCCCCGCCGTCGGTCCACGCGGCGAGGGCCCGCGCGTCGAGGCAGAGGATGCCGCTGCGGGCGGCGTACTCGAGTGCGGGTCCGGTGAAGTCGCTGGTGGTGACGAGGGCCGCGATGTGGGCGCCGTGAATGGTGAAGCAGGTGCCGCCGAAGCGCTGCAGGTCCTGGGAACCGACCTTGTGGTCGGGCCCGTACCGCTTGCACTGGACGACGAGGCGCCGCCCGTCGGGCGCGGTGGCGAGCACGTCGGCCCCGAGGTCGCCCGCGCCGCCGACCACGTGGACGTCGGTACAGCCGTCGCGTGCGCACAGTTCGGCGATCGCCTGCTCGAACTCGGCGGGGTCCATGGCGGCGTAGTCCACCGGCGGAGCGGCTTCCACCATGGGCGCGGGCCGGTCCCCGGGATACCCCGCCGTCGTCCTGAACGCATCACGCAGCCGGTGGCGGCCGCGCAGGCCCGCCGCTCCGGCGCAACCGAGCGCGAGCAGGGTGACGAGGGCGCCGGCCGGATGCTCGCCGGCGTGGGCGGCGGCGGTCCGCAGCGTCAGGCCGACGCCGCAGATCACGATGGTGAGCAGGGCGAGGGCGAAGGCGGTCCGGCGTCCGGTGCGGTCCCGCCGGGGGGCGGAGGGCTCGGGCATCGTCATCTTCGGCGGCTCCCCCCACGTCGACTTTCAAGATCACCTGGTGCCGTGCGCTTGCCCCCTTCCGGGGGTTTCATGGGCCCTTCCCGGGCACCCGAGCGGAAGGGAGGGTTCCACCGTCGCGAAGGCTCATCCCCGGCGAGAATCGCCGCCACGGACAGGTCGCCGGCCCACCGGCCCACGATCGATGGACACTCGGACCATGCGGGAATCACGGAATCCCTCGACGGCGGACTGCGTCTTCTGCGCGATCGCGACGGGCGGGGCGCCCGCCCACCGGGTGCTGGCGGACGACGCGGTGGTGGCGTTCCTGGACGTCCGGCCGCTGTTCCCCGGGCATGTGCTGGTGGTGCCCCGGCGGCACGCGGAGACCCTGACCGAGCTGCCCGAGGCGGACGTGGGGCCGTTCTTCACCCGGGTGCGGCGGATCGCCGGGGCGGTGGAGCGCGGGATGGGCGCGGCCGGTTCGTTCGTCGCGGCGAACAACAAGGTGAGCCAGTCGGTGCCGCACTTCCATGTGCACGTCGTGCCGCGCAACCGGAAGGACGGGCTCCGGGGCTTCTTCTGGCCGCGCACGCGGTACGCGTCGGAGGAGGAGGCGGAGGGGGTCGCGGAGCGCGTCCGGGCGGCGCTGGCGGACGGCGGTTGAGCGCCCCGGCCGGGTTGGTGCGCACCGGCGGGGGTCGCATAGTGGAAGGGAGACCCCTTACCCGCCGGGGAGACCCCTTTCCCGCCGGCCGGGCGCGTCCGGCTGCCGGAGGTGGACGATGCGATTCGACGACCGAGTGGACGCGGGCCGGCGGCTGGCCGAGCGGCTGGAGCACCTGCGCGGAGACGATCCCGTCGTGCTGGGCCTCCCGCGCGGCGGTGTGCCGGTGGCCCACCAGGTGGCCCGGGCGCTGCGCGCGCCGCTGGACGTGATCCTGGTGCGCAAGCTGGGCGTTCCCTCGCACCGGGAGCTGGGTTTCGGGGCGCTCGGCGAGGGCGGGGTGCGGGTGGTGCGCGACGACATCATGCGGCTGGGCCGGGTGGACGAGGACGATCTCGCGGAGGTCCAGCGGGCCGAGGAGCGCCACCTGCGGGAGCAGGCCGACCGCTTCCGCGGCGGGCGGCCGAGGGTGCCGCTGGAGGGCCGGACGGCGGTGGTGGTGGACGACGGGATCGCCACCGGTTCGACGGCCGCCGCGGCGTGCCGGGTGGCGCGGGCCCAGGGCGCCCGGCGGGTGGTCCTGGCCGTGCCCGTGACCTCGCCGGACGCGGTGGCGTCGCTGCGCGGCGAGGTGGACGAACTCGTGTACCTGTCGGCGCCGGCCGGGTTCTCGGCGGTGGGCGAGTGGTACCGGGACTTCTCCCAGACGGAGGACGAGGAGGTCGTCGCCCTGCTGCGGCACGACACGTCCGCGCCGCCCCACACCGGGGCGCACATCCACGGCCCGGCCCCGGTGAAGCTGCCGGTGGACGACCGTACGGTCACGCTGGACGGCGACCTGACGATGCCGCCGGGCGCGCCGGCGGTCGTCCTGTTCGCGCACGGCAGCGGCAGCAGCCGGCACAGTCCGCGCAACCGTGCCGTGGCCGGGGTGCTGAACCGGGCGGGCCTGGGGACGCTGCTGTTCGACCTGCTGACGCCGGACGAGGCGGAGGACCGGGCCAAGGTCTTCGACATCGGCCTGCTGGCCGGCCGGCTGGGCCAGGTGACGGAGTGGATGCGCCGCGAGTCCGTCCCGCTGTGCTATTTCGGCGCGAGCACGGGAGCGGCGGCGGCCCTGTGGGCGGCGGCGGAGGAGGAGGGCCGTGAGGGCCCGGCGGCCGTGGTGTCCCGGGGCGGCCGGCCCGACCTGGCCATGGACCGGCTGGGCACCGTCCGGGCACCGACGCTGTTCCTGGTGGGCGGCCTGGACGAGACCGTCCTCGACCTGAACCGGCGGGCGGCGGCCAGGTTGCGGTGCGAGAACCGGCTGGTGGTCGTGGACGGCGCCACCCACCTGTTCGAGGAGCCGGGCGCCCTGGACACGGTGGCCGAGCTGGCGTGCGAGTGGTTCACGGACCACCTCGGCGCGACGCCCTGAGACCCGCCCTGAGACCCACCCCGGCGCCGCCGTGGCGGCGGAACGATCCGGGGGCCGGGGGCCCTTCGCGCGGGCTTCACCCCCGGTTCCGGGCCGCGTGGACGGCCGGAGGCCGGGTGACCGTCCGCGCGGGCGAGTCGGACCCGGGCGCGCTCCGGCTGCGGTCGCGGTCCCTGTCGACCCTCTCGACGGCATGACCGGGGCCACCCCGCGGATGCGTGAGCTCCAGTGACCCTTTCGCCGGGGACCGGCTCCGCCGGCATGGCGGTCGGCGGGGGAAACCACTCGGCTCGCTGTGCGGTCCGCAACCCGGAGGGCGGCGTCACCGTGCAGGAAGGAACTGCCACGCGACCAGAGCACGAGGTTAGGTTCTCGGAGCGGAACGACAGTCGTTCCGCGGCACACGAAAACCGCGTCTGCGCAGCCGGTTTGCGCTACAGACATGCCCGCAAGGAGAGACCACTGATGTCCGAGAAGCCCAGGGGAAAGAAGACCGGGGTCGCGCTCGCGGTTCCCGCCGTGCGCAGGCGCGCCATCGGCACGGCCGTGGCCTCCGGCGCCCTGGCCCTCGCCGCGGTGCTCGGTGCCGGCGGACAGGCCGTCGCCGGCACCAACGGCCAGCAGATCGTCATCGCCGACTACACCGGCAGGGTCGGGTCGGTGAAGATCATCAGCCAGGACCAGAAGGGCGCGCCCCGCACCTACTGCCTCGCCACTCCCCACAAGGAGACCAGCCTGGCGGGTTGGTGGTGGCGGGACTACACCCGTCTCGCGAAGTGGACCGACTCCAGCTGCGGCGCCGGCGGCGGCACCTACCTCGGCAGCCAGGACGAGTGGGTGAACGCCACGCAGTACGACAGCGACTGGACGTGGCTCAACATCTACAAGAACACCTACTGATCCCACGAGCGCGGGCGGCTCCCACCGCCGCCCGCACCCGGGCCTCGCGGGAGGCGTGGACGAGGACGCGTGCCCCGGCCGAGCAGGGCAGCCGTGCTCTCGCATCCGGACTACCAGGTGACGATCATGTACCCCTTGCCGCCGGAACCACCGCGGGCCCCGTCGGCACCGTCGCCGCCGGGGGCGGCGGGAGCATGGTGGAGGACCGCACCCGCGCCCGAGGACCCGCCACGCCCTCCGGAGCCACCCTGCCCGCCGACGCCGATGCCCGGCGGCAGCTTCACTCCTTCCGGCCCGGTGCTCTTGGCCGATTCCCCGCCGGCTCCCGGAAAGTGCTGTTTCCTTCCCTGCTTGCCGGCGCCACCCTGGAGGGATTCCGTCACCGTGCCTCCGGGGCACCTTCCCGGCCATGCCTTGCGCGTGACCGTGCCGGCGGCGCCCGGCTTGCCGTGGTGACCGGGGCCACCGCTCTTGCCGCCGCCTTCACCGGCCGTGCCTTCCAGCCCGCGGATGCCGGCGGGCCCTTCGTCCACGTTGGCCACCTGCACGTTCTTCGTCGTGTCGAACAGTTCGGTCCGTCGGCGCGCCTCGTTGCCGTTGTTGCCGGGCCGGCCCGGCCGCCCGCTCTGCCCGTCCTGCCCGGAATTACCGGAACCGGCCGCACCGCCCTGGCCCTTGCGGCCGCCCTCGCCTCCGCTGCCACCACCGGCGACCGTCACCTCATAGGTGTGGGACGGATCCAGCGTGATCCGGCAGGCCAGATAAGAACCGCCGCCACCACCGCCGCCGGCCCCTCCCGCTCCACCGGAGCCGCCCCTGCGCCCGTCGGTTCCGGTGTTGGAGTCGAAGACGTCCTTCACGGGGGCTTCGCCACCGCCCCCGCCACCACCGCCACCGCCCCCGCCGCCCGTGCCACCCGCGCCCCAGATGTAGACGGTCGCTTTGCTCACTCCCGCCTGGGGCTTCCACGTGGTGGACGAATCGAAGGTCTTGTGCTGCGCGGCGGGTGCGGCCTCCGCACCGGGGCTCAGGGAGACTGCCAGCAGGTGGGCCGCGACCAGTCCGGCAGTGGCCGCCCATGCCGCGCGGCGCCTCACCGGGGGCACTCGTACGTGCCCCATCCTCGCGTTCTCCTCGTCCATTCGATCACCCATCCGGTCGTGCGTCCGATCGTCCGTCCGGTCGTTCATCCGGCACGTTCCTTTCCTGGCCCCGGGAGCGGCACCGCCGGAATCCGGCTTGGCGGGAACACCACCGACCCGCTGCGCTTTCCGGAAGGGCGGGGAGGGAGGCGACGGTTGCGGGCAGCCGAGCGGGCGGGCGCTGCCGTCGGCGGGGGCGCCTCGGCGGCAGGCCCGTCCTACGGGCCCGGAGCCGGGCCGGTCAAATCGTCCGATGAGTGGGCCGGAAGTGTTCCCTTACACGTGTACGAGGTTCGAGCCGACGTGCCGACGCGGTGCCGCCCCTACGCCGCTCAGCCGCCCGGCCGGAGGCCGTCTCAAACACTCCGCTGACGTACCGAAGGAGTGAACCCGGGCCCTGCGCGGGCAACTCCAAGCGTCTGCCGACGACACCTCGCCCCTTCGGGGTGACGCCGGTCCACTCCGCGCGGCCATCACACCGTTACGAGGGACCGTTCCGGTCCGGGCCGGGCGTCATCGTGTCAGGCCCCCCACGCCACCCGTGATCGGGACCGCTCACGGAGAGGTTCAGGGCCCACTGGCACTGTCCGCTCCGTAGGCGGCGCGCCACGCGGCCGGGGGCGTGGCGGTCTGGCGGCGGAAGAAGGTGGTGAAGGCGGCGGCGTCCCGGAAGCCGAGCCGTCGGGCGCAGCCGACGACCGGCAGGTCGGTGTGCGCGAGCAGCCTCTTGGCCTCGAGCAGGACGCGCTGGTCGAGGAAGGTCTTGGCGCCCGTGCCGGTGGCGGCGCGTGTCGCCCGGGTGAGGGTGCGCACGTCGTAGCCCAACGCCCGGGCGTAGTCGGCCACCTGGTGCCAGTCGGCGAAGTGCTCCTCCACGGCGGCCCGGTAGAGGCCGAACACGCCCGCCGAACGGTCGCGGTGGCCGGCCGAGGCCGCGTCTGTGCGGGCCGGCGCGTCGGGAAGGACACGCAGGAGCAGTGCCGCCAGCAAGTGGGAGAGCAGCGCGGGGGACGCCAGGCGCGGAGTGTCCACCGCCGCGTCGTGCTCGCGCCCGAGGTGCCCGGCCGCGAACAGGGCGAGGTCCAGGCGCTGTCGGCCAAGCCGCCAGCACGCCGGCGCGGTGGCCTCCGCCGTGGTGAAACCGGGAAGGAAACCGGCCCGGAAGAGGATCAGCGGGCCGTCGCAGGCGTCGATGTCGCTCCAGCGGTGCACCATGCCGGGCCGTATCCATACGACGCTGCCTTCCGCCAGCCGGTGGGCGCCGAAGTCCGCTTCGTGGCTTCCGGTGCCGGAGGCGATCAGGGCGAGGACGTGGAAGTCGGGGCGCTGGGGCCGTACGCGATGCCGGTGGACGTCCATGTGCCGCAGCGCGGCGAAGTCGATGACCTCCACGCCGTGGGACGAGCCGACGGCGGGCGAGTAGCGCAGCTGCCGCACCGCCGGATGTCCGTTTTCCACAACGACTGTGTCCCTTTCCAGCGGGCGGCGGAGCTCGCCGCCCATACGGTCGGACAGGCGCCTGACAGCCGACTCGGATCCAGGTCGGATCCGGCGCAGGCCCGAACCAGGTTACGTGTTCCGAGGCTGCGGCCGAGCGGCACCGCTCGCCCCGCGCAGCCGTGGGAGAGATGCGGGAGAGATGTCGTGATGATGGAAACGACAAGGCCGGTACCGGTGGCGGGCGGGGCCCTGGACGTACGCGTGGGAGGCCGCACCGGACCGGCGCTGGTGTTCGTCCACTACTGGGGCGGCTCAGCCGGCACCTGGAACCAGGTGATCGCCCGCCTCCCGTCCGGGCGGGCGACGGTCCGCTTCGACCAGCGCGGCTGGGGCACCGCGCGAACGCTGCCCGGCCCCTACCACCTCGGCCGGCTCGCCGACGACCTCGCCCGGGTGCTCGCCGCCTGCGTACCGGGCGCGTTCGTGCTCGTCGGCCACTCCATGGGCGCCAAGGTGTGCCAACTCCTCGCCGGCCGCGGGCCCGTCGGCCTGGCCGGCCTGGTGCTCGTCGCGCCCGCGCCGCCCGAGCCGCCCACCACGGTGACCGAGGAGTACCGGCGGGGCCTGTCCCACGCCTACGACTCACCCGATGCCGTTCGGTACGCCCTCGACCACGTCCTGACCGCCGGCCCGCTGCCCGAACCGGCACGGACGACCGCGGTGCGCGACAGTCTCGCCGCAGGCCCCGAGGCCCGGCGGGAGTGGCCGCTGCGCGGGATCGCCGAGGACATCACCGACGCCGTACGCCGCATCACCGTTCCGGTGACCGTACTGGCCGCGGAGCAGGACGCGGTGGAACCACCGCGCGTCCTGCGGGAGTTCCTCCTGCCGCACATCCCGCACGCGACCCTCACCACCGTCCCCGACGCCGGCCACCTGCTCCCCGTGGAGCACCCCGGCGCCGTCGCGGCGGCCATCGGCGACTTCTTCGCGGCTCTCGGATCCTGACCATCCCTTGAGCTCGGCCCTCGCTCCCGCCCCGACCGGTCCCGGCCGGCCGCCTACGCGGTCCTCGGTTCCGCCGAGAAGGCCAACACGCCGGGGACCACGGCGAAGACGCGCCGCAGCTCGGCCGCCAGGGCGTCGCGCCCGGGGGCGCCGGGGAGGGCCACCCACGCCTCCAGGGCGTGCCGGTGGGCGGCGACGAAGAAGTCGAGCGCGAGGCGGAGGCGGAGTTCGTCCCGGGGGCCGTCGACGCGCAGCCGACGCGTCAGGATGCCGGCCGCGCTGCGGACGGTGCGGTCGCAGAAGTGCAGGCCGTGGGCGTCCATGGACGGCGTCTCGGCGGCCAGTCGGCGGCTGAGGCGGACGTTCCGCGCCCAGCCTTCGCCGGTCATCCGTTCCAACGCCCCGTACAGCGACGCCTGCAGCGTCTCCGGAAGGGTTCCGCCGATCGGCTCGCGGGTCTCCAGATCGTCGAGGAACGCGGCCCACAGGTCCTGGGTCGGCGCCATCGCCACGTCTTCCTTGCTGGCGAAGTAGCGGAAGAACGTGCGCTTGGACACCTCGACCGCGTCGCACAGTTCGTCGAGCGTCGCGCCGTCGAAACCGCGTTCCGTGAAGAGCTCCAGGGCGGTATCGGTCAGCGCCTGACGGGTGCGCAGCTTCTTGCGCTCGCGCAGCGGCAGGCGTTCCGGGGTGGGTGCGTCGGTGGCGGCCATCGTCCTCAGTGTAGCGCGGGAGCTTATGCGCCTTGTAGGTTTATGCCACTGAGAGGCACAATCGGCTCCCGGAAGGACCGCCCCTGCCATGCGCGCACTCCTCGTCGACCCCACCGCCCCCGCCCGTCTGCGTCTGGGCGAGGCGCCGGAACCCGAACCGGCACCCCACCAGGCGCTCGTCCGCACCGTCGCGACCTCCCTCAACTCCGGTGAGATCAACCACGTTTTGGCGGAGGCGCCCGCCGGGGCCGTGCTCGGCTGGGACGCGGCGGGGATCGTCGAACGCGCGGCGGCCGACGGCTCCGGCCCCGCGGTCGGCACCCCCGTCGTCACGCTGGGCTGGGACGGAGCCTGGGCCGAACTCCGCGCGGTCGACACCGACCGCATCGGCACCGTGCCCGAGGGCGCGGACCTCGGCGCGATCAGTACGATCCCCGTGGCCGGCGCCACCGCCCTGCGCGCACTCCGGCGCCTCGGCCCGCTCCTCGGCCGCCGCGTCCTCATCACCGGCGCCACCGGCGGCACCGGCCGGTACGCCGTCCAACTGGCCCGCCGCGCGGGCGCGTACGTCATCGCGTCCACCGGCGACCCCCGCGCACACGGCGACGGCCTGCGGGCACTCGGCGCACACGAGGTCGTGACCGGCCCGGAAACCCTCACCGGACCGGTGCACGGCATCGTCGACATGGTCGGCGGACGGCACCTCGTCGAGGGATACGCCCGACTCGCCGAACACGGCACCCTCGTCAACGTGGGCCGCGCGACCCCGGAACCCGACACCTTCCCGCCCGGCGCCTTCTCCGGCGCCCCGGAGGCCCACGACCGGGCACTGGTCAGCTTCTTCCTCCTGCGCTGCACAGGGCTCCACGAGGACCTGACCCTACTGGCCGGCCTGGTGGCCTCCGGGGAACTGGACGCCCACATCGCCTGGCGGAGCACATGGAACCAGGCGGCGGACGCCATCGACCTCCTCGTCGGACGCCGCCTGCACGGCAAGGCGGTGCTGGACTTGCCGGCCTGAACACGGCACGAGCCGGCCACCTGAGTACCGAACCTGAGTACGAGCGCTCAGGTCCGGCGGCCTGTCGGGCGGCAGGCTGAAGCCATGACCACGCCGCTCGCCGGATCCCGGCCGCACCCCGCCTACCCGCCGTTCCCCGCCTTCCCGGCGCCCCTCCCGCCCGCACCGCCGCGCCGCCGCCGGCGTGGGCTGCTGGCCGGGGGTGTCGCCCTGACCGTCCTGGCCGGCGGCGGCACCGCCGGGGCCTGGTGGCTGACGCGGGACGGGGACGGTTCCCCGCTGGCCGGGCGCCCCCGGGTGACGGACAGCGCGGCCGGGCTGTCCTACGCCATCCCCAAGGGCTGGGAGCACGACAGGAAGCAGGAGCTCATCGACGCCTTCACCACGGCGATCGGCCGGAAGAAGCAGGACGACCACCACATGGCCGTCGTCCTGACCGGGCGCTCGGGCGCGATCCCCCAGGACCGGCTGCGGATGTGGGCCGAGCGCTCCGCACGTTCGAACGCGGAGTTCTTCTACCCGGACCGGCCCGTCGCGCCGGAGGAGTCCCGCCCGACCTCGGTGGACGGGCACCCCGCCCACACCGTGGCCCTGCGGGTGGACGCCGAGGAAGGCGGACCCGCCCGGCTGCGGATGACGCTCCTGCGCGTGGACGACACCCGGGCCGCCTTCCTCCTCGGCATCGACCAGCCGGCCGGGGGGCCGGTGCAGAAGGAGGTCGATCAGGTACTGGAGAGCGCCAAGGTGACGGAGGGACGGCCGGAGTCCGGCGGACGGCCGGAGTCCGGCGGACGGCCGGAGTCCGGCGGACGGCCGCAGCCCGGGGAACGGTCAGGGCATGGTGAACGGTCAGGGTCCGGGTCACCGTCCGGGTCCGGGTCACCGTCCGGGTTCGGGTCACCGTCCGGGTCCGGGGAACGGTCACGGCCCCAGGAACCGGCAGGGCCCGGCACGCCGCCCCAGTCCCTGCCGGAGCTCGGCACCGACCGTCGCCGCCTCTGACCCGCCTGCCCCGTCCCGTCCCACCTCCACCCCACCCCCTCACTCCTCGAAGAACTCCCGCACCACCCGCTCGGCCGCCTCGTCCGCCGCCGCCGCGGGCGAGAGTTCGCTGAGGGTGTCCAGGTCGGTGTCCTCGCTGAGTTCCGCCTCCCACGCGGCGGCCAGTTGTTCCTGCCGCTCGGGCGGCTGGCTCTCGACCTTCTTCCGGCTCGCGGGGCTCAGGGCCGCCAGGAAGCGGGGCAGTTCGTCGGCGGGCATACGGGCCTCTCTCGTCGCGGTCGCTCCTCCCCCGCCGCACCCGGGGCGCGCGAGGGCTTCTGATCAGGTGTTCCAGGCACCGGCCCGGCATCCCTGCCCGGGGCCGCCCGCTCACCCGAACGGCCCCCGCGCCGCGCGCCGTCGCGTCCCCGATCGGCCGCCGGACGCGCCGTAGCCTGGCGCCATGCCCGTCGCTCTCGCCCTGTTCACCTCCGACCTGCGGCTCCACGACAACCCGGTACTGCGGGCGGCCCTGCGCGCCGGTGACCGCGTCGTCCCGCTGTTCGTCGTCGACAGCGGCGTCGCCGCCGCCGGTTTCGCCGCGCCGAACCGGTCGGCGTTCCTCGCCGGCTGTCTGGCCGACCTCGACGAGGGGCTGCGGGCGCGCGGCGGCCGGCTGGTCGTCCGCCGGGGCGACGTGGTCGAGGAGACCTGCCGGGTGGCCGCCGCGACGGGCGCGGCGGAGGTGCACGTCGCCGCCGGGGTGAGCGGTTACGCGCACCGCCGCGAGGAGCGGCTGCGCGCCGCGCTGGAGGCGGACGGGCGGCGGCTGCGCGTGCACGACGCGGTGATCACGGTGGTGGCCCCCGGCGAACCGGCCCCCGCCGGGAAGGACCACTTCGCGGTGTTCACGCCGTACTTCCGCCGCTGGTCGGCCGAGCCGCCCCGGGCGGTCGCGGACCCGCCCCGACGCGTCGACGTCCCGGACGTGGACGGGCTGCCGGTGCCCTCGGCAGCGGACCTCGGGGCCGGCGGCGCGGCGTCCGGCCTGCCCGCGGGCGGCGAGCGCGAGGGCCGGCGGCGGCTGACGGCCTGGCTGCGGAGCGGCGTCGACCGCTACGCCGAGCTCCACGACGACCTGGCCGCCGACGCCACCTCCCGGCTCTCCCCCTACCTGCACTTCGGCTGTCTGTCACCACTCGAAGTGGTGACGCGGGCGCGCGGCGACTCCCCCGGCGCGGAGGCGTTCGTCCGCCAGCTCGCCTGGCGGGACTTCCACTACCAGGTGCTCGCCGCCCGTCCCCGGGCCGCCGGCACCGACTACCGGACGCGCCACGACCGCTGGCGGTGGGACCCGGGCGAGTTCGACGCCTGGCGGTCCGGGCACACCGGTTACCCGGTCGTCGACGCGGCGATGCGCCAGCTCGCCCACGAGGGCTGGACGCACAACCGGGCCCGGATGATCGTCGCCTCCTTCCTCGCCAAGACCCTCCACCACGACTGGCGGGAGGGCGCCCGGCACTTCCTCCGCCACCTCGTCGACGGCGACCTGGCCAACAACCAGCTCAACTGGCAGTGGATGGCCGGTACGGGCACCGACACCCGCCCCAACCGCGTCCTCAACCCCGTCGTCCAGGGCCGCCGCTTCGATCCCGACGGCGTCTACATCCGCCGTTGGGTCCCTGAACTCGCCGACGTCCCCGGGCCCTCCGTCCACGAGCCGTGGAAGCTTCCCGCCGCCGTCCGCTCCCGGCTGCGCTATCCGGAACCGCTCGTCGACCTCGCCGAGGCCCTGGCGCGCTTCCGGGCGGCACGCGGCCTGGACTGAGCTCCGTGCGTCGCCCGGCCACACGGAGATGCGTGACCAGGTGTTCCGTGGGTGGATGGGGGCAGGGGCCCGGAAGACCGGTCGCGTCGCCGCGCCGGTCGCGTACGACACGGCGGAACGGAGGAGCGTTCTCATGGCCAAGCAGACGGTGGCGGAGCAGTTCGTCGACATCCTGGCGCGGGCCGGGGTGCGGCGGCTCTACGGAGTCGTCGGCGACAGCCTCAACCCGGTCGTGGACGCGGTGCGCCGCAACGCGGCCATCGACTGGGTGCACGTCCGCCACGAGGAGGCCGCCGCGTTCGCCGCGGGCGCGGAGGCGCAGCTGACCGGCAAACTCGCGGCCTGCGCGGGCTCCTGCGGCCCCGGGAACCTGCACTTGATCAACGGGCTGTACGACGCCCACCGTTCCATGGCGCCCGTGCTCGCGCTGGCCTCGCACATCCCGAGCGGCGAGATCGGCACCGGCTTCTTCCAGGAGACCCACCCGGACCGGCTGTTCCAGGAGTGCAGCCACTACTGCGAGCTGGTGTCCACGCCGCAGCAGATGCCGCGCGTGCTGCGCACCGGCATCCAGAACGCGGTCGGGCGCGGCGGCGTCGGCGTCATCGTGCTGCCCGGGGACGTCGCCGGGCAGCCGGCCGCCGCGCCCACCGGGGACCACGCGCTGGTCACCACCCGGCCGTCGGTACGGCCGGGGGACGCGGAGATCGACGCGCTGGCGCGGATGGTCGACGAGGCCGGCAAGGTGACGCTGTTCTGCGGCGCCGGCACGGCGGGGGCGCACGACGAGGTGATGCGGTTCGCCGAACGGGTGAAGGCGCCCGTCGGCCACGCGCTGCGCGGCAAGGAGTGGATCCAGTACGACAATCCGTACGACGTCGGCATGAGCGGCCTGCTCGGCTACGGCGCCGCCTATGAGGCGACCCACGAGTGCGACCTGCTGATCCTGCTGGGCACCGACTTCCCGTACAACGCGTTCCTGCCGGACGACGTGAAGATCGCCCAGGTGGACGTGCGGCCCGAGCACCTGGGCCGGCGGTCCGCGCTGGACCTCGCGGTGTGGGGCGACGTCCGCGAGACGCTGCGCTGCCTGACGCCGAAGGTGCAGGTCAAGAGCGGCCGGAAGTTCCTCGACAAGATGCTGAAGAAGCACGCGGACGCCCTGGAGGGCGTCGTCAAGGCGTACACGCGGAAGGTGGAGAAGCACACGCCGATCCACCCCGAGTACGTGGCGTCGGTGCTGGACGAGGAGGCGGCGGACGACGCGGTCTTCACCGTCGACACGGGGATGAACAACGTCTGGGCCGCCCGCTACCTCACCCCCAACGGCCGGCGGCGCGTCATCGGTTCGTTCACCCACGGCTCGATGGCCAACGCGCTGCCGCAGGCGATCGGCGCGCAGTTCCTCGACCCGGACCGGCAGGTGGTGTCGATGTCCGGGGACGGCGGGTTCTCCATGCTGATGGGCGACTTCCTGACGCTGGTGCAGTACGGGCTGCCGGTGAAGGTGGTGCTGTTCAACAACTCGTCGCTGGGCATGGTGGAGCTGGAGATGATGGTCGGCGGCCTGCCGTCGTACGGCACGGCCAACCGCAACCCGGACTTCGCGGCCCTCGCGACGGCGGCCGGGGCGTACGGGGTGCGGGTGGAGAAGCCCAAGCACGTGCGGGGAGCGCTGCGGGACGCGTTCCGGCACAAGGGGCCGGCGCTGGTGGACATCGTGACCGATCCCAACGCGCTGTCGATGCCTCCGAAGATCAGCGCGGACATGGTGAGCGGGTTCGCTCTTTCGGCGGGGAAGATGGTGCTGGACGGGGGTGTGGGGCGGATGGTGCAGATGGCTCGCTCAAACCTGCGGAACATCCCGCGGCCCTGACCTGGTTCCAGGTGCTTGGCCCCAGGCACTCCCCCTTCCCCAGGCACTCCACTCCCCCGGCACTGCGCCTCCAGGCGCTCGCGGTGGACCGGCCCGCCCGGCGGCCCGTGCGCATCCACCGGACGGACCGGTCCACCGCCACCGTCCGTCGCCCCCGGCTGCCGCCACCCTCGTAAGGAACGTCCGCAGGCCGAGGCGTGCGGAGCGTGCGGGGCCTGCGGAAGGTGGGGCCGTTCGGCCCATGGCACCACCCCGTACGATCGACCACGATCAGCACGAAGCGTGACCGGTCCGACCGGCACGGACGTGACAGGAGGGGCAGTGGAACAGGCAAGGGTCTTCTCTCTGGAGAAGCCGATCCGGGTGTTCCTCCTGGACGACCACGAGGTCGTCCGGCGGGGCATCCAGGACCTGCTGGACGCCGAGGACGACATCACGGTGGCCGGCGAGGCCGGCACGATCGGCCAGGCCCTCGCCCGGGGTCCCGCGCTGCGCCCGGACGTCGCCGTGCTGGACGTCCGGCTGCCCGACGGCGACGGCATCTCGGTCTGCCGGGAACTGCGGTCGCGGATGCCGGACCTGGCCTGCCTGATGCTCACGTCGTTCGACGACGACGACGCGCTGCTCGACGCCATCATGGCCGGGGCGGCGGGCTACGTCCTCAAGCAGATCAAGGGCTCCGACCTGGTGGCGGCCATCCGCACGGTCGCCTCCGGGCAGTCCATGCTCGACCCCGCCACCACCGCCCGGCTGATGAGCAGCCTGCGCGGCGACGAGGGCGCCCACCCGGAGGACGACCGGCTGGCGGGCCTGTCGCCGCGCGAGCGCGACATCCTGGCGCTCATCGGCGAGGGCATGACCAACCGGCAGATCGGCCGGCAGCTCTTTCTCTCCGAGAAGACGGTCAAGAACCACATCTCCCGGCTGCTCGCCAAGCTGGGCGTGGAGCGCCGCATCCAGGCGGCGGTGATCGCCTCGGAGGCGGCCCGGGCGGCCGGCTGAACCACCGGGCTCACCCGTCCCAGGCCCACTCCTCCACCTCCGGCAGGTCCGTGCCGTGCTCGCGGACCCAGGCGTGGTGGCGGGTCCGGACGTCCTCCATCGCCTGCCGCACGGCGGCCGCGCGGACGGCGAGGCCGGGGACGCGGTCGATGACGTCCATGACGAGGCGGTACCGGTCGAGGTCGTTGCGGACGACCATGTCGAACGGCGTGGTCGTCGTGCCGGATTCCTTGTAACCGCGGACGTGCAGGTTGGAGTGGACGGCCCGCCGGTAGGCCAGCCGGTGGATGAGCCACGGATAGCCGTGATACGCGAAGACGACCGGCTTGTCGGTGGTGAAGAGGGCGTCGAACTCGTGGTCCGGCATGCCGTGCGGGTGCTCGCCGTGGGGCAGCAGCCGCGCGATGTCGACGACGTTGACGACGCGCACGGCGAGGTCGGGCAGGTGCCGCCGCAGCAAGGAGGCGGCGGCCAGGGTCTCCTGTGTCGGCACGTCCCCGGCACAGGCGAGGACGACGTCCGGCTCCCGCCGTCCGTCCTCGGTGCCGGCCCATTCCCAGACGCCCGCGCCCCGGGCGCAGTGCGCGCGGGCCTGTTCCAGGGTGAGCCAGTCGAAGCAGGGCTGTTTGCCGGCGACGATGACGTTGACGTAGTCCCGGCTGCGCAGGGCGTGGTCGGCGACGGACAGCAGGGTGTTGGCGTCCGGCGGCAGATACACCCGTACGACTTCCGGGCTCTTGTTGAGGACGTGGTCGACGAAGCCGGGATCCTGATGGGAGAACCCGTTGTGGTCCTGCCGCCAGACGTGCGAGGTGAGCAGGTAGTTGAGGGAGGCGATCGGCCGCCGCCAGGGCAGCCGCCGGGAGACCCGCAGCCATTTGATGTGCTGGTTGACCATCGAGTCGACGATGTGCACGAACGCCTCGTAACAGGAGAACAACCCGTGCCGCCCGGTGAGGAGATATCCCTCCAGCCACCCCTGGCAGGTGTGCTCGGACAGGATCTCCATCACTCGCCCGTGCCGGTCGAGATGCTCGTCGGTGGGGACGGTGGCGGCCTGCCACGCCTTGCCCGTGGCGCCGTAGACCTCCTGCAGCCGGTTGGAGGCGGTCTCGTCCGGGCCCACGAGCCGGAAGTCGCGGCGGCCTGAAGTGGCTTCCATGACGTCGGCGAGCAGCCCGCCGAGGACGGCGGTCGGCTCGTGCCGCCCGGCGCCCGGCCGGTCGACGTCGACCGCGTGCCGCTCCAGGGGCGGAACGGGCAGGTCGCGGAGGAGCAGCCCGCCGTTGGCGTACGGGGTGGCGCCGAGCCGCCGCGCCCCGTCGGGCACGCACTCCAGCACGTCCGGGCGCGGACGCCCGCGCTCGTCGAACAGCTCCTCCGGCCGGTAGGACCGCAGCCACGCCTCCAACTGCCGCAAGTGCGCGGGGTTGTCCCGCACCCCGGAGAGCGGCACCTGATGGGAGCGCCAGGTCCCTTCGACGGGCAGCCCGTCGACCTCGCCGGGCCCGGTCCACCCCTTGGGCGTACGCAGCACGATGAGGGGCCAGGAAGGCCGGTCGGCGATGCCTTCCTCCCGGGCGGTACGCCGAATGGCGGCGATGTGGTCCAGCGCGGTGTCCATGGCGACGGCCATGGCCCGGTGAACGGTCATCGGATCGTCTCCGGCCACGTGCAGAACATGATGCCCGTACCCGTGCAGCAGCCGGTCGAGCTCGTGCTCGGGCAGCCGGGCGAGGACGGTGGGATTGGCGATCTTGTAGCCGTTCAGGTGCAGGATGGGCAGCACGGCACCATCACGAACGGGATCGAGGAACTTGTTGGAATGCCATGAGGCGGCCAGCGGCCCGGTCTCGGCCTCCCCGTCCCCGATGACACAGGCCACGAGCAGCTCGGGCCGGTCGAACGCGGCCCCGTAGGCGTGCGAGAGCGAGTACCCGAGCTCGCCGCCCTCATGAATCGACCCGGGCGTCTCGGGCGCCACATGACTGGGCACCCCGCCGGGAAACGAGAACTGCCGGAACAACCGCCCCATCCCGTCCGCGTCCCGCGTGACGTCGGGATACGTCTCGCTGTAACTCCCCTCCAACCACGAGTTGGCCACCACAGCCGGCCCGCCGTGCCCAGGCCCCCACACACAGAGCGCCTCGGTCCCCCGCCGCTTGATCACCCGGTTGAGGTGGGTGTACACGAGGTTCAGCCCGGGCGAAGTCCCCAGTGCCCGAGCAGCCGCGGTTTGATGTGCTGCGGCCGCAACGGCTCCGCCAGCAGCGGGTTCCCCATCAGATAGATCTGCCCCACGGCCAGATAGTTGGCGGCCCGCCAGTGCGCGTCCAGCACGGCGAGCTCGGCGTCGGACGGAGGCCGAGCATCGTCGGCGCGTACCTGAGACTGCTTGGGCTCCGGCATGCTCCCACGGTTCCACTTCCCGGGGCCGGACGCCATGGGACGGGCGCCGGGCGGGGGCGGTGCGCGGGTCAGCGGCTACCGCGCGCCGGTTCCTCCCCCTCCCGCCGTCCCGTGCCCCATCGGGCACCCTCCCCCCGTCAGCGGGATGCGCCACTCCAGGTGTGTGCCGGTGCCGGCCGGTGGGGTGGTGAGGGTGAGGGTGCCGCCGTGGCGTTCGGCGCGTTCTGTGAGGTTGCGGAGGCCGCTGCGGCGGGTGGCGGTGGGGGTATGCCGTTGCCGTCGTCCACGACCGTCAGGACGAGGGCTCCGCCCTCGTTGACGACGGCGACGTCGACCGTTCCGGCCTCCGCGTGGCGGGCGACGTTGGCCAGGGCTTCGGCGAGGACGGCGACGGCGTCGTCGGCGGCCTCGCGGGGGACCTGGGTGTCGAGGAGGCCCTCCATGCGCAGGCTGGGGGCGAAGCCGAGGGCGGTGCCGGCCTCGGCGACGGCGCGGACGGCGCGGGTGCGGAGGCCGTGCTGGGGGGCGGTCTCGCGGGAGCGGAGGCCGAAGATGGTGGAGCGGATGATCTTTATGGTCTCGTCGAGGTCGCCGACGGCGCGGCGGACGCGTTCGGCGGCCTCGGGGTGGTCGATGAAGCGGTCGGCGCTCTGCAGGGTCATGCCGGTGGCGAACAGCCGCTGGATGGCGAGGTCGTGGAGGTCGCGGGCGATCCGGTCGCGGTCCTCCAGGAGGGCCAACTGGGCGGCGTCGGCCCGGCGTTCGGCCAGTTCCATGGCCAGGCCGGTCTGGCCGGCGAAGGCCAGCAGCGGTTCGGCCTCCCACTCGGGGAAGTCCCCGGCGCCCGCGGCCCGGACGAGCAGCAGGACGCCGTGGACGACGTCGTCGCCGGAGGTGACGGGGACGGCCAGGGCGGGGCCCGGGCCGGCCGGTGCCTCGTCGGCGGGGCCCCGGACGGGTCGGGCGCCGGTGAACGCGGCGCCGCTCAGGGTGCCTTCGAGGGGAAGGACCAGGTGGCGGAGCCCGTCGGCGCCCGTGCCCATGGCCGCCGCGACGGTCAGCGCGCCGTCCCCGGCCTCCGGCTGCGAGAACACGGCGAGGTCGGATCCGGTGATCTCGCGGGCGAGTTCGGTGATGCGGGCGGTGACCTCGGCGCGCGGCCGGTCGGACATCAGGGCGGTCGTCACCTCGGCGCCGGCCCGCAGCCACCGTTCGCGCCGGGTGGACTCCTCGTACAGGCGGGCGTTCTCGATGGCGATGCCGGCGGCGACGGCGAGGGTGGCCAGCACCTCCTCGTCCTCGTCCTCGAAGTCCGCTCCCCCGCGCTTCTCCGTCAGGTAGAGGTTGCCGAAGACGTGGTCGCGGACCCGGATGGGCACCCCGAGGAAGGTGTTCATCGGCGGGTGGCCGGGCGGGAAGCCGTACGAGGCCGGGTGGTCGCAGATCTTCGGCAGCCGCAGCGGTTCCGGACGGCGGATCAGCTCGCCGAGGATGCCGTGGCCGCACGGGTACGGGCCGATGGCCGCGATCTCCTCGTCGGTGAGCCCGACGGTGAGGAACTGGGACAGCCGCCGGCCGTCCGGCCCGATCACGCCGAGGGCGCCGTAGCGGGCGTCGACCAGTACCACGGCCGCCTCGATGATGCCGCGCAGCACCTGTTCCAGCTCCAGGCCGCGGCCGACCGACAGGACGGCCTCCAGCAGCTTGTGCACCCGGTCGCGGGTGCCGCGGGCGGCGTCGAGCCGGGCCTGGACCTCGTCCAGCAGTTCGTCCAGTCTGAGCTGCGGCAGCCGTACCGCCGCCGACCCGGTGTTCTCCACGCCTCTCCTCGCCTCGTCCGGGCCCCGCCGGCACCGCGCCGACGGAGACTTCCGGATACGGCCCCTGACGACCGGTCGGCCCTGTTCAGGGCCCCGCACCACCGTATCGCCGCGCTCTCCGGTGGGGCCGACCGGCCCCTGTCCTCCGCCGCCGGCACCCCGTTGAATGGGTGCGACGGGTCCGCCGCCGAGTGGCGCGGCGGCGGGCTCGCTCCGCCCTGCCCGGCGGCCCGTCGTCCCGCCGGGGGGGCGGGTCCCGCCGGCACGGGCGACCGACGTGCCCAGGGACCAGGAGGGACAGCCATGACCGACACCGCGCTCGACCGGCCCGCCGACCGGGGCGTCCCCGGGCCCGACCGGGCGGCGGGTCCGCCGGACCGGAGGTCCCGGAAGGCCGCCGGGGCCGGCCGGGCGCTGTCCTGGCTGCTGGTCGTCGCCGGGACGCTGGGGCTGCTCGCCTCCTTCCAGATCACCGTCGACAAGATCCGGCTGGCGGAGAACCCGGGGTTCCGGCCCGCGTGCAGCCTCAACGCCGCCGTCTCGTGCACCCCTGTGATGCTGAGCGACCAGGCGTCGGTGTTCGGTTTCCCCAACCCGCTGATCGGCCTGGCCGCCTACGCCGCGGTCGTCGCGCTCGGCGTCGTCCTGCTGACGGGCGCCCGGCTGCCGCGCTGGTGCTGGCTGGGGCTGAACCTGGGGACGCTGGCGGGGGCGGTGTTCTGCATGTGGCTGATGTCCCAGGCGCTGTACGCGATCGGGGCGCTGTGCCTGTGGTGCTGTCTGGCGTGGGTCGTGACGATCGCCCTGTTCTGGTACACGACCGCGCACAACCTCCGGCAGGGCTTCCTGCCGGCGCCGCGCGTGCTGGTGCTGGGGGTGCGGGAGTTCCACTGGGCGGTGCCCGTGGCCTGGTACGGGGTGATCGCGCTGCTTGTGGTGCAACGGTTCTGGGCGCCTTGGTGAGCCCGCGCCCGCCCGCCCGGGTGAAGCCTCGCCCGGTCGAGCCCCTTCCCGGGTAGGCCCCACCCTGACAAGCCGGCCCCGACAATCCCGCCCGGAAGAGGGCCGTTCGGCCCTGCCCCGGGCCCCGCCCGGCCCCTGCTCCGGCCCCCGGCCGCCGCCGATCATGAACGAGGCCGGACGGGCCCGTGGCCCCCACGGTGCGTCCCCGGCCCGTGAAGAACTTTCGGCAGATGCGGAGCAGGTGTGCCAGTGGACGGCGTCGAGGTGCGGAGCGGCCAGAAACCCCTGACGGAACGCCCCCTCGGGGAGGCGACCGCGGGTCCCCGGCCGAGGAGTTCACCCGTCGAGTGGCTGACGACCACCGACCACAAGCGGATCGGGACGCTCTACCTCGTCTCCGCCTTCGTCTTCTTCATCATCGGCGGGGTGCTGGCACTGCTGATGCGCGCGGAACTGGCCCGCCCCGGTTCGCAGATCATGTCGAACGAGCAGTTCAACCAGGCGTTCACGATGCACGGCTCGATCATGCTGCTGCTGTTCGCGATGCCGCTGTTCACCGGCTTCGCGAACTGGATCATGCCGCTGCAGATCGGCGCGCCCGACGTGGCGTTCCCGCGTCTGAACATGCTGTCGTACTGGCTGTTCCTCTTCGGTTCGCTGATGGCCGCCGCCGGCTTCCTCACCCCGCAGGGGGCCGCCGACTTCGGCTGGTTCGCCTACACGCCGCTGTCCGACGCACAGCACTCCCCCACCCTCGGCGCCGACCTGTGGATCATGGGTGTGGCGCTGTCCGGCTTCGGCAGCATCCTGGGTGCCGTCAACTTCATCACCACCATCATCTGCATGCGCGCCCCGGGCATGACGATGTTCCGGATGCCGATCTTCACCTGGAACGTCCTGCTCACGGCCCTGCTCATCCTGCTGGTGTTCCCGGTGCTGGCCGCCGCGCTGTTCGCGCTGGAGATGGACCGCAAGTTCGGCTCGCACATCTTCGACGCGGCCAACGGCGGGGCACTGCTGTGGCAGCACCTCTTCTGGTTCTTCGGGCACCCCGAGGTATACGTCCTGGCGCTGCCGTTCTTCGGCATCGTCTCCGAGGTCATCCCGGTCTTCTCCCGCAAGCCGATGTTCGGTTACTGGGGTCTGATCGCGGCGACGATCTCCATCGCCGGCCTCTCGGTGACGGTGTGGGCGCACCACATGTACGTCACGGGCGGTGTGCTGCTGCCGTTCTTCTCCTTCATGACCTTCCTGATCGCGGTCCCGACCGGGGTGAAGTTCTTCAACTGGATCGGCACCATGTGGAAGGGCTCGCTGTCCTTCGAGACGCCGATGCTGTGGGCCACCGGCTTCCTGATGACCTTCGTCTTCGGCGGTCTGACGGGTGTGCTGCTGGCCGCGCCGCCGCTCGACTTCCACGTCTCGGACTCGTACTTCGTCGTCGCGCACTTCCACTACACGCTCTTCGGCACGGTCGTCTACGCGATGTTCGCCGGATTCCACTTCTGGTGGCCGAAGTTCACGGGCAAGATGCTGGACGAGCGGCTGGGCAAGGTCACCTTCTGGACGCTCACGGTGGGCTTCCATCTGACGTTCCTGGTCCAGCACTGGCTGGGCGCGGAGGGCATGCCCCGCCGGTACGCCGACTACCTGGCGGCGGACGGCTGGACGGCGCTCAACACGCTGTCCACCATCGGTTCGTTCCTCCTCGGGCTGTCGTTCCTGCCGTTCTTCTACAACATCTGGAAGACCGCCAAGTACGGCGAGAAGGTCGAGGTCGACGACCCGTGGGGCTGGGGCCGCTCGCTGGAGTGGGCGACCTCCTGCCCGCCGCCGCGGCACAACTTCTCGTCCCTGCCGAAGATCCGTTCCGAGTCCCCGGCGCTCGACCTGCACCGTCCGGGCCTGGAGTCGGGTGACGCGCGGACGGCGGCGGAACGCGAGCCGGCGGTGACGTCGGCGGGCTGACGGCGGGCTGACGGTCGCGCGGAACGACCGGGGTCCGGGGACGCGTACACAGCGTCCCCGGACCCTTCCGCGTCGCGGACGCAACCACTCCCTCACCCTTTCGTGTGAGTTAGCCCGGAGAGCGACCGTCATCGTCAACGGTCCACCCACTCATGGCGCATTGGGGCACTTCACGTCGCTTGCCCGCTTTCGGGCGCCGCCGTGTCCTTCCCCCATTTGGCGCAGTTGGTCACGGGACCGCCGGAAACGGCACCCGAACGAGTGGAGGGAGCACCAATCGTGACGACCGACCACGAACTCAAACGGACGGCGCACCCACCCGGCCCACCGCAGACGACCGAGGCGGCCGGGGCATCCGAGCCGGCCCGCCCACCCCTGCCCGAACCGAAGGAAGTGCGATGCCGCGACGCCGGGCTACGGGACGCGTTCGAGAGCGCGTCCTTCTTCCGACTCTGCTCCCGCATCCCCGCCCTGCTCGCCCAGATCGCCCGCATGGCCTGGGCGGTCGACCGCCGGGACGTCCTGGTCCTGGTGGGCTGCCAGTTGCTCTCCGGCACGGCGGCGGCCGTCGGCCTCGCGGCGACCGCGCGGGCCATGACGCCCGTGCTCGGCGGCGGCCTGGTGCCCGACCGCATCCGCGAGGCCCTCCCGGCCCTGATCGTCGTGGCGGTGGCCGCGGCCGTCGCCCGCGTCGCGTACGGAGTGGCGTCCTGGGCCGTGAGCCGGCTCAAACCCCGGCTGATGACGGCCGCCGACGTCGCCCTCGTCGAGGCCGTCGTCTCGGTGGAACTGGCCGCGCTCAACCGCGCCGACTTCGCCGACGAGCACGAGGCGGCCGAGACCGGGGCGATCCGCTGCGACCGGATGCTCTACGACGCGCAGGCGTTTATGTCCGCCCTCATCCGGCTCGTCGCCGCCTGCGGGGTGCTGACCGTCCTGCACCCGCTGATGCTGCCGGTGCTGGTGCTGGCGGTGCTGCCGTCCGGGGCGGGCGCGGTCGCCGAGGCGAAGATCGAGCACCGCACCCACTACGCCAACGTGTCCCGCCGCAACGTCAAGGGGATGATGCGCTGGCACGTCACCACACCGCGGCTGGCGGACGAGGTGCGGGCCAACAGCATGCGCGAGTACCTGATGTTCTGGTACCGGACGGTCTCCCACCGCATCGACGCGCGCATCGTCGAGGCCGCCGGCCTGGGGCTGCGCGTCAACCTCCTCGCCGCGGTCGCCGGCGGCGCCTGCCTGACGCTGGCCTGGACGACGCTGGTGTGGCTCACGGTCACCGGCCGGGTGTCGTTCGCCGTCTCCGCCACGGCCGTCGTCGCCGTCCGCGCCGCCCTGGGCAACCTCACCAACGTCGTGCACTACTGCACCAGCCTCTTCCACTCCACCCTCTACCTCGGCGACTGGAAGCGGTTCGTCGACCGCACCCGGGCGCTCGCCCCGAACCGCGGCCGGGAAGCGGCCCCCGCCCACCCGGAGACGATCCGCTTCGAAAAGGTCACCTACTCCTACCCGAACAAGGCCCGGCCCGCCGTCGACGGCCTCGACCTGACGCTGCGCCGGGGCGAGCTCGTCGCGGTGGTCGGCGAGAACGGCTCCGGGAAGTCCACCCTGATGCGGCTGGTGACCGGGCTGTTCACCGCCGACAAGGGGACGGTGTCCTGGGACGGCGTCGACCTGGCGAACGCCGACCCGGACACGGTCTGGGCCCGCACCGGCCTCGTCCCCCAGTTCTTCGCCTACTGGCCGCTCACCGCCCGCGAGAACATCACCCTGGGCCAGCCCCTCACCTGGGACGACGACCGGGTCTGGGAGACCGTCGACCTGGTCGGACTGCGCCCGACCGTCGAGGAGTTCCCCGAAGGGCTCGACATGCTGCTCGCCCGAGAACTGTGGGGCGGCGTCAACCTCTCGGGCGGCCAGTGGCAGCGCATCGCCTGCGCCCGGGCCCTGTACCGCAGGCCCCCGGTGCTCATCCTGGACGAACCGACCAGCGAACTCGACGCCCGCGGCGAGCACATGATCTTCCAGGCGCTCAAGGACATGGCCAAGGACCGCATCACCATCGTCGTCACCCACCGCCTGGACAACACCCGTATCGCGGACCGGATCGTGGTGATGGAGCACGGCCGGATCACCGAGCAGGGGCCGTTCGACCGCCTGGTGACGGCCGGCGGCCTCTTCCAGGAGCTGTACGCGCTCTCGCAGGACCGCTGAGGGTCCGTGGACGACAGAAAGGCGCCCGGCCCCCGGACTGGGAAGTCCGGGGCCGGGCGCCTGCCGCGTCGCGTCGTACCGTCTCCGCTACCCGCGCCGCTCCGCGCGGCGGACGGCCACGCGCCGGCGCAGCAGCACCAGCGGTACGGCGCCGACGAAGGCCACGGCGGTGGGCGCCGTGGCGGCCGCCTTGTCGATGCCCTTCTGGTCGAAGGTGTCGGGCACCGGCAGGGTGGCCCAGCGGTCGATCGGCCAGGCCACGACGATCGCCCGGCCCACGACGTTGCCGACGGGCACGAAGCCGTTGCCCGGCTCCTTCTGGTGGAAGCGGGAGTCGGCGGAGTTCTGCCGGTGGTCGCCCATCACCCAGAGCCGGTCCTTGGGCACGGTGACCTTGAACTGGCCCCAGTCCTCCAGGCTGCACGGGGTGTTCCCCGGGAAGATGTACGGCTCCTGGAGCGGCTTGCCGTTGACCTTCAGCGGGCCGGTTCCCTTGCACTCCACGGTGTCGCCCGCGACCCCGACGACCCGCTTGATCAGATCCTTCTCGTTGGCCGACGGCATCAGCCCGACGAAGCTCAGCGCCTTCTGCACCATGTTGGGCTGCGGCGTCGGCTCGTCCCTCAGCCAGGTGCCGGGGTCGTGGAAGACGATGACCTCGCCGCGCTCGGGCTCCGACCCGAACCACGGGGTCAGCTTGTCGACCAGGACCCGGTCCCCCGGCTGGAGGGTGTTCTGCATGGAGTCCGAGGGGATGGAGAACGCCTGCACCAGGAACGTCTTGATCAGCAGCGCCAGCACCAGGGCGACCACGACGAGGAGGGGCAACTCCTTCCAGAACGGCCGCTGCTGTCCGGCCTTCTTCTTCGCCTTCCCCGTGTTTCCGGCCTGATCGGCCTTCTCGGTCCCGTCGGCCGCCCCCACGGGCTCCTCCTCCGGCCCGCCCTGCTCCGAACGCGCGCCCACCGCAACGTCCCCCACATCCACTCCTCACTTCGACCACCGCCCGTTCCGTGCGCGGCCCGGGCCCCGGCGTTCCCGTCGAGCGGGAGATTCCGGCGGGGTCAGCCTATGCGAAGCGGGAGTGCGGACGTTCGGGGCGGCGGCCTCGCGCGCCGTGACGGGCCGTCGGCGGCGCGGCACGTTCCTCCGTACGGGTCGCGGGCCCCGCCCGGCGCGCCGCCGCGCGCGAGGAGTCTGCGGGCCGCCGGGCGGTGGTGTCGTGGCCCGGGTCGCCTCGGTGACCGGGTCCTCGTCGACCGTGCCGTGGACGGAGGCGCCGGAGGAGTACACCGGCCTGCGCAGGTCCCGGCGCGGCGGCTGGGTGCGTGGCCATGACGTTTGTCATCCCGGAAGGGTGTCGCCGGACACTGACGGCCCGTCGGGGCCGGGCCGTAGCGTGCGGGGCATGGAGATCACGAAGAACGCCGCCGCCCGCACCCGCCGCACCGAGTGGAGCCTGTCGCTCCTGGGCGGCCTCAAGCACCAGGGCGACTTCACGGCCCGGGAGCGGACGGTGCACGTGGCCGCAGTGGGCGGCGCCAAGCTCGACCACACCGCCGCCGACCTGCCGGAGGGACCCACCCACCTGGTGAAGGCGGCCCTCGTCGGCGGCGCGGAACTCGCCTACCCCGAAGGCGCCTCGGCCGAGATCGACGCCTTCTCCGTCCTCGGCGGCGTCGACGTCACCGTCCCCGCCGGCACCACGGTCGAGGTCAGCGGCTTCTCCCTCCTCGGCGGCCGCAGCAAGAACGTGGCCGGCGAGCCCGACGGCGCGGTCGTCAAGGTCCGCTCCTACTCCCTGATCGGCGGCGTCAAGGTACGCCAAGCGTGATCCGGCGCCGCGGCGACGACAGGACGGCGTCTCCCGCCCGCGCCTCCAGGGATCTCGCGCCCGGGACGTGGAGCCGCGTCGTGCCACGGGACACCGCGTGCGGTGCCGCCCCGGAGCCGGTGGACGACGCCGTGACGGGCACGGCGACACCCCGGCGGACGTAGCGGCCCCCGCCGCACCATGAACGACAACCCTCAGCCGTTCAGCGGTGGAACCGGCGGGGCCTCACCGCACGATGCACGTGGTCCTGTTGAGCACGCCGATCGTGTCGCTCCCGCAGTTGTTGCCGCCGCCGTACGCCTGACGTGAGTCCAGGTTCGACAGCACTCCACCCGTCGGGCCGACGAGGGTCCGTTCTCCGTGGCCTCCTCGTCGGACGACGCACTGCCTTTCGTTGAGGATGCCCAGCCTGCTCGTGCCGCACAGGTTCGAGCCACCCGACGCGATCCTGCTGTTGATATTCGACAACAGGCCGCCGGGCAGGGTGTCGATCACGTCGGCGGTGGCGGATCCGGTGACCGTGGGTGACATCAGGAGGGCCGCGGCCATGCCGGCCGGCACCCAGAATCGCTTCGACGCGCGCATCCGTCTGCCTTGCCTTTCCACGGGGAGCGGGTCGTACCGCCCGGCTCCGGTCTGGGTGAGCCGTGGCCGCCGACCATCCGGCCACGCGGATGGGCTAACGCCGTCACACGATCACAGTTACGGCCGGCCCGGAAGGACCCGTGTCGCGTCGTACCGGCGGGGCGCGACGGCGGGCGGGGCGGCGTCCCTGAAGGGCTGTGCGCCCTTGGAGCGCTTTCTTCCGGCCTGGCGTACGGATCATCGGACGGTCATTCGGGACTCGGCGGTCTCCATCCCCCGGCCGTCCCCTCGTACGGGCTAAAGGGCGCGGTGATCGCCCCCACGCCGTCGGGACACCGGGCATGATGCGCCATTTGTGAGAACGTCATATCGGTTCAGCGGGTCCGCGGCGGCCCCCTGCACCACGCATCGGGCCGTGTTGGTGACCGGCTGTTCCACGGGGATCGGGCGCGCCGTCGCCTCGCGGCTGGCGCGCGGGGGCTACGCGGTCGTCGCCACCGCGCGGCGGGTGGAGGACCTTCGGGACCTGGTGGCCGACGGGGATCGGGGGGCCGGCGGTCTGAGCGTCGCGCGCCTCGATGTCACGGACGAGGTGTCGGTGCGCGAGTGCGTGGCCGAGGTCGAGGCGCGGCACGGTGCCGTCTGGGGCCTGGTGAACAACGCCGGGTACGCCCTGCCGGGTCCCCTGGAGGACATCCCGCTCGACGAGGCGCGGCACCAGTTCGAGGTCAATGTCCTCGGTCCGCTGCTCGTGGCACAGGCGGTGCTGCCCGGCATGCGTGCGGCCGGCGAGGGGCGCATCGTCAACGTCTCGTCCGTCGCCGGCCGTTTCTCGCTGCCCGGCGGCGGCTGCTACCACGCCAGCAAGCACGCGCTGACGTCCCTCAGCGCCACGCTCGGGCTGGAAACCCGTTCCTTCGGTGTGCGGGTCAGCACCATCGAACCGGCGGCGGTGCGCACCGCGTTCATCGAGACGGCGCTGAACGTCCTGTCCCGGGGCGGCCGGCGGCTGCCGGTCTACGACGCGTACCGGAAGCGGTTGGAGACCTTTTACGGCCGGGTGCGGAGCCGGCCGCGCCGGTACGGTGTCGGCTCCGCGCAGGCGGTGGCCCGCGCGGTGGAGCACGCCCTGACCTCGCGGGGTCCCCGGTCCCGGTACGTGGTGGGGCCGGCCGCGCGTCTCTCGCTGGGCCTGCACGGTCTGTTGCCCGGTCCGTGGTTCGACGCGCTGGCGTGCGCGGTCTTCCCCGTTCCCCGGCCGGAAGGGGAGTGAACCGTGCGGCAGTGGTGTGTGCTCGTCGCGTTGTGTCTGGCCTTGATGCTGCTGGGCGTCGACCAGACCGTCGTGAACGTGGCCTTGCCGGAGTTGCAGCGCGAGATGGGTCTCACGGCGGCCCAGTTGCAGTGGATCGTCGGGGCCTACACCCTCACGCTGGCCGCGGGGGTGCTGGCCGCGGGCAACTGGGGGGACCGCCGGGGGCGGCGCCGGGCGCTGGTCGCCGGGCTGTGGGTGTGCGTCGCGGCCTCCGTGCTCGGGGGCGTCGCGGGTGATGCCTCTCTGGTGGTGCTGGCGCGCGGGCTCATGGGTGCGGGCGCCGCGTTGATCATGCCGGCGACCCTTTCCATCCTCGTCCATGTGTTCACCTGCCCGGGGCGTCAGCGGCTCGCCGTGACGCTCTGGGCGACCGTCGCGGGCGTGGGCGTCCTGGTGGGCCCCTGGTAGGGGGCTGGCTGCTGGAGCGGTACTCGTGGCGGGCGTGTTTCTGGGGCAACGTCCCCCTGGCCCTGCTCGCTCTGGCCGGGGTCATGGCCGTCGTCCCCGCCTGCCGACAGGAGCGGGCGCCCGGCGCGGATCCGGTGGGACTCCTCCTGGCCTCCGGTGGGCTGGCGGCGGTCGTGTGGGCGTTCATCCAGGCTCCGTCGCACGGGTGGACCAGCGGCCTCGTGGTGGGTGTCGCGGCCGGTGGGGTGGTGCTGCTGGCCGCGATGGTGCGCTGGGAGAGCCGTGCGCGGTCGCCCATGCTTCCGCTGGACCTCTTCCGCGACCGGGGGTACGCGGTGGCGGTGGGGACGCTCTCCCTGCTGTTCTTCACGCTGGTCGGTGCCACCTTCGTCCTCACCTTCCACCTTCAGGGCCTGTTGCGGCTCTCCCCGTTCGAGGCGGGGACCACGATGGTGCTCGGCGGTCTGGGGGTGGCCTGCGGGGGCGTCCTCGCGGCCGTGGCCGCCCGGTGGGTGGCCGCCCGGCACCTGATCGTCGCCGGCCTGGTGTTGTGCGGTGGCTCCTTCCTCGTGCTGGCCGGGGTGTCGGCGGCGGCCGAGGATGCCCGGCTCCGCGTGTTCCTGTGGCTGGTGGGCCTGGGCACCGGCCTGGCCGGAGGCCCGGCCACCGGCCTGATCATGGGCGCGGTACCGCCCGGTACGGCAGGTGTGGGTGCCGCCGTCAACGACGCGGTGCGCAGTGTGGGCAGTACCTCCGGGGTGGCGGCGATGGGTTCGGTGTTCAACACCGTGTACTCCTCGGCCATGCGGAACGGTGCGCCGGCGGCGGGCGGGCCGGGAGCACGGGATCATCTGCTGTCCGCCCTGACGAGGGTGCGGCGCCTGGTGGCCGAGGCCGCGCTGGCCGGCGGGCCCCGCACTCCGGCCGGTGCCCGGCGGCTGCGGGCCGCCGGTGTGCTGGCGCACGACGCGCAGGCGGCGTTCCTCTCCGCGCTGCACCACATCGCGTACCTGTCGGCGGCCTTGTGCCTCGCGGGGTCGTGTGCCGCGGCGTTCCTCCTGTGGGAGAGGGGAAGTGAGCGCGGGCGAGCGGCCCTGGCGCCGGTTCCCGCCGTGCCGGGGCCGGGGCGCCTCCGGTGAGCCGGACGGTCCTCGTCATCGTCAACCCCGCCGCCACCCGGGCGGGGCGGGTCGACGTGGACGCGGTGGTGAGGTCCCTGGCCGGTGCCGGCGGGACGGTGGACGTGGCGGTGACCGGTGGCCCGGCGCACGCGACGGAACTGGCCCGCGAGGCCCGCCGGCGCGGGGTCCGGCTCGTCGTCGCGGTCGGAGGCGACGGGACGGTGAACGAAGTGGCCAACGGCCTGCTGGCCGATGCCCCCGCCGACGGGCCCACCGGCAGACCTGCCGGCGGCGTCCCGGCCGGTGCCCCCGCCCACGGCCTCCCGGCCCACGGGCCCGCCGACGGCGTCCCGGTGCTGGGCATCCTCCCCGCCGGCGCCATGAACGTCGTCGGCCGTTCCCTCGGTGTGAGCACCAGCCCGCCGGGCGCCGTGCGGCAGTTGGCCGCGGCCGTGCGCACCGGCCGGCGCACGCTCGTCAACGTCGGCAGGGTCAACGCACGGTTCTTCCTCTTCGCGTCCGGCGCCGGCTTCGGCGCCGAACTGATGTCCCGGATGGCGGCCGCCCGGCGCCGGAGCGGCAGGACGTCGGTGATCCGCGCCCTCGCCGAGGGCGTGCGGGTCTTCCCCCGCGGAGCGTGCCCGCGCCGGCAGGCGTTGCGGATCACGGGGGGCGGGAGCGAACGACAAGCCCTCGCCCTGCTGGTGGCGAACGCCTCCCCTACGCCTACCTGGGCGGTCGGCCCTCAACCCGTGCCCGGCCGCCGCCTGGGACAAGGACTTGGAGGCGCTGGCGTTCACCGGTTCGTCCCTCCCGCACTGCGCCTTCCTGCTGGCCCGCATGCTCGCGGCACCCCGGCGCGAGCACGCGGGACGGCCGGTGGCGCGGTTCTCCGGCGTCACGAGCCTGTCGGTCACCTCGCAGTCCCCCATCGCGCTGCACGTGGACGGCGAACCGCTGCCCCCTGCCGCGCGCTGTCGTTCCACTCCGTGCGGCAGGCGCTGGCCATCGCCCTGTGAGCGGCCCCGACGGCACTCCCCACAGCCACAGCAGCACCCGTGAGAAAGAGCCACATGCCCCCGACCCGACCTTCGTACGCCCTCGACGGCTCTCCTGTGGCGGAAGTCCCCCACCAGGATCCCGCGCCCTCCGCCCGCCGGGGTCACGGCCGGCCGGACAGCGGACTTCCCGAGATCGTGCGCGCCGACGTGCGGCGCTTCAGCGCCGAGCTGCGCACCCACATCTCGGCGCTCTACCCCGACGCGGACTCCTTCGACGCCCGCGTCGTGCAGGAATTCCTGGGGCTTCCGGACGCCTCGTGCCTCCAGCCCGTGCTGCTCACCCAGATCGTCCCCCGGCTCCACGAGGCCCTGGTGCGGCCCGTGCGGCACCTCGTGGACGGCGGTGGGCGGCGGTGGCGCCCCTACCTGATGGCCAAGGTGATCGAGACGCTGGGCGGTGACAGCCGGCGCTTCGGGCCGATCCTAGCGGCCGGCGAACTCATGCACACCGGTTCCCTCATCGTCGACGACGTCGAGGACGGTGCCGGCCTCCGCCGGGGACGCGGGCGGCCCACCTGGTGTTCGGCGTGCCCGTCGCGCTCAACGCCGGCACCGCGGCGTACCTCGCCTTCCACCGCGCCCTGTGCGCCGTCGTGCCGGACGACGCGCCCTTGCGGTCCGCCGTCCAGGACGTGTACCTGCGCGCGCTCCGTTCGGCCCACGCCGGGCAGGGCCTGGACATCGCCGGGCTGCGGACGGAGATGGACACGGCCGTCGCCACCGGCGACCCGCGGACCCTCCTGGACCAGGTGCGGCTGACGCACCGGCTCAAGTCGGGTGTCCCCGTGCGCGCCGCCTTCGAGGTCGCCGCCCTGCTCACCGGCGCGTCGGCCCGGGTGCGCGACGGGCTCGGGCGCTACGGAGAGGCCATCGGCGTCGCCTACCAGGTCACGGACGACGTCCTGGACCTCCGGGGTGTCGTCCACGAAGGCGCGCCCACGAAATCGGTCGCCGAGGACCTCCGCAACGGCAAGGTCACCATGCCGCTGGCGCACGCGGTCGCCCTGCTCCCCCGCGGGCGGATGCGCGCGCTGTGGCAGCGCGCCCGGGACGGCCGCTGGACACCGGAGTCACTGCGGGAGGACGTGGCCGAGCTGACGCGGTGCGGTGCCCTCCAGGCGTGCGTCGAGGAGGCCGGCCTCCTCCTCGACTCGGCCTGGCGGGAACTCCGGCCGGACCTGCCCCGCAACCGCGCCGCCCTGTTCGTCCGGGCCGTCGCCCGTCACACCGTGCACCGGGCGCGGGTCGCCTGACGACCCGGGGTCAGGGCTGCCGGCGCCACCGGGCGTCGACGTCGCTCGGCGCGGTGACGCCGAAGTCGGCGACCGTGTACTGGTGGTGGGTGCCCGGGTAACTGCGCAGGCTGGGCGGGTCGTCGTAGTACGAGTGGCGCAGCGGCCGTCGCAGGCGCAGCCCGCGCGCCCGCAGCCGCATCAGCGACTCCACCAGGGGACGGGTCAGTCGTGGCTCGGGGTAGGTGAAGGCCCTGCGCAGTGGCTCGTCCATCAGACTGACGACGCCCTTGCGGGCGAGGGGACGAACCGGTGGCGCCACCCAGGAACACGCGATGTCGAGTACGTAGTCCGCGACCTTGCGGCCCGTCGCCGACGGCGCGAACCAGGTCCGCTCGTACTCCCGGTTGAAGCGTTCCAGTCCGGCGTAGTCGTCCGGCAGGTCCTTGACGTTCATGCGCGCGCCGACGGCCCGGTAGAAGCAGAACGCGGCGGTCTTCTCCTGTTCGAGCAGCGGGCGCCATCCGTAGCGGGCGATCCACCGGACCGGCTCGCAGACGAGTGCCGACAGGGTGTAGAGCATGTGCTCGTTGCGGATGGCGTACCAGTGGTGGGCCCGGTTCATGGTGCGCAGGGCGACCTTGCCTTCCGGGGAGTCGTAGCCGTACTTGGCGAGGGCCGCCAGGAGGGCGAGGGTGTCGTCGTAACGGCGCTGGCCGGCGCGGGCGAACTGTCCGGTGGCGTCGATGAGTTCCGAGATCTCGGGCACGGCGAACATGCGGATCAAGGCCAGTTCCAGGGACCGCTGGTAGTCCCAGGGGAACTCCAGGCCCGTACTGAGCCGGTAGATCAGCAGGTGGTCGCGGGCGCCGTCGAGCGAGGCGATGTGGCGGGCACGGTCGTAGCGGGCGCACCGGGAGAGGCGGCTGGGCCGGGAGTCATACTGCCGCATGATCGGACCATGGGCCGTCGCCGGGGAAGGGGCGGGTCACCCGTGCGACGTACACGGCAGGGTGCCACATCCGGCCGTCCACCGGTTCGGGTGGTCTTCCGGCGGGGCAGCGCATCCTTCCCGCCGCCGGTCCGTTGATGTGATGATCCGCGCCCGGCGTCGTGCCGGGCGCGGCGGCCCAGGGTGGAAGCGGCGAGGGGACCGTCATGACCGCGCACACGACGATCCACGCACCCTTCACCGGGCAGGCCCTGGGCCGGGTGCCGCACTGCACGCCGGCCGATGTGGAGCGTACGTTCGGCGAGGCCCGCCGCGCCCAGCGGCTCTGGGCACGGCGGCCGGTGCGGGAGCGGGCCGCCGTGCTGCACCGGGTGCACGAACTCGTCCTGCGGCTCCACGAGGAGGCGCTGGACCTGATCCAGCTGGAGTCCGGCAAGGCGCGCAAGGACGCCTTCGAGGAAGTCCTCGACGTCGCCCTGACCGCCCGCTACTACGGCCGGCACGCACGTGCCCTGCTGCGGCCCAGGCGTCGGCGCGGCGCTCTGCCGGGCTTCACCCACACTGTGGAACACCGCCACCCACGAGGTGTCGTCGGTGTCATCGCCCCGTGGAACTACCCGCTCACGTTCGCGCTCTGCGACGCCCTGCCCGCGCTCGTGGCCGGCAACGCCGTGGTCTGCAAGCCCGATCTCCAGGGGACCTTCACGGCGGTGTGGGCCCGCGACCTGCTGGAGCGGGCGGGACTGCCACCGGGGCTCTTCCGGCTCGTGACCGGCCCCGGCGACGACGCCGGCCCCCTGGTCGTCGCCCACAGCGACTACGTGTGCTTCACCGGTTCCCCGGCCACGGGCAGGAGCGTCGCCGCCTCGGCCGGCCGGCGCCTGGTGGGCTGCACGCTGGAACTGGGCGGGAAGAACGCCCTCATCGTGCTCCAGGACGCGGACGTGCCCAGGGCCGCCGACGGGGCGGTGCGCGCCTGCTTCGCCAACGCGGGCCAACTGTGCATGTCGGCCGAACGCGTACTCGTCCACGAAAGCCTCTACCCGGCGTTCCTGGCGGCGTTCACGGCGAGGACACGCGCACTGCGGATGGGAGCGGCTCTCGACTACAGCACCGACATGGGTTCGCTCGTGTCCCCCGCCCACCTGCGCACCGTGGACGCCCACGTCCGGGACGCCCTGGGCAAGGGCGCCCGCCTGGTCACCGGCGGACGTCCGCGCCCGGACCTGGGACCGTGCTTCTACGAACCCACGATCCTGACCGGCGTCACCGAGGACATGACCGTCGACGGCCGGGAAGTGTTCGGACCGGTCGCGAGCGTCCACCCCGTCCGGGACGAGGACGACGCGGTGCGCCGGGCCAACGCCGGCCCCTACGGCCTCAACGCCAGCATCTGGACACGCGACGCGGCACGCGGCCGTCGCCTCGCGCGGCGCGTCCGGGCCGGGACGGTCAACATCAACGAACCCTACGCGGCCGCCTATTCGTCCGTGGACGCGCCCATGGGCGGCATGGGCGACTCCGGACTCGGCCGCCGCCACGGCCGCGAGGGACTGCTCGCCTACACCGAAGCGCAGACCATCGCCACCCAGCGCCTGCTGCCCCTGCGGGCACCCGCGCACGTGCCCCAGCACCTCTACGCCGAAGCCGCCTGCCGCCTCCTCCTGGCCGCGGCGCGACCCGGGAGACGGGCTCCGCGCGAACCCGTCCGGAGGCGGCGGCCTCCGTGGCCCCGGCTCGGGGCCGATGCCGGGACGGGCCCCCGTGAGAGGCCGGGCACCGGTCACGTCTCGGTCCCGCCCCCGTTCCGCGTCAGCCCGGGGACGCGAGCCTGTGGGCCGACACGAGGTGACGGTCCATCAACCGGCGGGCTGATGCGGCCTGTCCGTCCTCGTGACAGCATTCCGCCGCATGGACACCACGCCGATCGCACGCCGCACCGGGCCGTCCCGCCGCCGCATACTGGGCGCCGCCCTCGCCCTGGGCGCCGTCGCGCCGCTGGGCCTTGCCCGCACCGCCTCGGCCGCTTCCGCCTCCGTCTCCGCCGGCGCTGTTCCCTCCGACGGCACCGGCTCCTCCGCGCGACTCACCCTGCCCGCTCCCACCGGCCCCTTCCCGGTGGGCATGGTGCCGCTGCACCTGCGCGACGAGTCGAGGCTCGACCCGAACGCCAGGCCCGGACGATTCCGCGAGCTGATGGCCACCGTCTGGTACCCGGCCCGGGCGGCGGACGCCGATGCGTACCCGCTCGCCCCCTGGATGACCGAAGGCGCCCTGAAAGCCTTCCTCGACGACGTCGGCTTCCCGATCCCTCCCGCACTCGCTCCGCTCACCGCCGGCCACCAGAGCGCCCCCGTCCACCGGACCGGCCGGCCGCTGCCCGTCGTCCTCTACTCGCACGGCGCGGGAAGCCACCGCGCCGACCACACCATTGTGGTCCAGGAGTTGGCCGCCCACGGCTTCGCCGTCGTCACCGTCGACCACACCCACGACGGCATCACCGAGTTCCCGGACGGGACCGTCGTCACCCGGGACGCCGTCGCCCCGGGTCTGTACCCGAGGGACTACGCCGCCGATCTCCTCTTCGTGCTCGAACGCGTCGTCGACCTCGCCAACGGACGCAACCCCGACGTCGACGGCCGTGCCCTGCCGGCCGGCCTGCTCGGCGGCCTGGACGCGCGGAACGTCGGCGTCTCCGGCTGGTCCAAGGGCGGCACCGCCGCCGCCCTCGCCACGGTCGCCGACCGGCGCATCCGCGCCGGCCTCGCCATGGACGGCCCGATGGAGTCGAACCCCGCCCTCACCAGCGACATCGAGCGGCCGTTCATGCTGATGACGGCCGACTACACGCGGGCCGCCAGCCCGTACGTCGAGACCTTCTGGGGCCACCTGCGCGGCCGGCGCCTCGACGTCCAGGCCATCGGCGCCGTGCACTCCTCGTACGGCGACAACATGACGCTGGTGCCCCAGGCGGGCAGGCTGCTGGGCATGACCGAGCAGCAGATACAGGCCCGGGTCGGCACCATCGACCCGGACCGCGGCGTCCTCATCCAACAGGCTTATCCGCGCGCCTTTTTCGACCTTCACCTGCGCAACCGCCGCTGCGGCCACCTGCTCGACGGGCCGTCGAAGGACTTCCCGGAGGTCGTGTACCACCCGTAGGCCCGGTAGGGCGGCAGGCCGCCACGGGGGTGGTACGCGCGCGGCGCCGCCCCACGGGGCGCGGCGGAACCGCCGGACGGGACGAGGCTCAGCCCCCGGCCGGCGTCGGGCAGGTCGGCAGCAGCCGTGCCGCCATGAGCAGCCCCATCACCGTCCCCGCCTCCGTCAGTTGCCCGCTCCCGGCCAAGCGGACCGCGTCGTCGAGCGGCAGCCAGCACACCCGCATGCCGGCCTCGGTCGGATCGCGCCGGAGGGTGCCCGGGCGCAGGGCGGTGCCCAGGTAGAGGTGGGTGACGGCCGACGTCCGGGACGGGAGCGGGTGGAAGCGGCCCAGCGGCCGGAGGACGCCGGGGCGCCGGCCCGTCTCCTCCTCGCACTCGCGCGCCGCCGCGGCCTCGGGGTCCTCCCCCGCGGCGACGGCCCCGCCCGGTACGTGCAGCAGCCGCCGGCCGAGCGGCGCGAAGGCGTCCTCGACCAGGGCGACCCACCCCTCGTCGTCGACGGGGACGACCCGGGCGCCGTCCGCGAGCGTGAGGCGTTCGTACGTCCCCCGGGTGCCGTCCGGCTGGACGACGCGGTCGCGGTGGAGCGTCAAGTGCCGCCCGCTGTAGAGAACTTCGCTGCCGAGCCGGTCCCAGCCTCGGCACCCGTGGTCGTCGGACATGGCTCGGTGTTCCTCCTGGACGGGTGGCGGCGTCATGGCGCCCTGAGAACGACGCCGCAGCCCGGCGGTTCCGGGGGCCGGGGACGGGAGTTGTGCGCGTTGACGCTCCGGGATACACCTGCTTCACCACAGGAAACGAACAGGAGAGCGACACATTACCCCCGACGAGCGCGTCCCCCCTCCCACCACCGGCGACGAGCGGGAGACGCTGCGGGCCCACCTCGACTACCAGCGCGCCACCCTGGCCCGGAAGTGCGAGGGGCTCACCGACGACGAGCTGCGCCGACGTTCGATGCCGCCGTCGACGCTGACCCTGCTCGGCCTCGTCCGCCACCTCGCCGAGGTGGAACGCACCTGGTTCCGCCGGGTGTTCGAGGACAACGCCCTGCCCCTCGTCTGGTCCGACCGCATGGACTTCCAGGCGGCGTACGACGCGTCCGCCTCGACCCGCGCCGCGGCCTTCGCCGCGTGGGACGCCGAGGTCGCCCACTCCCGCCGCGTCGAGGCCGCGGCCGCCTCACTCGACGCGACGGGCCTCCAGCCGCGCTGGGGGCAGCGGGTCTCCCTGCGCATGGCGATGGTCCACGTCCTCCTCGAATACGCCCGCCACAACGGCCACGCGGACCTCCTGCGCGAGGGCGTCGACGGGACGGTGGGGGCCTGAGACCGGGCCCCCTCCGGTTAGCCTGGCGGCATGGAAGCGATCTTGGTCAGCGTGTGTCTGCGGGGAGTGCCCTGCCGGTTCGACGGGCGGGACAAGGCGTCGCCGGAGGTCGGGGCGGCGGTGGCGGGGCGCGCGGTGGTCCCGTTCTGCCCGGAGGTCGCGGGCGGGCTCGCGACCCCGCGACGGCCCGCGGAACTGGTGGGCGGCGACGGGCACGACGTACTCGACGGGACGGCGCGCGTCGTCGAGGACACCGGGCGGGACGTCACGGCGGAGTTCCTGGCCGGGGCGCGGCGCGCGCTCGCGGCGGCGCGGCGGGGCGGGTGCGCGGAGGCGCTGTTGATGCCGCGCAGCCCGTCGTGCGGGCGGGGCGCGGTGTACGACGGCTCGTTCGGCGGGGAGCTGGTGCCGGGCGACGGGGTGACGGCGGCGCTGCTGGAGCGGAACGGGATCGCCGTGCGCCCCGCGCCGGGGGTGTGAGAGCCGCCCGCCGCCGTCCGCGCACGGGCTTGTTTACCGGCCCGGCGATCGGCAACGCGTGCCTCGACGGCACTTTCCGGCCATGAGGAGGCAGCACAGTGGCAGCGTCCGGCAATGTGAGCACCGAGCTGTGGGACGAGTTCCACACGGCGGTGAACATGACCTCGCGCGAGCTCCAGGACTGGCTGAGCGTCCAGGCGGCGGGCGAACGGGCCGAGGAGGTCCCCGACCGCGCCGGGCCGCCCACCGGGCGGCAGGTCCTCGACATCCTGGCCAAGCGCCGCACCGACCTCACCGAGGACGACGCCCGCGTCATGCGGCGCGTCTGCGACGTCGTTCGCTCCCAGCGGAGCCCGGACCGGGAGCCGGAGGCCGGCGGGACGCAGTGGCGGCACGGCCTGATGAGCATCGGCCACGACCCGCTGAAGCCGTCCTGACCCCGCCCACGACGGCCACGGCGTGCGCCGCGCGCCGCGGCGATCGACACTGGAAACCGGGGAGCGGGCACCGCCCGCCCTCCCAGCCCCTGCAAGCGAAGCGAAGGGCATCGCCGACATGAGCGCCAAGGACAGGACGAAGGCCAAGGCCGACCAGACGAAGGGCCGCCTGAAGGAGACCCTGGGCCGGGTGACCGGCGACCGCCGGACCCAGAGCGAGGGCCACCTGCAGAAGGTCAAGGGCGAGCTCCACGACGCGGTCGCGAAGGCCCGGCACGCGGCGGAGCGGAAGCAGCACAAGGGCAGGTGATGGGCGGACGTCCGCGGGCCCCAAGGGCCTGCGGACGCCCGGCGCCCGGCCGGCCCGCGCTCAGTCCGCCACCCGCAGGAGCAGCTTGCCCGTGGTCGTACGCGTCTCGATCAGCCGGTGCGCCTCCGCCGCCTCGGTGAGGGGGAACTCCGCCGTGACGGGCAGGCTCACGGTCCCGTCGGCGACCGTGCGGAACGCCCGTGCCGCGATCTCGCGTACGGCCTCGGGCGCCGTGGCCACGAGCGTGAGGAGCGAGAAGCCCGCGACGGATACCGCGCCGGGGAACAGCTCCGTCTGCCCCAGCCGCCAGGGTTCCGCCGCGCTCGCGTTGCCGTAGGAGACGAGGCGGCCGAAGGGCGCCAGCGCTTCCAGGCTCTGCCGGAACGTCTCGCCGCCGACCGGGTCCAGCGCGAGGTCCACGCCCCGGCCGCCGGTGGCGGCGCGCACCTTGTCCGCGAACTCTCCGACGAGGACCTCGTCGTACCCGTGCGCGAGCGCGTACTCGGCCTTCGCCGCCCCGGACACCACCCCGAACACCCGCCCCGCGCCGGCGGCCTCGGCCAACTGGCCCAGCACCGTTCCGACACCGCCCGCGGCCCCCTGCACGAGCACGGTCTCGCCCGCGCGCAGGCGGCCCACCTCGTGGAGGAGGGCGTGCGCGGTCGGCAGGACGGTCGGCAAGGTGGCGGCGGTGCGCAGGTCGATGCTGTCCGGCAGGGCGAAGACGGTCGCGGCGTCGACGGCGACGGCCTCCGCGTAGCCGCCGCCCGGGGTGAACGCGGCGACAGGCAGGCCGACCTCCAGCCCCGTCACGCCGTCACCGATCGCCCGGATCCACCCGGACACCTCCAGGCCCGGCACGAAGGGGAGCGACGGCACGCGGTACCCCTCACTCCGCGATTTGATGTCGGCGAAGTTCACCCCGGCGTACGCGACGTCGATGACGACCTGCCCCGGGCCCGGCCGGGGGGCCGGGGCCCGGGTCACCGTCAGGACCTCCGGACCGCCGAACTCCTCGAACCGGACAACACGCATGGCAGCCACCCCTCAACAAGTGTTCCACGGGAAACGAACACCCGGAGTGTACGGCCGCCATCGAACACTCCGCAATCGGCTTGGCCGCGGGGTGGGCCGACGGGCCGCCCCCGTCTTCGTCACGCCCCCGAACCGCTGACGGCGGCCACGCCTCATCCCCCTCCACCGCTCCCGCTTCCACCGCCCCCGCGCGGGAGCAACGGAAGGAACAGCACGTCCACGATCTCCTCCAAGTCGGCCTCGTCCGGCGTGCGGTGGGCCAGGAAGAGGTCGTGGACGGTCAGCGCCACCGGCAGCGTGACCAGCCGGTCGGGGAGCGGGACCGCCGGGTCGATCTCGCCGCGTCGGGCGGCGCGGTCGAGGACCGTGCGCATCCAGTCGCCACCCGGACCGCGGTTGCGGCCGGCCAGGTACGCGGCGAGGTCCGTGTTCCGCCCCTGTTCCGCGGCGAGGACCTGCCGGACGGGGGCCAGTTCCGCCATGCGCCGGACGACGAGGCGCAGCAGGGCGAGGACGTCGCCGCGCAGTGCGCCGGTGTCGGGCGGACCGTCCGGCAGGGGCGGGGCCCGGTGCCCCAGCGCGGCGAGGACGAGCTCCCGCTTCGTCGGCCACCGGCGGTAGAGGACCGGGCGGCTGGTGCCGGCGCGGGCGGCCACCGCCTCGTACGTCAACTCCTCGTAGCCGACGGCGGTGAGCTCGTCCCAGGCGGCCTCCAGCAGGGCCGCCTCCAGTTCGGCTCCCCGGCGGCGCCTGCGCGCGGCGGGTTCCGGCGACGTCTGCCTCATGGACTCTTTGGACACATGCTGTACCTTAACCGGACCCGTAAGATACACAGTGACTCTTATCGGAGAGTGCGGCATGCGCGGCAAAGGCATCCACTACGACACCGGCACGTTCCCGAACGGCGACAGCTCCCGCCCCGTCTTCGACCCCCGCGTCGTCGAGCGCGAGATGCGGGTCATCGCGGACGAACTCCATTGCACGGCCGTCCGCGTCACCGGCGGCGATCCGGACCGGATCGACATCGCCGCGCGGCACGCCGCCGCGGCCGGACTGGAGGTCTGGTACTCGCCGTTCCCCTGCGAGATGACGGACGAGGAGATGCTGCCGTTCCTCGTGGACTGCGCGGAGCGCGCCGAGCGGCTGCGGCGGGACGGTGCCGGCGTCCGGCTGATCACCGGCTGCGAGCTGAGCGTGTTCGCCCGCGGCTACCTGCCGGGCGACACCCTGAACGACCGCATACCCGTCCTGGCCGGACCCGGCCGGGAAGCCGCCCTCGCGGGCATGCCGGACAAGGTCAACGGCTTCCTCCACCAGGTCGTGGGGGCCGTCCGGCCGGTCTTCGGCGGCCCGCTCGGCTACGCGTCGAACCCTCTGGACGGCGTGGACTGGACGCCGTTCGACATCGTCGGCCTCAACCACTTCCGGAGCCTCCGCAACGCCGCCACCTACCGGGAGGAGCTCCGCGAGGGCCGCGCCCACGGCAAGCCGGTGGCGGTCCTGGAAGTGGGGTGCTGCACCTTCCGGGGGGCCGGCGACCTCGGCGGCGCCGGCTGGTACGTGGCCATGGAGCCGGACGGCGTCACCCTCAGGCCGCAGCTCGTGCGCGACGAGGAAGAGCAGGTCCGCTACCTCGACGAGCTCCTGCCCGTCTTCGAGGAGGAGGGCGTCGACACCCTGTTCTGGTTCAGTTTCGCCGGCTACTCCTTCCCCCACCGCCATGACCCGGCCACCGGCCAGGACCTCGACCTGGCCTCCTACGCCATCGTCAAGGTCCTCGCCGAGGACGGCGGTTTCCCCGCCGCCGGCCGCTCCCGTCCCGACCTGCCCTGGGAGCCGAAGGCGGCGTTCCACGCGCTCGCCGCGCGGTACAGGGCCATGGCCGAGCGGGAGGCGAGCGCCTCGCGCCGCGGGTGAGCGCGAGGCGCCGGTGGCCGGAGGGGTTCCGGGGAGCCGGAAGGGCCCCTGGGTCAGAAGGGCTTCGTGGGCAGGTACTTGCCGTCGAGCGTGATGACCGCGCGCTCCCCGCCCTCCGGGTCGGCCACCTTCCGCACGTCGAGCCGGAAGTTGATCGCGCTGATGATGCCGTCGCCGAACTGCTCGTGGATCAGGGCCTTGAGGGTCGTGCCGTAGACCTGGAGCATCTCGTGGAAGCGGTAGATGGTCGGGTCGGTCGGGACGCCGGTGCCGAGGGAGCCCCGGGTGGGGATGGTCCGGAGCAGCGTCACCGCGTCCTCGTCCAGCCCCAGCAGCTCGGCGACGGACCGTGCGGACTCCTCCGGCAGCGCGTGCTGGCCGAGGACGGCGGCGGTGACGAAGGCGACGGAGAGACCGGCCGCGTCGGCTATCTGCTGCCAGGTCAGATCGCGGCGGATCTTGGCCGCCACAGCGGTTTCGGCGAGCTGCAGACGGGCGGTGGGGTCGAGCTGGGCGTGCGGCATGGGTGGTCCCTTTCGTGGGGTGCCGGTCCGCGGGTGCGGGGGCATGGGTGGGGAGGGCTTGGGTGGGGGCGGGTTCCGTCGTGTGCGGGTTCCGCCGCGTACAGGTTCGGTCGTGCACGGGCTCCGTCCCGCATCTGCTTCACCGCGTACGGATCCGCCGGATCCGCGTCCGCGCGGGAAGCGGGGGCGCGCGGTCCGGACGCTCAGGCCGGCAGCGCGGCGGGTGAGGGGGCGGGGACGGCGACGGGGCCGTTCGCGGGCAGCTCGTCGATGGTGCCCGTCGCGATGTCGAAGACCCAGCCGCGCAGGGTGAGCGCGCCCCGGGACAGCGCCCCGGCGACGCACGGGTGGGTGGTCAGGTTCGCCAGCTGCGCGTGGACGTTGGCGCGCACCAGCGCGTCGACGGCCGGCGCCCGCACGGCCGACGCGTCCACGGCCTCCTCGGGCGCCCCGGTGGCGACGCGCGCCCGGGCGGCGTCCGCGTGGCGCAGCCAGTCCGCGACGGCCGGGGTGCCGCTCAGGTCACGGTCCTCCGCCAGCGCGGTCATCGCCCCGCAGTAGGAGTGTCCGCAGACGACGACCTCGGTCACGCCGAGCACGCCGACCGCGTACTCGATGCTCGCCGCCACGCCGTCCGCGCCGGGGGCGTACGCCGGGACGATGTTGCCCGCGGTCCGGACGACGAAGAGGTCACCCGGCTCGCCCTGGGTGATCAGCTCGGGTGGGACCCGGGCGTCGGAGCAGCCGATGAACAGGACTTCCGGCGCGTGCCGGCCGGCCAGCCGGGCGAAGAGGCGCGCCTTGGCCGGGAAGACGTCGCGTCGGAAACGGGCGACGCCCCGGGTGAGGTCGTGCATGATCGCTCCCTTCGATGGGGTCAGCCTCGGGGTGGGCTGACGTCCCTCACCCTGCACGACCAGCACCCATAGCGTCCAAGAGCTGCTGCCCATGCGTCCTATTGATGTCATCTATGGTTGGCCTCATGGCCCTGGAACTGCGCCACCTGCGCTATCTGCTCGCGGTGGCCGAGCACCGCAACTTCACCCGTGCCGCCGAAGACCTGCACATCTCCCAGCCGACCCTCTCGCAGCAGGTCAAGCAGCTGGAGCGGACGGTGGGTGCCCAGCTGCTGGACCGCACGGGCCGCGCCGTCCGGCTGACCGACGCCGGGGAGGTCTACGTCCGGCACGCCCGGCGCGCGCTGCGCGATCTCGCCGCCGCCGAACGGGCCGTACGGGACGTCCGGGACCTGTCCGAGGGCCGGCTGCGCCTGGCGGCGACCCCGACGTTCACCGCGTACCTCATCGGCCCGCTCACCGCCGAACTCCGCACCCGTCACCCGGGAATCACCCTCACCTTCCGGGAGATGGCCCAGGACGAGCTGGAGGCCGCCCTGCTCGCCGACGAACTCGACCTGGGCATCGCCTTCGACGGGCCGCACCAGCCGGGCGTCGCGGCGGCCCCGCTCTTCACCGAGACGCTGAGCCTCGTCACCGGCCCGCGCGCCGACGGGCCGGCCGCCGCCGCTCCCCTCTCCCCGCACGACCTCGCCCGCGTCGAACTGGCGCTCCTCAGCCGCGACTTCACGACGCGCGGGCATGTCGACGCCTACTTCGCCCGGCACCGGGTGAGCCCGCGCATCGTGGTCGAGGCCAACTCCCTCCAGGCGCTCACCGAGATCGTCCGGCGCACCGGGCTGGCCACCGTGCTCCCGGACGCCATCGCGGAGGACGATCCCCGTCTGACCCCGGTCGCCGTCCGGCCGCCGCTCCCCTCCCGCACGGTCGCCCTGCTGCGCCGGGAGGCCGCGTACCACAGCGCCGCCGCGCACGCGTTCACCTGCCTCGCGCACGACCACGTCCGCGCCGCCGGCCACGCGCCCGCGCAAGGCCACGCGCCCGCCCCCGCGCAGGGTGGTGACGAGTGAGCGGCGGCTGAGTTCCGGCGTGCGGCCCGACCGGCCATCCTGCCCGAGCGGAGCCGCGGGCAAACGGGGGCCGGGCGGGACATCAGCCGTGGGTGTCATATCGCGCGCCGCCCGGTTGGCGTGGCACGTCTTCGCGGGCAGAGGTGGTTGAGCGGCCTCAAGGCGAAGCGTCCCGGACCAGGGAAGCGGGAGCGGCAGGACAGGGAGGTGGCGCGGTGGACCGCGCTCCGGTCGACGTCGAACCGTGCAGCCCCGGCTGCGCCCGCGTCCTCGCCCGGCGCGAGCACATCGCGCTGCTGGTCAGCCCCGGCAACCCCTACTTCTCCGTATCCCGGCTGACCACGCTGCTGCGGTGGGCGGCATCCGAGATGAAGGGTGTCGACGTGGTGGTCTCCGACCTCCGGATGACCGCGGCCACCTATCTCGGTCAGGGGCGCTCGCACGCCGAGGCCCACAAGAAGGCCCGGGCGGACGTCCGGCAGATGGCCTCACGCATCCGCCGGGCCCGGGCGGCCGCGGGGAGCCCGGCCATCGGTGTCAGCGAGTTCGAGGACTGGGCCGGCCACCCCGAGTACCGCCGCGCCCACGCCTACGTCCGGCAGGCGACCCGGCACCCGGAATACCGCCCGCTGTACCGGGAGGGCACCCGGCAGGCCCTCAAGGCACGCATGCCCGAGGGCTGGGAACCCACCGAGGAGCAGATCGAGGCCGGGCTCGTGCACAGCGAGAAGGCTCTGCCGTTCACCATCAACGCCGCCGCGATCCTCGGCGTGCCCGAGGCGGTCGTCGCCTACAGCCGGCCGGCGCCCCAGGCCACGTACTTCTTCACCGAGGGCTCCGCCTTCCGCGCCTTCCCCAACCTGGGGTACATCGGCCTGCGGGTACGGGAGTAGGCCCACGCGGCACAGGGGCCGCCCCCATGGCCACACCGGCCCCTGACGTGATCAGCTCACCCCATGGAAGCCATCTGGACGAGTGCCGTCGCGGTCGTGGGAACGCTGCTCGGCTCCGTGATCACCCATGTCCTCCAGCGCCGCGTGTCGGAGCGCGGCGAGTCGTTCGCCCGGTCGGAGGCGCTCCGGCGCGAGCGCCTGACGACGTACAGCGCGTTCGCCGAGGCGATGGAGGACTACCGCCACGGCCAGGCGGACCGCTGGTACAGCGGCCGGGACGCCCCGGGCACCGAGGAGTACGTCGCGGCGCGGAACGAGGCCCACCGCCGTCGTACGGTGGCCCGGCAGGCGCTCTACCGGGTCCGGCTCCTCACCGACGACCCCGAGGTGAACGCCGCCGCCGGGCGGGCCTACGCGAGCACGTGGGAGATCTCCACCGCCCGTGACCAGAGCGGGCGGGACGCCCTCGACGCCCGGGCGAGGCAGGCCATAGAGGAGTTCGTCGGCACGGCCGCGCCGCTGGTCCGTTGAGGCCGGCCTCGTCGAGAGGGACGTCAGCGGAGATGTCCCCCGGCCGGCGCGTCAGACGTGCATGCGGGCGTCCATGGTCTTCATCAGTTCGATGACGGACGCCTCCCAGAACAGGTCGCCGGCCAGGGCCTGCAGGGCGGATCCGCGGACGATGGGCACCCGCTCGCCGTCGAGCCCCTGTTCGCGGAGGAGCGCGCGGACCGCTTCCTCCGCTTCGCCGGCCGCCTCGGGGTCGGCGAGCGCGTCGCACTTGTTGAGGTAGACCGCGAGCCGGCGCACTCCGGCCCCGCGGGCGAGCCGCAGGTGCTCACGCGCCTGCGGGGGCACGGCGCCGAGCGCCGAGACCACGAGCACGACCCCGTCCAGCGGCGCGTGGCCGAGCAGGTCGCCGACGTGGCGGGCCTCCGTGTCGAAGTGGGTGTAGTGGCACCCGGGTGTGGCGTAGGCGCTGTGGGTGCTGTATGGGGCGAGCGCGGCGCGGGTGCTGCCCGCGGCCTCCACGATCCGCTCGACGGCGCCGGCGTCCTGCCGGTACGCCTTCGCCGCCGCCTTCCCCGCCGCGACGGCCAGCGTGGTCTTGCCGTGCCCACGATGCCCGATCGTCCCGATGGTCCTGTGCTTCCTCTGACGTGGTCGTCCGCGTTCCCCGGCCATGGTCCCGGCCTCCTTCCTCCCGGTCCTTCCGGGCCCGCCCTTCGGTGCCCGTACCGCGCAGGTGCCCCGGGCGCCCTCGCCGATGCGGGGCGTGCGGAGTGCGGGAGGTCGCGGACGGAGCGGAGGCGTCCGGTGACGGACGGTGGTACGCGCCGGGTCCGGGGCGCCGGCCCGCGGCGGGCCGAGGGGCGGCCAACCGGCCCTGGGGCAGCGGGGTTTGGCCGCCCGTCCGCTCGGGTTGCGATGTCGGTTCTCCGCCCGCCGCGGCACTGCCGTTCGGCGCTCATGCGCACGTTCGGTGTCCGCGCACCCCGCCTGCGAAGGCGTCACTTCCCGCACGTGGGCCGGCGTCGCCTTGACCAGCCGCGCACCCCGCGTGCGAAGGCGTCAGCGCCGTACCGGCTGCCAGGAGTCCACCGCCAGCCGCCCCGTGCTGCCGAGGTCCACTCCGCCCTCCGGTTCGATCGTCTGGGCGCGGACGCCGGGGGCCGGGGTCACCTCCAGGCGCCGGCCGAGCAGCGGGGGACGGCGGGTGTCGTCGTACGTGTTGCGCCACAGGACTGCGGCCACCGCCGCCGCGCCGGGGCGCAGGGTCACCGGTCGGGCCGGAGTGTTCGGCGCTCCGGAGCGGGCGACGGCCGTGAGGTCGTCGTGCACGGTGACGTCCAACGGCTCCCCCTTCTCGCCCAGCACGCGCAGACCGGGGTGGCCTTCGACGGTGCGGGGCACGGTGCCGCAGTTGTCCAGCCGTATGCCCATGCTGCGCAGTCCCATGGCGCCTTCGACGGGTTCGGCCGTGACCCGCAGGCCCTCGCGCGGGCACGGAGGGGCGGAGGGCCCCGGTCCGGCGGGGGCGCTCGGCGTCCCGCCGTAGGGGACGGCGTTCGTCGGCAGGGGCTCGGCCGCCGGGCCCGGCCGGCCTCCGGCCTGGTCCCGCACGGTGGGCGCGGGGGCGGGCCGCGCGCACGCGACCGGGACGGCCGAACAGGCGATCAGCAGCGCGGCCAGGAAGTGGTTGCGCGACGTCCGGTTCATCGGCCGATCCTCTCACGGCGCGCCGGGTCACGGCCCGTCGGCGGCCCACCGGCCCGTGTACCCCTCCGCGAGGTGGGTCGACGCGGCTGTGGAGCCCACCAGGGCGGCGAGCTCGCCGAGTTGGCGGCGTTCGTCGAAGGCGGTGGCGCCGGGGAGGCGGTGCAGCAGGTGCGTCATCCAGTACGAGAAGTGCTGGGCCCGCCAGGTGCGGCGCAGGGCTCGGGGCCCGTAGGCGTCGAGGTGCCCGAAGTCACGGGTCGTGACGGCGCGTTGCACCGTCTCGGCGAGGAGGCGGGCGTCGGTGAGGGCGAGGTTGAGGCCCTTGGCGCCGGTGGGCGGTACGGTGTGCGCCGCGTCGCCGGCGAGCAGCAGGTTGCCGTACCGCGGGGGTTCGCAGACGAAGCTGCGGAACCGCAGGACCGAGCGGTCGAGCACGGGGCCCTCGGCGAGGGCGAATCCGTCGGCGCCCCGCACCCGTGCCTGGAGTTCCGTCCAGATCCTGTCGTCGGGCCAGTCGGCGGGGTCCTCGTCCGGGTCGCACTGGAAGTAGAGACGCTGGACGGACTCCGTGCGCCGGCTGACGAGCGCGAAGCCGCGCGCGGAGTGGGTGTGGACGAGTTCGTCGACGCTGGGCGGCGCCTGGACGAGGACGCCGAACGCGGGCCTGTGGCTGGGCGATCCGGACGTGGACGCGGTGACCCGGCTCGCCGTCCGGCCCACAGTGACCGGCTGCCGGGGGCCGGCCGCGGTCCTGGCGACGGACACCTGGTGCCCCGTCAACTCGCAGGACACGGCGGTGCACCGGGACGCGCTGCCCGCCTACTACTTCCTGCGGATGGGACAGCCCGTCGGCGGGGCGCCCCTGGAACGCTTCGGGGACATCTTCAGCGGGTACTTCGTCGCCGCGTGCGCCAAGCACCTGGGGCACGCCGTCCGCTTCGGCGGCCCACTGGTCCACCACGAGCGCAACGCCCACGACCTCTTCGCCGACCTCGCCGCCGAGCTGCCCGCGATCCGCTTCATGGACGAACTCCTGGAGTGGCTACGGGAGTTCCATCTCGAAGGGAGCGACTACCGGGAGGCCTACGCCTCGCTGGCGCACGGCCTGCGGGAGTTCGCCGAGCAGGCGCGGGGCCCGGCCTGGACGCAGGACGCGCGGGCGTTCCTGCACCGGAGCGCCCACCTGATGCTCACCTGGCTGACCGCGGTCCGCCGCGTCGACGGCGGATGAGGCGGTCCGTCGAGGGGACGCGCGGCGGGAAGGCGCCGGGCCTCGCGGAGAGCTCCGGCGCCGGTCCGCGGAACGGAGGTTCAGCCCTTGGCGAAAATCGCGTCGACGGTCTCGCCGAGTGTCATCTCCGAGCTGTCGAACCACGTCCCCTGGCCGTCGAGTTCGGAGCGCATCGCCTCGTCGAGGAACGACCAGTCGTCGGCCAGCACCTTGTCCCGCTCGGCGACCCGCCGGGCGACGACGTCCGCCGTGGGCGCGAGGACGATGAGGTGCAGCGGCAGGCCCTTCAGCTGCTCCAGGTAGTAGTCGAGGTGCGCGCGCCGGACGACCACGTCGTCGACGACGGGGACGACCCCGGCGGCGTGGAAACTGCGGGCGAGCACCGAGGCGTTGCGGGCGCGCAGCAGCAGCTGGCGATCGGCCTCCAAGTCCTCCTCCGGGGAGGGCAGGTGCCCGCCGGAGACGATGAGTTCCTGGATGTGGTCGCCCTCGATGTGCGCGCCGAGGGGGAAGCGGCGGGCGAGGGCGGCGGACACCGAGCTTTTCCCGGACCCGGGAATGCCGATGACGAGATAGGCGTCGGACGCGGGTTCGGTATCGACGACCAGACCCTGGAAGGAGTTCTCCGGCATTCTTCCTCTACTCCTTTGTCGAAGGTGTCGCTTTTCGCGTCGAAGAATCGAGCAGTGGTTCGCGCGGCGCCGACCGGCCGGTCCGGCGATCGTAGCAAGCACCGGCACGCCACCCGATCCGATGCGGCGGAATACGAGGGGCTTATGACATTCGACAGTGTGCTGCCGCCTCCGCCACCGTGGCTGCTGGTGTTTTCCGCCGCCACGCGCACGGAGTTGACGCGAGAGGCGAAAAGGGCGGCGGAATTGTTGGCCAACGGTTTTCGGCCCGATGAAGTACCGGCCTTTCCCGGCCGCCCCGGACCGGAACGCCTGGCGGTCTCCGCGGCGGATGTGCCGGGGCTGGTCGACGGGCTGTCCTGCTTCGCCGACAACCTGCCGAGCCCGCGTTGGACGGCGGGCCGGGCCGACGGCGCGGCGGGCCGCGCCGTCTGGTGCTTCGGCGGCCACGGCAGCCAGTGGGCGGGCATGGGCCGCGCCCTGCCGGGCTGGTCACCCGTGGCGGCAGGGGTGTTGGCCGAGCTCGACGGGCTGCTGCCCGGCGGCGTCACCGGGCCGCTCGCGCGTCCGCCCGGCGCGGAGGCCGACGGACCCGGCACGGTGCAGCCGCTCATCTTCGCGCTTCAAGTGGCGACCGCGCGCTGGCTGCTGTCGCTGGGACTGCGGCCGGACGCCGTGGTGGGGCACAGCCTCGGCGAGGTCGCCGCCGCGCATGTCGCGGGCGTCCTCACCCTCCCGGAGGCGGCCCGGGTCGTCGCCACCCGTTCCCGGCTGCTCGCCCGGGCCCGTCAGACCGGAGTCGGCGGGGCGATGGCCACGATCGGCCTGGACCGGCACACCGTCGCACGGCACTGCGCGCGGACGCCGGGGACGGTGGTCGTCGCCGCCCACAGCGCGCCCCGCGAGACGGTGGTCACCGGGGCGGCCGACGCGGTGGGGGCGCTGGTCGCCGCCCTGGGGGCGGAGGGGGTGCGGTGCAGGGCGATCCGGATCGACGCGGCGTCGCACAGCCCGTACGTCGACGGGGTCCTGGCCGAACTCCGCGCGGAACTGGCCGGTCTGGCCCCGGCCGCGCCGCGCGTGCCCTGGGTCTCGACCGTCGACGCGGTCGGGGAACCGGCCGCCGGCGCCGGCCCGGAGCCGACCACCGATACCGGCCCATGGTCGGCCACCGATACCGGCCCATGGTCGGCCACCGACACCTGCCCGTGGTCGGCCGCCGAGGCCGGACCGCAGGCGGCCGCCGGTGCCGGACCGCGATCGGTGGCCGGCACCGCGCCGGGCACGGCCACCGGCTCCGGACCGGGACCGTCCGGTGCCGCCCCGGAGCCGTCAGGCGGCGGACCGGGACCCTCCGGCCCCGGCACCCCGGACTACTGGGCCCGCAACCTCCGCCGGCCCGTGCGGTTCACACAGGCGGTGTCCGCCCTTGCCGGCCAGCCGCACGACGTGCGCACGGCCCTGGCCGCGGGCCGCGCCGGTGACGAGGACGACCTTGTCCCGCATGGATCCGTTCACCGTTTCGTGTCCTCTCCCGGCGTGTCCCGGAAAAATGTTCCCGGCGCGCCGGACGGGCTCGCGGACCGCCGTGGACGGCGCCCGGAGCGAAGGCAATGGTGTGGAGGCGTCCCGGAAGGGCGAAGTGGCCGTCTTGCGGGCCTTGTAGCGGTTCGCCCCCTCCACGGTAGCGAAGCGGCGAGCGGTGTTCACCCGGTTCCGCCGACCCCGGGCGGCCTCTCCGCCTCCCCGCGGGCACCGGCCGCCGGGCCGCGAACTCCCTTCCGCGACACCGTGGTTCCTGAGAGCATGAACGGAAGGGAGGAATACGGAGCACCACCCGAACGTCCGGCCGATCGCCCGCCCTGATGTGCGGAAACGGGCCGGGCGGCGGCCGTCTGTGCCATGCTCGGGACGTGACGAGCGAGTCTGTCCAGGACGAGAAGTCCGGCGTCGAACCCGACGTCGCCGCACTGGCGAAGGTGGTGGCCAAGCTACGGGCGGAGAACGAGCGGCTGGAGCACCTGGCGTCCACCACGGCCGTGCTGGAACGCGCGAAGGGTGTGCTGATGGCGCGCTCCGACTGCTCCGCGCCGGCGGCCTACGAGCGCCTGACGCGGCGTGCGCGCACCGCCGGCCGGACGCTGATAGAGGAGTGCTGGATCGTCCTGGGCGACATGCCGCAGGGCGGCGCCGTCCCCGCCGCCCGCAAGCCTTCCGGAACGCACGGGCCGCACGGGCCGGACGCACCCGACGGGTCCCCCGGCCCGGAGGGCGGCGGCTCGGTGTTCGACCCCACGCGCTACACCCGCCACTCGCCGCCGCGGACCACCGGCGACCGGACGCACGCGGAGGTCCTGGGCGCCGTCGGCGAGGCCCTGGCCCGCGTCTCGGGCCTGCACGAGCTCGCCGGGACGCTGCTGGACCACCTGGCCGGGCCGCCGGTGTGCGCCGACGCCGTAATGATCTTCCTGAGCACCCCGGACGGCGTGCTGGAGCTCGGTGGTCACGCCGGCACCGGGGCCGCCCTCGCCGCCCAGTGGCGGTCCGTACCGCCCGTCAGCGGCATCGCCGCCCAGGACGTCGTCCGCCGCGGCGAGCCCGTCTGGCTGGAGGATCCCGAGCGGGACGCGCGGCGCTACCACCTGATCGGCGCGCAGGGCCGCCGGTGGCCGACGCGGGCCTGGCTCCCCGTCGTCACCGGCGGTACGGTCACCGCGGCCCTGGGCGTCCTCCGGACCGTCGAGGCCCCCTTCGACCCGGCCGTCCGGGAACTGCTCCGGGCGGTCGCCCGGCTGTGCGCGGGGAGTCTGCGCATGTGTGACGCACCGGCCGCCCGGACGGGCCCGGCCCTCGTCGAACCCGTACAGGCGGTCTTCGACGCGCTCATGGGCCCCGCGGCCCTGCTCACGCCCCTGCGGTCGGCGGCCGGGGAGGTCGAGGACTTCCGGATCGACGCCGCCGCGCCGCAGTCCACCGACGTCGCCGGGCGGCGGGGACGGCAACTCGTCGGCCTGCGCGTCCTGGAGTGCTACCCGACCATGGCCGGGTCCTCCGCCTGGCACGGCTACCTCCGCGCCCTGGAGACCGGGCAGCCGTACCAGAGCGAGCCGTTCGCCTACGAGGAGGTCGTCGGGGGCGTCCGCCGGCAGTCCGTCTACTCGCTGCGGGTGGCGCGCCTGGGCGGCTCCCTCGTCGTCTGCTGGACCGGCCACGACACCGAGACCCGGCAGCGGGAGCTGCTCGCCGACCTCCAGCGGCTCGGCAACCTCGGCTGGACCGACTGGAACCTGGTCACCGACGCGGTCACCTGGTCGCCGCAGGTGTACGAGATCCTGGGCCGCGACCGCTCGCTGGGGCCGATGCGCCTCGACGAGCTGCCGCGCCACCTGCTGCCCGAGGACCTGCCGGACTTCGCCCGGGCCGTCCAGACGCTCCTGGACGACGGGACGCCCATGGACCACCTGTTCCGGTTCGCGACCGCCTCCGGCGTCAAACACCTGCGGATCGTCGCCGAGACGCTGCCGGACGCCGACGGCACGCCCGTCGAGGTGCACGGCGTCATCATGGACCTCACCGCCCGGCGGTGCGCCGAACTCGCGCTGCTGGAATCCCAGCAGGCGGTGCTCGCCCAGCGCAACGTGCTGCAGACGGAACGCCTGGTGGCGGCGCGGCTCCAGCACGCGCTGCTGCCGCTGCCCACCCAGTCGCTGAACCTCGCGGACCTCCGCGTCGACGTCGCCTACCTGCCGTCGCACGGCGACCTCAGCGTGGGCGGTGACTGGTACAGCGCCGTCGAGATGCCCGACGGCTGCGTCCTGTTCGCCGTCGGGGACGTGGCCGGGCACGGCATCGACGCGGTGGCCACCATGGCGCAACTGCGCTTCACGGCCAAGGGGATGGTGTTCACCGGCTCCTCGCTGACCGGCGCCCTGCACCGGCTCAACACCCTGCTGCTGCACACCCCGGACGGGCACGCCACGGCCACCATGGTCCTCGGCCGCTACGACCCCACCGATCGCTGCCTGACCTGGGCCCAGGCCGGCCATCCGCCGCCCCTGCTCGTCCGACAGGGCAAGGCGGAGTACCTGACCCCGCCCGAGGGGGTCCTGCTCGGCGCGACCCTGCGGCCCTCCTACGGGGAGGCCAGCTGCCGGATCGAGCCCGGTGACCACCTGCTGCTGTACACCGACGGGCTGATCGAGCGCCCCGGTGAGCACCTCGACGCCGGCCTCGACCGGCTCACCGAGGCCGTACGGAGCGTGTCGCCGCGCGGCGGCAACGGCTCCCTCGACACGCTGCTCGCACGGCTGCTCCCGGACGAGCAGCGCGACGACGTGTGCCTGTTGTCCGTCCATCTTCCTCCGGAGCCCGCGCCCCAAGCCCGGCCGGCGCAGGGCGTGCGGGCCTAGCGCCTGCGGACGTCGGGCGTGCGGGCCCGCACCTGACGGGTCGGTACCCGTCGTTCCCTCACCGGTCCCCTCCTGTCCTCCCGGCACCCGTGGCGCACGGACGCCCGGCGTGCCCGGACGTTTCACCGTACCCGGGTGTTTGGCCGCACCCGGGCGTTCCGGTGTGTTTTCGGCCGGACCGACGGTGTTCCGGCCCAACTGAGTTCATGGACCACTCAGTTCCGGACAACTGAGGCCGATGGGGGTTGCGGGGACACCGGGGGCCGTGAAATCCATGGGTCCCGAAGCCGGACGCCGAGTCGACGGACGCATTTCCGACTCCGGCTTCGCGTGTCGTATTCCCCTGCCTCAGGAGGAGACATCACCATGCGTGAATTCAGGCGAGTCCGCCGAGTTCGTTTCGCCGCCTGCGCCCTGGTCGCCGCCGCCACGGGTATCACCCTCGCCGCGGGACCCGCGTCGGCCGACATTCCGATCGGCCAGAACATGACCGGCAAGATGACCTACTACAACGACAAGGGCTACGGCGCCTGCGGAACGCCGATCGACGCCTCGTCGCAGGACCTGGTCGCGATACCCGCCGCCTGGTGGACCTCCCCGAACCCCAACAACGACCCGCTGTGCAGAGGCGTTTCGGTGGAGGTCTCCTACAACGGCAAGACCATACGGGTCCCGGTCCGGGACAAGTGTCCGTCCTGCGACCGGACGCACATAGACCTCAGCCAGACGGCTTTCCGCAAGCTCGCGCCGCTGGACCGGGGTGTGGTCAACGGAATCACCTGGAAGTTCGTCCGCTGACGCCGTCTCACGTCCCCTGACGACCGCGAGTTACGGCGGGCTCCCCTTTCCCACGCGGGAATGGGGAGCCCGCCGCCGCGGATTCCGCGACGAAATCCCGGCCGCATTTCGAGGCCGCTTCCCGTAATTCACCCGCCGGTGGCCGGTCGCTCCCGCCACCACGCGACCGTGGCCTCGACCTGCTCGTCGACGGGCGTCGAACGGACCGCGAAGGCGGACCGGTAGGCGCTGGAGTCGACGACGAAGGGGCGGTCGAACTGGTAGCGGATCTCCTTCAGCTCGCGCAGCAGCGGGGAAAACAGCGACGCCACGGCCAGGACGGCCGGCGGCGTGGCGCGGACGGTGACCGGTGCCGTTCCGGCCGCGGCGGCGAGGCGGTCCGCCATCTCCCGGACGGACAGGGGCGGTTCCGTGGGGACGTGCCAGGCGCGGCCCCAGGCCCGTTCCTCGCCCGCGGCCTCCACCAGGGCCGCGGCCACGTCGGGAAGGTAGCTCCAGCTGTGCGGGGCGTCCGGGTCGCCGAGGGCGGTGACCGCCTTGCCCCGCAGCAGCGGGGGCATGAAACGCCCGGCCAGATGGCCGCCGTCGGTCACGCCGGGCCCGAAGAAGTCGGAGGCCCGTACCTCGACCGCCCTGATGCGCCCCTGCTCGTGCAGGCTCCGCACCCGTTCCCACACGGCGGCGCGCACCCGCCCCTTGGGGCCCGTCGCCGCGAGCGGCAGGTCCTCGGTGAGGGGCCCGTCCACCGGGCCGTAGCCGTAGAGGTTGCCCAGCATGACGAGGACGGCCCCGGTCGCCTCCGCCGCCTCGGCGAGGGCCGCGACCAGTGGCGGCCACTCCTTCGTCCAGCGGTGGTAGGGCGGCGCGGCGCAGCCGAAAATCGCGGTGGCGCCGCGCGCGGTCTCGGCCAGCCGTGCCGCGTCCGTCGCGTCCGCGGCGACGTGCTCGATGCCGGGCTCCGGGGCGCGGCCCGACCTGGTGACGACGCGTACCGTGTGGCCCTGTCCGGCGAGCAGCCGGGCGGTGGCCGCTCCGGCGGGCCCGTATCCGACGACGATGTAAAGACTCATCGGCGCACCCTAGCGCGAACGGCCGCTGTCCTCGCAGGTGGAGTGGGACGTGGGGGCCGAGGTGCGATCAATGGCGCGGCGTGGTGACGATGGGACGAGCGGTCTCCGTCGGTCGCCCCCGGGAGCGGGCCGCGTGCGCCCTCCGGGCCCGGCCGGGACGCGTTCCCGGACGGGCGGGTCGCGCGCTTCTGCCCCGGCTCCCGGGGCCCGCCGGCTTCGGGAGGCCATCCGGACAAGGAGAGGCACCATGTCGCACTCCTCGCAGCCGCACTCCCCTCATCACTACAGCGAGAGGTCCTTGACGGTCGCCACCGGGCTGACGGTCTTCGCCGCCGTCATGCTGTTGATCGACGGGTTCCTGAACGTGCTCAGGGGCGTATCGGCGATCGTCCACGACACCGTGTTCGTCAACGCACCCGACTACGTCTACAAGTTCAACGTGGCCGGATGGGGGTGGGTCCACCTCTTCCTCGGCATCGCGGCCATCATGGTGGGTGTCGGCCTGTTCCGGGTCTCCGCCTGGGCGCGGGTGCTGGGCATCGCGGTCGCCGCGCTGATCCTGATCGCCAACTTCCTGTCCCTGCCGTACTTCCCGCTGTGGTCGGTCGTCGTCATGGCGGTGTGCGCGTTCGTCATCTGGGCGCTGTGCGTCGTCCGCCACGACTGACCGCCGGCGCTCGGGCGCGCATCGGGCGGACGCCCATCGGACGGCCGGTCGGCGGGCGGACGGTCGACCGGGCTTGGCGCGCGGCCACGCTCGGCGGCGAGCCGGGCTTGGGCGGGTGGCCGGGCTCGGCGGCCGGCCCGCCTCGGCGGTTGGCCCGCTCCGGTCACACCCCCGACGCGGCCAGCTCGGCGAGCACCCGCTCCACGGCCTCCGCGGAGGACTGCCGTGCCGCGCGGGAGGCGGAGCGCCGCAGGCGGGTGAGGCCGACGGCGGCCCCGGCGTAGCCGGCCGCGAGGGTCCAGGCCGCCCGGGACGGCGGCATGATCCGCTCGGTGGCCCGCAGCAGGGCCTGGTGTGCGGAGACGAGGGAGAGCGCGCCCAGGGCGCCGCTCAGCGCCATCGCGGTCCCGGCGAGGCGCGCCCGGCCGACCGCCGTGGTCAGCGGGCCGCCGGGGCCGCCGGCCTCGGTGCGCACCAGTCCGGTCATGTCCCGCCAGAGCCGTCCCGCCGCCTCGGGCCACGGCCCGTCCAGCGGCAATCCGTTCGCCCCCGCCTTCGCCGTCATGAGGTCCTCCGTTCCTCCCGTCCGCCGCGGCCGCCACTGCCGTATGCCGTCACCGCCGGCAAGACGCGGGTGCCACGATTCCGTGCGGCGAAACCGGGCGGGCGAGGGCCGGTGCGTCGTCCGGGGGCCGGAGGGGCCGGTTCCGGGTCGGCCGCGCGGACCGGCTCGTCCCGGGCGTCCCGGCACAGACGGCCGTCCTCCGGCCGGAGCCGAGAACGGCGACGGGCCTGCCGCCCGCCTCACCCCCGGACGGCCCCGACCGCTTCCGGCTCTCCGGAGGACGTCTCCGCCTCCGCGGATCCGGATGCCTGCCGTGGCACGCCGGCCGTCGCCTCCCCGGCCATGGGCGCACCGTGCTCTCCGCCCCCTTGCAGCCCCAGCCGCAGATGGATGATGTCCGCCAGGTCGGCGACGGTGCCGTTGCTGCGCAGCAGTTCCATGGGCGGGATCTCCACGCCGTAGCGGAGGTTGAGGGTGACGAGCAGTTGCGTGGCCATCAGGGAGTCGAGGCCGTAGCGGTCCAGGCGCTGGTACGGATCGAGGTCGGCGGTGTCCAACTCCAGTTCCGCGGCGAGGACTTCCGTCAGCTGCTCGACGAGGAAGGCCCGGGCCTCCTCGGCGGTCATGCCCGCCAGGCGCCGCAGCAGTTCCTCCCGGCCCCCGTCCTCGTCCCGGGTGCGCTCGGGCACCAGCTTCCCGAGTCGAGGCGTGTGCAGCAACGGCAGGAGCAGGGTCGCGTTCCAGTCCAGGCGGCCGGCGACGGCGACCGGCTCCGTCCCGCCGGGGGCCGCGAGGAGCCGGCCGGCCAGCCCCAGGAGCTCGGCCGGGGTCGCCGACGAGACGCCCAAATCGGCGAGGGAGGTCAGCAGACCACTGCGGGCGCTGTACCCCGTCTCGCTGATGCCGCCCCAGGCCAGGGCGAGCGCGGTCTCGCCCCGGGCGCGGCGGGCGCGGGCGAGGGCTTCCATCGCGAGGTTGGCGGCGACGTACGAGGACTGGCGGTACATGCCGACCGAGGCCGTGGCCGACGAGTAGAGCAGGAAAAGGTCCAGGTCGCGCCCCCTGGTGAGGCGGTCGAGGACCAGGGCTCCGCCCAGCTTCGGCGCGAGGACGGCGGCGATCCGCTCGTCGTCGAGATCCGCCAGCGGGTCGTCGTCGAGGTGCATGGCGCTGTGCACCACACCGCGCAGCGGGTGCCCGCTCGCGTCGATCTCGGCGATGACCGCGGCCATGGCGTCCGGGTCCGCGCAGTCGGCGGCGCGGAAGCGGGCCTCGACGCCGCGCGTGGCCAGGGCCGTGCGCAGGGCGGGCGCCTCGGGGTGGTCGGCGCCGCGCCGGCTGACGAGCACCAGGTGACGGGCGCCGAGCTCGGCCAGCCAGGACGCGGTCGCCCCGCCGAAGCCGCCGGTGCCGCCGGTCACCAGGTACGTGCCGTCCGCGTCGAGGGCGGGAGTGCGGGGCAGGGCGTGTGCGGTGAGCGGTTCGTCCAGCGGGTCGAAGGCGACGACCACCTTGCCGAAGTGGCGGGAGTGCTGGAGCAGGCGGAAGGCGTCGGCGACCCGGGCGGCGGGGAAGACGGCGTGCGGGAGCGCCCCGAAGCCGGCCCCGGACATGAGCCGGGTGACGTCGTCGAGTAGTGGTCCCGCCAGCCGTGGGTCGGGCAGGACGGTGGTCAGGTCGAGGGCGTGGAAGGAGATGTTCTTCGCGAACGGGCGCAGCGGCAGGGTCCCGTCCTCGCAGATGTCCCGTTTGCCCAGTTCGATGAAGCGTCCTCCGGGGCGCAGCACGTCCAGGCCCCGGGCGATGGCCTCGCCCGCCAGGGAGTTGAGGACGATGTCGACGCCTTCGCCGCCGGTAACCTCCATGACCTGGTGGGAGAAGTCGAGCGAGCGCGAGTCGAAGACGTGCTCGACGCCGAGGCCGCGCAGGCAGTCGCGTTTGATGTCGCTCCCGGCGGTGGCGATCGCCCTGGCCCCGTGTGCCCGGAGGTACCGCAGCGCCGCGATCCCGACGCCACCCGCCGCGCCGTGCACCAGGACCGTCTCGCCCGGCTTGAGGCGGGCCAGGTGGTGCAGGGCGTAGTGCACGGTGCAGAACGCCACCGGGAGGGTGGCGGCCTCGGTGTACGACATCGTGTCGGGCAGCGGGAGGAGTTGCCGGGCGTCGCAGACGATCTCGGTGGCCAGTGCCCCCATGGTCAGGCCCGCGACCCGGTCACCGGGCTTGATGTGTGTGACGCCCGGCCCGCACGCCGTGACGACGCCCGCGCTCTCCAGGCCGAGGACTTCCTCGCGCGGTACGCCGTGCAGGTTGTCGGGTGGCAGGAGGCCGGTGGCCTGCATGACGTCGCGGAAGTTCAGGCCGGCGGCCTTGACGGCCAGCACGACCTGTCCGGGGCCGGGCCGGTGTGCGGGGGCCTCCTGCCAGGCGAGCCGGTAGGCGAGGCCGGGGTCGACGACGCGCAGTTCGACCGGGCCGGGCGTACGGGAGGTCACCGTCGGTGTGTGCTGTTCTTCGCGGGGCACGAAGCGGCCCTCGGCGGTCAGCAGGATCTCGTCCTCCTCGGTGGGGGTGAGGAGTTCGCGGACGAGACGCTCGGCGTCGTGGCCGGCGTCGCCCGAGCGGTGCAGGCAGACGCGGCGGTGCGTGGGGTCGGGCTGCTCGGTGACGAGGACGCGGGCCGCTCCCCAGGCCGCGACGTCGGCGAGGTGGGCCCCGGCCGGGTGCCCGGCGTCGAATGGTGCGGCGCGGGTGACGAGCCACAGTTCCGTGCCCGGGCCGGGATGCGCGGCGGCGATCGCGCGCAGCCGGCCGATGGCCCGCGTGGCGTCCGCGGTCACCGTCGCGGGGTCGTCGGACGGTGACTGGTCGCAGATCACGACGACGGCCACGCGGTCGCCGCCGGCGGTCCCGAGCAGGGCCTGCCATGGGGTGTCGTCCGCCGGCGGGACCAGCCGGGCGCGCGCCCCGCGGCGCGCCAGCAGCCGGCAGGCGGCCCGGGCCATCGCGTCGTCGGCGGAGGCGAGGGGAACGAGGAGGTGGACGGTCCCGGCGTGCGCGTCCGTGGTCGGCGGTTCGGTGCTCTCGGCGGTGTCCGGCGGAGCGGCCGTCGCGGCGGGGCCGGGTGCGGCGGTTCCCTCCGCTCGTGTCAGGAAGACGGAGAAGTCGCTGCGCAGCGGCTCGGTTTCCGCGCCGGTCATCACGGTCGAGGAGAAGCCGCACTCGTGGAGGATGCCGGGCCACTGGTCGCGGGTGAGCAGCGGGCCGTCCGGGCGTACGTCGAGGTCGGTGCGCGCGTGGAAGCTGTCCATGGTCGCGAAGATCGTGAGCAGTTCGAGGTCGTGCGCCTCCGAGCCGAGGAGGTACCCGCCCGGAGCCGGCAGGGTGGACAGGCGGCGCAGAGAGCCCTTGAGGTCCTTGGCCACGTGCAGGGCGTTGGCCGCCACGACGAGATCGAAGCCGCCGGCGTGGAATCCCTGCTCCGCCATGCCCGCGTCGAAGTCGAGGGTGCGGTACTCGACGAAGTCGTAGTCGGCGAACCGGCTGCGGGCGCGCGGCAGGAAGAAGGAGGAGACGTCGGTGAAGCAGTAGCGGGTCCGGTCGGCGGGGAGGAGGGGCAGGAGGGACGCGGTCAATGCTCCGGTGCCCGCGCCGACTTCGAGGACGCGCAGCGGCCGGCCGGTGGGCCAGGAGCGCACCAGTTCCTCGGTCAGGGCCTGGACGACGCGGTTGTGGAAGCGGCAGGTCACTCCCGTGTCGTAGTACTGCTCCAGGAACCGGGAGGCCACGTCGTCGAGGAACAGGTCGAGTGTGCGTACCTCCCCGCGCAGGATGCGGTCGAGGCGGCAGCAGACGTGCTGGGAGAGGGCCGTCTCGACCGCGAACGGCTGGGTCTCCGGTGCCCACGCCGCCGGCTCCGCGGGGGCGGGCTTTCCGGTCAGCCGCCACGTCCCCGGCTCGACGGCCTCCAGCAGTCCGTGGCGCCGCAGTCGCTCCGCGGTGGAGGGGAAGCGTTCGGCGTGGCCGGGCAGCATACCGACGTCGACCAGGTCGGCGACGGTGAAGGGACGCGTGGGGTCGGGCAGCAGTTTCGACACGGCGGCCGCCAGATGACGTGCCAGATGTTCCCGGTACAGCTGCATGTTGCGGGCGTACGGCAACTCGTCGAAGGCGGCGCGCAGTTCGGCGATGCGGCCGGCGGCCCTCTCCACAAGACGGTGAGGCGCCGGTAGCGGCGCGGGCGCCGGCGGCTCGTCGGGGTGCGGGGCGGCGCGCAGGACCGTGCGGTACGTGGCGAGGGGGACGGGCGCCGTGACCGGGAAGCGCCGCAGCCAGCATCCCTCGATCTCGACGGTGACCCCGCCGTGCTCGTCGGTGAGGGTGATGTCCCAGCACCTCTCGCTGTACCCGGGCGTCCGCTCCCGCAGGTGGATGACGCCGTGGGGGACGGGGTGTCCCAGACCCGGACGGCGGTGAGGGCGGCCGGCAGGTACCCGTCGCCGTCGCCCAGCCGGGCCGCCACCAGGGCGATGCCCGCCTGGAGGGCGGCGTCGAGTACGGCGGGGTGGGCGGTGTAGGGCGCGCCCGGCGCGTCGTGGCGGTAGGTGGCGACGACGGTCCCGTCCCCGGTGTGCACGCTGTCGAGGAGCCGGAAGCCGGGGCCGTAGTTGAGACCCACCTTCCGGCAACTGTCGTAGAGGTGCGGCACGTCGACCGCCTGGGGGCAGGCGGCGCGCAGCGCGTCGAGGTCGAGGGGCGCGGGCCGGGGGCGCAGCAGGGTGCGGACGCGGGCGCGGACGTGGGTGCGGGGCTCGCCGCCGTCCTCGGTGGTGCTGGTGACGGTGAGCTTCCCGTCACCGGGGTTGAGCGCGACCTGGGTGTGCGTGCCGCCCGCGTCGGGCCAGGGCAGCACCAGGGCGCTGTGGATGTCGAGGTGGCGGACCTCGACGGAGGCCGCCAACACCTCGCGGCCGGCGGCGAGCGCCATCTCCGCGAAGCCGGTGGCGGGCATGACGACGGAGGGCCCGACGCGGTGGTCGGCGAGCCATGGCGTGATGACGGGTTCGACGACGGCTTCCCAGGTGGGCACGGGCCCGGGGAGGCGTTCGCCGAGCAGCGGGTGGCGGAGGACGCCGTCGCCGCTCGACCGGATCCACAGTTCGGGCGAGCCGATCCAGTGGCGTTCGCGCTGCCAGGGATAGGCGGGCAGGTCCGCGACGCAGGCGGGGGCCGGGAAGAACCGGTGCCAGTCGATGTCGGCGCCGGACGCGGCCACGGCGGCCAGCGCGGTGGCCACCGCACGCGGCCCGTCGTGGCCTCGGCGCAGGGTCGGCACGACGGCGGTGCGGCGCTCGGGGCGGGCGGCGGCGATGCGGCGCAGGTAGGTGCGGAGCACCGGGTGCGGGCCGATTTCCACGAGGACGTCCGCCCCGTCCGTCAGGGCGCGGGTGACGGCCGCCTCGAAGAGGACGGGGCTGCGCACGTTGCGCCACCAGTAGCCGGCGTCCAGTTCCGCGCCCCGGGCGCGTTGACCGGTGACGGTCGAGTAGAAGGGCACGGTGACCGGCCCGGCGCCAGGCCGGACAGCGACTCGGCGAGGGTGTCGCGTACGGGGTCCATGTGGGCGCTGTGGAAGGCGTGGTCGAGCCCGAGGTCCTTGCGGAAGGCGTCGCCCTCCGCCGTCTCGGCCACCAGTGCGGCGATGGCGTCGGCGGTGCCGCTGACGGTGACGTCCTGCGGACTGTTGACGGCGGCGATCTCCAGCGCGCCGTCGAAGCGCGCGACGAGCGCTTCGGCCTCCGCGCGGGCCAGGCCGAGCGCGGCCATGCGGCCGGAACCGGCGGTGCCGGCCTGGGCGCGGCTGCGCGCGGCGATCACGCGGGCCGCCTCGTCGAGGGTGAGGGCGCCGCAGGCGTGGGCGGCGGCGACCTCGCCGACGCTGTGCCCGACGACCGCGTGCGGTGCGACGCCGTGCTCGCGCAACAGCGCCGTGAGCGCGACCTGGACGGCGAACAACAGCGGTTGCGCGATCTCGGTGCGCTCCAGATTCCACGTGTCGGGTGCGGCGTGCAGGACGTCGGTGACGGAGAAGTCCAGGTGCGGTGCGAGGGCTTTCTCGACGCGGTGGAGGGCGTCGGCGAAGTCGGGGTGGCCGAGCAGATCGGCGGCCATGCCCGCCCATGGCGAGCCGTTGCCTGCGTAGACGAAGGCGATCCGGCCCTTCGCGACGGCGTGGGCGGTGGCACCGGCGGCGGGCAGGAGGCGGTCGGCCGGCCCGGCGGGGACGGGCCCGACGGTCGCCGGCCGGGCGTGTGCGGTGGACTGCTCCGCAGGCGTTTCGGCGCTTGCGGAGGTCTGCTCCGAGGTCTTCTCCGCAGATGTCTCGGTGCGTGCGGAGGTCTCCTCCGCAAGTGTCCTGGCGCGTGCGGAGATCGACTCCACGAACGACTCGGCGGGCACGGAAACCCGCTCCACAGGAGCCTCTGCGCGTGCGGAAGTCTGCTCCACGAACGGCTCGGCGGGCACGGAGACCCGCTCCACAGGCGCATCGGCGGATCCGCCGGCCTGCTCCGCCAACGGCTCAGCCGGCACGGAGACCCGCTCCACAAGCGCATCGGCGGACCCGCCGGCCTGCTCCGCCGAAGGCTCGTCGCGCCCGCCGCTCTGCCCCTCGGGTTCCCCGTCGGCGTCCGGCGCGGCCAGCGCCGCGAACTGCTCGGCGGCTTCCTCGGGGGTCCGGGCGATGACCACCGCGCGGTGTTCGTGCTTGCCGCGCCGGAGGCACGAAGTGTGCGCCACGTCGTAGAAGTCCCGCGCGGGAAGCGTACGGAGGTGGTCGGCGTAGGCGGCCGCCGCCTGTTGGAGGGCCACGGCGGTACGGGCGGAGGCGAGGACCGGCAGCCCCTCGCCCGTCAGCCCCTCGCCCGGCGAGCCCCCGACCGGCGAGCTCTCGCCCGGCGGACCCTCACCCCGCGGACCGGCGGGCGCCGGCCGCGCCGTGGCCGGAGGCGGCACGGTGAGGACGGCGTGGGCGTTCGCGCCACCGAACCCGAAGGAGTTGACGCCCACGACGGGCCGTTCCACCGCCGCGAGGGGACGCGTCTCGGTGGTGACGCTCAGGCCGAGGCCGGGGAAGTCGATGTGCGGGCTGAGGGTCTCCGCGTGCAGCGAGGGCGGCGCCGTGCGGTGCTTGAGGACCAGCAGGGCCTTGAACAGCCCCGCCATGCCGGAGGCGGGCTCCAGGTGGCCGAGGTTGGTCTTCACCGAGCCGATCGGCAGGTCCCCGCTGATGCGCCGCTGTCCCAGGGCGCGGCCGACGGCCAGTGCCTCGCACGGATCGCCGACCGGCGTGCCGGTGCCGTGCGCCTCGAAGTAGACCACGTCGTCGGCGTCGACCGCCGCCCGCCGGTAGACGTCGCGCAACAGGCGTTCCTGCGCTTCGGGGTTGGGCAGGGCCATGCCCATGGTGCGGCCGTCGCTGTTGGTGCCGGTGGCGAGGATGACGCCGTGCACCCGGTCGCCGTCCGCGAGCGCCTCGTCCAGCCGCTTGAGCAGGACGACACCGCCGCCCTCCGCCCGTACGAAGCCGTCGGCCCGGTCGGAGAAGGCGGCGCAGCGTCCGGTGGGCGAGAGCATCGACGCCTGGGAGAAGCCGACGTAGTGCAGGGGGCTGAGCAGGATGTTGGCGCCGCCGCAGACCGCCGCCCGCACCGAGCCGTCCTGGAGCATGCGGCAGGCGCGGTCGAGCGCGACGAGCGAGGAGGAGCAGGCGGTGTCGACGGCCATGCTCGGGCCGCGCAGGTCGAAGGCGTACGAGAGGCTGTTGGCGGCGATGGCGGAGGCGGCGCCGGCCATGGTGTACGGGCGGATGGCGCGCGGCGCCATCAGCTGCATCGCGCCGTAGGAGTTGTCGGAGATGCCGATCAGCACCGCGGTGTCGCTGCCGGCGAGTGCGGCGGGGTCGACGGCCGCGTCGTCGAGGGCCTCGGCGGTCAGCTCCATGAGCATGCGGTACTGCGGGTCGAGGCAGGGGGCTTCCTTCGGGGAGATGCCGAAGTAGGCGGCGTCGAAGGCGTCCACGCGTTCCAGGAAGCCGCCGGCGGCGGTGTAGCTCTTGCCGCGCCTGGGTGCCGAGGTGTCGACGAAGCGGTCGGCGTCGAACCGGTCGGAAGGCGCCGGTCCGATCAGGTGGCGCCGCTCCCGGAGGGCGGTCCACAGGGCGTCGAGGCTGTCGATGCCTCCGGGCAGGCGCAGGGCGACGCCCACGACGGCGACGGGTGGCGGACCGGCGGCGGCACGCGGCATGAGCGGTTCCTCCCCAAGTCGTAGCGGCGGGCGGAGAGGCGCGGCTCCCCCCGCGCGTACGCGACCGCGGCCCGGGCCGCGGGCCCGGTATGCGATTCCCTCCCTGGTTATGACCCGCTGTGTTGTTTATGACCCCCCGTGCCGCGTCTTTCATCCCCTGGAGGGATATGCACAGTTGACGCGCATCGCCACCCTGACGAGTGATGCCCGCCGCGTGGGGTGCGGAGCGTCCCACGCATCGCGCGCGCACCCTCGCGCGACCGACGCCGCGTTGTGGTGTGCTGCCGTCCAAGGATTCAACGACAGCGTCGGCGAGTTGCCTCACCTGCCGCACCGACGTCTCATCAGGAGGCCGCGATGTCCGTCCTGTTCACGGGTGCAACCGGCTTCCTCGGCAGCCGCGTCGTCCGCCGCCTGCTCGCCGAGGACACCGACGAGCCCGTCCACGTCCTGGGCCGGGGGCCGCGCGAACGGCTCCGGTCGCGTACCGAGGCCGCCGTCTCCTGGCTGCGCGAACCGGCGCTCCCGCCAGGCGCCTTGGACCGGCTGCGGTACGTCGAGGCCGACCTCCGCGCGCCCGGCCTCGGCCTGGACGGGGAGGAGCGCGCCGACGTGACCGCCGACTGCACCGAGATCTGGCACTGCGCGGCGAACGTGGCCCTCGAAGGGCGTCCGGAGACGGTGTTCACCACGAACGTCCACGGCACCCGCCGCGTCCTGGAGCTGGCCGAGCGGGCCCCGCGGGCGCGCCTGGTCCACATGAGCACCGGCTTCGTCGCCGGACTGCGCACCGGGCACGTCCTGGAGGACGATCTGAGCGACGAGGCGGGCTTCCTCAATTTCTACGAGGAGAGCAAGTACCACGCCGAACGCCTGGTACGCCAGTGGTCCGCGCGCACGGGCCGGCCCGTCACCGTGCTGCGCCCGACCCAGCTCGTCACCGACGCGTCCATCCCGGAGGACCTGCCGCAGCAGACGGTCACCCTGCTCCTCCGCGTCCTCGAAACGGCGTTCCGGGAGCGCGCGGCCGAGGATCCGTACCTGGCCCGTCTCCTCGCCGGCGAGGACCTCAGCGGCAGCGGAATGACGCTGCGGGTGCCGGGGGACCCCGGCGGCCGGGTGAACATGCTCTCCGTCGACGACGCCGCCGACCTCGCCGTCGCCGTGGCCCGCGCCCACCGCGCCCGGCCCCGGCCGGGAGTGCGTGCCGTGCACCTCGCGCACCCCTCCGACACCGGGTTCGCGGACGCGAAGTACGCTCTGGAGACGCTGTATCCGGGGGTGACGGTGGTCATGACGCCCGTGGTCGCCGACCCGGACCCGTACGAGACCATGCTCGCCAGGTCGTTCGCGCCCTGGCTGGCGTTCTCCGGCGAGCGGCGCACGTACGACCGCGCGCATCTGCTCGCCGATGTCCCCGGCCTCCCCGACCCCACCCCCGTCGACGGGGCCTATCTGGCGCGCGCCCTGCGGCGCCCGACCGTACCCGCTGCCGCGTGACGCCCCCTGGCGCATCGCGACACCGCCTGTACCGCCGCGACTTGACGAGTGTTCACGTCATGTGGACGTTCCCGTCGGCCCCGCCGCGCGGGTCGGGTACGGCCACGCCGTGCCCGCGGTCCGACGGCTCCGGACTCCCCGCCGACGCCCCCTCCTCCCGCGGCCCGTCCCCGGCGATCCGTCCCCCGGCGAGGTGACGCACAGGCACAGCACCGCGTTGAGCGACAGCAGCGCCGCGTAGATCACCATCAACCCCCGGAAGCCGAACGAGCCGTACGTCACCGTGCCGATCAGCGGACCGACGGCGACGCTCAGGCCCGCGCCGAGGGTGTAGACGCCCATCACCTGGCCGCGGCGCTCGGGCGCCTGGGCCGTCATCATCGCGGGCAGCGGTACGTAACCGGCCAGTCCGACGCCGTAGACGGCGACCGCGACGGCCGCCGGCAGGAAGGCGTGGCCGGCCGCAGCGGGCAGTTGGTAGCAGAGCAGGCAGCCGGCCGCACCGAGGACGCCGCCGAACAGCGCGCAGGTCCTGCGGCCGCTCCAGTTGTCGCCCAGCACGCCGAAGACGGGCAGGGCGCAGAGGTTGGCGACCATCATGACGACCAGGAGGGCGTTCCACTCCCCGTCCCCGAACCCTAGGTCCCGGACGAAGAAGGGCATGAAGACCCACATGCCGAACGACGGTGTCGTGTTGATGAGCCGGATGACCAGGCTGATGCCGAGCTTCGGCTTCTCGAACAGGATGCGGAAGGTGCCCGCCAGCTCGGTCCGGGCGTCGCGGCCCGGCGCCAGCCCGGTGAAACCGGTCGGCTCCCGGAGCAGCAGCAGGACGACGAGGGAGCCGGCGAGAACGACGGCGAGGGAGAGCCACAGCGTGGTGTAGAAGCCGAGGGCCGGGGTGGCGGCCGCGAAGACGAACGACCCGATGATGGGGTAGCCCGCGCTGTAGGAGAACCAGAACCACCCGACGGCCTTGCTCTGGTGGTCCCTGGGCGCGACCGCCATGACCCAGGACAGGAAGCCGTAGGCGAACATCGGGTAGCCGAAGCCGCGCAGGCCGTACGTGACCATGACCAGCCAGTAGTTCTCCAGCGGGACCGCCACGGCCAGCATCAGGACGTGGAAGACGACCCAGGCGGCGGCGCCCGCGGCCATGACGCGGCGGGGGCCCCACCGGTCCGACAGCAGGCCCGCGCCCAGGAAGGAGGCGATCGCGGCGGTGACGCCGTAGACGGTGATGACGGCGCCGGCGCCGGTCTCGGAGAAGCCGAGGTCGTCGCCGAGGTACTTGGACAGATAGCTGGTCTCCACCCCGTCGCCGATCATGAAGAGCAGCACGCCGATGTAGCCCCAGCCGAGGGCCCGGGGGATGCCGACCCGTTCCGGGAAGCGGCGCGGGCCGGCGGCGGACGTCGCGGGTCCGCTCATGCCCGTCCGCCCCTTCCCTCGGTCGCCGCCTCGGGGTGCGCGGGCCGCGCGCCCGGCGCGATGTGGATCTTGCGGCCGGTGCCGGCGCGGAAGGCGGCCACCGCCTCGTCGAAGTCGTCGAGCCCGTGGACGTGGCTGACCAGCGGGTCGAGGTCGAGCCCGGCGGCGAGCAGGTCGATCGCCGGCTGGAAGCTGTGGTGCACCGCCATCGAGCCGATGATGTCGATCTCGCGGTTGTAGACGGCGAACGGCGAGAACGCGGCCGTACGGGCCGGGTCGGCCACGCCGAACTGGAGGAACGTGCCGCCCTTCCGGACCCTGGTCAGCCCGTCCTCGATCGCCGCGACCACGCCGGTCGCGTCGATCACCACCTCGAAGCCCTCCGGGCGGCCGAGGGCGCCCGCGTCCATCGCCACGGCGTCCGCCGCGAAGGACTCGGCGAAGGCCAGCCGGTCCGTGTTGACGTCCACCATCGAGACCGAGGCGGCGCCCGCGCCGCGTACCACCGCGGCCATCATCAGTCCCATCGTTCCCGCGCCGTAGACCAGGTAGTGCTCCCCCGGCCGGCGGGGCAGCCGGTTCAGCCCGTGCACCGCGCAGGACAGCGGCTCCACGAGGCCGGCCGCCGCGTCCGAGAGGCCGTCGGGCAGGACGTACGCGCAGCGTGCCGGCACCGCCACCCGTTCGGCGAACCCGCCGTCGCGGGTGACGCCGACCGCGCTGTAGTTCTCGCACAGGTTGCCGCGGCCGATGCGGCAGTAATGGCAGGCGCCGCAGGGCAGGTTGGGGTCGACGGCGACGCGCGTGCCGACCGCCGGTCCCGTCACCCCCGCGCCGAGTGCCACCACCCGGCCGGCCAGCTCGTGACCGGGCACCAGGGGGTAACGGGCGGAGGGGAGTTCGCCGCCGAGGATGTGCATGTCCGTGCCGCACAGCCCGCACGACGACACTTCGACGACCACCTCGCCGGGGCCCGGCTCGGGGTCGGGCACCTCGGCCACCTCGACCCGGCCCGGACCGGTGACCAGGACAGCGCGCATGGGTTCGCTCCTCACTTCGTCGTGTGGTGGCGGGAACGTAACCGCGACGTAAGCGTTTGCGCAAGCGTTTACGTCGGATTGGCGATGCGGTAACTTCGACCGGTCGGACGACAGTCGGACGACATGGGACATCGGAGAAGTCCGCGACCGGGGTCGCGGGCCGAACGGCGGCGCGGCGGCGCCGGCGCACGGGGAGGCTCGGGAGCATGGCAACGATGGCGGATGTGGCCCGGCGCGCCGGGGTCTCCGTGGCCACCGTGTCGCACGTCCTCAACGAGACCCGCCCGGTACGCCGGCCCACCCGCGACGCCGTCCACGCCGCCATCGCGGAACTCGGCTACACGCACAACACACTGGCCCGTTCCCTGGTGACCTCCCGCACGAAGTCCATCGGGCTGGCCGTCTCCGCGATCAGCAACCCGTACTTCACCGAGATCTTCCAGGGCGTCGAGGCGAGCGCCCTGGAGGCCGGGTACAGCTTGCTGATCACCGATCCGCACGACGACCCGGAACACGAGCTCAAGACCGTCCGGCTGCTGCACGAGCGGCGCGTCGACGGCATGATCATCGCGCCGTCCGCCGACCCCGGCGCCATGCTGGAGCACCTCGCGCGGACCAACGTGCCGGCGGTCTTCCTCGACCGTCTCGTCGACGGCGACCACGACCAGGTGTGCGCGGAGAACGAGGCGCCGACGGCCCGGCTGGCCCGCCACCTCGCCGAGCGGGGCCACACCAGGATCGCGCTGGTAGCGGGCGCGCCCGGACTGAGCACCACCACGGAGCGGCTCGCCGGCTACCGCGCCGGGCTGGCGGCGGCCGGGCTGCCGTACGTCCCCGAACTGGTCGTGGGCGGCGACTCGCGGGCGGAGGGCGCCGAGCGGGCCGTCCACCGGCTGCTGGCGCTCGCCGCCCCGCCCACCGCGCTGGTCACCGCCAACAACGCCATGACCATCGGCGCCCTCCGCGCCCTGCGGACCGCGCGGTTGTCCGTCCCGGACGACATGGCGCTCGCCTGCTTCGACGACTTCTCCTGGGCCGACCTGTTCGAGCCCCGGCTCACCGCGGTCGCCCAGCCGAGCCGCGAGATCGGCGCGGCCGCCGTCCGGCTGCTGCTGGACCGCCTCGCCGAGCCCGACCGCGCCCCGCGCACCCTCCGGCTGCCGTGCGCGTTCGTCCACCGGAGTTCCTGCGGCTGCGCCGGCTGACCCTGCCCGACCCGGTTGCCCGCCCGGCATCGTAGGACTCACGCACGGCACTCGGCCATATCCCGCCCCTGACACCCACCGCCCGCATCGAAAGGCCCCTCCCACCATGATCATCGTCGCCGGGGAAGCCCTGATCGACCTCGTCCCCGCGGAGCCCGCCGCCGACGCGTCGGGGACCGGCGGCGGGCGCTCGGACGAGGGGACGCGTCCGGGCCCGAATTCCGGTGCCGAGGCGGGGAGTTCGGGTGGGCGGAGTCGGGACGGCGGGACGCGTGCCGGGGCCGAGCCCGTCGGCACGGAACCCGGCGGCGGGCACCGGGACGGCGGGACGCACACCGGGGCCGAGCACTCCGCCGGCACGGGAAGGTCCGGCGGGCGGCACCCGCGCACCGGCGCCCCGGCCGCGCCCGCCCCCGAACTGCCCGCCCTGCGGCCCCGGCGCGGCGGCGGCCCGTACAACACCGCCATCGCCCTGGCCCGCCTCGGCTCCCCGGCCGCGTTCTGCTCGCGGCTGTCCACCGACCACTTCGGCGAGGCGCTGCTCGACGGCCTGGCGGCGGACGGGGTGGACACCTCGCTCGTCCAGCGGGGCCCCGAGCCCACCACCCTGGCGGTCGCGCACATCGGAGCCGACGGCTCCGCGGCCTACTCCTTCCACGTCGAGGGCACCGCCGACCGCCTCTTCCGGACGCCGGAAACCCTCCCGGCGGCGGCCCGCGCGGTGTCCTTCGGCACCTGCTCCCTCGTTCTGGAACCGGGGGCCTCGGCCTATGAGGAACTGCTGCGCCGCGCGTCGGACGGCGGCCTGTTCACCGCCCTCGACCCCAACATCCGGCCGGGCCTGATTCCCGACGCCGACGCCTACCGGTCCCGTTTCCGCTCCTGGCTGCCGTACGTCACCCTGCTCAAGCTCTCCGAGGAGGACGCGGCCTGGCTCGCGGGGCCCGCCGACCCGGCGGCGGCCGTCCGGCAGTGGCTCGCGGCCGGCCCGTACGCCGTCGTGCTCACCCGCGGCGGCGCGGGCCTGACCGTCCTCACCCGGGACGGCCTCGAACTGTCCGTCCCCGGCGAGAAGGTGACCGTCGTCGACACCATCGGCGCCGGCGACACGGTCAACGCCGCCCTCCTCCACCGCCTCGACGGCCACGCCGCGCTCACCCCGTCCCCGTCGCTCACCGCGGAGCAGTGGCGCGACACCCTCGCCTACGCCGCCCACGCCGCCGCCGCGACCTGCTCCCGCGCGGGCGCCCAGCCGCCGTACGCCGCCGAACTCGCGGTGCCGGCGGCGGTCTGACGGGCCCGGGGCCGTTCCCGGCGCCGCGAACGCACCCGTCCCACCGCGAACGCCCCCGGGCCGGCGCGTCGTTCGCCGTCGCCACGGCCGAGCCGGCGGATGCTCCCCGCCCCGGGCGCCCCACCCGGCGTCGGCCGGCGCCCGCGGACCGCCGCCGGTCCGCTCGTCCGGCGCGGCACCCCGGTCCGGGACCGGCCGAGGCGGTCCGGCCCACGGCGTACCCGGCCTCGGTCCACGTCCACCGGCCCCGCCGGCAAGGCCCGTCAGTCCGGCCGCCGTCCTCCCCGGCTGTCCTCCTCGACCACGGCCGCCGCCGCGGATGTCCTCGGTCCGAAGGACAGGGTGGCCGCGAGCGCGAGGACGAGCAACGCGGCACAGACGTAACTCGCCAGCTCCAGCCCGTGCGCCATGGCCTCCCGCGCGGGCTCGGCAGCGCCGGCGGTGCCGGGGTCGTCGGCGAGTGACGGAATCACGGAGCCGGCGCTCCCGGTGACCATGTCGCTCAGCCGCCCGGCCTTCCCGCCGGGGAATCCGGCGTCGCCCAGCCGCTCCCTCAGGTCGGAGGCGAGCGTGCTGAAGAAGAGGGTGGTGAGCAGGGCGATGCCCAGGGCCGAGCCCAGTTCCCGGGCCGCGCTCTGGATGCCGGAGCCCTGTCCGGCGCTGTGTGCCGGCACGTCGGCGAGGACGATGTTGGTGACCTGCGCCGTGGCGAAGCCGACGCCGGCGCCGTACACGAAGAGGGCCAGGGCGATCAGCCACCAGGCGCTGTCCGTGCCGGCGATCAGTCCCAGCAGCACCAGGCCGGCGGATTCCAGCACCAGCCCGGCCCGCACCTGCCGGAGGGCCGGAACCGACGCGGCCAGGGAGAAGCCGGCGCCGCTCGCGGCGAAGCTGCCTGCCGCCAGGGCGGCGAGGGCGAGGCCCGTCTCGAACGCGCTGTACCCGAGGGCGAATTGGAGCCACAGCGGCAGTACCGCGATGATGCCGAACTCCCCGACTCCCACCAGCAGGGTGACGAGGTTGCCGTTGCGGAAGGTGCCGATGGCGAACAGCCGCACGTCCACGAGTGGTTCTCCTCCGGTGGCGCCCAAGGCTGTCTGCCGGCGCCAGAACAGGCCGAGGGAGACGGCCGCCACGGCGAAGGCGACGAAGACCGGCGACGGGTCCGCGCTCCAGGTGAACGCGCCGAGGTCGAGCGCCTTGACGGTCTCGAACCAGCCGTAGGTGCGCCCCTCGATCAGGGCGAACGCGAGCAGCCCGAGGCCGACGACCGACAGCGCGCCGCCGACCCCGTCGATCCGGGCCCGGGCGCGCGGTGAGGCGTCGAGGTGGACGAGCGTGCCGACGACGATCAGGGCCACCAGGGGGATGTTGACGCCGAAGGCCCAGCGCCAGGAGAGGTCGGCCAGCCGGCCGCCGAGCAGCGGTCCGACCGCGGCGGCGGCACCGATGGTGGAGCCCCAGACCGCGAAGGCCCGCCCCCTCGCCCGGCCGGTGAACGACGCGTTCACCAGGGCGAGGGAGGTGGGCAGGATGGCGGCGGCGCCCACCCCCTGGAGGAAGCGGGCCAGGATCAGGACGCCGCCGTCCGGCGCCACGGCGGCCGACAGGCTGGTCACGCCGAAGACGGCCAGGCCCAGGAGGAAGACCTTGCGCGCGCCGAGTGCGTCGGAGAGGCGGCCGGTCAGCAGGAGGAGCGCGGCGAAGGAGATCGCATAGGACTCCTGGATCCACTGGGCCTCGACGGAGCCGATGTCCAGGTCGTCGATGATCGGGGCCAGGATCACGTTCACGATCGTGACGTCCACCACGATCAGGGCCACGCCCAGCGACACGGCGAGCAGGCCGAGCCATTGGCGTGGGGTGGGAGGGGATTGCACGGGGCCGTTCACAGTACCTCCACTCTGAAGTATCTCCATCGTGAAGTTATTTTGTGGCCGCGCCGGCTGTCAACTCCCCCACATCCGCCTCCACTTCACCGTCCGGCCGAACGAACCCCCGGTGACTCCCCAGCGGAAAGCCTTTACGATGAAGCAAAAGGGGCCGAAAGGACGGGAACAGGAACCATGACACAGCATGCGGCGGCAGACGGCGGCTCCGACCACCACCGCCTCCTCGAGGAACTGCGCACCTTCGGCGCCAACTACACGGAGTTCACCAGGCGGTTCGCCGACTGGCTGGGCCTCCACTCCACGGACGCCGTGGCGCTCACCGAGATCCTGTACGCCGAGGACAAGGGGACGCCGCTGTCCCCCGCCCGGCTGAGCGAGCGCGTCTCCCTCTCCTCGGGAGCCACCACCGCGCTGCTCAACCGGCTGGAGAAGGCGGGCTACGTGGAGCGCCGGCGGGAGGCCGCCGACCGCAGGATCGTCACCCTGCGCAGCAGCCCCGAGGTCCGGCCGCAGGCCATGCGGTTCTTCGGCCCGTACACCGCCGGGATGGAAGAGGTCATGTCCCGTTACCCGGGCGCGCGGTTGGAGGAGCTCCGGAAGCTCGTGGCGCGGCTGAGCGACGCGATGGACTCCTTGCTGGCGCACGAGTACCGCGCACTGGAGCCCGGCGCCACTCCGGGGCTCCCGCCGGCCCCCGACGAGGCACCCCGTCGGCACCGGGCGGGATGACGGTGGAGCCGGGCGCGGTCTGCCGGGCCGGGAGCGGGGCCCCGGGTCGGGACGGCCGCGGTCAGGGACGCAGGTCCTCCAGGAACAGCAGCGCTTCGTCGAGGGCGGCGGCGAAGTCCAGTTCCGGGTCCTTCGCCCAGTCCAGGGAGACCTGGAGCATCACTCCGAAGACCGCCCCGGCGTAGGCGCGGACCGAGGCGTCGCCCGGGTCGCGGCCCGCGCGCTTGGCCACCTGCTCGGACATGGTCTCCATGGTCCGGCTCAGGTTGCCCAGGCCGGCCCCCCACAGCTCCGGCTCGGAGGTGATGAGGACCCAGCGTTCGCGCTGGAGGGCCAGTTCCTCGGGGGGATGTCCTCGAGCATCGACTTGATGGTCCGGCGCTCGGCCTGGATCGGCGTGAGGTCGGGCGACTGCGCCTGGAGCAGCATCGCGAAGGGCAGGTCGTAGTCGTGTGCGAAGACCAGGTCCTGCTTGGTCGGGAAGTAGCGGAAGACGGTGCTGGGGGCGACCTCGGCGGCCTCGGCGATCTGCTCGACGGTCGTGGCCGTGTAGCCCTGTTCCCTGAACATCCGCACCGCCTCCCGCTGGATCGCGGCCTTGGTCCTGGCCTTCTTGCGTTCTCTCAGGCCGGTCACCGGTTCGGCCCGGTCAGGCTGCGTCTTCGGCTTCATGCTGAGATTTTGCGGGCTCGGTGGCGCGATCACCAACACGCCGGGCGCGACCACCAGGACGCCCGGGGCGATCATCAGGACGCCGGGGCAGCATCACCGCAGCGAGCAGGGCTCCGGACAGGCCGAGGCCGGCGGAGACCGCCAGGACGACGTCCAGGCCGTGGACGAAGGCGGAGCCGACCATGTCGGCGAGTGCGGAGGACTTCGTCGCGCGGGCGACGGCCAGGCCGCCGAAGACGGAGTCCCGGGTCGCGTCCTGTGCGCGTCGGGGCAGGTCGCCGACGTCGAGCCCGCCGCGGTAGCCGGAGTTGAGGACCGATCCGAGGATGGCCGCGCCGAAGCTTCCGCCGAGGGTGCGGATCGACTGGTTGACCGCCGAGCCGACGCCCGCGCTCTCCGTCGACAGTTCGCCGAGCGCGGCGTCCATGGCGGTGGGCAGGGCGCAGCCGAGGCCCAGTCCGTAGGCGGCGGTCCAGGCGGCCGCGAGGCCGGTGCCGCTGTCGGTGTCCGTGGTGGCGCCGAGGAACAGGGCGGCGGCGAGGAGGGCGAAGCCCAGGGCGACCGCGGCCTTCGGACCCACGGCCTTGGCGATCCTGCCGGCGAGGGAGACGCCCACGAGCAGGCCGCCGACCATCGGCAGCAGCCGGAAGCCGCTGCCCATCGCGTCGGTGCCCAGGATCGCCTGGTAGTACTGCGGCATCGTGAACAGGACGCCGAACATGGTGAAGTTGACGACCGTGCCGAGCAGGGTGCCCGAGGTGAACCGGGCCGAGCGGAACAGTGACAGGTCGACCAGCGGGTCGGCCGCCCGCTTCTCCCAGAGCACGAAGACGGCGAGGGCGAGCAGGCCGCCGAGCAGCGGCGCCAGCGTGCTGACGTCCGTCCAGCCCTTCTCGCCGCCCTGGATCACGCCGTACGTCATCGCGGCCAGACCGGCGCTGGAGAACACCAGGCCGCCAACGTCGAACCGCTTGGCCCGCGACGCCTTGGACTCCGGCAGCCAGGCGGAGACGGCGAGGAAGGCGAGCACCACCACCGGCACGTTGATCAGGAACACCGCTCCCCACCAGAAGTGGTTGAGGAGGCAGCCGCCCAGGATCGGGCCGAGGGGGTAGGCCAGCATCGCCGCGCCCGCCACCGCGCCGATCGCCTTGGGACGCTCCTCGTCGGAGAACATCACGGGCAGCAGCGACAGCGTCGTCGGCATGATCAGGGCGGCGCCGAGGCCGAGCAGTGCCCGCGCGGCGATGAACGTGCCCGACGACGTGGAGCAGGCGCAGGCCAGCGAGGCCAAGCCGAAGATCACCAGGGCTGCGAGCAGTACCTTCTTGCGCCCGTAGCGGTCTCCGAGCACGCCGGCCGGGATCATCCCGGCGGCGAAGACCAGCGTGTACGACGTGACGAACCACTGCAGCTCGACGTTGTCGGCGCCCAGGTCGTCGGCCATGGCCGGCAGGGCCAGGCTCAGGATCGTCACATCGAAGCCCACGACCAGGGACGCCAGCACGAGCGCTCCGACGGCCCACCACCTGCGCGCACCCGGATCCGCTGATATGACAGTCCACCCCCTCTTGAGAGTCCGATATCTTTTCGGAGCGTACTCTCATTATTCAGGCCGGAGCAATCCCCGCGGCCGAGCGGACCGCCGCGGGAGCCGAGGATCGCCCCGGCCGCCCGCTACTGACGCATCGTCAGAGAGCCGGAACGGCGCGCAGAATGAACCCATGTCGTCGAACGAGCACTCCGACCCGCTGCGCGCGCTCCCCCTCGACCGGCTGCGCCGCCGTACGAGCGCCAAGTGGCGGACGTATCCGCCGGACGTCCTCCCGTTGTGGGTCGCGGAGATGGACGCGCCCCTCCCCGAGCCCGTGGCCCGGGTGCTGACCGAGGCCGTGGCCCTGGGGGACACCGGGTACGCGACGGGCGCGGGCTACGCCGAGGCGCTGGCCGGGTTCGCGCGGGAACGCTGGGGGTGGGACGGCGTCGCGGCGGACCGTACGGCGGTGGTGGCGGACGTGATGCGCGGCGTCGTGGAGGTGCTGCGGCTGGTGACCGGGCCGGGTGACGCGGTGGTGCTCACCCCGCCGGTCTATCCGCCGTTCCACGCCTTCGTCGCGAGCGAGGGGCGGCGGGTCGTGTCGGCCCCCTGGACGGCGCGGGGCGGCTGGACACCGACGCCCTGGAGTCGGCGTTCCGGGAGGCCGTGGCGGGCGGGCGCCGCGCCGCCCTGCTGCTGAGCAGCCCGCACAACCCGACGGGGACGGTCCACACACCGCCCGAGCTCGCGGCCGTCGCGGAGCTCGCGCGGCGGTACGGGGTGCGGGTCGTCGCCGACGAGGTCCACGCCCCGCTGGTGCTCCCGGGGGCCGAGTTCGTGCCCTATCTGTCGGTGCCGGGGACGGAGGACGCCTTCTCGGTCGCGTCCGCGTCCAAGGCGTGGAACCTGGCGGGCCTGAAGGCCGCGCTGGTCGTGGCCGGGCCGGAGGCCGCCGCCGACCTGCGCCGGATGCCGCCCGAGGCGAGCCACGGCCCCAGCCATCTCGGGGTGCTGGCGCACACCGCCGCCCTTCGGCACGCCGGCGACTGGCTCGACGCCCTGCTCGGCGGGCTGGACGCGAACCGCCGGCTGCTCGGCGGGCTGCTCGCGCGGCACCTGCCCGAGGTGGGGTACCTCCGCCCGGAAGGCGGGTACCTGGTGTGGCTGGACTGCCGGTCCGCCGGCCTGGGCGACGATCCGGCCGCCGCCTTCCTGGAGCGGGGACGCGTCGCGCTCACCCCGGGGCCGCCCTTCGGCACGGGCGGCGCCGGCCACGCCCGGCTGAACCTCGCCACCTCGCCGGAGGTGCTCGGGGAGGCGGTCCGCCGGATGTCCCTCACGGTGGGGCGGATGCGGCAGGGCTGACGGGCCGGCGCGGCACCCCGCTCCCCCGGCCACGCCCCGCCGCCGTGCGCCATCCGGCGCACAAAGCGGATGAAGTGCCTCCGCCGCTGGGTACACTCGCCGCGCGTTGCTCGGCGAGGGAGGCCGTACTCATGGGGTGCGGCGATCCGTCCCGTCGCGCTCTCTTCGTACGGGTCGCCGGTGTCCGGGTGACGCCCACCGGACGGTCCGGAGACGACGACACACGAGGAGAGCAGTCATGGCCGAGGTCAAGCTGGCCGCCGAAACGCGCACCGATTTCGGCAAGGGCGCCGCCCGTCGCATCCGCCGGGACGACAAGGTACCGGGAGTCATCTACGGCCACGGCGCCGACCCGAAGCACGTGACCCTCGACGGGCACGCCCTGATGATGGCACTGAAGACACCGAACGTGCTGCTCCGCCTCGAACTCGGCGGCAAGGGCGGCGAGTTGGTGATCCCCAAGGAGGTGCAGCGCGACCCCCTGAAGGGCTTCCTCGTCCACGCGGACTTCCTGGCCGTCAAGAAGGGCGAGAAGGTCACCGTCGAGGTCCCGGTGCACACCGAGGGGGAACTGGCCCCCGGCGGCAACCTGTTGGAGCACATGCTCAACGCGCTGCCCGTCGAGGCGGAGGCCACGCACATCCCGGAGGGGCTGACGGTGTCGATCGAGGGCCTGGAGGCCGGGCACACCGTCCGGGCGGGGGACGTCCCGCTGCCGCGCGGCACCACGCTGGCCGTCGACGAGAGCACGGCCGTGCTCCAGGTCGTCGCCGCGCAGACGGAGGCGCCGCCCGAGGAAGAGGAAGCGGAGGAAGGGGCGGAAGGCGCGGGAGCACCCGCCGAGGCGGCAGCGGCGGAGGCCGCCGCGCCGGCCGAGGAGTCCTGAGCGGCCGCGCCGCTCACCTCGGGACGCCGGGCGGACCGAACGGTCCGTCCGGCGTCTTCCGCGCTCCGGGCGCCCCGCCGCCTACGCCGACAGCGCCGTCCTGCCCTCCCCCGCGCCGCCGTCCTCCTCCGGCGCGGAGGCGGCGGCCAGCGCGTCCAGGGAGATGCCGAGGGCCCCGGCCAGGGCCGCCACCGTGAAGAAGGCCGGCGTCGGGGCCCGGCCCGTCTCGATCTTGCGCAGGGTCTCCGCGGAGACGCCGGCCGCCGCGGCGACCTCCACCATGCTGCGTTCACCCCGCGCCTGCCGGACCAGCGCGCCGAAGATCTCGCCGCGTCGGCGTTCCCAGGGGGTCAGAGGAGTTCTCACCATGACGGCAATACTAATACCGTGATATCAATACCGGGATACCAATACCGGTATGAGAATCGGATGCGGGGAGCGTCGGAGGACATGGTCGAGATCAAGAGCGACGGCGAGCTGGAGGCGATGCGCGAGGCGGGCCGGGTGGTGGCCCGCGCGCTGGCCGCCGTGCGGGAGGCGGCGGACGTCGGAGTGAGCCTGCGCGAGCTGGACGAGGTGGCCCGCGGGGTGCTGGCGGAGGCGGGCGCGACGTCGCCGTTCCTCGGCTACCGGCCGTCCTTCGCGCCCGTCCCGTTCCCCGGCGTGATCTGCACGTCCGTCAACGACGCGGTGGCGCACGGCATACCCACCGGCTACCGGCTGCGCGACGGCGACCTGCTCAGCGTCGACTGCGGGGCCCTGCTGGACGGCTGGGCGGGCGACGCGGCCGTCAGCTTCACCGTCGGGACGGCCCGGCCGGCCGATACCGAGCTCATCGCCCGCACCCAGGAGGCCCTGGACGCCGGCATCGCCGCCGCCCGCGCCGGCGGGCGCCTGGGCGACATCTCGCACGCCGTCGGCACCGTCGCGACGAAGGCGCGCTGCGGCATGCCGGCCGACTTCGGCGGCCACGGCATCGGCCGGGAGATGCACGAGGACCCGCACGTGCCCAACCGCGGCCGCCCGCGCCGGGGTTACCCGCTGCGGCACGGGCTGGTGCTCGCGATCGAGCCCATGCTGATGGCCGGCGGGCGCGACGCCTACCGCACCGCCGACGACGGGTGGACGATGGTGACCACCGACGGCAGCCGGGCGGCCCACATCGAGCACACGGTGGCCGTCACGGACGACGGCCCCCGCATCCTCACCCTGCCGTGAGCGCGGCCCGGCCGGCCCCGCCGAACTCCCGCAGCGCCTCCTGCACGATGGCCTCCAGCCGCGCGTGGTGCGCGCCGCGCCAGTACACGCGCTCGCAGGCCGCGCACTGCGCGAAGACGTCGTAGGTGCGGCGCGTGCCGTGCTCCAGGAGCTCGCCGACGGAGTCCTTGTCGGCGTCCCGGAGTTCCCCGTTGCAGGCGGTGCAGCGCGTCCACGGCGCGAGCGGCGGGGCGAACCGGCCGAGGACGTCGCGCAGTTGGTCGTCGGGCCGGTCGCTGTAGACGTAGGCGCCGGCCCAGAGCTCCCGGCGGCGCAGCAGGCCGCGGTCGCGGGAGAGCATCACCCGGCGTTCGGCGGCGGAGCGGGCGGCGAGCGCGGGGTCGCCGATGTCCTCGCTCTCGTAGGCGGCGTCCACGCCCAGCAGGCGCAGCCGCCGGGCCAGCGTGCCGAGGTGGACGTCGAGCAGGAAGCGCAGGGGCGCCCCGGGGACCCGCTGCGGGCGTTCGACCGCCCGTACCTCCACCGTCTCGCCCGCCGCCGGTACGTGCGACACGGGCACCTCGCGGCCGTCGACGAGGAGCCGGCCGGCCTCGGTGAGGGGCATGCCCAGCGACTCGATCACATGCCCGAGGGACGACGATCCGTCGGTGACGACGGTCATCCGCTCGGCCCGGCGTTCGGCGGGGACGAAGAGCCGCAGTCCGGGGGCGAAGGTCACGGTGATCTCGGGTCGGTTCACGGCTTCAGCATGCCATGGGCGCCCGGCACGGCCGTAAGCGGCCGCCCCTGCCCGCCCGACCCCGCGCGCCCGGCCGGACGCGCCCGACCGGCCGGGCTGTGTACGGTCATGGCGGAGGGCCGCAGCGACGCGTCAGGAGGAAGAACGTGAGGAAGCACCGCAGACTCCGGTCGTCGTTGGCCGCCGTGGCCGTCCTGGCGGCCGTCGCCGGTGGGGCGACGGCGTGCGGCGGCGGGGACGACGGGAAGGCCCGGGACCGTACGGCGGCGTCGGGCCGCCCGTCGTCCCCCGCTGCCGGGCCGGACATCAAGTCGCCGGAGCGGTCGGACGACCAGGACCCGGCCCGCTTCGCGCCACAGGTGAAGCGGTACGCCAAGGAGGCGGGCGTGAGCCCGCAGCTGGTGATGGCGATCCTCTACAACGAGGCGTACAAACCGCACGATCCGGAGTTCGAGAAGTCCTGGCAGAAGATGAAGCCGGACTCGGCGTTCGGGGTGGCCAACATGCACCGGGCCGCCTACGACGAGACGAAGCGGGGACGCCCGTTCGAGAGCCGCAGCTGGTTCGATCTGCCGGACGACCCGGCGCTGGCCATCCGGGCGGAGTCCTGGCACCTGCGCGACCTGGCCGCGGAGCTCCCGGGGTCCTGGCCCGGCTCGTACACCAAGGAGGAGCTGATGGCCCTCGGGTACAACGCGGGCGCGGGCAACATGGCGGCGTTCGCGCGCGGGGTCAAGCCGGGGCCGCAAGCCGGTTCGTACCTCGCGAACCTGCGCGGGAACTGGCCGAAGGCCGCGGCGGCGCTGCGCGGTTCCGGCTGAGCCGGGGGAGGCCCGCGCTCCGGCCGGTCGCGGGCCGCCCATGTCCCCCGGCGGCCCTTCCGCGTTGCTCAGGGTGCGTGTCCGCGAGCGGGCGCGCGTACCGAGCGTCGTCGAGAGGGAGTCCGTCAGCCATGCGCCCACGTCCGCACCGGTTCCGCCGCCCCGCCCCGGACGGCAAGGACCCGTCCGCCCGGCGGGCCGCCCCGTCCGCGGAGGAGGACGGCAGCCTATGGGCCTATCTGCGCGGCGGCGCGCTCCGCCGGGAGGAGGCGCGGCACGGCTTCGAGTGGGCCGCGCCGCACCACAAGCGCCTCTCCAAGGCCCATCCCACCGACTGGCTCACCAACCACAGCACCACCGGGGGCACCCTCCGCGTCAACCTCACCTGGAGCATGCACACCGGCCCGAGCGGGGACGGGCCCACGGGACTGCTGCGCGGCCTGTTCGCCCCGCTCGGCGCGTCGGTGCAGGTGCACGGGCCGGCCGTGGTCTCCGCCGACCTCGACCTGGCCTGCCTGTACGAACTCACCGACGGCACCAAGGGCGTGGTGCAGCCGCTGGGCGGCTTCCACGGCGACCTGTACCGGCCGCCGTACATCTCGCTCAGCGCGGACAGCCGGTTCGGCGGTCCGATGGGCGAGACGCTGTACATCAACCTGGACAAGCGGGACGAGTTCCGGCGGATGCTGGTGTTCGTCTACAACTACGACTGCACGCCCGTCTTCGGCCGGGTGGACAGCGTGCTCACGTTCTACCTGCCGGACGGGCACCAGTTCGCGGTGGAGCTGCGGGAAAGGGTTCCGCAGGCGCGTTCCTGCGCCGTGGCGCTGATCGAGAACCGGCACGGGCATCTGACGGTGCGTCGGGAGGCGACGTACGTGTACGGGTTCCAGTCGGATCTCGACCGGTTGTACGGATGGGGGATGCGGTGGGCCCGGGGGCACAAGCGCCCGTGAGGGCGCCGGACGGGCCTCGCGCCCGCCCCCGCTCTCCGGTTACGGCACGGGCACCGGTTCGAGCAGGCGCCGCCGCAGGGCGGTCACCAGGGCGTCGTCCACGCCGAGCACCCCGGCGGCGTACGCGTGCACGGATCCGTGCCGCCGGGTCAGGCCGTCGAGGAAGAGGCGCAGCACGTCGGCGGGTGCCGTGCCGTAGCCGGGCCAGGTGAGTTCGCGTCCCGGGTGGCCGGCGCGCCAGTCGGCGACGAGCCGCGCGGTGGCGCGTCCGGTGAGGGTGAAGTCCTCGACGGCGTCGGCCTCTTCGACGCCCAGCAGGATCAGGACGAGGGCGGCGAGCAGCCCGGTGCGGTCCTTGCCGGAGGCGCAGTGGAAGACCACCGCCCCCTCCCCCGGCTCGGCGATCACGTCGAGGGCGCGGCGCAGTTCGGCGGCTCCGTCGTGGGCGACCTCCAGGTAGCGCTCGGCGAGGTAGGGGCCCGGGGCGATCTCGGGGCCGAGGGCGGCCTGGTCGTAGGGCCGGTGTTCGACGCTGAGGTTGTGCCAGGTGTAGGACGGGTGCTCGGGCGCCCGTCCGGCGGCGTCGATCTCCCAGGGGTAGCGCAGGTCGATGACGGTGCCGACGCCCAGCTTCAGGAAGCGGTCGAGGTCCGCTCCGGCGAGCTTGCCGAGCGAGTCGGAGCGGTACAGCCGCCCCCAGCGCACCACGGCTCCGTCCCGGGTCGGATAGCCGCCCAGGTCGCGGAAGTTGTGCAGGCGCTCGAACTCCAAGTGTCTGTCCATAAACGGACCTTAGACGCCCGGGCGCCGGGGCCGCCGCGACGTGGATCACTCCCGGCCGGGCCTCCGCCGCACGCCTCCGCTTCACGTCCCTCCGCCTGCGCCTCACATCCCCAGGTCTCCGCTTCACGTCCCCGCGTCTCCGCTTCGCGCCTCCGCCCGGCGGCGTTCGCGGAGGGCGCGGACGCGGCCCCGGCTGGCGCAGGCCGGCGCGGGGCACCAGCGGCGGCGGCCTGACGGGTTGGTGAACAGGCCGCGGCAGTCGTGTTCCGGGCAGACGGCGAGCGTGGCGCACTGGGGGCCGGTGAGGTGGTCGACGGCCTGGCGGGCGATCCGGGCGAGGGCGGCGCCGGTGTCCGCCGGGGGTTCGCGGCGCAGCGGACCGGAGACCGTGAGGCGTACGGGGTCGGGCTGGTCGGCGAGGAAGCGGGCGGTCTCCTCGGCCGCGGCGGCGGGCGGGACGCCGCCCTCGACGACGGGCAGGGCGAGGAGCCGCAGGTTCTCGCGCACGGCGTGGGCCCGCGCCACGTCGGCGGGCCCCGGGGGGCGGGCGGGGGCGAGTTCGACGCGCTGGAGCCACTCCCCCAGCCGCTCCGCGGTGGCGATGCGTTCGACCGGGTGGGCACCGAACGTCCGCCCCTTGGTGGCGAGGAAGTCGAGCCAGGTGGCGCCGAGGTCGAACCGGAAGGTCAGGTGATCCGCTGCGGACATGCCCACCATCGTAACGGCTGATGCGTTACATTGATCGACATCGCCGTAACGGTTCAGCCGTTACGCATTCGGGGCGGGAGGAACGGCATGACGGACGACGTCGGTACGGAGCCGCGGGAAGCGGCGTTCGACCGCGCCGCGGGATACCGGCTGCTGGAGGTGCTCCAGGACGAACGGACACGGGAGGCGACGCTCCCCGCGCTGGAGGCCGTGGCGCCCGGGTTCGCCGACTGGATCGTCACCGGCCTCTTCGGCGGCACGTACCAGCGCGGCGGACTGTCCCTGCGCGACCGGCAGATCGCCAACCTGGCCGCGCTCGCCGCACTGGGGGGCGTCGAGCCGCAGCTCGCCGGGCACGTCACCACCGGTCTGCGGGTGGGCCTGACAGTGGAGGAGGTCACCGAGGTCTTCGTCCACCTGGCCCCCTACATCGGGGGCCGAAGGCGGTGGCCGGACTGCGCGTCGCCGCTCCGGTCCTCGCGGCGACCGGGACCGCCGGGGCCCCGGACGCCCGGCCCGCGACCAGGGGTGCCGCGTGAACGCCGTCGTCCGGACGGTGCTCGGCGACGTCCCCGCGGACACGCTGGGCACGGTCGACGCCCACGACCACCTCTTCCTGCGCAGCCCCCTGCTGCCCGGCCAGGAGCTCGACGACCCGGCGGCGGCCGAGGCCGAACTGCGCGCCTTCGCCGCGGCGGGCGGCGGGACGGTGGTGCAGTGGACGCCGCGCGGCATGGGTCGCCGGGCGGCCGACGTCGCGGAGGCGGCCCGCGCCACGGGCGTGCACGTCGTGATGGCGACCGGCACGCACCAGGCCGCGCACTACACACCGCCACCGAGCCCCACCGAACTGGACGCCCTGGCAAGCGAGTTCATCGCCGACCTGACCTCGGCCCCGGTCCGCGCCGGGCTGGTCAAGGTCGCCGGCGGGTTCCACGGACTCGACGAGCACGCCCGGCGCACCATGACCGCCGCCGCCGAGGCACACCACGCGACCGGCGCGCCCGTGGCCGTCCACCTGGAGCTGGGCACGGCGCCGCTGGAGGTCCTCGACCTGCTCTGCGGCGCGCTCGGCATGCCGCCCGAGGCCGTGCTCCTCGGCCACCTGGGCCGCTGCCCCGGCCCGCGCGTCCAGCGGGAGGCCGCCCGGGCGGGCGCGTTCCTGGCCTTCGACGGTCCCTCGCGCACCCACCACGCCACCGACTGGCGGCTGTTCGACCAACTCGCCGCCCTGGCCGACGCCGGGCACGCGGGGCAGCTGCTCCTCGGCGGCGACACCACGACGGCCGCCGCCCGGTCGGTCGACGGGGGCCCGGGCATGCCGTACCTGCTGCGGGTGCTCCGGCCGCGGCTGGCACGGGAGTTCGGCGAGGACTTCGCCGACCGGCTGTTCACCGGCAACCCGGCCCGAGCCTTCGCACTGCGCCGCCCGGGGGCGGACGGGGGCGGGTCCGGGGGCGTTTGACGGCGGATTCCTGACGGGGTCGCGGGGCCGGTGCCCGGGGCGCCGGACCACGGAACCGGACCACGGACGGGCAGGGGCGCCTTTCGGCCCGCTCGCGAACCCACGCCCCCGGCGGACGTTTCCGCCGGTGATAGCGTTGCGGACCGCGTGCGCGCGGCATGGCACGGCATGGCGTGACGCGGCACGGAGAGGCGGAGGGGGCGTCGGCATTCCCCGGCGCGGGCCTCTCCCGTACGCGAAGCGCGCGGGGAACGGTGTGGACGACGACGCGACGGAGCGGGGGCCTGTGGGCGCGGCGGTACGAGGGTGGTTCCGGCCACCCGGCCGGGAGGCGTGGCGGGCGTGCGCCCGCCGGCTCACCGCGTCCCTCCGCTACACGCTCTCCGCCGGGGCGACGGGCCTGCTCGCCCTGATCGGCTGCGGCCCGCTGTTGGCCGTGGGCGCCCTGGCCCTGGCCGGTCCCGGACTGTTCGCGCTGCCCGCGGCGCTGCGCTGGACGCGCCGGTTCGCGGACGTCCACCGGCGGCGGGCCGGGGTCTGGCTGGGCGCCGACATCCCGTCGGCCGGCGGGACGCCCACGCGTCTGCGGCCCCTGCTGACGGACCGCGCGACCTGGTCCGCTCTCGGCTGGTCGCTCCTGCACGCGCTCACCGGGACGGCCGTCGGCGCGCTCGCGCTGGGCCTGTGCGGCGGCGTGCTGAGCTGGCTGACGACGCCGCTGTGGTGGTGGGCGGTCCCCCACGCGGAGTTCGCGGTGTGGGAGATCTCCTCCTGGCCGGCGGCCCTGACGGCGGTCGCCCTCGCCCCGGTGTACGCGGCCCTCGCCGGTGCGCTGCTGCCGGTACTGGCCCGGGGGCACGCCGTGATGACCCGCGCGCTGCTCGGGCCGCGGCGTGGCCGCGCGTCGCTGGCCCGCCGCGTCGAGGAACTGACCGTCTCCCGTGCCGACGCCCTCGACGCACACGCCGCCGAACTCCGCCGCATCGAACGGGACTTGCACGACGGGGCACAGGCCGGCCTGGTGGCCGTCTCCCTGCGGCTGGGCCTCATCCGTCGCGCCCTGGAAGGACAGCCGGAAAAGCTGCCCGAACTGGTCGACGCCACCCAGCGGTTGGCGGAGCAGACGCTGTCGTCGCTGCGGGCGACCGTCCGCGCCATCCACCCGCCCGTCCTCGACGACCACGGGCTGGCCGAGGCCGCCCGCGGACTGGCCGCGGCCTGCCCGGTGCCCACGGACCTCGACGTCGAGACCGTACCGCCGGGGATCCGGGCGCCGGCGGCCGTCGAGGCCGCCGCCTACTTCGTCCTCGCCGAGGCCCTCACCAACGTCGCCCGGCACAGCGGGGCCGCCCGCGCCGCCGTACGGCTGACCGTCACCCCGCGCGCGATCCGCGTGAGCGTCCGGGACGACGGCCGGGGCCGCGCGGCGGAGGGTCCGGGCACCGGGCTGCGCGGCATCCGGCGCCGCGTCGCCGCCCTCGACGGCGTCACCGAACTGTCCAGCCCGCCCGGCGGGCCGACCCTGCTGCAAGTGGAGCTGCCGTGCGGATCCTGATCGCCGAGGACAACGTCCTGCTGCGGGAGGGCATTTCCCTCCTGCTGACCGGTGCCGGCCACGAGGTCTGCGCGTCCGTCGAGGACGGCGAGGCGCTGCTGCCCGCGCTGCTGGACCACCGCCCGGACGTCGCCGTCCTGGACGTCCGGCTGCCGCCCGGCTTCCGCGACGAGGGGCTGCGCGCCGCCGTCGCGGCCCGCGAACGCGTCCCCGGCCTGCCGGTGCTCGTCCTCTCGCAGTACGTGGAACAGGCGTACGCCTCACGGCTGCTCGCCGCCGGCGCGGGCGGCGTCGGCTACCTGCTGAAGGACCGGATCGGCCGGGTGGACGAGTTCCTGGACGCCCTGGAACGGGTCGCGGCCGGGCAGGCGGCGATGGACCCGGAGGTGATCTCGCAGCTGATGGTACGGAGCACCCGGGCCGACCCGCTGGCGGCCCTGAGCCCGCGGGAGCGGGAGGTGCTGGCGCTGATGGCCGAGGGGCACGGCAACGTGGCCATCGGCGAGCGGCTGTTCATCGCCGAGACATCGGTCAACAAGCACATCGGCAACATCTTCGCCAAGCTCGGCCTGCCCACGACGGACGGCGGCCACCGCCGCGTCCGGGCGGTCCTGGCCTGGCTCCAGGCGGAGGCGCGGTGATGAGCCGCCGCCGGCGACGACGGTCTGGGCCGTGGAACGGCCGATGCCGGTGGACGCCGACGCGCGTCCCGGCCGTTACCGGCCAGGCGGTGGCGAGGGCCACCGGCCTTCTCCCCGGCCGTCACCTGTTTCCGGTGCCCCGTTCGGCGCAGGCGCACACGATCACCTCACGGTCCGTCAGCTGACTGCCCGACACTTGGCCCGCCGCCCGACGGCCCATCAGCTGACGCACCGTCGCACCGCTCCCTCCGTTTGCGGCCCGCCGAGACCGGTCGCAGGGTGGCGCCAGGATCCCCTCTCCGAAGGAGCACCCGATGGACGCCCTCCGCAGAACCGGTCTTCTGACGGCGGCGGCTCTGTGCGCGGCCCTCGCCACCATCCCCGCCCTCGCCGACGCCCCGTCCGCCGCTCGCGTCCCCGCCGACGCGCCCACGCCGTCCGGCAGTCCGGCGCCCGCCGCCGTCGCGCTGTCCTCGGCACCGCTGCCGGTCGCGGCGGCGGAGGCCGCCGACAGCCCTGACGCGCTGCGCCGGGTCGCGGCGGACGCCCTGCGGGTGCTGGACCAGGACGCCATCGGGCAGCGTGCGGCGGAGGCCGCGGCCGTGTGCGGGGCCGTGCGGAGCCCGTCGGCCGAGCAGCGCCGGGCCTGCGACGTGGTGCGGAAACACCTCGACGTGCTGGTCGCGGCCCACACCGGGCTGCGGGAACAGGCCGCGGCGCCCGCCCCCGACCGGGCCGCCGTCGCGCGGATCGTGGCGGACGCCCAGCGGGTACGGGACGAGCTCGCCCCGCCCGCCGCCGACGGCACCGGCGGCGGCCCGCTGTCCCGGGCCGCCGAGCCGCTGGGCGTCCTCGCCGGCCTGGCGACCGGCCTCGTCGGCAGCCTGACCGGCCTGGTGACGGGCCTCTTCGGCTGACCGCCCCGGCCCGGCGGGGCCGCCCTCGTACCCCCGATCGCCCGAAAAGAACGCCGCCAAATGGCGGGACCGCTGGCGTCCGGCAGGTCAACGGCCCTGTGCCGGGTGCATTGTGCAGCTCCGTGAGGGGCCGCGACGGGCGGCCCTCGGCCGGACGGGCCGCGCGCGGTGTGCCGCGGCCCGACGACGAACGGAGCAGCGAACGATGCGTATGCGACACCGGGCCACGACGGCGCTGGCGGTCCTCACCCTCGCCATGGGGCCGGCCGGTACGGCCCTCGCCACGGACGCCCTCGACGACACCTTCCTCGGCGCGGTGCACCAGGGCAACATGGCGGAGATCGCCGCCGGCGGCGACGCGCAGAAGAACGCCGTGTCGGTGTGCGTGCGGGAGACCGGGAAGGTGCTGGTCCGCGACCACACGCTGCTGGACGAGGGGGTCAGGGAGCTCAGCCGCAAACTGAAGGTGGCGCTGCCCCGCTCGGTCACCCCGAAGCAGGAGCAGGAGCTGAAGGAGATCCGGAAGAAGGCGCGCACCCGCGCCTACGACAACCTCTGGCTGCGGGCCCAGGACACCGCGCACGTCCAGACGCTGGACCTGCTGGACGCCGAGGCGGCGCACGGCAAGGACGCGACGGTCCGGGAGGCGGCCAAGAAGGCGCGGCCCATCGTCGCCAAGCACCTGGACATGGTGCGCGACTGCATGATGCACATGCCGCCGCGGCACCGGTAACCCCGGATCCGGCCGGCGACACCCCCTGACGACCGCGGGGCCCGCGAGGGCGGCCCCGCGGTCGTCCCGTTCCGCCGGCCTCCACCAGCTGAGGCGTCCACCGGCCGACACCTCGGCCGGTGGACGTTTCGGCGCCTTCTCCGGCCGGCGCCTCGATCAGTCGACGCAGGTGACGCCGCCCATCCGCACGGTCGGGCCGTGGAACGCGTCGTCCGGCATCCGGCCGTTCGCGTCCTGGACGACGGGCCGGGCGGAGGTGTCGCCCTCCGGCCGCGGGGTGCGCGGGGCGGTGCCGAGGGTGACGACGACGTGCCGGGCGGGGACCGCGGAGTCGCGGAGCGGGTCGGTGCCGAGGCGGGCGGCGATGTGCCGGGCGGCGGCGTCCGCGCCGTCGCCGTACGTGACGGTGGTGGCGGTGGCGGTGGGGGCGTTGGCGATCCGCCCGGGGGCGTAGCCGAGGGCGGCCAGGGCCCGGGACTCGGTGGCCGCGGCGCCCGGCGCCCCGGACGCGTTGCGCACCTCCACGGTGGTCGAGGACGCGTCGGCCGGGAGGGTGGGGGCGGGTGCGGCGGAGGGGGCGGGCTCGGGGGGCCGCCGGTGGTCGGTCATGGCCCGGACGATGCCGCGGATCCGCTCGGGGTCGACCAGGTTGACGGCCTCCCCCTTGCGGCTGGCGAACCCGGCGATGGGCAGGGTGTGGAACTCGGCGTTGCCACCGGTGAGGTTGGGGACCTGCTGGGCGAAGTCGAGGAGGTCCCACTGGTCGTCGAGGACGACGTCCTTCTTGACGACGTCGAGGAGCCCTTCGAGCTTGTCCAGGTCCCCCCAGGCGCCCTGGGAGGTGAGCTTGTGCATCACGGAGGAGAGGAACGCCTGCTGCCGGTGGGTGCGGTCGAGGTCGCCGTTGACCAGGCCGTGCCGCTGCCGGACGAAGGCGAGGGACTGGCGGGCGTCGAGCTCCTGGCGCCCGGCCGGGAAGTCCGCGCCGGAGTAGTGGTCGTGGACGGCGTGGCGCAGGCACACCGGGATCGGCTGCAGCACCTTGGCGATGTCGTAGAAGCCGAGCAGGTTGACCTCGGCGAAGTGGTCGATGGAGACCCCGAGGAAGTCCTGGACCGTCGCGAGGGTCGTCTCCCGGCCCGCCTCGCGGCTGCGGTGCTCCAGCTCGGCGCCCCGGACGCCCTCGGCGGCCAACCGGTCCTCGGCCTCGGCCTTGGCGATGCCGTACGCCTCCTTGATCTTGTGCTCGCCGCGTCCGCCGGCGACCGCGACGTAGTCGTCGCGGGGGATGGAGAACGCGGTGACGCGGCCGCCGCCGGCCGGGATGTGCATCAGGATCAGGGTGTTGGTGTTGTAGCCGCCGATGGCGCTGGAGCCGGCGTGCAGTTCGTCCTGGACGAACTGCCGGGGCAGGTCGCGGCCGTTCATGTCCTTGCGGCTGTCGAGGCCGATCAGCAGCACGTTGACGGAGTCGTCGAGCTTGCGCGGGGCCTTCTCGCGCAGGGCGTCGAGCGCCCGGGAGGTGGTCAGGCCGTCGCCGATCCAGTGGCCGGCGAGCCAGCCGGTGCCGGCGACCGCGAGGACGGCGGCCGAGGCCAGGCAGACGCCGATCCGGGCGGCGTGGCCCGGGCTGCGGGCGGGTCTCGCCCGGCCGTCGGTTCCCCGGTGCCCAGTCCTGCCCCGCGGGGTTCGCGGTTGCCGCGGGGGTCGCGCATCGCCCGCCCTTCCTGCCGTGTCGTCGCCGGCGGGCGGTCATCGGCGACCCGTACCCGCCCGTCCGCTCAACGAGCCAGGCGGGGGTCCGGTGACGGCCGCGGGCGGAGCGGCGTGTTCCGGGGTTCGTACGTCCGACGGGCGAGCGGCCGTGCGCCCGACAGGCGCCCGCCGAACCCCCGTTCGCGGTGGGGAAGGGAGCGGGGCTAGCGTCGGAGGTGGTCGAACACCGCCGCCCGGGGAGGGCCGGCGCGGCGAGGAGGAGCAGGTATGGACGGTCGTCCCGCCCCGCGGGTGCCGCAACGGCGGCGGCTCCCGGCGGTGCTGTCCGAGGAGCGGCCGAGGCCGCGGCGGATACGGGAACGCCCGGGGGCCTGGCGGCTGGCGGTGGCGACGGTGTGCTTCGGCGCGTTCATGGGGCAGTTGGACGCGAGCGTGGTCACCCTCACGTACCGGGGGCTGAGCGCCGAGTTCCACGCCTCGACGGCCGCGGTGGAGTGGGTGTCGCTCGCCTATCTGCTGACCCTGGTGGCGCTGCTGGTACCGGTGGGGCGGCTGGCCGACGTGCACGGCCGCAAGCTGTTCTATCTGCACGGGTTCGCGCTGTTCACCGCGGCCTCGGCCGGCTGCGGGCTGGCGCCCTCGCTGCCCGTGCTGGTCGGGGCGCGGGTGGTGCAGGCCGCGGGGGCCGCGATGATGCAGGCGAACAGCGTCGCGCTGGTGACCACCAGCGCGCCGCGCGACCGGCTGCGGGCGGCACTCGGGGTGCAGGCCGCGGCGCAGGCGCTGGGACTGGCCCTGGGACCGACGATCGGCGGGGCGCTGGTGTCGGCGGTGGGCTGGCGCGGGGTGTTCGCGGTGAACGTGCCGGTGGGCGTCGTCGCGCTGGTGGCCGGCCGGTACCTGCTGCCGCGGACCCGCGGCCGCGCCCCGTCCGGCGGCTTCGACCCGCTGGGCCCGGTGCTGCTGGCCGCCTCCACCACGGCGCTGCTGCTGGGCCTGTCCGCCGCCTCCGGACTCCCGTTCCCCGGCTGGTCGGTGGCCGTGCTGCTGACGGGTGCGGTGGTCGCCGGCCGGGCCTTCTTGTCGCGCTCGCGGTCCCGGCCCCGGCCGCTGCTGGATCCGGCGCTGCTGCGCTCGCGGACGGTCGTTGCGGGGCTCGCGGGAGCGCTGTGCGACTACCTGGTGCTGTTCGGTCCGCTGGTGCTGGTGCCCGCGGCCCTCACGGCCGCGGAGGCGTCGGAACTCCTGGCCGGCCTGGTGCTGACCGCCCTCCCGGCGGGCTTCGCCCTCGCCGCGACCTGCGCGGAACGCGTACTGCCGGCCGGGCTGTCGGACCGGGCGCGCTGTGTGCTGGGCGCGCTCGTCTGCCTCGCGGCACTGGCGGTGATGGCCGTCCTGCCGCTGACCGCGTTCCCCTTGGTGCCGCTGCTGGCGCTGCTCGGCCTGGGCCTGGGTGTCTACACGCCGGCCAACAACGCGACGGTGATGGCGTCCCTCCCCACGCACTCCGCCGGCACGGGCGGCGGCCTGATCAACATGGCGCGGGGGCTGGGGACGGCCCTCGGCATCGCCCTGGTGACCCTGACGCTGCACCTCGCCGGGGAGGCGGGGGCCCGGTGGGCCGTCGTGGCGCTCCTGCCCTTCGCGGGGCTGGCGTTGGCCGCGGCGCTCGGGCCGGCGTGGAAGCGGGCCCGGTGGCGGGGGTAGGCGGCTGCGGCGGGCGGGTGCCCCGGCCCCTCCCCCGGGAGCGGGCTCACCGCTCCTCGCGGGGCTCCGCCCCGCACCCCCAAGCGCGTTGCCTCCAACGCCGGTCGGACTAAGGTCGTCCGCGCAACTGCTCCATCTCGCGACGCTCCCGCTTCGTCGGCCGCCCCGCCCCGCGGTCCCGTACGCCCATGGCGGCGATCACCTCGCGCGGCGGCGCCGGCGGGCTGTTGTCGACGTAGCACTCGACGGCCACCGGGGCACCGACCCGCTTGCGCACCAGCCGGGAGACGACGACGATCCGTTCCCGTCCGGCGTGGAAGAGCCGTACCTCGTCACCGGTCTTCAGCGGCTGTGCGGGCTTGGCGCGCTCCCCGTTGATCTTGACGTGTCCCGCGCGGCAGGCCGTGGCGGCCAGCGAGCGGGTCTTGGTGAGCCGTACCGACCAGATCCAGCTGTCGACGCGTACGGGGCCCTCGTCTCCTGCAACCATGTCCCCGACTCTATGCCAGCGGCCTAGGGGACGAACGGCCGGACCGGGCAGGCGCGTCAGAGGGACAATGACACCGCCTGCACCGCCAGAACCACGTGCAACAGCAGGCACGTCATCCAGCCCCGGGTCCGTCGTATGCCGGCGCGGACCACGCTCACCCAGCCCGCCGCCGTCAGGGCGGCGGCCAGCCCCCAGACCGTCCAGGCCGCGGCGAGCCAGGGCGCCGAGCCGTCGGACATGATCCGGATGAGCAGGGCGGGCGCGAGCACGAGGAGGGGGACGGACCACGTCGCCTCGGTGGCCCTGTCGTCGCGGATGTCGCCGATCGTCATCGCAGTTCTTCCTTCTGTCCGGGCGCGCGGGGAACTTCGCCTGAGAGTGCCTCCATGCATACACGGCGTGACCGGTGGGGCGTCGCGCGGGGTCCGGTTGTCGACGATGGGGTGAGCTTCCTCGGGGAACCGCCGGTGCCTCGGGGAGTCGCTGGTGCCGGGCTGCCGGGGGCTGCGGTCGGGGATCCCGTTCGCGCCGGAGACGGAGCGCCGCGCGCGCTGAGCGATCAGGGGCGCCGGTCCGCCGACCGGGGGACGGCGGGTTCCCCCTGCCGGTCCCCGGCCGGCGGACCGGCCCGCCCTCGGCCCCCGCCTAGCCTGGACGGTCCCGGTGACACCACGGCCCGGGCGCCCGGCGGCGCGGACTCCGCGCGGGGCGAGCCCCGGCCGTCCCCCGGAACCGATCCCGCGAACCCTCGCAACGGAACGGAGAATTCCGATGCCCCAGACGCCCCAGCCCTCTCAGACGCCCCAGCACCGAGCCCCCGTCGGCACTACCGCCGCCGTGCTCGAGCTCCTGGCCCGCGAGCCGGAACGAGGCGTCTCCTTCCGCCGGCTCACCGCCTCCCTCGGTCTGCCGGACCACGCCGTCGGCGATGTGATCAGCGGGCTCCGCGCGGAAGGGCTGGTCGAGTACGACGCCGGCTCCGGCACCTGCCGCCCCGGCGCACCGCTCCGCCGGAACACCGGCCCGTCGGCCCCGACCCGGCCCGACTGCAACGACGTCCGCGCCGCGGCCATGATCTGGGCCGACGGCCTCGCCGCCCGCACCGGCATGAGCGTCCTGCTCGCCGTGGCGCACCCCGAGGGCGCGCAGGTCATCCACCACGTCTTCCGGCCGGACAACCGGCCGCAACGGCTGGCCACCGGAGACGTCCTGCCGCACACGAGCGCCCCGGCCCGGGTGCTGGCCGGCCCGTGCGACGACCGCTGCGTCTACGAGGAGGGGCCCGGCCCGGAAGAGGCCCGGCTGGCCACGTCCGTCCCCTGCCCCGACGGCGTCCGGCACGCGGCGGCGCTGTGCCTGACCGGCCCCCGGCGGCGGCTGGACCCGAACCCGGCGGAAGCGGCGGAGGAGGCCGGGCCCTGGCGCTGCGAAGAAGCGCTGCGGGACGCCGCGCGGACGGTCTCCTCCGCTCTGGTGGGGACGCCGTCGCGGTGACCAGTGGGCCGGCGAGTCGGCGAGGCGGTGGCCGGCGAGGCGCGGGGCCGAAGTGTCGGCGGGGCGCGGGGCCGAAGTGTCGGCCCACCGCTGAGTCAGCGGGTCAACCGATCGCCGGGTCGACAAGTCAGCGGATCGGCGGACCGCCGGGGCGCGGGGCCGAAGGGTCGGCCCACCGCTGAGTCAGCGGTCGACGGATCTCCGGGTCGGCAGGCCGGCGAACCGCCTGACCAGCGAATGTTCGGGGCCGGCACGTCACCCGTGGCGCGCCGAGGCCGTGCGCTCCCGCCGGAGCGGGAGGGGCCCGGGCGTCCGGGTTGCGGGCGGACCGGCGGCACCTAGGGTGGAGTCAGCCATGAAGCGAGCCCCCGGTCCCGCCGGCCCGTACCCGGTCCCGGTCCTTCCGCGTCCGGCGCGCCTGCTCGTCGTCGCCGCGTACATCCTGCTGGCCGCGGCGGTCGGCGTCGACCTCGCCTCGGATCCCCGGCTGACGTTCTCGCCCGTGCTGGGCACGGCCCCGGTGCTGGCGAGCATCGGCGCGCGGCGCGCCCGGGTCCCTCTGCTGACGGGCGCGGTGGCGCTGCTCCTGGTGGCGCCGCTGACGCTCGCGGATCCCGAGGTGCCGATCACCCTGCACCTGACGGCGGCGTTCACGGTGCTCGCCCTCACCTGCATCAGCGCGGCGAGCGTGGTGCTGGTGGCCACGCGGGAGCGGGAGTTGCTGCGTTCGCGCTCGGTCGCCTCCGCGGCGCAGCAGGCGCTGCTGCGGCCGGTGCCGGAGCGGGTGGACGGGCTGCGGGTCGCGGTGCGTTATCTGGCGGCCGCTGCGGACGCGCAGGTGGGCGGCGATCTGTACGAGGTGCTGACGACGCCGTTCGGTGTGCGGCTGCTCATCGGGGACGTCCGGGGCAAGGGGCTGGGCGCGGTCGAGACGGCGTCGGACGTGCTGGGGACGTTCCGGGAGGCCGCGCAAGTGGAGGCGGAACTGGGCGAGGTGGCGCGGCGGCTGGACGCGGCGGTGCGGCGGCGCGGGGTGGGCGAGGAGTTCGTGACCGCCGCGCTGCTGACCGTTCCGCGCTCCGGGGAGACCGTGGAGCTGGTGAACTGCGGCCATCTTCCGCCGCTGGTCAGACGGGGCGGGCGGGTGGTCGTGGTGGGGGCCGGGGAGGCGGAGGCCGGTGAAGCGGATCCGCCGCTGGCCCTGCGCGAGCTGGCGGAGGGCCCGTACCGGTCGGCCGCCTTCGCCTTCGGCAAGGGGGACTTGCTGCTGCTGTACACGGACGGTGTGACGGAGGCGCGGGACGCGGCGGGCCGGTTCTACCCGCTGGAGCGCCGGCTGGCCGCGCTCCCCGAAGGCGCGCCGGGCGGGCTGACGGACCGCCTGGTGGCGGATCTGCTGGCGTACGCGGGCGGGGAACTGGCGGACGACGCGGCGCTGTTGGCCGTCCGGCGGGAGTGACCACCCAAACAAGCAAGACAGCCTTGCCAGTTTTTCTGATCAACAGTTAACCTTCCTTTCTCTTCGGTGCGCCACCGCGCGCCGGGACGGAGGGAGGGGTTCGCCATGCGGCTCGCCACGCGGTTCGCCACGCGGTTCGCCACGCGCAGGTCCGGCGGGAACACCAGGAGGCCCGTCCGGCCACCGGAACCGGACGACGGCAGCGGGACCGCACCCTCGGCGCTCGGCGGCCGGTTCGTCGCGGCCGTGATGGCCGGCTCGATGCTCAACCCGGTCAACTCCAGCATGATCTCGACGGCGCTCGTCCCCATCGGCCGGAGCTTCGGAGCCGGCCCGTCCGCCACGGTGTGGCTGGTCGCGGGGCTGTACCTGGCGAGCGCGGTCGCCCAGCCGGTGATGGGCCGGGTCGCCGACCACCTCGGCGCCCGACGGGTCTACCTGACGGGGCTGGTCCTCGTCGGGCTGTCGGGGGCGGCCGGGCTGGTGGCGGGCTCCCTGGGGGAGCTGGTCGCCGTCCGGGTGCTGACCGGCGTGGGCACGTCGGCGGCGTACCCGGCGGCCATGGCCATGATCCGTCAGCGGTCGGCGCGGACGCCCGGCGGACCGCCCTCGGGCGCCCTCGGCGCGCTGACCATCGCCGCCCTCGCCAGCGCGGCACTCGGCCCGGCGCTGGGCGGGCTGCTCACCGGGCTGGCCGGCTGGCGGGCGGTCTTCGCGGTGAACATGCCCCTCGCGCTGGCCGGTCTGGCCCTCGCCCTGGCCTGGCTGCCCCGGGACGAGCCCCGGCCGCGCCCGGGAGGGGCGCGCGGCGTGTGGTCGGAGCTGGACCCCGCGGGCGTCCTGCTGTTCGCCGGGACCCTGCTGCCCCTGATGTTCTTCCTCACCGACCTCGCCCATCCGCGGTGGCCGCTGCTCGCCGCCGGCGGTCTCGCCGCGGGCGCGCTGGCGGCCTGGGAACTCCGGGTGGCCCGGCACCCGTTCCTGGACCTGCGCATGCTGGCGGCGAACCGGCCGCTGGTCCGCACGTACGTCCGCTACGGGGCGTCGTTCCTCGTCGTCTACTGCGTGCTGTACGGCTATACGCAGTGGCTGGAGGAGGTGCGGGGGTACTCCGCCGCCCTCACCGGGGTGGTCATGCTGCCGATGTGCGCGGTGGCGGCGCTGTGCTCGTGGGCGGGGGCACGGCGGGCGACTGTGCGGGGGCCGCTGCTCGTCGGCACGGTCGCGATGGTGGCGGCCTCGGCGGCGCTGGCGTTCACCGGGCCGGGGACGCCGATGGCGGTGCTGGTGCTGGTCGGTGTCGTGTTCGGGCTGCCCAACGGGCTGAACGCGGTGGGGAACCAGGCCGCACTGTACGCACAGGCGCCGGCCGGGGGGACGGGTACGGCCGCCGGGCTGTTCCGCACCGCCCAGTACGTCGGCGCGGTCGCGTCCACCAGCGTCATCGGCCTGGTCTACGGCGACCGCGCGACGACCGGCGGGCTGCACACGGCGGCCGTCGTCCTCACCGTGCTCGGCGTGCTGCTGCTGCCGGCCACGCTCTTCGACCGGGCCCTGCGCCGGGCGGGCCGCTGACCAGCGGAGGCCCGGCGGACCCGGGCGGACGCGCCGGGTACGCTGGCCCGGTGATGGCCCACGACCAGCAGTCCCCCGCCCCGGCCGCCGCCCCCGAGCTCGCCGAGCTGCACGAGACGGCGTCCCGGATCCGCGTCCTCACCGGGCAGTTGGCCCGCCGGCTGCGCGCGGCGGGAGAACGTACGGACCTGACCCTCTCCCAGTCCGCCGTCCTCAGCCGGCTGGACCGCCGGGGTCCGGCCACCACGGTGGAGCTGGCCCGCGCCGAGCGCGTCCGGCCGCAGTCCATGGGCACCACGCTGGCCGGCCTGGAGGAGGCGGGCCTGATCGAGCGGTCACCGCACCCCAGCGACCGGCGCCAGATCGTCATCTCCCTCAGCCCGGAGGGCCTGCGGCGGCTCGGGAAGGCACGCGAGGTGCGCGAGGGATGGATCGCGCGGGCCCTGGAGGAGCGCTTCGACGAGAGGGAACGGGCGGTCGTGGTGGAGGCGATCGGCCTGCTGGAGCGGCTGACGGAAGACGATTAGGAGCTGTCGGGGCGTCAGCGGCGGCTGTCGGGGTGTCAGCAAGGGCTGCCGGGGCCTTGGTAGGGGGCGCCGAGATGTCAGTAGGGGCTGCCGTGATGCCAGGGGATCCGGCCGTCCATGTAACAGACATGTACTAGGGATCGGTCGGGCGGAACGATTCGCCGGATCAGACGCATCCTGGTGATCAGTAACGCTCGCTCGTACCGACGCGTACGGACTCGTCCCGGCCTGCCCGGCTCGTGTCGACTCGTACCGGCTTGTGCCGAGCGACTGACATCCCCGACCGATTGAGGCAGAAACGATGCGTGTTCAGAAGCTCACCTTCGCCGTCCTGGCCGTCGCCGCGAGCCTTTCGCTGACGGCCTGTCAGAACGACGACGGCGGCTCGGGGCAGAACGGCTCGTCGTCCGCCTCCTCCGCGTCGTCCGCCAAGGGCGGCGATGCGGGGTCGGGCGGCTCCGACCAGGGCGGCTCGGGGCAGAGCGGCGGGAAGGGCTCGTCCGGCAAGGGCTCCGGCGGGCAGGGCTCCACCGGGAAAGGCAGCGGTGAGAAGGGCACCACCGCCGGGGGCGGGTCCGGCGGCGACAGCACGTTCGCCAAGTGCCGCGCCGGCGATCTGGCGATCACGGCGAAGGACAACACCATCGACGGCGACCCCGGCGGCACCGTCGCCGTCACGCTCAAGAACCGCGGCGACCACAGCTGTGCCATCTCCGGGTACGCGGGCGTCGACCTGAAGACCACCGCCGGGTCGCTGTCCGCGAAGCGCACCGGCGAACAGACCCCTCATGTCGTCCTCAAGAGCGGACAGTCGACGGCCTTCGGCATCAACTACCCTATCAACAAGACGGGCGGCTCCGGCGTCCGCATCACGGGGCTGCTGGTAACCCCGCCCAGCGAGACGACAACGGTCACCCTCCGCTGGCCGGGCGGCGCCACCCTGCCCGTGACGGACGAAACCACCTCCGCGGTGAAGGTCGGCCCGGTCGGCAACATCGGCCAGGGCAGCTGATCCGCGGGGCCGTCGCGGCCGCCATCGCGGTTGGGCGGTGATCCGTGCCGCCGTCGGGCCGGTGCGGGCGGCCGGTCCAGGCGGATGAGCCGGTGCCTCGCCCCTCCCCCGCCGGGCGCCCGGTGCCCGGCGCCCGGCCGTCCGGACCGTCCAATGCCGGCGTCCCCCTGCGTGAAGGAACGGCCAGCACCGCGAACGGGTTTCCTGGCGAACGTGCGTCCTGGCGAGCGGAGTTCAGCGCGCGGCGACGCGGGGTGCCGGCGGTCCGAACCACCACTCCAAGGCGGAACGGACCGCCTCTCCGGCCGCTTCCGGACCCGCGCCCGGCCGGGCCACCCAGCCGACGTGTCCGTCCGGGCGGACCAGGACCGCGCACGTGCCGGGCAGCCGGCCGGAGGGGACGGTGGCGGCCGTGACCCGGCCTGCCCAGGGCTCCGCGGCCTCGCGGATGGCGGCCGGCGCCGTCGCGTCGTCCAGCAGCAGCACTCCCCCGCCGCCTCGGGCGGCCGGCGGGAGGAGTTCGCCGACGGGGAGCATCCGGCCCTCCCACGGGTGGCCGTGCGGATCGTGGGCCGGATAGCGGGTGTTGACCCCGGTGATCGTCTCGGCGACATGGCCCGCCGTACCCTCCGCCGTGGCCAGTTCGCCCAGGAGGTCGCGCAGGGGCGCCAGCCGCTCCCCCTCGGCGGCGATCAGCGCCTGGGCGCGGGTGTCGCGCAGCAGGCGGGTGCCGGCCGCGTGGCGTTCGGTGTGGTAGTCGTCCAACAGGCGTTCGGGGGCCAGGCCGCGGGCCACGAGCGCGAGCTTCCAGCCCAGGTTCATCGCGTCGTCGATCGCCGCGTTGACGCCGACCGCCCCGGCCGGCGGATGGATGTGCGCGGCGTCGCCGACCAGCAACACCCGCCCGGCGCGCAGGCGTTCGGCCAGCCGGGCGGCGTCGCCGAACCGGGTGAGCCAGCGGACCTCGGCGATCTCGACGTGGCGGCCCAGCGCCCGGTCCAGCACCTCCTGGAAGCGGGCGTGCGTCACCGGCTCGTCGCGGTCCTCCGGCGGGTCCGGCTCGGCCGTCACCAGGCGGACGTAGCCGGAGCGCGGGATGGTGAACACGGATCCGCCGCCGGGCCCGGCCGTCGTGCCGAAGGGCAGCGCCCCCGGGTCGGCCAGGACGACGTCGCCGAGCAGGGCGAAACGGCGGGAGGGGGTGCCGGGGAACGCGATTCCCGCCGTCTTCCGGACCGTGCTGCGCCCGCCGTCGCAGCCGGCGAGCCAGCGGCAGCGCAACCGGAGCGGACCGTCCGGGCCCGTGACGTCCGCGGTGATCCCGTCGTCGTCCTCGTCGAACCCGGTGATCCGGTGGCCGCGGAGGAGGCGGACGCCGAGTTCCCCGGCCCGTTCGGCCAGCAGTTCCTCGACGCGGGTCTGAGCGATGCCCAGGATGTACGGGTGGCGGGCGCGCATGGCGGCCAGGTCGAGGGCGGCCGTCCCGACGAACGCCGTGGCCGGCAGGGTCGGGCCCTCGGCGAGGAAGCGGTCCGCGAGGCCACGGTGGTCCAGCAGGTCGAGGCTGCGGGCGTTGAGGTTGAAGCCGCGGCAGAAGCCGGGCGGGACGGGGTTCCGTTCGAGGACCGTCGTCCGGACGCCGGCCAGGCCGAGTTCGCAGGCCAGCATGAGTCCGGCGGGGCCGGCGCCGGCGATGAGGACGTCCGTGTGGGTGTGGATCTGGGTCTGGGCCTGGGTGTGAGTGTCAGGCATCGGTGTGCTCCCCCGGCCACGGCAGCGCGCCGCGCTCGATCTCGTCGGCGGTCTCCCGCACCCAGCGCAGCTCCGCCTCGGCCATCGCGCGGGCGTACTCGGCCTCGATGACGAACAGCCGGGGCGCCCGGTGCTCCTCCCGCGCCGTCCGGTACGCCTCCGCGTCGGACGCCATCCGGGCCTCCAGGGCCGCGGCCCGTTCCCGCAGCGCCTCCGCTGCGCGCCGGGGCCCCAGCGCGCCGAGATAGCTGAGGGCGGACACGAACTTCGGGAATTCGCGGGCGGGTTCGCGGATCAGTTCGTCGAGCCAGGCGGTGAAGCGGGTACGGCCCTCGGCAGTGTGGCGGTACACGGTGCGCGCGGGGCGGCCGCCCACCCGCTCGACGCCGTCCTCCTCGATCCAGCCGTCGCGGGCCAGGGCCCGGACCGTGTCGTAGAGGGAACCGGTCGTGAGCTTGAAGGTCAGGTCGAGCTGCCGCTCGCGCAGGACGGCGGCCATCGCGTGTGGGTGCAGGGGCTGTTCCAGCAGGAGGCCCAGGACGGCGAGGGCCAGGGGGTTGGCGGGTCGCTTGGCGGCGAGCGGCTTGCTCGCGGCCGGCCTGTCTGCGGGGTTTTCGACGGGCATCTCACTCCACGCTTCTCATGACATGGCGCTTACTCGGATTCAATTGCTCGGATCCGAGCATAGCTCGTAGGTGCGGAGATGACCATGCTTCCGCCGAAGGGGCTCGTCACGCGCCCGCCTCCGGCGGCGAAGTACCGGAGAGGCCGGCACTTCGCCGCCGGATCAGACCGTCACCGTGCCGACCGCCCCCGGCTCAAGCCATGACCGTGCCGACCGCCTCCGAATCAGGCCGTGACCGCGCCCACCGCCGCCTCCTCCTGCCGCGCGGGGTCTTCCGCCAGCTCGGACGCGTGATCCGCGGCCCACTGGGCCAACGTGCGGCCCGGCCTTCCCAGAACCCGTTCGACATCGGGCCGCACCACGGGCGGCTCCTGCGCGTACTCGGCCTGGTAGCCCAGCAGGTATTCGGCGATTTCCCACGGCATCCCGGCCGTGATGTACGCGGCGCGGGCCTGGCCGTATGTCACCGTCTCGAAACGCAGCGGCCTGCCCAACCCCTCGGCGACCGCCGCGGCTTGTTCCCTCTGGGTGAGGCGCTGCGGCCCGCTGAGCGAGTACGCGCGCCCGGCATGACCGTCCGAAAGGAGCGCGGCGGCGGCCACTTCGGCGATGTCCGCCTCGTGGACGGGGACGCCGAGCGCGGCGGGGAAGGCGCTGCGCACCGTGTTCTCCGCACGGATCGACGCGCCCCACATGCGCAGCTTGTTGCCGGCGAACTCGCCCGGCCGAACGTGCGTCCACGGCAGGCCGGACGCTTCGATGACCTTCTCGACGTCGCTCAGCATCTCGTGACTGCCCGGCCGCCGCACGGTCACGGCGAGGCCGGACAGGTCGACGATCCGCCCGACCCCGGCACGCGTGGCGAGCTCCATGAAGGCGCGGGCCTGCTCTGCCGCACGGTCCGGGTCGAGCACCCCGGACATGTAGTAGACGGCGTCCACCCCGTCGAGCGCCGCGGCGACTCCCGCGAGCTCGGTAAGGCTGCCCGCCACCACCTCGACGTCAGCGGGCAGCCGGGCCCCTTCCGGATCCCTGGTCAGGGCCCGCACGCGCCGCCCGTCGCCCAGCAGCCGGTCGACCAGGACGCGGCCGACCGTCCCCGTCGCTCCGGTCACGAGAATGGTCATGGTTTCTCCTCCTTGGACGAATGCCGAACTCGTCGGCGGGCGGCCGACGATAAGTCCGCGGAGCTCGCTCGCGCACATGAGCCCACGTCTCGTTTGGCAGGTCGGTGGAGGGCGGTTACAGGTACGTATGATCACGCGAATGGAGGCACTCGCTCAGCGCCTGGTCCCCGACGAGATGTGGGAAGCGGCTCGTCCGTTCCTGCCGGACGTGCCACGAAGACCCCAGGGCGGCGGCAGGGCGGCGGCCGACGCGCGCAGGGTCATGGCCGCCGTCGTCTACGTGGTCACCAGCGGCTGCGCGTGGCAGCAGCTCCCGCCCTCGTTCGGCGTCAGCGTGCCCACGGCCCACCGCTGGTTCACGCGTTGGAGCAGCGCGGACCTGTGGCGGAACCTGAGCGAGACGACGTCCCGTACCCCGGCTCTCGCCGCCTGGACCAGGACGATCGAGGAGTGTGCGGCGCGGCGTACGCACCCCTGAAAAAGTCACCATCCGAGACATGGCGCCGCCGCTGCCTGCCCGTGCCCGTCAGAGCGGGGCCGGCGGCCGCACCGGCCGCCCGCACCGCCCGTTCGGCGGGCTGCGCGCCCGGTACGTCGTGCGCCGCGACGGCCCGCGCCGCGCACCGGCCGAGGAGCGGGACGCCTGCCGCCCGGAAACCGGCGGCACGGGGACGGTGACGCTCGCTCGCGGGCGGCGGGAGCGAGTTCGGGCTCGCCGCCGCCGTGGTCCGGCCGGTGCCCTGGACCCGGACCGGACCCGCGGAGTGCGAACGGCTACCGCCGCGCATCGACGGGCGGACCGGCCCCGTGGAAATCAGCGGTGCCGAGCCGACGGTCTCCCGCCGCTTCCTACGGAGTGGGCGGGCCCCGCCGGCCGCCCGCGCGGTCCGGTTTGACTGCTCCGCGCCCCGCCGCCGGCCGGCCCGCCGTTCATCGCGGCCGTCCCCCTGCGGCGTCCCCGGCCTCTGCCACGAGCGCGTCCAGGGAGGTGAATCCATAGCCCTGGTCGTCGACGGCCTTGATGAGGTGTGGCAGCGCCGTGGCGTCGACGGTCGAGGGGTCCGCCGGGCTCGTGCGTCCCACGTGCATGAGGACGATGGTGCCGGGGGTCAGGGCGCGCAGGACGCGGCCGGTCACGGTAGCGGTGGTGGCGCCCCCGGTGGCGCCCTTCCAGCCCAGGGTGTCCACGGTCCAGCGGACGCAGGTGTACCCCTCGTCGTTCACGTCCGCGACGCACTGCCGGTCGACGTCTCCGAACGGGAAGCGGAAGAGCGGCACGGGCGGGCGCCCGGTGGCCTCCTCGACGGCCCGCGCGGCCGAGCGGATCTCGGTCACGCGCTGCTCGTGCGTGAGCCGGGTGAAGGGTGGGTGGGTCATGGAGTGGTTGCCCACCGGATGCGTCCGCGCGACGCGGCGCGCGGCCTCGGTGTGGTCCTGGGCGAAGCGGCCCGTCATGAAGAACGTCGCCGGCAGCCCGTGCTCGCGCAGCGTCGCCAGGACGGCGTCGACGCCGTCCGGACTGCTGCCGCAGTCGAAGGTGAGGGCCACCTCCTTCTCGGTGATGGGCAGTTTCTCGACGTCCCGCCCTGCCAGGCGTCCGGTCACCGGGGGCCTCGCGGAGCCGTTGGCTAGGCGGCCGGGGACGGCTTGCCGGCCGGGGACGGCTTGCCGGCCGAAGGCGGGGCCGGCGGCCGCCACGGCGGTCGTCGCACCGGCAAGGCCGGCCGCCAGGCGCAGGATGCCCCGCCTGTGCCACAACTCATTGTTCATTTCAGCCTGTTCCAGGAGTTCATGGGTTTCGCCAGAGCTTGGCGGTGACGCCGCTGAGGATGGTTTCGACGTCCCCCGCCTGGTTGTCGGCGGTGGAGGCGAGCTGCCCGGCCGGCCCGGCCGAGGAGTCGTCCGAGCCGCCGCCGGTCTCCGTTCCGCCGGCGTGGGCCGGGACGACGAGGAGGCCGAGCAGGGCGAACGCTCCGGCGACAGGGACGAGGAGGCGTCGGATCGCACCGCGCATGATTCCTCCTGGGCAGGCGGCGCCTACGGCGGACGGCAGTGAACTTCCCACGCCCTCACGGATCATGCGATGGTCACCCGAACGAGGCCGCCGAGGGGCCCGTGCCGCTGACGGTGGTGAAGCGGTAACCCGCGTCGATGAGCCGGGGAAGGTAGAACCCGAGCGCGTCGACGGTCTGCGTCCGGTCGGCGTTCCCCTCCCGGTCGGGCAGCGCGCCTTCGCTCAACGTACCGTCGTGGTGCAGCACGATCGAGCCGGTGACCGCTTCCGTCTCCACGGTCCGCACGATGTGCTCCACACCCGGGTTGGACCAGTCCACGGTGTCGACCGACCAGGAGACCGGCCGCAGCCGCAGCCGCGCGCACACGGCGAGGGACGCCGGGGCGAAGAACCCGTAGGGCGCCCGGAACACCCGGGGTGTACGGCCCGTCGTGTCGCCGATGACGTCCTGGGTCCGCCTGATCTCGTCCCGGACCCGGTCCCGCGTGAGCCTGGTCAGATCGGGATGGGACCAGGAGTGGTTCCCCAGTTCATGACCCTGGTCGAGGATCTCCCGTGCCACGTCCGGGTACTTGACGACGTTTCGGCCGATCAGGAAGAAGGTCGCCGGAACGCCGTAGCGGGCCAGGACGGCGAGGACTCTCGGCGTGTACAGCGGGCTCGGGCCGTCGTCGAAGGTCAGCGCCACGGTCTTCGGCCCGGCGGTGACATGGTGCTGCGGTACGGGGAGGGGTGAGCCGGCGCCGCCCTCACCGGTGGCGGCCGTGGCCGGGCCCGGCGACAACGCCAGGAGGGCACCGCCCAGGGCGAGAAACCGGCGGCGGGAGGGGATGCGGTGAAGGTGGTCGATCACCGCACCAGCATCGCGGTGCCGGCCTTCCGGCGGCCGGTGAGCCCGTAAACCCACCCCTTCGGGGCACCGCGCCCACTCCGGTCGACGTCCGCGCCTCCGGTAACTTCCTCCCGTGAAGCGCTTCATCGCATCCGTGATCACCACCTTGGCGGCAACGGCGACCGCTCTGACGGCCGTTGCCACCACTCCCGCGCCCACCACCACGCACCGTACCGTCACGGTCGCGGCCTCCCGTCCGCATGCGTCGCCCCTTCTCGACGGCTCCGAGAACCGCACCTTCCGCACCGGCCGCCGTCTCGTCGCGCTGACCTTCAACGCTGCCTGGAACACCGACGGGATCGGCACGGTGCTGGCCGTGCTGCGTCAACACCACGCCCCCGCCACGTTCTTCCTCACCGGCGACTTCGCCGAACGCCACCCGGCCGCCGCCCGCTCCCTGGCAGCCGCCGGTCACGGCATCGGCAACCACTCCTTCAGCCACCCCCACTTCGGGGAGCTGACTCCCCGCGAGCGCGCGGCCGAAGTCCTCAGCGCCGATCGCGCCATCCGCGCCGCCACGGGCACCGCGCCGCTGCCCTTCTTCCGCTTCCCCTACGGCGACACCACGCCGCGGCAGATCGCCGAAGTCAACGCCCTGGGCTTCGCCGACATCGAGTTCACCACGGACACCAACGGCTACCTGGGTCCCCAGGGCGGCATGACCGTGGAGCGAACGGTCCGGCGGGTGACGGACGCCCTCCGCCCCGGGGCGATCATCCAGATGCACGTGGGTGCCCCGGAGGGCCGCCACACCGTCCTCGACGCCCGGGCCCTGCCTGCCGTTCTCGACGCCCTGCGCTCGCGCGGCTACGGAGTCGCGGACCTCGCCCGCGTCATGGGCGGGCACGCCGATCGTCCCGGACCGCGCGCCTCGATCCGGTCCGGGCGACGATCCCGACTGTCCGGGCCGTACGGACTGGTCGGGCCGTACGGGCGCCGATCCGGGCCGTCCGGGCAGCCTTGACTCCGGACCGCAGGAAACCCCGGTACCGGCCGTGGCGGCGGCCTCCACCGGGGCCGGGGCGGTGAACCGGAACGGGAGCGCCAGCCGATGGCGTGGGAGGACACGCGTGGGGTGGCCAGGGACCCGGGCATGGCGAGTCGGCGCGGGACGGGAGCTCAGTCCCCCAGCAGCTTCGCCTCCGTCTCCGGGTCCGGGCCGACCGGCGGGCGGTCCGGGCGCAGCGGTGGTGCGCCACCGAGGGACTCCAGCCAGGTCCAGGTGTCGGCGACCGTTTCCTCCACGGGCCGGCAGCGCAGCCCGGTGGCCAGGGCCTTGCCGACGTCGGCCGTGAAGAGCGTGGTGTGCTCCTCGCCCGGCGGCAGCCAGATGGGCAGGTCGGTCCAGGGGGCGATCCCCGCCGCGAGGATCGGTTCGGGGTCCGTCCAGCACAGTTCGGCGTCGGAGCCGGTGACGCGGACGCAGGTTTCCAGGAGTTCGCCCATGGTGGTGTGGTCGGGTGGGCTGACGAGGTTGTAGGGACCGCCGAGGCCGTGCGCGGCGGCGTCCAGGGTCCAGGCCGCCAGGTCGCGGGCGTCGATGTACTGGATCGGCGACGCGGCCGGGCCCGGGGCCAGGACCCGGCCGCCGCGCGCGACGCGCAGCAGCCACCAGGGCAGTCGGCCGATGTTCTCGCCCGGGCCGAGGATCAGCCCGGCCCTGACCAGCAGCGCCCGGTCGCCGAAGGCGTCGGTCGCCGCCAGTTCCCCGCCGCGCTTGGCCTCCGGGTAGGGGACCTCGCCGGCGTCCGGGGAGCCGTCCACCAGCGGGCCGTCCTCCGCGAGGCCGGCCGGGCAGGGGTGCGGGTGGACAGAGCGGCTGGAGACGTAGGCGTAGCCCGCGGCGCGGCCGGTCAGCAGCCGGGCGGTGTCGCGGACGGCCGAGGGGGCGCCCGACCAGGTGTCGGCGACCAGGTCCCACTCGCCGCGATCGAGCGCGGCCAGCCCGCCGTCCGCCCGGCGGTCGCCGTGCAGCACGGTCACACCGGGCGGCGCGGGGTGCCGGCCTCGGTGGAAGACCGTCACCTCCCAGCCGCGGGCCAGGGCCTCGTCCGTCAGGGCGCGGCCGACGAATTCCGTTCCGCCGAGTATCAGCAGTCTCATGATCGTGACCCTGCCCGTGCCGGCCCCGGAATGGAACCCCCGCATGCTCTGGGCGTAAATCCGTCTTTCAAGGTCCGGTGTCGACGCCGCTCGGGGGGCTCCCGGCCCTGCCCGTCTCAAGCGGCGGGGATGGCTTTGAGCACGGCGTTGATGACGCGGTCGGCGGCATCCTTGCTGTGCGGGTCGGTGACGTTGGCCCACAGTTTGAACATCGTCTTGCGCACGATGCGGGCACGCAAGCAGTTGGTGGCGATGAGCCTCATGACGTGGGGGTTTCCGAGGGACCGCACCACCAGCCGGCCCACGGTGAAGTAGCCGCCGAACGCGTCTTGGAGGCGGTGCGGGTAGGTGTGCAGGGCGCGTTCGCGCTGGGCGGCGGTGGAGCGGGCCAGCGCCTGGATGATGACCTCGGCACTCAGCCGGCCCGATTCCAGGGCGTAGTCGATGCCCTCCCCGCTGAGCGGGTTGATCATTCCCGTGGCGTCGCCGGTGAGCAGCACGCCGCGTGTGTACTGGGGGCGCCGGTTCATGCCGCACGGCAGTGCGTGTCCACGCACCGCGCCGGTGGCGTGGTCCTCGTCGAACTGCCAGTGCGCGGGCAGCCCTCGGCTCCAGTCCTCCAGCAGTGCGCGGTGGTCGACGTCCAGGCGCCGGTTGACGGTCAGAGTCCCCACTCCGACGTTCCACACCCCGTTGCCGACGGGGAAGATCCAGCCGTAGCCGGGGAGCAACGCCCGGTGGTCGCGGGCGGGATCCCACAGGTTCAGCCATGCCTCGATGTAGCCGTCGTCCTCGCGGCCGGTGGTGTAGTAGCGGCGCACACCCACGCCCAAGGGCCGGTCCTTTCGCTGCTGCAGGCCCATGGCGACCGCGATCCGGCTGGAGGCGCCGTCCGCGGCCACCACGAGGGGAGCCGAGTAGGTGTACCGGGCGTCGTCGCGGCGGGCGACCACCCCCCGTACGCGGTCGGTGCGCTCGTCCGTGACCACACCGGTGACCTTGGTGCCTTCCAGGAGGCGGGCGCCCGCCGCCTGGGCCCGTCCGGCCAGCAGGTGGTCGAAGTCCTGGCGGGTGCGCACCAGTCCGTAGTCGGGAAAGCCGGCCGTGTCCGGCCAGTCCATCTCGATGCGCCGCCGGCCGTCGAAGACGCGCAGTCCACGAGTGCGTACCCAGCCGGGGCCTTGAAGACGGACGCCCATGGTGAGCAGTTCCTTCACCGCGCGCGGGCTCAGCCCGTCGCCGCAGACCTTGTCCCGCGGGAAGACGGCCTTCTCCAGCAGCAGTACCTCCAGCCCGGCCCGGGCGAGGTGGTAGGCGGTGGCCGAGCCGGCCGGCCCGGCGCCCACCACGACCACGTCCGCGGTTTCCTCCGTGTGGCTCGCAGCCATAGTCGATCCCTTTCGTGCGTCATGTGCGGTGCACCGGAACGCGCGGAAGCCGAAGAAGGTCCTGGCCGGGCGCGAGCGCGTCAGCGGTAGGAGATCAAAAGCGCCTGGGCCAGGCGGCCGAGCCGGGCGCGGCCGGCCGTCGTCGGCAACGTTTGCAGTGCCTGCAACGCCGTGCGTACGTGGTTTTCGGCCTGCGCCGCGGCGGCGGCCACCGCTCCGGTGGCGGCGGTGAGCCGGGCGAGGGTACGCAGGGCGTGCTCGGCATCGTGGGTGTCGCGCAGCGCGCGTCGCAGGGCTTCGCGTTGTGGTCCGCTCGCCGCTTCATGGGCGAGCAGCAGCGGCAGGGTCAGGCGCCGGTTGCGCACGTCGCTGGTGTCCGGTTTGCCGGTGACGGCGGACGTGCTGATGTAGGGCAGCAGGTCGTCGTGGATCTGGAAAGCGATGCCCAGATGCCGGCCGAAGTCGCGGATGGCTCCCACCTGGGCCGTCGTGCCCCCGCCCAGGACCGCGCCGCTCTCGCCGGCTCCGCGGAAGAACGCGGCGGTCTTCAGCCGGGCGACTTCCAGGTAGGCGCCGATGTCGAAGCAGGATGCGGCGGTGAGCTCGGCTTCCAGGCTCTGGCCACGGCACAGGTCCCGGCCGGCGCCGGCCACCACCTCCAGCGCCATCACGATGCGGTCGTGGGGGACGCCGCGGTGGCGGCATTCGGCGAGTGCGGCGAACGCGTCGAATATCAGGCAGTCGCCCGCCAGGAGCGCCTCGCCGGCGCCGAACCGGTGGGGTACCGACGGCCGGCCGCGGCGCATGGCGTCGCCGTCGATGATGTCGTCGTGGATGAGGCTGGCCACATGGCCGCACTCGGTGCCCACCGCGGCCGGGAGCACACTGTGCGGATCGCCGCCCACAGCCTGGGCCGCCTCCAGCAGCAGCAGCGGCCGGAGCAGCTTCCCGGACGAGGCCAGAGCGTAACGGCAGACAGCACCGACCGACTTCTGCTGGGTGTCCCAGCGATCCGCCAGCGCCTCCCGCAACAGCAGCCGCAACGCCGCGAGTCCCTCGCGCTCGACGGCACCGTCCTCGCCGGCTCCCGCGCCGACCGCCGGTGGGCGCGGGCCACTGTGCCGCGCCACTGCCCGCGCCGCGGCACAGGTGGTCGGCCGCGTCGGCGGTGCGGTGTCCCGCGGGCCCTCCCTCATGCGGCGGCCCCCGCGAACCCCCGGGCGGCCGCCCGGCAGGCGATCAGGCTCTTCTGCCAGGGGGACAGGGCCACGCGGCGGCTGAAGACGTCGTAGTCGCGCTGTTCGATCTCCGCCAGCAGTGTCCGGTGGGTCTCGGTGATCGCCCACAGGCACGGCCGACTGTCGGGGCGGATCATCCCGATCGTCTCGGCTCCGGCAGCGAACAGCTCATGTGCCCGCCGCACCTGGAAACGGACGAGCCGGCGCAGCTGCGGCGTGGCAGGTCCGCCACGAAGGTCGTTCCGGGCGATGCCGAACCGCTGCAGGTCCTCAGCCGGCAGATACACCCGGCCCTGCCGCGCGTCCTCCACCACGTCACGCAGCATGTCGGTCAGTTGCATGGCTTCCTCCAACGCGACCATGACCTCCTCCGCGCGCGGATCGACCGGCTCCAGCACCCGCAGGAACATCCGCCCCGCGGCTCCCGTGATCCCGGTGATGTAACGGCGGACGTCCTCCCAGGTGGCGTACTGCCGCACCGACAGGTCCGCCCGGAGGCCGGCGAGCAGAGCCTCCACGTCGGCCACGTCGATCGAACACACAGCCGCCGTGTGCGTGAAGGCTTGGCACAGCGGGTCCGTCGAGCGGCCGCTGCGCACGTCCTCTAGCGTCCGCCGGCACCACAGGTCATACCGGTCGGCCCGTTTCCGGGGATCACCACTGTCCGCCAGTTCATCCGCCCACCGGATCAGCGCGTAGATCGCCCATGAATGCGGCCGCTTGTCCGCGGGCAGCAGCAACGACCCCGCCCAGTGGTCCCATCCCTCGAACGCCACCAGCAACCGGCCGCACAGCCGGTACGCCTCTCTCAGCACCGGATCCGAGATCGAGGCCCGGCGCAACGCCACCCGGTCGCCCAGCATCCAGCGTCCACCCCCGCCCAGTTCACGACTGCCGCCGTTCACCTCAAGGCGCACCCTCCGATTCTGGAATGCGGCACGGCGCCACCGCAGCGAAGTCCCGGGCAAACCACTGGAAGGGATGAAAAGACGCTTTTATCTCAATAGTCTCTGGGTTGCCCGACGAAGCGCCCTCCCTTCGCCCCCTGCGCCGCAGGAGACGTATGGGCGCGCGAAGAACCGATTCGCCGTCCACGCACGGGTGATGTCTCGCATGCGGTGGAGATCATGCGGGCAGATCCGCCCCGAACCGATCACCTGTAAACCCGGAAGGCACATCATGCGCCGTATCACCACCGTCCTCCTCGGAGCCGCCGCGATCCTCGGCATCCTGAGCGGGCCCGCGAACGCCGACGACGCGCCGTGGAGCCGCCTGGTGAGTGTGAATGCCAACGCGGCCAGCGCGGACCCGTGGCACTCGGGCGCTCCCGAGCGCAACGGGCTGGTCGTCCTGCCGTGACCCTGCCGTCTTGCCCGGGCGCCGGCGCCCGGGCAAGACGCCGCCCGGCCACCCGGCACGACGCGGGCAGAGTCCCCGCCACCGGCGAGGCGTTCACCCGGACCAGCCACCACAAGGACGGAAGGACATCGCCTCGGGCCTGATGAATGACACTCTGGACCCGGGGAGGTCGGGATTCCGGAGGTGGAGCGGGGACGCTCGCGGGAGGAAGGGCAAGCACGTGACGCGACGGGACGACGTCGGCGACAGCAGCCGTACGGTGGCGATCGTGGGGCCGGGGCCGCCGGGACGAGCGTGTTCGCGCACCTGGTGGCGGCCCTGCCGTGCGCGGGCGGCAGGCCCGTCGGGTCGGTGCTGGTGGTGGACCCGTCGCCGCCCGGCTGGGGACTGGCCTTCGGGGACGACGATCCCCTGCTGATGTGCAACAGCGCCGCCGACGTCAACTCCCTGCTGCCCGACCGGCCGCACGACTTCGTCGACCACCTGCGCGCCCGGGGCTGGACGGGCGCTCCCGACACCTGCGTACCCCGCGCCGCCATGGCCGGCTACTGCGCGGCCCGTTGGGAGGGCGCCCGGGACGCGGCGAAGCAGAAGGGGGTGACGGTACGTCACATCCCTCGCCGACTGGTGTCCATACGGCTCGGTGACGGGTCTCCCCGGTTGCGGCTGGACGACGGGGCGGAGCTCGTCGCCGACGACGTCGTCCTGGCCACCGGGGTCCACCGGCCACGCGTGCCGCGGGGGTTCGCCGCGCTCACCGGCCACCCCCGGTACGTGGACAGCCCGTACCCGTCCGCCCGGCTCCGTGCCGCGCTCGGCGCGGGGCGGCGGCGCGTCCTCGTCCTCGGTTCGCGGCAGTCCGCGGTGGACGCCGCCCTGCTGCTGTGCCGGGACGGCCACCGCACCACGCTGACCTCGCCGTCCGGGTCCCTGCCCGCGGTGCGGCTCTCGCTGCACGCCCCGCCGCGGGACTTCCCGCCGTTGCGGCGGATGGCCAGGCTGGACCCCGACGACCCGCTGCTGGAACGGCGGTTGACGCGCTGCGTGGTGGAGGCCGTACGGCTGCTCGGCGACCGCCCGTTGCGCGCGCAGACGTCCCGGGCCGCCGATCCCGTCCGGCGCCTGGCGGAGGAGACGGCCCTGGCCGAGGCGGGGGTGTGTCTCTGGCCCGGGGTGGCGGTGGCCGTGATCGAGGCGCTGACCGCCTTCGCCGACGGTCTACCGGCCGGCCGTACGCGGTCCCTGATGCGGCGCTTCGACTGGTTCGTCGGCCGCTATCTGACCGCGCTCACTGTCGTCAACGCCCGGCGCCTGCTGGAGCATTGCGCTACGGGCGCACTGCGGGTCGCCCCCTCCTACCCGGAGTCCGTCGCCTTCACGGGCGGAGTGTGGCGGGTGTCGGGGCCGGGCGCTGACCCGCCCGGGACCTACGACCATGTCGTCAACGCGACCGGCTTCGAGCCGCCGGAGGTGACGTGGCGGGCGGATGGAAGGGAACTCCTCCTCCGCCCCGGTGACCCCGGCGACACCGTCGTCGACCACCTGGAGGCGGACCTGCGGGTGCGCCGGGCCCCCGGCGCGCCGCCGGAGCACGTCTGGCTGGCCGGCGTCGGCACGCACGTCCGCATCCCGTTCGCCAACCACCTGCGGACGGTGACCCGGCAGGCCCGGTGGGTCGCCGAACAGGTGGCGGCCCGCGGCTGAGCGGGTGGCGGGATCGCGTCCTTGCCCGGCGGCCCCCCGGGCGGTGGATACTGGCCGCGGCCGGCGCCCGGCCCGCCGGGACGGAACGTTCCGGGCGGCGGGCCGTCGAACGCGCCGAGGCGCTGTCCGTCGGGAGGGATGTCTCATGGCGATGGTCCGGACACGGCGCGGCGAGGACGGCGTCCTCAACCTTCCCCGGACGGCGACGGGCGTCGACCAGTTCTTCCACGCGGTCCGTGCCCGCCGGCCGCGCCGGCCGCCGGGCACGCCCGGGGAGCCGCGCTGGCGCGGCGAGTTCGTCGTCCCGGACGCGGACGGGCCGCGCGTCACCCTCCAGGATTTCGGTTACGCGAGCCGCGAACTCGCCCGCCACGGCGACACGGTGGACGACACCGCGCTCGTCGGCCCGTTCCGCATCCTCACGGCGGAGGGGCTGGACCGGCTCGCCGAGGTGTGCGACCGGCTGGAACCGGCCGCCGGTTCCAGCCGGTTCATCGCCACCCGCCGGCTGCGCGGCGCCGACCTCGTGTCGCCGTTCCTCCACAACATGATCCGCGACCGCGGCTTCCTGCTCGCCTGCTCCCGGATCGCCGGCGTCCCACTGATCCCGCACCCGCTGCGCCTGCCGACCGCGCAGATCAACTACTTCGAGGGCCACGGCCGTCCGGAGATCGTCCGGTGGCACCGGGACGGCATGGACTACGTCTTCACCGTCCAGCTCAGCGACGGCGCCGACTACGAGGGCGGCCGGTTCACCTATTTCCAGGGCCGCACCGGCGAGTTCGACGACGTGACCGCCGACGACCCGCGCATCCGCGAGGCGGACTGCCGGGCCCGCGGAGCGACCCTCTTCCTGCACGGCAGCCGCATCTTCCACGCGGTGACCCCCGTGACGCGGGGCCGCCGCGTCACCCTCGTCGTCTCCCTGTTCTGCCCGTACTTCGCCCGCCGCGACTCCAACACCTTCTGGCACCTGGCCGGCGACGACGGCATCCTCGCCACCGTGCCCGGCTGGCTGCGCCTGAAGTGGCCCGTACGGGACCCGGCCCTGGACTTCGGCCTGCGGGCGGCAAGCCCGGTGGTGACGTGGGAGGATCTGCGCCACTGACGCCCGGCGCGTGAGCGGGGCGCCCGCCGCCTCCCGCCGGTCGCGCGCCCCCCACCGGGCGCGCGGCGCCACGCGCGTACGCCTCGCCCATGCCCGGCCACAGCGCGGGAACGAAACGCCGGATGGCCGCGCCCAAGCAGAGTGCGGAAGACGGGTAGGGCCTGGCCACTGCCACCGCTCCACACCACGACGCCGGGGCGACGGACGCGAGCCGGCGGTGGGGGCGTCTTCGACCGGAGCGTTCAAGCGGGCCCGCGCCTTGGCACACGTCCGGGAGCCGGTCGGTTCGGGAGCCGCATGTCGACTTCGGTCGCGTAGCGGGCGACCTTGGCCATCAGTGGTCCTCCCGCTGGGTAATCCAGGTGACGTACTCCTGACGGACGTAGGCGCGCAGACCGTGGTGCGTCCGGATCTCGTGGTCCGCCGAACTCGGGGAAGCGTCGGCGGACCGGTCGGTGTCCAGGGCGTGGAGCCAGGCGACGGCGCGCTCGGCCTCGGCGACGTCGTCCTCGCGGCAGGAGGAGACGGCCGCGCGGTCCTACACCGCCTCCGCGCGGAGGTAAAACTCGCGCACCAGGCCGTCGTCGGCGGCGCGGTCGTCGGCCAGGATGCCGAGGCGACACACGCCGCTCGGTGTACGGTTCGCCGAATTCTCGCTTTCAGTCGCCGTTGCACCTGCGGCCGTGGTGGCGATCCTGGCAAGAGCGCCTACCGTGGAGAACGGCATCGCTGGACGGCGGCGCATTGCAGGTGAGGGACGCCAGGCTCTATCAACCGGCCTCGGTTTGACGGGTGTTCTGCCGCAAGGCGAGCACGGTCGCGACGGCCTCCAGCCACCGCGCCATGGTTGCGTCGTCATCGAGCCCTTGCGCCACGGAGGCCGCGGTCGTCAGCCACTCGCGGGCTGTGCCGGCGGCCTCGACGCCCGGCAGGGGCTCCGGAAGCCGACTGGCTGCCTGCAGGCCGATTCTGCGGACGGCTTCGCCGAGGAAGGCGACGGAGCGGGGGTGGACGCCGTAGCGTTCGACGGTCAGGGCGGCGGCGATCGTGCCGTCGCCCAAGAGGACAGTACGGTGCGGTCCGCCCAGGAGGAGCCCGTAGCGGATGAGCAAAGGGATGTCGAGTTCGATCAGCTGCTCGTCGGTCAGGGTCTCGTCCGTCATGGAGTTACCACTTCCTAGCGGACGGTGACGCGGTAGGTGAGCGTACGCAGGGCGCCGGGGGAGTAGCAGCGCTGCTTTCTGTCTCCGCAGCGGTTGGTGAAGAGGATCTTCGTCTTTCCCGGTTTTACGGCGTCGAAGGTGAAGTACATGGTGTAGCCGCTGCCGTCGCTCTCCTTCTGCTCCTTTGTCTGACGCGTGCTATTGCCTGCCGGCCGGACGACGCCGCCCGGCGGGCCCGCTTCGGCGGGCTTCCATTCGCGGCGGGCGGAGGCGCTGGTGAGTACGGCGATGGAGAAGCGCTTGCCGTGGTCCACGGAGGCAGGGCCTTCAACGCGGTCGAGGGGTTCGTCGCTTCGTGGTTCCACGGTGTACACGGTGCCCAGGCCGTCCTCGGGTCTTCCGTTGTCGTCGCAGCCGGACAGCGTCAGCAACGCGACGGCCGCTGTCGCGGCGATCCGCGTCGGGCGGTTCACGGGATGGTCCCCCTGGGGCGGCTTGTGGGTCCTTTGCGGAGAGGCGGTCATTGTGGGAGGTGGTAGGCGTATGCCTCGGGCAGGCTGCCTCTGGAGGCTTTGTCCATGCGGTTGTTGATGAAGTCCTCCTCGCTCACCCAGGTGGTGTACCCCCAGGGGTTGTAGATCTGCAGTCTGTCGCCTTCATGGGCGACGATCAGTACCGCGTGCCCCTCGCGTCTGCCGTTCTCGTCCCGCCCTTGTACGCCGACCGGTACGGGCTGCCCGTTGTCCACGGCCTTCTCGATCCCCGCAAGGCATTCTGGCGGGCCTGGGGGTCGGGCAGACCGTGGTACTGGTACGCGGCACCGGTGCGAGGGCCGAGTTCATCGGTCAGGATCGTCCCCTTGCCGTCTTTGCCCATGCCGCCGCCCGGCAGCGTGCCGCCGTCACCCTCTTCGTGGACCCGGTGCTGCTCTTCGGTCAGACGTCGCTGGAAGGCGTCCGGATTGTCCCGGGCGGGGTCGCCGGGACGCCCTCCGGTGGTGAGACGGAGGGCATACAGCGGGTCTGCCATGGCGCGTGCCGTGATGGTGGAAGAGGCGACGCAGGTTCCTTCCGTGTCGGGCTGCTTCCAAGGGGCGGAGCCGAACTGCGCCGGGGACTCCGATCCTGTGGGGGTGGCGGAGCTGTCGGTGTGAAAGGGAGTGAGGTGGTCACGCAGCCAGCCGGCGTCCCGGCCGTGGATCTGCTGGGCATAGGGGCGAAGGACCGCCATGTCGTAACCGGCAGCCAGACCCTTCATCAGGAAGGCCCGCTCCGAGGGAGACGCGGACTGGGCCAGGAGCCGCTCGAACTCCTGCCGGTCACGCCCGCCGAGCTTGTCCAGGAACTGCGATGAGCGGCGTAGTTCATCGGCGGAGAGGATCTCGTTGAGCTGCTGCGGGCCACCGGTGACGAAGGTATCGGCGAGGACCAGGCGATCGGTGTCGGTCAACTCTTGGGTGCCGAGCTTGGCCGCACGGGCCTCGGAAGCGAGCTTGTTCAGGACCTTCGCCGCGGCCGTTCCGGTCTTCTCGGCACCGGAGAAGGCCTGGACCAGCAGATCGAGACCGTCAACGATGATTCCGCGAGCGCGGATGAGGTGGTCGGTGTCCGACACGTTCCCCTGACGGAGGACCTCGGCCGCCGACTCCAAGGCCAGCAGGCCGCGCTCGTGCCGGGCCTGGGCCTCGCGGATGCCGTCGGCAAGACGGAACAGGACCGGCCCCACCTCCTGAAACTTCTTGGCCATCTCGTCTGCGGTGTAGGCGGTGGCGGTGATCGCCTCCGTGGCCTTCTCGCCGGCCTTGCCCACCCAAACCTCAGGCAGTCCCGCAGTGGCCACATCGTGCAGCCGACCCCGGGCGGTGTCGACACGGGAGGCCGCACGAGAGTACCGGGCAGAAACGCTCTCGATGTGTCCGGGATCGCCCAGCGGAGCCCGGTACGACCGGGCAGTGCTGATGGCATGCGACATCCGCATCTGTGCCCCGATGTTGGTGTAGGTTCCCGTTTCCGATGTCCCTTGGAGGAGTCCTGACCAGCACTGACGCGGCTTGTCTCGCCAGGTGTCCTCTCGAATTCGTCCCACTCCCGTGTCCTTTTCCACGTTGCTCGACGGAAGTTGAGACGGACCACATGACGCTTGTCCTGTCGCGGTGCAGCTGGTCCCTAGGGGCTCGTTGAGCTGCACGAATGCCAGGTAGTTCGAGACTGCCAACGGCTGCCGACCTCAGACAGCCTGGCTTTCGCGGAAGTCCCGCTCGCCGTGGAGACAGAAGTCCTGGCGATCGTCGGGCTCGTGACGACATTTGTACAAGACCGAGGGCCGGCAGCCCGGGCATCCTCTCGGGTATGGGTATCTACGACGGTCAGCATGTGCACGGGATGCACGTGGTCCACGACGGCCCGCGGGAAGCGCCGCCGCTGGTGCTCATCCACGGATCGGGGGCCTCGGGCAGCTGTTGGGGCCCGGTAGTGCCGGCACTGGCCAGCCGGCATCACGTCATCCGGATCGACCTCGCGGGCCACGGTCAGTCCCCGCCCGCGCCGTCGTACGACGTGTCTGAGCAGGCAGCCAGGCTGGCTGCGGTGCTCGATGCGCTCGGCCCTCGTTCGGTCACCGTGGCCGGGCACTCCAGCGGCGGGTACATCGCCACCGCCCTCGCCGAACAGCGCCCGGACCTGGTGGGTTCGCTCGCACTGATCAGCAGTGGTCCGAGTCCCGACGCGCTCCTTCCGCAGCCCGTCCTCCTTCGGGTCCTGATCGACCCGCCGCTCGGCCCGCTTCTATGGAGAGTCCGTTCCGACGCGATGCTCCGCCGGGGGGTGACCGCGGTGTGCAACCGCCCGGTGGACGTCCCGAACGACCTGGTCGCCGACGTACGGGGCATCGGTTACCGCACGTTCAGGACGGTGCTGCGCCACAACGGCGCGTACATCGCCGAGCGGAGCGTACCCGCGCGCCTGACCGCACTCGACGTCCCGGTTCTGGTGATCTTCGGCGCTGCCGACCCCCGCTGGGATCCGTCTTCGGCGCACCACTACGACACGGTGCCGAACGCACGAGTCGAGCAGCTGCCCGGCGTCGGGCACTTCCCCATGCTCGAAGCGCCGGAGCCGACCAGCGAGTTGCTGCTGCGCTTCGGGACGACGGGCCGCTGACACCCATCGCCTAGCCTGGTGTTGTGAAGTCCACCGAATCACCACCTGACTGGGCGTCGGTGGAGATCGCTGTGCCCCGGCAGCCGGGCCGGCTGCCAGGAGTCAGCATGGCCGGGTTCCGCCAGCGTGCTCCGGCAGACGTGGATATCGCCATGGTCGCGCACCCCTCGATCACTCTGTTCGTGGACCTGAGCGACGGAGACAACCTTGTCTACGACGCCCACGGCCGGCGCGAATGCGGCAGCACGGTCGTCGGGCTGGTACCGGGCGATCTTCGGCTCGGAGGCCGGGCGGCCGGCGGGATCGAGTGCCTCCAGATCCGGTTGTCACCGGTCCTGGCGGTCGCGGTGTTCGGCGCATCGACCGACCTCAGCGGGACGGTGGCCACCCTGGAGGATGTCTGGGGCCGCGACGCCGGGCGAGCCGAGGAAAGGCTGCGGGCCGCCACGTCGTGGGACGAACGGTTCACGATCGCAGCGGATGCCCTTGGCCGACGGATGAGCGCCCGCCCGCCGCTTGATCCAGAAGTGGCCGCTGCCTGGTGGCTGATGCGCACCAGCCGGGGACGGGTGCGCGTCGACACCCTGGCGAACGAGGTGGGATGGAGCCGTAAGCGCCTGTGGTCCCGCTTCCGGTCCCAGATCGGCCTCACCCCCAAGCACGCCGCCCGGCTGGTGCGCTTCGACCACGCCGCCCAGCTCCTCGCGGCGGGTAACGCCGCCGCCCAGGTGGCGGCCGAAAGCGGCTACGTCGACCAGGCCCACCTCCACCGCGAGGTCAAAGCGTTCACCGGGGTGACACCCACCGCCGTAGCCGCTGCGCCGTGGCTCGCCATCGATGACATCGCGTGGCCGACCTCGTTCGCGGACCTGACACCGTCGACGTCTCCGATGCGTCAGATTCCGGCGAAGTGAGCTGAGGTCCCACGAGAGACGAGGCATCGCCTCTCAGCACATGCCCGGATGAGAAGCGGACGGCACATACGAGAATGGTGGGGATCCGACAGCTTCAACGCGCCAGGACAGCGCTGACCTGGCGTGTCCCACACTGAGGCCAGGCATAGGACACGCCTCGTGAGTAGAGGACAGGAAACGGGAATCTACAGTTGGCTATGGCGCCCAGTTGCAGGCCGGCGATCTCGCGATGCAGATCCATGACCTGCTGCAAGGGAGTCTTCGGCACGTCACCCACCGCCGTCAGGACTGGCTGGGCACGGAGCCCAGGGTCACGGCGATGGCCTTGTCCGTCCCGTGGTAGTCGACAGCGCTGGCACCGATCTTGCGGTGCAGCTCCCGTACGGCCCCCTCCAAGACCTGACACTCGACCTGCCAGGCTCTGGAGAAGGCGAGGAAGGCACCGGCGGCGTGCTCGCCGAACTGCGCCACCGCAGCAACCGGAGCGGCGAAATCCATGCCGAAGAACCCGCCCCCGCCGTGATGCCCGTCGCTCAATGAGGCCTTCACCTCAGCCAACTCTGCAGCCACGTCCCTGAGCCGGTCCCCCTGCCCCCGCACCGCCCCCTGCTGAAATCTCAGATCAACAGCCTTGCCGCTCCCCGCTGTCACGTGAAAGCCCCCGCACCTATGGGATATGAAACCTGACAGGTCCACGATCGCTCCGCATAGTACCGAGCCGATCACAACCAGACAGGACGGGGCCGCGCTACAGAGAGATGTGCACCGAGTCCGTGCGGCTGTGACCGCGCCGTCGGCCGGCGGGCCGAGGCCGGCCTTTGCCGGTCGGCGAACGCCAACGAGGCCATGGTTGTGGAGGGCGTGCCGACGGGCTCGCATAGACTGGCGGCCGATATGAGGCCCGGGCGTTGGGGAGTCGGTCGTGCACTGGCAGCAGGCGGTGAGACGGGCTTGTCAGATCGGCGGCCGACTTCGAGCGGTCGCCGGTATATTCGGCGGCGACGAGGCGGCAGTTGATAGACGGCATACGATGGCGGACCCGGACCGGGGCTCTTTGGCGTGATGTGCCGGAACGTTACGATCCGTGGGACCGGGCGTATGGCCTGTTCCGGCGCCGGCAACGGGACGGAACCTGGGCCCGCATCGTCACCCAGCTCCAAGCCCAGGCCGATGCCAGCGGCCTGATCACCTGGGACGGGGTGCCCCGCATCGGACCGGGGCGGCCCCGCAAGCGCCCGGACCGGGTCCGCGCCGACAAGGCGTACGACTCCCGCAAGAACCGTGCCTACCTGCGGGGACACGGCATCAAAGCGACGATCCCGGTTCCGGCGGACCCGGTCCGCAACCGCCGGAAGCTCGGCAACGAATGGCTGTGACCAGCACTTTCGCAACAGACCCCAGCCGCCTGTGGCGCGCTGTCGCACACCGGCCACTTGGCCGCGCGAGAAGAACCGGACGAAACCGACGCGGCGAACGACGTCTTCCTCACGGCCCGGCCCAGCCCGGCCCCCGGCCCGTCTCCCCTCACCCGGCGGCGACGCGAGATGATCGGATGATCAGAGGAAAGAGAGGAACGATGACACAGCATGCCGCCCCCACCCCGGTGCCGCGATGGGTCGGACAGCTCATGCGCGAAATCGACGCCCTCGATTTCGGCGTGGGTTTCGCGCGGATGACCGACGATACCGAGATGTTCTTCGGCACTGCCCACGTGGTGGGCGCCGAGGCCATCAAAGCGTTCTTCGTCAAGATCGATGAACCGCTGCACATCGATCACACCGTCCTGGAGTGCTGGGAAGCTCCCGGCGGTGTCCTTTTCCTGCGCGGGGAGGCCACCATGGCGAAGAAGACCGATCCGGACGCCACCGCACGGGCTCCGTTCATGCACCTGTACCGCCTTGACGACGGCGGGCGGATCCGCACCATCCACATCACCGCCGGCCCGCTGCGCACCGATGCCGTGATGTGAGACCCGCGAGTGACCGAGCCGGTGGCCCGCCCTTCGGTCCCGCTTCGGTCACTTGGGCAGATCGGCGGAGAGGAAGGGAGCGAGAAGCGCGAGCAGCGCGTCGGGGCGGTCGAGGGGGATGATGTGGCCGCAGTCCCGGAGACGGTGTCCGACGAGGTCGTCGGCGATGGGCCGGAGTTGGCGTTCGAGGCCGGTGCCGATGGGGTGGGAGCCGACCGCCATGGTGGGCATGGTCAGCCGGGCCGTCGCGACGGCGTCCCGGATCTGCCGCGCGCTGGTGGGCAGGGCGCGGTAATAAGAGAACGCGCAGCGCAGGGCCTCAGTCCCGGTGTACGCGTGGACGAAGGCCGCCCGGATGTCGTCGGGCACTCCGCGCCCGAGCGTTCCCGAATCCAGGAACCAGTCGATGTACGCGGCCTCGTTGCCCGCCAGGACGGTCTCGGCGAGGCCGGGGACGGCGTGGAAGCCGAACCACCACGGGGCACCGCCCGCGAGGACGCTCTCCGCTCCGGGCAGGCGGCCGAGCAGTGCCTCCATGGCGACCAGGCGCCGGACGAGGTCGGGCCGGCGCAGCGCGAGCAGGACGGCGGGGGCCGTGCCCGCGTCGATGCCGACCACCGCCGCCGAGGGCTCGCCGAGCGCGTCGAGCAGCCCTTCGGCGTCGGCGGCGAGGGTGCCCGCGTCGTACCCCTCGACGGCACGCGTGCTGTCGCCGAAGCCCCGCAGGTCCGGGGCGATGACCCGGTGGTGCCCGGCCAGTCGGTCCATGACGCCGCTCCAGAGTCGCCAGGTGTGCGGGAAGCCGTGCAGCAGGAGGACCGCGGGTCCGTCCCCGGCGATCGCGACATTGAGCCGGACGCCGTTCGTCGTGACGCGGCGCAGGTGGTGTGCGGTGGTGACGGGCATGAAGGCTCCCCGGGCTGGTTACCATTGGTGACCACGAAACGATAGGTAACCGTCCGACCGTTTCCCAGACGGCACTTTCAGGGAAGGTGGTGAGCTCCAGGTGACCACCCGAGGGTCCCGGGCCGCCGGTCGCGGGGCGCGCGGCGATCTGTTCGATCCGCAGTGCCCGACGCGGCAGTTGCTCGACCGCATCGGTACGAAGTGGACGTCGATGGCCGTCAAGACGCTCGCCGACGCGGCACCGGACGAGGTGCGCTTCGCGGATCTGAGACGCCGGATGCCCGGCGTCTCGCAGAAGATGCTGTCCGTGACGCTGCGGAACCTGACCCGCGACGGCCTGGTGTCACGCCGGGTCGAACCGGCCGTGCCGCCAAGGGTCTTCTACCGGCTCACCGGACTCGGGCTGTCCCTGGAAGTCGCGCTCGCGGGGCTGCGGGCCTGGGCGGAGGAGCACATGGCCGAGATCGACCGCGCCAACGAAGCGGCCGGCCGGGAGGCCGATGAGGGGTGAGGCGGGCCGGTTCCGCGCCCCGTAGCGGTGGCCGGACTGACGATGCGGCCGCCGTCGCCGTCCCGCCTCCCCCGGGCGGACGAAGACGTCGGGGGTGCTGTCGTCGCCCGCCCCGCGCAAGACGCTGCCGCCGGCCGAGCCGCGGCGGACGGCCTGAGCGGCGGCCGTCTGAGCGGCGGCCGGGGGGAGCTACGACCGCCGGGGAGTGGGCGGCGGCCGGAGGAGCGAAGAGGCCCGGCTCACCTCTTGGCGCGCAGGCGCTGCGTGCGCCAGAACAGCACGAGGAACAGGACGAGCAGCAGATCGTCGGGAAGCACGCCCGCCCCGGGATCCGCCCCGGGCCCCACTCCGGCCGCTCCGGGACCCACCCCGGGATCCGCTCCGGGGCCCGCTCCGGGGCCCGCCCCGGGCCCCCTCCGGGCAGCGAGACCACGTGCGGGCGGCTCCCCATCTTGTCGTAGGAGATCTCCAGCGGCCCCACCGCCCGCACCCGGCTGCCGTGTTGGTCGTAATCGAGGCCGTACGGGCCGATGCGCCGGAGCCTGTTGCCCAGTTGGTCGAACTCCAGGTCCCAGGTGCCGACGGCCGTGGGCCGGCTTGTCCATTTGGTGTAGGTGAGCTCGGTGGGGCCGATGCGGCGGATCCGCGAGTTCATGTGCTCGAACTCGATGTCCCAGGGGCCGAGCGCGGTCGGCGTTCCGCTCCATTTGGCGTACGTGATCTCGGTGCGCCCGATGCGGCGCAGCCGCGCGCCCATGGAGTCGTAGGACAGCTCGATCTCCATCCGTCTCCCCTCCTCCCTCCTGTCCCTCTCCGGTACGCGGATCCGCGGCTCAGTGGCCGCCCGTGACCTTGAACCCGCGCGGTACGAGCCACACCGTGAGGACCGTCACCGCCGCCACGATGCCGGCGGAGACGTACGCGGTGGTGGTCAGGGCGTCGTCGAAGGCGGTGTGCGCCGCGTCCAGGACCCGGCGGCCGGTCTCGCCGCCGGTGCGGCGGGCGACGTCGGCCGCGCCGCCGACCGAGCCTCGGGCCTCGCCCAAGTCGGCGCCGTGGAGCGGCAGTCCGGTCATGTGACCGGTGAAGACGGCGCCGTGGATGCTGCCGAGGAGGGCCACGCCCAGGCCGACGCCGAGTTCGTAGGCGGTCTCGGAGACGGCGCCCGCCTGCCCGGCGCGGTGCGGCGGCACGGCGGAGACCAGCACGGCGGCCGCGGCGGTCATCGCCAGCCCGTCGCCGAGGCCGAGCAGCGCCAGGACCCCGGCGACGACCGGGTACTCGTTGGGCACGGGGGTCAGGGCGAGCAGCAGGAAGCCGGCGACGAGCGCGCCGAGGCCGGCGGCGAGAACCGTGCGGACGCCGGTGTGGTGCATGACCCAGGGCGACGCGAGCGAGCCCGCGAGCATGGCCGCCGCCGACGGCAGGGTGCGCAGCCCGGCCTGCGACGGCGAGTAGCCGTGGACGTACTGGAGCCACAGCGAGATCAGGAACAGCGCGGCGCCGATCGCGAGCATGGCAAGCAGGGTGGCCAGCGCGGCGGCCAGGAAAGGACCGTTCCGGAACAGCCGTACGTCCAGCAGCGGATCGTGGGAGGCGAGCTGCCGCCGGGCGAAGAGGGCGAGCAGCAGCACGCCCAGGAGCAGCACTCCCACGTCGGCCGGGGCGAGGCTGCCCTTGGCGACGTGTTTGACGCCCCAGGCGAGGGCCACGACGCCGGCGACGGAGAGCAGGGCGCCGAGCCGGTCGAGGGGCCCGTGCTGGGGCGCGCGGTACTCCGGCAGCAGGCGCACGCCCGCCGCCACCGTCACGACGACGATGGGGACGTTCACCCAGAACGCCGCCGACCAGCCGTGCCGTTCGACGAGGAACCCGCCGATGAGCGGCCCCAGGCAGGCACCCGCGCCGGCCACCGCCGCCCAGATCCCGATGGCCAGCGCCCGCTCGCGGTCGTCGGTGAAGACGGCGCGGATCAGCGACAGCGTCGACGGCATCACCATGGCGCCGCCGAGGCCGAGCAGCACGCGTCCGAGGATGAGCTGCCAGGAGCTGTCGGCCGTGGCGGCGACCACGGAGGCGAGGCCGAAGAGGACGAAGCCGGTCAGGAACAGCCGTTTGCGACCGAAGCGGTCGCCGACCGCGCCGCTGGTCACCAGCAGCCCGCCGAGGACCAGACCGTAGATGTCGATGATCCAGAGTTGCGCGAGGGGGCCGGGCCGCAGGTGGTCGACGAGCGACGGCAGGGCGACGTTGAGGATCGTGGCGTCCATGGCCACCAGCAGCAGGCTGGCGCACAGCACCGCGAGGACCGCCCAGCGGTCCGCTCTCTTCCCGGTCGCGGGCCCGGCGGCCCGGCGCGGGTGGACGCCGGTCATTCGAGGAGGCCCCGGCGCATCGCCTCGGCGACGGCGGCGGCGCGGTCGGACACCCCGAGCTTCTCGTAGAGCCGCTGGGTGTGCGTCTTGACGGTGCTCGCCCCGAGGTAGAGCTCGCCGGCGAGCTGCGGGATGCTCTTGCCCTCCGCGAACCCCCGGAGCACCTGCCGTTCGCGGTCGGAGAGGACCGTCTCGTCGCGGTCGGCGCGCAGCCGGATCTGGTCGACCAGGCCGCCGGAGAGGTCCTCGGAGACGACCTGTCCGCCGCGGGCGACCTTCAGGACGGCGTCCACGATCTCGGAGCGTTTGGCGTCCTTGGCGAGATAGCCCGCGGCGCCCTCCTGGACCGCCCGGTAGACGACCGCGCCGTCGGTGGTCGCGGACAGCAGGAGGGCGCGGGTGGGCAGCCGGTCGCGGACGATCGCGTGCAGCACGGCGAGGCCGTCCAGGCCGGGGAGTCGGTAGTCGATCAGCGCCACCCGCGGTTCCAACCGGCGGACGGCGTCGAGGGCGGCGGGTCCGTCGCCCACCTCGGCGACCACGTCGATCCGGCCGTCGAGCCGGAGGCCGCGGGTGATGCCCTCGCGGTAGACCGGGTGGTCGTCGGCGACCACCACTGTCACCCGCGTACCGGAATCGGATTCCATGGGCTCGCCACCACTTCCGTGCTCGCGGTCGCTCCCGTCCGGGCCGTCCTGCCGGGTCCCGAAGTGCCTCCGGGGCTCGAAGTACCCCCGGGTCCCGAAGCGCCTCCGGGTCCCGAAGCCCCTGGGTCCCGGAATGACCCTTTCGTCCACGATAAGCGGGGCGCGGCCCGTCGGCCGCTCCGGACGGCCGGCCACCGATCGGGGGACCCCGGCTCCCCCGCCGCGCCGCCCGCCCGGCGGAGCCCGGACGGGCGAGGCGTCCCGCAGCCTGGAGGGGAAGCGACGGACGAACGGAAGGAGTGAGCGGCATGGCCACCCAGACGGGGACGGAGACGGGGACAGCCACGGAGACGGAGACGATGGCGATCGAGCGCGTCGTCGTCGGAGTGGACGGTTCCGCGGGCAGCGTGGCGGCCCTCCGGCAGGGCGCCCGGGAGGCGGCACGGCACGGCGCGGTCCTCTGCCCGGTGTACGCGTGGGCGCCGCCCGGCGGCGAGGCGGCCGACGCGGTCAGCCCCGCCCCGGCCGACGTGTGCGCGCACTGGGAGCGCGCGGCGGCGGCGGTGCTGCGGGAGACGTGCGAGGCGGCGTTCGGCCCGGCCCCTCCCGGTACGGTCCTCCGCCCGCGCACCGTACGCGCCGCCCCCGGCCCCGCACTGGTGGCCCTGGCCCGCGACCCCGGCGCCCTCCTCGTCGTCGGCACCGGCGGGCACGGCCTGCTCCACCGCGCCCTGCGCGGCTCGGTGAGCCGCCACTGCCTCCGGCACGCCCGCTGCCCGATCCTGGTCGTCCACCCGACCCCGGCGGACCACCGCGCCGCCCCGGTCCCGAACGGCAGGCCGTACATGGACGCGCCGGGGTGCGGGCCGGACGGGGCTCCGACGGGGCCGGCGCCCGTTCCGGCGGGACGCTGAGCGGACGCTGAGCGACGCGACGAGCGGGAGGCTGAGCGGGGTGACGAGCCGGCGTGGGCCTCCGCGTACGAGCCCCGGCAAGGCGGCCCGTCCGCCCCCGGGGATCCCGACGTCCCCTCGCCCCCACGCGGAACGCGACAGCCCGGAACCGGCCGTGTTCGGACCGTGCGACGACGCCGTAGAGGCCGCCCGGCACCCCTCCGCACCCGGCAAGCCGTCCTCGACGGCCGGAGCCCGCGCCTGTCCGACCTTGGCCCACTCCCCGAACCCGCCCTCACCAAGGGTGACATCATGACTACATGACCAGTAGAGGGTGGTGGGCGGCACTTCCGGAGGAGCACCGCACGACGGGTACCGGCGAGGGCGCGCCGCGCGCCGGCCGGGGCCCCGGATTCCTGACCCTGGGGGCCGAGGAGGAGTACCTGCTCGTCGATCCGGTCTCCCGGCGGCTGCGGCCGGACGCGGAGAAGGTGGTGGCCGAGGCCGCCGCGGAGCTCGGCGGGCGGGTCACCCGTGAACTCACGCGCTATCAGGTCGAGGTGCGCACGGAACCGCACCGCGACCTCGCCGGGTTCGCCGACGAGATCCGGTCGCTGCGCCGGACGGTGGCCCGGGCCGCCGCGCGCCACGGGCTCGCGCTCGTCTCCAGCGGTACGCCGGTGCTGGCGCAGCCGGTGCCGACGGCGTTCAGCGACGGGGCGCGTTACGCGCGGAGCGTCGCGGAGTTCGGCGCCCTGGACGACGAACAGAGCGTCTGCGCCTGCCACGTGCACATCGGCATCCCCGACCCGGACCTCGCCCTCCGCGTCTCCAACCATCTGCGCGCCCGGCTCCCCGTCCTGATCGCGCTGGCGGCCAACTCGCCGTTCTGGCAAGGACGGGACACCGGCTACGCGGGCTGGCGCACGATGACGTGGGCCCGGTGGCCGGCCGCCGGACCGCCGCCGTACCTCGCGTCCCGGGCCCACTTCGAGGACCTCGTCGCGGAGCTCGCCGCGACCGGGGCGGTCATGGACCGCTCCGGGCTGTACTGGGACATCAGGCCCTCGCACCATGTGCCGACGCTGGAGATCAGGGTCGCCGACGCCGCGTCGTCCGCCGAGGACACCGTGCTGCTGGCGGCGCTCGTCAGGGCGGCGGCCGCCACGGCCCTGGCCGACATCGAGGCCGGCAGGCCGCCGCTCCGGCCGTCGGACGAGCTCCTCCGCGCCGCGTACTGGCGCGCGGCGCGCGACGGCCTCTCCGGCGCCGGCGTCGATGTGCGCACCGGCCGCCTCGCCCCCGCGACCGTGCTCGTGGAACGCTTTCTGGACGACCTCCGCCCCGACGTGCTGCGCCGCGACGACATGGCGGCGGTCCGCACCGGCTGGGCGCGGCTGCGCGCGCACGGCGGCGGCGCGGACCGCCAGCGCGCCGCGTACCGGTCCCGGCACCGCCTCTCCGACGTCGTCGACCACCTGATCGGCGCCACGACCGCCCCCGCGCCGGAACACCCACGTCCGGAGATTCCGCTTCCGGAGGGTCCACGTCCGAAGAATCCGCTTCCGGAGAATCCACGTCCGCTGGGTCCACATCCGGAGGATCCGCCTCCAGAGGGCCTGCTTCCCCAGGGCCTGCCAACGGAGGACCCGCCGACGGAGGATCCGCTTCCGGGCCGCCCCTGACACCGGGCGCCGCCCCCGGTGCGAAGCCCCCGCCCGCCCATGATCGACTGTCCCCATGCCGCACGCCATCGCCACCGACGGAACCCGGATCGCCTACCAGGTACGGGGCTCCGGAGCCCCGCTCGTCCTGCTCGCCGGGCAGGCCAACTCCCACCACTGGTGGGACACCGTCCGCGCCGACTTCCACCCGGCCCGCAGCACCGTCACCCTCGACTACCGGGGCACCGGCGACAGCGACAAGCCCGAACGCCCGTACAGCACCGAGGGGTTCGCCGACGACGTCGCGGCGGTCCTCGACGACCTGGGCATCGAACGGGCGGACGTCTACGGGACGTCGATGGGCGGCCGGGTCGCGCAGTGGGTGGCGGTCCGGCACCCGCACCGGGTGCGCCGGCTGGTGCTGGGCTGTACGTCCCCCGGCGTCCGGGGCGTGGCGGCCGACGAGGCGGTCCGCGCGGCCCTGGCCGCCCCGGACCCGGCGGCGGCCGAGCGGACGCTGCTGGACCTGATGTACACCCCCGGCTGGCGGGCCGCGCACCCCGGCCCGTACGGCGTCCTCGGGGACCCGGCCATGCCGGGCCACGCGCGGCGGCGGCACCGCCTGGCCAGCGCGCGGCACGACGCCTGGGACGCCCTGCCGGGCATCGCCGCGCCCACTCTCGTCGTCCACGGCACCGACGACCGCTTCAACCCCACCGCCAACGCGCACCTGCTCGCCGGCCGGATCCCGGGCGCCCGGACGCGTCTCGTCCGAGGCGGCCGGCACGCGTACTTCGAGGAGTTCCGGGCGGAGTCGAGCCCGCTGGTCCTCGACTTCCTGACCGCGCCGGCCTGACCACGCCCCGCCTGACCACACCCCCGCCTGACCGCGCCCGACTGAGCGGCGGGCGCGGGGGGCGGCGCCCGGTCAGGCGGTGTCGAGCCGGGCGGCGAGGCGTGCCACATCCTCCGGGGGCAGGGTGATGCCGAACTCCTCGGCGAGGCAGGCCCCGAACTCGTCGGCCTCCAGCTTGCGTTCGGTGCGGGAGCCGTCCGGGCGGAGGATGGTCACCGTGGCGGCGTCGAGTACGAGCTGCCGGTCGGCGGCGAACCGCTGCGCGAAGGGGCGCCGGACGAACGGGGAGCGGGGATGGGTGGAGACGTAGTGGCTGCCGACGACGTAGTCGATGGTGTGGTGGGGAGCCAGGGTGAAGGTGTGGCGGTCGAGCCAGCCGTCGGAGCGGTGCTCGTGCAGCCACCAGTCGTCGATCCCCCGTTCCCCCGGGCGCCGTTCCACGCGGAAGCGCCGGCCTTCGAAGTCCGCTTCCGCGCCGTCGGCCAGCTCGACCGGCTCCAGGGGGCCGGACCCGAAGCCGACGTCGCAGAGCCACGTCCGCCCGTCGTCCTCGGGCTCGACGGCCAGCAGGGCGTGGGTGGCGGGGAGCATCTTGTCCGCGCCGAGCGTGACCCGGCCCAGCAGGCCGGTGAAGCGGAAGCCCAGTCTTTCGAGCGCGGCCGCGAACAGGACGACGTGCTCGAAGCAGTAGCCGCCGCGGCGCCGCCGCACCAGCTTGTCCTGGACCGCCTCCACGTCCAGCGGGATCGGGACCCCGAGGATGACGTCGAAGTTCTCGAACGGGATCGACGTGACGTGCGCCCGGTGCAGCGCCCGCAGCGCCTCCCGGGTGGGCCGGCGCTCGCCCGCGTACCCGATCCGCTCGAGGTAGGCGTCCGGGTCCAGCAGGTCACCGTGCCATTCCTGGCCGGTCCTCGGCCTGCCGATGTGCGGCGAGGTCATGACTCCACCCTTCCGGACCGCGGGGGTCCGCTTTCGTACGTGCTCGGTGCCCATAGCGGCTCGATGCCGATGGTGGCGCTCGATGCCGATAGTGGCTCGGCGCCCATAGCGGTAATCGCCTGTTCAACCACCAAGTTCCGACCCTACGTGCTGCGGGCCCCCGGACCATCCGCCGCCGGACGGGGGACGAAAGTCCCGGCCCGGGGCGAACGGGCCCGGGACTCAGGACCGGCCCAGGGGGTTCTCACCGCCGCGCAGGGGCCGCGCATGACGCGGCCCCTGTGTTCCGGGCGCCGCCCGCCGGGACCGGCCCCTGCACGGCACCAGCCGGCCGGGGATCGCTGGGCGACGCGCCGGCAGAGCGTGGCGCGGTCGGACCGCCGGACCGCCCACGTCCGGGCTGCCGCGGGCGCCGTGGAAAGGGCGCGTTCTTCGCCGCCGTCAGTGCATGCGCGCGCTGAGGGTGCGTACGACCTGGCGCAGCACCTTGTCGCTCCAGTTGCGGTCCGCTTGCGGGTACTTCCCCACGCCGCCGGCCGTCGAGGTGCCGCTCACCTCGAACTCGTACGGTCCCTGGTGGCAGGTCAGGGTGCCTCTGGCGAGGTCGGCGGCGTAGCAGCCTTGCGGGCCCAGTGAGGTGCCGAGGTCCTCGAACGCCTTGTGGTATTGGGTGGCTTCCTTGCGGGCCTTGGCCAGGTCCTCGGCGTAGTTCTTCGCGACGAGCGCGGGATCGGCGACGGCGGTGAAGGTGAGCGTGATGTTGCTGTTGCTGTCGTCGTGGTGCTTGTCGGGCAGGCCGAAGCTGAGCTTGCAGCCGCCCTCGGGCACCTCGCCCGTCGTGCCGGGGTCCGACTCGACCAGCGGGTTGAAGTTGATGACGGTGACCTGGACCGGTTGTCGTTTGATGCCGCCGGCCTGCGGCACGATCGCCTTGATCTCGGCGTCGCTCAACACCTCGCAGCCGTGCGGCCATTGGGCCAGCGCCAGTGAGCGACCCGACGGCGGCTGGGCGGCGAGGCGGTTTCCCGACGGCTGCGCGGTGCCGAACCTCAGGGCGGGCGGCTCGGCGGGCGCGTCCTTGCCGCATCCGGCGAGCAGGAGTACCGCGGCCCCGGCCAGGGCCGTGGCGACGGACAGGGCGTGGGTGCGTGTCGTCATCGTTTCCCCGGAAGTGTGCGTGTGGATGACCGGCAAGTGGGCCGGCGAAGCAGGACATGGGTGATCATCAAAGACCTCTCCCGGGGCTGATCGATGACGGCTCAAGGGCCCCCTCGCGGGCTGACGCGGCCGCGGTCACCGCCATGGGTCGCGCTGCTGCCCGTGCGGTCCACGGCCGGCCGGGCTCCCCGAACGGCGAGGTGATCACGGGCCGGGGCGCATGGCGGTGGTTGGTTCGTACGACTTCACGCTGCCGGCGATCGCCGCGGTGATCGCCGTCAGAACGCCGAAGATGACCGTCAGTCCCGCGGCGGCTCCGGAGCCCTTGTGGAAGCCGAAGACGAACGTCAGCTGAGCACTCAGAGCCGTGCCCTGCAGTACCGGCAACACGAGGGTCGCCACCGCGTAAAACCCGCTCAGCGCGCACAGTGTCCACACACCGGAAAGCCTCCGGGCGAACGTGAACCCCGCCGCGACCGACAGCAACCCGGCGGCGACGGTGCCGCCGAGCACGTTCTGCCACACCAGCGAGGTCCAGCGACCGGTCGGCCCGTCGGCGTAGAAGACGTTGTAGAGGGCGAACCAGACGAGCATGGCCGTGGTGAGCAGCGCGAGGATGCCGGCGATCAGCGCCGCCCCGGCGTGTGCCTTCGGCCTGGGCGGCGCCGCCCACGGGCTCGGCCCGTCATCCCGCCGCGCGGGTCCGTCCGCCATCGGCGGGTGGGGTGCGCCGACGTGGGGCGCACCGACGTGGGGCGCGCCGACGTGGGGCACGCCGGGCCCCCTAGGGCTTACGCGCGGCATGGGCGGGATGTCAACGCGCGTCGGTACGTAGGCGGCCCCACCGGTGCGCGCCACCGCCTCCAGCGCCGCCAGCGCCTGCGCCGCCCCGGCGCGCTGTGCCGGATCCTTCGTCAGCAACGCCGTGAGGACCGCCCCGAGACCCTCCGCGCGCAGCGCGGGGCGGGGCGTCCCGGTGACCACGGCGATGCACAGCGCGGTGAACGACTCGGCGCTGAAGGGGGGTTCGCCCTCCACCGCGCAGTAGAGCGTCGCCCCGAGCGACCACAAGTCCGTCGCGGGGGCCGGGGGTTGCCCGGAGAGTTGCTCGGGGGCCATGTAGGCCGGCGTGCCGATGAGCGTGCCGGTGTGGGTGAGCGCCGTCGTGGAATCCACCATGTGCGCGACACCGAAGTCAGTGATGATCACCCGGTCGTCCACCAGCAGGACGTTGTCCGGCTTGAGGTCACGATGGATGATCCCGGCCGCGTGGGCGCGGCTGAGCGCGCGCAGCATCGCGGCACCGATTTCGGCGACCCTCCGCACCGGCAGCCCGCCGCTCCGCTCGATCGCCGCGGCCAGGGACATCCCGGCTACATACTCCATGACGATCACGGGCGCGCCCGCGTGCTCGACCACGTCGTGCACGGTGATGATCCCGGGGTGGTTCAACCGCGCGGCCGCGCGCGCCTCACGCAGGACGCGCTTGAGAAGGATCTCGCGCTGTTCGGCGGTGATCCCCTGCGGGAACATCACCTCCTTTACAGCGACGTCCCGCCCGAGCGTTTCGTCCCGGCCTCTCCACACACGGCCCATGCCGCCCTGCCCGATCAGCTCCACGAGCCGGTACCGGCCGCCGATCAACTCCCCGTTTGTCGCCACCACATCGGACACTTTAGGCGCAGCGCCTCCAGCGCCATAGGGCACTCCCTCGGTTCACCGGGCAGACGATCACCGGCTGCCGGCCACTTCGCCGACCGGCACGAGTCCTGGAGCCGCAGAGGGCGGCCCCGGTCCGCCCCCACATGGTGTCGTGGCCGGCGACCGAGTGGCCGGCGGCCGCACCCGGCATGAGGAACGGCCGGTTGATCCGGCCGGGCATCGGGGCCGGGAGGAAGGAGCCGTCCGTCAAGGGCAGGTCCGGCGCGGAAACCGGTGGGCGCCCGTGGCCCGCCGGATACGGCGATCGTCGGGTCCCCCGTCCCCGTCCCCCGGCCGGGGACGCCCGGGTCCCCCGCCCCCTCCCCCGGTCGGCCGGGGCCCGGCGGACGGGCCGCCGCCTAGCGTGGACGTCACGGACACGAACAGAGGAGGAGGGCTCATGACGAGGATCAGGACACCGGCCACCGGGACCGGCAAGGCCGTACGGCACGCCCCGGGCGCGCCCCGCCCGCACTTCCGCGACGGCACGGCCGCGCTCTTCGTGGCCGCCCTCGTGGTGCTGGAGGCGCTGGCCCTCCGCCTGACGCCGGTGGCCGACTGGCCGCTGGCCACGGTGGCCCTGGGCGCCGTCCTCGCCGCGGTCGCCGTGACGGCCGGCGTCCTGTGCCACCGGGTGGGCCACCGGCCGCTCCGCGTGGGCCGCGCCCGCCGGTCCCCGGTGCCGGACGAGGCCCTGTTCGACGCCGCCACCCGCCGGAGCTGCCCGCTCCGGGCCCTGCGCCCCGCCCTCCCGGCGTCGGACCCGACGGCCGAGAACCGGCTCTACGCGGCCTGGGTCCTCGCCCGCCGCGGACGCGACGCGGCCTGGCTGAGCGACCACCTGGAGCTCCCGGACGAGGTGGCGGACACCCTCGTCCGCGCGGCGGACGCGGAACGGGACGGGAAAGGGAACCGGCGCCGGTGAGCGGCGCCGCCGGTGGACCTCACGCCGGACGCTCCCTACCATGCCCTGGTGATCGACAACTCAGGGGAACGACGACTCGCCACGACCACCACGACGCTGACGGTTCCCACGCCGGACGGCCGGGCCGACGCCTTCGCCGCCTTCCCCGAAGGCGGTGGACGGCACCCGGGGGTGCTGCTCCACACGGACGCCTTCGGCCCGCGTCCGGTGATCCGGGAGCTGGCCCGCGAGCTGGCCGGGCACGGCTACTACGTGCTCGTCCCCCACCTCTACTACCGGCAGGGCCCGGCGCCCGTGGCCGAACTGCCCGAGCACATCGGGGAGGAGGCCCGGCCGGGGCTCATCGCCCGGCTGCTGCCCCTGATCCACGAGCACACCCCCGACCGCGTCCTGCGTGACGCCGGCGCCTTCCTCGACTGCCTCACCTCCCGGCCGGAGGTGGCCGACGGCCCGGTCGGCACGGTCGGCTACTGCTGGGGCGCCGTCCTGGCGATGCGGACCGCGGCGGCCCATCCGGACCGGGTGGCCGCCGTCGCCGGGTTCCACCCGGGGGCCCTGGTCACCGACGCGCCCGACAGCCCGCACCGGCTCCTGTCCACGCTCGCCGCCGAGGTCCATCTCGGCCTTGCCGAGGGCGACATGACGCCCGAGGCCCGTGCCGAGCTGGACCGGGCCCTGGACGCCGCGGGCGCCGTCCACACCATCGAGGTCTACCCGGACACCGTCCACGGCTTCACGATGGCCGACACCGACGCCTTCTCCCCCGCCGGGCTGCGGCGCCACTGGGACCGCCTGCTGCCGCTGCTCGGCCGCGCCCTCTCCCGCGGCTGACGGCCTGCGGCTACCGCCCCTCTCCCCCGCCGTGCGTCCGGCAGTAGGCGTCGCGCCCCGCCCGGTATCCCGGGACGCCGGGCACGCTCAACAGCAGCGCCCAGCGGGCGGCGTTCGCCTCGATCGCGTCCTCGGCCCGCCGCCGGGCCGCGGGGCTCCCGGCGGCCGCCAGGCGGCGGGCGTGCTCCCAGGCGATCTCGCGCCACAGGTGGAACAGCTCGTCCGCGGTGGGCCGGGCGATCGGGTTCCAGCGGGCGTCGCCCAGGGCGAGGAGGGGGTCGTAGCGCCGGGCGACGTCCTCGACGGCGGGCTGGTAGGCGCGGTCGAGGACGGCCTGGACGCGTTCGTAGTCCGGTTTGCGGGAGGCGCGCGGCCCGAGCGCGGCCAGGACGTACGGCAGGTCCCGCTGGATGTGGGCGTTCGCGGCGAGCAGCACGTCCTGGCCGGCGTTGAAGTCGCCCGCGCGGGCGGCGTCGAAGGCGGCGCGCCAGGCCGCCGGGACCGGGCGGTCGGCCCGGTCCGCGTGGTAGGCGGCCAGGTAGCGGTTGACGAAGCCGGTGTTGAGGCTGCCGCCCGCCCAGCTCGGCTCGGCGAACAAGCCCGCGCGGACGGCCGCCCCCAAGGACTCCTGGAGCCGCGTGTAGATGGCGGCGAAGGGGGCCCGGTGGTCGCAGCCGAGGTCGTCGCGGAGCCGGCGGAGCACGCCTGCCGCCTCGTCCACGCAGCCGGCCGGCGGCCCGGCGCAGTGGAGTTCGCGCGGTACGGAACCGGCCGGGGCCGCCCCGGCGGGCTCCGCCGCCGACGGGCCGAGCAGGAGCGGCAGCGAGGCGGCCAGGACGACCGCCCGCCGCACCCTTCCTGATCCGGTCACCGCGACCGCCTTCCGTCCCACGACCACCGTCGACGTCACACCGTGTCAACGACGGCGCGGGGCGGGCGTTGCGGCACGGGGACGAACGTCCCGGCGCCGGGAGCGACCGACCGCACGATTCCGGACTTCCCCGGCATACCCTTGCGCACTCGGACGTCCCACCCGCCGCCGTCACGCGTCCGAAAACCTCCCCTCCCGGCCCCCGGCCTCTTGCAAGGGCCTTCCTCCGGGCCGCTTTCCCGACAGAATCTCTGGGCACTGCCTGACCATCCGAACCGGCCGACGGGCCCGCGGCGTCATCCGGCGGCCCCGGCCCTTCGCATCGTCGGACCGGCCGCACCACCAACCGACCATTCCCGAGACACCAGGGGGAACGTGCATCGCATGCGGGGCATGAGCCGTAGAGGACTGTTACGGGCGGGGCTGGGCGCCGGGGGCGCGGCCTGGGCGGCGGCGCACGCGCTGCCGGGGACGGCGTCGGCGGCGCCGATGGGACGGGTCGGCTCCGCGCCGTGGGCCGCGCCGGCCGTACGCCAGGGGGGCTTCCCGGAGTGGGCCCGCTACGCCCGGGTCGCGGACGGCACCTTCGACGAGGACGCCGACCCCGTCCGCGACATGAAGCCCGTGATCAACACGCTCAAGGCGCAGAACGTCAGCGTGATCGAGCTGGACACCATCCTGTCGAACTGGCTGCCCCAGGCCGACTTCGACTTCCACGTCAAGCAGGTCGGCCGGTTCACCGAGCTGGCCCACGCCGCGGGGATCCGGGTCGTCATGTACTACCCGTCGCTCGAACTGATCAGCGTCGGCGGCGAGAAGGGCCGTTCGTTCTACAAGGACGACCACGGCAAGGAGTGGGTGCAGCTCTCCCTCGACGGGCAGCCGAACGTCTTCTACGGCAGCCTGGTCGTCTGGGTGGACCCGGGCGACGAGAGCTGCTGGCTCAGCCCCAACTCGCCCTGGCGCGACTACTACCTCACCCGGGTCAAGGCGCTGGCCGGCTCGGGCCTGGACGCGATCTGGCCGGACGTGCCCATCTACTTCGACGGCAAGGCGAGTTGGTGCGACGCCTCGCCCTGGGCGGCGGCGGCCTTCAAGGCCGACACCGGGCTGCCGCTGCCGAAGAAGGCGGACTTCGGGGACACCACGTTCCGCCGGTTCGTCGAGTGGCGCCACCGCAACCTGCTCCAGTGGCAGCTCGACATCGCCGCCGCCGGGAAGTCGGCCAACAAGGACCTGGTCACCTTCGTCGAGACGGTGAGCATGGACTACCAGTACGCCACCTCCATCGGCCTGGACGGCGCGTACCTGCGGCAGGCCGAGGGCGTCAGCCACGCCTGGGAGGTGGACATCCTCGGCAACTACGACGGCATGCGCCACGCCACCGCGTCCGACTGGACCTGCCTGATCTCCATGTACAAGTACGCCCGCGCGGCCAGCGGCGCCAAGCCGGCCTGGGCGTTCTCGTACGGCTGGAAGGCCGACGACGCCTCGCTGGTGATGGCCGAACTGCTGGCGGCCGGCTGCAACCCGTACGAGGTGAAGAGCCCGTTCAAGAACGCCACCACCGACGCGAGGATGCGCACCCGGATGTACGGGTTCGTGGCGGCGCACCAACAGCGGCTCTACGACGCCGTCCCGGCCGCCGAGGTGGGCGTCTACCACTCCACCGCCTCCCGGGACTACGTCAGCCCCTCGGTCGGCACCGGCATGTACGTCAACGCCAAGAAGCCGTCCGGGGTCAAGGAGTGGTGGAGCGAGGGCACCCCGGAGGACAGCTGCGCCACGATGCCGTGGCTCGGCGAGTTCCGGGGCACGGTCAAGGCGCTGGTGTACGGGCACGTGCCGTTCGACACCGTGCCGAGCCAGGGGGTGACGGCGGCGGACCTGGCCCGCTTCAAGGTGCTGATGCTGCCCAACCTCCAGGCCGTCTCGGACGCCGAGGCGGAGGTGCTGCGCGGCTGGGTGGCGGCCGGCGGCACGGCGGTGATCACCGGTTCGGCGCCGACCGCGCTCACGGAACTGGGCGCGGCGCGGGACGAGTTCGCGCTCGCGGACGTGCTGGGCTTCCGTAAGCGGGACCCGCTCCCGGCCACCCGGCAGAACCGTTTCGGTGCCGGGACCTGCCACTACGTCAAGGACCTGCCCGGCCGCGCGTTCCTGTCGGCCACCGGGCAGGCCGACCCCGGGCCGCTCCTGGCGCCGGTGCTCGCGGCGGCTCCGCCGGCGGTCACGTACAGCGGCGACCGGCGCGTCCACCTGGAGATGGGCCGGCTCGGCGACGACACGGTCGTCCAGCTGGTCAACTTCACCTGCTTCGACGACAAGCCGGGCGCCTTCGCCGTGAAGCCGACGGCCTGTTCCGTGACCGTCGCCGTGCCGGAGGGCAAGCGGGTGACGGCCGCAGCGGTCAGCTCCCCGGACGCGGCCTCGCCCGCGCCGCAGCCGGTGACCTGGACGACGTCCGGGGCAACGGCCACGGTCGCGCTCACGGTGGCGCAGTACTCACTGCTGACCGTCACCATGGCCTGACGGGCGGTCCGCTCGGGCCAGTTCGCGCAGCACCGCGGCGGTGGGCGAGCCCTCCGCCGCGGTGTAGGCCACCATGATCTCCTCGGGGTTGTCGGTGAGCTGGAAGGTCTCCCAGGAGAGCTCCAGCGTCGTCCCGGCCTCCGGGCCGCGGAGCCGGCAGGTGGCGTGGGTGGTGTCGAGGACCGGGAGCTCGGTCCAGATCCGGTCGAAGTCCGGGCTGACCGCGCGGAGTTCGGCGACGTGCCGGGCGAGTTCCCGGTCGTGGGGCCACCGGCCGGTCACCGAGCGCAGATAGGCCACCGTCTCGCGGGCCTTGGACTCCCAGTCGAGGTAGAGCGTCCGGGCCCGCGGCTCGGTGAAGACGATCCAGCCGATGGTCCGCCGTTCCGCCGGGAAGTCGGCGAAGTCGACGAACACCCGGGTCGCCAGCCGGTTCCAGGCGAGGATGGCGCCGTCGCGGCCGATGAGGTAGGCCGGGCTGCCCTCCAGGGTGTCGAGCAGCCGGCGGACGCTCGCCCGCACCCGGGGCCCGGCCTGCGGTGCGGGTCCCCGCGCGGGGCCGGCCCGGCGGGCGCCGGGTCGTGGCGCTCCGGCCGCGCCAGGTCGCGCAGGTACCGCCGTTCGCCGGGGCTGAGCCGCAGCGCGTCGGCGACCGCGTGCAGCACGGCGTCGGAGACCAGGGACGCGTTGCCGCGCTCCAGCCGGATGTAGTGGTCGACGCTCACCGCGGCGAGCGCGGCCACCTCCTCGCGCCGCAGGCCGGGCACCCGGCGCGGGCCGTGCGCGGGCAGGCCCACGTCGCCGGGGTGCAGCCGGGTGCGGCGGGAGACGAGGAAGTCCCGGAGGGCGATCTTGGCGTCCACTCCCGCATTCTGCGCAGCGGACGGGGTCGCGGGAGAGTCGGCAACCGGCCACTTTCCCGGGCCCCCGGCGCGGTGCCAACCCCGCTGCCAGGGCGCGTCCTGCCCTCCCTCGCGGCGCGCCGGCGGGGGATGCTGGTTCCGCTTTCCCGTACGTCCCGCTGTATCCGTACGGCCCTTTGTATCCGTACGGCCCTGCCGGAACGCCCGGTCCCACCGGTGCGTGCCGCGCTCCCCGATCGTCCGGTGCCGGGCCGCGGGTCCGGCGTACCCGGTGGCACCGCGCCCGGCCTCGGCGCGGCGGCCGCCGTACGCCGGAACGGCCCCGCGGCCCGGCACCGGCCGGCCCTCTCCTTTCAGGAGGAGTTCACATGCCCCGCCGCCTCCCCGCGTTCGGAATCCGCGCAGGACGGGACGTCGACGGGCGCCGGCGCGCCGGGTGGCGGGCCGGGCCCGCCCCACCGGGCGGCGTCGCGGCTCAGCCGCGCGGCGCGGGGACGCGCCACAGGGCGGACGGCCGGTCCTCACCGCCCGGATGGGACTCGAACGCGATCCACTTCCCGTCCGGTGACCAGCTGGGGGCGCCGTCGTACGAGGAGTCGTGGCGGGTGACGCGGACCGGACGGCCGCCCGTCACCGGGACGGTGAAGATCTGCGGCAGCTCCAGGCCGCCGGCGGTGGAGGAGAACACCACCCGCTTCCCGTCGGGCGACCAGCTGGGGTCGGTGTGCTCGCCGTCCCCCTGGACGGGCAGTTCGCGGAGCCCGCCGCCGTCCGCGTCCATGACGTACAGGCGCCACTCGTCGCTGCCCTGCCGGCGGCGCTGGAAGACCAGCCGGTCGCCGGCGGGCGACCAGTTGGGCTGCCGGTTGTCGGTATGGGTGCCCGGTCCGTCGACCAGCCGGGTGCGTCCGGTGCCGTCGCGCCGGACCTTCCAGAGGGAGCCGTCGCCGCCGGAGCCGTCCTCGCGCTCGGTGCTCTCCTGGAAGACGATCCACCGGCCGTCCGGGGAGAAGCTGGGCTCCAGGTAGCCGGTGTCGCCGTCGTGTTCCGTCACCCGCTCGGGGCGGCCGCCGGGCCGCAGCACCCACACCTCGTCGCGGCCCGCGCGGTCGGAGGCGAAGGTGACGCCGGCGGACGGGTTCCAGCTGGTCCCCGGCAGGTTGACGGCGGCCCGGTCGGACTCGTCCAGCAGCGTCCGGGGGGCCGCCCGCCGCCGGGCGCCGCCGAGGGGAAGGGTGCGCAGGGCGGCGGCGCCGGCGTTGTAGCCGTCGTGGAAGACCGTGAAGAGGAGGGACGTGCCGTCCGGCGAGAAGGCGGGGTTCTGGGCGCTGGCCCGGCCGCCGGGGCGGTGGAGGAGCTCGGCGCCGTCGCGGCGGGTCTCCTCGCGCGGGCCGGCGGACCGTGGGGAACGGGGGTTCTCACGGTCGTCGGACCCGGAGTCGGAGCCCGACTCGCAGGCCGTCAGCAGGAAGGCGGCGGCGAGCAGGGCGGCGAGCGGTCGTCTGCGCACCGGGCGACGGTAGCGCAGGCGGGCGCTCCGGGTCCGCCGGAGGGCGGGATGCCCGGGTTCGCCGCTTTCCTTCGTACGGCGGGGAGGTGGCCGGATCAGTCGTCTCGGTCGTCTTCCACGATGAGGCCGATGTGCCCGGCGAGGGCCGGGGCCAGATCGAAGAGCTGCGGTGTGCTGATCGTCGCGCCGCCCAGGTCGCCGAGCCCGGCGGCGATGCCCAGGGCGGTGGCGTCGCGCAGATCGACCTTGGTCGGCCGGGCCCGCTCGAACCGGGCGCGCTCCAGGGTGGAGCCGGGGAAACGGACGTCGGTCAGCGCCGCCCCGCCGAAGTCCACGTCCCGCAGCAGGCAGTCGACGAACACCACCTCCCGCAGGGTGGCCCCGCGCAGGTTGACCGAGTCGAGCTTGCACTGGTGGAAGACGACGCGGCGCAGCTCGGCGTCGTGGGCCTCGACGCCGGCCAGGACGCCGGCGGTGAACTCGGCGTCCAGCCACGTGGTGTCGGCCAGTTCGGTGCCGACCACGCGGACGCCGTGCAGCCACACGTCGTCGAACCGGGAGCGCCGGAAGCTGCCGCGCTCGAAGACCGCCGAGGAGAACGCCGACTCGCTGAAGAGGGAGCGGCCGCCCTCCGCGTCCTCGAGGACGGAACCGTCGAAGTGGACGCTCTCGTATGCTCCGGGCCGTTCCATCGGGCCCGTGAAGGGCTCCAGGCGGTGGGCGTAGGGCAGTTCGGCCAGCTCTCGGGGGGCGGGGATGCGCATGCGCCGCACACTACGCGGTACGGCTCGGCCGCACGCTCGCGGGCCGGCTACGCCGCGGGGGCCGCCGCGGCGGGGGCGCCGAGCGCCTGCAGCACGACGCCGAGGAGCTGCTGGAGGTCGCCCAGGAGCTTGCTCACGTCGGCGGCGACTCCGAGGACGTTGGCCGCGGCCAGGTCCATGAGGAGCTGGTTGAGGTCCTTGACGAGCTGGTCCACCACCTTCTGGACGTCCGCGACCAGGTCCCGCTGGGCGGTGCCCGGCTGACCGGACTGGGGCTGCGGGACGTGTGCCTTGACGGAGGCGCGCAGCCGCGCGGCCTGCTCCGTGAGCTGCCGCTGCATCTCCCGCAGCTTGGTGAGGTCCGGCTTGGCCGCCTGGGCCTCCTTGCCGATCCGGGCGCCCAGCGAGAGGATGTCGCCCAGGCTTCCGACCGTGGTCAGCCGGTCGGCGGTGTCCGAGGCGGGCACCGCCTCCGCCGCCGGGCGCTCCGGCGCCGGGTCCGCCGCGAGGGCCGGCCCGGCGACGGCCAGGACCAGCGAGCAGCAGGCCGCTAGGGCGGTGGTGGTCGTTCTGCTGATGCGCATGCGGGAAACTCCCTCCAGGAACGTCCCTCATGGGACGAGGCCCACGGTGTGCCGCGGCGCGGTGCCTCGCAACTGCTCGGCGGGGCGGTGGCGGGTCGTTCCGTGGCGGCCCGCGCTGCCTCCGACCTGGCCTTTCGCTGTGCGCGGCCGTTTTTGTCGGGGCCGGTGGGCCGTTCGGCCGGTAGAGTGCCCCGGTCCCTCCCCCAGAGGGGGACCGGGGCCCCCACAGGGCACAATCATCACGTGCCCCGAAACACCATCACCCCCACCACCCCCTGCCCCTGCGGCCTCGAAGCCGCCTACGGCGACTGCTGCGGCGCCTTCCACGCAGGCGCGAAGCAAGCCCCCACGGCCGAGCGCCTCATGCGCTCCCGCTACAGCGCCTTCGCCGTGGGCGACGCCGCGTATCTCCTCCGCACCTGGCACTCCACCACCCGCCCGCCGTCCCTGGACCTCGACCCGAAGGTCCGCTGGACGGGTCTGGAGATCCTGGCGACCTCGGCAGGCACCGCGTTCCATCAGGAGGGCACCGTGGAGTTCCGCGCCCACTGCGTGGTGCGGGGGCGCGAGGACGCGCAGCACGAGCTGAGCCGCTTCGTCCGGGAGAACGGCGCCTGGGTCTATGTGGACGCCGTCTGAAGACGCTCCGGCTCCCAGTCGGTCTCGTAGAACCTCACCCGCTCGTCCTCCCCCACGAGCCGCATCCCCGCCGCCGTCATGACGCGGTGGGACGGAACGTTGTCGTGGTCGGCGTCGCCCTTCACCCGGCGGACGCCCCGGGCCCGCGCCGACTCCAGGGCCGCGCGCAGCGCTTCGGAGGCGTACCCCTTGCCGCGCTCGGCGAGCAACAGCCCGTAGCCGACGGTCACGGCCCCGTCCCCGTCGGCGGGCCCGTGGAAGTCCAGCCCGCCGACGACCCGCCCGTCCTCCCGGCGCCGTATCTCATAGGCCCCCGGATGCCGCCCGGGCCCCTCCCGTTCCGCCGTCAGAAACCGGAGCGCGGCCCGTACGTCGTCGTCCTCCGGATACCCGGGCACCCAGTGCGGCAGCCGCTCCGGCTCCTCGGCGGCGATGTTCTCCGCCTCGGCGACGGTGAGGCGGTGCAGGATGAGCCGGGTCGTCACAAGATCGTCCATGGCCCGATGGATACCAGCGGCCGTGTGGGCCCGCACTGGATTTCAGAGGACGGGCCGGCGTCGCCGATGGGGCGCCGGCCCGGTGGGGCGTCAGGTGTCCGACATCAGGCAGCCGGTGCCGGACACCGAGCGTCACGCGTCAGCGGACGCGGCCGTACCAGACGCTGTTGGTCCAGATCTTCTCCAGGCGGACCTTCTTGCCCGTGCCGGGAGCGTGCCAGATCTTGTTTCCGCCCGCGTAGATGCCCACGTGGTAGACGTTGCTGCCGGAGTGGAAGAACACCAGGTCACCGACGGAGCGCGAGCCGCGGGAGATGTGCCGGGTGGCGTTGTACTGGTCGGCGGCGACGCGGGGGAGCTTCTTGCCGGCCTTCTTGAACGAGTAGAGCGTCAGGCCCGAGCAGTCGAAGCGGTTCGGGCCGGTGGCGCCCCACTGGTACGGGGAGCCGCTCTTGGACGCCGCGACGTTGACGGCCTTGGAGCCCGGGGTGGCCGCCTGGGCTTCCCCGGTCATGCCGGGGAGCAGGACGGACGCCGCGACGGTGGCGGCGGTGAGGGCCGATGCGGTTCCGGCCCGGGAGATGAGCGCGGGTATGCGAGGCAGCGCAGACATGCCGAGTAAGCCCTTCGTCATCCGCCTGCGAAAGATGACCTGTCGGGTTCGGGCTGACAAAGTTGCCCGGCCACCATGTGGCTTCACCCCTAGGACCACCGCCATCGTGGTCCGTCTTGCCTGGGTCTCCCGCTCCTGCCGATCCGCGTGTATCCGGTCCGCACCCGGAGCGGCGGCAGGACTCGGCGTCCGCCCGGGTGGCCCGCCTCTGTGACGGGTTCTTGGTTGTTCGGTGGATGATCCTGCACCATCCACCGGCGAAATCCGGTGTCGAAACGGCCGTCTGTGAGGTTCTTCACGCCGGCCGGAGGGTTTCGTTCCGGCGGCTTGACCCCCTCTCAGCAGGGACGACGCCAGGAATTGAGACCGAGTTTCTTCTGCATGGAACTGAGCCCCAGATCCTTGGTCCGGCCGCAGAACTCCCCCGGATCCAGCTTGTATTCGACGTGGAACACGGCCTTGCCGCGCTTCACGAAAGGCGACAGTTTGTCGCATTCGCCGAACTCGGCGCACTGTTCGTTCACGGCGAAGTCGAAGTCTCCGACGAGCTCCGGGATCTGGTCGAGGTCGTTCTTGAGGCCGACGGACATCCCGCGGTCGTGGGCGAGCCGCGCGACGAGGCGGTTGAACGCCAATTGGTGGGCCGCGGTGAGGGGGAAGCCCGTCTCGTTGCGGAACCCCTCGGTCAGGTCCGGCTCGACGGCGTCGAAGCCCTTCTTCCGGCACATGTCGAAACGTTCCGCCATGATGGGTTCGAGGACGTCCAGCCGCCGGATGTCGAGCCACTTCTCGCCCTTCCAGCCGTCGTTGTCCGCGCCGAGCACCGCATCCGGGAACTGCTTCGCGTCGGGCCGCCAGTCCTCGTACGCGCCGACGTTGACGTAGCAGACGACCTTGCGTCCGTCGGCGTGCAGGCGCGCCACGGTGGCCGCGTCGTTCTCGAAGCCGTCGATGTCGTAGACGGGGACGTCCACCGAGGTGTCGACCTTCCCGTCGAGCTGCCACTGCCAGCGGGTGCCGGGGCGCGGCTGCCAGCGCGCCGTCCGGCCGGCGGGCTTCCCGGACGACGGGGAGCCGGATCCCGGCGCGGACGGGCCGGCGGACGGCGTGTCCCCGGACGGCGCCGGGCTCGTGCCGTGCCGGGGCTTCGCGGGCGCCGTGTCCCGGTGGCCGGGCCGGGGTTGCGCCGACGCGCCGGGTTTGCCGTCCCGCTCCGGCCCGTCGGCCTGGTCCGCGTCGTCCGCGCCCGACCCCGAGCCGGAGCAGCCGGCGGCGACGAGCAGGGCCACGGCCGTCAGCGCCCCGACGCCCAGGGCCCGGCGGCCCCGCGTCGCCGGGAGCCGGCCGGTCTCGGACGCTCGCCGTCCGGACGTTCACTCTTCGGGCGTTCACTTTTCGGACGCTCGGTCTTCAGGCGCTCGGCCTTCAGGCACCGGCTTTCCAGGCGTTCGCCCTTCAGGCGGCTTCTCAGGCGCCCGGTCTTCGGACGCGCGGCTTTCAGGCGCTCGGCGGTGGTGCGGTCTGCCATGGGTTCTCTCCTGTTCCCGGCACCGCGCAGTGCACTCCCGCGCCGCGCAGCCCGGCCGTGCGGGACACCAGACCGGCCCGCTCCTGGGGCACACCGTAGACCAAGTGGCAGAAGCGCGAGGGGAGATGGGACTTCGTCCAGTCGGGTACGCCGGCCGTCCGGTACGCCTCCCAGTCGCCCTCGAAGGTCACGAGCAGATCGGCGATCCGCGCGTACCCGGGGTCCGGGTGCGCACCGTGGTTGAACACGACCGTACGGCCGCCCAACGCCCGTGCGCAGGCGGCGAGTCGGCGGTAGCGGGAGAGGAAGCCGGGGGCCGTGGGCACCTGGTCGAGGAACACCCCGTCGACGCCGTACCAGCCGCGGTGCCGGCGGACGTCCGCCAGTACCGCGCGGAGCGGACGGCGTCCGTAGCCGGTGTCGACGTACCCCAGCACCGGGACCCCCGCGTCCCGGAGCCGGCCGGCGGCGGCGCGGAAGGCCGGGTCGGGCCGGCGCCCCGGGCCGTCGGCGGCGTTGAGCACCACGCCGCGCAGCGCGGGGGCGGCCCGCAGCAGGGCCGCCCACGCGCCGGGGTCCACCGCCGGGTGGACGTACAGCGGCACGAGCAGCCGCCGGTCCCCGGGCGGCGCCGTCACCGCGGCGCCCGCGCCGGCCGGAGCCGGGCGTCGGCCCACAGGTCGGCGAGGGTGGTGTCGAACGCGTACTCCGGCCGCCAGCCGAGGGCCCGTTCGGCGGCCGTGACGTCGGCCTGCTGCCAGGGCAGCGCCGCCGAGCGCGGCGAGCCGTCGCCGCCCTCGTCGACGCGCCCCCGGAACCCGGCGGCCCGCGCCAGCCCTTCGGCCACCTCCCGGGCCGTGTGCGCCGTCCCGCTGCCGATGTTGAGCACGCCGGTGACCGGCGCGGGGGCGGTGACGGCGAGCACGACCGCGCGGGCCACGTCGCGGGCGTCGACGAAGTCGCGGTGCGCGGAGAGGTCGCCGGTGCGGACGACGCCGTCGGGGCCGGCCTCCCGGATCCCCTCGGCGAGCCGGCCGGGGAGCGACGTGGGCGGCGAGCCGGGGCCGAGCGGGTTGAACACCCGCAGCACGAGCGCGTCCAGCCCGGACCCGGTGACCGCCAGGGTGCCCGCCAGCTTGGCGGCGCCGTAGAGGCCGAGCGGGGCGGTGGGGGCGGACTCGGTGAGCGAGCGGGCGCCGCCCCCCGCCCCGTACTCGGCGGCCGACCCCAGGTGCACCAGCCGGGCGGCGGGCGCGGCGAGCCGCAGCGCCTCGCAGAGCACCGCCGGGCCGCGCGCGTTGACGGCGGTCAGGGCGGTGGCGCCGCCGCCGGTGACCCCGGCGCAGTTGACGACGGCGTCGGGGGCCGCGCCGCGCAGGGCGACGGCCAGGTCGGCGGGGTCGGCGCCGGCCAGGTCGCAGGGGAGGGCGGCGCCCGGCGACCGGCCGCCGTCGAGCACCCGCGCGCCGGGGAGGGCGCGCAGCCGCTCGGCGGCGTGCCGGCCGAGGAAGCCGGTCGCGCCCAGGACGAGGATCCGCATGCGGGTCGTTCACGCTCCTTTGATCAGCAGGTCGCGGCGGTGGGAGAACTCCGCGTTGGCCCGGTCGTAGTCGTCGGGGCGCCCTATGTCCAGCCAGTAGCCGTCGAACTCGTAGGCGTTCGGCGGCGTCCCGGCGGCGAGCAGGTCGAGGACCAGCTCGTCGAAGCCGAGCGGCAGGCCGGGCGTGTAGCGGGCCAGGGCGTCGCGGGTGACGCCGTAGACGCCCATCGAGACGCGGTAGTCGATGCTGGGCTTCTCGGAGAAGCCGGTGACGCGGCCGGATTCGGTGGTCAGCACGCCGAAGTCGATGCTGACCTTGCGGGCGTAGGTGGCGATGGTGAGCGGGGCGCCGGAGGTGCGGTGGTCGCGCAGGACGTCGGCGAAGTCGAGGTCGGTGAGGACGTCGCCGTTCATCACCAGGAAGTGCTCGGGCAGCCGGTCCGCCATGGTGAGGAGCGGGCCCATGGTGCCCAGCGGGCTCTCCTCGGTGGTGTAGTCGACGCGCAGGCCCCACTGCGAACCGTCGCCGACGTAGGCGCGGATGATGTGCCCGAGGTGGCCGATGGCCAGGGTGCAGCTGGTGAAGCCGGCGCCGGCCAGCTGCCGCATCACGATCTCCAGGATGGCGTGCTGATCGCCGATGGGGACGAGGGGCTTGGGCAGGGCGGTGGTGTAGGGGCGCAGCCGGATGCCCTTGCCTCCGGCCAGGATCACTGCGTGCATGGGTGCCGTTTCCTCTCGGGTGAGGTGACTGGCGTACGGGACGGATCGGATGTGCGGGTCGTGGACCGGGGGAAGCGGTCGCACGGTGTCGGTCGCACGGTGTTGATCAACACGGTGTCGGTCACACCGTGTTGATCACACCATTTCGGTCACACGGTTTCGGTCACACGTTGTAGATGCCGGTCTTGTAGCGGGCCAGGTTGGCCGGGTCGCGGAAGAACTCCACGGTCGAGGCGAGGCCGTCCTCCAGGCTGTGCGCGGGTGCCCAGCCGGTGGCGGCCCGCAGCCGGGAGGCGTCGCAGACGAGGCGCATGACCTCGGAGGCGGCGGGCCGGACGCGGGCGGTGTCCTCGCGGACGTCGAGGTCGGTGCCCATGATCTTGCCGATCAGGCCGACCAGGTCGCCGACCGAGATCTCCTGTCCGGTACCGGAGTTGAAGGTACGGCCGACAACGCGCTCGGCGGGCGCGGTGCCGACGGCGCGGAACGCGGCCACCGTGTCCTTGACGAAGCTGAAGTCCCGGGTGGGCCGCAGGTCGCCCAGGGTGATGGTCCGCTCCCCCGCGGCGACCTGCCCGATCACGGTGGGGATGACGGCGCGCATGGACTGGCGCGGGCCGAAGGTGTTGAACGGCCGCAGGGTGACGACGGGCAGCTCGAAGCTGGCGTGGTAACTGTCGGCGAGCCGGTCGCCGCCCGCCTTCGAAGCGGCGTACGGGGACTGGGTGTTGATCGGGTGGTCCTCGGTGATGGGCACGGTCCGCGCGGTGCCGTAGGTCTCGCTGGTGGAGGTGTGCACCAGGCGGCCGATCCCCAAGTGGCGCACGGCCTCCAGCACGTTGAGGGTGCCGGTGACGTTCGTCTCCACGTAGCTGTGCGGGGCGCGGTACGAGTACGGGATCGCGATCAGCGCGGCCAGGTGGTAGACGGTGTCCGCGCCCTTGACCAGGTCCTGGACGGAGCCGGGGTCGCGGACGTCGCCGAGGACGACCTCGACGGAGTCCAGCACCTCGGCGGGCAGCACCTCCAGCCAGCCGTAGGACGAGAAGGAGTTGTACTGCACCATCGCCCGCACCCGGTGGCCGTCGGCGACGAGCGCCTCGACCAGGTGCGAACCGATGAACCCCTCGGCGCCGGTGACGGCGACCCGACCGGTCGCGGTTGTGGAGGCGTTGGGGGACGGGGACTGCGGGGTCATGCGGAGTGCTCCTTCGGTGGGTGCGGGTGGGTTTCGGTGGTGGGCGTACGGAATTCGCGGGGTGGTGGGTCGGGTGGGGCGGGTCGACCGTGCGACGGCCCGGCGCGTTCGCCGCGCGCCGCACGCCCCGGAACGGCCGCCCGCCGGGCCGCCGTTCCGGCGCCGGACACGCCCGGCCCACGGCCCCGGGCACGTTCGGCCGACGCGGCCGGACCGCCCTCGCCGCCGCGGACCGGGCGGCTCCGCCCGGGCCGTCTCAGCGGTGCGCCGTGATCCGTCCGAGCCGCCCGATCGCCGTGGCCGCCAGGGCGGCCGACGTACAGGCGCAGACCGCGAGTTGCACGGCGGCCGGTGACGGGAGCCGGGCCGCCAGGGCGGCGGCCTCCGCCGTGCCGGCCGCGAGGCAGAGCAGGGCCGGTGCCCAGGCGATGCCGTACGCCTGGAGCAGCAGGCCGGTCCAGAGCACCGCGCCGAGGGCGAGCAGGGCCGCCGTGCGCAGCGGGGTCGGTGTCGGGCCGCCGGGCCAGACGGCGTCGGCGGCGAGGACCAGTGCCGCGAGGGCGGTGAGGTAGGCGGCGAGGCACAGGCCGAGGACCCGGGCGACGCCGGCCGGCAGTCCGTGGAGCGTGGTTGCGCGGGCGAGGACCTTCAGTGCCCGGCTGCGGAACCGGTAGAGCAGCCATTCGGCGGCTCCCATGCTGAGGGTGAGGGCGATGACGGCGGGGCCCGCGGGGTCGGCGTGGCTGCCGTGGCGCAGCACGTCCCCGAGCGCGGCGACGCCGGTGAGGACGCCGCAGCCGAGCCCGAAGAGCCCGTAGGGGGCGGAGGCGAGCGGGGGGAGGGCGGGCGGTGGCGTGCCCTCCTCCCGTACGGCGAGGACGTTCTGGTACGCCGCCGTGCCGGTGACCCCGGCCAGGGTGGCCAGCAGCAGGCCGATGGCCAGGGCGCGGGGCGGTTCGGCGACGAGGACGGCCGCTCCCCCGGCGGCGACGGGCAACAGGGTGTACAGCAGGAGGCGTTCGCGGCCCAGGACGAGCAGGACGGTTGCGGCGGACAGGTACAGGGCCTGGCCGACGGCGAACGAGGCGGCCCCGGCGGGCCCGTCGAAGGCGAGGGCCGCCGCGGTGGCGAGGAGCGCGCCGAGCGGGGCGCCGGTGCGGAGGCAGCGGCCCGCGGCGGCCCGGCCCCCGGCCGCGAGCCGGAGGTAGGCGCGGTGGGCGAGCGCCTGGTTCCACGCCCAGGCGGTGAGGGCGGCGGCGACCAGCCCGGCGGTGCCGTCGGGCAGTCCGCCGGCGCCCCGGCCGCCGGTGAGCAGGGGCGCGCCGAGGGCGTAGCCGAAGCCGGGGAGGGTGAAGACGAGGGAGCGGAGCAGGACGAGGGCGGGCTTGACCTGCCAGGGGTCGGGGGCGGGCGGCGGTTCGGGGTGGGCGCGCGGTACCCGGGCGAAGAGGTCGGCGGCCAGTTCGAAGGCGTCGCGCCGCCCGTAGCGTCCGGCGATCTGCTCGCTGGTCAGGCCGTCGGCCTCCAGGACGGCGGCGATCTCGTCGGGGTGGACGGCGGCGGCGCACACGTCGTGCAGTTCGCGGGCGAGTTCGTCGAGGGGACCGTTCCCCGGCCGGGGCCGGGGGTGGCGGTGAGGTCGGGGACGGCCTCGGGGTCGGGTGGTACGAGCCGCAGCGGGCCGCTCATCGGACACCGCCGGCGGCCAGGGCCATGGCGGCCGGGGTGGGCTGCCCGAAGGGGACGGCCGGGGCGAAGACGACCGAGCGCCGCCGGGAGGCGGCGAGGTCGTGGTAGATCTCGCGGAAGGCGCTGATGGTCTGCCGGAGGGTGAACTGCTCGATGACCCGCAGCCGCGCCGACTCCCCCATCCGCGCCCGCAGTTCGCGGTCGCCGAGCAGGGTGAGGGCGGCCTCGGCCATGCTCTCCGGGTCGCGCGGCGGGACGACGAGTCCGCTGTCGCCGACGGCCTCCCGTACCCCGCCCACGTCCGTCGAGACCGTGGCCCGGCCGCAGGACATGGCCTCGATGAGGGTGAACGGGAAGCCCTCGCTGATGCTGGAGAGCATGACGACGTTGCCGGCCGCGTAGGCGTCGCGGATGTCCTCGACGCGCCCCTCGAAGGTGACGGCGTCCCCCACCCCGAGTTCGGCCGCCAGCTTCTCGCAGGCGGTCCGGTAGCCCTCGCCGCCGCGCGGGGTGCCGCCGAAGAGCCGCAGCCGGGCGGCGGGGACGCGTTGTTTGACGAGGGCGAAGGCGCGGATGAGCGTGTCGAGGCCCTTGATGGGGTCGACGCGTCCGGCCCAGCTGAGGGTCGGCACCTCCGGTTCCGGTCCGGCGGGCGGGAACGCGGCGGGGTCCACGCCGTTGTAGACGGTCCGGATGCGGTCGGGCGGGGTGCCGCCGTGCTCCTCCCAGCGGCGGTTGTAGCGGTTGCCGGGGGTGACGAGCGCGGCGCACCGGTAGGACTCGACGGCGAGCTGCCGGAACAGGCCCAGCATCAGCGCCTTGACGGGCCACCGGTAGGGCTCGGTGCGGAACCCGAGGTAGCGCTCGCGCAGGTAGATGCCGTGTTCGGTGAGGAGGAAGGGGGTGCCGTGGCGGTGGTGGGCGATCAGTCCGGGGACGGCCGCGAGGCCGCCGCTGACGGCGTGGGTGATGCCGTCGGCGGGGACGTCGGCGGCCAGCGGACGCAGCGCGTGTTCCAGCAGGTCGGTGGCGGTGAGCGCGTCGTGGAGGGTGGGCCGGGCGGCGGCGGTGGGCAGGGCCGGCCGGTTCCAGACGCGGACGAGGACGCGGACGGCGTCCTCGCCCTGGAGGAGGGCCGGCAGGGTGCCGCCGGCGGCGTGGTCGGCGAGCCGGTGGAAGGCGGGGGCGAAGTCGCCCTCGTGCGCCGGGTCGAGGAGGGAGAGCAGGAAGCGCTCGTAGCCGGCGAGGAAGGTGCGCAGGGTCCGGCCGCGGGGCGCGCGCCCGGCGGGCGTGGTGCCCCACAGCGGGAGGGCGTCCACGCGCCGGACGTTGGCGGGCAGCGTCCAGGCGAGCCGTTCCCGCCCGGTGCCGGTGACGGCGATGATCCGGAAGGGGATGTCGGGCATGCCCTGCACCAGTTGGTCGCACCAGACGCTGACCCCGCCGTGGCTGTGGGGGTATGTCCCCTCGGTGAGCAGCGTCACCGAGGGGGCGTCGGCCGCGGGTGCGGCAAGGGGTCCGTGCATGGGTATTCGGTTTCTCCGCGAGAGACGGTGTGGCGGGAGGAGGTGCGCACGGAGGTTCGGCGGTGTTCAGCGCCGGGTGCCGTCACCGGTGCCGTACGGGACCCGGTGGCCGGTGCCCGGCGGTACGGGCAGGGCGGGGGCGGGCGCCTGGACGCGGGCGGCCTTGCCGGTGGCGTGCGGTGTGGCCGGGGCACCGGCGGCGGGCAGGGTGAAGACGGCCGCGTTCTGGCCGGCGGCCGGGGCGGCCCAGCCGGAGCGCTGCCCGGCGTAGGCGTCGCCGAATGGCGTCGACGTGCCGTTCTTCACCTGGGTGGTGCCGGTGGGCAGGGTGAGGGTGGCCTCGACGCCTGCGGGCGCGGTGACGGTGACCTGGGTGCCGACGCGGTAGGCGGTGACCTTGCCGGCGTCGACGGCGGCGGACCAGGCGGCGCGCTTGCGCATCTCGGTGCCGATGTCGCTCATGCGGAGGCTGACGAGCGGGGTGTTGTCGGCGAAGAGGGCGGCGTGGTCGGCGAGGACCTTCTCCAGGACCTGGTAGCCGATCCGCTCCTCGGCGAGGTTGGACTGGTGCATGAAGTGCGGGCGCGGGTCGTTGGCGAGGACGTGCCCGAGGGCGATCCGGGCCTCCAGGGGCGCGATGTAGGAGGCGAAGCCCGTCTTGGTGTCGAGGGGGGCCTTGAGGCAGGTGGTGACGGTGGAGTTCTCGCAGATGCCGCTGCCGCCGTCGGCCTTCCTGGTGTAGAGCCAGTTGTACTCGTCGGTCTGCTCGGCGGCCTTGCCCACGTTGTAGTAGACGTTCATCGGGTAGCGCGAGACGGTCAACGCGGGGCCGGCCTGGCGCTGCTGCGGTTCCCGGGAACTGTCGCTGGCCAGCCACTTGACGCCGGTGACGGTGAGGGCGGCGGCCAGGTTGGGGTTGTCGTCCTTCTGCTGCGGCAGGGTGCGCAGCCCGGAGTGCTCACCGGTGACGAGCTCGTCGGGGTCGACCTTCAGCCCCCGGGCGGCGGCCCAGGCGAGGTTCTGGGCGATCTCCTGGGTGACCTTCTGACCGTCGACCCAGCGGATGCGGCCGAAGAGGTCGGTGGAGCACTTCCAGGGGACGACGGCGGTGTTCTGCACGCAGCCGAGGAAGGCGTGGGTGTAGGTGTGGTTGAGCCAGCGGAAGGACTGCTGGTCGGCGACGAACCGGTCCAGGAGCGGGTCCGCGGCGCCGTCGTGGGAGGCCCGGTACTCCTCACTGCCGACGCCGTTGAAGGCGAAGTCCAGCGGCAGGTTGTGGCTCTTCGACCACTCCTTGGCGTACGTCGCGTCGGCGGCCGTCATCCGGATCGGCGGGGCGTCGGGGGACGGGTTGCCGGGGCAGTCGACGTCGCCGGGGGTGCACTTGCGCTTGCTGTCCCAGCGGTCGTCGGAGGCGAAGAGGTCGTCGACGTGGACGCCGAGGTAGTTCCGCGAGGCGCCGAGGTGGACGCCCTGGGTGAGCCACTCGACGATGCCGCGGGAGACCAGCCGGAACTGCGTCTGGTACTGGTTGGCGACGAAGGTGACGACGAGCTCGCTGCGGCCGTCGTGGGCGTACTGGCCGATCAGCGAGCCGCGCGAGGAGGTGCCGGGGATGGGCGCGTCGACGTACGTGGTGAAGGTGGCGCCGTCGTCCTGCTTCTCCAGCGGGGCGGAGAGGTAGCCGTAACTCTCGTTGACGGCCGGGTCGTTGTCCTCGAAGGGGACGTTCTTCTTCAGGTAGCCGAAGGGTCCGCCGGCGCCCTCGGCGGTGACCGTCGCGGTCTTGCCGTCCAGGGGGCCGCTCCAGCCGTGTTCCTGGGCGGCGTTGAGGCCGACGGCGGGGCGGGCGTAGGTGTAGGCGTCCACTTGGCGGACGCCGAATCGTTTCTCGTAACCGGCCAGGGCGGCCATCTCCGGCGAACCGTCGCCGAACGGGTTGTCGTTGGGCAGGACGACGCCCTGGAACTTGGCGCGCGGTCTGCCGTCCACGGTGTCGCTGAGGTAGGCCGCGTCGATCCGCGGCCGGCCGGCGTCCTTGAGGTCGACCTTGGTGTACGGCGTGCCGGCGGTGGTCAGTTCGGCGGCTATCGCCTCGACGGCGGGCCCGCCGTCGTCGACGAGCAGGACCCGCAGGTCGACGCGGGGTGCCGGCTCGTCGGCATGGGCGCCGGCGGTGGGCAGCGCCAGCGCCGTCAGTGTCGCGGCGGCCCAGGCCGCGAGCAGACGTGTGGTACGTACCATGGTGCAACTCCCCCCTGCTGGGACGGCGGTGACAGGGCGGCGCCGTCCTCTTGGTGAAGATGTCCGCGCGGGGTGGCCGGGCCCCGGCGCGCACGGGTGGTCGAACCCCCGGCTGTTCGGTCGCGCTCGGCCGGCTCCCCACGCCGGCCGTACTGGTCTCCCCGGCGCCCTTGGTCGAGGGCGTGGGAGCGGGGGGCCACCGGGAGGCTCAGCCGCCCCTCGATCGCCCAGCCATATAGTGCGCCATGCCGGAACGCGGCGTATGTCGCACGGCGCAGGAGGCCGCCGGCGTTTACCTGTACCTGGCCGGAATCCGCCGTAGCGCGGCGGGCCCCGTACGGGACGGCCGCCTTCCGCTCGTCCGCCCGGCCCTCCGGGATGACCTGCCGCGACACCGCGGAGCCCGCGTTCCGGACTCACATCCCCCGAACATCAGTTCATGCTGCGAGGGAGGCGGCGTGTGCCGCGAGATCGGCCTGATGACAACTGTCGGAATTGCCGGGTGTGTTCGACCTCGCGCGGTACGAGACCGACCCTCGGGAGACCGACACCGGAGGGGCGCCTGCGACCGTCTGGATCCGCCGAGGCCGCTGCGACTCTTGACGCCGAGCCGGTTGTCATGGACATTACGGCTGCTTGGCATGGACCAACCCCACCGGGAGGCATCCCATGCGCAGACACCCTCACCCCCTGGCCACCGGCGGCCGGACGCTCCTCGCGGCAGCCCTTCTCCTCGCGTCCGCCGCCCTGACGACGGGCACCGCACAGGGCAGCGCGGCGCAGAGCAGTGCGGCGCAGAGCAGTGCCGGCCGCGGCAATGCCGAACACCGCAGCGCGGCCGTGGAACCGGGCGCCCGGCTCACGGACACCGCCGCGGCATCCGGCGCACGGCCCGGCACCGCCGCCGCGCCCGCCGCAAACCCCGCTCGCGTCACCGTCCGCCCCACCGGCACCACGACCGCCCGCACCCCCGACCCCGCCGCGCCCCACCGCGGCCGGGTGACCGGAGCCCGTACGCCCGACCGCTCCCCCGCCCGCGACCGGGCCGTCCGCGCCTTCGCCGAGGGCCGCCGCGCCGCCGCCCGCGAGGGCGGGCCGGACCGGTTCCACCGGCCGGCGCGCCCGGACGCGGACCTCACCCACGACTGGTGGGGCGTCTTCCCGCAGCCCGGCACCCACGACGGCATCACGGCCACCCACACCGTCGACCCCGCGTACCACGTGCGGGACTCCGAGAACTTCACCTACGCGCCCACCACCAAAGCCCAGAACTCGTGCATGGAAGTGGTCACGGCCTACTGGCAGAGCGGCCCCGAACTGTGGGCCTGGGACTGGTGCGGGTCGGGCGGCCCCGCCAAGACGCTGCCCGTCGACGCGGCGTTCCTCGCGAAGTACACCCCCGGCGGCGGCGCCCCGGCCGCCTACAGCGTCCAGCTGGTGCGCGAGGGCGGCTCGGGCAACACCTGGGGCGCCTACCTGTACAACCACCGCACGGCGAGCTGGGAGCTGCTCTACCGCCAGTCCGGGAAGGACCAGAGCGGGCTCGACCACGGCTGGGACATGTTCGAGATCTACGCGAGCGTCAACCCGGCCACCGGCGTGGGCTGGTACTGCACCGAGGCCCGGAACACCGTCTTCGACAGCTCCGCGGTCAAGCTCCGCCGCGACGGCGCCTGGAACCCGGCGAGCCCGGCGGACTCCCCCTGGACCGACCCCGCGCCCGACGGGCGGGACTTCCTCTGCCCGGGGCTGAGGTTCCTCCGCGCAGGGGCCAACGACCACTGGACCGTCCGCCAGTGACGCGCGGTCCCCGGCCGGGAGGCACCCTCCCGGCCGGGGACCGGCTCCTGAGCGTAAGGTCGGCTCCTGAGCGGAGATCAGCTTCAGAGCGGGGATCAGCTCCTGGCCGGGAAGTAGTCGACCAGCAGCATGTCCCGCACGCCACGTCCGGCCCCCGCGGCCGGACGGATGGGCGTGACGCCGTGGAAGACCCGGCGGTCGTCGAGGACGATGGTCTCGAACGGCGTGGTCAGCAGCGCCTCGTGGACGGGCACCCGGTCCAGGTCGTAGAGGCGCGAGTCGGCCCCCTCCACGTTCTCCCGCCGGATCAGCACCTGGGCCACGTAGCAGTGCCCGTCCTGGTGGACGCCCTCCGGGGCGGGGTGCCCCACGGCGTCCCGGGTGGCGACGACGCGTATCTGGTGCACCCCGCAGGCGTCCATCCCGTCACGCGGCCCGGGCAGCCGCTCGCGCAGGGCGCGGACGACCGTCTCCAGCGCCGGCCCCGCGGCCACGGCGTCGGCGAGCGGCGCGAACAGGCGGTCCACCCCGCCGTTCACCTTGTTCACCGCCCGGTCCTGGAAGAAGGCCACGTGCGGCAGCCGCTCCAGCCGGTCCGGATGGATCCGGAACCGGCTGTACCGGCGGAAGCGGTACGGGGTTCCGGCCCCAAGGTGGGGGTCGGCGGGCAGGTCGTCCCAGGAATCGCTGAACCGGGCCGCCTCCCCTGCCGGAAGCGCCCGGAGGGCCTCCGTCAGCAGTTCGGCGGGGAAGTGGGCGAACGGGGGCGGGAGTTGTGCGGCGGGCGCCTCCGGGCGCTCCGGGGCGCGGGGGGACGCGGACACGGGAATCATCGACTTCCTCAGCCTTTCTCGGCGTGCGTGAGCCGTGGGCCGCCGCGACGAGACCCCGCCGTGGGCCGTCGCGGGCCTTCCTTCCTGTACCGCGGATGAGCCGGTACCGGGCATCGAGCCTACGCACCGCCACGACGGGAGCCCAGCGGATCCCAACCTCCGTCACACAGGTCACACTTGTCACTTACGTACCAACCGCGCGACGGGCGACGGGCGACGGGCGACGGGCGACGGGCGACGGGCGACGGGCGACGGGCGACGGGCGACGGGCGACGGGCGGGAACGAGTCGCGCCGATTCCGGCAACCGCCCACCGCGCCCCCGTGCGGCCCGATTCCAACCGGCCATTCCGGACATCCGCAATTCCGGCCGCCCGGGAATTCATCTCGGCTCCGCGCGTCCCTCTCTCGGAATACATGATTCCGGCACCGGGGCCGCCGAGCCGTCGAGAACAGCGCGCGACCTATTCCGTACGACCCGTCACCGTGCTCCGGAACCCGCGCCGACAGCCTTCCCCCGACCCGCCCACACACCCGAGAACCCCCGACTGACCTGCGTTAACCGCTTGGTAATGTCGCCCTACCGCCCGGGTGGGATTCCGGCGGACTTCCGGGGCGGACATGCGCGCCGCCGAACGGCGCCATAACATGAGATTGCGGTGCATATACGGAACCTCCCCCGGTCGTCCTCCCTCTCTCTCAGGTGAAAGCACCCTCCAGGAGGAGTTACCACCGTGGGTCTCACGTCCCAGAATCTACTGTTGCTCTTGGTGTTCATCGCGGTCGCGGTGTGCGCCCTGGTTCTGTGGCTGTGGCCGCGCGCCGCCCGCAAGGGGGTGCTGTCCTGGGCCTCGCGCCTGGGCATGCTCGTCATCTCCCAGGTGAGCGTCCTCGCCGTGCTGCTCGTCGCCGCAAACAACGAGTTCGGCTTCTACTCCACCTGGAAGGAACTGTTCGGGCAGAACTCCAGCCACCAGGAGCTCCAGCCCGGCAAGGAGGGCGAGAAGCGGGCGCCCGCGCTCGTGGTGAAGGGGCAGGAGTCGGTGGGTCTCGGCCCGCGCGAGAAGGGCGGGCAGGTGGACCGGATATCGATCCACGGGCCGGTCACCGGCCTGAGCATGGACGGGTACGCGTACCTGCCGCCGCAGTACTTCCAGAAGGGCCATGAGAAGGACCGCTTCCCGGTGATCGTCGCGGTCACCGGCCAGCCCGGCGTCTCCAGAAACCTGATCACCCAGATCAAGGTCCCGCAGGCCGCGTCCAAGCTCGTCAAGGAGCGCAAGATGCGGCCGACGATCGTCCTGATGGTCCGGCCGTCGGTCGTCGCCGACCGCGACACCAACTGCACCGACGTCCCGGGCGGCCCGCAGGCGATGACCTTCTTCAACCAGGACCTGCCGGTCGCCGTCAACGACAAGTACCGGGCCGACAACTCGCGCGGCGGCTGGGGCGCGGTCGGCAACTCCACCGGAGGCTACTGCGCGTTGAAGATGGCCATGACCAACCCGGCCCGCTACGGCGCCGGCGCCGGCCTCTCCGCCGACTTCTTCGCCCGCCAGGACCGCGAGACCGGCGACCTCTACGCCGGCAGCAAGCAGCTGAAGAACGAGGCCGACCTGGTCTGGCGCCTGACCCACATGCCCGCGCCGCCGGTGTCGCTGCTGGTCGGCGTCAGCAAGAAGGGCGAGGAGACGTACCTCAAGCAGGCCACGCACTTCGCCGAGAAGGCCAAGTGGCCCACCAAGGTCGACAAGCTGATCCGCGACGAGGGCGGCCACAACTTCCAGACCTGGCGCGAGGAGTACCCCGAGGTCCTCCGCTGGCTCGACCGCCAGCTCGCCGACCCGCGCTGATCGGGCGCTGTTCATTCGCCGGACGGGCTGATCAGCCCGTCCGGCGCTTGAGGACGAGCGGCGAAGCCGCGAAAAGCGGGGTCTGGGGCGCAGCCCCGGGAAACGGCGAAGTGGGGGTCCCCCCTCTGGGGGAGGAACCGGGGCACCGAAACCCTCCCCCCGGGAACGGTATGGCACGCCGTCGCGTCCCAGCCGGTGTGGCCCGATTGCGCGGGTGCCCGGAGCGGCCCGGGCCCCACGGGGGAGGGGGCGGGACGGCATGGACGCCAACGGCGGCGACGAGCGGTTTCCCCTGCTGGCCGGGCGGTACCGGCTGCTGGGCAGGCTCGGCAGCGGCGGCATGGGCGTGGTGTGGCGCGCCTACGACGAGGTGCTGGGCCGCGAAGTCGCCGTCAAGGAGGTCCGGGCCCCCGAGCATCTGCGCGAGGCCGACGTCCGGGTGCTGCACGCCCGGCTGGTCCAGGAGGCCCGGGCGGCGGCCCGCATCAGCCACCCCTACGTGATCACCGTGCACGACGTGGTGGAGGAGCACGGCCGCCCGTGGATCGTGATGGAGCTGGTCCGCGGCCGGTCGCTCGCCGACGTCCTGGAGGCCGACGGCCTCCTGTCGCCCGGGGAGGCCGCGCGCGTGGGGTCCGCGGTGCTCCTGGCGCTCCGCAGCGCGCACGCCGCCGGCGTCCTGCACCGCGACGTCAAGCCCGCCAACGTCCTGCTCCAGGACGACGGACGAGTGGTGCTGACCGACTTCGGCATCGCCCTCGTCGAGGGCACGGGCACCCTCACCCGTACCGGCGACGTCATCGGCTCGCCCGACTACCTGGCCCCCGAACGGGCGCTCGGCAAGCACCCCGGCACCCCCTCGGACCTGTGGTCGCTGGGTGCCACGCTCTACGCGGCCGTCGAGGGGATGTCGCCGTTCCGCCGCGCCTCCGCGCTGGGCACGCTCCAGGCCGTCGTGCACGAGGACCCGCCGCCGCCCCGCCGCGCCGGCCCGCTCGCACCGCTCCTGCTCGGCCTGCTCCGCAAGGACCCGCACACGCGCATGGGTTCGGTGGAGGCGCAGCGGCTGCTGGACGCGGCGGCGTCCGCGCCGGCGGCGGGCGGGCGGACGGGGGCGGGGGCCTCCTTCGCGGATCACGGGCGATCGGGCAGGCGCCCTGGTGAACGTGACACCGGTGAAGGCGCGGGCGCCGCCTCCGAAGCCTCGGGAGAGCGGGCCCCGGACGGGACCACGGAGGAACGGCCGTGGGCAAGGGCCCTCGCCGACCCGCGTACGGGCGGGGGCTCGGGGACGGGTTCGGGATCAAATTCGCGTACGGGTCCAGGTCCGAATACGAGTTCGGGTACGGGGACAAGTCCGGCGACGCCCCGGCCCCGGTCGGACACCGGACCAGCGACGGAGCCCTGGAGCCCCGGTCCGGGGGAACCGGCCGGGCCCGGGACACCATCCCGGCCGGATACGGCGCAGGGCCCCGGCGCCACCGCCGGTCCGGGTGCGGCGTCGGGCTCCGGTATCCCCGCCGGTTCGGGGCCGCCCTCCACCTCTGCGAGCTGGCGAACCCCCGCAGGCCAGGGCACGACCGCGGACCCGGGCAGGACCACGGACCCGGGCCCGTCCTCGGGCCGCAACGCGTCCGCCACCCCCCGCCCACCGGACGGAACCCCGCCCGCGCCCCCGTACCACGACCCCGGCACCCCGCCCGGGCACCTTCCGACGTACATCCCGACCTCGCCCGACGTCCGCCCCTTCTCCCCCTCCCCCACCACGGGCCACCCCGCCCCCGAAACCGGAACACCCCCCACTCCGTACACTCCGTACACCCCGTACACCCCCTACAACTCCTACGCCCCCGCGCCCCACCCCGACTCCCCGGCCGTCCTGCGGTCGTCGGGGACGCCGGGACTCGTCGCCGGCGGTGGCGGGGCGGCGCCGGGCCGCAGGGGCCGGTGGTCCGCGCGCAGGATGGCCGCTCCCCTGCTGGCCCTGCTCATCGCGGGCGGGGCGTCTCGGCCGTCCTGTTCCTCGACGACGGCAAGCAGTCGGGGACGAGCCCTTCGGGCGGGACGTCGACCCCGTCCTCGGCGCCGGTGCGGCAGCCGGAGTCCTCCTCCGGGACGAACGGCGACCGTTCGTCGGCCCCCGCGCCGACCGACGACGGCCGGTCCGGCGGTCCGGCGGAATCCGCGCCCGGCCCGACGACGACCTGTCCGCCCGGCAGCTGGGTGGCGACCTGCCGCCCCTACTGACGCCCAACAACCCGTCCGCACAAGACCGTCAGCGTCCCGGTCCACCCACAGGTCCGCTCACGAGAAGTCCACCGACAGTCATCGGCAGTGCAAGAACCGGCAATCGGGGGTGCGCACATGCGGCTGGAACCCGTCCCCAACGACACGGCGAGCAGGCGGAAACGGCGACGGCTCCGGGCCGCCGCCGTGCTGGCGGTCCCCGTCCTCGCCATCGGCCCGGCCCTGACGGCGTGTTCGTCGGACGGCTCCGGCGGCGGCGACCGCAAGAAGACCATCGCCCTGGAGGCGGTCGGGCAGACCGGTGACGCGCCGTTCGTCTCCGACCCGCACAGTGACGTCCGGGGTGTCAGTTCGACGGACGGCGGAGGGACGACGGTCGGCGACTCCCCGGGCGCGTTCGGCGGCACCCGGCAGGTCTCCCGCTGCGACAAGGCCCAGTTGCTCAAGGACCTGGCGGGCGACCCGGTCAAGGCCAAGGCGTGGGCCGAGGCCCGCGGCATCGCGGAGCCGGCGATCCGGGAGCACGTCGACGGCCTGACGCCGGCGATCCTGATGCACGACACGCTCGTCACCAACCACGACTACGACGGCGACGGCCGGACGCGGGCCTACCCGGCCGTGCTCCAGGCCGGCGTGGCGGTGCTCGTCGACGCCTACGGGAAGCCGGCGGTCAAGTGCAACTGCGGCAATCCGCTGCGGGAGCCGGACTCCTCGGTGAACGTGCGCGGCGCGGCCTTCGACGGGCGGCGCTGGGAGGGCTTCGCCGTGGCGACGGTCACGGTCGTCCTGCCGCGGCCCGCCGACAAGGGGCCGATGAAGGCGATCCCGCTGGTCGACACCGAGCGGAAGGACCGGATGTTCCACCGCGAGGTCGGTGACGACGGCTCGCACGACTCGGCGCCGACGCCCCGGCCGCCGACGCCGTCCCACACCTCTGGTACGGGCACGGGCTCGCCCGCGCCGGACGGCTCCGGCCCGTCCTCCGGCCCATCGGCACCGTCCTCCTCCGACTCGTCCGCCCCCTCGGCCTCCTCGGACGCCTCCTCGGACGCCGCCTCCCGCCCGCCGTCCGACGGACCGTCCGCGTCCGCCCACGGCTCCGCTCCGAACGGCCCCTCCCCCGACGGCTCCTCGTCCCGCCCTCCGTCGACACCCCGCATACCGTCCACACCGCACGTCCCGACGGCACCCCACCCCCCGTCGAAGCAGCCCTCGGTCGTCCCGCCCACCCACGCGGCTCCGACGACGGCGCCGCACGAGTCCGCGGTCAAGCCCTCCGCGCCGCTGATGGCCACGCCGCCGCGTCCACCGCGGACGGCGCCGCCGCCGGAGGCCCGGCCGGCCGAACCGCCCTCGGCGGGCGGCGGACACTCCGCGCCGCGAGCGCCGTCAGAGGAACGCCAGTCCGATCCCCAGCGCCGCGAAACCACCCGCGAAGGCACGGCGAACCCAGCGCGTGGCACGGGGACTTGAGACCACCCGGTCCCGGAAGGCCGCCGCGCACCGCCCGTAGACGACGAACACGAGGAACGTGAGGAGGACGAAGACGGCGCTCAACTCAACCATGCGCGGCAGGGCGTGCGGCTCGTCCTCGCTCACGAACTGCGGGAGGAAGGCGAAGAAGAAAAGGGTCAGCTTGGGATTGAGAATGTTGATCAGCACACCGTCGAGGATCGTCCGCGCCGCGGACCGCGGCGCGGTGTCCTCGTCGGCGGCGAGTGACCCCTTGTCCCGAAGGGTCGCCCAGGCCATGTACAACAGGTAGGCGACACCGGCGTATTTGAGGGTCTGGAAGGCCAGGGCACTGGTGTGCAGCAGGGCCGCCAGGCCGGTGACGGCCGCCGCCATGTGCGGCAGCGTGCCGAGCGTGCAGCCGGTCGCGGCCACGAGGCTCGCCCGGGCGCCGCGCGAGAGGCCGGCGGCCATGGTGTAGAGCACGCCGGTGCCGGGGGTGGCCACGACGATCAGTGAGGTCAGCAGGAATTCGATGCTCAAGGTGCTCCGTCCGGGACACGCGCGCCGGGCCCTGTCCGCCCCGGCGTCTCCTCCTCTCCGACCCTGCCGTCACAATGGCCCGATGGACAGGTCCAAAGAGCGCGCGTCCGAAGGGTCCATAACACCGACACCGGCTGCCTCCGGCCAGGAGCCGAGCGCCGCCGGCCCGAAGTCAGGTACCGCCGGCCCGGGCCCCAGCATCACCGGCCCGGCACCGAGTACCGCCGGTTCGGACTTCCTCCAACTGGACGTCGGCGACGCGCCCCCGGGCGGGCTGGCCGACTGGCTGACCCGGCGGCTCCGCGAGGCGATCGCCGACGGGCGGCTCCCGGTGGGCAGCCGGCTGCCGCCCAGCCGGCAGCTGGCCGGTGAACTGCGGCTGTCCCGTGGCGTCGTGATCGAGGCGTACCGCCGGCTGACGGAGGACGGGCACGCGGCCGGGCGCGGCCGGCACGGCACGTTCGTGGTCGCGGCGCCGGCCGTGCCGCGCGTGCCGTCCGGGCGGGCGCCGGCCCCGGCGCGTCCCGCCCGTCCCGACGGGCTGTTCACGGCCCCCGGGTCGGACGCGTTCGACGCGCTGCGGGCCGCTCCGGCGCGGATCGACCTGTCGCCCGGGCTGCCGGACCTCGCCGCGTTCCCGCGGGCGGCCTGGCTGGGCGCCGAGCGGGCCGTCCTCGGCTCCCTCACCTCCTCGGCGTTCGGCTACGGCGACCCGCGCGGCACGCCGGAACTGCGGCTGGCCCTGGTCCGGTGGCTCGCCCGGACGCGGGGGATCGTGGCGGACCCGGACGAGGTGATCGTCGTCGGCGGAGTCGCCCAGGCGATGGGCCTGGTGGCCCAGGTGCTGGTGCGGGCGGGGATCGGCGAGGTGGCCGTGGAGGACCCGGGCCCGCTGGGCGCCCGGCAGCACTTCCGGTACTGGGGCGCGGCGACGCCGCCGGTGCCGGTGGACGCGGAGGGCGTCCGCGTCGACGCGCTGCGGGCCACCGGCGCGCGGGCCGTACTGCTCACCCCCGCGCACCAGTTCCCCACCGGGGTGGTCCTCGGGGGCGCCCGGCGGCGGGCGTTGATGGACTGGGTCGCGGACGGCGGCCTGATCGTCGAGGACGACTACGACGCGGAACACCGTTACGACCGGCCCCCGGTGGCGGCGCTGCGGTCGATGCTCTCGGACGGCGTCTGCTACATGGGCAGCGTCTCCAAGCTGTTCGCGCCCGCCCTGCGCGTGGGCTGGCTGCTCGCGCCCGCGCGGTACCGGGAGGCGCTGGTGGACGCGAAGCGGTTCACGGACCTGGGCAACGCGGCGCTGCCGCAGCTGGTGCTGGCCCGGCTGCTGGAGTCGGGTGAACTGGAGCGTCATCTCCGGCAGTTGCGGCGGCGGCACCGGAGGCGCCGGGACGCGATGATCGAGGCGATCGGCGCCCGGCTGCCGGGCACGGTGGTGCACGGCGCCGCCGCCGGACTGCATCTGATGGTCACCTTCGACGGCGGTCCGGACGACGCGGCCGTGGCCGAGGCGGCTCTGGAGCGGGGCGTGAAGGTCCAGCCGCTGTCCTGGCACGGCATCCGGCCCCGGCGCCCCGGCCTGGTGCTGGGTTACGCGGCGCTGCCCGCGTCGGACATCGCGGAGGGCGTGGCGACGCTCGCGGAGGTGATCCGCGACCTGTCCTGACGCCTCGTCAACTCGCCTTCTCCATGAGAGCCCGCGCCGCCGCCCGCGCATGCAGCGCGGGCTCGGCGCTCCCGGAGAGGGCCGCGGTGGTGATGGCCCCCTCCGCGAGGAGGAGGAGTTGGTCGGCCAGCGCCTCGGAGCCGCCCGCGGCGGCGGCCAGCCCGCCCAGGTACCGGCGGAAGGCGTCCTTGTGGCGCCGCGCGGCGGCGGCGACGCCGGGGTGGGTGGCGCCCAGTTCCCCATAGGAGTTGACGAAGGCGCACCCCCGGAAGTCCGGCTCGCGGAACCACGCGTGGAGCCAGTCGAAGACGGCCAGCACCCGTTCGGCCCCGGCCGGGCGCGCGCCGGCGAACCGCTCCAGCGAGGCGCGCCAGCGCTCGTCCTGGCGGCTCAGATACGCCTCGACGAGGGAGTCCTTCGAGGGGAAGAGCCGGTACAGCCGCTTGAGCGGCACCCCGGACGCGGCCCGGATCGCGTCCATGCCCACCGCCTGCAGCCCCCGGCCGTAGAACAGTTCCTCGGCCGCGTCCAGCACCCTGTCCTCCGGACTCTCCACCGGTCCGGGCCCCGCCTGCGTCGCGGACTCCGCCACTTCTCTCCCTTGTGCGAGAACCACCGTTCTCCTACGCTACCGCACACCATGGAGAACGATCGTTCTCCGCTGCTCACGGCCGCTGCCCACACCAGGAGACCGCCATGCCCGACGCCCCGAGGCCCCCGCTGCCGCCGTTCACCGCCGAGACCGCCCTGGAGAAGGTGCGCGCCGCAGAAGCGGCCTGGAACAGCCGCGACCCGGAGCGGGTCGCGCTCGCCTACACCGAGGACTCGGAGTGGCGCAACCGCGACGTCTTCCTCACCGGCCGCGCCGAGATCGTCGCCTTCCTCCGCGACAAGTGGCGCCGCGAACTCGACTACCGCCTCCGCAAGGAGCTCTGGGCGTACACCGACCACCGGATCGCCGTGCGCTTCACATACGAGTGGCACGACGCGGCGGGCCACTGGTACCGCTCGTACGGCAACGAGAACTGGGAGTTCGCCGCGAACGGCCTGATGAAACGCCGCTTCGCCTCGATCAACGACGTCCCCATCCGGCAGCGTGAACGCCTCCTGACCACACCCCCCTCCGGCCGGGACGCCTGAGCCGCCTCCCCTCGCACTCCCGCCGCGGTCCGCAGGGCCGGCGGCGTCCGCCGGTTGACGACGCGGGGCCGGGACGGGCCGCGCCGGCCCGTCAGCGCCGCGCCCGGCGAGCACCCCCGGAGCGAACTCCCCGTCCCCCAGGCGTGGCGTCGTGCCGCCCCGCCCCGTCCGGCCCATTCTGGCCCTCGTGCGCACCCCTGAACCGGACCGCCCGTGCGGCGCCTGCTGACGGCCGCCCTCCTGGCCGTCGTCGCGCTGACCGGCCCCGCCGCCGGCGCGCAGCCGCGGGCGGGCGGGGGCCGGGGCGCGGCGGGGACGCCCATCGTCGCCGCCGACCAGGCGAGCCGGGCCGTGTACGTCCTCCGGTCCGAGGCGCGGAGCTGGGACGTGGCCCGGGGCACGGGCGTCCTGTGGTCGTGGAGCGCGGACGGCCGGGCGGAGCTCGCCGACCTGGACCCGGGCTCGTCGTGGAGCAACCCGAGCGAGGCCAAGCTCCGCGAACTCGGCGGCCGCCGCTATCTGCTGGCCACCGCCTCCGGCGGGCTCGCCGCAGTGGTCGGATATCCGGGGCGGGACGTGTACTGGGCCGCCCACACCGGGCCGGGCAACGCCCACAGCATCGACCTGCTGCCCGACGGCGACGTCGCCGTCGCGGCCAGCACCGGCGGCTTCGTCCGCGTCTACGCGGCCTCGGCCGGCTCCCGCGCGACCCGCCACGCGGAGGTGCCGCTGCGGGGCGCGCACGGCGTCCACTGGGATCCCGGGACGCGGCTGCTGTGGGCACTCGGCAGCCGGGAGCTCGTCGCCCTGCGGGTGGAGGGGCCGGCCGACGACCCCGGGCTGGCCGTCGTCCACCGCAGCGCCCTGCCGACCCGGGACGGTCACGACCTCGCCCCCGTCCTCGGCACGAAGGGCCGCCTCTGGGTGACCACCGGCACGGCCGTCTACCAGTACGCGACGGGCCGGCACCGCTTCGTGGACTACCCGCTGAGCTCGCGTATCACCGCTCCCGGCGTCAAGAGCATCGGCGACGACCCCGTCGGCGGCCGGATCCTGACGGCCCGGCCCGAACCGGGGCACTCGTGCGTCTGGTGCACGTCCGTCCTCACGTTCCACCGGCCGGACGGCACCAAGCGGATGGTGCGCGGCGCGATGTACAAGGCCCGCTGGTGGACGTCCCGCCGGAACTGACGCCGCCGGGACCGACACCCCCGCCCCTCATCAAGAGCGCCCGCGGCCGTCCTGACACACTTTCCCGGTGATCAGACTCCCGACCGAACCATCCCGGCCGGCGCCCGCCCGCGCGACCGATCCGGGAGCCGTCCGATGAGCGCTCCCCTGGCCGAAGTCCTCTCCGTCGTTCTCCTCCTGGCGGTACTGGCCTGCACGGTGGTGCGGCCCTGGGGGCGGTCCGAGGCGGTGTTCGCCGTTCCCGCGGCCGGGCTGGTGGTCGCCGTCGGGGCGGTCCCGCTGGAGCACGCCCGCGTTGAGGCCGTGCGGCTCGGGCCGGTGATCGGTTTCCTGGCGGCCGTCCTGGTCCTCGCCCGGCTGTGCGACGACGAGGGGCTGTTCCGGGCCTGCGGCGCCTGGATGGCCCGTACCGCCGCCGGACGGCCGCACCGGCTCCTCGCGCAGGTCTTCGCGCTGGCCTCGCTGATCACCGCGGTGCTCAGTCTGGACGCCACGATCGTTCTGCTGACGCCGGTGGTGTTCGCGACCGTCGCCCGGCTCGGTGCCCGGCCCGGGCCGCACATACACGCCTGCGCGCACCTGTCGAACACCGCGTCGCTCCTCCTCCCTGTCTCCAACCTCACCAACCTCCTGGCGTTCGACGCGACCGGCCTGGACTTCACCCGGTTCGCCGCCCTGATGGCGCTGCCCTGGCTGGTCGCCATCGGGACGGAGTACGCGGTGTTCCGGCGGTACTTCGCCGCCGACCTGGCCGCCGGCGCCCAGGCGCCGCCCTCGGCCGGGCCGCACGAGGTGCCGGTGTTCGCGCTGGCCACGGTGGCGGGCACCCTGGCGGGCTTCGTCGTCACCTCCGCGTTCGGGGTCGAGCCCGCGTGGGCCGCCCTCGCCGGGGCGACGGTGCTCGCGGTCCGCGCCCTGACCCGGCGCCGTACGACACCCGGCGCCCTGCTGCGGGCCGCGTCGGTGCCGTTCCTCGCCTTCGTCCTGGCCCTGGGCATCCTGGTCCGGGCGGTCGTCGACAACGGGCTCGCCGCCGGCCTCGGCCGGCTGGTCCCGGACGGCACCGGGCTGTGGGCCCTGCTCGCCCTCGCCGCGCTGGCCGCCCTGCTGGCGAATCTCGTCAACAACCTGCCCGCCGTACTGGTGCTGCTGCCGCTGACCGCCCCCGCCGGTCCCGGCGCGGTGCTCGCGGTGCTGCTGGGGGTCAACATCGGCCCCAACCTCACCTACACCGGCTCCCTGGCCACCCTGCTGTGGCGGCGCATCGTGCACGAGCACGACGAGGAGGTGTCGCTGGGCGAGTTCACCCGCCTCGGCCTGCTCACCGTGCCCGTCGCCCTGGTGCTGTCGGTGGTGGCGCTGTGGGCGTCGCTCGCCCTCGTCGGCCCCTGACACCACACGGAGGGCCGGGCACGGGCGGCCGGGACGGCCGTGCCCGCCACCGCCCGGGACGCCCGGGGCCTGATCGCGCCGACGCCGTCCGCTCCACGCTCCCGAGGACTCCGACGTCACCCTGCCGCACATCACCGGCCCGGCACCTGCGCCGGACCGCCCGGCCACGGCCGTCCGAAGCGCGCCCCGGGCCGGGAGCCGGAGCGGCCGACGGCGGCGGTCGGGGACGGCATGTGCCCGGCGGGCGCGTACGGGCCTGGCGGAGCCGATGACCGTGGCCGCCACAAGTGGGCACTGATCCACCGGCCCCGGCCCGGCACGGCGGCCGGCCCGCCCCGGCCTCAACAGCTGCGGCCCGACGGGCCGCTTCGTCGCCGGCCGCGCGGCCCGTCCCGGCCTCCTCGCCCCCGCAGGCGCCGGCGGACCCCGGACACCGTCGGGGCCGTGACCGCTCCCCCGCCCGGGCGTGCGGCGCCCCTCACCGCGAGACCGGACGCGGCCCCTCCGCCAGTCGGGCGCGGACGTCCGCGGCGGCGTCGAGGCTGCCGGGCACCTGCTCCCACAGGGCGAGCAGGGCGGGTGCGAGCAGCGACGCCCGGTCCCCGCTGTGCTGCCAGCAGTAGTGGGCGCGCTTGAGGGCCGCGACCGCCTCGGCGTCCGCCGGGCCGCCGCGGGCCAGCCGGTTGGCGGCGGCGGACATCCACAGTTCCGCCGCGCGCGGGTGGTCGCCGGCCAGCCGGGCGAGGTCGGCGCGGACCTCGATCCACAGTCCGGCCTCGGCGCTCTGCGGGCCGTGCCGGCGCAGCACCTGCTGCTCCCAGGCGGCGGCCATGGCGGCGGCCTCGTTGTGCCGGCCGGCGTTGGCGGCGGCCAGGATGCGCGGCAGCGCGTCCTCCTCGCGGGCCGGCGTCGGCGGGGGCCCGGCCGGCGGGGCGGCCGCCGGGACGACGGGCGCGGGGACGGCCGCGGCGGGTGCCGGGGCGGCGTGCGCGGGGTTGGCGAGGACGGGCCCGGGCGTGCCGTGCCGCAGGACGAGCCGGCCGTCGGGCAGCCCCGCCTGGTCCAGGGCGAGTTGGTGCAGCAGGGCCGGGTCGAGGACGGGTCCGGCCGTGGGGTGGCCGAGGTCGAGGGCGGTGAGGAAGGCCCGGGTGTAGGGCGAGGCGCCGGCGGGGGCGCGGTCCGGGCTGGGGGTGACGACGCCGCACACCGCGGGCCCCGCGGTCAGCCGTCCGTCCCGGACGGCGGCGGCGACGTGCGGCCAGGATCTCTCGTCGGCCTCGACGTCGACCACGAGCAGGGTCGGCCCGGCGTGTTCGCCGAGGGTGCGGGTCAGCCACTCCCACGGCAGTCCGGTGTAGCGGACCGTGCCGGGGGTGCTCTCGCGGAGCGCGAGGTGCACCTCGCCGCCCTTGCGGGCCGGCACCATCAGGTGGCCGGTGACCCACACCAGCAGGGGCCCGGGGACGGTGGCGGCGTCGCGGAGGTAGGCCAGGACGCTCTGCGGCCCGGCCATCGCCGGGAGCTGGACCACGTCCGCGGTCGCGGCGGCGAGGAAACCGCGCGGACCGGCCCCGGCGACGGCGTGCGCGGTCGGGTTCGGCACCAGGCCCCGCCGCCGGTCGGGGGTGCCGTCCAGCAGCAGAACACAGCCATGGGTCAGGTGGTCCAACGCGTTCTTCCTTCCGGCCGATACGGAGGCTCGTGGCCCGGTGCGGTGCCCGGTCCCGGACGCCACGCCCGGTGCTGGTCCCACGTCCGTGCGCTACGTCCCGTGCGGTACGTGAGGCAACTCTAGGCGCCACCACTCGTATCGGCTCCGGCAATCACCCCGTGCGTACGGGGTGGGGGTCCCGCCCGCGACGCGGACGGGACCCGGTGCGCCCTGCGGGCGCGTCAGCCCATGGCGCTGCGCGACGCGGGACTGTCGTCCACGGCGCTGCGGTTGAGCATCCGGCAGTAGGGGACGTTGGCGGCCTTGTCGTCGATGTACTTGGCCGCGACCCAGGTCTGGCGGTCCCTCAGCTGGTACCAGACGTTGTTGCCGCCGATGTCCTGGGCGCGGACCTTGCACCGCAGCCCGATCTGGATCCGGTGGCGCAGGATGCCGCGCACGGAGGCGTCGGTGCTGGGCAGGGCGCGCTCGTTGACGCCGGTGCGGGCGCTGACCGTGCCGTACGCCCGGGCGGCGCCGTCGGGCGTCGCCTCGGCCGGTGCGGCGAACAGCGCGGTACCCGCCGCGGTCGCCGCCAGCACGCCGGCCACGGTGAGCCGGCCGGCACGGGTCGCGAGTCTCCTGTACATGGAACTCCTCTGGTACGAGGTGGGAACAGAGCATTGCCCAGATTCCACCCCCAATGTCCGGGTAAACACGGACAACGGGTGATGAGCCCGACTGGCACGCCGTCAGATGGCCGTATCCCCCGCCGCGTCCCCCGCCGCGTCCGTCCCGCCCCGGTCCGTCTTCTTCGCCCGGCTGGGCTGGACGCGCTTGGGCTCGCCCTTCATCTTCGGGTGCTCCGGCGGGTACGGCAGGTCGCCGAGCCCGTGTTCGCTCTCGTCGCGGGCGGCGAGCTCCAGGGCGGCGTCCAGGCCGCAGGGGTGGTTCTCCATGTCGGCGTGCACGTCGCCGAGTTCGGCGTACCGGGCCGGCATGGTGGTGATGTCGAAGTCCTCGGGGACGGCGCTCTCCAGTTCCTCCCAGCGGAGCGGCGCGGAGACCGGGGCGTGCGGGCGGGGCCGGACGGAGTAGGCGCCGACGATGGTGCGGTCGCGGGCGGTCTGGTTGTAGTCGACGAAGACCTTGGCGCCGCGCTCCTCCTTCCACCAGGCGGAGGTGACGTGCTCGGGCATCCGCCGCTCCAGTTCCCGGGCGACGGCGATGGCGGCCCGCCGCACCTGCACGAAAGTCCAGCGCGGGGCGATGGGCACGAAGACGTGCAGGCCCCGGCCGCCGGAGGTCTTGGGCCAGCCGGTCAGCCCCAGCCCGTCGAGGAGCCCGCGCAGTTCCAGCGCGGCGCGCACGGCGTCGGCGTATCCGGTGCCGGGCTGCGGGTCGAGGTCGATGCGCAGCTCGTCGGGGTGGTCGGCGTCGTCCCGCCGGACCGGCCAGGGGTGGAAGGTGAGGCAGCCGAGGTTGGCGGCCCAGAGGACGGCGGCGGTCTCGGTGGGGCAGATCTCGTCCGCGTACCGGCCGCTGGGGAAGGCGATCCGGCCGGTGGGGATCCAGTCGGGGAGGTTCTTGGGCGCCCGCTTCTGGAAGAACGACTCGCCGTCGACGCCGTCGGGGTAGCGCTCCAGGGTGGTGGGGCGGTCCCGCAGGGCCCGCAGGACGCCGTCGCCGACGCTCAGGTAGTAGCGGGCGACGTCGTACTTGGTGTAGCCGCGCTGCGGGAAGTAGACCTTCTGCGGGTTGGACAGCCGTACCGTCCGCTCGCCGACGGTCAGCTCCAGCGTCTCTGCCATGCGGCCACGCTAAGGCGTCCGGGGGCCCGGGCGCCTGTCGGCGGGCGGGCCGGCGCCGCCGCCCGCACAATCGGGATCATGGACCTTCCGGTGATGCCGCCCGTGGAGCCGATGCTCGCCAAGCCCGCCGCGACGATCCCTCCGGGCATGCAGTACGAGGCCAAGTGGGACGGCTTCCGGGCCGTCGTCTTCCGGGACGGTGACGAGCTGGAGCTGGGCAGCCGCTCGGGCCGCCCGCTGACCCGCTACTTCCCGGAGCTGGTGGCGGCCCTGAAGGACAACGTGCCGGAACGCTGCGTCCTGGACGGCGAGATCGTCGTCGCCCGCGGCGGCCGGCTGGACTTCGACGCCCTGCTGGAACGCATCCACCCGGCGGCGTCCCGGGTCCGCCATCTGGCCGAGACCACCCCCGCCGCGTTCGTCGCCTTCGACCTGCTGGCCCTCGGCGACGCCTCCCTGCTGGCCACCCCGCAGCGCGAGCGCCGACGGATGCTGGAGGACGCGCTCCGCGACGCCGGAGACCCGGTCTTCACCGCGCCCGTCACCTACGAACTCGACGTCGCGCACGGCTGGTTCGAGCGGTTCGAGGGCGCCGGCCTGGACGGGGTGATCGCCAAGCCGCCGGACCTGCCGTACCGGCCCGGCGAGCGCGCCATGGTCAAGGTCAAGCACGAGCGGACGGCCGACTGCGTCGTCGCGGGCCTGCGCCCGCACAAGAGCGGGCCGGTGGTCGGCTCGTTGCTGCTGGGCCTGTACGACGCGGCGGGCCGGCTCCAGCACGTCGGCGTGTGCGGCGCGTTCACCATGAAGCGGCGCCAGGAGCTGATGGCGGAGCTGGAGCCGCTGCGCATGCCCACCGCCGAGGGCCACCCGTGGCAGGACTGGGCGGACGCCGACGCCCAGGCCGCCGCCCGCCTCCCGGGCGGCCCCAGCCGCTGGACGGGCAAGAAGGACCTCTCCTGGGTCCCGCTGCGCCCGGAGCGCGTCTGCGAGGTCGCCTACGACCACATGCAGGGCGACCGCTTCCGCCACACGGCCCGCTTCCGCCGCTGGCGCCCGGACCGCGAGCCGGGCGGGTGCACGTACGCGCAACTGGAGGAGCCGGTGTCGTACGACTTGGCGGAGGTGCTGGGAGGTTGACCCCCTGGGCTCCCCAAGTCCCGTACCGCCATAGCGATATATGCGGTGACATTCCCCTGAAGGGCCTATTCCGGCGGAACCTGGGCAGTTCGTTCTCAAAGGAGCTGTCCGAATCATGATGTACCTGGGGGAGTTCATGCCGGACGAACAGGCGGGTGACGCGGTGCGCGAGGGAAGTCCCGACTCGGCGGTCGACCGGGTGGCCGACTTCTACGGCGCGTACATCGACGCGGTCTTCGACGGGACCGACGACCTGGGCCCGGAGCTCCGCGCCCACTATCTGACGGAGGACCTCCGGCAGCGGCTGGCCGCCTGGGAGGAGGCCAACCACGCCGACGGCGTACTGCGCGCCCAGGACGTGCCCACCCACTGGGAGGTCCGCTACCACGACTCCGGTGCCGGACACCTCTTCACCACGGTCACCCTCACCTGGGGCACCGGCCCGGACGCCGGGCACACCCGGCTGGCGGTGCAGAGCGATCTGAGCACCCGGCTCATCTCGGACATCGAGGACGGCTGACGAGCGCTCCGGACGGGCGGGTGGCCGACGGGCGCCGGGTGAGGTCGGCCGGGCACTGTGGGTGGCAGCGGGCGCCGCGCGTGGCCGGGTGGCCGAAGCGGGAGCCTGGCACCGGGGCGCGGGCCGCCCGGCACTCGGTGACCGGCACCCGCCCCGATTCCCCCCGCGGCGTCAGCCGCCCCTCACCCGGCCGGCCCAGCGGCCGACCCACACGGCGCAAGCCCGCGCGACCTGACGGCCCGCCACCTTACAGCCTGGTACGACCACGGTTGCCCAGGTGAAGGGTGGAGCCCATGCGCACCACGAGTCCGGCCCGCGTTCTCGTGCACGCCCGGCGGGGTGCTGTTCTGCTGGCGAGCGCCGGGGCGGTGTGCCTGCCGCTGTGCCCGGGACAGGCGGGCGCCGCGGACGGGGTGACGGCCGGGGCCTCCCCGTTCTGGGTGGAGCCCTCCGGTCCGGCGGCGCGCCAGGTGCGGGTCTGGCAGGAGCGCGGGCGGGAGGGGACGCGGAGGCGTTGCGGCGCATCGCCGACCGCCCCGCGGCCGTCTGGCTGCCGGGGACGATCCCCGGGCGGAGGCGGAGCGGGTGACGCGCGCGGCGGCCGCCGCCGGAAGCGTCCCGCTGCTGGTGGCGTACAACATCCCGCACCGCGACTGCGGCCAGTACTCCTCGGGCGGGGCCCCCGACGCGGCGGCGTACCGCCGGTGGGTGGCCCGGGCCACGGAGGGCATCGGAGACCGCCGGGCCTGGGTGGTGCTCGAACCGGACGCCCTCGCCCACCTGGCCTCGGGCTGCTCGTCGCCGCCGGACGCCCAGGCGGAGCGGCTGGTCCTGCTCGGCGAGGCCGTACGGGCCTTCAAGGCACTGCCCCGGACGTCGGTGTACATCGACGCGGGCAACGCGGGCTGGGTCTCCGACCAGCAGCGGCTGGCGGACCTGTTGCGCCGGTCGGGCCTGGAACACGCGGACGGCTTCGCGCTGAACGTCTCCAACTTCCAGACCACGCCCGTCACCCGCGCCTACGGCGACCGTCTGTCGGCCCTCCTCGGCGGCGCCCACTACATCATCGACACCAGCCGCAACGGCAACGGCCCGTTGCCCCGGCAGGAGGGCAAGGAGGACGCCGGCGACGAGGCGTGGTGCAATCCGCCCGGGCGTGCTCTGGGCGCACCGCCCACCACGGTGACGGGCGCCCCGCTGGTGGACGCGCTGGTGTGGGTGAAGCGGCCGGGCGAGTCGGACGGCGCCTGCCGGGGCGCGCCGCCCGCCGGGCACTGGTGGGCGGCGTACGCGCTGGGCCTGGCGACGACGGAACCGACGCTGCCGCCGGAGGCCCCACCGGAGGCCGCGGCGCCACCCCCGACTTCCACGGCCCCGCCCGCGCCTCCCGCGCCTGCGGCCCAGCCCTCGCCTCCGTCCCAGCAGGCACCTCCCGCCCGGCCTTCACCTGCCGCACAGCCTTCGCCTGCCGCACAGCAAGCGGGTCCCGCCCCGGTACCGTCCGCCGGCCCGGGCGCGAGTCCCGCCCCGGCCACCCCGGCCGCCCCGACGCCCGCGTCACCACCACCCGTCCCGGCCGCCGCTCCCCCGGCACCGGCCACCGCCCCGGCGCAGCGGGCACGCCCCTGACATCACCCTCCCCCTGGCCTGCGGCGGCGGGCCGGGCGCGCCCGCCGCCGTACCGTCTCAGAGGCCGCGGTCCGCCCCGCCGAGCCCGTCCGCGTCCACTCCCACCATGCGCATGAGCGCCTCGGTCATCTCCCGCGCCGAGAGCTTCTGGGCGCCGGAGGGCGCGTCGACCGTCACGGACGTGCTGTCGAAGCCGACCGTCAGCGGCAGCGGGGCCCGTACGTCCTTGTCCAGCGCGGCCATGTCGAGGGTGACGGCGGACAGCCGGCCGCTCTTCAGTGCGACGTCGAAGACGACGTCCTTGTCCGGAGCGTTCTCCAGCGCGCTCAGGTCCTTGCCCTTGCCCGCCGTACGGAGCTGTTTCTCCAGGGGCTTGAGGGCCTCGGCGAGCTGCCCGGCGGCCTTGCGGGCGGGGACGGTGACCTTCACGTGCTCGGCGCCGTTCCTGGTGCCGGCGTCCTTGGTCACGGAGTTGTCGGTGAGCGTCTTCCGGAGGGCGTCGGCGACCCGCTTCTGCGTCTGCGCGTCCGGTTCGCCGGAATCACCGCCGCCCTCGTCCCGCCGGCGCCTCTTCTTCGCCAGCTCCTCGAACTCCCGTGCGTCCAGGACGACCCACTCCCCCTTGAGCGCGTTCCTGACCGCGGCCAGCGAGTCCGGCATCCGGTCTATTCTCTTCAACGCCTCTTCGAAGTCGCGGCGTTCGGACCGCTCCCCGGCGTTCTTGGGCTTCACCATCCCGGCGAACGCCTTGATGTCGCCGCGCAGGTACATCCTCCGGTCGACCGACCGCAGTTCCGCCAGGACCGTGCCGTCCTTCTTGGCCAACCGCCCGGCCGCGGACGCCCGGTGCGCGTCCTTGCCGCCGTCCCGCTCCTTCAGTGGCTTGTCGGAGACGGCGGCGTAACTCAGCTTGAGATCGGCGAGGATGCCGGCCGCGTCACGGTCGACCCCGTCCTTCCCGTCCTTCCCCTCCTTCAGCGCCGCGTATATCGCGTCGGCGTCCGCGTCGAGCGCGAACTCCACCGCGACGGCCCGCTCCTCCCCCAGTCGTTCGAACGCTCTCTCCACCTTGGCGCCGGCGTCGAGCTTCTCTTCCGTGCCACAGGCCACCGCGCTGCTCGCCACGACGAGCGCGCAGCAGGCGACGGCCAGGCCGGTGTGTTTGGCAGCGATGACGATCCCCCAGATCGAATACCCGTTTGAGTACACTCAATTACACACAGTGAGTCTCTGTCAACGGTTTTTCGCCCCTCCCCGCCGAACGCGGTACGGCACCGGCGTCACACCGGCGTCCGCTGCCCCACCGGCCGGGCCGACTCCGGTTCCTGGCCGCCGTCCTGGGCGCCACCCGGGCCGCCGTCCGCCAGGGCGGGGAGCGGCCCGCGGCGGCGCTGCGCGCGCAGGCCCGCCTGCCATACGCCCAGCGGGATGAGCGTCGTCAGCAGCCCCAGGAAGGCCCAGATCCGCATCGCCGTGTGGGCGTGGCTGAGCACGATCGAGGCGAGGAGCGCGAACGCGAGGACGGCGGCCCACGTCAGGTGGGTGCGGAAGGTCAGCACCCGGTCCGGGCTGGCGGAGTCGCCCTTCGGGGTGACGACGAACCGGGAGCGGCGGCGCAGCAGGGCCTCGCCCAGCGACCGGGCGTACAGGGGCGCCGAGAGGGCGGACATCAGCATGCCCGCGGTGCCGGACGAGCCGGCGGGTTCGTGGGGGCTGACGTTGTGGCGCCGGTTCCAGACGTACAGGCCGACCTGGAGGGCCGCCGCGTCGCCGTAGAGCATCAGCCACACCTGGGACTCGACGTTGATGCCGGAGGCGCCGAGGGCCAGGAAGAGGACGCAGGAGACGGCGCCGAGAACCCAGTTGAGGGCCGCCATGGGGTAATAGGCCACCATGAGCGAGTAGTTGACCACCCGTCCGGGCGACATGGTCCAGACGGCGCGCCAGAACTGGCGGAGCAGCGTCTCGTAGGTGCCGCGGGACCAGCGGAGTTGCTGGGAGAAGAAGTCGGTCCAGGAGGAGGGCCCCTCGCCGACGGCGAGCACGTCGGGGGTGTAGACGGAGCGCCAGCGGCGGCCGGTGGCGGGGTTGCGGCGGCGGTGGATCTCCAGGCCGGTGGCCATGTCCTCGGTGATGGAGTCGTAGAGGCCGCCGATCTGGCGGAGCACGCTGACGCGGACGCAGTTGCTGGTGCCGACGAACATGGGGGCGCCGTAGGCGTTTCCGGCCCGCTGGATGAGGGCGTGGAAGAGGAACTGCTGGCTCTCGGCGGCCTTGGTGACGGCCGTGGTGTAGTTGCCGTAGACCTGCGGGCCGACGACGAAGGCGACGTCGGGGTCGCGGAAGTAGCCCATCATCCGTTCCAGGAAGTTGGGCAGGGGCACGTGGTCGGTGTCCACGCAGGCCATGAACTCGTAGTCGTCGCCGTGCGCGTCGAGCCAGGCGTTGTAGTTGCCGTGTTTGGTGCGGGCCCGGAAGCTGCCGGAGGGCTGGTTCCAGCGCTCGACGCCCTTGCGGGTGAAGTGCCGTACGCCGAGCCGTTCGCAGAGCCGCTTCACCTCGGGGTCGTCGCCCTCGTCGAGCAGCCAGACGTCGAGCACGCCGTCGTGCCGGACGCGGACCGCGCCCTCCAGGGTGGCGCGGACCATGGACAGCGGTTCCTTGCCCGGGACGAAGCTGGTGAGGAACGCGACCCGGGTGCCCGGCTGGGCGCGGACCGGGACGGGGTCGCGGGCCACCCAGGTGGCGTGGGCGTTGGAGACGACGTTGACGAGGCGGAACGTCTCGATGAGACCGATGGAGAGCGTCATCACGGCGTCGGCGGCGCGCTCCCAGCCGTCGATGAACGGGCGCTCGACCCAGTGTTCCGGCTGCATCAGCCATACCAGCAGGGCGAGGGAGACCAGGGGGCGGCCGTGACCAGCAGCAGCGCCCCGAGCTGCCCGCGGATGCCGCCGGCGACCAGGCGCCGGTAGCGGACCCGGTAGACGCCGGCGGGGGGTTCGGTCAACTCGCCCGCCAGTCTGCTGAATCCGTCGTAGTCGTAGTCCGGCGGGGGTTCGGACGGTGCGGGGGCGACCGGTTTGCCGCCGCGTGGGCCATCGGGGCCGCCACCCGGGCCGCCCGGGGTGCCGCCGCCCGATCCGGGGGTGCCGGGTCCGCCGGGGGCCGAGCCGCCGCGGCCGCCCAGGGCGGGTACGACGTCGGCCGGCCCGCCGTCGAACGGCAGGCCCCCGGCGGCGATCCCGCCCGCCGGGATCCCGGCGGCGGCCGCCCCCTCGCCGGACACGTTCGCGGCCTTCCTTCCACGGGCCGCCGCAAGTCGGGCCTCTCGCGCAGAAACCGCCACCACCACACCCCCAGCCGCACAACGGACAGACGGGACCAAGCGGCCTCAAGCTAACAAACCGATCCTCTGATCATGTGACAAACGCACCGGACATGCCCTGCGCTCCCCCACATGGCCCCCGCCGATGACGTCGGGGCACCCCCGCACCGTGACCTACGATGATCGAACGGTGTTCGACGGGAGCGGTGTGTGACAGACAGCGAGAAGCAGGCCGAGAAGGCGATCGGCCGGCGCGTGCTGGTCTACATCGTCCTCGGCCATCTGCTGGCCGGATTCATCTGGCTGCTCTTCTACCTCGGATCGCACGCCTCGCACTGACCCGCGCGGGGCACCGGGCGACCGGTTGTTCACAAGGACAGGTGATTTCCGAACGTACGGAATCCCTTCTTCCCCAACCGTCCGATGCACCCTGAATACACGCTTGTCCTATGCCCGGTCGGAACGGCGCAGCCACGGCCCTCCGGCGGCGGCCACAGGGCCGCGGGCACATGCCGAAGCGAACCGTACACCCTGGTCAACCCGCAGGTGGGCGCAGTGAGATCATCCTTCGGATCAGGGGTCGGGAGGGCTTCCACGCTGCTACTGTCCCCCGTCATGGAGGAGCTCTTCAGCCCAGACGAACTCGACCGTATCGAGGCCGCGGCGCATCGAGTCGGCCGCTCCCCGCACGACTGGATCCGCGAGATCGTGCTCAAACGTCTCTCCGGGGACTCCGATCGGACGCACATTTCCCAGCGCCGGACCCTGCGCCCCGATTTCGAGGACGCGGTCTGGCCCATCACCCTCTACCGCCGTTCCGGCGGCGTGCTCCAGGAACTGCACCACGCCGGGTGCTGGGTGCCGAAGGGCGGCGAGGACACCCTGACGACCGCCGAGGCACGGGCCCAGATGGCCACCCACGACGTCCGCCCCTGCGACGCCTGCCAGCCCGAGCGGTTCCTCACCCCGTACGCCTGAGCCCCGCGGGCCCTCCCGGGCCCGGTCCCCGTACCCCCGAGCCCCGCCGCGCCCGGGCTCCCGCGCCGTCCCGGCGCCCGGGCACTCGTACACCCGCGCGAGCACACCAACTACGCTGTCCACGTCAAGATCATCAGATGGCTGGGCGGGGTTGTTGGGCATGAGGGCAGGGACACGGCTCACCGGATGGGCGACCGTGCTCGTCGGATACGCCACCGCGCTGCTCGCCGTACTCCCGTATGGCACCGTTTCCTTCGCCGAACAGCCGCCCAAGCGCCACCTGCTCTGGATGATGGGCGCCACGGCGGCCTGCGCCCTCTCCTGGATCCTGACCTCCCTGGTGGTCCGCGCGCGCCGGCGGGCCGCACTGCGCCGCGAAGCCTCCCGGCGGCGTGCCGCGCGCGGCCGGGCGGCGCGCCGCCGGGCCTCCCGCCGGGGTTACGGGGCCCGGCCGGAGCCGCCCCGGTCGCGCGCCCTCTCCTGGGTGCTGGGCCTCGGCATCGCCCTCACCAGCGCCGCCGCGCTCAGCCAGGCGGTCGGTCCGGACGGTGCGCACGGCCTGTGGCTCGCCGAGGTGAACCGGGCCGGCGGGCGCGTCCACCAGCTGACGGTCGCGAAGGTGATCGGCACGCCGCAGGCCACCGGCGCGGCCCAGCGCAACGTCGAGGAGTTCAGCTCGACGATCGTCGTCACCGTCCCGTTCGACTCCGGCCCGCGCCAGGTGACCGTCGACGGCGTGCGGACCCAGGGGGAACTGGAGCAGGGCCGCTCCATCAAGCTGCTGTACGCCCCGAGCCGCCCCGAACTGGGCGTACGTCCGGCCGGGGACGACGACCTCTCGTCCACCCTCGGCCGCGTCGTGGTCCGGCCGGTGATCTGGATCCTCGCCCTCGTCGCCGGGCTGAGCACCGCCGTCGCCATGCACCGCCGGGAGGCGGGGGTCGCCCGGGCCCGGCGCTTCGAGCCCTGGGTGCACCTGCCCGCCGCGGCATTCCTGGCCGGCGGGGCGGTGCTCGTCGTCCCGCTGCTCACCGGTTTCCCGACCACCGCGACGGGCTGGGGCCTCGCCGCCGGCGCGGCGGCCTGCCCGTGGCTCGCCCTGGCCTGGGTCGTCCGGACGAGCTGAGCGCGGAGCCTCCGGCCGCCCTCCGGCCACCGGGAGACGGCAACTCGCGTGACGCGGCTACGATTTGACGTGATCTTGAGGAAGGGGCGCCGATGGGTACCAGGTTTATCGAGGTGGACGAGTCACGGCGGGGCGAGCCGGGAGTGCGGAAGGGGGGCAGGACGCTGACGGTCGGGGACCAATCCATCACCCAGGAGACATGGGTGAAGGTCGAGGCGTACGACGACCTCGATCCGACCGTGACCGAGGACGTCCACCTCCACACCTTCGCCGTCCCGGGCATGGACGTGCGGGTGGGAGCCGGGAGGAACGACGGTTCCGGTGAAGGCGACGGCGGCGACTTCGAGACGAGACTCGTCCCGTCCCTCCAGTACTACCGGATAGAGCTGGGGCCCGAATCCCTGAACAGGCTCCACGACGCGCTGGAGCCCTTCATCGCCGCCGCCCAGGAGTGCGAACCGCCGAAGCCGCGCAGGGCCCGCGGGGCGAAGTAGCCCGGGAGGGGAAGGCGAGGGCCCCTTCCGAGGGCTCCCGGGGAAGTCCCGGCAGCGCCCGGAAGGGGGACCCGTCGTCAGGAGCGCCGACGGCGGAACGCCTTGCGCACGAAGTGGATGATCAGCCAGATCGCGACGATCACCAGGATGATCACGACGATCAGGATGATCAGCAGGGCGATGCCCAGCTTCGCGAAGAAGCCCTTCTTCTTCTTTTTCTTCTCCTTGGCCAGGACCTGGTCCCCGGCATCGGCCCGCTGGACCCGCGCCACCGGCCCTGCTTCGGACCGCGTCCCCGCCTCCGCCGCGGCGGCCGGTCCGGCGGCGGTCACCGTCCGTACCTGCTGTACCGTCCGGGTCTCGGGCCGGGTGCCGGCGGCCGACGCGGGCGTGGCCAGCAGAGCGGTGCCCAGCGCCAGCGCGACGACAGCGGAGATCCGGCGGGCGAGACGCCCCCGGTACCGCTTCCCGTGCCGCTGTTCGCTCTTCATCGACGCCCCCATCTATCGGTGCTGATTCTCTGTCGGATGTCCGCCGTCGGGCCGACACCGTCGGCGGCCGTCTGGCGGAACCCCCCATTATCCGCACATCGACCGGGGACCGAGCAGAGCACGTACGACGCGGAGCGGACCGATTGCGTGTGCGACCGGCGAGACGCTATGAAGATCACGTCCCATCCCACCCCTCTCGGGAGACCTCCATGCCCCTGCACTGGAAGCTCGTCGTCGACTGCGCCGACCCCAACCGGCTGGCCGCCTTCTGGGCCGCGGCCCTCGACTACGAGGTCGAGGACCACGCCGCCTTCATCGGCCGGCTCCTCGCCGTGGGCGCCGTCGGGCCGGAGGACGTCGTCGAAGTCGACGGACGCCGGGCGTGGCGCGGGCTGGCGGCGGTCCGGCACCCCGATGACCCGGTCGACGCGGAACGGGGCATGGGCCTCGGGCGCCGCATCCTGTTCCACGCCGTCCCCGAACCCAAGCGGGGCAAGAACCGGCTGCACATCGACGTCCACGCCGCCCCCGGGGAGCGTGACGCCGAAGTGGCGCGTCTGGAGGGGCTGGGGGCGTCGGTGGTGCGCGTGGTCACCGAGCACGGTGGCGGGCACGTGACGATGACCGACCCGGAGGGCAACGAGTTCGACGTGCAGTGACCCGGCCGTAAGCAGGGCGGCCGGCGTGTTGCTCCGGACAGGTGTCGTCGCACCCGCCGGCCCGCGCGCGTCGGCGATCGTCATACAGCCTGCTTGTTAGGTTGCCGACGCCCCACCCTTCGGCCCCCGGGCCCTCGGCAGTGAGGAAAGGCATGACATCTCTGTACGAGCCCATCAGGTCCTGCTTGGGCCGGTACTTCGACATTCCGATGGAGAACATCCGCCCCGACAGCACCATGGAAGACCTCGGCATGGACTCGCTCGCCCTGGTGGAGCTGATGTGCGTACTGAAGGACGACCTGGGCCTGCGGATCCCGTCCGGTGACGACCCGCTCTCCCTGCGCACCACCTTCGCCGAGGCGGTGGCCGCGGTGGAGGCGGCGCAGCGGGCGCCCGAGTCGGTCGCCGGACCCGCGGGCCCGTCCGCGTGAGCGCCGGTTCCGTCGCCGTCACCGGCCTGGGGCTGGTCACGCCCGCCGGAGTCGGTACCGAGGCGACCTGGCGGGGAGTCTGCTCGGGGAAGCCGACCTCCGCCCTCGACCCCGAACTCGCGGGCATGCCGGTCCCGATCAGCTGCCGGGTCCCCGCCTACGACGTCCGGGCCGTGGTCGGCCGCCAGACGTGGCGCATGGACCGCTTCGCCCACCTGGCCCTGACCGCCGCCTGGGAGGCCGTCGCCGACGCCGGCCTGGACCCGGCGACGTGGGACGGCGCCCGCGTCGGCGTCGTCGTGGGCGTCGGGACGGAGAGCAAGGAGACGGCGGCACGGAGCTTCACGAAGCTGCTGCGGGCCGACTTCGAGGGCGTCTCCCCGCTCACCGTCCCCCGGATCACCGTGAACGCGGCGGCGGGCGAGATCGGCATCGCCCTCCAGGCGCTCGGACCCAGCATGGCGGTGACCACGGCCTGCGCCTCGGGGGCGACCGCCCTGGGCGTGGCCCGGGACCTGCTGCTGGCGGACCGCTGCGACGTGGTGCTCGCCGGGGGCGCCGAGGCCCCTTGCCACCCCATGTCGTCGGTGTCGTTCTCGCAGATGAAGGCGCTCTCCAGGCGGCTGCACGACCCGGCGGGGGCCAGCCGCCCGTTCGACGCCGACCGGGACGGGTTCGTCCTCGCCGAGGGAGCCGGGATCCTCGTCCTCGAACGGCTCCCCGACGCCCGGGCCCGGCGCGCCCCGGTACGGGCGCTGCTGGCCGGGCACGGCACCTCCACCGACGGCTACCATCACGCCGCCGCGCACCCCGAAGGGGCCGGTCTTGAACGGGCGTTCAGGGCCGCGCTCGCGGACGCCGGACTGGAGCCGGCGGACATCGGGCACGTCAACGCGCACGGCACCTCGACCCCGATGAACGACCGGATCGAGGGACACACCCTCAGCCGGGTGTTCGGCCGCCGTCCGCCGCCGGTGACCTCCGCCAAGGGCGTGACCGGGCACATGCTCGGGGCCGCCGGGGCCGTCGAGGCGGCGCTGGGCGTGCTGACGCTGGAGCACCAGCTCGTCCCGCCCACCGCCAACCTCGAACGCCTCGATCCGGAACTGGACCTGGACGTGGTGGCGAAGGAGGCGCGGCCGTGCCGCGTCGACGCCGTGGCCAGCGACTCGTGCGGGTTCGGCGGGCACAACGCCGTCGTGGTGCTGCGACGGGCGTGACGTACGCGGCCCGGGCGCTTCCCCGGGCCGCCGTCGGCCGCCCGGGACCGTCCGCCCGTCGACCGCACCCGGCCGGCCCGTCCGTCAGCCGCTCTTGCGGCGGAACGACCGCTGGCCGCCGGCCTTCCCATGGGTGCCGTGGATCTTCGAACCGTCCTGGCCGCGGGCGCCGGCGCCCCCTTCGGGCGTCTTCCCCCGCTTGCGGTCCAGCGCCTCCCGGAACCTGCGTTTCACATCGTCCTCCGCGGCCCCGCCTGTATCGGCGCCGCCCTGCTCTGCCGCCGTTGAATCGGGCATCAATACCTCCTGAAGACACGGGTGTTCGCCACAGCTTCGCACAAAAGGGGCGCGCCGGGGCCTGTCGGGCGTGGAACCACCGGAACAGGCGCGCGCCGTCTGCCGCGCGCCCGCCGGCCGGTCAGACCGGGGTCGCGTCCGGGCCGAAGCGGTCGCAGGCCGCGGTCTGGACCTCGGCCTCCTCGGCCGGATCGGCGGCGAGCCTGCGGAGCTGGTCCACCACCCGGGAGTCCGCCGTGGCCGCGTGGCGGGCCGCGAGCTCGCGGGTGGTCTCCTCACAGTCCCACAGGCACTCGACGGCGAACCCGGCGGCGAACGAGGGGTCCGTCGCCGCGAGCGCCCGGGCGGCCCGGCCGCGCAGGTGGGAGGAGGACGTCTCGCGGTAGAGGTGGCGCAGGACGGGCGCGGCGCAGCCGATCCCCAGGCGGCCCGCGCCGTCGACGAGGTCCCAGAGCACGGGGGCGTCGGGGCCCTCGGTGCGGACGGTCCGGCGCAGGGCGCCCAGCACGAGCGGCGCGTCGTAGGCGGCGCCCCGGCAGGCGAGCATGCCCGCGGCGGCGGCGCCCAGCGCGTCGGTCCGGTGCACCCAGGCGCGGGCGCGTTCCAGGGCGGCGGGGCCGCGCATGCGCTCGAAGGCGGTGACGGCGGAGTCCGCCACGGTGCCGGACGGATCCGCGGCGGCGGCCTCGATGAGCTCCAGGGCCTGCGGGTCGTCGTGCTCGGCGAGGTAGCGCAGCGCGGTGGCGCGGGCGGCCTCGGGGCCGAAGGCGGCGGCCTCGATGATCTCCAGGCGGTCCTCGGGGCCCGCCACGGCGTTGAGGCAGCGGGTCGCGGGGACGTGGCGCTGCTGCGGCGGGTGGAGGGCCAGGCCCTCCTGCGCCCAGCCGAGCACCTCGCGCACGCTCCAGCCGGGCCGGGGGCCGGCCGGGCGCAGCTGTCGCTGCCAGCGGTCGAAGGAGCCCTGCTCCCGGGCGGCGCGCACCCGGGCGGCGGTGGCGGGGGCGTGCGGATCCTCGGCCCAGATCCGCCAGGGGCGGGGCTCGAAGGCGTCCCGCACCGCGGCGGCGAGGGCGGCCTCGCCCTCGGGGGTCTCCGGGAAGCGGGCGACGACGGCCTCGCCGAGGGCGGCCAGGGCGGCGTCGTCGTCGCGCACGGCCAGCTCGTCCAGGGCCCAGCTCCAGTTGCCGCCGCCGGCGGCGTAGCGGCGGAGCAGCGCCAGGGCGTCGTCGCGGCCGTACGAGGCGAGGTGGCCGAGGACGGCCAGGGCCAGGCCGGTGCGCTCCTCCGCGGGGTCGAGGAGGTCGTCCGGGTGGAAGAGGTGCTCCTCGATCTCCGCCAGGTCGCCGTCGAGATCCAGGTAGAGCCGCGCGTAGTACAGGGACCGGTTCTCGACCTGCCAGTCGCGCCGGGGGTCGCGGAGCACGCACTGGTTCAGCGCCGCGAGGGCCTCGGCCCGCGGCGCCGCGAGGGCGTGCAGGGTCCCGTCGCCGCGGCCTCGCTGGAGGAGGCCGAGCAGGGTGCCGCTGGGCGCTATGTCTGGATCGAACATGAGGTCAGCATCCGGTGCGGGGGGTCGGCTGGCAACGGGATTTCCGTCGTCCGGCATTCTTGCCGGTGTCCACCCGGGCTATGCCTGGTGAACTGTGGGGACTCGGGGACCGAGCGCCCGCAGCCTACCCGGAGTCGGGCGTTCCGCCGAGCCTCTGTCCGATTTACCCCGTCACGCCGCTGACATATGCCGGAGTCACCACCGGATCGGGTATGGCCAAACGACTTACGGGCCCTCGCCCGCTGTGCAAGAGTCGTCACGCAGTCTTCCGGAGTCGTCACGCGGTCTTCCGGCCGCTCTCGCGGACCACGCCGGCGTCGGCCGCGCCCGCCCCATCGGAGAACCTGATGCCGTCCCCTTCTTCTGCCTCACCCGCGGAGCGTCCGGCGGGCGGCGAGCCGTCCGCCCCCGGCGCGGTCGACGCCCTCATCTCGCAGACGCGCCGGCTGAGAGGCGGCCTCGACGCCGTCCGCCGCGAGACGGCCGGCGAGGAGCTCTCCGACGACCCGCTCGGACGCTGGCGGCGCGCGCTCTGCGACCTGGCCGCCCACCAGCTGGACGACCTCGGCACCCATCTGGACCGGCTGCGCGACGGTTTCCCCGGTCCCGGGGAAACCGTGGCGGACGAACCCGCGGCGTTGTCCCCGGCACCGGCGGGCGGCGCCGAGTGGAACCTCCTCACCGACGAGGTGACCTGGTCCGACGAGCTGTTCCGGATCCTCGGGCGGCTTCCGGAGGAGGGTGCCCTCACCCTGGACGAATTCCCCTCCCTGCTGGTCGAGGACGACCGGGAACTGCTGACCGCGCTGGTCACCGACTGCCTCGTGGACGGCAAGCCCATCGACGGCGAGTTCCGCGTCGTCCACCCCGACGGCACCCCCCGCACCCTGCACATGCTGGGCGAGCCCGTCCTCGACGACGACGGGTGCACCGCCGCCATGTGGGCCGTCCTGCGGGACGTCACCGCGCTGCGGCGCAGCCGGGACGCCGTGGCCGCGACCGGGGACTCGCTCCGGGCGCACACCCGGCGGGCCGTCGCCGAGCGGCGGCTGACGGCCGAGCTCCAGGAGGCCGTGCTGCCGCCCTGGCGGGAGCCGCTCCGGGCGGCCCCCGGCGGGCGGGCCGAGGCCGGTGGGACGCTCGACGTGGCCGCCCGCCACCTCCCCGCCACGGACCCCCTCGCCGTCGGCGGCGACTGGTTCGACGCCCTGCCGCTGCCCGACGGCCGCACCCTGCTGAGCGCGGGCGGGCTGACCGGCCGCGGGGTGACCACGGCCTCCGCCATGGCCGTACTGCTCGGCGCCGTCCGGGGTATGGCCGTGGCCGGCACCGAGCCGGGCCCGCTGCTCGGCTGCCTCAACCACCTGGCCGGCGTCTCGGACCGGCCCGCCCTGGGCAGCGCGGTCTGCTGTCGCTATGACGCCGCGACCCGCACCCTGCTGTGGGCGCGGGCGGGCCATCCCGCCCCCCTGCTGTTCCGCGAGGGGCGGGTGACGGCACTGCGGCCGCCGACGGCCGGCCTGCTCCTCGGAGCCGTGGCCGGGACCGGCTACGCCCAGGCCGAGGTGCGGCTGCGGCCCGGGGACGTACTCGTCCTGCACACCGGCGGCCTGTCGCCCCATGGTGCGGACGCCGACGGCGGGACGGGCCTGCTGCCCGGGCTGGCGGCCCGGTTCACCGCGGCCCGCAGCGCGCAGGAGTGCGTCCGCACCGTCCTGGAGGAGTGGAGCGGGGCGGTACGGGAGGACGACGCGTGTGTGCTCGTCGCCCGGGTCGCTTCCTGAAGCCCCTTCGGCCGCTTGGATGTTCGGCCGCCTTGGATGGTGTGTGCCGGGCGCCCGGGCTCAGGCCGTGGCCGTCCGGCCCCCCGGCCGCCCGGCGCCTTGGGCAGCGCCCGCTCGATCTCCTGCCTCAGCTCGGCGATCTTCGGGAACCCGGAGTACCTGCCGGTGAGCCGGTACATCTCCCGCAGCCGGTCCCAGGTGCGGTGGGAGGAGTTCTCCCCGATGGAGCGCAGCGCCTGCCGGGCGTAGGCGCAGCCCTGCTCGGGATCGTCGTCGATGAAGCAGGCGGAGGCCATCGAGATGTAGTCGAAGATGATCGACCGCTTCTGGTTGGTCCCCTCGCGGAGCCGCAGGGCCTCCAGGGCGTGCCGCTGCGCCACGGCCGCGGCGGACGGGTCGTGCTCGGCGAGGGTGCGGTAGGCCAGGGCCTGCATGCCGTGCATGTCCGCCTCATTGAACATCTGCATCCAGCTCGGCGGGGGCACGTCCCCCTTGTCCGCGACGAACAGCTCCTCGGCCCGGCCCAGGGTCCGCCGCACGGCCTGGCCCCGGCCCATCGACGCCTGCGCCCACGCCTCGATGGTGCAGAGCATCGCCCGGGTGCGCGGGAGCGCCTCCTCGCCCGACCCCGATGTGGCGAGCTTCATCAGGTCGAGCGCGTCGGTCGGCCGGCCGAGGTGCACCATCTGCCGGGCGGCCCGGGACAGCGCCTCGCCGGCCCGGGGCCGGTCGCCGCCCTCCCGGGCCGCGTGTGCCGCGATCACGAAGTACTTCTGCGCGGTCGGCTCCAGCCCCACGTCGTGGGACATCCAGCCGGCCAGCACCGCCAGGTTGGCCGCCACCCCCCAGAGCCTGCGCTGGAGGTGCTCGGGGTGGCGGTACGCGAGCATGCCGCCCACCTCGTTGAGCTGGCCGACGACGGCCTTGCGCTGGAGCCCGCCGCCGCGGGCCGCGTCCCACGCGCGGAAGATGTCGACCGAGCGCTCCAGCTCGTCGATCTCGGACGAGCCCACGGGGGCCGCCTCGTACCGGTCGAAGCCCGCCTGCTCGGCATGGCCGGGGTAGGAGGCGCGGTGCAGAGGGTCGTCGAAACGGGGGGCGTCCGAGGCCAGTGCCGGATCGGAGTGCAGCCAGTCGTGCATCGCCCCGCTGAGTGCTGAGCCTGCGGCGAGCGCGGCGCCCGCGCCCACCAAGCCGCGTCGGTTGAGCATGAGGTCCATTCCCGTGAATTCGGTGAGGACCGCGGCGGTCCGCTCGGGCGGCCAGGGGAGGCCGTCCTGCGACTGCCCCTTGCCCGCTCGCCCGCGCCGGCCGAACCCGAGGTCCTCAATGGTCACGACACGACCGAGACGCTCGGTGAAGAGGGCGGCCAGCACCCGCGGCACGGGATCGCGCGGGACTCCCCCATGTCGATCCAACGCCGCACCCGTGAGGTGTCGGTCGCCAGCTGCGGATGTCCCATGACCGCCGCCTGCCGGTTGACCAGCCTCGCGAGCTCGCCCTTGGACCATCCGGCCAGTCCGAACAGGTCCGCAAGGCGGGTGTTGGGTTCCCTCGTCACGTCAAGCCCCCAGGTTCCTCGGCTGACTTGAAGGTAGCGGTCCCTCAGATGCCAGGCGACTATTCGCCAGGGTTCGCCAGGGTCCGCCAGATGGTGTGCCACCCATCGACGGGTGTGATGTAGGAACGCGCCACCCCGACCACCCGGCGCGCATTCCCCAGGGTGCGCGACGGACGGGGCCCGGCCCCGGTTCGTACCGTTTCGAGCGAACGCGACGAGCGTTCGGAAGTGAAGCGGCCGTTCCGGGCCGGGCCCGCCCTCCGGGCGGCAGGGCCGGAAGCGTCCCCGCGCCGGCGGGGGCGGTCCGGGGGCGCGCCGCAATTCGCCGGCACACGAAGGGATCTGTTCCGCCCATGTATGCAGCATCGGCCTCCGTGTCCGCTCCGCTCCGGCCCCCGCGGCCGCAGCAGATCCGCCCGCCGCAGGGCGGCGGACCGTACCTCGACCCCTCCCACGCCGTGGGAGCCGCGTTCGGGGCCGGACGGGCGCGGAGGGGCTCGGGGCTCGGCACACCGCCGGTCGGCGGGAGAATCGACCTGTCCGGGCCCGACGGCCCCGAGCTGCGCGCGCTGATCGCCTCGGTGCACCACGTCTGCCCGGAGTTCACTCCGAGCCAGGTGCTGCGCCGGAGCGGGCGTTCCGTGCTGCTGGTCGGCACCGCGGGCCGCACCGGCGCCGTGGCGAAGTGTTTACTCGACCGCTCCCCGCGGGTGCCGAGCGGTTCCGGCAGGAGATAGCGGCGTACCGCACGTTCGTGCGGCACCGCCCGCCGGTCCGGGTGCCGCGGCTGATCGCCGCGGACCCCGAGCACGGGATCCTGGTCGCCGAGCGCATGCCGGGCCGTCCGGCCGCCACCCGGCGGCACCCTTCGGACACCCCGCCGCGCGCCGACGTACGGGTGGCGCTCGGCGCGGTCTGCCGGGTCAACCTCTGGCAGCCGCCGGTGGGCATGTTCGACATGCCGCTCGACTACGCCAAGCACATCACCCGCTTCCACGAACTCGGCCTGCTCACCGACCGGGACATGGGCGACCTGCAGAAGCTGCTGCACGGACTGGCGCATGTACAGGGCCAGTTCTGCCATGGCGACGCGCAGCTCGCCAACATGCTCCTCTCCCCCGCCGGCCCGGTGCTGGTCGACTGGGGGCAGGCCGGCTGGTACCTCCCGGGGTACGACCTCGCGACCCTGTGGACGGTGCTCGGGGACGCTCCGCTGGCCCGCCGGCAGATCGCCCAGCATGCGCAGGCGCCGGGTACGCCGTTCCGTGACGCCTTTCTGGTGAATCTGATGCTCGTCCTCACCCGCGAGATCCGGACGTACGAGCTGGCCGTCCAGCGGGCCCAGCAGGAGCCGGTCCCGCCGGGCACCCCGGACACCGGTGAGGAGCAGCGGCTCCTGCTCCGGAGGCTGCACGACGACTGCGCCATGGCCCGACGGGCCGTCCGAGCCGCGGTGGGCACCCGCTGAAGCCCGCCGCTCCCCGCCGACACGCCGTGCCCCGGGCGCGGCGTGTCGGTGTTCACCCCTCCGGCTCAGGGGTCCGACAGGTTCCCGCAGCCCAGGCGTTGACGTGCCCATAACACCCGATCCAGTCTGATTGACGGATCGTCTGTTCGGCATCGCCGCTTGGTAGGTTCGGGTCGCCACCACTCCGGCGCACGGTATGGCCCGGCCCGCCCTCGAGGAGGCTGCCTTGCGAGCTGTTTCCCCCGATCCAGAGCACATGCCACCCCCGAGACCCCCGCGCGGAGCCCGGGGAAAACGGACGGGCGGTCACGCCCGCAGGGCGGCCGGCGCGCTCGCGTCGGCCGCCCTGCTGCTCCCGCTGGTCTCCGGCCTGCCGGCCGCCGATGCCGCAGCCGGCACCGCGAGCGGTCCGGACGCGCTCCAGCGGGACTTCGCCCGGGCGGCGGCCGAGTACCACGTACCGTCGAGCGTCCTGCTCGCCGTCTCCTACCTGCAGTCGCGCTGGGACGCCCACGCGGGGGCGCCCAGCGTCACCGGCGGCTACGGCCCGATGCACCTCACCGACGCGGCCGGAGCCCTCGCCGCGGCAGCGCGAACCGCGCACCACAGCGAGGCCGGCGAGGACGCCCGGGGCGACACCGCCCGTCCGCACCGGGCCGAGGACCGCGCCCGACCCGCGGCCGGCGCGCTCCCCGAGCGGCTCCGCACCCTGGACCGGGCCGCCGGCCTGACCGGGCTGCGCCCCGAGGCGCTGCGCTCGGACCCCGCCGCCAATGTGCGCGGCGGCGCGGCCCTGCTCGCCGACGCCCAGCGACGGCTGGGCCTGCCGGCCGGGGGCGACGCCGCCGACTGGTACGGGGCGGTGGCCCGCTTCTCGGGCGCCCCGGACGCGGCGACCGCGCGGACCTTCGCCGACGACGTCTTCGAGGTGATCCGGACCGGCGCCCGGCGGACGACCGACGCCGGACAGCGGGTGGCCCTGGCCCCCGAACCGCGCCTCGTCCCGCACCGCGAGCAGGCCGGCCGGCCGGGGCGGGCGACGTCCCCGGCCGAGGGCATCGAGTGCCCCGAGAGCGTCGCCTGCGAGTCCGTCCCCGCCCCCTACCAGCGGCTGGAGGGGTCGGACTACGGCAACCACGACGTCTCCGACCGGCCGCGGTCGCAGAAGGCGGACTTCATCGTCCTCCACGACACGGAAGCCACCTGGGAGAAGACCCTCCAGCTGATAAGGGATCCGGCGTACGTCTCGTGGCACTACACGGTCCGCTCCACCGACGGGCACATCGCCCAGCACGTGCCGGTCAAGGACGTGGCCTGGCACGCGGGCAACTGGTACATGAACGCCAAGTCGGTGGGCATCGAGCACGAGGGCTTCCTGGCCCGCCCGGACGCCTGGTACACGGAGGAGATGTACCGGACGTCGGCCCGGCTGGTGCGCTATCTGGCGGGGAAGCTGGACATCCCGCTGGACCGGCAGCACATCCTCGGGCACGACAACGTCCCCGGCACCGTCCCCTCGACGATCAAGGGGATGCACACCGACCCCGGCCCCTACTGGGACTGGGCGCACTACTTCGAGCTGCTGGGGAAGCCGTTCCACCCGACGGCGAGCCCGTTCAGCGGCATGGTGACGATCCGCCCCGACTACGACGACAACGAGCCCGTCTACACCGGCTGCGAGAAGCCGGGCCAGGAGTGCGCGCCGCACGGTTCCGGCGCGGTCCGGCTGCACGTGGCGCCGCGGGACGACGCGCCGCTGGTCAGGGACGTCGGGCTGCGGCCGGACGGCAGCGCGTCGACCACCGACGTCAACGACACGGGGGCGCGGGCCTCGACCGGCCAGCAGTTCGCGGTCGCCGACCGGCTGCCCGGCTGGACGGCCGTGTGGTACCTGGGGCAGCGGGCGTGGTTCCGCGATCCCTGGTGGGAGCCGGTGGCGCTCGGGGCGCGCGGGAAGCTGGTGACGCCGCGCGAGGGGCTGAAGGAGATCCCGGTCTACGGGCGGGCCTACCCGGAGCAGCCGGCGTACCCGGCGGGGGTGCCGGCGCAGGCCGTGACGCCGCTGCCGTACAAGCTGCTCGCCGGGCAGGCGTACGTGCTGGGCCAGACGAGTTCCGCGGAGTATCTGTACGCGAAGGACTTCGACCCGGCGAAGCACGTGGTGGTGCGGGGGAAGGACAGGTACTACGAGATCCAGTTCGGCCACCGGGTGGCCTTCGTCCGGGCGGACGACGTGACGGTCCGCTCGTCGAACCGCTGACGGACGCGTGCCTCCCCGGGCCCGGCGCGCACGGCCGGCCCGGGGAGGCACGCGATCGGGCTCAGCCCGCCTGGAACATCTCGGCCGGGAGCGGTTTGAGCAGCTGGTAGAGGTCGTCCGTGATCGGGCGGTCCCAGCTGGCGATGGTGACGAGGACGCCGTCGCTGCGGTCGAACTGGGTGCAGGAGACGCGGCTCTCGGAGCACTTCAGACGGCGGACGATCAGCAGGTTGTCCTCGTGCATGACCGGGGTGTCCTCGGTCTCCAGCACGGTGACCGGCTCGTCGTTGCCGAGCGCGGCCAGCAGCTGCGCCACCTCGAAGGGCACCTGGCCCTCCTCCAGCTCCCGGGCCGGGGAGCCCTCGGGCAGATTCCCGATGATCATCGCCGGGCCGCGCCCGCCGAACAGGTCGTACCGGAGGAAGACGCCCTGGCAGCTGCCGTCGGGCGCGGGCAGCAGCCCGGCGCCGAGGTCGCCCGGCCAGTCACCGGGGTCCATGGCGAGGACGTCGAAGTCCGGCCCCGTAGGGGTGGCGGCGCTGCGGCGGCGGAGGAAGGACATGCCCACATCGTACGTGCCCGACGACGGAGGGCGCCCCCGGGGCGATCCGCGGTCGGCGGGGTGGGAGCGGCCCAGTTGGTAGCGTCACCGCCTCCGGGGGTACGGGGACAGGGGGGACCGACGATGCGGAATGGCACGCTCGACTACTGGCGGCACGGGCTCGGGCGCGTACCGGAGGAGGTCTGGCGGGCGGAGGGGCTTCGGACGCTGATCCTCGCGGAGAACGGACTGACGGAGCTGCCGGCCCGGATCGGCCTGCTGACCGGCCTGCGCACCCTCGACCTCGGGCACAACGCCCTGACCGCCCTGCCGCCGGAACTGGGTGCGCTGACCGGCCTCGACGGCTGCCTCTACCTGCACGAGAACGCGCTCACCGCGCTGCCCGCCACGCTGGGCCGGCTGTCCCGGGTGCGCTACCTCAACGTGAGCGGCAACCGGCTGACCGAACTGCCGGAGGAGATCGGCGGGATGGCGGCCCTCGTGGAGCTGCGGGCGCGGCACGCCCGCCTGACCCGCCTGCCGGACGGCGTCGGACGGCTCACGGCGCTGCGCGAGCTGTGGCTGCGCGGCAACGCCCTGACCGAACTGCCCGGTTCCCTGGCGGACCTGGGCGAGCTGCGGGAACTGGAGCTCCGCGAGAACGCGTTCACCGCCGTGCCCGGCGCGCTGCGCGGACTGTCCGCGCTGCGCCGGCTCGACCTGCGGTCCAACCGCCTGATGTCGCTGCCCGATTGGCTGGCCGAGCTGCCGTCGCTGGAGAAGCTGGACCTGCGGTGGAACGCGCTCGTTCCGGAGCCGTGGCTGCTGGGCGCACTGGCCCGGCGGGGGTGTGAGGTGCTGGTCTGAAACGGCCTGCCCGTGCCGGTCTGAAACGGCCTGCCCGTCCGACGCGACCGCCCGCCCGAAGAGTCCGCCCGCGCGGCCACTCACCCCAAGAATCCGCCCCCGCGCCGCAACTCGCCCCAAGAGCCCGTCCCGCTACGTGAGATCGAACTCCCCCTCGCGCGCGAGGTTTACGAAGGCGCGCCATTCCTCCGGGGAGAAGATCACGGCCGGGGCGTCGGGGGTGTGCCGGTCGCGCAGGGCGACGTAGCCGTCGATGAAGCCGATCTGGACGTCCCCCGTGCCCGGAACGCCCGACTGCCAGGTGGCGTTGGCCAGGTCCAGCCGCTGCCGCCGGTCGTCCGCCAGGTGCTCGGTCGCGCTCTTCGCCACGTGCCGTTCCCCTCCCCGTCGCGGGTGTTCCGTCCCGCCACCTTAGCCACCCGTCGGCGTCCGGGACAGGCCGCCGTCGGCCGTGGGGGCGGATCGCCCGGACGGGTGGGGGAATCGCGGGCCGCCCCTTGACGAGCGGGGCCGGTGGCTGGTTCTTTTGCCCGGAGGGAAGCTACCGAATGATCGGTCGGGACGGCGGGGGTGGGTCATGACGGCAGTCGCGGCGCTCGACGCGGGAGAGCGCCTGTCGCGCGACGGGCTGGCGGCGCTGCAACAGGAGCGGCTGCGGGCGACGTTGCGGCACGCCTACGACAATGTCGCCTTCTACCGGCGGGCGTTCGACGAGGCGGGGGTGCGGCCGGAGGACTGCCGTACGCCCGCCGACCTCCCCCGCTTCCCGTTCACCACCAAGGCCGACCTGCGCGCCCACTACCCGTACGGCATGTTCGCCGTGCCACGGGAGCGGATCCGGCGCCTGCACGCCTCCAGCGGCACCACGGGCGAGCCGACCGTCGTCGGCTACACCGAGCGGGACCTGGACACCTGGGCCGGCCTCGTCGCCCGCAGCCTCCGCGCGGCGGGCGCCCGGCCCGGTGACACGGTCCATGTGGCGTACGGGTACGGGCTGTTCACCGGCGGCCTGGGTGCGCACTACGGCGCCGAACGGCTCGGCTGCACGGTGATCCCCGCCTCCGGCGGGATGACGGCCCGGCAGGTGCGCCTCATCCGCGACCTCCGCCCGGACGTCATCATGGTGACGCCCTCGTACATGCTCACCCTGCTCGACGAATTGGAGCGGCAGGGCGTCGATCCGCGCGCCACCTCCCTGCGTGTCGGCGTCTTCGGCGCGGAACCGTGGACGGCGGAGATGCGCCGCGAGATCGAGGAGCGGTGCGGCCTCGACGCCGTCGACATCTACGGCCTCTCGGAGGTGATGGGTCCGGGCGTCGCGCAGGAGTGCGTGGAGACCAAGGACGGCCCGCACCTGTGGGAGGACCACTTCTACCCGGAGATCGTCGACCCGCTCACGGGCGAACCGCTGCCCGACGGGGAGGCCGGGGAGCTCGTCCTCACCTCGCTCACCAAGGAGGCCATGCCGGTCGTGCGGTACCGCACCCGCGACCTCACCCGGCTACTGCCGGGCACCGCCCGGGTGTTCCGCCGGATCGAACGGATCACCGGCCGCAGCGACGACCTGATCATCGTCCGCGGGGTGAACCTGTTCCCCGGGCAGATCGAGGCGGTCCTGCTGCGGGTCCCCGGCGTCGCCCCCCACTTCCAGCTGCGCCTCACCCGGGAGGGCCGGATGGACCGGCTGACCGTCCGCGCGGAGGCCCGCCCCGAGGCGACCCCGGAGCAGCGCGCGGCGGCCGCGGACACGATCGTCCGGCGCGTGAAGGACGACGTGGGCGTCTCGGTGGCCGTCGAGATCGTGCCGCCGGAGACGCTGGAGCGGTCGGTGGGGAAGATCCGGCGGCTCGTGGACGAACGCTGACGAGCGTGGATGACGTGGCCGCCCTGGCGCGACGCGGCCGGCCGACCGTGGCGGAGCTGGAGCGACAGCGGTTCACCGGGCGGGCGCCCATCGAGGATCCGGCCGCGGTGGACGCGGCGGTGGCCTGCGGCCGTTCACGCGGGCCCGGCGGTGCGGACCGCCTTGGCGCGGTCGCCGCAGGCCGCCGTGGACACCGCGAGGGGTGGGGGCCGGGGCAGGTGACGGTCCGGGCGCCATTACCTCCCGGGTCATCGCCATCCCCGCTCCCCCCGTCTCACACTGATGCACGACCGCCCCAGCGCGGCCCGCAGCACGGAAGAGCGGAATCAGGAGAGTTCACATGAGCACTGCAAGCCCCGCCACCGGCACCATGGCCGACACCACCGCCGCCACCCGGGCCGTCGTCGGCGAGTTGCTCCGGCGGATCGCGGACGGAGACCCGGAGCGCATCGCCGAGTTGTACGCGGACGGGGCTGACTGGGCTTTCGACTGGCCGGCGGAGGAGGCGGGCCGGTCGGAGACGCCGTGGATCCGGGAGCGGTCGAGCCGGGCGGACGCGGCGGCGCACTACCGGGAGATCGGGGCGCACCACGTGCCCGAGGACACGGACACGCGGATCGAGCGGGTGCTCGTCGACGGGACGGACACGGTCGTCACCGGCGAGCTGCGGCTGACGGCGCGGCCGACGGGACGGCGCTACCGGGCGCGGTTCGCGCTGCATCTCACGGTCGAGGACGGGTTGGTGACGCGGCATCACGTGTACGAGGACAGCCTGGCCGTCGCCCGGGCGTTCGCGGGCTGAGCGGCTAGCCGGGCCCTCGGTGGCGGGCCGCGCGGGTCTGCTGCAACGCGGCCACCTGGCGGTACAGCTCCGCCGCCTCCGCCGTGCGGCCGAGCTGCTGGAGGCAGCGGGCCTCGTCGTTGCGGCTGGCGAGCGCGTCGGGGTGGTCCGCGCCCAGGACGCGCTGGCGCGCCTGGGCGACGTCGCGGTAGACGGCGAGGGCGTCCGTCCAGCGCCCCAGCCAGCCGAGGCCCACGGCCACCTCGCGGCGGCTGACGAGGGTGTCGGGGTGGTCGGCGCCGAGCACGCGGGCGCGGATGGCGCAGACGTCGCGGGCCTCGGCGAGGGCCTCCTCCCAGCGGCCGAGGCGGCCGAGGTTGACGCCCATGCCGTGCCGGGCGCGGAGGGTGTCCGGATGGGCGGGGCCCTGGACACGGGTGCGGTCCTCGATCAGCGCGCGGTACAGCTCCAGCGCCTCCGTGCTGCGCCCGAGGCGGCCCAGGCAGATGCCGGCCTCGTAGCGGGCGGCCAGGGTGTCCGGGTGGTCCGGGCCGAGGACGCGGGTGCGGGCCGCCGCCACCTCGCGGTACGTGCGGAGGGCGTCGCTCCACCGGTCGAGCTGGCCGAGCGTGTAGGCGACCTCGTAGCGGGTGACGAGGGTGTCGGGATGGTCCCCGCCCAGCACCCGGGCGCGCGCGGCGGCCACGTCGTGCGCCATCCGGTACGCCTCCTCCAGCAGCCCCAGTCTGCTGAGGCTGAAGGCGAGGTTGTGGCCACAGCGGAGGGTGTCGGGGTGGTCGGGGCCCATGATGCGTTCGCGGGCCGCCAGGACGTCCGCGTACACCTCCCGGGCCTCGAAGTGGCGGCCGAGCCGCCCGAGGACGTACGCCGTCTCCTGCCGGGCCGCGAGCGTGTCGGGGTGGTCGGGGCCGAGGGTGCGGGAGCGGGCGGAGGCGGTACGGGCGAACTCGCGCAGCGCCTCCTCCGGGCGGCCGAGCCGGCTGAGCGAGAACGCCACCTCGTAGCGGCTGGCGAGCGTGTCGGGGTGGTCGGGGCCGAGCAGCCGCTCCCGTTCGGCCAGCACGGCGCGGTGCGTCTCGTCCGCCTCCGCCCAGCGTCCGGCGCGGCCGAGGCGGAGGCCGCCGCTGTGCCGGGCGGCGAGCTCGTCGAGCACGCTCGGGGGGACGGCGGCCGCCGGGGAAGGGCGTGCGGTACCCGCGGAACCGGTGGCGGCGTCGGCGGGGCGCGGCGCTCCCGGACCGGCCGACGGCCGGCGCGGGTCCGCACCCGGCTCGCGCGCCGGAGCCGTGGTGGCCCTCCGGCCGCCCCAGGGGACCGTCCAGGCGCCGGTCAGCACGGCGGAGGGGTCGGGCGGGAGCGCCATGGCACCGGTGCCGGCCGCTTTCGAGCCGGTGGTCATGTGCCGCGCCCAGGCCGGGAGCCTCGGCGGCGGTTCGGAGAGGCGGTGCGGGTGGGTGCGGGAAGTGGCGCCGGGGTGGGACGTGCCGCCGGTGTATGAGGAGTCGGTGATGTATGAGGGGTCGGCTGGGTACGAGGTGCCGGCGGTGTACGGGGTAGGGGCTGGGTGCGAGGCATTGGTGGCGTGCGAGGTGTGGGCTGGGCGCGGGGTGTCGGTGGCCTGCGAGGTGTCGGCTGGGTACGGCGTGGCGGCGGCGTACGCGATGCCGCCCGTGTGCGTTCCCGGCTGTGCGCCGGTCAGCCGCCGGACCAGGTCCGCCGCGTCGTCGGGACGGTCGTCGGGCTCCTTGGCGAGCAGGTCGAGGACAACGTCCTCGAACGCCGGCGGCAGCTCCGGGCGGAGGTCGCGCGGGGGTGTGGGCGGGGTGTCACGGTGGCCGACGAGGACCGCCCAGGCGTCGTCCATGTCGAACGGCGGCGTGCCGGTGGCGATCTCGTACAGCACGCAGCCCAGCGAGTACAGGTCGCTGCGGTGGTCGACGCTCCCCCCGCCGATCTGCTCGGGCGACATGTAGTGCGGGGTGCCCATGGCGATGCCCGTCCCCGTCAGCCGGGCCGTGAAGCCGATGTCGTGGCCCAGGCGCGCTATGCCGAAGTCGCATATCTTCACCGTGCCGTCGGTCAGCCGCATGATGTTGGCCGGTTTGAGGTCGCGGTGCACGATGCCCTGCCGGTGGGTGTACGCGAGGGCGGCACCCACCTGTCCGGCGATGTCGACGACCTCGGGGACGGGGAGCGGGTGCTGCTTGTTGTCCTCCAGGAGCTGGCTGAGGTTGCGCCCGTCGAGGAGCTCCATCACCAGGTACAGGACCCCGTCGCTCTCGCCGAAATCGTGTACGACCGTGATGCCGCGGTGTTGCAGCGCCGCCGCGACGCGGGCCTCGCGGCGGAAGCGCTCCCGGAGTACCCGAAGGTAGGACGGTTCGTGCCGCGGTCCCAGCGGTTTGAGGCACTTGACGGCCACGTGCCGGCCCAGGGACTCGTCGCGGGCGCGCCACACCTCTCCCATGCCGCCCCGCCCGATCCGGTCGAGCAGCTGGTACCGGCCCTGGATCAGCCTGGTCTCCGCCATCCCCGCCCCGCCGCCCCCGTCGTAGCCTCCGCGCCGCCCCCGGCCTCCCCCAAGTATGGCGGCCTCCCCCAGCGGCTTGTAGGGCGGCGGGGGCGGGTCGCGGCGGCGGGGAGGGTGAAAGAGACCGGGGCGGGAAGCGGCGGGACGGGACGGCCGAGGCAGTCGGGCCCCGGGCGGGAGGAGCCGAGGCAGCCGGAGGAGCCAGGACGTTCGCATGAGGGCGGAAGAGGCCGGAGGGCCCCGGCCCAAAAGAGCGAGGGCCCGCCGTCTCCGGGGAGGCGGCGGGCCCTGGGGGCTCGGCGGGTGGCGGTCAGCGCGCGGCGTGCCTGCGGTGGCGGCCGGGGCGGCGGGGGCCGCCCGGCCCCGGGACGGCGGCGTGGCCGTCCTCCCGGGCCTCCAGCTCGGCGCGCTCCTGCTCCAGGCCGAAGCGGGCGAGCAGTGGCAGCCGGTCCACCCTCGGGAGGATCCAGACGTGCCAGATGCCCGTCACGAAGAAGATCGCCGAGCCGGCGACCAGGACCGAGCCGAAGGTGTCGGTCGGGTAGTGGGCGCCGATGTACATCCGCGAGAAGGCGACCAGCAGCACCGCGAGGACGCCGCAGACCGCGACGGTGCGGCGGTGGCGGGACTCTCGGAAGAGGAAGTACACGGCGACGGCCACCGCGACGGTGAAGGCCGTGTGGCCGCTGGGGAAGCTGTTGGAGCCGATCTCCGGGTCGAGGGAGAACTGCCGCGGCGGCCGGTCGCGGGCCACGAGGGCCTTGGCGACCTGGGTGCTGTTCCAGCCGACCGCCACCACGAGGAAGGTGGCGACGGCCTGGATCGGCCGCCGCCGGACGATCAGCAGCCAGCCGGTCCACAGCGCGAGGATGATCACGCCCGCGACGGGCGAGGCGAGGTAGCTGACGCCCTCCATCACGCTGTTCAGCCAGCCGGTGCGGGTGTTCGTCTGGATGGTGCGGTCCAGGTCCAGGTCGTGCGGCTGGATCAGCGACGTGTGCGCGGCGGTCATGCCGAGCACGATCGCTGCCGCGAACAACAGGACGGAATTGCGCAACCAGTGGCGCACGTAGGGCATGGGTGGGGCGTCCTTCGTATCGGCATGGCGGCGCCGGGGGCGGCAGCACGCGCTTGATGACGAGTACGTGCCGCATGCTCCGGGGTGACCGGTGCGGCCGTACTACAAAAACTACACGTGCGGACGGGTGTCTCCCCAAGCGCGGCGGTCACGCCGGGCACCGGTGGGCACCTTGGGTGATCGACACGTCACCCTCCGCCGCCGGAGCCCGCCTCGTCCCGCGTGCTCTCCTTCCCGGTGACAGTGGATCATGGTCGGCCTAGACTCCCGCGGATGGAGCGCACGAGGAAGCGACGGCCCGGCCGCCGGGCCGTCGTCAGGGCCGGCTGCGGCGCGGCCGGGGCGGGAGTGGTGGCGGTGGGGGCCGCGGCGCTGCCCGGCGCCGGGTGGACGGCGGTCGGCACGATGACCGCGTCGGCCCTGCTCACCCTGGCGGCGACGGGCTGGTGGCCCCGCGCCGCGGGCCGGCTCGCCCGGACGGCGGTGGCCGTGGCGGCGGTGTGCGGGCTGGGCACCGTGCTCGCCGGACCCGGTGCGGCCGTCGAGGGGTCCGTCGCCATCGAGCTGGCCTTCGTCGAGTACGTGTCCGGCACCTGGCTCGTCCTCCTCGTCACCCGGGCGCTTCCGCCCCGGCGGGCGGCCGGGTTCTGGCTGGCGCTGGGGGCGGCCGTGTCCACGCTGCTGCTGCGGGCGGGCGCCTATGACGGGGCGCTGGAGGCCACCGGGCAGTCCGTGTTCCTGTCGGCCGGCCCGCTGGCCGCCGGCGCGCTCGGCACCGCCCTGTACACGGCGCGGGAGCGGCGGGCGCGCGGCGTCCGGGAGGCCCGGCGGGCCCAGCGGCTCGAACTCGCCGCCGATCTGCACGACTTCGTCGCCCACGACGTCTCCGGCATCGTCGCCCTCGCCCAGGCCGCGCAGGTCGTCCACGAGGCACGGCCGGAGCAGGTGCCGCCGCTGCTCCGGCAGATCGAGGAGGCAGGGGTACGGGCGTTGGGGGCCATGGACCGTACGGTGCACATGCTGCGCGACGGGGACGGGGGGCTTGCCGCCACCGCCCGTGCCGCCACCGCCCGTGGCGCGGACGCGCCGGTGCCCGACGACGCCGGTGCCCGGGCGGCGGCGTACGGGCTGGACGACGTGCCGGGGGTCGTGGAGCGGTTCCGGGCGTCCGGTACGGCGGATGTGCGGCTGACGGACGAACTGCCGCCCGGGCGGCGGGCGGACGTGCCGCGCGAGGTCGCGGCGACCGTGCACCGCGTCGTCGTCGAGGCGCTGACCAACGTGCGGCGGCACGCGCCCGGCGCGGAGCGGGTGCGGGTCGTCCTGTCCTGCGGGGGCGGCCCGGCGGGGTCGTCGCTGTCCGTGTCGGTCACGGACTCCGGGCGCGGGGCCGTTCCGCGCGCCGGTGAGCGGCGGGGTGGGCTGGGGCTGGCAGGGCTCTCGGAGCGGGTGGAGGCGTTGGGCGGGGTGTTGACGGCGGGCGGGCGTGCGGGTGGGGGGTGGGAGGTGCGGGCGGAGTTGCCGTGGTGATGGTGAGGCGGTTGCTGCCGGGCGGGGTGTCACGGCCCGAGCACACGCAACCCGAGCCCCCCAAGTCCTGTCCGCCTCCGGTGCCCCACAGCGAGCACCGCGACGGCGCCCCCGGCTCGGCTCGCGCGTCCCCTCCGCTCCAAGCGCTCGATCGCCGATCCGGGTGGTTGGACGCCGATGGGCGCATGCGCCGGAGAGGCGGTGGCCATGCTGCTCCCGACCAGCGGCTCACCTGAACGAGCGGGAGTAGACATGAAGTTCACCAAGGCCGGCGCCCTCGCCGCACTGACCGTCGCGGTGATCGCCGTCGGCGCCGGGCCGGCCGCCGCCGATGACGGTCCCGGAAGCGACCGGTCGCCCGGCGGGCTGCTGACGGACATCGGCAACAGCACTGCCGACGACAGCTCCAACGCCTGCCGCAGCTTCCTCCAGGCCCTGACTCCCATGCGCTGTTCGGTGCCCCGTGACGATCACCGGCCGGCTTCCCGCCCGGGGGCGTCGGGCGGTGTGATCACCGACGACGCGAACATGCAGGCATCCCGCAACAGCAACGCCTGCGGCAGCTCGGTGGCGGTCCTGGCCCCCACCGAATGCGTCGTCAGGACCAAGTAGACCCGCACGCTTCCGCCCCCGCACGGCGCACGTCACCACACGTCACACGGCACCAGGCAGCGCGCCTCACCACACGGCACCGCACGGCCCTCGTGGCCGTGCGGACGGCTTCGCCGCGAGAGCCCGCCGGCGGCACCCGCGGCGGGCGACGACCGCGCCGGCGGCTGCCTCCCCTGGTCACGTTCGTCCGCACCGGCCGCAGGTCCCCCTGCGGCGGAGGTGGTAGGCGAGGGTCGCGGCGCCCAGGGCCAGACCCCAGACCGTCCAGAGGATGCCGGGGCCGTTGGCGCCCCACATCTCGGCGGTGACGGTGCGGGCGTTCATCAGGCCGCCGGGGATGAGGACCAGGGCCACGGTGGTGGCGGGGACGACGGCGGTGAGGGGGTGGATGCGCCGGCCCGCCTTCCACCACACCCACCGGGGCCAGACCTCGCCCCAGCGGCTGATGAGGCCGTGGGTGAGGAGACCGCCGGCGGTGGAGAGGAGGCCGAGGCCCAGGCCGATCTCCAGCATGCCGGGAGTGTCCTGCATGTCCTCGAGGAATGCCCGGGTGATGCCGACGGGCCAGCCGAAGTACCAGGCCAGGCGGGTGAAGTCGTAGGGGACGGAGGAGAGGGCGGCGATGTACACCGCCCAGCGGCCCCAGCCCCGGGTGGCCTCCGGTGTCGTCCAGTGGGCGGCGCCGTGCCGGCCCCGGCCGCAGGCCGCGCAGCGGTTCGCGGTGCGCCACTGGTAGGCGAGGGTGGCGGCGGCCCACAGCAGGCCCCCGAGGAAGATGATGATCAGGTTGCCCCGGTGCCAGTAGAGGATGTCGCCCACCCCGTTCTGCGGCCCGGGCACTCCCGTGAAGGCGAACACGACCAGGAGCGGCGCGAAGACCAGCAGTCCGAGGAGGGAGTAGTCGGGGACGGCGAAGGCCATCACGCAGGCCGAGGTCCATCCGTAGGCGAGCAGCCAGGTCCGCGCCCGGCCCTTGCCCACGCCACAGGCCATCAGGATGCCGGCGACGGCACCCGCCGCGCCCACCGCCGCGATCACCGGGCCGACGGTCTCCGCCCGGCTGGGTTCCAGCAGGGAGGCCGAGGCGCGGTCGTCCACGACCTTGGCGAAGGGGTAACCGGCGCCGCCCGCCGCCCAGTAGAGGCCCGCGGCGCCGTACAGCAGGGACCACAGGGCCGCCAGGCAGCCGGACCAGACCGGCCACCGGGACCACCACCGGCCCCGCGCCTCCCCCGCGGGCGGCGCTGTCACGCCGTCCGAGGCCGGTTCCCCGGTGGTCACCCGTGTGCTCATGGCGGTCCGTCCCCTCGTCCCCGAGTTCCGTCCGGCGGCCGTGTCCGCCGGACGGTGACCACCCTCCCGTCCGGGACCCGGCCGGCACATCCGCCGATCGGCAGAGTGCGGGCGGCCGCCGCCCGGCCCGGGGTATGCCGACCGGCGGAGGGCCGCTACCGTGACGATCATGAGCATCCGCATACTCCTCGCCGACGACCAGGAAGCGGTCCGCATCGGCTTCCGGCTGGTCCTCGACTCGCAGCCGGACATGGAGGTCGTCGGCGAGGCCGAGGACGGGCGGCAGGCCGTCGAACTGGCCGCCCGGCTGCGGCCGGACGTCGTCCTGGCGGACATCCGGATGCCGCGGCCGGACGGGCTGGAGGTCACCCGGCTGCTGGCGGGCCCGGACGTGCCGGACCCGCTGCGGGTGGTCGTGGTGACGACGTTCGACCTCGACGAGTACGTGCACACGGCGCTCCGCAACGGGGCCTGCGGGTTCCTGCTCAAGCGGTCGAGCCCGGCGCTGCTGGTGGAGGCGGTCCGGGCGGCGATGGCCGGGGACGCGATGGTCAGCCCGTCGGTGACGGTCCGTCTGCTGCGGCAGCTGCGGGCGCCCGAGCCGCCGCGCGCGGCACCGCCCGCCGAGCCGCTGACCGAACGCGAGGCGGAGATCGCCCGGTTCGTGGCGAAGGGGCTGACGAACGCCGAGATCGGTGCCGAACTCTTCATCTCCCCGGGCACGGTGAAGACGCACCTCGCCAACGTCCAGCGCAAGCTGGGCGTCCGCAACCGGGTCGGGATCGCCGCCTGGGCGTGGGACAACCGGACGGCTTCCTGACCGTCTCCCCGGCGTCCGCCGTGTGCCCGCGGCCGTTTGGCCGCCGGCCGGGCCCTGTTCCGCGAAGCCCGGCCGGGGATGCCTCAGGCCTTCCCGCGGGCGCGCAGCAACTCGGCCATGACGCCGGGCAGTTCTCCGGCCCGCGAGCCGTCGGCCGCCCGCCAGGCGACGTGCGCGTCCGGCCGGACCAGGACGCAGCCGTCCGGGCCGACCTCCCGGACCCGCGCCCACTGCCCGTACGGGTCGCGCAGGTCCTCGGGCGTGCCGATGACGCGGACCGTCACCGGGACGCCGGTGAGGCGCCCGGCCTCGTGGGCGGCGGCGTGCCACCGCTTCCCGCCGGGGCCGGTGAGCAGGACGAACGCGCCGCGCCCCACGACGTCGAGGGTGGAGAGGGCGCGCCGGCCGTCCTCCAGCCAGGCGTGCGGGACGTGGGCGCCGGGCCAGGTGGTGGGCCGGTAGTAGAGCTCGGGGTCGCGGTCGCCGTCCGGTTCGGGGGTGTCGGGGAGGGTGGCGCCGTCCCGGTAGCGGTAGCCGAGTTCCACACCGTGCGCGTTGACCTGGTAGTTGACGCGGCGGGTGGCGTCGGCGAGGGCCGCGCCGCGGGCCCGGGCCTCCGCCGTGTCGTCGTGCAGCGACTCGAGGATGCGCCGCTGTTCGTCCGCGCTCTGGCCCTCGGTGAAGCCCAGTGCCTCGGGGACGGCCAGCAGGTCGGCCATGCTGCGGACGGCGCGGTCGACGACCTGCCGGCCCACCGGGTGCCGTTCGCTGTGGTAGGTGTCCAGCAGCTCGGGTCCGGCCGGTCCGTCGAGGACGAGTTTGAGCTTCCAGCAGAGGTTGAACGAGTCGGCGACCGCCGAGTTGAGGCCGAGCCCGTTGGTGGGCGGCCCCTGGTGGACGGCGTCGCCGACGCAGAACACCCGCCCGGCGCCGTACCGTTCGGCGACCGTGCCGTTGACGTCCCAGGGTGAGACGTCCTTGATGCGGACGGTGACGGAGTCGTCGCCGATGCTCTCCAGGACCCGCGCCCGGATCGCCTCGTGGTCGCCGGGGTCGAGGGGCGCGTCGGGGTGCGGGAAGGTGAGGAAGACCCACTCGTCCCAGGGACGGACGCTGACGAAGACGCGGCCGTCGGTCGGCGGCCGGCCGGGGACGGCGCCGACGTAGAGGATGCCGGGCCGGTGGGCGGCGTACCGGCTCAGGTCGGCCTCGAACCAGACGGAGACGGCCCGCGCGACGGACCGCGCGCCGGTGAGGCCGAGGCCGAGCTGGCGCAGGACGCGGCTGCGGGCGCCGTCCGCGCCGATGAGGTAGTCGGCGCGGACGGTGTACTCGCGGCCGGTCCCCCGGTCGCGGACGTGCGCGGTGACGCCCTTCTCGTCCTGCGTCAGGGACAGGAACTCCTGCCCGAACCGGAGCTCGCCGACGCCGGCCTCCTCGACCGCCTCGACGAGGATCGGTTCCAGCAGGTGCTGCGGCAGGTTGCACATCCGGGCGGGGCTGGCCGCCCGGTAGTCCCCGATCCGGTCCGGCCCGTTGCCGTACGCGTCGAGCCGGGCGACCTCGGCGCCGGTGAAGGTGGACATGAACACGTGGTTGGCGAGGAGTTCGGGCGGGGTGGCCCGGTCCAGGACCCGCTGTTCGACGCCGAGGTCGCGGAAGATCTCGCCGGTGCGCTGGTTGAGCAGGTGGGCGCGGGGGGTGTGCGCGGTGCCGCGGTGCTTGTTGACGAGGAGGTGGCGGACGCCGTAGCGGGAGAGGGCGAGGGACGCGGCGAGGCCGGCGGGGCCGCCGCCCACGACCAGGACCGGCACCCGGACGTCGGCGGCGTCCCCGCCGGGGTCACAGGCCGGCATCCGTGCTCCCCCCGGCCTTGCGGGCGTACCCGGCGTAGATGACGGAGATGTCGGTGCTGGTGCCGAGCCGGAACTCACGGCCGAGTTCGCCGTACGAGATGTGGCCGCGGGCCCGGCGGCGGAGCAGCCGCAGCACCTCCAGCCGGCCGCGGCTGGAGGAGAAGCCGACCTGGCCCTTGTTGCGCAGGCCGTGCCGGCCGAAGACCCGGTAGAGCTCGTCGGGCTTGATGAACTGCCGCCAGACGTGCAGGTCCTTCTCGGCCCAGCTGACGGACGGCCAGTCCTGCGCCATCTTCACCATGACCAGCCAGGAGGCGAAGGTCCGGTTGATGGTGTCGTAGAGATAGTGGCCGCCGGGCCGGAGCACGCGGGACGCCTCGGAGACCGCGCGGTCGACGTCGGTGACGTGCTCCAGGGTGTCGCAGCAGTAGACGAGGTCGAAACTGCCGTCGGGGAACGGCAGTTCCTCGGCGGTGCCCTGCCGGTAGGTGATGTCCAGGCCCTGCTCCTTCGCGTGCGCGGCGGCCGCGTCCAGGGACGGCTGGGACGGGTCGATGCCGGTGACGCGACAGCCGGCCCGGGTGAACTCCTCGGCGAGGAGGCCGCCGCCGCAGCCGATGTCGAGGACGTTCAGCCCGTCGAGGTCCATCCGCAGCCGACGGGTGAGGACGTCGTGGAAGTAGGCGAAGCGGGCGGGGGTGAACTCCTGGAGGGTGGCGAACGGGCGGTCGTCGCGCCACCAGGAGTCCGGGCGGTCGTAGACCGCGTTGTTGACCTTGGCGGGGGCGTCCTTCACGGGGATTCCTTAGGGGTCGAGGGGGCGGGACGGACGGGAGGGAACGGGAGGGGGCGGGGGCTCAGGTGAGCTTGACGACCGGGCGGCGGACGTCCAGCCAGACGGCCAGGTCGAGGACGCGTTCGAAGGCGTCGCGCGCGTCGCGGCGGACGGCCTCGGGCGCGCCGTGGGCGGCCTCCCGGAGGGCGGCGCCGTCGAAGAAGCCGACGGCCTGGTGGTCCCCGGCCAGCAGCTCGGAGACCTGCGCCTGGAGGGCGGAGACGTAGCGGAGCTCCTGCGTCCGGGGGTACAGGGCCTTGACGCGCTCGACGACGGAGCGCGGCAGGACGTCCTGGGTGGCGCCGCGCAGCAGGCTCTTCTCGCGCCCGTCGTAGGTCTTCATGGCCCACGGGGTGTTGTACACGTACTCGACGATCCGGTGGTCGCAGAAGGGGACGCGGACCTCCAGGCCGACGGCCATGCTCATGCGGTCCTTGCGGTCCAGCAGCATGGGCAGCAGGCTCGTCAGGTGCACGTGGCAGAACTCGCGCATGCGGCGCTCGTGCGCGCCCTCCCCCGGCACCTCGGGGACCTCGGCCACGGAGTCGGCGTACCGCTGGGCCCAGTAGCCGGGCACGTCCAGGGTGCGCAGGAGCAGCTCGGGGTCGATGAGCTTGGTGGGGTGGCCGGACGGGTCGAGGGAGGAGGCCGTGACCCACGGGAACATCGCACGTTCCTGGACGGCCGGGATGTGGAACCAGGGGTAGCCGCCGAAGACCTCGTCCGCGGACTCGCCGGAGAGGGCGACGGTGGAGTGCTCGCGGATCGCCTTGAACAGCAGGTAGAGGGAGTTGTCGGCCTCGCCGAAGCCGAACGGCAGGTCGCGGGCGGCGACGACGGCCCGGCGCACGGCGGGGTCGGCGAGCTGCTGGTGGTCGAGGCGGATGTCCTGGTGGACGGTGCCGACATGGCGTACGACGTCCCGGGCGAAGGGGGCGTCCTGGGTGTCGTGGAGGTCGTCGGGGTTGAACCCCTCGCTCTGGACGAAGTCGACGGTGAAGGTGCGGGCCTGCTTGCCCTGCCGGGCGAGGTGGCGGCCGGCCAGGGCGGTGAGCGCGCTGGAGTCGAGGCCGCCGGAGAGCAGGACGCACTGCGGCACGTCGGCGACGAGCTGGCGGGCGACGGTGTCGTCCAGCAGTTCGCGGATCCGGCGGACGGTGGTCTCCGTGTCGTCCCGGTGCTCCTTCGCCTCCAGCGTCCAGTAGACGTGCTCCCGGACGCCGCCGCGGTCGACGGTGACGACGGTGCCGGGGCGCACCTCGCGCAGGTTCGCCCAGACCGACCGGCCGGGGGTCTTGACGAAGCCGAACAGCTCGCGGAAGCCGTCGGTGTCGACGACCGGTTCGACGAGCGGGTGGGCCAGCACGGTCTTGGCCTCGGAGCCGAAGACCACGCCGTCCTTGGTGAGGTGGTAATGGAGGGGCTTGATGCCGAGCCGGTCGCGGAGCAGGACGAGCCGCTCGGTGCGGCCGTCCCAAAAGCCCAGGGCGTACATGCCGTTGAGCCGGTCGGCGACCCCGGGGCCCCACTCCAGGTAGCCGCGGAGGACCACCTCGGTGTCGCTGGCCGTGCGGAACGCGTGTCCCCGGCGGCGGAGTTCGTCGCGCAGTTCGGTGTAGTTGTACGCCTCGCCGCTGTAGGTGAGGACGACCGGGCCGTCCTCCGTCTCGGCGACCATGGGCTGGACGCCGCCCTCCAGGTCGATGACGGACAGCCGGCGGTGGCCGAGCGCGGCGTGCCGGGACAGCCAGGCACCCTCGGCGTCCGGGCCGCGGCAGACCATCGTGTCGTTCATGGCCCGCAGCACGGGCCCTTCACCCTCCAGGTCGCGTTGGAAGGAGATCCAGCCTGCGATACCGCACATGGTTGCCCAGCCCTCGTTTCCGGTCGTTCGGTGTCGGTATTCGGTTGTCGTTCTTCGGTTGTCGTTCGGTGCGGGTGCCGGAGCCCTTCTTCCCGTGTCGGGCTCCGGCGGTGCCGGCTCAGCGCCGGGTGGTCATGTACGTCCGCAGTCCGTCGATGTGCGACCGGCCCGTCGGCGCGAAGAAGAACCGGTCGAGCGCGTGCCGTACCAGCGGGAGGCTCCAGGGGGCGCGCAGTTCGGCGGCCCACCGCCAGCGCAGCCGGGAGCCGTGCGGGGTGGGTTCGACCACGTAGTCCTCGACCAGCCGCCGGAAGATCGGGCGGGAGGCCGCGGTTCCGGTGAAGGTCTTGCGGCGGCCGTCCTCCCAGCGGTAGAAGCGCTCCTTGAGGACGAAGTCGCCGCTCATGCTGATCTCACGGGTGGTTCCGACGCCGAAGGGGCGTTCGGAGGTCCAGGTCAGTTTCTCCATGCCCCGGGTCCAGCTCGACGCCTCGTCGCCGGTCAGCACCGACCAGGTCTCCTCGGGCGGGAAGGGCAGGTCGACGGTGCGGGTGTGGCGCATGGGCGCCGAGGTGAGGAAGGCGTCGCCCGCCTCCAGGATGGGGTACCAGCGGTGTGCCATGGCCGTCTCCCCTCCGCTCAGCGGGCCGTGCGGGCGCGCCAGAGGCCGACGCAGCCGCGCACGACGAGGTCGTGGTCGGTGAAGTGCTCGGTGAGCTGGTCGCGCAGGTCCTCCAGGCTGTCCTCCTGGTTGTGGAAGACCCCCTTGGCGTTGAGCTTGTCCATCAGCGAGCGGCCGGCGCGGGTGACCGGGACGCCCTGGGAGAGGACCGTGCTGCCGAAGACGTACCCGCCGGGCTTCACGGCCCGCGCCGCGTGGCGGAGGGCTATGCCCTTCTCGCGCAGGCTGCCGGGGATGCAGTGCAGCAGGAAGCTGAGGGCGACCGAGTCGTACGAGGCGTCGGGCACGGGCAGCGGTTCGAGGGCGTTGCCCTGGACCTGGGTGACGCGGTAGCGCTTCAGGCGGCGGGCCGTGAACGCGAGGGTGCTGGGGTTGAGGTCGACCAGGGTGATGTCCGGGTCGGGCGTGGGGAACGGGCAGTTGTCGAGCAGGTAACCGGTGCCGACCCCGACCTCCAGGTGCTTCTCACCGACGCAGGTGGCGTACATCCGGTGGAAGTTGCGCGGCGAGCAGCGCCAGAACAGGGGCGCGCTGCCGCGGAAGACGACCAGGTCGTAGAAGGTGAGCGCGCGCCGGTGGTAGGCGGACTGGCCGTCGATGACGTCCTGGTCGACGGGTTCCGGCCGGCGGACCTGATCGATGCTCATGAGTGCGGTGTCCTTCACTGTTGTGGGTGGTACGGGTGGGTGGTGGTCGTGGAGTGTGCGGGGGTGGTGTGCGGTGTGGGGTGGCTCGCCCGCCGCAATGGCCGTGGTGACCGCGGTGGCCCCGGCGCGGTGGCTCAGCGGCGGTGCGGTGGCTCGACGGCGTTCGGGCCGGCGGCGGTCGGGCCGGCGGCGGTCGGGCCGGCGGCGCCTGGAGCCGCGTCGCCCGGAGCAGCGGCGCCCGGAGCGGCGGCGCCCGGAGCAGCGGCGCCCGGAGCAGCACCATCGGGATCGGCTCCGCCCGGATCGGCGAGCCGCTTCAGGACGGTGCGCAGGGTGCCCGCGGCGTGCTCCCCGGCCAGGCCGAAGTGGTCGCCGGGCACCTCGCCGGCGCTGTCCGCCGCGGGCCAGGCGGCCTGCCAGCCGGCGTCCGGGAAGGCGGCCAGCGGCTCGGCGGCCCGCAGGTGGACGACCGGGGTGGTCAGGGGCTCCGGCCGCCAGTCGGTGAACAGCCGGTCGTAGCCGCCCATGGCGGTCAGGCAGGTGTCGTCCCAGCGGTCGTCGCCGGGGCCGAGCGAGCCGCCGCCGTCGCGCAGCCGCCGGCCGATCTCCTCCTGGATCGCGGACAGCGCCGGGCTGCCGGGGAGGTAGCTGTCCAGCAGGACGAGGGCGTGGGCCGGGGTGCCGAGCGCCTCCAGCCGGGCGGCGACGGCGTGGGCGATCCAGCCGCCCGCGGAGTGGCCGAGGAGGGCGAACGGGCCGTCGGGGGCGCAGCGCCGGACGTCCTCGGCGTGGTGGCGGGCGAGCGCCTCCAGGGTGTCGGGGAGGTCCTCGCCCGGGGTGAAGCCGGGGGCCGGGAGGGCCCACAGTTCGGCCGTGTCGTGGGCGGCCGCGGCGAGCCGGGCGTACTGGTGGGCCCCGGAGCGGCCGGCGAACGACGGGAAGCAGAGCAGGCGGGTGCCGGCCGGGCCCCGGGAGAGCCGCACCGGTTCCGGGTGGGCGGCCGGGCGTTCGCCGGCGCCGAAGACCGGGCGGTAGCGGGAGGCGGTCCGCAGCAGCTCCTGGAAGGCGGCGAACTCGCCGAGTTCCCCGGCGCGCAGGGCCAGCGCGGCGAGGGTGCCGTCGCCGGTCCCCTCCTCGTCGCCTGTCGGTTCCTCCTCCAGGGCGGCCAGCAGATGGGCGGCGAGCGCCTTGAGGGTGGGGTGGTCGAAGACCAGGGAGGTGGACAGGGTGAGGCCGGTGGCCGTCTGGAGGGCGGCGCGGAGCTCGGCGGCGGCGAGCGAGTCGAAGCCCAGCTCGGGCAGGCCGACGCTCGCCTCCACCGCCTCCGTCGTCGGGTGGCCGAGCACGGCGGCGATGTGCGCGGCCGCCAACTCGGTGACGACCCGCTCCCGTTCGCCGCCGGAGAGCGGCAGGAGGCGGTCGCGCAGCGACGTCCCCTCGACGGCGGGTTCGGCGGGCGCCGCGACACGGCCGCCGGTGACGGGGGTTCCCGGCATGGCGGGGGCGACGACGTCGGGCCAGTAGCGCTGCCGCTGGAACGCGTAGGTGGGCAACGCGACGCGACGGGCGCCGCGTTCGGTGTGAAAGCGCTCCCAGCCGGGACCGGCCGCGCCGCGTGCGCGGGTCCGGGCGAGGGCGGTGACCAGGCTCGTCTCCTCGTCCTGGCCGCGCCGGAGCAGCGGTATGGCGGCGGTGCCGTCGTCTTCGCCGCCCAGGGCGTCCCGGACCAGTGCCGAGAGGACCCCGCCGGGTCCGAGTTCGAGGAACGTCGTCACGCCGTCGGCGGCCAGCCGCCGGACGCCGTCGTGGAACCGCACCGGGCGGCGGATGTGCCGCACCCAGTAGTCCGGAGTGCACACCTCCTCCGGCTCCAAGATCTCTCCGGTCACATTGGACACGAGAGTGACGCGGGGGGCGCGGTAGTCGAGCCCGGCGGCGACGGAACGGAAGGCGTCCAGTACGTCGTCCATCAGCGGCGAGTGGAACCCGCGCGTCACGCGCAGCCGCTTGGTGCGGCGGCCTTGGGCGGCGAGCAGGTCCGCCACCCGCTCGACGGCTTCGCGCCGGCCCGATATGACGGTCGCCCGGGACCCGTTGACGGCCGCGATGCCCACGCGGTCGTCGTCGGCCAGGGCGGCGGCCACCTCGTCCTCGGCGGCCTCGACCGCGACCATGATGCCGTCCGGCGAGGAGGCCGCCATCAGCCGGCCGCGGGCGGCGACCAGCGCGCAGGCGTCCTCCAGGGAGAGCACACCGGCCACGTGGGTGGCGGTCAGCTCGCCGATCGAGTGCCCGCCGAGCCGGTCGGGGACGACGCCCCAGCCCTCCAGCAGGCGGGCGAGCGCGACGCCCGTCGCGAACAGGGCGGGCTGGGTGTACGCGGTGTCGTCGAGCAGCGCGGCGCCGGGCGTCCCCTCCTCCGCGAACAGCACGTTTTTGAGGGGGCGTTCGAGGTGCGCGTCCAGGTGGCCGCAGACCTCGTCCAGCGCCTCCGCGTAGGCCGGGAACGCCGCGTACAGCGCGCGGCCGGCGCCCGGCCGCTGGCTGCCCTGCCCGGGGAAGAGGAACGCCGTCCGGCCCCCGGCGGCGACGTCGCGGACGACGTGCGGCGCCGGGTTGCCGGCGGCCAGCGCGGCCAGCCCGGCGAGCAGGCCGTCGCGGTCGGCCGCGACGACGGCGGCCCGGTGCTCCAGCGCTCCGCGCGTGGTGGCGAGGGAGTAGCCGACGTCCAGCGGCGTCAGCCCGGGCCGCTCGGCGACGTACGCGCGCAGCCGCTCGGCCTGGGCGCGCAGGGCCTGCTCGCCACGGCCGGAGAGGACGCAGGGGACGAGGGTGGGCCCGTTCCCGCGCACGTCGCGGTCGGGCGCCACGCCCTTCGCGGGCGCGGACACGTCTGCCCCGGGCGCGAGCGCGTCCTCCGCCCGTTCCATCTCCCGCTCCCCGGGCGCCTGTTCCAGGATGACGTGCGCGTTGGTGCCGCTGATGCCGAACGACGAGACGCCCGCCCGGCGAGGACGTCCGGGCTCGGGCCACTCGCGTTCTTCCGTGAGCAGGGCGACCGCGCCGGACGACCAGTCGACGTGCGGGCTCGGCTCGTCGGCGTGCAGGGTACGGGGCAGGACGCCGTGTTCCATCGCCTTGACCATCTTGATGATCCCGGCCAGGCCGGCCGCGGCCGCGGTGTGGCCGATGTTGGACTTCACCGAGCCCAGCCAGAGCGGCCGGCCGGCGGGCCGTTCCTTGCCGTAGGCGGCGATCAGCGCCTGGGCCTCGATGGGGTCGCCGAGGGGCGTGCCGGTGCCGTGGGCGTCGACGGCGTCCACGTCGGCCGGCGTCAGGCCGGCGTTGGCCAGGGCCTGGGTGATGACGCGCTGCTGGGAGGGGCCGTTGGGGGCGGCGAGGCCGTTGCTGGCGCCGTCCTGGTTGGTGGCGGTGCCCCGGACCAGGGCGAGGACGGGGTGGCCGTTGCGGCGCGCGTCGGACAGCCGCTCGACGAGGAGCAGGCCGGCGCCCTCGCCCCAGGCGGTGCCGTCGGCGGCGGCCGAGAACGCCTTGCAGCGCCCGTCGGCCGCCAGCCCGCGCTGCCGGGAGAACCCGACGAACGCCTGCGGCGTGGACAGCACGGTCACACCGCCCGCGAGGGCGAGCGTCGACTCGCCCGAGCGCAGCGACTGGCAGGCCAGGTGCAGGGCGACCAGGGAGGAGGAGCAGGCGGTGTCCACCGTGACGGCCGGGCCCTCCAGGCCGAACGCGTAAGCCAGGCGGCCCGAGATGACGCTGGCGGCGTTGCCCGTCAGGACGTACCCCTCCAGGCCCTCCGCCGCGCCGGCGGCGAGTGCGGTGTAGTCCTGGCCGCTGGAGCCCGCGAACACGCCGGTGCGGCTGCCGCGCAGCGACGTCGGGTCGATGCCGGCCCGTTCGAACGCCTCCCAGGCGGTCTCCAGCAGCAGCCGCTGCTGCGGGTCCATGGCCAGGGCCTCGCGGGGGCTGATCCCGAACAGTGCGGCGTCGAACCGGTCGGCGCCCTCGATGAAGCCGCCCTCGCGGGTGTAGGTGGTGCCGGGGTGAGCGGGGTCGGGGTGGTAGAGGGCGTCGAGTTCCCAGCCGCGGTCCTCGGGGAACGGGGTGATCGCGTCGCGCCCGTCGGCCACCAGCCGCCACAGGTCCTCGGGGCCGGCGACGCCGCCCGGGAAGCGGCAGGCCATGCCGACGACGGCGATCGGGTCGTCGTCGGCCGCGGTGGTCGCGGCGGACGGGGCCTCCGGCGCGTCCTCGCCGAGGAGTTCGGCGAGGATCCGGCGGCTCAGCGCCTCGGGCGTCGGGTGGTCGAAGACCACCGTCGCCGGGAGCGGCAGGCCCGTCGCCGCGCGCAGCCGGTTGCGGAGCTCCACGGCGGTGAGCGACACGAAGCCGATCTCGTTGAACGGCCGCCCGGGCTCCACCCTCACGTCCTGTCCGAGCACCGCGACGGCGTGCGCGGCCACCAGGTCGACCAGGACCCGGACCCGTTCCGCCTCGGGCAGCCCCGCCAGTCGCCGCAGCAGCGCGGACGCGGCCGTGTCGGGCTCCTCCTCCGGCTCGTCCCGTTCCACGGCCGTGCGTTCGGCGCGCTTGGCCCACCAGGCCGACAGGGTCGGCAACAGGGCTTCCAGCCGGGACAGTTCGTCGGCGTCGGCGAGTTCGAGGAGGGCCGCGAGGCCGTCGTGGTCCTCGTCCGCGACGGCCGTCCAGAACCGCTCCTCCAGCGGGTCCCGGTCGCCGGGGCGGGTCTCGACCCAGTAGCCGCGCCGCTGGAAGGCGTAGGTGGGCAGCTCGGTGAGGCGGCGGGCGGCGGGCGGGAAGGCCGGGGTCCAGTCGACGGCGAGGCCGCGGGTGTGCGCCTCGGCCAGGGAGGTGAGGAAGCGGCGCCAGTCGCCCTCGTCGCGGCGGAGCGAGCCGACGGCGACGGCGGGGACGCCCGCCTCCTGTGCGGCCTCCTCGACGCCGACGGTGAGGACGGGGTGCGGGCTGCACTCGACGAACGCGCCCTGGCCCTGGGCGAGCAGGTCGCGGACGACGGGCTCGAAGCGGACGGTCTCGCGGAGGTTGCGGTACCAGTAGTCGGCGTCCAGCCCGGCGGTGTCGACGGTCTCGCCGGTGAGCGTGGAGTGGAAGGGGACGGTCCCGGTGCGCGGCCGGATGCCGGCGAGGTCGGCGAGGACGCGCTCGCGGACGCGCTCGACCTGGGCGGAGTGGGAGGCGTAGTCGACGGGGACGCGGCGGGCGCGGATCTCCCGGGCCTCGCAGCGCTCCAACAGCTCGTCCAGGGCGGCGGGTTCGCCGGAGACGACGGTGGACAGCGGCCCGTTGACGGCCGCGACGGACGCCCGGTCGCCGAGGCCGTCCAGCAGCTCGGCGACGGCGTCGGCGCCTAGGGTGACGGCCACCATCCCGCCGGTGCCGGACAGGATCTCGCCGATGGCCCGGGAGCGCAGCGCGGCGACCCGGGCGCCGTCCTCCAGCGACAGGCCGCCGGCGACGCAGGCGGCGGCGATCTCGCCCTGGGAGTGCCCGACTACACCGGCGGGCTCGACGCCCATCGACCGCCACAGCGCCGCCAGCGACACCATCACGGCCCACAGCACCGGCTGGACGACGTCCACGCGCTCCAGCCCGGGGGCGCCGGGCGCCTCCCGCAGGACGTCCGTCAACGACCAGTCGACGAACGGCTCCAGGGCCCGTTCGCACGCCTCGACGCTCTCCCGGAAGACCGTGCTGGTGTCGAGGAGGCCGACGGCCATCCCGGCCCACTGGGAGCCCTGGCCGGGGAAGACGAAGACCGCGCCGTCGTGTGTGGCGGCGGCCTCGCCGGTGACCAGGCCGGCCGCGGCACCGGCGGACGCCAGCTCCCGTACACCGGCGGCGAGTTCGTCGGGGCCGCCGACGACGACGGCCCGGTGGGTGAAGGCGGTCCGGCCGGCGGCCAGCGTCCAGCCGACGGCCGCCGGGTCGGCGTCCGGCCGGGTGTGGAGGTGCGCGGCGAGGCGTTCCGCCTGGGCGCGCAGGGCGCCCGCGCTCTTGGCGGACAGCGGCCAGGGCAGCACCTCCGCGACCCCGGCGGGCGCGGCCGGCTCCTCCTCCGGCGCCTGTTCGAGGATGACGTGGGCGTTGGTGCCGCTGACGCCGAACGAGGACACGCCGGCCCGCCGGGCGCGGCCGGTGTCCGGCCACTCCCGGCGCTCGGTCAGCAGCTCGACGGCGCCGGCCGACCAGTCGACGTGCGGTGTCGGCTCGTCGACGTGCAGGGTCCGCGGGAGGACGCCGTGCCGCAGCGCCAGCACGGTCTTGATGACGCCGGCGACGCCCGCCGCGGCCTGCGTGTGCCCGAAGTTGGACTTCAACGAACCGAGCAGCAGCGGCTGTTCGGCGGGCCGGTCCTGGCCGTACGTCGCGAGCAGCGCCTGTGCCTCGATGGGGTCGCCGAGCCTCGTCCCCGTGCCGTGCGCCTCGACGGCGTCCACGTCGCGGGCGGACAGCCGGGCGTCGGCGAGCGCCTGCCAGATGACCCGTTGCTGGGACGGGCCGTTGGGGGCGGTGAGTCCGTTGGAGGCGCCGTCCTGGTTGACGGCGGAGCCCCGGACGACGGCGAGCACGGGGTGCCCGTTCCGGCGCGCGTCGGAGAGCCGTTCGAGGACGAGCATGCCGACGCCCTCGCCCCAGCCCGTCCCGTCGGCGCCGGCGGCGAACGCCTTGCACCGGCCGTCGGGGGCCATCCCCCGCTGCCGGCTGAACTCGACGAACATGCCCGGCGAGGCCATGACGGCCGCGCCGCCCGCCAGCGCCACGGTGGACTCGCCGCGCCGCAGCGACTGGCAGGCCAGGTGCAGGGTCACCAGCGACGACGAGCAGGCGGTGTCCACGGTGACCGCCGGGCCCTCCAGGCCGAGGACGTACGACAGCCGGCCGGAGAGGACGCTGGCCGCGCTGCCGGACAGCAGGTAGCCCTCGAAGTTCTCGGTGGCGCGCTGGAGGAGGGCGCCGTACTCCTGGTGGCCGGTGCCGACGAAGACGCCCGCCCGGCTGCCGCGCAGCGTCTCCGGGTCGATCCCGGCGCGTTCCAGCGCCTCCCAGGAGGTCTCCAGCAGCAGCCGCTGCTGCGGGTCCATGGCCAGGGCCTCGCGGGGGCCGATGCCGAAGAACCCGGCGTCGAACCGGTCGGCGTCGCGCAGGAAGCCGCCCTCGCGGGCGTAGCAGGTGCCCGGGTGGTCGGGGTCCGGGTGGTAGAGCGCGTCGAGGTCCCAGCCCCGGTCGGCGGGGAACGGCCCGACGGCGTCCCGTCCTTCGTCGACGAGCCGCCACAACTCCTCGGGGCTGTCGACGCCGCCCGGGAAGCGGCAGGCCATGCCGACGACGGCGATCGGCTCGCCGGCGACGGCCTCCAGCTCCTCCAGCCGGCGCCGGGTCTCCCCCAGGTCGGCGGTGACGCGCTTGAGGTAGTAGCGCAGCTTGTCCTCGGTGCGCTGTGGCACGCCACCGCCACCGGTGGCGGTCTTCTCCTCGGTCCCCATGGACGCAACACCCTTCACAGTTCGACTTCGACGGCACGGTTTCCGAGCGGTCAGGAGATTCCGAGTTCCTTCTCGATGTAGTCGAAGACCTCGTCGTCGTCGGCGGCGGTGAGGTCGGTGACGGACGCCGGTTCGTCGTCGGCCGGGGCCGGCCGGTCGTCGTCCCAGCGGGCGGCGACGGCCCGCAGCCGGGTGGCGACCCGGACCCGGTCCGGGTCGTCCGGCGGCAGCGCGGCGAGGGCGGTCTCCAGCCGGTCGAGGTCGTCGAGGACGGACCGGGCGGCGGGCGCGCCCTCGGCGGGCAGCGCCTCGCGGAGGTGCCGGGCCAGGGCGGCGGCCGTCGGGTAGTCGAAGACGAGGGTGGCGGAGAGCCGGGTTCCGGTGGCGGCGGTGAGCCGGTTGCGGAGTTCGACGGCGGTCAGCGAGTCGAAGCCCAGCTCCTCGAACGGCTGGTCGGGGGCGACCGCGGCGGCCCCCGCGTGGCCGAGCACCTGGGCGGCCTGGGTGCGGACGAGGTCGAGCAGAACCCGGTCGCGGCCTGCGGCGTCCAGCCCGGCGAGGCGCTGCCGCAGGTCCCCGGCGGCGTCCGGCCCGGCGTTCCCGACGGTCCGGACGGGCGGCGGGACGAGCCCGTGGAACAGCGGCGGCAGCCGGTCGGAGGCGGCGCGCAGGGCGGCGGTCTCCAGTCGGACGGGCAGCAGCACCGGCCGGCCCCCGCCGAGGGCGGCGTCGAAGAGGGCCAGGCCCTCGTCGGCGGAGAGCGGCAGGACGCCGGAGCCGCGCATCCGGCGCCGGCCGGCCTCGTCGAGCGCGTCGGCCATGCCTCCGGTGCCCTCCCAGGGCCCCCAGGCCAGGGAGAGGGCGGGCAGCCCGGCGGCGGCCCGGTGGGCGGCGAGGGCGTCGAGGTAGGCGTTGGCCGCCGCGTAACTCCCCTGTCCGGCGCCGCCGAGGGTGGCGGTGGCCGAGGAGAACAGCACGAACGCGGCGAGCGGCAGGCCGCGGGTGAGCTCGTGCAGGTGGCGGGCGGCGTCGGCCTTGGGCGCCAGGACGGCGGCGGCGCGCTCGGCGGTGAGGGCGGGGACGACGGCGTCGTCGACCACGCCGGCCGCGTGCACGACGGCGGTCAGCGGGCGGTCGGCGGGTACGGCGGCGAGCGCGGCGGCGAGGGCCGTGCGGTCGGACACGTCGCAGGCCCGGACGTCCACCCGGGCGCCTAGGGCCTCCAGTCCGGCCACCAGCTCCTCGACACCGTCGGCATCGGGCCCGCGCCGGCCGAGCAGCAACAGGCTCCGTACGCCGTGCCGTTCGGCCAGGTGCCGGGCGACGAGCGCGCCCAGGGCGCCGGTTCCGCCGGTGACGAGGACGGTCCCGTCGGGATCGAGTGCGGGCGGTACGGCGTCGGCCGGGAGCCGGGCCGCTGCCAGCCGGGGGACGCGTACGGCGCCGTCGCGCAGGACGAGTTGAGGCTCGTCCGAGAGGAGCGCCTTCAGCAGCTCCGGCGTCGCGTCGGCGTCCGGCGGGAGGTCGGCGAGGACGAACCGGCCCGGGTTCTCGGCCTGCGCCGCGCCCACCAGGCCCCAAATGGCGGCCAGTTCGGGGTGCGAGACGGCGTCGTCGGGGCCGGTGGCCACGGCGCCGCGCGTGAGGACGGCGAGGACGGACGACGTGGTGCGCTCGTCGGCGAGCCACCGCTGGAGCAGGGCCAGGGTCTCGGCGACGGTCTCACGGACCGGCCGGCCGGGCGCCGGGACGACCAGCGCGACGTCGGGCACGGGCGTGTCGCTGTCGAAGCAGGGGTGGTTCACCGGCTCGTCCCCGGCGGGCAGGGACGAGGCCACGCCCGGCAGTCCGTCGCCGAGCACCGCCCAGGTGCGGGTGCGGGCCTCCGGCTCGGCGTCGGGGGCGGCGGTCCAGCGGACCTCGTGGAGGGCGTCGTCCCGGCGGGCGGCACGGAGTTGGCCGAGGGAGACCGGGCGGGCCTGGAGGGAGTCGGCGGTGAGGACGGGGGTGCCGTCGGCGTCGGCGACGGTGAGCCGCATGGCGTCGGGCCCGGCGGGGGCGAGGTGGACGCGGAGCGCGGTGGCGCCGGTGGTGTGCAGGCCGACGCGGTTCCAGCAGAAGGGCAGCCGGACGGTGTCGCCGGTGTTGCCGACGAGCCCGGCGTGCAGGGCAGCGTCCAGCAGCGCGGGGTGCACCCCGTAGCCGGCCGCGTCGGAGCGGGCCTCCTCGGGGAGGGTCACCTCGCCGAACACCTCGTCGCCGGACCGCCAGAGCGCGCTCAGGCCGCGGAACGTCGGCCCGTAGGCGAAGCCGTCGGCGACGACCGACGGGTAGAAGTCGGCGAGGTCGACGGGCACGGCGTCCGCCGGGAGCCAGTCGCCGGCCAGGTCGCGGGCGGGCTCGGGGGTGCCGGGGGCGAGGGTGCCGTGGGCGTGCCGGGTCCATTCGGCGGCGTCGTCGGGCCGCGAGTGGACGGCGACGGTGCGCCGGCCGTCGGCGTCGGGGGCGCCGACGGTGAGCTGGACGTCGGCCGGGCGGGTGCCGGTGAGGATCAGCGGCGCCTCCTGGTCGAGCTCCTCGACGGTGCCGCAGCCGACGCGGCGGGCGGCGTCGAGGACGAGGTCGAGGTAGGCGGTGCCGGGGACGATGACCGTGCCGAGGACGACGTGGTCGGCGATCCAGGGGTGGCTGCGGGTGGAGATTCGGCCGGTGAGGACGAGCCGGTCGTCGTCGGCCGGCCGTACGGCGGCGGTGAGCAGCGGGTATCCGGCGGCGTCGAGGCCGAGCGCGGCCGGTCCCGCCGTGCCGTCGCCGGTGTCGGCGGGCCGCAGCCAGTGGCGTTCGCCCTGGAAGGCGTAGGTGGGCAGGTCGAGGTGCGGGGTGGGTCCGGCGGGCAGGGCGGCGGCGAGGCCGGTGCGGGCGCCGCGCGCCCAGGCGTGGGCGAAGGCCGTGCGGACGGTCTCGGGCTCGGGCCGGTCCTGCCGCAGCAGGGGGACGGCGGTGAGGTCGGCGCCGTCCTCCGCGGCGGTGTCCTGGGCGAGGGCGGACAGCACGCCGGCGGGCCCGAGTTCGAGGCAGGTGCGTATGCCCTGGGCGAGGAGCCGGCGGACGCCGTCCTGGAAGCGGATGGTCTCGCGGACGTGCCGTACCCAGTGGCCGGGGTCGTGGGCCTCGTCGGCGGTGAGGGTGCGGCCGGTGAGGTCGGAGACGACGGGGAGGGCGGGGGCGTGGAGGGTGACGCGGTCGAGGACGGCACGGAAGTCGTCCAGCATGCCGTCCATGCGCGGGGAGTGGAAGGCGTGGCTGACGTCGAGGCGCTTGGTGCGGCGGCCGTCGGCGGCGAAGCGTCCGGCGATCTCGCGGACGGTGTCCTCGTCGCCGGAGACGACGACGGCGCGGGGCCCGTTGACGGCGGCGACGGCCGCGAGGTGGGCGCGGTCCGCCAGTAGCGGCAGCACTTCCTCTTCGTCCGCCTGGACGGCCGTCATGGCGCCGCCGGGCGGGAGTTGGGACATCAGGCGGCCCCGGGCCGCGACGACGGCGGCCGCGTCCTCCAGGGAGAACACCCCGGCGGCGTGCGCGGCGGCCAGCTCGCCGATGGAGTGGCCGAGGACGGCGTCCGGGCGCAGCTCCCACGATTCCAGGAGCCGGAAGAGGGCGGTCTCCAGGGCGAACAGGGTGGTCTGGGTGTGCAGGGTGCCCCGGAGGAGGGCCGGGTCGCCGGTACCGAGGACGAGGGCGCGGGTCTCGGCGCCGAGGCCGTCGCCCAGGGCCTCGCACACGTCGTCGAGGGCGCGGGCGAAGGCCGGGTGGCCGGCGTACAGCTCCGCGCCGGCGCCGGCGCGCTGGGCGCCCTGGCCGGTGAAGAGGAACGCGGTCTTGCCGGCGCGCCGGACGGTGTCGCGGACGAGGTGCGGCGCGGACGCGCCGTCGCGCAGCGCGTCGAGCCCGGCGAGCAGGTCGTCGCGGGTGGTGCCGGTGACGGCGGCGCGGTGTTCCAGGGCGGCGCGGGAGCGGACGAGGACGCGGGCGAGGTCGCCGGGGCGCCACTCGGGGTGGGTGCGGACGGCGTCGCCCAGCCGGGCGGCCTGGGCGCGCAGCGCCTCGGGGCTCCGGGCGGACACGGCCCACACCAACGGACCGTCACCGTCCGGCAGTTCGTTGGGAGAGACCGAATTGTCACCCTGTTCGAGAATCACGTGGGCGTTGGTGCCGCTGATGCCGAACGACGACACGGCGGCGCGGCGCGGGCGCCCGGTCTCGGGCCAGGCGACCGGTTCGGTGAGGAGGGAGACGGCGCCGGAGGACCAGTCGACGTGCGGGGTGGGCGCGTCGACGTGCAGGGTGCGCGGGAGGGTGCCGTGGCGCATGGCGAGGACGGTCTTGATGACGCCGGCGACGCCGGCGGCGAGCTGGGTGTGGCCGATGTTGGACTTCACCGAGCCGAGCCACAACGGCCGGTCGGCGGGCCGCCCTTGACCGTAGGTGGCGAGCAGCGCCTGCGCCTCGATGGGGTCGCCGAGGGAGGTGCCGGTGCCGTGCGCCTCGACGGCGTCGACCTGGTCGGGGGTGAGTCCGGCGTCGGCGAGGGCCTCGCGGACGACGCGCTGCTGGGAGGGGCCGCTGGGGGCGGTGAGCCCGTTGGAGGCGCCGTCCTGGTTGACGGCGGAGCCGCGGACGACGGCGAGGACGGGGTGCCCGTTGCGGCGGGCGTCGGAGAGGCGTTCGAGCAGCAGGACGCCGCCGCCCTCGCCCCAGGCGGTGCCGTCGGCACCCGCGGCGAACGCCTTGCACCGGCCGTCGGGGGCGAGCCCGCGCTGCCGGCTGAACTCGACGAACATGCGCGGCTCGGCCATGACGGCCATCCCGCCGGCCAGCGCGAGGGTGGACTCGCCGCGCCGCAGCGACTGGCAGGCCAGGTGCAGGGCGACCAGCGACGACGAGCAGGCGGTGTCGACGGTGACGGCCGGCCCCTCCAGGCCGAGGACGTAGGCGAGCCGGCCGGAGGCGACGCTGACGGTGGTGCCGGTCAGCAGGTAGCCCTCGGCACCGTCGGAGCCCTGCCGGGCGCCGGTGGCGTAGCCGAGCGGCGCGGTGCCGACGAAGACGCCGGTGCGGCTGCCGCGTACGGACTCGGGGTCGATCCCGGCCCGTTCGAACGCCTCCCAGGCGGTCTCCAGCAGCAGCCGCTGCTGCGGGTCCATGGCGACGGCCTCGCGGGGGCTGATGCCGAAGAACGCGGCGTCGAACCGGTCCGCGCCGCGGACGAACGCGCCGTGCCGGACGTAGCTCTTGCCGACCCGGTCGGGGTCGGGGTCGTACAGCTCGTCGGTGTCCCAGCCGCGGTCCTCGGGGAACGGGCCGACGGCGTCGGTGCCGTCGGCGAGGAGCCGCCAGAAGTCCTCGGGGGAGCGTACGTCCCCTGGGAAGCGGCAGGCCATGCCGACGATCGCGACGGGTTCGCGGGCGGCGTCGGCGAGCCGCTGGTTCTCCTGCTTGAGCCGGGTCGCCTCCTTGACGGACGCGCGCAGCGCTTCAAGGACCTTCTCGTAACTTGCAGCCATCGTGGTTCTCCGCCGTCCGGGCGCTATCGGATGTCCGTCATGTCAAGGGCCATGTCCACCAGGCTGTCGGCGTCCATGGTGTCGATCGATTCGGTGCCGTTCTCCTCCGGGCCGGTGCCGTCGGGCGCCAACTCGTGTGTCTCGGCGGCGAGTCGGAGGAGCGGGTCGAGGAGTCCGGCCGCCCGGAGGCGGGCGACCGGGATGCCGGCGAGCAGCGTGCGCACGTCGGTCCCGTCGTCGGGGCCGGCCGCGCCGCCGGGGGCGTCGCCGCCGTCGGGCAGCAGCAGGGTGCGCAGGTGGGTGGCGAGGTCGGCGGGGGTGGGGTGGTCGAAGACGAGGGTGGCCGGGAGCCGGAGGCCGGTGGCGGCGTTCAGGCGGTTGCGCAGCTCGACGGAGGTGAGGGAGTCGAAGCCGAGCGCCTTGAACGGCTGCCGGTCGTGCACGTCCTCGCCCGAGGCGTGGCCGAGGACGGTCGCCGCGTGGCCGCGGACCAGGTCCAGCAGGGCGCCGTCGCGCTCGGCGGCGGGCAGGGCGGCCAGCCGCGCCCGGAGGGCGTCCCGCCCCTCCCCCGCCCCGGCTTCGGCGGTCCGTCGGGCGGGCCCGCCGGCCAGGGCGCGCAGCAGCGGCGGGACGCCCCCGGGCCCGGCGGCGGTGCGCAGGGCCGAGGTGTCGAGCCGCAGGGCGACGGGCAGCGGCCGGTCGCCGGCGAGGGCGGCGGCGAACAGGTCGAGCCCCTCGGCGTCGGTGAGCGGCGCGACGCCGGAGCGCCGCATCCGGGTGTGGTCGGCGGCGTCCAGGTGGCCGGTCATGCCGCTGGCGGTCTCCCACAGTCCCCAGGCGACCGCCAGGCCGGGCAGACCGTCGGCCCGTCGCCGCCGGGCGAGGGCGTCCAGGAACGCGTTGGCGGCGGCGTAGTTGCCCTGGCCGGGGCCGCCGAGGGTGGCGGCGGCCGACGAGAACAGGACGAACGCGCCGAGCGGGGTGTCGCGCGTGAGCTCGTGGAGGTTCCAGGCGGCCCGCACCTTGGGGCGCAGGACGGCGTCGACCTGCGCGGGGGTGAGCGCGGTGACGACGGCGTCGTCGAGCACGCCGGCGGCGTGGACGACGCCGGTGAGCGGGCGGTCGGCGGGGATCGCGGCGAGCACGGCGGCCAGGGCGTCCCGGTCGGCGGCGTCGCAGGCGGCGACGGTCGCCTCGGTGCCCGACTCGCGCAGTTCCTCGACGAGTTCGGCGACGCCTGGGGCGTCTGCTCCCCGTCGGCCGAGCAGCAGCAGGTGCCGTACGCCGTGCCGTGCGGCGAGGTCCCGGGCGACGAGCCCGCCGAGGACGCCCGTGCCGCCGGTGATCAGGACGGTGCCGGACGGGTCGAGGGCGTCCGGCATGGTGAGGACGACCTTGCCGGTGTGCCGGGCCCGGCTCATGAAGCGGAACGCCTCGGGGGCGCGGCGGACGTCCCAGGTGGCCGCCGGGAGCGGCCGGAGCACGCCCCGCTCGAACAGCTCCATGAGCTCGCCCATCATCGCGCCGATGCGCTCGTGCCCGGCGTCGATCAGGTCGAAGTAGCGGTAGGTGGTGCCCGGGTGGGCGGCCTCCTCGGTCGCCGCGTCGCGGATGTCGGTCTTGCCCATCTCGACGAACCGGCCGCCGGGGGCGAGGAGCCGCAGGGAGGCGTCGACGTACTCGTGGGCGAGGGAGTTGAGGACGACGTCCACGCCGCGCCCGCCGGTCGCCGTCCGGAAGGCGGCCTCGAAGTCCAGGTCGCGGGAGGACGCGATGCGCTCCTCGGGCACGCCCAGGGCACGCAGCGTGTCCCATTTGGCGGGACTCGCGGTGGCGTACACCTCGGCGCCGAGGTGGCGGGCGATCTGGAGGGCGGCGATCCCGACGCCGCCGGTGGCGGCGTGCACGAGGAGCGTTTCCCCGGGGCGGACGGCGGCGAGGTCGACCAGCCCGTACCAGGCGGTGAGGAACGCGATGGGGACGGTGGCGGCCTCGGTGTACGTCCAGCCGTCGGGCATCCGGGCCAGCAGCCGCCGGTCGACGACCGCGTGCGGCCCGAACGCCCCGGGCACCATGCCGAACACCCGGTCGCCGGGCGCGAATTCGGTGACGTCGGGGCCTGTCTCCAGGACGACGCCGGCGGCCTCGCCGCCCATGACGTCCTGGTCGACCATGCCGAGCCCGAGGACGACGTCGCGGAAGTTCATGCCGGCGGCGCGCACGGCGATCCGCACCTGCCCCGGCCCGGGCGGGCCGGCCGCCTCGGGGGCGGGGACGAGGGCGAGGTTCTCCAGGGTGCCCTTGCTGGTGACGTCCAGCCGCCAGGCGGACCCGTCGCGCGGGGGTTCCAACGACCGTCCGGAGGCGGCCCGGGCCAGCCGCGGGATCAGCAACCGCCCGTTGCGGAGGGCGGATTCGGGCTCCTCGGAGGCGAGGGCGGCGGGCAGGGCGTCCCGGGAGCCGGGCAGCCCGTCGACGTCCAGCAGCGCGAACCGGCCCGGGTGCTCGGTGCGGGCCGAGCGGACCATGCCCCAGACGGCCGCGTGCGCGAGGTCGTGGACGGTCTCCCCCGGCGCGGCGGGGACGGCGCCGGAGGTGACGAGGACCAGCCGCGACGAGGCGCAGCGCTCCTCGTTCAGCCAGTCCCGCAGCAGGGCCAGGAGACGGTGGGTCACCGCCGTGGCGGCCTCGTCGGCGGGGAGGTTGGCGGTGTCGAAGCGGCAGGGGACGACGACGGTGCCGGGGACGGCGGGTGCGGCGGCGAGCGCCGCGAGGTCGGCGTGGACGGGCACGCCGGGCCGCCCGTCGGCCAGCCCGAGGACGTCCTCGCCCAGCACGGCCCAGTCCGACTCGGCGTCGGTCACGGGGTTTTCGCTCCACTCGACGTGGAAGAGGGAATCGTGGTGCCGGGCGGTGCGGGCGGACTCCAGCTGGTCCCGGGTGACGCTCCGGCTGACCAGCGACGCGACGGTGACGACGGGCGCGCCGGAACCGTCGGCCGCGCGGAGCGTCAGGCCGTCGTCGCCCGTGGGCGCGAGGTGGACGCGGAGGGCGGCGGCGCCGGTGGCGTGCACGGTGACGCCGGTCCAGGCGAACGGCAGCCGGACGTCGCCCGTGGAGCGGGCGGCGGCCGGGTGCAGGGCCGCGTCGAGGAGGGCCGGGTGGAGGGCGAACGAGGCGGCGGCGGCGTGCTGTTCGCGGGGCAGCCGGACCTCGGCGTAGAGGTCGTCGCCGCGTTCCCAGAGGGCGTGCAGCCCCTGGAAGGCCGGCCCGTAGCCGAGGCCGTCGTCGGCCAGGCGCTCGTACAGCGTGTCGACGGGCACGGGGGTGGCGCCCGGGGGCGGCCACGCGGCCAGGTCCCACGACGGAGTGGGGGCGGCGTCGGGGGCCAGGAAGCCGGTGGCGTGGGCGGTCCAGGCGGCGTCGGGCGCGGCGTCGTCGGGGCGGGAGTGCAGGGTGAGCGGCCGCCGCCCGTCCTCGTCGGCGGCACCGACGGACAGCTGGACGTGTGCGCCGCCGCGCTCGGGGAGGACGAGCGGCGCCTGGAGCGTCAGCTCCTCCAGCGCGCCACCGCCCGTCAGGTCGCCGGCCCGCACGGCGAGTTCGGCGAGTGCCGCGCCGGGGACGAGGGTGGTGCCCCAGACGGCGTGGTCGGCGAGCCACGGGTGGGTGTCGCGGGACACCCGCCCGGTGAGCAGCAGCCCGTCCCCGCCGGCCACCGGCACGGCCGCGCCGAGCAGCGGGTGCCCGGTGGCGCGCAGGCCGACGGCGGTGACGTCGCCGCCGGCGGCGTCCCCCTCCAGCCAGTAGCGCTCGCGCTGGAAGGCGTAGGTGGGGAGGTCGACGCGGTGGCGGGCGGCGGCGGGGAACGCGGTGGTCCAATCGGCCGCCACGCCCCGGGTGTACGCCTCGGCCAGAGAGGTCAGGAAACGCCGCCGACCGCCCTCGTCCCGGCGGAGGGAACCGACGACCACAGCGGGGACGTCGGCGTCCTGCACGGTCTCCTCGACCCCCACGGTCAGGACGGGATGGGCACTGCACTCGACGAACGCCCGGTGCCCGGCGGTCAGCAGATCACCGATCACCGACTGGAAGCGGACGGTGTTGCGCAGGTTGTGGTACCAGTAGTCCGCGTCCAGCCCGGCCGTGTCGAAGACCTCACCGGTGAGAGTGGAGTGGAAGGGCACCGACCCGGTACAGGGGCGGATGTCGGCGAGCTCGCGCCGGATGCGGTCCCGGATGCGCTCGACGTGGGCGGAGTGCGAGGCGTAGTCGACCGGCACGCGGCGGGCCCGGATGTCGTGGGTCTCGCAGTGGGCCATGAGCTCGTCCAGCGCGCCCGCGTCCCCACAGACGACCGTGGAGCGGGGACCGTTGAGGGCGGCGACGGATATGCGGCCGTCCCACGCCGCGACCAGCGCCTCCGTCTCGGCGGCGGGCAGCGCGACGGACACCATCCCGCCCTCCCCCGCGATCTCCAACAACGCCCGCGACCGCAGCGCGACGACACGCGCCCCGTCCTCCAGCGACAGACCACCCGCCACACACGCGGCCGCGATCTCCCCCTGCGAATGCCCCACCACAGCCACGGGCTCCACACCGGACGACCGCCACAACCCGGCCAGTGAAACCATCACCGCCCACAACACCGGCTGCACGACGTCGACGCGCTCCAGCCCCGGTGCACCCGGCACCTGCCGCAGTACGGCGGTGAGCGACCAGTCGACGAACGGCGTCAGCGCCCGCTCGCACGCGCCGATCCGCTCGGCGAAGTCCTTGCTCTCGTCAAGGAGTTCGACGGCCATCCCGGCCCACTGCGACCCCTGCCCCGGGAACACGAACACCGGACCCTCGGCCTCACCCGAGGCCACCCCGCACACGACGCCGGGAGTGGGGTCACCGGCAGCCAACGCGCGTACGCCGTCCAGCAGTTCGTCGCGGCCGTCGCCGAGCACCACCGCCCGGTGCTCGAATGCCGACCGCCCCGCCGCCAGCGACCAGCCCACCCGCGCCGGGTCGGCGTCCTCGACGGCGTCGGCGAGTCGCATGGCCTGCGCCCGGAGGGCGTCGGGGGTGCGGGCGGAGACGACCCAAGGCAGGACGCCCGTTGCGCTCTCGGGAGCGGCGGCGGGCTCGTCCTCCGGCGCCTGCTCCAGGATGACGTGGGCGTTGGTGCCGCTGACGCCGAAGGAGGAGACGCCGGCGCGGCGCGGGCGGCCGGTCTCGGGCCAGTCGCGGCGCTCGGTGAGCAGTTCGACGGCGCCGGACGACCAGTCGACGTGCGGTGTCCGCTCCTCGGCGTGCAGCGTCTGCGGCAGTACGCCGTTGCGGAGGGCCATGACCGTCTTGATGACCCCGGCGGCTCCGGCGGCGGCCTGCGTGTGCCCGATGTTGGACTTGAGCGAGCCGAGCCACAGCGGCCGGTCCGCCGGGCGGTCCTTGCCGTACGTGGCGAGCAGGGCCTGCGCCTCGATCGGGTCGCCGAGCTTCGTCCCCGTCCCGTGCGCCTCCACGGCGTCCACGTCGGCGGTGGTGAGTCCGGCGTCCTCCAGGGCGCGGCGGATGACGCGTTGCTGGGCCGGGCCGTTGGGGGCGGCGAGGGCGCTGCTGGCGCCGTCCTGGTTGACGGCGGAGCCGCGCAGGACGGCGAGGACGGGGTGGCCGTTGCGCCGGGCGTCGGACAGCCGCTCGACCAGCAGCATGGCGACGCCCTCGCCCCAGGCGGTTCCGTCGGCGCCGGCCGCGAAGGACTTGCACCGGCCGTCCGGGGCCAGTCCGCGCTGCCGGCTGAACTCGACGAAGGTGTTGGGGGTGACCATCACCGTGACGCCGCCGGCCAGGGCGAGCGTGCAGTCGCCGCGGCGCAGCGCCTGCGCGGCGAGGTGGAGGGTGACGAGCGACGAGGAGCAGGCCGTGTCGACGGTGACGGCCGGGCCCTCGAAGCCGAAGGTGTAGGCGATGCGGCCGGATGCGACGCTGCCGGACGTGCCGCTGCCGAGGAACCCGGCGACGGCCTCGGGCACCTCGATGCCGCGGTTGCCGTACTCGTGGTACATGAGCCCGGCGTAGACGCCGACGCGTTCGCCGCGCAGGCGGCGCGGGTCCACCCCGGCCCGTTCGACGGCCTCCCAGGCGGCTTCCAGCAGCAGCCGCTGCTGGGGGTCCATGGCGACGGCCTCGCGCGGGCTGATCCCGAAGAAGGCCGGGTCGAACCGGTCGGCGCCGTCGATGAACCCGCCCTCGCGGGCGTAGGTGGTGCCGGGGCGGGCCGACTCGGGGTCGGGGTCGTAGAGGTCGTCGATCCGCCAGCCCCGGTCGGCGGGCGGCGCGCCGATCGCGTCGCCGCCCTTGACCACCAACTGCCACAGCTCCTCGGGCGAGTTCACCCCGCCGGGCAGCCGGCAGCTCATGCCGACGACGGCGATGGGCTCGTGGGGTCCGTCCTCCAGCTCCTTGACGCGGCGGCGGGACTCCTTGAGTTCGGCGGTCGCCCACCGGAGGTGTTCGCGCAGCTTCTCTTCGTTGCTCACTTCGAGCCAGCTCCTCGGGGGGGTGTGCGGTCCGGTGGTTCAGCCGCGGTCTGCGGTGCGCAGCTCTCGAAGCGCTTCGAAGAGCTCGTCGTCGGTGGCGGTGGCGAAGTCGTCGTGCGGGCGTGCGTCCTGGCCGGTGTCCGCGGCGGGGTGGCCGGGGCCGTGGCCGGCCCCTTCCGGGTGGGCCGTGCTCCAGCGGGACAGCAGGTCCTTCAGGCGGCGGGCCACGAGGTCCCTGGTCCCGTCGTCGGCGGCGTAGGGGGCCAAGGCGGCCTCCAGCCGGTCGAGTTCCTCCGTGACGGGGCCGTCCAAGTCGTCGGCGGGGGCCTCGGCGGCGAACTCGGCGCAGAGGTGGTCGGCGAGGACGGCCGCCGTCGGGTAGTCGAAGATGAGGGTGGTGGGAAGGTCCAGCCCGGTGGCCTCGTGCAGCCGGTCGCGGAGTTCGAGGTCGGCGAGGGAGTCCAGGCCCAGGTCGACGAAGCCGCGGTCGGGGGCGATGTCGGCGGGCGTCGCCTCGCCGAGGACGGCGGCGGCGTGCGTCCGGACCAGTCCGAGCAGGGCGCGCCGGCGCTCGGGCTCGGGGAGGGTAGCGTAGCGGTGGCCGGGCGGGGCGGGTACGGCTCCCCGGTCTTCGGTCCGTTCCGCCGCCGGTTCCGTCGCGGGCAGCGCCCGGAGCAGTGCCGGGGGCCTCCCCTGTGCCGGCACCCGCGCGGGGTCGAGCCGGAGCGGCAGCAGGACCGGCTCGCCGTGCGCGGCGGCGGCGTCGAGGAGCGCGAGCGCGTCGTCCGTGGCCAGCGGCAGGACGCCGGTCCGGCCGAGCCGGGCCCGTCCGGTCGCGTCGAGCGCGTCGGTGAGCGCGCTGCTCCGCGCCCACAGCCCCCAGGCCAGCGACTGCGCGGGCAGGCCGCGGGAGCGGCGGTGGTGGGCGAGGGCGTCCAGGTAGGCGTTGGCCGCCGCGTAGCCGCCCTGTCCGGCGGAGCCGAACGCCCCGGCGGCCGACGAGAACATCACGAACGCCGCCAGGTCGTCGTCCCGGGTCAGCTCGTGCAGGTGCCAGGCGGCGTCGGCCTTCGGCCGGAGGACTGCGTCGAGGCGCTCGGGCGTCTGCGCGTCCAGGACGCCGTCGTCGGTCACGCCGGCGACGTGGTACACGGCCGTCAGCGGGTGCTCCTCCGGTATCCCGGCGAGCAGCGCGGCGAGCGCGGCGCGGTCGGAGACGTCGCAGGCGGCGACGGTCGCCTCGGCGCCGAGCTCGGCCAGCTCCGCCGTCAACTCCGCGGCGCCCGGCGCTTCCTGACCCCTGCGCGCGGCGAGCAGCAGCCTGCGCGCTCCCGCGCGGGCCAGGTGGCGGGCGAGCTCGCCGCCGAGCGCGCCGGTGCCGCCGGTGACGAGCACGGTGCCACGGGGGGCAAGCGGGCGGGAGCCCGTTCCCTCCGCGCGGGCCGCCACCAGCCGGGGGATCAGAACCTCCCCGCCCCGCACGGCCGCCTGCGGTTCGCCTGCGTCCAGGACGGCCGCGAGCACGCGCCCGTCCACTGCGGCATCGGTGTCGGTGTCGGTGTCGACCAGGACGATGCGGTCCGGGTGCTCGGACTGCGCGGTCCGCAGCAGCCCGAGGGCCGCGGCGGCCGCCGGGTCGGGCACGTCCTCGCCGGGCCGGACGGCCAGGGCGCCGCGCGTGACGACGACGAGCGTCGCGGCGGCGAAGCGGGGGTCCGCCGACCAGTCGCGGGCGAGGGCGAGGGCGGCGCGGGTGACGGCGCGCAGCCCCTCGGGGCCGGGGGTGCCGGCGGGCAGGACGTGAACGACCGTACGCGGGCAGCCCGTTCCGGCATCGACGGCTGCGCCGAGGGAGGCGAGGTCCGGGTGGCGGACGACGGTCTCGGGCAGGTCGGCCAGCGGCGCGTCCCCGGGCCGGGAGCGCCGAGCAGGGCGATGGATGAGTCGGCGGCGACAGAGGGTGCGTGGGCATCCGGCGCGCCCTGACCGGCCGGCGCGGGAGCCGGGGCGGCGGATGCGTCCGGGACGGCGGACACGTCCTGCCCGTCGGGACCGGGCGTACCGGCGGCGGTGGACGCGGCAGGCACGCCGCGGCCCAGGTCGCCGGGCGCGTGAACCGGGAAATCGGGAGTCTTCTGCCCGTCGGCACCGGACGTACCGGCGCCGGACACGGTGGGCGCCCCCGCGACGGGTGCGTGGAAGGGGCTCCATTCCACGCGGTACAGGGCCGCCGGGGCCCCTCCCCGTCCCGCGCTGCCCGCTCGCCCGCCTCGGGCTGCGAGCCGGTGGCGGCCTGCCCGTCCCGGACGGTCCTCAGGACGACCGCGCCCGCCGAGGCGACGGGGGTGCCGGCCGGGTCGGCGAGGGCCAGGGTGACGGTGTCGGGACCGGTGCGGGTGAGGTGGACGCGCAGGGCGCCCGCGCCGGGGGTGTGCACGGCCACGTTCCGCCAGGCGAAGGGGAGTTGAGCCGGGTCGTTTTCCTCTACGAGTACGCCGAGGGCCTGCAGGGCGGCGTCGGCGAGGGCCGGGTGGAGGCGGTAGCGGGTGGCCTCGGCCTGCCGGTCGCGGTCGAGGGCGGCCTCGGCGAAGACCTCGTCCCCGAGCCGGCGGAGGGACCGCAGGCCGCGGAAGGCGGGCCCGTAGGCGTAACCGCGTGCGGCGGCCCGCTCGTAGAAGGCGGTGACGTCCGTCGCGGTGGCGGTCTCCGGGGCCGGGTCCATCAGGTCGTACCCAGGCCGCGGCGCGCCCTCGGCCAGGGTGCCGCTCGCGTGGCGCGTCCAGTCGGCGCCGTCGGCGCACGCGTCGAGGGTGAGGCGGCGGCGGCCGGACGCGTCCGGGCCGGTGACGGACAGCCGGACGCGGACGCCGGTGTCCCCGACGGCGAGCGGGGCGTGCAGGGTCAGTTCCTCGACCAGGCCGCAGCCCGCCCGGTCGGCGGCCCACAGCGCGAGCTCCAGGCAGGCCGTGCCGGGCAGCAGCGTGCGGCCGAGGACGGTGTGGTCGGCGAGCCACGGGTGCGTCCGGGCGGACAGCCGGCCGGAGTACAACATCCCGTCCCCGTCAGGCAGTTCGACGGCTGCGGCCAGCAGCGGGTGGTCGACGGCGCCGAGTCCGGCGGAGGCGACGTCCCCGGCGGCCGGGGCGTCGTCGAGCCAGTAGCGGCGGCGCTGGAACGGGTACGTCGGCAGGTCGACGCGGCGGAGGCCGGCGGCCGGCAGGGCGGCGGACCAGTCCACGGCGGCGGCGCGGACGTGCACCTCGGCGAGCGAGGCCAGCAGCCCCCGGGCGCCGCCGTCCGCGCCCAGCGCGGGGACGACGAACGAGTCCGCCCCGGCGGCTTCGGCGAGGGCGCCGCGGTCCGTCCCCATGACGACGAACACCGTCCGCCCGCGCCCGGCCGACTCACGGACGGCGGAGGCGAGTCCGCGCGGTGACCGGCCGGCGTCGGGGCGCCAGTCGTCGCCGCCGGACGTCGTACGGAACGGCGCCTCGGCCGGACGAAGCGACAGCGCGTCGGCGGCGCCACCGAGCACCGCACGGGCCCCGTCCTCCAGCGACAGCACCCCCGCCGCACAGGCCGCCGCGATCTCGCCGACCCCGTCACCGACGACCGCCGACGGCCGGACGCCGTGGTGCCGCCAGAGCGCGGCGAGGGAGGCGGCGACGGCCCAGCGGGCGGTGCGGGCGCCGGAGCCGTCGGTGGCACCGGGCTTGGCGGTGGCGTCGGCGGGACCGGACGTGTGTTCCGTCTCCGCACTTCCGCCCGCACCGGCGGTCGCGCCCGTCACGTCCGACTCCCCGAGCGCACCGGACGGCCGGTCCCCGCCGCCCTCCGCCGCCGGAAGGTCCGCGCCGCCCCCGGCCGGCCCGTCGGCCGCCGACAGAGCGCGGATCGTACCGTTCAGTTCTCGCAGTACGTCCACCTCGGCCCGCCCGGTGACGGTGGCGAGCGCACCGGCGCACTCCGCCAAGTGCCGGGCGAACACCGGGGACTCGTCCACCAGGCGGCGTACCGCGCCTCCGCTGCCGACACCCTCGTCCGGGAAGAGGAAGGCGACCTTGGTCGCGCCGCGCGCCTCGCCCGTCGCCGTTCCGGGAGCGGGCTCCCCGGCGGCCAACGCGGCTACAGCCGCGCGGAGTTCGTCGCGGTCCGCGCCGACGGCCACGGCCCGGTGCTCGAAGGCCGAGCGGCCGCGGGCGAGGGCCGCGCCGATGTCGGTGGCCGTCTCGTCGGGGTGGGCGTCGAGGTGGGCGAGGAGGCGTGCGGCCTGGTCGCGGAGGGCTTCCGGGGTCTTGGCGGACAGGGCCCAGGGGACGGCCGACACCACAGACGGTACGGCCTCGTCGGAGGTGAGGCCGTCGGCGGCCGCCTCCGTGTCCTCGGCCCCGGCCTTACCGGACGGCGCGGCCTCGCCGGAGGGCGCCGACGCCGCAGTCGCCTCCTCCAGCACCACGTGCGCGTTCGTCCCGCTCACGCCGAACGACGACACGCCCGCCCGCCTGGGCCGCTCCGACGCCGGCCACGGCGCCGGCTCGGTGAGCAGGGCGAGGGCGCCGGCCGACCAGTCGATGTGCGGGGACGGCTCGTCGACGTGCAGGGTGCGCGGGAGGACGCCGTTCCGCAGCGCCATCACCATCTTGATGACGCCGGCGACGCCCGCCGCGGCCTGCGCGTGCCCGATGTTGGACTTCACCGAGCCGACCCGCACGGGCCGGTCGTCCGGCCGGTCCTGGCCGTACGTCTCCAGCAGGGCCTGGGCCTCGATGGGGTCGCCGAGGGTGGTGCCGGTGCCGTGGGCCTCCACCGCGTCCACGTCGGCCGCCGCGATCCGCGCGTTGGTGAGGGCGTCGCGGATGACACGCTGCTGGGCCGGGCCGCTGGGAGCGGTGAGGCCGCTGCTGGCGCCGTCCTGGTTGACGGCGCTGCCGCGGATGACGGCGAGGACGGGGTGGCCGTTACGGCGGGCGTCCGAGAGGCGTTCGAGGACGAGCATGCCGGCGCCCTCGCCGAGGGCGGTGCCGTCGGCGCCGGCGGCGAACGCCTTGCAGCGGGCGTCGGGGGCGAGCCCGCGCTGCCGGCTGAACTCGACGAGCGCCATCGGGGAGGCCATGACGGTGACGCCGCCCGCCAGCGCGGTGGTGCTCTCGCCGAGTCGCAGCGACTGGCAGGCGAGGTGCAGGGCGACCAGCGACGACGAGCAGGCGGTGTCGACGGTGACGGCCGGGCCCTCCAGGCCGAGGGTGTAGGCGACCCGGCCGGAGGCGACGCTCGCGGCGCTGCCGTTGCCGATGTATCCCTCGAACTCGGGCGGTACGCGCCGCAGTCGGGACGCGTAGTCCTGGTAGATCACGCCGGCGAAGACGCCGGTGCGGCTCCCGGCGAGCCCGGCCGGGTCGATGCCGGCGCGCTCCAGGGCTTCCCAGGACGTCTCCAGCAGCAGCCGCTGCTGCGGGTCCATGGCCAGCGCCTCGCGTCCGCTGATGCCGAAGAAGCCGGCGTCGAACCGGTCGGCGCCGTCCAGGAAGCCGCCCTCGCGGACGTACACCCGGCCGTGCCGGGCCGGGTCCGGGTCGTACAGCTCCGGGTCCCAGCCCCGGTCGGCGGGCAGGGGGGTGATCGCGTCCGTGCCGGCCGCGACCAGTTCCCAGAGGTCCTCGGGCGAGCGGACGCCGCCGGGGTAGCGGCAGGCCATGCCGACGACGGCGATCGGCTCGCGGGCGCCGGCCTCGGCCTCGTGCAGCCGCTGCCGGGTCCTGCGCAGGTCGACGGTCAGGCGCTTGAGGTAGTCGAGAACCTTTTCGTCACTGGTCATGTCGCTTGTGGCCCTTCTCTGGCACGAACAGTTCCCGGGTGCCGGGGCGGGACGTCCCGCCCCGGCGGTCAGGACCTGCGCAGTTCGTCGTCGACGATGTCGAGGAGCTCGTCGAGGGTCGCCGCGGTCACCGCGTCGTCGTCCCCGGCGTCGGGCTCCGCGTCGTTCTTCAGCTCGGTCAGCAGGTCGCGCAGCCGGGCGGCGATTCCGGCGCGCCCGGGGTCGCCGGCCGGCAGCGACCGGACGGCGGCCTCCAGCCCGTCGAGTTCCGCGAACCCGGGTGCGGGCGGCGCCTGTTCGTCCGTCACCAGCCGGGACCGCAGGTGCCGGGCGAGCGCGTCCGGGCTGGGGTGGTCGAAGGTGAGCGTGGCCGGCAGCCGCAGTCCGGTGGCGGCGGCGAGCCGGTTGCGCAGTTCGACGGCGCGCAGCGAGTCGAAGCCCGCTTCGAGGAAACCCCGGCCGGTGTCGACCTCGTCCGGCGAGCCGTAGCCGAGGACGGTCGCCACATGGGCGCGGACCAGGTCGAGCAGGACGCTCCCGCGCTCGGCCGGCGGCAGTGCCGCCAGCCGGGCGGCGAACCCGGCCTCGGCGGCGGCCGGTTCGGCGGTCACCGCCCGGCGCCCGGCGGGTGCCGCGAGCGACCGCAGCAGCGGCGGCGGGGTGCCGGTCCGGAGGGCGGCGAGGTCGAGGCGGGCCGGGAGGACGAACGCCCGGTCCTGCCCGAGGGCCGCGTCGAACAGGGCGAGCCCCTCGGCGGCGGACAGCGGCAGGACGCCGGAGCGCCGCATCCTGGCCCGGTCCGCGTCGTCCATCGCGCCGGTCATGGCGCTGGTGTCGGCCCAGTGGCCCCAGGCCATCGACACGGCCGGCAGGCCGAGCGCCCGCCGGTGGGCGGCCAGGCCGTCCAGGAAGGCGTTGGCGGCACCGTAGTTGGCCTGCCCGCCGTTGCCGAGGGTGCTGCCGGCGCCGGAGAACAGGACGAACATCGACAGTCCCGCGTCCCGCGTCAGCTCGTGCAGGTGCCAGGCCGCGTCGGCCTTCGGCCGCAGGACCGCGTCCACCCGCTCCGGGGTCAGGGCGGTGACGACGCCGTCGTCCAGGACGCCGGCCGCGTGGACGACGCCGGTCAGCGGCGGTTCGGCCGCGGCGACGACCCGCGCCAGCGCGTCCCGGTCGGCGACGTCGCAGGCCACGACCGTCACCCGGGCTCCCAACGCGTCGAGTTCGGCGACCAGTTCGGCGGCACCGGGCGCGTCCGGCCCGCGCCGGCCGGCCAGCAGCAGGTTCCGTACGCCGTGGACGGTCACCAGGTGCCGGGCCAGCAGACCGCCCAGCGTGCCCGTGCCGCCGGTGATCAGCACGGTCCCGTCGCCGGGTACGACGGTCTCCGCGCCGCCGGGTGCTCCCGCGCGGGCCAGCCGGGGACGAGCACCCGGCCCGCCCGGACGGCCGTCCACGGTTCGTCGGCGAACGGCACCGTCGGCAGGGCGCGTACGGACGCGGATTCCCCGTCGAGGTCCACGGCGGCGAACCGGCCCGGGTGCTCCACCCGCGCGGACCGCAGCGCGCCGTGCACGGCGGCGGCCGCCAGATCGGTGACGTCCTCATCTTCGACGACGCTCACCGCGCCGCGCGTCACCCACACCACCCGGGTGTTCTCCAGGGCGGGGGCGGCGAGGCAGTCCTGAAGGACGGCCAGGGCGCGGTGGACGGCGGTGTGGGCGGCGGCGGCCGGGTCGGCGCCCGCTTCCGTCCAGGGGAGCAGCAGGACGTCCGGGGCCGCTTCGGCGAGCAGGGACGCGGCGTCGGCGTGGGCGGTGACGGAGGTGCCCGAGTCCGTCAGGGCCGCCGCGAGGGCGTCGGCCTCGGGCGACGAGCCCAGCACGGCCCAGGTGCCGCCCTGTGCCCCACCCTTCTCGGCCCGCTCGGTCCAGTCGAGGCGGAACAGCGCGTCCCGTACGCCCGTCGCCGCGTTCCGCAGCTGCTCGGGCCGGACGGGCCGGACGGCGAGCGACGCGACGGAGGCCACCGGCCGGCCGGTGGTGTCGGTCGTGGTCAGCGACACCGTGTCCGGGCCGGTCCGGGCGAGCCGGACGCGCAGCGCCGTCGCGCCGGTGGCGTGCACCTCGACGCCGGTCCAGGCGAACGGCAGCCGCACCTGGTCCACCCCGTCCAGCAGGGTGGTGTGCAGGGCCGCGTCGAGCAGCGCCGGGTGGACGCCGAACCGGGCGGCGTCGGCCTGCTGTTCGGGGGCGAGCCGGACCTCGGCGAGGAAGGCGTCCTCGGTCCGCCACGCCGCGCGCAGCCCCTGGAAGGCCGGGCCGTAGCCGAACCCGTCGCCGGCCAGGCGCTCGTAGAGCCCGTCGAGGTCCACGGGGATCGCCGCGGCGGGCGGCCAGGCGCCGGCGGCGGGGGCGGCCGGCTCCGCCGCGGGGGCGGTGCCGAGCGTGCCGGTGGCGTGGCACACCCAGCCGTCGTCGGTGAACTCCCGTGCCGACGTGACGAGTCGGGAGTTGATGCCGACCGGCCGCCGTCCGTCCGCGTCGGGCGCGCCGAGCCGTACCTGTACGTCGACCGCGCCGGTCTCGGGCAGGACGAGCGGCGCCTGGAGGGTCAGTTCCTCCAGGGTGCCGCAGCCGGCCTGGTCGCCCGCGTACGCCGCGAGTTCGACCAGCGCGGTGCCGGGCAGCAGGACCGTGCCCCAGACGGCGTGGTCGGCGAGCCACGGGTGGCTCTCCGTCGACAACCGGCCGGTGAACAGCAGCCCTTCGCCCCCGGCGAGGGCCACGCCCGCACCGAGCAGCGGGTGCCCGGCGTCGGCCAGCCCGGCCTGCCCGACGTCCGCGGAGGGACGCGGGGCGTCGACCCAGAACCGCTCGCGCTGGAAGGCGTAGGTGGGGAGGTCGACGCGGTGGCGGGCGGCGGCGGGGAAGGCGGTGGTCCAGTCGGCCGCCACGCCCCGGGTGTACGCCTCGGCCAGAGAGGTCAGGAAACGCCGCCGGCCGCCCTCGTCCCGGCGGAGAGAGCCGACGACCACAGCGGGGACGTCGGCGTCCTGCGCGGTCTCCTCGACCCCCACGGTCAGGACGGGGTGAGCGCTGCACTCGACGAACGCCCGGTGCCCGGCGGCCAGCAGATCGCCGATCACCGACTGGAAGCGAACGGTGTTACGCAGGTTGCGGTACCAGTAATCCGCGTCCAGCCCGGCCGTGTCGAAGACCTCACCGGTGAGGGTGGAGTGGAAGGGCACCGACCCGGAACGGGGGCTGATGCCCGCCAGCTCCTGGTGGATCCGCTCCCGGATGCGCTCCACGTGAGCGGAGTGCGAGGCGTAGTCCACCGGCACCCGCCGCGCCCGGGTCTCCTGGGCCTCGCAGTGCGCCAGCAACTCCTCCAGCGCACCGGCCTCACCGGACACCACTGTCGAGCGCGGGCCGTTGAGGGCGGCGACGGATATTCGCCCGCCCCACGACTCCAGCAGCCCCTCGGTCTCGGCGGCGGGCAGCGCGACGGACACCATCCCGCCCTCCCCCGCGATCTCCAACAGCGCGCGGGAGCGCAGCGCGACGACGCGGGCACCGTCCTCGAGCGACAGGCCGCCCGCGACACACGCGGCCGCGATCTCCCCCTGCGAGTGGCCGACCACGGCGACGGGCTCGACACCCGCCGACCGCCACAGCGCGGCCAGCGACACCATCACCGCCCACAACACCGGCTGCACGACATCGACACGCTCCAACCCCGGAGCCCCCGGCGCCTGCCGCAGTACGGCGGTCAGCGACCACTCCACGTATGGGTCCAACGCCCGCTCGCAGTCGGCGATGCGCTCGGCGAACTCCTGCGAGGTGTCGAGCAGTTCGACGGCCATCCCGGCCCACTGCGACCCCTGCCCCGGGAACACGAACACCGGACCCTCGACCTCACCCGAGGCCACCCCGCACACGACACCGGGAGCGGACTCGTCGGAAGCCAACGCCCGCAGTCCGTCGCGCAGTTCGTCGAGCCCGTCGCCGACGATCACCGCCCGGTGCTCGAACGCCGACCGTCCCGCCGCCAGCGTCCACCCCACCCGGCCCGGGTCGGCGTCCTCGACGGCGTCGGCGAGCCGCGCGGCCTGGGCCCGGAGGGCCTGCGGCGAGCGGGCGGAGACGACCCAGGGCAGGACGCCCGTTGCGCTCTCGGGAGCGGTGGCGGGCTCCTCTTCAGGCGCCTGCTCCAGGATGACGTGGGCGTTGGTGCCGCTGATGCCGAAGGCGGAGACGCCGGCGCGGCGCGGCCGGCCATGCGTGTCCGGCCAGGCGCGCTGCTCGGTCAGCACCTCGACGCCGCCCGCCGACCAGTCGATGTGGCTGGACAGCCGGCTGACGTGCAGGGTCCGCGGGAGGACGCCGTGCCGCAGCGCCAGCACGGTCTTGATGACGCCCGCGACGCCGGCGGCGGCCTGGGTGTGGCCGATGTTGGACTTCACCGTGCCGAGCCAGAGCGGCCGGTCGGTGGGCCGGTCCTGGCCGTAGGTGGCGAGGAGCGCCTGTGCCTCGATCGGGTCGCCGAGCTTGGTGCCCGTGCCGTGTGCCTCGACCGTGTCGACGTCGGCCGCCGCCACCCGGGCGTTGGCCAGGGCCTCGCGGATGACGCGCTGCTGGGAGGGGCCGTTGGGGGCGGCGAGGCCGTTGGAGGCGCCGTCCTGGTTGACGGCGGAGCCGCGGACGACGGCGAGCACTTGGTGGCCGTTGCGGCGGGCCTCGGAGAGGCGTTCGAGCAGGACGACGCCGGCTCCCTCGGAGAGGCCGAAGCCGTCGGCGTCGTCGGAGAATGCCTTGCAGCGGCCGTCCCGCGCCAGCCCGCGGAGCCGGCTGAAGCCGACGAACGCGTCCGGGGTGGGCATGACGACGCTGCCGCCTGCGAGCGCCATGGAGCAGTCGCCGGCGCGGAGGGCCTGGCAGGCGAGGTGCAGGGCGACGAGCGACGACGAGCAGGCCGTCTCGACGGTGACCGCCGGGCCCTCCAGGCCGAACGCGTAGGCGAGGCGGCCGGAGACGACGCTGGTGACGCTGCCCGTCACCACGTAGTCGCCGATCTCGCGCGGCGCGTCCTGGGGGCGCGGCCCGTAGCCGTTGGTCATGGCGCCGATGAACGAGCCGGTGGCGCTGGAGCGCAGGGCCTCGCGGCCGATGCCGGCCCGTTCGAACGCCTCCCAGGCGGTCTCCAGCAGCAGCCGCTGCTGCGGGTCCATGGCCAGGGCCTCGCGGGGGCTGATGCCGAAGAAGCCGGCGTCGAAGCGGTCGGCGTCGTGGACGAAGCCGCCCTCGCGGACGTAGCTGGTGCCGAGCCGGTCGGGGTCGGGGTCGTAGAGGTCGTCGAGGCGCCAGCCGCGGTCGGTGGGGAAGCCGGACACGGCGTCGCCGCCGGTGGCGACGAGCCGCCAGAGGTCCTCGGGGGTCTCGACGCCGCCGGGGAAGCGGCAGGCCATGCCGACGATCGCGATCGGGTCGTCGTCGGCCGCCGGGAGGGCGGGGGCCGGGGCCGCGGGTGCGGCGGGCGCCGGGGTGTCGCCGGTGATCAGTTCGGCGAGGTGCCCGGCGAGGGCGAGGGGGGTCGGGTAGTCGAAGACGAGGGTGGCGGGGAGCCGTAGCCCGGTGGCGGAGGCCAGCCGGTTGCGCAGTCCGACGGCCGTCAGCGACTCGAACCCGAGCTCCTTGAAGGCGCGTTCGGCGCCGATGGCGTCGGGCGCCGAGTGGCCCAGGACGGCCACGGCGTGCGTCCTGACGAGGTCGAGGAGGGCGCGCCGGCGGTCGGCAGGGGACAACCCGGCGAGGCGGCCGCGCAGTTCGGCGCCCTCGCCGGCGGGCGCGGCGGGGGTCTTCCCGTCGTCCTTGGCCGGGCGGGCCTGCGGCAGGTCGCGCAGCAGGGCGCTGGGGCGGGCCGAGGTGAAGAGGGGGACGAAGCGGTCCCAGTCGATGTCGGCGACCGCGATGAAGGTGTCGCGGTGGTCGAGGACCTGCCGGAGGGCGGCGAGGGCGAGGTCGGTGCGCATCAGGGGCAGGCCCTGCTCGCGGACGCGGCGGCGCCGGTCGGCCACGTCCAGGCCGTGGTCCTCCCAGGTGCGCACGGCGTCCTCCCAGACGCCCCAGGCCACGGTGGTCAGCGGGAGGCCGCGGGCCTTGCCGTGTTCGGCGAACGCGTCGAGGGCGGCGTTGGCGGCGGCGTAGGCGGCGTGCTCGCCGCTGCCCCAGACGCTGGCGATCGACGAGAACATGACGAAGGCGTCGAGCTCGGCCGGGTCGAGGAGGTCGGCCAGGTGCCGGGCGCCGGCCATCTTGGCGCCGACGGCGTCGGCGAGGGCGTCGTAGGGGGTGGTGTCGACGCGGTCCAGCTCGATGTGCGCGGCCGTGTGCAGCACGGTACGGACGGTGCGGCCGTCCTCCGCGAGCCCGGCGAGCAGGGCGGCGACGGCGTCGCGGTCGGCGAGGTCGCAGGCGGCCAGGGTGACGTCGGTGCCCGACGCCGCGAGCTCGTCGCGGAGTTCGCGGGCGCCGGGGGCGTCGGCCCCGCGTCGGCTGACGAGGACGAGGTGCTCGGCCCCGGAAGCGGCCAGCCACTGGGCGAGCCGTCGGCCGAGGACCCCGGTGCCGCCGGTCACCAGGACGGTGCCGCGCGGCTTCCAGTCCCGGGCCGGCCGGGCGTCGCCCAGCGGCGCGGAGAGCATCCGCCGGGCGAACAGGCCGGCGGGGCGGACGGCGAGCTGGTCCTCGGAGCCTTCGGCGGGCCCATCGCCCGCTTCGCCGGCGCCCGCCAGCGCCGCGCAGAGCCGGGCGAGCGTCCGGTCGTCCGGGCCCGTGTCGCCGGGCAGGTCCAGCAGGCCGCCCCAGCGCTCGGAGTGCTCCACCGCGACGACCCGGCCGAGGCCCCAGACCTGGGCCTGGACCGGATCCGCGGGCGGTTCGGACGGGCCGGTGGCGACCGCGCCCCGCGTGGCGCACCACAGGGGTGCCGTCACGCCGGCGTCGCCCAGGGCCTGGACCAGGCCGAGCGTCAGGAAGACGCCGGTGCCGGTGTCGGGGCGGCCGTCCCACGGCCGGGTGTCCAGCGCGAGGAAGGACAGCACGCCCGCCGGTTCCGCGCCCGCCAGGGCGGTACGGACGGACTCGGCGAGGGACTCCCGGCCGGCGTCCGCCGCGGGCGGCGAGACGGTGACGACGGAGACGCCGCGGGCCGTCAGGGCGTTCACGACCGCCGCCGGCCACGGGTCGTCCCCGAGCCCCTCGGGCAGGACCACGAGCCAGGTGCCGGACGGTCCGGTGCCGGCGGTGCCGACGGGCTTCCAGCCGATCCGGTAGCGCCAGCCGTCCACGGCGTCGCGCTCGCGGCTGCGCCGCCGCCAGGAGGACAGGACCGGGAGGAGGGAGGCCACGGAGGTGCGCTGCTCGTCGTCCTCCACCCGCAGGGCGGCGGCGAGCGCGTCGGCGTCCCCGTCCTCGACCGCGCTCCAGAAGCCGGCCTCCGGCCCGTCGGCGGACCCGGCCTCCTCCGGCGCGGTCTCCTCCAGCCAGTAACGGCGGTGCTGGAAGGCGTAGGTGGGCAGGTCGACGAGGCGGCGGGCGCCGCCCGAGAAGAGCGAGGGCCAGTCGACGGCGAGGCCCTGGGTGTACGCCTCGGCCATGGAGGTCAGGAAGCGCCGCCAGTCGCCCTCGTCCCGGCGCAGCGAGCCGACGGCCACGACCGGGACGTCCGCCTCCTGCGCGGTCTCCTCGACCCCGACGGTCAGGACGGGGTGGGCGCTGCACTCGACGAACGCCCGGTGGCCGGCGGTCAGCAGCCCCTCGACCACGGACTGGAAGCGGACGGTGTTGCGCAGGTTGCGGTACCAGTAGTCCGCGTCCAGCCCGGCCGTGTCGAACACCTCACCGGTCAGGGTGGAGTGGAAGGGCACCGAGCCCGAGCGCGGCCGGACGTCCGCGAGTTCCTGTCGGATGCGCTCCCGGATGCGCTCGACGTGCGCCGAGTGCGACGCGTAGTCGACCGGCACCCGCCGGGCCCGGACCTCATCGGCCTCGCAGTGGGCCATGAGCTCGTCCAGCGCGCCCGCGTCCCCACAGACGACCGTGGAGCGGGGACCGTTGAGGGCGGCGACGGATATGCGGCCGTCCCACGCCGCGACCAGCGCCTCCGCCTCGGCGGCGGGCAGCGCGACGGACACCATCCCGCCCTCCCCCGCGATCTCCAACAGCGCCCGCGACCGCAGAGCGACGACACGCGCGCCGTCCTCCAGCGACAGACCACCCGCCACACACGCGGCCGCGATCTCCCCCTGCGAATGCCCCACCACGGCGGCGGGTTCCACGCCCACGGACCGCCACAGTTCGGCGAGCGACACCATCACCGCCCACAGCGCCGGCTGCACGACGTCCACCCGGTCGAGCCCGGGGGCGCCCTCCGCGCCCCGCAGGACGTCCACGAGCGACCACTCGACGAACGGTGCGAGCGCCCGCTCGCAGTCGGCCATCCGTCCGGCGAACACCTCGCTGGAGCCCAGGAGTTCGACGGCCATGCCGAGCCACTGCGAGCCCTGGCCGGGGAAGACGAAGACGGGCCGGCCGAGGGAGCCGCCGCCGGTCGCCCCGGTCACCAGGGTGGGGGCGGTGTCGCCGGTGGTGAGGGCGGTGAGGCCGGTGAGGAGTTCCTCGCGGTCGCCGCCGATGACAACGGCCCGCTGTTCGAGGGCGGCGCGCCCGGTGGCGAGCGTCCAGCCGACCTCGCCGGCGGGCCACTCGGCGTGCCCGGTGACGTCCGTACGCAGCCGGGCCGCCTGTTCGCGGAGAGCCTCGGGCGTACGGGCGGAGAGCAGCCATGGCAGGACGCCGGAGCCGTCGGCCACCGCGCCGGCGCCGGTGGGTTCGTCGGTGCCGTCGGCGGGGGCCTGTTCGATGATGACGTGGGCGTTGGTGCCGCTGATGCCGAAGGAGGAGACGGCGGCGCGGCGCGGCCGGCCGGCCTCGGGCCAGTCGCGCTCCTCGGTGAGCAGCGCGACGCCGCCGGCGTCCCAGTCGACGTGCGGGGTGGGCGCGTCGACGTGGAGGGTGCGCGGGAGGACGCCGTTGCGCAGCGCCATCACCATCTTGATGACGCCGGCCACGCCCGCGGCGGCCTGGGTGTGGCCGAGGTTGGACTTGAGCGAGCCGAGCCACAGCGGCCGGTCCGCCGCACGCCCCTTGCCGTACGTGGCGAGGAGCGCCTGCGCCTCGATCGGGTCGCCGAGCTTCGTCCCCGTCCCGTGTGCCTCCACGGCGTCCACGTCGGCCGGGTTCAGCCGGGCTCCGGCCAGGGCGTCGCGGATGACGCGCTGCTGGGCGGGGCCGTTGGGGGCGGAGAAGCCGCTGCTGCCGCCGTCCTGGTTGACGGCGGAGCCGCGCAGGACGGCGAGGATCCGGTGGCCGTTGCGGCGGGCGTCGGAGAGGCGTTCGAGGAGCAGGACGCCGGCGCCCTCGGCCCAGCCGGTGCCCTCCGCGCCGGCGGCGAAGGAGCGGCAGCGGCCGTCCGGGGAGAGGGCGCGCTGCCGGCTGAACTCGACGAAGCCGAGGGTGTCGGCCATGACCGTGACGCCGCCGGCCAGGGCGAGGCTGCACTCCTGGCGCCGGAGGGACTGGCAGGCGAGGTGGGCGGCCACCAGGGAGGAGGAGCAGGCGGTGTCGACGGTGACGGCGGGGCCTTCGAGGCCGAGGGTGTAGGCGATGCGGCCGGAGACGATGCTGCCCTGCCCGCCGGTCATCAGGTAGCCCTCGAGGTCCTCGGGGGCCTTGCGCAGCCGGGACGCGTAGTCCATCTGCATGACGCCGGCGAACACGCCGGTGCGCGTGCCGCGGACGGACGACGGGTCGATGCCGGCCCGCTCGAACGCCTCCCAGGCGGTTTCCAGCAGCAGCCGCTGCTGCGGGTGCATGGCCGTGGCCTCGCGGGGGCTGATCCCGAAGAAGTCGGCGTCGAAGCGGTCGGCGTCGTGGACGAAGCCGCCCTCCCGGACGTAGCTGTGGCCGGGCGTGTCGGGGTCCGGGTCGTAGAGGGCGTCGACGTCCCAGCCGCGGTCCTCGGGGAACGGGGTGATGGCGTCGGTACCGGTGGCGACGAGCCGCCACAGGTCCTCGGGGGACCGGACGTCACCGGGCAGGCGGCAGGCCATGCCGACGATGGCGATGGGCTCGGACTGCGCCTCGGTCAGCTTGCGGTTCTGCTGCCGGAGCTGTTCCGCCTCCTTGAGGGAAACCCTCAGCGCCTTGATGACTTCTTCGCTGGATGCGGTCACAGCTCACTCCGAAAGTCGGTTCCGTGCCGGTCGGTTGTCGCCGGGTCGGTCGTCGGCAGGTCGTTGGTCGGCAAGTCGGTCGTCAGCAGGTCAGTTGTCACCGAGCGCCACCCGTACGAGACTCTGGAGGTCCATGCTGTCCAGGTCGGCCGTGTCGCTCTCGCCGTCGGACGCGTCGGCGGCTTCACCGACGGGCACGCCGGCGGCCTCGGCGAGCCGCAGCAGCTCCGGCAGCAGTCCGGCGTTCCGGAAGCGGTCCAGCGGGACGGCCGCGAGGGCGCGGCGGAACTCCCGCTCGTCGGGCAGGGTTTCGGGCGTACCGTCGGCGGGGCCGTCGGCCGGGCGGAGTTCCGCGTGCAGGTAGCGGCCGACCGCGGCCGGGGTGGGGTGGTCGAAGATCAGGGTGGGGGGCAGCCTGCGGCCGGCGGCGGCGCCGAGCCGGTTGCGGAACTCCAGGGCGGTGAGGGAGTCGAGGCCGAGTTCCAGGAAGCCGCGGTCGAGGTCGAGGGTGTGCGGCGCGGCGTGGCCGAGGACGTCGGCGAGCCGGCCGCGGACGAGTTCGAGGAGGACGCGTTCGCGTTCGGCGTCGGGGAGCCCGGCGAGCCGCTGTTCCAGGAGCTCTTCCCGGACCGTCTCGGCGGGCCGCCGGGCGGGGGCCCGGACGAGGCCGCGCAGCAGGACGGGGACCTCGGCCCGGGACCGGGCGCCGGCGGTGTCCAGCCGGGCGGGCACGAGCAGGGCGCGGCCCTCGTCCCCGCCGGCCGCGACGGCGGCGTCGAAGAGGGCGAGGCCCTGGTCGACGGCCATGGGCAGCAGCCCGGCGCGGCTCAGCCGGCGGACGTCGGCGTCGTCCAGGTGGCCGGTCATGCCGCTCGCCTCCGCCCACAGGCCCCAGGCGAGGGAGAGGGCGGGCAGGCCGTGGGCGCGCCGGTGGTGGGCGAGGGCGTCCAGGAAGGTGTTGGCGGCCGCGTAGTTGGCCTGCCCCGCGGTGCCGAGGAGCCCCGCGGCGGAGGAGAACAGCACGAAGGCGTCGAGCTTCTGATCCTTCGTCAGTTCGTGGAGGTGCCAGGCGGCGTCCGCCTTGGGGCGGGTGACGGCGTCCAGGCGGTCGGGTGTCAGGGAGGCGACGACGCCGTCGTCCAGGACGCCCGCGAGGTGCACGACGGCGGTCAGCGGCGGCTCGGCGGCGGCCACGACCTTGGCCAGGGCGTCCCGGTCGGCCGCGTCGCAGGCCGTCACGGTCACCCGGGCGCCCAGCGCTGCCAGTCGGTCCCTGAGTTCCGCGGCGCCTTCGGCGTCGGGGCCGCGCCGGCTGACGAGGAGCAGGTCGCGGACGCCGTGGGCGGTGACCAGGTGGCGGGCGAGCGTCCCGCCGAGGAGGCCGGTGCCGCCGGTGAGGAGGACGGTGCCCCCGCCACCGAAGCCGGGCGCGCCGTCGGCCGCGACGGCCCGCGCCAGCCGGGGCACCCGTATCCCGCCCGCGCGGACGGCGAGTTGGGGCTCGTCGTCGGCGGCCAGCGCACGCAGCAGGGCCGGGGCGGCGGCCGGACCGGTGCCGTCGGTGTCCAGCAGGGCGAGGCGGCCGGGGTTCTCGGTCTGCGCCGAGCGGACCAGGCCCCAGACGGGCGCGTGCGCCAGATCGGGGACGTCCTCGTCGGGGGCGGTGGCGACCGCGCCCCGGGTGAGCAGGACCAGGCGGGAGGCGGCGAACCGCTCGTCGGCCAGCCAGGACCGCACCAGGTGCAGGGCCTGGTGCCCGGCCGTACGCGCCACCCCGGCGGCGTCGTCGCGCTCCGGCGCGCCGGGCGCGGGGAGCAGCGGGACGAGGACGACGCGGGGTGCCGGGGCGCCGTCGGCGACGGCCCGGGTGAGGGCCGCGAGGTCCGGGTGGGCGGTGGCACGGGCGCCGGCGGCGGTCAGGGTGCCGGCGAGGGCGTCGGCCCCGGGCCCGGCCACGGCGAGGGGCGCGGCGGGGGCCGGCGCGGCGTCGGGCAGGGCGGTCCAGGTGAGTTCGTGGAGCGGCGGGCGGGTGCCCCGCGCGGCGGCGCGCAGTTGCTCCGGGGTGACGGGCCGGAGGGTCAGCGAGGCGACGCGGGCGGCCGGGCGGCCGGTGGCGTCGGTCGCCTCCAGGGACAGGGTGTCGGTCCCGGTGCGGGAGAGGCGGACGCGGAGCGTGGTGGCCCCGGCGGCGGTCGCCGTCACGCCCGTCCAGGCGAAGGGCAGCCGCACACCGTCGGTGCCGTCGAGCAGGCTCGCGTGCAGGGCGGCGTCGAGGAGCGCGGGGTGGACGGCGTAGGCGCCGGCGTCCCCGTGCGCGTCCTCGGGGAGCCGGACCTCGGCGAGGAGCTCGTCGCCGTGCCGCCAGGCGGCGGCCAGTCCCTGGAAGACGGGCCCGTACTCGAACCCGATGGCGGCGAGCCGGTCGTAGGCGCCGTCCAGGTCGACGGGGGTGGCACCGGGCGGCGGCCAGGCGGCGGGAAGGGGGGCCGGGGCGGGGCCCGCGGGGACGTGGGAGCCGGCGGCGTCCCGAGTCCTCGGCTCCCCGGTGCCGTCCGCGGCCGGGTCGGGCGTACCGGCGGGGTGTCGCGGGGAGGCAGCGGCGGGAGCGCCGGCGCCGTCGCGGTTCCACGGCTGCCCGGTGCCGTCGGCGGCCGGACCGGCAGCGCCGGAAGGCTCCCCGGCGGGGGCGAGCACGCCGGTGGCGTTGCGCGTCCACGCCTCCCCCGACTCCCCCGCCTCTCCCGTCTCGTCGGGTGCGCCGGAGGCACCGGGCTCCGGACGGGAGTGGACGGTGACGGGCCGACGGCCGTGTTCGTCCGGCTCTCCCGCCCTGATCTGGACGGTCACCGCCGCGTCCGCCGGGTCCGCCGGGAGGACCAGGGGAGCCTCCAGCGTCAGTTCCTCGACGGAGTCGCAGCCGCTGGCGGCACCCGCCCGCAGGGCCAGTTCCACGAGGGCGGTGCCGGGGAGCAGGACGGTGCCCCGGACGGCGTGGTCGGCGAGCCAGGGGTGGGCGGCGAGGGAGAGCCGGCCGGTGAGGACCGTCTCGTCGCCGCCCGCGAGGGCGAGGCCGGCGCCGAGCAGGGGGTGACCGGCGTCGGCGAGTCCGGCCTCCCGGAGGTCGCCGGCGGGCCGGGGCGCGGTGGCCCAGAACCGCTCGCCGCGGAACGGGTACGTGGGCAGCCCGGGGGTGAAGCGGCGGGCGTGCTCGGGGAACAGCCCGGCCCAGTCCACCGGCAGCCCGCGGGTGTACGCCTCGGCGAGCGAGGTGAGGAAGCGGCGCGGGCCGCCCTCGTCCCGGCGCAGCGAGCCGGTGACGACGGCCGGGTGCCCGGCCTCCTCGGCGGTCTCCTCGACGCTCACGGTGAGGACGGGGTGCGGGCCGCACTCGACGAACGCGTGCCGGCCGCGCGCGGCGAGTTCCCGGACGACGGGCGCGAACCGCACGGTGGTCCGCAGGTTGGTGTACCAGTACGCGGCGTCGAGCCGGGCGGTGTCGGTGACCTCGCCGGTGACGGTGGAGTGGAAGGGGACGGTCCCGGTGCGGGGCCGGAGGTCCGCCAGGTCGGCGAGGATCCGGTCGCGGATGCGCTCGACCTGGGCGGAGTGGGAGGCGTAGTCGACGGGGATGCGCCGCGCGCGGATCCCCCGCTCCTCGCAGCGGGCCGACAGGTCGTCCAGGGCGGCGGGTTCGCCGGAGACGACGGTCGATACCGGCCCGTTGAGGGCGGCCACCGACACCCGCCCGTCGTACGCGGCGATGAGCTCGGCGGTGGCGTCGGCACCGAGGGAGACGGCCACCATGCCGCCGTCGCCCGCCAGTTCCTCGCGGATGACCCGGGAGCGCAGGGCGACGACGCGGGCGCCGTCCTCCAGGGACAGGCCGCCGGCGACGCAGGCGGCGGCGATCTCGCCCTGGGAGTGCCCGACGACGGCGACCGGCTCCACGCCCGCCGACCGCCACATCCCGGCCAGCGAGACCATGACCGCCCACAGAACGGGCTGGACGACGTCCACCCGGTCGAGGCCGGGGGCTCCGGGCCGCTGCCGCAGCACGTCGGTCAGCGACCAGTCGACGAACGGATCGAGCGCGCGTTCACAGGCGGCGATCCCGTCGGCGAACTCCGCGCTGCCGTCGAGGAGTTCGACGGCCATGCCGGCCCACTGCGAGCCCTGTCCGGGGAACACGAACACGGCCCCGGCGAGCGGCGCGGCCGTGCCGGTGACGGCCTCGGGGACCTCCTCGCCCCGGGCGACGGCCTCCAGGCCGCGCAGCAGTTCGTCACGGCTGTCGCCGACGACCACCGCGCGGTGCGCGAACGCCGACCGGCCGGCCGCCAGCGACCAGCCGACCGCCGCCGGTTCGTCGTCCGGGGCGCCGGCCGCGAGGCGCCCGGCCTGCTCCCGCAGGGCCTCCGGGGTACGGGCGGAGACGACCCACGGCACGACGCGCGGGCCGGAGTCGGCGGTCGCCGGCGTCCCGTCCTCCGGGGCCTGCTCGACGATGAGGTGGGCGTTGGTGCCACTGATGCCGAAGCCCGACACGCCCGCGCGCCGCGGCCGGCCGCCCTCCGGCCAGGGCCGCTCCTCGGTCAGCACCCGCACCGCGCCCGTCGACCAGTCGACGCCCGGCGACGGCTCGTCGACGTGCAGGGTGCGCGGCAGGACGCCGTGCCGGAGGGCCATCACCATCTTGATGACGCCGGCGACGCCGGCCGCCGCCTGGGTGTGCCCGAGGTTGGACTTGAGCGAGCCGAGCCACAACGGCCGGTCACCGGGGCGTCCTTGGCCGTAGGTGGCGAGCAGCGCCTCCGCCTCGATCGGGTCGCCGAGCTTCGTCCCCGTCCCGTGCGCCTCGACCGCGTCGACCTCGTCGGCGGCCAGTCCCGCGTCGGCGAGGGCTTCCCGGACGACGCGCTGCTGGGCGCGTCCGCTGGGCGCGGTGAGGCCGTTGGAGGCGCCGTCCTGGTTGACGGCGGAGCCGCGGATGACGGCGAGCACGGGGTGGCCGTTGCGGCGCGCCTCGGAGAGGGGTTCCAGCAGCAGGAGTCCGACACCCTCGCCCCACGCCGTGCCGTCCGCCGCCGCGGCGAACGCCTTGCACCGCCCGTCGGGGGCCAGCCCGCGCTGCCTGCTGAACTGGACGAACAGGCCGGGCGCCGACATCACCGTCGCCCCGCCGGCCAGGGCGAGCGAGCACTCGCCGCGCCGCAGGGACTGGCAGGCGAGGTGCAGGGCGACCAGCGACGACGAGCAGGCGGTGTCCACGGTGAGGGCGGGCCCGTCGAGGCCGAGCACGTACGACAGGCGCCCGGAGAGGACGCTGCCCTCGGTGCCGGTGAGGAGGTGGCCCTCGATGCCCTCGGCCGGTTCGTACAGGCGGGGGCCGTACTCCTGCCGCATGGCGCCGACGAACACGCCGGTCGCGGAGGAGCGCAGCCCGGCCGGGTCGATCCCGGCGCGTTCGCACGCCTCCCAGGCGGTTTCCAGCAGCAGCCGCTGCTGCGGCTCCATGGCCAGCGCCTCGCGGGGACTGATGCCGAAGAAGTCGGCGTCGAAGCGGTCGGCGTCGTGCAGGAACGATCCGTGCCGGACGTAGGTGGTGCCGGGCCGGTCCGGGTCGGGGTGCTGGAGGGAGCCGAGGTCCCAGCCGCGTCCGGTGGGGAACTCCGAGCGGGTCTCCCGGCCTTCCGCGACCAGCCGCCACAGGTCCTCGGGCGTGCGGACGCCTCCGGGGAAGCGGCAGCCGATCCCGACGACGGCGATGGGCTCGTCGGCGGCCGTACGCCCGGCGGCCCGGCGGGCGGTGACGGGCCCGGGGCGCGGGTCGAGCAGCAGCGCGCGCAGGTGCTCGGCGAGGGCCGCGGGCGTCGGGTGGTCGTAGAGCAGGCCGGTGGGCAGCGGGAGTCCGGTGGCGTCCCGGAGCCGGTTGCGGAGCACGACACCGGCGGCCGAGTCGAGGCCGAGTTCGCGGAAGGTGCGGTCGTCCGCGGCGCCGGGCCCGGTGCCGCCGAGGAGGGCGGACGTGTGGGTCCGCACCAACTCCTCCAGTTCGCGCCGCTGTTCGGGTACGGGCAGGGGGCGAGGCGGCGGGCGAGGCCGGGCCCGGAGGCCGGTGCGGGGTCGGCGCACCGGAAGGGGTACGAGGGGAGTTCCACGCGCCGCGCTCCGGCGAGGGCGGGCAGCGCCGACCAGTCCGCGTCCACGCCGTGCGCGTGGAGTTCGGCGAGGGCGGCGAGGAAGCGGCCGGGCCCGCCGTGGTCCCGGCGCAGCGTCTCCACGACGACGGCGTCGGCGCCCGCTCCGGCGTCGTCGAGCGTGTCCTGGAGACCGACGGTGAGGACGGGGTGCGGGGAGACCTCGGCGAACGCCCGGCGGCCGTCCCGGACGAGCGCGCGGGCCGCCGCGTCGAAGCGGATCGGCTCGGTGATGTTGCGGCACCAGTAGGCGCCGTCCAGCTCACGGGTGTCGAGGCGGTCGCCGGTGAGGGAGGAGTAGAAGGGGATGCGGGACGGGCCCGGGGTGATGTCCCGCAGGTCGGCGAGCAACCGCTCGTGCTGCGACCGCAGCAGGGGTGAGTGGGCGGCGAGTCCGTTGCTCAGCTTGCGGGCGCGGACGCCGGCCGCCGTGAGCTCGTCGAGCAGCTCGGCGACGGCCTGGCGCTCCCCGGAGACCAGGGTGGCGCGCGGGCCGTTGGCGCCGGCGGACACCAGCCGGTCGCCGAACCGGGCCAGCCGGGGCGCCAGTTCGTCCGGGGCCAGGAGGACGGAGGCCATGTCCCCGCGTCCGGCCAGGCGGGCCTGCGCCGCGCTCCAGGGCACGACGACGCGGGCCGCGTCCTCCAGGCTCAGCGCCCCGGCGACGTGCGCGGCGGCGATCTCGCCCAGGCTGGCGCCGACGACGGCGGCGGGCTCCACGCCGTGGGCGCGCCAGAGGGCGGCGAGGGAGACCATGACGGCGAACAGCACCGGCTGGACGACGTCCGCCCGCCCGGCGTCGGGGCCGCCGTCCGCGCCGCGCAGGACGTCCAGGAGGGACCAGCCGGTCAGCGGGTCGAGGACGGCGGCGCAGGCGTGCAGCCGGTCGCGGAACACCGGTGAACCGTCGAGGAGTTCACGTGCCATGCCGGACCACTGGGTGCCCTGCCCGGGGAAGACGAACACGGCCCGCCCGTCGTCCGTCCCGCCGGGCCGCGCCACCCCCCGGACGATCCGGGGGTCGCTGTCGCCCGCCGCCAGCGCGGCCAGGGCCCGCACGGCGTCGGCACGGTCGGCGACGAGCAGGACGGCGCGGTGCGGGAACAGCGGGCGGGTGGCGGCCAGCGACAGACCGATGTCGCCGAGCCCGGCCTCGGGGTGCTCCTCGACGTGCCGCGACAGCCTCCCGGCCTGGGCCCGTAGCACGCCTTCGCCGTGCGCGGAGACCGGCCAGGGGGTGAGGGTGGGGGCGGGCGGGCCCGTGACGGCCGTGGCGCCGTCCGCGGCTTCCGAGCGGCCCGCCTCGGCCGTCGCCGGCCCCGCGGTGCCCGGCGCCTCCAGCCGGACGTCGGCCACGGTCACGCCGTCCCGGTCGCCGCCGGTCACACCATCCGTGCCGGTCACGTTCGCATCGGTCACGCCGGTCAGCGCGGCGAGGAAGTCGGCGACGCGGGCGCCCCCCGCCTTCTCCTCCTCCGCGCCGGGCCCGGCCGACGGAAGCCCCTCCGCGATCCCGCCTCCGGCGGCGAGCCGCACCACGCGGTGGATCCGGTCCCCGTCCCGCGCCGCGTGCGCCCACGGCTTGAGGACGACGGCGAAGGCGCCGGACTCGGCGGACGAGCCGACGTGCGCGGCGCCGGCCACGGCGAGGGCGTGCCGGCCGGCGTTCAGTGCGCGCACCGCCCGGGCGACGGCGGTGCCGGGCTCCTCGGCCGGCGCCGACACGGCGCCGGGGCCGGTCAGGCGGAGAGCGGACGCGACGACGTCCGTCACCTCGCCGGACGGGACGGCACCGGGTCCGCCGTCGGGGGAATCCAGGAAAAGGGCGGCCGGTCCACCATGCGCGCCCGGCACGATCCCGGCGTTCTCCAGCGCGGCCCAGCCGAGTTCCGTCAGCAGCCGCCATTCCGCGCCGAGCCGGCCCGCCTCTTGCTCGGAAAGCCCGAAGAATTCCGCGTCGAACAACGCGGGGTCGCACCAGGAAACGGCGTGCGGAGCCGCCTCCCCGTCCATTCGGCCACCCGGCCCGTCGGCAAGCGTCCGCCGTATGTCCGCCGGGTCAAGGGCCCACGGCGTGCGGCCGGCCATTCCGACGACGGCCACCGCCTCGTCCGGGGCGAAGGGCGGTTCCGGCGCTAGGCGTTCGGAATTGCTCATCGGTCTGCTCCCCGTTACCCGGCTGCGCTCTCGGACGTGAATAGGCCGCGGCCCTTCACCGCTTTCTTTCCGGACTTCTCCGGACGACTCCGGGCACCCTAGCGCGGCCGTCTTGGGGGCGTCTTGAAGCCGTCTTGGATCGCTCTTGGACGGCGAACCGGTGACTCAGGAAACAAGAAAGCAACAATGGGGTTGACGGAATTACGGCGATGAAATACACCGCGTGTCGTCGGCGGCGTGAACCTTTTCCGAACAGGGGCCGACGGAAGCGTCGCGCCGACCGCCGGCCGGAAGACGCGGGACGGCTTTCCGGAAGGGGACCGACCGGAGGACCGGGGTCCGGCACCGCTGCCGGTTCCCGTGCGCCGCACCAGCGGTCTTGCGCCTCGCACGTGTTGTTCGTCACGTTTATCCGAGGTCGTTCCGTGTCAATGGGACCCGTCTCGTCGATCATGCCCGGAAGACACTGGTGCGCACGGAGGGGTCCTGTTGGATCATCTGCCGTCCGGGAACGAAAGCCCGGCTGCCCACGTCAGGCAAAAAGGGGCACACTTGGCGGCGGAGGTGCGAACGAACGTGCGCCTCCGATCGTCATGCGCGGAAACGGTATCGGAGCCGGCGGGGGCGACCATTCCCGGGTGCCGGCCGCCGTCAGGAGTCGTCACAGGAGGAAAGCGTCGATGTCCATAACTGCCGGGTTACAGATCAGCGTTCTGGGTCCGCTGGAGGTCCGGGCCGAAGGGCTGCCGGTGGACCTGGGGCCGGCCCGCCAACGCGCCGTACTGGCCGCCCTTTTGTTGACACCGGGTGAAGCGGTTACCACCGAACGGCTCACCGAGGCCGTATGGCCGCGCAACCCGCCCAGTGCCGTGATGACGACTCTGCACAGCTATGTGTCCAATCTGCGGAGGAAATTGGAACCAAGCAGTCCACCACGGTGCCGTAACCGGATTCTGCGCCGGGAGGCTTCCGGATACGTCCTCGCCGTGGAACCCGAACGCATCGATGTCTGCCGTTTCGAACAGCTGCTGCGCGACGGCCGCCGGCTGCTCCAGGAGGGCCGGCACCAGGCCGCCGCCCGCACCCTGGAGTCCTGCCTGGCCCTGTGGCGCGGCACGCCCTACCCGGAGATGTGCGACGACGCGCTGGGCACCCAGGCCGCGGCCCGCCTGGAGGAGCTGCGGCTGCTCGCCCTGGAGAGCCGCTGGGAGGCCGAACTCGCCCAGGAACAGGACTACTCCGTGATCGCCGCCGACCTGGCGACGCTCAGCATGAAGTTCCCGACCCGGGAGCGCCTGAGCTGGCTGCACATGCAGGCCCTCTACCGGGCGGGCCGCCAGGCGGAGGCCCTCAAGGTCTACCACCAGACGCGGCGCCTGCTGGCGGACGAGTACGGCGTCGACCCGTGCCCGGAGCTGCAGGACCTCTTCGGCTCCATCCTCCGGGGCGCGTCGGCCGCCGCCCGGGCACGCCCGGGCGCGATGCTCTAGGACCTGTTGCGACAGTGCGGTTGGGGAGTGGTGCCGAGCCCGGGACGTGGGTGAGGGCACCCACCTCCGTCCCGGGCGGCATCGGCTTACGGCTTGGCGGCGTCGTGCGCGGACAGCTGCGGATACAGAAGGGCCGGGTCCTCGCCGAGCCGGGACTTCCACTGGGCCGTCCGCCCGTCCGCCAGCACTTCGAGGGAACCGGCCTCAAGACCGTCCAGCGCCGCCCTGGAGATCACATCGGGGTCCGACTTCTCGTCCTCGACGCCGGCCATCATGTCGGTGTCGACACTGGCCATGGCCAGCGCCGTGACCTGGGTCCCCTGAGCGGCCAGTTCGTACCGGATGCCGTTGGTCAGCGCCCAGGCCGCGGCCTTGGACGCCCCATAGCTGTTGGAGTGCTCGTACGCCATCCACGCCATGACCGACAGCACGTTCAGCACGGCACCGCCGCCATTGGCGCTCAGGACCGGCGCGAAGGCACGCACCATGCGCAGGGTGCCGAAGAAGTTGGTCTCCATCTCCAGCCGGATGTCCTCCTCCGCGCCATCGGTGAGCCGAGCGAAGGTCGATACCCCGGCGTTGTTGACGAGCAGTGTCGTGTCGTCGGCCAAGGCCGCGGCCCGAGTCACCGACGCGTCGTCGGTGACGTCCAGCATCAACGGGACGACACCGGGCATCCGGGGGACGGCCTCCGGCCGGCGAGCGGCCGCATAGATCTTTTTGACGCCTCTGCGCCGCAACTCGGTGACGAAGCTGTGCCCGATACCACGGTTCGCGCCTGTGACCAGTGCGATCTCGTTTCGCATGTCCATGCCCGCTACGCTAAAACCTCACGCTGACGTGAGAGTCAAGTGTGGGAAGGACGGGGCGATGAAGATCGGAGAACTCGCGCAGCGGGCCGGCGTGAGCGTGCGCGCGTTGCGCTACTACGAGGAACAAGGTCTGCTCAGCCCGGAGCGCACACCGTCGGGACAGCGCCGCTACACCGAGGGCACCGTCGAGGTGGTGCGCCTGTTCCAGCAGTTCTACGCGGCCGGCCTCAGCAGCCGTTCCATCGCGACATTGCTGCCCTGCGTGAACAACGGGCACGTCACCGCCGCCCAGCGTCGAACGCTGCACGCCGAACGGGACCGCCTCGCGGCCAGAGTCGAGGAAATGACCCACACACTGCGCCGACTCGACCAGCTCATCACCGCCGCCGACCACCCTGGCGGGGCTGCTCACAGCCACTCGTCGAGGACCGCGACCAGCACGGTCGCTTCATAGCGGACGGCGAGCTTGACGTACCGAGTGGCGACGGCCCGGTGGTGCTTGTCAGACCCCAGCGTGCCAAGAGACTTGATAATCGACAAACAAGATTCACTTTCGCAACAGACCCTGGCGGCCGCCGCCGCGCACGGTCCGGGACGCGGGCGCCCACGCGGGGGCGCGTTGACGGCCCCCGCGCGCCGGGCGTAATCGGCCGTTTTCCCCAACTCGCCGTGCCGACAGTCGCGTTGCCCCATCCTGGAGCCCACACTTCCGGTCCACCGGCCTCCCGGCCTTCCGGACGTGCCGGACCTCCGGTCGACAGCCGAGAGCCGAGAGCCGAGAGCCGAGAGCCGAGAGTCGAAAGCGAAGGAGCTCAGGTGGGGAAACCGCGACTGCCGCTCGCCGAGTACGTCGCCGGCCTGCCCAAGGCGGCCGTGTACGGGGCGCTGTTCTTCACCGACACCGAGGACCGCCCGCTGCAGCTGCGGTCGTCGGTGACACAGGGGCTGTGGCAGTTCCCGGGCGGGGACATGGACCCCGGCGAGACCCCGTTCGGCACGGCCGTGCGGGAGTGCCGGGAGGAGACGGGCATCGTCTTCACCGGCCGCCCGCGGCTGCTCGCCGTGGACTTCGCCCCGCCGGGGCCGTGGCCGGTGGCGAAGACGGGGTTCGTCTTCGATGGCGGCCGGCTCGGCCGGGACGCCCTGTCCCGCATCGTCCTGGACCCCGGCGAGCACGACGCCTGGGAGGTGCGGCCGATGGACGACTGGGCCCGGACCATGGACAGCCGCTCGTGGCGGCGGCTCGCGGCCGTCAACCGGGCGCGGCGCACCGGCACCACGGTCTACCTGGAGAACGTCCCGGACCCCGCCTGCTGACCGCGCCGCCCCCGGCGGCCCGCCGGACGCGGGCCGTCAGCGGCGTACGTGCCCGTACCGGGCGGCGGGCCCGTCGAGTTCGGGCTCGCCGAACCGCTCCCGCAGCGCCCCGAACGCGGCGGCCTTGCCCGGCCCGAACATCCGGGCCAGGCCGGCGGCGTAGGTCTCGGCGGAGAGGAACGCCGGAGGATCGCTCTTGGTGTGGAACTTGTCGGCGTACATCACCAGTTGTTCCTCGACCGTCGACGCGACGTAGTCCGCCTCCGGCAGCGGCTGTTCCTGCCGCCGGATGTCGTCCCGGGTGATGCCCACGCCGATGTGGCACGAGCAGAACCGGCACAGCCGCTCCGGGAACCCCTCCCGGCGCAGGATCTCGTGCCCGATCACCCCGTGCCGGATGTACTCGCCGAGCCGCAGCCGGCCGTCCGCGTCGAACAGCTCGTAGGCACCGATGTCATGCAGCAGCGCCCCCGCCCGCACCAGCTCCGCGTCCGCCTCCGGCACCGCCTCGGCCCGCAGCCGCTCGGCGAGTTCCGCGACGACGCGGCAGTGGGTGTACACGAGCTCGAACGCCTCGGGGGTGGGCGCGTACTTCTCGTGGAGGGCGCGGATGTCGTCGGGCGTCGGCAGGGAGGACATCCTCGCAGCGTAACAATCCTGCGGAGGCGGAGCGACGGGCGCCGGGCGGCGCGCCGGGTGCGATGCCCCCGCGCGCCGGGCGGTACCGGAAGCCCCCGCACCGGCCGCTCGTCGCCGTACGGCCCCGGGAACCGCCCCGCCCCCACCCGGCGTTCTCAGAAGCGGGACGTAGGGGCCGGTACGGGTCCGGTGCGGGCGGCGTCCCGTTCCCCGTACGGCGAGGACGTGATGGCCGATGAGCACGCTGGTTCCCGGAGCCACCCTGGAGTTGCCCGACGGCGCCCTGACCGTGGAGGTGACGGGCCCCTACGACGTGTCGGTGCTGATCACCGGCGCGGACGGGAAGGTGGCCGGCGACGCCGACTTCGTCTTCTACAACCAGCCGTCGGCGCCCGGCGTCCGGCTCGGTTCCGGCCGGGTCGTGGTGGACCGGTCGGCCCTCCGCCCCGGGGCGAACCGGCTGACGGTCGTCGTCAGCCCCGAGGACCCCGCGGCCCGGCCGGCCGCGCTGCCCGTCCCGGGCCTGCGGGTCACCGGGCCGGGCGGCCGGGCCCTCGCCCGGTTCGCGCCGCCGCGGCCGACGGACGAGACGGTGCTGCTCCTCGCCGAGGTCTACCGCCGGGGTCCCGGCTGGAAGCTGCGTGCCCTGGGCCAGGGGTACGCGGACGGCCTGGCCGGCGTGGCACGGGACTTCGGCGTCGAGGTGGCGGACGAGCCCGGCTCCCCCACCGCGACGACCGCCTCCCCACCCGGCTCCCCCGCGACAACGGCCGTCCCCGCCCCCAGCACCCCCACTCCCGCCTCCCCGCCCCCACGGCCGCCGCAGGCCCCGCGCCCGACGACGCGCGCGCGTTCGCCGCGCTCGTCAACGTCGAGCGCGTCCGGGCCGGTGTGCCGCCGGTGGCCGCGGACGCGCGGCTCGCCGAGGCCGCGCGCCGGCATGCCGACGGCATGGCACGGCAGGGCCGGCTGGGAACCGAGGGCCCGTCCGGCATATCGGTGTTCCAGCAGGTCACGGCGTGCGGTTACGCGTACCTCGGGCTGGCGGAGCAGCTGGTGTCGGGGCCGCGGTCGCCCGCCGGGTTCCTGGAGTTCTGCCTGGGGGACGCCCGTTCGTCGGGTCCGGTGCGGGACCCCGCCCTCACGGCGGTCGGGCTGGCCCGCGCCGTGGACGGACGCTCGGGCGACACGTTCTGGACGGCGTTGTGGGCGCGGCCGTTCACGCCCGACGGCCTGGCGCGCACGGCCGCCGGCGTCCTCGCCCTCACCAACTCCCACCGGACCGCCGCCGGCCTGCGACCCCTCTCCGCCGACCCGCGGCTCACGGCCGCGGCCCAGGCGCACAGCGCGGACATGGCGGCGCGCGGCTACCACGCCCACGTCTCCCCGGACGGCGGCCGCCCCTGGGACCGCGCCGTCGCGGCGGGCTGCGTCCACCGTTCCATAGGCGAGAACATCGCGTGCGGCCAGCGCTCCCCCGCCGAGGTGGTCGAGGGCTGGATGAACAGTCCCGGCCACCGCGCCAACATCCTCACCCCGTCCTTCACCCACCTGGGCGCCGGCTTCGCGGGCGGCGGCCCGGCGGGCACCTACTGGACGCAGCTCTTCGGCGGCGCCGCCTGACCGGCCGTACGGCCGCGGGCGGCGAACTCCCCGCACGCCGAACCCGGGGGCCCGGTCCGCGACCGGCATCGCCACGCGTGGCGACAGCTCCACCACCACGTCAACCGGCCCGCCCTGCCCACGAGCGCCACCCGGGCCTCACCCGCCCACCGTGAGCACGATCTTCCCGGTGGTCCGTCCCGTCTCGGCCAGCGCGTGCGCCTCGGCGGCCCGCTCCAGGGGCAGCACCGTGTCGAGGACGGGCCGCAGCCGTCCGTCGGACGCCAGGGCCGCGACCTCGCGTATGCCCGCGCCGTCGGCCTCGACGGCCATGAAGGCGGCGCGGAGGCCGAGCGGTTCGGCCCGTCGCGCGAGGGCGGCCTCCTCGGGTGAGGCGAGGGAGACGACGATGCCGCCGGGGCGCAGGGTGCGCAGTGAACGGGGGCCGTACTCCCCGCCGATGGCGTCGATGACCACGTCCATGTCGCGGGCCTCGGCGGCGAAGTCGGCCTGGGTGTAGTCGATGAGCTCGTCGGCGCCGAGCTCGCGGAGGAGCGCGTGCTTGGCCGAGCGCGCGGTGCCGACGACGTACGCGCCGCGCGCCTTGGCGATCTGTACGGCGAGATGACCGACGCCGCCGGCCGCCGCGTGGATCAGCACCCGCTGCCCGGGGCGCACCCGGGCGACGTCGACCAGCGCCTGCCAGGCGGTCACCGCGGCGAGCGGCAGGGCCGCGGCCTCCTCGTGGGACAGCGCGGCCGGCTTGCGGACGAGCTGCCGGGCGGGCGCGGTGACGTACTCGGCGTAGGTGCCGGCCGGGAGCGGGTGGCGGGGCATGCCGAACACCTCGTCGCCGGGCTTGTGCACGGTGACGCCGATGCCGACGGCCTCGACGACGCCGGAGACGTCCCAGCCGAGCGGGACGGGCACGCCGTCGTCCCGGAGGCCGCCGGTGGCGCGGTGCCAGACGTCCGTGGGGTTGACGCTGGTGGCGTGCGTCCGGACCAGCACCTCGGCGGGGCCGGGCACGGGCCGCTCGGTCTCGACGACCTTGAGCACCTCCGGGCCGCCGAACGTGTCCTGGCGGATCGCGCGCATCTCACTTCTCCTGGGGTGGGGCGGGCGGCTCCCGGTCGGGCCGGCCTCGCACTGCCCAGATTTCCGCGCCGGAACGATCACGACGAGTGGCAGGAATGCCAGGTTGTGAAAAGATCTTGCCATGCATCGCGTCGTCGTCCTGGCCCTGGACGGGGTCTACCCCTTCGAAATGACCATCCCCGCAAGGATCTTCGGCACGGCGACGGGCCCGGACGGCGAGCCGCTGTACGAGGTCGTCACCTGCGGCCTGGACGCCCGTCCGGTACGCACGAGCGCCGACTTCTCCGTCGCCGTGGAGCACGGCCGCGAGGCCCTGCGGTCGGCGGACACCGTGGTGCTCCCGCCCTTCGCCTGCGGCCCCGAGGGGGACGTCGACTGGTTCCCCCGGGAGCTGGCCGAGGCGTTCGCCCTGCTGCGGCCGGACACCCGCGTCGTGTCTTTCTGTACCGCGTCGTACGTCCTGGCCGCGGCCGGCCTGCTCGACGGCCGGCCCGCGACCACGCACTGGACCGAGGCCGACCGCTTCCAGCGGGCGTTCCCCCGCGTCCGGGTCGACGCGAACGTCCTGTTCGTGGACGATGGCCGGGTGCTCACCGCCGCCGGCGTGGCGGCCGGCGTCGACCTGTGCCTGCACCTCGTCCGCAAGGACCACGGGAGCGAGACGGCCAACCGGGTCGCCCGGCTGTGCGTGGTGCCGCCCTGGCGCGAGGGCGGCCAGGCCCAGTACATCGAACGCCCGGTACCGGAACCGGCCGCGGCCTCGACCGCCGCGGTCCGCGCCTGGGCCGCCGCACGGCTGCACCTGCCGCTGTCCCTCGCGGAGCTGGCCCGGCAGGCGGGCATGAGCACCCGCACGTTCTGCCGCCGGTTCCGCGAGGAGGTGGGCATGCCGCCCGGGCAGTGGCTCACCCAGCAGCGCGTCCGGCACGCGCGCCGGCTGCTGGAGACCACCGATCTGCCGGTGGACCGGATCGCCGCCGCGTCCGGTCTCGGCACCGGCGCCTCCCTCCGCCGGCACCTGTCCGCCGAGGCGGGGGTGTCCCCGGCGGCCTACCGCCGGACGTTCCGGGCGCTGGCCGGGGCGGGCGCGCGGGAAGCCTGAGAAGCAAACCATCACCGCGATCCGGCATTTGAGGCATCCATGTCGTGACGCTGCGTCACCGTCCGCTCACCGCTTCAGCGCGGCGGGCGCCGCCGGACGAGGATGCGGAGGGTGGCCCGGGCGTCCCGGCGGCGCTGGGGGCTGCGGGCGGCGACCGACGCGACGACGACCGCCAGCAAGGTGACGGCGCCCGTGAGTCCCGTGGCGGCGGCCAGCACGGCCGCGCTGTTCAATGCGGGGGATAGCAGGGACATGGCAGAACCTCCTGGGCGGACGGCCCGATGGTCCGGGTCACCGGTCCGTGCTCCCTCGGGAACCCCTACGCCGGATTTCCAGCGACCTCCGGGCGATTGAGGAGCCCGTCGTTACGCTGATACGAAGCATCGGAAAAAGTGTCCGGCGAAGTCTCGCGTCACGTACGGCGCGAACGGATTCACCACGCGGATGGCGGAACGTTCGTGCCTCACCGGCACACTGACGGGCCTCCGCGGGGAATAGGAGGGAGGGGAAGGGCCGGAAAGGACCCGTCCGTCACCTCCGTCGGCATAGAGCCGAAAACCGCCGGAAAGGCACGTTCGCGACCACCGCGAGAACGACTTCGCCGCGCAGCCCTTCGAATCGCTCGCGTACTTGAGCGAAGGCACATGGAATCAGCGGCGGGCGCACCGCCGATGAGCGTGCGGGCCGGACGCTTTCCGTCGCCCGGTTCAAGTCGCCTGCCCGTTCGCCCGGTTCCCTTCCCGCGGGAGGTGCCACCCCCGAAGTCCCGTGCGCGGCCGCCCGCCTCCGCCGGAGGACGCTTCCCTTCCGCTCACCTCTGGGCATCGGACGTCCCATATGCCAAGATCACCCGACGAAGAGACGCATGTCGCGAAGGACCGGCATGCGGCCGAGCACTGCTCCGGGAACGGTGACCCATGTCCGTGCAGATGGCGACAGGGCTCGCGGCCCATGACGAGGAAGCCGGTTTCCGGGAACGGGCCGCGGGGGACGGCACGGCCGCGCTGCGGCTGCGGGTCCTCGGGCCGATGTCGGCCCAGTACGACGGCGTCGAGCGGGCCCTGGGCCCGCGGCGCCACCGCGCGCTGCTGGCCCTGCTCCTGGTCCGGCTCGGCAGGGTCGTGCCCACCGGAGTGCTCGTCGACGACCTGTGGGGCTACGCTCCCCCGCGCCGCGCCGTGGCCACCCTGCAGTCCTACGTCTGCCATCTCCGCCGCGCGCTGGACTCCCCGGCCGGCCGCACCGGCCCGTCCCCGCTGCACTACCGCGCACCCGGTTACGTCCTGCGGCTGGCCCCGGAACAGGTGGACGTCCAGCGCTTCGAACTGACCGTGGCCGCCGGCAACCGGCTGCTGGAGCGCCGGAACCTGCCCGGCGCCCGCCAGGTCTTCACGGAGGCACTCGGCCTCTGGCAGGGCTCCCCCTACCAGGAGTTCGAGGAGATCGGGGCGCTGGCCGACGAGAGCGGGCGGCTGGAGCAGATACGTCTGACGGCCGTGGAAGGGCTGGCCGAGGCCCGGCTGGGGCTCGGCGAGGAGGCCGTCGTCGCCGCCGAACTCGCCCCCGAGGCACGGCGGCACCCCACCCGCGAGCGGCTGGTCGGCCACCTGATGACCGCGCTGTCCGCGCTCGGGCGGCAGGCCGAGGCGCTGCGCGTGCACGAACGGACCCGGGCCTGCCTCGCCGAGGAGTTCGGCGTGGACATCGGCGTCGAGCTGCGGCGCGTCCACGCGGCCGTCCTGCGGCAGGAACCACTGGAGAGACCGCCCGCACCACCGGCGTCCCGCATCTCCTCGGCCCCCTCCGCCGGCCCCGCACTGCTCCTCGACCCGAGTCCCTGGCCGCCGGAGGCGTGGCCCGCCGGCACCGCCCCGCGCGTCCCGGGCGAACTCCGCGTCGCCACCCTCCAGTCGATCAGCATCGGCGTCATCCCGCCCGCGCTGCGCGTCTGGTACCAGCAGAACCCGGCCTCACAGGTCGTCCTCACCGAGTACATGAACGCCGCCGAACTCCAGGCGGCCGTCACCTCCGGAGCGGCCGACGTGGCCGTCGGCCCGCTCCCCGACTCATGGCCGCACCCGGTACGCCTGCTGGGCACCGAGGAGTTCGCCATCGTCCTGCCGCCCGACGACCCGGTCGCCGCCGCCTCGGGCGCCCGGATGCCGTTCACCGCCCTGCGCGACCGTGCCTGGGTGCGGCTGGCGCCCCGCAACGGGCTCGCCCGGTTCCTCGACGAGGGCTGCGCCGCGGCCGGTTTCCACCCGCGGACGGCGATGCTCACCGAGCTGAGCGCAGCCGCCCCGATGCTCACGCACTCCGGGCTGGGCCCCGCCCTCATCCCCGCGAACATGGTCCCCCGGCACTTCGCCGGCCGTGTGATCCTCCCCGATCCGCCCATCCGCCGCACCCTGGCCGCCTACGCGAACGGCCCGCTCGACGCGGTGGCCGCCTCCTTCGTGGAGACCCTCGCCGCCCGGGCCAGCGTCGGTCCGTGACGCCGCCGCGCCGGTCCCGCCCCGCCGGTACGCGGTGACGGCCGCGGCCATCCGCTCCACGACCCGGGTCAGGATCGCCTCCGTGGTGGCGAAGTTGATCCGGACGAACCCCTCGCCCGCCGTGCCGCAGTCGCGCCCGTCGACGAGCGTCACCCCGGCCCGGTCCGCGAAGAACCCCGCGAGGTCCGCCTCGGGCAGACCGAGGCCGCGGAGGTCGGCCCAGCCGAGGTATGTGCCCTCGGGCGGGACGTATCCCGCCTCCGGCAGGTGCGCGGCCAGCAGGTCGCCGAGCAGCCGCCGGTTGCGGTCCAGCCGGGCGAGCACCGCGTCCAGCCACGGGCGCCCCTCCCGGTAGGCGGCGACGGCGGCCACCGCGCCCAGGGTGGCCGTCCCGTCGGTGGCCAGCCGGCCGAGCCGGGCCCACCGCTCCCGGTCGGCGTCGTTGTGGAGCAGCATCTGGGCGCACTTCAGGCCGGCGAGGTTCCACGCCTTGGACGCCGAGGTGGCCGTCAGGGTGTGCAGCGCGGCGGCCTCCGACAGGGAGGCGTACGGGGTGTGCCGCCGCCCGGCGAGCACCAGCGGGGAGTGCACCTCGTCGGAGAAAACGCACCCATGATGAGCCGTCACCAGTGCGCATACAGCGCGGAGTTCGGCGGTCTCCATGACGCGGCCCGTCGGGTTGTGCGGGTTGCACAGCAGGAGCAGGTGCCCTCCGGCGGCGAAGGCGGCGTCCAGCGCGTCGAGGTCGAGGACGTACGGGCCGCCGGCCGCCCGGCCCATGGGGACCTGGAGGACGTCGCGGCCCAGCAGGCGCGGGACGACCAGGAACGGCGTGTAGGCGGGCACCGGCACGATCACCGGGGAGCCGGGGCGGGAGAAGTGCTCGACGGCGACGTGCAGCGCCCGGACCACGTCGGGCAGCAGCCGGACGTCGTCGCCGGACACGTCCCAGCCGTGGCTCTCCCGCTGCCAGTCGGCGCAGGCCGCGCCCGCCTCGGCCGCCAGGGACGGGGTGAGGTAGCCGAGCACGTCCCGGCCGACGGCGGCGCGCAGTGCGGCGAGGACCGGCGGGGCGGTGCCGTAGTCGGTCTCGGCGGCGCAGACGCCGAGACCGTCCGGTCCGGCCGTCTCCCACTTGAGCCGGCCGAGACGGCGGAACGCGTCCGCGTCGGCCCCGGCCGCGTACCGGACGCTCATTCGGTCAGGACGTGCTGTCCGGCGGCCATGCTCGCCTCCCAGTTCCGCCCGTCGAACTCCACGAACTCGATATGCTCGGCGGCCTCCAGGTCCAGGCAGCGCGCGTTGACGCTGAAGTACCCGGTGGGGTGCGAGCGGGGGCGGTAGAAGGGCATGATGCCGCAGACCGCGCAGAAGGTGTGGTCCGCGATCCGGTTGCCGAACCGGTACGGCTTGAGGAACTCCTGCCCCCGGTGCAGGGCGAACCGCTCCTCCGGGACCATCAGTTCCTGGTGTCCGGACTTGTAGCAGATGCCGCAGTTGCACAGGGTGATGGTGAGGTTGCGGCTGGCGGCGGCGGAGAACGCCACGCCGCCGCAGTGGCAGGAGCCCTCGTACCAGACGCGCTCGATCTCCGCCTCGGGCGTGGCGTCGTGGTCAGCCGGCACGGTGGTCCACCCCCGCCAGGGCGCGCCCGCCCGCGGCCGCGGCCAGGTCGTCGAGCGAGGGCAGGGCCGTGGTCATCGGCAGGTCGAGGTGCGGGCGCAGCGAGTCGTGCGCGTGCGAGACGTGCCCCGGCCCGGCGGGCTTGCGGGTGAAGAAGATCAGCATGTCGCGGGTGGCGGGCCGTTCGGGGTCGACGGCGATCACGGGCGAGACGCTGTGCTTCCGCTCGTGATCGACGAGGAGGAGGGTGTCGAGGAAGTGACGGTGCCGCTCCTCGCCGAGCAGCAGGCCGGGGTCGGCCTCGTGCCAGCGGGCGGCGTTGGCCTCGCGCATGTCGTGGATGAACGTCGCCGCGCTGTCGTCGGTCATATTGGTGCTGCCGAGCAGGGTGGTCATGGTGTGGTCCACGCCGTCGCTGTGCACGCCCTCCAGCGCCGGTTCGCCCCGGAGCCGGGCGTCGGTGACGGTCCGCAGGTTGAACAGGGTGCAGATCCACTGCGGCGACGCGTAGTCGAGGAACGGCCGGTGGGCCATCCGGACGTCCTCGATCACCAGGAACTTGAAGGCGAGCAGCGCCTGGAAGGCGGTGTTCTGCTGGAGGTCGTCGCGCACCTCCTCGAAGACCCGCAGTTCGCCCGAGTCGTGCCGGACGAAGTCCTCCTCCTTGGAGAGGACGAACGGCTGGAACTCCAGCCGGCGTGCCCGCCGGTCCACCGGGTCGAGGCAGAACCGGCCGTTGCGGGACTTCCGGAACGGCAGGGTGGGGTCGTCCCGCAGGCCGTCGCTCACGTGTTTAAGCCGTTCCAGGTCCGCGTCGGAGGCGCCCAGGAACCGGAGGATCCCCGTCATCCGCGCGCCCTCGACGAATACCGCCCGGTCGCGTACGTACCGGGATCTGACGTCCGCTATTTCGGAGACGGCGTCGACTGTGAATTCCGAGGTTGTCACTCGACCTCCATGGTGATGGGTCGGACGAGGGCAGGCCGTCACCATGACCGCGGCCCCGCATTCCGCGGTCAACGTAGGGAGGGCGGGAATGCCGTGTCAAGTGCCGGGAATTTCCTTACTGTTATCGGGAAGGCCCGTCGAAGGACGTCGGCGGGGGACGTCGACGCCGCGTCCACATCGCGTTGACGTTTCGTCGACAAGCCGCTGCTAGCTTTTCGGCCCGACAGCGAAATTGCCGTCCGTACCGGAGAAAAGCTAGGGGTGCTCGTGGCGAAAGAGAGCCGTACGGCGATCGGCTTCGATGAGGGCCGCAACGACGGCGCCAAGTGGTTCGGCGACCTCACCCGCTCGCGGTTCGCGGGGCCCGTCACCCCGCACCACCGGGTCCTGTCCCGCGACGTCTCGCCGGAGACGCTGGCCGTGCACGCGGGGACGTACGAGGACCCGGTGACGGGCGCGGTGGGCACCCCGGTCTTCCAGACCAGCACCTTCCTGCTGGACGACGCCAGCTACGCGGCCTTCTCCGACGGGACCTCCCGCGACGTCCCCATCTACACCCGGTACGGCAACCCCTCGCAGTGGTCCGTGCAGGAGAAGATCGCCGCCTTGGAGGGCAGCCGCAGCGCGCTGGTGACGTCCTCCGGGATGAGCGCCACGGCCAGCACGATCTACGCCCTGACCAACGCGGGCAGCCACATCGTCTCGGCCTACGACGTCTACGGCGGCACCTACAACCTGCTGCGCGAGGACATGCCGTCGGCCGGCCGCGAGGTGACGTTCGTCGACCCCTGCGACCTGGACGCGGTCCGCGCGGCGATCCGCCCCGAGACCCAGCTGCTGTTCTTCGAGACGCTGACCAACCCGCTGCTGAAGGCGCCGTCGGTACGCGGCCTGGCGGAGATCGCGAAGGAGGCCAACGCCCTCCTCGTGGTGGACAACACCTTCCTCACCCCGGTCAACATGCGCCCCCTGGAGCTCGGCGCGGACGTCGTCGTGCACAGCGCCACCAAGTACCTCGCCGGGCACAGCGACCTGACCGCCGGCGCGGTCGTCGGCCGGCGGAAGTTCCTGGACCGGATCTGGGCGCAGGCCCTGCGCTTCGGCGGCACCCTCGAACCGCTCGCCGCCTTCCTCCTCGAAAGGGGAATGAAGACTCTTCCGCTGCGGGTCCGGGCACAGAACGCCAACGCCTCGGAAGTGGCGCGTTTCCTGGCCGGGCACGAGCGCATAGCCGCCGTTCACCACCCGGAACTCGGCGGCCCCCGCTATGCCGGTCTGGAACACGCGGACTACGGCGGTTTCGGCGGCATGGTGAGTTTCGAGGTGCGCGGCGGCGACGCGGCCGCACTGGAATTCATGAAGAAACTCCGGATTCCCTATGTGGCCACGAGTCTGGGCGGCGTGGAATCCCTGGTGAGCATGCCGAGCAATACCTCGCACAGTTCGCTCACCGCCCGCCAGCGGTCCCGGATCGGCATCAATCCCGGTCTGGTCCGGTTCTCGGTGGGCATCGAGAACGTCCGCGACCTGATCCGGGACCTGGACGAGGCGCTCGGCGCTCCGGCAGAGGAGGACATGCGATGAGGAACAGTTTCAACACGGCCGGCTTCAGCGAAGTGGTCCACGAGATCCGCAACGACCCCGCCGAGGCGGCGTTCCTCTACTCGGCCGAGGCGTGCTCCTCGCCGTACCGGGGGCTGTCGGCGAAGATCGGCCCGGCCCTGTTCGGCACGGTGAAGTCCGCGCGGCGTTTCTCGGTGGAGCTCCGGGACGCCGCTCTCCGGGACGGCACGGACACGCCCGGCGCCGACGGTCCGCTGCCGATGCACCTGGCCCTCACCGGCGTCGCCTCCTGCGCGCTGACCACGCTGGTCGGCGGCGGCAGCGCCCAGTCGGTGGTCTTCGAGAGCGCCGACATGGACATCGCCTGGGACGGCGGCGCGGTGGCGAGCCGGATCGACGTCGGCGGGGTGCCGGACGACGATACGGTCGCCGAACTCGTCGGCCAGGTCGAGCGGTTCAGCCCCAACTACACCACCCTGACCCGTCCGGTCCCGGTCGTCCTGCGGTACGGGCCGGACGCCGCCCCGGTGAACGCCGGTACGGCGGAGGGTGCGCCGGCCGCCGGCCGCCCGGCCGCCTGCCGGGTCCGCTGGATCAGCGGCACCCAGCTCGCGTCCATGCCCCTGGACCAGCAGCCGGCCGACGAGTTGCGCGTGGACGCGCCCAAGCAGCTGACCGGCGTCGACTGGGGCCCGAACCCGCAGGAGTACCTGCTTATGGGCCTCGCCGCCGACGTCGCCTCGCACCTGGGCCGGCTCGCCCGCGAGCTGACCGGCCGGGCCGTGACGTGGCGGGTCACCGTGCGCGGCAAGGAGGACGTCGGGGGGCTGCTCCAGGCGGACCCGTCGGCCGTCGTCCAGCTCCAGGACATGGAGTGCGCGGTCTCGGACGCGGCCGGGCTCTCCGGTGCCGAACGGGAGAAGGTCGTGGCGGCCGCGTGGGCCGCCTCCGAGGTGCGGTACCTGATCGAGGCGGCCCCGGCCGTCCGGCTGACCTCGCACCGGGTGGAGTCGTGTCCGGCATGAACCGAGACGGCGCCATCCGCGTCCTCGCCGTCGGCGCGGGACCGGCCAACCTGAGCCTCGCCGCGCTGGCCGAGCCGGTCGACGGGCTCCGCGTCACCGTCCTGGAGGCCCGCGACTCCGTCGCCTGGCACCCCGGCCTGCTCTGGACCGACTCCCGGCTCCAGGTCAGCGCGGTGAAGGACCTGGTCACCCTGGTCGATCCGCGCAGCCGCTTCGGCTTCCTGAACTTCCTGCACGAGCGGGGCCGGCTGTACCGGCACCTGATCGCCGCGGCCGGCCACGTCAGCCGCAAGGAGTTCGACCAGTACTTCACTTGGGCCGCCCGGCAGTTGGACGTGCGGCTCGGCGAGCGGGTCGAGGCGGTGGAGCACGACGGCGACGGGTTCGCCGTCCGCACCGGCCGGCGCGTCCACCGGGCCGACCACATCGTCCTCGGCGTGGGCCGGACCCCGTACGTCCCCGACTGCGCCCGCGGCGTCACCGGCCGCCGCCTGTGGCACGCCGCCGACCACCTCGGACGGGAGGACCGGCTGGACGGCCGGGACGTGCTGCTGGTCGGCGGCGGGCAGAGCGCTGCGGAGGTGGCCCTCGACCTGATGTCCGGCCGGTCCGGGCTGCCGCACCGGCTGACCTGGGTCACCGGGCGCGAGGGCTTCGCCCCGCTGGACGACTCGCCGTTCGCCGACGAGTGGTTCAACCCGCGCTACGTCGAGTACTTCCGCGAGCTCCCGGCCGGCCCACGCGCCGCGCTGCTGGAGCGGCAGCGGGCCGCCGGCACCGGGATCACCCGGGAGCTGCTGGCCCGGGTGTACGAGCGGCTGTACGCGCTCGACTACCTCACCGACGGCCCGTTCACCCACGACCTGCTGGCCGGCGTGCGGCTCACCGGACTCGCGGACGCCGACGGCGGGTTCCGCGCCGAGCTGGAGGACACCGTCACCGGCGGCCGCCGCGCGCTGTCGTGCGACACGGTCGTCCTGGCCACCGGCTACCGCACCGAACTCCCGTCCTGCATGGAGCCGTTGCGCGACCGGTTGCCCGTCACCGACGGCGGTTACGCGGTGGAGGCCGACTACCGGGTGCGCTGGGACGGGCCCGACCGGAACCGGATCCACGTCCAGGGCGCGGCGCGGCACACCCACGGTGTGGCGGACCCCAACCTGTCGCTGGCCGCCTGGCGTTCGGCCGTGATCCTCAACAGTCTGCTGGGCCGGGAGCACTACGACCTCAAGGCGGACGAGTCGGCCCTCGGGCCCCAGGACCACGTGGGGGCCCGCCCGTGACCGCCACCGAAGCCCGCCCGCGCCTCTACCGCGAGGTGTTCGCCGTCCCGGGCATGACCCGCTCGGTGCTGCTGATGTTCGTCGCCCGGCTGCCGGTCACGGCGATGGGGCTGACCCTGACCCTGCACGTGGTCAACGGCCTGCACCGGGGCTATGTGGCCGCCGGTCTCGTCGCGACCTCCACCACGGTCGGCACGATGGTCGGCGCCCCGGCGGTCGGCCGGGCGCTGGACCGGTACGGCCTGCGGCCGGTGGTCGCGGTCTGCGCCACGGTCGCCACCGCGTACTGGATCGGCGTCCCCTGGCTGCCGTACGAGGCCCTGCTGGTCGCCGCGTTCCCGGCGGGCGCCCTGGTGATCCCGGTGAGTTCGCTCTCCCGGCAGGTCATCACGGCGCTGGTGCCGGAGGACCGGAGGCGGACGGCGTTCTCGGTGGACGCGGTCGCGATGGAGACGTCGTTCATCGTCGGCCCGGCCGTCGGCATCTACCTGGCCACCCAGTACTCCAGCCGGCTCGCCCTGACGGTGATCGGCGCGGTGGTCGCCGTGACGGCGGTGCTGCTGTACGTGCAGAACCCGCCCCTGCGCGGCAAGAAGGAGGCGGCGGCGCCCGCCCCGGGCGCCCCGCGCACCTGGCTCGACGGGCGCATGACGGCCACGCTGCTGATCTCCATGGGCGTGCTGTTCGTGCTCGGCGGGACGGAACTGGCCCTGGTGGCCGTGCTCCGGGCCGGCGGCGAGACCGCCTGGACCGGAGTGGCGGTCGCCATCCTGGCCCTCGGGTCCATCATCGGCGGTGTGGTGCACGGCGCCCTGCCCCGCGCGCTGCCGCAGTCCGCGCTGATGGCGCTGCTGTCGCTGCTGGTGATCCCGGCCGGGCTGGTCTCCGGGCCGTGGTGGCTGCTCGGACTGGCCCTGGTGCCCATGCAGTTGGTGTGCGCCCCGACGCTGGCGGCCATCGCCGAGAGCGTCAGCCGGCTCGCGCCGCCGCACGCCCGCGGCATGGCCATGGGCCTCCAGGACTCGGCGACCCGGCTCGGCGGCGCCCTCAGCTCCCCCGCGATCGGCTTCGTCATGGACCGCACGTCGCCCGGCTGGGGCTTCGCGGCCTCCGGCGCCGGCGGGCTGCTGCTCGTGGCCGCCGCCGGGGTGTGCGCGGGCGGCGCGCGGATCCGTACCCGCCCCGCGGCCGAGCGGCCGCCCACCGACCTCCCCACCACTGAACCCTCCATCGGAATGGACAGGTGACGACAATGACGACGACGGACACGGACGCCGCGTCCTGGGCGGCCTCCGCCCGCATCTACAACTCTGCCGTCGCCGCGTGGGCGATCGGCGCGGCCTGGGAGGTGGGCGCGCTCGACGAGCTCCAGGAGCGCGGCTCCCTGGACACGGCCGACTTCGCCGCCCGCCACGACCTGGACCCGGCGTCCACGCTGGGCATGTTCCGGGCGCTCGCCTCGGTCGGCGTCGTCCGCCGGGACGGCACCCGGGTGGTGCCGACCGAGGACTTCGCCGAGATCCAGCGCACCCGCTCGCTCTTCCACTGGCTGGTGCGCGGCAGCGGCGAGCTGTTCCGCCAGATGCCGTCGGTGCTCCGCAACGAGAACCGCGTCGGCACCTTCTACCAGCGCGACCCCGTCGCCATCGCCCGGTCCTGCAAGGAGATCAGCGTCTTCTGCTATGACCCCTGGTTCTGGCGGGCGATGGAGGGTTTGGACTTCGACGTCCGGGTCGCGGCCGACCTGGGCTGCGGCAGCGGCGAGCGGCTGATGCAGATCCTGCGCCGGCACCCGGACGCCCGCGGCCTGGGCGTGGACATCGCCGGGGACTCGCTGAAGATGGCGGCGGCCGACGCGGCGGACGCCGGTCTCGCCGGGCGGCTGTCCTTCGTCGAGGCGGACATGCTGACCATGGACCCGCGCCCGGAGTTCACCGAGGTGGACCTGCTCACCTGCTTCATGGCCGGGCACGACTTCTGGCCCCGCGAGCAGTGCGTGGCGACGCTCGCCCGGCTGCGCCAACTCTTCCCGAACGCCCGCCGGTTCCTGCTCGGTGACGCCACCCGCTCGGTGGGCGTGCCCGACGCGGAGATGCCGGTGTTCATGCTCGGCTTCGAGGTGGCCCACGACCTGATGGGCACCTTCATGCCCACCATGGCCGACTGGGAGGGCGTCTTCGCGGAGAGCGGCTGGCGGCTGCGGGAGAAGCACGACATCGGCATGGTCGCCAACGAGGTCATCTTCGAACTCGAACCCCGGTGACCGCCGGGGCGACCACGGCATGACGGGACGACGGCCGGCGGGCCACCAGGGTGAAAAGGCGTGAACAGGCGTGAGGCGAGGGCCGATGACGGCGAAGAGTGACGGGACGGAGGGTGGCGTGGCGCGCGAAGTACCGCTCGTACACGAGGTGTTCGAGGAGCGGGTCCGCCGGCACCCGGGCGGGCGGGCCGTGGTCTGCGGCGCCGACGCGCTCGGCCGGGCGGAGCTCGACGCCCGGGCCAACCGGCTGGCCCGTCACCTGATCGCCCGGGGCGTGGGCCCGGAGGCGCGGGTGGCGGTGGTGCTGCCCCGCTCGGTGGACGCGCTGGTGGCGCTGTTCGCGGTCCTCAAGGCCGGTGGCACGTACGTCCCGGTGGACCCCGCCCAGCCGGCCGGCCGGATCGCGTCCGTGGTCCGGGCGGCGGACTGCGCGGTGGTGCTGGACGGTCCGGTCGACTGCTCCGGCCTCCCGGACTCCCCCGTCACCGACGCCGACCGTCTGGCGCCCCTGGACCCCGCCCACGCCGCGTACGTCGTCCACACCTCGGGCTCGACCGGCACGCCCAAGGGCGTCGTCGTCGAACACCGCGCCCTGGCCGCGCTGTTGCACCGGCACGTCGTCCCGCAGTACGCGGAGGTGGCGGCCGGCGACCGGCTCCGGGTCGCCCTCGTCTCCCCGCTCGCCTTCGACGCGTCCTGGGACCCGGTGCTGGCGATGGTGGCCGGCCACGAGCTGCACCTGCTGGACGACGACACCCGCCGCGACCCGGCCGCGCTCACCGCGTACGTGGCCCGGCACGGCGTGGACGTCGTCGACCTCACCCCGTCCCACCTGGAGCAGCTGCTGCCGCACGGCCTGGTCCGCGACCCGGCCGCCCGGCCCCGGCTCGTCGTCCTCGGCGGCGAGGCGCTGCCCGAACCGCTGTGGCGCGAACTGCGCGACACCCCCGGCGTCACCGCCCACAACCTGTACGGCCCCACCGAGTGCGTCGTGGACGCGCTGTGGGCGGCGTCCGACGCGGCGGAGGACGTGGTCATCGGCCGGCCGGTCGCCCACGGCGACGCCTATGTGCTGGACGGCCGGCTGCGGCCGGTGACGGACGGCGAGACCGGCGAACTTTACGTATCCGGCGCCGGGTTGGCACGCGGCTACCTCGGCCGGCCCGGGGCGACGGCGGCCCGGTTCGTGGCCGACCCGTTCGCGCCCGGACGCATGTACCGCACCGGCGACCTCGTCCGGCGGGGCGCCGACGGCCTGGTGCGCTACGTGGGCCGGGCCGACGACCAGGTGAAGGTCCGGGGCTTCCGGATCGAGCCGGGCGAGGTGGAGGCGGCCCTCCGCGCGCACCCGGCCGTGGCGGCGGTCGCCGTCCGCGCGCACCGGTTCGGGGAGGGCGACCGGCGGCTGGTGGCGTACGTCGTACCGGCCGGGGAGGTCACCCCCTCCGACATACGCCGGTTCGCGTCGGACCGGCTGCCGGAGCACCTGGTCCCGGCCTCCGTCACGCTGCTGGACGCGTTGCCGCTGACCCCCAACGGCAAGCTCGACCGCGCGGCGCTCCCCGACCCCGGTCCTGCGGCGGCGGCCACCGGCGGCCGGGAGGCGCGCACCGACGCCGAGCGAGTGCTGTGCGCGCACTTCGCGGCAGCCCTCGGCCTGGAGCGGGTGGGCGCCGACGCCTCGTTCTTCGAGCTGGGCGGCGACTCGCTGCTGGCGATGCGGCTGGTCGGCCGGATCGGCGCCGACCTCGGCGCGCGCCCGACCGTCCGGGACGTCTTCGACGCCCCGACCCCGGCCGGGCTCGCCACACGGCTCGCGGACGCCCCCGAGCGGCCCGCCACCCCACTGACGGCCGGCCCCCGCCCGGAGCCCGTCCCGCTGTCGTCCGCGCAACAACGGCTGTGGTTCCTCGACCGTCTGGAGGGCCCGAGCCCGACGTACAACGTCCCGCTGGTCTCCCGGCTTTCGGGCCCACTGAACGCGGCGGCCCTGCGCGCGGCGCTGCGGGACGCGGTCGCGCGGCACGAGAGCCTGCGGACGGTCTTCCCGGAGGTCGACGGGCAGCCCGTGCAGCACGTCGTGCCCGTCGACGAGGCGGTCCCGGTGCTGGAGGCCGTACGCCTCGACGCCTCCGCCCTGGACGCGCGGCTGGAGGAGGATGCCCGGCGGACGTTCGACCTCTCCCGCGAACTCCCGGTACGGGCGTGGCTGTACGAAGTCGGGCCGGACGAGCACGCGTTGCTGCTGCTGGTGCACCACATCGCCACGGACGGCTGGTCGCTGGACCCGCTCGTCCGGGACCTGGGCGAGGCGTACGCCGCCCGCGTCCGCGGCGAGGCGCCGCACCGGCCGCCGCTGCCCGTCCAGTACGCCGACTACACCCTGTGGCAGCGCGACCTGCTCGGCGACCCCGACGAACCGGACAGCCCGGCCGCGCGCCAAGTGGCGTTCTGGAAGGAGACGTTGGAGGGCATACCCGACGAACTCGGCCTCCCCTTCGACCGGCCGCGCCCGGCCGTCGCCTCCTACCGGGGCGGGACGGTCGACTTCCACCTCGACGCGGAGGTCCACCGGCGGCTCACCGAGCTGGCGCGGCGGCGCGGCGTGACGACGTTCATGGTGTTCCAGGCGGCCCTGGCGCTGCTGCTGGCGAAGCTCAGTGGCGGCACGGACATCCCCGTCGGCACGCCCGTCGCCGGCCGTTCCGACGAAGCACTCGACGACCTCGTCGGCTTCTTCGTCAACACCCTCGTCCTCCGCACCGACCTCGGCGGCAACCCGACCTTCGAGGACCTGCTCGCCCGCGTCCGCGACACCGACCTCGCCGCCTTCGCCCACCAGGACATCCCCTTCGAGCAGGTCGTGGAGGCGGTCAACCCGGTCCGCTCGCTCGCCCGGAACCCGCTGTTCCAGGTGTCGCTGACGATGAACGAGCCGGACACCGCGCTGTCCCTGCCCGGGCTCGCGGTGACCGGGCGGCGGCCGGTGCTGGGCGTGGCCCGGTTCGACCTGAACGTCAACTTCCATGAGCGGGACGGCGGCCGGGGGGTCGCCGGGCAGATCGAGTACAACGCCGACCTCTTCGACGCGTCCACCGTGGGGGCCATGGCCGCCCGTCTCGTCCGCGTCCTGGCGGCGGTGACGGCGGAGCCCGGCCGGCCGTGCGGCTCGGTCGACGTCCTCTCCCCCGAGGAGCGCACGCGGATCCTCGTCGAGTGGAACGCCACCGCGCTCGACGTGCCGGACAGCACCCTCCCCGCGCTGCTGGAGGCCCAGACGGCCCGCACCCCCGACGCGCCGGCCGTCCAGGCCGCCACCGGCACCCTGACGTACGCGGAGCTCAACGCCCGGGCCAACCGGCTCGCCCGGCACCTCGTCGGCCTCGGCGTGGGCCCGGAGGCGCTGGTCGCGCTGCGGCTGCCGCGCTCGGCGGACCTCGTGGTCGCCGTCTGGGCGGTCCTGAAGGCCGGCGGCGCCTACCTCCCGATCGACGGCGAGTACCCGGCCGAGCGGAACGCGTTCATGCTGGAGGACGCCCGCCCGACGACGGTCCTCTCCGAGCTGCCCGACGTGTCCCACCTGCCGTCGGGCGACCTCACGGACGCCGAGCGGACCGCCCCGCTGCTGCCCGCGCACCCCTGCTACGTCATCTACACCTCCGGCTCCACCGGTGTGCCGAAGGCCGTGTCGATGCCCGGCGGGGCGCTGGTCAACCTGGTCACCTGGTGGGCGACGATCGAACCGCCCGCCCGCATCGCCCTGTTCTCGGCGACCAGCTTCGACGTCTCGCCGATGGAACTCCTCATCGCCACCACGTCCGGCGGCTGTGTGCTCGTCCCGGACGACGCGATCCGCAAGGACGCCGAGAAGCTGGTGGCCTGGCTCGCCGAGCACGAGGTGAGCGACCTGACCGTGGTGCCGAACCTGGTGCTGAACTCGGTGTGCGAGGCGGCCCGCGCCGCCGGCACCCGCCTCCCGGCGCTGCGCCACGTCGGCCAGGGCGGCGAGGCCCTCGTCCTCTCGTCGGCCGTCAAGGACCTCTTCACCGGGGCGGACGGGCGGCGGCTGGACAACTGCTACGGGCCCACCGAGACGCACATGGCCACCGGCTACCGGATGCCCACCGACCCGGCCGACTGGCCGGCGGACCCGCCGATCGGCCGGCCCATCGGCAACACCACGGTGTACGTCCTCGACCGCTGGCTGCAGCCGGTCGCCCCGGGAGTGATCGGCGAACTGTACATCGGCGGCGCCCAGTTGGCGCGCGGCTACCTCAACCGACCCGCACAGACCGCCGGACGCTTCGTGGCCGACCCGTTCGGGCCGCCCGGCTCCCGCCTGTACCGCACCGGCGACCTGGTCCGCTGGCGGGCCGACGGGGAGCTGCTGTTCACCGGGCGCGCCGACCACCAGGTGAAGATCCGCGGCTTCCGCATCGAACTCGGCGAGATCGAGGCGCTCCTGCGGCGCCACCCGGCCGTCGCCCAGGTGGCGGTCCTGGCGGTGGCGGACCGGCCGTCGGTCAAGCGGCTCGTCGCGTACGTCGTCCCGAACGGCCCGGCCGCCGAGCCGGACGCGCTGCGCCGGTACGTCGCCGCGTCCCTGCCGGACTACATGGTGCCGTCGGCCTTCGTCGTCCTGGACCGGATGCCGCTGAGCCCCAACGGCAAGCTGGAGCGCCGGCACCTGCCCGCGCCGGCCGCCGAGGCGTCGCGACGGCCCCGGACCCGGGTGGAGAAGGTGCTGTGCGAGATCTGGTCCGAGGTGCTGGACGCGCCGGGGGCCGGGATCGACGACGACTTCTTCGCGCTGGGCGGGCACTCGCTGACCGCGACCAAGGTGATGAGCCGGGTGCGCGGCAGGCTCCGCGCCGACCTGCCGGTCCGCGCCCTCTTCGAGCGGCCGACGCCGGCCGGGCTCGCCGAGCTCGTCGGCACGGCCGGCGCCGCCGGGCACGCCCTGGCGGCGGGGCCGCGCCCGGAGCGGATCCCGCTGTCGTCCGCGCAGCAGCGGCTGTGGTTCCTCGACCGCCTGGAGGGCCCCAGCCCGACGTACAACAACCCGCTGGTCTCCCGGCTTTCGGGCCCGCTGGACGCCGACGCGCTGCGGGCGGCGCTGCGGGACGTGGTGGCGCGGCACGAGAGCCTGCGGACGGTCTGCCCGGAGGCCGACGGACAGCCCTTCCAGCGGATCCTGCCGCCGGAGGAGGCGGTCCCGGCGCTGAAGACCGTACGCCTAGACGCCGCCGCGCTCGACGGGCGGCTGCGGGAGGACGCCCGGCGGACGTTCGACCTGACGCGGGAGATCCCGGTGCGGGCGTGGCTGTACGCGCTCGGCCCGGAGGAGCACGTCCTGATGGTCGTGGTGCACCACATCGCGTCCGACGGCTGGTCGCTGGATCCGCTCGTCCGGGATCTCGGCGCGGCGTACACCGCACGCCGCCGGGGCGAGGCGCCGGCGTGGTCGCCACTGCCCGTCCAGTACGCGGACTACACCCTGTGGCAGCGCGAGCTGCTCGGCGACCCCGCCGACCCCGACAGCCGGGCCGCCGGTGAACTGGCCTTCTGGAGGCAGGCGTTGGCCGGGCTGCCCGACGAGCTGGGGCTGCCGTCCGACCGGCCGCGCCCGGCCGCCGCCTCCTACCGGGGCGGGACCGTGGACCTGTTCGTCGAGGCCGGCGCGCACGCGGGCCTGGCGGCGCTGGCACGGCTGCGCGGGGTGACGACGTTCATGGTGTTCCAGGCGGCCCTGGCCGTCCTGCTGGGGAAGCTGACCGGCGGTACGGACATCCCCGTCGGCACCCCGGTGGCCGGACGCTCCGACGAAGCCCTCGACGACCTGGTCGGCTTCTTCGTCAACACCGTCGTCCTCCGCACCGACCTCGGCGGCGACCCCACGTTCGACGAGCTCCTCACCCGCGTCCGCGACACCGGTCTCGCCGCCTTCGCCCACCAGGACATCCCCTTCGAGCAGCTGGTCAGGGAGCTCAACCCGGCGCGCTCGGCGGGGCGGCACCCGCTGTTCCAGGTGATGATGCCGTTCAACAGCAACCTGGCCGACACGGCGGTCCGGCTGCCCGGCCTGGCCGCCGAGCCGCTGGACGAGCCGCTGGAGGTCGCCAAGTTCGACCTCTCGGTGAACCTGCGCGAGGAGTTCGGCCCGGACGGCGAACCCCTCGGGGTGCGGGGGAACATCGACTACAGCACCGACCTGTTCGACCACGCGACGGTCGTCGCCGTCGCCGGGCGCCTGCACCGCGTCCTGGCCGCCGTCCTCGCCGACTCCGGCGCCCGGCTGTCGGAGATCGACGTGGTCGGGCCGGAGGAGCGGCGGCGGCTGCTGGCCGAGTGGAACGGCGCCCCGGCGCCCGAACCGGCCGGTGAGCGCGAGCTGTTCGCGCACCGGATGATCGAGGAGCGGGCCGGCGAACGTCCCGACGCGCCGGCCGTCGTCCACGGCGGCACGTCCGTCGCCTACGCGGAGCTGAACCGCCGCGCCAACCGGCTGGCCCGGTACCTGATCGCCCGGGGCGCCGGCCCGGAGGACCGGGTGGCGGTGGTGCTCCCCCGCTCCGCCGACCTGGTCGTCGCGCTGCTCGCGGTGTGGAAGGCCGGTGCGGCGTACGTGCCGGTGGACCCGGAGTACCCGGCCGAGCGGATCGCCTATCTGCTCGCCGACGCGGCGCCGCGCGTCGTCCTCGACGGGCCGGTGGACACCGCCGGGTACGCCGACGGCGACGTCACCGACGCCGAGCGGACGGCGGCCCTGGACCCGGCCCACCCGGCGTACGTCATTCACACCTCCGGCTCGACCGGCCGCCCGAAGGGCGTCGTCGTCGAACACCGCGCCCTGGCGGCCTACTTGCGCTACCTCCGCACGTCCTACCCGGGCGTCCCGGGGACGAGCACCGTGCACTCGTCGGTGGCCTTCGACCTGACGGTGACCGCGCTGTACGGCCAGTTGGTCAGCGGCGGCCGCGTACACCTGGCCGAGCTGGGTGAGGGCGACGCGCCGCGGCCCGACTTCCTCAAGGCCACCCCCAGCCATCTGGAGCTGCTGGCGTCGCTGCCCGGGCAGGCGTCCCCGAGTGCCTGCCTGGTGATCGGTGGCGAGGCGCTGCACGGCCGGGCGCTCCAGGGGTGGCGGGAGCGGCACCCGGACGCCTGGGTGGTGAACGCGTACGGGCCCACCGAGGCCACCGTCAACTGCTGCGACCACCGGCTGCCGCCGGGCGCGCCACTGCCGCCCGGGCCGGTGCCGATCGGGAGGCCGTTCCCCGGCGTCCGGGCGTACGTCCTGGACGGCCGGCTGCGGCCCGCCCCCACCGGCACGGTCGGCGAACTGTACATCGGCGGCGCCCAGTTGGCCCGAGGCTATCTGGACCGGCCCGCGCTGACCGCCGCCCGTTTCGTGGCCGACCCGTTCGGCCCGCCCGGCTCCCGCCTGTACCGCACCGGCGACCTGGCGCGGTGGCGGACCGACGGCGTGCTGGAGTTCGCCGGGCGGGCCGACGGCCAGGTGAAGGTGCGCGGGCACCGGATCGAGCTCGGCGAGATCGAGGGCGTGCTCCGCGAGCGGCCGGGCGTGGCCCGGGCCGCGGCGGCGGTGCACACGGCCGGGGACGGCGACCGGCGGCTGGTCGGCTACGTGGTGCCCGCGCCGGCTGCCGCCGTCGACCCGGAGGAGGTACGGCGGGAGGCCGCGCGGCTCCTGCCCGCACCGCTCGTCCCGGCCGCCGTCCTCGTCCTCGACGCGCTGCCGCTGACGCCCAACGGCAAACTCGACCGGGCCGCGCTCCCGGCGCCCGACTTCGCCGGGGCGGCCCACGGCGGCGTACCGCGCACCGCGCGCGAGGAGCTGCTGTGCGCGCTGTTCGCCGAGGTGCTGGACGTGGAACGGGTGGGTCCCGACGACTCGTTCTTCGACCTGGGCGGGCACTCGCTGCTCGTCGTCCGCCTCGCCGGCCGGCTCCGGGCGGCGTGCGGCGTCCACGTCACCATCCGGGACCTGCTGGACGCCCCGACGCCCGCCGCGCTCGCCCGGCGGACGGCCGCGGGCGAGGCCGGCACGGCGGATCCGCTGGCGCCGCTGCTGCGGCTGCGCGGCGGCACCGGCACCCCGTTGTTCTGCGTGCACCCGGCGGCCGGCACCGGCTGGGTCTACACCGGGCTGCTCCGCTTCCTGGCCCCCGGCCGGCCGGTGTACGCCCTCCAGGCGCCCGGCCTGGGCACGCCGGAGCACGCGGCGGGCACGCCGGACGACGTGGTGAAGGACTATCTGGCCCGGATCCGCGAGGTGTGCCCGGACGGGCCGTACGCCCTGCTGGGCTGGTCCGTCGGCGGGCTGATCGCGCACATGCTGGCGGTCCGGCTCCGGGAGGAGGGCGCGGAGGTCCCGCTGCTGGCCCTGCTGGACGCCTACCCCCGGACCCCGGAGGACGCGGGCGAGGAGCAGGACGCCGACGAGGCCGCCGCGCTCCGGGCGCTGGCCGCGTCGCTGGGGCGGGACCTCGCCCCGGACGGCAGCCTCGCGGGTCCGGCGGACGTGGACGTGGCGTCGCTGGTCCGGGTCTACCGGGAGATGAGCCGCGTCTACGCCGATCCGCTCCTGGGCCGGTTCGACGGTGACGCGGTGCTGTTCCGGGCGACGGCGGACAAGCGGGACGGCTCGCCGTACACCCCGGAGCTGTGGCACCCGCACCTGGCCGGCCGGTTCGACGTCCACGCCGTGGACTGCGACCACGGCGGCATGACCCGGCCGGCGTCGCTCGCCGCGATCGGACCGGAGCTCGACCGGCGGCTGGCCGCCATGACCACACACGGCGCGACCGACGCGACCGACGAGGACGACCACCGCGGAGGAATCCGGTGACGACACCCACCGTGCCCACGGCACACCTGCACCACGTCGGGGTCCAGACCTTCGACCTGGACAACTCCCTCGCCTGGTACCGGGACTTCCTCGGCTGCCGGCCGACCTGGACCGCCGAGACCTTCTCGGAGCTGACGCTCAGCCGGCTGCCCGGGGTGTCCCGGATCACCGAGATCGTCGCCGGGGGCGTCCGGCTGCACCTGATCGAGCGGACGGCTCCGGTGCGGGAGCGCGGGCCCGAGGACCACGTCCAGTTCCAGCACGTCTGCCTCGCCGTGGACACGCCGGAGGAGCTCGCCCGCCGCCGGGAGCTGTGGCGGGAGCTGTACGCGTCCGGGCGGTACGACTTCCTGCTGCCCGACCCGCCGTCCGGGATCGTCACCGACGCCGAGGGGGTACAGAGCTTCTACTGCCTCGACGTCAACGGCCTGGAGATCGAGTTCACCTACGTCCCCTCCGTCCCGGGAAGCACCCGATGAGCCGCAACGCGACCGCGGTCGCCCTCTCCCTGCCCGGCGCGCGCGGCTGGGACTTCGGCGACTACCCCTACGCCCTCGAACCGCTGACCCTGCCGCACCCCGGCGACCCGTGGCCGCTCGCCCCGGACGCGGGTCCCGAACTCCGGGAGGCGTGCCGCGAGTTGCTGGCCGCCGCGGACGAGGGAGCCCTGTTCACCGAGCCGGTGACGGAGGAGGGGCTGGAGCGCCTCTTCTGGTTCCGGTGGATCACCGGGCACCACATCTCGTTCGTCCTCTGGCGGCTCGTCGCCGCCGCCCTCGACCGGCTCGGCGCGGGCGAGGAGGAGGACCTGGCGACGGCCCGGGAGATCCACCACCACGTCCGGGCGTACAGCGCCATGATGCTGTACACGGGTTCCAGCACCCCCGAGATCTACAACGCCGTCATCCGGCCGAGCATGTACCGGCTGCACAGCACGTTCAGCGGCACCTGGGCGGCCGACTTCCCGGCCGTGCGCAGCCTGTTCCGCGGCCGGAAGGTGCCGCCGGTGCCGGCGGGCGAGGCCGACGCGCTGGTGCGGGAGGTGGCCCTCGGGCACCGGATCCACCTCGGGACCGCCGCCAAGCTGGTCGCCGACGGCCGGTCGCTGCTCCAGCACCTGGTCGACAACCCGCCCGAGCGGCAGCCCCGGATGTGGACGAGCGTCTTCGACTGCTACTTCCTCACCCTGCGCGCCCCGGTCGCCGGCCAGGAGGTGCTGGCCCAGCTCCTGCGCCGCTGCAAGGCGGTGGCGATGGACCTGACGACGAACGGGCTCTACCCGTCCGTCGCCCACTACCCCGGGCCCGCCCCGGACGAGCTGTGCACGCCGGACGTCCTGGCCTGCGAGAACGAGCTCACCGACATCGTGCTCCGCACGGCCGCGCTGGCCACCGCCACCGGTGCCGCGCCCACGGGCACCGGACCGACGAGCCCCCGAAGGAACGGCTGAGAACATGGCTGAGACGATGCGACACGGAATCATCATCCTGCCCGAGCAGCGCTGGCAGCAGGCCCGGGACCGCTGGGTGACGGCGGAGCGGCTGGGCTTCGACCACGCCTGGACCTACGACCACCTGATGTGGCGCTGGTTCCGCGAGAAGCCGTGGTTCGCGACCATGCCCACGCTGACGGCCGCCGCCACGGCGACCTCCCGCATCGGCATCGGCACGATGGTGGCCAGCCCCGGCATCCGCCACCCCGTCGCCTTCGCCAAGGAGATCATGACGCTGGACGACATCTCCGGCGGCCGGGCGATCTGCGGGGTCGGCGCCGGGGCGGGCGGGTTCGACGACGAGGCGCTCGGGCTGCGCCGGCTCAACCCGCGTGAACGGGCCGACCGCTTCGCCGAGTTCGTCGACCTCACCGACCAGTTGCTGCGCGAGCCGGAGACCACGTACCGGGGCGACTGGTTCACCACGACGGGCGCCCGGCTGCACCCGGGCTGCGTCCAGCGCCCGCGCGCGCCCCTCGCCGTGGCCGCCACCGGGCCGCGTGGCATCCGGCTGGCCGCCTGCCACGCCGACATCTGGGTCACCATCGCCTGGCCGGGCCACGGCGAGCCGGTCCGTTACGACCAGGCGCTGCCCGTGCTCCGCGAGCAGTCGGCGCTGCTGGACAAGGAGTGCGAGGCGATCGGCCGCGACCCCGCCTCCGTCCGCCGGCTCGTGGTCACCGGCGCGATGATCGACGGCGTCATGGAGTCCGTCGAGACCTACCGTGACGCGTGCGGCCTCTTCGGCGGCATCGGGATCACCGACCTCGTCGTGCACTGGCCGCGCCCCGACTTCCCGTACCAGGGCGACTTCTCCGTGCTGGAGGACGTCGCGAACGAGGTCCTGCTGCCCGGCCGCGCCGCGTAACCCACTTCCCTCCCCCGGCCGTCCGGCCCGTCCCGAAAGGGTTCTCCTCCTGTGCTGTTCCGTCCCGAGCTCCACGGCACGCAGGGCGCCGTCTCCTCCACCCACTGGCTCGCGTCCGCCGCGGGACACGCGATGTTCGACCGCGGCGGCAACGCCTTCGACGCCGCGGTGGCCGCCGCGTTCGTGATCCAGGTCGTCGAGCCCCACCTCAACGGCCCGGCCGGCGACGTACCGATCATGGTGCACGGCGGCGCGACCGGCGAGGTGACGGTCGTCTGCGGACAGGGGCCGATGCCCGAGGCCGCCACCGTCGACGCCGTACGGGCCCTCGGCCTGGACGCCATCCCCGGCTCCGGTCTCCTCGCGGCCTGCGTCCCCGGCGCCTTCGGCGCGTGGATGCGGGTCCTGCGGGACCACGGCCGGCTGCGCGTCGCCGACGTCCTCGAACCGGCCATCGGCTACGCCGAGCACGGCTACCCGCTGCTCCCCCGCGCCGCCCTGATGATCGAGGCGCTGGCGCCGCTGTTCCGCGACCACTGGACCGCGTCCGGGGCCGCCTACCTGCGGAACGGCGAGGTCCCCAAGGCCGGTTCCCGGATGCGCAACCCCGATCTGGCCCGCACCTACCGCCGACTCGTCGCCGAGGCCGAGGCCGCCGGGTCCGGCCGCGAGGCCCAGGCGGACGGCGCCACGCGGGCGTTCTACGAGGGGTTCGTCGCCGAGGCGATCGACGCGTTCGTCACCTCCACCGAGGTCATCGACTCCACCGGCCTCCCCCACAGGGGCCTGCTCACCGGCGCCGACCTGGCCCGCTGGCGGCCGGGCGTCGAGCGGGCCGCCACCCTGGACTACCGGGGGATGCTGGTCCACAAGCCCGGCCCCTGGTCCCAGGGCCCGGTCTTCCTCCAGCAGCTGTCGCTGCTGTCCGGCTACGACCTGGGCGCGATGGGCTTCGGCAGCGCCGACCACCTCCACACCGTCATCGAGTCCGCCAAGCTGGCGTTCGCCGACCGCGAGGCGTGGTACGGCGACCCGGAGCACGCGGACGTCCCCCTCGACGCGCTCCTCGACCCCGCCTACGCCGACGCCCGCCGGGCGCTCATCGGCCCCGTGGCGTCGGCCGTCCTCCGGCCCGGCTCCCCCGACGGCCGCGAGCCGTGGATCCCGCCCGTCCTCGACTCCACGGGCGGCCCGGTCGAGCCCGAGTGGCGGGCCGAACTCCACAACGGCATCCCCACCGTCGTCCGCAAGACCGCCGGCAAGGGCGACACCACCTGCGTCAGCGCCACCGACAAGGACGGCAACATGGTGGTCGCCACCCCCAGCGGCGGCTGGCTGAAGAGCTCGCCCGTGGTGCCGGGGCTCGGCTTCCCGCTCGGTACCCGCGGGCAGATGGCCTGGCTCGCCGAGGGCCACGTCAACCAGCTCGCCCCCGGCAAGCGGCCGCGCACCACGCTCAGCCCCACCATCGTCCGCACCGACGACGGCCGGCCGCACCTCGCCTTCGGCACCCCGGCGGCGACCAGCAGGACCAGTGGACGCTCAACTTCTTCGTCAACCACGTGGACTTCGGCATGTCCCCGCAGGAGGCCGTCGAGGCGGCCACCTTCCACACCGAGCACGTGCCCACGTCGTTCCACCCCCGCCAGGCCAGCCCGCTCGGCGTGGTCGTCGAGGAGGGCGGGTTCCCGGAGGCCACCGTCGCCGAACTCCGGCGCCGGGGGCACGAGGTGCGGAACGCGCCCGCGCTGAGCCTGGGCAAGGTCTGCGCCACCGGCCCCGACGGCGACGGCGGCGTGCTCGCCGCGGCCAGCCCGCGCGGCGGCCAGGCGTACGGCGTGGTGCGGTGACCGGATGACCACCAGACACTCAGGAGGACCGGCCGTGCCGAGGATCGTGCTGCTCAACGTCGGGACCGCGGCCCCGCGCGCCGTCCACCGCCAGCTGTGGCTGCTCCGCGAGGGCGACGTCGTGGTCGTCCCCTTCGTGCCGGACGAGGACTTCCTCCGGTACGTCTGCGGCGAACTCGGCGCCGACCGGGCCGCGATACGTTTCGTGTCCGCCGGGGAGAACCTGACGGACGAGGCCCTGACCGCGCCCGCGCTGATCCGCGAGGTCCGCGCGCTGCTCGCGGACCACGACGCCTGGGAGCTGCTGCCCGCCCACCACACCGAGGGCGTCGCCGCCTTCGCGGACCTCTGCGGCCTGCCGCCCGACACCGGGCTGCGGTTCGCGGCGCAGCGCGGTCCGGTGCTGCTCAACCGCAAGTCGCACTTCCGGCAGCTGGCCGTGGGCGCGGACGTCCCGGTGCCGGAGGGCACCGTCGTCACCGGGCCCGCCGCCCTGGCGGCCGCCGTCGAGCGGTACCTGCCGCGCACCGGCACGGTGGTGGTGAAGCGGGACGACGACCTGGGCGGGCAGGGGAACGTGGCCCTCACCCTCAAGGAGGCCCGGCCGCTCCCCGGCACCCGCGCGACCCTCGCCGCCCACGCGCCCGAGGCCGCCGCGGACGTCCTGTGGGCGGAGCTGACGGACCGGCAGAACCCGGTGCTCGCCGTCGAGTCGTACCACCGGTCCACGCACAGCTTCTACGCCGAGTATGTGATCGGCCCGGCCGGGGAGGTCACGTTCCTCGACAGCGGGACGATCCGGCGGCGCGCCGACACCGACCCGGCCGCCCCGGAACTGGTCTGGGTGGGCCTGGAGTTGCCCGCCGAGCTGCCGGCGGGTGCCGGCGCCCGGGCCCTGACCGCGTCGGCCCGGATGGTCGCGCTCGCGGCGGCGATCGGCTACCGCGGGCACATCAACGTGGACGGCATCGTCACCGACACCGGCGAGGTCCTCTTCAACGAGGCCAACGCCCGCTGGGGCGGCAGCCTCGCGCTGCACGCCGCCGGGGAACGGCTGCTGGGCCCGGCCTATCTGGACACGCACGTGCTGTCCGGGCTGCGGGACGTGCCCGCGCTGCCGCTGCCGGTCGCCCTGGACGTCCTCCGGCGGCACGGGCTCGCCTTCTCGCCGGAGACCGGGGAGGGGACGGTCGTCCTGGGCTACGACCCGTCCGGGGAGCGGCCGTTGGAGTGCGTGGTCCTCGCGCCCACGCGGGAGCGGGCGCGTGCCGTCGAGGTGACGGTCCGTGACGCGGTCGGGGAGGTACGGCCGTGAGCGACGCGCAGGGCGTACGGCAGGAGACCGGCGACCGGCCGTACCGCCAGGGGCTGGACAAGGCCCTGCTGATGAACCTGGCCCGGGCCGACCGGAGGCGGGTCGCCGCGCGCACGGCGGTGCTCGCCGTCGTCTACGCGGCCACGGTGACCGTGGCGCTGCGGCCGGGCGTCGGCTGGTGGGCGCTGTTGGGCTCCGCGTTCCTCGGCTTCGTCCTCGCCGGCTTCATCAACGCCGCCCACGACTGCGTCCACGGCACCCACCTGGGATCGAGGAAGGCCAACCGGGTCGCGGGCGCGGCCTGGTCGACGCCGATCCTCCTCAACTACACCATCTACCGCCACCAGCACCTCGTCCACCACCGCTACACGGGGGTGGAGGGCGACAGCGAGCCCGCGGAGCACTACGCGACGCTGCGCGCCTACCTCTACAACCTGTCCGGGCTGCCGTTCTGGCCGGGCTTCCCCCGCCGGATCGTGAAGACCTGGCGTGGCGACTTCCCGGCGAGCGTCCGGACGGACGACCGCCGACGGGACGCGAAGCGAGACAACTGGGCGATCTTCACCTGGATCGTCCTGATGGCCGTCCTCACGGTCCTCTTCCCGTTCGCGCTGCTGATCGCGTACTGGGTGCCGCTGGCGCTCTCGCTGCCCGCGAGCGTCTTCCTCAGCCTGCCCGAGCACTACGGGCTGTGGGGCATGCCGGAGGTGTCGCGCAACACCCGGACGGTCCGGTCCAACCGCTTCGTCCGCTACTTCATGTGGAACGCCAACTACCACGCGGAGCACCACCATTACCCGGCGGTCTCCTCGCTCAACCTGCACCGGCTGCACCGGTCCATGCCCGTCCCGCACCCGATCCAGGAGAAGTCCTACGTCCGCTTCCACGCGGGCCTGGTGGGGGCGCTGCGCAAGGGGAGGCAGGACTACGGGCGGGCGGCCGGCAGATGAGCGCCCTTTCCCCACTCACCCCCACGACGACCGGGAGGTCACCGATGAGCAACCCGTTCGAGGACGAGACCGGGACGTACCGCGTCCTCGTCAACGACGAGAACCAGCACTCCCTCTGGCCGGACTTCGCCGAGGTGCCCGCCGGGTGGGCCGTGGCGCACGGCCCGGCCCCCCACGGCGAGTGCGTCGACTACGTCGAGCGCCACTGGACGGACATGCGTCCGGCGTCGCTGTCCCGACGGGCGTCCGCCGCATGAGCTCCGGCGGCTACGGCGCGCGGGCACACGCCGTGGGACGGGTGTCCGCCGCGCGCCGGCGGCCGGCCGAGGCGGAGCTCCACGGGTCCGGGGCCCGCGCCGGTGCGCAGTTCCCGTTCGACGTCGCGGACGCTGCGGCGCGGGTCGGCCAGCAGCCGGGCCGCCGCGGCCCGCAGCGCCGCCGGCCGGTACTCGCAGGTGGAGACCAGCCGTGCGGACGGTTCGGCCTCGTGCCGCAGCCGCTCGTGGCCCACGACCGCGCCCAGCAGCTGGAGCGCGTCGGCCAGGGTGAGCCCGTCCAGCACGAACGCCCGTTCCGCCGAGGCGAGTTCATCGGTCGGACGGTGCCCCACCAGCAGGGCCGCGCTGCCGGGTGACACCGGGAGCAGCGGCTCCGGCCGGGTGCCGGGCACGGCGTCGTCCAGGACGAGCAGCAGCCGTCGGCCGTCCGTCATCCGCCGCCACAGCGCGGCGCGTTCGGACACCGGTCCGGGGATGGCGGCGGCCGGGACGCCGAGGGCCGTCAGCAGTTCCCCCCGCACGTCCTCCGGCGGACGCGGTGTGCCGTCGGGCGCGGCAAGGCGCGCGTAGAGCCGGCCGTCGGGGAAGCGCGACCGCAGGTCGCGGGCCACGCGGAGGGCCAAGGCGGTCTTGCCGATCCCGGCCGGACCGGTCAGAGACATGACAACCGGTGGGCCGGGGGCCGTCAGCCGTTCGGCGAGGGCGGCCAGTTCGGCGGTCCGGCCCACGAAGTCCGCGGGCGGCGCCGGAGGTTCCCCGCTCCGGCCCGCCGTCCCGGAGCGCTCCGCCGGGGGAACGGCGGGCGCGGCCGGGGCCGGTGGTTCCAGGGCCAGGATCCCGCGGTGCAGCTCGCGCAGGCCGGGGCCGGGCTCCAGGCCGAGTTCGGTGTGCAGGAGACGGCGGGCGTCCTGGTAGGCCGCCAGGGCGTCGGCCCGGCGGCCGAGGCCGGCGAGCGCCCGGATCCGGAGCTCCCACAGCTTCTCCCACAACGGCCGTCCGGCGAGCTCCGCTTCAAGCATCGCCACGGCTTCGGCGTACCGGCCGAGTCCGATCTGGACGGCGGCCAGCTCCTCGGTGGCCGCGGACCGCAGCTGCTCCCAGCGCTCCCGTTCGGCGGTGAAGTACGGGGTGTCCGCGTCCCCGAAGGGGGTGCCGCGCCACAGCGCGAGGGCGTCCCGGAGGTGTCCGAGGGCGGTGCCGGGGTCCGTCCGGTCCCGGGCCTCGCGCCCCCGCGCCAGGAGGTCCCGGAAGAGTTCGGTGTCGAGCGTCGCGCCGCCGGCGGTGAGCAGGTAACCGCCGCCCTGCTTCCGGATCTCCGGGGCGTCGCCGGCGAGGTCGCCGAGGAGCCGGCGCAGCCGGTATACGTAGGTGCGTACGGTGGTGTCGGCGGACCGGGGGCGGAGTCGCCCCACAGTGCGCGGACGGCGTGCTCGCACGGGACCGGTTGGTCACGGCGTAACAGGAGGATCGCGAGCAGGGCGCGCTGCTGCGGGGAGCCGAGGTCGATCTCGGCCGTCCCCGACCACGCGCGGACCGGGCCCAGCAGGGAGAACCGGGGGGCCGTGGCCGCGGTGGCGGCGGGCGCGTCCGGTGCCGGCCAACGTCCTGGGGAGGTGTTCTCGGGCGTCACGCGCACAGAGTCGACGGCTCCGCTTGCAGTTCGTTTGACGACTCGCTTGCGCCGCCCCGCGCCCCCTCCGCGCCGCGATCTGTCCGGATACCGCCGCCCCGGCGCCCGTTCCTGGCGTTCTCCGCCCCCATCCGGTGTTTTCCGGCCATCGTCAGGGCCGCCCGTGCCGGAATGCCGACGAAAGAAATCGGGAAATTACCGCACCGGGGCACGCTTTTGATAACCGTCTCCATTGCAGCCTTTGAAATCGTGGAAACAATGCGCTTCACTTTCCCTGCCCAGCCCGGAACGAGGGGGTTTCATGCAGCAGGCGCACCGGCATGCCGGCGACACGACGGCGGACGGGGAGGGTCACCGGCACGATTCCCATGACGGCCACGCCCACGATCATGGACACGGACACGGCCACGGGCATCACCACGGCCACGGTCACGGTCACGGCGGGCACAGCCACGGGGTGGCCGCCGACGCGGACCGCCGCTGGCTGAGCATCGCGCTCGGGCTGATCCTCGCCTATATGGCGGTGGAAGTCGTCGTCGCTTTCCTCGCCCATTCCCTGGCCCTGATTTCCGATGCCGCGCACATGCTGTCGGACGCCGGTTCGATCGTGCTGGCCCTGGTCGCGATGCGACTGGCGGCCCGCCCGGCCAAGGGCGGCTACACCTACGGTCTGAAGCGGGCGGAGATCCTCTCAGCCCAGGGCAACGGGCTGACGCTGCTCCTGCTGTCCGCCTGGCTGGCGTACGAGAGCGTGCGGCGGCTGATCGACCCGCCGGAGGTCGGCGGCGGCATGGTGCTGGCCACGGCCGTGTCGGGAGTGGTGGTGAACATCGCCGCCGCGTGGTGCATGTCGAAGGCCAACCGCTCCTCGCTCAACGTGGAGGGCGCCTTCCAGCACATCATCACCGACCTGTACGGCTTCGTCGCCACGGCGGTGGCCGGCGCCGTGGTCATGCTGACCGGATTCACCCGCGCCGACTCCGTCGCCACCCTGGTCGTCGTGGCCCTGATGCTGCGGTCCGGCGTCTCCCTGGTCCGCGCCTCGGGCCGGATCTTCCTGGAGGCCGCGCCCCCGGCATGGAGCCGGACGAGGTGGGCGCCCGGATGGCGCGTCAGGAGGGTGTGGTGGAGGTCCACGACCTGCACATCTGGGAGATCACGTCGGGCGAGGTGGCGCTCTCGGCGCACGTCCTGGTCGAACCCGGCGGCGACTGCCACACGGTGCGTACCGCCGTCCAGGCCGACCTGCGCGCGGGGTACGGCATCACCCACGCGACGCTGGAGGTCTGCGAGGCCCCCGGCGAGCTGGTGGGCGTCGGCTCCGGCGAGGCGGACGGGCGGCACTGCGAGGACCCGCACGGCACGGTCCACCGGCGCGCGCCCGAGGCACGCTGAGCCCGCCCGGCCACCCCATGAACAGGAACCGCCCCCGCCCCCGTCGGGGGCGGTTCCTCATTTCCCGGGAGTCGCCTACGGCCTGGGCCGTCGCCCCGAACCCAGCAGCCGGGTCAGTGGCCGCTCCACCCCCGTGTACATCGCCCAGGACACCGCCACCGAGGCGGCGAGGAAGGCCACGGCGCAGAGCGCCCGGAAGCCGTCCCCGCCCGTGCGGTCCTCGTCCACCAGCCGGTATCCGTAGGTGAGGACGAGCATGTGGACCATGTAGAAGGCGAACGAGACGTCACCCAGCCACACCGCCGTCCGGCTCCGCAGCGGCGAACGCGACGCCCGGACGTCCGCGCCGGCGCCCGCCAGGACCAGCAGCGCCATCGGGATCACCAGCACGGCCGTGATCGCGTACAGGAACGGCACGTACATCGCCAGCGGGTAGCCCACCGCCAGGGCGGGCAGGGCGTGCCGGAACCGGACGCGGGTGCCGCCCGCCTCCGCCAGCGCCCGGGCGAGCAGCATGCCGAGGACGAACTCCGGCAGGCGGGCCGGCGGGAAGGTGTAGACGGCCCAGTAGCGGTGGAGCGTCGTGGGCAGCCCGTAGAACGAGGGCTCCGCCGAGGTCACCGCGGTGACCAGCGCGGGCAGCAGGATCACCGCGAGGGCCGCGGCGCCTGCACAGGCCCACAGCCGGGCGGCGGGGATCCGCCGGACGAGCGGGATGAGCAGCGGGAAGGCCAGGTAGAAGAACGCCTCGCAGGACAGCGACCAGGACACCCCGTTGACGCTGTCGTAGACGTCGAAGACCGGCCACCAGGACTGGACGAGGAACAGGTTGGGCACGGCCTGACGGGTGGTGACCTGGCCGCCCGCCCAGTCGATCAGCAGCAGGGCGGCGAGCCAGGTGACTACGTGCGTCGGGTAGATCTTCGCCGCGCGGCGCCGCCAGAAGGCGCCCGCCCGGTCGCCCGGCCGCGCCGACCAGGTCAGGACGAACCCGCTGAGCAGGAAGAAGAAGGCGACGCCCGAGCGGGCGAGGATCAGCGCGAAGGTGGCCGCGGAGTTGCCCTCCCAGACGCCGTCGAACCAGAAGGTGAAGTAGGCGTGCGCGGCGAACACCGCGAAGGCCGCGACGAAGCGCAGCCCGGTGAGCGAGGGGAGCCGCACGGGGAGCGGTCGGGCCGGTGCGGGCGCCGCCGGGGCGGGGCCCGTCGATGCGGGTATGGGCTGGGCTGCCGAGGCCACGGCGTCTCCTGAGGGAGAGGGGGCGTCTGAGGGGGAAGGGGCGAAATCGCGCCCGAACGTATCAACGCCGATGGCCGGATGTATGCCAACCGAGGATGGCATTCGGCCCCTGCAACCGGGGTTGCAGGGGCCGGAGTCAGATGGGGTTCACCACCCCATGCCGCGGAGCAGGGCCGCCTCTTCGACCGGGGTCAGCCCGGCCGGCGGCCGGCGTCCGACGGCGCGGCCGAGGCGGTCCTCCAGCACCGCGCGGGCGGTGTCGGCGACCGGCCGGGCGCGCAGCCCGGCGTCGGCGGAAGGCCCGGCGGCCCGGGTGAGGGCGCCGTACAGCTCCCTCGGCGGCCACAGCGGCAGCGAGTGCGGCCCGGTCCACGGCCGGACGCCGGCCTCGGTGAGGACGGGCTCGGGCACCGGGACGGGTTCGGGCTCCCGGCCCACGGCGTCGGCGACCTCCGCCAGCAGGTCCGCCAGGGCGACCGCCGGGCCGACGGCGTCGAACGACCCGGCCGTCCGCCGCTCGGCCGCGTCGACGATCCACGCGGCCAGATCGCGGACGTCCAACAGCTGCGCGGGCAGCGGGAGTCCGGCCTCCCCGACGGCGGGCGGTACGACGGTGGGACCGCCGCGCGCCATCCGCAACGGCCAGTAGCCGAACGGGCCGACGTCGTCCCCGGGCCGGTGAGCAGTCCGGGCCGGACCACGAACGCCCGGTCCCCGGCCGCCTCCCGGACGGCGTCCTCGCAGGCCAGCTTGACGCCGCCGTACCGCGCCTGGGACGGCTCGGGGTCCCGGGCCGGGTCGTAGGCGGCGGTGTCGCCGGGCAGGGCGGGCCGCAGCCGGGCGGTCCGGGCGTCCTGCCCGGGGTGTGGGTGTCGGCGTAGACGCTGATGGAGGAGACGAACGTCCAGTGGGCGGCGGTCACCGCGGCCAGCGCCTCCCGCACCCAGGGCAGGGCGAGGGTGGCGGTCTCGACGGCGGCGTCGAACGGGGTGCCGCGCAGGGCGTCGAGGGCGCCGGGCGTGGCGCGGTCGGCCCGCAGCAGGCGGGCTCCGGCGGGTGGTTCGCCGCCGGTGCCGCGGGCGACGCAGGTGACGTCGTGGCCGCGGGCGACGGCCTCGTGGGCGATGGCGCCGGAGACGAAGCCGGTGCCGCCCAGGACCAGGAGGCGCAGCGGGGAGGTGCGGCCGGACGGGGTCATGCGGGCTCCTGGCGTGGGCGGGACGGGCTTTCGCGGACGGCGCGGGCTCAGGCCGGTTCCGGTTCGGCCTTGCCCGGGGCCTTCTCCGGTTCGGGGGCGCCGGTGAGCAGGTCCTTCTTGCGGACCAGGGTCAGCGCGACGGCCGCGGTGCCCACGCAGATGATCGCGGCCCAGGTCATCACGTTGGCCGCGCCGTCGGACACGGCCGTCTCCAGCGTGCGGCGGACCTGGCCGGTCACCGCGTCGGGGACGTGCTCCAGGGCGCGGGAGATGTCGCCCTGCGCTGCGGCGGAGACGATCTCGTCGTGGTCGGCGCCGGCCAGCACGGCCTCGCCGCCGGCCTTGTCGGAGATGCGGTCGCGGAAGAGGATGCCGAAGATCGCGGCGCCGGCGCCGGCGCCGAACATGAAGAGGCTGTTGATGGCCCCGGACGCCATGCCGGCGCGCTGCTTGGGCACCACGTTGACGGCGAGGGACATCGACGGGCTGCCGGCCAGTCCGCCGCCGACGCCCCAGAGGAGCAGGCCGGGCAGGGTGGCCCAGATGGTGGTGTCGCGGTCGAAGGACCAGGCCATGGCGAGGCCGCCGATCGCGAGGATGCCGAAGCCCGCGGCGATGATGTGCGACGGCGAGTACCTGGCCTGGAGCTTGCCGGCCACCAGTCCCATGCCCAGCTGCGGCGCGAAGATGGCCATCATCAGCAGGCCGTTCTGCAGCGGGCTGAGCCCCCGGGCGCTCTGGAAGTACAGGATGTAGTACACCGAGCCGCCGACGGTGGCGAAGCGGGAGAAGAAGGCGATCAGGGTGGCCGCGACGAAGGTGGGCACCTTGAACAGCGACAGGTCGAGCGTGGGCGCCTTCACCCGCCGTTCCAGGACCAGGAAACCGGCGAGCAGCACCACGCCCACGCCGAGCTGGGCCAGGGTGGCGGCGCTCCCCCAGCCCTGGTCCTCGCCGCGGGTGAGGCCGTAGTTGACGACGGCGAGGGTGAGGACGAGCAGTCCCGCGCCGGTCCAGTCGATGCCGGACAGGGAGGTGCGCGGCGGGTCGGCGGGCAGCCGGGTGCGGCAGAGGAACAGGGCTATCGCCCCGATGGGCACGTTGATCAGGAACAGGTAGCGCCACTGGGTGAGGTCGACCAGCAGGCCGCCGATGACGGGCGCGACCGCGCCGCAGGCGCCGAGGGTGGTGCCCCAGACGGCGATGGCCATGTTGCGGGCCTGGCCCTCGTAGACCTGGGCGATCAGCGGCATCGCGTTGGCGAGGACGAAGGCCGCGCCGATGCCCTGCACGCCGCGGGCCAGGTCGAGCGTCAGCGCGTTGGGGGCGACGCCGCAGGCGAGGGACGAGAGGGTGAACAGGGCGATGCCGCTCATGAACATCGCCCGGCGGCCCAGCCGGTCGGACAGCGAACCGGCCGCCTGCTGGAAGGCGCCGAACGTGACCGTGTAGCCGATGATGATCCACTGCAGCGCGGCCAGTGAACCGCCGAGGTCCGACTGGATCGAGGGCAGCGCCACGGAAACGATAGTGATATCGATGACCAATAGCGCCGAGGCGACGACGGTGATGATGAGCACGATGCGGGCCTGCCGGCCCACCGCGGTATCCGTGGCGCTCACTAAAGCCTCTCCGTTGGGTTGCTGCGGCGGCCGGCGGGCCATGGGCGGTGCATTGACAATCGTTTCCGAATTCATTTCCGGCGTACCGCCGCCTCATCGAGTAAGGGTCACCTTACCGCGCATGGTGGCCGCGAGTTTAGCACTCGATTTCCGGCTATTCCGATGTCGGCCGAGAATTTCGGCCGCCACCGGTTCCGGGGGAATTCCCGCCGTCCGACGGCACGTCAGCCGGGCGGCTCGGGGAGGGCGTTGAGGTCGATTTTGCCGGTGACGGTGAGCGGCAGGGCGGCCATCGGGACGAACACGGCCGGGACCATGTAGGACGGCAGCCGGCCCCCCAGGTGCTTCCTGAGCACGACGGGGTCCGGGGCGCCGTCGCACTCGACGTACGCGACCAGCCCGGCCGTGTCGGCGGCGGTGCCCCGGGCGACGACGGCGGCCCGGCGGACCTCCGGCCGCTCCAGCAGGACGCCCTCGATCTCCCCCGGCTCGATCCGCAGCCCGCGCACCTTCACCTGCTGGTCCGCCCGGCCCAGATAGTCGAGTTCGCCGGAGGGCAGCCGCCGGGCCAGGTCGCCGGTCCGGTACATCCGGGCACCGGGCACCCCGGAGAACGGGTCCGGGAGGAACCGTTCGGCCGTGAGCCCCGGCCGGCCCGGGTAGCCGCGGGCCAGACCGGCCCCACCGAGGAAGAGTTCCCCGGCCTCGCCGTCCGGCACCGGCCGCCCGGCGGCGTCCAGGACGTACGCGGTCGTCCCCGTCACCGGCCGGCCGATCAGCGGCTTGGCGCAGCAGCGGGGCACCCGGCTCCACGTGGAGTACGTGGTGTCCTCGGTCGGGCCGTAGAGGTTGTGGACGCGCTCCACGGTCCCGGTGCCGTACAGCTTCTGCGCCAGGGTGGCCGGAAGGGCCTCCCCCGCCAGATTGACCGTCAGCACCGAGGCCGGCAGCGGCTCGGAGGCCAGCAGGTCGAGGAGGAGGCTGGGGACGGTGTTGACGAGGGTGACGGGACGCCGGGCGGCGGCCACCGGCAGGTGGAACACGGTCTCCGCCAGGACGACCGTGCCGCCGCAGGCGAGTGGGGCGAACAGCTCGAAGACCGACAGGTCGAAGCAGAGCGAGGTGGAAGCCAGGGTGTACCGCAGCTCCCGGGGGGTGAACTCGGTCAGCGCCCAGTCCACGAAGGCCGCCGCGCTGCGGTGTTCGACGGCCACGCCCTTCGGCCGGCCCGTGGAGCCGGAGGTGTAGAGGACGTAGGCGAGGTTCCCGGCGTCGGGGCCGGTGGCGGGGGCCGGGCCGGCGGTGGCGATGCGGGACCAGTCGCGGTCCAGCGACACCACCGTGCCGGGGCCGCCCTCCAGCCGGCCGCGGTACGCGTCCTCGGTGACGACCAGCCGCGCGCCGCTGTCCCGCAGCATGAACTCCATGCGGTCCACGGGGAACGCCGGGTCGAGCGGCACGTACGCCGCCCCGGCCTTGAGCACGCCGAGCACGGCGACCACGAGCCAGGGGGTGCGGCCCAGGCAGACGCCGACGGGCGTCTCGGGTCCGGCGCCGAGCCGCCGCAGGTGGGCGGCGAGCGCCTCGGCGGACTCCTCCAGCTCCCGGTACGTCAGCCGCTCCCGGCCGGCCGTCACCGCCTCGGCGTCCGGGGTCGCCGCGGCCTGGCGGGCGACGCGTTCGTGCACCAGCGGCGGCATGTGACGCTGCGTCATCTTCACGCTCTCGCACCGTCCTTCACGGCGTGCCGGCGGGCGGACAGCTCGCGGGCGACCTCCTCCGGGGTCATCCGGGAGACGCGCAGATGGATCCCGGCGACCGCCTCCGAGCGGCCGGGGACGTCCTCCCCCGCCGTGATCGCCTCGGCGAGCCCGGCGACCGTCGGCGACAGGAACAGCGTCCGAAGCGAGATCCCGTCGGAGGTGAACACCTGCCGGAGCCGGGTGACGATGCGGGTGGCGAGCACCGAATCGCCGCCCAGGGAGAAGAAGTTCTCGTGCTCGCCGACGGCCGGGCGGTCCAGCACCTCGGCCCACACGCCGGCGCAGATCTCCGCCACCGCGGAGCGCGGCGCGTCCGGGGAGCCGGTGGGTTCGGCGGCGGGTTCGGGCAGGGCCGCCCGGTCCACCTTGCCGTTGGCGTTGAGCGGCAGCGCGCCGAGGACGGCGAACGCGGACGGCACCATGTGGCCGGGCAGTACGCCGCGCAGGTGCGCGCGCAGCCGGTCGGGCAGCCCGTCCGGGTCCGTGCCGGCGGCCGGTACGACGTACCCGGTCAGGCCCCGGTGACCGGGCCCGGCGGCCGCCCGGCGCCCGGTGACCACGGCGGCGGTCACGTCCGGGTGTGCCAGGAGCGCCGCCTCCACCTCGCCGGGCTCGATCCGGTGGCCGCCCACCTGGATCTGGAAGTCGGCGCGGCCGACGAACTCGATCGTGCCGTCCGGCAGGAAGCGCCCCAAGTCACCGGTGCGGTAGAGGCGTTCGCCGGACTCCGGGTGGGTGACGAAGGAGGCGGCGGTGCGCTCGGGATCGTCCCAGTAGCCGCGCGCGAGGCCGACACCGGCGACGTACATCTCGCCCGTCGCCCAGACCGGCCGGTCGCGCAGCCGCTCGTCGAGGATCCGGTAGCGGGTGTTGGCGATCGGCGTGCCGTACGGGACGGTGCGCCGGCCCAAGTCCAGCCGGCGGACGCGGTGCCGGATGTTCCACAGGGTGGTCTCGGTGGGGCCGCCGACGCTCACCACCTCGACGCCCGCCTCCTCGGTGAGCCGGCGGACGGCGGGCACGGACAGCCAGTCGCCGCCCAGGAAGGCCAGCCGCAGCGGCTCCAGCACCCCGAGGTCGGGGCCCAGGTGCTCCAGCAGCATCTCCATCATCGCGGGGACGGAGTTCCAGAGGGTGATCCGGTGGTCGGCCAGCAGCCGCGCCCAGTGCGCGGCCTCGCGGCGCTGCGCGGCCTCCGGCAGCACCAGCGTCCCGCCCGCGCCAAGCACGCCGAACACGTCGAAGACGGACATGTCGTGGTGGAGCGCGGTCAGCGCGAGGACCCGGTCACCGGGCCCGACGCCGAACTCCTCGACGGTCTCCCGCAGGGCGTTGACGACGCCGCGGTGCTCGGTCATCACCCCCTTCGGGCGGCCGGAGGACCCGGAGGTGAACAGCACGTACGCGAGGTCGGCCGGGGTCGCGGCGGGCGCGGGCGGCTCGTCCGTGTCGGGTACGTCCGCGGGGAGCGGCTCGTCGAGGCAGAGGATCTCCCGCTCGCCCGCGGCCCGTTCGGCCAGGCCGCGCCGGGTGAGGACGAGGCCGGCGCCGCACCGGTCGAGCAGGGCGCGCGTCCGTTCGGCCGGGGCGTCCGGGTCCACGGGCAGGTAGGGGGCGCCCGCGTAGAGGGCGGCGTAGGCGGCGACGATCTGCGCCCACCCCTTGTCGAGGACGATGCCGACGGGCCGGCCGGGGGCCGCGCCCCGGGCGCGCAGCCAGTGGGCGGCGCGGGCGGCCTCGCGGTGCAGCTCGGCGTAGGTGAGGGTGCGGTCGGCGGCGATGACGGCCGGGGCGTCGGGGCGCAGGGCCGCCTGCTCGCGGAAGGCGTCGTGGACGAGGCGGTCGGGCAGCTCGCGGGTGCCGCCGTCGCCGAGACCTGCCGCCGACAGCCGGGTGGGCGACGGCAGGGGGTCCGGCGCGGTCCAGGCGCTGTCGCCGTCGGCGTCGGCCAGCCGCTCCAGCAGCCCGCCGAGCCCGGCGAACACCTCGTCGACCAGCGCGGGGTCGAACAGGGCTTCCTGGACGTCCCAGTTGACGACGAGGTCGCCGTCCTGCACCTCGGTGAGCAGGTCCATCCAGACCTGCGGGGTCTGGGTGATGCCGCCGACCTGCCGGAGCAGCCCGCCCAGCAGTCCGGCGGTGCCGCCGGCCAGCGGCACGGCGCTGGTGAACACCATCGGCATCAGGGCGCCGTCGAACCCGCCGCGCTGCCGCATGAGTTCGCGCAGCAGGTGGACACCGCTGACGTAGGAGTGACTGAGGTCGCTCCACAGCCGCTCCTGCATCCGGCGGGCGCGCACGGCGAAGCCGTCGCCGCCTCCGGTGTCCACCTCGACGAGGGCGAAGGACGCGAACTCGCCCACGGTGGCGTCCACTTCGGGGTGGACCGAGAGCCGGTTGAGGTTGGTGACGTTGAGGGTGAAGCGGGGCTCCTGGGCCCAGGGGGCCAGGGCCTCGGCGTAGGCGGCGAGCAGCAGCCCGGCCGGTGTCAGGCCGGCCTCGCCGGCGCGCGCGACCAGCCGGTCCCAGCGTTCGGCGGGGATCCGTACCGAACGGCGGACGAACCGGGGTTCGGTCACCGACTCGGGGCTGCGGAGCATGGGCAGGCGCGGGGCGGGCGGCAGCGTCCGGAGCCGCTCCTCCCAGTAGGCGGCCGACCGCCGGTGCTGTTCGGTCCGGTCGAGGCCGGCGGTGGCCAGGACGTAGTCCCGGTAGGTCATGGGCGGCGGGGCGAGCTCCGCGCCCGGGTCGGCGTAGGCGCGCGACAGGTCGTCGAAGAGGACGCGGATGCTGGCGAAGTCGCAGCACAGGGCGTCGACGCTGATGTGCACCCGGTAGCGGTCGGCGGGCAGCTCGGCCACCACGACGTCGAAGAGCGGCCAGGTGTCGACCGGCCGGACCTCGTGCGAGTAGCGCTCCCGGATCGCGTCCAGCCCGTCCCGTACGCCGTCCTCGTCGGCGGCGCGGAGGTCCACCACCGGCATCTCGTACGGCGGTACGGACTCCAGGACGCGCTGTTCCATGGTGTCGGGCAGGACGACGGCCCGCAGCATGGGGTGGCGGTCGACGACCCGCCGCCAGGCCCGCTCGAACCGCTCGCGGTCCAGGCCCTCGCCCTCGAACTCCAGGTACATGTGGGCCGAGACGTTGCCGGAGGACAGGGCGCCGGTGCGGCCGACGCAGTACGCCTGCTGCTGGTCGGTGAGGCGGAACGGCTCGTGCGCGGCGGCGGGTTCGGGGCGGACGGGGGGAAGTCCGGTGTGCGCGGCGTCGCCGCCCCGCTCCCCCTCGACTGCCCGGGCCAGTTCGGCGACCGTGCGGTGGCGGAAGATGCTGTGCGGGTCGGCGTCGATCCCGAGCCGCTCGCGCAGCCGGTTCATCACCCGGATGCCGAGCAGTGAGTTGCCGCCCAGTTCGAAGAAGGTGTCGTGCACGCCGACCCGGTCGACGCCGAGGATCTCCGACCACAGGTCGGCGAGCTGGGACTCCAGCGGGGTGCGCGGGGCGTCGGTGCCGGCCGGCGGCCGCTCGCCGGGCGCGGGCAGCGCCGCCCGGTCCACCTTGCCGTGGGCCGTCAGCGGCAGCGTCTCCAGCACGGTGAGGTGGGCGGGGCACAGGTAGGACGGCAGCCGTTCGGCGAGGTGGGCGCGGAGCGCGTCGGGCTCGGGGCGGGCCGCGCCGGCGGGGGTGACGTATCCGGCGAGCGCCCGGTGGCCGGGCTCGCCGTCGAGCCGGGGCAGGGCCACGACGACAGCCGCGTCGACCGCCGGGTGGGTGCGCAACGCGGTCTCGATCTCGCCGAGTTCGATGCGGTGGCCGTCCACCTTCACCTGGAAGTCCTCCCGGCCCAGGAACTCGACGTTCCCGTCCGGCAGGAAGCGGCCCAGGTCGCCGGTGCGGTAGAGGCGTTCGCCGGTGTCGGGGTGGGTGAGGAAGGCGGCGGCGGTGCGCTCGGGGTCGCGCCAGTAGCCGAGGGCCACGCCGGTGCCGCCGATGTACAGGTCACCCGGGACGCCGACGGGCCGGGGCCGGAGCGCCGCGTCGAGGACGTGCACGGTCTGGTTGGTGAGCGGCTTGCCGTACGGGATGCTGGTCCAGGCCGGGTCGACGGTCTCCACGTCGTAGGTGGTGGACAGCACGGACGCCTCGGTGTTGCCGCCGAGGCCGACGAAGCGGACATCGGGGGCGACGTCCCGGGCGCGGGCGGGCAGAGAGAGCGGGATCCAGTCGCCGCCGAGGATGAGCAGCCGCAGCGAGTCGGCCCATGGCTCGTCGTCCTGCTCGACCTGTTCGCAGAACAGCTCGAACAGGGCCGGCGCCCCCATCCAGGTGGTGACGCGCTCCCGGCGGACGAGGTCCAGCCAGTGGGCGGGGTTCCGCTCGGCGCCCGGGTCGGGCAGAACGAGGGCGGCGCCCGCGCAGAGCGCGCCGAACATGTCCCAGACGGACAGGTCGAAGCTCATGGCGGACAGCCCGATGAAGCGGTCCTCGCAGGTCACGCCGTAGCGGTCGTTGACGTCGAGGACGGTGTTGAGCGCGCCGCGGTGCGGCACCATCACGCCCTTGGGGCGGCCGGTGGAGCCGGAGGTGAACAGCACGTACGCCGGGTCGGCAGGGGTCTGGGCGGGTTCCAGCGGGCCGTCGTCGACGCCGTCCCACGCGGAGTCGTCGTCGACGGCGAGCACGGTGACGCCGGCGGGCCACTCCCAGCGGCCGGCCACCGACCGCTGGGTGAGGACGATCCGTGCCTCGGTCGTCTCCAGGACGTACGCGCGGCGCTCGGCCGGGAGGGCGGGGTCGAGCGGCACCCAGGCGGCTCCGGACTCCAGGACGCCGAGGATGCCCACGGGCTGCTCCCAGCCCTTCTCCATGCAGACGGCCACCAACCCGCCAGGCAGCGCGCCGAGTTCGCGAAGCCGGCGGCCGATGCGCCGGGTGCGGGACGCCAGTTCGGCGTAGGCCAGCCGGCGGCCGCCCGCGACGACGGCCGTACGGTCGGGGTGGCGGGCGGCGGCGCGGGCCACGGCCTCGTGCAGCAGGCCCTCGGGGACGGGCGCGGCCGTCGCGTTGACCTCGGCGCGGGCGCGTTCCTGGGCGGCGGGCAGCCGGACCGGGGAGCCGGGCACAGTCCAGGCGTCCGCGTCCTCCTCCAGCACGGCGAGCAGCGCGGACCAGGAGTGGGCCATGTCCTCCGCCATGCCGGCGGGCAGGGCGCCGGAGGCGGCCTCCCAGACGGCGGTCACGCCGTCGTCGGCGGCCGGCCGGATCCGCAGGGCGAGGACGGGCGCCGTTTCCGGGTGGTGCGCGGCCGGGCCGTCGGATTCGTCGGCGAACTCGACGGCGGGTGAGGGCGTTTGAGTGGCTTCCGGGGCGGAGTCGCAGCGCCGGGCCCGGTCGAGGAAGGTGCCTTCGGGGGCGGCGTCGACGGTGACGGCCCTGCGCCCGCCGGCGTCCCGCCACCACAGGGTGAATCGCGGCTCCTTGGACCACAGCGCCAGAACCTCGGTGAACGCGGCGCCGAGCAGGACGGCCAGGGGGATCCCGTGCGCGTCGGCGCGCTCGGCCAGGCGCCGCCGGCGGGGTCCGTCCAGCGTGAGGTGGACGGCCTCGGGGGCGCCGGCGGACCCGCCCGGCAGGAGGGGGAGCCGCGGGCCCGCCACCGTGACCTCGGCGTTCTCGGCGCTCATATGACGATCTCCGATCCGGTGGTGCGGGAGCCGGCGGGCGACGGCAGCGGGCCCCCGGCGGCGAGGTGGTCGAGGTAGCGGTCGAGCAGCGGCCCGTCCACGGGCGGGCAGGGGACCGCGCCGGCGAGCGCCCGGAGCGTGCCGGTGACGTCCAGGCGGAGGCTGCCGAAACCGGGCATGCCCTGGGACGCCCCGGCCAGGGCGGCCACCGAGGCGACGGACTCGTCGCCGTCGGCACCCGCGTCCAGGACGTCGGCCGTGACCGCGCGCGACCACTCCTCGGGGTCGGTCTCCGTCAGCGGGTGGCCGGCCGCGCGCAGCCGTTCGACGACGTCGGCGAACCGGGTGCGGACCGGGTGGGCGAGGTGGTAGGTGCCGCCCAACGCCTGCGGTTTCGCGGCGAGTTCGACAAGGGCGCCGGCCGCGTAGTCGACGGGGACGAGGTCGAAGTCGGCGTCCGGCCCGTAGGCGGGGACGGCGCCGAGCCGGACGCAGGCGCCGAGGAACCGGCCGAAGGCGAAGTCGGGGTCGCCGACGCCGGTCGCCGAGTCGCCGCCGAGCCGGCCGGGCCGGTAGACGGAGACGGGCACGCCGCGCTCGCGGGCCGCGTCGACGAGTTCCTCGGCGGCCCAGCGGGTGCGGACGTAGCCGGAGGGCAGGACGCGGTCGGCCGGTACGCGGCCGTCCGGGGCGAGCGTGCCCGGCTCGGCGTCGCGGTCGAAGAGGACGCCCGGGGACGAGACGTAGTGCACGGCCTTGACCCGCTCGCGGGCCGCCAGCCGCAGCACCTCGGTGGTGCCGCCGACGTTGGCCGCCCGCAACTCGGCGTACGGCAGCGCCAGGTTGGCGTCGCAGCCGGCGTGGTGGATGACGTCGACGGTGGCGGCGAGCCGGGCGAAGGCGATCGGCGACAGGCCGAGACGGGGTTCGCGGAGGCTGCCGGGGAGGGTCACGATCCGTTCCCACGGCACGGTGACGCCGTACCGGTCCAGGGCGCGTTCCAGGGCGTCGGCGGCCTCGGCCGGGTCGTCGGCCTCGACGAGGCAGTGGACGCGGGCGGTGGTGCGGTCCAGCAGCCTGGCGAGCAGGTGGGCGCCGAGGAAGCCCGTCGCGCCGGTGAGCAGGACGTGCTCGGGGTCGGCCGTGCGGCGGGCGTCGTGCGGGGCGCTGTCCGCGCACGTGACATCCGGGTCGAGGACGGCGTCGGCGATCAGCGCGGCGGTGTCCCGGGAGTCCGTCGCGGGCTCGGGGGCGGCGCCGCGGGCCCGGTCGAAGACGGCGGCCAGCGCCGAGACCGTACGGGCCTCGAAGAAGACCTGCACCGGCAGGTCCACGCCCAGCCGTTCGCGCAGCCGCAGCAGCACTCGGACGGCGCGCAGGGAGTGCCCGCCGGCCTCGAAGAAGTCCTCGTCCGGGTCGATCTCGCGGAGGCCCAGGACCTCCCGCCAGACGGCGGCCACCTCGCGTTCGGTGGGGGTGAGGTCCGACGGTTCGCCGGACGCCGCCTCCGTCACGGCCGCGGGCTCCGGCTGGGGTACGGCGGCGGGGGCCGGGGCGGCGGGGAGCGGCAGCGCGGAGACCGGGCGGCGCGGGTCGGCCAGGACCGCGGCGAACAGGGCCTCCAGTTCGTCCGTGAACCGGTCCACGGACGCCGGGTCGAACAGGTCGGCGCTGGCCCGGACGCCACCCTCGACGCGCCCGTCCGTCTCCCAGTAGTGCAGCACGAGGTCGAACTCGGAGGTGTCCAGGCCGAAGTCGAAGGCGCCCACCTCCAGGTCGCCCATCCGCGCCTCACCGGCCACGTTCTCCTCCACGACGGCCGCCTGGAACAGCGGGTTGTCGCCGTGGTTGCGGCCCGGTCGGAGCTCGGCCGCCAGCACCTCGATGGGGGTGTCGCGGTGCGCGTACGCCTCCAGGCACATCTTCCGCACCCGGTCCAGGACACCGGTGAACGAGGGGTCGCCGGACAGGTCGGCGCGCAGGGCCAGGGTGTTGGCGAAGAAGCCGACGAGGTTCTCGGTCTCGGGCAGGTCGCGGCCGTGCACGACGGACCCGGTGACGATGTCGGTGCCCCCGGTGCGCCGGTGCATCAGTGTCTTGAAGCCGGCCAGCAGGACCATGAACAGCGTCGCCTGGTGCTCGCGGGCGAGGGCGCGGAGTCCGTCGGACACCTCGGCGGAGAGGCGGAACGCCCGGCTGACGGCCTGGAGGCTGGTGGCGCCGCGGCGCGGCCGGTCGGCGAGCCGGTCCAGGTTCGGCAGCGGCTCGCGGAGGACGTCCCGCCAGTGGGCGAGCCGCCGCTCCAGCTCCGCGCCGCGCAGCAGGCCGCGCTGCCATTCGGCGAAGTCGCCGTAGGTGACGGTCAGTTCGGGAAGCCGCGGGAAGGGGCGGCCGGTGGTGGCGGCCTCGTAGCAGGCGTAGAGCTCGCGGAAGAGGATGCCCATGGACATGCCGTCGCCGACGAGGTGGTGCATCGTCACCATGAGGACGTGCTCGTCGGACCCCAGCGGCGTGAGGTCGAAGCGGATCAGCGGGCCGCGGGTCAGGTCGAACGGCCGCTGGGACACCTCCCGCAGCCGTTCCGCCACGTCCTCGCCGGGCACCGGCCGCGCACCCTCGGCGAGGACGAGCGGCTGCCGGGCCGGGAAGAGCTGCCGCGGTTCGCCGTCATGGACATCGAAGACGGTGCGCAGGGCCTCGTGCCGGTCGAGCAGGTGCGCCAGGGAGCGGCGCAGGGCGTCCCGGTCGAGGGGGCCGCGCAGCCGGATGGCCTCGACCATGTTGTGGTAGGGGTTGCCGGGGTGCAACTGGGCGAGGAACCACAGGCGTTCCTGGGCGAACGACAGCACGGCGGCGTCCGGCCGGGCGCGCCGGGGGACGGTGGGGCCTGCCGTCCGGCCGCCGCCGGCCAGCCACTTCTCCAGCAGGCGCTGCTTGGTCGCGGACAGCTTCGCCGCGTCGTCGGCGAGGGGGCCGGATGGGGCCATGTGAGCTTCAACCTCCGCTGGGTACCGCGATGTCCGCTATTCCGACAGGAGCCGGGCGGCGTCGTCGTCCGACATGGCGGCGAGCTTCTCGTGCAGCCGCCGTTCGACGGTCGCGGCCGTGCCGGCCACCGTCTGGGTCTCCGCGAGCAGGTCGGTCACCGTGAGGGTGACCGGCAGGACGGCCTGGAGCCGGGCCACGACCTGGGCTGCCATCAGGGAATGCCCGCCCAGGTCGAAGAAGTTGTCGTGCGCGCCGACCGGGGTGACGCCCATGACCTCCTGCCAGACGCCGGCGACCGTCTCCTCCAGCGGGGTGCGGGGGGCGGTGTAGGGGGTGGGCAGGTCGGGGCGGGCGTACCCGGTGAGGGCGGGCGCCTCCTCGGCCGGCGGGGGCTCGGCGGCGTCCTTCACCGGCCGCTCCGGCGCGGGGGCCGCCGGTACGGCCGCCGGAGTCGCCGGGAGGTCGACGAAGAAGCGCTGCCGTTCGAAGGGGTACGTGGGGAGGGGCACCCGGCGGCGGCTCCCGGCGGGCGTCAGGGCGGTCGCGTCGAGGGGTACGCCGCGTGCCCACAGCCGGCCGAGGGCCTCCAGGGCGGGCGTGGCGTCCGGGGCGTCGTGGCGCGTGCCGAGGGTGGGGATCACGGGGGGCTGCCCGGGGGCGGCGTCGCGGGAGGCGAGGGTGCGCAGGGTGTTGCCGGCGCCCACTTCCAGCAGCAGCCGGCCGGGCTCCTGGCGCAGGGTCCGCAGGGCGTCGGCGAACCGGACGGGCTCGCGCAGCTGGCGGCCCCAGTACGCGGGGTCGGTGGCCTGCTCGGCGGTGATCCAGGTGCCGGTGACGCAGGAGAGGAAGGGGGTGGCGGGCGGGTTGAGCCGGACGCCCGCGACGGTGGCGGTGAACTCGGCGACGGCCGGGTCCATCGCCGGGGAGTGGAAGGCGTGCGAGGTGTGCAGCGTCCGGGCGTCGGTCCCGTCGGCGGTGAGCCGTGCGACGAGCGCCTCGACGGCGTCCGCGGGGCCGGAGACCACGGTCTGGTCGGCCGCGTTGACCACGGCGACGGCCAATTCGTGCTGCCCGGCGATGAGTTCCCGGACCCTGTCGGCGGGGAGCGGCACGGCGGCCATCGCGCCGGGGGCGCACCGGTCGACGAGTTCGCCGCGGCGGGCCACCACGCGGAGCGCGTCGGGCAGGGCCATCACCCCGGCGAGGCAGGCGGCGGTGAACTCGCCGATGCTGTGGCCCAGCATGGCCGCCGGGCGCACGCCCCACGACTCCAGCAGCCGGGCGAGCGCGTATTGGGTGACGAAGAGGGCGGGCTGGGCGAGCCGGGTCCTGGTCAGGCGTTCGGCGGCATCGTCCCCCTCTTCGGCGAGGAGAGTGGTACGCACGTCCTCGCCGAGCAGCGGGGTGAGGAGGTCGGCGCACTCGTCGACGACGGCCCGGTACGCGGGTTCGGTCGCGTGGAGGCCGCGGCCCATGCCGACGCGCTGGCTGCCCTGCCCGGGGAAGAGGAAGGCGAGGGCGGGGGCGGCGGACGGGTCGGCGTGGCCGACGGTGACGGGGGTGATGCCGGTGCCGTCGAGGGCCGCCGCCGCTTCGTTCCGGTCGCGGGCGACGACGGCCATGCGGTGGGGGAAGGCCCGGCGGCCTACGCGCAGGGTGTGGGCGGCGTCGGCGAGGGCGGGCGCGTCGTCGGCGCGCAGCGCTTCGGCCAGGGCCTCGGCGGAGCGCTGGAGGGCGGTGGGCGTCCGGGCGGAGAGGACGAGGAGTTCGGGGCCGTCGGGGGTGCCGGCCGGTTCGGGCGCCGGGGGCGGTTCCTCCAGGATGACGTGGGCGTTGGTGCCGCCGACGCTGAAGGAGCTGACGCCGGCCCGACGCGGTTCGCCGGTCCGGGGCCAGGGTGTCGCGCGGGGGCTGACACGGAAGGGGGTGGAGGGGAAGTCGATGTCGGGGTGGGGGGTGTCGCTGTGCAGGGCGGGCGGGATCTCCTCGTGGCGGAACGCGAGGAGCACCTTGATCAGCCCGAGGACACCCGCGGCGGTGTCGGTGTGGCCGATGTTGGGCTTGAGGGTGCCGAGGGTGCAGTAGCCGCGCTTCTCGGAGCCGAACGCCTCGGTGAGGGCCGCGACCTCGATGCCGTCGCCGAGCGGGGTGCCGGTGCCGTGGGTCTCCACGTAGGAGACGGTCTCGGGCTCGGCGCCGGCGACGGCCAGGGCCTCGACGATGACGTCGGCCTGGCCGCGCACGCTGGGCGCGGTGAAGCCGGCCTTGAGGGCGCCGTCGTTGTTGACGGCCGTGCCCAGCAGGACGCCGTGCACCCGGTCGCCGTCGGCGAGCGCGTCCTCCAGCCGCTTGAGGAGGACGACGCCGGCGCCGTCGCCGGGCACGGTGCCGGCGGCGTCCGCGGCGAACGCGCGGCAGTGCCCGTCCGGCGAGTTGACCCCGCCGGGGGTGTGCACATAGCCGGCGTGCTGCGGGAAGTAGACGGTGGCGCCGCCGGCCAGGGCCATGTCGGACTCGCCGTCGAGCAGGCTCTGCACGGCGAGGTGGACGGCGACGAGGGAGGAGGAGCAGCCGCTGAGCACGCTGACGCTCGGGCCGCGCAGGTCGAGCTTGTACGAGACGCGGGGGGCCGTGAAGTCCTTCTCGTTGCCCAGCAGCGCCTGGAACTCCCCCACTTCGCGGAGGTAGCGGGGGTCGGCGGACAGGTGGCGCTGCCAGTACGAGGTGGGTCCGCCGCCGCCGAAGACGCCGACGGCGCCGTCGAAGCGGGTGGTGTCCCAGCCCGCCGACTCCAGGGCCTCCCAGGAGCACTCCAGGAACAACCGCTGCTGCGGGTCCAGGAGTTCGGCCTCGCGGGGGGTGTAGCCGAAGAAGGCGGCGTCGAACCGCTCGACGCCGTCGAGGACGGGCCGGCGGCGGACGAGCCGGGGGTCGGCGAGCAGGTCGTCGGGGACGCCCGCCGCCCGCAGCCGCTCCGGGGTGAACTCGGTGTGCGCCTCGCGTCCTTCACACAGCAGCCGCCAGAACCGCTCGGCGGTGTCCGCGCCGGGGAAGCGGCCGGCGAAGCCGATGACGGCGATGCGGTCGCGGTCCGGGCCGGGGGCGGCGGTGTCGTCGGGCCGGGTCACCGCTGCTCCGCCCCGTCCGGTGCCGTGCCGTCCATGCGCCGGCGCAGCGACGCCGGGCGCATGTCCGTCCAGACCTCCTCGACGCGGCGCAGGCAGGTCTCCCGGGTGCCGGTGGTGCCTTCGTCGTGCCAGCCGGGCGCGTTGTCGCGGTCCGCCGGCCACAGCGCGTACTGTTCCTCGTCGTTGACGACGACGCGGTAGCGGTCGTCGCCTTGTGTTTCAGTCACCGGAAGTGTCACCGGAAGTCCTTCGCGCTGTGCCGGGCGGGGGCTGGACGGACGGGGGCCGTCAGACCTGGGCGAGCAGGTCGTCGGAGATGACGGGCTGGTGGTAGGTGCAGGTGCCCGAGAGGACCATCGAGCCGTGCAAGCGCTCGGCGGGGATGAGCAGCTTGTCGCCCTCGTTCATGGGGATCTGCTGGTTGACGTTGTTCCAGAAGTGCATCTGGCCGACCTCGACGACGACGAGCCGGTGGTCGTCGTGGACGTGGGTGGTGGAGGTCTCCTCGTGGGACTCGACGAAGGTCTCCAGGTCGACCTCGATGTTCCGCTCGCGGATGAGGGCGTCGAGCTTCTCGGCCTTGACCCGGTACTCGTCGAGGCGGTCGGCCCAGTCGAGCTGGACGGCGAGGTCCTCGTCGTGGACGGCGGCGAGCCGGCGGGCGTCCTCGAAGCCGCGGTGGAAGGCGGTGACGGCCTCCTCGCCGTACCGGTCCGCGAGCGGGCCGACGAGGGCGGTGACGAGCGCGGCCAGGTCGTCGGCGGACGGGCGGGGGGCGTCGGCGAAGTACGCGGGGTGCTCGATGCCGAGGCCCTCGCGGACGAGGTCGGCGCGGGCGGGGGCGGTGGCGGCCTCGTCGAGGCGGTGGTGGGTCCAGGCGCCGAGGAACTCGCCGAACCGCCCGTGGTCGTGGGCGACCCGGTGGAGGTGGTTGGCGGTGCCGAGCGCCGAGGAGAGGAGGAACTGCCAGTAGGCGTACGGCTCGGCGCTGAGGTCGGCGGCCGCGAGCAGCCGCCGGTAGAGGGGCGCGCGGCCGGCGCGGTCGCGGTAGTCGTCGAGGAGCAGCCCGCGCAGGGCGGGGTGGGCGGTGTCGTAGTCGCCGAGCAGGTTGCGGCCGACCGCGCTGAGCGCGGCGGGGTGGACGGCCGTGAGCTGGACGAGCGAGAACAGGGCCGCCTCGCGCCGGTGGCGGCAGCCCGCGGCGACCTTCAGGGCGCGGCCGGGGTGGGTGCGCCGCTCCTCCAGGACGCCCTGGACGTGCCGGACGAGGGCGTCGACGCCGGTGCCGGCGGGCTCGGGGCGGTCCTCGTCCAGCCAGGAGAAGAGGTGGTCCTCCAGGACCACGGCGGCCTTGCGGCCGAGGATCCGGTTCTCCGCGCTCCGGAAGGCGGCGGCGTCCTGCCGGCTGGGGTGGTCGTCGCCGCCCGCGGGCAGGAAGAGGAGGTCGGCGTCGTAGACCGTGCGGAGCATGCGGTGGCCGAGCAGTCCGCGCAGCCGCAGCGCCTCGTCGGCGGGCAGCGGTTCGCCGTAGTCCAGGAATCCGAGGTCGTGCGGCCGGACCGGGCGCCGGAAGGGATTGTCGTGGTTGACCATTTCCTCCGACGTCGCGCTGCGGAAGGGGGCGTTCGCCGCGTATTGGCGGACTATTCCATTGGGGTCTTCCGGCGTGCTCCTGATGCGCGAGACGGGGCTCATGCGTTTTCCCTTTCGTGGTCCATCTACCGGGGACGCGGACTTCGGCGCCGGCGAGGCGGCGCCGGTGGGGCGGCGCACCGCTCGCGCGCGACCTCAAGCATCGGGAATTCAACCAGCATTGCGGACCGGCGTCGTCCAACCAGGGTTGGAAGCCCTTGTCTCCACCCGGAGTTGACGCCTTGCGGTGGTGTGCCGGGGTGCGGTCGGCGGTTATGGTGGCTGCGCCGGCCGGGAACCCGATCCGGACGCGCGGGAATCGCAGAGGAAAGGTGTGGAACGCATGACCGAGACCGTGACCGGCCCACCGCCCGGAACCGCGGACGGCGGGCGGGCGCTGCGCGGCTGGCTGGCCGCGAACCGCCGGGAGAATGTGGTGCTGCGGGACGAGGCGACCGGGACCCACCAGGTTTTCGGATATGCCGAGACGCAGCGGATGCTGAAGGACGCGGAAACCTTTTCCTCGGATTTCGGCCGGCTGGTTCCGGCGAATCCGGTCACCGTGCGGACGCCGGAGGGCGAGCGGACGGTGCCCAACCTCCTCCGGGGTCATCTGAGCGTGACCGACCCGCCGCGCCACGGCAAGCTGCGCAAGCTGGTCTCCCAGGCGCTGACGCCGCGCGCGGTGCTGGCGCTGGAGGGGAAGATCGAGGAGATCACGGCAGGTCTGCTGGACGCCATGGCGGGCCGTGACGAGGTCGAGATGGTGGAGGCGTTCTTCAACCCGCTGCCGGTGACGGTGATCGCCGAGCTGCTGGGGGTGCCGGCCGCCGACCACACCATGTTCCGGGGCTGGGCGGACGCGCTGGTCTCCGCGCACCACGACACCGGCGCGGTGGACTCGGCGCGCCTCCGGGTGCCGGACGCGATGAACCACCTGCTGCTGGAGATGGAGTCGTACATCCTCGACCACGCGGCGCACCGCCGCCGGAACCCGTCGGACGACGTGCTCAGCCGGCTGGTGGCCGCCGAGGTGGAGGGTGAACGGCTCAGTGAGAGCGAGGTGTTCACCATCACGCTGATGCTGCTGCTCGCCGGGCACATCAGCACCACCCTGCTCCTGGGCAACAGCCTGATCTGCCTGAACGACAACCCGGACGCCCTGGCCGCGCTGCGGGCGGATCCGAAGCGGGTGCCCGCCGCCCTGGAGGAGGTGCTGCGCTTCAGCCCGCCGGCCCCGCTGGCGTACCGGCTGACCACCCGGGACACCACCCTGGGCGGGGTGGACATCCCGGCGGACACCATGGTCGCCTCCTGGGTGCTGTCCGCGAACCACGACGAGCGGCAGTTCGCGGACCCGGAGACGTTCGACGTCACGCGCAGCCCCAACCCGCACCTGTCCTTCGGGCACGGCATCCACTTCTGCATCGGGGCGCCGCTGGGCCGGATGGAGGCCAGGATCGCGCTGTCCGCGCTGCTGGAGCGCTGCCCGGAGCCCCGGTTCGCCGAGGCGCCGGTGTATTACGAGTCGCCGACCATCTTCGGTGTCAAGCGGCTGGTGCTGTCGAGGCCGGTGGCCTGACCGGCGCCCGCGGACCGGCCCACGGAGATCCCGGCCCCGCCGCCGTGCCGGAACGGGCAGCGGGCCGCCGCGGCGTCCTTCCCCTCCTCCGGCTCGTCGGCCAGGAAGTACTGCCGCCACTCGCGGTTGTCCGGGTCGCCGTAGGAGCCGAGTTCGGGGGCCGCCTCGACGGCGTCGTAGCGGCTCAGCCGCTTGCGGATGGTCCGCCGCGCGGCCATGCCGGGCGGGGTGTCGGCGCCCAGCTCCTCGAAGACCCAGCGCGGCTGGAAGGTGATGAAGAAGGCGGGGCTGTGCCGGCTGCGGCGCAGCACGTGCGCCGGGGTGTTGCAGACCACGAAGATGGACGTGCCGCCGAAGCCGAACTCCCACCAGGGGTCCTCGGTGTCCTGCGGCACGTCCGCCGGCCAGGGCGTGCGGTCGTGGTCGTGCAGGTGCTGCAGGACCGCCCAGAACCGCTCGCGGTACTGCTCCAGGGTCCGGGTCACCCCGTCCGGCCGGAAGAAGACGATCAGCGAGGTCTCGCGGCCGAGTTCGCGGTACTGCTCCAGGTACGCGGTGAGCAGGTCGCCCAGCGGCGCCCAGCTCTCCTCGTCGTCGAGCGATTCGACGAATCCGTAGCGCAGGGTGTCCTTCTTCGTGCCGGCCACGGCGAAGGTGCAGGGAAAGGGAGATGTTTCCGACAGCAGTGTCCGCTGCAATTCCTCTATGTGTGCGGGACCCCAGGCCGGGGTTTCGCCAATGACGTTGTCCGACAATTCAGTCTCACCCCGACGGTCGTGATTCCGCGGCAGGCTGCCCCTCACCCAGGGCATCGGTCGGCGTGGACGCTACCAGCGCCGCCGGGGCCCGGTCGTCCAACCTGGGTACGCATTGGCCCGTGCAACCAGGAGTGGAATTAAGGGTGTTGTCCGCAGTGCGGACGGACTTCCCGGCGAACTTGCCGGTGAACCCGTAAACGTTCCCGGAACTCCTTCCGGGCGGGAAATCCGCCGGTTAGCATGTGCGCCCGTCCTGTCGACCGGCGTTTTACCGGCCCTTCCGACCGGAAACTCACCGACCGCCCGTGAACCCACCGCCACCTGTATTCGCCGGGGCACCCGCAGCGGGCCCGCCCGGCCGGAAATGGAGAAGCACATGTCCGCTCCCGCCCCGGAGACGCCGACCGCGCGGAGCTCCGCCGCTCCCGAGGGGGTCACCGACGAGAGCCTGCGCGCGCTGGAGCGGGTCCTCGACGCCCACCCCGGCGTGGCCCGTTCCGCGGTGCTGGCCGACGAGCACGCCGACGGCACCAGGACCCGTACCGCCTATGTGATGCCGCGCCGCAACGAGGCGGTGGCCGCCGACGGCGCGGAGCTCGGCCGGCAGTACGTGGCGGAGTGGCAGGGCGTCTACGACCACGTGTACGCGCAGCCGGAGCCCGACGACCCGACGTTCGACATCCGCGGCTGGCTGAGCAGTTACACCGGCGCGGAGCTGTCCGAGGACGACATGCGGGACTGGGTGGACGGCACGGTGCGCAGGATCCGTGGCCTCGGCGCCCGCCGGCTGCTCGAAGTGGGCTGCGGTACGGGCCTGTTGCTGCACCGGCTGGTCGAGGGCACCGACCGCTATCTGGCCAGTGACATCTCGGCGGGCGCGGTCGAGCGCATCCGGGCCTCGTTCGGCGGCCGGCCGCCCGCGGGCCTGGAGCTGTTCCAGGCGCCCGCCGACGACCTGTCGGCGGTGGCGCCGGGGTCCGTCGACGGCTTCGTCGTCAACTCGGTGTCGCAGTACTTCCCGGACGAGGAGTACCTGGACCGCGTGGTGCGCGGCGCGGTGGACGCGGTCGCCGAGGGCGGGTTCCTGTTCGTCGGCGACATCCGCTCGCCCGCCGTGAACCGGGCGTTCTGCGCCGGCCTGGAGCTCGGCCGGGCCCCGGAGCGGGCGCCCGCCGAGAAGGTGCAGGTGCTCGTCGAGCGGCGCTGCTGCACCGGCACCGAACTGCTCATCGATCCCTCCTACTTCACCGGGCTGGTCGGCCGGCTGCCGCGGGTCGCGCATGTGGCGGTGCTGCCCCGGCGCGGGCGGCGGGCCACCGAGATGAACCGGTACCGCTACGACGCGGTGATCCGGCTGGACGCCGTCCCGGGCGGCGGGGCGGTGGCGCCCGCCTGGGAGCCGTGGTCCGCCGTGGGGGGCGTGCCGGAGCTGCGCCGGCGGCTGGTTGAGGAGCGGCCGGAGGCGCTGGGCCTGCTGGGCGTCCCCAACGCCCGTATCCTCGCCGACCGGTGGGCCGCGGAGCTGCTGTCCCGCCCCGGGCGCCCGGCGACGGCCGGGGAGGTGGTCCGGGCGGCGGCCGGGGCGGCGCGCGGCGGAGTGGAGCCCGAGGACCTGTGGGAGCTGGGGGAGGGCCCGTCCGGGCTGCCCTACACCGTCCGGCTGAGCTGGGCCCGTTCGCTGCCGGACGGCGCGTTCGACGTCGCGCTGGTACGGACGCCGGACGGCGGCGGGCCCGCGCCGGAGGTCCGCTTCCCGACCGAGCCCGCTCCCCCGCGCCGTCCCGTGAGCCGGCCGTGGTACGGCCGGGTGGAGAACCTGAACCCGGCGAAGCTGCGCGCCCATGTGCGGGAGCGGCTGGCCGACGAGGCGGCCGGGCCCGGCCGGTTCGTCCTGCTGGAGGACTTCCCGCTCACCCCCGGCGGCGAGCCCGACCACGCGGCGCTGCGTTCGCTCCACTGGGCGTGATTCCGGCCGTTCCGGGGCCTTCGCGGGGCGGCCCCGGAAGGCGCGCCGAGCCGCCGGACGGTCCATTGACTTGAACGTCCTTGCGGGCATCCGGGCAGGTGGACGCCGTTTGCGGACATCTGTCCCGGTCGCCCCCCTCAAGGGGGTTCGTCGGCCGCCGGCGGCGGGAACGGGCCGTCCGCCGGTGGCCGAATATCGATTACATGTAGACGCCATTGGGAATGGTTATCATCTCGTAAAGAGCTTCCAAAGACAGCGTTCCGGCCAAAAGTCGGCCATGCGGACCAGCAGGCCCCCACCAAGAGCAAATGGAATTCACGCCAATCTGCGACCGCAATGATCCGGCCCCTTGGAACGCGCAAAAGCTCGCCTACGCTGTCACCGGTAATGGGTTTTCCGGTTCCGCGCGGTGCACGCGCCGGCTTACCTGCGACGACTCGTCTGATGGGGGAACGTGACAATGGGGGGCGTTGGTGCCGTACGCGGTATGGCCGGACGGACGGACAGGTGTACGGCACGGCCGGGTGACCGCGCACCGGGCGCGGGAGGGGGAGGCGGCGGCCCGCGCTTCGGACTGCTGCTGGGCGACGAACAGCCGCTGGTGCGCCGCGGACTGCGCGCCCTGTTCGAGGTCGACCCGGCGTTCCGGGTGCAGGGCGAGGCCGGCAACGGCGAGAACCTCCTGGAACTCGCCCGGATCCACCGGCCCGACGTCGTCCTGATGGACGCCGACCTCCCCGGCCCCGACGTGCTCGGGGTGGCCCGCCGCCTCGTCGAGGACCACACCGGCCGCTGCGCCGGCGTCGTCCTCCTCACCTCCGCGACCGGGCTGACCGAGAGCCGGATCCTGGGGGCCGCGCGGGCGGGTGTCAGGGGCTTCCTGCACAAACGCGAATCCTCGGAGGAGATCGTCTCCGGCGTGCGGTCCGTGGCCCGCGGCGGTGTCGCGATGAGCGAGCACATCGTCGGCCAGGTGCTGGCCGCGCTGCGCTGCGACCACCCGGCGGCGGCCTTCCGGCCCGCCGGCGAGCTCGCCTTACTGACCCCGCGCGAGCTGCAGATCTTCCGGCTGGTCGCCCAGGGGCTGACCAACCAGCAGATCGCCGACGTCCTGGTGCTGTCCGAGGCCACGGTGAAGTCGCACTTCAACCGCATCTGCCGCAAGCTCGCCCTGCGCAACCGGGTGGACGCGGTCATCCTCGCGTACGAGATCGGCGTCGCGGGCGGGGTGGCCGAGCAGCGCTCGTCCGCCTGAACGGGCCGGCCGGGCCCGGCCGGCGGGGGCGGCGGCGCTCAGCCCGTGAGCGACGCCGCCCCCGCCGGCCCGAGCAGGCCCGCCACCTCGGCCACGATCCCGTCCAGGTGGTCCTGGAGGTAGAAGTGCCCGCCGGGGAACGTCCGCAGGGTGAAGCCGCCGGACGTCACCTCACGCCAGCGCGGCATCTCCTCCGGCCGGACGTGCGGGTCGTGGGTGCCGCAGAACGCCGCCACCGGCGCCCCGATCCGCGCCCCCGGCTCGGGCCGGTACGTCTCGATCAGCCGGTAGTCGTTGCGCACGGCGGGCAGGAACAGGGCGCGGAACTCCGCGTCGTCGAGGATCGCCTCGGAGGTTCCGGCGAGCGCGCGCAGGTCCTCCACCAGGTCCTCGTCGGGCAGCAGGTGCACCTGTGACTCCGGTGCCGCGTGCGGGGCCGGGCGGCCCGAGACGCACAGCCGGGCCAGCCCGCCCGGGCAGGCCGCCTCGATCCGCCGCGCCACCTCGAAGGCGACCGCCGCGCCCATGCTGTGGCCGAACAGCGTCAGCGGCCGGTCCGCCGACAGCGGCAGCGCCGCGGTGACGCGGTCGGCGAGCGTCGCCATGTCGGGCACCAGCGGGTCCTCGAACCGGTCCTCGCGGCCCGGGTACCGCACCACCAGCACCTCGGCCTCCGGCGCCAGCCGGTCGGCCCACCCCCGGTAGGCGCTCGCCCCGCCGCCGGCGTGCGGGAAACAGACCAGGCGCGGGGCGCCCGGCAGCGCCGGGTGCCGTCGCGTCCACCGTCGGTCCGCCGTCGTCCCGTCCGTCATGCTCGCTCTCCCGCGCTCCGGTGGCCGGGCGCCGCGGGGCGGTTCGCCCGACGGCCGCGGCCGTGCGTATCCCTTGATCCCGTACGTCGGCCTCGTACTTCACGACTGGTACTTCACGACTCGTACCTCACGCCTTGTACCTACGGGAGGCGCGAGCGTACATATCCCGCCGAGTCCGCGGCAAGCGGAACGGGAGGAATCGGGAGGAGGGGAAACCACGGTTGGAGGCCGTAATGGCTACCGGGGTTGGACGACGTCCGCGGGGCCCGCTGTTACGTTCGGCCGAGGCCACAGGAGTGGTACCGGAACCCCGGTGACCGCCTTTTCCCCGGAATTCCCCCGGAAATTCCCCCGCGTCCGTCCGCGGGGTCCGGCCCGCCGTCCCGCGGCCCGGAGCGAGAAACAGAGGACCGCAGTGACGCGTACCGAGGACCAGTCCGACCCCACCGCCGAGACACAACGTCGGGAACTCGCCGAACTGCTGCTCGCCGAGGCCGGGCTGACCGGCCGGGACCCGTCGTTCGCCCCGGTCGCCGTCGGCGCGGACGGCGACGGTACGGCCCCCGCGCCCCTGTCGTCGGCCGAGCGGCGCATGTGGTTCCTGCGCCGGCTCCAGCCGGACGGCGTCGCCTACAACCTGTGCGGCGGCGTCCGGCTGACCGGCCCGCTGGACCCGGCCGCGCTCGGCGCCGCCCTCACCGCCCTGACGGGCGCCCACGACATCCTGCGGGCCGTCTACCCGGCGGACCCCGACGGCTCCCCCTCTCGCCGGGTGCTGCCCCCGGCGCCGGTCCCGCTGCCGCTCACCGTCCTCGGGGACGCGCCCGCCGCCGAGCGCGCCGCACGGGCCCGGGCGGCCGTGCACGAGGAAGGACGGCGCCCCTTCGACCTGGGCACCGAACGTCCCGTGCGCTTCCGCCTGTTCCGGTTCGCCGACGACGACCACGTGCTGTCACTGACGGTGCATCACATCGCGTTCGACGACCTGTCGTGGGGCCGGGTGCTGGACGAACTCGCCCACCGCTACACCGAGGCCACCGGCGGCGCGCCCGCGCCCTTCACCCCTTCCCGCGTCCAGTACGCCGACTACGCCCGCTGGGAGGCGCGCCGGCTCGCCGAGGGCGCGTGGGACGGCCAACTCGCCCACTGGCGCGAGCGGCTGCTGCCCCACCCGCCGGCCCTCGCGCTCCCCGCCGACCTGGACCGCGGTGCCGCGCCCGCTACGGCGAGTGCCGGCACCGACGGCGTACGGCGCGACGCCCGCCTTGGCCCCGACGCCGCCGGGGCGCTGCGCGCGCTGGCCCGGGAGTCCGGGGTCACCCTGTACACCGCGCTGCTGGCCGCGTACCAGACGGCGCTGCACCGCTGGACGGGCGAGCACGACATCGCCGTCGGATCGCCGGTGGTCAACCGCGGCCGGGCCGAGTTCGAGGACGTCGTCGGGAACTTCGGCAACACCGTGGTGCTCCGCACCGACCTCGCCGGGGACCCCGCGTTCCGTACTCTGCTCGGGCGTGTCCGGGACGTCTGCGCGGACGCCTTCGCCCACCAGGACGTCCCGTTCGACCGCGTCACCGAGGCGCTGCGGCCCGCCGGCGCGGTGGGCCAACCGGCTCTGTTCGACGCGGTGTTCTCGTTCGTCACGGCGGAGCCGAGCCGCGTGCCCACCCCCGGCGTGCTGTTCGAGGAGCTGCCGCACCACAACGGCACCGCCCGCTTCCCGTTGGTCCTGGAGGCCCGGGAGGCCGCCGGGGACGTCGTCCTCGGGCTGACCGCTCGCGCCGACCTGTTCTCGCCGGCCGCCGTCGAGCGGCTGCTCGGGCAGCTCGTGGAGCTGTTCCGGGGCGCGGCGCTCGGCCCGGACCGGCGGCTGGGCGAACTGCCGCTGCTGACACCGGCGGAGGAGCGCCGGGCGCTGGCCGAGTGGAGCCGGACGCGCGACGAACCCGCCGAGACCCGGCCGCTGCACCGGCTGGTGGAGGAGCAGGCCGCCCGCACCCCGGACCTGGTCGCGGTGGTCGCCCGGGACGCCTCCCTCACCTATCGCGAACTCGACGCGCGGGCCGCTGAACTGGCCACGCGGCTGCGCGCTTCGGGTGCGGGGCCGGAGCGCGTGGTGGGCGTCCACCTGACCCGTTCGCCCACGCTGGTGGTGGCCCTGCTGGCGGTACTCAAGGCAGGCGCCGCGTTCATGCCGCTGGAACCCTCCTGGCCGGCGCTGCGGCAGGCGGACGTGGCCCGGGCCGCCCGGCCCGTCCTGGTGCTCACGGACGCGGCGACCACCCCGGCGCCGCCGCAGCTGGACGTCCCGGTGCTCGACCTCGCCGACCCGTCCGCCCCCGTCCACGCTCGGCCCTCCCCGGCCGTGGTGGACATGGAGAACGTGGCCTACGTCATCCACACCTCGGGCTCCACCGGCACTCCCAAGGGCGTGATGATCCGTCACCAGGCCATCTCCAGCCGCCTGGTGTGGCAGTCGCGGCTGCTCGGCATGACCACCGAGGACCGGGTGCTGCACAAGGCCCCGATGGGCTTCGACATCTCCGTCAACGAGATCTTCCTGCCGCTGGTCAACGGCGCCCGCCTGGTCCTGGCCGACCCGGACGCGCACGGCGACATCGTCCACCTCGCCGAGGTGATCGAACGGGAGGGCGTCACCTTCCTCTACATCGTCGCCTCCATGCTGGACGTCCTGTTGGAGCGGGACGACATCGCACGGGCCGCCCGCTCGATCCGCCACCTGTGGTGCGGCGGCGAGGCGCTCACCCCGGCGCTGTACCGGCGGTTCCGCGACCGGCTGGACGCCACGATGTACCACGGCTACGGGCCGGCCGAGGCCACCATCGGCGTCAGCTGCCACGTCTTCGACGAGCGGGCGGACGGCGCGACGGTCACCATCGGACGCCCCAACCCCAACGCCCGCCTGTACCTGCTCGACCGGGCGCTGCGCCCGGTCCCCGTCGGGGTGCCCGGCGAGCTGTACCTCGGCGGGATGCCGCTGGCCCGGGGCTACCTGAACGACCCGCGCCGGACGGCCGAGGCGTTCGTCCCCGACCCGTTCGCCGACGCCCCGGGCGGGCGGCTGTACCGCACCGGCGACCTGGGCCGGTACCGCCCGGACGGCGGGATCGAGTTCCTGGGCCGGGCCGACGACCAGGTCAAGGTGCGGGGGTTCCGCGTAGAGCTGGGCGAGGTCGAGGCGGCGCTCACCGCCCACCCGGACGTCCGGCAGGCCGCGGTCCTGCTGCGGACCGGCGCGCCGGGCGGCGACCGGCTGGCCGCCTGGTGCGTCCCGGAAGCCGGGGCGGAGGCGCCCGCCGCCGCCGCGCTGCGCGACTGGCTCGCCGCCCGGCTGCCGCACTACGCGGTCCCCGGCGAACTGCACGTCCTGCCGGCGCTGCCGCTGACCGGCGCGGGCAAGACGGACCGCAGGGCGCTGCTCGCCCTGGCCCCGGCGGCCCCGGACGAGGCGGCGACCCCGTTCGTCCGGCCGCGTGACGCCTTGGAGCGGGACATCACGGCCGTCTGGGCGGAGCTGCTGGGGCGGGACGACATCGGCATCCGGCACAACTTCTTCGACCTGGGCGGGCATTCGCTGCTGCTGGTCCGGGCCCAGGCCCTCTACCGGAGCCGGCTCGGCCACGACATCCCCCTCGTCGAGCTCTACGACCACCCCACCGTCGCCTCCCTCGCCGCCCGGATGTCCCACGGGACCCCGGCGGAGGAGGGGAACGGAACGGAGCTGGACCGGATCCGGGCGCAGGCCGAGCGCCGGCGGCAGACAGCGGCACGGCGCGCGGCGGTCGCCGGCCGGACGGCGCGACAGCGGGCGCAGGCGCCCGGGGAAAGGACGCGGTGAGGACCGTGAACAGCGACATCGCAGCGGACGGGCCCGACGAAGGCACCGATATCGCGGTCGTCGGCATGGCGGGGCGCTTCCCGGGCGCCCCGGACCTGGACGCGTTCTGGGCCGGCCTGACCGAGGGCCGGGAGGCGGTCGCGCCGCTCGACGACGCGACGTACCTCGCGGCGGGCGGCGATCCCGCGCGGCTCGACGACCCGTACCTGGTCAAGGTGGCGTCGGTGGTGGACGGCATCGACGAGTTCGACGCCGAGTTCTTCGGCTACCCCCGTCGGAGGCCGAACTCCTCGACCCTCAACAGCGGTTGTTCCTCCAGTGCGCCCACCACGCCCTGGAGCACGCCGGTTACGGGCCGGGGACGACGACGGGCGCGGTCGGCGTCTACGCCGGTGCCGTGCAGAGCCGCTACTTCCTCGACCACGTCCACCCCCGGCTGCGCGGCGCGGACAGCGTCACCCTGCACCACGCCCAGCTCGGCAACGTCAACAGCACGCTCGCCACCCGCGTCTCGTACGAGCTGGGGCTCACCGGCCCCAGCCTGTCCGTGCAGACCGCCTGCTCCACCTCGCTGGTGGCGGTGCACCTGGCCTGCCAGGACCTGCTCTCCCACCAGTGCGACACGGCCCTCGCCGGCGGCGTCTCCCTCAACCCGGCGCTGCGGCAGGGCTACCGCTACGTCAAGGACGGCCCGTTCTCGCACGACGGGCACTGCCGGCCCTTCGACGCCGACGCGACCGGCATGCTCGCGGGCGAGGGCCTGGGTGTCGTGGTGCTCAAGCGCCTCGCGGACGCCCTGGCCGACGGCGACCACATCCACGCCGTCGTCAAGGGCAGCGCGGTCAACAACGACGGTGGCCGCAAGGTCGGCTTCGCCGCGCCCAGCGCCGCCGGGCAGGCCGAAGTCATCGTCGCCGCGCAGGCGGTGGCCGGGGTCGACGCCGACTCGATCGGCTACGTGGAGGCGCACGGCACCGGCACCCCGGTCGGCGACCCCATCGAAGTGGCCGCGCTCACCCGGGCGTTCGCGGCCTCCACCGACCGGCGCGGCTTCTGCGCGCTCGGCTCGGTCAAGGGCAACATCGGGCACACCGACGCGGCGGCCGGGATCGCCGGGTTCATCAAGACCGTCCTGGCGCTGGAGCACCGGACCATCCCGCCGACCCTGCACTTCCGCTCCCCCAACCCGCTGCTCGGCCTGGAGGACGGCCCGTTCCACGTCCCCACCGCCACCCGGGCGTGGGAGAGCGACGGCCGGCCGCGCCGGGCCGGCGTCAGCTCGCTGGGCATCGGCGGCACCAACGCGCACGTCGTCCTGGAGGAGGCGCCCGCGCCCCGGCCCACGCCCAAGGACGACGGGGACGCGCTGCTGACACTCTCCGCCCGCACCCCCGAGGACCTGACGGCCCTCGCCGGGAACCTCGGCCGGCACCTCCGGGACCACCCCGGGCTGCCGCTCGCCGACGTCGCCCACACCCTCGCCGCCGGCCGCCGCGCCCGCCCCCACCGCCTCGCCCTCACCGCGGCGGACACCGCCGACGCGGCCCGCCGGCTCCTCGCCGCGCCCCCGGCGACCGGCCCGGCGGACACCGACCGGCCCGTCGTCTTCCTGTTCCCGGGCGCCGGCTCCCAGCACCCCGGCATGGGCCGCGGCCTGTACGAGCGGGAGCCCGTCTACCGGCGGGAGATCGACCGCTGCGCCGACGTGCTGCGCCCGCTGCTCGGCCGCGACCTGCGGGACATGCTGTACGGCGACGCCGCGCCCGCCGCCGCTCCCGGCGCCCCGGAAGGGGTCTTCCCGACCCTCGTCGCCACCGAGTACGCCCTTGCCACGCTGCTGATGTCGTGGGGCGTCCGCCCCACCGCGCTGCTCGGGCACAGCCTCGGCGAGTACACGGCCGCCTGCGTGGCCGGCGTCCTCGCCCCCGAGGACCTGCTGCCGCTGGTGGTCCGCCGCGAGGAGCTGTTCGCCCGCGCCGCCGGCACCGGCGGGATGCTGGGCGTCGCCCTCGGCGAGGACGCCGTCGCCCCCTACCTGGACGGCGGCCTTTCGCTGGCCGCCGTCAACGGGCCCGGCGCCTGCGCGCTGGCCGGTCCGGAGGAGGCGCTGGCCGCCGCGGAGGAGCGGCTGACGCGCGACGGGGTACGGCACCGCCGCATCCGCTTCGGGGCCGCCGCCCACTCCGCGCTCCTCGACCCGGTCCTCGACGCCTACGCCGAGGCCGTCACCCGACTGCCGCTCAAGGCACCGGAGATCCCGTACGTCTCCAACCTCACCGGCACCTGGATCACCCCCGAGCAGGCCACCGATCCGGCCGCCTGGGTGCGGCACACCCGCGAGCCGGTCCGCTTCGGCGCCGGCCTCGACACCCTCCTCGCCGACGGCGACCCGGTGCTGCTGGAGGTGGGCCCCGGCCGCGCCCTCACCGGGCTGGTCCGCGCGCGCGGCGGCGACACCCCCGTCGTCCCCGTGATGCGTCACCCGCGGGCGGAGGAGCCCGACCACCGGACGCTGCTGGACGCGGTCGGGCGGCTGTGGTCCCTCGGCGTACCGGCCGACGTCACCGCCGTGCACGCCGGGCGGTCCCCGCGCCGCGTCCCGCTGCCCGGCTATCCGTTCCGCCGCGCCCGGCACTGGATCGACGTCCACCGGCCCGCGGGCGATGCGGCCCCGGAGCTCCGGCCGGCCGCGTTCCCCGTCCCCCTGGCGGCGGAACTGCCCCGGATGACCCTCGCCGAGCAGCGGCTGCGCACCGAACACCCGCCGCTGCGCGACCCGGTGGAGCTGACCGCCCACCTCGACCGGCTGGCCGTCGCCCACGTGTGCGCGGTGCTCCGCGACGCCGGGCTGTCGCTCGCCCCCGGCACCGTCCTGGAGCGGGAGGACGTCCACCGGGCGTTCCGCACCGTCCCCGCCTACCGGCGGTTCCTCGACGCCCTGCTGGCCATGCTCACCGACGACGGGATTTTCCGGGAGGACGGCGGGCGCCTGCACGTCACCCAGGCCGCCGACGAGGTGGCCCAACCGGCCGCCCTCGCGCGGGAGATCCTCGCCGGCCACCCGGAACAGGCCGAGGACCTGGCGTTCCTGGAGCACTGCGTCCGGCACTACCCGCGGGTGCTCGACGGCACCACGGCCGGCACCGAGGTGCTGCTGCCCGACGGCGACGACGCCCGCCAGCGCGCCCTGATCGACCGGCGCCTCGCCTACAGCGACATCCCCCACTTCCGCCGGCTGATCGCCCGGACCGTCGCCCGGCTCGCCGCCGAGGCGGGCCGTCCGGTGCGGATCCTGGAGATCGGGGCCGGCCGCGGCTACCTCACCTGGGAGGTGGCGGACGCGCTGCGCGAACTCCCGGACGCCACCTACCACTTCACCGACCTCGGCCGGTCCTTCGTCCTGGACGGACAGCGCCGGGCCCGGGAAGAGGGGCTCACCGGCATGGAGTTCGGCGTCCTCGACATCACCAAGGACCCGGCCGGGCAGGGCTTCCCGCCCGGCGGATTCGACATCGCCCTCGCCTTCAACGTCCTGCACGCCACCCCCGACCTGCGGCAGGCCGTGCGCAACGCGGGCGCACTGCTCGTGCCGGACGGCGTCCTGATGCTGCTGGAGGCGTCACGGCAGCAGCGCTGGTCGCTGATGACGACCGGCCTGTACGAGGGCTGGTGGTACTTCGACGACGACCTGCGCGTCGGATCGCCGCTCGTCACGGCGGACCAGTGGACCGGGCTGCTGGCGGCCGAGGGCTTCGCCGACGTCACCGCCTTCCCCCGGGACGGCGGGCCGGACGGCGCCGACCACACGCTCGTCGCGGCCCGCCGCGCCCGGTCCGGCGCACCGGAACCCTCCACAGCCGCTCCGACGGGCCGTTCCTTCAACCAGCGGCCCGCGCTCTCCGTCCCGTACACCCCGCCCGGCACGGACCGGGAGAAGGACGTCGTCCGGCTGTGGGAGGACGTCCTGGGCATCGACGGCATCGGCGTGCACGACAACTTCTTCGACCTCGGCGGTGAATCGCTGCTGGCCATGCAGCTTTTCGCGCGGCTGCGCGACACCACGGGCGTGGAGCTGTCGCTGCAACGGATCTTCGACGCGCCGACCGTCGCCCGGCTCGTCCCGCTGCTCGACGCGCCCACCGCCGGGGCCGCGCCCCGCATCCGGCCCAGCGCCCGCCGCGCCCGGGCCGCCGCCGGCACCACCCGCGACCACAGGACGGAGTAGCCGTGTCCCCGGCCGAGACCAGCCAGCCCAGCACCGCCCCCACCACGCCGGAGGACCCGGACACCCTGCTCTTCCCCGCCTCCTACGCCCAGCAGCGGATGTGGTTCTTCCACCACCTCGACCGCGGCAACCCGTACTACAACATCCCGTTGGCGCTGCGGTTCACCGGCGAGGCCGACCCCGCCGCCCTCCAGGCGGCGCTCGACGGCGTCGTCGCCCGCCACGAGATCCTGCGCACGACCTTCACGGAGCGCGACGGCGAGCCGCACCAACTCGTCGCGCCGGCCGGCACCGTACGGCTGGAGACGGCGGAGCGCGCGGCCGAGGACGAGCACGCGTGGGCGCTGGAGTGGGTGGGCCGGCCGTTCGACCTGACGACCGGGCCGCTGTTCCGGGCCGCCCTGCTCACCACCGGGCCCGGCAGGCACCTGCTGCTGCTCTGCCTCCACCACATCGTCACCGACGGCTGGTCGCTCAACGTCCTCACGCGCGAACTCGCCGCCCTCTACCGGGAGCACCGCACCGGCGAGCCGGCCGGCCTGGAGCCGCTGGAGATCCAGTACGCCGACTTCGCCGAGTGGCAGCGGGAGCGGCTCGACGGCGCGGGGCTGGAACGCCGCCTGGACTACTGGCGGAAGCAACTCGCGGGCACCTTGCCCCCGTTGGAGCTGCCCACGGACCGCCCCCGCCCCCCGGTCCAGTCCTTCCGGGGCGCCCGCCTCGACTTCGAGCTGCCCGACGACCTGACCCGCGCGCTGCGCGCCACCGGCCGCGCCCACGGCACCACCCTCTTCATGACGCTGCTGGCCGGGGTGACCGCCCTGCTGCACCGCTGGACCGGACAGGACGACGTCCTCGTCGGCTCCCCGATCGCCGGCCGCGACGCCCCGGAGACCGAGCCGCTGCTTGGCCTGTTCGTCAACACGCTGGTGCTGCGCGGTGACGTGTCGGGCTCACCGACCTTCGCCGAGCTGCTCGCCCGCACGCGGCGCGCCTGCACCGGCGCGTACGACCACCAGGACGTGCCGCTGGACAAGCTCGTCGAGGTGCTCCAGCCGGAGCGCGACCCGGGCCGCAACCCGCTGTTCCAGGTCATGTTCGCCCTCCAGAACCCGCCGCGCCTCGACTTCCCGCTCCCGGGCGCCCACGTGAGCGCCGAGCCCCTGCCGCGCCACTCCACCCGCTTCGACCTGGAGTTCCACCTCTGGGAGGACGGCGACCGGCTGCACGGGTCCCTGGTGTACGGCACCGACCTGTTCGACGACGAGACGGCCGTCCGTACGGCGTCCCGCCTGCGCCGCCTGCTGGCGGCGGCCGTCCGGGCGCCGGACACCCCGGTCGCCGACCTGCCGTTCACGGACGACGAGCCGGCGGCTCTCGCGCCCGTTCCCGCCGACCCCGACACCACCGTGCCGGCCGCCTTCGCGGAGCGGGTCCGGCGGGAGCCGGGAGCGGTGGCGTTCGCGGGCGGCGGACCGACCCTCGGACAGCTCTCGGGGCGCGCCCACGCCCTCGCCGGGCGGCTCGCCGCCCGGGGCGTCGTCCGGGGCACGCGCGTCGGTCTGCGCCTCCCGCCGGGCCCCGACGCCGCCGCGGCCACGCTCGCGCTGCTGGCGCTGGGCGCGGTCTGCGTGCCCGTCGAGCCGGACCTGCCGGCCGCGGCCGCCCACGCGTGGCTCGCCGCGGCGGGCGCGGGGACGGTCCTGACCGACCGCCCGACGGCGCTCCCCGCGTCCGTCGAAGCCCTCGACCTCGCCGTACTCGACGGCGAGTCGCCCGGGACACCCCCGGCCCCGGCGGACGGACCGCGCGGCGCCGACCCGGCGTTCGTCCTGCGCGGCGTCGAAGGCCCGGTCGAGTACGGTCACGCCGCGCTCCGCGCGACCCTGGACCGGCTTCAGGACCTGGGCCGCCTCGGGGCCGGCGACACCGTCCTGCACCACCGCACGGCGCCGCTGCCCGACGCGGTGCACGCCCTGCTGTGGCCGCTGCTGCACGGCGCCGCCGTGTACCCCGCGCCCGACGCCGGCCCGGAGCGGATCGCGGACGGCGGGGTCACCGTCGCCCTGCTGCCGCCCACCGCGCTGGACGAACTCGCCGGTTCCACACGGTTGTTCAGGCTGCGCCTGGTCCTCACCGACGGCGGCCGGCTCACCGCCCGGCTCGCCGACCGGTTCCTCGCCGCCCACCCGGAGACCGTCCTGCACCGGCTGTGGGTGCTGCCGGAGGCATCCGGCAGCGTGGCCGCGCTGCGCTGCCGCCCGGGGCTCACCGACGCCGAACTCGCCGTCGGGAACGGCGATCAGCGGCAGGTCGCCGTCGTCGACGAACGCGGCCGGCCGCTGCCCGGCGGCGTCCCCGGCCGGCTGTCCGTCCACCGGCCGGGCGCCACCGCCCCGGAGCCCATCCCCTGGCACGGGCGCCGGCTCCACGACGGGCGGCTCGCCGTCGCCGACGACGCGCCGCCGCGCCTGGACGGGTACGCCGTCGACCTGCCGGCGGTCGAGAACGCCCTGCTCGCCGACGAGACGCTCGCCGCCTGCGCGGTGCTGCCCAGGACCACCGCCGACGGGATGGAGGAGCTCGTCGCGTACGCCGTGCCCACCGGCCCGTTCTCCGCCCGCCGGGCGCGCGACCGGGCCGCCGCGCTGCTGCCCGCCGCACTCGTGCCGCGCACGGTCGTCCCCGTGACCACGCTCCCCCGCGACCGTTCCGGCCGGCTCGACACCGCCGCGCTCGCCGCGCTGCCCGTCGTGGACGAGGACGCCGCGCCGGCCTGGGAACGGGAGCTGACGGCCGCGCCCGGCGGCGCGGCCGCCGCCGTCCTCGTCGAGGAGGCCGTCCCGGAGCCGGAGGAGCGCGTCCACGTCCCGCTGCCCGCCGCCGAGGACCGGCGGGAACCGGGACCCGGCGAGGAGGCCCCGCGGCCGTCCGTACCGGCGGACGGCGGGCGTCCGGCGGTCGCCGCCGGCCCGCCGGCCGTCGTACCGTCCGTCCGCACCCTGCCGGAGGCCCTGCGCCGCGCCGCCGGAGCGGACCGGGGCGGCATCGTGACCGTCGACCGGCACGGTGAGGAACACGCGCTGTCCTATGCCGAGTTGGCGGAGGACGCGGAACGGGTCCTGGGCGGCCTGCGCGCAGCCGGCATGCGCCCGGGCGACCGGGCCGTTTTCCAGTGCCCCGGCCACCGCGACTTCCTCACCGCCTTCTGGGCCTGCCTCCTCGGCGGCTTCGTCCCCGTACCGCTCGCCCCCTCCGACGGCTACACCGAGGACACGGCGTCCGTAGAACGCCTCGCCGGCGCCTGGGAGTTGCTCGGCCGTCCCCTGGTCCTCGCGGACGCCGCGACCGCCACCGGCCTCCGCGGCCTCGCCACCCGCCGCGGCTGGGGAACCGCCCTGCGCCTCGGCGTCCTGGACGAGCTGCGCGGCCACGCTCCCGACCGGGCCGCGCACCCGTGCACGCCCGACGACGTCGCCCTGCTGCTGCTCACCTCCGGCAGCACCGGCGCCCCCAAGGCCGTGCCGCTGCGCCACCGCAACATCCTGGCACGCTGCGCCGGCACGTCCACCGCCAACGGCTTCGGCGCCGAGGACGTCACGTTCAACTGGATGCCGCTCGACCACGTCGGCGGGATCGTCATGTTCCACGTCCGCGACGTCTATCTGACCAACCGTCAGCTCCATGCCCCGACCGGCTGGGTGCTGGAGGACCCGCTGCGCTGGCTCGACGTCGTCCACCGCCGCCGGGTGACCGTCACCTGGGCACCCAACTTCGCGTTCGGCCTCGTCAACGACCGTGCGGCGGACGCGGCGGGACGCGGCTGGGACCTGTCCTGCCTGCGCTTCATCCAGAACGCGGGCGAGGCCATCATGCCGCGCGTCGCCCGCCGCTTCCTCCAGGCGCTCGCCCCGCTCGGTCTGCCCGCCACCGCCATGCGCCCCTCGTGGGGCATGTCCGAGACGTCGTCGGCGGTCACCTACTCGGACGCCTTCACCCTGGCGACGACGTCCGACACCGACCCGTTCACCGAGGTCGGGCGCCCGCTGCCGGGCACCACCCTGCGCATCGTCGACGACGCCGGGGAGACCGTGCCCGAGGGCGTGCCCGGCCGCCTCCAGGTGAGCGGCCCCACGGTCACCTCCGGCTACCACGACAACGAGGAGGAGAACCGGGCCTCCTTCACCCCCGACGGCTGGTTCGAGACCGGCGACCTGGGGGTCGTCCGGGACGGCGCGGTCACCATCACCGGCCGCGCCAAGGACGTCCTCATCATCAACGGCGTCAACCACTACTGCCACGAGATCGAGTCGGTGGTGGAGGAATCGGAGCAGGTCGAGAACTCGTTCACCGCCGCGTGCGCGGTCCGGGACGCGGGGGCGACGACGGACGTCCTGGCGGTGTTCTTCCACCCGGCGCCGGGCGCGGACGTCGCCGCGACGATCCGGGAGATCCGCTCCCTGCTGGTCCGGCGGACCGGCCTCAACCCGCGCCACGTCGTCCCCGTCCGCCGCGAGGACGTGCCCAAGACGGAGATCGGCAAGATCCAGCGCGCCGCGCTGCGCCGCCGCTTCCACTCCGGCGGCTTCGACACCGCCCTCGCCGAGGTGGACCTGCTGCTGGGCAACGAGCGCACCACGCTGCCCAATTGGTTCCACGAGCGCGTCTGGCGGCCGTCCCGCCCGCTGCCCGGCCCCGCGCCGGACCCGGACGGCACGCTGCTGGTGCTCGCCGACCCCCTGGGGCTGGCGGACCTCCTGCTGCCGGAGCTCGCGGCGCGGGGCCGGCGCGCCGTCCGCGTCGACGCCGGGACGGAGTACGAGCGCGTCGCCGACGGCCGCTTCCGCATCCGCCTCGACCGCGCGGAGGATTGCGGCCGCGCCCTGGACGCCCTGGCGGCGGACGGCCGCACGGTCACGGACGTCCTCGACCTCACCACGTACGCCCCGCCCGCTCCGCCCAGTGACACGGTCTCCGTCGAGACGGCGGCGCTCGTCCACCTCGTCCAGGCCCTCGCCGCCCGGCGCGCCGACGACGCCCGGGTGACCCTGCGCGTCGTCGGGCGGCACACCCAGCACGCGGCGCCGGGTGACGTGGTCGACTGCGACCGGGCGTCCAGGCTGGGCCTGTTGGCGAGCCTCGGGCAGGAGCTGCCGTGGTTCGACGGCACCCACCTGGACCTCCAGGAGGCTCCCCCGGAGCAACAACTGCCGCACGTGCTGGCGGAACTGACGGCCCGCCGGGGTGACGCCGAGGCCGCCGTCCGGGACGGCCTCCGCTCCGTGCCGCGCCTGGCGCCCCTCCGTCCCCCGGCCGACACACCGGACCGGGCACCGTTCCGGCGCGGCGGGCTCGTCGTCGTCACCGGCGGACTGGGCGGCCTCGGCACGGAGATCTGCGCGCACCTGCTGGACGCGTACGACGCCCGGCTGCTGGTCCTCGGCCGTACCGGACTCCCGCCGGAGGACACGGCGGACGACCCCGCCACGGCGGACACCACGGCCGGCCGGCGCCTGGCCGCGTACCGCGCGCTGCGCGCCCGGAGCGAGCACGTGCTGTACGCGACGGCCGACATCACACGCGCCGACGAGATCCGCACGGCCCTCGGCAAGGCGGCGGACCGCTGGTCGCTCGCCCCGACGGCGGTCCTGCACCTGGCGGGCACGTTCCGCCAACGCCCTTTCCTGGAACAGACGGTGGAGGAGCTGGCCGAGGTCCTGGCCCCCAAGACCCTCGGCACCCGCGCCCTGCTCGACGCGCTCGGCGACGCCGCGGAGGAGACGCCCCTCGTCACCTTCTCGTCCGTGAACGGCACCTTCGGCGGCGCCATGGTCAGCGCCTACGCGGCGGCCAACGCCCACCTCGACGCGCTGGCCCGAGCGGGCCGCGAACAGGGCCGGCGGTTCACCTCGGTCGCCTGGAGCCTGTGGGACGAGACCGGCATGAGCGCCGGCCGCAACCTCGCCGAACCGGGCCGCGCCCGCGGTTACCGCCCGATCGGCCGCGCCGAGGGCGTACGGTCGTTCGTCCACGCGCTGCGCCTGGACCGCCCGCACGTCCTGGTCGGCCTGGACCCGTCCCGCCCCTGGATCCGCGGCGCCCTGGACGCCCCGGTCCGCCCGGCCACGGTCCTCACCGCCTACACGGAACAGCGTTCCGCCGAGGCGCGGCCCCCGAAGGACAGATACGGCACCCCGCTCCCCACCCGCGAGGTGACCCTCACGCCTCTCCCCCGCACCCCGGACGGCTCCGTGGACCGCGCCGCCCTCCACCGCACCGACCGCCCGGGCCCGGGCGCGGCCCCCGCGGGCAGGACCCAGCAGCTGGTGGCCGAGGTGTGGTGCGAGGTCCTGGGCGTGGACCGGGTGGGCCCGGACGAGAACTTCTTCGACCTCGGCGGCCACTCGCTCCTCATGGCCCGCGTCCACGGCTCTCTCCAGACCGCCCTGGACCGCGAGTTCTCCATGGTGGACCTCTTCCGTCACCCCACCGTCGCGACCCTGGCCGCCTTCCTCGACACCCCGGCCACCGCACCGGCCGAAGCCCCGGCCACCCCCGCCTCGGACCGCGCGGCCCGCCGCCGCGCGGCCCGGGCTCCGGGGCGCAGGCGGCGCTGATCCGGCGCACCGGACCGGGAGCGCGCTCGCGGTACGCCGGCGCGCTCCCGGCAGCATGCCCCCGACGGCGTACCCCCGGCGGGCGGACAGCGGTAGGCGGACGGTGACGCGCGGACGGCCGTGTCCGGCAGCCCGGGCCGCCCGCCTATCCGCCTATCCGCCTGCCCCCTGCCTCCATGCTTCAGCGCGGCCTCGGTTGCGGCAGGGCCGCCTCAGTGCTTCAGCGCGACCTCGGGGCTCTTCGCGGTGGGCACCGGGCGGGCGGGGCAGGTGCGCAGCACCTTGGCCATCGCGTCGTGCTCGGCGGGTGTCACCCACAGCTTGTACTGGCGCTTCACCGCGATCTGCCGGGCGACGTAGTCGCAGGCGTACGTCTTGTTCGCGGGCAGCCAGTCGGCGGCGTCCTTGTCGCCCTTGCCCATGTTCGCCGGGCCGTCGGCGGCGACGAGGTTCAGCGGGTCGTTGGCGAGGGCCTCGCGCCGTGCCTGGGGTAGCTTCTGCGCACCGGTCTGCCAGGCGTCGGAGAGGGCGACGATGTGGTCGATCTGCACCGCCGAGGACTGGGCCCCGCGCCGGAAGCGGATGGTCCTGCCGGTGTACGGGTCCGCGAGGGTGCCGGAGGTGACGGTGCATCTCGCGGAGCCGTCGAGCTTCGGGTTCTTCAGGTCGCGGCGCAGGATGTCGTTGCGGGTGTCGCAGCCGTTGCCGGAGCCGGGGGCGTCGGTCCGGTCGGACCACGCCTGGCCGAAGTGCTTCGTCCGGTCGTAACCGGCCTTCGGCGCCGCCTTCTTGACCGGCAGTTCCGCCAGCGCCGCCTTCACCGAGCCCGGCTTGCCGTCGGAGGGTCCGCCGGACTTGTCGTCCCGGCCCTGCGAACACGCTGTCAACAGCACCGGCAGCAGCAGGGTGGCGGCGACGGCGCCCGCGCGCCGGGGGCTGGTCTGGAACGGCACCGGTGTCTCGTTTCGTGCGATAGATGATGCGACAGGTGATGCGACAAGTGATGCGATAGGTGATGTCGGCGGTCGATTGCGGGAGAACCGTGGATCATGGGCAAAAGAGGTGTGCGCCCGGCCCCTTACCCCTTCCGCCCCTCGCCGCAAGCCCTCAGGAGGGACGGTGGCCGGGCGAGCCGGCTCCCGCCCGGCGGCGCCGGATTCGTCTGCGCCGCCCCTCTCCGCCACCGCTCCGACGGCCGCCCATGACGAACGTCAGCCACAGGTCGGCGCCACGGGCCGCCAGGAAGCGCCGGCGCTCCCGGCGCGAGCGCGGGCGTGCGGGACCCGCGCCCCGCGCACCCTGCGGCGGGAGCGCGGCGTCGGCGAGGCGGCGGCCCGCCCGTGCGAGGTCGGCCAGGACGCGGTCCCGGTGCCGCTCGCCGCGCCCGCCATGCAACTCCGTGTACAGGCCCTCGATTTCCGCCACGGCCGCACTGATGAGCAGGTCGCCCCCGCCCGCCGGTGTCGCCCTGTCCCGCGCCATCCGCAGCCCCCTTCGGACGATGGTCACGACGCGTGGTGGCGACGCGCGGCCGCCTGGTCGCGCACATGACTTGCCCAACTGCGCAACCGGGCAACCACGCGGGCGGGAGATCGTCCTGACGCGCGGGCCGTCCGCGAGGGGAGGGGGTTACGGGCTGGCCGGGTCGAATCCGTAGCGGAGCGGCTCTTCGGCCACGCGCAGGTCGCGCCGGTAGACGTACAGCGCGCCCACGCGCGCGTCACCGGCGGGGACTTCGACGACGCACGGGAGGGTGACCTGCAGCACGCCCGGCCGCTCGGTCACCTTGATCCGCATGCCGTCGGCCGGCCCACCGGCCAGCACCGCCGTCTCCTGCTCCCGCACGCCGTCTCCCGCCATGGGGACACTTTATGCATTGCGCAAGTGTGGAACAAACGGTGGAGGCCGGGGACCGGCGGAAGGACGGTCAGTCCTCGTAGTAGTTGTTGACGATCACGTCCGGCTCGTCGTCGTCGAACGCCTCGTTCAGCAGCGCACCGCCGACGAGGCCGGCGGCACCGGCACCGATGAGCGCGCCCGCGCCGAAGCGGCGCCCGCCCTGCTGACCGCCGCCCTGCTGCGGGTCGTTGTGCGGGGCCGGGTAGCCCTGCTGGGGCTGCGCGTAACCCTGCTGCGGCGGCTGGGGGTAGCCGGCCTGCGGATACCCCTGCTGCGGATAACCCTGCTGCTGCGGCGTGTAGTACGGGGGCGGCGTGGTCTGCACGCGGTGCGCGCAGCCGCCGCACGCCTGGACCGGCCGGGGCACGCCCCACTGCGGCGACCAGGACACCGTCGTCATGCCGGGGCCGTGGTTGGGGTCGAAGAAGCAGGTCACGGAAGGACTCCCTGTGGGTTGCTGAGGTGCCGCCGCGAGCGTCGGCGCGGTGTGGGGCGTCGAGGGGACGACGACCGTCGGTGTCGGAGCGGAGGCCGGGGCCGACATCGGGGCCGGTGCCGGCGCGGAGGCCGGGGCCGGGGCGCCGTCGGCGGCCTTCCGGATGGGCGCGGACGCGGCCGGCTCGGCGGAGGTCACGGAGGGAGCCGGCGCCGCGTCGCGCAGCACGTCCACCCCGTAGTCCGCGGCGATCCCCGCGAGCCCGGAGGCGTACCCCTGCCCCACGGCCCGGAACTTCCACTCGGCGCCGTGGCGGTACAGCTCGCCGAAGACCATCGCGGTCTCGTTCCCGGCGTCCCCGGCCGCGAGTTCGTAGCGGGCCAGCTCGGCCCCGCCGTCCTGGTCGGTGACCCGGATGTGGGCGCCGCGGACCTGGCGGAAGTCCTGGCCGCGCGCCTCGGCCTCGTACAGGGACACCGGGAAGACGATCTTCATGACGTCCGCCGGGACCCGCCGGAGGTCGACGTGGATCCGCTGGGCGTCGCCCGCGGGGCCGGCGCCGCCGGCGTCCCCGGCGTGCCGGACGGAACCGTCCGGGCTGGTCAGGTTGTTGAAGAAGACGAAATGCCCGTCGGAGAGCACCTTCCCGGACTGGCCGCACAGCAGCGCGCTGGCGTCCAGGTCGCATCCCGGGGCCGCCTGCCAGCCCAGCCCGACCGTCACCGCGGTCAGCCCGGGGGCCTGCCTGCTCAGCGAGACGTTGCCGCCCTTGGTCAGGGGCACACCCGCCACACCCCTCTCCCTTCCCTCACAGCCACCCCGGCCCCGCGCGGCGCACCGCACGGGACGCAGCCGGGGCCCGGCTCGTCCGGTTCCCTTGATTTCCTGCCGACACGACGGGTCTCACCTGGGGGAACGTCATGTCGCCCCGGCTCGCCGCCATGTCACAGCCTGATGCGCATACTTTAGCCCTTGCGCAACAGGGGAACCGTAGGGGTGGCCCCGACCGTTCTCCTACCCGACGAGGAACGGCGGCGCCGCGCCGGCGACTCCGGAAAGGGCGGAGGAAACACACATGGGCATCATCGGCTGGATCATCCTGGGCCTGCTGGCCGGAGCGATCGCGAAGATCCTGCTCCCGGGCCGGGATCCGGGCGGCCTCATCGGCACCACCCTCATCGGCATCGCGGGTTCGTTCATCGGCGGCTGGCTGTCGGCGAAGTTTCTGCACCGGTCGGTCACCCACCACTTCTTCGACGCGGCCACCTGGGCGGCCGCCATCGGGGGCTCGCTCGTCCTGCTGATCGGGTACCGCATCCTGTTCGGCAACTCGCGCGACTGAGGGCGGTCGACGCGCCCGGCGTCACCCCACGACGACGTTCCACGGCCGCACGGACCACCGTGTGACCAGCCCGTGCCGCACATAGGGGTCCCGCTTCGCGAACTCCTCGACGGCCGACGGGCCGTCGACCCGCCACACCGGCAACGCCCGGTCCCCGGGCTCCTCCAGGGGCCCGGCCAGGAGCAGCGCGCCCTGCTCGTGCGCCTCCCGCACGAGCCCCAGGTGCTCCTCCCGCAGGGGCGTGCGGCGCTCGGCGTAGTCGTCGGCGAGCGCGTATTCCAGCACGTAGTACGCCATGTTCGTCCTCCGTCGCCCGGGCGCCCGGCCTGCGCCGGCCGTCGCTCCTCGGTCGGGTCTCCCACCGCGGCACCCTACTGCCCGGGCGGCCCCCGCCGCCCGCCCCCGTGGCCCCAGCGGTCGGCGGGGAAACCAGCCCGTACGCGTACGATCATCGGCGCCACCCCTGCCCCATCCCGAGAGGTGACCTGCCGGTGACCGCCGTCATACCCCCGCCGGACGCCGACACCGGCCTGCTGGACGTGCGCCCGCTGACGCGCACCGAGGACGGCGGGCCGCTGCACGCCCTGCTGTGGCACGCGGGCCCCGGCTGGCGGATGGTCAGCAGCGCCGTCCTCGGCGGGGGCATCGCGGAACGGTCCTGGGTGCTCAACGCCCAGGTCGCGCACGGCTACCGGCGTACGGACCCGGCCGCGCACCTGGCCGGCATCGCCCGTGCCGCCGGCGCGGGCGGTGCCGGGGTGGGCCTCATGACGGCGGCCGACGTCTCCGCCTTCGGCCGGGCCCACGACGGCGGCGTGGAGGCCGTGGCGACCGCGGGGATCGCGGTACGGGGCTGGGCGGCCTCGCCGGAGGAGGGCACCGCCGGGTTCGCGGAACCCGGCACGATCAACATCATCGCCGCCGTCCCCGCGGCCCTGACCGACGCCGCCCTGGTCAACGCCGTCGCCACCGTCACCGAGGCCAAGGTCCAGGCGCTGCTGGACGCCGGCCACGACTGTTCCGGCACACCCACGGACGCCGTGTGCGTGGCGGCACGCGTCCCCCGGCCGGGTGCGGCGGCGCACGCCTTCGCCGGGCCGCGTTCCCTGTGGGGCGCGCGACTGGCGAGGGCCGCGTACCACGCCGTGCGCTCGGCCGTACCCGCGGCGGTCTGACACACCGGACGAGCCGGACGGTCCCGGGCTACCGGCCGTCGGAAACGTCCACGCGGACGAAGGCCGGCATGAACACCCTCCGCACCCACCGCCATCGCTGCGCCAGGTGCAGGGGCCGGAGCACCGCCCAAGTCCCCAGCGTGTACGGGCCGATCGGGCGCTCGGTCACCGTGTGACGGCTCTCCCCCGGGGCGGGCCGCAGGTAGGACGAGCGGCGGGAACCGTGCAGCGGCGGAAACCGGAAGGTGCCGCCCCGGGTCAGGAGGCGGCAGACCGACCGGCGGGCCATCCAGCGGGGAATCGTGTCGAAGAGCAGGACACCGCGCGGGAAGTGGCGGGCGCACAGGCGGACGAGGGCGGTGGTCTCGGCCGGGGGCAGGTACATCAGCAGGCCCTGGGCGGAGATCAGCACCGGGGCCTCGGTGGCGGTGCGTTCCGCCCACCGCGGGTCGGTCGCGGAACACTCGACGGTCCGCTGCCGCCGGCCGTGCGGCAGCACCGCCCGGCGCAGGGCGAGCACGTCCGGCAGGTCGACCGAGAGCCAGTGCACCGAGCCGTTGTCGACCCGCCAGAACTGGGTCTCCAGGCCCTCCCCCAGCGCGATCACGGTCGCTTCGGAATGGGCGCGCAGGAACTCCGCGGTCGCCGCGTCGTACAGCACGGCGCGGCGGGCCAGGTACTGCTCGAGGAGCGAGCGCGGCGGCCCGAACCACGTCTCCAGGGGCCAGGCGCACCGGTCGGCCAGTCCGACGGCGACGGGGTCGTCGAGGAGCGGGGGGTTCCGGCGGGCGGCCGACGCCCGGTGGTGGAGCGTCCACAGGGACGTCAGGGCAACAGGCGGCAGGGCGAGCGGGCCCCGGTCTTCCTCAGAGGTCGCCATGGGGTGCGCCTACCCGCCGGCCGCGGCGGACAGGGGCCGCCGGGGGACGGCCACCCTTCCGAGGGGTGCGACGCACACGCGTGCGGGGCCGGGCCGGAGTTCGGCGGCGTACGAGCCGGGTAGCGGTGGCGAAGATGCGCCCTCGGGAGGGGAACGCGGCCTCGCGGGTCCCCCGGGGCTCCAGCGTTGACGGAGGAATCGCCGCAGTGATCCCACCCCGCCTTGTGCTCCGCCTCGTCCTCTGCGCCATACTGCCGGTTCTCCTGCTCCTGTCCGGGACGTCGCCGGGTGCGGGCGCCGCGACGGCGTCGGCCCGGCCCGTCGTCCCACCGGGGCCGCCCGGCAGCGGGGACGGGCGCCCGTGCAGACCGTCCGCCGCACACCCGCGACCCGTCGTGCTCGTCCACGGGACGTGGCTGGACGCCGCCGCCACCTGGCCCGCGCTCGCCGGCCACCTCACGCGGCGCGGGTACTGCGTCTTCGCCCTGGACTACGGGCGGGTGCCCGACGCCCCCGGTCTCGCCGGCCTCGGCCCGGTCGAACGCTCGGCCGGTGAACTCGCCTCCTTCGTCGACGAGGTGCTGGCGACGACGCGCGCCCGGCAGGTGGACATCGTCGGGCACTCCCAGGGCGGCATGATGCCGCGCTACTACCTGCGGTTCCTCGGCGGGGCACGCAAGGTGCACACCCTCGTCGGCCTCGGGCCCAGCAATCACGGCACGACCGTGCTGGGACTGTCCACGCTCGCCCGGTACGTCCCCGCCACCACCGTCCTCCTCCACCACCCGGCCCTCCGGCAGCAGCTCGCGGGATCCGCCTTCCTCCGCGAGCTCAACCGGGGCGGCGACACCGTTCCGGGTGTGCGGTACACCGTGATCGCCACCCGCTTCGACGAGGTGGTCGTCCCGTACCGCTCCCAGTTCCTCACCGGCCCGGACGTCGACAACATCCTGCTCCAGGACGTGTGTCCGCTCGACCCGGCCGCGCACTGGACCCTCGCCCTGGCGGACCCCGTCGCCTTCCGGCTCGTGGCCAACGCCCTGGATCCCGCGCACGCCGCTCCCGTCGACTGCGGCGGTCCGGCCTAGGTGCGGCCGCGAGGCGCCACGGGATGATCCGCTCCATGCCGGACCCCGCCCGGGAGCGGAAGCGGGTCCGGCGCCGCGAACTCCACCACCGCGGCGGCCACTTCGGCGACGGGACGATCGTCATCACCGGTCCGGGGACGACGAAGTGCCGGGACGCGGCCGGCGGGGCGGGGCGGTCCGGCGCACCGGACCGCCCCCCGGGGGTCAGGAGCCGGCCGCTCCCGGCTCCCCGAGTGCCGGTACGGGGCGGGGCCTGCCGTCGGCGTCGACCGCGACGAACGTCAGCCGCCCGGTGGCCACATCGGTGACCGGCCCGGAGGCGTTCCACCGCTCCGCGGTCACCCGGACCGCCACGCTCATCGAGGTCCGGCCCGCTCGTTCCAGCTCGGCGTGCACGCTCAGCAGGTCACCGGCGCGTACCGGGGCCAGGAACGTCATCCGGTCCACCGAGACGGTCACCGCGGGGCCGCCCGCGTGCCGCCCGGCGGCGGCCGCGGCCGCGTCGTCGATGAGCTTCATCACCACACCGCCGTGGATCGTGCCGTACAGGTTGGTGTCGTGCTCGCTCATGATGTGGGCTAGGGAAACCCGGGAATCGGCCGGGCCCTTGGCGGCGGCGTGCAGGGTGGCGGTCGTGTCGGCCACGTCAACTCTCCTTCGCGAGTCGCGGGAAACGGACCGGCGGCACGTACGGACGACGGCCGGCCGGCCGCACGCACTGGGGGCGTACGGGCAGCGGGCAGGTCTTCGGACTCGCGGGCGCGCCCCGTGGCGTACGGAATCCGTCGGATCCCGTACGAGGCACCTACTGGCCGTCGCTTCCCGGGCCCGTGCGTCGGGCCCAGTGCGTATGACGGCGGTCGTTCCCGCTCACCGCTGCGGGGCAGTCCCGGATTCCCACCGGGTTCCCTCTTACGACGCTCCCGTCCGGCCGACGGGGCGAACCAGCTGCGTGCGTCAGCGTAACCGCAGCGCCCACCCCGGCATTCCTCCTCATGGGTGACATCACGTCACGACTACGGACCTGGTGGGCGGGCAGCTTCTTGCGGGGGGCGAGAGGGCTCGCCGCGGCCGGGGAGGCGGAGGGACATGAGCGGGGTGGCGGACGACGCGGCGACGCCGGCCGAGGGCCGTACGGTGTGGCGGCGGGCGGTGCCGGTCGCGGCCCTCGCGCTGGCCCTCGTCGGGGTGATGGCGGTGGCCATGGCCCAGGGCGTGCTGGCGGCGTCCTTCGCCGTCTCGGGGACGACGTCCCAGATCTCCGCCCGGAAGCTCACCGGCAAAGGGCTGACCGTGTTCACCGCGGTGGACCGCACCGTCGACGGCCCGGGCCGGCCGCAGGCCAGGATCGGCGTGGGGAACGCGACGCTCACCGGCCTGTGCGAGTCGACGCGCGTCAACACCCCGGTCGGGACGGTGACGTTCAAGCTCACCGCGGGCGACCGGGACACCGCGGTGACGGTCGACGATCTCGTCATCGACGTGGACGACCTGACGGGCGACGCCCGGTTCGGACGGATGGAGCTCGGCCGGGACGCCTCCACGCTGGACGCGGTGCCCCACAGCCAGGGCGCGGCCGGGCAGTTCGGCCTCCAGGCGACGGACCTCGAAGTGGACGGCATCCGCACCCACGCCCGCTCCGCCACCGGAGGTAACTTCCGCCTCAAGGGCCTGGCCCTCAGCATCCGCCCCGGCGACAAGGGGTGCTACTGACCGTGCACCACGACGCGGCGCCGGAACCGCCGCCTCCCGCGCCCCGACGCCGTACGGCACCGCGCAGGTGGCGCCGGACCCGGCCGTTCTGGGCCGGGACGCTCCTGCTGCTGGCGGGCGCCGAGCTCGTCGCCGTCACCTGCGCCCCGCTCCCCGTGGTGATCACGCTGGGCACGGGCGGGCTCGCCACGCTCGGCCTGGGCTGCGCGCTGGTCGCCGCCGGCCTCTTCCTCTGGTTCCTCCCCCGCGCCCGCCACTACATCGGGCTGCACGCCGTGCTCCTGGCGGTGTTCTCCTTCCCCGCCAGCAACCTGGGCGGCTACTTCGTGGGGGCGTGCCTGGGGATCGCCGGGGGCGCGATGGGGTTCGCCTGGGCTCCGGGCCGGCCGGCCCGGAAACCGGCCCGCCGCGTCCCTTCGTCCACCGCGAAGGCCCCCGGGCCCCCGGCTCCTCCCCCGGCCCCTCCCTCCACGGCCCTCGCCGCCGTGCTGCCCGCCGTCCTGCTCACGGCCCTCCTCCCCCGCGCCCCCGGCGCGGCGCCCGTCCCCGCGGCGGCCGTCTCCCGTCCCCAGCCGGTCACCGCCTCCCGTTTCACCACCAGCCACCTCACGGTCACCACCGTCACCTCGCTGCCCACCGCGGCGGGACGGCGCAAGGTCCTCGCCCTCCACATGTCCTCCGCCACCCTGGCGGACTACCGGTTGCACGGCGCGGAGGCGACGGCGGCGCACCCTCCGATCGACCTGTCCGGCGACGAGATGCGCCTCGCCGGTGACGTCACCCTGTTCGTCGGCCGGTTCAGCGGCTGCCTGGAGCCCCTGCTCTGCCTGACGTTCGACGCGGAAGCGCTCCCGCCGCCCCCCGTGCTGCCGATCGCCGTCACCCTCACCCACCTGCGGGCCGACCTCTACCTCATCCGCAGCGCCGACGCGGCCGTGACAGGACTGCGCGTCAACCCCTCACCCATCACCCCGTCGCCCGTCGCTCCGTCGCCCGCCGCCTCCCCGTCCGTCGCCACCGCCGCACGGCCGGCGGCCTCGAGGGACCTGGACCTTTACACCGGTTCGGGGAGAGACAGCGGCCGCTACCATGTAAATCCAGGCGAATGCAATGCGTCATGACTGTCCCACGGCGGCCGCCCGCGGTCACCGGCCGGGACGGAAGGGACCGAGCGCGTATGACGGTGAAGCGGCACGACCACGGCGAGAGCAGGGACCTGGAGGTCAATCCGGTCTTCAGCAGGGAACCCGTCCGGGTGCCGCGGTACGCGATGCCGGACGGGGAGATGCAGCCGGACACCGCCTACCAGGTGGTGCACGACGAGCTGATGCTCGACGGCAACGCCCGGCAGAACCTGGCGACGTTCGTCTCCACCTGGGCCGAACCCCAGGCACTGCGCCTGATGGCGGAGTGCGCCGAGAAGAACATGATCGACAAGGACGAGTACCCGCAGACCGCGGAACTCGAGAACCGGTGCGTGCACATGCTCGCCCGGCTCTGGCACGCCGAGGACCCCCGTCACGCGATCGGCTGCTCGACCACCGGGTCGAGCGAGGCGGCGATGCTCGGCGGTCTGGCGCTCAAACGGCGCTGGCAGCACAAGCGCCGGGCCGAAGGCAGGCCCACCGACCGGCCCAACCTCGTCATGGGCATCAACGTGCAGATCTGCTGGGAGAAGTTCGCCGACTACTTCGAGGTCGAGCCCCGCTACGTGCCCATGGAAGGCGACCGCTACCACCTCACCCCCGAGACGGCGGTGGAGCTGTGCGACGAGAACACGATCGGCGTGGTCGCCGTCCTCGGTTCCACCTTCGACGGCAGTTACGAGCCCGTCGCCGGCATCGCGGCGGCGCTGGACGACCTCCAGGCACGGACCGGGCTGGACGTCCCCCTCCACGTCGACGCGGCGTCCGGAGGGATGATCGCGCCGTTCCTCGACCCGGACCTGGAATGGGACTTCCGGCTGCCGCGGGTCGCCTCCATCAACACCTCCGGGCACAAGTTCGGCCTGGTCATGCCCGGGGTGGGCTGGGCGCTGTGGCGCGACGAGGACGCCCTCCCCGACGACCTCGTCTTCCACGTCAACTACCTCGGCGGGGACATGCCCACGTTCGCGCTGAACTTCTCCCGGCCGGGCGCCCAGGTCGTCGCCCAGTACTACAACTTCCTCCGCCTCGGCTTCGACGGCTACCGGCGGGTCCAGCAGACCTGCCGCGACGTCGCCACCCGCCTGGCCGCCGAGATCGCCGGGCTCGGGCCGTTCGAACTGCTCACGGACGGCGGTGACATCCCCGTCTTCGCCTTCCGGATCCGGGACGGCATCGACCACTTCAGCGTCTTCGACGTCTCCGCCGCGCTGCGCGAACGCGGCTGGCTGCTGCCCGCCTACACCTTCCCGAAGAACCGCACGGACCTCGCCGTCCTGCGCATCGTGGTCCGCAACGGCTTCAGCCACGACCTCGCCGACCTGCTCCTGGAGGACCTGAGCCGGGTCCTGACCCGGCTGGACAAGCAGCACGAGCCGCACCGCGACGCCGACGACGCCGGCGGCTTCGCCCACGGCGCGGAGACCAAGAACCCCCGCCGCCCCGGCCGTCACTGACCACCCGCCCCCACCGGACGGCCTGTGCCCTCGCACCCGCGGGCGCGGGCCGGCCGCCTGGCGACCGAGGAGAAGACCCATGTGCCGCCTGTTCGGCCTCAGCAGTGCCCCCCAGCGCGGTTCCGCGACGTTCTGGCTGCTGGACGCCCCCGACAGCCTCAGCCGGCAGAGCCGCAAGGACCCCGACGGCACCGGTCTGGGCCACTTCGCGGCGGACGGAACCCCGCACGTCGACAAGGCGCCGATCGCCGCCTACCGGGACCGGGCCTTCGCCGAGGAGGCCCGGCGGGTGGAGTCGGCCACCTTCGTCGCCCATGTCCGCTACGCCTCCACCGGCAGCCTCGACACCCGCAACACCCACCCGTTCGAACAGGACGGGCGGCTGTTCGCCCACAACGGCGTCATCGAGGGCCTCGACGAGCTCGACGCCCACCTGGGCGAGGACCGCGCCCTCGTCAAGGGCGACACCGACTCCGAACGGTTCTTCGCCCTCATCACCCGCGAAACGCGGAAGAGGGACGGCGATGTCGCCGCCGGCATCGAGCACGCCGCCCGGTGGATCGCCCGCAACCTGCCCGTCTACGCCCTCAACGTCGTCCTCGTCACGTCCGGGCACCTGTGGGCGCTGCGCTACCCGGACACCCACGAGCTGTACGTCCTGGAGCGCCTGCCGGGCGGCCCGCACGGCGGGCGGCACCTCGACCACAGCGGCAGCCGGGGGCGCATGCGCGTCCACTCCCCTCACCTGGCCGGCCACCCGGCGGTCGTCGTCGCCAGCGAGCGCATGGACGACAACCCCCACTGGCGGCTGATGGAGCCGGGCGAACTCCTGCACGTCGCCCCGGGCCCCCGGGCCACCCGCCGCGTGGTCCTCCCCGAGGCCCCGGCGCACCGCCTGGCCCTCGCCGACCTGAACCCGGACGCCGCCGCCTCCCAGAAGCCCGTCTGACGCGGGGCCGGGACACGCCGGTCGGCACGTTCGGGGGCCGGTGGCATGACCGCGCCCGCCGCCGCGGCGGCTCCGTTCAGCTGCCGGTGGCCTCCCGCCACGCCGCGACGTAGGCGGTGAGGTTCTTGTCGATGTCGGCCCAGTCGGGGCGGAAGACCTCCACGTCCTTCATGACGCGGGCCAGGGAGGCGGCGTTCGGATCGGTCGCCTTGACGTCGGTACGGGCGGAGAAGCCGCCGCCGACGGCCGAGACGTCGCGCTGCGTCCGCTCGGTGAGGAGGTGGTCCAGGAACTTCTTGGCGTTCTCGGTGTGCGGGGCGTTCCTCACCAGCCCGGCCGCGTACGGCAGCGCGAAGGTGGTGGGCTTTCCGCTGTCGCCGGCGGGGAAGAAGATGCCCTGGTTCGGCATCGTCTTCATGTTGGCGAAGTTCATCTGGACGTCCCCGTTGGCGACGAGGAGTTCGCCCTTGTCGACCTTGGGGGCGAGCTGGCCGGTGGACTTGGAGGGGCCGACGTTGTTCTTCTGGAGGTCCTTGAGGTACGCCATGGCGGGCTCCTTGCCGCCGAGGTCGTGCATGGCCTTGATGAGGACGACCGTGCCGTCGCCCGCGACTCCGGGAGTGGAGTACTGCAGCTTGCCCTTGAACCTGCCGTCCAGGAGGTCGCGCCAGGTCTTCGGCGGACCGTCCTTCAGCTCCTTGGAGTTGTGGATGAAGCAGAAGTAGTTGTTGACGACCGCCGTCCACTTGCCGGCCGGGTCCTTGTCGCCGTCCGCGACCTTGTCCGAGCCCGCGGGCCGGTAGGCGGCCAGCAGGCCCTTGCCGTCGGCCTGTTGGACGAAGGGCGGCAGGGTGACGACGACGTCGGCCTTGGTGTTGGACTTCTCGCGGGCCAGGCGCTGCACGATCTCGCCGGAGCCGCCCTCGACGTAGTCGACCTTGATGCCGGTCCGCTTCGTGAAGTCCTCGAAGACCTTGTCGTAGAAGCCGGAGCCGTCCTCGGCCTTGAGGCCGTCGGCGCTGTAGACGGTGATCTCCTTCGCGCCGGCGTCGGCCGTCCCGCCGCACGCGGTGAGCGGGAGGAGGAGCAGGGGGGCGAGCGGGAGCAGCGTACGGGGCGGGGCACGGGCGGGACTCCTTCGAGGAAGGGGTGGGTCAGCGGTGGGAGGCTCGGGTGCGGACGCGGGAGACCGCGAGGAGCACGAGGAGCGTGGTGCCGATGAGGACGACGGCGAGCGCGGCACCGGGGAAGAGGGCGCCGCGGTCGGTGGCGGCGAAGACCTTGACGGGCAGCGGCAGCCAGTCGGGCGGGTAGAGCATCATCGTGGCGCTGAGCTCGCCCATCGACAGGGCGAAGCAGAGGCCCGCGGCCGCGGAGAGGGACGGCAGGAGGAGCGGCAGCCGCACCCGCAGCAGGACGCGCAGGGGGCCGGCGCCGAGGCTCGCGGCGGCCTGCTCGTAGGCGGGGTCGAGACGGTCGAGGGCAGCCGACACGGACTGGTGGGCGAAGGCCGTGACCAGGATCGCATGGGCCAGGACGACGATCGCGGGCGTCCCGTTGAGCAGGAACGGGGGCTTGGAGAAGGCGACCAGCAGGGCCAGGCCGACGACCACGGACGGTACGGCCACCGGCAGCATGAACAGCAGGCCGATGACGCGGCGGGCGCGCGGGCCCCGGGCCGCGAGGGCCGCCCAGGTGCCGGTGGCGAGGGCGAGCGCGGAGGCCGCGAGGGCGGTGAGCATGCTGGTGGTCAGGGCGTCGAGCGCCTCTCCGTGGGCGACGGCCCGGTAGTGGTCGAGCGTCGCGCCGGAGGGGAGCGCGCCGCTCCACCGGGTGGCCAGGGAGGCGGCCACGACGACGAGGAACGGCAGCGCGAAGACCGGGAGGAACAGGGCGAGGAAGACGGCCTGGACCACCAGGCGGGCGCGGCGGCTATGCACGAGCACGGCGACGGGTTCCTTCCAGGCGGTTGGTGAGCGTCCGGTAGAGCCCGTACATGGCCACGGAGAGGACGATGTTGACGACGGCGACCACGCAGGCGCCGGTCCAGTCGCCTTCGAGGATGGCCTTGCCGTAGACGAGGACGGGCAGCGTCGTCACGCCCTTGGCGCCGGTGAAGAGGACGATGCCGAACTCGTTGAGGCACATCACCAGGACGAGCGAGCCGCCGGCCGCCAGCGCAGGCAGGGCCTCGGGCAGGATCACCTGCCGGACGATCCGCGGGGCGCGGGCGCCGAGCGAGGCGGCGACGTCGATCTGCGCGGTGTCGAGCTGCGAGAAGGCGGCGAGCAGCGGACGCATCACGAACGGCGTGAAGTACGTGACCTCCGCGAGCACGACGCCCCAGGGCGTGTGCAGGAAGTCGAACGGGCCGGACGCGGCCCCCGTCATCCCGGTCCAGACGCCGTTGGCCAGGCCGGCGCTGCCGTAGACGAACAGCAGCGCGAGGGTGATCAGGAAGGAGGGGAAGGACAGGAAGACGTCGACGAACCGTCCGATCGCCTTGCCGCCGGGCATCGGCACGAAGGCGATGACCAGGGCGAGGGCGAAGCCGAGGAGCAGGGCGCCGACGGTCGCGCCGACGGCGATCAGCACCGTGTTGCGGAGGGCTTCGCGGAACGCGGTCTGGCCGAACACCTCGGTGTAGGCGGCGAATCCATGCCCGCCGCCGTCCGGGGAGACGGACTGCCACACGACGAGGGCGAGGGGGTGGAGGAAGAAGACGCCGAGGGCGGCGACGGGCGGGAGCGCCAGGGTCCAGGCCGGGATCCGCCGCCGCGCGGGGGCGGGGGCGGCCGTCGGCGCGAGTGGCAGCCGGACGCTAGCCATGGGCGGCACCCCCGGCCTCGCCCGCCGGCAGCAGCACCGCGTCGGCCGCGGCGAAGTGCAGTGTGATGGCGGTGCCGGGCGCCGGCGTCTCGCGGAGCTCGCGGACGTCGGCGATGACGCGGTGCCCGGCGACGTCGACACCCAGGCGGTGTGTGACGCCGCGCCACTGCACTTCGGCGACGGTTCCGCGCAGGACGTTCGTGCCCGGTTTCGTGCCCGGTTTCGGGCCCGATTCCGTCCGCGGATTCGTCCCCGGGTTCGGCCCCGAGGGCGGCCCCTCCCCCAGCCCGACCAGGTGCGGGCGGAGACACAGCGTGGCCGGGGCGCCGGCCGCGGCGTCGCCGGTCGGCACCTCCAGGTCCGTGTCGCCGAGGCGTACACCGCGACCGGTGACCGTCACCGGCAGGAGGTTGGCGTCGCCGACGAAGGAGGCCGTGAACCCGGTGCGCGGCCGCCGGTAGAGCTCGCGCGGGGTGCCGCAGTCCCGCAGGCGGGCGCGGTCCATGACGGCGACGCGGTCGGCGAGGGTGAGCGCCTCGGTCTGGTCGTGGGTGACGTAGAGCATGGTGACGTCGGGCAAGTCGCGGTGCAGACGGGCGAGTTCGGCGAGCATGCCGGAGCGCAGCCGGGCGTCGAGGGCCGACAGCGGCTCGTCGAGGAGGAGGACGCCGGGCCGGATGGCCAGGGCCCGGGCGATGGCGACGCGCTGCTGCTGGCCGCCGGAGAGTGCGCGCGGGTACCGCTTGGCGTAGCCGGTCATACCGGTCGCCTCCAGCGCCTCGGCGACGCGCGCGGCGGTCTCGTCCCGTGGCGTCCGGCGCGCCTTGAGGCCGAACGCGACGTTGGCGTCGACGCGCAGGTGGGGGAAGAGGGCGTACTGCTGGACCACCATGCCGATGCCGCGCCGGTGCGGCGGCAGGCCGGTGACGTCGTCGCCTCCGATGAGGACCCGTCCGGCGGCCGGCCGTACGAAGCCGGCGACCGCGCGGAGGGCGGTGGTCTTGCCGGAGCCGGACGGCCCGAGCAGCGCCATGACCTCGCCGGGCTCGACGGTGAGGTCGAACGTGTCGAGGACGACGTTCCCGTCGTAGGCGACCGTCACGCCGTCGAAGCGGATGCCGGTGCTCAACGGTCGTCCTCCAACCGTGCGAGCAGGGCGGGGAGTTCGGCCACGGAGCCGAGGACGTGGGTCGCACCGGCGGCGCGGAGCGCGGCCTCGTCGTGGGCTCCGGTCAGCACGCCGGCGACGACGGTCGCGCCGGACCTGGTGCCGGAGAGCATGTCGTAGGAGGTGTCGCCCGCGACCGCGATCCGCCGGACGTCGTCCGCGGCACGGGTGCGCAGCAGGGCGGTGAGCACCATGTCGGGGTACGGCCGGCCGCGCCCGCCGGCGTCGGCGGGGCAGAGGGTGAGGTCGGCGAGGTCCGTCCAGCCGAGGGCGGCCAGGATGGCGTCCTGGGTGACGCGGGCGAAACCGGTGGTGAGGACCACCGTACGGCCGTCGGCGCGGAGCCGTTCGATCGCCTCGCGGGCGCCGGGAACCGGCTCGCAGCGGCCTTCGGCGACCAACTGCCCGTAGGCGGACTCGAATGCGGCATTGGCGCGCCGCGCCCGCTGCTCGTCGCCGTCGCAGAGGTGGCGGAAGACGGAGATCTTCGATTCACCCATGGTGGCGCGCACGTAGGCGAGTTGTTCCTCGTGGCGGGCACTGCCCGGCTCGGCGCCGAGGGTCCGCGCGGCGGCGTCGAAGGCCCGCTCGACCAGGCCGTCGTCGGCGACGGTGGTGCCGGCCATGTCCAGCACGACCAGGTTCACGCGTTCGGTCAACTTCCTCACCAGCCCAGTTCGTTCGCGGTGGCCTCGGCGATCGCCGGGGAACAGGTCATGCCGCGCCCGCCGGGGCCGGTCACCAGCCAGGCGTCGTCGCGCAGGCGCTCGCGGTGCACCACGCGGGTGGTGTCCGCGCACTGCGCGTAGACGCCGGCCCAGCGGCGCCGGACGGGCGGCAGGGGGCAGCCGAGCAGCGCCTCGGCGACGGAGGCGAGGTGCTCGTACGGGGCCTCGTCGACGTCGAAGCCGAACGGCTCGGCGTATTCGTGGGTGTCGCCGATGGTCAGTCCGCCGTCGGCGCGCTGCACCATGAGGAGTTGCATCCGGTGCTCGGCGGCGGTCGGGGTCTGGGCCTGTGCGGCGGCCATCGCGTCGAGGGCGGGGCCGTCGTAGGCGGGGTAGTAGCGGAAGCTGTCGGCGTCGGCGACGGAGGTGGTGAGCGGCTCGCCCAGCGGCGCGGTCTGCATCATCTGCAGCCGTACGCGGCGGACGGGCAGTTCCGGGGCGAGCTCGCGGACGAGGCCGCCCAGCCAGGCGCCGGTGCAGAGCACGAGCGCGTCGCCGCCGTGCACTTCGCCGCGGTCGTCGCGGACGGCGGACCCGGCGGCGGTGTCCACGAGGTCGCGGACCTCGCGGCCGCCGAGGAAGGTGTAGCGGCCGGAGCGGAGCAGGGCTTCCTTCAGGGCGCGCTGGGCGGTGCGGGGTTCGACGGCGGCGTCGCGGTCGCAGGCCAGGGCGCCGAGGAGGGTGCCGCGCAGGGCCGGGTTGGCGGCCCGTACCTCGTCGGGGGTGAGGAGGCGCAGGCCCCGGGCGGCGGCGTCGGGCCGGTTCAACGCGTCCCGGGCTACGGCGAGTTCGGTCTCGGTGGTGACGGCCGTCAGCGAGCCGTTGGCGCGGAAGCCGAGGCCGGGGACGGCGGCGCCGATCTCCTCCCACAGCTCCCGGGCCCGCAGCGCGGTGGCCAGCTCCTCCCCCGCGGCCCGGCCGCTGACCCAGATCAGGCCGAAGTTCCGGACCGAGGCACCCCGGGCCTCCGCCTCGCGTTCGATGTGGACGACCTCGTGGCCGCGCTCGATTGCCTGCCAGGCGTGCATGGTTCCCAGGACGCCGGCTCCGACGACTATGACTCGCATGCCCCGAACAGTCGTCAGGGCGGGTGACGCGCGGGCGACCGTTCGGCGAACCGGCGGGAAACCGGGCATCAATCTTGGACTAGACCCGTTACCTTTTCGTTATGTGCGCCGGGTCGGGCGTCCCACTCCGTTCGTCAACTCCCGCCGTGCAGATGGGCGGTGAAGGAGAACCGATCCCCCCGGTAGAGCGAGCGCACGCGCTCCAGCGGCCGGCCCTCCGTGTCCCGGGACACCCGGTGGATCAGCAGCATGGGCAGCGCGGGCGGCGTACCGATCAGCAGGGCCTCGCGCGGCGTGGCCAGGACGGTCTCCAGCCGCTCGTCCGCGTCCCCGAACGAGATGCCGAGCCGCTCGCGGAGGTAGCCGTAGAAGGAGGAGTCCGGCTCGAAGTCCGTATCCAGCCTCGGCGCCCGCTCCACCGCCACGTACGTACTCTCCAGCCCCACCCGTTCGTCGTCGGCGAGCAGGACCCGCTCCAGGTGCCAGACGGGGTCGAGGGGTTCCACCCCGAGGTCGGGTGCGAGGGCGGCCGGGCAGGCGAGCCGGTCCAGGCCGACGAGCGAACGTCCCGGGCGGCGGCCCTGGCGGCGCACGCCCTCGGTGTAACTGGCCAGGGAGAGCGGCTGCTCCAACTTGGGCCCCGCGACGACCGTACCGCGCCCCATCCGCCGCAACCGCCCCTCGAGCAGCAGTTCGCGCAGGGCCTGCCGCACGGTCTCCCGGGACACCTCGAAGCGCGCGGCCAGCTCGCGCTCGGTGGGCAGCAGACCGCCCTCCCCCAGCTCGTCGAGCAGCCCGGCGAGGCGCGTCTTGACCGCGTAGTACTTGGGAATCCGCCCGTGCTCGGGAATACCGGCCCGGACCGGGGCACCGGCCGGCCGACCGGGCTCGTCGCGCGTATGCGTGTTCACGCCGCGATCTTCGCACTCCCGGACACGGGACGGGAATCAGCGGCTTGTGGCGCCACATGTCCGGCTGCCGGCAGGGATCGGTGCCCCGCGATCCCTCGACAACCGCTCCAGCTCCCGCCCGGCTCCCACCCGGCCGACGGCTTCGCGGACGGGTAAGCGAGCACCTCGGCCTCGGTGAACGGGCGAGCCGGGAAGGGCCCCCTGCCGTCCATATCGTGCGGCGCCTGGAGGCCAGGCGCCGTTGTCATTCGTACGGCGCGGTCAGTCGTGCAGCTTGTGCAGCCACAGCCCCACACCTACGCCGTTGCCGGTGAGGGCGCACACGTGGTTGTCGAACTTGCCCCGGTCCGCGTCCACGGCGCTGGTGCCCGCCTTGTTGCAGTTGTCGTAAGTCCAGTACCAGGTTTGGTACTCCCAGCAGGGAACGGTGTTGTTGTTGTCGGAGCAGCTCGGCGCGGGCACGTTGTCGAACGGTCGCGCCGGGGCGGCTGCCGCCGCCGGGGGACGGCTGTGGGCGGTTGCCTGGGCTGTCGCTGCGCCGACGCCGAGACCGCTGATCACAGCGGCTGCGGATGCCACACAGGCTGCCACGCGTGCCGAGACTCTCATCGCTGCTTCCCTTCTCCCGGCTCCCGCCCATGGCAGGAACCCATACCTCTCAAGCCCCAGAGAGGGACCGCACCGTGGCTACCCAGAGGAAACGTTTGCCTACTCGCGCCATGCCTGCGGATTCACGCAATCGCGGCAGAAGCGGGTGCGCCGACACCGGCGCGCGCGGATGTGCACGGCACGCGGCCACCTTGGGTTCTGCACCTGGTCGTCAGGGGCGGGGCCTGCGCCGGACGAACTCCTCGGCCGGGTGGCGGCCACGGCGAACACGCTGGTCTTCGCCCCGACCGGACTCGCTCTCCTCGCGGGCACGGCCATGGTCGCGGCCGTCGACTACCGGTGCAACTGGCCGTGGCAGCCGCGCTTGCCCTGTCAACCGCCCTGCTGCCGGCAATCACCGCCCGCACCGTGCGTCGGCGCATTCCGGCCGGGCCGAGCACGGATGACATCACCGCCGGCACGCACACCGTCCGCAGGTGAGCAGAGGGGATGAGTCCCCGAACCCGACGTGAGACGTGGGCGGTCTGCGCCCTCAGACGGCGGGCGGAATCTCCGTCGGCACGCGGTCCGGCGCGGCTGCTGGGATGGCCCGGCGGGCAGCAGGCCGACGTACTCGGTTCGCGCCCGGCGCAGCGCCCGGGCCCGTACGCCGTCTGTGGTCCGTTCCCGGGCCGCCTTGGCCCGCAGCGCAGGGACCGCGGTGGTGACGGAGGAGGCGCCCGGACTCACCGTCGGGCGGCGCGCAGTCCGTCCAGGAGCAGTCGCAGTCCGAACTCGAAGTGTGCCGTGAAGTCCGTATCGGTGAGCGCCGGGAGGGTGGCGGCGAGGTGCGGATACGTTCCCGCCGTCACCGCCTCGTGCAGAACCCCCGCATCGGCGGGCCCTACAACGACAGGCCCCCCATCGGTAGGCCCCGCACCGGCGGATCCCTCGCCCCTCGGCCGGAGGGCGGCCTGCTCCTCCAGGGTGTGGCCGACGGTGAAGTTGGTCACCGCGTAGAGCGCCCGCGCCGCTTCGTCGTCGCCGAAGCCCGCCTCACGCAGCACGCCGACGAGGCGGTCGGCGAAGCGCAGGGTGTTCGGGCCGGTCGAGTGCGTGCCGGCGAAGACGCGTGCGCCGTCGCGGTGGGCGAGCAGGGCCGTGCGCAGTGCGCGGGCGAGGCACGCCGTTCTCTCGCTCCAGTCGCCGTCCCCGGTCGGCCCGGCGGCGTCGGCGACCCCGTCGAGCATGCGCTCGGCCATCGCGGTGAGCAGGTCCTGTTTGGTCGCGAAGTAGCGGTACAGGGCGCCGGCCCGGGCGTCCATCGCGTCGGCGAGCCGGCGCATGGTCAGCGCGTCGAGACCGGCCTCGTCCAGCAGGTCGAGGGCGGTCCGGAGGGTGCGGGCCCGGTCGAGTCGGGCCGGCCGGCCTCTGGTCGGGCTTGACGGGGAGCTCATGGACCTCACTATAGTGAACGACGTTCACGTGAACGTCGTTCATTAAATAGGGGAGAGTGCCTCCGATGAACACCGATGTGATGGTGGTGGGCGCGGGCCCGACCGGCCTGATGCTCGCCTGCGAGCTGGCGTCGGCGGGCGTACGGACCCGGATCCTGGAGCGCCGCACCGAACCGCAGCGCGATTCGCGGGCGCTGAGCCTGCACCCGCGCAGCGTGGAACTGATGGACCAGCGAGGGCTGCTCGACCGGTTCCTCCCGCTCGGCCGGACCGTCCCGGGCTGGCACTTCGCGGGTCTGCGCACCCGGCTGGACTTCGGCGCCCTCGACTCCCGGCACGGCTACACCCTCTTCCTGGCCCAGGCGCGCACCGAGGCGATCCTCGAAGAACGGGCGCACGAGCTGGGGGTGGAGGTCAGCCGGGGGTACGAAGTCCTCGGCGTGCGTCAGGACGGCGACGGGGTGGAGGTGGAGGCGCGCGTGCCCGGCGGCGGCACCGAGACCGTACGCGGCCTGTACGCGGTCGGGTGCGACGGCGGACGCAGCGTCGTGCGGCAGGCCGCGGGAATCGGCTTCCCCGGCACCGACGAGACCCTGACCGGGGTGCTCGGGGACTTCGCGGTAGTCGACCCGCAGCCCGGCGCCCTCGACGTGGCACGGGCCCGTGGCGTGCTCGTCGCGCCGCTGGAGGGAGGGCTCACCCGGTTCGTCTGCCTGGATCCGGAGCGGATACGCGTGCCGGCCCGGGAGCCCGTGACCCTGGAGGAGTTCCGTGCGTCACTCATCAGAATCACCGGGTCCGACTGCGGGGTCGCCGAGCCCCGCTGGCTGTCGCGCTTCGGCAATGCCACCCGGCTCGCGGAGCGCTACCGTTCGGGACGCATCCTGCTGGCGGGCGACGCCGCCCACATCCACTTCCCCGCGGCGGGCCAGGGCCTCAACACCGGCCTCCAGGACGCCGTGAACCTGGGGTGGAAGCTGGCCGCCGCCGTCAACGGCTGGGCCCCGCCGGGGCTGTTGGACAGTTACGACGGGGAGCGCCGGCCGGTCGGCCGGTCGGTGACCGAGAACACCGAGGTACAGACCCTACTGGCGGAGCTGACGCTGATCGCGCAGTACCGGCGCCCGGCCGCGGCCCTGCGCGAACTCCTCGACCATCTGCTGGGCATGACGGAGGTGAACCGTTGGCTCGCCGATCGGATCTCCGCGCTCGGCACCCGCTACCCGCCGACGACCCCGGGCGCCGATCCGCTGGTGGGCCGGCGTATGCCCGACGTCGGGCTGACCGCCGCCGGTTCGCGGGCGACGCGGGTGTACGAACTGCTCGCCCAAGACAGCCGCTTCGTCCTGCTCGCCCTGGCCGGGGGCCGGGCCGTTCGGGAGGCCGTCGACGCGGGCTGGGGCTCGCGGGTCACGGCCGTCACCGTCGACACGCACGACGAGCACGCGGACCTCGACGGGGTGACCGAGGTTCTCGTACGCCCCGACGGCCACGTCGCGTGGGCCACCCGCACCACCGACGGCGGCACGCGCGACGACGAACGGGCCCGGGCGCTGACCGCCTGGGCGGGCGCGCCCTCCTGAAAGTGGAGCCGCGGTCGGCTCACCCATCGTGCGCGCACAGCAATACGCGTCCGGGGCCCGCGCAAAGGCCCCGACCGGCGAGCCCGGCGACCACGCCCTCGGGCTGTCCCGGGCCCTGGCACCCCGGGCCGGCCTACTCGGGGCGGCCTGACGACCAGGGCCACTTGACCGCCGTCGGCCGGTGCCGCCCGCTGCGCTTGGTCCTCGCACACGGGCAGGCCGGTGATGCGCCTGCTTTCGAACAGGTGACGGCCCAAGTCCCTGGCGCCCGGGACCATCGGAAGGACCCGGACCAGGAGTGAGGGCATGGGCATGGGCATGGGCATGAGATGCACTTCGGGTCTGCAGCAGTCCGCCGATCCGTACGAGGGTGTCCATCGACTCATCGACATCACCGTCTGGGACGAAGCCGTTTTCCCAGGGCTGCGGCCGCATCGCCCCGGAGTACGGCCTGCGCTCCCCCAACCCCCGGCGGGACCGGCCGGCCTGAGCGACCGAGCAGATCAAGTAGCCCACCGCGAGCGGCACTTCGAGTACATCGCCCTTCAAAGACACGACTTTCACTGTACTCCCTACCCCCTATGGGGTTATCTTGGGGGTATGCCGAAGATCAACGTCTACCTACCCGATGATCTGGCCGACGCGGTCAAGAAGACCGGCGTGCCGGTGTCGGCTGTGTGCCAGCGGGCCTTGGAGCAGGCCGTGCGCCGGGTGACCGCCATCCGGGAGACGGTCCTGGCCGATCTCGACGACGCCCCGGCCGGGGCGCTGGCGCACTTCACCGTGCGGACGCGAGCCGTGCTCAAACTGGCGGTCGAGCGAGCGCGCGACGCCGGCTCCCCGAGGACGAGCACCGAGCACCTGCTGGGCGCCTTGCTGGACGAGGGCACCAACCTGGCCCTGCATGTGCTTCGCGCCCTGGAGATCGAACCCGAGCAGGTCGGACGTGACCTGGCCCGACGCCGGTCCGGACGGCAGGTGACCGCCCCGCCGGACAGTGGTACCCACCGGCTCGACGGGCCCGCGTCCAACGCCTTGGAGCTGGCGGTCGTCGAGGCGACCGCCCTCAGCCACAACTACATCGGCTGCGAACACCTGCTGCTCGGCCTGTCCGGCGAATCCGACGGCATCGCCGGACAGGTACTGCGAGCACTGGGGGCCGATCCCAAGCTCGTCCGCCGGGCCGTCACCGCCGCGCTGGCGGGCTACGTCCATATGCAGGCCGAAGGCGGGCAGGGTGGTCGGCCGACGGCGTCCGCCGACGCACCGCGAGACCTCGCCGCGGCCGTCCGCGCCGAACTCGCCCCGTTGAACCGGCGCATCGCACGACTGGAGGAGCACCTCGGCCTGCCTCCCGAAGGCTGACCACCGTGGCGGCCATCCGCGATCGCGGCCGACCGTCCGATCACAAGCGGCACTACTGCCGATGTCTCCTCCCGGCCTGGCAGCGATGGCTCCTGCCGACCGTCTTCGTCGTCATCGCATCAAGGGGGAACTCTGTGATGAAACCTGTGCCGAACGCCCTCGGCAGCCTTGCGTCCGACCCCATCGCAGCCCTGGCCGCCGATCCGCAGGCGACGGCGGAGCGGCTGGCGGCGTTGCCGTCGGTGGCGGGTGTACAGGTCGCCGGGATCGTCGACGGCGCGGCGGGCGTCGGCGCGGCGGGCGTGGCCGACGCGGAGACGGGCGAGCCGGTGACCGCCGGCACCAGGTTCCGGATCGGCTCGATCACCAAGCTGCTCACGGCGGAGTTGGTGATGCGCTGCGTCCTCGAAGGGCGACTTGGTCTGGACGAGCCCCTGGTCCGGTTCGTCCCGGGACCCTGGAGCGGGGTGCTCGTACGCCACCTGCTGTCGCATTCCACGGGGATGGACGCCGGTGACATCTTCGTCGACACCGGGAACGACGATGACGCCATCGCGCGCTACACCGAGATGCTGCGCGGGACGGGCTCCCTGTTCCCGCCGGGCGCGACGTTCTCCTACTGCAACGGCGGCGTCGTCCTCGCCGGCCGGCTGGTCGAGGTCCTGCTGGGCCGGACATGGCGGGAGGCGCTGCGCGAGAAGGTCCTCGACGCGGTGGGCATGCGCGAAACGGGCTTCGTCACCGGCGTGGACGCCGAGCACGACCTGGGCACCGTCCGCGGTCACGTGGTCCGCGGTGGCGAACCGGCCGCGCTCCCCCGGCGGATCGACAACCCGATGTGTACGCGCGGCCTCGATCCGGCCGGCGGCACCCTGGTGTCCACCGCGGCCGACCTCGGCCGCTTCACCCTGGCGCACCTGCGCACGCCCGGCACGGAGGTCATGCGCACGTTGCACGCACCGGCTCCTGGCGGCGTGGCCACCATGCTCGGGGCCGGCCTCGGCTGGATGGTCTGGGCCAACGCCGCCCAGGCCGGCGTGCGGATCGGCGGCGCCAACCCCGGCCAGTCCGGCCTGATCGCCGCCGACCCCGCCACCCGGACCGCCGTCGTCGTGCTCACCAACTCCGATCAGGGCGTCGACGCCGTCAACTCGCTGCTCGACGCGCCCGGCCCGTTGCCCGCCCCGGAGCCCGAACCCGCCCCGGAAGACCTGTCCCGTTACGCGGGCCGCTACGTCTCACACGCAGCCGCCATCGAAATCACCATCATCGATGGCGGCTTGCTCGCCCGCGCCGAGGGATACCCCGACCTACCGCTCACCCCGCGCGACCGCCGGACCTTCGACTCACCGGGCGGGCCGGTGGCGTTCCTCGACTCCCACGACTTCGACGACTTCGACGGCTTCGACGGCTTCGACGGCTTCGACGGCTTCGACGATCACCGCATGCCCGGCGGTCTGCGTTTCCGGATGCGCGTCATGCGTCGGGACCGCACGGCGTAACTCCGACAACGGGGCGGCTTCTGCGCTCGGCGAGCCGGAACCTGGTGCCCCCGACCGAACCACCGTGACGCCCCGCGGCAGGCTCGCGCTGTATTGCCAAGACGGCGCGGGCGGCGGTTCGGGGCGCCTGCCACCGAACCGGAAGTGGCCCGCTCGCGGAGCACAGTGGAGCCCGCATCCGAGGGCAACTCCCACAACCCGCTCCCTGCCACACCCCGCCCCCGTCAGCGGTTCGCCTGCCGGGCGCCGATGATCGCGATGTCGCGGTAGCCGCAGAAGGCCACCTCCGGCTTGGCGTAGTGGGTCCAGGGCGCGGCCCCTATCCAGCCGTCCAGCAGGCGGAACTGCTCCACCGCCTCCGCGTACCGCTCCTGCTTCGTCAGGACGTACGCCAGGAGGTGGCGGGCGTCGGCCAGCCAGGGGTGGCCGGGGCGGCACGCCGCCACGTCCATCAGCGTGGCGTCGACCATGGCGGTGAGGTGGACCGAGCGGTAGGCGACGTCCGGAGCGTCGTCGTCCAGGTGGTGGTACCAGTACTGCAGCGGGAGCATCGTCATCAGGTTGCCGGGCGGAACCGTGCGTGCCGCCGTCCACGCGAACTCCAGGGCCAGTTCCTCCGATCCGCGCCAGCGCGGGAACCAGTACGACAGCGCGCCCGAGTGGGCTCCGAAGTGGTACGGGGCACGTGAGGTGATCTCCGCCCACAGCTTCCGCATCTCCTCGTGCGAGGCGCCCGTGCCCTTGTACAGCGGGATCGCGGCGGCGTACGGGGTCGGGTCCCCGGGCGCGGCCAGGGCGACGGCCCGGGCGAAGTCCTCCCTCGCCTCCTCCAGCACGCGGTGGAATCCCGCGAACTGCTCGGCCGTGGTGTCCTTGGCCCAGGCCGTGCCGCGGATCTGCCAGGCCACGGCCACCTTCGCCTCGGCCCTGACCAGGGCCGCGCCCGGGTCGTCGGGGAGCGCGGTCTGCCAGGCCCGCAGCCAGACGTCGTCCTTGGCCGCCTCTTCGCCGATGATGCCGGCCAGAGCCGAGCGCCGTTCCCAGTCGGTGCCCGTCGCCTCGAGCGCCTGGGCGGCGGGCTGCCAGTCGCCCCGCTCGAGGGCCGCCACCACGGCGACGGCTTCGTGGTCCGCGAAGGACCGCTCCGCGTTCTGCCGCTCCGGCGGCAGCCAGCCTTCGGCGGCCAGTTGGGCTGCGGACGGCCTGGCGCGGCGCTTCCTCCACACCCAGATGGAGGCGGAGACGGCGATGACGATGAGGGACAGCAGCATGCGGGAGGGAAATCCGATCGGGTCTCGGCGGCAAGGGGCAGTAGTCGGGGCGGTCAACGGGTACGTGCGCAGGAGCTCGTGCGGCACAGCCATGTCGGGGACGCCGTCGACCGCCGCCCCCGCCGACCGCGCCACCGCCTCCTGCGCCGTGCCGCCCGACGGCGGCAGCGAGCGGCGGCAGCGCTCGGGCGGGCTCCCACCAGGACAGTACTCACCGGGCCCGCGCCGCTTCGCCCAGGGCCGGTTCGGTGAGATCACACAACCCTGCCTACAGCCCCAGGCGCGGGAACTCGTGGGCATCCCGGGCCGTCTCCGGAGACCTGACCAGACCGGATAGCCTGCGATCCGCCACATCCGCCCGTCGTCGACGCGATCGAGGAACGCCGCCAGGCCGTCGACCGGCGCCCCCGCCGCCGCAAGCACCTCCCGCCGCAAACACCTCCCGCCGCGAGCGGGCGCCCTCGAAGTTCGCCGCACGTACCCGGCCTGGTGCCGCCAGCTCCCGCCGAGCCACGCGCTCCAGGGCCGCCAAGACCCGGGAAGCGACGGCCAGGTCGCGAGAGCGACGTGCGGCGGCCGGCCGTAGCAGCAGACGAAGAACCTGCCGACGTCTCGCATGGCACAACGGCGCTTGGCGCCGATGGTGGCCCCGCCGCCCGTACCGGCGCTACGGACGCAAAGCCGTCACGTGTGCCGTCGGAAGGCGAGCACGACGTTCTGACCGCCGAAGCCGAAGGCTTGGACCAGTGCGGCGGGCACCGGCTGCCGGCGGGGTTCCTTGGCCACCAGATCCAGGTCGATCAGGGGATCGCGATGGTCGAGATTGAGGGTGGCCGGGATCAGGCTTTCCCGCATGGCCATCAAGGTCATGACGGCGGCGAGGGCTCCGGCCGCGCCGAGCGTGTGCCCGACCGCGGACTTGATCGCGGTCACCGCCGGGTGTCGGCCGAGGGCCTCGGTGATCGCCTCGGCTTCGGTGTGGTCGCCCACCGGAGTGCCGGTGGCGTGAGCGCTGACGAGAGCTACGTCCGTGGGAGCCAGGTCGGCCGCCGTCAGGGCCTGGCGGATGGCGCGGGTCTGTTCCGATCGCAGCGGGGTGGTGAGGTGGTGGCCGTCGCTGGTGACGCCGTGTCCGGCCAGGACGCCCAGGATCCGGGCGCCGCGTGCGCGGGCGTGATCGGCGCGTTCCAGGACCAGGGCGGCCGCGCCTTCGGCGAGGACGAAGCCGCAGCGGTCGGCGGCGAACGGGCGGCTGGCGCCGGCCGGGTCGTCGTCGCGCCGGGCCAGGGCGCCGATCCGGTCGAAGCCGCTGATCGACAGAGGTCTGATACAGGCGTCGGCGCCGCCGGCCACGACCACGTCGGCGCGGCCCCAGGCCAGCATGTCGGCCGCGACGGCCAGCGCCTCCGACCCGGCCGCGCACGCGCTGACCGGTGAGTGGACGCCGGCCCGTGCGCGCAGGTCCAGCGAGACGGCTGTGGCCGGGCCGTTCGGCAGCATCATGGGAATGGTGAACGGTGAGACGCCGTGGGTGCCTTTCTCGCGGCGTGCCGCGTCCTGGTTCAGCAGTGTGCGCGCGCCGCCGACGCTGGTGCCGATCACGACGGCCAGCCGCTCGCGTTCGACATCGGGCGTGCCGGCGTGCTGCCATGCCTCCCGGGCCGCGATCAGTGCGACCTGCTGGCAGCGGTCGGTCCTGCGGCGGGTGACCCGGTCCAGTTCCTGATCGGTGTCAACGGCCAGTGGTGCGGCGATCCGCACGTCCACACAGTCGGCCCATGGCTCCTGGATGCGCCGCACACCGCTGTTGCCGGCGATCAGGTTGTGCCAGGTGCCGATCGCGTTGCCGCCGAGCGGAGTTGTGGCTCCCCATCCTGTGATGACGACGGCTCCGGATTCCCGGCGGACCGGTCGAGTGGCGTGCATGCGGGCAGACAATCACATACCCAAGGCGGTCACGGATGTGATGCCCGGAAAATTAACCCGTCCGAATGACAGGCCACACCTTCCGTATTTTTATATGATTATCCCTTCGCCATAGGCGAATTGGCGTACCGGCGGATTATCCGGCTAGGGTCTGGCTCCGTTCACATCTCGCTCCGTGCACATCCAGCTCCGTTCAGGTCTCGCGCACCATGGAGGTCGGGTGCCTGCTTCTCCTGTGGGCCCGGCATGGCGAATCAGCCTGCCGGTGCATTGCCGAGACCTGCAGCCCGACTATCGGATGTGGCGGCAGGCCGGGCCCGTGCAGCGTGTGGAGTTTCCGGACGGGCTGCGGGTCTGGGCGGTGACGCGATACGACGACGTGCTGGCGTTGCTGCGGGCGGACGGATTCACCCGGGACTGGAGTACCGCGCCATGTCCGGCGTACGGCTACGGCGTGCGCCGCCACGGGGAGGACTACTTCGCGGCGAAGCCGAGCAATCTGTTCAACTCGGACGGCACCGACCATCAGCGGCTGCTGCGGCTGGTCGCACCCTTCTTCAGCAGGAAGCGGATCGACGGCTTACGGCCGTTCATCGACTCGGCCGTCGACTCGGCCGTCGACGATGTGGTCGGGCAACTCCCTGAGCGGGCCGTGGATCTGGTCGCCGGCTTCGCCGTTCCGGTCCCCTTGCGTGTCATCGGCCGGCTGATCGGCATCCGGGACGGACTGTTGCCGGCCCTCGCCGAGCATCTGCACGTCATCAGCGGCTGGATCGATCCGGAGAGCGAGCCCTGGCGTCACTCGATGCTCGCGCTGCACCGCCTCACGCTGCAGATCTTGCGGGAGCCACGGCCGGACCGGGACGAGAGCCTGATCGCCGCGCTGCTCGAAGCACATGCGAACCGGGGCACAGCCAGCCGGCCGGAGATCGCCTCGATGATCAAAGTCCTCTTGGCCACGGGCTACGAGACGACTGCGGCGCTACTGGCCAACGGTGCGCTGGCCATGGTCCGTGATCCCGCGGTCAGGCGGCAACTCGCCCAGGGCAGCGGCGCCGAGGCGTGCATTGCCGAACTGCTGCGCTGGCGGCCTCCTTCCCCCTGGGGACAGATCCGCATCGCCCTGCGGGACCTGACGTTCGCGGGAGTGCGCATCAAGGCCGGCGACCTGGTCTATCCGCTGATCGCGGCCGCCAACCGGGACCCTGCCCGGTTCGCCGAGCCCGACCGCCTCATCCCGGACCGCCGCGAGGCCACGCACCTGTCGTTCGGGCGCGGCCGCCGCCGATGCCTGGGCTCACCGCTGGCCCTCGCCGTCGCCACCGCGGCCCTGCCCGAACTCGCCCGACGACTGCCGGCGGTGAGTCTGTCCGTTCCGGTGGAACAGCTCGACTGGCACGGACTGATGCACGTCCGCATGTTGCAGCGCCTACCAGTGCGCCCGGACGCCCGGGAGCAGTGTCGTACGGCAGGCCGTCCGTGACCGGTCTCGACAGCCGCAACGTCCTGCTGGCGGCCCTCAACAGGCCCTCGTCTCGCACAAATCCGTATCCGCTGCTGCGCCGGCTGCGCGAAGCGTCACCCGCGACAGTCGGCCCCGATGGCACCATGCTGCTGGTCGCACGCCACGCCGACTGCGGTCGTCTGCTGCGAGACCCGGCGATGTCCAGCGACTACCGGCGCGCGCCGACGCTGTCTTCGGTGCGCCACACGCGCATGTTCGTCACGCTCGATCCGCCCGACCACACGCGACTGCGCCGGCTGGTGAGCAAGGCGTTCACCCCGCGCTCGGTCGCCGCCCTCGAACCGCGGATTCGCGCGATCACCGGCGAACTCCTGTCCGCCGCCGACCCGGCCGGGTTCGACGTCGTCAGCGGACTGGCCTACCCCCTGCCCCTGCGCATCATCTGCGAGATGCTGGGTGTCCCGCACGGCGACCTCGGGCTGTTCGCCAACTGGTCGGATCGACTGACCCGGAGTCTGGACGCGCTGATGTTCCGCGGAGACCTGGCGGACCGGGATCAGGCGCAGCGTGAGTTCGCGGCCTACTTCGCGGAGCTGATCGAGTACCGGCGCGGCCGGGACGGCGAGGACCTGCTGTCGCGGCTGATCCGGGTCGAGGAGGACGGTGACCGGCTCACCGAGGACGACCTCATCCATACGTTGATCCTGCTTTTGACCGCGGGGCACGAGACCATCGCCAATCTGATCGGCAACATGGTGCTGGCGCTGCTGCGCCACCCGGACCAGCTCGCCGCGCTGTGTGCGGACCCGGCGCTCGCCCGGGGCGCGGTCGAGGAGACCCTGCGGTACGACCCACCAGTGCAGTGGGTCGTTCGGACGGTGCGCGGCGGCTACCGGATCGGAGAACTCGACTTCCCCGACCGTGCTTTGGTCCTGGTGCTGCTCGGTGCGGCCGGCCGCGATCCCGACGCCTTCCCCGAGCCGGACCGGTACGACATCAAGCGGCGGTCGGCCGCGCATCTGGCGTTCTCGGCCGGCCCGCACTTCTGCCTCGGCGCCGGGCTGGCGAGGCTCCAGGCCACCTTGGTGTGTGAAGCCATGGCCACCCGGTTCGTCGATCCGGAGCTGGTCGAGGTCGTGCACCGACCGAATGTCGTGATGCGTGGGCCGAGCCGACTGGTCATCCGGGCGGGAGGGATCGGTTGCTGATTGCGTCCCGACGGGCGCTGACCCCGTCCAGACGGGAGCTGACCCCGTCCAGACGGGAGCTGACCCCGTCCAGACGGGAGCTGACTCCGTCCCGACGGGAGCTGCTTCCGTCCCGGCGGGAGCGGAGGGCCCGGCCGACCGGACGACGGCACGGGCGAACGGCGGGACGGTCGAGGTGGCGCCACGGCACAGGAGCCGCAGTGTCGCGGAACAGCAGCCGGGCACCTCCGCCCCGGCTGCTCCGACCAGCACTGTTCGTGACACACGAGAGGAACGACAACCATGCTTCTTCCCCTGCTGAGGCGGGGCGCCTCCCTGACGTCCGCGGGCGCTCTCGCGCTCGCGGCCTTCGCGGGCGCCGTGCCGGCCCAGGCCGCCGCGAGCGCACAGGCCGCCGCCGTCAGTGAGAACCTGGTCTGCGTCGGCCACATGACCGTGACCCTCGCCACCCCCGTGACCTATACGCCGGCCCAGAACACGTTCAAGGTCACCGGCGCGATGGACGACTGCATGTCCCCCAGCGGCAGCAACCCGCGCGTCGCCGGTGGCTCGTTCTCCATGACCGGGTCAGGTCTTCTCAGCTGCACCCGGCTGGAGACCTACAAGCTGGAGCAGAACTTCACCTGGTACGACGCACAGGGGGCCAAGCTGGGTGAGACGCGTGTGTCGGCCACCGGTACGGGCAAGGGCGACCCGGCCCATCACGAGATGCTCAACGTCAATCATGGGATCGCCGCTGCCGGCAGTACGCGCTTCGCCGGTCAGGAGGTCGAGAGCGAGTTCGCCCCCAAGGCGGCCGTCGGATCCTGCGACGAGGGCAAGAACAACCTGACCGGCAGCATCCAGGTCTCCATCCGCCCGGCAAGGTAACCGCAGGGCCCGAACCGCTGAAGGACAGACGCAGGCCCCGCTGAACAGGTGACTCGATGCTGCATTCCCCCTACGGACTCCAGCGCGAACTGCTCGGCCGGGCCAGGCCGGATCGCCAGGGCCGCCCGCGCTTTCACGACTTCCCGAAAGCGTGGGCAGCCTACGAACTGACCGGGCCCATCGACCGCGTGAGATTCCGGGACTCGCTGCACCACGTGTTCGGGGCGGTGGATGTCTTCCGGCACGCGATTCCCGGTACGCGAGCAGCCGGCCGGCCCGTCGACGCCCCTCGGCACCTTTGTTTCGACGACGAAAGCGTCGAAACAGCCGAATCGCGCTTCCGCGGCGCCATCCTGCCCCTGCTGTTCGACCCAGGGGACCTCGCGGCGGGGGCACGGCCCTTCAGCCTCACCGTGCACGCGCCGTGCCGGACCCTGCTCGCCCTGGGCGCGGACCACGCCTTCCTCGACGGCTATTCGCTGTCCGTGCTGCTTCGCGCGGTGACACGCGACTACCAGGGCCGACTGCGAGGTGCGGAGCCCGTGACCCCTCCGACCGCAATGCCCGTACTGGCGGCCCGGTTCCGCGATCCGGCGACCCGGACCGACCTGGCTCGGCACTTCGCTGCCTGCCCACCACCGGCTACCGGCCTGGAACTGCCCGGAGCCGCGGAACCGCCGCCGCAGCTGTGGGAGGCACACGACACGGAACAGTTCCTCGTGTCAGCCGCCGACGCCGGCGGACTGCGGACGTGGTGCACACGGCGGTCCGTCACTCTCTCGGCGGCCTGGCGGGCGCTGGTGCAGTTCACCGCCTCGGTGTGGCGCCACGAAGAGAAGCCGGTACCGGTCCTGTACTCGCGCCTCGGGCGAACGGGGACGGACTCGCTGCGGACGGTCGGGCCATTCTACGAATCGGCCCTCGCACTGCCCGGCCCGCGTCTCGCGGGCGACTTCGACACATGGGTCGAGCAGGCGGCCGATCCCGGCATCGAGGCCCCGCCGTTGCTCGGGTCGTGGCCCAGCGACTTCGCCGGACAACAGCGCCTGGACGAATACCGGTTGGTGTCGTTCAACTACCTGCCCCTGCCCCGTCCGGTACGGCTGGACGGTGTCTGCGCCGCGCCAGTGGGCGGTCCTCTGCTGGCCGGTCTGGCCCCCGATCGCCGCAGCGACTGGAAAAGCGGAATGGTATTCACGCGGTGGTGTACCGGCTCACCGCCGGCCGATTCGCCGTTCAGGTGCGGACGGACCCGAGGGTGGCAGGATCAGCACCGGGATTCGGCCGGGCCCTGAGCCAGACGGTCCGGCTCGTGGGAACAGGGGCATCGGTGCCCCTGGCGCGGCGCTCGGTGGCAGACGCGTGGGCCTTCCACGACGCCAGGACCCCACGCCTCGCCGGCCCGTAGAGCCCGCCGGCCCGCAGAGCCCGCCGGCCCGCAGGCGTTGAGGCGCCTGCGGCCGGGCCCCGTCACCCTCGCCGCCGGCCGAGCCTCACGCATCCGACGGGGAGGGCTCTCGGGGCAGAAGGGCCCACGCCGCCACGAGTGCCGCTGCGAAGACCGCGGCCATGGCCAGGAAACCCGTCTTCATCGCCTCTGCCGTGTCGTGCGCGCGCAGAGCGGGGGGCACCGGATGCTCGTGGGCCAGGATGACCGCTCCGACGACGGCGACGCCCAGCGTGCCACCGAGCTGGCGTACCGTGTGGACGATGCCGGACGCCTGCGGCCGCTCGTCCGCCGGCACGCGGCCGAGCGCATCGGTGTTCACCGGGGTGAGGACCAGGCCGAGACCGAAGCCGACCAGCGCCACGCCCGGTAGTTTCGACACCAACGCAATGTGCGGCATGTCCGCCGCCCACTGCGACGCGCCCGCCGCGGCAAGGGTGAGTCCGGTCAGCACGGGCGCGCGCACGCCCGACCGGTCGTACCAGCGACCGGCGAGCGCGGCGCCGGTCATCAACGGGCCGATCAGGGCGAGCGAGGCGAGACCGGCTTGTGCGGGGCTGTAGCCCAGCACGTTCTGGGTGTAGAGGGCGGCGAACATCGCCATCGGCAGCAGGCTGAACTGCGTGGTCAGCAGTACCACCACGTCACCCGCGAAACCTCGGTGCCGTAGCAGCCGGACGCGGACCAATGGATCGGCCGACCGCATCTGCACCAGCGTGAACACGGCCGTCGTCGCGAGGCCAACGGCCAGGACGAGCAGGGCGCGCGCCGAACTCCAGCCCCACTGAGCCGACTGCTGAAGTGCGTACACCGTTGTGCCGACGCCGCCCACGAGAAGCACGCCGTGCACCGTGGAGACGGACAGCGAGGGCCGCACCGGATCGGCCGGACGGGCGCGGCGTACCAGGACGAGCACGGCGAGGCCCACAGGCACGTTGATCCAGAACACCGCACGCCACGTGACCCACCCGGTCAGCGCGCCGCCGAGCAGCGGGCCGAGCACCAGGAAGAGCTGGCTGACGCCGACGTAGACGCCCATCGCCCGCCCGCGCACCGCGGGCGGGAAGGCAGCCATGACGATGCTGGCGCTCACCGGCATCATCAGCGCCGCACCGCAGCCTTGCACCACCCGTGCGGCGATCAGCCACTCGTGCCCGATCCCACCGGAGGGGGTCAGGCCGCAGAGGGCGGACGCGACGGAGAACACCCATACACCAAGCCGGAAGGTCGTGACCGGCCCGAGCTTCGCGCCGAGTCGGCCGCCCAGCGCGACGGTGGTGGCCATGGCCAGCACGTACGCGTTGACGACCCACTGCTGACCGCCTGAGGACAGGGGCAGCTCCCGCTTCATCGTCGCCAGCGCGACCGACACGACCGTCTCATCGAGCATGAGCATCGACAGGCCGCCGGTCATGGCCCACAGGACGGTCCACGCGGCCGGGGTCGGTCGGTCCGTCCTCTCAGCCGCTCGCGTCTCCACTGTTGTCATGCGCTCGCTCCCGGCCGCAACCGCCGTCGGAATCCGTAGTCGTCCGTCCTGAACGTCACGTTCGCCATCAGCCCCTGTGCCACCCCGCCCGCCGTGTGTTGTGGTGCCCGGCATTCCATCAGACACGATAAGCGACGAGTGACGCACGATGTGTCACTCGAACCGCGGACCTCGACAGCCGGGGCCGTACACACGTCCGCAGACGTGACTCCCCGCGGACACTGGTCGTTCATCTGCCGTGGCGGCAGGGCTGGTTGGCGGTCACGCGGAGCCTCTTGAGGTCACGAGAATCACGATCTGCGAAAGCCGGTGAGAGTGGTGCCTTCGGATCCTTTCCGCCCCGAATTGGAGGGCGACGAGGCGCAGTTGCGTGGTGCGCTGCCCTTGGCATCGGTCAGCGCGGCTGTGCGCGACTCCGGGAACGGCCTGGCATCGGCTGTGGCGTCGGTCATGCGGGGGTACGCGGAACGCCCGGCTCTCGGCGAGCGGACGAGGGAAGTGGTGATCGATCCGGTGTCGGGCCGTACCTCGACGCTGTTGTTGCCGCGGTTCACGACGATCACTTATGCCGAGCTGTGGGAGCGGGCCGGCGCGGTCGCGGCCGAATGGCGGTCGCACGCACGGTGCGCGGTGGGGACGGGAGACTTCGTCGCGCTGTACGGGTTCACCAGCGTCGACTACGCGGTGCTCGACTTGGCATGCCTGCGGCTGGGTGCCGTCTGCGTGCCGTTGCAGTCCGGCACCCCGCTGTCCGGGTTGGAGCCCATCGTCGAGGAGACCGAGCCGCGCGTCGTCGCGGCAAGCCTGGAAGTCCTCGACAAAGCAGTCGAATTGGTGCTGTCGAGCGCGTCGGCACCACGGCTGGTGGTTTTCGACTACCACCCGGAGGCGGACGACCAGCGGGAGAGGTTCGAGGCCGCGCGGCAGCGGCTCGCGGAGGCCGGTGCGACCGCGATCGACCCTCTTGCCACGGTGGTCGAACGCGGTCGTGGCCTGCCGGAAGCACCACTGTGCCGGCCCGAGGCGAACGAGGATCCGATGAGACTGCTCATCTACACCTCGGGAAGCTCCGGAACGCCGAAGGGCGCCGTCTACACGGAGCGGATGCTGCACCGGCAGTGGGCCGGCTGGGGTCCCGCGCAGGAGGAGCTTCCCTCCATCGACATCAACTACATGCCCCTCAGCCACACCGCCGGGCGTACATCCCTCTACGGCACGCTCGGACGCGGCGGTACCTCGTACTTCACCGCGAAGAGCGACCTGTCGACGCTGTTCGAGGACATGGGGCTCACCCGGCCGACGAAGCTGCTGTTGGTGCCGCGCGTCTGCGACATGCTGTTCCAGGAGTACCAGAGCGAATCGGTGCGCCGGGCAGCCGAGTTCACGGACTCGGGCACGCTGGAGGCCACGGTCAAGGCCGACCTGCGCCGGCGGGTCCTGGGCGGCCGTGTGCTACAGGTGACTTGCAGCAGTGCGCCGATCTCGCCCGAGCTGAAGCGGTTCGTGGAGTCGTGCCTGGGGCTGCCCCTGCATGACGGTTACGGGTCGACCGAGGCCGGCTGCGTCCTGATCGACTCGCGCGTACAGCGGCCTCCGGTGACGGAGTACAAGCTCGTCGACGTGCCGGAACTCGGCTACTTCACCACGGACTCGCCCTACCCCCGCGGGGAACTGCTGGTCAAGACGGAGACCATCACGCCGGGGTACTACAAGAGGCCCGAGACCACGGCGGCTGTCTTCGACGCGGACGGCTTCTACAGGACCGGCGACATCATGGCCCTGACCGGACCGGACCAACTCGTCTACGTCGACCGCCGCAACAGCGTGCTGAAACTGGCACAGGGCGAATTCGTCACGATCTCCCGGCTGGAGAGCATCTTCGTCACGAGCCCGCTCGTCCGGCAGATCTATCTGTACGGCAACAGCGAGCGCGCCTGCCTCCTGGCCGTGATCGTGCCCACCGACGAGGCCCTGCGACAGGCCACGAGCCCGCGCGAGCTCAAGCGGTCGCTGAGCGAGTCGTTGCGGCACGTCGCCAGGCAGGCCCCGTTGGACTCGTACGAGATCCCCCGCGACTTCCTGGTCGAGACCGAGCCGTTCACCGTGGAGAACGGTCTGCTGTCGGAGATCCGGAAGAATCTGCGTCCTCGGCTCAAGGAGCGCTACGGAGACCGCCTGGAGCGTCTTTACGAACAGCTTGCGAGCAGGCAGGAGGACGCGCTGCGCGAGCTGCGCGAAGCCGGCCCCGATCAGCCGGTGTTCGAGGCGATCCGCCGCGCCGCCGGTGCGTTGCTGGGCTGCTCGGCCGGGGACCCGAGCGGGGCCGCGCAGATGAGGGACCTGGGGGTGGATTCGCTGTCCGCGCTGTCTCTCTCCAGGCTGCTGCAGGACATCTTCGACGTGGAGGTCCCGGTCGGGGTGCTGCTCAGCCCGGCGAACGATCTCCGGTCGATCGCGGGCCACGTCCAGGCGGAACGCGCCTGCGGCGTCAAGCGGCCGTCGTTCGCCATGGTGCACGGCGACGACAGTGCCGAGGTCCGTGCCGCCGAACTCACCCTGGAGAAGTTCATCGACGCCGGGACCCTGGAGGGTGCACGTCGGCTGCCGCGCGCGACGGGGCAGCGGACTGTGCTGCTCACAGGGGCCAACGGCTACCTGGGCCGTTTCCTGTGCCTTGACTGGCTGGAACGGCTGGCCGAGTCGGGCGGCAGGCTGATCTGCCTCGTACGGGGCCGTGACGCGGCCCACGCCCGCCGGCGCCTGGATGCCGCCTTCGCCACCGGCGACACGAGCCTGCTGCACCGCTACCAGGAGCTGGCCGCGCACCACCTCGACGTGCTCGCCGGCGACATCGGCCGGGCGCGTCTCGGCCTGGCCCCGGAGACCTGGGACCGGCTGATCCATGACGTCGACCTCATCTTCCATCCGGCGGCGCTGGTCAATCACGTTCTGCCCTATGACCAGTTGTTCGGTCCCAACGTCGTCGGCACCGCCGAGCTGGTCCGGCTCGCACTCGCGGGGAAGGTCAAGCCGTTCACCTACCTGTCGACGGTCGGCGTGGCCGCCCGGCTCGACCCGTCGCGGCTTGACGAGGACGCTGACATCCGCGCCGTGAGCCCCGTACGTACCCTCAACGACGCGTACGCCGCCGGCTACTCGACCAGCAAGTGGGCGGGTGAGGTGCTGCTGCGAGAGGCCCACGACGTGTGCGGCCTGCCGGTGACCGTCCTCCGTTCGGACATGATCCTCGCCCACCGTCGCCACACCGGCCAGCTGAACGTCCCCGACGTTGTCACCCGCCTGCTGTTCAGCCTCGCGATCACCGGCCTCGCGCCCGCCTCCTTCTACCGGACCGACGCACGGGGAAACCGGCAGCGGGCGCACTTCGACGGCCTGCCCGTCGACTTCGTCGCCCAGGCCGTCAGCACTCTCGGCGCGCGCGACGCCGACGGACACCGGACGTTCAACGTGGTCAACCCGCACGACGACGGCATCTCGCTGGACACGTTCGTCGACTGGCTGAGCGACGCCGGCCGGACCATCCACCGCATCGAGGATTACGACGACTGGTTCGCCCGGTTCGAGATCGCCCTGCGTGCCCTGCCGGAATCCCGGCGCCGGCACTCCCTGCTGCCACTGATGCACGCCTTCCGGCGCCCCGACGAACCGGTCTGTGGCTCGCCCATCCCCTCCCACCGGTTCGAAGAAGCCGTCCGCGAAGCCGACATCGGCGGCGGCAAGGGAATTCCACACCTGTCAGCCGAACTGGCCGCCAAGTACATGATGGACTTGCGCCGACTCGGCCTGCTGTGACACGTCCGCGTCCAGGGGGCTGGGACGCGCCCTCCCCCGTCACGGCAGCACGCCGGCCCCGTCCACCTCGACCAGCGCGGCCTCGTCCCACAGCCGCGTCACCCCGATGAGAGCCATGGCGGAACAGCCCGGCCCGGCCAACCGGCGCCAGATCTGCTGGAGTTCCGGTGGTGGGCGCGTTAGTCCACGACGTCCGTCGCGTACACGGTTGGCCCGCGCCCTTGCCGTTGGTCTGTGGCCGGTAAGCGCGGGTGAACTTGCCGGCCGCGCCGAGGTCGGCAAGGACGGCCTTCCAGGCGGGGCCCTTGCGGTAGGCCCAGGCGTTGCCCGTCAGGACCCACTCGATTCAGGGGAGTCCCCGTGATCCCCGCAAAGGAATGAGGGCTGAAGCTCGGCGGGACTTCGTCAGATGGACGGGACGCGTACGAGGCCGGGCCGTTCCATGTCCCCGTTGAACCGGTAGGCCGGCAGTGACGTGGTCTTGATGAGACGGAAGCCCTTGCCGCCGTTGTCCAGGGTCGTGGTGCCGGCCTTGCCGTCGGCGACCCAGTGCAGGACGATCGCGAACACGCAGTCGCCGGTGGTGTTCCTCGCGTGGATGACGAAGTCCTCGGGGTCGGTGAGACCGACCTTGAAGGGGAATCGCACCGGCGGGATCGCTTTGCCGTCGCTGTCCTGGCCGGCGTCGGCGGTCACCTTCACCGGCCGGTGGGCGAAGTCCGCGGTGAACGGCCGCTGGGGCTGCTCCCCACCGCAGCCGTACGCGGTGTTGATGACGACGCCTCGGGTCGGCGGAGGAGCGCTGCGCAGAACCGTGACCTCCAAGCCCGTGAGAATCACCGACTCCTCGGTGCGGCCCTGTACCGTCATGGCCACCGGCGGACTGTACTGGTCGCTGACGAACTCCGTCGGCGTCGCGTCCTTCGTGTGGTTCTTCCACGCGGTGAAGTACCGCTCCGCCGGGCCGTCGTACCAGATGGTCGGGCCGCACACGTCGTCGGACCATGCGGCGCGCACGGCCAGGGGCGGCGTGCCCGTCCAGACCGGTCCGTCCGGCGACGCGCCGGCTGCCGACGACAGGGGAGCGGGTCTTCCGTGCCCGGCGAAGGGCGCCGCCGAGCCACCGGTACGGCCGTCGGCGGCCTTTGCCGGGGCCTGGTGACCGGTCAGCTGCCAGATGCCGGCGCCCGCGGCAAGCACTACGGCCGCGGCGACGGTGGCCACCTTCCAGGGCACGAGCCGGCGCCGGCCGGTGACGGGACCCCCGGCCGGCGCCGCGTCGTTCGGGGCCTCCTCTGTCTCCGCTCTCGCTGTCCTCACCGTGCGGCCGGCGGCCGCGGCCTCGATGCGCAGCCTGCGCGCCGTGTCCCACATCCGCAGTGCCTCGGTCGCGGCCGCCTGGTCGCCGAGCGCCCGGGCGACGGCCTCGATGTTCCTGCGGTGCGGCAAGCCGGGGCCATTGAAGACGTTCGTCAAGGTGCCCTTGGACAGCGACGAGGACGGGTCTTTCTTACGGACTCGCTGGACGATGTCCTCGTAGCTGGGCGATTCGTTCGTCACCCACAGCTCGCGCATGTACCGCGCGAGCTCCTGCACCGCGCCCTCCTGCGCCGCCGCGTCCTCGATATCGACCACGCCCGTACCCCTCCCGCATTCCTCCGCCCTTTCCCCGGGCGGTCGGTGGGGCGCAGCCTAGACCGGGCCGCCCGGGCAGGTGGCGGCATCCGTCCAACGGGCTCCAGTCCTCTTCAACGCCATTCAATGTCCTTCAACTTCCTTCGGAACAGCGGCGGATGGCGGCGCCGGGCCTTGAACTCAAGGCGTCCCACCCGATCGGCCGGGCCCCGTTCGTGCCTCGGCCTCGCTGTGTCCGGAGCTGCCGTGACCCTCACTTTTCACTCGCCCCAGGGACTTTATGAACTCCTGTACGCCTGGGGGGTTCTGCAGCGCCACGCTCGCCCGGAGCGGTGCGTCACGTATCTCGCCCGGCACACGGACCTCGCCCTTCACGACCTCGAACACCTGCGGCTGGTACGCAACCGCTGCGCCCACCCGGAGGACGGCTGGCCCGCTCAGGCCGAGATGGACCGCGCTCTGTCCACTGCCCGCCGTGCCCGCCGTTGCCTGGGACTGGACGGGTGATCGCGGCAGCATCAGTCCTTCGGGCGACAGGATGGCGTGCGGGCTGTCAGCCACCGACCTCGTCTCTGGGGTGGCACACAGTCCTGCGGAGGCAGGCCGTACCCGTAGCCGTACGGCCACGTGATCGCCTGGCCGGAGACCCGGGTGTCGATGAGGAGCTTCAACCGGTCCCTGACGGACAGGATGTGGTCGCGCAGTGCCCGGGATCCCGGCTCCGAGAAGGCGTGAGCGCCCACGTAGGTCTCGTCGCAGGCGTCGCGGCTGACGCCGACGGTCCCGTGGCAGACTCGGGACCATGATGTCCAGGTCGAAATTCCCGCCACTCCCGAACGAACAGATGGAGAGCATCGAGCCCGTTCTTCCGTCGGCCGAGGGCCGTACAGGGCGGGCGGTCGGGGGCCTCGACGTGACCGTGGGCGGGCGTTGAGATGGCCGATTTCAAGGATGAACTGTCGCCGGAGCTCATCGGGCGTCTCGCGAGTGATCTCGCGGGTGCCTCGGCGTCGTTCGACCGGACGGCGTTCGAGCAGCTCGCGGGCACCGGTATCGGTGAACTGGAATTGAAGGCCCGTGTCGACCGGATCGCCTGTGCCCTCGCCGCGACGATGCCGGCGTCCCCCGAAGAGGCTGACCGGGTAATCCGCGGCGCCCTCGACGGCGGGGGCCTCTCGGGGTGGGCTTCCATGCCCGTCAACGCCTACGTCGCCTCGGCGCTGCTGGACCGGCCCGACATCGCGCTGCCGCTGCTGGCCGCACTCACTCCTCGCTACACCGCCGAGTTCGCGATCCGCCCGTTCGTCGACGCCCACTACGAGATGACGATGGACCGACTCAGGGCGTGGACCACCGACCCGGACGAACACGTTCGGCGGCTCGTCTCGGAGGGCACGCGCCCGCGCCTGCCCTGGGCAAAGCGGCTCTCCCGGTTCGTCGCCGACCCCGCTCCCGCGCTGGCGCTCCTGGAGGCTCTCGTCAACGACGAGTCCCTCTACGTGCGCCGTTCCGTGGCGAACCACCTCAACGACATCAGCAAGGACCACCCCGACCTCGTCCTCGACACCGCACGGCGATGGTCGCGCAACAGCACGCAGGGCGATTTCGTCGTGCGCCACGGTCTGCGGACGCTCGTCAAACGAGGACACCCGGAGGCTCTCGCGGTTCTCGGGTTCGATCACCAGGCCCCGATCAGCATCACGGACCTCACCTGCTCACCGTCCACCATCTCCATCGGGGAGACGACCAGCGTCACCTTCACGCTGCGCGCCACCGAGGCGACGACGGCGGCGATCGATTACCTGGTCCACTACCAAGGCGTCCGCGGTCCCAAGGCGGGCAAGGTGTTCAAGCTGACCGTCCGGAACCTCCCCGCGGGCGAAGCGGTCCACTTCTCACGCGAACACCGCTTCGCGAGCCTGTCGGTCCGCACGATCCACCCCGGCCCTCATCGCATCGAGGTCCAGGCCAACGGGCGCATCCTCGGTGCAACCGAGGTCCACGTCACCGCCGCCGAGACTCCGCAAGGCCCAGCCCGAGGCTGCTGAGCTGAACGCCCAGCGCCCCGGGAGGAGTTCCACGCGATCACCTGCGCCCCGGTCTCAATGGCCCCAAGAGGGCCGCCGTCCTTGACGCCCCGGTCGGCAGCCGTGCGACTTCACTTGCCCGGACCGCTGTCGCGCTCCTGCGACCACACCGCCGTGACCTGCCGGATATGCCTCAGCCAGCCCACAACTGACGAACGCTTCACACCCGTTCCCGGCCGCCCGAGATTTTCGGCCCTCGTTGCCGTGTGTGACGTGTACGGGGCGAGGCGGCGTCACGGGGAGGTGCCGCCGCCTGGGGAACCGGCTTACCGGGCCCGGTTGTTCGTGTGCTTGCGCTTGCGCTTGGGCTTGGGCTTGGGCTTGGGCAGGAAGAACATCAGGGCCCACATCAGGGCGAGGAGGCCGCTGGCCCACCACAGGACGGTGGTGAAGGCGTCGCGGTGGAGTGCGGCGTCGGGCGAGTCGCCGGTGATGGTGAAGAACACCAGGGCGGTCAGCGCGGTGCCCAGGGCGATGCCCAGGTGCATGACGGTGTTGAACAGGCCCGAGGCGGACCCGGCGTCCTCGTGCGGCACCCCGGCCAGCGACATGTCGGCGAGCGGGCCGCCGGCGCGACGTCCGCCCCCGGACACGTCTGAACGATCAGCACGTGGGGGATCTGCGGACTGCTACTTGGCCTGGGAGATAAGTCGTCACCTCGAAACACAGCGCCGGGCCCCGGAACGGGCACAAGCGGAACCCGAAAAGCGTAAAGGCCGCTCCGGCGGTCATGCAACGCGATACCTCGCACTCCTCGCTGCGGGGCGTCGCCCCACTCCGGGCCCGGCGTCCCGAAGTGGGCGGCGTACCACGCTTCGGCCGCGTCAGTGGGCTTGTGCGGTCACTTCGCCGTGGGCCTGCCGGGGGCGGACCAGGACGAGCAGCGCCAGGACGGCCAGTGCGAGGGAGGCGAGCATGATGGCGGCCATCGGCAGGGAGCTGTCCTCGCCGAAGACGCCGACCAGCGGGGAGGCGATGGCGCCGCAGAGGAATTGCAGGCCGCCGAGGAGGGCGGAGGCGGCTCCCGGGGTGGCCCGGCCCAGGTTCTGGCCGAGGCTCATGGCCGCCGGGAAGATCATGCCAACGCCGCACAGGACGACACAGAGGGTGATCCAGGTCCCGGCGAAGGACTCGCCGATGGCGAGCGTGACGATCACCTGGGCCAGTGCTCCGGCGGCCGCGGTGGTGACGCCGGCGGTGAGCAGCGTGTTCAGCCGGACCCGCCGGGCGAGCCGGGCGAAGACGGTGCCGGCGAGCAGCATGCCGACGGCATTGACGGCGAAGATGAGCGAGTAGGTGCCGGCGGAGACGCCGTGGACGTGCTCGAAGACGAAGCTGGATCCGCTGATGTAGGCGAACAGGGCCGCCGAGGCCGTACCCAGGACGAGGACGTAGCCCATGAAGGGGCGGTTGCCCATCAGGCGCCCCATGGCCCGGAACGTGCCGGAGAGCCCACCGCCGTGGCGACGCTCCGGCGGCAGCGATTCGGGGACCTTGGTGAGCACTCCGAGCAGCAGCAGGACACCGATCACGGTCAGCACCCCGAAGACCGCCCGCCAGGTGGAGACGGCCAGGATCGCCCCGCCGAGGACGGGGGCGGCGACCGGGGCCACGCCGAGGATCTGGGAGAGCACCGCGAAGTAGCGGGGGATGTCCGGCCCGGCGAAGCGGTCGGTGATCACCGCCCGGGCGAGCACCATGCCGACCGCACCCGCCATGCCCTGCAGGAAGCGCGCGGCGACCAACAGGTACACGTTCGGTGCGACCGCGCAGAGCAGGGAGAAGACGACGAACGCGGTGGCGCCGGCCAGCAGCGGCCTGCGTCGTCCCAGGCTGTCGCTGAGGGGGCCCAGGAGGAGCTGGCCGACGACCAGGCCCACCAGGAAGGCGGTCATGGTCAGCTGAATCGCGGAACTGCCGGTGTGCAGGGCGGAACCCATCGTCGGGAAGCCCGGTACGTACATGTCGGTGGCCAGCGGGGCGACCGCCGTCAGCGCGCCGAGCACGACCAGCAGCCCGCCGGTGCGCGCGGAAGGGGTGGTCGGACCGGCGGCGCCGACCGGCTTCCGGTTGTCCGAGGTGGAAGTGGAACTCGATATCATGGATACAACGATAACTAGTGGTTCACCGGTTTACAAAGGTGGTTCCTGTGCTCCCGTCCGAATCCTCCGTCCGCGCCCGGTGGGCCGCTCACGCCCCGGGGCTCGACACGTCACCCATGGAAGTCGTCGGCCTCCTGAAGCGGATCATGGCGCTGCGTGACGGCGTCGTGGAGCCGCTGTACGAAGGGGCGCCGCTGACCGCGCCCGAGGTCGACCTGCTGGTGCCGCTGCGGCACCTGGACGAGCCGGTCATCGCACGCCGCATCGCCGAGCACCGGGGGATGTCCCGGGCGGGCGTCAGCAAGGCCCTGGCGAAGCTGGAGAAGCGCGGCTTCGTCGAGCGCACGTCCCACCCCGCCGACCGGCGCGCCACTCTGGTGAGCATCACGGAAGCGGGCAAGGCCGCGATGGACGCGTTGTTCCCCCGTCAACTGGAGGTCGAGGCCCGGCTGTTGGAGGCACTCGGCGGGCACCGCGAGAAGGTGCTCCAGGCGCTGGAGCGTCTGGCCGAGGCCATGGAGCGCGGCCTTGCCGCCGCCACAGCGGCCGCGGAGCACGGCGGGGCCTGAGAGGTCGACGGGCACGGGCGGTCACGACTGGGACGGGTGGTCATCCGACCGGCTGAGCACCGCCGAAGCGGGGGCCGAGGTCGGCGCGCAGCCCGGTGCGCCGGCCACCGACGTGCACGACGACGATCAGCGGGAGCGGTTCGCCGGCTTCCTCGGGCAGCCATGGGTCCAGAACGAGGGGCAGGCTGCCGTCGGGGCAACGGCTGCTCGCAGCAGCCGGACCCGGCCCGGAGCGCGCGGTGGGCGGCGGGCGGCAGCCTGGCCGGATCGGCCGGGGCCGGCAGATGAATGGGGAAGCCGGGGTCAGCGGCTGAGGCGGGGCAGGATGCGGTGGGCGTTGGCGGTGGTCAGGGCCCGCCAGCCGGTTTCGCCCTCGGGAGCGGGAGCGGGGGCGGTGTCAAGGCTTCTGACGTGTTCCTCCACGCCCGCCGCGGGCGTCCAGACGTGGTCGCTGCCGTACAGCAGGTTCCGGGGGTCGGCGAGGGAGAGCAGGGCGGGCAGCTGGCGCGGCAGGGCGGGTCCGGCGAGGTCGTAGTACAGGCGCCGCAACTGCTCGACGGCGTCCGGGGCCTGGGTGCCGGTGGGCATGAACATCTTCATGAACCCGTTGATGCGATCGGCCAGGACCGGGAGGGCGCCGCCGCAGTGCGGCACGATGATCTTCAGGTTCCGGTGGCGTTCCAGGGAACCGGCCATCAGCAGGTCGGTGACCGTGCGGGCGGTGTCGAAGACGAACTCGATCATCGGCCGGGGGCGGCCGAGGGCGGACTGTTCCCAGCAGACGGGCGAGGTGGGGTGGAGGAAGACGATGGCGCCGCGCCGGTCGAGTTCGGCGAAGACCGGCTCCAGCCGCGGGTTGCCGAGGTAGGTGCCGTGGGTGTTGGTCTCCAGGACCACGCCGTCGGCGCCGAGGGTGTCGAAGGCGTACGCGATCTCTTCGAGAGCGCCGTCGGCGTCCGGAAGGGGAAGGGAGGCGAAGAGACCGAAGCGGCCGGGATGGTCGCGGACGGCCTCGGCGCCGGCCTCGTTGACCTCCCGGGCCAGCCGGCGGGCGGCCGCATCGTCACCGAAGTGCACGCCGGGTGACGAGATCGACAGCATCGCAATGTCGATGCCGCAGCGGTCCATCAGCGCGAGGTGCTCCCGGGCCGACCAGGACGGCCAGGCGGGAACGCCGTCGGGCATGGCGTGACCTGCGGCCTTGGCCTGGCGCACGTAAGAGTCGGTGACGAAGTGGGCGTGGACGTCGACGAGACCGGGCTCGTCGGTGAACTCCATGGGCGTCATGGGCTGTCTCCTCTTGATCCGGAACGGGAAGTGAGGGGGGAGGGGGGAGGTAGTGGCGGAGGGCGGTCGCGGCGCGCTCCCCTGGGACGATGCCGGCGAGACCGGCCAGACCGACCAGCGGCGGGACGGGAAGCGACACCCAGGACTTACATAAGCGGTCCGGCCGTGAACGCGACGCCGGCCCGCCCGGCGCCGGCACGGCACGGTGCGCACCTGGGGGCCTCCAGCGCGGTCTGGCCCCGAGCAGCACGCCCAGCAGGCCGCACAGGGCGACCGGCGGTGGTGCGGGGAACCTCACCCGCACCACCGCATACACCAGAACCCCTGCGAACAGGGCTTTCACTTAGGCAAGGGGGCCTGGCCCCGTTTCAGCTTCCGGTGCGCCACTGATGGTCGGGCATGAAGCGCACGTCGTACTCCTGCGGCACCGTGGCGAACTTCTCCCGGCCCGGCACGACGGGCGCCTGGGGCAGGGTGAGGTCGTCGGTGGGGGCGCCGAAGTTCTCGAAGAACCGCTCGAAGGTCCCGCCCGGCCCGGCCGCGACGCCGACGACGCGGCTGTGGTGACGCTCGATGCGGTAGGCGTGCGGGCAGTTCTTGGGGACGAAGCCGAAGTCACCCGGCGTGAGCAGCTTCTCGTACTGGTTGCCCTTGAGGTCCTCGACGAACAGCCGCACGGCTCCGTCGGTGATGTAGAAGACCTCATGGGTGTCGGGGTGGGTGTGGGCCGGGATGATGTCGCCCTTGGGGCCCTCGACGGTGAAAAAGTTGAACGTGTTCTCCGTCTGCTCACCGCCCGCGTAGATGGTGACCAGGTCACCGAAGAGGTGGGCGCGGTCGCCCATGCCCTTCTCGATGAAGTAGGGGACGCCCGGCTCGGCGGGGATGTGCGAGCGGGTGCGGTAGCGAGTCGCGAACTCGGCGGTCATGGCTGTTTCTCCTTCACGAGGGTAATGTCAGGGTACCTGACACAAGGGCTTGGGGCAGTCTCCGGTCGCGTGAGATGCCCCATGGCCTCCACGATCCCGGGGCAGCGGGGGGACGGCGAGGGCCCCCGGCGCCCTGCGGATGCCTTCGACGGCCGGCTTGACGCTGCCGGGACAGGCGGCGCCCGCCGGGCGGCGTGCCGGTTCGCTGGTGCGTCGGCAGTACAGGCACTGCTCGCACTGCGAGACGCCTTACGCCCCGGGGCGGGAGAGGCGGACAACTGCGCGATCATGGGGTGGGCGCAGCGGGGACACATCGCCTGCTCGGGCATACGGCTTCTTCTTGCGTGCGCCCTGGACGCGCCCACAGCCGGCAGCCGGGAGTGAGGTCGAAGGTGCTGAAGTCGACGGAACAGTGCAGGGCCCGGTGGCGACGGTCAGCAGTTCGCGGACCCGGGCAGCCACCGGCTGCGGAGCCAAACGCTTCGTCGACGACCGTGCCCTGCTGGAGGCCGAACACCTCCTCGCCCACACGAACCCGCCCCCCGCCGTCATCGGCGAACGCGTCGGCTTCCACCACGCCACCGCCTTCAACGCTTTCTTCCGCAGCCGCACCGGCACCACGCCCACCGCCTTCCGGGCCCGGGGCGCCGGCATCACCCTCGCCACCCGGCACCTCGGCGGCTCTCAGCCGGCAGCCGGCGACTCCCCCAAGGATTCCTCATGAGTTCCGACCGCAACCTCCCCCAGCTCCTCGCCGACGCCAGGAACTGGTTCGACACCGCGCTCGCCGACGCCATGGCGGACGCGGGAGAGCGGCCCATCACCCTCGGCCAGCAAAACGTCTTCGCTCACCTGCCGCCCGACGGCGCCACCGTCTCGGACCTGGCCCGCTGGATGAACGTCGCACGTCAAAGCGCCCACCAGGCCGTCCACGCCCTCATCGGCATGGGCCTGCTCGAACAAACCCCCGACCCCGCGTCCGCCCGCCGCCGCATCATCGTCATGACCGCCGAAGGCCGACGCGTGCACCACCTCGCCCGCACCCTGATCGCCCGACTCGAGGACGAACTCGGCAGACGCCTCGGCCCGCCCTCCCTCACCACCCTGCGCCAGACCCTCGAACGCCCCTGGGGCCCGGCCGCCCTCGAAGCCGGCGTGGCGATGCCGGAGACAAAGGACGGCACCCCGACCCAGCCCTGAGACGGCCCCGACTACTCACACCGGGGTCCGCCGCGGGGCCGACCCCGCCCTTCCGCTTCCGTCGGCCGCCCTCCGGTGAGACGTGGCGGCCAGGCAGCGGCATCGGCCGGGGCTGCAGGCAAGCGCGGTCGGGAGCTGCCGTCCATGTCGACGGCCACGGCGAGCACTGGGGTGCGCCTGCCGTCGGCGGACCGCAAGCAGCCCCGCGACCAGACGCGCCCCCTTGCGGAGGGCTCAGGCGTTGCCGGCGCCCGGGACGGGGAGGTCGCGGTCGGCGGCTTCCTTGACGACCAGGTCGAGCAGGCCGGGGAAGCGGCGGTCGAGTTCTTCCTTGCGCAGGGTGTTCATGCGGCGGGTGCCGATGTCGTGCTGCCTGATCAGGCCGGCCTCGCGCAGGATGCGCAGGTGGCGGGTGAGGGACGATTTGTGGATTTCCTGGTAGAAGCCACTGCAGGCCAGACCCGGGCTGGAGGAGAGGGTCACCACGACGCCGAGCCGGACGGGGTCGGCCAGCGCGCTCATGATCTTGAACAGATCGAGGTCTTCCTCGTCGGGGTGGACGAGCGGGGAGGAGGTGCGGCTGGCCATGGCGCCAGGATACCGCCCCACCCCCTCGCATGTTCGCAAAGCTGCGTACATGCGTTACGGTGGCACAGCGGGAACGCTCATATCCCGCTACACCCCCTTTTCGCAGTAGGTAGCAATGTCTGTCACGTCTTCTCCGGTTTCCACCGGTTCCTCCATATTCGCGCCGGTCACCCTCGGGGACATCGAGCTCGCCAACCGCGTCGTCATGGCGCCCCTGACCCGCTCCCGCTCCGGCACCTCCGGCATCCCCGGCGAGCTGCTGGCGGAGTACTACCGGCAGCGCGCGAGCGCCGGGCTGATCATCACCGAGGGCACCTACCCCAGCCACGAGTCCCAGGCGTTCGTCGGACAGCCGGGCGTGGTCACCGACGAGCAGGTGGCCGGCTGGCGGCGGGTCGCCGAGGCCGTGCACGCCCGCGGCGGCCGCATCGTCATGCAGATCATGCACGGCGGCCGCGCCGGCCACCCCGACCTCAACGGGGGCCGCCGGGTGCTGGCACCCAGCGCGATCGCCATCGACGCCGAGGCCCACACGTACAAGGGCAAGCAGCCCTACCCCCTCCCGCAGGCCATGACCGAAGAAGAGGCGCGCGGGGCCCTGGAGGACTTCGTCACCGCGGCCCGCCGGGCGATCGAGGCCGGCATGGACGGCGTGGAGATCCACGGCGCCAACGGCTACCTCCTCCACGAGTTCCTCTCCCCGGCCTCCAACCGGCGCACCGACCACTACGGCGGCTCGCCCGAGAACCGGGCACGGTTCGTCGCCGAGGTCGTCACAGCGGTCGCCGAGGCCGTGGGCCCCGGGCGGGTCGGACTGCGCATCTCCCCCGAGCACAACATCCAGGACGCCTACGAAAACGACCGCGACGACGTCCTGGCCACCTACGGCGCCCTCCTCGACCGGCTCCGCCCGCTGGGCCTGGCCTACCTGTCCGTCCTGCACAAGGAACCCGCCGGCGAACTGGTCCAGGAACTGCGCCGGCGCTTCGGCGGCAAGCTGATCGCCAATAACGGCTTCGGCACCATCACCACCCGCGCGGAAGCGGTCCGGCTGATCGAAGCCTCGCACGCCGACGCCGTGGCCGTGGGCCGCCCGCTCATCGCCAACCCCGACCTGGTCGAACGCTGGCAGGGCCGGCACCCGGAGAACGCACCGCGCCCGGCCCTGTTCTACACACCCGGCCCCGAGGGCTACACCGACTACCCCTTCCTCCGGAACGCCTGAACCACACCCCGCGCCTGTCCGGACGGCCGACCCACCCGGCCCGTGGACAGGCGCACCACCAACGGGCCGGCGCCGGCACGGGCCGACGAGGCGCGCCCGGTCCTTCAGGATCTTCCGAGTGGCCCGACAGCGTCGTCCCCCTGCGAGTTCCCGGCGCTTCCCGGCGACCTCTTGCTTCATGAGGTCGCCGGTGCGGGTGCTGTGCCAGATGGTGCCCGGAGGGAGCCGCGGGTTCGGCCGGCTCGTGTGGCGGGAGGCCGGGACCGAGCGCACCGACGACCACGTCACTCTCACCCTGGCGCTGTGCGCGGCATGACGGTGGTGCTGCCCGAAAGGCGGCCGGCCGTCAACGTCTTCTGCGACAGCGGCGTGCGCCACTCGCCTGGTCGCCCTCTTCATCATGTGCCCGGCGGTGCCCGGCCCCGTCGCGATCAGGCGGGCGGGCACCGCCGGAGTCATCATCCGAATGGAACGCGCGGTCCCGCCCTGCGAGTTCACCCGCACGCGCGGCTACAAGAAGATGGCTCAGACCGTTTTCCTGGCCGAGGAGCAACCTGCCTCGGAAGCCTGCAAGCTCGACTGGCGAAACAGGTTCCCAACCCCTGCCGCCCCGGCTTGGCCGGGGTGGCAGGGGTCAGTCGGCGTCAAGCCGCTTCACCCACAGGCGCTCTTGCCGCCCCTCGGGCATCCGGTCACCGGACGGCCCGGTTTCTTCGAAACCATGGCGCCGGTACAGCGCGACCGCGTGCCCGTTGCCGGGAGCGACCGTGAGCCGCACGGTCGCCGCGTCTCTCCGTACCGCCCACCGCACGACGGCCTCGACGAGGTGGTCCCCCACACCCTGCCCCCGGGCCTCCTCTCTGACCCACAGGGAAATCAGTTCAACAGCGCCGTCCCCCGCCTCCAGGACACCGCTGACCATCCCCACCGGCCTTCCGCCGAGCTTGGCCGGCACATGGTACGAATCAGGGATACTCAGCCGAGCGCGCCACCGCACCTCGCGGTCGCCGTCACCCTGCCAGTCCACGAGCGCCGTCGCGAAGGCGTACGGCGCGTCGGCCAGTGCGGCCGGCCGGAGCTCACGCCAACCGTCCCAGACGTCCGGTGTCGACATCTGCGACTCGATCACCGAGTGGAACAGGATCCGTACCCGCGGGCTGCGGCTGCAATTGCGGGACATCGACGCCCTGAACCACCGCGAGTTCGAGTTAGCCGTCCCGGCGCATCAGCGGACCGCCGTGGCTGATGTCGGATGACCTGTGGGAACGGGTTGCGCCGTTGTTGCCGACACGTCGACGTCGACCGAGCCATCCTGGGCGCCCCCCGCTCGACGATCGCAGGTGCGTGCAGGGGATCCTGTTCGTGCTGCACACCGGGATCCAGTGGGAATGGCTCCCCCAGGAGCTGGGCTTCGGCTCGGGAATGACCTGCTGGCGCCGGCTGCGGGACTGGAACGAAGCCGGGGTCTGGGACGGGCTCCACCAGTTGCTGCTGACCGAGCTGCACCGGGCCGGGAAGCTGGACTGGTCGAGGGCAGTGATCGACGGCTCGCACCGCAGGGCCCTTGCGAGGCGGCCCAAAACCGGGCCGAGCCCGGTCGACCGTGCCCGGCCGGGCTCCAAGCACCACGTAATCACCGACGCGCACGGCACCCCATTGGCCATCACCCTTACCGGGGGCAACCGGCATGACGTCACCCAGCTGATACCCCTGCTCGACGCGGTCCCGCGTATCAGGGGACGTACCGGGCGGCCCCGTCACCGGCCCCGGCAGCTGTTCGCCGACCAGGGCTACGACTTCGACAAGTACCGCAGACTGCTGTGGAAGCGGGGCATCAAGCCGGTTATCGCACGCCGTGGAGTCCCCCACGGCTCCGGACCGGGCGTCGTCCGCTGGGTTGTCGAGCGCACAAATGCCTGGATCCACGGCTTCCGCCGCCTTCGCATCCGCTGGGAGATCCGTGACGACATCCACGAGGCCTTCCTCAAACTCGCCTGCTGCGTGGTCGCCTTCAGACGCGTTCAGGCATTCTGTTAACTCCCCTTAGACAGGAGAGGCGGCTGTGACTGCTGCGAGGAGCAACGCGGCGAGTTGTGCCAGCCACTCGATTGAGCTCCACCGACAGCAGCTCCGTCTACAAGGACGCGCATTTTACCCGATGGCACGCCAGGTCCGGGTCGCCCCCTGCCAATTCATCGCATCTCGACCCGCTTGGCCTAACGAAGGCGTCCCTCTTTTGGAGTAACGCCCGCGGGCTCGTCATTAGGACGGTGCCAGGCGGCGCAGATATGGAGTCGTCCGGCAACACGCGAAGGAGTGCCGACATGACCACAGCACCAATCGAGCGGAAGTATGATCTGATTTTTGACCGCCTCGACGCGGACGGAAACGGTGTCCTGGAATACGCCGATTGCGAGCGCATGGGCCAGGACGTGATCCGTGCGGGGTACGTCACCGAGGGCTCCGCCCAGGCCGACGCACTCTTCACCGCCTATCGGGAGGCTTGGGGCCGGCTCACGGCGGCGGCCGACGCCGACGGAGACGGGGTCATCACGCGCGAGGAGTTCAAGGCGGCCATGTCCCGGACGCTGGGCCGGCGGGAGCAGGTCGTAGAGGGCTGCCGGGCGGTACTGGACACGGAGTTCTCCTCCATTGACGGGGACGACGACGGTTTCGTCCCGGTGGCCGACTTCCAGCGCTACCTGGAGGCCCTGGGGTCCACCGCCGAGGAAGCCCGGGCGACATGCGACAGCCTGGACACCAACGGCGACGGCCGGATCTCCCGGGCCGAGTTCCATGAAGGCTGGGCGCAGTATCTGCTCAGCGACGACCTGACCGAGCCGGGAAGTAACTTCCTCGGCAGCCCGGCCTGACCGCTTGGCCGGCCTCTCCGCTCATCCGCACCCGTCGAGGGGGCGGTGCCGGGGACCGGTGGGTGTTCGCATTCCGTCCGCACCGAGAGCGCCCACCGGTAACTGCATGGACCGGGTCCGCTGTCGGGGGTTTCAGGTGCCCCGGCACGCGCTGCGGGAACAGCTCTTCCGGGATCACCCGGCAACGAGCCATCGCAAGAAGGAAAAGACTGCGGCAGCGTGGATCGAAAAGTCTGCGGCCTGGTTCCACCGCACAGATCGGCTGCCTGAATTTCGCATGCCCAAATTGATCTCCACCACTTTTGGTGATGCGCGGGTTTCTGTTTCCCGGGAGGAAATGTGACGGACATTGCCGATGTGCGCCAAGGCGACACGGTACGCGCGGGCGCCACGGCCGGTGCCACATTGTGGGATCTCCTGTGCGCCCGGGCGGCCCAGCGGCCGGCGGCGACGGCGGTGTCCGACTCCGCGGAGAGCCTGGACTACGGGCAGTTGGCCGACGAAGCCCGCCGGTGGGCCCGGTATCTGCGCACGTGCGGTGTCGGGCCGGGCGATCCGGTGGTGTGCGCGGCACCGCGAGGGGTGAGGGCGGTGGTGGCGCAGTCGGCGGTGTTCGCGGTGGGAGCGGTGTACGTGCCCGTATCCGCCGATGATCCACCGGGCAGGCTCCGGGACCTGATCGGCGGGGTGGGGGCGCGGTGGGTGCTCGGGCTGTCCGGGCAGCGTCTGCCCGACGGCATCGGCAGGATCGACCTGGACGACCGGGAGGTCCGGCGGAGCGTCGACGCTTGTCCGGACGGCCCGGAGGTGACCGGTCCCGCGCCGGAGGCGGTGGCCTACATCATTCACACCTCCGGCACGTCGGGCCGGCCCAAGCCGGTCGCGGTCGGCCACCGTGCGATCGCGCACACCATGCGGGCCTACGCGGACGTGTTCCCCGAACCGGTGCGGTGCATGGCGGCCGTGTCGCCGATGACGACGGACGCGTCCCTGCCGGGAATCTGGTGGACGCTGCTGTCGGGCGGGCAGGTGCTGCTGACCTCCCCCGACCCGCGGCGTGCCCTCCAGGAACTCGCCGGGCACCTGTCGCGGGGACCGGTCAGCCACACCGTACTCACTCCTTCCTTGTACGGCGCGTTGCTGCCGTCCCTGGAGGGACCCTCACCGGATCTGCGGCAGATCCTGGTCGCGGGAGAACCCTGCCCCAGCGAGCTGGCCGCCGAGCACCACCGAAGGATGCCGGGTGTGCGGCTCGTCAACGCCTACGGGCCCACCGAGGCGGCCGTGTGGTGCACCGCGGCCGTACTGCGCCCCGGGGACCCGGTCACGGTCGGCACGGCACTGCCGGGCACGCCGGTGCTCGTCGTCGGTGCGGACGGCCGGCCCGTCCCGGACGGCGAGAAGGGCGAGGTGTGCGTGACCGGTGCCGGTCTGGCGGAGGGGTATCACGGGGACACCGAGCTGACCGCGGCCCGGTTCGTCGCGCACCCGCTGGACCCGCGGCAGCGTATGTACCGCACCGGTGACCTGGGCCGCTTCGACGAGCACGGCAGGCTGGAGCTGCTGGGCCGCACCGACGCCCAGGTGAAGGTGCGCGGATTCCGGGTCGAGCCGGACGGCGTCGCTCGTGTGCTGCGGCAGGTGCGGGGGGTCCGCGATGTCGCGGTGAGCGCTCATCAGGGCCGTCTGATCGCCCACGTGGTCCCGCGGTGGGACGAGCGCAGCGCTGCCCGGGAGTTGCGCGACGAGTGGGACCGGCTCTTCGGCACCCTGGACTTCCGTGCCGAGCGCAGCGGCTGGACCAGCAGCTACACCGGCAAGCCGCTGCCGGACGCGGAGATGGACGAATGGATCGGGGCCACGGTACGTCTGGCCACCGAGCAGGGCCTGCCCGACGCCGCGCTGGACCTGGGCTGCGGTACCGGCATGATCATCACGCGGCTTGCCGGGACCGCGTCGCGCGCCGTGGGCGTGGACACCTCCGCCGAGTCACTGGACGCACTGCGCGACCGACTGGCCGGCAGCGGGCTGCGCCACGTCGAACTCCGGCAGGGGGACGTGACGGTCGCCGCCGAGTACACCGGTATGGATCTCGTCCTGTGCAACTCCGTCGTGCCCTACCTGCACAGCGGTGATCACCTGGCGCGAACCGTCTCGGCGGCGCTGGCCGCGTGCGCGCCCGGCGGCCGGGCCGTCTTCGGTGACGTGAAGGACCGCACTCTCCAGGACGCCTTCCACGCATCCGTGGTGCTCTCGGCCGCCGCCGACGACGTGAGCGCCGACGTTCTGCGCGTACAGTGGCGCCGCCGCGTCGCCCTCGACCCCCACCTGCTGGTCGATCCCCGCTGGTTCACCCGCTGCGGGGCGGCCCACGCCGAGGTCAGGCCGCGACGGGGCCGCGCCCGCAACGAGATGAACGACTTCCGCTTCGACGCCGTCCTCACCGCCGGCCGGCCCACCGCACCCGTCGAGGTGGACGAGTGGCAGCCCTGGCCCGGCTCCATGGACGCGCTGCGCGACGTGCTGGCGGCCGCAGCAGGCCCGGTGGGCCTGCTGCGCGTACCCGATCGCCGCACCGCCGGTGCCTGTGCGGTACGGGACGCCCTCGCCTCCGCCGAGCACGACGCGCTCACCGCCGCCGACCTGCGCCGGCTGTCCGCGCGGGCGGAGGTCGGCGCCGTCCATCCCGGCGACCTGGAAGATCTGGCCGCCGCGCTGGGACGGCCGGTACGCCTGTCCCGTGCGGCCGGCCACCGCGACGGCGCCTACGACGTGATGTTCCTCCCCGCAAGCCCCGCGCCCTCGGACCCCGGCGGCGATGCGCCCGCCGCCATCCGCTGGCCCCGGCCCCCGGTGAGGGCGACCTCCTCTCCGCCCCCCTGCACCGCCACGTCCTCGCCCAGGCGTCCGACAGCCTTCTCGCCGCATTGCGCCGTCATGCGGAAGCGCACCTTCCGGAGCCCGAACGACCCCACCGGTACCTGTTTTTGACCGCCCTGCCGACGGGCGCCAACGGAAAGCTCGACCGGGCGGCCCTCCCCGTGCCCTCCACCCGGCGCCCGGGTCTGGCCACCCCCTACCGGGCGCCGGTACTGCCCGTGGAGCAGACCGTCGCCGCGGTCTTGGCGTCCGTCCTGGAACTCGACCAGGTGGGCCTGGACGACGACTTCGTGGAGCTGGGCGGGGACTCGCTGACAGCGGTACGGGCCGCCGCGCGGATCGGTGACGCGCTCGGCCTCCGGCTACCTGCCCGTACCGTCCTCGACCACTCCACCCCGGCCCGCCTGGCCTCCCACCTCGCTGCCGCCACGTCCATCCCGTCGGCGCTGTCCGGTTCCAGGGCCGCGGCGCGGGACGGCCTCCTGGACCCCGGCCCCGACGGGGTACGGCTGGACGCGGGCCCCACCCACCGGTTCCTGCGGGTCAACGACGACCGTGCGGGCGGGCACCTGCCCAGCCACGGACCGCGTTTCGCCCTGGAATGCCACTACCGCATCCGCGGACCTCTCGACACCCACGCGCTGTCGGCGGCCGTCGACCACCTGGTACGCCATCAGCCCGCACTGCGCACCGAAGTGCACCTGAACGGCGACCCCGGCCAAGTCCACCAGCTCGTCCGGCCGGCCCGCGGCGGTGTACTGCGCCACGTCATCGACCCGGCCTCTCCTGCCGGTCCCGTGGAACGCCTGGCCGCTCTGCACGCCGCCGACCCCCTCGACCCGGCCGCCGGCCATGTCTTCACCGCCACCCTCGTCGCCGCGGGACCGCACGACCACCTGCTCGGCCTGCGCCTGCACCACCTGACCTCCGACGGCTGCTCCCTCAACATCGTCGAACAGCAGTTGTCCGCCCTGTACGACGACGTCCGCGCGGGGCGCGTTCCACGGCTGCCGGACATCGACTACCGTGCGCTCAACGCACCGGAACAGCCTCGTTCCGAGGACCTTTCCTTCTGGGCGGAGCGGCTCACCGGCGCTCGCCCCACCTTGCTCGTCCCGCCGGCCCGTCCGGCCGCGAGCACCGTTCCGCACGACTCGCTGCTGCGCACCCGCCGTGTCCCGCCCGCCGTCACCGCGGCCTTCCGCGCCCTGGCCCGCACCGAGCGTCTCACCCCGGCCAGCGCCCTGTACGCGGTCTTCACCGCTGTCGTGGCCGCCGACACCGCACAGGACGAGACCCTGCTGCTCGCCGTCAGCGCGGCCCGGCCGGAGGGCACCGCCCACACCGCCGGCCTGTACGCCCAGGCCGTCCCCGTACGTCACCGTCCCCCGGGGCACCGGACCTGACGGCCCGCCAGGCCCTGTGCGCCGCCGACCACGACCTGCGGGAGGCCCTGCGTCACGACAGCGCCTCCCTGCTCACCCTCGCGGCGGCGCACCCCCGCATCGGCGAGCTGTTCGCCGCCTCGCAGTTCGTCTTCTACGACTTCCTGCCCCCGTCCAGGGTCTGCGTCTGTCCGGCTGTGCCATCGAGCGCACCGACCAGCTCGACGCCGCTTTCACCGGACAGCTCTTCCAACTTCCCTGCGACCTCGGTCTGCTGGCCCGGGAGAACGGCGACGCCCTCGACCTGGCCGTCATCTTCGACCCGGCCTACGCCCCGCCCGCCTACGCCGAGAACCTGCTGCGGCGGGTGGACGACGCCCTCACGGCCCTGGCCGGGTCGGGTGATCTGCCCTGGAAGGGCCTCGTACCCCCCGATCCCTCCGTGGCCGGTCCGCGCTGACCCGGGCCCGCCCCGCCCTGCCCCTCTTCACCCGCCTGCCGTGCCCCCGTCCGGGCACGGCCCGCGACCAGTGGAAAGGCACACCCATGCTCACCTCTGACGACGAACGCCGCGAGGCGCGAACGGCCGGCTGGATCGGCATCGCCATGGTGGCGCTCTTCCTCGTCCCCCTCCCCTTCGTCCGCAACCCGCTGAGCCGCCCCTTCCCCTACTGGAGCGACTCCTCGGATGCCATCGGCACCTGGTTCGCCGAGAACCCCTCCATTTCCGGCTACACGATCGACATCGCCTTCGGCCTGCTCTTCATCTGGTTCGCCGCCGGACTCAAACGGTGGCTCACCGGCCCCGGCCGCGCACCACTGGAGAGCGAACTCCTCGTCCCCTCGGCTCTGTCCGTCGGCGTCTGCTGGATGATGTCCAACGCCGCCTACCTCCTGGGGCCCGTCGCCGCGGAGCGCCCGGAAGCCGTCAAAAGCGCCTACCTGCACCTCAGTTACGACCTGTGCGTCACCTTCGGCTACGCCGGGTCCCTGCCCCTGGCCCTGTTCTCCTACGCCGCGGGCAGCCTGATCCTGAAGAACTCCACGCTGCCCCGCTGGACCGGCCGGACTTCCCAGGTCCTGGCCGTCGCGCACTTCGCGTACTTCTTCAACGTCCTGACCACCGACGACACCCCGTTCACCCCGTGGGGCTGGGGCAGCTTCGGATCGTACGTCGGATTCGCCCTGTGGGCGCTGGCCCTGTGCGTGATGATGATCCGCCGCCCGCGCCCCACACGGCCCGGTACGCACGTCCCCGGCCCCGACTCCATGCAGCAGGCCACCACGGGCTGAACGAACCGAACGGGGCGGGCGCGTTCGGGCCCGCCCCGCCGCATGACCCGCCCGACCTCAAGGAGTGCCGATGAAGACCACCATCCACACCTCCCTTCCGGTCCTGCCCCTGTACTGCCCTTTCCCCGTACGCCGTTCCCCGCACGCCGAGGCCGTGGGCGCCGAGAGCCTCCTGTGGATGCGGCGGTTCGACCTCTTCAAGGACGACACCCACCGGGAGTACACCCGCCGGGCCCGCGTCGGGGACTTCGTCGGCTTCGGCATCCCGGACGGCTGCGCCGACACCCTCCAGGCCGCCACCAACTACTGCAACTGGCTCTTCGCCTTCGACGACGCCCTGTGCGACGAGAAACTCGGCGGGACCACGCCCGACTCCCTCGCTCCCTACCTCGCCCGCATGAGCCGCATGCTCCACACCCCCGAGGCCCCGCTGATGCGCGAGGACAAGTGGGCGGCGTCCCTGCTGGACATCCGGAACCACCTCGCCCGGCAGGGCACCCCCGCCCAGGTGTACCGGTGGGTCGACCAGGTCGACGCCTACTTCTCCGGCCTGGTCTGGGAAGCCGCCATCCGGCAGGAGCCCCGGTCCGCGAGCCTGGACGACTACCTCATGATGTGGCAGAGCAGCAGCGCCGCCCTGTCCGCTCTGGCCTTCATCGAGATCGCCCAGAACTACGTCCTGACAGCCGAGGAATACCACGACCCGCGCGTCCACGCCTTGCACGACCTGAGCGTCGCCCTCATCGCCTGGCACAACGACATCACCTCTTACAACAAGGAAGCCTTCCGCGAGCAGTACTTCGGCTTCCCCGAGGCGATGAACCTGGTGCCCGTCCTCGCCCGGCACCACGCCTGCACCCCGCAGCAGGCACTGCTCACCGCCGCGTCGATGCACGACCGGGCCATGCGCCGCATGCAGCAACTGGCCGAGCGCACCATCGCCGACAGCGCCCCCCACCTCGCCCGGTACGTACGCGCCCTGACGACCTGGGTGGCGGGAAGCCTGCACTGGCATCTCACCAGCGGCCGGTACAACGACCCCAACGACCCCGGCCAGACCATCGCCCCCCGGGTCGACATGCCGGCCGTCGTCACCCGGCCTTCCGGCACCGCCCGCCTCGACGAGCCCCTCACCACCCCCGTGGCCGCCTGGTGGTGGAACACCTGAAGCACCCCGGACCGCGCGCGCCTCTCACCGCTACCCCTCACAGCCCAGCCTGGAGAACCGTGTCCCACACACCTGTCGCCGCCCAGTCCCACCCCGCCCGCTCCGTCCCGCCCGTATTGCCCGGCGCCCTGCCCGTGGTCGGGCACGCCCTGCGCCTGCTGAACAACCCCGCGAAATTCCTCACCCTCGCGCCCGCCCACGGCCCGCTGTCACGCCTGCGCCTCGGCCCCCTGACCGCGACCCTCGTCAGCGACCCGAACCTCACCCGGCAGGTCCTCCTCGACGACGCTCTCTTCGACAAAGGCGGACCGCTGTACGACCGGATCCGCGACGTCATGGGCAACGGCCTGCTGAGCTGCCCCCACACCGATCACCGACCGCAGCGCCGGCTGCTGCAGCCCGCCTTCCACAAGGACCGGCTGCCCGCCCACCTCGACCTCATGGCCCGCGAGATCACGGACGGCGTCGCACGGTGGCAGGGGCGCCAAGTCGTCGACATGGCCGCCCAGGCGCAGGCCCTCACCGCCCGCGCCATCGTCGCCACCCTCTTCGACGGCACCCTCGACGCCGCCACCGTCGAAACCATGGTGGAAGACATGGGGGCCATCACCGCCGGCATCAACACACACGCCCTTCTGCCCGCCGCCTACACCCGCCTGCCCCTGCCCGCCCACCGTCGGTACTCCCGCGCCCAACGGCACCTGCGTTCCACTCTCGGCCGGATCATCGCCGAACACCGCTCCCGGACCACCGACCACGGCGACTTCCTGACCCTGCTCACCCAGGCCGGAACGGAGAGGCCGGCCCTGTCCGACAGGGAGATCAGCGACCAGGTCATCACCTTCTTCATCGCCGGCATGGAAACCACCGGCAACGCCCTCGCCTGGGCCGCACACCACCTTGCCCAAGACGCCGCTCTCCAACGCCAAGTCCACGCGGAGGCCGCCGCGTTGCCCCCAGGGCTTCTCTCCCACACCAGCCTTCCTCACCTGGAACTCACCGGGCACGTCGTCACCGAGAGCCTGCGCCACTACCCGCCCGTCTGGTTCCTGACCCGGACCGTCACCCGTGACACCGAACTGGGCGGCCACCCCCTGCGCCGCGGGGACACCGTCGTCATCAGCGCGCACCTCGTCCAGCACCTGCCCTCCGCGCACCCCCGCCCCGAGACCTTCGATCCAGGCCGCTGGACGTCCCCGCAGACCGAGCAACCCGTCCCCGGCTCCTTCATCCCCTTCGGCCTGGGCGCCCGCAAATGCATCGGCGACTCCCTCGGCGTGGGCGAACTCACCCTGGCCCTCGCCGCACTCACCCGCCGCTGGCACCTGGAACCCGCGAGCACCGCACCGGTCCGTTTCGCCAAGGACATCGTCATCCGCCCCCGCAACCTGCACCTGCGGCTACGGGCCCACCCCGGCACACCGCACACCACACCCCGGCCCGCGGACTGAACACCCCGGGCTCACGCGGAGCCGCCCGCGCGACGACGGCCGTGACCGACGACGCCCGCACACCTGACCGTCAGGAGGAACCACACAGCATGGGCGACCGACGAGAACCACCGGAGGAGACCCGCGACCACGCCGTGGTGCTGGGAGCCGGCCTGGCCGGCCTGCTGGCCGCCGCCGTCCTCAGGCGGCGGTTCGCCCGGGTCACCGTGGTGGACCGCGACCGGCTGCCGAGGGAGGGACCGGCCTACCGCCCCGGAGTGCCGCAGTCCCGCCACCTCCACACGTTCTGGTCGACCGGCATGGACGCCATCGCGGAGCTGCTCCCCGGCGTCATGGACGACTGGCTCCGGGCGGGCGGACGGGTCCTGGAGGTCCCCCGTGAAGTGCTCTGGCTCGGCCCGGCCGACTGGTTCGGGCCGATGCCCGGCGTGCCCGCCCTGTTCGCCCACCGGGAAGCCATCGAGTGGGGCATCCGGCACCAGGTCCTGCGCCAAGAGGGCATCACCCTGCTCGAACGGCACGAGGTCACCGGTCTGCTGCCCGCGGCGGACGGCTCCGTCGAAGGCGTCCGTCTCCGGCCCCGGCCGGCACCGGACGCCCCGGACGCCCGGGCCAGGACCGAACTGCGGGCCGGACTCGTCGTGGACGCCACCGGCCGCACCTCCAAGGCCCCCTCCTGGCTGACCGCCCTGGGACGCCCCGCCCCGGCCGTCTCCCGTTGCGACGCCCACTTCGCCTACGCCTCCCGCATCTTCCGGCCCGCACCCGAGCACCACGACGCCGCCCCCCTCTACGTGCAGGGCCGCCCCGGGGACAGCCGGGCCGGCGCGTGCCTCCCCGTCGGGCCCGACCGATGGGTCGTCACCCTCCTCGGAGTGGGCCCGGAGGCGCCTCCCGTACACGACGACGGCTTCCTCGACCACGCCCGCCGCCTGCGCAGCCCGCTGCTGTTCGAGCGTCTGCGCCACGCCGAGTTCCTCACCCCCACGGCAGGCTTCCGGGACACTGCCAACACACGTGTCCACTACGAGCGGATGACCGACTGGCCTGCCGGGTTCCTTGTCGTCGGGGACGCGGCCTGTAGCCTCAACCCGGTCTACGGCCACGGCATCACCGTGGCGGCGCTCGGCGTCCGCGCCCTCGCCGACGCCCTCACGGTGAGAACCGCGACGCGGCTCCGGGCGGAGGCACACACCGTTCAGCGCGCGATTGCCCGCACGGCACGGACGGCATGGGCCATCGCCACCGGCGAGGACATGCGTCACCCAGGGGCCGAGGGCCCGCGCCCGAACCGGTCCGGACGCCTTCTCCAGGGTTACATGCGCCGCCTGACCGCCGCCGCCGCCGACGATCCGCGGATCTCACGCCCCCTCTTCCAGGTCATGTCCCTCAGCGCGCCGCCCGCCGTTCTCCTGAGGCCCACGACGGTCCTGCGAGTCCTGTCCCACTCACACGCGGCGACCTCCCCGCCCTCAACCGCCCGCCTCGCTCCCCACCGACACGCTGACACAAGCTGACCCCGGCCTCCGGCTTGCCCCAGCCGACGATCTTTCACCACCTCGCAACCGGTGGAGCTGACGGAGGACCGGCTCGGTCCGAGATGGAGGGTGCGGCGACGCACGCGCCGTGAACTCGACCGGCGCCCGTGCCCGCGATCTGGAGCACGCTCCAGGTCCCGGTCCGTGCGCAGCTGCACTTCCAGGTCGCCGGTCCCGTGGTGGCCGAGCGCCGTGACGTCTCGGGTGAACGCGGGGACGAGGTCGACGGAGGCGACGGTCTCCAGTCCGAAGTGGTCGGTGCCGAAGAAGCGATAGCGGACCAGATCGATGCTGCGCCGGTGCTCGCGGATGGCGTGCACGTCGTAGCGGGTGAAATTGCCGGCGACGCAGATCAGCCTCGGTGCGCTCCACAGGACCTGATCCGCGACCGCTGCCCCGAGCCGGTCGCGGACCAGGTGCCCGAACTCCGCCGCGGTGCTGTACTCGCTCGCCAATCGACCGCATGGCCTCAGCCGCAACGGCACTGGTCGAGATTCTGTGACGGAGGCGAGATTCTGTGGCCCGACCGGCCGTCGAAGAACGGATGGCTGCCACAGCCGGCCGGCACATACGGTGCGAGCCACCCCAGTCGGCTTCCGCCTGCTGTCACTCTTGGCTACCGTGCGTCTATTACGCTCAGTGACAAGCCGCAGAAACTGACGAGCAATCAGGAAAGTCAGCATTAGGTCAGCCTCAGCACCGCCACAGACCGCGAACAACCGCCGGAGTCCGCCAAGATCGGTTACCCATGTCACTACACCTGACCTGCGGAAATGCAGGTCAGCGGCCTAACCGTCCGTCACCGAAGGAGTCCCCTGTGAAGATGCTCATCAACGTCCCCGAGTCCGTCGTCCCCGACGCCCTGCGGGGCATGGCCGCCGTTCATCCCGAGTTGGCGGTGGATGTCGAGGGGCGGGTGGTGCGGCGGCGGGATGCTCCGGTGGCGGGGAAGGTGGGGCTGGTGTCGGGGGGTGGGTCGGGGCATGAGCCGTTGCATGGGGGGTTCGTGGGGGTGGGGATGCTGGATGCCGCGTGTCCCGGGGAGATTTTCACGAGCCCTGTGCCCGATCAGATGGTGCGGGCCGCGGCTGCCGTGGACAGTGGGGCGGGCGTGTTGTTCGTCGTAAAGAACTACACCGGTGACGTCCTGAACTTCAACATGGCCGCCGAACTCGCCGAGGACGAGGGGGTCCAGGTCGCCAGCGTGCTCGTCAGCGACGACGTCGCGGTGACCGACAGCACGCACACGGCCGGCCGCCGGGGGACGGGGGCCACGCTGTTCGTGGAGAAGATCGCCGGGGCGGTGGCGGAGGCGGGGGCGCCGCTGGGGCGGGTCGAGTCGGTCGCCCGGCGGGTGAACGAGGCGTCGCGGAGCTTCGGCGTCGCGCTGTCGGCCTGTTCGACGCCGAGCAAGGGCGGTCCCACCTTCGACCTGCCGGCCGGTGAACTGGAGCTCGGAGTCGGGATCCACGGGGAGCCGGGGAGGGAGCGCCGGGCGATGATGACGTCCGGGGAGATCGCGGACTACGCCGTGCACGCGGTGCTGGACGACCTCCACCCCACCGGTCCGGTGCTCGCGCTGGTCAACGGGGCGGGTGGGACGCCGTTGCTGGAGCTGTACGGCTTCGCCGCGGAGGTGCACCGTGTGCTGCGCGAGCGCGGGGTGCCGGTGGCCCGGACGCTCGTAGGGAACTACGTCACCTCGCTGGACATGGCCGGCGCCTCCGTGACGCTGTGTCAGGTGGACGACGAGATGCTGCGGTGGTGGGACGCGCCCGTGCGGACGCCCGCGCTGCGGTGGGGGTGTTGAGCGCGCCCTGCGGTCAGGCGTCGGTGCCGGGCTCGGCTCCGTACCACACCGTGGTGACGTTGCAGAACTCGCGGATGCCCTGCCCCGACAGCTCGCGGCCGTAGCCGGAGCGCTTGACGCCGCCGAAGGGGAAGGCCGGGTGGGAGGCGGTCATGCCGTTGAAGAAGACGCCTCCCGCCTCCAAGTCGCGGACGAAGCGCCGCTGTTCGTCCTCGTCACGGGTCCAGACGTTGGAACTCAGGCCGAACGGGGAGTCGTTGGCGACCTCCACCGCCTCGTCGAGGCCCGCGACGCGGTAGACGGTGGCGACCGGGCCGAACGCCTCCTCGCGGTGGATCCGCATCTCCGGGGTGACGTCGCTGAGCACGGTCGGCTCGTAGAACCAGCCGCCCGCCAGCTTCCCGGGCAGGGCGGGCCGGCCGCCGCCGCAGCGGGGCACCGCGCCCCGCCGTACCGCGTCGTCGACCAGTTCCTCGACGTCGGCGCGGCCCTGCTCGGTGGCGAGGGGGCCGACGTCGGTGGCCTCGTCCAGGGGGTCGCCGACGGTCAGGCCGTCCATGCGGGCGGTGAAGCGCTCCAGGAACGTCTCGTAGACGTCCGTGTGGACGATAAAACGTTTCGCGGCGATGCAGGACTGGCCGTTGTTCTGGACCCGGGCCGTCACCGCCGTCCGGACGGCGCGGGCCAGGTCGGCGGAGGGCATCACCACGTACGGGTCGCTGCCGCCCAGTTCCAGGACCGTCTTCTTGATCTCGTCGCCCGCGACGGACGCGACCGAGCGGCCCGCCGGTTCGCTGCCGGTGAGGGTCGCGGCCGCGACGCGGGGGTCGCGCAGGACGGACTCGACGGCGCCGGAGCCGATGAGCAGCGTCTGGAAGCAGCCCTCGGGGTAGCCGGCCCGGCGGAAGAGGTCCTCCAGGTAAAGGGCCGTCTGCGGCACGTTGGACGCGTGCTTGAGCAGCCCGACGTTGCCGGCCATCAGCGCGGGGGCCGCGAACCGGATCACCTGCCACAGCGGGAAGTTCCACGGCATGACGGCCAGCACGGGGCCCAGCGGGCGGTGGTGGACGCGGACGGCCGACGCGCCCGAGTCCGCGACCGCGTCGGCCGGCGGGTGCTCGTCGGCGAGCAGCGCCTCGGCGTGCTCGGCGTACCAGCGCATGGCCTTCACGCACTTGGCCGCCTCCGCGCGGGCGGCCGCGAGCGGCTTGCCCATTTCGACGGTCATGGTGCGGGCGATGTCGTCCCCGTCCTCCTCCAGGAGGTCGGCGGCGCGGCGGAGGAGCCGGGACCGCTCGGCGAAGTCCCGGGTCCGGTGGTGCCGGAACGCGGCGGCCGCGGCGGCCACCCGCCGCTCGATCCCGTCCGGGGCCAGGGCCTCGAACGTCTTCAGGGTCTCACCGGTCGCGGGGTTCACCGTGGCGATGGGCATGGGCGTCCTTCCTCAGCGGCGGCTCGGGGGACCCGGCGACGGCACCGGGCGCCCCGCGCGGTCCGGCCCGTGGGCGGCCCGTCCCCGTCCGCCCGTACGGCCGGGGCGGCACCGGCGCGGTGCCGGGTCTCCTCGTCTCGACCTTGCGGCGCTCCGCCTGCCCGCGCAAGGCGGCCGTACGCACCGGGCGGGCTGCCCACGGGCCGGACCGCCCCGGCGTCGGGAACGGGCGCGGCCACCCTCTCCGTCCCGGCGCGGCGCGGCTCCGTTCCCGGCCGGCGTGGCACGGGCTTCCTGCCATGGCCCACCCGGCACGGCCGGTGGCCTCCCCCGGCGCGGGCCCGCCCCTCCCCGGTCCCAACCGGGTACGACCTCCTTCCCCAGCCTGGCGCGGCGTGGCTCCCCACCCCGCTCGGCGCGGCACGACCGCCCTTCCCCCGCGAGCACGGCCCCCCGGAGCCGGCCCGGCGCGGCCGGCCTCTCCCGGCGCCGGCCCGACCCCGCCGGGCCCAGGCGCGTTCCCCCGACCCGGCGCGTCCCCGCCTCCTCCCCGCCCGGTCCCGGACGCCGGAACGGCCGCTCCGCCCCGGCCGCGCGCGGCGGGCGGGAGGAGCGGCCGTGCGGTACGACGCGTGGCGGGTGCCGCCAGCGGTCCCCCTGCGGGCCCCCGGGCCACGCGGGGGCCGGTAAGGGGCCCGTTCGGCACCGAGTCACCGCCGGCGGCCAAGCCGCACCGCGGTCACCGCCGGCAGCCAAGCTGCCAAGCCGGCACCGCGTCACCGCCAACGGCCAAGCCGCGGTGTCCGAGCGCCGCTCAGCGCGGCGGCTTCTCCCGGGCCTCGTCCGCCGCCCGGCCCGGGCCCGGCAGCCGGGTGCGGCCGGCGAAGCCCGTATCCCAGCGGCCGACGCTCCCCGCCGTCGGTCCGGCCGGGCCGGAGCCGGCCTCCGCGGCCATCGCGCCGCCCCGCTCCGGCAGGCCGGACGGGATGACGGTGCCCTCCACCGCGGAGACCTCCGGGCGGTCCGGGAGGAGCCGGGTGCGGTAGAGGAGGGTGACGGCGAGGGCGGAGGAGAGGCCGAAGGTGACGCAGCCGATCCAGGGCAGCCACGGGCACTCGTACTGCTTGCTGATGTCCATCGTCCAGCCGACGACGGCGTTGCCGCCGGCGGCGGTCAGCCCGGCGAAGACGTAGAACAGTCCGAAGTAGGTGCCGGCGAGCGTCTCGCGGCCGAACCGGGGGATCATCTCCAGCACGGCCGGGTGGGCGACCATGGTGCCGACGAACAGCAGCAGCGCCCCGATCAGCATGACCACCATCCGCGGCACGACCTCGCGCAGCCCGTCGGGCGGCCCGTCGGTGCAGATCAGCAGGGGTGGGACGAAGCCGAGGCCCATGAGGACGAGTCCGCCGCCGACCCACCGGCTGCCGCCGCCGTGCCGTTCCAGGGCGCGGGTGATGGGCATCTGGAAGAGGTTGACGGCGGCGCCGGCGCCGAGCAGCACCCCGGCGGCGCCCTCCCAGCCGGACGCCTGTTTCGCCCCGGCGGGCAGCAGCAGGCAGAGCTGGTTCTCCACGGTGAACATGCCGGTCGTGGCGAGGGAGAACAGCAGGAACCGGCGGTTGCCGAAGACCTCCAGCCAGTCGCCGAGGACGGTGCTCCGGTCGGCGGCGGGGGCCGGCCGCTCCGGGATGACCATGGCCTGCGCGACGGTGAGCAGCGCGTAGACGCCGGCGGCGGCCACGGCGCAGATCCGGAAGTCGGCGCGGATCAGCACGCTGCCGAGGAGCAGCCCGATCAGCGAGCCGATGGTCGCGTAGACGTTGAGCAGGGCGAACGCCTCGGCCTTGCGGTCCCCCGCCTCCAGGGCGACGTAGGCCCGGGCGGACGGGTAGAAGAGGCCGGCGGCCAGTCCGTTGAGCAGCGAGGCCCCGAGGACGACCGGCAGCGTGGTGCCGAAGGCGAAGAGGGAGAAGCCCATGGTGCGCAGTGCGCATCCGGTGATGATGACCGCGCGCGGGCCCAGCCGGTCGGCGGCCGAGCCGCCGAGGAGGAACAGGCCCTGCTGGCCGAGGTTGCGCACGCCGAGCACCAGCCCGACGAGCGCGTCGGACATTCCGAGTTCCTGACCCAGATATGCCGCGAGAAATGGCACCAGGATATAGAACCCGATGTCGATGCCAAACTGGTTGATCAGTAGCAGTCGCAATGCGAGAGGAAACTCGCGAGTGACCCGAAAAGCTTTCATGCGCGTCCCTGCATTCAGCTCGAACAGGCGAGAAAAATCCCCCTGAACCGAGGTGGGCATGGAGGCCCGGAGGGTTTGACAGTGCGCAAAGCGATAGGGACGGCTGCCGTCCTGACCTCGTGCTTCGTCCTGATCCACAGTGGTGATCAGAGGCCGCGGCACCCCCGCCGTCCGGTTCGTCAGAATGCCCTTCCCACGGGTTGTCACCCGGCGGGAAAAGCCGCACTCACTGACGTGGGATCGAGCGGTCGATCATATGCTTTTGCGGTGCATCCTCAACGACTCCCGACTGCGCTCGGAAGAATACGCACCCCACACGTTAGCAAAGCAAACGGTTCCCGGATAGAGCGGATGTCGGGGACTTCAAGTGACACGGCCGAGGAGTGGCTGAATTTGTTTCCGCCTTTTCCTTCGAACGCTGGAACTCGCGTACTGTGAACTGGCCTCCGACGGCCGGAGCGTCAGGCGGTGGCGGGTCCGGAGGCCCGGCGGACGTCACACGACGGGGGCATTCAGATCCGGGAAGCGCCCTGAGGGGTCCGGAGGGGGCGTGTCTCAGACGGAAGCGGGTCGTCCGCCGGCGAGGCCGAGCCGGTCGCGGATCACCCGCACGGCGGCCTCCGCGTCGTCCACCGTGACCGTGAACGAGCGCCCGTCGCCCAGCCGGAGCACGAAGCCCTCGCCCCGGCGCACCACGACCGCCGTCCCCTGCTCCGGCCGCCAGCGGTAACCCCAGCCGCCCCACTGGCGGGGGGTGACCCGGGGCGCGAACGCGGCGTCGACGACCTGGGCGAGGGGGATGCGGGTCCGGGGCAGCCCGATGTGGCCGCAGCGGACCTCCAGTGTCTCCTTGTCGACACGCACCGCCACGTGCACGAACGCGACCGTGCCGTAGAGCATCAGCAGCCCGGCGGCGACGCAGCCGACGACGGACATCACCAGCGGGATGATCCCCGAGGTCCAGGGGTGCGCGACGGCCAGGTCGATGCCCAGCGCCATGCAGGCGGCTCCGGCGGCGGCGAGCAGCCACTGCACGCGGTTGGTGGCGCGGCCCGTCCAGACGGCGGACTCGCTGTCGTCGTGCCCCTTCGGGGCCTCCGGCTGGTCCCTCATACCAGGCAGCGTACCGAGGTTCCGCCCGGGCGGCAGGGGTCTCCACGGGGACGGCCCGGACGCGTACCGGTCTCCGCACCCGATAAGGGCCCCTCAAGAGCGTCCCGTCCCGGCCCTTACGGGCGGCCCGCCCCGGCCCCTACGGGCGGCCCGCCCCCACCGTCGTCAGGGAACGTGCCTCCGGGTAGCTCAGCGAGGCCGCGTCGAGGGCCCCTTCGCGTCCCCCGAGCAGCACCGTCAGCCGGCCCGTCGGTTCCGCGTCCGGCGCCGGGGCGGCGCCGATCCGGCGCAGCGCCTGGGCGGCCACCGCGCCGGCCGAGTCGTACAGGACCAGCGGCGGCCCGGCGGGCGGCTGGACGGCGGCCCGGATCCGCTCGGCGACCAGCTCGTAGTGGGTGCAGCCGAGGACGACGGCGCGGACGTCGCGCGGGGTGCGGGCCGCCGCCGAGGCGATGGCGGCGTCGATGGCCGCGTCGTCGGCCCACTGGACCGCGTCGGCGAGCCCGGGGCAGGCCACCTCGGTGACGTCGACGCCGGCCGCGAACTCGCGGATGAGGCCGCGCTGGTAGGGGCTGCCGGTGGTGGCCGGGGTGGCCCAGATGGCGAACGGGCCGCCGCCCGCCGCCGCCGGCTTGATCGCGGGCACCGTGCCGATCACCGGAAGTCCCGGCTCCAGCTCGGCCCGTACGGCGGCCAGCGCGTGGACCGAGGCGGTGTTGCAGGCGATGATCAGGGCGTCCGGGCGCTGTGCGGCGGCGGCGCGCGCGCAGCCCAGGGCGAGTTCGGTGACGTCCTGCGGGGTGCGGGGACCCCAGGGCATGCTGCCGGGGTCGGAGGAGAGGACCAGATCGGCGTCGGGCCGCAACCGGTGCACGGCGGCCGCCGCCGCGAGGAGGCCGTTGCCGGAGTCCATGAGCGCGATCTTCACCCGGTCACTTTAATGGATGGGCGGCACACGGGTTAATGGGGCGGACGGCGGATGGGACCGCGGAGACCGCGCCGCCGCCCGTTTCGACCCGACTTCTCCGGCCCCTGACACGGGCCGTCCGCGATCCGGGCGCCCGCGCCCCGGGGCCCGTCGGGCAGACTGCGGCGGGTGAACGCGCTGACATGGATCTCCGTCGGTTCCCTGGCCGCGTGGCTGTGGCTGCTGCTGGGCCAGGGCTTCTTCTGGCGCACGGACGTGCGCCTGCCGGACCGCCGGCCACCGGACGACTGGCCGTCCGTGGCGATCGTGGTGCCCGCCCGGGACGAGGCGGAGGTGCTTCCGGAGAGCCTGCCGTCGTTGCTGGCCCAGGACTACCCGGGCCGGGCCGAGGTGTTCCTGGTCGACGACGGCAGCACGGACGGCACCGGTGAACTGGCCCGGTCGCTGGCCGCCGAGCGCGGCGGGCTGCCGGTGACCGTGGACTCCCCCGGCGAACCGGGGCCCGGGTGGACCGGCAAGCTGTGGGCCGTACGGCACGGGATGGCACTGGCCCGCGCCCGTACCGACGCCGAGTACCTGCTGCTGACGGACGCCGACATCGCGCACGCGCCCGGCAGCCTGCGCGAACTCGTCGCGGCGGCCTGTGCGGCCGACCTCGACCTGGTGTCGCAGATGGCCCGGCTGCGGGCGGTCACCCCGTGGGAGCGGCTGATCGTCCCGGCCTTCGTGTACTTCTTCTCGCAGCTCTACCCGTTCCGCTGGGTCAACCGGCCCGGCGGCCGGACGGCGGCGGCGGCCGGCGGCTGCGTCCTGCTGCGCCGGGAGGCGGCGGAGCGGGCCCGGATCCCGGACGCCATCCGCCACGCGGTCATCGACGACGTGACGCTGGCGCGTGCGGTCAAACGCACCGGCGGCCGCATCTGGCTGGGCCTCGCCGAACAGGTGGACAGCATCCGCCCCTACCCCCGGTTGGGGCAGCTGTGGCGGATGGTGTCCCGCAGTGCTTACGCGCAACTGCTGTACCAGCCGCTGCTGCTGCTCGCCACGGTGGCGGGCCTGGCCGTGGTCTACCTCGCGCCGCCCACGGCCGTGGTGGCGGGCGCCGCCACCGGCAGCCTCCCGGTGCTGGCGGCCGGGGCGGCGGCGTGGGCGGTGATGACGGGCACGTACCTGCCGATGCTCCGCTACTACCGGCAGCCGCCGTGGCTCGCGCCGCTGCTCCCGTTCACCGCCGCGCTGTACCTGCTGATGACGGTCGACTCGGCGGTCCAGCACTACCGGGGCCGGGGCGCGGCCTGGAAGGGGCGGACGTACGCCCGCCCCGAGGCCGCCCCGTGAGAGCCCGCTCCGGGCGCCCGGCCGGCGTCACTTCCGTCCGGGCGTCCGGCGTCACTTCCGTCCGGGCGTCCAGTTCATGCCCCAGCCGTACGCGCGGTCCAGCGTGCGCTGCGGGCTGACGCCCCGGTCGGGGACCAGGTAGCGGGCCTCGCGCTGGACGACGAGGTCGCCGCCGTTGTTGGTGATGAGGGCCAGCGCGCAGACGTTGGACGGCACGGTGCACTCGTCGAGCGAGAAGTCGATGGGCGCGCCGTGCTGCGGCTGGAGGGTGACCGTGGCGTGGAGGCCCGCGAAGCTGCTGGCCCCCTGGTAGATCGTGACGAAGACGAGGATGCGCCGGAAGTCACGGCTGTGGTCGAGGTTGACGGTGAGGTTCTCGCCCTGCGCCGCGGCGCCGGTGCGGTCGTCGCCGTCGAGGTGGATGTAGGGCGGGCGCCGGAGTGAGCCGAAGGAGTTGCCGAGGGCCTGCACCACGCCCTTCGTCCCGTCGTTGAGCTCGAAGAGGCAGCCGAGGTCGAGGTCCAGGTCGCCCTGGAGCGCCCGGGTGAGACGGCGGCCCCAGCCACTGCCCTTGGCCGGTTCCTGCTGCCGCATCTGCCAGTTGAGGTTGACGCGCAGCGCGCCGGACGTGCCGCCCTGCTTGGTGAGCGAGACGGACGGGGCTTCCTTGGTGAGCGTGACCTTGCTCAGGCTCACGGGCCGGGCGGCGGGGGCCGCGGCGGGCGGTGCCGCGGGGGAGGCCGGGGCGGCGGCCGGAGCCGGCGCGGCAACGGGGGCCGGAGGGGCGGCGGGAGCGGCGGAGGCCGGAGGGGCAGTGGAGGCGGCGGAAGCCGGAGGGGCGGCGGGCCCCGGATCGTCCACCGAGATGCCGAAGTCGGTCGCCAGGCCGGCGAGCCCTCTGTCGTACCCCTGGCCGACCGCCCGGAACTTCCACTCCCCCTGCCGCCGGTAGAGCTCGCCGAGCACGAAGGCCGTCTCGACCGTCGCGTCCTCGCTGTCGAAGCGCGCCAGCTCCGCGCCGCCCGCCGCGTCGAAGACCCGTACGTACAGCCCCGGGACCTGCCCGAACGTGCCGCCGTCGGCGGAGGCCGCGACCACGACGGTCTCCACCTCGGGCTCCACCGAGGCCAGGTCGACGGCCAGGGTGTCGGTCACCGCGCCGGCCGCCGGCACCTTGCCCTCGTGCCGTACCGCGCCGGAGGTGTGCACGGCCTGGTTGTAGAAGACGAAGTCCGCGTCGGAGCGGACCCGGCCGCCGGCGAGCAGCAGCGCGGAGGCGTCCACGTCCGGTACGCCGGGGCCGGTCCGCCAGCCCAGTTCTATCCGCACCGCCGGCGCCGGAATCCGGACGTTGGTGCCCTTGAGCATCCCCATCTGCCACCCCTGTAGAGCGATTCCCGGACGAGCCCCTGGTCAGGCCCTGAAGGATCCGGTCTCTCACACCGGTCCAACGTACCGTGGTCCCCGAATTCTCCGACTTCGCCCCGATTGGTCGTCGGCACCGCAGGGGCCTCCGGAACCAACCCGGGTACCTGACTCCCCAACCGGCACACCGTGGGCTTAACTTAAGGGGTATGACCTCCCCCGCAGTGCCTACGGCAGCGGCTACTACTCCGCGTCGTCGTTCCCGGACACCCCCATCTACGACAGTCTCGTCGCCGAGCGGGGCACCCCGCAGATCGCCCCGATCCGGGTGTCGGCCCCCTTCGACGGCGGGAGCAATCTGCCCGCGCTGCCCGCTCTCCCCTCCGGCCCCTCCGGTCACGGCCCGGGCCCGATGCAGGCGGCCAACCCGGTGCAGCCGCTGCACAGCGGGTACGCCCAGCAGCCCCCGCAGTACGGGCAGGGCGCCCCGCAGCCGGCCGGACTGCAGCAGGCGCCCGGGCCGTACATCCCGCAGCAGGCGTCGGCGCAGCGCGGCTACCCCGGCCCGCAGCAGTACCAGCAGCCGCAGGCGGGGCCCGCCGGCCCGGCGGGGTACGACGCGATGCGCCCGGTGGCGCCCCGCCCGGCGCCCGGTCCGTCCGGACAGCCCGGCCAGCCCGGGGCGTACGAAGGTCCGTACCAGCGCCCGTATTCGGGCCCGGGGAGTTACTGACCGGGGGCGACGGACGGCCGGGGCCCCGCACTCGCCCGAACCCGCGGGTGCGCACCGGATCCGGCCGGGCAGGATGGCCCCATGGCTGCGTCTTCCGATATGGCTGTGTCTCCTGGATCTTCGGGCACGCCCGGTTCTGCGGGTTCTGCGGGCACGCCTGGTTCTGCGGGTTCTGCGGACACGCCTGGTTCTGCGGGCACGCCCGGCTCTTCGGGCACGCCCGGCTCTTCGGGCACGCCCGGCTCTTCGGGCACGCCCGGCTCTTCGGGTCCATCCGGCCTGTCCGATCCGACGAGGCCGACGAGTCCGGCGGGTCCGCCCGGCCGTCCCGGTCCTGTCGGCCCTTCCCCCTCGCTCCTGTCGCTCCACGTCCACCCGGTGAAGTCGATGGCGGGGGCTCTCCCGGGTGGGCGACCGTGGAGCCGTGGGGGCTCGCCGGGGACCGGCGGTGGATGGTGACCGCGCCCGACGGCCGGTTCCTCACTCAACGGCAGCTTCCCCGGCTGGCGTTGGGGGCGGCCCGCGGGCTGCCCGGGGGCGGGGTGCGGATCTCCGGCCCGGGGGCCGCCCCTCTGGACGTACCGGTGCCCGATCCCGGGCGGCGGGGCACGGTCACCGTGGAGGTGTTCCGGGACAAGGTCGAGGCGGTGCCCGCGGGCCCCGAGGCCGACGCCTGGCTGACCGCCTTCCTGGGCGTCGAGGCCCGGCTGGTGCACATGGACGACCCGGCGGTCCGGCGCCCGGTCGACCCCCGGTACGGGCGGCCGGAGGACCGGGTCGGCTTCGCCGACGGCTTTCCGCTGCTGCTCACCACCGCCGCGTCGCTCGCGGCGCTCAACTCGCTGATCGCCGAAGGCGAGCACCCGGACGAGGGCCCGCTGCCGATGGACCGCTTCCGCCCGAACGTGGTGGTCGGCGGCACCCGCGCGTGGGAGGAGGACGGCTGGCGCCGGGTGCGGCTGGGCGAGGTGGCCTTCCGGGTCGTCAAACCCTGCGGGCGCTGCGTCGTCACCACCACCGACCAGCGCACGGCCGCGCGCGGCCGGGAGCCGCTGCACACCCTGGCCCGCCACCGGCGCGGCGCGACCGGGCTCGTCTTCGGGCAGAACCTGGTCCCGGAGCATCCCGGAGTGCTGCGGATCGGGGACCCGTTCGAAGTCCTCGGCTGAATCGCCCGAGCCTTCCGAACCACCTGAACAGTCGCGGTCGCCCGAATAGCCCGAATTCGCCGCGGTCTCCCCGAGGCCCTTGCCCAAAGGCCCTTGCCCAAAGGGGCATGCCCGAAGGCGCTCACTCGAAGCCCCCCGCCCTCTTGCCCCTCCTCGGATCTTCGAAGGCCCTCACTTGAAGACCCCCGCCTGAGAGCCCCCTCAAGACCGTCCGCGCGCCGGCGCGCCCCCGTGCGCCCCGGCGCGTCAACGCACAGCCCCCCGCCCTCCACCGGGAGTGATTCCGCCCTCCGCGACGCCTTTTCCCGCATGCGACGCCTCCTGTGAGGTAATGAGACGCAGGGGGTGAGCTTCATGAACGCGACGTCCCGGATGCGGTCCTGGACCCGGCGGTCCGCCCGAGGGTTCGCCGGCCGATTCGCCCGGCGATTCGCCTGGCGCTGGCGGCGGAATCCACTGCGCCGTCCCACCGATGTCCTGGAGAACTGGATCGGGTTGGCGGCGGTGGTCCTGATGCTCGTCGTCGGCCCGCTGGCGGGGCTGCTGGCGGGCTCGTCCGCCCACGCGGTGCTGCGGCAGACGGCCCGTGAACAGCAGTCCCACCGGCACCTGGTGAGCGCGGTCGCGCTCCGCCCGGAGCCGGTGCGCGCCGCCGCGGGCGACCGCGAGGGCACGCCGGGCCGGGACGGCTACCACCGGATCCTGGCCGGCTGGCAGGGCCCGGACGGCGGTCCGCGCACCGGCCTCGTGCCGCTCCGGGGCGCGGAGATACCCGGTCGGCGGTTCCCCCTGTGGACGGACGACCAGGGCCGGCTCGCCGGCCGTCCGCTGGACGGCACCACGGCGTCCGTCCACGCCGTGCTCGCGGGCGTCGGGGCCGGTGTCGCCGCGGCGGGCGCGGTGCACGGGCTGCGCCGCCTGGTCATGTGGCGGATCCTCCGACGGCGGTACGAGCGGTGGGAGCGCGCGTGGGAGCGGGCCGGGCACACCTGGGGCCGGGCCGACGCGGGCAGCTGAGCGCCGACGCGGCGAGCGGAGCGGTGCCACGGGGAGCCGGGCACCGCCACGGCGGGCCGAACGGAGCCGTAGGGAGCCGGGCGTCACCACGACGAGACGAACGGAGCCGTAGGAAGCCGGGCGTCACCACGACGAGACGAACGGAGCCGTAGGGAGCCGGGCGTCACCACGACGAGACGAACGGAGCCGCGGGCGGTCAACTCCCGTGCCCGGCGCACGCTACGGTGGAGCGGCCGGTACGCACCGGTCCCGGGCGGCTCGTCCGTCCCGGGCGGCAGACGCACGAGGTGGGGGCGCGACAGCACCATGGCACAGGGCTCGGTCCAGGTGACGCACGGCGGCCCGTCGCGCTGGCGGCGGCGCACCGGGGAGTACGTATCGCTCGCGGCCGCCCTGGAGGCGGCGGCGGACGGGGACGTGCTGTCCGTCGCCCCCGGCACCTACCGGGAGAACCTGGTGGTCGGCCGCGCGATCACGCTCAGGGGCGCGGACGGGGTGCCCGGTTCGGTGCGGATCGCCCCGCCGGAGGGGGTGGCGCTCACCGTCCGGGCGTCGGCCGCGCTGCGGGACCTCCAAGTGGAGGGGCAGGACGCGGCGGTGCCCGCGCTGCTGGTGGACGGGGGCGCGCCGGAGCTCACCGGGCTGCGGGTGGTGACGCGTTCGTCGGTGGGCATCGAGGTGCGCGGGGGCGCGCGGCCGACGGTGCGCCACTGCACGGTCGACAACGCGGCGGGCGTCGGCGTGGCGGTGCTGGACCGGGCCGGCGGGGTCTTCGAGGAGTGCGAGGTGCTGGCGGCCGGGCAGTCGGGCGTCACCGTGCACGACGGCGGCGGCCCGCGTCTGGAGCGTTGCCGGGTGCACCACGCGCGGGGCGCCGGGCTGTCGGTGACGGGCGAGGCCAGCACGCTGGAGGCGATCGGCTGCGAGGTGTACGAGATCCGGGGCGCCGGTGTGCGGATGGCCGAGCGGGCGGCCGGGCGGCTGTCCGACTGCCGGGTGCACCGGGTGGCGGGCGACGGCGTGACGCTGGACACCGGCGCCGTCCTGGCGCTGGACGACTGCGACATCCACGACGTCCCGGAGAACGCGGTGGATCTGCGGGCGCGTTCGGTGCTGACGATGGCCCGCTCCACGGTGCGCCGGTTCGGGCGGAACGGCCTGTCGGTCTGGGATCCGGGCACCCGCGCGGAGGCCGTCGGGTGCGAGCTCCAGGACAGCACGGGCGACTATCCGGCGGTGTGGGTGAGTGACGGCGCCACGGCCGTCCTCACCTCCTGCCGGGTGCACGACGTGCCGGACGCGCTGTTCGTCCTGGACCGCGGCTCGTGCGCGGAGGTCACCGACAGCGATCTTTCGCGGATCCGCGGGACGGCGGTGTCGGTGAGCGGCGGGGCGACCGCGCGGCTCGACGACTGCCGGATCCGAGAGGCGACGACCGGCGCCTGGTTCCGCGACCACGGCAGCGGCGGGACGCTCAGGGGCTGCGCCGTCGACGCGACGGCCACGGGCGTGATCGTCACCAAGGGCGCGGACCCCACCTTCGAGGACTGTTCGGTGAGTTCGCCGCTGGAGGCGGGGTTCTACGTGTCGGCCGAGGGCCGGGGCACGTTCCGGCACTGCCGGGTGACGGGCAGCGGCGGTTACGGCTTCCACGTCATCGACGGGTGCCGGGCGACGCTGACCCGCTGCCACACCGAGCGCTGCGCGCGCGGCGGTTACGAGTTCGCGGACAGCGGGGGCGGGCACGCGGACGGCGGCGGTCCGGGCCCGCTGAGCGAGGGCTGCACGAGCGACGAGCCGGTGCCCGTACGCGTCCCGGGCCCGGCGGTGACGGAACGCTCGCGGCCGACACCCGACGCGCCGGCCCTCGCGCCGCCCCGGCCCCCCTTCCCGCGCCGCGTCAGGACGAGGGCTCGGCACGCCCGCCGGCGACGGTCCTCGGCGAACTGGACGCGCTGGTGGGCCTGGAGAGCGTCAAGAAGGAGGTGCGGGCGCTCACCGACATGATCGAGGTGGGCCGCCGCCGGCAGGAGGCGGGCCTGAAGGCCGCCTCCGTCCGCCGCCACCTGGTCTTCACCGGCTCCCCCGGCACCGGCAAGACGACGGTGGCGCGGCTGTACGGCGAGATCCTGGCCTCGCTCGGCGTCCTGGAACGCGGCCACCTGGTGGAGGTCTCCCGGGTGGACCTGGTCGGCGAGCACATCGGCTCGACGGCCCTGCGCACCCAGGAGGCGTTCGAACGCGCCCGGGGCGGCGTCCTGTTCATCGACGAGGCGTACGCGCTGGCCCCCGAGGACTCGGGCCGCGACTTCGGCCGGGAGGCCATCGACACGCTGGTGAAGCTGATGGAGGACCACCGGGACTCGGTGGTGGTGATCGTCGCCGGTTACACGGCCGAGATGGAGCGCTTCCTGACCGTCAACCCCGGCGTGGCGTCCCGCTTCTCCCGCACCATCACCTTCGGCGACTACGCCCCCGAGGAGCTGCTGCGGATCGTCGAACAGCAGGCGGAGGAGCACGAGTACCGCATCGGCGAGGGCGCGGCCGAGGCCCTCCTCCACTACTTCCGCACGGTCCCCCGCGGCCCGGCCTTCGGCAACGGCCGCACGGCACGCCAGACCTTCGAGGCCATGGTCGAACGGCACGCGGGCCGGGTGGCCCAGCTGACGCACCCGAGCAAGGACGACTTGACGCTGCTGTACGCGGAGGACCTGCCGGGGGTGCCGTAGGACGAACGGCCGCGCGGGCACCGGAAGTCGACACCGGTGAAGCTCCTCGGGGGATCCCCTGCCCCGACACCCGCGTGGTCAGGGTCTCCCGGACGAGATCCTCCTCCGCGGGGCGGACCAACTCCACGGAATCGAGCCCGAGCACGGTCCCGGTCCAGGTGTGGGAGGTCAGTTTCCGGAGGCGGCCGCGGCCGGAGCCCGCGTGGGCGAGGGTGAAACGGACGTCGTGCATGGGCGGCCTTCCGGACGAAAGGGACGTACGAGGCTATCCCGGCCCACCGCCGCCCCGGCCTCCGGACCGCCTTCGCGGTACGCGGGGCCGGCACCCTACGCTGCGCCGCATGGGCACCGACATTCGCGGATGCATAGAGATCCGCAACCCGAACGCCGACGAGGACTGGTACACCAGGCCGCCCTGGGAGCGCGCCATCGATCTGTACCCGCTCTACTCCGGGCGGGACTACGCGGCCTTCGGCTGCCTCTTCGGCGTCCGCGACCCGGTGGGCTGGGAGCCGGTCGCCGCCGGCCGGGGGCTGCCGCCGGACGTGTCGCCGGAGTTGCGGAAGGAGTTCGACGAGGTCGCCGGCTCCGATCCGGCGGTGCACGGCCCGACCTGGGTGACCTGGGCCGAGCTGGCCGGGATCGACCTGGACGCGGCCCCGGCGGACGTCCGCGGCGCCCTCGTCCTGCGGGACGACCGCACGCCCGAGCTGGAGGTACGCCGCTGGGTCACCGACGACTGGCCGCCGGACGTCCTGGACCGGCTGGGTCCCGGACCGGCGGCGGACGGCCCCACCGCCACCCCGTTCGGCGAGTGGCGGACGGGCCCGACGAGGGTGGGCTACCGGAGGTTCACCCGACGGGACGCGCTCGGCCCCGGGACGGGGTGGGAGCACGTCTTCGCGGTGATGAAGGCGCTCGCCGCGCGCTTCGGCGACGAGCACGTCCGGCTGGTCGTGTACTTCGACTGAGGGCCGGTCGACCGCCCACGCCCGGTCGCCGCGACGCCACTGCTCGGGGTGAGAACGCGGGAGGGGACCAGCGTCCTCACCGCGGTCGCCGTCCTCGCCGCGGTCGTCCTCGCCCCCGTCGCCGTCCAGGCCGCTACCGTCGGCGTTCTCGCCGTCTTCCGGGCGGGCGCGGGCGGGCCGCCCGGGCCGCTCGGGCACCTCCGGGACGCTGGGCACCTCCGGGCGCCTCCGGGACGCGCAGGGGGGCCGCAGGGCGCCGACGCTTTACCCGACCGGCTCCCCGGCGAAAGCGCGCCGGTAGGCGCGGGGACTGACCCCGGTCGTGCGGCGGAAGCGGTCGCGGAAGGCGGTCGGCGAGCCGAACCCGACCTCCGCGCCGATGTGTTCGACGGGCCGACGGGTGGTCTCCAGGAGCTGCTGCGCCCGGCGGATCCGGGCCCGGTGCAGCCACTGCAGCGGCGTCGTGCCGGTCTGCTCACGGAAGCGGCGGGTGAGCGTCCGGGGGCTGACACCGGCCCGGGCCGCGATGTCGTCGACGGTGAGCGGACGGGCGAGGTTCTCGCCCAGCCAGCGGAGCAGCGGCTCCAGCGCGGAGCCGGCCGGGACGGGTACGTGGTCGTGGGCGATGAACTGCGCCTGGCCACCCTCCCGTTCGAGGGGCATCACGGAGAGCCGGGCGGCGTCGGCGGCCACCGCGGAGCCGTGGTCCCGGCGGACCATGTGCAGGCACATGTCCAGCCCGGCCGCCGCGCCGGCCGAGGTGAGGATCCGGCCGTTGTCGACGTAGAGGACGTCCGGGTCGACGTCCACCCGCGGGTGGTCGGCGGCGAGCCGCCCGGCGGCCAGCCAGTGGGTCGTCGCCCGCAGCCCGTCCAACAGCCCGGCGGCGGCGAGGACGAAGGCACCGGAGCAGATCGACGCGATGCGCGGGCCGCCGTCGTCGGCGGCGGCCCGGCGCAGCGCGGTGCGGACGGCGGGCGTGAGGGGCGCCGCCGGGTCGGCGATACCGGGCACGACGACGGTGTCCGCGCCGCGCAGCCCGTCCAGCCCCCACGGCGCCCGCAGGGTGAACGCCCCGGCTCCGGCGTCGACTTCGGCCTGTTCGGCGCACACACGTACCGCGTAACCAGGGCTCCCGTCGGGCAGTCGGACGCGGCCGAAGGTCTCCACCGCGGTGGAGAGGTCGAACGGGATCACGCGCGGGAGGGCGAGGACGGCGACCGTGTGCATGTACGGACGGTACCTCCGCTTCAGCCGAGTACCGCGTCGGGGACGGCTGACGAGCGGGCGGGGAACGGACGCGGAGCGGGCGGCGGTAATCCGTCGAAACCTGTCGGCAATGCCCCTGTGGCCTGCCGCCCGGCCTTTCTACCGTGTGAGCCGTACGGCCGGGGGCGGCGGCGATCCCCCGCGTCCGCCGTCCGCGGCCGTACCCCGCTCGTCCACCCGCACCACACCCACCACGGAAGGCGCCCCATGCAATACCTGCAGTACATCGCGCCCATCGGCATCGGCCTCGTCTACGCGCTGGTGATGTCCCTGGTCCGCGAGGAACACCGGCTGCGCCTCAACGCCGTCATGGTGGCCGGGGCGGGCGCGACCTACCTCAGCAGCGACGGGCTGGGCGGCTGGGAGCTCGCGTTCACCGCGCTGTCCACGTGCGTCGCGTACCGCGCCCTGAATTCCTGGACGTTCGTCGGCATCGGCTGGCTGCTGCACACCGCGTGGGACATCGTGCACCACATCAAGGGCAGCCCCCTGCTGCCGTTCGTGCACAACGCGTCGCTGGGCTGCGCGATCTGCGACCCGGTCATCGCCCTGTGGTGCCTGCGCGGCGGCCCCTCCCCGCGTGAACTACTGCGCGGCGGACGGCGCGGGGCGGTCGGCGAACCGGCCGCCTGACGGGCGGCGGGCGGCCGAGGCGCCACGGCTGTACGGCGGTACGCCCGTCAGAGCCCGCCGGACGGCCCCGGGCCGGCGCCGCCCGATCCGTCCGCCACCCGGGCCCGTGTCCCGCCGACACCTCATGGACCGCAGGCCGACGCCGCGCGGCACTTGTCACGGCGGGCGCGGCGGGCGCGGCGGGCGCGGCGGGCGCGGCGGGCGCGGCGGACGCGACAGCACGACCGCCACGACGGGACGGCGGGTACGACGGGAGCCCCCGGAAGGCACGCCAGGCACGAAAGACACGACGGCCACGACCGGGCGAACGTCCGGGCCCCGACGCCAAGCCTCAGCACAGACCCTCAGAACAAGCCCTCCGGACCGTCCCCGTCGTCCCCTTCCGGCTCGCGGACCGCCGCCGTGGTCCGCGAGCCGGCCGGTGCCGCCGCGAGTTCCCAGCCCGCGAGCCGCCGCGTGTCGACGAGCACCTGGCGGCCGTCCGTCGTCTCCAGGTACATGTCCGGCCCCGCCGCGGCGACGACGTGGCCGACGACGGCGCACCCGGGCGCGAGGTCGACGACGCCGTGCCGGGGGCCGACGCGGTCCAGGTGGAAGATCTCGTCGTGGTGCACGGGCACGCAGGCCAGGACGTCCAGTGACTCCGGCAGGCCGGGCAGGGCGCGGGCGCGCGCGTGGAGCGCGGCGAGTTCGGCCGCCCGTTCGCCCGGCGGGGTCAGGGGGTGGCGGGCGGCGCGCTTGGCGGCGTACGGGAAGCGGTCCGGGACGCCCAGCGCGGCACCGAGTACGGCCTCCGTCCGCCGGGCGGCCATCAGCGGGCCCCGGCCGAGCAACGCATAGGAGAGGGCGGCCTGTTCGAGGAGCCGGACGCCCTGGCGTCCGGTCGCCGTGATGCCGGCCTTGACCAGGCCGGGGGCGAACCAGGCCAGGTAGACGTCGTACGGGCGCGGGTCGTCGGCGATCGTGTCGGCCGCGACGGAGTGGGAGCGGTCCAGCCGCGCGCACTCCGCGCACTGGGCGGACACCGCGCCGGCCGGCACCTCGGCAGCGGCGGGACAGGGGGTGTACCGCCCGGCGCGCCGGACGCCGACGCAGTGCCGCCGCTCACCGGCGACGAAGCCGAGCGGGCGGCCCGCGGGCAGCGGGGAGCGGCGTTCGCCGTGCCCGGGGTGGAGCCACAGCAGGGCCGGACCGTCCACGCTCCAGCGGGGGCCGGCGCAGAGCCAGCCGGGGGTGCCATCGCTGTCGTCGTCCTTCGGTGAGTCGTACCGGTGAGTCGTCCCAGTAAGCCATCCCTGGCCCCGCCCCTTCCCGTTTCCCGCGGGGGCAAGCCCACGCATCCCCTTCAGCCCGTCCGGCGTTTGAGGACAGCGCGCGAAGCGTGCTTCGGGGTCTGGGGGCTCGCCCCAGGAAACGGCGAAAGGGCGGGACCGGGGCACCCCCTCGCCGTCAGGCGCGCCGCGTCCACCGCCGCGTGGCACCACTGATCAAAGCCGCCATGGCGGCCAGGGCCGCGACCGTGGTGAGAGCGGCAGGCAACGAGAACCGCTCCGCAAGAAGCCCGATGGCAGGCGGCCCGAGCAGCATCCCGCCGTAACCGAACGTCGACGCCGCGGCGACCCCACCCGGCCCGGTCAGCTCACCAGCGCGCCCGATGGCGACGGGAAAGATGTTGGCGAGGCCCAGGCCGGTCAGGGCGAAGCCGACGAACACCGCCCACAGCGCCGGGGTGAGGGAGGCGAGGAGCATGCCGACGGCGGCCGTCGCCCCGCCGAAGACGAGGGTCCGGGTCTGCCCGAGCCGTTCGAGCATCGCGGTGCCGGACAGCCGTCCCACGGTCATGGCCAGCGCGAACACGGAGTAGCCGATGGCCGCGGTGCCCGCCCCGGCACCGACGTCCTGCTGGAGGTGCAGAGCACCCCAGTCGGCGAGCGCCCCCTCGCCGTACGAGGAGCACAGCGCGATCAGGCCGAAGACGACGACGAGGCCGCGCCCGCGCACCTTCGGCAGGGGCCGCTGCGAGGCGCCCGCCGCACGGGGGACGGAACCGGAGACGATCGTCTCAGGCGGCCGAGGCGCCGGATGGGCGAGCAGCACCCGCCCGGCGACGACGGTGACGACGAGTCCGACGGCGGTGAGCATCAGGAGGTGGTGCGTCACCGCGAGCCGCCCGGCGACGAGCCCGCCGAGACCGGCGCCGAGCATGCCGCCGACGCTGTAGGCCGCGTGGAAGCTGGGCATCACCGGCCGCCGCAGCGCCGTGACGAGGTCGACGGCCGCGCTGTTCATGGCGACGTTGATGCCGCCGTAAGCGGCGCCGAAGACGAGGAGGACGAGCCCGAGGGCGGGCGCGGAGCGGGCGAAGGGCGGCAGGGCGATGCCCAGGGCCAGGACGGCCGCCGTGACGACGGTGACCGGGTGGCTGCCGAAGCGCCGGCACAGCCGTCCGGTGAGCATCATGACGGCGACGGCGCCGGCCGAGACGCCCAGCAGGGCGAGGCCGAGCGCGCCGGCGGAGGCGCCGGTACGCTCCTTGATCGACGGGATGCGCACCACCCAGCCGGCGAAGAGGAAGCCGTCGAGGGCGAAGAAGACGGTGAGGGCGGTCCGGAGGCGGCGTAGCGACGGATCGGCCGGGGTGACACGCTGTTCCCCCCGAAGGGCCGTCCGTATTTTGTTTAGCGTCGGCACAAAGTCAGAATAAGGGTGTGACCCAGACTCGGACAACACGTTTGGAGCGCGGCCGGGCCGCCCTCGGCCCCGCCCTGGAGCTCGTCCACACCGGGCGCGCCCCCACCCGCGCCGTGCTCACCGCCGAACTCGGCGTGACCCGCGCGACGGCGGGCGCCGTCGCCGCGGAGCTGGAGGCGCTCGGACTGATCCGGGTGGACGCCCGCCCGACGGCGTCCACCGGGTCGCAGGGCCGCCCCTCCCACCGGCTGTCCGTCGCGCCCGACGGTCCCGTGGTCCTGGCGGCGCAGATCCACGCGGACGGGTTCCGGGCCGCGCTCGTCGGCCTCGGCGGCCGGATGGTCGCCACGGCGCCGGGCTGCATGACGGTCCCCGCCGACCCCGCGCACATCATCGACGCCGTCGTGGAGGCGGGCGCCGGGCTGCTGCGCGAGACGGGCCGGCGCTGCCTGGGCGCGGGACTCGCCGTCCCGTCGGCGGTGGCCGAGCCGGAGGGCACCGCCCTCAACCCGCTGCACCTCTCCTGGCCCGCGGGGGCGCCGGTCCGCGCACTGTTCACCAAGGCCCTGGCCAAGGCCGACGTCCTCGGCCCGGGCGGCCTCCCCGTCACCGGCGTGGCCGGCAACGACGTCAACCTCGCCGCCCTCGCCGAACACCGCCACGGCGCCGGCCGCGGCGCCCGTCACCTGCTGTGCGTGGCCACCGGCCACCGCGGCGTCGGCGGCGCGCTGGTGCTCGACGGCCGCCTGCACAGCGGGAGTTCGGGCCTGGCCCTGGAGGTCGGGCACCTGACGGTCAACCCGGCCGGGCTACCCTGCCACTGCGGCAGCCGCGGCTGTCTCGACGTCGAGGCCGACCCGGCGGCCTTCCTCACCGCCGCCGGACGGCCGCCGGGCCCGGACAGCTCCCTCCTCCACCAGGCCACCGAGCTGCTCCGGACCGCGTACGACGACCCGTCCGTCCGCGAGGCCGCCGAACTGATCGCCGACCGCCTCGGCCTGGGCCTCGCCGGCCTCGTCAACATCCTCAACCCCGACCGCATCGTCCTGGGCGGCCTGCACCGCGAACTCCTCGCCGCCGACCCCGACCGCCTCCGCGCCGTCGTCGCCGACCGCAGCCTGTGGGGCCGCAGCGGCAGCGTCCCCATCCTCCCCGCCACCCTCGACCACAACAGCCTCATCGGCGCGGCGGAGGCGGCGTGGCAGCCGGTGCTGGACGATCCGCTGGGGGTGCTGGGCTGAGTCCGGGGGAGCCGGAGGGCAGTGAGGGACGGAGAGCGGTGAGGACCGGGGGCAGTGAGGACCGGAGGACGGTGAGGACCGGAGGACGGTGAGGACCGGAGGACGGTGAGGGCGCGGCATGCGGCCGGGTGCCGGGCCCTCACCGCCTTCCGCTGAGGACGTCTTCGCCGATGGGCGGCGGTACGACCCCACGCCGCCGCGTGAGCGGCACGCCGGGCGCGGGCCGCGCGTCGCGCTCCGTGCCGGCGTGCGCCGCTCGCCGCCCTCGGCTCCCCGGCCGCGCCGCGCCTTGCCGGGCCGAGCGGGAGGAGCCCGAGGCCCGGTCCACCGTCTCAGTCCACCGTCGGCGCCGGACCCTCCACCCGCCCGGCCGGATGCTCGGGTTCGGGTTCGGGTTCGGATTCGGGCTCGCGTTCGGGTTCGCGTTCGCGTTCGGGTTCGAGTACGAAGACCGGGATCACGCGGTCGGTCTTCTCCTGGTACTCGGCGTACGGCGGATACACGGCGACCGCACGCCGCCACCACTGGGCCCTCTCGTCCCCGGTCACCTCACGAGCCGTCATGTCGTAGCGCCCGGGTCCGTCCTGGAGTCTCACCCGCGGGTCGGCCTTGAGGTTGAGGTACCAGACCGGGTGACGCGGGAAGCCGCCCTTCGAGGCCACCGCCGCGTACCGCCCCTCGTGCTCCACGCGCATCAGCGGAACCTTCCGTATCTTGCCGCTCTTCGCGCCGCGCATGGTGACGACGACGACCGGCAGGCCCGTGTCCCAGAGCGTCGTGCCCTCTGTACCGCCGGAACTCTCGTACAGCTCGACCTGTTCGCGCACCCACTGCGCCGGACTCGGCTCGTACTCGCCGTCAAAAGGCATCGCGTTCCCCCCTTCGTGTGCGGATGATGAGCGGTTCGTGCGCGGATCACGGGCGGTCGGCGGTTCAGGGCACGGCGAGCCGGCCGCCCGTACGGGCCCCGTACGACCTGTACGACCTGTACGGGCGCGGGGTGCCGTTCGCCGTCCGGAAGGTGGCCCCGACACGGCTCCGGAAGCGCACGCGCCGGAGCACACGCCCTCCGAGCTCCGCCGGCCGCGCCGTCACACCGGCGAACGCTCCCGCGCCACCGCCGGAACGGCCCCCGCGCCCGCCGGGTGCAGGGCCGCCGGCTCGGAGAAGGCCGCGGTGCCGAGGGAGGTCAGGGAGGCCGTCGCCCGTTCGAAGGCGACCGCCGGCTCGGCGCCGCGGTCGCGCCAGGGGTCGGCGGCGGGAGCGGAGGCCGGTACGAGCAGGGTGAACCACACCGCCTTCCCGCCGTCGTGGTGCGGCTGCACGCCCCAACCGGCGCTGAGCGCCGCGACCAGGGCGAGGCCGCGCCCATGGGTGCTGGTCTCGTCCGGAGCGCCGACGCGGGGCAGCCGGGGGTCGTGGTCGCGCACGGAGACGGTGAGCCGGTCGAGCATCAGGGTGATCTCGACCGTGCACCGTTTGTCCGGTTCCGCATGCTGGTGGACGTTGGTGAGGAGCTCGGTGACACCGAGCGCGGCGGGGTCGATGAGCGGATCGAGATGCCAGTAACGCAACTGCGCAGAGACGATTCTGCGCACCTGCCGGATCCGCTGCGGCAGGGCTTGGAGCTCGACGGTGCAGTGCTTGTTCACTCGGCTGATCACGGCTGCGACTCCCTGAAGAAGTAGGGCTAGCCTGATGCAGATGCGTGGCGCGGTGCGCGCCCGTCCCGGTCCGGCGGGCGGGCCGGACCGCACGACGGAACCGATCCGGAACGCGACCGTCGATGAACCCTCAGTGATGCTGTACGCCTCAAGGGTCGACCTTCACCGTCGTGGACGCAACTCGTGCGCCCCCACCGTGCACCCGTGCCGCCCCCTGTTTCGCACGCTCACTCCGGCCCGTCCCCGCGCGCGGCCTCCACCGCCTCCAGGAACCGGCGGACCGCCGCCTCCGGGTCCTGGCCGGACTCCCCGAGATCGAGCACGTACCGGTTGCCGTTGAGCGTGGCCCGCGCCCGGTCGCGGGCGGCGAACCAGGCTTTCCGGGCCTGGACGGCGTCCACCGGCGCGCTGTCGATCTCCACCCCGTAGCTGGTCAGGAGCTCCAGGCGACCATTGTGGATCTTCACCTGTCCGGCGCGGGTGAGTGAGCGGAGCGATTTCTCGATCCGTACCCCAGTCGCCTTGAACTCCGGTTCCGCCACGGTGCACCGCCTCCCGGCCGATGGTTGTCTGCTGCGCAGTGTGCCCGCGAGCCGACGCCCGCACCAGGGGCCGATTTTCGTTCTCGTTCCCTCCGGTCCCGGGCCCCGGGGGCGCGCACGGGCGGCTCCCCGACCGGGAGCGGACGCCGGACGGACGGCGACGGGCCCCCGTCCACCACACCACCTGCGCGAACCCGCCGACGAGCGACGCGGCGCAACGGCCATGCGCCCGGCGGTGCCCCGGCGGCTCCCGGCGCGGGGAACGGGCCGTGCGGCCGGATCCGTGCGACGAGCCGCCGGGGCCGCGCCCCCGCGATGCACTCGCCGCCGCCATGCGGGAGGGCTGGACGCGCCGCGGTTCACGTACGTCCGGCGTCCTCCCCTTGATCACCAAAGCGACCCCTGCCTCCAGCAGCTCCTGCACCACCTGTGCCACTCGCATCTCTCATGCCGCTCGTGTCATCCGCGTCACTTTTCGCGGCCAAACGCGCGTCCAACGCGCGCAGTGCGCCGCGGAAAGCGCGGGCGGGTACCGGGCGCGTGAGGAGGACGAGCCAGCGGACCGCCGGCGGCGCGTCCATCGCCAGGGTCCAACGGACGAGGGTGCCGCCGCCGGACGGGACGAGCCGCCAGTCCGCCAGGACGGCGCGGAGGAACGGAACATTGGTGCTGTCCACGCGGTACGCGCAGCGCCGGGGCGCGTCGACGGCCATGACCGTCTCGTGGAACCACACCCCGCCCACGAGCCGGATCTCGCGGCGGCGGCGCCCTTTCCCGTCGAGCGGCCGGGCCAGTCTCACGGCTCGGAACCAGCGGGGCCACGCCGTCACGTCCTCGACCAGCGCGTGGTGCACGCGCTCGGGCGGTGCCGTCGTCCGGGCGACGAACGTCAGCCGCAGCGGCGCGGCGTCACCGCGGCCCGCCGCACGGGGAAGCAGCGCCCGGAGGCGCGCCGCGCGGGAGCGGGGAGAACAGGGGCGTGGAGAAAGGGGACCCGCCGGGCCTGCGACCGCCGCCGCACCCTCCGGGCCGGCGAAATCAGCGCCCACAGGGCGGAGTCTGCGCGCCATCAGGAGCCCCCAGGGGGTCGGCCGGCCGCGTACGCGCACACCCTAGCTCGGGGGCAACGGCTTGTCTGCGGCGCGTGGTCAGGGCCCCGGATCAGGCCCCCCGCGCCAGGGGCCGCCGGACCACGGCTCCCGGGCCAGGGGCCACCGGACCAGGGACCACCGGGCCAGGGGCCGCCGACGGCCGACCCCATGGCGGCCGGCCGACGACCGGTCCCAAGGAGCAGCAGCCGGCCGACGACCGGCCCCCGGTCCGGACACCCGACATCCGACACCCGACACCCGACGTCGGCACCGCCTGCGGACCGCAAAACCGGACGTGCGGCGATCAGCCGACACCGCCCCAGCAGGCCAACTGCTGTCTTTTGCCTATGCCACGCCCCGAGGCCCGACCCCAAGACCAAGGCCCGGACCCTAACCCGCGACCCACGCCCCTACGCCCCGCGCCCCCGCGACCCGCGCCCCGCGACCCGCGACCCGCGACCGACAACCCGTCTCAGAACCGCCCGTCTCAGGACCGCCCGGCCGGCAGCCGGTCCGCCGCGGAGACCAGCCGCCGCGCCATAGGGTGCGTGCGGACGATCTCCGCGAGCGTGGTCGCGCCCTGGGTGACCCGGGCGAACGCCCGCCAGGCGGGGCCGAATCCGGTGACCGCCGCGTGGAAGACGCCGGGCTTGCGGGAGTACAGGGCGAGGATCCGGCGGCCCACGCCCATCTCCACGCCCAGCCCGGCCTTGACGGCGAACGCGTAGTTGAGCGCCTGGCGGCGGGCGTCGACGGCGTCCTGCGCCTCGGCGACGCGCACGGCCCACTCCCCCGCCAGCCGGCCGGAGCGCAGCGCGAAGGAGATGCCCTCGCGCGTCCAGGGCTCCAGCAGCCCGGCGGCGTCGCCGCAGACGACGACGCGGCCGCGGGAGAGCGGGGAGTCGTCGGCGCGGCAGCGGGTGAGGTGGCCGGAGGAGATGCTGGGCTCGAAGCCGGACAGGCCGAGGCGGGCGATGAAGTCCTCCAGGTACCGCTTGGTGGCGGCGCCCTCGCCACGCGAGCAGATCACGCCCACCGTGAGGGTGTCCCCCTTGGGAAAGACCCACCCGTAACTGCCGGGGATGGGGCCCCAGTCGAGCTGCACCCGGCCGGCCCAGTCCTCGGCGACGGACGGCGGGACGGGGATCTCGGCCTCCAGGCCGAGGTCGACCTGGTCGAGCTTCACCCCGACGTGTGCTCCTATGCGGCCGGCGCTGCCGTCGGCGCCGACGACCGCGCGGGCCAGGACCGTCGAACCGTCGCCGAGTACGACGGCGACGGTGCGCCGGTCGGGGACGGCGGGGCCGTGCTGCTCGACGCGGGCGACGGTCACGCCGGTCCGCACCTCGGCGCCGGCCGCCTTGGCCGCCTCGACCAGGCCGGCGTCGAACTCGGCCCGGTTGACGAGCCCGAAGAGCATCTTCTTCGACCGGCGGGTGCGGGTGAGCTTGCCGTCGAGGGAGAAGGTGACGGCGTGCACGCGGTCGCGCAGCGGCAGTTCGAAGCCGGGCGGCAGCGCGTCGCGGGACGGGCCGATGATGCCGCCGCCGCAGGTCTTGTAGCGGGGCAGCTCGGCCTTCTCCAGGAGCAGGACGCGGCGTCCCGCGCCGGCCGCCGCGTGCGCCGCCGAGGCTCCGGCGGGCCCGGCGCCGACCACGACGACGTCCCACACCGGCCCGGCGCCCGAGGGCCCGCCGTCGTCCGCGGACACGTCGTCGACCGGCACGTCGTCGACCGGCACGTCATCCGCCGGCACGTCGTCGCGGCCCGTCTCCCGGGCTGTGTTGTCGCTGCTCACCTGTGCTTCCGCTCCCGCTCGTCCGCCGCCGCCGGCCGTGCCGGCCGTACCGCCCGCATCCTACGGCCCGGCCGTGGGCCCGCCCGCCCCGGGAAGCGCACCCGGCCCACCGGCACCACCGCGGAACGCCATGAAAGGATCGAGCCCGTCAACCATGCCCATCCGTACACCACAACGTGGTGCCCCCGAGGAGCGTTCCATGGACACCGTTCCGGCCCCCCGGCCCGACTCCGCCGCGCTCGCCGCGACCGTCGCCTCCCTCCAGCCCCGCGCCCGCACCGAACTGGCCGAGCTGGTCGCCTTCCGGTCGGTCGCGGACGAGGCGCAGTTCCCGAAGAGCGAGTGCGAGGCGGCGGCGGAGTGGGTGGCCGGGGCGCTGCGCGCCGAGGGCTTCGAGGACGTCGCGCTGCTGGACACCCCGGACGGCACCCAGTCCGTCTACGGCTACCTGCCGGGCCCGGAGGGCGCTCCGACCGTCCTCCTGTACGCGCACTACGACGTGCAGCCGCCGCTGGACGAGGACGCGTGGCTGTCCCCGCCGTTCGAGCTGACGGAGCGCGACGGGCGCTGGTACGGGCGCGGCGCGGCCGACTGCAAGGGCGGCTTCATCATGCACCTGTCGGCGCTGCGCGCCCTCAAGGAGCACGGCGGGGTGCCGGTGGGCGTCAAGATGATCGTCGAGGGCTCGGAGGAGCAGGGCACGGGCGGCCTCCAGCGGTACGCCGAGGCGCACCCGGAGCTGCTGGCCGCCGACACCATCGTCATCGGCGACGCGGGCAACTTCCGGCTCGGCCTGCCGACCGTGACCGCCACCCTGCGCGGCATGATGCTGGTGCGGGTGGAGGTGCAGACGCTGGGCGGCAACCTGCACTCCGGCATGTTCGGCGGCGCCGCCCCCGACGCCCTCGCCGCGCTGATCCGCACCCTCGACTCGCTGCGCGCGCCCGACGGGACGACCGTCATCCACGGCCTGGAGCCGGAGGGCACCTGGGACGGCCTGCAGTACCCGGAGGAGGACTTCCGCTCCGACGCCAAGGTGCTGGACGGCGTCGACCTGATCGGCTCGGGCACGGTCGCGGACCGCCTGTGGGCCCGCCCCGCCGTGACCGTCCTCGGCATCGACTGCCCGCCGGTCGTCGGCGCCACCCCGTCCGTCCACGCCCGCGCGGCGGCCCTGATCAGCCTCCGCGTCCCCCCGGGCGTCAACGCCGCCGACACGGCCAAGCTCCTCCGCGCCCACCTGGAGTCCCAGGTCCCGTGGAACGCCCGGGTCACCACCGAACTCGTCGGCCAGGGCGAGCCGTTCGCCGCCGACACCACCAGCCCGGCGTATGTGTCGATGGCCGAGGCGATGCGCGTCGCCTACCCCGGCCAGGAAATGCAGACCGCCGGCATGGGCGGCTCCATCCCCCTCTGCAACACCCTCGCCGCCCTCTACCCCGACACCGAAATCCTCCTCATCGGCCTCAGCGAGCCGGAGGCCCAGATCCACGCGGTGAACGAAAGCGTCCACCCGGAGGAACTGGAACGGATGTCGCTGGCGGAGGCGCTGTTTCTGCTGAACTACGCGGAGTCGAAGCGGTAAGGAACACCGATCGGGAATGACCATCGAACTTGCCAGCGTCGCCCTCGGAGTATGCGCCCGGTTTCAGGGCCGCTTGACCGCCGTCTGAGAGGCGGACCTGACGGTTCCAGGGCGATACCGGACCCATTTCATGGGCGGCATGTCCGAGTAACGTGATGGGTCCCGGTGTAGGCCAGCTTCGCGAGGTCGGCGAGTAGGAAAAGTGTGTCCCCCGTGGCCGCACTCACCACGTCCGCCGACCTCGCCGCGAAAACCGTCCGGCCACCGCGGCCTTCGAAACGCGAAACAGTCGGCACCACGGCGGTTCGGGCACACGTCACAGTGATTGCAGTTCGGTCAATGCTTCCCTGACAACCGCTTTCAGTTGCTCATCTGTCATGTCGCCTTCTTCCTGAAAAGCCGGATCGATGGCGTAATCATCGAGGGCATAGAACACGCGATCCAGGATGCGGGAAAATTGGTCACGGAGACGCTCTGACCTCTCCAGCGAATCCCTCCGCGCCGCCAGCCACGACCGTGCGAAGCATGCAGCGTCGATGCCACCGGCACTGAATGACTCCATCAATGCGAGTTGAGTAGCGGTCGCGGAGTCCTCGGTTGCATTGGCCGGTTTGGCCCACGCCGTCTGCGTGGGAGCGAATCCGGCCGTCGCCGCACACAGATTCGGGTTTTTTTTCTTCACGCGCTTAGCGAAACGCTCGAAGTCGATGACCGCCCGATCACGCCCCTCCGGCACGCCAGCGTGAAACACTTTACCGGATCCAGCAAACAGAGCGAATCCGTGACGGGTAACCAAAAGCGCTGCGGCGAGGTCGGGAAGCGCAATAGCGAGACCTTCCTGCTGCCCGAACTCGGCCAGTATGGCCTCCGTGCTCGCTGCCACACTGATCGCCTGACCTCCGACGCGGGGCGGGCCCGGAAACCACGCAATAACAGACGCATAACCAGCACTGCGAGCAGCCGCACTAATGCGCCCCGCAAGGGGCTTGTCCATCCCTGAGAGACTGAGGAATGGCACCACTTCCATATTCCCGGCACTGAGCCACTCCTCGCCGAAGGAAAGGAGGCTCGGGTCAACCACTCTTCCCAGACGCTTCTGCGGAATCACCTTCCACCTTTCGACATCTACCACAGATACCCCTTTTCCACAATCATCCTAAACTGCTTGTCACCGAGCCTGTATGCGGACCAGAACCTTCCGTCCGCGTGCAGCATCACCATTTTGCCAGATTGGGGGTCAATGAACCCCACGGCTTGCCCTTGCCCTCGATAGTTGTACCGATAAATCTTACTATCTTCGCCGGCTATGTGCTGGCGTAGCGCTTGCTCAAACTCCTTCAGGTTTTTACCGCTAAGATTCCCGGGATTTTCCAAAAAGTCCTTACCGTGGGCATGATATTTCTTGCTCATAGTCTTCTGGCTCGTGAAATCAGCCTTCCGCTCCCACGCTTGCTTGGGGCATGGGGCGAGACCGTACGGATCCGTCCAGCCGTGAGGATTCGCGACGTATGCGGCGGGGTTCGGCGCCGGCTTCAGCCCAAGAGGATCAAAGGAGATGTAACGCGCGGCCTCTGAGTCGTAATACCGATAAACGTTGTAGTGGAGTCTCGTTTCCGAGTCGAAGTACTGCCCCGGAAAACGCAACGGCGTATAAGCCGAGCTGTCCACAGCCCACGCCGTAGTCCCCCACAGCGTCGCGCGTGAGCGCCAGGCCGTCGTCCCAGTCTCGTCGATGAGTTCCGTCGGTGTGCCGACGAGGTCGGTGACGATGGCGAAGAAGCGTCGGTCGATCTCGCGTTGCGGGGCATCCGCCGCGGAGATGCGTTCGGTCTGGGCGACGGGGTGGAGGCCGTCGTGGTCCCAGGTGAGGGTGACCGGGTTGGGGAACTCTACAGATGTGGTGGTTTGTTCGGTGAGGGTGGGGCCGTCCCAGGTGAAGGTGGTCTCTTCGGCGACCTCCCCTGATGGCGTGAGGCGTTGTTTGGCCGTGCGGCGGCCGAAGGGGTCGTAGAGGTAGCGCCAGTTGGTGCCGTCGGGGGTGATGACCTCGGTCAGGCGGTCTTCTGCGTCCCAGGTGTAGCGCCAGGTTTCCGGTTTGCGGGACAGGCGGGTTTTCTGGCGGAGGGTGACGCGGCCTTGGGCGTCGTGTTCGTAGCGGATCCGGCCCGCCTGGACGATGCGTGTGCCGGTGTAGGTGCGGGGGCCATGAGCTTCCGCGCCCGGGTGGTCCGTGGGCCAGGAAGCCTGTGTCTGGTTGCCCGCCTCGTCGTAGGCGTAGCGCTCTGTCCAGCCGTGGGCGTGGACGGCGGTGACGCGGCCCGCCGTGTCCAGGTCGAAGGTGCGCGTTCCCGTGGTCGAGTCGGTGATGCCGGTGAGGGAGCCGTCGGCGCGGTAGGTGAAGGTGCGGTGCTGGAGCGGGTCAGGGGCGGCGGGTGCCGACAGTGTCTGGGTGGTGAGGCGGCCTGTCGCGTCCCAGCCGTGCGTCAGCGTGAGGCCTTGGCCGAAGTGGCGGGCCACTTCGCGGCCCGCCGCGTCGTGCTCCATGGTGAAGGTGTGGCCGGAGGCGGTCAGGCCGGTTCGTCGGCCCGCCGCGTCGTACGTCCAGGTGGTGACCGCGCCCGCCGGGGTCACTCGTCGGGTGCGCCGGCCGAGTTTGTCGTAGGTGTACGACAGGGTCCGGCCGTTCACCGTCTCGGACTTGACCCGGCCCAGGCGGTCGCGCGAGTACACCAGCGTCACGTCCGGGCCGACCGCCTCCATAAGGCGCCCCGCCGGGTCGTGGGCGTATGTGGTGATCTTGCCTGCCGCGTTCTTCTTGGTGATGCGGCCCACGGGGTCGTAGTGGTAGCCAATGCTCTGGCCGAGGCCGTTGGTCCGCTCGGTCAGTCGGCCCGCGGCGTCGTGCGTGTACGTCAGGGTGCGGCCGTCGAAGTCCGTCTCCGACGTCAGGCGTCCGGCCGGGTCGTAGGCGTAGGACCAGGTCAGGCCCTGGGGGTTGGTGACGGTCTGGAGTCTGAGTTCCGTGTCGTGGGTGAAGGTGTGGCGGACGCCGTCCGGGGTGGTGCGGGCGGTCAGGAGGTCGAAGTGGGTGTATTCGTTGCGCGTTACTCCGCCCAGGGCGTCCGTGTGGGTGGTGCAGTTGCCCTCGCCGTCGTAGGTCCAGCTTTCTTCCGTGCCGTCGGGGTCCGTGCGGCGGGCGAGCAGGCCCTCCGTCGTCCAGGCGAGGCGGGTGACGGCCCCCAGCGGGTCCGTTATGGCGACGGTGCGGCCGAAGGCGTCCCGCTCGTAGCGGGTGGTTCCCCCGAGGGGGTCCGTCACCTGCGACGGCAGGCCCGCCGGGTCGCACCGCAGCCGGGTGACGTTCCCGAGCGCGTCGGTGACCGTCGTCAGGTGGCCGGCCTCGTCGTAGGTGTACCGCGTCGTGGCGCCGGACGGGTCGGTTGCCGACGTGCGGTTGCCGGCCGCGTCGTAGGTCTGCCGCCACGTCGCACCGCCGGGTTCGGTGATCGTCTCGGCAAGGCCCAGGGCGTTGTACTCGGCGGTGCTCTCGCTGCCGTCCGGGCGCAGCACCGAGAGCAGGTCGCCCGCCTCGTCGTAGGAGAAGGATGTGGTGTGGCCCAGCGGGTCCGTGCGCGTAAGGAGACGGTCTCGGGCGTCCCAGGCGAAGAGTGTCGTCGCGCCCGTGGGGTCCGTTTCGGCCACCAGTCGTGAGCGCTGGTCGAAGACGTGCCGACTGGTGTGGCCCAAGGCGCTGGTGAGGGTGGTGACGCGCAGGCCGGTGGCCGGATCCGGCTCGCCGTACTCCAGGGTGCACCGCAGGTGCCCCGCCTCGCCGGTCTCGTACACGCAGCGGTCGCGGTCGTCGTACTCATACCGATAGGAGCGGCCGTTGCGGTCCGTCCAGGACGTGGGGCGGTGACGCTCGTCGTAAGCGAAACGCAAGGGCAGGCCGGAGGAGTTCACGACCTCCGTCAGGTTCCCGTCCGCGTAGCCGTAGCGCATCAGCTCCACGTCGCCCAGGTGCAGGGCCGTGACCCTACTGCCGTGCGTGGTGATGCGGATGTGGTAGCCGGCGTGGTGCGTGATGCCGGTGGGGACGCCCTCGGCCGAGTAGTCGAAGGTGATCCAGTGACCATTGCGGTCCGTGATCTGGTCCAGCAGGGATATCTCGTGCCGGTCGTCGCCGCACGGGACCGGAGCGGTGAAGTGCCATGTCCGGTTTCCGCGCGGGTCGGTGACGGTGTAGCCGCCGTCCGCCATTGGCTCCAGAGGCCAAAGAGGGCCGTGGGACGGGAGGGTGGGGACGCCGGGGGCCGGGTGGGGGTAGGAGAGGATCATGCCGTCCTCGCGGACGAACACCACTCCCTTCGCGTCGATCTCCAGCCGCTGATCGACCGTGCTCGACCAGGAGGGACCGAACCAGTGGCCGGCGCGATAGTTCGAGCCCACTCTTCGGGTGAAGGACAGGGGCAGGGCACCGGGGAGACTGACGTCGCTCTGAGCGAGGAACATATGGCCCGAGGCGAGGTCGACCGGGTCGGTTCCGCCGCAGTCGCGCTCGCCGTCCTTCTTCGCCGCCCCATGAGGATCCTTCTCGAACTGCCCGCGGCCCGCGCCCGCCTCCCGTTCGGCGTCCTTGCCCAGACCTCGCAGTCCCCGGGCGCCCGCCTCCTCCAGGCCGTGCTTGGCCGCGTTCATCGCCGCGCGCCGGGCAGCCGTCGCGCCGATGCTGGTCCCACCGCTGGCCAGGCCGGTCAGCACGTCGAAGCCCACCCGTCCGGAGGCTTCGGAGGGGTCCTTGCCCCAACCGGTGCCCAGCAGAGCCGAGGGTATTCGGTCGGGATGGTTGGCCAAGGTCAGGATCCCGGCCCCCATGTTCGTCATATGGGTCAGGTACTGCCCCGGATGCGTGACGTTGTACGGGTCGATGGGGGCCACTGTCCGGACGAACTTCACCGCGCCCGCCGCGCCCTTGGTCATGCCGCCGGCGAAATGCGTCAGCTCGACACCGGCGGCCGACTCGAAGTCGCCCATGTTCATTTCCACGCGGTCGGTGAACGCCGGCTTCTTCGGGGCATGGGCCAGCGCGCCCTTGACCGCCGCCGCCGCGGCTTCCGCCGCGCTGTTGCGCTGGGTACGGGCATTGGTCAGCACTTCCTGCGCGTGCTGCATCTTGTCCGCACCGGCATTCGGACAGGAACCGGGCGGCGTCGGACGCGTCCCCGGGTCCTTGCCGGCATCCAGCTTCGCGTTGTATTCCTTCGCCGCCTTGTCGAAAGCCTCGACCTGAGCCTTGTAGGCGTCGAACGCCTCCTTCTGCTCCCGCTTCCCCTCCTTGTAGAGGGCGATGGCCTCCTTCGCCTTCCCCTGGGCCCAGACAACCGTCTCCGCGTACCGGGTCAGCGCCTTGCCCGCGTCCTCGCACGCCTTCGCCGCGTGACCCCACTGAGAGGGGTGCATGGCGAACTTCTCACGGAAGGCATCCGCGCCCTTTCCCTTCCAGTGCTCGGAATCCAGCCGGGACATGCCGTCCCGGACCCGCCCGAACGCCGCCGCGAAATCCGACAGGTGGGACGCCGAGGACCGGATCTTCCCCGGTTTCCCGTGGATCAGCTCATTGGCCTCTTCCGTCTCGCCGAGCTGCTGTTCGCTGACATGAGCACCCATACGGGAGGCGAAATTGTCACCGAAGTCGTCCACGCCGTCGGCCAGGCCGTGCATCCCCACCGCGTCAAGCCCGTCACCGACCTCGTGAGAGACGTACCTGACGCCCTTGCCGACCTGCTTCTTACCCTCGTTCCACAGCCCTTCGGCCTTGTCACCGGCCTTGTCGACCTGCTTCTTGAGCCCGTGGCCGAGGTCACCCAGAAAACCCATCAGCGCTCCCCCGCACCGGCGATACGCTTCGCGGCCTCATTCGCGGTCTCATTGGCACTCTCAAGCAGGTGGAGCCTGGTGTTGATGTGGTCCTTCGCCACGTCCTTGCCGGCGCGCACCGCGTTGTCGAAGGCATCCTCGAAGGACTTCTCGCTGTAGTCCACGTGGGCGAAGTTCCCGTGCTCCCGCAACTCGTCCATCGACATCTTCTCGACCTGCTCGTCGGAGAGCGTCGGGTCCGTTCCGAACGCGGCCACCCCTACCTTGAGCGTCCTCTTGACGTACTGATCCTCTTCGTAATAGGAGCCGGCGGCCAGCCCCACCCGGCGGGCGAACTGGTTCCCGTCGCGGACCAACGACCGCACACCCCACTCCCAGCGCTCACAAAAAGACTTCAACGCGCCGGTCAGGCCATCGTGCCCCGTTTCCATACCCGTCATCTGAAGGTCGGAGAAACCCCGGCCCGCCGCCGACTCCCCCGCCATTCCAAGCTCCTTCAGCTCGGCGAGAGCGGCCGTAAGACCCTGGGCTATCTGCCCCAACGCCTCACGGTCCGCCGCCAGATCGGAACCGCCGGTCATCCCTCTCCCCCCTCGGGACCTTCTCCGCCGGCCGCCGCGACCACCGCCACGTCCGGTACGACACCTGCCACGGGAGGCAGGAAGAAAGGCGTGTCGCCGCCCACGTCCAAAGCCACACCGGTGGGTTCGCCGACCGCCGGGATCACCACGTCCAAAAGACGCGCACCCAAAGTCGTGACGTAATCCACCACCGCTTCACCGGGCCGTACCGCCACCCCGCACGCATCGGCCCGAGCCATCACAAACCGGGCCAAGGCCGCCTCGTCAGAAAAAGCGTGGATCCATCCCACACCCTCGTACGACGCCGTCCACAATCCCCGCGCTCATCGAGCAGCACGACGACCGCCGCCCGCCGGAAGGCCCCCACCACCTCCGCAGGCTCAACCTCACCCGCGTACAACGCGGTTACTTCCTCACGCAAAGTCAGCACACCAGTTCCTCCCGATCCAGGAGAATACCGTGTGCTCCCACGAGGACACATGGAGTATCCCGCTCCCTTGAGGGACCGGGGCGCCGTCGCCTTCGAGTGCCATCGAGCCGGCGTCCCTGTGATCAGGCGCACGTTCACCATGCCGCTGTCACATCCATGCCGTCCGGCGCGTCAGTGTTCCGGTCGGGTAATCAGGCGGCGCGTGAGTTGTGTGAGAGAGCGCGCGCTCCTACGAGCAGGACGGCGGGGAATGGACAGCGTGAACGACACCGAGTTTCTGGCGCGGCGGTTCGCGGAGCACCGGTCGCATTTGCGGGCGGTCGCCTATCGGATGCTCGGGTCGCTCACCGAGGCCGACGACGCGGTGCAGGAGGCGTGGTTGCGGCTGAGCCGGGTGGACGCCGGTGAGGTGGCGAACCTCGGGGGATGGCTGACGACGGTCGTCGGGCGGGTCTGCCTCGACATGCTGCGCAGCCGTACGGCGCGGCGGGAGGAACCGATGGAGGAGCGGCTGCGGCTGCCCGATCCGGTCGTCAGCGCGGCGGACGGCGTCGATCCCGAGCAGCAGGCGCTGCTGGCGGACTCGCTGGGGCTGGCGTTGCTGGTGGTCCTGGAGTCGCTGGCGCCGGCGGAGCGGCTCGCCTTCGTCCTGCACGACATGTTCGCCGTGCCGTTCGACGAGATCGGTCCGGTCGTCGGCCGGACCCCGGCCGCCGCCCGGCAGCTCGCCAGCCGCGCCCGCCGGCGGGTGCAGGGCTCGGCGCCCGCCCCGGACCCGGATCTCGGCCGGCAGCGCCGAGTCGTCGACGCGTTCCTCGCCGCCGCGCGCGGCGGCGACCTCGACGCGCTCGTGAACCTGCTGGACCCGGACGTCGTCGCACGGTCGGACGGCGGCGCCGCACGGACGTTCAACGTCGTACGCGGCGCGGAGGCCGTGGCCCGGCAGGCGTCGCGCTTCGCGCGGGTCGCGGAGGCGGCGCGCCCGGCGCTCGTCAACGGCGCGGCCGGGGTCGTCGCGACGGTGGGCGGGACGCCGTTCTCGGTCATGGCCTTCACCGTCGTGGCGGACCGGATCGTCGCCCTCGACATCCTGACCGACCCGCAACGCCTGGCCGCGCTGGATCTTGCCGTGCTCGATCACTGAAGTCGAGTCGAGGTGCCGTGCCATTGGCGAACGGCGTGCCGGGCCATGCGGTGGTTGTCCATGGATCGCCGCCGCTACTGCGCGCTCCCTGCGGAGCCGCCAGGAGCGACAAGTCCTGTCTCATAGGCGAGGACTACGGCCTGGGCCCGGTCGCGCAGGGTGAGTTTGGCGAAGATGCGGGCCACATGAGTCTTCACCGTCGCCTCACTGAGTGTCAGTGTCCGGGCCAGCTCGCTGTTGGACAGGCCCCGGCCCATGAGCGTCAGCACCTCGCGCTCCCGCCGCGTCAGCGCGGCCAGACCTCGGTGGGCGGCCGGGTTCCGGGCGTCGGGGTTCCGGGCGTCGGGGTTCCGGGCGTCAGGGTTCCGGGCCCGGGGCCTCCACCGGCGAAACGCTCCACCAGACGGCGGGTGATCGAAGGCGCGAGCAGTGCGTCGCCGGTCTTCACCAGGCGTACCGCAGCGGCGAGATGTTCAGGGGTGACGTCCTTGAGGAGGAAGCCGCTGGCACCGGCGGTGAGGGCGGCGTACACGTAGTGGTCGAGGTCGAAGGTGGTCAGCATGATCACCCGGCAGTCCGGGACCTCCGCGAGGACGCGGCGGGCGGCCTCCAGACCGTCCAGGACAGGCATCCGGATGTCCATCAGCACCACATCGGGACGCAGCCCGCGCACCACGGTCACCGCCTCCGCCCCATCGGCGGCCTCACCCACCACGTCGATCCCGCGGGCGGTCAGGATCAGCCGGAAGCCGGTGCGTACGAGTTCCTGGTCGTCGGCGACGACGACGCGCGGGGCGGGTTCCGCGGGTGACACGGGGGGCACGGCCGTCATGGCCGGTCCAGGGGGATCCGGGCGCGGACGCGGTAGCCGCCGCCGAGGCGGCGGCGGGCGTCCAGGTCGCCGCCGTAGACGGCGACCCGCTCCCGCAGTCCGAGCAACCCGCGCCCGGCTCCGTCCGCCCGGCCGGCCGCCGGGCCACTCAGGACCGCCGGGCCGCTCGTGCCCGCCGGGTCACTCGTGCCCGCCGGGCTGTCGGCCGTCAGGACGCTCGGCCCGCTGTTCAGGATCTCGACCCGCAGGGAGTGGTCCGCGTACCGCACGGTCACCTCGGCCTTCGCCGCGTTCCCGTGTTTGAGGGCGTTGGTCAGCGCCTCTTGGACGATCCGATAGGCGGTGACGTCGATTCCGCCCGGCAGCGGCCGCGGTACCCCGGAGACGCGTACGTCCACGGGCAGCCCGGCGAAGGCGAAGCGGTCGATCAGCGGGTTGAGTCTGCTCAGGCTCGGCTGGGGCGACAGGTCCGCACGGTAGGGCTCGTCGTCACCGTTCTGCGCGGGGGCGAGCAGGCCGAGCAGGTGCCGCAGTTCGGTCATCGCGTTCCGTCCGGCGTTCTCGACCGCGCTCATCGCGACCGCGGCTTCGTCCGGCATGGTCGCCAGCACCTCGCGGGCGGCACCCGCCTGGACCACCATGAGGCTCACGTTGTGGCTGACGATGTCGTGGAGGTCCGCCGCGATCCGGGCCCGCTCGGCGTCGACCGCGGTCCGTGCCGCGCTCTCCCGCTCCAGCTCCAGCAGCCGGCCCCGCTCCTCGATGGCCGACCGGTGGCACCGTCGCGTCCGGACGAGCGCCACACCCAGCCAGCCGGCTGCGGTACACACCGCCGCCAGCGCGCCGACCAGCCACCCCACACCTGAACTCCCCATGCCGTCAACCTCGCACCTCGCCCCGCGGTCCGCGTCCTCCCCAAGGGCCGGCTCCGTACATCCCCGGGATGACGTGCCCGTACGGTTACATCCGGAGTGGGACGCCGTCCCGTCCCCCCGATCCTAGGTTCGTGCCATGACTCATGATCCCGGCAGTCCGCAGCAGACCGTCGTGCGGTTGGACGGCGTGCACAAGGCATACGGCGACACCAAGGCCCTGGACGGCATGTCCCTGGAAATCCGCGCGGGGGACGCGGTCGCCGTGATGGGGCCCTCCGGCTGCGGCAAGTCCACCTTGCTCAACATGGTCGCGGGCCTGGACCGGCCGACGTCCGGCACCGTCGAGGTCCACGGCCGGGACCTCGGCGAGCTGAACGAGACAGGGCTGGCCCTGTTCCGACGGCGGCACATCGGCATGATCTTCCAGTTCTTCAACCTCATCGACGACCTTCCGGTGCTGGACAACGTGGCACTGGCCGCCCAGTTGACCGGAACCCCGGCCCGGCAGGCGCGCCGCCGGGCGCTGGAGCTCCTCGACGAGCTCGGCGTCGCCGACCGCAAGGACACCTATCCGGCCGCGCTGAGCGGCGGCGAGCGACAACGGGTCGCGGTGGCACGGGCGTTGACGAACCGTCCGGCCCTGCTGCTGGCGGACGAGCCGACCGGTGCCCTGGACAGCCGGTCGGGCGAGCAGGTGATGGATCTGCTGATCGATCTCAACCAGATCGGCCAGACGCTGCTGATCGTCACCCACGATCCACATCTGGCCACCCGCTGCGCCAGTCGTCTGATCGAGGTGGCCGACGGCCGGGTGGCCCGCGAGAGCGCGCTGGAGCCCACCGCGTGAGCGCCGTCGGGTCGGCCTCGCGCGCGGCCGTGAGGCGCCGCAAGGTCCAGACGGCCGTCATAGGACTCGTCGTGCTGTGCTCCACGACGACCATCCTGCTCGCGCTGGCCCTGCTGGGCGCCGCCTCGGCGCCCTTCGAGCGGGCCTTCGACCGGCAGCGCGGCGCCCATGTGGTGGCGGCCTTCGACCGGGCCAAGGTCTCGGACGGTCAACTGGCCCGCACCGCCGGGCGGCCGGGCGTCGAGGCCGCCTCGGGACCGTACCCCCAGGCCGTCGTCGACGTACCCGCACAGTGGCGGTGGGTCCCGCCCGGCCCCCTGACAGTGGTGGGCCGGTCCGATCCGGCGGGCGGCGTGGACCACGTCCGTCTCCTGGCAGGCCGCTGGGCCACCGGGCCCGGGGAGATCGTGGTCAGTTGGCACGGCCGGGAATCCCCCGGCCCGATCGAACCGGGTACGAAGCTCACGCTGCGCGGCACCCCGGCACTCACCGTCGTCGGCTACGCGGGAAGCATGAGCAAGTCCGCCGGCGCGTGGGTCGCGCCCGAGCAGATGGCCGCGCTGCACCCGACCGCCGTGCAGATGCTCTACCGCTTCACCGCGTCCTCCACCGACCGGGAGATCCGCGACGGCCTGTCGCAGGCCACCGCCGGGCTGCCACAGGGCTCGCTGACGAACACGCAGTCCTACCTGACGCTCAAACGGGCCTTCTCCGCGGGGGCCGATTCCTACCTCCCGTTCCTGACGGTCTTCGGCATCCTCGGCCTGCTGGTCTCCGCTCTGATCGTCGGGAACGTGGTCAGCGGGGCGGTCGTCTCCGGATACCGTCACATCGGGGTGCTCAAGGCGCTGGGTTTCACACCGAACCAGGTGCTCGCGGTCTACCTCACGATGGTCTCCGTACCCGCGGTCGCCGGCTGTGTCGTAGGCACCCTGATCGGCGACGCGTTGTCACGGCCCATCCTTCGGGACGCCTTCAGCGGCATCGAGACCGGCGACGCCTCGATCGGCATCAGCGCATGGGTGTACGCCGTCTGCCTGCTGGGCATGCCCGCTCTCGTCCTCCTCGCCGCGCTGGTCCCCGCACTCCGGGCACACCGGTTCTCCGCGGCCCGGGCGATCAGCGCGGGTGACGCACCGCGGACCGGGCGCGGGCTGCGGATCCAGCGGGGGCTGGGCGGCACCCGCCTGCCGCGTGCCGTGAGCCTGGGCCTGAGCCAGCCGTTCGCCCGCCCGGGCCGTACCGCCATGACGATGGCCGCCATCGTCCTCGGCGTCACGACCGTGACCCTCACGACCGGTCTGACCAGCACCATGGTCGCGTTCGGGAAACACGGCCAGAACAACGGCTCCGCCTGGGTGAACGTGGAGGCGGGCAGGCCCGGACTCGGCCAGCGAGCACCAAAACTGACGGACGGTCAGATTGAAGCACGACTGCGGTCCCTACCCGGAGCCGACCGGGTGACCGCCCGCGCCATCACCAAGGTGCGCCTGGCCGGATACACACAGCCCGCCGCCGCCAACTTCCACCGCGGGGACACCCGGATGTACGACTCCGAGGTCATCCAGGGGCACTGGCCGCACGGACCGGGCGAGGCCGCGGTCGCGCCGACGTTCCTGAGCCAGCACGGGCTTACGGTCGGCGACCGGATCACCCTGTACCTGAACGGCAGACAGGCACCCGTCACCATCGTCGGGGAACTCATCGAAGGCCACGCTGATGCCGTGGAATCCACATGGGAGACCCTGGCCGGGCTCGCCCCGGACCTGCCGACCATCCTGTACACGGTCGAACTCGCCGACGGAGCCGACGCCGAGGCGTACGCCCGGGCGGTCAAGGCGTCCGACCCGGGCCTCTACCTGATGCCCGGAGCCTCCCCGAACACCACCACCACGACCGTCATCGGCGTCGCGGCGGCGTTCACCGTGCTACTGACCGTCGTCGCCGCGCTGGGGGTCTTCAACACGGTCCTGCTGAACACCCGGGAACGCCGCCGCGACCTGGGCACGCTCAAGTCGATCGGCATGACGCCACGCCAGGTCACGGTGATGACCGTGACGTCCGTGGCGGGACCGGGCGCGGTCGGCGGGCTCCTGGGGGTCCCCCTCGGGATCGCCGCGCACCGGCTGCTCGTCGACCACGTCGGGCAGGTCGCGTTCCCGGAGTCCATGAAGAACGTCTGGCACACGCCCCAGTTGGCCCTCCTGGTCCTGGCGGGGGTCGCGATCGCCGTCCTCGGCGCGCTGATCCCAGCCCGCTCGGCGGCGCGTATGACGATCGCCAAGGTGCTGCACAACGAGTAGTCGGCGCGGGCCTGTTACGGGCAGGGTGCGATCCTCAAGCATGGAACCGCACCGCCGCGCCCGTCACCTCAACGCCAGGCGCCACTTGAAGCGCCCGCGCGGCTCTGGCGGCGCGTCGCGGGAGGGCGCGGGGTGTGGATGTGTCGCGTCGTCGGGCCGGTGGTCGTCATCGCCATGCCGTTCGTCGGGGCGCGGGTACGCGGCGCAGCTCGTTGCCGGTTCTCGCCTCAGCCGACCGGTTCCCCCGCCTCCAGGTTGAGCGGGCAACCGCGTTCGCGTGCGCGGAGTGCCCAGCGGAGGCGGCGGTGGCGGACGGGGGGCAGGAGGGCGCCGGCCTCGTCCTCGGTGACGAAGCGCCAGCCGCGCAGTTCGGCGCCCGGGAGCAGCAGGCGGCGGGCGTCCGCCTCGGTGAGCCGGCCGCCGTCGAAGAGGAAGCGGAGGCCGCCGAAGCCGGGAGGCCTGGGTGGTTCCCAGTCCACGACCAACAGCTTGGGCACGTCCGGCAGTTCGATGCCGATCTCCTCGGCGACCTCGCGCATGCCGGCCCGCGCCGGTGCCTCGCCCGGTTCGACGATGCCGCCGGGGAACTCCCAGCCGGGTTTGTAGGTGGGGTCGACGAGCAGCACCCGGTCGTGTTCGTCGAAGAGGAGCACCCCGGCGGCCAGCGTCTCGGCCTTCGGTTCGGGCGTCTCGACGATCTGGCACGGCCCGGCGGAGCCGTCGCGGACCGCCTGGGCGACGCGTTCGGCCGCCTCGCGCGGGGTGAGCCGTCCGGTGTCGACGACGAACGCGTCCTCCGTCAGCCAGGTCAGCGCCTCCTGGTAGGCGTCGACGTGGTCCCTGGCCCACTGCCGGGCGGCCTCGCTGCGGACCGGGTCGCCGGGGTCTTCCACCCGGCCGTCGATCCGCTTGCGCAGTATCGTTTCATCGCAGGCCAACAGAATGTGCCGGACGGGTATGCGGCGGGCGGCGAGCGTGCCGAATATCTCGTCCCGGTACTCCTGCCGCAGCAGTGTCATGGGGACCACGAGCACCCCGCCCACCTCCGCGAGCAGCGCCGCCGCCGTGTCGGCGACCAGGCGCCGCCAGATCGGCAGGTCCTGGAAGTCGTCGACCTCGGCCAGCCGTCCGGGCGGCAGGAGATGCCGCAGCCCCCCGCCGACGATCTCGGGGTCGTAGAGGTGGCTTTCCGGCACGAGCCCGGTCAGTTCCCTCGCGGTGCTGGTTTTTCCCGCGCTGAAAGCGCCGTTCAGCCAGACGATCACGGTTCCCCCTCCTCCGAGCGGCCCCCTTGCGATGCCCGGAACACCTTGCCACGGAAGGATGGACGAGCGGGATGGGGCCCTCGGTTCACCGGCGCACCCGTCGTACGGTTCCTGCCTCCCGGGGGCCTCGTGCACCCCATGGACCCCATGGACCTCATATGCTCCCAAGTCTCCCAGGGATCGCGGGACTTCCCATCGTTCACGGCAGACGGACACCGGCGGCGGGCAAGCAGGTAAGTGAGCGAGCAAGCAAGTCAGCAAACGAGCACGTGAGCACCGGACACTACGGCTTCCCGCTCCGCCTCGGGTGAAACCCTTTCCTCAGTGCCCGAGCCCTATCGCGGCCGCCGCCTCACCCCCACACCCCCACCGCCTCCGCCGCGGCCGCCGCCGCGCCCACCACTCCCGCGTCGCCACCGAGCTGAGCCGGTACGGCCTCGACCCCGGCGGCGAAGGACAGCGTCGCGTACGCCCGCAGATGGCGGCGCAGCGGGGCGAAAAGGACGTCCCCCGCCCCCGCGACGCCGCCGCCCACCACCGCGACCTCGATCTCCGTGAGGGTCGCCGTCGCGGCGATGCCGGCCGCGAGCGCCCGGGCGGCTCGGTCGAACGACGCCACGGCGAGGGGGTCGCCGGCGCGGGCCGCCGCGGCGACGCCCGTCGCGCCCGCGTCCCCGTCCGGCCCGGGCCGCCAGCCGGACTCGGCGGCCCGGCGGGCGATGTTCGGCCCACTGGCGATGCGTTCGACGCAGCCTCGGCCGCCGCAGGGGCAGGGGTCGCCGTCCAAGTCCACGCTGATATGGCCGATGTGGCCGGCGTTACCCGTGGGGCCCGGGTGCAGCCGCCCGCCCAGCACCAGACCACCCCCCACCCCGTGGACACCACCATGCACAGGGCGTTCGCCCGGCCCCGCGCCGCGCCGCGCCAGTGTTCGGCGGCGGCCATCGCGACACCGTCGCCGACGAGCACGACGGGCAGCCCGCCGGCCCGCCGTTCCACCTCCGCCACCAGCGGAAAGCCGCGCCAGCCCGGCACGTTGACGGGGCTGACCGTACCGCGCGAGGCGTCCACCGGTCCGGCGCTGCCGATGCCCACCGCACGCACCCGCCGCCAGTCGGCGGACGCGGCGAGCTCGTCCAGCACCTCCGCCACCGCCCCCATCACCACCCCCGCGTCACCCTCGGCGGGGGTCCGGCGCCGGGAGCGGACGAGGAGTCGCCCCTCGGCGTCCACCAGCGCGCCCGCGATCTTGGTGCCGCCGATGTCGAGCGCGGCGACGAGAACATCCGGTTCGGTGCGCGCGGGGTCCGGCACAGAGGACACGGCGGACGACGGCACGAAGGGCGGGGTGGCGGACGAGGTGGCGGACGGCGCGGAGAGCGAGGTGGAAGACGGTGCGGAGGACGGGGCGGAGGACGGGGCGGAGGACGGGGCGGAGGACGGCTCGGAGGACGACGCGGGAGAAAGCACGGAGGAAGGGGCGGGAGAAGGCACGGAGGACGACGCGGGGGAAGGCACAGAGGACAGTGCGGCGGACGACGTGTCGGACGGCATGGGGAACGGCCTCTCCTGCTCCACTCGCGGCGCGGCCGGCCCCGGGCGGTCGGCCGTCGCTTTCCCGCCAGTCTCGGCCACTGTTGACAACGTTGTCCAGGCCCTATGCTCGTTCGACGCACACACCGCGCACAGCACCCGACGGTCATGGAGGACGCGCCTCGTGCCCCACACCGCTCCGAGCCCGCGCCCCCGCTACGGGACCCGGCCGACCATGAAGGACGTGGCGACGCGCGCCGGCGTGGGCCTGAAGACGGTGTCACGGGTGGTGAACGGCGAACCGGGCGTGACCGCCGAGACCGAACGCCGCGTCAGGGACGCCATCGCCGCCCTCGGCTTCCGCCGCAACGACAGCGCCCGCGTGCTGCGCAAGGGCCGCACCTCGTCGATCGGCCTCGTCCTGGAGGACCTGGCGGATCCGTTCTACGCGCCGCTCAACCGCGCCGTCGAGGAGGTCGCCCGCGACCACGGCGCGCTGCTCGTCAACGGTTCCAGCGCCGAGGACCCCGAGCGGGAGCGCGAACTCGCCCTCGCCCTCTGCGCCCGCCGCGTCGACGGCCTCGTCGTCATCCCGGCCGGTGACGACCACCGCTACCTGGAACCGGAGATGGCGGCGGGCGTGGCCACGGTCTTCGTCGACCGTCCCGCCGGGCTGATATCCGCCGACACCGTCCTCTCCGACCACGCGGGCGGCGCCCGCGAGGGTGTGGCACACCTGATCGCGCACGGCCACCGCCGGATCGGCTTCATCGGCGACCAGCCGCGCATCCACACCGCGACCGAGCGGCTGCGCGGCTACCGGGCCGCGATGGACGCCGCCGCGCTGCCGGTGCACGACGGCTGGACCTCGCTCGGCCCCACGACGCCGGACCGGGTACGCGGCGAGGTGCTGCGCATGCTGTCCGGCCCGGCGCCGGTCACCGCCCTCTTCACCGGCAACAACCGGGTGACCGCCACGGCCGTCCGCGTGCTGTCCGAACTCCCGGGCCGCGTCGCCCGCGTCGCCCTCGTCGGCTTCGACGACCTCGAACTGGCCGACCTGCTCTCCCCCGCCGTCACGGTCATCGCCCAGGACCCCGCCCGCCTCGGCCGCACCGCCGCCGAACTCCTCTTCCAGCGCCTCGACGGCTACGCGGCGGACGCCCGCCGCGTCGAACTGCCGACGCGCCTGATCGCGCGCGGCTCGGGTGAGATGCCGCCTGGAGGCGGGTGATTTTCCGCGCGCGGCTCGCGTGAACTGCCGCCGGAAGGCTAGCGACTTGTCCGCGTGCGGCTCGGGTGAAGTGCCGCCCGGAAGCAAGTGACTCCCCCGCCCGTGGCCCGCGTGAGCCGCCGCCCGAAGGCAAGCGAATCTCCCACGCGCCGCTCGCGTGAACCGCCGCCTGGAAACAAGCGACTTCCCCACACGCAGCCCGCGTGAACTGCCGCCCGCGACCAAGCGACTTAGCGCCATCGGCCCTCACGGTCCGCCACGCCTCCTCGTCCGGAGGGGGAGTTTCCGGTACGGAGGGGGAGTTCCCGGTACGGAGGGCCGGGACCCGCCCCGGAAGGGCAGTGTCCCGGCCGACACGGCTTACCGTCCGCTGGTGGCCTGACGGCCCCGCGTCACTTCAGGTGCCGGGCGAGGAACCGGGCCGCTTCCTCTCCCGCGGACCGCGGGACGCCGGTGTGCCCGCCCATGTTGGCGTGCAGGGTCTTCTCCCGGGAGCCGAAGGCGTCGAACAGCTCCAAGGCCGCCTGCCGGTCGTTCCCTTCGTCGTCCCACTGCAGCATGACGTGCAACGGAATCGTCACCCGGCGGGCCTCCTCGTACATGGCCCGGGGGACGAAACTCCCGGCGAACAGGACGGCCGCCGAGATGCGCGGCTCGACCGCCGCCAGCCGGGTCCCGATGGAGATCACTCCCCCCGCGTACCCGACCGGGCCGCCGATCTCGGGCAGTGACAGCAGGGCGTCCAGGGCGGTCTGCCATTCCGGGACCGACGTGTCGACCAGCGGGAGGATGAGCGCGTCGATGATCTCGTCGGTCACCGGCTCGCCGGCCTCCAGCGCCCGGCGCAGATCGGCGCGGACCTGCTCGGTGGCCGGTCGGCGTGGCCGGTCGCCGCATTCGGGGAGCTCGATGGTGGCCGCGGCGAAGCCGTCCGCCGCGGCGTGCCGGGCCCGGTCCGCCAGCCGGGGGTAGGACTTGCGCAGCCCGAGAGGAGGGGGGCCGATCAGGACCAGCGGTACCGGTGCGGACACGGACGCGGACGCGGACGCGGGCGTCCACAGGATGCCGGGAACCCCACCGAGGGTGAATTCGCGTTCGAGGACCGCGTCGTCAAGACGACGCTCAGAAGTGAAGTGCACGGTCGTGCCTTTCAGGAGTGCCACGGAACGGCGCTCCCGGACGACCTATCGCCCGACCGTGACTCCGGAGGGGAGCACCCATGTCGATACTGCGTTCACGGGTACCACCTCCTCGTTCTCTCGCACGGCCGCCGGCAACGTAGCAGAGGCCGTCGCGGTTCCGCCAACGGTTTTCGCCGAGGCCCCGCGGCCGGACGCCACGACGCCGGAGAGCGGGCCCCGCCGCCCCGCTCAACGCCGGCGCCCTGGCGCCGCCTTCTCCAGCGCCTTGCGGAAGTCCGCCGCACTCTGGAAGCCGATCCTCGGCCGCTCCTGGAGTGCTTTGTCGATGACGTCGGCCAGCCCCCGGGGTATGCCGGGTTCCCGTCGGCGGATCGGCACCGCCGGCTCCTGCAGTACGACCATCCACGGGTCCTTGCCCCGCGGGAACTCCCGGGGCACCGCTCCGGTCAGCGCGTTGTACAGGCATGCCGCCATGGCCCACACGTCCACCGCCGGCGTCGCCTTGCGGAAGTCGATCACCTGCTGCCGCGCCATGAACGTCGGCTTGCCCGCTGTCGCCCCGGTGCGGGTCAGTCCGCTGAGACCTGCCTGGTCGAATGCCTTGCCGATGCCGAAGTCGGCGATCTTCGCGGTGACGGTGCCGCCCTGCTCCTCGTGCAGCAGGATGTTGGAGGGGCTCAGGTCCCGGTGCACCACTCCCTGAGTGTGCGCGTGTTCCAGGCCCTTGAGCGCCTGCAGCGCGATCGGCAGCGCTTCCTCCACCGGCATCCGCCGGTTCTCCCGTCGCTCCAGCAGCCGGTCCAGGCTGCCGCCGGTGCAGAACTCGGTGGTGAGGTAGAAGGTGCCGTCCGCGAAGCCGGCGTCGAGCAGGGAGGCGACGTGGGGGTGGCGCAGTGCCCGGGTGAGCGCCACCTCGCGCAGGAAGCGGACACGTGCCGTCTCGCTCGCCGCCGCCTTCGGCAGCATCACCTTCAGCGCCACCTCCTTGCCGGTGGTCTCGTGCCGTGCCAGGTACACGGCGCCCATGCCGCCGCGGCCGAGTTCGCGGATCACGTGGTAGCCGGAGATGGCCGTGAGGTCGGGGCGCCCGCCCTTGGCGAGCTCCAGCAGCAGCTTCAGCACGGCTCCCGGTTGCAGTTGGCAGGAGGCGCACAGGACCGGGCCGTCGTCCTCACCCGCCGCCTCGCTCATCTCCCGGCCGCACTTCACGCAGTGGACCCGCACCGACGTGGCCGGCCGGCTGATTCTGACGCCGACGCGGAAGACGGTGTCGCCGAGCTTGATCTCGTCCCCGTCGGCCAGGTCGTGCTCCGGGTACGACTCGGCCGCCGCCTCCTGGGCGGTGAGGCCCTCGCGCCGCTGACCGATCTTCTCGCCGTTGACGTAGGTGCCGTTGAGGCTGCCGAAGTCGCGGATGCGGATGTCCGGCGGGTTGATGTCGAGCAGGCAGTGGTGGCGGGAGACGGTGCGGTGGTGGTCGTCGTCCGGCAGCCGTGGCGAGCAGTCGGCGGATCTGCCCAGTACGCAGGTGGTGCGCTCGTCGAAGACGAACTCGCCGCGTTCGAGCCGCCCCTTGACGAGAGTCAGGGTGACGGTGGCGGGTGGCGTCATCGTTCTCCTTCGGAAGGTGCGGGGGAGCCTTGCCGGGGCAGGACCAGTCTCCCGCCGGCGGCGTCGGCCCGTACGGCGGCTCCGGCGGCGAGGTCCCCGGCGATCAGCGCGCGGCCGAGCGGCTGGACGAGCAGCCGGTCGACGGCCTGCTCCAGCGCGCGGGCGCCGGCCCGGGGGTCGGAGCCGTGGCGGAGCAGCAGCCGCCGGGCGGCCGGGGTGACGGTGAGGTCGATCAAACGGTCGCGGAGCCGGTCGCGGACCTGGGCGAGCAGCTTGTCCAGCACCTGCTCCAGCGCGGCGTCGTCCAGCGGTGAGAAGACCACCACGCGGCCGATCCTGCCGAGGAGTTCGGGCCGCAGCCCCTGCCGGAGCGCGGCCTTGACTCGTTCGTCCGCGCCGTCCCCGCCGGGACGTGCCTGCCGGGGGCGAAGCCGAGGGTTCCGGTCGCCGGAGCCGGCGTGGCGCCGAGGTTCGACGTCAGGATCACGACCGACTCGGAGAACGGCACCCGCCGCCCCCGGGAGTCCGTGAGCTGCCCCTCGTCGCAGATCTGCAGCAGGATGTCGAGGATGTCCGGGTGCGCCTTCTCCACCTCGTCGAAGAGCACCACGCTGTGCGGGTGGTCGCGCAGCGGGCCGCTCAGCTGCCCCTCGCGTTCGTGGCCGATGTAGCCGGGCGGGGCGCCGAGCAGCCGGGAGAGCGCGTACCGCTCCTTGTACTCGGACATGTCGATGCGCACGAGCCGCCGCTCGTCCCCGAAGAGGAACTCCGCGAGGGCTTTGGCCAGTTCGGTCTTGCCTGTGCCCGTCGGCCCGGCGAAGAGGAAGACGCCCGTCGGCCGCCGGGGGTCGCCGAGTCCGGATCTGCCGGTGCGCACCGCCTCGGCGACGGCTCGCACGGCCCTGTCCTGTCCGGCCACCCGGCGCCGCAGGTGCTCCTCCATCGTGAGCAGCCGCCGGGCCTCGCTCCGTACGACCCACTCCAGCGGCAGCCCGGCGCGCTCGGCCACCGCCGCCGCCACCTCGTCCCGCCCGACGCGCATGGCCACTTGGTCCCGCACGGCGCGCACGGCCGCCTCCGGTCTCGTCCCGTCAGGGCTGAGGGTGCGGATGCGGACCGCGGCGCACGCCTGGTCGAGCGCGTCGATCGCCTTGTCGGGCAGCCGCTGCTCCGGAAGGTGACGGACGGTGAGGGCGACGGCGGCCTCGCACGCGTCCGTGTCGATCCGTACGCCGTGGTGGGCGGCCAGTGCCGCACGCACGCCGGCCAGGATCTCGACGGCCTGGGCCGCGGTGGGCTCGTCGACCCGGATCACCTCGAAGCGGCGGCGCAGCGCCGCGTCACCCTCGATGTCGCGGCGGTACTCGCCCGGCGTGGTGGCGCCGATGCAGCGCAGGTCACCGCGGGCCAGCGCGGGCTTGAGGATGTTGGCCGCGTCGCTCGCGCCGCGTCCGCCGGCGCCGAGGACGGTGTGCAACTCGTCGATGAAGAGGATCACCTCCGGCGAGCGGCACGCCTCGTCCAGCACTCCCTGCAGCCGTTCCTCGAAGTCGCCCCGGTATCTTGCACCCGCCACCAGCGCCGCCATGGACAGCTCGACGATGCGGGCGTCGGCCAGCTCGGCGGGTGCGCCGGCGGACACCAGCCGCTGGGCGAGCCCTTCGACGATGCCCGTCTTGCCGGTTCCGGCGTGCCCGACGAGTACGGCGTTCGCCTTGCGCCGGCGCACCAACACACGGGCGAGCGCGCGCAGTTCGTCGCCGCGGCCGATGAGCGGCGGCAGCTTTCCCCCGCGGGCGAGGCCGGTGAGGTCGCGGCCGTAGCGATCGAGGAAGGGCGTGCCGGCGCCGCTGTCCGCCCGTTCGGGGAAGAAGGCCGCCGACGGATCGGTGATGCCGTGGTCCTCCAGTACCTTCCGCCCCACGGGGGTGAGCGCTTCGAGTACGGCCCGCAAGAGGTCGACGGCGCTCACCGTGTCCGGCCCGGACAGTTCCGCGGCGCGGGTGAAGACGCGGCGGGCGGCGCGACCGCGGCGGGGCTCGGCTCCGATGCCCGGCGCGGCGCCCGCGGCGAGTGCCGTGCGCAGGGCGCGGCGCACGATCCGCGGGTGGACTCCGGCCCGGTCGAACCGCTCCCGTACCCGCTTCGCGTCGGCGGTGACCGTCTTCCGCCCGGCGGCGTCCAACCCGTCGCGGACGAGCAGTTGTTCAAGGTCCGACCGGCACAGGGTGCCCAGGCCGATCAGCAGATGGTCCGGTTCCACCTCGGCCGCCCTGCCCGCGCGCGCCTCCGAGCGCGCCCGGTCCAGCACGAAGACGACGCTGTCGGCGTACATGGCGCCTCCGCTCACCACGAACCCCCGTCCCCTGTCTCCCGTTCCCAGTCCAGCTCCCACAACCACAGCGTGCCGTCGTCGCTTCCGGACGCCGCGTACCGGCCGTCGGGCGTGAGCGCGAGGGCCCGCACTTCCTCGGAGTGGCCCTGGAACGCGCACAGGCACGTGCCGTTGCCCGCGTCCCAGACCCGCACCGAACCGTCCGCTCCCCCGGAGACCGCGAACCGGCCGTCCGAGGTGAGCCGGCCCACGGTCGCCCCGCCCGACCGATCACCGAAGACGCGCAGGCGCGCGCCGGTGGTCGCGTCCCACAGGACCATGCCGTCGTTGTGCCGGCCGCTCGACAGCACCCGGCCGCCGTCGGCACTCAGCGACAGCGCGGCCGGCACGCCGGGGCGCCCGTCGAGCAGGCGCAGGCACCCCCCGCCGTCCAGGTCCCACAACCGCACCCGGCCGCCGGTGTCGGCGGACGCCGCCCGCCGCCCGTCCCGGCTCAACGCGACCGCGGTCACCGGCGTCTCGCCGCGGGCGAGTTGCGCGAGACGCCTCCCGGTCGCCAGGTCGTACACCAGCAGCGCGCGGCCGGCGTTCACCAGGAGCGCGCGGCGCCCGTCGGGGCTGAAGGCGGCCGGTTCGGCGGAGACGGCCAAGGGATCGGTGCGGACGCCCCGCACCCGTACCAGCTCGGCGAAGTCCGCCGTCCAGACGACCAGGCCGTCCGCGCCGTACGCCATGACGCGAGTACCGCCCTCGCTGATCGCGAACGCGGAGAACGCTTCGAGGGCCTTGCGCTCGTCCCATCCCCTGGCCACGTCCCAGATCCGTGCCGTCGTCTTCGTCCACAGGCCCTCGCCCAGGGCGAAGACCTTGCGTCCGCCGGGGTCGATCGCCACCGCGTGGACGGACCAGCGGTAACCCACCCCGAATCTCCGCACCGGCCGTGCCGCCCGCAGCCCGGCGAACACCTCATGGGGGACCGGCGGCGGCCCCGCCGCCGGCACCCGCCGGAGCCGCTCCCGGCCGGGCGGCTGTCGGGCCGGTTCCGCCCGCTCCGCCGCCCCGGACCGCCGTGGCGGGCTCGGGTGCGGCGGCGCGGTGTACGACCCCAGGCCGTCCCACTCCCACCACCGGGCGGTGCCGTCGTGCGCGAGGGAGATTCCGGTGTCCCCCGCCGCGCTCATGAGCACGGCGGCCACCGAGTCCCGGTGGCCGGTGAACGTGCGCAGGCAACGGCCCTTGTGGACGTCCCACAGGCGCACGGTGCCGTCCTCCTCACCGGACAGCGCCAGGCGGGTGTCGGAGCTCAGCGACAGCGCGAGGATCTCACCGGTCCGGGGGTCGGGGTGGGAGCCGATGCCGAGGCCGGTGACGATGCCGGTCATGGTGCCGATGCCGGTACTGGTGCCGGTGCGCCAGCGGCTGACGCAGCGGCCGCTGTTCAGGTCCCACAGACGCAGAAGACCGCTGCCGCCGACGAGCGCGTAAGCGCCCTCGGAGCTCAGCGCCGCGGCGGTGATGTCCTCTCCCGGGCCCTCCAGGGTGAGACGCCGGCCGCCGGAGTCCAGGTCCCACAGTTGCACGGTCCCGTTCCTCACGTACACGGCCCTCCCCGCGTACGCGGACGAGTCCCACCGGGAGCGCCGGTCACGCGCCTTGGCCGGCCTTGTCGCGAGTGCCCAGCGGCCGTCGTCGCTCACCGTGGCCCAGCGCCAGTCGGCTTCGCCCCCTGACTCGTCGCGCAGTTTCATCCGGTGCCACGGCTCCGGCTCGCCGACGCGCCACCGCTGCACCTCCCCCGCGACCGCCACCATGACCCCCTCGTCGTCCGCCTCCAGCCGGACGAGACCCGCCTCGGAGCCCGGCCACCACCCCGGCAGGCAAGCGGCGTACAGGCAGTCGCCGTTGTCCGTCCCGTGGCAGCGCAGCCGGCCGTCTCCGTGTGCCGACACCACGATCCGGCCGTCGCTCGTGACCGCGACGGCCTCGGGCGTGGTGTGCGTGAGGGTGAGCCGGCGACGGCCGTGCCGCAGGTCCCACAGGTGGGTGGTGCCCTCCCTGTCGCCCGTCAGCGCCCACCGGCCGTCGAGGGTCAGCCGCGCCGGAGGGCCGAGCGGGTCCCGTCGGCCCGTGTGCCAGGGCACCTCTCGGGTGCCGGCACAGCGTCCGGACGGCACCCGGCCCGACCGCAGCGTGTCCGCGAGGGCGAGCACCTCGGGCTCGCCGGGGCGTTCCCGCAGGAGGCCGTCCACCAGGGCACCGGCCGACTCCGTGTCGCCGCGCTCCAGGTGCACCTGGGCCGTCATCAGCCGGGCCTGCCAGGTGTCGCCGGAGCCCTCGGGGATGCCGGCGAGGAGTGTCATGTCGCTCGTGCAGGGCGGTTCGTCCTGGAGGGTCCCGTTCAGCGCGCCCCTGCGCCACGCCAGCACACCGGCGTTGTACGTGGCCTGCGGATGCCGGCGGTCGGCCGTCAGCGCGGCCGCGAACTCGCGTATCGCCTCTTTCTCACGGCCGAGTTCGAGGAGCGAGACACCGCGGTTGTTGTGGTCGTCGGCGCGGAGTTCGACGGGGTCGGGCACCGGACGCCGGTAGTCGACGCCGAGCGATTCCCGGTGGATGTCGGCGAGTTCGGCGGCCAGCCGGGTCATCGACTCCGGCCTGTGCTGCGCGTTGCGCCGCAGGCACCGGGCCAGCAGCTCGGCCATGGCACGGGGCATGCGCGGCAGCCCGTCGCCGCCGGAGCGGCCCTCCTTCACATAGGCCCGCAGCGCCGCGCCCGCGACCGGCCCGGCCAGCCATGTCACCCCGCCGGTGAACATCTCCAGCACGGACACGGCCAGGCTGTACACGTCGCCACGACGGCCGACCGCCCACCCCATCGGCGTACCGCCGGCCTGTTCCGGGGAGGCGTACGCCTGGGTCATGCCCCCCGCGAACGAGGCGGTGGCGCCGGCGGTGGCCATGCCGAAGTCGGTCACCTTCAGGGTGCCGTCGTGGTCCAGCAGGAAGTTGGCCGGCTTGACGTCCCGGTGCGCGATGCGCTCGACATGGGCGTGTCCCAGCCCCCGGGCCGCCTGGATCGCGACGTCCAGGATCCGTGCGAGGACGGCGGGTTCGTCGCCCTCGTAGAGCCGCCCGTCGTCCATCCACTCTTTGAGGCTGCCGCCGGGGACGTACTCGGCGAAGACGAGGGGGACGCCGTCGAGGACGCGCACGAAGTGACAGCCGCACACGTTCGGATGTCCGCGCAGGGACGCCCAGGTCTCGGCCTCGGCGAGGAACCGCTCGCGGTCGGCCGCGGCGGCCGTCGCCTCCGGCCGGGGGCACTTCATCGCGAGGTCGGTGCCCCACCGCAGGTGCCGCACCCGGTAGACGAGGCCCATCGCCCCCTGCTCGTGGACCCGCAGCACCTCGTACCGGCCGTCGACGACGTCTCCGACCCGCCAGCGGACCGAGCCCCCGCTCGCCCCGGCCCCCGCACCACCCGCCATCGGCATTTCGGCCTCCCCCGCCGCCCGAACCTCGTCGCCTGAACCGCGTCGCCCGAATCCCGTCGCCAGAATCCCGTCGCCCGAACCACCGGCCGGCTCGTGCACACCGACCCGGTGAACGACACCTTCACACACGCGCCTGCGGGGGGATACGGCTCCGCCGTGCCCACCGGTGCCCACCCACCCCCAAGCACTACCGGTTAGCCTTAAGTAACAGTCCCACCTCCGCATTTGCTAGTGTGATCCCATGACCGCGCCCCCCGGACGCCGCGAACGCAAGAAGGCGGCGACCCGCCAGAAGATCGCCGACGCCGCCCTCCGCCTCTTCCTGGAGCGCGGGTACGACGCGGTGGGCATCCGGGACGTGGCCGCCGAGGCCGACGTGGCCGTCACCACCCTCTTCTCCCACTTCGCCTCGAAAGAGGCCCTGGTCTTCGAGCAGGACGCGGACTTCGAGCACCGCCTCGCCCGGGCCGTCGGCGACCGCGCCCCGGACGAGCCGTTGATCCCCGCGCTGCGCCGCGAGATCCAGGCCCTCGTACGGCACTGCACGGCGGACGACGCCGCTCCGGTCTGGCGCATGATCGACACGTCGCCCGCCCTGCGGGAGTACGAGGAGTCGATGCGGCTGCGCCACGCGGAGTCGCTGGCGGCGGCCATCGCCGCCGAACCCGGCCTCGCGCGGACCCCGACGGCCTGCCGGGCGGTCGCGCGGTTCGCGATCGACGCCTACTCGCTGGCCCGCGAGGCGGCCGATCCGGAGGCCGCGGTGGACGAGGTCTTCCGGATGATCGAGGCGGCCTGGGAGGCGGCACGCCCCCTGGGCGGAACCGGCGAGGAGACCGCGCGGCCCTCGGTGGCGGAAGGCGTCTGAAGGCGACCGCCGGCTCGCCCCGCTGAAGGGCGCCCCCCGACGGGCCCGGGACGCCTCGGCTCACCGCCGCCCGTCTCGACTCACCGCCGCCCGTCTCGACTCACCGATTCCCCGTCTCGGCTCACCGGCCGCCGCCCTCGGTCGCGTCCTCCGACACCAGCCGGTCGGCCAGCCGGCCCCACGAGAGCAGCGCCCCCACGGCGATCATTCCGGCGATCGACGGCATGGGAACATGCCGCCCCGCCCCGTCCGCACTCCAGGCGTCGACGTGGCACCCCGCCGCGAAGAACCAGGCGAGGCCGCCCCCGACGACGAGCAGATGGTTGTCCTTCTCGCGCAGCAGCCGCATGCCCGCCCACAGCATTACGGGCATGGCCAGGACCAGACCGACGGCGAACGTGGCGAGCCACACCTCCGTCCCCGCCCAGGCGTTGTCCGGATCGGCCCTCTCCTCGGCGCGCGCGGCAGCGAAACCGGCGGTCAGGGCGGTGTGGCAGGCCAGGACGGCGAGGCCGGTGACCGCGGCCCCCTTCAGGGGTCTGGCCCAGTGGAACGTACGCATGGGCCCATGGTTTCCGCCCCGAACGCCGAACGCCTGAGTATCCGTACTCAGGCGTTCGGTGTGCGGCTCGCGGCGGCAAACGTCAGGCGACGGTGCCGCTCTCCTTGATGACGACGGCGGCCTTCAGGGCGCCGCTGTGCGAGCCCAGCGCCTCGATCCGCTTCACGAGCTCCTGGCCCTCGGCGACCTCGCCGAAGACGACGTGCTTGCCGTCCAGCCACGGGGTGACGACGGTCGTCACGAAGAACTGGGAGCCGTTGGTGTTCGGGCCGCGGTTGGCCATCGAGAGCAGGAACGGCCGGTCGTGCTTGAGGGTGAAGTTCTCGTCGGCGAAGGACTTGCCGAAGATGCTCTTGCCGCCGGTGCCGTTCCCGTCGGTGAAGTCGCCGCCCTGGAGCATGAAGTCCGGGATGACGCGGTGGAAGGCCGAACCGGCGTAGCCGTAGCCGTTCTGGCCGGTGGCGAGCTCGCGGAAGTTGCGCGCGGTCTCCGGGACGACGTCGTCGAAGAGCCGGAAGACGATGCGGCCGGCGTCCTTGCCGTCAATGGTGATGTCGAAAAAAACATTCTGCATGGCCACATCCTCACATCCTTCGGCGTGTCGCCCAATCCGCCCCCGCCCCGACGGCTCGGGATGCAGCGGGGTGAGGGGCGCGTCAGGCTGAAGGGAGGCCGGTTCCCGGCCGTCGGCACGCCTCAGAGGCGTGTCGTCCCCCGTGGAGAGAGGTGACGTCATGGTGGTGCAGACAGCGGTGCTCGGACCGGAAGTGGATCTCGCACTGGACGTCGTCGAGGCGATGACCCCCGTGGAGTCGCCCGTCGGGGACGTGCCGTCCTTCATGCCGATGTCCGCCCTCGGGCTTCTCCCCCAGCTTCTGGGGCCGGAGGAGCCGAAGGACCCGGCGTAGCGAGGAGGCCGTCATTCCCGCGAGCGTGGACCTGTCCTCGGCCACGGACGAGCTTGCGGCAGCGGTCCACGTGGCCCTGACGGACCACGGGCACCGGCCGCTGGCCGGGTTCCTGGCGTCCGCTCCGCAGGCGGACACGGCCCTGGCGGCCATCCGGGTGCTGGGGTGCGACGCCCTGGCACCCGCGCTGTCGCGCGGCACGCCGGTGGCTCCGGAAGAGGGCGAGGCGGTCCTCGAAGCCCTTCGGAGGCTTCCGGTGGACGGCCGGCAGCCCGTCGAGCTGCGCATGATCTCGGCCGCCGTGAACGATCTGACATCGTCCGAGCGGGTCCCGTCCCCTGCCGCTCACGAGGCGCACGCGGAGTGGGTGCAGCGCATCGACGGAAGTGACTGGCGCGCCCTGTCGCTCAGCGCGGCCTGGCTCGCGCCCATGGCGTGGCCCGCCACCAGTACGCTCCTGGCCCCCTGCGCGGCACGCTGGGCCCAGGGCGTGGGCAGGGGGCTCACGCGGGCGCTGCTCCGCCGCGACTTCGCCTTCGCGGCCCGTCTGACCCGCTGGGCCGCGCTCGCCTGGCGGGAGGGCGGCGACGTCGGACTCGATCTGCCCGGCGCCGTCGAGTACGTGGAGTGGTGCGGTGCCGGCGGGCCGGTGACCGCGCTGCACACCGCCGTCTCCCGGCATCTGCTCTCGTCCGGGGGGCCGCGTGACCACGACGGTGAAGCGTGTGGAGAACGCGAGACTGTCCGCCGTGGCCGACGGTGCCATGACGTGGCTGCACGAGAACTGCGCGTACTGCGCCCTGCCCGCCGACGTCAGCCCGCACCTAGCCGACCACACGAACGAGTACAAAGCGCTCGCCGAGATGACGCTGGCGGCGCAGGTGACGTCCGAGGCCCTGCCCACGCCGCGGAACCGCGCTCGCGCGCGCGACATCCTGGACCACTGCTGGCGGCAGTTGGGCCGGGGCGATCTGCTCTACGAGCGCCAGCTGCGCCACTTGTCCCTTTCCGACCCGGTCGAGACCTACGCGCACTTCGTCCGGGCCGGCTACCGCCACGGCGGGCTCGATCAGCTTCTGCGGCGCGTCCACCGGCTGACGGCCTTCAAGGCCGCCGAGCTGTACCCGAACCGCCGTCTCGCCGTCGCCAACGCGCAGCGGCTGGCGGGACTGCCGCACCCGGACCCCGGCGACTGGGCCGAGCCGGCCGCCCGTACCTGGCTGGGAAGCACCCCGGAGCCGTGGGCCATCGACTGGAACGACGCCTACTGCCTCACCCACACCGTCTACCACCTCGCCGACTGGGGGCGTCGCCCCCTCGCCCTCCCCGCGCCCGTGATCGACTACCTGACCAGGTGGCTGCCGGTCTGGCTGGACGTGTGGTGCGAATCGCAGGACTGGGACCTGGTCGCGGAGCTCCTCTACGTCGACGTCTGCGTTCCCCGGCCGGAACTTCCCGCCGCCCAGTGGGACGCGCTGGCCGCGGCCCAGGACGTCTCCGGCCGCGTACCGCCCAAGGGCCGGCCGGGTACCGGCACGGCACCCGGGGCCGCGTCCGGCCCGGCGGTGACCGATCCACCGGAATCCCATCCGACGGCATCCGATGCGGCGGCATCCGATGAGGCGGCATCCGATGCGGCGGCCGACTTCCGTCGCCACCAGCACACCACCTGCGTCACGGGCATGGCGGCCGCCCGCGCCGCTTGTGCCACCCGGACCGATGCGCCGGCTTGATCCACTGTGCGTGGTCCGCAAGGTTCGAAAGGGTTGCGCACATCCTGAAGATCCTCAAGCACTGCTGCGCGCCATCATCGGCGAGGCGGGCCGCAACATGGCCGCCGCGATCACGGTCGGCCGCGACGGCTGCGGTTACACCCTGTGCACCGGGTTCAGCAGCCTCACGTCACGCGCTCCCCTCACCCCGCACGCGCCGTTCGAGGTCGGTTCCGTCAGCAAGACCTTCACCGCGCTGCTGTTCGCGGTCCTGGTCGAAGAAGGCAGGATGCGCCTGCACGAACCCCTGGCCGATCACGTCCCGCCCGGCGCCATGCCCCCGGGCCGCGCGGCCCGGCAGATCACCGCCCTGCACCTGGCCACCCACTCTTCCGGGCTGCCCCACCTGGCGCCGCGGATGCTGCTCAGGGCACTGCCGACGTGCGTCACCAACCCCTACCTCCGCTACCACGACCGGGACCTCCTCACAGACCTGTCCCGGGCCCGCCTCAAGTTTCGCCCCGGCACCTCAAGGCACTACTCCAACATCGGGTTCGCCCTCCTGGGCCGCATGCTCGAACACGTCACCGAGCAGGGCTACGCCCACCTCGTCGCCGAGAGAATCGCCGGCCCCCTGGGCCTCACGCACACCACCGCCCGCAGCGACCTCGAACAGACCGAGGGCTACTGGCACGGCCACCCCATGCCGCCGCTGCGCACTCCGGGCTTCTCGGGCGCCGGGGCCATCCGCTCCAGCGCCCGCGATCTCACCCGCTTCCTCACCCAGCACATCTCCCCCGACCCCGGCCTGCCCCCGGCCCTGTACCGCGCCCTGCGGGCCGTCACCCGCACGGACTCGCCGCAGGCGACCACGCTGGGCTGGCTCAGCAGAACGACCGCTCACGGCGATCTCTACTTCCAGCCCGGAAGCACCCGGGCGGCGACGGCCTTCATCGGCTTCAGCCCCTCGCGCCGCACCACCGTCACGGCCCTCGTCAGCAGCGGCTGGACCCTGCGCAACTCCCTGATCCAGAACGCCTACCTCCTCCTGCGCCACCACGCCGCCAACCCCCTCACCCACGCCGCGCCCTCCTGATCGTCAACGGCCGGATCCGGCCGCCGTCGCCTCGATTCCGTCGAGGAGGACGGCCAGGCCGGCCGAGAAGACGCCGTCGGTCTCGCGCTCCCAGGCGTCCGCCGGATCCTCTTCGTCCACGGGCGCGGCCTGCGAGGAGGCGAGCCGCGTCGACAGCGGGAAGCGGTCGGCGAAGTCGGGGGCGAGCTCGTTCAAGAGCGTCACACGGGTGTTCCACCAGTCCCGGTCCGGGACGCCGGTCACGGCCGCCGCCCGGCGCGCCTCGGCCGTCGTCCGCGCCGAGCCGTGCACGAAGTGGAACAGCGAACTCACCACCGCTCGCAGCGTTTCCGCCCGCAGCCCGGCCCCCGACAGGGCGCGGAGCAGCGCCTCCAGTACGGCCTGCTCGTGCGGGCCGAGCACCGGGCGCGCGTACGAGACCTGGAGCACCCATGGATGCCGCAGGCAGAACGCCCTGAGCTCCGCCGCCCACCCGGTCACCGCGGCCCGCCAGTCTCCGTCCACCGTGCGGTCGGTGGCAATCTCCGCGTGCACCCGGTCGTACATGAGGTCGAGGAGTTCCGCCTTGCCGGGCACGTAGGTGTACAGCGCCATCGATGAACACCCCAGCCGCTCCCCCACCGTGCGCATCGACAGCCCCGCCGCCGACGCCGCCTCGTCGGCCACCGCGATCGCCGCCTCCACGATGACGTCCACGCTCAACCCGGGCTTGGGGCCCGGCGCTTTGCGCGCCGGCCGCCCGTTCGCCTTCGCCTCCGCGCGGCCCCAGAGCAGCGTCATGGACGCGGTCGGGTCGCCCTGCCCGGCGATGATGCCCACCCTTGAACTCCTTACGCACTACGTTATTGTCATCCCCGCCGAACACCTTACGCCCTACGGGAATTGGCCGTCGCCGGCCGGAACAGGGAGACAGTCCGTGATCGCAGCGAGGCTCCACGACGGAAGCGCCCTCCCGGTGGAGGTCCACGGAACCGGGCCCGTCACCGTCCTCCTCCCCGTCGACCCACGTCCCGCGCAAGGGACGCGCGCCGAGGAACTCCGGCGCTGGGGCGTCGATCCGGCGCTGGGCCGCTCCCTCGTCCGGGGCATCGCCGAAGCCGGGTTCCGCGTCGCCGCCTTCGCCTACGAAAACCACCTCATGGCCCACCCCCGGCCGGACGCCCTCACCCCCGACACCATCGCCGCCGACCTCCTGTCCGTCGCCGACGCGGCCGGCGCCGACCGCTTCGCCTACTACGGCTACTCCTGGCTGGCACTCAGCGGCCTCCAACTCGCCCTGCGCACCGACCGTCTCGCGGCCCTGGCCATGGGCGGCTTCCCGCCCCTCGGCGGCCCCTACGCCGAGATGCTGCGCGTCACGCGGGCCGCGCACGCTATGGCGGCTTCCGCCGCCGGGACCCGGGAGACCCCGGGCGGGACCACGGCCCCCGACGACTACGACTGGTCGTCCGTGGAAGTGTCCGCCACCGAGGCGCAGACGCGGCAGTTCGTAACGCTGTACGAGGCGCTGCGCGACTTCGACGAACGGGCGGCGCTGCCGCGGGTGCGCTGCCCGCGCCTGTGCTTCGCCGGATCCGCCGACGCGATCCCCTACGGGGAGGGGTGGGGTGGCGTCACCGTCGACATCGGCGGCGCGGTCGCGGCCGGACGCGCGGAACTGGCGTCCGCCGGCTGGACGGTCCGCCTCCTCGACGGCCTCGACCACACCCAGGCCATGCAGCCCGCGCATGTCCTGCCGGTCCTGCTGCCCTGGCTCGCGGCTTCCCTCCCGGCGTTGGACGAGGCCCCGCGTCCAACCAGTTGACGGCTTTCCGGCGTCAACCGACCGTCGCGGTGCATTCGATTCCGGCTCGGACGCCCCACCCCGCCCCATAAGCTCGGCCGCGCCGCGCCACAGCTCACCTGTCGGGGGTTCCCACCATGTCCGATCCGGAACGGCTCGACCCGTCTCGGGGCATCATCGCTCGTTACGCGACGCGGCTGCGGGAGCTGCGCGTCGAGGGTGGCCTGACCCGGGCGGAGGTCGCGGACCGGGTCTTCCTGTCGTACAGCGCGATCGCGAAGTTCGAGTCGGGTGAGCGCTTCCCCACTGAGGACGTGGCTCAGGAGCTGGACGAGGTTCTGGGGGCAGGTGGTTCGCTGTTCGACCTCTGGGACGACGTCCAGGACAGCCCGGACGCGAGATGGGCCAAGCGACGCTTCGACTACGAGTCGCGCACAGTGAAGTTCCGCCACTACACAGACTTCATCCCCGCCCTGCTCCAGACAGACGACTACTTGACAGCGCTCCTGAAAGCCGAGTTGTCGGCAACCGGGGGCGATCTGGAGGAGAAGGTCAGGTATCGCCAGAGAAGGCGGGCCCTGATCGAAGGGCCCGAACCACCGGAATTCTGTGCACTTATCACGGAATCCGCCTTGCAGTGGCGCATCGGAGACTGCCGGATTATGCGCGGACAGCTGACACATCTGCTCGCAGCAACCGACAAGCCCCATATTCACCTGCGCATCGTGACGTTCGACCGCGTCCCGCCGTCGGGCGGCCTTATGCGACTGGGCAGAACGACGATCATGACGTTGCGCAGCGGCCAGTCCATCGTGTACCGGCCCGGGATCATCAGAGGTACCTATATCTCCCAACCGCCAGAAGTCGCCGAGTACGAATCCCTGTACGATTCCCTACAAGCCTGTGCTCTATCACACGAGGAATCGACTGCGCTTATCCGCAGAGTGATTGAGGAGAAGTACCGTGCCTAGTCCCTCCGAACTGCACGCGATCACCTGGCGAAGCAGCAGCTACAGCATGGAAGAAGACCAGTGCCTCCAGGTATCGGACCAGCACTCCGGCCTGATACCCGTCCGCGACAGCAAAACCCCCACCGGCCCCACCCTCACCCTCCCCACCCCCGCCTGGTCCGCCTTTGTGACCGCGCTCACCGCCGAAGGCGGCCTCGCCCCCCGGTAGCGGGCGGGGGCTCGGTCCGCCCCGGGACCGCACCGGGACTGCACCCGGACCCCGTCCTCGGGTACGTTCCGGTGACGGGAACTGCCGGCAGGCAGCCGTCGCGGAAAGGTGAGCAGATGACCCAGCCCGCCCCGGTCGAAGCACTCACGGCGTGGAACGGCCACACCCTCGGCGAGGAGGACTGGCTGCTCCCGCTGTCACCCGCCTTCTCGCGCGCACTCGACGGCCGCGGCAGCGGCACGGGACCCGGGACGGGGCCCACGCGAGCAGCCCTGGGGCAGCCCTCGCGGATCTGGCCACACGTGTCACCCAACGCCTGCGCGAGGGGCGCGGATTCGTCGTGATCCGTGGCTTTCCGGTAGCCGGGCGCACCGACCGGGAACGCGCCACGACGTGCCGCCGACTCGCCGCCGCCCTGGGCACGGTGAGGCCGGAGGACCCCGGCGACCTCGTCACCGTGACCGGCGACGCCGGGCTGGGCAAGACCGACCTCGCCCTGGCCCTGCACACCGACCGCACTCCGGCACCCCACCCCCGAGGCTGCTGGGGCTGCTGTGCGTGCGCCCGGCGGCACACGGCGGGGAGACGCTGCTGGCGAGCGGGCACACCGTGCACAACAGGCTGCTCGCCGAGAGCCCCTGGGCCCTGTCCCGCCTCTACCAGGAATTCCACTTCGGCCGGGGAACCGGCTTCGACCGGCGTCGCCCCGTCTTCCGGCGACACGGCACCGACCTGCGCGTGCACTACAACCGGCGCGGAATCGAACGCGCCCATGAGGAAGCGGGCGCACCCCTGACCCCCGGTGACCGGGCGGCCCTCGACGCCGTCGACCGGATCCTGTCCGACCCGCGCACCGCCCTGCGCTTTCCCCTGCGCCGGGGAGACCTTCTCTGGCTCGACAACGCCGTCGTGCTGCACGGCCGCACCGCCTTCACCGACTCGCCCAACCCGCACGCCCGCAGGTGCCTGGCCCGCGTGTGGGTGGACTGACACCCTTCCATCCCACGAGCAACTCCCCTGCTCGGGCTAGCTACTTGATGCCGCAACGGACTCGGCGCCACCCGCGCGAAGCCGTCGACGCGTCCGCCCGCCGCACATGTCAGCGAACGCGCATCGCCATCCAAGCCGCTTTCGGACATTCGCCGTTGCGCCAAGCATGAGCCCTTCATTGATGAGGGCACGTATCCCATGACAGCGGTACGTGACGAATCAACTTCGTACAGTCACTGCACTGTTGGCGACGAAGGGACGACGTACGTGAGCACGCCCGCCTCGAACCGGTCACTGCGCATCAGCAAGCCCGCCGACGTCACCTACGCCGTCTGGGACACCACGCGCTTCGAGACCCGCGGCACCTCCTGGGTCGCCGTTCCCGGCGCGGAGATCGACCTCAAGCTCGGCCAAGGGCGGCCCTCGCTCGGCGCCCTGTTCGTGGCCACGTTCAGCGCGGAGGCGATCTGCGAAGCCCCTGACGACAACGGCGTCTTGAAGGCCACCGTCTTCTTCGGCGACACGCAGGCCGCGCCCGTCAGCGACAACCACCGCTTCGTCACCGCCCGAGGCCACGGCGAGTGGTCCAGCCACACCCCGCGCGCGCCTGAGCGTCCCCGCCGGCGGAACCGCCGTGCTCTGGACGGCCGTCGGGGCCGCCGGGAACGCTCCCGTCGGCACCACGGCACTCACCTTCACCGTCGGCACCGAGGAGTCGTCCTCGAACCCCGTCCACGTCACTTCGTCCCCCGAAGACTGAACGGCGGCGGCCGTCGTCCGCACCGCGTTCCCGCACCACCCCACCCCCGGAGGGAGTACTCGTACGTGAACACGGTGGCGCCCCACCGGCCCAGACCGGCCGCGACCCCCACCACCGGGGCCATGACCATCGTGGCCCGGGTGTACGGCTATCCGCCGACCCACAACGCGGGCTCCGAGTGGATGCTCCACTCGATGCTCCGCCCGCTGGCCGAACGCGGCCACCGCGTGACCGTCTGGCTGTCGCACCCCGGGGAGATCGAGAGGAGCTACGAGATCGACGGGGTGCGCGTCGTCCCGTACCAGGAGGGTCTCGACTTCACCGCCCACGCGGGCCGGGCCGATCTGCTCCTCTCCCACTTCGAGAACGTCCCGATCGTGGCGGGGCTGGCCCGGGACCGCCGCATACCCCTGGCCGTGATCTGCCACGACGACTTCTCGACGAGCTTTCACAACGCGGCCGGTGCCGACCTGGTCGTCTACAACAGCGAGTGGATCCGGCGGGAGGGCGAGATCTTCTACGCCCACTACCCGCAGGAGTTCCTGCCGCGGCACAGCATCGTCGTCCGCCCGCCCGTGCTCGCGGAGGAGTACCGCACCGAACCCGGCGACCGCGCGACCCTCGTCAACCTCAACCCCGACAAGGGGGGCGACCTCTTCTGGCAGATCGCGGCCTGGACCCCGGAGTGGGACTTCCTGGGCGTCCGCGGCGCGTACGGACAGCAGATCATGCCGCCGCCCCGGCTGCCCAACTGCGAGGTCGTCTCCGGCGTCCCGGGGCAGCGGATGCGGGAGCACGTGTACGGCCGGGCGCGCGTGATGCTGATGCCGAGCCTGTACGAGTCCTGGGGCCGCGTCGCGGTGGAGGCGTTCGCCTCCGGCATCCCCGTGATCGCCCACCCCACCCCGGGCCTCGTGGAATCCCTCGGCGAAGCCGGCATCTTCGCCTACCGCGACGACCTCAACGCCTGGATCCACGCCCTCATGTCCCTGAAGGACCCGGCCACTTGGCAACGCGCCTCCCGCCGCGCGAGGGCCCGCTCCGACGAACTGAGCGCCGTCCCCGACCTGGCCATCTGGTGCGACGCGGTCGAGTCGCTGCGGAGAGCGAACCGGATGCGGTGCCTCTGAGCGTTCCGGCGGCCCCGGCCAGGGCGCGGGCGGCCGCGCCCGCGTCGCGGGGGCCGGAAGCGCCGATGCCGGCAGGCGTGCGGCAGTGGACGCATTTTTCGTAACACTCGTTGCGAAAAATCTCTCCGCTGGTTACGGTGCTGCCGACCGCCGCATTCGGAACGGAGACCAGGATCGACATGCACGACATGGCAGCGAGCGTGGCCGGCTTCGCCGGCGTGACGTATTCGGCGTTCTCCGGCTGGGCCGACCGGCCCACCGATTTCGCCCCGATGCCGGAGGGGGAACTCACGTGCGACATCGCCGTCGTCGGGGGCGGTTACGCCGGCATGGCGACGGCACTGCGGCTGGCCGAGCACGGCGCCGATGTCGTCCTCCTGGAGTCCGGGTTCTGCGGATGGGGCGGCAGTTCGCGCAACGCCGGGTACCTGTCGAACGCGTTGGCAGGCGATCCGCAGCTGCTCGACACGCTGTACGGGCGCCGGCTGCCGGGTCTCGTCCGGTACGCGGACGAGGCGGCCCGCTTCACCGAGAAGCTGATCGGGCGGCTGGCCATCGACTGCGACTACGAGCCCACGGGCAACGTCATCGCCGCCGTCTCCCCGGGACAGCTCCGGCGCACCGAACGCAACGCCGGGATCCTTCAACGCGCGGGGGCGGACGTCGAGTTCGTCGAGGGCCGCGACTTCGGCCTGCCGGACACGTTCCTCGGCGGCGTCTTCGAGCGGGCCGGCGGACTGCTGAACCCCGGCAGGTTCGCGCTCGGTCTGCGTGACGCGCTCCTCGCGTCGGATGTGCGGACGTACGAACGGACCGCCGTGCGCGCGGTCGAGCCGCACGCCTCGGGGGTCGTCGTCAGCGTGGCCGGGGCCCGCGTTCACGCCGAGCGCGTGGTGCTGGCCACCAACGCCTACTCCCGCGACCTCGCGATCGCCCCGAGGCGGATGGTCACTCCGGTCTGGACCAGCCTGGTCGAGACCGAACCGATCGCCCCGGAACGCCTGGCGGCCACCGGCTGGACGAGGCGCAGCGGCATCATCACCCCGCACACGATCCTGGAGAACTACCGGCCCACGCCACACGGCACCGTCATGTTCGGCACCCGGCGGCTCCGGACGACGCGCGGGCCGCTGGGCGCCCGCGAGCCGGACGACGCGGTGGTGGCGGACCTCCTCCGCGGCTTCCACGAGCGGTTCCCGTCGCTCGGCGACGTCGCGCCGCGGCGCGCCTGGGGCGGGTGGATCGCGATGACGTCGTCGCTGCTGCCGATCGCCGGAGAGGCGGCGAAGAACGTCTTCTACGCCATCGGCTGCAACGGCCACGGCCTCGCCCAGTCCCCGTACCTCGGAACGCTGCTCGCCGACCGGCTCGCCGGCGGCCGGACACACGAGGACCTCGCCGCCGTATGGCGGACGCGGCCACGGTTCGCCCCCTCCGTTCTGAGTACGCCGACGCTGCACGCCGCCTGGACGGTCGACCGCGTCTCGGACCGCTTGCACCGCGGCCGGACGTGGTCGTCGCCGCAGCGCCGGCGGTCGCGCTGACGGCCGTTCCGCCGCCGTCGCGACGTCAGCGTCCGCCCAGCGTGGACACCAGGCTCGCGACCGTGACGGTGTTGAAGACGTAGGCGATGACCGTGTTCGCCGCCACGGTCCGCCGCATCTCCCGTGAGGTCACGTTGACGTCGGTGGCGCCGAACGTCGTCATCGCCGCCAGCGCGAAATAGACGTAGTCGGCCCAGGCCGGGGCCTCCTCCCCGGGGAAGTCGAGCGCCCGCTCGTCCTCCACGAGGTTGTCGGCCTGGAAGGTGACCGCGAAGGCCAGCACCACGCAGACCCAGGCGACGACGACCAGCGCGAGGGCCACCAGCGTGCGGGGGATGACGGGGAGGGCGGTGCCGAGGTGGCCGGGAAGCCACAGCACCGCCACCACCAGGGCGGCGGCCGCGATGAGGAGCGACGCCCCGGGCCCGGGCGCGGTTCCGAGGACGTAGCGCTGCAGGAACGTGCCGCGGGCTTCGCGCTGCGCCCAGGACCGGACCTGTTCCGGACTCACCCTCAAGAAGGCGGACAAGGTCAGCGCGAGGTAGGGGAGCAGGTAGGCGAAGAGTACGAACACGCCGATGTCCGCTGTCGAGACGTCCGTCAGGCTGTCGTTGGGGAGGACCGCCGCCGCGCACACCGCGAGGCCCAGGCTCACCGTCGATCGGCGCCGTTCGGAAAGCCAGCGGTGCACGGACGGGCCTCTCTGGACGGCGGCTGTCAGGGTGGCACTGACGGGAAGACCTGAGCGGATGAGCGGTGTCAAGGCTTGAGCGGATGATATGAGAGCTCCGGCGCCTGGGCGGCGGCGTCGCAGGCGTGTCTCGTGGCGATTCCTCCCACGCCGCAAATTCGCACAACGGGCGTTACGTCAACCGTGTGGCAAAATCGCGGGATGCCCGAGAATCCGACCCGCCCCGCGACCGCCCGCGACGGTAGCGGACCGGCCGGGCGGCGCGGACGGCCTACGGGCGACCACGAAGCGCGGCGGGCCGAGCTCCTGGAGGCGGCGGCCTCGGTGATCGCGCGGGAGGGGTACACCAACACCTCCCTGCGCAAGGTGGCCCAGCGCGCGGGGTGCACCACCGGGACGGTGACGTACTACTTCGCGAACAAGGAAGAGCTGGTCGCCGCGGTGGCCGAGAGCCGGTTCGACGCCTTCGACGCCTTGCTCGGCCCCGGCCGGGACCACCCCGGCATCAGGGCGGTCCTGGAACGGTGGCTGTCCCGCGCCGCCGGCGACCCCGAGTTCTGGCCCGTGATGTCCCAACTGCTCGCCCACGCGCGGTACGAGCCGGCCTTCGCCACCGTCATCGAGCGGCGCTACGCCCGCCACCGCGCCATCCTCGCCTCGCTCCTGGCGGCCGGGCAGGCACAGGGCGGCGTCCGCGACGACATCCCCGCCGACCTGCTCGCCGACCAGCTGGCCGCCATCGCCGACGGCTGGATGATGATGTTCCCCATCGAACCCAAGCGGTTCACGGCAGACCGGGTCCAGGCCCTCCTCGACGCCGCGATCACCTTGATCACCCCGCCGCCGGGCGGGCCCCGCGCTCCCGGCGCCTGAGTCCCGGCCCCCACCGGCCGGACCGGCGGCCGCACCCACCGGCCACGACGTCGTCTGTGGGAACGGCCGGCGTCGCCCGAGCGAAGAGGCGAAACAGCGGCGTAACGAGCGCCGCTTACCGTGACCCGCATGAGCACCACGACGAACGGAATCGAGGCGGCCCCGGACACCCGGATACGTCCCGGCGGCGAGGACGACCTCGAAGAGCTGACCCGCATCTACAACCACTACGTCGTGGAGACGCCGATCACCTTCGACATCGAGCCGTTCACCGTGGAAGGGCGGCGCCCTTGGCTGTTGGAGCACCCGGACTCCGGGCCGCACCGACTGCTGGTGGCCGAGCAGGGCGGGAAGCTGCTCGGGTACGCGACGAGCAGTGCCTTCCGGGCGAAGCACGCGTACGCGACGTCCGTGGAGACCACCGTGTACGTGGCGCCCGAGCATGTGGGGCACGGGGTCGGGCGCCTGCTGTACGCCTCGCTGTTCGAGGTGCTGGAGCGGGAGGACGTGCACATGGCGCTCGCCGGGATCACCGTGCCCAACGACGCGTCGCGGCGGCTGCACGAGCGGTTCGGGTTCCGGCCCGTCGGGGTCTACGAGCAGGTGGGCCGGAAGTTCGGCAGGTACTGGGACGTGGCCTGGTTCCAGCGGCGGGTGTCGCGGGAGGGGTGACCACGGGAGGTCACCCGGCGCGGCCCGCCAGGGCGTCGAGTTCCGGGCGGGTGAGGCCCGTCAGCCGAGCGACCTCCGCCGCGTCGGCCGCGCCGCAGTCGACCGCGCGGAGGAGGTGGCCGGCGAGGGAGCGGGCGGTGGCGGGTTCGTCCAGTACGGCACCGCCGTCGGCCGTCCCGCCGCGCGCGTAGGCCGCCAGCCGGGCCGCCGCCGTCTCCAGGCCCTCGCGGTAGAAGCCGTACACCGCCGCGTACCGCGTCGGCAGGTGGGCGGGGTGCATGTCCCAGCCCTGGTGGTAGGCGCGGGCCAACGCCCGGCGGACCAGGGCGTGGTGGTGGCGCCAGGCCGCGTGCACCCGCTCCGTCGGGCCCACCGGGAGGACGTTCGTCGAACCGTCCGAGAGGCGGACGCCCGTGCCCGCCACGGCGACCTGCATGACGGCCTTGGCGTGGTCGGCGGCCGGGTGGTCGGGGGCCTGGTGGTCGGGGGCCACGCCGCAGGCGGCGCTGTAGTCGAAGGTGCCGTAGTGCAGGGCGCTCACCCGGCCCTCCCCCGCGTCCAGCAGCCGCGCGACCGTCGCCCGGCCGTCCGGGCCCAGGACGGCCTGCGTGGTCTCGATCTGGACCTCGAAGCGGATCCGGCCCGCCTCCAGGCCGTGCGCCTTCTCGAACTCCCCCGCCACCTCCGCCATCGCCGTGACCTGTTCGGTGTGGCTGACCTTGGGGAGGGTGAGGACGAGCCCGGCGGGCAGTCCGCCCCTCGCCATGAGGCCCGTGAGGAAGACGTCGAGCGTGCGGACGCCCCGGTCCCGGACCGCCGCCTCCATGGACTTGGCGCGGATGCCGACGAAGGGCGGCGCGCCGCCGTCCGCGACCGCCGCCGCCGTCAACTCGGCCGCCCGCGCGGCCGCTTCGTCCTCCTCGGCGTCGGAGCGGCGGCCGTAGCCGTCCTCGAAGTCGACGCGCAGGTCCTCGACGGGCTCCCGGGCGAGTTTGGCCCGGACGCGGTCGTGGACGGCCGTGGCGTCCAGGCCGAGCGCGGCGGAGAGCGCTTCCGCGTCCGGCGCGTGGGCGTCCAGGGCGGCCAGCGCCCGTTCGCCCCACGTACGGACCGTGTCCGCCGCGAAGGCGTCCGCCGGGACGTAGACCGTGTGCACCGGCTGCCGGGTGCCCGGGTCGCCGGGGTAGCGGCGCGCGAGCTCCGCGTCCACGCCGGCCAGCCGGGCCGCGAGGCGGTCGGTCAGCGTGCTGTCGAAGGTCGTCGTCACGCTCCGGTGCACAGGGCCCCACCCGCCAATCCACCGCCGGGAGTTCAACAGTTCGTTGAAGCTAGCCGCGCCCGCGGCCCGTGGTCAACACCCCGGGAAACGCGACGGGCCCCCGCACGCCGCCGCGCGCGGGAGCCCTGAGAGCGGCCCCTGACGGGGAGGGATCAGCCCTTGCGGGCCTTGATCTCGTCCGTCAGCTGCGGGACGACCTCGAAGAGGTCGCCGACGACGCCGTAGTCGACCAGCTCGAAGATCGGCGCCTCCTCGTCCTTGTTGATGGCGACGATCGTCTTCGAGGTCTGCATGCCGGCCCGGTGCTGGATGGCGCCGGAGATGCCCGCCGCGATGTAGAGCTGCGGGGAGACCGACTTGCCGGTCTGGCCGACCTGGTTGGTGTGCGGGTACCAGCCGGCGTCCACCGCGGCGCGGGAGGCGCCGACGGCACCGCCGAGCGAGTCCGCCAGGGCCTCGATCAGCGGGAAGTTCTCGGCGCCGTTGACGCCGCGGCCGCCGGAGACCACGATCGCGGCCTCGGTCAGCTCGGGGCGGCCGGTCGACTCGCGCGGGGTGCGGGAGACGACCTTGGTGCCGGTGGCCAGCTCGCCGAAGGTGACGGACAGCTGCTCGACCCTGCCCGCGGCCGGGGCGGCCTCGGGGGCGGCGGAGTTGGGCTTCACGGTGATGACCGGGGTGCCCTTGGTGACGCGGGACTTGGTGGAGTACGAGGCCGCGAAGACGGACTGCGTGGCCACCGGGCCCTCGGCGCCGGCCTCCAGGTCGACGGCGTCGGTGATGAGGCCGCCGCCGACGCGGAGCGCGAGGCGGGCCGCGATCTCCTTGCCCTCGGCGGAGGACGGGACGAGCACGGCGGCCGGGTTGACGGCGTCGTACGCGGCCTGGAGGGCGTCCACCTTGGGGACGACCAGGTAGTCCGCGAACTCGGCGGCGTCGGCGGTCAGCACCTTGACGGCACCGTACTCGCCGAGCACCTTCGCGGCCTCGTCGGCGCCGGCGCCGAGGTGGACGGCGACGGGCTCGCCGATGCGGCGGGCGAGGGTGAGCAGTTCGAGGGTGGGCTTGCGGACGGCGCCGTCCACGTGGTCTACGTAGACGAGGACTTCAGCCATGGCGTTGCTCTCCTGCGGGAAGTGTGAGGGCGGTTGCGGGGTTCCGGGCTCAGACGAACTTCTGGCCCGCTCAGACGAACTTCTGGCCCGCGAGGAACTCGGCGAGCTGCTTGCCGCCCTCGCCCTCGTCCTTGACGATCGTGCCGGCCGTGCGGGCCGGGCGCTCGGCGGCGCTGTCGACCTTGGTCCAGGCGCCGTCGAGGCCGACCTCGTCCGCCTCGATGCCCAGGTCGGACAGGTCCAGCGACTCCACCGGCTTCTTCTTCGCGGCCATGATGCCCTTGAAGGAGGGGTAACGCGCCTCGCCCGACTGGTCGGTGACGGAGACGACGGCCGGGAGGGCGGCCTCCAGCTGCTCGGTGGCGGCGTCGCCGTCGCGGCGGCCGGTCACCTTGCCGTCCTCGACCGCGACCTGGGAGAGCAGGGAGACCTGCGGGACGCCCAGGCGCTCGGCGAGGAGGGCCGGGAGGACGCCCATGCCGCCGTCGGTGGAGGCCATGCCGCAGACGACCAGGTCGTAGCCGACGTGCTCGACGGCCTTGGCGAGCACCAGCGAGGTGCCCATGACGTCGGTGCCGTGCAGGTCGTCGTCCTCGACGTGGACGGCCTTGTGCGCCCCCATGGAGAGCGCCTTGCGCAGCGCGTCCTTGGCGTCCTCGGGGCCGACGGTGAGCACGGTGATCTCCGCGTCATCGGCCTCGTCGGCGATCTGCAGCGCCTGCTCGACCGCGTACTCGTCGAGCTCCGAGAGCAGGCCGTCCACGTCGTCGCGGTCGACGGTCAGGTCCTCGGCGAAGTGCCGGTCGCCGGTGGCGTCGGGCACGTACTTCACACAGACAACGATCCTCAAGCTCACGCCGGCTCTCCTACTGCATCGTCTCTTCAAAGCTGCCTTGGCAGGCAGCATAGGCGCCTTGGGGGGCGGATCCCGGGCGGGGCCGCTGAAGCCCGTACCGGAATGTTACTCGTCAGTACATCGAGCGTGTCACCCGAGCGCAAGGCCGTTGACCTGTGATGTGCCCAACGCGCGGGGCAGGGACGTCTCAGTCCCGCAAACCGTTGAAGCGTCCCTGGTGGTAGAGCAGGGGACGGCCCGTCCCGGCGGCCTCGCCCGTCACCGCCTCGGCGAGGAAGAGGCAGTGGTCACCGGCGGGCACCCGGGCCACCACCCGGCACACCAGCCACGCCAGCACGCCCTCCAGCAGAGGCACCCCCTCCGGCCCGGCACGCCACCGAGTGGGCGCGGCGAAGCGGTCGGCGCCGCTGCGGGCGAAGACGGCGGCCAGCTCCCGCTGGTGCTCGCCGAGTATGTGCACGCCGACGTGTTCGGCCTCGGCCAGGACGGGCCAGCTGGACGAGCCGGTGCCGGCGCCGAACGAGACGACCGGGGGCTCGGCGGCCACGGAGGTCAGGGAGGTGGCGGTGAATCCGACGGGGCGGTCGCCCTGCGCGGTGATCACGGCCACGCCGGCGGCGTGCCGGCGGAAGACCGAGCGCAGCAGCTCGGGACCGGCGGCGCGGAGGGTGCTGAGGTCAGGCGAGACCGACATGGGCTGTCCCCTTCAAGTCGAACAAGTCGAGCCGGAGTGGTGCGGTCGCGGATACTCACGGGCTCGGACAGCGCGTGCCGACTGTCACCGGTACGTCCACGTACGTGTCTAACTGCGAGAGAAGTCCAGGCCACATGGCGTCACCTTGACGAGGCGCGGCGAGCGGCGTCAAGGGCCGCCGGACGGATGGGACTCGGATCACCATGATCCGCGGCGGGGGGCGGCTGTTCGCGGCCTTCTCGCGGCTCAGGGTCCCTTCGTCACGCGACTTCTTCGCGTCACGTCGCTTCTTCGCGACTCAGTTCCCTCGTCACACGGCTTCTTCGCGTCACGCCGCTTCTTCGCGTCACGCGTTCCCCACGGCCGCCCCGAGCGCCGCGATGACGTGCGCCTTGCGCGGTTCGCCCTCCGCGCGGCGCACGACGCGGCCGTCGGCGTCGAGGACGAGGACGGTCGGCGTCGCGGCGATGTCCAGGGATCTGACGAGGCCGAGCCGGGCCTCGGCGTCGATCTCCACGTGGGCGACGCCCTCGACCATGCCCGCGACGTCGGCGAGGACCCGCCGGGTGGCCCGGCACGGCCGGCAGAACGCGCTGGAGAACTGCACGAGGGTGGCCCGCTCGCCCAGCTCCGCGCCGAGCGCGGCGGCGTCCAGCCGCGGCGCGCCGGCCTCTTCCTGTTGCCGCACGTCCGTCCTTCCGTCTCTCGCCGTGACGCGGGTCCGGCTACCCGCGCCGTCCTGTTCGACGCCGTTTCCCACCACGGCGTTCCGTCTCTCCGTCCAGCATCGCCGCAGGTGGAGGAATTCCCGCCGGAACCCCCGCCGTCTCCCCAGCCAATCCGGCAAATCGGACGACGTGATGAGGATCTCGCGGCCGAGAACGGCCCCTGACTGGCTTGCGGGCCGGACATTCGGGCACGATCTGCCGGAAGCCGCCACCCTACGGCTGCGTAACTTCAGCGGGAGCATCCTCCCCAGGCCCCCGAAGGACATAACCGATATGGCAGAGCTCGTGTACCCCCCGGTCATCGGCGCCGCCCGCACCCTGTTCAAGGCCGCCGACCTGCGCCTCGACGTCCAGGGCACCGAGCATGTGCCACAGCGCGGCGGGGCCGTGCTGGTGAGCAACCACATCGGCTACCTCGACTTCGTCTTCTGCGGTCTCGCCGCCCGGCCGGCGAAGCGGCTGGTGCGCTTCATGGCCAAGGAGTCGGTCTTCCGGCACAAGGTGTCGGGGCCGCTGATGCGGGCCATGAAGCACATCCCCGTCGACCGCTCGGCGGGCCTCGACGCGTACAAGCACGCGCTGTCGGCGCTGCGCTCGGGGGAGATCGTCGGGGTGTTCCCCGAGGCGACGATCTCGCCCTCCTTCACCCTGAAGACCTTCAAGACCGGCGCGGCGCGGCTCGCGCAGGAGGCCGGTGTCCCGCTGCTGCCGATGGCCCTGTGGGGCACACAGCGCCTGTGGACCAAGGGACGCAAGCGGAACCTGGGGCGCAGCCATATACCGGTGGCGATCCGGGTGGGGGCTCCCGTCGAGGCGGAGCCGGACGAGCCGGCGGAGAAGGTCACCGAGCGGCTGCGGGCCCGGGTGCAGGAGCTGCTGGAGGCGGCGCAGCGGGCGTACCCGGTGCGGCCGAAGGGCCCGGACGACACGTGGTGGGTGCCGGCGCACCTGGGCGGGACGGCGCCGACGCCGGCCCAGGCGGCGGCGATGGAAGGCGTCTGAGGCGTCACGGCGCCCGAAGGCACCTGAAGAGCGTCTGAAGGCGTCTGTAGGCACTTGATGGAAAGGCGCGTGAAGGCGCAGGCCGTGAAGGCGCGCGAGGGGCGCTGGAGGGCGTCCAGGAGCCGGGAAAGGCACCGAGGGGCGCCCGGGTGTCCCCCGCTCCCCCACGCGCGCCATCACGCCCCCGGACGGGACAGGACGACGGAAGGCCCCGCACTCCCACGAGTGCGGGGCCTTCCGGCCGTTCTCCGGCGCCGGGTCACCCCCGCGCCATCTCCTCCTTGACGAGCTGGACGAACGCGTCCACGTCGTCCTCCGTGGTGTCGAAGGAGCACATCCAGCGGACGTCGCCCGCCGCCTCGTCCCAGAAGTAGAAGCGGTACCACTTCTGCAGCCGCTCGCTCACCTCGCGCGGCAGGCGCGCGAAGACGGCGTTCGACTCGACGGGGTGCAGCACCTCGACGCCGTCGACGGCCCGAACGCCCTCGGCGAGGCGGGCGGCCATCGCGTTGGCGTGGGACGCGCTCCGCAGCCAGAGGTCGCCGGCCAGCAGCGCCTCGAACTGCACCGAGACGAAGCGCATCTTGGAGGCGAGCTGCATCGACAGCTTGCGCAGGTGCTTCATCGCCTTGACCGCGCCCGGGTTCAGCACGACGACGCACTCGCCGAACAGCAGCCCGTTCTTGGTGCCGCCGAAGGAGAGCAGGTCGACGCCGGCGTCGGTGGTGAAGGCGCGCAGCGGAACGCCCAGCGTGGCCGCGGCGTTGGCGGCGCGCGAGCCGTCCAGGTGGACCCTCATGCCCCGCTCGTGGGCGTGGTCGCAGATCTCCCGGATCTCCTCGGGGGTGTAGCAGGTCCCGAGTTCGGTGGTCTGGGCGATCGAGACGACCTGCGGCTGCGCGCGGTGCTCGTCGTCCCAGCCCCACGCCTCGCGGTCGATGAGCTCGGGCGTGAGCTTGCCGTGCGGGGTGGGGACGGTGAGCAGCTTCAGCCCGCCGACGCGCTCGGGCGCGCCGCACTCGTCGACGTTGATGTGGGCCGACGCGGCGCAGATCACCGCGCCCCACCGCTCCGTCACCGCCTGGAGGGCGACGACGTTGGCGCCCGTGCCGTTGAAGACGGGGAACGCCTCGGCGGTGGGCCCGAAGTGGGAGCGGAACACCTCCTGGAGGTGCTCGGTGTACCGGTCCTCCCCGTACGCGATCTGGTGGCCGCCGTTGGCGAGGGCGAGGGCCGCGAGGACCTCCGGGTGCGCGCCGGCGTAGTTGTCACTGGCGAAGCCGCGGACCCGGGGGTCGTGCCGGCGTATCGCGTCGGTCTCGCTCACGTGTGGGGAGTCAGCCACAGACGGGTTCCGTTCACTTCCGAGGCGGGCTTCGCCCAGACGCCGACGATGGCCTCGGCGAGGTCCTTGACGTCGGTGAAGCCCGCGAACTTGGCGTTGGGGCGTTCGGCGCGCATGGCGTCGTGCACCAGGGCCTTGATGATCACGATGGTGGCGGCGGCGGAGGGGCCACCGCCCTCCGCGGGGTCGCCGCCGGCCTTGCGGAAGGCGTCGCCCAGGGCCAGCGTCCACGCCTCGGCCGCCGACTTGGCGGCGGCGTACGCGGCGTTGCCCGCGGTGGGCTTGCTCGCGCCGGCGGCGCTGACCAGCACGTACCGGCCGTTGCCGCTGCGGTTGAGGGCGCCCTCGAAGGCCAGCGAGGTGTGCTGGACCGTACGGATGAGCAGCTTCTCCAGCAGCTCCCAGTCGGCGGGGTCGGTCTCGGCGAAGGTCGCCGAGCCGCGCCAGCCGCCCACCAGGTGGACCAGGCCGTCGACGCGCCCGAACTCCTTCTCCGTGCGGTCGGCCCAGGTGCGGGTGGCGTCCAGGTCGAGCAGGTCCACGGTGTCGCCGATGACGGTGGCGCCGCCGTGGGCGTAGCGGGCCGCGTCCACCGCCTCGGCGAGGCGGGCCGCGTCCGCGTCGGCGGCGACGACCGTCGCCCCCGCCTCGGCCAGCCGCAGCAGGGCCGCGCGGCCGGCCGGGCCGGCCGCTCCCGCCACCGCCACTACGGCGCCGTCCAGCCGGCCGTCGCCGTTGGTCGGAGTGCTCATGGTCGTCGCCTCCTCGTTCCCCGCGCTGTTCTCGGTGTTCCCCGCGCTGTTTCCCGTGCTCACGCGGCCACCTTCGTCACGCTCGCCGCGGTGATCCCCTTGGTCGAGGCGATCACGGTCCGCAGCTTCTTGGCAAGGGCCTCGTAGAACATGCTGAGCGGGAACTCGTCCGGAAGCACGTCGTCCACGAGCTTGCGCGGCGGCAGGCTCAGGTCCAGGGCGTCGGGGCCCTTGGCCCAGGTGGAGCCGGGGTGGGGGGCCAGGTACGTCGAGACGAGCTCGTAGGCGGCGAGCCAGTGGACGAGCTTGGGGCGGTCGATGCCGTCGCGGTACAGCTTCTCGATCTCGCCGCACAGCCGGTTGGTGATCTGCGGGGCGCGGTCCCAGTCGATGTGGAGGGTGTTGTCCGTCCAGCGTACGACGTCGTGCCGGTGCAGGTAGGCGAAGAGGAGCTGGCCGCCGAGGCCGTCGTAGTTGCGGACGCGCTCGCCGGTGACCGGGAAGCGGAACATCCGGTCGAAGAGCACGGCGTACTGCACGTCGCGGCCCTGGGCGTATCCGTCGGCCTCCAGCTTCACGGCCTCCTTGAAGGCGGTGAGGTCGCAGCGCAGCTCCTCCAGGCCGTACATCCAGAACGGCTGCCGCTGCTTGATCATGAAGGGGTCGAACGGCAGGTCGCCGTGGCTGTGCGTCCGGTCGTGGATCATGTCCCACAGGACGAACGCCTGCTGGCAGCGCTGCTGGTCGTGGAGCATGGCGGCGATGTCGTCCGGGAGCCGGAGGCCGAGGATGTCCACGGCCGCGTCGGTGACCCGGCGGAAGCGGGCGGCCTCGCGGTCGCAGAAGATGCCGCCCCAGGTGAAGCGGTCGGGGGCCTCGCGGACGGCGATGGTCTCCGGGAAGAGGACGGCGGAGTTGGTGTCGTAACCCGCGGTGAAGTCCTCGAAGGTGATGCCGAGGAAGAGGGGGTTGTCGTAGCGGGTGCGCTCCAGCTCGGACAGCCACTCGGGCCATACGACGCGCAGGACGACGGCCTCCAGGTTGCGGTCCGGATTCCCGTTCTGGGTGTACATGGGGAAGACGACCAGGTGCTGCCGGCCGTCGACGCGCCGCTCGGCGGGGCGGAAGGCGAGCAGCGAGTCCAGGAAGTCCGGCACGGCGAAGCCGGAGTCCGCCCATTTCCGCAGGTCAGAGACGAGGGCGGCGTGGTAGGCGGCGTCGTGCGGGAGGAGCGGCGAGAGCTGCTCGACGGCGGCGACGACCCGCTCCGTCTCGGCCCGTACGAGCTCGCCCGGCGGGGCGCCGTCGGCTGCCAGGTCGATCGAGCCGTCGGCGGACTGCCACGGCCTGATCGTCTCGACGGCGTCCTTGAGCTGCGTCCAGGCGGGGTGCCCGGTGACGCTCTCCACGGACGCCTCGGACGATTCGTCGGCGGCTATCGCCCTTGACGCGAGAATTTCCGTCATGACAACCCCTTCCCGGGAGGACCTGGCGTTAAGACACCGTATCCATGCGTGGTTCTCCTCCTCAAGGGGTGCTGCTGCAAATTATCCTGCCGGGCCCGGGGGGCCGCCGTCGTTTTTCCTGTCGGAGGCTGCCGAAAGCGAGAGACCTGCGCGAGGCCGCCGGATGCGGAGCGTCCGCGTCCGGCGGCCGTCCGTCACCGGAGGCGGACTACGGCAGTTCCTTCACCAGCAGCTCGAACTCCAGGTCCGCGCGGCGCGGAATGCCGAAGCGCTCGTCGCCGTACGGGAACGGGACCATCTTCCCGGTCCGCCGGTATCCCCGCCGCTCGTACCAGGCGATCAGCTCCTCGCGCTGCCGGATCACCGTCATGTGCATCTCGCGGACGCCCCACTCGGCCCGCGCCACCCTCTCGGCCTCGGTGAGCATCACCCTGCCGAGCCCCGCGCCCTGGAGGGCGGGCCGGACCGCGAACATGCCGAAGTAGGCGTGCTCGCCGCGGTGTTCGATGTGGCAGCAGGCGGCGGGGGCCTTGGCGTCCTCCGGGTCCTCGGCCAGCAGCACCCGGCCGTCCTCGGCGGTCACCACGGCGGTGACGCCCTCCTCGTCGGTGCGCTGCCCGCCCAGGAGGTCCGCCTCCGTGGTCCAGCCCACGCGGCTGGCGTCCCCGCGGTAGGCGGACTCGATCAGGGGGACGAGCGCGGGGACGTCGGCCGCGGTCGCGGCGCGGATCACCGGCCGGTCCTGGCCGGCGCGGGTGGTCTCCGTGGCTTCCATGGTGGTGCGGGGGTCCTTTCCCGGGGCGGGTGCGGTCGCTCCCGAGACTAACCGCAGGCCGGTGCGTACAGTCGGACGGCATGGTGCACGTACTGAGCGGCAGGGTGTTGCTGAGACCGACCGATCCGGAGCGCTCGCGGGCGTTCTACGGCGGGGCGCTGGGCCTCGCGGTCTACCGGGAGTTCGGCACGGGCGAGGAGCGCGGCACCGTCTACTTCCTCGGCGGCGGCTTCCTGGAACTCTCCGGCCGCGCGGAGGCGCCGCCGGCGCCGGGGCTGGAGCTGTGGCTCCAGGTCGCCGACGCGGAGGCGGCGCACGACGAACTCCGGGAGCGCGGCGTGCGGATCCTGCGGCCGCCCGAGCGGATGCCCTGGGGACTGATCGAGATGTGGATCGCCGATCCCGACGGGGTGCGCATCGTGGTGGTGGAGGTGCCGGAGGGGCATCCGCTGCGGTACCGGCCGGGCATCTGACGTACGCCGTAACGGCGTTCGGGCTCCACGGCTCTCCAAGGCAGGGCGCGCGCCAGACCCACCGCGCCCCCGCGCTGCGCCCGTGCGCTCCCGTACGAACCCCTCGACGGGGGCATTCTGCCCAGGGGAGCACACGTCGGGGGACGAGGAGGCGGGGCGTGCACGGACCACCGCTGGTCGGGTGGCTGCTGGTGGTGGTGGGCACCGCGGCGGGCGTGTACTGCCTGCACCGGGCCCGGTCCGGCGCGGCGGGGGAGCGCCGGGCCGCCCGGGGAGACGCGGTGATGGGGCTGGGCATGGCGGCCATGGCGGCCCCGGTGACGGTGCCGGCGGGCCGGCCCTGGGGATCGGTGGCCTTCGCGGCGCTGTTCGCGGCGGCGGGGGCGCGGGCGCTGGTGGCGGCCCGGCGCGGCGCCGACGCCCACCGACTGCACCACGCGGTGGGGGCGTTCGCGATGGTGTACATGGCGCTCGCCATGGCGGGTGCGCCGGCGGCCGGCCACGGCGGGGCCGGCCACGGTGACGGCCACCACCCGGCCGGAACACCGCTGTTGACGGGATTGCTGCTGGTCTACTTCGCGGTGTACGTGGTGCGGACGCTCGCCGCGATCGTCCCGGTGCCGGCGGCGCGGGCGGCACCTCCGCCCGGGCCGTCCCCCGCGCCCCCGGGGATGACCGCGCCGCCGTGGGCGCGCGACCGGCTCGAACTCACCGGCGCCTGCCGGGTTTCCATGGGGATAGGGATGCTGGCGATGCTATTGACGATGTAAGGGGCGCATGGGAGCCCCAGCCGAGCCCTCGGCCAAAAGGCGTAGGTCCCACCAGTGCACGCGGACGTGTAGGTCCACTACTGTTCTGCTCCAGCACTGGACCCACAGGACTCCACGCCGCCGTGGACGAATCCGAGGGAAGGCACACCCATGCTCGTCCCGCTCGCGCTGCTGGCCCTCGGCGCGCTGCTCGCCTCGCTCGCCCCCCGTGTCCTGGCCCGCGCCGACTGGCCCGACCGCGAGCCGGTGCTGGCCCTGTGGGTGTGGCAGTGCGTGGTCGCCGCCGTCCTGCTGTGCTGCGCGCTCGCCATGGCCCTGAGCGCCGCCGCGGCCTGGGAGGCCGTGCGCGGCAACGTGTTCGCCCCCGCGCCGAGCGGCGTGGTCGAGGCGTACGCCCTGGGCGGCTACGGCGCGTTGGCCGCGCCCATGGCCGTCGTGCTCGCCTGCGGGGCGGTGTGGACGGCCGCCATGCTCACCCGCGAGATCCGCGGCGCCCGCGCCCGGCGCCGGCAGCGCCGGGCCGGCCTCCTCGTCCGCTCGCCGCGGCTGCCCGGCGAGGAGCCGGGCGGCGAGCGGCTGATGCTGCTGGAATCCGAACGGCCCGACGCGTGGCTGCTGCGTGGCGGCCCCGCCCCGCAACTCGTCATCACCACCGGCGCACTGCGCCGGCTCGACGACTCCCAGCTCGACGCGCTCCTCGCCCACGAGCAGGGCCACGTCCGGGCCCGCCACGACTGGCTCCTCCACTGCTCCTCCGCGCTCGCCAACGGCTTCCCCCAGGTGCCCGTCTTCGCCGCGTTCCGCGACCGGGTGCACCACCTGGTGGAACTGGCCGCCGACGATGTCGCCTCGCGGCGGTTCGGGCGGCTGACCACGGCGCTCGCGCTCGTCGAACTCAACGAGGACCGGGGGGTGTTCGACCCTTGCGCGGCCCGGATGTCGCAGCTGCCGGGGCGGGTGGACCGGCTGCTGGCCCCGGGGCCGCGGCTCACTCCGGCCCGCCGGCTGCGGTTGACCGCCACGGCGGCGCTCGTGCCGTTCGTCCCGGTGCTCGTGACGTTCGTGCCGGGGTTGCGGGCGCTGGGGTAGGCGCCTGCGGCGGGCTGTGCCCCGGCCCCTCCCCTTCGCCGTTTCCCGGGGGCAAGCCCCCAGACCCCCTTGATCGCGGCCTCGCCGCTCGTCCTCGAACGCCGGACGGGCCTGATTTACGCGCCCGGGCGCGTGCTTCAGCCTGTCCGGCGTTCGAGGACAACCACGCGGAGCGCGGTTTGAGGGGTCTGGAGGTCACCACTCGACGATGACGAACCCGCTCTTGCCGGCCGTTCCTTCGACACCGGCCTCGCCCGGCTCACCACTCCAGCCGTCCTTGACGTTCTGGCCGTGCTTCGCCTGGCCGCTGCCGCCCTGTCCGCCGCTTCCCGCGTAGCCTCCGTGACCACCGCGGCCACCACGGCCACCACTTCCGTAGGACCGGCCGTGCGGCCCGCCGGCGCCCCCGCCCCCGGCCCCGCCGGAACCGCCGGAGAACGCCGACCCTCCGTAGCCGCCGTCCTTGCCATAGCCACCGAAGGTGCCCCGGCCTCCGGCGCTGCCGCTGCTCCCGCTCGCGCCGTTCACGACTTCGAGGGGGAGCGCCGGATCGCCCTTGGGGGTCTGGCAGACGAACTGGTCCTGGGCCTGGAAGCGCCCCCCGGCGCCGCCCAGCCCGCCGACCGTCTCCCGGCCGCCCTTCCCGGGGGATCCGCTACTGGTCTCACCGTTGTAGCCGCCCTCACCGCCTTCCCCGCGCACACCGCCCTTGCCGAGCCCGCCGCTAGGGCCCGCGGGTGCCGCGACGAGCAGGTGATCCGCCCCGTCACGCACGGAGGACGCGTAGAAACGCTCCATGAAACGGACGCGAGGGGCTTGACCGTCGCCGCCGGCGCCGCCGTCACCCCCGTTGGTGCCGCCGCCGAAGGTACTGCCGCCTCCCTTGCCGGGCTTGCCGGCGCTGCCGCCCTCTCCCTTGGTGCCGCTGGTGCGGCCGTGTCCCGGCCAGATGTACAGGGTCCGGTCCTTCAGCCCGTCGGTATGGCACTTGATGAATCCGCCCGCGCCTCCACCGCCGCCGGCACCACCGCCCCCACCACCGGAACCCGCTCCTCCGCCGCCTCCTCCGGACCTGGTACCCGGCTTCCCACCGCCGCCACCGCCGCCGCCTCCACCGCCACCGGCACCGCTGCCGCCCGCGCCACCGCCGCCCCAGGCCGACACCGTGACCGCCGTCACGCCCTTGGGCACCTTCCAGGTGTGGACCAAACCCGTGAACGTGAACATTTTCCGGCCGTGCTGGGGCGCGGCCTGGGCGGGTGCGGCGGCCTGGCCGCCAAGGAGGCTCGCGGCGACGAGGCTCGCGGCGAGCAGGGTGCGGGAAGCGGACCGGGCGCGTCGGGCCGGTCCGTCTTCCTGGTTCAGCAGGCCGTTCATGGTGGCTCCTGTCATGCCTGTCCGGGGCCACGAGAGGTACCGGTGCGATGACCGGGCAGTCAAAACGTCCGACCGGAAATCGGTGCCTCACATGCGAACTCCTGCGTTGGCATCCGTACACCTGCCCCACAACAGCTGACGCTCAGGCCGCCCTTCACCCACCGCGAACCGCCGTAAACCCGCTCGCCCGCGTGAACCCCACCCGCTGCCGCTGACCGTCCTTCGCCTGAACGGCTGTCCGGCCTCGGCCGCCTTGACCTCACCCCGCGTTCGGCTTCGGGGGTGCGGGGTGAGGCCCCCGCGAGAAACGGCGAAAGGGCGGGTCCGGGGCTCAGCAAACCGCCGTCAATTCACCGATCCGCTCCGGGAAGTCCGGCTGCGGCAGCGGCAGATCGACCTCCTCGACGAAGCCGAGCGCGTCCGGCACGTAAGCGATCACCGCCGTCGCAGCCGGCGAGAACCCCTCCCCGTCCCGCAACCCGTCCAGCATCTGGAGCGCCATGTTGAGATCGTTCCGGTCGATCTCCTCCGGAGTCTCCGGCATCAGCGCCTCCAGCCCCGCCTGCCGTCGCCACAGCTCCGCCTCCCGCCGCTCGCCGAGCGCCATGTGGTGCAGGTAGAGGCAGCAGGCCGCGCCGGTGTCGTCGGCGCCGGCGCCGAACTGCCACCAGAAGCGGGCGCTGTCCTCGCGGTCGGCGAGCTGGAGGACGCAGCCGAGGACGAGGGCGCCCTCGGGTTCGAGGAGGCGGTCGGCGAGGAGGGCGCCGAGCTTGTGGAGGTCGTGGGCGACGACGGTCTTGCAGAGGCTGCGGAGCCGGCGGTAGAAGGCGCGGTGGGGCAGGTAGTTGCGGTGGGCGGCGCGGACGGCGGCGGTGCGCGCCGGTTCCATCTGGTCGTCGAAGTACAGGGCGCCGTGCCACATGCGCTCGGTGAGCCGGACGGCGAGCCGGGTCTCGGCACGGTCGACCTCCGCGCTCGGGTAGGGGCGCGGGTCGAGCCGGGCCTTGGCCAGCACGTGGTCGAGTGTTCCGGTCACCGGTGCTCCTCTTCTCTCTCCAGTCCGAGCGCGTCGTGCAGGCGGTGGCGGGCGTGCCGGGCGGTGGAGCGCACCCCGCCCTCGGTGATGCCCATGATGTCGGCGGTCTCCCGGACGCTGTAACCGAGGCAGTAGTGCAGGACGATGACGTCGTGCTGGCGCGCCGGCAGGGCGCAGATCGCCTTGTAGACGGACAGGCTCTGCTCCAGTTCGCCGATGGGGTCCACGGCGTGGCGCAGGGCGGTGGTCTCGAAGGCCGCGGTGTCGATGACGGTGGGGCGGCGGCCGCGCGCCCGCGCGCAGTCGATGGTCCGGTGTCTGACCACGGCCCAGGCGTAGGCATTGGGGTTCTCGGTTCTCAGGACCTCGGTCCAGGTGAAGTACAGGTCCTCGAAGGCCTGGTCGACGGCCTCCTCCGCGTCGTGCCGGTTGCCGAGGTAGAGCTCGGCCCAGTGCACGTAGGCGGCGCGGTAGAGCTGGTGGAACGCCCGGTAGTCGGCGGGCAGTCCGGTCACGGGAAACGTACTCGCTCGGGAGGGTGCCGTCACCTCTCGCCTCCCCGCCGCCCGCGGGGGCCGCGGCGCAGTTCGCTCATGCCGATGCGGACACCGGCGGCGGCGGCGCGGCGCAGCAGGGCGAGGGCGTCACTGCCGAAGACGCGTGCGAAGACCGCCGCGCTCAACAGGTCGGCCGTGTGATGTGGGTTCACGGAACTGGTGGTCCCTCCGGTCGTTTTGATCATGTACCGGGCCGACGGGCCGCTGCCGAGTCCGCCGTGCCGCACGGGGAGGCGTCGCGGTGGCGCGCTCTCTTCCCCTTCGCCGGTAATGGCGTTCCACAGGGGTGTTTCGTGCATCGGACCAACGTAAAGTCTTACGGAAGGTTTTGCTCCGGTTACCCTGAGCCAAGCTGTGGGAGGTGACAAAAATCGAAAGTATGCGGGATTGGATCGTCCGGATGCCTCTCCGGGAGCGGCCGTCCTGAGTAGGGTGGGGTTCACGGCCGGTGAGCGTCCGACCACGCGCGGGGTCCGGACGCCGTCCGGCTCGGGCGAGTTGCGCGGTTCCGGTGCGGTGCGATTCCGGTGCGGCGCGTCCCGGCGGGACGCGTCCCGATGGGCGACAGGGTGGCAGGTGAGCATGGTCGCTGGCTCGTTCGAAGGTCGGTACGTCTGGCATCCGGCCGCCGACGACCACGAGTTGGCCCAGGCGTGCGTCGAGGTGCAGGCGGGCCGGTACCACAGCGCCCACGCGGTCCTGCACGACGTCCGGGACGACTTCGGGACGCGGGCGCACCGCTCGCTCGTCCTCGCCTCGATGGCCGCCGACTCGGACTTCGCCGAACGCTGGCTGGCCGAGGAACCCGGCCCGGACTCCGCCCTGTTGTGGGCCCGGGTGGCGATGTTACGGGCGTTGCGGATGGCCGACAGCCGGGACCGCAGGACGGCGTCCCTGCTGCGGATCGCCGAGGCGGCCTGCGACCAGGCCGCGCAGCTGGCGCCCAAGGACCCCACCCCCTGGGTGGCCCGGCTGGCGCTGGCCCGCACCGGCCGGGTCCGCGACCCCGCTCCCCCGGGGATGCTCACCGCGCCGTCCGGCCCGTGGTCGCTGTTCTCCCGGGCCCTGGCGCTGGACCCGTGGAACCGGGAGGCGCACCACCGCTTCCTCTCCTTCTACTTCGCCCGCCACGGCGGCTCGGCCAGCGCCCGCTGGGACGTGGCCGAGTTCCTGGCCAACCGCTCCCCCGCCAACTCCCCGCTGCGGCTGCTGCCGTTGGTGACGCTGGTGGAGGACTACGACCCGCGCGCCGACCCGTTCGCGGACCGCGCCTGGGGCCAGCGCCGCTGGCGGACACTCGCGCTGGAGGTCTACGCGCGGTGGCTCCCCGAGGTGCCCGGGTACCGGTTCACGCCCGTCCTCGACCTCGCCTACCTGGCGCACGCGCTCTCCATGGCGGGCTGCCTCGACGAGGCCCGCACGGTCTTCACCACCATGGGCCCCTACGCGTCCCGCATGCCGTGGAGCGTCTTCGGCAGCCCGGAGGAACAGCTCAGCAAGGCCCGCCGGCGGTGCGGACTGCCGGCGCCCGGCTCGCCCTGACCGGCCGCCGGGCCGTACCACCCGCAGCACCGGAAGCACCCGCGCCACCCGCACCACCGGACGTCGCGTGAGCCGCCCGGCGTCCGGCCCCGTCCCCCGTCCCCCTCGCAGAAAGCCGCTGTCCGTGTCGGAGTCCTTCTCTCCCGCTCACGCCCGAGTCCACCGGCAGGCCGCCCACGTCGCGATGGACGACGACGCGACGCTGCACGCCATGGGTTATCCGCGCAAACTCACGCGCAGATTCCGGGCGTTCGACAACTTCGCCATCTCCTTCACCATCATCAACATCCTCTCCGGGATCTTCTCCTCCTTCGGCTTCGGAATGAACGCCGGCGGCCCCCGGATCCTGGTCTTCGGCTGGATCGGCGTCTCGGTCATGGTGCTGTTCGTCGGCGCCTCGATGGCCGAGATCGCCTCCGCCTATCCGACCAGCGGCGCGCTCTACTTCTCCGCGGGCAAGCTCGCCAAGCGGCACAAGGGCGCCTGGTCCTGGTACACGGGCTGGCTCAACTTCATCGGGCAGGTCGGCGGCACCGCCGCCACCGACTTCGCCGCCGCCACCTTCATCCAGTCGTTCGTCGCCCTGCAATGGCCGTCGTACGAGCCGACGGCCCAGCAGACCGTCGGCATCACCGCCGTCATCCTGCTGGTCCAGGCCCTGGCCAACACCTACACCGTGCGGCTGGTCGCCATCGTCAACCGGATCTCCGTGTGGTGGCTGCTGATCGGCCTGGTGGTCATCGTCGCCTGCCTGATCGCCGTGCCCTCCGAGCACCAGTCCGCCTCCTTCGCCACCCACTTCGTCAACAACACCGGTTTCTCCAACGCGGTCTACGCCGGCATGCTGGGCCTGCTGGTGACGAGTTGGACGTTCACCGGGTTCGACGGCAGCTTCCACATGTCGGAGGAGACCGTACGGGCCACGGTGAACGCGCCGCGCGGCATCGTCCGGGCCATCGGCTGCTCCGCCCTCACCGGCCTCGTCCTGGTGCTCGCCCTGGTGTACGCCGTCCGCGACTACGCCTCCGAGGCCGCCGCCCCGGCCCCGCCGGTGCAGATCCTCATCGACGCGCTCGGGCTGACCACGGCCAAGCTGCTCCTGCTGCTCGTCATCGGCGCCATGCTCTTCTGCGGCCTCGCCAACATGACCAGCAACACCCGGCAGATCTTCGCCTTCTCGCGCGACGGCGCGATGCCCGGCTCCCGGCTGTGGCACTCCGTCTCGGACCGCACCCGCACCCCCGTCAAGGCGGTGTGGCTGGCGGCGGCCTGCGCCCTGATGCTCGTCATCCCCGGCTGGTGGTCGCACGTCGCCTTCACGGCCGTCGTCAGCGTCAACGTCGTGGGCCTGTTCCTCGCCTACGGCGTGCCGATCTTCCTGCGGCTGCGGCTGAAGGACTTCGAGCCCGGGCCGTGGCACCTCGGCCGGTTCGGACGGCCGGTGGCGTTCGTCGCCGTCGCCTGGATCGTGATCAGTAACCTGCTGTTCATGCTGCCGCAGGCGTCCCCGATCACCGCCGAGTCCTTCAACTACGCGCCGATCGCGCTGGGCGTGGTCCTGCTGATCGCCACGGTGTGGTGGTTCGCGTCCGCGCGGCGGCGCTTCAAGGGGCCGGTCAGCTACGGCAGTCCGGACGAGGTGGCGGCGATGGACCTCATCTGACCCCCGCACCACCCGACGTACACACCGGAAGGAACTCCAGCACCATGCACCCCATCGACGCAGCCGACCTCACCGTCACCACCGCCTCGGCCGAGGACTGGCGGCAGGTCGTGGCGTGGGCCACCGAGGAGGGGTGGAACCCCGGCCACGGCGACGCCGACCGCTTCCTCCCCACCGACCCGGAGGGCTTCTTCACCGGCCGGCTCGACGGACGGATCGTCACCGCCATATCGGTCGTCAACCACGGTCCGGACTACGCCTTCCTGGGCTTCTACCTCGTCGCCCCGGAACAGCGCGGCCGCGGCCTCGGCCTGGCCACCTGGCGCGCGGCCTTCCCGCACGCGGGCACCCGGACGGTGGGCCTCGACGCGGTGCCGGAGCAGGAGGAGACGTACAAGCGCTCCGGGTTCGTCCCCGCCTACCGCACCCTGCGCTGGACCGGCCGCCCGGCCAGGAGTGGCACCACGGCGGCCGGCGTCCACCCCGTCACCCCGGACCGCCTCGACCCCGTCGCCGCCTACGACCGGGGCTTCTTCCCCGTCGAGCGCCGCGCCTTCCTCGCCCGCTGGCTCGACGGCCCCGGCCGCGCCGCCCGGGTGCTGCTGCGCGACGGGCGCGTCACCGGCTACGGCCTGATCCGCCCCTCCGAGGACGGCCACCGCATCGGCCCCCTCTTCGCCGACACCCGCGAGGACGCCGAGGCCCTCTTCGACGCCCTCACCGCGCACCTCGGCCCCGACGAGGAGGTCTGCCTCGACATGCCCGAACCGAACACGGCGGCCGCGGCCCTCGCCGAGGGCCGCGGCCTGACCACGGACTGGCACTCCGTCCGGATGTACGCGGGCCCGGTCCCGGCGACGCCGGCGGAGCGGGCGTTCGCGGTGACGAGCCTGGAGCTGGGGTAGGGCGTACGCGCGGGGAACGGCCCGGCCGGTTCTCCGCGTGGGAGAACCGGCCGGTACCCCAGGGGTCCCGAAGGCCCCGGGGATCAGTACCCGCGTTCCGCCGGGGACGCCCGGGAAACCGGGTGTTCATAGGACGTCCCAGCCCATGACCTGCGATATCGCCGCGTTCCCTGCGGCAGGAGTGGGACGGCGAGTCACGCGCCGACGAGTCGCACTAACGTTCCGCCAATGGAATGGACGAGTCTTGTCGGCACGGCCCTGGGCGCGATCATCGCCACCGCCTCGGGTGCCCTGCTGGAGCGCCGGCGCTGGCGGCGCGAGCGCGGGGAGCGCGACGCGGCGGTGCGGCGCGCGCTGTACGCCGAGTACCTGGCGGGTCTGGCGGAGGCGCGGTCCGCGGGGGCGGTGCTGGCCCGGAACACGGCCATGGATCCGGCGGACCGGTTCACCACCGCCCGGGAGGCGTTCGCGCCCTGCATCCGGCTGCGGTACCAGATGGCCATCACCGCCCCGGCGGACGTCGTCCGGGCGTCCGACGAGGCGTTCCGCCGTCTCCGCGACTTCCGGGACCGCGTCATCGAGGGCGCGGGCGAGGCCGATTCGGCGTACGTGGACGGCAAGTCGGCCTACAACGAGGCGTTGTCGGCGTTGCAGGAGCTGATGCGGCAGGATCTCGTCGACGAGGACACCGGCTCGCGCCGGTGAGCAGCCCGCCGCTTCCGGCTGAGAGAGGTTCACCCGTGACATCCGCCCCCCGACAGCGAATCCGCCCTCTGGGCCACGGCCCGCCGCTCCGCCGCCGCCCTGGACGCCGCCAACGGCACGGGCGCGCACGAGACCGCGCTGCGGCTGCTCAAGCTGAGCGAGGAGGTGGGCGAGGTGCATCAGGCATACATCGGCATGACGGGCCGGAACCCGCGGAAGGGCGTCACCCACGACCGATCGGACGTGATCGCGGAACTCTGCGACGTCATCATCACCGCGGCCACCGCCCTCCACCTCTTCACCGCCGACCCGGCCGGCGCGCTGGAGGAACACGCGGGACGGGTGGGACGACGGGTGGCGGAGTGGCCGGGCCCGGCGATGCGTGATCATTAGGGAGGTCGGCCGCGCCGTGCGGTCCGGAGCAGGGGGGCGCGCCGCATGGGAATCGGTGACTGGAGGATCTGGCAGTCGCCCGTCGGCGCGACCCTCGGGTGCGCGTCGGTCGCGGTCCTGACGCTCGGGCCCATGGTGGCCGTCGCGGCGATGGTGATCTCCCACTACGAGACGCCGCAGGAACAGGACACCCCGCTCACCGCGGACAGCAGCCTGATCGGGCTCTGCGAGCTGCCGCCGAAGTACTTCCCGAAGACCACCGGCCCGTCGGCCGTCGACCCCACGTCCGTCTGGCTCTACCACAGCCAGAACGGAGGGAACCCCGGGCGGGACCGCATCGACATGAGCTCCCGCCCCGACGGCCCGCGGCTCGGCTGGAGGCAGCGGGACGCCCGCCGCGTCCGGTTCGTCGGCTGCACCGGAGTGGACAAGGACAGCCACTACGACTCCGGGCTGACCTGCTCCTACGGGGGCCGCACCGTTCACCTGCAAACCGGCCCCTACTCGCTGGAGCTCCGTGCGGTCCGCGACGGGCACGTCGTGGCCTCCGGGGAGATCACCCCGGCCCGTCCGCACTGCCCCACCGAGGACGCCTTCCACGCCTACGGCGCCCCGGACGAGGCGTACGCCACCCCGACGCCCAAGGAGTACCAGACCGTCTTCGAGCGGCTGGTCAAGGGCGCGGAGGACAGCGGAGACTGATCAGCCGTCAGCCGTGCTCCGGGCGGAACGACGGGCAGCCCTTCGCCGACGTCCCGCCGTGCGCGCCGAGGAACGCGAGCACGTCGCAGAACGATCGCCCCAGCACGTCGTCGTGGCCGGCGCCCGCGTACGTCCGCTCGGTGACCGAAGGCGACCCGAGCGCACGGAGATTCCGGGCGACTTGGGCCGTCCACGCGGCGGGCACGTCCTGGTCGGCGGCGCCCTGGACGATCAGGACGGGGGCGTGGACGGCCGCCCGGTCCGGATTGCCGTAGGCCGCCATCTTGTCGCCCACGAAGGCCAGTTGGGTGTGGTCGAGCGGCAGCGCCTGCTCGGTGGTGGTCCGGGCGAGAGCGGGGTGCGGGGCGATCAGGCACTCCTCGAAGACCTGGCGCGCGGTCCGGGTGGCGGACGGGCCGAGCAGCCGGGCCAGGTCGACGCCGGGATCGGTCGCGCTCAGTCCGGCCAGCGAGTAGAGGGCGAACGCCAGACTGCCCGGCTGGTGGGCGGCGATGACGCCGGGCAGCATCGCGTCGAGGTGGCTCGCCGGCGCGACGGCGACCGCGCCCCCGAACCGGGTCCCGGGCGCCCGTCCGGCGGCGCGAGCGGCGAAGAGCGCGGCCTGCCCGCCCTGGGAGTGCCCGACGGCGAACCACGTCGGCGCGAGGTCCGGGAGCAGCCGGCGCGCGGCGGTGACGCTGTCGACGACCGCGTTGCCCTCGTCCGGCCCGACCAGGTACGTGTGCGGGCCGGGGGTGCCGAGCCCCGGGTAGTCCGTGGCCACCACCGCGTAACCGGCCCGCAGGAAGGCGCCCGCCTCCTGGGCGTACACGGGGAACCCGAGGTCCGCCGCCTGCGACGGCGCGCACGCGTCCGCGATGCCGGTGGTGCCGTGCGCCCAGGCGAGGACGGGCCGGCCGCCCGGCGGCGGAGCGCCCGGGGGACGAGGAGGGTGCCGCTGACGGCGATGTCCTTGCCGTGGGCGTCGGTGGAGTGGTGGAGGACGGTCCACCGCTCGGCCGCCCCGGTCCGGGGGTCGGGCCCGTGCCGGGTGGCCGCGATCGGGGTGCCGGGCGGGGCCGGGGGCAGGGGCTGCGGCACCCGGTAGGTGTGCCCGTCGAGCCGGACCTCGGCCGGGGGTCCCCGGCGCCCGCGGCCCCCGCCGGACCGGAGCCGTCGGCCGAACAGCCCGCCGCGGCGAGCGCGACGGCGGTCACCGCGGCCAACGGCCAGGCGGGCCGGCGGCGCCGCGTACGGCCGCGATCGGATATGTCCCCGGGGCTGGTCGTCCTCACGGCGCGCGTTCCCTCCATCTGGGCGATGGAACCGAACCCAGCGTCCCATCCGCCCCGGTAGCCCGCAGGAGGCATCGTCCGGACGGGTGACGGGCGGGGATCGGCTTGGGCGAGGGGCTTGCGACGCGGGCTCGGGGCGGGGGCGGGGGCCGGGGCCGGGTCGCGGCCGGAGCCGGGCCGAGGCCGGAGCTGGGCCGAAACCGGAGCCGGGGGTTCCCGGACCGGGGGTTCCTGAACGGGGCCCCGAACCGGGGGCTCCCGACCGGGGGCCCTGGACCCGGGCATCCGAGCCCCCCAAACCGCCTGGCAGGCTGCCGCCATGACCATGACGGGTGTGCTCTTCGACTTCTCCGGAACCCTCTTCCGCATCGAGTCCCCCACCGCCTGGCTCCGCCACGCCGCCGGCCGCCGCGGCCTGCCCCTGCCCGACGGGGAACTCACCCGCCTCGCCGCCGCCTTGGCCGCGGCCGGCGCCCAGCCGGGCGGCCCGCCACCGGCGGCCGTTCCCGCGCACCTGGCGGACGCGTGGGCACTCCGCGACCGCTCCGCCGCCGAACACCGCGCCGCCTACCTGGGCCTGGCCCGTGAAGTCCCGCTCCCGGACAAGGGGTTGTACGAGGCGCTGTACGCGCGCCACATGGAACCCGACGCGTGGCTGCCGTACCCCGACGCGCCCGGCGTCCTCGCCTCACTGCGGGAGCGCGGCATACCGGTCGCCGTCGTGAGCAACATCGGCTGGGACCCGCGGCCGGTGTTCCGCGCGCACGGGCTGCACGCGTATGTGGACGCGTACGCGCTCTCGTACGAGCACGGTGTGCAGAAGCCGGACGCCCGCCTCTTCCGTACCGCCTGCCGGGCGATCGGGCGGCGGCCCGAGGACGTCCTGATGGTCGGGGACAGCGCGGCGGCCGACGGCGGCGCGGCGGCGATCGGCTGCGCGGTGCGGCTCGTCGAGCACCGGCCGGCGGACGAGCGCCCGGACGCCCTCCGCCGCGCGCTGGACCGGATCGTGGCCTGACCTCGAAGTCGCTCCGGAAGCCGCGCCGGAAGCCGTGGATCAGGTGGCCGCCCGCGCCTCCCGGCGCGCCCAGGCCCGCAGCTCCGCCCGGTCCGCGAACCGGGCGACGTTGCGGTCGATCCCGCCGGACGTGCCGTACTGGTGGAACGTCCACGGGAACTGCACGCCCGGCCGGCCCGCGGCGTGGTCGGGGTCGGCGATCCAGAGCCCGTCCCCGGCGCGGCTGGTGGTGTCCCGGTGGAACCAGAAGTCCCGGTTGCAGTAGAGGACGACCCGGTGCCCCGGCGCCCGCGCGCCCACCCGGGCGAGCCAGCGGTCCTTGTCGGCGCAGGAGACGCCGTCCTCCTCCCAGTCGAGAGCGAGGACGTCCCCCGCTCTCAGCGCTATCTTGCCCAGGAAGCGGTCCGCCTGCGCGGACATGGATCCCGGCGTGACGTAGTGGTAGTACCCGACCACCAGCCCGGAAGCCCGGGCCCGGTCCCGCTGCGCCACCCACTTGGGGTTGGTGTAGGACATGCCTTCGGTGACCTTGACGAAGGCGAAGTCCTGTCCTGCGACGGGGTAGTTCTCGCTCTGGTAGCTGCTGACGTCGACACCGTGGATCATGACGGGCTCCGAGCTCCTAGCGTGACACGTACACGTCACGTGAGTGCCCGGTCGCCCGCCCTGTCAACAGCACGGATCGGCCACGAACCGGTACCGGTTGGGGCGGCCCGTTCCAGACAGAACCGCCCGCCTCAGAGGGATCCGTTCACCTCGGCTCGCATCGCTCGCCTCAGCCCGTATCCCTCACCCCAGAGAGCGGCACCAGCCTCAGGCGGCAGCTCCGAACCACCGGGGCAACCGCTCCAGCAGCTCCCCCTGGTCGTCACCGGCCCAGGCGACATGCCCGTCCGGCCGCAACAGCACCGCCGGCGCGTCCAACTCCTCGGCGACGTCCACGACATGGTCGACCCGGTCCGCCCAGCCGTCCACCGAGAGCAGGCCGGTCTGGTCGAGGAGGAGGCCGCGGCCGCCGCGCATCAGCTCGTAGAGGCGGCCGTTCTCCTTCAGGGGCATGTCGCGCAGCCGGCGGCCGAGCAGGTCGTGACCCTCGCCGAAGTCGTAGCGGACCCCGACCGCGGTGATCATCGCGGTCACGTGCCGGTTGACCTCCTCGAAGCCCATCAGTTCGGTGAAGAGCTCACGCAGGGCGACGGCGCCCGGGTCGGTCCCCAGCAGGGTGATCTGCGCGCGGGTGTTGGCCAGGACGCGGGCGCCGACGGGGTGGCGTTCGGCGTGGTAGCTGTCCAGGAGCCCGTCGGGGGCCCAGCCGGCGACCTCGGCGGCCAGCTTCCAGCCGAGGTTGAACGCGTCCTGGACACCGAGGTTGAGGCCCTGGCCGCCGGTCGGCGGGTGGATGTGGGCGGCGTCGCCGGCGAGCAGCACCCGGCCGGACCGGTAGCGCTCGGCCTGCCGGGTGGCGTCGCCGAAGCGGGAGAGCCAGCGCGGCGAGTGCACGCCGAAGTCGGTGCCGGCGACCTCCCGCAGCCGCTGCTTGAACTCGTCCAGGGTCGGCGGCGCCGTCCGCTCCTCCGACACGCCCGCGGCGGGCACGACGACGCGGAACGTACCGTCCCCGTTGGGGATCGTCCCGAACCGGAGCTGCGTCTTGCGGACTTCCTCGACGACGGCGGCCACCTCATCCGGGTCGTCGCCCAGTTCCATGTCGCCCAGCATCGTCTCGACCGTCGCGGGCTCACCGGGGAAGCCGACGCCGAGCAGCTTCCGTACCGTGCTGCGGCCGCCGTCGCAGCCGACGAGGTAGCGGGAGCGCAGCCGGATGGTTCCCCCGCCGGCTACGCCCTCGTCGGCGGGGGTGCCGCCACGGGCCAGTTCGACGGTCACCCCGTCCTCGTCCTGCTCCAGGCCGACGACCTCGTGGCCGCGCCGGATCTCGGCGCCGAGCTCCCGCGCGTGCTCCTCCAGCAGCCGCTCGGTCACCGGCTGCAGGGTGGACAGGCCGTACGGATGCCCCGTGTCCAGCCCCTTCGGCCACGGCTTGGCGATACCGCCGAAGAGACCGCCGACCTGGAACCTCTCACTCACCTCAAGGAACCGGTCCAGCAGGCCCCGCTGGTCCATCAGCTCGACGCTGCGCGTGTGCAGGCCGCGTCCCCGGGACTCCTTGGTCGGCTCGGCCAGCCGCTCCAGCACGACCACGTCCACACCGTGCAGCCGCAGCTCGCCGGCCAGCATCAGACCGGTCGGACCGCCGCCGACCACGATTACGTCGAACATCCCCACGCCCACTTCCACGAGATCGCCATGCGCCCGGCCGCGGAAGGGCGTGATTCCGCCGTTTCCGCAGCTCTCCGGGCTTCGACTGGAGATTCTGCGGCATGACCGGGGCCTTGCCGCAAGGCCCCCCGTGCGCTATAAGTTAAGAGTGGCGAGGAGCGGACTCCTCGCCTTCGTCATTTCCGCGTCTCTGTATGTCCGCGGCCTATCAAGGTGCGGCGGCGGCCTGCCTCGGATGACGGCTCACATCGCCGGCCAGGTGGTTACGGACCCGGCGCTCCGCGAAGCGCCACCGCCCCTCGTGGCGCTCGAAGCGGTCGCGGTGACGGCCTGCGGCGATGGGCCGCAACGGCGGGGCGGGCAGCGCTTGCGGCACGGTGACGTACGCACCCGCGACCGCCGTGCCCGCCTGTTCGTCGCCTCGACGGCGATGTTGTTGACGGCGTGGGGGCTCCCCCCGGTGGGTGGTCTCCTCTGGCGGGCGTTCCCCTCCGGTTGGCGTTCCCTCCGGTTGGCGGCGGGACGGCTCGCAGCCTGCCATGCCCGATGGAGGGAACGTGGGATGGGCGGACGGACGACCTACCCATCGGGCGCCTCCTCGGGGAGGCTGGCAACCGTGCACGCCGAGGCGACGCCGTCAGCGGCCGTCAGCGAAGGAGAGTCACCGTGACCCGCACGCCCGCAGTCGCACGCGGCGCCACCGTATGGCGCCGGTCCAGTCACAGCGATCCCGGCCGGGGCGAGTGTGTCGAGGCGTCCGACCGTTTCGCCGACAGGGTGCTCATCCGGGACAGCAAGAACCCCGGCCGGGCGATCCTGATCTTCCCTCTCGCCTGCTGGCGCGCCTTCACCGAGGCGCTGTCCCGGCCGGAACGCCTGCGGGACTACGGGGAGTTCCCGTGGGCGGGTGACGGATGACGGGATGACGCCTGCCGGGAGGATCAGGCGGCCGCCGGTTCCGCCGCGGGGACGTCGCCGAGCGCCGCGAAGGTTTCGCGGACGGCTTCCAACGCGGTCAGGCGGTCGGCGTCGGACATACGCGTCGGCCCGTAGGTGACGACGGGCGGCAGCACCTCGTAGCCGACGAATTCCAGCATCCCGCGCCGGATGTGGTACAGGAAGTCGTCGATCGCCCCGAACGACCCGCCCCGGGCGAAGGACTCGGCCGTGCCGCCGGTGGTCACGAGGACCATGGCGCGCTTGCCACGCAGGGCGCCCCGGTCGAAGACGCCGTGGTCGCCGCCGAAGACCGCCCCCATGGCGAAGACGCGGTCGATCCAGCCCTTGAGGATCGCGGGCATCGAGAACCACCAGAGAGGGAACGACAGCACCAGCAGATCGGCGTCGAGCACCGCGTCCAGATGGGCCCGCACCTCGACGGGCAGGGTCCCCTCCCGGACGGCCTTCCGCTGCTCGGCCTGCGGCTTGAAGTGCCCGTCGACCGGCCCGAACTCATACCGGTCGAGGACCGGGACCCACCCGTCGGCGTAGAGGTCCACCACCCGCACGGAGTGCCCGGAGCGCCGCAACTCCTCGGCGGCGACCTGCATTTGGGACGTGCTGAAGGAGCCGGGCTCGGGGTGGGCGTGCACGATCAGGGCGGACTTGCTCGGTGTCGTCGCATCCATGGAGAGAATCGTATCGCCATATCTCGATACGTCGATAGGTTAACCGGCGCGTGAACCGCTCAGATCTGCTCACCGATCGCCTCCGCCAACCGCCGCAACCGCCCCTCGTCCCGCCGGTAGTGCGTCCACTTGCCCACCCGGGTGGACCGGACCAGCCCCGCCCGCTCCAGAGCGGCCATGTACGAGGAAACGGTCGACTGGGCCAGCCCGCTCTTGGCCTGGATGTGACTGACGCACACACCGACGACCTGCCGGTCGGCGATCGGCTCGTACGCCGCGAACTCCCGTTCCGGATCCCTCAGCCACCGCATGATCTGCAACCGCACCGGATTGCCCAGCGCCTTGAACGCCTCCACCAACTCCTCGCCCCGCCCCACCACCTCGTCACCCACGGCCGGCCTTCCTTCCTTCGACTTTCCACCCATTCTCGACACACCACGCTATCCCGACGCCCACCCGGCCTCGCCGCCTCCGCCGCACTCACGGCCGACGCTTGCCAACGAAAGCTAAGGATGTTAGCTTTGCGGCTAACAACATAAGCAAGCACGGGGGAACCATGACCGAGTACCTGACCATCCGCGGCAGGCGGATCGCCTACGACACCGCCGGCGAAGGCCCGCTCGTCCTGCTCGCGCACGGGATGGGCGACAACCGGCACGCGTACCGGGACGTGGCCGACGCGTTGGTCGCGGCGGGATACCGGGTCGCTCGGGCGGATCTGCGGGGACACGGGGAGTCGGACACCGAGTGGGAGGCGTGGTCGCGGACGGAGGTGGCGGGGGACCTCTTGGCGCTGGTGCGACGGTTGGGGGGTCCCGCCGTCCTCGTGGGGCACTCGTTCGCCGCCGGTGCGGGCGTGATCGCCGCGGCCGAGGAACCCGGGCTCGTCCGTGCCGTGGTGGGCATTGGGCCGTTCACCCGCGCCCAGCGGGTCGACGCGGGCGCACTGGTCTCCCACGTCCGGTACCGGAAGGGGCTCGCCCTGCTGCTGGGCGCCTGCATGTTCCGCAGCGTCGGGTTGTGGAAGCGGTACCTCCGGCACGCCCATCCCACCGGCGTCGAGCCCGCCCGCCTCGCCGCCCTGGAAACGGAGTTGCGCAGACCGGGACGGATGACCGTCGTCGCCCGGATGGGCGTGTCCGCGCCCTCCGACGCCGGGGCCCGGCTCGCCGACGTCCGGTGCCCGGTGCTGATCGTCCAGGGGACCCTGGATCCGGACTGGCCCGACCCCCGGGCCGAGGGGAGGGGATCGTGGCGGAACTCCCGCCCGGACTCGGCCGGTTGGAGATGATCGAGGACGCCGGGCACTATCCGCACGCCGAGTGCCCCGACCGCGTCACCGCCGCCCTGCTGGCCTTCCTCGGCCTCGGGGACGGCGTCCGTGCCTAGGGCCGCCCTGTCCCCCGACGCCGTCGTCGACATCGCCCTCGCGATCGTCGACGAGGGCTCCCCCGCCGCCCTGACGCTGTCCGCCGTCGCGGGCCGGGCCGGTGTCGCCACCCCGTCGCTCTACAAGCACGTCCGCAACCTCGCCGAACTCCGCGACCTGATGTCGGCACGGATCCTGGACGACCTCACGGACGAGGTCGGCCGGGCCGTGCTCGGCCGCTCGGCGGACGACGCGATCCGCGCTCTGATGCTCGCCTGGCGGGACTGGGCGCTGCGGCACCCGCACCGGTACGCGGTACTCGTGCAGCGGCCCGAGCCCCGGACAGCCGAGGCCGGGGATCGCCTGCTCGGGATCGTGTTCGCCGCGCTCCGCGCCTACGGCATGGAGGAGTCGGCGGCCGTCCACGCGACCCGCTGTCTGCGGGCCGCGCTCCACGGCTTCGCGGTGCTGGAGGCCGAGGGCGCGTTCGGGCTCCCCGAACGGCTGGAGGAGAGCTTCGACCTGCTGATCCATATGGTGATCAGCGGGCTGCGGACTCCCCGTTGACACCAGGGTCATCGGCCGCGACGCCCCGGAACGCCCCCAGGATCCGCTCCGCCGCCAGCGTCGCCGTCAACGTGCCGTCGCGCAGGGCCCGTTCGACGGCCGGGGTCACCGAGCGCACCCCCGGGTGGGCGTGCAGTTCGCCCAGGAGCTGGTCGCGGACCATGCCCCACGCCCACTCCACCTGCTGCTCGCTGCGTCGCCGGGCGAGTTCGCCCGTCGCCTCCAGGACGCGGCGGTGTTGTTCCAGGCGGTCCCACAGCGCGTCCAGGCCGGTGTTCTCGCGGGCGCTGCACGTGAGAACGGGCGGGTTCCAGGCGGCGTCGGGGGAGCGCAACAGCCGCAGCGCGCCGGCGAGTTCGCGGGCGGCGGACTTCGCGTCGCGCTCGTGCGGGCCGTCGGCCTTGTTGACGGCGACGAGGTCGGCGAGTTCCAGGACGCCCTTCTTGATGCCCTGGAGCTGGTCGCCGGTGCGGGCGAGGGTGAGCATCAGGAAGGTGTCGACCATGCCGGCGACGGCCGTCTCGGACTGGCCGACGCCGACGGTCTCCACAAGCACCACGTCGTAACCGGCCGCCTCCATCACCACGATCGTCTCGCGGGTCGCCTTGGCGACGCCGCCGAGCGTCCCCGCGGTCGGGGACGGGCGGACGAACGCGGCCGGGTCGACGGCCAGGCGCTCCATGCGCGTCTTGTCGCCGAGGATGCTGCCGCCCGTGCGGGTCGAGGACGGGTCGACGGCGAGGACGGCGACCCGGTGGCCGAGCGCGGTGAGCATGGTGCCCAGGGCGTCGATGAACGTCGACTTGCCGACTCCGGGCACGCCCGTGACGCCGATCCGCCGGGCCGCGCCGGCGTGCGGCAGCAGTTGCACCAGCATCCGCTGGGCGAGCTCCCGGTGGTCGGCGCGGGTGGACTCGACGAGGGTGACGGCGCGGGCGATGGCCGCCCGCTTCCCGTCGAGGACGCCCTTGACGACCGCGTCCAGGTCGATCGCGCGCGCCATCAGCCGGCCGCCCGGCTCACAGCTCGTGGCCGAGGGCCCCGGCGAGGGTCCCCAGCAAGTCGTGGGCGGCGTCGGGGATCACCGTGCCGGGCGGGAAGACGGCGGTCGCGCCCATCTCCAGCAGCGTCGGCACGTCCTGCGGGGGGATCACCCCGCCGACGACGATCATGATGTCCTCGCGCCCCTCCTCGGCCAGGCACTCGCGCAGCGCCGGCACCAGCGTCAGGTGCCCCGCGGCCAGCGACGAGACGCCGACGACGTGCACGTCCGCCTCGACCGCCTGCCGGGCGACCTCCGCCGGGGTCTGGAAGAGCGGGCCGACGTCCACGTCGAAGCCCAGGTCGGCGAAGGCGGTCGCGATCACCTTCTGGCCGCGGTCGTGCCCGTCCTGGCCCATCTTGGCGACCAGGATGCGGGGCCTGCGGCCCTCCTCCCGCTCGAACGCCTCGACGAGCGCGCGGGTGCGCTCCACGCCGGACGACGGTCCGGCCTCCTGCCTGTACACACCGGAGATGGTACGGATGCGGCCGGCGTGGCGTCCGTACACCTTCTCCAGGGCGTCGGAGATCTCGCCGACGGTGGCCTTGGCGCGGGCGGCGTCCACGGCGAGTTCGAGCAGGTTGCCGTCGCCGCCGGCGGCGCGGGTGAGGGCGTCCAGCGCGTCCCGGCAGGCGGTCTCGTCCCGCTCTTCCCGCAGCCGCCGCAGCTTCTCGATCTGCTGGGCGCGGACCGAGGAGTTGTCGACCTTCAGGACCTCGATCTGCTCGTCGCTGTCCACCCGGTACTTGTTGACGCCGATGACCGGCTGCCGCCCGGAGTCGATGCGGGCCTGGGTGCGGGCCGCCGCCTCCTCGACGCGGAGCTTGGGGATGCCGGCGTCGATGGCCTGGGCCATGCCGCCCGCCGCCTCGACCTCCTGGATGTGCTGCCAGGCCCGGCGCGCGAGGTCGTGCGTCAGCCGCTCCACGTACGTGCTGCCGCCCCACGGGTCGATGACCCGGCAGGTGCCGGACTCCTGTTGCAGCAGGAGCTGGGTGTTGCGGGCGATGCGCGCGGAGAAGTCCGTGGGCAGGGCGAGGGCCTCGTCCAGGGCGTTGGTGTGCAGCGACTGCGTGTGCCCCTGCGTGGCGGCCATCGCCTCGACGCAGGTGCGGGTCACGTTGTTGAAGACGTCCTGCGCCGTCAGCGACCAGCCGGAGGTCTGCGAATGGGTGCGCAGGGAAAGGGACTTGGGGCTCTTGGGGTCGAACTGCTTCACCAGCCGCGCCCAGAGCAGCCGCGCCGCCCGCATCTTCGCGATCTCCATGAAGAAGTTCATGCCGATCGCCCAGAAGAAGGACAGCCGGGGCGCGAACGCGTCCACGTCCAGCCCGGCGCCCATCCCGGCCCGCAGGTACTCGACGCCGTCGGCGAGGGTGTAGGCGAGCTCCAGGTCGGCCGTGGCCCCGGCCTCCTGGATGTGGTAGCCGGAGATGGAGATGGAGTTGTACCGCGGCATCCGCTGCGAGGTGTACGCGAAGATGTCGGAGATGATCCGCATCGACGGCTTCGGCGGATAGATGTAGGTGTTGCGGACCATGAACTCCTTGAGGATGTCGTTCTGGATGGTCCCGGCCAGCTTCTCGGGCGGTACGCCCTGCTCCTCCGCGGCGACGATGTAGAGCGCGAGGACGGGCAGCACGGCGCCGTTCATCGTCATCGACACGCTCATCCTGTCCAGCGGGATGCCGTCGAACAACTGCCGCATGTCGTAGATGGAGTCGATGGCGACGCCCGCCATGCCGACGTCACCGGTGACGCGCGGGTGGTCGCTGTCGTAGCCGCGGTGGGTGGGCAGGTCGAAGGCGACGGAGAGGCCCTTCTGTCCGGCCGCGAGGTTGCGGCGGTAGAAGGCGTTGGACTCCTCGGCGGTGGAGAAGCCGGCGTACTGCCGGATCGTCCACGGCTGGTTGACGTACATCGTCGGGTACGGGCCGCGCAGGTAGGGCGCGATGCCGGGGTACGTGCCGAGGAAGTCCAGGCCGTGCAGGTCCTCGCCGGTGTAGAGGGGTTTGACGCCGATGCCCTCCGGGGTCTCCCAGAGCAGGTCGCCGGCGCTCCGGCCGGTGCTCTCCTTCAGGGCCGCCCGCCACTGCCCGGCGTCGGCGGGGGCCTGCGCCCCGGGTCCGTCCGGTTCGAGGTCGATGCGGGAGAAGTCGGGGATGCTCATCACGCCACTCCGAGGTGGTCGAGGACGGAGGAGAGGAGGGCGACCGCGTCGTCGCCGGCGGAGACGAAGGCGTCGACGCCCGCGCGCCGCCAGTCGTCGCGCCGGTCCCCCGGGCGCCCGGCGAGGAACACCCGCGTCGCGCCCGCGGACTTGAGGGCGCGGGCGACGTCCTCCGCCTGCTCGGCGTAGAGCGCGTCGGAGGAGCAGAGGCAGGCGACGGCGGCGCCGCTGCGGCGGAACGCGTCGGCGGCGGTGTCCGCGTCGACGGTGACGGGGTCGTGGACGGGCTCGATACCGCCCGCCCGGAAAAGATTGGCGGCGAAGCCGGCCCGCGCGGTGTGCGCGGCGGCCGGGCCGAGGGCCGCGAGGAAGACGCGGGGACGGGCGCCGGTGGCGGCGGCGTGGGCGTCGGACCGGGCGCGCAGCGCCTCGAACGCCTCGTCGCGGCGGACGCGCGGAAGGCCGCCGGCGGGCGGCGCGGGCGCGGGCCGCCGCTCGACGGGTCGCTCGTCCAGGTGCGGGAACTCGCTGACGCCGGTGACCGGTTCGCGCCGGGTGGCGAGCCGGCGGGAGCGGTCCGCCCAGGTGGCGGCGAGCCGTTCACCGATCAGCCCCGAGCGCAGCGCGGCCTCCTGGCCACCGGCCCGCTCGATCTCCTGGAACCAGGCCCAGGCCGCGTGCGCGAGCTCGTCGGTCAGCCGCTCGACGTACCAGGAGCCGCCCGCCGGGTCGACGACCCGGGCCAGGTGCGATTCCTCCAGCAGGATCGACGAGGTGTTGCGGGCGATCCGGCGGGCGAACGCGTCGGGCAGGCCGAGGGCGCTGTCGAACGGCAGGACGGTGACGGCGTCCGCGCCGCCGACGCCCGCGCCGAGGCAGGCGACGGTGGTGCGCAGCATGTTCACCCACGGGTCGCGGCGGGTCATCATCACCGGCGAGGTGACGGCGTGCTGGCGCTGCGCACGGGCGGCCGGGGACGCACCGCAGACCTCGGCGACACGGGACCAGAGCCGGCGGGCGGCGCGCAGGGCGGCGACGGTGAGGAACTGGTCGGCGGTGGCCGAGAACCGGAACTCCAGCTGCCCGCACGCCTCGTCGACGTCCAGGCCGGCGTCGGTGAGGGTCCGGAGGTAGGCGACGCCGGTGGCGAGGGCGCAGCCGAGTTCCTGCGCGGTCGAGGCGCCTGCCTCGTGGTACGGCAGGGCGTCGACGACGAGGGCGCGCAGGCCGGGGAACTCCCGTGCGCAGCGCACCGCGAGGGTGGTGCCGGGGCCTTCGCCGCCGGTACGGGCGAGGGTGCCCAGCGGGTCGATGCCGAGGTTGGCGGGGACCGTGCCGGGCCGGATGCCCCGCTCCTCGTACAGCCGCAGCAGCGCCAGGCCCGCGGCCTCCGCGTCGGCCCCGGCGTCCAGGACGACGGGCGCGAGGTCGAGGTAGACGCCGTCCAGGGCGGTGGCGAGGCCGTCGACGGGGATGCCGGCGGGGCCCACGGTGAGCCAGAGGGAGGTGACGCCGTTCTCCAGGTCGGCCAGGACGGCGTCGTTGGCGCGGCGGGGGTCGGGCTCGGCGTGGAGCTGGCGTACGTCCCAGCCGGAGACCGCCGTTCCCTCGGGGCGCCCGCCGCGGACGAACGGCGGGAAGCCGGGGAGACCGGGGTCGGGTGCCGCGTCGTCGGCCGTGTAGAGCGGACGGGTGCTCAGCCCGTCCTGGAGGGCGGTGGCCAGCGCGTCCTCCGCCGCCGTTCCCCCGGCGTCCTTCCCCGCCTTGCGCAGTACGCCCTCGACGAGGCGCTGCCACTGCTCGCGGGTCGCGTCCGGGAATTCGGCGGCCAGGGAGAAGCCTTCTTCGGGCAGGACCGTCATGGGGGGAAGGCTAGGGGGTCGGGCGCGCCCGGCAGCAGAGGATACGGCTGTGACCTTGACCTCTTCCCGGAGTGCGGGCCGTTCGGGCGCCTTGGGGGCGCGCGCGGGGCGTGTCACCCGTCCCCCCGCCCGGCCCGCCCCGCCGACTCCTTCGCCCCCTTCACCTTCTCCGCCCCCGACGCCCCTGCTACCTCCGCTGCCCCTGCCGCCCCTGCCGTCCCTTCGACCGACAAGTCGAACTCGCACCACACCGATTTGCCGCTCCCCCGCGACTCCACGCCCCACCCGTCCGCGAGCCGGTCCACGAGCAGCAGCCCGCGCCCGGAGACACCCGACTCGCCCGGTTCGCGGCGGCGGGGCAGCGCGCTGGAACGGTCCTCGACCTCGACGCGCAGCCGCCGTCCGGCGCCGGGGAGCATGCGGATGGTGACCACGGCCGCGCCGTCCGTGTGCAGCAGGGCGTTGGTCGCCAACTCGTCGGCGGCGAGCTCGATGTCGTCGGCCCGGTCCCGTACGCCCCAGGCGCGGACCGCGGTGCGGATCATGTGCCGGGCGGCGGACAGCGCCTCGGGGTCGGCGGGGGCGATGTGCTGCTGGAGGCGTCCGCCCGGGCGGGCGACGGTGCCCTGACGGCGCAGCAGGAGGATGGCCATGTCGTCCTCGCCGACGCGCTCCTCGACGACGTCGCACAGCCGGTCGGCGAGGTCGTGCGGGTCCTCGGGGCCCTCCTGGACGAGTGCGGCGAGCAGCCGGATGCCCTCGTCCAGGTCGGAGCCGGGCTGTTCGACCAGGCCGTCGGTGAACAGCATCAGCGTCTCGCCGGGTTCGATCTCCACCGTGGTCACGGGGTAGTCGAGCCGCCCGAACTCGGCGGACAGGCCCAGCGGCAGGCCGCCGGCGACGGGCAGCCTGCGGGAGGTGCCGTCGGCGTGCCGGAGCAGCGGGTCTATGTGCCCGGCGCGGACGAGCTGGACGGCCCCCGTGGCGAGGTCGGCCTCGGCGTAGCAGCAGGTGGCGAAGCGATCGGTGTCCAGTTCGTGGAGGAAGGCGGAGGCGCGGGCCATGACCGTGCCCGGGGAGTGCCCCTCGGCCGCGTAGGCGCGCAGGACGATGCGGAGCTGGCCCATGACGGCGGAGGCGTGGGTGTCGTGGCCCTGGACGTCGCCGATGACGGCGGCGACCCGGCCGCCGGGCAGCGGGACCACGTCGTACCAGTCGCCGCCGATGTCGCGGCCCATCCGGGCCGAGCGGTAGCGGACGGCGATCTGGGCGCCGGGCACCTCGGGGATGCGGCGCGGCAGCATGGCCTGCTGGAGGCCCTCGGCCAGGTCGTGTTCCTGGTCGAAGAGCATGGCGCGGGCGATGCTCTGGGCGAGGCTGCTGCTGAGGGCGATGAAGAGGTCGCGTTCCTGCCGGGTGAAGCCGCGGGCCTCGCGGTAGAGGAGGCCGAGCGCGCCGATGGGCCGGGCCTGGGCGATCAGCGGCAGGTAGGCGGCCGAGGAGATGCCGATGCCCTTGATCCGCTCCCACAGCCAGGGGTAGCAGCGGGCCCACTCGTCGCGGGACTCGATGAAGCGCGGGGTCATGGTGCGGATGACCTCGCTCATCGGGAAGTCGTCGTCGATCCGGGTGTAGCGGGTGCCGGGGATGAAGTGCTCGGACGGGCCCTCGGCGACGAGGTGGACGCGCCCGGACTCGACCAGCCCGAGGACGAGGAGGTCGGAGCCCAGGTGTTCGACGGCGCGGGCGTCCTTGAAGAAGTCGATGACGTCCTGGACGGTCCTGGCGTGGGCGAGGGCGGCGGTGGTGGTCTCGACGACGGTGGTCGTGTGCCGGCGGTCGCCGTTCTGCTCCCCCGGCCGGTCGGGGAGGCGCAGTTCCTCGTTGGCCTCGCGGAGGACGCCGAGGATGCGGCGGGGCCGGCCGGCGGCGTCCCGCTCGATGCGGCCCTGGGTGTAGGCCCAGCGGAGGCCGTCGGGGCAGCGCACCCGGTGGTAGGCGCCGTAGCTCTCGCTGCCGTCCTTCAAGGCCCGCGCCACCAGGGCGTCGAGCCGGGCGCCGTCCGCGCGCGGCACCCGGGCGGCGAGGTCGCCGATGCCGCCGCGGAACTCGCCGGGCGGCATGCCGAGGATGTCGAGGGCGATGGGGTCGAGGTGGAGCCGTCCGCTGAGGAGGTCCCAGTCGAAGGTGCCGACGTGGTTGAGGGCGAGGCAGCGCTCCGGGCGGGCGGGCCAGTCATCCGGCAGCGCTCCGGAGGCAGGCGTGGCTCCCCGATCAACCATGGATTCACTCTGCCACCTTTTGTCCGTTTCTTCGATGTGACTGCGCGGTCGACGGGGCGCCCGGGGTACTCGGAGGGGCATGGAGTGGTTCACGGCCTCCGGGTACGGGCTGAGCCGGCTGGTCTTCCAGCGCGGGCTGGCCGTCCTCTACCTGGTCGCCTTCGCCTCGGCGGCGCTGCAGTTCCGGGCGCTGATCGGGGAGCGCGGCATGCTCCCCGTACCGCGCTACCTGGCGTACGTCCCGGCCCGCCGGATCCCCACCCTCTTCCGCTTCCACTACTCGGACCGCTTCTTCGCCGGCTGCGCCTGGGGCGGGGCCCTGCTGGCCGCGGCGGTGGCGGTGGGGGCCGCCGACGCGGTGCCGCTGTGGGCGGCGATGCCGATGTGGCTGGTGCTGTGGGGGCTGTACCTGTCGATCGTCAACGTCGGCCAGACGTGGTACGGCTTCGGGTGGGAGTCGCTGCTGCTGGAGACCGGATTCCTGGCGGTGTTCCTGGGGAACGCGCGGACGGATCCGCCGGTGCTCGTGCTGTTCCTGCTGCGCTGGCTCCTCTTCCGGGTGGAGTTCGGCGCCGGGCTGATCAAGATCCGGGGCGACCGCTGCTGGCGCGATCTGACCTGCCTGTACTACCACCACGAGACGCAGCCGATGCCCGGCCCGCTGAGCTGGTTCTTCCACCGGCTCCCCCGGCCGCTGCACCGGGTGGAGACCGCCGCCAACCACGTCGCCCAGCTGGTGGTGCCCTTCGGCCTCTTCGCGCCGCAGCCGGTGGCGAGCGTCGCGGCGGGGCTGGTGATCGTCACCCAGCTCTGGCTGGTCGCCTCGGGCAACTTCGCCTGGCTCAACTGGATCACGATCGTGCTGGCCTTCACGGCGGTGGACGGCGACGCCATGGCGGACCTGTTCTCGGCGTCCGGCCCCTCCCCCGCCCCCTCGGCGCCGGTCTGGTACGAGGTCCTGGTCCTCGCGGTGACCGTGCTCGTCGCCGTGCTGAGCTGGTGGCCGGTGCGCAATCTGCTGTCGCGCGGACAGCGCATGAACATGTCCTTCAACGCGTACCACCTGGTCAACACGTACGGCGCCTTCGGCAGCGTCAACCGGAGCCGGTACGAGGTGGTGGTCGAGGGGACGTCGGACACGGTCCTGGGCCCGGAGACCGAGTGGAAGGAGTACGGCTTCCGGGGCAAGCCGGGCGATCCGCGCCGGCTCCCCCGGCAGTTCGCACCCTGGCATCTGCGGCTTGACTGGCTGATGTGGTTCGCGGGGATCTCCCCGGCCTACGCCCGCGACTGGTTCGACCCCTTCGTCGAACGACTGCTCGAAAACGACCGCGACACCCTGCGCCTCCTCCGCCACAACCCGTTCCCCGACACCCCACCCGCTCACGTCCGCGCCCGGCTCTACCTCTACCGCTTCACCACCTGGCGCGAGCTGCGCACGACCGGCGCATGGTGGCACCGCGAGCTGGTGCGGGAGTTCCTGCCGCCGGCGGCGCTGCGGCGGCCGTGATTCCGGAGAGAGGAGACGAACCGGATGGACCCTGTGGAGGCACTGGAGCGCATCGCCTTCCTGCTGGAGCGCGACGGGGCGCCGACCTACCGCGTCCAGGCGTTCCGGACGGCGGCCGGTGTGGTCGCCGCCATGCCCGCCGACGACGTCCGCCGCCGTTCGGAGGCCGGGTCGCTCACCGACCGCAAGGGCATCGGGCCGAAGACCGCGGCCGTCGTCGCCGAGGCGCTGCGCGGCGAGACGCCCGCCTACCTGGCCCGGCTGGAGCAGGAGGCGGACCGGCCGCTCACCGAGGGCGGTGCCGCGCTGCGGGCGGCCCTGCGCGGCGACTGCCACCTGCACTCGGACTGGTCGGACGGCGGCAGCCCCATCGACGTCATGGCCCGCGCCGCCCGCGACCTCGGCCACGAGTGGGCGGTGCTCACCGACCACTCCCCCCGCCTGACCATCGCCCGCGGCCTGTCCGCCGACCGGCTGCGGCAACAGCTCGACGTGGTCCCCGAGGTCAACGAGCGGCTCGGGGACGGCTTCCGGCTCCTCACCGGCATCGAGTGCGACATCCTCCCCGACGGCTCCCTCGACCAGGAGGACGAGCTCCTGGACCGGCTCGACATCGTCGTCGCCTCCGTCCACTCCAAGCTGCGCATGGACGCCGAGAGCATGACCCGCCGCCTCGTCGCCGCCGTCGCCAACCCCCTCGTCGACGTCCTCGGCCACTGCACCGGCCGCCTCGTCGGCGGCAAGCGCCCCGAGTCCGTCTTCGACGCCGAACTCGTCTTCACCGCCTGCGAACGCTTCGGCACCGCCGTCGAGATCAACAGCCGGCCCGACCGGCTGGACCCACCGCGGCGGCTGGTGCGGCTGGCGCTGGAGACGGGGGTGCTGTTCGCGATCGACAGCGACGCGCACGCGCCCGGGCAGCTGGACTGGCAGGTGCTGGGGTGTGCCCGGGCGGAGGAGTGCGGGGTGCCGGCGGAGCAGGTGGTCACGACGTGGGGGCGGGAGGAGTTGCTCGCGTGGGCGCGGGGGAAGTAGCCCCGGTCCCGCCCTTTTACCGTTTCTTGCGGGGGCAAGCCCCCGCACCCCCCGGGACGGGCTATTCAGCCCGTCCGACGTTTGAGGACAACCGCGCGGAGCGCGGTTTTTGGGGGGCTGGGGGCTTGCCCCCAGGAATCGGCGAAGGGGCGGGGCTGGGGCACCCCTCACGGCAACACACCCCGCACCGCATCCCCCACCAGCGGCCCCAACAGATCCCCGAACTCCCCCACCCGTTCCACCACCGCGTCCAACCCGAACCCCAGATCCCCGGGCTCCCGACAGGAGCCCACCTCATCCCACGTCACCGGCGCCGCCACCCCCTCCCGCTCCCCCCGCACCCGCACCGTGTACGGTGCGGCCGTCGTCTTGGCGCTCGCGTTCTGGGACCAGTCGATGAGCACCTTCCCGCGCCGCTCCAGCTTCGCCATGGAGACGACGACCAGCCCGGGGTGCTCGTTCATCAGCCGGGTGGCGAGCCCCTTCGCGTAGGCGCTGACCGAGCGGCCGGGGGCGGGGTGGATGGGGGCGTACAGGTGGAGCCCCTTGGAGCCGGAGACCACCGGGAAGGCGGTGAGGCCGTCCTCGTCGAGGAGTTGGCGCAGCCGTTCGGCGACGCGGCAGCAGACGACGAGGTCGGCGCCGGGGCCGGGGTCCAGGTCGAGGACGACGCGGTCGTGGGCGTCGCGCCCGGCCGCGGCCGTCCACTGCGGCACGTGCACCTCGTACGCGCCGAGGTTGACCATGGCGACCAGCGCGGCGACCGAGTCGATCACCACCTGCTGAGTGGTGCCGTCCCGGTGCCGGACCGTGGCCCGCGGCACCCAGTCCGGCGCGCCGGGCGGCGGGTTCTTGGCGACCCAGCTCTCGCCCGCCGCGCCCTCCGGAGCCCGGACGAAGGACACCGGGCGGCCGGTGATGTGCGGCAGCATCGCCGGGGCGATCCGCGCGTAGTAGTGCAGGACGTGGGCCTTGGTCTGGCCGGTGGCGGGGAAGAGGACGCGTTCGAGGTGGGAGAGGGAGAGCCGGTGGCCCTCGATCTCCACCGTCTGGCGGCCGGGTGCGGCGGGCACGGGGGCGTCCGCCCTCTCAGGACGCCCGCTTCTTGCGCCGGCCGCCGCCGGACGGCTCGGCCGCGTGGGCCGCCAGGGCCTTCAGCAACTCCTCGCGGCTCATCGAGGAACGGCCGGGAATTCCCGCGTCGGTGGCCCGCTGGTAGAGCTCCGTCTTGCTCAGCCCCTCCAGCTCCGCGGCGGCGGACTTCTTCGTCTCCTTCCCGGCCGCCTGCCGGGTGCGGCGCTTCTCCGCCGCGTCCTTGAGCCGCACGGGTGGCCGGAGCTCCGCTTCCTCCTTCGCCTTGCCGCCGCCGGTCTTCGCCTTGTCGATGCTGGCCTGCAGGGCGCCCATCAGGTCGATGACGTTGGTCGAGCGCGGCGCCGGCTCGCTCTTCTCCACCGTCGCGCCGGCCCGCTTGGCCTGGACGAGTTCGAGCACCTTCTCCTGGTAGGTGTCGTGGTACGTCTCGGGGTCCCAGTCGACGCTGAGCGCCTCCACGAGCTGTACGGCGGTGGCCAGTTCACGATCGGCGACCTTGGCGTGCTCGGGGAGCGTGCCGATCTCCGTGCGGGGGTCGCGGATCTCGTCGGCCCAGTGGAGGGTGTGCAGGGTGAGGATGTCGCCCTCCGCCTTCACCGCGACCAGGTATTCGCGGTTGCGCATCACGAACGTGGCGATCCCGGCCCGGTTCGACCGGCTCAGCGCCTCGTGGAGCAGCGCGTAGACCTTGGCGTACTCCTTGCTCTTGGGGCCCAGGTAGTACGTCTTGTCGAAGTAGATGGGATCGATGGTGTCCAGGTCGACGAAGCCGCTGATCTCCAGCGACTTGGAGCGGCCCGGGGCGATCTCCTCCAGCTCGCCGGGTTCGACGACGACGTAGTCGTCCCCCATGTCGTACCCCTTGACGATCTCCGTGAGGGGGACTTCCTCGCCGGTGCGTTCGTTGACGCGCTTGTTGCGGACGCGGTCGGAGGTGCCGCGCTGGAGCTGGTTGAAGCGGATGGTGTGGTTTTCGGTGGCCGAGAACATCTGGACCGGTAGGGCCACCAGTCCGAAGGTGAGGGCTCCGCTCCACACCGCGTGTGCCATGACGTCCTCCGCCTCGGGGGTTTCCTCCATGGCACCCCGGTGCGGTGGAGATCGCATGTCGGAGTGCCCCAGGCCCGCCCTTTCTCCGTTTCCTGCGGGGGCGAGCCCCCGCACCCCCGAAACCGCGCTCCGCGCGGTTGTCCTCAAACTCCCCCAGAGGGGGCACCCCCAACGGGCTGATTTCAGCCCGTCCGGCATTTGAGAAAGGGCGGGACCGGGGCCTACCCCGCTCCGACCTCCGCCAGCTCCGCGCGAGCCGCTCCCGCCACCCCCTCCGCCCCGCACTCCTCCGCGATCCGCAGCCCCTCCCGGAGCCGCTCCGCCGCCTCCTCGCCGCGCCCGACGTGCCGCAGGGCCGTGCCCAGGTCGATCAAGCCGCACGCCCGCTCGTACCGGCACGGAGATTCGCCCAGGTGCCGGACCGCCTGCTCCAGACGGGGGACGGCCTCCTCGGGCGCATCCGGTCCGGCGAGGGACGCGACCCGGCGCAGCGCCTCGCCGATGGCCGTCTCGGTGCCGAACCGGTTCGCGTATTTCAGGGAGCGGTCGGCCAGCTCACGGGCCCGCTCGGGCTCCTCGGCGGCGACGGCCGTGGCCAGGTCGAGGGACCAGGGCGCCCAGAGGACGTTGTGCCTGCCGCGTTCGTCCAGCCGCCGGCCCGCCGCCTCCAGTTCGGTGACGGCTTCCTTGGTGCGGCCGAGGGCGAGGAGCAGCCTGCCGAGGACGCAGGCGGCGTCGGGCATGACCATGGCGGGCGGGTAGGGCGGGCCGAAGGAGTACTTCTCGGCGACGGCCTGGGCTCCCGCGACGTCGCCCTTGGCGAGCAGGGTGTCGATCAGCAGGCAGCTGCCGTCCCACTGGATGGGGACGCCGGGGCCCAGCCGGTCGGCGAGCCGCAGGCCCTCGCGGAGGAGGCTCTCGGCCTTCCGCAGGTCGCCGCGGCGGCGGTGGACGAGGCCCAGGAACTCGTGGGCGAAGGCGAGGTGCCCGCCGCGCCAGCCGGAGATCTCGAACTCTCGGATGGCCTCCTCGAACAGCTCCTCGGCCTTGTCCAGCCGGTCGCAGAAGGCGTAGGTGATGCCGATGATGCTGGGGAGTTCGAAGCCCCATTCGGTGTTGGTCCAGCCCATGCCGTCGGCGAGGCGTCCGTCGACCAGGGCGCGGTCGGCGAGTTCGACGACCTGGAGGACGTCCTCGCCCTGGATCATGGCGTCGAAGGCCCGCAGGGCGAGCAGGGCCCGTTCGGCGTTGTCCCGGCCGCTGAGGCGTTCGGCCAGATCGGCGATCTCCTGGGACCGGGCGTGCGCGCCCTCCTCCTCCAGCTGGATGCCCTTCCAGAGGAAGTGGGCGGCCTGGAGGCGCATCCGGCCGGGGCCGTCGGCGGTCTGCCCGGCGTGCTCGGCGACCACTTCGGCGGCCTCGGCGAGCTGGCTGTTGTGGGCGTACGCCTGGGAGAGCCGGTAGGTGGCGTCGACGCGCAGGTTCTTGGGCAGCCCGGACAGGGCCAGGGCCGAGCGCAGGTGGTTGATGGTGGTGGGCGGCGAGGTGAGCAGGGCGGAGCAGCCGAGTTCGAAGAGGACCTCGGCGCGGTCCTCCTCCGGGGGCGGCTCGGCCAGTGCGCGCTCCAGGCACCGCTGGGCCGCCTCGGGCGCGCCGACGGCGAGGTGTTCGCGGGCGGCGTCGCGCAGCTGACGGACGAGGTCGGGGTCGCCGTCGGGGTGGACCTCCAGCAGGTGCCGGGAGGCGGCGGCCGGTCCGTGGCCGGCGTTGGTGACCGCCCAGGCGGCGAGGCCGTGCATCGCGGTGCGGGCGGCGGGCGGGATGGCCCGGTAGACGGCGGTGGCGATCAGCGGGTGGACGAACTCCAGCTCGGCCGCGCCGGTGAGGATGCGGGCCTCGCGCAGCCGGTCGGCACAGACGGCGCCCTCGGCCGGGCTCATGCCGGCGAGCATGGCCGCCACCCGTACCTGGATCTCGGTGCCGAGGACGGACGCGCCCCAGGCGAACCGGGTGGTCGCGTTGCCCAGCCGCTCCAGCCGGGCGACGAGGCCGCTGCCGCGGGCGGCGGCGCCGAGTTCGCGCAGCAGGGCGGCGGACTCCTCCATGGGCCGCAGGCTGCGGTCCCTGGCCTTGGCGACGAGCTCGACGGCCTCGTAGGGGTTGCCGCCGGTGACGGCCCAGACCTCGCGGCAGAAGGGGTCGTCGGCCTCCCGGCCCATGGCGGTGCGCACCAGCTGGGCGACCGCCCCGGGGGTGAGCGGGTGCAGGGTGACCGGCCGGTTGCCGCGACCGTTCACCAGGTCCGCGAAGGCCGGTGAGTGCTTGGGGAGTTCGTCGGGCCGGTAGGCGACGGCGAGCAGGACCGGCAGTTCCGTCAGCCGGACGGTGAAGGACGTCAGCCACGCGAGCGACGCCGCGTCGGCCCAGTGCGCGTCGTCGACGATGAGGACGAGCCGCTCCTTCGCGCAGGCCAACTGCGTGACGAGCCAGTCGAGTCCGTCGCGCACGCCCTGCGGGTCGGCCTGCGGGCCGACCGGTGGCGCGATGCCGAGGGCGGGGCCCGCGATGTCGTACCAGTCGCCCAGGATCTCCCGTCGCTGCCGCTCCTCCATCGGCGCCAGGGCGGGCTGGAGCAGCTGCCGTACGACGTGGAAGGGGACGGACTGCGCCTGCTCGCCGCCGCGGGCGGCGAGGACCGTGCAGCCGCCGCGCTCGGCGGCCAGCCTGCGCATCTCCCCGAGCAGGGCGGTCTTGCCGACGCCCGCGTCGCCGTTGAAGAGGAGGAGCCCGCCGGACGGCCGGCCGCTTCCGTCCGCGCCGCCGCACAGGGCCTCCACGGCCCGCTCCGCGGCGGCCACCTCCTGCTCGCGCTCGAACAGGGCGGTGTACGGGCGTCGTTCGTGCTCTTGCCGCGTCATGACGTGTCTCCCGTATGAGTGTGGTGGAGCGAGCCTAGCCGGACGTCCGGACGCCGGGGGGAGGGTTCGTCGGACTGACCACCCGGGATCGTCCGGGAGTTCCCAGGCACTTCCGAGAGCTCCCGGGAGGCCCCGAGAGCCCCCGAGAACACGGCCCGCCGATCTCCCGAACGCGTTTTCAGGCCATTCAAAAATGTTTTCGAGAATCCGCCCCCGGGGCCATTGTGACGCCTTTCGAATTCCCTCGTCAGCCCTTTCCGCGAATATGACAACTTCGCGCCGGACGACCGCGCGACAGGCTACGCTCCATTCCCGCAGCGGTCGTGGCGACTACGGCACGCTGCCGCCGACCGCCGCGCCGACGCGACCGGAGAACCCCCGGCGAACCCCGGCGAACCCGGGGAGATCCCGGGGAATCCGGGAACCTCGGCCTCTGCTCGCATCCGTTCGCACCGTCCGCATCCCTGTCGGGCGCCGGCGGCGACGCCTCCCCCGTGGTCCCACGTCGCCCCCCGACACATTCCCCCAAGCCCCCGAGGAACTCGATGGTTGGTACTGGATCGTCACCTCAAGTCAGGCGGCCCGCCTCGTCCCTCATATGGCTGGTCCCTCCTGTGGTGCTGGCGGTCTGCACCGCCACCGCTGCCCTGCTGGCCCCCATGGACGTCCGCACCCCGACGGCCTGGTGCGGGGCCGCCGCCACCGTGGCGGTCGCCCTGACCTCGTCGGAGGCCGCCCGCCGGGGCCGGGTCATCAACTCCCTGCGGCGCCGGTGCGCCGAACAGGAGGCCGCCCTCCGCCACCAGCTGGCCCAACAGGACGCCGCCACCGCCCGGTTGGCGAGCGAACTGCTCCCCAGGGCCGTGGAGATGCTCCAGCGCGGCGCCTTCGCCGACGAGGTGGTCCGCGCCGTCGCGCCGTCCCCCTCGGACAGCTCCCCGTACGCCGCCGAGCACCGCAAGGTGATCCGGTTCGTGGTCGAGGCGGTCCAGGCCGAGGAGGGCCTGCGCGACTCGGCCCACCGGGCGTTCGTCAACATCGCGCGCCGCGTTCAGGCGATCGTCCACCAACAGGCCACCGACCTCCGGGAGATGGAGGACCGGCACGGCAACACCCCCGAGGTCTTCAGCGACCTGCTGCACCTCGACCACGGCACCGCGCTGATCGGCCGGCTCGCGGACAGCATCGCCGTCCTCGGCGGCTCCCGCCCCGGCCGCCAGTGGAAGAACCCGGTGCCGCTGTACAACGTCCTGCGCGGCGCGATGTCCCGGATCATGGACTACCGCCGGGTCGACCTGCACTCGGTCGCCGACGTCGCCATCACCGGACCGGGCGTCGAGCCCGTCATCCACGCCGCGGCCGAACTGCTCGACAACGCCACCCGGTACTCCCCGCCCGAGACGCGGGTGCACCTGACGGCCGTCGAGATCCAGTCCGGCGTCGCCATCGAGATCGAGGACGCGGGCGTCGGCCTCACCGACGAGCACCGCCGGCGCACCGACCGGGTGCTGGAGATGGCCGACCGCGGCTTCGACCTCGACGACCTCGGCGAGACCCCCCGGCTGGGCCTGGCCGTGGTCAGCCGGCTGGCGAAGAACTACGACTTCCGGGTGTCCCTGCGGCCCTCGGCGTACGGCGGGGTGCGCGCCGTCCTGATCGTCCCGAGTGAACTGGTCACCGCCAGCGCCACCCCGGGCGGCGAGATCGCCCGCGCCGCCACGCTGCCGCCCCCCAAGGTCCGCAAGAAGCCCGGCCGTCCGCTCCCCGACCCGCCGCCCGCGATGGAGACCCCCGCAGTGGGCACCCACACCGCCAACGGCCTTCCGCAGCGCCGCCGGCGCCCCCTCGGCATGGCCGCCCGCGCGGCGGCGGTCGCCCCGGCCGCGGCCGAGGATGCGCCGCGCGCGGAGCCGGAGTCCGAGCCCACCCAGCCGGGCCTGTGGCTGGCCGCGTTCACCAGCGCCCTCAAGGGCGACGCCCCGGAGGGCGACCGGGGACCGACAAGTGATGACCCGTCAGACGAGAAAGAGTAGCCAAGTGACGCAGCAGCGGTTCAACATGGACTGGATGCTCAAGGATCTGGCATCCAGCGTGCCCCAGATCCGGCACGTGATCGTGCTGTCCTCGGACGGCCTGCGCATGGCTCAGCACGGCACGGACACCGACGCCGCGGACCGGCTGGCCGCCGCGTGCGCGGGACTGCAGAGCCTGTCCACGGCGGTGGCCGCCGAGTTCCCGCACGGCGACGGGCAGATGCGGCTGGTGGTGATCGAGGTGGACGGCGGTTTCTTCTACCTCATGGCCGCCGGTGCCGGTGCGTTCCTGGCGGTGCTCGCCGACGACGACGTCGACGCCGGGCTGATGGGGCATCGGATGCGTGACCTGGTGGCCAGGATCGGCGAGCACCTCACCAGTCCCCCGCGCGTCACCGGGCCGGTGGCATGAGCAAACCCGAAAGGGCATGGGATCCCGGCAATCCGGACCGGCTGTACATCGTCACCAAGGGCTGCGGCGAGTCGAAGCAGGGCACCACCAGGCTGGACCTGGTGACCCTGATCGTCGCCCGCACGGAGACCGACCCCGGTCTCCAGCCCGAGCACGGGACGATCGTGCGCATGTGCGACTACCCGCTGTCCGTCGCCGAGATATCCGCTTACCTCACGCTGCCCGTCAGCACGGTGACCGTCCTCCTCACCGACCTCCTCACCCGGGGTCATGTGGAAGCCAGACCCCCGGTCCCCGTCGCTGCCCTTCCTGACGTAAGCCTCCTGGAGGCGGTGATGCATGGACTACAAAACCTCTGACCCCCACACCGGTCCCAGGAGGGAGGACATCCTCCCGGCCACCGCCGCGGCGGCGGTGAAGGTCGTGATCGTGGGCGGCTTCGGGGTCGGCAAGACCACCCTCGTCGGCACGGTGAGCGAGATCAGACCGCTCACCACCGAGGAGACGATGACCCAGGCCGGCGTCGGCGTGGACGACATCGCGGGGATCGAGCAGAAGATCGAGACCACCGTGGCCATGGACTTCGGCCGCATCAGCATCAACGAGCAACTGGTGCTGTACCTGTTCGGCACGCCCGGGCAGGAGCGGTTCTGGTTCCTCTGGGACGGCCTCTTCGAGGGCGCCCTGGGCGCGGTGGTGCTGCTCGACACCCGTCGGCTGGAGGTCAGTTACGAGGTCGTGGGCATCCTGGAGGAGCGCGGCGTGCCCTTCGTGGTCGCCGTCAACGCCTTCCCCGGCGCCCCCGTCCACCCGGTCTCCGAGCTGCGGGCGGCGATGGACCTCCCCGAGTCCGTGCCGATCTTCGCGTGCGACGCCCGGGACCGCGCCTCCTGCCGCGACGCCCTGATGACCCTCATGCGGTACCTGTACAGCCTCGCTCACACCACCCCGGAGCCACAGTGACCCCTCCCGACGAGCACTCCCGCGCCGACGCCGCGCAGGCGGCCCCCCGCCGCAGTGCCCGGCCCACGCCTACGGGGACGGCGGCGTGGCCCGGCTGTACGGGCCGGCCGCCGAGGACGACCCGATGGGCCTGTACGAGCAGCTCCGCGAGCGGCACGGCGCGGTGGCGCCCGTCCTGCTCAGCGGGGACGTCCCGGCCTGGCTGGTGCTGGGCTACCGGGAGAACCTCGACGTGACCCGGACCCCGTCGCGGTTCTCCCGCGACTCGCGGATCTGGCGGGCCATGCGCGAGGGGCGGATCGGCCAGGACCACCCGCTGGCGCCCATCGCCACCTGGCAGCCCATCTGCTCGATGGCCGACGGGCAGGCGCACGAGCGGTGGCGCGGCGCCATCAACGACTCCATCGCCCGTTTCGACCGGCGGGGCGTACGGCGGCACATCACCCGGTTCGCCAACGAACTCATCGACGAGTTCTGCGCGACGGGCACCGCCGACCTGGTGCACGCGTTCGCCGAACCGCTGCCCATGATGGTGATGACCCAACTCCTCGGCATGCACGAGGAGTACAGCCCCGAGCTGGTGCAGGCCGCCCGGGACATGATCAAGGGCACCGAGACCGCCGTCCGCAGCAACGCGTTCGTCCAGGCGGCGCTGCGCCGGACGGTGGAGCGCAAGCACCGGGAGCCGGGGCCGGACTTCACCAGCTGGCTGCTGGAGCACGAGTCCAAGCTGTCGGACGAGGAGGTGCAGCAGCACCTGCGACTGGTGCTGATCGCGGCCTTCGAGACCACGGCGAACCTGATCGCGAACACCCTGCGGATGGTGCTCACCGATCCCCGGTGCCGGGCCAACCTGGCCGGCGGCCACATGACGCTGCCGGACGCGGTCGAGCAGACGCTGTGGGACGAGCCGCCGTTCATCACCATCCTCGGCCGCTGGGCGACCCAGGACACCGAGCTGGCCGGGCACCGGATCCGGGCCGGGGACGCGCTGGTCCTGGGGCTGGCGGCGGCCAACGTGGACACGGCCATCCGCCCGGACCCCACCACTCCGGTGCACGGCAACCGCTCGCACCTGGCGTTCAGCGGCGGTGCCCACGAGTGCCCGGGCCAGGACATCGGCCGGGCCATCGCGGACACCGGCATCGACGCGCTGATGACCCGGCTGCCGGACGTCCGGCTGGCGGTGTCCGAGACGGAGCTGCGCTGGTCGTCGTCGCTGATGTCACGTCACCTCGTCGCCCTGCCCACGCGGTTCACGGCGGCCGCGCCGCTGCCGCCGGCGCCTCCCGAGCCGGAGTGCGAGCCCCCGGTGCGGGAGGAGGACGGCGGCTCCGGCGGTCAGACCTCGGCCGGCGACCGTTCGACGCGCGTCCCGGCGCCGCCCGCCGACGTCCCCTCGTCCTCGGGCCGGTCGCGCGGCGCGTGGTGGAGGTCGTTCGTCCGGTGGTTCCGGGGTGAGTGAGACAGGGCGTCGAGCTGGTCCCACCACCAGGCGGCGGAGGGGATCGGCAGCGGGCCGGTCGCCGGGTCGCTGGGCGTGTCCCGCCAGGTGATGCCGTAGGTGGCCCCCGGCACCGGAAGGTCGTACCGGTTCCGGGGGCTGGCGTAGCGGGGGGCCGCGTTCATCCACCGGATGCAGCCGGCGATGTAGTGGCCCAGCGCTTCGAGGTAGCGGGTGAGGTCCGGTCCCGCGTCGCGGGCGATCCGGTCGCGCAGGGCGAGGAACAGGGTCATGGCCCGGTCCCTTATGGCCAGGGCTTCCCGGAGCGCCCGGTCGGCGGAGGTGCCGTTGTGGTGGACGAGGACGTTGACGATGTTCTGGTCGGTGATCTCGTGGTCGTCCTCCTTGGCGTAGGAGAACAGGTCGTTGTCGCAGCTGACGATGAACCCGGCGGCCTCGGTGAGCGCCTGGACGGGGGCGGAGGCCAGCTCGGGGGCGGGTACCTCGATGCCGTTGGCGATCTCGCTCCAGGCGAGGGAGAAGCGGGTGCCGTTGATCGAGGGGCGCAGCGCCACGTAGTCGGAGAGCGTGGGCATCACCCCGCGTTCGATGTTGCTGACCTGCCAGGAGGCGCCGAACAGCCAGTCGCGCATGCCTTCGGCGACCCGGCGGAGCTGGACCGGGGTGGCCGCGGCCCGGGTCCTGGCGGCGAGGTCCTCCAGGGCCCGGTCGAACGGGGAGTCGCCGAGCATGGCGGAGCCGGGCGCCTCCAGACAGCGGGAGATCCTGGCGTTGAGGTCGACGATGTGGGCGGTGTTGACGTCGGCGGCGCCGGTGTCGTGCCAGATGTCGTCGAGGGCGAACGCCCAGTGGTTCCACTCGATGAAGAGCAGCAGGGGTTCGTCGCGGCCGTATGGGATCATCCGGCAGCTGAAGTCGGTGCTGTGGGTGGCGATGCTCCAGGCCCGGTCGGTGGCGTCGCGGAAGATGCCGGTGGCGTCCAGCCAGCCGATGGCGCGCCGTTCGAGCTCGTCGCGCCGGGGATGGACGGCATCGGGGATCGGGCAGTAGAAGGGGGGCAGCCGCCAGCCGATGGCGCTGGCGCGCGGCGGGGGTCCGTAGGGGACGACCATGCTCAGTTGCCCTCCATCCGGAAAAGCAGCAGGCGGGTCTCGACCGCGTGATCGCGCCAGGCCCGGAAGAGCTTGCCGTGGGTGAGGGCGGATTCGTGCAGCCGCTCCACCGTGATGGGGGACGGTTCGTCCTCCGCCCGTTGCACCCGGTCGAGTTCGGCTGTGGTCCAGGCCATGGACTGGACCCAGAACTCGGCGACGCGGTCGGTGATGTCCTCGTCCTGCTCGAGTTCGAAGCCGGCCGCGCGGGCGGCGGAGATGTACTCGGCGAGGGTGCCGAGGCGGGTCTTGTAGTAGCCGTCGATGAAGGTGGTCCACTCGGGCCGGCAGAGGAAGTGCTCCTGGATGCCGAACCAGCCGCCGGGGCGGAGGGCCTTGGCGACGACGGTGAAGAGGCGTTCGCGGTCCATGTAGCCGGAGCTCTCGATGGCGACGGCCGCGTCGTAGCTGGATTCCTCGCACAGGTCGTGGATGTCGCCGAGGACCGGGGTGACCAGGTCCTCGACCCCGGCCTCGCGGACGAGGTCGGCCATCACCGGGACGTGCTTGGCGGTGACGGTGATGGCGGTGACGGAACTTCCGTACTCCTGCGCCCAGTAGATGGAGCCGCCGCCGATGCCGCAGCCGATGTCGAAGAGCTGGTGCGGCGGATTGTCCGGCACGCCCCACAGGCGGGCGGCGTGGTCGAGGACCGTTTCCTGCGAGGCGCGCAGCCGGTTGCGCAGGACGCGCTGGGAGACGGTGGTGTTGGGGTGGACGCCGGGCTCGAACATGCCCACGTGAAAGTGGATCCGGGGGCCGGGGCCGTACTTGTGGAGGATCTCGGCGGTCTTCCTGGAGTAGTACGACGGCACCTGGGCCTCATCACACGCCGCATCCGTGGCTGCGGTCACCTCGGCGACAAGGTTGTCCATGGGATCCCTCCGGGACGTCAACGATCGGTGGACGGATGGAAGGGGAGACAGGCCGCGGGTGGTTCCCGTGCCCGGCGGCGACTGGATTGCCGTTCGATCACATGCGCGAGTCACGCCGCCCCCCAGCAACAAGCGACCAGCATTCCTGTCCAGTTTTGCCCGGTACCTGCCCAGGGCGGGACGGCGATAACCCGTGATACGTACCGGCGTACGCCTTTCTGACGCCGCAGGCCAGGATCGTTTCGCTTCGCTTTAGACCGTATAGCGCCGTTTCCCTGCCTCGTTGAGTTGAGAAAGGCTGAAACTTGCACGCTGTTGTCGGGGTTTTGGCCTCGCCAAGGACCGATATCCGGACGCCCGGCAGATGGCCGGATCCCGTTCGTGCGTATGGTGTGCGGACGAACGTAGGGGGCGCTCCCACTTGTGAAGGTGCGCCCTTTCACGGCGTCCCCCTGTTTCCGGGGCGACGCGGTGCGCCGCAGCCGCCTCACGGCTGGTCCCGCCGCGCGCCGCGCACACTGGACCTCCGGCCGGAAAACCGGCCCCGACGAGGGAGAACGTGATGAGGGTGAGGTTCCCGGCGCGGACGACCGGGACGTTCCCGGCGCGGGCGTCCGGGCCGCCCCCCGCCGGCGGGCGGTGGCGCGTGCCCGGCGCGGTCGTCGCGGGCGCCTTCCCGGCCCTCGCCTTTCCGGCGCCTTCCCTGTGGTGGCTGGCCTACGTGGCCCTCGTGCCCTGGCTGCTGCTGGTCCGCTCGGCCGGCTCGCCGCGCCGGGCCGCGCGGGAGGCGTGGCTGGGCGGCGGCGGCTTCCTGCTGGCCGTCCATCATTGGCTGTTGCCCAGTCTCCACGTCTTCATCCTGGTGCTGGCGGCACTGCTGGGGCTGCTGTGGGTGCCCTGGGGGCTGCTGGTCCACCGGCTGCTGGGCGGCCGCCCGGGGCCGGGCCGGGTGGCCGCGGCCCTGATGCTGGTGCCCGCGGGCTGGCTGCTGGCCGAACTCGTCCGCTCCTGGGAGTACCTGGGCGGCCCCTGGGGGCTGCTGGGCGCGAGCCAGTGGCAGGTCCCGCCCGCACTGCGGCTGGCCTCCGTCGGAGGTGTCTGGCTCGTCGGCCTGCTGCTGGTGGCCGTCAACACCGCGCTCGCCGCGGTCCTCGCGCTGCCGCGCGCCCGGCTCGCCGGCCTGGCCGCGCTGACCGGCTGCGCCGCGGTCACCGCCGGGGTGTGGTGGTGGGCGCCGCAGCCGCGCGCGGCCGGCACGGCGCGGATCGCGATCGTCCAGCCCGGCGTGATCGACCGCCCGGGCCGGCGCCTGGAGCACGAAGAGGCGCTCACCCGGACGCTGGCCGGCCGTGGCGTCGATCTGGTGGCCTGGGGCGAGAGCAGCGTCGGCACCGACCTCGGCGCCGACCCCGCGCTGCGCGCCCGGCTCGCCGCGCTGTCCCGTACGGTCGGCGCCGACCTGCTCGTCAACGTCGACGCGCGCCGCTCGGACCGCCCCGGCATCTTCAAGAGCTCGGTGCTCGTCGGCCCCGGCGGCCCCACCGGCGACCGCTACGACAAGATGCGGCTGGTGCCCTTCGGCGAGTACGTGCCCGCCCGCTCGCTGCTGGGCTGGGCCACGTCGGTGGGCAAGGCGGCCACCGAGGACCGCCGCCGCGGCGACCGTCAGGTCGTCATGACGCTGCCGTCCGGACGCGGCGGGGGCCTGCGGATCGGCCCGCTGGTGTGCTTCGAGACGGCGTTCCCCGACATGAGCCGGCACCTGGCCGCCGACGGCGCCCGGGTGCTCGTCGCCCAGTCCTCGACCTCGTCGTTCCAGCACGGCTGGGCACCGGCCCAGCACGCGTCGCTGGCCTCGCTGCGGGCCGCCGAGACCTGGCGGCCGATGGTCCACGCCACGCTGACCGGGGTGAGCTCGGTGGCCGACGCGCACGGCCGCCCGGTCGGACGCCGGATGGGCACCGACACGTCGGCGGCGGCCGTGTACGACGTCCCGCTGGCGAGCGGCACCAGCTTCTACGTACGCGCCGGGGACTGGGCGGTGTACGCGGCACTGGCCGCGCTGGCGCTGTACGGCGCCGCGGAGGGCGTGCGCACCCGCGTCAGGCGCGTCGCTCCTCCACGGCGTTGACGATCCGCTCGCACAACTCGTGGGTGCGCAGGGCGTCCTCGGCGTCCGGGGTCCTTCCTTCACGGACCGCGTCGAGGAACGCCGTGACGCACTGCTCGATGCCGCGCTGCCGGGCGACCGGGGTCCAGTCGCCGCGCCGGCGGACGGTCCGCGCCCCGTCGTGGTCGACGACCTCGGCGAGGTCCCGGACCTCTCGCTTCCGGTCCTGCCCGGAGACCTCCAGGACCTCCTCGACGGATCCGCTCCGCCGGTTCATCACCCCGAGGGCGGTGAACCCGTCGCCCGCGAGCGTGACCACGAGGTGCTCCAGCAGGCCGTCGACGACCCGCGCCCGCACGTCGACGTCCGCCACCGGGCCGGGGGCCAGGAAGCGGAGGGTGTCCACGACGTGGATGAAGTCGTCATAAATCATCGACCGGGCGTCCTCGGCCAGGTCCACCCGGTTCTTCCGCAGCACGATCAGGTCGCGGGGGTGGTCGAGGCAGGCGGCGTAGTCGGGCGCGTACCGGCGGTTGAAGCCGACGGCGAGCGGCACGCCGCGGTCCCGGGCCAGACCGACCAGCCGCTCGCAGTCGGCGAGTTCGCGGGCGAGCGGCTTGTCCACGAAGACCGGGACGTCCGCTTCCAGGAGCCGGCCGACGATCTCGGGGTGGACGGCGGTGGGGGCGTGCACGAGCACGGCGTCCGGGCGGGCGGCGAGCAGTGCGTCCAGGTCGGCGTGGCGGTGCGCCTCCGGTACCCGGTGGGCGTCCCCGACGCGGGCCAGGGTGGCGGGGGTTCTGGTCTGGAGGTGCAGCTCCAGACCGGGCAGGGCGCCGAGCACCGGCAGGTACGCCTTCCGCGCGATGTCCCCGAGTCCGACACAGCCGACCTTCACAGATCCTCCTTGATGCGTGGGTTCGTGCAGCATACGGGGGAGAGTCCCGGGAGCCCCGACGGCCGCCGGGACGCGGGTTCCCCCGGAAAAGGGTGTGCCGCGTTCCCCGTCCCGGGGCAGGATGACCGCCATGACCGAACCCCGGCGGCGGAAGCCGCCTCACATCGCCGACGAGACGACGTCCCTGGAGGCGTTCCTCGACTTCCAGCGGGCGACCCTGGAGCACAAGTGCGCGGGCCTGGACGACGCGGGGCTGCGCACCGCCTCCGTACCGCCGTCCTCGCTGACGCTGCTGGGGCTCGTCCGGCACATGGCCGACGTCGAACGCCACTGGTACCGCCGGGTGTTCACGGGCGAGGACGCCCCGCCGCGGTTCTACAGCGACGAGAACGAGGACGGCGACTTCGAGTTCCCGGCGGACGCCACCTGGGAGGAGGCCCTCGCCGCCTGGCGGGAGGAGGTGGCCGCGGCCCGGGCGGCGGTACGCGGCCGCTCCCTGGAGGAGACGAGCGCGGGCCGGCACCACACGACGGGGCAGCCGATCGGCCTGCGGTGGATCCATCTGCACATGATCGAGGAATACGCGCGGCACAACGGTCACGCGGACCTCATCCGGGAGCGCGTCGACGGGGCGACCGGCTCGTGACCCCTGCCGGGGGCGCGCGGGCCTGGTGATGTCTCTCCGTCACCCCTGAGGGGAATCCCCAACCGCCGCTTCCTTTGGCATGGTTGGGCGGATGTCCAGGATCCCCGTGACCGCCGTTCTGGTGGTGGTGGCGCTGTCGGCCACCTCCGGCTGCGTCTCCCTGTCCGGCCACCACCCGCCGCGCCCCGGCTCCGCCCGGGCCGGCTGGGACCTGCGGCAGGGGCAGGACCGCGAGTCACTGGCCCGGACGGGTCCGGAGCCGCGGGGGACGGACGGGCCTGGGGCGCCGGGTGTGCCGGGTGGTGTGCCGGGGTCGCCGGGAGTGGGGACACCGGGGGTGTCGGGGGTGCACGGGTCACCGCCACTGCCGGGGCTCCCTGGTTTCCCGGCCGTCCCGGGGCTTCCGGGGCTTCCGGGATCCGGCATCCCCGGCTCCGGCGTGCTCGGCCCGCCGTTCGCGCCGTCCGCCGCCCCTCCGGCCGGGGCCGGCACGACGCGGCGCGACGGACGGTCGGCGCCGTACCGCGGCGGGACGGACACCCGGGGGCCCGCCGCTCCCCCGCCGTCCACCGGCGGATCCGCCGCGGCCCCCGAGCGCCGGCGTTCCTCGCCGAGCGCGAGCGACCGGGCGGAGGAGCGCCACTCCGAGGCGCCCCCACCGCCGGCCGCCCCACCGCCGTCCGAACACCACGCCCCGCCACCCCCGCCCAGGTCGGACCCGCCCCCGGCCCGCCCCCGGCCCGATCCGGAACGCCCCCGCCCGGCCCCCGCCCCGGCCCCCGAACAGCAGCACCCCGCGCCGCCGCCCCGGGGCCGCATGGGCACGTGCGCGATGGGCGAGCAGTACGGCCGGTGGCAGCCGGGCAGCGACGCGTCGCGCATCTGCCGTCAGGTGTACGGGGGTTGACGGCCTCTCGCGGCCGGGCCGGCCCGCTCGGCACGGCCCTCCCGCCTCAGCCCCCGGCCGCGTACCGCGCGGCGAGGGCCGACGCCGCCGCGGCGACCGCCGCGCGCAGGTCGGGCGGTCCCAGCACCTCGGCCTCCGCGCCGAGCCCGAGCAGGTCGCAGACCGCCACCGGCAGGGACTCCACGGGGAGGACGACCTCCGTCCACCCGTTCGCGTCCGCGGACCCCGCTTCCGCCGCGGCCCGGGCGCCGGCGGCGCCGAACTTCGCCGGCAGCAGCCGGAGGACGCACGGCGACACCCGCAGCCGGGCCTCGCCCTGGTAGCGCATCCCCTCCAGGCGGCGGGAGGTCTCCGCCCAGGCGGCCGCCAGGTCGAAGCCCGGCGGCCGCTCGAAGCGGCCGGGCAGCGGCTCGGCGGCGAGGACGCGCGAGACGCGGTAGGTGCGGGGGGTGTCCGCCGACCCCTCGGCCGGCACCGCCTGGGCGACCAGGTACCAGATGCCGCCCTTGAGGACGAGGCCCAACGGGTGGAGTTCCCGGCGCACTTCGCCCTTCCAGCGGCGGTAGTGCACGCGCAGGACGCGCTGCCGCCACACGGCGTCGGCGACGGCCGCGAGGTGCGGTACGGGTTCCGCGTCGCGGAACCAGCCCGGCGCGTCCAGGTGGAAGCGCTCGGCGACGCGCCGCGCCCGCTCCCCCATGCCGGCCGGAAGGGCGGCCTCCAGCTTGAGCCGGGCCGCGGCGAGATCGGCGCCCAGGCCGAGTTCGGCCGCGGCGCCGGGCACGGTGGCGAGGGCGAGGGAGCCGGCCTCGTCCTCGGTAAGGCCGGTGAGGCGGGTGCGGTAGCCGTCGAGCAGCCGGTAGCCGCCTGCCGGGCCACGGTCGGCGAGGACGGGGACGCCGGAGGCGCTCAGCGCCTCCACGTCCCGGTAGACGGTACGGACCGACACCTCCAGCTCCGCCGCCAGTTCGGGTGCGGTCATCCGGCCCCGGTTCTGGAGCAGGAGGAGCAGGGAGAGGAGGCGGTCGGCACGCATTCCGGCATGGTCCCACCACCGGTTCCCGTACCCGACATGCGGTGGCTGTCGTGCTGTCACAGACCGCGGTGCCCGCGTCGGCACGTCGCCGCCAAGCTGCACCAACCACCGTCACGGCGCTCCGCGTCACCCTCGCCCGAGAACCCCGGCCGGCCGAGTCCGGCGAAACCCAGGGGCCTTCAAGGACGGCCGTACCGGTTCCCGGCCGGGCCCGCCAGGGATCGGGGAACCGGAACGGAGGGCGCCTGTACGGACGCTCGGACGGGGAGAGGCCGGCCCGGCGCCGTCAGCCGAGGGCGTCGAGCAGCTCGCGCTCGCGCCGCGCGCTGAGGCCCGCGCGCCTTTCCCGGTCCAGCCCCTGCTCGCGTTCCCAGCGCAGCGTGTCGGCCAGCGTCTCCGCCAGGGGCCGGTGACGCAGCCCCGCGGCGCGCGCCGAGGACCCGTCCCGGGCCGACCAGCCTTCCCAGCCCGGCTCGACCAGCCACATCGCCAGCGATTCGGTTCCCATGTACTGGGCCACGCCGTTGGCGAGCAGCCACGCCGGTTCGGCGGTGACCACCGGACCGGTGTGCCCGCCGACCGCGCGGGACAGCTCCGTCCACTCTCCGAACGGAACGACCGGCCCGACGGCGTCGTACGTGCCGGTCGTTCCCGTCTCCGCGGAGTCGAGCAGCCAGGAGGCGAGGTCCCGCACGTCGACCATCTGGGTGGGCAAGGCCGGTGTGCCGGGGACCAGCATCGGTCCCCGCGGATCGCGTGCGGCACGGGCGACCCAGTAACCGGAGCGCCCGCTGTGATCGCCCGGGCCGCCGATGAGCCCGGCCCGGGCGATGAGGAGGCGGTCGCCCACAGCCGCCGCCGACGCCTGCTCGCAGGCGACCTTCGCCTCGCCGTACATCGCGCGGTCGACCTCGCTCCGATCGGTCGGGGCGAGCAGGGCCGCGGACTCGTCCGCCCCCGGCGTGGCGTGGGACGCGTAGGCGCTGACGGACGAGACGTACACCCAGTGCCCGGCCTTGCCGCCCAGCGCGTCGAGCGCGCCACGCACGAAGCCCGGCTGCCATGACACCTCGACGACCGCGTCCCATTCGCGGTCGAGCAGGGGCTCGTACGCCGACGGGTCGCGCCGGTCTGCCGCGACCAGTCTCGCCCCGTCCGCGACTTGTCCGCTCTCACCACGCGCGAGGCAGGTCACCCGATGGCCGCGTTCGATCGCCTGCCGTGACAGCTCCCGCGCCACCCATGCCGTTCCGCCCAGAACCAGGATCTCCATGCCGACACACAAGCACCGGGATGATCACCTGGCCAGGTGGATTCGCTGACAGCGGATCGCCGGTTGTCAGACCGGCCTCAGCCCATGAGCCATGGCGTCGGCCCGCCGAGGCATCCGAACGCCCCGGATCCATAGGGAGGTTTGCGTCGGCGTCGTCCGTCGTCGACCGTGCCCGAGAACGGGGCCGACTCTCCATAGCAACCTGACAGAAGGTGTCAGGTACGGGCGGGAAGCTGTACGGGAGCCGCCCGGGCCGTACCGGCGGCCGCCGATCCGGGAGGAACCACCGCATGACCACGCACGCCGACTCCACGTTCACCTTCCTCGACTGGAAGGAGGACGAGCTCGGCCGGACGGAGGGCGGCACCCGCCTCGCCCGGGCGTACGTCCGCAACACGTACCGCGGCGCCATCGAGGCGGCGGACACGCACTGCGCCTACACCATCGCCTACGCCCCGGACGGGACCGGCACCTTCTCCGGCTACCAGCTCTTCGAGGGCACGGTCGCGGGGCGGAAGGGCGGCTTCGCGGTGCGTGAGGAGGGCACCTTCGACGAACGGGGCACGGTGCGCTGCTCGTTCGAGGTGATGCCCGGTTCGGGCAGCGGCGAGCTGGCCGGTCTGACGGGCAGCGGCTCGTACACGGCGGAGCACGGCGTCAAGGCCGTGCCGTACCGGTTCAAGCACTCCCTCGATCTCGGCTGAGCGCCGGCGGGTGACGGGGGCCGACCCTGCACCGGTCCCCCGACCCCGGTCTTCGCCCCGGCCTCCACCCCCCGTTCCCGTCAGCTCTCCAGATCCGGGATCCGCCAGTCGATCGGCTCGTGCCCCTGAGCCGCGATGGCCTCGTTGATCTGGGTGAACGGGCGGCTGCCGAAGAACCGCTTGGCCGACAGCGGCGAGGGGTGGGCGCCCTTGACGACGGCGTGCCGCGACTCGTCGATCAACGGGAGCTTCTTCTGCGCGTAGTTGCCCCACAGCACGAAGACCGCCGGGTCGGGCCGCTCGACGACGGCGCGGATCACGGCGTCGGTGAACTTCTCCCAGCCCTTGCCCTTGTGGGAGTTGGGCTCGCCGCCGCGGACCGTCAGCACCGCGTTGAGCAGCAGGACGCCCTGCCGGGCCCAGGGCATGAGGTAGCCGTTGTCGGGCACGTCGTAGCCCAGTTCCTCGCGCATCTCCTTGTAGATGTTGCGCAGGGAGGGCGGCGTCTTGACGCCGGGGCGCACGGAGAAGCACAGGCCGTGGCCCTGGCCGGCGCCGTGGTAGGGGTCCTGGCCCAGGATGAGGACCTTGACCTGGTCGTAGGGGGTGGCGTCCAGGGCGGCGAAGACCTCGCCGCGCGGCGGGTACACCGGCGCCTTCGCCCGCTCTTCCTCGACGAAGTCGGTCAGCTCCTTGAAGTAGGGCTTCTCCAGCTCCTCGCCGAGGACTGCGCGCCAGGACTCGGGCAGTACGTCGGTGACCGTCACTTCAGCAACCTCCGGGGTCGGTTCTCGATCTCGTCCGAGAACTTACCGGTGACCACTGACAACGCCCGCCGCGCGGGGTCCGGGGTCCGCGCGGACCCCGGTCCCCACCGCTCAGACCGCGGCGTTGAGGAACCGTCCCCCGTCGAGGACGAGCGTCTGCCCGGTGATCCAGGCCGCCGCGTCGGACAGCAGGAACGCCACCGCGCCCGCCACGTCCTCGGGGGCGCCGAGCCGGCCGAGCGGGTAGCCGGCGGTGGCCTCCTCCTCGCGGCCCTCGTAGAGGGCGGCGGCGAACTTGGTCTTCACCACGGCGGGCGCGACGGTGTTGACGCGGACGCCGGGCGCCATCTCGTGGGCGAGCTGGAGGGTGAGGTTGGCCAGGGCGGCCTTGCTCATGCCATAGGCGCCGACGAAGGGTGACGCGGAGAGCCCGGCGATGGAACCGATGTTGACGATCGCCCCGCCGTTCTCCTTCTGCCACGCCCGCCACGTCTGCTGGGCGAAGCCGAGGGCGGAGACGACGTTGGTCTCGTAGACCTTGCGGGCGACGCCGAGATCGGTCTCGGTGATCGGGCCGAACACGGGGTTCGTTCCGGCGTTGTTGACGAGGTGGTCGACGCGGCCGAAGGTCTCCATGGCCCGTTCGACGGCGGCGGCCTGGTGGGCCTCGTCGTGCGCCTTGCCGGGCACGCCGAGCGCCCGGTCCGCGCCCAGCCGTTCGACGGCCTCCGCGAGAGCGGTGGCGTCGCGGCCGGTGATGACGACGCGGTCGCCCCGGGCGACCAGGGCCTCGGCGATGGCGTACCCGATGCCGCGGCTCGCCCCGGTGACGAGCGTCACCTTTCCGGTGGCCCGGATGTCTTCGGTGGTCATGGCTGGGCGTCCCCGTTCAGTCGAGCGGCCCGCCGGCCACGTACAGCACCTGGCCGGAGACGAAGCCGGCGTTCTCGCCGGCGAAGAAGGCGATGGCGTGGGCGACGTCGTCCGGCTGCCCCACCCGTCCGACGGGGATCTCCCCGGCCGCCGCGGCCTGGAGGTCCTCGAACCCGATGCCGATCCGGGCGGCCGTGCCGGCCGTCATGTCGGTGGCGATGAACCCGGGGGCGACGGCGTTGACGGTGACCCCGAACTTGCCGAGCTCCTTGGCGAGGGTCTTGGTGAAGCCCTGCAGACCGGCCTTGGCGGCCGAGTAGTTGGCCTGTCCCCGGTTGCCGAGGGCGGAGCTGCTGGAGAGGTTGACGATCCGGCCCCAGCTGGCGTCGACCATGTGCTTCTGGCAGGCGCGCGACATCAGGAACGCGCCCCGCAGGTGCACGTTCATGACGGTGTCCCAGTCGTCCTCGCTCATCTTGAACAGCAGGTTGTCGCGGAGCACCCCGGCGTTGTTGACGAGCACGGTCGGCGCGCCGAGTCCGGCGGTCACGCGGGTGACGGCGGCCGTGACCTGCTCCGCGTCGGAGACGTCGCAGCCGACGGCGAGGGCCTCGCCGCCGGGGGGCCGGCGACCGCGCGGCCTTCCACGGCGAGGCGCAGGGCTGTCGCGGCGCCGATGCCGCGGGCGGCGCCCGTGACGACGGCCACCCGCCGTTCGCTGGTCAACATGGGGACTCTCCTCACCTCGGGCGGTGTCCCCGGCCGCTGCGAGCGGGCCGGGCGGCCCCTCGGACGGTGGGTGAGCAACCGCTCAGTAGCTTCGGCCGATCAGACGCTAGAAGCCCCGCCACCCGCTGTCAACGCCCCGTCGGACGCCCCCGGCTCACCGGACCAGCAGGTCGAGCAGGCGTTCCGGTTCCCCGCTCGGGTCGAGCGTCAGCCCGGTGTGCACCGGGCCCGGCTGGACGACCGTGCTGCGCGGCGCGATCAGCCAGCGGAAGCGGCGTCCGGCGTCGTCGCGGGCGGCCTGCCCGGCGCGCTCGCCGCCGGCGCAGACGCCCTCGACGGCGCGGAGCGCGGCCCGTACGCCGGCGACGTCCGCAGCGGGGTCGAGCGCGAGCAGCCGCGCCTCGTCGAGATGGACGCGGGCCTCGACGAACGCCCGTGCCTGGCAGTAGACGACGACGCCCGCGTTGATCCGCTCCCCGCGCTCGACACGCGGCACGACCCGCAGCAGCGCGTACTCGAAGACGTCCCGCTCCTTGACGTCCTTCGTCCTGACGTCCTTCATACGGTCCGTCACTTCCCGGCCTTCCTGTGGTCCAGCCTGACCCGCACCCACTCGGGCGCCTGCGAGGGCTTGTCGGCGCTGCGTTCGCCGAGGGTGATGCGGTCGCCGACGCCGGCCGCCCGGGCGAGCAGCACCTCGACGTAGGCCCGGCGCACCGCGTCCGGTCCGTCGAAGCCCGGCTCGTCCTCCAGCCAGACGTCGGGGACGGCGGCGACGACTTCGGTCAGCAGCTCCTCGGTGACGCGCGGCGCGAGCTCGGCCGTGGCGGCGGAGAGGTCGGGGGCGAAGGTGGCCAGGACGTGGTCCGAGGCGTCGTACCCCTTGTCCGCGGCGGCGCCCGCGGAGGGCCAGTTGTGGTGCCAGATCATGGTGGCGCCGTGGTCGATCAGCCACAGGGCGCCGTGCCAGACCAGCAGGTTGGGGTTGCGCCAGGAGCGGTCGACGTTGCCCACCAGCGCGTCGAACCACACAACGCGGCCGGCCTCGGCGGCGTCCGTCTCGAAGGCGAGCGGATCGAAGCCGAGCGCGCCGGGAAGGTAGTCCATCCCCAGGTTGAGGCCGCCGCTGGATCGCAGCAGCGCCTGCACCTCCTGGTCCGGCTCGCCGCGTCCGATGACCGGATCGATCCGCACGCCCATCAGCTCGGGCACCCGCAGCCCGAGCGCGCGGGCGAGCCGCCCGCAGATCACCTCGGCGACGAGCGTCTTGCGGCCCTGTCCCGCCCCGGTGAACTTGACGACGTACGTCCCGAGATCGTCGGCCTCGACGAGCCCGGGCAGCGACCCGCCCTCCCGCAGGGGCGTGACGTAGCGGGTGGCGGTGACCTCGGCCAGCATTACCCCACGCCTCGCAGCTCTCTCGCCTTGCAACGCATGCCCCACTCCCAACGGGCGTTCCGGGGAACCGGCCCGGAACGGCCTTTCCAGGCTTCCGGTTTCCGGTGTGAAGTGAGCATAGTAACCGAGCGTGACCACCGGTGTGGAACGGCGTGGTCCCGGTTCGGGCCCTCCGTCCGGGATCGGCCACACGGCCCGGCCGACAGTGGAAGGATGCGCTGGGCAGGCGGCGGGTGCCGCGGCGGCAACCGCATGGCGGGGCGTCATCGCCGACGCCCGTGACGGAGGGGACAACCATGGCTCAGGACGTCGACACCGTGCCCGACGAGGCTCTCCTGTACACGGACGACCTGACCGAGGCGGACGTCATCGCGCTGACGGAGTTCCTCGGCGGGCGGCTGGAGGAGATGGCCGGCCGGCACGAGGAAGGCACCGACGAGCACGCGGCCGCCGTCGGATTCTCCCGGCTCGTCGCCATGGACGGCCTGCAGCTCCGCGACTACGTCAACGCGTGGCGGGACGTCGAGCACCGGCACGAGTACCCCGTGGCGGAACACCTGCTCCGGCAGGAGATCCACTTCGGTTGGATCCACCTGTGCCAGGCCGCCGCCGGGTGGCGCGGCCACGCGGGGTTCAACGCCGCGCGCTGGCGGGTCCTGCGGTACTTCTGCCCGCAGCACCAGGAGTTCGTCGAAGCGGCCGGAGCCGACGAGTGGACGTGCGCCGAGCCCCCGGCGTGTACGAGCCCGACGAATCCACGACGGGGACGTGGCGCCCCCAGGCGCACCCGTGACCGGCCGCCGCCGCGCCACGCGGCCGCCCGCTCAGCCGGTGACGCGCCTGACCCCAGGTCACGGCCGCGTCCCACGGCATCTCGTCCGTCTCTGCCGCATGCATGGCCCGTCCTCACTGCGCGTGGGGCGCCGTCCGCCACCATGATCCGTTGCCACGATCCGTCGCCATGATCTGGCAGAGCGATCCGTCGACGAGCAGCTCAGCGACGCTACGCGAACACGTGTACGATAATTTGGTTGTCGCGAGAGGTCCGGTCGGACATCTTGAGCCGCATGAGCACCGTCACCCCACGGCCCCCACGGCCATCCCAGCCGCCCCGGCCACCGCCTCCGTCCCCGCCCACGACACCGGCCCGGCCCCTCCCCTTCCGCCCGTGTCTCCGCCCTCTCCGCCGTCGACTGGCGGATCCGGTTCGGCGCGCTGGCCCTCGTCTGGGGCTTCAGCTTCCTGTTCATCCGGCTGGGGACCGACGGGTACGCCCCGCTCTTCGTGTCCCTGGGCCGCATGCTGTTCGGTACGGCGGTGCTCGCCGCGGCCCTGCTCGTCAAACGGGAGCGGCTGCCCCGCTCGGCGCGGACCTGGGCGCATCTGACGGTGGCGGCGTTCCTCCTCAACGTGCTGCCCTTCTCCCTCTTCGCCTACTCCGAACTGCGCATCCCCTCCTCCCTGGCGGGCATCTGCAACGCCACCACGCCCCTGTGGGGCATGGTGTTCTCCCTGGTGGCGCTGTCGGAGGACCGTCCGACCCGGCGCCGGTTCGCGGGGCTGCTCCTCGGCTTCGCCGGGGTGCTCGTGGTGCTCGGCGCCTGGAACGGGTTCTCCGGGCAGGACCCGTGGGGCACCGTCATGGCGCTGACGGCCTCGGCCAGTTACGCGATCGGCTGGATCTACGTGCGGCGCACGCTGTCCGGCACGGGCGACTCGCACCTGTCCCTGTCCACAAGCCAGTTGCTGGTGGGCACCGCGCAACTCGCCGTCGTCGCCCCGCTGGCCGCGCCGCTGCCGTCCGCCTTCCACCCGGTGTCGCTGCTGGCGATCACCGCGCTCGGAGCGCTGGGGACCGGGATCGCCATGCTCGTCCAGTACGGACTGGTGGCGGAGGTCGGTCCCACCACGGCGGCGCTGAGCACCTACTTCATCCCCGTGGTGGCCACGGCCGCCGGAGCCGCGCTGCTCGGCGAGACCTTGACCTGGAACACCCCGGTCGGCGCGCTGATCGTGCTGGCCGGCGCGGCGCTGACCCAGGCCCGCGGCACTTCACGGGGCAGGGCCGCCCGCAGCGCCTCGGCGGCCACGCGGGACCGCGACGACGCGTAGCGGTAGCGGGCGGGGCGCGGCGGTCCCCGCCCCCTCCCCTCTCAGCCATAACGCCCCGCCGCGGCCGGCCCGGTCGCGGACGCCAGCACGTCCGCCATCCGCTCCACGTCCTCCGGCTCCAGGGCGGACACCGTGATGCGCACCCCGGGCGGCGAGACGAGCCGGAACCGGGCGCCGGGCGCCACCGCGTAGCCCGCGCTCAGCAGCCGGGCCACGGCCCCCGTCTCGTCCGGCACCGGCAGCCAGACGTTCAGCCCGCTGCGCCCACGCGCCGCCAGCCCCCGCTCGCGCAGGGCGTGGACGAGCGCGTCGCGGCGGCGGCCGTACGCGGCGGCCGTCGCGGCCGGGTCGACGGCCCCCGTCCGCCACAGGTGCAGCACCGCGTCCTGAAGGATGTGGCTCACCCAGCCGGGCCCCAGGCGTTGCCTCCCACGCACCCGGTCCACGGTCACGGCGTCGCCGGTGAGTATGGCGAGCCGCAGGTCGGGGCCGTACGCCTTGGCGACGGAGCGGACGAACGCCCAGTGCTCGGTGACCCCGCCGAGCGGCTGCGGAGTCGCGTCGACGATGCCGTGCCCGTGGTCGTCCTCGACGAGCAGCACGCCGGGATGGGCGGCCAGGACGGCCCGCAGCTCGCCGGCGCGCTCGGCGCCGACGAGCGCGCCGGTGGGATTCTGCGCGCGGCCGGTGACGACCAGGGCCCGGGCGCCGCCCTCCAGGGCGCGGGCGACCTCCTCCGGCCGCGGGCCGTCGTCGTCCACCGCGACGGGGACGGCCCGCAGGCCGAGGGCGGGGACGAGGTCGAGGAGGCTGCCCCAGCCCGGGTCCTCGACCGCGACGGCGTCGCCCGGGCGCAGATGGGCCGCCAGCACCCGTTCCAGCCCGTCGAGGGCACCGGAGACCACCGCGACCGGTCCGTCCGGCACGCCGTCCGCGTCGAAGGCGGTGCGCGCCATCCGCTCCAGCTCGGTGTCGACCAACGGTTCGCCGTAGAGCACCGGCGTCCGGGCCGACCGCTCGGCCGCCGCGGCGAGCGCGGCGCCGAGCGGCGGCAGCAGCGCGGGGTCCGGGTTGCCCGTCGCCGCGTCGCACACCCCGTCCGGCACCTCCACCGCCATGAGCTCGCGCGGCGTGCTGGCCGGGCGGGGCCGCACCCGGCTGCCGCGCCGGCCGGCCGTCTCGATCACCCCCCGGTCGCGCAGGATCCGGTAGGCGGACGCCACCGTGTTGTGGTTGACGCCCAGCTCGACGGCCAACTCCCTGAGGGGCGGCAGCAGTTCCCCCGGAGGGAGGCGGCCGTCGCCGACGGCGCGTTCCACGCTCTCCGAGATCTCCGCTGCGCGGCGGCCCGTGATCCGATACTCTCCTAGCACAAACTCGATTATGCACTAGTGCAATGGAGTCCGCAATGTCTTCCCCGGCCTCGCCCTCGGCTTCATCCCCGGCCTCGACGGCCTCAACCCCGTCCCCTTCACCGGCCCCCTCCCCCGGCGGAACGTACGAGCGCACCGCCCGCACCACCCCCACGCGCTACCGCGACCGCACCTCCTACGACCGCGAGCTGGTCCACGCCATCCTCGACGACGGCTGCCTCTGCCACCTGGGCTTCGTCCGCGACGGCGCGCCGGTCGTCCTGCCGACGCTCTACGGACGCGTCGGCGAGCGGCTGTACGTGCACGGCTCCACCGGATCCGCCCCACTGCGCGCCGCCGGGGAAGCCGCCGAGGGCATACCCGTCTGCGTCACCGTCACCCACGTCGACGGCCTGGTGCTGGCCCGCAGCGCCTTCAACCACTCCGTCAACTACCGCTCCGTCGTGGTGCACGGCACCGCCCGCCGGGTGACCGACCCGGAGGAGCTGACCACCGCGCTCGACGCCCTGGTGGACCAGGCGGTGCCCGGCCGGGCGGCGGACTCCCGGCCGGCGTCGCCCAAGGAACTGGCCGCCACGGCGGTGCTGCGCGTCGACCTCGCGGAGGTCTCCGCCAAGGTCCGCACCGGCGGCCCCGGGGACGACCCGGAGGACGTCGACCTGCCGTACTGGACGGGCGTCGTCCCCGTGACCACCGTGCGCGGGACGCCGGTCCCGGCGGACGGCCTCGCCCCCGGCGTCCCGCTCCCCGGCTACCTCACGCCTCGCTGACCGGCCCGGCGGCCGCGGCGGCCTCCGGACCCCCGACCGGACCCCCGACCGGCCCACCGGCCGGAACGGCCGCCGCGGACCGCGCCGTTCGCCCGGCCCCGCGCGCCTCCACCAGGGCCAGCCCCGCCACCGCGGCCATCAGCACCGCCGTGCCCAGGACGGTCGCGGCCGTCAGCCGCTCCCCCAGCACCGTCACCGCGATGACCGCGGCGGTGACCGGCTCCAGCAGGGTGATCACGGTGGCCGTGGTGGCGCGCACCGCCTGCAGCCCGGTGAAGAACAGCGCGTAGGCCAGCGCCGTCGGCACGATCACCAGATACCCCATCAGCAGCAGCGTGCGCCCCAGCCCCTGAGCGCTCGGCAGCGCCCCGCCCGCCAGCGCGAACGGCAGCAGGAGCACGGTGCAGACGCCGAACGAGGTCAAGGTCGTGGTGAACGGGTCCGTCGCCCGGCCCGCCCGGCCGAGGTGCCGGGCGTGGACGGCGAACAGCGCGTACCCGGCCGCCGACAGCAGCGCCAGCGCCACCCCGGCCGGCCGTACGGTGGCCGAGCCGCCGCCGAGGACCAGCACGGCCAGCCCGGCGAGGGCCCCGGCGACGGCGAACCGCCCGCCCGCGCCGAGCCGTTCGCCCATCAGCAGCCGGCCGCCGAGCGCCGCCAGCACGGGCGCGGCGCCCAGGGTGACGACGGTACCGACGGCCGTGCCCGTCGCGTCCACCGCCGCGAAGAAGGCCGCGTTGAACACGGCCAGTCCGACCCCGTTGACCAGCACGGCCGTCACCCGGCGCCGCCTCGGCCCGGCCGGCCGCGGACGCCCGTCCGCGCGCCGCGAGGGCAGCAGGAACCGTACGGCCAGCAGCAGCGCGAAGCCGCCGGCGCAGCGCCAGAAGGTGAGCGTGACGGGGTCGAGGCCGCTGCTGTCGATCGCCAGGGTCGCGGTGGCCCCGGTGGTCCCCCAGGTGAGGGCGGTGAAGGTGACGTAGAGCAGGCCGCGCCCGGCGGACGGGATCCGCGGGCCGCCGGGGCGCGCGGAAGGAAGGGCAGAAGGAAGGGAAGACGACACGGAAGTGTCGGACATGGCTGTTCTCCCGCTGAAGACGTGAAAGGTCGCGTGGTCTTCGAACGCGGGCAGCGGCCGGTACCCGGGCGCGCCTCATGGCGCACCGGGCCGGTCACCCGGAAGAGGTCCGGGGAACCCCCAGGGATCGACTCGGAGGTGATCAGGTGGGGGGAGAGAAGGGCCGCCCGCGCTAGGCGGCGGGAGGCGGAAGAACAGCACTCGTAGGCATGATCACATCTTAGGACCGCGGCGTGTCCCCGGACAACTCCCTTCCGCCGGCCCGGCCTTCCGCCTCTCGAAGGCCGCCCCGAAGGCCATCTCGGAGGCCGTCCCGGAGGCCGTCCTGAAGACCGCCCGGAGGATCACCCGCAAGACCGTCCCGAAGCCCACCCGGAAGACCGTCTCGAAGCCCGCCCGGAGCACCGTCCGCAAGACCGCCCCGGAGCCCGTCACCCCCGCCCCGCACCCCGCCCTCCCGCGGCGCCGACCGCTGGGCGACGAAGGCGCCGAGCAGCACGACGGCGCCGCCCACGAGTTGCGGAACGGACAGGCGCTCGCCCAGCAGCACCCAGGCCAGCACGGTCGCGACCACCGCCTCCAGGCAGGCCACGACCCCCGCCACCTGCGGAGACAGCAGCCGCACCGACACCACCCCGGTGAGGTAGGCGGCCACGGTCGCGATCAGCACCAGCCACGCCAGCAGGACGACGGCAGGCACATCCCCGCCGCACAACTCCGCGCTCCCGGCGAGCACCCGCGCGTCCATGGCCCAGGGCCGCGCCACCGCCGTGAGGAGGAGCGCGCCGAAGAGGAAGCCGTAGGCGATGACGCCCACCGGGTCGGCGGCCTCGGCGTCGTCGCCCCCGTGGTCGGACAGGACGAAGTAGCCGACCTGGCAGACGGCACCGCCGAGGGCGAGCAGCAGCCCCAGGGCGTCGAACCGCAGCCCGGCCCACACCTCGACCACACAGGCCAGCCCGCCGACCGCCAGCACCACGCCGGCCGCCGCGGCCCGCGACACCGCCCGCCGCCGGACGAACCGCACCCAGCCCAGCACCAGGGCGGGGGCCAGGTACTCGACGAGCAGGGCGACACCCACCGGGATCCGCGAGATGGCCGCGAAGTAGCAGGTCTGGACGCCCGCGACGGCCAGCAGGCCGAAGCCCGCGAGCAGCGCGGGACGGCGCGTCACCAAGGCGCGGTGCCGCCACGCGACGGGCAGCAGCACCAGGGCCGCGCCGGCGGACCGCAGCCAGACCACGTGGAGCGGGTCGAGCCCCGCCTCGATCAGCGGCTTGGCCGCGACCCCCGAGCCGCCGAACGCGAGCGCGGAGACGAGGGCGAGGATCAGTCCCGTCCCCCTTCCGCCGGACGGCACACCGGACAGCACGCGGGGCAGCACGCCGGGCAGCAGGCGGGACAGCAGTTCCTTCCCCATCGACGCATCATGTCAGGCTCCGACAGGACCGTCACCGGTGTGGCTCCTGACCCACCGGCCGGCCACCGGGCGGACGCGCAGCCCCGCCGCGTCGATCCCGGCGTGTGCCAGCACCTCCACGGCCCGGCAGCGGGGGTCGAGCGCGAGCGCGGCCAGCAGGTCCAGCCCCTCGACCGGACCCGGGCCGCGGGCGGCGGCCCGCGCGTACGCCTCGCCCATGGCGATGGCGGCGGCGGGCGACCAGCCGGGGACACCGCCCTCCGGCAGCAGCGGCAGCGCCCGGGAGCCCTCGACGGAGCCGCGCCAGCGCAGGCCGTAGCCGATGCTGCGCTGCACGAGGTAGCCGAGCAGCCGCACGACCCGGTCCGGGCCGCCGGGCAGCGCGAGCCGGGTCTCGGGGTCGGCTTCCAGCAGGGAGTGCAGCAGGTGGGCGGTGTCGATCTGCCGGTCACCGTCGCGCAGGGCGCGCCGGCGGGCGCCGGCGACCGCCACCGCCACCTCCGTGCCCAGCGGGACCTCCGTGCCCAGCGGAACCTCGTCCGCCCCGCCGATGTCAGGTGTACGGCTTTGCACCCTCCCACCCCATCAGTCCGGGCCGGTGGAGGCATCCCCGGGCGGAAGCATTCGCGCGTCCCCCTCCGGTTGGGCGCGGACACCCGAGCGCTCCTCCTTGAGGAGGAGACGCACGGGCGGTGTCCCCCAGGGGACCGACGGCGCGTCAGTCGCCCTCGGCGAGGATCAGATAGAGCTTGCGGCGCGTCTCGTTGACGGCGGCGAGCGCCTGCTCCCGCTGCTCCGCGCTGCCGGTGCGCCAGACCTGCCCGAACGCCTCCATCAGCGCGAAGCCGGCCTGCCTGACCTCCTGCGCGGTCTCACGGTCGGCGCCCCCCGCGACCTGCTCCCAAGGGGCCTCGGCACCGGCGTCGGCCTCCGCGCGGCCGTCCTCGGTGAGCGCGAACAGCTTCTTGCCGCCCTGGCTCGCGCTGCTGATCAGCCCCTCGTCCTCCAGCAGTTGCAGGGTGGGGTAGACCGACCCGGGGCTGGGGCGCCACCCGCCGCCGCTGCGCTCCGCGATCTCGCGGATCATCTCGTAACCGTGCATCGGCCGGTCCTTGAGCAGCGCCAGGATCGACGCCCGCACATCACCGCGCCGCGCCCGGCCACCCGGACCACCACGCCCCCGCCCGCCGAACGGGGGCCCGCCGAAGGGCGGCCCGAACGGCCCGAACGGCCCGAAGGCCCGCCGCCCGCCACGCTCTCCTCGCTCACCACCGCCGAACCGACCGAAGCCGGGATGCTCGTGACCATGGGGGTACCGCATATCGTTCCTCCAGTTCATCGATCGTTCACGATGCTTCGACGATATATCGGTAACGCTCGCACGACAAGCCCCCGCCCCCGTCCTCGCACCGCCACACGGTTGAGCTGCGCCGGCTGCCCACGGGCCCCGTGGGGCCCTGCCCAAGCGCGGCTCGGTGCGACTCCGGGGACACGGCGGTATCGGCCGTACGGGGGCGGGCCGTCCCGTATCGGCGTTCCGGGCGGCGCATATCGTCACTGGTCGAAGTCGGTCTCGCCGTTCCGCTGTCCCAAGGTGGGGAAAGTCCTGGCGGCCGGGACGCTCTCGTCCTTACCGTTCGGGTCGTCAAGGCACCGCCGCGGGGGTTCGGATCGAGCCGACGGGCGTGCGGGCCGAAATCTCAGGATCAGGGAGGTCGCCTTGCGTCGTCTCACGCGCACACTCGGCGTGCTCGGCGGGAGCGCTCTGCTCACGCTCGGCCTTACTCAGTCGGCCGATGCCGCGGTCGGGAAGTTGGAACTGAACGGACGTGTCATCACCGATCCCGCCCGGTCGTCGTGCCATACCGGCGGCCCGCTCAATCTCATCGTGCACAACGACACCAACTCCCCGGTGGTGGTCTTCGACCAGCCGGCATGCGCGGGCAATGTGATCGGCATAGTGGGGCCGGTCAGGAACGGCTTCTTCCCCAGGGGGTGGAGCGTCCGCGTCATGCAGTAGGCGCCATCGGCGCGTACCTTGCGCAGAGCCGGGCAGTCAGGGGCCGCTTGAGCATGACGGCGCCGAGAGGGCCACCGAGCACGGTGCCCACCGGAGAGGCCGTGAGAAGGGCGGCGCCTCGGACGGCGAGGACCGTGGCCAGCCAGGCGGCGGCGGATCGCCCTGATCAAAATGGCGCAGCGGGCCGGATTCACCCTGGCCGAGATCCGCCGGCTCCTGGACACCGGCGCCGACCGGGGCGCCACCAGGCAATGGCGCGCTCTCGCGGAGCGCAAGATCCCCGAACTGGACCGGTTCATCAAGGAGACGCAAGCCCTCCGGAACGCCGTCGCCGACTGCCTCGCCTGCGGGTGCATGAACTTCGACAGCTGCCGACCGCTCTCCTCCGACACCCCCGACGACGACACCTGAGACCGGCTACGGCTCCCAGCCGTCGGCGGCGGGCCCGTACCGAAGGCGATCACACAGTCGCAAGGGATCCGGCCGGAACCCCTGCGTCGATCGATGGCCGGGAACGGCCCTACGTCGGACACCATTCCAGTGGGAGCATGCACATGCCAAACACTGGCACCGTCCACCTCGATGACTTCCAGGGGGAATCATGCGGACACGCGCTCGCATTCGCGCGGCCTCGGTCGCGCTCGCCGTCGCGGCGGCCGGCATCACGTTCACCACGACCGGAACCGCGTCCGCCCGGGCGACGAGCTGCCCCTCGAACGGTCAGGTGCTCGGGGCCATCCAGACCATCAAGGTGGGCTCGCAGTCCATCGGTCAGTTCTACCTCGGATGGAACTGCAACGGCGCCTACACCGAGGTCAACCTGTGGAACACCAACTACGTCAACAACTGGCGTTACGGCCAGGTCGACGTGAAGTCCAGCTCGAACGTCTCCACCAACTCGAACAAGCCGGTGCCGAACAACGGCACGTACTGGTTCGACGCCGGGTACATCCCCGTGACCGGCGTGAACAACACCCGTGAATACAGCGGCAGGTGGAACTTCAACGCCTACGGGCACTCGTGCTCCGGCGAGACCTCGACGTGGAACTTCTCCTACGGCGGCGTGAGCACCACCGACAACCACCCGTACTCGAACTGCACCTGAAGCGGGCGGGCGGGCTGCACATGCGAAGGTATCGGCTCGGCGGTGATCGCTATTCGTAAGGTCACGGAGGGGCTCCAGAAGGTTTCGCCGATGTGGGTGCCCGATCATGTCGCATCGGCTCGTGCCCCCGGCGGCGGGACCGGCCCGCACTCCACCCGGCCGAACGAGGCCACCTCCCGGCGATTGGCCGTGTCGGGAACCACCCCCGCGCCCTACGGTCCTGCCATGCGAATCCGAATCGTCGACGCGTTCACCGACCGCCCCTTCGCCGGCAACCCGGCCGGCGTCATGCTCTTCGACGGCCCCTTCTCCGACGACGACCGGCTCCAGGCCGTCGCCGCCGAGGTCAACCTCTCCGAGACGGCGTTCGCCCGCCCGCTGAACGGCACGGGCGAGGGGGACGGAGGAGAAGCGGACTGGGCGCTGCGCTGGTTCACCCCCTCCACCGAGGTCGACATGTGCGGCCACGCCACCCTGGCCGTCGCCCACGTCCTGCACACCACCGGCGCCGCCACCGGCACCGTCCGCTTCGCCGCCCGCTGCGGTGTGCTCACCACGACGGCGCACGACGACGGGTCCCTGACGCTGGACTTCCCGACGTCCTCGCTCACCCCGCTGGCCGTCCCCGACGGACTGGCCGAGGCGCTCGGTGCGGCGCCGCTGAGCGTGCACGACACCAGCGGCCACATCGGCGACCTGCTCGTCGAGCTGTCCGACGAGCGGACCGTCCACGCCCTGACCCCCGACTGGCGCGCGCTGGCGGGCCGGTCCCGCCGGGGGATCATCGTCACCGCGCCCGCCGCCGACCCCGCCCTCGGCTACGACTTCGTCTCCCGCGGCTTCTTCCCCGGCGTGGGCATCGACGAGGACCCGGTCACCGGCAGCGCGCACACCGCGCTGGCCCCCTTCTGGGCGGCCCGCCTCGGCCGCACCGAGCTGACGGGCCTGCAGGGCGGCGCCCGGCGGGGCCGGGTCCGTACCGCGCTGCGCGGCGACCGCACCCTGCTGACGGGCCGCGCCGTGACAGTGATCGACGGCGAGTTCCTCGTGTAGGGCCCCGGTCCGCGGCGGGGAAGGGCCGGCGGCTCACGCCGTCGGCAGCCACCCCACCTTCCCCGCGAGCAGCGCGTATCCGGCGAACGCCACGATGTCGATCAGCGCGTGCGCCGCCACCAGCGGCCCCACCCGCCCCCAGCGCCGGTACAGGAGGACGAAGAGGACACCCATCGCCACGTTGCCGAAGAACCCGCCGACGCCCTGGTAGAGGTGGTACGAGCCGCGCAGCACCGCGCTCGCGGCCAGGGCCGCCGGCGGTCCCCAGCCCGTCTGCCCCAACCTCCGCAGCAGATAGCCGACGACCACGACCTCTTCCAGCACCGCGTTCTGCACGGCGGAGGCGATCAGCACCGGGAACTTCCACCACACGTCCGGCAGCGACTCCGGCACCACGGTCAGGTTGGACCCGGCGGCCCGTGCCCCCAGGTAGAGCAGCAGCCCGGTGCCGCCCACGACGGCGGCGACGGCCGTGCCGCGCGCCAGGTCGGAGCCGGGGCGGCGGCGGTCGAAGCCGATCGACCGCAGCCCGGCGCCCTCCCGCGACAGCAGATGGGCGACGAGGAGGACGGGCACCAGCGCGGTCGCGATGCCGAAGAGCTGCCAGGCCAGGTCCAGCCAGGGCCGGCCGGGCGCGTGGGAGGTGTTGAGCCGGGCCGCCTGGTCCTTGAGCCCGCCCGGCCGGGTGAGCGCGCCGATGAAGCTGATCAGCGCCGAGACCCCGCTGGCGCCCAGGGAGAGGGCCAGGACGAGGACGGTCTCGGTGCGCAGCGTCCGCCGCGACGGTACGGGGACGGGCACGGCGCCCGGTCCGGACGTCCCGGCCGGGACGTCCGGACGCTCGTCAGCGTCACGCAACCCCGCGTCACGGGCCTCCGCGTCACGGGCCTCCGCGTCACGGGCGTCGTCCCGTCGCGTCGCTCTGTTCACTCGTGGTCCACTCCTGCCTGCGCCCCTCGCCGTACCGCCCGCGCGGCGAAGCACACGGCCGGTACGGGGTGTCCTTACGCGGCGGTGACCGCCACCGCATCGTCCCAGCTTGCCCGATGCCCGCGGGCCCGGACCACAGAGGGACTCTTCGCGCGAGGCCGCGAGGCCGCGAGGCCGCGAGGCCGCGAGGCCGCGAGGCCGCGAGGCCGCGAGGCCGCGAGGCCGCGAGGCCGCGAGGCCGCGAGGCCGCGAGGCCGCGAAGTGGCGAAGCCACGAAGTCAGGCGATCCCTGCCGGCCAGGTATGCACCGGCTCCCCGGTCGCCATCAGCTCGCAGTAGCGCCGCGTGGTGGCGGCCAGCGCGGCGTGCCGGTCCAGGCCGCGGTCCCGTGCCGCGTGGTAGGTGGCGGCCTGCCAGGAGGCCCCGTTGGCGCGCCGCCGGCAGCGGCCCTCGATGACGCCGAGGTAGCGGTCGCGGTCGGCGGGTTCGACTCCCCAGGCGTCGAGGCCGGCGGCGGCGAGCGGCAGCAGTTCGTCGCGGACCAGCCGGACGGCGGGCACCTGGGCCACGCCTCCGTTGCGCCCCTTGGGCCAGCGCAGCACGGCGTCGATGCCGTGCCGGCAGGCGGCGTCGAAGTTGTCGGCCGCGGCGGCGAACGGCAGCCGCGTCCACACCGGGCGCGGCTCCTCCGCGAGGGCCCGGACGAGTCCGTAGTAGAACGCCGTGTTGGCCAGCACGTCGGTGACGGTCGGGCCGGCGGGCAGGACGCGGTTCTCCACCCGCAGGTGCGGGACGCCGTCGGCGATGCCGTAGACGGGCCGGTTCCAGCGGTAGACGGTGCCGTTGTGCAGGACGAGTTCGTCCAGTAGCGGCACCCCGCCCGCGTCCAGCACCCGCAGGGGGTCCTCGTCGCCGCTGATGGGGAGCAGCGGGGGGAAGAAGCGGAGGTTCTCCTCGAAGAGTTCGTACGCCGAGTCGATCCACCGCTCCCCGAACCAGGTGCGCGGCCGTACGCCCTGCGCCTGCAGTTCGGGCGGGCGGGTGTCGGTGGACTGGACGAACAGCGGCGGCCGGCTCTCGCGCCACAGCTCGCGGCCGAAGAGGAAAGGGGAGTTGGCACCCACCGCGATCTGTGCGGCGGCCACCGCCTGGGCCGCGTTCCAGACGGCGGCGAACCGGCCGGGGGTGACCTGGAGGTGCAGTTGCACCGAAGTGCAGGCGGCCTCCGGACAGATGGACCGCGCGGTGCAGGTCAGCCGTTCGACGCCGTCGATGTCGATGCGGACGTCCTCGCCGCGGGCCGCCATCACCTGCTCGTTGAGGAGCGCGTAACGGTCGGCGGCGGAGAAGTTGTCGGGGACCAGGTCGGACTGGCCGAGCGTCGGGAGAATGCCGATCATCACTATTCGGGAGCCCACTTCCCGGGCTTTCCGGTCGGCATAGGAGAGACCGGTGCGCAGCTCCTCGGCGAGTTGGTCGAGAACGCGTCCCGACAACCGGTGCGGAACAATGTTCACTTCCAGGTTGAATTGACCGAGTTCCGTCTGGAAATCGTGGCTCGCGATACGCTCCAGCACCTTGGCATTCATCATGCTCGGCATACCGTCGGGGCCCGCGAGATTCAACTCGATCTCCAGCCCCATAAGGTTCCGGGGCCGGTCGAAACGCTTCTCCTCCAGTAACCTCCCCAGCCCTTCCAGGCACTGCCGGAGCTTGTCCCGGTGCCGCTGCCGGTCGTCCAGCCCGAACTCCACGGCGGCGACCTTCTCACCCATGGACGCGTCCTCCTCCAGCGGTCGCCCTCGGCGCCGGCCCGTTCCCGTCACGGTCGATGATGCCCAGACGAGGCGATCGAAACGCCTCACCCCGTACCCGTATAACCGGTAGGCTGGCAACCAAGCGCACTCCGGCACATTCCGATGGCATGACGGCAGCTCATGGCATGTCGCATTGCGCTGGTGATAAACGCCGACGAGTTTCGGCCGACCGTTCCCGGGAAAGAAACCGAGGTCAGGTGTGCGCGACCGGGAACGAAAACACCGAAAACGCCCCCGCAGGCGGCCCTGATTTCCTCTTGCCGGAAATACCGGCGACAGCTAGCCGAAACATCCCGTGAACATGTGTCGTATAAACTCGGAGTGAGGCAGAGAGTAGGCGCCCCGGCAGTCGGTCCCGGCCCCCCTCTGACCCCGCACACCGACAGCGTCGTCACCTGCCAGCACCTGCGTGTCTCCGAAGTGAGAGGCGACCCATCATGCCGCTGCACATCCCCCTGCCCCCGCGCCTGCCCTCCGTAGCGTCCGCACCGCCCTCGGCTCCCCCACCGCGGTCCGGGAGACCCGCACCCCGTCCCTGAAGGCCGCCCAGGGAGCGCTCGCCTGCGAACTCCCGCTCCCCGTCCACGTCCTGGAGCAGCACCCCCCGGCCGGCGCCGCTCCCCGCACCCGGCTCACCGGCTGGCGCTTCCTGATCAAGGAGGACGAGCGCGCCATCGCCGCGGGCGAGGCCCGGCCGACCGCCGACGGCTGGACGTTCTCGCACTTCTTCGAGGGACCGTACGTCGTCTCCACCGAACTCGCCCTGCGGCAGGCCGAGTCGCTGTCGACGCCGTACCAGCCGCGACTGCTGACCGTGCCCGGCCTCTACATGCTCACCTTGTGGCTGCACGGCGACATCACGGCCGACGCCGAATCCGGCCTGCCCGCCCCCGGCGACCTGCTGGTGCCGCTCGCCCCCGCGCCGCCCGGCATCGCCGCCCACCGCCCGCACCGCTTCGCCGACCTGCTCCCGGTGCTCACCCTCCGGCTGACCACCGCACCGATGCTGAAGACCGCGTGACGCGTCCGACGGCGCCCCGCGACCACCCCGGTCGCGGGGCGCCGCGCCGTTTCCCGCCCCTCCCGGCCTTCCCGCCCCGATGTCACCCACACGGCTCAGCGCACGGAGGTCGACCCGAATCGACCGAAGGGGCAGACTTGTTGACAGCAACCGTCCGCATGGGTGACGCGTCTTCCTCCACAGCGGACCGCTGCAACGAAATCCCTGCGAAATCACGCCCGTAGGGCAACACTGGGACCGACAGACCACATCGTCACGGGGGCGGCATGACCACCGCATCGAGCCGCAGCACAGCGACAGCAGAGACATCCCAGCGAAAGAACCCTCCCATGTGTCAGCACCATCCCGCGTGCCCGTCAGCCGATTCCGCCGACCGGGAAGCCGCCCACCTCGTGGCGCACTTCCCCCAGCAGGGCTGGAGCCTGCTGTGCAACGGCGTCCTCTGCTTCGAGGACACCGGCGAACTGCTGCCGGACGGGCAGATCATCGCCCCGCACCGGCCGCTCGGCGTCGAGCATGTGGTGACGGCGGCCTGACCGTCAGCCGGCACCAAGCGCCACGCACGCACCACGCGCACCACGTACGACGCGACGAAAGGGCCGGCCCGGCGTTCCCGCCGGACCGGCCCTCCCCGTGTGACGGGCCTGCCGCCTAGCCCTCGTACTCGTCCAGCGGCGGGCAGGAGCAGACGAGGTTGCGGTCACCGAACGCACCGTCGACCCGGCGCACCGGCGGCCAGTACTTGTCGGCCGCGGAGACGCCGCCCGGGAAGACCGCCGTCTCCCGGTCGTACGGGTGCTCCCACGCGCCGGCGATCGACGCGGCGGTGTGCGGGGCGTTGCGCAGCGGGTTGTCGTCCTTGTCCCACTCGCCGGAGCCGACCTTCTCGATCTCCGCGCGGATCGCGATCATCGCCTCGCAGAAACGGTCGAGTTCGCCGAGGTCCTCGCTCTCGGTGGGCTCGATCATCAGCGTGCCGGCCACCGGGAACGACATCGTCGGGGCGTGGAAGCCGTAGTCGATCAGTCGCTTGGCCACGTCGTCGACGGTGACGCCGGTCGCCTTGGTGAGCGGCCGGAGGTCCACGATGCACTCGTGGGCGACGAGGCCGTTGGGACCGGTGTAGAGCACCGGGTAGTGCGGTTCCAGGCGCTTGGCGATGTAGTTGGCGCTCAGCACCGCCACCTGCGTCGCGGCCTTGAGTCCCTCGCCGCCCATCAGCCGGACGTACGCCCAGGAGATCGGCAGGATGCCGGCCGAGCCCCACGGCGCCGCCGAGATCGGGCCGACCCCGGTCTCCGGGCCCGCAGCGGGCTGGAGCGGGTGGTTGGGCAGGTACGGCGCGAGGTGGGCGCGGACGCCGACGGGACCGACGCCCGGACCGCCGCCACCGTGCGGGATGCAGAAGGTCTTGTGCAGGTTCAGGTGCGAGACGTCGCCCCCGAACTCGCCCGGCTTCGCCACGCCCACCAGGGCGTTGAGGTTGGCGCCGTCCACGTACACCTGGCCGCCGGCCTCGTGGACGAGGGCGCAGATCTCGCTGATGTGCTCCTCGAACACCCCGTGCGTGGACGGGTAGGTGACCATGAGGACGGCCAGCTCGTCGCGGTGCTTCTCGATCTTGGCGCGCAGGTCGTCGGCGTCGACCTCGCCGTCCTCGCCCGTCTTCACCACGACGACGCGCATGCCGGCCATCACGGCGCTGGCCGCGTTGGTGCCGTGCGCGGAGGACGGGATGAGGCACACGGTCCGCTGCTCGTCGCCGTTGGCGCGGTGGAAGGCGCGGACGGCCAGCAGGCCGGCCAGCTCGCCCTGCGACCCGGCGTTGGGCTGGAGCGAGACCTTGTCGTAGCCGGTGACCTCGGCCAGCCGCTCCTCCAGCTCACGGATGAGCGTGAGGTAGCCCTCCGCCTGCTCCGCCGGGGCGAACGGGTGCAGCGCCCCGAACTCCGGCCAGGTGACCGGCTCCATCTCGGTCGTCGCGTTGAGCTTCATGGTGCACGAACCCAGCGGGATCATGCCCCGGTCCAGCGCGTAGTCCCGGTCGGCGAGGCGGCGCAGGTAGCGCAGCATCGCGGTCTCGGAGCGGTGCTGGTGGAAGACCGGGTGGGTGAGGAAGTCGGAGCGGCGCAGCAGCCCCTCGGGGAGCGCGTCGGCGGTACCGGCGTCCAGCGCCTCGACGTCGGCGTCCACCCCGAACGCGGCCCAGACGGCGGCCAGGTGCTCACGGGTGGTGGTCTCGTCGCAGGCGATGCCGACGGTGTCGGCGTCCGTCCGGCGCAGGTTGACGCCCCGCTCCAAGGCGGCGGCGACGATCTCGTCCGCCCGGCCCGGCACCCGCGCGGTGACGGTGTCGAAGTACGCGCCGTGCACGACCTCGACGCCGCCGGCCCGCAGCCCCTCGGCGAGCAGCGTGGCGTACCGGTGGACGCGGCGGGCGATGCCCGTCAGCCCGTCGGGCCCGTGGTAGACGGCGTACATCCCGGCCATGACGGCCAGCAGGACCTGCGCGGTGCAGATGTTGCTGGTGGCCTTCTCGCGGCGGATGTGCTGCTCGCGGGTCTGGAGGGCCAGGCGGTACGCCTTGTCGCCGTCCGCGTCGACGGAGACACCGACGAGGCGGCCCGGCAGGCTGCGCGCGTACTGCTCACGGACGGCCATGTAGCCGGCGTGCGGCCCGCCGAAGCCCATCGGCACACCGAACCGCTGGCTGGTACCGACGGCGATGTCGGCGCCCAGCTCGCCGGGCGGCGTGAGCAGCGTCAGCGCCAGCAGGTCGGCGGCGACGGTGACGATCGCACCCAGCTCGTGCGCCCGCTCGATGACCGGCCGCGGGTCGCGGACGGCACCGGAGGCACCCGGGTACTGGAGCAGCACACCGAAGACGCCGCGCTCGGCGATCTCGTCCGGGATGCCGGCCGAGAGATCGGCGACGACGACCTCGACACCGGTCGGCTCGGCACGCGTCTCGATGACGGCCACGGTCTGCGGCAGCGCGTCGGCGTCGACGAGGAACACCCCGTCCTTCACCTTGCCCACGCGCCGCGCGAGCGCCATCGCCTCGGCGGCTGCGGTGCCCTCGTCGAGCAGGGACGCGCCGGAGGTGGGCAGCCCGGTGAGATCGGCGACGACGGTCTGGAAGTTCAGCAGGGCCTCCAGCCGGCCCTGGGAGATCTCCGGCTGGTACGGGGTGTACGCCGTGTACCAGGCGGGGTTCTCCATGACGTTGCGGAGGATCACCGGCGGGGTGAACGTGCCGTGGTAGCCGAGCCCGATCATGGGCACGAGCACCTGGTTGCGGTCCGCGAGACCGCGCAGTTCGGCGATCACCTCGGCCTCGCCGCGGGGCGCGGGCAGCCGGAGCGCCTCGGCGCTCTTGATCACGTCCGGCACGGCGGCGGCGGTGAGTTCGTCCAGCGAGCCGAAGCCGACATGGGCGAGCATCTTCGCCTGAGCCTCGCTGTCGGGGCCTATGTGGCGGCCGGCGAAGGGAGTGCCGCGCTCCAGGTCGGAGAGGGCGATGCGGTGGGCGGTCATCTGCGGGGGCCTCCTGGTCATTGCGACCTGCGAGGGGTACCACGGCGCGGGTACCCGGACGGCCTCCCCCTCTGTCATCTCGACCTGAGAGCTTCACCGGGCCCTTGTGACGCGACCCGGCTTTCACCGTCGGTGAGGAGGGGCTCGGCGTGGTGCCCGGTCCGGTGCCCGCCCTGCTTTCCAGAGTGACCTCGTCCGCGCGGTACGTGTGCCTGAGAGATTCCGGGGAGGATTTGCTCCTTCGGCGCCCCCGTCGAATCCGTCGGGGCCAATGCCCGTCCGGCTTCTGGGGGACTCTCCCGCGCGGGGTCCACAGCCAATCGCCAGCCTACCAGCGGCAATGCCGACGGCGGATCTCTCCGAGCGGTGCTTTTCCGCACGCTCCCCCATTACTCCTGATTGGCGGCTTATCTCGCCACCCGAGGGTTTCCCGAGCTTTGGGGAGGGTCTTCCGGGGAAATTAGGGGACAGAGAGGGGACGGAAGTGACTCCCGGGAGGACAGATGCAGTCGGATATCGATCCTCGGACCCTGATCGGCCGCAAAGCGTACGACCGCGACGGCGCGAAGATCGGCACCGTGGACGAGGTCTACCTCGACGACGCCACCGGCGAACCCGAGTGGGCGGCCGTACGCACCGGCCTGTTCGGCCGCGACGCGTTCGTCCCCCTGGAACCGAGCGAGGTCGTCGACGAGTCCCTGCGCATCCCCTACGACCGAACCCTCATCAGAACGGCCCCCGACCTGGGCGTGGGCCGCCATCTCTCCCCCGAACAGGAACTCCGTCTCTACCACCACTACCGCATGCCCTTGCCGGGCCCGGAAACGCCCGCGGCCGGGACAGGCGGGTGGGAGCGGGACGACGACGAGCCGGGCGGGCACTGACCGAAGTGCCCCGCGGCCTCCGGGTCGGGCGGGCCGCCACGGCCCGTCCGGCCCGAGGACGCGCACCGCAGGCGCGTTGGGGGGCGGGGGCCCGCCCCCCGCAAGAAACGGTGAAAGGGAGGGACCGGGGCGCTCCAAGCGCGGCAGCGCGCCCTCACCGCCCCGACGCGGCGGCCACGCCACCGGCCGGCGCCCCCTCCCCCACCGCCGGCCGTATCAGCGGCACCGGCTCCGCCGGCTCCAGATCAGGGTCGTCGACGGTGAACGTCCGCACCCGCCCCGGAGCCACCGACCAGGGCTCCTCGAACCGCACGGTGACCCGCCCGAGTCCGCTCCCCTGCACCCATCCCCGGCCGAGCTCCCGATGCACCACGTCCAGCCCTGGCAGCCACCGCCGGGCCGGCGACGCGTCGTCGTCAGCCCGCGCCTCGGGCGCCCCCTCGGCATCCGGGAGTCCTCCATCACCCGCAGCCGCCTCCGCGGCCAACGCCTGCGCCTGCGCCTGCGCGAACAAATCCTCCTGCGTGTAATCCGCGAGCCCGCTCACCCCCACCCCCAACAGCCGCACCCCCGCCGTAGTGTCAACCCCCTCCAGCAACCGGGCAGCCGCCTCCCGAACCACGGCCGGGTCGTCCGTGGGCCCCCGGAGCGTCTCGGAGCGTGTCAGCGTCGAGAAGTCGTAGCGCCGCACCTTGATGACGACCGTCCGCCCCGACCGCCCGGCCGCACGCAGCCGCCGGACGCAGCGGTCGGCGAGACGCGCGAGCTCCAGCTGCACACGCGTCCGGTCGGTCAGGTCCTCGGCGAAGGTGTCCTCCACGGAGACGGACTTCGCGTCCCGCTCGGCCACGACGGGCCGGTCGTCACGGCCCGTCGCCAGGGCGTACAGCCCGGCCCCGTGCGCCTTGCCCAGCAGCCGCACCAGTTCCGCCTCCCCCGCCTCGGCCGTCTCGGCCACCGTGTGGATGCCCGCGCGCCGCAGCGTCTCCGCGGTGGCGGGCCCGACGCCCGGGATCGTCCGCACCGACATCGGCCCCAGCAGCTCCAACTCCGTGCCCGGCTCGATGACGACCAGCCCGTCCGGCTTCGCCTGCTCAGAAGCGATCTTGGCCAGCATCTTGGACCCGGCGAGGCCCACCGACCCGCTGACCCCCGTCGCCGCCAGGATGTCCCTGCGCAGCCGCTCCCCCACCGCCCGTACGGCGGCCGAGTCCGGCTCTACGCCACCCGCCTCCAGGTCGACGAACGCCTCGTCGAGGCTCAACGGCTCCACCAACGGCGACAGCTCTCCCAGCAGCCCCATGACCACGCCGCTCACCTGCTGGTACAGGCTGAAGCGCGGGGTCAGATAGGCCGCGTTGGGACACAGCCGGCGGGCCTGGGCCGTCGCCATGGCGGAGTGCACGCCGAAGACCCGCGCCTCGTACGACGCGGTGGCCACCACGCCGCGCGGGCCGATGCCGCCCACGACGACCGGCTTTCCGCGCAGGCTGGGCTTGGCCGCCTGCTCCACCGAGGCGTAGAAGGCGTCCATGTCGAGATGCAGGATCGTCGGTGAACCTCTCACACCACGAATGGTCCCGCATACCACTGACAATCGCGCTGACGTGCGACGACGAGCCCGACCGCGCCGCGTCACACCCATGCCCGGCCATACGGAAGCGGGCCCGGGGAACAACCCCGGGCCCGCTTCCGTACGTCCGAAGACCGCCCTCAGCCGGCCCGGTTGCGCCGCCGCGCCAGCTCGTCCGCCGGATTGTGGCCGATCAGCGTCTCGCCGGTGTCCACCCGCTCGCCGTGCAACTGCGCGAGCGCGCTCTCGACGTCCCGCCAGACCACCCCGACGGCGATCCCGAAGACGCCCTGGCCCCCTGGAGGAGCCCCACGACCTCATCGGGGGACGCGCACTCGTAGACCGTCGCGCCGTCGCTCATCAGCGTCATCTGCGCCAGATCGGCCATGCCGCGGGAGCGCAGGTGCTGCACGGCGGTGCGGATGTTCTGCAGGGAGACGCCGGTGTCCAGCAACCGCTTGACGATCTTGAGGACCACCACGTCCCGGAAGCTGTACAGCCGCTGGCTGCCGGACCCGTACGCGGGCCGGACGCTCGGCTCCACGAGCCCCGTGCGCGCCCAGTAGTCGAGCTGCCGGTAGGTGATGCCGGCCGCCGCGCAGGCGGTGGGCCCGCGGTAGCCGATGGTCTCCGTGCCGGCCGCCGCGCCGCCCCCGGCGTCCGCGTCCCTGGGGCCGCCGGCCCGGGGCCCGCGCTGAGCGGTGACCGCCGCCGCCGGAACGGGGGTGCCGCCCACGCTCCCCACGCCGCTCAGACCGTGGGCGGGCGTACCGCCCGTACCGTTCAGGCTGTGCGGGAGGGTCACCGGTTCGACCGATCCCCCGTGCAGCGGATACGGACTGCCGACCGCTGTACCGTCGCCCGTGCTTCTCACGCCGACCTCCGTCCTTGACCTGCCTTCTCGACGGTAGGCAGTCGCTCGGGGTGCGTCAACGATCGCCACACTCGGCACGCCGAGTGATAATCACCCTGAGAGTGGTTTTACGTGTCCCCGCGGGGGAAAGGCTACTCGAATACCCTGCCGTGGCCCCGGGCACGCCCTGTGCGGGCCTGCCGCGGGGGACCGCCGGCCGCCTCACTGGCTGTTGGTACCGAAGTCCTCGGGCGAGATCTGGTCGAGGAACTCGCGGAACTTCTCCACCTCGTCCTCCTGCTCGTCCGGGATGGCGATCCCCGCGTCGTCCAGCACCCCGTCGCTGCCGTAGATCGGCGTTCCGGTGCGCAGGGCCAGCGCTATGGCGTCGGACGGCCTGGCGCTGACCTCGACTCCGCTGGCGAACACCAGCTCCGCGTAGAAGACGCCTTCGCGTAGGTCCGTGATGCGGACCTCCGCGAGCTGCTGCCCCACCGCCTCCAGCACGTCCTTGAAAAGGTCGTGGGTCAGCGGTCGGGCCGGAGCCATCCCCTGCTGGGCGAAGGCGATCGCCGTCGCCTCCCCCGGTCCGATCCAGATGGGGAGGTAGCGGTCGCCTCCCACTTCGCGCAGGAGCACGATCGGTTGGTTGGAGGGCATTTCCACCCGGACACCCACGACATCGAGCTCGTTCACACAGCAACCCTAGGACGTGCTCGGCCGGTTTGGGTAGTCGGGGCCCGCCTCGGTCACTGTCCGCACCGCCGAAACGGTCACCGTCCGCGCGGCTGGAGGGCGGAGCGGACCAGCGCCGCGTGCAACCGGACGGACAGTCCGGCGAGCTCCCGGGCGGTGGCCTCGGCATGGGCCCTGGTCTGCGGGTTGCGGTGCCTGCGCAGGGGTGCGACCACCTGTTCGACCAGACCCGCCTCGCGGTCCGCCGCGGCCTTCACGGCCCGCAGGTGCCGCGGTTCCAGCCCGAATCGTCCCAGGTCGGCGACGAGGCGGGCGACGGCCACGGAATCGGCCCCGAATCCGCCGTCCGGGTGGGGGACGACCAGCCCGTACGACTCCCACTCCACGAGCTCGCCCTCGGTCACCCCGGTGAGCTCCAGCAGCTCGGCGCGGCCGATCCGGCCGCCGGGCCCGGCGGGAACGGGCTCGGGGCCGGCCTCCGCCGGATCCTCGGGCCCTTCGTCCGGCGGCTCCCCGAGGTCGAGGCCGTCCCGGGGCTGCCCGGGGGCGGGCAGCGGGACGCGCTCGCCGCGGGCCAGCGCGTCCAGGTGCTCGCGGATGACCTTCAGCGGCAGGTAGTGGTCGCGCTGCATCCGCAGCACCTGGGCGAGCCGCTCCACGTCCGCCGTACTGAACTTGCGGTATCCGGACGGCGTGCGCTGCGGCTCGACCAGGCCCTCCGCCTCCAGGAAACGGATCTTGGAGATGGTGACCTCGGGGAACTCCTCGCGCAGCAGGTTGAGCACCGTTCCGATGCTCACCAGCCGGCCTTCCGCACCGGCGGTGCCGGAGGAACCGGCACCGACCGACGGTGTCTGAAGCATGGCCCTTCCCTTGCTGTCCTCCCGGGCGGCTGTCCCCCCGGACGCGGTCCGGGAGGGGTCAGATGCCCCGCTGGCTGCCGAAGAAGACCAGACGGTACTTGCCGATCTGCACCTCGTCGCCGTTCGACAGCACCACCGAGTCGATCTGCTCCCGGTTCACGTACGTGCCGTTGAGGCTGCCGACGTCCGTGACGCTGAAGCCGCCGTCCTGGCCCCGCCGGAACTCCACGTGCCGGCGCGAGACCGTGACGTCGTCGAGGAAGATGTCGCTCTGCGGGTGGCGGCCCGCCGTGGTCACCTCGCCGTCCAGCAGGAAGCGGCTGCCCGAGTTCGGACCGCGCCGGACGACCAGCAGCGCCGAGCCCAGCGGCAGCGCCTCCACGGCGGCCTGGGCCTCCGGGGAGAGCGACGGGATGGGCGTCTGCCCGGTGGTCTCGGAGTCGTACGCCTCCAGACCGGAGATGGAGATCGTGGACGTGGTCTCCGAGGCGCGCTCGGCGACGGCACCCGGCCGCAGCGGCGCACCGCAGTTGGAGCAGAACCGGCTGTTCTCGCCGTTCCGATGACCACACCTCGTACAGACCGGCAACGCAGCCCCTTCCCCCGCACCCGACATCGGCGTACCGAGACCTATGCGCGCGGTCGCCGTGGGATCGCCTGGAGGAACTCCCTGGCCCCCGTGGGCATCCCCCTGGTCGCGGAAGAGGGGGCGCCCCTCCTGGCCCCGCTCATCGCCTTCCACCGGCCCCTGGGCCCGGTGGCGCGCGGAACCGCCGCCGCTCTGGCGGGAGCTCTTGCCGAACAACTTCGCAAACAACTTCACGGGCGATTCCCCTTGACCGAAACAGACCCGCCCGTGGGGCAGGACAAAACCTCGCTGCACACACCGTCCGACCTGGACATCCTTACAACGTCCAAGGCCGATGGACAGTTTCCATCACGCACCCCCGTCTTGGTGCGCCGACCCCCCGCAACTTCCCGCCCTCCCCGCAGGACCCCTGCGTTCGCCTGCCTCACCGCGATGACGACCGAGCGTAGTCAGGCCGCTTCGCCGGACGCAAGGCGTCGACAACGATCTTCTCAGACCGGGAGATGTCGACCCCGGCCTGCTCCTTCTGCAGAGTCTGCACCACACCACCGGGGATGTTGAGAGCGGGCTTCAGATCGTCGGGCTTGCCGATGACCTTGAACTTGTAAGGCTGCGACACCTTCTTGCCGTCGATCTCCACCTTCCCCGCGGTACCGGAGAAATATGTGTCGGCGGCCACCCGGACATCGTTGAGCTGGATCGCCTCGGCGCCGGCCGCCCGCAGCTCCTGGACGGCGTCCAGCAGCATGTCGGGCTCCACCGCCCCCTTGCCGTCGCTCACCGTGAGGACGATGCCGGGCCCCTGGGCGGCGACCGTGCCCGCCAGGATGCCGAGCTGCTGTTCCTTCTGCGCCGTCTGCTTACGGGCCTCGGCAGCCTGGTTCGAGCTGCTCTCCAGCTCCGAACGCTGGCCCTCCAGCTTCCGCTTCTCGTCCTCCAGCCGCTTGGTGCGGTTGTCGAGTTCGTCCAGGATCCGCACCAGGTCCTCCTGGCGCGCACCCCGCAGCACGCTGCTCTCGCTGTTCGAGCGCACCTGGATCGCCAGACCCAGGCCCAGCACGCACAGCAGCAGGGCGACGGTCAGCTGGGCCCGGGTGAACCGGGGCGGCCAGAGGCCCTTCACCAGCCGTTGACGCCCCGTCAGGGGCGGTTCGGCGGACGGCTCCGGCGCGGCGGCCGCAGGCACCCCGCCGGCATCCTCCGCACCTTCCGGTTCCCCGGCCGGCCCCGCCCCGGGACCACCCGGCGCGGACGGCTTCCGATCCTGCTCTCCCCGGCCGGGCCGCTCCGCCGGCCGCCCGGGCGTGTCGTCGTCGCTCATCGGCCTCACGCCCGGAACACGTGCCGCCGGATGGCGGCGGCGTTGGAGAAGATGCGGATGCCCAGGACGACCACCACACCGGTGGACAGCTGCGCCCCGACGCCCAGTTTGTCGCCCAGGAAGACGATGAGGGCCGCGACGACCACGTTCGACAGGAACGACACGACGAAGACCTTGTCGTCGAAGATGCCGTCCAGCATCGCCCGGAGCCCGCCGAACACCGCGTCCAGGGCCGCGACGACGGCGATGGGGAGGTAGGGCTCGACCGCCGTCGGCACCACGGGGCGGACGACCAGTCCGACCACGACTCCCACGATGAGGCCCAATACGGCGATCACGATGTGCCCTTCCCTGTGTCGGCGGCGCGGCCGGCCGCGCCGCCCCCCTGCGGCCGTGCGGTTCGTACGGTCAGACTCGGCGCGGGCGACAGCCGGATGTCGTCCTCGACGGAGATGTTGGCCCTGACCCCGTAGTTCTGCTGGAGGACGTGGAGGTACTGGCCGTCGACGCTGTCCTGGAACGAGGTGCTCATCCGCCGGCCGTCGCCGATCGCCAGCACCGTGTACGGCGGCGCCAGCGGCTTGTTGTCCACCAGTATGGCGTCCCCGGCCGCCCTGATCGCCGACAACGAGGTCAGGCGCTGGTCATTGATCGCGACGGCCTCGGCACCGGCCTGCCAGAGGCCGTTGACGACCCGTTGCATATCGCGGTCGCGCACCCGGCCGGTGTCGGAGAAGCCGCTGCTCTCCCGGGGGCCGCCGCCCCCGCTCTTCGCCTGCTTGGCGTCGTCGACGACCACCTTGACCCCGGGGCCGTGCACCGGCGTGGCCCCGGCGAGCAGCGACACCAACTCGGCCTTGTCGCCGCCGTGTTCCTCCAGGGCCTCGCGCTGCCGGTCCCCGACGCTCTCCCGCAGTCCGTTGACGTTCTTCTGCAGCGCGTCGGCCGCCGCCGTCTCCTTCTCGATGCGGCCGATGAGCTGCTCGCGCTCCTTGGCCAGCGTCGGCGCCGATATGCGCGCCTGCGCGGCACCGAGCGTCACCACCACGGCGGCCAGCAGCAGCGCCGCGGCCAGCCCCAGCTTCGCCCGGAGCTTGCCCGGCAGCCCCTGGCCGCCCTCGGCCCGCCGGGCCGCCGCCTCCGCGTAGCCGTCGTCCAGGCTGTGGTCCATCACATTGGTCAGCAGCGACATGGAGGCGTCGGGGCGCGGAGGCGGTGCGGGGGTCCTCCGAACGGGGGGCTGCTGCGACATGCCGCACATCGTCGCACGTCGGGGGCGTCGTCTCCCAATGGCCCCACCGGCGTGCCGGAACGGGAACGGGAGACACCCCGCGAAGGGTGCCTCCCGTGACCGCTCGGGTCCGTCAGCGGCCCGCGCCGTCCACCACCGCGGACCACTCGTCCAGCAGTGCCTGGGCGGACGCGTCGTCAGGCCCCTCGGCCCACAGGTGCGTCACGGCCTCGGCCGGGTCGGGCAGCACCATCACCCACCGCCCGTCGGCCTCGACGACCCGGACGCCGTCGGTCGTGTCGACCGCGCGGTCCCCGGCCGCCTCGACCACCTGACGCATCACCAGACCCTTGACCGCCCACGGCGTGGCCACATCGCGCCGCAGGACGTGTGCCCGGGGGATGCGTGCGTCGATCTGGCTGAGCGTGAGCTGCGTCCGGGCCACCAGGCCGACCAGCCGCACGAACGCGGCCGTGCCGTCGAACACGCTGCTGGACTCGGGCACGATGAAGCCGCCGCGCCCGTCGCCGCCGAAGATGGTCGAGTCCGCCCGCCCGACCCGGGTCAGGTCGTCCGGCGAGGTCGTCGTCCACTCCACCTGCGTACCGTGGTAGGCGGCCACCTGCTCGGCGATCCGGGTCGTGGTGACCGGCAGCGCCACCCGGCCGGACCGCCGCTCGGCGGCGACCAGGTCGAGCATGACCAGCAGCGCGCGGTCGTCCTCGACGATCCGCCCCCGCTCGTCCACCAGCGAGATCCGCTCGCCGACGGGGTCGAACCGCACGCCGAACGCGGCCCGCGCGGAGGCGACGATCTCCCCGAGCCGGACCAGGCCGGACCGCCGGGCGTCGGCGGTCTCGGTGGGCCGCGCCTCGTCCAGCCCGGAGTTGATGGTCAGCGCCTCCACCCCGAGCCGGCCGAGGAGGCTGGGGAGGACCAGGCCGGCGCTGCCGTTGGACGCGTCCACGACGACCTTCAGCCCCGCCTCGGCGACGCCCGTGGTGTCGACGGACCGCAGCAGCGAGCCCGTGTACGAGTCGTAGACGCTCGACGGGAAGGACAGGTCGCCGATCTCGCCGGGGAACGCGCGCCGGTACTCCTGGCGGGCGAAGACCCGGTCCAGCTTCCGCTGCCCCGCCTGCGACAGGTCGGCGCCGCGCTCGTCGAAGAACATGATGTCGACGGAGTCCGGCACCCCCGGCGTGGTCCGGATCATGATGCCGCCGGCGCTGCCCCGCGCGGTCTGCTGCCGGGCCACGGGCAGCGGGACGTTCTCCAGGTCCCGCACCTCGATGGCGCTGGCCTGGAGGGCCGAGATGACGGCCCGTTTGAGGGCGCGGGCGCCTCGGGAGTGGTCACGGGCCGTGGTGACCGTGGCGCCCTTCTTGAGTGTCGTGGCGTACGCGCCGGCCAGCCGGACCGCCAGCTCAGGGGTGATCTCGACGTTGAGGATGCCGGACACCCCGCGCGCGCCGAACAGGTGCGCCTGTCCCCGGGACTCCCAGATGACCGAGGTGTTGACGAACGCGCCCGCCTCGATCGTCTTGAAGGGGTAGACGCGGACGTTCCCCTGGATGATCGATTCCTCGCCGACGAGGCATTCGTCGCCGATGACGGCGCCGTCCTCGATCCGGGAGGCGCGCATGATGTCGGTGTTCTTGCCGACGACGCAGCCGCGCAGGTTGCTCTGCTGGCCGATGTAGACGTTGTCGTGGACGACGGCCTTGTGCAGGAACGCGCCGCTCTTGACGACGACGTTGGAGCCGACGACGGTGTGCTCGCGGATCTCGGCGCCGGCCTCGACCTTGGCGTAGTCGCCGATGTAGAGGGGGCCGCGGAGTTCGGCGTCGGGGTGGACCTCGGCGCCCTCGGCGACCCAGACGCCGGGCGAGATCTCGAAGCCGTCTATGTCGACGTCCACCTTGCGCTCGAGGACGTCGGCCTGGGCCTTGACGTAGCTCTCGTGGGTGCCGACGTCCTCCCAGTAGCCCTCGGCGACGTAGCCGTAGATGGGCTTGCCTTCCTTCATCAGCTGGGGGAACACGTCACCCGACCAGTCGACGGGGACGTCGGGCGCCACGTAGTCGAAGACCTCGGGCTCCATGACGTAGATGCCCGTGTTCACGGTGTCGGAGAAGACCTGGCCCCAGGTCGGCTTCTCCAGGAAGCGCTCGACCTTTCCGGCGTCGTCCACGATGGTGATGCCGAATTCGAGCGGGTTGGGCACCCGGGTGAGGCAGACGGTGACGAGAGCGCCCTTTTCCTTGTGGAACCGGATCAGATCCGTCAGGTCGAAATCGGTGAGGGCGTCGCCCGAGATGACGAGGAAGGTGTCGTCCTTGAGGGCCTCTTCCGCATTCTTGACGCTGCCCGCCGTGCCGAGTGGCTTTTCCTCGTTGGCGTAGGTGAGCTCCATGCCGAGCTCCTCGCCGTCACCGAAGTAGTTCTTCACCAGTGAGGCGAGGAACTGGACGGTGACCACCGTCTCCGTGAGCCCGTGCCGCTTCAGGAGCCGGAGTACGTGCTCCATGATCGGGCGGTTGGCCACCGGCAGAAGCGGCTTGGGCATGCTTGAGGTCATGGGGCGAAGACGAGTGCCTTCGCCACCGGCCATCACGACGGCCTTCATGTCGGAAGCGTCCTCCTTGAGAGATGACGGACACCGACCAATTCCCCTCGATCGCCTCCGTTGTACGTACGCGTGAACGTACGGCTACGACGGGATCAGTCGGCTGTGGTATCCGCCTTGACCAGTCGGCGGACTTGAACCACATAGAGGATTCCTGCCCACCAATAGAGGGTTGTACCCCATCCGGCGAACGCCCATCCGAAAATAGTGGCGGGCAGCTGGATCCAACTGTGATTGTCACTGAGAAGCAGCAGCGGGAACGCGTACATCAAGTTGAAGGTCGCGGCCTTGCCCAGGAAGTTCACCTGGGGCGGCGGGTATCCGTGCCGTCGCAGGATCCCCACCATGACCAACAGCATCGCCTCGCGGGCCAGGAGGGCCGCGGTGAGCCAGAGCGGAAGGATCTCCCGCCAGGTCAGTCCGACCAGGGTGGAGAGGATGTACAGCCGGTCGGCGGCGGGGTCGAGCAGCCGGCCGAGGCTGCTGATCTGGTTCCAGCGCCGTGCGAGTTTCCCGTCGAGGTAGTCGCTGACGCCGCTCAGCGCCAGCACCAGCAGCGCCCATCCGTCGCACTTCGGCCCGTCGAAGACGGGCTGGAGGATCAGCCACAGGAAGAGGGGGACGCCGACGAGGCGTGCCATGCTGAGGATGTTGGGGATGGTGAGGACGCGGTCGGTCTGTACGCGCGTCTCCTGGACCTCCACCCGGGGGCCTCCTGTGGGACGGTTCCTGTTGTTTTCTTCTTGACCTTACCGGTAGCCGGTGAGCTCACCGGTAACCGGGGGCCGGGGGCCAGGGCCGGGGCCGCCGATATCGGCGCGAGCGTGATACGGCAGCCGTAAACGCAAGTAAGCCCTGGCAGGGAGCGATGCTCCCCACCAGGGCTTGCTTGTAATTCAAGTTCGGCGGCGTCCTACTCTCCCACACGGTCCCCCATGCAGTACCATCGGCGCTGAAAGGCTTAGCTTCCGGGTTCGGAATGTAACCGGGCGTTTCCCTAACGCTATGACCACCGAAACACTATGAAACAATCAACAACCGGCACTTTGGTTGTTCGTGGTTTCAGAACCAACACAGTGGACGCGAGCAACTGAGGACAAGCCCTCGGCCTATTAGTACCAGTCAGCTCCAACCGTTACCGGTCTTCCACACCTGGCCTATCAACCCAGTCGTCTACTGGGAGCCTTACCCCATCAAGTGGGTGGGAGTCCTCATCTCGAAGCAGGCTTCCCGCTTAGATGCTTTCAGCGGTTATCCCTCCCGAACGTAGCCAACCAGCCATGCCCTTGGCAGAACAACTGGCACACCAGAGGTTCGTCCGTCCCGGTCCTCTCGTACTAGGGACAGCCCTTCTCAAGACTCCTACGCGCACAGCGGATAGGGACCGAACTGTCTCACGACGTTCTAAACCCAGCTCGCGTACCGCTTTAATGGGCGAACAGCCCAACCCTTGGGACCGACTCCAGCCCCAGGATGCGACGAGCCGACATCGAGGTGCCAAACCATCCCGTCGATATGGACTCTTGGGGAAGATCAGCCTGTTATCCCCGGGGTACCTTTTATCCGTTGAGCGACGGCGCTTCCACAAGCCACCGCCGGATCACTAGTCCCGACTTTCGTCCCTGCTCGACCCGTCGGTCTCACAGTCAAGCTCCCTTGTGCACTTACACTCAACACCTGATTGCCAACCAGGCTGAGGGAACCTTTGGGCGCCTCCGTTACCCTTTAGGAGGCAACCGCCCCAGTTAAACTACCCACCAGACACTGTCCCTGATCCGGATCACGGACCCAGGTTAGACATCCAGCACGACCAGAGTGGTATTTCAACGACGACTCCACACACACTGGCGTGCATGCTTCACAGTCTCCCACCTATCCTACACAAGCCGAACCGAACACCAATATCAAGCTATAGTAAAGGTCCCGGGGTCTTTCCGTCCTGCTGCGCGAAACGAGCATCTTTACTCGTAGTGCAATTTCACCGGGCCTATGGTTGAGACAGTCGAGAAGTCGTTACGCCATTCGTGCAGGTCGGAACTTACCCGACAAGGAATTTCGCTACCTTAGGATGGTTATAGTTACCACCGCCGTTTACTGGCGCTTAAGTTCTCAGCTTCGCCCCACCGAAATGGAGCTAACCGGTCCCCTTAACGTTCCAGCACCGGGCAGGCGTCAGTCCGTATACATCGCCTTACGGCTTCGCACGGACCTGTGTTTTTAGTAAACAGTCGCTTCTCGCTGGTCTCTGCGGCCACACCCAGCTCAAGGAGTAAATCCCATCACCGGACATGGCCCCCCTTCTCCCGAAGTTACGGGGGCATTTTGCCGAGTTCCTTAACCATAGTTCACCCGAACGCCTCGGTATTCTCTACCTGACCACCTGAGTCGGTTTAGGGTACGGGCCGCCATGAAACTCGCTAGAGGCTTTTCTCGACAGCATAGGATCATCCACTTCACCACAATCGGCTCGGCATCAGGTCTCAGCCTTAACGTGTGACGGATTTGCCTACCACACGGCCTACACCCTTACCCCGGGACAACCACCGCCCGGGCTGGACTACCTTCCTGCGTCACCCCATCGCTTACCTACTACAAGTCTGGGTCGTCGGCTCCACCACTTTCCATCACCCGAAGGATCCGGAACGGCTTCACGGACTTAGCATCGCCTGATTCGATATTGGGCGTTTCAAAGCGGGTACCGGAATATCAACCGGTTGTCCATCGACTACGCCTGTCGGCCTCGCCTTAGGTCCCGACTTACCCTGGGCAGATCAGCTTGACCCAGGAACCCTTAGTCAATCGGCGCACACGTTTCCCACGTGTGTATCGCTACTCATGCCTGCATTCTCACTCGTGAACCGTCCACAACTCGCTTCCGCGGCTGCTTCACCCGGCACACGACGCTCCCCTACCCATCACAGTCCCCGTTGGGGGCATGTACTGCAATGACACGACTTCGGCGGTACGCTTGAGCCCCGCTACATTGTCGGCGCGGAATCACTTGACCAGTGAGCTATTACGCACTCTTTCAAGGGTGGCTGCTTCTAAGCCAACCTCCTGGTTGTCTCTGCGACTCCACATCCTTTCCCACTTAGCGTACGCTTAGGGGCCTTAGTCGATGCTCTGGGCTGTTTCCCTCTCGACCATGGAGCTTATCCCCCACAGTCTCACTGCCGCGCTCTCACTTACCGGCATTCGGAGTTTGGCTAAGGTCAGTAACCCGGTAGGGCCCATCGCCTATCCAGTGCTCTACCTCCGGCAAGAAACACACGACGCTGCACCTAAATGCATTTCGGGGAGAACCAGCTATCACGGAGTTTGATTGGCCTTTCACCCCTAACCACAGGTCATCCCCCAGGTTTTCAACCCTGGTGGGTTCGGTCCTCCACGAAGTCTTACCTCCGCTTCAACCTGCCCATGGCTAGATCACTCCGCTTCGGGTCTTGGGCGCGCTACTCTGGTCGCCCTATTCGGACTCGCTTTCGCTACGGCTTCCCCACACGGGTTAACCTCGCAACACACCGCAAACTCGCAGGCTCATTCTTCAAAAGGCACGCAGTCACGACACAAGAAGCAAGCTCCTTGTGCGACGCTCCCACGGCTTGTAGGCACACGGTTTCAGGTACTATTTCACTCCGCTCCCGCGGTACTTTTCACCATTCCCTCACGGTACTATCCGCTATCGGTCACCAGGGAATATTTAGGCTTAGCGGGTGGTCCCGCCAGATTCACACGGGATTTCTCGGGCCCCGTGCTACTTGGGTGTCTCTCAAACGAGCCGCAATGATTTCAGCTACGGGGGTCTTACCCTCTACGCCGGACCTTTCGCATGTCCTTCGCCTATCACTACGGTTTCTGACTCGTCTCACAGCCGGCAGACTATGAAAGAGAGATCCCACAACCCCGCCTGCGCAACCCCTGCCGGGTATCACACACAAACGGTTTGGCCTCATCCGGTTTCGCTCGCCACTACTCCCGGAATCACGGTTGTTTTCTCTTCCTGCGGGTACTGAGATGTTTCACTTCCCCGCGTTCCCTCCACACTGCCTATGTGTTCAGCAGCGGGTGACAGCCCATGACGACTGCCGGGTTTCCCCATTCGGACACCCCCGGATCACAGCTCGGTTGACAGCTCCCCGGGGCCTATCGCGGCCTCCCACGTCCTTCATCGGTTCCTGGTGCCAAGGCATCCACCGTGCGCCCTTAAAAACTTGGCCACAGATGCTCGCGTCCACTGTGCAGTTCTCAAACAACGACCAGCCACCCACCACCCCGACACACAAAGCATCGAGTTCACTGGGGCCGGACCGAAGATACAGACCATAGTCCGTACCCTCAGACACCCAACAGCGTGCCCGACCCGACCAGCTCGATTTCACGTTCCACGCCGAAGCAGTACTAGTGACCTCTCACCGATCGTGCCGAATAGTCAACGTTCCACCCATGAGCAACCGTACGAGTCATTCGCTCGTAGTCGGCTATGTGCTCCTTAGAAAGGAGGTGATCCAGCCGCACCTTCCGGTACGGCTACCTTGTTACGACTTCGTCCCAATCGCCAGTCCCACCTTCGACGGCTCCCTCCACAAGGGTTGGGCCACCGGCTTCGGGTGTTACCGACTTTCGTGACGTGACGGGCGGTGTGTACAAGGCCCGGGAACGTATTCACCGCAGCAATGCTGATCTGCGATTACTAGCAACTCCAACTTCATGGGGTCGAGTTGCAGACCCCAATCCGAACTGAGACCGGCTTTTTGAGATTCGCTCCACCTCACGGTATCGCAGCTCATTGTACCGGCCATTGTAGCACGTGTGCAGCCCAAGACATAAGGGGCATGATGACTTGACGTCGTCCCCACCTTCCTCCGAGTTGACCCCGGCAGTCTCCTGTGAGTCCCCATCACCCCGAAAGGCATGCTGGCAACACAGAACAAGGGTTGCGCTCGTTGCGGGACTTAACCCAACATCTCACGACACGAGCTGACGACAGCCATGCACCACCTGTACACCGACCACAAGGGGGGCACTATCTCTAGCGCTTTCCGGTGTATGTCAAGCCTTGGTAAGGTTCTTCGCGTTGCGTCGAATTAAGCCACATGCTCCGCTGCTTGTGCGGGCCCCCGTCAATTCCTTTGAGTTTTAGCCTTGCGGCCGTACTCCCCAGGCGGGGAACTTAATGCGTTAGCTGCGGCACGGACGACGTGGAATGTCGCCCACACCTAGTTCCCAACGTTTACGGCGTGGACTACCAGGGTATCTAATCCTGTTCGCTCCCCACGCTTTCGCTCCTCAGCGTCAGTATCGGCCCAGAGATCCGCCTTCGCCACCGGTGTTCCTCCTGATATCTGCGCATTTCACCGCTACACCAGGAATTCCGATCTCCCCTACCGAACTCTAGCCTGCCCGTATCGAATGCAGACCCGGGGTTAAGCCCCGGGCTTTCACATCCGACGCGACAAGCCGCCTACGAGCTCTTTACGCCCAATAATTCCGGACAACGCTTGCGCCCTACGTATTACCGCGGCTGCTGGCACGTAGTTAGCCGGCGCTTCTTCTGCAGGTACCGTCACTTTCGCTTCTTCCCTGCTGAAAGAGGTTTACAACCCGAAGGCCGTCATCCCTCACGCGGCGTCGCTGCATCAGGCTTTCGCCCATTGTGCAATATTCCCCACTGCTGCCTCCCGTAGGAGTCTGGGCCGTGTCTCAGTCCCAGTGTGGCCGGTCGCCCTCTCAGGCCGGCTACCCGTCGTCGCCTTGGTAGGCCATCACCCCACCAACAAGCTGATAGGCCGCGGGCTCATCCTGCACCGCCGGAGCTTTCCACCACCGAGCATGCGCTCAGTAGTCGTATCCGGTATTAGACCCCGTTTCCAGGGCTTGTCCCAGAGTGCAGGGCAGATTGCCCACGTGTTACTCACCCGTTCGCCACTAATCCCCTCCCGAAGGAGGTTCATCGTTCGACTTGCATGTGTTAAGCACGCCGCCAGCGTTCGTCCTGAGCCAGGATCAAACTCTCCGTGAATGTTTACCCGTAATCGGGTGCACACACACGAGAGCGGAACGTCCGGGCGGAATAGGCCCGGTCGTTCACAGCGTCCTCGCTGTGTTTTTCAAAGGAACCTCATCCAGGACCACAAGGATCCGTGGACGGGGTTGTTTTGTAGTCTGGCGTTGACTTTTGGCACGCTGTTGAGTTCTCAAGGAACGGACGCTTCCTTTGTACTCACCCGAGAGACTCTCTCAGGCTTTCCTCCGGGCGCTTCCCTTCGGTGTTCCACCACTCTATCAGGCGTTTTCCGTCTCTCTCGCCACCCGCCTTTCCGTATGCACTGACGCACACGGGCAGACAAAAGCGGTCCCGAGAAAGGATCACATCTGAATGGAGTGCCGCCCTCGTTACCGTGCTCGTCGGCTTTCGCCGCGGGCTCCGGTCGTGGGCAGGGATCCGACAGTACAGGCCCCCGGGCGACGGAGGCAAATCGGTTACGGAGCGCACTGGCCGGACGGGGGCGCGCTCGTGCGGAACCGTCAGTTCCTATGACTTAGGCTCTGATCAGTGCACCGTCCCGGACAGGTAGTGACGGTGCGTGATGAATCTCCACCCCTGGGAGGCTTCCCATGACCACCGTGTCGTCCCCGATCGCCGGACGCGCCATCGGACTCGCGGCAGTGCCCGACCCGGTCTTCTCCGGCGCGATGGTGGGACCCGGTACCGCCGTCGATCCCGTGCGTGAGCCCTCCGAGGCCGTCGCCCCCGTCGACGGTGTCGTCGTCTCGCTCCACCCCCACGCGTTCGTCGTCGTCGACTCCGAGGGGCACGGCATCCTGACGCACCTCGGCATCGACACCGTCCAGCTCAACGGCGAGGGCTTCGAGCTGCTCGTCAACAAGGGTGACACCGTCCAGCGCGGCCAGGCCGTCATCCGCTGGAACCCGGCCGCCGTCGAGGCCGCGGGCAAGTCCCCGATCTCTCCGGTGATCGCGCTGGAGGCCACCGCCGACGTGCTCGCCGACGTGCGCGAGGACGGCGACGTCAAGGCCGGCGACCAGCTGTTCGCCTGGCACTGACAGACCGCGGCAAGGCCGCCGGGACACCGGCGGAAACGGTTCAGCTGAACGCGACAGGAACGCGTTCCCCACCGGCCGAGGCCGGTGGTCCCCTTCGAGAGGACATGATGGAAGCAACGCTGCGAGGCGTCGGCGTCAGCCACGGTGTGGCGATCGGCGAGGTCCGGCACATGGGCACGGCGGTGCTGGAGCCGCCGGCCAAGCAGATCCCGACGGACGAGGCACCGCGCGAACAGGGGCGCGCGCGCCAGGCCGTCGAGGCTGTGGCCGCCGATCTGATCGCCCGGGGCAACCTCGCCGGCGGCGAGGCCCAGCACGTGCTCGAGGCCCAGGCCATGATGGCGCAGGACCCCGAGCTGATGGCGGACGTCGAGCGGCGCATCGCCGTCGGCAGCACCGCCGAGCGTGCGGTCTACGACGCCTTCGCCGCCTACCGGGCGCTGCTGGCCGGGGCCGGCGAGTACCTGGCCGGCCGGGTCGCGGACCTGGACGACGTGCGCAACCGCATCGTCGCCCGCCTGCTGGGCGTGCCGATGCCGGGCGTGCCCGACAGCGACAAGCCGTACGTGCTGATCGCCCGGGACCTGGCGCCCGCCGACACCGCGCTGCTCGACCCGGCGCTGGTGCTCGGTTTCGTGACCGAGGAGGGCGGGCCGACCAGTCACAGCGCCATCCTCGCCCGCGCGCTGGGCGTGCCGGCGGTCGTGGCGCTGCCGGGCGCCGGTGAGTTGGCCGAGGGCACGGTCGTGGCCGTGGACGGCAGCACCGGCGAGATCTTCGTCGACCCGAGCGAGGAGAAGCGCGCGGAGCTGACGAAGGCGGCCGAGGAGCGCAAGGCGGCGCTGGCCGCCTCCTCCGGTCCGGGTGCGACCTCCGACGGGCACAAGGTGCCGCTGCTCGCGAACGTCGGCGGTCCGGCGGACGTGCCGGCGGCGGTCGAGGCGGGTGCCGAGGGCGTCGGCCTGTTCCGTACCGAGTTCCTGTTCCTTGACGACAGTGCCAAGGCGCCGTCCGAGGAGAAGCAGGTCGAGGCGTACCGCAAGGTGCTGGAGGCGTTCCCGGAGGGCCGGGTCGTCGTGCGCGTGCTGGACGCGGGCGCGGACAAGCCGCTGGACTTCCTCACCCCGGCGGACGAGCCCAACCCGGCGCTCGGCGTGCGCGGTCTGCGGACGCTGCTGGACCACCCCGAGGTGCTGCGCACCCAGCTGACCGCGCTGGCCAAGGCCGCCGAGGGGCTGCCGGTCTACCTTGAGGTCATGGCCCCGATGGTGGCGGACCGCACGGACGCCAAGGCGTTCGCGGACGCGTGCCGCGAGGCCGGGCTGCGGGCGAAGTTCGGCGCGATGGTGGAGATCCCGTCCGCCGCGCTGCGGGCGCGCTCCATCTTGCAGGAGGTCGAGTTCCTGTCGCTGGGGACCAACGACCTCGCGCAGTACACCTTCGCCGCGGACCGTCAGGTCGGTGCCGTCTCCCGGCTCCAGGACCCGTGGCAGCCCGCGCTGCTCGACCTCATCGCCCTGTCCGCCGAGGCGGCCAAGGCCGAGGGCAAGAGCTGCGGCGTCTGCGGTGAGGCCGCGTCGGACCCGCTGCTCGCGTGCGTGCTGACCGGTCTCGGGGTGACGAGCCTGTCCATGGGCGCCGCCTCGATCCCGTACGTCCGCGCCACGCTGGCCAAGCACACCCTCGCCCAGTGCGAGCGTGCCGCCGCCGCGGCGCGTGCGACGGACACGGCCGAGGAGGCCCGGCTCGCGGCGCAGGCGGTGCTGTCCGGCGAGTGAGCGGCGCCCGCGGTCGCGGGTGACGGTGGAGTGGTGAGGGGTGCCTGCCGGGCGGCAGGCACCCCTCTCTTGTCACTCCTCTTCCCCTCCGTCGTGTTCCGGCAGTTCGATGCCCGCCTCGTACGCCACGCCGTGCTCCGGTGGGATGGGTTCGCCGGTGGCGGGGTCGGTGCAGTAGGCGGAGAAGACCTCGGCCTCGTCGAGCGGCCGGGGCCAGCCGGCGCGGAGGGTCCAGCCGCGGACGGTGGGCGGCCGGCCGAGTGCGGTGGTGCGGGCGACGATGCCGCCGGGGCAGTCGGTGGCGATGCCCGCGGCCAGGACGGTGCAGAAGACCAGGGCCGAGGGTTCGTCGAGCCGGAGCCGTCCGTCGGTGCCGCAGTCGGCCTGGAGGAGGGCGACGAGCGGGGCGTCCCCGTCGGCGGGGACGCTGCAGACGAGGTGGTGGCCGCCCGGGCCGAGGGCCTCGACGATGCGGCGCAGGACGAGGGAGGCGCGGGCGAAGGCCGTCCGGCCGGTGTCGTCGCCGCAGCGTTCGCAGCCGTCCCGGGTGAGCAGTTCGGTGGCGTACTCCCAGGTGGCCTGCCGTTCGGCCGCGCCGATGAGGGCGGGGAGCAACCGGGTGACGGGGCGTCCGTCGTAGGCGAGCGTGGTGCCGGCCGCGGCGACCTCGGCCGTGTAGCGGGTGCGGCTGGCGGCGCTGTCCGGGTCGAGGCGGAGGTCCGCGCAGTAGGCGGCGTAGTCGGCCGGGTCGAACAGGGCGACGCTGGTGTGGGTGCCCTGGGCGGCCAGGGTGCGCAGCAGGCCGTCCACGTGCCGTAGGTAGCCGGGGTGGTCGTCGAAGCCGAAGCTGGTGTAGCGCCGCATGGCGGCGAAGTCGTGTTCGTCCGCCAGGACGGCGATGGTGCCGGGTACTTCTCTGCGCAGTCGTCGGCGTGCGCTCCGCCGGGTGCGGACGTCGTCGGTGTGTGCCGCGTCGTGCCGTGTCTTGTGCGCCATGTTTCCCACTCCCCTCAGCGCGGTTACCAATGCTCACTCAGAGTAGTCGAGGGCACTGACAACGCACCGAGGGTGGGGTGGAAGGGCTGGTCAGGTGCGGCGGCGCCGGCCGAGGTCCGCGTAGAAGGAGAGCAGCGCGGGGTTGTCGACGGATCCGGGGTTGACAGCCCGTTCGAGGGGGGTGCCCTGGAGGAGGCGCTTGACCGGGACCTCGATGCGCTTGCCGGTGAGCGTGTGGGGGACGGCCTCGACGGTTATGACCTCGTCGGGGACGTGCCGCGGGGAGAGTTGCTCGCGGATGGTGCGCTTGATGCGGTCGAGGAGCGCGTCGTCCAGGGTGGCGCCGGGGGCGAGGTGGACGAAGAGGGGCATCCAGTAGCCGCCGTCGGGTTCCTCGACGCCGATGACGAGGGACTCCCGGATCTCGGGGAGCCGTTCGACGGCCTCGTAGATGTCGGCGGAGCCCATGCGGACGCCCTGCCGGTTGAGGGTGGAGTCGGAGCGGCCGTGGACGACGACGGTGCCGCGGGAGGTGAGGGTGATCCAGTCGCCGTGCCGCCAGGCGCCGGGGAAGGTCTCGAAGTAGCTCTCGCGGTAGCGCCGGCCGTCGGGGTCGTTCCAGAAGTGGAGGGGCATGGACGGCAGGGGCGCGGCGACGACGAGTTCACCGACCTCGTCGACGACGGGTTTGCCCTGTTCATCCCATGCCTGGAGGTCGGTGCCGAGGCAGGGGGCCTGGAGTTCGCCGACGTACACCGGGAGGGTGGGGACCGCGCCGGCGAAGCAGCTGCAGACGTCCGTGCCGCCGCTGACGGAGGCGATCCACATGTCCTCCGCGACCTCGTCGTGGATCCAGCGGAAGCCGTCCGGCGGCAGCGGCGAACCCGTGGTGGCGACGCAGCGGACCCGGGAGAGGTCCAGGTCGCGGCCGGGGTGGAGGCCGGCCTTGCGGCAGGCCATCACGTACGCGGCGGAGGTGCCGAACAGGGTGGCGCCCGTGCGTTCGGCGACCCGCCACTGGGCGGCGGTGTCGGGGTGGCCGGGGCTGCCGTCGTAGAGGACGACGGTGGCGCCGACGAGGAGGCCGGAGACGAGGAAGTTCCACATCATCCAGCCGGTGGAGGTGTACCAGAAGAAGCGGTCGCCGGGGCCGAGGTCGCAGTGCAGGGAGAGCTGTTTGAGGTGTTCGAGGAGGATGCCGCCCTGGGACTGGACGATGGCCTTGGGCAGGCCGGTGGTGCCGGAGGAGTAGAGGACCCACAGCGGGTGGTCGAAGGGCACCTGTTCGAAGACCGGCTCCACGTCGCCCGAGGTCAGCTCGTCCCACTCCAGAGCGCCTTCGGGGCGGCGGTGCCGAGCAGCGGGATGTGGACGACGGCGCGCAGGGTGGGCAGGCCGGCGCGGAGTTCGGCGACGGTGTCGGCGCGCTCGTGGCGCTTGCCGCCGTAGTGGTAGCCGTCGACGGTGAACAGGACGACCGGTTCGACCTGCTGGAAGCGGTCGAGGACGCTGCGGGCGCCGAAGTCGGGCGCGCAGGACGTCCAGACGGCGCCGACGGCCGCGGTGGCGAGGAAGGCGGTGACGGCCTCGGGGATGTTGGGCAGGTAGCCGCTGATCCGGTCGCCGGGGCGGACGCCGAGGCGGCGGAGCTCGGCGGCCAGCGAGCCCACGCGCGCCCGGAGTTCCGCCCAGGTGACGGGGCGCGGGTCGAGGGTCTCGTCGGTGTGCAGGAGGGCCGGTTCGCCGGCGCGGGCGGGGTCCTCGGCGGTGCGCAGGGCGTGTTCGGCGTAGTTGAGGGTGGCGCCGGGGAACCAGACGGCACCGGGCATGGCCGCGTCGGCGAGCACCCGCTCGTAAGGGTGGGTGAACCGGACGTCGCACCACTCGGCGACGGCCTGCCAGAAGGGCTCGGGGGCGGCGACGGACCAGCGGTGGAGGGCGGCGTAGCTCGCCTCGGGGTCGCCGGGGACGGGCGCGGGGGCGCCGTGCCGTTCGGCGGCGCGCGCGTGGAAGCGGGTGACCTGGGCACGGGCGACGCGGTCGGCGTCCGGCCGCCAGAGGGGCGTCGGCTGGTCGGCGTGGTGCGGTGCGGTGGTCATCGTCGCTGCTCCCGGCTGTACGCGTCGTGGGCGTGGCCGCCGTGCGGCGGGTTCCCCGGGTGTGGGCCGGCGCGCGCGGCTGACGAGGACGATGCCATGTGATCGTCTTCCGCACCAGGGTGTCGGGCCGGGCCGCCGGGAGGCGTGGGTCACCGCCGGGTGAACGGGCGGCGAACCCGCTCCGTCCGGTGGGGTGCCGGTGGCAGGGTGAACGCCATGGATGCGCATGACCTGGGACGGTCGGTCAAATGGGTGACGTCGTTCAGGACGGTGGGGGCGGCGCGGGTGCTGCGGTCGGTGCGGGCCGCGTGGTGGCGGCGGCGGGTGGACGCCGCGGAGGCGCGGGGGCCGGTGGCCGAGCGGGCGCGGGTGCCGGGTTCGGCGCTCGGGGCGGAGCCGGAGCCGGGCGGCGGGGTGGTGCGGTTCGCCCGGTCGTCGCTGCGGGTGCGGGTGGCGGCCGGGGGCGCGGTGTTCTGCGGGTGGGACGGCGCGGAGCCCGGGCCGTCGTACGCCCTGGCGGGCCCGGTGCCGGAGGCGGACGAGCGGGCGGTGCTGGAGCCGGACACGGACGGCGGCTGGCGGGTGGTGTCGGAGCGGCTGCTGGTGGTGGTGTCGCGGCACGGGGCGGTGGAGGTGCGGACGCCCGGCGGGGTGATGCTGCGGCGTGACCAGCCGCCGCGCTGGTGGGACCCGGTGAATCCGGCGGGTGCCGGGGGGAGCCCGCGGTGGACGCAGCGGTCGGAGGTCCCGGCGGACGCCCGGTTCTTCGGGCTGGGCGGCCGGTCGGCGGGGCCGCGGCTGCGCGAGGGCGCGTACCGGCTGTGGAACACCGATCCCGGGGGTTCGTTCGAGCCGGGGGACGATCCGCTGTACGTCACCATGCCGGTGCAGCTGGTGGTGGCGGACGCGGGCACGCACCTGGTGTTCCACGACAACTCCTGGGACGGGCGGGTGCTGTTGTGGGAAGGCGAGGAGGGGGCCGGTTCGGGGCACGACCGGCCGGGCCGCTGCGAGACGCGGATGTCCGGCGGGCCGCTGCGGTACTGGGTGATCGCGGGCACGCCGCCGCGGGTGCTGCGCGGCTGGGCGGGGCTGACCGGGGGCGCCGCGGTGCCGCCCGCCTGGGCGCTGGGGTACCACCACGCGCGGTGGGGATTCGGCAGCGAGGCGGAAGTGCGGCGGGTGGTGACCGGGTACCGGGAGCGCGGGCTGCCGCTGTCCGCCGTGCACCTGGACATCGACCACTACCGGGGCCACCGGGTGTTCACGGTGGACCGGGAGCGGTTCCCGGACCTGCCCGGACTCTCCGCCGAACTCCGGAAGGAGGGCGTCCGGCTGGTGTCCATCGTGGACCCGGGGGTGAAGGCCGAGCCCGGCTGGGAGGTGTACGAGGCGGGCGCGGCGGCCGGCGCGTTCGTCCGGGACGGGCGGGGGCGGCCGGTGCGCGGCGAGGTGTGGGCGGGCACGTCGGTCTTCCCCGACTTCACCGACCCGCAGGTGCGCCGCTGGTGGGGCGGGCTGTACGCGGAACGCCTGGCGGAGGGGTTCTCCGGGTTCTGGCACGACATGAACGAGCCGGCGGCGTTCGCGGCGTTCGGCGAGCACACCCTGCCCCGGTCGGCGCGGCACGCGCTGGAGGGGCGGGGCGGCGACCACCGGGAGGCGCACAACGTCTACGCGCTGGGCATGGCCCGGGCCGGCTACGAGGCGCTGCGCGAACTGCGGCCGGACGAGCGGCCGTTCCTGTTCTCGCGGTCGGGCTGGGCGGGGATGCAGCGGTACGGGGGGACGTGGTCGGGCGATGTGACGACGGGGTGGCCGGGGCTGCGGGCGTCGTTGTCGCTGGTGCTGGGGCTGGGGTTGTGCGGGGTGCCGTTCTCGGGCCCCGACGTGGGCGGGTTCACGGGTTCGCCGTCGCCGGAGCTGTACCTGCGGTGGTTCCAACTGGGCGCGTACCTGCCGCTGTTCCGCACCCACGCGGCGATCTCGGCGGGGCGCCGGGAGCCGTGGGAGTTCGGCCCGGAGGTCCTGGAGCACGCGGGGGCCGCGCTGCGGGAGCGGGTGCGGCTGCTGCCGTACTTCGTGACGCTGGCCCATCTGGCAAGGCTGGCGGGCGCGCCGTACGTCCGTCCGGTGTGGTGGCGCTCGCCGGAGGACCGGGCGCTGCGGGACTGCGAGGACGCGTTCCTGCTCGGGAACGCGCTGCTGGTGGCGCCGGTGCTGGAGCCGGGCGCCGACCGGCGGGCGGTACGGCTGCCGCGCGGCCGGTGGTACGACACGGCGACGGGCCGCGCGCACGAGGGTCCGGGCCAGGTGCTCCTCGACGCGCCCCTGGCCCGGATCCCGGTCCTCGCCCGGGCGGGGGCGGTGCTTCCGGTGGCGGGGGCGGACGGCGGGGTGGAACTGGAGGTGTGGGCTCCGGCGCCGGGAGGGACGGGCGGCGGGGTGCTGGTCGTCGAGGACGGCGAGGACGGTGAAGGGGGTGAAGAGGGGATCGAGGTGGTGCGGTTCACGACCGGGTGGCGGGACGGTGTGGTGACGGTGGAACGGGAGGGAGCGGCGGAGGTGGGGTTTCCGGTGCGGGTGCGGGGGTTTAGGCGGGGCGGGCCGCCGGCGGGAGGCGCCGGCGGCCGGGCACCGCCACGCGGTGGCCGCCCGCGTGACGCCCGCCGGCAGGTGCCCGGGGTCCCGCGCGGTACCGGAGTCAGCCGTGGGCGGGTGCGCGGTCGGAGCCGGCCGTCGTTCCGGCTCGTCCGGGGGGCTCGGCCGCTCCTGGCCGTCCCCCGGCCGGAGCGCGGCACCAGGCCGCCCCGTCGTGCCCCGCGCGTGCGCGCCCGCGTCACAGCGTGCGCAAGCCGTTGATCACCAGGCGGAGGACGCTCTCGTCGGGTGGTTCCGCCGGGGGGATCGGGCGGTCGACGCGGACGATGCCCGCTTCGAAGAGGTCGCCGACGAGGACGCGGACGACGCCGGAGGGGAGCCCGAGGCGGTCGGTGAGTTCGGCGACGGAGCGGGGGTCCTCGGCCGCGAGTTCCGCGATGCGGAGGTGTTCGGGTCCGAGCCGGTCGTCGGTGCCGTCGGGGGGCCGCACGGCGATGACGAACGCCGTGCGGTCGAGCCGGTGCTGCCCGGCGCCCCGGGTGCGTCCACGGGTCATGGTGTACGGGCGGACCACCGGGCCCGCCGCGTCGTCGTACCAGTGCTGTGGCTCGCCGGTCCTGTCAGGGGTCCCGCCGTCTCCGGCCCTCCGTCCGGTCATCCGCCGGCGGCCTCGCCGGTGCGCGGGGAGCTGGCCAGGTGGGCGCCGACGCGCTTGACGAGCAGCGTCATCTCGTAGGCGATCAGCCCGATGTCGGAGTCCGCGTCGGCGAGGACGGCGAGGGCGCTGCCCTGCCCGGCCGCGGTGACGAAGAGGAACGCGTCGTCCAGTTCGACGACGGTCTGGCGCACCTGTCCGGCGTCGAAGCGGCGGCCCACGCCCTTGGCGAGGCTGTGGAAGCCGGAGGCGACGGCGGCGAGGTGTTCGCCGTCCTCGCGGGTGAGGTCGGCGGAGGAGCCGACGGCCAGGCCGTCACCGGAGAGGACGAGGGCCTTGCGGATGGTGCCGACGCGCTCGACGAGGTCGTCGAGGAGCCAGTTGAGCTTGCCGTTTCCCGCGGGCTGTGCCGTGGCGGTGTCTGCCGACGCGTTGCGTATGGCGGTCATCGACCGTCCCTTTCGTTGGTGGTTCGTGTGCTGTCGTGCTCGGTGGGGTGCGGGGCGTCCGCCCGGCCGCGCTGCCATCCCCGTTGCAGGGAGGTCATCCGGGCGCGGACCTCCTCGGGGTCGCGCGCGGTCTCGTGGCCGGCCGGCTCGGCGTCGGCCGGGCGGGGCTCCCTGGCGAGGCTCTCCCTGACCAGAGGGGCGAGACCGGCCTGACGGACGCGGCGGGGCAGCCCGGTGGGCGGGGTGGGTTCGTCCAGGAGGTCCGGCAGGTCCCGGAGGCCCGGGAGGTCCGGGAGGTCCGGGAGATCCGCCTGTTGCGGATGGTCCGGTTGGTCCGGGCGGTCCGGATGGTCCGGGCGGTCGGCCGGGTCGCGGCGGCCCGGCGGGTCGGCGACCGGGCGGCCGTGGTCCGAGACCAGCACCGGGGCCGGGGGCGGCGGGGCAGGCCGCCGGGCGTCCCCTGGCCCGCCGCGCCACGGCCGTCCGGGGTGCCGTGGGTGCCGGAGCCGGGGCGCCCGTCGGGGCCGCGGGAGCCGAACGCCGGGGCGGGGGCCGTGGGGCGGCGGGCGGGGGGCTGGTCGGCGGGCCGGTCGTGGACCGGTGCGTCGAGCGGGACCCGCGGGCTCCAGGGCTCCCGCGGGGCGGGCGTGTCGAGGGGACGGCGTGTGTCCCGCGGGCCGCGTGGTGCGAGCGGAGTGCCCGCCTCCAGCGGGTCCGCGTCCCGTACGCCGGGCTTTTCGAGGGGCGACAGCGGCGGCTCCAGCTCCACCGGCCCTTCCTTGCGGGCCGCCTTCCGGACCCGCGCCCCCGGAACGGCGTCCTTCGGCGGCGCCTCGTCGATGAGCGCGGCGGGGATCAGGACGACCGCGGTGGTGCCGCCGTACGGCGAGGGCTGGAGCGAGACCCGGACGCCCTGGCGGCGGGCGAGCCGGCTGACGACGAAGAGGCCGAGCCGGTCGGTGTCGGAGAGGTCGAACTCGGGCGCCTCCGCGAGGCCGAGGTTGGCCTCCAGCAGGGCGTCCGGGCTCATCCCGAGGCCGCGGTCGTGGATTTCGAGGGTGAAGCCGTTGGGCACCCGCTCGCCGACGACCTGGACGGCGGTGTGCGGCGGGGAGAACACGGTGGCGTTCTCCAGGAGTTCGGCCAGCAGGTGCGTCAGGTCGGCGACGGCCGGGCCCTGGACGGCCAGCGGCGGCAGCCGGCGCAGCTCGATCCGCTCGTACGCCTCGACCTCGGAGACGGCGGCGCGGACGACGTCCATCAGCTGGACGGGCTTGCGCCACTGGCGGGAGGGGGTGGCGCCGGAGAGGATCACCAGGCCCTCGGCGTGCCGGCGCATGCGCGTGGTGAGGTGGTCGAGGCGGAAGAGGTCGGCGAGTTCGTCGTCGTCCTCGGTGCGGCGCTCCATGGTGTCGAGGAGGGCGAGCTGGCGGTGCAGCAGCACCTGGGAGCGGCGGGCGATGTTGACGAAGACGTCGGACACGCCCCGGCGCATTTCGGCCTGTTTCACGGCGGCCTCGACGGCGGCCCGCTGGAGGGAGTTGAGGGCCCGCCCGACCTGGCCGAGTTCGTCGGTCGGGTACTCCAGGCGCGGCGCCTCGGTCTCGACGTCGACCTGTTCGCCGGCGGCGAGGCGGCGCAGGACGGCCGGCAGGCGGACGCCGGAGACCTCGTGGGCCTCGCGGCGCAGCTGCCGGAGGTCCCTGATGAGGCCGCGGCCGACGCGCCAGGAGACGACGACCGAGCAGACGAGGGCGGCGAGGCCGAGCACACCGGCGACGGCGGCCTTGGTGAGCACCCAGTCGGCGACGGGTTCCAGCCGGTCCTCGTGGCGTTCTTGCGCGTCGTGGTCGAGGCGGGCGAGGTCGTCGAGGACGGTGCCGGCGATGGCCTGCCAGCGTTCGGTGTCGACGGCGCGGAGGGCCTTGGCGGGTCCGGCGGAGACGACCGCCTCCTCGGTGCTCTTCAGGGTCCGGGGGCTGGTGCCGCCCCGCCAGTAGTCGTCGAAGGTCTTCTGGTCCCGGACGGGCAGGACGGGGAGGTTGGTCGCGTAGAGGATCCTGCGTTCGGCCATGTGGTCGGCGAGCAGGCGCAGTTCACGGGCGGTGACGGTGCGGGCGGTGAGCGCCGCGGCGAGGAGGGCGTCCTCGCGGGACAGGGACTCGCGGGCGTAGGTGAGGCCCACCAGGGCGCGGCGCTGCTGTTCGAGGCCGGCGTCCTGGACGGAGCCGAGGAGGCTGAGGAAGTCGAGGTGGGGGTCGATGACCTCGTTGTACGCGAGGAAGGCGGCGTCGCGGGTGACGGTGTCGCCCGCGACCCTGGCACGCAGGGCGCCGAGGCCGGCGAGGCGGCGTTCCATGGTGCGGAACCAGTCGGCCGCGGTGGAGCTCATGTCCTCGCGCACGTCGCCGGAGGCGCCGGAGCGGAGGGCGGCGGCGGCCTTGTCGGTGGCGCGTTGGCGGGCGCGGAGTTCGGTGAGGGCGGCGGTACGGGCGCGGGCGGCGCCGGCGTTCCGGGAGCGGGGGCCGGCGAGGACGACGAGGGCCTGGCGGCGCTCCTTCTGGAGGGCGTCGACCACGGCCTCCGTCGGGTGGCCGATTCCGCGGGTGACCTCGGCGGCGGAGAGCAGGCGGTCCGCCTCCATACCGGTGATCACCGTGGCGAACACCCACAGGACGGTCAGGGACACCAATGGCACCAGCAACAGTGCCACGATCTTCCGGCGGATCGATTTCCCGCGAAAGCGCATGGACTCCCCCACTGCACCCCGCGGCGCGACGGGGGTGGTGCTCCGACAGTGATGCGGCGTGAGCCTACTACTGCGGGGATTACGCCTCGAAGGGTTGTACGGCCGCCCGGGCGTGGGGGGTTGGCCGTGTCGTCCCGAGTTCTCCCGTGATCAGGGGACTTCTTCCGGGGCCGGGCGGCTCGGAACACCGCCGGTGGCGGGGCGGGGCCCGCTGTGTGATCAAGCCGGATGGCCTGAACTCGTCCCTTTCCGGGGCGATCTCCGGCCATGGGTCGCGTGGTGCGCGGGCAGACGACAGGGCACTGAGGAGGACGTTCGCGCGCTCCGGCGCCCGCGCCCCGGCACGCGTTCTCCGATACGGGTTACTTTTGACATTCCTACGGGAAAGGCCCCGAGCGGGGGCAGCCATTGGGGAGGTGAGCCGCCGTGGACAGGGTTCGCGACGGACGACGGCCGGACGGACGCCCACGGGCGCGCGCGCCGTTGTGGACCGAGGAGCCGGTCCACCGGCCGCGGATGCCCGATCCGGTGCGGGCGGCGGCGGTACGCGCCGTGCTCCTCGTCGCGCTGACGACGACGGTCGCCATGGCGGCGGTGCTGCTGACCCTCGCCGGGTCGTGGCTGGCCTTCCCGGTGCTGGTCGCCACGGTGGCCGGCACGGTGGCGACGACGTGGGGCGTCCTCGACGTGTGGGTGACGCGTCAGGTGTGGCGCCAGAGGCACGGGGTGGTGTCCGTGCCGAGCAGTACGGCGCGGGAAATGCGGCGGGTGCGGCGGCCTAGGTATCCGTGACGGGCTGGATGGCCAGCCCTTTTGGGGTACCCCCTCCGGGGGAGCTTGAGGACAACCGCGCGGAGCGCGGTTTCGGGGGGTCCGGGGGCTTGCCCCGGGAATCGGCGAAGGTGGGGGTACCCCCTCTGGGGGAGGGACCGGGGCACAGCCCGCCGCAGGCGCCCCCCTCAGCGCCCAGCCGCCACCGGCACCGCCTCCTCCTCCGGCCGCCGGAACATCCGCGTAGCCGTGATCTCCCCGTGCACCGGCTCCGACTCCGGGTCGGCCTGCGGCAGCCCGGGCCGCAGATGCTCCTCGACGCTGATGTACTTCAGCCCCGCCCGCAGGTCCGCGTCGTTGCGCAGCCGGATGACCAGCGGGAACTCGGCGAGCGCCGTGGTGTCGAACAGGCCGGTGGTGTACAGCAGCTGGACGCCGAGGGCGTCCGCGACGGCCCGCTGCAGCTCCAGCAGGTAGGTGGCGTTGGCGCGCCCGATCGGGTTGTCGAGGAACAGCGTGCCCGCGTGCTTCTGCCGGTCCCGGCCGCGGTCGTTGCTGCGCAGCGCGGCCATCGTGCAGTACAGGGCGATGGCGGCGGTCAGCAGCTGGCCGCCGGAGAACACGTCGCCCATCTGCCCGACGGGCACCCGCTCGGCGCGCAGCACCGCGTCCGGCTTGAGGATCTCGACGGCGACGCCGCGCGGCATCAGGGCCGCCCGGACGCCGCGCAGCAGCAGCGACATGCCGTCGCGGCGCAGGTCGGAGTTCTTCTTGACGGCGGACCGGGTGGCCTCGTCGATGACCTCGCCCAGGCGTTCGGTGAGGGTGCTCTGGTCGGGGTCCTCGAAGCGGATGCGCAGGAACTCCTGGCCCGACCACTCCCCCAGCCCCTCGGGCAGCCGGGAGAGCCGCTGGGCGGCGCGGAGTGTGGTGAGCGAGGACTCGACCAGGCCGCGCAGCCGGTCGACGATGCCGTCGCGGTTGCGCTCCAGCTGGTCCAGCTCGTCGGTGAGGACGCGGAGCCGGGGCGCGAAGGCGTCGGCCCAGGCGGCGGCGTGCTCGGGCAGCGCGGCGGCGGGGAGTTCGCGGATCTGCTGGCGGGCGGGGGTGCGGACCTGCTCGTAGCGGGTGGAGTTGGCGTGCCGGACGAGGATGTCGCTGGCCTCGCGGACGGCCGACTCGGCCGCCGAGAGGTCGCCGGCGCAGCCGCGCAGCGAGCGCCGGGCCTCGGCGGCGGCCTGCCGGGCCTCCTCCAGGGTGCCGGTGTACGGCTCGGGGGCGGTCTCCTCGTCGTCGGGGGCGTTGTCGCGGAGCAGGTCGCGCAGGAGGGCGGCGGTGTCGTCGAAGCCGCCGGCGGCGTCCTCGGCGGCGCGGTGCGAGCGGAGCAGGCCGGCGTGCGCGGTCCTGGCCTCCTCCAACGCGTCGGTGTGCGCGGCGAGTTCGGCGGTGGCGGTGCGCAGCAGCTCCTTGGCCTGGTCGGCGTCGGCGGGCACCCGCTCGTCGGGGAGCTCGGTGTGGGACTCGCCGTCGGCGGGGGCGAGGCGTTCGGCCTCGCCGCGGAGCCGGCCGAGCTGCTCGCTGGCGGCGGAGGCGCGGCCTTCCAGCAGTTGGACGAGGGCCTCGGCGCGGGCGACGGCGGCCTGGCGGGACGGGCCGTCGGCGCCGTCGGTGCCCTCCAGCAGCTGGGCGGCGCGGGTGCGGACCTTGTTGGTGAGGCGGTCGAGTTCGGCGCGGGCGGCGCTCTCGTCGCTCTCGGCGCGGGCCTGTTCGGCGCGCAGGTCGGCGCCGACGCCGACCTTCTCGTACACCTGGGAGGCGGCGCGGTACGCCTCGCGCAGGGCGGGCAGCGAGTCGGTGGACGCCTCGGCGTCGTCGGTGACGTCGTCCGGGGCGCCGGCGATCTCGGCGCGCTCGGCGCGGAGGGCGCGGGCGGTGCGGTGGGCGTCGTCGGCGGCGCGCTGGGCGGTGCGGCGGTCCTCGTCGGCGGCGCGGGCGCGGTCGACGCAGGCGGCGGCGCGCTCCTCGTACTCGGCGGCCTCTTCGGCGAGTTCGCGGAGCCGGGTCTGCCAGTGGGAGCGTTCGCGGAGGCGGTGGGCGAGGCCGGCGAGGGCGTCGGCGACCCGGCGGGCCCGCTGGGCGGCCTCCTGGCGCTCGTCGCGGACCCGGGCGGTCTCGGCGGCGGTCTCGTCGGCCTCGGCGCGGGCGGTCCGGGCGGCGGTCAGCTCCTCCTGGGCCGCCTCGGCGGCGACGCGGCAGCGCTCGGCCTCGGCGGCGAGCTCGGCGAGCCGGCCCTCGGGGCAGCCGGACCGCCAGGAGGCGAGCCGGGCGGCGAGGGCGCGGTCGCCGGCGAGCCGGGCGGCGACGGTACGGATCTCCTCGTCGCGGGCGGCGGCGCGCTCGCGGAGGGCGTGCCGCTCCTCGTCGGCGGCCCGCTCGTCGTGCATGGCCGGGTTCGGCGGGACGAGAAAGACGCCACTGTCCGCTTCGGTCTCGGGCACGGGGGCGAGGAGGGCGGCGGCGGTGCCGACGGCGACGGCGGAGCGCGGCAGCAGCGAGGCGTCGGCGAGCGCCTCGCGGGCGCGGCCGTGGGCGTCGGGGTCGGTGATGACGACGCCGTCGACGAGCTCGGGGCGGGCGGCCAGGACCCGGGCGTGGTCGGCGGGGTCGACGGCCTGGGCGAGGTAGCGCCAGCCGGGGAGGGCGGGGATGCCGTGCTCGCCGAGGTACTCGACGGTGGCGAGGACGTCGGGGCCGGCCGGCAGCAGGCCGCCGTCGCCGAGGGCGCCGAGGATGCGGGAGTCGTCGGCGGCGGCGGTGCGCAGGTCGAACAGCTGCCGCTCGGCGGTGGCGACGGTGTCGTCCAGGAGTTCGCGGAGGGCGTCCGCGTTGCGGTCCAGCTCCTCGGCGGTGAGCGGGCCCGCGGCCTCCCGGCCGGCGCCTTCTTGCCCGGCGGCGCCGCGCTGGGCCGGGACCTGGCCGGCGGCGGGCTGCGGCAGGCCGAGGAGTTCGGCGAGCCTCGGCTCGGCGCCGAGCGACTCGGCGAGGCGGCGCTCGGCGTCGTACGCGCCCGCGGCGGCGGTGGCCGCGTCGGCGGAGCGGGCGGCGGCCAGTTCGGCGCGGGACTCGGCGGCGGCGGTCTCCTTCGCCCGGTCGGCGGCGGTCCTGGCGGTCTCCTTGGCGGCCTCGTAAGCGGCGGTGGCCGTCCGCTCCGCGTCGCTGGCGGCGAGGGCGGCGCGGGCCGGGTCGGCGTCGGGGGCGCTGTCGTCGAGCCAGCCGGCGCGGACGGCGTCGGCGGTCTCCTGCTCGACCTCGGCCAGCCGCTGCCGCAGGTGGCCGGCCTCGCTGCGGGCGCGCTGGGCCTCGGTGGCGGCGGCGGTGGCGTCGCGGTGGGCGGCCTCGCCGGTCTCCTGGAGGACGGCGGAGCGCTCCTCCTGCTCGTCGGCGAGGCGTTCGCCCTGCTCGGCCGCCGCGTTGAGGGCGCGGACGAGGGCGGCGGCGGCCCGGGTGCGGGCGGCGAGGGCGGGCGCGGCGTCGCGTTCGGCCTCCTGGATGGCGGCGGCGACGCGCGCGGAGCGGTCGGCGGCGGCCCGGTGCCGCAGCACGGTCTCGGCGGCCTGCCAGGCGGAGTGCAGGGTACGGGCGTCGTTGAGCTCGCGGCGCTGGGCGGCGGCGGACTTCTCGGCGGCGGCGAGCGCCAGCGAGGCGTGCCGGTAGGCGAGTTCGGCGGCGATCCGGGAGCCGTGCTCGCGGGCGGTCTCGGCGTCGGTGACGCGGTGCGCGGCGGCGGCCACCTGCTCGGCGAGCTCGCCGGCGCGGCCGCGTTCCTCGGCGGCGCGCGCGGAGAGCCGGCGGGCGAGGACGCGGGTGCGGCGCTCGGCACCGGCGTGCACGCCGCGCGCCTGGTCGCGGCGGGCGCCGGACTCGACGATGCGGGAGAGCAGGTCGAGGGAGCCGGCGGTGAAGTCGCGCTCGGCGGTGAGTTCGGCGCGGCGGCCGAGCTTGTGGGCGAAGCCGTGGACGAGGTCGGCGAGGCCGTCGGTGTCGCGGGTGTCGGTGACGGCGCGCAGCAGCAGGTCGGTGAAGTCGGAGTCGTTCTTGACCGCGAACAGGCCGGCGGCCTCGCCCTCGTCGGCGTTCATCTCCCGCTGGTAGCGGAAGAGTTCGGGGTCGAGGCCGAGCTCGCCGAGGTGCTCGTTCCAGCGCTCGTGGATCTCCTCCCAGACCACGTCCAGGTTGGGGTACGCCTTGCCGGCCTCGGTGAGGGCGTCGCGGAACCCCTTCATCGTGCGGCGGCGGCCCCGGGCGGTGGAGGCGCCCTCGGCGCGCGGCCGCATGGCGGACGACTCCGCGACCGGCAGCGCGTCCAGGCTCATCCCCGGGCCGGGGCGGAACGAGTACCACGCCTCGGCGAACTTCCGCGGGTCGTTGGAGACCTGCCGGCCGCGCCACTCACTGACCTTGCCGACGACGACCGTCTCACCGGTGAGGACGTGCTGCCACTCCAGGGCGACGTGGCCGCAGTCGTCGGCGAGCAGGAACTTGCGGAGCACACCGGAGCTGGCGCCGCCGAGGGTGTTGCGGTGGCCCGGCAGCATCACCGAGAAGATCAGCTTGAGCAAGACGGACTTGCCGCCGCCGTTCTCCAGGAACAGCACGCCCGCGGGCGCGGGACGGCGCGGCGGGCCGACGGGCTCCTCCTCGAAGAAATCCGCCTGCGCGGGCGCGGGCGACGGCACGGGCGCGCCCACCCCCCGCAGGTCCAGCACGGTGTCGGCGTAGCGCGCACCGGCGGGCCCGATGGAGTAGAGGCGGACCCGGGACAGCTCGTACATGGCGGACTCTCGTTTGTCTTCGTCGCAGATCGGTGGGCGGGAACGGTCAGGAGTGGAACGGCAGGCCGGCGTCGGCGACCAGCTCCAGGTCCTCGGCGTCGTCCGGCGGCAGCAGCGTGGCGCTGCCGTCGCCGACCGGCACGACGCCCAGCTCCAGCAGCTCGGCCATGGCGGCGCTGCCGGCCATGTCGCGGACCTGGAGCTGGTAGCGCGGCGTGGTGCGGAAGGCGCCGCCGGCGTCGTCACCGGTGCGCTGGAGGAAACCGGAGTCGACGAGGAAGGCGACGGCCTTCGCGATGATGCCCGTGGTGGAACCGGCCAGCCGGCGGGCGTCCTTGGTGGCGCCGGTGGCGCTGCGCCGCGCGTAGACCCGCCAGGCGGCCTCCAGGCCGGGGGCCTCGGTGACCGGGTCGGTGTTCTCCCCCGTCTCCGCCGCCCGCTCCTCCAGCCGGCGGCACGCCTGCCGGACGAACGCGTCCACGCCGTTGACGGTGATCCGGCCGATGTACCCGTCGTCGGCCAGGTCCTCGGGCCGGGGGAACGCCATCGCGGCGACGGCGAGATGGGCGAGGCCGTGCAGGAAGCGGTCGCTGGAGTCGGCGGTGGCCCGGCGGGCGTAGTCGCTTATCCGGACGGCGAAGACGGAGTCCTCGGCGGCGGTCACGGCCATGCCGGCCCGCGTCGACACCTCCAGCACGACCAGCCCCAGCCCGGCGGCGACGGCGTCGGCGAGGCGGGCGAAGGCGGGGTCGTCGCGGTGGCGGCGCAGGAGTTCGGCGTAGTCGGCGTCGCGGGCGGGCTGGAGCTTGGGCTGGAGCCCGAAGGCGACGAGCCGGGCCGCGTCCGCGGCGTCGGCGGGGGTCAGGGGGGCGTTGGCGCTCGGGGCCGGGGCGCCGGCGTCCGGGTGAGCCGGCTCGTCGACGTCGTGGTCGTCCATCACGGTTGGTACTCCTGTGCGTTGTCGCTGGTCTTTGGGGTGGGGTGCCCCGGTCCCGCCCCTTCGCCACTTCCTGGGGCTGCGCCCCAGACCCCGCTGATCGCGGCTTCGCCGCTCGTCCTCAAACGCCGGACGGGCTGAAGTGCGGGCTCAGGCCGTATCCAGCCCGTCCGGCGTTTGAGGACAGCGCCCGCAGGGCGCTTAGGGGGTGCGGGGGCGCAGCCCCTGCAAGAAACTGGGGGCACCTCCCAGCGGTAGCTGGGGGAGAAAGGGCGGGGCCGGGGCACACTCACGACGCCTCCGACCGATCCGCCGCCATGCCGGCCGCGTCGAGCAACGCCGTCCCCACGACGAGGTCGGCCCCACCGAACTCCGGATCGTCAAGCACCGTCCCGTCGTCCACGGCAAAAAGCAACGACCGCTCCCCCTGCCGATAAGCGGTACCGACGGCCGGACTCGCCGCGTGCACGGCCAGCAAGGCCACCAGGTACGGCAGTTCCGGATCCCGTCGCCGCGCCTCGGCGAGCAACCCGGACAGCCGCCGCGGCGCATCCGGCGGCAGAGTCAGCAACTCCATCGCATGAGCCAACTGCTCCTCACTGAAGCGGCTGTCGTCAGGCGTCGCGATCAGATCCGGCTCCGGCATCTCCGCCCCGAGATGCTCCCGCTCCGCGGGCGGCGTCAGCAGGAGGTCGACGAGGTCGCCGACACGGACGGACGCCGGGGTGCGCAGGCCCGTGCCGCGGGTGAAGAAGGCGTCGGTGACGCGCCCCGCCTGTTCGAGCGGGAGCGGCAGGAGGGGGGCGAGGAGCTGCCCGTAGAGGTCGAGGCCGGCGCCGGAGGACGGGGTGGCGAACGCCTGCCGGTCCTGCTCGGCGCGGAACAGCGGGCCGGCTTCCAGCAGTCGCGACTGGAGCTGGGTGTGGCGGCGGATGCAGTCCTTGACGATGTCGACGAGCTCGGCGGCACGGCGCTTGTGCTCGGGGTCCACACCGGTGGACGCCTCGTCGCGGACCTTGCGGATGTTGGTGAGGATCGCGTTCTCGTGCCGGTAGCGCTCGGCGACGTGTTGCAGCGCCTCGTCGATCATGTCGGGGACGGTGCGCAGCCAGTCCACCGCGCGGACGTTGCGCCGGGTGGCGTCGAGGGTCTTGCGGAGCGTCTCGGCGTACTGGACGGTGCGGTAGCGGGCCTGTTCGGCGGCGAGCTGGGCGTCGGCGAGGCGGCCCCGGCTGACGAGGACCTCCAGCTTGACCTCGGCGGCGATCTGGGCGCTGGTGACGTCCGTGTCGAGGGCGCCGACGAGCACGTTGACGGCCTCGTCGGTGGTGCGCAGGAAGACCGTGCCGCCGGGGCCGGGGACCTCCTCGATCAGCTTGAAGTCGTAGTCGCGGCGCACGTAGGCGCCGTCCGTGCCGAACGTGCCGTAGACGGCCCGGAAGCCGCGGTCGACGCTGCCGACGTTGACGAGGTTCTCCAGGACCCACCGGGCGACGCGCTCGTGCTCGGCCGCCGGGCGCTCGGGCGCCTGGGCGGCGACGCGCGGCAGCAGCCGGGCCACTATCTGCTCGTGGTCGGCGCCGGTGTCGAAGTCCATGGTGAGGGTGACGAGGTCGATGGCGGCCAGGGCCACCTCGGCCATCGCGTAGACGCCGTACTCGCCCGCGAGGTTGGCCTTGCGGACGTCGAGGTCGTGCAGCGGCGCCGTGCAGGCGAGCGCGCGCAGGCGGCGGGCCAGCCCCTCGTCGGCGGCCGGGCCCGGGGCGACGGGGCCCCCGGCTCGGGCATGGCCGGGAGCTCGGGTGGGCGCGGGCCCGTTGAGCTGGGGCGGAACGGCCGCCGGGGCTGGAGAAGTCACGTCGCACAGCGTAGGCGGTAGGTCTGACATCGGGCGAAACGGCACGGTGGAAGGGGCCCGTGGGCCGGACGGGCCCCCGTTCCCTCACACCGCGAATAGGTACATGATGGTCATATTGCACCCGAGTAGGATGAATGCCGTGGGCAGTTGGGCCTTGATGGGACCGTACTGGTCCGTGAGTTCGAGCAGGGCCGCCGGCACCAAGTTGTAGTTGGCCGCCATCGGCGTCACGAGCGTGCCGCAGAAGCCGGCGAGCATCCCGACGGCGAGCACGGCCGGGGCGTTCCCGTGCGCCTGCTCGACGAGGACCGGCCAGCCGACGGCGGCGGTCATCACCGGGAACGCGGCGAAGCCGTTGCCCATGACGACGGTGAACAGGAACATCCCCGCGCAGTAGACGACGACCGCGAGCAGCACGGACCCCTCGGGGAGCACCGCCGTGGTGATCCGCCGGACCTGTTCGCCGACCCCGGAGACCGCGAAGATCGCGCCGAGGGTGGCGAGCAACTGCGGCAGCAGCAACGCCGAGCCCATCGATTCGAGCATCGAACGCCCGGCGGCCACCGGCTCGGCGGGCCGCCGCTCGCGGACCAGGACCATGCCGACGACGAGCGCGACGACGGCGCCGATGCCGAGGCCGAGGATGGTCTCGCTGCCCTTCTGAAGCAGCGGCTGCCCGTTCCAGTGCGCCTCCTTGAGGCCGACGGCGCAGACCAGCGCGACGGCGGGGATGGTCAGGGCGGGGAGGAACAGCCATCCGCCGAAGCGGTCGGCGCTCTTCCGGCGCCGCGCGGCCTCCTTCTCGGCCTCGTCGGCGGGCCGGACACCCCGGCCCGTCCGGCCGAAGGCCGCCAGGCAGATCATGACGAGGACGGCGGCGCCGAGCGGTTCGGGGGGCGCGCTGCCGTTCGCCACCCAGCTGCTGTAGACGAACCCGAGGCCGAGCAGGCCCCAGAAGGCGGCGGTGCCGCGGCGCTTGGGGTTGGTGGGGTCGGTGAGCATCTGGGCGGCCATCAGCAGGAAGAGGCCGCCGACGAGCCAGAAGAACCATTCCGCCTTGATCATCGGCCGGCCTCCCGGGCGGAGCCAGTGCCGGAGCCGGAGTCAGTGCCGGAGCCGGAGCCGGAGCCAGTGCCGGAGCCGGAGCCGCGAGCGTTCGGCGGCGGCGGCGCGGCGGTGGGTGGCGCGGCAGCGGGCGGCGCGGTGGCGGACGGCACAGCGGCGTGCGGCGCCCTCTTGACGGCCGCCTCCTCGACGGCGCGAACGACGGCCCCTCCCGCCCCCTTCCCCCTGGCACCCCCGACGCCCCCGCGTCGGCCAGCGTCCGGTCCAGCCGCAGCAGCCGCCAGCCGTGTACGGCCAGGGCGCAGACGGCCGTCGGGATCGCCCAGAGCGCGAGGTCCAGCGGCTCCAGCCGGGTGTGGTACGTGGTGTTGACGAAGCCGGTGATGAGCAGGATCGAGCCGACGGCCAGGAAGACGTCCTCGCCGAAGAAGAAGCCGACGTTGTCGGCGCTCGCGGCGAAGGAACGTATCCGCTCCCGGACTTTCGCGGGCAGCGGCCCGCCGTGCCGGCGCTCGGCGGCCCCCTCGGCCATCGGCGCGGCCAGCGGGAGCACGGTCTGCGCGTGCCCGAAGGCGCCGGCCAGGCCGATCGCGGCGGTGAGCTGGCGGAGCAGCAGATAGAGCGCGAGGAAGCGGCCGGTGGTGAGCCCGGCGAAGCGGGCGATCAGCCGACGGGCCTGGATCTGCAGGCCGTGGCGTTCCAGGAGGCCGATGACCGGCAGGGTGACCGCGAAGATCGTCACGCCTCGGCTGGAGGCGAAGCCGGTGCCGAAGGCCGCCAGCACCTCGCGCGGTGAGAGGCCGCCGAGCAGGCCGGTGGCGATGCCGGCGACGCCGACCACCAGCAGGGGGTTGCGCCGGGTGGCGAACCCGGCCACGACCACGAGGACGCCCAGGAGTACGAGCATGGGCCCCGCCTTCCGTCCGTTTGCTTCGCGGATGTCTTTCGCAGGGGTCGAGCCCCGCCCGTTCCCCACTCGACGGGAGCCCGGCGGGAGCCCAACGGGAGAAAGCGTGAACCGACTTGCCGAGGAGGCTAAGATGTTGTTCAACAATCCTCAAGGGTTCACGCGCGGCCTTCGCCACGGAACGGCTGATCCACCAGGTCCGCCGCGCCGCTCCCCGCCCACGAGCACACACCGGTCACCCTCTCCCCGGGAGAAGTCATGGCCCGTTCCACCGCGCAGCGCGTCTCCACGGTGCTCCGCGACCGCATCGAGGGCGGCGTCCTGCCACCCGGCACCCAGCTCTCGGAAGAGGCTCTCGGCCAGGACCTGGGCGTCTCGCGCAACACCTTGCGCGAGGCGTTCCGCCTCCTCGTCCACGACAACCTCGTCGAACACCAGCTGAACCGGGGCGTGTTCGTCCGCTCCCCAGGCCCGGCGGACGTCGCCGACATCTACCGGCTGCGGGCCGCCCTTGAGCTCGCCGGGGTGCGCGCCGCCGGCCAGGCCCCCCGCGCGCTGCGCGAGGCCGTCACGGCCGCCGTGGCGGAGGCCGAGTGGGCGGCCGACGACGGCGACTGGCCCACGGTCGCCTCCGCCGACCTGCGCTTCCACCGCGCCCTGGCCGGGCTCAGCGGCAGTCCGCGGATCGACGCCACGATGGACCGGCTGCTCGCCGAACTCCGGCTCGCCTTCCACGCGATGCCGTCGCCGCGCGGCTTCCACCAGCCGTTCCTGATCCGCAACCGCACCATCGAGCGCTTCCTCGCCGAAGGCCGGACGGACCGCGCCGAAGCCGAACTGACCGCCTATCTGGACGACGCCCGGCAGCTTATCGTCGACACGATGCTGGAGGACCGCCCGTGACGCACCCCGCTCCCGCCCTCGACCTCAACGCCGACCTCGGGGAGGGCTTCGGCCGTTGGCGGCTGACCGACGACGAGGCCCTGCTGTCCGTCGTCACCAGCGCCAACGTCGCCTGCGGCTTCCACGCCGGTGACCCCTCCACCATGCGGCGCGTCTGCGAACAGGCCGTCGCCCGCGGCGTCCGCGTCGGCGCCCAGGTCTCGTACCGGGACCTGGCCGGCTTCGGCCGCCGCGCCATGGACGTACCGCCGGACGAACTCGCCGACGAGATCACCTATCAGATCGGCGCGCTGCGGGTGTTCGCCCGCGCGGCCGGCGGTGACGTCGCCTATGTGAAACCCCACGGCGCCCTTTACAACCGCGCGGTCACCGACGCGGACCAGGCGCACGCGGTGGTGGCGGGCGTGCTGCGGGCGGGGGGTGGGCTGCCCGTCCTGGGCCTGCCCGGGTCCAGGCTGCTCGCGGCGGCCGCGGAGGCCGGACTCCCCACCGCCGCCGAGGCGTTCGCCGACCGCGCGTACACCGCCGCCGGCACGCTCGTCCCGCGCCGTCAGGAGGGCGCGGTCGTCACCGACGAGGAGGCCGTCGTGGCCCGGTCGGTCCGGCTGGCCCGGGAGGCCGCCGTCACCGCCCTCACGGGCGAGGAGGTCGCCGTACGGGCCCGCTCGCTCTGCCTGCACGGCGACACGCCCGGCGCGGCGGCGCTGGCCCGGCGGGTGCGGGCGGCGCTGGAGGCGGCGGGCGTCCGGCTGGAGGCGTTCGCGTGAACACCCTCCGGGACGGGACGACGCGCCCGCTGCGCGTGGGGCGGCACGCGCTGCTCGTCGAGGTCGCCGACACCGCCGCCGCCCAGGCCCTGCACGCCGAACTCCTGCGCCGCCGCGCGGCCGGGACGCTGCCGCCGGTCACCGAGGTCGTCCCCGCCGCGCGCACGGTCCTGCTCGACGGCCTGGACGACCCGGACGCCCTCGCGGCCGACCTCGCCGGCTGGACGGTGCCCCCGCTGCCGCCCGCCGAGGGCGAACCCGTCGTGATCCCGGTGCGGTACGACGGCGAGGACCTCGCCGAGGTGGCCGCCCTCTGGGGCGTCGGCGAGGCGGACGTGGCGGGCGTCCACTCCGCACTCGACTTCCGGGTCGCCTTCTGCGGCTTCGCCCCCGGCTTCGGCTATCTGACCGGCCTGCCACCGGAGTTGCACGTGCCGCGCCGGGCCACCCCGCGCACCGCCGTCCCCGCCGGCTCGGTCGCGCTGGCCGGCCCGTACACCGGCGTCTACCCGCGCTCCTCCCCCGGCGGCTGGCTGCTCGTCGGCCGGACGGACGCGGTGATGTGGGACCCGGGCCGCGAACCCGCCGCGCTGCTCGCCCCCGGCACCCGGGTCCGCTTCGAGGCCGTCCGATGACCGCCCTCACGGTCGTCCGCCCCGGAGCGCTGACGACCGTCCAGGACCTCGGCCGGCCGGGCCACGCCCACCTCGGCGTCCCCCGCTCCGGCGCCCTCGACGCCGCCGCCCACCGGCTCGCCGACCGGCTCGTCGGCAACCCGGAGACGTACGCGACCCTGGAGACGACGGTCGACGGCTGCGCCGTGCGCGTCGACGCGGCCGTGACGTTCGCGGTCACCGGAGCGCCCTGCGCGGTGCGGGCGGACGGCCGGCCGGTCGCCTGGGGCGCCCCCGTGCGCGTGCCGGCGGGCACGGTCGTCGACGTGGGCCGGGCCCACGCTGGTCTGCGCTCCTACGTGGCCTTCGCCGGCGGCGTGGACGTCCCCCCGGTCCTCGGCAGCCGCTCCCGCGACCTCCTCTCCGGCCTCGGCCCGGAGCCGCCGGCCGCCGGCGCGGTCCTCCCGCTGGGCACCCCCTGCGGCCCGCCCGCCGCCGTGGACGCGGCCCCCTGCCCGGCGCCCCCCGCCGACGCGCTGGTGCTGCCCCTCGTCCCCGGTCCGCGCGCCGACTGGTTCGCCCCGACGGCCCTGGACACCCTGGCCCGCGGCACCTACCGCGTCTCCCCCGCGAGCAACCGCATCGGCCTGCGCACCGAAGGCCCCGCCCTGGAACGCTCGCTCCCCGGCGAACTCCCTTCCGAGGGCATGGTCCTGGGCGCCGTCCAGGTCCCCCCGGACGGCCGCCCGGTCGTCTTCCTCGCCGACCATCCGACGACGGGCGGTTACCCGGTCATCGGCGTGGTCCCCGAACCCGCCCTGTCGGCGGCGGCCCAGGCGGTACCGGGCACGCGGATCCGCTTCGTGGTGACGCGAGCGTGATCCGGCCGCGATGCGGTCGATTCGGCCCGCCCGGAGCTTGAGGACAACCGCGCGGAGCGCGGTCGCGGGGTCCGGGGAAGGCGGTACGGACCCCGCCCGTCCGGCGTCCGAGGACCTCGCGGCGCAGCCGCGACGCGGGGGTCCGAGGCGCGGGGGTCCGAGGCGCGGCCCCGGAAGAAACGGTGAAGGGGCGGGGGCGGGGCACGACACCCCCCACCCGCCCCGCATGCCCCCGTGCCCCCTGCCCCGCGTGATCGGGGAAGCCGACGCGGCCAGGAAGCGGCTCCCCGCCGCTCCCGGACGGACCAAAGCGCCGGGCGCGGCCGGCCGCCCGTCGAACCGGAGCGGCGACGGCAGCCGCCTCACCCACCCGCCCGCACCCGCGGCCCCCGCACCGCCACCTCCCCGTAGTGCCCGAGCAGTTCGCCGACGGCGACCGGCCAGGTGCGGGTGAGGGCGGAGGCGCGGGCGGCGAGCCCGTAGTCGGCGCGCTGGCGGCGCCGGGTCTGCAGCGTGAGGACCGCCTCGACCAGAGCACGGGCGTCGTCGGGACGGACGAGGAGGCCGGTGCGGGCGTGCCGGACGAGGTCCAGGGGGCCGCCGGCGGCGGGGGCGACGACGGGCACGCCACTGGCCAGCGCCTCGTGCACCGAGTGGCAGAAGACCTCCCCGCGGCCGGGGTGCACGAAGACGTCCAGGGAGGCGAGGATCCGGGCCAGGTCGCCACCCCGCCGGCAGCCGAGGAAGCGGGCGCCGGGCAGGGCCGTCCGCAGGGCGGCGGCGGACGGCCCGTCACCGGCCAGCACCAGCCGTACTCCGGGCAGCGCGCAGACCGGAGCCAGCAGGTCCAGCCGCTTGGCGGGCACCAGCCGGCCGGCGTAGCCGACGAGCAACTCCCCGCCGGGCGCCAGTGCGTGGCGCAGTTCCAGGTCGCGGCGGTCGGGGTGGAAACGCTCGGTGTCGACGCCGGGCGGCCAGAGGAGGGCGCCGGGCACCCCGTGGTCGGCCAGGGCGCGGACGGCGTCCGTCGACGGCGCGAGGGTGCGGTCGGCGGCGCGGTGCAGGGCGCGGGCGCGCCGCCAGTCGGCGGCTTCGGCGGCGCCCGTCCGGAGCACGCTCCGATCGGGCGCGCCGGCCAGGTGGACGGCGACCGCCGGGACGCCGAGCCGGACGGCGGCGGCCAGCCCGCGCGCACCGAGCCGGCCCGATGCGGCCAGGTGGACGACGTGCGGCCGGTGGGCGGCGAGCGCCCGGGCCAGCCGTCCGCCGGGCAGCGGCGGGCGCCGGGCGGGGCGTCCCGGCAGCGGCAGCGTGGGAAGGCGGATGACGGGCGCGCGGCCTCCGTCGAAGGGCGCGGGAGTCTCGCCCGCGCACCGGGCGGGCGGCCGGGCGGGGGTGACGACCAGCGGCTCGTGGCCGCTGAGCGCCAGCTGCCGGGCGGTCTCCCAGGTCTGGTGGGCGATGCCGTTGACGTCCGGGGGAACGACGCGGTGACGATGGCGACGCGCATACCGCTGTTGTCCGTGGCCGGGGCGTGCCGCGGGTCACGTGGATCTTTCCTGCCGGGGAACGTCCCGTGAGCGTTGTCCTCGCGCGGCGGCGGGGCGCGGCCCGGGTGTGGGCGGGACGCGGTCCGCGTGTGGGCGGGGGCCGCCCGCGCCGGCGGGCCCGTGGCCGGGTCCGCCGGTGGTGTCAGTCCGTGCCGCGGACGATGTGCGGCTCGGGATCGTCCTCGTCGCCCGCCGCGTCGTACTCGCCGCGCGGTGCGGCGCGCCGGGCGGGCGGGCCGGTGGGCGTGGGGCCCGTCGGCGGGTCGAGGACCGGTATGCGCGGTTGGACCCGCTCTTCCTGCCCTGTGGGGTTGTCCATGGGTGGTACCTCCCCCTGAAGGTGCCGTGCGATGGGCCGGGGGCACCGGCCCCGGAAGGCAATGCCTTCCCCGCACATCCGTCCGGTACGCGCCGACGGGTTCCCGTCACCGGAACGGACCATTAACCACTTTTCCGACGAACAATCTCTTTCAGGTGAAGTTGCGCACAATCCGGTTAAACTACTAGAAGGTCCGAATCCTCGTTTGGGAAGGAAGGTGGCTGACGTGACCGCCCATACGTCACCCCGGATCGACCAGCACCCGGACATCATGGCGCTCCGCGCCCACTCCGAGGAGACGACGGCGATGCCCGCCGCCCAGGCCGTGGAGGCCCTCGCCCTGCTGTGCGGCGTCTACCTGGCCGCCTCACCCTGGATCGTCGGCTTCAACGGCTTCTCCACCCTGACCGCCAACAACCTGATCACTGGTGTCGCCTTCGCCCTCCTGGTCGGCGGCTTCGGATCCGCCTACGAGCGCACCCACGGCATGAGTTGGGCCGCCCTCGCCATCGGCGTCTGGACGATCGTCTCGCCCTGGGTGGTGTCCGGGCACGCGTTCACCACCGGAGCGAACGTCAGCAACGTCATCGTGGGCGCCGTCTGCTGCGTGGCCGCCCTCGCCCTGGCGGGCATGGGCGTCAGCAAGGCCCGCGCCCGGCGCTGACCGGCCGGCGGGCGACCGCGCCGCACCGAATCCATGGCGCCCGCCCGGCATTGACAGCCCGACACCCGCCCGCGGCGGCGCGGGCGGGACGACCGGGCCCGCGTGACCGTCCCACCGGACGGCCGCGCGGGCCCGTACGACGTCGTCCCGACGAGCGCCCGTACGGCGTCTGCCCCGACGAGCACCCGTTCGACGTCGGTCCCCGACGGGCGCCGGTACGGGCTCCCGCCGCCGACGCTCCCTCCGCCGACGGGCGCCGACGCGCCGCCCGTGAGGTCGGAGGTCAGCGGGTCAGCACCTCCGCGGGCCCCGCGCCTTCCCCCGCGACCCGTCCCCGGGCGCCCGCTTCCGTAGCGCCGCCGGCCGCCGGGGGCGCGGCCACGCCCGGCGGGGGCGGGCCGGCCTCCGCGGACCAGCCGGCCCGGTCCGACCCCTCGCCGAGCGCCCGCCGCGCGCGCTTGCGCAGCTGTGTGTCCATGTCACGGCGGATCCGTCCGATGATCTCATCCATGTCGGGCATGCGGGCGACAGTAGATCATCAGACCTCGGCACCGCATGGGTTCACGGGCATTCACCCGGGCGGATGAACGAATCCCCGGCGGGCGACCCCGGCGGCCGGTTCAGCCGCCCTGCGCACCGGCCAGGGCGCCCTCGCCCGTCCGCGCGTACCAGCGGTCGCCGCGCTGCTCCGCCAGGCCGTGGCCGGCCAGTCCGGCCACGTGTTTGAGGATGGTGCGCGGCTGGTAGCCGACGGCCGCGCAGAGGTCGTCGACGGACGCGCCGTCCGCGCCACGCGAGCGCAGTCCGTCCCAGGTCCGCGCCTCGTGCCGCCCCAGCCCGGGGGCGGCCGCCGGGCGGGCCGGCGGCGGGACGTCCGCCCCGGTCGCGGCGCGAGCGCCGCCGGGGGCACCGATACGAGCGCCCGCCGGAACCCCGGCGGGAACCCGCGCCCCGGCCTCCGCCCGGGGCTCCACCGGAGCTTCCCTCCGGGCCTCCACCCGGACCTCGGCCCGACCCTCCGTCCGACCCTCCGTCCGGCCCTCCTGCCGAGCCCCCCAGCGGCCCTCCGGACGACCCTCCAAGCGGGCCTCCAAGCGGGCCTCCGGGCGGGACGAGCCGCCGACCGGTCGCGGGGTCCGGTTGACCCGGCGGTGCCTGCGGCCCTTCTGGCGCTTGCTCATGAACCACTCTCCGTCCTGTCACGAGGGACCCGCCGCGCGGGCCCGTGGGTGGGGCGGCGGCGCGCGGTCCCGCGCGCTGCCGAGGGGTCAACCAGCGCCGCACCGGGCCGGTTACGCCACCGGAGCGAAAGCCCGCCCGGGGCGGACCCCGGGCCGGGGCCACCCTGGGCGACCCGATCATGACGCAGGGCTACCACGGAGCGCCGGAGAGCAGTCCTCCTTGTCGGATATGTGACGCTGGTGGCGTGCACATAACGAATGTCGAGGATGGGACGGGAGTCACCGGATTGCGAAGGAATCGTGAGCGCTCCCGCGTTTCCCGCGACCGGGGCCGATCATCATGACGGGTGTGAGCGTGGAACCGGTACGCGTGGCGGACGGCGGCGACGAGGTTCCCGCCACGGCGGCGGCCGTGCGCGGACGGCGGCGCCGGCACGAGGCGGCGCTGCTCTGCCTCGCCGTCGCCATCAGCGTCCTCGGCTACCTCTACGCGGGGCTGGCCACCACCGGAAGCGTTCCGGACGGCCTGCCGGGCTTCGCGGGCGCGATGGCGTGCCTGGCCCTGGTGCCGCACCTGGTGCTCCGCCGCTGGGCCCGGCACGCGGACCCGTTGATCCTGCCGCTCGCCACCCTGCTGTCCGGCCTCGGCCTGGTGCTGCTGTTCCGGCTCGACCACGCCTACGCGGCCCGCTACCACTCCCCCGGCACCGCCCCCGGCCAGCTGCTCTGGACGGTCATCGGCGTCGCCGTCTGCGTCGGCGTCCTCGTGGTGCTGCGGGACCACCGGTGGCTCCAGCGGTACATCTACCTGACCATGGTCGTGGCGCTGGTGCTGCTGATGGCGCCGGCCGCGTTCCCCGGCGACACCTACGGCGCCAAGCGGTGGATCTTCCTGGGGCCGCTGTCGTTCCAGCCCGGCGAGTTCGTGAAGACCATGATCGCGATCTTCTTCGCGGGCTATCTGGTCGCCCACCGCGACGCCCTCGCGCTGACCGGCCGCAAGGTCCTCGGCTTCCGCCTGCCGCCCGGCCGGCAGCTCGCGCCCATCCTCGCCGTGTGGGTGCTGAGCCTGCTGGTCCTGGTGCTCGAACGGGACCTCGGCACCTCCCTGATCTTCTTCGGGCTGTTCGTGGTCATGCTCTACGCGGCCACCGAGCGCACCAGCTGGGTGCTGTGCGGGCTGCTGATGGCCGTGGTCGGGGCCGCCGCCGTCGGCTCCACCGAGCAGCACGTCAAGGGCCGCATCGTCGCCTGGCTGCACCCGTTCGACATCTACCTGCCCAAGGCGCAGCGGCCCCCGGGGCTGATCTCCGACCAGGCCGCGCAGGCCCTCTTCTCGTTCGGCAGCGGCGGCCTCTCCGGGACGGGGCTGGGCCGGGGCCACCCGGAGCTCATCGGCTTCGCGGGCCGCAGCGACTTCATCCTCACCACGGTCGGCGAGGAACTGGGCCTGGCCGGGCTGATGGCCGTGCTGCTCGTGTACGCGCTGCTGGTGCAGCGCGGGCTGAGCACGGCGCTGCGCTCCCGCGACCCGTTCGGCAAGTTGCTGGCCGTGGGGCTGGCGGCGGCGCTGGCGCTCCAGGTGTTCGTGGTGGCCGGCGGCGTCATGGGGCTGATCCCGCTGACCGGCAAGGCCCTGCCGTTCCTGGCCAAGGGCGGGTCCTCGCTGGTCGCCAACTGGCTGATGATCGCGCTGCTGCTGCGGATCAGCGACGCGGCCGGACGGGAGTGGGAGGCGGCGCGGCCGGGGTAGCGGGCTCGGCCGTGCGCGCCGCCCCCGAGGTCCCGTCCGGGGCGGCCCACGGCTCCGGGCTGTCATGCCTGTCCGACGGCCGGGTGCCGTTCACAGCGGGCCCTGTCGGCGCGGATGACGGGTGCGTGGACGGCGGGTGCGTGGACGGCGTTCGCCCGGACGTCCGTCCCGGGCCCGGCGCCCCGGGTGCTGTCGCCGGCCCCCGGCGCGGGCGGCATCCGGCCGGCGGACGCGACGGCCGTCCGCCACCGCGCGTCCCGGGAGCGGCGGGGCGCCCGGCCCCGGCCTGCGGCCCGGCCGGTCCCGGTGCACGATGGGGGCATGCTGCTGGCCGAGCTCGCCCGGGTGTCCGCCGAGGTGGCGGCGGTCCGCGCGCGGTCCGCGAAGGTCGCGCTGCTGGCCGGGCTGTTCCGGGACGCGGAACCGGACGAGGGCCCGCTCGTCGTCCCGTACCTGGCGGGCCGGCTGCCGCAGCGCAGGACCGGCATCGGCTGGAGCACCCTGCGGAACCCGCCCGCCCCGGCCGGTACGCCCTCCCTGACCGTCGCCGAGGTGGACGCCGCGCTCACCGCCATCGCGGCGGTGGCCGGCAAGGGGGCGCAGGCCGAACGGAAGCGGCGGGTGGACGGGCTGCTGGCGCGTGCCACCGAGGAGGAACAGCGCTTCCTGCTCCGGCTGATCGGCGGTGAGCTGCGGCAGGGCGCCCTGGACGCGCTGGCCGCCGAGGGCCTGGCGGCGGCGACGGGCGCGACGCCGGACGCGGTGCGGCGGGCGGTGATGCTCGGCGGCTCGCTGGGCGTCGTGGCCCGCGCCCTGCTGGCGGACGGCCCGGCGGCGCTGGAGGCGTTCCGGCTCCGGGTGGGGCGCCCGGTGCAGCCGATGCTCGCGCAGACGGCCAAGGACGTCGATGACGGGCTGGACCGGCTCGGTCCGTGCGCGGTGGAGGAGAAGCTGGACGGCATCCGCGTCCAGGTGCACCGGGACGGCGCCGAGGTCCGCGTCTGGACCCGCACCCTGGACGACATCACCGGCCGGCTGCCCGAACTCACGGCCGTGGTCCGGGAGTTGCCGGTGACGTCGGCGGTCCTGGACGGCGAGGTGATCGCCCTGGACGCGGCCGGCCGGCCGCACCCCTTCCAGGACGTCGCCGGCCGGGTCGGCACCCGGTCCGCCGCGCCGGGCGGCCTGCCCCTGTCACCGGTCTTCTTCGACGCGCTCGCCGTGGACGGCCGCGACCTGCTGGGGCTGTCCACGGCGGACCGGCACGCCGAGCTGGCCCGGGTGGTGCCCGAGCCGCTGCGGGTCCGCCGGCTGGTGGCCGCCGACCCGTCCGACGCCGGAACCCGCGCGGCGGCCCGGGAGTTCGCGGCGGAGGTGCTGCGGCGCGGCCACGAGGGCGTCGTCCTCAAGGCGCTGGACGCGCCGTACACGGCGGGCCGCCGGGGCGCCTCCTGGCTGAAGGTGAAACCCGTGCACACCCTGGACCTGGTGGTGCTCGCCGCCGAGCGCGGCAGCGGCCGGCGCACCGGAAAGCTCTCCAACCTGCACCTGGGCGCGCGGCGGCCGGACGGCTCGTTCGCCATGCTGGGCAAGACGTTCAAGGGCCTGACGGACGCGATGCTGGAGTGGCAGACGCGGCGCCTGGGAGAGCTGGCGGTGCACGACGACGGGTGGGTGGTGACGGTCCGCCCCGAACTGGTCGTCGAGATCGCCTACGACGGGCTCCAGCGCTCCACCCGCTACCCGGCGGGCGTGACGCTCCGCTTCGCCCGCGTCGTCCGCTACCGCGAGGACAAGCGGGCGGAGGACGCGGACACGGTGGAGACGGTCCTGACGTCGGCGGCGGCCGCCGGCATCCGCCCCGCCGGGGAAAGTTCGGCGGCGGACGCGGAGCCGCCGGCCTGAGCACCCCCTCGCGTACCCGCCCCGGCCGCCGTGTGCATGATGTGGATCGTGACGACCTCGGTGACGCCCCCGGCCCGGACGGGGGAAGAACGACTGTCCGACGGCAGGGCGCCCGGCTGACGGGTGGGGGTGCCGGGCGCCCGGCACCCCCACCCGCACCCGCACCCGCTACCGGTTGACGTCCGCCGGGCAGAGCCGCCGCGGCTTCGCGTCGCCCTTCAGCCTGGCGTCCACGCAGCCGCCCGGCAGCCCCTGGTACGCCGTCGTGCCGAAGTTGGCCGTCACGGTGAGGACGCCGTCGCCGAAGACCGTCCGCTGGACCGTACGGTCGCCGGTGAGCGTGCGGAAGTCGGTCATCGCCTCCGTGCCCGCCGCCTTGTGCAGCGGCGAGAAGTACCGCTGGAGGGCGGCGAGTTCGGTGCCCCGCTCCTTGATGGACGGGCCGTCGAGGACGAAGTTGAGCGGGGTGTTGTAGAGCATGGCGAGCAGGGCCCGTGTCGTCTTCTGCTTCGGGAGCTTGTCGTAGGGCAGCTCCCAGCGCTCGGTGTTGACGAGCGAGTCGTGCAGGGCGGTCTCGTACAGGGGGACGCGGTACGCGGGGTCGTACATCGCCTTGGCGACGTCGGCGGGGAGTTCGGCGGGCTTGAAGAACATCCCGGGGGCCTTGGCCGGGGTGTAGCCGCCCCACTTCTCCTTGTCGCGCTCGGCCTTCCACAGGCCGTCGGCCACCGGGGTGCCGGAGCCGTGGTCGAAGGCGAGGACGCCGTTGGCCCAGGCGCCGGCGGACTCGGAGCCGAGGACGAGGCGGTCGCGGCCGGCCAGCCGTCCCATCCGGGCCAGCCGGTTGGCGCGGTCGCGGGCCTTCGTCATCGGGTGGGCCGGGCTGTGGTCGCGGAACAGCTCGCCGGCCGCGTCCACGTCGAGGAAGTAGCTGTCGGCGCCGTTCTTGGTCATGGCGCGGGCGCGGTCGGCGAGGTAGTGCTTGCCGGGCTCGGCCTTCTCGAACGCCTCGGAGCTGAGGTAGCAGCCGCGGTCGTGGAAGCCGGGCTCCGGCTTGCCGTCGGCGCCCCGGACGCAGAAGTCGGGGTGGACGGTGCCGGGCCAGACGGAGGTGGGGGCGTCGGAGGTCTTCGGGTCCTGGCCGTTGGCGAACGAGTCGTAGGGGCCGACGAGGTAGCCCGCCTGCTTCGCCGCGGCGACCGCCTTGGCGTCCATCGGCGTGTCGTCAGCGTCGTAGCCGAGCCACATCCGGTCCACGCCGAGGGCGCGCAGCGCGCGGACGCCGTCGGCGGTGCGGGCCTGCCCCCAGGTGTAGGCGTGGAAGGCGCCCAGCAGCTTCCTGGTGGCGGGCAGGGCCTCGGCCTTGCGGCGGAGGCTGCCGAGCTGCCCGTGTTCGGCGAGCCAGGCGCGGTACTCGCGGGCGGGGGCGACCGGGGAGCCGTCGGTGAGGGCGAAGGCGACGGTGTACTCGGTGGTGCCCTCGCCGCGCGAGAAGCGGTGGGCGGCGGCGGCCCGCAGCCGGCCGCCCTCGGAGGTGACGCGCAGGGTGGTGCCGATGTCGGTGGGCACCAGGTAGCCGACGCCGCGGCCCGGCCCGAGTCCGTACCCCCACAGGGGCAGCGAGAGGCCGGAGTCCACGGCCGTCTCGCCGTTTACGAGGCCGGCGCGCGGGGAGTTCCAGAAGGGGTCGGCGACGGGCAGCGACAGCCCCTCGCCGCGGGCGAGCTGGAGGCTGGACGCGGCCCGGTCGGCTCCGGTGACCGGCCAGTTCAGGGTGGTGTCGGCGGTGCCGCCGGCCTGGAACGAGACGAGCAGCCGGCCGTGGTCGGCGCGGGCCGTGACGGCGAGTCCGGCGCGCGGGTAGTCCCAGCGCGCCCCGTCGGCGCCGGCGGTGACGCGGCCGGGGGCGCCGAGCGCGCCAGCGGCGGGGGCGGAGAGTTCGGCGGTGCCGCCGCCCGCGGTGCGGGCGGTCACCCGCAGGGTGGCGGTGTCGACGGTCGCGGTGCCGCCGCGTACGGGGATGTCGACGAGGCCGCCGTGGATCCGGGGGCCGGCCGTCGCGGCCCGGGAGGGCGCGGGGGCCGCGTCGGCGGCGGAGGCGAGGGAGACGCACGGGAGGGTCACCGCGAGGGCGACCGCCACGGCGCGGGCGACGTGACGTGAGGTCGAGATGCGCATGGGGAGTTGATAGTGAACGGACGTAAGAAAGCGTTCTCACAAATCGGCGTCCCGGCCCCGGCCCGCCGGCCGGTCGGACATGGATCCGCCCGGACGTGGCACACACAAGAGGTGTGGCGAGAGAGAACGATGTGGCGCAGAGCGGTGGAAGAGGTCTCAGCGGCGGGACGGGCGCTGCGGCGGGCCTGGCAGGGGCCCGGCCGGGAACGGGAACTGGTGATCCTGGCCTTCAAGGCGACCCTGGCGGCGGTGGCCGCCTGGGCCCTCGCCGCCTGGCTGCTGAAGAACACGCTGGCGCTGATGGCCCCCTGGGTGGCGCTGCTGCTCGTCCGGACGACGGTCTACCGGTCGCTCGCGCAGGCGGCCCAGCAGACGGCCGCCATCGCCCTCGGGACGGTCATGGCGACCGCCGGCGGCATGCTGCTGGGCGGGACCATGACGGCGATGGCCGTGGTGCTGCCGGTGGCCCTGCTGGTCGGCAACTGGCAGCACTTCGGCGACCAGGGGCTGGCGGGCGCCACGTCGGCGCTGTTCACCCTGGCCGGGGGCGAGTGGTCGGTGGACATCGCCGTCGACCGGGTGCTGGCCGCGCTGCTCGGGGCGGTGGTGGGGGTGGCGGTCAACGCGTTCGTCCTGCCGCCGGTCTCGCTGCGCAGCGCCCGGGACGCCATCGGCCAGGTGGTCACCGAGTGCCGGGCGATCCTCGACGCGATGGCCGAGGGGGTGGCCGAGGGCTGTGACCACGGCCGGGCGGTGGGCTGGCAGGAGCGCGTCCGGCGGCTGCCCCGGCTGCTGGCCGGGGTGCGGTCCGCGATCGGCTGGGCGGAGGAGAGCGCGCGGTTCAACCCGCACCGGCGCCGGAGCGAGCTCCTGTGGCGGGCGAAGCCGTCGTACGAGGAGACGGCGCACACCCTGGAGCACGTCGTCGACCATCTGGAGGGGCTGTCCCGCACCCTGGTCGAGGCCACGGACGCCCACCACCCGCGCCGGCTGCCCGGCCCGGACGCCACCCGCCCGTACGGCGACTTCCTGCGCCGGGTGGCCCGGGCCCTGTGCGCGTACGGCCGTACGGTCACCGGCGACGACCCGGCCGCCGCCCGGGAGGAGCTGCTGCGGGAGCTGCGCGGGGTGGAGGAGGCGCACGGGACGCTGCGCGCCCGGCTGGCCGGGCAGGCGTCGACCGACCCCGAGGCCATCGAGCTGATCGGCTCCCTGCTGGCGGAGGCCCGCCGGCTCACCCAGCGGCTGCGGGTGCCGGACGGCTCGGGCGAGAAGACCGCCTGAGCCGCACGACACGGCCGCGCCGCCCGTCCCCGGTTCCCCGGGAGGGCGGCGCGGCCGTGTGGTGCGGTGCCGGGTGGTTTACGAGCGGTCGTCCCCCGGGCCGTCGGGCGGCCCGGACTCCTCGTGCGCCCGTCCCGGATGGCGCAGGTGGAGCCAGACGTCCCTGGCCCGGCGGCCGGCCTCGGTGCGGCTGCGGGCGACCAGGCGGCGGGCCTGTTCCGGGGACTCCACCATCGGGCCGGAGCCGCGCAGCGGCTTGCCCGCCGTCTCGTGCAGGAAGAAGGCGGAGACGAAGCCGACGGCGCCCGCGCCCATCAGGTAGTAGGCGGGGATCATCCGGTCCCCCGTCTGCTCCAGCAGCGCGGAGACCACCAGCGGGGTGGTGCCGCCGAAGAGGGAGACGGAGATGTTGAAGGAGACCGAGAGCGCGCCGTAGCGCATCCGGGTGGGGAAGAGGGCGGGAAGCGTGGAGGCGGCGGTGCCGGCGAAGACGACGAGCAGCAGCCCGAGCATCAGGCAGCCGAGCGCCGGCAGCAGCGTGCCCCCGGCCCGGATCAGGAGGATCGCCGGGATCGCCAGGGCGATCATCGCGGCGCTGCCGACCATGAACATCGGCCGGCGCCCCCACTGGTCGGAGGAGCGGCCCACGGTGGTGATGGTGAGCGCCACCACGATCATGGTGCCGAGGATCAGCAGCTGGGCCGTGGTGGGATCCTTGCCGAGCGTCTCGGTCATGTAGGTGGGCAGGTAGGAGGTCACCAGGTAGTTGGTGACGTTGTAGACGATCACCAGGCCCATGCAGATCAGCACAGCGTGCCAGTGCTTGGTGAAGATCTCGCGCAGCCGGCCGTGGCCGGACTGGCGGGCCTCCTCGGTGCCCTCGGCCACCGCCTCCGCGTCCGGGGCGGCGGGGGCGACGCCGGCCTCGGCCGCCGCGCGGAAGGCGGGGGTCTCCTCCAGCTTCATCCGCATGTACAGGCCGATCAGCCCGAGCGGGCCGGCGAGCAGGAAGGGCAGCCGCCAGCCCCAGTCCGTCATCCCGTCGTCGCCGAGGACGGCGGTGAGCACGGTGACCAGGCCCGAGCCGAGCGCGTAGCCGACGAAGGTGCCGAAGTCGAGCCAGCTGCCCAGGAAGCCGCGGCGCTTGTCGGGGGCGTACTCGGCGATGTAGGTGGTGGCTCCGGCGTACTCGCCGCCGGTCGAGAAGCCCTGCACCAGGCGGCAGAGCAGCAGCAGGACGGGCGCGGCGACGCCGATCGTCCCGTAGGTGGGGAGCAGGCCGACGGCGAAGGTGCTGACCGCCATCATGATCATCGTGGCGGCGAGGACGCGCTGCCGTCCGACGCGGTCGCCGAGCGGCCCGAACACCAGCCCGCCCAGCGGGCGAACGAGGAAGGCGGCGGCGAAGGTGGCGAAGGCCGAGATGACCTGGGCGCCCGGGGAGCTGGAGGGGAAGAAGACCTTGCCGAGGGTGGCCGCCACATAGGCGTACACGCCGAAGTCGAACCACTCCATCATGTTGCCGAGCGCCGCGGCGGACACGGCACGGCGGACCTCCGGGCGGTCCGCGACCGTGACCTCCTCGATGCTCAGGGACGACTTGTTCCGCCGCAGCAGCGTGCGGAGCAGGCGGTCCGTGGACGAGGTGCCACCCCGTGCGGGGGCACCCCGCACGGTGTTCGGGGTTCGTCTGCGCTCGGCGCCCATGATCACCTGTCGGAGAGTCTGGCGGGACACGTGGTCCCGTTGGTCCCTTCCGGTATGGGTACGCACTTTGGCGCTGTTTATTCGCTTATGGCTCACGCGGATGCGTCTTGCCCGGTCGTCACACGTAAAACCTGCTGCTCCGCGGGCCCGCGCGCGTTGTGTGCCTCTTACACGCTCTCCGCCGCACGGCCCGCGCTCCCCCGCGCGATCCGCGCACCGCTACGCGCCCCGGAACAGCTCCAGCAGGTCCTGCCGGCCGAACATGCCAGCCGTCTCGACCGCCGACGGCACCCCGGCGGCCGGGTCGGCGCCGTGCGCGACGAGCAGCCGGACCACCTCGTCCTCGGACTTGAAGACGGCACCGGCCAGCGGGGTCTGCCCGCGGTCGTTGGCCCGGTTCGGGTCGGCGCCCCGGTCCAGCAGGGCGGCGACGGTCCGGGGGTGCCCGTGGTAGGCGGCGAGCATCACGAGGGTGTCGCCCCGGTCGTTGGTCAGGTTCGGCGGCACCCCGGCGTCCACGTAGGCGGCGAGGGTGTCGGTGTCCCCGTGCCGGGCCAGGTCGAAGACCTTGGCCGCGAGCTGGAGCACCTCGGGGTCGTGCGCGGGTTCCGCGGGGCCGGGGGAAGGCGGGGTGGGCTCGGCGCCGGGCGTCGGCTCGGGCATGGTCGGCGGTCCTCGGGGTCGGGGCCCCACGGCGGGGCCGGTCGGTCCGGGCCGCTCACGGGCCCGGCGCGGGTCGGGTCCGCGGTGCGCGGCCCGGTTCCCGATCTTTCCCAGGTCCCACCCTACGTACGCCCCGCCCGGCCCGAACGCCGGACGGCACGGTCGCGGCCGAGCGGGTGAACCGGCCGCGCGTCACTCGTGCGCCTCTCCCCGGATGCGTCACTCGTGTGCCTCTTCCCGGATGTCCGGATCCCTGCTTGCTGTGACGCTGGGAGGACTCATGGTGACCGCCCCACACCAACAGGAGACCACCCATGATCCTCTCCATCTCCGGCGTCGTGCTGCTGGGCATCGTCGTGTTCCTGTTCTTCCGCAAGGACGGCCTCAAGGCCAGCCACGCCCTCGTCTGCGCCCTGTTCGGCTTCTACCTCGCCGGCACCGCCATCGCCCCCAGCATCAAGGCGGGCGGCGCCAGCCTCGCCGGGCTGCTGGGCGGACTGCGGTTCTGACCGCCCGCCGCGCGCGGTACCGGTCCGTCCCGCCGCGCGCGGCGCCCGTCCACCCCGAAGTCCCACCCCGCCCCGACGTCAGGAGGCCGCCATGGGCCGGCGCGGAGTCCCCCGCACCCTGACCGACCGAGCCCCGCTCACCCCCGGCCGGGAGCTCGCCCACAGCGTCACCGACAGCGCCCGCGACGTGCTGCACCCGGTCATCACCATCGGCCGCGGCCTGCGCTCGCTGGCGGCGGCCGGGCGGCGCGGCTGGGCCCGCACCCCCGGGACCGGCGCGGCGCCGCGCTGCTGCTGGCCGCCTCCTGCATGCTCATCGTCGCCCTCATCCCCTACGGGCCCCCGCTGGCCGCCGCCGCGCTGCTGGCCGCCGGCGCGTGGCGCGGCCGGGACCGCGCCGCCGCCCCGACGGGCCGCCAGGACCCGGTGGAGGGCCGCCTCCAGGCCCTGTACGAGGCCCTCGTCCCGTACTTCTCCTCGCCCCTGGACCCGACGCCGCTCTACTCCCACGGCGGCGCCTGGCGGCAGGCGTTCGACGACCCCGCCTTCGACGACGAGGGCCGGCTGGTCGCCCTGCGGCTGCGCTACCCGGCGTACTTCACCGACGGGGAGAGCGAGGCCCGCGCCCGGATCGAGCACCTGCTGCAGACCAAGGCGGGCCGGGGCCGGGAGTACCGCTTCGTCTGGGACGAGGAGGAGGGCGCCCTCGACCTGTCCGTGCTGCCCGCCCTCCCGGCCGGCATCCGGGCCCAGCGCTTCGTGACCGCCCCCGGCGAGGTCCTGCTGGGCTTCACCGACCCGGAGGCCGTCCAGCGGACGCTGCCGGTGACCGACGGTGGCCGGACGTGCGACGTCCCGCCGGTCATCTGGCGCACCGGCCAGCGGTCCTCCGAACCCCACCTGCTGGCCCTCGGCCGGCCCGCGAGCGGCGTCACCACGCTGCTCCGCTCGGTGCTGCTGCAGGCCCTGCACCACGGGGACGTGGTGATCGTGGACGGCGGCGGGGCGGGCGAGTACGCGTGCCTGGCCGGCCGGGAAGGCGTCCTGGCCGTCGAGTCCGCGCCGCCCGGCGCGACGGCCGCCCTGGAGTGGGCCGCGCAGGAGACCCAGCGGCGGCTGGTGGCCACCAACACGGCGCGACAGCAAGGGCGTCCGGCGCCGGAGGACGTCCGCCGCCCGCTGTGGATCGTCGTCGACCGCCCCGTCGCGCTGAGCGCCCTCGCCGCCGGCGAGGGCCGCCCCGACCCACAGGAACTGCTCCAGGTGCCGCTGCGGCACGGCCGGGCCGCGAACGTGACCGTCGCGCTCGGCGAGCAGCTGGAGAGCGAACGGCTGCTCACCGAGGCGGTGCTCGCCCACACCCGGGCCCGGGTGGTCCTGGGCCCGGTCCCCGCCGGCCAGGTGCGCGGCACGCTCGGCGAACTGCCGCAGACCACGCCCGTCAACGAGGTGCCCCCCGGCCGGGGTTACGCCCGCCTGGGCACCGGCCCGGTCCACCGCCTCCAGGTCCCGGCCACCCCCGACCCGTACGACGAGGGCGCCCCCGAACCGCACCGCCGCGCCGTCGCGGACCTCCTCCCGCCCTGGCCCCCGACCGAACAGCTCACCGCCCCGGCGGCCCACCTGTCCCCCCGGCCGCCGGAGCCCTGCGCCGACGGTGCCGGAGGCGCCTCGGCCGCCGCAGCCCCGGCCGTCGGCGCGGGCGGGTTGCCGGGCCATCCGCCGGCGGACGGCGGCGGGGCGCGCCCGGGCGCCTGGGATCAGGCCCCCGCGCACGACACCGCACCCGCGCCCTCGGACGCGTCGGGACGTCACCCGGCGAACGGCCCGGATCCGGAAGGCCCACGGTTCGCGGGCAGCCCCGGCGGGGAAGCACCCCCGCAGACCTCGGCCTACCCGCCGGCGGACGGCACGGCGGCCCGCCCGCACGGCCGGGGCCAGGTATTCACCTCCGTCGCGGCCTCCGCGCCGGGCGCGCGGTTCACCGACGACCCGGCGCCCGGCCCGGGAGCGCCCTCGCGGAGCGGGTTCCACCCGCCGCCGGACGGCCGGGACCGCGCCCCCGCGACCGGCGGCGTGCCACCGGAGGCGGCGGGGTACCACCCGGTGGGCGGCCAGGGCCCCGAAGACCCACGCTTCACCGGCGACCCGACGCCCGGCCCGGCAGCGCCCCCGCACAGCGGGGCCTATCCGTCGGCGGACGGTACGGCAGCCGGCCCGGACGGCTGGGGCCGTGCGCCCGCGAACGGTGCCCGCCACGCGCCGCCGGACGCGTCCGGACGCTACCCGGCCGCCGACTCGGGCCACTACGCGATGGACCCCTCGCTACCAGAGGGCGCCCAGCACGCCGGCCATCCGCCGGCGTACGCCTCGGACGCGCTGCCGGCGGACGGCTCCGGCCACTACGTCGCGAACTCCACGGGCCGCCACGGCGCCCGGCGCGCCGACGGCCACGCGGGCCCCACCGGTCACCGCCCGGCGGACGGCATCGGCCACGCGCCGACGCATGCCTCCGGGCGCCACCCGGCGGACGTTCCTGGCGGTTTTCCGGCGGCCGGTCCAGGCGGCTTTCCGGCGGCCGGTTCGGGCGGTTTCCCGGCGGACGATCCAAACGGCTTCCCGACGGACGTTCCAGGCGGTTTCCCGGCGGACGCCTCCGCCGGCTTCCCGCCGGCCGGTGCGGGGCACGACGGCGGGTGGGACACCGGCCACCGGCAGGACGTCCCTGGCCGGCCGCAGGCGGACCGCTCGGGCCACTTCCCCGTGGACCCCTCGCTCCACGGAGGCTCCCGGCGGGCCGGTCACCGGCAGGAGGCCGCGGGCCCGGTCGGCGGCACCGCCCACCACGCCGCAAGCCCCTCGGCCCGCGCGAGCACCGGCCGTCACGCGAGCCCCGCCGACTACGCGCCGGCGCACGTCTATCCGGTCAGCGGTCCCGACCCTTACCGGGCAGGCGCCCAGGGCCACTTCCCCATGAACCCCGCCGTCCCTGCCGACCCCGCCGGCCCCACCGACCTCTCAGGCCACGAACGTGCGCGGCGCGTCGGCCGCCACGAGGGCGCCGCTGGCCACCAGGCGGGCGGCCTCGGCGAGCCGGGTCACCGCCTCGTCGGCGACCGGCCCGGTGACGGTGAACGGCAGCCGTACGTACCCTTCGAAGGCGCCGTCCACGCCGAACCGCGGACCGGACGGCACGCGTACCCCCAGCCGTTCGCCGACCTGGGCGATCCGCGAGCCGGACAGTCCGCCGGTGCGTACCCAGAGGGTGAGGCCGCCCTTCGGGACGGTGAACTCCCAGTCGGGCAGCCGCGCTTCGAGGGCCGCGACGACCGCGTCCCGGCTGTCGAGCACTTCGGCGCGGCGTACGGCGACGGCCTCCTCCCAACCGCCGGTCTCCAGCAGCCGGGTGACGGCGAGCTGTTCCAGCACGGGCGTCCCCAGGTCGGCATAGGCGCGGGCGGCGACCAGGCTGCGGATCACCTCGGGGGCGGCGCGTACCCAGCCGATCCGCAGCCCGGCCCAGAACGACTTGCTGGCGGAGCCCACGGTGACCACCGTGCTGCCGGCCGGGTCGAAGGCGCAGACGGGGCGGGGCATGGCCAGCCCGGGTTCCAGGGCGAGGTCGGTCATGGTCTCGTCGGCGACCAGTACGGTGCCGGCGGACCGCGCCGCCTCGACGAGTTCGCGCCGCTGGGCCTCGGGGGCGAGGGCGCCGGTGGGGTTGTGGAAGTCGGCGATCACGTAGGCCAGCCGGGGGCGGCGTCCCGCAGGACCTGGCGCCAGGCGGGCAGGTCCCAGCCGCCGAGCCGGTCGGCCATGCCGACGGGTACGAGCCGGGCACCGGCCTCACGCAGCAGCTGAAGGACATTGGCGTACGACGGTGACTCGACGGCCACCCGCTCGCCGCGCCCGGCCAGCAGCCGGCCGATGGCGGCGACGGCGCCCATGGCCCCGGTGGTCACCATGATCTGCTCGGGCATGGTGGGTATGCCGCGCGCGGTGTAGCGGTCGGCGAGGGCCTGCCGCAGGGCGGGGAGCCCGGCCGGGTAGTCGCCGTGGGTGTGCGCGTAGGGCGGCAGTTCCTCCAGCGCTCCCTGGAACGCCCGGGTCAGCCAGGGTTCGGGCGCGGTCAGCGCGGCGCAGCCGAGGTCGATCATCGAGCCGGCGGTCTCGGGCGGCAGCGGGTCCAGCGCCCGGGTGGGCAGCGGGCTGCCGGCGGGCACGGCGGTCCAGCTGCCGGCCCCGCGCCGGGATTCGAGGAACCCCTCGCCGCGCAGCGCCTCGTAGGCCGCGGCGACGGTGGTCCGGCTGACGGAGAGGGCCGTGGCGAGCTCGCGCTCGGCGGGCAGCCGGGCGGCCACCGGGACGCGGCCCTCCAGGACGAGCAGCCGGACGCGGTCGGCGAGCGAGCGGTAGGCGGGCGTGCGGCGGCCGTTGAGGGGCGTCACGCCGCCGCGGGCCTCCGCGCCGCCGCCCTGGGCGTCCAGGAGACGCGCGAGCTGCTGCGCCCCCACCGAGGCGGTCCACTGACTCACGTTTGCGGTCCACCTTTCAGGAATTGGCCATGGATCTTCATCGCTTACAGTCCACAGACTGCCATGCGACAGGCCAACCGCACCACCACCGGGGCACGGCCACGACTTTTGGGGAGGGGCTGTGCCCACACCGACACCGGCCACACCGACACCGGCCACACCAGCACCGGACACGACGACACCGGCCACACCGACAGCGGTCACGGCGACACGGACCAGGGCGACGGCCGTCGCCGGGCGCCTCGTCCGGCTCTACGCGGGCCTGGCGCTGTACGGGGCGAGCGCGGGCCTGCAACTGCGGGCCGGATTCGGCCTGCCACCCTGGGACGTGCTCAACCAGGGCGTCGCCCGGCACGCCGGCATCTCGATCGGCACGGCGTCGATCCTCATCGGCGCGCTGGTGTTGCTGCTGTGGATCCCGCTGCGGCAGCGCCCGGGGCTGGGCACGGTGTCCAACGTGCTGACGATCGGCCTGGCACTGGACGCGACGCTGGGACTGGTCCCCGCGCAGCACTCGTACTGGACGCGGATCCCGCTGCTGGTCTTCGCCGTGGTGCTGTGCGGTGCGGCCACCGGGCTGTACATATCGGCCCGCTTCGGCGCGGGACCGCGCGACGGGCTGATGACCGGCCTGCACCGCAGGACGGGCCGCTCGGTGCGGCTGGTGCGCACCTGCATCGAGGTGGCGGTACTGGCGACGGGCTTCGCGCTCGGCGGTTCGGTAGGCGCCGGGACGGTACTGTTCGCGGTGACGATCGGCCCGCTCGCCCAGTTCTTCCTGCGCCTCTTCGAGCCGACCCGCAGCGCGCCGGCGGAACGTCCGGTGGCGGGCGGGGAGGCCGCTCCGGCGGTCGTCGGGACGGCCGGGGCCCGACCTTCCGGAAGGTGACCGTCCGGCCCGCGCCGGGCCCGGTGCGCCACGGAAAGCCGCGAGCCGGTAGTGTACGCCTTTGACCCACCGGATGAACCGTTACTGCGCGCTCAAGTGTCGGGAACACTGAGTGACATCTGTTGTCAGATGTGACAAACCGGGCGCTGGTGGGTACAACAAGGGGCGGCACGACGGGCGACGCATGTCCCTCAACGGGAATCTTCACCGCCGACCGGACGTTGACCGGATGACGACGACAGCGACACCTGTCCTGTGGGCGACAAGCCCGGGAGGCACGAATTCATGAGTGAGCGAGCTCTTCGCGGCACGCGACTTGTGGTGACCAGCTACGAGACCGACCGCGGCATCGATCTGGCCCCGCGCCAGGCGGTGGAGTACGCATGCCCGAACGGCCATCGATTCGAGATGCCGTTCTCAGTAGAGGCGGAGATTCCGCCGGAGTGGGAGTGTAAGGCCTGCGGCGCCGTGGCACTCCTGGTGGACGGCGACGGACCCGAGGAGAAGAAGGGCAAGCCCGCACGCACGCACTGGGACATGCTCATGGAGCGACGCACCCGTGAGGAGCTGGAGGAGGTGCTGGCCGAGAGGCTGGCGGTCCTGCGCTCCGGCGCCATGAACATCGCCGTGCATCCGCGGGACACCCGCAAGTCGGCCTGACCGGCCGCACCGCGCACCACAAGGGCCCGGCCACCGCTTCCTCGCGGTGGCCGGGCCCTTGTGCGCCCGCGCTCCGTTCAGCGCGGCAGCTGCGGGTCGTCCGCGCGATGAGCCGACGGCTGGTCCTCCCGTATGACCTCGCCCTGGACGACCTTGCCGTCGGGCTGGTGCATCCGCGCCTGCCGCATGGCGTCGCCCAGCGGGCTCGCCGCGCCCGCGGCGCGCTCGATCCGGCGGGCGGCCGTCTTCCGGATCAGCGCCCGGGTGGGCGGGAACAGGCACAGCAGCCCGGCCGCGTCCGAGAGCAGACCCGGCACCATCAGCAGCAGGCCCCCGAGCATGGTGAGGCCGTTGCCCCCGCCTTCCGCCTCCGGCGCGGCCCCCTGCGCGCCCGCGGCCTGCATCGACCGCGTCAGCCGCTGCCAGGCGCGGCGGCCGGCCCGTTTGATGACGTACGAGCCGAGGACGACTCCTCCGGCGAGCAGCGCGAAGACGGCGAGGCCGCCGGCGGCGTCCGCGACCAGGATCAGGAGCCAGATCTCCAGGACGGCCCAGGCGGCGATGGCGAGGGGGAGGAGTTTGCGCGTCATGCATCCAGTGTGCCTGGGTGGTGGGGGTGCCCCGGTCCCGCCCCCAGAGGGGGGACCCCCACTTCACCGTTTCTCGCAGGGGCTGCGCCCCCGCAGCCCTGAAACCGCGCTCCGCGCGGTTGTCCTCAAACGCCGGACGGGCTGAAGATCGCGCCCGGGCGCACTATCCAGCCCGTCCGGCGTTTGAGGACGAGCGGCGAAGCCGCGAAAAGCGGGGTCTGGGGCGCCGGCCCCAGGAATCGGCGAAGGGGCGGGACCGGGGCACAGCCCGCCGCAGGCGGCTACCGCCCGAGCGCCTTGCCCACCCGCGACCCGACGCCCCACGACGTCACCCGCCACAACGCCTCGGCCACGATGTCGCGACTCATCTTGGAGTCGCCCCGCTCCCGCTCCACGAACGTGATGGGCACCTCCACCACGTGGAAGCCCGCCTTCACCGCCCGCCACGCCAGGTCGACCTGGAAGCAGTAGCCCTGGGAGGCCACCTCTTCCATCCCCAGCCCCTCCAGCGTCTCGCGCCGGAAGGCGCGGTAGCCGCCGGTGATGTCGCGCAGGCGGACGTCGAGCATCAGCCGGGAGTAGGTGGAGCCGCCGCGGGAGAGGAACTCGCGGGACTTGGGCCAGTTCACGACGCGGCCGCCGGGGACCCAGCGGGAGCCGAGGGCCAGGTCGGCGTTCTTGAGGGCGGTGAGCAGCCGGGGCAGCTCCTCGGGCTGGTGGGAGCCGTCCGCGTCCATCTCCACCAGGACGCCGTAGCCCTGGTCCAGGCCCCAGCGGAAGCCCGCGAGGTAGGCGGCGCCCAGCCCCTCCTTGCCCTCGCGGTGCAGGACGTGGACGTGGTCGTCGTCCTCGGCCAGCTCGTCCGCGAGCTTGCCGGTGCCGTCCGGGCTGTTGTCGTCGGCGACGAGCACGTGCGCCTCCGGGACGGCGGCCCGCACCCGGCCGACGATGGGCTTGATGTTCTCCGCCTCGTTGAAGGTCGGGATGATCACCAAGGTCGTGCCGAGCGGACCGTATCTCCGCTGACCGCCGTCGTTCACTGCTGGCCCTTCTTGTCCGACTTGTCCGGGGACTCCACCACTCGTCCCCGACGACCGATCAGCAACGCGGCCGCCCAGGAGAGAAGCCCCACCATAGCGAGCGTCCATTCGGGCGCCGCACCCGCACGGTCCGCGAGCGTTTCGCCGTCCCGGAGCGGGATCGACGTGGTGATGACCTCGCGGGTGAACTCGGGCGCGCGGCGCAGCACCGAGCCGTCCGGGCCGACGACCGCGCTGATGCCGCTGGTGGCCGCGGTCACCACGGCCCGGCCGTGCTCGACGGCGCGCAGCCGGCTCATGGCGAGCTGCTGCTCGGGCTGGTCGGAGTGGCCGAAGGTGGCGTTGTTGGTCTGCACCACCAGTGCGCGGGCCCCGGCGTTCACGGTCTTCCGGACGATCTCGTCGTAGGCGATCTCGAAGCAGATGACGTCGCCGAGCCGGGCCGGGCCGACCTCCATCACCCCGGTGTGGTCGCCCGGATAGAAGTCACGGGGCACCCGCTGCAGCCGCGTGATGACCTTGCTGAGCTGCTCGCGGAACGGCACGTACTCGCCGAACGGCACCGGGTGCTGCTTGGTGTACGAGGCGCCGGGACCGGTCTTCGGGTCCCAGACGATGCCCTCGTTGAAGACGTAGCCCGGCTTGGTGGGGTGGTCGACCAGCGCGCCGACGAGCACCGGCACCCCGATGGCCTTGACCGCCTGGTCGATGCGGTCGTACGCCTCCTTGACCTGGAACGGGTCGAGGTCGGACGAGTTCTCCGGCCAGATGACGAGGTCGGGCTTCTTCGCCCGCCCCTCCTTCACGTCCTTCGCCAGCTGCAGGGTGGCGTTGACGTGGTTGTTGAGGATCAGCATCGGGCGGCCGAGGAAGTCCATGCCGGGCTTCTGCACGTCGCCCTGGACGACGGCGATGTCCACCGTGTCGTCGGCCTTGGTCGGGACCGGCACCGCGTACCCGGCCAGGATCACGGCGACCGCCAGCGCCGCCGCCTCCACCGCCGGCAGCAGCGCCTTCACCGCGAGCGGGCCGCCGACGCCGCGCCGCCGCCACACGGTGAGCCCGGCGAACGCGAGCAGGCCGCCGGCGAGGGCCACCGCGAAGCCCACCAGCGGCGCGCCGCCCAGCGCGGCGAGCGGGGTGAACGGCGAGTGGGTGTTGGCGAAGGCCAGCCGGCCCCAGGGGAAGCCGCCGAACGGCACCCGGTCGCGCGCCCATTCCTCGGCCACCCACAGGCAGGCCCCCCACACCGGCCACCCGCGCAGCCGGGAGGTCCGGGCGAGCCCCGCGCCGAGCGCGGCGACGAACAGCGCCTCCGCCACGGACAGGCCGACGACGGCGTCGTACCCGACGACGTCCAGCCAGCGCAGCAGCAGGACGAAGAACGGCAGGGCGAGGACGAAGCCCGTCCACGCGCCCTGGCGGCCGGTCCTGCCGTGGGTCATCAGGGCGAGCGCGGCGACCCCGAGGACGGACAGCGGCCACACGTCGTACGGCGGGAAGGCGAAGGCCAGCGCCACGCCGGTCGCGGCGGCCAGGCCGGTGCGGGCGGCCTCGCGGCGGGCCAGCGCGGCCAGCCGGACGCGCCGGCCGGGGCGGGGCGCGGCGGGCGCCGGACCGGCGTCCGGCCGGCTCTCGGCCGGGTCGCCGGCGGTCTCGGCGGTGGTGTCGGAACCCGAGGGCACGGTCGCGCCTTCCTGCAGCTCGTTCAAGGGTCACGTGACCGTACCTCGCTGTGGGCAGGGTCCGTGTCCAGGGTGCGGGAAAGCGGCGCGGAGGCCGAGAGGCGAAAGGCCCGGCCAACGATACGGCGGGCGGGCGGGGACGGCGGGTGGGGCTCGGTGTCCTTCGGGCCGGCCGGGGAACCGCTGGCTGCGGGTCGCCCTGGAACCGTTGTCTACTGAACGTCCGGGCCCCACCCGGGTCACACCTGCCGACCCGGCGGAACGTCCCCCGCCCCCGTGCGCTGGACCTGGCTCCCAGTGGCGGCGCGCCCGTGCGGCGCGCCACCCCATGGCCCAGCGGCGTTCGACGACTGCGTGGAGTTCTCCGGTCGGGCGTCCTGTGGTGGACCCGGCCGAACCTACCCGCCCCGGACCGCACCCTGTCAACAGCCGCTTGACCTGCGTCGTTGTGCCAAATCAGCAGGTCAGTGCGGAGGGCGTGACACAGCGCGACAGGCCGACCGCACGTCGTTCGGCGGTACGCGCCGGGCGGACGTCACCCGTTCGGCCGCGTTCGGGCGGCGTACCCGGCCCGTCCCGCTCAGCCGGCGTACACGGTCCGTCCGGCGACCACCGTGCGGACGCAGCGGGGCAGTTGACCGCCGGGGACCAGCTCCGGCAGGCCCGGGGTGCCCGAGCGGGGATCGGTGGACCAGTTGGCGACCCGGGCGTCCGGCACCTGCACCACCAGGTCGCCGGCCTCCCACACCGCGTAGTCGGCGGGCGCGCCCGGGACCAGCACGCCCGCGTCGTCCCGGCCGATGGCCCGCCAGCCGCCGCGGGTGTGCGCGGTGAAGGCCGCGCGCACCGAGATCCGGTGCTCGGGGGTGTGGTGGAAGGCGGCGGCCCGGATCGTCCCCCAGGGGTCGAGCGGGGTGACGGGGCTGTCCGAACCGAGCGCCAGCGGGACGCCGGCGCGCAGCATCGCCGCGTACGGGTTGAGGGTGCGGGCGCGCTCCCGGCCGAGCCGCGCGGCGTACATGCCCTCGTCGCCGCCCCAGGCGGCGTCGAAGGCGGGCTGGACGGAGGCCGTGAGCGCGAACTCCGCGAAGGCGGCGATGTGCTCGGGGGTGAGCATCTCGGCGTGCTCGACCCGGTGCCGGGCGGCGCGGACGCGGTCCAGGCCGACCTTCTCGGCCGCCGCCCGGACGCCGGTGACGACGGCGGTGAGCGCGGCGTCGCCGATGGCGTGGAAACCGGCCTGGACGCCGGCCTCGGTGCAGGCGGCGACGTGCGCGGCGACGGTGTCGGCGTCGAGGTGCGCGGTGCCGGTGCCTCGGCCGTCCGCGTACGGCTCGTGCAGGCAGGCCGTGTGGGAGCCGAGCGACCCGTCCACGAAGAGGTCGCCGGCCGCTCCGTGCGCGCCCAGCTCCCTGACCTTCGCCAACTGGTTCGCGGAAGTGAACGCCTCGGCCCAGTAGCCGACGACGCGGGGGCCCGGCTCCTCGGCGGCCAGCCGCAGCAGCCCGGTCAGGTCGTCCTCGCCGGAGATCATCGGCCCGGCGCACTCGTGCACCGAGCCGATGCCCAGCGAGACCGCGCGGGCCAGCGCGGCGCGCTGCGCCTCGGTGCGCTGGGCCGGGGTGACGGCGGCGTGCGCGGTGGCGCGGACGGCGTGGTGGGCGTCGTCGGTCAGGGGCCCGTCCGGGGTGAAGCCGGGCAGGTCGCGGGCGTTGGGGACCAGGTCGAGGAGGGCGGTGGTGACCACCGCGGAGTGCACGTCGACCCGGGTGAGGTAGAGCGGCCGGCCGTCGGCGGCGGCGTCGAGCTCGGCCCGGGACGGGGGCCGCCCCTCGGGCCAGCGGGAGGCGTCCCAGCCGTGCCCGAGCAGGATCCGGTCGCCGGGCCGGGCGGCGGCGTACGCCCGCACCCGGTCCAGCGCCTCGCCGAGCGTGGCCGCGCCGGAGAGGTCGAGACCGGTCAGCGCGAGGCCGGTGGCGGTGGTGTGCACATGTGCGTCTGTGAACGCGGGGGTGACGAGGGAGCCCTGGAGGTCGATCACCTCGTCGACGCCGTCGGCGAAGGAGTCGGCGGCCCCTTCCGAGCCGACCCAGGCGATGTGGCCGCCTTCGACGACCATCGCGGTCGCGAAGGGGTCGGCGGGGCTGTGCACGTCGCCGTTGCGGAGGAGGGTGGTTCGGGGGCGCTCGCTCATGGGAACAGTGTGGCGTGGGCGGGGGTGGGGCGGGTGCGCGGGGGTGGCGACTCAGCCCGTCCGGCGTTTGAGGACGAGCGGCGGAGCCGCGATCAGCGGGGCCCGGGGCGCAGCCCCAGGAATCGGCGAAGGGGAGGGCCCGGGGCTCACCCCACCCGCGGCGGCCGCGCCTCGTACGGCGTCGACAGGACGATCGTCGTCCGCGTCGACACCCCCGCCAACGACCGGATCCGCGCGAGCAGATGCTCCAGCTCCAGCGGCGTGGCGACCCGCACCTTCAGGATGTAGTTCTCGTCCCCCGCGACACTGTGGCACGCCTCGATCTCGGGGATCTCCGCCAGCCGGTCCGCGATGTCGTCCGGGGCGCTCGGGTCGAACGGCTTCACCGAGATGAAGGCGGTCAGCGGCAGCCCCACCGCCTCCGGGTCGACCACCGCGGCGTATCCGCGGATGACCCCGCGCTGTTCGAGCCGGCGCACGCGCTGGTGCACCGCCGAGGTGGACAGGCCGGTGGCCTTGCCCAGGTCGGTGTAGCTCATCCGCCCGTCCTTGACGAGCAGTTCCACGATCTCTTTGTCGAGCTCCTCCACACCGGCCAACCTACTGCGTCGCACGGCGCCCGGCACAGTCGGCGCCCCCCACGGGCGCGCGGGACGCGTGACGAACGCCACAGGCCCGCGCCCGTGTCCCCCCGGCCGGGGTGATTACCCCGGACCGCCGACGGGAAGTGCTTGCTGTGGCCGGGGCCGAGACGCCCCTGCCAGGCCCAGCCGAGGGGGAAACGAAGATCATGCCGAGCCTGGAACGCCTGGAGAACGACGGCGACAGCAGCCCGTACGGCCCCGACGAGCCGGCGGACTTCACCACGATGTTCCGGGTGACCTGCCCGGACTGCGCCCGCCCGATCGCCCTGCTCGCGGACGAGGACGAGCTCCCGGAGCACGCCCTCTGCCCGTCCCCGTGGAACCCGTTCGGCCTGACGGTCTGCCCGGGCTCCGGGCGCGCCGTGGAGGACGCCGAGCCGGCCGGGGAGGACGAGGGCGCCCTGGAACTGGACACGGCCCTGCTGCTCACCCTGCCGGAGAGCCTGGACTGGCGGACGCAGCCGTTCTCGCACCTCGGCGGGCCGGGCTCGCGCCCGGTGCGGGTGCCGGAGACGCGCCACAGGTCCTGACGCGCACACGGGCCGGCCGCCGTCGTCCGCCCCGGCGGCGGCCGGTCCGCCGCGGCGACTCGTCACCGCCGGCCGGTCACCGTGACTCGGGCCCGGCCAGATGACGGGCGATCACCATCCGCTGGATCTGGTTGGTGCCCTCCACGATCTGGAGGACCTTGGCCTCGCGCATGTACCGCTCGGCGGGGAAGTCCGCCGTGTAGCCGTACCCGCCCATGAGCTGGACGGCGTCGGTGGTGACCCGCATCGCCGCGTCGGTGCAGAAGAGCTTGGCCATGGCCGCCTGCCGGGAGAACGGCAGCTTCCGGTCGCGCAGCCGGGCGGCGGCGAGGTACAGGGCCCGGCCGGCCTCGATCTGCGTGGCCATGTCGGCCAGCAGGAAGCGCAGCCCCTGGAAGTCCGCGAGGGGGCGGCCGAACTGCCGCCGCTCGACGACGAAGGCCAGCGCCTCGTCCAGGGCGGCCTGGGCGAGACCGACGGCGCAGGCGGCGATGCCGAGCCGGCCGGAGTCGAGGGCCGACAGGGCGATGGTGAAGCCCTGGCCCTCCTCGCCGATGCGACGCGCGTCGGGGACGCGTACGCCGTCGAAGTGCAGCTGCGCGGTCGGCGACCCCTTCATGCCCATCTTGCGCTCGGGCGCGGCGGGCGTCAGCCCCGGGGCGTCGCCGGGCACCAGGAACGCGGTGACGCCGTGCGCGCCCTCGCCGCCCGACCGGGCCAGGACGGTGTAGAAGTCGGCGATCCCGCCGTGCGTGATCCACGCCTTGGTGCCGGTGAGGACCCAGTCGTCGCCGTCGCGGACGGCACGGGTGCGCAGGGACGCTGCGTCGGAGCCGGACTGCGGCTCGGAGAGGCAGTACGCGCCGAGGAGCCCGCCGCCGAGCATCGCGGGCAGGTGCTCCGCCTGCTGCTCCTTTGCACCGTAACCGGCGAGGGCGTGGCAGGCGAGGGAGTGGACGCTGACCCCGAGGCCCACCGTCAGCCGCGCGGCGGCCAGTTCCTCCAGGACCTGGAGGTAGACCTCATACGGCTGGCCGCCGCCCCCGAACTCCTCCGCGTAGGCCAGGCCGAGCAGCCCGGACGAGGACAGCAGCCGGAAGAGGTCCCGGGGGAAGTGCCCCGCCTCCTCCTCGGCCGCCGCCCGCGGGGCGATCTCCCGCTGCACCAGGTCGCGCACCAGCGCGAGCAGGTCCTTGGCTTCCTCAGTGGGCAGCTGGCGCTCCACCGGCTGCGGGCCGTGGTCGGTCATGCGACGGCTCTCCTCCCTGTCGGGCGATGAACGGCGGGGGCCTGGGTGTCGGCCGGACCACCGGTGATGCCCAGTCGACAGTCCCGTGCCGGGTCGCGGAATGGGGATGACCTGCGGCTGTGGCGCTTGGAGTATGCCTGATCGCGGGGTCCTCGTCACGGCTTGACAGATCATGGCCGGGCTGCAACTGGAGGGTGCGGCCGCGGCTTTCAGGATGTTGTCCCGCATATACCCCGGTCTGCCGGAAACTTCACCGGCGGCGCTCCGAATGGGGGTGCCTGGGGGCACAGCCCCCGGACGCGACGGGAAGGGCGGGGCCGGGGCGCCTCACCACCGCGTACGCTCCGGCGCCGGGCACGTCGGCTCATACTCCTCGACCATCCGCAGCGCGTCCCCCAACGCCCGCACCAGCACCCCGCACACCACCTCCCGGGGCAGCTCGCGGCGGACGAGCCAGTCCAGCGTCACCCCTTCCACCGCCGACAGCCAGCCGACCAGGGCCGTACGCGCGACGGGCGGAAGGTCGGCGCGCCCCCAGGCGGCGCGGGCCATCGCGGTGAGCAGCTGCTCGCGGACCCGGTCGCGGATCGCGAGGACGTCGGCGTCGAAGCCGACGCCGCCGGTGGCGATGGCGCGGTACGCGGCCTGGTGGTGCTGGGCGTAGCGGAGGTAGCCGTCGACGGTGTGGTGGACGCGCTCGACGGGCGGCAGGTCGTGGGTGGAACCGGCGCGCTGGACGAGTTCGGCGACGGCGTCCTCGATGATGGCGAGGTAGTAGCCGCGCTTGCTGCCGAAGTAGTAGTAGATCAGCCCCTTGGCGACGCGCGCGTGCCGGGCTATGTCGTCCATGGACAGGGCGTCGTAGGAGGTGTCGGCGAACAGCTTCCGTCCGACGGCGATGAGTTCGGCCCGGCGCGCCCGCGCCCGCTCGCTTCCGCGCTGTTGACTATCGTTCAAAATCGGCCCTAGTCTCCAACTCCACGGGAACATCGGCAGTATGGCACCACCTGCACACCACGCACTTCCCTGAGTCGCGGGAGGAAGCAGTGAGCGGATCAGACCGAAGCCTGCCGGAGGGCCGTACCGCCTGGAGGCGGACCGCCCTGATCGCCCTGCCGGCGGTGCTCGCGGTGGGCGTGATGGCCACGGGGATGGCGCAGGGCGTGCTCGCGGCCTCGTTCGCCGTCTCCGGCACGCACTTCCAGGTGTCGTCGGGCAGGCTGACCAGCGACGGCCTGGCCTCGTACGTGCAGACCGACAGGTCCGTCGACGGCAAGGGGCATCCGGTGGCCCTGCTGGGCATCGGGAACGCCAGGCTGAGCGACATCTGCCAGGCCGCGTCCGTGCCCACGCCGCTGGGCAAGGTCACGTTCAAGCTGACGGCCGGCGGACGGGCCGGCGAGGTGACGGCGAGCGACCTGGTCATCGACGGCGAAGACCTGGTCGGGGACGCGGAGTTCGGGACGGCGCAGATCGGCCGGGACGCGTCGACGCTCGACCGGGTGCCGGGGGTGAAGGGTGACGCCGGGGCGTTCGGGCTCCAGGCGGGGAAGGTCACGGTGGCGGGCGTGCGGTCGCACGCCTGGTCGGCCACGGGCGGGAACTTCCGGCTGAAGGGCCTGAAACTCCAGGTGAACCTGGATGGCGACCAGTGCTTCTGAGGCGTCCGCGGGCGTTATCGGGGCTGCCGGACGGGCCGGCCCGGCGCCGCTTCCGCTCCTGGCGGCGGACCCGGCCCTTCTGGGCCGGCACCCTCCTCGTCCTCGGCGGGACCGAGCTGCTGGTGGTACCGCTGTCGCCGGTGACGGTGCTGGTGAGCCTGGGACTGGGCGGGCTGGCCGCGCTGGGCATCGGACTGGCGCTGATCGCGGCGGGGCTGTTCCTGTGGTTCCTGCCGTCGGCACGGCACTACGTCAGCGTCAACGCCCTGATCCTGTCGGTGCTGTCGTTCGCGGCCACCAATCTGGGCGGGTTCCTGGTGGGCATGGCCCTCGGCATCGCGGGCAGCGCGATGGGCTTCGGCTGGACGCCGAGGGGCGACCGTACGCTCGCCGTCGCACTGCCGGCCGTCCTGCTGACGGTCCTGGCCGGGCCGACGGCGGACCGGGCGGAGGCGGCGGAGGCGCTCCCGGGATCGCCGGGGCAGCCGGTCACCGCGGCCGCCGCTCCCCCGTCCGTCACCGCCTCCCGCTTCTCACCGCACGGCTTCACCCTGGCCGGGGTGGACCACCTCGTCACGGCCAAGGGCCGGTTGAAGGTGATCGTCCTCAAAATGCGGGCCGCGTCGCTGAGCGACTACCGACTGCGGACGCGCGACGCACCGGCGGCAGGTCAACTCGCCTTGCAAGCAAGCTCCTTGGAGTTGCGCGGCGAGGTGACGCTCCACCTCACCCGGTTCCACGGCTGCCTGGAGGGCCTCGTCTGCCTCACCTTCTCCCCCGACACCCTCCCCGCACCACCGGTGATCCCGCCTTTCGTCTTCATGACGGACGTCACGGCCGAACAGGCCCTCGTCACGGCGGACACCATCACGGCGGACGGGCTGGGGCTGCGCGCCCTGCCGGGGGCGTGAACGGCGTACACCCCGGCGCCCGGACGCTCCGGCGGTTCACTCTCGCGGCGGAGGCCGCTCGTCCGGTCGGATGACGCCTCGCCGTCGCCGTTGCGCCACGGTGGAGCCGTGATCGAGCGATACGTGCACGCTGTCCCCCGCCGGCCGTCCGGTCCGGGGCCCGGCGCCGGGCCCGGGATCGCCGCCGCGGTGTGGGGGATCCTCTTCGCGGTGCCGAGTTTCGTCTGGGCGACGGGCTGTACCTTCGGCGCCCGGACGACGGTGTCGCCGTCCCTGGTGGAACTCGCCCGCGACCGGGTGACCTGGTTCGTGGCCGTCCTGTGGGTGACCGGGTTCCTGAAGCTCTTCGGGGCGCTGCTGGGCATCGGCCTGACGCGGCGGCGCGGCCCGGGAACCAGCCGTCTCATGGTGTTCTGCGGCGGCGGCGCGGCGGTCCTGCTCGTCTGGCACGGCGGCCTCTTCGTCCTGGACGGGGTGCTGGTGGAGACCGGGGCGCTGTCGGCCGCGCCCGGGCTCGCGGACCTGACGCTCTGGTACCTCTGCCTGTGGGGGCCGTGGTTCGTCGCCGGCGGCCTGACCTTCGGCGCGGCCACCGCTCGGTACGTCCGCCACCGGGACACCCCGCGCGAGGTGCGCCTGTCGGGCGCCGCGGGGGCGCTGGGCGCGCTGCTCCTGTCGCTGGCGTCGACGGTCACCGGGATCGGCTGATCCGGGACGGCAGCCTGAACGGGGCCGGTCCGACTTGCCGGGAGCCGCCGGCCCTTCCGTCAGTGATCACGCTTGGTGCACACTGCGGGCGCGGCCCCTGCCGCGACTCCCTCCCCGCGACTTTCGAGGAACCCCCATGCGCACTCTGATCAGCTCCGCCTTCGTCTCGCTCGACGGCGTCGTGGAAGCCCCGGGCGGCGAGCCCGGTTACCGGAATTCCGGGTGGACCTTCAAGGACGTGGAGTTCCTCCCCGAGGCGTTCGAGATCAAGGGACGCGAGCAGGAGGAGGTCACCGCGATGCTGCTGGGGCGGACGAGTTACGAAGCGTTCAGCGCGGTGTGGCCGGACATGGCGGACTTCGCCGGCTACAAGTCGATGCCGAAATACGTCGTCTCCACGACGCTCGCCGAGAGCGACCTGGTGACGAACTGGGGCGAGACCACGATCCTGCGCTCCCTCGACGAGGTCGCCGCACTGAAGGAGACCGAGGGCGGCCCGATCATCGTCCACGGCAGTGCCGCCCTGAACCGGAGCCTGTCGGACGCCGGGCTGATCGACCGCTATCACCTGCTCGTCTTCCCGCTGCTGCTGGGCGCGGGCAAGCGCCTGTTCAGCACCACGGACAAGGACACCCAGAAGCTGAGGCTGGTGGAGCACGAGGCGTACGCCAACGGCCTGCAGAAGAACGTGTTCGACGTCATCCGCTGACCCGCTCCCGCCCGCGCCTACCCTGGCCGTCACACAGCCGTTCGTGAGGGCAAGGAGCCGCGCCATGACCACCGTTCCGCTTGATCTCGCCTTCTTCCGCCGTTTCCTCGACCGTGCCGTCGAGGTGGTCCTCGCCTCCGCCGACCGCCTGACCGAGCTGGACGCCGCCATCGGGGACGCGGACCACGGCGCCAACCTCAAGCGGGGCTTCACCTCCGCCGCCGAGGCGGAGGCGGTGGCGGAGGCGGGGACTCCGGGGGCGCTGCTGACCGCCGTGGGCGCGCATCTGACGAACACGGTGGGCGGGGCGTCGGGCCCGCTGTTCGGCACGGTCTTCCGGCGGATGGGGAAGGTGCTGGGCGACGATGCGGACGTGACCCCCGAGGCGCTGGGGCAGGGGCTGGCCGCCGCCGTACGCAGCGTGCGCCGGCTGGGCGACTCGGCGCCCGGGGACGCGACGATGGTCGACGCCCTCCAGCCCGCCTCCGACGCCCTCGCCGCCTCCCTCGCGGGCGGCGACGACGTGACGGCCGCGCTGCGGGCCGCGGCGCGCGCCGCCGTCGAGGGCGCGGAGGCGACCGTACCGCTCAGGGCCCGCCGGGGGCGGGCCAGTTACCTGGGCGAGCGGAGCGTCGGCCACCAGGATCCGGGCGCGACCTCCGCCGCGCTGCTGGTCACGGCGCTGTACGAGGCCACGGACCCAGAGCTCCCCTCGCGGCGGCAAGAGGAGCCGGACCGGCCGGCGGAGCCGGAGGCTGCCGAGGTGGCCCCGGACGCCTCCCCCGCCCCCGGCCGCGTCGGCGTCGTCCTCGTGTCGCACAGCCGCGAGTTGGCCGCCGCGACGGCCGGGCTGGCCACGGCGCTGGTCGGCACCGGCGATCCGGCGGCCGTCGCGCTCGCCGGCGGACTGCCCGACGGAGGGATCGGGACGAGCGCCGAGCTGGTCAGGGCGGCCGTCGAGGAGGCCGACGAGGGGGCCGGCGTGGTCGTCCTGTGCGACATGGGGAGCGCGGTGCTCACCGTGAAGTCCCTGCTCGGCGAGGGTCGACTGCCGGACGGCACCCGGCTGGTGGACGCCCCGTTCGTCGAGGGCGCCGTCGCCACCGTGGTGACGGCCTCGGCGGGCGGCGACCTGGCCGCCGTCCTGGCGGCGGCCGAGGACGCCCGCACCTACCGCAAGCTCTAGGGACGCCGTACCACCGCCGGTTCCGGCGACCGCCGGCCCTCGCCTGCCGAAGGGGCTCACCTGCTATGGGGCTCATCTGCCGATGGGTCCCGTCTGCCATGGGGCTCACCTGCCGAAGGAACCCACCGGCCGAAGGGGTCACCTGCCGAAGGGTCTCACCTGCCGAAGAGTTCGAACGCGACCGCCGGCCGCCCTCCGAAGCGCTCCCCCACCGCCGCCATGTTGCTCTCCAGGAAGGTCCGGCAGTAGCGCTCCGGCTCCTCGTCCGTGAGCGCCTCGATGTAGGTGCGGTGGCAGAGCAGCGACGCCACCGCGCGGTCGAGGCCGGCGCTCGCGTCCACCGCGTGGGTGGGCCGCGGCGAGCCGGCGACGGCCACGTAGCGCACGCCGTTCCACGGGGTCAGGCCGTCGTCGACGAGTTCGGGGAAGATCCAGCGGTTCCCGGCGTCGGCGACGGCGTCCAGGGTGGCCCGGCCGACGGCCCGGTGGTCGGGGGTGTTCCAGGCGACCCCGCCCCAGGTGTCGTGGTGGTTGAGGGTGAGGACGAGTTCGGGGCGGTGGCGGCGGACGGCCGCGGCGATGTCGCGGCGCAGCGCGGTGCCGTACTCGATGACGCCGTCCGCGTGGTCGAGGAACTCGACGGTGTCCACGCCCACGGCGGCGGCGCTCTCCCGCTGTTCGCGTTCGCGCAGCGGCCCGGCCTCGGCGGGGCTCAGGGTGTCGATGCCCGCCTCGCCGCGCGTCGCCAGGACGTAGGCGCAGGTGCGCCCCTCGTCGAGCCAGGCGGCGATGGCGGCGGACGCCCCGTACTCGAGGTCGTCGGAGTGGGCGACGACGGCGAGGGCGCGCCGCCAGTCGGTGGGCATGGGCTGGAGCTGCTGGGGGGTGGTGCGGTCCGGCATCGGTGGTCCTCCGCGGTAGTCGATCTTCCGCAGCCTATGCCGCACATCTCGCCGCCCGCCGGGAACCCGACCGGCGCGCGGTCCGACTACTGGTCAGGGCCCGCACCAGCGGTCCCCGATCGAACGACCTGCTGGAGTGTTTCTCATGCGCCCTCGTGCGTGGTGCGGTGTGCTGGCCGCGGTGGCCCTGACGGCGACGGCTTGTGGCGGTGGCGGCGGTAACGACGGGGAGGCCGGGAAGGAGGGCGCTCCGGGGGGCTCCGGCGGCAAGGGCTTCCCGGTGAGCGTCAAGGACTGCGCGGGTGCGAAGACGACGTTCGACGGGCCGCCGAAGAAGATCGTGACGAGCAACGCCGCGGCCCTGGAGCTGCTGCTGTGGCTGGGCGCGGGCGACCGGGTCGCCGGTACGGGCTTCCCGCCCGGGAAGGGCGCGGTGCCGGGGCAGTTCGCGGACCAGGCGGCGAAGGTGCCGGTGCTCGGCAAGACGGTGATCCCGAAGGAGAAGCTGCTGGGCTCGGGCGCGGACGTCTACATCGACTCGTTCTCGTCCATGAAGAACATGCGCGGCGCGGGGGACGCGCCGACGCCGGAGGAGTTCAAGGCCGCCGGCATCAAGCACCTCTACCTCAAGTCGACGGCGTGCGCCTCCATGAACAAGTCGCCGCGCACCGATCTGTCGGGCATCGAGGCGGACATCGAGGAGCTGGGCCGCGTCACCGGCACCTCGGCGCGGGCCGCCGAGCTGGTGGCGGACATGAAGAAGAAGACGGACGGTGTCCGGGACGCGCTCAAGGACGTGCCGGAGGACAAGCGGCCGTCGTACTTCCTCTTCGACTTCGACGCCGGTACGAAGCAGCCGATGGCCGTGTGCAACCGGCAGGTCGCCAACGCCGTCATCACCCAGGGCGGGGGCCGCAACGTCTTCGCCGACTGCGACGGCGACTTCAAGCCCGTCGGCTGGGAGGACGTGGTGGCGAAGAATCCGGACTTCATCCAGCTCGCCGTGCGCAACCGGGGCGGCGACGAGGCGAACCGGAAGGCGTTCGACGAGGCGGAGGACTTCCTCAGGTCCTTCCCCGCGACGAAGGACCTGAAGGCCGTCAAGGAGGGCCGTTTCCTGCGCATCGGCTCCGAGCGGACGACGATCGCCGGTGTGCGCAGCGCGGACACCGTGCGGGAGATCGCGCACGTCCTGCACCCGGACCGGGTCAAGTAAATGGCGACGCTCGCGGTGGCCGCGGAGAAAGAGGAACGGGAGGGCGGGCGCGAGCCGCGCACGTTCCTGGTGGCCGGTGTCCTGCTCGTCGCGCTGGTCGTGGCGCTGGTCGCCTCGGTGTGCCTGGGGTCGACCCGGGTGCCGGTGGGTGACGTGTGGTCGGCGGTGGTCCGGGGGGTGACGGGCGACGGCCTGGCGCCCGGCACCCACGACCTGATCGTGTGGCGGCTGCGGGTGCCGCGGGCGTTGCTGGCGGCGCTGGTCGGGGCGGGGCTGGGGCTGGTCGGCACGGCCACCCAGGCGCTGGTCCGCAATCCGCTCGCCGACCCGTACCTGCTGGGCATCTCCAGCGGCGCGTCCCTGGGGGCGGTCGCCGCGATCGTCCTCGGGGTCGGCGCCGGCGGGGCGTTCGGCATGGGCCTGTCGGCCGCCGCGTTCGCCGGGGCGCTGGCCTCGTTCGCCCTGGTGTGGGCGATGGCCCGGCGCGGCGGTGGCTTCTCCCCGCTGCGGCTGGTGCTGGCGGGCGTGGGCATCGGGCAGTTCCTGTCCGGGTTCACCCACTACCTGGTGCTCCAGGCGGGCGACGACCAGCAGACGCACGGGGTGCTGTTCTGGCTGATGGGGTCGCTGGGCGGGGCCCAGTGGTCCACGCTGACGGCGCCCCTGGTGGCCGTCGGCCTGGGACTGGCCGCGCTGCTGGCCCGGGCGCGGGCGCTGGACGCGCTGCTGATGGGCGACGAGACGGCGGCCGGCCTGGGCGTCGATGTGGGCCGCCTGCGCCGCGAGTTGTTCGTGGTGACGAGTGTGCTGACGGGTGTGCTGGTGTCGGTGTCGGGGGCGATCGGCTTCGTGGGGCTGATGGTTCCGCACGTGTGCCGGATGGTCGTCGGCGGCGCCCACCGCCGACTGCTCCCGATCGCCGCCCTGTTCGGGGCCGTACTGCTGGTGGTGGTCGATCTGGTGGCCCGGACGGCCCTGCCGGACCAGGAGCTTCCGGTGGGCGTCGTCACCGCCCTGATCGGCGCCCCGACCCTGCTCTACCTGCTCGACCGCCGCCTGGAGAGGGGATAGCCGGCATGCGCATCGCCATCGAGGAGCTGGAGGTCGTCCTCTCCGGGCGGACGATCGTCTCCGGCGTCCACCTGCTGGCCGAGGACGGCGAGATCGCGGGCCTCGTCGGTCCGAACGGCAGCGGCAAGTCCACCGTCCTGCGCACGGTCTACCGCTACCTCAAGCCGCACGCGGGACGGGTGTTGGTGGGGGGTACGGACATCCGCTCGCTGTCCGCCCCCGAGGCCGCGCGCCGGGTCGCGGCGCTCCCCCAGGAACGCGGCAGCGACTTCGAACTGACCGTCCGCGCGGTCGTGGCCATGGGCCGCACGCCCTACAAGCGGGCCTTCGCCGGCGAGGACCGGACGGACGCGGAGGCGGTCGCCGACGCTCTGCGGCGGGTCGGACTGGCCGGCGCCGGGGGCCGTTCCTTCTCCGCCCTCTCGGGCGGCGAGCGGCAGCGGGTGCTTCTGGCGCGGGCGCTCGCCCAGGACCCCAAGGTGCTTGTGCTGGACGAGCCGACGAACCATCTGGACGTCCGTCACCAGGTCGAACTCCTCGCTCTGCTGCGGGCGCAGCGGCGGACGACGTTGCTGTCCCTGCATGATCTGAACGCGGCGGCATCGTTGTGCGACCGGTTGCATGTGCTGCATGAGGGGGCCGTGGTGGCTTCGGGAGCGCCGAGGGACGTGCTGACGCCGGAGCTTCTGGCGGAGGTGTTCGGGGTGCGGGCGGTGGTGGTGGAGCATCCGCTGACCGGGGATCCGTTGATCGCCTTCGATCACCGGGAGGTGGCGGATGCCGTCGGGGGCGGCGATGTGGCGGTGGTGGCCGCTTCGGCGGGGTGAGGTGCCCCGGTCCCTCCCTCAGAGGGGGCACCCCCTCTGGGGAGTTTGAGGACAACCGCGCGGAGCGCGGTTTCAGGGGTGTGGGGGCGCAGCCCCCGCAGAAACGGTGAAAGGGAGGGACCGGGGCTCACCCCACGAAGTGGCTCGGCCTGCCGTCCCGCACCACCAGCCGCCCGACCCGCTCGGCCTCCTCCCGCCGCACCAACCGCGCGGCACCCCCTTGAAGCAGAAGCACCGTATGCCACGGCGTGGCCCACGCGTCCCCCGTCTCCAGCAGCCGGATCCCGAACTTCTCCGCCCCCGCCGGCTGCGGATGAATGGACAGCCGCACCTGCCGCGGGAAGTGCTCCGCGATGAGCTCACCCCAGGCCCGGCTCCGGGCGATTACTTCGTACGCCCGGGCGCGGCAGTCCCGTTGCAGAGCCGACCGGCTGCCGTCGAAGTCCGCCGTGTCCTCGAAGAGGAAGCGGGTGATGCCCCGGTAGAGCCGGGCGGTCTCCTCGTCGGTGCGGACCAGGGCGCGCAGGTCGTCCACGGACGGCGCGTACGCCTCGGTCACCAGGCGCCGCTTGGTGTCGTGGTCGGCGTCCCCGTGCACCGCCCGCAGGTCGAAGGTGTCGAGGTGCCGCAGCCCCTCGGCGTCGATCATGGCGCGCAGGGCGTCGCCGTACGCGTCGATGTGCTCGTCGGGTACGCGGATGACGTCGCCGAAGATGTGCCCGTCCGAGCAGATGACGATCCGGGCGCCGGGCTCGTACACCTCGCCGACGCGTGCGCAGAGCCGGTCGAGAAAGGTCAGGGAGAGCCGTTCCCCTTCGTCGGGGAGGTGCCCCAGCACCTTGGCGGGGTTGGGCGACTTGCAGGGGAAGCCGGGGAGGGTGAGGACGACGGGGTCGCCGGCGTCCGTGAACCGGCGGATCTGCCGGAGCGTCTCGGGGTGGTCGGCGGGGTCCCGTGACACCGGTCCGGTCGTCCGGTGGTACGGGAGGAGGAGGCGCAGCACCTCGGTGGCGGTGTCCGTCGCCAGGAGAGCGGTGCTGGTCGTCGTCATGACCGTCACCCCCGCCCGTACGGGCAGCGCGGCGCGTCGTACGCCACCGGAAGCGCGGCCGTGCCGCGGCCGAGGACCGCCGGGATCCAGCGCAGTTCCCCGTCGGGGACGGCCAGGCGCAGGCCGGGCAGACGGGTGAGCAACGTACCCAGGGCGACCTGGAGTTCGATCCGGGCGAGGGCGGCGCCGGGGCAGAAGTGGATGCCGTGTCCGAAGGCGAGGTGGGAGCCCTGGGCGCGGTCGAGGTCGAGGGTGTCCGGGTCGGGGAAGCGCTCGGGGTCGCGGTTGGCGGCGCAGAGGGAGACGATCACGGAGTCGCCGGCCGGGACGCGGGTGCCGTGCAATTCGGCGTCCTCGGCGAGGAAGCGCCAGGTGGTGAGCTCGAACGCGCCGTCCAGGCGCAGCAGTTCCTCGACCGCGGCGGGCAGCAGGGACGGTTGCGCGCGCAGCCGTTCCAGCGCCTCGGGGTGGCGGAAGAGGGCGACGAGGGCGGTGGTGATCTGGTTGGTGACCGGCTCCTGGCCGGCCACCAGGAGCTGGAAGATCATGGAGTCCAGCTCCTCGGGCGTGAGTTCGCCGGCGTCGCGGGCGGCGACCAGCCGGCTGAGCAGCCCGTCGTCGGGGGTGGCGCGCCGGTCGGCGACCACCTCGGCGATGTAGTCCTCCAGGCCGCGCAGCAGCGCCTCGTAGGCGGGGCGGCCGGGGTCGGTGGGGCCCACGGGGGCCACGACGCCGCCCCACTCGCGCCGGAAGCGGGTGGCGAGGCGCGGGGCAGGCCGATGACCTCGGCGAGGACCTGGAAGGGGAAGCGGGCGGCGAACGTCCCGACCAGGTCGACCGCGTCGTCGTGCGGGCCGGCGGTCGTCGGGAGCGCGTCCACGAGCGCGTCCGCCAGCTCCTGGAAGCGGGGGCGCAGCGCCTCGACGCGGCGCGGGGCGAAGGTGTCGGTGATCAGGCGGCGCATGCCCGTGTGCTTCGGGGGTCCTGGTGGAGGAGGTGCACTTGGAGGCGGGAGTGCTGGGGTTCCGGCATGATCGAGGCGCGAGCGCGCCAGTGGTCGTTGCCCAGGGCGTGGTTCTTGCCCAGCCGGGGGTCGGCGAGGGTGCGTTGGGCGGCGGCGTATCCGGTGACCAGCCAGGCGGTGACGCCGCTGGGGAAGACGACGCGGTGGATCGGGCCGGCTTCGCGCATGCGCGCGTAGAGGGGGTAGGGGTCGCGCTTGTAGGCGGGGCCGGAGAGGGGTATGGGGTCGGGGGTCGGCACGTGCGGGCTCCTCGCTGAATCTTGATCGCAGAGGAAGTCGGGTGCGAGGAGTGGTGAGTTCCCGTACGTTCGTGCGGGTTTCCGCCCACGGGTGAAGGCCGGACGGGCTCTATCTCCAGGTAGTCGGCCGACCGGCCGGGGGAGTTCCCCGAAGCGGAAGGGACAATCCTCACGTGCCGTCCCGGCGCCTTCCGCTGCGGCGAGCGGCCTCCGGCATGTCACGATGCGGCGATGACCGCACGTCATTCCCTCAGTCCGTACAGTCTCCTGTCCGGCTTCGTCCTGCTGCTCGCGGCCCTGTTCGGGGTCGCCTACGCCGTCGGCTCGGCGGCCGGTCCCGTCTCCCCCGGCATGCACCGCACCGGCGGCGGGGGCGCGTCCGATCCGGGGTCCGGCCAGAACGGCGAGGGCGGCGGGGGCAGCGGCGGCGGCATGGACGGCATGCCCGGGATGGGGCACTGATGAGCACGACGACCGCCACCGCGTCCACCGCGTCCCCCGCCGAGACCGAGATCATCGTCGGCGGCATGACCTGCGCCGCGTGCGTCAACCGCGTCGAGAAGAAGCTCGGCCGGCTGGACGGCGTGACCGCCAGCGTCAACCTGGCCACCGGCCGGGCCCGGGTCAGCCACCCGGAGGCCGTGACCGCCGAGGAGCTCATGGCGGTCGTGGAGGGCCTCGGCTTCACCGCCGCGCTGCCCCGGCCGAAGACGGAGGAGGCCCCGGAGGAGGAGGCCGGCGCCGGGTCGTCGCCACTCGTCCGGCTGCTGATCACCGCCGTGCTGTCGGTGCCCGTGCTGGTGCTGTCGATGGCCCCGGGCTTGCAGTTCCGCAACTGGCAGTGGCTGTGCTTCGCGCTCGCCACGCCCGTCGCCGCGTGGGGCGCCTGGCCGTTCCACTCCAAGGCGCTGCGCGGCCTGCGGGGCGCGGCGGCGACGATGGACACCCTGGTCTCCCTCGGCGTCCTCGCCTCCTACGCCTGGTCCGTCTACGCGCTGTTCTTCGGCGGCGCCGGGGATCCGGACATGCGGATGCCGTTCACGCTGTGGCCCGACGCCATGCCGGGCACGGCGGACGTCTACCTCGAAGCGGTCGTCGCCGTCCCGCTGTTCGTGCTGACCGGGCGGCTGCTGGAGTCCCGGGCCCGGGCCGGCACCGGTTCGGCGCTGCGGGCGCTCGCCTCCCTCGCCGCCAAGGACGTCGCCGTGCGGACGGCGGACGGCGAGGAGCGCCGGATCCCCGTCGCCGAACTGCGGGTCGGCGACCGCTTCCTCGTCCGGCCGGGTGAGCGCGTCGCCACCGACGGGACGGTGGTGGCGGGCGCTTCGGCCCTGGACCTGTCGCTGGTGACGGGCGAGAGCGCGCCCGTCGACGTCACGCCGGGCACGGCCGTGATCGGCGGCGCCGTCAACTCCGGCGGTCTGCTGGAGGTACGGGCCGAGGCCGTCGGCGCGGACACCCAACTGGCGCGGATCACCCGGCTGGTGGAGGACGCGCAGGCGGGCAAGGCCCGCGTGCAGCGCCTCGCCGACGCCATCGCCGGGGTCTTCGTCCCGGCCGTGCTGGCGGTCGCCGTCACGGTCCTCGGGTTCTGGCTGGGCGCCGGCGCGTCCCCGCAGGCGGCGATCACCGCGGCCGTCGCCGTGCTCGTCGTCGCCTGTCCGTGCGCCCTGGGCCTGGCCACCCCGACCGCCCTGCTGGCCGCGACCGGCCGGGGTGCCGGGCTCGGCATCCTGGTCAGCGGGCCGCAGGCGCTGGAGGGGCTGCGCCGGGTGGACACGGTCGTCCTCGACAAGACCGGCACCCTGACCACCGGTTCGATGGCGGTGACCGAGGTGGCAACCCGCGAGGGCGGCTGCGGGCCGGAGGCCGCGCTGCGGTACGCGGCGGCGGCCGAGGCGGGTTCGGAGCACCCGGTGGGCCGGGCCGTGCACGCCCACGGACTGGCGGAGGCGGACGGTCCGCTGCCCGCCGCCGAGGAGTTCACCGCCACGGCAGGCGTGGGCGTCCGGGCCGTGGTGGACGGCAAGCGCGTCGAGGTCGTACGGGCGGAGGCGGACGGGCTCCCCGACGCGCTCGCCGAGGCCGTACGGCGCGCCGGGCGCGACGGCCGGACGGTCGTGGCCGTCCGGGTCGAGGGCACCGCCGAGGCCGTGATCGCCCTGGGCGACACGGTCCGCGCCGGCAGCTACCGGGCCGTCGACCACCTCAAGCGGCTCGGCCTGCGGCCGGTGCTGGCCACCGGCGACGGCGAGGCCGCCGCCCGGTCCGTCGCCGCCGAACTGGGCATCGCCGAGGTGCACTTCGAGGTCACGCCGGAGGGCAAGGCGGACCTCGTCCGCGAGCTGCGCGAGAAGGGCCACCGGGTCGCCGTCATCGGCGACGGCGTCAACGACACCGCCGCCCTGGCCGGCGCCGACCTCGGCATCGCCATGGGCAGCGGGACCGACGCGGCCATCGGCGCGGCCGACGTGACGCTGGTCCGCGAGGACATGGGCGCCCTGGCCGACGCCGTGCGGCTGGCCCGCCGCACCTCCCTGACCGTGCGCGCCAACCTCGCCTGGGCCTTCGGCTACAACCTGGTGACCGTGCCGCTCGCCGCCGTGGGGCTGCTCAGCCCGATGGTCGCGGCGGCGGCGATGTCGGTCAGTTCCCTCCTCGTCGTCGGCAACAGCCTGCGGCTGCGCGGCTGGCAGCCGGCGTCCGCCCGTACGACCGCCGCCCGCAAGGGCGCCCCCGTCCCCGGAAGGCCGTCGCATGAACAACCCCGTGGCCCAGGCCGCCAAGGCCGCGCTCGTTCCCGTCGCCGCCTGTGTGGTGACCCTCGGCGGCCTCGGCGCCTGGACGGCGTCCGGCGCGGCCGGCCGGCCCGCCGAGGTCGTCGCGGAGGACGCCCGGGTGCTGCTGCCCTTCGACCGCGACGACACGGCCGCGTTCGTGCGGCTCACCAACAAGGGCGACGTGGACGACGAACTCCTGTCCGTCTCCGCGCCGTCGGCGGGTGGCGCGATGTTCGCGCAGACCGTCGTCAAGGACGGGGCGGGGAGCATGCGGATGCTCCGCTCGGTGACCGTGCCCGCCCGGGACGTCGTCGCGATGTCCCCGCACGGCACCGACATCATGGTCAGCCGCCCGCCGCGGCTCGCCGTCGGCGACCGGCTGCCGCTGGTGCTGCGGTTCCGCGAGAGCGGGACGGTCCGGGTGGAGGCGGAAGTGGTGCGGGCGGGGAGCGGGGCGCTGCCGCGCGGCTGACGCGCGCTTTCTCCGTCTCCTGCGGGCCCGCGGGCCCCAAGCGCCGGACGGGCTGAGTGATCAGCCCGTCCGGCGCTCGCGTCATGTCAGGCGGCCCCCGCCCCCGCCAGCACCGGCATCCTCGCCGTGCTCTCCCGTTCCGCCGTCTCCAGCTGGTCGATCAGCGCCTCCCGCGCCCGTGCCACCCGTGAGCGGACGGTGCCGATCGGGCAGCCCGCGACCAGTGCCGCCTCCGCGTACGGCAGGCCGAGGAGCTGGGTGAGGACGAACGCCTCGCGACGCTCGTAGGGCAGCCGGTCCAGCAGTTGCGACAGGGCGACGCCCTCGTCGAAGCCGGGCAGGACGGCGGACTGGGTGCGTTCCGCCGCCGACTGCCAGTCGTCGGTGTCCGACAGCCGCGGCCGGGCCGCGAGGAAGCGGAGCCGGTCCACGACCGTGCGCCGGGCGATGGACAGCAGCCAGGTGCGGGCGGAGGACCGCCCCTCGAAGCGCGGCAGCGAGCGCAGGGCCCGCAGGTACGTCTCCTGCACCAGGTCGTCCGCGCCCTGCGGGTCGTTGCTCAGCCGGGCCACGTACCGGCGGACGTCGGTCTGCGTGGCGCGGATGAACCGTTCCACCGCGTCCGCGTCGCCGCCCCGGGCGGCCAGCGCCCAGGCCGTCACGGTCTCGTCGTCACGCACGGGGGCCTCCCGTGCGGTGGCCTCCCACGCGGGGGCGGTGGAACGGCGCGGCCGGGTGCCGGGGACGATGGCCGGGTGCACTGCAGCGACGTACGTACCGCCCTGTCCGCCCGCGTCGACGGCGAGGCACTTCCGCCGGGCGTCACCGATGTGGCGCTGGAGACGCATGTGCGGGGTTGCGCGGACTGCCACCGGTGGGGCGAACGGGCCCGCCGGCTGAAGGTGGTGGCCGCGCTGCTCGGCGTCGGCTGAGGGGTTCCCGTCCGGCGCGGTGGCCGAGGGAGGGACGTGCCGGCGCGGCGCGTCCTGGTTGCGGGCAGGGGTCATTGCCCGGGGTCCTTCCTGGAGTCCGGGCGTCCGGCCGCGGGCGCGGCGGACGGCCCGGGAACGTGTCACGGCCTGTCCGGCGGCCGTCGGCGGAAGCACCCCGGGAAGCACTCCGAAGGGCCCGCGCGGGGCTACCGGGCGGACACGGGTGGCCGGGGGTTCAGCGGCCGACGGCGAGGGCGGCGGGTGGACCCCTGGTGATCAGGGCGTACGCGTAGAGCAGGCGGCGCAGCCGCTGCGCGGCGCGGCCCAGGCCGGCGCGGACGCGCGGGGGCCGCGGGCCGGGGGCCGCGTCGCGGAAGAGGAGGAGCAGCGGCGCGAAGAGGCGGGCGCCGACGGCCCGTCCGAGCCGGAAGGCGGCCTGTTCGCCGCCGGACAGCCAGAGGCCGCAGATCAGGGCGACGAGCACGTGCGCGGACCACATGCCGACGGGGCCGTGGAGGCCGTGGATGCCCAGCATGTCCATGTGCATGCCGTGCATGCCGCTCATGCCCTGCGTCCCGCTTGCGCCGTGCGTCCCGCCCATGCCTGACGACGACATGCCGCCCATGGACATGCCGGTCAGGCCGCCCATCCCCATGCCGTCCGCCGCCCCGGTGCCCTCGTCGAGGGCTGTCGTGGGCATGGGCCCGCAGGTCAGCCGGGAGAAGAAGCTCAAGGACGGCGGTGCGCCGGAGCCGTGGCCCGCGCCGCCTCCCGCGCGGCCCGCCGCCTCGGAGACGTGCTGGGCCAGCGTGAAAAAGAAGTGCAGGGCCGTCTGCGCGCCGACGGTGGCGAAGGTGATCAGCAGCGGTCCGCGTTCGCGTCCGGCGAGGAACCAGGCGCAGCCGCCCGTGCCGGACAGCGCGGCGGCGATCGCCCACCACGGGACGTCGGTGCCGGACATGAGCGCGTGGCCGAGCGCGGCGAGCAGCACGCAGACCGCCGCGAACATCGCGGCCCGCAGTGCGCGCGGTGCCTGCCCCGCCTGCTGTGCTGCACTCATGACGTGCACATCGTTGCACCCGCGCCGCGCGGCGCGACGGCGGGGTGCGCATGTCCGCGCGTCCGGCCACTCCTGCCGCCGCCCCTGCCGTACTCCCGTCGCTCCCCCGTCGCGCCCGTCCCCCTGCCCTCGCCCGGGCGCGGCTCCGCCCCGTACCGTCCGCCCGGCGGTACGGGGCGGCGGGCCGCCGGCTCGGGGGAAGACCGGCAGTCCTGTCCCGTCGCGCCAGTGGGACTCGCACGCACAGTGTCGCCCGGCGGACGCGGGGCGGGGAACGTGTGCGGGCTCCGGGTTCGGGTGCGCGGATCACACCCCGTGTGGAGGGAGGCAATCCGGTTGCCGTCCCGGCAAGACCGACCCCCCAAAATGATCGATCATCGATCATTACCCACCAGTAACCATTGACCGGCCATCTACCGCCCACCTAGCGTCAACAGATGGCGGAACGAACATTCCGCAGTTCGGAATATGCCCTCCCGGCCGCAGCGCACGGGAAACGCGAAGGGGGGATCACCCATGTCCCAGCTCGACCAGCTGCCCGACCACGACCCTGACGAGGTCGCCGAGTGGCTGGAGTCCCTGGACTCCGCCACCCGGACCGGCGGGCCGCACCGGGCCGCGTACCTGCTGCGGCGGATGACCGAGCACGCCGCGCGCACCGGCGTGGACCTCCCTCCGCTCACACAGACCCCGTACGTCAACACCGTCCCGACCGCCGAGGAGCCGGAGTACCCCGGCGACCAGGACCTGGAACGCCGCATCACCGCCTGGAACCGGTGGAACGCCGCCGCCATGGTGAGCCGCGGCAACCACCGCGCCGGGCTCGGCGGGCACATCGCGACCTACGCCTCGGCCGCCTGGCTCTACGAGACGGGCTTCCAGCACTTCTTCCGCGGCAAGGAGGCCGACGGCAGCGGGGACCAGCTCTTCCTCCAGGGCCACGCCTCCCCCGGCGTCTACGCCCGCGCCTTCCTGGAGGGCCGGATCGGCGCGGACCGGCTCGACCGGTTCCGCCAGGAGGCGGGCGGCGACGGCCTGCCGTCGTACCCGCATCCGCGCCGGCTGCCCTGGTTCTGGGAGTTCCCCACGGTGTCCATGGGCCTCGGCCCGCTCTCCGCGGTCTACCAGGCACGCTTCAACCGCTATCTGGAGCACCGGGGCATCAAGGACACCTCGCGGTCCCGGGTGTGGGCGTTCCTCGGCGACGGCGAGATGGACGAACCCGAGTCGACCGCCGCCCTCGCCCTCGCCGCGCGCGAACGCCTGGACAACCTCACCTTCGTCGTCAACTGCAACCTCCAGCGCCTCGACGGTCCCGTCCGCCCCAACTTCAAGATCGTGCAGGAGCTGGAGGCACAGTTCCGGGCGGCGGGCTGGAACGTCGTCAAGTCCCTGTGGGGCTCCGCGTGGGACGGCGTCCTCGCCCGCGACACCACCGGCGCACTCGTCCGCAGGCTGGGCGAGGTCCCGGACGCCCAGTTCCAGACCTACGCCACCCGGGACGCCGGCTACGTCCGCGACCACTTCTTCGGCACCGACCCGGCGCTGCGCGCGCTCGGCGCCGGGCTGGCCGACGCGGAGCTGCTGGAGCTGTTCGGCGCGTCCCGCGCGGGCCACGAGCCGCGCAAGGTGTACGCCGCCTACCGGGCCGCGGTCGACCACCGGGGCGCGCCGAGCGTCGTCCTCATCCAGACGGTCAAGGGGCACACGCTCGGCCCCGGCTTCGCGTCCCGGAACGCCAACCACCAGATGAAGAAGCTGACGGGCAAGGAGTTCCGCGCCCTGCGGGACCTGCTCGACCTGCCCATCCCCGACCGCGAGCTGGACGGCGACGTGCCGCCGTACGGCCACCCGGGCGAGGACTCCCCCGAGGTCCGCTACCTGCGCGAGCGCCGCGCGGCGCTCGGCGGCCCGGCCCCGGCGCGCAGGGTGGCCGCCGTGGCGCTGCCGGAGCCCCCGGCCAAGCCCTTCGAGGCCCTGGCCAAGGGCTCCGGGACCCAGGAGATCGCCACCACCATGGCGTTCGTCCGGCTGGTCAAGGACCTGATGCGGGACGAGGAGACCGGGCGGCGCTGGGTCCCGGTGGTCCCGGACGAGGCCCGCACCTTCGGCATGGAGTCCCTGTTCCCGTCGGCGGGCCTCTACTCGCCGTCCGGGCAGACCTACGACCCCGTCGACCGCGACCAGCTCCTGTACTACCGGGAGGCGCGGGACGGGCAGATCCTCAACGAGGGGATCACGGAGGCGGGTTCGCTGGCCTCCTTCACGGCCGCCGCCACCTCGTACGCGACGCACGGCGAGCCGATGATCCCGTTCTACATCTTCTACTCGATGTTCGGATGGCAGCGGACCGCCGACCAGTTCTGGTCGCTGGCCGATCAGTTGGGCCGCGGTTTCGTCATCGGAGCGACCGCCGGACGCACCACCATGACCGGCGAGGGCCTCCAGCACGCCGACGGGCACTCGCACCTGATCGCCTCCACCAACCCGGCGGCCGTCGCCTACGACCCGGCGTTCGCGTACGAGGTGGCGGTGATCGTACGCGACGGCCTGCGGCGGATGTTCGGACCGGAACCGGAAGACGTCTTCTACTACCTGACGGTCTACAACGAGCCGAAGGCCCAGCCGCCGATGCCGCCCGGGGTGGAGGAGGGCGTCCTCAAGGGCCTCTACCGCTACCGGGAGGCGGCCGGGGTGCCCGCCGAGGCACCCAGGCTGCAGTTGCTGTCCTCCGGCACGGCCGTCCACTGGGCCCTGGACGCCCAGCGGCTGCTCGCCGACGACTGGGGCGTGGCCGCCGACGTCTGGTCCGCGCCCTCCTGGACGGAGCTGCGCCGCGACGCCCTGGCCTGCGACGCGGCCCGTTTGCGGGGCGAGGAGCGGATCCCGTACGTCACACGGGCACTACGGGGCACCCCGGGACCGGTGTTGGCGGTCAGCGACTGGATGCGGGCGGTTCCCGACCAGATCGCGCCGTGGGTCGAGCAGGACTGGACGTCCCTCGGCACGGACGGGTTCGGCCTCTCCGACACCCGGGAGGCGGCCCGCCGGCACTTCGGCGTCGACCCCGGATCGATCGCGGTGGCGGCGCTGGACGCGCTGGCGCGCCGGGGCGAGGTGAAGCCGGAGACGGTACGGGAGGCGGCGGCACGGTACGGGGCGGCCGGCTGAGGCGCGGGGGTCAACCACCGCCGATGCGGCCCTACTTGCCGGGCCGACCGGCCTGGCTCCCCGCCGAGCCTTCCTTCCCTGACTCCCCTGACTTCCCTGACTTCCCCGCTTGCCCCGTCTTCCCGGCCTTCCCCGTTTCTCCCGCCCTTCTTGCCGTCCCGGCGGCGGAGCGCTTGCTCCGCCGCCGGCTCGGCAGCCAGGCCACGCTGTCGTCGTCCCCGACGTACCGCCCGATCGCTCCCTTGATCACCGAGAGGGCGGCAGGCAGGGCCGCGATGGCGGCGGCCTTGAGCGCGGAAACGTCGGTCAGGTCGAACCCGTCGGCGATGAGCAGGCCGAGAAAGGTGGTCAGGTAGGCGGCGATGGTGCGCTCGGCTATGTCGGCGAGCACCTTCTTGTTCATGGGTCCGTCCGTCTCTTTCGGTCGCTCTCGGTGAGGTCTGATGATGTGTACACCACACCGGCGGGGCCTACCGCAAGCCGTGGGTGGGTAGCGATCCGGCGTCGCCGCCCGTGACGGCACGGGCGGCCGTGCCCGAGGAGGTGGGCCGCATGGCCCGTTACGCGTCCCCCGGCTCCCCCGACGCCGTGGTCTCGTACCGCCCGCGTTACGACCACTGGATCGGCGGCGAGTACCGTACGCCCGCCCGGGGCGGCTACTTCGAGAACCCGACGCCGGTGAACGGCGAGCCCTTCACCGAGGTCGCGCGGGGCACCGCCGAGGACGTCGAACGCGCCCTGGACGCCGCCCACGCCGCGGCCCCCGCCTGGGGCCGCACGGCGCCGGCCGAGCGCGCGGCGGTCCTGCTCCGCATCGCGGACCGCATGGAGGAGCACCTGGAGGCGCTCGCCGTCGCGGAGTCGTGGGAGAACGGCAAGCCCGTCCGCGAGACGCTGGCCGCGGACATACCGCTGGCCGTCGACCACTTCCGCTACTTCGCGGGCGCCCTGCGCGCCCAGGAGGGCGGCCTGTCCGAGCTGGACGAGGACACCGTCGCGTACCACTTCCACGAACCGCTCGGCGTGGTCGCCCAGATCATCCCGTGGAACTTCCCGCTCCTGATGGCCGCGTGGAAACTCGCCCCGGCCCTCGCCGCCGGCAACGCGGTCGTCCTGAAACCGGCCGAGCAGACACCGGCGTCGATCCACGTCTGGCTGGACCTCGTCGCCGACCTCCTGCCGCCGGGCGTGCTGAACGTCGTGAACGGCTTCGGGGTCGAGGCCGGCAAACCGCTGGCGTCCAGCCCGCGCGTAGCCAAGATCGCCTTCACGGGCGAGACCACGACCGGCCGCCTGATCATGCAGTACGCCTCGGAGAACCTGCGCCCGGTCACCCTCGAACTGGGCGGCAAGAGCCCCAACATCTTCTTCGACGACGTCTCCGCCGCCGACGACGACTTCCGCGACAAGGCCCTCGAAGGCTTCACGATGTTCGCCCTCAACCAGGGCGAGGTCTGCACCTGCCCGTCCCGCGCCCTGATCCAGCGCGGCCACTACGCGGACTTCCTCGCGGCCGGCATCGCCCGCACCGAGGCGATCGTCCCCGGCCACCCGCTGGACACGGACACGATGATCGGCGCCCAGGCGTCCAACGACCAACTGGAGAAGATCCTCTCCTACTTCGACATCGGCAGACAGGAGGGCGCCCGCGTCCTCACCGGCGGCCACCGCCTCGACCCGGGCGGCGACCTCAAGGGCGGCTACTACGTCGAACCCACCATCTTCGAGGGCACCAACCGCATGCGCGTCTTCCAGGAGGAGATCTTCGGCCCCGTCGTCGCCGTCACCCCCTTCACCGACTTCGACGACGCCATGGCCCTGGCCAACGACACCCTCTACGGCCTCGGCGCCGGCGTCTGGACCCGCGACGGCACCACCGCCTACCGCGCCGGCCGCACCCTCCAGGCGGGCCGCGTCTGGACCAACTGCTACCACCAGTACCCGGCGCACGCCGCCTTCGGCGGCTACAAACAGTCGGGCATCGGCCGGGAGGGGCACCGGATGATGCTGGACCACTACCAGCAGACGAAGAATCTCCTCGTCTCCTACTCCCCGAAGAAGCTGGGCTTCTTCTAGGGGCACAAGAAAAGGCGCCTGACCTTGGCTTTTGCCCGTCAGACGCCTTCCCCTCGCCCCGCTCGAAGCCAGGACCGGTTTGCGCTGTAACTCCCAGTTCCTCCCACCGCTATCCCGCTCCTGACCAGCCCTTCCGGGACCAGTCGCGGACCAAAACCCCGTTCACCTCGCAGGCGACGAGCCCTGACTGACGCGGTCCCACTCCTCCAGGGACTGCTCAATGAGCGGTGTGCATCGTGAAGTAGCAGGTCACGAGCCTCGTGTGCGTCGCCCTCGGGGTGCTCACGCTGGTTGTGGGCGGGTGACTTGGGTGAAGATCGTCGGTCGGCGCGCGACTTCTCGGTTCGTCAGGACCAGCAGGGCCCGCACCAGTGCGGTCGCCTACCTCGGGTCGGTGCGGACCTTGGCCGGGCACGCGCCAGTTCTTCAGGTGCGCGAAGCCGTGCTCGGCTGGCGCCCGGACCGCGGCCGGCGCCTTGTTGGACAGCTTCTGCCCCCTGCTCAGGGGCCGGTTGCGGGCCGCCTTGTAGCCGGTGATCACCGCCGGGTCCGCGTCCGGACCACTGTCATCGAGGCCGACGAAGCCCAGGTCGGCGATCGCGCCGAGGCCGGCCGCGCGCAGATGGGCGGTCAGTTTGTCGTGGCGGCACGCGGTGATCTCCAAGGTGCGTCCCGGCCGGACCGCGCTCACCCAGACCAGGCGGCCCTTGTCGTCGGTGAGCGCGATCACGAGCAGGCCGTGGACTTGTGCTTGCCGGAGTAGTTTTTCCGGTCCTCGGTCCCGGTGCGGCGGCGGGTGCGGATCAGGGAGCCGTCCAGCAGGACCACCCCGCCACCCGATCGGGCGATCTTCCTCAGCGCGCGGTCCAGGCGCGGGGCGCGGGCGGCCAGCAGCCCGACGACTTCCCGCACCCACCGGGACACCGTGGTGCGGTGGACCCCGTTCCCGCCAGCCAGGTCGCCGGGCCGCTGGTCACAGCGCAGTACCGCCAGCACGATCCCGGCGATCTTCCCCGCGGACAGGGCCCGCGACCGCGATCCGATCTTCTTGCAGTGGCCGCGTATCAGGTCGGCGAGCCAGTTCAAGGTGGCGCTCGACAGCGGCAGCCGGGCGGCGCAGACAAGACCGTCGGGGCCCTCGGCGAGGCTGCTGTCTTTCTTCACACCAAACTCAACTGCCGCCGGAGGACTCCAGTTATGCCCGGTCGGCGTGCCCGCCGGACCGGCTACAGGCGCGCGGTGAACTTCCCGTCGGCGCGCTTGTGCAGCCAGCCGCGGTCTGCAAGCTTGACCAGCTTCGCCCGCGACGGCTCCAACTTCCCGCGTACCTCCATCTGAAGGCCCAGCTCCTCACCCACAGCCCGCACCTGTACCGGACCGCCGGCGGCCCGCACGACCGCCAGGATCCGGGAAGCGCGCCCTCGTCGGGGTTCTCGCACCGCTGCGGGACCAGCAGCACCGCACGCCCCGCCACTTGTGCCGACACCGGTGCGGCAGCAGCCCGCTCCCCAGCGATCTGCTCACCCATCCGCGCCAGGACCCGCTCGGCGACCGCGAGTTCGTCCCGCTCTGCCCTCACCTCGTCCAGCTGCTTGACCAGTTGTTCTTCCAGCCCGTCCAGTTCCGCGCGGCGCGCGGTGATCCGTTCCAGTACCGCGGGGTCCACCATGCCCGGGAGCGTAGGAGCATCGCGGGCCGGAACGGGCCAGAACCCGCGAAGACCTCCCTGCCCGATGATCTACACGGCAGGCTGCCGCGCGCGACCAGCACGAGCACCGGAGTACAGAATCACACCAGGCCCGTGACCTGCTACTTCACGATGCACACCACTCAGTAGGCGCCGATATGGCTTCGGGTGACGAAGTCGGCGCTCAGGAGCGTCAGTTGCTGCCGGCCGAGATCCTGTGCCGGCGTGGGCTGGCGGCCGGTGGCGGGGGCGTGCTGTGCTCTGGTTACGAGGCTGCGGGTCTCGGTGGACAGCGGCGTGGCGCTGATGCCGGGCGGGTGGGGCCCGGTAAAGGCGATGCCGAGGTCGATCTCGTCGTCGGCCAGGCCGGCCCCGATGCGGTCTTGGGTCGCTTCGGTGACGGTCAGGGTGATGCCGGGGTGGCGGGCGTGGAGCTCGGCGACGACCGAGCCGACGAGGTAGGCGGTGAACGTCGGGGTGACCGCGAGGCGGAGGTGGCCGCGCGAGAGGTCCTGCACGTCGTGGACGGCTCGTTCGGCAGCGGCGAGGTGAGGTTGTGATCAGTCGGGTGTCTTGAGGAGGTCGTTGATCCACCTGCTGCCGCCTGCGCGAACGTCTCGTTCTTCCGCAGATGCGCCAGCACCAGCAGGGCCTGATTGAAGCAGCCCAGCCTCCGACCTCTCGAGTTGAGCTCGAGCCGGCGGGCGTGGATCAGCCACGAGACATGCTCGACAAGCTCGTGCGGGACATCGAGCGTGGAAGAATACGGAACCAACAGGGCCCCTTGGACGCTGCGTGATGAGTGGAATCACCACGACAACGACAAGGGGCCCTGCCACGTCACCCCACCTGACCTCCCGTTTCACCCCTCAAGAGCCAAGATGAAAAAGGCTCAGTGACTGTGCGGCTCGTGATCCGGATCGACCCGGCAGACCACTTTGTGATCGGCGCGGCCGACTGCATCTTCTGGTCCTCTGGCACGTCCTCACGATCGCAGTACAGCCGAGGGGACGCGAACCCTATTCCGCAGGTCTCATGGCGCAGGTGGAGGCCACCATAGCCGACATCACGAGTTGAGGTTCAGTGCCATAGCACTGATACCCCCGTGACCCATCAACACCAGGCAGGAAAGGGTCGGCGACGCTCCTGATGGCCCGTACGTCACAGCAGCCGCTGCTGACCCAGCCGCCAAAGCCTCGAGGAGCCCTTGCCGGAGTGACTCTGGCAAGGGCTCCAAGTATCACCCTGCACTCATTCAGATAAAGGCCCTATTCCGGCAAGATCTGCTGAATCACCGGATTCGCAGCCAATCCAGGGACCTCTGATGTCAGACACGAATGCGCCTGACGACGGAAACTGGAGAAAACACTCGCGAGCTCTCCACGCTCGACGGTAACCCGCCAGGGACGGCACGACGATGTTACGACAACGTGGCTCCCGTCGCAATGCAGGCGGACAACCTCTTCGCTCTCTGTGAAGCCGAACTCTGCGTCTTCTCCTGCTGAAATACGCCTCTCCGCCCAAGAGAGCGAAAGAGCTAGATCCACGAGCGTCACAAATCTTCTCCCGGAGATGACTTCCACACCGTCTATGGTCATATTGACATTGACGCCGAAGCACTTGTATCGGAGGTCGATTTCCGCGAGACTCGCAGGCTCCCACCCGCGCTTCGCAATCTCCCAGGTCCTGCGCCATGGAGAATTCCGCTCCGGGATAGAGAAGGAAAGGTGAACCATGATTTTTTTTCCTCACTCGCAGGCGCTCTGTCGTCTAGAACGGGAAAGCGGTGACAACTTTCCCATCCTTCACGACTACACGGATTCTAGTCAAGTCCCCGCCCCCATTTGCCGGACCAGCCTTACCCACGACACTACCGAAGTCCCATTCGTAAATATGCCCCGGGCGCCCTTGAGTGTTTGACTTTGGGGTGCCGCGATTTATGGTCTCAATTATTCTCCGGCGCACCTTCTTATCCTTTCCTATAAGGATGCCCGCCTCGTCGTCGATCAGCGCACCACCGGGTCGATGGCGGTCCACAATGTGCTGCCAGTCCCCGTTCTCGAGAGCTGCGGTTCCGCAAAGAACATTCGAGTTGTGAACGAGGACCGGCGTGGCGCCCGCTAGCACATAGTACGTATGGAGGTCGTCGACGGTGAGGTTGTATGTGCGGGCATGGTGGTAGTAGGCGTGGTTGGCCTTGACTTGGGCGATGGCTCCGCCACTGGTGCGGAGGATGGTTCCGGGGGTAAGCGCGCGAGCGGGGAGCCAGCGGTGTCTGTCGGGTACCCAGACGGGGTGCTCGTGAGTGGCGGTCAGCTTTGCCAGGCCGTTGGGGGTTGTGATCGTCAGTTCGTTGAAGTGTTTGTCGCTGTCGGTGACGATCGTGCGGGTGACCCGGCGGGGGGCGGTTTGGCTGGTGAGTGGGTCGGTTGCAAGGACCTGGTCACCTATCTTGATGTTCTCGATGTTGCGGGTGGAGCGGTCGCCCATGAGGACTTTGGTGCCGGCCAGGAAGCACTTGCAGCCAGACAGACGACGTCCCCTACCTGCTGTCTTTCCAACCTCCTTTTCGACCTCCTTTTTGCCCCACTTGCCGAAGACCCACTTTCCGCCCTTGGCGGCCCACTTGGCGCCCTTCCCGCCCGGGCCCGGGATGAGTTCAGCGCAGTCGAGGTTTATTCCAGGGTCATGGAAGCACCCAGATATGCCACTCAGTGGTGTGATCTTGGCGATGACGCCGGCAACCCCCGTCCAGCATCCGGGGTCCCACTTGGGGCACTTCTTCTCCTCCTGGCCGCCGGCCTGTTCCTCGACGCTTTTGTACTGAAGAAGTTTGTTGGCCAGCTCTGACGAGGCGCCGGCGATCTTGTCCTGGGCCTCTCTCATGGCCTTTTCCGCGGCCTTCAGGTCACGGACACGAATCTTGATCTTGGTGATGGCGTCCTTCGCCGCGGCGGCGTCCTGGCCCGCCTGTGCGGCGGACTGGCGGGCGTCCGCGGCGGCGGCGTAGGCCGTATCAGCCGAGTCATGGGCCCAGCGAGCCGATTCAGTGGCCCTTGCGGCGTAGACTTCTGCGGCTTCTGCGTCAGCCGCCGCTGCTTGTGCCGCTTGACCAGCGGCTCGTGCGGATTTCGCGGCTTCGGCGGCCGAGGCTTCGGCCGCCTTGGCGTACTGGCGTGCCTGGCCGGCGAAGCTGTTGGCCTGGCCGGCGTATTCCTTGGCCTGTTTGGCAGCGGCGTCCGCTTCCGTGCTGGCCCTCGCGGCCTGAGCCGCGACGACCGCGGCGTGGGCTGCGTTCTCCTGGGCGAGAGCCGCCGTCTGGGCGGCGCCCGCGATCAGTTGCTGCACGGTGGCGACGTGGGTGGCCGTAAGGTTGTCCAGACGCGCGGCGGCGTACTGGCCGGTCTCGATGAACTGGTGCAACAGTTCCGGCGGGCTTTCGAGCGCGACCTTGGCGGCTGCCTTGACCTCGGGCCCACCAGTGTTGATGAGCTGGGCGGCACTGGTGCGTTCGTCGGCTTCGCGGGCGATGTGCTGCGTGCGGTTGAGGAATTCGCGGAGTTTGTCGGCGGAGCTGTCCAGCAGCGCGTCCTGGCCGGCCTTCTTCAGCTCCGGGCCCGCGGTGTGTACGATCTGCGCTACGCGCAGGCGGTAGTCGCCCAGAGCGGCCTCGTGCTGACCGGTGCGCAGGAACTCGGATACCTGCTTCGCGTCGCCCTTGAGTGCTTCCTTGGCCGCTTTGCGGACCGATTCCAGTCCGCTGTCCTCGGCGAGGTGCTGGACATCGGCGCGCTCGTCCTCCTGCCGGGCCTCCTGCCGCCCGGTCCGCAGGTACTCGACCACATCGTCGTCAGAACCCGCGAGGGCGAGCTTGGCGGCGGCCTGGCTCCAAGGGCCCGCGGTCTTCAGCGAACGCAAGGCGACCTTGCGGCCCTTGGCTGCGGCCTCCTTGACCTCGACGCCGGGCTTGGCCGCTTCGACGGCGAGGCGGTCGGCCTCCTCGTCAAGCTCCCTGCGCTCCTTGTCGGCGCGCTCCACCTCGGCTTGACGCCGCTCTCCCTCGATCCGAAGGACCCGGGCCTGATCGACCCTGGCAGCGGTGCGGGCCCTGAGTTCCTCAGCCTCGACCTTGCGGGCGACACCCTCCACCTTGCGCGCGGTCTTCACCGCGTCAAGCGCGGCGTTAGCCGCCTTCTTGGCCTCCGCGGCATGGGCGGCCGACTGCTTGGCAGCGGTCGACGACTCCCCGGCGTGCTTGGCAGCCTCCTCTGCCGCCTTGCCGGCATTACGGGCGTGCGTGGCCGCCGAGTCCGCGGCCTTCGCCGCCTCGTCCGCCGCGGCCGCCGACTCACGGGCCAGCGCCTGCGACTGCTGGGCCGCACGAGCCGATTCAGCCGCACGGCTACGAGCGGTCGCCGCCCACTGCCGAGCCTGGGCCGCCTCCGCGTCGGCCACTCCGGCAAGGCCACCGGCCCGGTCCGCCTCGCCTGCCGCCACCTGCGCGTTGGCGCTGGCACTCGCGGCCGCACCCGCAGCCTTCTCGGCAGCCTTCGACGCGACACCCACCTGCTTCGCGGCATCCCTGGCCAGGTCGGCTGCCTTCGCGGCCGCGTAGGCGTTCTCGGCAGCCTTGCGCGCGTCGCCCGCCCGACCCGCATCCTTCGCCGCGTTGGCGGCGGCATTGCGCGCCCGTGCCGCGGCCTCGGCGGCACCAGCAGCGGCAGCCGCAGCGTTCGCCGCGGCGGTGGAGGCCATCCGCGCCGCGTAATTGGCCGCCTGTGCCGCGCCGATGGCCTCTTGAGCGGCGTTGGCGGCGCCCTGCGCCGCGGTCGCGGCCTGACGAGCCGAGCGTGCCGCGCGGGCTGTGTCCTTGCCCGCCGCCTGGGTTTCCTCGGCGGCCTTCTTCGCTTGCTGCTTAGCGAGATCAGAGGCCTTCATGGCCCGTTCGGAAGCCCGTTCCGCCGCCTCTGTCTGGCGCTTGGCCACCTGACCGGCTTCCTTCGCCCGCTGCGCGAGCTGGGCAACACTGGCCCGTTCCTGATCGCGCATGCCGGCGATGTGCTGGCCCACGGCAAGGAACTCACGGACGTCCTCGGGCGATCCCTTCAACGCGACCTGAGCAGCCTCCTTCGTGGCAGGGCCACCGGTTCCCAGGATCTGGACCAGACGGAGCCGCTCATCGGCCTCGCGCGCGATGAACTGCTTGTCTTCCAAGAACGCGGCCATGTCGTCGGCCGTCCCCAGAAGCGCCTTCTGGCCAGCTTCTTTGAGGGTAGGGCCGCCCTCGTTGATCGCCTGCGTGACCAGGATGCGCTGGTCGGCCTCGAAGGGAGTCTGCCACCCCTCCGTGAGGAACTTCGTTATCTCCTCGTCCGACCCTTCGACCAGAACCTTCTGAGCAGCCTCACGCAACGTCGGCCCGCCCATGTTATAAATCTGGGCCGTCGCAACACGCTCATCCCCGAGCTGGGCCAGCTTCTCCTCGCGGTCGAGGAAGCGACGCACGTCCTCATCGGAGCCGAGGAGCGCTGCCTCAGCTGCCGCCTTAACGCCCGGCCCGCCGGTCAACCACCGTTCGACCACAATGCCGCGGTCGGTGTTCCAGAGCTCATCAGAGATGTCGAAATCATCTGGGTCCCACTCATCCGCCCCTCTGGCCGGAGTAGTACCAAGCAGTCCGGCGAGAAGCGCCAAGGGCAACAAGGTCATGCACAGCAGACGTATGACGAACGCAGGCGCGCTCCTCATCCTCTTCAAGCAAGGTCTATATCTCACGAGCTACCTTCATGAATTAGCCAAAGCGAACTGACGCGCAGTCAGGGTCACTGGAGATAGTAGTCGGAGGATGGTTGGTCACCACATGGAGCGTCTGGAACAGGCCAACCCCCACGGAGGCAAAGTGGGCAGCGTTAAGCAGTGGAGTGTCGTCGCGTCAAGTCGGATGACCCCAAACTGTAGGGAGTCGAGACTGATGCCACATCAGAAACATGCAACTAGCACCTTACCTAGATGATAGATTCGATCAGCACCGCTCTCACCCCGTGCGTGATGCGGCTTCCCTTGCCCCTGATCCTCTCCGCCGAAAGGAAGACCCCCGTGAGATCCCTCCTGCGCGGAACACGTGTTGCCGTTTCTACCGGAGTTGCGTCTGTCGCGCTGGTCGTAGGCGCTACCACCAGCACGGCAGCTCCCTCGACAGTTCCCGCTGGCAATCCAGCCCTGTCCTATGCAGTTGAGGGCTTCGAGTACCCCAACGCGGCGAACATCCTCAAAGAGCGCGGAATCGCGCTCCGCAAGGGTGACGGCCACATTCTGCTGTCCGACTGCGCTGTGACGCAGGACATCGTGGTCAACACCAACAACCTGGACAACGTTGACCGCGGAAAATACTGCTTCAAGGTCACGGGGACCGGAAAGACCGGTCAACTCACGCTGGAGGTACCGAAGGTCATCTCCATCACCGCCGGGAATTACCTCGTCCAGGCCAGTCTCACCAGCGAGGGCCAGACTACCGAGGTCGGAGTGCCGAAGTATGACACCACCGTGGTCGGCCAGGGCGCCAACCCGACGGGAAATCCCGCCGTCCTGGTCAAGCTGCGCGTCAAGGGCTGACACAGCCTTCAACCTCACGCGGCCCGGCTCACGAACCACTCAATCCGGCCATCGCGTGACTTCCCGCACCACTACTTCGCTGAGGAATAACAGAATGCCTGGCATACGTCCGCGCGCTGCGTGGATGACCGGACTTGCCGTATCCGCTGTAACGGCGGCCCTGCTGTCAGCCGCCCCCGCGCACGCGGTGGTCGGCGAGCCGGCCAAGGACGACACGTTCACGTTCACGGCCAAGCTCGACATCGGAGGCGAGCGCAGCTGCTCGGCCGCGCTGGTGGGGGAGCAGTGGCTGGTCACCGCCGCCAGCTGCTTCGCCGACGACCCCGCAAAGAGTCTGGCAGTGCAGGCGGGCACTCCGAAGATGCGTACGATCGCCACCATCGGCCGCACCGACCTCACCCGTGGCGGCGGCAGCGTAGCGGAGGTCGTCGAACTCGTCCCCCGTACCGACCGCGACGTGGTCATGGCACGACTGGCCACGCCGGTCGACGGCATCGCCCCCGTCGGCCTCAGTGCCAACGCCGTACTGCCGGGTGAGGGCCTCTGGGTCGCGGGCTATGGACGGACCCATGACGAGTGGGTCCCCGACCGGCTGCACCACGCACGATTCACCGTGGACACGGTGAAGAGCACCTCGATCGACCTGTCCGGCAAGACCCCCAACGCCGCCGTCTGCCAGGGGGACACCGGCGGGCCGGCCTTCCGAGAGATCGGCGGCCGCTACGAACTGGCAGGCATCAACAGCATGTCAGGTCAAGGCGGCTGCTTCGGCACTGACGAAACCGTCACCAGCAGGACCGCTGCGAACACCCGGGTCGATGACATCACCGGATGGATCCGCTCCGTCGCCTACCGGGATGTTCTCAAGCAGGCCGACTGGAAGAACGTCGCCCACCTGGCCTCCGGCCGTTTCACCAACGCCTCCGGCGCGGCGGCCAAGCGCCGCATGGACCTGTTCGTCATCTGGAAGGACGGCTCGGCCAGCATTTTTCCCGGAACGGACAGCACCGACCCCAAGACACCGTTCTCGGGCGAACACAAAGTGGCCAAGGCCGGCAGCGACTGGAAGTACGCCCGCGCCATCGCCGCGGGCAACTTCGCCGGCAGCGGCACCGACGGACTCTTCGTACGGTGGGTGGACGCCGAGGTGACCGAGTACGGACACCTCGACCTGAAGGGCGCCCACGACGAGAGGACCCTGAAGAAGAAGCTGAAACTGGACCCCAAGAACTTCTGGAACAACGCCCGGCTGATCACCATCGGCAACTACAGCGGCAACGGCCTACGCGACGACGTCCTGGTCCTGTGGGAAAACGGCTCCACCTCGCTGTACACCGACATCCACAGCAAGGAACTGAACGGCTACAGCCAACTTTCCCCGGCGGCCGACTCCTGGAAGAACGCCATCCAGATCAGCGCGGGCGAGTTCAACGGCAAGCCGACCTCCGACCTGCTCATCCAGTGGAAGGACGGCGAGACCAGCGTCTTCCCGGGCGTCGACGCCAAGGGCTACCACGGCCGCACCAAAATCCGCGACGCAGGCACCGCTTGGAAGAACGCCCACATCCTGACCACCGGCGCCTTCACCCACAACGACGACCGCGTCAACGACATCCTGATCAGCTGGAACAACGGAAACCTCGGCCTCTACCCCGACGTCGACGCAAACGGCGACCACGGCGGCATCGAACTCCTCAAGTGACCTTGCCTAACTGACTGCCTGAGCATAGAGACGACAACCACTATCCCGGTGCAAGTCAGGAAGGTGAGAAGGGTTCGGGCGCGCGCTGCTGCTACGAGCGGTGCGCGCCCGAACCCGTTGCAGAGCGGCAGTAGCTCACGGGCCGGAATGGGCGCCGTTGCTCGAACCGACGAAGCTCATCCGGATGCGCGGCGACGACCACACGTTGCGTCGACCGCTTGGGGTGCACAAAGGGGTACACAGTCCCCGAAGACGAAGACCTCCATCGGCGCACCCTCGAAGGAACCGCTGCGATCAAGAGCAGCAGGACGAATGGACGAAGGTGCGGACCAGTTCCAGTCCACCGATGAGCAGCCCCGCCGAACCTGCGCAGAAAGCGGTGGCGTCCGCTAGGCAGTGTCTGATGGCTCTTGCCTGGATGGTGGATCTGCCGCCGTTGCGGGCAGGAGCCTGGCATGGTGCGGCGGCATGAACTGACCAACGCTCAATGGGAACGCATCGCTGCGCTGCTGCCCGAAGGGGGCGGGCCTGGCGGGCGGTGGGCCGATCACCGCACGGTGGTCAACGGTGTGCTGTACCGCACGCGGACCGGGATTCCCTGGCGTGACCTGCCCGAACGCTACGGTCCCTGGCAGACGGTCTACGAGCGCCACCGGCGCTGGTCGGCCGACGGCACCTGGGTGAAGATCCTGCGCGCGCTGCAAGCAGGCTCTGACACCAGTGCCCGGGACGCGGACGGTTCCTGGGCGGTCAACGCCGACTCCACCACCTGCCGGGCCCACCAGCATGCGGCCGGAGCCCGGCGGCGTCCCCCTGCCGACTATCCGCAAAAGGGGGCGGCGCCCGTGAGGAGGCGGGGGGACGTGAGGCGCTGGGACGATCCCGGGGCGGACTGACCTGCAAGATCCACCTGCTGGCGGACGACCGGTGCCGGCCCCTGGTCTGGCTGACCTCACCCGGCCAGCGCGGGGACAGCCCGATGTTCATCCCGCTCATACGGGCTTTGAAAGTGACCCGGACCGGGAAGGGCCGGCCCCGCACCCGCCCTGACCGGGCCCGTGGCGACAAGGCGTACTCCAGCCGCGCCAACCGTGCCTACCTGCGGCAACGCGGTATCAAGGCCACGATCGCGCAACCGGATGACCAGCGTGCCAACCGCCGCCGGCGAGGCCGGGCCGGAGGACGTCCCCCGGCCTTCGACCGCGAGCAGTACCGCCGACGCAACACCGTTGAACGCTGCATCGGCAAACTCAAGCAACACCGGGCCGTGGCGACCAGGTACGACAAACGTGACTCATCTTCCGCGGCACCCTGGCCACCGCCGCCATCGTCATCTGGCTCCGCGACCTCATCAAAGAGCCATCAGACACTGCCTAGCCGGGGCTCAGCCGCCGCGCCGCACGCGGGCCGCCTTGCGGGCCTCTGCGAGTTTGCGGGCCTCGGTGGTCTTGCGGGACGGCTTGCCGCCGGAGGCGTTCTTGGTGTCCTTGGTGCTGCCCAGGCCGCGGAACGGGGTGTTGTGGTTCTTGGGGCGTGACACGGCCGGCCCGCCGTCGAGAGGCTCGCCGGAGGGGGCCCTGGCGCCGGTGATGCGGCTCAGCTCCGCCTCGCCGGAGCGCACCTTGGTGACCTTGGAAGCGACGTCGGCGTCCGCCATGACCTGGCTCGCTTCGCGGCGCTGCCCGGGCAGGACGAGCGTCACGACGGTGCCGGAGCGGCCGGCGCGAGCCGTGCGGCCCGCGCGGTGCAGGTAGTCCTTGGGGTCGGTGGCCGGGTCGACGTTGACCACGAGGTCGAGGTCGTCGACGTGGAGGCCGCGTGCGGCGACGTTCGTCGCGACCAGCGCGGTGATCTGTCCGTTCCTGAACTGGGTCAGGGTGCGGGTGCGCTGCGGCTGGGACTTCCCGCTGTGCAGGGCGGCGGCGGCCACGCCGGCGGCCCGCAGGTGCCGCGTGAGCTGGTCGACGCCGTGCTTGGAGTCCAGGAAGAGCAGGACGCGGCCGTCCCGGGCGGCGATCTCCGTGGTCACCGCGTACCGGTCGGGGCCGTGCACGACGAAGACGTGGTGCTCGATCGCGGACACCGCGCCGGACGAGGGGTCCACGGAGTGGACGGCGGGGTCGCGCAGGTAGCCCCGCACCAGTTCGTCGACGTCGCCATCGAGAGTGGCGGAGAACAGCATCCGCTGCCCGTCGGAACGCACCTGGTCCAGGATCTCGCTGACCTGCGGCAGGAATCCCATGTCACACATCTGGTCCGCCTCGTCCAGGACCGTGATGCGCACCCGTCCCAGCCGGCAGTCCTTGCGCTCGATGAGGTCGTGCAGCCGGCCTGGGGTGGCGACGACGATCTCGGCGCCGTCCCGCAGCGCGGCGGCCTGCCGTCCGATGGACACTCCGCCCACCACGGTCGCGAGCCGCAGCCGCAGCGCCTCGGCGTACGGGGTGAGCGCCTCTCCGACCTGCTGCGCCAGCTCCCGGGTGGGCACCAGCACGAGCGCCAGCGGCTCTTTGGCCTGCGCGCGCCGCCCGGCCGTCCGGGCGAGCATCCCCAGGCCGAAGGCGAGGGTCTTGCCGGATCCCGTGCGGCCCCGGCCCAGGACGTCCCGTCCCGCGAGAGCGTTCGGCAGCGCCGCCGCCTGGATGGGGAAGGGCGTGGTCACACCCCGCTCGTCGAGTACCCGCAGAACCTCGGCCGGCAGCCCCAGCTCCGCGAAGGAGCCCGCCGTGGGCCGCGCCGGAGCGGCGCCCGACGCCTCGGGCGCACGGTCCTGTCGTCGGGCGTCGGCACGTGCTGATCCGCTGCTCACAGAAAGCCTTCCTTCGAAGAGACCGTACCGAGGAAGGCGCGGCCGGGTCGCGGCCACCAGCCTGGGACACCGCAGGGAGCACCGACACGGCGACGATGCAAACGGGTAAGGCTAGCACGGGGGTGTGCCGGCCAGGATTTCCACGGCACCGGGGAACGGCAGGCGGCCGCCGACACCACAGGACACGGAGCGCCACCGGACGGAACCTCTCCGTCCGGCTCACCCGCGGCTCCGACCCTCCGGCGCTCCGGCGCTCCGACCCTCCGCGCGTCGCGGTCACCGGCACCCGGGCCGGACGCTTCCCCACGGCCCCTCGGCACGGGACCGCCCGATGACGCGGAACGACCTGGGTCTGCTCAACGGGTCTGCTCAACGGGCCTGATCAATGGGCCTGATCAACGGGTCTGATCACTTCCACGGCCGAGACACCCCGCCGGCCGGTCATCCCGTGGCCGTGCGAAGGCGCGCCGGTCACGACCGCCCGGGCAGAACCACCCCGACCCGAGGCGGTCAGGCCCGGCCATCGGCAGGCGCTTTCACGCCAACGGCCTGGAGGGCGACGCCGAACGGGGGACTCCGATGTCAGTGCCGGGCGCTAGTGTCGTTCACCCGGCAAGGAGCCGGTGAACCCAGGGGGGGGACACGACACCGCCATGCACGACGACCACACCGGATACCGCATCTCCGTCGTCGACGAGGACCCGCTGCGCGCCCGCAAGGAAGCACGCGAGCTGCTCGCCGCGCTCGCCTCCGCGGACTCCACGGCCCGGCTGGACCTTCCCGGACCCGGCGGGCCGGCAGGGGCCGGCGACAAGGGCGGCCCGTCCGCCGAGACCGTGGGACTGCTGCTGAGCGCCGGCTCGTTCGCCGCCGCCCTGGTGCAGACGTGGCTGGCGCGGGTCCCCCAGCGCACCATCATCGTCAAACGGCCCGACGGAGCGACGCTGCACATCACCGGCAAGGAAGCCCGCGAGGACGACACGCTGATCGAGCGGTTCCTCACGGACGGCGACGGCGACGGCACGACGGCGGGCTGAGCGGCGATGTCCGACAACGACCGCCATGCCCTGCTCGTCGGCGTCTCCACGTACGACAGTGAGACGTACGCCGACCTCCCCGCCGTGCGGGCCGACCTCCACTACATGCGGGCGGTCCTGGAGAACACCGAGATCGGCATGTACAACGAGTGCGCCCTGGCCGCCGAGCCGACGCGCGCGGAGATGCTGCACGCCGTCGAGACGTTCCTGGAGGCCCGGCAGCCCAGCGAGACCGCGCTGCTCTACTTCAGCGGGCACGGCGAGTACTGCGAGCAGGACGGCCAGCTGTACTTCCTGACCCGGGACACCGACCCCACCGACCTGCCGGGCACGGCCGTACCGGCGGAGTTCCTGGAAAGGACGCTCCAGTCCTGCCGGGCCGCCTCCAAAGTGGTTCTGCTCGACTGCTGTTCCAGCGGTTCGGTCGTCCAGGGCTGGACCGCCAAGGGCCCTTCTGGGGAGCCGGACCGGCCCGCGCCGAGCACTCTGCTGCGGCCCACCGGCGTGTACTTCATCACCGCGTCCGACGCTCTCCAGGCGGCCTCCGCGATGGCGCCGCCCGGGTCCGGCCTCGGCACCTCGCGGTTCACCGGTGAGATCGTCGAGGGGTTGCGCAACGGCCGGATCAAGGACGGCGGGTGGATCACTCCGGACGATCTCTTCGACTACCTGACCGCGCAGATGACCCGCGCCGGCGTGCCCGAGGAGCAGCGGCCCACCAAGTCCACGTTCAGGGCCACCCGAAGCCTTCCCTTCGCCCGGTCGGTGGCACGGCCGGTGCGGCTTCCCGCGCTCCCCCACGACGCCACCGACGCCACCGGAGCCGCCCGGCGCTCGCCCGCGTTGATGAAGGCGCGGGAGCTGGCCGAGGCGGACGAACGGGACGGAGTCGACCGGCAGCGGCTGCTGAGGTACTACGTGGACTGCCTCACGGCACAGGCGGCGGCCGGCATGCGGCCCGACCGGGACGGCGGCCGGAACGAGAAGTACTTCCTGCTGGCCCAGGGACAGGAGACCATCCAGTCGGGCCGTGGGCCTCACGTCGTCGCCCCGGGATCGCTGCCCCGCCCGCAGGAGGGGCGGACCGGTTCGGCCACCGAGACGGGGACGCGGCAGGAGTACTGGTACGGGTATCCGGCGATCACGCTGCCCGCGCGGGACGGAGGCCGGGGGCGGCGCGCGACGGTGGAACTGGCTCCGCTGCTCATCCAGCAGATGGAGCTGGCGCCGGACGAGGACGGCCGGGACGTGCTCCGGCCCAGCGGCGTGCCCTCCCTGCACACCGGTGTCGTCTCGGAACTCCTGGACGCGGGCGACGCCGTCGACCTGGTCGCCCGCTGGCAACCGACCTGGCAGGAGGGCAACGACGCGCAGATGCTGCGCGCCATAAGGGAGTTGCTGGAGGAACTGGGGCTGCCGGAACTCGAACCGCTGGATCCGTCCGCGCTCAGCGAGCGTACGGTCATGCAGGCCCTCCGGCCCGGTGCGCACAACGCGGCCGTGCTGCTGGTCCCCTCGGGCGCGGAGGCCATGGCCACCCAGGCGCTGGTGGACAACCTGCTCCAGATCTCCACGCGAACCGAGCAGATCGCGGGCACCGCCCTGGACGCGCTGCTGAACGGCGGGGCCGGGCAGCCGTCGACCACGACCGCCGCCGCGGCGGATCCGGTGACCCTCATCGCTCCGGGGCCGTGCAACGAGAGCCAGGAACAGGTGATCTCGTCGGCGATGACACGGCCGCTGACGGTGGCGACCGGGCCGCCCGGCACGGGCAAGAGCGAGGTCGTCACGGCGGTCGTCACCACCTGCGTCGCGGCGGGGCAGTCGGTGCTGGTCGCCTCCACGAACAACGAGGCCGTGGACGTCGTCGCCCAGCGCTGCGACGCCATCGCGCCCGGTCTGCTGATGCGGACGGGCAACGCGGAGGCGCTGGAGCGGGAGGCGGCCAAACTGGAGCGGCTGCTCGCCGAACCGGTCGAGGCACCGCGCCGTGGCTCCGCCACTGTGGGCGGCGAGCTCCGCAACGCGCGGAGGACGGCCGACCGGCTGCGGGCGGAGGCGGCACACCGCGTCGGCGAGGAAGCACGGCTGCTGGAACTGCTCCGTGACCGTGAGGAGCGGGCCGCGGCCCTGGAACTTCCCCTGTCCCTGCTCGAAGGGGCCTGGGCCGCTGACGCGGACGGCGTGGCAGCGCTGGGCCGGTGGGCGGAGCGGGCGCGGAAGACGGCCGTGGCCCGCTGGTGGCAGCTGGGGGCATGGCGGCGTGGCCGCGCGCTCACGGCCCTGGCCGGGGCGGGGGCGGAACACCTTGAGGATGCCGGACCGGCTTGGCCGGAGTGGGTGACGGGACGGCCGGTGCCGCCCGAACTGCTGGAGTCCCTGGCCGAGATCGTGTCCGTGGAGCGGGCGGTGCGGGAGCTCGTCCGCCGACACGGGGAATGGGACGAGAGAGGGCTCGGAGAGGCCCGGCTGGCAGCGGCGGAAGCACTGTCGGGCCTGTCGGCGGAACTGTCCCGAGCGCAGTCTGCGGAGGCCCTCGGCCGGGCCGGCGGGCTCATGAACCAGCGGCTCCAGGCGCTCCGCCGCCGGTCCGGCCACCAGCGCAGCCAGAAGAACCTGATGTCGCGCATCAAGGGGTGGGCCGTCAGCACCCACTCGGTGCGGCAGCTGGAGCTCACCCCGAAGCTGTTCGATCTCGTGGTCATCGACGAGGCGAGCCAGTGCTCCATTCCGTCGGTGCTGCCACTGCTGTTCCGGGCCCGTCGGGCGCTGATCATCGGTGACCCCATGCAGCTCGGGCACATCCCCGGTGTGTCACCGCAGCAGGAGCGGCAGGCACGGTTGCGGGCCGGGCTGAGCGCCGCGCAACTGGAACACCACCGCCTCACCTACCACGTGCACTCCTCGTATCACGCGGCCGAACAGCAGGGTGACAGCGCGCTGCTCCTCGACGAGCACTACCGCTGCCATCCGCGGATCGCGGACGTCGTCAACCGCCACTGCTACGGCGGCCGGTTGCGGGTGCTGACGGACGTGCGGCGCCAGGCGCCGGCGCACGACCCGGTGGGGGCGGCCGACCCGGCACCGGTGCTCGGCTGGGCCGACGTTCCGTCGGGGGAATCGGCGCGCGGCGGCGACGGACGGTCCTGGCGGAACGCGGTGGAGGCGGAGGCCGTACGGCGTGTGGTCGAGGGACTGCTGACAGGGCTTCCGCCGGACGCGACGGTGGGGGTGGTCACGCCGTTCCGGGCGCAGAAGGAGATGTTGGCACGGATGTGGCGGGACGACGACCGGGTCCGGGTCGGCACCGTCCATGCCTTCCAGGGCGGACAGCGCGACGTGATGGTGCTCAGCCCGGTGGCGGCGCCCAACACACCGCCCCGGACCACGCACTGGGTCGCGAGCCAGGTCAACCTGTGGAACGTGGCGGTCACCCGGGCCAGGTCGCAGCTGATCACCGTGGGCGACCGCGCCTTCTGGCAGGACCAGAGCGGCATGCCGGCTCTCCTCGCCGCGCGCTCGGCCCTGCTGGGAGCGGGCGAGGACGGTACGACGGCCGAGGCAGAAACACCCGTCCCGGTCAGCGCGGCCCGCGAAGCGCTCGCCGACCGCCTGCAGCGGTATCTGACCGGACGCGGCATCACCGATCTGGAGCGGACGGTCCTGGTGGGCGGACACCCGGTGGACCTGCTGTTCACCGACGCCGGCGAGAACACGGCGGTGCTGATCGACACCGGCCCGGCGACCGGTGAGGACCCGGCGCGGCACCTCCGGCTCAGCCACGCGCGAGGCGATCTGCTCATCGGGCTGCCCTCCGGAGGGCATGGGGCCAAGCCCGTCCCGGTGAGCTGGACCGTGCGGGTGCCCGCCTGGCGGATCCTGGCGGGCGACACCGCGCTGGCACGGCTGTTCGACTGAGTCCGACAGCGCCGTCGGGCCCGGCGGCCCGCTCAGCCGCCGGGCAGGCTCCGTACGACGTCGACGGGCGATTCGGGCGCTCTTACCTGCCGTCGACGCCGGCTCCGGCTCCGGTTGCCGGGGCCGGCTGCCGGGTCGGGCGCTCCCCTTCGTCCTCCAACGACCACAGCAGGGCCTGAAGTCGCGCATGACGGATCAGGGCGCGGTCGACGAGGGGGTTGGCGATGCCGCGCAGGGCGCCGAGCGCTTGCCAGCGGCGGGGGACGGTGAGGGCGGCGGCGCGGTGTTCGATGCCCTTGACGACGCGGGCCGCCACCAGGTCGGGCGTGATCGCCCGGGCGAACGGGCGGGGGAACGCGGCTTCGCGCATCCTGGTCGCCAGCGGGTCCCCGCCGAAGGCCACCCGGGTCATCCCGGTCTTCACCCAGCCCGCGTAGAGCACTCCGGCCGTGGCCCCGCACGCTCCCAGCTCCACCCGCAGCGCGCGGACGAGTTGCTCGACCGCGGCCTTCGACGCCGCGTACGGGGCGTTGGCGGCGCCGTTGACGTAGGCGTAGACGGACGCGTTGACGAGGATGTGGCCGCGGCGGGCGATGACATGCGGCAGGGCCGACCGCAGTGTGCGCCATGTGCCCAGCACGTTCACCTCGACGATGCGCTCGAACACCTCCGCGTCGATCGTCGCCAGAGTGGCCGGGCGGGTGGGCGCGGTGCCCGCGTTGGCGAAGACGACGTCGAGTCCTCCGAAGCGGTGCACGGCGCGTTCCACCGCCTCGTCGAGGGCCGCCTGGTCGGTCACGTCCGCTCGCAGCGGCAGCGCTCGTTCCGCTCCGAGCTCCCGCGCCAGGGCCGCCAGGGCGGAGGCGTCGCGGCCCAGCAGGACGACGTTCGCTCCGCGGGCGTGCAGCGCGCGGGCGCCGGCCGTTCCAATGCCGCCGGTCGCGCCGGTGATGAGGACCGTTCTGTCGGTGAGGCGGTACCGTGCCATGTCCTGCGTTCCTGTAGTGGCGTGGGGCCCTCGGGGTCTCGCCGGCGGTTTCCTGGACGTGGGGACCTTGGGACCTCGCCCGCGGTTCCCAGACGTGGGGACCTCGGGACCTCGCCTGCGGTTTCCTATTCGCGCGCCGGCAATCCTTGGGCCCGGGCGGCCTCCCCGCCCCTTCGCCCGCGCCACGTCGGCGTCCACCAGTTCGCCCGGCCCGCCAGCCGCATCACCGCCGGGACGAGCAGACCCCGCACGATGGTCGCGTCCAGGAGCACGATCGCGGCGATCGTCGCCCCCAGGACGACCAGCAGACTGATCCGGGCCGCCATCAGTGCCCCCATGCTCACGGCGACGACCAGGGCGGCGGCGGTGAACAGGCGGCCGGTGTGCTCGATGCCGAAGACGATGGAGGCGGTGTTCCGCCGGGTACGTCGCCACTCCTCCGCCATGCGCGCGACGAGGAAGACCTCGTAGTCCACGCAGAGGCCGAACGCCAGGGCGGCCGCCAGCAGCGGCATGGTGATCTCCAGCGTGCTCTCGCCTCCGCCGGCCGGGGGCCCGAGGACGTGCGTCCGCTGGAAGAGCAGCACCATCAGTCCGATCGCCGCCCCGATGCTGAGGCCGCCCAGCACCGCGGCCTTCACCGCGACCAGCACGCTGCGGGTGAGGAGCAGGAGCATGACGAACACCCCGCTGAGCATCAGCGCCGACCACCAGCCCAGGGCGCCCGTCACGGCCTGTCTGGTGTCGGCGAGGTGCGCGGCGGCGCCGGCGACCTCGGCCGGACCCGGTGCGGCGGTGGCGCGTACCGCCTTGAGCAGGGCGGCGGTACGCGGTGACTGGGGGGCGTCCGCGGCGAACACGACGACCAGCGTTCCGTGCCGCCCGCCCGCGTCGATGTGCCGTGGCGCGGTGAGCCGACCGCCGGCGTAGTCCCCGGCCTCGGTGCTCACCCGGGCGGCGCCGGGCAGCGCCGCCAACCGCCTTGCGTAGGCGTCCAGTTGGGGAGCGGCGGCCGCCGGGTCGGTCCGCGGCAGCACCACCGTCAGCTGCCGGTCGGGAGCGTGTGCGAAGTCCGTCCGGACGGCTTCCGCGGTGGACCGGGCCTCGGCGTGGCGCGGCAGGATGGTCTCGTCCATCAGCGCGGGCCGCAGCCCGGCGACGGGCGCCGCCAGTCCCAGCAGCACGGCGGAACCGGCCAGCGCCCACGGCAGGGGCCGCCTGGTCACCGCGACCGCGACCCGGCGCCAGAAGGGGCTGCCCGACGGGTCGGCGGCGCGGGGACGCCCCGGCCGCCGGAGGGACAGTCTCGCGTCGTCCAGCCGGCCTCCCAGGGCGGCCACCAGGGCGGGGATCAGGAACAGGGTGCCCATCGCGCAGAACCCCACGACGACGAGGGAGGCGATGGCCAGCGAACGGATCAGCCCCAGGGGGAAGACGAGGAGCGACGCCATGCACCAGGCCATCGTCAGGGCGCAGAAGGCCACGGCGCGGCCGGTGGTGGACATCGACCGGCCGATGGCCGCCTCCGGCTCCAGCCCCCGGGCGCGCTCCTCCCGGTACCGGGAGAGGGTGAACAGCGCGTAGTCGACGGCCAGTCCGAAGCCGAGGGCGCAGCTGAGGTTGACGGCGAAGACCGAGACCGGCGTCAGCCGGGTCACCGCCGCCAGCAGGGCCAGGCCCCCGATGCCGCGATCAGGCCGATGCCCAGGGGTACGAGCGTCGCGCTCAGCGAGCCGAAGGCGAGTGCCAGGACGACGAACGCCGCCGGCAGGGCGAAGAGTTCCGAACGCAGCAGATCCCGTTCCGCCTGGTCGGTGGCCGACACGTTGACCCAGGCGGGGCCGCTCACCGACAGGTCGAGGTCGGAGGCGGCGGCCCGCAGGGCCGGTACCAGGGTCCGCGCGGTACGGGCGGTCTCGGACTCGCCCCCCTTGAGGTCGATGCGCAGCAGCGCGCCCCTGCCGTCGGTGGAACGGAGCGGGTCCAGCCCCGTGTTCCAGTACGACAGCGCGGACGCGACCCCCGGCGACCGTGCGGCCAGTTCGGTGAGCCGCCGGCCCCGCTCCGCCACCTCGGGCGCGTCGACCGGGCGGCGGGAGCGGGCGTACAGGACCAGGTCCGGTGTGCCCGCCCCGAGCCGCTGGGCGGCCTGTTCGGCCCGTTGCGCGGCCGTGCCGCCGGCGATGACGCCGCCGTTGGACCACCGGTCGCCCGCGTTCAGCCCCACGACGGCGCAGAGCAGGAACAGGCAGGCCGCCGAGCCCAGGACCAGCCGGCAGTGCCGGTACGCCCACCGTGCCACCGCGCCCAGGACGTCCGTTCGCTCCCTGGCCCCGCCGCCCGCGGCCGCCACCCGGCGGTGGCGGCCCCAGGGCACGGCGGGGCCGAGGAGGTCGCGTCGGCGCAGTGCGAGGCGTGCGGTGAGGCGGCGCGCCGCGGGGGTCTCGTCCGCCGTGAGCGTGGCGCTGTCGGTTTTCTTGTCGGCCATTGACTGAACCATTCCTTTTGCAGGCCGGGGCTTTCGGTTTTCCGAAGTGGTGGACAAGTGGTGGGCAGATGGTGGGCAAGTGATGGACAGGTGGCGGGGGCCGGTCGTTCACGGTCGTGAAGTGACCGGCTCGCCAGGCCGCGCGGAGCGGGAGCGGCTCACCCGCGCGGGCGGCGGAGGGGCGATCGTGATGACGTGGGCCACTCCCGGCAGCGAGTGGGGTCGGTGGGTGGCCATGAGCACCGGCCGCGTGGCGGCCAGGCGGCTCAGGGTGCCGAAGACGTGCTGTTCGCCGGCGGTGTCCACCTGCGAGGTCGGCTCGTCCAGGACGAGGAGGTCGGCGCCGGTGAGCAACGCGCGGGCCAGCGACAGCCGTTGGCACTGTCCGCCGGACAGCGCACGGCTACCGCCCAGCACCGTGCCGAGGCCGTCCGGGAGACCCTCGACGGTCTCGGTCAGCCCGACCGCGTCCAGCGCGTCCCACAGCACGTCGTCGCCCGCCTGCGGACCGCACCCCATCCGGAGGTTCTCCCTGACGGTGCCTTCCCACACGGTGGCGTGCTGCTCGGCGTAGGCGACGCGGCGGCGCAGCCGCGAGAGCCGCCATGAGCCGATCTCCCGCCCCAGGACGTGGATCCGTCCGTGCTCGGTGCGCAACAGGCCGGTGATCAGCGCGAGCGCCGTGGACTTGCCCGCGCCCGACGGGCCGACGAGGAGCGTGAGGCCGGTGGCGGGGACGGTGAAGGAGAGGTTCCTCAGCACCGGTGGGGAGTCGGGGTGGGCGAAGGTGACACCGTCGAAGATCACGGCCGCACCGGTAAGGGCGGCCCCACCGACAGGGACGGCCCCACCAGCCCCAACGGCTCCACCAGTCCCACCAGCTCCACCAACTCCACCAGCCGGAACAGCCTCACCGACCGGAACGGTCTCACCGACCAGAGCAACCTCACCAGTCGCAGCCGCCCCACCACCCAAAGCTCCCCCACCGCCCGTGCCGGAAGAGCGATGGGCGGGCCGGGGCGGCGGCGCCGCCTCCTCCTCGCCCGGGGAGGCGAGCAGTGCCGTGAGCCGGGCGCGGGCGGCCTGCCCGGTGCGCAACTGCCCCGCGCCCAAGGCGAGAACGGTCACCGGGGAGCCGAGGCAGAGCAGCAGGAAGAAGAACGTGCCGGACGTCTCCAGGGACAGGGACCCGGCGCCGACGCGGTGCGCGGCGGTCAACGTCACGGCCGTCACGGCCAGTTGCTGGGCCAGTCCGACGAGCGGGCCCACGACCGCCTGCGACCGGGTGGCCGCGGCCGAGGCGGCGCCGTAGTCCGCGGCGGCCTGCCGCAGGGCGGCCGCGGCCGCCGCCTCGTAGCGGCAGGTCTTGATGACCGCCAGCGTCTGCAGACAGTTGAGGAGGCGCTGGTTCAAGCGGCCGAGCGCCTGGAGCTGGGCGGCGACCACGCGCCGGGTGCGGGCCAGCACACCGGCCAGCGGCCCGCCGACGAGCACGAACGAGCCGACGGCCACGAGGGTGAGCCGCGGGTCGAGGCGCGTCATGGCCGTGAGGACGGCGAGCACCCCGAACAGCGCCGCCGGAAGGTGGACCAGGCCGGACTCCAGCGCCACCCGCACCTGGGCGGTGTCGAAGATGATCTGAGCGCTGAGGTCGCCGGTTCCCCGCGCGCGGACGTCGGGCAGCGGCAGGCGCAGCACATGGTGGGCGAGCCGCTCGCGCAGGCCGAGGACGACGCGTTCCCCGGCGCGGGCCAGCAGCCGTCCGCAGCCGGCCTGGCAGGCGTACGCGGCCAGGGTCAGGGCGGTCAGCGCGGCGACGGGACCGATCACCGGTTCGCCGCGGACGAGCGCGGCGCCCATGCCGCTCAGCGCCCGGGGCAGGGCCAGGAAGATCCCGGTCGAGCACCAGGCGAGCGCGGCGGCGAGGGCCAGCGGGGTGCGGCTGCCCCGCACGAGAGCGGCGGGGCTCAGGACGGCCGCGGGTCCGCCGGGGACCCGGCGGCCGCCGGGCGCGCTGCGCGGACTCATCGACGGGACCGGCCGGCGCTCCCCCGCCCCGGCCGGCCGCCCCGGGGACGTCCCCGCGCGGGCGACACCGCCGGCCGGGCGGCCCGGACGCCGTACGCCCGGGGGCGGCCGCTCAGCACGAGCGGGTGACGGCCGCTGTCAACCGGACGGACCGACGGGGAACCGTCACGGGCTACACCCCCGACCCCTCCTACAGGGGCTGGTCGACGTGGTCCGGGGTGTACCCGACGGACCGGGCGTAGGCGTCCAGCAGCCCCTGGAGCGGTTCTCGGGGAAGGCCGGGTTTCCATAGTTCGACCGCCATTTCACCGTGGTAGAGCATCGGCCAGCGGACGTACCGCCGGGGGTCCTCGGGGTCGTTGAGCGCGCGCGACCGGGCGACGGTGTCGGCGGCCACATCGGCCATCAGGTCCGTACCGCAGCCGAAGCCGTAGGGGTACAGGTCCCGGTTGGGGGGCACCGACTCGATCACCGTGGCGTCGGCCCGGCCGACTCCCACATGGGCGTGCACGCCGCCGCGGATGAGCGGGGCGGTGCGTTCCCCGCGCGGGTCGGGCACCCAGTGCCCGTCCGCCGTCCGGCCCAGCCGGACGGTCGGGGCGGCCGCGAGGAGGGCGCACACCTCCCACGCCTCCACCGACGGCCCCTTCGGGTCGACGCCCTCGGGAGCGAGGACGCGCAGCCGGTCGCCGTGCGGACGCGGGTGGAGGACGGTGACCTCGTCCGCCCGCAGCGCCCGCTTGTCGACGTCCCAGCTGCCGGAGGCGGTGACGACGACGGCGTCGAGGCCGGGGTCGTAGAGGAACAGCATGCCTTCGCTGAGGCGTTTCCAGCCCAGGTACTCGCGGTACAGCGCGGCGAGGCCGTCGGAGACGTAGCGGTCGATCCGGACGGGTTCCGGCAGCAGCCCGAGTTCGCCCATCCGCCGCCCGGCGGCGGCCAGTTCGCCCGGTGCCGGGGAGTCCGCCCAGGCGGTGGCGGACAGGGCGTCGGGAACCACGTCGTAGCGGTCGCCGACGTCCCGCGCGCAGGCGGCGGTGACCAGCCGGTCGCGGATCCGGTCGGGCAACTCCTCGGTTTCCGTGGGATGGCCGCCTTCCAGGGTGAACAGGGCGGCCTCCCGTCCGTCGTCGCCGAGCAGGACCACCCGCGGGGCGGCGGTGCGTCCCATGACCGTCCGCCCGATCTCGACCGCGTCGCTGTGCCGCAGTCCGGTCAGCCGCTCGGGGACCTGGGCGAGCACGACGGTCCGGCGCGAGCCGACGTGCAGGCCCAGTTCGCCGCGGGTCCTGGCGCTCAGCGGCGGGATCTCCTCGGGAACCCGGTCGCACAGCGGCTCGGGGCCGGCGGGGATGTGGGTGACGATCAGCAGCAGGTCGACGTCGCCGTGCGAGGACTCCACGACGGTGTGCCCCTGTTCCTCGAACGCCGCCATGAGGTGCCGGACGAAGACGCCCAGGGCCCTGTCGTCCGGGTGCGGCCGCCCGGCGAGCTGCACCACCAGCGGCCGCCACCAGGGGAGTTCGTCGAGCTTGACGGCCGGGCGGGCGGGAACGCCGTTCACCGGGTGCCTCCGTTCACCAGCGGCAGGATGCGGCGCGCGAGGTCGTCGAGGCAGTTCGCCGCGACGAGTTCCAGGACGGGCACGGTGCACCCGAGCATGCGGTCCACGGCGACGGACAGTTCGACGACCATCAGCGAGTCGAGGCCCAACCGGTCCAGCTTGCAGGTGCGGTCGACGCGTTCGGGGTGGTCTGGAGGACCTCGGCCACCAGGGACGCCAGCTCGGCGCAGACGATGTCCGCCGCCTCGTCGTCGGGGAGTCCCGCGATCCTGGACCGCAGCGCCTCGGCGCGGCTCACGCCCGTGCGGCTCGTGTCCCGCAGGTAGGCGGCGAAGGCGGGCCGGTTGAGGCCGGCGAACAGCTGCCCCACCCGTTCCCAGTCCATCCGGCCGAAGACCCCGACGTCCGGTCCGTGCGCGAGCTGCCGCTCGAACGCCCACCAGATCCGCGCCGGCGCCACCGAGCCCAGGCCCATGCGGTGCAGCGTCGGCGCCAGACCGCTGCGGACGACGAAGCCGGTCTCCGCGACGGCTCCCAGGACCTGGGCGGTTCCGGGCCGGCCTTCCGCGCGCCGCCGGCGGACCAGGGCTTCGAGGTAGGCGTTGGCGGCGACGTAGGCCCCCTGGAGCTTGTTGCCGCCCAGGGTGGTCACGGAGGAACAGACCTGGAAGAAGTCCAGGTCCCGGTCGGTGGTCAGCTCGGACAGCACGGCGGCTCCCCGCACCTTCGGGTGCAGGACGGCGTCGAAGCGTTCGGCCGTCAGCTCCGCGAGCGGGGCGTCGTCGAGGACCATGGCGGCGTGCAGGACGCCCCGCACCGGCCGCCCGGCGCCGTCCGCGTCGGCGAACACCTCGCGCATCGCCTCGCGGTCGCCCACGTCCGCGGCGACCGCGGTCACCCGCGCCCCGGCCTCCGCGAGGCGCGTCAGCAGCGCCGGCGCCTCGGGCGAGTCCGCGCCGCGCCGGCCGACGAGGACGAGGTGCCGGGCCCCGCGCCGCGCCAGGTGTTCCGCCAGGGCCGCGCCGAGCCCGCTCAGCCCCCGGTGACCAGGTAGCTTCCGGCGGGATCCGGTTCCACGGGCGGTACCGGCTGGGCTACGGGCACCGGCTCGCCCAGTTCGACGATGACCTTGCCCAGGTGCTTGGAGTGCCGCAGCGAGCGGAACGCCTCGGTGACCGCTTCGGCGGCGTACGCCTGGTGGGGCAGCGGCCGGTAGCGGCCGTCGGTGACGCGGCGGCACAGCTCGGTGAACTCCTCGGCCGCGACCTCGGGGAGCTGCTCCGGCAGGGTCGCCACATCGACCCCGAAGTAGGCGATGTTGCGCCGGAACGGGCCGAGCAGCAGCGGCGTGTTGGCGTACAGGTCGCGCTTGCCGAGCTCGACGAACCGGCCGCCCGGGCGCAGGCACTCCAGCCCGCGGGCGATGGCCTCGCCGGCCAGCGAGTTCAGCACCACGTCCACGCCCGGACCGCCGGTCAGCTCGCGGACGTCCTCGGCGAAGCGGAGGTCCCGCGAGTCGAGGACGTGCCGGACGCCGAGCATCCGCAGCAGGTCCCGTTTGCCCGGGGTGCCCGCGGTGGCGACGACCTCGGCGTCGACGGACCACGCGTACTGCAGGGCCGCCAGGCCCACGCCGCCGGCCGCTCCGTGGACCAGGACCCGTTCGCCCTCGCGCAGGCGGGCCAGGCGCTCCAGCCCGTACTGGACGGTGAGGAAGACGGCGGGCAGGGTGGCCGCTTCGGTGAAGGACATCCGTTCCGGGACGCGGCCCAGCTGTTCCGGCCGGAGGACGACGTGGGAGGCGAACCAGCCGACGCCGGTGCCGAAGACCCGGTCCCCGGGGCGAGGCCGGTCACGCCCGGTCCGACGGCGACCACCTCGCCGGCGCCCTCCAGGCCCAGGGAGGGCCCCTGGTGGCCGGGCATCGGCCGGTCGTCCGGGATGAGTCCGGTGGCCAGCATCACGTCGCGGTAGTTCAGGGCGGCGGCGCGCACGGCGACCAGCACCTCGCCGGCCGCGGGCGCCGGAACGTCCTGCGGTTCCCAGACGAGGCGGTGGGACATGCCGGGGTCGCGCAGGCTCAGCCGGTACCCGTCGGCCTGCCGGCGGAGCGGCGGGGCGACCGTGGTGAACCGGGGGACGAACCGGCCGCCGCCGGTCAGCACGATCTCGTGTTCGGGCCCCGGATCGCGCAGTTCGGCGAGCAGCCGTGCCGCGTCGCGGCCGGCGTCCCCGGAACGCTCCAGCGAGATCATCCGCACCGTGACCGCGGGGTACTCGCCGGCGACGGTACGGCCGAGCGCCCACACGGCGGCCGCCTCGGGCGTCCCCGGTCGCTCGGGGGCCGGGAAGATGCCGGTCGGCGGCAGCACCAGCCAGACCGCCACGTCCTTGTGGACGCTCAGGGCGGTCATGGCGTCGCGGATGCGGCAGGCCGCGGTGGTGATGGCATGGGCGGGGTCGGTCCCCTCGCCGGCCAGATCGGCTTCTTCGAGGAGCAGGACCAGACGGACGGCGGAGTCCGGCTCGGAGGGGCTGGAGGGGTCGGAGGGGCTGGAGGGCTCGGAGGGGCTGGACGGTTCTGAGGAGGGACCGGAGGACACGGCCGCCGCCCAGTCCGTGGCCCACGGCAGCGGCCGGGTGCCGAGACCGTGGGCGAGGCGGTCGGACAGCTCCCCTGGTGCCGCCGCTGCCACCAGCCACCGTCCGTCAGGGGCCGGTGCGGCGGCGGGCGGCTCGCAGGAGGGGGTGGTGGAGGCGGTGCGGGCGGCGGGCACGTCGGATGCAGTGGACACGCCGGACGCAGTGGACACGCCGGATGCAGTGGACACGCCGGATGCAGTGAGCACATCGGTCGCAGTGGACGCAGAAGTCCCATCCACCACAGCCGACTCGTCCGGCACAACAGACCCGGTGCGCCGGGCCAGGATCACCGAGTCGCTTGCCCGGGGGACGTCCGGTGCCTCGCCGGTGCAGGCCACCGCGTCGAATCCGCGCGCGGACAGCAGGCACTTCCACTGGTCGCGCCGGAGAAGTGGGGAGTCCTCGCGGAGGTCGGTGTCCGTGTAGTCCCAGTAGTCGTCCAGCACGCCGAAGAACGTGGACACCCAGTCGCTGTCGTGGCTCTCCAGCGCGAGCAGCATGCCCCCGTCGGCGAGCAGCGTCCCGAGCCGCTCCGCCGCCGCGCCCACGTCCTTGGCGGTGTGCAGGGCGTTGGCGGCGACGACGAGGTCGAAGTGGCCCGGTGCGTGGCCCTGTTCACGGGGGTCCGCGTCGAGGTCGAAGGTGCCGTACTCGACGAAGTCGTACGCGGCGAACCGGGCCTTCGCCTTCGCCAGGAAGCCGGCCGAGCGGTCCGTGAACAGGTACCGGGTGCGTTCGGGAGGCAGCACGGGCAGCAGCGCGGCCGTCATGCCACCGGTTCCGGCGCCCACTTCCAGGACGCGCAGCGGCCGGTCGCCGGGCCAGTGGTCGGCCATCGCGCCGACCAGCCGCGCGGCGTAGGCGTTGTGCAGGCGGAGGTTGGACGCGTTGGTGTAGAGCCGGGTGAGGAAGTGCTGGTCGGCCTCGCCGAAGAAGACCTCGCGCGGGTCCTCCTCCCCCCGCAGCAGCCGGGGCAGCCGCAACCCGCAGCGCAGGCCCGGCAGCGTCATGGTCAGCGCCTCGGGCAGGTCCGCGATCAGGGCGCGGACCCCTTGCCGGGTGTCCTCGACGGCGGACGTCCCGGTGAGGCGCCACCGGCCCTCGCCGACGCGGTCGGCCACGCCGAAGTCGCACATGAAGCGGGCCAGCCGCCGCAGGTAGGGGCGGAACTTCGGGAGCGCGCCGGCGGCGCACAGGTCGTCGACGGTGAACTCGGCGCGTCCCGGCAGCAGTTCCTCCACCGCCTGCTTGGCGAAGACCGCGGCGATCTCCGCGGCGCGGGCGGCCACCTGCTCGTAGCGGTCCTCGGTACGGTCGCGCAGGCGCGCCCGTGCGGAGGCGGTCCGGGCCAGCAGTTCGGCCGGGGCGGGGAGGGACACGGGCCCGGCGGCGTCCCGTGGCGCCGCCCGGAGCACCAGTTCCTGCAGGGCCGTCGGATCCTCGGTGTGCTGGTCGAAGCGGCGCAGCCGGCAGCCTTCCAGTTCCACGCGGACCCGGCCGTCGGGGTCGGTCAGCGTCACGTCCCAGACGGCCTCCCGGTCCGTCGCCGTGACGAGCCGTAGGTGCAGGTGGCCCTCGGGGGCCGGCCGGTGCCACAGGCGTACGGCCGTCAGCTGTGCGGGCAGGAACAGCGCGGCGCCGGTGAGTTCGGCCAGGAGCGGCGCCCCGGCCTGCAGGGCGCCGTCGGTCACCACCGGGTGGGCGAGGTAGCCGCCCGTGTCCTGGTCGGTGCGGTAGGAGGCGAGGAGTTCCCCGTCGCCGACGCGGAACTCGGTGAGGACCTGGAAGGCGGGGCCGTGTGTGATGCCGCTGCCGGCCAGTCCTTCGTAGAGCGTGGCGGCCGGCAGCGGTTCGGGGTGGAGCCGGTCGCGCAAGGCGGGCAGGTCGAGCGGCGCGGGCTCCGGGCGCAGCAGACGTCGCACCCGCCCCTGCGCGTGGTGCTGCCAGGGGCCGTCCTCCCTGGTGCGGCCGGCGATGGTCACGGTGCCGGTCCGCGGTTCGACGCCGGTCTGGAGCAGCAGGTCGTCGGTGCTGCCCTGGCCGGGCAGGACGCAGGCGCTGGTGACCAAGAGGTCGGTGACCTCCAACCGGTCCGTGTCCAGGAGCCGGTGACCGGCCGCGAGCGCCGTTTCGAGGTAGCCGGTGGCCGGCAGCACGGTGGTCGGGCCGATCCGGTGCTCGGACAGCCAGGGGGTCCGTACCGTGCTCAGTACGCCGTGCCAGGCGGGTTCGGCCGTGACGGCGCGCTGGCCGAGGAGCGGGTGCAGGGTGACGCCGTCGCTGCTGATGCCGGACCACCAGCTGGGGTCCGCGTTCCAGTGCCGTTCGCGCTGCCAGGGGTAGGCGGGCAGACCCACCGGTTCGACGGGCTCGGGGAAGTGCCCGCTCACGTCGACGGGGGCGCCGGCGGCCAGCAGGTGGGCGACGGTGCCCCGGAGGGCGGCGGGGCCGTCGGCGCGCCGGGAGCCCGTCTTCACGACCTCGCGGTGCGCGGAACCGCCTTGGGTCAGTCGGCGCAGGTAGGGGCCGAGCACCGCGTGGGGACCGATCTCGACGAAGACGTCGAAGTCGTCGGCCGCCAGCGCTTCGACGGCCGGTGCGAAGCGCACGGGCTCGCGGACGTTCCGCCACCAGTACTCGGCGTCCAGGGGCCGGGAGCCGTCCAGGATGCCGCCGGTCACCGTGGAGGCGAAGGGCATCGACGGCTTCGCGGGCGACAGGCCGGCCAGCGCGCCGAGCAGCGGTTCCCTGATGGGGTCCATGGCGGCGCTGTGGAAGGCGTAGTCCAGGTCGAGCTCGCGCGCGAACACGCCCCGCTCGTGCAGGCGCCGCCCGAGCAGTTTTACCTCGGCGGCCCGCCCGGCGACCGTGGTGTCGGTACGGCTGTTGACCCCGGCCAGTTCCACATGGCCCTCGTACGCCGGGAGTTCGGCGTGCAGTTCCTGCTCGGACAGTCCGACGGCCGCCATGCGTCCCGTGCCGGCCGTGGCCTCCTGCGCGCGGCTCCGCTCGGCGACCACGCGGGCGGCGGCCGCCAGGTCGAGCGCGCCGGCCACGTGGGCGGCGGCGATCTCCCCGACGCTGTGGCCGACGACCCCCTCCGGCCGTACGCCGTGGGCGCGCAGCACCGCCACGACGCCGAGTTGGTGGGCGAACAGCAGCGGCTGCGCGACGTACGTCGACGCCAGCCGTTCCGCGTCGCCCGCCGCCATCGCGTCGATCACCGACCAGCCCAGCAGCGGGTCCAGGACGTCCGCGACGTCCTGGACGGCCCGCCGGAACACGGGGTCGGTGCGGAGCAGTTCCGCGCCCATGCCGGGCCACTGCGACCCGTTGCCGGAGAAGGCGAACGCCACACGGCCGTGCCGTACGGCCTTCGCCGTGGCCGAACCCGCCGCGGGACGCTCGCCTTGGGCGGCTCCGAGCAGGGCCGACGCCGCTTCCCGGCCGGTCTCGGCGAGGACCACGGTGCGGTGGTCGTGCCGGGCCCGGCGGTGGAGCGTGGTGTGGGCGAGCCGGTAGAAGGTGCTCGGATCGGCCTCCGTCAGCTTCTCGGCCAGTCGGTCGCACGCCTCGGCGAGCGCCTTCTCGCCGCGGGCGGTGACCATCACGGGGAGCGGGCCCCCAGCCGCCGGCCGCGGGCGGGAGCCGGCGGGCGCCGGCCCGAGGAGCACGTGCGCGTTGGCGCCGCCGAAGCCGAAGGAGTTGACCCCGACGACGGCCGTGGGAGTCACCTCGACGGGCCTTGGACGGACGGTGGGGCTGAGGCCGAGTCCCTGGAAGTCGATGTGCGGGTTGAGTGGTTCGGCGTGCAGTGTGGGCGGCACCTTGCCGTGCCGGAGCACGAGGATCGCCTTCAGCAGCCCCGGGACCCCGGAAGCCGCCTCCAGGTGGCCGAGGTTGGTCTTCACCGATCCGACGGGCAGCGGCCCGACCGTACGGGACGCTCCCAGCGCACGTCCGATGGCCTCGCACTCGATCGGGTCGCCGATCGCGGTTCCCGTCCCGTGCGCCTCCATGTACACGAGGCGGTCCGGGTGTACGGCCGCCTTCGCGTATGTGGACGTCAGCAGCCGCTGCTGCGCCTGCCCGTTCGGGAGGGCGATGCCGGAGGTGCGGCCGTCGTTGTTGGCTCCGCTGCCGAGGATGACCGCGTGCACGCGGTCGCCGTCGGCCAGGGCGTCGGACAGCCGCTTCAGGAGCAGCAGGCCACCGCCCTCGGAGCGGACGTACCCGTCGGCGTCGGCCGAGAAGGCCCGGCACCGGCCGGTCGGCGACAGCATCGACGCGCCGGAGAAACCGGTGAACACCCAGGGGACGAGGAGGACGTTGATGCCGCCGGCCAGCGCCAGCCGGGTCCGGCCGGAGGCCAGGTGCTCGCAGGCCCGGTGGATCGCGGTGAGCGCCGACGAGCAGGCGGTGTCGAGCGCGAAGCTCTCCCCGTGCCAGTCCAGCAGGTGGGAGATGCGGTTGGCCGTGTTGGCGACGGCGACGCCCGACATCGAGTAGACGTCGCCGATGGCCGGTCTGAGCTGCCCGAGGCTGCCGAAGTCGTGGCTGGAGCAGCCGACGAAGACGGAGCCGTCGGATCCGGCGCAGTCCGCCGGGTCGACGCCCGCGTCGTCGAGCGCCTCGATCGCCATCTCCAGCAGCAGCCTCTGCTGCGGATCCATGTGCACGGCTTCCCGCGGGGAGATACCGCGGAAGAACTCGCAGTCGAATCCCTGGACGTCCGGCAGAAAACCGCCGGCCAGGGTGTAGGAGCGACTGGGCCGGCGCCGGCCTCCGTCCAGGAAGTCCGCCCTGTCGAAACGGTCCGGAGGAACCTCGCCGACCAGGTCCTCTCCCTTGGCCAGGGCGCTCCACAAGCCGTCCAGGTCGCTGATGCCGCCCGGCAGCCGGCAGGCGGTTCCGATGATGGCGACGGATTCGGCCGGCTCAACCATGAATCTCCTCACAGGGAAATGTGTCCGAAGGCGGAAAGGGCAAGATCACCGGAAGTGTTCAGCAGCCGGCCGGTGCGTTCGGACACCGTTCACTCGGACGGATCCCGTCGCCACCTGTTCGTGTGAACGCCGAACCGTCATGCGGGTGCTTTGTGCCGAGCAGGTGGCCGGCGGTGACGCGCAGGCCGAGCTCCAAAGACACGGATGGTTGCCAGCCGAGCGTTTCGGCGGCGAGGCTGATGTCGGGACACCGGATTTCCGGGTCGTCGACCATCCTGGGCAGCGACGCGATCGGGGAACGGGAGCCCGTCACCTCCCGGACCATTTCGGCGACGCGCCGCACGCTCAGTTCCCGCGGGTTTCCGATGTTCACCGGACCGTGGTGGGAAGAGCGGAGCAGACGGACCAGACCTTCCACCGTGTCATCGACGTAACACAGGGAACGGGTCTGGCTGCCGTCCCCATGGACGGTGATCGGTTCGCCTGCCACGGCCTGCCGGATGAAGGTGGGGACGATCCTGCCGTCGTCGGCCCGCATACCCGGACCATAGGTGTTGAAGATGCGGGCGATGGCGGTGTCCACGCCGTGGGTCTTGCGGTAGGCGGTCGTGAGGGCTTCCGCGAAACGCTTGGCCTCGTCGTACACGCTGCGCGGCCCGATCGGATTGACATGGCCCCAATAGCATTCGGGCTGCGGATGAATCCGCGGATCGCCGTAGACCTCGCTCGTCGAGGCCAGGAGATAACGCGCCTGTTTCTCACGGGCGAGTTCCAGCGTGTGCCGCGTTCCGGCCGATCCGGCGAGAAGCGTTTCCACGGGACGCGCCAGATAGGCGCGGGGAGAGGCGGGCGACGCCAGATGGCAGACCGCCGCGACATCGCCCTGGACGGCGAGGGGTTCGACCACATCCGCGCGAACGAACCGGAAATCACTGCACGCCGCCAGGTCGTCGATGTTGTCCAGGCTGCCGGTGCTCAGGTTGTCCACACACACGACACCGTGGCCGTCGGCGAGCAGCCGGCGGCACAGATGGGAGCCGAGGAAACCCGCTCCGCCGGCCACGACGACCGTCTTGAAAGCGCTCACTGGTACGCCCCTCGTCAGCTGGCCGACTCGTCAACTGGTCAACGCGACCCGGCTCCGCGTCGGGTCGAGGGACCGCTCCACGATGTCGCAGGCCGTCTCGATACCGGACTCCGCTCGCAGCCGCTGACCGAGCCGCTCGGCCCTGCCGCGCATGTCCTGGTCGTTCACCGCCCGCACGATGGCTCCCGCCAGATTGCGGGCGGTCAGCTCGGGAGCCGGAATCGGACGCGGCCCCACCCCCAGCCCGTGCACGAGGGACCCCCAGAACGGCTGGTCGAGGAAATGGGGGCAGACGACCGTGGGAACTCCCGCCGTCAGACCGGCGCCCACGGTGCTGGCTCCCCCGTGATGGACGACCGCGGCCATCCGGGGAAAGAGCCAGGAATGCGGAACGCCAGGGACGACGTGAACGAGCTCGTCCGAAGGCGTCACTCCGGGATCCCCGAGCAGCACGCCCCGTACACCCGCTTTGCTCAAGGCGTCACGAACCAGCTCGTACCGGCGCGCCGGATCATCGGTGAGCATGCTCCCGAAGCCGACGTAGACGACCGGCGGGCCCTGGACTGCCAGGAATTCCGCCAGCTCGTGGGGCGGTTCCCAGCCGGGCGGAGTGTCGAACAGCCAATACCCCGTGACGTGTTCACTCGAAGGCCAGTCGGGAGGGGCCGGCAGCACGGACGGGCTGTAGCAGTACAAGGTGGGTCGCGATTGACGACGCCACTGACCGAACGGCCCCCCGAAAGGCCATGGAGGAAGGCCCAGCGTGCCCGTCCGCCACGCGTTGACGCGCCGGCGGAACATCTGCCAGATCACCTGCTCGGCGAGCAGGAGACTCCACACGTTGCCCACGGCCCCCAGGGAACGCCCCAGTCCGCTCGGCGAGAAATGACGGGTGGGACGGAGCGGAACGAACGACGCCGCGAACGACGCGGCCCCCAGCACTCCGCGAGGCTCTGCGCCGGAACCGCGAACGGCGAGTGAATGACACAGTCACTCGGCTCCGCGACCGAGGAAATCTCCTCGAACAACCGATCCGCGGCGGGCCCGCCCACCCGCCGCATCCACCGCGCGAAAGCCACGGGATCGTCCCCGCACCCCAGCAACCGCTGCCCGCCGGAGGACATGAGAAGCGCATCGGGGTCCGGTTCCACAGCGGAGTACACCACTCCGGTGCCGCGCACGGTATCCGCGTAACGGCCGGCCCCGATCAATTGCACATCGAAACCCCTCCCCTTCAGGGCTACGCCCAGCGCGGCGAGCGGCTGAATGTCCCCGCGAAGCCCCACGGAAACGATGGTAATTTTTTTCGACATCGATCTCCCTGCGCACGCGGATTACCCTGCCGAGGAAACAGGTTGCCTGATTCAGGCTAGAGCCTGACTCGAGGTTTTCGCGACAGGGCGTCACGCGTATTTCCCGGAGGAACCGCCACCCCTTCATGCCGGAGCAGGAGACGGGTGCTCGGTAGGCGGTCCAGGGCGACCGTGCTTTGTTATATGCACTTCGCAGATTTCAGCGACCCGTATAGAGGAACCGCAGATAGCAGGCGACCGACAGACCGCGGTGGTGGAGCTCGGCGGCCTGCAAGGAGGCACTCAGCGTGGCGTGCAGCGCGCTGTCCTGTTGAAGCTCGACCGTACGCCGGCCGAACTCCCGCCGCTGCCGCCGAGCCCGATCTCCCGCCAGCGCGTTCTCATGGGCGAGTCGTTCCTGACCGGCATCCAAATGCCTCCGCGCCTCTTTACGCGAGTCCTCGGCCTCAGCCTCCACCGCCTTTCGCCGGTCGGCGAGTCGGGCTCGGCGGAGGGCAATGCTTTGCTCGGTCTGCTGTCGTTCCGCCGCACTGAGAGCACTCGGCTGCCGGGCGACGGCGGCCGCCAACAGGTTTTGCCGCCAGATGTCGAGAGCGATGGCCTTGGCCTCGCCGATTCCCTGTACGTTGACTGCGCGGCCGTTGCTCAGAACAAGTACAGCACCGGTGGTGTTGTAAGAGGTGTTGTGCACGGGACGGTAACCCTTGAAGTCGGCTGCCGTCCGGATACCCGCTGCCGCAAGACGAGCGGCGAGTTTCGGCCCGATACCGTGCGGCGGAGACTGCGCGATCGTCCGACGACCAAGTTGGTCCCGGACGTAAGCGGACTGCTTGTCGGCGAGCGCTTTACCCAGGGCTTTGCGCAGTTCCTCCGAGAGCCCGTCGATCGCCTTGTCAACCTCCCTCTGCCGACGGACCTTACGCTTCTCGGCCTCCTTGAGCGCGGCGTGGTACTGGGCTGTGAGCCTGTCCTGCGCCTGCGAGTGCGCGGCGGTCCGCTTCGTCTCCGCCGCGTCGAACGTCGCCTTGTCCTTGCGCAGTTTTTCCGCTGCCTTGACAGAGTCGTCAAGCCTGGCCAATTCCGTCTGCAGTCCGATCAGGACGGCTCGTGACCGAACCCGCTCCGCGCGGCGGCTCCACGCGAAGGCGGTGAACAGGGCCGCGGCGATGACGGCACCTGCGGCTCCGATCAAAGGGGACGGAAATCCTGTGAGTGTCACCAGGACCGCCACGACCAAGGACAACGGCCAGAGCACGGCCGCGACGACGTCCGACGCCGTCCGGATTCGGAAGCCATCCGGTGAACTGGTGGAAGGCGCCGCCGATGCGGGCGCGGCTTGCGAAGGTACGTGCCCGGACATCCAGTCGGGCAGTCTCCCCTCAGCCGGAGACGCGGTTTTCGGGGGACCGGATGCCGAAGTAGTCGTCGCCGCGGCACCCCGCTGCCTGGGGATCGCATCGGCGAGCGGGGGTAGCAGTTCCAATGGCTGGAACGCCAAGGACCGCACCCGGTCGGCAAGTCCACTCACCGTCGAGTCCGGATGGGCGAGCAGCGTTCGCAGTCCTGTGGAGCCGCCCGGATTTTTGAAGTCCTCCTCAGTGAGCAGCAGGAATTCGCCGCTGGGCTGGTGCAGCCGACGCCATAGAGGCGGGTCGACGGCGATCGCCTTCAGCGACATGAAGATGACCCAGGCGGAGAACCGGTCCATTGCCGCCCCGAAGTCATCGTTTCCACGCATGGGCGACTGGTAGTTGCGGTGACCGCGTTCGGTGCCGCCGAAGCCCGCCAGCGCCGGCACATACATGCCGTCGTAGTCGACCAACCGGAAGGTGTCATCGCTTGCGACGAGCAGATTGCCATGCTGAAGGTCACCATGGGCGATCTCGTGTTCAGCCAGGTCGCGGACCACAGCCTCGAATCGGTCGGCAAGACGGTCGACCGCGAACCGGTCGGAGTGATGGTCGTCGAGCCAGGAGGACAGGGTGACGGCATCGGTCCACTCCATCTTCAGGACCGGGTAGCGCTGCGAGCCGACGCCGATCGCGTCGGGAAGGTATTCGAAGCCGAGATTCCACGGCTGGGAGAGCTCGGCCGGCTCAAGCCGCGCGAGCCTGTCACTGATGGCCTGATAACGCGATTCCTGGTCGGGGACATGCCGGGTGAAGCATTTGACCGCGTACCGTCGACCCGACGCGGCCGAGGTCAACGAGAATACGCTCGCGAAAGCACCGGAGATGGCGCGGGGCAAGCCGAGCTTGGTCAATTCCGGCTTCGCGCCCCTGAGCTCAGGGTGTTCGAAACACAAGTCCGTGTGCTGCAGGGCCTCCGCGTAGGCGGCGCCACTGGGGAACTGCCTCTGCCGGCCGGTGGGCGAGCCCACGTTCACCGTCCTTCGAAATCGATCCGTACGACGGCCACATCGTCGTTGCGCAGCTCCTGACGATCCCTGAGACCGTCCAGCCAGTCGATGAAACCGCTCAGGTCCTCGGGCCCGGAAAACTCCAGCAACTGGCTTACGGCGACATCCCGGTCAGGGGACGACAGGAACCATGCCGCCAATGCGTCCGTCATCAGGAGCAGCCGGTCGCCGGGCTGGCATCGGCCTTCGGTGAACCGAGTACGGCAGGCCAGCAGTGCCGCGTCATGGTTTCGACTGCCGAAGAGATCCGGCGCGGTGCCGAATTCTTCGGCCGTTTCCACCGGAAACGCTTGTACCAGCCGGTCGTCGCGCAGGTGAAACAGGCAACTGTCGCCCAGTGCGGCCGCTCGCCAGCGCCACGCGGGCCCGGACTCCTCGGAGCCCGCGTTCGATCCCCGACCGGGTTCCGGATCGACGCGCACGGCGAGTAGGGTCGCGTAGGCGCCTTCGGCGAGCTTGTTGTGCTCGTACCACTTCAGTGGGCGCCCTTCCGCCACGCGCGCCTGTGTGTACTGCACGAGCCAGGGATCCCACTGAGCCACCGTCGACGACGCGAACTCCTCGAAGGCCGGGCCCCCGGCCAGCAGGTCCGGATGCTCCATGGCGTGTTCGGCCGCCGCGCGGGACAGCAGCCGGGCCCAGTCCCTGGCCAGAACGCTCTCTGTCGCGCCGTCACAGATGCCTGCGGTCAGCGGTTGCCGCAGCATCTGGTCGTGTGGGTGGTCGGGAAGCACGACGACGGAATCCTCGCATTCCTCGTCCGTGCTCCCGCACTTGGGTGCTACGAGGTGCGTGACGAACACGCAGGGAGGCGGTGCCGTCACCGCAGTTCGGTGGCGCGCGTACCGATGTCGAGGAACTGCACGACCGTGGTGATGTCCGCGTTGTAGACAAAACCTCGGGTGGTCTCGCTGACGCGCATGCCCTGGGATGCGGCGTAGGAACGCATATGAGTGGGCAAAGGGCTCGACATGGAGAACAGTGTGCGGGCGTAGCTGTCGGGAAGGCCGTCCGCGCTGTCGGGGAAGGCGGTGGGTGTTCCCCCCGCCGCGGAGACGTGCAAGTTGAACAGCAACGCCGCACCGTCGGCCGTGGCGTGCGAGGTGATGGCCTCGGCTGCCGCAGTCGGGTCTCCATCCGTCGACTCCCCGTCCGTCAAGTTGATGACGATGGGCGGGAAGCCGGCGGGGTAGCGTTCGGTCCAGTCGGCGACGAGGTTCTCCGCGTACTGGAGAGCCCGGTTCATCGGGGTTCCACCGTGGGCAACCGGGTCCATCCAGAGCGGAAAGTTGACCACGGTCTCCACCAGACCACCCGCGCCGTCGGGCACCTTCTTGCTGCGCTCGTCGACACGGGCAGGGTTGTCCGCCACCTCACTGAGGGGAACGATGTCCCGTCCGGCGAGTGCGCCGGCGAAAGCCGAACCGACGGTGGCGCCGTAACCGATGACTGCGACGTGGAAGTAGTCGCGAACGCCTTCCTCCTTCGCGCACTTGACTGAAAGCTCGGTGAGGAGCCGGTTGATGGCATCAGCCACGACATCGGCCTTCTGCTGCGGTACCTCACCGCCGATGGGGTCGCTCATGGAGGTCGACTGATCGACGAGGAAAACGATGCTCGCCGGGTTGTTGCGGCTGATCTCTGCCGTATAGGGCATGTCGGGCTCCTGCCGGACTGCGAGAATTTCGGTCGTGGGAGGAGCCAGTACGGCATGCGGATGCGTCGGTGACTCCGCGCGCACGCCGAGTCACCGTAGGTCCCCCGATCGCATGGTAGTACGAGATGTTGATGCAGGGGTGGATGCGCTCAAACGCTCTCGCCGAGATCCTGCCCCCGAGATCCACTTCGGTTCTTCCCGGTCCGGTCGGTCACGGCAGAATTTCGACGTACCCATCGGTTCCGTGCACACGGATGCGCTGCCCGTCCCGGATCAGCCGGGTGGCCCGTTCCACGCCCACGACGGCCGGCAGGCCGTACTCCCGGGCGACCACCGCGCCGTGGGTCATCAGGCCGCCCACCTCCGTCACCAGGCCCGCGATTCCGACGAACAGCGGTGACCAGCTGGGGTCGGTGAAGGCGGTGACCAGGATGTCGCCCGCTTCGAGGTCGGCGTCCGCCATGTCGAGGATGACGCGGGCCCTGCCCTCGACGGTCCCGGCGGAGACCGGCAGGCCGATCAGGGCGCCGGGCGGCGCGTCGTCGCGCCGGTACGCGCCGGTGACGGCCTCGCCGTCCGACGTGAGAACTCGGGGAGGGGTGAGCGCGTGGTACGAGCGGAACGCGTCCTTGCGCCGCCGGACGAGCCGGCCGTCCAGCCGGTGCGTGCGCACGACGTCGTGGAGTTCCCGGAAGGTGAGGTAGAAGATGTCCTCCTTCTCGGCGAGCACGCCGGCCCGCACGAGACGGCCCGCCTCCTCCAACAGGGCCTGTTTGTAGGCGAAGTAGCGGCTGACGATGTCGTACTTCGGGTACTCCCGGTATCCGATGAAGGTCCTGACGCGGTCGATCATCCGCTTGGTCTCGTCGGCCTTCCGGTCCCCGTCCGGCAGGGCCCGCAAGCGCGACAGTACGTCCCGTTCCTTCTCCTCCGCCTTCCGCCGCCCCTGTTCGAAGCGCCGCCCGGCGGCGCCCGGTTCGAAGTTCCTGACGCTGTCGAGGATGACGGGCACGAGCGTGGTGGGACGTTCGCGCCAACGCGGCCTCGTGATGTCGATCTCGCCGACGCAGCGCATGCCGTACCGGTCGAGATAGGCCGCGATGGCGTCGCGCGCTTCGGTCCCGCCCGGCAGCTTCGGCAACTCGTCGAGGAAATCGTCGTCCTCCACGCCCTTCAGGAACGCCACCACCTCCGGCCACGGGCGGATCACGTCCGCGACGTCGAGCAGCGCCAGCCCCATCTCCGACGTGACGTTGCCGGGGGCGGACAGGGTGAGCGTGTCGGCCGCGCTCTTCTCCCCCAGCCACTCCTCCAGCTTGTCGTTGAGCCACCACGTGGCTTCCATCCCCGCCGTGATCACCCGCATGCTCAGCGGATCGCCGAGGACCCGCTTGTGCTCCTCGAACGCCTCCGGCAGGTAGTCGAACAACGCCGGTCCGGTCTTCGTCCGGATGTCGCGCTCCAGGGTGGCGAGGGACGCCCGGCTGCGCCGGATCAGCTCGGTGACGATGGCCGGATCGTTCTCGAGCGGGGCGGGCGCGCCACCGGCCGACGCGCCGACGGCCGACGCACCGCCGGCCGGTGGCCTGCCGGGAGCCGCGTCCGGGAGCGACGCGACGAAGTCGTCGCGGTCGAGGACGGTCTCCAGCGCGTCCCTGACCAGCGGATCGCCCCTGCCCATGACGTCCAGGAGGGCGGCGCGGCTCGCGGGCGAGGCCAGGCGCCGGGTGACGTCGACGAACAGCCTCCCCCCGGCCTCGTGCATGGGCACCATGGCCGTCAGCCGCCACATGGAGAGGCCCAGGGGCCTCATGGGGTCCGTCATCATCTGCCCGTGCCCGACGGAGACGTAGACGTGGTTCTCCTGGTCACCGGTCTCGGGGACGGGGAACAGCGTGGTGATCGGCCGGCTCTGGACGATGTGGAAGCCGTCGTCGGCCAGGCACCACTCGATGTCCTGCGGACGGCCGAAGTGCGCTTCGATCCGCCGTCCGAGCCGCACGAGCCGCACGGCCTCCGCGTCCGTCAGCGCCGGCTGCTCCCGCTGCCGGGCGTCGACCGCCGCCTCCCGCGTACCACCACCGGGCAGGGCGTGAACGGCGCGCCGTTTCGCGGCGATCGTCCTGGCGACGACCTCGTCGTCCCGCACCTTGAGGACGTCCGGGTTCACCAGGCCGGAGACCAGGGCCTCACCGAGGCCGAAGCCGGCGTCCACGGTGGCGACCTTCCGGTTTCCCGTGACGGGGTCGGCCGTGAACAGGATGCCGGCCGAGCGCGGGAAGACCATCCGCTGGACGACCACGGCCATGCGGACCGTACGGTGGTCGATGCCGTTCCGCCGGCGGTAGGTCACGGCCCGCTCGGTGAACAGCGAGGCCCAGCACCGGCTGACGTGCCGGAGGACCGCCGCCGGTCCCACGACGTTCAGGTACGTGTCCTGCTGGCCGGCGAAGGAGGCCGTCGGCAGGTCCTCCGCCGTGGCGCTGGACCGGACGGCGCAGGCGGCCTGCTCGCCGAGCCGGGCGAGCGCCCGGGTGATCGCCGCCGCGACATCGTCCGGGACGGCGATCCCTTCGATGGTGCGGCGGATCTCCGCGCTGAGCGTGCGGACCGCCTCCCGGTCGTCCGGGTCCACGCGCGCCAGCCGATCGAGCGGACCGTCGATCGACGGCGCTTCCGCGATGATTCGCCGGAAGGCGTCCGTCGTCACACAGAACCCGTCCGGCACGCGGATGCCGTCGATCCGCGACAGCGCGCCCAGGTGGGCGCCTTTGCCGCCGACGACAGCGGTCAGCGTCTCGTCGGCCTCCCGGAGGTCCAGCACGTACCGCTCGCTCATCGCGCCACCTCCGGGGCGGCCGTGCTCCGTCGTACCGCGGCGGCCGGTCGCTTCACCGGCGTCTCCCGCGCTGTCCCGGCCTTCTGCGTCGACAACAGCACATCCATGTCTTGCGCCCCATTTCCGCGGCTTGTGGCATCGGCCGACGATTCTGCGCCACCACCGGGGCCTTGCCGCAAGCCCCCCGGTGCGCTATATGTTGAGAGTGGCGAGGAGAGGCTTCTCCTCGCTTTTTCACTGCCCGGCGTCTTTTCACTGCCCGGCGCCGCCGAAGCCCTTGGCATCGAACGCCGTGCCTCCCGGAACTCGCCCTCGCCCGCGCGTCGTTGTCCCGGCGTACGGAGGCGAACGCCGGCAAACGATTCGCGCGCGCCCCCTCCGCCCCTTGATTCCCGAATTCACCGGCTTCGAAATGGTGCTCGCTCCGCCCGGCGACGGAGCGGCGGAACGTGACGTCGGAGGCCCGCCCGCCGGCCGACCGGGCCCGGTTCCACGCGGGGTTTTTCCGGTGTATGAGTGAAGACCTCGGCGCCGTACGCCACATCCCCCCGGCTGCCCGGTCACCGCTCGACCGGCAGCCGGATGGCGGACGCGCACGTCCGCCCTGGGCCCGGGGCCGCCCCGGGCCGAGCACGGTGCGTCGAGTTCGCCGGCACCGCGAGGAACCAACCGGCACCGCGAGGACCCAAGGGGAAGACGATGGACCACGACCGGCTGGCCGCTTCCTACAGCGACTCCAATCCCTTCTTCCGCCTGCTCCGGCACATGGGGTGGGGCGCGCTGGTCAACCTCGGCTACTACACCCTCCCCACGCTGCCGGCGCTCGTCAGCGGTGTGGCGTTCTTCCAGCGTCAACTGGAGACACGGAGCCTGACGCTGCTCCAGGCGCGCGCCGGCCACCGGGTGCTGGACGCCTGCTGCGGGCGCGGTCACACCACGGCCCGCCTGGGGGCGGCGGGCTGCGCCGCCCTCGGGGTGGACATCAGCGCCCAGCAGATCGCGCAGGCCCGCCGCCGGTACGGCGGGGCGCCGAATACCGACTTCGCCGTAGCCGACGTCACGTCCCGCCCCTGGTGGGCGCCGGGCTTCACCGTGCCGGAGGCGTCGTTCGACCGGGTGCACTGCCTCGAAGCGGCCTTCCACTTCACCCCGGCCGGCCGCCGGACGTTCCTGACCGAGTCGTTCAGGGCACTGTGTCCGGGGGCCGCATGGTCCTGGTCGACTTCACCTGGCTCACCGCGGACCCGGACACGATCCGACAACTCGATCCGCGGGGCCTGGTACGGGCCGCCTGGCAGATCGAGGGCATCGAGCCGCTGGCACGCTACCGGGCACACGCGGAGCGGGCCGGGTTCGCGGTCCGGCGCACGCTCGACTGGACCCGTCCGGTCGTCGGGCACTCCATGCGCCTGGGCACGTTGCTGACGCGCATGGCGGCGACCCAGGGTGGCCGCGGCATGCTGTGCCTGCGCTGGCCCGGGCTGCGGGAGTTCGGCGAAGCCGACTGGCGGGCCGTCATCGCCACCATCGACGCGCACCAGTCGGTGGCGCGCGGTGTGCGCTATTCGGCTTTCGTGCTCGAAAAGCCGGGCTGAGGGCGCTCGGCCCTCCCGGTGGGCGGCCGGCCGGGAGACCGCTCGCACGGCGGCATGGGGGCCGAACGGGTGGAGCGACCGGCGCGGCCGCGGAGCGACAGGGCGTCCCGGTTCCCGGCGATTCGGGCCCTCCCGTACGAAAACGGCCCCCGTACGGAATCGCCCCGCCCGCCACGAACGATGGAGCGCCCTTATCTGAATTGGCGTCAACTGCCCCGGCTCCACTAGAATTTGAGCGCATACCGGCAAAAGGAAAGGCGCCGTCCATGGGCACCAAATTCATCGAGGTAGACGAAACCCACAAGGGTCAGCCCAACGTGGAGGAGGGGGTGAAGACGATCGAGGTCGGTGGTCAGACGATCACGACGCCGATTTACGTGCAGCGCATCGATTTCGACGACCTCGCCCCCGAGGTCACCGACAACCTGACCACGGTCAAGTTCGCGGTGACGGTTCCCGAGGAAATGGAGGACCTTACCGGGGAGGTGGACGAGGACGGTTCGCCGGTGACGGAAATCAAGGAAATCCAGGTGCCCAAGTGGCTCGAAGTCGACCTGGGTCCCGAATCCCTGAAGCAGTACGAAGAAGCGATGGCCCCCTTCTTCGCCGCGGCCCGCGAGACCGAGGCCCCGCTCATCCCCGCGCCCCGCAAGCGCCGGAAGAAGTGACCTCACGCCCCTCTCCCCGCCACCGGGAGAGGGGCTTCGTCGCCCCCGAGGGGACCCGCCGGCCCGAGGGGTCCCGTCGCTCCCGAAACCCCCTCCACCCCTGAGGGTTTCGCCGATCGGTCCGCCCCCGCGCGCCGCGCCGGGAAAAGCGGTTGACCTCCTCCCGCACCCACCGGTCGGATGACCCCCCATGAGCATCGACGACGACCTCGTCCGCCGGCTGGTCGCCGGGCGGTTTCCGCGCTGGGCGGGCCTGCCGGTGGAGCGGCTGCCGTCCGGGGGCACGGTCAACGCCGTGTACCGGCTGGGCGACGAGCTGCTGGTCCGGTTGCCGTTGGCCGAGGGCGGCGTCGCGGACCTCCTGCGGGAGCGCGAGTGGCTGCCGCTCCTGGCGCCCCGGCTGCCCGTCGCCGTGCCCGAGGTGGTCGGGGCCGGGGAGCCCGCCGAGGGGTATCCGTGGCCGTGGTCGGTGTACCGGTGGCTGCCGGGGCGGGTCCCCGAGGAGGGGTCACTCGACGATCCGATGGGGCTCGCCGCGGACCTGGCCGGGTTCGTGGCGGCGATGCGGGGCCTCGGCCTGCCCGGGACGCCGCCGCGGGCACACCGCGGCGGACCGCTCGACGCGCTCGACGCGGCGACCCGGGCCGCGGTGGACGCGCTGCGCCGGACCCCCGAGGAGGACGTCGACGGCGACGCCGCGCTCGCCGTCTGGGAGGACGCGCTGGGCGCCCCCGGCGAGGCCGGGCCGCCGGTGTGGCTGCACGCCGACCTGATGCCGGGCAACCTCCTGGTGGCCGGGGGCCGGCTGGCGGCCGTCATCGACTTCGGGTGCGCGGGGACGGGCGACCCGGCCTGCGACCTGTTCCCCGCGTGGAACCTGCTCCCGTCCGCCGCCCGCGAGGTCTTCCGCGACGCGCTCGGCGTGGACGACGCCGCCTGGCGCCGCGGCCGCGGCCGGGCCCTCTCCCAGGCCCTGATCGCCCTCCCCCACTACCGGACGTCCAACCCGGCGATGACGCGGAACGCCCGGCACGTCCTCCGGGCGGTCCTGACGGAGGACCGGGCCGGCAGTCCTCAAACCGCCTGAGATGCAAGGGCGTTGGGGCAGCGGCTCCCGCGCTGTCCCCCCGCCCCGCCGACACGCCCGACACGCCCGGTCCTCCGCCGGGGCCCCGAGAACCCCCGAAGCCCCTATGTTCAGCCCCTTTCCGGCGTGTCCTTCCCCCGCTCGGACCAGCCGCGTCACCGAATGGAGCAATACGGCTACCCTCCGGATGCCGCCGGGAGGGTGCCGGGTGAACCTCGGATCAAGGAGGTACACCCAATGAAGTCAATTCGTACCGCTCTCTGCGGCACTCTGACGGCGGTCGCCGTCTGTGCGGCACCCGCCGCCGCCTACGCCCTCGAAGCCCCCTCGGTCCCCTCGGCCGGCCAGGTCGTCAAGCACGGCGACCACGACCGCGACCACGGTGACCGTGACCACGGCCGGGACGACGACCACGGCCGCGACCACGACGGCCGGGACGACGACCACGACCGGAACAAGGGGCGTGACCACGACGACGGCTGGAACGAGGACCGCGGTCGTGACGGACACGACGACCACGGCAAGGAAGACGACCACGGCCGCAGCCACGAAGGCCGGGACGACGACCACGGCCGTGACCGCGACCACGGGCGGGACGACGACCACGGTCGCGACCACGGCCGTGACCACGAGGGCCGGGGTCACCACGAGGACCACGGCCGGCACCACGGCGACCACGACCACGGCCGCGACCACCACGGTCGTCCGCACGGTCCGTCGCACGCGGGTGGCGGTGCCACCGCACCGGTGGCCGCCGCGGAGTCGTCGTCCGTCGACACCCCCGTGCTCATCCTCGCGGGTGCCACGGCCGGTATCGCGGGTGGTCTGATCTGGTCCCGTCGCCGGGCCTCCCGCACGGTCAAGCAGTAACAGGGAGCGGACCGGAGACATGTCAGAAAAGCGCACAGGTGGTTTCGGCCGCCTGCTGACAGGGGCGGCCTGGGTGGCACTTCTGCTGGCCCTCTGGCTATGGGGCCATGACATCGCCGAGGAGCCGATATCCACGGCTCCGGTCACCGGTGACGTCAAGCCCTCGGGCCGCCCTCCCGCGCATGGCCTGCTCCCGGCGCACTCACCGCTGCCGGTAGCGGCCCCGCAGACCCTGGCCATCAGGGCCATGGGTCTGCGGGCCCCCATCGAAGGGCACGGCCTCGACCCCCAGGGCGGGGTCGAGGCCCCCTCGTACGACCGGCCCAACACCGTCGCCTGGTACAAGGACGGGCCGGCGCCCGGTGCCGTCGGGGCCGCCGTGCTCGTCGGGCACGTCGACACCAAGACCTCGCGGGGCGTCTTCTTCGAACTGAGCACCGCGAAGCCGGGTCTGAAGGTGAACGTCGTCCGGAAGGACGGCAGCACCGCCGAGTTCACCGTCGAGGACGTCACCGTCGTCCCCCGGGACCACTTCGACGCCGACAAGGCGTACGGTCCCAAGGACCCCAAGCGCGCCGAGCTGCGCCTCGTCACCTGCGGCGGCGAGTACGACCGCGGGCGGCACGAGTACACGGCCAACGTGGTGGTGTCCGCCTACCTCACCGGGACGACCGGCGCCCCCGCCGCCCCGTCACCGGCCGGCAAGCCCGCCGGGAAACCGGCCCGGCCGGCCGAGCCGGCGCAACCCCCGGAGCAGGCCGACGAGGGCGACGACCCCGACGCGTCCTGACGTCCGGCAGGCGAACCCTCGGCATCAGCCCGCCCGCCGCCGCGCCCGCAGCGCGAACAGGTGCGGCACCCGGGGCTCCGCGTCCGGCAGCCGCCACCAGCCGCCCGGGTCCCGGACCATGCCGGGCAGCCGGGGCCAGGGCAACAGCTCGGTCTCGCGCAGCACTTCGAGCTTCAGCCCGGCCCCGAGGACGGCCCCGACCGTCTCCCCGAGCCCGTGCCGCCACTCGTAGCTGGTCACGGCCTCCCGGAGCGGGGGGCCGTCGGTGTACGTGCGGGGGTTGTCACCGCGGATCGGCCCCCGGCCCTCCAGGTAGTCGTGGCGCAGCAGCAGCCCCTCCTCGCCGGGCGCCGGGACCGGCCCCAGGGCGTTGAGCAGCGGGTGGAACTCGACCAGGTACAGGACGCCGCCGGGCCGGAGCAGCCGGGCGACCACGTCCGCCCAGGCCGGCAGGTCGGGGAGGTAGCAGAGCGCGCCCTTGCCGGTGTAGACGACGTCGAACCGGCGTCCACCGAGCGCTTCGACGGCCCGGTGGACGTCGGCCCGGACGTACTCGACGTCCCGGCCGCGCTCGGCGGCGAGCCGGCGGGCCTCCTCCACGGCGGCCGCCGAGAAGTCGAGGCCGACGGTGCGGGCGCCCCGGTCGGCGAAGGCGTGGGTCTCGGTGCCGAGGTGGCACTGGAGGTGGAGGACGTCGCGGCCGGCCAGGTCGCCGAGGTCGGTCCACTCGAAGGGGGCGAACCAGTCGTCGGCGGTCCGGGAGCCGTCCAGTCCGTAGAAGTCGCTGGCGACGTGGACGGGGGTGCGGGCGTCCCAGTTGCGCTCGTTGGCGCGCAGCATCTCCTCGGTGCCGGGCGGAAGTTCACCGAGCGGCCGTTCGCCGGACGCGGTCGTGCGGTCGTCTGCCGTCATGGGACCCTCCTGCCGCCGGATGCCGTCATGGGCCTTCCTACCACCGCCGGGCACCCCGATCACCCCGCCGGCCGGCGAGGAGAAGCCGGCGGGGAGAAGGCGAGGGCGGCGGCGCGGCGCCAGCGGTTGCCGGGGAGGGCGGGGCGGAGCGCGGCGAGGGCGCCGCAGTACTTGGTGAAGACGGCGGGCCGGACGCCGTGGGCGTGCAGCAGCCGGTCGGCGTCGGTCAGCCGGCCGGTGCCCTTGGTCTCGACGAGCACGAGGCCGGGGGCGCAGCGCACGGCGGCGCCGGTCCGGCGGTCGGTGCAGACGAGGCCGGCGTCGCAGGTGACGCGTTCGCCGTCGGCGACCAGGGTGGCGCGCAGGTAGTCGGTGGTGACCGAGGGGGTGAGGTCCGGCGGGGCGGTGATGCCGTAGGCGGTGCGCAGGGTGGTGTCCAGCCAGGCGCGGTACGCCGGGTCGAGCGGGCCGGCGTCGCCGGTGAGCGGGAGCCGGTGTTTGACGGTGTCGCCCCGGCCGCCCTTGAGCTTGAGCTCGAACTGCCGCTCCCCGCTGTCCCGGTAGACCCGTTCGCGGATCTTGAAGCGCTGCCGGCGGCCCTGCCGGTGCTCGTGGAAGGAGCGCAGGCCGGGGGTGTCGTAGTAGACGGAGTGGTAGTGGAAGGCCCGTCTGCCGTCGATGGCGAGGACGCGGTAGGCGCCGCCGGGCCGGTGCGGGGCGGTGAGGAGGGCGACCAGGTCGGTGAGCAGCCGGGCGGGCACCAGGTAGCCGCGGTCGAAGCGGGTGAGCAGGCCGGAGCGCGCGTTGACCTCGGCGAGGGAGATCGGCCGGGCGGCACCGACGACCCGCTCCAGGGGGTGCGGTGTGCGCGGGCCCGGGACGGCGGGGGCCGGGGCGGCGGTGCTCACGCGGCCTCCCAGGCGTGCGCGTCGCGCACCGACGGGCGGGTGGCGGGGGCCTGTTGGGCGGTGCCGGGCCGGAACTCGCGGTAGCGGACGTCGACGACCATGAGGTCGCGGACGTAGTCGATCTCGGTGACGGTCCAGTGCAGCGGTTCGCCGAGGCGGCGGCCGAGTTCGGCGCGGAGGGCGGCGGGGTCGGTGAGCACGACGTCGAGGGTGACGACGCTGCGGCGGGCGCGGGTGAGCAGCCGCGGGTGGTCGGCGACGTACACGACGAGCAGCAGGACGGCGCTCAGCATGGCCGCGTAGCCCAGGCCGAGGTGCGGCAGGCCGCAGAGCAGGCCGAGGACGAGGGTGCTGAAGTAGTAGGCGACCTCCTCGTGCTGCACGGCGTCGGAGCGCAGCCGGATGATGGACAGGACGCCGAAAAGGCCGAAGCCGAGCGCGGTGCCGCCCTTGGCGCCCACCTCGGCGAGCGCCGCCACGACGGAGAACAGGGCGACGTTCAGGGCGAGATAGGCGGGGACGAGGTCCCGCCGCCGGTGTCGCGGATGGTAGATCGCGAATGTCAGCAGGCATACCGCGAGCAGGTCGAGACCCAGGTGGGCGGCGAGATCACGCACGGATTCCACGGCTTCTTCCTCCCTGTGCTGCTGCGCCGGTCGGCGCGACTCCAGGGAAACGATGGGTGAACGGAAGGACTCCTCCGGGTCCATTCGAGCGAACCGTGCGGGTCCTTGACGGCGGAGCGGCGGAGCTGGCCGGATCCGGTGGGTTCCCGTCGTGATCGGCGCCCTTGCGGCGGGGGGAGCGGCTGTGCCGGATGGGTCGCGGGGCCCGTCCCGGTGCGGCCGGCGGGCCTCTGGCGATCAGCGGCGGGGCCGGGGCAGGCTGAGGCCCGCGGAACGGATATGCGACCCGCATAAACGAACGTTCGAGGAGGGACCCGTGACCCCGACCCGACCGCACCCGGACGCCCCCGGGCGCGTCGCCCTCGCCCCGGCGGCGGCCCGGCTGCTCCGGCGGCTGCGCCGCAAGCACGGGCCGCTGATGTTCCACCAGTCCGGCGGCTGCTGCGACGGCAGTTCGCCCATGTGCTACCCGCGCGGCGAGTTCCGCACCGGCGGCAGCGACGTGCTCCTCGCCGAGCTGGCCGTCGAGGGGGTGGCCGAGCCGATCGGCTTCTGGATGGCGGCGGACCAGTTCGAGCGCTGGCGGCACACCCACCTCACCGTGGACGTGGTGCCGGGACGCGGCAGCGGCTTCTCGCTGGAGGCCTCGGAGGGCGTCCGCTTCCTGATCCGCTCGCGGCTGCTGACGGACGCGGAGGCGCGACTGCTCGGCCCGGCCGCCGACGGCGGGCCGGGCACCGGCGGCTCCCGGGACGGAGGCCCGGGGACGGGCTGAACGGCCGGGTCAGGACGCGGCGTCCGCCAGCGACAGCGTGTGCAGCCGCTCCGGCGGGCCGGGCCGGGCGTAGTACCAGCCCTGGGCCGTCTCGCAGCCCAGTATCCGCAGGTGGTCCGCCTGGGTGCCGGTCTCCACGCCCTCCACCGTCACCGACAGGTCCAGGGTGTGGGCGAGCGAGACGATCCCCTCGACGATCTTCACATCGACGGGATCGGCGGGCGCGCGCTGCATGCCGCGGGTGAAGGAACGGTCGAGCTTGAGCGTGCTGACCGGCAGCCGGCGCAGGTAGGACAGGTTGGAGTAGCCGGTGCCGAAGTCGTCGAGGGCGATGTCCACGCCCAGGTCGGCGAGTTGCCGCAGCGGGCGGAGCTGCTCCTCGTCGGCGCCGATGAGGGCGTTCTCGGTGACCTCCAGGCAGAGCGCCGACGGGTCGAGGCCGGCGTTGTCGAGGACGGCGATGGTCTCGGCGACGAGCGAGGGGTAACGCAGCTGCGAGGGTGAGAGGTTGACGTTGACGCGCAGCGGCACCCGGCAGCGGCCGTCGCTGCGCCAGGCGCGGGCCTGCCGGGCCGCCTCCTCCAGGACCCAGCGACCGAGCGGGACGATCAGCCCGGTGCTCTCGGCGAGCGGGATGAACTGGTCCGGGCCGAGCACCCCGTGCACCGGGTGCAGCCAGCGGACGAGCGCCTCGGCGCCGCGCACGGTGCCGTCGGAGAGCCGGACCAGCGGCTGGTACTCGATGAAGAACTCGCCGTTCTCCAGGGCGCCGGGCAGGCAGTTGGTGAGGTCGTGCCGGGCGATGGCCCGGGCGTCGGAGTCGGCGTCGGCGAGCTCGTAGCGGTTGCCGCCGGCGGCCTTGGCCCGGTACATGGTGATGTCGGCGCTGCGCAGCACCTCGGCGGCGTCCGCCTCGCCGGGGCGGCCGTCGACGATGCCGATGCTGGCGCGGACGGACAGGTGGCGGCCGTCGAGGTGGACGGGGTCGGCGAGGGCGGCGAGCATCCGGCGGGCGAGGGCGGTGACGTCGCGCTGGGCGCTGGGGCCGGTGGTGAGGGCCACGAACTCGTCGCCGCCCAGCCGGGCCACCAGTTCGTCGGGCCCGGTGGTGCAGGCGCGCAGCCGCTCGGCGACGGCGACGAGGAGCTGGTCGCCGACGGCGTGGCCGAGGCTGTCGTTGACGGCCTTGAAGCCGTCGATATCGAGGTAGCAGAGGCCGAAGTGGCTGTCGGGGCCCAGGGGGCCGCCGGGGTCCAGGGTGCGGTCGAGGCGCTCGAAGAAGAGGGTGCGGTTGGGCAGGCCGGTGAGGTCGTCGTGGGTGGCCTGGTGGCGGAGGCGCTCGTGCAGTTCGCGGCGCTCGGTGATGTCCTCCATCAGCGCCAGCTGGTACTGGGGGCGGCCGGTGGCGTCGCGCAGCAGGGAGACCGTCAGGTCGGTCCACAGGACGGTGCCGTCGCCGCGGTAGTAGGGCTTCTCCACGCGGTAGTGGTCGCGGTCGCCGCGGACCAGCTCGGCGTAGAGGCCCCAGACCTCGGGCGAGTCGTCGGGGTGGACGAGCTCGCCGACGTTGCGGCCGGCCACGGGGCGGTCGATGCTGCCGAACATCCGGCAGAGCGCCTCGTTGACGTCGGTGATGTGCCCGTCGACGTCGGCGATGCCGACCCCGATGGCCGCGCCCTCGAAGACCGCGCGGAACCGCTCCTCGCTGGTGTGCAGGGCCTGTTCGGTCTCGGCCCGGGCGGCGAGGGCGGCGCGGGAGATGGCCTCCTGCTCGGCGAGGGCGCGTTCGCGGAGCTCGGCGGCGAAGCCGGCGGCGAGGGCGTGCTGGAGGCGGGTGCAGCGGGCGCGGCACTCGTCGGCGGGGACCGCGTCGTCCGGCGGGCAGTAGAGCAGCAGGTAGGCGTCGACGGCGCCGAGGACCAGCGGGAGGGTGGCGGGGTCGGTGCAGTGCCCGCGGACCAGGGCGGCGCCGACCTCGGTACCGGGGGCGGGGTCGAACGTCCGGGCGTGCAGCGCGTCGCGGAGCCGGGCGGCCAGCGGGACCAGGAAGCGCTCGAACTCCGGGCGGGTCAGCGGGGTGGACGCGGCCGGGTGGACGGCCCGGCTCCACAGCGCGGCGAACCGCCGCAGCCGCTCGTCCTGCGCCGCGCTGTCACCGGTGGAGTACGGGGCGGGGTACGGGAGCGGCTCGGCGGTGCCGTGCAGGGTGCGGCCGTTCGAGGTGCCGGTCACGGCTTGCGCCCCACACCGGCCACTCCGGCGAACCCCGCGGTGAAGACGGGGTCGGCGTCGTGGTCCGGGTCCGCGGCGTCCCCGGTTTTCCCGGCGCCGCGCGCCTCCGCCTCACCATGCGCACCACGCGCGCCCGCCGCACCGTGGACACCGCGCGCCTCCGCCTCACCATGGGCAGCGTGCGGCGCCTCCGGCTCGCCCTCCGGGTCCTCCCGGGGCTCCGGACGCCAGGTGGGCATCGGCACCAGCCCGGGCTCGACCAGGGAGAAGCCCTCGAAGAACCGGGCCACGTCCCGGCGCGAACGGCTGCACAGCGGTGAGCCGATGGTGCGGTAGACGCTCTCCACCTTCTCGCCCTCCTCGGGTTTCATCGGCCCGCCCTCCGTCGCGGCGTGGGTCAGGATCAGCAGGCTGCCCGGCGGGAGCGCGTCGCGCAGCCGGGCCACCGCCGCCCAGGGGTCGTCCTCGTCCGGTACGAAGTGCAGCACGGCGACGAGGAGCAGTGCGACGGGCAGTCCCGGGGCGAGCAGCCGGGTGACCTCCGGGCTGCGCAGGATGGCCTCGGGCGAGCGCAGGTCGGCGGCGACGACCCCGGCCCGGTCGTTCCCCTCCAGCACCGTGCGGCTGTGCGCGACGGCGACGGGGTCGTGGTCCACGTAGACCACGCGGGCCTCGGGGTCGGCGGCCTGGGCGATCTCATGGACGCTGCCGAAGGTGGGGATGCCGGAGCCGACGTCCAGGAACCGGGTGACGCCGCGCTCGACCGCGTGGCGCACGGCGCGCCGCATGAACGCGCGGTTGGCCTGCATGATCTTCGGCATGTCCGGGAACGCCTCGATGGCGCGCCGCCCGGCCTCCCGGTCGACCTCGAAGTTGTGCGAGCCGCCCAGGTAGTAGTCGTAGATGCGGGACACGCTCGGCACGGACAGGTCGATGCCCGAAGGGGCCCGGCAAGGACGCTCCATCACTCTGTCTCTCCAGCTCATCGCAGGGGTGTTGAGGGGTCTGAGCAGAGGCTACTGATCGTTCGTTCGAATGGTAGAAGCAAGCGGAAAAGCGCGGTCCGCATGCACTCGCCGCTCCCCCTTCGACTCCAGCAGGTCTGCGGTTCATCGCGGTTCAAAACCACTCGTTCGCGTGAGATGCGTCTCTGTGTGCCGTCATGGGTGCCCTCGCGTCCACGGCGGCCCGTGCCGCCGGTCGGCGCCTACCCTCTCCGTCCCCCGGTCCCGCACGGATCGGGACCAGCTCTCGCATTATTGATCACATCATTGCCGACTACAGCAAATGATCATGGACCGCCGCTCCCCGCGCAAGGGGCGCGTCCCGGTTCGCGAGGGCGCGCGGACGTGCGACAGGGACCGCCCCGGGCGTCGGCCGCCGGGGGTGCGGCCCCTGTCGTACGTCTGGTGCCAACGGGAGGTTTGCCCGGCCGGAAGCCGGTGCGCGGGCCCCCCGCACGGCGTGCGCTACGGACGCAGCGCGCCGGGCTCCGCCAGCGGCGCCGCGTGCGCCACGGCGTTCTTCGGGTGGTGCGGGTCCAGGAACCACCGGCGGGCCGAGACCAGCCACCACACCCCGGCGAAGCCGAGCACCGCGACCACCGCCACGGGCGCGTAGTTGAAGGTCTCCAGGGTCACCGGGTGCACCTGCGGCAGCATGAACAGCACGGTGATCAGCGCCACCCAGCCGACGGCCACCACGCCAACCGGCCGCGACCAGCGGCCCAGGTGCCAGGGGCCGCGCTCGAAGCGGTCGCCGAGGCGCAGCCGCAGGAAGGTGGGGATGACGTAGGCGATGTACAGCCCGATGGTGGCGATGCTGGTCACGGCCGCGTAGGCGGTCTCGTTGATCAGGTACGGCAGACCGAGGACGAGCGCTCCCCCGGCCGCGAGCCACACGGCGTTGGTGGGTGTGCGGGTCGACGGGTTGATCCGGTGCCAGACGCGGGAGAAGGGCAGCGCCCCGTCGCGCGAGAAGGCGTAGATCATCCGGGAGTTGGCGGTGACGGAGGCCATCCCGCAGAACAGCTGGGCGGCGATGATGACCAGCAGCAGCGCCTTGCCGCCGCTCGCGCCGAGCGCGTCCATCAGGATCTGGGCCGGCGGCACCCCGGTCGTCGACTCCAGCGAGCCGTCGTAACTCTGGATGGCGAACGTCATGCCGACCAGCAGCACGAACCCGGCGATCCAGGACAGCCAGATGGAACGGACGATGCCGCGCGGACCGGCCGTCGACGCGTCGTTGGTCTCCTCGGTCATGTGGGCGGACGCGTCATAGCCGGTGAAGGTGTACTGCGCCATCAGCAGCGACAGCAGCCCCACGTAGAAGCCCGAGTCCCAGCCGGTGCGGTTGACGAACTCGCCGAAGACGACGGAGGACGACTGGTGGTGGTCCGGGACGAACGCCAGGGCGCCGACGATGACGAGCACGCCGACGACGTGCCACCAGACGCTGACGCTGTTGAGCACGGCGACGATGCGGACGCCGAAGGTGTTCAGGACGGCGTGCAGCAGCAGGATGACCCCGAAGAGGGCGATGGTGTGGCCCGGCGTCGCCGCGAAGTCGAACTGGAGGTCGAGGTAGGCGTTGAGGAAGGAGGCCGCGCCGAAGTCGACGCCCGCGGTCACCGCGATCTGGCCGAGGACGTTGAACCAGCCGGTGAACCAGGCCCACGCCGCCCGGCTGCGTTCCGGGGCCATCCGGTGGGCCCAGAAGTACAGCCCGGCGCTGGTCGGGTACGAGGAGCACACCTCGGCCATGGCCAGCCCCACGATCAGGGTCATCAGGCCGACCCCGACCCAGCCCCAGGTGATCATGGCGGGCCCGCCGGTCGTCATCCCGTAGCCGTACATGGTCATGCAGCCGGACAGCACCGAGATGATGGTGAACGAGACGGCGAAGTTGGCGAACCCGCTCATGCTGCGGGCGAGGGTCTGGCGGTAGCCGAGCTGGGCGAGGCGCTCTTCGTCGGAAACACCGGTAGCGCCGGAGGCGCCGGGGACGCCTGAGACGCCGGGGACTTCGAGTGGCACGGAAACCTCTTCCTCGGTTCGTTGGGCCGGGGGGCGGTGGGGGAAACCGTGGTGCGGTCGTGCGGTGGCGCTTCCGCGGACCTGGGGACTCAGCCCGGCCGCGGCGGCCGGGGCGGCCGGCCGGCGGCGGCGCGGGCCGCCCAGCCGCGGTACCGCAGGAACAGCTCACGCGGTTCGCCGCAGTACGACCAGGGCGCGTCGCAGGCGTACGGGCCGATCGCGGTGAACACCTCGTGCGCCTCGGCGTGCCGGCCGGCGAAGCCGAGGGCGTGCGCGAGGTAGTTGGCGTCGTCCGCGAAGTTGGCGTGCGGCCGGGGCGACCGGTGCCGCCACCAGCCGTCGAGCACCCGGTCGATGTGCGGGCAGTCGTTCCAGGGGTGCACGGTCAGCCCGTACGCGCCGCCGCTCTCCGCCCTGCGCTGCCGGTAGGACTCGGCGAGGGCGAACAGCGGGAGGACGGCCAGCGGGTGCCCCGCGGGCGCGGTCTGGGCCCGTTCGAGCGCCCAGTGGAACATCTCGCCGCCGGAGCCGTGGTTCCGGTCGAACAGGAAGGTGAGCACCTCGTGGTGCGCCTCCCGGTTGTACGGGTCCCGGGCGGTCGCCTCGTTCCAGATCCGCCCCAGCAGCTCGCGGTCCGGGGCGTGGACGCGCACCAGGGCCAGCAGGACCACCCAGGGCGAGGGGTCCGCCGGGGCCGCCTCGGCGGTGGCCAGGCAGGTCTCCCACGCCTGTTCCATCAGCTCCCGGCCCGCGTCCCGGCCGGCGACCAGCGACCGCAGGGCCTGGACGTGGGCCAGCACGGCCAGCGCGTCCGGGGAGCCCGGTTCGGCCCGGCTCCAGGTCTCGGCGAAGCGGAGGTTCACCCCGGCCCGGGCGAGGACCTGGAGCCGGAAGATGCGCCGGTCCCAGTCGTGGCCGGTGGCCGCGAGCAGGTCGCGGGGGCCTTCCCAGCGGCCCATGGCGGCGTCGTCCACGGCGGCGCGCAGCGGGCGGTCGTCGCGCGCGGGATGGGCGTCGAGCTCCGCCTCCACGGGGTCGGCCGGCCCCGCCCGCCGCGCGGACCGGCCGAATCGTCGGCGCTGCATCGGGTGCGCCCCTCCCTGCCTCGCGGTCGTCTGCCGAACGGTTCACGTGCGGTGTCGCAGCGCCCGCGGAGGAACATTGGCATTGTCATGACAAATCGCACGACGGGCCACGCGAGCGGGAAAGGCGCACACCGGAACCGGATCGACGGCCGCCGGGCGGCGGGACGGGCGGAGACCCGCCCCGGCCACACCGGTGGGCGCACGCCCGACGGAACCACCGCGACCGGAGACGATCGATCCCGGGCCTCGGTGCGGCCTCAGCTTATACACACAACCGTGCGAACGGGCCGTGCTCCCGGATATTCACTGGGTGAACTTCCCTCACTCCACTCCCACTTGCCGCAGAGCGCGCCGCTGAGCGGCCGACAGCTCCAGCGGGAAGTAGAGGTAACACACCCCTCCCGAACCGCCCTTGACCCGACCCTGCGCGTCGTGCCGCTTGGTCCGCAACCAGATGTTCTCGAACTGACGCCTCTTGTACACCCGTTGGACGGCGGCGTCCGAGGGGGCCGCCGGATCGTGGACGACCACGTCCCCGCCCTTGGTGAAGCCGGTGACGCACATCAGGTGCCCCGCCGTGCCGTACCCGGCCCCGTCCAGCTCGGCGGCGAGGAAGGACTGCGAGGTGATGACGGGCACGCCGGCCCGGACCAGCCGCTCGGCGTCGGTCAGCGACCGCAGCCGGGTGACGGTGCTCTGCAGGTCCCGGTAGGTCGCCGCGTAGGCCGCGTTGAACGGCCAGTTGCCGCACCCCTTGTACTGGTGGTCGTAGGTGAACCGGGCGGCGTGGCAGACCTGCGGGTCGGCATAGGACGGATCCACCCAGGCCAGGTCGGCGGCGGACGGCCGGCGCCCCCAGTACTCCACCGCCATCTGCGAGGAGGTCGGACTGCACCACGCCTCGCCGCCGTTGTCGTACTCCGGGTACTGCCCCTTGTGGATCTCCTGCGAGTAGCGCGGGACGGACAGCCGGTGCCCGGCCCCCTCCCCCGGCTTCGAGGCGGGCACGGTGAACCGGTCGGGGATCTCGGACCCCATCACCCCCGCCCGCCACACCGTGGGGGTGCGCCCGCTGCCCGGCCGCCGGAAGAGGGTCAGCCGCAGGGCGTACGAGACGAACCGCGCGCCGCTCGACGGTACGACGGCGAGGGTGTCGGTGGAGACGGCGCTGCGGGCGTCCTTCTGCCCGTCGACGGAGGTGCGCCGGATGTCGCCGGCCGCGTCCCCTGACGTCCAGCGGCCCATCACGTACCAGGGCGTGTGCGTGCGGTCCGCGTAGGCGGCGCGCACCTCGGCCTGGATCCAGGTGCCGGGCGGGGTGTGGGCGTTCCAGGAAGCGATGATCTCGGTCGCCGGGGCGGACAGGGTGTGCGCCGGGGAGGTCCAGGTGGCGTACTCCCAGCGGGCGGTGGCCCCGGTGTGCGGGTCGGTGTACTCCAGGGTGCCCGCCGGGCGGTCGAGGACCACGCCCGGCCGGCGGCCGTCGCGGACCGCCGTGCCCGCGCGGGTGCCGGCGCGCCAGTCGGCGAGGGTGGCCCAGGCGTGGTGATCGACCGTCCCGGACGAGCGCCGGGCCCCGCCCTCGGGGACGGCGGCCAGGGCGGTGCCCGCCCGGGAGAGCGACGCGGCCGCCGTGACGGCGAGGGCGGCGGTCAGGAGGGAACGGCGGGGCGGACGGGGCGAGGGGGAGGGAGTCGGTCTGCTGGACATGGCGTGGTCTCCCGCTTCGACTGTCGGTTCCGGCTGTCAGTGACCGTGTAGGGGACGCCCACGCGGTCCGGTCGGGCCGCGCGGTCCGGACGGCCCACTATCCCGGGCGGGACCGCCGGGAGCCAGTGACGCGACGCACGGCGCGTCAGGCGCACCGCCCGTGAGGCGCGTACGGGCCCGCCGCCTAAGGTGACCCCGTGCACGACCCCACCACCTCCCTCACCGTTCTCGCCCGCCGGATCCGCGCCCTCCCCCCGTCCCTCGGCCCGGTCCGGCTGGTCGCCGTCGACGGGCACGCGGGCTCGGGGAAGACGACGTTCACGGCCCGGCTCGCCGAGGCGCTGGGCGGCGGCACGCCGGTGCTGCACCTGGACGACCTGGCGACACACGACGAGCTGTTCGAGTGGACGGACCGGTTCCGCACCGGGATCCTCGCGCCGCTCGCCCGGGGCGCGACCGCCCGCTACCGGGCCTACGACTGGACGGCGCGCCGCTTCGCCGGTCCCGAACGCGCCCTGCCCGCCGCGCCGGTGGTCCTGCTGGAGGGAGTGGGCGCGGGGCGTAGCGCCCTGCGCCCCCACCTCGCCTGCCTGCTGTGGATGGACCTGGACCGCAGTGACTCCTGGGACAGGGGTCAACTCCGCGACGGGGCGGGGCAAGCGGAGTTCTGGACCGGATGGATGCGGGCGGAGCGCGCGCATTTCGCGGCGGACCCTACGCGCCCCTATGCAGAACTCCTGGTGCGGCAGAGCCCCTTGGGGTACGAGGTACTGCCGGGACCTCACGGGACCGACTGAACCCCGCCTTTTCCTACGCTGAGTAGCCGACCCACCCCGGGACCCGGCGCCCCCGCGCGATCCGCACTCACGGAACGCCTCAACTCGGCTTGACCCCGGGCCCTTACAGGACTTACGTTCAGAAGGAGCGGCCCGAAGCGGCCGCCCGAGAACGCGAAGCCCCCGGTTGTTCCCCCGTGACCGGGGGCTTCGTACTACCCGCGAGACACCCTTACACCCCTTTTGTCCAGCCGCCCGGACAAGAGGGCGTCACCCACGGTGACGGGCCGCCGCGGCACCTCCCGGACGCTCCGCACACCACCCCCGGCGGCCACGAAGGAAGCCCCCGCACCCTACGGGCCACACCGATCGCGCAGGTACGATGCCAAGCGGCGCACCCGTCGTCGGCGGGCGCCGGCAACACTGGTCAACTCCCGCCCACAGAACAATGGTTCGAACGACGCGGCCTGGCACCCGCCCGGCGGCGCGGCACGGGGGCAGGGTTTGTGGGGGATGCGATGGACTTCGGCACACAGGGCCCGCCCGCCCCGGCAGATCTCGCCTGGCTGCGCGGTGTGGACGCCTGCACGATGGGCGCCTACGCCCAGGCGGAGGAGGAGTTCCGGACGGCGGTGCGCGTCGATCCCGGGATGGCGGACGCCTGGCTGGGCCTGCACGCCCTGCGGGCCGAGACCTCCACGGCGCTGCTGCGCATGTACCGCCACCGCGACCGGTTCGGCCAGCAGCGCGCCCGCCACCGGCGCCCGCTCAACTCCTGGTACTGGCTGGGCTGGTGGGTTCAGCCGGTCCTGGAGACCGGCCGCGACCTGCTGCTCGCCCACGCCTCCCACTGGCTGGACGGCCGGCACGTCCCCGAGCTGGACCGGGCGCTCGCCGAGTGTCCACCCGTCGACACCGACGCGCAGGTCCGCTTCCTGCACGCCTGCCGCGCCTACCTGGTCAAGGACTGGGAACAGCTCGTCCGCCACACCGAACCCTTACTCGACGACGCGCTGCTGGGCATCGAGGCCGGGCTGTTCGGCGGCATGGCCCGGGTCCGCCTGGAGATGTACGGCCAGGCGGAGCCGCTGCTCTCCACTGCCTTGATGCGCTGCCGCAGCGAACAGCCGCAGCGCAAGGAACTCCGCTACTGGCTGGCCCGCGCCCACGAGGGCACCGGGCGCAGCGCGGCGGCGCTCCCCCTCTACCGTGCCGTACACCGGGTGGACCCCTCCTTCATGGACACCTCGGCCCGGCTGACCGCCATCTCGGCCGGCGACGGGCTCGACGAGCACACGGACCTCTCCCCGCCGTTCCCCTTCGGCGGTCCCGGCCAGGACCCGCCGGACGCCGCGGACACCGCCGGGGACCCGGAGGCGCGGGCCGGCGACGTCCTCACCGGCACGGTCCCGGCGCCCGCCCCCACCGGCGGGGTACGGGAGATGGCCCGGGTCCCCTCACAGCCGTCCGCCCCGCCCGTACCCGGCCCCTCCGACCCCGTCCTGCTCGCCAAGGCGCTCGCGGAACTGGAGCGCATGGTGGGCCTGGAGCCGGTGAAGCGGCAGGTCAGAGCATTGTCCGCACAGTTGCACATGGCGCGCCTGCGAGCCGGCCAGGGCCTGCCCGTCCAGCCTCCCAAGCGCCACTTCGTCTTCTCCGGCCCCTCCGGCACCGGCAAGACCACGGTGGCCCGGATCCTCGGCCGGGTCTTCTACGCCCTCGGGCTGCTCGGCGGCGACCACCTGGTCGAGGCCCAGCGGGCCGACCTCGTCGGCGAGTTCCTGGGCCAGACGGCGGTCAAGGCCAACGAGCTGATCGACTCCGCGCTCGGCGGCGTCCTCTTCGTCGACGAGGCGTACAGCCTCTCCAACTCCGGCTACAGCAAGGGCGACGCCTACGGCGACGAGGCCCTCCAGGTCCTCCTGAAACGCGCCGAGGACAACCGCGACCGCCTCGTCGTCATCCTGGCCGGCTACCCCGAGGGCATGGACCGCCTCCTCGCCACCAACCCGGGCCTGAGCTCCCGCTTCACCACCCGCGTCGACTTCCCCAGCTACCGCCCAGGCGAACTCACCTCCATCGGTGAGGTCCTCGCCGGTGAGAACGGTGACGCGTGGGACGAGGAGGCACTGGAGGAACTGCGGTCCATCAGCACCCACGTCGTCGCCCAGGGCTGGATCGACGAACTGGGGAACGGACGTTTCCTGCGCACCCTGTACGAGAAGAGCTGCGCGTACCGGGATCTGCGGCTGTCGGGTTACGCGGGCGCGCTGTCGCGCGATGATCTGGCGACGCTGCGGTTGCCGGACCTGATGCAGGCGTACGGCGAGGTCCTGTCCGGGCGGGGCCCGGAGAGGTAGGCCCCGGTCCCGCCCTTTCGCCGATTCCCGGGGCTGCGCCCCGGGCCCCCTTTTCGCGGCTTCGCCGCTCGTCCTCAAACGCCGGACAGGCTGAACAGTCAGCCTGTCCGGCGTTTGAGGACAACCGCGCGCAGCGCGGTTTCGGGGGTGCGGGGGCTTGCCCCCGCAGGAAACGGCGAAAGGGCGGGACCGGGGCACCCCTACCCCGAGACGGCCTCCCGCTCCAGAGGCACCCGCGCCGCGGCCACCGTCACCGGCCCCCGCACCCGGTGCGAAGGATCCCGCACCTCCCCCACCAGCATCTCCAGCACATCCTCCAACGCCACCAACCCGAGCACCTTCCCGGAAGCATCGGCGACCGCGGCCAGATGAGCGGCAGCCCGTCGCATCACGGTCAGCGCGTCGTCGAGCGGCAGCTCGGCCCGCAGCGTCTCGACCCGCCGCCACACGTGCTGCGGCACGGGCCGGTCCCGTTCCTCCAGGTCGAGGACGTCCTTCACATGGACGTACCCCATGAAGGCACCACCGGAGGCGCGCACCGGAAAGCGGGAGTAACCCGTCCGGACGGTCAGCTCCTCGATCTCCCGGGGAGTGACCGACGGCGTGACGGTGACGAGAGCACCCGGATCCAGCAGCACGTCCGTCACCGGCCGAGTGCCCAGCTCCAGCGCGTCCTCCAGCCGCTCCTGCTCGACGGAATCGAGCAATCCGGCCTGCCGGGAGTCCTCCACCAGATGAGTCAGCTGCTCACTGGTGAAGACCGCCTCGACCTCGTCCTTCGGCTCGACCCGGAACAGTCGCAGCACCCCGTGCGCGCACGCGCCGAGCAGTCGGGTGACCGGCCGGCAGAGCCGGGCGAAGGCGACCAGGCCGGGGCCCAGCCAGAGGGCCGCCCGGTCGGGGGCGGACATGGCGAGGTTCTTCGGCACCATCTCGCCGATGACCAGGTGCAGGAAGACCACCAGGGCCAGCGCGATGACGTACCCGAGCGGGTGGATCAGTCCGCCGGCCAGCCCCACCGCGTGGAAGACCGGTTCCAGCAGCTGGGCCACGGTCGGCTCGGCGACCGCGCCGAGCGTCAGGGAGCAGACGGTGATGCCGAACTGCGCCGCCGCCATCATCTGCGGCAGGTTCTCCAGCCCGGTCAGGACGGTCCTGGCCTGCTTGGACCCTTCCGCGGCCCGCGGCTCGATCTGGCTGCGGCGGACCGAGACGAGGGCGAACTCGGCGCCCACGAAGAACCCGTTGGTCAGCACCAGCACCAGGGCGAAGAGGAGTTGCAGCACGCTCATCGCGTCTCCTCCTTCCCCGACATGCCCGTCTTCACCAGCACGGCGCGGACGAAGCGCACCCGCTCCGCCCGGTGGTGCCCGACCCGCCGCACCGACAGCCGCCAGCCGCCGGGGAGTTCGGCGGTGTCCCCGGGGACGGGGATCCGGCCGAGCAGGTCGGCGACGAGACCGGCGACGGTCTCGTACGGCCCCTCCGGCGCGTCGAGCCCGATCCGGAGGAGGGCGTCGAGGCGGCAGCTGCCCTCGGCGTCCCATGCCTGGCGCCCGTCCTCGCAGGGGACGGGGGCCAGGTCGGGGCGGGCGGCGTCGGCGTGGTCGTGCTCGTCGCGGACCTCGCCGACGAGCTCCTCGACGATGTCCTCCAGGGTGACCACCCCGGCCGTGCCGCCGTACTCGTCGACGACGACGGCCATGGGCTGCTCGCTGCGCAGCCGTTCCAGCAGCGGCTGCACCGGCAGGCTCTGCGGGACGAGCAGCGGGGCGACGGCGATCCGGGTGAGCGGCGTACGCAGCCGCTCCTCGGCGGGGACGGCCAGGGCGTCCTTGAGGTGGACCACCCCGACGACCTCGTCCAGCCGCTCCCGGTAGACGGGGAAGCGGGACAGGCCGGTGGCCCGCGTCAGGTTGAGGACGTCCTCGGCGGTGGCGCCCGCCTGGAGGGCGCTGACCTTGACCCGGGGCGTCATCACGTGCTGGGCGGTCAGCTCGCCCAGGGAGAGGGTCCGCACGAACAGGTCGGCGGTGTCCTGCTCCAGGGCGCCGGCGAGGGCCGAGTGCCGGGCGAGCGAGACGAGCTCGCCGGGGGTACGGGCGGAGGCCAGCTCGTCGGCGGGCTCCACGCCCAGCGCCCGCACCATCCGGTTGGCGACCGTGTTCAGCAACGTGATCACGGGCCGGAAGAAGTGCGAGAACGCGCTCTGCGGACGGGCGACGAAGCGGGCGACCTGGAGCGGCCGGGAGACCGCCCAGTTCTTGGGCACCAGCTCGCCGAGGACCATCTGCACGGCGGCGGCCACCAGCATGCCGGTGACGACCGCCACGCCGGGGGCCGCGCCGGAGGGCAGCCCGGCCGCGTCGAAGACCCCGGTGAGCAGCCGCCCGAGGGCGGGCTCGGCGAGCATGCCGACCACCAAGGAGGTGATGGTGATGCCCAGTTGCGTGCCGGAGAGCTGGAAGGAGAGTTCGCGCAGGGCCTCGACGACGGTGCGGGCCCGCTGGTCGCCGTCCGCCGCGGCCCGCTCGGCCTCCGGCTTCTCGACGGTCACGAGGCCGAACTCGGCGGCGACGAAGAAGCCGTTCGCGAGGATCAGGAGCAGGGCCGCCGCCAGGAGCAGCAGCGAGACGGTGATACTCATGGCGCCGCCTCACGATGGGGGGCGGCGCAGGTACTACAGGACGGTCCGTCCATCCCGGAGGGGATCACTCCTCGGTTCGCAGGTGTCCCGCGGGCCGCCGGGAGGCGGCCGGGAGTGCGGGACGGGGCAGGTGGGTGCCCGTGCACACCAGAGTAATCAAGGAACCGGCCACGGGGGCGGCCGGCCGGGCTCAGGTCGTGGAGCTGCCGGTGCCGAACTCGGCGACGAGCGCGCTCAGGGTACGGGCCTGGGTGATGGCCTGCTCCCTGGCCATGCCGGGCTGAATGCCCATGGCGGGCAGCGTCGTTCCGTCGGCGAGGTCGAGGTGGACCCAGGAGTCGCCGGGCCGCAGGTTGACGCGGACGATCTCGGCCCAGGCCAGCCGCCGGACGGTCGTGAGGTTCACCACGATGACGCCCTCGGGCGTGGCGACGACCTTGGGGCGGGCGAGCACGGCGAGCACGCCCAGGCCCAGCAGCCCGGTGCCGATGAAGGTGGCCCGGTCCCCCGCGGTGAACGACTCCAGCATGAACGACATCACCGCCATGACGACGACGAGGGCGCCGCCGATGCCCAGCAGCACCACTCGGGTGAGGGTCGGGCGGAAGACGGCCGGGAGGGTGGTCTTGGCGCTTCCGGGCGCTGCTGGGCTGGTCACGTCGGTGCGTTCCTTCGTCGGGCGGTGCGCGGCGTCGCGGGGGCCGGGGCCGGCGGGCCTGAGTCGGCGGAGGCCGGGGTCAAAGGCGGCAGGCGTGGATGCCGGTGGTGAGGATGGCGCGCGCGCCCAGGTCGTACAGCTCGTCCATGACGCGCTGCGCGTCCTTGGCCGGGACCATCGAGCGGACGGCGACCCAGCCCTCGTGGTGCAGCGGTGAGACGGTCGGCGACTCCAGGCCGGGGGTGAGCGCGACGGCGCGCTCGACGTGCTCGACGCGGATGTCGTAGTCCATCATCACGTAGCGCCGGGCGACGAGGACGCCCTGCATCCGGCGGAGGAACTGCTGGACCTTGGGGTCGTCGGCGGGGGCGCCGGCGCGGCGGATGACGACGGCCTCGGACTCCAGGATCGGCTCGCCGATGATCTCCAGCCCGGCGTTGCGCAGGGTGGTGCCGGTCTCGACGACGTCGGCGATGACCTGGGCGACGCCCAGCTGGATGGCGGTCTCGACGGCGCCGTCCAGGTGGACGACGTCGGCGTCGACGCCGTGGTCGGCGAGGTGCTTGGTGACCAGGCCCGCGAAGGAGGTGGCGATGGTCATGCCGCCGAACTCGGAGACGTCCTTGGCCGTGCCCGGGCGGGTGGCGTAGCGGAACGTCGATCCGGCGAAGCCGAGCTGCATGATCTCCTCGGCCCGGGAGCCGGAGTCCAGCAGCAGGTCGCGGCCGGTGATGCCGATGTCGAGCTTGCCGGAGCCCACGTAGACGGCGATGTCGCGGGGGCGGAGGAAGAAGAACTCGACCTCGTTGGCGGCGTCGACGAGGACGAGTTCCCTGCGGTCCTTGCGCTGCCGGTAACCGGCCTCATGGAGCATCTCCGACGCAGGCTCGGAGAGAGAACCCTTGTTGGGGACGGCGATGCGCAGCATGAGGGCGGTTCCTTAGTGCAGGGGGATGGGGGAAAGCGAGGGTACGGATCAGAGGTGGGCGTACACGTCGTCGAGCGAGATGCCGCAGGCGACCATCATCACCTGGAGGTGGTAGAGGAGCTGGGAGATCTCCTCGGCGGTCGCCTCGGCGCCCTCGTACTCGGCGGCCATCCACACCTCGGCCGCCTCTTCGACGACCTTCTTGCCGATGGCATGGACGCCCTTGCCCACCAGTTCCGCGGTGCGGGAGGTGGCGGGGTCGCCGGCGGCCTTCTGCTGGAGCTCGGCGAAGAGCTCCTCGAACGTCTTCCTGTCCATGGTGGTCCCTACCCTACGGGGTCCGTCCCGGCCGTCAGTGCCAGGGCTCCGACACCGAGCGGAGGGTGACCGCCGTGGCGACGGCCGCGGTGACCGCCTCGTGGCCCTTGTCCTCGGTCGAGCCCTCCAGCCCGGCGCGGTCCAGGGCCTGTTCGTCGGTGTCACAGGTGAGGACGCCGAAGCCGACCGGGACGCCGGTGTCGGTGGAGACCTGGGTGAGACCCTGGGTGACGCCCTGGCACACGTAGTCGAAGTGGGGCGTACCGCCCCGGATGACGACGCCGAGGGCGACGATCGCGTCGTAGCCGCGGCCGGCGAGCGCCTTGGCGGCGACGGGCAGCTCCCAGCTGCCGGGGACGCGCAGCAGCGTCGGCTCGTCGATGCCGAGGTCGTGCAGGGCGCGCAGGGCGCCGTCGACCAGGCCGTCCATGACCTTCTCGTGCCACTGGGCGGCGATCACGGCCACCCGCAGGTCACGACAGTTCTTCACACTCAGCTGGGGGGCGCCCTTGCCGCTCACGTCACTCCTCGGTAGTTCGTCGTCGGGTGGTGCTACTGGTTGTCGCAGGGGGAGACCTGGTGGTCGTCCAGCCAGGGCAGGTCGTGCCCCATCCGGTCCCGCTTGGTGCGCAGGTACCGGAGATTGTGCTCGCCCGCCGCCACGGGCATCGGCTCCCGGCCGGAGATCTTGATGCCGTGTTGTTCCAGGGCGATGGTCTTGTCGGGGTTGTTGGTCATCAGCCGGATGGAGCGGACGCCCAGGTCGCTGAGCATCTGGGCACCGGCCGCGTAGTCCCGGGCGTCGGCGGGGAGGCCGAGTTCGAGGTTGGCGTCCAGCGTGTCGTGGCCGGCCTCCTGGAGCTCGTAGGCCCGCAGCTTGGACAGCAGCCCGATGCCGCGCCCCTCGTGGCCGCGCAGGTAGACGACGACGCCGCGGCCCTCGGTGGCCACCCGTTCGAGGGACGCCTCCAGCTGGGGGCCGCAGTCGCAGCGCAGGGAGCCGAAGACGTCGCCGGTGAGGCATTCGGAGTGGACCCGGACCAGGACGTCCTCGCCGTCGCCGAGGTCGCCGGCGACCAGGGCGATGTGCTCGACGCCGTCGCGGACCGAGCGGTAGCCGTACGCCCGGAACTCGCCGAAGGCGGTGGGCAGCCGGGTGCTGGCCTCCCGCTTGACGGTGGGTTCGGCGGACTTCAGGTAGGCGATCAGGTCCTCGATGGAGATGATCGCCAGGCCGTGCTTCCGCGCGAACGGGATCAGCTGGGGCAGCCGGAGCATCCGGCCGTCCTCGCCGGCGATCTCCACGATGGCGGCGGCGGGCCGCAGTCCGGCCAGCCGGGCCAGGTCGCAGCCGGCCTCGGTGTGGCCGGGGCGGGCGAGGACGCCGCCGGGCCGGGCGCGCAGCGGGAAGACGTGGCCGGGCCGGACGAAGTCCTCTGAGCGGCTGTCGGGAGAGGCCAGCAGCCGGATGGTGGTGGCCCGGTCGGCGGCCGAGATGCCGGTCCCGACGCCGTGCGCGGCGCTCGCGTCGACGCTGACGGTGAAGGCGGTGCGCATGGTCTCGGTGTTCTTCTCGACCATCTGCGGGAGGTCGAGCCGGTCGACGTCCTCCGCCTCCATCGGCACGCAGATCAGGCCGCGGCACTCGCTCATCATGAAGGCGAGGGTGTCGGCGGTGGCGAGCTCGGCGGCGACGACGAGGTCTCCCTCGTTCTCCCGGCTCTCGTCGTCCACCACCACGACGGGCCGGCCGGCCGCGATGTCGGCGATGGCGCGCTCGACCGGGTCGAGTGCTGGGGCCGCGAGGGTTTCGTGCGGGGCGGTCATGGTCACTCCGTGGGGGTCGTGGGCGGGCTGTGCGGGACGGCCGGTCAGGCGGCCCGGGTGAGGGCCGGCTCGGCGGCCGGGACGCGGCGGACGGCGACGCGGGAGCGCAGCCACCAGTCGCGCATGCCCCACAGGACGAGGCCGAGGTAGACGACGTAGACGACACCGGCGAAGGCCAGTCCGCTGGAGAAGGCGAGGGGGACGCCGACGAAGTCGACCAGCAGCCAGGCGAACCAGAACTCGACGAGCCCGCGGGCCTGGGCGACCATCGCCGCGAGCGTGCCGACGAAGATGTACGCGTCCGGCCAGGGGTTCCAGGACAGCTCGGGCACGGCGGTGAACAGGCCGCCGACGGCGAGCGTACCCGCGGCCGTCCCGGCGAGCAGCACGGCCCGCTCACGCCAGGTCGCGAACCGCACGGCGAGGCCGTCCTGCGTGTCGCGCCGCCCGAGGTGCCACTGCCGCCAGCCCCACACCGAGACGCCGATGACGAGGAGTTGCTTGCCGACTCCGCCGCCGAGGTGGGCGGTGGCGTAGGCGGTGACGAGGATCAGGCCGGCGAGGAACTGGACGGGCCAGGTCCATATGGACCGCTTCCAGCCGAGGGCGAGGGCGATCAGCCCGGCCGTGTTGCCGATGAGGTCGGACCAGATGACGTGCTGGCCGAAGACGGCGAACGCCTCGTCGCCGAGCCACGAGACCGCGCTCATGCCCGTCCCCCCGCACTCAGCAGCCGCTCGGTGTACTTCGCGAGCACGTCGACCTCCAGGTTGACCGGATCGCCGGTCTTCTTGATGCCGAGGGTGGTCATCTCCAGCGTGGTGGGGATGAGACTGACGGTGAACCAGTCGTCCCCGGCCTCGACCACGGTCAGGCTGACGCCGTCCACGGTGATCGACCCCTTGTCCACGACGTACCGGGCGAGCCGCGCGGGGAGCGAGATCCGTACGGTCTCCCAGTGCTCGCCGGGCGTCCGCCCGGTGATGGTGCCGGTGCCGTCCACATGCCCCTGGACCAGGTGGCCGCCGAGCCGTCCGCCGAGCTTCATCGGGCGTTCGAGGTTGACGCGCGCGCCGGCGTCGAGAGCGCCCAGGCTGGAGCGGTCGAGGGTCTCGGCCATGACGTCGGCGGTGAACTCGCCGTCCGCGGTGGTGACGACCGTCAGGCAGACGCCGTTGACCGCGATCGAGTCGCCGTGCCCGGCGTCCTCGGTGACGAGCGGGCCGCGCAGCCGGAACCGGGCCGAGTCGCCCTGGCGTTCCACGGCGACGACCTCGCCCAGTTCTTCGACGATTCCGGTGAACACTTCTCAGTTCTCCTCTGGGGCGGTGGCGAGGGGTGCGGCGGTGACCCGCAGGTCGGGGCCGATGCGGACGACGTCGGTCACGTCCAGGCGCAGGGCCCGGTCGACGGTGCCGATGCCGGCGTCCCCGAGGGCGGCGGGCCCGGCGCCGAGGAGGGCCGGGGCGAGGTAGGCGACGACGCGGTCGACGGCGCCGGCGGCCAGGAAGGCGCCGGCGAGCCGGGGGCCGCCCTCCAGCAGGACGGAGCGCACGCCGCGGCCGTACAACTCGGCGAGCAGGGCGGGGATGTCGATCCCGGTGCCGTCGGCGGGCAGCCGGGCGACGTCCACCCCGGGCAGGTGCCCGGTGTCGGCGTCCTTGCCGACGGCGATCAGGGTGGGCGCCGCGTCGTCCAGGACCCGGGCGCCGGGGCGGATCGTGGCGTGGGTGTCGACGACGACGCGCAGCGGCTGGGTGACGGCCCGGTCGTCCGGGAGGCCCCGGACGGCGAGGTGCGGGTCGTCGGCGCGCAGGGTGCCGGAGCCGACGACGACGGCGTCGGCCTCGGCGCGCAGCCGGTGGACGTCGGCGCGGGAGCCGGCCGAGGTGATCCAGCGGCTGGTGCCGTCGGCGGCGGCGCTGCGGCCGTCCAGGGTGGCGGCGTACTTCCAGAGCACGAAGGGCCGGCCGCGCAGCACGGCGGTGAGCCAGGCGGTGTTGCCGGCCGCGGCCTCGTCGGCGAGCAGGCCGCCCTCGGTGTCCACGCCGGCCGCCGCGAGGGTGGCCGCGCCGCCGGTGGCCGCCGGTGTGGGGTCGGCGACGGCGTAGACGACCCGGGCGACGCCGGCGGCGATCAGCGCCTGGGCGCAGGGGCCGGTGCGTCCGGTGTGGTTGCAGGGTTCGAGGGTGACGACGGCGGTGCCGCCCCGGACGTCGTGTCCGGCCGCGGCGGCGGCGCGCAGCGCCTCCACCTCGGCGTGCGGGGCTCCGGCGCGGCGGTGCCAGCCCTCGCCGGCGACCCGCCCGGCGGCGTCGAGGACGACGCAGCCGACGACGGGGTTGGGGCTCGTGGAACCGAGGGCGCGCGCGGCGAGCGCGATGGCGCGTCGCATCGCGTCTGCTTCGGTCGCGGTGGCCACCGGGGTCCTCCTGCCTCTTCGGGCATGGACTCCGGGGCTGTCGTGAGAACGACGGAAAAGCGGGGACGACGGCGCCGGAAACGCCGCGTGCCCCGTGCGGGACGTGCCTGAGAAGGACGGCCGCACGGCCACGGCTCTGCTGCCGGTGCCTGCCCGCCGCGCACTGCCTCCCATCCGGACTTTAACCGTCGGTCCAGGAATTTCACCTGGTCAACCGGCCGCTGGCTGCGGCCGGGTCGCGGACTGTAACCGCCGGTTCGGAATTTCACCGACCCCGGAGTGCGCTGCGTGATGATCTGTTCTGGTACATGGTGCCCGAGCCGTTGTCCAGGGGACTTCCGGCTCCGACGCTCCGAGCGTACGCCGAGCCGCCGCGCGGTGTCCACGGGACTTGACAGAGCGTGTGGCAGGTCACGCGCGGGCCCGCGTACCGTGCCCGAGGGGGCCGGTGGCAGCGACGGGACTGGGGGTCCGCGGCATGGAGGTCCAGGGCGGCATAGAGGGCACCGACGGCTTGGAGGGCGCCGGTGGCCGGAAGGCCGCCCTCCGGGGGAGGGCCGCGGAGCCGGGCCTGCGCCGTGCCCGGCTGGCCGTCGCGGCCGTGTTCGCCGTGCACGGCGCGGTCACCGGGAACTTCGCCACCCGCGTCCCGTGGATCAGGGACCACCTGCGGCTGGACGCGGGCGAGTTGGGCCTGGCGCTGGCCTTCCCGGCGATCGGGGCGGCGCTGGCGATGCCGCTCGCGGGACGGGTCGCCCACCGCTTCGGGACCCGCGCCGCGCTGCGCGGACTGCTCGCCCTGTGGTGCGCGTCCCTCGCCCTGCCCGCCCTCTCCCCCGGCCTGCCGGTGCTCTGCGCGGCGCTCGCGGTGTACGGCGCGGCGTCCGGGACCGCGGACGTCGCCATGAACGCGCTGGGGGTGGAGACGGAGGAGCGGCTGGGCCGCTCGATCATGTCCGGGCTGCACGGGATGTGGAGCGCGGGGGCGCTGGCCGGCTCGGCGGCGGGCACGGTGGCGGCGCACGCGGGCACGGACGCACGGTGGCACCTCGGCACGGCGGCCGTCGTCCTGACGCTGCTGGGCGCGGTGGTGTGCGGTCCGGTGCTGGACGTCCGGCCCCGGGCGGAGGAGCACGCGCCGCCGAGGTTCGCGCTGCCGCCGAGATCGGCGCTGGTCATCGGGGCGGTCGGGTTCTGCGCGGTGTTCGCCGAGGGGGCGAGCCTGGAGTGGTCGGCGGTCTACCTGCGGGATGTCGTCGGTTCCGGTGCGGGACTGGCGGCCGCCTGCACCACGGCCTTCTCCTGTGCGATGGCGGCGGCCCGGTTCGCCGGGGACGCGGCGGTCCGCCGGTTCGGGCCGGTGCGCACGGTCCGGGCGGGCGGGGTGCTGGCGGGGTGCGGCGGGGCGCTGGTGGTCGGCGCGCCCGCGGCGGCGCCGGCGATCGCCGGGTTCGCGCTGGTGGGGCTGGGCATCGCGGTGGTCGTGCCGCTCGCCTTCGCGGCGGCGGCACGCAGCGGGCCGCGGCCGAGCCAGGCCATCGCGGGGGTGGCGACGATCACGTACACGTCGAGCCTGGTCGCCCCGTCGGCCATCGGGCAGCTCGCGGACGCCACTTCGCTGACGGTCTCGTTCGGACTGGTGACGGTGCTGGCGGCACTGCTGACGGTGACGGCGGGGGCGCTGCGGCCGGGAGCCGGCGGCGCCGCGCGGGCCGCGGTGACGGAGGGCGGCTGATCGTCACTTCTCCACGCTCGGCGCCACTTCTCCGGACCTCTCCGTTCGAGCGCTTCACTCCTTCCGGAGGGCGTCGCTCCCTGCCCCCTAGGGCGTCACCCCATCGAGGGGAGACATCACCCGATCGAGGGATGGAACGCCTCCGCGGGCCGCACGACCGGGGTTTCCGGTCGCACGGCCCGCGGTGGAAGGGGACCTCAGAGGGTGAACATGGGATCAGAGGCTGATGCCCAGGATGTTGACGGTGTTGCGGACGTACTTGCCGCCGTGACCGCCCTTGTGGCCCCAGCCGTCGTTCCCGTCGCAGTCGCGGTCGCGGTCGCGGTGCTTCCAGCCGTTGTCGCAGTCGTCACCGCGGCCCCAGCCTTCGTGGCCCCAGCCACTGTGGCGACCCCAGCCACCCTCGTGGCCCCAGCCGCCCTCGTGACCCCAGCCACCACCGTGACCCCAGCCACCGCGGTCGCAGTCGCGGTCCCAGCCGCCCCCGCCCTTGTGGTGACCGTGGCCCCAACTGCCCCAGCCACCCCAGATGTTGATGTTGCCCCAGCCGTTGCCCCAACCGCCGTGGCGAACACCGCGGTCGCAGTCGTCGTCGTGGTGACGGCCCCAGCGGCCGTGGTCGCAGTCGCGGTCCCGGTCACGGTCCCGGCCCCAGCGGCCGTGGTCGCAGTCGCGGTCCCGGTCACGGTGGTGACGGCCCCGGTCGCAGTCGCGGTCACGGTCCCGGTCGCGGTCACGGCGGTCACGGTCGCGGTGCCTGTCGCGGCCCTTGTCGCGGTCGCGGTCCCGGTCCCGGCCGTGGTCCCGGCCGTGGTCGTCGTCCCAGCTCGCCACCTTGGGCGTGGACGACGACTGCGGCGCGGCGACGGCCACCCCGGCGGCCGGCACGATGACGCCCGCGGCGAGGACCGCGGCGGCCGCTGAGCGGCCGACGAGCTTACGCATGTATGTCTCCTGGTTTGGCAGGAAATCGGACAACCCACGCATACCTCGTCCAGAGCGGGGACCTGCCGAGCGTCCCGGGCATACAGCCTTACGAGGTGTTAATTGCGCCGATCGCAGCAGCGTTCCGGCCGTCCCGCCGACCGCCCCACCGGCCACCGCGCCAAGGCCCCCACCGGCCGTCAGCGACCGGCCCGCCGCCCGCCCTTCTCCGCGCGGACCACTCCTGACCCGCGCTTAACATGGTGCGGATCACCTCGAACAACCACAGTGGGAGCATTCATGGGCCTCGGCGTGCGCTGGACCCTGCACGGTGACGGGCGCACCCCCGCCCCCGGAGCCGTGGTCGCGCCGGACGAACGGCTCTCCTGGCCGCGCACCGCGGGGCTTGGCGCCCAGCATGTCGTGGCGATGTTCGGGGCGTCGTTCGTCAGCCCCGTCCTGATGGGCCTGGACCCCAACCTGGCGATCATGATGTCGGGCGTCGCCACCATCCTCTTCCTGCTCGCGACGCGCGGCCGGATCCCCAGCTACCTGGGGTGCAGTCTCTCGTTCGTCGGCGTGGCGGCCGTCATCCGCGCCCAGGGCGGCGACAGCGCGGCCGTCACCGGCGCGATCTTCGTGGTCGGCGCGGCGCTGTTCCTCAGCGGTCTGGCGGTACGCCGGTTCGGCGCCCGGATCATCCACGCGGCGATGCCGCCGGTGGTGACGGGCGCGGTGGTGATGCTGATCGGCTTCAACCTGGCCCCGGTGACCGCGAGCACCTACTGGCCGCAGGACCAGTGGACGGCCCTGCTCACCATGCTCTTCACCGGGCTGGCCGTGGTCTGCCTGCGCGGCTTCTGGTCGCGGGTGGCGATCTTCCTGGGCCTGCTCTTCGGCTACGCCCTCTCCTGGGCCCTCGACCGGATCTTCGGGAAGATCCACTCCGTCAACGGCGGCCCCCAGGCCGTCGACCACTGGCGGCTCGACCTGTCGGGCGTCGGCAAGGCGGACTGGATCGGCCTGCCCTCCCTGCACGGCCCGTCGTTCGGCTGGTCGGCGGCGCTGGTGGCGCTGCCGGTGGTCATCGCCCTCATCGCGGAGAACGCGGGGCATGTCAAGGCCGTGGGCGAGATGACCGGCGACCCGCTGGACGACCAGCTCGGCACCGCGATCTCGGCCGACGGCGCGGCGACGATGCTGTCCACGGCGGTCGGCGGACCCGCGAACACCACCTACTCCGAGAACATCGGCGTCATGGCGGCCACCCGCGTCTACTCGACCGCCGCGTACTGGGCCGCGGCCTGCTTCGCCCTCCTCTTCGGCATCTGCCCGAAGTTCGGCGCGGTCGTCGCGGCCGTCCCCGGGGGTGTGCTGGGCGGGATCACCGTCATCCTCTACGGCATGATCGGCCTGCTCGGCGCGCAGATCTGGGTGCACAACAAGGTGGACCTGCGCAACCCCCTGAACCTGGTGCCGATCGCGGCGGGCGTGATCATCGGCGTCGGCGGCGTCAGCCTCAAGATCAGCAAGAACTTCGAGCTCAACGGCATCGCCTTGGGCACGATCGTGGTCCTCACCGGCTACCACGCGCTGCGTTTCCTGGCGCCGCCGCACCTCAAGCGGCAGGAGCCGCTGCTGGACGAGGGGACGAGCGGGTACGACGGACTGGCGGCCGAGGGCGAAGGGACGGCGCCCGGGGCACCCGGACGCCCCGGGGCCTGACGGGCCGGAGCGGCGCGACGGGGGGCGGCGCGACGGGGGCGAGCGCGACGGGCCGACGTGACGAGGCGGCGTGAGGAAGACGGCGCGACGGGCCGCCCACCAGCGACATCATCACGCAGCGTCACCCAATCCGGTTAACTTGAAGGCCAGAGCACCTACTCTCCGTATCCATCTGTCACTCTGTGTGCATGGAGATGACGCGAGCACGGACCACGACGCCCATGACCGGCATCGAGCGGGTCGTCGCCCGAATGCGGGCGCTGGCCGCCGAGTTGCCGCCGGAGGACGGGGTGGCGGTCTTCAACGGGGTGTATCTGACGGTCACCGAGGAGGTGGCGCGGCGGGTTCCGGACGGCGGGTTCCGGGACCGCCTGGCCACCACGACGCTGGACGTGCTGTTCGCGAGCCGCTATCTGGATGCGGTCGACGAGGCGGCGGCGGGCCGAAGACCTCCGGCCTGCTGGCGTCCGCTGTTCCAGTTCCGCGGCCACCCCGCCGTCCGGCCGGTGCAGTTCGCGCTGGCGGGCGTCAACGCCCACATCGGCCACGATCTGCCGCTCGCCCTCGCCGACACCTGCCGCGGGCTGGGCGCCGAACCGCGGGACCTGGAGGGGGATTTCCACCGGGTGGGCGAGTTGCTGGTCTCCGTGGAGGAGCGGATCCGCGAGGCCCTGATGCCGGGCCCCGACCTGCTGGACGTCGCCGATCCGCTCACCCACCTGCTCGGATCCTGGACCCTGGAGGCCGCGCGCGGCGCCGCGTGGGCGGCGTTCCGGGCGCTGTGGGCACTGCGCGAACGGCCGGAAGTGGCGGCGGAGTTCGCCGAGCGCGTCGACGCGAGCGTGGGGCTGGTGGGGCGCTGCCTGCTGACGCCGCTGGGGTGCGGGGACCGCCGGGACGACGGGAAACGCCCCGCGCGCCGGGCGGGCGGCGGGGCACTTCCCGAGAGCCGGCCCTCGGGACGGCTCTCGGTGCAGCTTTCGGGGCACCCTTGAGGCCGGTCCTGAGCCGGCCTCCGGGTCAGTCCTCCGGCAGCTCGACGGGCGCGATCTCGTCGTAGACGTCGCCGGGGCCGGGGTTGGTCGGGTCGGTGGCGCCGCCGAACTGGTGCATCACGCCCCAGACGGCGTTCAGCGCGGTCTGCACCGCACCCTCGGCCCAGCCGGCCGTCCAGGAGATGTCGTCGCCCGCCAGGAAGATGCCGCGCTTGTCCTCGGGAAGGCGGTCCTGCATGAAGTGGGTGAACAGCCGCCGCTGGTAACGGTAGTGGCCGGGGAGGTTGGCCTTGAACGCGCCCATGAAGTAGGGCTCGTTCTCCCAGGAGATCGTCACCGGGTTGCCGATGATGTGCTTGCGGATGTCGACGCCGGGATAGATCTCGCCGAGCGACTTGAGCATGACCTCCAGGCGCTCGTTGGCGGAGAGCGGCAGCCACTTGAGGCTGTCGTCGCACCAGGTGTAGGAGAGACAGATCACGGCGGGCTTGTCCGGCCCGTTGTCCAGGAGGTAGGTGCCGCGCGTCATGCGGTCGGTGAGCGTCATCGACATGACGTCCCGGCCCGACGCGTCCTTGTCCAGCCAGAACGGCCGGTCCACCGGCACGAACAGCTTGGAGGACTCCATGTAGTGGGTACGCTCGACCGCCGTCCAGTGGTCGATCGGGAGGAGCGCGTCGTCGCACTCGATCTTGGACAGCAGCATCCAGGACTGGGCCGTGAAGATGGCCGCCCGGTAGGTGCGGATGTCCCCGGCGGCGTCGGTGACCGTGATCCGGTTGCCGGCCGTGCGGTGCAGCCGGGTCACGGCCGGGCGGGGCGCGCCGTCGTGCAGCGAGGACAGCGAGGTGTCCTGCGGCCAGTGGATGATCTTCTCCGGCTGCCGCTCCCAGAGCCGGAGGGGGAGCTGCTGGCTGCCGCCGACGATGCCGCGGTGGTGGTCGTCCGCCTCGGTGTAGACGACGCGCAGGATCTCCAGGATGGAGTTGGGGAAGTCGGTGTCCCAGCCGCCGGTGCCGAAGCCGACCTGGCCGAAGATCTCCCGGTGGCGGAAGGACTTGAACGCCTCCGACTCGCAGAGGAAGCCGTAGAAGGTCTGGTTGTCGAGCTTCTCGACGAGCTTGGCCCAGATCTCGCGGATGCGGGGCACGTCGCGCTCGCGCATGGCGCGGTTCATGTCGGAGAAGTCCGCGCCCTCCTCCAGGCAGGCGGCCCAGGCGGCGGCGACGTCGCGGTAGACCTGCGGCAGATCGTCGACGGTCTCCGCGTAGTGGCTCTCACCCTTGAGGTCCACGACGGTGGAGGGGGTGCAGGGGGCCAGCGGGTTGGGGAACGGCTTGGTCTCCAGACCCACCAGGTCGATGTAGTGCTGGAAGGCGGTGGAGGACGGGGGGAAGCGCATGGCGCCCATCTCGGCGGTCAGGCCGGCGTCCTGGCCCTCGGCGCAACCGTCGAAGCCGACCGTGCGCAGCCGGCCGCCAATCTGGTCCGCCTCGTAGACGACGGGCTTGAGGCCCATCTTCATCAGCTCGTACGCGGCCACGATGCCCGAGAGCCCGCCGCCGATGACCGCGACCTCGGCGCCGTGCTCGGTGGCCGGTATCTGGCCCAGCCCGGCCGGGTGGGTCAGGTAGTCGTCGTAGGCGAAGGGAAAGTCCGGGCCGAACATGGTGATCGGCGGCTCGTTCTGCTGGACCTGCTCGTCGTGGACGGCGGTGGGCACCGTGGACGTCATCGGCTGAACTCTCCTGCGTGCAAGGGGGTGTGGGGTGGAGCGAGGGAGTACGAGGTGGAGCGAGGGAGTACGAGGTGGAGCGAGGGAGTACGGGGTGGAGCGAAGGGGGTGGACTCAGACGAGCCGCGTGTAGAGCTCCGGCCTGCGGTCGGCCAGGTAGGTGTTCTCGGCCCGCGACCGGTGGAGGAGGGCGGGATCGGCCTCGGCGACGAGCAGGTCCTCGTCGGCGCCGGCCCGGGCGCGTACGGTCCCGTCCGGGGCGGCGAGGCAGGACAGCCCGGCGAAGGCGAACTCGCCTTCGTTGCCGCACCGGTTGACGTAGGCGATGTAGAGCTGGCTCTCCCAGGCGCGGGCCGGGACGATCGTCTGCGGCACGATCTCGTAGGGCCGCATCAGCGCGGTCGGCGCGAGCAGCAGCTCCGTGCCGGCGAGGGCGTGCGCCCGCACGGGCTCCGGGAACTCGACGTCGTAGCAGATCAGCAGCCCCAACCGGACGCCGTCGAGCTCGGCCTGCACCACGGCCTCGGCGCCGGGGGTGAAGTACGTGGTCTCGTACGCGCCGAAGAGGTGGGTCTTGCGGTAGTGCGCGAGCGGGGTGCCCTGCGGGCCCATGAGCTGGAGCGCGTTGTACACGGCGGCGCCGTCCCGCTCCGGGTAGCCGTACCCGATGGCGAGCCCGTGCCGGGCGGCGATGGCGGCCACGGCCTCGGCGCCGGGGCCGTCGGCGGGTTCGGCACGGTCGGGGACCAGGTCGCCGAGCGCGTAGCCGGTCAGGTAGAGCTCGTTGGTGAGCAGCAGCCGGGCGCCGGACTCCGCCGCGCGGCGAGCCGCGTCGTCCAGCGCGCCGAGGGCGGCGGCCGTCGAGGACGGAACGCCGCAGGGCCCTTGGAACAGCGCGATACGCAGCGGCTTCATGTGTCCTCTTCGGGGTGGGCGGCGTGCAGGCGTTTCGATGAACTTTCGGGGGATTCCGGTCAGGATTCCGTTAAACGCCTTGACGGTACGGCTCGGGCTCTTGTGGCGACAAGCTACGGATGTTGCGTGCAGCCGAGCGATTCGTTGCGCCTTTTCCGGCATGGGCGGCGATTCGTTGCGCGCCCTGCGGCGACCCGGCGCTGCACGGCCCCGTCCGACCCACGGCCACGTCTTCGGAACCGGCCCGGGCGGGGGGCGGTCGGTACGGCCGGGGGTGGGCGGGGGGGCGGTCGGTACGGCCGGGGGTGGGAGCGTCCTACAGCCCTACGGTCAGGCGGGCCGACGGACGGATAGGCGGAGGGGGGCGGACGGATAGGCGGAGGGGGCGGACGGATAGGCGAGGGGACGGACGGATAGGCGAGGGGACGGGCGGGAGGGCGGGCGCCCGCCCTTCCGCCGTCCGGCCGATCCGACCGGCCGCCGGTGATCGTCAGCGGCCCGACGCCGCCGCCGCGTTGCCCATCATCCGTCCCAGCACCCGCGCCAGCACGGACCGTTCTTCGGTGGACAGGCCCGCCGTCAGCGGGTCCTCCAGTCCGGCGAGGACCTGCCGCATGTCGTCGAGCATCCGCCGGCCCCGCTCGGTGACCTGGAGTTCCGCCTTCCGCCCCCGCCCGGCGGGCGTCGTGCGCGCGACGGCACCGGCCTCCTCCAGCCGGAGGACCGTGGCCTGCATGCTCTGCGCGGTGACCCCGGCGCGGCGCGCCAGTTCGCTGTAGGAGAGGCCGGGCTCGCGGGCGAGATGGCCGAGGGCGCCCATCATCCGCAGCGAGTACCCGTCCCGGGCGGACAGCACGTGGTGGGCCGCGTCCTGGACGAACCGGCCGAGCCCGATCAGCATCAACGGCAGCGGCATGCCCGGCGGCCCTCCGCCAGGTGGTCCACCCGCAGATGGTCCTCCGACAGGCGGTCCACCCGCAGGCGCTTCTCCGGCAGGCGGCCCTCCGGCAGGCGGTACGTCCGCGGGCCCGGGTGATCGGCCCTCCGGCGGGCGGCCCGCGGGCCGGCTTCCGCCGGGCCGGCACCCCTCAGCCGCGGACGGTACGTCCGCGGCGGCTCCGGGTCCCGCGCGGAACGCTTCCGTCCGCTCGTCCCCGGCCATCACCATCACCCCTCGCCCGCATTACGTCCGCATGACCGCCGGCCATCACACCCGGGGCCACTTCCGGCCACGCCGCCCAGGGATGCTAGCGTCTCACGATGTTTAAGCCAGACTGAAACCCTCGGCCGGCCCGGCTCTGCCCGCCCGACCGCGATGGGAGCGGAAAGCCATGACGAAACTCCTGCTCAGCCTGCATGTGCTGGCAGCGATCCTGCTCATAGGTCCGGCGACCGTGGCCGCCAGCCTCTTCCCCCGCTTCGCGCGGCAGGCCCTGGCCCCGGACGGCGACCGCACCAAGAAGGGCACCGCGGCCCTGCGGATCCTCCACCGCATCACCCGCGTCTACTCGGCGATCTCGGTGACCGTTCCCGCCTTCGGCATGGCGACGGCGCAGCGGATGGGCGTCCTGGGCGACACCTGGCTGGTCGTCTCGATGGCGCTGACCGCCGTGGCGGCGGTGCTGCTGGCGATCGCGGTGTTCAGCCAGGACGCGATCATCGACGCGCTCGACCTCCAGGACACCGAGCCGGAGGCGGCCCCCAAGCTCGCCGCGGGCCTGCCCCGACTGTCGATGATCACCGGCCTCTTCGCCCTGACCTGGGCGATCGTCACCGTTCTGATGATCGTCCGCCCCGGCTCGACGACCGGGGCCTGAACCGGGCACGATCGGTTCCTCGCGTTCGCACCCCGACCGAGAGGAATCCTCGTGCGTGACATCACGGCATGGCAGTTGACGCGGACCTTCGCCGGGCCCACCGGCGAGGTCCGCTGGGACCGTCTCGGCGAGCCGGGCCGGCCACCGGTCGTCCTGCTGCACGGCACCCCGTTCTCGTCCTTCGTCTGGCGCGCGGTGGCCCAGTCGCTCGCCCGTGACCACCAGGTGTACGTCTGGGACATGCCCGGCTACGGGCAGTCGGAGAAGACCGCGGGACAGGACGTCTCCCTGGCCGCCCAGGGCCGTGTCTTCGGCGAACTCCTGGCCCACTGGGAACTGGCCGAACCCCTGGTCGTGGCCCACGACTTCGGCGGCACCGTCGCCCTGCGCGCCCACCTGCTGCACGGCGCCCGCTACCGCGCGCTCGCCCTCGTCGACCCGGTGGCGCTGACCCCGTCGGGCTCGCCGTTCTTCCGCCTCGCCGGTGAACACTCCGCCGTCTTCGAGCAGTTGCCGCCCGCGCTGCACGCCGCCCTCGTCCGCGAGTACATCGGCACGACCGGCGGGCCCGGCCTGCACCCCGCCGTGCTGGAGCGGCTCGCCGAGCCCTGGCTCGGCGCGGTGGGCCAGCCGGCGTTCTACCGGCAGATCGCCCAGGCCGACCAGCGTCACATCGGTGAGATCCAGGACCGCTACGGCGAGATCAGCCTCCCGGTCACGGTGTGCTGGGGCACGGACGACGCGTGGATCCCGGTGGAGAAGGGCCGTGAGCTGGCCGCCGCGATCCCCGGCGCCACCTTCGAGCCGATCCCCGACGCGGGCCACCTGGTCCAGGAGGACGCCCCCGCCCAACTCGTCACCGTGCTGCACGAGTTCCTCCGCTCGGTGACGGTTTCCTGACCCTTGAAACAGCGGCGTGCAATGGCCGAAAAGCGCCCATGCGCCCGCAACACGTGGTGCTAGCGTTCCGAACGAGCACTACTGGGACGGCGCCTCGGCCACGCCGTCCCTCACACGGGGGAATAATCGGGGGACAAGGGGGACGACAAGAGGGGCCACGTTCACCTGCGACAAGACCTTCCGGACGCACGGCCGGCCATCGTGAGCGCACCGGATTCCGCCGTGTGACCGGTGGCCTGATCCCAAGTACCATGCGGCACGGTCGACTTCGGCGCGGCCCACCCGACGGCGCCGCGCCGGATCCCGCACGCCGCCCCGCCGACGCACCGCGAACACACCGCCGCCGCGTCCGGGACCCTCGCCGTCCGCGCCTCCGCGAAGCACCCGTGCCGCGGTCCCTTCCCGCGCGCCCGCCGCCGGATGGCCCCGAGGGGCACATCACGTCCCGAGCCGCCCCCGCGCTCCCACCGTTTTCCTCCGCCCGCCGGGCGGAGGACGCACCGGCAAGGGAGCCCACCCGGGCTCCGTCCACGACGAGGAGGATTCACATGAACACCGTGCAGGCGTGGAAAGACTGTGCCTACCGCGAGACCCTGGCGGCCGCGGCTCCCGCGCACCCCGCAGGATCCATCGACCTGACCGAGGAGCTGCCGGGCGAGCGCGGCGGCGTCCAGGCCATGTCGGGCACCATCGCCATCAAGACCATGTCCGCGCCGTTCTGGACCTGTTGCAAGTAACCGTTACCTGGCGAGTGACCGTTACCGGTCGCAAGTGACCGTTCAGCCCCGCCGTCGGCAGCCCCTCCGGGCCTGCTGACGCGACCGGGCTCCGGACCCGGCGCGGGCAGCCGTCTCCCGGCTCTCCGCGAGCCACCGTCCGGACCGCCGCGACTCGTCACCCCCGACGGGTGACGACCGCACGACGGGCCGCCGCCGCACGACGGCGGCCCGTCCGCGTGCCGAGCGAAGGACCGACACCACCAGCCGCACCGGAAGGAAAGCCATGCCCCAGAGCACCCAAGCGCCCCACAGCGCCGGGCCCGGCCGCCCCTCCCCCGACGGCGGAGCCCCGGCCTGGGCCCGGGCGCTGCGTCTCGGCGAGCGGCTGGCGGACGGCGGCCCGCAGTCCGGGGAACCGTCCGGGCGCGGCCGCGAACGCCTCGCGGCCTGGCGCCGGCTCGCCGCCTTCCGGGACGACGACCGCTTCGCGGAGAACGTCCGCACGCTGGGGACCGACCCCGGCACACTGCTCCGCCTGCTGGACGAGACCCCGGAAGCGCTGACGGCCCGCGTCCCTCGCCCCTCCTGGGTCACAGACGCCACCGACGCCCCGGCAGAGCCGCCATCCGGACCCGTCTTCCTCCCCCTGGTCGCCCCCGCGATCCGGCGCGCGGAGGCCGCACTCGCCGCGCTCCTCGGCAGTCTCGGCACCGGCGCCCCGGCGGGCCTGTCCGACGCCCTCCTCGCCACGCTGCCCCTGGACCGGCTCGACATGGTGCTGGGGCCGACCCTCGTCCTGGAGGTGAACGTCGCCCGCGTCGAGGGCCGGCTGCGCGGTGACACCCCGGAGGAGCGGTTCGCCTCCTTCGCCGCGCTACTGGCCGACCCGGAGTACCAGGCCCGCTTCCGGGCCGAGTACCCGGTCCTCGTCCGGCAGGCGGCGGAGGTCCTGGACCGCTGGTCCGCCGCCTGCGCGCGGCTGGCCCGCCACCTCCGGGACGACCTGCCCGACCTCCGCCGCGACCTGCTGGCCGGCCGTCCCGCCGACACCGTCAAGTCCGTCGCGCTGGGCGAGGGCGACCTCCACCACGGCGGGCAGAGCGTGGCCCGCGTGGAGTTCGCCTGCGGCGGCGTCGTCATGTACAAACCGCGCTCCCTCGCGGTGGACGCCGCCTTCGGCGCCCTCGCCGGACGCTTCTCCCACGACACCGGCCTCATCCTCCGCACCGCCCGCGTCCTGGACCGCGAGGACCACGGCTGGGCCGAGTACATCCGCCCCGCGCCATGCTCCTCCGCCGACGGCCCGGCCCTCTTCTACCGGCGGACGGGCGCGCTGCTCGCCCTGGTGCACGCCCTGCGCGGCAGCGACCTGTACTACGAGAACGTCATCGCCGCGGGCGACCACCCGGTCCTTATCGACCTGGAGGCCCTGTTCCACCCGGGCGACGGCGGCGCCCCTGTCTGGTCCGCGTCCGCGCCGCCGGGCGCCGACCCGGCCGCCGAACTGCTGCACCGGTCCGTGCTGGCCACCGGCCTGCTGCCGGGCAGACGGCTGGTCGGCCCGACGGACGGCCGGTCCCGGGCACACGACCCACAAGCAGGAAACCCGCGGCCCACCCCGGAGGCGGCCGCTCACCCCCGCACCACCGACCTCAGCGGCATCGGCGGCTCCGCCGGCCAGCCCTGGCTGACGCCCGTGCCCGTCCCGGTGGGCGCCGGCACCGACGAGGTGCGCCTGCTCCCCCGCGAGGTGGAGGTGCCCGGTGCGGACAACCGCCCGTCCCTCCCCGACGGTTCGCCCGTCGACCCGGGCCGCCACCTACCCGACCTGCTGGCCGGTTTCCGCACCGGCTACAACTGGCTGTACGAGCACCGCGCCGCCCTCCTCGCCCCCGCCGGCCCGATCGACGCGTTCGCCGACGCGCCCGTCCGCTACCTGCACCGCGACACCTACGTCTACGACAAGCTGCTGCGCGAGAGCTTCCACCCCGACTTCGCGCGGGACGCGCTGGACCGGGAGCGCAGCCTGGCGCGGCTCTGCTCGGGCTGGGCGGGCGCCCCCGCCCGGGAGCGGATCGTCCGGGACGAACTGGACGCGCTCCTCGCCGGCGACATCCCGCTGTTCCGCATCGTCCCCGGCCGCCGCGACCTCCTCCTCTCCACCGGCGGCACCGTGCCCGGCTTCCTCGCGCGCGACGGCCTCTCGGCCGTCCGCGAGGGCCTGACCGCCCTCGGCCCGGCGGACCGGGACCGCCAGGAGTGGATCATCACCACGTCGTTCGCGAACACGGCGGACACGACGCACTTGGCGGGCACGGCAGACTCAGCGAACTCGGCGGACTCGACAGACGCGGCGGACTCGACAGACGCAGCAGACTCAGCGAACTCGACGGACACAGCGGACACGCCACCCCCACCCGCCGCCCAACGCCCGTCCGGCACCCCCACCTCCCGTCCGCCGCCGCCCCGGTGGACACCCGGGGCCTGGTCCGCGCGGCGGAGGAGATCGGCGACCGGCTGCTCCGGCTCGCCGTCACCGAGGGGGACGCGGTGGGCTGGCTCGGCACCCGCTCCCCCGCCCCCGGCGTCACCGAGATCGTCCCGCTGGGCACGGACCTCTACGAGGGACTGTCCGGGATCGGCCTCTTCCTCCTCCGGCTCGCCCGGATCACCGGCGCCCGCCGCTTCCGCGACCAGGCGGACCGCGTCGCGGACGAGGTGGCCCGCCGCGTCACCGACGGCGGGACCCACGACGCCGGGGCCCTCTACCTGATGAGCCACGACCTGAAGGCCGGCGGCCCCGCCGACCGCTTCCGGGCGGTCCGCGACGCGGTCCTCCCCACGCTGCGGACGGCCGTCGCCGGGGACACGGCGTACGACGTGATCGACGGCGCGGCGGGGTACGTCCTGGTGTGCCTCGCGGCGTACGCGGCCGACGGCGGCCCGGAGGCGCTGGAGGCGGCCCGGCTCGCCGCCGACCACCTGGCCGCCCGCGCCGAGCCGGCGGGCGCCGGGCTCGGCTGGCGGCACGCGGGCATCCCCGCTTCGGGACCACTCGTCGGCCTGGCCCACGGCACGTCGGGGGCGGTCGTCGCCCTGTCCCGGATCGACGCGCTGCGCCCCCGCGGGCGGTACGGCACGGTGATCGACGGAGCGCTGGCCTACGAGGCCGGCGTGTTCGAGCCCGCCGCGGGGAACTGGCCCGACCTGCGGCGGAACGCGCCCGTACGATACTGGTCCGCCTGGTGCCACGGCGCGGCGGGCGTCGGCCTGGCCCGCGCGGAGCTGCTGACGTCGACGGCCGGGCCGGTGTCCCGCGAGGGCCGGACGGCCGCCGAACTGCGGACCGCGCTCGGGCCGACGCTCGCCGGCCGGGACGACCACAGCCTGTGCCACGGCAGTCTCGGCAACCTCGAACTGCTCCTCTACGCCGAGCGGCTGTGCCTCGCCCGCCCGGGCGGACTCGCGGACCGCCTCTCCGCCGCCCTGGAGCGGGCACGGCGGACGGGCTGGCGGTCGGGTGCCCCGGCGGGCGAGGAGGTGCCCGGTCTGTTCACGGGCCTGGCCGGGATCGGCCACAATCTGCTGCGTTTCGCGGCACCGGAGGAGGTGCCGTCGGTCCTGCTGCTCGAACCGCCCGCCTGAAAAACGGCTTTACCAGCCCGAAAAACGGCACCACCCGCCTGAAAGCGGATATCAGGAAGGCGCCCCGGAGCTGAACCGCCGCAGCAGCGGCGACAGCACCAGCACCGACTTGGTCCGCTCGACGAACGGCTCGCCGGCGATGCGCTCCAGGACGCGTTCGAAGTGCCGCATGTCGGAGGCGAAGATCTGGACGATGGCGTCGGCCTCACCAGTGACGGTGGAGGCGGACGCCACCTCCGGGTAGCGGGAGAGGCCGCGGTGGATCGCCTCGGGCGAGGTGTTGCGGCGGCAGTAGAGCTCGATAAAGCCCTCGGTCTCCCAGCCGAGGGCCCCCGGGTCCACCCGGACGGTGAACCCGGTGATGGCCCCTTCGGCACGCAGCCTGTCCACGCGCCGCTTCACCGCGGGCGCGGACAGGCCGACCTCGGCACCGATGTCGGCGTAGGAGCGCCGGGCGTCCTCGGCCAGGGCGTGCACGATACGTTCGTCGAGCTCGTTGAGTCGCACTGCGGGTGAATCACTTTTCTACGGGATCCTGCTCTTCCTCCAGCAGTAGATCACGTATCCGGCGTCCACCCCGACTCGCGGCGGCCGGGCTAGCCCTTGGCGGGGGCCTCGACGACGTCCGGACCTGCCGAACCGTCCGAGCCTTCGTCCGACCCGCCGTTCAGCCGCGAGTTCCGCATGCCGTAGGCGAAGTAGATGACGAGGCCGACGACCAGCCAGGCCCCGAAGACCTCCCAGGTGATCGTGGAGAGCCGGTACATCATGAAGAGGCAGAGCCCGAAGCCGATCACCGGGAAGATCATGCCGAGCCGCAGCCGCACTCCGCGGCCGATCGGAACGCGGACCCCGGACAGCGGGACGGTGAAGGAGCGCTTCATGTCCGGCCGCTTCACGGCGAGGACGATGACGGCCACGTTGACCAGGGCGAAGGCGAAGAGGGTGCCGATGCTGGTGGCGTCGGCGAGCTCGGCCAGCGGGACGGCGGCGGCGAGGATGCCGCAGAAGGCGCAGGTGATGACCGTGTTGGCGACCGGGACGCCCTTGCGCGGGCTGACCTTGGCGAAGGTCTTGGGGATCAGGCCGTCGCGGGCCATCGCGAAGAGGATGCGGGTCTGGCCGTAGAGGACGGTCAGCACCACGCTGGCGATGGCGATGACGGCACCGGCCGCCAGCAGCACGGCCCAGAAGCTCTGGCCGGTGACGTCCTTCATGATCCCGGCGAGCGCGGCCTCGGAGCCCTCGAACTGCTTCCACGGCAGGGCGCCGACGGCGATCGCAGCGACCAGGACGTAGAGCGCGGTGACGATCAGCAGCGACAGCATGATCGCCTTGGGCAGGTCCTTCTTCGGGTTCTTGGCCTCCTCACCGGCGGTGGAGGCGGCGTCGAAGCCGATGTAGGAGAAGAACAGGCTGGCACCGGCGTTGCTGACACCGGCCAGGCCCAGCGGCATGAACGGCGAGTAGTTGCCGGCCTTGATGCCGGTGAAGGCCACGGCGCAGAACAGCAGCAGGGCGGCGATCTTCACCCCGACCATGATGGTGTTGGCGCGGGCGCTCTCCTTGGCGCCGCCGAGCAGGAACGCCATGCAGAGGAGCACGACGAGCAGGGCGGGGACGTTGAAGATGCCGCCGTCACCGGGCGGGTTGGCCAGCGACGCCGGGATGGTCACGCCGATGGTGCCGTCCAGCAGCTCGTTGAGGTACTGGCCCCAGCCGACGGCCACGGCCGCGACCGAGACGCCGTACTCCAGGATCAGGCACCAGCCGCAGATCCAGGCGACGATCTCGCCGAGCGTGGCGTAGGAGTACGAGTACGACGAGCCGGAGACCGGGATGGTGCCGGCCAGTTCCGCGTAGGAGAGCGCGGAGAAGAGCGCGGTGAGGCCCGCGAGGACGAACGAGATCACGACGGCGGGGCCGGCGTTCGGCACGGCGGTGCCGAGCACCACGAAGATGCCGGTGCCCAGGGTGGCACCGATGCTGATCATGGTCAGCTGCCACATGCCGAGCGAGCGGCGCAGCGTGCCGCCCTCGCCCTGGCCGCCCTCGGCGACCAGGCGCTCGACCGGCTTGCGCCGCATCAGACGGGAACCGGTCCCGGCGGGCGGCTGCGGGGGGCGCTTGCCGTTGCCGGCGGCGGGGGGCGCTGTGTCTTGGTCCAGCACGGGGGTCGCTCCGTTCATCGCGGCCAGTGGAGCCACCGGTACCGCAAGCGGCCACCCGTCGGTTGCGTCGGCAGGGGGACGACCGAGGAAGGAGGGGGACCGCGAGCCAGCGGTACCCGCCACTCCACGTACTGCGCGGAACCCTACGAGGTAGGGACCCGCGCTCGTAATGCACCATTCTTGCGCATGCCCGTACGATCGTTGCGTCTGCATGCCAAGAATGGACGTTCGTTGCATGTCACCTTACGAATCGGTACATGTAGGCGTCAACCACAGCGGGCGGCGGGCGGGCGGAAAACGACGAAAAGGGGCGCGGCCGGATCGGCCGCGCCCCTTTTCGGGCTGGTGACGGACTACTGCCAGCTGGCGTGCAGCGGCTTGCCCTCCGCGTAGCCGGCGGCGCTCTGGACGCCGACGACGGCCCGCTCGTGGAACTCCGCGAGGTTGCTCGCGCCCGCGTAGGTGCAGGACGAGCGGACGCCCGCGATGATCGAGTCGATCAGGTCCTCGACGCCCGGGCGGGTCGGGTCGAGGAACATGCGGGAGGTGGAGATGCCCTCCTCGAACAGGCCCTTGCGGGCGCGGTCGTAGGCGGACTCCTCCGAGGTGCGGTTCCGCACGGCGCGGGCCGAGGCCATGCCGAAGCTCTCCTTGTACAGCCGGCCGTCGGCGGACTGCTGGAGGTCGCCCGGGGACTCGTACGTCCCGGCGAACCAGGAGCCGATCATGACGTTGGAGGCGCCGGCGGCCAGCGCCATCGCCACGTCACGCGGGTGGCGGACGCCACCGTCGGCCCAGACGTGCTTCCCGTACTTCTTCGCCTCGGCGGCGCACTCCAGCACGGCGGAGAACTGCGGCCGGCCCACGCCGGTCATCATGCGGGTGGTGCACATGGCGCCGGGGCCCACACCGACCTTGATGATGTCCGCGCCGGCCTCGATGAGGTCGCGCACGCCCTCGGCGGCGACGATGTTGCCCGCGACGATCGGGACCCGCGGGTCCAGCGCCCGGACGGCCTTGATCGCGGCGATCATCGACTCCTGGTGGCCGTGCGCGGTGTCCACCACGATGGTGTCCGCGCCGGCGTCCAGCAGCGCCTTCGCCTTGCCGGCCACGTCGCCGTTGATGCCCACGGCGGCGGCGATGCGCAGCTTGCCGTCGGCGTCGGTGGCCGGGGTGTACAGGGTGGCGCGCAGGGCGCCCTTGCGGGTGAGGATGCCCGCCAGCCTTCCGTCCTTGTCGACGGCGGGCGCCAGCTTGCGGTGGGCCGCGTCCAGCTGGTTGAACGCCTCGCGCGGGTCGATGTCGGCGTCCAGGAGCAGCAGCTCCTTGGACATGACCTCGGACAGCTGGGTGAAGCGGTCGACGCCGGTCAGGTCGTGCTCGGTGACGACACCGACGGGCCGGTGGTCCGCGTCCACGACGACGCCGGCGCCGTGCGCCCGCTTGGGCAGCAGGGACAGCGCGTCGGCGACGGTCTGGGTGGGGGCGAGGACGATGGGGGTGTCCAGCACGTGGTGCCGGCTCTTGACCCAGGTGATGACGTCGGTGACGACCTCGATCGGGATGTCCTGGGGGATGACCACGAGGCCACCGCGGCGGGCGACGGTCTCCGCCATGCGGCGGCCCGCGATGGCGGTCATGTTGGCGACCACGAGCGGGATGGTGGTGCCCGTGCCGTCGGGGGCGGAGAGGTCCACACCCTGACGGGAACCGACCGCGGACCGGCTCGGCACCATGAAGACGTCGTCGTACGTCAGGTCGTACGGCGGCTTCTGATCGTTGAGGAAACGCATACTGGCTCTCTCACCTGCAGGAATAGAACTACGAAGCGGGTGGGGAGTCAGCTCGAACCAGCGCCGGATCGGGCTGAGGTTCCTGGACCCATCATCCACGATGACTCGGGCTGTTGGCCAATGAGTGTGAGATTTCGCGGCATTCCTGTGGATTCGGCCAGCCGGCCTCGGCGGGCCCTTGTGGCATCGGCCAAGCAGGGCCCGAGCCCGCCCCGCGGCCCCGCCCGCAGCCCGCGGCGGGGCCGCCGGCCCGGGCTCCGTACGGTGGCGCCATGACGCACCAGGAGATCACCGGCCGCCTCTCGGCCGCCGTCGTCCTGGTGAAGGTGATCGCCTCCGCCGGCGACCACCTGGTGTCCCGGCTGGAGGCCCGCGCGCCCGGCGTCACCGTCCGCTTCCCCGCCCAACCGGCGGGCGAGGACTCACGGTTGCGCGAGGGCGCCACCGGCCTGGAGACAGGGGTGTTCCGTGCCGCCGCGCCGGAGACACGCACCGAGCACCTCGGCCGCGACCGCGTCCGCGAGGCGGTCGGGAGGGTCCTCGGTCCGCGGGACGCTCAGACGTCCGGGTCGGCGCGCTCCAGCGCCGGGCGGGGGCCGGGCGCGGACTCGGTCAGCAGGTGGTCCGCCGCGGCCGTGTCCGTCACCAGGCTGGTGACCAGGCCCGACCGCAGCACCGCGCCGATCGCCGCCGCCTTGCGGGCGCCGCCCGCGATGGCCACGACCTCGGGGATGCGCCGGAGCCGGTCGGCCTCCACGGTGATACAGCGCTCGCCCAGGTCCCGCCCGATCCGGCGGCCCTCGGCGTCGAAGAGGTGCGCCGACATCTCGGCGGCGGCGCCCAGCGACGCGTAGTGGGTGCGCTCCTCGTCCGACAGCATGTCGTAGACCGTGGAGATGCCCGGCTCCCAGGAGCCGATGGAGACGGCGGCGACGGTCACCTTGTCGAAGTAGTCGAAGGCCCGCGCGATGCCCGTCTGACCGCGCAGCGCGGCGGCGGTGGCCGGGTCGGGGAGCAGCATCGGGGCGTAGATCGGGTGCGCCTCGCCGCCGGAGACCTGGGCCGCCCGGCGCACGGCCTCGACGGAGCCGCGCTCGGCGGTGCCCGCGTCGTAGACGCCGGTGAGCTGGACGACGGTGCAGGGCGGCAGCCGGTGCAGGGCCGCTGCCATGTGGATGGTGGAGCGGCCCCAGGCCAGTCCGAGGACGTCGCCCTCGTTGACCAGCTCGCCGAGCAGCCCGGCGGCGACCTCGCCCAGGTTCTCCGGGTCGGGCGCGTCCTCGGCGGCGTCGGCCGGGGACTCGACGACGACGGCGTGCCGCAGGCCGTAGCGGGCGCGCAGCGCGTCGGAGCGCTCCGCGTCCAGCTCGGCGGGCACCCGGATCTCGATGCGCACCAGATCGCGTTCGAGCGCCGTCTCCAGCACCCGGGCCACCTTGAAGCGGCTCACGCCGAACTCCTCGGCGATCTGGATCTTGGACTTGCCCTCCAGATAGAAGCGGCGGGCCATGGCCGCCGCCTGCACGAGTTCGGCGGGCCCCATCGGCGTCACTGAACGGCCCGTCGACACCGCGTTCTCCTCACTGCTGCGTTCACCTTGTGGACTCGACCGTCACATCCTGTCAGAAAACGGCGGTCCCGATCTTCGTCCGGGCCCCGGCCGCAGCCCCGGGCGGCCTCCGGACCCGGTGGTTCAGTGCCCGCAGGCCCAGGGCGCGGCCGAGGTGGCCGTCTCCGCGAGCTCTCGCAGTGAGCGTACGGCGGCCGCCGGGTCATCGGTACCGTAAACGGCCGAACCTGCGACGAACACATCGGCGCCTGCCTCGGCGCACCGCTCGATGGTCTCCGCCGAGACCCCACCGTCCACCTGGAGCCAGAGCTCCAGACCGTGCCGGGAGATCAGCTCCCGGGTGCGGCGGATCTTCGGCAGCATGATGTCCAGGAACTTCTGCCCGCCGAAGCCCGGCTCCACGGTCATGATCAGGAGCATGTCCAGCTCGGGGAGCAGGTCCTCGTACGGCTCGATCGGCGTCGCGGGCTTGAGCGCCATCGACGCCCGCGCCCCCTTGGCCCGGATCTCCCGCGCCAGCCGGACGGGGGCGGCGGCGGCCTCCACGTGGAAGGTGACCGACCCGGCGCCCGCCTCCACGTACTGCGGGGCCCAGCGGTCCGGGTCCTCGATCATCAGGTGGCAGTCCAGCGGCGTGGACGTGGCCCTGCTCAGCGACTCGACGACCGGCACCCCGAGCGTGAGGTTGGGGACGAAATGGTTGTCCATCACGTCGACGTGGAGCCAGTCGGCGCCCTTCACGGCCTGCGCCTCGTCGGCCAGGCGGGCGAAGTCCGCGCTGAGGATGCTGGGGTTGATCTGGACGGTCATGCCCCAAGCCTGCCATGCGGAGGCGGGCGTCCGGACAGCGAGGGTCGTCCTCGCGGACCGGCGGCGGCCGGTTCCCCGGCGACGGCGCCAAGGCCGGCCCGCGGCCGCGCGGGATCCCGGGGCCGGCCGCGGTCAGCCCGTGCGCCGCAGCAGCGCCAGGTACATCGCGTCCGTGCCGTGCAGGTGCGGCCAGAGCTGGACGTCCGGTCCGTCACCGAGCGCCGGGACGCCGGGGATCAGCGGGCGGGCGTCGATCCACTCGGCCTCGACGCCGTCGCGCTTCAGGACGTCCTGGACCACGGCCCGGGTCTCCGCCGGGTGCGGGGAGCAGGTGGCGTAGCCGACGACGCCGCCGGTCCGCACGGAGCGCAGGGCCTCGTGCAGCAGGTCGCGCTGGAGCGGCCCGAAGCCGGCCACGTCCTCCGGGCGCCGGCGCCAGCGGGCCTCGGGCCGGCGGCGCAGGGCGCCCAGGCCGGTGCAGGGGACGTCGACGAGGACGCGGTCGAAGGTGCCCTCGCGCCACGGCGGGCGGGTGCCGTCGGCGGTGACGACCTGGTACGGGCCGGGGTTGCCGGCCAGGGCGCGGCCGACCAGCCGGGCGCGGTGCGGCTGGCGTTCGGCGGCCAGCAGGGCGGCGCCGCGCTCCGCCGCGAGGGCGGCGAGCAGCGCGGCCTTGCCGCCGGGGCCCGCGCAGCCGTCCAGCCAGCGCCGGTCGGTCCCGTCCAGCGGGGCGGCGGCGAGGGCGAGGGCGACGAGCTGGCTGCCCTCGTCCTGGACGCCGGCCCGGCCCTCGCGCACGGCGTCGATCGCGCCGGGCTCGCCGCCCTCGACGAGCCGGACGGCGTGCGGCGACCAGCGCCCGGGCAGGGCGCGGTCCTCGCCGAGCGCCGTCAGCAGCTCGGCGGCGGAGGACCGGCCGGGCCGGGCGACGAGGGTGACGTCGGGCCGCTCGTTGTCGGCGTCGAGCAGGTCCTCGATGCCGGCGCGGCTGCCGCCGAGCGCGTCCCACAGCGCGGAGACGATCCAGCGCGGGTGCGCGTGGACGACGGCGAGGTGCTCCTCGGGGTCGTCCTCGTAGGGCGGGGCGACCCGCTCCAGCCAGCCGTCCAGGTCGTGCGCGGTGACCTTGCGCAGCACGGCGTTGACGAACTTCGCCCGGCCGTCGCCGCAGACCACGCGGGCCAGTTCGACGGTGGCCGACACGGCCGCGTGCGGCGGGATGCGGGTGCCCAGCAGCTGGTGGACACCGAGGCTGAGCACGTCCAGCACCGGCGGGTCCACCTCGCGCAGCGGCCGGTCGACGCAGGCGGCGATGACCGCGTCGTACGTCCCCTGCCGGCGCAGCGTGCCGTAGACCAGCTCGGTGGCGAGGGCGGCGTCGCGGGCGTCGAAGTCCTCGTGCTTCTCCCGGGCCTTGCGCAGCAGCGGCGGGAGCACCAGGTTCGCGTACGCGTCGCGCTCGTCGACGGCCCGCAGCGCCTCGAAGGCGAGGATCCGGACCGGGTCCTTCTTGGGCCGGCGGTGCGGCTTCGCGGGGCGGCCGTTCTTCCGGCGAGGCGGCTGCTGATCGTTCACGAAAGGTGCTCCGGAGCTGGGGGTGACGAAGGGGTCCAGCCTACGCCGCCGGTCCGTCCCCGAGCTTCTCGCCTGCGGCGATGCGGACGCCACGGGCCCAGTCGGCGGCTTGCATGGGCTTCTTGCCCTGCGGCCGCACCCACTGGAGCTCGACGGCGTGCGAGCCGGTGCCGACGTGGACGCTCTTCTTCCCGGCGGCGATCTCCCCGGGCGCGAGGTCCGTGCGCTCCGGCGCGAGCGCCAGGGACATCACCTTCAGCCGCTCGCCGCGGAACACCGTCCACGCGCCGGGGGCCGGCGCGCAGCCGCGGACGACGCGGTCGCAGCGCAGGGCGGGGGCGGCCCAGTCGATCCGGGCGTCCTCGACGCTGATCTTGGGGGCCAGGGAGATCCCCTCGGCGGGCTGCGGGACGGCCTCCAGGGTGCCGTCCTCGATCCCGTCCATCGTCGCGGCGAGCAGCCCGCCGCCGGCGAGCGCGAGCCTGGTCAGCAGGTCACCGCTGGTGTCGGTGGGACGGATCTGCTCGGTGAGGACGCCATAGACCGGACCCGAGTCGAGCCCCTCCTCGATGAGGAAGGTGGACGCGCCCGTGACCTCGTCGCCGGCCATCACCGCGTGCTGCACGGGGGCGGCGCCGCGCCAGGCGGGGAGCAGCGAGAAGTGCAGGTTCACCCAGCCGTGGCGGGGGATCTCCAGGGCGGGCTTGGGCAGCAGCGCGCCGTAGGCGACGACCGGGCAGCAGTCCGGCGCGATCTCGCGGAGCCGGGCGAGGAAGTCCTCGTCGCGCGGCCGGTTCGGCTTGAGGACCTCGATGCCGGCCTCCTCGGCGCGCTCGGCGACCGGGCTGGCGACCATCCGCCGGCCGCGCCCGGCCGGGGCGTCCGGGCGGGTGACCACGGCGACGACCTCGTGGCGGTCCGAGGCGAGCAGGGCGTCGAGGGCGGGAACCGCGACCTCGGGAGTACCGGCGAAGACGAGCCTCATGGGTGGCGAACTACCTCTCACGCGCCGAGCGGAACGGCGCACAGTCTAGGCCGTGCGCGGCCCGGCCGCCCCGTCGGCCTCACGGCTCGGGCAAGGGGCGTGCGGCCGACCGCACGCCCCATTCCGGCGGATGTGCGCCCCCATAGCGTGACCCGTCCGGCCTTGGCGCGTTGGGTCAAGAGAGATTGACCGACCCACCGGGCCGCCACCGCGGCCCGCTTCGGCTGTCCGTCAACTCTCGCCCGTAACCACCCCGTTCACCGCCGGTCCGAGAGGCTTGTTGATGCCCGACCACGCAACTCATGACGCCCAGGCACGAGCCAGCCTGCATCTCCTGGTCCGGGACATCGAGCGGGTCCGCCGACAGGTGGATGCGCTGCGTACCCTGACCGCTCAGCTGGGCAATGTCTACCGTCCACGCCGCACGGGCCCCTCGGCGGGCTTCGTCGTCTACGGCCGGGCCCCCGCCCCGACCGTCCGGCTGGCGCAGGAACTGCGCGACAGCGTCGAGACGCTGGTGACGGCGGCGGTGGACTTCGACCGCTCGCTCGGCTTCTCGTGGGACGCGGTGGGCTCGGCGCTGGGCGTCACCAAGCAGGCGGTCCACCGCCGCTACGGCGCCCGCCGCGCCAACGGCCAGACCGCGACGGAGACGGCCCCGGCCCCCGAGCAGGCCGCGACGGTCGGTGCCCCCCGGTCCCGGTCGTCCCGGTGGTCCCGGCGGCCCGTTCGGTCCCCGGCCAGCCGGCGAGCTCCCACCGCGAGGAACCGCGCCCGCCGGCGTTCCCGGGGCCGCGGAACGGATGAGGGACTGCTGCGGCGGCGCGCGGCGCGGGCGGGCGCCCGGGGTCCCCGGCCCGCTCAGCCGATGTCCGGCGGATCCATCCGCAGCCGCACCGGCTCGCCGTCGCGGCGGGCGAGCCGGACCGCCTGGGCGGTCCGCAGGGCGGCGGCCAGGGCGGCGCCCCGGCCGGGGCGGACGCGGACCAGGGCCCGTTCCCAGTGCTCTCCCGGCGGCGGGTCGCCGGGGCGGCGCGGGCGGCCGGCGGCCGGCGGCGGCACCGGGACGGGCCCGAGGACGTCGGCCCCCTCCGGCAGCTCCGCCGCCTCGAGGAACTCCGCGACGGCCTCCGGCGGCCCGCTGACCGCGGCCATCCGGGAGACCGGCGGGAAGCCCAGCTCCGCCCGCTCGGAGAGCTCGCGCACCGCGTGGCCCGCCGGGTCCCAGCGGACCAGCGCCTGCACCGGACGCAGCGTCGGCTCGGCCACGACGACGACCGTGCCGCCCGCCTCCTGCCCCCGCACCAGCGCGGACGCCGCCAGCCAGCGGCGCAGGGCCTCCTCCCCCGCCCGCAGGTCGGGCAGGCCGAGCAGCGCCCAGCCGTCGAGCAGCAGCGCCGCGGCATAGCCTCCCTCCGCCACCGGCTCGGCGCCGGGCGTGGCGACGACCAGGGCGGGCGTGCCGGGAACGGTGTCCAGTACGTGGTCGCGGCCCGAAGTGCGGACCGGGACGGCAGGGAACGCCCGGCCGAGCTCCTCGGCGGTCCGCCGCGCCCCCACCACCTGGGCGCGCAGCCGGGATCCGGCGCACTCGGGACAGTGCCAGTTCACCGCCTCCACACCGCACCAGCCGCAGTGCAGCGCGCCGTCCGCGCCGCGCGCCTCCAGCGGGCCGGCGCACCGGCCGCACCGCGCGGGCTCGCGGCAGCGCTCGCAGGCGAGCCGGGGCACGTACCCCCGGCGGGGCACCTGGACCAGCACCGGCCCGTGCCGCAGCCCCTCCCGGGCCACCTGCCAGGCCAGCGAGGGCAGCCGGGCGGCGCGCGCCGCCTCGTCCCGGGCGAGATCGCCGTCGCCGACCGTGCGGACCAGCGGCGCGGCCGCCCGCACGCGCGCCCGGTCGGCGGCCAGCGGCAGCGCCCACCCCGTGCGGACCAGCTGCGCCGCCTCGACGCTGCACCCGAAGGCGCCGAGCAGGAACGCGGCCTTCTCCTGGGCCGCGCGCAGCACCAGCACCTCGCGGGCGTGCGGCTGCGGGGCGTGCTGCTCGGCATGGCTGGAGTCGGCGTCGTCCCAGATCGCGACGAAACCCAGGTCGTGGACGGGTGCGAACATGGCGGCGCGGGTGCCGACGACGGCCCGTACCGCGCCGCGGTTGACCGCGAGCCAGCGCCGGTAGCGCTCCTCGGGACCGGTGTCGGCGGTCAGCAGGACGTGCCGGCCGGGTCCCAGGAGCTCGGTGAGCGCGGAGTCGACGCGGGCCGCGGCCCGCCCGTCGGGGACGACGACCAGCGCGCCGCGCCGCGAGGCGAGCGCGGCCGCGGCGGCCCGCGCGAGCTCGTCCGCCCAGTGCGGCCCGGGGAGCGCCGTCCACACCGCGCGCGGGCTCTCGCCCCGGGCCACGGCCTCCAGGTAACCGGGACCGGTCGGGTAACGGGCCCAGCCGCCGGGGTCCGGCGCGGCCGGCGGGGGCAGCAGCGGCCCGGACGGCTCCCCCTCGATCCGGGCGTGCCGGGGCGGCACGGCCAGCTGGAGGACGTCGGCGAGCGAGCCCGCGTAGCGGTCGGCGACGGCCCGGCAGAGCGCGAACAGCCGCGGGCCGAGGACGGGTTCGGGCGAGAGCACCTGGGCGATGGCGGCGAGCGGCCCCCGGTAGTCGGACTCCGGCACCCGCTCCACGATGAAGCCGTCCAGCAGGCCGCCGCCCTCGCGGCGCCCGTCCCGCACGTTGCGCGTGCCCGCGCCGAAGCGCACCCGCACCCGGGCGCCCGGGCGGGCGTCCGCGTCCAGCTCGGCGGGCACGGCGTAGTCCCACAACTTGTCCAGATGCACCGGCCCCTTGTCGACCAGCACCTTCGCGACCGGCAACTCCTTCGCCAGCGCGGCGCCCCGCCAGGTGCGCGGCTTGGCCCGCGGCTTCTTCGCCTTGCGCACGGTTTCGCGGATCAGCGCGAGCTGCTCCCCCTGCGGGGGGTCTGTCTCGGGGTGCCCGTTCTCGCTGCTCACGCTTCAGTCTTAGCAGAGGGGTCGGACAGTGGGGGTGGGGGTGCCCCGGGCCCGCCCTTTCACCGTTTCTTGCGGGGGCCGGCCCCCGCACCCCCGAAACCGCGCTCCGCGCGGACGAGCGGCGAAGCCGCGAAAGGGGGTCTGGGGCGCAGCCCCAGGAATCGGCGAAGGTGGGGGTGCCCCCTCTGGGGGAGGGACCGGGGCACACCCCCCAAAGGGGGACGGCCCCGGAGCGATTTTCCGCTCCGGGGCCGTCCATCGAAACGTCAGAGACCCGCAGCCTTGCGCAGAGCGTCGACGCGATCCGTCCGCTCCCACGTGAAGTCCTCGTGCTCACGGCCGAAGTGACCGTACGCAGCCGTCTGCGCGTAGATCGGCCGCAGCAGGTCCAGGTCGCGGATGATCGCGGCCGGCCGCAGGTCGAAGACCTCGGAGATGGCGTGCTCGATCTTCTCGGTGTCGACCGTGGCCGTCCCGAACGTCTCCACGAACAGACCGACCGGCTCCGCCTTGCCGATCGCGTAAGCGACCTGCACCTCGCAGCGGGCGGCCAACCCGGCGGCGACCACGTTCTTCGCGACCCAGCGCATCGCGTACGCGGCCGAGCGGTCGACCTTGGACGGGTCCTTGCCGGAGAAGGCGCCGCCACCGTGGCGGGACATGCCGCCGTAGGTGTCGATGATGATCTTGCGGCCGGTGAGGCCGGCGTCGCCCATGGGGCCGCCGATCTCGAAGCGGCCGGTGGGGTTCACCAGCAGGCGGTAGCCCTCGGTCTCCAGCTTGATGCCGTCCTCGACGAGCTCCTTGAGGACGTGCTCCACGACGTACTCGCGGATGTCGGGGGCGAGCAGCGAGTCCAGGTCGATGTCGGACGCGTGCTGCGAGGAGACGACGACGGTGTCCAGGCGGACCGCCTTGTTGCCGTCGTACTCGATGGTGACCTGGGTCTTGCCGTCGGGGCGCAGGTACGGGATGGTCCCGTTCTTGCGGACCTCCGTCAGGCGGCGCGACAGGCGGTGCGCCAGGTTGATCGGGAGGGGCATCAGCTCGGGCGTCTCGTCGCAGGCGTAGCCGAACATCAGGCCCTGGTCGCCCGCGCCCTGCTTGTCGAGCTCGTCCTCATCGCCCTCGACCCGTGCCTCGTAGGCCGCGTCGACACCCTGCGCGATGTCCGGGGACTGCGATCCGATCGAGACCGAGACGCCACAGGAAGCGCCGTCGAAGCCCTTCTTGGACGAGTCGTAGCCGATCTCGAGGATCTTGTTGCGGACCAGCGTGGCGATCGGCGCGTACGCCTTCGTGGTCACCTCGCCGGCGACGTGCACCAGGCCGGTGGTGATCAGGGTCTCGACGGCGACCCGGGAGGTCGGGTCCTCCTTGAGGAGGGCGTCGAGAATGGTGTCGCTGATCTGGTCAGCGATCTTGTCGGGGTGACCCTCGGTCACGGATTCCGAGGTGAACAGGCGGCGGGACACATCGCTCCCTGGGGTTGCAGCGGCTGCTGGCTGATCATTGGCGGTTCCGGACGAGAGCTGCGCTCGTGCACGGACCGGTGTCAGTTTATCCGGCCTTTGCTCCCTGCGGACCTCCTGTCCAGCATCACTAAGGGCCCGCCTAGTGACACTCGTCACTCTGTTCGCCGCTGGCGCGTGCGAGCGGGTTATGCCAGGCGGCCGGCGACGAGGTCCCAGACGACGTCCGCCAGATCCTCCTTGGGGCCGTGCGGGACCGGGGTCTCGCCGCCGTCGGCGGCCAGGACGACGGCCTCGTTCTCCGTCGAGCCGAAGGTCCGGCCCTCCCCCACCTCGTTGACCACGAGGAGGTCGCAGCCCTTGCGGGCGAGCTTGGCGCGGCCGTTGGCCAGTACGTCGTCCGTCTCGGCCGCGAAGCCCACGACGACCTGCCCGGGGCGGGGCCGGTCCGCGGACAGCTCGGCGAGGACGTCCGGGTTGCGGACGAGCGCGACGGGCGCCGGCTCCTCGCCGTCCCGCTTCTTGATCTTGCCGGGGGCGTACCGGGCGGGCCGGAAGTCGGCGACCGCGGCGGCCATCACCACGGCGTCCGCGTCGGCCGCGGCCTTGAGTACCGCCTCCCGCAGCTGCACCGCCGTGCCCACCCGCACCACGTCCGCGCCGGCCGGGTCCGGCAGTTCGCTGTTGGCCGCCACCAGCGTGACCCGGGCGCCGCGCGCCACGGCGGTCCTGGCCAGGGCGTAGCCCTGCCGGCCGGAGGAGCGGTTGCCGAGGTAGCGCACCGGGTCCAGGGGCTCCCGGGTGCCGCCGGCGCTGATCACCACGTGCCGTCCGGCCAGGTCCCGTCCGCCGGTGCCGCGGGCCAGCACCCGGCGGCAGACCTCGAAGATCTCGGCCGGTTCGGGGAAGCGGCCCTTGCCGGTGTCCACGCCGGTCAGCCGGCCGACGGCGGGTTCGACGACGACGGCACCCCGGCGGCGGAGGGTGGCCACGTTCTCCTGGGTGGCCTGGTTCTCCCACATCTCGGTGTGCATGGCGGGCACGAAGACCACCGGGCAGCGGGCGGTGAGGAGGGTGTTGGTCAGCAGGTCGTCGGCGAGCCCGTGGGCGGCCTTGGCCAGCATGTCGGCGGTGCACGGGGCGACCACGACGAGGTCGGCCTCCTGCCCGATCCGCACGTGCGGCACCTCGTGGACGCTCTCCCACACCTCGGTGCCGGCCGGGTGCCCGGACAACGCGGACCAGGTGGCCTCGCCGACGAAGTGCAGCGCCGAGGCCGTCGGGACGACGCGGACGTCATGCCCCGACTCGGTGAGCCGGCGCAGCAGCTCACACGCCTTGTAGGCGGCGATCCCGCCGCTGACCCCCAGCACGACCTTGGGCTTGTCCATCGCTCGCCTCTCCCCGGCTCTCGTTGCAGGCTTCCATGACACACCAAGGGCCCGGCAGGAGTGCTGCCGGGCCCTCGGTGAACGTATCCCGTCGCTTGTCGCGCGGGGTCGCTTACTGCGCCGGGGCCTCGATGGCCTCGGAGGTGAGCAGACCCGCGTTGATCTCGCGGAGCGCGATGGAGAGCGGCTTCTCGTGGACGTGGGTGTCCACCAGCGGACCGACGTACTCCAGCAGGCCCTCGCCGAGCTGCGAGTAGTACGCGTTGATCTGACGCGCGCGCTTGGCGGCGTAGATCACCAGGCTGTACTTCGAGTCGGTCGCTTCGAGCAGCTCATCAATCGGCGGGTTGATGATGCCCTCGGGCGCGGTGATGGAAGAGGACACTCTCTGCCTTCCGAAGGGGGGTGAAGAAAGTCGTGATGCGCGAATGGGGCGTACCGGGTGCACGGGACGTACGGGGTGTACCCCTGCTCATCGGAGCAAGGCTAGCAGCTCCCGCGCGACGTCCTCGACGGAGGTGTTGACCAGGGTGGTGTCGAACTCCGACTCCGCCGCCAGCTCGGTACGGGCCGCGGCCAGCCGCCGCTCGATGACCTCGGGCGACTCGGTGCCCCGGCCGGTGAGCCGGCGGACCAGCTCGTCCCAGCTCGGCGGAGCGAGGAAGACCAGCTGGGCGTCCTCCATGGACGCGCGGACCTGCCGGGCGCCCTGCAGGTCGATCTCCAGCAGCACCGGCTCGCCGGCCTCCAGGCGGTCCAGGACCGCCTGGCGCGGCGTGCCGTACCGGTTGCCGGCGAACTCGGCCCACTCCAGCAGCTCTCCGTTGGCGACGAGCTTGTCGAACTCCGTGTCGTCGACGAAGAAGTACTGGACACCCTCCTGCTCGCCGGGGCGCGGCTTGCGGGTGGTGCAGGACACCGAGAGCCACACCTCGGGGTGGGCCTTGCGCATGTGGGCGACGACCGTGCTCTTGCCGACCCCGGAGGGGCCGGAGAGCACGGTCAGCCGCGGACGTCTGGCCGGGGAAGCGGGGGTCGTCCCCCGGGAGACTGCAGTACTCATGCAGCGATTATCCCGGTTCCCGGGAGTGCCCGGTAACGTCAGGCCGCGGTGCTGCCGAACTCCCGCTCAAGAGCCGCGATCTGGTTCGTCCCGAGCCCGCGGACACGGCGGCTCTCGGAGATCCCGAGCCGCTCCATGATCTGCTTGGCGCGGACCTTGCCCACGCCCGGCAGGCTCTCCAGGAGGGCGCTGACCTTCATCTTGCCGATGACGTCATCCTCCTGACCCTGCTTGATCACGTCGTGCAGCGAGGCGCCGGAGTGCTTGAGCCGATTCTTGACCTCGGCGCGGGCCCGGCGAGCCGCGGCGGCCTTTTCGAGCGCGGCTGCGCGCTGTTCAGGGGTAAGGGGCGGAAGAGCCACGCCTACGTCACCTCGGATGTCGAACTGTCGGATAAGGACCGGTGAGAACCTAGTCGGCCCACACCTGGGGAGCAACGAGCAACGCGCTTGCACGTTCGCTCTTGTCGGAGACTAGCGGCCGATCCCGCTCCAGTCAGCGAGAACAGCGGAAAAGTCCTGGTCAGCCTTGCTCGACCAGGACTTTTTCGGACATAGCGGCCGGGGAAATCGCGACGGGACGCCGAGGACCGGCCCGCCCGGGCCGCGATCAGCCCGCGCCGACGGCCGTCCGCACCTCGTCCGCGAACCGCTCCGCGCTCTCCCGCAGGGCCGCGACGTCGGGTCCGTGCCGGAGCACGCCCCGGCTCACGTTGGGGACGACGTCCCGGACCGCCGCGCCGAAGACCTTCGGCAGGTCCGCCGCGGTGGCGCCCTGGGCGCCGATGCCGGGGGCGAGCAGCGGGCCGCCGATGGCCGGATCGACACCGGCCGCGCCGAGCCCGCCGGCGAGCGTGGCCCCGACGACGGCGCCGAAGGAGCCCATCGGGGCGGCGCCGGCGTTCTCCGCGCGCAGGTGGTCCAGCATCGTCGCGGCGACGCTCCGCCCGTCCGCGCGGACCGCGTGCTGCACCTCGGCGCCCTCCGGGTTGGAGGTGAGGGCGAGGACGAAGACGCCGGTGCCGGTCGCGCGGGCCAGGTCCAGGGCGGGACGCAGCGCGCCGTAGCCGAGGTACGGGCTGACGGTGACCGCGTCGGAGAACAGCGGCGCGGCCGGGTCGAGGTAGGTCTCGGCGTAGGCGGCCATGGTGGAGCCGATGTCGCCGCGCTTGGCGTCCATCAGCACCAGGGCGCCGGCCGCGCGGGCGTCGGCGACGGTCCGCTCCAGGACGGCGATGCCGCGCGAGCCGAAGCGCTCGAAGAAGGCGGACTGGGGCTTGAGGACGGCCACCCGGTCGGCGAGCGCCTCCACGGTGGTGCGGGCGAACCGCTCCAGGCCCGCGATGTCGTCGCCGAGTCCCCAGGCGGAGAGCAGGGCGGCGTGCGGGTCGATGCCGACGCAGAGCGGGCCGCGCTCGTCCATGGCGCGGCGCAGGCGGGCGCCGAAGGGTTCCAGGGAGGTCGTCACGCGGTCACCTTCCGGTGCTCGGCGCCGACCGCGTCGGCGAGGGTGGCGTACGGGCTGGCGGCCAGCTTCTCGGCGAGGCCGCGGTGGAGGGCGCGGCACCAGAAGGGGCCCTCGTAGATGAAGGCGCTGTAGCCCTGGACCAGGGTGGCGCCGGCGAGGATGCGCTCCCAGACGTCGTCGGCGGTCTCGACGCCGCCCACGCCGACGAGGGTGATCCGGTCGCCGACGCGGGCGTACAGCCGGCGCAGGACCTCCAGCGAGCGCTCCTTGAGGGGGGCGCCCGAGAGGCCGCCCGCGCCGATGGCCTCGACCGTGCGCTGCGGGGTGCGCAGTCCGAGGCCCTCGCGGGCGATGGTGGTGTTGGTGGCGATGATGCCGTCGAGGCCGAGTTCGACGGCGAGGTCGGCGACGGCATCGACGTCCTCGTCGGCGAGGTCGGGGGCGATCTTCACCAGCAGCGGGACGCGCCGGTCGGTGACGGTGCGGTCGGCGGCCTCGCGGACGGCGGTGAGCAGGGGCCGCAGCGCCTCGGTGGCCTGAAGGTCGCGCAGCCCGGGGGTGTTGGGCGAGGAGACGTTGACGACCAGGTAGTCGGCGTGGGCGGCCAGCCGCTCGGTGGAGGTGACGTAGTCGGCGACGGCCTCCGCCTCGGGGACGATCTTCGTCTTGCCGATGTTGACGCCGACGGTGGTACGGAAGACCGGGTTCCGCTCGGCCAGTCGGCGGGCGACGGTGGCCGAGCCGTCATTGTTGAAGCCCATGCGGTTGATCAGCGCGCGGTCGGCGACCAGGCGGAACAGCCGCTTCTTGGGGTTGCCGGGCTGTGGCTGGGCGGTGACGGTGCCGATCTCGACGTGGTCGAAGCCGAGCATGGCCATGCCGTCGATGGCGGCGGCGTTCTTGTCGAAGCCGGCGGCGAGGCCGAAGGGGCCGTGCATCCGCAGCCCCAGGGCCTCGGTGCGCAGCTCCTTGTGGCGGGGGGCGAGGACGGCGGCGACGAGCGTGCGCAGGACGGGGATCCGGGCGACCGCACGGATCCAGGCGAAGGCCAGGTGGTGGGCCTGCTCGGGGTCCATGCGGCGGAAGACGAGCCGGAAGAAGAATCGGTACATTTCGGGCCTTCTGGGCAGCGGAGAAGGGGACGGAGGGCTCATGAAGAGGGGGACACCTCCCGGTGTCCCCCTCCGCGTCCTACGCCTCGCGGGCGGCGGTCAGCCGGCGCGCGTGCTCCTGGAGCGAGCGCACGCCCACCTCGCCGCGGGACAGCGCCTCGATGCCCTGGACGGCCGCGGCCAGCGCCTGGACCGTGGTCAGGCAGGGCACCGCGCGGGAGACGGCGGCGGTACGGATCTCGTAGCCGTCGAGGCGCCCGCCGGTGCCGTACGGGGTGTTGACGATCAGGTCGACCTTGCCGTCGTGGATCAGCTGGACGATCGTCTTCTCGCCGTTCGGGCCCTCGCCCTCGCTCAGCTTGCGGACGACGGTCGCCTTGATGCCGTTGCGCCGCAGCACCTCGGCGGTGCCGGAGGTGGCCAGCAGCTCGAAGCCGTGGGCGACCAGCTCCCGGGCCGGGAAGATCATCGAGCGCTTGTCCCGGTTGGCGACCGACACGAACGCCCGGCCCCCGGTGGGCAGCGCGCCGTAGGCCCCCGCCTGCGACTTGGCGTACGCCGTGCCGAAGACGTCGTCGATGCCCATGACCTCGCCCGTGGACCGCATCTCCGGGCCCAGGACGGTGTCCACGCCGCGGCCGGAGGTGTCGCGGAACCGCGTCCACGGCATCACGGCCTCCTTGACCGAGATCGGCGCGTCCAGCGGCAGCGTGCCGCCGTCGCCCTGCGCCGGGAGCATCCCCTCGGCGCGCAGCTCGGCGACGGTGGCGCCCAGCGAGATCCGCGCGGCGGCCTTGGCCAGCGGCACCGCGGTCGCCTTCGAGGTGAAGGGGACGGTGCGCGAGGCGCGCGGGTTGGCCTCCAGGACGTAGAGGATGTCCCCGGCCATCGCGAACTGGATGTTGATCAGACCGCGGACGCCCACGCCCTTGGCGATCGCCTCCGTGGAGGTGCGCAGCCGCTTGATGTCGTGGCCGCCCAGGGTGATCGGGGGCAGCGCGCAGGCCGAGTCGCCGGAGTGGATGCCGGCCTCCTCGATGTGCTCCATGACGCCGCCGAGGTAGAGCTCGTGGCCGTCGTAGAGCGCGTCCACGTCGATCTCTATGGCGTCGTCCAGGAAGCGGTCGATCAACACCGGGTGCTCGGAGATCAGGCCCGCGTGCCGCTCCAGGTAGCCGGCCAGCGAGGGCTCGTCGTAGACGATCTCCATGCCGCGCCCGCCGAGCACGTAGGACGGCCGGACCATCACCGGGTAGCCGATCTCGGCGGCGATGGCCTTCGCCTCCTCGAAGGAGAAGGCCGTGCCGTACTTGGGCGCCGGCAGCCCGGCCTCGGTGAGGACGCGGCCGAAGGCGCCGCGCTCCTCGGCCAGGTCGATGGCCTCGGGCGAGGTGCCGACGATCGGCACGCCGTTGTCCTTGAGCGCCTGCGCCAGGCCCAGCGGCGTCTGCCCGCCGAGCTGCACGATCACGCCCGCGACCGGGCCCGCCTGCTGCTCGGCGTGCACGATCTCCAGCACGTCCTCCAGGGTGAGCGGCTCGAAGTAGAGCCGGTCGGAGGTGTCGTAGTCGGTGGAGACCGTCTCCGGGTTGCAGTTGACCATCACGGTCTCGTAGCCCGCGTCGCTGAGCGCGAACGAGGCGTGGACGCAGGAGTAGTCGAACTCGATGCCCTGGCCGATGCGGTTCGGGCCGGAGCCCAGGATGATCACCGCGGGCTTCTCGCGCGGCGCGACCTCGCTCTCCTCGTCGTACGAGGAGTAGAAGTACGGGGTCCGGGCGGCGAACTCGGCGGCGCAGGTGTCCACCGTCTTGTACACCGGGCGGACGCCCAGCGAGTGCCGGACCTCGCGGACGACCTTCTCGTCGGTCCCGCGGATCGCCGCGATCTGCACGTCGGAGAAGCCGTGCCGCTTGGCCTCGAAGAGCAGCTCCGGCTCCAGCGTCTCGGCCTCGGCCAGCTCCTGGGCGACCTCGTGGAGCAGGAACATCTGGTCCACGAACCAGGGGTCGATCCGGGTGGCCGCGAAGACCTCGGCCGGGGTGGCGCCGGCCCGGATGGCGGCCATGACGGTGTTGATCCGCCCGTCCGTCGGGACGGCCGCCTTCGCCAGCAGCTCGGTCTTGTCGCCGGGCTCCGAGACGAAGTCGAACTGCGAGCCCTTCTTCTCCAGCGAGCGCAGCGCCTTCTGCAGCGCCTCGGTGAAGTTCCGGCCGATGGCCATGGCCTCGCCCACCGACTTCATGGTGGTGGTGAGGGTGGCGTCGGCGGCCGGGAACTTCTCGAAGGCGAAGCGCGGGGCCTTGACCACGACGTAGTCGAGCGTCGGCTCGAAGGAGGCCGGGGTCTGCTCGGTGATGTCGTTGGGGATCTCGTCCAGCGTGTAGCCGACGGCGAGCCGGGCCGCGATCTTCGCGATCGGGAAGCCGGTGGCCTTGGAGGCGAGCGCGGAGGAGCGGGAGACGCGCGGGTTCATCTCGATGACGATGACCCGGCCGTCCTCGGGGTTGACCGCGAACTGGATGTTGCAGCCGCCGGTGTCCACGCCGACCTCGCGGATGACCTCGATGCCGATGTCGCGCAGCACCTGGTACTCGCGGTCGGTGAGGGTCATCGCCGGGGCGACGGTGATCGAGTCGCCGGTGTGCACGCCCATCGGGTCGAAGTTCTCGATGGAGCAGACGACCACGACGTTGTCGTTCCGGTCGCGCATCAGCTCCAGCTCGTACTCCTTCCAGCCGAGGATGGACTCCTCCAGGAGCACCTCGGTGGTCGGGGAGAGCGTGAGGCCCTGGCCGGCGATGCGGCGCAGCTCCTCCTCGTCGTGGGCGAAGCCGGAGCCGGCGCCGCCCATGGTGAAGGAGGGGCGGACGACGACCGGGTAGCCGCCGAGCGTCCCGACGCCGGCGAGCACCTCGTCCATCGTGTGGCAGATGACCGAGCGGGCGGACTCGCCGTGCCCGATCCGGGCACGCACGGCCTCGACGACGGCCTTGAACTGCTCGCGGTCCTCGCCCTTGTGGATCGCCTCCACGTTGGCGCCGATCAGCTCGACGTCGTACTTCTCCAGCGTGCCCGCCTCGTGCAGCGAGATCGCGGTGTTGAGCGCGGTCTGACCGCCCAGGGTGGGGAGCAGGGCGTCGGGGCGCTCCTTGGCGATGATCCGCTCGACGAACTCGGGGGTGATCGGCTCGACGTACGTGGCGTCGGCGATCTCCGGGTCGGTCATGATCGTGGCCGGGTTGGAGTTGACCAGGATGACCCGCAGGCCCTCGGCCTTGAGGACCCGGCACGCCTGGGTGCCGGAGTAGTCGAACTCGGCCGCCTGACCGATGACGATCGGGCCGGAGCCGATGACCAGAACGGACTGGATGTCGGTGCGCTTAGGCACGCTGGCCCTCCATCAGAGAGACGAAGCGGTCGAACAGGTAGGCCGCGTCGTGCGGGCCCGCTGCGGCTTCGGGGTGGTACTGGACGCTGAAGGCCGGCCGGTCGAGCAGCCGGAGCCCCTCGACCACGTCGTCGTTGAGGCAGACGTGGGAGACCTCGACGCGGCCGTAGGGGGTGTCGGCGGGCCCGTCGAGCGGGGCGTCGACGGCGAAGCCGTGGTTGTGCGCGGTGACCTCGACCTTGCCGGTCGTCCGGTCCTGCACGGGCTGGTTGATGCCGCGGTGGCCGTACTTCAGCTTGTAGGTGCCGAAGCCCAGCGCGCGGCCGAGGATCTGGTTGCCGAAGCAGATGCCGAAGAGCGGGGTCTTGCGCTCCAGCACCGCCCGCATCACCGCGACCGGGTGGTCGGCGGTGGACGGGTCGCCCGGGCCGTTGGAGAAGAACACGCCGTCCGGGTTCACCGCGTAGACGTCCTCGACGGTCGCGGTGGCGGGCAGGACGTGGACCTCTATGCCGCGCTCGGCCATCCGGTGCGGGGTCATGCCCTTGATGCCCAGGTCGATCGCGGCGACGGTGTACTTCCGCTCGCCGACGGCCGGGACGACGTAGGTCTCCTTGGTGGCGACCTCGGCGGAGAGGTCCGCGCCCGCCATCTCGGGGGCCTGCCGCACCTGCTCCAGCATCGCGGCCTCGCCCGGCAGGGTCGCGCCGGAGAAGATCCCGACCCGCATGGCACCGCGCTCGCGCAGGTGGCGGGTGAGGGCGCGGGTGTCGATGCCGCTGATCCCGACGACGCCCTGGCGCTCCAGCTCCTCGTCGAGGGAGCGGCGCGAGCGCCAGTTCGACGGGGTGCGGGCGGGGTCGCGGACCACGTAGCCGGCCACCCAGATGCGGGAGGACTCGGGGTCCTCGTCGTTGACGCCGGTGTTGCCGACGTGCGGGGCGGTCATGACGACCACCTGGCGGTGGTACGAGGGGTCGGTGAGGGTCTCCTGGTAGCCGGTCATGCCGGTGGAGAACACGGCCTCGCCGAAGGTGGTGCCCACGGCGCCGTAGGCCCGGCCGCGGAAGACGCGGCCGTCCTCCAGGACGAGTACGGCGGGAAGCGCCCCCTTCCGCTGCGAGGGGTTCCCCGGGTGCGAGGTCGTCATCGTGCGCCTTCCGTCGTGCTGTTCAGGTTCTGCGGGGTGGCGAGCTCCTCGACCCAGGCCGGGTGCTCCGCCACGCGGTCGGCCCGGAAGCCGGAGTCGATCAGCCGGTCGCCGTGCTGCCAGGTGATCACCAGCAGGCCGCCCTCGGTGAGGACCTTGCCGGCGATGCCCTTGTCGAGGCGGGCGCCGCGTACGGCGTCGGCGGGGATCAGGAAGTCGGTGGCGCCGGGGCGCAGCACGCTCACGCCCTCCTCGGTGAGGGTGAGCTCGGCGCGGCTGCGGGTGCCGAGGCCCCCGGCGACGATGCGGTCCAGCCACTGTCCGGCGGTGGTGGAGCCGTGGTAGCGGCCGGTGAGGGTGAGCCGGGCCGGGCCCGGCTCCTCCGGGACGGCGGGCAGCGGGGGCAGGTCGCCCTGGAGCGTGCCGCGCCACTTCCAGCCCTCGCGCATCAGCCAGTAGAGGAGCGCGATGAAGAGCAGCAGACCCACGACCCAGCCGGCGCGCGCCGCCCAGTCGGTGACGGCCTGCGACTTCTTCTCGTCCGCGAGGTTGGAGATCGCGAGGTTGGTGATCAAAGGTGTCACGTCAGATTCCCGTCAGCTTCCCGTCGGCGACCGTCGCCCGGCCCCGCAGGAAGGTGTGGGTGACGCGCCCCGGCAGCTCGCGGCCCTCGTAGGGGGTGTTGCGGCTGCGGGAGGCGAAGCCCGCGGGGTCCACGACACCACGGTAAGCGGAATCGACCAGGGTGAGGTTGGCGGGCTCACCGGCGGCCACCGGGCGGCCGTGTCCGGCCAGGCGGCCGATGCGGGCCGGGGTGAAGGACATCCGGTCGGCGACGCCCGCCCAGTCCAGCAGGCCGGTCTCGACCATGGTGTGCTGGACGACCGAGAGGGCGGTCTCCAGGCCCACCATGCCCATGGCCGCGGCGCCCCACTCGCAGTCCTTGTCTTCGTGCGGGTGCGGGGCGTGGTCGGTGGCCACGCAGTCGATCGTCCCGTCGGCGAGCGCCTCGCGCAGGGCCATGACGTCGGCCTCGGTGCGCAGCGGCGGGTTCACCTTGTAGACCGGGTTGTACGAGCGGACGAGCTCGTCGGTGAGGAGCAGGTGGTGCGGGGTGACCTCGGCGGTGACGTTCCAGCCCTTGGACTTGGCCCAGCGGACGATCTCCACCGAGCCGGCCGTCGAGAGGTGGCAGACGTGCAGCCGGGAGCCGACGTGCGCGGCGAGCAGCACGTCGCGGGCGATGATCGACTCCTCGGCGACGGCCGGCCAGCCGCCCAGGCCCAGTTCGGCGGAGACGACGCCCTCGTTCATCTGGGCGCCCTCGGTGAGCCGCGGCTCCTGGGCGTGCTGGGCGACGACGCCGTCGAACGCCTTCACGTACTCCAGGGCGCGCCGCATGATCACCGCGTCGTCCACGCACTTGCCGTCGTCGGAGAAGACCCGGACGCCGGCCGCGGAGTCGTGCATCGCGCCGAGCTCGGCGAGCTTCTTGCCCTCCAGGCCGACGGTGACGGCGCCGACGGGCTGCACGTCGCAGTAGCCGGACTCCTTGCCGAGCCGCCAGACCTGCTCGACGACGCCGGCGGTGTCGGCGACCGGGAAGGTGTTGGCCATGGCGTGCACGGCGGTGTAGCCGCCGACGGCGGCGGCGCGGGTGCCGGTGAGGACGGTCTCGGAGTCCTCGCGGCCGGGCTCGCGCAGGTGGGTGTGGAGGTCGACCAGGCCGGGCAGCAGGACCTTGCCGTCCGCCTCGATCACGGTCGCGCCGTCGGCCTCGATGCCGTTGCCGACCCGGGCGATCGTCTCGCCGTCGATCAGGACGTCCTGGGCGGGGCCGCCGAGCACCTTGGCACCGCGGATAAGGATCTGGGGCATTACTTGTTCTCCTCGGTGCGGGTGTTCGTGTTCGTGACGGCGGACTCCGAGCCGCCGAGCAGCAGGTAGAGGACGGCCATCCGGATGGACACGCCGTTGGTGACCTGCTCCACGGCCGTGCAGCGGCGGGAGTCGGCGACCTCGGCGGTGATCTCCATGCCACGGTTCATCGGCCCGGGGTGCATGACGATCGCGTCCTCGGGCATCCTCGCCATCCGCTGGCCGTCGAGGCCGTAGCGGCGCGCGTACTCGCGCTCGGTGGGGAAGAACGCGGCGTTCATCCGCTCGCGCTGGACGCGCAGCATCATCACGGCGTCGGACTTGGGGAGCACCGCGTCCAGGTCGTAGGAGACCTCGCAGGGCCAGCGCTCGACGCCGATGGGCACCAGGGTGGGCGGTGCGACGAGAGTGACCTCCGCCCCCAGCGTGGTGAGCAGGTGGACGTTGGACCGGGCGACGCGGCTGTGCAGGATGTCGCCGACGATCGTGATCCGGCGGCCGTCCAGGTCCTTGCCGATCCCGGCGTCGGGGCCGACCAGGCGGCGGCGCAGGGTGAAGGCGTCCAGCAGGGCCTGGGTGGGGTGCTCGTGGGTGCCGTCGCCGGCGTTGACGACCGAGCCGTTGATCCAGCCGGAGGTGGCCAGCCGGTGCGGGGCGCCGGAGTCGTGGTGGCGGATGACGACGGCGTCGGCGCCCATCGCCTCCAGGGTGAGCGCGGTGTCCTTCAGCGACTCGCCCTTGGAGACCGAGGAGCCCTTGGCGGAGAAGTTGATGACGTCGGCGGAGAGCCGCTTGGCGGCGGCCTCGAAGGAGATGCGGGTCCGCGTCGAGTCCTCGAAGAAGAGGTTGACGACGGTCCGGCCGCGCAGGGTCGGCAGCTTCTTGATCGGCCGGTCCGCGACGCGGGCCATCTCCTCGGCGGTGTCGAGGATGAGGACGGCGTCGTCGCGGCTGAGGTCGGCGGCCGAGACGAGGTGGCCGCGGGTACGGGGGCTCCCCCCGGAGAGGTGCAGCATCCGGATGCTCCGTGGTTGAGGGTGTGCGTGAGGACGGCCGGGCGTGCGGCGTCGCGGGTCCGGGGTACGGACCCGTGCGGGGAGGCTGCTAGCGGCCGTCGGCCGGAGCGGTGGCGCCCATGCCGAGGAGCACGCTGTCGCGCCCGTCCTCCTCGGTGAGCTGGACCTTGACCGTCTCCCGCAGCGACGTGGGGAGGTTCTTGCCGACGTAGTCGGCGCGGATCGGCAGCTCGCGGTGGCCGCGGTCGACCAGGACGGCGAGCTGGACCGCGCGGGGGCGCCCGATGTCGTTCAGGGCGTCGAGCGCGGCGCGGATGGTGCGGCCGGAGAAGAGCACGTCGTCGACGAGGACCACGAGACGGCCGTCGATGCCGTCACCGGGGATCTCCGTGCGGGCCAGCGCACGGGCCGGGCGGAGCCGCAGGTCGTCGCGGTACATGGTGATGTCGAGGGAGCCCACGGGCATGGTGGCGCCGGTGATCTCGGCCAGCTTCGCGGCCAGGCGGTGGGCGAGGTAGACCCCTCGGGTGGGGATGCCGAGCAGGACGACATCGTCGGCGCCCTTGGCGCGTTCGACGATCTCGTGGGCGATGCGCGTGAGGACCCGGGCGATGTCCGGTGCTTCGAGCACGGGACGCGCGGGACCGGCCGCGGACGCGGTGGTGTCCATGAGAAACGGACCTCCTTCTCCGCCTCACAGGACGGACGTTAAAGGACGTCGGAATTGCTTGGTCCACAGTAGCAGCCGTCCGGGGGTGCTCCGGACGTGGCCCCCGACGGCGGAAGCGGTGGACCATTCGGCTTGACGAAGCCAGATTACGCTGCGTAACCTCACAGTGAGTTACCAGCCACGCGGCAGAGCCGCACATTGATACCGCGTCCGGGGAGCTTTATGTCCAGCGAATACGCCAAACAGCTCGGGGCCAAGCTCCGCGCCATCCGCACCCAGCAGGGCCTCTCACTCCATGGTGTCGAGGAGAAGTCCCAGGGCCGCTGGAAGGCCGTGGTGGTGGGCTCGTACGAGCGCGGCGACCGTGCCGTGACCGTGCAGCGCCTTGCCGAGCTGGCCGACTTCTACGGGGTGCCCGTCCAGGAGCTGCTGCCCGGCACCACGCCGGGGGGCGCTGCCGAGCCCCCGCCGAAGCTGGTCCTGGACCTGGAGCGCCTCGCCCACGTCCCGGCCGAGAAGGCGGGCCCCCTCCAGCGTTACGCGGCGACCATCCAGAGCCAGCGCGGCGACTACAACGGCAAGGTGCTGTCGATCCGCCAGGACGACCTGCGCACCCTCGCCGTGATCTACGACCAGTCGCCCTCGGTGCTCACCGAGCAGCTGATCAGCTGGGGCGTGCTCGACGCGGACGCGCGCCGCGCGGTGCAGCACGAGGACGCGTAGCCCTTCGGCCTGAATTCGGGTCCGTACGCACCACCGCCAGGGGGCGGGGAACCTTCCGGTTCCCCGCCCCCTGGCGGTTGTTGGTGTGTCGGTCGTGGCGCGTCAGGCCCGGCGGAGGCCCGGCTTGAGCTCCTTGAACCGGCCGAGCAGACCGTTGATGAAGGCCGGCGACTCGTCGGTGGAGAACTCCTTGGCGAGCTGCACCGCCTCGTCGATCGCCACCGCGTCCGGGGTGCCGTCCTCCCAGATCAGCTCGTAGGCCCCGAGCCGGACGATGTTCCGGTCGGCGGCCGGCATCCGGTCCAGGTCCCAGTCGACCGCGTAGGTCTCGATCAGCTCGTCGATCCGGGCGACGTGCTCGGCGTAGCCCTCGACCAGCTGCATCGTGTACTCGTTGACCGGCGGCTGCCGGTCGTCCGAGCGCGAGTGCCGGATCCAGTCGGCGAGGACGTCCAGCACGGACGCCTCTCGCTGGTCGGCCTCGAAGAGGATCTGGAAGGCGCGCTTCCGGGAGTTGCTGCGGGCGGCCACGGTTAGCTGTTCACCCGGCCGAGGTAATCGCCGGTACGCGTGTCGACCTTGATCTTCTCGCCCGTGCTGATGAACAGCGGGACCTGGATCTCGTAGCCGGTCTCCAGCTCGGCGGGCTTGGTGCCACCGGTGGAGCGGTCGCCCTGCACACCCGGGTCGGTGTGCTTGATGGTGAGCTCGACGGCGGCCGGCAGCTCGACGTAGAGGACCGAGCCCTCGTTCTGCGCGACGACGGCCTCGAAGCCCTCGATCAGGAAGTTGGCGGCGTCACCGACGGTCTTGCGGTCGATGTGCAGCTGGTCGTACGTGTCCATGTCCATGAAGACGAAGTACTCGCCGTCCATGTACGAGAACTGCATACCGCGCTTGTCGACGTTGGCCGTCTCGACCTTCACACCGGCGTTGAAGGTCTTGTCCACCACCTTGCCGGAGAGCACGTTCTTGAGCTTCGTGCGGACGAAGGCGGGGCCCTTGCCGGGCTTGACGTGCTGGAACTCGACGACGGACCAGAGCTGGCCGCCTTCGAGCTTGAGCACCATGCCGTTCTTGAGGTCGTTCGTGGAAGCCACGGTTGCGGAATCTCCTGGACTGAAGCTGCGACCCCGAAGAGGCACGCGCTACAGCGCGAGCAGCTCCTTGGTCGTGATGGTGAGTAGCTCGGGACCGCCGTCCGCCTCGGGGCGGACGACGAGCGTGTCATCGATCCGGACGCCGCCCCGCCCCGGGAGGTGAACCCCCGGATCTACGGTGACCGGCACGCAAGCGTCCAGTTTACCCATGGCCGCGGGCGCGAGCCGAGGGTCCTCGCCGTTTTCGAGTCCGACCCCGTGGCCGATGCGCGGACCGAGCCGGTCGCCGTGGCCCGCGGCCTCCAGGACCCGCCGTGCCGCGCGGTCCACGTCCCGGTACGGCGTCCCGGGCAGCAGCGCCTCCCGCCCGGCCCGCTGCGCCGCGAACACCTGCTCGTACAGCTCGATCTGCCAGTCGGCGGGAGAGGTGCCGATGACGAAGGTACGGGCGATCTCGCTGTGGTAGCCGCGGTAGTCGGCACCCAGGCAGACGGAGAGGAAGTCGCCCTCCTCCACCCGCCGGTCCGAGGGTACGTGCCCGGCCAGCCCGGAGTCCGGCCCGGTCCCCACCGACGTGGGGAACGCCGTCCCGGACGCGCCGTGGTCCACCAGACGGCGCTCCAGCTCCAGGGCGAGGTGCCGCTCGGTGCGGCCGACGAGGATCGACTCCAACAGCTCCCCCAGCGCCTGGTCGGCGATCTCGGCGGCGATCCGCAGACAGGAGATCTCCTCCTCGTCCTTCACCAACCGCTGCTGCTCCACCGCCGGCCCCAGGTCGTCCAGCCGCAGCCCCGGCGCGACGGCCCCCAGCGCGCGGTGGCGCCGTACGGTCAGGTGGTGCTCCTCCACCGCCAGCGAGCCGGCCCCGGCCGCGGCGGCCCGCTCCGCGCCCGCGACGGCCGGGTCGCCCTCCGTGCCGGGCAGGACGAAGACCCGCAGATCACCGGCGGGCCGGGCGGCCGACGCGGCGTCGAACGGATCGGAGGCGCAGAGCAGCACGTCGTGGACGGGCCCGACCAGCAGGGCGGCGTCGGCCGGGGCGTGACCGGCGAGGTAGCGGACGTTGGCCGCGCCGGTCACCAGCGCGGCCTCGCTCCCGTTCCCCAGGCACCGCTCCAGCAGCCGTGAACGGCGTGCCGCGTACACGTCGGACATGCCCCGAGCGTACGTTCGGCGGCCGGAACCGGCCGCTCCGGCGCGTCCGACCGGGGTGCCGCGCTCGGTGCGCCCACCAGGCCGGCGGTGCGCCCACCAGGCCGGCGGTGCGCCTACCAGGCGGGCGGGGTGGCGAAGGAGCGGGCCACGGCCTCGTCGATGAGCCGGGCGGTGGTGGCCACGTCGTGCTGCGAGTTGTCGATGATCGGCAGCCCGGAGCCGTACCAGCCGGCCATCCGCCCGTGGATGCGCGCCACCTCCTCGTCGCCCAGCCGCCGGTTGCCGCGCCGCTCGGCGTTGCGCTCCAGCACCACGTCGAGCCCCGGCAGCAGGACGACGGGCAGCAGGCCGGGGCCGATGTGCCGCTTCCAGCCGCCCAGGCCGACGGCGGGCCGGTCCGGGAAGACCGCGTCGTCGAGGATGCAGGAGATGCCGTTGGCCAGGAAGTTCCGGGCGGCGAAGCCGCAGGTGCGGCGGGCCAGCCGGTACTGCGCCTCGGACCGCTCGTCCCACCCGGCCCGCGGGTCGGCGAAACCGGCCCGCACCCACTCCCGGACGTCGTCCAGGCTGATGTGCGCCGTGGGCACCCGGCGGGTGTCGGCCCAGTACCGGGCCGCGGTCGTCTTCCCGGCACCGGCCGGGCCGATCAACAGCACCGCGACCGGCGCGGTGGCCGGGTCGAGGGGCATCGGCCGATGGGCGGGGGGTAGCGGCTGTCCCACTGGGTGCTGCATCCGGTGGCACTCCGTCTCGTGCGGTGGGTCGTTGTGGTGGGGGGTGCCCCGGTCCCGCCCTTTCACCGTTTCCTGGGGCTGCGCCCCAGACCCCTCTGTCCTCAATCGCCGGACGGGCTGAATCAGCCCGTCCGGCGATTGAGGACTGGGGGCACCCCCTCTGGGGGAGCCCGCAGGGCGCTTCGGGGGGTGCGGGGGCTTGCCCCCGCAGGAAACGGTGAAAGGGCGGGACCGGGGCACCCTACCCCCTCAACCCAGACGCTCCACTCAGCCGCGGAGTTCCTCCGCGAGCGCCCGCAACGCGAGCCGGTACGACCCGACTCCGAACCCGGCGATCGTCCCGGACGCGACAGCCGAGATGACGGACGTGTGCCGGAACGCCTCCCGCGCATGCGGATTGGAGATGTGCACCTCGATCAGCGGAGCGGTCCGCTGCGCCGCCGCGTCCCGCATCGCGTACGAGTAATGCGTGAACGCACCGGGGTTGATGACGACGGGCAGCCGCCCGTCGGCCGCCTCGTGCAGCCAACGGACCAGCTCCCCCTCGTCGTTGGTCTCGCGGACGTCGACGTCGAAGCCGAGCTCCGCGCCGAGCCGGGCGCACACCTCGACGAGCCCGGCGTACGAGGTGGACCCATAGACGTCGGGCTCACGGGAGCCGAGCCGCCCGAGGTTCGGCCCGTTGAGCACGAGAACCCGCCGAGCGCCGCTCACGCCGCGATCTCCGCGTGCGCGGCCAGCAGCATCGCCGGATCCGGAGCCTCCAGCACCACCGGCTTCGCCAGCCCGTCGAGCACGATGAAGCGCAGCCGGTCGCCGCGCGTCTTCTTGTCGACCTTCATGGTCTCCAGCAGCTTGGGCCACTGGTCGCCCCGGTAGGTCACCGGAAGCCCCACGGACTCCAGCACCGCGCGGTGCCGGTCGGCCGTCGCGTCGTCCAGCCGGCCGGCGATCCGGCCGAGTTCGGCGGCGAAGACCATGCCGACGGCGACGGCCGCGCCGTGCCGCCAGTTGTACCGCTCGTTCTTCTCGATGGCGTGGGCGAGGGTGTGCCCGTAGTTGAGGATCTCGCGGAGGCCGGACTCCTTGAGGTCCTGGGAGACGACGTCGGCCTTGACGCGGATGGCGCGCTCGATGAGCTCGGCGGTGTGCGGGCCGGACGGGGTGCGGGCGGCCTCGGGGTCGCTCTCGATCAGGTCGAGGATGGCCGGGTCGGCGATGAAGCCGGCCTTGATGACCTCGGCGAGCCCGCTGACGTAGTCGTTGACCGGCAGCGACTCCAGCGCGGACAGGTCGCAGAGCACCCCGGCCGGCGGGTGGAAGGCGCCGACGAGGTTCTTGCCCTCGGCGGTGTTGATGCCGGTCTTGCCGCCGACCGCCGCGTCGACCATCGCCAGCACGGTGGTGGGCACCGCGATCCAGCGCACACCGCGCAGCCAGGTGGCGGCGACGAAGCCGGCCAGGTCGGTGGTGGCGCCGCCGCCGACGCCGACGATGACGTCGGTGCGGGTGAAGCCGGACTGCCCGAGCGCCTTCCAGCAGTAGGCGGCGACCTCGGCGGTCTTGGCCTCCTCGGCGTTCGGCACCTGGATGGCGATGGCCTCGTAACCCTGGTCGGCCAGGTCGGCGCGGAGGACCTCGCCGGTCTCGGCCAGCGCCTCCGGGTGCAGGACGGCCACGCGCCGGGCGCCGGTCCCGATGAGCGCGGGCAGTTCGCCCAGCAGCCGGTGCCCGATCAGGACCTCGTACGGCGCGGTGCCGGCGGTGCCGGCGACCTGGATACGGGTGGGTGCGTCGGTCATGCGTTCCTCACTGCGAGGTGTCGTGGGTACGGGCGCCGGGCGGGCACAGGCCGTCGAGTACCGCGTCGGTGACCTCGGCCGGGCTCCGGCCTCCGGTGGCGACGACGACCCGGGCGACCTCGGCGTAGAGCGGGCGGCGGGCCTCCATCAGCTCCCGCCATCGCTTGCGCGGGTTGACGGCCAGCAGCGGGCGCGGGGCATCCAGCCCCACCCGCCGTACGGCGTCGGCCAGGTCGACGTCGAGGAAGACGACGGGCAGCCCCTTGAGCAGCGCCCGGGTGTCCGGGTCCATGACGGCGCCGCCGCCGAGCGAGAGCACCCCGGGGTGCTCCGCCACGGCGGCGCGCACGGCCTGCCGTTCCAGCTCGCGGAAGTGCGGCTCGCCCTCGTCCAGGAAGATCTCCGGGATGGGCTTGCCCGCGGTGCGCTCGATGTCGGCGTCCGTGTCCCGGTAGCCGGTGCCGAGCCGCTCGGCGAGCAGTGCTCCGACGGTCGACTTCCCGGCTCCGGGCGGGCCGACCAGTACAGCGACCGGCCCGGTCACTTGATGGCCAGGTGGTCGAGGTAGCCCCGGACGTTGCGGCGGGTCTCGGTGACGCTGTCGCCGCCGAACTTCTCCACCACGGCGTCCGCCAGGACGAGCGCCACCATCGCCTCGGCGACGATGCCGGCCGCGGGGACGGCGCACACGTCGGAGCGCTGGTGGTGGGCCTTGGCGGCCTCGCCGGTGGTGACGTCGATGGTGGCGAGCGCCTTCGGCACGGTGGCGATGGGCTTCATCGCGGCGCGGACGCGCAGCAGTTCGCCGGTGGTCAGGCCGCCCTCGGTGCCGCCGGAGCGGCCGGACGCGCGGCGCACGCCCTCCTCGGTGGCGACGATCTCGTCGTGCGCCTTCGAGCCGGGCACCCGGGCCAGGTCGAAGCCGTCGCCGAGCTCGACGCCCTTGATCGCCTGGATGCCCATCAGGGCGGCGGCGAGCCGGGCGTCCAGCCGCCGGTCCCAGTGCACGTGCGAGCCGAGGCCGACGGGCACGCCGTAGGCGAGGACCTCGACGACGCCGCCGAGGGTGTCGCCGTCCTTGTGCGCCTGGTCGATCTCGGCGACCATCGCCTCGCTCGCGGCGGCGTCGAGGCAGCGCACCGGGTCGGCGTCCAGCCGCTCGACGTCCGACGGCTTGGGGTACACGCCGTACGGCGCCTTGGCGGCGGCCAGTTCGACGACGTGCGAGACGATCTCGATGCCGGCCGCTTCCTTCAGGAAGGAGCGGGCGACGGCGCCGAGCGCGACGCGGGCCGCGGTCTCCCGCGCGGAGGCCCGCTCCAGGACCGGACGGGCCTCGTCGAAGCCGTACTTCTGCATGCCCGCGAGGTCCGCGTGGCCGGGGCGCGGCCGGGTCAGCGGGGCGTTGCGGGCGAGGTCGGCGAGCTCGGCGGGGTCGACCGGGTCGGCCGCCATGACCTTCTCCCACTTGGGCCACTCGGTGTTGCCCACCATGACCGCGACCGGGGAGCCCATGGACAGCCCGTGCCGCACGCCGCCGAGGAAGGTCACCTCGTCCCGCTCGAACTTCATCCGGGCGCCGCGCCCATAGCCGAGGCGCCGCCGGGCCAGGTGGTCCGCCACCATCTCCGTGGTGACCGGGACGCCCGCGGGCAGCCCCTCCAGCGTCGCCACCAGGGCCGGACCGTGCGACTCCCCGGCCGTCAGCCAGCGCAACCTGCTCAACGGAACTCCTCTTGCTCGCGCCTCGGATCGTGGGACGGCGCGACCGACCCGTGGTACGGTCCGCCGTCCCCGATCCTCCCATGGCCGGGGCGGTATCCCGGCGCCGGTCCGCTTTCCGGACGTTTTCCGCCCGTTCCGGAAGCGATCCGGGCAAGTCCCCGGGGTGGTCCGGACGCCCTCAGCGCGCGGCGAGGGCCGCTTCCCCGGCGGCGCGCATGGCCGCGAGCGGCGCCGGCGAGACGCCCGTCATCCGCTCGACCTGGAGCACGGCCTGGTGGACGAGCAGGTCGAGGCCGCCCAGGACCGTGCCGCCGCGCCCGGCCCAGGCCGCCGCCAGCGGGGTCGGCCAGGGCTCGTAGAGGACGTCGAAGAGGGTTCCGGGACGGGACGGGACGGCGGCCGCGAGCGCGTCCGCGGCCCCGGCCGGGGTGGTGGCGACGACCAGCGGGGCCTCGAACGCCTCGGCGGCGCGGGACCAGTCGGCGGTGCGGACGGTCACCCCGAGCCGTTCGCCCCACTGCCGCATCTCCGCGGCGCGCCCGGCGCTGCGGACGTAGGCCGTGACCTCGCCGGCGCAGATCCCGGCGAGCGCGGCGAGCGCCGAGGACGCGGTGGCGCCGGCGCCCAGCACGGCCGCCGATTCGACTTTGTCGACCCCGCGCTCGCGCAGGGCGGCGACCAGGCCCGGGATGTCCGTGTTGTCGCCCGTCAGCCGGCCGTCCGTGCCGACGAGGACGGTGTTGACGGCCTCGACGGACCGCGCGGTTTCACTGATGCCGTCCAGCATCGGAATGATCGCCCGCTTGAGCGGCATGGTCAGCGAGAGCCCGGCCCAGCTGTCGTCCAGCCCCGCGACGAAGGCCGGGAGCGCGGCCTCGTCGATCTCGTACCGGTCGTACGTCCACTCCCCAGGCCGAGCGCGGCGTACGCGGCCCGGTGCAGGACCGGGGAGAGCGAGTGCGCGATGGGCGACCCGAGGACGGCGGCCCGGCGGCGCCCGGTCACTGTCCGGCCGCCTTCCGGTGCTCCTGCTCGTACTGCTGGCGGTTCCTGTTGTGCTCCGCGTTGGTCACCGCGAACAGCGTCTTGTCCTCGTTGATCGAGACGAAGTAGTACCAGGGCCCGGAGGCGGGTTCGAGCGCCGACTTCAGGGCGTCCATGCCGGGGTTGCTGATCGGCCCGGGCGGCAGGCCCTTGGCGTAGTAGGTGTTGTACGGGTCCTTGAACTTGCGCAGGTCGTTGACGGAGCCGGTGTCCAGGGTGGACTGGCTCTTGGCGTAGTTGACCGTGGAGTCGAAGTCCAGGAGGCCGTACGTCTCCTTGTTGTCCGGCTTGAGCCGGTTGTAGACGACCCGGGCGATCTTGTCGAAGTCGTGCTTGTACTTGCCCTCGACCTGGACCAGGCTGGCGACGGTGACCACCTGGAGCGGGGACTTCAGGCCCAGCTCCTTGGCCTTGCCCTCCAGGTCCTGCTGCTCGTAGTTGGCCTTCGCCCGCTTGACCATCTGCCGGAGGATCTCCTCCGGCTTGGTGCCCTTGCCCGCGTTGTACTGCGACGGGAAGAGGAAGCCCTCCAGGGGGTCCTTGACGTTCGGGTCGGCGGTCGCCCAGTCGGGCAGGCCCAGGTTCCTCGCCTGCGCCTTGGCGACGTCCTTGGTGGTGCCCGGCTTGAGCTCCAGCTTCTTGTCGATGGAGCTGTAGACCTCGGCGGCCCGGATGCCCTCGCGGATGGTCAGCAGGTTCTTGGTGTCCGTCATCATCGTGACGGCGGACTCGGCCGACATCTCCTTGTGCAGGGTGTACGTGCCCGGCTGGATGAGCTTGGTGCCCGCCGCCTCGGTGAACGCCCGGGCGCTCTTGACCACGCCGTTCTTCTGGAGAAGGTCACCCATCTGGGTGAGGCCGGTGCCCTTGGGGATCTCCACCTGGACGGAACCGGTGCCCTCGCCGTCGTAGTCGGGCGCGGGGCCGTAGTTCGTCTCCCAGTAGTCGTAGCCGAGGTAGCCGAGGCCGCCCACGGCGCCGACCAGCACCACCGCGACGACCAGGCAGGCCGTGCCGCTGCGGCGCTTGGGCTGCTTCTTGCCCTTGCCGCCGGACCCGCCGCCGCGCCGGCCGCGCCGGGGCTCGTCGCCGGTCCCGTCCTCGTCGGCTTCGTCGGTGACGCCGCCCGGGAGGAGGTCTATGGCCGGGGACGACCGGGGGGCGAAGCCGACTCGGAGAGCACGGAGTGCTCGCCGGAGGACTCCTCCGGCCGCTCCTCGTGCTGCTCCTCCGCGGGCGCCTGCCGCGGCACCCGACGCTCGTCCGGCCGCGGGTGCTGCCCGGTGTCGTACGCCTGCTGGGGATGCTGCCCGGTGTCGTACGACGGATGCGGGTGCTGACCCATGTCGTAGGACTGCTGCCGGTGCTGACCCGTGTCGTACCCCTGCTGCGGATGCTGCCCGGTGTCATACGACGGATGCGGGTGCTGACCCGTGTCATAGGACTGCTGCGGATGCTGTCCCGTGTCGTACGTCTGCTGACCGCCCGGCTGCGGGTGCTGCCCGGTGTCGTACGTCTGCTGCTGTACGTGCGGATGCTGACCCGTGTCGTAGGACTGTCCGTCCTGCCCCGGGTGGTACCCGCCGCCCGACCCGTAGTAGCCACCCGACGGGCCGGCCTGCTGCTGCCCGTACCCGGAATGGCCCTGGGACTGGGTGTGGGGGTCACCGTAGTGGCCCCCACCGCCCTGCGACGACTGCTCCCAGCCGTACTGCTGCTGTTCGGGAAACCCCTGGTCGGGATACTGCTGCTGACCGTAGTACGGCTGCTGCTGCGGAGGATGCTGCTGACCCTCGTACCCCGGGTCCCCGTGGTGGGGGTCGCCGGGATTCCACGGTTGGGAGCCGGAACCCCGGCCGTACTCAGTCATCTATCCCCTAGAGCCGCACAGCGGCAGCCGGGCGCCCCGGAGGGCGCGGGTCCGATCGTCTGGTCCTGTAGGGATGGCGTTCGAACTAGCTGCCATGTCGCGCGGAAGGTTACCGTATCGCGATCAGATGACCACTTCGACGGGTTCGCCCGGAGGGCGCCCCGACGTCCTTTCGGTCTCCAGGGCGTTCTGCAGGATGACCACGGCCGCCGCCTGGTCGACGACGGACCGGCCCTTCTTGGTGTTGACGCCGGACGCGCGCAGCCCCTGGGCCGCGGTGACCGTGGTCATCCGCTCGTCCACCAGCCGGACGGGCACCGGCGCGACGCGCCGGGCCATCTCCTTGGCGAACGTGCGCACCTTGGCCGCGGCCGGCCCCTCTCCCCCCTTGAGGGAGCGGGGCAGCCCGACGACGATCTCGATGGGCTCGTACTCCGCGACGATCGCCGCGAGCCGCTTGTGTGCCTGCGGGATGTCCCGTCCGGGCACGGTCTCGACCGGTGTGGCGAGGATCCCGTCGGGGTCGCACGAGGCGACCCCGATCCGGGCGTCCCCGACGTCGACGGCGATGCGTCTGCCACGTCGCACGGTCAGGCCGCCTCCGCCACGAGGCGCTCCACGGCGGCGATGGCGTCGGCCACGGCCTCCGGGTTCTGGCCACCGCCCTGGGCGACGTCCGGCTTGCCGCCACCGCCGCCGCCGAGCGTCTTGGCGGCCGTACGGACCAGGTCACCGGCCTTGAGGCCGCGCTCGCGGGCGGCCTCGTTGGTGGCGATGACGGTCAGCGGGCGGCCGTTGGCCACGGTGAACAGGGCGACGACGGCCGGGCGGCCGCCGGTGATCCGGCCGCGGACGTCGAGGACCAGCTTGCGCAGGTCGTCGGCGCCGGTGCCGTCCGGGACGGTGCCAGTGACCAGGGCGGTGCCGTGGACGTCCTTGGCCCCCTGGGCCAGCCCGGCGGCGGCCTGGAGCACCTTCTCGGCGCGGTAGCGCTCGATCTCCTTCTCGGCGTCCCGCAGCTTGGCGAGCATGCCCGAGATCTTCTCCGGCAGCTCCTCCGGGCGGCCCTTGACCAGCTCGGTGAGCTGGGCGACGACCGTGTGCTCCTTGGCCAGGAAGTCGTACGCGTCGGCGCCGACCAGGGCCTCGACGCGGCGCACGCCGGAGCCGATCGAGGACTCGCCGAGCAGCTTCACCAGGCCCAGCTGCGCGGTGTTGGCGACGTGCGTACCGCCGCACAGCTCCTTGGAGAAGTCGCCGATGGTCACGACGCGTACCCGCTCGCCGTACTTCTCGCCGAACTCGGCGATCGCGCCGGACTTCTTGGCCTCGTCCAAGCTCATGACCTCGGCGTGGACGTCGAGTTCATGGGAGAGGACCTCGTTGATCCGCTGCTCGACGTCGGTGAGGACGGTGCCGGGGACGGCGGTCGGGGAGCCGAAGTCGAAGCGGAAGCGGCCCGGCGAGTTCTCCGAACCGGCCTGGGCGGCCGTCGGGCCGAGCGCGTCGCGCAGCGCCTGGTGGGTCAGGTGGGTGGCGCTGTGGGCGCGGGCGATGGCCCGGCGGCGCTTGACGTCGATGACCGCGTACGCCGAGGCGCCGACCGTCACCTCGCCGACCTGGACGACGCCCTTGTGGACGTTGACCCCCGGCACGGGCTTCTGCACGTCGCGGATCTCGACCACGGCGCCGTTGTGAAGCTTGATACGCCCCTGGTCGGCCAGCTGGCCACCACCCTCGGCGTAGAACGGCGTACGGTCGAGGACGATCTCGACCTCGTCGCCCTCGGAGGCGGCCGGCGACGGCACACCGTCGACGAGCAGGCCGACGACGGTGGCCTCGTTCTCGGTCAGGGTGTAGCCGGTGAAGTCGGTGGCGCCGGCGGTGTCCGCGACCTCGCGGTAGGCCGACAGGTCGGCGTGGCCGGTCTTCTTGGCCTTGGCGTCGGCCTTGGCGCGGTCCCGCTGCTCCTTCATCAGGCGGCGGAAGCCGTCCTCGTCCACGGAGAGGCCCTGCTCGGCGGCCATCTCCAGGGTGAGGTCGATCGGGAAGCCCCAGGTGTCGTGGAGCAGGAACGCCTTGTCGCCGGAGAGGACCGTGCCGCCGGCGGCCTTGGTCTCGGTGACGGCGGTGTCGAGGATGTTCGTGCCGCCCTTGAGGGCCTTGAGGAAGGCGGCCTCCTCGGCGAGCGCGACGGTCTCGATGCGCTTGCGGTCCTCGATGAGCTCCGGGTACTGCTGCCCCATCGTGTTGATGATCACGTCGAGCAGGTCGGCGACGACCGGGCCGGTGGCGCCCAGCATCCGCATGTTGCGGATGGCGCGGCGCATGATGCGGCGCAGGACGTAACCGCGGCCCTCGTTGCCGGGGGTGACGCCGTCGCCGATGAGCATCACGGAGGTCCGCATGTGGTCGGCGACCACGCGCAGCGAGACGTCGGAGGCGTCGGCCTTGCCGTAGGCGACGCCGGTGAGCTCGGTGGCCTTGTCGATGACGACGCGCAGGGTGTCGGTCTCGTACATGTTCCGGACGCCCTGGAGGATCATCGCGAGGCGTTCGAGGCCGAGGCCGGTGTCGATGTTCTTGGCGGGGAGGTCGCCGAGGATCGGGAAGTCCTCCTTGCCGTCGCCGGCACCCCGCTCGTACTGCATGAAGACCAGGTTCCAGATCTCCACGTACCGCTCGTCGTTGACGGCCGGGCCGCCCTCGGGGCCGAACTCGGGCCCGCGGTCGTAGTTGATCTCGGAGCAGGGGCCGCAGGGGCCGGGGACGCCCATGGACCAGAAGTTGTCCTTCTTGCCCAGGCGCTGGATGCGCTCGGCGGGAACGCCGACGGTGTCCCGCCAGATCCGCTCGGCCTCGTCGTCGTCCTGGTAGACGGTGATCCAGAGCTTCTCGGGGTCGAGGCCGTAGCCGCCGTCGGCGACGGACGAGGTCAGCAGCTCCCAGGAGAGCTTGATCGCGCCCTCCTTGAAGTAGTCGCCGAACGAGAAGTTGCCGCACATCTGGAAGAACGTGCCGTGCCGGGTGGTCTTGCCGACCTCCTCGATGTCCGGCGTGCGGACGCACTTCTGCACGCTGGTGGCGCGGGAGAACGGCGGCTTGACCTCACCGAGGAAGTAGGGCTTGAAGGGCACCATGCCCGCGGGCACGAGGAGCAGCGTCGGGTCGTCCGCGATGAGCGACGCCGACGGCACGACGGTGTGCCCACGCTCTTCGAAGAAGCGCAGCCAGCGGCGGCGGATTTCAGCGGACTCCATCAGTGGTCCTCTTTCCGGGTGAGCGAGTGGTGGGGATGGGTGGGTTCGACGACGACGAGGTGCGGGCGTCCGGCGGGCAGCGCCCGCGCCTCCTCCGGCTCCGGTGCGGCGGTGAGGCCGAGCGCGTCCTTGAGCGCCGCCTCGCGGTGCGCCATGCCGTCGCGGACGTCGAGGGCGAAGTGCTTGACGCGGCGGCCGGCGAGCACGGCCCGGTCGGCCGCCTGGAGCGCGAGGCTCTCGGGGGTGAGCTTGTCCAGGGTGCGGTTCACCTTGGTGGTGGCCCACACTCCGGCGGCCACCCCGGTGGTGAACCAAAAAGCACGGCGGAACATTTCCGGATCAGCCCTTCCCACGGGTACGACGGCCGCCGCGCCGGGCGGACGGCAGCTTCTTGCCGACGCTCCGGCCGGTGATCACGGTGCGCTCGTCTTCGGCGGGGGCGCCCTTGCGCCCGATCGCCCGCCGCACCCCGTAACCGAAGGCGGCGACCTTCACCAGCGGCCCGCCGAAGGCGGAGGAGACGGTGGAGGACAGCGCCGAGGCGTTGGCCGTGACCTCCTGGACGTCCGCGGCGATCGAGTCGACGCGGGCGAGCTGGGTGTGGGCGGACCGGACGGTCGCCGAGGCGTCGGCCAGCAGCGGCACGGCCTGCTCGGTGACGTCGGCGACCAGCTTGGTGGCCGCCTTCAGGGTCTGCGCGAGCCGAACCAGGACGAGGGCGATGAAGGACACCAGGATCGCCCAGAAGACGGCCACGAGGATCCCGGCCACCTCTCCACCGGACACTGCATCGCTCCCTGCTGTCGTCGCTGGTCACACGTTGGAAACGTCGGGTACCGACCTTATCGCGCCGTGGCTGGCGGCCCGTACTCCGTTTCGACGCCCGGAGCGCCCCCCGAAACACGGCGGCCCGCCGCCCCGCCGCCACAGGGGCGGGGGGACGGCGGGCCGGGCGTGAAGGAGGGTCCTACGGCCGGATTTATCGGGCGTAGTACTCGACGACGAGCTGCTCGTCGCAGATGACCGGGATCTCCTTGCGGTTCGGGTCGCGGTCCAGGCGGAAGGCCAGGGCCTGCAGGTTGACCTGCAGGTAGCGCGGGGTCTCACCCTCACCCGCGTAGCCACCCTCGCGGGCGACCTGGAAGGGGTGCTTGGCGCGGCTGCGCTCGCGGACCATCACGACGTCGTCGGGACGGACGCGGAAGGACGGCTTGTCGACCTTCTTGCCGTTGACCTCGATGTGGCCGTGGACGACCATCTGACGGGCCTGGTAGATGGTGCGGGCGATGCCGGACCGCAGGACCAGGGCGTCCAGACGACGCTCGAGCTCGATGACCAGCGCCTCGCCGGTCTTGCCCTCGGCCTTCTTGGCGCGGTCGTAGGCGCGCGCCATCTGGCGCTCGCTGATGTCGTACTGCGCGCGCAGACGCTGCTTCTCGAGCAGACGGACCTTGTAGTCCGAGTTCTGCTTGCGGCCGCGGCCGTGCTCGCCCGGCGGGTAGGGACGGGCCTCGAAGTACTTGACGGCCTTCGGCGTCAGGGCGATGCCGAGCGCACGAGACTTCTTGACCTTGGGACGCGACTGGTTAGGCACGTTCTCCAGACCTCCGAAATAGGTTAGGTTAGGCTCACCTTACTCAAGGAGATCGCATGTCTCGCCCGGGGAACACCAGTCACGTCACGGACAGCACGAAGAAGGCCGGCGCAACTGATGGCGCCGGTACGACGGAGGTCCGATCAGATCGTGGTCAGCCGCGTCCCAGCGGACTTGAAACCGCCCGGATGCCGTCAGCAGCCGAGCGCACACGAACTCTCGTACAGAGTACATGCTCCGCGGTGCTGCTCGTCGCCGGCCTGGACGCCGCCCACCCCGAACCCCTCACCCCGGAGGTACGGACCGTCGGCCCCGACGGCGACGTGTACCTCGTCCACCCCGCCGACTCCCCCGTCGTCCGAGCGGCCACCCACGCCGAGGCCGACGACCTCCCCGCCGTCCTGGAACTCACCGACGTCGCCCCCGTCTCCGTCCCCAACCGCATCCGCGGCCGCGCCTGGCTCTCCGGCTGGCTCACCTGCGTCCCCGGCGTCGCGGAGCCGGGCCGCATGATGGTGCGGCTGGAACTCGGGGACATTTCCGTGGACGACCTCTGGGGCATCGAGACCGTCTCGCCCGACGACTTCGCGGGCGCCGCGCCCGATCCGCTCGTGGAGTACGAGACGGAGTTGCTGCAGCATCTGCATGCGGGGCACGGGGATCAGGTGCGTTCCCTGTGGGCGCTGCTGGACGAGCGGCGGGCGGGCGCGGGTGCCGCGGTGCCGCTGGCGCTGGACCGGTTCGGGTTCCGGGTCCGCTTCACGCGGCACGGCGCCGGCAGCCCGGCCGATCGCTCCTTCGACGCGCGGTTCGAGTTCCCGGAGCCGGTGCGGGATGTGGCGGGGCTGCGGCGGGAGATGCATCGGCTGTTCGACGCGGCGGAGGAGTGAGGGGTTGGGGGTGCCCCTGTCCCGCCCGTTCACCGTTTCTTGCGGGGGAGGTCCCCCGCACCCCCGAAGCGCCCTGCGGGCGCTGTCCTCAAACGCCGGACGGGCTGGAGTGGGTGCCCTATTCAGCCCGTCCGGCGTTTGAGGACGAGCGGCGAAGCCGCGAACAAGGGGGTCTGGGGCGCAGCCCCAGGAAACGGTGAAAGGGCGGGCCCGGGGCTCACTCCCCCCGCAAACGCCCCCGCACCCGCTCCATCACATCCGCGTACCGCGACTCCGCCCCATGCCGAGTAGGCGAGTAATACCGCCGCCCATGCACCGCATCAGGCGCATACTGCTGAGCCGCGATCCCGCCCGGCAGATCGTGGGGGTACTGATACCCCTCCCCATGCCCCAGCTTCTCGGCCCCCTTGTAGTGCCCGTCCCGCAGATGCGCGGGCACAGGCCCGGCCTTCCCAGCCCGTACATCGGCCAGCGCCGCATCGATGGCGAGATAAGCCGCGTTCGACTTGGGCGCCAAGGCCAACGCGATGGCCACCTGCGACAGAGTGATCCGCGCCTCGGGAAACCCGATCATGGCGACAGCCTGCGCCCCGGCGACGGCGGTCTGCAGAGCCGTGGGATCAGCGAGCCCGATGTCCTCACTGGCGGAGATCATCAGCCGCCGGGCGATGAACCGCGGGTCCTCCCCCGCCTCGATCATCCGGGCCAGGTAGTGCAGGGTCGCGTCCACATCCGACCCCCGGATGGACTTGATCAGCGCGCTCGCGACGTCGTAATGCTGATCGCCGTCGCGGTCGTACTTCACCGCGGCCCGGTCGACCGTCTCCTCCAGCGTCTCCAGGCTGATCTCGCTCTCGCCCTTGTCGAGGGCGGCCCCCGCCGCCGCCTCCAGGGCGGTGAGCGCCCGCCGTGCGTCGCCGCCGGCGATTCGCAGCAGGTGCGCCTCCGCGTCCTCGGGGAGCGTGACCGCGCCGCCGAGCCCGCGCTCGTCGGCGACGGCGCGGTGCAGCAGTCCGCGCAGGTCGTCGTCGGTGAGCGCCTGGAGGGTGAGCAGCAGGGAGCGGGAGAGGAGCGGGGAGATGATCGAGAAGTAGGGGTTCTCGGTGGTGGCGGCGATGAGGGTGACCCAGCGGTTCTCCACGGCGGGCAGCAGGGAGTCCTGCTGGGCCTTGCTGAAGCGGTGGATCTCGTCGAGGAAGAGGACGGTCTCCTTGCCGTAGCCGCCGGATGCCCGGCGGGCGCCGTCGATGACGGCCCGGACCTCCTTGACGCCGGCGGTGATCGCGGACAGCTCGACGAAGCGCTTGTTGGTGGCCTGGCTGACGACGTATGCGAGGGTCGTCTTGCCGATGCCGGGCGGCCCCCAGAGGATCACCGACGAGGGCCCGGCCGGCCCGCCGCTCGCCTCGCCGACCAGCCGGCGCAGCGGCGATCCCGGCTTCAGCAGATGGCCCTGCCCGACGACCTCGTCGAGGGTGCGGGGGCGCATGCGGACGGCCAGGGGACTGCTCGACGGGTCTTTCTCCCGGCGGTCCTCTTCTGCGGCGGTGAACAGGTCGGGTTCCACGCTCGAAACCCTATGCCACCCCACTGACAACGCCGCCGGACGGTCGTCGTCCGGCGGCGTTGTCGCTGTTCAGAGAAGCGCGCTCAGGACTGGCCCGTCCAGAACGACCACCAGTTGGTCAGGATCGCCAGCCCGATGAGGCCGATCCACAGCACCGGCACCACCCAGTGGAACTCCAGCACCACGTTCCGCACCGCGTTCGGGAGCGGGATGAAGCGGTGCCGGATGTTCTGCACGGTGACGTAGCAGAACATCACGATGGTGGCGACCCAGGCGAGGCAGCACCACAGGCAGAGCGAGCCGATGACGTACAGCGACTGGTACTGCAGCCAGGTGCAGAATCCGACGCCGAAGAGGGTGCCGGCCTCCATGCCGAGCCAGTACCAGCGCGGGAACCGGGCGCCGGAGAGCACCGCCAGGCCGATCGCGATGATCGCGCCGTAGCAGACCAGGCCGAGCATCGGGTTGGGGAACCCGAAGGCGTGGGCCTGCTCGCTCTCCATGATGTTGCCGCAGGCGACGACCGGGTTGAGGCTGCACCCGGGGGTGAAGGTCTTCCCATGCGCCTTGGCCTCGAGGATCTTGTTCTTGTCGATCGTGATGACCCAGGCGGCCAGCAGCCCCATGGCGCCGGTGATGACGAGCAGCAGCCCGAAGGCACGGCTGCCGCCCACCGCACCGGCGGCGGGCCCGTCCCGCTCCACGTCGTCGGTGTCGGAGCGGTCAAGAGCCGAGGTCGTCATAGCGCCATAGATCCCATCAGTCGTCCGATGCGCCCATTCTGCACCAGGAGAGGGCCGATCAGCCCTGCCTGGCCCGGAGTTCACCCACGACGGCATCGACCGCGACGGCGGTCTGCTCGCCGCTGCCCAGGTCCTTGAGCTGGACGACGCCCTCGGCCAGATCGCGTTCGCCCGCCACCAAGGCGTAGCGGGCGCCGGAGCGGTCCGCCGATTTCATGGCGTTCTTGAGCCCCTTCCCGCCGAACGCGAAGTCGGCGGCGACGCCGGCCCGGCGCAGTTCGGTGACGACGCCGAAGAGGACCCGGCGGGCCTCGTCGCCGAGCGGGACCGCGTACACCTCGGTGGCGGCGGGGAGTTCGAGTTCGATGCCCTCGGCCTCCAGCGCCAGCACCGTGCGGTCGACGCCCAGCGCCCAGCCGACGGACGGCAGGGCCGGGCCGCCGATCATCTCGGACAGGCCGTCGTAGCGGCCGCCGCCGCCGACGGCGGACTGCGCGCCGAGGCCGTCGTGGACGAACTCGAAGGTGGTGCGCGTGTAGTAGTCCAGGCCGCGCACCAGCTTCTCGTCGTCCTCGAACTCGACGCCCGCCGCCGTCAGCAGCGCGCGCACCTGCTCGTGGTACTCCTTGCACGCCTCGCAGAGGTGGTCGCGGAGCATGGGGGCGCCGACGAGCTGCTTCTGGACGGCCTCGCGCTTGTCGTCGAGGACCCGCAGCGGGTTGATCTCGATGCGGCGGCGGGTGTCGTCGTCCAGGTCGAGACCGCGCAGGAAGTCCTGGAGGGCGGCCCGGTAGGCGGGGCGGCACTCCTTGTCGCCGAGCGAGTTGAGCAGCAGGCGGAAGTCCTTCAGGCCGAGCGACTTGTACGCGTCGACGGCCAGGATGATCAGTTCGGCGTCGAGCGCCGGGTCCTCGGCTCCGATGGCCTCGGCGCCGACCTGCGAGAAGTGGCGGTAACGGCCCTTCTGCGGGCGCTCGTAGCGGTAGTACGAGCCGGAGTACCAAAGCTTGACCGGGAGGTTGCCGCCCTTGTGCAGGTTGCCCTCCAGCGCGGCGCGGAGCACGGAGGCGGTGCCCTCGGGGCGCAGCGCGAGCTGGTCGCCGCCGCGCGTGGTGAGGGTGTACATCTCCTTGGTCACGATGTCGGTGGACTCGCCGACGCCGCGCGCGAACAGCTCGACGTTCTCGAAACCGGGCGTCTCCACATAGCCGTAACCGGCCCGCCGCACCGGCGCGGCGATGGCCTCGCGCACGGCGAGGTAGACCGCCGAGTCCGGCGGGGTCAGGTCGTAGGTGCCCTTGGGGGCCTTGAAAGTGCTCACGAAAGCTTCGTCACATTCCTCGTCGCGGAGCCGGGGTGCCGGTTCCGGGGCCGTACCGCGCCTGGGCCACTTCCCGCAGGTACGGGTTGGCGGCGCGCTCGCGGCCGATGCTGGTCTGGGGGCCGTGGCCGGAGAGGACCACGGTCGAGTCGTCGAGGGGCAGGCACACGCGGGCCAGGGACTCGAGTATCTCGGCGTGGTCACCGCCGGGCATGTCGGTGCGTCCGATGGAGCCGGCGAACAGCAGGTCGCCCGAGAAGAAGACCGACGGGATGTCGTTGGTCTCGGGCAGCCGGAAGGTCACCGACCCCTTGGTATGGCCGGGCGCGTGCGCGACGGTGAACTCCAGACCGGCGAGGTCCAGGGTGCTGCCGTCGGCGAGCTCCTTGACGTCGTCCGGTTCGCCCACGGTCAGCTCGCCGAGGAGCTGCGCGCCGATGGAGCGGCCGAGGGCCTTCTCCGGGTCGCTCATCATGTAGCGGTCGGCGGGGTGGATCCAGGCGGGGACGTCATGGGCGCCGCACACCGGGACGACCGAGGCGACGTGGTCGATGTGGCCGTGGGTGAGGACGACCGCGACGGGCTTGAGCCGATGCTTCCTGAGTGCTTCCTCGACTCCCTGGGCGGCCTGGTGGCCCGGGTCGATGATCACGCACTCCTCACCGGCGGCGGGGGCGACCAGATAACAATTGGTCCCCCAGGCCCCGGCGGGGAACCCGGCAATCAGCACATTCGTCCTTAAATGTCGGCCTGCGTTGGCGTGGCAGGGATCCGGCAGGCGTGCCCGGCCGGTGCGCCGGTCACGTTTATGCCGGTTCAGAGCCTACCGGCGGCACCTCCGCCGCCGCGAACCCGTATACGGTACGGGCACGCTCGCAACAGGCGTTCCGACGGATCGATACGGCACGAGGAGACGACCCGGTGGTCACTAACGAGCAGCGGCGGCGGCAGCTCGCACGGGAGAAGTTCGAGCGGCAGCAGCAGCGCCGCGAGGCGCAGCGGCGCAAGGCCCGCAACCGGAACGCGTTGATCGCGGCCGGTCTCGCCGTGCTGATCGCCGCGGGCGGCACGGCGGTGGCCGCCGGCGCGCTGGGCGGCGACGACAAGAAGGACGACAAGACGGCGTCCGACGCGACCCCGAGCGAGCTCCCCACCCCCGCCAAGGGCCCGGACCCGTGCGCCAAGCCCGCCGCCGGCAGCCCGGCGAAGAAGACGTGGAAGTCGGAGCCGTCGATGACGGTCGACACCTCCGCCTCATACACCATGGCGCTCAAGACCACCTGCGGGGACATCGACCTGAAGCTGGACGCGGCCAAGGCCCCCCACACCGTCAACTCGCTGAACTTCCTGGCGGGCCAGGGGTACTTCGACCACACCAAGTGCCACCGCCTCACCGGTGAGGCCGCGGGCATCTACGTCCTCCAGTGCGGCGACCCGGAGGGCACCGGCGGGGGCGGCCCCGGCTACACGCTCGCCGAGGAGAACCTCAAGAGCGACCTGCTCCAGGAGCCGAAGGACGATCAGCTCAAGCAGGCGAAGATGAAGATCTATCCGGCCGGGACGATCGCCATGGCCAAGACGCAGCAGCCGCATTCGACGGGCAGCCAGTTCTTCCTCGTCTACAAGGACAGCCCGCTGCAGCCGGACTACACCCCGGTCGGCACGATCGGCGCCGAGGGCCGCAAGACCCTCGACAAGATCGCCAAGGCCGGGATCCAGGGCGGGGCCCCGGACGGACCCCCCAACGCCACCGTCGTGGTGGACAAGGCGACGGTGACGAAGAGCTGATTCCGCACCCGTGGCCGAGCGGCGAAATTCCGGTCGCGGGATACGGACAGCCGGGCCACCGGTCGCCTATGTTGGCGTTGTGTAGGGTGCCTGCTCCGGCGGCTGCGAGGCACCCGAAACAGCACCGAACGGCAGTGAAATGATCAAGCCGCCGGACCGGGCGGGGCGCGGCTCCACCGGGGACAACTGTGGACGATGCGCGCGGGCCGCGAACGGCCCCCGCATCATGTGGAGGAGGCGCTGTGAGCAGCGACCCGTGGGGCCGCGTCGACGAGACGGGGACGGTGTACGTGCGTACCGCCGACGGCGAGAAGGTCGTCGGCTCGTGGCAGGCGGGGAGTCCGGAGGAGGCTCTCGCTTACTTCGAGCGCAAGTACGAGGGCCTGGTCGTCGAGATCGGCCTCCTCGAACGCCGGGTCAACACCACCGACCTGTCGACCAAGGACGCGATGGCCGCGATCGACCACCTGCGTTCGCAGGTCGACGAGCACCACGCGGTCGGCGATCTGGACGCGCTGCGCGGGCGGTTGGACAAGCTCGTCGCGACGGTCGACAAGCGCCGTGAGGAGCGCAAGGCGGCCAAGGCCAAGCAGACGGACGAGGCCAGGACGGCCAAGGAGGCGCTGGTCGCCGAGGCCGAGGAGCTGGCCGCGAGCGAGCAGTGGCGCTCGGCCGGTGAGCGGCTGCGGGCCCTGGTGGACACCTGGAAGGGCCTGCCGCGGCTGGATCGCAAGACCGACGACGAGCTGTGGCACCGCTTCTCGCACGCCCGCTCGGCGTTCTCCAAGCGCCGCAAGGCCCACTTCGCGTCGCTGGACGCCCAGCGCGAAGAGGCCCGCAAGGTCAAGGAGAAGCTGGTCGCCGAGGCCGAGGCGCTGTCCGGTTCGACGGACTGGGGCGCCACCGCCGCCCGTTACCGCGAGCTGATGGCCGACTGGAAGGCCGCCGGCCGCGCCCAGCGCGAGGCCGAGGACGAGCTGTGGGCCCGGTTCCGGGGCGCGCAGGACGTCTTCTTCCAGGCGCGCGGCGAGGTGTTCGCGGAGCGCGACGCCGAGCAGCAGGCCAACCTGGGGCTGAAGGAGGACCTGGTCGTCGAGGCGGAGAAGCTGCTGCCGGTGACCGACCTCAAGGCGGCCCGGGCGGCGTTCCGTTCGATCAACGAGCGCTGGGAGGCCATCGGTCACGTGCCGCGGGACGCCCGGCCGAAGATCGAGGGCCGGATGCACGCGGTGGAGCGCGCCATCCAGGAGGCCGAGGAGGCCGAGTGGCGGCGGACCAACCCGGAGGCGCGGGCGCGCGCGGCCGGGCTGACCGGGCAGCTCCAGGACGCGGTCGACAAGCTCCAGGCGCAGATCGACAAGGCGCGTGCGGCGGGCAACGAGGCGAAGGCCGAGAAGCTCGGCAGGGAGCTGGAGGGCCGCAAGGCGCTGCTGGACCAGGCGTTGAAGGGTCTGCAGGAGTTCGGCGGCTGAAACAAGCCCCATAGAGGAAAGGCCCCGGTGCTTGAGAGCACCGGGGCCTTTCCCGTGTCCGCTACGGCCTCCGCGCCGACGTCACGCGGTACACGTCGTAGACGCCCTCCACTCCGCGCACCGCCTTCAGGACGTGCCCCAGGTGCTTGGGGTCGCCCATCTCGAAGGTGAACCGCGAGGTGGCCACCCGGTCGCGGGAGGTCTGCACGGCCGCCGAGAGGATGTTGACGTGCTGGTCCGACAGGACCCGGGTGACGTCCGACAGCAGCCGGGACCGGTCCAGCGCCTCCACCTGGATGGCGACGAGGAAGACGGACGACTGGGTGGGCGCCCACTCGACGTCGATGATCCGCTCGGGCTGCTGCGAGAGCGAGTCGACGTTGACGCAGTCCGCGCGGTGGACGGAGATGCCGTTGCCGCGGGTGACGAAGCCGATGATCGGGTCGCCGGGGACGGGCGTGCAGCAGCGGGCGAGTTTGACCCACACGTCGTCGACGCCCTTGACGACCACGCCCGGGTCCGCGGAGGAACGCCGATTGGAGCGGCCGCGGATGGGCGCCGACTCCTCGATGTCCTCCGTCGCCGCGTCCTCGCCGCCGAGCGCCTGGACGAGCTTCTGCACCACGCCCTGCGCGGCGACGTGGCCCTCGCCGATGGCGGCGTAGAGCGAGGAGATGTCCGGGTAGCGCATCTCGTGCGCGAGGGTGACGAGCGAATCGCCGGTCAGGATGCGCTGGATGGGCAGGTTCTGCTTGCGCATCGCGCGGGCGATGGCGTCCTTGCCCTGCTCGATGGCCTCGTCCCGGCGCTCCTTGGAGAACCAGGCGCGGATCTTGTTGCGCGCGCGGGGCGACTTGACGAAGCCCAGCCAGTCGCGGGAGGGGCCGGCGCCGGGTGCCTTGGAGGTGAAGACCTCGACCAGGTCGCCGTTGTCGAGGGTCGATTCGAGCGGCACCAGCCGCCCGTTGACCCGGGCCCCTATGGTGCGGTGGCCGACCTCGGTGTGCACGGCGTAGGCGAAGTCGACCGGCGTGGCCCCGGCGGGCAGCGCTATGACGTCGCCCTTGGGCGTGAAGACGAAGACCTCGTTGCGCGACAGGTCGAAGCGCAGCGACTCCAGGAACTCGCCCGGGTCCTCCGTCTCCTTCTGCCAGTCCAGCAACTGCCGGAGCCAGGCCATGTCGTTGACGGTGTCCTGGTTCTTGCCGGCGTTCTTCGGCACGTCCGTACGGATCTTGGAGGCGCCGGCGACGGCCTCCTGCTTGTACTTCCAGTGCGCGGCGATGCCGTACTCGGCGCGGCGGTGCATGTCGAACGTCCGGATCTGGAGCTCGACCGGCTTGCCGCTGGGCCCTATGACCGTCGTGTGCAGCGACTGGTACATGTTGAACTTGGGCATCGCGATGTAGTCCTTGAACCGCCCCGGCACCGGGTTCCACCGGGCGTGGACGGTGCCGAGCGCCGCGTAGCAGTCGCGGACGGTGTCGACGAGGACGCGGATGCCCACCAGGTCGTAGATCTCGGCGAAGTCCCGGCCCCGCACGATCATCTTCTGGTAGACGCTGTAGTAGTGCTTCGGGCGGCCGGTGACCGTGGCCTTGATGCGGGCCGCGCGGAGGTCGGCCTGGACCTCGTCGGTGACGATCGCCAGGTACTCGTCCCGCTTGGGGGCGCGCTCGGCGACGAGCCGGACGATCTCGTCGTACATCTTGGGGTAGAGGATCGCGAACGCGAGGTCCTCCAGCTCCCACTTGATGGTGTTCATGCCCAGCCGGTGCGCCAGCGGGGCATAGATCTCCAGCGTCTCGCGGGCCTTCTTCTCCTGCTTCTCCCGCTTGAGGTAGCGCATGGTGCGCATGTTGTGCAGCCGGTCGGCCAGCTTGATCACCAGGACCCGGGGTCCTTGGCCATGGCCACGACCATCTTGCGGACGGTCTCGGCCTGGGCGGCCTCGCCGAACTGCACCCGGTCCAGCTTGGTGACGCCGTCGACGAGCAGGGCGACCTGGTCGCCGAAGTCGCGGCGGAGGTCGTCGAGGCCGTACTCGGTGTCCTCGACGGTGTCGTGCAGCAGCCCGGCCATCAGCGTCGCCGGGTCCATGCCCAGCTCGGCCAGGATGGTGGTCACGGCGAGCGGGTGGGTGATGTACGGATCGCCGCTCTTGCGCTTCTGCCCGCGGTGCCAGCGCTCGGCGACCTGGTAGGCGCGCTCGATCTGGCGCAGCGTGGAGGCGTCCGCCTTGGGGTCGTTCCCCCGGACGATCCGGAGCAGCGGCTCCAGCACCGGGTTGTACGGGCTCTGCCGCTGTACGCCCAGCCGGGCGAGGCGGGCGCGGACCCGGCTGGAGGATGCCGAACGGGCGCTCGGCGGCGGCGTGGGGCGCGGGCCGGCGCTCTCCTTGACCAGGTCGCCCCCGGGGCGGCCTGCGGCCGGCCCCGCTTTCCGGGCTCGGGCGCGGCCGCGCCCTGCGGGCGGCCCGTGGGCTCGGGCGTACCCGCGGCAGCCGCGGCGTCCGGCGCGGGCTGGTCGGGCTGTGCCGCTGGGGATGCCCCCGGACGGAGTCTGGGGGAGAGCGGCTGGGCCTTGTCTGGCAAGAGCACTCCTCATGCGGGGTCCGGCCCCCGAACAGGTCCGGACTGCCATGGTATCGATCCGGGCCGTGGAGCCGCCTCCCGCCCGGCGGGGGCGAGGACGCACGGAACGGGCCCCGGGGTTCTCCCCGGGGCCCGTTCCCTTCCGTTCCTGCCGGTCAGACGCGGATCAGCGCGTCCACCGGCGCCTCGCCGAGCACCTTCTCCAGCCGCTCGCGGCCGGGGAGGAAGCCCAGCTCCATCAGGACGGCGACGCCCACGGGCTCGGCGCCGGCCCGGCGGATCAGCTGGAGCGACGCCTCGGCGGTGCCGCCCGTGGCCAGCACGTCGTCGATGACCAGGACGCGGTCGCCGGGGGCGAACGCCTCGGCGTGTATCTCGATCTCCGCCGTGCCGTACTCCAGCTCGTACGCCTGCGACAGGGTCGCGCCGGGCAGCTTGCCGGCCTTGCGGACGGGCACGAAGCCGACGCCGGCCCGGACGGCCACGGGGGCCGCCAGGATGAAGCCGCGGGCCTCCAGGCCGACGACCTTGTCGGCCCGGTAGCGGGCGCACAGCTCGGCGAACGCCTCGGTGAGGGCGGTGAACGCCTCCGGGTCGGCGAGCAGCGGGGTGATGTCCTTGAACACCACGCCCGGCTTCGGGTAGTCCGGCACGTCGTGGATGCGGGCGAGCAGCAGCTCGCGCAGGCCCTCCTCGGCGCCTTCGGCGCTCCAGGCGGTCATCGGCGCTTCCCCCCGCGTCCGCCGCGGTTGCGGCTCGCCGGCTGCCGGCGCTGGCCGACCACACCGGCCGGGGAGGCGTCCTGCGGCTCGTCCTCGGCCTCGTCGGCGTCCTGCGGCTGCTCGTCCTGGGCCGAGTCCGCCTTGGCGGCCTGCGCGGCACGCTTGGCGTGCACGCGCCGGGTGAGGGCCTTCATCTGCGGGTCGCGTTCCTTGAGGTCGGCGACCAGCGGGGTTGCGATGAAGATCGACGAGTAGGCGCCGGCCGCGAGGCCGACGAACAGGGCGAGCGAGATGTCGTTCAGCATGCCCGCGCCCAGGAAGCCGCCGCCGATGAACAGCAGACCGGCGACCGGCAGCAGGGCGACGACCGTGGTGTTGATGGAGCGCACCAGGGTGCCGTTGAGGCTGCGGTTGGCGATCTCGCTGTACGTCCAGCGGGTCTGCTTGGTGATGTCCTTCGCGCTCTCCTTCAGGCCGTCGAAGACGACGACGGTGTCGTAGAGCGAGTAACCGAGGATGGTGAGCAGACCGATCACCGTACCCGGGGTGACCTCGAAGCCCACGAGGGCGTAGATGCCCACGGTGATGGTGAGGTCGTGGATGAGGGCGACGAGGGCGGCCAGCGCCATGCGCCACTCGAAGGCGATGGCGAGGTAGATCACCACCAGGACCATGAAGACCGCCAGGCCCGTCCAGGCCTTGTTGGCGATCTCCTCACCCCAGCTGGGGCCGACGATGTCGGTGTTGATCTTGTCGGTGGGGACGCCGAGCTTCTTGGCCAAGGCCTCCTGGGTCGTCCGCGACTTCTCCGCGGTCAGCTCGCTGACCTGGACGCGCAGCTTCCCCTCACCGGTCTTCTGGACGATCGCGGTGTGGCCGGAGGCGGTCTCCACCGTCTCCTTGACGGTCTGCACCGACACCGATGTCTTGTCGGTGGTGTTGAAGATCGCGCCGCCGGAGAACTCGATGCCCATGTTCAGGCCGCGCACCGCCAGGCCGACGATGGCCGTGATGGTGATGAGGATCGAGATGCCGTACCAGATCTTCCGCTTGGCGACGAAGTCGTAACCGACCTCGCCTCGGTAGAGCCGGGCGCCAAGGCTGCCGAGTCGTGACATCTCACGCCTCCTTCGGGTCGACAGGGGCGGAGGGACGACGGCGGGAGGCCCGCAGCGGCGGCTTGGCGCCGAGCCGCTTGGGGTCGAGACCGGACCAGGGGTGGCCGCTCGCGAAGAACTTGCGGCGGGCGAGGAGCGTCATCAGCGGCTTGGTGAACAGGAAGACCACGACGACGTCCAGCAGCGTGGTCAGGCCGAGGGTGAACGCGAAGCCCTGGACCTTGCCGACGGTGACGATGAAGAGCACCGCAGCGGCGAGGAAGGACACGAAGTCGGAGACCAGGATCGTCCGGCGGGCGCGCGGCCAGCCGCGCTCCACGGCGGGGCGCAGGCTGCGGCCGTCGCGGATCTCGTCCCTGACCCGTTCGAAGTAGACGATGAACGAGTCGGCGGTGATGCCGATGGCCACGATGGCACCGCAGACGGCGGGGAGATTCAGGGCGAACCCGATGGCCTTGCCGAGCAACACCATGATCGTGTACGTCAGGACCGCCGAGGCCGCGAGGCTGGCGAGCGCGACGAGCGCGAGGCCGCGGTAGTAGACCACCAGGTAGATGACCACGAGCGCGAGGCCGATGGCGCCGGCGATCAGGCCGGCGCGCAGCTGCTCGCCGCCGAGCGCGGCGGAGACGGTGGTCTCCGTGACGATGTCGAACGACAGCGGCAGGGCACCGTAGGACAGGATGTTGGCGAGGTCGTCCGCGCTGGACTGGGTGAAGTTGCCGCTGATCTCGGCGCTGCCACCCGGAATCGCTGCACGCACCGAGGGGGCGGAAACCGACTGTCCGTCAAGGACGATCGCGAACCGGTTCTGCGGCTCGGGCTTGGCGGCGAGCTGGCCGGTGACGTCGGCGAACTTCTTGGACCCGCTGCCGTTGAACTTCAGCTGGACCTGCCAGCCGGAGGCCCGCTGGGTGTCGAGGGCGGCCTTGGCGTCGGTGACGTCCACGCCCTTGACCGCGACCGGACCGAGAAGCAGCTTCTCCTGGCCGTCCTTGTCACAGACGACGATGTCGTCCTCGGGCTTGGCGAGGCCGGCCTTCTTCGCCGCCTGGGAGCGTGCTTCCTTGGTGGAGCAGTCCAGGGCGGCGAACTGCTTCTGCAGATCGTTGGAGGGGCCGCCCGAGGGCTTGGGGGACGGCGTGGGCGGCTTGGGCGCCTGCGGGGCCTTCAGGGCCTCCGTGACGGCGCGGCCCTGGCTGTGGGACCCGGACGGGGTGGCCGAGGAGCCGGGGGCGGACGCGGTGGGCGTGCCGGAGGGCTTGCCCTTCTTGTCCTTCTCGGCGTCCTTCGCCTTGTCCTTGCTCTTGTCGCCCTTGTCCTTGCCGGTCCCGGAGGACGCGCTCGGCGTGGGCTCGGGCAGCTTGCCGGCGGGCGCGGCGACCAGCACCGGGCGGAAGGCGAGCTGGGCGGTGGTGCCGACCTGCTCACGGGCCTGCTTCGCGTTCGTCCCCTTGGGGATGTTCACGATGATGTGCTTCTTGCCCTGCGTCTGGACCTCGGACTCGGTCACGCCGAGACCGTTGACACGCCGCTCGATGATGCCCGCGGCCGTGTTCATGTTGGTCGTGGTGATCGCGTTGGGCTGGCCCGGCTGGTTCTTCGCCTCGAGCGTGAAGCTCGTGCCCCCCGCCAGGTCGATGCCCAGGCGGGGGGTGGTCTGCCCGGAGGCGAACATTCCCCCGACGAGCGCCACCATGGCGATCAGGATGAAGGCCAGGACTCTGCCCGGCCTGCCCTGGCCGCCCGGGGACCTGCGGCCCTTCTTCGGTGCTGCCACCTTGTCGTTTCTCCCTGTCCAACCGCCCGGCGTCGGGTGTTCGCCGGGCGGCCACGAAGTTTGTGGGGACCTGCCCCCCGCCGGAGCCTAGACCGTCAGCGAACCGCGACGCACCGAGCGGTGGGCACGTCGCGGTTCGGGGTGGGGCTACTTCGCGTCGGAGCCGCCGTCCCGCTTGCCGTCCTTCGGCTCGGCCTTGGGCTCCGCCTTGGCGGCGTCCGCGGGCTTCTCCGCCGTCACGGCCTCGTCCTCGGCGACGGCGTCGGCCTTCGCGGGAGCATCGGCCTTCGCGGAGGCGTCACCGGCGGTGTCCTTGCCGAGGTCGATCTTCTTCTCGCCGGCCTTCTCGGCGGCGTCGTCACCCTCGGTGAGGGACGAGAGGTCGTCCGGGACGACCGGGGCGTCGTCGTCGGACCCCTCGATGCCGTGGATGATGCGGTTGTACTCGTCGTCCGGCAGGACGGCACCGATGGCGTTCTTCGCGTAGATCGCGTGAACGCCCGGGGCGACCTCCAGGAGGACCGAGTCCTCGCTGACCTCCTTGACGGTGGCGTACATGCCGCCGATCGTCCGCACACCGGTGCCCGGCTGCATGTGGTCGCGCATCTGCGCAGCCTGGCGCTGCTTGTTCTTGGCCGACCGGGTCATCAGGAACATGGCCCCGATGAGCACGATGAACGGCAGGAGAGTCACGATATTCACGGGACGGGAATTCCTTCACACGACCGCTTGGGGATGCGGCCTGGTCTACGGGGGTGGTATGCCGCGCCATACGGACGGCATCGGCGGAGTCTAAGCGAGTCCGCACCAATGGAACAACGCCCAGCATGGCACCCCGGTTCCTGGCCGGACCAGCCCCCGCGCCGTCACTCCGTGAACAGGGAACGCTGTCCGGGCCCGCCCTCGCCGACCCCGCCCGCACCCCCGGCGACCTGCGGCGGCACCATTCCCAGGTGCTCCCAGGCGGCGGGCGTCGCGATCCGGCCCCTGGGGGTGCGGGCCAGCAGCCCCTCCCGGACGAGGAAGGGCTCGGCGACCTCCTCGACGGTCTCCCGCTCCTCTCCGACGGCCACGGCCAGCGTGGACAGGCCGACCGGGCCGCCGCCGAACAGCTTGAGGAGCGCGGTGAGCACGGCCCGGTCCAGCCGGTCCAGGCCGCGGGCGTCCACCTCGTACACCTCCAGGGCCTGCGCCGCGATCTCCCGGGTGATCAGGCCGTCGGCCTTCACCTGCGCGTAGTCGCGGACCCGGCGCAGCAGCCGGTTGGCGATCCGGGGCGTGCCGCGCGAACGCCCGGCGATCTCGGCCGCCCCGCCGTCCTCCACGGTCACGTCGAGCAGCCCGGCGGACCGCCGGACGACGCGCTCCAGCTCGGCGGCCGCGTAGAACTCCATGTGCCCGGTGAAACCGAAGCGGTCGCGCAGCGGGGGCGGCAGCAGGCCGGCGCGGGTGGTGGCGCCGACCAGGGTGAAAGGCGGCAGCTCCAGAGGGATGGCGGTGGCGCCGGGGCCCTTGCCGACGATGACGTCGACGCGGAAGTCCTCCATCGCCATGTACAGCATCTCCTCGGCGGGCCGGGACATCCGGTGGATCTCATCGAGGAAGAGGACCTCGCCCTCGGTGAGCGAGGAGAGGATCGCCGCGAGGTCGCCCGCGTGCTGGATCGCGGGGCCGGAGGTGATGCGGATGGGGGCGCCCATCTCGGCGGCGATGATCATCGAGAGGGTGGTCTTGCCGAGTCCGGGGGCGCCGGAGAGCAGGATGTGGTCGGCGGTGGCGCCGCGCTGCCGGGCCGCCTTCAGCACCAGGTCGAGCTGTTCGCGCACCCGCTCCTGGCCGACGAACTCGTCCAGGTCCTTGGGCCGCAGGGCGGCTTCGACGGCCTGGTCGTCATGGTCGGCGACGGCCCCGACGAGCCGATCGCCGGCGGGGGGTTCGAAGTCCACGGTGGCACCTAGCGATTGGGGGCGTTTTCAGCCCGTCCGGCGTTTGAGGACACCGCGCGGAGCGCGGTACGGGGGGCCCGGGGGCGAAGCCCCTCGGGAAACGGTGAAAGGGCGGGGCCGGGGCACAACCCACCGCTCACCGAGCCCGGTTCAGCGTCTGCAAGGCGGCCCGCAACAGCTGCCCGACCTGCGGCGAACCCCCCGCGGCCGCCGCCTGCGGCGCCACGGCCTCAACGGCCTCCTCCGCATCGCGCGGCGCGTACCCGAGCCCGACGAGCGCGGCGTGCAGCTGCTCCTGCCAGCCGGCGGGGGCCGAGGGAGCGGCGGCGGCCGGCGCGGACCCGACCGGCGCCCCCAGCCGGTCCTTGAGCTCCAGCAGCAGCTTCTGCGCCCCCTTCTTGCCGATGCCCGGCACGGCGGTGAGCGCCTTCTCGTCACCCGCGGCGAACGCGCGCCGCAGCGCGTCCGGGGAGTGCACGGCCAGCATGGCCTGGGCGAGCCGCGGGCCGACGCCGCTGGCGGTCTGCAGCAGCTCGAAGGTCTGGCGCTCGTCGTCGTCGGCGAAGCCGTAGAGGGTCAGGGAGTCCTCGCGGACGACGAGGGAGGTGGCCAGCCGGGCCGGCTCCCCCACGCGCAGCGTGGAGAGCGTGGTGGGCGTGCACTGGACGGCCATGCCGACGCCGCCGACCTCGACTACGGCGGTGTCCGGGGCGAGGGCGGCGACGGGGCCGGAGACGAAGGCGATCATCGGGTGCCCTTCGGGAGGCGTACGGGAGCGGTGGTGCGGCGGTGGGCGGCGACCGCCTGCTGGAGGCGGCCCGTGGCCGGGGCCCGCCAGATGTGGCAGATGGCGAGGGCGAGCGCGTCGGCGGCGTCGGCCGGCTTGGGGGCGCGTCGAGCCGGAGCAGCCGGGTGACCATGGAGCCGACCTGCGCCTTGTCGGCCCGTCCCGAGCCGGTGACGGCCGCCTTGACCTCGCTGGGGGTGTGCAGGGCGACGGGCAGCCCGCGGCGGGCGGCGCACAGCATGGCGACGGCGCTGGCCTGGGCCGTGCCCATGACCGTGCGCACATTGTGCTGGCTGAACACCCGCTCGACGGCGACGTACTCGGGCCGGTGCTCGTCCAGCCACTCCTCTATGCCGCGCTCCACGAGCACCAGCCGCTCGGCGGTGTCCGCCTCGGCGGGCGTCCGGACGACGCCGACGCCCAGCATGCGCAGCGGGCGTCCCGCCGTGCCCTCGACGACGCCGACACCGCACCGTGTCAGCCCCGGGTCCACCCCCAGCACGCGCACCGCGCCCCTCCTTCGGTCAACTGTTCCGGCAGGCTACCGGGCGGCACTGACAACGCCCCGGACCGACAGCGCGACGGGCCGACGGGAGGTGTCCCGTCGGCCCGTCGACGGCCGCTCGACTGCCGTGCGCCAAGCGCCCGTTGAAGATCACGCGCCTGCCGGAAGCCAGGCGTCCGCCAAGGATCAGGCGCCGCCGGGGGGCAGACGCCCGCCAGGATCTGGCGTCCGCCGGAATCAGGCGTCCGCCGGAATCAGGCGTCGACCTTCGCCATGACGTCGTCGGAGACGTCGAAGTTGGCGAAGACGTTCTGCACGTCGTCGCTGTCCTCCAGGGCGTCGATCAGCTTGAAGATCTTGCGCGCGCCCTCCTCGTCCAGCTGCACCTGCATGGTGGGGACGAAGTTGGCCTCGGCGGAGTCGTAGTCGATGCCCGCCTCCTGGAGCGCGGTGCGGACCGCGACCAGGTCGGTGGCCTCGCTGAGGACCTCGAAGTTCTCGCCGAGGTCGTTGACCTCCTCGGCACCCGCGTCCAGGACCGCGCCGAGGACGTCGTCCTCGGTCAGCTCGCCCTTGGGGACGATCACGACGCCCTTGCGGTTGAAGAGGTAGGAGACCGAGCCCGGGTCGGCCATCGAGCCGCCGTTGCGGGTCATGGCGACGCGGACGTCACCGGCGGCGCGGTTGCGGTTGTCGGTGAGGCACTCGATGAGGACGGCCACGCCGTTGGGGCCGTAGCCCTCGTACATGATCGTCTCGTAGTCGGCGCCACCGGCCTCCAGGCCGGCACCGCGCTTGACCGCGGAGTCGATGTTCTTGTTCGGAACCGACTGCTTCTTCGCCTTCTGGATGGCGTCGAAGAGCGTCGGGTTGCCATCGATGTCGGCGCCGCCCATCCGGGCCGCGACCTCGATGTTCTTGATCAGCTTCGCGAAGAGCTTGCCGCGCTTGGCATCGATCACGGCCTTCTTGTGCTTCGTCGTAGCCCATTTAGAGTGGCCGGACATCCGCCTGTCTCCTTCGCGTAACCCATACTGAACGAACGACAGAGATCCTACCGGGATCTCAGTGCCGCGCGGCGCGGACCATGTCCACGAAAAGGGCGTGCACCCGGTGGTCTCCGGTCAGCTCCGGGTGGAAGGACGTGGCGAGCACGTTCCCCTGGCGCACGGCCACCGTGTGGCCGTCGTGCACGGCCAGGACGTCGACGTGCGCCCCGGTGGACTCGACCCAGGGCGCCCGGATGAAGACGCCTTCGACCGGGCCGCCCGGCACACCGGTCATCCCGACCGACGCCTCGAACGACTCGTTCTGGCGGCCGAAGGCGTTGCGGCGCACGATCATGTCGATGCCGCCGAGGGTCTCCTGGTCCTCACGGCCGTCCAGGATCTTGTCGGCGAGCATGATCATGCCGGCGCAGGTGCCGTAGACCGGCATCCCGGACCGCACCCGCTCGCGGAGCGGCTCCAGCATGCCGAAGGCCACGGCCAGTTTGGACATGGTGGTGGACTCGCCGCCGGGTATCACCAGGCCGTCGACCTCGGCGAGCTCCTCGGGACGGCGGACCGGACGGGCCGTCGCGTCGGCGGCCGCCAGGGCCACGAGGTGCTCGCGGACGTCGCCCTGGAGGGCGAGGACACCCACAAGGGGGTGGAACCGGTGGTGGGAGTGGACACGGTCGTCCTGCCTCTCGGTCGTACGGGCCGGTGGGCGGCCCGCGCCTGTGCCGCGGGCCGCCCACCGGGGACTGCGGGGACTACCAGCCGCGGTTGGCGTACCGCTCGGCCTCGGGGAGGGTGTCGCAGTTGATGCCGACCATGGCCTCGCCCAGATTGCGGGAGGCGTCCGCGATGACCTTCGGGTCGTCGTAGAAGGTGGTGGCCTTCACGATGGCCGCGGCGCGCTTGGCCGGGTCGCCGGACTTGAAGATGCCGGAGCCGACGAAGACGCCCTCGGCACCGAGCTGGCGCATCAGCGCGGCGTCGGCCGGGGTGGCGACGCCACCGGCGGAGAACAGCACGACCGGCAGCTTGCCCAGCTCGGCGACCTCCTTGACCAGCTCGTAGGGGGCGCGCAGCTCCTTGGCGGCGGCGAAGAGCTCGTTGTTGTCGAGGGCGCGCAGCTTGCCGATCTCGTTCTTGATCTGGCGCAGGTGGCGGACGGCCTCGACGACGTTGCCGGTGCCGGCCTCGCCCTTGGAACGGATCATGGCCGCGCCCTCGGCGATGCGGCGCAGGGCCTCGCCCAGGTTGGTGGCACCGCAGACGAACGGGGTGGTGAAGGCCCACTTGTCGCTGTGGTTGACCTCGTCGGCCGGGGTCAGGACCTCGGACTCGTCGATGTAGTCGACACCGAGCGACTGGAGGACCTGGGCCTCGACGAAGTGGCCGATGCGCGACTTGGCCATCACGGGGATGGAGACGGCGCCGATGATCTCTTCGATCATGTTCGGGTCGGACATCCGGGCCACGCCGCCGTCCTTGCGGATGTCGGCCGGGACCCGCTCCAGGGCCATCACCGCGACCGCGCCCGCGTCCTCGGCGATCTTCGCCTGCTCGGCGTTGACGACGTCCATGATCACGCCGCCCTTGAGCTGCTCGGCCATGCCGCGCTTGACGCGCGCGGTGCCGGTCTCGGGGTTGGGGGACGTGCTGGTGGTGGACACGATGCGACCTCACTATCCGGGGCGTTGATACTGCAGCGTCATCAAAGCCGTCCGGGCGGTGGGGTGAAAGAGCCAATTTCGGGTGGGTGGCTTGTGCCGGGTGGAGGGTGGCCCGTTCGGCGGCGCCGGTACGGGGTCCGGGCCGGCGCCGTCCCGCCCGGCCGTCAGCCGCCCGGCCGGTCCACGAGGGCCGCGGGCGGCTCGTCGTCCATCTCGAAGGCCAGCGGGAAGGGGGCGTGGCCGGCCAGCCGGAACCAGCGCACCACCCGGTGCCGGCGCACGGCCCGGGCGGCGCGGACCGCGTCGTTGTGGAAGCGGCGGGCCATCGGCACCCGGCGGACCGCCTGGTCGAGCTCCACCAGGGACTCCTCCCCGCCCGGCGCCTCGCGGACGGCCGTCGTCTGCGCGGTCTCGGCGAAGACCGCGCGCAGTGCCTGGCTCAGCTCGCTCTCGGCGACCTCCCGCTGCTCCTCCTCCGCCTGCCGGGCCGCGTGCGCGGCCTGGTAGAGGACGATCGACGCGGCCGGGTCGAGGACCCCGGCGGTGGCGAGCTCCTGGGCGACCGAGGCGCGGCGCAGCAGTTGGGCGTCCAGGGCCGCGCGCGCCGCGTCGATGCGGCTGTGCAGCCGGTCCAGGCGGCCGGCGGTCCAGCTGAGGTGGATGCCGACGAGGACCAGGGCGGCCACCGTCCACACGAAGATCCAGAGAGAATCCGTCACGCCGGGTCACAGTACCCGCCCGGGCGGCGGTCGACGGCCACCCTCCCCCGGCTCCCCGGGCGGCCTCTCCACCCGTGGGTGGACGAGGGGTGGAGACGGGTTTCGGAGGAATCGACCCGTGCTCCGATCCGTCTCCACCCGGCCCGCGCCTAGCGTCGTGAGTGGCAGAACTCCGGCCCGCGGGGCGGGGTTCCACCACTCCCGGGGAAACCGTCGAGGCTAGGGGGTCGTCCCATGCGACCGCACGTTCCGCGCGCCAGGCGCGCCCTGCTCACCACACCGCTCGTCGTCATCGTCCTCCCGCTGGTGCTGTATTACGTGCTCCGCGCCCAAGGAGCGCCCGTGTGGCAGGCGTTGCTGCTCAGCAGCCTTCCGCCGGTCGCGCACTCCGTGCGGGCGGCTCTCAGGGACCACCGGGTCGGATACCTCGACCTGCTGGTGATCGGCCTGCTGGTGATATCCGCGGCGACCTCGCTGGTCAGCGGGGATCCGCGGGTGCTGCTGCTGAAGGACGCGGCACTCCCGGCGGCCCTCGGGCTGGGCATGGGAGCGACGCTGTGGGCCGCCCGGCCGTTCGCCTTCCAGTTCGGCACCCAGTTCCGCTCGGGCGCGGCGGCCGAGCGGGCGGAGCGGTACTGGCGGGAGTCCCCCGCCTTCCGGCAGGCACTGCGGTCACTCACTCTGCTGTGGGCCGCCGCGGAACTGCTCGACGCGCTGCTGAGCACGACGGAGGCGCTGGTCCTGCCCGTCGACGCGGTACCGCTGCTGGGCCGCGTCCAGTCACTGGCCGTCGTGGGCGCGGTGGCGGTCCTCAGCATCCGCCGCAGCCGACGGTTCCGCGACCGGCACGGAATACCGCTGTTCGGCTTCCGGGAGCCGGCGGGGGCGGAGGAGGCGGAGATACGGGATCGGGCCCCGGACCCGGTGTGAACCGAGGGCCAACGGGCGCTCAGGCACGCTGAGCCGGGAAGTCCGGGGAGCTCGCCGTTCGGTTCCGCGTCCGCCGGGCCGGCGGACGCGGAACCGAACGGTGGCGAAGCCGCCGAGGCCGACGGCCGGGTGTTCAGGACCGGGACGGAAGGCCGGAGCCTCGCCGGGCTGTGGAGCTCGGCGGCGGCCCCGAGTCCCGGAGCCGGTACGGGGGTTCGGCTCCGAGACCGGGTGCCGGCCGGCGCGGGAGTGTGTTCCAGCCCTCGGCGCCGTCGGGAGAGGGCACGTCGGCGCCCGGCCGGTGGCGAAGAGCGGGCCCGGGGCCCGAGAACCGGACAGGGGATCGGAGTGCGGGAAGTGAGGAGAGGCGAGATCGGGCCCCGCTCCGGGCCCTGAAGCCTGGAGCGGACGGGACCTGGGCCCGGGGGCGCCGGATACCGGGCCGCACGGCCCGGCCCGGTGTCAGTCCCGGGCGAGGCCCAGCCGGGCTCGCAGGCCGGTCCGTTCGTCCGTGGCCACGGAGGCCGCTCCGGTGGTGACCGTTTCGTAGACGGCGAGGATGTCGGCGCCGACGGTCGACCAGTCGAAGCGCCGGACGTGCCGGCTGCCCCGCTCGCTCAGCTCCGCCCGGCGGGCGGGGTCGGCGAGGAGACGGACGGCCGCGGCGGCCAGCGCGTCCGCGTCCTCGTTGGCGAACAACTCGCCCGCGGCGCCCCGGTCGAGGACCTGGGCGAAGGCGTCCAGGTCGCTGGCGAGCACGGGAGCACCGGCGGACATGGCCTCGACGAGGATGATGCCGAAGGACTCGCCCCCGGTGTTGGGGGCCACGTAGAGGTCGACACTGCGGAGCAGCCGGGCCTTGTCCTCGTCGCTGATCATGCCGAGGAACTCGACGGCGTCCCGCGCCTCGGAGGGCAGGGCGGCGACGGCCTCCTCCTCGTCCCCGCGGCCGGCCACCAGCAGCCGGGTGCCGGGGCGTTCGGCGAGGATCTTCGGCAGGGCACGCATCAGGACGGGCAGGCCCTTGCGGGGCTCGTCGATCCGGCCGATGAAGCCGATCGTCGCCGGGCGGCCGGGATCGGGGGACGGAGCGTCGGGGAGGGGGCGCGGACCCGGTCCGCCGGTCCCTCGGGCACCGGAATCCGGTTCGCCGGACAGGACCGCGGCCGACAGCGGCGCCCCCGGCTCCGGGATGGAAGGCCCGGCGTCATCGCCAGGCGCCGCCGCACCGGGAATCGGGGGCGCGACGGAAGCCGGAGGAGTGCCGGGAGCCGGGAGCACGCCCGTACGCCCGTCCTCGCCGGTGCTGCCGTGGGCACCGGTGCCCGCACCCGTGCCCACGCCGGTCCACTCCGGGCGCGGCTCGGCGCGGGCGAAGAAGTCGACGTCGACGCCGTTGGGGATGACGACCGCGTCCCCGCCCAGGTGCTCGACCAGGGTCCTGCGGGCGTACTCGCTCACGGCGATGCGCGCGCTGATCTTCTCCAGGGCGGGCTGGAGGATCGGATAGGCGGCGATCATCGCCCGGGAGCGGGGGTTGGAGGTGTGGAAGGTGGCGACGATGGGCCCCTGGGCGGCCCAGCAGGCCAGCAGTCCCAGCGAGGGAGAGGTGGGTTCGTGGATGTGGATGACGTCGAAGTCGCCGTCGTGGAGCCAGCGGCGCACCCGGGCGGCGGAGAGGAAACCGAAGTTGAGCCGGGCCACCGAGCCGTTGTAGGGGACGGGAACGGCCCGGCCGGCGGAGACCACGAACGGCGGCAGCGGCGTCCCGTCGTCCGCCGGGGCCAGGACGGAGACCTCGTGCCCGCACCGGATGAGGTGCTCGGCGAGGTCGCGGATGTGGAACTGCACGCCGCCGGGCACGTCCCACGAGTAGGGGCAGACGATCCCGATCCTCACGACGCCTCCGTCCCGGGGCCGGCGTCCGCACCCGACCCGCCGCCGACGCGCGCGCCGCCGCCCGCCGGGGCCAGGTCGGCGAGCCAGAGGCGCTGGAGCATGTGCCAGTCCTGTGGGTGCTCGGCGATGCCGGAGGCGAACGCGTCGGCCAGGGCCTGGGTCATGACGGCGGCCTTCTCCGGGCGGGTGCCGGTCTCCGGGACCTCGACGGGCGGGTGCACCCGCCCCTGGAGCACCGGGGAGCGGTCGTACCAGAGGGTGACCGGCAGCAGGACGGCGCCGGTCTGGACGGCCAGCCGGGCCGGGCCGCCGGGCATCTTGGCGGCCTCGCCGAAGAAGGAGACCTCTATGCCGTGGGCGGACAGGTCGCGGTCGGCGACCAGGCAGACCAGCCCGCCGGCCCGCAGCCGGCGGGAGAGGACGCCGAAGGCGGTGCCCCCGGCGTGCGGGAGGACCTCCATGCCCAGGCCCTCGCGGTAGGCCACGAACCGGTCGTAGAGCGACTCCGGCTTCAGCCGTTCGGCGACGGTGGTGAAGGGGACGCCCAGCCGGGTGGTGACCCAGGCGCCCGCCAGGTCGTAGTTGCCCATGTGGGGCAGGGCCAGGACCACGCCGCGCCCGGCGGCCAGTGCCTTCTCCAGGTGCTCCAGGCCCTCGGGCGCGAAGCCGGCGCGGACCCGCTCGCGGCTCCAGGCCGGCAGCCGGAAGGACTCCATCCAGTAGCGCATGTAGGAGCGCATGCCCTCCCGGGAGAGCCGGGCGAGGCGGGCGGGCGAGGCGTCGGGGACGACCCGGGCGAGGTTGGCCTCCAGCCGCAGCACCCCCTTGCCCCGGCGCCGCCAGGCGACGTCGGCGATCTCACGGCCCAGCCGCGCCGCCACCGGTTCCGGGAGCCGCTTGACGGCACCCCACCCCAGCCCGTACAGGGCGTCCGTCAGCTGGTCCTTCACCCGGCCTCTCCCCCTCCCACCGGCAGCGCGGCGTCCGCTTCGGCCGCCTCGCGGCGGACGGTCACCACGCGCTGGATCAGTGTCACGAGGCTGCCCGCGGCCACGATCCACAACGCGATCGGCAGCAGTACCTGGATGCCGGGGACGCCGAACTTGTGCAGCCCGGAGAGCCCGCACGCCACCAGCGAGATGACCAGCCGCTCCGCACGCTCGACCAGGCCGTTGACCTTCACCGGGAGGCCGATGCTCTCCCCGCGCGCCTTGGTGTACGACACCACCTGGCCGCTGGCGAGGCAGAAGATCGACACCGCGCACAGCAGGATGCTGTGCCCCTCATAGGTCGCGTACCACAGGGCGAGGCCGCCGAAAATGGCCGCGTCGGCCACCCGGTCCAGCGTGGAGTCGAGGAACGCCCCCCACCGGCTGGAGCGGCCGAGCTGCCGCGCCATGTTCCCGTCGACCAGGTCGGAGAAGACGAAGAGGGTGATGGTGACCGTGCCCCAGAAGAACTCGCCCTGGGGGTAGAAGACCAGCGCTCCCGCCACCACACCACCGGTACCGATGAGGGTCACCGCGTCGGGACTGACGCCGAGGCGGATGAGCAGGGCGGCGAACGGCGTGAGAACACGCGTGAAGAACGCACGCGCGTACTTGTTCAGCATGGCCTTCCCGGAGGGTCGTGTGCGGGCCGGTGGCCGAAGGGCCACCGGCTGGCCCATCGTAGCCAGGCCGCGCGCGCCCGCCGCGCCCGCGTCGGGCACCTCGGCCATGGCACGGATCACTCCGCCGGCGCCCGGCCCCCGCCCCGGCCGCTCCCCCCGCCCCGGCGCGCGCCCCCGCCACCCCCGCCGCCCGACGCCGCCCGCCGCGACCGGGGCGCGCCACCCGAATGGGCGCGCTCCCCCGGGGAGCGCCGACGGCGGCGCGCGCCGGGGCGGGCGGTCGCGCCACCGTGTGCGACGTATGGACGCAGCGTGACCACGGTGGAAAGCTCGAAGGATCGCAAGGTGTCAACCGGAAGGCGAGGCACATGGGCGAGAAGACGAACCACACCGGTCACCCCGGGGCCGCCGGCAGAGCAGCGGCGGCCGACCGGCCCGGCGACCTACGCAACGTGGTGCTGGTCGGCCACAGCGGTTCCGGCAAGACGACCCTCGTGGAGGCACTGGCCCTGGCCACCGGCGCGGTCACCCGCGCGGGCCGGGTCGAGGACGGCGCCGCCCTCTCCGACTACGACGAGATAGAGCACCGCCAGCAGCGCTCGGTGCAGTTGTCGGTGGTCCCGGTGGAGTGGTCGGGCATCAGGATCAACCTGTTGGACACCCCGGGCTACGCCGACTTCGTCGGGGAGCTGCGGGCCGGGCTGCGGGCGGCCGACGCCGCGCTGTTCGTCGTGTCGGCGGCGGAGGGCGGCGAGGGCGTCTCCGGCGCCACCCGTGCCCTGTGGGAGGAGTGCGCGGCCGTGGGCATGCCGCGCGCGATCGTGGTGACGCACCTGGAGGCGGCGCGGGCGGACTTCGGCGCCATGACGGAGACCTGCCGCGCCGTCTTCGGCGGCGACTCCCCCGAGAGCGTGCTGCCGCTCTACCTCCCGGTGCACGGCCCCGAGGGCCCCGACGGGCACCGGCCCGTCACCGGCCTGACCGGCCTGCTGTCCCGCCGCGTCTTCGACTACGCGGCCGGCGAGCGCGCCGAGACGGAACCCGGCCCGGACCTGCTGCCGGTGCTGGAGGAGGCCCGCAACCGGCTCATCGAGGGGATCATCGCCGAGAGCGAGGACGAGACCCTCATGGACCGCTACCTCGGCGGCGAGGACATCGACGTCAAGACCCTGATCGAGGACCTGGAACGGGCGGTGGCGCGCGGCTCGTTCCACCCCGTGCTGCCCGCCGCCCGGCCGTGGACGGCGCCCGTCAGGGGCTGGGCACGGTGGAGCTGCTGGAGCTGGTCACCGGCGGCTTCCCCACTCCGGCCGAGCGCGAGATCCCGGCGGTCACCGGGCTCGACGGCGCCCCGCTGCCCGCGCTGACCTGTGACCCGGCCGGTCCGCTCGCGGCCGAGGTGATCAGGACGGCCTCCGACCCCTATGTCGGCCGGATCTCGCTCGTCCGCGTCTTCTCGGGCACCCTGCGCCCCGACGAGACCGTGCACGTCTCCGGCCACGGCCTCGCGGACCGGGGGCACGAGGACCACGAGGCGGACGAGCGGGTCGGCGCCCTCTCGTCCCCGTTCGGCAAGCAGCAGCGCCCGCTCCCCCAGGCCGTCGCCGGCGACATCGCCTGCGTCGCCAAGCTGGCCCGGGCCGAGACCGGCGACACCCTCTCCTCCCCCGCCCGGCCGCTGCGCATGGAGCCCTGGCTCATGCCCGACCCGCTGCTGCCGGTGGCCATCCAGGCGCACAGCAAGGCGGACGAGGACAAGCTGTCGCAGGGCCTGTCCCGGCTGGTCGCCGAGGACCCCACGATGCGGCTGGAGCACAACCGCCACACCCACCAGGTCGTCCTCTGGTGCCTCGGCGAGGCCCACCGGGACGTGGCGCTGGAGCGGCTGCGCTCCCGCTACGGCGTCCGGGTCGACGTGGTGCCGCACCGGGTGGAGCTGCGGGAGACGTTCGGCGGGAAGGCGGCCGGGCGCGGCCGGCACGTCAAGCAGTCGGGCGGCCACGGCCAGTTCGCGATCTGCGAGATCGAGGTGGAGCCGCTGCCGGGCGGTTCGGGCATCGAGTTCGTGGACAAGGTGGTCGGCGGCGCGGTGCCGCGGCAGTTCATCCCCTCCGTGGAGAAGGGGGTGCGGACGCAGGCGGCGAAGGGGGTCGTCGCCGGCTGCCCGCTGGTGGACGTCCGGGTCACCCTCCTCGACGGCAAGGCGCACTCGGTGGACTCGTCCGACGCGGCGTTCCAGACGGCCGGCGCCCTCGCCCTCCGCGAGGCCGCCGCCGCGGCCCGGGTGCACCTGCTGGAACCGGTGGCGGAGGTACGGGTGCTGGTCGCGGACGAGTTCGTGGGCCCGGTCATGAGCGACCTGTCCGGGCGGCGCGGCCGGGTGGTGGGCACCGAGCAGTCGCCGGGCGGCCGGACACGGATCCGCGCGGAGGTGCCCGAGCTGGAGATCGGCCGGTACGCGGTGGACCTGCGCTCGCTGTCGCACGGCACGGGCCGGTTCAGCCGCTCGTACGCCCGGCACGAGCCGATGCCCCCGCAGCTCGCCGACCGCGTACGCGAACAGCAGCAGAACGGCGCATAGTTCACAAGCCGCCCACTCCAACTCGTTCCGGAGCGGGCGGCTTTCCCATCTGCTGCGACAGGCGACGGTCCGCACCGTTACGCTGGGCACGCGGCCCTCCGGCGTCCACCGCACCGGCAACGAGCGCGGAAGGACAGCCGGTCCGGGCCGTCGCAGCAGCGGCGTGCGCCTTGGGGGGCATCAGTGACAGACGGGTTCGACTTCAGCCCGGGCGCCCAGATCCCCATCTCGGGCGGGGCGGGGCAGACCGCGGCGACGCAGGCGCTCGCCTCCGCCGCCTACCGCGACGGGCCGATGGAGGAGCTCCTCAAGGCCAACTCCGACTGGGCCAACTCCTCCGTCAAACCGCCCCGCATCTCCCTCTTCGAGCCCAACCTCGGCGAGGCGTTCGCCCGCGCCGTGCAGCAGCGCATGCTCGGCGGCGGCCGGAAGCCCCTCATCCAGTCCTTCGGCACCGAACCGCAGGTCATCGTCGAGCACTGCCTCGCCGCCAGCCGCATCCGCAGACAGCGCGACGCCCGGCTGACCGTCCTCATGCTGGTCTTCGGCGTGCTCTTCCTGCCCGGCGTCCTCATCTGGCTCGGCGTCTTCCAGCTCCGCCGCACCCTCGCCGGCGCACAGGACAAGCGCATCGGCGCCCTCGGCACCGCCCTCCTGCTGGTCCTCGCCGTCCTCGGCGCCGTCCTCATGGTCAAGATGCCCTTCCACGGCTTCCTCGGCCTCTACCTCCGCGCCATGATGGTCGCCCCCATCATCGGCTGGGCCTGGGCCAAGACCATCTGCGAACGCACCGCCAGGGACCTCCGCGGCCGCTGGACCGGCCTGCTGGACGGCGGCGGCATCGGCGCCAAGATCCCCGAGGCCGTTCCCAAGAACCCCGGCGAGAGCGCCGCCGAACAGCTCCGGCAGAACCTGGAGCGCCTCTCCGCCGAGCAGAAGAGCAACATCGTCTTCTACGCCGGCCCCAAGGGCATACTCGGCATGGGCACCCGCTGGGGAAGCTGGCAGCTCGCCGAGGAACTGGCCCCCGCCGACCCCGAGAAGGAGATCCACCCCTTCCGCAGCTGGGACATCATGCGCGCCGTCCACGACCAGCTGCGCCTGCTCGAACGCACCCCCATCAACACCGGCGGCCTGACCCCGCCCTTCGTCGAGCACTGGGTGGTCTGCCCGATCGGCGAGGGCGCCGGCGCCGTCTCCCGGCCCGCCGACGCGGACGCCTCCTTCCAGATAAGGGGCGCCGCGCTCCAGAAGATCTGCAACGAGCAGCACTTCGGCAGCGGTGACCGCCACTACCTCGGCGTCCAGTTCGTCCTGTGGGACGGCCAGTTGGTCATCACCCTGCTCATCAACGTGACCGTCCTGCACAAGACGCTGCGCATCGAGGTCACCGGCCACGCCCTCGGCCCGATCCACCCCGTCTTCAACGGAAAGCCGAAGACCCGCACCAAGACCTTCCGCAAGGGCATCAAGTTCTGGGAGACCTGGGAGCGCCAGCTTCCCGTCGTCGAGGCCCGCGAGGTCGTCCGGCTGGCCGCCCGCGCCCCCCTCACCTATTACCCGCCGCTGCTGGAGCACTGGGGCGGCAAGCTCGTCCTCCCCGAGCCCTTCGGCCTGCGGCACGCCTGGGCCGACAAGCCCTGGCGCCACCGCTTCATGGCCGACGACGCCCTGCGGGCCGCCACCCCCGTCCTCCGCGTGGTGCACGAGACCGCCGTGCGCTTCCTCGCCGAACACGGGGTGAACACCGAGCGCTTCAGCAGCCGCGCCGGCAACCTCAGCGGCGCCGTCCAGGACCTGTCACCCCGTCAGGCCGACGTCTACAACGCGTAGCAGGACGAGGCGGGGCTCACCGGAAGATGCCGGTGTGCCCCAGCGAGTACCGCCCGGGCTGCGGGTAGACGGCGAGCCCGTGCGGCCCCGCGCCCACCGGGATCCGGGCGATCTGATGCCCGTCCGTGGTGTCGATCGCGTACACCTCGCCGTTGTAGCGCCCGGACAGCCAGAGCACCTTGCCGTCCGCCGACACCCCGCCCATGTCCGGGCTGCCGCCGTCCGGCAGCTCCCACTTGTGCACCAGCTTGCGGCTCTTCAGATCGAGCACCGAGATCGACCCCTCGCCCCGGTTGGAGATGTACATCGACTTGGAGTCCCGGCTCACATACAGGCCGTGCGCCCCCTTGCCGGTGGGCATCAGCCACGGCTCGGTGAACTTGTCCCCGTCCAGCACCCACAGCCCGTCGGCCATCATGTCGGCGATGTACCAGGTCCGCCCGTCCGAGGCGATCTTCACGTCCTGCGGCATCGCCCCGTCGAACGGCAGCTTCTGCTGGCCGATGACCTTCATCTTCTCCGTGTCGACCTTCAGCAGCTCGCCCGAGAACTCACAGGAGACGATGAAGTACCGCCCGTCCGGCGAGAAGTCCGCGTGGTTGACGCCCAGACAGCTCACCGGAACCGTCTTCTTCCGCTTCATGGTGTGCGCGTCCCGGAACACCAGCTCCCGGTCCATCGACGCCATCACCACCGCGTATTTGCCGTCCGGCGTGAAGTAGAGGTTGTACGGGTCGTGTACCGCCACCGTCTTCCCCGCCCGGCCCGTCGCCGGGTCGATCGGCGTCAGCGTGTGCCCCCGGTCGTTGTTGACCCACAGCGTCTTCAGGTCCCACGACGGCACCACGTGCTGCGGCTGCGACCCCACCGGGATCGTCTCGATCACCTTGTACGTCTTGGGATCGATGACGCTGACCGTGTCCGACTCCGTGTTCGGCACGTACACTCGGGACGGGAAGTCCTTCACCACCGGGGACAGCGCGTTCGGCCGGTCCGCCGCGTACACGTCGTTCGGATCCAGCAGCGGCGGCATCCCCGGGAGCCCCTGCGGCACCCCTCGCGCCGCGCCCTGCCGCTGCTCTTGGTGCGGACGGCGGCCGGCGGCCTCGTCGCTGCTGCCGCCACCGCAGCCGGCCGCGGCCAGCAGCACCCCGCCGACGGCGAGCACCGCGATCCGGCGGAGCCCGCGCGGCAGCCTGCGCGGGCGGGAACACGGAAGGGAACGGGGACGGGGACGGACGTGCGAGAACTGGATCATCAGGTCAGCAGCTCCGATGTCGTCACCGCGCGCAGACCGCGGCGGTGCAGGCCGTCGAGGATCGCGGGCAGCGCGGCCACCGTGCCGGCGTGCCCGAAGTGCAGACTCACCACCGACCCCGGACGCACCTCGTCCAGCACGGCGCGCCCGACGGCCGCCGCGCCCGGATCGGTGAAGTCGAGGGAGTCGACGTCGTACGACAGGACGTGCGGATACCCCGCCCTGCGCGCCAGCGCCACCACCTGCTCCGTGGCGAGCCGCGTCTTCGAGGGCCGGAACCAGCGACCGATCCCGCCGGTCAGCCGGCGCAGCCGCTCCGCACACTCGGTGATCTCGGCGTACGCGGCCTCGGCGCTCATCGAGCAGATGTCCAGGTGGCGCATGGTGTGGTTGCCGAGTTCATGTCCGCCGTCCAGCACCCGGCGGGCCAGCTGCGGCTGGGCGTCCAGCCAGTCCCCCACCGCGAGCACGGTCACCCGCGCCCCCGCCCGTTCGGCCTCGGCCAGGCAGCCGGTCGCGGTGCCGGCGTCGCCCCGGCCGTGGAAGGTGAGGGCGACGGCTTGCCGGTCGCGCGGCCCGTTCTCGATCTGCGCGGGCAGCCCGGCCGGCAGCGGGGGCAGGGCGGGCGGACGGACGCCGGGGCCCGGCGGCGCCGCTCGTTCGGAGGCCCGTGCCCCGGCGGCGGGCCTCCGCTCCTCGTCACAGCCGACGAGCGGTGCCCCCGCCAGTCCGGCGAGGACACCGCTCGCGGCTGCGCGCAGCAGGGTACGGCGATGCGGGAAGGTCACCGCACCATTAGAGCTTTTTTGTCTGGATTCGGGGTGATTTTCGGCTCATGCGGTCGGCGCGTGTCCCCGCCTCACCCCCGGCCGGCACCCCGCAGGACTATGCCTCCGGCCAGACGTCGGCCAGCATCTTCCGCGTGTCGGCGAGGAGTTGGGGCAGCACCTTGGTGTGGCCGATGACCGGCAGGAAATTGGTGTCCCCGCCCCAACGGGGGACGACGTGCTGGTGCAGGTGCGCGGCGATCCCCGCCCCCGCGACGCCCCCCTGGTTCATCCCGATGTTGAACCCGTGCGCCCCGGACGCCTCACGCAGCGCCCGCATCGCCCGCTTGGTGAAGTCGGCCACCTCGACCGTCTCCGCCGCGTCGAGCTCCGTGTAGTCGGCGACGTGCCGGAACGGGACGACCATCAAGTGTCCGCCGTTGTAGGGATACAGGTTGAGCACCGCGTAGACGCGCTCGCCCCGGGCGATGATCAGCCCGTCCTCGTCCGACTTCTCCGGAATGGAGCAGAACGGGCAGCCGTCGCCGGCACCGGGCCCGCTGGGCTTGTTCTCCCCCTGGATGTAGGCCATCCGGTGGGGCGTCCACAGGCGCTGGAAGGCGTCCGGGGACCCGACTCCGATCTGCTGCTCCGGCTCACTCGTCATGGTGAGCAGCATATTCCTTGGCGGAGACGCGGCGAGGGGCGGCCCTGTGGGACCGCCCCTCGTCACACACCGGAGCGCGTCACACCTGGACGCGGCGCTCCACGACATCGAGGAGCTCGGCCAGGGCCTCGTCCTTCGGGATGCCGTTCTTCTGCGAACCGTCGCGGTAGCGGAAGGAGACGGCGCCGTTGGCCACGTCCTCGTCACCGGCGATGATCATGAACGGGACCTTGGATTTCTGCGCGTTGCGGATCTTCTTCTGCATCCGGTCCGAGGAGGCGTCCACCTCCACCCGCAGGCCCTTCTTCTTCGCCTCGGCGGCGAACTCCTGGAGGTACGGGACGTGGGCGTCACCGATCGGGATGCCGGTCGCCTGCACCGGGGCCAGCCACGCGGGGAAGGCTCCCGCGTAGTGCTCCAGCAGCACCGCGAAGAAGCGCTCGATCGAACCGAACAGCGCACGGTGGATCATGACCGGACGCTGCTTGGTGCCGTCGGCCGAGGTGTACTCCAGCTCGAACCGCTCCGGCAGGTTGAAGTCGAGCTGGATCGTCGACATCTGCCAGGTACGCCCGATCGCGTCCTTCGCCTGGACGGAGATCTTCGGGCCGTAGAAGGCCGCGCCGCCCGGGTCGGCGACGAGTTCCAGGCCCTGCTTCTCGGCGACCTTGCGGAGGGTCTCCGTGGCCTCTTCCCACGCCTCGTCCGACCCGACGAACTTCTCCGGGTCCTTGGTGGAGAGCTCCAGGTAGAAGTCCTTCAGGCCGTAGTCGCGCAGCAGGTCCAGGACGAAGGTGAGCGTCCGGTCCAGCTCGTCCGCCATCTGCTCGCGGGTGCAGTAGATGTGCGCGTCGTCCTGGGTGAAGCCCCGGGCGCGGGTCAGGCCGTGCACGACGCCCGACTTCTCGTACCGGTACACGGTCCCGAACTCGAAGAAGCGGAGCGGCAGCTCACGGTACGAGCGGCCCCGCGCATCGAAGATCAGGTTGTGCATGGGGCAGTTCATGGGCTTGAGGTAGTAGTCCACGCCCTCGTCGAGCTGCATGGGCGGGTACATGCCGTCGGCGTACCAGTCCAGGTGGCCCGAGGTCTCGAAGAGCTTCGACTTGGTGGCGTGGGGGGTGTAGACGAACTCGTACCCCTCCTCCTCGTGCCGGCGGCGGGAGTAGTCCTCCATGACCCGCCGGATGATGCCGCCCTTGGGGTGGAAGACCGCCAGACCCGAGCCGATCTGCTCCGGGATGGAGAAGAGGTCCAGTTCGGAGCCCAGCCGGCGGTGGTCGCGCTTCTCGGCCTCGGCCAGGAACTCCAGGTGCGCCTTCAGCTCGTCCTTGGTCGGCCAGGCGGTGCCGTAGATGCGCTGGAGCATGGGGTTCTTCTCGCTGCCGCGCCAGTACGCGGCGGCGTTGCGCATCAGCTTGAACGCCGGGATGACGCGGGTGGTCGGCAGGTGCGGACCGCGGCAGAGGTCCTTCCAGCACAGCTCGCCGGTCTTCGCGTCCAGGTTGTCGTAGATGGTGAGCTCGCCGGCGCCCACCTCGACGTTGGCGCCGTCCTCCTGGGAGGCGGAGCCCTTGAGGCCGATCAGCTCCAGCTTGTACGGCTCGCCGGCGAGCTCCTCGCGGGCGGCCTCGTCGGTGACGACGCGGCGGGAGAAGCGCTGGCCCCGCTTCTGGATCTCCTGCATCTTCTTCTCGATGAGCTTGAGATCGTCGGGGGTGAAGGGCTTCTCGACGTCGAAGTCGTAGTAGAAGCCGTCCTTGACCGGCGGACCGATGCCCAGCTTGGCCTCGGGGAAGAGCTCCTGCACGGCCTGGGCCATGACGTGCGCGGTCGAGTGGCGGAGGATGTCGAGGCCGTCCGGGGACGAGATCTCGACCGGCTCCACCTCGTCGCCGTCCGCGACCTCGTAGGCCAGGTCCTTCAGCTGACCCGCCACCCGCGCCGCGACGATGGTGCGCTCGCCGGCGAAGAGGTCGGCCGCGGTGGTGCCCGTCGTCACCACGCGCTCTTCCCGCTCGGAATCGCGTTGGATGATCACACGGACGTCTGACACCGGACTCTCCTGACTCTGGGCACGGCAGCGGACGCTGCGCGTCTGAATCGTACCGAGCCCGGCGGCCGGGCCGCTAAACGGTCAGACGCCGTCGCCGTCCCGGCCCCCGAAGCCGTCCTGGTCCGTGTGGAGGGCCTTCAACAGCCGGTCCCGTTCGGCGTCGTCCACGGGCAGGGGCAGCACTCCCCCGGCGCCGGCGAGCCGGCGGAAGCCGCCGTCGCTCTCCAGGTGTCCGTCGAGCCGCACGGGCCGGCCCGCCAGGTGGGCGTGGCCGGCGGCGCGGTAGTCCGTCTCGCCGAGTTCGGCGCGGACTTCCGTGACGTCCGCCCCGGAGAGCACCCGGAGTCGCACGGTGCCGCCCCCGCCCGGGGTCTCGCGCCACAGGTGGGCCACGGTGCCGGTGAGGCGGACGGGGACGGCGGGTTCGTCGTGCAGATAGCGGGCGCTCGCGGCGCGCAGGGCGGGCAGGTCCCGGGGGAGAACTCCACCGGCTCGGGGTCGGCCGGGTGCCCGGGCGGGGGCCCGGCGGCCGGGGCCCAGTGGATCCGGACGCGGATCCCCTCGGTCCCGGTGACCAGCGCGACGAGGGCTTCGGTCAGTTCCCGGCAGACTCCGGCCCCGACGGCGGCGGTGAACGCGTCGGTGCGGCCGGTGGCGCGCTGGTAGTCGGTGGCGTCGCGCGCGGCGTACAGCGCGGTGAGGAGGGCGGTCACGGCCGGGCGGCCGTAGGCGGGGCCGGGGTCGAGCGGGGCGAGGACGGACAGCTCGCGGGCGGAGCCGCCGGGGACGAGCAGCAGTCCGCCGAGGGCGGCCTCGGCCGTACGGCGGTGGCGGGCGCCGTGGTGGCCGGCGGCCGCGCGGGCGGCGAGGGCGCCGGCGGTCAGCAGGGCGCGGACGCCGGCGCGCAGCCGGTCCTGGGCGGCCCAGTCGGCGTCGGGCGCGGGGGTCCGGCGGGCGCAGTGGATCTCGTCGCCGGGTGTGCTGAGGGCGAGGAGGATATGCCGGGCGGTGGGATCGGTGCTGTGTTCGAGGGCGGTGCGGGCTTCGGCGAGGAGTTCGGCGCTGTCGGGGAGGGCGGGGTCCTCGGGGACGAGGAGGCTGGGGCCGCCGGCGCCGTTCGGCGGGGCCGGGGTCCAGCGGCCGTAGCGTCCGGCGGCGCCTCCGCGGCGGCGCCAGCCGTGGCGGGCCAGCAGGGCGGCGAGGACGTCGGGCTCGGCGGGGCGGTGTGGGTCGGCCGGCGGTCGCATCAGGGTCTCCCTCCCGCCCCGACGCGCGTCATGATCTCGCAGAGGGCGTGGTCGTCGAAGACGTGCGCGGTGGGGATCCGCACGGTGGTTCTGTGCCGGCCGGTGACCGGGTGGCCGGCGAGGTTGGTCCAGTAACAGCAGTGCCGGACGGCGAGCCGGTCCGGGCCGGCGTGCACCCAGTCGTCCCTGGCGCGGGGGACGAGCATGACGACGAGGATGCGGTGGACGGCCACGGGGGTGCGGGCGAGTTTGACGAGGTGCTCGTTGTCGAGCGTGAAGGGGAAGCTGGCGCCGGGCGGCCGGGGCGGCACCTGGTAGGTGGCCTTGAGCTGCACCTTGATGGTGACCTCGTCGTCGGTGGTGTGCCCGGGGGCGGTGTGGCTGACGTGCCAGTCGATGCCGTGGTCGGGAAAGGGCTGGGCGAGGGTACAGCCGGCCGCCGCCGCCACGGCGTGCAGATGGCCGATCTGGAGCGTCTCCATGCAGGCGGTGGTGGCGAGGGTGCCGCGGCGGGCCGGGGCCGGGCCGTGCGGGGGGCGCCGCCCGTCGGCGCGCGGTGGCCCGCCGGCCGGGACAGCCGGTTCGGGCCGGGTGAGGGCCATGTCCGAAACACCTTCCGGGAGCACGTCCGCCGGTGTCTACACCGCTGTTGTCTCCACCCGAACTCCTTCGCAAACAAGGGCGGTTCGGGCCGTACGGAGACCGGGTATCACTCGACGGAGGGAGGGGATTCACGCCAAGTTCCGGTCAAGCACGAGGAGTTGTGACATGCCGAGCTGGTTCGAGGGGCCGCTCGCCGCCTTCGACACGGAGACCACCGGGGTGGACGTCGAGCACGACCGCATCGTGTCCGCGGCCCTGGTGGTGCAGTCACGGGCGGGGGCCTCGCCGGCGGTCACCCGTTGGCTGGTCAATCCGGGCGTCCCGGTGCCGGAGGGCGCCACGGCGATACACGGACTGACGGACGTGCACCTCCAGCGGTTCGGGCGGTGGCCCGCGCCGGTGATGGAGGAGGTGGCACGGGCGCTGGCCGAGCAGGCGGCGGCGGGGACCCCCCTGGTGGTGATGAACGCGCCGTTCGATCTGACGCTGCTGGACCGGGAGTTGCGGCGGCACCGCGCCGCGTCGCTCGCGGCGTACCTGGGGGCCACGCCGCTCTGCGTCCTCGACCCCTGGGTGCTGGACAAACACCTGGACCGCTACCGCAAGGGCCGCCGGACGCTGTCCGATCTGTGCGCGGAGTACGCGGTCGAGCTGACGGGCGCTCACGACGCGGCGGCGGACGCGACCGCCGCGATGGCGGTGGCCCGGGCGATAGGGCAGCGGTTCGCGGTACGGCTGGAGCGGCTGAGCGTGGCGGAGCTGCACGCGCGGCAGGCGGTGTGGCACGCGGCGCAGGCGCGCGGACTCCAGGCGTGGTTCGCGAGGAACGGCTCGGACGAGCAGTGCGATCCGGCTTGGCCGGTGCGGGCGGGGCTGCCGTCCGCAGCATGACGAGGCCGGTCCTTCTGGTGAAGGACCGGCCTCGTGGTGTGTGGGCGATACTGGGATCGAACCAGTGACCTCTTCGGTGTGAACGAAGCGCTCTCCCGCTGAGCTAATCGCCCGGGAGTTTCTCGGGGTTGCCCCCGGGAACGCACTGAACAATACAGGTCGCGGAGGCCCCGCATCAAATTCCGCCTGCGGCAGGCTGGTGCCCCGGACCCGCCCCTTCACCGATTCCTGGGGGCAAGCCCCAGCCCCCCCTTTTCGCGGCTTCGCCGCTCGTCCTCAAACGCCGGACGGGCTGATCCTTCAGCCCGCACAGTCACGACAAAACACCCGTGGTCCGCAAGGGCTTGCCTCGCGGACCACGGGTGGGATGTGGGCGATACTGGGATCGAACCAGTGACCTCTTCGGTGTGAACGAAGCGCTCTCCCGCTGAGCTAATCGCCCGGGCGCACCGCAAACATTACCGCATGTCAGGCGGTGCCCAGAACCGCCGCCGGGACGTCCGGCCGGAGCCGGTCACGAGTCGTCACCCTAGGTGATGATAGGGGCCGGGCGCGCCCTTGACGGAACTCACCGGAACGGCCGCACACGGAGCGCGACGGGTCGGCCGTACGAGGTATCCGAAGAGCCCCAAAACGGTCAGAGGGGTTTACAACGGCACCGTAGGTGGCATGTCGATTTCGCCGACGTGCGAATCCCCGAGCGCACACTGAGCGAAAGGCCCTGGCGCTTATGAACACCACGGTCAGCTGTGAGCTGCACCTGCGCCTCGTTGTGTCGAGCGAATCGTCACTGCCTGTACCCGCAGGTCTGCGGTACGACACTTCCGATCCGTATGCCGTACACGCCACCTTCCACACCGGAGCCGAGGAAACGGTCGAGTGGGTCTTCGCCCGGGACCTGCTCGCCGAGGGGCTGCACCGGCCCACCGGCACCGGCGACGTCCGCGTCTGGCCGTCCCGCAGCCATGGTCAGGGCGTCGTGTGCATCGCGCTCAGCTCTCCGGAGGGCGAGGCCCTGCTGGAGGCGCCCGCGCGAGCCCTGGAGTCGTTCCTGAAGCGGACCGACGCCGCCGTCCCGCCCGGTACCGAGCACCGGCACTTCGACCTGGACACCGAGCTCTCCCACATCCTGGCGGAGAGCTGAGGAGGTCCACCCCACGAGGTCCGGTCCCTGCGCGCCGCCCACTCGGGGAGGCGGCGCGCGTCCCGTCCCGCTGACACGTCCCTCGCGCAGCCGGCCACACGGCCGCGCCGGCGCCACGGAAACCACCGTGGCCGACGGCGCGGCCGTGTGGCGTTTCCCCCGGAGCCAGTAAGGTCGGTGCCCACCGTCGAACAAGTTGCCGCCCCACCGGCCGGGCCAGGGAGCGAACCAACCGTGCTGATCAATCACGACACCGGGTGCGCGCTCGACGCCGTCGTCGACCTGCTCAACAGCTCCCCCGCCGGGGCGCCGTCCGACGTCAGGGAGGACGGGCTGCCGGACGTGGCCGCGCTGCGGGCCTTCGTGGAGCGGCACGACATCAGCGGAGTGGGGCGGCTGGACGAGGACGATCTGCGGGCCGTGCGGGAGCTCAGGGGGCGTTTCGCGCGGGTCTTCGACACCGAGGGCACGGCGGAGGCCGCCGAGCTGCTCAACGCCCTGGTCGCCGAGGCGGGCACGACGCCCCGGCTCACCGATCACGACGGCTACGACTGGCATGTGCACTACTTCGCGCCGGGGGCCTCGCTCGCCGAGCACCTGGCGGCCGACGGCGGGATGGCGCTGGCGTTCCTGCTGGTGGCGGGCGAGCGCGAGCGGCTGCGGCGCTGTGGGGCGCCGGGCTGCGGGCGGGCCTTCGTGGATCTGTCGCGGAACCGGTCCCGCCGCTACTGCGACGGCCGGACCTGCGGGAATCGGCTGCATGTGGCCGCGTACCGGGCCCGGCGGCGCGGCGCGGCCGACTGATCGGGCTGTCCACCGCTCACCACCGGTAGAGGTCGTGGACCGCGGTCGCCAGGATCAGCGTCGCCACGAAGGCGAGGAACAGCATCAGGGGCGGCTGGGAGAGGGCGAAGAGGCAGCCTCGCGGTTCCTTGGCGAGGTCGCTCAGGTCGAGGTCGTTCAGGTCGGACAGGTCTGCGGTCAGTTCCGCGGTCGTCTCGGCCGGTTCGTCGTTCATCTCCGGCAGATGATGGCGCAGGCCGTTCCGTCAACGGGCCGATCGTGTGGAGGTGTTCGTCAGATCCCGTGCTTTTTGAGGATTGCCTCGATGTCGTCGAACTCCCCTCCGGTACCCTTCCGCCCCTTCGCCTTGGAGCGGCCCTTCGGGCGGTCCGCCGAGGGGGCGGTGGGGGCGCCGGGCGTCAGGGCGTCGCGGCGGCCGGCCGGGGGCAGGTCGCGGCTTCCGGAGCCGCGCCGCTCGGCCGCCCGGCCGACCAGGAAGAGGAGGGCGGAGAGGGCGAGGACGCCGAAGCCGGCCCAGACGGTCGGTTTGAAGACCAGGTCGGTGACCCAGTCGATGATCCCGGTCAGGACGAGGCCGATGGGGATCAGGGCGAAGGCCGCGATGCGGGTCGCGGCGAGGAAACGCTTGCGGTACGCCGTCAGCAGGGCGATGCCCAGGCCGCCCGCGGACACCGCGGCGCAAACGGTCGAGGTCAGCATCCGGTCCTCCTGCCGATGGTGGGCTCCTGTGTCCATCCTGCACCGGGCGGCGGTCCGGGGGCCACGACGGGGGCCGGGGATCAGGGAGATCTCCGGGTCGCCCCCTGGGGGCTCTCCTCCTCAGGGGCGACTCAGGGGCGACTCAGGGGCGGCTCGGGACAGGCTCGGGGCCGCCTGGCCGACCGGCCGGCTCGGGGCCGGGCCGCCCGCCGTCGAGGTTCCCGCCATTGAGGTTCCCGCCGTCGGGTCTCCCGCGGTCGGTCCCCTGTCCGGGGCTGGAAGACTGGGGGCATGAGCGAGACCAACAGCCCTTCCGCCCCCTCGTCCGCCGGCCCCGCCGTTCCCGTCGTCCTCGACGTCTGGTGCGACCTCCAGTGCACCGACTGCCACGCCGCCCTGGGGGACCTGCGGGCGCTGCGGGCCCGCTACGGCGACCGGCTGGACATCCGGTTGCGGCACTTCCCGCTGGAGAAGCACCGGCATTCCTACGCCGCCGCGCAGGCCGCCGAGGAGGCGGCCGAGCAGGGCCGGGGCTGGGAGTTCGCGGAGGCCGTGCTGGCGCGTGCCGGGGAGCTGGGCGAGCGTGGCGAGGCCGTGCTCGTCGAGGCGGCGGCCGGGCTGGGGGTGGACGCCGAGGAGGTGGACACCGCGCTGATCGACGGCCGGCACCTGCTGATCGTCGACGCCGACCAGGCCGAGGGCAAGGCGATCGGGGTGACGGGCACCCCGACGTACGTCATCGGCGGTGAGCGGCTGGACGGCGGGAAGAGCCAGGAAGGGCTGCGGGAGCGGATCGAGGAGATCGCGGACCGCTTGTTGGCCGGCTAGCCGACGCCGGCCGGAGGCGCGCCCTCCGCTTCACAGCGTCTTGTGGAAGTACAGGTTCGTGGTCGCGTAGCCCAGGGACTCGTAGAGCCGCCGGGCCGGGGTGTTGCCGGCGAAGACGTTGAGGCCGATGCGGTCGTGCCCCATGGCGAGGGCCTCGCGTTCGGCGACGAGCATCAGGGTGCGCCCGTGCCCCCGGCCGCGGTGTTCCGGCGCCACCTTGACGTCGAAGACGTAGCCGATGCCGTCCCGTGTGCTCAGCCAGAGGGTTCCGACGTCGACGCCCTCGTGGGCGAGGACGCGGAGGGCGACACCCGGGGTAGCGCTGCCGCGCGGCAGCAGGGCCGCGTGGTCGGCGTCGCACTTGGCCGCGGCCTCGGCCCGGGGGACGCCGCGTTCGGTCAGCGACTCGACGTAGCCCTCCTTCTCCTCGGCGAGCCATGCCGGGAACCGGTCGTCGTCCATGGGGCGGGCCACGCTCCCGGCGGGCAGGGCGGGCGGGCCGGTGAGCGGTTTGGCCATGTTCCGGTTGCGCTCGGTGTAGCCGAGGGCGGTCACCAGGCCGAGCGCGGCCGCGTCCCCGGCGGGGACTCCGACGCCCACCCAATGGCAGCCCCAGCCGCGCAGCACCTCCTCCGCCGCGAGGGCGGCGACCGTGCCGCGGCCGCGGCGGCGTTCGTTCTCCCGGACGAAGAGCCGCTCTATGGAGCCGGCCCGGGGGCCGAAGTGCGGGTGGGTGGCCAGCTCGGCGTCGCCGACGGGCCTGCCGTTGACGCAGATCTCGTAGCCGCGGCGCCGGTGGCCGCCGTCGGTGCGCTGTTCGGGTGCCGTGGGGCGCAGGGTGGTGGTCATGCCGCTGTTCTACCCACGCGCCGGGGCGGATGTCGCCGGCTTTTCCCTCGGCCGTCCCCGGGTCAGGGATCCGTGTCCGCGGCCGACCGCTCGGCGAAGATCCGCATGGCCTCGGCGGTCACCGGGCCCGGGGCGCCCGGGAGTTGGCGGTCGTCCAGGGTGTGGAGGGCCTGGACGTCGCGCAGGCTGGAGGTCAGGAAGATCTCGTCGGCGCGGTCGAGGGCGTCCATGGGCAGGTCGGTCTCGCGGGCGCCGGTCCACTCGACGACGAGGGCGCGGGTGATGCCGGGGAGGCAGCCGGAGGCGAGGGACGGGGTGTGGAGCTCGCCGTCGACGACGACGAAGACGTTGGATGCGGTGCCCTCGCAGAGCGCGCCGGTGGTGTTGGCGAGGAGGGCCTCGGTGGCGCCCTGTTCCTTGGCGCGGGCGAGGGCGACGACGTTCTCGGCGTACGAGGTGGACTTGAGGCCGGTGAGCGCGCCGCGTTCGTTGCGGGTCCAGGGGACGGTGACGGCCGCGGTGGCCGGGGGGCGGGGCTCGATGGGCGCGGCGGCGACGAGGAGGGTGGTGTCGGCGGCGCCGCGGTCGGAGCCGAGCGGGGAGAGGCCGCCGGTCAGGGTGATGCGGAGGCGGCCGAGGGCGAGGGGGTGGGCGTCGAGGACGGCCGCGCAGGCGCGGCGGGCCTCGTCGGTGTCGGGGGCGGGGAGGCCCAGGCCGCGGGCCGAGGCGGTGAGCCGGGCCAGGTGCCGGGTGAGGGCGAAGGGACGGCCGTCGACGACCTTGAGGGTCTCGAAGACGCCGTCGCCGACCGTGAGTCCGTGGTCGAACACCGAGACGCGGGCGGCGTCCTCTTCGACGAGCTTCCCGTTGAGCCAGACGGTCACCGTTGCCTCCCGGAGGCTGGACTGTGGGCGGTCGGGTGGTGCGCGGTCGGGCTGTGGGTGCCCGACGCTATCGCGAGCAGCCGGGCCGCCTTGAGTTCGGTCTCGGCCCATTCGCCCTCGGGGTCGGAGCCCCAGGTGATGCCCGCCCCGGTGCCGAAGCGGAGAGCGGGGCCGCCGGGCGCGGTGCGGTCGATCCAGAAGGTGCGGATGCCGACGGCGAGCTCGCCGGTGCCCCGGTCGGCGTCGACCCAGCCGATGCCGCCGCAGTAGGGGCCGCGCGGGCCCCGTTCCAGGCGTTCGATGATCTCCAGGGCGCTGGCCTTGGGCGCGCCGGTGACGGAGCCGGGCGGGAAGGTGGCGGCGAGCAGGTCCGTCCAGCCGGCGTCGTCGGCGAGCTCGCCGCGGACGGTGGAGACGAGGTGGACGAGGCCGGGGTGCTGTTCGACGGCGCAGAGTGCGGGGACGGTCACGGATCCGGTGGCGCAGACGCGGCCCAGGTCGTTGCGGACCAGGTCGACGATCATCACGTTCTCGGCGTGGTCCTTGTCGAGCAGGTCGGCGGCGGTGCGGCCGGTGCCCTTGATCGGTCCGGACTCCAGGACGCGGCCGGTGCGGCGCAGGTAGAGCTCGGGCGAGGCGGTGACCACCTCGGTGCCGTGGGCGGGGAGGCGGACGGTGCCGGCGTAGGGGGCCGGGTTGCCGGCCGCGAGGTGGGCGGCGAGGGCGTCGACGTCGGCGTGGTCCGGGTCGGGCAGCGGCGCGCCGAGGACGCGGCAGAGGTTGGCCTGGTAGACCTCGCCGGCGGCTATGTGCTCGCGGATCCGCCGGACGCCCGCGATGTAGGCGTCGCGGTCCAGGGAGCTGGTCCACGCCTCGGGAGCTGGTCCGCGCCAGCGCCCGGGGGCGGGGAGGGGCGCGGGGCGTACGTCGCCGAAGCGGGCACACCGCAGGTCTCCCTCGAAACCGGCGACCACGGCCCACCAGCCCCGGGAGTCGAGGGCCTCGGGGTCGCTGGTGACGTCGCGCAGATCGGTGGCGAGGAGGCCGCCGAAGCGGGCCATCGGAGGGAGGTCATGCACGTCATCGAGTCTATGGGCCGGTCCCCGGCGCTGAGCCGGGTGAAGGAAGAGGGCAGCACGCTGCGGAAACGGAATTTGAGCTGGCGCGGGAATCCGCTAGAGTTCAACACGTCGCCGGGACGCGGAAGCGAAACGGCGGGGCAGCTTCCGGATCTTGGTCCGGGGGATGCGTGCGGACATAGCTCAGTTGGTAGAGCACCACCTTGCCAAGGTGGATGTCGCGAGTTCGAGTCTCGTTGTCCGCTCGAGTGGGGGATCTTCCCGACCCCCGCACTCCTGGTGGAGTGGCCGAGAGGCGAGGCAACGGCCTGCAAAGCCGTCTACACGGGTTCAAATCCCGTCTCCACCTCCAAGGACGATTAGCTCAGCGGGAGAGCGCTTCCCTGACACGGAAGAGGTCACTGGTTCAATCCCAGTATCGTCCACCAAGGTCCTCACGGACCTTCCCGCGCGATTAGCTCAGCGGGAGAGCGCTTCCCTGACACGGAAGAGGTCACTGGTTCAATCCCAGTATCGCGCACTCGGCACACCCTCCCGGACGATTAGCTCAGCGGGAGAGCGCTTCCCTGACACGGAAGAGGTCACTGGTTCAATCCCAGTATCGTCCACCAAGGTCCTCACGGGCCTTCCCGCGCGATTAGCTCAGCGGGAGAGCGCTTCCCTGACACGGAAGAGGTCACTGGTTCAATCCCAGTATCGCGCACCATGATCGGCCAGAGGCCGGGGCTTCGAGCTCCGGCCTCCGGCCGTTTTCGCATGTCGTAGCGGTGTCGCACGTCGTAGCGGTATGGAACAAAGGACGGGCCGGGCACCTCCCCAGGTGCCCGGCCCGTCGTGCCGTCCGCCGCACCCCCGTCCCCACGGGGTTATGGCCGGCCCGTCCCCGACCCGGACCGCTCTTCCGGGAGCGGAGCGCTCAGCGCCCCAGCATGCCGGCCACGGACGACGCTTGGGTGACGACGGCATCCCAGCCGCCGAAGGCGACGGCGAGGACCGCCGCGCAGGGCAGCACCATGGCCAGCGCGACCAGAGGGTGCCGGTTGTCGGCGGGGCGGCCGCCGGGGAGGTCGGGGAGGCTCCGGTGGACGTCCGACCGCCCTGGCGCGCGGGCCGCGCGTCGTACCGCCTGGGCCATGGCGCCCCTCCCTCCCGGTCCGTCGGACCCGCCCCGCCCCGGCCCGGCTCCGCTGCGCGCGGGCCACCGGGCGTGCTGCCTGATGCTGACGGCGGCGGGCGTCCGACCTCGGGGGACGAGTGTTGCGCCCGCCGCTCGGGTTCCACACTAGGCGGCCGGGAGGGGGCCGGACGTCATGCCCTCGTACCCCTTGCACCGCCTTCGGGAGGAGGAGGGAGGGGGCGGGCCGGTACTCCCCTGGGTGGAGAACAGAGGAGCGGTTCGCCGGGGTTGTCCCGGGGCGGCGTCCGGGTCCTCCCCCAGGGGACCACGGTGGAGTGATCTGCCTCACGTCCGGTTCCCCGCGGTCGTACCGCCCGGACCGACGAGGTGTCAGGTGTTCGAGCGGCGGGCGGCCCGGGGGTGTCCGCCGGCGGGGTGCGGGCCGTCGGCCCGTCAAACCCCGGGCCGTTTGGGGAGCTTGGCCCTCGACGGCCGACGGACGGGCGCCGGGCGGGTGGCGGGGAGCGGGCGGGCGCGGACGCGCGGCGGAAGCGGTCATCCGATGGCCGACGCATGCGCGGCCTCTCAGCACGGCCGCCCGTCAATCCGTAAGCTGTGGCTCGTCAGACGGACCGGCAGCGGGGATGAAGATGACGATGATGCGGCTCCGGCGCGAGGACCCGCGTGTCGTCGGCTCGTTCCGGCTTCACCGCCGGCTGGGCGCGGGCGGCATGGGCGTGGTGTACCTCGGCTCGGACAAGCGCGGCCAGCGGGTGGCACTGAAGGTGATCCGGCCGGATCTCGCCGAGGACCAGGAGTTCCGCTCGCGTTTCGCGCGCGAGGTGTCCGCCGCGCGGCGCATCCGCGGCGGCTGTACGGCACGGCTGGTGGCCGCCGATCTGGACGCGGAGCGGCCGTGGTTCGCGACGCAGTACGTGCCCGGGCCCTCGCTGCACGACAAGGTGACCGAGGAAGGGCCTCTGTCGGCGGCTCAGACAGCGTCCATCGGGGCGGCGTTGGCCGAGGGGCTGCTCGCGGTGCACGACGCCGGGGTGGTCCACCGCGACCTCAAGCCGTCGAACATCCTGCTCTCCCCCAAGGGCCCGCGCATCATCGACTTCGGCATCGCCTGGGCGACGGGGGCCAGCACCCTGACGCACGTCGGCACGGCGGTCGGCTCGCCGGGCTTCCTGGCGCCGGAGCAGGTGCGGGGCGCGACGGTGACGCCGGCGACGGACGTCTTCGCGCTGGGCGCCACCCTGGCGTACGCCTCGACCGCGGACTCCCCCTTCGGGCAGGGCAGTTCGGAGGTCATGCTGTACCGGGTGGTGCATGAGGAGCCGCAGCTCATGGGGGTGCCGGACGCGCTGGCGCCGCTGATCCTCGCCTGCCTGGCGAAGGACCCGGAGGAGCGGCCGAGCACGCTCCAGCTGTCGTTGCGGCTGAAGGAGATCGCCGCGCGCGAGGCGCACGGGCTGCCGGACGGCCGCCGGGTGCCGCCGCGGCGCGAGCCCGAGCGGCCCTCGGACCGGCGGGTCGCGGACCACGCGCACCAGTCCACGGAGCCGCGCCCGGCAGCCGCCGCGCAGGGGGGCTCCTCCCCCGCCCGGCCGCCCGCGACCCGACCGCTGCGGCAGCCCCGCCCGGACCGGCCGGGCGCACGGCCCGCGGGCCGGCCGCGCAACGGCTCCCGCCCGGCTGCCCGTGCCGGGGCACCGGGCCGCCGGTCCGGCGGCGACCCCCGGCTGTTGCGGCAGCGGCTGATCGTCTTCGTGGTGGTGACGCTGCTGGTGGCGCTGGGCATCGCGGCGGCGCAGGGGTGCGACGGGCCGAAGAAGTCGTCGGGCCTGGGGCGGGACCTGGGACGGAAGCAGTCGTGCGCGGTCGCGGTGACGGCGGATGCGTGCGGCGCGTCCGGCGAGCGGAGCGAGCCGGAGGCCGCGCCGTCGGTCCGGGGCCTTCGGAGCTGACGGCCGCGGGGTGAGCGGGCGCCTTCGCGGGCGGGCTCCAAAGGATCGTCGCAGGGCGCGGCGCGGTGGACGGACGGGTCCTCGGGTCGGCCGGTAAAGCACGGACGGCCGCGCGAACCCGTTACGGCGGCGGGGCCGCTTCCGCGTGGGCGCCGGGGGCCGGACCGGCCGGAACCCGGCTGCTGTGCGGTGCGGGACGCGCCGGTGCGGTGGTACCAGCCGGTGCGGTGCAGTACGAGCCGGGCGTGTGCGAGCGCTTCGGCGGCCGCGTCTCGGGTGGTGAGGGCGGCGGTTTCCGCCGCGCCGTGCTTGGTCCGGCTCGGCCGGCGTCCGGCGGTGGAAGGCGTCGCTCCGGGAGCGCGGCCGAGGGCCGAGGTGCCGGGAAGGCGGTGCCGGGAAGGCGGTGCCGGGGAGGCCGGCTGCCGGCGAGGCGGCGAAACGGCTCGCCGCGCCGGCCCGGAGGCGTCCGCGCCCTACGCCCGCTCCTCCGGCGTCCCCGCCGTCACGGCGTAGAAGGCGACCGCCGCCGCCGCGCCGACGTTGAGGGAGTCGACGCCGTGCGCCATCGGGATGCGCACCCACTCGTCGGCCGCCCGCAGGGCCTTGGCGGACAGGCCGCTGCCCTCGGCGCCGAGCATGAGGGCGACCCGTTCGAGGCGGTGCGGGGCGGCGGCGTCCATCGCGGTGGCCTGCGCGTCCGGAGTGAGGGCCAGGACCCGGAAGCCCGCCGCCCGGACCGTCTCCAGGTCGCGCGGCCAGTTCTCCAGCCGGGCCCAGGGGACGGAGAACACCGCGCCCATGGACACCTTGACGGACCGCCGGTAGAGCGGGTCCGCGCAGTCCGGGGAGAGGAGGACGGCGTCCATGCCCAGGGCGGCCGCGCTTCGAAAAATGGCACCAATATTCGTATGGTCGTTGACCGCCTCCATGACGGCGACCCGGCGGGCCGTGGCCAGCAGCCCGGCGGCGTCGGGCAGCGGCTTGCGCCGCATGGAGGCGAGGGCGCCGCGGTGCACGTGGTACCCCGTCACCCGCTCGGCGAGCTCCGGCTCCACGACGTAGACGGGTGCGGAGACGTCTTCCATGACGTCGCGCATCGCGTCGACCCACTTGGCGGAGAGCAGCATGGAGCGCATGCCGTAACCCGCGTCCACCGCCCGGCGGATGACCTTCTCCCCCTCCGCGATGAACAGGCCCTCGGCGGGCTCGCGCCGGCGGCGCAGCTCGACGTCGGTCAGGCCGGTGTAGTCGTGGAGCCGGGGGTCGTCGGGGTCGTCGATGGTGATGACCTGGGGGGACTGCGTCATGGGGCTCACGTGTCTCGTGGTGCGTACGGGGGGTCCGGGAGACCCGGAGGCTCCGGGGGGCTCCGGGGGCTCGTTCTCAGCCGGCGGTCGCGCCGCCAGGGGTGGCGTCCGTCTCCCGGCCGATCGCCACGACCTCGCCGATGACGATCACGGCCGGCGGACGTATGCCCTCGGCCCGCACCCGCTCCCCCACCGTGCCGAGGACGGCGTCGACGCGGCGCTGGGCGGCGGTCGTGCCCTCCTGGATCACCGCGACCGGGGTGTCGGCGGACCGGCCGTGCCGGATGAGCGTCTCGGCGATGGCACCGCACTGTTCGACGCCCATGAGCACCACGAGGGTGCCGCCGAGGCGGGCGAGCGACGGCCAGTCGACGAGGGACCGCGGGTCGTCGGGGGCGACGTGCCCGCTGATGACGGTGAACTCGTGGGCGACGCCGCGGTGGGTGACGGGGATGCCGACCGTGCCGGGGACGCTGATCGAGCTGGAGATGCCGGGAACGACGGTGCAAGGGATGCCGTGTTCGGCGAGCGCCTGCACCTCCTCCTTGCCGCGGCCGAAGACGAACGGGTCGCCGCCCTTGAGGCGGACGACGGTCTTCCCGGCCTTCGCGTGCTCGATCAGGGCGTCGTTGATGGCCTCCTGGGCCATCGAGCGGCCGTACGGGATCTTCGCGGCGTCGATCACCTCGACGTGCGGCGGGAGTTCGTCGAGGAGGTCGCGCGGGCCGAGCCGGTCGGCGACGACGACGTCGGCCTCGGCGAGGAGGCGCCGGCCGCGCACGGTGATCAGGTCGGGGTCGCCGGGGCCGCCGCCGACGAGGGCCACCCGTCCGCCGCCCGGGCGGGTGCGGCGGTGCGGCGCGGCGATGGAACCGTCGCGCAGCCCCTCGACGATGGCGTCCCGCAGGGCCGCCGTGCGGCGCGGGTCCTGGCCGGTGAGCACGGCCACGGTGACGCCCGCGCTGCGGCCGGTGGCCGGCGTCCAGGCGGTGGCCGCCTCCGCGTCGTCGCTGCGGACGGCCCAGACGCGGCGGGCCTCCGCCTCGGCGGACGCGGCCCGGTTGGCCTCGGGGTCGTCGGTGGTGATCAGCGCGTACCAGGCGCCGTCCAGGTCGCCCTCGCGGTAGCGGCGGCGCTCCCAGCGCAGTTCGCCGGCCTCCGCCATGGCCTCCACGGACGCGGTCGCGGACGGCGACACGAGCAGGACGTCGGCGCCGGCCGCGATGAGGGCGGGCAGCCGGCGCTGCGCGACCTGGCCGCCGCCGAGGACGACGACGCGGCGGCCGCGCAGGCGGAGTCCGACGGGGTAGGCGGCGGGTTCTGGGTGCTCGGCCATGGGGGCTGCGGGTCTCCTCGCTGGTCAGGGGCGCTGGGCATACCCTACGTGGGCTTTGTTAGCGGGGGGTTTCGCCCCGGGGCGGCGCACCACACAGCCCGTCCGGCGTTTGAGGACAACCGCGCGGAGCGCGGTTTCGGGGGTGCGGGGGCGCCAGCCCCCGCAGGAAACGGCGAATGGGGGTGCCCCCTCTGGGGGAGGGACCGGGGCACCAGCCGCCCGCAGGGCCTTACCCCTTCTCCGCGACCCCCGCGCTGTCGAACGTCGCCACCTCGTGCATCGCCCGCGCAGCACTCTGCACGACCGGCAGCGCCAGCAGCGCACCCGTCCCCTCGCCGAGGCGGAGGTCGAGGTCGACCAGCGGCCGCAGCCCCAGCTTCGTCAGAGCGGCGACGTGCCCGGGCTCCGCGCTGCGGTGCCCCGCGATGCACGCGGCCAGCGCCTCGGGCGCGATGGCCCGCGCCACCAGGGCGGCGGCACCGGCGCTCACCCCGTCCAGGATCACCGGCGTGCGCAGGGACGCGGCGCCGAGGATCAGGCCGACGAGCGCGGCGTGTTCGAGCCCGCCGACGGCGGCGAGGACGCCGATCGGGTCGGCCGGGTCCGGGCGGTGCAGCTCCAGCGCCCGCCGGACGACATCGATCTTGCGGGCGTGCATCTCGTCGTTGATGCCGGTGCCGCGGCCGGTGACCTCGCCCGGGTCGGAGCCGGTGAAGACGGAGATCAGGGCGGCCGACACGGTGGTGTTGGCGATGCCCATCTCGCCGGTGAGGAGCGCCTTGTTGCCCGCGGTGACGAGGTCGCGGGCGGTCTCGATGCCCACCTCGACGGCGCGCAGCGCCTCCTCGCGGGTCATCGCCGGGCCGGCGGTGAAGTCGTCCGTACCGGGCCGGATCTTGCGCGGCAGCAGGCCGGGGCGGGCCGGCAGGTCGCCGGCGACGCCGACGTCCACGACGCAGACCTCCGCGCCGACCTGGTTGGCGAACGCGTTGCACACGGCCCCGCCGCCCAGGAAGTTGGTCACCATCTGCATGGTGACCTCCTGGGGCCAGGCGGTGACGCCCTGGGCGTGCACGCCGTGGTCGCCGGCGAAGACCGCGACGGCGGCGGGCTCCGGGATCGGCGGCGGGCACTTGCGCGACAGGCCGCACAGCTGCGCCGAGATGATCTCCAGCATGCCGAGCGCGCCCGACGGCTTGGTCATCCGCTTCTGCCGCTCCCACGCCTCGCCGAGCGCCTTGGCGTCCAGCGGGCGGATGCCGCGCAGGGTCTCGGCGAGCAGGTCGTGCGGGTCCTCGCCGGGCAGCGCGCGGCGGCCGTACGTCTCCTCGTGGACCACCCAGGACAGCGGGCGCCGCTTGGACCAGCCGGCCTGCATCAGCTCGGGCTCGCCCGGGAACTCGTCGACGTACCCGACGCACAGGTACGCGACGACCTCCAGGTGCTCGGGGAGGCCGAGTTCGCGGACCATCTCCCGCTCGTCGAAGAAGCTGACCCAGCCGACGCCGAGCCCTTCCGCGCGGGCCGCGAGCCACAGGTTCTCGACGGCGAGGGCCGACGAGTAGGGGGCCATCTGCGGCTGCGTGTGCCGGCCGAGGGTGTGCCGGCCGCCCCGGGTGGGGTCGGCGGTCACCACGATGTTGACCGGGGTGTCGAGGATCGCCTCGATTTTCATTTCCTTGAACTGCTTGGCCCGGCCCTTGGGCAGCGAGGCGGCGTACGCGTCGCGCTGGCGGGTGGCCAGGTCGTGCATGGTCCGGCGGGTCTCGGCGGACCGGATGACGACGAAGTCCCAGGGCTGGGAGTGCCCGACGCTCGGCGCCGTGTGCGCGGCCTCCAGGACGCGCAGCAGGACGTCGTGCGGGATGGGGTCGGGGCGGAAGCCGTTGCGGATGTCGCGGCGTTCGCGCATCACGCGGTGGACGGCCTCCCGCTCGGCGGCCGCGAAACCGTCGGCCGGGGGCCGAGGGGATGCGGGGCTCTTCGACGGGGTCCGCGCCGTCGGCGTGTTCGGCGCCGGGCTCGGCGGCGCGGGGCTGCCCGTCCTGCGGCTCGTCGTCGCGGACGAGGGCGAGGTGCACGGGGGCGGGCGCCTCCTCCGCGACGGGGACGGCCGCCTGCGCCGCGACGGGCTCGGCGGGCTGTCCGGCCGGCTGCGCGGGTACGGGGGCGGGCTCACCGTCCGGGGCCGCGGCGGGTACGGGCGCCTCGTCGGCGGACTCGGCGAGGGCGGAGGTCTCGGCGGACGCCTCGGCCTGCGCCTCGGCGGGTGCTGCCGGAGTGGAAGGGGTCACGGCCGTGTCGGAGGCGACGGGCGCCCCTTCGGTCACGGTGGGAACGGCCGTCGCGGGGACCTCGGTCTGTGCGGGGGTCTCGGCGGGCACGGAAGTCTGAGCAGGCACAGCGGTCTCGGCAGCCACGGGGTTCTGGAGGGGCGTAATGCCCTGGGCGGACATGGCGTTCTCGGCGGGCGCGGTCGTCCCGGCGGTGGCGGAAGCCTCCGCGGGGGGACGGCCTCCGCAGCGGCGGCTGCCTCTGCGGGGACGGCCGCCTCTGCGGCGCTCCCGGTTTCTGCGGGGTCAACAGCCCCTGCGGGGGCGGAAGTCTCCGCCTGGGCGGGAGCGTCGGCCTGGGCGGGTGCGTCGGCTGGAGCGCCGGGCGGGGTGGAGGCGTCGGCGGGGACGGAGGCGTCGACCGGCGCGGAGGCGTCGGCGGAGGCGGGTGCGCCGGCGGAGGCGGACGCGTCAGCGGAGGCGGACGCGTCAGCCGGGACGGAAGCATCGGCGGAGGCGGGTGCATCGGCCGATGCAGAGGCATCCACGGGGGCGGAGGCATTCGTCTGAGAAGACGAACCCGCCGGGGCAGAGGCGCCGGCCGGGACCGGAGCACCGGCCGCGGCAGAAGCGTCGGCCGGGACGGAAGCGTCCGCCGGAGAAGGCGAACCGGCCTGCGCGGATGCGTCTGCCGGGACCGGTGCGCCGGTCGAGGCGGAAGCGTCAGCCGATACGGCGGCATCCGCCGGGGCAGGGGCTTCGGCCTGAGAGGGCGGACCGGCCTGCGCGGGTGCGCCCGCCGGGACGGAAGCGCCCGCCGGAGAGGTCGGATCGGCCGGTACGGACGCGTTCTCCGGGCCAGGTGCGCCGACCGCGGCAGAGGCATCCGCCGGGACGGAAGCGTCCCCAGTTAGAGACGCGCCGGCCGAGGCGGGAGCGTCGGTCGACGCGGTGGCAACGGCCGGAACGGAGGCGCCCGTCTGAGCCGAACCGGCCTGGGCGGAAGCGACCTCCGGAACAGATCCATCGGCCGGGGCAGAAACATCGACCGACGCGGCGGCATCCGCCGCAACAGAGGCATCGGCCTGAAGGGACGACCCGGCCGGAGCGGAAACGCCCCCCGAGACAGACCCGTCAGCCGCGGCAGGAGCGTCGACCGGCGCGGCGGCATCCGCCGGAACAGAGGCATCGGTCTGAGGGGACGACCCGGCCGGAACGGAAGCACCCTCGGGAACGGAGTCGCCTTCCGGGACGGATGCGTCAGCCGGGGCAGGAACACCGGTCGACGCAGCGGCATCCACCGGTACGGAGACGTCCGCCGGTACCGAGACGTCCGTCTGCGGGGACGAACCCTCCGGGACGGAAGCGGCCCCCGGAACAGATGCGCCGGCCGAGGCAGGAGCGTCAGCGGACGCGGAAGCGTCCGCCGGAACGATGACGTCCGCCGGAGAGGACGAACCGGCCGGGGCGGAAACGTCCCCCGAGACGGACCCGTCAGCCGCGGCAGGAGCGTCGGCCGACGCAGAGGCGTCCGCCGGAACGGACGTGTCCGCCTGGGCGGATGTGCCCGCCGGGGCCGACGTATCAGCCGGGGCGGAGGCGTCCGTCGGGACGGAGGCGCCGGCCGGGGAGGACGGACCGGCCTGGGGGGAAGCGTCTCCCCCGGCCGGTGCGCCGGCCGAGGTCGCCGTGTCTGCCGGGGCCGAGGAGTCCGCCGGGGATGAGGGGCCGGCCGGGGCGGCTGCGTCGGCGGAGGCAGCGGCGTCGGCAGAAGCCGAGACGTCCGGCTGAGCGGACGTGGCTACCTGGGCGGGTGCGTCAGCCGGGACGGATACGGCCTGCGATGCGGACGCGTCCGCCGGGGCCGACGCGTCGGCCGAAGCGGAGTCGCCGGCCTCGACAGGAGCGCCCGACACAGCGGAAACGCCGTCGCCAACCGGCGCGTCAGCCGGCCCGGCCGCGTCCGCCTGGCCCGGCACATCGGCCGCCACCGGCGCCCCGGACTGGACGGGTGCACCGGCCTCCGAGGGGGAACATCGGCCTGAACAGGTGCGTCAGCCGGTGTGGCTGCGCCCGCCGGCACGGAGCCGTCGGCAGCGGCAGGAGCGTCGGCCAGACCGTCGGCCGGAGCAGAAGCATCGGGTTGAACCGATGCGCCGGCCGGGGCGGGCGCGCCCGCCGGCATGGAGGCGTCAGCTTGTGCCGGCGTGTCAGCCGAGGCGGAGACACCCGGCTGGGCAGGCGCGTCAGCCGGTGCGGGGGTGCCCGCCGGCGAGGAGGTGTCGGCCTGAGTCGACGCGTCAGTCGTCACGGAGGCGTCGGCCGGCGCGGGTTCGGCCCCCGGCACGGGCGCGTCAGTCTGCGTCGAAGCGTCAGCCTGCGTCGAAGCGTCGGTCTGAACAGGCGCGCCGGACACGGCGGAAGCGTCGCCCCGAACGAGCACGTCGGCCAGGACCGGCCCGCCCTCCGGCGCGGAGGCGTCCGCCTGGGCTGACGCGTCGAAGTGAACGGGGGCCTCCGCCGGGACGCCGGACGGCGCCGGCGCGGATACGGGCGCCGGCGCGGAATCGGGCGCGGCGGTCCCCGTCGCAGTGGCCTGCGGTGCCTCGGCGCCCAGCGTGACGCCTGCCGTGTCGGACGGAGCGTGCGTTTCGCCGGCCACCGCTGCCTCGACCGGCGCGGGCGTCCCGGCGTCGGCGGCGGGTTCCGCCGCGGGCGTCCCGGCGGCCGCCACCGCGTCCGGTGCGGACGTGCCGGCGCCGGCCTGCTGTGCGGCGTCCACCGGATCCACCGAGTCCACCGGAGCCGCGGCCGCCGGAACGGTCGCATCCGCGACCGGAGCCGTCTCCTCCGGCCCCGGGGTGCGGGCCGGCGGGACGGTCTCCTGCGGGAGGGCCACGGCCTCGGCGGGCTCCACCGGCGCGCCCTGGGCGGGCACCGTCGGCACGTGCACGGCCTCACCTGACGGACCGTCAGAAAACGTCGCGTCGGCGGAAGGACCGGGCGCGCCCTGCGGCGCTACGGTCCCGCCCGTGTTCTGCGGCGGGACGAAGGCGACGGCCGGCTCGGCCACCGCGTCCGCCGCGTGTTCCTGCCGCTGCTCCTGGCCGTGATGCTGCGGCTGGGCGTCCCATATGCCCGGCTGGGTCACCGGTTCCGCGTCGGCCTGCGAAGCGTCGAGGTATTCGGGGCCCGGGCCCTGGCCCGCGGCCGGGGAGCCCGGGGGTGCGGGACCGGGGAGCCGACCGGCTGCTGCGGGGCGGCCGGACCGCGGTCCGCGAGGGAGCGTACGACGCCGCTGGACGACGGGTCGGGCGGGCCCATGTGGAGCGGGCGACGGGGTGCGGCGGGGGTGGCCGGGGGCGTGCGGACCTCTTCGAAGACGGCGGCGCCGGTGTCCCGGCCGCCCGTCTCGTGGGTGCCGCCCTGGGCCGGCTGCTCGCTCCAGGCGCCCTGGGCGCCCGGCATCAGGAGCAGGTCGTCCTCGTCGGCGGCGTCCGGGTCGGCGAGGAACGCGTACGTGGAGGGTCCCGTGGTGGGACGCCCGCGAGGCGCCTGCGGGACGGCGGGATGTGCCGGGATTCCGGTGTCGGCAGGAGCCGCGGCGTCCGCGGTGAGCGGGTGCCCGGGCGTCGCGCCTGCGTTCTCCGGCTGTCCCTCATCCGGGAACCGGCCGGTGTCGGTCATGCGTACCCCTCGCCCATCGGTAGTGCTCCTTCCAACCGCTCACGCCCATAGCTAAGAACGAGCGTCCAACTCTCGCGGCACGTTGCGTACCGCCCCGGTGCCACCCTGCCCTGCGCACCGCCAAAAAGGAGGGGCGTTCCGGACATTGGTGACTGTGGTCTTTGACACCGAGCCGCCGCACAACGATCCGCCAGCCTACCTTCCGTTCGGCGTGTCGGGATCACGGGTGGCGGACCGCTCGGGGTCACGGGTGGCGGGCGCGGACCGCTCGGGGTCACGGGTGCGGACGGCGGCCGCTCAGCAGGAAGGTGACGGACCGCTCGGCTTCGGTCCAGTCGGCGGTGTCCAGGCGCACGGCCTGGAGCAGGGTGCATTCGACGGCGTACCCGCCCTCGGCGAGCGCCCGTCCGATGGCCTCGGCCTCGTCACGGGTGACGGCGTGCGCCACGATGGCCTCGGGCCGGCGGTCGGCGCAGGCGGCGACGACGGGCGCCCCGCCGCCGCCGACGCGGACGACGTCGGGTTCGGGCAGGTCCTCCAGAACGTGCGGCGCGATGCCGTGCACGGTCTGGAGCTGGACGCCGTAGTGGCGGGCGGCGGCGAGGGTGCGGGCGCAGGCGTCGGCGTCGCGGTCGACGGCGATGACGGCCGCGCCGAACCGGGCGGCCTCGACGGCGGCGGCGCCGCTGCCGGAGCCGATGTCCCAGACGAGGTCGCCGACGCGGGGGGCGAGCCGGGCGAGTTGGGCGGCGCGCAGCTCGGTGCCCTCGCCCTCGCCGGGGGTGGTGCCGTAGGCGTCGGCGGGCAGGGCCCAGCCACGCGGGCCGGGGAGCCGGCCGGGGTCGCGGCCGGCGATCCAGCCGCCGGCGCGCTGGCCGGGGACGGCGGGGGCGTCGTCGGGGCCCGCCCCGGTCCCGCCGATGACGATGACGACGTTGGGGTCGCGCCAGGCGTGGTCGGCGACCTTGTCGGAGGTCAGGACGGTGACGCGCTCGCGGGCGGTGCCCAGTTGCTCGCAGATGACGAAGGTGCGGTGGACCGGGCCGAGCAGCAGGGCCAGTTCGGCGGGTCCGGCGCCGGGTGAGGTGAGGACGGCGACCTTGGGGTGGGCGCGGCAGACGTTGACGGCCCGTCGCAGGTCGCGGCTGTGGGCGACGACGATCTGGGCGTCGTCCCACGGCATGCCGGCCCGGGCGAAGGCGGCGGCGACGGAGGAGACGGCGGGCACCACCTCCACCTCCAGGCCGTGCTCGGGGGCGCGCAGGGCGCGGACGACGCCGAAGAAGCCGGGGTCGCCGTCGGCGAGGACGACGGCGGTGCCGCGGTGCCGGGCGATGCGGCGGGCGGCGAGGTCGACGCTGCCGAGCCGGACGCGTTCGGCGGTGGGCGGGACCTCGGGCAGCGCGAGGTGGTGCGCGGCTCCGGCGACGAGGGTGGCGGCGCCCACGGCGGAGCGGGCCGCCTCCGTCAACGGTGAGCCGTCCCATCCGATCACCGTGACCCGGTCGGCCATCGTCGTCTGTCTCCTGGGGGTGTCTCTGGAGGGGGAAGTGCACAGCGGGGTGCCCGCTCTGCGCGGCGGGCATGGTGAGAGTACCCCGGCAGGTCCGGACCACCGTCCGGAGCGCGGGGCGGATGGTTGCGCGCGGGGGGCGTCAGCGCCAGCCGGGCGACCAGCCGGGGAACGCGGCGGCGTAACCGGTGTTGTCCCCGGTGTGTTCGCGCACCTCGTCGAGGTCCTCGGGGAGCAGGCTCCAGACGATGAGGTCGGTGCGGATGTCGGTCCAGCCGCCGTCCTCGGTGCGGCTGCGCGCTATCCAGGCGTTGCGGAGAACCCCTTCGCTGATGCAGCCGATCTTCTGGGCGACCTGCTGGGAGGCGGTGTTGTCGGCGGCGGTGCGGAGTTCGAGGCGTTCGAACTTCTGGTCCCGGAAGAGCCACTGGGCGACGGCGAGGACGGATTCGCAGGCGTAGCCCTCGCCGCGGGCCCAGGGGGCGGTGACGTAGGCGATCTCGCTGGAGAGGGTGTGCCAGTCGGTGTGGTGGAGGCGCACGGTGCCGACCAGGCGGTGGGTGAGGAACTCGGTCACCGCAAAGACGATTCCGCGTCCCGAGGAGCGTTCGGCGGGAGCGGTCCGGAGGACCCATTCGCGGGCGTCGGCGGTGGTGTACGGGTGCGGGGCGGACGTCCACGCGGTGATGAGCTCGTCGTTCATCATCTCGGTGAGCGCGGGGACGTCCGTCGCGTCGAACGGGCGCAGCACCAGCCGGTCCGTACTGATGGAGATGTCCGGAAAGGTGGAAGTCATGCGCTGCTCCAACGCCGGAGGGGGTTCCCCGCGCCGTGCGGACGCGGGGAGGGTGGCCGGGTTCCGTCCCGGCGGTCGCGCCGGTCTCGGATGCACCAGCATGCAGTATGGCCACAGTGGTGCGCCAAGCGCGGCGGCCCCGCGCACGCGTGGCGTGTGCGGGGCCTGCGTCCGCCGAGACGGCTGAGAGTACCGGCGGTTTCTGCGCGGCGCAGGGCGGGCGACGCGATCCGGCGTCCGTTTCGGCCGTGAGCCGCCCGTTCGGACCGTCAGCCCTTGGCGGGGCCGAAGGCCGGGATGACGGCCCCGTTGCTGAACTTATCCTCGATGAACTTCTTGACCTCGTCGGAGTTGAGCAGCTTGGCGAGCTTGACGATGCGCGGGTCCTGCTCGTTGCCCTTCTTCACGGCGAGGAAGTTGGCGTAGGGGTTGCCCTCGGCCTTCTCCAGGGCCAGGGAGTCCTTGGCCGGGTTGAGCTTGGCGCCGATGGCGAAGTTGCCGTTGATGACGGCGGCGTCCACGTCGGCGAGGCGGGCCGGGATCTGGGCGGCCTCGATCTCGGTGAACTTGATGCCCTTGTCGTCCTTGATGTCCTTGAGGGTGGCACCGGCGCCCACGCCGTCCTTCAGCTCGATGACCTTGTTGTCGGCGAGCAGCTTGAGGGCGCGGCCCTCGTTGGTGACGTCGTTGGGGACGGCGATGGTGGCGCCCTCGCCCAGCTCGGAGACCTTCTTGACCTTCTTGGAGTAGAGGCCCAGCGGCTCGATCTCGACGTTGACGACGGGGACGATGTCCGTCTTGTTCTTCTTGTTGAACTCGTCGAGGTACGGCTTGTGCTGGAAGAAGTTGCCGTCGACCTCGCCGCTCTGGGTGGCCGTGTTCGGCACGTTGTAGTCGTTGTACTGCTTCACCTCCAGCTTCAGGCCGGCGTCCTTCGCGAGGTGGTCGCGGACGTACTCGAGGATGACGCTGTGCGGCGTGGGGCTGGCCGCGATGAGGAGCTTGGCCGCCGGGTCCGCGTCCTTGCCCTTCTTGGTCGAGGACGCGGAGGTGTCGGAGGGGGCGCTGCAGGCGCTCAGGCCGAGGGTCAGCGCGGCGGCTGCGGCGACGGCGGCGGTGAGCTTGAGGGTGGTACGCACGAAGAGTGCCTCTTTCTTGTTCTCACGAGGTGTTGCCGCCCGGCAAAGGGTCCGGGCTCGTGGTGTCCCCGGGGCCGTCGACGGACCCCGCGGAGGTTCAGGGGGCGTCGACGGCCGCCTTGGGCTCGTCGGCGGTGCGCTGGGCGGGGATGTCCGCCGTCGCCTTGGGGGCCTTGGCGGTCCGCAGGCGCCACAGGCCGCCGGGCGCGGCCTGCCGGCCGGTGCGGCGGGCGAGGCGGCGGACGGCGAGGTCGCCGGCCAGCTGGACGATGGTGACCAGGACGATCAGCAGCACGATGGTGATGTTCATCAGCCCGTGCTCCTGCCGCTGGTAGCCGTAGTTGATGGCGACCTGGCCGAGCCCGCCGCCGCCGACGGCGCCGGCCATGGCGGAGTAGCCGATGAGGGCGATCACGGTGGTGGTCAGGCCGGCCACGAGCGAGGCGAGGGCCTGCGGGAGCAGCACCTTGAAGATGATCGTCCAGGTGCCGCCGCCCATCGCCTGGACGGCCTCGATCAGTCCGCCGTCGACCTCGCGGAGGGCGGTCTCGACCAGCCGGGCGAAGAACGGGATGGCGCCGATGGCCAGGGCGACGACCGCGGCGCTCGGCCCGATCGACGTGCCGATGACCATGCGGCTGAAGGGGATCAGCCAGACGATCAGGATGATGAACGGCACGGACCGGGCGATGTTCACCACCGCGCCGACGACCTTGTTGACGACCAGGTTGCGGAGCAGGCCGCCGCGGTCGGTGAGGTAGAGCAGGATGCCCAGCGGCAGTCCGCCGACGACGGTCCAGACGGCGGACCACCACACCATGAAGAGGGTGTCGAGACAGGCGTCGCGCAGCAGCGGCTGCATCTCGTTCCAGGTCACTTGGCACCTTCCTTGAGGAGGGCGTCGGCCGTGGCCTCCGCACCGGCGGTCACGGGCGCCACCTCGACCTGGAGGCCCTGCTCGCGCAGGAAGCCGATGGGGACCACGTTTTCCTCGAAGCGGCCGGGCAGCTCGATGCGCATCCGGCCGACCTGGCGGCCGGCGATGGTGTCCATCGCCGCGCCGAGGATCGAGATGTCGATGTTGTACGTGCGCGAGAGCTGCGAGATGACCGGCTGGGTGGCCGCGTCGCCGTGGAAGGTGACGTCCACGACGGTCCGGTCGGGGCCGGAGGGCTCGCCGCCCACGGGGAACAGCTCGGCGGCCAGCTCGGAGCCGGGCGTGGCCAGCAGCTCGGCGACGGTGCCGGATTCCAGGACCCGGCCCCCCTTCATCAGGGCCGCGGAGTCGCAGATGGACTTGACGACGTCCATCTCGTGGGTGATCAGCAGCACGGTCAGGCCGAGCTGCCGGTTGAGGTCGCGCAGCAGCTGGAGGATCGAGCGGGTGGTCTCCGGGTCGAGCGCGGACGTCGACTCGTCGGAGAGCAGCACCTTGGGGTCGCCGGCCAGGGCGCGGGCGATGCCGACGCGCTGCTTCTGGCCGCCGGAGAGCTGGCCCGGGTACGCCTTGGCCTTCTCGGCGAGGCCGACCAGGTCCAGCAGTTCCAGGGCCTTGCGGGAGCGCTCCTTGCCGGACAGGCCGAGGATCTCCAGCGGGAGCTCGACGTTGGCCTGGACGGTCCGCGAGGACAGCAGGTTGAAGTGCTGGAAGACCATGCCGATGCGGCTGCGTGCCTGCCGGAGGGCGGCGCCGGCGCGCGGGCCGCGGCCGGCGAGCGCCGTGAGGTCCTGGCCGGCGACGGTGACCGTGCCGGACGTGGGCCGCTCCAGGAGGTTGACGCAGCGGATGAGCGTGGACTTGCCGGCGCCGCTCTGGCCGATGACGCCGTACACCTCGCCCTCCCGCACGTGCAGGTCGACGCCGTCGAGGGCGGTGACCTCGCGGCCGCGTGAGCGGTAGACCTTTGTCAGGCCCGTAGTGGTGATCACAGGGGTTTCCGTCACTGTCGAGTGCGCGGCTTGTGGGGCGCCGGCGCACGGGAATTCATTGCGGAACGCGGCGTGGGACCCCGTCGGCGGCCGTCTTCGGCGGCGGTGGGGATCCGGTGTCGCGGAGGGTGGAGAGCGGGCGGTCCGTCGTCGGACGCGGGCTCTACGGGTCTCGCTTCGGGGCGCGAGGCTCGAACGGGGGCCCTCAGCGGTCACACATTCGACACATGCGACGAGCAGCACCGGGCGTCGTCATCGCCTCGGTCGCAGAGATGCGGGTGCTCGTCGTGGTCATGCGGGCAAGTAAAACAGACGTACGCGCGAACAGGCCAAGGTTGTCCGAATGGCGGACACCTCCGGTCACCCCGTGGACAGTGCGGGCCGGGCGCGGCGGGCGCGCGGGGGCCGTCTAAAGTCGTCCCCATGCCTGTCACGCCCCATCCGCACGCCGGTGCCGCCCGGGGGTCACGGTGATCGACGCGCTGACGCTCGCGGTCGGCGTGACCGCCCTCGCGCTCGCCGTCTGGTGCGGCCACGCCGCGTACCGTGACCAGCCGACCAAGGACTGGCACTTCATCGGCATGGCCGTCGTCTCCGTCCTCGCCCTGGCCCAGCTGGTCGTCGGCGTGGTGCAGCTCGCCCGGGGCGAGCGGCCCGTGAAGGGCACCGCCCTCTTCGTGGCGTACCTCCTGGGCGCCGCCGCGTGCGTACCGGGCGCCGGATTCATGTCGATCGCCGAACGCACCCGCTGGGGGTCCGCCACCGTGGCCGCCGGCGCCGTCATCCTCGCCGTGCTCCAGGTACGGCTCTACGACATCTGGGGAGGCTGACCGTGACCGAACCCGCCACCACCGCCGAGGGCGGCGCGGGCCTGGGCAAGGGCCCGGGCCGACTGCTGGTCTGGCTGTACGGGGTGTTCACCGTGGCGGCGGCGTCGCGGTCCATCGTGCAGATGGCTCTGCACTTCGGGGACGCGCCGCTGGCGTACGTGCTCTCGGCCGTCGCGGCCGTGGTGTACGCGTTCATCACGTACTCGCTGGTGCGGGGTGGGGAGGGGGCTCGGCGGGTGGCGTTGGTGTGCTGCGCGCTGGAGCTTCTCGGGGTGCTCACCGTGGGGACGTGGACCCTCGCGGATCCCGGGGCGTTCCCTGACGCGACCGTGTGGTCGGACTACGGGATGGGGTACCTGTTCATTCCGGTGATCCTGCCGGTGACGGCGATGGTGTGGTTGCGGCGGGCGCCGGTTTCCGCTGCGCGGTGAGGGTCCCCGGCCCCGCCCTTTCGCCGTTTCCCGGGAAGCACCCCGGACCCCCGGCATCGCGGCTTCGCCGCGAGGTCCTCAAACGCCGGACGGGCTGAAGTGCGCGCCCTGGGCGCGACAACCAGCCCGTCCGGCGTTTGAGGACAACCGCGCGGAGCGCGGTTTCACCCGGCAGCGGCCAGCTCTCCCACCGCGGCGGACTTCTCCAGCGTCACCACCGTCAGCGCCTTGCTGACCACTTCCGTCCCCACCGCCTCATACCCCCGCTTCCGGCACAGCCGAAGCGTCAGTTCGCTCCGCCGGCCAACGGCCAGCCGGAACCGCCGCGCACCCCCGTCCGCGGCGAGACGCTCCTCCAGAGCGCCCAGCAGCCGGCCGCCCAGGCCGTGGCGCCGCAGCCGCGGGTGGACGATGAGGCCGGTGATGGACGCCGTGCCGGACGCGGCGTCGAGCGTGCCGCGCACCGACCCGACGACCTCCTCGCCGAGCCGGGCCACCAGCACGCACCCCGCGGCCAGTTCGGCCCGCAGTTCGTCGAGAGTCTGGGTCAGCGGGTCGAGGGAGTAGTCCCCGTACAGCTCGGCCTCCCCTGGTAGCAGAGGTACTGGAGCTTCAGGATCCGTTCGGCGTCGTCCTCGGTCGCCGCCGCGATGGTCACGCTCATACCCATGTGCGCATGCCTCCCCTGGTCAGTCCCGTACGTTCCGTCTGACAGGAGCCGCCGCGGTACACGTCGCCTCCGTGGCGCCTGTTGTCTACCGCTCCTTTCCCCAAGGTCCAGGAGCCGCAATCGCCGCCGTCAGCATTCTGCGCAGGCATCCCAGGCAACGGGAACGGATCGGCCCCAAAGATCCTTGTGAGATACCCAACTCTCCTGCGATTTCTCGGTACGTCGGGTCTCCTGAGGAGAGGAGGGCGCGCATCAGGCCGGGGCAGCGGCCGGGGAGGCGGTGGACGGCGGCGCGGAGTTCGCGGCGGGATTCGGCGGCCAGGACCGCCCGTTCGACGCCGGAGCCGAGCGCGTCGGCGTGGTCGGCCGGTTCGGCGGCGGTGGGGTCGTACGGCACCTCGCGGCGGGCGAGGCGGCTCGCGGCGCGGGCCTCGGCGCGGACGGCGGCGCGTAACCGGAGGGCGGGCGGCTCGGCGCGACGGCGTCCCCGTCGGCCGGCGGGGACGCCGTCGTTCCGGTCGCTCAGCAGTCGGACCCAGACGGCCTGTTCGAGGTCGGCCGCGTCGATGCCGGCCGCCGGCGCCTCGGCGGCGCATTCGGCGGCCAGCAGCGGCCGGAGCGAGGTGACGAGGTCGTTCGGTGTCATGCCCGGCGGGACGTGGGGGCGTGAGCCACCGGTTGCCGAGCCCGACGGGCGTCACTCGTCCGTGTGGAATCCGTCAGGATTCCCGGGGCGGCGGAGGCTTCAGCCCTTGCGCCCCTTCAGGAACTCCTCCCGCGCGAGCACCGCCGTGTCGCAGTTGTCCGAGAAGATGCCGTCGATCCCCGTCGCGTAGTACGTCTTGAAGGCGCCGATGGCGTCGCCGTACGCGTTCGGGTCGGTGCCGCGCCGGAAGTCGGCGGGCAGGAAGCTGTTCTCGTTGCGCATGGTGTACGGGTGCAGGACGAGATGGGCGGCGTGCGCGTCACGGACGAGCGTGGTGGGCTTGGTGAGCCGGTCGTTCTTGTCCCGGGGGATGATCAGGTTGAGCCACGGGCCTATGCCCTGCGCGAAGCCGGACACCCACTTGAGGCCCTTGGGGGTGATGAGGTCCGCGACCGTGCGCGGGTCCTTGGCCTCGACGAAGTCCCAGGGGCGGGTGGGCAGATCGTCCAGGAGCAGGATCTTCGGGCAGTCGAGGCCGAGCCGGCCCAGCCGCTGGAGGCTGCTCGGCTCGAAGGACTGAAGGAACGTATACGACGAGTTCCGGCCCGCGCGGCCGTACCGGCGCAGCAGCTTCGCGAGCCGCTCCTCCAGGCCCAGGCCCAGCTTGCGGAAGTAGGTGGGGTGCTTGGTCTCGACGTGCAGCCATATGCGCCGGCCGCGCTTGCGCCCCTCCTCGTCCGCCCACTTGAGGACCTCTTCGAAGGTGGGCACGGTCCAGTGGCCGTCGTAAAGGGTGTTGTGCTGCCGGACCTGGGGCAGGCGTTCCTTCGCACGCAGGGTCTTCAGCTCGGCGAGGGTGAAGTCCTCGGTGAACCAGCCGGTGTGGGACTCGCCGTCGACGGTCTTGGTGGTCTTGCGGGAGGCGAACTCCGGACGGGAGGAGACGTCGGTGGTGCCCGTGATGTCGTTCTCGTGGCGACAGACCAGATGGCCGTCCTTGGTGGGGACGACGTCCTGCTCGATGACGTCCGCGCCGTTCTCCAGGGCGAACCGGTAGGAGCCGAGGGTGTGCTCGGGCCGGTATCCACTGCCGCCGCGGTGTCCGACGACCGTGGGCACCGGCAGGTCCCGCAGGCCACCGCCGCCGCCGTGGCCGTGGCCCGGCCGCCGGTCACCCGCCGTCGCCGAGGCCGCCGAGGGGGCCGCCGCCGCCATGCCCGCGCCGCCGCCGAGGGTGACCGCTCCCGCGCCGAGGACCGCCGCGGCCCCCAGCACCGAGCGCCGGCCCGGCCGCTGCTCCTGCTGCATGTACATTCGCTCCTTCGTTCCGGAGCCGGTGGTTCCGACTCCCTTTCGGACGCGCAGATCGTAGGTGCGTCCGTCTTGCGTACAGAAGGCCGTGGTCGAAACGGAGTGAAAACTCACGTCAACACTGCGTATCGGGTCGGTTAACCCGGTGTGCGGAACGGCCGTACCCGCGAGTATCGTCCTCACCTGCCACCAGGCCCGGCCGCCGACCGACCGACCAAACCGAACAAGACCAAGACAAGACCGGAGGATCCGTGTCCCGCATCCTGCTCAAGGCGTTCCTCGGACTTCTCATGCGCGTCCTGTACCGCCCCAAGGTGGAGGGCATGGAGCGCATCCCCGCTTCCGGGCCGGTCATTCTGGCGGGGAACCACGTCACGTTCATCGACTCGCTGTTCCTGGCGCTGGTGGTCAAGCGGCAGGTGTTCTTCATCGGCAAGGACGAGTACGTGACGGGCAAGGGGCTCAAGGGCCGGCTGATGGCCTGGTTCTTCGGCGCCTCCGGCATGATCCCGGTGGACCGCGACGGCGGTCACGGCGGGGTCGCCGCGCTGATGACGGGCCGTCGCATCCTGGAGGAGGGCAAGATCTTCGCGATCTACCCCGAGGGCACCCGCTCCCCCGACGGCCGCCTGTACCGCGGCCGGACCGGCATCGCCCGCCTCGCGCTGATGACCGGCGCGCCCGTGGTGCCGTTCGCGATGATCGGCACCGACAAGGTGCAGCCGAGCGGCAAGGGCCGCCCGCACATCAGCCCGGTGACCGTCCGCTTCGGTGAGCCGCTGGACTTCGAGCGCTACGAGGGCATGGACCGCGACCGCTACGTCCTGCGGGCCGTCACCGACGAGGTGATGAGCCACGTCATGCGGCTCTCCGGCCAGGAGTACGTGGACATCTACGCCACCAAGGCGCGGGCGGCGAAGGCCGCCTGAGCCGGGCCCCTTCCCGACGACCGGTGGCCGTCAGGCCCCGCCGAGGCACCGCGGCCGGAAGCCCGGGTCGGCGGGGCCCTTCCGTGCCAGGGCGTTGAGCACCCACTGGTGGACGACCGGGTCCTTGGTCGCCTGGTCGTGCATGAACGGGTCGAACGGGCACGCGTCCTGGAGGACGACGTTGGTCAGCCGCTCGGCGGGGCCGGTCAGCAGGGCGCTGGTGTAGGGGACGACGACCTCGTCGTGCCGGGTGGTGACGACGGTGTAGTCGGGCCCGGCGGGCGTCTCCTCGCCCGCGTTGAGCTTCTTCAGCAGGTCGGATCCGGTGCGCTGGTCCAGGCAGGACGGGCAGACGGTGTACCCGGCGGGGATGGCCAGCGGGTTGTCGGTGCCGTGGTTGGAGGGGACGATGGCGACGAGGTCGTCCACCTTGTCGGCGCCGCCGAGGAACTTCACGTAGTAGCGCGGCATCATGCCGCCCTGACTGTGGCCGACGATGTCGACCTTGGCCGCGCCGGTCGCCCCGCGGACGGCCTCGACGAAGTCGCGGAGTTCGGCCGCCGCCTGCGGGATGGGGTCGGTCTCCATGTGCCCGTAGTTGAAGGCGAAGACGCAGTAGCCGTTCTCCTTCAGCTTCGGGGAGAGCTTGGCCCAGTTCTCCGCCATGAGCTTGAACGTGCCGTTGACGAGGACGACGGGCTCCGGGTGGGCCGAATCCGGCTTGCAGGACCAGTCGTTGGCGCCCTTGGGCGGGATGTCGAGCACCGACGCGGAGGCGGGGGCCGCCGTGGCGGACATTCCGGTGAGGGTGAGGGTCGCGGTGGCCGCCGCGGCGAGCAGGGCTCTCACTTTGGTGCGCAGACGCATGGGGGGTTCCTTCCGCACAAGGGCTTTGCTTCAACCTCGCCGAACTGCGTTCGGCAATACCGACCGGTAGTCGCAGATCGTTCCCGCGCGTAAGGACCCCGTCAAGGGACGGAACCCTCGGAAAAAGTCACACGGGCCGGGGCTTGCCGCCCCGGCCCGTGTGCGCTTGGCTCATCCGAGCCCTGTCCCGCTCACCGGCGGCACTCAGTGCTCGTGCTCGGCGTGCTTGAGGTGCTCGGCCTCCGCGCTGTCCTCCAGCCGCTGCCCGCGCAGCAGGAACCACGCCGCCACCGCCGTCCCCAGCAGCACCACCGCACCGACCGCGGACGCCAGCCGCAGCCCGTCGACGAACGCATGCTGCGCGGAACTCAGCAGGGCGGACCCGGCGTCGGCGGGCAGCGTCGTCGCCGCCTTGACCGCCCCGCCCAGCGACTCGTGCGCGTCCGCCGCGGCACCGGACGGCACCCCGGCCGGGACGGCGAAGTCCCGGTAGACGCCGGTGACGATCGAGCCCAGCAGCGCGATGCCCAGCGCGGCGCCGAGTTCGTACGCCGTCTCGGAGACGGCCGAGGCGGCGCCGGCCTGCTCCTTGGGGACGCTGGAGAGGATGACGTCGGCGGTGACGGTGAACGAGAAGCCCGCACCGACGCCGACGACCAGCAGGACCGCCCCGAGCAGCGGGTAGGAGGTGTCGGTTCGCAGGGTGGCGATGACGGCGAGGGCGACGCCGATGGCCGCCAGGCCGCCGCCCACCACCGACCGTACCGACCAGCGGCGGGCCGCCTGCCCGGCCAGCAGGCCGGCCGTCACCGCGCCGACGGCGGCCGGGAGTTCGGCCAGTCCGGCCTCCAGCGGGTCGCGGTCCTGCACGAGCTGGAGGAACTGGGACAGGAAGAAGACCATGCCGGACAGGCCCAATACCGTCAGCAGGTCCGCCAGGACGGCGGCGGAGAAGCCCCGGTTGCGGAAGAGGCGCATGTCCAGCAGGGGCGCGGGCAGCCGCAGCTGCCGGCGGACGAACCAGGCCAGGGCGGCCAGTCCGACGACCGCCGCGACGGCGACCTCCGCGCTGATCCCGTGCGTCGCCCCCTCCTTGACCGCGTAGACGACGCCGATGATGCCGGCCATCGACAGGACGACGCTCAGCAGGTCCCAGGGGCCGGGCGACGGATCACGCGACTCGGGCAGCAACTTGATGCCCACGAGCACCAGCACCGCCATGACCGGCAGGTTGATCAGGAAGACCGAGCCCCACCAGTAGTTCTCCAGCAGGAACCCGCCGACCACCGGCCCCACGGCCGCGCCGGCCGAGGCCATCGCGCCCCAGATGCCGATGGCGAGGCTGCGCTCGCGCGGGTCGTGGAAGAGGTTGCGGATCAGCGCCAGGGTGGACGGCATCAGGGTCGCGCCGGCGACGCCCAGCAGGGCGCGGGCGGCGATCATCATCTCCGGGCTGGCGGCGTACGCGTTGAGGACCGACACCGCGCCGAACGCGACGGCACCGCTGAGCAGCAGCTTCTTGCGCCCGATGCGGTCGCCCAGGCTGCCCATGGAGACGAGCAGACCAGCGATGACGAAGGAGTAGACGTCGCCGATCCACAGCAGCTGCGTGCCCGAGGGCTTCAGGTCCTCGCTGAGGAACGGCGTCGCCAGGCCGAGGACGGTGGCGTCGACGGCGACCAGCAGCACAGCGAGGACGAGGACCGCGAGGGCCAGCCAGCGGCCCCGGTAGGGGGTCTCCCCGGCTTTGGGGGCGTTCGGGGGCTGGGTGATCGTTCGCTGGCCGTTCATCGTTCCATCCTCCGTCGCGCGCCGCCGAGCAGCAGCTCGGAGACCATCCGGGTGCGGTCCTTGGCCGCCACCCGGCCGTCCTGGACCGCCCAGGCGCCGATGCCGATCAGCCCGTAGAGCGCCTCGGTCAGCCAGGCGGCCGACAGGTCCAGGCGGAAGGCGCCCTCCTCCTGGCCGCGGGTGAACAGCCGCTGGACGCGGGTGTCGAGCCGCTTCCAGCCCTCGTTGCCGCCGTTCTCGTAGAGCTGGTTCTCGGTGAAGAGGAACGCGAGGATGCCGGAGACCGGCTCGGACAGGGCGATCAGCCGGGCGACCGCCTCGGCCGCGTCCCCCTCCTCCGGCCTCGCCTCGTCGAGCGCCCGCTCGAACTGCTCGATCCCCAGGTCTTCCAGCGCCCGGACGAGCGCGTCACGCCCGGCGAAGTGCCGGTGCAACGTGGCCCGGCTGATCCCCGCCGCTCTCGCGATCTCGTCCATGGAGGCCGTCGCCTTGCGGGTGAGCAGGGACGCGGCCGCGTTCAGTACGTGCTGTCGGTCGAGCCTCATGAGACGAGAGTAACCCGAATGAGACGTTCATGTCTCATTCGGGTCGATGGTGTCTCGCGCTGCGCGTGGGGAGGGTGCCCCGGTCCCGCCCTTTCACCGTTTCTTGCGGGGGCTGCGCCCCCGCACCCCCAAACCGCGCTCCGCGCGGTTGTCCTCAATCGCCGGACGGGCTGAAATCAGCCCGTCCGGCGATTGAGGACCCGGGGTCCGGGGCGGAGCCCCGGAAGAAACTGGGGGCACCTCCCAGCGGTAGCTGGGGGAGAAAGGGCGGGTCCGGGGCAACACCCCCCGGAGGGTCACCCCCGCTCCGCGCCCGCCCACTCCCGCTGCACCACCAGCTCCGCCTTCACCTCGGCAAGCTGCACGGCGACCGCCGACGGCGCGGTCCCGCCCCGCCCGCTCCGGGAAGCGAGCGACCCCGGAACGTCCAGAACGGTCCGCACCTCCGGCGTCAGATGCACCGAGATCGCCGCGAACTCCTCATCCGAGAGCGCGTCCAGCTCAACCCCCCGCCGCTCACACACCTTCACGCACTCCCCCGCCACCTCATGCGCCACCCGGAACGGCACCCCCTCCCGCACCAGCCACTCCGCGATGTCCGTGGCCAGCGAGAACCCGGCCGGAGCCAGCTCCTCCATCCGCTCCCGGTGGACGGTGAGCGTCGCCATCATCCCGGTGAAGGCGGGCAGCAGGACCTCCAGCTGGTCGCAGGAGTCGAAGACCGGCTCCTTGTCCTCCTGGAGGTCGCGGTTGTAGGCGAGCGGCAGCGCCTTGAGTGTGGCGAGCAGCCCGGTCAGATTGCCGATCAGCCGTCCGGACTTGCCGCGCGCCAGCTCGGCGATGTCCGGGTTCTTCTTCTGCGGCATGATCGACGAGCCGGTCGAGAACGCGTCGTGGAGGGTGACGAAGGAGAACTCCTTCGTGTTCCAGATGATGATCTCCTCGGCGATCCGCGAGAGATCGATCCCGATCATCGCCGTGATGAACGCGAACTCGGCGACGAAGTCCCGGGAGGCCGTGCCGTCGATGGAGTTGCCGACCGAGCCGCGCTCGAAGCCGAGGTCGGCGGCGACCGCCTCCGGGTCGAGGCCGAGCGAGGACCCGGCGAGCGCGCCGGAGCCGTACGGGGAGACGGCCGTCCGCTCGTCCCACTGCCGCAGCCGTTCCGCGTCCCGGCCGAGGGCCTGGACGTGGGCGAGGACGTGGTGGGCGAAGAGGACGGGCTGGGCGTGCTGGAGGTGCGTCCGGCCGGGCATCGCCACGTCCTGGTGCGCCTCGGCGAGGCCGACGAGCGCTTCCTGGAGCTCGGCGAGCAGTCCGCCGATGATCCGCGCGTGATCGCGCAGGTACATCCGGAAGAGGGTGGCGACCTGGTCGTTGCGGGAGCGGCCGGCGCGCAGCTTGCCGCCGAGGTCGGGGCCGAGCCGTTCGAGGAGGCCGCGCTCCAGGGCGGTGTGGACGTCCTCGTCGGCGACGGTGCCGGTGAAGGCGCCGGTGGCCACGTCGGCCTCCAGCCGGTCGAGGCCGTCCAGCATCGCGGCGAGCTCGTCGGCGGTCAGCAGTCCGGCCTTGTGCAGCACGCGGGCGTGGGCGCGGGAACCGGCGATGTCGTAGGGGGCCAGGCGCCAGTCGAAGTGGACGGAGGCGGACAGCTTGGCCAGGGCCTCGGCGGGGCCGTCGGCGAAGCGGCCGCCCCAGAGCCGGACGTCGTCGGTGGTGCCGTTGCTCACGTGCGTGCTCCTCGTGGGTGGTGGGGGGCGGCCGGCCGCCGTGGGGTGTCAGGCGGAGGGACACGGCGGCCGGCCGGTCGGTCGGACCGGTCCCGTCGGTCAGACCAGGTCCCGCTTGGCGGCGATCTTCGACGAGAGGCCGAAGATCTCGATGAAGCCCTTGGAGAGCGACTGGTCGAAGGTGTCACCCGTGTCGTAGGTGGCGAGGTTGAAGTCGTAGAGCGACTTGGCCGACTTCCGGCCGGTGACGACGGCCCGGCCGCCGTGCAGGGTCATCCGGATGTCGCCGCTGACGTGCTCGTTGGCCTCGGCGATGAAGCCGTCCAGCGCCCGCTTGAGCGGCGAGAACCACATGCCGTCGTAGACCAGTTCGCTCCACCGCTGCTCGACCTGCCGCTTGTAGCGGGCGAGTTCGCGCTCGACGGTGACGTTCTCCAGCTCCTGGTGGGCGGTGATCAGCGCGATGGCGCCGGGCGCCTCGTAGATCTCCCGGGACTTGATGCCCACGAGCCGGTCCTCGACCATGTCGATCCGGCCGATGCCGTGGGCTCCTGCCCGCTCGTTGAGCTGCTGGATCGCCTGGAGGACGCTGACGGGCTTGCCGTCGATCGCGACCGGGACGCCGGCGTCGAAGGTGATGACGACCTCGTCGGCGTCGCGCGGGGTGGCCGGGTTGGCCGTGTAGTCGTAGACGTCCTCGATGGGCGCGTTCCAGATGTCCTCCAGGAAACCGGTCTCGACGGCCCGGCCGAAGACGTTCTGGTCGATCGAGTACGGCGACTTCTTGCTGGTGGCGATCGGCAGGCCCTTGGCCTCGCAGAAGGCAATGGCCTTGTCCCGGGTCATGGCGTAGTCCCGGACGGGCGCGATGCACTTCAGGTCCGGCGCGAGCGAGGAGATCCCGGCCTCGAACCGCACCTGGTCGTTGCCCTTGCCGGTGCAGCCGTGGGCGACCGTGGTGGCGCCGTGCTTCCGCGCGGCGGCGACGAGGTGCTTGACGATCGTCGGCCGGGAGAGGGCGGAGACCAGCGGGTACCGGTCCATGTAGAGGGCGTTGGCCTTGATCGCCGGGAGGCAGTACTCCTCGGCGAACTCGTCCTTGGCATCGGCGACCTCCGCCTCCACCGCACCGCAGGCGAGCGCGCGCTTGCGGATGACGTCCAGGTCCTCGCCGCCCTGGCCGACGTCCACGGCGACGGCGATGACCTCGGCGCCCGTCTCCTCGGCGATCCAGCCGATGGCGACGGAGGTGTCCAGGCCGCCCGAGTAGGCGAGTACGACGCGCTCGGTCACGGGATTCTCCTTATCTTGCATGCGGTGATGGGTATAACTATGCAGTGCTCCGTATGTTTCGTCAACGCCTCGGAAGAGTGAACCGGGCCGGAGTGCGGGGCCCACCGCGTCCTCCGAGCCGGGGGTTGAGCCCGAACCCGACCGCTCCCCCCTTTCGCGCCGGCCCTACGATCATCACTTCCGAACGATCGAACCGACCGAAACAGGGACACACCCCCATGAGCCGCGAGTACGGACTGGCCCACGCGACCCTACGGGCCGCCCGATCCGGGGACGGCGTCCCGTTCGACGCCGCCGATCCGACGGCGTGGATCGACTTCGACTACGGGGTGCGCGAGCACCTGCTCTGGGAGAACCTGTCCGTCGACTGGCTGCGCACCGGGGAGCCGGCGCCCGGCGACGCGGCGGTGGCGGTCGCGCTGTGCCACCCCGACGGGCGGATGCGCGAGGCGGCGCTGCGGCGGCCGGAGGCGGCCGGATTCCCGGCGCTGGTGGTGTTGCGGTGCGCGGACTGGGCGGGCCCGGTGCGGGAGGAGGCGCGGAGGTCGCTGGCGGGGCTGCTGCCCGGTGTCCCGCCGAGTGCCGTTGCTCCGGTCGTGGCGGTCGCCCTGCGCGCGGCCGTGCGGCGGCGGGGTGACTACGCCCGCGACCTGGTCATGTCGTTCGTCCGGAGCCCCGAGCGGATCGACGCGCTGCTGGCGTGCCCGGACCGGGCGGCCCGCCGGCTGGGCCACCGGGTGGCGATCGACGAGGAGCACCTTTCCGCCGCCGAGCTGGCGCGCGCCGCGGCCGCGGACCCGGACGTCGTCGTGCAGGACCTGTGCGCGGACGCCGCGCTCGCCCGCACCCGGGACGGGGACCCCGACGGCGTCCTGCGTCCGCTGCTCGCCTCCCGGCAGCCGCGCGTCCGCGCCGCCGGGGTGACCGCGCTCGGACGCACCGGGGAGACCGGGGAGGCGGCCCGCTTCCTCACCGACCGCTCCGGGCTGGTCCGCGCCTGCGCCCGCTGGGTGCTGCGGCGGCACGGCGTCGAACCCCTGCCGCTGTACCGGGCCGCCTGCGCCGGCCCCGACGTCCTCCCCGGCGCGCCCGCCGGGCTGGGCGAGACGGGGACCCGCGCGGACGCGGCGCCCCTGTGGCCGCTGCTCGGCCACCCGCGTCCGGCCGTACGGGCGAAGGCCGTCGCCGCCCTGCGGATGCTGGACGCGGGCGGGCCCGAGCGGCTGGAACCGCTGCTGGACGACCCGTCGGTCTCCGTCGTCCGCGAGGCGACGACGACGCTCCTGCCGGTCGCCGCCCGGCTCCCCGAGGACTGGCTGTACGACCGGCTGGCGGACGACCGTCCCCGGTACGTCCGCGTCTCCGCCTTCCGGCTGCTGTCCGCCCACCGTCCGACGGCCCAGCTCCGCTGCTTCCTGCGACTGGCCGGCGACCCGGATCCCGCGCTGCGCGAGCGGGCCCTGACGGCCCTCGCCGGCTGGGGTCCCGCCGGCGCCGCGGCGGCGTACCGGACGCTCCCCGACGCCCGGCGCGCCGAGCTGGACGCCCTGCTGGAGCGGGCCGCGGCCGCGGCGGGCAAGGAGCGGATCAGCCGGGTCCGCTGGTTCCTGTCGGCCTCCCGCTGACCTCGGAGAGCCTCCCCCTCCGCCCTGCCGGGGAGCCCGCCCACCCCCGGATTTGGATCACGGCGCGGAACAGGATATTTTCTTCCTGCACGCCCCACCGGGACGAAAACCGGAGGGAACGGGCGAACGGGACGTGGCGCAGCTTGGTAGCGCACTTGACTGGGGGTCAAGGGGTCGTGGGTTCAAATCCCGCCGTCCCGACACGGGAAACGCCCTCCGAATCGCGGAAATCCGCGGGTCGGAGGGCGTTTTGCGTTTTTCCGGCCCTGTTTCGCCTTCCCTAGGCCCGGCCGAACCCGGCCACACCCGGACGAATGCCGGAAGCCCCGCGTGCACGACCCGCCCTGAACTCGGGTCCTGCACGCGGGGCGGTACGGGTCCGCGACCGCTACCGTCCGCTCCGAGTGTCGGCTGTGCGCGTCCGTTGCGTGCGTCCGTCGGGCGCGTCCGCTCCGTGCGACGGGCGGCTACCCGCTCAAGCGGTCACCGGAACAGGCGGTCGGCGCCGGTGGCCATGCGATGGGTCCCGCCGTGGCTGTTCACCCAGTCGCGGATGAGCTTGATGGCGTTGGCGCACTGCCAGCCGTTGTCGTACTCGTGCTCACCGGTGAAGGTGCCGTAGCCCGCGATGATGCCGTCCACCCGCGCGTCGCCCAGCAGCTTGTCGACGTACCACGGGTCGTTGTACGTGGTCGTCCAGGACAGCGTGGCCGCGAGGCGGCCGGCGGAGCGGTCCGCGGCGCCCTTCTTCAGCTCGGCACAGGTGTTGTAGGAGGGTTCCGTGCAGTTGCCGAAACCATTGGGGATGTTGGTGTCGCCGTAGTCCATCACCCGGCGGCCGTTCGGGAACCCGGCGCCGAACTGGTTGAAGGCATTGATCACCTTGTCGCGGGACCCGGTCGTCGTAATGCCCTCCAGCTTGCCGAGCTTTCCCTCGAGGCTCTTCCAACCCCGGCCGCCGACGTCCGGGGTGTTGCCGCCGTGGTACTCGTAGAAGCCGTAGAGCACCTGGATCCCGGCGGCCGTCAGCCGCTGCGCCTTGTCGCGCAGACCGGCGACGCTGCACGTGCGGTTCGGCTGTTCGCCGCAGTAGTTGGGGTCCTTGATGTCCAGCCAGACCAGCGCCAGTCGGCGTCCCGCCTTGGCGTTGGACAGGATCCGGTCGATCATGCTGTCGAAGCTGGGGCCTCTCCGGTTCTCACCGGCCGAGGAACAGTCGTGGTAGGCGCGCCATTCGTTGGGGTTCCACCAGGCGCAGACGTCGATCTCGATCCCGTTGGCGCCGTGGTTGAGCGCGGCGTCCACGCCCTCCACGGTGTCGACGCGGTGCGCGATGGCGTAGATGGCGTGCCGCTGGTCGGCCGCCGCGGCCGGGGTCGGGCCGAGCGCGGTGGCACCGATGATCCCGCACAGCGCCGCCAGCAGCGCGAGCACCGCCCGCGGGCCGGTGGCGCGTCGAAGGTGTGTGGTCAAGGAAGGCGCTCCTTCACGTGTCACGTGGTTCCTGGGTCCTGTCCCGAACGTGTGATCACCCGAGCTTGCGGGACAACACCGCCCGGCCGCCATGCGGACCGGCTACTTCGGGACACGGAGACGCGAACTTGGCCTCCGGTCAGGGGATATGCGCGCCCCTTGGAACGCGGGGGTGGAACGCGCTCGGGTGGAACGCGATGGGGGGATGGTGAGGAGGGTGGTACGCGTTCGGGTGGGACGTCCGGGCCGCGTGCCGAGGTGGGCAGGTTGGGGGGACGCGCGAGGGGGCCAGTATTACAGGGCTGGATCCGCACCGTCCGGAGTCGCATATGGCGGCGGAAGTCGTGGTGCCGGGCCTCGACTTGGTGTCGGCGGCGGCACGTCGACCAGTGCGGGGGCGGTGCGGATCTCGTGGACGGGGCGGCCGGTGAGGTTGTACAGGCGGCGGGTCTCCGCGCGACTTCAGCAGTCGCAGACGGCGGCGATAGACCTCATCGTCGCCCTGACCCCGCGGACTCACGGGCCACCATCCTGCCGCAAGGTGACTGAGCGCTCTGTCGTGGCGGCGGCATGCGCGACGTGAAGCGCTCGGTCACCCTCCCGTGACGGCCAGGGCTCGGAGGCTCACCAGGGCAGGGGCCCGTGTGCGTCGAAGTAGCCTCCAGTGGGGCCGTCAGGGCCCAGTTGCGCCATGCGGACGATGATCTCGGCGCCCTGTTCGACGGTCTGGGTGCCGGTGTTCCCGTTGAGGTCCGTCTTGGTGTAACCGGGCTCCACCGCGTTGATCCGCATGTTCGGGAAGGCCTTCGCGTACTGCACGGTGATCATGTTGAGTGCCGTCTTCGAGGCCGGATACGCGACGCCCGGGTAGGCGTGGGCCGGGGTGCCGGCGGTGGTGACCCGGGTGAGGGAGGCCAGGCCGCTGCTGAGGTTGACCACGACCGGGGAAGCGGACCGCCGCAGCAGCGGCAGAAACGCGTGGGTGACCCTCACCGCGCCGAAGACGTTGGTCTCGAACACCTGCCGCATCATGTCCGCGGTGACGTCCGCGGCACCGATCACCCCGTTGTCCTCGCTTCTTCCTTCGATTCCGGCGTTGTTGACCAGCACGTCCAGTCCGCCGTCCGCCCCGATGGTCTCGGCCGCGGCCGCGACGGAGGCGTCGTCGGTGACATCGAGCCGTACGGTCCTCGCGCCCAGCGACTCGGCGGCCCGGCGGCCGCGCTCGGGGTCCCGGCTGCCGATGTAGACGGTATGGCCTGCGGCGATGAGGCGGCGGGCCGTCTCGAAGCCGAGCCCCTTGTTCGCCCCGGTGATCAGTGTTCTCGTCATGTCCCTACCGTGCCTCCGGACCATTCGCCCGGCCAGGCGTCCCTCCTTCCTGGGACTGGCAGTACCAGGCGGCCCAGGCGACGAACGGTGCACACTGGCAGGCATGGCGACGACGGAATTCGGGCAGGCGGTGCGTCGCTGGCGCGACCGGATGCCACCGGAGACGGCCGGACTGCCCGTCGGCGCGCCGCGGCGCACCACCGGGCTGCGCCGCGAGGAGTTGGCCATGCTCGCCGGGATTTCCGTCGACTACGTCACCCGGCTCGAACAGGGCCGCGCCACCCATCCCTCGCCCCAGATCGTCGAGGCACTGGCCAGGGCACTGCGACTGTCGGGGACGAGCGCGCCCACCTCTTCCGGCTGGCCGGGCTCGCACCGCCGGGCCCGCGGACAGTGCCGGCGTACATCACCCCGAGCGTCCAGCGGCTGCTCGACAGACTGACGGGGACGCCCGTGGCGGTCTATGACGCGTCCTGGACCCTTCTCATGGCCAACGCGCCGTACACGGCCCTGATGGGGGATCCGTCCGGTTGGCGTGACGACGAGCGCAACGCTGTGTGGCGCCACTTCCTCGGCCCGGGCACCCGGGCCCGCCACACGCCTCAATCCCTGCGCGACTTCGAGGCGGCGCTGGTCGCCGACCTGCGCACTGCGGCCGGCCGATACCCGGCCGACCGACGGCTGCGGCGACTGATCGCGGAACTGCGCACGACCAGCGACCGATTCGCCGCACTGTGGGATGCCGGCACCGTCGGCCACCACGAGGCCGCACGCAAGACCATCGACCACCCACAGGCAGGACCTTTGACGCTCGACTGCGACGTACTCACCGTGGCGGGCAGCGACCTCCGGATCATGATCTACACGGCCGAACCCGGCACCGAGGACGCTGAACGCCTCGCCCTGCTGACCGTGCTCGGCACCCAGACGCTCGCCGCTCCCGCCAACTGACACGCTCGCAACCCGGAAATCAAGGTCTGTCTCTGTGGCACCAGGGGCGGTTCGGGGGCGCGTGAGGGGACGTCGGCGCGCTGAAGCGTGCACCCGGGGCCTGCTGGGTCGCGTGTTAAGCGTGTACCAAGCGGAGGTGCACCCCCATGGCCTCGGTCAGCTCCACCGCCGCCTTCAGGTCACTCGCCGCCAACGCGAGGCTGCGCCTCCGCTTGATGTCCCGGCACTCCGCACACCGCGACGGCCGGTACACCCGCCACGCGTCCTGGTCCGTCGCCGGCCGCACATCGCACGGCAGCGCGTCCCACGGGTCCCCACCCGTCGGCGGCCGCAGCCGCACCCTCCCCTCACCGGTTCCGGTGACCTCCCCGACGCGCTCACGCCGCGCGTCGACCACCAACTCGCCCACGGCGGGCGTCCGCTGGCGCTGTGGGCCTGTTGGCTCTTCCATGCTGGTGTTCCTCTCGGGGGATCTTGCGATTCGATTCCCAGCATCTCCGCGCAGCGGTACCGTGACCAGGCGTAACGACTGTAGGAAGGCCGGTCCCGTTGCAGGGATACCCGGCTTCAACGGAGGGGCGAACAACTGTGCCCGCACCAAAGCGGATCGAACCCACCAATCTGAATGAGTGGTTCGGCGACAAGATCCGCACACTGCGCAGGGCGCGCGGCTGGTCACAGGTTCAGCTGGGCGAGGAGGTACGGCTCTCGGGGAGCCGCATCGCACAGTTCGAACGGGCTGAGGATGTCCCGCCACCGGACATCACGGAGTTGCTGGACCGGGAGCTGGGAGCGGGGGGACAGCTGGTCGAGATGCGGCCGTTCCTGGCGCGCAGCTGGGACAAGAAATGGCCCGAGGAAATCGAGGACATCGAGGTTCAGGCCACTCGCATCCAGCTCTACACCCACGTGATTCCTGGGTTTTTCCAGACGAAGGAGTACGCGACGGCTCTACTGGGGGCCGGCATCCCCTTCTTCGGTGGAGACCTGGACGAGAAGGTCGGTCTTCGTATGGCCCGGCGCAGCGTCGTCGACGGGCCACAATACCCGTGGGTCCGATGTGTTCTGGACGAGTCCGCGCTCTACCGGGCCGTCTGCTCCCCGCACGTCATGCGTGAACAGCTCCTGCACCTGCTGGAGGAATGCGAACAACCGCACGTGGTGGTCCAGGTGTTGCCCTTCGCAGCCAATCGGGCCGTCGTACCAGGGCTGGCTTGGGCCACCATCTGGACACTCGCGGACGGGCGCACGGTCGTGTACCAGGAAACAATGAACAACGGATACTTCGTGACGAAGCCCCGTGAGATCGGTGTCTACGTCAACCTTTACGATCAGTTGCACGCGGATTCCCTGTCCGCCGAAGCGTCCAAGGCCCTCATCCGCCAAACGCTTGAGGACAGATACCCATGATCTGGCGCAAGAGTAGGCACAGCGCGACTTCCAATGACTGTCTGGAAATCTCCGGTTCCGCCGACGACCTCATACACATACGCGACAGCAAGCGGACCGCCGACCCCACCCTGATCCTCACCACGCACCCCTCCACCTGGACGGCGTTCCTCGCCGCCCTCAGGACAGGCTCCCTCCTCGGCTGACCCGACGCCGCGGCCATGCAACCTGCGGCTCGGGCACGAGCCTCGGGCGGAAGACCTGAACCGTCTGCGACGATGACGCCATGGACGAGGAAGCCATCCCCATTCTCCGCGTCGTTGACGCCGCGGCAGCGGTCACCTGGTACGAGCGACTCGGCTTCGCCAAGCAGTGGGAGCACCGCTTCGGACCGGGATTTCCCGCGTTCGTCGAGGTCGCCCGGAACGGGATGCGGTTGTTCCTGTCGGAGCATGAGGGTGATGCTCGCCCTGACACGCTGATCTACCTCCGCGTTCGCGATGTCGAGGCCATGGCCTTCGAGTTCGGCGTGCCAGTGCGGGAAGCTCCATGGGCGCGCGAGATCGAGCTGCGCGACCCTGACGGCAACCGGCTCCGGATCGGCACCCCGACGGAGTGAGAGGCGCCGGAAAGCGTCCGGATATGGGGAGTTGAGTGACGACGCCCCTTGCTAGGGTGACCGAATGGCATCGGTCAAGCAGTTCCAAGTCACTTTCGACTGCGCGGAACCCGTGTGCGTCGCTCGTTTCTGGTCCGAGGTGCTGGGTTACGTCGTCACGCTGCCGACGGAGGGCGAGGGCGCGTGGGCCGTGTGTGCCGATCCCACGGGCGCGGGCCCGCGTATGTACTTCCAGCGCGTCCCCGAAGGGAAGGTCGCCAAGAACCGGGTGCACCTCGACGTCCGGGTCGGCACCGGACTCGTGGGTGAAGAACGCCTCGCCGCACTTGAGGCCGAATGCGCACGGCTGGTCCTGCTTGGCGCAGTACACGTGCAAACGCTGTACGACGGCAATGATTCGTGCATCCCGATGCTGGACATCGAGGGCAACGAATTCTGCCTCGACTGAGCGGATTCGCCGGCGGGCCACGGAGAGTCCTGACTCTGCGGCAGTTATTGCCGTGACGGCATTCAGCGCTTGGGTTGTTGCCTCATCTTCTTCTGGCCCGGCGGGACCAGTGCAGGACGTGATCAATACTGCGGCACAGCCGCGGGGCACCGGCCGGCCGCACGTCCACGTCCTCCTTCGGGAACCCGGCGCCGTCCGCGATCACCGCACAGCCCGGTTCGGCCGAGTCCTCGACCACGTATGCCCGCACGTCGTCGAGGCCCCTCGTCACCGTCCCGGTCGACGTGGTTCGACAGCCGCTGCGATCCGGTCCGGGCCGCCGTGGCCGGTTCCCCGGCCACCGTCCGGCCCGTCGCATCACCCGCTTGTGCTTGATCCCGGCGCCCCCAACGCCCCCGGCGCCCACCGCCCCGCGGCGATGACCTGCGACGATCGCCGCCCGGTGGAGTCCGCCCGGTACCGGCTCACAGCGTGATCACGATTTTCCCGTGAACGTGCCTCTCGGCCTGCGTCGTCACGGCTTCGCGAATCCGCTCGGCCGGGAAGGTCGCCGCGATCGACACCGTGATCTCGCCGGCATGGATCGCGTCGGCGATCCGTTCCAGGGCGCCCGGAGCCGCGTCGAGGGCGCCCGCCTTGTGCACACCGGGCGGCGGGGCGGGGCCGTCGGCCACGACAGTGATCCGCTCGGGTGCCACGCCGAGCTTGAGCGCGGTCTCGGCCGTCTCCCTCCCGAACAGGTCGGCTGCGGCGGTGATCCCCTCGGGCGCCAGGGCCCGCACCCGGTCCGCCAGGCCGGGGCCGTACGCCACAGGCTCGGCGCCGAGCCCGCGCAGGAATCCGAACGTGCCCTCGGAGGCGGTGCCGAGCACCCGGGCACCCGCGAGCCTCGCCAGTTGCACGGCGAAGATGCCCACGCCGCCCGCCGCCCCACCGATCAGGACGGTGTCCCCCGCGTGGAGCCCGATCACGGCGAGCGCGGCGGCGGCCGTCAGGCCGGACACCGGAAGCGTGGCCGCCACCTCGTCGCCCACGCCCTCCGGGGTGCGCCACAGCGTCTCCGCGGGTGTCCTGACCAGCACGAAATCGGCGACGGACCGGCCGATCGCGGCCCCGTACACCCGGTCCCCGGCCGCGAACCCCGTGGCTTCGGCGCCCACTTCGTCCACCACTCCGGCGAAATCGCTGCCGAAGCCGGCCGGCAAGGTGATGCCGAACCGCGCCGCCATGTCGGGCTGTGTGGTGATCTGCCAGTCGATCGGATTGAGTCCGGCGGCCGTGACCCGGACGCGTACCTCGTCCGGTGCGGCGTGCGGCTCGGGTATCTCCTGCAGTTCGAGCACTTCGGGACCGCCGAATTGCCGGTAACGGACAGCTTTGCTCATCAGTGACCTCTCCTGGACAGTGATGGGACTTGGTCTCATCGACCGTACACCAGTGATGGGACGAAGTCCCGTACACTGCTTCCATGGCTCGCTGGCAACCCGACGCACCAGGACGACTCGCCGCCGCCGCCCTCGACCTCTTCGAGGAGCACGGCTACGAGAACACGACCGTGATCGAGATCGCGGAGCGCGCGGGGCTCACCAAGAGCACGTTCTTCCGGTACTTCCCGGACAAGCGCGAAGTGCTCTTCGGCGGGGGCACGGTGACCGGTCTGCTCGCCGAAGGGATCGCCTCGGCGCCGCCGGAGGCCGGGCCGCTCGACGCGGTGGCGGACGCCCTCGACGCGCTCGGCCGGACGTTCTTCGCCGCCGACCGCCGCGAGTTCAGCCGCCGGCGCCAGGCCGTGCTGAACGCCAATACGGAACTGCTCGAACGCGAGGCCCTGAAGAGGATCGACCTCGCCGCCTCGATGATCGAGGCCCTCGACCGTCGCGGAGTCCCCGGCCTGACCGCGCGCGTGGCCGCGAAACTGGGCATGCTCGTCTGGGAGATCGCCTACGACCGGTGGATCGACACCGACAACCGCGACGACTTCGGCACGCTGGCACGCCAGGCGCTCGCCGAGGTACGCGCGGCCGGAGCCGTGCGCTGGTGACGCGACGGCGCTTGCGGTGACGGTCGTCGGGAGCGGCGTGCGCGCACACGCGGTCGAGGACGCGGCCGGTCCGGGCGCGGTGCGCTGATCACGACGACGCCGGGTCCCCGAGGAAGGACGTGCGGTGCCGGCCGGTCGCCGACGGCAGTGCTCCGGCGGGTGTCGTCCTCCCCTGCGTGCGCGAGCGCGCAGGGGAGGACGCCGATCTCCGGGGTACCGTCACGGCAAGTATCGTGACGAGACCGGTGGTTCGACGAGACGAGGATGCCGGTCGCAGCCGAGTTCCAGGACGGCACCCGGCCGCGAACGGCGTCCTCACCGGCCTAGCCGAACGCTGAGTTGGGTACCCAGCTCGCGGAAGCCCAGGGCGAGTGCCACGCGCTTCGACGGGTGCGACCGTGCCCACCACTGCGGCAGGTATCCGGCGCCCAGCGCACGGGCCACCGCCTCGGACGCCACGGTGCGCGCCAGCCCCCGGCCACGGCGGCCGGGTGCGACCAGGACGCCGAGGTGGGCCACGGACCCCGGCCAGGCGCGGAAGCCGGCCGCGGCCACCACGTCGTCGCCGTCCCGCAGGACACACGCGGAGGACGTGATGTCCTCCAAGCCGCTCTCCCCTGCGTCCTGCTCGCCGGCGCGGGCCGCCAGCGCGGCCAGTCGGTCGTCGTCGCGCGGTATCTCCTCGACGGCGGCCGGACGCGCGGGCCGGAAGCCGGCGCGGTCGAGGTAGAAGAGGGACGCGGGCCCGAGGACGTCGCGTACGGGCAGGACACCGCGCAGGCGGTCCGCGTCGACGAGCGCCTGGCGGGGGAGCTTTCCGGCGACCCCGGTCATCAGCTCGGCGGTCCGGCCGCTGGGCGCGGTGACGAGCGCGGCGTCGCCGAGGACCACGATCCCCGTCCACGACGCCGGACACAGCCGTGATCGCGGGGAGACCACCACGTTCACCCCGCCCTCGGGCGGGAACCGCCCGGGGGCGCCCGCCAGTTCGGCCCACGACTCCCGGACGCGCTCCGGCAAGGGCTCCGTGGCCGTCATGGCCGCATCATGCCAGCCCTCGCGGGAACGCTCCCCGACCGGTCCCCGCCACGCCCGGCCACTCGGCGGCCACGCCCCGGCCACTCGGCGACCCGTCCACGGCCGCTCCCCGGCCGCTCGCGACCAGTCCGCGACCACTCCCCCGACCAGGGAAAATAGCCGCATGAACGATACGTCCCCCGCCGCGGCCCTCGCCCGCCTCGCAGCGCATCAGCAGCAGTTCGACGACCGCTTCGCGGCGTACTTCGACTCGCTGGCGGCGGGCGGCGGTGTGCCGTCGGGGAGCCGGTTCGCCCCGCGCGCTCTCGAACTGCTCCGTGACCTCTCCCTGCGGGGCGGGAAGCGGCTGAGGGTGGCGCTGCTGCGTGAAGGGGCTCGGCTGGTGACGGCGGAGGAGGATGTTCCGGGGCTTGCGGAGGCGGCGTTGAGCATCGAGCTGCTGCAGACGCACGGCCTCGTCCACGACGACATCATCGACGACTCTCCGGTCCGCCGGGGCGGGCCCTCGACCTACTACGCGTACCGCCGCGAGTTCCCGGAGCACGAACGGACGGCGCTGGGGCTGGCGTTGCTCGCGGGGGACCTCGCCGCCTTCCTGTCCGTGCGGGTGCTGTTGGACGCGCCCGTTCCGGCCGAGCTGCGGCAGGCGCTGACCGACGTGCAGACGCGCGCGGCGGCGGACACGGTCGTCGGCCAGGTGATGGACCTGGAACGGGACTTCCTCCCGCTGCCCGACGCCGGCCTGCTGGACACCGTCACCGACTACAAGAGCACGCGCTACTCGGTCCTCGCGCCCCTGCGGATGGGCCTGCTCGTCGCGGGCGGGGACCTGGCGGCGCACGACGAGCGGCTGCGCCGGTACGCGGCGCCGGTGGGCGTCCTCGGGCAGTTGCGGGACGACTACCTGGACCTCTTCGGGGACGAGGACGTCGTCGGCAAGCCCGTCGGCTCCGATCTCCGCGCGGGGCGCCGCGGTTACGTGCTGAGCGCGGCCCTGGCGGCGGCCACCGGCCCGGAGCGGGAGACGATCGAACGTGCCCTCGGCGACCCGGACTGCCCGGCCGCGTCCGTCGACCGTGTCCGGGACATCGCCCGGCGCCACGGCGTCGACGACCGCGTCCGCGCCGATCTGCGCCGACTCGCCGAGACGGCGTCCGCCGAGGCCGCGGGCTGGCGGTCGCTGTGGCGCGCCGAGGCGGTGGACTTCTTCGAGCGCCTGCCCCTCTGGGCGGCGGAACGGGCGCTCTGAACCCGCCGGGCGGCCGGGCCGGGCCTGGCCTGGCCGATGGGCCCCACCGGCCGGCCCTCTGAACTCCCCCGGTCCTCAGCCCCCCGCCGGCCCTTTGAGTCCCGCCCGCCGGCCGGGCCCCTTACCGCTCTTACCGCTCCTTCTGCGCCAGCCGCAGCAGGTGGTCGGCCAGCGCCTGGCCGCCCGTCGGGTCGCGGCTGATCAGGAGGACCGTGTCGTCGCCCGCGATGGTGCCGATGATCTCGTGGACGCCCGCCTGGTCGATGGCGGAGGCGAAGAACTGGGCGGCGCCCGGCGGGGTGCGGAGGACGACGAGGTTGGCGGACGCCTCGGCCGAGATGAGGAGCTCGGCGGCGAGGCGGCCCATCCGGGCCTCGGTGGCGGACTCGCCGAGGGGCGCGCGGGGGGTGCGGTCGCCGCCCTCGCCCGGGACGGCGTAGATGAGCTCGCCGCCCGTGTTGCGGATCTTGACGGCGCCCAGTTCGTCGAGGTCGCGGGAGAGCGTGGCCTGGGTGACGGAGAGGCCGTCGTCGGCGAGCAGCCGGGCGAGCTGGCTCTGGGAGCGGACGGCCTGCCGGCCGAGGATGTCCACGATCCGGCGGTGGCGTGCGGTGCGGGTCTGCGGCACGGCCTGCCCGCCGTGGACCGGCTCGGTCTCCTGCGCCTCGGTCATCGTCTCGTCAGTCTCCGGATCGTGGTTCTCCTGAGCCCCCCGTCAGGGCTGCGGCGGCCGCCCCTCCCTCGGCGGCGACAGCGGCGGTGGCGGCGACGGCGTCGAGGACCCCGGGGAGCACCCGGAGGAACGTCTCCACCTCATCTTCCGTGATGATCAGCGGAGGAGCCAGCCGCACCACGTCGGGCGCGACCGCGTTCACCAGGAGACCGGCTTCCTGAGCCGCCCGCTGCACGTCCGGTGCGAGGGGCTTGGAAAGGACAATACCCAGCAGCAGGCCCGCGCCACGGACGTGGTCGACGAGAGGGTGGCCGAGCGCAGCGATCCCGTCACGGAGCAGAGTCCCCGTGCGGCCGGCGCGCGCGGGGATGTCCTCGGCGGCGAGGGTGTCGAGGACGGCGAGGGCGGCGGCGCAGGCGACGGGGTTGCCGCCGAACGTCGAGCCGTGCTGACCGGGGGTCAGCAGGCGTGCCGCGTCGCCGAAGGCGAGCGTGGCACCGATCGGGAGGCCGCCGCCGAGGCCCTTGGCGAGGGTGACGACGTCGGGTTCGACGCCTTGGGCGAGGTGCTCGAACCAGTGGCCGGTGCGGCCGATACCTGTCTGGATCTCGTCCAGGACGAGCAGGGTGCCGGTGGCCCGGGTGATCTCGCGGGCCGCCGCGAGGTAGCCGGGCGGCGGCACGACGACGCCGTTCTCGCCCTGGACGGGTTCGAGGACGACGAGGGCGGTGTCGGTGGTGACCGCGGCGCGGAGGGCGTCGGTGTCGCCGTACGGGACGTGGGTGACGTCGCCGGGGAGCGGGAGGAACGGTTCCTGCTTGGCCGGCTGGCCGGTGAGCGCGAGGGCGCCCATCGTGCGGCCATGGAATCCGCCCCGGGCGGCGACCATGTGCGGCCGGCCCGTCCGCCGTCCGATCTTGAAGGCCGCCTCGACGGCCTCGGCACCGGAGTTGCAGAAGTAGACGCGGCCTTCGCGGCCGGCCAGCTCCAGCAGCCGCTCCGCCAGTGCGACGGGGGGCTCGGCCACATAGAGGTTGGAGACGTGGCCCAGGGTGGCGATCTGGTCGGAGACCGCGCGGACGACGGCCGGATGGGCGTGGCCGAGGGCGTTGACGGCGATGCCGCCGACGAGGTCGAGGTACGCCTTGCCGTCGGCGTCCCAGACCGTGCTGCCCTCGCCGCGCACGAGCGGGATGCGCGGGGTGCCGTAGTTGTCCATCAGGGCGTTCTGCCAGCGCCGGGTCAGGGCGGCGTTGGTCGCGGTCATGATGCGGTACCCCCGGGTTGTGTGGGCTGATCGGCGTGTTCCGGAATGCCTGGGGCGTCTGGGATGCAGGCGGCGCCGGGGATGCCGGAGATGCCGAGGGCGTCTGGAACACCCGGATCATCCGAACCGCCCGGACCAGCCGAACCATCCGGGACGACCATCGTGCCGATCCCCTCGTCCGTGAAGATCTCCAGCAGGATCGAGTGCTGCACCCGGCCGTCGATGACGCGGGCGTTGGCGACCCCGTTGCGCACCGCGTACAAGCACCCCTCCATCTTGGGCACCATGCCGCTCGATAGTTCCGGGAGCAGCGCTTCCAGTTCGCTCGCGGTGAGGCGGCTGATGACGTCGTCGCTGTGCGGCCAGTCCGCGTAGAGCCCTTCGACGTCGGTGAGGACCATCAGCGTCTCGGCGCCGAGGGCGGCGGCGAGCGCGGCGGCGGCGGTGTCCGCGTTGACGTTGTAGACGTGCTCGTCCTCGGCACTGCGGGCGATCGAGGAGACGACGGGGATGCGGCCGTTGTCGAGCAGGGCCTGGACGGCGCCGGTGTCGATGGCGGTGATCTCGCCGACGCGGCCGAGGTCGACGCGTTCGCCGTCGATGCGGGCGTAGTGCCGGGCGGCGGTCATGGTGTGGGCGTCCTCGCCGGTCAAGCCGACGGCGAGGGGGCCGTGCCGGTTGAGCAGGCCGACGAGTTCACGCTGCACCTGCCCGGCGAGGACCATCCGGACGACGTCCATCGCCTCCGGCGTGGTCACTCGCAGGCCCGCCTTGAACTCGGACGCGATCCCGAACCGGTCGAGCTGCGCGCTGATCTGCGGCCCACCACCGTGCACGACGACCGGGCGGAGCCCGGCGTGCCGGAGGAAGACGACGTCCTGGGCGAAGGCGGCCTTCAACTCGTCGTCCACCATGGCGTTTCCGCCGAACTTGATGACGACCGTCTTGCCGTGGTGCCGCGTCAGCCAGGGCAGCGCCTCGACGAGGGTGCGGGCCTTGGGGAGGGCGGTGTGTTTGCGGGTGGAGCCGCTGGTGGTCGTGGTGCTCATGAGGAGTACGCGCTGTTCTCGTGGACGTAGTCGGCGGTGAGGTCGTTGGCCCAGATGACGGCGGACTCGGCGCCCTCGGCCAGATCGGCGGTGATGCGCACTTCGCGGTAGCGCATGTCGACGAGGTCACGGTCGTCACCGACCGAGCCGTTGCGGCACACCCACACGTCGTTGATCGCGACGTTGAGCTTGTCGGGGTCGAAGGCGGCGGAGGTGGTGCCGATCGCGGAGAGCACCCGCCCCCAGTTCGGATCCTCACCGTGCAGCGCGCACTTGAGGAGGTTGTTACGGGCGATGGACCGCCCGACCTCCACCGCGTCCTCCTCGCTGGCGGCGTTGATCACCTCGATGCGGATGTCCTTGCTCGCCCCCTCCGCGTCCCCGATGAGCTGCCGCGCCAGGTCGTCGCAGACCTCGCGCACGGCATCGGCGAACGCGGCCGCGTCGGGGCTGATCCCGGAGGCGGCGGAGGACAGCAGCAGGACCGTGTCGTTGGTGGACATACAGCCGTCGGAGTCGACCCGGTCGAAGGTCGTGCGCACCGCGGCACGCAGGGCGTCGTCCAGGCCGGGAGCGTCGACGTCGGCGTCGGTGGTCAGGACGACGAGCATCGTGGCCAGCCCCGGGGCGAGCATCCCCGCGCCCTTGGCCATGCCCCCGACCACCCAGCCGTCCCGCTCCACCACAGCCGTCTTGTGCACGGTATCCGTCGTCTTGATCGCGATGGCGGCCTTCTCGCCGCCGTGTGCCGACAAGCTCGCCGCGGCCTTCTCGACGCCCGGCAGCAGCTTGTCCATGGGCAGCCGGACGCCGATCAGGCCGGTGGAGGCCACCGCGACCTCGCCGGCGCCGCAGCCGAGCACCTCCGCCGCCTTCTCCGCCGTCGCGTGGGTGTCCTGGAAACCGGCCGGGCCGGTGCAGGCGTTGGCGCCACCGGAGTTGAGGACGACCACCGCCACCTCCCCCGACTTCAGCACCTGCTGCGACCACAGCACCGGAGCCGCCTTGACCCGGTTGGAGGTGAACACCCCCGCCGCCGACCGCGCCGGCCCCCGATTCACCACCAACGCCACATCCGGCGCACCACTGTCCTTCAGCCCGGCCGCCACACCCGCCGCCGCGAAGCCCTTCGCCGCCGTCACACTCACGGAGCCACCCCTGTCGTGGAAAGTCCCAGCTCCTCGGCCAGCCCGAGGGCGATATTCATGCTCTGCACCGCACCACCGGCCGTGCCCTTGGTCAGGTTGTCGATCGCACTCACCGCGATCACACGCCCCGCCGCCTCGTCCACACTCACCTGCACCTGCACGGCGTTGGACCCGACCACGGCTCCCGTGGACGGCCAGCGTCCCTCGGGCAGGAGGCGGACGAACGGCTCGTCGCCGTACGCCTTGTCGTAAGCGGCGCGGACGGCCTGGGCGGAGGTGCCGGGGAGCGCCTTGGCGCTGCAGGTGGCGAGGATGCCGCGGGGCATGGGCGCGAGCATCGGCGTGAAGGACACCGACACCGGCCCCCGGCCACAGCGGCGAGGTTCTGCGCGATCTCCGGCGTGTGCCGGTGCCCGCCCCCCACCCCGTACGGGCTCATCGAGCCCATCACCTCACTGCCCAGCAGATGCGCCCTGGCGGCCTTCCCCGCACCCGACGTCCCCGACGCCGCCACGACCACCGCCTCCGCCTCCACCAGCCCCGCCGCGAAAGCCGGCCACAACGCCAACGACACCGCTGTCGGATAACACCCCGGCACCGCCACCCGCCTCACCCCACGCAACGCCTCCCGCCCACCCGGCAACTCCGGCAACCCGTACGGCCACACCCCCGCATGCGGCGACCCGTAGAACCGCACCCACTCCCCCGCATCCCGCAACCGGAAATCCGCACCACAGTCGACCACGAGGACATCGGGGCCGAGCTGCTCGGCGATCGCGGCCGACTGCCCGTGCGGCAGCGCGAGAAAGACGACGTCATGTCCGGCGAGCGCGTCGGCGGAGGTCTCCTGGAGGATCCGCTCGGCCAGCGCCGGCAAGTGCGGCTGCACCTCGCCGAGCGTCCGTCCGGCACTGCTGTTGCCGGTCAGCGCCCCGATCTCGACACGGGGGTGCCCGAGCAGCAGGCGCAGCACTTCGCCGCCCGCGTATCCGCTCGCTCCGGCCACTGCCGCTCGTATTGCCATCGGGGTGCCTCCTTGTCGATGGCATGACTATACGAAGGAGAGAAGATTTATTCAATGGGCGCGGTCGTGTGCGGCCTCCCACGTGAGACCGTGCGTCCCAGTGGGCGGTTTCGGGGCCCAGCAGCTCAGTTTCGGGGCCCAGCAGCTCAGAGGAAATGCCCGCTTGCGAGGTAGGGCGCCGGGACCGGCATGCCGCGGACCGCGATGTAGCCCTCCTGGCCGATGTCGAGACGGGCGGCCAGACCGACGTCGACGGCCCACTCGTTGGGGGTGGTGATGCAGTTGACCAGGGTCCTTCCCTGGGCCGAGGCCAGGGCCTCCCACAACAGTCCCCGCGCGGTTTCCGGGTGCGCGGCAGCGAGCAGCAACGCCTGCCCTCGGTCGTCGATGTAGACGTATCCCGGCCTGGCCCGGTCCGCGGACACGACCAGCCGAAGGGTGTCCAGCATGCAGCCGTGGTCGGGGCCGTGGCCCGCGCCGCGCAGATCCCGGTCCAGCCGATCCATCCACTCGAAGTCGTCGGGCCGCCCCTCCCGCAGGCCGTCGACTGCGGGGAGGGCGGACCGGTCGACGGTACCGACCATCCTCATCTGCGGGTGGAGCGAGAATCCCGCCAGCCGGTATCGGCGGGTGGCGCCGGGGTGGACGCTGGAGGAGAAGATGCCCGGGCGCCCGTCGGCGTGGGCGAGCACGGCGTCCAACAGGCGCTTGCCGATGCCCCGGCCCTGGTGGCCGGGCAGCACGCCGTAGGTGGCGAGGAACCAAAGGCGGTCACGGTTCTGCGAGATGGCGAACCCGACTGTGCTTTCGGTGCCTGTACCCGCCTCCACCGCGACCTGGCATCCTCCTGGATCGGCGTTCAGGAAGAAGCGCATCCGGTCGATCCACTGCTTCGAGGCGACCGCCGAACGTCGCCGGACTTCCGGATCGCCGACCCGCCTGGTGGCCCGCTCCGCCTCGAAGAACGTCACCGCCGAAGCCCGTTCGGCCGACGTGAGATCGCTCTCTCGCATCGGCCTGACCCGCACGGCGTCCATCACCTCAGCGTAAAGAAGCGTCACACCGTGGCGCACCCGATTTCCGGGCTGCCCGCCGGTCATCGCGCACAGCCCGCCGGCTCAAGCGCGACGTCTACGTCTCGCCTACGCTGCCTGTCATGCACAGCACGCTGACCGAGCACGCCCGCTGCCTCTACGGGGACGAGTACCGGCCCACGCCGGAGTGCGCCGCGCGGCACGCGGAGCACCACTTCGTCGAGGAGCTGACCTTCGCCGGCGCGGACGAGATCGTCGCCATGCTGCGCGCGCTGAGCCCGCACCTGGTCGACGGCCATCTGCCGGTGTGGATAAGGAACTTGGCGTACCGGCTGGTACTGCTGCAACGACCGGACGATCCGGTGCTGCTGCGGGAGGCTGCGGAGAGCCTGTGGCTGCACGGGCCGGACTGGGACGGCATCGCCACGGAGCTGAAGGAGCGGGCCGCCGCCCTGGAAGAGGCGGGCGGAGCCTGAGCGGGCCACCCCGAGGCACGGCCCGGGGGCCGGTCAGCGTGGCATGCGAAGATCACCGCCGTGAACGAGACGCGCTTCCGACGGGCCACCGACAGCGACACCGATCTCGCGGCCCTGGTCCGCCTGCGGGACGAGGCCGCCCGCTGGATGCTCGCCCGGGGCATCACCGGGCAGTGGCGGCCGGGTGAGCTGGGCACGGACCACTTCCGGCGGGCCGTCGAGTGCGGGGAAGCCTGGTTCGCCGAGGCCGGCGGGCGGGTGGTCGGCGCCTGGGAGCTGTGGTGGGAGGACGAGGACGCGTGGGGGCCGCAGGCGCCCGTGGCCGGGTACGTGCACCGGCTGATGGTGGACCGGGAGGCCGCCGCCCCCGGGACGGGCCGGCTGCTGCTGCAGGCGGCCGAGCGGCGCGTGACCGCGGCCGGCCGGAGCCACGTCCGGCTGGACTGCCTGGCCGGCAACGCGCGCCTCACCGCGTACTACCTGGACGCCGGTTACCGCGTCGTCGGGCGGAAGGCCGGCAAGCCGCAACCGGGCGGCGCGCCCAAGTCGTTCACGCTGCTGGAGAAGGAGCTGCGGGACTGAGCCCCGGCCGCCGCCGTCGCCGCCGGCAGGTCCGGGCGGACGGCCGCGGGGATCACGCCTCCGTCGCCACCCCCGCGTTGCGCAGGATCTCGCGGACCGGCAGCGCCACGCTCTCGGCGGCGGTCAGGCCGGTGGCCGCCGTGTGCGCCTCGACGATGCGCAGGCCGACGCCGTAACCCGCGAAGTCCGGGAGGCCGACGGGCTCCTGTCCCATCAGGCGGGCGGTGGCGTCGCCGAGGACGTACGCGAACGCGTTCCCCATGCCGGCCACGTCGATGTCGGCGGTGATCCGCTCGTAGGCGCGGTCCAGGCGGTCGCCGGTCAGCGCCCGCGTCCAGGGGCACAGCCCCTGCTCGCCGGCCAGTTCCCGGGCGAACGCCTCGGCCAGCCCTTCCGCGACGACATGTTCGCCGACCGTCACGGCCGCCGGGTCCCAGGTCACGTTGGCGTAGCGCACGTTGTGGTGCAGCTCGTGGGCGGCGGCGTGGCCGATGTTCCGCAGGCTGGTCTCCGTGGGCCACATGACGAGCTGGATGGCGCCCGGGAAGCCGCCGAGGCCGAAGTAGCCGGAGCTGCGGACGGTGAGGTGCTCGTCGTCGGGGTTGCCGAGGACGATGACGACGTGGACGGTCTCGGCGTGCTTGACGCCGGGCGCGGCGGCGTCGATGCGCTGCCACGCGGCGGCGAGCGAGTCCGCGACCCGGTCCCACACACCCGCCTCGCGCATCCGGTGCAGGGCGGCGGGGAGCCGGGGGTCGTCGCCGTCACCGTCGCGCGCGCCGTCACCGTCGCCGTCGCCGAGCGGGAAGCCGCTGCCCATGCGGTGGGCCCGTACGGGGTCGAAGGGTCCCATGACGGACATCGGACCTTCGAGGGGCGCGTAGATCTCCCGCAGGGCGTCGGGGCGCTCAGCCGGCGGGCGGCGGAGGAGGTCGAGGGTGGCGGAGGCGGTGTCGTGCACGATGATCTGCATGGGACGGGACGGTAGAAGTTGACGTTGCGTAAAGGTCAAGCGCAGCGCGGGGGAGTCGGCCTGTGGGGGCGGCCGGGGGTTCATGGCCCCGGGGCCCCCGTTCCCGTACAGCGTTCCCGGGGCGGACGTTCGCGCAGGTCAGGGCAGGCGTGGGCGTTCCCGCATCCCGCATCGGGCGGTGGGTCTGGCGGGCCGGTGGGGCGTGCGGGCAGGGTGGTCGCCAACGCCACCGCACGGCCACACACACCACGGGGGACCCCATGCCCATCAGCACGCCCAAGCCCGCGCACGCACCGGCACACACGCCCGAGCGCACATCCGCGCACACGCCCGCCCACACGTCTGAGCGCACTTCCATGTCCACCCGTCGCCGGCTCGCCTCCGCCCTCCTGGCCGGTGCCGCCCTCGTCGCCGCCGCCGGCGTCGCGGCACCGCCTGCCGCCGCCGTGCGCGGCGGGTCGTCGGCCACTACCGGCGACGCGCCGTTCGCCGTGCTGATCAAGAACCCGGACGCCGCCGAGGGGCCGGACAGCACCTGGTGCGGCGGCACGCTCGTCGCGCCGGACAAGGTGCTGACGGCCGCCCACTGCGTGTCCAACGCCCCGCGCCCCACCGCGCTGACCGTCGTCGGCGGCCGTACCGACCGGCTCTCGACGGCCGGGCAGGAACGGCGCGTCACCCGCGCCACACTGGACCCGAAGTACACCCCCGACCTCGTCCACGACGCGGCCGTGCTCACCCTGGACCGCCCGCTCCCCTACAAGCCCCTGCGCGTCGCGAAGGACAAGGACGCCGCGCTGTACGCGAACGGGCGCACCACCACCGTCTACGGCTGGGGGCACACCAGCGGGGACACCCAGGGCCGGAAGCTGCGGAAGGCCACGCTGACCCTCTCCCCGCTCGCCGCCTGCGAGCCGTTCTCGAACACCACGGACACCACCCTGAAGGTCTGCGGCACGCCGGCGAAGGGCCGGTCGGACAGCATCTGTTCGGGCGACTCGGGCGGGCCGCTGGTGGCGGACGGCGTGCTCATCGGCATCGTCTCGACGGGCAACAAGTACTGCGACGCCACGTACCCGGTGTCCGTCTTCACCAAAGTGAGCACGGTCGCTCCGGCACTGGGGCTGTGACCGGAGCCGCCCCCGGCGCCCGGCCCGGAGCCCTGCCGGCGTGCCCGTGGGGGCGTGTGCGGGGGCACGCCGGGGCACGCGCCCTCCACCACGACGGCCACGCGCCCGGCGCCCCCGCACCCCCGAGCCCCCACGCCATCTCGCCCCGAGCCACCTCGACTGCGCGCCACGCGGGCCGTACGCCACGCCTGCCGTTCGCCAAGTCGGCCGCCCACCCCAACCACCGCCGCCGCGCCCGTCAGCGCAGCAGCAGTCTGCGGGCGATGTCCATGACCTCCGCCCGGTCGTACCCGTCCCCCTCGTCCGCGACGATCAGGTGGCCGCCGATGCGCAGGGCGAAGACGAGCATGCTGCGGGCCTCGACCTCGCCGGGGTCGGAGCAGAAGGAACCGAAGAGCGCGCGCAGGTAGTCCATGCGCCGGTTGTCCACCCGGCGCAGCCGGCGGGCGACGGTCTCGTCCCGGCGGGCCCAGTCGCGGACCGCGAGGTCGAGGGCGACGCCCCGCGACGGCTCCCGGCCGGCCGAGGCGATGGCGAACAGCCGCTCCAGGCGGGCCCGGGCGTCACCGCCGCCGTCCTCGACGCGCTCGATCACTTCTTCGGTGGTGTCACGCTCCCAGGTGTCGAGCATCTCGGTGAGCAGCGCGTCCCGGTTGCCGAAGTAGCCGTAGAAGCCGCCCTTGCTGACGCCGAGCGCCTGGGCGAGGACCTCGACGCGGACGGCGTCCGGTCCCCCGGCGGCGAGCGCGCGCAGCCCCTCCTCGACCCACTTCTCGCGAGGCGTGCGCGTCGCACCCATCCTGTGTCTCCCCTCACTCCGCCCGCACCTATACGGCGCCGTATAGTCCGGGCTAATCTGCCGCCTATACGGCATCGTATAGACCCAGGGGGGTCACCCATGCGTCTTCCGAACAGCGCCCACACCACACGCCCATGGCGGATCCACGAAATCGCCGGCGACTTCCGGCTCGACGACGTCTGGGACCTGCCGACGCCGGGCGGGCCCGACGATCTCGACCGCCTGGTCCGCCAACTCACCGCGCCGGAGCTGCCGTACCGCGACTCGCCCGTCGCCCGGGCGCTGTTCGCGATCCGCTGGAAGCTCGGGGCACTGCTGGACCTGGACCGCCCCGAGGGCGTCGCCGGCGCCCGGGTGCCGACGCTCCTCGACCGGCTGCCCGCCGACCTCCGCGAGGGCCCGAGGGGGCCCGAACCGGCCAACGGACGGTTCCGCTCCCTCTATCAGACCCGGGACGAGTGGGCCTCCGAGATCTCCAACCGGACCGTGCACGCGGTGCGGCACATCGGCTGGGTGCCGGACGGCAACGGGGGCTACCGCGGCCGGATGGCCGTCCTCGTGAAGCCGAACGGCCTGTTCGGCAGGGCCTACATGGCGGCGATCAAGCCGTTCCGGTACTTCGCCGTCTACCCGGCGATGCTCCGGGGCATCGGCCGCGCGTGGCAGGCGGAGGCGGCCCGCGCCGAGCACGCCCACACCGGCTGACGGGGGCGTCGATCAGGACGGGGGACGAGCGCGGTGGGCCGGTACGGGGGTACGGCCGACCGCGCTCGCCGCCCCTCACTCCGCGGCAGGCGATCCGACGCCCACCGTCCCGCCCCGCCACCTTTTGGCCACTAGGTCCGCATTGCGGATAATAGGCCGAACGTGGGGGGCGCATTCCGTTCGGTGTCGCGCGCGACACCGCGCGCCGCCCGGCCCGGCACCACCCGGTGCGGGGGTGCCGGCGACGAAAGCAGCACCGTGACGACGACCACGCCCGAATCCGTCCTGCCCCGCCGTCCCGCCCCGTCCGGTGCGCCCGCCGGCCGTGCCCGCCGGACGCGCGTGGCCGGGTGGGCGGCGCCCGTCGTCGCGTTCGTCCTCGGCGTGTGGGGGAACACGCGGCCCTCCGCCTGGACCGACGAGATCGTCACCATCGACGTGGCACGGCGCTCCTGGCCCGAACTGATCGACCTGCTGGGGCGGGTGGACGCCGTGCACGGCCTGCACTACGTCCTGCTGCACCTGTTCGCGCGGGCGAACGGCGGGCTCGACGAGTCGACGGCGCGGATGCCCTCCGCGCTGGCGGTGGCCGTGGCGGTGGCCGGTCTCGTATGGCTGGGGCGGCTGTTGGGCGGTCCGCGGCTCGGGCTGTGCGCGGGGCTGCTGCTCGCCGTCCTGCCGACCGCGTCGCGGTACGCGCAGGAGGCCCGGTCGTTCGCCTTCGTCATGGCGGTGGCGGTCCTGGCCACGGGCGCTTTGGTGAAGGCACTGGCCGGGCACGCGGACCGACCCCCGAAGCGGTGGCTCGCCGGTTACGCGCTGCTGGTCGCCCTGCTGGGCTGGTTCAACGTGATGGGGCTGCTGCTGGTGGCCGCCCACGCGGTCACCGTGGTTCTCCGGCGCCCCGGCCGCCGCGTCGCCGTACGCCTGTTCGCGGCGCAGGCCGCGGGCGTCGCCGCCGTCGTCCCGCTGCTGGTCCTCGGCTCCGCGCAGAGCTCCGCCGTGGGGGAGGCCGCGCCGGTCACGGCGGGGACCCCGTTCAACTACTTCACCTGGCTCCTCACCCCCGGCCAGGACACCCTGCCCACCGCGCTGCGGCTGCCGCTCACGCTCACCGCCCTCGCCGCGCCGGCCTTCCTCGTGGCCCGGCGGCGTACGGTCCCGTCGTCCGCCCTCGCCGTCGGCGTGCCCTGGCTGGCCGTCCCCCCGCTGCTCCTGATGGCCGTCTCCCTCGGCCACCCGCTCTTCGCCTACCGGTATCTGCTGTTCTGCCTGCCGGCCCTGGCGCTGCTGCTCGCGGCGGCCGCCACCGCCGTCCCCCCGCGGTGGCGGCTGGTGCTGCCGCTCCTGGCGGCCGTGCCCCTCACCGCGTCCCACGTCGCCATCCGCCAGGAGGACAGCCGCCAGTGGGACACCCACGCCGTCATCTGGGCCCTGAGCGTCCGCGACCGGCCGGGTGACGCCGTCCTCTTCAGCGGCGCCCGGTGCGGCCTGATCGGCACCGCCTTCAAAGAGGCGTTCGCCAACCGCCCCGACCTGAGCCGGGCCCGGACCGCCGCCGGCCTCGGCACCCTGGACAACCTGCCCGCCGACCCGGCCCTGCTGGAACAGCGCCTGAGCCGCGCGAACCGCGTCTGGCGCTTCACCTGCACCCACCTCTCCCCCGGCGCCCGCGAGGCCGCCGCCCGCACCGCCGCCGTCCAGGAACGGATCCTCGACCGCGCGGGCTTCTCCCCCATCTACCACTACAGCGCCCGAGGGGTGGACATCACCCTCGAACAGCGGGACGGCGTACGGCGGACCACCGAGGCCGCCGGGGTGCGGCCGCCGGATCGGGTGCCGGTGCGGGGCGACGGCTGAGACGCGCCCGGGCCGGATGCCGACGCGGGCCGACGGGGGCGGGGACGGGCGGGCGAGACCCTCATGGAAGCCTCGTGAGGCCCATGCGAAGATCCCGGCCCTTCTCATGCGGAGATCCCGGCCCTTGTAGAGATCCCACAGGGGAACGCCAACGGAATGCATTGATCACGGCATCCACGGCTCCCCACTTCCCTTGACAGGGTGGGCTCATGAGCCGGATCCCGCGCCGCTTCCGCGATGCGGGATCTCGTCTGTCTGTTCACACACCACAAAGCTTGCACTACAGAGGGGGTCAGCCAGTGAGCGCTGGGAACACCGACGCCGTACTGGTCACGGGACTGGGAGCCACGACGCCGCTGGGCGGGGACGCCGCGTCCACCTGGGCGGCGATGCTGGCCGGCGAGTCGGGGATCGGACCCATCGAGGAGGAGTGGGCGGCACGGTTGCCGGCCCGGCTGGCAGGCCGGCTGAAGGTGGAGCCGACCGAGGTGCTGGACCGGGTGAAGGCCCGCCGGATGGACCGCTGCGAGCAGATCGCCCTGATCGCCGCCCGTGAGGCGTGGGCCGACGCGGGCCGGCCCGAGGTCGACCCCGAGCGGCTGGCCGTCGTCATCGGTACGGGCACGGGCGGCGCCCTGACCCTGCTCGGCCAGGACGACGTCCTGGAGACGTCCGGCGTCCGGCGGGTCTCCCCGCACACCGTGCCCATGCTGATGGCCAACGGTCCCGCCGCCTGGGTCAGCATCGAACTGGGCGCCCGGGGCGGCGCCCACACCCCCGTCAGCGCCTGCGCCTCGGGAGCCGAGGCCATCGCCCAGGGCCTGGACCTGATCCGGCTGGGCCGCGCCGACGTGGTCGTGGCGGGCGGCACCGAGGCGTGCGTCTGCGCCCTGCCGATGGCCGGGTTCGCCCAGGCCAAGGCCCACTCGACGCGCAACGACGAGCCCGCGCGGGCGTCCCGGCCGTTCGACGTCGACCGCGACGGCTTCGTCATCGGGGAAGGCGCCGCCGTGATCGTCCTGGAACGCGCCGAGTTCGCAGCGGCCCGGGCGGCCCGCGCCCACGCGGCGCTCGCCGGGGCCGGCGTCACCTCCGACGCGCACCACATCACCGCCGCCCACCAGGAGGGGCAGGTACGGGCCATGCGCCGGGCGCTCGCCGACGCCGGGCTGTCCCCGCGCGACATCGCGCTCGTACACGCCCACGCGACGTCCACCCAGCTGGGCGACCTCACCGAGGCCCGCTCGCTCACCGAGGCGGTCGGCACCCACCCGGCCGTGACGGCCACCAAGTCGATGACCGGCCACCTCTTCGGCGCGGCGGGCGCGCTCGGCGCGATCGCCACGATCCTGGCCCTCCGCGACGGGATCGTCCCGCCCACCCGCAACCTCGACAGGCAGGACCCGGACATCCCCCTCGACGTCGTCGCCGGCAAGCCGCGCCACGGCGCTCTGACGGCGGGCCTGGCGAACGCGTTCGGCTTCGGCGGGCACAACGCGTCGCTGGTGTTCACGCCGGCGCCGTGAGGCGCGCGGCCCGGCTTCGAGGGTCCGACTCCCGCCTCGGGCGCGGACGTTCGGCTTCCGGGCCGCACCGGAGACCGCACCGGACCGCACGCGCGAAGACCACGACGAGCGCGAAGAGCATGACAAGCACGACCCGTTGCCGTGGCCTGCGAGCGCGCCCCGTCGCCGTGGCGTGAGCGTCCGGCCTGCGCCCCCAGGCGCCGGCCGGACGTTGGGCACCGCCGGAGCGCCGGCGCCCCCGTTCAGGCGTCGGTCGTTCCCGCCCGCACCTCCTCCCCCGTCGTGTCCCGCAGCCCGCCGTCGAGCCGGAGCCAGCGGGTGACGCCGATGGACTCCAGGAAGCGGAGGTCGTGGGAGGCCACGATCAGTGCGCCCTCGTACGACTCCAGGGCGGTCGTGAGCTGCCGGACGCTCGCCATGTCCAGGTTGTTCGTCGGTTCGTCGAGCAGGAGGAGCTGGGGGGCCGGCTCCGCGAGCATGAGGGCCGCCAGGGTGGCGCGGAAGCGTTCGCCGCCGGAGAGGGTGGCGGTCCGCTGTGTGGCCCGGGCGCCCCGGAACAGGAAGCGGGCCAGGCGGGCCCGGATCTCGTTGGGGGTCGCCTCGGGGGCGAACCGCGCCACGTTCTCGACGACGGTCAGCCCGTCGTCGAGAACGTCGAGCCGCTGTGGCAGGAACCGCAGCGGGACATGGGCGGTCACCGTGCCGGAGACGGCGTCGAGCTCGCCGGCGATCGTCCGCAGGAGCGTCGTCTTGCCGGAGCCGTTGCGGCCGACGAGCGCGACGCGCTCGGGCCCTCGCAGCTCCGACTCGCCCTCCACCCGCGCCCCGTGGGGCAGCACGAGTTCGCGCAACGTCAGCACCGAGCGGCCCGGCGGTACGGCCGTGTGCGGGAGGTCGACGCGGATCTCGTCGTCGTCGCGCACGGACTCCACCGCCTTGTCGAGCTTTTCCCGCGCCTCGGCGACCCGCTCCTCGTGCAGGATGCGGTGCTTGCCGGCGGAGACCTCGGCCTGGCGCTTGCGCGCCCCCATGACGATCTTCGGTTCGCGTTTGCTGTCCCACATCTTATGGCCGTACCGCTTGCGGCGCGCCAGGACGACGTGGGCGTCGGCCAGTTCGCGCCGCTGTTTGCGCAGGTCGGACTCGGCCGCCCGGACCATGCGCTCGGCGGCCTCCTGTTCGGCGGCCACCGCCTCCTCGTACGCGGAGTAGCCGCCGCCGTACCAGGCGACCCCGCCCGCGCGCAGGTCGGCGATCCGATCGACGCGTTCGAGGAGTTCGCGGTCGTGGCTGACGACGATCAGGACACCGGACCACGCCTCGACGGCCGCGTACAGCCGACGGCGCGCGTACAGGTCGAGGTTGTTGGTGGGTTCGTCGAGGAGGAGGACGTCCGGCCGGCGCAGCAGCAGCGCGGCCAGGCGCAGCAGCACCGATTCGCCGCCCGACAGCTCGCCGGTGGTGCGGTCGAGGCCGATGTGGCCCAGCCCGAGGCCGGCGAGCGTCGCCGTGGCGCGCTCCTCGACGTCCCAGTCGTCGCCGACCGCGGCGAAGTGCTCCTCGCGCGCGTCGCCCGCCTCGATGGCGTGCAGGGCGGCACGGGTGCCGGCGATGCCGAGGACGTCCTCGACGCGGAGCGCGGTGTCGAGCGTGGCGTCCTGCGGGAGGTAGCCGACCTCGCCGGCCACCCGGACGCTGCCGCCGGACGGCCGGATCTCCCCGGCGATCACCTTCAACAGGGTGGACTTTCCCGATCCGTTGACACCGATGAGACCGGTCCGGCCGGGCCCGAAGGAGACGTCGAGCCCGTCGAAGACGGTGGTGCCGTCCCGCCACTCGTGGGTGAGGGCCGAGCAGGCGACGGAGACGGGCGGACAAGAGGAGGAAGAGGAAGCGGAGGGATGTGACATACGGGCCTCGCAAGGTCGTGTGAGGTGGACACGTGGGCGGCAGCGCACGAGAACACCGCGGGGCGACCTTGCGGAGCGGGGGAAACCACGGAAGTACGGCGGAGTTCCCCGCACCGGCGGGAGGACGGCTGAAGCGTCGAGGTCGCACACGGAACGCGGGCAGCGGACGCGGAAACGGCGTGGCTGCGCGGCGCGCGGTGTCTCAGGACCTCAGACGAGCAACGTCCTTCTCCGATCGACGGCAACAGGGGCGGGATACACGGTAGGAAGTGCGGCGGAGGCGCGTCAACGCGTTTTTCCGCTGCGGCGAACCGCCGGGCGCGCGCACACCGGTCACCGCGCGTACACCGACTCCTACGACTGCTGCGCCCTGCCCGCGCGATCGGCTCCCCCGGTGCCGTCCCGGCAGAACCGGCGGTCCCGCTCGGACAGGCGGTCGCGGGGCCCGCCGCGCGGAGGACGACGTCCAGGGCCCGGTCCGGGTCGGCCGCGTAACAGTTGCTGAACCAGGCCATGTTGGCCTCCACCACCGCCCACTCCGCGTCCGGCGCCCGCGCGGTGCGCAGCAGCCCGACGTCCACGACGGCCGCGCTGGGCAGCGTGTCGCCGCAGTCGCCGAGGAGGCGGCGGGCGAAGGAGAGGACGGCGGCGCGGTGCCGGTGCCCGTCGAGCGGGGCGGCTTCCGGGCGGCCGTGGACGGCGTACTGGCTGCCGGTGCGCACCTCGCCGTCCAGGACGAACAGCCGGAACTCGGCGGCCCACTCGACCACTTCGGCGACCTGCACCGGCGTCCCGTCCGGCAGGTCCGCCGCGGCCGGCAGCCCGCCGCCGTCGGCGTGCACGGCGGCCCGGAAGCTCTTGTCGGACGGCGGCTTCACGAAGGCGGGTCGGTCCAGGCGGCGGGCCGCGCCCAGGGTGGTCAGGACCGTGCTCCGGCGGCGGAAGGCGAACGGCAGCCGGGGCAGCCAGTCGTCGGCCGGTTCCAGGAGGGCCACCCCGAGGCCGGCGCCGAACCGGGCGGCGTAGTGCGGGCCGCCGTAGTAGTGGCCGCCGGGGCCCGTGCCGTCGCCCGTCGGCCGGGCGGGCAGCGTCACCACGTCCATCCCGCGGCGCCGGGCCGCGCCTGCCAGCAGCTCGCGGGTCGACGTGTACTGCGGGGCGAGGCAGAGGGGTCCGTCGGCGCCTGCCGCCATGTCAGAGCTCCCCGGCGTCGTTCACCAGGAGCGCGATCTGGACCCGGTTGTTCAGGTCGAGCTTGGTGAGGATGCGGGAGACGTGCGTCTTGACCGTGGGGACGCTCAGGTAGAGGTGCGCGGCGATCTCCGCGTTGGACTGCCCGCGGCCGACGGCGACGGCCACCTCCCGTTCGCGCTCGCCGAGCAGCGCGAGCCGCCGCCGGGCGAGCGCCGCCCGGTCGCCGGGCCCGGTGCCGTCCGCCACCTGCGCGATGAGCTGCCGGACGACGGCCGGGGAGAGCACCGGCTCCCCGGCTGCCACCTTCCGCACGGCCTCCACGATCTGCTGCGGCGGGGTGTGCTTGAGGACGAAACCGGCGGCACCGGCCCGCAGGGCGCGCAGGACGTGGTCGTCGGTGTTGAACGTGGTCAATATGACGACCTCGGGCGGGCGCGGACGGCGGCGCAGCGCCTCGGTGGCCGCGAGCCCGTCGACCGTCGGCATGCGGATGTCCATCAGGACGACGTCCGGGGCGTGCGCGTCGACCAGCGGCTCCACCTCGGCGCCGTCCGCCGCCTCCGCGACGATCTCCAGGCCGGAGTCGCCGCCCAGCATCAGCCGCAGCCCCGAACGGACCAGCGGGTCGTCGTCGACCAGGAGGACGCGGACGGTCGCGGGCTCGGTCACCGGGGTTCCTCGGGCTTCTCGGGCTCCCTCGGGGCGGGAGGGCGGCTGCGGGCGGGCGGGTGTCGGCTCGCTCACTTTATCGGCAGGCCGGGGGCGGCGCCGGGGGGAGAACCGGGCGGCGGAGGACGGCGGCGGACGGCAGAGGACGGCGGCACCCGTACGTCAGCGCCCTCACCGGCCCCCGGCCGCCTCGCGCGACGCGGACGACGACGTGCGCCGCCCGTCCCAGGGCAGCCACGCGCGCAGCCGGAACTCCCCGTCGGAGCAGCCGTGTTCCAGCCGGCCGTCCGCCAGCCGGGCCCGTTCGGCGAGTCCGGTGAGGCCCTGCCCGGCGCCCGGGAGGCCGGCGCCCGGGGCGCCCGCGCGCGGGAGTCCGGCACCGGGGGCGCCGCCGGCCGGCGGAACGCCGCCCGCGAGCACACCGCCAGTGAGCCCACCGCCAGTCAGGACACCGCCCGCCAGGACGCCGCCCGTCAGCACACCGGCTGGGGCCGGCACGGGCACCGCGTTGCGCACCTCCACCACCAGACCGGTGTCCGGACCGCCCTCGACCGTCACGGTGACATCCGCGCCGGGCGCGTGCTTACGGGCGTTGGTGAGCCCTTCCTGCACGATCCGGTACGCGGTGCGCCCGGTGACGGCGGCCGGCGGCCCGCCGGCGGACGTATCGGCGGCGGCACGCACCTCGGCCTCGACGCGCATCCCCGCCTCCCGTGACTCCTCCACGAGCCGCGGGATGTCGTCGAGCGTCGGCTGCGGCCGGTCCGGGGCGTCCCCGGCGGGCAGCCGCAGGACGCCGATGATCTCGCGCAGGTCCTCCAGGGCCTGGTACGCGGCGTCCCGGATGATCCCGGACGCCCGTCGGACGTCCTCGGCGGGCGCGTCCGGCCGGAACTCCAGCGCACCCGCGTGCACGCTGAGCAGCGAGAGGCGGTGCGCGAGCACGTCGTGCATCTCGCGCGCGATCTCCTCGCGCACCTGGCGGCGCGCCTCCTCCGCCGCCCGGTCGGCGCGCTCCCGCAGCCCGGCGACGAGCCGGCCCCGGGAACGGACGTAGAGGCCCCAGCCGAAGGCGCCCGCGACCAGGGCGAAGTAGGTGAACGCGGAGGCGGTGCCGGGCTCGTCGAGCGCCGGCCGGCCGAGCAGGAAGAAGGGCAGCGGCAGGGCCGTGAACGCGGCCACCCACCCGGTGACGCGCGGCGGCCGGTGGGCCGCGACGGTGAACAGGGCGACCATGATCGGCCCGGCGGCGAAGTGCGAGAAGGCACCGGTCACCACGAGCGCCACCGCGACCTGGACGGGCCACCGCCGCCGCAGGAACAGCGCCGCGCACGCGAGCCCACCCGCCAACTGGTCGGCGAGCAGGGCCGCTTCGGACAGCCGGCGGCCGTCCAGCGCGTCCTCGGCGGTGGCCACCGAGAAGGCGGCGGCGAGCAGGAAGCACCCGAGGTCGGCGAGCCGGTCGCGGGTGGTGGGGCGAAGGCGGGTCATGCCCGGAAGGTACGTGTTCCGGGGCGCCGGGCCGAGGCCCGGGCGGCGGATCCGGCGCCTTCGGATACTTTCGGACGCGGCCCGATACCTTCGGACGACAGCGGACCCGCCGGTCCCCTCCTTCGGCCGGCGCACCACCTCCCGAAGGCCGACGCCGCGCCCGCCCGGCGCCTCCTACCTTCGCCGTATGAAGAGTGTGCTGGGTTTTGCGAGTTTCGTCCTGACGGCCGGCGGGATCAGCGGTCTGCTGCACGAATGGCTGGGCTGGTTCCGGCTCTTCGGGTTCCTGCGGTACCTCACCCCCGACGGCTACGCGGTCTACGCGAACGCGGTCTTCGTGGTGCTGGGCATCGCCCTCGGCCTCCTCGGCGGCTCCCTGGACCGGCGCGGCGCCTCCTCCCGAACGGGCGACTGACCGGCGGACGCACACCCGCTGACCGGCGGGACGCACACCCGGCCACTGCCGAAAAAACCTGGCGCCCGGCACCCTCCCCCGTGGAGGATCACGGCCATGCAGATCCGAGAGGCCACCGGCCACGACTGGCCCGCCATCTGGCCGTTCCTCCGCGAGATCACCGCCGCCGGCGAGACGTTCGTCTACCCGCTCGACCTCGACGAGGAGGCGGCCCGCGCCCTGTGGCTACTCCCGGCCCCGAACCGCACGGTCGTCGCCGTCGACGGCGCCGGTACGGTCCTGGGCACCGCCAACATGACGGTCAACCGGCCGGGCAACGGCGACCACATCGCCAGTGCCAGTTACATGGTGGACCCGGCGCACGCCGGCCGGGGCGTGGGCCGGGCCCTGTGCGAACACACCCTGGAGTGGGCGCGGGCGGCGGGCTTCCGGGGGATGCAGTTCAACGCGGTCGTGGAGTGCAACGAGCCGGCCGTGCGGCTGTACCGGTCGCTGGGCTTCGAGGTGGTGGGCACCGTGCCGGGCGCGTTCCGGCATCCGCGGGAGGGCTACGTGGGACTGCATGTGATGTACCGGGAGCTGTGAGCGGGACGGACCCGATGACGGCCGCCCTCGCCCGTCCCCACCCCGGCTTCCGCTTACGCCGCCCCCGCGCCCGTCATCCGCGGGCCGCGCACAGCTCCTTCTCCGACTTCTCCGGCTTCTCCGACTCCTCAGCCGTCTCCACCGTCTCCGCCTCCCTCGTCTCCCCCGTCTCCTTCGTCACCGTGGCCGCCCCGCTCCCGTTCCTCCGGCGGCGCAGGTCGGGGACGAGGGTGAGGAGGCCCAGGACGGCCAGGCCGGCGCCGAGCCACACCGGCCCGCGCAGGCCGAAGCCGGAGACGGTCAGTCCGCCGACCGAGGACCCGATGATGATGCCGAGGGTGATGAAGGAGGAGTGGATGGTGTTGACCAGGGGCCGGGCGTTGGCGGTGCGGTGGACGCGGGTGATCATCGCCGGGTTCATGGTCACGCCGGCCAGCCCGATGCCCATCATGCAGATCACCGCGGGTACGGCGAGGTGGGCGAGCAGGGCGAGGCCGGCGAGGAACACGGTGTTGAGGGTGAGGCCGGTGAGCAGCACCGGGAGGGTGTGGCGGTCGGCGAGCCGGGCGACGACGGCGTTGCCGAGCACGGTGGCGGCGCCGTAGGCGATGAGCAGCAGCGGCACGGTGCCGCTGCCGAAGCCGGTGACCTCGGTGAGCAGCGGGTTGAAGTAGCTGAAGGCGGCGAAGGTGGCCCCGATGATCAGGGTGCTGGTGGACAGGACCAGCCACAGCCGGGGGTTGCGGAAGGTCTCCAGCTCCTGCCGGAAGCTCTCGCCGCCCTCGGGCCGGCCCGGGCGGGGGACGCCGACGGCGGTGCACAGCGCGGCGATGGCGGTGAGCAGGCTGATCGCCCAGAACGCGGCCCGCCAGCCGAGGTGTTCACCGACGATGGTGGCCAGCGGCAGGCCCAGCAGCGTCCCGAGCATCAGCCCGTTCATGGCCGTGCCGAGCGCCCGGCCGCGCGCCTCGGGGCTCGCGAGCCGGGCCGCGAGGGAGAGGCCGATGCCGAAGAACGCCTGGGAGGCGACGCCGGTGACGACGCGGGCGATCAGCATCACCGGGTAGTCGGTGGCGGTGGCGGCCAGCACGTTCCCGGCCAGGAAGACGCCGAACAGTACGAACAGCGCGCTCTTCTGGCACATCCTCATCAGCGCGACGGTGAGGAAGGGGCCGCCGAGGGCCATGGCGGCCGCGTAGGCCGTGATCAGATACCCGACCTCGGGCACGGTGGCGTCCAGCCCCTCCGCGAGCTGCGGCATCAGCCCGGCGACCACGAACTCGCTGGTGACCATCGCGAAGATGCCCAGCGCGAGCACGTAGACGGGCCGGGGGACGGCGGTGGCTCGGGTCATACGGCAACACCTTTCCTAACCGATCGTTCCAATAAAACGGCGAACGAAAACCCCCTGAAGCACAGGGGGTTCCCGGAGGCCGGGGGCAGGGTCAGCGGAGGACGCTCAAGGCCCCGTCGACCGCGTCCTCCAGCCGCCGGCGCCCGCCGGCGGTCTTGCCGACGACGCGCAGGCCCTGGAGGAAGGTGACGAAGAACCGGGCGAGGGCGCGCGGATCGGCGCCCTCCCCCAGCTCGCCCTGGTGCCGCGCCCGGACGAGGGCGCCGGCGACGGCCGTCTCCAGCTCGTCCAGGGCCGAGGCGACCCGCCGCTCGGCCTGCTCGTCGCCGGGCAGCACCTCGACGGCCGCGTTGGTGACCAGACAGCCCTTGCGGTCCGGGTCGTCCAGGCTCTCGGCGGCGTAGCGCAGCAGCAGTTCGCGGACGGCGGGCAGGGCGGGACCCGGCCGGCCGAGCAGTTCCAGGGTGGCCTCGCCCTTGACTTCGCAGTACCGGTCGAGGGCGCGCAGGTAGAGGGCGTGCTTGCTGCCGAAGGTCGCGTAGAGGCTCCCCCGGTTGACGCCGAGGTGGTCCACCAGATCCTGCATCGAGGTGGCCTCGTACCCCTTGCGCCAGAACAGGTCCAGCGCGGACCGCAGTGCGGCGTCGGGGTCGAACTCCTTGTTCCTGCCCATGGACAGGACGCTATACGAACCGGACCGAACGTTCAAGAATGAAGCGGTGTGGGCCGCGGCTCCCCGAACCACCGTCGGAGTGCGAGGTCCAGCTCCTTCCGGTCGTCCCCCGCGTCCCCCGCACCCTCCGTGCTCTCCACGCCCGCCGCGTCCGCCGCCCAGGCGACGACACCGTCCGGCCGGACGAGCAGGCCGGCGAGCCCCGCCCGGTCCGGGCACGAGGCGGTGCTCACCTCGACCCGGCCCTCGTACCCGTCGGCGGACGCGCGGAGCTCCGGGTCGTCGCGGAGGTCGACGAGCAGCGCGCGCCCGTGGTGGAGGCGGTCCCCCAGCCTGCCGCCGTCCGTGAAGGCCAGGTCGGGGGCGCTGCGGCCGGTCAGCGGGTGGCTGCCCGGGAGGTCGTACCGCTGCCACACGCCGGAGATCTTCTTGACGAGGTGGGTGGTGCCGTCGACGGTCCCGGTCAGGTCGCGGACCACCGCCCGCAGGGCGCGGGCGTGCGGATCGGGCCGCATCATGGCCACTTGGGCCCGCGTCCAGTCCAGCACCCAGGCGCCGATCGGGTGCCGTTCGGCGGTGTAGGTGTCGAGCAGGCCGTCGGGCGCCCACCCCCGGACGGTGGCGGCGAGCTTCCAGCCGAGGTTCATCGCGTCGCCGATGCCGAGGTTGAGACCCTGGCCGCCGAACGGCGAGTGGACGTGGGCGGCGTCGCCCGCGAGCAGGACGCGGCCCTTGCGGTAGGTGGACGCCTGGCGGGTGTTGTCGGTGAACCGGGTGGCGGTGTGCACGGCGGTGACGGTCACGTCGGCGCCGGTGACCCGGCGCAGGCTGTCCTCGATCTCCCGGGCGGTGACCGGGGATTCGCGGTCGGCGGGCGGCCCGTCGAACTCCACCGTGAGGACGCGACCGGGCATCGGGCCGTGGACGTAGTGCCCGGTGGCGGTGGTCTGCCAGCCGGAGCCGAGCGCTTCCGCGCCGGTCATCTCGACGAGGGCCTGCCGGCCGGTGATCTCGGGGTCGGTGCCGGGGAAGGCGAAGCCGGCGAGCTTGCGGACGGTGCTCCGGCCGCCGTCGCAGCCGACGAGCCAGCCGGTACGGACCGGGCCCGCGTCCGTGTGGACGGTCACGCCGGCGTCGTCGGCGTCGAAGCCGGTGAGGGTCACGCCGCGGCGGAACACCACGCCGAGTCCGGCCGCCCGCTCGGCGAGCAGCCGTTCCAGGGGCTCCTGGGGGACGAGGCCGACGTCCGCCGCCGGTCCGGCGTTCCCGAAGTCGGGGTCGGACGCGTCGAAGAGGTCGGCCCGGAGCGGTATCGCCGCGAAGTGCCCGGCGAACCGGGGAGGCGGCGCGGGGGCGGACGCCCCGGCGGCCCGCATGCCGGCGACGAAGGAGCTGAAACGGCCCATCGCCTCCCGCTGGATCTCGGCGAGGGCCGGCAGCATGCCCCGGCGGTAGAACGCCTCCGCGCTGGGAGTGTTGATGGCACCGGCCTTGACGGTCCGGTCCACCTCGGTGCGGCGTTCGAGGACGAGGACGCGGGTGCCGGCCAGGGCGAGTTCGCAGGCAAGGGTGAGGCCGACGGGACCGCCGCCCGCCACGACGACGTCGCGTTCCGTGGACTCCACAGGCTTCATGGGTTTCATGGCGCTCACTGTAGTCACTAAAACTTTGGATTCGATATAGCCTTTTCCCCATGAGTGGACGGAAGGCACCGGATCCGGCGGCGCTGCCGCTCCGGGAGCGCAAGAAACTGCGGACGCGGCAGCGGATCTCGGACGTGGCCACGCGGCTGTTCTTCGAGCGCGGCTTCGAGGAGGTGACGGTGGCGGAGGTGGCCGAGGCGGCCGAGGTCTCCGCCATGACCGTCTTCAACCACTTCCCGCGCAAGGAGGACCTGTTCCTCGACCGGATCCCCCAGGGCATCGAACTCGCCGTCGCGGCCGTCCGGGACCGCGCCCCCGGGGAGACCCCGGTCGCCGCGCTCCGCGGGCTCGCGCTGCGGCTCGTCGACGAGGGCCATCCCCTCTCGGCCGTCGGGCACCCGCCGTTCTGGCGGATCGTGTACGGGTCGCCCGCGCTGCGGGCTCGCTTGCGCGAGGGGTACGACGAGCTGGAGGCGGCTCTGACGGCGACGATCGCGGCCTCGGGCACCGATCCGCAGCCCCGGGTGACCGCAGCTCTCGCCGTCGCCGCTTATCGGGGGGCGTGTGCGACATCGGTGCGGCGGATGTTCACCGGGGAGGCGGTGGAGGTCGTACTGACCGATCACCGGGCGCTGCTTGAGCGGGTGTTCCGGGAGTTGGAGCGGGTGTTGCCGCTCGGGGGGTGAGGTGCCCCGGGCCCGCCCCTTCGCCGCTTCCTGGGGCTGCGCCCCAGACCCCCCCTTTTCGCGGCTTCGCCGCTCGTCCTCAAACGCCGGACGGGCTGGAAGCGCGCCCGGGCGCACCACTCAGCCCGTCCGGCGCTTGAGGACAACCGCGCGAAGCGCGGTTTCGGGGGCGCGGGGACCTCCCCCGCAAGAAACGGTGAATGGGGGTGCCCCCTCTGGGGGAGGGACCGGGGCACACCCCACCGGGCTGACCTCAGCCCGCCAACCCCACCCCCAACCGCCGCACCCCTTCCGCCAACTCCGCCTCCCCCGCCACAGCCGCCACGCACACCCGCACATGAGCCGCCGGCGGCTCCGCCGCGTAATACAACCGCCCGGGCGCGACGGCGACACCGGCCCGCAGAGCCGCCGAGACGAAGGCCGCCTCCTCCGTCCCGTCGGGCAGGCGGAGCCACAGATGGAAGCCGCCCGGCGGCACATGGGCGACCACCACGGAAGGCAGGTCCCGCCGCGCCGCGGCGAGGAACGCCTGCCGCCGAGCGTGGAGTTCGGACGCGACCGTCCGCGCGTGCCGCGCCCAAGCGGGCGAACCCACCAGTTCAAGCGCCGCCTCCTGAAGAGGCCGCGGCACGAAGAAGCTGTCGATCAACTGGACCGCGCGCAGCCGCTCCACCACCGGTCCCCGGGCCGCTAGCGCGCCGACTCGCAGGCTGGGCGAGACGAACTTCGTCAGGGACGTCACGTGCACCACGACACCGTCCGGGTCCTCGGACGCCAGGGTGGGCGGCTGCGGGGGCGCGTCCGCGTGGGCGAGGCCGCGGGCGAAGTCGTCCTCGACGACGAACGCCCCGGCGGCCCGGGCGATGCGCAGGACCTCACGGCGGCGCTCGGCGGAGAGGACGGCGCCGGTCGGGTTCTGGTAGAGGGGCTGGCAGAAGAAGGCCCGGGCGCCGGTGGCCCGGAACGCGTCCGCCAGCAGGTCGGTGCGGACCCCGTCGGCGTCCACCGGGACGGGCACGGGGCGCAGCCCTGAGGCGTACGCGGCGGCGAGTACGCCGGGGTACGTGGGCGATTCGACGAGCACGGGAGCGCCCGGGGGCGCCAGGGCGCGCAGCGCGGTGGTGAGCGCGCTCTGGCCGCCGGCGGTGATGAGGACGTCGGAGGCGGCGACCGTGCCGTCCGGACCGCCGATGGCCCGCGCGAACCAGTCGCGGAGCGCGTCGACGCCCTCGACCGGGGGCCGCCCCCAGGCGCCGGGCCGGCGGCCCGCGCGGCCGAGGGCCGCGGCGAGGGCGCGTTCGGGCTGCAGCGAGGCGTGCAGGTAGCCCCCGGCGAGGTCGATGGTCCCGGACGGCGTGGGGGTGAACGTCACACAGATCCGGGCCGCCTCGACGGAGCGCGGCACCGTGCGGTCGCCCGGCTCGGCGCTGAGCGCCACCTGCTGCCAGGAGGTGTCCCCCAGCGGCACGCGGTCGGCGGCCGCCCGCGCCTCGGCGCGGAACGCGCCCGCCCCCGGCCGGGTGACCACCAGCCCTTCCGCCGCCAGGACGGCGAGGGCCCGGGAGACGGTGACGGGGCTGACCCGGAAGCGGTCGATCAGGGTCCGGCTGGACGGCAGCTTCTCACCCGGCGAGTAGCGGTCGACCTCCTGTCTCAGGAGTCCGGCCAGTTCGGAGACGCTGCTACGCTCGTGCATGACAGCACAAGATAGCGCTACTCGCCCGATGTCGATAGCGGTCAACAGCGGCGCGGCGAACGGCGGCACGCTCCTCGCCCTGCTCGCCGTGGGCATGTTCTCGCTGACCTTCCCGGCGACCGTCTGGGCCCTGGACGGGCTCGGCCCCTGGTCAGTGGTCACCTGCCGCGCCGTCCTCGCCGCGCTGCTCGCGGGCGGTTTCCTGCTGGCCGGCCGGGTGCCTCCACCGGAGCGCCGGCACTGGGGCGGGCTGTTCGCGGTGGCGGCCGGCTGCGTCGTCGGTTTCCCCCTGCTGACCACACTGGCCCTGGAGTCGTCGACGACCTCGCACGCGGCGGTGGTCGTGGGCCTGCTGCCGGTGACCACCGCCGTCTACGCCACACTGCGCACCGGCGCCCGGCACTCCCGTGCCTTCTGGATCGCGGCCGTGGCCGGGGCGGTGGTCGTCATCGCGTTCGCCCTCTACCAGAGCGGCGGCCGGCCCGGCACTGGCGACCTGTACCTGTTCGCCGCGCTGCTGGTGTGCGCCGCCGGCTACGCCGAGGGCGGCCGGCTGGCCCGGGAACTGCCCGGCTGGCAGGTCATCGCCTGGGCCCTCGTCCTCTGCCTGCCGGCGAGCGCCGCCGGGGCGGCGGCCGCGCTGGCCCTGGAACCCGTCCACCTCACGGCCAAGGCGACCGCCGGTCTCGGCTGGCTGGCGTTCTCCCAGTTCGTGAGCATGTGGCTCTGGTATCGCGCGATGGCGGTGACGGGTGTGGCTCGTGCGGGCCAGCTTCAGCTTTTGCAGCCGCTGCTCACTTTGGTGTGGTCGGTGGCGCTTCTTGGCGAGCGCCTTGCGCCTGCGGCGCCGCTTGCCGCTGTCGCGGTACTTGTGTGTATCGCGGTGACGCAGCGGACTTGACGGGGTCCTTGGGGATGCCCCGGCCCCGCCCCTTCACCGATTCCTGGGGGCGAGCCCCCGAGACCCCCGGAACCGCGCTCCGCGCGGTTGTCCTCAATCGCCGGACGGGCTGAATAGTCAGCCCGTCCGGCGATTGAGGACGAGCGGCGAAGCCGCGATAGGGGTCTGGGGCGCAGCCCCAGGAATCGGCGAAGGTGGGGGTGCCCCCTCTGGGGGAGGGCCCGGGGCACCCCCCAATCGGGCCGCACCCCGGGCCGAACCGCCCCCGCGCCCCTAGACTCGAAAGGGACTGCGCGCGTCAGCGCGCACGCGCACAAGCCACGACCGACCCCGATGGAAGGAGCCGCGTCGATGCATGCGAGCAAGGGCGACCGTCTGGTCGTGCACGGCAGGGTCGTCGGACAGCAGGACCACGTCGTGGAGATCGTCGAGGTCCTGGGGCCCAAGGGCACACCCCCGTACCGCGTCCGTTCCGAGAACGGCCACGAGACCATCATGTCGCCGGGTCCGGACTCGGTGGTGGACCACCGCAAGGCCACGGGCGAGCGGTAGCGGCCGCGGTCAGCGCGGCGGGCGCGCGCGGCGAGGGTAGTGGTCCCGGACCACGCGCGCCATCGCGCCGATCGGATCGTCCCGCACCTGCCGGGCGGAGAAGTAGACGTTCCCGCCCACCTCGCGGTGGCGCCGGCAGAGCGCGAGGTGGCGGGAGAGTTCGGCCGGGTCCTGCCAGGGCGCCGGCTGTGAGGGGTCGCCCTGCCGGTAGAGCGCCTCGCCGATGTACAGGCCGACGTGGGTGCCGTGCACGGTCCGGGCCCACCACGGCACGAGGGTCGCGTAGTCGGCGGCGGTGTTGCCGATGTGCCAGTACACCTGGGGGACGATGTAGTCGATCCACCCTTCGCGCACCCACTTGCGGGTGTCCGCGTACAGGTCGTCGTACGTCTGCACCCCGGCCCGGGTGTCCGAACCCCGGGGATCCGTCGTCTTGTTGCGCCACACGGCGAACGGGCTCACCCCGAACCGCACATGTTTCTTGCGCCGCTTGATGCGCTCGCCCGTCTCGCGCACCAGCCGGTCGATGTTGTCGCGCCGCCAGGCGGCCCGGTCCGGGAACTTGCCGCCGTGGCGCCGGTAGGCGGCCGCGTCGTCGAACTGCTGCCCCGCCACCGGGTACGGGTAGAAGTAGTCGTCGAAGTGCACCCCGTCGAGGTCGTAGCGGAACACCGCGTCGAGCATGGCGTCCTGGACGAACCGGCGGACGTCCGGCAGGCCGGGGTTGTAGTAGAGCTTCCCGCCGTAGGGCACCGCCCATCCCGGGTGCTTTCGCGCCGGATGGGACGGGACGAGCCGCCCGGGGTCGGTGTGGTTGGCGATGCGGTACGGGTTGAACCAGCCGTGCAGTTGCAGGCTCCGCCGGTGCGCCTCGCGGACGGCGAAGGCCAGGGGGTCCCAGCCGGGGTCCTTCCCCTGAGTGCCGGTCAGGAACTCGGACCAGGGTTCGTACCGTGACGGCCAGAACGCGTCGGCGGTCGGGCGGATCTGGAGGAGGACGACGTTCAGCCGCCGGGTCACGGCGGAGTCGAGGAGGGCGAGGAGTTCCTCGCGCTGCCGGTCCGGGGTGAGCCCCGGGCGGGACGGCCAGTCGATGTTGGCGACGGTGGCGGCCCATACGCCCCGGAACTCCGTGGGAGTCTCCCCGGCGTCCGCCCACCCGGCGTCCGGGAACAGGCCCAGAGCCGTCACCGCCCCCGCCCCGACCGCCGTGAACCGTCTTCGCGTCATACGCACCATATGTTGCTCACTCCTTGTCGGATGTGTCACACCATGCGCGCTGAGCATGCCCTCCCCGGGCCCCCCGCTACCGGACCGCGCGGAGTAACGTCTGACCGAGGCGGGAGCGACCCCGGCACCCGCCGGTCGACGAAGAGCACCGAAAGGCAACGTCTTGAGCGACATCGAACGCGTGGGAGTGGTCGGCTGCGGCCAGATGGGCGCGGGCATCGCGGAGGTGTGTGCCCGGGCGGGCCTGGACGTCATGGTCGCCGAGACCACGGGCGAGGCCCTGGAGATCGGCCGCACCCGGCTGACCAACTCGCTCGGCAAGGCCGCCGAACGCGGCAAGATCACCGAGGAGGAGCGGGACGCGGCCCTGGGCCGGCTGAGCTTCACCACCGACCTCGGCGAGTTCGCCGACCGCGACCTGGTCATCGAGGCCGTCGTGGAGAACGAGCAGGTCAAGACCGAGATCTTCCAGGTGCTCGACCAGGTCGTCACCCGCCCGGACGCCATCCTCGCCTCCAACACCTCGTCGATCCCGCTGGTCAAGCTCGCGGTCGCCACCTCGCGCCCCGACCACGTCATCGGCATCCACTTCTTCAACCCGGCGCCGGTGCAGAAGCTGGTCGAGATCATCCCGGCGCTCACCACCTCCGACGAGACGATCAAGCGGGCCGAGGCCCTGGTGGCCGGCGTCCTGGACAAGCACCCGATCCGCGCCCAGGACCGCTCCGGCTTCATCGTCAACGCCCTGCTGATCCCGTACCTGCTCTCGGCCATCCGGATGTTCGAGTCCGGCATCGCCAGCCGCGAGGACATCGACAACGGCATGGAAATGGGTTGCGCCCATCCGATGGGCCCGCTCAAACTGTCGGATCTGATCGGTCTCGACACCGTCGCGTCGGTGGCCGACAGCATGTACGCCGAGTACAAGGAGCCGTTGTACGCGGCGCCTCCGCTGCTCCAGCGGATGGTGGACGCGGGGCGGCTCGGGCGGAAGTCGGGGGCCGGGTTCTACACCTACTGAGCGGCGGCCACCGCTCCTGTCACGCCTCGGACGGGCCGGGTCACCGGCCCGTCCGGCATGTTCCGGTCCGGTCACCCCCTCACAGGAGTACGAGCTTGCCGCTGAACCGTCTGGAGACGTACTACGACGCCGTGCCGCGCGCCGGCGCCCGCGCCGAGGACTTCGGTCCGCTGACCCTGTTCGTACGGGAGGGTTCCGGCGGTTGGCCGTACTACGCCCGCCCGGCCCTCGCCGGTCCCACCGCCGTGACCGCCGCCGACGTGGACCGCGTCCGGGCCCGCCAACGCGCGCTCGGCGTGCCCGAGTCCTTCGAGTGGGTCGCGGAGACCACCCCCGCGCTGCGGGCGGCCGTCGAGCAGTCGGGGCTCGTGGTGCACGAGCACCCCCTGATGGTCCTCGACGCCGCCGCCGTCCCGGCCGTGGTCCCGCCGTCCGGCGGCGTCACCGTCCGTACGCTGGACGCCGACGACCCGGCGCTGCCGAGCGCGGTGGCCGTCCCCTTCCTCGCCTTCGCCGAGCCCGGCACCCGCACCGGCGTCGCCGGACGCACCGAACTCGCGGCACACGCCGAGGAGTTGATTGCCGACGGGACCGTCGCACGGCTCGCCGGCCGGATGCGGGCCGGACTGACGTCCGTCGCCGCCGCGCTGGAGGACGGCACGGTGCTGAGCGCGGGGCAGCACCAGCCGGTCGGGGTGGTCAGCGAGATCGTGGGCGTCGGTACCCTGCCCGCGGCCCGCCGCCGGGGCCTCGGCCTCGCCGTCACCGCCGAGTTGATCGCCGACGCCCGGGCGCGAGGCGTGGAGACGGTCTTCCTCTCCGCCGGTGACGAGGACGTGGCCCGGCTGTACGGCCGGCTCGGCTTCCGCCGCGTCGGCACCGCGCTGATCGCCGAACCGCCCGCTGTGTAAGGCGCGTTCCTCCATGACCGCCCGCCCGGCGGTGGTGCGTCCCACCGCCTTCGGGGTCACGGTCCCGACGCTCGCCGAGTGCGTACGCGGTCGTCGCCGGGCCGGCGACAGGGGCGTCGGTCGTCGGCCCCGCGGTCGCGTCAGCCGGGCTCGCCGGTCCGGCGTCGCCGTACCGAGCGGACGGCGGCCGCCGCCAGGACGAGCGCGCCCGCTCCGAAGACGGCGTTGCCGGTCAGGGCGACGGCGGCCGGGGCGCCCGAGTCCGTCGCCTGGACGAAGCCCGCCCAGACGTAGGTCAGCAGGGCGCCGACGGCGACCGCGACGCGGTGGCCGGCACCCCAGCCGCGGCCTCGGGACCAGCGCAGGCCCAGGACCGAGGCCACCGCGGCGAGCAGCAGCCAGACGAAGGCCGTGATCCAGTCCGGTACGTGGTCCCGCAGCAGCGTCTGACCGGCCCAGTAGGCGCTGGTGAGGGCGAACGCGGCGCACCCGGCGCGCCATGGGGCGGGTGCGGCGGCCGGGCTCCGCGGGCCCGGGCTCCGGCCGACGAGGAAGGCCGCCGCGATCAGCCCGACGATCAGGACGGCGCCGACGGTCCACTGCCCCGCCGAGGCCATGAACTCGTCGTTGTAGGCGTACTGCAGGGCCGCCAGCCCCAGCGAGCCCGCCGCGAACACCAGGCCGGTGACGCCCAGACCGAGCCGTCCCAGCCACGGCCGCCGCGGTTCTCGGCCGAACGCCTCGACCAGCGCGATGGGTACGCAGATGCTCCAGATCATGTGCATCGAGACGACGTCCTGCAGCAGCGCCACGCTGGTGCCGAGCAGCGGCACATGGGTCCCCGCGTAGACGAGGCCGAAGGGGACGCCGCCGTAGTGGGGGTTCCAGAGCATCTGGTCGACCGGGCCCTCCTCGAACAGCCCGTAGGCCGCCCCGAGCAGCAGCATCGTCGGCCAGCCCCGCCCGGCGCGCCGCGCGGCCTCCCGGACGAGCAGGGCCCCGCACCCGTACAGGGGGATGAAGAGGAACAGGGACCCCAGGTCGCTGATGGGGGTGTTGCCCAGCAGGAACTCGCCCACCAGGGGGCCAGCAGGATCAGGCCGAAGACCGACCGCCATCGGTGGGGAGTTCCGCGGACATCGTTCATTCATCTGAGCCTACTGCCACATTGGTGGGCGTTTGCCCGCTCTCATCGCGAATCTCATAAACCATGGCTTTCATGGCGTATCGAGTGGCCTCGCGGACCCGGGCGACGCCGGACGGGCCCCGGCGGCCCGACGACGAACCCCCGCCGCGCCGCCCGGCGCGCTGCGGCCGGATTCCGCCCCGGCCGTGAAACGCGTGGTCGGGGAACACCTGCTCCCCGAACGGCAGGACACCGCAAAGAGGTTCACACGGGGTGTGCGGCGCTGACCCGTACTCACCCTCCGCACACGCTCCCGCCCCGCCTCGCCCCGCGCTTTCCTTGTCGTACAGCGCGTTCACCACGGAAACAGCCGTGGGACCTTCCGGAAGGAGTACGGACCGTGACCTTGCATCCCGAGCACGCCGCGAAGACGGCAGAGCTCGCGGAGCTCCGGCGCAGACTCGACGTGGGCGCCGTCCGCATCGACGGGCGCCTCGCCCTGCTCACCCAGCGCAGCGACCAGGCGCAACGCGAGATCACCGAAGTGGAGGAGCGCGTCAAGGCGCTGGAGAGCGGCCGGTGGCCGGTCTCCTCCCTTGCCGCGCTCACCGGCCTGGCAGGGCTGGGCCTCGCCGTCTGGCAGGTGGTCGGCCGGTGAGCACGGGGGTCCCCCGCCGCCCGAAGGTGATCAGGTGATCACGTGATCGGTGATCGGGCGATCAGCCGAGGCGCGTGTGGTGCAACAGGAGCAGGGCGGCGGCCATGTTGGCGGCCGGCACCTCACCCCGGGCGATCATGTCCGGCACCAGCTTGAGCGGGACCCACTCGCGGCGGTCCGACTCGAAGCCGTCCTCCGGTTCACCGATGTACTCGGCCTCGTCCGTCCAGTAGACGTGATGCCGGGCGTCGGTGAGGCCGTTGGACGGCTCGACGGTCATCAGGTGCCGCAGCGGGCCGGGCCGCCAGCCCGTCTCCTCCTCCATCTCCCGGGCCGCGGCCCGGGCGGTGTCCTCGCCGTCCTCGACGACCCCGGCGGCCAGCTCCCAGCCCCAGGTGTCGGTGATGAACCGGTGCCGCCAGAGCAGCAGGACCTCGTTGGCCCGGTTGACCGCCGTGGCGACGGCCACGGGCCGCATCCGGATGAGGAAGTGGTCGAGGTGTCGGCCGTCGGGGAGTTCGACGTCCGCGAGATTGACCCGGAACCAGCGGTTCTCATAGACGTTCCGCTCCGCGAGATTCTTCCAACGCACGTGTTGCCACCTTCCGCCGAGGTGGCCACCTACCCGGGCGTCGCCCGCACAAGGGTCGTCACAAGGGCACGCGCAGCGCCCCTTCGATCATTTCGGCGGCCTCGGCGGTGGCCGCGCACCCGCTTTCGACCAGGTGCTCGCGCACCGCCCGGAGCCGGTCCCGTAAGCGCTGCGATTCCATGCCCCTCGCCTGCTCGGTCATCTCCTGAGCGGTGGCCACCGCCTTGTCCGCGTCTCCCTGACGCAGCTCGATGTGCGTGAGCATGGCGAGCCGGTGGACACGGCCCCGGTCGTGGGCGGGGGTGTCGACGGCCCGGTCGGCGTGCTCACGGGCGGGACGGAGATCACCGAGGCTGAGCAGGGCCTCGGCCACCTGGACGTTGACCAGTCCCGGCTGGACGTAGCCGGTCTCGGCGGGTTCCTGGCCCCGGTGGATGCGCTCGGCGGCCGACTCGGCGCGGCGGATGCAGCCCAGCGCCCCGGCGCCGTCGCCGAGCCGGGCGTACGCCTTGGCCTGCATGGCGTAGAGGTCGGCGGCGAGCGCGGGCGTCAGGTGCGGGCCGCCGGAGCGCAGCGCGGACTCGGCGAAGGCGACGGCCTGCCGGTACTCCCCCAGGAACAGCGACTGGTTGACGAGCAGGGCGATGACGTAGGCGCCCAGCCCCCGGTCCCCGCTGGCCTTCGCCAGCCGCAGCGCCTGGTGGAAGTAGCGCTGGGCGAGGCCGTGCGCGTCGGAGTCGTAGGCGCAGATGCCGGCGACGGCGACCAGGCCGCCGGTGGCGCGGTGGAGGTGACGGCCGGTGGCGTCGGAGTAACTGCCGCGCAGCAGCGGGGCGGTCTCGGCGTTGAGGAAACCGACGATCCGGGCGCGGGTCGCGACCCCGCCGGCCTTGCGGTACATCTGCTCGTAGTGCGTCCGGGCGGCGCGCAGCATGGCGATGTCGTCCATGGAGACGCGGGTGAGGCCGCGCCGGGAGACGTCGGCGTCGTCGGGCGGGTTCTCCCACTCCCAGACGGGCATGACGGCGTGGGTGCCGGTGACGGCGGGGGCGGTGACGACGTGCTCGCGCTGCTGCTCGTCGGAGCGCCACAGGGCGGTGGCCCGCTCGACGAAGCCGGACAGCGGGGTGCCGGGGACCCGGGGGCGCCGGGGGTGCCCAGGCCGATGTCGTCGAGGGTCAGCGGCCGGTGCAGCCGCTCCCCCAGCACCTCGCAGATGAGGTCGGGCACCTGTCCGCGCGGCCGCTGGCCCTTCAACCAGCGGGCCACCGCGGTGTGTTCGTAACGCAACGCCAGACCCCTGGCCCGGCCCGCCGTGTTGACGTGGGCAGCCAGGCCGGCGTGGGACATCCCCGCCTCGTCGAGTATGGCGTCGAGCAGAGTGTTGGGCTCCATGCCGCCCCTCCGTGAGCGCTCGGTCGACCCAGCGTAACGGAAACGGATTCGCACGGGGTGTGAACGGCCGTGCCGGGCAAGGGAGTTCAGCCGTGCGGGCAGCTGCCGGCCAGCGGCCCGTGCGGGGTGCGGTCCGGGACGCGCCGGCGGTCGTTGCGCAGGGCGAGCAGGGCGAAGTCGTCGGTGAGGACGCCGCCGGTGTGCCGCAGGACGGCGGCGCGGACGCGGTCGACGACGGCGGCCGGGACGACGGGCGCGCGGGCGGCGGCCTCGGTGAGGGCGCGGGTGAGCGGGAAGAAGCGGCCGGCCGCGTCCCGGGCGTCCTCGACGCCGTCGGTGTGCAGCACCAGGGCCTCACCGGGCAGCAGCCGGGTGAGCCGGCGGACGGGCGGCTCGGCGGGGAGCGGGAACATGCCCAGCGGGGGCAGCGGTTCGCCGGAGGAGAGCACCTCGGCCCGGACGCCGTGGGGCGGGCCGGCGTCGCCGCCGGTCAGCCGGTGCGGCCAGGGGTGGCCGCAGTTGAGGGCCGTCACCTCGCCCTCCGCGCCGATCTCCAGCATCAGGACGGTCGCGAAGTCTTCACCGGAAGGCAGCGACTCGCCGGAGGGCGGCGACTGGCCGGACGCCCGGTCGCCGAGGTGGCGGTGGAAGGCGCGCTCCATGCGGCGCAGTACGCCCGCGAGGCCGTCCTCGTCGTGGGCGGCCTCCCGGAAGCTGCCGAGCAGGGCGGCGACGGTGCCGAGGGCGGGCAGGCCGTGGCCCCGGACGTCCCCGATGACCAGCCGGACGCCGTGCCGGGTGGCCAGCGCCTCGTAGAGGTCACCGCCGAGCAGGGCGCCCTCGCTGGCGGAGCGGTGGCCGCCGGCCAGGGTGAGCCCGTCGAGGCGGGGCGGCAGCGGGCGCAGGACGGCGTGCTGGGCGGTGGCGGCGATCTCCCGGAGCCGTTCGAGCTCGCGGGTCAGCCTCAGGCGGCGGTGGCTGGTGAGCCAGGCCGCGGCGACGACGGCGAGGACGGCGCAGCAGGTGCCCAGCCGCATGGCCGGATCGGCGCGGCCCGCCGACCCCAGCGGGACGAGGGCGAACAGCGCGCAGGCGCCGCCGAGCAGGACGCACTGGCGGCGGCCGCTGCCGGCGCAGGCGATGGCGGGGGCGGCGGCGAGCAGTTGGACGAAGTGGACGCCGAGCGGGCTGAGCAGCTCCCAGATCACCACTCCGGCGACCCAGAGGCCGGGCAGCGCGAGCACCGCACCCCGTCGGCAGCGCGCCGCCGCCCTGGTACGGATCATGCCGTCGGCCCCCCTTGCGCAATGACGCGCTCGATTCTCGCGAGCGCGGGCGCGGAAGTAACGACCTGAACCCCGTTTTCCACCCCATCGGGTGAAGCCCGGTGGGTGCGAGGCTGACGGTGCGCGAGGTGTGCAAGGGGCGCCCCGGCAAACCGGAGCGCCCCTTGCGTCACGACATCGCGGTTACGCGCCGCGCAGCACCGCGCCGGTGCGCTCGACGGCGGTCCGGACGGCGGCGTCACGGGCCGCGGACGCCTCGTCGGCGGTCAGCGTGCGGTCGGAGGCGCGGAACCGCAGCGCGTACGCCAGCGACTTCCGGCCCTCGCCCAGCTGCTCGCCGGTGTAGACGTCGAACAGCCGCAGCGACTCCAGCAGTTCACCGGCGCCGGACCGCAGCGCGGCCTCGACCTCGCCGGCCGGCACGCCCGCGTCCACCACCAGGGCGACGTCCTGCGTGGCCACCGGGAACGAGGAGACGCGCGGCGCCTCCAGCGCACCCGCGCCGGCCTGCTCCAGGCGGTCCAGCTCGATCTCCATCGCGCAGGTGCGCTCCGGCAGGCCGAACGCCTTGATGACGCGCGGGTGGAGCTCACCGGCGTTGCCGACCAGCACCTCCTGCCCGTCCACCACGGCCAGCAGCGCCGCGCAGCGGCCCGGGTGGAACGGCGCCACCTGGTCCTGCCGGACGATCAGCTCGACGCCGGCCTCGCGGGCCACCGTGCGACCCGCCTCGACGGCGTCCGCCCAGGTCGACGGACGGGCCTGGCCCCACCAGCCGGCACGCTCGCGGGCGCCCGCGAGGACCACGGCCGCCCGGCGCGGCTGCCGGGGCAGCGCGGCGTCCAGGGTGGCGATCTCCTCGTCGGTGGGACGGCGGTCCACCGGCAGCCGGCCGGCCGGGAGCTCCTCGCCGGTGGGACGGAAGACCAGGCCGGTCTCGAAGAGGGCCAGGTCGTGCTCACCCCGGCTGTCGTTGCGCCGCAGCGTGGCGAACAGCCCCGGCAGCAGCGTGGTGCGCAGCGCGGGCTCCGCCTCGGAGAGCGGGTTGACCAGGCGCACGGTCAGCCGCCGGGCGTCGTCCGCCTCCAGGCCGAGGTGGTCCAGGGCCCAGTCGCCGACGAACGGGTAGCTGGGCGCCTCGACGTACCCGGCACCGGCGAGGGCGCGGCCGACGCGGCGGTGCAGGCGCTGCCGCGCGGTCAGCCCACGGCCGGCGGGCGGCTTGGGCAGCGTGGAGGGCAGGTTCTCGTAGCCCTCCAGGCGGATGACCTCCTCGGCAAGGTCGTTGGGGTCGGTGAGGTCGGGCCGCCAGCTCGGGACGGTGACGATCAGCTCGTCCTGCCCGTAGACGTCGCAGCCGACCTCCTGGAGGCGGCGGACGACGGTCTCCCGGCCGTACTCCACGCCCGCCACCCGGTCCGGGTGGTTCGCGTGCAGCGCGATGGTGCGCGGGGCGCTGGGGGTGATGAACTCGGTGACCCCGGCCTCCGGGGTGCCGCCCGCGAGCAGCACCAGCAGGTCGACGGTCCGCTGCGCGGCGGCTGAGGCCGCCTGCGGGTCGACGCCGCGCTCGAAGCGCTTGGCCGCCTCGGAGGACAGCTTGTGCCGGCGCGCGGTGCGGGCGATGGCGACGGCGTCGAAGTGCGCGGCCTCGATGACGACCTCGGTGGAGCCGCCCTCGGCGGCCTCCGCGATCTCGGTGCCGGCGCCGCCCATGACGCCGGCCAGCCCGATGGGGCCGTTGTCGTCGGTGATGACCAGGTCCTCGGCGTCCAGGACGCGCTTGGTGCCGTCGAGGGTGGTCAGCTTCTCGCCCGGCTCGGCGCGGCGGACGCCGATCGTCCCGGCGATCCGGGAGCGGTCGTAGGCGTGCAGCGGCTGGCCGAGCTCCAGCATCACGTAGTTGGTGATGTCGACGGTCAGCGAGACCGGGCGCATGCCGGCCTTCTGCAGCCGGCGCTGGAGCCAGATCGGCGACCGGGCCTCGGGGTCGAGGCCGGTGACCGTACGGGCGGTGAAGCGGTCGCAGCCGGCCGGGTCGGCGACGCGCACCGGGTGGCCGTACGAGTTGGGCGCGGGCACGTCCAGCAGCGCCGGGTCGCGCAGCGGCAGGCCGTACGCGGTGGCGGTCTCGCGGGCGATGCCGCGCAGGGACAGGCAGTAGCCGCGGTCCGGAGTGACGGCGATGTCCAGGACGTCGTCGCGCAGCTCCAGCAGCTCGATCGCGTCGGTGCCGACCTCATGCTCCGGCGGCAGCACGATGATGCCGTGCGTGCCGTCGTCGCCCATGCCCAGCTCGTCGCCGGAGCAGATCATGCCGCGCGAGACCTTGCCGTACGTCTTGCGCTCGGCGATGGCGAAGTCGCCGGGCAGGACGGCGCCGGGGAGCGCCACGACGACCTTGTCGCCCACGGTGAAGTTGCGGGCGCCGCAGACGATCTCCTGCGGCTCGCCGGTGCCGTTGGCCATGCCGACGTCGACGGTGCAGAAGCGGATCGGCTTGCGGAAGCCCTCCAGCTCCTCGATGGTCGCGACCTTGCCGACGACCAGCGGACCGGTGAGGTCGGAGCCGAGGTGCTCGACCCGCTCGACCTCCAGGCCGGCGGCGATGAGCTTGGCCTGCACGTCGCGGCCGGTGGTGCCGGCCGGCAGGTCGACGTATTCCCGCAGCCAGGAAAGCGGGGCGCGCATCAGATCTCCATCCCGAACGGCCGGGTGAAGCGCACGTCACCCTCGACCATGTCTCGCATGTCCTCGACGTTGTGGCGGAACATCAGCATCCGCTCGATGCCGAACCCGAAGGCGAATCCGCTGTACTTCTCCGGGTCGATGCCCGCGGCGACGAGCACCCGGGGGTTGACCATGCCGCAGCCGCCCAGCTCGATCCAGCCCTCGCTGGAGCAGGTGCGGCAGGGACGCTCGGGGTTGCCCACCGACGTGCCGCGGCAGACGTAGCACTGCATGTCCAGCTCGGCGGACGGCTCGGTGAACGGGAAGTACGCCGGGCGCAGCCGCGTTTCGAGACCCTCGCCGAACAGCGCCTGGGCCATGTGCTCGATGGTGCCCTTCAGGTCCGTCATGGTGAGGCCCTCGTCGATGGCGAGGAGCTCGATCTGGTGGAACACCGGGGTGTGCGTGGCGTCCAGCTCGTCGGTGCGGTAGACGCGCCCCGGGCAGACGACGTACAGCGGCGGCTCGCGGTCGAGCATCGAGCGGACCTGCACCGGGGAGGTGTGGGTGCGCAGCACGACGCCGGTCTCGGCGTTCTTGGGGCCGGCCACGAAGAAGGTGTCCTGCATGGCGCGGGCCGGGTGGTCGGGCGTGAAGTTGAGCGCGTCGAAGTTGAACCACTCCGCCTCGACCTCGGGGCCCTCGGCGACCTCGTAGCCCATGGCCACGAAGACGTCCTCGACCCGCTCCATGAACGTGGTCAGCGGGTGGCGGGCACCGGCCGGCACGCGGTCGTACGGCAGCGTGACGTCCACCGCCTCCTCGACCAGCACCCGGGCGTCGCGCTCCGCCTCCAGCTCGGCCTGGCGCGCGGCCAGGGCCTTGTTCACGGCACCGCGGGCCATGCCGACGCGCTTGCCCGCCTCGGCCTTGGCCTGCGGCGGGAGGGCGCCGATCTCGCGGTTGGCGAGGGCGAGCGGGGAGCGGTCGCCCATGTGGGCGGTCTTCGCCTCCCGCAGGGCGTCCAGGTCGGCGGCGGCGGCGAAGGCGGCGAGCGCCTCGTCCCGCATGCGCTCGATCTCTTCCGGTTTCAGTGCCTCGACCTCGACAGGGTCGTACGACTTATTGGGTGCCGACATCTCTTCCCGTACTTCCGAAGTGGCTGGCTCCGCTGGCTGCGCGGCTTCGCCCGACTGTATTGGCCAAAGTGGCCCCAGAAACGTGCCAAAGGTCGAGTCTAAGGGGCGCGGGGGTCCGGAAAGCCCGCGGGCCCGCCGCCCCGGCCCCGGGGAACGTGAAGCTCAGCCCTGGGACAGGAACGCCGGCGCGCCCACGGGCAGGGTAAATCGGAACCGGGCGCCGCCGTGGGCCGAGCGCCCCACGGTGATCGTCCCGCCGTGCGCCTCGACGATGCCCTTGACGATGTACAGGCCCAGGCCCGTGCCGCCGCGCTTGCTGCCCCGCCAGAAGCGGGTGAAGACGCGGGTCATGGCGTCCTCGGGGATGCCGGGGCCCTCATCGCTCACGGTGACCGCCGTTCCCTCCGTACGCGCGTTCGTCAAGGCGGGTGCCACCTCTATGGTGACCGTTCCGCCGCCGTGGCGCACCGCGTTTTCCAGGAGGTTGCCGAGCACCTGGTCGATCTTGTCGGGGTCGGCCCAGAGCTGCGGCAGCGGCTCGACGACCCGGACCACGAAGCGGTCGGCGTGCTGGCCGCGGGCGGTGTGCGCGGCGACGTGCCGGCGGACGGCGGCGGCCATGTCGACGGGCTGGCGGCGCACCTCCAGCCGGCCGGAGTCGATCCGGGAGATGTCCAGCAGCTCGGCGATCAGCCGGGTGACGCGGTCGGCGTCCGCGTCCACGGTCTCCAGCATCAGCCGCTTCTGGTCGTCGGTGAACCGCTCCCACTTGGCGAGCAGCGTCGCCGTGAAGCCCTTGACGGAGGTCAGCGGGGAGCGCAGCTCGTGGGCGACGGTGGCGATCAGCTCGGCGTGGCTGCGCTCGGTGCGCCGCCGGGCCTCGGTGCCGCGCAGCTGGACGACGAGCCGCACCAGCGGGCCGAGCGGCCGCTCGCGCACGTAGCGGGCGGAGACCAGCACCTCGCGGCCGCCGGGCAGCAGCAGGTTGCGCTCCGGCTGGCCGGTGCGGGTGGCGAGGCCGCCGTACGGGTCGGACAGCGGCCACCAGCGGCGGCCGTCCAGGTCCTCCAGCGGCAGGGCGCGGTCCAGCGGCCGGCCGAGCGCGTCGGCCGGGCGCAGCGCGGTGACCCGGGCCGCCGCGGCGTTGAAGGCGACGACGCGGCCCGCGGCGTCGGCGACGACCAGGCCGTCCGGCAGGTCGTCCGGGTGCAGCACGCATCCGGCCCCGACAACGCCGTCGTCGATGACGGCGGTCCCGCCCGCGGCACCGCCCACGGCAGCTTCCCCACTCACACCCGACGCCCCCTCCCGAGCCCCAGGTGCGTCACCCTACTAGCTGGAGGTAACAGAGCGGCACCCTCCGGACGCGCGCTGCGCACGGGCGGAGGCGTAGAGGCACACGGCGGCGGCCGTGGCGAGGTTGAGGCTCTCGGCCTTGCCGTGGATCGGGACCCGCACCACGGAGTCGGCCAGCGCGCGGGTCTCCTCCGGCAGGCCCCACGCCTCGTTGCCGAAGACCCAGGCGGTGGGGGTGCCCATGGTGCCGCCGTCCAGCTCGGCGTCGAGGTCGCGGTCGCCCGCGCCGTCGGCGGCCAGGATCCGCACGCCCGCGCCCCGCAGGCCGCGCACGGCGTCCTCGACGGGGACGCCCACGGCAACCGGCAGGTGGAAGATGCTGCCCACGGAGGCCCGGACGGACTTGGGGTTGTACAGGTCGACGGAGGCGTCGGTGAGCACCACGGCGTCGGCGCCGGCGGCGTCCGCGCAGCGCAGGACCGTACCGGCGTTGCCGGGGTCGCGGACGTGGGCGAGGACGGCGACCAGCCGCGGCCGGGCGGCGAGGATCTCCTCGAACGGCGTGTCCAGGAAGCGGCACAGGCCGACGAGGCCCTGCGGGGTGACCGTCTCGGACATCTCCGCGATCACTTCGTCGGTCGCGGTGAGGACGGGCACTCCCGCGGCGCGCACGGCGGCGACGATGTCGGCGTGCCGCTCGGCGGCGTCCGGGGTCACGTACAGCTCGACGAGGTGGTCGACGGCCTCGCGGACGGACTGCGGGCCCTCGGCCAGGAAGCGGCGCTCCTTGCCGCGGAAGCTGCGCTTGGCGAGGCGGCGGGCCGCGACGACGCGGGGCGATCGCAGGGAGGTCAGCTCGGGGGCCGCCATGGGCTCACTTTCGTCGCTTCGGTTACTTCGGTATGCGGGGGCCGGAACGCGACCGGACCCGCAGGCCGGGGAGGGCCTGCGGGTCCGGACCGTGCCAGAGGATGCCTTACGGCACCGGTCAGGCGGCAGCCTTCGGCGCGTTGACGTCGGCCGGCAGCGCCTTCTGGGCGACCTCGACGAGCGCGGCGAACGCGTTCATGTCGTTGACCGCGAGCTCGGCCAGGATCTTGCGGTCCACCTCGATGTTGGCGGCCTTCAGGCCCTGGATGAGGCGGTTGTACGTCATGCCGTTCTGGCGGGCGGCGGCGTTGATGCGCTGGATCCACAGCTGACGGAAGTCGCCCTTGCGCTTCTTCCGGTCGTTGTAGTTGTAGACCAGGGAGTGGGTGACCTGCTCCTTGGCCTTGCGGTACAGGCGCGAGCGCTGACCGCGGTAGCCGCTGGCCTGCTCCAGGATCGCCCGGCGCTTCTTGTGCGCGTTGACTGCGCGCTTGACGCGTGCCACTTGTTAACTCCTTGTAGCGGGGCCGCGGTCGACTCTCACGCGGCCCGGAAACGATTGGGTCCCGGTCTTCGACGCGCGCCCTGCCGCGGGGGCGGGGCGCAGGGCGTCACTTGCCGAGAAGCTTCTTGATCTTCTTGGCGTCGCCCGGGGCCATCTCGGCGTTGCCGGTGAGGCGACGCGTCAGACGGGACGACTTGTGCTCGAGCAGGTGGCGCTTGCCGGCACGCTCGCGCAGGACCTTGCCGGAGCCAGTGACCTTGAAGCGCTTGCTGGCACCGCTGTGCGTCTTGTTCTTCGGCATCGCGCCGTATCTCCTCGTCGGTGGCGCTCCCCGCCCGTGGTGCGGGCGTATGGGAGCGTCAGCTCTGTTCGTTTGCTGTCCGGGGCCTGGCGGCACCGGCGGTGAACCGGGGCTGACGGGCATCAGCCCCCGGTGTTCACGCCTCTGCGGGCTCCTCGGCGGCGTCCGCACCCGAACCGCCCTGGCGCTCGGCCTTGCGGGCGGCCTGGGCCTCGCGGGCTTCGGCCATCGCCTCGGTCTTCTTCTTGTGCGGACCGAGAACCATGATCATGTTCCGGCCGTCCTGCTTGGGGTTCGACTCGACGAAGCCCAGGTCCTGGACGTCCTCCGCGAGCCGCTGCAGCAGTCGGAAGCCCAGCTCGGGCCGGGACTGCTCGCGACCACGGAACATGATCGTGATCTTGACCTTGTCGCCCTGCTTGAGGAACCGTACGACGTGACCCTTTTTGGTGTCGTAGTCGTGCGGGTCGATCTTCGGCCGGAGCTTCATCTCCTTGATGACCGTGTGCGCCTGGTTCTTGCGCGCCTCACGGGCCTTCATGGCCGACTCGTACTTGAACTTCCCGTAGTCCATGAGCTTGCAGACCGGCGGGCGGGCGTTGGCCGCCACCTCGACCAGGTCGAGGTCGTACTCCTGCGCAAGCTCCAGGGCCTTGGCAAGCGGCACGATGCCGACCTGCTCGCCGCTGGGACCGACAAGTCGCACCTCGGGAACGCGAATCCGGTCGTTGATGCGGGGCTCGGCGCTGATGGATCCTCCTCGGTAGCACCACACGGCCGCCTGGCGGGCTGCCGCGTAACGTCTTTTCCTAAGACCAACCGCGCCGATGCATCAAAAAATGCCCCGGACGGGACACAGGCGGGGCTCCATTGCAACCGGAACACCGCCACGGAATACCCGTGGGGCTATCGGACGGTTCCATCGTCCGTACGGAACGATGGGGACCGTCTGACCGGAGACCTGCCGACCGTGAGCCGGCGAGGTGGGAGTGCGGAGCCTCCACTTGTGGGTCGGGCACGCAGATGTCCGACCGGTCGATCCCCCACTCTACCAGCAGGGGTGCGGGCGTGCTAACCCAGGAGAAAACCCGGCGGCGAACCCGTGTTCCCCCGGGACGTATCGTGTCCGCCATGAGCGACGCAACCCCCGCCCCCTCCTCCTCCGGCTCCCCCGAGGCGGGCCCGGACTTCGACAGCATGACCCGCGACATCGCCGACGTCCCGGCGGTCGAGGTGATCACCACCGTGGCGGTGCACCTGATGAGCTCGGCGGCCGTCAACCTCGGCCTGGCCGAGGAGGGCGACCGGCACAAAGACCTGGACGAGGCCCGGAAGCTGATCACCGCCCTGGCCGGCCTGATCACGGCGAGCGCCACCGAGATCAGCAACTTCCACGCGGGGCCGCTGCGCGACGGCCTGAAGTCGCTCCAGCTCGCCTTCCGCGAGGCGTCCGTGGTGCCGGACGAGCCGGGGCAGGGGCCGGGCGAGAAGTACACGGGCCCGGTCTTCGGCTGAGCTGTCGCCTGTCGCCTAAAGCCCGACCGGCGGGGTGGGCCCGTCCGTGGATCCGCCCTTGGGACCGCTCCCGAGGCCGTCGGCCCCCGGGCCCGCCGGAGACTCGGGCGGCCGGGGCCGCGCGGCCCCCTCCTCCCGCTCCGCCTCGACCTCGGCGGTGTCGGGCGGCAGCTCGTAGGCCCGGTGGCCGCCGATGGCCCGCTCGTCCGCGATCAGCACGGGCGCTCCGCGTGGCTGGACGACCTGGTGGACGAAGGCGGCCAGCGCGGCGCCGATCAGCGGCGCGATGAGGAACAGCCACAGGTTGGAGAGCGCGTCACCGCCCGCGAAGAGGGCCGGGCCGAGGCTGCGCGCCGGGTTCACGGAGGCGCCGGTCAGCGGGACGCCGATCAGGTGGACGAGCCCCAGGGTGAAGCCCAGGGCCAGCGGCCCGAAGCCGACCACCGCCACCTTGTGGGTCACGGCGAGCCAGACGAAGACCAGCAGGAAGGTCAGCACGACCTCGGCGAGGAACGCGCCGCCGGTGTCGATGTGGACCGCCGACCGGTCGCCGTACCCGTTGCTGCCGAACGTCCCGTCGGTGCTGAGCCCGGGGACCTGCTTGGCCAGCAGGAGCAGCAGCGCGGCGCCGACGATGGCCCCGACGATCTGCGCGATCCAGTACTCGATGGCGGTGCGCGCCGAGATCCGCCCCTGCAGCAGCATGGCGAGGGTGACCGCGGGGTTGAGGTGGGAGCCGGAGACGGGCCCCAGCGCGTAGGCCAGGGCCATCAGGGTGAACCCGAACGCCAGCGCGATGCCGAGGGCGCCGATGTAGTCCGCCGCGAGGACGGCGGACCCCACGGCGAAGAAGACCAGCAGCAGGGTGCCGATGAACTCGGCCGCGACCGTCCGTGTCTCCACGGGGTCCAGCTTCATGGGGTCCAGCTTCGCGTCCATGGCGTCCTCCCGGGGATCTCGTGGACTGTCCTCGCATTGTCGGACGGTCCACTCCGGGGCGCCTGTCGAAAGATCGCCGCTCGGCGGCGTCACCGCTCAGCGGCTGAACAGCGGCTCCCCGGGCACCTCGGCGCCCACCGGCAGCAGCGCCAGATCGAGGCCGCGGACCAGCCGGGCGCGCAGCACCTCGTCGCCGGCCAGGGCCCCGGCGATCCGCCGGGCCACGTCGGCGGGCGCGGCCCCGTCGGCCAGCGCCAGCGCGAGCGTCCCGTCCGCGTCACCGGCGGGGACGAGGTGCGCCGTGAGGACGCCGTCCTCGGCGGCCAGCAGCGTGCGCAGGGCCTCGGCGACGGCGGGATCGGTGATCGGGTCAGTGCTGGTCCGCCCCTCGGCGAGGGCGAGCAGGGCCCGGCCGGTCAGGGGGTAGGTGACGGGCCCCGCCATGTCGACGACGATCGTGTCGGCCTTCTCGTGCGCGGCCGCCTGGAGCGCCTGGTGCAGCGGGACGGCGACGGGCCGCGCGTCGGCGCGCCAGCGGTGGAGCGTCTCCATCGACGTGAACGCGGGCAGCGCCCGCCGCCCGTCCGGCGCCTGGAGGGTGGGGACGGCCATGTCGCTGGTCTTCTCCCGCTTCAGCCCGTCCGGCCCGGTCTCCACCTCCCCGAGCACGGCCACCACCGGCACCAGCAGCCGCGCGTCCTTGAGCGCGGCCAGCACCCGCCCCTCCGCCGCCCGGTCGGCGGCCCAGGCGGCGAGCGCCTCGGCGAGTACGGGGTCGGCGGAGCCGTCGTCGTCGGAGAAACCGGGGTCCGGGATGTTCTTGAGGGCCACGGGTCGAGGGTATCGGGAGGGGGGCGGCGCTCACGGTGGGGGTTGGGGTGGTGCCCCGGTCCCGCCCTTTCGCCGTTTCTTGCGGGGGCTGCGCTCCCGCACCCCCGAAACCGCGCTCCGCGCGGTTGTCCTCAAACTCCCCCAGAGGGGGGACCCCCACCGGGCTGAGTGGGCGCCCTATTCAGCCTGTCCGGCGTTTGAGGACGAGCGGCGAAGCCGCGAAAAGGGGGGCTGGGGCGCAGCCCCAGGAAACGGTGAAAGGGAGGGTCAGGGGCACCCCACCCGCCCCCGGCGCCACCACAGCACCCCCGCGACCGCCAGCAACACAAGACCGGCCGCCCCGGCACCGACCACGGAACCACCCGACCCGGAAGCCGACGGCTCGGCCCGCCGGGCCCCCGGCCCCGCACCGAAGTACCGAGGCGCCACCCCACCCGCCCCCGGCGGATCCGGCAGGGGCCGAGCCGCGAGGGCAAGCGCCGCCGCCGGATCCACCACACCGGCGCCGAGTTCGTCGCTGCGCCCGCCCGGCGGCGCCTCGCGCGCGGACGAAACGAGCAGCCGCCGCACCTCGGCCGGAGCCAGCCCGGGATGCGCGGAGCGGACGAGCGCCGCCGCCCCCGACACGAACGCCGCGGCCGCACTCGTCCCCCACCCCTCGTAGTACCGCCGGTCGGGATCGGCGATGACGACCCCGACACCGGGCGCACTGAGAGTCGCGTACCACCGTCGAGTGGAGAAGGCGGCCCGGCCGCCGTTCCGGTCGACGGCGGTCACGGCGATGACGCCCGGGTACGCGGCCGGGTAGGAGGCGTGGTCGCCGTCCCGGCCGCCGTTCCCGGCGGAGGCGACGACGACGGCGCCCTTGGCGAGGGCGTAGCGGACGGCGGCGTCCTCGCCGGCGTCGGGGTGGGCGGTGGCGCTGTCGTCGCCGAGGGAGAGGTTGATGACGTCGGCGCCGTGGTCGGCGGCCCAGCGGATGCCGTCGGCGAGTGCGCCGCCGCGCGCGCCGCGCGCCCGGGCGCGGGCGGGGTCGCCTTCCTCCAGGATCACGCGGACGGGCAGGACGCGGGCCTCGGGGGCGACGCCCAGCACCCCGTCCCCGTCGCCGTCCCCGTGCCCGCGGCCCGCGATGATCCCGGCCATGGCGGTGCCGTGCCGCGCCCAGGTCCGGTCCCCGCGCCCGGCGCCGAAGCCGACGAGGTCCTTGCCGGGCAGCACCCGGCCGCGCAGATCGGGGTGGCCGGCGTCGACGCCGGTGTCGAGGACGGCGACGGTCACGCCGGCCCCGCGCGTGGTCCGCCACGCCTCCTGGAGGCGCAGCGCGTCGAGTGCCCACTCCTGCACCCGGATCGCGTCGGCGTGCGCGGGGGCGGCGCCGCCGAGTACGGCCGAGAGGACGGCGGCCAGGACGGCCGCGAGGGCGGCCGCCGCGCGACGGGTACCGTCCCGCGCGACGCCCCGAGGGCCGGGGCCCGTGCCCGTCCGGGAGGACGGCGCGGCGCGCCCCGCCGCCCCGGTGGGAGCCCCCCGTTCGCCGTTCGTGGTCCTCGTGGCCGGCCGGAGGGTCGTCGCGGCGGGTACCGGCCCCGGCCGCGCGGCCGTGCGGCGGAGCTCCCGGCCCGCCCGCGCCCCGCTCATCGCGCGCCTCCCGCAGGCCGTGTCGTGGGCACCGCGCCCTTCCCGGGCACGGTTTCCGGCGGTCGCCGCCTCCGCGCGCCCGGATCCATCGCCGTCGCCTTCGTGTGCGTGCGTCCGCCGGGCCTCGCACCGGAGGCCGCCCGGCCCCGCCCCACCCCCACCGCGCTCACCGCGCACCCCCCGCCGCCGGCCCTCCGCGCGCCGCCGCCCGATAGGCCCGCTCGACGTGCGCGGCCAGCGCCGTCGCGTCATGGCCGAGGCCCGCCTCGGCGGGGGCCGTGGTGGACGTGGGGGCGACGGCGCGGGCGGCCGGTTCGGGGTGGGCCACCGGGCGGCCGTCGGCGAAGGCGGTGACCGACCAGACGACGACCGGCAGGTCGGTGAGCGTGCGGACGTGCCAGCTGGCGCGCTGCGCGTCGCCGAACCGCTCGGCGGGGGTGCCGGGCGGGGCGTACGGGCGGGGCAGCATGTCCGGCCGCTCGTCGAGCCGTTCGGCGGTGAACCGGTCGTGGAGCGAGCGCATCCCGTCCGCGTCCTCCCCGGTGACGAGCAGCCCGACGGTGGTGACGCTCGACGACGTGGCGTCGGCGTACGTCGCGCGCAGCAGCCGCTTGCAGCCGGCCGGGCGCAGGGCGAGCGCGAGGGCGGGATCGAAGGCGTCGGCGCAGCCGGTGTCGGGGGCGACGCCGAGCCGGGTCCAGTCGCGGGAGGCGCCGCCGGGGCCGGCGGTCGCGTCGTGCACGGCGGGCGGGAAGAGGCGGTCGACCGGCGCGGTCTCCCAGACCGTTCCGGCGCGGGCGTACACGGCCTCGGCGGCCGTTCGTTCCGGCGGCCGGGCCGTGAGCCAGCCGCCCGCCGCCGCGCCGCCGACGAGCCCCGCGCCGAGGATCGCGCAGACGGCCGCGGCGGCCCCGCGCCCGGCACGCCCGGCACGCTTGGTACGCCCGGTACGGGGCACGGCGGGCGACGGCGGGTGCGTGGGACGCGGCGGCAGGACCACGGGGGCGGGCGCGGGCGTCCGGAGGCGTTCCGCTTCGGTGCCCACCCTGCGCTCCCCCGCCCGGGCGACCGCCGCCCGCCTCTCGACTGCCGTGCGGGGCGGGCCGGTTGCCTCCGGGCCCGGCCTCCCCGCGCTGTACGCGGCCGTGGTGATCCACGGCGCGCGTCACTCTACGGGCACGTCGCACCGGAGGCCATCCACCGGCGGCCCCGCTCCGCCATGCACACCCCTACCCAGCGGTAATCCGCTCTGGCAAGCTGCCCGCCATGACGCCCGCCTTCGCCCACGCCACCGGCGCCTTCGCCGACCGGGCCCGCTACGACCGGGCCACCGCGCACCTCGACGCCCCGCTGGCCGTCGTCGACCTGCGGGCGTTCGACGCCAACGCGGCGGACCTGGTGCGCCGGGCGCGGGGCAAACCGATCCGGGTGGCCACCAAGTCGGTACGCTGCCGCGCCCTGTTGGCGCGGGTGCTGGAACGCGACGGCTTCGCCGGGGTGATGAGCCACACGCTCGCCGAGTCGCTGTGGCTGGCCCGTTCGGGCGTGGACGACGTGCTGCTCGCCTACCCGTCCGCGGACCGGGCCGGGTTCGCGGAGCTGACGTCCGACGCCCGCCTCGCCCGCGCGGTCACAGTGACGGTGGACGACCCGGCGCAGCTCGCGCTGATCGACGCGGCCCGGACGGGACGCGAGGAAATACGGGTGTGTCTCGAACTGGACACCTCACTGCGGCTGTTGGCGGGTCGCGTCCGGGTGGGCGCCCTGCGCTCGCCGCTGCGCGACCCGGCCCGGCTGGCCGCGCTGGCCCATGCGGTCGTCCGCCGCCCCGGCTTCCGGCTGGTGGGCCTGATGGCGTACGAGGCGCAGGTGGCGGGGGTGGCGGACGCGGTGGCGGGCCGGCCGCTGCGCTCCCGGGCGGTCCGGCTGCTCCAGTCGGTCTCCCGGCGGGAGCTGGCGGTACGCCGGGCGGAGGCGGTCCGGGCGGTCCGGGCGGTCGCGGACCTGGAGTTCGTCAACGGCGGCGGGACGGGCAGCGTCCACCTCACGGCGGCCGAGGCGGCGGTGACGGAGGTGGCGGCGGGCTCGGGCCTGTACCAGCCCCACCTCTTCGACCACTACACCGGTTTCACGGGCCGTCCGGCCGCCCTGTTCGCGCTGCCGGTGGTCCGCCGGCCGGGCCCCGGCGCCGTCACCGTCCTGGGCGGCGGCCTCCCGGCCTCCGGCCCGCCGGGCCGCGACCGCCTGCCCGTCCCCCACCTCCCCGCGGGCCTGCGCCTGACCCGCCAGGAGGGCGCCGGCGAGGTGCAGACCCCGCTGCTCGGCGCCCCGGCGGACGACCTGTCCGTCGGCGGCAAGGTCTGGTTCCGCCACGCCAAGGCCGGCGAACTCTGCGAGCGCTTCGCCGGCCTGCACCTGATCGACGGGGACCGGGTGGCGGAGACCGTGCCCACGTACCGGGGCGAGGGCAAGACGTTCCTCTGAGGCCGGTGCGCCCGCAGTGGTTTTACAGGGCCGCGGTGTCCGTCTGGTCCGGGATCACCGAGCCGTCCGTGCGGCGGACGGGGGCCAGGGTGCCGTCGGGGCGGGTGTAGCCCGCGGTGGCGCAGGGGTAGGTGCCGGTCTTGCGCGGCATCGGGTCGATGAACATCGGGTTGGCGACCCAGCGGCCGTCCTCGTTGTCGTACGCCCGGCACATCAGCTCGGCCTTGTTGCGGTTGACGGCCAGGTGGGCGCCGGTGGCGTCGCCGACGAAGGTGACGTCCGTGTCGGCGTCGCCGGCGCCGAGGGCGATGCGGTGCCGGAAGTCCTGCTGCTTCCAGGCGTGGGCGCCCTTGATGCCGAAGATGTGCTCGTTGATCATGCAGCGCTTGCCGTCCATGTACGGCAGGGCCTCGCCCATGCCGTCCTTGACGTCGCCGCAGCCCTTGATGCCCGCGGTGAGGCGGCCGTTCTTGACGATGCTGCGGATGCCGATGGTGTGGGCGCGGTCCAGGCCGACGCCGCCGGACCATGCCTCGGCGATGGGCTCGGAGGAGGCGGAGACGATGTAGACGTCGAAACCGGCCGCCTTGAGCGTGCGGATCAGGTCCTTCTGCTGGTCGTAGTAGCGGACGTAGCCGGCGATGGTGTGGGTGCCGACCGTCTGCTTGCTGCCCACGGGCGCGGCGAGCTGCTCGGCGCGGGCCTTGCGGGCGAAAGAGGCGAGCTCGGCCGGGGTGTGGCCGGAGAACAGCTGCGGGATCCACGCGTACGCGGGGACGGTACGGCGGTGGTTCCAGTCGCCCGCGAAGGCCGCCTTGCCGTCCATCGTCCTGGACTTCTCGCGGATCTCGAATATCTCGTCCGCGCAACGGACGTTCTTCGAGGTGGACAGCGGCTTGCCGGCCGGCACGGAGGTGCCGCAGGCGGCGGTGAGGGCCCGGTCGGCGGCCGGGGTCAGCCACTTGCTGGTGTCCTTCCAGCTCTTCGGCCGGAGGATCTTGTCGTGCTTGAGCGACCAGGCGAGGGTGGCGTCGGTGATGTCGTTCTTGACGACGGTGTTGTCCCAGTCGAACGCGGCGACGGGACGGGCGCCGGTCCGGCCCGAGCAGGTGCCGCGCTCGTCGATCATCCGCTGGAGCTTGGCGCGGTTGGTGCCGAACCAGGCGATGTTCTTGTCCAGCTGGGGACAGTGGGCCGCGGTCCGGGCGCCGTGCGCCGCCGGGGCCGCACCAGCGGTCGGCGCCGAGGTGGCGAGGGTTGCGGTGACCAGGAAGCCGGCGGCGATGGCGTACTTCGTGCGCATGCGTTCTCTTCGGTGCTCGGTGCTGAAAGGGCAGTGACACACGCCCGAGCCGAACGGGAACGTCCGGCTCCGGCGTCTGATCATGGACCTTACAGGCGGAGCGCCCGGCACCACAGGGGGGTCGCATCGCTACAGGGGGGTCACATACGCCCCGGAAATACCGCCGTCCACCAGGAATTCGGCCGCGTTCACGAACGACGCGTCGTCGCTCGCCAGGAACGCCACGGCCGCCGCGATCTCCTCCGCCTCCGCGAACCGGCCCACCGGCACATGCACCAGGCGCCGCGCCGCCCGCTCCGGGTCCTTGGCGAACAGCTCCTTGAGGAGCGGGGTGTTGACGGGCCCCGGGCACAGCGCGTTCACCCGGATCCCGTCCCGCGCGAACTGCACGCCCAGCTCCCGGGACATCGCCAGCACCCCGCCCTTCGACGCGGTGTAGCTGATCTGCGACGTCGCCGAGCCGAGCACCGCGACGAACGACGCGGTGTTGATGATCGACCCCTTGCCCTGGGCGCGCATGTACGGCAGCGCCGCCTTGCAGCAGAGGTAGACGGAGGTGAGGTTCACCTCCTGGACGCGCTTCCAGGCGTCGAGGCCGGTGGTGAGGATGGAGTCGTCGTCGGGCGGGGAGATACCGGCGTTGTTGAACGCGATGTCGACCGAGCCGTAGGTGTCGTTCGCGGCCCTGAAGAGGGCTTCCACCTGGTCGGCGTCGGTGACGTCGGTGCGGACGAAGAGGCCGCCGACCTCGTTCGCTGCCGCTTGGCCTGCTTTTTCGTCGATGTCGGCGCAGACGACTCGCGCGCCTTCCGACGCGAGACGGCGGGCGGTGGCCAGGCCGATGCCGCCGGCTGCTCCGGTGATTACGGCCGTTCGGCCGGGGAGGCGGTGGCAAGTGGGGGTTTCGGTCACGGGGGTTCCCTTTCTGTGGGTGGGTGGGTGGTGCGCCTGCGGCGGGCTGTGCCCCGGTCCCGCCCTTTCACCGTTTCTGCGGGAGGGCCCGCGCCCCGGCATCGCGGCTTCGCCGCGAGGTCCTCAAACGCCGGACGGGCTGGTGGTTCGCGCCCGGGCGCACTCTTCAGCCCGTCCGGCGTTTGAGGACGAGCGGCGAAGCCGCGAAAAGCGGGGTCTGGGGCGCAGCCCCAGGAAACGACGAAGGGGAGGGCCCGGGGCACCCTCAATCCACCGCAACAAACACGTTCTTCACCTCCGCGAACGCGGCAACCGCCTCCGGCCCCAACTCCCGCCCCAGCCCCGACTGCTTGAACCCCCCGAAAGGCGTCCAATACCGCACGGAACTGTGCGAGTTCACGGACAGATTCCCCGCCGCGACGGCCCGCGACACCCGCAGCGCCCGCGAGACGTCCCGCGTCCAGAGCGACCCGGCCAGCCCGTAGTCCGTCGCGTTCGCGATCCGCACCGCCTCCGCCTCGTCCTCGAAGGGGATGACGACGGCGACGGGCCCGAACACCTCCTCGCGGGCGACCCGGTCGTCGGGGGAGCCCTCCAGCACGGTGGCCGGGTACCAGAATCCCTTTCCCGCCGGGGCCTCGCCCCGGATCGCCGCGGGTGCCGACTCCGGAACGTAGGAGCGGACCCGCTCCCGGTGCGCCGCCGAGATCAGCGGGCCCATCTCCGTGGCCGGGTCGGCGGGGTCGCCGACGACGACGGCCCGGACGGCGGGTTCGAGCAGTTCCATGAAGCGGTCGTAAACGTCACGCTGGACGAGGATGCGGCTGCGCGCGCAGCAGTCCTGGCCGGTGTTGTCGAGGAACGAGCCGGGGGCGGCCGCGGCGGCGCGTTCGACGTCCGCGTCGGCGAAGACGATGTTGGCGGACTTGCCGCCGAGTTCGAGGGTCACCCGCTTCACGTGCTCGGCGCACTTCGCCATGATCCGCTTGCCGACGCCCGTCGACCCGGTGAAGACGATCTTGGCGACGCCGGGGTGCTCGACGAGCGCGTTCCCGGCGACCGGGCCGGTCCCGGGCAGTGCCTGGAGCAGTCCTTCCGGAAGCCCGGCCTCCAGGGCCAGTTCCGCCAGCCGCAGGGCGGTGAGCGGCGTGGTCTCGGCCGGTTTGAGGAGGACGGCGTTGCCGGCGGCGAGCGCGGGGGCGAAGCCCCAGGCGGCTACGGGCATGGGGAAGTTCCACGGCACGATGACGCCGACGACGCCGAGCGGTTCGTGGAAGGTGACGTCCAGGCCGCCGGCCACCGGGATCTGCCGGCCGGTGAGCCGTTCGACGCCGCCGGCCGCGTAGTCGAGGAGGTCGCGGACGTTGCCCGCCTCCCAGCGGGCGCCGCCCACCGGGTGCCCGGCCTCGCGGACCTCCAGCAGGGCCAGTTCCTCCAGGTGCGCGTCGACGACGCCGGCGAAGCGGCGGAGCAGCCGGGCGCGGTCGCCGGGGGCGAGGGCGGCCCAGCCGCGCTGGGCGCCGGCGGCCCGCCGGACGGCGGCGTCCACGTCCTCGGCCGTGGCGGCGGGGACGGTGGCGACGACCTCCTCGGTCGCGGGGTTGAGAACTTCCAGAAGCACGGGCCCATCCCTCACATGCGCTCGAAGGAGCGGTAGCGCTCCCAGTCCGTCACGGCGGTGTCGTACGCCTCCTGCTCGACCCGGGCCATGGTCAGGTAGTGCTCGACCACCTCGTCCCCGAACGCGGCCCGGGCCAGGGCGCTGCCCTCCCACAGCTCCGCCGCCTCGCGGAGTGTCGCGGGAACGTGCCGGGCGTCACCGGCGTATGCGTTGCCGGTGCACACCTCGGGGAGTTCCAGCTCGTTCTCCACCCCGTGCAGTCCGGCCGCGACCATGCCGGCGACGGCGAGGTAGGGGTTGACGTCGCCGCCGGGGAGGCGGTTCTCGAAGCGGTGGGAGCGGCCGTGGCCGACGACGCGGAGGGCGCAGGTGCGGTTGTCCGGTCCCCAGGCGACGGCGGTCGGTGCGAAGGAGCCGGGGCGGAACCGCTTGTACGAGTTGATGTTGGGCGCGTAGAGGAGGGTGAACTCCCGCAGCGCGGCGAGCTGTCCGGCGAGGAAATGCCGCATCGTGCGCGACATGCCGTAGGGACCGTCGTCGTCGGCGAGCACCGGCTGCCCGGACGCGTCGCGCAACGAGAGGTGGATGTGGCAGGAGTTGCCCTCGCGCTCGTCGTACTTGGCCATGAAGGTGAGCGCCATGCCCTCCTGGGCGGCTATCTCCTTCGCACCGGTCTTGTAGACGGAGTGCTGGTCGCAGGTGACGAGGGCCTCGTCGTAGCGGAACGCGATCTCGTGCTGGCCGAGGTTGCACTCGCCCTTGGCGGACTCGACGGTGAGCCCGGCGGCGCCCATCTCGTTGCGGATGCGACGCAGCAGGGGCTCGACGCGTCCGGTGCCGAGGACGGAGTAGTCGACGTTGTACTGGTTCACCGGGGTGAGCCCCCGGTAGCCGCCGTTCCACGCCTCCTCGTAGGAGTCCTTGAAGACCATGAACTCCAGCTCCGTGCCCACCTGGGCGGTCCAGCCGCGCTCGGCGAGCCGGTCGAGCTGGCGGCGGAGTATCTGCCGGGGCGAGGCGAGCACCGGGGAGCCGTCGTGCCAGGTGAGGTCGGCCGTGACCAGGGCGGTGCCCGGGTTCCAGGGGGTGCGGCGCAGGGTGGACAGGTCCGGGCGCATCGCGAAGTCGCCGTAGCCGCGCTCCCAGGAGGCCATGGCGTAGCCGTCGACGGTGTTCATGTCCGCGTCCACGGCCAGCAGGTAGTTGCACCCCTCGGTGCCGTTCTCCAGCACGTCGTCGAGGAAGAAGCGGGCGGCGAACCGTTTCCCCTGCAACCGCCCCTGCATGTCGGTGAAGGCGAGGACGACGGTGTCGATCTCTCCGCCGCCGACGAGCCGGCGGAGCTCAGCGACGCTGAGCGGGGGCGTGCGGTCTGCCACGGGTGAGCCTCCCCATCGGTGCGGTCCGTGCGGTGCGACCGGAAGTCTTAAGGTATGCCGGTAGACCATTGGTTGGGAAGGGGTCCGATGAACGGGAGCGCGGCCGACCGGCTGTCGTCGGTGCTGCGGCCGGTCCACGCGGGCAACGGCTTCGAGGAGGCCCTGGAGCGGATACTGCGGATCATACGTCTGGGCCTGGTGGCCGACGGCGAACGACTGCCGTCGGAGCGGGAGTTGGCCGAGCGGCTGCGGATCAGCAGGGTGACGCTCCGCGAGGTGCTGCGGGTGTTGCACGAGCAGGGGCTGGTGGAGAGCCGGCGCGGCCGGTACGGCGGTACGTTCGTCCACGCGCTCCCGGCGCCGGCCCCGACGGCGGACGCGGCCGAACTGCGGCGCCGGGTGGCGGACGTGGACGTCGAGGACACCCTGCGGTTCCGCGAGGTGCTGGAGCTGGGCGCGGCCGAACTGTGCGCCGCCCGACCGCTCCCGCCGGAGGCGGCGGACCGGCTGCGCGCGGCCCTGACCGCCACCCGCGACGCCGCCCCGGACGACTACCGCCGTCACGACACCCTCTTCCACCTCACCCTGGCCGAGCTGTCCGGCTCGCCGTCGCTGGCCGCGCACTACTCGGCGGTGCGGGCGACCGTCAACCAACTCCTGGACTGCATCCCGCTGCTGGTCCGGAACCTGGAGCACTCGCAGCGGCAGCACGCGGCCCTCGCCGAGGCCGTGCTCCGGGGCGACCGGGACGCGGCGCGCGCGGCCATGCGCGAGCACTGCGCGGGACGGCGGCGCTGCTGCGGGGCTTCCTCGCCTGACGCGGTCGCTTGAGGCCCGGCTTGGGTGGGGTGGCGGACGGCGCGTTCAAGGGGCGCGTGGCGCGCGGGGGTTGCGCGACACCCCGTCAGCGGGCAAAGGTACCGGGGGCGACCTTTACCGGGCCCCACCGACGGACCCCACCGACGGACCCCACCGACGGACCCCACCGACGGGTCCCCACCGACGGGCAACACCCGGCGGGACGACGCCCGTACGGATCCCCGGCCGGTCTCCCCCACCGGAAAGGACGCGAGGACAACGTGACAATCCAGCAGAGCCCGCCCGGCCCCGCTCCTCGGGCCCCCGGGCCCACCGGCCGCTGATCGGGGTCACCACCTACTCCACCCGCGCCCGCTGGGGCGTCGCCTGGGACCAGCACGCGGCGCTGCTGCCGAGCACGTACCCGGAGTACGTCCGGCGGGCGGGCGGCCTGGCCGTCATGCTGCCGCCCGACGCCCCGGACGCCGCCCCCGAGCTCGTCGCACGCCTCGACGGCCTGGTCCTCGCGGGCGGCGAGGACGTGGACCCGGCCCTCTACGGCGAGAAGCCGCACCCCCGCACCGGCCGCCCGGTCCCGGAGCGCGACCTGTGGGAACTGGCCCTGCTGGACGCGGCATTGCGGTGCGGCACCCCGGTGCTGGGCATCTGCCGGGGCATGCAGCTGATGAACGTCCACGCCGGCGGCACCCTCAACCAGCACCTCCCGGAAACCGTGGGCCACAAGGGCCACAACCCTCGCGTCGGCACCTTCGCCGACCACCTCGTGGAGACGGTCCCGGGCACCCTGACGGCCCGTCTGATGCCCATCCCGGTGGACGTCGCCACCCACCACCACCAGGGCGTCGCCCGCCTGGGCCGCGGCCTCGTCGCCTCGGCCCACGCGGAGGACGGCACCATCGAGGCCCTCGAACTCCCGTCTCCGGAGGGCGGCTTCGCCGTCGGCGTCCAGTGGCACCCGGAGGTACGTGACGACCTGCGCCTGATCCGCGGGCTGGTCGCGGCGGCGGCGCAGCCGTCAGCCGGCGCCGCCGGGCGCGCGGCCGGCCGCCACCGGGCCCCGTAGCACCTGGGCCCGGAGACGGAAGGGACGGCCTCACCAGGCTTCGGAACACCCGGCCCCGGACGGGGACGAGCCGCCTCACCTGGGCCCGTGGCACCCGCCCCCGGACGGGACCGGACGGCCTCACCCGGCCCCCGCAGCACACCCACCCCCGGACGGGAACGGCCGGCCCCACCAGGCCGCTCAGCACCCACCCCCGCACAGGCACGGGTCGCTACACCCGACCCCGTAGCACCCGCCCCGGGGACGCGGACGGCACCCGCCGCGCCGAGCGCGGCGTTCCGTGGCAGAGGCCCCTTCCGGAAGCGCCGCGCCTACCCCCGCGTCAGCCCCAGCAGTTCCCACGCCGGTCCCACCGGCCGCTGCCCCAGTGGCCAGACCGCGCGCAGGGCCCGTCGCAGGCCGAGGCCGGCGACGGGGACCTCGACGAGGCGGCGACTGGCCAGCTCGTCCACGACGGCCAGTTCACTGAGGACGGACGGGCCGGCGCCGCTCACGACCGCCGCCTTGACGGCCGTGGTCGAGGCCAGTTCCAGCAGCGGCGGGGCCGGGCCGTCCTCGGCGGCGAGGGCCGCGTCGAGGACCTGGCGGGTGCCGGAGCCGCTCTCGCGGAGGATCAGGGGGGTGGCGGCGAGCTCCGCGCGGGTCAGGGGCGTCCGGCGGCGGGCCCAGGGGTGGGTGGGCGCGGTGACCAGGACGAGCCGGTCGTGGCCGATGACGGCGCCGTCGAGGCCGGGTGGCAGCTCCAGCCCCTCGACGAACCCGAGGTCCGCCCGGCCCTCGAGGAGGCGGGCCGCCACGGCCGCCGAGTTGCCCGCGAACAGGGAGACGGCCGTCCCCGGCCGCTCCGTGCGCAGCGTGATCAGCCAGCCGGGCAGCAGGTACTCGGCGATGGTCATGCTCGCCGCGACCCGCAGCCGCGAGTCGCGGCGGGTGCGCAGCGCCTGGGCCCCGGCGTCGAGGGCCTCGGCCGCCTCGACGATCCGGCGCGCCCAGTCCGTCACCAGGACGCCCGCCGGGGTGAGCCGGGAGCCGCGCGGCGAGCGTTCCACCAGGGCGACGCCCAGCAGCCGTTCCATGCTCCGGAGGCGGCCGCTCGCGGCGGGCTGGGTGATGCCCAGTTCGCGGGCCGCGCGGCCGAGGCTGCCCAGCCGGGCCACGGCGAGCAGCAGTTCCAGGGCGGCCAGGTCGGGGACGCGTTCCGCGACGGGCCGGGGCGGGCCGGACGAGTCCGACGGGTAAGTCATAAGTCAAGGTTATGTCCTCATAGGACAGGGGCCCCTGGTGAGGGTGGGCCGGAGGGACGACCGTGGAGGCATGAGCACGGTCCGTTCCTTCATCCCAGCCCCCGCCCCGGCGCCCCCTGATGTCGCCGCCCCCTCCCCCGCCGTCAGGCGGCTGCGTCACCTCGGCCCGAACTGGTACGCCGCGGTCATGGGCACCGCCATCGTGGCAAGCGCCGGCGCGGCGCTTCCCGGGCGGGCCCTGCCGCGTCCGGCCCTGGGGGCCGTCTGGCTCCTGGCGGCCGCCGCCCTCGTGGCGCTCCTCGCCGCCCGGGCCGCGCACTGGGCGCGCCACCGGGACCAGGCGGTCCGGCATCTGGCGGACCCCGCGGTGGCGCCCTTCTACGGCTGTCTGGCGATGGCCCTGCTGGCGGTCGGGAGCGCGACGCTCTCGGTAGGGGCGGGCGTGACCGGCGAACCGGCGGCGGTGGCGGCGGACGCGGTGCTGTGGACGGCGGGCACGGTCACCGGCCTGGCGGCGGCGGCCGGCATCCCGTTCCTGATGGTGACCCGGCACCGCGTCGAGCCCGGCACGGCCTCGCCCGTGTGGCTGCTGCCGGTCGTGGCGCCCATGGTGTCGGCCGCGCTCGGGCCGGCCCTCGTCGCCCACCTGCCGGCCGGGCAGCCGCGGGAGGCCATGCTGCTCGGCTGTTACGCGCTGTTCGGGCTGAGCCTGCTGATGACGCTGATGATCCTGCCGGTGCTGTTCTCCCGGCTGGTCCACCACGGCCCGCTGCCGCCGGCCCTGACCCCGACGCTGTTCCTCGTCCTCGGCCCGCTGGGGCAGTCCACCACGGCGGTGAACAACCTCGCCGACGCGGCCCCCGGCGCGGTCGGCGGCCCGTACCCGGCGGCGATGACGGCCTTCGCGGTGCTGTACGGCGTGCCGGTCATGGGCTTCGCCCTGCTGTGGCTGGCCTTCGCCACGGCCATGGTGGTCCGGGCGGCCCGCTCCGGCATGGGCTTCGCGATGGCCTGGTGGGCCTTCACCTTCCCGGTCGGCACCTGCGTCACGGGCGCCGCGGGACTGGCGCGCCACACCGGGCTGCACGCCCTCACCTGGCTGGCGGCCGGCCTGTACGCGGTGCTGGTGGCGGCCTGGGCGGTCGCGGCCGTACGGACCGCGGGCGGGCTGGTCAGCGGACGGCTGTTCGCAGCGCCCGTCCCAGCACCTCGGGCGCGTGTGTCAACGACGGCCCGTACCAGGTGAGATGCCGGCCGCTGACCAGCGCGGCGGGGAGCCCGGGGAACGCCTCGGGCCCGTCGTCGCGCGTGAAGCGGTACGGCTCGTCGGGCAGCACGACCAGATCCGCGCCGGTCGCGCGCAGCTCCTCCGGCGGGACGCGCGGGTAGCGCTCGGCGTGGCCGGCGTACACGTGGTGGACGCCGAGCCGGGCGAGGACGTCCCCGGCGAAAGTGTCGCGCCCGAGCACCATCCACGGCCTGCGCCACACCGGAACCACCGCTCGCAGCAAGGGCGTTGCCGGCCGAACGTCCCGCCAGGCGTCCCGCGCGTCCGCCAGCCAGCCGGGCGAGGACAGCCCGCAGCCGGCCACGAGAAGCCGTTCCAGCTCGGCGAATGCCTGGTCGAGCGTGCGGACTTCGGTCACCAGCACCTCAAGACCGGCCGCACGCAGGGCCACGAGGTCGGGGGCCCGGTTCTCCTCCTCGTTGGCGACGACGAGGTCCGGCGCGAGCGCGGCGATCCGCGCGACGTCGGGGTTCTTGGTGCCGCCGACGCGGACGACGTCGAGCCCGGCCGGATGCTCGCACCAGTCCGTGGCGCCGACGAGCAGTTCCGGCGCGGTGGCGGCGACGGCCTCGGTGAGGGATGGGACGAGCGAGACGACGCGGCGTACGGTACGGCGCTTGGTCGGCGGGGTCATCGCCCCACCGTACGCCGGGGGGAGGGGTGCCCCGGTCCCGCCGTTTCACCGTTTCTTGCGGGGGCGGGCCCCCGGACGGGCTGGAATCAGCCCGTCCGGCGTTTGAGGACGAGCGGCGAAGCCGCGACAAGCGGGGTCTGGGGCGCAGCCCCAGGAAGCGGCGAAGGGGAGGGCCCGGGGCACAGCCCGCCGCAGGCGCCCCGCCTCAACCCGTCTGCACCGGCGCCAGCTTGTCCAGCAACCCCGGATGAGCATCCAGCCAGCGCCCGGCAGACGCCTTCTCCTTCCCCTTGCCACCCTTCTGGATCTCCGCCTCCAAGGAAGCGAGATCCTTCTCGGACATCGTGAACCCCTTCACCCACTCCGCGATCCGCGGAAAGTCCGCGGCGAAGTCCTTCTTGCCCACGACGTGCAGCTTCTCGCCCTTGCCCCAGGCCCCCTTGGGGTCCTTGAGCTTCTTGAGGTCGTAGGTGCCGTACGCCCAGTGCGGCGACCACAGGGTGGTGACGACGGGCTCCTTGTTCTTGATGGCCCGGTCGAGCTCGGCGAGCATCGTGGAGGTGGAGGACGAGACGACCTTGTACTCGCCGTCCAGGCCGTAGTCCTTGAGGACGTTGCCGTTGAGCTTGCCCATCATGCCGGCGCTGGCCTCGATGCCGACGATCTTCCCGCCGAACTTGCCGGCCTTGCCCTTGAGGTCCTCCAGCGAGTTCACATCCTTGACGTAGGACGGGACGGTCAGCTCCAGGGAGGTGGGGCCGTACCAGGTGCCGAGGTCGCTGAGCTTGTCGCCGTACCGGTCCATGTACTGCTGGTGCGTTGTGGGCAGCCAGGAGTCGAACTGGACGTCCATCTGCCCCTGGGCCAGCGCGGTGTACAGCGGGCCGGGATCGAGCTGCTTGACCTCGGGCCGGTAGCCGCGGGCCTCCAGGACGTTCTGCCAGAGGTAGGTGGTGGCGACGGCCTCGTCCCACGGGAAGTAGCCGATCTTCACCTTCTGCCCGCGGCCCACGTCGGACCCGGCGGCCACGCTCTCCCGCTCGCCGCCGACCAGGTGCATACCGCCCGCCACGAGGGCGAGGACGACGACGCCGACGGTGGCGACGGCGGTGCCGGGACGGTAGTTCAGGACGGCCGAGGGGCGCGCGCCCGCCTGGGACTTGGCGGCGGCCCGGCGGCCGAGCGGGGAGACCCGCTTGCCGAGCGCGCCGGTCATCCGGTCCAGGTACATGGCGAGGACGACGACCGCGAGGCCGCTCTCCACGCCGCCGCCGATGTCGACCTGGGTGACGGCCGCGTAGACGGTCTCGCCGAGGCCGCCCGCGCCGGCCATGCCCGCGATGACGACCATGGACAGCGCCAGCATGATGACCTGGTTGACGCCCGCCATGATGGTGGGCAGCGCCAGCGGCAGCTGGACGCGGGTGAGGGTGTGGCGCGGGGTGGTGCCGAACGCCCGCGCGGCCTCGACGAGTTCGCCGTCCACCTGGCGGATGCCCAGCTCGGTCATCCGGACGCCGGGCGGCATCGAGAAGATGATCGTCGCGAACAGGCCCGGGATCGGGCCGATCGAGAAGAACATCACGCCGGGGATCAGGTAGACGAACGCCGGCATCGTCTGCATCAGGTCGAGCACCGGCCGCAGCGCCCGGCTGACGCGCTGGTCGCGGGCGGCCCAGATGCCCAGCGGCACGGCGAGCAGCAGGGTGATGAAGCTGGCGACGAGGACGAGCGACAGCGTCGCGGTGGCCTCGTCCCACAGCTCGAAGGAGTCGATCAGGGCGAGGCCCGCGAAGGCGAACACCCCGGCGAGCAGCCCGCGCAGCCACCAGGCGACGACGGCCAGGATGCCCGCCATCAGCAGCGCGTCGGGCGCGTCGAGCACCGCGTGCACACCGTCGTAGAGGCCGGTCAGGACGGTGCTGATGGCGTCGAAGAGCCAGGAGAGGTGGGTCTGGAGCCAGTCCACGGCGGACTGCGCCCAGGAGCCGAGCTTGATCCTAGGCACCGGCGGTCACCCCCGCCGGCTGCTCGCCGAGCACGGCCAGCAGCCGGTCCCGGGTGACCACTCCCGCCGGGGCGCCGTCGGCGCCGGTCACGGCGACCGGTCCGGTGCCGAGGGCGAGCGGGGCGAACAGGTCGGCCAGCGGCGTGCCCGAGGCCACGGTGGCGACGGCGTCCGCGCCGGCACCGTCCTTCTCCGCGATCGAGCCGGCGGTCAGGACCCGCGAGCGGTCGACGTCCTGGATGAAGGAGGCGACGTAGTCGTTGGCGGGCCGGACGAGGATGTCCTCGGCGGTGCCGTTCTGGACGATGCGGCCGTCGCGCATGACGGCGACGCGGTCGCCGAGGCGCATGGCCTCGTTGAGGTCGTGGGTGATGAACACGATGGTCTTCTTCAGCCGCTTCTGGAGGTCCAGCAGCTGGTCCTGCATGTCGCGGCGGATCAGGGGGTCGAGGGCGCTGAAGGACTCGTCCATCAGCAGCAGGTCGGCGTCGGTGGCGAGGGCGCGGGCGAGGCCCACGCGCTGCTGCATGCCGCCGGAGAGCTCGTCGGGCCAGGAGCGCTCCCAGCCGGCCAGGCCGGCGAGCTCCAGGGCCTCGGCGGCCCGCCGCTCGCGCTCGGCGCGCGGGACGCCGCGCACCTCCAGGCCGTAGCCCGCGTTCTCCAGCACGCTGCGGTGCGGGAAGAGGGCAAAGTGCTGGAAGACCATGCTGATGTTGCGCGAACGGACCTCGCGCAGCTCGGCGGGGGTCAGGGCGGTCAGGTCGCGCCCGTCGTAGGAGACCCGGCCGGAGGTGGGGTCCAGGAGGCCGTTGAGCATCCGGAGCAGGGTGGACTTTCCGGAGCCCGAGAGACCCATCACGACGAAGATCTCGCCGGCCTCGACCTCGAACGAGGCGTCGATCACGGCTGCCGTGGTGCCGTCCGCACGCAGCTCGTCGCGGCTCGCGCCGCCTTCGAGCCGCTTGACGGCGGCTTCGGGTCGTTTGCCGAACACCTTGTACAAGTGCTCGGCCTTCAGCCTGGACACATACACCTCACGGGTCGAACCTGGTGACGCCCGCCTCCCCCCGGCGGGCGGCCGTGGAGCGGGACGGGCATCGGGCCCGCGTCCCGCCCGCGCCGTTCCGGCACAGACGGGTCCGCTCCGCGGCCGCGCCTGCCCGCGTTTTCCGGGAGCAAACGGAAGAGTGATCCACTTCACATCCGCCTGACATCCGCTTCGCTTGAGGCCGGGGGTGTGTCAGTGGCGTACGGCATGATCGGGGTGTGACGCGACGCCTGATGCTCCTCGACACCGCCTCGCTCTACTTCCGCGCGTACTTCGGCGTGCCGGAGTCGGTGCGGGCCCCCGACGGCACGCCCGTGAACGCGGTGCGCGGCCTGCTGGACTTCATCGCCCGCCTCGTCCAGGACCACCACCCGGACGACCTCGTGGCCTGCATGGACGAGGACTGGCGCCCGCAGTGGCGAGTGGACCTCATCCCCTCCTACAAGGCCCACCGGGTGGCCGAGGAGGTGCCCGAGGGCACGGACGAGGAGGAGGTGCCGGACACCCTCTCCCCCAGGTGCCGGTGATCGAGCAGGTGCTGGACGCGGTGGGCATCGCCCGCGTCGGCGCGCCGGGGTACGAGGCCGACGACGTGATCGGCACCCTCACCGCGCGGGCCACCGGCCCGGTGGACGTGGTCACCGGCGACCGGGACCTCTACCAGCTGGTCGACGACGCCCGCGGGGTGCGCGTGCTGTACCCGGTGAAGGGCGTCGGCACGCTCCAGCCGGTGGACGAGGCGGCTCTGCGGGAGAAGTACGGGGTGGACGGCCCCGGCTACGCCGACCTGGCGCTGCTGCGCGGCGACCCGAGCGACGGGCTGCCCGGCGTGCCGGGGGTCGGCGAGAAGACGGCGGCGAAGCTGCTGGCCACGTACGGCGACCTGGCGGGCATCCTGGCGGCCGTGGCCGACCCGGCGTCCAGGCTGACCCCGGCGCAGCGCCGGCGGCTGGACGAGGCGCGGCCCTACCTGGCGGTGGCGCCGAAGGTGGTGCGGGTGGCGTCCGATGTGGCGCTGCCGCCCTTCGACGCGGCCCTGCCGGCCGGCCCGCGCGACGCGCGCGCCCTGGAGGTACTGGCCGAACGGTGGGGGCTGGGCGGATCCTTGCAGCGGCTGCTGTCCGCCCTTCCCGGGTAGGGGTAGTGTTAGGTTAGGCAGGCCTAACTAATACTTCATACCCGCGCGTGCTCAGGGAGACCGATCCATGGCAGACCGCCCCGCCCCCAGGAAACGTCCGGTCCACCGGGCACACGTGCTGCGCACCGAGCACCTGACGCCCCACATGACGCGGGTCGTCCTGGGCGGCGAGGCCCTGGACGCGTTCCCGGCCGGGGAGTTCACGGACCACTACATCAAGCTCCTCCTCCCCTACGAGGGCGTCGCCTACCCGGAGCCCTTCGACATGGAGGTCATCCGCCGGGACCTGCCCCGCGACCAGTGGCCGCGCACCCGGACGTACACCGTCCGCTCCTTCGACCGCCTCGCCCGCGAGCTGGTCGTCGACTTCGTGGTCCACGGCGACGAGGGCCTGGCCGGCCCCTGGGCCGCCCACGTCGAGCCGGGCACCGAGGTGCTGTTCATGGGCCCGGGCGGCGCCTACGCGCCCGACCCGGACGCCGACTGGCACCTCCTCGCGGGCGACGAGAGCGCCCTCCCCGCCATCGCCGCCGCCCTGGAACGGCTGTCGGCGACCCGTCCCGACGCCACCGTCCGGGCGTTCGTCGAGATCGCCCACGAGGACGAGGAGCAGAAGCTCGACCTCGCCCCCGGCATCGAGGTGACCTGGCTGCACCGTGGCGCCGCCCCCGTCGGCGAGGCCCTGGTGGCGGCCGTCCGCTCCCTCGACTTCCCGCCCGGTGACGTGCACGCCTTCGTCCACGGCGAGGCCGGCTTCGTCAAGGAACTCCGCCGCCACCTGCGCCTGGAGCGGGAGATCCCCCGCGAACGCCTCTCGATCTCCGGCTACTGGCGCCGGGGCCACGACGAGGACGGCTGGCAGGCGTCCAAGCGGGAGTGGAACCAGCAGGTGGAGGCGGAACAGGAGAGGGCGACCAGCCCGTCCGGCGTCTGAGCACAGCGGGGGGTGCCCCCTGGGGAGGGTCCGGGGCACACCCACACATCCCGCACCGCAGGCTCGCCCCGCGGCCGCCCACCGCCCCCGCTCGCCCCCGGGGATAAGCTCAGCGCCATGCGCCCCGCACGGATATCCCTCGCGAGCACGGCCGCCGCCGCCCTCGCCCTGGCGGCGGCCGGCCCGGCCCTCGCCGCGCCGGCACCGGCCACGCCGCACACGGAGATCACCCGCGCGGACCCGGCCCCGCGCGGGGGCGACGCCGAGTTCGTCGTGACCGTCGAGGGCCCGGCCCCCGAGGGAGTCGACTCCGTCGTGGTGGAGTCACCCGTCTTCGACACGAAGATCACCGTCCCCAAGAAGGACTTCGACCGCAACAAGGCCGACGACACCACCATGCCGGTCCGCGGCCACGTCCGCTGCGACGCCCGGCCCGGCGAGCACCCGGTACAGGTGCTGCTGAACGGCACGGGAAAGCCCGCCGCCACCACGCGGCTGACGGTGACCGGCGGGCGCACCGGCGCCTGCGCCGCCGGCTCGCCCGGCCCCACCGCGTCCACCGGCCCGGCCGGCGCGTCCGCGCTGCGCCTCCGCCCCGGCGGCCGCGAGCCGCAGCGCGGCGGCGAGGCCGTGTTCACCATCACCACCGACCGGGCCACCCTCGACGCGCACGACGCCCTCGCCCTCCGCTCCCCCGCCTTCGTCGCCCCCGTCAAGCGCCTGTCCAAGAACTTCAAGGAGGGCAAGGCCGACGGCTGGTGGACCGACCTCGCCGGCATGGTGCGCTGCGACATCCAGCCCGGCACCTACGCCGTGGACCTCGTGGCCGGCGGCGGTGACGAGGAGGAGGACTCCCCCCTGGAGTCGGTGAGGTTCACCGTGCCGAAGGCCATGGACCCGGCCAACCGCGACTTCTGCGCCGGCCCCCACGCGTACAAGGAGGTCGTCGACCGGACCAGCGAGACCGCCCCCGACGAGGACGGTTCCGAGGGCGGCGGCCACGCGGCCCGGGCCGGCGACGGCGGCCCGGGCACCGGGGCGATCGTCGGCATCGCGTCCGCCGCGGCCCTGGTGGCGGCCTCGGTCACGTACTTCCTCGTCGGCCGCCGCCGCAGGCGGGCCCGGAAGCGGCCCGACGAGTCCTGGTAGCCCGGGCACCACACAGTCCGTCGGGGGTGCCCCCTCTGGAGGAAGGGCCGGGGCATGACCAACCCCGGCACCCGCCCGCCCCCACGGACCTACCCGGACTCGTGAACCACACGGACTACACGGACTACACGGACTACACGGACCGCTGATAAGCCCGGAACGTCCGCCCCGAAACCCACACCGCGACCAGCCCGGCCACCAGCAGCAGCCCGCACCGCCCGAGCACCAGGCCCCAGTCCGGGTCACCGGCCAGGGCGGACCGGCTCATGGTCAGCGCCCAGTCGACGGGGTTGTAGTCGACGGCGTGCCGCATCCACCCCGGCATCAGCTCCGGCTTCATGAAGGCGGACGAGACGAACGTCAGCGGCAGCAGCAGGAACGTGTTCAGCGCGATGATCGACTCACGCTGCCGGGCCAGCACGCCGATCGTGTTGGACACGGCACCGGTCACCACGGCCAGCAGCACGGAGGCGAGCACCAGCAGAGCCAGCCCACCGGCCCCACCCGGGTACTCCGCCCCACCGGCCAGCCCGAGCAGCACGATGACGACGGACTGGACCGCCGTACTCACGGCCTGCTGCACGACGTTGGCGTTGAGCAGCGCGCCCCGACTCACCGGCGTGGTGAGGAACCGGTTGAGCGTGCCGCGCTCTATCTCGTCCAGCGTGCTCATCCCCGCCCACATGGCGCTGGAGAGGGCGCTCATCACGACGACCCCCGGCACCAGGTAGTCGAGGTAGCTGCCGCCGAAGCCGGGCAGCTCGACGACCCGGCGGAACAGGGCGCCGAAGAGGAACAGCCAGATCACCGGCTGGATCAGGGTGATCACCAAGAAGGCGGGCTGCCGTACCACAGCGGTGAGTTGACGCTGCGTCATGTACCACGTGTGACGGAGGACGGCACTCATCGGGCACCCCCCGCCGGAACGGCGTCCGCACCCGCGTCCGCGTCCGCGAAGCGCCGCCCCGCGTGCCGCAGGTAGACGTCGTCGAGGGAGGGCCGGGCGACGGTGACGGACGCGACCGGGACGCCGGCCCCGGCGAGCACGGCCAGGACGGCGGGGACGGCCGCGGCGCCGTCGTCCGCCCGGGCGCTCAGCCGGTGTCCGTCGAGGGCGGCCTCCCGGACGCCGGCGGACGCGCCGAGCGTCGCCGCCAGCGCCGGCCCGGCCGCGGGGTCCACCGGTTCGCGCAGTTCCACGTGCACGGCGTCGCCGCGCAGTTCGCCCTTGAGCCCGTCGGGTGTGCCGGTGGTGACGACGCGCCCGCGGTCGACGATGGCGATCCGCTCGGCGAGCCGGTCGGCCTCGTCCAGGTAGTGGGTGGTGAGGAGGATGCTCAGCCCCTCCTCACCGGCCAGCCGGCCGATCTCCTCCCACATGGCCGTCCGCGCCTCGGGGTCGAGCCCGGTCGTCGGCTCGTCGAGGAACAGCACCTCGGGCCGGTGGACCAGGCCGATCGCGACGTCGAGCCGGCGCAGCATGCCGCCGGAGTACGTCCGGGCGGGCCGGCCGGCCGCGTGGGTGAGGGCGAAGCGGGCCAGCAGTTCGTCGGCGCGGGCGGCGAGGGCGGCCCCTCGGAGCCCGTAGAGCCGGCCCTGGAGCAGCAGGTTCTCGCGCCCGGTGGCCGTGGGGTCGGCTCCGGAGCGCTGGGCGACGACGCCGATGGCGCGCCGTACGCGCTCGGGCCGGCGGAGGACGTCGTGGCCGGCGACGGACGCGGTGCCGGCGTCGGGCCGGGCCAGGGTGGTGAGGATCTTGACGGTGGTGGACTTGCCGGCACCGTTGGGGCCGAGGAGCCCGAAGACGGTGCCGGGCCGGACGGTCAGGTCGAGCCCGTCCAGGGCGGTCACCCCGCCGGGGTAGGTCTTGGTCAGCCCGCGCGCCTCGATGGCGGGCGCGGCGGTGCCGACGGGCATGGCTGTGCTCATGGCTGAGCGGCCTCCGTGTGTCGGTGGGTTCGGTGCACGCCGAATCCGGTGCCGCCGGATTCGGGTGTATGACGAACCGGTCCACGGGGGTGCCGGGCTATCCTGGGTGTGCCGCACCTCGACAGCCGGCCTGCCCCGCAGGCCCGTTCGGGGTTCCGGGGTCCCGGCGGGGGCTGTTGCAGCAGCACCCGCCGGGACTTCGTTTTTCGATGTCTTCTCGGACGGTCCCGGACGACCGTCCCTCACTCCGCGTTCTCGCCCACGGCCTCCTCCAGTTTCCGCAGGGTCTCCGGCAGCCGGCCGGTCTCGCTCAGCTCGCGCCATTCGGCGGTGCCGCCGACCGTGCCCCGGTCGAGGTCGGCGCGGAAGCCATGGAGGAAGTCCAGTTCGGCCTCCAGCATGTGCAGCCGGAACTCCGTCTCGACGAGCAGCAGCCGGGGCAGCGTCCCGTCGAGGCCCCGGAGCGACTCCCGGTGCCCGGCGGCCTCGCCCTCGCGGGCGGCGATCCGCTCGTCGAACAGGGTGCGGGCCTCGTCGTACGGCAGCGCCATGAGCAGCGACAGGGCCGTCTCGAACAGCGGGTACTCCCGCGCCGGGACGGCCACCAAGTCGGCGAGCCAGTCGCGCGCCTCCCGCCGACCGGCGGTGGTGAGCCCGTAGAGGGTGCGCTCCGGGCGGTTGCCCCTGCGGTCGGTGCCGGCCTCCTCGACGAAGCCGTGCTTCTCCAGGTTGCGCACCACGGTGTAGAGCGAACCGTAGTTGATCTTGATGCTCTGGTCCTTGCCGCGCAGCCGCAGCACCCTGGCGATCTCGTACGGGTGCATCGGCCGCTCGAACAGCGTGACCATGACGGCCAGCGCCAAGGGGTTGCTCAGTTTCCGCCGGGCTGCCTTCGACACGTCGACTCCTCGTCGTCGTATATCCGTCGACAAGCATATCGCGTTACCCGGAAAGAGCAACCCCGCGATGTATCGCGTTTGGGCGGGGCCGGGAGAACGCGAAAGAGCCCGCCCCGGAGGCTTCCGGGAACGCGAAAGAGCCCGTCCCCGGAGACTTCCGGGAACGGGCTCTCGATCGGGAACCGGCGCGGCTCACCCCACCGAGGAGTACGCCACCACCCCGCGCAGCAGGCCGTCGACCGCCTTGCGGGCGTTGCGCGCGACCGGGCTGCCGTGCGGCGCGGCGGCCGCGATCTGGCCGAGGACGTCGATCAGCTGCTTGCACCAGCGGACGAAGTCACCGGCCGGCATCTCGATCTCGCGCAGCACCTCGTCCAGCCCGTGCCCGGAGGCCCAGCGATAAGCGGCCCAGGCGAACCCGAGGTCGGGCTCGCGCTGGCCCACACCCTCCGCCTGGTTGATCCGGTGCGCCTCCTCCAGGGCGTCCAGCCGACCCCAGATGCGGACCATCTCGCCCAGCGCCGCCTTGGCCGCGCCGGAGGGCAGCTTGGGCGCCACCGCGTCGTCGCTCATCCGCGCCTCGTAGACCAGCGCGGACGCGCAGGCCGCCAGCTCGGCCGGGGCCAGCCCGTCCCAGACGCCCTCCCGCAGGCACTCGGAGGCGAGCAGGTCCAGCTCGCCGTAGAGCCGGGCGAGCCGCCGGCCGTGCTCGGTCACCTCGCCGTTCCGCAGATAGTCGAGGTCGGTCAGGAGCGCGCAGATCCGGTCGAAGGTACGGGCGATGGTGTTCGTCCGGCCCTCGATCCGCCGCTCCAACTGCCGGGTGTCCCGCTGCAGCCGGTGGTAGCGCTCGGCCCAGCGGGCGTGGTCCTCGCGCTCGTCGCAGCCGTGGCAGGGATGCGCCCGGATCGCCGTCCGCAGCCGGGAGATCTCGGCGTCGTCGACGGCCGCGGACCGGCCCTTGCGGTGCCGATCGGGCACGATGTGCCCGGCCTTGGTGCGCAGCGCCGACGCGAGGTCGCGGCGGGACTGTGGGCTGCGCGGGTTGAACGTGCGCGGGATGCGCATCCGCTCCAGCGGCTCCACGGGCACCGGGAAGTCGAGCGCCGCGAGCCGCTTGACCTGCCGTTCCGCGGTGAGGACGAGCGGACGCGGCCCCTCGTAGTCGTAGCCGCGGGAGCGGTCGGCGCGGCCGGGCAGCCCCGGGTCCAGCACCAGCGCGAGCCCGGCGAACTTGCCGGTCGGCACGTGGATCACATCGCCCGGCTTGAGCTTCTCCAGGGCGGCGGCCGCGGCGGCCCGGCGCTGGGCGGCGCCCTGCTTGGCCAGCTCGGTCTCCCGCTCCTTCAGCTCCCTGCGCAGCCGCGCGTACTCGTCGAAGTCGCCGAGGTGGCAGGTGATCGCCTCGCGGTAGCCCGCCAGGCCCTCCTCGTTCTTCTGCACCTGCCGCGAGATGCCGACGACCGAACGGTCCGCCTGGAACTGGGCGAACGAGGTCTCCAGCAGCTCCCGCGACCGGTGCCGGCCGAACTGGGAGACGAGGTTGACCGCCATGTTGTACGACGGCTTGAAGCTCGACCGGAGCGGATACGTCCGGGTGCCGGCCAGACCCGCGAGGGCACCCGGGTCCATCCCCCGCTGCCAGAGCACGACCGCGTGCCCCTCGACGTCGATGCCCCGCCGGCCGGCCCGGCCGGTCAGCTGCGTGTACTCGCCGGGGGTGATGTCCGCGTGCTGCTCGCCGTTCCACTTGACGAGCTTCTCCAACACCACGGACCGCGCGGGCATGTTGATGCCCAGGGCCAGCGTCTCGGTGGCGAAGACCGCCTTCACCAGGCCCCTGACGAACAGCTCCTCGACGACCTCCTTGAAGGTCGGCAGCATTCCGGCGTGGTGCGCGGCGATGCCCCGCTCCAGCCCCTCCAGCCACTCGAAGTAGCCCAGGACGTGCAGGTCCTCGTCAGGGATCGACGCCGTCCGCTCCTCGACGATCTCCCGCACCCGGCGCCGGGCCTCGTCGTCGTTCAGCCGCAGCCCCGCGTACAGACACTGCTGGACGGCGGACTCGCAGCCCGCCCGGCTGAAGATGAAGGTGATGGCGGGCAACAGGCCCTCGGCGTCGAGCCGTTCGATGACCTCGACCCGGCTGGGGGTCCAGATCCGGCTGCGCTGCCGCCGCTCCCGCTCGCGGTCGGCCTCCCGGCCCCGGCGGCGGTCCCGGCCGCCCATCGGCCGGCTGTTCTCCATCCGGGCCAGCCGCACCAGGTCCGGGTTGACCTCCCGGCGGCCGGTGACGGGCGTGCCGTCCGGCCCCGTCTTCTCCTCGAACAGGTCGTACATGCGCCGCCCGGCCAGCACGTGCTGCCACAGCGGCACGGGCCGGTGCTCCGAGACGATCACCTCGGTGTCGCCGCGCACGGTGTCCAGCCAGTCGCCGAACTCCTCGGCGTTGGAGACCGTCGCCGACAGGGACACCAGGGTCACCGACTCGGGCAGGTGGATGATCACCTCTTCCCAGACGGCGCCGCGGAAGCGGTCGGAGAGGTAGTGCACCTCGTCCATGACCACGTGGCCCAGCCCGTTCAGGGCCTGGGACCCGGCGTACAGCATGTTCCGCAGCACCTCGGTGGTCATCACGAGCACCGGGGCGTCGGGGTTGACGCTGTTGTCACCGGTCAGCAGTCCGACCTTGGCGGCGCCGTAGCGCTTCACCAGGTCGTTGTACTTCTGGTTGGACAGCGCCTTGATGGGGGTGGTGTAGAAGCACTTGCGGCCCTCACGGAGGGCCAGGTGGACGGCGAACTCGCCCACGATCGTCTTGCCGGAGCCGGTCGGCGCCGCGACCAGCACCCCCTTTCCGGCCTCCAGGGCCTCGCAGGCGTCGATCTGGAACGGATCCAGCTCGAAGTCGTACATCTCACGGAAGGAGGCCAGCGCGGTGGCCTGCTCCGCGGCGCGTCGCTTCGCCAGGGCATAGCGCTCAGCAGGGGACATGTCGTCGGTCATCTTGTCTACGAGCCTACCGGGCGGGTCGGACAGGTACCCGATCTTTAACTGTGCCCCGGCTCCTCCCCCAGAGGGGGGCATCCCCATTTACCGTTTCTTGCGGGAGCCTGCACCGCGCCCCCGGGCGGGCTGATCTCAGCCCGTCCGGCGTTTGAGGACGAGCGGCGAAGCCGCGACAGCGGGGTCTGGGGCGCAGCCCCAGAAAGTGGCGAAGGGGAGGGACCGGGGCTCACTCCCCCGAACCCCCAGCACCCGCACCGCACCCGGCACCGCCTCCACGACCACCGGCAGAGCCCCCACCCGCGCCCCGGCCGCGCGCAGCACCCGGGCGGCCGGGGCCGCGCGGCACGGGCCCTGCGGCCCCGGCCGGCCGCGGGATTGGCGGAGAGGGTGACGTCGCTGGTCACGCGCGGACCTTACGGGAAGGGGCGGCAGCCGTATACCGGCTGCCGCCCCGAAGAACGCGAATCAGGATCAGGTGAAGTCGTCGAACCCGTTCCGCCGCACCGGCTGCCCGTTGTGCCCCTCACGCCCCGACCGGTCCAGAGCGGGCAACGGCTCCACATCGCCGACCGACTCCGGCGTCAGGTCCAGGGGCGCCGCCTCGTCGTCGTCGAGGAGACGGTCCGGGTTGGCCCTGCCCCTGCGCTTGTCGTTGAGCAGGGCGATGCCGACGGCGATGAAGTACAGCGCGACGATCGGGCCGGCCAGCATGAACATCGAGTACGGGTCGACGGTCGGCGTCGCCACGGCCGCGAAGATCGTGACGCCCATGATCATGCCGCGCCACCAGCCCAGCATCCGGCGACCGGTGAGAATCCCGCCGAAGTTGAGCAGCATGAGCAGCAGCGGCAATTCGAAGGAGAGACCGAAGACGATGATCAGCCGCATGATCAGGTCGAGGAGGTCGTCCAGCGGTACGAGGTTGGTGACCCCGTCCGGTGTGAACTCGATCAGCACCTCGGCGGCCGTGGGCATGATCGTGTACGCGAACCAGGCGCCCGCGGCGAAGAGCGGCACACCCGCCGCGACGAAGCTGAGCGCGTACTTCTTCTCGTGCCGGTGCAGCCCCGGGGCCAGGAAAGCCCAGAGCTGGTAGAGCCACACCGGGCTGGACAGGACCAGACCGGAGACCATGGCCACCTTCATCGACAGGGCGAAGGGCCCGGTCAGCCCCGACATCGTGAGGGTGCCGCACTTGGTCTTGGTGCCGGACTTGGTCTCCAGGAGCTCCTTGACGGAGACGTGGCAGCCGATGGACTGCTGAATCGGGTGCTGGAACACCTCGATGATCTCGCGGTAGTAAATGAACGAGACGATCGAGATGATCACGATCGCGATGACCGACTTCGCCAACCGGTTGCGCAGCTCACGAAGGTGCTCCGCGAGCGGCATCCGCCCCTCGGGGTCCTTCTCCTTCTTGCGGGCAGACTTGGGCAACCCACGTCCCTATCTCGTGCGGCAGGCGGTCGCCCGAGCGACCGCCCCAGTCGTCCTCGGTCGTCAGCGCTGCGTCGTGCGGTCGGCCGGCTCCTGGACCGGGCGCGAGGTCACGTCACCGGGGGCCGCCTTGATCGTACGCGGGGCCGCCGTCTGCTGGTCCGCGGGCTCGGCGGGCGCCGCGGCGTCCTTGCCCTCGGACTTCATCGCCTTGGCCTCGCTCTTGAGGATGCGGGCGGACTTGCCGAGGGCACGCGCCATGTCGGGGAGCTTCTTGGCGCCGAACAGGAGCACGACAACGACGAGAATAAGGATGATCTCGGGGGCCCCGATCCGTCCGAACAACATAAGCGTTTACCTTCTCACCGAAGCGGTTTAGGGGTGTGGAGCTGTGGACCGACGAGTCATCGACAAGTCGTTTTGTCCAGCAGTCGTACGGCAGCGATCGTAACGCGCAAGGATGAACGCCGGGCAATCCCCGCGCGTACTTCCCCGCCGTTCCCCCGCTGTTCCCGCGGGCGACCCTCCGCTTCGTCGGCTGGGTCACCCGCACCAGCGTACCGCCAGCGGTTCCGGCGTAGGAGACGGCCGTCGGCCGCTTCCGGGACGTTCGTGTGCGCCGGGTGTCACTCCGGGCGTGCGCCGTGCGCCATCCGCGCGGCCTCGGCGGCGAGCGGCGCGGCGGCCCGCTCCAGGTCCTCGGTCGCCCGGGTGATCCGCCGGGAGCTCTCCTCCACCTGCCGGGCCAGCCGGCGCACCTGCGCCAGGACGAGCGCGGCGAGCACGCCGAGCACGGCGATGCCGCAGAAGGAGAGGGCGACGGCGAGCATGGGGAAGAGCATGGGGACGAACCTACCGAAGGCGGAACGGCGGACGGGCACAGGGCCGCCCTCCGGCGGACACCGCCCGCCCCGTCACACCCAGCGCACCCGTCAGACCCGCGAGTGCAGCCGCAGCGTCCGCACGCCCCCGCCGGTCAGCAGCTGCACGATCCGCTCCCCCGCCGGTTTGCGTACCGAGGCGCCGCAGTCGGGGCAGGTGAAGGAGTAGAAGGTGGTGCGCCGGCTGCCGCCGATCGCCAGCCGGAAGGCGCCGGCCGCCAGCTCGAAGCTCCCCCGGCAGTCGGGGCAGGCGGCCTTGAAGACCGCGTCCGACAGCTCCCGCGCGTACCCGTTCACCGTTCCCACCTCACCCGCCGTACGCCGCGAGGGCTTCGCGCGCCGCGTCCCGGGCGCTCGCCGCCAGCTCCGGGGGCGAGACGATCCGGCCGTCCCGGCCCAGCCGCAGCGCCAGCCGGCGCAGCGAGGCGGGGTCGGGGGTGCGCAGGGTGATCCGCAGGCCGCCGCCGGGCAGTTCGTCGGCGCTGTCGTGCGGGTAGTACTCGGCCACCCAGCGCCCGCCGGGGCCCACCTCGACGACGACCTCGGGGTCCTCGGCCGCGGGCTGCACCAGCCCGGCCGACAGGTCGCGGGGCTCGACGGGCGGCGGGTCGGAGACCTCGTCCAGCAGCCGGATCTCGGCCACCCGGTCCAGCCGGAAGGTGCGCCGGGCCTCCGAGAGCCGGCACCACGCCTCCATATAGGTGTGGCCGACGGCGAACAGCCGGATCGGATCGACCTCGCGCTCGGTCAGCTCGTCGCGGGCCGGCGAGTAGTAGCGGACCCAGAGCCGGCGGCGCTCGGCGATGGCCCGGTCGACGTCGGCGAAGACGCCGCCCTCGGACTCGAAGGTGACCGAGAGCCGCGAGCTGGCGCCCGCCGTCTCCCCGGCCGCCGCCTCGATCTTGGCGGTGGCGCGGACCAGCGCCTGCCGGTCGCTCTCCCGCAGCCCGGGGAGGGTGGCGACGGCGCGGGCGGCCACCAGCAGGGCGGTGGCCTCGTCGGCGGCGAGCCGCAGCGGCTCGCCCGTGCTGGTGCCGGACGCGTCCGGGTTGTGCCACCAGATGCGGTCGCCGTCGGTGTCGATGTCCAGCAGGTCGCCGCCGCGGAAGCTGGTACCGCACATCGGCAGCACGTCGAGGTCGCCGATCAGCTCGTCCTCGGTGATGCCGAAGGCCCGGGCGACGTCGGCGACGCGGGCGCCGGGGCGCTCGCGCAGGTAGGTGACCAGCGACAGCATCCGCCGGGTCTGGTCGATGGCGTTTCCGGCCATGAGGGGTCGGTCCGTACCTTTCCGTTCACAGTCCGCTTGAACCTGCTCGAAGGTCCGCTCGGACCTGCTCGAAGTCCGCTGGTGTCCGAAGGGGTCCGCTCGCCGGGGCGCGCCGGCGGGCGCCCGTCAGCCCTCGGCCACGGCCCGCAGCCGGTCGAGGACGTCGGCCCGCAGGTCGCCCGGTTCCAGCACCACCACGTCCGGGCCGAACTCGACGAGCCAGGCGTCCAGCCCGTGCCCGTACGGGATCTCCAGTTCGTCCCAGCCGTCGCCCAGGTCGCGGCGGGACAGGGCCTTGGCGCGCAGCGGGTAGCCGTGCCCCGCCCGTACCTTGATCAGCGCGGTGCCGGTGGCCGTCTCGCCCGCCCAGCTCTCCACCGTCTCGCGGACGGTGACGTGGTCCGGGACCGGCGCCGTGAAGGGCAGCGCGCGCGACCGGACGCGGCCGGTGATGCGGGAGAGGCGGAAGACACGCTCCGCCTCGCGTTCGCGGTCCCAGCCCGCCAGGTACCAGTGGCCGCGCCAGCACTCCAGCGTCCACGGCTCGACGTGCCGCTGCTCGGGGCGGGCCGCGTTGGCCTTGCGGTAGTCGAAGACGACGGTCCTGCGGTCGCGCGCCGCCAGCATCAGCGGCTCGAACGCCGCCTCGTGCACGGGGATCCGTGTCTCCAGGGCGCCGCCCTCGTACGCGTCCTCGGCCAGCGGCATGCCGGCCGCGCGCAGCTTCTGCAGCGCACCGCTGGCGGCCGACGCCAGCCGCGCCTGCTGCCAGACCTTGGCGGCGAGGCCCAGCGCCGCGGACTCCTCGACGTCGAGGGTGATCGGGGGGAGGCGGTTGCTGTCCCGGCGGGCGAGGTAGCCGGTCTCGCCGTCGACGCCCTCGACCGTCTCGATGATCAGGCCCAGCTCGCGGAGGTCCTCCTTGTCCCGCTCGAACATGCGGTTGAAGGCGTCGTCGCTGCCGGTGCCGGCGGTACGGGAGGACGGGGAGGCGGTCGTCTCACCGTCGGGCGCGACGTCCGCACCGGAGGCCACCTCGCTCCCCGGCCCGAAAGCCATCGCGTTCCCCGGCCCGAAGGCCTCGATGTAAGCCTCGATCGACCCCCGCAGCTCCCGCTTGCTGAGCGGACGCCGCGTCCCCAGCAGGCACAGCGCCAGATTCATCAGCCGCTCGGCCTTGGCAATCGCCATCGACGCCCTCTCGCCCTCTTCTCATGTTCTTTCAACCGATGACCGTACCGCTCACGGGTCACCCGGCAAAAGCCGAGGGCCCGCGCAGTTCGCGCGGGCCCTCGGTCACGACCGGTCGGCGTCCGGTCAGACGGCGATCAGGTCGCAGACGAAGATCAGCGTCTCGCCCGGGGCGATCCGGCCGCCGCCCGCGCCGCGGTCGCCGTAGGCGAGGTGGGCGGGGATGGTCAGCCGGCGGCGGCCACCGACCTTCATGCCCTGGATGCCCTTGTCCCAGCCCTGGATGACCTGGCCGGCGCCGAGCTGGAACTCCAGGGGGTTGCCCCGGTTCCAGCTCGCGTCGAACTCCTCACCGGTGGAGTAGGCGACGCCCACGTAGTGGACCTTGACGAAGTCGCCGGCCTTGGCCACCGCGCCGTCGCCCTCCCAGAGCTCGACGATCTCCAGGTCGGACGGGGCCGGGCCCTCGGGGAAGTCGATCTCCGGCTTCTCGATGTTCACGTAAGTGCTCCTACGAACGGAATCTTCGGACAACCGTGCAAGTTTCGCAGATGAGCGGTCCGAACTCGTCCCGATGGCCGGTCAGACCTTGCCCACGATGTCCACGACGAAGACCAGCGGCGCATCGGCGGGGATGCCGCTGCCCGGCGGCGGGCTGCTGCCGTACGCCTGCTCGGCCGGGAGCACCAGCAGCACCCTGTCCCCCACGTGCTTGCCGACCAGGCCCTTGTCCCAGCCGGAGACGACCGACCCGGTGCCGATCTGGAAGGCGGTGGCGCCACCGTGGTCCCAGGACGAGTCGAACTTCTTCCCGCCGTCCCACAGCACGCCGGTGTACTGGGCGACCAGGCCGTCACCGGCCTTGACCTCCGGACCGTCGCCCTTGATCAGCACCTGCTCCTTGAGCTCCTTGGGCGCCTTCTCCCCCTTGGGCATGGTGATCTCGGCCGCCTTCCCGGACTCGGCCTTGACCTCCGGCATCCCCGAATCGGGCTTCGCCTGCTCGCCCTTGGCCTCCGCCTTGGCGTCGACCTTGCCGGTGCCCACGACGTCGAGGACCCAGACGAGCGTCTGGTCGGCGTTCTGCTGGACCTTGTCGCCGTACATCGACTTCAGCGTGCCCTCGGCCCACACCCGGGTGCCGACCTTGCGTCCCACCAGGGCGTCGGCGACCGCGTCCGGCACCTGGCCGCCGCCCTCGCCGCCGCCCACCCGCTGCACCAGCTCGCGGCGCGGCCCCTTGGTGTCCTGGCCCGGCTCGGGGTTCCAGGTGCCCTTGGCGGTGGTGCCCTCCTGGGTCGACTGCACCGCGAAGGCGAGCCGGGCGAACGCGCCCTTCTCCACCGTGGCGCCCTTGCCCTCGGTGATCGTGGTGATCCGCACCTTGTCCGGGCCCTTGGCGTCCTTCGGGGCGGTGATTTTCGGCTGCTCGCCGAAGGCGCCCGTCACCGTGATCTTCGAGCCGCCCTGCGCGGAGCCGGAGCTCGCCGACGCCTTGGAACTGCTCTCGGAGGACTTCTTGGAGCCGTCGTCGTCCGAGCCGCAGCCGGCGGCGGTCAGCAGCAGGACGGGCACGGCCAGGGCGGCGGCCAGACGGCGGGACGGGCGGGTGCCGCTCGCGGTCCTCGCGAGGCGACGGGATTGCGGGGTTCGTCCCGCGGTGAATCGCAGCATCGGTCCAACTCGGGCTAGGGGGCGGTGGCTCAACAGTGCCCGCCACTCTACGGCCTGAGTCCCGCCCGGCACCCCCGTCCGACACGGCGGTGCGCCGGACCGAGGGGCCCGGCGCACCGATGTCGCATGCGTTTCCCCGAATTCACGCTTTCCGGCCGTGTACTCGGCGGACAGCGCGTCCGCTCACATTCCGGCAATCAGCTTTTCCACCCGGTCGTCCACCGACCGGAAAGGGTCCTTGCACAACACCGTGCGCTGTGCCTGGTCGTTGAGCTTGAGATGGACCCAGTCGACGGTGAAGTCCCGCCGCTGTTCCTGCGCCCGGCGGATGAAATCGCCGCGCAGCCGCGCCCGGGTGGTCTGCGGCGGCACCGACTTGCCCTCGAAGATCTTGAGGTCGTTGCACACCCGCGCGGCCTGGCCGCGCCGCTCCAGCAGGTAGTACAGGCCCCGGCGGCGGTGGATGTCGTGGTAGGCCAGGTCTATCTGAGCGACCCTCGGATGGGACATGCTGATGTTGTTCTTCGCCCGGTAGCGCTCGATGAGCTGGTACTTCATCACCCAGTCGATCTCGGTGGAGATGCGGTCCAGGTCCTCGTCCCGGATCGCCTCCAGGGAGCGGCCCCACAGCTCCAGCACCCGTTCGACGATGCCCGTGCGGATGCCGCGCCGCTCGCAGAAGTCGACGGCCTTCTCGTAGTACTCCTGCTGGATCTCCAGGGCGGACGCCTCGCGCCCGCTGGCCAGGCGCACCTTGCGGCGGCCGGTGATGTCGTGGCTGACCTCGCGGATGGCCCGGATGGGGTTCTCCAGGGTGAGGTCGCGCATCACCGTGCCCGCCTCGATCATGCGGAGCACCAGGTCGGTGGCGCCGACCTTGAGCAGCATCGTGGTCTCCGACATGTTGGAGTCGCCCACGATGACGTGCAGCCTGCGGTACCGCTCGGCGTCGGCGTGCGGCTCGTCCCGGGTGTTGATGATCGGGCGCGAGCGGGTGGTGGCGGAGCTGACGCCCTCCCAGATGTGCTCCGCGCGCTGGCTGACGCAGTAGACCGCGCCGCGCGGCGTCTGCAGGACCTTTCCGGCCCCGCAGATCAGCTGACGGGTCACCAGGAAGGGGATGAGGATGTCCGCGAGACGGGAGAACTCCCCGTGTCTGGCCACGAGGTAGTTCTCGTGGCAGCCGTAGGAGTTCCCCGCGGAGTCGGTGTTGTTCTTGAAGAGGTAGACGTCGCCCGCGATCCCCTCCTCGTGCAGGCGGCGTTCGGCGTCGACGAGCAGTCCTTCGAGAATGCGCTCGCCCGCCTTGTCGTGGGTGACCAGTTCGATCACGTTGTCGCACTCTGGTGTCGCGTATTCCGGGTGCGAGCCCACATCGAGGTAGAGACGGGCGCCGTTGCGCAGGAAGACATTGCTGCTGCGGCCCCAGGAAACGACACGGCGGAAGAGGTACCGCGCCACTTCGTCAGGCGACAGTCGGCGCTGTCCCCTGAACGTGCACGTGACGCCGTACTCGTTCTCCAGCCCGAAAATGCGGCGGTCCATGCCTGAACACTACGCCTGATGCCCTGCGCTGAAACCGGGTTCGACGGCACCGTTCCGATCAGTTTCCGAACGCGCGACGACCGCCGACGCCTTCTCGGGCGCGGTCAGCGCCTTGCGCGCCGCCAGCAGGACGAGCGCCGCGGCGACCCCGCCGCCCGCCGCGACCGCGAACCCGGCCCGGGCACCGCCCGACTGCACCGCCGGGCCGACGATCGCCGTGCCGATGGACGCGCCGACACCGAACGAGGTGACCAGCCAGGAGAACGCCTCCGTGGCCGTGCCCGCCGGCGCGTGCCGGTCGACGACGACGAAGGCGCAGGCCAGCGCGGGCGCCAGGAAGACACCGGCGATCCCCGCCAGGACGGTCATCGGGACGACACCGGGGACCAGCAGCAGCGGCAGGTAGCAGACGGCCAGCGCGGCAATGATCACCCGCAGCCGCCCCTCCGGCGCACCGGCCCACTGCCGGCCGCCGTACACCACACCGCCGACCAGGGCGCCGGCGCTGAGCGCGGACAGCAGGTAGCTGGAGATCATCTGGTTGTCGTGCGCGTCGGCGTAGGCCACGGAGGCCACGGCTATGGAACCCAGCGCCGAGCCGACGAAGAAGAACGTGCCCAGGACGACCAGCAGTCCCCGGGAGCGCAGCGCGCCCAGCCAGTGCGCCTCGCGCGGCTCGCTGCGCCACTTCCGCGAGGGCGGGGAGCTGACCACGGCGAGCGCGCCGAGCACGCCCAGGGCGTTGATGACCAACAGCGCGGCGGCCTCGGACCACTCGCGGACGAACAGCATCACGATCAGCGGGCCGACCGCGTACATGACCTCCTGGGCCACGGCGTCCAGGGCGTAGGCCGCGTGGATGCGGTCCTCGCGCTTCAGGACGGACGGCCACAGCGCCCGCAGGCCGCCCTCCAGCGGCGGGGTGAAGAAGCCGGCGACGACCATGGCCGCGTAGGCGACGGGAAGCGGCTCCAGGCCGACGACCGCGAAGAGGACCATGCCCAGCGCGGACAGCACGGCCGAGGGCAGCATCACGCGCGGCTGGCCGTACAGGTCGACGGCCCGGCCGAGCAGCGGCTGGCCGAACGCGTTGGCCACGCCGTACGCGGCGGAGAGGGCTCCGGCGAGGGTGTAGCTGCCGCCCTCGGCGCGGGCGAAGAGGACGACCGCCAGCGCGGCGGTCGCGGTCGGCAGCCGGCCCACCAGGGTGCCGACCAACAACCGCGCGGCGTACCGCGTCCTGAGCATCTCGCCGTAGCCCGCCGCCATCATCTGCCTCTCTCGACCGACCGTGGGTCGGTTTTACGTATAACGTTGACGCGTTATACGTACCATGTCGGCAGCTCACGGGTCCAGCCGTGGGCGGGGCGGCGGAGAGGGGCGTCACCGATGGTGACGGACGGCGGCGAACAGACCACAGGCGGGGCACGCGGCGGGGGCCGCTGGCCGACGGTCCGCGGGACGCACGCGGCGCCCGCCCGGGCGACCAGCCGGGACGTGGCCCGCGCGGCCGGCGTCTCCCAGGCGACCGTCTCCCTCGTCATGGGCGACAAATGGCGCGGCCGGGTCTCCGAGGCCCGCGCCGAAGCGGTCCGCTCGGCCGCCCGCGAACTCGGCTACCGCCGCAACCTCGCCGCCCGCGACCTGCGCCTCGGCCGGACCAGGACCGTCCTGCTCGTCGTCCCCGCCCTCACCAACGAGTTCTTCGCCCGCGTCTACGCCGGGGCCGCCCGCGTCGCCGGCGAACAGGGCGTCGGCGTCCTCCTCTACCCCTCCCCGAGGGCATCGGCCCCGCCCGCGACCCCTTCGCCTCCGCCCGCGCGACCCTCGACGGCGTGATCGCCTCCTCGATGGCGGTCGACTCCCTGGCCGCCCTGCGGGCCGGCGGGCTGCCGGTGGTGATGCTGGACAGCGACCCGCGCAGCGCGGAGGCTGCCGCCACCGTCAACCCGGACATCGCCGACGGCATGCGGCAGGTCGCCGCGCACCTGTTGGCCCTCGGCCATCGGCGCTTCGCGCATCTGTCCGCCGACGTCGATTCCTGGACGTTTCGGGTTCGGGCCCGCGCGCTGGCCGAAGCGCTGCGGGACGTCCCCGACGCGCGCGTGGTCCGGACAGAGCCCGCCGCGCTCAATGTCGACGCGGGGCGGGCTGCGGCGGAGCGGGTCCTCTCCGGGCCGGGCCCTCGCCCGACCGCCCTCGTCTGCGACGACGACATGCTGGCCGCGGGCGCGTGCAAGGCCGCTCGGCGGCTGGGGTTGCGCGTTCCCGACGACGTCTCGGTCACCGGGTTCGCCGACCTGTCCCTGGCGACGGCCGTCGACCCGGAGCTGACGACGGTCCGGCTGCCTGCGGAGGCGGTGGGGGAAGCGGGGATGCGGGCGCTTGCCGCTGTCCTTGACGGGCGGCCCGACGGGGTGGCGCGGCTGCCGGTGTCCCTGGTCGCCCGCGACTCCAGCGGGCCGGCCGCGCGGGGCGCCTGACGGCGGGGGGTGCCCCGGTCCCTCCCTTTCACCGTTTCTTGCGGGGGCGAGCCCCCGCATCCCCGAGCGCGCCTGCGGCGCGCGTCCTCAAACGCCGGACGGGCTGGAAATCCAGCCCGTCCGGCGTTTGAGGACAAAGGGGGTCTGGGGGCTTGCCCCCAGGAATCGGCGAAGGGGAGGGACCGGGGCACAGCCCGCCGCAGGCGCCTCAGGAGCCGGCGTCCCCGCCGTCCTCGCTCTCCTCGGCGCCCCCGGCGCCCTCCGCGCCTTCGAGCAACCGCGTCAGCTGACTGCCAAGCAACCGCTTGAACTTCCGCTGCTGCGGCCGCGTCCGATCAAGCACCGCCACCTCAAGCTGCTCCGCGGTCAGCGTCCGCTCCCCCCCGTTCGTGTCCCGGGTGAGCGACTCCACAGCGAGCTTGAGCGCCTCGGCGAGGCTCATCCCATCCCGGTGCCGCTGCCCGAGGTAGCTGCTGATCTGGTCCGCGTTGCCGCCGACCGCGACCGAGCCGTGCTCGTCGACGATCGAACCGTCGTGCGGCAGCCGGTAGATCTGGTCGTCCTCGGGCCCGGCCCCGACCTCGGCGACGATCAGTTCGACCTCGTACGGCTTCTCGCCCGCGCTGGAGAAGATGGTGCCGAGGGTCTGGGCATAGACGTTGGCGAGGCCCCGGGCGGTGACGTCCTCGCGGTCGTAGGTGTAGCCGCGCAGGTCGGCGTAGCGGACGCCGCCGATGCGCAGGGTCTCGAACTCGTTGTACTTTCCGACGGCCGCGAACGCGATGCGGTCGTAGATCTCGCTGACCTTGTGCAGCGCGCGGGACGGGTTCTCGGCAACGAAGATCACGCCATCGTTGTACTGGAGGACCACGACGCTGCGGCCGCGCGCGATGCCCTTGCGGGCGTACTCGGCGCGGTCGGCCATGGCCTGCTGGGGAGAGACGTAGAACGGCGTCGACACCGGTTATCCGTCCCTTTCTGGTCTGTGGGGAGTGCGTACGGAGGACTCGGGACCGGGCGGCCCTCAGAGCAGCGGGGCCCGGGGCCGTCGGGCTCCTGGAGCCGCCGCTCGTGGATGGCCCGGACGGTCTCGGCCAGGTCGGCGTCGCCGAGCCTCCGGTACCCCTCGTCGGAGATGACGGTGACGATCGGGTAGATGCGGCGGGCGAGGTCGGGGCCGCCGGTCGCCGAGTCGTCGTCGGCCGCGTCGTACAGGGCCTGTACCACCAGTGTGGCGGCCTGCTCGGCGGAGAGGTCGTCCCGGTACAGCTTCTTCATCGCGCCCCGGGCGAAGAGCGAGCCGGAGCCGGTGGCCGCGTAGCCGTACTCCTCGGAGCGCCCGCCGGTCACGTCGTAGGAGAAGATCCGGCCCTTGCCGCGGTCCACGTCCCAGCCGGCGAACAGCGGCACCACGGCGAGGCCCTGCATGGCCATGCCGAGGTTGCTGCGGATCATGGTGGAGAGGCGGTTGGCCTTGCCCTCCAGGGAGAGCCGGGCGCCCTCGACCTTCTCGAAGTGCTCGAGCTCCAGCTGGAAGAGCTTGACCATCTCCACGGCGAGGCCGGCGGTGCCCGCGATGCCGACGGCCGAGTACTCGTCCGCCGGGAAGACCTTCTCAATGTCGCGCTGCGCGATGACGTTGCCCATGGTGGCCCGGCGGTCACCGGCCAGCACCACCCCGCCGGGGAAGGTCGCCGCGACGATGGTCGTGCCGTGCGGTGCCTCGACGGCGCCCATCACGGGCGGCAGCTGCCGGTTGCCGGGCAGCAGCTCGGGGGCGTGGTTCCCGAGGAAGTCCACGAACGAGGACGAGCCGGGAGTCAGGAAGGCAGCTGGTAGACGCCCAGTGCTACGAGGGTTGGCTTCCACACGTTTCCTTCCACGTATTCGGCGGCACGCCTCATGACGTCCGGCCGATCCTTGAACTGTCCTGGGGCGGCGCGACGGCCGGAGCACAGCACTCCCCGCACGGCGCCCATTTTGTGATCATGATCCACGTGCTCCGCCGGAGCGGCAAGGCCGCTCGAACGGACAACCCGCCGGCCCCCGGCGATCCGATGCCCACGGCGGCCGCTCGCGGTCCGTTTTCCTCGCACCGCGAGCAGCACTTCGTTACAGGCTCTGCGAACATCCGGCCCCCCGTGGGATTCGGCCTACGATCCGTAAGCCAAATCACTCCCCGCCCTTCTGAACGAAGCTTCGAACGAAATCCTCTGCGTTCTCCTCCAGGACGTCGTCAATCTCGTCCAGGACGGAGTCCACGTCGTCCGACAGCTTCTCGTGCCGCTCCTTGAGGTCCTCGGACGCCTGCGCCTCCTGCGCCTGCTCCTCGGTCTCCTCGGTGGAGCGCGTCGCCTTCTGCTGTCCGCCGCCGGTGTCCTTGGTCGCCATACCCCTCACCCCGCTCGGTTTCGACGTACACGTACTCAAGTCCTACAGATCAGACCCTACAAGCACGGTCCGACATCGGCCCCGTACTCCTGGGAACGTCCGGGGACCACCGTGATGATTCCCGTTCCTCCTCCTCCCCAGACCCCCGCTCAGCCCCCCGACAGCACCCGTACCAGCTCCTCCGCCGTGCGGCAGCGGTCCAGCAGCTCCTTGACGTGGTTGCGGGTGCCACGCAGGGGTTCCAGGGTGGGGACCCGCTGGAGCGAGTCCCGGCCGGGGAGGTCGAAGATCACCGAGTCCCAGGAGGCGGCCGCCACGTCGTCCGCGTACTGGTCGAGGCAGCGGCCCCGGAAGTACGCCCGGGTGTCCTCGGGCGGTGCCGTGCGGGCCCGCTCGACCTCCGTCTCGTCCAGCAGCCGCTTGATCCTGCCGCGCGCCGCCAGCCGGTTGTAGAGGCCCTTGTCGGGGCGGACGTCCGCGTACTGGAGGTCCACCAGGTGCAGCCGGGCCGCGTCCCAGTCCAGGCCGTCCCGGCGGCGGTAGCCCTCCAGGAGCTCCCGCTTGGCCACCCAGTCCAGCTCGCCGGCCAGGCTCATGGGGTCGCTCTCCAGCCGGCCCAGCACGTCCTCCCAGCGGGCCAGGACGTCCTTGGTCTGCTCGTCCGCGTCCGACCCGTACCGGTCCTCGACGTGTTTCCTGGCCAGCTCGCAGTACTCCATCTGGAGCTGGACGGCGGTGAGCGTCCGGCCGCTGCGCAGGGTGATCAGGCGGCGCAGCGAGGGGTCGTGGCTGACCCGGTGGAGGGTGCGGACGGGCTGGTCGACGGCGAAGTCCCCGGAGATGAAGCCGTCCTCGATCATGGACAGCACCAGGGAGGTGGTGCCCAGTTTGAGGTAGGTGGAGATCTCCGAGAGGTTGGCGTCGCCGATGATCACATGCAGCCGGCGGTACTTCTCGGCGTCGGCGTGGGGTTCGTCGCGGGTGTTGATGATGGGCCGTTTGAGGGTGGTCTCCAGTCCGACCTCGACCTCGAAGTAGTCGGCGCGCTGGCTGATCTGGAAGCCGTGTTCGCGGCCGTCCTGGCCGATGCCGACGCGTCCCGCGCCGGTGACGACCTGGCGGGAGACGAAGAAGGGGGTCAGGTGGCGCACGATGTCCGAGAAGGGGGTCTCCCGCTTCATCAGGTAGTTCTCGTGGGTGCCGTAGGACGCGCCCTTGTTGTCGGTGTTGTTCTTGTAGAGGTGGATGGGCTGCGCCCCCGGCAGCAGGCCCGCCCGCTCGGCGGCCTCCGCCATGATCCGTTCGCCGGCCTTGTCCCAGAGGACGGCGTCCCGCGGGTTGGTGATCTCCGGGGAGCTGTACTCGGGGTGGGCGTGGTCGACGTACAGCCGGGCGCCGTTGGTGAGGATCACGTTGGCCAGGCCGATGTCCTCGTCGGTGAGCTGGCTGGCGTCGGCGGCCTCCCGGGCGAGGTCGAAGCCCCGGGCGTCCCGCAGCGGATTCTCCTCCTCGAAGTCCCAGCGGGCACGGCGTGCCCGGTGCATCGCCGCCGCGTACGCGTTGACGACCTGGGACGAGGTGAGCATGGCATTGGCGTTCGGGTGACCGGGGACGGAGATCCCGTACTCCGTCTCGATGCCCATTACTCGCCGTACGGTCATGCGGCCCTCCTTGCCCGGCGGCGCCCCCTGGTGGGGTCGCCGCTCAAGTACCGCTGCGCATCCGGTCCGTGTGCGTCCCCCACGCGCGTCGCGGTGGTACCGCAGAGCCTAGAACGGCTTTGCGGCCCTGGGGAGATCATTCCAGTCATTGCCCGGGTTCGTGCCGTACCGGACCCGTCGCTCGTGCCGTACCGGACCCGTCGCTCGTGCCGTACCGGGCCCGTCGCTCGTGCCGTACGGGCCCGCCGCGCCCGCTGCCGGCCGCGTCCCCCGGGGTCCGTGAACGCGTCCGGCCGCGGACGGACCGTTCCGGCCCGGTCCCGCGCCGTGGGGGCGGGAGCCGGGGGATCCGGGGGACGGCCGGCCGCGGCCGGACGGCGGTGTTACAGGTACTGACCGGTGTTGGCCACCGTGTCGATGGAGCGGCCGGTGTCCGCGCCCTGCTTGCCGGTGACGAGGGTGCGGATGAAGACGATCCGCTCGCCCTTCTTGCCGGAGATGCGGGCCCAGTCGTCCGGGTTGGTGGTGTTGGGCAGGTCCTCGTTCTCCTTGAACTCGTCGACGCAGGCGGCGAGCAGGTGGGAGACGCGCAGGCCCTTCTGGTTGTGGTCGAGGAACGCCTTGATCGCCATCTTCTTGGCGCGGTCCACGATGTTCTGGATCATCGCTCCGGAGTTGAAGTCCTTGAAGTAGAGGACCTCCTTGTCACCGTTGGCGTAGGTGACCTCCAGGAAGCGGTTCTCCTCGGACTCGGCGTACATCTGCTCCACGACCGACTGGATCATGCCGTCGACCGTCGCCCCGGCGTCCCCGCCGTGCTCGGCGAGGTCGTCCGCGTGCAGCGGCAGCGTGCGGGTCAGGTACTTGGAGAAGATGTCCTTGGCCGCCTCGGCGTCCGGCCGCTCGATCTTGATCTTCACGTCGAGCCGGCCGGGGCGGAGGATCGCCGGGTCGATCATGTCCTCGCGGTTGGAGGCGCCGATGACGATGACGTTCTCCAGGCCCTCCACGCCGTCGATCTCGGAGAGCAGCTGCGGGACGATGGTGTTCTCCACGTCCGAGCTGACGCCGGAGCCGCGGGTGCGGAACAGCGAGTCCATCTCGTCGAAGAAGACGATCACCGGCGTGCCCTCGCTGGCCTTCTCGCGGGCGCGCTGGAAGATCAGGCGGATGTGCCGCTCGGTCTCGCCGACGTACTTGTTGAGCAGCTCGGGGCCCTTGATGTTGAGGAAGAAGCTCTTCCCCGCGGGCTTCCCGGTGACCTCCGCGACCTTCTTGGCAAGGGAGTTGGCCACCGCCTTGGCGATGAGCGTCTTGCCGCAGCCGGGCGGGCCGTACAGCAGGACGCCCTTGGGGGGCCGGAGTTCGTGCTCCTTGAAGAGGTCGGGGTAGAGATAGGGGAGCTCGACCGCGTCGCGGATGAGCTCGATCTGGTTCCCCAGGCCGCCGATCTTCGTGTAGTCGATGTCGGGGACCTCTTCGAGGACGAGCTCCTCGACCTCGCTCTTGGGGATGACCTCGTAGACGTAGCCGGAGCGGGATTCGAGCAACAGGGCGTCGCCGGGGCGGATGGTGACGTCCAGCAGCGGCTCGGCGAGCCTCACCACCCGCTCCTCGTCGGTGTGCCCGATGACCAGGGCCCGTTCGCCGTCCTCCAGGATCTCCTTGAGGGTGACGATGTCCCCGGCCCGCTCGAACGCCATGGCCTCGACCACGTTGAGCGCCTCGTTGAGCATGACCTCCTGGCCGGGCCGGAGCTCGTCGGGGTCGATGCCCGGGCTGACGTTGACCCGGAGCTTGCGGCCACCGGTGAAGATGTCCACCGTGCCGTCGTCGTTGGCCTGCAGGAAGACGCCGAAGCCGGCCGGCGGCTGCGCGAGCCGGTCGACCTCCTCCTTGAGGGCCACGATCTGGTCGCGGGCCTCGCGGAGGGTGTTGGCGAGCCGCTCGTTCTGGGCGGACACCCCGGCCAGGTTGGTCTGGAGCTCGACGATCCGCTCTTCGAGAATCCTCGTGTGCCGCGGAGAGTCGGCGAGCTTGCGGCGCAGGACGGCGATCTCCTGCTCAAGGTAGGCAACCTGGCCGGCGGGGTCGTCTGAGCCCCGTCCCGGCCGGATGCCGCGGTTCATGTCGTCGTCGTGGGCTGCCACGGTCCTCACCTCCTCCAAGGGGAGCTGGACGCTTCCAGACCCTACCTGGGCCGGTGCAGGTTGAAACCCCTAGATCACAAACCCGGCTGGAGTGTGTCCGATCTTCACCCTTGCGCACGTCCTCACGACTGGGGAATACCCACCCATCAACATCGGAAAGCGAGCGGTTGTATCGTCGAGTCGGTCAACACCCGTCAGTGCTGGCTCCAATTGATTCACGTAAGCAGGAAACGGCAGGCGAGATGACCGTCCGGAACGAAGACCGCGCGACCGTCACCGAGGACCCGGCGGCCGGGGCCCCGAGGACGCCCTCGAGGTCTGGATCGACCAGGAGCTGTGTACGGGGGACGGCATCTGCGTGCAGTACGCCCCCGAGGTCTTCGAGCTCGACATCGACGGTCTGGCGTATGTGAAGAGCGCCGACGACGAGCTGCTGCAGGAGCCGGGCGCCACCACGCCCGTTCCGCTGCCGCTGCTCACCGACGTCCGGGACTCGGCCAAGGAGTGCCCGGGCGACTGCATCCATGTGCGACGCGTCTCGGACAAGGTCGAGGTCTACGGGCCGGACGCCGGGTGACGGGTCAGGCGCGGGCCGTGACGGACCGTGCCGTCGGCGCGAACTGGCCGTCGCGCCACCGCCATTCGACCGGCCTGCGCAGGTCCGGGCAGCAGCGCGGCACGTTCCGCGCGGAGTAGCCGAGCAGAGTGGCCGAAATCGTGTCCCCCGTCACCCTGAACCGGTCGACGTTCATCCGCCGGGCGGGGTCGACGAGGGTGGCGGCCACGCGCGGCGGCGCGCCCGTGCCCTTGCCGGCCGTCAGGACGTAGACGCCGTCGGGCGGAGTGCCCGCGCCCGCCCGGCAGCGGACCACGGCCACCGTCTCGGGCCGCCCGTCCCCGTCCGGGTCGGCGACGGCCTTCTCCCGCACCTCGACGCCCACCGGGCCGCAGTCGAGCGGGTAGCGGGCGGCGGCCGGGTCGGGTGCGGCGGCGGCCGGCGCGGAGGGCGCGTCCCCCGCCGTGGCGTCGGCCGGGCCGAGGAGCACGGCGCCGGTCAGCACGGCGGCCAGCGCCAGGGCGGTCAGCAGCCAGTGGACGGGCCTCGGGTGGGTGTGCGGAAGTCCGGCCGGGGGCTGCACGCGCGCCGCTCCTTCGAAGAGACTGCGAAGAGACTGTGACGAGAGCCGCATCGTCGCACACCGGCCCGGCGGGCGGAACGGCGCCCCGCCCCCAACGCGCGGAAGCCGCCCCCGAGTTCGTCGGGGGCGGCTTCCGTGCCGGTGAGAAAGGCTCAGGCTTCGGCGGTCTGGCCGCCGGGCCCGGTGTAATCCTCGCCGTAGGCGCCCTTCGCCGGACGGCGGCGGCGCATCGGCGGCTCCACGCCGTCCGCGAGGCGGCGGGCCGTGAGGAGGAAGCCGGTGTGCCCGATCATGCGGTGGTCGGGGCGGACGGCCAGGCCCTCGACGTGCCAGGTGCGGACCATGGTCTCCCAGGCCGACGGCTCGGCGAAGCAGCCGATCTCGCGGATGGACTCGACGGTCCGCGCGAGCTGGGTGGTGGTCGCCACGTAGCAGCAGAGGATGCCGCCGGGGACGAGCGCCTTGCGCACGGCCTCCAGGCACTCCCAGGGGGCGAGCATGTCCAGGATGACGCGGTCGACGTCGGTGTCGGACAGGTTGTCCTGGAGGTCGCCGACGGTGAGCTGCCAGGCCGGGTGCGGTCCGCCGAAGTAGCGCTCCACGTTCTTCGTGGCGATCTCGGCGAAGTCGGCGCGGCGCTCGTAGGAGTGCAGCATGCCCTGGTCGCCGATGGCGCGCAGCAGGAAGCTGCTCAGCGAGCCGGAGCCGACGCCGGCCTCCACGACGCGGGCGCCGGGGAAGATGTCGGCCATCGCCAGGATCTGCCCCGCGTCCTTGGGGTAGACCACGGCGGCTCCGCGCGGCATGGACAGGACGTAGTCGGGGAGCAGGGGGCGCAGCGCGAGGTAGGCGACGTTTCCCGTGGTACGGACAACACTGCCCTCGGGAGCACCGATCAGCTCGTCGTGCGGGAAGGCACCCTTGTGGGTGTGGAACTGCTTCCCGGCTTCGAGCGTGAAGGTGTAGTGGCGTCCCTTGGGGTCGGTGAGCTGGACCTGGTCCCCGACCTGGAAGGGCCCGCGACGGCGGGCGGCACCGGTCGGTTCGGACATGTGACCAGCCTACCGGGCGCCGGACGGGACCGGGACCACGGGCCCTGGGCCCCGCCCCGGGCCGGGGCTCAGGAGGCCGGCGTGCGGGCCATGGCGGCGACGAAGGCCCGTTCGACGTCGGCGGTGGAGAGGACGCCGTAGACCTCGCCGGTCTCCTCGACGACCAGGTACTCGGTGGCGGGGGTCTGCCGGAGGGCCTCCAGGAGCTCCTCGCCGGAGAGCTCGGCGGAGACGCGCATGCCGTCGTGGATGTCCTGGGCGAGGCTGTCCACGGTGACCCAGGGCCGGCGGTGGACGGGGATGCCGACGATGGCGGACTCGCGGACCAGGGCGGTGGGGGCGCCGGACGCGTCGACGACGACCAGGGCGCGGGCGCCTTCCTCGTTGGCCCTCCGCAGCGCCTCGGAGAGCGGGGTGGTGGGAGCGACGGGGACGGCGCGCCGGGTGAGGGTGCGGGCGCGGAGGCCCGGGAGCCGCTCGCGGAGGCGGGCCATGCGGAGGCTGTTCCCGGCGCCCGTCCAGATGATCGCGGCGAGGATGGCGGCGAGCAGGGCGTCGGTGAGGGAGTCGACGCTGCCGAAGCTGTCGGCGCGGTACGCCTGGGTGAGCAGCGGGAGCCCGACGAGGACGCTGACGGCGAGCGCGCGGCCGACCCAGGCGGCGGCGACGGTGCCGGCCATGGGCCGGCCGGTGATCTTCCAGACGACCGCGCGGAGCATCCGCCCGCCGTCCAGCGGGAGGCCGGGCAGCAGGTTGAAGACGGCCACCAGGAGGTTGGAGACCATGAGCCCGGCGAGGAGGACGCCGGGGACGGTGTCGGGTTCGACGGCCTGCATGCCGACCCAGAAGACGCCGGCCAGGACCAGGGAGAGCAGGGGGCCGACGAAGGCGAGGACGAACTCCCGGCCGGGGGTCTCGCTCTCCTTCTCGATCTCGGAGACGCCGCCGAAGAACTGGAGCTGGATGCGCCGGACCGGGAGGCGGAAGCGGAGGGCGGCGACCGTGTGGGCCAGTTCGTGGACCAGGACGGAGGCGTAGAAGGCGACGGCGAAGAAGAGGGACACCAGGTAGCGGGCCCGGCCGAGTTCGGGCAGGACGCGGTCGAGCTGGCCGCCGAAGACCCAGGTGATCAGGGCGGCGACCAGGAACCAGCTGGGGGCGACGTAGACGGGGACGCCGAACGGACGGCCCATGAGGATCCCGCCGCCGCTCTCGCGCGGGCGCCGTGGCCCGCGGTGGTGGTCCCCGGGCTCCCCGGGCTGCCCGGCCTGGTGGTCGGCGCCCCCGCTGCCGGACCCGCCCTGCCCGCTGTTCTCCACGGTTTCCCCTCGTCGGTGCTGCTGCCGCACCCGCCCGGTGCGCGCGCCCTGCCACGATCATGCACGTGCGGGAGCTCTGCCGTCGATGGTATGCCGCGGAATGTCCGTGGGGGGCCGTAGGGTCTCTGCCATGGACACCGCTCTCGACGACACCGCCCGGGGCCCGGCCGGAGGGGCCGCCTCCCCGGCGGCCCCGCTCCCCGAGCCCGTACGGCAGGCGCCGGAGGCCCCCGGGACGGCCTCCGGCCTGGGGGCCGCCGCCCGGCCGGCCTCGCTGTCGCCCTCGCGTGCGGCCGATTTCATGCGGTGCCCGCTGCTCTACCGGTTCCGGGTGATCGACCGGCTGCCGGAGAAGCCCAGCCCGGCGGCCACCCGCGGCACGGTGGTGCACGCCGTGCTGGAGCGCCTCTTCGACGCCCCGGCGGCGGACCGCACCCCGGACCGGGCGCGGGCGCTGCTGCCCGGCGAGTGGGACAAGCTGCTGGCGGCGCGGCCGGAGCTGGCGGAGCTGTTCACGGGCGAGGACGGGACGCACGAGCCGGAGCGGCTGGCCCGCTGGCTGGCGGAGGCGGAGGCGCTGGTCGAGCGGTGGTTCTCGCTGGAGGATCCGACGCGGCTGGAGCCGGCCGAGCGCGAGCTGTTCGTGGAGACGACGCTGGACTCGGGGCTGGTGCTGCGCGGCATCGTCGACCGGGTGGACGTGGCGCCGACGGGCGAGGTGCGGATCGTCGACTACAAGACCGGCAAGGCGCCGGCCCCGCGGTACCGGGGGGACGCGCTGTTCCAGATGACGTTCTACGCGCTGGTGATCCGGCGGCTGCGCGGGGTGGTGCCGCGCCGCCTCCAGCTCGTCTACCTGGGCAGCGGGGACGTGCTGACGTACGACCCGACGGAGGAGGAGCTGCTGGCCGTCGAGCGGAAGCTGCGCGCACTGTGGGAGGCCATCGCGCTGGCCACCGAGACGGGCGACTGGCGGCCCCGGCCGACGAAGCTCTGCGGCTGGTGCGACCACCAGGCGCTGTGCCCGGAGTTCGGGGGCACTCCCCCGCCGTATCCGCTGCCGGTACTGCCCGTGCCGCGCGTCCCGGAGGCGGGGGCCGGGCCTGCCGGGGTCTGACGCGTCCGCTCAGGGCAGAATGGACCCGGTCTAACAAAGGAGTTCCCTGTGGCGATCCGTGTCCTGCTCGTCGACGACCAGCCCCTGCTGCGCACGGGCTTCCGCATGATCCTCGAGGCCGAGCAGGACATCGCGGTGGTCGGGGAGGCCGGTGACGGCCTGCAGGCGCTGGACCAGGTCCGGGCGCTCCAGCCGGACGTGGTGCTGATGGACATCCGGATGCCCCGGATGGACGGCGTCGAGGCGACGCGGCAGATCACCGGCCCGGACCGGAAGGGCCCGGCGAAGGTGCTGGTGCTCACCACGTTCGACCTGGACGAGTACGTGGTGGAGGCGCTGCGGGCGGGCGCGAGCGGGTTCCTGCTGAAGGACGCCCCGGCCCATGAGCTGGTGCAGGCGATCCGGGTGGTGGCGGGCGGCGAGGCGATGCTGGCGCCGAGCATCACGCGGCGGCTGCTGGACAAGTACGCCGGGCACCTGCCGTCGGGCGAGGAGCCGCTGCCGGACACGCTGAGCACGCTGACCGACCGTGAGGTGGAGGTGCTCAAGCTGGTGGCCCGCGGGCTGTCGAACGCGGAGATCGCGGCGGATCTGTTCGTCAGCGAGACGACGGTCAAGACGCATGTCGGCCATGTGCTCACCAAGCTGGGGCTGCGCGACCGGGTGCAGGCGGCGGTCTACGCGTACGAGAGCGGGCTGGTGCGGCCGGGCGCGCAGTAGTCGCGACGGGCGGGCGCCTACGAGCAGACGACGAAGGGCCCGCCGGAACGATCCGGCGGGCCCTCGGTGTCTCACCCGGCGTCAGCCCTTGTCGGCCTTGGCGATCTCCCAGAAGCGGAAGACGGTGGAGGCGTCCAGGGTCCACTGGAGGCCGGTGATCCGGTCATTGGCGACGGCGTACTGCTTGCCCTGCCAGAGCGGCAGCACCGGGACGTCCTGGGCGACGGTCGACTGGAGCTTGGCGAAGTCGCCGACGGTCGCGGTACGGCTGCCCTGGGCTGCGGTCGCCGGGAGGATCCGGTCGGCTATCTCCTTGGACTCGTAGTGGTTGGCGAGTTCGTTGTCCTCGCCGAAGAAGGGCGCGGTGAAGTTGTCCGGGTCCGGGTAGTCGGGGACCCAGCCCTTCACGTAGACAGCGTACTTGCCGGCCTCGATGCCCTTCTCGTACTCGGGGAAGGGGGCGGTGCGCACGTCCGCGTCGAACAGGCCGCTGGCGTTGAGCTGTTTGGCGATGGCGTTGAGCTCCGGGACGGTGCCGGGGCCGTAGCGGATCGGCGTGCCCCAGAGGGTCAGCTTGACCTTGCCCTTGATGCCGGCGGAGGTCAGCGCCTCCTTGGCCTTCTCGGGCTGCGGGTGCTCGCCGTAGAGGTCGAAGAACGGCGTCCGGTGGCCGGTGATGCCGCTCGGGACGACGGAGTACAGCGGCTCGGCGGTGCGCTTGTAGACGTCGCGGACGAGCGCAGTGCGGTCGACGAGGTAGGCGACGGCACGGCGGACGGCGAGCTTGCCGGCCATCGTGTCCTTGGTGTTGAACACCAGGTGCTGGACCTCGGCGCTGGTGCCCTGGACGACCTTGAGGCCCTTGCCCGCGGTGCCGGCGGCCTCCAGGGAGGAGATGTCCTCGGTGGCCAGGCCACGGTAGGCGAGGTCGACGTCGCCCTTCTGCAGCGCGGTCTTCAGGGCGTCCTGCTCGCCGTGGAAGAACTTGAGGGTCATGCCCTTGTTCTGGACGGTCGCGGGGCCCTTGTAGCCGCCGTTGACCTTGAAGACGGCCTTGTCCTTGCCGTAGGAGTCCAGCGTGTAGACGCCCGAGCCGACGGCCTTGCCGTCGGTCCGGAGCTTGTCCGTCGCGTACTCCCGGTGGTCCACGATGGAGCCGGCGCCGGAGGCGATCTTCAGCGGGAAGGTGGCGTCGGGGCGCTTGAGGCGGAAGACCACGGTCTTCTTGTCCGGCGTCCTGATGTCCTTGATCGTGGACAGCATGGCCGACGCGGGACCGGACTTGTCGTTGATCTTCAGGGTGCGCCGGAAGGAGAAGGCGACGTCCTCGGAGGTGAGGTCGTGCCCGTTGCTGAACTTCAGGCCGCTGTTGAGCGTGCACTCGTAGACGGTGCTCGCCTGGTCCTTGAAGCCGCACTTCCGGGCGGCGTCGGGCTGCGGCACGTTGCTGCCCTTGGGGAAGCTCAGCAGCGACTGGAAGACGTTGTTGAACAGGATCCAGGAACCGGGGTCGTAACCCGCGGCCGGGTCCACGGCGACGACCTCGTCGGACATCCCCATGACCACCGACTCACCGGTGCCCGCCGCCTTGCCGTCCTCCGAACCGCACCCGCTCAGCAGGGCGGCGGCGAGCCCCGCGCCGAGCGGGGCGGCAAGCCACTGGTCACGTTTCCTCACGTGCACATTCCTCACAGTTCCAAGTGGAGGGGGCGGGTCCGGACAGGGGCCCGCCCCTCGAGGTCGTTCTGTGGAGCTTGTTGTACAGGTGGAGCGTTGTGCTGCAAAAGGGGTGTTCTCATCACGGCCGGGTGTCGTCGCCGTGTTGTGCGTCACTTGCCGCGGACGAGCTCCCAGGGCTGCAGCTCGGAGGCGGCGTTGAGCGCCCACTCGGCGCCGGTGAGGCCCTCGCGGACCGCCACGAACTGCTTGCCCTGCCACAGCGGCAGCACCGGCACCTCGTCCGCGACGATGTCCTGGGCCTGCTGGAAGAGCTTGGCCGCCGAGTCGCGCTGCGCGGTCTGCCGGGTCCGCGGGATCAGGTCGTTGATCTTGGAGTTCTGGTAGCGGGACCGGAGGAAGTTGTCCTTGCCGAAGAACGGGGCGATGAAGTTGTCCGGGTCCGGGAAGTCGGGGAACCAGCCCATGCCGTAGACCGCGTACTCGCCCTTGGCCGCGTTGGGCCGGAACTCCGACCACTTCACGTCCTGGAGCTTGACGTCGAACAGGCCGCTGCCGTTGAGCTGCTTCTGGAACGTCTTGAACGCCCGCGCGGTGGCCTCGCCGTAGTGGTCGGAGGAGTACGCGAGGGTGAACCGCACCGGAGTGCTGATGCCGGCGTTCTTCAGCAGGGCGCGGGCCTTGTCGGCGCTGGGGTTGCCGTACTGGTTGGAGAACGAGTTCTGGTGGCCCGGGATGCCGCTGGGCACCAGCGAGTACAGGGCGTCGCTGGTCCGGTCGTAGCCCTCGCGGGCCAGCGCCTGACGGTCCACCAGCTGCGCCATGGCCTGCCGGACGGCCTTGGGCTTCACGGCCGGGTCGTCGGTGTTGAAGGCCAGGTAGCCGATCTCCGAGCCGGCCGACTCCAGCAGCCGGACCTGCTGGCCGGTGGCGTTGCGCAGCCGGTCGATCTGCTCGGGCGACAGGGTGCGGTTCGCCATGTCGATGTCGCCGCCCTTGAGGGCGTTCTCCATCGTCTTGGCGTCGTCGTAGAAGCGCATCTCGACCTTGTCGTTCTGCACCTTGACCGAACCCTGGTAGTCCGGGTTCTTGGTGAGCACGACCTTGACCGCGCGGCCGTCCTTCTCCTCGGTGTCCATGGTGTACGGACCCGAGCCGACGACCTTGAAGCCGTCGCCCGCCAGCTTGTTCTTGGGGTACGTCTGGCTGTCGACGATGGCCGCGGCCGGGGTGGCGAGCTTCTGCGGGAACGTCGCGTCGGGCGTCTTCAGCTGGAAGACGATCTCGCGGTCGTTCGGCGTCTCGACCCGGTCGATGTTGCTCAGCAGCGAGACCGGACCGTTCTCGAAGTTGATCGCGCGGACGCGGTCGATAGAGAACTTGACGTCCTTGACGGTCATCTCGTGACCGTTGCTGAACTTGAGCCCGCTGCGCAGGGTGCAGCGGTACTGCTCGTTGCGGCGGTCGCTGAACGCGCACTTGGAGGCGGCGTCCGGCACCGGGTCCGAGCCGGAGCGGGGCAGCCGCAGCAGCGTCTGGAAGGCGCTGTGCAGCACGTTCCACGCACTGATGTCGTACGCGGCGGCGGGGTCGAAGGGGGCCGGGGCGTCCGTCGTCTGCTCGAACCGGTCGGTGGTCCCGACGACGATGGCCTTGCCCTTGCCCGCTCCATCGCCCCCGCCACAGGCGACGAGCACGGGGCCAACAGGCCCACCACGGTGGGCAGCACCAACGTCTTGCGGTTCATTGTCCGGTGTTCTCCCTGTGGTGCGAACGGCGCCCGGGACTCCGTACGGATGCGTTGCTGCACGGGCCCCACGGGGTGCCGTGAAGTACTCGCCAAGAGATTAGTGGCGGCGCCGGAGGGACCGGAACGCGGTCTCCCTGATGCGATATCACGCCGCGATAACGAGGCCGGATCGGCCGATATCCGGGCCGGGGAACGATTCGCGCACCAGTGAACCAATCGGGACACAAGGGTGCGTCCATCCCGTCGACAAAGCGTCAGAACGGCGCGGAGCCGACGCCGCGATAGCCCCGGACCGGTGACGAAGCTCACTCCGGAAATGACCTTGCGGGTCTTGGCTTTTACCGTCGCTTTGATCACGGAAATGGACGGGACCGGCGCTCAGAGTTTCTTGAGCATTCCACCGTCAACGCTCGGTGTACGCGCCAAACACTTTTGGTGACCGGCCGTTCCCTCAGGATGCGACCAGGCTCCGCAGAAAACGGAGATCGACTTCTTCGAGGGAACGGACGACCGTCCGGCCGGGCGCGGGCGGGATCGCCCCCACGGACGGCACCGCCACCACCCGGCAGCCCGCCGCCTCGGCCGCCGTCACGCCCGTCATGGTGTCCTCGACCACCGCACAGCGCTCCGGGGCGGCCCCGAGTCTCGCGGCGGCCAGCAGGTACGGGTCGGGGTGCGGCTTGGTGCGCTCCATCTCGTCGCCCGCGACCGTCAGCGTGAAGTGCTCCGGGCCCAGCGTGCGCAGCACCCGGTCGATGATGCGCCGGTGCGACGCGGAGACCAGCGCGGTCGGCACGTCGTGCGCCGCCAGCTCGGTGAGCAGGCGCTTCGCGCCGGGCATGAGGGGACGCCGGAGCCGATCATCTCCGCGAAGCGGGAGTTGAGGAGACCGGTCAGCTCGGCGAGGGCGATCCTGGCGCCCGTGGCCTTGATCAGGAACGCCGCGCTGCGGGTCATGGGGCCGCCCACGACGATCTCGCGGTACTCCTCCAGGAGCTGGTGGCCCAGTTCGGCGAAGACCGCGACCTCCACCTCCCACCAGAAGTCCTCGGTGTCGACCAGGGTGCCGTCCATGTCGAGGAGGACGGCTTCCAGGGCGCCGCCGCCTCGGGCGGGCCTGGTCGCGACCGTGGGAATGCCGCTGGTCATTCGCGCACCTCCTGGAGGGACGAGAAGGCCGGTCCGCCGTGCCCTCGCGGGCGGCGGACCGGCCTTCTGCTACCGGACGAACAGTTTACGGCGGGGGGCGCGGGAACGCTCCTTCGTTTTCCGCCGCCCCAGGCCCTCCCCCGGAGGGAGCGCCCCCATTCCCCCGATTCCCGCGGACCCCGGCCTTTTCTCCGTGATTCCGCCGCTGGTCCTCAAACGCCGGACGGGCCGGAATCGGCCGCTGCGAGCGGACTCTCCTGTCGCGCCGAGCCCCACTCCCACATGCTGTGCACCACCGGCTCCAGCGCCCGGCCCTGGCCGGTCAGGACGTAGCGCACGCGGGGCGGCCAGCCGGGGGTGCGGTGCCGCTCGATGACGCCCGCGCCGGTCAACTGGGCCAGCCGGTCCGAGAGGACCTTGTCCGAGAGGGCGGGCAGGGCGGCGGACAACTCGGAGTACGTGGCCTGCCCGCGGCGCAGGAACTCGCGGAGCACCAGCGGCGTCCACCGGCCGCCCAGCGTGGCGAGGGTGATGTCGACGGGGCACCGCGGTTCGGGGCCGGGCGGGACGACGGCGCCGTCCGGACAGTCCGCCAGCGGACCGTCCTGATCGTCCGCCGGCGCGTGTCCAACCGTTTGGTGAGTCACGAAGGCCCCTCCTAACGTCCGTCGTGAACAGCCCGCCGACTCGCCTCCAGGGGGCCTTGTGCGTATCCATCACCTCAACTGCGCTTCCTTCCGGAAGATTCCACCGCTCCGGGAGGAACCCGCGGCAGCCGCCGCGACCCGCGAACGGGCCGCTGTCTGCCACTGCCTGCTCATCGAGACGGACTCGGACGGGCTGGTCCTGGTCGACACCGGCCTCGGCACCGCCGACCTGCGGCACCCCGACAGGTCGCTGGGCGCGGACTGGGTGGCCTACGCCCAGCCCGCGCTGGACCCGGGGGAGAGCGCGCTGCGCCAGGTCGTCCGCCTCGGGTACGCGCCCCAGGACGTGCGGCACATCGTGCTCACCCACCTGCACCGCGACCACACCGGAGGGCTGCCCGACTTCCCCGGCGCACGGGTGCATGTGCACCCGGACGAGTACCGGGCCGTCACCGACCCCTCGGCGGCCCACCACCGGCACAGCCTCGACCGCTTCATGCCGGCCCACCGGACCCACCGGCCGCTGCTCACCCCCGCGTCCGTGGACGAGCGCACGGAGTGGTTCGGCTTTCCGGGCGTGGCACGGCCGCGGGGGCTGGGGTGCGAACTGCTGCTGGTGCCGCTGCCCGGCCACTCGGCGGGACACGCGGGCGTCGCCGTGCGCGACGGCGACGGGCGGTGGCTGCTGCACGCGGGCGACGCGTACATGTACCACGGCGAGCTGGAGTCCACCCCGCCCCTTTCCCATCCCGTCCTCGAACCGGTCCAGCAGGGAGCGCAGACCGACGCCGCGGCTCGCGCCGGGACACTCGACCGGCTGCGCGCCCTCCGCCGGGACTGCGCGGACGAGGTCACGGTCTTCAGCGCCCACGACCCCTGGGAGTTCGCCCGCCTCGCCGCCCTCCCCGCCTAGGACCTCCTACGGTCCTCACCGGAGCCACGGCCGGATCGCGGCGGGGAGGGCGCGGTGCAGTGGAGGACGTACGCTCTCCCGCCGTACCCGGTCACCACGGCCCGCGGCTCCCCGCGGCGTTCACGTCGGTCCGGTCGCGTTCCCGCGCCGGTGAAGCGCGGGCGGGTCACCGCGCGTTGAAGTACTTCGCCTCCGGGTGGTGGATTACGATCGCGTCCGTCGACTGCTCGGGGTGCAACTGGAACTCCTCCGACAGCCGCACCCCGATCCGCTCCGGCTCCAGCAACTCCGCGATCTTCGCCCGGTCCTCCAGGTCGGGGCAGGCCCCGTACCCGAGCGAGAACCGCGCGCCGCGGTACTTCAACGCGAACATGTCCTCCACGTCGGACGGGTCCTCCCCGCCGAAGCCCAGCTCCGACCGCACGCGCGCGTGCCAGTACTCGGCGAGCGCCTCCGCCAGTTGCACGGAGAGCCCGTGCAGCTCCAGGTAGTCGCGGTACGCGTCGGAGGCGAAGAGCTCCGCCGTGGCCTCGCCGATCCGGGAGCCGACGGTCACGACCTGGAGGCCCACCACGTCCCGCTCCCCCGACTCCTCCGGGCGGAAGAAGTCGGCCAGGCACAGCCGGCGGCCGCGGCGTTGGCGGGGGAAGGTGAAGCGGGTGCGTTCCGTGCCGTCCTCGTGGAGGAGGATGAGGTCGTCCCCCTTGGAGTGGCAGGGGAAGTAGCCGTAGACGACGGCCGCTTCCAGCAGGTTCTCGGTGTGGAGCTTGTCGAGCCAGCCGCGCAGCCGCGGCCGGCCCTCGGTCTCGACGAGTTCCTCGTAGCTGGGGCCGCCGGCACGGGCCTGCTTCAGGCCCCACTGGCCCTTGAAGAGGGCGCCCTCGTCCAGCCACGACGCGTAGTCCTTCAAGGGGATGCCCTTGACGACCCGGGTTCCCCAGAAGGGCGGCGTCGGCACGGGGTTGTCGGTGGCGACGTCCGAGCGGACCGCGCCCTTGGGCTCCTCCTCCACGACCACCGGGGTGTCCCGCTTGGGCACCCGCCGCTGCTTGAGTTCGGGGAGGGTGGCGCCGGGGACGCCGCGCTTGACGGCGATCAGGGCGTCCATCAGGCGGAGTCCCTCGAAGGCGTCGCGGGCGTAGCGGACCTCGCCCTCGTAGATCTCGTGCAGGTCCTGTTCGACGTAGGCGCGGGTGAGGGCGGCGCCGCCGAGGATCACCGGGTAGGTGGCGGCCAGCTTGCGCTGGTTCAGCTCCTCCAGGTTCTCCTTCATGATCACGGTGGATTTCACCAGCAGCCCCGACATGCCGATGACGTCCGCGCGGTGTTCCTCCGCGGCTTCCAGGATCGCCGAGACCGGCTGCTTGATGCCGAGGTTGACGACGTTGTAGCCGTTGTTGGAGAGGATGATGTCGACGAGGTTCTTGCCGATGTCGTGGACGTCGCCGCGGACGGTGGCCAGCACGATCGTGCCCTTGCCCTCGGCGTCGCTCTTCTCCATGTGCGGTTCGAGGTGGGCGACGGCGGTCTTCATGACCTCGGCGGACTGGAGGACGAACGGCAGCTGCATCTGGCCGGAGCCGAACAGCTCGCCGACGACCTTCATGCCCTCCAGCAGGGTGTCGTTGACGATGTCGAGGGCCGGGCGCTCGGTCAGCGCCTCGTCGAGGTCGGCCTCCAGGCCGTTCTTCTCGCCGTCGATGATGCGGCGCCGCAGCCGCTCCTCCAGCGGCAGGGCGAGCAGTTCCTCGGCCTTGCCCGCCTTCAACGACTTCGCCGTCGCGCCCTCGAAGAGCTGCATGAGCTTCTGCAGCGGGTCGTAGCCCTCGGCGCGGCGGTCGTAGATGAGGTCGAGGGCGGTGGTGACCTCCTCCTCGTCGAAGCGCGCGATGGGCAGGATCTTGGAGGCGTGCACGATGGCCGAGTCGAGGCCCGCCTTGACGCACTCGTCGAGGAAGACGGAGTTGAGCAGGATCCGCGCGGCCGGGTTGAGGCCGAAGGAGATGTTGGACAGGCCCAGCGTGGTCTGGACGTCCGGGTGGCGGCGCTTGAGCTCCCGGATGGCCTCGATGGTGGCGATGCCGTCCTTGCGCGACTCCTCCTGGCCCGTGCAGATGGTGAAGGTCAGGGTGTCGACGAGGATGTCCTCCTCGCGGATGCCCCAGTTGCCGGTCAGGTCGGCGATCAGCCGCTCGGCGATCTCCACCTTCTTCTCCGGCGTGCGGGCCTGGCCCTCCTCGTCGATGGTCAGCGCGATCAGCGCCGCGCCGTGCTCCCGCGCGAGGCGGGTGACCTGGGCGAACCGCGACTCGGGCCCGTCGCCGTCCTCGTAGTTGACGGAGTTGATGACGGCCCGGCCGCCGAGCTTCTCCAGGCCGGCCCGGATGACGTCCACCTCGGTGGAGTCCAGCACGATCGGCAGCGTGGAGGCGGTGGCGAAGCGGCCGGCCAGCTCCTCCATGTCCGCGACGCCGTCCCGGCCGACGTAGTCGACACACAGGTCGAGCATGTGGGCGCCCTCGCGGATCTGCTCGCGGGCCATCTCCACGCAGTCGTCCCAGCGGCCGTCCAGCATGGCCGTGCGGAACTTCTTCGAGCCGTTGGCGTTCGTCCGCTCGCCGATGGCCAGGTACGAGGTGTCCTGGCGGAAGGGGACGGTCTGGTAGAGGGAGGCGGCGCCCGGCTCGGGGCGCGGCGTGCGCTCGGTGGGGGTCAGGCCGCGGACGCGCTCCACGACCTGCCGCAGGTGCTCGGGGGTGGTGCCGCAGCAGCCGCCGACCAGCGACAGGCCGTACTCGCGGACGAACGTCTCCTGCGCGTCGGCCAGTTCGGCCGGGGACAGCGGGTAGTGGGCGCCGTCCTTGCCGAGCACCGGGAGGCCGGCGTTGGGCATGCAGGAGAGGGCGACGCGGGAGTGCCGGGCGAGGTAGCGGAGGTGCTCGCTCATCTCGGCGGGGCCGGTGGCGCAGTTGAGGCCGATCATGTCGATGCCGAGCGGCTCCAGCGCGGTGAGGGCGGCGCCGATCTCCGAGCCGAGGAGCATGGTGCCGGTGGTCTCCACGGTCACCGAGACGATCACCGGCAGGTCGGCGCCGGTGGCCTCCAGGGCGCGGCGGGCGCCGAGGACGGACGCCTTCGTCTGGAGGAGGTCCTGGGTGGTCTCGACGAGCAGCGCGTCGGCGCCGCCGGAGATGAGCCCCTCGGCGTTGGCCTGGTAGGCGTCGCGGAGCACGGTGTAGGGGGCGTGGCCCAGGGTGGGGAGCTTGGTGCCGGGGCCGATGGAGCCCAGGACCCAGCGGGGGCGGCCGTCGGCGGCGAAGGCGTCGGCCGTCTGGCGGGCGACGCGGGCGCCGGCCTCGGAGAGTTCGAAGACTCGGTCGGGGATGTCGTACTCGCCGAGGGCGGCGTGGTTGGCGCCGAAGGTGTTGGTCTCGACGCAGTCGACGCCGGCGGCGAAGTACGCCTCGTGGACGGAGCGGACGATGTCGGGCCGGGTGACGTTGAGGATCTCGTTGCAGCCTTCGAGCTGCTGGAAGTCCTCCATGCTGGGGTCCTGTGCCTGGAGCATGGTTCCCATGGCCCCGTCGGCGACCACCACCCGGGTGGCGAGCGCCTCCCGGAGCAGGTCGGATCGGGATGAACGGACGGTCGATGGCTGCAGGGCCATGGAGGTGCTCCCGTGGTTGCGACGGCTGTCGGCTTTACGCCCTCCCCGAGAGGGCGCACGCCGCAAGCGTAGCCGCAGCGCCCGCGGAAAGCAGGGGGTGTCCCCTGGCGCGGACATCCGGTATCGGGCCGGGTACGGCGTCGAGGGGACCGTGCGGTACGCGCCCGGGCGGAGCTCCAGCGATCATGATCACGCCAGCGTCGGCTATCCCGTGGTCGGCATCGGCCGATAGTGTTCAGCAATGCCGAACGGCATTTTGGAGGAGGTTGCTCGATGGCACGGACCATCCAGTCGCTCGAACGGGCGGCGGCGATGCTGCGGCTGCTCGCGGGCGGCGAGCGGAGGCTGGGACTGTCCGACGTCGCCTCCGCGCTGGGGCTCGCCAAGGGCACCGCGCACGGCATCCTGCGCACCCTCCAGCAGGAGGGCTTCGTGGAGCAGGACCCGGCCTCGGGGCGCTACCAACTGGGCGCCGAGCTCCTCCGGCTGGGCAACAGCTACCTGGACGTGCACGAGCTGCGCGCCCGCGCCCTCGTCTGGGCGGACGACCTGGCCCGCGCCAGCGGCGAGAGCGTCTACCTCGGCGTCCTCCACCAGCAGGGCGTCCTGATCATCCACCACGTCTTCCGGCCGGACGACAGCCGCCAGGTGCTGGAGGTCGGCGCGATGCACCCGCTGCACAGCACCGCGCTCGGCAAGGTGCTGTGCGCCTACGACCCGGTGGCCCACAGCCAGCTGACCGAGACCGGCCCCGAGGCGTTCACCGACCGCACCGTGACCGACCTTGACGGCCTGGAGGGGATGCTGGACCTCACCCGCGCCCGGGGCTGGGCCGCGGACGTCGAGGAGACCTGGGCGGGCGTCGCGTCCGTCGCCGCCCCCATCCACGACCGCCGCCGGATGCCGGTCGGCGCGGTGGGGGTCACGGGCGCCGTCGAGCGCGTCTGCGAGGGCGGCGAGCTGCGCCCGCAGCTGATCGCGGCGGTGCGGGACTGCGCCCGCGCGGTCTCCCGCGACCTCGGCGCCGGCCGGTTCTGACCGCTTCCGGCGCCGGCCGGTTCCGACCGCTTCCGCGGCCGCGCGGCCCACCCTCCCACGGGCCCGAAGATCCACTTCTCCGCCCTTTCCGGGCTCCGCGAGACCCCTTCGTTACCGACCGGTATCCAAACGTACATTTCAGGCCAGTTGGCCTGGAGTTTCCGGTCACAGAACCCTTGACGGGCCCCTTACGGTGCAGAAAACTGCCGTGCATCGGTCGGCATTGTCGAACACCTGACGACAATATTCGCTATGGTGTGCAGTGCGTGCAGTGCTGCAGAGGCTGCAATGCCACGGGGCCGATCACCGCCCTCACGGAGGGCGCGGACCTCCGGAGGTACCCGGGGTTCGCCTTCCCCTGGACGAAGGACAAAGGAGTCGCGGGTGTCCAGCTCCGACATCTTCATCGGCGAGACCATCGGTACCGCCGTCTTGATTCTGCTCGGCGGTGGCGTCTGCGCCGCCGTCACCCTGAAGCGCTCGAAGGCGCTGAACGCGGGCTGGCTCGCCATCACCTTCGGGTGGGGCTTCGCCGTGCTGACGGGCGCGTACATCGCGAAGCCCTCCGGTGCCCACCTCAACCCGGCCGTCACCATCGGCCTGGCGATAGACGGCGCCACCAAGTGGAGTGACGTTCCCCTCTACATCGGCTCCCAGATGCTCGGCGCGATGATCGGCGCCACGCTGGTCTGGATCACCTACTACGGGCAGTTCCAGGCGCACCTGACCGACCCCGAACTGGTGGCCACGCTGAACCCCAAGGAGGGGATGGTCGACCAGACCGCCACTCCGCAGGCCGGTCCGGTGCTCGGCATCTTCTCCACCGGTCCGGAGATCCGGAACGTCGTGCAGAACCTCGCGACGGAGATCATCGGCACCGCCGTGCTCGTCCTCGCCATCCTCACCCAGGGCCTGACGGAGGGTCTGGCCGTCAGCGGCACCGGCGTCCTGATGACCGCGTTCGTGGTCGTCGGCATCGGCCTCTCGCTGGGCGGCCCGACCGGTTACGCGATCAACCCGGCGCGTGACCTCGGCCCGCGTATCGTGCATGCGCTGCTTCCGCTGCCCAACAAGGGCGGCTCCGACTGGTCCTACGCCTGGATCCCGGTGGTCGGCCCGCTGGCCGGCGCCGCCCTGGCGGCAGGCATCCACAAGCTCGCGTTCTGACGCACGACAGCCGAGACCCTCAGACTTCAGGAGCAAGAGACCACATGACCAGCACCCACGGCACCCACGGTCACGGACCGTTCATCGCGGCCATCGACCAGGGCACGACGTCCTCCCGCTGCATCGTCTTCGACCGCGACGGCCGCATCGTCTCCGTCGACCAGAAGGAGCACGAGCAGATCTTCCCCAAGCCGGGCTGGGTCGAGCACGACGCCAAGGAGATCTGGGAGAACGTCCGGCAGGTCGTCGCCGGTGCCGTCGAGAAGGCCGGCATCACGGCCGCCGACGTCAAGGCGATCGGCATCACCAACCAGCGTGAGACCACGCTGATGTGGGACAAGAACACCGGTGAGCCCGTCCACAACGCCATCGTCTGGCAGGACACCCGCACCGACGGCCTCTGCCGCGAGCTCGGCCGCAACGTGGGCCAGGACCGCTTCCGCCGCGAGACCGGCCTCCCGCTGGCCTCGTACTTCTCCGGCCCGAAGGTCCGCTGGCTGCTGGACAACGTCGAGGGCCTGCGCGAGCGCGCCGAGCGCGGCGACATCCTCTTCGGCACCATGGACTCCTGGGTCATCTGGAACCTCACCGGTGGCGTGGACGGCGGTGTGCACGTCACGGACGTCACCAACGCCTCCCGCACCATGCTGATGAACCTCCGCAAGCTGGAGTGGGAGGAGCGCATCCTCTCCTCCATGGGCATCCCGGCCGCCGTGCTGCCGGAGATCCGCTCCTCCGCCGAGGTCTACGGCAACGCCAAGGGCGGCGCCCTGGACGGCGTCCCCGTCGCCTCCGCGCTCGGCGACCAGCAGGCCGCCCTCTTCGGCCAGACCTGCTACGACAAGGGCGAGGCCAAGTCCACCTACGGCACCGGAACGTTCATGCTGATGAACACCGGCGACGAGCCCGTCCAGTCGTACAACGGCCTGCTGACCACCGTCGGTTACCGCATCGGCGACCAGAAGCCCGTCTACGCCCTCGAAGGCTCCATCGCCGTCACCGGTTCGCTGGTGCAGTGGATGCGCGACCAGATGGGCCTCATCAAGTCCGCCGCCGAGATCGAGACCCTCGCCTCCAGCGTCGAGGACAACGGCGGCGCCTACTTCGTCCCGGCCTTCTCCGGCCTGTTCGCCCCCTACTGGCGCTCCGACGCGCGCGGTGTCATCGCGGGCCTGACCCGCTACGTCACCAAGGCGCACATCGCCCGCGCCGTCCTCGAGGCGACCGCCTGGCAGACCCGCGAGATCACCGACGCCATGACCAAGGACTCCGGCGTCGAGCTGGCCGCGCTCAAGGTCGACGGCGGCATGACCTCCAACAACTTGCTGATGCAGACCCTCTCGGACTTCCTGGACGCGCCCGTGGTGCGCCCGATGGTCGCCGAGACGACCTGCCTCGGCGCCGCCTACGCCGCCGGCCTGGCCGTCGGCTTCTGGCCCGACACCGACGCCCTCCGCGCCAACTGGCGCCGGGCCGCCGAGTGGACCCCCCGCATGGACGCTGACAAGCGTGACAGCGAGTACAAGAACTGGCTCAAGGCCGTCGAGCGGACCATGGGCTGGATCGACGACGAGAGCTGACTGAGGAGCAACTCATGACTACCCCGCAGAGCGTGCCCACCCTGGGAACGCACCCGGCCGCCGGTGCCAACCCGGGCCGCGCCGAGACCCGGGAGCGGCTGTCCAACGCGACGTACGACCTCCTGGTCATCGGCGGCGGCATCCTGGGCACCTCGGTCGCCTGGCACGCAGCGCAGTCGGGACTGCGGGTCGCGATGGTGGACGCCGGCGACTTCGCCGGCGCCACCTCCTCCGCGTCCTCCAAGCTCGTCCACGGCGGTCTGCGCTACCTGCAGACCGGCGCGGTCAAGCTGGTCGCGGAGAACCACCACGAGCGCCGGGTGCTGGCCAAGGACGTGGCCCCGCACCTGGTCAACCCGCTCACCTTCTACCTGCCCGTCTACAAGGGCGGGCCGGTCGGCGCCGCCAAGCTCGGCGCCGGTGTCTTCGCCTACTCGGCGCTGTCCGCCTTCGGCGACGGCGTCGGCAAGGTGATCTCCCCGTCCCGCGCCAAGGCCGACAACCCCGGCCTGCGCACGGACAACCTCAAGGCCGTCGCGGTCTACTACGACCACCAGATGAACGACTCGCGCGTGGCGGTCATGACCGTCCGCGCGGCCGTCGAGTCCGGCGCGGTCGTCCTCAACCACGCCGAGGTCACCGGGCTGCGCTTCACGCACGGCAAGGTCTCCGGCGCGGAGCTCAAGGACCGCGTCGACGGCACCGAGTTCGGCATCGACGCCCGCGTGGTGCTCAACGCCACCGGCCCGTGGGTCGACCACCTGCGCAAGATGGAGGACAAGGGCGCGGCCCCCTCCATCCGCCTCTCCAAGGGCGCGCACATCGTGATGAAGCGCAAGTCGCCGTGGAAGGCCGCCATGGCCACCCCGATCGACAAGTACCGCATCACCTTCGCCCTCCCGTGGGAGGACCAGCTCCTCCTGGGCACCACCGACACCCAGTACGAGGGCGACCCGGCCGACGTGCGCGCCACGGAGGAGGACATCCAGCAGATCCTGGACGAGGCCGCCTTCTCCATCGTCGACGCGGACCTCGACCGCTCGCTGATGACCTACGCGTTCGCCGGTCTCCGGGTGCTGCCCGGCGGCCCCGGCGACGTGTCCCAGGCCAAGCGCGAGACCGTGGTCACCGAGGGCAAGGGCGGCATGCTGTCCGTCGCCGGCGGCAAGTGGACCACGTACCGCCACATCGGCCGTACGGTCATGACGAAGCTGGCCAAGGTGCCCGGCAGCCCGCTGACCGAGGAGATGGAGCCCGTCTCCAGCCTGGTCCGCCGCACCCCGCTGCCCGGTGTCGCCAACCCCAACGCCGTCGCCCACCGCCTGCTGGTGGACCGCGAGCCCGGCACCCGGATGGACCCGCTGACGGCCCGTCACCTGGCCACGCACTACGGCTCGCTGTCCTTCGACATCGCGCGCATGGTCAACGAGAACCCGGAGCTCGGCGAGCGCATCCACCCCGACGGCCCGGAGATCTGGGCCCAGGTCGCCTACGCCCGCGACCACGAGTGGGCGGAGACCGTGGACGACGTGCTGCGCCGCCGCACCACGCTGACCATCCGCGGCCTGGACGACGAGAACGTCCGCACCCGGGTCAAGGACATGCTGGAGCAGAAGGGCTGATCCCTGCCGCACCCTGGTGGTGAAGGGGCTTCCGAAGGGACTCTGAAGGGGCTCTGAAGGGGAGGGACGTATGACGTCCCTCCCCTTTCCCGTCTTCCCGTTGTAGGAGGCAACCGATGGCGCCCCTCCCCCGTCCCTGGAGGAGGAAGGGGGGCCATCATGACCTGGTCGCGGATCCGGGCCCGGCTGGGCCGGCTCCGGCGCCTGCCGCGCCGGCGGACCGTCAAGCGCGTCGCACTCGCCCTGTTGCTCGTCGTCGCGGTGCCGGTGGTGGCCGCCGCCGGGGCGCTGCGCGCCTCGTACGCGGGCGCGCCCGCGGAGGACGCCGTCACCCGTGGGCGGGACGCCGTCTGGCTGGGGCACGCCTGGGTCGACGGCCGCCGCACGGACAAGGACCTGGCCGCGCTCAAGGGGCGCATCGGCGGCACCGGCGTCCGGGACCTGTACGTCCACGCGGGCCCGCTGGAGCACGACGGCACCCTGCCCGCCTCCGCCCACCGCGGCGCGCGCCGGCTGATCGACGCCGTCCACCGGGAGCTGCCCGGGGTCCGGGTGCAGGCGTGGCTCGGCGACGTGGTCGCGCACGGCGGGACGGGCGGGCTGCGGCTCGGGTCCGCCGCGACCCGGGACGCGGTGGTCGCGAGCGCCCGGCAGGTGCTGGCGGCCGGCTTCGAGGGCGTCCACCTCGACGTCGAGCCGGTACCCGACGGCGACGGTGGCTTCCTGACGCTGCTGGACTCCCTGCGCCCGGCGGTCCGTTCGGGCGGCGGGGTGCTGTCGGTGGCCGCGCAGCAGATCGACCCGCTGCCGTCGATGCACGCGGCGTCGCGCGCCTTCGGCGGGAGGAAGTGGTGGTCGCAGGGGTACTTCGCGAAGGTGGCCCGGCGCACCGACCAGATCGCCGTCATGTCGTACGACACGGCGCTGCCCTGGGAGAGCCTGTACGGCGGCTACGTCGCCCAGCAGACCCGGCTGGCGCTGGAGGTCACCCCGACCGGCACCGACCTGCTGATGGGCCTGCCGTTCTTCCACACCGACGACATGGGCCACCACGGTTCGGCGGAGACCGCCGCCGCGGCGCTGCGCGGCACCCGGCTCGGACTGACACGCGAGGACCGGCACCGCGAGCGGTTCGGCGTCGCCCTGTACGTGGATTTCGCCGCGACGGAGGGCGACTGGCGTGCGTACCGCGAGGCATGGGGTAGGCGGGGGTGACGACGGCTCCCGGTGAGGCGAGGGTGATGAGCATCCCTTGCGCGGACTGCGGACAGCGGTCCCGGAAGTCGTAGGCTTGGGGGCGCACGCACGAGACCTGCGGACGACCGCACTCACAACTGCACTGACAACTGCACTGAACGGCAACCGGCGAGGAAGGGACCCCTCCGCGCCGGTCGGAAGGAGGCGCTGGGTGATCGAGCTTGAGGGAGTTCCCGAGCTGATCGACCCGGTCATGATCTGTGCCTTCGAGGGCTGGAACGACGCCGGGGACGCGGCCTCCAGTGCGGTCGCGCACCTGGACCGGGAGTGGAAGGGCGAGGTCTTCGCCGCGCTGGACGCGGAGGACTACTACGACTTCCAGGTCAACCGGCCCACCGTCTGGCTGGACGGCGGGGTCCGCAAGATCACCTGGCCGACGACCCGGCTGTCCGTGGTGCGCACCGGCGGCGGTGCGGGCGCTCCGGGGGGCACGGGGGAGGCCGGGGACACCGGGGGTACGGCGGGCATCGGGAGCTCGGCGGGCATCGGAGGCCCGGGCGGCACCGGGGGCCCGAAGGGGCCGCGTGACCTGGTGCTCGTCCGGGGCATCGAGCCGAGCATGCGCTGGCGTTCGTTCTGCAACGAGATCCTGGGCTTCGCCCACGAGCTGGGCGTGGAGATGGTGGTGATCCTGGGCTCGCTGCTCGGCGACACCCCGCACACCCGGCCGGTGCCGGTCAGCGGGGTCACCTCCGACCCTGACCTGGCACGCACCATGGACCTCGAGGAGTCCCGCTACGAGGGCCCGACCGGCATCGTCGGCATCCTCCAGGAGGCGTGCACGCACGCGGGCGTGCCCACCGTGAGCCTGTGGGCGGCGGTGCCGCACTACGTGTCGCAGCCGCCGAACCCCAAGGCCACGCTGGCCCTCCTCAACCGCCTCGAGGACCTGATCGACCTGCGCATCCCGCAGGGCGACCTGCCCGAGGACGCGCGCGCCTGGCAGCTGGGCGTGGACCAGCTGGCGGCGGAGGACAGCGAGGTGGCCGAGTACGTCCAGTCGCTGGAGCAGGCGCGGGACACGGCGGACCTGCCGGAGGCGTCGGGCGAGGCCATCGCCCGCGAGTTCGAGCGCTATCTGCGGCGGCGGGACGGGCAGTCGGGACCGCAGGCCGGGCCGGGCCCGGTCGGCGGTCCGGGCGGGGCCGGCGGACCCGGTGGCCCGGGTGCTCCCGGCGCGGTCTCGGGGCCGGGGCAGCCGGGCGGCCTGGCGGCCGAGCCGGGCTTCGGCGAGCCGGGCGGCCGGGACGCCTCGTACCTGCGCGACACGACGAGCGGACGGACGCGTCCGCCGCGGCGGACGGCGAAGGAGCAGGCGGAGGGGCCGAGGGCGGCGAAGGCGGCTCGGGGTCGGGGGCCGGTTCGGGCTCGGGGTCAGGGTCGGGTGCGGCTTCCGGTTCGGGTTCGGCTGCCGGTCCGGGCCCGGGCGAGGAGGGCCGGACCGGCGGTGAGCGCGGCGGCGGTGAGGACGAGAACGGTCCGTCGCCGCAGGGCGAGTAGTTCAAGGGTCCAGGCCGAAGGGGCGCCCATCATCATGGGCGCCCCTTCGGCTGTCCACGGGGACCCGGTCGCCGCCGGGACGCAAGCAGTGCGTAAGCTCCCTTATCAGCCCTAAACATCACATCATCAGTCGACAAAAGGACAGCACGGCCGTGAAGGCGACCAGGAAATACGTCATGGCGGCCACCGGAACCGCCCTCGCGCTCTCGCTCACCGCGTGCGGCGGCGGGGACGAGGACGACCGCGACCCGCAGGCCGTCCTGAAGGCCGCGGCGGAGAAGACCGCGGGGACCAACTCCTACCGCACGAAGCGGCAGGTCACCGAGCTCGACGGCACGGAGCGCGGCGAGTACACGTTCTCGCGCAAGCCCGACCTGGCCGAGCGCAAGACGTGGCGGACCGCCGTCAAGGACGGCAAGAAGGGCCCGGAGCGCTTCGACCACACGATGAGCGAGGGCGAGATGCTCTACACCCGCGACCCCAAGATCGCCGGTGGCCGCTGGGTGAGCGACAGCCTCCTGGAAGAGGGCGAGGAGCCGCCGAAGCCCGAGGACGTCCAGAAGACCGCCGAGGGCTCGCTGCCCAAACTGCTGAGCGTCCTGCGCACGTCGAAGGACGTGCGGAAGGTGGGCAGCGAGAAGGTGAACGGCCACAAGGCCACGCACTTCGCCGCCACCGTCGTCCTGAGCGACCTGGCCGCGTACAAGGGCGACGTGATGCGGGACTGGCTGCGCGAGCTCTACGTCAAGAACCACCGGAAGGACGGCCTGGAGAAGGTCGACATCGACCTGTGGATCGGCAAGGACGACATCCCGGTCAAGGGCGCGGAGCACGGCAAGGGCTCCAAGGGCAGCACGGCCGTGACCGAGGAGTACACGGACTTCGGCGCCGACCCCGGCATCCGCATTCCGAAGGGCAAGGACGTCATCACCCAGGACGCCTGGCTCCGCGAGATCCGCGACAAGGCGTACCGGGGCCTCGACCCGGTGAGCTGAGCCCTCACCCTCCGGTCGCGCCAGGCCGCCGCGGACCGGACCCGTTCCGCGGCGGCGAGTACGGCCGCGACTTTGAAGACCGGCCTGAAGACCGGCCTGAAGGCAGGACGACCCGACCGGCCGGACCGGAACGGATCAGATCACATCCCACTCCGCGTTCGCGTACAGCGACCGCAGCCGCCCCACCACGGGTACGTCCACGGGGACGCTCAGTTCGTCGATCCGGCCGACGGGCGCGACGCCGAGGGAGTTGCTGACGAAGGCGCCGTCGAAGGAGGGGATGTCGGCGAGGCAGACGGGACGGCGGACCCAGGGGAGGCCGAGCCGGTCGAGTTCGCGGCGGAGCAGGAGCATGGTGATGCCGTCGAGGGCGGGGGCGTCCGGCCAGACGACGGTGTCGCCCTCGACGAAGCCCACGTTGGTGATGGCCCCCTCGGCCACGATGCCGTCCGGGCCGGTCAGCAGGGCCTCGTCGAACCCGGCGGCCTGGGCCCGGCGCAGGTGGTACGACTGCCCGAAGACGCCGGTGTGCTTGAGGTGCGCGGCGGGCCGCTGGTACGTCACGGCGGTGAGGCGCTGCGGCGCCTCCGGTTCGGGCGTCGGCGGCCGGGCGATCACCGTGGTGACCGGGCGGACCGTCCCGTCGCCGGGCGGCAGGTGGACGTAGACGCGGACGCCGGCGTCCGTCACCCCGGCCGTCCGCAGGGCGCCGCGGACGCGTTCGCAGACGAGGCCGCCGTCCAGGCCCTCGCCGAACAGTTCGCGGGTGGCGGCGTCGAGCCGTGCGAGGTGCAGGTCCAGCCCTCGGACCCGGCCATTCCGGATCTCCATCGCGGTCATGTGACCGTAACCGCCGAGGAAGGCGGGGAACAGGGGTCGGGGGCGACGGGGCGGCCGTCGACTTCGATGTGAGGGGTGGAGAGAGCGTTCATCTCCCCACCCTACGGCGCGGGTTGCCGCTCGGAGTTCGCCGTGGTTCCGGTCGCCGCCGGCCACACTGGAGCCGCCCGGGGCCGGGCAGGGGTAGTGCCGCGCCTGGTCGAGGCCATTCACCGAGCCGGTCGACGGAAGGCAGGGGACCCTGGCGTTCCGCCCCGCCGAGACGCGGTGGTAACGGCCGGAGAGGGCGTCCCAGGAGTTCGTAACACGCGCCCACCACGGCCCCTTGGCCACCGCATCGGACCGCAGATCGAGCACGTTCCCGGATCCGACCTCCCTTGACCGAGCCACCTGGCGTCACCACCATGACTACTGGACTGGTCCACCAGATGAGTTGAGGTATTCATGGCGCTACCGAAGTACGACCAGATCGCAGGCGACCTGCGGGGGCGCATCGTCCGCGGCGAGCTGAAGGCCGGCGACCCCCTGCCCTCCGAACGCGAGTTGACGGAGCGCTGGTCGGTGGCGCGGGCCACCGTGGTCCGCGCACTCGACGTGCTGCGCCAGGAGGGGCTGATCGAGACCCGCCAGGGAACGGGTTCGACCGTTCGGGCCCGGGCGCCGCTGGCGAGGACGGCCGGGGAGCGCTACCGCACGGCGGTGCGCACCGGGCAGATCTACACCGCCGGGGAGTACGCCGAGATCGTCGGGGCGGAAACGCTTCCGGCGCCGGAGGACGTGGCCACCGCGCTGGCGATCGAGCCCGGCGACCCGGTGGTGCGGCGGCACCGCATCACCTTCGAGGGTGAGGTTCCCACCGCGACCTCGTGGTCCTGGTTCACGGCGGAGGTCGCGGCCCTGGCCCCACGCCTCCTTCATCGGGAGCGGGTGCGGGAGGGCACCACGCGCTACGTGGAGATGCAGACCGGACGACGGCCGCACACCGGCCGTGACTGGTGGACGGCGCGTCTCGCCACCGCGGAGGAGTTGGAGTTGCTCCGGCTCGAAGGCCCGGCGGCCGTCGCGGAGGCACGTCATGTCGCCTACGACGCGGACGGCCGGGCGATCACCTACGAGGTCGGGGTGAGTCCGGGCGGGCGGTGGACGCGTACGGACGAGTACCCGATGAACGACTAGGAGTTCGTCAACTCGGCTCGGTGCCCCCACACTTGGTGGGGGCATTTTTCATCCCGGACACTTGACCTGACTAGTCCACCGGTGGACTATCCCAGTGCAGGGCGTCTCATCGAGGTGTCTCTCCGTGACCGCAGGAGCCCGAGCCCTGCTCACAACCCCGGGAGTCAATCATGTCCCCCACTTCAGGTCGTCCGGTGAACAACATGGCGCGCTGGCTCTGCCAGGCAGCCCCCTCGGCGCGGAAAGCGCTGGCCCAATGGGAAGCGGGCCGGACCACGCCGTTGACCGTCGGCCGACAATGGGACCTCGTCGAGGTCGACTTCACCCTCGCGACCGCCGCCATCACCCGGCTGAGGGACGCCGACCGCCACATCGGCCTCTACCTGATGGGAGGCATGGAACACGCGATGTGGTGGCTGCTGCCCCTCGGCACCGCGCCGCACCTCACCGGAGTGCCCGGGATCATGCCCCGGCCCAAGGGCTCGGAGCTGTTCGCCCCGCCGCCGGGAAAATACCGTGGAGACCGCGTCTGGGTGATCCCCGGCCAAGGCGGCGAGGAGTGGCGCACCCTCACGGCCGCCGATGACCTCCGTATCGCCGCCCGGACCGGCATGCGTCTGCTCGGCCGGAAGGCCGTCACGCCATGCCCCTGACCGGCCGGATCACACCGCACGTCGCTCCGCAGTGCGCCCTCGGCCACCACGCCGACTGCGAGGGTGCCATCGTCGTCCGCGTCATCGGCGCGCCACCGAGGGCGGACACCACCGAACGACTTCGCTGCACCTGTGCATGCGGCCACCCGGCCCGCGCCGATCTACAAGAAGACGAAGCCGACGCCCGACAGGGCCCGCCGGCGCCAACGGATTGATCACATCCTCAGAGCGGCCCCTACCGAACAGCGGCTAACGTCGTCGTGACGGGCCGGACACCGGCCGGTACGCCCATCTCCCCTACCCCTCCCGCAGATCCGCCACCAGGCGGAACCGCTGCAGGACCGCGAGCGTGGAGTCGTCCACCGTGAACTCCGGGTCGTCCATCGCCTCCCGCATCTCGGGGCCGTGCCAGAACGACTCGTGGTTCGCCCGCCATTCGGCGACGGAGGCGTCCCCCTCCCCCTCGTCGACGACGTGCGCGAAGTCCACGTCGGACAGCGGCACGACGCGGACGTCCGTCACCTCGATGACCGCCACCGGCCGGTCGCCGGAATCGACGACGACGCTTCGCTCCCCGACCCGGGGCAGCGCTTCGCCTTCGTGTTCGTAGTCGGCGACCAGGCCGGTGGTGGAGGTCTTGGAGCCGTCGAGGACGGCGGTGACGAGGCGGTCGCGGAGGGGGCCGGGGAAGGCGAACTCGGCGCGGGGGAGGCCGGTGGTGGGTTCCATGGTCGCAATCTAGTGCGGGTGATCACGTGGTGACAGGTGCGCCGTCCCCGCGTCGAGGTCGATGCCCGTCCGGCGTGGGGCGCCGTCCTGTTCGTCGTCGCGCAGGACCAGTTCGACGCGTCGCTGCTCCAACTGCGCGCGCTTGCCCGGGTACATGAGGCCGTGCAGCTCCTCCGGGGCGGTCGCGCCCACGCCGCGCGGGGCGCCGGCGCCACCGCCCCGGAGAAGGTGAACGCCCTTGCGGGCGGCGGCCAGCAGGAAGAGCGGGACGACGATCAGGAGGGCCAGACCCGGACCCGTCAGGAGGCTCATCACACCGAGGAAACGTGACGGGCCCGGGGGTGGTTCCATCCCGTCAGCCGACCGCGCTCGCGCCGCGCAGTTTCAGGGTGAACGGGTGGTCCGTGGAGCGGCTGGGGGAGGTGAGGTGGATGGTGCCCCCGCGGTCGGTGGGGGCGTACCACCAGCCGGGGGTGGAGGAGTCGGGGGTGGTGCGGGGGAGCGGGCGGCCGTCCAGCCAGACCGCTCGCGGGGCCGTGCGCGAGTGGGCGGTGAAGGTGTACGGGCGGGAGGACTGCTTGCCCTGGAAGGTGCCCTTGGACGCGCCGACGTGGACGGTGATGTCGCCCCGGCCGGTGTGCGGCGCGTGGACGGTCACCGTCTGGCGGGCCGAGGCGCCGGTGCGGTGGGCGCGGGTGGTGCCGTCGTCCTCGTAGAGGGTGAAGGAGGAAGTGCCCTTGGGGTAGAGGTCCCAGGCGAGCGGGGAGCCGGGGGTGCGGTCGCGGTGGGAGCGGATGCCGGGCCACATCGGGATGGCGGCTCCCGCCTTCACGAAGAGGGGGAGGGTGTCCAGCGGGGCGCGGTAGCCGTCGATCGTGGTCGGGCCCTGGTACGTGCGGCCCGTCCAGTAGTCGGTCCAGGTGCCGCGCGGCAGGTAGATGCCGTCGCGCGTCTCTCTGTCCTCGTACACCGGGGCGACGAGGAAGTGCTCACCGCTCAGGAACTCGTACTTCGCCGCGTCCGTCGCCGCCTTGGGGTCGTCCGGGTACTCCAGGGCCAGCGGGCGGACCGGGCCGACGCCCGTGCGGGCCGCCTCCGCCGCGTACGTGTACATGTACGGGAGGAGCGATTCCTTGAGCTTGAGGTACTTGCGGTTGATCGAGGTGAACGGCTCGCCGTACCGCCAGGGCTGCTTGTCGCTGGGCGCCCAGCCGTCCATCGTCATCACGGTCGGCAGGAACGCCTTCCACTGGAGGTCGCGGACGTACGTCTTCGCGCTGCCGCCGAAGATGCCGTCGATGTCACCGGTGGTGTAGGCGAGGCCGGACATCGTCGCGCCGGCGTAGGTGGGGATCTGCCAGCGGATGTAGTCCCAGGAGCCCTTCTGGTCGCCGGACCACTGCACGCCGCAGCGCTGGGCGCCGGACCAGCTCTCGGGGGCCCAGGTGAAGCCGCGGGCGTCGCTGTTGTCCTCGATGCCCTTGTACGCGTCCTTGCAGCCGTCGAGGGCGAACTTGTAGCCGTCGCCGACCCAGGCGACGTCCAGTTTGGCGACGCGCTGTCCGGCCTTCACCTGGTCGGCGAGTTTCGTGAGACCGTTCTCGGTCCACAGGCCCATGGTCATCTTGCGGTCGGCGAGGCCCTTGTTCACCTCGGACAGGTTCTCGTAGCCGCAGCCGTAGCCGTCGTTGACGAGCATCCAGCCGAGGGGGAGGTCGTGTTCGACGTAGCCGTCCGCGACCTTGAGCGCGTCGAGGGTACGGCGCTCGCCGCGGTTCTTGTTGTGCAGGTAGCAGTCGGAGTCGCCGACCTCCAGGCCGTACAGCGGCGGCAGGAAGGGGCGGCCGGTCAGCCGGGTGTAGCCGCCGATGATGTTCTTGGGCGTCCGGCCCGCGAAGTAGTACGCGTCGAAGCGCTGTTCCCGGGCGGTGGCCGTCACCGGGTCGGCGAAGTCGTAGGTGTTGGGGGCGTACGTGTTGCGGTACACGCCGTAGCCGGCCGAGGAGAGGTAGAACGGGACGGAGTTGGGGTGGCCGCCGTCGTTCCAGTCGTAGTCGGCGCCGACTTCGACCTTCTTGCCGCGGTGCGAGGTGTTGCCGCGGCCGTTCTGCATGCCGGCGCCGTAGAACCGCTCGTCGGCGCCGCGCGCGAGGGACTGCGTCGTGCCGTTCTCGTCCCAGGTCAGCCCCTTGGTCTCGGACCAGAGGCGGGTGCCGTCGGCGCGGTGGAGCGCGAAGCGGAGCGGTGCCTTGTAGGCGCGCAGGGTGAGGGCCGAGGTGCTCAGCTCGTAGCGGTCGCCGCGGTCGCGCCAGCGGGTGGGCGGCGGCGCGCCCTGCGGCAGGACGATGTCCTTGCCCGTGGGGTCGGTGAACTCGCCGTCGGGGGCCAGTCGGAGGCGGAGGGTGTCGGGGGTGACGAAGCGGATGCGGGCCTCGGACCGGCCCGCCTTTAAGAGGTAGTCGGGGCCTTGGCGGGTGAAGGAGGTGACGTCGCCGACGGTGTGCGGTTCGGTGCCGGGCTCGTCGGCGGCCCTGGCCCCCGCTTGGGGACCGGCGAGGGCCGCGAGGAGGCCGAGTACGGCGAGGAGGACGGTGGTCGCGGGGGTTCTGTGGCGGGTGCGAGCGTGGGTACGGGCGCGGGCGTGGGTACGGACGCGGGTACGGGTGCGAGCGGTCATGCGGCATGCTTAGCGCACTGTCGTGCGCATGACTACGGGGCGTTTCCCCGGCCCGCCCCCGGAGCGGGCACCCCCGCCCTCGCCGATTCCCGGAACCGCGCCCCGCACCCCCTGATCGCGGCTCGCCGCTCGTCCTCCGACGGCCCCGGAGGGGGCACCCTCGACGGGCCGGAATCAGTCCTCCCCCGCACCGCCCCCAGGTCGAAGTAGTCACGCCACGCCGCGATCAGCCCGTCCCGGATCTCGAAGACTCCGGCGACCCGCACCCGCACCTCCGCCCCCGAGCGGAGCCGCATCACGTCCGTCCGCTCGTTGAACACCACTCCCCGCCCCCGGTTTCGGACGATGCCTGGTGGTGGACGGTGAAGTCGGCGGCGGTGAAGCGGGCGAGGAAGTCGGTGAAGTAGGCGTGGATGCGGTCCCGTCCGACCACGGGCGGCAGGGGCATGCTGTGGTAGGTCCCGTCCTCCGCGAAGAAGGACGCGAGCCGGGCGGCGTCCAGCCCGTCCCACGCCGCGAAGAAGCGTGCGACGACGTCCTCCGGCCCGGTCCCCGTTCCCGTCCTCGTCCCCGCCCCCGTCATGGAAGGTCACCTCTTCCGGTCTCGAACCGACGTGTCCGAAGAGCCTACGAGAGCCCCGCGCGGAGGAACGGACGAGGGTGCCCGCCCGCCTCCCCGGCGGTGGGCACCCTCGTCGTACTCCTGATCCCGTAGCGCCGCCTAGAGGGCGACGCCCAGCAGTGCGTCCACCGTGCGCGACACCAGGCCGGGCGCGCCCTCGTCCGTACCGCCGTCGGCGGCCTGCGCGGCGGCCCAGCGGTCGACGGCGGCCAGGGCGGCCGGGGCGTCGAGGTCGTCGGCGAGGGCCTCGCGGACCTCGTCGAGCAGGGCGTCGGCGGACGGGCCGTCGGGGCGGGAGACGGCGGCGCGCCAGCGGGCGAGGCGCTCGACGGCCTCGGCGAGGACGTCGTCGGTCCACTCCCAGTCGGCCCGGTAGTGGTGGGACAGCAGCGCGAGGCGGATCGCGGCCGGGTCCACGCCCTCGCGGCGCAGGGCGGAGACGAAGACCAGGTTGCCCTTGGACTTGGACATCTTCTCGCCGTGCAGGGCGACCATACCCGCGTGCACGTACGACTTGGCGAACGGGTGCTCGCCGGTCAGGGCCTGCGCGTGCGAGGCGCCCATCTCGTGGTGCGGGAAGATCAGGTCGGAGCCGCCGCCCTGGACGTCGAAGCCCATGCCGAAGTGTTCCAGGGCGATGGCGACGCACTCGATGTGCCAGCCGGGGCGCCCGGGGCCGAGGGAGGCGCCGTCCCAGCTGGGCTCGCCCGGGCGGGCGGCCATCCAGAGCATCGGGTCGACGGGGTTCTTCTTGCCGGGCCGGTCCGGGTCGCCGCCGCGCTCGGCGGACAGCAGCCGCATGGCCTCCGCGTCCAGGCCGGAGACCTCGCCGAAGTGGGCGTCGGAGGCGACGGAGAAGTAGACGTCGCCGTCGAGCTCGTAGGCGGCGCCCGCGTCGCGCAGGCGCTCCACCAGCGGGACGATCTTCGGTATCGACTCGACGGCGCCCACGTAGTGGCGCGGCGGCAGCAGCCGCAGGGCGGTCATGTCCTCGCGGAACAGGGCGGTCTCGCGCTCCGCGAGGGCCTCCCAGTCGTCGCCGTTGGCGGCGGCCCGCTCCAGCAGCGGGTCGTCGATGTCCGTGACGTTCTGGACGTAGTGGACCTGCCGCTTGGTGTCGAGCCACACGCGCTGCACGAGGTCGAACGCGTTGTAGGTCGCCGCGTGCCCCATGTGGGTGGCGTCGTAGGGCGTGATGCCGCAGACGTAGAGGCGGGCGACGGGGCCGGGGACGAGGGTCACCCGTCCACCGGTCGCGGTGTCGTGGATCCGGAGGTCGCGGCCCTTGCCGGGCAGGGCGGGAACCTCAGAAGCGGGCCAGGCATGCATGTCCTGAGCGTAACCGGACGCGGGTTCCGGATACGAACCGGAGGGGGCGGTTGGCCGAGAAGAGGGTCTTGCGCGGGGGTGGGGGTGTGCCCCGGGCCCGCCCTTTCTCCCCCAGCTACCGCTGGGAGGTGCCCCCGGTTTCTTGCGGGGGCAGGCCCCCGCACCCCCGGGGCGGGCTGATCCCAGCCCGTCCGGCGATTGAGGACGAGCGGCGAAGCCGCGAAAGGGGGGTCTGGGGGCTTGCCCCCAGGAATCGGCGAAGGGGAGGGTCCGGGGCACAGCCCGCCGCAGGCGCCTACACCGGCGGCCACGGAATCGCGGGCCACTGCCCGCTCGGCTCCCGGTGCCGCCCGGTACGCAACAACTCGGCCACCCGCCCCCGCAAAGCGTCGATCTCCGCCGGAGTGATCAACTCCGCCAGCCGCCCCGCCAAAGGGCGCCCCTCGGCCAGATCGGCCGAAAGTCGCCGCAACGCCTCCACCGCCTCCTCCGTCAACGGCTCCCCCGCCCACCCCCACAGCAACGTGCGCAGCTTGTCCTCGGCGTTGAAGGTGACACCGTGGTCGATGCCGTAGAGCCGGCCGTCGGCGGCGGGCAGCAGGTGACCGCCCTTGCGGTCACCGTTGTTGATCACCGCGTCGAGGACGGCCAGCCGGCGCAGCCGCTCGTCGTCGGCGTGGACGAGCAGGGCCGGGCGGCCCTCCCCCACCTCCGCGTAGCCGACGGCCTTCCAGCCGGGCCCGGGCTCGTCGCCCTCGACCAGGGCGAGGAGGCGCCGCGTCTCCTCGGCGGCGCCGTCGTCGGCCGGGCCGTCGATCCAGAGCTGGCACATGCCCGGCCCGTAGGGGCCGTCCCGGAGGACGGTCGGGGGGACCAGGCCCCAGCCCATCGCCTCGGAGAGCTCGTAGGCGGCCACCTCGCGCTGGGCGAGGGTGCCGTCCGGGAAGTCCCAGAGCGGGCGCTCCCCGGCGACCGGCTTGTAGACGCAGGCCGCGGTCACGCCCTCGTACGCGACCGTGCAGTACAGGACGGCGTTGGACGCCTCACGGATCTGTCCCCGGACCGTGAGCTCACCGCGGGCCAGCAGCTCCCGCGCGGTCACGCCGGGCCCGGCGGACTCCGGGACGGCGGCCCCGCCGGACCCCGGCGATCCCCCGTACGTCTCGGCCGGCGAACCGCCGCCCGACTCCGAAGGCAACCCACTGCCCGGCGCAGACGGCGACCCACCGCCCGTCTCGGACGGCGATCCGCCACCGAGCTCCGACGGTGACCCGCCATCCCTCTCCGCCGGCGATCCCCCGCCCGACTCCGGCGACGGCCCGCCGCGCTCCCGCGGGCTCACGCTCCGCGGCGGTATCCGTTCTGGCGCGGACATACGTGTCCCTCCGGGTCGAGCGGCAGGCTGCACAGCGGGCAGGGCGGCCGGCCGGCGTTGACGATGTCCAGGGCGCGCTTGGCGAAGGCGCGGGCCATGGTGCCGGTGATGCGCACGCGCAGCATGGGCGGCCCGTTGGTCTCGTCCTGGAGGAGTCGCTCCTCGGCGGCGGCCAGGTCCTCGTCGGTGTCGGCCTCCAGCTCGACGAGGGCCTGCGCCTCGACGACCATCCGCTCCCCCTCGGCGTCCCAGGCCAGGGCCATGGTGCCGACGCGGAACTCCTCCTCGACGGGGGTGTCCAGCGGAGCGGTGTCGGCGTGCTCGACGGGTGCCACGGCCGGGACCGGGGCGCTGCCGCCGGTGCGCCGGACGACCTCGTCCAGCAGTTCGTCGATGCGCTCGGCGAGCGCTTCCACCTGCGCCTTCTCCAGGGCGACGCTGGTGGTCCGGCCGGCCGCGCTGGCCTGGAGGAAGAAAGTGCGGCGGCCCGGCAGCCCGACCGTGCCGGCGACGAAGCGGTCCGGCGGGTCATAGAGGAACACCTGACGGGACAACGTCCTGCTCCATTGTGTCGGTGGTCGGAGGGGGAATCTGCGGAACGGAGGGGGAAGCTGGGAACCACGGGATGCTCGGCGGGCTCAGGCGCCGCGACGGCGTCCCCGCGCCCCCACCCTACTGCTCATGTGGATCACGGTGCTCCCGCACCGCCTCCCACCACGGCCTCCCCGGGGTCACCCGCCGCCCCGGCCGGCGGCGCCGCGCGCGGGGCGAGCGACGCGGTCTCGCCGGTGTCCCCCAGCCGCAGCAGGTACGGCCGCAGGGGGGTGTAGCGGATCACCGTGAGCGAGCAGGGGTCGACGGCGATCCGCTGGAACTGGTCGAGGTGCAGCCCGAGCGCGTCGGCGACGACCGCCTTGATCGGGTCGCCGTGCGAGCACATGGCGTAGACGGCGTCGGGGCCGTGCTCGCGCTCGATCCGCCCGTTCCAGTCGCGGACCGCGTCCACGGCGCGGGACTGCATCGCGCGTAGGGACTCGCCGCCGGGGAAGGAGGCGGCGGAGGGGTGCCGCTGCACGACGGTCATCAGCGGCTCGTCGTGGAGTTCGGCGAGCTTGCGGCCGGACCAGTCGCCGTAGTGGCACTCGCCGATCCGCTCGTCCGTGTGCGAAGGCAGCTCCGGGCGGGCGGCGAGCAAGGGGGCCACGGTCTCCTGACAGCGTTGGAGGGGACTGGTGACGAGAGCGGCGAGCGGGATCTCCCGCAGGCGGTCCGGGAGGGCCGCGGCCTGGGCGGCGCCCCGCTCGTCCAGGGCGACACCGGGGGTCCATCCCGCGAGCACGCCGCCGGTGTTGGCGGTGGACCGGCCGTGCCGGACCAGGATCAGGGTGGGCATGCACGCCAGCCTACGACGGCCCCCGGACGGACACCGACGGCGGTGTGACGGGGACGGGCGTGGGGCGGGCGGTGCGCGATGTCCGGTCTGCGCCTGCGGTCTGCAATCTGCGTCCGCGGTCCGCGACGGGACACCGACCGCTGTGCCCGACGGACACCCGGCGTCGATGTGCGTCGGACACCGGCAGTGATGCGGCCGACGTCTCCGGCACCGCGGCGGACGTCTCCGGCACCGCGAACGACGAACGGCCCCGGGAGAGGAGCCGGAAAGGGAGAATGCCCGCGTGATCGTGGACTTCGCCATCTATCGGAACGGACACCGCACGGACGGGCCGGCCGACTTCTCCGACGCGCTCGACCAGGCGCGCGCCGACGGGGACGCCTTCCTCTGGGTCGGCCTGCACGAGCCGACGGAAAGCGAGTTCGACCTGGTCACCAGCGAGTTCGGGCTGCACCCGCTGGCCGTCGAGGACGCCCTCAAGGCACACCAGCGGCCCAAGCTGGAGGTGTACGCCGACTCGCTGTTCGCCGTGCTCAAGCCCGTCGTCTACGACGACCACGCGGACACCGTGAGCACCGGTGAGCTGATGCTGTTCCTCGGCGACTCCTTCGTGGTGACGGTCCGGCACGGCGTCGGCAACCCGCTGACCGAGCTGCGGGCCCGCCTCGAGGACCAGCCCGACCTGCTGCGCTGCGGGCCGACGGCCGTGCTGTACGCGGTGAGCGACGCGGTGGTGGACCACTACACGGAGGTGTCCGGGCTCCTCCAGGCCGACCTGGACGAGCTGGAGTCCGAGGTGTTCGCCCCGCCGGGCAACGACAACAAGAACATCGCGTCCCGGATCTACGCGTTCAAACGGCAGGTGGTGGAGTTCCGGCGGGCCACCGTGCCGCTCGCCGAACCGGTGGCCCGGCTGGCGGGCGCCGGGCTGCCGTTCGTCAACGAGGAGGCACGGCCGTTCTTCCGCGACGTGGGCGACCACCTGGCGCGGGCGAACGAGGCGGTGGAGCAGCTGGACCGGCTGCTTTCGGACATCCTCTCCGCCCACCTGGCGCAGATGGGTGTGCAGCAGAACGACGACATGCGGAAGATCTCCGCCTGGGCGGCGATGGCGGCGGCCCCGACGATGATCGCCGGGGTGTTCGGGATGAACTTCGTCCATATGCCGGAGCTGCGGCAGGTGTGGGGGTATCCGGCGGCGCTGTTGCTGATGGTGGGCGTGGTGGCGCTGCTCTACCGGCTGTTCAAGCGGCGGGGGTGGCTGTAGGGAGGGCCGGGGACCACGGAGGCCCGGGGCCTCGTTCTCGCCTGCGGACTCGTTTTGGGGGCGGGGTCTCGTTTTCGGGGCGGGGTCTGGTTCTCGGGCCGGGTCTCGGTCTCGGGTGGGGTCTCGTTCGCGGCCGCGATCTCGTTCCCGGGCAGGGACTCGTTCGCAGCCGAGATCCCGTTCCCGGGCCGGATCTCATTCCCGGGCCGGATCTCATTCCCGGGCCGGATCTCATTCCCGGGCCGGATCTCATTCCCGGGCCGGATCTCATTCGCGGCCGAGATCCCGTTCCCGGGCGGATCTCATTCCCGGCTCGTTCCCAGGCGGAATCTCGATCTCGGGCCGGGTCTCGTGCTCAGGCGAACTCCGGCACCACCGCCACCGCGCCACCGCCCAGCGCGTCCCGCCGCTCCGGCATCCGCAGGGAGACCATCCGCCGCAGGCCGCCGAGCCGTTCGGCCGCGTACAGGGCGTGGATGCCCGCGGTGAGCGCGGCCGACTTGGCGCGGGGCCAGTTCAGCAGGCGTCCCATGCGTCCCATGGCGGCGAGGCTGACGTCCCGGTGGACGCCGGTCTCGGCGAGGGCACAGTCGCGCAGCAGCGTGTGGATCGTCCGGCCGTGCCCGGCGGCGGCGAGCCGCAGCAGTTCCTCGTGGCAGTACGCGAGGTGGTTGGCCTCGTCGTGGCAGATCATCCGGATGGCGCGGCCGACTTCGGGGTGGTCGCCGAAGTGGTGGGTGAGCATCCGCATCCGGTCGGCGGCCCGCTGCTCGGTGATCCGGCTGTGCACCAGGTAGGCGATGACGTCCCGGACGGTCAGCGGCTCGTCCGCCCGCAGTCTGGCGTGCGGCAGGCCGATGCCGCGGCGTTCGAGGAGCATCGTGTAGTCGGTCTCCGGCGGCACCTCGGCCGGTTCCAGGCCGCGTCGGCGCAGCAGGGCCAGGAAGATCCGGCCGTGTTTGTCCTCGTCGGCGCCATGCCGGGCGATCCTGGGGGCGAGGGCGCGGAGGCTCTCGGGCACCAGGGTGGAGATCCGGCCGTTCTCCCAGCCGCCCTGTGCCTCGCCGCTCGCGGCGATGGAGCAGAACAGGCGGAACGCCTCGTCGTCGTCGAGGATCTCCTGGAACAGACTTCTGGCCGTGAGCATGGCCCTCACCTCCGTGGGGACCAGTCAAGGTCCCCACGGAGGGGGGCGCCAGCCAGGAGGCGGCGGGCGCTCGGCCGAACGGACGACGACGGACGCGCGCCCCGGGCGCCCCCCGCCGCGTAACCCGGCGGGTGTAAGGGCGTTGAGCCCGGTGCCGGCCGTGGCGGGGAAGACCCCCGAGCCCCCACCACGGCCGCGGGGCCTCTCGGAGCGTCAGGCGAGCCCGGCCCGCTCCAGCGCCTCGACGCCGGCACGCAGCCCGGCGATCCGCTCCTCCAGCGTGAAGCCCGCGGGGGTGAGGGACAGCGTGGTGACGCCGGCGTCGGCGTAGGCGCGCATCCGGTCGGAGATCCGCTCCACGGAACCGAGCAGCGACGTCGAGTCGATGAGCTGCTGCGGGACGGCCGCGGCCGCGCCCTTCTTGTCGCCGGAGAGGTACTTCTCCTGGATCTCGGCGGCTTCCTTCTCGTAGCCCATGCGCACCGCGAGCCGGTTGTAGAAGTTCTGCTTGGCGCTGCCCATGCCGCCGACGTAGAGCGCGGTGTAGGGGCGGAAGGTGTCGGCGAGGGCGGCGACGTCGTCGCCGAGGGCGAGCGGGACGGTCGGGACGAGGTCGAAGCCGTCCATGTCCTTGCCGGCCTTGGCGCGGCCGGCGCGGATCGAGCCGAGGGTGGTCTCCTCGGCGAGCTCGGGGGCGAAGAAGAGGACGAGGGCGCCGTCGGCGATCTCGCCGGTCTGCTCCAGGTTCTTGGGGCCGATGGCCGCGATGTACAGCGGGATGTGCTCGCGCACCGGGTGCACGGTCAGCTTGATCGGCTTGCCGGGGCCGCCGGGCAGCGGCAGGGTCCAGTGCTCGCCCTCGTGCGTCAGGCGCTCGCGGGCCATGGCCTTGCGGACGATCTCGACGTACTCGCGGGTGCGGGCGAGGGGCTTGTCGAACTTCACGCCGTACCAGCCCTCGGAGACCTGCGGGCCGGAGACGCCGAGGCCGAGCCGGAACCGGCCGCCGGAGAGGGAGTCGAGGGTGGCGGCGGTCATGGCCGTCATGGCGGGGGTGCGGGCGGGGATCTGGAAGATGGCCGAGCCGACGTCGATGCGCTCGGTCTGCGCGGCGACCCAGGAGAGGACGGTGGGCGCGTCGGACCCGTACGCCTCGGCGGCCCAGCAGACCGCGTAGCCGAGCCGGTCGGCCTCCTTGGCGACCGCGAGATTGTCCGCGTCCATCCCGGCGCCCCAGTAGCCGAGGTTGATTCCGAGCCGCATCCCGCTCTCCCTACCCATCAGTAACGTCGTCGTTCCGGGGACTGTAGCGCGCGGACCGGTGGTACGTCACCGGGTGCCGCGGCGCCGGGGGCGGAGGGGTGGGGGTGGGACGTCGGGGGCCGGGGCGTTGGGGCGCGACTGCGGGCCTACTCCTCACGCGCGATCCGCGAACACCCGCGCAAGCGCGGGATCCGCGCGGTGCTCTGGTCCGCCCGCTGAACCGGAACCGTCTAGCGGCGGGTGAGGCGTGTGAGAGTGACCCCGTGGGGGAAGGCGGTGCGCTCGGCGACGTCGAAGACGGTGGGGTCGAAGACACCGTCGACCAGCGGGACCCCGGCACCGGCCACGACCGGGTAGGTCTTGATCAGCAGTTCGTCGATCTCGGGCAGCAGCGCGCCCGCGAGCCGGCCGCCCCCGCAGAGCCAGACGTCCAGGCCGGTGCCCACCTCGCCCTTGAGCTCGCGGACGAGGGCCGACGGGTCGTCCGGCACGACGGTGACGGCCGGGTCGATGTCCGGGGCGAGGGTGCTGGACACCACGTACTGGCGCAGGTGCGCGTACGGGCTGGTGATCCCGCTGTCCAGGGCGGGTCGGTAGGTACCGAGGCCCATGACGACGGTGTCGAAGCGCCGGTTGGGCGTGCCGGCGACCCCAAAGGCAGCGCGGTAGGCGGTCGGAACGGTCTCCGGGTACAGCGCGTTCAGCCACGTCGAGTAGGTGGCGGCCTGCCGCTCGTCGCCCTGCGGGAAGAAGTCGAACTCGCCGCCGGAGCCGGCGATGCGGCCGTCGAGCGAGACGCCGACGTAATAGACGAGCTTTCGCACAGTGGACCCCCACACGTAGTACTCTGACTGAAGTGGTTTGAACGTAGTACTACACCTGGAGTGATGTCAATGGCGAGACGAAACGACCAGCGGCGCGCGGCCCTCGTCGACGCGGCGATCGAGGTGCTGGCCCGGGAAGGCGCCCGCGGCCTGACCTTCCGGGCCGTGGACGCCGAGGCCGCCGTTCCCGTGGGCACGGCGTCCAACTACTTCACCAACCGGGACGACCTGTTCACCCAGGCGGGCGCCCGGGTGTACGAGCGGCTTCGGCCCGACGAGGCCACGATCGCCCGCCAGCGGGCGGCCGGCCGCGATCGGGAGACCTATGCCGAGCTGATGCGCGAACTCGTCGGCCGCGTCGCCTCCTTCCGCACCGGTTACCTCGCCCTGCTGGAACTCCGCCTGGAGGCCACCCGCCGCCCCGGTCTGCGCGAGGTGCTCACCGAGCGGGTCCGGGCCGACGTCGACGCCAACGTCGTCTACCACGAGGCGTCCGGCCTCCCCGGCGACGCCACGGCCGTCAAGCTGCTCATGCTGACGCTGAACTGGCTGATCGTCGAGCAGCTCACCCTGCCGGACGTCTTCACCGAGGAAGAGCGTGAACAACTGGTGACGGCCGCGGTGGAGCGCATCGTGGCGGCGGAGTAGAGGGCTTGACCCCACACATGACGCCGCCCGGTGCAGCGGAAGCAGATCGAACCGGCCTCAGCATGTGCCCGCCCTTGCTTCCCTACGCTGATCCGAAAGAATCCGAAAGAAACGGCCCAGCCGGGCCCAAGCCCGAGCCCGCGCCGGACACCCGGCACCCACCACCCGGCACCGCACACCGCACACCGCACACCCGTGATCGTCCGGCGTCGGCCGGTCCGCCCCCACCCTGCCGATACGCTCACCCGTCATGGAGCAAAGGCATGTCGGCCGCACGGGCCTGCGCGTCTCCCGGATCGGACTCGGCACGCTCACCTGGGGACGGGACACCGACGAGCAGGAGGCCGGCGAGCAGCTCAGGGTCTTCCACGAGGCGGGCGGAACGCTCGTGGACACGGCGGACGTGTACGCGGGCGGGGCCGCCGAGTACCTCCTCGGCCGGCTCCTGGACACGGTCGTCCCGCGCCGCGACCTCGTCCTGGCGACGAAGGCGGGCAGCGTCCTGGACCCCGGCCACCGCGCCGACGCCTCGCGCGGCCACCTGCTGGCCGCCCTCGACGCCTCCCTGGCCCGACTCGGCACGGACCACGTCGACTTGTGGCAACTGCACGCCTACGACCCCGGTACACCGCTGGAGGAGACCCTCCAGGCCGTCGACACCGCCGTCGCCAGCGGCCGCGTCCGGTACGCCGGCGTCTCGAACTTCTGCGGCTGGCAGCTCGCCAAGGCCGCGACCTGGCAACTGGCCGCGCCGGGTACGCGCACCCGGCTGGCGAGTACGCAGATGGAGTACTCCCTCCTCCAGCGCGGCATCGAGCGGGAGGTGCTGCCCGCCGCCCTGGACCTGGGCGTCGGCGTCCTGCCCTCGTCCCCGCTGGGCCGGGGCGTGCTCACCGGCAAGTACCGCCGCGGCGCGACGCCCGCCGACTCCCGGGGCGCCTCCGCGCACCTCGCGCCCTTCGTCGCCCCCTACCTGACGGAGCCCGCGCGCCGCGTCGTGGACGCCGTCGCCACGGCCGCCGACGGCCTCGCCACCACGCCCCTCCAGATCGCCCTCGCCTGGGTCCGCGACCGCCCCGGGGTCACCGCCCCGATCGTCGGCGCGCGCACGGCGCGGCAGCTCAGGGCGGCGTTGTCAGTGGAAGCCCTTACGCTTCCGGACGAGATCTGCCAAGCGCTCGACGATGTGTCGGCGCCGGTGCACCGCTACCCCGATCAGGACTGGAGCGAGCTGTGAACACGGACCGCCTCGACGGCGAGGCCGCCCCCGCGGCCACGAACGGGACGACGTCCGCGACACCGGACCCGACCCGGGACCGGGCCGACGGGCCCGATGCCCCGGGGACCGTAAACGGGGGAACGGGCGCGGACGCGCCGGGGCCCGCGGGGGCGCCGCGCCGACGGCCGGGAGCACGGAGCCCGGAACGAGCGCGCCGGAGGCCCTGGAGGACGGCTCTCCGACAGGCGCGGACACACCGCAGGCCCCGCAAGACGACGCTCCGACGGGCGTGGACACACCGGAGCACGGAGACGGTACCGGCGCGTCCACGGCCCTGAGCACTGAGCCGGCCTCAAGCACCGCCACGCCCCCGGGCGGAGCGGACGCCCACGCCGAGAGCACCCCGGCGCACGAGCCGGCCGCGACCGAGGGCACGGAAAGGCCCGGCACGCCGCCGGGCCACGGATCCGGTGCACCGGACGCCGTACCGACCGGTCGGGACGCGAACGACACGGCGGCGGACGGCGAGCCAACCGGGGGCCCGGAGGCGCCGGGCGCCCGTCCAAGCGCCGACACGGCCCCGGGAGGCGCGGCGAGCGGCCCGGCCGCGCACGAGGCGGCTCCGGCGGCCACGGCAGGCGAGCGCGGCAGCGCCGGCACCGCCGCTTCCGACGATCAGCGGGGCCGCGTCCCCGCCGAGGACACGGGTTCGGCCACCGACCCCGGGCCCGCCGCACCCGCCGCACCCGAAGGCGGCGGCACGCCGCCCAAGCGCTCCGCCGTCGCCGAGGCGCTGGCCGCGGCCGTGCGGGCCGTGGAGAGCGGGGAGCGGCCCGCCGCGTCGTTCTTCACGGAGCCGGCCCGGCCGGGGGCGCGGGCGCCGCGGCGGGTGAGCCGGGCCGCCGCGCCCGCCGTGGAAGGACCGCTCGCGGAGGCGCCGTTGGACGAGGAGGCGCTCGCGGAGGTACGGCGGGTGCTGACGGCGGGCGGGGCGCCCGAGAGCCTGGCCGGGGCGGTCGTGACCGCGCTCGGCGAGCAGGCCGCCGAGGCGCTGCGCGAGGACCCGTGGCTGCTGCTGGGCGTCGTGGGCGTACGCCCCGAGCAGGCGGACGGCTTCGCCCGCGCGCTGCTCGGCGACGAGTGCGGGCCGGGCGACGCACGGCGGGCCCGGGCCCTCACCGCCTGGTTGCTGGAGCGGGCCGCGCTCGCCGGGCACACCGTGCTGGAGGAGCCCGCCCTGCGCGAGGAGCTCACCCGGCGGGCCGTCCCGGATCCCGACGAGGCGCTGCGCGAGGTGATCGCGGACGGCTCGGTGCTGGTCTTCCAGGAGCCGCTGCGGGCCCCGGAGACGCCCGAGGAGGAGGCCGGCGAGGCCGAGGTGCCGGTCCGGACCCTGTTCGGCCCGGACCGGTACGCCATGGCCGAGGAGACCCTGGCCGACGGGCTCGCCCGGCTGCTCGGCACGCTCGCCGCCGCCCCGGACCTGGACTGGGAGGGCGCCGCCGCCGCGGCCCCCTCGCCGTCGGCCGCCGAGCTGATCCGCGCCGTCGCCGCCTCCGGCCTGGTGGCGCACAGCGGCGGCGAGGCGGCCCGCGCCGAGCCCGCGGCGGTCGTGGCGGCGGCCCGCGCGCTCGGACTCCGCGCGGTGACCGCCGCGTTCACCGAGGACGGCAGGCGGCGCCTGGCCGCCGCCGGGGACGCGGAGGCGGTCACGGTCGCCAGCCTGCTCGCCGGCCGGGAGGGGCCGGAACGGGACGCCGAGGGGGCGCTCGCCGTCGACCTGCTCGCGGTGCTCGACGCGCCGCGGCTGGACGTCGAGACGGCCGCCGCCCTGGTGGAGTCACTGCCGGACGGCGCCCGGCTGGTCCTCTCCGGCGATCCCGCCGAGCTGTGGTCGGCCGGCCCCGGGCGGGTGTTCGGCGACGTCCTGGCGGCCCGCGCCTGCCCGGTCGTCGTCTCCCGCACCCCCGACCCCGGCCCCCTCGGCGAGCTGCTCTCCGGCATCGGGGCGGGCGAGCTGCTGCGGGTGGAGGCGCCCGGCAAGGAGGTCGTCATCGTCCCGGTGCGGGACGCGGGCGAGGCCGTGCACCGCACCGTGCAGCTCGTCGCCGACTCCGTTCCCCGCGCGATCGGCGTCCCGCCCGAGGCCACGCAGGTCGTCACCGTCGGCCACGGCGGCGCCGTCGGCACGCGCGCGCTCAACGCCGCCCTGAAGGAGCGGCTCAACCCGGGGCCGGGCCGCTTCGGCGGCTTCGACCCGGGCGACCGGATCGCGTACGTCCCCGCGCCCGGCCGGATGGTCCCGGGGACCGTGGTCTCCGGCGACGCGCAGGGGCTGCGGCTCGACTGCTCGGGCACCCAGGTCGTCGTCCCGCCCGGCCGGGTGGCCGACGCGGTACGACACGGCTGGGCCGTCACCGCCCACCAGGCGGCCGGCACCCGCTGGCCGGCCGCGGTGGTCGTCCTGCCCGGAGACGCGGGCGCCGGCCTGACCCGGTCCTGGGTCTACACGGCGTTCGGCCGCGGCGAGCGCCACCTGTCCGTCGTCCACGGCGCGGGCCAGGACCTGCCGCGGGCCGTGGCGGAGGTCCCGCAGAAGGAACGGAGCACGCGCCTGCGGACGCTCCTGAAGCCGCAGGCTGCGCCGCAGGCCGGGTGACCCGGCCGGGCGGCCGCCCGCTTCGCCGGGGCCGCCTGGCCGGGGCGGGGGCCGGGGCCGGGGGGCCGGGACGCCCGGGTTCCGGTGTTGGGCCCGGGCCCCGAGCCACCGGCACGGGCCAGGGCCCGGGCGGCCGGTCCGCGGTCAGGGACCCGAGACCCGCCCGGGCCCCGAGGGCTGCCAGGAATCCGAAACCACCTGGGAACGCGAGCCCGAGGCACCGGCCCGGGCCCGGTTCCGGCCCTGCACGGGGCGCGCCGGGCCGGAACCGGTCGGGGCGAGCGTGCCTCGCTCCCCAAGGGATCCCATCCCCGCGGGAGTTACGGTCCCGATCGACCTGCTGCACGAGGGCGGCATCCCCCGATCCCGTTCCCGCGGAGTTACGGTCCCTGCGCGGCCCCGGGCGGGCCGCCGCACGACTCCGGGGGCTTCGCGGGGTCGGACCCGCCGGTCCGGCCCCGAAGCCTCCCGACCGGCCCAAGCCTGGCGCCGCTACCGGTCAGCGGGGAGCGCCCGGCCTCCCCCGGCCGCCCGGCGCGCCCGCGCCACCGCCTCCTCCCGCCGTCCCCGCGCCGCCCGTGCCGTCGGCGTCACCGACCTCGTCGTCGAGGTCCTCGACCACTTCGATGTCGTCGTCATCGGACACGACACCGAGCATCCCGTCGTCCTCCGCGACCCCCAGCACCGCGTCGTCCAGCCCGTCGTCGTCGAGATCGTCGAGCTCCTCGTCGAACACGGCGCTGACGTCGAACCGGCAGACCACCCGCTGGGGATCGGCCTGGTCGAAGGGGGCCGACAGCCACTCCCCCGGTTCGGACAGGTCGTCGAGCGCGGCCACCCAGAGCGTGGAGTCGCCCTCCTCCAGGCCGAACTCCTTGTGCCGGGAGGCGATTTCATCCGGTTCGTACTCACCGAAGAGCACGCCGAGGGCCGCGTGCACGCTGCCGCCCACGATCCCCGCGCCGCCCCCGGGCCGGTGTGAGCCGGGTGCCAGGTCGGGGACGTCGGGGTCCAGGTCCGCGACCCGCTGGGCCTGGGCGAGCAGCCGTTGCGGCTCGGCCACCGCGTAGTCCCGGCGGATCAGCACGCTCAGCGCGCTGGGCTCGTCGGGGCCTGCGTAGGCGGGCAGCGAGTCGTCGCCCGGGATCTCGAAGGGGGTGACCTCGTCGTAGGCGTCGTACAGCAGCTCGTCGTACGCCTCGGCTGCCGCGGCCAGCTCGTTGAACGCGGCGTAGACGGCCGGGTCATCCTCCCCCGACCGGCGTTCGACGGCGTCGAGGTGGCGGTCCAGAGCGGCTTTGACCGCCTCGGCGGCGGCCCGTACCTCGGCAGCGGTTGGCTGCGCAGCATCAGACATAGTGCAGACGCTATCCGTACCGGGGCTGTTCCCGCACAATAGATGCGATGCCGGAATACGAATTCTGTGATGTGTATGTGCCGCGAGGGGTCTCCCGAGGTGCTGCCACACGACTGCTGACCGACCACGCCGAGTACGGACACTGGGAGTTGGACCGACTGCGCCTCTTCCCCGACGGCAGCCGAAGAGTGCGGCTGCGCCGCAGGATCATCCGCCAGCTGCGCGCCACCTGGTGAGGCCGCGCCCGGGCCGCGGAGCGGGCGCCGGGGGCGTCGTACGGAGCCGGTGACCGGCGCCTCCCCAGCCGGGCGGCGACGGCAGCGGCGGCCCGGGGCCGCGAGCGGCGGACCGCCGCACCGGCCGGACGGGGACGGGGCTGAACGGGGACCGGCCGGACGACCGTGAGCCCGCTGAGCCCGCCAAGCCCGCCAAGCCCGCCAAGCCCGCCAAGCCCGCCGGAAACGACGGAAGCGGGCCCCGGTTTCCGGAACCCGCTCCCGCGCTTCGATGCGCCCGCCCGGCGGGAAACCGACCGGCTCCGCCGGATCAGCTCCGCCGCCGAGCCGGCCTCACCGACTCAGCCCACCATGCCCACGGACCCACGCGCCCACGGGCCCGGAGACCCACAGCCGACCGTTTCAGCCCTGCTGACCGGCGCGCGACCGGCGGTAGAGGACGGCGCCGCCGAGCAGCAGGGCCGCGCTCGCGGCACCGGCCATGCCCAGCTCACCCGCGCCGGTGTGCGCGAGCTGGTCGTCCTTCTCCTCGACCGCCGCGGCGGCCGGCCGGGCCGGACCGTGCGCGTCCTTCACCACGGCCACCGGGACGATCGGGCCCGAGGTGACCGGCCCGGGGTGACGTGGCCGGGCTTGTGCACCGAGTGCTCGGCGGGCGGGTTGTGGTGCCCGGCCGGCTGGTGCTCGTCGCACGGCTTGTCCTTGTCCCCGTGGGTCCCGTGGTCCTCGTGGTTCCCGTGGGGCTTGTCCCCGTGCGGCTTGTCGGCCGGCGGGTTGTGGTGCGAGGGCTCGCCCGGGTGGTGCGGCCGGGTGTGGTCCGGGCCCCTCCCGTGGTCGTGGCCCCCGTTGATGCAGGCGTTGCCGAAGGTGGGGTTGGCGACACCGACCACGTCCACGGAGTTGCCGCAGGCGTTGACCGGCACGTCCACCGGCGCCTGGACGACGTTCCCGGAGGCGACGCCGGGCGAGCCGACGGCCGCACCCTCCGCCCCGGAGCCGCCGCCGTGGTGCCCGCCGTCGTGCCCGTGGCCCTGACCGTGACCGCCGCCGTGGCCGTGGCCCTGACCGTGGCCCCCGTGGCCACCGTTGACACAGGTGTTGCCGGAGGCGGGGTTGAGCGCCCCGACGACGTTCACGGTGTTGCCGCAGACGTTGACCGGCACGTGGACCGGCACCTGGACGGTGTTCCCGGACGCGACGCCCGGGGAGTGCGCGGCGGCGCCCTGAGCACCCGAGTCCGCGTACGCGTAGCCACCGGTCACGGCCAGCACGCTGCCCGCTGCCGCGACGGTGAGCAGGCCCTTTTTGGCGACCTGTCGCATTGCTTTGCCCCTCTGCTACTACTGCTTGCCATGCGGAACGCGCGCGGACGAGGTGCCCGCGCACGGTGTCCGGGTCGAAAGCCCGGCGGCCCCGGGGCGCATGGCGCGCGCTCCGGAGCCGCCCGGTTCTCCAATCCCTCACCCGGTGAGGGGCAACGTCACTTGTTGACGCAGATGTTGCCGTGCGTGGGGTTGAGCACCCCGACGACGTTGACCGTGTTGCCGCACAGGTTGACCGGCACCGAGACCGGGATCTGCACGACGTTGCCCGAGGCCACGCCGGGGCTGTTCACCGCGGCGCCCTGCGCCCCGCCCGCCGCCGCTGCCAGACCCGCGCCCGTGAGCACGAGACCACCGGTGGCAGCCGCGGTGGCGACGACCTTCTTGAGCATGGATTCCTCCTTGTTGGAATGCGATCCCAGCCGCGGACCGCACTCCCTGTAACGACACGGGGGGAACCGAGCTACGTAACCTTGAGCCTGTTCACTCTTTCCGGTTAAAAAAGCGCCAACTCCGCACAACCTGACGCTCTTTCAGAAAGCGTGTCAGCACTCATCCAGGAACCGGTCGAGCACGCGCGCACCGAATGTCAGACCATCGACGGGGACGCGCTCGTCCACTCCGTGGAACATCCCGGCGAAGTCGAGCTCGGGGGGCAGCTTCAGGGGGGCGAACCCGAAGCCGCGGATCCCGAGGTCGTCGAAGGACTTGGCGTCGGTGCCGCCGGAGAGCATGTACGGCACGGCGCGGGCGATCGGGTCCTCGGCCCGCAGCGCCGTCTGCATCGCCGCCACGAGGTCCCCGTCGAACCCGGTCTCCAGCGCCTTGTCCGCGTGCACGTCCTCGCGCTTGACCCGCGGCCCGAGGATCCGGTCGAGGTCGGCGAGGAACTCCTCCTCGTATCCGGGCAGGAACCGGCCGTCGACGTGCGCCGTGGCCTGACCGGGGATGACGTTCACCTTGTAGCCGGCGCCCAGCATCGTCGGCGCGGCCGTGTTCCGCAGCGTCGCCCCGATGATCTTGGCGATGCCGCCCAGCTTGGCGAGGGTGGCCTCCATGTCCTCGGGGTCGAGCGGGGTGCCCAGCGCGTCCGACAGCTCGTCGAGGAACGACCGCACGGTCTTGGTCACCCGCACCGGGAACTGGTGCCGCCCCAGCCGCCCGACCGCCTCACAGAGCTCGGTGATCGCGTTGTCGGTGTTGGTCATGGAACCGTGGCCGGCGGTGCCCTCCACGGTCAGCCGCATCCAGTGCATGCCCTTCTGGGCCGTCTCGACCAGATACAGCCGCAGGTTTTCGTTCACGGTGAACGAGAAGCCGCCGACCTCGCTGATCGCCTCCGTGACACCCTCGAAGAGGCCGGGATGCTTGTCCACCAGGTAGCGGGCGCCATACGTGCCGCCCGCCTCCTCGTCCGCGAGGAAGGCGAGCACCACGTCACGCGGGGGCTTGCGCCCGGTCCGCATCCGGTCGCGGACGACCGCGAGGGTCATCGCGTCCATGTCCTTCATGTCCACCGCGCCGCGCCCCCACAGGCACCCGTCGGCGATCTCGCCCGCGAACGGGTGGTGCGTCCAGTCCGCGGCGTCGGCCGGGACGACGTCCGTGTGCCCGTGGATCAGCAGCGCCGGCCGCGACGGGTCCTCACCCTCGATCCGCGCCACGGTCGAGGCCCGCCCGGGGTGCGACTCGAAGATCTGCGGCTCCAGCCCCACCTCGGCCAGCTTCTCCGCCACGTACTCGGCGGCGGCGCGCTCCCCGGGCCCGGAGTGGTCGCCGTAGTTGCTCGTGTCGATCCGGATCAGGTCGCGACAGATGTCCACGACCTCGTTCTCGGCGCCCGTTGTCTGTTCCGCGCTCACACTGCCTCCTCGTGGTTCGCCCCCGGGAGCCCTCTCGCGCGGACCCCCGGCGTGGGCCCACCGCCATCCTCCACCCGCCGCCGCCCGAGCCCAAGGCCGCAATCCTGCCGACACACTCCCGCAAGAACCCGCTGGTCGCAGCCCCGCAACGGCCCCCCGCCCGAGTGATCGAGCACCCCTCGAAACCTGGTATTGTTTTCCATGTCGCCGCGGGGAACACCCCGAGGAAACGACACCTGGTCCGGGTGGCGGAATGGCAGACGCGCTAGCTTGAGGTGCTAGTGCCCTTTATCGGGCGTGGGGGTTCAAGTCCCCCTCGGACACAACGAAGAACCCCAGCGGAGCTGGGGTTCTTCTGTTTATCCGGCTGTGGCGTTACCAATCGCGTGACCAACAGCCGAGCGGACTTCCCGGTCAGGCATCTTGCCTAGCCCGGCCAGGCGCGCCAAGAGTGAGAGCACCTGAGACAGGCGCACAGGGGTGCGGTCAGGCGCTCACCTCGGAGTGGACCGGTACGGGCGGGCGCACTCCGGTGAGCACTTCTGCACGGGCCACGAGGTGGGGTGCGAGGTCGGGGTACCAGCCACGGGCTACGGCTTGCAGCATCTCGGCCAGGGCCGCCAGTTCCCCGATTCGGCCGGCGGGGGTGTCGAGGATCGGCGCGAACTCCTTGCGGATGCTGGCGCCTACGTCGGGCACAAGCAGGCTGTTGGCGTGGAGGAGTCCCGCGTCATAGCCGAAGGGCACCAAGCCCCACCGCTCCCAGTCCAGCAGGCACAGGGGCGCGGCGGTGAGGTTGCCCCAGTGCAGGTCACCGTGACCGGTCACCCGCTCCACCTTGGCGGGGGCGGGGATGCCGAGGAACTGGGGGAAGGCTCGTTCGATCCACCCGTCCCGCACGGTCGTCTTCACTCCCTCCGCTTCAGCGAGGATGGCAAGGGCTTGGCGAAGGTCCGCCCACCACTCCTCGGGCAGCCCCGGGTCGTGGTCGATGTCGGGCCGGCCCGGGGACACGATGGGTTGCGTGAGGCAGTCCAGGACTTCCGACTCGAAGGCCCACTCGCCGTCAGTCCAGTCATGCACCGCGTACAGGTGGGGGCGGGGCACGCCGTCAGGCACCAGCTCCGAGGCGCCAACGATGCCCTCCCCCGCCTTCCTGCCCGCGTTCCTCTTCGCCGTCCGGCTCACCCGTAGCCACCGGTCCCCCGCTCGGCGTCCGAGAGTGACACCGAGGAAACCCCACGCCGGCGGCCCCGTGCAGGTGAGGCCCAGTGCCTTGGCCGCCCGGTCGTGGGCGGCCTCCATCAGGTCCTGTACCTCCTCATTCACCGGCGAGTTCATCCGTCACCCTCCTGAGTTCCCGGGCCGTCAGAGGCGCAGCCAGAGCCTTGGCCGCATCGTCCCAGTGCTCGCGGGTGCTCGCGGAGGTGAGGACGACATCGAGGCCGGGGCACGAGCCGACGGCCAGCAGGGCAGCGGCTGCGGCCGACAGGCCGGGACGGATGAGGTTCACGAGTTCGGGTGTCATGGCGTCGAGGAGTGCGCCCCCGTGCAGGGGAGCGGAGCCGAAGGTGATCAGCCCCGCGTCCGTCGCCCGCACCAGTGGTCCGCCGCCGTTCAGGGCCCATGTGATCGGGGCATCCATGATCATGCTGACGGGCATCTGCAAGCCCGTGAAGTGATGCTCGGCGGAACCGGCCGCCTGCCGGGCGAGCGCGAGCAACCCGGGCACGCTGAACGCTCCGGAGGTCAGGCCCGACCAGGTGGCGACGCCGTAACCGCCGATCCTGCCCGCATGGGCGAACTCTTCCAGCGCCGTGAAGACATCCCGTACACGCCCGTGCAGAGCGGCGCGGTCAAGGCCGTGCCCGTGGTGCTCGGGGTTATGCACGAACACCAGGTCCACGCGCCCGAGCGCGGCCAAGGATCGCTCCGTCTGCCAGCGGACGAAGCCCCGTTCAAGGCTGTGCCTACCGGCCGCCTCTTCCCGGGTGAGGACGCCCTCAGCCAGGGCGGTACGGCCCTGCTCCGCCGTGAAGAACCCCGTCTTCGTGGCTACCCGCACGGTCGGGTACTCCCCGAGAACAGGGCCCAGTTCCTCATGCGCCCGACCGTGGGCGTAGTTGGGTGCCGTGTCCACCCAGGGGCTACCGGCCGCCAGGGCGGTGCGTGCCGCCCGACTGACGGCACGCACGCGGTATGTCCCCAGGCAGAGCACGGCGGTCACGGCGCAGTCCCCACGACTGCGACGGTGTGGCCGTCGATGAGGATGGAGACCAGTTCGGCCACCTCCTTGACTTCCAGTCCAGCGGAGTCGGCGAGTACGCCGAGCGTGGTCGGCCGGTTGGTCAGCAGCGTGCCCAGCGCGGGCGCGGCGGACTCGGCGAAGTCCCACGCGGTACCGGCCGCCGAGAAGGTGACCGTGCCCTGTTCGCGGTTCGCCGTCAGGCGGCCCCCCGGAGCGGTGAGCTTGACCGTGATCTCCCTCCGTGCGGGGAGTCCGTCCACGTAGGGCAGGGACGGAATCGCGTGGCCCGGGTCCGTCGTGTCGATCGACTCCACCCACCGCTCCACGAGGCGGGGGTCCGCCATCATGTCGGCCACTTCACCGCGTACGGCGTCGGTGAAGTCCGACTGTTCCGCCAGCGAGCCGAAGCGCGGGATGTCCCTGCGGAGCGCGAGGGACGCCCGGAGCTGGTCGACGACCCAGAGCATCAGGTCAGCGCCCGTGTGCGGGACCATCCCGAACGTGAGGTGAAGGGATTCTGTCCCCTGGCCAGCGGTGACCGAGTGCCACCAGCCGCGCGGCAGGTAGAGCACGTCACCCGGGGACAGAACGAGGTCCGCCACCGGGTCGCCCTCCGGCTCCTCCGGCGACTCCACGTCCCGGAAGGTGGGCGCTTCACGGGTCATCCCCCACAGGCGCCACCGCTTCGAACCGCGCAGTTGGACCACCACCACATCGTGGTCGTCCCAGTGCCGGCCGAAGCCCTCCCGCTCGGTCCACGAGGCGTACACGTTGGCCTGCACGGAAGTTCCGAGGAAGCGTTCCAGCCCCTCAGCAGCCGCCCCCACGGCGGGGTGGATCTTCTCCACCGCATCGAGCACCAGCGACGCCCCGTCTCTGAGCTGGGCGTGGAAGTCGGACGGCTGGATGCGGGACCAGGTGACCGCTCGGCGGTTCGTGGTCGGGATCACGTAGCGGTGGAGCGGGACCATCTCGCCGTCGACCGACAGGCGCAGCCGGGGCGGCTCCAGCCGCTGAGTGGCAATGATCCGGTTCAGGTCGTCCCAGGAGAACAGGCCCGCCGTGTCGGCGGCTCCGGGGAGGTGCGCGTAAGAGCGGTGGTACGTCTGGGCGAGGAACCTGTCCCCGCCCAGACGCCCCGCCCACGTGGCTGCATCAAGCAACGTGGGCGCTCCCGTCAGTCGTTGCCGTCGGAACGGCCACTGCTGACGTCCGACTCCTGCTCGGCGCGGGTGCGCGCGGCCACGATCTTCCGCTTCGCGACGAGCAGGCCACCCCCCTCGGGGGCGGCCGACGTGGTGTTCTGCTTCAGCATCGGACTTACCTCTCTCTTCTCGGGGACTCCCACCGGGATTCCGGCAGGAAGCAAAGGGACAGCGACGAGCGCGGCGGACGCCGTCCTCGGTGGCGACGGGCGACCCGTGCACCGAGGGCACCCGCACGGCGGGTACTTGGTCGGCGAACCCAAGATCACCGCGTTGCGCGGGTTCACCTGCACCGTGCGCACCGGGCCGTACGTCCGGCCCCCGTCGTATGACACCCGGAGAGTCATGCGCCCGGTCGTCATGAGCACACACCAGCGTCAGGGCCGAACCTCCGCCGGTACGCCGGCCGCCACCCCACGCCGTAGCGGACCCGCTTTTCGTTTCGCTCGGTCGCTGCCATGGAGGAAATCATTGGCCTGGAAAGCGACGACTGTGTAGTTCTTTCCCGTCATGGACTAAAGATCATGAACGGCAGGTGGCAGACCACTCCACCAACAAGGCTCGCGCTTCGCCCCCGAAAAGCGCATAACCCTCCAGCGTGGAGAACAGTTCCACATGCATTTCGATGTCACGCGGATCTCTGAGGATCATGACACCGGTGGTGTTCTCCACAGTGGCCAGGGTGTTGTCGTAGACAGTGAAGGTGTCCATCGGAGCAATAGGCTTGTACCCCGCGATTGGGATGACACCGAGCTTCACATTCGTTAGATGGGTCAGTGAAGCCAGCCGATCAATCTGCATCGCCATCGCAGCCGGGGGCAGGAGTGGCCACCTCACAGCCTGCTCGGTAAGGATGAAGGTAAACCGCTTCTTCGTGTCGTAAAGAACCTCCTGCCGCTCCAGCTTCCTCGCGATCGTCTTGGTGACATCGGCCGGAGAATGGGCAAGGCTGGCTCGGATGTACTCAGAGGTGGACAGCAGTCCTGTAATCATCGAGAGCAGGAAGAAGCGGAACTCCGTGGACGAGGATTCAAGGGCAGCAAGTTCAGTCTGCTTCTTCTCCAGGCCCCTACGTCGCAGCGAGCGCAGGTCTTGCCATTCGGTGTTGGCCAGCCTCGCAAGGGCGATGACCTCCTCGATGATCTCGGGCGGAGCCACGACGGCCCGGAGGATTCTTTCCAGATCCAGCAGACTCGGTTGGGCTTTCCCATTCTCGATCCGGCTGATCTTCGATTGGGACATGTTGCAACGCCGAGCGAGCCGGTCCCCAGTGAGGCCGGCTCGCTTGCGTAGTTCTTTCAGCAGGGCGGCCAGTTCTTGCTTCGGCTGCCCCAACTGTTCAGGGTCGAACGTCACCCGCTCACGTACTCCAGGAATGGAACCGACTCGGCAACCGCAATCCGCTTCCACTGCCGGTACGGCTCGGGATCACCTTCGTACAGTTCTCGGTTTATCTGCGTCCCGTCCGCCCGGTAGTTCATCAGGACCACCTTGGACTCATCGAACATCCAGAAATCCTGATCCGGAAGCCCCGGGTTCTTCCGCTCGGTGAGGTCGAGGATGCGGATATCCTCGCCCGCCTTCACGTGGTGCCGGTAGTAATACTCGAACTCGAACCGAAGGTAGTCCGAGAGCGGGCGGGTCACGACGTGCACCCTGCCGACACTCTTCCCTTCCGAGGCCCATTGCCGAACCTCGTCCATCCAGGCCGACGTGTAATCGTCCGGAGATTTCTCCCCGGCGAGGAAGCGCTTCAGCTTCTCCGCTTCCTGGGGCATGGTGTAGACGGGCAGCGTTTCCAGCCGCCACGCCTCACGCTCCATGGAATCGAAGCAGTCATTCCACGTGTCACCATCCAAGTGCACGGAATGCCTCCCTGAGAACCGCCTCCGGGATTTCCACGAGCCCTTCCCCGGAGGGCGGGGTGAAGGCGTTGGACACGTCGTCCTGCACGACGAACGATCCCGTGGCCGTGCGGTACACGTTCGGGCAGTCCTTCTCTCCGCACTCGCCGTTGCCGTTGCCCGTAAGCCGGGTGAGCGCCGAACGTTCGAACACGCCAAACCCCCTTGCTGTCGACCCATTTGGGCCGCCTGCCCACCGACAGTAGAAGGGGTGGCGCTACGCGTCTATCCGTGAACGCGACTATGCGTGTCCTCGCATAAACAGGTCCCCGGCCGCCCCAGCCACACCCCCCAGACGTGGTCGCGTACGCGCCCGTGTGGACGTAGCCCCGTGGCGCGGTCCGGGAATCCTGACCGCAACGAAGAACCCCAGCTGAGCATGGGGTTCTTCTGTTTGTCCGGCTGACAAGCCGACATCCCGCGCGCCCCTTGGCCGCCCTTCGGGGCCGGCCGAGCGCGCGGCCGTGCTCAGGCCAAGGACACCCGCGCCACCGGGGTGAAGGTGATGTCGGTGAGGAGGGCTCGGCAGCGGAAGCGTTGGATTTTGCCGCTGGGGGTTTTGGGGAGGACGCCTCGGGGGAGGAAGAGGCATTCGTCCAGGGCCACGCCGGCCTTTTCCAGGGCCAGGGTGGCGGCCTCTTCGGCGATGGGGCGGAAGTCCTTGGGGTTTCCCTGGGGTTCGACCATGAGGACGAGGCGGGTGGCGCCCGTGTCGCCGGCGTCCACCACCGCCGCGCAGCCCTTGCGGATGTTGCGCATCGAGTCGACGGCCGACTCGATCTCCGTGGCGTAGACCTTGCGGCCGCCGACCGAGAGCATGTCGTCGGCCCGGCCGAGGACGTAGAGTTCGCCGTCGCGGAGGAAGCCCAGGTCGCCGGTACGCAGCCGGCCGTCGTGGAAGCGTTCCGCCGTGCGGGCCGGGTCGGCGTAGTAGCCCTGGGCGAGGCTGGGGGAAGCCACCTCGATCTCGGCCACGCCGCCGGACGCTCCGGCCCGTATCTCCACGCCCGGGAGGGGGACGCCGTTGGAGACGATGCGGGTGGCGTGGGGCTCGTCCGGGGCCACCTCAATCGCCTTGCCCTCGACCAGCGACGGGCCGTGGAAGGTCAGGGCGCGGGGCGCCTCCGCCCACGGTTTGCCCGAGACGGCGAGAGTGGCCTCCGCCATGCCGTAGGCGGGCTGGAACGCGATGTCCGTGAGGCCGAAGGGGCGGAACGCGGCCGTGGCGGTGGTCAGGGTGTCCCAGTCGACGCGTTCCGCGCCGATCACCGCCGCTCGTAGGCGCAGTTCCTTCGGGAGGGTGCCCCGGCCCTGTGCTCGGGCCGCCAGATAGACGGCGGTGCTGGTGCCCGCCGTCATGGTGGCCTCGTACTCCGACATGTCGCGGAACCAGGACCGGGGCGCGAGACCGAACCGGTCCGGCGTGGACAGGACGAAGTGGAAGTCGTACGCCCAGGAGTAGAGCAGGCAGCCGAACATGCCCATGTCGTGGGACAAGGGGAGCCACGAGGCAACCGTATCCGCGCCCGGGCGGCCGCCCGTCAGGTGCAGGATGATCTCCAACTGGCGTTCTATGGCGCGGGTGGTGAGGGCGCAGCCCTTGGGGGTGCTGGTGCTGCCCGAGGAGTACTGGATGAAGGCCAGGTCGTCCCGGCCGGGGGACTCGGGGTGAAGGAGGCGGACGCGCCGGCGGCGCGGAGGGCCGTCCAGCCCGCGACCGGGAGGGACGCTGTCAGTTCGGCGGGGAGCGTCGCCGCTATCCAGTCGTCGGCCAGCAGGAGGACCGGGTCGAGGCGGGCGGTGAGGGCGACCAGCTGGTCGCCGTACGCCTCCTGGCTCTGGCCGCGGGTGGGCAGCGGGAGGGACGCGACCACGCCGCCCGCCAGCCAGGTCGCGAGCAGGCCGCGGACGGTGTCGGGGGTGTTGGTGAGGATGCAGGCGACGCGGGTTCCGGGGCGTACGCCGAGGGCGCGCAGCCGGGCGGCCATGCCGTGGGCGTCCCGGACGACGTCGCGCCAGGGGGTGTGGTCGAAGGCGTCGCCCGACCAGGCGTGCAGGACGCCGCGCGAGGACCCGTTCGTCAAGGCGGAGAAGAAATCCATGGTGTGGCCGTACTCCCCGTGGGTGGTGGTTCCGATGCGCCTGTGATGCCGATGCGCCTGTGGTAACGAGGGGACCGTGGTGCCGATGGGACCGTGGTGCCGACGGGACCGTGCGGCGGCGGGACCGTCGTGCCGGCGGGACCGTCGTGCCGGTCCCGACAGGCCCGTCCCGATGCCCCCGTCCCGACGAGCCCGTCCCGATAAGTCGGCGCCTCCGGGCCGGTGCGGTGTGCGCGCACCGGCGCCGGACGGTGTCATTCGACGTCGACGAGGGTGGGGTCGGTGGGCTGGTCGCTCTTCTTGCGCTCCGCGAGGGGCGCCAGGTGCTGCTGGGACTTGAGGAGTTGGGCCTGGTCGGCGGTGGAGCCGCCGCTCACCCGGCTGATGCCGGCCTCGCGCATCTCCATCCGCTCCGGGTCGATCCGGATGACCTTCCAGGCCAGGCCGGTCTTCTCCAGGCTCCATATGAGGATGGCGGAGAGGTCGACCTCGTACCACTTCATGCCGTGCCGCGCGGACCGCGGGAAGGCGTGGTGGTTGTTGTGCCATGCCTCGCCGAAGGACGGCAGGCTCAGCCAGGCGACGTTGCGGGACTCGTCGGTGGTGTCGAAGCGGCGCCGGCCGAAGTAGTGGCCGACGGAGTTCACCGCGTACGTCATGTGGTTGATGAGGAAGATGCGGACGAGGCCGCCCCAGAGCATGCCGGTCAGGCCCGCGGTGACGCTGCCGCCGGTGATCGCGAACGCGAGCAGGCCGGGCAGCACGCATCCCGCGGCGGTGACCAGCACCAGGTGCTCGCTCAGCCAGCGCATCGGCTTCTCGCGCACCAGGTCGGGGCAGTAGCGCATCGGGTCGGACGTGAGTTTCTCGTCGAACAGCCAGCCGAGGTGGGCGTGCCACAGACCGGTCATGGTTCCCTTGAAGCCGGGCGGGAAGTCCAGGTGTGGCGAGTGGGGGTCGCCCTCCTTGTCGGCGACGCGGTGGTGCTTGCGGTGGTGGGCGGCCCAGATCAGTGGGGGCCCCTGGCCGGCCATGACGCCGGCGGTGGCCAGGGCGACCCGGATCGGCTTGTAGGTCTCGAACGAGCGGTGCGTGAGCATGCGGTGGTAGCCGGTGGAGATCCCGAACCCGGAGATCGCGTACATGATCACGAGGACCACGGCGTCGGACCAGGAGAAGATCTTGTTCCACAGCAGTGCCATGGAGGCCAGGACCCCCAGCAGCGGGATGACGGACGCGCCGAGGATGAACCAGCGGTGCTCCCTGCCGTCCATTTCCTCAACCCCTTCCAGCGGGAACGAACGAACACACGGACAGGACAGAAGGACAAGGCGCTCAGAGCGCCGGGTGGAACTGCTCCTCCTCGGTGGAGCCGGTCAGGGCGGTGGTGGACGAGTCCGGGTTGAGCGCGGTGGTGACGAGGTCGAAGTAGCCGGTGCCGACCTCGCGCTGGTGGCGGACGGCGGTGAAGCCGTCGGCCTGCGCGGCGAACTCCCGCTCCTGCAGATCGACATAGGCGGTCATGCCGTGCGCGGCGTAGCCGCGGGCGAGGTCGAACATCGCGTGGTTGAGGGAGTGGAACCCCGCCAGGGTGATGAACTGGAACCGGTAGCCCATCGCCCCCAGTTCCCGCTGGAACTTGGCGATCCGGTCGTCGTCCAGGGCCGCCTTCCAGTTGAAGGACGGCGAGCAGTTGTAGGCCAGCATCGTGTCCGGGTACTCGGCGTGGATCGCCTCGGCGAAGGCGCGCGCCTCGTCGAGGTCCGGAGTGCCGGTCTCCATCCACAGCAGGTCGGCGTAGGGGGCGTAGGCGAGGCCGCGGGCGATGACGGGGGCCATGCCCGCCTCGACGCGGTAGAAGCCCTCGGCGGTGCGCTCGCCGGTGCAGAAGCGGGCGTCGCGCTCATCGACGTCGCTGGTCAGCAGATTCGCGGCGAGGGCGTCGGTGCGCGCGACGATCAGGGTGGGCACATCGGCGATGTCGGCCGCCAGACGGGCGGCGTTGAGGGTACGCACGTGCTGCGCGGTGGGGACGAGGACCTTGCCGCCCAGGTGACCGCACTTCTTCTCCGACGCCAACTGGTCCTCGTAATGGATGCCCGCCGCGCCGGCCGCGATCATCGCCTTGGTCAGCTCGAACGCGTTCAGCGGACCACCGAAACCGGCCTCCGCGTCCGCCACGATCGGCGCCAACCAGTCCACCGAGGAATCCCCCTCGGCCGTAGCGATCTGATCGGCCCGCAGCAGCGCGTTGTTGATCCGCCGCACCACCCGCGGCACCGAGTTCGCCGGGTACAGACTCTGGTCCGGATACGTCTGCCCCGCCACATTCGCGTCCGCCGCCACCTGCCAGCCCGACAGGTAGATCGCCCGCAACCCCGCCCGCACCTGCTGCACCGCCTGACCACCGGTCAACGCACCCAACGCGTGCACGTAGTCGCGCTCGTGCAACTCCCGCCACAACCGCTCCGCCCCACGACGGGCGAGAGTGTGCTCCTCACGCACACTGCCCGACAGCCGCACGACGTCCTCCGCCGAGTACGTCCGCTCCACCCCCTTCCACCGGGGGTCGGTCGTCCAGCGGCGGGTGAGCTCCGCGGCGGTGGTGGGGGCCGTCGGCGGGGGGTTGTGGGACATCGGGGACTCCTCGTCGCATCGGTGGTGGGGGGCCGTCAGGCACGTCGTGGCGGGTCGGTGCGGACCCGGTCGAACCAGGCTCCGAGGACGCGGGCGGTCGTGGGGGCCCGGTCCTCCAGGATCGAGAAGTGGTCGGCCGGGACGGGTTCGGTCGCGTCGGCGGCCTTCCAGGTGGGGTCGACGGGGGCGCCGTGGGACGCCTCGGGGGCCACGGCCCGTACGGCGAGCGTCGGGACGTCGGCCTCCACCGGCTCCCACTCGGCGTAGAGGCGCACATAGGCGCCCATGGCCATGAGGTTCTCGTCGTTGACCACCACGCCCGTGGGATCCCGGTCGAGGATCTCGCTCATCGCCCAGACGAACAGGGCCTCCCGCTCCCCCGCGTCGTCGATGTCGTACGTGTCGATCATCGCGACGCCCTGCACCCGGGTGCCGGACCGCAGCAGGCGTTCGGCGACCGCGCGGGCCATCAGCCCGCCCACGGAGTGGCCGACGAGGAAGAACGGCGCGCCCGCGGCGGCCTCGGCGGTGGCCTCGGCCATGGCGTCGACGGCGGCCGACCACGACTTCGGGAGCGGCGCGGACCTGCCGAAGCCCGGCAGGACGAGGGCGGACGTCCGCAGCCGGGGCCGCAGTTCGGCGGCCAAGCGGGCGAACTGGTGGGGTCCCGAGCCCGCGAGGAACGACGGGACGCAGACCACCACCGGGTCCGGGGTGCCGTCCGCGACCAGGACCGAGCGCGCGCCGCCGGTCAGTTCCGCGGTCGAGGCGAAGGACGGCTGGAAGCGGGACGCCGCCGCCAGCAGCGGTACGGCCTCGGCGATGGCGTGTTCGACGTGGGCGCGGCGCAGCAGCTGGGTGTACGTACCGCCGCGGCGGATCTCCCCCTCGGCGGGGGCGGCGGGGGCGGCGGGCCGCTCCGGGGCACGCTCGGGCGCGCGCTCGGTCAGCCAGTAGCGCTGCCGCTGGAACGGGTAGGTGGGCAGCGGGACGGCGCGTGCGCCGCGGCCGTCGAACAGCGGCGTCCAGTCGACGCGTACGCCGCCGACGTGGGCCTGGGCGAGGGAGCGGAGGAACGCGGTGCGCCCGGGGGCCGCGCCCCTGCCCGTCGAAGCGCCCCCACCCGTCGGCCGGGTGATCAGGAAGTCGTCCGGGTCGCCGCCCACGGCGGAGACGGCCGCGGTGAGCGCGTCGGTGAGCGTCGGCCGGAGGCCGATGTCCAGGAACGCCTGGAAGCCCTCGGCCAGCCTCGCGCGCACGCTCTCGACGAGCGGCTCCGCGGAAGCGGGCGCGTCCGCCACGGCCCGCGCCGCCTCGGTCAGCGTGCGCCGTCCGGCGATCACCTCGGCCGCGACCTCCCCGCCCGGCGCGGCCAGGACGGCGTCGGGCTCGACGCCGTACGCGCGCCAGAGCGCCGCCAGCGACACCGACACGGCGAAGGAGACGGCCCGTTCCAGGGCGGGGGTGCGGACGGCGCCGGGCGCGCCTTCGAGGGCGTCGAGCACGTTCCCGTCGGTGTACGGGGCGAGCGCCGCCGCGCACTCCTCCATGCGGCGGGCGAACGCCGGTTCCGTGGAGACGAGTTCGCGTATCCCTTCCGTGCGCCGCCCGTCGGGGCCCTGTACGACGAAGGCGACGCTTCCGGGGCGGGCCCGGGTGGGCAGCAGTACCTCGGGGGCCGCCTGGCCGGCGGCGACGCGGTCGAGGCCGGCGAGCAGGTCGTCGCGCGTACGGCCGACGACCGCCGCGCGGTGGGAGAGCGTCGCGCGCGTGGTCGCCAGCGAGAACGCCAGGTCCAGCGGGTCTGCGTCCGGGTGCTCGCGCACCCACTCCGCCAACCGCCGCGCCTGCGCGGCCAGTCCGGACGGCATCCGGCCGGACACCGTCCAGACGAGCGGCGCGTCACCGGACCGCTCGGACCGTTCCGATACCGTCCGTACCAGCGGCGCGTCACCCGACCGCTCGGACCGTTCCGATACCGTCCGTACCAGCGGCGCTTCACCCGACCGCTCGGACCGTTCGGACACCGTCCGTACCAGCGGCGCTTCACCCGACCGTCCAGCCCGTTCGGACACCGTCCCTACCAGCGGCGCGTCATCGGACCGTTCGGAAGCCGGTTCCTCGGCGGCCGCCGGCGGCTCCTCGACGATCACGTGGGCGTTCGTCCCGGACGCGCCGAAGCTCGACACCCCGGCGCGGCGCGGCCGTTCGGACGAGCGCGGCCACGCCTGCTCCTCCGTGAGGAGCCGCACCCGGCCCCGCGACCAGTCCACCTTCCCCGTCGGACGATCGACGTGCAGCGTCGCCGGCAACCGCTCCGCCCGCAGCGCGCCGATCATCTTGATGATGCCGCCCACACCCGCCGCCGCCTGCGTGTGCCCGATGTTGGACTTCAACGATCCCAGCCACAAAGGGCGTTGCTCCGGGTCCCCGTACGCGGCCTGGAGCGCCTGGACCTCGATCGGATCCCCGAGCGTCGTCGCCGTCCCGTGGCCCTCCACCGCGTCCACGTCCCCCGCCGACAGCCCGGCGTCCGCCAGCGCCGCGCGGATCACTCGCTCCTGGGCCGGGCCGTTGGGGGCCGTCATGCCGTTGCTGGCGCCGTCCTGGTTGATCGCCGAGCCGCGCAGCACCGCGTGCACCCGGTGCCCGTTCCGCCGCGCGTCCGACAGCCGTTCCAGGATCAGGACGCCCATGCCCTCGGCCCAGCCCGTGCCGTCGGCCGCGTCGGCGAAGGCGCGGCAGCGGCCGTCCGGGGACAGCGCGCGCTGCCGGGAGAACTCCACGAACACGCTGGGCGTGGCGAGGACCGTGACGCCGCCCACGACGGCCAGCGAGGACTCGCCGCGGCGCAGCGACTGCATCGCGAGATGGGTGGCCACGAGCGACGACGAGCAGGCCGTGTCGACGGTCAGCGCAGGGCCCTCGAACCCGAACGTGTAGGCCACCCGGCCGGAGACGAAGCTGCCGAGCGTGCCGGTGCCCCAGCGGCCGGCGACCTGGTCGGCGCGGGAGCGCGCCACCCAGGCGTAGTCCTGGAACATCGCGCCGGCGAACACGCCGGTGGCGCTGCCGCGCAGGCTCTCCGGGTCGATCCCGGCCTCCTCCAGGGCCTCCCAGGTGCCTTCGAGGAGCAGCCGCTGCTGCGGGTCCATCGCCAGCGCGTCGCGGCGGCCGACGTTGAAGAAGCGGGGGTCGAACTCGGTGGCCGTGGACAGGAATCCGCCGGTGCGGACGTAGCTCGTCCCGGGGTGGGCGGGGTCCGGGTGGTAGACGGCGTCCATGTCCCAGCCGCGGTCCTCGGGGAAGCCGGTGATCGCGTCGCGGCCCTCGGCGACCAGCCGCCACAGCGCCGCGGGCGAGTCGGCGTCGCCCGGGTAGCGGCAGGCCATGCCGACGACGGCGACGGGGTCGGCGGCGGTCGCGTTCCGCCGCTTCAGCCGGGCGTTCTCCTTCATGGCCGCCCGGAGGGCCGCCACAAGGTCGTGGTTGTCGACGGTCATCTCTCGTTCCCTCATTCGTCGCCGCCGCGCAGTGCCAGGCGGACCAGGGTCTCGGTGTCCATGGCGTCGAGCGCCGCTTCCTCGTCGTCCGCGCTCTCTGGGGCGGGCTCCTCCGCGTCCGGGAACAGCCCCGCCTGGAGGAGCGCGGCGACGGCCCGCGGGGTGGGGTGGTCGAACACCGCGGTCACGGGCAGCCGCAGGCCGGTGACGACGCCGAGGCGGTTGCGGAGCTGGACGGCGCCCAGGGAGTCGAAGCCGAGCTCGCCGAACGGCCGGTCGGGGCCCACGGCGTCCGGTCCCGGGTACCGCAGCACGGTCGCGATCTCGCTCCGGACGAGGCGCAGGAGCGCCCGTGCGCGCTCCTTGCCCGTGCGGGCGGTGAGGTCGGCGAGGAGCGCGGCGGGTCCTCCGGAGGTCCCGCCGGGCCGGGCCGCGGCCGGGGCCAGGGAGCGCAGCACGGCCGGCAGCGTCCCCGCCTCCGCCTGGGCGCGCAGGGCGGCCGTGTCCAGCCGGGCGGCCAGCGGGGCGGGGTCGGCGGAGCCGAGGGTGGCGTCGAAGAGGGCCAGGCCCTCGTCGGCGGAGAGGGCGCGTACGCCGTCCCGGGCGAGCCGTGCGGTGTCCGCGCCGCTGAGGTGGCCGGTCATGTCGCTGCGTTCCGCCCACAGGCCCCAGGCGACGGAGACCGCCGGCAGTCCCTGGGCGCGGCGCAGCCGGGCGAGGGTGTCCAGGAAGGTGTTGGCGGCGGCGTAGTTGGCCTGGCCCGGGCCGCCGAGGGCGCCGGCGAGGGAGGAGAAGAGGACGAACGCCGTCAGGTCGAGGCCGAGGTCGCGCGTCAGCTCGTGCAGGTGCCAGGCGGAGTCCGCCTTGGCGCGCAGCACGCGCTCCAGCTGCCCGTCGGTCAGGGAGGTGACCAGCGCGTCGTCCAGGACGCCGGCGGCGTGCAGGACGGCGCGTACCGGGCGGTCGGCGGGTACGGAGGCGAGGAGCCGGGCCAGGGCGTCGCGGTCGGACACGTCACAGGCGGCGATCCTGATGTCGGCGCCCTGGGCGGTGAGTTCGGCCGCGAGGTCGCGGGCGCCCGGGGCGTCGGGGCCCCGGCGGCCGGCGAGCAGCAGGTGCCGGACGCCGTGCCGGGCGACGAGGTGCCGGGCCACCAGGGCGCCCAGGCCGCCGGTGCCGCCGGTGATCAGGACGGTCGCCTCCGGGTCGAAGGGCGTGCCGGCCGCGCCCCGGCCCCGGGCGGCCCGGGGGACGAGCAGCGCCCCTTCGCGGACGGCGAGTTGGGGCTCGCCCAGGCCCAGGGTGCGGGCGAGCTCAGCGGGGCCGGCGGTCGAGTCGAGGTCGACGAGGGCGAACCGGTCCGGGTGTTCGGCCTGGGCGCTGCGCACCAGGCCCCACACGGCGGCGGCCTCCGGGGCGAGGCGGGCGTCGTCGCCGGGGCGGGCGGCCACGGCCGTGCGGGTGACGAACGCCAGGCGCGGCCCGTCGCCGCCGGGACGGGTGCCGCCGGTGACCGCCGGCCGCTCGTCCGCCTGCCACTCCCGCAGCAGGGCCAGGACGCGGCCGGTCAGCGCGCAGGCGGCGGCGGGCGGCGCGACGCCCTCGGGCGGGCTGACGGGGACGACGACCCAGCGGACGCCCGGATCCGGGGTGTCCGGGTCGTACGCGGGGAACGGCCAGGGCTCCTCGGTGCTCTTGAGGACCGCCACACTCCCGGGCGGCGGCGGTACGGGCGTCCCGGCGGCGGGCGTCCACGCGACGGTGAACAGGCAGTCGGCGGCCACCGGGCGGGCCGCGGCGAGCCGGTCGGCCGTGACCGGCCGGGCGAGGACCGACTCCACGGACGCGACGAGGCGTCCCTCCGCGTCGTGCGCGGTCATCCGCACGGCGTCCCCGCCGGCGGGCGCGAGCCGCACCCGGAGTTCCCGGGGCGCGCTCCCGCCGTCCGGCAGCCGGACCCCCGACCAGGCGAACGGCAGCAGCGCCGCGCCGGGCGGCGCGCCTTCCGTACGGTCGGCGAGGGCGGCGTGGAAGGCGGCGTCGAGGAGCGCTGGGTGCAACAGGTGGCGGGCGTCGGGGGCTTCGCCGCCCGCGTCGAGGACGACGTCAGCGGCGATCCCGTCCGCGTACCGCCAGGCGGAGCGGACGCCCCGGAACCAGGGGCCGTACTCGACGCCGCACTCGGCGAGGCGGGCGTAGAGGCCGTCGAGGGCGAGGGGGTGGCGCCTTCGGGGGCCAGACGGCGGGGCGCGGTGTGGCGGCCGAAGGGTGCGCGAGCGGCGCGGAGCCGCCCGCCTCGGGCTCGGACCCGGCGGCCGCGGACCCGCCGGAACGGGGTGCCGGACTCCCGGCCTCCTGCGCGGAGACCGGGGTCGCTCCGGCCCGCGCGGCACCGCCCTCCGACACATCGTCCGCGGACCCGCCGGAACGGGGTGCCGGACTCCCGGTCTCCTGCGCGGAGACCGGGGTCGCTCCGGCCCGCGCGGCACCGCCCTCCGACACATCGTCCGCAGACCCGCCGGAACGGGACACGGCGTCCGCCCCTCCGGCCCGGAACGCGCCGCCCGCGGGCGTCGGCACGCGATGGCCGATCTCCCCCGTACGAGACACGACAGCAGCCGACTCCCGTACGGCGGCCGTGGCTTCCCCGGTCCGCGCGGCATCCGCCGCTGTCCCGGCCGGCGGGCTCGGCCGGACCGCGGCCCCGCCGGCTCCCGGCGTGCCGGGCACCGGCTCGGCGGGCCGGAGCGCGGGGTTCCCCGGTGCCGGCGGGAAGTCCGCGGATTCCGTTGCCCCCACCGGCGTCCCCGCCGCGAGCACCCCCGAAGCCGTCCGTGTCCAGCCGTCCGCGCCGTCCTCCGCGTGCAGGGTGAACGCGGCACGCCCGGCGGCGTCCGGTTCCGCGACGTGCAGTTGCAGGGCGCAGCCGCCGTCGCGGACCAGGAGGGGGATTCCAGGGTCAGTTCCTCGACGACGGGTGTGCCCAGCCGGGTGCCCGCGGTCGCGGCGAGTTCCAGCAGGGCCGTCCCGGGGACGACGATTTCGCCGTGGACGGTGTGGTCGGCGAGCCAGGGGTGGCGTTCCGGGGAGACGTGGCCGGTGAACAGGTGGCCGCCGCCCGCTGCCAGGGGGACGCGGCCCGCGAGGAGCGGGTGGCGGGCCGGGGTCAGGCCGGTCGCGCGGAGGTCGCCCGCCTCGGCCCTGGCGCCGGTGGCGGGCCAGAAGCGCCGGCGCGTGAAGGCGTAACCGGGGAGGTCGACGCGGCGCGGGGCGGCGTGCGCGTACGTCGGGGACCAGTCCACGTCGACGCCGCCCGCGTACGCCTCGGCGAGGGAGCGCAGGAAGTCGTCCGGTTCGCCGTGGCCTCGCTGGAGGGTGCCGACGACGAGGCCGGAACCGGCCGGGCCGGTGTCGTCGAGGATCTGGCCGACCGGCGCGGTGAGCACCGGGTGCGGGCTGATCTCGACGAAGACCCGGTAGCCGGTGCCGGCCATGTGCCGCAGGGTCTCCTCGAAGAGGACCGGCCGGCGCAGGTTGGTGTACCAGTAGTCCGCGTCGAGCCCGGCCGTGTCGGCGGGCCGCGCGGTGACGGTGGAGTGGAAGGGGACGCCGGCCGTCCGGGGACGTACCGGGGCGAGAGCGGCGGCCAGTTCCTCACGGACGCCCTCGACCTGCGGTGAGTGGGAGGCGTAGTCGACGGGGATCCGCCGCACCCACACCCCGTCGGCGGAGCACTCCTCGTACAGCTCGTCCAGCGCCTCCGCCGGGCCCGAGACGAGCACCGAGGAGCGGCTGTTGACCGCGGCGACGGAGAGTCCGCCGTCGAGCGCGGCGAGCCGGGCCCGGACGTCCTCCACCGGTTCCGCGACGGACAGCATGCCGCCGCCGGTGCCGAGGCCGCGGATCGCCTTGCTGCGCAGGGCGACGATCCGGGCCGCGTCGTCGAGGGTCAGCGCCCCCGCGACGTACGCGGCGGCGATCTCGCCCTGCGAGTGCCCGACGACCCCGTCGGGTTCGACGCCGTGGGCGCGCCAGAGGGCGGCGAGCGACACCATGACGGCGAACAGCACGGGCTGGACGACGTCCACGCGGTCGAGCGGGGGCGTGCCGGGGACGCCCTTGACGACGTCGAGCAGGTTCCAGTCGGTGTACGGGGCGAGCGCCGCCGCGCAGCGCTCCATCTCCGCCGCGAACTCCGGTGCGGAGGCGAGCAGTCCGGTGGCCATGCCCTCCCATTGGGAGCCCTGGCCGGGGAAGACGAACGCGATCCGGCCGGCGGGCCCGCCCTCGTGAACGGCCGGGCCGCCGGTCGCGACGCGGTCGAGGGCGGCCAGCAGGTCTGCGCGGGTACGGCCGACCACCGCCGCGCGGTGCGGCAGCTTCGCGCGCGTCGTCGCCAGCGAGAACGCCACGTCCAGCGGCTCGGCGTCCGGGTGCTCGCGCACCCACTCGCCCAACTTCCGTGCCTGCGCGGCCAGTCCGGTGGGGGTGCGGCCCGAGACCGGCCACACCAGCGGAGCATCGGCGGACCGGGCGGAAGCCGGTTCCTCGGCGACCGCCGGCGGCTCCTCGACGATCACGTGGGCGTTCGTCCCGGACGCGCCGAAGCTCGACACCCCCGCACGGCGCACCCGTCCGTCCGTACGCGGCCACGGCCGTTCCTCGGTGAGGAGCCGCACCCGGCCCCGCGACCAGTCCACCTTCCCCGTCGGACGATCGACGTGCAGCGTCGCCGGCAGCCGCTCCGCCCGCAGCGCGCCGATCATCTTGATGATGCCGCCCACACCAGCCGCCGCCTGCGTATGCCCGATGTTGGACTTCAACGAGCCCAGCCACAACGGGCGTTGACCGGTGGCACCGTACGCGGCCTGGAGCGCCTGGATCTCGATCGGGTCCCCGAGCGTCGTCGCCGTGCCGTGGCCCTCGACCGCGTCCACGTCCGCCGCCGTCAGTCCGGCGTCGGCCAGGGCCGCGCGGATCACCCGTTCCTGGGCCGGGCCGTTGGGCGCGGTCAGGCCGTTGCTGGCGCCGTCCTGGTTGATCGCCGAGCCGCGCAGCACCGCGTGCACCCGGTGCCCGTTCCGCCGCGCGTCCGACAGCCGTTCCAGGACCAGGACCCCGAGGCCGTCGGAGAAGCCGGTGCCGTCGGCCGCGTCGGCGAAGGCGCGGCAGCGGCCGTCCGGGGAGACGGCCCGCTGGCGGGAGAACTCCCGGTAGACGGTGGGGGTGGCGGCGATGGTGACGCCGGCGACGACGGCCAGCGTGGACTCGCCGCGGCGCAGCGACCGCATCGCCAGGTGGGCGGCGACCAGGGACGACGAGCAGGCCGTGTCGACGGTCAGCGCCGGGCCCTCGAAGCCGAACGTGTAGGCCACCCGGCCGGAGGCGACGGCCGGGAGGGTGCCGATGCCCCAGTAGCCCTGGAGGTTCCGGCCGTCGGCGTGGGCGATGTAGCTGTAGTCGACGCCGGAGACGCCGGCGAACACCCCGGTGCGGGAGCCGCGCAGGCCGGCGGGGTCGAGGCCGGCGTCCTCGAACGCCTCCCAGGTGCCTTCGAGGAGCAGCCGCTGCTGCGGGTCCATGGCGAGGGCCTCGCGCGGGCTGATGCCGAAGAACTCGGCGTCGAAGTCGGCGGCGCCGCGGACGAAGCCGCCGTGCCGGGTGGTGGTGGTGCCGGGGTGGTCGGGGTCGGGGTGGTGCAGCTCGTCGAGGGGCCAGCCGCGGTCCTCGGGGAAGCCGGTGATCGCGTCGCGGCCCTCGGCGACCAGCCGCCACAGCGCGGCGGGCGAGTCGGCGTCGCCCGGGTAGCGGCAGGCCATGCCGACGACGGCGACGGGGTCGGTGTCCGTTTCCGGCGCGGGGTCCTCGGCGGGGGCGTCCTCTGCGGGGGCGTCCTCGGCGGCGTCGAAGCCGAGCCTGCCGAGCAGTTCGCCCGCCACGGCCCGCGGGTTGGGGTGGTCGAACAGCAGGGTCAGCGGCAGGTCGAGGCCGAAGGCGCGGCTCAGCCGGCCGGTGAGTTCCAGCGCGGCGAGCGAGTTGTAGCCGTAGTCGAGGTAGGCGCGGTGCGGATCGATGGTGTCGGGCGTCCGGCCGAGGAGGTCCGCCGTCTCGGCGAGCACGGCGTCCAGGACCCTGCGCAGGCGGTCGCCGGGCGCGGCCTCGGCCATCTGCCCGGCGAGGGTGCCGGCGGCGCGGCCGCCGTCGGATTCCGCAGTACTCACGTGCATCCCCTCGCTGACGTGCTCTCGGGTTCGAACTTTGCGGTCGTTCTGTCGGGTCGTTCTCTCGGGTCGGGCTATCGGGGTCGTTCTCTCGGCCGGGCTATCGGACGTTCAAGTCGGTCTCCGGTCGTCGCGTCGCGCCCGGCCCTCCTCCCCCGGCCCTCCTCCCCCGGCCGGCCGTCGCGCCCGGCTCAGGGGCAGCGGACGACCTGTGCGGCGTAACTGAGGCCCGCCCCGAAGCCCATGAGCAGCACGGGGTCACCGGACCTGATCTCACCGAGGTCGATGAGGCGGGACAGGGCCAGCGGGACGGACGCGGCGGAGGTGTTGCCGGTGTGGACGATGTCGCGGCCGACGGCGGCCCGGTCGGCGCCCAGGCGTTCGGCCAGCCGCTCGATCATGCGCAGGTTGGCCTGGTGGGTGACGAAGCCGCGCAGCTCGGCGGGGGCCAGGCCGGCCCGGGCGCAGGCTTCCTCGGCGACGGCCACGAGTTCGGTGGTCACCCAGCGGTAGACGGCCTGGCCGCGCATCGTCACGCTGCCGTGCCGGTCGGGGATGGCGACCAGGCCGGCCTGGTCGCCGTCGCCGCCCCAGACGACCGGGTGGATGCCGGGGCGTTCGTCGGCGACGACGACCGCGGCGCCGGCGCCGTCGGCGAAGACGGTGGCGGTGTCGACGTCGGTGGGGTCCACCCAGTCGGTCATCCGCTCGGCGCCGATGACGAGGGCCCGCCGGCTGGTGCCGGAGCGCACCAGTCCGTCGGCGACGCCGAGCGCGTAACAGAAGCCCGCGCAGGCGGCGTTGACGTCGAAGGCGGCGATGCGGGGGACGCCGAGGAGGGCGGCCACCGAGGCGGCTCCGTTGGGCATGGGCGAGGGCAGCGAGCAGGTGGCGAGGACCAGCAGGTCGACGTCGGCGGGGGTGAGGCCGGCGGCGGAGAGGGCCTTACCGGCCGCGGTGGCGGCCATGGACTGCACCGAGTCGCCGGCGCCCGCGAAGCGGCGTTCGCGGATGCCGACGCGGCGTTCGATCCACTCGGCGGAGACGCCGAGGGGCGCGCCGAGCGTCTCGTTGTCGACGATCCGCTGGGGGCGGACGCCGGCGACGGCCGCGATGCGGGAGCCGGGGGAACCGGGAAAGGGCGACTGTGGGGGCGGCGTGATCACGGTGGGCTCACCTCGTCGGGTCGGCGGCGGGGGACGGCGGGACGGGCGGGTGGCCCGGGACCTCCGTGCCGGCTGGTGGGTGCGGTCGCGCCCGCCGGTGGGCGGGGTGCCGCCGCGTCGTGTCGGGCCCGGAGCGGCCGAGGTGTCCGAAGCGCCGGAAGCCCGCGAAGCGCCCGCCGGGCCCGGCCGCGGTACGGCCGGGGCGGCGGAAACGGCCGGGTGGCCGCGGCCGGCGTACGCCCCCGGCTTCCGGTGGCGCGGTCCGCCGCGGCGCGCCGCCCGCCGGGGCGCCCGACCGGCCGGGGGCGGTGGGCGCCGCCCGTCGGGCCCCGGGCGCCCCAACGGGTTACCGCTGGGCACACGCCGTACCGGACGACCCCGCCCGGCGTCCCGCCGCGGCCCGGCCGGCGGGGTCTTCGGGCATGATCCGAAAGCTTGTATCGGGCCCCTCCTCGTCCTAGGCTTCGCGAGCGGGGCGAATCGCCCGTAGCCACCGCGAGGTTCCGACCGATCACATTTCAATCTTGAACCGCCGTCCGGGAGTTGTCCGAAGCTCCCGGCCCCTCCGGTGGCCGCGGGGAACGGTTGACGAGGGGGTGGGCCACCACTGGCAGGAGCGGCCGTCGAGGCCGCGTCGAACGACATCAGGCCGAAGGGGGAATGGCCGATCGTGTCCGTGTTTCCGCGACTCCGCAGAACGACGCCGGCACATCCGTGCGCCGCGAGGCTCGACCGCCTCTTACAGACCTCCTGCCTTCTCTCCTTCGGCGGACATTCCCTCGAGGAGTTGGGAAGCACATGAACGGGGAACACGGGGTGAATCCTTCGCCGAAACGTCTCGTCGAGACGACCGCCGAAAACGCCGCCGCAGGACCGTCGACGGTCCCGGCCCCAGGACCCTCGACGGTCCAGGCCCCGGGACGGGGAGCCTCCCCGCTGCCGGGCGGCGGCCTGGACAAGGGCGTACCGCGATCGGCCCTGCGGGCGCTCACCCCGCGGGAACGCGAGGTGCTGAGCGTGCTGCCGAGCGGCGAGGGCAACGTTGCCATCGCCCGCCGCCTGGGCATCGCCGAGCGGACTGTCAAGGCCCATCTCACCAGCATCACCAGGAAGTTGGGGCTGCGCTCCCGGGTGGAGGCGGCGCTGCTGTCGGCCGAGTGGGCCGACGAGCTGCGGGCCGACCGGGCGGACGCGGACCGGACGTAGCGGAGCGGGCGGGGGAACGGGGGCGGCGGGCACGGGCGGCACCTCCTCCATGTGGACTGTCCTTTCCCGGACGGCGGATGGTTGACGGGGGCGGACCGGGCCTCGCGACACGGATCCCGTACGGCGCGGGCGGCCCCGCGGGTCACCGGCGCCGGCTCGCGCCGGTGACCCGTCCGGCCCGCTACCCGCGGGCCGCGCCGTCGACCGCCTTGGTCAGCCGGTGCATGCGCGTGGCCAAGCTCATCCGGCCCTCCAGGCGGAACGCCGGCGGGCGCCGCCCGTCCACGTCCGCGAAGCCGTACTCGACCGCCAGGTCGCCGGTGCTGAGCACCTGCCCCGACTTCTCGCCGACGTCCGGGTCGGCGAGCAGCGCGGCGACGGCCCGGCCCACGTACTCCGGGGAGTGCACCACCGCCGCCGGGCCGCTGCCCATCAGCTCCCAGGCGGCGGCCACCCGTTCGGTGCGGACGAAGCCGGGGTGCAGCGACAGCGCGGCGACGCCGCGCTTGCGCAGGTCGGCGGCCATGCCGCGGCACATCCGGTCGGCGGCGGACTTGAACACGTCGTAGCCGACCTGGCCGAGGTAGATGTCGCCGTCGGTGAAGCTGATGCCCACCACGAGGCCGCGGTCCTGCTCGAACATCAGCGGGACGAGGCGGCGGGTGACGTCGTACTGCCCGCGCAGCGACGCCTCGAACAGCTCGTAGCGCCACATCGGCTGGTCCCAGAAGGGGGCGTCGAAGCGGACGTCGGCGGAGCGTTCGTAGCCGCCCCAGGCGTTGTTGACGAGCAGGTCGAGCCGGCCGTGGTCGGCGCGGATCCGGTCGGCGAGCGCCTCGTTGTCGGCGGCGGTGCCGTGGTCGCAGCGGAGGGCCACGCCCTTGCCGCCGCGCGCGGTGACCTCGTCGGCGGTGTCGTCGACGGTGCCGGGCAGGTCCTCGGTGCGCGCGCCGCCCCGGGTGCTGCGGCCCGTCACGTAGACGGTGGCGCCGGCGGCGCCCAGCGCGAGGGCGATGCCGCGGCCCACGCCCCGGCTGGCGCCCGTCACCACGGCCACCTTCCCCGACAGGTCCGGCGGGGTCCAGTCGTCGGTCGCCGTGGACTCGCCGGTCGCTTCGGTCATCGCTCTGTCCTCCGTGGGGGGTTGGTGATCCGGGCTGGTGTCCCGCACGCGGCCGGCTAGGCGAGGTGCCGGGCCGCGTAGGCGAGGGTGGTGGCGTACGCGGCGGTGTCGTCGACCGGCGGCAGGCCGTAGCGGTCCCGGAGTTCGGGCATCGAGGTGGGCAGGACGCCGCCGCTGCACCGGGTGACCTCGCTGACGTCGCGCAGCACGGACAGGTACGAGCGGGTCATCGGCGGCTGGTCGGCGATGGCCCGGGGGCGAGGCCGTCGGCGTCCAGCAGCGGCGGGACGGTGAGGTGGCGGCCGCGTTCGGCCGCCTGCTTCACGACGATCCCGACGCAGGTCTCGACGTCCATGGCCGCAGAGCCCAGGGTGACCCACCACTCACCCTCGTCGTCGCCGTGCTCGATCGCCCGCAGCACCGCCTTGGACAGCAGGTCCTGGGGGACGAAGTCCATTCGGATGCCCGGGTGGATGGGCAGGAAGGGGGCGCGGCCGCGACCCAGCCAGTCCGACATCTGCTGGACGATCTGCGGGTGGGAGGTCCAGCCGGTGACCGAGTCGCCGATGAGGTTGGTGGGGCGGTAGATGGCGTGCGGGATGCCGGAGGAGCGCAGGAGTTCCTCGGCGGCCCGCTTGGAGGTGATGTAGTTCCGGCACACGTTCTCCGCGCGCAGCGGCACGGGAGCGGTGTCCGCGAGCGCCGCCACGAACGCCGTGCTCATGAAGTGCACGGGCGCGCCCGCCTCCCGGGCGAACTCGATCACCCGGCGGGTGCCCTCGACGTTGACGGGCGCGTAGCGCTCGGCGGGCAGTCCCCACTCCGTGAGGCCGGCGGAGTGGATCACGACGTCGACGCGGGCGGCGAGTTCGGCGTAGGCGTCGGCGTCGAGGCCCAGCCGGTCCTTGGTGACGTCGCAGCGCACCACGGGCTCGGTGGCGTCGGGCACGGTGGCCGCGCGGGCGGCCGGCAGCAGGCGGACGTCGGCGGACTCGCGGAGCAGGGAGCGGCCGACGACGCCGGTGGCGCCGGTGAGGAGGACGGTGCGGCGGGCGCTCACGGCCGCGACTCCTTCCAGTTCATGAGCCGCGTCGCGGCGCGCGCCCCGATGTAGAGGGCGGGTTCGGGCGGGAACGAGGCGGGCGGGCGGCGCCGTCCGTCGTCCACGAAGAGGAGCCGCGAGTGCGGGGTGTCCTTGCCGAGCGTCAGGTCGCGGAGGACCTTTCCGCCGGTGTGGGTGGCGGCGATACCGTTGCCGCAGTAGCCGTACCCGTAGAGGACCCGGCCGCCGGCGAGCGTGCCGAAGTGCGGCGCGTAGTCGCGGACGACGTCGGCCGTCCCGCCATAGGCGTAGCTGAACTCCACGTCCGCCCACATCGGGAAGAACCGCAGGAACTCGCGGTGGATGGCGCGGTAGACCTCGGGCCGGTTCATGTTCCGCTGCCGCTTGTCCCGGCCCCAGTAGTACGGGGCGGGCCCGCCGGCGAACATGATCCGGTTGTCGTGGGTGAACCGGGCGCAGGTGAGCAGGGACTTGGCCTCCACCAGGCCCTCGCGGCCCGCCCACGGGACACGGGCGAGCTGGGCGTCGGTGAGCGGCTCGCTCACCATGGCGTACGTCCAGATCGGCACGACCTTGCGGCGGAACGGCGGGAAGGCGTCCATGTGCACATTGGTGGCGAGGACCACCTTGTCGGCCTTCACCCGGCCGCCGGCGGTGACGACGACGGGCCGGACGCCCGGCTCGACGCGCAGGCACGGGGTCCGGTCGTAGAGCGTGACGCCCTTCTCGCGGACCACCCGGGCCAGCCCGCGGGCCAGTTTGAACGGGTTGACCAGCGCGCCGCCGGTGCGCATGCCGGCCGCGACGGCGGGCGAGCCGACGACGGACATCGCCTCGTCGCGGGACATGATCTCGGGGGGCGCGGCGCCCATCCGGACGGCGAGGTCGCGGTCCTCCTCCAGCCGCCGGAGCTGGGCGGCGTCGGTGGCCACCATCAGGTAGTCGGTGGCCTCGTACTCGGCGTCGACCTTGTTCTTCCGCGTGAAGCGGCCGATCTCCAGGATCGACCGGCCGACCGCCTGGGACGCCTCCAGGGCGCGCTGCTCGCCGAATTCCCTGACCAGCGCCTGGATGTCCTTGCCGATGGTGGGCGTGACGAATCCGTCGGCGCGGCCCGAGGCGCCGTAGCCGGAATGGTGGGCCTCGACGATGCGGATGTCGAGGGCCGGCTCGGCCTCTTTCAGGAAATAGGCCGTCCACAGTCCGGTGAATCCGCCGCCCACGATGCAGACGTCGCATTCGACGGATTCCCGCAACGGGGGGCCGGGGGTGACCGGTTCGGTGTCGTGCCAGTACACGACATGCTTGTACGCGTTCAATGAGTGCTCCTCAACGGCCCGCCGGACCGCTTTCGCGATGGCCCTTTCCTGGCGGCTGCTCAGACGGCTTCGAAGACGATGCGCGAGAGACCCAGGTGGCGGTTGGTGAAATGGCCGACCGTCGCGCCCAGATACCGCTCGTAGTCGGCGACGTTCTTCTCACCGGCGAGGGCGACCGCCTCCTCCCGCCGCGCCCGCAGCCGGTCGAGCCATTCCCCGCAGGTCCGGGCGTAGTGGTCCGGGTCGTTGCGCAGCCGGACCACGTCGAACCGTTTTTCCGCGGCCTCCAGCACCTCGGCGAGTGCCGGGATCTCGGATTCCGGGAAGATGTGGTCGATGATGAACATCAGATCGCGGACGGTCCGTTTGTCCATCCGCACGTTGTTGCCCTTGACGTTGGTCTGGAGGGCGATCCGGCCGCCGGCGGGCAGCCAGGAGCGGCAGCGCTCGAAGAACTCCCGGTAGGCGGCGACGCGCTCGGCGCGGCTCAGCCCGGTGCGGGCGAAGTGCTCGAACGCGCCGATGGAGACGATCGCGTCGTAGGGCTCCGCCGGCTCGTGGTCGAGCCAGTTCTCCACCCGCACCTCGGTGCGCGGCAGGGCGCGCCCGCGCAGCAGCTCCGCCTGGCTTTCGCTGAGCGTGAGGCCCACCGCGTGCCCCACGCCGTGCACGGTCACCAGGCGCTCCAGCAGGCTGCCCCAGCCGCAGCCGACGTCGAGCACCCGCCCGGCGCCGGCCGCCCGCGCGCCCTCGACCAGGTGGTCCAGCTTGCGCCGCTGGGCCGCCTCCAGGGTGTCGGACGCCGCGTCGGGGCCGTCGTCCCAGAGAGCGCAGGTGTAGGTCATGGACGCGTCGAGCCACAGCGCGAAGAAGTCGTTCGACAGGTCGTAGTGGTGGCGGATGGCCTCCGCGGTGGCGCCCGAATACCCCGGTTGGGCGGTTGCGGTCACGCCGCGCTGCCCGACTTGGTCTCCTCGGCGAGCCGCACCAGGTCGCCCACGGTCTTCACGCTCGCGGCCTTGGACGGGTCGAACTCGATGTCCAGGTCGTCCTCGATCGAGTAGACGATGTCGGCGATCTGCAGGCTGGACAGTCCGACCGAGTCGAAGGCGGTGTCGGCGTTCAGCACATGCGCGTCCGCCTTGCCGCCGAGCTTCTTGGCGATACGGGCGCAGACCTCTTCAGCAGTGATCACGAGACAGCCTTTCCGATCATTTCCGATGATTCCGGTGCGCGGTGACCGAATGCCCGGGATGAGTGCGTGTGGTGGGGGGTGTTCCGGCGGTCGCGAGACGGACGCCGCGTGGAACGGTGGTGCGGATGCTCGGGAATTGTCCGCGAGGTTCACACCCGGAAGGAATTCCAGCGGTTTTCCGGACGCCGCTGTACGCGATTCCGAACCTTTCCGTGCGCGTTTTCGCGCACGGTCCCGTGCACACTCGGCCCGCCCCGCCGCGGAACGCCGCCGGCCCTTCCGGCCGTTCGCGTCCCGGCCGGGAGCGGTAACCGCCACGGTCCTCGCGACCAGTGGCTCCGGCATGGGTGTCACCGACCTTACCCAGCCATCCGACGGCCCTCCATTGCCCTTTAGGGCAATGATCAACAGCCGCGGCGGATTGCTGGCGAAAAAGGACCCGAGGTGTTTTCCTTGCTCGGTACGAGCGGCCCGGACCGAGCCCGTGACCGTCCTGGACCCGGCATGCCCGCCACCGCGCCGGCCGGCCACGGACGGGCGGCGCACCGGCCGTGAGCAGGCGTCGAAAGGACCCGCCATGCAGCCCGACGGCACCGTCGGCATCGTCGGTATTGTTGATTTCGGCAGCTACCTCCCCGGGAACGTCGTCGGCCCCGAGTTCTTCCGGGACCCGGACGCGCCCGTCGACCCCCTCGCCGAGATACCGCTGTTCAAGGTGCCGGCGACCCGTCACCACGTGACGCGGGACGAGCGGGCGGCCGACATGATCGCCAAGGCGGCCCGGCCGGTCTTCGAGCGCCTCGGCGTGGACCCGGCCGGCCGGGTGGACGTCCTGCTCACCAACGTCCTCTTACCGGACGAGGCGTTCATGGGCGTCGGGGCGCAGGCCGCGCACCGGCTCGGCATCAGCCCCGAGTGGATCGTGGACCTGCACAACACGGGCTGCGGCTCGTTCATGTACATGATGGCGCTGGCGCAGAAGATCATGGCCGGCGGCGGGGCGCGCACCGCGCTCATCGCCAATGTGCAGAACACCGCCGGGCAGGTCTTCGCCCAGTCCGAGGTGCGCCGGAAGCCGCACGCGGCCGTGGCCGGGGACGGGTGCGGCGTCGCCTATCTGGAGGCGGGCGGCGGTTCGCCGATCCTGGGGGTACGGACCCTGAACGTCCCCGAGCACTCCTTCGACCTGGGGCTGCGGACGCCCGACGGGCGCAAGTACTGGGAACCGGGCGGCGGTCAGATGGACATCGCCTTCGACCCGACGCGGCAGACCGAGATCCTGGAGCGGGGCAACCGGCTGGTGCCCGAGCTGGTCGGGAAGCTGTGCGCGGACCTCGGGGTGGCGACCGACGCCGTGGACGTGCTGGTCACCAACCAGCCCAACCGGATCTTCCTGAAGAACTGGCGCGGCGCCCTGGGCATACCGGAGGAGCGCCACCTCGACACCTTCGACCGGTACGGCAACCTGTACGGCGCGGCCGTGCCCGTCACGCTCGATCGGGCGGTCCGGGAGGGCCGGTTGCGCGACGGCGACCTGGTGGTGATGTCCGGCTTCGCGCACGCGGGCGACTTCGCGTCGGCGGCGGCGGTGCGCTGGCACGGCGGCGCCGCGCCCTCCGGCCCGTCCCCTGACGCGTCCCCCGGCACCGCATGAGCCGGCGGATCCGGCGGTGCTCCCGCCGCGCGCCCGCCGCGTACGGGCCGCCGGCCAGGAACGGCGGCGCCACGCACGGCAGTTCCCGGGACGGCGGTGCCCGGAATGGCAGTTCCCGGAACGACGGTGCCCCGGCTGGGCTTCGGCCGGGGCACCACGGGACGGGACGCGACCACGGGACGGGACCCGACCGCGAGGCGGGACGCCACCACGATGCGGGGCACGGCCGCGGGCCGGCACGCGCGGAACGGCTCCCGGCGGCGTTACGCCGCCGCCGGCCCGGCGGCCGCGCGCTGCCGCGCCTTGCAGGAGCGCCGCAGCAGGTAGGGCACGGCGAGCTGGTGCACCGGCCGGGCCAGCCCCAGAGCAGGCCGGCGCCGCGCCCCTTGAAGTGCTGGGCGGTGGCCCACACCAGCGTCGAGTCCTCGGTGAGCACCACGTTGTAGGCGGAGAACAGACCCGAATGCCCGTCCATGGTCAGCGCGTTCGAGGACGAGTCCGTGATGCGCCATCCGAGGACGTGTTCGGCGGAGCCGGACTTCGGCCCCATGCGCAGCCCCAGCACCTTGGTCCACCCGAAGCGCAGGAAGAACCGCAGCGCGGCCGGGGCCTCCTCGATCGCGGCCCGCGCCCACTGCTCCGGCGTCCGGGACCTGGCGTCGTCGACCGCTATGGCGTAGGCCGAGGCGTAGTGGGGGTCGGTGAATTCCTGCGTTTTCCGGAGGGATTGCGGAACGTCGACGCGACGCGCACGGGGGACGGTCATGACGCGAACTCCTTCGGCTGACGGGCGCGGACGGCACAGCAGCGTATCGGACGGCACAGCAGAGCGAACAGAGTAACGGATCGCCCACAAACTCCCCAGGAGGAAAGGCAGTTGAAACCTCTCGGTTCCCCTGAAAGGGTCCGCTCGGGTGAGCGGAAACCGGTTATCGACAATGTCTCGGATACGGCGCGCTGGGTCGCCGAGTACCGGGCCAGGGAATCCGCCCGCCGGGACCGGCTGTTCAGCGATCCGTACGCGGCCGCGCTGGCCGGGGAGCGCGGCCGGGTGATCGCCGAGGAGGCCCGGCGGGGTTTCGGCAACGGCTGGTTCTTCATCGCCCGGACCAAGCTCATCGACCTGCTGGTCGAGGAGTGCGTGGCCGAGGGCTGCACCCGGGTGATCAACCTGGCGGCGGGCTTCGACACCCGGCCGTACCGCCTCGACCTGCCCTCTTCCCTGGAGTGGCACGAGGCCGACCTGCCGGTGATCATCGAGGAGAAGGAGCGGGCGCTGGCCGCCGAGAAGCCGCGCTGTGCCCTCTCGCGCACCGCCGTGGACCTCACCGACGCCGCCGCGCGCCGCGCCTTCCTGGCCTCGGCGACGGCCGGCGGCGGCCGGACACTCGTCATCACGGAAGGGCTTCTGCTATATCTGGATGCGTCCGAGGTCCACGCCCTCTCGGCGGATCTGAAATCCTGCGGGGTGACGTGGTGGACGGCCGACGTCATCGGCCCGCTCATCCGCAGGCTTTCGGCCCGGGCGAGCCGTGAGAACAACGCGCCCGTCGTATTCGCACCGCACGACGGAGTCGCTTTCTTCGAACGCGCCGGCTGGACTGTGGAACGCGTCGGCACCCAGTTGTCCGCGGCGGCGAAATGGCGCCGGCTTTCCCCGCTGATGCGGCTCGTCTCCCGGCTCCCCCAGGCCGATCCGCGGCATCCGGGGAACGCCCTCTGGTCCGCCGTCGTCCGGCTGCGCGACCCGGATTCCGCGGCGCCTTCCGACCGGCGTCCGGCCTGACGCCCGGACCGGCGTCCCACCCGAGGTTCCAGCCGGCGTCCCGCCCGAGGTTCCGACCGGTGTCCCACCCGTGGTCCCGACCGGCGTCCCGCCCGATGGGCCGTTCGCCGTCCCGCCCCCGGCAATCCGTTGAACCACAACTACCGTTGGGATGTGCCCGATGCCCGAAAACCCCCACTCCGGCGGCCTCCGGCGGCTGGTGGCCGTCGTCTCCGACCGTGACGTCGCAGGCGCCGCGGCCGCCCGCGCGCTGCGGGACCTGGCCGGCGCGCGCGACGTCGTCACCCCGGTGGAACCGGCCGGCCACGACGGCACCGACGCCTACCGGGAAGTCGTCGAACGCGGCCTGCGCTTCCTCGACCTGGTCGGCCCCGAGGACCGGTTCACCCTGGTCACGGCCGACTCCCTGGCGGGCGTCGAGAGCGCCGTCGCCGAGGCGGCCGACGGCGGGAAGGCCGTGCTCAGCCTGCTGGTCGTCGATCACCGGGAGCTCCGCTACCGGATGACCTCCCCCGACGACCTCAACACCCGGCTGGCCAAGCTGTCCGCGGCCCTGGGCGACGCCGTCGAGTTCGAGCCGAGCCCGTACACCGTGCACGTCTACACGGACCCGGACGTCGAGAGCTTCTACTCGGTCGAGCTGTTCACCCCGCGCTGGGCGCCCGACGAGGAGTGGGTGGTGACCGCCGACCTCGCCTGCGCGTTCGTCGACTCCGTGCAGCTGCACTCCAACCGGCGGCTGCGGCCGGCCCTGAAGACCAGCACCATGGCCGACGCCCTCGCCGACTTCCTCACCGCCGAGGCCGGAACGTCCTGGGGCCTGCACTACTACACCGGCTCCGGCGTCGCCACGTTCATCGACGACATCGAGCGGCGGGCCGTCGGCAACGGCAACCCGATCGTGCGCGGTCCCAGCGAGCACAGCCTGGCCTGTTCGGCGCTGGCCCGCTGGACGCTGGACGGCGCGCCGTTCGCGATCGTGGCGACGAGCGGCATGCACGAGGAGTTCCGCGGCACGCTCGCCAACCACATCTCCGTCGGCACCCGCGGCTTCATCGTCTGCTGCGACTCCAAGCTGGACGCCTGGCACCCCTTCCAGGGCACCATGCACCTCACCGAGGACAGCCGCCCCTCGCTGCTCGCCCGCGGCTTCCCGGTGGTGCACATCCCGCGCTCCGCGGACATCGCCCGCGGCCTCGCCGAGGCGTTCGAGGCGTACTCGGCCGGCAAGGGCCCGGTCATGATCATCGCGCCGCGCGACGTCCTCCAGACCACGCTCCCCGACGACCGGCGCCCCGAGATCCCCCGGGTCGCGCCGCGCCCGGCCGTCGAGGCGGTCCGCTCCCCCGAGGTCGACCGGCTGGTCACCCTGCTCAACACCGAGCGCCGCCGACTGCTGTGCCAGGTCGGCCCGTTGAGCGGCCCGGCCCTGGAGCTGATGTACGAACTGGCGCGGGAGGCGGGCATCGGCCTCGCCGACTCGGTGGCCCAGCCCGGCACCGTCAGCCGCTACCGGGACGGCCGGACCGTCGACGAGTACATCGGCACGCTGAGCATGTACGGCTACTCGCCGCGCGTCTTCGAGTACCTGTACAAGGAGGGTGCGCTGCGGCCCGCCGACGAGCAGGCCGTGATGTTCGTCGGCACCCCCATACCGCAGATCGACACCCCCTTCTCGGACATCTCCCTGCGGCAGCTCGCCCCCGTCCAGATCGTCGAACGGGAGGTCGACCGGGCGCCGTTCACCGGCCTGGGCGTGGTCGCCGACATCGAGGGCGTGCTGCGCGCCCTGCGCGAGCGGCTGGACGTCGACCCGGAGGTGCTGGCGTACCGCCGCGCGGCCATCGCCTCGTCCCGGGACTCCGACGGCGACGTCATCGGTCTGCTGCCGGTGCTGCCCATGACCACCAACCACTTCTTCCGGCGGCTGCGCGGCGTCCTCGACGGGCTGATCCGCGAGCAGGACTACCGCTACGTCGGCGTCTACGACATCGGCCGGGCCGGCCTGTCGGCGGTCAACAGCCTCCCGCGCACCGGCAAGTCGTTCTCCGGCTGGTACGGGCGCGGGCTGATGGGTGACGGGCTGATGGCGCTGCCGGGCATCGCGACCCGCCGGGACGAGAACGTCATCTCGTTCACCGGCGACGGCACGGCCGCGATGGTGCCGGACATCGTGCCGACGCTCGTCCAGCAGATCGCCGTGGACCACTCGGCGTTCCGCCGCAACCTGACCATCTTCCGGTTCGTCAACGGCAGTCACTCCGTGATCCGCACCTACCGGGAGAGCGTCGACCCGGGCGCGGTCGACGGCCAGTGCGGCGTGCTGACGTTCACGCCGGAGGACTACGACCGCCGGTACGGCTCGCTGCTGGTGCGGCACCGCCGGGTGACCCGGTTCGAGGACGTGCCGTTCGCGGAGCAGCTCCAGGAGCCGGAGACGGTGAACCTGTACTCCGTGCTGCTGGGCCACAACAACGAGGGCGACGGCCTGAGCCGGTTCTCGTCCCTCGGCTGGCAGCGCGACGAACTGTCGCCGAAGGCCCTGGCGGTGGCCGGCGTGCCGCTGCCCGAGCGGCCGGCGAAGCCGTGACCCCTACCGGAGAGATGAGGAGGCGGCCATGAACCGGGCCGAGATCGAGGAGCGGGTGATCAACCTGCTCGCGGAAGCCGTGGTGGTGCCGAGGGAGGACGTCGAGGACCTCCGCACCGATCTGCGGGAGGACCTAGGGGTCGACTCGATGGACTACGTCGAGCTGATCACCGTGCTGGAGCGGGACCTCGGGCAGCAGGTGGAGCGCGAGGAGCTGGCGTACGTCCGCACGGTGGGCGACGTGGTGGACCTGGTGCAGCGGCTGGTCTCCCGGCGGGACGCGGCGGCGGGCGCGAACGCCCCGACCACGGCGGCGGGGTGACCGGTCGGGCGGCGCGGGCGTGGGGCCCGCGCCGCCCGGGTCCGGGCCCGCCCGGCGCCCGGGTGTCGGACCGCCGCCCGCCGCCCGGGGTCCAGGCCCGCCCGGCCCCCGCCCCCGGTTTCGGACCGCCGCCCGCCGTCCGGCGGCTCAGGCCCGCCCGGCCGCCTCGCTCGCCGCCGCCTTCTCCAGCTGGAACGCCTCGTTCCCGAGCCCGATGCGCGCGTGCACCTCGGGCCGTACGGACTTCAGCACGGCCCCCAGCACCAGCCCGGCGACCAGCGCGATCAGCACGATGCCGGGAAGCAGCCAGCGCAGCGGCGAGTCGGGCCCGGAGCCCACCAGCGCGTCGAAGTCCCGGACGGTGATCACGGCGATCACGGTCAGGGCCACGCCGGCGACGCCCGAGGCGAGGAGCCGCCACGCCTGGGCGCGGGCGGCGCCGCGCCGTACGAAGAAGACGATCACACCGGCGGACGCGGCGATCATCAGCACGGTGACGCCGAGCGCGCAGACGTTGCCCAGCCAGTTGGACAGCCGCAGGACGGGCGCGGTCGGATCGCCGGTCGGCTTGTCGTCGGTGACGGCGAAGACGATGACGACGAGCAGCGCCACGGTGCTCTGCAGCAGCGAGCCGTGGGCGGGCGCGCCGCTGGTGCGGGAGGTGCGGCCGACGGCGGCGGGCAGCAGCCCCTCGCGGCCCATGGCGAACGCGTACCGCGCGACGACGTTGTGGAAGCTGAGCATCGCGGCGAACATGCCGGTGACGTAGAAGAGGTGCATCACGTCGGTGAACCCGGAGCCGAGCCGGTCCTCGGTGAGCCCGAAGAGGAGGTTGGGGCCCTCGGTGAGGGAGAGTTCGTGGATCTTCGAGGGGCCTGCGGCGACGGTCAGCGCCCAGGCGCTGATCGCGAAGAAGACGGCGATGAACCCGACGGCGAGGTAGGTGACCCGGGCGACGACGACCTGGGGGCGGCTGGTCTCCTCGGAGTAGACGGCGGCCTGTTCGAAGCCGACGAAGGAGGCGATGGTGCCGCAGAAGGCGGTGCCGAGCCCGGCGCCGGAGAGGGTGTCGGGGTGGAAGGCGCGCAGCGAGACGCCCTCGGGCCCGGGCGAGCCGAGGCCGGCGACGTCGAAGACGAGGACCATGACGACCTCGATCAGCAGCAGGACGCCGAGCACCTTCACGTTCAGGTCGATCTTCAGCCAGCCGAGGACGCCGACCACCACGACGGCGATCAGGGCGGGTATCCACCAGGCGACGGTAAGGTCCAGGTGCCGCTGGAGCAGGTTGGACAGCTCGAAGCCGAAGAGGCCGTAGATGCAGCACTGCATGGCGCTGTACGAGACCAGGGCCACGATGGACGACCCGGCGCCGGCCGTGCCGCCGAGGCCGCGGGCGATGTACGCGGTGAAGGCGCCCGCGTTGTGCACATGGCGGCTCATCTCGGCGTAGCCGAAGCTGAAGAGGAGCAGGATCAGCCCGAGGATGACGTACAGCAGGGGCGCGCCGACGACGCCCAGCACGCCGAAGGTGACGGGCATGCCGCCGGTGGTCACCATCAGCGGCGCGCTGGCGGCGACGACGGACATCAGGAGGCCGGCCAGGCCGATGCGGTCGGCGCGGAGGCTCCTCTCCTGTCCCTTGAAGGTGCTGATCTCGCCTGGGGTCGCCTTGCCTGGGGTCGTCCTGCCTGGGGTCGTCCTGCCGGTTGGCATGCGGGGGCCGTCCTCACTGGGGTGGTGTGCGGGGGGATGGAGAGGTTCTGCGTTCACCGGCTCTGCGTTCACCGGCTCTGCGTTCACCGGGTCTGCGCTCACCGAGTCTTCGTTCACCGGCTCTGCGCTCACCGGGAGCCGAGGGCGGCGCGCCGGGCGGCGCGGTAGGCGGCCTTGGGGTCCCGGTCGGGGTAGGCCCAGGGCTCCCGGGTGACGTGCGGGCCGATCCGGATGAGCAGCGCCGCGGCCTCGGCCAGCCGGCCCTCGTGGAGCTTGGCGTGGGCGAGGAAGTTGAGATCGACCTTGTGCCGGGGGTGCGGCGGCGCGGCGGGCCGCTGGGCGATGCGCTGAGCCCCTGTCGCCCCACCCGCCTCGGGCGCGTCATCGGTGTCATTGACGTCCCACTCCAGCCACCAGTCGAAGGCGGTCTTGAGCACCTGCCGGGCCCGGCGTCCGGCCCAGTGCCCGGAGGCGCCCGGGTCGCGCGGCAGGGTGCCGGCGCGGGCCAGGGCGCGGAAGCGTTCGGCATGGGCGACGACGGGGAGCAGGGCCAGCGGGGAGTCGGCGGGGGCCTGCTCGGCGGCCCAGGCGGCGAAGTCGTAGACCTCGTGCAGCGGGTCGTCGTGGTCGGCCTTGTGCCCGGCCAGGCAGGCGGCCATCAGGTGATGGGCGTGGTGGTGCTCGGGGTGGCGGGCGCGCACCTGGCCGAAGCAGCGGGCGGGCTCGTCGTCGGTGACGCCGGCGTGCGCGAGGAGGAGCAGGCCCAGCCAGGGGGTGGGGTCGTGGGGTGCCATCCGGGCGGCGGCCCGGCACAGGCCGCGGGCGCTCTCGGCGTCGCCCTTACGGCGTACGGCGCGGTGGACGGACGCGCAGGCGAGCAGGGCGGCGGCGTCGGCGCTGTCGGGCTCGGCGAGCAGCCACTCGCGTCCCCAGGCGGTGCTGGTGGACACGGCGGCGAGGGTGGTGAGGCGGTGTCCGCGCAGGTCCCAGTCGTCGCCGGTGTCCGCGAGCAGCCGGCGGGCCTCGGCCCACCGCCCCCGGGCCAGCTCGTCACGGACCGTGACCAGCTCGGTGTCGTCGAGTGCGGAGTCGAAAGTCGGCCCGCCCCCCAGCCGAGAGCGGCCCAAGGGGGGTGGAGGGGTCATCGTCGGGCGTCCTCCGCGGCGTGCGTCCCTGCGGGGGCCCGGACCCGGGTGCCCGCTGACCGGCATTCTTGATCACGCACAGCAAAGCGTTAGTCACAGCTTCCCGTCAAGGGCGATACGGTCCCGTCCGCTCCGGTCTGGATGAACGTCCGAAAGCGGGGTACTCGGACGGCGTACCGTCCGTGCGGCGACTATCGTCTACCTGGTCAATTCGCTGATGACCGGCAGGTCTTGAGGTGCGCGACGTATGGTCTTCGCCTTCGCCCTGAGCGCGGCTTTCTGCCTCGGTGTCGGGTTCGTCCTCCAGCAGAACGCGGCACAGCGGGCTCCCATGAGCGATTTCCTCTCCTTCCGGCTGCTGCTGGACCTGGTCCGGATGCCGCGCTGGCTGGCGGGGATCGGCCTGATGGTGTGCGGCATGGCGCTCGGCGCGGTGGCCCTGGGCGGCGGCGAGGTGTCGCTGGTCGAACCGCTGCTCGCGACGAACCTGCTGTTCGCCATGGCCCTCTCCCGCTGGCAGACCAAACAGCCGCTCGGCTGGACGGGCTGGGGCGGCCTGTGGCTGCTGGCCGGCGGCGTGACCGCCTTCATCGTCGCCGGCCGCCCGCACGGCGGCGAGTCCGTGTCCGACCCACTGCGGCACTGGCTGATCGTCGGCCTGGTGGTGGGCGGCGCACTGGTCCTGGCGGCCGTCTCCAAACGGCTGAGGATGAGCGCGGAGGCCGCGACCCTCGCCGTCGCCGCCGGCCTGCTGTACGGCCTCCAGGACGCCCTCACCCGGGTCAGCGGCCAACGCTTCCGCGACGGCGGCTGGGCGTCCCTGGTGATCAGCTGGCAGCCGTACGTGGTGCTGGCCCTGGGCGTGACCGGCCTGGTCCTGGTCCAGAGCGCCTTCGAGACGGCCCCGCTCCGGATGTCCCTGCCCGCCCTGACTGCGGCCCAGCCCCTGGCGGGCATCGCCTGCGGCGTGGGTTTTCTGGGCGACCAGCTGCGCACCTCGCCGGCGGCACTCGCCTGGCAGGCGGCCGGTATGGCCGCGATCGTCGTCGGCATCATCCTGATCGGCCGCCACCCGGCGATGCCTCCGGGAACGACGGCACCGGAGCTCCGGGACCTCCAGCCGCACTGAGCCCGCTTGAATGTCTCCATGACCGACCGAACCGATCGCCCTCAGCCCCTGTCGGCGGACGAGATCCTGGACGTGGTGGACGAACAGGACCACGTCGTGGGCCAGGCCCCCGAGCCGAGATCTACGCCCGCCGCCTCCTCCACCGCTGCACCTTCATCCAGGTACGCGACGCGCAGGGCCGCCTCTTCGTCCACCGCCGCACCGCCCAGAAGCTGATCTTCCCCTCGCACTACGACCTGTTCGTCGGCGGCGTCGTGGGCACCGGCGAGACGTACGACGCGGCGGCCCTCCGGGAGGCGGAGGAGGAACTCGGCGTCACGGGCCTCCCCACCCCGACGCCGCTGTTCCGCTTCCTGTACCGCTCGGAGGAGCACGGCGGCTGGTGGTCGGCGGTGTACGAGGTCCGGTGCGACCTGCCGGTCCGGCCCCAGGTGGAAGAGGTGGCCTGGCACGACTTCCTCCCGGAGGAGGAGGTGGAACGACGGCTGCCGGAATGGCAGTGGGTGCCGGACGGCCTGGAGGCGTGGCGAAGGCTGCGGGAGTGGCGGGGCCGGTGAGGTCGCAGGATGCCTGTGATGGCTGCTGCTCCTACTGGAAATCGATCCGAGGCGGATGACCGGGATCTGCGGTGCACGCGAAGATGCGCATGAGGCCACGGCCGACGTACACACCGGTCGGGGTGTTCGCGTCCATCACGCGCATCACCTGCCGGTCCTCCAGCGGTACCCAGCTCAGCGATCCGCTGTCCCACTCCCGGTCGTGAACGGTCAGCAGAGGGCTCATTTCCGCCCCGCACGAGCAGTCGATCCGGGCGGGCCCGGTGAGATGCCAGGACGCGAAGCCGCCGACCTTCCACCCCGGGGGAATGGAGAGGTCGCCCTGATAGTCGATCTCATACGGGTCCGCGTCCTGCCGGTCGTCCTCCGCCTCGTCCAGGATCTCCTCTTCCCAGGCCCGAATCCGTTCCTGGAGGTCTTCGCCGAGCAACTCCATGTACTCGTGCTCGACGACCTGTTCCGGATGCAGCACGCAGGAATTCGGAACACATTCGGCGCGCCCCACGACGACCGGCTCCGGATTCTCCGCGACGACCTCCGTGATGCCCTGCGACCGCCTCCACTTCACGAGCACATCCATACGCCGGTCAGGGCCGTGTGCCTCGAACGGGCACCACAGGACCTGGAGCAGGTCACAGCCCTCGGGCCCGACGAGGCCCGGCACCTCATGCGCGAACAGCTGAGCCCCGGCCAGCAGCGGAATCGGGTCCGCGTCACGCAATTCCGGAGCATGCAATCCCGGCTGGAGACCTGCCAGAACCTCGCGTTCCGCTTCTGAGGGGCCGGCGTGCGGGTCACGCTGCCATGCTTCCCTCAAAATCCGACGACGCAGCCGCACATCGGCCAACCGGTGACCACGCCCCTTCACATGCACGGCGGTGCACACCGGCCAAGGCTCCTCGGCAGGCCACAGAAACGGCCCCGCCACCGAGCTCTCGCGGCACTGGGGATCCCCCTGGCGCGGATGCAGCCGAGTGCTCGCACGACGATGCTCGGTCAGTTCCGGAAAAATCGCCTCGACGTCAACAGGACGCTCCGGCGTGGCGCGCGTCACCGTACCCCCAAATCCGCTCTCCGGGATGGACCGTACCGGGGCCGAATCGGTTCGTCCCCTCATCCCTCGGGGGTCTGCCGAAGGGAGCCAGTCATCGGGTTCCCTGTCTCACCGGCCAAGCCTCCGGTGGACCACTGCGTGAGCATGTCCATCATGACAGCTCAGAGGCGTATTTCGTAGGACGGAACGCACAGTTCGCGTACCTTGTCCGGTCCGCTCCCCCGCTCCCACAATCTCCCTCGTGAACCACCCGGAGACAGGGGGAACATGGAGAAGATCGATCACGACGCTGTGATGCGCGCCCGCGTGCTGTTGTTGCGTTCCGGCCGGCCGAGTCTGCTCGAAGAGGTGGGTGCGTACCGGGTCTTGGCGGAGGTGAGCCCCAAGGCTTACCTCCCGAAGCTGGTGGGCGCGCTCCTCTTGATGAGTTATAGGCACCGGGACCCGCAGGTGATCCTGGCGCTGGCCGCCGAGGCGGTCGAGGCGGGCCGGAGGATGGAGGCCGGGGCGCCGAACCGGGCCGAACGGCTGTGCAGGGCGCTGGACGCCCACCAGTCGGCCCTCTGTGCCCTCGGACGCCGGGCGGAGAAGCGTGCGGCCTGCGAGGAGATGGCCGGAACCGGAAACACCGGGCCGTTGGCGATCGTTCTGGCCGAGGAAGGCCGCTTCCTGGAGGCGGCGGAACTCAACGAGCAGGCAGCCCGTAACGGCATACCGGAACACAACTTCTGGAACATGGTCGAGTGGGCGGCGAACCTGGAAGGCGCCGGCCTGCACGACGCGGCATCGGCCGTCTTCCGCGAGCTGCTTGACGAGACCCGGCGCGAGGCCGCCGACCAACGCACGGCACTGGCCATCCTCACCTGGGAGCTCGTGCACTTCTCCCGGATGCGCGAGGCCACCGGGCACGAGGCGGACGCCGCGGCCGCCCGGCGGGAGGCCCTGTCCGTCCTGGAGGAGCTGGCGACGACAGGCGACCCGCAGGGCTGGAGCTGCATCCTCGCGTGGTGGATCACCCTGTTCGCCCTGTCGGGGCGGGCCGACGAACCGGCCGCGAGCGCCGAATCCCCGATGCCGCCGTTCGGCACCAGCCTTCATAGGTCGCGTCACGCGTGGGTCGCCTTTCTCGGCACTCTGCCGGAGCTCGAAGCCGAGGCGGCGGACCTCCGCAGGGCCGGCCGGCTGCCCGAACTGATCTACATCCAGCGCAGGATCAGCATCCGTGCGGTCCTCCGTGACAACGGCAACAGCTACCGTTTCGAGGAGCGCTTCACCCCCTGCTTCGACGAGGGCGTGGCGCTCGCCCGCCGCCTCCCCGACGACCCCGCACGCCTCGCCCGGGCCCTGACGGACCGCTCGATGTTCCTCGTCGCCGCGCGGGTCTTCGAGCGCGCGCACGCCGACTTCGCCGAGGCCGTCGCCCTCCTCGACGTCCAGTAGTCTCGCTCCGGGCACCGAGAGACTCCGCTGAGCGATGTGTGCGGCGCCGGCGAGCGGGCATCACGACGACGGCGACAATCGAACACAGCGTCAACCGTTACGGTGCCATGCGTCCGGTTCCACTGACCGATACCTGCTCCCGCCCCTATGCTCTGGCCCGCCCAGGCCCTGGGGAACCGGCTCTTTCACGTAGGGGACGCAACCATGCCCGAGAACAGGCCGTTTGACTCGTTCCAGAGGCGCGCCAATGAGCTCGGCGAGGCCATCAGGGCTCACCGGCTTGCCAAGGGCTGGTTGCAGAAGCAGCTCGGCAAGGCCGTAGCGCTGGACAACACGGCCATCTCGCACTTCGAGAGGGGCACTCACGTCCCCCGCCGCGACGTCACCCTCCGCATCGACAAGGCGCTGGGCGCGGGCGGGGACATTTTCAAGCTTCGCGACGAGATGGACGACAACCCCGACTCGCCCCGTTGGCAGAAGTTCCTGCGCTCGCAGTCGAGCGCGCGCACGATCTACCACGTCACCAACATCATGCCGGCGGTCCTCGAGACCCCGGATCACGCCCGGGCGGCCCTTGAACGCGGCCTGGAGTTCTACGGCGGTTCGCTGGAAGACAAGCTCGCCTACCGAGCCGAGCTGCGCCGTACCCTTGTGTCGCCCCACCCGCCACGCTTCGGGTGCGTTCTCTGGGAGTCCGCCCTCCACATCGTCACCGGCGGCTCCCAGGTGATGCGTGCGCAACTCTTGCACTTGATCGAGCGTTCCCACGAGGCGCACATCGATTTGCGGATCCTGCGCTTCGCGGACAGCGCCGGGCTACCGGACACAGGAACGGCAGTGGTCTGGACACGGCCGAACGGTTCCATGCGTGCGTGGCGCGACGAATCCGGCAGCCCCGGAGTATTCATCAGCGACAAGAAGCGAGTCTCGAACCTTGCCCTCTTCTATGATCAACTGCGTTCCCGCGCTCTTGGCCAGGAAGAGTCAAGGGCCCTTATCCGCAAGACTGTTGAGGACTTGTACCCGTGTCGACCACAAACTCTTTCTCGTCCATAGCCTCCTGGCGGTCCAGCACTCACAGCGGCAATGGCGGCCAATGCCTCCAGGTCCCCACCGACAAGACCCCCGGCCTCATGCCCGTCCGCGACTCAAAGCGGCCGGACCGGGCCACCTTGACGTTCCCCGACGCGGCCTGGCTCCACTTCGTGACCGCCGTGGCCGAGCCGAACGGCCCTCTGTCCCCCTGACCACATCCACCGCCGCCACCACCGCCGGCCGAGCCGGGCTCCCCGCGTCTCGTTCACACCCGGCCGAGGACTTCGGCGTCGAGGACGGTGCCGCCCAGGCTCCAGCCGCCGTCGGCGATCTCTTCGAGGATCACGAGGGTCGTGGCGCGGGCGCGTTCCCCGTACACGTCGGCGAACGCGTCGGTGACGGCGTCCCGCAGCTTCTTCTTGGACTCGTCCGTGAGCGTGCCGGCGGGCACCTTGAGGTTGGCGAAGGGCATGTCGAGGTGTTCCTTTCGGGTGGTGAAACGAGCTTGGGCGGACGGCGATTTCAGGCCAGACCGCCGTTCGCCCGCAGGATCTGGCCATTGACCCAGTGCCCCTCGGGGCTGGTGAGGAAGGCGACCACGTGGGCGATGTCGTCCGGCGTCCCCAGACGCTCCAGCGGCGGGGCCTTCGTCAGCGTCTCGACCTGCTCCTCCGTCTTGCCGTCCAGGAACATGTCGGTCGCCGTGGCACCGGGGGCGACGGTGTTGACGGTGACGTCCCGGCCGCGTAGTTCGCGCGCGAGGATCAGGGTCATCGCCTCGACGGTGCCCTTGCTCGCGGCGTAGGCGCCGTAGGCGGGGAACTGCGCGGCGACCACGGAGGTCGAGAAGGCGACGAAGGAACCGCCCGCGCGCAGCCGGCGGGCGGCCTGCCGCGCGACGACGAACGTGCCGCGGATGTTGGTGCGGTGCATGGCGTCGAGCACGCTCAGGTCGAGGTCGGCGATCGGGGACAGGGCCAGCCGCCCGGCGCAGTGCACGACGACGTCCACGCCGCCGAACTCGTCCCGTACCCGGTCGAAGACGGCGGTGACGGCGTGTTCGTCGGCGACGTCGGCCCGGAGCGCGATCGCCCGGCCGCCGGCCTCGGTGATCGCCCGCACCGTTTCCCGTGCGGAGGCGGAATCGCTCGCATAGTTGACGGCCACGGTCAGGCCCTCGCGGGCCAGGCGCTCGGCGACGGCGCGCCCGATGCCGCGCGAGCCGCCGGTGACGACGGCGACCCGGCGGGACGCGTCGGGGGCGGATGCGGTGGCGGATTCGGTGGCAGTCTCGGTGGGGTTCATGCCGTCCACCCTGCGGTGCGCGCCGCGGGCGTGCCAGGGGATGTCATCCCCTGCCTCGGCGGCCCGCCGGCCGGCCGTCCTCGCGCAGACTGGGCGGGTGGTCTCCGTGAAGTACACCGAACTCGGCACGTTCCTCCGCTCGCGGCGCGAGCGCATCCGCCCCGAGGACGTCGGTCTCGTCGCCGGCCCGCGCCGCCGCGTACCGGGGCTGCGCCGCGACGAGGTCGCACAGCTCGCGGGTGCCTCCGTCGACTACTACAACGAGATCGAACGAGGCGCGGGTTCACAGCCCTCGGAGCAGATGCTCGCCGCTCTCGCCCGGGCGCTGCGGCTGACGTCGGACGAGCGCGACTACCTGTACCGCCTCGCCGGCCGTCCCCTGCCGCCGCGGGGCGGGCCGGGGTCGCATGTGCACCCGGGATGACGGATCTGCTCACTCGGCTGGCCTCGACCCCGGCGCAGGTCATCACCGATCTGCACGTCACGCTTGTGCAGAACCGCGCTCGGGGTGGTAGGGGCCCCGGTCCCTCCCTTTCACCGTTTCCTGGGGCTGCGCCCCAGACCCCCTGATCGCGGCTTCGCCGCTCGTCCTCAGACGCCGGACGGGCTGGAATATGCGCCCGGGAGCGCTATCCAGCCCGTCCGGCGTTTGAGGACAACCGCGCGAAGCGCGGTTCCAGGGGGTCTGGGGGCTCGCCCCCAGGAATCGGCGAAGGGGAGGGACCGGGGCACAGCCCGCCGCAGGCGCCCCTACGGCACGATCACCAGCTTCCCCCGCGTATGCCCCTCCGCACTCCGCCGCTGCGCCTCGGCGGCCCGCTCCAGCGGGAACACCTCCGCCACCTCCACGCACAGCCGTCCCCGCTCCGCCAGGTGTCCCAGGGCCGCCAGGTCCGCCGCGTCGGGGCGGACCCACAGCAGCCGGCCGCCCATCTCCGTCACGGCGGGGTCGGCGATCGAGACCAAGCGGGCGCCGGGGACGGTGATGCGGGAGGACGTCTTGATCACTCCGCCGCCGACGAAGTCGAGGACGACGGAGGCGCCCTCCGGTGCGAGCGCCCGGAAGCGGTCGACGAGGCCGTCCCCGTAGGTGACGGGCTCGGCGCCGAGGGAGCTCAGGTACGCGTGATTGCGCTCGCTCGCCGTGCCGATCACGCGGGCGCCGGTGTTCCGGGCGAGCTGGACGGCGAGGGAGCCGACGCCGCCCGCCGCCGCGTGGATGAGGACGGTGTCCCCGGGGCCGACGCGGGCGGCGCGCAGTGCCTGGTAGGCGGTGAGGCCGGCCAGGGGCAGGCCCGCGGCCTGCTCGAACGAGATGCCGGCCGGTTTACGGGCCAGGGTGCGCACCGGCGCGGCGACGAACTCGGCGTAGGTGCCGCGGGAGAGGAAGTCCTCCCGGACGTACCCCATGACCTCGTCGCCGACCTTGAACTCGGGGGTGTCGGCGCCGAGCCGGACGACGATCCCGGACACGTCCCAGCCGGGGACGACCGGGAAGACCGCGTCGAGCTGCCCGTCGAGGTAGCCGGCCTGGGCCTTCCAGTCGACCGGGTTGACGGCCGCCGCCCTGACCCCGATGAGCACGGAGTCCGGGCCGACCTTGGGTTCGGGGACCTCGCCGTACTCCAGGACCTCGGGTCCGCCGTAGGCGCGGTAGCTGACAGCCTTCATGGTGATGCTCCTCGGGTCCTGACGTCCTGGGGTCCTCGTGTTCAGCGCGTGGCGCCTGCCGTTCCAGCGTCTGCCGTTCCGGCGCCTGCCGTTTCAGCGTCCGCCGCCGGGACGGAGCCCGCCACCGCAGTGGACCGCAGGGTGTGAATCGTCCGCAGTCCGAGCGCGGCGACCAGCGAGACCAGCACGAACGCGACGGCCGCGATCACGAAGGTCAGGGTGAACTGACTCTCGGCGGGCAGCTTGGGCAGGCCGGGCGGCAGGTGCTCGACGCTCTTGGAGGCGAGCACGGTCGTGACCATGGCGCTGCCGATGGCACTGCCGGTGGAGCGGGAGATGGAGTTGATGCCGTTGGCGATGCCGGTCTGGTGCGGCGGCACGCTGCCGACGATCACCGCGGGCATGGCCGCGTAGCCGAAGCTGATGCCGGCGCCGACCAGCATCCCGCCGGCGATCACCGAGAACGCGTGGTCGTGGTCGACGGTGAGCCAGGCGAAGCCCAGGGCGCCGGCGAGCGAGGCCAGGTAGAGCACCGGCCGGGGGCCGTGCTGCCGGACCAGCTTGCCGCCGATGGGGGCGGCGAGCAGCGAGACGAGGGTGCCGGGGAGCAGGAACTCGACGGAGGCCCGCAGGATGCTGGCGTCGAAGCCGTAGCCGGTGAGCTTGGACGGCATCTGGACGAGGTACGAGACGCCGATGAACAGGGCGAACGAACCGAAGCCGACGAGCAGCCCGGCGAGGTTGGCGAAGAGGACCGGCCGGTGGGCGAACATCCGCATGTCGACCAGCGGCTCCTTGACCTTCCGCTCGACGAGCGTCCACACGGCGGCCATGATCACCGCGCCGGCGAAGCAGCCGAGGGTGCGGGCCGAGGACCAGCCCCACTCGTGACCCTGCGAGACGGGCAGCAGGAGCAGGACGAGGGTGGCGGCCAGGGTGAGGGCGCCGAGGACGTCCGTCCGGCCGCCGGTGGTCTCGCGGGTGGCGGGGACGAGGACGGCGACGGCGATCAGGGCCAGCGCGGCGAGACCGGTGGCCAGCCAGAAGGCGCTGCGGTAGTCGGGGTGGTCACCGGAGGTGAGCAGGCCGACGGCGACCAGGGCGAGGCCGCTGCCGAACGCCAGGGTGCCGCTGACCAGGGCCATCGCGCCGGGCAGCCGGGCCGGGCGGATCTCCTCGCGGAGCACGGACAGGGCCAGCGGGAAGATCGCGGTGGCGGCGCCCTGGAGCACCCGGCCGACGATCAGCCAGAGCAGCGAGTGGGTGGTGGCGGCCAGCACGGACCCGGCCACCATGACGACGAGGACGCCGATGAGCGTCTGCTTCTTGCCGTGCTGGTCGCCGAAGCGGCCGAGCAGCGGGGTGAAGACGGCGGCGGAGAGCAGGGTCGCGGTGGTGACCCAGCTGACGTTGGCCGGGGTCGTCTCCAGGTCGCTCTGGATCAGGCCGAGGATCGGCACCACCAGGGTCTGCATCATCGAGACCACCATGGCGGCCAGGCTCAGGGCGAAGACGACGACGGTCTCGCTCCGCTGCCGGGCCGGGGTGGCGGGCGCTGGTGTGGTCATGGCCGGTTCGTTCCTCCGCTTGCTCCACGAAGCTGATGCTTCATGCCATTGGTGCTTCATGCCATTGGTGCTTCACGACGTTGATGCTTCATGACATTGATGCTTGAGGTCGTCAAGCAACTGGGCAACGGTAGGCCCAATGCTTGAGGTCGTCAAGTTAATGGTTTAAGACATCAAGCTCTTCAGTAGACTGCCGTCATGACCGCCCCGACCTCCCCCAGCAAGTCCGAGCTCCTGGAACTCGTGGCGGCACTCGGCACCGCCCAATGGCAGGACTTCTCCGCCTCCGCCGCCCGGCACGGCCTCACCGGCGTCCAGGCCAAGCTGCTCGCCCAGCTCAAGGGCCCGGTCCCGATGCGCGGCCTGGCCGCCCTGCTGGTCTGCGACGCGTCCAACGTCACCGGCATCGTCGACCGGCTGGAGGCCCGCGGCCTCGTCCGCCGCGAGCCCGACCCCTCCGACCGTCGGGTGAAGAACGTCGTGGCCACCGACGAGGGCCGGCAGACCATCCGCCGGGTCAGGGAGGAGATGCGGGCCACCCACGACGCCCTCGACTCCCTCGACGACGAGGAGCGGGCCGTCCTGCACGGGCTGCTGGAGCGGCTGCGCACCGGCCTGGAGCGCCGGGGCTGAGCGGGCACCGGCTCCCGCCCCGGCTCCGGACCGCCCTACCCATATCGCCGCCGCCGTCCGTATTCTGACGGCCGGTCCGGTTCCGCGCACCCGGCGCGGGCCGGGCGCACCCCGAGGAGAGGCGCGCACGATGTCGAGCACCAGCAACCCCCTGTCCGGCTCCCAGGGGGCCGCCGAACCGCCCGCGGGACCGGAAGACGCCGTCCCCGCGACCCCGGAGGAGACCGCCCCCACCGGCCCGGACGCCGTCCCCGCCCCCTACACCGTGCCGCTGGCGCCCGGGGTGAGCGCCTACGTCCAGCCCGACGGCGGCTGGTGCCTGAACAACGCGGGCTTCGTCACCGACGGCGGCCGCACCCTGCTGATCGACACCGCCCCGACCGTCCGCCGCGCGGAGCTGCTGCGCGACGCCGTCGCGGCGAGCGGCGCCCCCGCGCCCTCCCTGGTCGTCAACACCCACCACCACGGCGACCACACCTACGGCAACTGCGTGTTCGCCCCCGAGGCGACGATCATCGGGCACGCCGGCTGCCGCGAGCAGACCCTGGCCGTCGGCCCGCAGTTGCACGCCATCTGGCCCTGGGTCGAGTACGGCGACGTCCGGATCACCCCGGCCACCCTCACGTACACCGACGAACTCACCGTGCACATCGGCGACACCGAGGTCCGGCTGATCCACCCCGGCCCGGCGCACACGGTGGGCGACACCGTCGTCTGGCTGCCGGAGCGGCGGATCGTGTTCACCGGCGACCTGGTGTTCAACGGCGGTACGCCGTTCATCCCGTTCGGCTCGCTCAGTGGCTCGCTGGCCGCGCTGGACGTGCTGCGCGGCCTGGACGCCGAGACCGTCGTCCCCGGGCACGGGCCGGTGACCGACCCCGGCGTGTACGACACCGTGGAGCGCTACTTCCGGTACGTCGGGGAGCTGGCGCGCGCCGGGCACGCGGCCGGGCACACCCCGCTGGAGGTGGCGCGCGAGGCCGACCTCGGCGAGTTCGCGGCGCTCCAGGAGAGCGAGCGGCTGGTGGGCAACCTGCACCGGGCGTACGCGGAGCTCGACGGGCTGCCGCTGGGCGTGCCGCTCGATCTGCCCCTGGTGCTGCGGGACATGGCCGAGATGAACGGCGGCCGGCCGCTGGCCTGCCACGCGTGACACCCCGGCCGCGTCCCGGTCACCGGGGCTAGGGCCGGAGCGCCCGCAGCAGGAGGTCGGCCAGGTGGTCGCCGACCTCCCGGGGCGTCATCGGCCCGTCCGGGCGGTACCAGCTGCCGAGGTGGTGCAGCGAGCCGAAGTGGTAGTCCACCACCAGGTCGGCGGGGGTCGCCCGGCTGAAGACGCCCGTGCGCTGCCCCTCCTCGATGAGCGCCCGGAACCGCTCGTGGTAGCGCCGGCGTTCGGCCCGGACCCGCCGGTACTGCTCGGGGCCGAGCTGGTGCATGGACCGGAAGAAGATCTTCGTGTCGTCCATGTTCTCGATGGTGGTCACCGCCACGTCCGCCGCCGCGTCGCGCAGCCGCTGCTCGACCGGCGCGTCCCGGCCCGCCACGGCGTCGAGCCGTTCCTGCTGCTGGCGCAGGACCCGGGCGTAGATCTCATGCAGCAGGTCGTCCTTGGACCCGAAGTAGTGGTACAGCGCGCCCTTGGTGACCCCGGCCGCCTCGACGATCTCCTGGACGGAGGTCCGGTCGTAGCCCTGGTCCGCGAACAGCCGGGTGGCGGCGGCCAGCAGCCGCTGCGGTACCGGCCTCCCGGCGCACACCGACGTCCCGTACGGTCCCGATCTCCCGTTCCGCTCCGCTCTCTCCGGCCTCTTCATCGTTCCCACCCCTTTGTCGCCTGGTGACGCTGATGTGCCGCGCCGGGCGGCGCGGCTCCCCCGGGGGATCTTGCCACTCACGCGTTCGAACGTCCCGGGCAGGACCCCGCCGGGCCGGGGGCCGGCGGCGACAAACCGTCCGACGAACACGGGAACGGGCGCAAGAAGGCTGGACAGCCCCTCTTGACAGCAGGACCATGCGCGCACACCGGACCGGCACAGGGGGCTCCATGGCGGACATGAGTGCGCAGCCGTACTGGGAACTGACCTTCGGCAAGGACGGAAGCGTCGACACCGGCGAACGGGAGACCCTCCTCCAAGGCGTCACCGATCACCACCTCACCGATGTGGTCGTCTTCGCGCACGGCTGGAACAACACCCGGGCCACGGCCACCGCCCTCTACACCCGCTTCTTCGCCCCCTTCCCCACCCTCCTCGCGGGTGCCACCGCCCTGCCAGGCCCGCCTCGCGTCGGCTACGTCGGCGTCATCTGGCCCTCGCTCCGCTTCGCCGACGAGGCACCGCCCTTCCTGGCGGGCCTCTTCACCGCGGCCGACGGGCCCGGCCTGCCGCCCGGCACCCAGGAGGCGCTGGCCATGGCCTTCCCCGGCCGGGACGCGGTGATCGGCAGGCTGGCGGAACTGGCCGAGCGGCAGCCCGAGGACCGGGCCCGGCTGGAGGAGTTCACCGGCCTCGTCCGCTCCCTGGTCAGCCCCCGCCCCGGGAGGGCGGGCGCGACGGCGGCGCCGACGACGCGTGGACGCGGGACACCGCGTCCGAACCGACGGTCCCGGCCATGTTCACCGACAGCGCGGTGGAGGTCTGCGGCCGGTTCGCCGACGCGCTGGACGCCACCGGCGCCACCCCGGCCCCCGGCCTCTTCGGCGGCGCCCTCGGCCGGGTCTGGCGCGGCGCGCTCGAACTGCTGCGGCAGGGCACCTACTGGGAGATGAAGCGGCGGGCCGGCGTCGTCGGACGGCAGGGGCTCGGCCCGGCGGCGGGCGAACTCGCCGGGCGCGGGCCGCGCGTGCACCTGGTCGGGCACAGTTTCGGCGCCCGGCTGGTCTCGTTCGCGCTCGGCGGCCTGCCCGACGGCGTCCGCGTCCGCTCCCTGACCCTGCTCCAGGGCGCGTTCTCGCACTACACCTTCTCGCCCCGGCTGCCGTTCGCGCCCCGCCGGGGCGGTGTCCTGGAGGGGACGGCCGACCGCGTCGACGGCCCGCTCGTCTGCTGTCACTCCTCGCACGACACTGCCCTCGGGACCCTCTACCCCCTCGCGTCCCGGCTCGCCGGCGACGCCGACTCGCTGCTGGGCATCGACCTGAGCCGCTGGGGCGCCCTCGGCTACGACGGCATACGGGACATGCCGGGCTGCCCGGACACCACCCTGGCCGAGGCGCTGGGGGACGGGATGCCCGCGGACGGCTGTGTGAACGTCGACGCCTCGGAGGTCGTCCGGGACGGCGGTCCGCCCGCCGGCGCCCACAGCGACATCTGCCACGAAGAGCTCGCACGTGTCGTCCTTCGCGCCGGACTGGGCATGCGCTAGCGGACGGGACCGACCCGCGCCGCACCGGAGGGATCCGAATCGCGCCGCGATACGTCCCTACCGTGTCGGCCCTCAGCGGCCGGCGGCGCCATCAGAGGACGTCCGAGTCCGCTCGCCGGAGGTGGGAAGAAGTGGCAGGTTTCAGAGCTCTCGCACGAGAGGTGCGCAACCCGGGGAACACCATCGCTCTGCGACGGACGTCGCTCCGCAAGTGCCTCGAACGCTTCGCCCCGTACGGGCACCGGGCCACCTGGCACCACCTGTGCGCCCGGGCCGGCCTGGCCCCTGACGACCGCGCGCCCGACCCCGTGCGGCTGATCCGGGCCCTGGAGGAACTGGAGGAGGCGCGGGAGGTGTGGCTGGCCTACGAGGTGGAGTTCGCCGGCCGCCGCCGGCGCGAGAAGCACGACGGCATCCGCCAGCCCTCCGCCCTCGACGACTGGCACCGCAACACGTGGGGCGGGTGTGACATCGTCCCCTGCGCCTCCCCCGACCTCCAGCCGCACGCCCGGCTGGCGGACGTGCTGCGGCGGGTGATCGACGCCATGGAGTCGACGCCCGGGGACTCCTGCCCGGTCTGCGCACAGGAGCGCATCGAGTGGCGGACGGGGCTGGAGCGGCATCCATGGGAGGGGCCGGTGTGCACGGACTGCGGGATCGTGGTGCCGGTCGCCGTCCTCACCCCGTCGGCGCTGGCCGCGGCGCGGCGGTACGCGTTCGCCCCCCGGTACGCGGAGGCGGTGGCGTGAGGGCGTGAGGAGGAGACGGCGGGTGCGCGGGCGTCCCCGGTGGGCGACGCCCGCGCGGCACCCCTTGCCATGTCGTCCGGGTGTTCGTGGGGCATGCCGTTCGGGTGGAGGGGCATGCCGTCCGGGTGTTCGTGGGGCATGCCGTTCGGGTGGCGGAGCGTGTCGTCCGGGTGTTCGCGGGACGCCGGTCAGCTCAGCAGCGAACCGCAGCCGCGTCCGCCGAACCGGTCGTCCGGATTGGACAGCGCGCACTTGTCCAGCGAGAGGCACCCGCAGCCGATGCACCCGTCGAGCCGGTCCCGCAGCCGCTCCAACCGCTTGATCCGCTCGTCGAGCTCGCCGCGCCACGCCTCGGACAGCTCCGCCCAGTCCTCGGCCGTGGGCGTGCGCTCCTCCGGCAGCCGGGCCAGCGCCTCGCGGATCGTCGCCAGCGGAATGCCCACCCGCTGCGCGGCCCGGATGAACGCCACCCGGCGCAGCATGTCGCGGTCGAACCGGCGTTGGTTGCCGGCCGTGCGACGGCTCCTGATGAGCCCCTTGGACTCGTAGAAGTGCAAGGCCGAGACGGCGGCACCGCTGCGGGCCGCGAGTTGGCCGACGGTCAGTTCGTGCAGGGTGGTGGGTATCTGTGGCACGATCCCCGACCCTATGTCAGAGGGGCCGGCCGACCGGCCTCCGGCGTGGGCCGCTGCCCGACCATGCGCAGGGCCAGGCCCGCGTAGAGCTCGCCGACCTCCTCCGGCGTGCGCTCGCCGTCGTCGCGGAACCAGCGGGCGACGTCGACGCAGAGGGAGAGCAGCGCCAGGCTGGTCCCGCGCACGTCGGGGACGTCGAACTCCCCGGCCCGGACGCCGTCCTCGACGATGGAGCGGAGTACGGCGCCGGTCTCCCGGCGCAGCGCGGTGATCTCGGCCCGGTGGTCCCCGGCGAGCGCCCCCAGTTCGTACTGGACCACCCGGGCGGTGGTGTGGTGCTCGGCGTGCCAGCGCGCGAACGTCCGTACCGCGTCGGCCAGTCGCTCCGCCGCGCCGCCGGACCCGTCGCGGGCGCGGGTGAGGAGGGAGAGCGCGAGCCGGTGGCCCACTCCGCTGATGCGGTGGAGGAGGTCCTCCTTGGTGCGGAAGTGGATGTAGAGCGCGGCGGGGCTCATGCCGGCCCGGCCGGCGATGTCCCGGGTGGTGGTGGCGTGGTAGCCGCGCTCGGCGAACGCCTGGACGGCCGCGGTGAGCAGCCGCCGGGCGGCGTCGGGTGTCACGTCGGCCCACTCGTCGGCCCGTCCGCCCCCGGCGTCCATACGGCCCCCCTCTGCTCGGCTCTCCCCGGCCCCTCCCCCTCCGGAGGGCCTCCGGAGGGAACGACACCTTATCCCGCCCCTGAGCAGCCGCTCGGCCCGCGTACGCGCCTTCGGACGCGGGCATGCTGCCCTCAAGGCGGCGGACGGCTCCGGGCACGCCCGGGACGGTCCCGGTGGTCGTGGCACGAGGGGGTCGGCATGGCAGGGGGACGGTTCGGGGCGGCGGTACGGGGCCGGGCGGCCGGGGCGCGACGGGACGGGCTGCCCCTGGCGGCGGCCGTGCTGACGGGCACGGTGGCGCTCCTCATGCTGCTCGTGGTCTTCGGCAACGTCACGGACTTCGACACCAACCGGCAGTTCGTCCGGCACGTCCTGGCGATGGACACGACATCCGGCGACGACCACCTCACCTGGCGGGCCATCACCTCCCACCCCCTCCAGGACACCGCCTACCTGCTGATCATCGCCTGGGAGGCGCTGACGGCGGCGGTCCTGACGGTCGCGACGGCACGGTGGCTGCGCGCCGTGCGACACGGCGCCCTCGCCCCGGCCCGGCGCGCCACGACGCTGGGGCTGGTGCTGTACCTGCTGCTGTTCGGGGTGGGCTTCCTGGCGATCGGCGGCGAGTGGTTCGCGATGTGGCAGTCGTCGCGATGGAACGGGGTGCCGGCGGCGGAGCGCCATGTGGTGCTGGGCGGGCTGGTGTTGCTGGTCGTGCATCTGCCGGGGCTGCGGGACGACGGGGTCGTGGGCTGACGGGGTCGTGGGCCGACGGGGTCGTGGGCTGACGCGCGACACAGGCGCTACCGCGCCGGCCGGGGCTCCCGTGTCCGTCCGGGTTCCGGCTCCCGCGCCGGCTCCCTCCACCGGCCCGCGCCCCCGGCCCAGGTCTCAGAACACGACCAGGGAGCGCCCACCCCGCCCGGCGAGCATCGACGCGAACGCGTCGGGGATGTCCTCCAGCCCGATCCGCCGCGTGATCAGCGCGGACAGGTCGAACCGCCCCTCGCGGACGTGCTCCGCGAGGAGGGGCAGGTCGCGGGCGGGGTCGGTGTTGCCGTAGACACAGCCGGCCAGGGTGCGGCCGGAGTGGAAGAGTTCCAGGGCGGAGAAGGCGACCTGCTGGTCCCGGCCGCCGACGCCGACGACGGTGGTGCGCCCGCCGCGCCGGGTGGCCGTCCACGCCGCCCGGATGCTCTCCGGCCGGCCCACGCACTCGATCGCCACGTCCGCGCCGTGCCCGCCGGTGAGTTCGCGGACGCGCCGGACCGCGTCGTCGCCGGCGGGTACGAAGTCGGTGGCGCCGCAGGCGCGGGCCAGCTCCTCCTTCTCCGGGGAGACGTCCACGGCGATCACCTGCCCGGCCCCCGCGAGGCGCGCGGAGCGCACGGTGGCGAGCCCGACCCCGCCGACGCCGACGACCACCACGGACTCCCCCGCCCGCACCCGGGCGCTGTGGTGCACCGCGCCGTACCCGGTGAGCACGGCGCAGCCCAGCAGCGCCGCGTCGGTGAGCGGTACGCCCGCGGGCAACGGCAGCACGGCCGCGGCCCGGACGACGGTCTCCTCGGCGAACACGGCGGTGCCCAGGGCCGGGTGGAGCGGCGTGCCGTCGCCGCCGAGCGTGGCGTAGGGCCCGGCGGGGGCGAGGGACTCGGCGCACAGCCACGGCTCGTCGATCCCGCAGAAGTGGCAACCCCGGCAGGCGGGCGCCCAGTTGAGCACCACCTCGCCCCCGGCGCCACATGCGTCACGCCGTCGCCGACGGCGGTCACCGTCCCCGACCCCTCGTGCCCGAGCACGGCCGGAACGGGCTGCCGCAGCGTCCCGTCGGCGAGGGAGAGGTCCGAGTGGCACACGCCCGCCGCGGCGATCCGCACCCTCACCTGCCCCGGTCCCGGGTCCGGCAGCTCAATCTCGGTCACGCGGAGCGGGGCACCTATGGCGGTCAGGACGGCGGCGCGGGTCACGGGCGGTCACCTCTCGGTCGGCGGCCCGGCCGGCGCGACGGGCGCACCGGGGACGGACCGGCGGGACGTACGCGGGCGGGGCGTGCCCGGACCGTGCTCACGTACCCACCGGCCTCGGGCCACCCCCTGGAACCGCGCCTCAGCCTAGGCCCCGCGCCCCCGCCGTCACGACCGCCCGTCAGGACGACCCCGTCACCACCGCCCGTCACGACCGCCGGGCGGAGCCGCGAGGCCCGCCGGCGGGCCCGGCCCGCGGAGGCGTACCAGGAGGCGGCCAGGGCGGCGGCGAGGCAGAGCTCGACGAGGTCGCCGCCGCAGTGCATCAGCAGGGCGCCGGTGTGCCGGTCCGCCGCCGTGCACGAGGTGCCGGGCGGCGGGCCCGGGGCGCGGTCGGTGGAACGGCGTGCCGGTTCCGGTGCGTCATGATCGTGCCGGCCTCCTTCGGACGGGTGCGCCGCTCCGCCCGGGTAGCCCGGGAGGGACGGGATGTGCCCGTGAAGGACGGGTTCCGGCAGGGGATGTCCGGGAGCCGACCGGGTACCCATGGGGCATGAGGTCACGCGTGGTGTGGGAGGGCCTGCCCGCCGGGGCCGCCGCACCGGCGTCGGTCCGCCGCCGCGGAAGGCGTGAGTACGGCGTGAGGACGACGTGACGGGCCCCGTCGCGGACGTGACGGGCCCCGCCGCGGCGGGAGCGCGGCTGCGCTTCGACGGCTGGATCGCGGGAGCCGGCACGGCGTCCGGGACCCGTCTGGTGCTGGGGCACTGGCCGCGCTCCCCTTTCGGCTCCTTCAGCGACGTCATGGTCGAACACGCCGACGGGACGCGACGGTTGCTGGCCCCCAGCGGGCGGGTGGCGGACTTCGTGGCCGCGACCTACGCCTTCGACCGCGTGGACGTCCGGCCCGTGACGGTCGAACGGGCCGGTGCCTGCTGGACGGTGACCGCCGGCCCGCTGAGCTGGCGCTTCACCGTCGGCCCGCGCAGCGCCCTGGGCCGGCTCCTGCACGCCGTCCCCACCGCCGCCGCCACCCACCCGCTGTGGATCCGCTCGGCCGGCCTGCCCGCCCGGCTGCTGGGCCTGCGCACGGTCGGCCGGTCCCGGTCGGGCCGCCGGTCGTTCTACGGCGCCCGCGACCTGCGACCGGTCACCGACGGGGAGGCCGTGTGGGACGGCACCGCTCTGGGCCCCCTCGCCCGCGTGGAGCCCGCCGTGCGCTTCGGGCCCGTCTCCGTCCCCCGCCGGCCCGCGCTCGTCCGCGTCACCACGCTGGTGGAACTGCCGGGAGACCGGGTGTTCGGCCGATGACCGGCGGGCCGTCGCCCCTGCCCGGGGAACGGGTCACCCGTCCGTGCCTGACGGCCGGCTGGTTGTGCCAGACGTTCCTGCACTGGCGCTACGAGCCGCACGTGGTGCAGGCCCTGCTGCCGCCGGGCGTCGTCGTCGACACCTTCGACGGGGCCGCCTGGGTGGGGCTGACGCCGTTCGTCATGGCGTCGGTACGGCCGCTCGGCCTGCCGTACCCCCGGTGGACGTTCCCGGAGACCAACCTGCGCACGTACGTCCGCCTCGGGGACGGCAGGCCCGGCCTGTGGTTCCTCTCCCTGGAGGTGACGGCCTTCCCCCTGCCGGCCGCCCGGGCGCTCGGGATCCCGTACCACCTGGGGCGGCTGCGGTGCTGGAGGGACGGGCCGGCCGTCCGGTACGCCGGGGAGCGGCGGGGTGGGGGCCCCGCGTACCGGCTGGCCGTACGGCCGGGGGAGCGGCTCGACCCCGGCGCCTTGGACGTGTGGCTGACGGCCCGCTGGCGGGCGTACAGCCGCGGGGCCGGTCTGCTGTGGGAGACGCCTGTCGAGCACGAGCCGTGGCGGTTGAGCGCCGCTCGGGTGGAGGACGTCCGGCAGGCGCTGACGGCGGCCGCGGGCCTGCCGGATCCGGCGGGGCCGCCGCTGGTTCACTTCTCCCCCGGCGTGCGGGGGGTGCGGCTCGGCTTTCCGCGTCCGGCGTGAGGGCGCCCCGGTCCCGCCCCCGAAGGGGGCCCGCCCACCTCAAGCCCCGGGCTCCACCACATCCCGCTCCCCCACGTTCTCCACCTGATCCCGCCGGGCGATGTCCGGGTGGTGCAGGTCGAACGCGGGAGACTCCGACCGCACCCGGGGCAACGTACAGAAATTGTGCCGCGGCGGCGGGCAGGCCGTCGCCCATTCCAGCGACCGCCCGTACCCCCACGGATCGTCCACGTCGACCCGCTTCCCGTACCGCCCGGTCTTCCAGACGTTGTACAGGAACGGCAGGGTGGACAGCCCGAGCAGGAACGACCCGATCGACGAGACCGTGTTCAGCGCGGTGAAGCCGTCCGCGTCGAGGTAGTCCGCGTACCGGCGCGGCATGCCGGAGGCTCCCAGCCAGTGCTGCACGAGGAACGTCATGTGGAACCCGGCGAACAACGTCCAGAAGTGCATCTTGCCCAACCGCTCGTCGAGCATTTTCCCGGTGAACTTCGGCCACCAGAAATGGAATCCGGCGAACATCGCGAACACCACGGTCCCGAACACCACGTAATGGAAGTGCGCCACCACGAAGTACGAGTCGGTCACATGGAAGTCCATGGGCGGCGAGGCGAGGATGACACCGGTCAGCCCGCCGAAGAGGAAGGTCACCAGAAAGCCGGTCACCCAGAGCATCGGCGTCTCGAAGGACAGCGAGCCCTTCCACATGGTGCCGATCCAGTTGAAGAACTTCACCCCGGTGGGGACGGCGATCAGGAAGGACATGAACGAGAAGAAGGGCAGCAGGATCCCCCGGTGGGGAACATGTGGTGCGCCCAGACGGTGACGGAGAGCCCGGTGATCGAGATCGTCGCGGCGACCAGCCCGGCGTAGCCGAAGATCGGTTTGCGCGCGAAGACCGGGATGATCTCGCTGACGATGCCGAAGAACGGCAGCGCGATGATGTAGACCTCGGGGTGCCCGAAGAACCAGAAGAGGTGCTGCCAGAGCAGCGCCCCGCCGTTGGCCGGGTTGTAGATCTGCGCGCCGAATTTCCGGTCGGCCTCCAGGGCCAGCAGGGCCGCGGCCAGGACCGGGAAGGCGAGGAGCACCAGGACGCCGGTGAGCAGCACGTTCCAGGTGAAGATCGGCAGGCGGAACATGGTCATGCCCGGTGCGCGCATGCAGATGATGGTGGTGATGAAGTTGACCGAGCCGAGGATCGTGCCGAAGCCGGAGAAGACCAGGCCCATGATCCACAGGTCGGCGCCGACGTTCGGCGTGTGTGCCGCGTCCGACAGCGGCGTGTAGGCGAACCACCCGAAGTCGGGCGCGCCGTTCGGGGTGAGGAACGAGGCGACGGCGATCAGCGACCCCAGCAGGTACAGCCAGTAGGCGAACATGTTCAGGCGGGGGAACGCCACGTCGGGGGCGCCGATCTGCAACGGCATGATCCAGTTCGCGAACCCGGCGAACAGCGGCGTCGCGAACATCAGCAGCATGATGGCGCCGTGCATCGTGAACGCCTGGTTGAACTGCTCGGTGGAGACGATCTGCAGGCCGGGGCGGGCCAGTTCGGCGCGCATCACCAGGGCGAGGATCCCGCCGATGCCGAAGAAGGCGAACGACGTCACCAGGTAGAGGGTGCCGATCTTCTTGTGGTCCGTCGTGCCGAGCCAGTCGACCGCCGCCGCGCCCACCCCCCGCGCGGGGTCGCGCTCGGCGGGTGCCTCGTGCCGCGTCGTCGTGGTCGTCATGCCCGTCCTTCCGCCTGCCTCCGAAGGCGGAAGGGCACGCCGCCCCCACCACCCGCCGGGCCGTCCGCGTCGGCGGGGCCCGTCACCGTGATAGGGCACGGCCGCGCCCACCGACGCCTATTGCGCCGGCCGTGGGCGCGGCCGTGCGGGCGGCACCCGCCGGACGCCGCCCGCACCCCGGCTCAGGACGCCCGCACCGCGGCTCAGAGCTGGAGCGACTTCGTCTTCAGGTACTCCAGGAGCCCGTGGACGCCGAGCTCGCGGCCCACGCCCGACTGCTTCCAGCCGCCGAAGGGCGCCAGGATGTTGAAGTCGCCGCCGTTGACGTCGACCCGGCCGCACTCCATCCGGCGGGCGAAGGCCACGGCCTCGTCGCGGTCGGCCGCCCAGACGGCGCCGGAGAGGCCGTACTCGCTGTCGTTGGCGAGGCGCAGCGCCTCCTCCGTGTCGCGGTAGCGCAGGAAGGACAGGACCGGGCCGAAGATCTCCTCGCGGGCGACGGTCATGTCGGGGGTGACGTCGGCGAGGACGGTGGGGCGTACGTAGTAGCCCTTGTCCAGGCCCTCGGGCGGCTCGGCGCCGCCGGCGGCGATCCGGGCGCCCTCCTCGGCGCCCTTGCGGAGCAGCTCCCGCACCCGGTCGCGCTGCCGGGCGCTGACGACCGGGCCCAGGCGGACGTCGGGGTGGGTGGGGTCGCCGGGCACGTACGCGGCGACGGCCTCGACGGCGAGGGCGACGGCCTCGTCGTAGTGGTCGGTGTGCACCAGGGTGCGGGTGAGGGCGTTGCAGGACTGGCCGGCGTTGCGGACGACGTCGGCGACGTTGGCGCGGACGGCCGTGGCGAGGTCGGCGCCGGGGAGGATGACGTTGGCCGATTTCCCGCCGAGTTCGAGGGCGACGCGCTTGACGGCGCCGCCGGCGAGGGCGCCGATCCGGCGGCCGACGGCGGTGGAGCCGGTGAAGGAGACGAGGTCGACGTCCGGGTGCTCGGCCAGCGGCTGCCCGGCCTCCGGGCCGTACCCGGTGACCAGGTTGAACACCCCGGCGGGCAGGCCCGCGTCGGCCACGCACCCGGCGAACAGGCGGGCGGTCAGCGGGGTGTACTCGGCGGGCTTGAGGACGACCGTGCAGCCGGCGGCGAGGGCCGGCGCGACCTTGGCGACGATCTGGTGGAGCGGGTAGTTCCAGGGGGTGATCGCGCCGACGACGCCGGCCGGCTCGTGGAGGACGGTCGAGGTGCCGATCCGCTCCTCGAAGGCGAAGCCCGCGGCGAGCCCGGCGTAGGAGCGGGCGACGGCGACCGGGAGTCCGGCGTGGACGCGGCGGGCGAAGCCGATGGGCGAGCCGAGCTCGGTGGTGACGGTGGCGGCGACCTCCTCCTGCCGGGCGGCGAGCGCGTCGGCCAGGGCGGTGAGGTACGCGCCGCGCCGGGCGGGCGCGGTGGCGGCCCAGCCGGGCAGGGCGGCGCGGGCGGCCCGGACGGCGTCGTCGACGTCCTCGGCCGTACCGGCCGGGACGCTCGCGACGACCTCCTCGGTCGCCGGGTTCTCCACCTCGATCCGGCCGGTCCCCCGGGCGGGCCGCCAGGCTCCGTCGACGAACATCCCGTCATACGCGGTCACAGGGCGTCTCCTCGCGTTCGCGGTGGGCGTGGGCCCGGGGGCGGGGACTGCCGGGCCCACGGCAGGAACTGTCAACCTAACCGGCCCTCCGGTCCGCACCAAGAGGCGGTCCCGATCCACCGCCCCGCCCCGGAACACGGCGCTCAAGGTCCATTGACGCACCGGGCCCCGCAATCCTACGGTCATGCAGAGGATTCCTCCGGCAGTGGGAGCACACGATGACCGGCACGGACAGAGAGCGGGCGCGCAAGACGGCCGAAGGGCTCGTCTACGCCTCGGGGTTCGGCAACGAGCACAGCAGTGAGGCCGTCCCCGGCGCGCTGCCGCACGGGCGCAACTCGCCCCAGCGGGCGCCCCTCGGGCTCTACGCGGAGCAGCTCAGCGGCTCCGCCTTCACCGAGCCGCGCCGGCACAACCGCCGGTCCTGGCTCTACCGGATCCGCCCGTCGGCCGCCCACCCCCCGTTCACCCGCGTCGACAACGGCGGGCTGCGCGGCGCCCCCTTCACCGAGACCGTCCCCGACCCCAACCGGCTGCGCTGGAACCCGCTGCCGGAGCCCGCCGGGGGCACCGACTTCCTCGCCGGGCTGTGGACGCTGGGCGGCAACGGCGACGCCGCGCAGCGCGCCGGCATGGCCATCCACCTCTACGCGGCCGACGCCTCGATGACGGACCGCGTCTTCAGCGACGCGGACGGCGAGCTGCTGATCGTCCCCGAGCGCGGCGGGCTGCTGCTGCGCACCGAGTTCGGGCTGCTGCGCGCCGAGCCGGGTCATGTGGCGCTGATCCCGCGCGGGGTGCGCTTCCGGGTGGAGCTGCTGGACGAGACGGCGCGCGGCTACGTCTGCGAGAACTACGGGCAGCCGTTCACCCTGCCCGACCTGGGCCCGATCGGCGCCAACGGCCTCGCGAACGCACGGGACTTCCTCGCCCCGGTGGCCGCCTACGAGGACACCGACGGGCCGGTCCGGGTGGTGAACAAGTACTGCGGCAACCTCTGGGAGGCGGTGTACGACCACTCGCCGCTCGACGTCGTCGCCTGGCACGGCAACCTCGTCCCGTACGTCTACGACCTCCGCCGGTTCAACGTCATCGGGACGGTCAGCTACGACCACCCCGACCCGTCGATCTTCACCGTGCTCACCTCGCCGTCGGACACCCCGGGCCTGGCGGGCGTGGACTTCGTGGTGTTCGCGCCGCGCTGGCTGGTGGGCGAGGACACGTTCCGGCCGCCGTACTTCCACCGCAATGTGATGAGCGAGTACATGGGTCTGATCGAGGGCGCCTACGACGCGAAGACGGCCGGAAAGGGGGGTTTCGTGCCGGGCGGCGGCTCGCTGCACAACATGATGTCGGCGCACGGGCCGGACCGGGAGACCTTCGACAAGGCCAGCGCCGCCGAGCTCAAGCCGCACAAGGTAGACGACGGGCTGGCCTTCATGTTCGAGACCCGGTGGCCGGTCACGCTCACCGCCCAGGCGGCGGAGGCCGGACACCTCCAGTCGGGGTACGACGACGTGTGGCAGGGTCTGGAGCGGAACTTCCGCCCCTGAGGCGCCCCTGAGCCTCCCTGGATCACCGCAGAGCCGGAGCCCCTGTGACCACCTTCGCCCCCGACTCCCTGGCACTCAACCGCAAACTGCCGCTCTGGTACCAGGTGTCGCAGTCGTTGCGCGCGTCCATACTCGGGCGCCGCCCGGACGACCCGTTGCGCCTGCCCACCGAGGACGCGCTCGCCGCGCACTACGGCGTGAGCGTGCTGACCATGCGGCAGGCGCTGAAGGAGCTGGAGGAGGAGGGGCTGATCAGCCGGCACCGGCGGCGCGGCACCTTCATCGAGCCGAGCGCCCGCCGGGGCTCCCCGGTGCGGCTGCTCGGCTCGGTGGACACGATCGTGGCCCAGCAGTCGGGCGAGCGGACCACCGTGCTCGGCCACGGCCCGGCGCCGGTCCCCGGCGAGCTGGCCGAGCACTTCCCGGGGCTGGCGGAGGCGACGGCGTTCCGGCGGCTGCGCCGGGACGGCGACACGGGCGAGCCGGTCAACTGGGCGGAGAACTGGGTGCACCCCGACCTGGCCGGCCGCATCGACCTGGAGGACCTGGCCCGCTGGCCCATGACGAAGGTGCTGCGCGACGCCCTCGGGGTGCGCATCAGCCGGATCACGGACACCGTGGAGGCGCGGCTGGCCGACCCGGAGACCGCACGGCTGCTCGACGTGCCGCTGCTCAGCCCGATCCTGCACTACACGGGGATCACGTACGACGGGAACGGCCGGGTGGTGGACGTGGCCCTGATCCACTACCGCGGCGACCGCTTCTCGTTCACGGTGACGGTCGAGGCGCACTGACGCCCCTGCGCGGGTACGGCGGGCGCGCGGCGCGGCCACGACGGGCGCGCGAGTCTGCGCGCACGGGTGCGAGCGCAGGTGCGTGCGAGCACAGATGCCTGCGAGCACGGAGAACGCCGGGGAGCGTAGGGGAACGCCTGGACCGCTGGGACCGATGGGACCGCTGAGAACGTGACGAACGCCGAGCGCCGGGTGGGACGGTCAGGGGCGGCTGCCGAACAGCGACCGGCGGAGCCGGCGCAGGGGCGCGAAGAGGGAAACCCGCGCCGTGCGACCGGAGGCGTCCGCCCGCGCGTGGTCGCGCGAGGTCAGCTCGCGCATCAGCAGGGTCGCGCCCTCGGTCTCGCGCTGCGGCACGGCCGGGCCGGCCAGCACCGCGAGATGGCGTTCGAGACGGGCGCCGGAGGCGCCGCTCCCGCACTCGATGGCAGGCACACGCGGCCTGCTGCGCATTGTTATCTGGTCCATGAGACTCCCCACCCGTACGAGGCACCCGGCCAAGGCAGGGTAACCCTATCGCCCCATCGCGTCACCCGCGCATCCGCGAACGGATTCACCACCCCGTCAAGGGGGTTGACGACACTGGCCTGAACCTGTCGGACCGCGGCGGCCTGACGGCTCGTCGATAACGGGGCACAGCGGACGGAAGTCACCCTCCGTCGCGGCGCGTTCACGCGGGCCGGAAGGGGGCGGTCTCCCCGGCCCCGCCCTGACCCCCGCGACGGCGGTCGCGGGGGCCGGGACGGCCGGAGCGGGACTCAGGCCGCGGGACTCAGGCCGCGGGACTCAGGCCGCGGACGAGAACACCGGCAGGTAGCCACCGGACTGTCCGGCGGCCGTCGGGTGGTAGGACTCGTCGACCGGCAGGGCCACACTGTGCAGCCACGAGCTGCCCGAGCACAGCTCGTGGCCGGCGAAGGTGGTGTTGACGTCACCGAAGGCGAAGCCGTGGTCGGCCGCCCGCTTCGCGGTGACGGAGTCGAGCAGGTCGGCGGCGTTGTTGATGGCCCTCCGCTTGGCTTCGCTCAGGCCGACGCAGACCGCGTCGAGCTTGTAGAAGCGGGGGTAACCGAGGACGACGACGCGGGCCTTGGGCGAGCGGGCGCTGATGGCGGAGTAGACGGCGTCGAGTTTGGCGGGCAGTTCGTTCCGGATGAAGGCGCTCGCGGTGGCGATGCGGTCGAGGCAGACGCTGTCGCTGTTGAGGACGCAGGTGCTCATGGCGTCCGCGAAGCCGGCGTCGTTGCCGCCGATGGTGATGCTGACGAGGCCCGTCGTGGGGGTGAGGGGGCCAGCTGCTCGGCGAGGACGTCCCCGGTGCGGGCGCCCGAACAGGCGGTGAAGGCGAACGAGGCGGGTCTGTGCGCCGCCGACCACAGCGCCGGGTACGCCTTGTCGCTGCGTTTGCAGTCGCCGCTGGACGACTGGTAGGAGCCGGCGCCGACGCCGGACGAGTAGGAGTCGCCCAGGGCGACATAAGAGGGGGCCGCGTCGGCGGCCTCCGGTGCGGCCTGGGCGGCGCCGGTGCCGCCGAGGGCGAGGGTCAGGGCGAGGGCCACGGCCGATGCGGCACCCGTGATGCGGTGCGATTTCATGGATCCTCCCTAGCAGGGGTCTCTGCCACCCCTGTGGTAGCAGCGACACGGAGCTGTCGGAAGTGTCCATGACAAAACTTGCGGCACACCCCCACTCCGGTGGCCGTTCGGTGAAGGAAGAAGGACGTGGCAGCCGCCCCGGACCGCGCGCGACCATCCGTCGGACGTCAATGAACGAACCGTGCGATCACTCGAACAGCGGTCGCTCGGAAGTGAGTTGACAAAGGCGCGGACGCGCCGGACGTTCACCGGGACGCAAGGCTCCGTTTGTGGCCGGGACCCGAGCCCAGAAGCCTGTTCGCCCGTCCTTCACGTCTTGACGGCCTTCGCCCGTTGCGCGACATTGAAGCCCGGCATCCGGCGCTTCGGGGGCTAAGTCGCCAATGCAGAGCTTCAGCGATCCCATCGGTCTCGATGACAGCGATCTCCGTACCGCGGGCCAGGAAACGCCCGGCGGACCGTCCGGCGGACCACCCGACGGGCCGTCCGGCGCGAAACCGCCCGACGGCCCGCCCGGTTCAGGACCGCCCGGGCGCCCGGGAGCGGGAAGAGGCGGCGGCCCCCTCTCCCGCCCGGCCGCGGACTCCCTGCCCGTCGTCGCCGGGGCCGCCGCCGCGATGGCCGGGGCCGGCGCGGCGCTGGCGCTGCTGGACATCGGCTCGCCGCTGCGGGCGCCCTTCACCCTCTTCTTCCTGATCGTGGCGCCCGCCTGCGGCGTGGCCGCCGCGCTGCGCGGGCTCGACCCGCTCAGCCGCGCCGTGGTGGCCGCCGGCGGGGCCGTCGCGGTCGACCTGCTGACCGCCCAGACCATGCTGGCGCTGCACAGCTGGACGGTGCGCGGCGGGGTGGCCGCGGTCGCGGCGGTCAGCCTGCTCCTCTTCCTGCTGGCGCACGCCTGGCGCCACCGGGGGCGCGGCCCGAGCGACCGGACGACCTGAGGTGGAGGTCAGCGTCCACCGCCCGGGTGAACTCAGCGCGGCCGACCGGGCGGCGTGGTCGGCCATGCAGGCGCGGGCGGTGGAGGACGGTGTGCCGCAGCTCGGCAACCCTTTTCTGGCACCGGAGTTCGCGCTGGCGGTGGGCCGCTGCCGGCGCGGCGTTCGGATCGCGGTCGTCCGGGAGGAGGGTGCTCCGGCCGCCTTCTTCCCTTTTCAGCGTTCGGCGTTCGGGATCGGGCGGGCGATCGGGCTCGGCGTCTCGGACGCCCAGGGGCTGGTGCACCGGCCCGGGTTCCAGTGGGACGCGAAGGAGCTGCTGGCGGCCTGCGGGCTGTCGCTGTGGGAGTTCGACCACCTGGTGGAGGGGCAGAAGCCCTTCGAGGAGGGGGCGGTCGGCGCCTTCCCCTCCCCCGTCATCGACGTCGAGCAGGGCTTCGACTCCTACCTGGCGGCGCTGCGCAAGCAGTCGCCCAAGTTCACCCGCACCACGCTGGCGAAGGAGCGCCGGCTCGGCCGGGACGCGGGCGGGGTGCGGTACGTGCACGACGAGCGGGACCCGGCGGTGCTGCGCACGCTGATCGGCTGGAAGTCGGCGCAGTACCGAAGAACGGGGCGCAGCGACCGCTTCGCGCGCCCCTGGATCTCCCGGCTGGTCGAGCAGCTCTTCCACACCCGCGCGGAGGCGTGCGGCGGCCTGCTGTCGGTGCTCTACGCGGGTGGCCGGCCGGTCGCGGCGCACTTCGGGCTGCGGTCGCGGACGGTGCTGGCGTGCTGGTTCCCGGCGTACGACCCGGGGTTCGCGAAGTACTCGCCCGGCCTGGTGCTGCATGTGCGGATGGCGGAGGGGGCCGCCGCCGCGGGGCTGGCCTACCTGGATCTCGGGCGGGGCGGCAAGGCGTACAAGGACTCCCTGAAGACGCGCGAACTCGCCGTGTCCGAAGGGTGGGTGATGCGGCGTCACCCGGTCGCGCTGGGGCACAAGGCCCGGCGTGCGCCGGTGCGCGCGCTGCGCAACACCGTCGTCGCACGCCCCCAACTCTTCGAACCCGCCGACCGGCTGCTCAAGCAGGTGGGACGGTTGCGGCGGAGCGTCTGAGCCGCGGCGGACGTCATGCGCCGGTGCGCTCCGGGTGTGCGTTCGCACACCGGACGGTGCGTCAGGAACAAAGGACACCAAAGGAGGAGGCTCCGACTCACCTCTTGCCATACAGTCTCAAGCTTCAATACCGTCGTACATCTACCCGCATCGGTCCATCAGTTCTTGCGGCTCCGGGGAGGGGCTCCAGTCGCCGCGATGGATCCGGGGCGGGGCGCGGCAGGGGGTGCCGCGCTCGGCCGGGGAGATCCGTGTCGAGTCGCGTGCCGCGCGGCCTGTGCTATTCGCCAACTCACCCTGTGCACGCGGCGGTTGCCCGTCGCAACGGACAGGGCGAGACCCCCTTTTCGAACCGGACACACCATGGGACCGCTCGGGGGCGGGCGGTCCTCCGGACGAGAGGGAAACAGAGACTCATGAGTTCGTTCCTGCGCCCGGCGGCCGGTCAGGACCACGACCGGACCCCCGGGACCGACGCCGGCGGCGAGACCGCCCGGCCCCTCGAACCACCCGCCCAGTACCGCCCGGTGTCGCCGCAGTTCGCGATAGCACCGCCGGTCAGCGTGGTGATCCCCGCGATGAACGAGGCGGAGAACCTGCCGTACGTCTTCAAGACCCTGCCGTCCTGGATCCACGAGGTGGTCCTCGTCGACGGCAACTCCACCGACGACACCGTCAAGGTGGCCCGGGAGCTCTGGCCGGGCGTCAAGGTCGTCGAGCAGCAGGGCAAGGGCAAGGGCGACGCCCTGATCACCGGGTTCGCCGCCTGCTCGGGCGAGATCATCGTGATGGTGGACGCGGACGGCTCCGCCGACGGCAACGAGATCGTCAGCTACGTCTCGGCCCTGGTGGGCGGCGCGGACTTCGCCAAGGGGTCCCGGTTCGCCAACGGGGGCGGCACGGACGACATGACGCCCATCCGCAAGCTGGGCAACCGCGTCCTGTGCTCGATCGTCAACCACAAGTTCGGCGCCCGCTACACGGACCTGTGCTACGGGTACAACGCCTTCTGGAAGCGCGTCCTGGACGACATCGCCCTGGACTGCGCCGGCTTCGAGGTGGAGACGCTGATGAACATCAGAGTCGTCAAGGCCGGCCTGCGCGTCCAGGAGATCCCCAGCCACGAGTTCGTCCGCATCCACGGCGCCAGCAACCTGCGGGCCGTGCGCGACGGGCTGCGGGTCCTCAAGGTCATCCTGCACGAGCGCGGCTCCCGGCGGCGCCGGCATCCGGCCCGCCGGCCGCTGGCCATCGCGCCGGCCGCGAGCCGCGGGGAGGTGTCTTGAGCACAGCGCCGGCGGAGCGGACCACGGCGCCGGACGTCTCGGTGGTCGTCTGCGTCTACACCGAGGACCGCTGGGGCGACATCCTCGCCGCGGTGGCCTCGGTGGCCGCGCAGTCCTACCCGGCGCACGAGACCCTGCTCGTCGTGGACCACAACCCGGCGCTGCTGCGCCGGCTGGCCAAGGTGTACGGCGACGACGGGCTCGGCGCGCCGGACGGCACCGCGGGCCGCGTCCGGGTGCTGGCCAACGCCGGCCCGCGCGGCCTGTCCGCCGGGCGCAACACCGGCGTCGCGGCCTCGTCCGGGGAGGTGGTCGCCTTCCTGGACGACGACGCGGTGGCCGAGCGCGACTGGCTGCTGCACTTCGTCCGCGCGTACGCCGATCCGCGCGTGATGGCGGTCGGCGGGCACACCCGGCCGGTGTGGGCCTCGCGGGCCCGGCCCGCGTGGTTCCCCGAGGAGATGGACTGGGCGGTGGGCTGCACGTACCGCGGCCTGCCGCCCGGCCGGGTGCGGGTGCGCAACGTCCTCGGCGGCAACGCCTCGTTCCGCAGGTCGGCGCTGACGGCCGTCGGCGGGTTCGCCTCCGGCATCGGCCGGGACGGCCACCGGCTGCCGCTGGGCTGCGAGGAGACGGAGCTGTGCATCCGGCTGGCCCGGGCGCTGCCGGGGGCGGTGTTGCTGATCGACGACCGGGCGGTGATCCACCACCGGGTCCCGCCCGAACGGGAACGGTTCGGCTATCTGCGCACCCGGGCGTACGCCGAGGGCCTGTCCAAGGCGCTGGTGGCGCACAGCGTCGGCGCGCGCGACGGGCTCGCGTCCGAGCGCCGCTACACGACCCGGGTGCTCCCGGCGGGCGTGGCGCGCGGGCTGCGCGACGCCCTGTTCGGCCGGCCCGGCGGCGCGGGGCGCGCCGCGGCCATCATCACCGGGGTGGCCGCGGCGACGGCCGGTTACGCGGTCGGCAGCGTCCGGGCGCGCCGGGGCGGCGGACGGTTCGCGGTGGCGGGGGTCGCGGTGTCGGGGGCCGCGGTGCCGGGGGTCGCGGTGGGCGAGCCGCCCGACGGCGGGAAGGGGGACGCGTGACGACACCCGCCGAGGTGCCGGTCCTCATGTACCACTCGGTGGCGCACTCCCCCTCCCGGGCGGCGCACGCGCTGTCCGTCGCGCCGGAGGCGTTCACCGAGCAGATGCGGCTGCTGGACGCGGCCGGCTTCGTCCCGCTGACGACCCGGGAACTGGCCGGGGCCTGGCGGGACGGCCGTCCGCTGCCGCCGAAACCGGTGCTGATCACGTTCGACGACGGTTACGAGGGCGTGCACCGGCACGCCCTCCCCGTCCTCGCCGAACACGGTTTCGCCTCAACGGTGTTCGTCTCCACGGGCTGGCTGCGCGGGCCGTACGACACCGGGGGCGCGCTCGACCTCATGCTCACCTGGGACCAGGTGCGCGAGCTGGCCGAGGCCGGCGCCGAGATCGGCGGGCACAGCCACACCCACCCGCAGCTCGATCAACTGCCCGACGCGGGGCTGGCGTTCGAGCTCGGCCGGTGCCGGGAGATCCTCACCGGCGAACTGGGCCGGCCGCCGGTTTCGTTCGCCTATCCCTACGGGTATTCCAGCCGCCGGGTGCGGCAGGCGGTGCGCTCGGCCGGCTTCGGGATCTCCCTGGCGGTGGGCAACGGCCTGGCCGCCCGCCGGCAGGGGCCGTACGCGGTGCGCCGGGTGACCGTGCGCCGGACGACGGGGATCTCCGACTTCGAACGCATGGTGCACGGCCGGGCGCTCGGCCGGCTGTTCGCCGCCGACCGGGCCCTGACCAAGGGGTACGCCGTCGTCCGCAGGGGCCGGCAGGCGATGAGAAAGGCAAGAGGGGCGCGTGGCTGACACGTCCACCCAGGACCCGTCCGCCCGGGACGTGTCCGCACGGACCGAGGAGCGGGCCGTGGCACCCGCGGGCCGCGGATTCCGGCTGCCGGGACGGGGCGGAGGCGGCGGACGGGGCGGAGGGGGCCCCGGCGGCGACGGACAGGGCGGGCACGGCGGGAACGGCAGAAGGGGCAGGAGAGGCAGGGGCGGCGGGAGCGGCGGGAACCCGCTGTTCCGCAACGCGTTCGCCCTGATGCTCAACACCGGCATCAGCGCCGTCCTCGGCGTCGGCTTCTGGCTGGTCGCCGCCCGCTACTACAGCGAGGACGCGGTCGGCCGCGGCTCGGCCGCCATCGCCGCCATGAAGCTGCTCGCCGGCCTCACCGCGGTCACCCTGACCGGCGCGCTGGCCCGCTTCATACCGGTCGCGGGCCGGACGACCGGCCGGCTGGTGATCCGTACGTACGCGGCCAGTTCCCTGGTCGTCGCCGTCGCCGCGGGCGTCTTCCTGCTCACCCTCGGCCTCTGGGGCCCGTCCTACGACGCGCTGCGCGGGCCGACGCACGGCCTGGTGTTCGTCGCCGCCGTGGTCGCCTGGTCGCTGCTGACCCTCCAGGACGGGGTGCTGACCGGGCTGCGCCAGGCGGTGTGGGTGCCGGTGGGCAACACCGTGTTCTCCGCGGCCAAGCTCGCCCTGCTGATCGCCCTCGCGACGGCGCTGCCGGGGACCGGGGTGTTCGCCTCCTGGGTGGTGTCGATCTCCGTCTCGGTGCTGCCGCTGGGCTGGCTGGTGTTCCGCCGGCTGGTCCCCGAGCACGTCCGGGCGACGGAGGCGTCCGCGCGTCCGGCGTCCGCCCGCGAGATCGGCCGGTTCCTGGCCGGCGACTACACCGGGTCGCTGTTCTCGCTGGCCGTCGTCTACCTGGTGCCGGTGCTCGTCGCCTCGCAGATCAGCTCGTCCGAGAACGCGTACTTCTACATCGCGTCCACCATAGGCGGGACGGTCAACCTGCTCGCCATCAACATGGGCGCCTCGCTGACCGTCGAGGGCTCGCACGACCCGGAGCGGCTGGCGGAGAACTGCCGGGCCGCCCTGCGCCGGATGGCCAAGATCATGCTGCCGGTGTGCGGGCTGCTGTTCCTCCTGGCGCCCTGGATCCTGGGCGTCTTCGGGCCCGCCTACACGGAGGCGACGCCGCTGCTGCGCTGGTTCGCGGTGGGCGCGGTGCTGCGGGTGGTCATGGAGACCTACTTCGCCGTGCTCCGGGCCCAGAGCCGGACGGCGGGACTGGCGTGGCTCCAGGGGCTGTTGTGTGTCCTGGTACTGGGCCTGACGCTCCTGCTCCTCCCCCGCATGGGCCTGACGGGGGCCGGGGTGGCGGAGATCTCCAGCCTGACGGTGATCGCCTCGGTGGCGGCGGTGAAGCTGTGGGGCGTGCTCCGGGCGGCCTCCCGGCCCCGGACGGCCGCGCCGGAGCGCGCCGCCGAGGCCGCCCCCGACGGCGACCTCGCCGACCTCGCGTCCCGCCGGCACCGCGCCCGGGCGGCGGAGACCGGCTACGGCACCCGCTGGGCCCTGCGCGCCGCCCTGGACGCGGACACCCTCCCCCTCGGCGTCCGCCTGGACTTCGACCACCTCGAACGCCGCCCGGACGTCCGCCTCTCCTCCGAGCCGCTCGCCCTCCGCGCGGAGGGCACGGGCCGGGGGACGCCGCCGTTCCGGGGGATGCCCCCGGCCCGGGGCACGCCGCCGCCCCCGGATGACGGCACGCCGCGCACGCCAGCGGGCACCGCGCCCCGGACCGGCGGCGAACACCCGGCGAACGCGCACGACCGGACGGCGGATCACGGGCAGGGGCACAGGCACGGGCACAGGCACGGGGGCCAGGAAAGCATGAACACAACGGACGACACCGACGACCACCACCGGAAAGCCGCACCCGCGCGCGGCGGCGTACGCCTCCGCAAGGAGCGGACGAGCACGGCGGAGAGCGGGGACCCGGCGGCCGGGGGCGCGTAGGCGTCCGGGAGGACGGGGGTGGGAGCGGGGGGTTCGGCGGGGGCACGGGGCCCGGTGGGGGTGTGGGCACGGGACGCGGCGGAGGCGTGGGCACGAGTCCTGACGTAGGCGTAGGCACGAGTCCCGGCAAGGACGTGGGCACGGGACGCGGCGGCCGTCCCTCGGGAGCTGCCGACCTGCCGGGACCGGCGGCCTCCGAGCCCGACGCCGGGCGACGCACGAAGGCCGACGGCACCGGCAGAGCGGCCGGGCCCCCGAGCCCGCGACCGGACGGCGGCGCGGCCGGAGATGGCGCGGCGGCCGCGGGCCGGGCGGCACAGGACGCGGGCGCCCGCCCCGTCGAGGGCCCCGCCGATGCCCCCGCCGAGGCCGCCGCCCAGACAACCCCCCAGGCAACCGCGCCCGCGACGCGCGGCACGTCGAGGCCGGACGCACCCGAGGTCACCATGCCGCTCTCTGGCGCGCCGGGGCGTGCCGCGCAGACAGCATCCGCGCAGACAGGGTCCGCGCAGGAGGTGGCCGCGCAGCCGGCCGAAGCGGCGGAAGGGCGGACGGCGCCCACCGGCCGGGTCGCTCGATGGGCGGATCGGTGGACGGGCCGGCGGACGGGCCGATGGACGAGTCGGTGGACCGACCGGCGAGCAGGCCGGCGAACCGGCCGGTGGCGGCGGCCCGAAGCCGGGATCTGGCTCCTGCTGACGCTGGCGCTCACCCTCTACTGGCTCCCCCTGCGGGCCCTCGGCGAGGTCAACCTCGAAGGGATGGGCGGCCTCGGGCTGGTGTCGGTGCTGCCGGTGACGACGCTGGTGGGGGCAGCGCTGCTGGTGGTGTCGTTCGCGGCCGCGCTGCTGCCCGTCCGGCCCCGCACCTGGCTTCTGGCCGCCGTCCTGCTGGCGACGGTGGTGTCCCTGCACGCCGTACCGGCGGTCCTGGAGGACCGCCCCCGCTTCGCGACGGCCTGGCAGCACCTGGGCTTCCTCGACTACATCGACAGAACGGGCACGGCCGCGCCCGACCTGGACGCGCGCTGGAGCTGGCCGGGCTTCTTCGCGCTCGCCGCGTTCGCCGCGCGGGCGTGCGGCGTGGACGACCTCACCGAGGTGCTGCGCTGGTGGCCGCTCGCCGTCCAGCTCGTCTCCCTCGCCCCCCTGGCACTGCTCCTGCGGGCCGTGCGGGCGCACTGGCGGGCCAAGTGGACGGCGCTGTGGCTGTTCGCGCTCTGCGGCTGGGTCGGCCAGGACTACTTCTCGCCGCAGTCCCTCAGCTACGTCTTCTACCTGCTCTTCGTGGCCGTGCTGCTCGTCTGGTTCCGCTGGCCGGGCGAACTCCCGGGCAGGCGGCTGCCCGGCGAGCGCCGGGTGGAGGAGACGGACCGCCGGACGCGGACCGTCCTGCTGACCGTGCTGATCGCCCTGTTCGCGGCGGCGGTGGCCGGCCACCAGCTCACGCCGTTCGTCATGCTGGGGGTGCTGACGGCGCTGGTGCTGGTGCGCCGCTGCACCCTGCGCGGCCTGCCGCTGCTCTGCGGGGTGATGCTGGCGGTGTGGGTGGGGTTCCTGGCGGAGCCGTACTGGTCGGGGCACTTCGACGAACTCTTCGGCGGCCTGGGCTCCTTGGGCGGCAACGTCTCGTCGTCCGTCTCGGGCCGCATCGAGGGCGGCAACCCGGTGCACAAGCTGGTGCTGTACACCCGGGTGGCGCTCGCCGGCGGGGTCTTCGCGCTCGCCGCCCTCGGCTGGTGGCGCCGGCGCCGGTCGGGCGTGGCCGACACGGCCCTGGCCGTCCTGACGTGCGTGCCGTTCCTGGCGTTCGGCATGCAGTCGTACGGCGGTGAAGTGGCCCTGCGCGTCTTCCTGTTCGCGGTACCGGGCGCCTGCGTCCTGGGCGCCCTGGCCCTCTTCCCGACGGCCGGGCGGACCCCCCGCCCTCTGGCCGCACCCTTGTGCGCCCTGACGGCCGGCCTGGTCCTGATGTTCGGCTTCCTGGTGGCCCGCTGGGGGAACGAGGACTTCGAACGCGTCCGCCCGGGCGAGGTGGCGGCCATGGACTACGTCTACGCCCACGACAGCCCGACGGTACGGCTCCTGTGGATGAGCAGCGACACGGTCAACAACGTGACGCCCGCGATGCCTTGGGGCACGCGTGACATGGAACGCGTCCTGTACGAGCCGACGCTCGCGCCCCGCGACCCGTCCGGCGGCGCACCGGACCTGGTCAAGGCCCTCCGGGCGGCGGGCCCGAACTCCTACCTCGTCCTCAACCACGGCCAGTCCACCTACCTGGAGCTCAGCGCCGGCTACACCGCGGACTGGGACCACCGCATGCGCCGGGCCCTGGACCGCAGCCCGGAACTCCGCCGCGTCCTGACCAACACCGACGCGGCCCTCTACGAACTCCGCGACCGCCCCCGGGGCCCCCACCCCACCCCACCCCGGCCCCACCGGCCCCCACATCACCTGGACCCCCGTCTCCCTCATCGGCGGCTTCATGGCCGTCGCCCTGCTGCTCCTGCTGACGGCCCGGGAACTGACCCGGGTGGGGATGCGACCGGGAGTACGCCAAGTTCGGTGGATGCAGGGCTCGTTCTGGTTCGCGATGCCACTGCTGACGGTCCTGCTGGCGGTACTGGTACAACGCCTGGCGACGATGTCGTGAGGCCACCCCGGCCGCGCCTCTCCCTGCGTGCGGGGAAATTCGGAGAGAGCCCCGGGCAGCAAGCAAGGCCGCATTCACACGTACTTGTGGATAGGTCACCCCATGGGGGCAGTGCCGGTTTATTGGTGTTATGGGAGGCTCATTCACTTCTCAGGAGCGAAGGCGCGCCCGGCCGGCCCGGGTTCACCTGACGCGAACCTGAGGGGAAGGACTGAGCATCGTGGATGCCCGTGCGTTCGGCGCTGTCCCGGCGGAGCGGCTCGTCGCCGTGGTGGGGGCCGCGTGCCGGCTCCCCGGGAGGATCGACGGTCTCGGTGCGCTGTGGCAGGCGCTCGTCGAGGGTCGTGATCTCATCACCGAGGTGCCTCCGGACCGCTTCGACCGCGCTCGTTTCGTCGACGCGTCGATGCCACGCCCGGGCAAGAGCTATACCGCCGCCGGCGGGTTCCTCGACGACATCGCCGGCTTCGACGCCGCGTACTTCGGCATCTCACCCAGGGAAGCGGCGCAGACGGATCCGCAGCAGCGCCTGCTACTGGAGTTGGCCGTCGAGGCCTGCGACGACGCCGCGATCGCGCCCGAGACGCTCGCGGGCACGGACACGGCCGTCTTCGTGGGCATCTCCGACCACTCGTACGGTGCGATGCAAATGCTCACGCCGGAGAAGGTCAACGCCTACACCATGTCGGGCGGGGCGTCCTCGATCGCCGCCAACCGCCTGTCGCACGTCTTCGACCTGCGCGGACCGAGCATGAGCGTCGACACCGCGTGTTCGTCCTCGTTGATCGCCCTGGTCCAGGCATGCCAGGCACTCGGGGCCGGTGTCAGCCGGACCGTCCTGGCCGGTGGAGTCAACCTTCTCCTCAGCCCGTACCACTTCGTCGGCTTCTCCCAGGCGTCGATGCTTTCCCCGACCGGGCGGTGCCGGTCCTTCTCGGCCGACGCCGACGGTTACGTCCGTGCCGAGGGCGCGGGCATGGTGCTCCTCAAGCGGCTGACGGACGCGCTGGCGGACGGCGACCGCGTCCACGCGGTGATCGTGAATGCCGTGGCGGGAAGCGACGGCCGGACGATGGGCCTGTCCCTGCCCCGGGTCGACACACAGGAACAACTGCTGCGGCAGGCTTACGAACAGGCGGGCATCGGCGCCGACGAGGTGGCGTACGTGGAGGCCCACGGCACCGGCACGATGGCGGGCGACCCCGTGGAGTGCGAAGCCATCGGCCGGGCCCTGGGCATGCAGCGCGAGCGGGGGACATTGCCGATCGGATCGGTGAAGTCCAACATGGGCCATCTCGAGCCGGCATCGGGCATGGCCGGGCTGTTCAAGGCCCTGCTCGTCCTGCGCCACCGTCTGATCCCACCCACCCTGCACGCGACCCCCCTCACCCCCACGTCGACTTCCCCGCCCTGGGCCTGGAGCCCGCCGTCACGCCCCTGCCGGTCGAGGTGTCGGCCAGGACCGTGGTGGGGGTCAACTCCTTCGGCTTCGGCGGGGCGAACGCGCATGTCATCCTCGCGCCCCCACCCGAACCCGCCGCCCTGTCGGAGCGCCCGAGCGGCCCGTGTCCGGTCGTGATCGGTGGACGCTCGCCGGAAGCGCTGGCCGAGGCGGCGCGCCGCACGGCCCGGCACCTGGCTGTGACCGCGCCGGCGGACTTCTACGACCTGGCGCGCACCGCCTCCGTCCGGCGTGGGCGCCACCCGCACCAGGCCGTCGTGATCGCCTCCACCCCGCAGGAGGCCGCACAGGCCCTGCTCCGCCTGGTGGAGACCGGGCCGCCACCTCCTGAGACGGACGAAGCGGCCGCGGCCGACAGTGACGTACCACCAGAGGCCGGGCGAAGCGGCACGGACGCGCCCCGCGAAAGCACCGGCCGGCCGGGGCCGGCCGGCCTCGCGTCGGCCACGACCGGACCGGTGGGCGCCCTGGGCCGGGCGACGCCGCACGGTCGCGTCGTCTTCGCGTTCTCCGGCAACGGGGCGCAGTGGCGCGGCATGGGAGCCGACCTCCTCGCCTACGACGCCCACTTCCGCGGCGGCGTGCGGACGGCGGACGAGGCGCTGGCCCCCTTGCTGGGCTGGTCGGTCGAGGCGGCCATGGAGAACCCCGCCCTCACCGCGGACCTGTCGGCCACCGAGGTCGCCCAGCCGCTGTTCTTCGCCCTCCAGGCCGGATTGGTGGAGGCCCTGCGCGCACAGGGCATCGTGCCCGCCGCGGTGGTCGGCCACAGCGCGGGGGAGATCACCGCCGCGTACGTCGCCGGGGCCATCACCGTCGAGGACGCGGCCCGGGTCGTGGTCTCCCGCGGCCGCGCCCAGGCCGGTACGGCCGGCGCCGGCCGCATGGCCGCGCTGACCATGTCCCTCTCCCGGGCGGAGGAGCTGCTGGCCCCCTACCCCGGTCTGGAGATCGGCTGCGTCAACTCCGACCGCGACGTCACCGTCACCGGAGACGACTCCCAGCTCAAGGCTCTGACCGAGGACTTGACACGACTCCGGCAGCCGTGTGTGGACCTCGGCCTGGACTACGCCTTCCACAGCCGCGCCATGACGCCCCTCGAAGCACCCCTCAAAGCCGCCTTACGGGAACTGAGCAGGCCGAGTGAAGTGCAGATCCCGATGGTCTCCGCCGTCACCGGCGATCCGGTCGGCGGGCCGGAACTGGACGCGGAGTACTGGTGGCGCAACATGCGCAGCACCGTGCGGTTCGGTCCGGCCGTGACCCGCCTGCTGGACGACGACTACGACGTTTTCGTCGACGTCGGCCCCCACCCCGTCCTGCGCCCCTATATGCGCCGCACGGCCGCCCGGCGCGGCACCACCGCCATCGCCGTCATCCCCACCCTGTCGAAGGACGCCGACGGCCCGACGGCACTGCGTGTGGCGACCGCGAAAATCATGGCGGCGGGAGCCCGGCTCGACTGGCGGGCCCCGTTCCCCCACCCCGGCCGCGTCGTGGACCTCCCCGCCTACCCCTGGCAGCGGCAACGGCATTGGAGCGGCACCCCGGGCATCTGGACGGGCAGCGTGGGCGACGGCCGTTACGACCACCCCTTGCTGGGCGAGCGGCAGTCTCATCCGCACCCGACCTGGCAGGGGGCCTTGGAGCCCGTACTGGCCCCCTGGCTCTACGACCACCGGCTGGGGGGAACCGTACTGCTTTCCGCGACCGTCTACGCGGAAGTGGCCCTCGCCGCCGGCCGCCGGGTTCTGGACGCTCGCTGCGAGGTCAAGGACCTCACGATTTATCGAGGCATCAGCGTTCCCCACACCGACCCGTCCGAAGTCCACCTTCGTACCACCCTGACCTCGGCCGACGGGACCGTCGTCATCGGCAGCGGCCTGGGCCGCCACGGCGAGGCGCAGATCAACGCCCGCGCGCAGGTCCGCGCCCTGCTGCGCCGGCCGCCCGGTCGAATCGACATCGAAGCGGTACGCGAGCGGTGCCCGACCCGGCTGGAGGCGGAAGAGCACTACAGCGCCATGACGGCCGCCGGACTCGACTGCGGACCGGCCTTCCGCGGCGCCCGGACGGTGTGGGTGGGGGACAAGGAGGTCCTCACCGCCTACCGGTGGAGCGAACCCTCGGACGGCTACGAAATCCATCCCGCGCTGCTGGACATTCCGGTCCAGTCCGGCTTCCCCTTGCTCCACGATCTCCTGGCCGACGGGCGGTACGGCTACCTTCCCGCCGCGATGGAGGCGGTACGGGTGTGGCACACACCACCGGCAGAGGGGTTCGCGTACACGCGCGAACGGTCCCGTTCGCACAACGAGGTCTGCTGGGATGTCGTCACCACCGGCCTCGACGGAAAGGTGGCAGTGCAGATCGAGGGCTGCCGCCTCCGCAGGTTCGCCACAGGAACGAGCACACCGGCCACCCGGCACTCGCTGACCATGCGCGCGGCCCCCCACCCGGACTTGCCGCCGGGAGCGTCTCCCCTGCCCGCGCCCTCGGCCATCCTGGAGTCCGCGCGTGACCGGCTGGAGGCTCTGATCAGCGACTGGGGCCGGTCGCGATGGGGAAGGAAACGCCAGATCACCATCGACGCGGTCGCGCACGCCTTCGCGGCCGCCGTGGAGACGATCCTGGGGGCGCGGGCGTCCGACTTCTCGCCGGGTGATCTCGAGGCATCCGGCGTCCTGCCCCGGTACCACCGAGCGGTCGGTTGCTACCTCCGCACAGCACAACGGCAGGGCGCGGTGCGAGCCATCGGAGCGGACAGGTGGACAACGGCTGGTGGACACCAGCAGAGGCTGACGGAGATCTACCGGCACATGTCGCGCTACCACGCCGACTTGGGGGGCGCGCCCAGCATGTACGGCCGTTGGGCCCGCAACCTGGCGTCCCTGCTGCTCGGAGAGGCGGACCCCCTGGAGACGCTTTTCGGGGAGGGCTCGACCGAACGCTTCGAACAGTACTTCGACGTCAACCCCCACATGCGCCACTGCAACCGCATGGTACGGACCGTGATGGCCGAGGTGGCCGGCCGGTGGCCGGAGGACCGGCCGCTGAGCGTCCTGGAAGTCGGCGCCGGGACCGGCGGCACCACCGCCGCTCTCCTGCCCGTCCTGCCCGCGGAACGGACGTATTACCGGTTCACCGACAGCTCTCCGCTTTTCCTCTCCCAGGCCGAGAAGCGCTTCGCCGCTTACGACTTCCTCGAATACCGCACGTTCGACCTCGACCGGGACCCGCGGGAGCAAGGGCTGGAGGAGGAGAGCTTCGACGTCGTGGTGGCGTCCGACATCCATCGCACGGCCCGGCACCTCACCGCGACACTGCACCGGATGAGGCGCCTGCTGACGCCCGGCGGTCTGTTCTTGGGCCTGGAGATGCACGATACGGAGCTTTTGGCTCCGCTGTTCGGTCTGCTCGACGGCTTCTGGAACGTCTCCGATCACGAACTTCGCCCCGACTGCGCGTTGCTGCCGGCAGGCCGGTGGCCCGCCCTGCTGGCCGACTGCGGGTTCGAGGACGCCCGGCAGGTGGACGACAAACGGCTGCGGGAACACTCGGCCAGGGCATCCGTTCTGATGGCGGCCGCTCCGCGCGCCGTGCCGCTGTCCCTCCCTCCTCCCCGGAATGCCGCCATGGACGGTGCGACATGGATCCTGACCGGTGAGAAGGACGGTGCCGGCGCTTGGCCGCGTGCCGTCGCCGAAGCCCTTCCCTCCACACCGGACCACATCACCGTCCTGCCACGGGCGAACGCCGACCCGGACGGCTGGGCAGAGTTGTTCTCCCAGGGAGACGGAGCGGTACGGGTCGTGTTCCTGCTGGAGGAGGACCCGCCGCCCGGACCGGCCGGGGCCGGGGCGGCCGTGACGATGACCACCCGGCGCGCGGCCGTCCTGGGGGCCGTGGCCGTCGCCGCCGAGGACCTGCCGCCGTCCCGCCAAGTCGAGTTGTGGCTGGTGACGCGGCCCAGCGGCGCCCTCCCCGCTCCCGAGAAACCCCTCACCCCGGTGGACGCCGCGGCTTGGGGCACGACCCGGACCCTGGCCAACGAACATCAACGGCTCACCGTGCGCCGCGTGTCCCTGGAACGCACCGCCGACACGGCGGCCGACGCCCACCGCCTCGGCCGGGAGTTCCGCAAGCCGGGTGAGGAGGATGAGGTCGCACTCACCGCCGCAGGCCGTTTCGTACCCCGGCTCACCGATACGACGTCCGAACCACGAGGCGCCCGGGACAGCGCCGGGGCTGCCTCCTACGCGCTGGAGATCCGTGACCCCGGGCTGTCCTACCGACTGGCCTGGGCCGAGCGCCCACTCCCCGTACCGGAGGCCGGGAAGGTCGTCGTGCGGGTGCGCGCCGCCGCTTTGAACTACCGCGACATCATGCAGGCCACCGGCTTCCTTCCCGGAGAGCAGCGCCCGGGCGCCACCCGGTATCCCGTCGGCTGCGAGGTCGCCGGCGTCGTCACCGCCGTCGCCGACGATGTGACCGCCTTCCGTCCCGGCGACCGGGTCTTCGGTTTCGCCGAGGGGGCCTTCGCCTCCCACGTCCTCACGGAGGAGAGCGGCCTGGGGCTCCTGCCGAAATCCATGACCTTCGCCGAAGGCGCCACGCTTCCCACCGCCTTCACCACAGTCCACTACGGGCTGGGCCACCTCGCCCGACTGGCACCGGGCGAGACGGTCCTCGTGCATGGCGCCGCCGGCGGCGTCGGGCTGGCGGCCCTGCAATTCGCCCGGCATCGAGGTGCCGATGTCATCGCCACCGCCGGCACCCCCTTCAAGCGGGATCTGCTCCGCATGCTGGATGTCGCCCATGTCCTGGACTCGCGCGATCACTCCTTCGCCGAGGAGATCCTCGCGCTGACCGGCGGCCGCGGCGTCGACGTCGTGCTCAACTCCCTTGCCGGAGAAGCCATTCCCCGCGGCATGGAGGCACTCACCTTCTGCGGACGCTTCGTCGAGCTCGGCAAACGGGACATGTTCGAAAACAATCCGCTGCTCCTTGGGGCGTTCCGGAAAAACGTCAGCTTTTTCGGCCTCGACCTCACCGGTCTCATCGTCGAACGTCACGTCGGGGTGGCCCAGTTCAAAGAGGTTTGCGCCAAAGTGCGCAATGGGCGCTACCGTCCCCTTTTCTTTTCGTCCTATCCTGCCGCACGCGTGCGCGAGGCGTTCCGGCTGATGCAGCACTCCCGCCACATCGGCAAAGTGATCATCACCTTCGATCCCGACGACGACCCGGTGCGCATCGAACGCCACCAGGTGATCCCGACCCTCAACCCTGACGCCACTTACCTGGTCACCGGCGGACTCGGCGGACTCGGTGCCGCCACCGCCGTCTGGCTCGCCGACCACGGTGCCCGGCACCTCGCCCTCGTCGGCCGCCGCGGCCACGCTTCCCCGGAGGCCGGGGAACTCCTGACGAAGCTGTCCCGGCGCGGCGCCCAAGGGCACGTCCACGCGGCGGACGTCACCGACGCCGACGCCATGCGCCGGATCATCGAGGAGGCCGTTTCAGCCGGGCGCCCGCTGCGCGGCGTCGTCCACGCCGCCATGCAACTCGACGACCACCCCCTGGCCGACCGCGATCCCGACCGCTTCCGCACGGCCCTCGCCCCCAAACTGGCCGGTGCGGCCGTACTCGACGACGTCACCCGCGACCAGCGGCTTGACTTCTTCCTCCTCTACTCCTCAGTCTCCGCGACCATGGGCGGCCCCCTCCAGGCCAACTACGTCGCGGGGAACCTCTACCAAGAAGCCCTGGTGCGCCACCGTCGCGGCAAACGACTTCCCGGCGCCGCGATCGCGTGGGGCGCGATCGGCGAAACGGGCTACGTCACACGCAATGACCTTGCGAAAGCACTCGAACAGGCAGGCATCCTGCCGGTTACGCCGACACAGGCCCTGGCGGTGGCAGGCGACATCCTCGTCTCCCAGGACGTGTTCACGGTGTTCGGACGCTTCGACTGGCAGGCGCTGCACGGCGTCATGCCCACACTCGACTGCCCGCGCATGCGCAAGCTGATGCCCGAACTGGCGGAATCCACCCGGGGGCAGACCAAAGAAATGATCCTGGCCGCCTTGGCGGCCATGGACAGCGAAGACCGCCTCGCCTTCATCGCCTCCTCCCTCGCCGCGCTGCTCGCCGACACCCTCCACATGCCCGTCGAACAGCTAGAGCACCACCGCCGGCTCGACGAATACGGCGTGGACTCCCTCATGGGCACCGAACTCCTGGTCAATCTGCGTCAGCAGTACGGCGTCGACATCCCGCCCATGGAAATGCTGCGCAGCACCGGCACCATCGCCGACCTCGCCCGCATCGTCCACCAACGCCTGGGCCTGCGCCAGGAGCGGCCGGACGCGCTACCTACGCCTCACACTCCGTCTCCGGTACCGAGGGCGGCCGACCGCTTGGGGGAGCGCGCCTTCGGCCGGGAGAGGTCAGCCGACGGCTGAAAAGGTGATGCGCAGCAGGTCCAGCCACCGCGCGGCGAAGAGCCGGGAGGCCACCGACAGGTACCGCTCGTACCGGGTCACGACCGCCTCGCCCACGAAGAACCGTGCCTCCTCACGGCGGGCTCGCAGCCGCTCCTCCCACACCTGACAGGTGCGCCGGTAGTGGTCACCGTCCTGCCGCAGCGCCACGATCTCGAACAAACCCTCGACGGCCCGCTCGATCTCCCCGCGAACGGGGAGATCGCTCTCCGGGAAGACCACCATGTCTCTCAGTCCGGAGTTCGCCCCGGCCACCGCGGTGAACACGGTCCGCCCCGAACCCGATGCCCGATCCGCCCAGACGATGGTCTGCAGACCCAGCCGGCCTCCCGGCGGCAGCCACCGGTGGCAGCGTGTGAAGAACGCCCGGTAGGCCGCGATCCTCTCCTCGCCGCTCATGCCCGGCCGCGCGAAGTGCTCGAACGCGCCGATGGACAGGATGGCTCCGTAACCCGTCTCCGGCTCGTGGTCCTCCCATCGTTCCGCCAGCACCACGGCACGGCTTCCCAGCCGCTTCCCGGCCCACGCCGCCTGTCCACGACTCGGGTTCAGCCCGGTCGCGTGCCGTACGCCGCGGTCGGCGAGGCGCAACAGTGCGCTGCCCCAGCCGCAGCCGATGTCGAGTACCCGGCCGGCGCCGTCGGCGCCCACCTGCTCGATCAGGTAGTCCAGTTTCTTCTGCTGGGCGGCGGCCAGGTCGTCCGTTCCCTGCCACAGGGCGCAGCTGTAGGTGAGGGAGGGGTCCAGCCACTGCCGGAAGAACGCGGCGGGCAGGTCGTAGTGCTCTTCGAGAGCATCCGAGGAAGCACCTGTGTACATGGGCCGTCCGTCTCCTTCCCTCCGCGGCGGCCCACGGCTGCGTCCGCGCCGCCGTCTCGCCGGTGGCCGTCGGAACGAGACCTCACCCCAGCCACCGCACCTCGTACCCCTTCAACTCCACCGCCCGCCCGTCCACCCGTACCCGGACGTCCGCGTCCCGCGTGTTGACGACCACCGTCGCGTCCCGCGACGCGAGCGCCTGCACGCCGTCGCCCTGCACGTCCGGCCGGTGGACCTCCTTCCCCGGGGGAACTCCCGGGCGAAGCGGGAGAGGAGGTCCATCATGGGGAGGCGGGTGCCGCCACCGGTGAGGGCGGTGCTGCTCCAGAGGCAGCCGGGGCAGCTGCCGGTGTCGGTTTCGGGGTTCCAGTAGAAGGCGGCGGAGACGCCGGATTCGGCCATGTTCATCATGGCGGTCGCCTGGACGGCGACGCGGTGGTCCTCGGCCCAGCCGGCCCGGTTGTCCTGGGCGTCGGGGGGCTCGACGTACCACTCGGCCCACCAGACGGGCAGACCGGTGGTCTTCCGCAGCCAGGCGGTGACGTCGGCGAACTTGCGGGTGGCGCCGAACTCGTCGGGGAGGAGCCGGTTGCCGTCCCGGGTGTAGCTGGAGCCGTCGACGACGACGAAGTCGGCGCCCGCCTTGTGGCGGTTCCAGTACTCCAGGGCGTCTACGGCGCGCTGGTCGACGATGCCCCACGGCCCTTGCAGGGAGGAGATGTTGGAGGCCGTGTCGGGCGGGTTGCTGTCCATGACGACGTACGGCCCGCCGATGAGGACGTCGTCCCGCTGTTTTCTGATCTCCTCGTAGACGAGGTTGTAGAGCTCGGTGTACCCCTCGTAGTTCCAGCGCTTACGGGATTCGTCGTAGAAACCCTTGAGTTCGTTCCAGACGATGAAGTGGTGGACGTCCGGGTAGCGCTTGGCGATCACTCCGGCCAGCTTGGCGAAGTCGCGGTAGTGGTCCGGGTCGGGGGCCTTCTCCAGGGACTTCTGGGACCAGTCGGTCTGCGCGCCCCCGCCCTTCATCCAGTCGGGGGCACAGCAGAGGGTGAGGACGGGCGTTCCGCCCGAGCGGCGCATCAGGGCGACGCGGCGGTCGAGGTCGGCGAAGTTGTAACGGCCGGGCCGGGGCTCGGGGTTGTCGGCACCCCAGCCCATGACGTGCTGGTTCTGCGGCAGGGACTCGGCCGCGAGCAGCTTGTCGGCGGTCCGCCGGGCGGTGTCCTCGCCGCGGTCGGCGCTGTACTGGGTGTGGGTGAAGCCCCACCCGACCTCGGCCCGCTCGTCGGACGGCGTGCCGTCCCGGGAGTGCCAGCCGGCGAGGATCGCGGCGAGCAGCAGGGCCAGGGCGCAGGCCACGACCGCGAGCAGGGCGGTCAGCCGCCACCGCCCCCGTTTCGGCAACGCCGGTCCCCCGGCAGCCGGTCTCCCGGCATGACGTCCCATCACGGCCAGGATATCGGCCGGAGGGGCCGGTCCGGGGGGTTCCGGCCGATCGGTGGTGGTGAACGGTCGGGGCGGTGAACGCTCCGCTTCCCTGGGTACGCGTACTCAGTTCCGGACTCAGTTCCAGCTCAGTTCCGGCTGAGTTCCGGTGGAGTGAGCTGAGTAAGTCGTCGCTGTCGGCGAGCGGGGTCCGTGGCGTGTGATCGTCCCATGGAGAAACACCCGCCCCAGGAGCCGGCCGTCGCCACCGTGGACACCCCGACCGCAGGAGTGAGTCGTAAGACAGTGGTCCGGCGGTGGCTCATCCTCGCGGCCGCGTTCGCGCTGCTCTTCTGGGCGTGCGGCGCGGTGCACGACTTCTTCGAAAAACTCGACGGAGGTCCCGTACGGTCCGCGGCCGACTACCGTACGCAGGAGATCAGGACCCGTGAGGCCGGGAGAACGGCCGTCGCCGGCCTCCGCCCGGGCGTGGGGAGACCCGGCTGGACGCAGGAGGAGCGCAGCACCTCGTGCGTCGACGACCTGGGGGCCGACGACAACGGCGTGACCAGGGGCCGGCCCAAGTACGAGAAGTCCCTGGAATACGCCCGCAAGGCGGACTACCTGGCCGACCTCAGCAGGCTCCGCGCGTCATGGCAGCAGCACGGCTGGAAGGTCCGGAATACGCCGGACCCCGCGTCCTCCCAGGACACCGACGACCGCTCCGAGCCGCGATGGCCGGGCATCCGCACCGTCGCCGACCACGGCATCGCCCTCTTCATGGGTACCGACTCGTACACGAAGAGGCCCATCCTGTCGGCCGACGGCGGCTGTATCCGCTACCGGACCGAGCAGGGAGTCGCCGCCCGTGAGAAGTCGGGCGCCGCCGCCAGCCGGTCCCCCGCCCGGGAGGGCACCGTCACCTACGACGACAACGTCCGCGTCTCCATCGGTCCCGTCCGGCCCGTCACCCTCCCCGCCGGCACGACCGGCGACGGAGCACCGGCGACGCGCGCGTACCAGGTGCCGGTCATCGTGACGAACGCCAGTGGCGCCCCGGTGGAACTGCGCGACGGCATGGGGAGTTACCTGCACGCGAACCCCGGCGTCAACTGGCTCCCCGACTTCCCCGCGGAACTCCGCTCGGGGCGACCGGCGGTGGTCGGGGAGGGCGGGTCGACGCGCCTGGAGTTCGCGTTCACGGCGGAGAAGAAGCCCTCGCGCCTGGACATCAAGTACAGCCCCGGCGAGTTTCACCGGTCCTACCCGTGGAGCCTGTCCGTCCCCTAGTGCCCGGACCGGAATGTTCACCGTGGTGGGGTTGTGGTGGATAGTGTCGCGGGCCTTTGGCGCCGGCCATGCACTGACCTCCCGCACCAGTTCGGTTGGCGGACGGCCCACCACGGCGCGTACTCTTGCGAGCACAGTGATCTCTGCCATCGCGTCCGCCATCTCCTGACTCTCAGGCATCCTGCTCCTCCTTGTGGTGGGAGCCGAGTATCCGGCTCGGCGGCATCCGCCCGTTGTGGACGGGTGGTGTGTCACCGTGCCAAGCGACGCTTGCCACATAGCCTTCGGGGACGTCGATGTCCAGATGACGCCACCCGTCGGGCAAGGCCCAAGGGGCAGGCCCGAGGCCGTGGGCCAGCCCCGTGCCCACTGCTTTCACGTACGCCTCTCTGCGCACCCAGTAACGCAGGAAGAGCGCACTGTGGTCCGCCGGAGCGGCGGCGGCGATGTCCTGCCGTTCCTCGGCGGAGAGCCATCGTGAGACGGCATCCAGCGTATGGTTCGCAACCGTGGTGGCTTCCACGTCCGCCCCCAGCGCCGCCCTGGCGGAAACGGCGTACAAGACCCCGTCTCCCGAGTGCGACATCGAGAACCCCAAGTCGGACGCGCCGACGAGGTAGGGACGGCCGTGCGGCCCTCCGCAACTGGGGCAGGGCGCCCGCCTGAACGTCAGCTCCTCCGGTGCGGCATCAAGGTAGTCGGCGAGGAGGGTGCGCAGACCCGCGTGGGCGAAGATCCGGCGATGGCGTTGCCGGGGCTTGAGCCGGGCTGCCCGCCGCCGCTGCTCGTCATCGAGCAGGCGGGCCGCACCTTCGGCGGCCTCGCTCAAGGGCGGCACGGTCAACCACCAGGTGTGCAACGTGCCGGCGTCCGCCCGCGGCTGCGGATCTGTCACAGTGCCACGCCACCGTCGACTTGCAGCACCTGGCCGGTGACATAGGACGCCTTGTCCGACAGCAGGAACGCTGTGAGATTCGCGACCTCCTGAGCGGTGCCGAAGCGCCGGAGCGGCACGGAGGCGATGGCCTCCTTGTGCGCCTTCGCGCTGAGCTGGTCTGTCATGTCCGTCTCGATGAAGCCAGGGGCGACCACGTTGACGCGGATACCATGGCGAGCCAGTTCCTTGGCGAGCGTCCGGCTCAGACTGTTCACACCGCCCTTCGACGCGGCGTAATTGGCCTGCGTCGCGTGTCCGTAGACACCTGCGACCGAGGAGATGTTGACGATCGCTCCGGTACGCCGTTTGAGCATGCGGAAGCCAACGGCACGGCAGAAGTTGAAGGTCCCTGTGAGATTGGTGTCGATCACCGAGTGCCAGTCCTCGACCGGCATCATCACCAGGTGGTTGTCCTTGACGATGCCTGCGGAGTTCACCAGTCCGGATGCTGGTCCCAACGCCTCTTCGGCGTGCTTCACAAAGGTGTCGACGGCCCTGAAGTCAGTGACGTCGCAGGGCTTGTGGAAACAGCTCGCGCCCTGCGCGCGAATCAGTTCGGCGGTCTCCTCCGCCGCCGCCGACGGGCTGCGTCCGCAGAACGCAATGTTGTAGCCCTCGCTGGCCAACTGGACGGCGGTGGCTCGGCCGATGCCGCGTGTTCCGCCGGTGACGATGACGAGGGAGCGCTGCTCTTCCTGCATAAGTGTTCCTTCACGGTCGAGATGAGCAGAGAGGGTTGCCGACATGGAGCTCAGCTCACGGGGTGGGCAGTGGGGCGCCAAGGTCGACGTAGACGTCCATCAGATCGTCGGAGAGCCAGTACTCCGCGATCCGTCCGGAGTCGTCCAGGCGAAGAATGTCGGCACCGCGCAGCGTGACGGGGGTTCCCGGTGCGGCAGTGGCCCCCGGCGGCCTCCCGGGCTGCCAGTTGCCGCGGAACACCCAACGGCCGATCACATGGGCGGCGTCCGCGAAGGGGCCGAGCGCCGTTTGGATATGAGCGTTCGCGTACGAGGAGCGGAAGGCTTCGATCCATGCCACGAACCGCTCGGGGGTGCTGATGGCGTCCGGTGCAGGCATCCCGTACCGCGGCAGGTGCACGACCAGGTCCCTGGCGAGGATCTCATCGGCCCGCTCCCACTGGCCGTTCCAAAGGTCCATCCACTTGCCCCACAGCACCGTGTGCGAAGGCGCGTTCAGGGTGTCAGTCATCAAGGGCTCCCTACGAAAACGGGATGACGCGTCCGGTACAGAGCGCATCGGGAGGGTTTGGATACAGCGGTCTCGAAAACGCGAGGGCGGGGCGGAACGCCGGGCGTTCCGCCCCGCCCTCGGCTGGTCTAAGCGTTCTTCTTGGGCCGGTCGATCCGCAGAGCGAGGATGGTCAGGCTTGCCGCCAGCGACGCCGCCGCGGTGAACCACCAGCCGGCGCGGTAGGCGGTGAGCGCGGCCTCAGAGTCGCTCGGATTGCCGATGATCACGATGAGAAGGGAAACGCCGAGGACGAAGCCGACCTGGCGGAACATATTGTTCAGACCCGAGCCCGTGGCCACGGCGGTGGCCGGGAGCTCCCGGGTGCTGGCGCCCATCAACGGTGCGAGCGACAGTCCCATGCCGATGCGGGTCAGGAGGACGCCGGGCAGCATGCCCCACACATAGTTGGGCTCGACCGTGACGGCGACAGCCCACCAGGCCGATCCGATGGCGAGGACAGTCGAGCCGAACACCACGCTCAGCACCTGGCCCAACTTGGCGACCAACTTGGCGGACAGGATCGACAAGAAGGGCAGCATCAGGTTGCCGGGTGCCATCGCCATGCCGGTCGCGAGTGCTGACCAGCCCCAGACGTTCTGGCACCACAGCGACACGGAGAGCACACCTGCGGCGAAGGCCACGTAGTAGAAGGCGGACGCGACGTTGGCCATGGAGAAGTCGCGGATCCGCAGCAAAGAGAGGTCGATGACCGGACTGGTGTGACGGGAGGAGCGGAAGAGCAGAACAGCGATGAGAATCATGCTGCCGACGAGGGCGCCGAGTACCTTGCCCGTCCCCCAGCCCCAGTCGGGCGCCTTCACGATGCCGAGGGCGAGCAGCCCGATGGCGACGGCGAGCAGGGCGGAGCCGAACAGGTCGGGCATCGGTTGGCGTTCCTTGGAAGGGTGCCTTCCCGGGGCGATGACGCGAGCGCCGACGATGACGGCGAGGACGCCGATCGGCAGGTTGACCAGGAAGATCCACGGCCAGTCGACGTTGACCAGAACGCCGCCGACCAGGGGCCCTGAAGCCGCTGCGACCCCTGAGGCCGTGGCCCAGACTCGCATGGCCTTGGCGCGCTGTTCGGCCCCGTACGTCACCATGAGCAGCCCCATCGAGGTGGGCCCGAGCGCGGCGGCGCCAACGGCTTGCAGCAACCGGGCGGCGTTCAGCGCATCCACGGAGCCGGCCACCGCGCACAGGCCGGAGGCAACGGTGAACAGGCCCAAGCCGGTCATGAAAACGTTCTTCATGCCGAACCTGTCGGCGAACCGCCCGGCCGGTATCAGCAGAGCAGCGAAGACGATCGCGTAGCCATTGAGGATCCACGACAGGTCAGCGACGGACGCATCGGTGAAGTCGGCGCCGATCGCAGGAAAGGCGACGTTGACGATGGTGAGGTCGAGGGTGGAGATGAGGATGCCGGCGCAGATGGTGGCGGCGGCGAGCGTACGACGCCGGTCGCGGCGCTGGTGCGTCGGCGCGCCGGCCGGCTGCTCGGTTATGGATGAAGTGGCCATGGCAACTTTCACAGAAGAGTGGGCGGTGAGCCGGAAGTAGCGAGGACTGAGCGGCGAAGCGATTGCGGAGCCGCCGACGGTCAGCCGGCTGCCGGACGCGCGGCTCAGGCGCACGGTGGAGGGATGGCGGCTGCAAGGGTCCGGGTTGCAAAGACCAGCCGCAGCAACGAAGATAGTACTGAGTCACTACTCAGTCAACGCCAGCGAGCCACCCCCGAGGGGTGAGGCGAGAGTCAGGTGCGTGGTTATATATGAAGATGCAACGAATGACGGCGGCGGACCGGCGTAAGCAGATCCTTGGGATTGCGTCTGAGGAATTCGCGCGGACCGGTTTCTATGGGACGTCAGTGGAAGCAATCGCACGGAAGGCAGATATCAGCAACCCTTACGTGTTCCGCCTCTTCGGCACCAAACTAGGACTCTTCATTGCGGTCGTCGACGCCTCGTTCGACGACATTGTGGACAACTTCGACCGCGTGAGTGCCGGCCTGAGCGGCAGGGAAGCCCTCGTGGCCATGGGGCAGGCATACGGGGCCCTAGTCCGCGAGAACCAAACTTTCCTGCTGGTACAGATGCATGCTTTCGCCGCCTGTAACGACATGGAAATCAGGACAGCCGTCCAAACTGGATTCGGCCGGATGTGGCACACTGTGAAGAATAATTCCGGCGCGGACGACGTAACAGTGAAGCAATTCCTTTCCCTTGGCATGATGCTCAACAACATGGCCGCCATGGACCTGTGGAGCCTGGACGAGACATGGGCGAAGGCATGCGTGGCCGTCCTGCCCGTGGAGCACTGGACCCCCTGACGCACCCCGCCCAGCGGCGCGCTCTCAAGCGCTTCGGCCCGTCTCCCGTACCGCGGGCCACCCTCGGCACACCGGACCAGGAGCGTCTCGTCGGCGGGACCGAGAAGCGGGAAAGAACCGGCAATATCTCTTGCGACCCGGCCTGCCATGACTTCCCGGTCCACACCCGCCAAGCCGGGATCGGGCGCACCACCGTGCCCGACCCGACCGCGTACGGCCCAAATGAAGCGTCAACTGCTGCGCAATGAAGTGGAGTTCGATGCGCACGGCCCATCCACGCGTCCGAGGCCGCTTCCTTGACTGACTCACTTGGCGTCCTTCTCGGCGACCACTGGCCGTTCACCGCGCGCGAGGGCCATCGTGTGCGGGAACACTTCCGTAGGCCGTCTCCGGCGCCCGCGCCAAGACCTCACCGCCTGCTACGGCCCCGGCCTTGAGGACCACGAAGTCCTCGTCCAGGCTCGGCGGCTCCACGAGCGGCGACAACTCGTGGAGGAGCGCCGTGATCCGCTCGCCCGTCGTGCGGTAGAGCGCAAGGCGCGGCACCAGCTGTGGGCGCGTGCCGCCGCGCCTGCCCTGTCGCGTGGGCGGCGCGCGGAGGGAGATGTCAGACCTCAGCGCGCTGGACTATCAGGCAGGACCAGGTGAAGCCGCCACCTCCGCTGAAGCTGATGGCGTACTCTCCCGGAGCCAGCAGGTCTTGGTCCCATATGTCGGCGAGGTTGGCAAGGCTGTCACCGCCGCCGAGGTGGCCGGTGTGTGCGCCGAGTTGGAGGATGTCCACCTTGAGTACATCTTTCATGATCGGCAAATAGAGCAGCTCGATGGTCTTCGGCCCGAGCCTGGAGAGCGCGGCGCATCGGATCCGTGGGTCGTCCGGCTCCAGGCCGGCTTCGCGGAGGGCCGTCAGCAGGGTCTGGCGTACCTTGACTGGGCCGATCTCGGCGAATCTGGCCATGCCGCCGGCCGCCAGGAACGCCTTCTTGGTGCGCCGGGCGTCGATGGGTGCGGAGTGTGAAAGAGGTGCCGTACTGAAAGCGTCGTTGCCCCGGTACATGGTCTCCAGCTCGGGGGCCGCCGACGTGGCGTAAGAAGCGATGCGCAGGCCGGGGCCGGAGCGGGCCAGGACGGCCGCTGTGCCGCCATCCCCGAAGGCCGCGTCGTAGTCGCTGCGCCACCGGTCGAAGCCGGGAGCCGTGAAGCGGTCGCCTGTGGTGACGAGGGCGGTGCGTACCGAGGGATCGGCCTGGAGCCGGACCGCGGCGGTGTGCAGGCCCATCGCTCCGACATGGCACATCTGCTGCAGGCCCATCGGGACGGCGTTTACGGCGCCGAGTTGGTGGGCGACGTAGTGAGCCGGGGACCAGAAGTCCTGACCCTGGTGGTAGACCCAACCGTGGAGGACCAGGTCGATGTCGGTTCCGTTCATGCCCGCGCGGGTCAGGGATCTGCGGCCGGCGTGTACCGCCATCTCGGGGCCGGATGCGTTCGTGGAGACGGGGACTTCGCGCGCTCCCGTTGCTGCGGCCTGTTCCGCGGTGACGAGTCCGGCACGTACCGCTGCCTCGGCTGTCTGGCGGGTTTCCGGCAGCCATGTGCTGACGGAACGGATGACGAGTGGGCTTTCGAAGCGCATACGGATCCCTGATGGCCGGCTCTGTCCCCGGAGGTCGGGATAGGTACAGAGCCGCCGACTCGGCTCCCAGGACACTGTCTATGAAGTGATCTGTGCCATGCGGGCAAGGCTGTCTGCGCAATGGGGGGTGTGGGACGGATCATGAGAGCAGAACCGCTCGGTGGCTACGCCACCATCGGCTCGCGTTCCCTGGTCGGCTCGGACTGCAGGCTGCGGTCCGCTGACAGGATGGCGCGGTACAGATCGCGGATATGAGGTGCCGGTTCGATGCCGAGTCGGCTGGTGAGCTCCCGGCGCAGGTCTCGGTAGACCTGGAGGGCCTCGACGCGGCGCCCGGCGCGGTGGAGCGCCAGCATGAGCTGTGCATGCAGGCGCTCATGTGTGGGGTCGGCTGTCGCGTACGCGACCAGCTCCCCGAGGAGTTCATAGTGGCGTCCGAGCCTGAGTTCCGCGCTGATGCATCGGTCCAGGGCGGTCCGGCGCCGTTCTTCGAGTTCCTTGGCGTGAATGGTCAGGAGCGGTCCGCGCGGCAGGTCACTGAGGGCGGGGCCGCGCCACAGCGCCAGTGCTTGGCGGAAGCGGGCAGCGGCGACGGCGTCATCACCGCCGGCCATAGCGCGGTGCCCGCGCTCGGCCAGGCGCTCGAAGGCCTCGGCGTCGATCTGGACGGAGAGCGGGTTGAGTGTGTATCCGCCTGGGCGGGTGACGATCACTGTTTTGGGGTCTATGTCAGGTATCCCCGCGGCGACCAGTTCCCGCAGTTTGCGAATGTACGTGTGGAGTGCCGCCCCGGCGCTGCGGGGCGCTTGGTCCGCCCAGAGTTCCTGTGCGCACTCTGCCGGCGACACGGTCTGCCCGCGGCGCAGCGCGAGCAAAGCGAGAAGCTTGGCCTGCTTCACCGCGGTGGGTGCGGTGCCGCCCCCGGCAAGTCCACCGCGAACGCGCCGAGCACCGATACGTCCATCAATCCCCCTTGTTACCTGTTAGTAACTGATAACCGTGACCTTATGAATCCAGCCACTGGGCTGTCAACATCGATACAGCCCCGCAAGGCGCTCCGAAGTCACATATTTGCAGCTCAGCGCGTTGTTCAGGGCATAGGTCAAGCAATGACAAAGCGCCGACCGCTCTCGTCCGGCCAGGCCGCCCGCCACCTGGCGTCGACCTGAAGCCCGCCTGAAGCCACACTGCCTGCGAGCTCCACCCCGGCTGGGCTACGCCTCCGCCCGCCCTCCACTTCCGCTCCATCGAACTCCCCTTGGCCGGAATCGGCCCACTACCGTCTGCGCCGTCCCGGTCACTGAGCGACGGCGAGGAGTGAGACGAGTGTCGACGAACCGAGCGAACCGAGGAACACCGGACGGCGCCGGCTGGCATCAGGTCGTCGACCAGTCGATCGATGGCGAGGAGATTCGTGTCTGGGAACGTCCCTCGTACACTCCGGGGACGCCTTGCGTCGCGCTGGTGCACGGTTTCGAGGAGAGCTGGCAGAGCTGGCGCGCGCTGGCCGACTTCCTGCCACGGGAACTTCATCTGTTCTCCCTGGATCTGCCCTGGCGCAACGGTTCGCGTCACCGGTGGGCGGACGGCGGCGCATCCCCCACATGGCTGCGCCGCTCCCTGGAACTGTTGCCGCGGCCTGCGAACGCCGTCGTGGCGCATTCCTTCGGCGCAACCACCCTGCTGGACCTTCTGGCGCGTCGCACGGCCGTGGCAGCGGTGCCCGCCGTCCTGGTAGCGCCCGTCTACCGGCCGCACGATACCCCCGTCGACCCAAGGTTCTTCGACGAGGCGATCCACCGGTTCCGCGACGTTCTCGCTGAGGGACTGCGAGCGCAGTTGGGGTCACGTGCCGCGCGCATCCCCAAGGACATTCTCGCCACAATGACGGACAAGGTCCGTGAGCGGGTGGAGCCGCACGGCTTCCTGCAGTTCTACACGATGCTCGCCCGCACCCCGAAGCTCGCTCTGCGGGACATCGCCGTACCGGTCCTCATGGTCAGCGGAAGCGGCGATCCGTCCGCACCGCCGGCCGCTGTCAGCGAACTCAGCGCCCGGGTTGCCCACTTCAGTCTCGTTCAGGATCCCGGGCTGAGCCACTTCTGCCAGCAGCAGCAGCCGCTCCAGGTCGCCGCCGCCATCACAGATCATTTCGTCCGCCTCGGCCTCTGCCGATCCGACAAGGAAGTCATCTGCGCATGACCACACCGGAAGACCGCACTTACGACGTCGTCATCAGCGGAGCGAGCGTCGCGGGTTGTACTGCGGCGGTTCTGCTCGCCCGCCGCGGCGTCCGGGTGGCGCTGCTTGAGCGTCGCTCGGACCCGGCCGCGTACAAAGTGCTCTGCACGCATTACCTCCAGCCGTGCGCCTACCCCGTTCTCGATGAGCTGGGTGTGATCCCGGCCCTGGAGAGGGCGGGTGCCATCCGCAACGAGGCCCGCTGGTATACGCGGTGGGGGTGGATCGAGCCGAAGCCCGCACCGGGCAAGGGGGAGCTGCCCTACGCGTACAACGTGCGGCGCAGCACCCTTGACCCGCTGCTTCGCGACCACGCGGCCCGAACGCCCGGAGTCGACCTGCTTCTCGGGCACACCGTCACCGGACTGGTCCGGCGCGGCGGCCGGGTGGCCGGTGTCCGGGTCAAGACCTTGGAGGGGGAACGCGAGATGTCCGCCCGCCTGGTGGTCGGGGCGGACGGCAGAGACTCCGCCGTCGGCAAGCACGCGGAGCTGCCCACGCGCACCTTCGAGAATGGGCGGTTCAGCTACTTCGCCCACTTCCGTGGCCTGGAGCTCCGGGACGGCATCACCCATTCCTGGTTCCTCGAACCGGACATGGCGTACGCGATGCCGAACGACGATGGTGTGACGATCGTCGCCGTCATCCCCGACAAAAAGCGCCTGCCGGCCTTCCGTGAGGACCTGGAAGGCGCCTTCATGCAGTTCGTACGCGACCTGCCCGAGGCGCCTGGCATAGACGCCGCAGAACGCATCACCAAGATCACAGGTACCGTCAACTACCCGCTCCACAGTCGCAAGCCGATCGGTCAGGGTGTCGCGCTGGTCGGTGACGCAGCTGTCACCGGTGACCCGCTGTGGGGCGTCGGCTGCGGTTGGGCCCTCGAATCGGCCCAGTGGCTGACCGAGGCTGTGGCTCCAGCCGTCCTTGGACGCACCGATCCGGACCAGGCTCTCGCCGCGTATGAGAAGCGGCACCGCCGCAAGCTCGGCGGCCACCAGCACCTGGCCGCCGACTATGCCAAGTCCCGCCCCTTCAACCCCTTCGAGCGATTGATGTTCTCGGCAGCGGCTCGCGATGACGCCATGGCTCGGCACATGCACATGTTCGCCTCCCGGCTCATCGGGCCCATGCGGTTCCTGAACCCGGTCGCACTGGCCAAGGCGTCCGCGGTCAACCTCCGGCACCGCGAAAGTCCCGAGCGCATACCCGTCAACACCCGCTGACCCCACCACCCCGAACAAACGATCCCCGCGGCCCACGTACCGCCGCGCCTCTGGAACTGAGAAAGGTACACACCATGAGCGCCAAGACCGTCATCACCCTGTCCGAAGAGCAGGACGCGCAGCTGCGCGAGATCATCATCGACGTGCTGGAGCTGGAAGAGAGTGAACTCACCGACACCAGCCGATTCATCGAGGACCACGACGCGGACTCACTGCTCGCCATAGAGATCCTGGCCCGCCTGGAAAAGGAGCTGGGCATCACCATCCCGCAGGACGACCTCGCCGAAATGGGCGATCTCAACGGCGTCCGTACGGTCGTTACCCGCAGCCTGCGTGGCGCCGATGTCTGAGCTGGACATGCGCCGCGTAGTCGTCACCGGCCTCGGCGCCGTGAGCAGCGCGGGCATCGGCGCCGCGGAGTTCACCGCGGCCATCCGGGCAGGCCGGCCGACCACGTCGGAGATCTGCAGCTTCGATACGACCGGCTTTCCTCATGTGTACGCCGGTGAGGTGCATGACTTCGACCCGCGCGCGTGGCTGCACCACCTAGACCCCGAACTATGGGGGCGAAGCGCCCAGTTCGCCGCAGCAGCCGCACGGCTCGCCGTCGCTGACTCGGGGCTTGAGGACACCCAACTCGCCGCATCCCGATCCGGATCGGCCATGGGAACCACCAGTGGCGAATCGGCCGTGATCGAGGAACTGGTCGGCGAGTGGGCGAACGACGGACTCAAGGCACTCAGCCCCGAACGCATCGCCGCTGCCCCCGCCGGGCGGATCGCCGCCGCGGTGAACACTGAGCTCGGTCTCACGGGCGAGGCGCTGACCCTGGCCACCGCATGCTCGGCCAGCAACTACGCGCTCGGCTACGCCTACGACATGGTCGCGAGCGGCGAAGCCGACTACATGCTGGCCGGCGGCGCGGACTCCCTGAACCGATGGGCGCATGCCGGGTTCTTCCGCCTCGGCGCCCTGGCCGAAGAGGTGTGCCGCCCCTTCGACACCGACCGGAGCGGGATCCTGACGGCCGAGGGGGCGTCGCCCTGCTTCTGGAGCCGTACGACCGGGCTGTCAGCCGCGGCGCCCGGATCTACGCCGAGGTCCTCGGGTACAGCGTCAACTGCGACGCCGAACACATGGTGCACCCCGATCCAACCAGCATCGCAGCGTGCATCAGGGACGCCCACCGTAACGCCGGCGTGCTCCCCGAGCAGATCGACTACATCTGTGCGCACGGCACGGGGACGCGCACCAACGACGCCACCGAGGTGGCCGCTGCCCGCGAGGTGTTCGGCAATCGCATACCCCCGATCAGCTCCATCAAGTCGATCATCGGCCACACGATGGGGGCGGCCAGCGGCTTCGGTGCCCTGATCTGCTGCATGGCCCTGTACGAGGGCTTCCTGCCGCCCACCGCCAATGTCGAGCAGGTCGATCCGGCGCTGGGTGAAGGCGTCGACCCCGTCCCCGGCACGGCCCGCATCGCACAGCCGCAGGTCGTGGAGAACCACGGGTTCGCCTTTGGCGGCAACAATGCCATCACCATCCTCGGGAAGGTCGCATGAGTACGGTTCCCGCCGAAGCAGCCGCCGTCACTCCGCTCTCCGTCACGGCGGTGGGCGCGGTCACCCCGGCCGGGCTCGGTCTTGGCGCGTTCTCTCGTGCCCTCATCGCCCACGAACAAGGCCACGCGGATCCGACGGAGATCGGCGAGGAGACCCTGCCTCCGCGCCCCGCTCAGATCGTGCCCGGGCTTGCCGACGCCGTTCACACTCATATCGGCCGCAAGGGCAACCGTCACCTGGATCGCACGACACGACTCGGGCTACTCGCCTGCCATCTGGCCCTGAAGGGGCTCCCCGGACCGGTGACCCCGCGCACCGGTGTGGTTCTCGGCACCAGCACCGGCTCCATCCGCAGCTCCAGCGAGTACTCGATGGAGACGCTGCGTCTGGAGCGTCCCTACCTGGTCAACCCGAGCCTCTTCCCCAACACGGTCATGAACTGTGCTGCGGGACAGATCGCTATTCGGCATGGCTTCAAGGGCGTGAACGCCACCCTCGCCGGTGGTCATCTCGCCGGCGTCCAGACCCTCCGCTACGCCCGCAACGCACTTCGCCAAGGACACGCCGATCGCCTGTTGGCCGGTGGTGTCGAGGAGTTCTGTTCACAGAGCGCCTGGGGCTGGCACAGGTCGGGCGCTCTTGAGATCGATGCCGCCGTGGGCGAGGGGTCGGCTGTCCTGATGGTCGAGCCGGAGACGACCGTTCGTGCGTCGGGACGCCATGGGCTGGCCCGCATTCTGGCCTGCGAGACGGCGTTCGCCGGTCGCCGGGGTCTGGCCGACGCGCTGACCGTGGTGATCGCCACGGCGCTGGAGCGCAGCGGCAAGCGAGCGGACGAGGTGCACGCCGTGTCGCTGGGCGCCACGGGGCAGACCGGTCTGGAACGCATCGAACAGCGCGCGGTAACCGCTGCCCTCGGCGGTCGTGTGCCCCAGCGCGTCATCCGTGTCAAGGACACCGTCGGGGAGTGCTTCAGCGCAGGCGGACCGCTCCAAATGGCGGGGCTGCTCGGGGTGTGGCAGGAGCAGGGCGCCGCCCCGCACGAGACCGCCATCGTCACCGCGGTGTCCCGGGAGGGGCAGCTCGGCTGCGTCGTCGTCGAAGCGGACAGCCTCGGCGGCTGAGGTAGGTCCCACGCAGGTGAGTGGGCGGGCGGGCAGTCAGTCCGCCCACCCGCCCGCCGACGTGCCCTCGAAGACGACTCGATGCCCGATGTTCGAAGACGGGAAAAACCCATGACCTTGGCGCAACCGCGTCCGGCGGACGCCTGCGGTGGCGGCCGCTCCTTGGCACCCCTTGAAGGAGGCGCAGCGGACCCCAGCCGCTTGATCGCGCTCTGCCTGGCAGGTTCTCAGGAGGCATGGACAGCACTCGTGGAGCGCTACTCGGCACTAGTCTGGACAATCCCCCGCTCGCATCGGCTGGACAAGGACGACTGCGAGGAGGTCTTCCAGCAGACGTGGCTCAAGGTGCACCAGAGCCTGCACCGGTTGCATACCCCGGAGCGGTTTTCCGCGTGGCTGACCACTTGCGCGCGGCGCGAGAGTCTTCGCCAGTACGAACGTGCTCGCCGGTACATCCCTGTGGAGGACGCGGCCGCCTTGGAGCACAGCACCGCGGTGCCATGCCACCCCGGCCCGGAAGAAGCGCTGCTGGCCGAGGAAGACAGGGTACGCGTGCGGACCGCGCTGGCCCGCCTGTCTCCCCGGGACAAGGCCCTGCTCACGCTGCTCAGCGCTGACCAGGCACCCGGTTATGACGAGATCAGCCGGCTCCTGAACATTGCCCGCGGCTCGGTGGGACCTCTACGCTCCCGTGCCCTGCACCGACTCGCCAATCACCTGCATGCCCTCGACCGACCGCGGCCCGCGGCATAGGTCTGCGACAAGCCAAGTCTGCCCGTCGGAACGCCCCCGCCCGTCAGTCCCCGTACACCGCCCGCAGCGCCTCCTCCGCCGCCGCCAGCGCCGCCTCCCGGCCCAGGCCGAGCCGGTGGGCCCGTTCGGCGTAGGCGCGGGCGGCGGTCGCGGCCTCGCGGTCGGCGGTGTCGCCGGGGGCGGCGACGAAGGTGCCGTTGCGGCCGTGGGTCTCGATCACGCCGTCCGCCTCCAGGGCCCGGTAGGCCTTGGCGACGGTGTTGACGGCGAGGCCCAGTTCCTCGGCGAGGCCGCGGACCGTCGGCAGCCGGTGGCCGACGGGCAGCGCGCCGGAGCGGGCCCGGTCGGCGATGTGGGCGCGGATCTGCTCGTAGGGCGGCTGGGGCGCTTCCGGATCGACGGTCAGGTGCAAGGCCACGTGGGTCTCCTGGCTGGCTGGGCGGTGTGCGTCATCCATTGTGCGCCGTCCGCGCCCTGCCGCCCGGCGCCCGTTCAAACCCGCCCCCTCACCCCCGCTCCCTCACACCCGCCATCTCACACTCGCAGGTCGATCCCGCCCGTCCGCAGCCACGCGTCCAGTCCGAGGACGAGTTCGACGGCCCCCCGGTACTGGTCGCCGGAGTCCTCCGAGAGGGCGTCCCGGAGCGCGTCCTCGCGGAGCAGCGGCCGGACGGGGGCGTCCCGGTCGGCGGCCAGTTCGCGGAGTTCGGCGCGGAGGGCGGTGCCGTAGCGCGGGTCCTGGGTGGCGGGGTACGGGCTCTTGACGCGGTCGGCGACGACGTCGGGCAGGACGTCGCGGACGGCGGCGCGCAGCAGGGACTTCTCTCGCCCGTCGAACGTCTTCATCGACCAGGGGGTGTTGAACACGTACTCGACGAGCCGGTGGTCGCAGAACGGCACCCGCACTTCCAGCCCGGTGGCCATGCTGGCCCGGTCCTTGCGGTCGAGGAGGATCTGGACGAACCGGGTGAGGTGGAGGTAGCAGACTTCGCGCATGCGCCGTTCGAGACCGGTCTCGCCGGGCAGCCGGGGCACCTCGTCGAGGGCCTCGCGGTAGCGGGCCTCGGTGTACCCGGGCAGGTCGACGGCGTCGAGGACGTCCTTGGCGAGGAGCGCGCCGAGGGCGCTGTCGCCGCCGGCGAAGGTGTGGGCGACGCCGGCCGCGACCCAGGGGAAGGTGTCCGCGTGCACGGCCGCCGGGTCGTGGAACCACTTGTAGCCGCCGAACACCTCGTCGGCGGACTCCCCCGAGAGGGCGACCGTGGACTGTTCGCGTATCGCCTTGAACAGCAGGTAGAGCGAGGTGTCGCCGTCGCCGAAGCCGGTGGGCAGGTCGCGGGCGGTGAGCACGGCCCGCCGGTGGCCGCGGTCCATAAGGGCGGCGGTGTCGAGGACGATGTCCCGGTGGTCGGAGTGGACGTGCGCGGCGAGGGCGTGCGCGTACGGGCCGTCGGGGGTGCCGCGCAGGTCGTCGGGGACGAAGTTGTCGGTCTGGCCGGCGAAGTCGACGGAGAAGGAGCGGACGGGTCCGCGGCCCGCCTCCGCGAGCCCCTTGGCGGCGAGCGCGGTGACGGCGGAGGAGTCGAGTCCGCCGGAGAGCAGGGTGCACAGCGGGACGTCGGCGATGAGCTGGCGGGCGACGATGTCGTCGAGGAGTTCACGGACGCGCGCGACGGTGGTGGGGATGTCGTCGGGGTGCTCGCGCGCCTCCAGCGCCCAGTAGCGGCGGACGGTGGTCCGCGCGGTGGTCCCGTCCCGGCGGATGCGGACGGTGTGGCCGGGCCGCACCTCGTGCAGCCCGTCGTAGACGCCGTGGCCCGGCGTCTTGACGAAGGCCAGCACCTCCGCCAGCCCTTCGGCGCCGACGGTCGCGCGGACGGCGGGGTGGGCGAGGACGGCCTTCTGCTCGGAGCCGAAGAGGACGCCGCCGGGCGTGGGGTGGTAGTAGAGCGGCTTGATGCCCATCCGGTCGCGGACAAGCAGGAGTTCCTCGGTCCGCGGGTCCCAGAGGGCGAACGCGAACATGCCGTTGAGGCGCTCGGTGAACGCCTCGCCCCACTCGAGGTAGGCGTGCAGGACGACCTCGGTGTCACTGCTGGTACGGAACGTGTGGCCGCGGCCGGCGAGTTCGCCGCGCAGCTCGCGGTAGTTGTAGACCTCGCCGCTGTAGGTGAGGGCGAGCCGGGTGCGGCCGTCGTGCTCGACGAGCATCGGCTGCCGCCCGCCCTCGATATCGATGACGGCCAGCCTGCGGTGGCCGAACGCGGCGTGGGTGTCCTGCCAGATCCCCGAGGCGTCCGGTCCCCGGCACTCCATCGTCCGCGTCATCGCCTCCAGGGCGGCGCGCGCCCCGGCGGTGGTGAGGTCCTGGTCGTAGGCGATCCATCCGGCGATTCCGCACATGGTCGCGGTGTCCCCTTTCGGCAGTCGCCCGGGCGCCACGCGGGCGCTCCGGGGCATGGCTCGACCCCCGTCCGACGCGGACCGCCGCCGTCCGCAGGGGTCCGCGGCGGTTCGCGGGGGCGACGCTACGCCTCATAGATGCATGTACCAACCATGCGTACGGAAAACCTTTCGCAAACCGATCCTTCTCCGCCATACGGTTCGCCGCATGCCCATCACCCTCCGGGAGTTCACCCCGGCCGACGCCGAAGCCGTCGCCCAAGCCCGCCGCGCGGCGGTCCCGTTCATGGTCGTCACCGCCGGAACGCTGCTCTGGGAGCTGCGCACCGCGCCACCGGAGCAGCGCTACCGGCTGCTCGTCGCCGAGACGACGGACGGCCGGATCGCCGGCAGCGTCCGCATGGGCCTGTACACGGACGACGAATCCCGCCCGGACGGACGGGCGTTCGCCTCCCCCTACGCCGACCCCGGCCTGGACGGACCGACCGCCGAGGCCACCGCGTCGGCGCTCCTCCGCGCGGCCGAGGATTACCTGGCGGCGGCCGGCGCCCGGTCCGTCTACATCTGGGCGAACGACGACGGCCACTCCCCCGCTCACGCCGAGTCCCACGGCTACCGCCGGCTGCGCCGCGCCGGCTTCCTCCGCCTCGACCTCGCGGCCACCCCGCTGCCGCCGGCGCCGGAACGGCCCCGGGACGTGGAACTGCGCCCTCTGGCCGACTTCGCCGACGACCCGCGCCCGATCCACGCCCTGGACACCGAGTGCGCGGCGGACGAACCGGCGGACGTGTCCGCCGTCGTCCCACCGTACGAGGAGTGGCTCGACCGCGACTGGCGGCGGCCCGGCCTCGACCTCGACCTCTCGACGGTCGCCGTCGTGGACGGCGCCCCCGCCGCGTTCACCCTCGTCCAGAGCGACGGCCACGGCCGCGTGATGTCCGCCATGACGGGCACGGCACGGGCCCACCGCGGCCGCGGCCTGGCCAAACTCGTCAAGAGCCACGCCCTGCGGCGGGCGAAGGCGGCGGGCTGCACGGAGGCGTTCACGGGCAACGACTCGGGGAACGGGCCGATGCTGGCGGTCAACGGGTGGCTCGGGTACGTGTGGTCGGCGGCGGAGTGGCGGTACGTGCGGGAGCTTTGAGCGGCGGTTTTGGGGGGGGTGGGGGTTGGGGGCCGGTGGAAGTGGTCGGGTGGGGGCGGTGGTTGGGCGGGGTGGGCCGACGGAGGTGGCTGGGCGAGAGCGGTCGGGCGGGGGTGTTCCGGCGGGCGCGCGTCAGCGGGGGCGGTTCGGCGCAGACGGGTCGGCGGGGGCGGTTCGGTGGGGGCGATCGGGCGGGGCGTTTCGGAGGCGCGGGTCAGCGGGGGCCATTCGGCGCAGGCGGCTCAGCGGACGCGGTTCGGCCGACGCGGTTCAGCCGACGCGGTCCGGCCAACGCGGTCCAGCCGAGACGGTACGGCCGACGCGGTCCAGCGAAGGCGATCCGACCAGGCTGGCGTCAACGCATCGGCGCCGTCAGGTAGTTCCGCACATTCACATACGGTGGCGCGCCCGGCCGCAGGAGCGGGGTGACGACGGCGCGGACCGGCAGCCGGCCGGCGTCCAGCAGGCGGGTGCGGAGGACGGCCGCGGCGCCGCGCGGGAGCCGGTGCAGGGCGTCGTCGAGGCGGTCGCGGAGCAGGCGGAGGCCGTCGGCGCGGCCCGTTCCGGCGAGCGCGGCCAGGGGCTCCACCGCGCACCGCCGCAGGGCGCCGGCGGCGAGGAGGTCGGCGACGGGGCCGTCGTGCCCGGCGAGGATCCCACGGTCGGCGAATCCGAGGAGGTCCGCGGCCTCGCCGCCGAGGCGGGAGGCGAGCCGCACCCCGTTCACGCGGGGGCCGGCGTGGTCCCGGTAGAGCAGCCGCAGGCGGGTGCGGCCGCGGTGTTCGTCCAGCACCAGCGCCAGGTCCCGGGGGTGGGTCTCCAGCGCGACGCCGTAGGAGAAGAGGGTGGTGCACCAGTCCAGGAGCAGCGTCAGGAAGGCGTCGGCGAAGGCCCGCGCCGACCCCCGTAGTAGCGCCGGGCGAGTACGCCGGCGACCGGTTCGCCGTCCGGTGCCCGGGCGGCCAGTGCGGCGACGGGCACGACGTGGGCGTCGCCGGCCGGTTCGTACGGTTCGTGGCGCACGCGGGCGGTGAGCAGCGGGTGTCCGGCGTGCAGGTAGGTGTCCGCGGCGGCGGGGAGGACGGATCCGGCGAAGTCCGGCTCGCACAGCAGGACTTCCTCCAGGAGCCGTTGTGTCACCACCCCGTCGGAGAGCGTCGCGGGCCCGGCCGAGTCGCTTGAGGGTAGCGGGAGTTCGATCCTGAACTCCGGCGCGTCGACGAGGGCGAGCACGCCCGTCGACCGCGTCGGCACCGCGTCCGCCCAGGGCTTCTCGGCGAGCCGCGCCACGCCGTCCAGGCCGGTGGCGCGCAGCGCCCGGTCGAGCGACGGTCCGGCGGTCAGCGGGTGGACAGGCAGCATGGTGTGGGTGGCGGCGAGTTCGGGCAGGCCGAGGACGTCGGGGCGGGCCACCACCCCGGCGGCCCCACCGGGCCCCGGTGGACGGCCGCGCTGGGGAGGGCGACCCAACGGAGACCAAGGCAGGGGTGGAACTCCGGTGTGCGTCGCGGGAGTTCGACGGATCCCGGTCGGCTCGTCGGGGGTCGGGTCGGGCAGGCGGGCGGCGAGGACGTCGTACGCGAGGGCGCCGCGCGGTCCGGTCCACGCGGCGGCGCTGCGCCCGTACGCGTCGGCCAGCCGTTCGGTGACGTCTTCGCGGGTCCGCTCGCGGAGCAGCAGGGCGGCGAGTTCGGCCGCGCACGCGGCGGCGAGGGCGTCGAAACCGGCACGTTCCCGGGGGTCCGTCGCGGGGCGCAGCCGTGCCAGCACCGCGCCCAGGCCGGTGACCGGGCCGTGCGCGGTCTCCAGCAGGGGCGCGCGGACCCGCGCCGCGCCTCCCGGACCGTCGTACGCGACGGGCAGCAGGACCGTTTCCCCGGCGACGGTGAGCGCCAGCCGCTCCCCGTCCGGCCGGCTCACGGCCCGCGCCGTGCCACGCAGCCGGCAGACGTCTTCACGGAGCAGGGCGTCGAGGACCCGGACGACGATCCCGTCCTCCAGGCCGCGGCCCGGGTCCTGCGGGCTCATACGACCCCCTCCCGGGCAGGGCACGGCGGAACGCGGGTCGGCGGGGCGGGAGCAAGGAAGGGGAAGCGGTCGGTCAGCCGCACGGGAACGCCTTTCGGGCCGGGGCGCGAGGCCAGGTGCCACGGGGGCGCCGCGGAGGTGCCGCGGGTACGCCGAGGGGACGCGCGGCGGGCCGGGGCCGGTCGGGAGATCTGCGGGGATGCAGAGATGGAGGGATCCGGGGGTGGCGTAAGAGCGCCGGGTGCCGCTAGACAAAGATCGCGACACCAACGGCGATCGCGTACAGCGACGCAAGGCGCGTGCGGGTGCGGGGGTGGTTGCCACTCACAGACCCAACCCTAGGTTAGGCAACCCTAACTTTGTCAACGACGCTGGGGATACACCCCCTTACGCCCCATAAATCCCAAGCATTCCGACGAAGTGAAAAGTCGCTTGCCCCCCACCATCCCACCCTGCGACGGTCGTCCCCATGCCACAGACCACCATCCGCCCCCTGCGTCCCGACGATTGGCGCCTCTACCGCTCCGTCCGTCTGGCGGCCCTCGCCGACGCGCCCGAGGCGTTCGGCTCAACCTGGGCAAGGGAACAAGCCTTCCCGGAGGAGACGTGGCGCGAGCGCCTCTCCCGCCGGAACACCTTCCTCGCGGAACGCGACGGCGCCCCCTGCGGCCTGGCGAGCGTGCTTCTCACCGACCCCCGGTCGGCCGAACTGGTCTCCTTCTGGGTCACCCCCGCCGCCCGCGGTTCGGGCACCGCCGACCTGCTCCTCGACACGGCCCTCACCTACGCCGCCGCCCACGCCCGCACCGAACTCCGCCTCTGGGTCGCCGCCGGCAACGACCGCGCCGAACGGTTCTACCGGCGAAGGGGCTTCACCCGCACGGGAGAATCCCAGCCCGTCCGCCCGGACGAACCCGGCCTGGAGTACGCGATGACCCGCCCCACTCCCCACACGAGGACTGACGCACACCACAGGGCTCAGCCGAGAGTGCGACAGAGATCCTCGTACCGGCCACCGAGCGCCAGCAGACGCCTGACGTTCCGCCCGCCCTCGTCGTTGAAAGACACGCTCATGTGATCCCGCGCGGCGATCCACCGGTGCGCGGGACGGTCCCCTCCGTGGAAGCCCGCGGCCCAGTCGTACCCCGACATGACGAACGTCCCGGGACGCCCCGGCGCGTAGCGCATCAGCGCCGTACCGGAGACGTCCCGGTCCACGGACTTGCCCGTCCGGAGATTGGTGGCCCGAAGCACCAGGGCACCGGACTCGACCGCGTAACGCGGGTTGCCCTCGGCGTCGTTCCACGTCTTCAGGGTCAGGTCACTGACCGGGAACTCGGTGCGGGCCGGAAAGGAACAGACGTCCCCGGCCGCGTACTCGACCGGCACCGACCCCGGATGCGTCACCACGGGCCCGCGCTCCCCACCGGCCACGGCCTGCCCCACACCCCCGAAGCCCGCCAACACCCCCAGCACGACGCCTCCGACCACCGTCACGCGCCCGCCTTTTCGTCTCGCTCCTCGCACGGTCCCCTCCCCGAAACGGCGACACCGGCAGACTAAGACCGATCCCCGGTTCCGGACCACAGCTCCGGGGTATCGAGGACGAGGCCGACCCCGGTGGGTCCGGTGCTCGTGTCGCGTGCCGCTCGGACTGTGAACGAGTGCAGGTTGGCCACGGCGAGGGCTTGTTCCGCGCCGTGCGCCTCGAAGGTGCTCATACGCTGGAAGCCGAGCCGGGCGGCGAGCTTGAGCGAGCGCTCGTTGGCTGTCTGGGTCACCACCAGGACCGGTTGGTCGGGCAGTTCACCGGCAGCGGCACGCAACGCGGCCGCGGCGGCCTCGAACGCCAGCCCGGCGCCCCAAGCGTCGCGCCGCAAAAGGTAGGTCAGTTCCAGTTCTCCGCCCTCCTCGGTGACGTGCCCGGGGAGGTCGGCCGAGCGTCGGTCCAGCACGAGCGTCCCGAGGAACCGGTCCGTCGTCTTGTCCGCGATGACAAACGTGCCGGGATTGCGGGTGACGCTCGTGATACCGATCGCGTCGAGATACTGCTCGACAGCAGCTCGGGGCCTTGGACCACCGAGGTACAGCCGGACCTGCGGATCGGTCTGGAGCCCGACGAGTCCGTCACGGTCGCTGTCGCGCGCTGTGCGCAGCCGGAGTCGATCGGTGGTGATCTCCGTGGCAGACAGCGTGGGAGGTGAGTTCATGGGGCCCATCCTGGCCGAGAGCCCTTCCGTTCGGCCGAGGTGCTCCCGGTTTCCCGTCGGTTGCGGCCGGCTCGGGGCACAGCCGCGGACAGGATGCGCGAGTAAACGGTCGCGCTCACTCCCGCGCGGGAACACTCCGCCCCCACAGTTCCTCGGCGTGCTCCGCGAACCGGTCGAACAGCCCGCCGTCCCCCTGCCTTCGCAGGTGCAGCATGGGTGAGTCGTGCCCGACGAGAACGTAGCGCGGAGTTCAAGATGCCTCCTGGGGACGTTTGGGCCTTTCCTGGACCGTACCGGCCCAGCCGCCCGACAGTCCGCCGTATGGCGGCGATACGTCCCGGAGGGGGCTGCACGATGCGGTCATGACGGAACGACAGCCCCTTCCCGCCGCGGCAGAACCACCCCGGCGCTGCGCCGAGTGCTCAAGGATCAAGGAGGAGTACGCGGAGGCGACGAGGGCCGGCGACCTGAGCCGGGCCACGGACCTGACGGTCCTCATGGGCCGCCACCTGCGGCGGGCCCACCCCTGAGCCGCGTACGACAGGGGCGTCCGTGCCGGCCGTCGGCCGGCACGGACGCCCTCACGTTCAAGCGAAACGTTCCTTCAACCGCCCGGCGCCCAGCGCCTCAGCTCACCATGTCCGCGCACGTCGCCGGGGTCGCGTGGGCCGGGTCGAGGGCGTTGGCGACCTCCTTGAAGGCGACGCGGTCGATCATGCCGGTCGCGACGTGTTCGGAGAGGTCAAGGGAGCAGCGCTCCTGGAGGAGGATGTTGCGGACGTTCGGGCCGGAGAGGTACGAGGTCTGGTACGGGGTGACGACCTCGTCGTACTTGGTGGCGACGACCGTGTAGCGGACGCCGGGGACCGTGTCCGGGCGGGAGGCGAGCCGCTTGAGGAACTCGGAGCCGATGGCCTGGTCGGTGAGGCCGGGGGTGGCGCCGTGGATCGCCTGGCGGGCGCCCGGGACCTTGTCCATGAGCTTGGTGAGGCCCGAGAGGGTCGTGCCGTGGTTGGACGGGGCGAGCCCGGTCAGGGAGTTCACCTTGCCCGCGCCGTCAAGGAAGTTGAGGTAGTAGCGCGGCATCACGCCGCCGCCCTGGGAGTGGCCCACGAGGTCCACCTTCGCGGTGCCGGTGGCCGTACGGACCTTGTCCACGTAGGCGGAGAGCTGGGCCGAAGACTTCTCGACCGGGCCGAGGCCGTTGAACAGCGGGACGCCGGGGAGCTGGCCGTAGTCCAGCGAGAAGACGCAGTAGCCCCGGTTCACCAGGTAGGGCGCGAGGAGGAGCCAGTTGTCCACCGAGTTGCCGAGGGTGCCGTGGATCAGGACGACGGGCCGGGGGTGGGCAGCCGACGGTTTGCAGGAGAAGTCGTTCCAGCCACGGCTGACCGACCGGTCGGCGCCCGCGGTGGCGGCCGGTGCCGCCGCGCCGGCCGCCAGGACCAGAGCCAGGGCGGGCAGCAGGGTGGCGAGGACCTGAAGGAGACGGCGGAGACGGCGGCCGCGGGGAAGTCTTCGGATTCCGGTCATGGGGCAACCTCGCAGGTGGGAGAGGGCGCACGGGGGCGGCGCGACGGCCAGGGGGGAACCTCGCGCTGAAAGGGCATCAACTTACGTGCGAGTAGGTTGCGGGAAGGTCATGACTTCGTCAATAAGTTCGTCATCGCTTCGTTCGCATGAATTCGGCCAGTTACGCGGCGGTAACCGTGGGCGGCAGCCCCCACCGACCGCCCCGCCCTCAGGCGACGTGCAGCGCCGCCGCCGGACCCACCGCCGCCGGGCCGAAGCGGGCCCGCGCCCGGTCCACGGCCGCCTCCACCCGGCGCGCCTTGTCGTCTGCCGCGTCGAACGTCAGCTGCAGCGGCGCCCCTTCGGCCTCGGCGAGCCCCTCGACGCGCAGCGCCACCGCCCGGACCCGGGCCCGCTGCAGGCCGAGCGCGGCGTGCAGCTCGTACGCCACGGCGGTCAACGCCGGTGTGTGCGCGGTCGGTTCGGCGAAGGTACGGGTACGGGTGGTGGCGGAACCGTCGGCGTACCGGACGGTGAGGGTGAGGCCGCGGGCCACCTGGCCGTCGCCGCGCAGCCGGGCCCCGAGCCCGTCGGCCAGCGCGAGCAGGGCGCGGCGGCGCCGCTCCGGGTCCAGTTCGTCGGCGCCGAACCGGTGTTCCGCGCCCATCGAGCGGGCCCGCGCCTCCGGCGTCACCGGCGTGGGGTCGATGCCGTGCGCCCGCTCGTACAGCGTCCGCCCGGCCGCGGCGCCCAGGATGCGCTGGAGCGCGGGCAGCGGCGCGGCGGCGATCCGGCCGACGCTGTCGAGTCCGTACGCGCAGAGGGTACGGGCGGTGGCGGGGCCGACGCCGTGCAGCGCCACGGCCGGCCTGCGGGCCAGGAAGGCGGCCACCTCGGCGTCGTCCGCCGGCAGCACGCGGACCGCGCCGGGCGGCGCGTCCTGCGCCGCCATCCGCGCCAGCATCGGGTTCGCCGCGACGCCGACCGCGCAGTCGACGCCGTACCGGGCGAGGCTCCGGACCCGCAACAGGGCGGCGAGCCCGGCGGGGTCGCGGCCGAAGTACCGGGTCGCGCCCCGCACATCCGCGAGCGCGGCGGCGGGCGGCAGCGCCTGTACGACGGGGGTCACCTCCGCGAGCAGGGCGAGGAGGCCGTCGTAGACCTCCTCGCCGAGGGGGGTGTCGACGGCCGCCGACTGGAAGCGGACGTACAGCACGGGGGTGGCGGGGACGGCGGAGGCAGCAGAGGCGGCAGAGGTGGCAGGGGCGGCGGGGGTGGCAGGTGCGGCGGGGGCGTCCTCGCCCGGCGCGGCTCCGCGCGCGCCCGTGCCCTCGGCGGCCCGCAGCCGCCGGACCGGCCGCGCCACGGACGGGCCGGGGGCCGGAACCGGGTCCCGAACCGGCTCCGGGCCCCGAACCAGCGCCGCCACCGGGCCCCGAGCCGGCTCCTGATCCTCAGCCGGCTTCGACTCCGGGTCCGGCTCCGGGCCCCGAACCACCTCCTGACCCTCAACCGGCTTCGGATCCGGCTTCGGATCCGGCTTCGGATCCGGCTTCGGATCCGGCTTCGGATCCGGCTTCGGATCCGGCTTCGGATCCGGAACCGCCGTCAGCCTCCGCCCAACCCCAACCCCAACCACAGCCCCGATCACACCCCCGACCCCCGCCTCAACCCCGCTCATCGCCCCGCACTCCCCTGACTCGCATGCCACAACTTCCGCCCCGTGGCCGCCCCTTCGCCCGCCGGTCGGAGGTCGGCCCACGGGTGCATCGCGTAGCCGGTGGGCATCTCGACGCGCCGCCGGGATACCTCATCAGGCGCCTCCTCCACCGGCCGGGCCAGCACTTCCGCCACCGCCTCCAAGCCGCCCTCCGCCCGGAGCGCGGCGAGTTCCGCCAGGTTCCAGGCCCGGACGCCGACCACGCTGAAGCTGCGCGGCCCGCGCCGCTGGACCGTGCCGCGGACCAGCAGCAGCCAGGAGTGGAAGACCGTGTGGGCGCAGGCCGCGTGGGAGTCGTCGAAGAAGGCGCAGTCGATCAGGCCGGTGCCGTCGTCCAGGGTCGCGAAGACCACCCGTCGGCCGGACCGGATCGGCGGGGTCTGGGTGGCCGCCTTGGCGCCCGCGACCAGGACGGTCTCGCCGTGCCGCGCGTCGCGCAGCCGGCTCGCCGGGAGTGCGCCCAACTCCCGCAGAAAAGCGCGGTGATCGGTCATCAGATGGCGCGAGGTGTCCATCCCGAGCACGTTCAGCTCGGCGCCCAGCCGTTCCTTCTCGTCGAGGTCGGGCAGGCCGATCGGCTCGGTCCGCGCGTCGTCGACCAGGGTCGGCTGGGCGGCGGCGGGCCCCCGCCGCCGGGACCCTCCGGCTCCCCGCTGGTGGCGGTGGAGCTCGGCGAGGTGCAGGAGCAGGTCGCGCCGGTTGGTACCGAACGCGTCCAACGCGCCGACGCGCGCCAGCCGTTCGGCGACGGGCAGGCCGGGCCGGGCCCGTCGCCACAGGTCCGGGAGGGAGGTGTACGGGCGGCCGGCGACGATCCGTTCGGTCTCGGCGTCGCTGATGCCGTGCACCTCGGAGAGGGCGAGCCGGATCCCGAACCGTCTTTCAGACACCAGTTCGATCCGATAGGCGGCGTCCGAACGGTTCACGTCCAGCGGCAGCACCGGCACCCCGTGCCGCCGCGCGTCCGCCAGCAGCAGCCGCTTGGGGTACATCCCCGGGTCGTGGGTGAGCAGGCCGGCGTAGAAGGCGGCCGGGTGGTGCGCCTTCAGCCACGCCGACTGGTACGTGGGCACGGCGAAGGCGACCGCGTGCGCCTTGCAGAAGCCGTACGAGCCGAACGCCTCGACGATCTCCCAGGTGCGGCGGACGACGTCGGCGGCGTATCCGCGCTCCGCCGCCCGGGCGGCGAACCAGGCGCGCACCCGGCCGAGCAGCTCGGGCTTGGAGAGCGCGCGCCGGGTCTCGTCCGCGTAACCCCGGTCGCAACCGGTCATGATCCGAAGGATCTCGATCACCTGCTCATGGAAGACGACCACCCCATGGGTCTCGCGCAGCACCTCCGCCAGGTCCGGATGCGGGTATCGGGCGGGCGCGCGGCCGTGCCGGGCCTCGATGAAGGGGCGCACCATGTCGGCGGCGACCGGCCCCGGCCGGAACAGCGAGATGTCGACGACGAGGTCGTGGAAGGTCTCCGGCTGGAGCCGGCCGATCAGATCGCGCTGGCCGGGCGACTCGATCTGGAAGCAGCCGAGCGTCTCGGCGGAGCGGATCAGCGCGTACGTGCGCGGGTCCCCGGGCCGTACCTGCGCCGGGTCGTCGAGGTCGACGCGGCGGCCGGTGGCCCGTTCGACCTCGTCCACCGCGTGCGCCATCGCGGACTGCATCCGCACGCCCAGCACGTCGAGCTTGAGCAGGCCCAGCTCCTCCACGTCGTCCTTGTCGAACTGGGACATCGGGAAGCCCTCGCCGCTCGTCGGCACGACGGGGGTGCGGGCGCGCAGGGTCGCGTCCGAGAGCAGGACGCCGCACGGGTGCATGGCGACGCCGCGCGGCAGCGCGTCCAGCGCCTCGGTCAGCTCCCACAGCCGCCCGTACCGCTCCGGCCGGATGCCGCGCAGCTCGGGCAGCTCGGCGAGGGCGGCCCGCGCGTCGCGCGCCCGGACGTGCGGGAACGCCTTGGCGAGCCGGTCCACCTCGGCGGGGTCCATCCCGAGCGCCGCGCCCACGTCGCGGAGGGCGTGCCGGACCCGGTAGGTCTCGGGCATGGCGACGGTCGCGACCCGCTCCGGGCCGAACCGGTCGAAGATCGCGCGGTAGACGTCCAGCCGGCGCGCGGACTCGACGTCGATGTCGATGTCGGGCAGCGCGGCCCGCCGGGTGGACAGGAACCGCTCCATCAGCAGGCCGTGTTCGACCGGGTCGGCGCCGGCGATGCCCAGCAGGTGGTTGACCAGCGAACCGGCGCCGGAGCCGCGGGCGGCGACGCGGACGCCGAGCTCACGGGCGTCGTCCACGACCCGGGCGACGGTGAGGAAGTACGAGGCGAAGCCGCGCTGCCCGATGACGTCCAGCTCGTCGTCCAGCCGGTCCTGGTAGACGCGGCCGCGGGGGCCCCGGTCGTAGCCGCGCAGCACCAGCCCGGCCGTGCAGCGGGAGCGCAGCACCCGGTCGGCGGTGCGCCGGTCCGCGCCGACCAGGCGCGGCTCGGGGAAGTGGACGGAGCCCAGGCCGATGTCGTCCTCGGGGTCGACGCGGCAGGCGGCGGCGGTCTCGGCGGTGACGGCGAGCAGCCGGTGGGCGGCGTCGCGCCGCAGCCCGGCGGCCTCCGCGATCCGTTCGGCGGCGGCGGCCATGGCGCCGGGGTCCTTGAGCCAGCGCTCGCCGCCGTCCAGCGCCTCGGGCCGGCGGAAGTCGACGGGCACCAGCCGGCGGGCCGCGTCGAGGACGTCGGCGATGGGCCCCTGGCCGGGGTCGGCGTAGCGCGCGGCGTTGGTGAGGACGGCCGGGACGCCCTGTTCGACGGCGAGGCCGAGGGTACGGGCGGCGAGCCGCAGGGAGCCGGGTCCGGTGCCGGTGCGGCCGTGCCAGACGACCTCCAGGCGGAGCGCGGCACCGAACGTTTCACGCCACGGCGCGAGCAGCCGGGCGGCCCGGTCGGGACGGCCGGCGGCGAGCGCGCGGCCGGCCTCGGAGTCCGGGCCGAGCAGCACGAACACCGGCGGGCGCGGCCCGGCCGCGGCGGCCGCGGCCTCCGTCCAAGGCAGTTCGGGCAGCTCGGCGGGGCCGGTGCGCCCGGCGTGGGCGGCGGTGACCAGGCCGCACAGCGCGGCCCAGCCGAGCGCGCCGTCGCGGGCGAGGAAGACGGCGCGGGGCGCGGACTCGTCGACGAACGCCCCGCCGCGTACGGGGGTACGGCGGCGGACGGTCTCGCCGGGCGCGGGCTCCGGTCCGCGAACGGCCAGGTCCACGCCGAACAGCGGGCGCACCCCGGCCTCGGCGGTGGCCCGGGCGAACCGGACGGCACCGGCGAGGGTGTCGCGGTCGGTGAGCGCGAGCGCGTCCATGCCCCGCTCGGCCGCCCGCTCGGCCAGCCGCTCGGGGTGCGAGGCGCCGTACCGCGCCGAGAAGCCGGAGGCGGCGTGCAGGTGGGTGAACGAGGAGGCTGTCCGGGCACGCGGGGCTCCGCCCCGGGCGGACGGATGACGGGTCGGGGTGGACGGACGGTGGGTCGGGGTGTACGGGGGCGCGGGACGTACCTGCGTGGGGGCCTGCGCCAGCCCCGGACCGCCGGCCGGAGACGCCGAGAACACCAGTGACACCCGCGCCTCCGGGGACGCGTCGTCCGGGGAGGAAGCAGAAGCCGTCAAGGGCCCGGAAGGCGCAGCCGAAGGTCCCGGCGGCACCGGGAACACCGGGAACACCTGCGACGACCCCGGACGCGTCGGTTCCGACGGGAACGCCGAACGAGCACCCATCGCACCTCCCGCCGTTCAAAGCCCGTCATGACCCCCTGGCCGATTTCCGCCCCTCTCCCTCCACCATAAACCACGTCACCGAACATCCGTGCGAACGCGCGAACGAGCGGTACGCACCCCTCCCCCGATCGGCCCACCCCGCCTGCGCCGCCCACCCGTCCCCCGCAGGCTCGGGGCATGAGCTCTTTCGTCCGGGAGGTGCGCGACGCGGTCACCGGCCGGGCCGCCCTTCTGGTGACCGGCGTCCTCGTCCTCCAGCTCGCGTTCATCGCCTCTTATGTGGGGGCCTTCCACCATCCGCAGCCGCGGGACATCCGGCTGGGCGTGGTGGCGCCCCGGCAGGTGGCCGGTTCGCTGGCCGACCGGCTGGGGCGGCTTCCCGGCGATCCGCTGGAACCGGAGGTCAAGACCGACCGGACGGCGGCCGAACGGGGGCTGCGGGAACGCGACTTGGACGCGGCCCTGGTGGTCGACCCGCGCGGCACCAAGGACACCCTGCTCGTGGCGAGCGGTGCGGGCGCCTCGCTGGCGCAGGCCGCCGAGGCGGTCACCACCCGGGCGGAGGCGGCCGAGCACCGGACGGTGAAGGTCGTCGACGTCGCCCCCGCCGCGGCCGGCGACTCCCGCGGGCTGACCTCGTTCTACCTGGTGGTGGGCTGGTGCGTGGGCGGCTACCTGTGTGCCGCGATCCTCGCGATCAGCGCGGGCGCCCGTCCCGCCAACCGCCACCGCGCCGTCATCCGGCTGGCCGCGCTCGCGGCCTACGCCGCCGTCTCCGGACTGCTCGGCGCGGTCGTCACCGGGCCGGTCCTGGACGCGCTGCCGGCCGGCGTCGCCCCGCTGTGGGGGCTGGGGGCGCTGGTGGTGTTCGCCGTGGGCGCCCTCACCCTGGCACTCCAGAGCCTGGCGGGCGTCGTCGGCATCGGGCTGGCGATCGCGATCGTCGTCGTCCTCGGCAACCCGAGCGCGGGCGGCGCCTACCCCTATCCCCTGCTGCCGCCCTTCTGGCGGGTGATCGGTCCGGCGCTCCCGCCGGGCGCCGGCACCTGGTCGGCCCGTTCCCTCGCCTACTTCGACGGCAACGCCCTGACCTGCCCCCTTCTGGTGCTGTCCGGCTGGGCGGTGGCCGGGGCCGCGGTCACCTGGGTGGGCGCGATCATCCGTGAACGGAAGAAGGCCACCGTCGAACGGAACGACGGCTTCGGCGAACAGAAATCGACCGCCAGGTGACCTGAACAGCCATACCAGGCGGTCGGGATGGCACCTCTTCGGTCATTACCGAGCCATCCGCAAGGCGTCCGGAATCCCTCCCCCGCCCCGGCCGGCCCTCTTTTCGGCCGGGCCCCTCCCGGAGCCGGACCCTCCGCCCTGAACTCTGGAATCATCGAACCGACCCCCTGTCAATCCTTGTTTTCCAAGGGGGAGTTAAAGTCCGATCAGCGATGGCAAGGGATTACCGCAGGTCAATACTCCTGAAACACTAAATCCCCTCATTCCCAGCAGACCGGACACCCCGCACTACCCCGATCGTATGCGGCGCCCCTCCCACCCCTCGGGGAACAGCGGAAACGCGCCACTACTCAACGCTTTCAACCAGCGACTGAAAGCGATCGATCCATGTGCGTTCACTCTGCGCTTGGGCCAAACTTCCGAGCGTTATCGGAACCCACGAACAAGGGAGTGTTCGGAATGCGGTACATCACTGGGGGGATCGCCCTGGGGTCAGCGTTGATCCTGGGCAGCCTGGTGGGGGCCGGGGCCACCGCTAGCGCGACGCCCGCGCCCGCACCCGCCGCCCAGCAGAGCCTGTACGCACCCTCGGCACTGGTGCTCACCGTCGGCCAGGGCGACAAGGCGGCCTCCGCCGGCGTCCAGCGCGCGGTGACGCTCAACTGCATGCCCAAGCCGAGCGGTTCCCACCCGGACGCCCGTGGGGCCTGCGACCAACTGCGCACCGCGAACGGCAACTTCGAGGAGATCACCAAGATCAAGTCCGGCACGGCCTGCACCAAGGAGTGGAACCCGTTCGTCGTGACCGCGGAGGGTGTCTGGGAGGGGCAGCGCGTCAAGTACGAGCACACCTTCGCCAACCCGTGCGAGATGAAGGCGGGCAAGGGCCTCGTCTTCGAGTTCTGACGCCGGCCGGACTCCGAGCCGGGCGGGTCGTGAGCCCGCAGGCACCGTGAGCCCATAGGCGCCGTGAGCCCGTAGGCCCCGCGCGCGCGTAAGGCGGCCCCCGGACACCGTGGAGGTGTGTCCGGGGGCCGCCGCCCATGGCCGGGCAGGGTGGGGCCGACAACGCCCCTTCCTTGTCCGGGAGTTCGGCTGGTGCGTCTGCCCTGCGCCCGCGACATCGGGGGCTCCGGGGGCACCGGCCGGTAGTAGGTCCTCCCGCCCGAAGAGGCGGGGGTCGCGTCCATGCCAAGTCGTGCGTCCGAGTGTCCCCACCCGGGGTGGGGGTGCACAAGGGCGACTTCCGGTCGCCTGCATGCCCATGCGAACGGCCCCGGACCGCCGGACCGGCGACCAAGGGGAGCGGCCCGGGCGGCCCGGGGAGCCCGGGACCTCACTCCTCACCGGATCCGCCGGTCTCCCGCCGCGTCACAGGCCCGCCGTCGCCCAACTCCCGCTCTCCCACGTCCGGTTCACCGGTGGCCGATTCCCCGGTGTTCCCCGGGCGCCGTTCCCGGCCGACCCGCTCCCCGGCCGGCCGGCCCTTCGCGTCCCAGCCCTCGACCGTCCACCTCTCCGACGTCCGCCCCTCGACGGCCCGCTCTCCGGGGCTCCGCTCGGGGACCGGCTCTCCGAGGCTCTGCTCCCCGAGGGCCCGCTCCCCGGGAGCCTGCTCTCCAAAGACCCGCTCGCCGAGGGCCCGCTCCACGGCGGCCCGTTCCTCCGCCGCCCGCTCTTCCACCCCGCGCCCCTCCGCGGCCCGTTCCCCCGCCACCCGCTCCGCGCCCGACGTGTCCGTCCGCCGTCCCTCGTACGTCCCCCGCGCCCCAACCGCCCGTTCCTCAGCGCCTGGCACCCCCGCCCCCGCCCGCTCCAGGAACCGCAGCAGCTCCACGGGAAACGGCAGGACCAGCGTCGAGTTCTTCTCCGCCGCCACCGCCACGATGGTCTGGAGCAGGCGGAGCTGCAGGGCCGACGGCTGCTCGGACATCGTCGCGGCCGCCTCCGCCAGCTTCTTCGACGCCAGCAGCTCCGCGTCCGCGTTGATCACCCGCGCCCGGCGCTCCCGTTCCGCCTCCGCCTGCCGCGACATCGACCGCTTCATCGTCTCGGGCAGCGAGACGTCCTTGATCTCCACCCGGTCGATCTGCACGCCCCAGCCGATGGCCGGGCTGTCCAGCATCAGCTCCAGGCCCTGGTTGAGCTTCTCCCGGTTGGACAGCAGATCGTCCAGATCGCTCTTGCCGATGATCGAACGCAGCGAGGTCTGGGCCATCTGCGAGACCGCGAAGCGGTAGTCCTCGACCTGAATGACGGCCTCGGCCGCGTTGACGACCTTGAAGTAGACGACCGCGTCGACCCGGACGGTGACATTGTCGCGGGTGATGCCCTCCTGGGCGGGCACGGGCATGGTCACGATCTGCATGTTCACTTTGCGGAGCCGGTCCACGCCCGGGATGATCAGGGTGAAGCCCGGCGGCCGGACCTCACTGCGCAGTCGGCCCAGGCGCAGCACCACACCGCGTTCGTACTGCTTGACCACCCGGGCCGCCGCCATCAGGTACACCGCTCCGGCGGACGCCGCGGCCACGACCGCCACCACGAGGTCTTCGACCATCACGGCCCCCTGTGTCCCACGACAGGTGATATGCCCACGGTATGCCCCGCAGGACCCGGGGTCGAGCCCTGGGAGGGCGTTCGTACGGGAGCGGGCGCCCGGGCTCAGAAGAGGCGGACGCCGTAGGCGTCGAGCGCCGCGACGACGGGCTGGTAGAAGGTCGTCCCGCCCTTGCGGCAGTCGCCGCTGCCGCCGGAGGCCAGGCCCAGCGCGGTGGACCCGGAGAAGAGGGCGCCCCCGCTGTCGCCGGGCTCCGCGCAGACGTCCGTCTTGATCAGACCCCGGACGACCTGCCCGTTGCCGTAGTTGACCGTGGCGTCGAGCCCGGTGACCCGGCCGTCGCGCACGCCGGTGGTGGAGCCGCTGCGGCGGACGTTCTGCCCGACGCGGGGCGTGGCGGCGGAGGTGATCCGCTGGGAGTGGCCGTCGTAGAGGTCGACGGCGGACGGGTGGGGCAGCGAGCCGTTGGCGTAGCGCACGAGCCCGTAATCGGCCCCGGGGAAGGTGCCGGCGGCGGTGGGGCCGACGGCCATGCGGTGCCCGGGGTCCGCGTAGTAGGCGGGTTTGCCCTGGGTGCAGTGGCCGGCGGTGAGGAAGTAGTACGTGGTGCCCTTGCGGACGTTGAACCCCGCCGAGCAGCGCCAGTCGCCGGCGTGCACCGCGTCGCCGCCGGCGATCAGCGGCCGGAAGGACCCGGGGGCGCGTTCGACGCGTATCGCGTCGGTGTCGGCCCCGGCCGCCCGTCTGATCCGGGCGACGCCCTCGGGCGGGACGGTCGCGTCGGCGGTGACGACGACCTCGTGGGTCCGCTCGTCGACCGCCCAGGCGGTGCCCGGGACATCGGCCTCCCCGACCGCGGTGCTCAGCGCGGCGAGCCGGGCGGCGGAGGGCACCTCCGGGACGCCGGGGACCGCCCCGGCGGGAGGGCCGGCGAAGGCGGAGACGGCGAGCAGCGCGGCGGCGAGGGCGGCGGCTCTTCTGGCGGACGGGATGACGAGGGCGGCGGGGACGGTGGTGCGGGCGGTGCGCTTGTTCCTCACGCTGCTGTCCTCACGCTGGTGACTGCGCGCTGGTGAATACACGCTGCTGTCTGCAGACTTACGTCTTCACGCTTATGTCTTCACGAGGATCACGTCTTCACGCTTACGTCTTTACGCCCGTGCCTTCACACCGACGCCTTCACGCTTACGTCTCCACGCCCGTGCCTTCACACTGACGCCTTCACGCTCGCGCCTTCGCGCCGGTCTCTTCACGCTGATGTCCTGACACCGGCGCCTCCCTGAGAAGCGGGGCCACGCACGACACGGCACGGCGCGTTCCGTTGCCGCGCCGCGCCCCTGACAAGCACTGTTGAAGCACTGATGAGGGAGTATTCGACCGGGCGGCCCCGGGCGCAAGGGTCGAACCGGTCGTTCCGGGCACTTCCCCGCCGGGCGAACGCCCCGTCCGTCCCCCTTGCCCCGTACGCCCCTCGCCGAACAGACGAAGCCCGTCACGACCGAAGGCGCAACGCCCCGGGCAGAGCCCGGCACGTCACAGAGGCGGCGCCGTCACACTCTCAGCAGTCGCACCCGCAGCCGTCACACCCACAACCATCCCCACAGGAACAACAGTTGCCGCAGCAGTCGCAGCAATCACCGCAATTGCTACAGTCATCGCAGTCGCACTTGTGGCACCACCCCTCGCGTGGTTCCCCGTTCCACGGATCGTGGTACGGATCCCGGCAGCACACCTGGCAGGTGCAGAAGAGCCCGGCCCACACCGCGCATCCGGCCAGCAGCCCGCGCCGCCGATCACGTCGCGGAGGCTCCGGCGGCGCGGGCGGCGGCATGACGGGCGGCGGCCCGAACGCGGCCCGGGCGCCCGCCCCTTCGTCCACCCCGGCGTCACCCGACGCCCACCCCTCCCCACGCCCCTGCCCCTGCTCGTGCCCGTGATGCCCATGGTGCCCACACCCCTCCGTGGCGAACGCCCGGTCGACGGCGCGCGGGAGTTCATGGACGAGCAGCAGGTGCGCGAGCCGCCCCTGGGCCTTGCTCGCGAACGTGACGTCGGCGAGCGCGAGCCGCACCCCGTGCACCGCGTCGTCGCACAGCCGCCGGACGTCCGCGAGGTCGGCGCCGGTCGCGGCGATCGGGTTCCAGGCGCCCGACTCCGCGTCGGCCTCCAGGTCCTCGACCGCGTCCAGCAGGTGCGCGAGCCGGCCGAAGAGGCGGCCCGCCTCCTCCAGCGGCTCCCGGTTCTCCGGCCGTCCGGCCAGGACGGCGGTGTGCCCGAAGGCGGCGGCGGTGGCGGTCTCGGTCGGTTCGGTGAGCGAGACCAGCGGGGTGCCGGGGCCGGCCAGGGTCTCCAGGCCGGTCTGCCGCTCGACCGCGTCGACCAGCAGCGCGGTGTCGAAACCCAGGTCGGAGCCGGTGCGTGCGCCCGCGCGGTCCCAGGAGGCGGCGACCCGGCGGGCCGCCGCGGCCACCGGCCGGCGGGCCATCGCCCCGTCCCCGTCGGCGGCGTGGTCGCGCAGCTTCGCGGAGGCGAGGACGAGGGAGACGGAGGCGGCCAGCCGCGCGCCCTCCCCGGTGGCGACCGACGCGGTGCGCATCCCGCGCAGCGGGCAGGGCCCCGCCTTCCGCCGCCATCCCGCCGTCTCCCCGGCCCGGCGCGGGGATTGCGCCTCGACCAGGACGGATATCACCAATCCGTCATAATTCGTAGCTATTCGGGCGAACTGCCCGTGATCTCCCCTCAAAGCCAGGCAGAGACCGCACAGATGAGCCATCCACTCCGTCCGCATGGCCTCCGAGAGCCGATGCCGACACGGTCTGATGATTCCGAACAATGACGCCCCCGTGTTGGTGCCGAGCAACTGGCGCATCCTAGCCATAGGCTCGGTACAGGCCGGTCACGGCCGAGCGGGGGGCTCGCTTCGGGGGCTTCGGGGTTTCTGACGCACCGCCACCTGCTTTGCACCAGATGCGTCACGAAATCCTCGCTTGGCCCCTATCCACTTGGCACACCATCCGCATCATGGACGACCATAGAGGGGCGGGCGGAACACACCGCGTGTGAGAGGAGGCGTCCATGGGTTCGGTGCGTAAGGCGAGTGCCTGGCTTGGCCTCGTCGACGACAGCGATGACGAGCGCTACTACGACGACGAGTACGCCGAGGGGCCCGAGCCCGGTGACTCCTGGGTGACCAGCCCGAGAGTCCGCGTCGCCGACGAGGCGGCCCAGGAACAGGGCACCCGGATCGCCACGGTGACCCCCGACGGCTTCCGCGACGCCCGCGGCATCGGGGAGCTGTTCCGCGAGGGCGTCCCGGTGATCGTCAACCTCACCGCGATGGAACCGAGCGACGCCAAGCGGGTCGTGGACTTCGCGGCCGGCCTGACCTTCGGTCTCCGCGGCTCCATCGAGCGGGTCGCCAACCGGGTCTTCCTGCTCACCCCGGCCGACTACAAGGTGGTCAACGGGGAGCCGGTGGGCCGGGTGAACGGGGGCTTCTTCAACCAGAGCTGACCCCTCCGGCCGGCCCGCGCACAGCGACAGGCCCGGCCGGCGCGGCGCACAGGCCGCGTGTCCTCACGCGTCGGACGAGCACCCCTCCGGCGCCTGAGGACGAGCCCGGGGCTCCTCCGAGAGGCCCCACGCCCCTCAGCGGAACGCGTCGATCCCCGTCAACGCCTTCCCCAGCACCAGCTGGTGCATCTCCACCGTCCCCTCGTAGGTGAGCACCGACTCCAGGTTCGTCGCGTGCCGCATCACCGGGTACTCCAGCGAGATCCCGTTGGCCCCGAGGATCGTCCGGGCGGTACGGCAGATCTCGATCGCCTCCCGCACGTTGTTCAGCTTCCCGAAGCTCACCTGCTCCGGCCGCAGCCGTCCCGCATCCATCCGCAGCCCCAGATGGTGGGCGAGCAGGATCCCCTTGTGCAGCTCCACCGCCATGTCGGCCAGCTTGGCCTGGGTGAGCTGGAAACCGCCGATCGGCCGGCCGAACTGCTCCCGGGTCCGCGCGTAGTCCAGCGCCGCCTCGAAACTCGCCCGGGCCGCGCCCATCGCGCCCCAGACGATGCCGTACCGGGCGTGGCTCAGACAGCTCAGCGGCCCGCGCAGGCCGACGGCCTCCGGGAGGACGGCGTCGGCGGGCAGCCGCACCCCGTCCAGGACGAGTTCGCTGGTGACCGAGGCGCGCAGCGACCACTTGTGCTTGATCTCGGGGGCCGAGAAGCCGGGGCGGTCGGTGGGGACGACGAAGCCGCGGACGCCCTCGTCGGTCCGCGCCCAGACGACCGCGACGCCGGCCACCGACCCGTTGGTGATCCACATCTTGCGGCCGGTGAGCACCCAGTCGCCGCCGGCCTCGCGCTTGGCGTACGTGCGCATGCCGGCGGGGTCGGAGCCGTGGTCGGGCTCGGTGAGCGCGAAGCAGCCGATCGTCTCGCCCGCGGCCATCGGCGGCAGCCAGCGCCGCTTCTGCTCCTCGGAGCCGAAGCGGTGGATGGCGTACATCGCCAGCGAGCCCTGCACGGAGACCAGGGAGCGCACGCCGGAGTCGGCCGCCTCCAGTTCCAGGCAGGCCAGCCCGTACTGCACGGCGCTCGCGCCGGCGCAGCCGTACCCGGTGAGCGACATCCCGAGCGCGCCGAGGGAGCCCAGCTCACGGGCCAGCTCACGGATCCCGGGCAGCTCGCCGCGCTCGTACCACTCGGCGATGTGCGGCAGGACGCGGTCGGCCGCCCACTGCCGCATGGTGGCGCGGACGGCGCGGTCCTCGTCGGTCAGCAGGTCGTCGATGCCGAGCGGGTCGTACGGGTCGAACGCGGCGGGCTTCGCCGGCTTGACGGGCTCGACGGGCCTGGCGGGCGTGACGGGCCTGGCGGGTGTCGTGGACTGATCGGCCTCGACGGGCTGGTCGGGCATGGCGGGCATGGCCCCCTCCACCTGGGTGCGGTCCTGCGGCTCGCTCAGACGCTACGGGCCGGTAACCGCCCCGTCCAGAGCGAGCCGCTGTGACCTCGGCGGACGACCGGCCGGGCGCGCCACCGGCGTCCGGGGCCCACCCCCCGACCTCCGGGCAACCGCCGTCGTCCACCCGGCGTCCCCTACTCCCCGCCCTGCTCCCCCTCCGCGGACCGCGGCAGCCCCAGCGCCGCCACCGCCCCCGCCAGCAGGATCACCGCGCTGACCCCCAGCGTCATGTGCAGCCCGTGCACGAACGCGTCCCGCGCCGCCGTCCGCAGCGCGGTGCCCGGCGGGCCGCCGAGCCGGTCGGCCACCCGGTACGCCTCGCCGAGCGAGTGGCCCGCCGCCGCGCCCGCCGCGCTGGGCACGCCGGGGACGCCGGTCACTCCGGGCGCGTAGAACGCGTTCATCACGCTGCCGAGCAGGGCGATGCCCATGCCCGCGCCGAGCTGGTACGAAGTCTCGCCGATCGCCGCGGCGCCGCCCGCCGCGCCGGCCGGGGCCTCGCCGAGCATCGACTCGTACGCCCCGAACAGCGTGGTCTCCAGGCCCAGGCCGAGGAAGACGAAGCAGCAGACGAGGAAGAGGGGCCGGTCCTCGCGGCCCATCGCGGTGAGGGCGAGGACCGCGGCCGCCGTGAGCACGAAGCCGCCGGCGACCATGGCGCGCGGCCCGAAGCGGTGCAGCACGCGGGAGCCGGCCAGGCCGGCCGCCATCGCGGCGAGGGTCAGCGGCAGCAGCCGCAGCCCGGTCCGCAATGGCGTGAGGCCGAGGACGAGCTGGAGGTACTGGGCGGCGACCAGTTCCAGGCCGACCAGCGCCAGCATGGCCAGCACGATGCAGCCCACGGACATCCCGAAGGCGGGCCGGGCGAACAGGTCCAGGTCCACCAGGGGGTGTTCGCGCCGCCGCTGCCGGCGGACGAAGAGGATCAGCAGCGCCGCGCCGAGGGCGGCGGGCACCAGGGTGAGCAGGGACAGCGGCTCGGCGCCGCCGATCCGCTTCACCCCGAGGACCACGCCGAACAGCCCGAACGCGGCCATCAGCGCGCCGAGCACGTCCCACGGCCCGTCCCCGTCGCCCGTCGACTCGGGCAGCAGCCGGCGGCCGACCGGGAGGCTGACGGCCATCAGCGGCAGGTTGATGAGGAAGACCGAGCCCCACCAGAAGTGTTCGAGCAGGAACCCGCCCAGCAGCGGCCCGGCGGCCGCGCCGACGGCGGCCACCCCGGTCCACACGCCGATGGCCAGCGCCCGTTCCCGCCGGTCGGGGAAGACCTGCCGCAGGATGGAGAGCGTCGCCGGCATGATCATCGCTCCGCCGGCGCCGAGCAGCGCCCGGGCGGCGATCAGCACCTCCGGCCGGCCGGCGAACGCGGCCAGCAGCGAGGCGCAGCCGAACAGTCCGTAGCCGAGCAGCAGCACCCGCCGCCGGCCGACCCGGTCGCCGAGCGTGCCGAAGAGGATCAGCAGCGAGGCGCAGACGAGCGGATAGACGTCGACGATCCAGAGCAGCTGGATCGGGCCGGGGCGCAGGTCCTCCGAGACGGCCGGGACGGCGACGTGCAGCACGGTGGCGTCCACGGCGACCAGGAGCAGGCTGGCGCAGAGGACGACGAGCACGGCCCAGCGGTTGGCGCCGGCCGCGGGGCCGGGCCCGCCGGTGCGCTGCCGCTGCCGGGGAACGCCAGCGGTCCACCGGGGGCGGGCCGTCGCCGTTCCGGACATTCACCCACCTCCGTATCGGGCCCCGGCGGTCGTGCGCGGACCCGATGGGGGACGGTGGGCCGCGGTGCCGGGGGACGAGTGAGACGACAGCGTACGCGAGTCCCGGCAGGTCACCGGCGGCAGCACCGGCCTCGCGACGCGGACGGTCACCGTCCCGAATGCTGGACAATTGGCCGGTGACCGAACCCGCTCCCCCTTCCGCTCCCTCCGGCATACGCCACGAACCGGCGGCCGACTCCGGCCCGGCCGTCTCCGGCGCGCTCCGGCGTGCCGCACCGGCCCTGCTGGCGTACGCGGCGGTCCGGGCACTGGGGGTGGCGGTCCTCGCGCTGTGGGGGACGGTGACGGGCAAGGACGCGCACCATCTGCTCTCGGGGCGCTGGGACGCGGTCTGGTACTCGCGGATCGCGGAGGACGGCTACGGCTACACGCTGGTCCTGGCCGGTGGGAAGGTCCACTCCGACCTGGCGTTCTTTCCGCTGCTGCCGTGGCTGGAGCGGGCGCTGTCGGCGGTGCTGCCGCTGTCGGCGGCGGACGCCGGGCTGGTGGTGAGCGCGGTCGCCTCGCTGGCCGCCGCCGCGGGGATCTTCGCGGTCGGCGAGCGGCTGTACGGCCGCCGGGCCGGGGTCGCGCTGGTGGTGCTGTGGGCGGCGCTGCCGGTGGGGGTGGTGCAGTCGATGGCGTACTCCGAGTCCCTGTTCACGGCGCTGGCCGCCTGGAGCCTGTACGCGGTGCTGACCGGCCGCTGGCCGGCGGCCGGGCTGTGCGCGGCGCTGGCCGGGCTGACCCGGCCGGTGGGAGCGGCGGTGGTCGCGGCCGTGTGGGTGGCGGCGGCGGTCGCCCTGCGGCGGGACCGGCGGCCGGAGCCTTCCGGGCTTCGGCGGATGCTGCTCGGGGTGGCGCTCGCCCCGCTGGGCTGGCTCGCGTACGTCGCCTGGGTCGGCGTCCGGACGGGTGACCCGGCCGGTTACCTGGACGTCCAGGGCGGCTGGGGCAACGGCTTCGACGGCGGGGTGGCGTTCGGCTCCTTCGTCGCCGGCCGGTTCACCGGCGCGGCCTGGCCGGCCGGGGTGGGTCTGCTGGTGGGTGTGGTGCTGGTGGTGTGGCTGTATGTGACCGGGGCGCGGCGGGGGCAGCCGCTGCCGCTGCTGGTCTACTCCGGGACGGTGCTGTTGCTGGCCCTGACCGCGAAGGGTTACTTCGGCTCCAAGCCCCGGCTGATGCTGCCGGCCTTCCCGCTGCTGCTGCCGCTCGCGACGGCGCTGGCGCGGCTGCGGACGGCGCGGGCGGCGGCGACGGCGGGAGCGCTGACGCTGGCGGCGGCCTGTTACGGAGCGTTCTGGCTGAACGGCTCGGGACCGCCCTGATCGTTTTCATGATCGTTCCCTGGTCCGGCCGCTCCCGCGCCCCGATCACCGGGCCGCGGGGGCGGACCCTCCCGAAAAGCCCGCGGGGAACTCCCGCCGTCCGCCGATAAACATCCGCACACACTTAATTAAAGGATGTCCCATCTTCCCGGCGGCCTCTCGGCGGACCTTCTTTAAGTGTTTCTTATTTCCCGGTACGCGGTTCCGGATCCGCCGTATCAAACGTGCCGAAAGTCGTGTTTGAGACGCATTCCACATCACATCGTCATCACAAAGCGGCGGGATCGGCCGGACCCTCCCATCACGCAATGTAACGTCGATTGAGTGCGTACCAACGACGAGCTCGTCCCCGCGGAGGAGCGCCCGACCGAGCCCCCGCGCCCGCGGATGACCAGAACCCGCCTGGGCATCTTCGCGGCGACCTCCGTGGTCTACGCGGCGATCGTGGTCGGTGTGCTCACCACGTCCTGGCCGGTGCGTTTCGACTGGCAGGTCATGCTCTTCCGGCCGTACAAGCAGTGGCCCGAGATCCACACCTTCCTCGACTACTTCGTGGTCCTGGGCCAGCGCGGCCCGACCGCCGTCGCCGTGGCCGCCTGGCTGGGCTGGTGCTGCCACCGCCGCGGGACGCTGCGCCCGCTGCTGGTGCTGGGCACGTCGCTGCTGCTGCTCAACGCGACCGTCGGTGCCGCGAAGATAGGGATGGGGCGGCTCGGGCCGCACTACGCCACCGCCATCGGCTCGAACGAGATGTTCGCCGGCGGCGACATATTCCCCTCGGGCCACACCGCCAACGCGGTGGTCACCTGGGGCGTCCTCGCCTACCTGGCCACCACGCCCCGGGCCCGCAGGATCGCCTCCGTCTCCGCCGCCCTGCTGGCGCTCGGCGTCGGCATGACCACGGTCTACCTCGGTACGCACTGGATGAGCGACGTGACCCTCGGCTGGACCGCCGGACTGCTGGTGCTGCTGGCCCTGCCCTGGTTCGAGCCGCTGATGGAGCGCGCCGAGACCTGGCTGCTGGCCGCCTGGGCGCGGCTGCGCGAGCACGGCGCGGCCCTCGCCCCGGCCGCCGCGGCGACGCCGATCGGCCTCTGGGCGCCGCGCACACCCGTCGACGACACCCTCCCCGTCCGCGAACTGGCGGGCGCCGGGCGGGCCGGACGTTCGGCGGAGGCCCGCCCGCGTGCCGCGGCCCGGACGCACACCGCCCGCTCGGAACGCACGCCGGTCACCCCGGCGGGCAGCCGCCGTCCCCCGCACGCCGACCGGACGCCGCGCACCCCGCCGCTGCCGGCCACCGGCCGCGGCCGGACCGTCGGCTGAGCGGAACGGACGTACGCACACACGAAGGGCCGCCCCGGGAACTCCGGGGCGGCCCTTCGCGCGTACGAGTCCGCTCAGCCCTTCCAGCAGCGCAGCACGGTCCCGTCCGCCACTTCGAGGTTCAGCCGGCCCACCACGTACTCCAGCGTGATCACCGCGCCGGGCGGCAGGGTGCGGACGGTCGTCCAGCCCCGCTCCCGCGCCCGGGCCGCGGCCCGTTCGGCGCCGAGGCCGGCGTAGGCGTCGAGGTCGTCGTCGGGGTCCTGGGGAAGGTTCGGCAGCGGCACCATGCGGCCACCGTAGCCCGCCCGCGGCCCGCGGTGGACCGGCCCGCCCGCCCCCGCCGAGGCCGGCCGGGCCGGTACCGGCCGTCGCCCGGACCCCATGGGTCACACTTCTGTCACAGAAATCCGGGACCGTGTTTGACGCGACCCACATCACCCCCGCGGGTTCTTTCCCCGCTCCCCGCGACACCGCCGGAGGACGCCCGCGGGAAACGCCCGCGGAATTCACCGCTCCCGCCCCGCGACTTCCGCATTCCCCGGGAAACCCTCACCCCTACCGCCGGTAAGGGAATTCCCGCCGCCTTGCGGACGCAACGCCACCGGCACCGCCGCGTTTCGCCGAATTCTGCGGAATATTAAATTCCGGTCAGCTTCGCCACGGCCGTCCCCGGCCGCCCGCGCCCCCGCCCCGGCCGAGGAGGCACCCTCGCGCGCGCCCGCCCCCGCGAGCATCATGGCGGGTGCCCCGGGGCAGGGGGACGGGGGACGAGCCGTACGAGCCGGAGCGGACGAGCGCGCGAGCGGGTGGGCAGACGAGCGCGCGCCGAGAGCGAGGGGGCACGGATGGAGAGCGACACCGCGGAGGAAACCGCCGTCCCGGATCGGGACCGGCGGCCCGGAGCGTCCGTGATCGACTGGCTGACCACCACCGATCACAAGAAAATCGGCAGTCTCTACCTCATCACCTCGTTCGGCTTCTTCCTCGCCGCCGGCCTGCTGGCCCTGCTGATGCGCGCCGAACTGGCCCGCCCCGGCCTGCAGATCCTCAGCAACGAGCAGTACAACGAGGCGTTCACCGCACACGGCACCATCATGCTGCTGCTGTTCGCCACCCCGGCCTTCGCCGGCTTCGCCAACGCGATCATGCCGCTCCAGATCGGCTCGCCGGACGTGGCCTTCCCGCGGCTCAACATGCTCGCCTACTGGCTCTACCTCTTCGGCGGCCTGATCGTGGTGAGCAGCCTGCTGACGCCGGAGGGCGGCGCCTCCTTCGGCTGGACCGCCTACGCGCCGCTGAGCGGCGGCGAGCACTCCCCCGGCGTCGGCGCCGACCTCTGGATCATGGGACTCGCGCTCTCCGGCTTCGGCACCATCCTCGGCGCGGTGAACTTCCTGACGACGATCATCTGCATGCGCGCCCCCGGGATGACCATGTTCCGGATGCCGGTCTTCACCTGGAACGTGCTGTTCACCTCGATCCTGATCCTGCTGGCCTTCCCGGTGCTGGCCGCCGCGCTGCTCTGCCTGGAGGCCGACCGGCGGTTCGGCGCGGTGGTCTTCGACGCGGCCAACGGGGGCTCGCTGCTCTGGCAGCACCTCTTCTGGTTCTTCGGCCACCCCGAGGTCTACATCATCGCCCTGCCGTTCTTCGGCATCATCACCGAGATCATCCCGGTCTTCTCCCGGAAGCCGATCTTCGGCTACACCATGCTGATCGGCGCCACCATGGCGATCACGGCCCTGTCGGTGGTGGTCTGGGCGCACCACATGTTCGCCACCGGCGGGGTGCTGCTGCCCTTCTTCTCCCTGCTGTCGTTCCTGATCGCGGTGCCGACGGGGGTGAAGTTCTTCAACTGGATCGGCACGATGTGGCAGGGCTCGCTGTCCTTCGAGTCACCGATGCTGTGGTCGGTCGGCTTCCTGGTCAGCTTCCTCTTCGGCGGCCTCACCGGCGTCATCCTGGCCTCGCCGCCGCTGGACTTCCACGTGACCGACACCTACTTCGTGGTCGCGCACTTCCACTACGTGGTGTTCGGCACGGTGGTGTTCGCGATGTTCGCCGGCTTCTACTTCTGGTGGCCGAAGTTCACCGGCAAGATGCTCGACGAGCGGCTGGCGAAGGTCCACTTCTGGACCCTCTTCACCGGCTTCCACGGCACCTTCCTCGTCCAGCACTGGCTGGGCGCCGAGGGCATGCCCCGCCGCTACTCCGACTACCTGGCGGCGGACGGCTGGACCGTGCTCAACACCGTCTCCACCATCGGCTCGTTCCTGCTCGGCCTCTCGACGCTGCCGTTCCTCTACAACCTCTGGAAGACGGCACGGTACGGCCGGCGGGTCGAGGCGGAGGACCCCTGGGGCTACGGCCGCTCGCTGGAGTGGGCGACCTCCTGCCCGCCGCCCCGCCACAACTTCGTCACGCTGCCCCGGATCCGCTCCGAGTCGCCCGCCTTCGACCTCCACCACCCGGAGACCGCCGCCCGGCGGCAGCCGCAGGTGGCGAGGGACCCGGCCGGCTGACGGAACCCGGCCGGGGCGCGGGTTCAGGAGACCGGCGGCCGCTCGTCGACGCGGATCGCGAGGTCGTTGTCGGCCGTGTAGTACGGACCGGCCTGGGCGGGCGCGTAGGGGGCGTCGACCGGCTGCGCCGGGTAGACGAAGATCTGCTTCTTGTCCGCGACGTCGTCCAGCAGCCGCGCGATCCGGGCCTCCCCGGTCCCGTCCGCGCGCCGCAGCCACAGGTCCCAGGCGTCCGGCCCGCCCTCCCAGCGCTCGCACAGCTCCTGGTGGGCGATGGTGAACGAGAAGCCGTGACCCGCTGTCTCCAGCGGCACGGCGCACACCAGCTCCGGATCACGGCGGCAGCGGGCCTCGGCCACCGCGCCGGCCAGCCACTCCGCGGGGTCCTCGACGCGGTGCAGGGTGCCGTGGACCGTGACGCCCTTGGCGTCCAGCCCGAGGTCGCCCGCCTCCGCGTGCGGGGCGCGCTGCCAGCTGCGCAGCGAAAGATTGCCGTGCTTCGTGGCGTAGGGGATGCGCACGGTCAGCGGCGAGGTGCTCGGGCCGGGCCGGCGGTCGACCAGCGAGCGCAGGTCGGCGAGGCCGGGCAGCAGCCGCACCGGGTCCGCCTCGCCGGCGTCCACGTACACGTCCCAGCGGCCCTCGGGCAGCGGCACGGTGCTCGGCAGCACGGCCCGCAGCCGGCCGTCGCCGTTGGGGGTGAGCGGCAGGCGGACCTCATCGTCGGCGTTCTCGACGGCGTCGCCGCCCCGGCGGAGCAGCACCAGCGCCGCCGACCAGTGGCCGGAGGCGTCGGCCCCCTCGGGGGCGTCGAGGTCGAAGGTGAGTCCGCCCGCGGAATCCGCGATGCAGTCGGCGCGCGGCGCGGCAGACACGATGGTGAACTCCTCTGGGACGGGCGAGCCCGCGTTCGCGGGTCCGGCGGGGGTCGGGACGGGTGTCATGCGGCACGCACCCGGCGCAGCGCGGGGCGGACGGCGTCCTTGGTCCGCAGGGCGCCGCTCAGCAGGACGCCGCGGGTGCGGTGCAGGGAGCCGCGCAGCGCGCCGCGGCCGGTGAGCTCGGCGAAGAGCCGCTCGTAGCGGCCGGCGATCTCGGCGGGGTCGAAGCGGGCCGAGTTCTCCAGGGCGGCCCGGCCCATCCGGCGGCGCAGCTCGTCGTCGTTGATGAGCCTCAGCAGCCCGGCGGCGATGGCGTCCGTCTTGCCGACCGGCACCAGCAGGCCGTCGACACCGTTGTCGATGATCTCGCCGGGGCCGTGCGGGCAGTCCGTGGAGACCACGGGCAGGCCGCAGCGCATCGCCTCGACGATGGTCATCCCGAAGGACTCCAGGCTGGAGGTGACGGCGCCGATGGAGCCCTTGACCCACTCCGGGTCCAGGGGGTTCGCGGGGCCCATGAGGAAGACGTGGTTGTAGAGGCCGAGCTTGTCGATGAGGGCGCGCAGCTTGGCCTTCTCCGCGCCGCCGCCGTAGATCCGCAGCCGCCAGTCCGGGCGCTCGGCGACGACCTTGCCGAACGCCTTGATCAGCACGTCGTACCGCTTGGCGGGGGCCAGCCGGCCGGCCGCGACGACCCACTTGCCGGTGGAGTCGGCGGGGGTGACGACCGGGGCGGGGATGCTGTTGGGCACGGCCTCGACCCGTACCCCGGGGAGCCGCATCAGCTTGCGGTAGGTGGCCGCGTCCGCCTCGGTGACCGTGGTGACCGCGTCCAGCCGCGGGTAGTGGGTGCGCAGCGTCAGCTTCAGCGGCGCCGAGTGGGTGCTCAGCGTCAGGTGCTCCTGGCCGACCCGGGCGATGCCGCGCCGGGCCTGCTGGGCGATGTGCACGTTCAGGCCCGGGCGGGTGCCCACCACCACGTCGCAGTCCAGGGAGCGCAGGTGGTCGGCGATGCGCCGGTCGGTGAGGGCGCTGTACTGCTTGTAGCGGCCCTCGGTGGACGGGAAGACGGTCGCCGGACGCTCGTACTCCGGGTCGTTCCCCTCGTACCCCGGGCTGTCCTTCCGCAGATCCACGAGGTGGCGCAGCCGCACGCTGCCGGACGGCGCGAAGACGGGCTCGTCGCGGTGGCGGAACACCGAGACGATCTCCACGTCGTGGTGCTCGGCGAGCGTCCCCGCCAGGTTGAACGTGGTGCGGATGGTGCCGCCGATGCCGTAGGCATTGTGAATCAGGAATGAGATGTGCATTCGTCCCCGCAGCCGGTGTGCGTGCCTGATGGCCCGCCTCCTGAAGATTAGACCGTACTGACGATCAGGAGGTTGGCCCCGATCATCAACTCGATCTCGGAACGATGAGCATTCCATGACGGGGCCGGGTGTTTTCGGCCACCGTCCCCGATGCCGTGAAGCGCCCCGGCACAGGGCGTGACCCCGGCCGCGCGTCGTCCGTTGTCTTCGTGACGCGCCGGGAACCGCCCGGTGCGCGCGCAACCGCACCGGAAGTCCGAGGAGCCCCCCGTGCCTCGCATGCTCGACGTCAGCGACGAAGTACGCGCCGAGATCGGCGACGAAGAAGCGGACCGACTGCTCGGGGGCGACAACGCCCCGGGCACGTACGACTGCACCTCCTGCCGCACGCCCGGCGACAGCGAGCGGGAGCGCACCAGCACGGTGCTCTTCGTCGGGGAGGAGACGGCCGTCCTGGCCTTCGCACACGCCTCCTGCATCCCCTCGCAGGTGGTGCCGGTCTCCGAGGAGCAGCTCCAGGGCGCCGTCCGCTCCATCACCGGCGGCGACGCCGGGCAGCAGGGCGGGCAGGCCGGCGGGCAGCCCCCGGGCGACCTGCCGCTCCAGGCCGAACTGGGCGTCACCAGCGGCCTGCTGCTGATCAACGGGGAGGTGCAGCCGGCGCTCGTCGTCGAGCCGCTGGTCCCCATCGCCCGGCCGGGCACCACCGGCCCGGTCGACGTCTTCCTGGAGCTCCTCAACGAGCAGGGCTTCGCCCCCGTCACCGCCATCGACCAGCTGCCCGACCTCACCCCCGGCTGGTCGGTGCTGCTGGTGACGGGCCGGCTGCACGCCGTCCTCCAGCCGAACGTCAACGGGGGCCAGCCGGTGGCCTGGTGGCAGGCGCACCAGCCGATGCAGGTGGCCGAGGAGTGGCGGTCGGCGGTCAACAAGACCGGCCGGGTCCTGGTGTACGCGGCGCCCGTCGGCACGATCGGCCAGCAGCCGCGCGAGGACCTGCTCCGCGAGGCGCTGGACCGCGCGGCGGCTTCGGGGCGGCTGGTCGGCGCGGCGATGCCGCTCGCGGGCACCTGACCGGCAGACGCCCGGCCGCCGGTCGTACCGGTGGCGGTCGTACCAGTAGCGGTCGTACCGGTGGCCGGCGCACTGGCGGAAGCCGCACGGGCGGCGGCCGCACGAACGGCGGGCACGTGATCGACGGCGTGCGCCCCGCCGTGCACCCGGCGCACCCCCGTTTCCCCCGGTTCCCGCGTAACCCGGCGCGCTCCGCCCCGCATCCGAAGCGGCCCGGGGTCGTTGGCAGGGATGTGTACCCTTACGAACCCGCTTCCCGGACCTCGTACCAGAACTACATCCCCGGCATGCGCCCACCCCGCGAAGCCGATCGCGGCCGTACGGAGTCGGTGACCCCGATCTACGACGCCCTCTGCTCCGAGTACCGCCGGGCCTTCCGGACGCTCCCCGGCGACCGGGCGGGCGAGGAGGAGCTGGCGTTCAAGGGCTTCGGGCCCCAGCCGCAGCCCTACGGCGGCGGCACCGGCCAAGGCGGCTACTACGGCCGGCTCACCGGCCACTCCCCCTACCCCGGCCAGTCCGGCTGGACGGACGGCTGGGACGGCTACCCCGCCCAGGGCCGGGGCCGCACCGGCCTCCAGGCCCTCCCACCGGGCAATCCGGACGGGCGCCGGCGAGGCTACTGAACGCCCTGCCGGGCAGCGGGTCCCCGTCCTCATTCAGGAGCCGGGCGGGGCGACGGCCCTTCCGGCTCCTGCCACGACCTCCCGGGGGCGACCCCGGAACCGCGGCCGACCGACCGCACTCTCCGGGGCAGCCCCGGACCCGTGGGCCGGAACCTTTTCGCCCGACCGCCGCCTACTTCTTACGGCCGCGCTTCTCCCGCACCCGCACCGAGATGTGGATCGGCGTCCCCTCGAAGCCGGCTGCCTTCTCCCGGGGGCAACCCCCGAACCCCCGGCCACACACCCCCGCCCGACCGCCGCCTACTTCTTGCGACCGCGCTTCTCCCGCACCCGCACCGAAATGTGAATCGGCGTCCCCTCGAAGCCGAATTCCTCCCGCAGGCGCCGCTCGACGAAGCGCCGGTAGCCCGCCTCCAGGAAGCCGGAGGCGAAGAGGACGAACCGCGGCGGGCGGGTGCCCGCCTGGGTGCCGAAGAGGATGCGGGGCTGCTTGCCGCCGCGGATCGGGTGCGGGTGGCCCGCGACGAGCTCGCCGAGGAAGGCGTTGAGGCGCCCGGTGGGCACCCGGGTCTCCCAACCGGCGAGGGCGGTCTCCATGGCCGGGACGAGCTTCTCCATGTGCCGGCCGGTCTTCGCGGAGACGTTCACCCGCGGCGCCCAGGCGATCTGGCCGAGCTCGGTCTCGATCTCCCGCTCCAGGTAGAAGCGGCGCTCCTCGTCGAGGGTGTCCCACTTGTTGATCGCGAGCACCAGCGCACGCCCGGCCTCGACCGCCATGGTGACGATCCGCTGGTCCTGGACGCTGATGGACTCGCTCGCGTCGATGAGGACGACGGCCAGCTCGGCCTTCTCCACGGCGGCGGCGGTGCGCAGCGAGGCGTAGTAGTCGGCGCCCTCCTGGAGGTGGACGCGGCGCCGGATGCCGGCGGTGTCCACGAACTTCCAGGTCTTGCCGCCGAGCTCGATCAGCTCGTCGACCGGGTCACGGGTGGTGCCGGCCAGCTCGTTGACGACGACGCGCTCCTCGCCCGCCACCTTGTTCAGCATCGAGGACTTGCCGACGTTCGGGCGGCCGATCAGCGCGATCCGGCGGGGGCCGCCGACGGCGGCGCCGAAGGTCTGCGCCGGGGCCTCGGGCAGCGCCTCCAGGACGGCGTCCAGCATGTCGCCGGTGCCGCGGCCGTGCAGGGCGGAGACGGGGTGCGGCTCGCCGAGGCCCAGCGACCACAGGGCGGTGGCGTCGGCCTCGGCGGACGGGCCGTCGACCTTGTTGGCGCAGAGCACGACGGGCTTGCCGGCCCGGCGGAGCAGCTTGACGACGGCCTCGTCGGTGTCGGTGGCGCCGACCGCGGAGTCGACGACGAAGACGACCGCGTCGGCGGCCTCGATGGCGAACTCGGCCTGGGCGGCGACGGACGCGTCGATGCCGAGGACGTCCTGCTCCCAGCCGCCGGTGTCGACGACCTTGAAGCGGCGGCCCGCCCACTCGGCCTCGTAGGTGACGCGGTCGCGGGTGACGCCCGGGCGGTCCTCGACGACGGCCTCGCGGCGGCCGATGATGCGGTTCACCAGGGTCGACTTGCCGACGTTGGGACGGCCGACGACGGCGAGGACGGGCAGCGGGCCGTGACCGGCGGCGGCGAGCTCACTCTCGATCTCGTCGGCCCCGAAGCCCTCCAGAGCGGCGAGCTCCATGAACTCCGCGTACTCGGCGTCGCCAAGCTCACCGTGCTCGTCGCCGGTGTGGATCTGGTCGTTCATGGAGTCCGTTCCTCGTTCTTCTTCGTCGTCGGCGGCCCTGACGGGTCCGCTACTCAAGTTTCGTTCAGCGGCCGGTGAAGCGCTTGGCGTCCGCCAGGTGCGCGCTCAGCCGCCGCTGGATGCGTACGGTCGCCTCGTCCAGCGCCGTGCGCGTGCGCCGCCCGCTGCCGTCGCCGGCCTCGAAGGCGTCACCGAAGACGACGTCGACGCGGGTGCGCAGCGGCGGCAGGCCCCGGACCAGGCGGCCCTCGCGCTCGGCGCTGCCGAGGACGGCGACCGGGACGACGGGCGCCCCGGAGCGGACCGCGAAGTACGCCAGCCCGGCCCGCAGCGAGGCGAAGTCGCCCTCGCCCCGGGTGCCCTCGGGGAAGATCCCGAGGACTCCGCCGGCCGCGAGGACGTCCAGCGCGCCGGTGATCGCGGTCCGGTCGGCGCCGGAGCGGTCGACCTTCAGCTGGCCGATGCCGCGCAGGAAGGGGTCCAGCGGGCCGACGAACGCTTCCTTCTTGATCAGGAAGTGCACCGGCCGGGGCGCGGTCCCCATCAGCATCGGGCCGTCGAGGTTGTGGGAGTGGTTGACGGCCATGATGACCGGCCCCGCCGCGGGCACCCGCCAGGCGCCCAGCACGCGGGGCTTCCACAGCCCGTTCATCAGGCCGATGCCGATCCGTCTCCCGACGGCCGCACCGGCGGCGGAGGCGGTCACGCGGGCAGCGCCCCCGTGGACCGCTTCTCCTCCACCAGGGTGACCACGCACTCGATCACCTGGTCGAGCGTGAGCTCGGTGGTGTCGACCTCGACCGCGTCCCCGGCCTTGGCGAGCGGGGAGGTCTTGCGGCCGGAGTCGGCGGCGTCCCGCTTGATCAGGGCGGCCTGGGTGCCGGCCAGGTCGGCGGCTTCCTTGCCCTTGAGCTCACCGGCGCGGCGGGCGGCGCGGGCCTCCGGCGAGGCGGTGAGGAAGATCTTCAGGTCGGCGGCGGGGAGGACGGTGGTGCCGATGTCCCGGCCCTCGACGACGATGCCGTGCGGCGCCTCGGCGGCCATCGACCGCTGGAGCTCGGTGAGCCGGGTCCGCACCTCGGGCACCGCGCTGACGGCGCTGACCGCCGCGGTGACCTCCTGGGTACGGATCGGCTGGGCGGCGTCCAGGCCATCGACCGTGATGGTGGGCGCGGACGGGTCGGTGCCGGAGACGAGGTCGGGCTTGCCCGCGGCGGCGGCCACGGCCGCGGCGTCGTTCACGTCGACGCCGTTGCTCAGCATCCACCAGGTGATCGCCCGGTACTGGGCGCCGGTGTCCAGGTAGCGGAGGCCGAGCTTGGCGGCGACGGCCTTCGAGGTGCTGGACTTGCCCGTGCCGGAGGGGCCGTCGATGGCGACGATGACTGCTGCCGGTGCGGTCCGGGCGGCGGTTTCCACGGTGTCTGACACCTTCCTCGTGCACGGCGGCGGGTCGTCGCTGCCTGGCTGGGCCCGTTGGGGGCTCACCCAAGGTTACTGGCTCGCCGGAGCGGCCCGTACAGCCGCGCTCCCCGGCCCCCGCCCGCAGGCTGTCCGGCCGCCGGCTACTGGCTACTGGCTACTGGCTACTGGCGCAGCGACCAGCCGCGCTCCCGGAGGGTGTCCGCGAGGCCGTCGGCGGCCTTCGGCTCGACCATCAGCTGGATCAGGCCGCTCTGCCGGCCGGTGGCGTGCTCGATGCGCACGTCCTCGATGTTGACGCCGGCCCGGCCCGCGTCGGCGAAGATCCGGGCCAGCTCGCCCGGCTGGTCGCCGATGAGGACGGTCACCGTCTCGTACGCGGCCGGGGCCGAGCCGTGCTTGCCGGGAACACGGGCCCGGCCGGTGTTGCCGCGGCGCAGCACGTCCTCCAGGCCCGCCGCCGCCTCCTCGTCGGCGGAGTCGCCCGCGCTGTCGAGGGCGCGCAGGGCCCGTACCGTCCCTTCCAGGTCGGTGGCGACGGCGGCGAGGACGTCCGCGACCGGGCCCGGGTTGGCGGCGAGGATCTCCAGCCACATGCGGGGGTCGGAGGCGGCGATCCGGGTCACGTCCCGGATGCCCTGGCCGCACAGCCGGACGGCCGTCTCGTCGGCCTCCGCCAGCCGGGCGGCGACCATGCTGGAGACGAGCTGCGGGGTGTGCGAGACGAGCGCGACGGCCCGGTCGTGGGCGTCGGCGTCCATGACGACGGGGACGGCCCGGCAGTGGGAGACCAGTTCGAGGGCGATGTTGAGGACCTCGGTGTCGGTCTCCCGGGTCGGGGTCAGCACCCAGGGACGGCCCTCGAACAGGTCGGCGGAGGCGGCCATCGGGCCCGAGCGCTCCCGGCCCGCCATGGGGTGGGTGCCCAGGTAGCCGGAGAGGTCGCAGCCCAGCGCCTCCAGCTCCCGGCGCGGGCCGCCCTTGACGCTGGCGACGTCGAGGTAGGCGCGGCCCCGGCCGGCCCCGATCGCTTCCGCGAGGGTGGCGGCGATGTGCGCGGGGGGCACGGCGACGACGACGAGGTCGCAGCGGCCCTCCGGCTCCGCCTCGGTGCCGGCGCCCCGGGCGGCGGCCATCCTGGCCCGGTCGGGGTCGTGGTCGCTGAGGTGGACCCGGACCCCCCGGCCCGCCAGGGCGAGCGCGGCGGAGGTGCCGATCAGTCCGGTGCCGATGACGAGGGCGGTTCTCACGGGCGGGTCCTTGCGCAGGGCCGCGGCGGAGCCCGGTGCACTCGGGCGGCTCCGGTCGCGGGACGGGCGGTCACGACGGGCGCGGGGAGCCCGGCCCGGCCCGGTGAACTCCGGGGCGCGCCCCGGCGGCGTCCGGACGGCCCCCGCGGGCCCAGCCTAGGGCGTCCCCGGCCGGGCCGGGCGCGGGGCCGCCGGACGTACCCCGCGCGGAGCGGGCCGCCGGGACTGCGGCGGCCCCTTCGGGTAGAAGGGGGGCATGATCTTTCACGTGGTTCCCCTGGACGACTGGCTCGCCGTCCCCGACCGCCCCTTCGCCCCCGCCTCCCTCGACGAGGAGGGCTTCGTGCACTGCTCCCCCGACGAGGAGACGACGCTCGCCGTGGCCTCCGCGTTCTACCGGGACGTCAAGGGGCCGCTGATGGCGCTGCTGATCGACGAGCACAAGCTGGGCGTCCTGGTCCGCTGGGAGGCCGCCGACCCGGCCCCACCGCCCGGCACCGCGCCGGGCACGCTGTTCCCGCACGTCTACGGGCGGATCAACCGGGACGCGGTCGAGGGGATGATGGAGATCGAGCGGGACGAGGACGGGCGGGCGGTGGGCCTGGCGGTGTGGTCGTAGGCGGCCGGGGGACGGTCGCGGTCCGCGCGGCGGCCGGGGTGGCCGGGTGATCGGGTGGCTGGGTGACCGGGTGGCCGGGTGACTTCCGGAGCGGCGGGAACGGCCGGGGTGGCCGGGGCGGCGGGAACGGCCGGCGCGGCCGGGGCGGCGGGTCCTCGTGGCCGGCTGACCGGAGTGACGGGAACGGGCCGGGATGACGGGACGGCGAGTCCGGACAACGGCTCCGGACGGCGAGTCCCCCCGGCGCGGCCCGGCGGCGCGGCCCGGCGGAAATCCCGGTGACACCACCCGGCAACCCGGGGCAGGATCGCGGCCATGCACCCGGACCCGGCCGCGGAGGCCCACCGGCTCGTCGCCCGGCACACGGTCTACTCCTGTGTGATGGGCTCCCGCGCCTTCGGGCTGGCGACGGAGGCGAGCGACACCGACCGGCGTGGCGTATACGCCGCGCCGGCCGCCCTGTTCTGGCGGTTCGAGAAGCCGCCGGCGCACGTCGAGGGGCCGGCCGAGGAGCAGTTCTCGTGGGAGCTGGAGCGGTTCTGCGAGCTGGCGCTGCGCGGCAACCCGAACATCCTGGAGTGCCTCCACTCGCCGCTCGTGGAGCACGCCGACGCCACCGGCCGGGAGCTGCTGTCGCTGCGCGCGGCCTTCCTCTCCCGGCTGGTCCACCGCTCGTTCACGGGATACGCGGACTCGCAGCGGGCGAAGCTCGACGCGAGCGCGCGGAAGCACGGCGCCCCGCGCTGGAAGCACGCGATGCACCTGCTGCGGCTGCTGGCGAGCGCCCGCGACCTGCTGCGCGACGGCGCCCTCGTCCTGGACGTGGGCGCCGAACGGGAGCGGCTGCTGGCCGTGCGGCGGGGCGAGGTGCCGTGGCCGGAGGTGGGGCGGCGGATCGCCCGGCTGCGCGACGAGGCGGACGCGGCGGCGGCGCGGACGCCGCTGCCCGCGGAGCCGGACCGGGCACGGGTGGAGGACTTCCTGATCCGCGTCCGGCGCGCCTCGGTGGGCTGAGGCGCCCGCCGAGGAGGGGAGGAGGGGACCCGGAAGACCCGGACGCCCCTCCCCGTCCGCGGTCTAGAGCTCGACCTCGCGCATCAGCATGCCCACCTCGGTGTTGGTGAGCCGCCGCAGCCAGCCGGACTTCTGGTCGCCCAGGGCGATCGGCCCGAACGAGGTGCGGACGAGCTTCTCGACCGGGAAGCCCGCCTCGGCCAGCATCCGGCGCACGATGTGCTTGCGGCCCTCGTGCAGGGTGACCTCGACCAGGTAGTTCTTGCCGGTCTGCTGGATGACCCGGAAGTCGTCGGCGCGCGCGTAGCCGTCCTCCAGCTCGATGCCGCTCTTCAGCCGCTTGCCGATGTCGCGCGGCAGCGGCCCGGTGATGGCGGCCAGGTAGGTCTTCTGGACGCCGTAGCGGGGGTGCGTGAGGCGGTGGGCCAGCTCACCGTGGTTGGTGAGCAGGATGATGCCCTCGGTCTCCGTGTCGAGGCGGCCGACGTGGAACAGCCGGGTCTCGCGGTTGGTGACGTAGTCGCCGAGGCACTGGCGGCCGTCCGGGTCCTCCATGGTGGAGACGACGCCGGCCGGCTTGTTGAGCGCGAAGAACAGGTACGACTGGGTGGCGACGGTCAGGCCGTCCACCTTGATCTCGTCCTTCTCGGGGTCGACGCGCAGCCCCTGCTCGGTGACGATCTGCCCGTTGACCTCGACGCGGGCCTGCTCGATCAGCTCCTCGCAGGCGCGGCGGGAGCCCATGCCGGCCCGGGCCAGCACCTTCTGCAGGCGCTCGCCCTCCTGCTCGCCGAACGTCTTCGGCAGCTTGACCTGGGGCTTGTTGTGCCGCTCCCGGTTGCGCTCCTCGATCTTGGCGTCGAGCTCGCGCGGGCGCGCCGGGGCCGTCCGCCGGCCGTCGCCGGCCGCCGGGCTGCGGCGCGGGCCGCCCTTGGCGCCGCCGCGGGCCGAGGCGCCCCGGCCGGAGGACGGGCCGCTCCCGCGCCCGGCGTCGGGGCCGACGTCGTAACGGCGCTCCTCCGGGCGCGGACGGCGCGGGCGCTGCTCCGGCCGCCGCTCGTCGCGCCGGCCGTCCTGCCGGTCGTCGCGACGCTCGTAGCGTCCACCCTCGGAGCGCCCGCCCTCGGAGCGGCCGGCGTCGTAGCGCCCGCCGCCGGAGCGGCCGCCGCCCGCACGCCCGCCGCCGGAGGACGGGCGGGGGACCCGCCGCTCCGGCCGCCGCCGCTTCGGCCGCCGCCGCCCCGGTTGTCCCGGTTGCCGCTTCCGCTGTTCCTGCCGCTGCTTCGCATCAAAGTTCCGTCTTGTCGTCCGCTTCGGTGTCCGGGGCGTCCGGATCGAACGACGGGACCCCCTCCTGGGAGTCGCCCTCGACCGCGTCCGCCTCCGGGAGGAACGGTGCGAGCTCGGGAAGCTCGTCCAGACCGCGCAGGCCCATCCGCTCCAGGAAATAGTTCGTCGTCCTGTACAGGATCGCACCTGTTTCGGGTTCCGTCCCCGTCTCCTCCACGAGGCCCCGCTGGAGGAGGGTGCGCATGACGCCGTCGCAGTTCACCCCGCGAACCGCGGAGACCCGCGAACGGCTGACCGGCTGACGGTACGCGACGACGGCCAGGGTCTCCAACGCGGCCTGCGTCAGCCGGGCCTGCTGCCCGTCGAGGACGAACGCCTCGACCGCGTCCGCGTAGGCGGCCCGGCTGAAGAACCGCCACCCGCCGCCGACCTCCCGCAGCTCGAAACCACGGCCCTGCGCGGTGTACTCGTCGGCCAGCGCGCGCAGGCTGGCGGCGATGTCGCGGCGCGGGCGTTCGAGGATCCGGGCGAGGTGCTCCTCGGTGACGGGCTCGTCGACGACCATGAGGACGGCCTCGAGGGCGGGCCCGAGGGGCAGCGCGCCCACGACGCCGGTCGTACCGCTGTCCGTACTGCTGCCGGTGCTCACTCCGCCGCCTCCTCTTCTTCGGGTTCCCGGTCGAACTCATCGGTGACCACAGGTGTGCCGCCGTCCGTCCCCGTCCAGCGGACGGTCAGTGTCCCCAGTGCCTCTTCCTGGTCGAGGGCGACGGCCCGCTCCCGGTAAAGCTCCAGGAGCGCGAGGAAGCGGGCGACGACGGTGAGGTCGTCCGCAGCGTCGGCGGTCAGGTCCGCGAAGGTGGCCTCGCCCGCCTCCCGCAGCCTGGCGACCACCACCTCGGCCTGCTCCCGGACGCTCACCAGCGGCGCGTGGATGTGGTCCACGTACACCTGCGGCGCGGGCTTCGGCTGCATCGCCTTCACCGCGAGCGCGGCGAACCGTTCCGGCCCGATCCCGAGCACGACCTCAGGCAGCAGCTCCGCGAACCGCGCCTCCAGACCGACGGTACGCGGGTGACGGCGGCCCTCGGTGGCCATCCGCTCCTCGAGGATCGCCGCGATCCGCTTGTACGCGCGGTACTGCAGCAGCCGGGCGAAGAGCAGGTCCCGCGCTTCGAGCAGGGCGAGGTCGCCCTCGTCCTCCACCTCGGCGGCGGGCAGCAGCCGGGCGGCCTTGAGGTCCAGCAGCGTGGACGCGACGACGAGGAACTCGGTCGTCTGATCGAGGTCGAAGTCGGGGCCCATGGCGCGGAGGTGCGCCATGAACTCGTCGGTGACCTGGGAGAGGGCCACTTCGGTGACGTCGAGCTTGTGCTTGGCGATGAGCTGGAGGAGGAGGTCGAAGGGGCCTTCGAAGTTGTCGAGGTGCAGCGTGAAGCGGCTGCTGTCGGGGTGGGTTCTTCCCCGGCCCCGCCCCTTCCCGAAACCGTGGGCTCCGCCCCCGGCCCCCGACGCGACGGCCGCCGTCACCATCGCCGCCCGACACCGGTACGGCCGGGGCAGCGCCCGACACCGGTACGGCCGGGGCAGCGCCCGACACCGGTACGGCCGGGGCAGCGCCCCCCTCGCGGCGGAGCCGCTCGGGGGGTCGGGGGGCTTGCCCCCGGAAATGGGAAGGGGCGGGGTTGGGGAACGCTCCGCCTCGGGCGCCGTAGGCGCTCCGAGGGGCGTGGGGGCGGCCGGGCCGTCCGCCCCGGCCCCGGCCCTGACGCCGGTTGCGTCCACGGCCCCCGCCGCGGCGAAACCTTCCGCCTCCGGCGGGCCGGGCCGCGCGCCCGGCCCCCGGCCCAGCGGGCGGCGGGAAGGAGGCGGCGGCGAGGAGGCGGCGGTGGGCATGCGGGAGTGGTCCAGGGGAGCGAGATGATCCGGCGGCCCGTCGGGGCCGGTGCGGCGCGGGCGGGGGCCCGCCCGTGGCAGGTTAGCGGCGAAGTCGCTCAGCGACCGCGCAGGCGCCGCACGAGGATGCTCGCGTCGCCGCGCGCCTCGAGGTCGGCGAGGACGACGGCGACCGCCTCCCGCACGATTCGGCCGCGGTCCACCGCGAGCCCGTGCTCGCCGCGCAGCACCAGGCGGGCGTGCTCGAGGTCCATGAGCTCCTCGGCGGAGACGTAGACCGTGATCTTCTCGTCGTGGCGTTCCCGCCCGCTGGGCCGGCGGTTGGCGGCCCGCCCGCGGCGCCGGGGCGCGGCCGGCTCGGCGGCCCGGGAGGCGGCGGCGACACTTCGCGGCGCCGGGCGCTCGCGCCCGTCCGCGGCCAGCCGGCGCTCGGCGGCGTCCTGGTCGGCGGCCCCTTCGGGGGCGGGCGCGGCGGGCGCCGTGTCGGGCTCCGCGGCCGCCGGCCCGGGCACCCGCGCGGCGGCGGGGGCGGGAGCGCCGTCGGCGGGCGTCTTGGCCTGTCTGCGGGGGGCCGAGGACTGGAGCCCCACCCCTCCGGTGGTGCGGAACAGCTCGTCGGCGCCGGGCAGACTCACTCGGCGTGACACCGGGCGAGCACCTCCCTGGCGAGCTGGCGGTAGGCGGCGGCGCCCACGGAGTTGGAGGCGTACGTGGTGATGGGCTCGCCGGCGACGGTGGTCTCCGGGAAGCGGACGGTCCGGCCGATGACCGTGTGGTAGACGTGGTCGTCGAACGCCTCGACCACCCGTGCGAGCACCTCGCGGCTGTGCACGGTCCGCGAGTCGTACATCGTCGCGAGGATGCCGTCGAGCTCCAGCTCGGGGTTGAGCCGCTCCTGGACCTTCTCGATGGTCTCGGTGAGCAGGGCGACGCCGCGCAGGGCGAAGAACTCGCACTCCAGCGGGACGATGACCTTGTGAGCGGCCGTCAGGGCGTTCACCGTCAGCAGGCCCAGCGAAGGCTGGCAGTCGATCACGATGTAGTCGTAGTCGGCCATCAGCGGCTTGAGCGCGCGCTGGAGCGTGGACTCCCGGGCGACCTCGCTGACGAGCTGGACCTCGGCGGCGGACAGGTCGATGTTGCTGGGGAGCAGGTCCATGTTGGGCACCGCGGTCTTCAGCAGCACCTCGTCGGCCGACATCCCGCGCTCCATGAGCAGGTTGTAGACCGTCAGATCGAGCTCCATCGGGTTGACGCCCAGTCCGACGGAGAGCGCGCCCTGCGGGTCGAAGTCGACGAGCAGCACCCGGCGGCCGTACTCGGCCAGCGCGGCGCCCAGGTTGATGGTCGAGGTGGTCTTGCCGACCCCGCCCTTCTGGTTGCACATCGCGATGATCTTCGCCGGGCCGTGGTCGGTCAGCGGGCCCGGGATGGGGAAGTACGGCAGCGGGCGGCCGGTGGGACCGATGCGCTCGCGGCGCTGGCGGGCGGCGTCGGGGGCCAGGGTGGCCGCGTACTCCGGGTCGGGCTCGTACTCCGCGTCGGGGTCGTAGAAGTGCCCGTCGGGCACTTCCTCGTAGTCGGCGAGACGGGCGGGATCACCGCCGCGGTCGCCGGCCATGGCGTTCACGTGTAGACCGTCCATGCTCGGGTGGGCTGTCGTCATGCTCTGGATGTCCTGCTGTGCTGCGAAGGTCTGGACAGCGACGGAGCCGACAGCGTGGAGCCCCACGGGGCTCCGGCCCTGCGCAGGAATTCCTGGGTGACCACCCCCGGGAGCAAATGTCGACTCATTCACAAGTCGTCCTACCTCCTTGGTGACCAGGAAACATCTAGATAGGTCAGCGTGGCACCATGCCGACGGTCTGCGACTCTATGGCGTGTCGGCGGTCCGCAGCAACACAATCCGCCGGAGACGGCACGATGTGTCGGCAATCGAACACCCTTCTGTCAAGGGTGTTCGGGGTATCACCCGCAAGTTTTCCGAACGGTGGACGCCACGGGAAAACCGACCCGAATCCGGCACCAAACACGGCCGGCAGGGCCTTGCGGACAAGGCCCTGCCGGTGGTGATTCCCCTCAGGGGCGGTTTGACGCCTCAGCCGAGCAGCGCGCTCAGTTCGACGTGCGCAAGGCCGTGCGCCTCGGCGACGGGGCCGTAAACGACCTGTCCCTCATGGACGTTGAGGCCCTTGGCGAGCGCGGCGTCCCGGCTCAGCGCCTCCTGCCAGCCGCGGTTGGCCAGCTCCACGATGTAGGGCAGCGTGGCGTTGGTCAGCGCGTAGGTGGAGGTGTTCGGCACCGCGCCCGGCATGTTGGCGACGCAGTAGAACACGGAGTCGTGGACGGTGAAGGTCGGCTCCGCGTGGGTGGTCGGCTTCGAGTCCTCGAAGCAGCCGCCCTGGTCGATCGCAATGTCGACAAGTACACTTCCGGGCTTCATCTTGGCGACGAGCTCGTTGGTGACCAGCTTGGGGGCCTTGGCGCCCGGGATCAGGACGGCGCCGATGACGAGGTCGGCCTCGACGACGGCCTTCTCCAGCTCGTAGGCGTTGGAGACGATCGTCTGCACCTTGGTGCCGAAGACCTTGTCCGCCTCGCGCAGCTTGTTGATGTCCTTGTCGAGCAGGGTCACGTGGAAGCCCATGCCGACCGCGATCTGCGCCGCGTTCCAGCCGGAGACGCCGCCGCCGATGACGACGGCCTTGCCGGCCGCCGTGCCCGGGACGCCGCCCGGCAGCACGCCGCGGCCGCCGGCCGAGCGCATCAGGTGGTAGGCGCCGACCTGCGGGGCCAGCCGGCCCGCGACCTCGGACATCGGGGCGAGCAGCGGCAGCGCGCGGTTGGCGAGCTCGACGGTCTCGTAGGCGATGGCCGTGGTGCCCGACTCCAGCAGCGCGTCCGTGCACTCACGGGAGGCGGCCAGGTGCAGGTAGGTGAAGAGGGTCTGGCCCTTGCGGAGGCGGTGGTACTCCTCGGCGATCGGCTCCTTGACCTTCAGGAGCAGGTCGGCGGTGGCCCAGACCTCGTCGGCCGAGTCCAGGATGGCCGCGCCGGCGCCGGTGTACTCGGCGTCGGTGATGGAGGAGCCCAGACCGGCCCCCTTCTCCACGAAGACCTGGTGGCCGTTGCGCACCAGCTCGTGCACACCGGCGGGGGTGATGGCCACGCGGAACTCGTTGTTCTTGACCTCGCGGGGGATGCCGACCTTCACGTCGATCACGGTCCTTGAATCAGGGGTTTTCAGGCTAATCCGGAAATGCCACGGCATACCAGAGCAGACCGCGTCGACCGCGGCGCAACCAGTCTAATGAAGGATGTCGAGCTGTCTAGCCTTGCAAAGCAACAAACTTTTCTGGAACTGCCATCGGTTTCGCAGGTTACCCGGCGTGTACCCATCAGGCGTTCGGCTCAAGCCCTCCCGAGGGCCCGCCCGGGCCGGAACCGCTCCCCCCGGCCTCCTCCGCTTCGGCCTCCGCCGGCTCCCGGAGCAGCCCCTCCGCCGTCCGCCGCTGTGCCTCGGCGCCGGCCTGGTCGGCCAGCCGCTCCAGGGTGTCCGCCAGCCGCAGCCGGACGGCGGCCTCCAGCCGCCCGTCGCCGGCCCGCCGGGCGCCCTCCGCCGCCTCCAGACCGGTGCGCACCGCGTCCTGCGGCCGGCCGAGGTGCTCCAGCGCCACGGCGGCCTCGCTCAGCGCCCGCGCGTGCCCGGGCCGGTCGCGCAGCCGGCGGCAGGCGGCGGACGCGGCCCGCCAGGTGCGCAGCGCCTCGCCCCACTCCCCCGCCAGGGCGTGCACCGCGCCGAGCCGCCCGTACAGCCGTGCCTCGTCGGCGAGTTCACCGCGGGTGAGCCGCAGTTCCAGCGCCCGCCGGTACCAGTCGGTGGCCCGGGCCCAGTCCTCCAGCTCCTGGTAGGAGGCGGCGATCGACTCCATGGAACGGCTCGTCGCGTACGGGTCGCCGCACGCGCGCGCGGCGGCCAGCGCCTCCCGGTAGCGGTCGAGCGCCATCCGGACGCGTCCGGCTCCCGTGTCCAGGTCGCCCAGGTTGAGCAGGGCGGCGGACTTCTCCAGGGCCATCTCGCGGCGGTCGGCCACGTCCAGGACGAGCCGGTGCAGCCCGTACTGCTCGGGCCCGGCCTCCTCGGGGGCAGGTGGGCGGAGAGCGCCCGGGTCAGCGCGGAGACCAGGCGGCGGGCGAGGGTGTCCAGGCCGCCGTCCTCGACGGCCAGCCGGGCGGCGGCCAGCAGGGCGGGCAGCCGTGAGCGCAGCCACTCCTCGGCGACCCGCGCCGACGGGAAGCGCAGCGGCCGGGGCAGCTCGGCCACCCGGCGGCGGACGGAGGGGTCGGTCAGCTCGGCGGCGGCGCGGCAGGAGTGCAGCTGGCGGACGACCCGTTCGAGCATCCGGGCCCGGGCCAGCTCCACCTCGGCGGGCCGGTCCTGGGTCTCCAGCAGCGCCCTCAGCAGCGGGGCCAGGCAGCCGGGCACCTGGTACTGCGGGGGCAGCGCGGCGGGCTCCCCCGGCACGCCGTCGACGGGCACCGGCCGCAGCAGGCCGCGGGCGACGAAGTCGTCCAGCGCGGCCTGGGCGGCGGAGACCGAGCAGCCGGCCAGCGCGGAGGCGGTGTGCGCGTCGGCGGGACCGGCGGGGGCCAGCGCGAGCAGCCGCAGTATGCGGGCGTTCAGCGCGGGCAGCGCCTCGTAGGCGAGCCAGAGGGCGCGGGCCAGCGGGCGGCCCGTGGTGCCGTCGTGCCCCTCGGGGACGGGGAGTTCGCGCAGCCGCCGGGCCGCGTCGGCGACGGACATCTTGGGGTGGGCGGCCAGCCAGCCGCCGACCAGGACCAGCGCGGCGGGCTGCCCGGCGCACTCCTCGACGACGGCGCTGGCGGCCATCGGGTCACAGGTGATGCGGGTGGGACCGGCGAACCGCTCCAGGAGGTCGACGGCCGCGGTGGTCTCCAGGCCGCCGAGGGTGCACGGCCGGACGTCGGTGACGCCGGTCAGCGGCCCCCGGGCGACGGCGACGACCAGGCAGCCCGGTTCGTCGGGCAGCAGCGGCTCCACGGAGGCGGCGCCCGAGGCGTCGTCCAGGAGCAGCAGCACCCGGCGGCCGGCCAGGGCGGCCCGGAGGGCGGCGGTGAGCTCGTCCTCCTCGGCCCCGGCGGGCGCGGTGCCGGTGGCGCCGAGGTCGGCGAGGAGGGCGCGGGCGGTGCGGTCGGTGGGGACGGGGGTGCCGTCGGCGTCGGTGAGGCGCGCGCGGAGTACTCCGTCCGGGTAGTCCCGCTCCAGCCGCCGGGCCAGCTCCTCGGCGAGCGCGGTGCGCCCGGAACCGGGGCGTCCGGCGACGAGCAGGACCCGGCTGCGGGGCGGTTTGCGGCCGGAGAGGGTGTCCAGGCCGGTACGGGCGATGTCCGCCCGAAGCTCTTTCAGTTCCCGGTCGCGGCCGGTGAACAGGCCCGCGCCGGCGAGCGCGACGCCCGTCACGGGCGCGTCCGGCCGGCGCGGGCGCACGCCGGGGCCCACCCGCTCCGGGTGGACAGCCGTGAGGTTGTCGGTCTCCACGGGCCGAGCGTAGTTGAAACGCCCGCGCCCCCGCGGACGCCGGGCCCCGACTCGTACGACGATCGCCTTTTCGGCCCGGCATCCAGCCCGTTGGGGGTGCCCCCCTCTGGGGGAGTTCAAGGACAACCGCGCGGAGCGCGGTTTCGGGGTCCGGGGCATCAGCCCCAGGAATCGGCGAAGGGGCGGGACCGGGGCAAACCCCCCTACGCCTCGAACGGCCGCGCAGGCCAAGGAGCGTCGGCCGCCCGCAGCGCCTCGATCCCGTCCCCGGCCCGAGCGGCGGAAAGCGCCAGCACGCCCACGGCGAGACACGTGTTGTGCAGCTCACCGGAGAGCACCCCGCGCACCAGGTCCGCGAGCGGCACCCGCGCCACCTCCATGTCCGCCTCCTCCTCGGACACCTCGAACCGCTCCCCTCCACGTCGGACAGGTCCCGGGCGAGGTAGATCCGCAGGGCCTCGTCGCAGCCGCCGGGCGAGGTGAAGACGTCGGTGAGCACCCGCCAGTCCTCGGCCTTGACGTGCGCCTCCTCGTAGAGCTCCCGGTGGGCGGCGGTCAGCGGGTTCTCACCGGGGACGTCCAGCAGCCCGGCCGGGAGCTCCCAGAGCCGGTGCCGCACCGGGTGCCGGTACTGGTTGATCACCAGTACGCGGTCCTGCTCGTCGAGGGCGAGGATGGCGACGGATCCCGGGTGCACCTGGTAGTCGCGGCTGACGCTGGTGCCGTCCGGCATCACGACGACGTCCGTGCGTGCGCTGGTCTTGGCGCCGACGAACGGCGTCTCCGTGGCGGTGATCCGCCATTCCTCGGCAGTGTCCTTGATGCGCGGCATCCGCGTCCTCCAGTTCCGACGACAAAAAAACCGGGGCGAGACCCTCCGGAAAGGAGGGGCTCACCCCGGTCAACCGTACAGATCAGCCCTGCTGACGCCGAACGGCGGCCTTCACCAGACCGGCGAACAGCGGGTGCGGCCGGGTCGGCCGGGAGCGCAGCTCGGGGTGGGCCTGGGTGGCGACGAGGTACGGGTGCGTCTCGCGCGGGTACTCGACGTACTCGACCAGCTTGTTGTCCGGGGAGGTGCCGGAGAAGACGATGCCCGCCTTCTTCTCCAGCTCGCCGCGGTACGCGTTGTTGACCTCGTACCGGTGGCGGTGGCGCTCCTCGACGTACGGCTGGTCGTCGTAGACCTCGCGGACGATGGAGCCCTCGGCCAGCTTGGCCGGGTACATGCCCAGGCGCATCGTTCCGCCCAGGTCGCCCTCGCCGGCGACGATGTCCATCTGCTCGGCCATGGTGGAGATCACCGGGTGGGCGGTGGCCGGCTCGAACTCGGTCGAGTTGGCGTCCGTGATGCCGGCCAGGTTGCGCGCGGCCTCGATGACCACGCACTGCAGACCGAGGCAGAGGCCCAGCAGCGGGACCTTGTTCTCACGGGCGTAGGTGATGGCGCCGACCTTGCCGTTGACGCCGCGCTCGCCGAAACCGCCCGGGATGCAGATCGCGTCCACGTCGGAGAGCTGCTTCTTGGCACCCGCGGGGGTGACGCAGTCGTCCGACGTCACCCATTTGATCTTCACCCGCGCACGGTTGGCGAAGCCACCCGCTCGGATGGCTTCCGTGACCGAGAGGTAGGCGTCCGGCAGGTCGATGTACTTGCCGACGAGCGCGACGGTGACCTCGTGGTCCGGCTGGTGGACGCGGTCCAGCAGGTCGTCCCACTGCGCCCAGTCCACGTCGCGGAACGGCAGGTCGAGCTTGCGGACGACGTAGGCGTCCAGGCCCTCGGCGTGCAGCACCTTCGGGATGTCGTAGATCGACTTGGCGTCGATGGCGGCGACCACCGCGTCCTCGTCGACGTCGCACATCAGCGAGATCTTGCGCTTGATGGCGGTCGGCACCTCGCGGTCGGCGCGCAGCACGATCGCGTCGGGCTGGATGCCGATGTTGCGCAGCGCGGCCACCGAGTGCTGGGTGGGCTTGGTCTTCAGCTCGCCGGAGGGGCCGATGTAGGGCAGCAGCGAGATGTGCACGACGAAGACGTTGTCGCGGCCGACCTCGTGGCGGACCTGGCGGACGGTCTCCAGGAACGGCAGCGACTCGATGTCGCCGACCGTGCCGCCGACCTCGGTGATGACGACGTCGACGTCCTCGGTCGCCATCCGCCGGATGCGGTGCTTGATCTCGTTGGTGATGTGCGGGATGACCTGCACGGTGTCGCCCAGGTACTCGCCGCGCCGCTCCTTGGCGATCACGGAGGAGTACACCTGGCCGGTGGTGACGTTGGCCGAGCCGTCGAGGTCGACGTCGAGGAAGCGCTCGTAGTGGCCGATGTCCAGGTCGGTCTCGGCACCGTCGTTGGTGACGAACACCTCGCCGTGCTGGAACGGGTTCATCGTGCCCGGGTCGACGTTCAGGTACGGGTCGAGCTTCTGCATCGTCACGCGCAGACCCCGGGCCTTGAGCAGCGCACCCAGGCTGGAGGCGGTCAGCCCCTTGCCGAGCGAGGAGGCGACACCCCCGGTGACGAAGAGGTGCTTGGTCGTCGTGGGCTTAGCGGCAATGGCCAAAGGGGGTCTCCCGTGGTCGCGAGGTGGAGGTGCGTACCGGCGCTCACCCGGCGTCTTTGCGGGGGTGCCGTCGCTGCGGTCGAGGGGTCTTGCGCCCACCGGTCCACGGGGTACCAGGGTATCAGCGCCCCGGGGCGGGCGCCGCCGGTGACGCGGCGCGACGGGCTCGCGGACCGTGCGTCACGGCCTCGCGGCCCGTGTGTCCCGGGCCACCCATTCGGCACAGATTCCCCGGCCAACCGTCGCGCGTCGCCCAACTCGGCGTCGTATCCTGCACGGACACACGGAGCGAGCCGGCCGGCACGGCACCCCTGAGCCCCAGCCACCGCTGGGAGGTGTGCACCCACCCCTTCCGGAACATGAGCTCGTCGAAGATCGCTTGACCGCCAGAGGCCCCCTTGGGGTCACGATGCCGTTCGACTGGAGATGACGTGGCCGGGCGTATCGAGGATTACGCACTCATCGGCGACATGCAGACCGCCGCCCTGGTCTGCAGGGACGGCACGGCCGACTGGCTGTGCCTCCCACGGTTCGATTCCCACGCGGCGTTCGCCGGGCTGCTGGGAACAGAGGAGCACGGCTACTGGCGGATCGGCCCGGCGCACCCCTCGGGGGCCGCGCCACCGCGGGCCGACCGCCGCCGCTACCGGGGCGACTCACTGGTCCTGGAATCCGAGTGGGACACCGCCCGCGGGACCGTCCGGATCATCGACTTCATGCCCCCGCGCGACGGGGCACCGCAGTTGATCAGGATCGTCGAGGGCGTCAGCGGCCGGGTGCCGATGCGCTCCGCCCTGCGGATGCGGTTCTCCTACGGGCGGGTGGTGCCCTGGGTCCACAAGGTCGGCGACCGCACGGTGGCCGTCGCCGGGCCCGACTCCGTCTGGCTGGACACCACCGCCGACACCTTCGGCAAGGACCTCACCACCTACTCCGACTTCACCGTCTCCCCCGGTGAGCGGGTGGCGTTCACCATCAGCTGGCAGCCCTCGCACAGCGGCCCGCCGGCGCTGCCCGACCCGGACGGCTCGCTGGAGGCCACCGAGGAGTTCTGGCGGGAGTGGGTCGAGCACTGTACGTACCACGGCCCTTACCGGGACGCCGTCGTCCGCTCGCTGATCACGCTCAAGGCGCTGACCTACGCGCCCACCGGCGGCATCGTCGCCGCCCCCACCACGTCCCTGCCGGAGGAGATCGGCGGCGTCCGCAACTGGGACTACCGCTTCACCTGGCTGCGGGACGCCGCGATCACCCTGTCGTCGCTGCTGCGCACTGGTTACCGCGAAGAAGCCCGCGCCTGGCGCGAGTGGCTGCTGCGTGCCGTCGCCGGCGACCCCGAGAACCTCCAGATCATGTACGGCATCGCGGGCGAGCGGGAGCTGAGCGAGGCGGAGCTGACCTGGCTGCCGGGGTACGAGAACTCGCGGCCGGTCCGGGTGGGCAACGGCGCGGCCGGCCAGCTCCAGCTGGACGTCTACGGCGAGGTCACCGAGGCGCTGCACCTGGCGCACATGACGGGCCTGGCCCGCAACGACTACGCCTCCCTCCTCCAGTTGCGGCTGATCGGCTACCTGGAGGACCACTGGAACGAGCCCGACGAGGGCATCTGGGAGGTCCGCGGCCCGCGCCGGCACTTCGTCCACTCCAAGGTGATGGCCTGGGTGGCGGTGGACCGCACCATCAAGCTCATCGAGTCCGGTGACGTGGACGGCCCGCTGGAGCGCTGGCGCGAGCTGCGCGACGACATCCACCGGGACGTGTGCGAGAAGGGCTACGACAAGGAACGGAACACGTTCACGCAGTCCTACGGCTCCAAGGAGCTGGACGCCTCGCTGCTGCTCATCCCGCAGATGGGCTTCCTGCCGCCGGACGACAAGCGCGTCATCGGCACCATCGAGGCGATCCAGCGCGAGCTGTCCACCTCCGACGGCTTCGTGCTGCGCTACCCGACGGCCGGCGAGGACGCGGGCGTGGACGGCCTGGAGGGCGACGAAGGGGCCTTCCTGGCCTGCTCGTTCTGGCTCGCCGACGACCTCGCGATGATCGGCCGGGTGGACGAGGCCCGGCAGCTCTTCGAGAAGCTGCTGGCCCTCCGCAACGACCTGGGCCTGCTCGCGGAGGAGTGGGACCCGCACCTGAAGCGGCAGGTCGGCAACTTCCCGCAGGCGTTCAGCCACGTCCCGCTGATCGACACCGCGCTGCGGCTGACGGCGTCGAGCGCCTTCGGCGGCTGACGCCGGACGGACGGGCGGGCCGGACGGCCCGCCCGCGCCCCCCGGGCCCGGGGCTCAGTACTTCTTCACTCCCACGTGGTCCACGATCAGCCGCCGCTTGTCGTGGTCGAACGCGAAGTGGATCCGACCGACCTCGTTGTGTGACGTGGCGTCGCGCACCTTCACGTGCGGCAGGCCGTCGCGCCGGTCGTCGCCGTCGAAGGAGAAGTAGCGCAGCTTCCGGTCCTTCTTGATGGTGAGGTCGCTCGTCGCCACCGTCAGCCCGTGCTGCTCCTTGAACCACTGCGTGATGCGCGGCTTCTTGTCGCTCGGCTGGTCGTAGAGGTCCACCGCGGCCTTGGCGAGGGTGACCAACTGCGCGGTCATCTCGTCCGGATGCGGATAGCCGGACGCCCGCCAGGACCGTTCCGCCCCGGCCGTGAACACGATCCGGTGGTCCGCCGCCTCCTCCAGGGCCCGGTAGGTGGCCCCGGGTTCGGCGGGGTCCAGCTCGGGCACCTCCTCCCAGGGGTCCGCGGGCTCCCCGGCCTTGGGGTCGTCGCGTTTCACCTCCCGCACGTAGAGGTCCCTCCAGTACTCGGCCTCCCGGCGGGCGGCGTCGGCGTCCCCGGCGGCCTCCAGCCGGGTGGTGAGCGTCTGCGCCTCGCCCTCCCAGAAGGCGACGTCCGCTTCCAGGCGGGCCACCCGCTCCTCGTAGACGTCCAGTTGACGGGCGACGTCGCCCGTCGCCCGGGCCGCCGCGAGGCGTTCGGCGGCCCGCCGGGCGGCGCTTCCCCGGGCGGCCCGGCGCGCGGCCTCCCAGCCGCGGTCCGATCCCCGGGCGACGACGGCGAGTTCGTCGAGGGTGCGCATCCAGCGGAAGCGGGTGGCGGGGTCGGCGACCTCGGCGCGCGCGTACGCGGGGTGGGTCAGCGCCGGCAGCGGCCAGACCAGCCGGGCGCCGCCGTCCGGGACGGCGGCCTCCGGCAGCAGCCGGCGCAGCTCCCGGGCCGTGCCGTAGTTGAGGGTGACGACCTGGGCGAGACCGATCAGCTCCCCGGCCGCCTGCCGGGCAGCCGTCCAGGCGGCGTCCTCCCGGGGGTGCACCAGCAGGATGGGCAGCCGGTTGCCGCCGGCCAGCGACTCGGTGAGCACGGCGGTCTGCGCCGTCTCCCGGATCCGCTCGTACCGCCCGGTCACCCGCTGCCCGAGGACGTGCAGCCGGAGCCCCTCGTCGGCGGCGACCGTCCGCAGCAGCCCGGGCCGGCGCAGCAGCGGGTCCTGCACCGGCGCGATCCACCCTCCGTCGACCTCCCGGCCCATCACCACCCGCAGTCCCACCCGTCCCGCGACGGACGACACGGTGATCCGCGTGACGAACCGGCCGACGTCCCCGTCGAGCGGCTGCGTGACGGTGACCCGCACGGCCGTCACGTCCGGTGGCCCCTCGACGGCCCACTCGACCGTCCGCCCGCCGTGCAACGGCCGCGGCCCGCCGGTGGCCACCAACTCGCCCGCCCCCGGCCCGTCCCCCGCGGGCCCGCACAGCCAGGCACCCACGTGCTCGCGCACCAGCGGGAAGGGGTCCGCGCCGGGCAGGGCACTGACTTCGGCGTCGAAAACGTAGAGCGGCTGCATCGTCATCCCCCGAGGTCCAGAATCGACCGGCCGTCGCCGGATCCGGGTCACACTGCCTATCACGCCCCCGACGGGATCGCGCCGACTATGCGGCAACTCCCGCGGGGGTGGGGCCTCTTCTGGTACAGGGGGTGACCGCGCGGCCTGATGTGCCGGCTGTCCGGGGCTGTGCCTGCCGCGCCCTGCGGCGCGCACGGACGGAAACCGGCCGCCGCCCTCCCGCCGGAGCGACGCGGCGTGCCGTCCCGCCGGCCCCTCGCCACCTCCCGGTCACCGGCCCCCGTCCCGTAGGTTCACGTCATGCACGACCAGCCGCCGATACGCGGGGGAATCCCCCGGAGCACCGTGACCGTCGCCCGCGCCCTGGAGTTGCCGGCCCTGCGCCGGGGGCTGCCCGAGGTGCTGGCCGGCGCCGACCGCCTCGATCGTCCGGTGCGCTGGGTGCACGCCGGCGAGGCGCCGCACATCGCGGCGCTCCTCAAGGGCGGCGAGCTGCTGCTGACCACCGGCCTGGGCCTGGGCGCCCGCCCGGCCGAGCAGCGCGCCTTCGTCCGCACCCTGGTGGAACGGGACATCGCCGCCCTGGTGGTGGAGCTCGGCGCGCGCCTGCCCGCGCTGCCCGCCGCCGTCGTGGACGCGGCCCGCGCGGCCGGGCTCCCGCTCGTCCAGCTGCACCGGGAGGTCCCGTTCGTCGCGGTCACCGAGGAACTCCACACCGAGCTGGTCAACGCGCACTACGCGCTGCTCCGGCGCGCGGACGGCGTCCACCGGCGGTGCACGGAGGCGCTGCTGGACGGCGGCGGGGCGCCCGAAGTGCTGCGGCTGCTGGCCGAGTTCACCGCCAACCCGGTCTTCCTGGAGGCGGCCGACGGGCGGCTCCTCTACGCGGCCGGCCCCGACCCCGCGCCGCCGGGCGCCGCCGACCCGCTCCAGGTGTGGGACGGGCTCCGCCGCACCGGCCTGGCCGGACGGGTCGCCGTGGACGTGCCCGGGCAGGCCCCGGGCGGCCCGCGGGCCCGGCTGACCGTCCTGCCCGTACACGCCCCGCTGGCGCCGGTGCACCACGTCGCCGCCGACCGGACGGCGGGCCTGCTGGCCGTCGTCCTCCTCCAGGCCCGCCAGGAGGAGGAACTGGCGGCCCGGGGACGCGGCGACTTCCTCACCGACCTCGCCGAGGGCCGGCTCGACCCGGCCGACGCCCCCGCCCTGGCCCGCGTCCTCGGCTTCCGCCTCGGCCCGGGCCCGCTGCTGCCGGTCGTCCTCGACGCCCCGGCGGGACCCGGCCGGGACGCCGGCCCGGCGGCGCTGACCTGCGCGGTACAGGAGGAACTGGCCGCGGTGGGAGTGCCGGTGCTGCTGGGCGTCCGGCTGCCCGAGGGCCGCATCCCGCTGCTCGCCGGCCTCCGGGACGCGGCCGACCGCCCGGCGGTCGCCGACCGGCTCGCCACCGCCCTGCGCGCCGGGGCGCGGCGGGTCCGCTCCCGGCCGCCGGTGGTCGTGGTGGGCGCGCCGGCCGACTGGACCACCGCGGGCGCCGCCCTCCGGCACGCCGCCGAGGCGGCGACGGCCGCGGCCGGCCTGCCCGACCGCCCCTGGCACGACGCCCGCGCCCTCGACGTCGACCTGCTGCTGTCCCGCCTGCGCGGCCACGACGACCTGGCGGCCTTCGTCGGCCGCGTCCTCGGCCCCCTCCTCACCCACGACGCCACCGCCCGCACCCCGCTGCTCCCCACCCTGGAGACCTACCTCCGCCACGCGGGCCGCAAGGCGGAGACGGCGCGGGAGCTGCATGTCAACCGGCAGACGTTGTACGACCGGCTGGCGCGGATCGGATCGTTGCTCGGGACGGACCCGGACGATCCGGACAGCCGGCTGGCGCTGGGGGTGGCGCTGCGGGGGCGGCGGCTGGTGGGGTGAGGTGTGCCCCGGTCCCGCCCTTTCACCGTTTCTCGCAGAGGCTGCGCCCCCGCACCCCCGAAGCGCCCTTCGGGCGCTGTCCTCAAACGCCGGACGGGCTGACTTTCAGCCCGTCCGGCGTTTGAGGACAACCGCGCGGAGCGCGGTTTCGGGGTCTGGGGCGGAGCCCCAGGAAACGGTGAAAGGGCGGGACTGGGGCACCCTCACCCCCACAACTCGTCGTACACGCTCAGCACATGAGCGACCGCATCATCCTCCGAAGGCCACCCCGCCCCCAACCGCCGCCCCGCGGCGACAAGCTCAGCCCGCCGCCGCGAATCGCCAAGCACCCGCGAAACGGCAAGCGCCAACGCCTCCCCGTCCCCATAAGGCACAAGCTCCGCCGCGTCCCCGACAAGATCGGGCACCCCACCCACCGCCGTGGCCACCAACGGCACCCCCGCCCGGAAAGCCTCCTGCGCCAGCAGCGCCCGCCCCTCCCACCGGCTCGGCAGGATCGCCAGGTCCGCCGCCGCCACCAGCTGCGGCACATCGTCCCGCCGCCCGACGAGCCGCACGGGCAGCCCCTCGTCCTCGATCCGCCGCTGGAGCGACGGCCGCTCGGGCCCCTCGCCGGCGACGACGAGCAGGGGCTCGGGGTCGAGCCGCCGCCAGGAGCGGGCGGCGTCGAGCAGCGGGCCGTACCCCTGGTCGGGTTCGAGCCGGCCGACGGCGAGGAGCAACGGCTGCCCGAGGACGCCGAGTTCGGCGAGGACCTTGTCCCGGGGAACGTCACCCTCCGACGACTCCGCGACAGCGACAGTGGCGGCGGGAGCCCCCGGCCCGGGGAACCCCACGGGCGTCAGCCGCGCGTCCCGCGCCCCGCGCGCCCGCGCCTGGTCCACGAGATCCGGCGTGGCGCCGAGCACGACCGCGGCGGCCCGTACGGCCCGCCGTTCCATGAGCCGTACGACGTGGGCCCGGGCGCCCGCCGCGCGGACGCGCCGGTGCCAGGTGACCACCAGCGGTGTCGGGCGCCCGTGCAGGGCGAGCGCGGCGAGCACGCCCCAGCGCAGGCCGTGCGCGTGGACGACGTCCGCGTCGGCGGCCGCCGCCCGGATCCCGGCGACGAGGAGCGCGTCGGTCCCGGCCGGCAGCGGCGCGAACGAGGCGCCGGCCCCGGTGAATCCGTACTGTTCCTCCGCTCCTCCGGCCGCGCACACCGTCACCCGCAGTCCCCGCGCGACGAGGCCGGCGGCCAGCGACCGCACGTGGGCGCCGCTGCCCGCGCTGCCGCCGCCCAGCACCTGGACGGCGTGCAGGGGCGGCCGGCCGTGGGACGTGCCGGATGAACTGCTCACGCGGGAATGACTCCTGGATCGGCGGGACCGGCGGATCGGCGGATCGGCGACGGGCGGAAGGAGACGGAGAGGAGGCGGCGGGAGTGGCGACGGCGCGCCGACGGGGCGGTGCCGCTGCCCAGGATGCCAGCCGGCACCGCCGTCCGGGCACCACCGCTCCGCGCCCGGCCCGCCCTGTCTCGCCCGGGCGACTCCGGATTCACCCGGTTTGGGGATTAGGAGCCGTTGGCCCGAAGGTCGCCCGACACCACCGAAAGCACCGGCCTGTTACGCGGTGCCCGTTTTCATCCCCCTCACCGCCCGGCCCGCGCCGCCTCCAGCAACTCCTCGGCGTGCGCGCGGGCGAGCCGCGAGTCCTCCTGTCCGGCGAGCATCCGGGAGAGTTCGCGGATCCGGTCCTCGCCCTCCATGGCCTGCACGCCGCTGCGGGTCACCGACCCGTCGTGGGTCTTCTCGACCACCAGGTGCCGGTCGGCGAACGCGGCCACCTGCGGGAGGTGGGTGACGACGACGACCTGCGCGGTCCGCGCGAGCCGGGCCAGGCGGCGGCCGACCTCGACGGCGGCCCGGCCGCCGATGCCCGCGTCGACCTCGTCGAAGAGGTAGGTGGGCACCGGGTCGGAGCCCGCGAACACGACCTCCACCGCGAGCATGACGCGGGACAGCTCACCGCCCGACGCGCCCTTGGCGATGGGCCGCGGATGGGCGCCGGGGTGCGGGGCGAGCAGCAGCTCGACGTCGTCGGCGCCGTGCGGCCCGTAGGCGACGGCCCGCCCGCCGACCTCGATGCCGGACGCCGCGTCGGCGACCTCGTTCTGCCGGACGGCGAACGAGACGCGCGCGTGCGGCATCGCGAGCTGCGCCAGCTCCTCCGTCACGGCCTCCGCGAATCGTTCCGCCGCCTCGGTGCGCGCGTCGGTCAGCTGCCGGGCGAGGGCGCCCAGTTCGTCCCGCAGGGCGTCGTGTTCGGCGGCGAGTTCCGCGATGCGGTCGTCGTCGCCCTCCAGCTCGCCCAGGCGCGCGGCGCTCCGCTCGGCCCAGGCGAGGACGGCGGCGGCATCCTCCCCGTACTTGCGCGTCAGGTGCCCGAGGGCGGCCCGCCGTTCCTCGACGGCGGCCAGCCGCCGCGGGTCGGCGTCGAGGTCGGAGGCGTATCCGGCGAGCTCGCCGGCCACGTCGCGGAGCAGGATGCCGAGCTCGCCCGCCCGGTCGGCGAGGGCCGCGAGCGCCGGGTCGTGGGCGCGGACGGCCTCCAGGGCCCGGTGGGCGCCGGCGACGAGCGAGGCGGCGTCCACGCCCTCCGGGTCCTCGGGGTCCCCGGCCAGGGCGGCGTGCGCGGCGGTGGCGGCGGAGGCGAGGGACTCGGCGTGGCCCAGCCGCTCGGCCTCGGCGGCGAGTTCGGCGTCCTCGCCGGCCACCGGCGCGACGGCGGCGATCTCGTCGAGGCCGAAGCGCAGCAGGTCCGCCTCCTGGGCGCGCTCGCGGGCCCGGGTGGTCAGCTCGTCGAGTTCGGCGGCGACGGCGCGCAGCCGCCGGTAGGCGTCGGTGTACTTGGCGAGCGGCGCGGCCACCGCGTCCCCCGCGTACCGGTCGAGCGCGGCGCGCTGCCGGGCCGGGCGGAGCAGCCCCTGCTGGTCGGTCTGGCCGTGCACGGCGACGAGGTCGTCGGCGAGCTCGCCGAGCAGCCCGACGGGCACGCCGCGCCCGCCGACGTGGGCCCGGGAGCGCCCCTCGGCGGACAGCGTCCGGCTGACGAGCAGCGCCCCGTCGTCGAGCTCGGCCCCCGCCTCCTCGGCCCGCAGGGCGGCGGGCGACGCCCGGTCGACGGCGATCCGCCCCTCGACCACCGCCGCCTTCGCCCCGACGCGCACCAGCGCCGGGTCGGCCCGGCCGCCGAGCAGCAGCCCGAGGCTGGTCACGACCATGGTCTTGCCGGCACCGGTCTCACCGGTCACCGCCGTGAAACCTGGTGACAGCTCGACCACCGCGTCGTCAATGACGCCCAAGGACCGGATCCGCATCTCCTCCAACACGGATACGACCATACGAGGTTCCGGGGCCCCCTCGCGACGGCCGCCCCCGCGGGCCGTGTCGGGAAGGGCCGGGGGACGGGCCGGGGGCGGGCCCGAGGAGGGGAGTCAGCGGCCGGGGGGCGCCCCGGAGACGGCCGGAGGCCCCCGACGAGGACGTCCGGGAGGCCGCCCCGGGAACAACCCGGGAGCACCCCGAGCCCGGCCTGGGGACAGCCCCACCACCGCTCCGGGTGACCGCCGTATGGTCCGCCCCGCCCCGCCCCGACAGGCTGGAGGCATGAGCGAACGCCCGCGCCCCCGCGCCCGTACCCGCCGCACCGCCGCCGTCCTCCTCACGGCGGCCGTCGCCCTGACCACCGCCGCGGCCGGGATCGCGCCGGCTTCGGGCCGGGCCGCCGCCACCACCCGGCCGGACGGCGTGTGGCGCACGGACGGCTACGGCACCCTGGTCTCCGTCGAGGACGGCGGCCGCCGCCTCCGGACGTACGACACCACGGCGGTGAGCTGCCTGCCCGGCCTGACGGAGGCGACGGGCAAGGGCGACGGCTCCGGCCGGTTCACGGACCCGGACGGCGCGATCCTGACGATCACCCCCGACGGCCCCGGCCGCGCCCGGATGACCAACGCCGAGGACGTCGGCCACCGCACCCTGCGCCGCGTCGGCGCACTGCCCGCCGGCTGCACGGCGCGGCCGAAGCCGGGCGAGCGCCCGGACCCGCGCCGGGTCTTCGACGTCTTCTGGCACACGTACGCCGAGAACTACCCCTTCTTCGAGGCCCACGGCATCGACTGGAAGGCGGTACGCGACCGCTTCCGCCCCCGGATCACGTCCGACACCTCCGACGACGAGCTGTTCGCCGTCCTCCGGCGGATGATCGAGCCGCTGTACGACGGCCACACGTTCATCAAGGCGTCCCAGGACCGGCGCTTCGCCGGCCACCGGGCGGATACCGTGACGCCGACGAAGGAGTCGATCGCCCGGACGGACCGGGCCGTCGCGGAGGCCGTCGGCGTCCCGCTGCGCACCTGGGCGCAGGGCGCGATCTCGTACGCCGGCCTCCCCGACGGCACGGGCTACCTGCGGATCACCCGCTTCAACCGGTACGCCGCGAAGGGCGGCCCGGAGGCGGACGTCGCCGAGCTGGACCGGGCCCTGGACGACGTCCTCGCCCGCACCCCGCGCGGCCTGATCATTGACCTCCGCTTCAACGGCGGCGGTTCGGACCGGCTCGGCATCCACATCGCCGAACGCCTCACCGACCGCCCTTACACGGCCTACCTGAAGCACGCCCGCAACGACCCGGAGGATCCCCGGAAGTTCACCCCGCCCGTCCCCGTAAGGGTCACTCCTTCCGCGTCCCCCCGCTACACCGGCCCCCTGGCCGTTCTCACCGGCCGCCTCACCATCAGCGCGGGCGAGACCTTCACCCAGGCCCTGATGGGCCGCTCCCCCGCCCCCGTCCGCATCGGCGAGAACACCCAGGGCCTGTTCTCCGACGTCCTGGAACGCAGCCTCCCGAACGGCTGGACGTTCGGGCTCCCCAACGAGGAGTTCATGCGTCCGGGTGACGGGCGGACGTACGACGTGACGGGCATCCCGCCGGCGATCCGCACGCCGGTCTTCACGGAGGAGGAGTTCGCGGCACACCGCGACTCGGCGCTGACGAGGGCGCGACGGCTGCTGGCGCCTTCCAGCCCGTCCGGCGTCTGAGGACAAGGGGGCGTGGGGGCGCAGCCCCCGGGAAACGGAGAAGGGGCGGGCCTGGGGAACAGCCCGCCACAGGCGCCCCCTAGTGCGGCGCCCCCCGCCACCCGGCCACCGGCAGAGCGAACTTGGCGACCAACCGGTCGGTGAACGAAGCGTGATGCAACCGCGCCAAGCGGACAGGCACCGCCCCCCGCCGCACCTCCACCCGGGCCCCCGCGGGCAGCTCCACACTCCGCCGCCCGTCACACCACAGCACCCCGTTGGGCGTCTGCGGCTGCACCTCGACGGCCAGCACCGAGTCCGGCGCGGTCACCAGCGGCTTGGCGAACAGCGCGTGAGCGCTGATCGGCACCATGAGCAGCGCCTCGACCTCGGGCCACACCACAGGCCCTCCAGCGGAAAAGGCATAAGCGGTGGACCCGGTAGGCGTGGCGCACACCACCCCGTCCCCGCCGAACCGCGAAACCGGCCGCCCGTCGACCTCCGTGACGACCTCCAGCAGCCGTTCCCGCGCCGCCTTCTCCACGGACGCCTCGTTGAGCGCCCAGTCGGTGTGCACGACGTGCCCGTCGGTCCGGACGAGCACGTCGAGGGTCATCCGCTCCTCGACCTCGTACTCGCGCGTCACGACCCGGTCCACGACCTTGTCGAGGTCGTCCCGCTCGGCCTCGGCGAGGAAGCCGACCCGGCCGAGGTTGACGCCCAGCATGGGCACTCCGGAGCTGCGCGCGAACTCGGCGCCGCGCAGCAGCGTGCCGTCCCCGCCGAGGACCACGATCAGTTCGCAGCCGTCCAGCACGTCCGGCCGCTCGGGCCCGGTCTCGACGCGTTCGACGGACGGGGGCAGCGGCAGGTCCGCGGCCTCCTCGGCCAGCACCCGCACCCCGATGCCGCACCGCAGCAGCCCCTGGACGACGAGCTCGGCGCTGCGGACGGCCGCCGGCCGCCCGGTGTGAGCGAGCAGGAAGACCGTCCGACCGCCGCTCCGCGATGTCTCCGATGTCGTTTCTGTACTGGTCACCGAGGCCCCTCCGCCACCGCACGGTCAACGTCCGCCGGGTCCAGTTCGGGCGCACCGGCGCGCAGCCACAGAAAGTACTCGACGTTACCGGACGGCCCGGGCAGCGGGCTGGCGGTGACGCCGAGGACGCCGAGCCCCAGTCCGGCGGCGCGGCGGGCGACTTCGCGCACCGCCTCGGCGCGCAGCTCGGGGCTGCGCACGACGCCGCCGCTGCCGAGCCGCTCCTTGCCGACCTCGAACTGCGGCTTGACCATCATCACCAGGTCCGCCCCGGGCGCGGTGCACCCCACCAGGGCGGGCAGCACCAGGCCGAGCGGGATGAACGACAGGTCGCCGACGACGAGGTCGACGGGCTCCCCGTCGATGTGCTCCAGCGTCAGCTCCCGCACATTGGTCCGGTCCTTGACGGTGACCCGTTCGTCGCTCTGCAGCGACCAGGCGAGCTGCCCGTACCCGACGTCGACGGCGACGACGTGCGCGGCGCCCGCGCGCAGCAGGACGTCGGTGAAGCCGCCGGTCGAGGCCCCGGCGTCGAGCGCGCGCCGCCCCTCGACCTTCAGGCCGAGCGGGACGAACGCGGCGAGCGCGCCGGCGAGCTTGTGCCCGCCACGCGAGACGTAGTCGGGGTCGCTGTCGTCCTGGGTGACGACGATCGCGGCGGCGGTCTCCACCTGGGTGGCGGGTTTGGTCGCCGTCGCGCCGCCGACGGTCACCCGGCCCGCGGCGATCAGCTGGCTCGCGTGCTCGCGGGAACGGGCCAGCTTGCGGCGCACCAGCTCGGCGTCGAGGCGGCGGCGGGTCACTCCCACGGGCGGTTCAGCTCCTGTTGTCGTACGGACGCGTGGGGACCGGCGGTCGGTCGGGGCGCTCGTCGAGGGCGGCGAGCGCGGACCGCAGGCCCTGGTGTACATCCTCGTACACGGCCAGGTGACCGTCGGCGGCGAGGTGGTCGGCGTCCGCGAGCCGGGCCAGGTGGGTGTCCACGCCGGGGTGCCCGGTGGGGGTCCGGTCGACGCCGAGGGGCCGCGGCCCGGCGGGCTCGCCGGTCTCTGCCGCCCCCGTGACCTCACCGGAACCCTGCGTCTCCCCGGCTTCCGCGCCCTCGCCGACGCCCTCGCCGACACCTCCGGCCACGTCGGCCGGAGACACCCCGTCCCCCGCCTCCCCGCTCACGACCTCTTCGCTCATGCCCCGACGCTACCCCGGACCGCCCGCTTCTCCGGTGTCCGCCTCCGCGCGGTGTACCGTCCAGGGCAATGGCGACCACCGAGGAGTGCCGCAGCGCGCTCGACAGACTGGCCCGGAACCTCGCGGGCGCGGACGACAGGCTCCGCGGCGCCGCGATGCTCGACCGCTCCCTGAGCTGCCATGTGACCGACCTGGACATCACCTTCGTGGGGCACCTGCGCGAGGGCCGGCTCATGGAGGTACGGGCGGTGCCGGGCGTCCCCGAACGGCGGGCCGAGATCGGCCTGGAGATGACCGGCGACGACCTCGTCGCCCTGGTCGACGGCCGGCTGCACTTCGCGCGGGCCTGGGCGAGCGGCCGGGTGAAGGTCAGGGCCGGCCTGGTGGACGTGCTCAGGCTGCGCTCGATCCTGTAGCGGCCGCCACGACCGCCCCCTCGGGAGCCCCGGAGGCCCCGTCCGTCGCCTTCCGCCCCCGACGCGCCTGCCGCGCGGCCGGTACCACGAGCGGCGTCCCGGTCTGCGGATCGTCGATGATCTGGCAGCTCAGCCCGAACACCTCCGCCACCAGCTCGGACGTGACGATGTCGTTCGGCGCGCCCTCCGCGACGACCTTCCCGCCCCGCATGGCGATCAGGTGGGTCGCGTAGCGGGCGGCGTGGTTGAGGTCGTGCAGGACGGCGACGAGCGTCCGGCCCTGCTCCTCGTGCAGCTCGGCGCAGAGGTCGAGGACCTCGATCTGGTGCTGGATGTCGAGGTAGGTGGTGGGCTCGTCGAGGAGGAGCAGCGGGGTCCGCTGGGCGAGGGCCATGGCGATCCACACGCGCTGCCGCTGCCCGCCGGAGAGCTCGTCGACGTGCCGGTCGGCGAGCTCGGCGACCCGGGTGGCCTCCATCGACTCCTGGACGATCCGCTCGTCCTCGGGCGACCACTGCCGCAGCAGCCCCTGGTGCGGGTACCGGCCGCGGGCGACGAGGTCGGCGACGGTGATGCCGTCCGGCGCCACGGACGACTGCGGCAGCAGGCCGAGCGTCCGGGCCACCTTCTTGGCCGGGTACGAGCCGATGGCCTGGCCGTCCAGGAGGACGGAGCCGGTCGTCGGCTTGAGCATCCGGGAGAGGGCGCGCAGCAGGGTGGACTTGCCGCAGGCGTTGGGGCCGACGATGACGGTGAAGGAGTTGTCGGGTATCGCGACGGAGAGGTCTTCCGCGATGACCCGCCGGTCGTAGGCGAGGGTGACGGATTCGGCCTGCAGTCGGCTCATTGGTGTGGACTCCTTGTCCGTACGTGATCGTGTGCGCCGTTTCGCGGGTCCGGGCGGCGTACTGCCCCCGCCGCCGCGCGGGTCGACCGCCGTCATCCCCGCCCGGCCCGGCGTTCCGTGTGGAGCAGCCACAGCAAATAGCAGCCGCCGAGCATGCCGGTGAGCACGCCGACGGGCAGCCGGTCGGCGCCGAACAGGTGCTGGGACGCCCAGTCGGCGGTGACGAGCAGGGCCGCGCCGGTGCAGGCGGCGGCGGTGAGGCAGGGACCCGGGGAGCCGGTGAGGCGGCGGGCGATCTGCGGCGCGGAGAGGGCGACGAAGGCGATGGGCCCGGCGGCGGCCGTGGCCGCGGCGGTCAGCAGCACGGCCGCGGTCAGCGCCACCAGCCGTGTCCGCTCGACCCGCACCCCGAGCGCGTACGCCGTGTCGTCGCCCATCTCCAGCATGCGCAGGTCGCGCCCCTGGCTCAGGACGACGGGGACCAGCACGGCGCAGACGGCGAGCAGCGGCCACACCTGGTCCCAGTCGCGCCCGTTGAGGGAGCCGACCATCCAGGTGGTGGCCCGCGTCGCGTCGTTGAGGTCCGCCTGCGTCAGCAGATAGCCGACGACGGACGTGAGGATGGCGGTCATGCCGATGCCGACGAGGACGAACCGCTGCCCGTGCACGCCCTTCTGCCACGCGAGCAGGTAGATGGCCGCGCCGGCCAGCAGCCCGCCGGCCAGCGCGCCACCGGAGACGGCGGTGGGGCTGCCCTGGACGAGGACGATGACCGACAGCGCCCCGACGGTCGACCCCTGCGCGATGCCGAGCACGTCCGGGCTGCCCAGCGGGTTGCGGGAGACGGACTGGAAGACCGCGCCGGCCAGCGCCAGCGCCGCGCCGACGAGCAGGGCGACGAGGACGCGGGGCAGCCGCAGGTCGTCGACGACGAACTCCTGCGCGGGCGTGCCGCCGCCGGTCAGCGTGCGGACGACCTCCCCCGGGGTCAGCGGGTAGTCGCCGGTGCCGATGAGGGCGACGGACGCGGCCAGCGCGGCGGCGGCCAGGAGCAGCACGGCGAGCACCGCGCGGGGCGCGACCCGTACGGACAGCCCGCCGGGGGTACGGACGACGTGCACGGTCTTTCCTGGGTTCCCGGGCACGACCCGGCGCCGGACGCTCACAGCCCCGCCGTCCGTCGGCGCCGGATGAGGCGGATGAACAGCGGCCCGCCGACGAGCGCGGTGACGATGCCGACCTGGAGCTCGGAGGGGCGGGCGACGACCCGGCCCAGGATGTCCGTGCCGAGCAGCAGGACGGGCGCGAGGAGCGCCGCGTACGGCAGCACCCAGCGCAGGTCTGGCCCGGTGAAGGAGCGGACCATATGGGGCACCATCAGCCCGACGAAGACGATGGGCCCGCAGGCGGCCGTCGCGGCACCGCACAGCAGGGTGACGGCGGCGAGGCCGAGCACCCGGGTGACGGCCGGCCGGGTGCCGAGCGCCCGCGCCTGGTCGTCGCCGAGGGACATGGCGTTGAGCGGCCGGGTCAGCGCGAAGGCGAGCACGACGCCGGCGGCGATGAACGGCGCGACCTGCCCGACCAGCGTCGCGTTGGCGGACGCCAGCGAGCCGACCGTCCAGAACCGCATCCGGTCGAGCGCGGCCGAGTCGGTCAGTTCCACCGCGTACACATAGCCGTTGAGGACGGCGGTGACGGCGGTGCCCGCGAGGGCCAGCCGGACCGGCGTGGCGCTCCGGCTGCCGCCGAGCACATGCACGACGACGGAGACGACGGCCGCGCCGAGGAACGCGAACCACACATAGCCGGTGAGCGAGGTGACGCCGAAGAAGCCGATGCCGGACACGACGGCCGCGGCGGCCCCCGAGCTGATGCCGAACAGCCCGGGATCGGCGAGGGGGTTGCGGGTCAGCGCCTGCATGACGGCCCCGCCAGGCCCAGCGCGGCCCCGGCGAGGATGCCGAGAAGAGTGCGCGGAACCCGCAGGTCCCGTACGACGACGTCCGTCTCGCTCCCGCTGTAGTGGAACAGCCCGTGCCAGACCTGGTCCAGGGGAACCTGCTTGGCGCCGACGGCGACCGACGCCATCGCGACGGCGAGCAGGAGGACCGCGGCGACCGGCAGCCCGAGGGCGCGCACGGCGTTGCGGCGGGGCACGGCCTCGGGGGAGGTGCCCGGTGGTACATGGGGTGAGACGACGGCCAACACGTGGTTAGGTTAGCCTACCCTCAACATCGCCCCTCACCGAGAGAAGCACCGCCCCCATGAGCACCACCCGCACCACCGTACTGTCCCGACGTGGCCTTCTCACGGCCGGTGGCGCCCTCGGCCTGGGCGCCCTGCTCACGGCGTGCGGCAGCGGCGGTTCCTCCGGCTCCCCCTCGGACAACGGCTCGGGCAAGAGCGGCCCCTGGACCTTCAAGGACGACCGCGGCACCACGGTGAAGGCGGGCAGCACCCCGAAGCGCATCGTCGCCTTCACCGGAACCGCCGCCGCCCTCCACGACTTCGGCGTCGAGTGCGTCGGCGTCTTCGGCCCGACCACCCTCAAGAACGGCAAGCCCGACCCGCAGGCCGGCGACCTCGACGTCACCAAGGTGAAGGTCCTCGGCAACACCTGGGGCGAGTTCAGCGTGGAGAAATACGCGAGCCTCAACCCGGATCTCCTGGTCACCAACATGTTCGAGCCCGGCGCCCTCTGGTACGTGCCCGACGACAGCAAGGACAAGATCCTCGGCCTGGCCCCCAGCGTCGGCCTCACCTCCGCCCGCGTCTCCATGCTCAAGCCCATCGAGCGCTACGCCGAACTCGCCGCCTCCCTCGGCGCCGACCTCAAGGCGAAGAAGGTCACCGACGCCAAGGCCCGCTTCGAGAAGGTCGCCGAGACCCTGCGCCGGACCGCCAAGTCCCACCGGATCAAGGTCATGGCCGCCTCCGGCAGCGCCGACCTCTTCTACGTCTCCAACCCGGCCGTCAACGCCGACCTGATGTACTTCCGCGAGCTCGGCGTGGACTTCGTCGTCCCCCAAAAGCTCGACAAGGGCGGCTACTTCGAGAGCCTCAGCTGGGAGAACGCCAACAAGTACCAGGCCGACCTGATCCTGCTGGACAGCCGCACCTCGGCCCTCCAGCCCAAGGACCTGTCCGCCAAGCCCACTTGGGCCAAACTCCCCGCCGTCGAGGCCGGCCAGGTCAGCCCCTGGCTCAGCGAACCGCGCTTCTCCTACGCGGGCTGCGCACCGCTCCTGGAGAACCTCGCCGCCGCCATCGAGAAGGCGAAGAAGCTGTGACCGCCCCCGCCGTCCTCCCCTACCGCTTCTTCGACGTCCACGTAGTACGCACCGAGCGGATCGGCACCGCCCTCATCCGCGTGACACTCGGCGGCGCCGGCCTCGGCGACCTGGTCACCGACGGCCGTGACCAGCGCTTCAAGCTCTTCCTCCCCCGCCCGGGCCAGGAAGCACCGCTGCTCCCGTACCCCCTGGACGAGGGCTGGTACGGACGCTGGCGAGCCCAGGACCCGGACACCCGACCGGTCATGCGCACCTACACCATCCGCGCCCTCCACCACCTCCCGGACGGCACGACGGAACTGGACGTCGACTTCGTCCAGCACGGCGACGCGGCCCACAGCGGCCCCGCCTCCCTCTGGTCCCGCACGGCCCGCCCGGGCGACCGCGCGGCGATCCTGGCCCCGGTCGTGAACGACAACGGCGGCGCCGACTACCGCCCGCCGCCCGGCACGGACTGGACCCTGATCACCGCCGACGAATCCGCCCTCCCGGCGGTGGCGGGCATCCTCGCCTGGCTGCCTCCCGGCATGCCCGCCCACGTCTGGATCGAAGTCCCCCACCAGGACGACATCCAGCCCCTCCCGACGGCCGCGAACGCCCACATCATCTGGCTGATCCGCAACCAGGACCCCAGGATCACCGACGCCGTCCGGACGGCCGCCTTCCCCGAGGGCACCCCCTACGCCTGGCTGGCCGGCGAAGCGGGCACCATCCGCACCCTCCGCCGCCACCTGGTCAACGACCGGCAAATCGACCGCAAGCGGATCACCTTCACGGGCTACTGGCGCAGGGGAGCGACGGAGGAACAACTCCTGGACGAACTGGCCTGAGCCACCCCTGTCAGCCCGTCCGGCGTTTGAGGACAGCGCGCGCAGCGTGCTGCGGGGGTGCGGGGGCGGAGCCCCCGCAGGAAACGGTGAAAGGGCGGGGTTGGGGCACCCCCTACCAGCCCAAGCGGCCCAGCGCCTCCCCCGCATCCGCACCACACACACCATCGCCGGCAGCACTCCACGCCGCCCCACACAACGCCCGCAACCCATCAATCCGCTCCCCGTCCCCATCAAGGACGAGAAGCCCATCGCGCAGGGAAGCAGCCCACCCCCCACACAGAAACCCACCGTCCCCCTCGGAAACGACAGGCTGCGCCTCCAACAGCCCCCGAAGATCCTCCGCCACGTAAGTGGCGCGATGCTCCGGCCGAGCAGCCAGAACCTCAGCAGCCGTAGTCACCCCGGTAAGCACCAGCAACGAGTCGACACCCCCCGCGTGCGCCCCCTCGATGTCCGTATCGAGCCGGTCCCCGACCACAAGCGGCCGCTCGGCCCCCGTCCGCAACACGGTCTCCCGATGCATGGGAGGCAGCGGCTTCCCCGCAACCTGCGGCACCCGCCCCGTAGCGATCTTCACGACCTCCACGGCCGCACCATTCCCCGGCGCGATCCCCCGCCCGCTCGGAATCGTCAGGTCCGTGTTGGACGCGAACCACGGCAGCCCACGCGCCACCGCGTACGAAGCCTCCATCAACCGCGACCACGGCATGTCAGGCCCGCCATATCCCTGAGCGACAGCGGCCGGATCATCGTCCACGGACTCCACAGGCACCAGCCCCCGCTCCCGCAGCGCGACCCGCAACCCCTCCGCCCCGACCACCAGCACCCGGGACCCGGCGGGCAGCTGCTCCGCTATCAGCCGGGACACCGCCTGCGCGGAGTTGATGACGTCTCCCGGCTCGGCCGGGATCCCCAGCTCGGTCAGGTGCGCCGCCACCACATCGGGCGTCCGCGCCGCGTTGTTCGTCACGTACGCCAGATGCATCCCTTCCTTCCGCGCCGTCTCCAGCGACGCGACGGCGTGCGGGATGGCTTCGCCCCCGGCGTACACCACGCCGTCGAGATCCAGCAGGGCGGTGTCGTAGGTCTCGCTCAGCCGGCGCTCGCTGCCGCCGGGCCGGGTCCGGACGCTCTCGTTCATACGGAGTTCGCTCCTTGTGCTGTTCGTCTCTGTCTCGATCATTGCTCATCCGGCCAGGGGACATAACATTTACTGATGAGCAATCCGGATCCTGCCGGGCACGGCCTCCGACTCGCCCCCTTCCGAGGTCTGCGCTATGTCCCGGAACGGGTGGGCAGCCTCGCGGCCGTGACCTCGCCACCGTACGACGTCGTCGTCCGGCCCGACGGCCTGCGCCACTTGGAGACCGCCGATCCGCACAACATCGTCCGGTTGATCCTCCCGCAGGCCGCCACCGCCGCCGACCGGCACCGCCGGGCCGCCGACACCCTGCGCCGCTGGCAGGAGGAACGCATCCTGGCCCCGGACCCGGAACCCGCGCTCTACGTGTACGAACAGCGGGGCGACGGCATACTCCAGCGCGGCCTCATCGGCGCCCTGCGCCTCACGCCCCGCGAGGAGAAGGTCGTCCTCCCCCACGAGGACGTGATGCCGCACATCGTGGAGGACCGCGCCGCCCTGATGCGGGACACGGGCGCCAACCTGGAGCCGCTCCTCTTCGCCTACCGCGGCGACGGCTCCGCGACCGGCGCCGCGGCCGTCATCGAACGCGTCACGGGCACCACGCCCCTCCTCTCCACCACCACGGACGACGGCTTCGCCCACCGCCTCTGGTCGGTGACGGAGCCCGACGAGCTGACCCTGATCGGCGACGACCTCTCCCGCCGCCAGGCCCTCATCGCCGACGGCCACCACCGCTGGGCCACCTACCAGCGCCTCCGCGCCGAACAGCCGGCGCCAGGCCCCTGGGACTTCGGCCTCGTCCTCTTGGTGGACACCGCCCGCTACCCCCTGCGGGTAAGGGCCATCCACCGCCTCCTGCACCGCCTGCCCCTCACGGACGCGCTGTCCGCCGCGGCCGGCGTGTTCCGCGTCCGCACCCTGGACACCCCCCTGCCGTCGGCCCTGGACGCTCTCGCGGAGGCATCGGCGGCCGACGAGCACGGCAACGCCTTCCTCCTGGCCGGCGACGGCCGCTTCCACCTCCTCGACCGCCCGGACCCGGACCTGCTGACCCGTACGGTCCCGTCCGGCCGCCCACGGGCCTGGCGGGAGCTCGACGCCACGGTCCTGCACTCGGTGCTGCTGGAACACGTGTGGCGGGTGAGCGACGACCCGGAGCACATCGGCTACATCCACGACACGGCCGCGGCCGTCGCCCAGGCCGAGCGGCACGGCGGTACGGCCGTGCTGATGCACCCCGTCCGCGAGGAGGTGGTCCACGAGCTCGCCGCCCAGGGTGTGACGATGCCGCGCAAGTCGACCTCCTTCGGCCCCAAACCGGCCACGGGCCTGGTCCTGCGCAGCCTCAGCCTGGACTGACGGCAAGAAGAAACGGTGGTGGGGTGGAACCCGTACGGGTTCCACCCCACCACCGTTCACACGAGGAACTCAGCGCCTCAGCGCGCGTCGCCGCCCTCGACGTCCTTCTCGGCCGACTCGGCCTTCTCGACCGGCTCGGCCTTCTCGGTCTGCCCCTCGGCCTCGGCAGCGGCAGCCTTCTCCACCGGCGCCTCCGCCTCGGCCTCGGAACCGGCGGCGTCACCGCCACCGGCCGTCTCGTCCGCCTCTTCCTTCTCCTCGTCCGCGGCCTCGATCACCGCGTCCTCGGCGTCCTTGACGTCCTCCGCCTCCTCGACGTCCGCCAGGACGTCGGTGAACTCGACACCGTCGAGCTCGGCGAGCCGGTCGGAGGCGTTGGTGGTACCGCCCTGGTCGGCCTCGAGGGCCTTGGCGAACCACTCGCGGGCCTCGGCCTCACGCCCGACGTCGAGCAGCGCGTCGGCGTAGGCGTACCGCAGCCGCGCCGTCCAGGGCTGGACGGAGTTCGACGCCAGCTCGGGGCTCTGCAGCGTGACGACGGCGGCCTCGGCCTGCCCCATGTCCTTACGGGCACCGGCGGCCACCAGGCGCATCTCCACCTGGCCGGCCTTGTCGAGCTTCTGCACCTCGGGCTCGCCGGCCATGGCCAGCGCCCGCTCCGGACGGCCCATGCCGCGCTCGCAGTCCGCCATGACGGGCCACAGCTCGACGGAACCGGTCATCCGGCGCGCCGCACGGAACTCGGCCAGCGCCTCGGAGTACCGGGCGGTCGCGTACGACGCGAACCCGGCGGCCTCACGGACGGCGGCGACACGCGAGGCCAGCCGCAGGGCGACCCGCGAGTAGCCGTACGCCCCCTCGGCGTCCTCGTCGAGCAGCTTGGCCACCATGACGAGGTTGCGGGCGACGTCCTCGGCGAGCGTCTTCGGCAGACTCATGAGCTCCTGCCGCACGTCCGCGTCGATCTCCTCGCCGGTCACGTCGTCCGGGATGGGCAGCCGCTTCACCGGCTCCCGCTCGCCGCGGTCACGGTCCCGGTCGTCCCGACGGCCGTAGCCACCACCGCGCGAGCGGTCGTCCCGCCCACGGTAGCCCCCGCCCTGCCGGTCCCGGTCACGGTCGTCACGCCGCCCGTAACCACCACCGGCCGGCCGGCCACCGCGGTCGTCACGACGGAACCCACCGCGGTCGCGGTCGTCGTCGCGGCGGGGACCGCGGTCGTCGTCGCGACGCGGGCCACGGTCGTCACGGCGGTCGTCACGGCGGAAGCCCGGACGGTCGTCGCGACGGAACCCACCGCGGTCGTCATCCCGACGCGGCCCACGGTCATCACGACGGTCATCACGCCGGAAACCCGGACGCTCATCGCGACGGAAGCCGCCACGGTCGTCATCCCGACGCGGCCCACGGTCATCACGACGCTCGTCACGCCGGAACGCCGGCCGCTCGTCGCGGCGGGGGCCGCGGTCGTCACGGCGGTCATCGCGCCGGAAGCCCGGACGGTCGTCGCGACGGAACCCACCGCGCTCGTCGTCGCGACGCGGCCCGCGCTGCTCGTCACGGCGGTCATCACGACGGTACGAGGGCCGATCGGCGTCACGACGCTCGTCACGTCGGAAGCCGCCACGGTCGTCATCACGACGGGGGCCGCGGTCGTCACGCCGGTCGTCACGGCGGAAGCCCGGACGGTCGTCACGACGGAACCCACCGCGCTCGTCGTCGCGACGCGGCCCGCGCTGCTCGTCACGGCGGTCATCACGACGGTACGAGGGCCGGTCAGCGTCACGACGCTCATCGCGTCGGAAGCCGCCACGGTCGTCATCACGACGCCCGTAACCGCCGCCACCGCCGAAGGAGGGACGACCGCCACGGTCGTCACGGCGGAAGCCGCCGCGGTCGTCGTCGCGACGGGGACCGCGGTCGTCATCACGACGCGGACCACGGTCGTCGCGCCGGTCGTCACGGCGGAAGCCCGGACGGTCGTCACGACGGAACCCACCGCGGTCGTCATCGCGACGCGGCCCACGCTGCTCATCGCGGCGGTCGTCACGCCGGAAACCGCCGCGGTCGTCGTCGCGACGGCCGTAGCCGCCGCCACCAGAGGGGCGGCCGCCGCGGTCGTCACGGCCACCGCGGTAACCACCGCGGTCGTCGTCACGTCGGCCGTAGCCGCCGCCGGAAGGACGACCGCCACGGTCGTCACGGCGGAAGCCGCCCCGCGGCCCGCCGTGGCGGTCGCCGCCCGAACGGTCGTCGGGAGAGTTGGTGGACATCGACGTGACTCCTGTCTTGAGGTACCGCAGTCATTCTCGCGCAGCCGGCGCGCGGATGCGCTTCGACAAAAACGCTGCACTTCTATGAAAAACAAAAGGACCCTTGGTCCCAGCGTGAACGCTGGGACCAAGGGTCCTTGAAATATTGTTCGGCGGCGTCCTACTCTCCCACACGGTCCCCCATGCAGTACCATCGGCGCTGAAAGGCTTAGCTTCCGGGTTCGGAATGTAACCGGGCGTTTCCCTAACGCTATGACCACCGAAACCCTATCGGTTTCGAGCGAACAAGCACACTTTTCAATTAAGTGGTTCTGCTCTTACCGGCAACTGTTCGTTGCCTCAGAACTTACACAGTGGACGCGAGCAACTGAGGACAAGCCCTCGGCCTATTAGTACCAGTCAGCTCCAACCGTTACCGGTCTTCCACACCTGGCCTATCAACCCAGTCGTCTACTGGGAGCCTTACCCCATCAAGTGGGTGGGAGTCCTCATCTCGAAGCAGGCTTCCCGCTTAGATGCTTTCAGCGGTTATCCCTCCCGAACGTAGCCAACCAGCCATGCCCTTGGCAGAACAACTGGCACACCAGAGGTTCGTCCGTCCCGGTCCTCTCGTACTAGGGACAGCCCTTCTCAAGACTCCTACGCGCACAGCGGATAGGGACCGAACTGTCTCACGACGTTCTAAACCCAGCTCGCGTACCGCTTTAATGGGCGAACAGCCCAACCCTTGGGACCGACTCCAGCCCCAGGATGCGACGAGCCGACATCGAGGTGCCAAACCATCCCGTCGATATGGACTCTTGGGGAAGATCAGCCTGTTATCCCCGGGGTACCTTTTATCCGTTGAGCGACGGCGCTTCCACAAGCCACCGCCGGATCACTAGTCCCGACTTTCGTCCCTGCTCGACCCGTCGGTCTCACAGTCAAGCTCCCTTGTGCACTTACACTCAACACCTGATTGCCAACCAGGCTGAGGGAACCTTTGGGCGCCTCCGTTACCCTTTAGGAGGCAACCGCCCCAGTTAAACTACCCACCAGACACTGTCCCTGATCCGGATCACGGACCCAGGTTAGACATCCAGCACGACCAGAGTGGTATTTCAACGACGACTCCACACACACTGGCGTGCATGCTTCACAGTCTCCCACCTATCCTACACAAGCCGAACCGAACACCAATATCAAGCTATAGTAAAGGTCCCGGGGTCTTTCCGTCCTGCTGCGCGAAACGAGCATCTTTACTCGTAGTGCAATTTCACCGGGCCTATGGTTGAGACAGTCGAGAAGTCGTTACGCCATTCGTGCAGGTCGGAACTTACCCGACAAGGAATTTCGCTACCTTAGGATGGTTATAGTTACCACCGCCGTTTACTGGCGCTTAAGTTCTCAGCTTCGCCCCACCGAAATGGAGCTAACCGGTCCCCTTAACGTTCCAGCACCGGGCAGGCGTCAGTCCGTATACATCGCCTTACGGCTTCGCACGGACCTGTGTTTTTAGTAAACAGTCGCTTCTCGCTGGTCTCTGCGGCCACACCCAGCTCAAGGAGTAAATCCCATCACCGGACATGGCCCCCCTTCTCCCGAAGTTACGGGGGCATTTTGCCGAGTTCCTTAACCATAGTTCACCCGAACGCCTCGGTATTCTCTACCTGACCACCTGAGTCGGTTTAGGGTACGGGCCGCCATGAAACTCGCTAGAGGCTTTTCTCGACAGCATAGGATCATCCACTTCACCACAATCGGCTCGGCATCAGGTCTCAGGCTTCATGCTGTCCGGATTTGCCTAGACAGCGCCCTACACCCTTACCCCGGGACAACCACCGCCCGGGCTGGACTACCTTCCTGCGTCACCTCATCGCTTACCTACTACAAGTCTGGGTCGTCGGCTCCACCACTTTCCATCACCCGAAGGATCCGGAACGGCTTCACGGACTTAGCATCGCCTGATTCGATATTGGGCGTTTCAAAGCGGGTACCGGAATATCAACCGGTTGTCCATCGACTACGCCTGTCGGCCTCGCCTTAGGTCCCGACTTACCCTGGGCAGATCAGCTTGACCCAGGAACCCTTAGTCAATCGGCGCACACGTTTCCCACGTGTGTATCGCTACTCATGCCTGCATTCTCACTCGTGAACCGTCCACAACTCGCTTCCGCGGCTGCTTCACCCGGCACACGACGCTCCCCTACCCATCACAGTCCCCGTTGGGGGTATGTACTGCAATGACACGACTTCGGCGGTACGCTTGAGCCCCGCTACATTGTCGGCGCGGAATCACTTGACCAGTGAGCTATTACGCACTCTTTCAAGGGTGGCTGCTTCTAAGCCAACCTCCTGGTTGTCTCTGCGACTCCACATCCTTTCCCACTTAGCGTACGCTTAGGGGCCTTAGTCGATGCTCTGGGCTGTTTCCCTCTCGACCATGGAGCTTATCCCCCACAGTCTCACTGCCGCGCTCTCACTTACCGGCATTCGGAGTTTGGCTAAGGTCAGTAACCCGGTAGGGCCCATCGCCTATCCAGTGCTCTACCTCCGGCAAGAAACACACGACGCTGCACCTAAATGCATTTCGGGGAGAACCAGCTATCACGGAGTTTGATTGGCCTTTCACCCCTAACCACAGGTCATCCCCCAGGTTTTCAACCCTGGTGGGTTCGGTCCTCCACGAAGTCTTACCTCCGCTTCAACCTGCCCATGGCTAGATCACTCCGCTTCGGGTCTTGGGCGCGCTACTCATTCGCCCTATTCGGACTCGCTTTCGCTACGGCTTCCCCACACGGGTTAACCTCGCAACACACCGCAAACTCGCAGGCTCATTCTTCAAAAGGCACGCAGTCACGACACAAGAAGCAAGCTCCTTGTGCGACGCTCCCACGGCTTGTAGGCACACGGTTTCAGGTACTATTTCACTCCGCTCCCGCGGTACTTTTCACCATTCCCTCACGGTACTATCCGCTATCGGTCACCAGGGAATATTTAGGCTTAGCGGGTGGTCCCGCCAGATTCACACGGGATTTCTCGGGCCCCGTGCTACTTGGGTGTCTCTCAAACGAGCCGCAATGATTTCAGCTACGGGGGTCTTACCCTCTACGCCGGACCTTTCGCATGTCCTTCGCCTATCACTACGGTTTCTGACTCGTCTCACAGCCGGCAGACTATGAAAGAGAGATCCCACAACCCCGCCTGCGCAACCCCTGCCGGGTATTACACACAAACGGTTTGGCCTCATCCGGTTTCGCTCGCCACTACTCCCGGAATCACGGTTGTTTTCTCTTCCTGCGGGTACTGAGATGTTTCACTTCCCCGCGTTCCCTCCACACTGCCTATGTGTTCAGCAGCGGGTGACAGCCCATGACGACTGCCGGGTTTCCCCATTCGGACACCCCCGGATCACAGCTCGGTTGACAGCTCCCCGGGGCCTATCGCGGCCTCCCACGTCCTTCATCGGTTCCTGGTGCCAAGGCATCCACCGTGCGCCCTTAAAAACTTGGCCACAGATGCTCGCGTCCACTGTGCAGTTCTCAAACAACGACCAGCCACCCACCACCCCGACACACAAAGCATCGAGTTCACTGGGGCCGGACCGAAGGCAACAAGCTCACGCTCGTACCCTCAGACACCCAACAGCGTGCCCGACCCGACCAGCTCGATTTCACGTTCCACGCCGAAGCAGTACTAGTGACCTCTCACCGATCGTGCCGAATAGTCAACGTTCCACCCATGAGCAACCGTACGAGTCATTCGCTCGTAGTCGGCTATGTGCTCCTTAGAAAGGAGGTGATCCAGCCGCACCTTCCGGTACGGCTACCTTGTTACGACTTCGTCCCAATCGCCAGTCCCACCTTCGACGGCTCCCTCCACAAGGGTTGGGCCACCGGCTTCGGGTGTTACCGACTTTCGTGACGTGACGGGCGGTGTGTACAAGGCCCGGGAACGTATTCACCGCAGCAATGCTGATCTGCGATTACTAGCAACTCCAACTTCATGGGGTCGAGTTGCAGACCCCAATCCGAACTGAGACCGGCTTTTTGAGATTCGCTCCACCTCACGGTATCGCAGCTCATTGTACCGGCCATTGTAGCACGTGTGCAGCCCAAGACATAAGGGGCATGATGACTTGACGTCGTCCCCACCTTCCTCCGAGTTGACCCCGGCAGTCTCCTGTGAGTCCCCATCACCCCGAAAGGCATGCTGGCAACACAGAACAAGGGTTGCGCTCGTTGCGGGACTTAACCCAACATCTCACGACACGAGCTGACGACAGCCATGCACCACCTGTACACCGACCACAAGGGGGGCACTATCTCTAGCGCTTTCCGGTGTATGTCAAGCCTTGGTAAGGTTCTTCGCGTTGCGTCGAATTAAGCCACATGCTCCGCTGCTTGTGCGGGCCCCCGTCAATTCCTTTGAGTTTTAGCCTTGCGGCCGTACTCCCCAGGCGGGGAACTTAATGCGTTAGCTGCGGCACGGACGACGTGGAATGTCGCCCACACCTAGTTCCCAACGTTTACGGCGTGGACTACCAGGGTATCTAATCCTGTTCGCTCCCCACGCTTTCGCTCCTCAGCGTCAGTATCGGCCCAGAGATCCGCCTTCGCCACCGGTGTTCCTCCTGATATCTGCGCATTTCACCGCTACACCAGGAATTCCGATCTCCCCTACCGAACTCTAGCCTGCCCGTATCGAATGCAGACCCGGGGTTAAGCCCCGGGCTTTCACATCCGACGCGACAAGCCGCCTACGAGCTCTTTACGCCCAATAATTCCGGACAACGCTTGCGCCCTACGTATTACCGCGGCTGCTGGCACGTAGTTAGCCGGCGCTTCTTCTGCAGGTACCGTCACTTTCGCTTCTTCCCTGCTGAAAGAGGTTTACAACCCGAAGGCCGTCATCCCTCACGCGGCGTCGCTGCATCAGGCTTTCGCCCATTGTGCAATATTCCCCACTGCTGCCTCCCGTAGGAGTCTGGGCCGTGTCTCAGTCCCAGTGTGGCCGGTCGCCCTCTCAGGCCGGCTACCCGTCGTCGCCTTGGTAGGCCATCACCCCACCAACAAGCTGATAGGCCGCGGGCTCATCCTGCACCGCCGGAGCTTTCCACCACCGAGCATGCGCTCAGTAGTCGTATCCGGTATTAGACCCCGTTTCCAGGGCTTGTCCCAGAGTGCAGGGCAGATTGCCCACGTGTTACTCACCCGTTCGCCACTAATCCCCTCCCGAAGGAGGTTCATCGTTCGACTTGCATGTGTTAAGCACGCCGCCAGCGTTCGTCCTGAGCCAGGATCAAACTCTCCGTGAATGTGTACCCGTAATCGGGTTCAACACTCGCGTTGAGCGGAACGACCAGGCGGAATAGGCCCGGTCGTTCACAGCGTCCTCGCTGTGTTTTTCAAAGGAACCTCATCCAGGACCACAAGGATCCATGGACGGGGTTGTTTTATAGTCTGGCGTTGACTTTTGGCACGCTGTTGAGTTCTCAAGGAACGGACGCTTCCTTTGTACTCACCCGAGAGACTCTCTCAGGCTTTCCTCCGGGCGCTTCCCTTCGGTGTTTCCAACCTTACCAGATCCTTTTCCGTTCCGTTTCCGGCCCGGATTCGAAATCCGATCCCCTGTTGGCGGGGTGTCCACCACTTTAGCGGAATTTCCCGCCGGCTCTCAAATCGAGCCGTGAAGTCCGAATCCGGCACGCAAAAGCGCAACAGAAACAAGACCCCTTCGGGGATCCCTCGTCAGTAGTGGTTGTGCCGCTCACCGGTGCAGACGCCCATGGCGCTGCCCCCGTCTCCAGCGGCTCGGGCTACGTTAGGCGCTCGGTCGGCCGGAGTCAAGCACCGGCTCCCGGTTCGTCAGACGTCGCTGGTCGCGCGGTTCTTGCCGCGGTTGCGGGGGACGTGGGCCCGGTAGGGGCTCACGGTCGGGTCGCCGTCGATCCAGAAGCGCCAGGGGTGGACGGCGCCCTCGCCGCCGACGCCCGTCCGGGGGCCGTTGCTGATGTGGTCGGTGAGGGCCGGGGTGCCCTGGAGGACGGAGAGGGGGGCCTCGGGGCCGGCGCAGATGTCGGTGCCGTTCAGGGTGCGGTCGACGTCCAGGGCGGTCGCGAGGCGGGCCGGGCCCTGGGCGAGGTCGCGGTCGTTGCGCGACTTCGGGCGGCGGGCGCGGGCCAGCTCCTGGCCGGTGAGGATCTCGCCGGCGCGAAGCAGGACACCGCTGGCCGTGCCCTCGGGGCCGCAGACCAGGTTGAGGCTGAACCACATGCCGTAGATGAAGTACACGTACGCGTGGCCCGGCGGGCCGAACATGGACGCGTTGCGCTCCGTCCGGCCCCGGTAGGCGTGCGAGCCGGGGTCCACCTCCCCCGCGTACGCCTCCACCTCGGTGATGCGGAGCTCGATCGGCCCGTCGGGGCTCGTACGGACGAGGGTGCGCCCGAGCAGATCGGGTGCGACCTCCAGTACGGGGCGGTCGAAGAAGGTGCGGGCGAGCGGGGTGCGGTGGTCGGAGGAGGACATGCGGGCCGAGGGTACTGGACCGGACGGGTAAGTGCCGGTCGGAGCGGTGCCGTCCGGCCGGGTCGGGGCGGCGGGCCGGACGCGCCCCTCCCCTCGCGGCCTCCCCCGGCCCCGGCCGTCACGTCAACAGGACCGCCATCGGAGTCTCCCGGCCGCGCCAGAACGCGACCGCGTCGTCGAGGATCGTCGATGCCGTCGCCGCCGAGTCCGGGGCTGCCTTCCGGAAGGCGTCCCAGTCCTCCGCCAGGAGCAGGAAGCCGCGGGGGTCGCCGTCCTTGCGCCACCAGGAGAGGTCCGTGAGGCAGTCGGCCAGGGCGTCCCAGTTGTGGCCGAACCAGCCGGGGAAGCCCAGGTCGGCGGCGCAGCGGTCGAGGAAGGCCGCCTTGCCGTCGACGTCCCGGAGGCCGAGGCGCGCGGCGTGCCAGCCGGCCTCGGCGGCGAGTTTCACCGCGTGGGAGGGGGACTCGGTGTCGGGCAGCCGGTACAGGGCCGGCGGGACGGTGCCGTCGAGGAGGCCGGGAATCCCCGGGGCGGGGAGTGCGCCGGCCGTGCCGGTCGTCATGGTTGCACCACCGCTTCGAATGACTTGTAGTGATCGCCGGTGTAGTAGCGCTCGGAGTGGCCGCCGGTGACGATGCGGCGGGCGCCGCGGTTGCGCGCGTCCGGGGTCGGGACGGTGTACTCGTGGTAGTACCCGCGCTGCTGCTTGGGCAGCCGGTTCTCGTAGTTGCCGAAGACGGTGCCGTCCTTGGGGTACGGGAAGGGGCCTCCCTTCGCGATGAGTTCCAGGGTGCGCCGGGCCTCGGGGGAAGTCTGTCCGGGGTGACGGTCTTCATGCCCTTGGCCCAGGCGGGCGTCGGGCCGGCGCCCCGGGTGCCGTCGCCGGCGGAGCCTTGGGGCGATGTCGTCGCTTTTCCGGTTTTGCCGTGGCTGCCGGACGAGCAGGCGGGGAGGAGGAACAGGGGCAGGGCGGCAAGGAGGGCCGTCAGGGTGCGCAGGGCACGGCCGGACGGTCGTCGTCCGCATCGTCGTGACAGGTGGCGGGCCACCTGTCGGAACACACGTCGAAGCACGCGCCTTATGGTCTCAGCCCGGACCGCCCGCGCCTCGTTAGGCTGGCGATTTCACGTATCCGCGCGTTTCCGGAGGTGTCACCGTGTCAGACGTGTCGTCCGCGTCCCCTGAGCAGGGCCGCCCGCCGCTCCCCCACGATTTCCTGCCGCCCGTGCCCTCGTTCACCGTGGTGAGCGACGACGTCCGGCCGGGGGCCCGGCTCGCCGAGGCGCAGACCTTCAGCGGCGCCAACCGCTCGCCGCACCTGCGGTGGGAGGGGTTCCCGGAGGGGACCAAGAGCTTCGCCGTCACGTGCTTCGACCCGGACGCGCCGACGGGCAGCGGCTTCTGGCACTGGGTGCTGTTCGACATCCCGGCGGACGTCACCGAGCTGCCGGCCGGTGCGGGCGGCGGTGACATGAAGGGGCTGCCCGCGGGTGCCGTGCACGTCCGGAACGACTACGGGACGCGTGACTTCGGCGGTGCGGCGCCGCCGCCCGGGGACGGTCCGCACCGTTACGTCTTCACCGTGTACGCCGTGGACCAGGAGAAGCTGGGGCCCGACGCGGACGCCTCCCCCGCCGTCGTCGGCTTCAACCTGCGCTTCCACACGCTGGCCCGGGCGCAGCTGATCGGTGAGCACGAGACGCCGGCGAACGGCTGATCGCGCGCCGCCGTCCCGATGGCGGCCGTCCTGCCCGGGCGGCCGGAAAATCCGTTGCGCGGTGGCCGGCGCGGCCCCCACAGTGGTGGGGGCCGACGGCTTCGCATGCGGCCGTCGGGCAGTGGGCACCGCAGTGGCGGGGAGGGCTCGAGCGCGTTCCGCGCCGGCCGTCTGCCGGAGTTCCGGGCGTGGGCCCGGAGCGGCCGCGTCCGCTGCCGTACGCTCCGGGCCCGGTTTCGACACGGGGGAAGGGCCCGGAGCGTCCCCGTCCGCCTCCCTTGCCCGTGCTGTGACAACTCCCTTTTCACCGGCGGAAATTGCGTTGTCGCGTTCCGGTCCTCCCGGCACAGTTGGGTCATCTCCGCCACCGGGGCGGGGTGACGGCCGGGAGGTGGAACGGAATGCGGGAGACGCTGGTCCTGAACGCGAGCTTCGAGCCGCTGGCGACGGTGTCGCTGCGGCGTGCGGTGGTGCTCGTCCTGCAGGACAAGGCCGTTGTGGAACTGGCCCGCCCCGGTCTGCGTCTCCATTCGTCCGCGATGGAGCTGCCGGCGCCCCAAGTGATCAGGTTGCGCCGGTACGTACGGGTGCCGTTCCGAAGACGTGCGCCGTGGTCCCGTCGGGGGGTGCTGGTGCGTGACCGGCACCGGTGCGCGTACTGCGGGCGGCGGGCCACGACCGTGGACCATGTGGTGCCGCGGTCCCGGGGCGGCGGGGACACCTGGCTGAACACCGTCGCCGCCTGTGCCGAGGACAACCACCGCAAGGCGGACCGGACGCCGGAGCAGGCGGGGATGCGGCTGCTGCGGCGCCCCTTCGAACCGACGCCGTCCGACGCGCTGTTGCTGTCGGTGGGGGCGTACGACGGGGAGCGGCTGCCGGACTGGCCGGCGGTCCCCGCCGCCTAGGCGCGCGAGGCCGAGGGGGGCCGTCTCGCGGGGTGCCCCTCGGCGTCGCCGCTACTTCCGCAGCAGCAGTTGCGTGATGGCGACGACGCCCACCACCACAATGACGCCGCGCAGCACCTGCGGCCGCAGGCGGCGGGCGACGCGGGCGCCCAGCTGGCCGCCCAGGGTGGAGCCGACGGCGATCAGCACGACGGCCGTCCAGTCGATGTGGGCGACGAAGAGGAAGAAGAGGGCGGCGACGCCGTTGACGACGACGCCGAGGACGTTCTTCAGCGCGTTGACGCGCTGGAGGTCGTCGTCGAGGAGCAGGCCCATCAGGGAGAGGTACAGGACGCCCTGGGCCGCGCCGAAGTAGCCGCCGTAGGCGCTGGCGAGGAGCAGGCCGAGGAGGAGGGCCGCGCCGCCGTCGGCGTGCGGGCGGGTGCCGGTGCGGTTGCGGCGCCGGGCGAGGGCGCGGGCGAGGCGGGGCTGGAGGACGACGAGGACCAGCGCCAGGGCGATGAGGGCGGGGACGATCGCGTCGAACGCCTTCGACGGCAGGGTGAGCAGCAGGGCCGCTCCGGTGAGGCCGCCGGCGAGGGCGACGAGGCCGAAGCGGACGATCCGGCCGCGCTGGTCCCGGAGTTCGCGGCGGTAGCCGACGGCGCCGCTGATGTTGCCGGTGACGAGGCCCAGGGTGTTGGAGACGTTGGCGGTGACCGGCGGCAGCCCGGTGGCGAGGAGCACCGGGAAGGTGAACAGGGTTCCGGAGCCGACGATGGCGTTGATGGTGCCGGCTCCTATGCCGGCCGCGAAGACCGCGAGTGCTTCCCAGATGGACAAGGCCATCTCCTTAGGATCGGTAAGTCGCCTCCCCGCCGTCAGAGGTCGGGGGGCCGCACCGATCATGCACGAGAACGGCCGCTGAGGCGATGATCGCGGGGGCCGTTCCGTGCGGGAGGCAGTACGTGCGCGGGGCGCGTGGCGTCAGTCGATCGGGGGCTGTTCGCGGCGCGGGCTCTCCTTGGCACCGGCGGACTTTCCGCCCCCGCCGCCGCCCATGGGGCCGAAGTTGCCGACGGCACCGCTGAGGCCCTTGAGGGCGTCGCCGATCTCGCTGGGCACGATCCAGAGCTTGTTGGCGTCGCCCTCGGCGATCTTCGGGAGCATCTGGAGGTACTGGTAGGAGAGCAGCTTCTCGTCGGGGTCGCCGGCGTGGATGGACTCGAAGACCGTGCGGATGGCCTGGGCCTCGCCCTCGGCGCGGAGCGCGGCGGCCTTGGCCTCGCCCTCGGCGCGGAGGATCGCGGACTGCTTCTCGCCCTCGGCGGTGAGGATCTGGGACTGGCGGATGCCCTCGGCGGTGAGGATGGCGGCGCGCTTGTCCCGGTCGGCGCGCATCTGCTTCTCCATCGAGTCCTGGATGGAGGTGGGCGGTTCGATCGCCTTGAGCTCGACGCGGTTGACGCGGATGCCCCACTTGCCGGTCGCCTCGTCGAGGACGCCGCGCAGCGCCGCGTTGATCTCCTCACGGGAGGTGAGGGTCCGCTCCAGGTCCATGCCGCCGATGATGTTGCGCAGGGTGGTGACGGTGAGCTGCTCGATGGCCTGGATGAAGCTGGACACCTCGTAGGTCGCGGCGCGCGCGTCGGTCACCTGGTAGTAGATGACGGTGTCGATGTTGACGACGAGGTTGTCCTGGGTGATGACCGGCTGCGGGGGGAACGGGACGACCTGTTCGCGGAGGTCGATGCGGTTGCGGATCGAGTCGATGAACGGGACGACGATGTTGAGGCCGGCGTTGAGCGTGCGGGTGTAGCGGCCGAAGCGCTCGACGATGGCGGCGCTGGCCTGTGGGATCACCTGCACCGTCTTCATGAGGGCGATGAAGACGAGCACCACCAGGATGATCAGGACGATGATGATCGCCATGTCGTGGCTCCTCGTGCCTTTCTCGTGGGTCGGCCGGCCGTCGCTCGGACGGGATCCGCGTGTTGAGGGAGTCTGTCAGAACCGGCGGTGCGGCGCAGGCGCCGGACCGGGATCGATCACATCGCCGCTCCCCCTCCACCGCGGACGGCCGCCGGCCGCCGTACGGCCACTGCCCGTACGGCCATTGCCTGCGCGGCGCCTTCACCGGGCCCACCGGGCGGCCGTCTCACATGACCACCGCCGTCGCGCCGTCGATGTCGACGACGTCCACCTGCTCGCCCGCCTCGAAGGTCCGCTCGCCGTCGAGGGAGCGGGCCGACCAGATCTCGCCCGCCAGCTTGATGCGTCCGCCCCGGCCGTCCACCCGTTCCAGGACGATCGCCTGGCGCCCCTTCAGGGCTTCCACGCCGGAAGCGTGGGCGGGGCGGCCGGTGCGCTGCCGGTTGGCGATCGGCCGGACCACGGCGATCAGGGCGACGGAGACGACGGCGAAGACGATGAACTGCAGCACCGTGCCGCCACCGAGGGCGTCGGTGACGGAGGCGGCGACGGCCCCGATCGCCAGCATGCCGAACTCCGGCATCGCGGTGACGACCAGGGGGATACCCAGACCGACGGCGGCCACGAGCCACCACGCCCATGTGTTCACATGGTCATGGTAGGCGCGTGGACGGGGTCACCGACAGGGCTCCTCGGTCCCCCGGACGGGAGGACCGGCACTTCCGGCCGGGTCAGGACAGCGGCAGGCCGTGGGCGGTCCAGCGGTCGCCGCGGCTCTCGACGACCAGCGGGAGGCCGAAGCACTTCGACAGGTTGCGCGAGGTGAGTTCGAGCTCGATGGGGCCGGCGGCGAGCACCTTGCCCTGACGGATCATCAGGACGTGAGTGAAGCCCGGGGCGATCTCCTCGACGTGGTGGGTGACCATGATCATGGAGGGCGCGAGCGGGTCGCGGGCGAGCCGGCCGAGGCGGCGCACCAGGTCCTCGCGGCCGCCGAGGTCGAGGCCCGCGGCGGGCTCGTCCAGCATCAGCAGCTCGGGGTCGATCATCATCGCGCGGGCGATGAGGGTGCGCTTGCGCTCGCCCTCGGAGAGGGTGCCGAACTTGCGGTCCAGGTACTCGGTCATGCCGAGGACGTCGAGGAAGGCGCGGGCGCGCTGCTCGTCGACGGACTCGTAGTCCTCGTGCCAGGTGGCCGTCATGCCGTAGGCGGCGGTGAGCACCGTCTGCAGGACGGTCTGGCTGCGCGGCAGCTTGTCGGCCAGGCCGATGCCGGCGATGCCGATGCGCGGGCGCAGTTCGAAGACGTCCACGGCGCCGAGCTTCTCGCCGAGGATGCGGGCGGTGCCCTTGGTCGGGAACAGGTAGCTGGAGGCGACATTCAGGAGGGTGGTCTTGCCCGCGCCGTTGGGGCCGAGGATGACCCAGCGCTCCCCCTCCTTGACCGACCAGGAGACCTGGTCCACCAGAGCCCGGCCCTCGCGGACCACGGATACGTCCACCAGTTCCAGCACATCGCTCATGAGCGCGTTGTCTCCCATTGCAGTTCGTCGTCGCTGGCGCCTGTCGGCGCAGCCCCCAGGGAAAACCTACGCCACCGGCCGTCATCGCCGATCCCTAGGCTGGGGCCCATGCTCGACGAACATCGATCGGGGCGGTTCACCGCCTGGGGAAACGCCCTTCTTGCCGGTTATGTCTCACCTGATGACGCTGCGCACCACATCACGGGGAGTGACGCGATCCACCGGGTGACCGGCCTGCCGGGCGAGTCCGGCCCGGTGGGGCTGACGCTGGCGCTGGGCCGGCTGCGTGCGCTGGGGGCCACCGGGCTGCGGCTGGCGCTGCCGGTGCCGGGGCATCCGCTGGGGCTGAGCGGGCCGCCGGAGTTCAACGCGCTCGCCCTGGAGGCGGAGGAGGCCGTCCTGGCCCCGGAGGCGGGGGTGGGGCTGGTGCCCGCGGTACGGGCGGCGGGGTCCGGGCCGGACGCCGCCGACCTGCACGTGGAGGTCGTCTGGCGCTGCTCGCCGGTGCGGGACGCGCCGCCCGCCGACGTGCCGTCGCTCGGCGAGGCGGAACGGGAGCTGGCCGAGGCGCTGCGCGAGGCGACCGAGGTGCTGACACGGCTCGACGTGGCGGGATCGGGCCCGGTGGCCCGGGCCGCGCTGGAGGCCTACCGGGCGCGGGCCGAACGGGACCGCGCGATCCTGGCCCCCGGATATCCGCAGCGCGCGGCGCGGGTGCTGGAGCTCGCGCAGCGGGTGGCCGCGCTGGTCGGCCTGGCGTACGGGACGGGGGACGCCGGGAGTCATGAGCACGGCGGGGCGATGAGCGCGTCGGGTATCGCGGCCCGGGCGGCGGCGCTGCGGCCGGTGGAACGGACGGCCCGCCGGGCCCTGGTGGCGGCGTACAACGCGCCCGTGGAGCGGCGGGAGCGCGACCGGCCGTAGCCGGGGCGGGACGGGCCTGACCGGCCGTGGCCGGGACAGGGGGAGGCCCCGCGAACCGTGCGGTTCGCGGGGCCTTCCGGAGCGTCACTTGACGACGCAGACGTTCCCGAACGTCGGGTTCAGGATCCCGAGCAGGATGTCGACCGTGTTGCCGCAGGCGTTGATCGGGACGTCCAGGGGGATCTGGATGACGTTGCCCGAGATGACGCCGGGCGAGCCCTTGGCGATGCCGTGGGCGGTGGCGCCGTCGCTGTCGTGCGCGACTGCGGTGCCGACAGAAGCGCCGACGGATACGCCGGCCGCGGCCAGAACGAGGGCGGCCTTTTTGGCACTGTTCATGGGTGGCTTCCTTTGCTGGTGACCTCGCGGCCCCGGTGACGGAGTCGCGCCCTGATGAACGTCACCACTCCGCCGACGGCACGCCGATCGTGGAGTTTGCCCTCATTCGGACGATTGATCACCCTTCAGAGCCGGTCCCACCGCGGCGGGACCGGCCGTCCGGAAGCGCCGGGAACGGCGCCGTCCGTCACCCGTCGGTTACTCGTTGACGCAGAGGTTGCCGTGGGTGGGGTTCATCGAACCGATCACGCTGACCGTGTTGCTGCAGAGGTTCACCGGGACGCTGACCGGCACCTGGACGACGTTGCCGGAGACGACGCCGGGGCTGTTCTTCGCGATGCCGGCGGCGGCCGGGGCTCCCCCGTGGGCCGACGCGATGCCGGCACCGGCGAGGGCGAGACCGCCGGCCGCGATCGTGACGGCAGCGGCCTTCTTCATGTTCTTCACTCTTGGTCTGACCTTCCTGGAACGCTGCCACGGCCATCCGCCGTGGCTACGTCATGACAACGGGCCGCCGCCCAACGGGTTTCTGCGGTCTCCCGACAATCACACGACCGCATGAATCGACGGTCGGAATGCGACGTTCCGGTGGACGCGCCGCTCCCGGACGGCGCGGTCAGTCGCCGATGCCGTGCCGGACCGCCCAGAGGGCCGCCTGAGTGCGGTCGGCGAGGTCGAGCTTCATCAGGATGTTGGAGACGTGCGTCTTGACCGTCTTCTCGGACAGCACCAGCGCCCGCGCGATCTCCCGGTTGGACCGGCCGTCGGCGATCAGGGCGAGGACCTCCCGCTCCCGCTCGGTCAGCGCGTTGCCCCGGCCCTGGGACCCGCCCGTGTCCTCCTGCGCCAGCAGCGCCCCCGCCACCTCCGACTGGAGGAGGACGTGCCCGGCGTGCACGGACCGGATGGCACCGGCGAGCGCGTCGGGATCCACGTCCTTGTACACATAGCCCGCGGCTCCGGCCTTCAGCGCCGGGATCACCGTGCGCTGCTCGGTGAAGCTGGTGACGACCAGCACCCGGGCCGGGCTGTCCAGGGCACGCAGCCTGCGCAGCGCCTCGATGCCGTCCGTGCCGGGCATCTTCACGTCCATGAGGATCACGTCGGGGCTCAGCTCCTCGGCGCGTGCCACGCCCTCGGCGCCGTCGCCCGCCTCCCCGACGACCTCGATGTCGTCCTGGATCTCCAGGAAGGTGCGCAGCCCCTTGCGGACCACCTGGTGGTCGTCGACCAGCAGCACCCGGATCGTCCGGCCGCTCGCGGTCCCCTGTTTCCCCTGCCGGGCCTCTTCAGCCACCGGGCACCTCCATCTCGATCGCGGTGCCCTCGCCGGGCTCCGAGTCCACGTTCAGCCTGCCGCCGACCCCGTTGGCCCGGTCGCGCATGGAGACCAGGCCGAGATGCCGGCCGGCCCGCCGGACCGCGGAGGGGTCGAATCCGCTTCCGTCGTCGGCCACCCGCAGCACGGCGCCCTGGCCCCGGCGGGCGAGGGTGACGTCGACCTGCGCGGCCCCGGAGTGGCGCAGCGCGTTGTGCAGGGCCTCCTGGGCGACCCGCAGCAGCGCCTCCTCCTGGGCGGCCGGCAGGGCCCGCATCCCGTGGGAGGTGAAGGAGACGTGTGCGGCGTGCGCCCGGTCGAGCACCTTGACCTGGGTGCGCAGGGTGGCGACGAGCCCGTCCTCGTCCAGCCCGGCCGGGCGCAGCTCGACGACGGCGGCGCGCAGCTCGTCGGTGGCCTCGGCGGCGAGCCGGGCGACCTGCTGGAGCTCGTCCTTGGCGCGGGCCGGGTCACGGTCCACCAGTGCGGTGGCGGCCTGGGCGGTGAGGCGCAGCGAGAACAGCTTCTGCGCCACGGCGTCGTGCAGCTCGTGGGCGAGGCGTGCACGCTCCCCGGCGATGGTCAGCTCGCGGCTGCGCTCGTAGAGCCGGGCGTTGGTCAGGGCGATGGCGGCGTGCTGGGCGAGGACGGAGAGGAGCTCCTCGTCCTCGTCGGTGAAGGCGCAGCCGCCCGGGGGCAGTTCCGCGTCCCTTCCTTGTCGACCTTGTTGGCGAGGAAGAGGACGCCGAGGTTCTCGTCGCCGTCGGCGATCGGCATGCCGATGAAGTCGGACATGTCGGGGTGGGCGTCGGGCCAGCCGCCGAAGCGCGGGTCCCGGCGGACGTCGGGCAGCCGCTGCGGGGTCTTCTCCTGGAGCATCGCGGCGAGGATGCCGTGCTGGCGGGGCAGCGGGCCGATGGCCTTCCACTCCTCCTCGCTGACGCCGTCGACGACGAACTGGGCGAAGCCGCCGTGGTCGTCCGGCACCCCGAGGGCGGCGTACCGGGCACCGAGCAGCTCGCGGGCGGAGACGACGATGGTCTTGAGGACGTCGCGGACTTCCAGGTGTCTGCTCATCGCGAGGATCGCGGTGCTCACGGCGGGCAGGCCGGAGCGGGGGCCTTGACTCATGCGGCCACCGTAACCGGCGGTGATCCGGCGGCGGATCGGTCCGCCGGTGGCCGGTACGTGGGCCCCGGGGCCTAGGCCGGAAGGCCCTGTCCCCGCCAGACTCGGTCCATGTCGACCTCTGTGCAGTGGACACCCACCCATGGCGAGCCCTACCGGCCGGTCCCGTACCGGCCCGCGCGGATGCCCGCCGAGGAGTCGCTCGCCCGCGCCGCGGAGCTGCGGGAGCGGATGGCGGACCGCAGGACCGTGCGCCGGTTCTCGGCCGACCCGGTGCCGGAGCGCGTGGTGCGGGACGCCATCGCGTGCGCGGCCACGGCGCCGTCCGGGGCGCACCAGCAGCCGTGGACGTTCGTCCTGGTCAAGGATCCCGAGATACGGGCGCGGATCCGGGCGGCGGCCGAGGAGGAGGAGCGCGTCTCCTACGCCGGGCGGCTCGGCGAGGAGTGGCTGGCGGCGCTGCGGCCGCTGGGCACGGACGAGGTGAAGCCGCATCTGACGGACGCGCCGGCGCTGATCGTCGTTTTCCAGCAGCGGTACTGGCTGGGGGCGGACGGGGAACGGCGCAAGCACTACTACGTGGACGAGTCGGTGGGCATCGCGGTCGGGATGCTGCTGTCGGCGCTGCACCTGTCGGGGCTGGCGGCGCTGGTGCACACGCCGAGTCCGATGCGGTTCCTGGGGGAGGTGCTCGGGCGGCCGGTGAACGAGAAGGCGTTCGCGGTGATCCCGGTGGGGTATCCGGCGGACGACTGCCAGGTTCCGGACCTGGTGCGGAAGAGTCTGGACCAGGTCTTGATTGAGTTCTGATCCACCGGGCAGGAGCGGTCCCGGGAGGGCGCGCGAAAACCCGGTACACACCGTACGGACGTGATCACACGGAGTGTGAGCGGGCGCTGCGCGGTGTGACGCCGCGCATAGGACGCACATCACCTACGACATCCGGTAGTGGAGACGTAAAACCGCCGTAAGAGGGGTGCTGAGCGGGCGCGGGACGCTTTCGGGCGGCCCGCGCCGGAAGTGCCGACAACGAAGTCGGATAGTACGTCACACCTTTGCCAGCGCATTTTGCAGCCGCTAACAATTGCCCCGTCGCAGGGCGCCGTAGATCGAGAAACGGCGCTTCATCCGCGCCGATCCGGGCCACTGCGACTCACGCGATTGGAAGAGGTTCAGCACAGTCATGCGCTCCACCATCTCCGGCTATAGCCGTCTCACCAAGGTCCACAAGTTCTCCGCCGCGGGCATCGCCGCGGCCGGCGTGGCGGCAGTGGCGCTCGCCGTCGTCCCGGGCGGCTCCACCCAGGGTGAGCAGCAGGCCGCGGTCGGCGTGAAGCCCGTCGCGTGGAACGCCAAGGCGTTCGGCACCGAGACCCAGCGCGACGAGCTGGTGAAGCAGTCCGACACCGCCGCCGGCCAGGCCCGCGCGGAGGCGGAGGCCCAGCAGAAGGCCGCCGCGGAGGCGAAGGCCAAGGCGGAGAAGGAGCGCGCCGAGAAGGCGGCCGCGAGCCGGTCCGCCGCGCGCCAGCCGGTCAAGGCCGCGCCGGCCGCGCCCGCCGCCCCGGCCCCGAAGGCGTACGCCAACAACCTCGACGGCTGGATCCGCGAGGCCCTGGACATCATGAAGGCCAAGGGCATCCCGGGCAGCTACGACGGCATCTACCGCAACATCATGCGGGAGTCGACGGGCAACCCGCAGGCCATCAACAACTGGGACTCGAACGCCGCGGCGGGCATCCCCTCCAAGGGCCTGCTCCAGGTGATCGACCCGACCTTCAAGGCGTACCACGTCGACGGCACCTCCTGGGACATCTACGACCCGGTCGCCAACATCACCGCCGCCTGCAACTACGCGGCCAAGGTCTACGGCTCCATGGACAACGTCAACTCGGCCTACTGAGCCGGGGGCTGACGTCCCGAAGAGCCACGCGAAAGGGCGGTGGCATCCGGTTTCCCGGGTGCCACCGCCCTTTTTGCCGCCGCAATTCGCGGCGGGCTTTTCTGGTTTACGGCCGTTTTCCTTCCGGCCGCTTCTCCTCCGGACGTTTTCTCCGGGCTGTTTCCTCCGGGCTGTTTCCCCGGGGTGTTTCCTCCGAGGCGTTTCCCCTGACGCGTTTCCGCGCTACTTGCGCATGACCTCGGGTTCGTGCCGGCGCAGCAGCCGGGCGACCGCGAAGCCGCAGGCGACGCCGAGCGCGAGAAGGACGAACAGGTCGATGCCCCACTGGGAGACGGTGTGCGCCCAGAGCGGGTCGAGGTTGTTCGGGTCGTTCTTGTCGAAGGGGGCCATGAGGTGGGAGAGGTCCAGGGTGGCGCCTGCGGCGCCGATGGCCCAGCGGGAGGGCATCAGCCAGGCGACCTGCTCGACGCCCGGGGCGTCGTAGACCTTGAACATGATGCCGGTGAAGACGACCTGGACGATCGCGAACATCACCAGCAGCGGCATGGTCTTCTCCGCGGTCTTCACCAGGGAGGAGATCACCAGGCCGATCATCATGGACGTGAAGCCCAGCGCGATGATGACCAGGCAGAGCTCGGCGGCCGGGAGCGCCTTGAGGATGAGGCCCTCGGTGGGCAGCTTCCGGACGGAGAAGCCGATGGCGCAGATGATCACGCCCTGCAGCGCGGTGATCGCGCCCAGCACGATGACCTTGGACATCAGGTAGGCGGACCGGGAGAGGCCGACCGCCCGTTCCCGTTCGTAGATCACCCGTTCCTTGATGAGCTCACGGACGGAGTTGGCGGCTCCGGAGAAGCACATGCCGACCGCGAGGATCAGCATGATCGTGCCGGCGTCCTGATTGTGGCCCTTGGGGGGCGCCGAGAGCCCGAAGTCGGACGGGATCACACAGCTCACCCCGCCGAGGACCGCGGGCAGGATCAGCATCAGGCCCATGAAGCCGCGGTCGGAGGCGATGACCGAGACGTAGCGGCGCATCAGCGTCCACAGCTGGGAGCCCCAGCTCTGGGCCTTGTGCGGACGGACCATCTGCGGCTGGACGTGCACCGACTGCGGGGCGACGGCGTCGATGTCCGCGGCGTACATCTGGTAGTGCTGCGAGCCCTTCCAGCGGCCCGCCCAGTCGTAGTCGCGGTAGTTCTCGAAGGCGGAGAAGACGTCCGCCCAGGTGTCGTAGCCGAAGAAGTTGAGCGCCTCCTCCGGCGGGCCGAAGTAGGCGACGGAACCGCCGGGCGCCATGACCAGCAGCTTGTCGCAGAGGGCCAGCTCGGCGACGGAGTGGGTGACGACCAGGACCGTACGGCCGTCGTCCGCGAGGCCGCGCAGCAGCTGCATCACATCGCGGTCCATGCCCGGGTCGAGGCCCGAGGTGGGCTCGTCCAGGAAGATCAGCGAGGGCTTGGTCAGCAGCTCCAGGGCGACGGAGACGCGCTTGCGCTGGCCGCCGGAGAGGGAGGTGACCTTCTTGTCCTTGTGGATGTCGAGCTTGAGCTCGCGGAGCACCTCGTCGATGCGGGCCTCGCGCTCGGCGGGCGCGGTGTCGCCGGGGAAGCGGAGCTTCGCGGCGTAGCGGAGCGCCTTCCGGACGGTGAGCTCCTTGTGCAGGATGTCGTCCTGCGGGACCAGACCGATGCGCTGCCGCAGCTCGGCGAACTGCTTGTACAGGTTCCGGTTGTCGTAGAGGACGTCGCCCTGGTTGGCGGGCCGGTAGCCGGTCAGCGCCTTGAGCAGGGTGGACTTGCCGGAGCCCGACGGGCCGATGACGGCGATCAGCGACTTCTCGGGGACGCCGAAGGAGACGTCCTTGAGGATCTGCTTGCCGCCGTCCACGGTGACGGTCAGGTGGCGGGCCGAGAAGGAGACGTCGCCGGTGTCGACGAACTCCTCCAGCCGGTCGCCGACGAGCCGGAACGTGGAGTGACCGACGCCGACGATGTCCTGCGGGCCGATGACCTGCTGGCGGACCGGCTGGCCGTTGACGTAGGTGCCGTTGTGGCTGCCCAGGTCGACGATCTCGAAGCGGCCGTCGGGGGTGGCCCGGAACTCGGCGTGGTAGCGGGAGACCTGGAGGTCGGCGACGACCAGCTCGTTCTCCAGGGCACGGCCGATGCGCATCACGCGGCCCTGGGCGAGCTGGTGGAAGGTGGTCGGGCTGCGGTCGCCGTGGACGGGCGGGGCGCCGGCCCCCGCGCCCTGGGGCGGCCGGCCCTGCTCCGGCGAGGACGCCTGGTGCGGGATGTGCGGCTGGGCCTGCTGCGGCTGCGGGGCTTGTTGCGCCTGCTGAGCCTGCTGCCAGGGCGCCTGGGCGGCGGCCTGCGGCTGCTGCCAGCCGCCGTGGGGCTGCTGGTATTGCTGCGGGTGCTGCTGATACTGCTGGGGTCCGCCGTGCGGGGGCTGCTGCCACATGCCGGGGGCCTGCTGCTGCGGCGCCGGCGCCGCGTGACCGGGCTGGGCCGCGTGACCGGGCTGGGCCGCCAGCGCGGTCTGCGCGCTGTAGAGATCGCCGGCGGGCGGCGCGGCGGCACCGGCGGCGCTCAGCCGCGGGCCGTCGGTCGCGTTGCCCAGGTGGACGACCGAGCCGGGGCCGATCTCCACCTGGTGGACCCGCTGCCCCTGCGCATAGGTGCCGTTGGTGCTGCCCTGGTCCTCGAGCACCCAACTGCGGCCGTTCCAACGGACGATGGCGTGGCGCCACGAGACCCTGGCGTCCTCCAGCACCATGTCGCCCTGCGGATCGCGTCCGAGGGTGTACGACCGGGACGGATCGAGCGTCCAGGTCTGTCCATTCAATTCCAGTACGAGTTCAGGCACTCCATGCCCCACTACTTGTCCCCCGATGTACCCCCTGCACAGGGAGTCTAGGGATGGCGAACATCGGGAGGAACTATTTCAGGCACAGTCCCCCGATCGAAAGTCGGGGATTGGCGCCCCCCGCTTTCCGAGCGCCGTTGACGGGCCGGAAACACCACCGGAGAGTGGTAATCACCCACGGCCGCCCGGGAGTCGCTCGTCCCCGGGGCCGGGGGCCGGGGCGGCGACGGACCGGGGGGCCGTGATGACCATCACCAGCGGACGGCGCCCGGCGCGGGGCGTCCACATGATCGTTTTCGCTGTGGCGGGGGTCGGGTGGGCCTTCCTCGCCATGGCGGGGGTGGCGGCGCTGGGACTGCACCTCCTGGGCGCGGACGCGGCCGGGGAGCTGGGGCCGATGACGGCCGCGGTGACCGTTCTCGCGGTCGGCGGGTCCGTCGCGCCGTCGGGGGCGCTGGAGGCGTTCGGGGTCAAGGGCGCCGACGCGCACACCGCCATCGAGCTCACGCCGCTGGGTGTGAGCCTGGTGGGGGCGCTGGTGCTCGGCTGGTCGTTCGCCCGGTCGCTGCGAGCGGCGGGACCGGTGGTCGGCGGCCGTGAACTCGCCCTCCGCGCCGGGGCGGTGGCCTCGGTGTTCCTGCTGCTGCTCGGCGGGCTGGCCTGGGCCGGCTCGTCCACCCTCACCTTCCAGGGGGAAGGACTCGGCCTCGGCGACTCGGCGGGCGGCCCGAAACTCCCGAAGCTGGATATCCCCGGTGTCGGCGACATCGGGGACATCGGCGGGGGGCTCGCCCAAGGGCTGGCCGACCTCGCCAAGGCCAAGGCGGACGTCGGCTTCTCGGTACGGACCGGGCCCTCCCTGCTGGGCGGCGCGCTCTGGGTGGCGGCCGTGCTGCTGATCGCCGTACTCGCCGCGCGCCGGTCCCCGCTGCCGCGCGGCGCCGGCGCCCTCCACCGGACGGTACGGCCGGCGGCCTCGGCGCTGTGCGGCGTCCTCGTCCTGACCGTCGCCGCCGGGTGGGCGGCGGCGCTGGTCGCGGTGGCCGGCGACGACCATCCCCGGCGGGTGGCCGGCGGCGCGCTGCTCGGCGCGCCGAACGGGGTGTGGCTCGGGGTTCCGCTGGGCCTCTTCGTCCCCTGGCACGGCCGGGCCTCGGGAACCCTGACGCAGGTCCTCCCCTCCCCGCTCGACGACCTGCTGGCCGGCGGCACCGACCGGCCGGTCACGGTGGGCCGGCTGGCGGAGTACGACGGGCGGGTGTGGCTGCTGTCGGTCGCCTGCGCGGTCGCCCTGCTCCTGGCCGGGGTGCTCACGGCGGTCCGGACGCCCCGGGGAGCGCGGAGCGCGGTCGCGTACGCCGGCCGGTGCGGCCTCGCGCTGGGCGCGGTGACGGCCGCGGCGCTGCCGCTGCTCGTCCTGGCGACGCGGGTGAAGGCCGACGCCGGGCTGACGGTGCTGGGCGTCGACGCGGTGGGCGCCGGGCTCGACCTGCGGGGGAACGGACTCCTCGCGGCGGTCCTCGGGGCGGCGTGGGGCCTGGCGGCCGGGACGGTGGGCGGGTTGCTCGCGTGTGCCACGGGGGCGGCGGGGCGGGGGGCCGTGGCGTTCGCGCGGGAAGGACGAGAAGGACGCGAGGGGCAGGGAGGGCGAGGGGGAGGAGACGGGTGGGGACAGGGAGGAAGGGGAGGCAGGGGACGGGCAGGCGCGGGGTACGACGGGTCCGGGTACGACGGGTCCGGGTACGACGGGTCCGGGTACGACGGGTCCGGGTACGACGGGTCCGGGTACGGGCATCCGTCCGGCGGGGCGCCGGGGAGCCCTGGCGGCGGGGAACGCGGGAACGCGGCCGGCGGGGCGGCGGGCAGTCCGGCCGGCGGGGCGGCCGGGGACGTGCCCGGGCCGCACCGGCCGTCGCCCGGTTACCGTCCGGCGCGGGACGAGACCAATCCCTATCTGCGCCCGCGGCCCGAACCCCGGCCGGGCACTCCGCCGGGCTCCGGGCCGGGCCCGCGGGTCGACCCCTCGGCCACCACCTCGACCGGGCCTGCGGCGCCCGGCCCCGATTCCGGTTCCTCTCCCGGCGCGCGGCGCGGCCCTCGGCCGGGGCCGCCGCAGGAGCGTCCCCGCCGCCCGTACGGGAGCCCGCCCCCGCCACCGCCGCCTCCGCCGCCCGCACCCCGGGGGTGGCCGGGACCGGACGGACGGCCACCGCGGCGGTAGCCACGCGGTGAATAGTCATCCCGCCGGCCGCCTCCCCCTGCGACCACCTCACGGGCACCGGATACGGTAGAAGGACCATGAGCGCACCGTTGCCCCCGCCCGTCACCCCCGCCGCCGGTGACGACGTGCCCACTCTCCTCGTCAAGATCTTCGGGAAGGACCGGCCGGGCATCACCGCCGGCCTCTTCGACACCCTCGCCGCCTACGCGGTCGACGTCGTGGACATCGAACAGGTCGTCACCCGGGGCCGGATCACCCTGTGCGCGCTGGTCACCGCGCCCGCCGGAGGCGCCTCGGCCGAGGGCGGCCTGCGGTCGACGGTGCACAGCTGGGCCGAGGCCATGCACCTCCAGACGGAGATCATCTCGGGCCGGGGCGACAACAGGCCGCGCGGCACGGGCCGTTCCCATGTCACGGTGCTCGGGCACCCGCTCACCGCGGAGTCCACGGCCGCCATCGCGGCCCGTATCACCGGCACCGGCGGCAACATCGACCGTATCTTCCGCCTCGCCAAGTACCCCGTGACGGCAGTGGAGTTCGCGGTCTCCGGCGCCGGGACGGAGACGCTGCGCACCGCGCTGGCGATAGAGGCGGCGAAGCTCGGGGTGGACGTCGCCGTCGTGGCCGCCGGGTTGCAGCGGCGGGCGCAGCGCCTGGTGGTGATGGACGTCGACTCGACGCTGATCCAGGACGAGGTCATCGAGCTGTTCGCGGCCCACGCGGGCTGTGAGGCCGAGGTGGCCGAGGTGACCGCCCGCGCGATGCGGGGCGAGCTCGACTTCGAACAGTCGCTGCACGCGCGGGTCGCGCTCCTGGAGGGCCTGCCCGAGTCGGTGGTGGACAAGGTACGCGCGGAGGTGCGGCTGACGCCCGGCGCCCGTACCCTCATCCGCACCCTGAAGCGGCTGGGCTTCCAGGTGGGCGTGGTGTCCGGGGGTTCACCCAGGTCACCGACGACCTGCGGGAGCGGCTGGGGCTGGACTTCGCCTCGGCCAACACCCTGGAGATAGTGGACGGCAGGCTGACCGGCCGGGTCACCGGCGAGATCGTGGACCGGGCGGGCAAGGCGCGGCTGCTGCGCCGGTTCGCCGCCGAGGCCGGGGTGCCGCTCTCCCAGACGGTGGCGATCGGTGACGGCGCCAACGACCTCGACATGCTCAACGCGGCCGGCCTGGGGGTCGCGTTCAATGCCAAGCCGGTGGTCCGGGAGGCTGCGCACACGGCGGTGAACGTGCCGTTCCTGGACACGGTGCTGTATCTGCTGGGCGTCACCCGGGAAGAGGTCGAGGCGGCGAACACGCACGAGTGACGTCGGCGCGGGGACCAGTGATGGCGGGGGACGAGTGATGGGTGACGGGTGACGCGTCGGCGTCACCCGTCCGTCCGTTCCCCCACCTGTCCGCTCCCCCGCCCGTCCACTCGCCCGTCCGGGACCTCTTCCGGCCTCGTCAGGCGTGCGGCGCCCAGAAGGCGACCAGTCGACCGACCCCGTGTTCGACGCTCTTCCACGAACCGGTGAAGCTGATCACCGCGATGGCCGAGGTGGGGTACCCCGAGCGGTTCAACCGGGCCAGCAGGTCTCCGTCGGCCTCGCCCGACAGGGCGTCCGCCAGGGCGTGCATGCCCGGGTTGTGCCCCACGACGACGAGGTCGCCCACCTCGTCCGACACCTCGTTGAGCAGCGCGATCAGCTCGCCGAGCGATGCCTCGTAGAGCCGCTCCTCGTACACCGTCCGGGGGCGCTGGGGCAGCTCGGAGACGGCGAGCTTCCAGGTCTCGCGGGTGCGGGCCGCTGTCGAGCACAGGGTCAGGTCGGGGACGACACCCGAGCCGGCGAGCCAGCGGCCCGCGACGGGAGCGTCCTTGCGCCCGCGGTCGGCGAGCGGTCGCTCGTGGTCGTCGACGTCGGACCATTCGGCCTTGGCGTGGCGGAAGAGGACGATCCTGCGGGTCATGTCGGCGCTCATGCCGTCCAGCTTCGCACGAAACCAGCCGTGAGGCGCGGGGTGTTGGGAGGCTTGCCCTCCTCGGGGTAACGCTTCACGATATCCAGCCGTCCAGGGTGTGCCGGACGACGCGGACGACCTGCGCGACGGGGCTCTGCGACGCCGTCCCGTCGGCTGCCGCCGCCGGGGCAGCGGACGCCTCCGGGACGGGGAGGGCCAGCAGGGCGAAGAGCGCGGCGAAGGCCAGGGCGGGCAGGACCGCGGCCCACCACGGCAGGCGGGTCTGCGCGGTGCCTCGGGTGCGGGTGTGCCTGCCGGCGGGCATGTTCTCCTCCGTGGATGCCTCGGTGCACCGCCGCGTCGCGGTGCCCTACGAATCTACGGAGCGGGACCCCTGGGATCCCATCCGGGAAGCCACCCACTCTTCCCGGAGGTGGACCCCCTAGGGGACGGGGGTTAACCCCACCCCGGCGGGGTGGGTGGAGGAAGAAAACGAGTCGGCCGGCCTGTGCCGGCCGACGGTCGGGCTTGATCGCCGTCTGATCGGGCTTGGACCAGACGGCGATCAGACGGCGACCAGGCGATGGTCAGCCGGCGGCGATCGTCGCGATGATGCCGATGACGACGGTGATGCCGAGCATCGCGCCGAGGATGACCAGAAGCGTCTTCTGGCCGTTCTGGGGGTTGGGTTCGAGGACGGGCATGGCACCAGTGTCGCAGCCGCCGCCTCCGGCCGGGCACCGGGGTCGGGGCGTGGCGCGCCACCGCCGGGCGGGGGCGCGGGCGTCCGCGTCGGGCCGGGCCGTGAGCTCCACCGCCGGGCGGGCGGGCAAACGTCGGTGCCGGGGGCGGGCGTCGGTGTCGGGCAGGAGCGCGAGCACCACCCCCGGGCGGGCAGGCGAGTGTCGGTGCCGGGGAGCGGCGTCGGGCGTCGGCACTGGACTCCGCGCCGGGTCAGCGGAGCCGGAACTCGTCCTCGACGCTCCGGTTGCGGCCGGCCAGCACCCCGGCGACGGCCTGCGGGACCATCAGCGCGGCCAGCAGGGCGATCGGGAGCCCCCAGCCGCCGGTCTGCTGGTAGAGCCGGCCCACCAGCAGCGGCCCGGGAATGGAGATCAGGTATCCGACGCTCTGGGCGAAGGCGGACAGCCGGACGACGCCGGCGCCGGTCCGCGCGCGCATCCCGATCATCGTCAGGGCCAGCGGGAAGGAGCTGTTGGCGATGCCGAGCAGCACCGCCCAGGCCCAGGAGCCGCCCACCGGGGCGAGCCACAGCCCGGCGTACCCCGCCAGACCGCAGGCGACCAGCGCCACGACCAGGGGGCCCTGGTTCCGCATCCGGGCCGCGAGGCGCGGCAGCAGGAAGGAGAACGGGACGCCCATCAGCATCGTCACCGCCGCCAGCAGTCCGGCGGTCGAGGCCGAGATGCCCGCGTCGCGGTAGATCTGGGGCATCCAGCCCATGGTGATGTAGGCGCCGGTGGCCTGGAGGCCGAAGAAGACCGCCAGGGCCCAGGCGGTGGGACTGCTGGTGATGCGCGGGGTGCGCGCTTCGGTGCTGTCGGCGCTCAGGGGGGCGTGCGCGCCGTGCGGGGCGGCGCTCGGGGCGGACGTTTCGGCGAGGACCGCGCCGTCCCCCTCCGGCACGGCTCCGGTGGCCTGCTTCCCCGATGCGACTTCGGTGGCCTGCTTCTCCGATGCGGCCCCGGTGGCCTCCTTCTCCGATGCGGCCCCGGTGGTCTCCTTGACGGCACGTTCCGGCCGTTCGCCCGGCCGGCGGGTGATGACCGCCCAGGGCAGCGCGGCGGCGAGGGCGAGCAGCGCCCACACGGCGAGGCCCGGCCGCCAGCCGCCGCCCATCGCGTCCGCCAGCGGCACCGTGCTGGCCACGGTGACGGCCGCGCCGCCGGTGAGGGCCATGGAGTACAGGCCCGTCATCGGGCCGACGCGGTCCGGGAACCAGCGTTTGACCACGACCGGCATCAGCACGTTGCCCACCGCGATACCGGCCAGCGCCAGCGCGCTGAGCAGCAGGAATCCCACGACACCGCCCGCGAACGGGCGGAGCGCCAGTCCGGTGGCGATGGCCGCGAGGCCGGCGCAGACGACGGCCGCCGGGCCCCAGCGACGGGCCAGCCGGGGGGCGGCGGGGCCGAGGACGGCGAAGCAGAGGGAGGGGATGGAGGTGAGCAGCCCGGCGACGGTGCCGTTCATGCCGAGCCCGTCCCGCACCTCCTCCATGAGGGAACCGAGGCTGGTGACGGCCGGGCGGAGGTTGAAGGCCGCCAGCACCAGGCCGAGGGCGAGGAACCGCCGCGGCCAGGGCGAGGCGGCCGCCCGCGCGAGCCCTGTCACGATGTGGTGGGAGGCCCTGTCGGAGTGGGGCGTCCCGTCGGAGGCCGTGGCCGTCGTGGGCTCCTTGCCTGCTGCTGCACCTGTCATACAGCCAATCATAGAATCATGGGATGAATGGAATGCCATGCCGCTGACTTCGCCCCACAAGGCCCCCTTGGTCGATCAGGTGATCACACAACTGCGGACGCAGATCACTTCCGGTGAGTGGCCGGTCGGTTCCCGCATCCCCACCGAGCCGGAGCTCGTCGAACGGCTCGGCGTCGCCCGCAACACCGTCCGGGAGGCCGTGCGAGCCCTCGCGCACAACGGGCTCCTCACCATCCGGCAGGGCTCCGGCACATACGTCGTCGCCACCAGCGAACTCGCCGGGGTGATGGGCCGGCGCTTCGCCCGCGCCGATCCGCGGCACGTCGCCGAGTTGCGCAGTGCCCTGGAGACCAAGGCCGCCGCGCTGGCCGCGGAGCGGCGGACCGACGCCGACCTGGACCAGCTGGAGCTTCTGCTGGAGCGGCGGGCGGAGGCGTGGCGGTCGGGGGACCTGGACGAGTTCGTCGAGGCCGACGCCACGTTCCACACCGCCGTCGTCGCCGCCGCGCACAACGAGGTGCTGGCCGCGCTCTACGCCGATCTCGGCTTCGTCGTACGGAAGTTCCTGCGCGCGGACGTCGGTGCCGAGCCGCGGCCTCGGGCGCTGACCGATCACGGGAGGCTGGTCGAGGCGATCCGGGCCGGCGACGCGGTCGCCGCGGCGGCGGAGGCGAGTGAGCACCCGTACGTGTCGCGGGACGATCATGGCGGTCAGCCCGGGGAGTGACTCACCCATGCCTCGCGTATGCGCAGCCAGCAGCGCTGCGAGAGGGTGACGTGACGGGTGGGGTCGACGGTCGCGGGGGCCGTGTCCATGGCCGGGTCCCACCAGTGGGCGCAGCGGAGGTGGAGCTGCACGTGGTCGGGGGTGGCGTTGCCGTTGTAGCAGTCCGCTGTGGCGTGGGAGTTGCGGATGCGGGTGTGGCACTCGGCTTGCTGGTGGGGGGCGGGGGCGGCGACCGCCGGCTTGGGGCCGGCCAGGGTCGTCGCCATCAGGAGCAGGGCTGCGGCTCTCGCCGCGGTGCGTATCGCGGTGCGTATCACTGCCGTACCTCCTCCCACGCGGTGGTGCGGTTCTCCCAGTGTGGGGGTGGACGGCCTGGTTCTCGACTCGGGGGCGTGGCGGCCCTGGGTCGTGCCCCGGCCCCGCCCCTTCCCGTTTCTTGCGGGGCTGCGCCCCCGCACCCCCGCAACCGCGCTCCGCGCGGTTGTCCTCAACCGCCGGACGGGCTGGAGGGGGTACGCGTGAGGGCCGCAGGTCCGGTCCCTGGGGGATCCCCCAAAGCACCGGGCCTACGGCCCTCACACTCGTCCGGCTCGTCAGGCACCCATCATGTGCACGCCGCCGTCGACGTGCACGATCTCGCCCGTCGTGCGCGGGAAGAAGTCCGACAGCATGCCGACGACGCCGCGGCCGGCCGGCTCCGGGTCGGCCAGGTCCCAGCCGATGGGGGCGCGGTGGTTCCAGACGTCCGCGAGCTCCTCGAAGCCCGGGATGGACTTGGCAGCCATCGACTTGATCGGGCCGGCCGAGACCAGGTTGCAGCGGATGCCCTTGGGGCCCAGGTCGCGGGCGAGGTAGCGGTTGGTGCTCTCCAGGGCGGCCTTGGCCACGCCCATCCAGTCGTACTTCGGCCACGCGATCTGCGCGTCGAAGGTGAGGCCGACGATGGAGGCGCCCTCGCGCATCAGCGGCAGCAGGGCCATCGCCAGCGACTTGTAGGAGTACGCCGAGACCTGGACGGCCGTGGAGACGTCCTCCCAGGTGGCGTCGAGGAAGTTGAACGCGCCCTGGGGGCCGAAGGCGATGGAGTGCACGATGCCGTCGAGGGGCACGTCGTCGCCGATGTGCTCGCGCACCTTGGCGGCGAGGCCGTCGAGGTGCTCCTGGTTGGTGACGTCCATCTCGATCACCGGCGCGGGCTTCGGGAGCCGCTTGGCGATGCGCTCGACCAGGGAGAGCCGGCCGAAACCGGTCAGAATGACCTCGGCGCCCTCGTTCTGGGCCACCTTGGCGGCCTGGAAGGCGATCGACTGCTCGGTGAGGACACCCGTGACCAGGATGCGCTTGCCTGCGAGGATTCCACTCATGGCGATCAGTGACCCATGCCCAATCCGCCGTCGACAGGAATGACGGCTCCGGTGATGTATGCGGCCTCTTCGGAGGCGAGGAAGCGGACCGAGGCGGCGATCTCGTCGGGCTGCGCGTAGCGGCCCAGCGGAACGTTGGCCACGATCCCCGCGCGCTGCTCGTCGCTGAGCACGCGCGTCATGTCGGTGTCCACGAAACCGGGGGCGACGACGTTGACGGTGATGTTCCGGGAACCCAGCTCACGGGCGACGGAGCGGGCGAAGCCGATGAGGCCGGCCTTGGAGGCCGCGTAGTTCGCCTGTCCGGCCGAGCCCAGCAGGCCCACCACGGAGGAGATCAGCACCACGCGGCCCTTGCGGGCGCGGAGCATGGGCCGGGAGGCGCGCTTGACGACGCGGAACGTCCCGGTGAGGTTGGTCTCCACGACCGAGGAGAAGTCCTCCTCGGACATGCGGAGCAGCAGCTGGTCGCGGGTGACGCCGGCGTTGGCCACCAGCACCTCGACCGCGCCCTGCTTTTCCTCGATCTCCTTGAACGCCTGCTCGACCTGCTCCGGGTCCGTGATGTCGCACTTCACCGCCAGGAAGTCGGCGGGGGGCTCGCCCGAGCGGTAGGTGACGGCGACCTTGTCGCCCGCGTCGGCGAACGCGCGCGCGATGGCGAGGCCGATGCCCCGGTTTCCTCCGGTGACGAGAACCGAGCGGCTCAAAGGATCACCCTTCCGTTGACGAATCCGTACAGGGACGGAGCTGGACTACACGAACGTATCGGTAGAGGTCGCCGGGGCGACAATCGGGCACTGACAGGCGGCGTGGCCGGTCCCTGTTGGATCTCTACAGAATCTCCCGCGGAAGACGGCCCGGGGATGGGCATGATGCACGGCGACGACCCCGGGAGGTTCCGTGCCGCACGCCATCGACGCGTCATTCCTCGCACTGCCCCTGCGCCCGCTCGCCGACGCCGCCCTCGCCCGCGCCCGCGCGCTGGGCGCCGACCACGCCGACTTCCGCCTGGAACGGGTGCGCAACGCCTCCTGGCGGCTGCGCGACGCCCGGCTCGCGGGGTCCGCGGACACCACGGACCTGGGGTACGCGGTGCGCGTGGTGCACGGCGGCGCCTGGGGTTTCGCCGCCGGGACGGAGCTGACGATGGACGCCGCCGCCCGGGTGGCCGGCCAGGCCGTGGCCATGGCCCGGCTGGCGGGGAAGGTGACGGCCGCGGCCGGCTCGGGCGACCGCGTGGAGCTCGCCGACGAGCCGGTGCACGCGGAACGGACCTGGGTGTCGCCGTACGCACAGGACCCCTTCGGCGTACCGGCCGCCGAGCGGACCGCCCTGCTGGCCGACTACAGCGCGCGGCTGCTGGCCGCCGACGGGGTGGCGCACGCCGACGCGTCGCTGGTGGCCATCCACGAGAACAAGTTCTACGCGGACACGGCGGGCACGGTCACCACCCAGCAGCGCGTCCGGGTGCACCCGCAGCTGACGGCGGTGGCCGTGGACCCGGCGGGCGGCGTGGAGTCCATGCGCACCCTGGCCCCGCCGACGGCCCGCGGCTGGGAATACCTGACGGGCACCGGCTGGGACTGGGACGCGGAGCTGGCCGAGCTGCCGGAGCTGCTGGCGGCGAAGGTGCGCGCGCCGAGCGTGCGGCCGGGCGCGTACGACCTGGTCATCGACCCGTCGAACCTGTGGCTGACCATCCACGAGTCCATCGGCCACGCCACCGAGCTGGACCGCGCGCTCGGCTACGAGGCGGCGTACGCGGGTACCTCCTTCGCCACCCCGGACCGGCTCGGGAAGCTGGTCTACGGCTCGCCGCTGATGAACGTCACCGGCGACCGGACGGCCGAGCACGGGCTGGCGACCGTCGGCTACGACGACGAGGGGGTGGCCGCGCAGGAGTGGGACATCGTCAGGGACGGGATCCTGGTCGGCTGGCAGCTCGACCGCCGGATCGCCCGGCTGCACGGCCTCGGCCGGTCCAACGGCTGCGCGTACGCGGACTCGCCGTCGCACATCCCGGTGCAGCGGATGGCCAACGTCTCGCTGCGGCCCGCGCCGGACGGGCCGTCGACCGAGGAGCTGATCGCGGGCGTGGACCGCGGGATCTACGTCGTCGGCAACCGGTCGTGGTCGATCGACCAGCAGCGGTACAACTTCCAGTTCACACAGCAGAGGGCGTACGCGATCCGGAACGGCCGCCTTCGCGAGCAGCTTCGGGATGTCGCCTATCAGGGGACGACCACTGACTTCTGGGGCTCCATGGAGGGGGTCGGCGGGCCCCAGACCTACGTTCTGGGAGGGGCTTTCAACTGCGGAAAAGCGCAACCTGGGCAGGTGGCCTCCGTGTCTCATGGGTGCCCCTCCGCGCTGTTTCGGAGCGTGAACGTCCTCAACACTTCGACCGAGCTGACCCGATCCTGACGAAGCGCCCGCGCGAGGCCGAGGTCCGCACCGGGTCGACACGTCTTCACAACGCTGGCGCGGCAGCAGCAACCGCGGTGGGTCAGGGGGCGACGGAGAGGACGATCTTGCCGGTGGTGCGGCCGGTCTCGCCCAGCGTGTGGGCCCGGGCGGCTTCTTCGAGGGGGAAGACCTCGTCGACGATCACATGCAGGCGGCCGTCCTCGACGAGGGAGGTGATCTCGCGCAACCCCGCGTGGTCGGGCTCTACGAGCATGAACACCGCCCGTACTCCGGCTGCTTCCGCCTCCTTGACGGGAAAGGTGCCGTTTGGCGGCAGGATCGAGATCAGCATGCCGCCCGGCCGCAGCGTTCGGAGGGACCGGGCCCAGTTGGGGCCGCCGAGGGTATCCAGGACGACATCAACGCCCCGGAGGGCCTCGGTGAAGTCCTGGGTGCGGTAGTCGATCAGCTCGTCGGCACCCAGCGAGCGGAGCAGCTCGTGCTTGGCGGCGCTGGCCGTGCCGATGACGTACGCGCCACGGGCCTTCGCGATCTGCACGGCCAGGTGGCCGACTCCTCCGGCAGCCGCGTGGATCAGGACACGTCGGCCGGGCTGAACGTTCGCGGTGTCCACGAGGGCCTGCCAGGCGGTCAGCGAGGCCAGCGGCAGGGCGCCGGCCTGGATGTGGGTGAGTCCGTGGGGACGCGGGGCGAAGTGCCGGGCCGGAGCGGTGACGTACTCGGCGTAGGCGCCCGCCGGGTGCGGGAAGCGCGGCATCCCGAATACCTCGTCGCCCGCCTGGAAGAGTGTCACTCCCTCGCCGACCGCTTCGACCACCCCGGCGACGTCGTAGCCGAGTGTGAACGGCGGCCGGACCCCGGTGGCGAACTCGCCCCGCGCGCGGGTCTTCCAATCCGTCGGGTTCACGCCTGCCGCGTGCACCCGGACCAGGATCTCGCCCCGGGCCGGCGTGGGGCGCTCCACCTCGACGACTTTGAGGACGTCCGGGGCTCCGGCGGTGTCCTGGGAAACGGCGCGCATGGTCGTGGGGGTGCTGGTCTGGTCCATGACGAAGTGCTCATTTCAGCAGTGCGTTCGTTGTCGTTTGTGCCGGTTGTCTTGGGCACGTCCTCAGACTGTCCGGGCGGACCGGCCCCCAGGAGTAGCCCGATGGCCATGGACTGAAAGGATCGGGCCATGCACGACATTGGCGTTCTGGCCCTGGACGGCGTCGTCCCCTTTGAACTGGGCATCCCCGCACGGATCTTCGGCGCCGCCCGCGACAGCATGGGCAATCGGCTCTACTCCGTGACCACGTGCAGCCTGGACGGCGGCCCTGTCCGCGCCGAAGCCGACTACCAGCTCACGGTTTCCCACGACGCCTCCCTGCTGGCCACCGTCGACACCGTCGTCATCCCGCCCTCCCACGCGCTGGGCCCCATCCGCGAGGAGGGTCGCCTGCCCGACACGCTGCGCAAAGCGTTGGGCGCCATCCGCCCCGGAACCAGGATGGTGGCGATCTGTACCGGCACCTATGTGCTGGCCGCCGCAGGACTGCTCGACGGTCGCCCCGCCACCACACACTGGCGCGAAGGCGATCGTCTGCAGCGCATGTTCACCACCGCGCGCATCGACCCCGACGTCCTCTTTGTCGACGACGGCGACGTCCTGACCTCCGCCGGGGCCGCCGCCGGCATCGACCTGTGCCTGCACATCGTGCGCCGCGACCACGGCAGCGACATCGCCAACGACGTCGCCCGCTCCTGCGTCGTGCCACCCTGGAGGGACGGCGGACAGGCCCAGTACATCCAGCGCCCCGTCCCTGATCCCGGCGCCTCCGGCACCGCCCCCACCCAGGCGTGGGTCATGGAACGCCTCGCCGAACCCATCGCCCTGGCCGACATGGCCTCCCACGCAGGCGTCAGCGTGCGTACCTTCACCCGTCGCTTCCGCGACGAGGTCGGCGCCAGCCCCGGCCAGTGGCTCATCCGCCAGCGCGTCGACCTTGCCAGGCACCTGCTGGAATCCACCGACTGGCCCGTCGAGTCGGTCGCCCATCGCGCCGGATTCGGCACCGGCGTCTCCCTGCGCCAGCACCTTCATGCCGCCATCGGCGTCACACCCCAGGCATACCGCCGCACCTTCCGTGCGGTGCGCCCGGACACCTCGACGAAGTCCGGGAGTACGTGGCCGAGCGTCTCGGAGACCCGTCGGCAGCGCTGATCGTGGACCACACGGGCTTCCTGAAGAATCGGGAACCCGGAGATCACTCCCTCCCCCGCGAAGGGGGCGCCCAGGCATTGCGCGTCCACGCCGGCTCACGCTCCGAATGGGTGGGTATACACCCAAGGGCTCAGCGCACCAGGTGGTCCGCAGGCTGCGCCTCCGGGTCGTCATGAGGTCGTCATCAGACCCCGTACGGTCCGGTTTCAGCCGGTATGAACAGGGAGCGAGGGCAGACCGTGAAAAACCGCCTGATTTGCATGGGTGCTTCTTGGAGCGGTACGCCCCCTGCTCCCCCGGTGAATTTCCGGTTCACCGGCCGGCGCTTCTTCCGGACCGGGCGCGGGCGGCTCGCGGGACTCGCGGGGTTCGCGACGGGTTCGCTCGACTGTCCGTCGGCGCTGTTCCACAGAGCGGACGTGCTCAACACGGCGCGGGCGGACGGCAATTGAGGCGCGGCGGGGAATCGTACGGGACCGGGACGGCGACGAGGGGAGCCCACACGTGACAGCACGTCGGAACAGGCCGCAGGAGATCGTGGAGCGGGCCCTCGCGCTGTCCCGTGCGGACGGTTGCGCGGTGGTCGTCGCGGAGCGCTCGTCGGCCGATCTGCGCTGGGCGCGCAACGCGCTGACCACCAATGGGACCGCGCGCGGGCGCGCGGTGACCGTGATCGCGACCGTGGGCGGCGGGCAGGGGGCGGCGGCCGGGGTGGTGTCGGGCTCGGCGGTCACGGCCGACGACGTGGAGCCGCTGGTACGGGCCGCCGAGGAGGCCGCGCGCGGGGCGGGGCCCGCCGACGACGCACAACCGCTGGTGGCGGACGTCCCGCACTCCCCCGCGTTCGAGGAGCCACCGGCCGGGACGTCCGCCGCCGTGTTCGACGCGTTCGCCCCGGCGCTCGGCGAGTCCTTCGCCCGGGCCCGGGCCGAGGGCCGCGAGCTGTACGGCTACGCCCGGCACCAGACGGTCACCTCCTACCTGGGCACCTCGACCGGGCTGCGGCTGCGGCACGACCAGCCCATGGGCCGGGTGGAGCTGAACGCGAAGGACGTGCGCGGGCCCGGTTCGGCGTGGCTGTCGCGGGCCACGGACGGTTTCGCCAACGTCGATCCGCGGGCGCTGGACGCCGAGCTGGCGCGGCGGCTGGCCTGGGCGGCCCGGGGCCGCACCGAGTTGCCCGCCGGCCGTTATCCGACGCTGCTGCCGCCGACGGCCGTGGCGGACCTGGTCTGCTACCAGCAGTTGCGGGCGGACGCGCGGGACGCGGCGGAGGGCCGGACGGCGTTCGCGCGGCCGGGCGGTGGTGACGGGCCGAGCGGTGGTGACGGGCCGAGCGGTGGTGACGGGCCGGGCGGTGACGGGCCGGGCGGCCGGACGCGGGTGGGCGAGAAGCTGTCCGGACTGCCGCTGACCCTGCGCAGCGACCCGTACGCCCCCGGTCTGGAGTGCGCGCCGTTCGTGCTGACGGACGGGTCGGACACCCGGTTGTCGGTCTTCGACAGCGGGCTGCCGCTGGCCGCGACGGACTGGATCCGCGATGGGGTGCTGGAGCGGCTGACCGCCGGCCGGCACACCGCCGCGCTGACGGGCCTGCCCGTCGCCCCGTACACGGACAACCTGATCCTGGAGGCGGGCGGCACCCGGTCGCTGGACGAGATGGTCGCCGCGAGCGGGCACGACGGCCCCGAGCTGCTGCTCACCTCGCTCTGGTACATCCGCGAGGTGGACCCGGCGACGCTGCTCGTCACCGGGCTGACCCGGGACGGCGTTCTGCTGGTGCGGAACGGCGAGGTCGTCGGCGAGGTGAACAACTTCCGGTTCAACGAGTCGCCGGTGGACCTGCTGTCCCGGGCGGTGGAGGCGGGCCGCACCGAGCGCACGGTGCCGCGCGACCTGGCGAAGGTCTGCCCGCGCGCGGCGATGCCGGCGCTGCGGGTGCCCGACTTCCACATGAGCTCCGTGAGCAAGGGGGTGTGAGAGCGGGCGCGGTGACGGGGGCGGTACGGGCGGGGGCGTCGCGCGCACGGCCGAATAGACTGGCGCACGACCGACCCGTTCCGCCCCCTGTGCCCCCTGGGGCGCCGGGGACCACCGTCCGCTACAGATCTCAGGAACGCCATGACACGCCTCGGCGAATCCGTCGCCCGCGCCAGTGAGCTCCTCGCACAGGACCTCTCCCTCGACTCGACCGTGGAGCAGTTGCTCACCGAGACCAAGGCGCGGCGTTATCTGGACCTGTCGGACCTCTCGGCGCGGGAGCAGGCGGAGCTGATCGCCGGCCGCGCGGTGGAGGTGCTGCCCGGGACGGACAAGCTGGCCGAGCGGATCGACGAGCGCCGGGCGGCCGGGAAGAACCTGCACATCAAGCTGGGTATCGACCCGACGGCGGCCGACGTGCACCTCGGCCACACCGTGCCGATGATCGTCCTCAACCGCTTCCAGCGGATGGGCCACGAGGTCACGCTGCTGATCGGCGACTTCACCGCCAAGATCGGCGACCCGACGGGCCGCACGGCCGAGCGCCCGCCGCTCACCGACGAGGACATCGAGAAGAACCTCGCGGGCTACCGCGAGCAGGTGCGGCCCTTCTTCGACTTCGAGAAGGTCCGCTTCCGGCAGAACAGCGAGTGGCTGGCGCCGTTCACCTTCCCCGAGCTGCTGGGCCTGCTCAACCAGGTGCCGGTCTCGCAGCTGCTCCAGCGCGAGGACTTCCGCAACCGCCTCGCCGCGGGCTCGGGCCTGACCATGTCGGAGCTGATGTACCCGATCGCGCAGGGCCTGGACTCGGTGGCGCTGGACTGTGACGTCGAGCTCGGCGGCGCCGACCAGCTGCTCAACCTGCAGATGGGCCGCAAGCTGATGGAGCTGCGCGGGCAGCGTCCGCAGCTGGTGGTGACCATGCCGCTGATCGAGGGCACCGACGGCACCGGCGCGAAGATGTCCAAGTCCAAGGGCAACTACGTGGGCCTGACCGCCCCCGCCGACGACGTCTTCGGCAAGATCATGTCGGTCCCGGACCGGCTGATGGAGCCGTACCTGAAGGCGTGGACCGAGTGGACGGACGCGGAGATCGCGCTCGCGCTCGGCCGCGTCGGGGAGCGTTCGCTGCACCCGATGGACCTGAAGAAGGTCCTCGCGGGTGAGGTCGTGGCCGCGCTCTACGGGGTCGAGGCCGCGATGGCCGCCCGGGCCGGCTTCGTCGCCCAGTTCTCGAAGAAGAGCTTCACCGACGTCGGCGACCTGCCGGTGGTCGAGGTGGCCGAGCACGGCGCCGAGCCGGTCACGGTCGTCCTCAGCAAGGTGCTGGGCTTCCAGCCGAGCGCCTCGGCCGCGCGCCGGGTCGCCAAGCAGAACGGCCTGCGGCTGGTGGTGGAGACCGACGGCGGGCAGCAGGCGATCGTGCTGGCCGAGGCGGACGCGATCCGTCCGCTGGCCGAGGTGGTGCCCGAGCTGCTGTCGGGCGCCGGGCTTTCCGCGGCGGGCGCCGTCTACCTCAAGACGGGCCGGCGGATCGCGGAGCTCCGCGGGCTGTAGCCGGTCTCTTGCTCCCGCGGACGGGCGGGCCGGGTTTCCGGTCCGCCCTTCCGCGCTCCCGGGGGCGGCGCTAGACCCGTGCTCCCCTCCTGCCTCGCGTCCCGGCCCAGAGCCGGTCTCCGATGGCGACGATGACGACGGCGCCGATCAGCTGGAGCAGGTGCCGGATCCAGTCGATGCCGTGGGTGTGGCGGACTCCCAGCGCGCTGGCGGCCCAGTTGCCGAGCACGGCGCCGACCATGCCGCAGATGATCGTCAGCCAGATGGGGATCGCTTGCTTGCCCGGCAGGATCGCCTTGGCGATCAGGCCGAGGACGAGACCGACGATGATGGCCCACAACCAGTTCATGCCGCCTCCTCGTGCGACGCTGCGGAGCGTGCTCACGCCAGTGTCGGCCCGCCACCCGTCCGGCGCACGTCGAACCCTTCCGCACGCCGTCCCGTGCACGTCGAGCGCCGTCCCGGCGGCGAAAACGGAGGTGCCCCGGCCTCGTCGGGGCGGGGACCGCGGCGTAACGTTGAGTACACGCCGGTGCGAGGAACGGACCGAACCGGAGGCAGTGGAGCGAATCGGGTGGTGGATGTGATGCGGAAGCGCGAACGGACGGAGACCTTCCGGATCACCGGGGCCCGCCAGGGACTGGCCGAGGACGTACGCGGCCGGCAGCGCCGCTACGTGATCTCGATGGGGATCCGCACGATTTCCGTGATCCTGACCGTGGTGCTCTGGAACGTGGAGCGTTACGTGGCGATCGGCACGCTGGTGCTGGGCGCGCTGCTGCCGTACGTCGCGGTCGTGATCGCCAACGCGGGCCGGGAGAACGCCCCTTCGCTCCCCGGGACGTTCATACCCGCGCCCACGCGGCCGGCCCTGCCGCACGGGTCCGACGGAGCCGGAGAGTCCGCTGATGAGAGCGGCCGTGTGGGTCAACAGGGCGGCCAGGGCTGAGGCTTGGCGTTCGTGCCCGATAAGGGCAAGCTCAGGAAAAGCTCAAATCAATCATGTCTTTCGGTGCCCTTCAGGGGGCTCTCCGTGACATACTTCGTAGGCGCTCCGCATCCCCCGTCGGAGCGAATGATCGACGCCGGGCGGCTTCCCCCGTGGCTGCCCGGCGTCGTCGTGTCCGCATGCCGGCGGGATGAGGTGCCGAGGCACCCGGGTGACGCGGTTACGTAGAGTTGACGTGTGAACTTCCCCGAGACCGCCCCGAACTCCCCCGAGGCCGCCCCGATCTGCTCCGCCAAGGGCTGCCGCGCCCCCGCGGTGTGGGTGCTGGCGTGGAACAACCCCAAGCTGCACACCCCCGAGCGCCGCAAGACCTGGCTGGCCTGCGACGAGCACCGCGAGCACCTGTCGATCTTCCTGGGCCTGCGGGGCTTCCTCAAGGACGTGGTGCGGTTCGAGGAGTGGGAGGCACGGGAGGGCTGACCCCCGGCCCGGAGGGTCTCAGCCGCCGATCGCGGACATCGGGCGGCGCGGCTGGAGGAACGCCGGGTCGTCGAGGCCCGAGCCCGCCTTCTTGCCGCGCATGGCTTTCCGCCACAGCCCGGCGATCTCCTCGTCGCCGGCCCCCGCGCGCAGGGCGTCCCGCAGGTCCGTCTCCTCGGTGGCGAACAGGCAGGTGCGCACCTGCCCGTCCGCGGTGAGCCGGGTGCGGTCGCAGGCCGCGCAGAACGGGCGGGTGACGGAGCCGATGACGCCGACCCGGGCCGGGCCGCCGTCGACCAGCCAGCGCTCGGCGGGCGCGGAGCCGCGCTCGGGGCCGGGCTCGGGGGTGAGGGTGAAGCGGGAGCGCAGGCTCGTCAGGATGTCCCCGCGGTGATCATCCGCTCGCGGCGCCAGCCGTGCTGGGCGTCCAGCGGCATCTGCTCGATGAAGCGCAGTTCGTAGCCGTTCTCGACGGCCCAGGCGAGCAGGTCGGGAGCCTCGTCCTCGTTGAGTCCGGGCATCAGGACGGTGTTGACCTTGACGGGTTCGAGGCCGGCGGCGCGGGCCGCGGCGAGGCCGTCGAGGACGTCCTGGTGGCGCCGGCGCCGGGTGAGGGCGGCGAAGACGTCGGGGCGCAGGGTGTCGAGGGAGACGTTCACCCGGTCCAGGCCGGCCGCCTTGAGGGCGTCGGCGGTGCGGGCGAGGCCGATGCCGTTGGTGGTGAGCGACAGCCGGGGGCGGGCCCCGTCGGCGCGGAGGGCGGCGCACCGCCCGACGATGTCCACCAGGCCGGGCCGGAGCAGCGGTTCGCCGCCGGTGAAGCGGACCTCGGTGACGCCGAGCAGGGTGACGGCGATCCGCACCAGGCGGACGGTCTCGTCGTCGGTGAGCAGCTCGGGCTTGGCGAGCCAGCTCAGGCCCTCCTCGGGCATGCAGTACGTGCAGCGCAGGTTGCACCGGTCGGTCAGGGAGACCCGCAGGTCGGTGGCGACGCGGCCGTAGGTGTCGATGAGCACGGCGCTGCCCCTCCCGCTGATGGCCGATGACTCCCGCTGATCGCAGCGTACGCGATGCCCCCTGAGCACCGACAGTTCATGGGACCGCCGATGCTCAGGGGGCGTACGGTCAGTGCGCGCCGTAGCCGGTGAGCGAGCGGACCTCCAGTTCGGCGTACTTCCTGGGGTCGGCGGCCTCGCGGGAGAGCAGCGAGCCCAGCCAGCCGAGCAGGAAGCCGAGCGGGATGGAGACCAGACCGGGGTTGCCGAGCGGGAACCAGTCGAAGCTCATGCCGGGGAAGAGTGCCTTCTCGTTGCCGGAGACGACCGGCGAGAAGATCACCAGGGTGACGGAGCTGACGAGCCCGCCGTAGATCGACCACAGGGCGCCCTGGGTGGTGAAGCGCTTCCAGAACAGGCTGTAGAGGACCGTCGGCAGGTTGGCCGAGGCGGCGACGGCGAAGGCGAGGGCCACCAGGGCGGCGGCGTTGAGCCGGTGGGCGAAGATGCCCAGCGCGATGGAGATCCCGCCGATCACCACGGCCGCGACCTTGGCGGTGAGCAGCTCCTCCTTCTCGTCGGTGCGGCCCTTGCGGATCACATTGGCCCACAGGTCGTGGGCGAACGAGGCGGAGGAGGCGAGGGTGAGCCCCGCGACCACCGCGAGGATGGTGGCGAAGGCGACGGCCGAGATGACCGCGAGCAGGATGGCACCGCCGGTGGAGCCGGCGCCTCCGCCGACCTCCTCGGCGAGCAGCGGCGCGGCGGTGTTGCCGGACTCGTTCGAGGCGACGATCGCCTTGGAGCCGACCAGGGCGGCGGCGCCGAAGCCCAGCGCGATGGTCATCAGGTAGAACGCGCCGATGATGCCGATGGCCCAGTTCACCGACTTCCGGGCCGCCTTGGCGGTGGGCACGGTGTAGAAGCGGATCAGGATGTGCGGCAGGCCGGCCGTGCCCAGGACGAGCGCGATGCCCAGCGAGACGAAGTTGAGCTTGGACGTGCCGTCCTTGCCGTACTGGAGTCCGGGCTCCAGGAACGCCTTGCCCTTGCCGCTCTTGTCGGCCGCGGCGCCGAGCAGCTCGGAGAGGTTCCAGTGGAACTTGTTGAGCACGAGGATGGTGATCAGCAGGGTGCCCGCGATGAGCAGGACCGCCTTGACGATCTGCACCCAGGTGGTGCCCTTCATCCCGCCGATCGTCACGTACAGCACCATCACCAGCCCGACCAGGGCGATGATCCAGCGCCGCGACCCCTCGCCGCTCGCGCCCAGCAGCAGGGCCACGAGGGCGCCCGCGCCGACCATCTGGGCCAGCAGGTAGAAGATCGAGACGACGATGGTGGAGGTGCCCGCGGCGGTGCGCACGGGCCGCTGGTTCAGCCGGTGGGCCAGGACGTCGGCCATGGTGAAACGGCCGGAGTTGCGCAGCGGCTCGGCGACGAGCAGCAGGGCGACCAGCCAGGCCACGAGGAATCCGATGGAGTACAGGAACCCGTCGTAGCCGAAGAGGGCGATGGCGCCGGCGATGCCCAGGAACGAGGCGGCGGACATGTAGTCGCCGGAGATGGCGAGGCCGTTCTGGAAGCCGGTGAAGGAGCGGCCGCCGGCGTAGAAGTCGTCGGTGCCCTTGGTCTGCCGGCCGGCCCAGACGGTGATGCCCAGGGTGATGGCGACGAAGACCGAGAACAGGGTGATGATCAGAGTGCGGTGTTCCCCGGCTCCGCCGCCGGCGGCGAGCAGGTGGACGGCGGTCGGTGCGCCGGTCATTCGGCGGCCTCCATACGGGCCTTGAGGGCTTCCGCCTTGGGGTCGATACGGGCCGCGGCGTGCCGCGCGTACCACCAGGCGATGAGGAAGGTGGTGAGGAACTGGGCGAGCCCGAGGACGAGGGCGACGTTGACGTGCCCGGCCACGGTGGTGCCCATGAAGTCGCCGGCGTAGTTGGACAGCAGGACGTAGAGCAGGTACCAGCCGATGAAGGCGACGGTCAGCGGGAAGGCGAAGGACCGGTGCGCACGGCGCAGTTCGCCGAACTCAGCGCTGCCCTGGACGGCGGTGAAGCGGTCGGGCTGACCGGGGATCCCGGGGCGGGCGGGTGTGCCCTCCGGGTGTGCTGTGGTGGGTGGGGTCTCCGCGACCTCTTCTGAGTCCACGGCCTCTCCTGACGGTGGGGTTGGGGGGTGCGAGTGGTGTCCGATGCACGAGGGACTGTGATTCGGATCACGCATCGTAGAGGGACACCGCAGTATGCGACAGGGGGAGGACGGTGCATGGCGCAGCGCGGCCGATCGGCGCAATACCCGCCGCGCGCCGCCTCGTTGACCTGGCGTGAGCACCGAGTCGCCGCCTCAGCCGCAGTCCCCCGGTCGACGACCGTTCGGAGTCATCAGGTTGACGTCCCCCATAGCGGCCGTCCCCTCCCCCCGGCCCGCCGCCCTCCCCAGGGCGGGCCGCTGGTACGGGCCGCGGGTGCCGCTGCCGCTGCTGAGCATCGACGCGCTGCGCGGGGGCGGCGGCTGAGCGGCTGCCGGGCGTGCGCGGACCGGGCGGATGCCGGGCGTACGCCCCTCCGGCGGACGCCGGGCCGCTCCCGCCCGTACCCCCTCCGGCGGGCGGCCGGCGAAGTGTCCCCGCCCGGCGCGGACCGGGCGGACTGTCCCATTCCGCTGGCTTGTGGCGGGCATGCGCCGGTTTTTTCTTGGGGAATTCATTGCTCATCGCCCATGATCGGCGCTAGCTTCACTCGTCATGTACCCGTCCGGCACGCCTGGTGCCCGACGGCTCCCCGGATGATGTGGAGTTCCCATGGCTCATCTGCGCCCCAGACGCCGGCACGCCGCCCTCGCGTTCCCCGTCGGCCTGGCCCTGACCGCCTCGATCGGCTTCCTGCCGGGCACCGCCTCGGCCGTCGCGCCGGCCGCGAAGGCTCCGCAGGCCAAGGTGCGGACGGACGGGCCGCTGCTGTCGTACGTGGTCAACACGGGGACCGCGCGGGCCACGCTCGACCAGGTGAAGAAGGCCGTCGGCCGCAACGGCGGCAGCATCGTGGAGTCGTACGACAAGATCGGCGTCATCGTCGCGCACTCCCAGAACCCCGACTTCGCCAAGGCGCTGCGTGCGGTGCCCGGCGTCGAGTCGGCCGGAGCCACCCGGACCGCCCCCATCACCCCGGCGGCCACCACGGACGTCGGCAAGCCCGAGAAGCTGAAGCTGTCGAAGGCCAACGCGCTGGCCGCCGCGAAGACCGCCAAGCCGGGCAAGGAGCCGCTGGAGAGCCTCCAGTGGGACATGGCCGCCATCAAGGCGGACAAGGCCGCGAAGATCAACCCGGGCAGCCGCAAGGTCACCGTCGGCGTCATCGACACGGGCGTCGACGACACCCACCCCGACCTCGCCCCGAACTTCTCCCGCGCCCAGTCGGCCAGCTGCGTCACCGGCAAGGCCGACACCAGCGCGGGCGCCTGGCGTCCGTACGACCCCAAGACGGACTACCACGGCACGCACGTCGCCGGCACCATAGCCGCGGCCCGCAACGGGATAGGCGTCACGGGCGTCGCCCCGAACACCAAAGTCGCCGCCATCAAGGTGAGCACCAAGGGCGGCAGCTTCTTCTACGCGGAGAGCGTGGTCTGCGCCTTCGTCTTCGCCGCCGACCACGGCATAGCGGTGACGAACAACAGCTACTACGTCGACCCGTGGATGTTCAACTGCGCGAACGACGCGGACCAGAAGGCGATAGCCGACGCGGTCGGCCGCGCCACGGCCTACGCCGACCGCAAGGGCGTCGTCAACGTGGCCTCCGCGGGCAACTCCAACTTCGACCTGGCCTCGAAGAAGATCACGGACAAGTCGAGCCCCAACGACACCAAGCCCGGTTCGCGTGACATCGACCCGTCCACCTGCCTGGACGTCCCGGCCCAGCTGCCCGGTGTCATCACCGTCTCCGCGACCGGCGTCAACTCGCTGAAGTCGTACTACTCCAACTACGGCCAGGGCGTCATCGACGTCGCGGCCCCCGGCGGCGACGTCCGCCAGGTGCCGGACGCCCCCGCCAAGGACGGCCGCATCCTGTCCACCATGCCGGGCGGCGACTACGCCTACCTGCAGGGCACCTCGATGGCCGGTCCGCACGTGGCCGGTGTGGCGGCGCTGCTGAAGGCGACGCACCCCAAGTCCAACGCGGCCGAGATCCAGTGGATCCTCAAGGCGCAGGCGAAGAACCCGGGCTGCCCGGTCAACGCCCCCGCGGACGCTCCCTGCGTCGGCACCAAGAACATCAACAGCCACTACGGCTACGGCATCGTCGACGCCCTGGCGGCCGTGAAGAACTGACGCACGACATCTGACGCGCGGAGGGGGTCCGGCCGGTGCCGGGCCCCCTCGGTGTTGTCGGCGGCGGCTTGCAGCACGCCCTCCGCCAGCAGGTACTGCGCGGCCAGATAGGTCAGCATGATCCAGAACTGGGGTGCGGGCGGCTGCGGGCGGCCGGCGAGGCCACCCGCGATGAGGCCGTCCGAGAGCAGGAAGAGCGCGCCGCCCGCCGCCGCGCACCGCCCGGTCCGGGCGGCGCCGAACGCCGTCGCCGTCAGCAGGAGGCCGTAGAGCGCGACGGGCGGCCGGAGTCCGGCCGGCAGGCCCGGCCACAGCAGGGCGGTCGTGCCGGCCCAGGCAGCGGCGTAGCCGGCCACGAGCCGGCGGCCCGCATCGTTCCCAGCTCCGTTCCGGTCTCCGTTCCCGACTCCGTTCCCGACTCCGTTCCGGGCTCCGTGTCGGGCTCCGTGCCGGGCGAACAGGGCGAGGTAGCAGGCATGGCCGGCGGCGAAGGCGCCCATGCCCAGCAGGAACGGGAGTTCGCCGGCGACTTGGAGCAGGGTGTCGCCGGCGCAGCCGAAGAGCAGGGCGAGGGCGAGCGTTCGGGGGCCGCCGCGGCGGAGCACGTACTCGGCGAGCAGCGGCATCAGGACCGGTTTGGTGGCGCGGGCGACGGGCTCGGCGCCACCGGCGAGCGCGCCCAGGTGGACGCCCGCGGCGGCGGCGAAGGCGAGCGGCAGGCCGCGCGAAGACCGGGAACTCCGGCGAAAGGCCCTCATCCGACGCCCTCCGGCGCCGCGGCCTTCTCGGCCGGGGTACGGAGCGCCGGCGCCGTCGGGCGCGGCTGCCAGCCCGGGCCGCGGAAGATCCGCCCGGCCCGTTCCCGCCAGCCGCGGGCCGCGCGGAGGTCGCGGGCGATGGCGGCGTACTCGTGGGTGGCGACCCGGAGCGGGTTGTAGGTGCTGATGTTCTTCGTGAGCCCGTAGACCGGTCGTTCGGCCTCGGCGACGAAGGAGCCGAATAGGCGGTCCCAGACGATCAGGATCCCGCCGAAGTTGCGGTCCAGGTAGCCTCCTTGCGAGGCGTGGTGGACGCGGTGGTGGGACGGGGTGTTGAGGACGTACTCGAACGGCCGGGGCAGCTTGCCGATCCGCTCGGTGTGCACCCAGAACTGGTAGACGAGGTTGGCCCCGGAGCAGAACGCGACCGCCGCCGGGTGCACGCCGGTGGCGACCATCGGGACGTAGAACGGCCAGACCGTCCAGGTCGTCCACGGCTGGCGGAGCGCGGTGGTGAGGTTGAACTTGCGGCTGGAGTGGTGCACCACGTGGCACGCCCAGAGGATCCTGACGACGTGGTGCCCGCGGTGCGACCAGTAGTAGAAGAAGTCCTGGGCGAGCAGCATCAGCGGCAGCGTCCACCACAGGATGGGGACGCGCAGGGGCGTGAGCGCGTAGACGGCGCTGTAGACCGCCACGATCGGGATCTTCCAGAGCGCGTCGAAGACGACGCTGCCCACGCCCATGCCGATGCTGGTCGCCGCGTCCTTGGCCTCGTACCCCTCGGCCTCCTCGTCCGGATGGATCCGGTAGCTCACCACTTCGATCGCGGTGAGCACGGCGAAGGCGGGGACCGACCACAACACGACATCCGGAAGGTGCGGCATGACGGCACCATAAGCACCCCTACGGGCTTGCCGCTAGGGGTTGTTACCGTCGGGTACCGATCGTGCGTTACCCGGGGTTCGGAGAGGCGGGGGCGGGTGCGCGGCCCGGAGGGGCGCACGGCCGCCGGGGTGGCCGGGCCGGGGGCCGGGGCCCGTTGTCAGTGGGGGCCCGTAAGCTCTGGGACCATGCTCGAAGACCGCACCGCAGCCGCATCGCCCGCCTCGTGGCCGGCCGCGTATCCCGACGGATACGCGGTCGTCGACGTCGAGACCACCGGTCTCGCCCGGGACGACCGCATAGTGTCGGCCGCCGTGTACCAACTGGACGCCAGAGGCCGGGTGGAGGACACCTGGTACACGCTGGTGAACCCGCGGCGCGATCCCGGTCCCGTCTGGATCCACGGGCTCACCTCCGAAGTCCTCGCGGACGCGCCGCTGTTCGAGGACGTCGCGGAGGAGTTCGCGCGGCGGCTCGACGGACGGGTGCTGGTCGCGCACAACGCGGCCTTCGACTGGTCCATGATCGCCCGGGAGTACGCCCGGGCCCGGGCCGAGGCGCCGGTGCGCCAACGGCTGTGCACGATCGCGCTCTCGAAGGAGCTGCGGCTGCCGCTGCCCAACCACAAGCTGGAGTCGCTGGCCGCGCACTACGGGGTGGTCCAGCGGCAGGCGCACCACGCGCTCGACGACGCGCGGGTGCTGGCCGAGGCGTTCCGGCCGAGTCTGCACCTGGCGGCCGAGGCGGGGCTGCGGCTGCCGCTGCTGGCCTGCCAGCCGCTGACGGAGTGGTCGGACGGGCCGGCGGCCGTCCGCTCGGCGACGGTCGGCTACCAGCCGGACCGGCGGCACGGCGGGCCGGCGAGCTGGCGCCCCAGCCGGCGGCGGCCCGCCTGCCCGTACCCCAACCCCGGTCGGTACGAACCGGGCAAACAGCTCATCCAGGGCATGCGGGTGGCGTTCTCCGGCGACACCTCCATCGACCGCGAGCTGTTGGAGGACCGCGCGACGGAGGCCGGGCTGCACGTGGCGACGAGCCTGTCCCGGCTCACCAGCCTGCTGGTCACCAACGATCCGGACGCCTACACCTCCAAGACGGTCAAGGCCCGCCAGTTCGGCACGCCGGTGGTGGACGAGGCCGCCTTCGTCCAACTGCTGTCGCACGTCGTCCCGGCGGACGCGAGGGGCTGAGACGGGCCCGAGGGGCTGAGACGGAGGCGAGGGCTGAGACGGGCGCGGCAGGCCGAGGCGGGTGCGACGGGCCGGGCGGGCGCTGCGGGCCGAGGCGGCGAGCGCTGCGGGCCGAGGCCGGCATGTCGGCGGGCTGAGACGGGCGCGACGCACGAGACGGGTGTGGTGACGGGCGCCACGGGCACGCCCTCCGGCGCGCGGCGGCCCGACACCCCGTGACCGGACGGGCGGAGCCACCAGGTACCGTCACTCGGGTGTACCGCTTCCTGCTGACCCGGCAGTGGGTGATCCTCACGCTCGTGGGGCTCGTCCTCATCCCGGTGATGATCGAATTGGGCTTCTGGCAGCTCCATCGCCATGAGCAACGGGTGGCGCGCAACAACCGCATCGAACGCAGCCTCACCCGCCCGCCCGTGCCCGTCACGGAGCTGACCGCACCCGGGCGCGAGGTCCCCGGCGACAACGTCTGGCGCCGGGGCACCGCCCGGGGGCGGTACGACGTCAAGGGCGAGGTGGTGGCGCGACTCCGCACCGACAACTCCGGCAAGTCCGGATATATGGTCATCACGCCCTTCGTACTGGAGGACGGCAAGGCGATCCTGGTCAACCGCGGCTGGGTGCCGGCCGACGCCGGCCAGCGCGAGTTCCCCCAGGTGCCCGCGCCGCCGTCCGGCACGATCGATCTGGTCGGACGCCTGCGGGCGGACGAGGACCCGGGCAGCGGCATCCGCGACACCAAGGGGCTGCCGCCCCGGATGATCATGATCATCAACAGTCGGCGGCAGGGCGAGCAGTTGCACCGCCCGATGCTGGGCGGTTACCTGGAGCTCATCTCCCCCGCGCCGGACGGCCAGCCGCAGACGATCGACGACCCCGATCACAGCAGCATCGGCAACCACATGGCGTACACCGTGCAGTGGTGGCTGTTCTCGGCGTTCGTGCCGGTCGGCTGGGTGATCCTGGTCCGGCGGGAGCGCCGCGACCAGGCGGCGGCAGCCGCTGCCGCGGCGAAGGGCGCGGCCGGCTCGGGTGACCCGGTGAAGCCAGAGCCCACGAAGCCGGACCCCGCGAACCCGGAGCCCGCGAAACCCGAACCCCGGACCGAGCCCCAGCCCGATTCCCAGCCCAAGGCCGGCGCCGGCGCCTCCTCGTCCCCTCCCGCCTCGGACTGACCCCCGCACCGCCCTCACCCCCTGACAAGCCGCGCCCCGCCCGGCACACTGGCCGCATGGATCTTGGACTCAGGGACCGGGTGTACGTACTCACCGGCGCGACCCGCGGGCTCGGCCTCGCCACCGCCCGCCGGCTGGTGGCCGACGGAGCCCGCGTGGTGCTGTCCGGCCGGGACGCGGCGACGGCGGAGGCCGTCGCCGCGGAACTCGGCCCCGGCGCGGCCGGCGTGGCCGCCGACAACGCGGACCCGGCCGCGGCCGAGCGGCTGATCGGCACCGCGCACGAGCGCTTCGGCCGCTTCGACGGCGTCCTCGTCAGCGTCGGCGGCCCGCCTGCGGGCCGGTTCGCCGACAACGACGACGACCAGTGGCGGGCCGCCTTCGAGTCCGTCTTCCTCGGTGCCGTACGACTCGCCCGGACCGCCGCCGGCGAGCTGTCCGAGGGCGGGGTGATCGGCTTCGTCCTCTCCTCCTCGGTCCACGAGCCCATCACCGGCCTCACCGTCTCCAACGGCCTCCGCCCGGGCCTGGCCGGCTTCGCCAAGTCCCTCGCGACGGAACTCGGCCCGCGCGGCATCCGCGTCGTCGGCCTGCTGCCCGGCCGCATCGACACCGACCGGGTGCGCGAACTCGACGGCCTCACCGAGGACCCCGAGGCGACCAGGGCCGCCCGCGCGGAGGCGATCCCGCTCCGCCGCTACGGCACCCCGGAGGAGTTCGGCACGGTCGCGGCCTTCGCCCTGTCCCCCGCCGCCTCCTACCTCACGGGCGTCATGATCCCCGTCGACGGCGGGGCACGGCACGGCTTCTGACCCTCCGGCACGACTCCTGCCCCGGCGGCGGGGCGCGCATCCGGCCGGCGAGCCGCGCGCGACGCCGCCCGGACGGCAAGCCCACCGCGACGCCGCCCAGCTGGGGCGACGCGAGAATGCCACCCGGCCTTCCACGACAGGCCCGGCGGGACAGCTCGCCCTGCCCCGCCGGGCTCCACGGCCGCCTCCGCACACCCCGAGGGACACTCGCACCGCCGAGACGCCCCCTGCCGCGGGCTCACCCTCCCGGCACGGGAGCCCGATCGTCCCCCGCCCGGACACGAGCGGCTGCGCCCCGCCCGGCCGCGCGACGCGGCGCCCACCGCCGAGAACAGCCCGGCGGGACGTCCGTCACCCGCGCCTGGGGCCGTCCTCCCGCTGCCGAACCCGCCTTCCCAACAGGCACGGCCGACCCCCGGCCCCGCCCTCCGGCCGGGTCGGCGGCGCTCACCGGACGGCCCGTTCACCGACCGCGGGACCCCCGCGCCCCGAACGGGGGCCGGGCAGGCTCCCGGCCGTGAGGAGCGTGCCCGGGTGGGGCGGCCCTCCGGGCGCGGGCGTCAGCCCACCCGCTCCGCTCGGTGCCGTACCGCGCGCAGGCGGACCTTCGCCCGGAGGCGGGGCAGGCCCGTCGAGGCGCGGGCGTGGTGCAGGGCCTCCGTGTCCAGGCGGCGCAGGGCCGTCGCCGGGGCCGCGTGGGGGGCCAGGGTGAGGGTGATCCGGGCCTCCGGACTGCCGTGGCGGCGGGTGAGGACGACGCGGGCGTGGTCGACGCCGTCGAGCGCGCCCGCCTCCGCCGTCAGCGCCTCCTCCAACGCCCGGCCGCGCAGCCGGGCCACCTCGCCGTCGCCGCAGTCGACGACGATCTCGCGCAGCCGACGCCGGCGCAGCTGGGCGAGCAACCACCACAGGGCCAGCAGCACCAGGGCGGCGAGCGCGCCGAGCACCACGGCCCACCACCAGTCACGCCCGCGCCAGCGGCGCCGGTCGGCGTCGGTGAGCAGCACGTCGTCCGGGCCGGTGAACGGCCAGGCGGACGGCAGGGAGAAGTCCCAGTGCACGGGCAGGTCCAGGGCGCCGACGAGCACGGCGGCGCCGAGGGCCACGAGCAGGATCCCGGTCAGGCCCAGCAGCACCCGGTTGACGGTTCTCAGCACCGTACGCTCACCGCCTCGCCGGACGCCGTACCCGGACCGAGAGGACGGGACGCCGGGCGAGGCCCAGTTCCCGCAGCCCCTCGGCCAGGGCGCCGTCCACGTCGGTACGGACCTCGTCCAGGTCCCTGAAGTGCGCCTGGGCGCGGGCGCGGACGGCGATCCGGCCGACCTCGACGCGTACGGACTGCACGCCCGGCACCTCCATCACCCGGTCCCTGAGCACCAGCGCCGCCGCCCTGCGGTCGAGCCCGGCGCGGAGGTCGGGGGTCTCGCGGCGCATCGGCAGCACCGCCCGCCGGCCGGGTGTGACCGCCAGGACGAGCAGCCAGATCCCGGCCAGCACGGCGAGCACGGCGCCGGTCACGATCCAGCCGTCGTCGAGGGGCCGGTGGGCGAGTTCGTGGGCGAGCCGGCGGCGCCAGCCCATCGCCGGGTGGCCCGCGCGGACGGCGCCCACGTCGTAGAGGAAGAACCCCGCCAGGGCCAGGACCGCGAGGGCGACCAGGGCGGCGGGCAGCCGGCGGGCCGACCAGAAGCGTCCGGCGCGCCCGACGTCCAGCCGCTCCGTCCCCTCGGGAGGCTCAGGAGACTCGGAAGGTCCATGGGGCTCAGGAGGTCCATGGGGCTCGGGAGGTTCCGCCGGATCCGGTCCGTCCGGTACGGAAGGCGGCGTGGGGACGCTCATCGGACCCGCTCCACCGCGCCGCGCTCCAGGTGCGGCGAGTGCAGCCGCTCCACCGTGACCACGACCTCCGGCACCTCCATGCCCGCCAGCGTCCGTACCCGCTCGACGATCCGCCGCCGCACCGCGCGGCAGTGCGCCCCGATGTCCGCCGGGTACCCGAGCTCGACCGAGACGCGGACCCGTGCCGTGTCCTCGTGGACGGTCACGGACGCGAACGGGGGCGTGCGCCGGGCGTCCGCGCCTCCGTCCGCTCCCATGCCCCCGCCGGGCCCGCCCGGCTCCGCGTCGAGCGCCTCCCGCGCGGCCTGTGACGCGATCTTCGCGACGACGCGGTCGGCGATCCGGGTCGCTCCGCGTGCGGCCGGTTCCACGGCCCGCCCTCCCGGCACCGCCTACCTCCGCCGGCCGTCGTGTTCACGGTCGCGGTCGCGCGGCCGGAAGAAGTCGCCGGGCTCCAGGTCTCCCTCCAGGAACCGGCCCACGACGAACCCGACGGCGCCCAGCGCCGCCACCAGCAGGAAGGCCCCGAATCCGCCGAAGTACCCGGCGAATCCCAGCGCCATGCCGACGATCAAGCCGACCACGGCCATGCTCATCGTGCGCTCCTCAACGAGTCGGACGGGCGGGCCGGCCACGGGGGCCGGCCGGTGTGCCTCACTGAATCCTTGGCGCCGCCGGCTCCTCCTCTTCCTCGTCCGGCAGCTTCACATCGCTCACGGCGATGTTCACCTCGACGACCTCCAGGCCGGTCATGCGCTCCACCGCGGAGATCACGTTCTCCCGCACGGCGCGGGCGACGTCGGCGATGGCGACGCCGTAGTCGACGACGATCTCCAGGTCGAGCGCGGTCTGCACCTCGCCGACCTCGGCCTTCACGCCGCGTGTGACGGACTTGCCGCCGCCGGGGACGCGGTCGCGGACCGCGCCGAACGTCCTGGCCAGCCCGCCGCCCATCGCGTGCACGCCGAGCACGTCACGCGCGGCCATTCCGGCGATCTTCTCGACGACCCCGTCGGCGATGGTGGTACGGCCCCGGTCGGCGGGGGCCACGAACTCCTTGGCGCCGCCCTCGCGGCCTTCCGCGGTGTCGGTCATGGTCGTTCGCCTCGCTTCCGAAGGAGTGTTCCCAGGGACGGGAAAGGAGAGGAAAGCGTCACCGATCCTGTTGCCACCATAGGCCCTGCTGGGGGGAGATTCGCGGCGTGTGCGGCATCCCGGGTGCCCTTCCCGCCACCATCCGGCGTCCCGCGCCGTCCGGCGCGCCGGGCGGCGCGGAATACGGCAGTCTGGTGCCCTCCGGGGACGGACGACGGCGGTGGGACGGAAGCGGTGGGACGACAGGGGATGACCGTGGACACGCAGACCGGGCCGGACCGGCCGGACGACCTCGACGGCGCCGGCCGCTCCGACGGCGGGCCGGACGCGCTCGCCCGCGCCGTCCGCCGTCAGCTCGGACTCGGCGCGCTCCTCCCTTTGGGGGACCCGGCCGACGGCGCCTGGATCACCGAGGAGTCGGTGGCCGCGGTGCTGCGCCGGGCGGCGCGCGGGGTGGCGGGCGTCCGGCTCGGCACCCTCCGCGTCACGGCGGCCGGCGGCCCGCCCGGCGCCGTACCGCCGTCCGGGTGCCCCGCGCCGCCCGGCGCCCTCCCGCCGGGCCCGCTGCGCTGCGCCGCGGACCTGACGACGGCGCTCGTCCCCGGCGCCGTCCCCCACGAGTTCGCGCACGGCGTCCCCCACGAGCCGCTGTACGAGACGGCCGACCGGCTGCGCGCCGCGCTGTGGGCGGTGTCCGAGGAACGGCTGGGGCTGGAGTGGGCGGCGATCGACCTGAGAGTGACGGACGTGCTTTCCGACCTGCCGCCGGAAGGAGACGGGACACCCGGGCCGGAGGGCGACACCCCGCCCTCCGGTCCCGGGCCCGCGGGCCCCGTACGGGCCGCCGCACTCGCCGTCCCGGGCGTGGCCCGCGAGCACCCGGTGCTCGCCGGGGGCCGCGACCCCGCCGCCCGGGTGCAGATCGCGGTCGCCGGCGGGCACCGCGCGGCCGACGTGGCGCGGGCGGTGCGCGGCGCGCTGGGGCCGGCGCCGGTCGCCGTGGTCGTCACGGCCGTCGACCCGACGGAGGCGGGCGCCGAGGGCCACCGGGCGCACCGCCGGAAGGTGGACCCGGAGGCCGTCCGGCCGAGGTCACCGGGCGGCCCGGGGCACGGGGGTGCCCCCTAGAACCCCGTCGCACGTCGGTTGGAACCCCGTCGCACGTCGGCTTCGAAAAGGGGACGCAGCACGTCACCGGTCCGCAATCGGACCCGGCTGCTTCCGGGTGTCTCCGGCGGCCCCTACTCCCCCAGCCCCGCCAGGTCCCGCAGCCGCCGCCCCTGGGCGGCGCGTTCGGCGGTGCGCTGGTCGTCGTAGGTGCGGCCGGCCGCGTCGCGGAGCAGGGCCTTGGTCTCGACGACCGCGTCGCGGGGGGCCGCCAGCAGGGCCGCCGTGAGGTCGGCCACCGCCGCGTCGAGTTCCGCGGCCGGGACGACGAGGTTGGCCAGGCCGGTGCGCTCGGCCTCCTCGGCGTGGACGAAGCGGCCCGTCGCGCAGATCTCCAGCGCGCGGGCGTAGCCGACCAGCGCGACGAGCGGCCGGGTGCCGGCCAGGTCGGGCACCAGGCCGAGGCTGGTCTCGCGCATGGCGAACTGGGCGTCCTCCGCGCAGACGCGCAGGTCGCAGGCGAGGGCGAGCTGGAAGCCCGCGCCGATGGCGTGGCCCTGGACGGCGGCTATGGAGACGATGTCGTTCCGGCGCCACCAGGTGAACGCCTCCTGGTAGCGGGAGATCTCCGCGTCCAGGTCGGCGTCGGTGCCGCGGGCCAGATCGAGGAACGACGGCTCGCCGTCGAAGCCCTCGGGGGTGAACGCCTGCCGGTCGAGGCCCGCGGAGAAGGACTTGCCCTCGCCCCGGAGCACCACGACCCGCACACTGCCCGGCAGCAGCCGCCCGGCCTCGGTGAGGGCCCGCCACAGGGCGGGCGACTGGGCGTTGCGCTTGGCGGGATTGGTCAGGGTGACGGTGGCCACCGCGTCGTCCACGGTGAGCCGGACGCCATCCTGGTCGAGCAGGGCCTGCGGGGCGGTCATGGGAGCCTCCGGTATCGGCATGCAGTCGGCAGTAAGTGACTGCACAGTAACCACCCGGCCGGTCGAACGGCCGACCGGGTGGTACCGCCCATGCTTTCGGTGCCCGACAGGTGCGCGGTGTCAGACCGAGGCGGCCTTCTTGCCGCGCGTCGCACCGCCGCGACCCCGCAGGATCACGCCGGATTCGCTGAGCATCCGGTGGACAAAGCCGTAGGAGCGGCCGGTCTCTTCGGCCAGCGCCCTGATGCTCGCACCGGAGTCGTACTTCTTCTTCAGGTCTGCCGCGAGCTTTTCGCGCGCGGCGCCGGTCACCCGGCTGCCCTTCTTCAGAGTCTCGGCCACCCGTGCCTCCTCATGGGAGATGCGCCTCTTGTCTCTCATGATCACCCCTTGCCGGGATCCTGGCCACCCATTCGGCAAGGTCGATGACAGAAGGTTTCCGCGATTCGGGCCGCCGAAGCCGGGCGGAACAGGAGATTCCGGCTTCTCAAGACCGTACACCCGTCCGGGTGGCGGGAGAAAGCGGCAGGTCAGGGCGGGGCCGGGGAGCACGGGGGCGAAAGGCACCGGGTGCCGCTTCCGGTGCGTGCGCCGGAGCGTTCCACCACACCGGGGGATGAGCCGTCCTCACTCAGATGAAGGATCACGCATCGGCCGAATGATCGGGACGGCACCGATCGCCGATGATCGTCGCAGGCGATCGGCCGCCGGCCGGGGCGGCTCCGCGCGGCCGCCCGGGCGAGCGGGCCGCGCGGACGGGCCGTGTCGCGGACCGGGATCAGGGGGTGACCTGATCCGCGCACCGGATCAGGCGAGGGCCACCAGATCCGCGTAGTCCGGGCCCCACAGGTCCTCGACGCCGTCCGGCAGCAGGATGATGCGCTCCGGTTCGAGCGCCTCGACGGCGCCCTCGTCGTGCGTCACCAGGACCACCGCGCCCTTGTAGGTGCGCAGCGCGCCCAGGATCTCCTCGCGGCTGGCGGGGTCGAGGTTGTTGGTGGGCTCGTCCAGGAGGAGGACGTTGGCGGAGGAGACGACGAGGGTGGCCAGGGCCAGCCGGGTCTTCTCGCCGCCGGAGAGGACGCCGGCGGGCTTGTCGACGTCGTCGCCGGAGAACAGGAAGGAGCCGAGCACCTTGCGGACCTCGACCAGGTCGAGGTCGGGCGCCGAGGAGCGCATGTTCTCCAGGACCGTGCGGTCCGGGTCCAGCGTCTCGTGCTCCTGGGCGTAGTAGCCGAGCTTGAGGCCGTGGCCCGGGGTGACCTGGCCGGTGTCGGGCTTCTCGGTGCCCGCCAGCAGGCGCAGCAGCGTGGTCTTGCCGGCGCCGTTGAGGCCGAGGATGACGACGCGGGAGCCGCGGTCGATGGCCAGGTCGACGTCGGTGAAGATCTCCAGCGAGCCGTACGACTTGGACAGGCCCTCCGCCATCAGCGGGGTCTTGCCGCACGGCGACGGGTCGGGGAAGCGCAGCTTGGCGACCTTGTCGGAGACGCGCTCGGCCTCCAGGCCGGCGAGCAGCTTCTCGGCACGGCGGGCCATGTTCTGCGCGGCGACGGTCTTGGTGGCCTTGGCGCGCATCTTGTCGGCCTGGGAGTTGAGGGCCGCGGCCTTCTTCTCGGCGTTCTGCCGCTCCCGCTTGCGGCGCTTCTCGTCGGCCTCGCGCTGCTGCTGGTAGAGCTTCCAGCCCATGTTGTAGACGTCGATCTGGGAGCGGTTGGCGTCCAGGTAGAAGACCTTGTTGACGACCGTCTCGACGAGGTCGACGTCGTGGGAGATCACCACGAAGCCGCCGCGGTAGGTCTTGAGGTAGTCGCGCAGCCAGGCGATGGAGTCGGCGTCGAGGTGGTTGGTCGGCTCGTCGAGGAGCAGGGTGTCGGCGTCCGAGAAGAGGATACGGGCGAGCTCGACGCGGCGGCGCTGACCGCCGGAGAGGGTGTGCAGCTGCTGGCCGAGGATGCGGTCCGGCAGGCCGAGGCTGGCGGCGATGGTCGCGGCCTCGGCCTCGGCGGCGTACCCGCCCTTGGTCAGGAACTCCGTCTCCAGCCGCTCGTACTTCTTCATGGCCTTCTCGCGGGTCGCGCCCTTGCCGTTGGCCATGCGGTCCTCGTTCTCGCGCATCTTGCGGAGGACCGAGTCCAGGCCGCGGGCGGAGAGGATGCGGTCGCGCGCCAGGTCGTCGAGGTCGCCGGTGCGCGGGTCCTGCGGGAGGTAGCCGACCTCGCCGGAGCGGCTGATGGTGCCGGCGGCGGGGATGCCCTCGCCGGCCAGGCACTTGGTGAGGGTGGTCTTGCCCGCGCCGTTGCGGCCCACCAGACCGATGCGGTCGCCCTTGGCGATGCGGAAGCTGGCGGACTCGATGAGGACGCGTGCGCCGGCGCGCAGCTCGATGCCGGAGGCGGTGATCACGGGACTACTCCTGGGCGGGTGGGACGGCGGTCGAGGGGGACACCTCCCGGTGCCGCGGGGGCCGGGGAGGGGGCGAACACTGCCGCGCGGGCGGCTGCGCCGTCTAATGCACGAGGAGAGAAGCCATGGGGAAGATTCTAACGGGGGCGGGCAAGCGGGTTTCCCGGGCGGGCGGTGCGCGGCGGGGGCGGGACGGGAGCGGCCGGGGCCGGAAGCGGGTGGTCCGGGGCGCGTGGAGCACCGGACCGCGCCGGTGGTGCGGTGTGCGCGCCGGTAGCGGGCGCCTGCCCGTTTCCGCGGCGCCGCGCTCGTTCCCCGCCGTTTCGTCCGTCACACTCCGGGCAGCCCCTCCTGCGGGGACGGCGGGCCCCACGGGCCCCAGAAGGGCGCATAGCGGGTGATTAACGGATACTCGGGGTGATGTCCCCGGGTGGAGAGGCGGTCGTGCATGCAGTTCGACGACGACGCGGATCTCGACACCTCGCAGGTGCAGGACGAGCGGGGCAGCCGGATCCCCGGCGGCGGGCTGACCGTCGGCGGCGGGGTGGTGGGGCTGCTCGCCCTGCTCGCCGGCCTGTTCTTCGGCATCGGCCCGCAGGAGCTGGGCCTGTCCTCCGGCGAGCCGGGCACCACACCGTCCGCGAGCACGGACGCGCAGGTGACGCGGGACTGCCACAAGGGCCGGGACGCCAACACCCGCGAGGACTGCCGGATCGTCGGCGTCGTCAACAGCGCCCAGTCGTTCTGGAGCCAGGAGTTCACCCGCCGCTCCACCGCCTACAGCCAGGCGCAGACCAAACTGTTCACCGGCCGGACGAACACCGCCTGCGGCGCCGCGACCTCGGCCGTCGGCCCGTTCTACTGCCCCGGCGACCACATGGTCTACCTGGACCTGGACTTCTTCAAGGAGCTCACGAGCAAGTTCGGGGCCCGCGGCGGGCCGTTCGCCGAGGCGTACGTCGTCGCCCACGAGTACGGGCACCACATCCAGAACCTCACCGGCACGCTCGCCCGCTCCCAGGACCGCCGGACCGGCGCCGGCAGCAACGCGGTCAAGGTCGAGCTCCAGGCCGACTGCTACGCCGGCGTCTGGGCCCACCACGCGGCGACCACACCCGAGCGGTCGACCGGGAAGCCGCTGCTCAAGCAGCTGACCCAGAAGGACATCGAGGACGGGCTGTCGGCCGCGGCGGCGGTCGGCGACGACCGCATCCAGGAGAAGTTCCAGGGCCGGGTCACCCCGGAGAGCTGGACGCACGGCTCGGCGGAGCAGCGGCAGCAGTGGTTCACCACCGGGTACCGGACGGGGAACGTGGCCGCCTGCGACACGTTCCGGTGACCGGTGATCCGCGAGAGCGAGGAGTCAGCGCCATGTCCGACCTCAGCCACACCATCCGTCCCACCGTCACCCCCGCCCTCCTCTACCGCGACGCCAAGGCGGCCATCGCGCAACTGACCACCGCCTTCGGCTTCGTCCGGTCCGCGCTCTACGAGAGCGAGGACGGGACCGTGCTGCACGCGGAACTCGTCCACGGCAACGGCATGGTGATGATCGGCTCCGCCGGGCGGGGCGGGCCCTTCGCCGAGGCGATGGCCGGCGCGGGGCCGGCCGGGATCTATGTCGTCGTGGATGACGTGGATGTTCATTGCGAGCGGGCTCGGCGGCAGGGGGCCGAGGTTTTGGTGCCGCCGGCGGATCAGGCGTATGGCTCGCGCGAGTATCTGGCGCGGGATTTGGAAGGCAACCTCTGGACGTTCGGGACGTATGCGCCGTCGGGCCCGGAGGTCGCCGGCTGAGGCCGGTGGGGGTGCCCCAGTCCCTCCCCCAGAGGGGGCACCCCCATTCACCGTTTCTTGCGGGGGCAGGCCCCCGCACCCCCTGTCCTCAAACGCCGGACAGGCTGATTTCAGCCCGTTGGGGGTGCCCCCTCTGGGGGAGTTTGAGGACGAGCGGCGAAGCCGCGAAAAGCGGGGTCTGGGGCGCAGCCCCAGGAATCGGCGAAGGGGAGGGACCGGGGCACCAGCCCGCCGCAGGCGCCGCTCACCCCCCGCGGTGCACCTGGAACGCCGCCCGGCGAACCGCCTTCGCCAGCGCCGGATCCGGGTGCGCGGCGGCCAGAGCCACCAGCACCTGGACGGTGCGCGGATGCCCCACCGCCCGTACCTCCGCCAACAACGCCGGCACAGTCCCCTGCACCGCGGACTCCAGGTGCCGCACCAGCAGCCGGCTCTCGCCGTGGTCGGCGACGGCCGCCGCCGTGTCCACCCACAGCCAGGTGGCCTCCTCGCGGGTGAGGACCTCGGCGGCCTCCTCGGGGTCGTGTCCCTCCTGCTCGGCGAGCCACAGCAGGGCGTAGGGGCGCAGCATGGTCTCGTCGACGACGGCCCGGACGGCGGGCTCCGCGGGGGCGCCGACGGCCCGTAGCGCCTCGAAGGCGAGGCCGCGGACCAGGGCGTCGTCGCCCCGGGCCGCCTCCAGGAGTTCGGCGACGGCGCTGCGCACCGGCCGGGCGGCGAGCCAGGCGCGGTACTCGGCGCGGGCCGGGCCGGGGCTGAGGTCGGCGCAGCCGCGGAGCATGGCCTCGGCGGACAGTTCGATGTTGCCGGCGGGGCTCTGCGCGGCGACGCAGATCTGTTCGAGCTTGACCCACACCGCCCAGTTGCCGAGCGGGGTGAGCACGGCCTCGGCCTCCGGTCCCGTGCCGCCGCGCACCACGAGCGCGCCGACCGAGGCCAGCCCGTCGAGGGCCCAGGCGAGCAGGTCGGGCAGCGGTCCGGTGTCCTCGCAACCCCCGGCGCGGGGGGCGGGGACGGATGCCCGGGCCGGGACGGGTTCGGGGCCGTCGTAGGGGATCTCGCAGCGCTCGGCGCGGATCTCGGCGACGCGCTGCCGGAGCAGGTCCAGCAGCATGGCGACGGACACGGGCCCGGCCGACAGGTGCATGACGGACAGCAGTTGCGGGGCCGCCTCGACGACCTCGGCGGCCACGGTCGGGTCGGTGCCGGCCGGTTCGGGGTGGGCGAGCGACCAGGCGTCGAACAGGGCGACCCAGCCGCGCAGCACGGCGCTGTCGTCGCGGTCCCAGGCGGTCAGCCGCCAGCCGGCGCGGGCGCTGCCGCCGTGCAGTTCGAGCAGTCCGGCGAGCCGGGCCCGGTCCCAGTCGGCCTGCACCTGGCGGGGTGTCAGGTCCAGGTCGGCGGCGGCCCGCTCGGCGGCGGCCGCCCCCAGCGCGCCGGCCTCCGCGGTCGCGTCGGCGCCCGTGGCGCTCTCGTCGGGGCCGGGTCCGGCCCCACGGGCGTACTCGGCCGCCGCCCAGCGGGCCAGGCGGACGGCGCCGGTCAGTCCGGCTCTCGCCTGCCGGGCGAGTTCCGGACGGCCCGGGATGCCGGCGGGCGGCCGGGGTGCCGGACGGGAGCCTCGGTCGGCCACCGCCTTGCGGGCGGCGGCGATCGGCTGCCGGGGTACGAGTCTGAGCCGGGAGTCGCGCGGAGTACGGGACGTCACAGGTGCAGTCTTGCCGTTCACGCTCCGAAAACCCAATCGGAATCAACCATGCAGTCACCAATGCCCCCTGGTGGCGACCGGTGACCGCCTACACAAGGGGCGTCAGGAACCGCCTCAGGGACTCCTCGTAGCCCTTCCGGTCCGCGTTCCACAGGGCCGCGTGGCCCGCGTCGCGGACGGTGCGCAAAGTGACCAGATCCGGACGGTGCCCGGCCAGGTCCCGGGAGCGGGTCCAGGGCGCGAAGGCGTCGTCCGGACTGTGCTGGATCAGGACGGGCACGGTCAGCCGGGCGGGGTCGGCGGCGGCCCGGAGCCTGCCCTGGTCGAGTCCGGCCCGCACGCGGGCGGCGTGCACCGCGAGCGGGCGCAGGGCGGCGGGGAGCCGGCGCGCGGCGAGGGCGTGCAGCGCGGCGTCCCAGTCGAGCACCGGCGAGTCCAGGACGAGCCCGCCGATGTGCGGCCGGACCTTCGGGTCGGCGGCGGCCAGGAGGGCCGCGGTGGCGCCGGTGGACCAGCCGTGCAGCACCACGTGCCGGGCCCCGCGCCGGACGGCCTCCTCGACGGCGGTGACGACGTCGCGCCACTCGGCCGCGCCGAGCCGGTCGAGTCCGTCGGCGGGCCGGGGGGCGCCGGGGTCGCCGCGGTGGGCGGGGACGAGCGCGGGGATCCGCGACCTGCGCCAGAACGGCAGCAGGGCCGCGGGGTGTTCGCGGGTGGCGCCGAGTCCGTGCGCGGTGACGACGTGGGTGTCGCGGGCGCCGGGCAGGAACCAGGCGGGCAGCGGGCCGGTCTCGCCGGCGAGCTCCACGTCTTCGAGGTCCTCGAAGTCCTCGAAGTCCTCGTGTTCCTCGGGGACGGGTGCCTCGCGCGGGTCGCCGTGGTGGATCTGCGGGGTGAGCCGGACCCCGAGGCCGGGCCGGAGGTCCCCTTGGGTGATCCGTTCGAGCCGGCGGACGACGCGGTCGTGGGGGTGCGAGACGTCGGCGACGGGCGGCCCGACGACGGCGCGCACGCCCCGGCCGGTGAGCCCGTAGGTGCCGGGGCGGCAGGAGGCGGGGGTGCGGTCCAGGGTGACGGTGGTGTCGTCGGCGTCCCGCACGGTGAGCCGGGGCTCGCCCGGCAGGGGCCGGTCCGGGCCGCCTCTCAGCAGGCCGTCACCCGCGTACCGCCCCGCGACCAGGGCCGCCGCCCCGGCACCGATCATGGTCGCCGCTGTCATCGCCGTCGTCCGGACCAGATGCATCCCTCCAGTGTCCGCACGGGGGTGCGACGAGGCCAGTCGGCGTGGACGGGCGGGCGGGTGAACGCACCCGTCACTCCCGTCCCTGCTCCCTCCCCTGCCCGTACCCGCGCAGCTTCTCCTCCGCCTCGGCGAGCTGCCCGGCGTCGAGGAGCGACGGGGTCCGCCCCGGCACCCCCGAGGCCGTCAGCCAGACGCGGCACATCCACTCCAGCTGGGCGGTGCGGTCGTACGCCTGGTCCAGGGTCGTCCCGTAGGTGAGGGTGCCGTGGTTGCGCAGCAGGCAGCCGGTGCGGCCGTTCAGGGCGGTGAGGGTGTGGCGGGCGAGCTCGTCGCTGCCGTAGAGGGCGTAAGGGGCGACCCGTACGGGTCCGCCGAGGGCCGCGGTCATGTAGTGGACCGGCGGCAGCTCCGTCACCAGGGTGGAGACGGCGGTGGCGTGGACGGCGTGCGTGTGGACGATGGCCGTCGCGTCGGTGGCCCGGTAGACGGCGAGGTGGAGGGGGAGTTCGCTGGTGGGCGCGAGGCCGCCGGGCGCGGGAAGGCGGCCGTCGAGGCCGACGGCGACGACGTCCTCCGGCCGGAGCCGGTCGTACGGCACCCCGCTGGGCGTGACGAGGACCACGTCGCCGACCCGGGCGGACACGTTCCCCGAGGTGCCCACCACCAGGCCGTCCGCGACCGTCCTCCGGGCCGTGGCCAGCACTTCCGCCCTGATCCGGGAGATCGTCCCGTCATCCGTCCGGTCCCTCATCGATGACCCCCTCCGGTTCGCGTCACCATGGATCCCGCCCCAGTTCACCTTCCGTTCACCCACAGTCCCTACGGTCGCGGCGTACTGACCACCGGACTGATTGCCTGGGTGAATGGAACACATCACGCTTCTCATCGGGATCGTGATCGTCACGGCCTTGGTGTTCGACTTTACGAACGGCTTCCACGACACGGCCAACGCGATGGCCACCACCATTTCCACCGGGGCACTCAAGCCCAAGGCAGCGGTGGCGATGTCGGCGGTGCTCAACCTCGTCGGCGCGTTCCTCTCCGTGGAGGTCGCCAAGACGATCTCCGGGGGCATCATCGACGAGACCGCCGGAATCCGGCCAGAGGTGATCTTCGCCGGTCTGGTCGGCGCCATCGTCTGGAACCTGCTGACCTGGCTGGCCGGTCTGCCCTCCAGCTCCTCGCACGCCCTCTTCGGCGGCCTGATCGGCGCGACCGTCGCCTCCGTCGGCTTCGACGCGGTCAACGGCGACAAGGTCGTCATGAAGGTCCTCATCCCGGCGGTGGCCGCCCCGATCGTGGCCGGCGTCTCCGCCTGGGCCGCGACCAAGCTCACCTACCGCCTGGCGCGCGACCGCGACGAGGCCGACACCGCCAAGGGCTACCGCGCCGGCCAGATCGCCTCCGCCGCCCTCGTCTCGCTGGCGCACGGCACCAACGACGCGCAGAAGACCATGGGCGTGATCACGCTCGCGCTGGTCACCGGCGGCGTCGTCGCCCCGCACTCCGACCCGCCGCTGTGGGTCGTCGTCTCCGCGGGCCTGGCCATCGCGCTCGGCACCTACCTCGGCGGCTGGCGCATCATCCAGACGCTCGGCAAGGGCCTCACCGACATCCGCCCGGCGCAGGGCTTCGCCGCCCAGACCGGTGCCGCGACCGTCATCCTCGCCTCCTCGCACATCGGCTTCGCGCTCTCCACCACGCAGGTCTGCTCCGGCTCGATCATGGGCGCGGGCCTCGGCCGCAAGGGCGGCGTCGTCCGCTGGTCGACCGCCGGCCGCATGGTCGTCGCCTGGTGCCTCACGCTGCCGGCGGCCGGTCTGGTCGCGGCGGGTGCGGCGCTCCTCGCCGACCAGGGGAACTGGGGCGTGGCCGCGGTGGCCGTGCTCGGCCTGGCGGTCAGCGGGGCGATCTGGGTGGTGTCGCGGCGCAAGCCCGTGACGCCGGACGACGCGGCCACCTCGCCTTCTCCGGCCGTCGAGCCGGTCGGCGTCGTCACCGCCGCCCTCCAGGCCGTCGCCCCGCCGCCGGCGAGTCCGGTGGCCGCCGTCCCGATCGTCACCCCCGAGCCCGCCCCGGCGCCCGCCGTGGCCGCGACCAGCTGAGGAATCCGCCATGCACATCGACTGGGCAGCTCTGGGCCAGGTCTTCGGCGTCAGTCTCGTGATGACCGTGGGGCTGGTGGGAGCCTTCACCCTCGGGATCATGGGGACGTCGCCGTCGCGGGGCGGCGGGTCCGCTTCCGCGGGGGCGCGGACGGGCGCTTACGCGGCGTTCGCGCTGTGTGCGGCGGCTGTCGGGTACGGGATCTATCTGATCGTCGCGTGAGGGTGCCCCAGACCCCCTTGTCCTCAAACGCCGGACGGGCTGACTTGTCAGCCCGTCCGGCGTTTGAGGACAGCGCCCGCAGGGCGCTTCGGGGGCGCGGGGGCGCAGCCCCCGCAAGAAACTGGGGGCACCTCCCAGCGGTAGCTGGGGGAGAAAGGGCGGGTCAGGGGCCACCCACCGCGAGTTGACGCCCGCTCGCGGGCCGTGGTGGACTGCCGAGGCCAAACGGCGACACACAGAGGAAGCCGGTGAGAATCCGGCGCGGTCCCGCCACTGTCACCGAACGACGCCCGCGCAGCGGAAAAGCGTCCGTCCGGAAGCCAGGAGACTCTGGGTCGCCGGTCACGTCGAACCAGGGCGCGGACCCTGAGTGAGGACACCCGAAGACATGCGCGGCCGCCGCCGAACACCCGACGCCCTCCCGATCCGGCCCTCCCGAGGCGCGACGGCGGTCTGAGCCGATGCGTACGGGTACGTCACGTCCCGTCGGTTTCGCGTACGGCGCCGCGCTCGGCTTCCTCGCCGACCTCGTGTTCGCCGACCCCCGCCGGGGCCACCCCGTGGCCGCCTTCGGCCGGGCCGCGCACGCCGTCGAACGCCGTCTGTGGGCCGATCACCGCGGCCGCGGCGCCCTGCACACCGCCGTCTGCGCGGGCGGCGCCGTCACCGCCGCCGCCCTGCTGACCCGCGCCGCGCGCCGCTCCGGCAAGGCGGGCACGGCAGACGTCATGCTGACCGCCGCCGCCACCTGGGCCGTCCTCGGCGGCACTTCGCTCGGCCGCGAGGCGCGGGCCATCGGCGGCGCGCTGGCCGCCGGCGACCTGGAGGTGGCCCGGGAGCGCCTGCCGCACCTGTGCGGGCGCGATCCGCAGGCCCTCGACGCGCAGCAGATCGCCCGCGCCGTCGTCGAGTCCGTCGCCGAGAACACCTCGGACGCGGTCGTCGGCGCCCTCGTCTGGGGCGCGTTCGCCGGGGTGCCGGGCCTGGTCGGCTTCCGGGCCGTCAACACGCTGGACGCCATGGTGGGCCACAAGTCGCCGCGCCACCGCCGCTTCGGCTGGGCCTCCGCGCGGCTGGACGACGTCGTCGGCTGGCCCGGCGCCCGGCTCACCGCCGCCCTGGCGATCGTCGCCGGCCCGGACCCGCGGCGCGCCCTGCGCGTGGCCCGCCGGGACGCCGCCCGGCATCCGAGCCCCAACGCCGGCCCGGTGGAGGCCGCGTTCGCCGGCGCCCTCGGCGTCCGCCTCGGCGGCACCCTCGCCTACGCGGGCCGCGTCGAGCACCGTCCCGTCCTGGGCGCGGAGCTCCGCCCGGTGGCGGCGGCCGACATCGAACGGGCCGTGCGGCTGTCGCGACGGGTGTCGCTGCTGGCGCTCGGCGTCGCGGTCGCCGGCCGCTGGGCGGTCTCCCGGGCGCGCCGCGTGGGCAGATTCGGAGCGGGATCCATGACGAGGAGGAAGAGTGGCTGAGTCGGGCGGGGGCCTGCTGGTCGCGGGGACGACCTCCGACGCGGGCAAGAGCGTGGTCACGGCGGGCATCTGCCGCTGGCTGGTCCGCAAGGGCGTCAAGGTGGCGCCCTTCAAGGCGCAGAACATGTCGCTGAACTCGTTCGTCACCCGCGAGGGCGCCGAGATCGGCCGCGCCCAGGCGATGCAGGCCGCGGCGGCCCGCGTCGAGCCGACCGCGCTGATGAACCCGGTGCTCCTCAAGCCCGGCGGCGACCGCAGCAGCCAGGTCGTGCTGATGGGCAGGCCGGTCGGCGAACTGAGCGCCCGCGGCTACCACTCGGGCCGCCAGGAGCAGTTGTTCGGCACGGTCACCGACTGCCTGGCCGAGCTGCGCCGCACCCACGACGCGGTGATCTGCGAGGGCGCCGGCAGCCCCGCCGAGATCAACCTGCGCCGCACGGACATCGTCAACATGGGCATCGCCCGGGCCGCCCGGCTGCCGGTCGTCGTGGTCGGCGACATCGACCGCGGCGGCGTCTTCGCGTCGTTCTTCGGCACGACCGCGCTCCTCTCCCCCGAGGACCAGGAGCTGATCGCCGGCTACGTCGTCAACAAGTTCCGCGGCGACGTCTCGCTCCTGGAGCCGGGCCTGGAGATGCTGCGCGGCCTCACCGGCCGCCGGACGTTCGGCGTGCTGCCGTTCGCGCACGGCCTCGGCATCGACGAGGAGGACGGCCTGCGGGTGTCGCTGCGCGGCGCGGTCCGCGAGTCGGTCGTCGCGCCGCCGTACGGCGAGGACGTCCTGCGGGTCGCCGTCTGCGCGATCCCGCTGATGTCCAACTTCACGGACGTGGACGCGCTGGCCGCCGAACCGGGCGTCGTCGTCCGGTTCGTGGACCGCCCGGAGGAACTCGCCGACGCGGACCTCGTCGTCGTCCCCGGCACCCGCGGCACCGTCCGCGCACTCGCCTGGCTCCGCGAACGCGGCCTCGCCGACGCGCTCGCCCGGCGCGCCGCCGAGGGCCGCCCGGTGCTCGGCGTCTGCGGCGGCTTCCAGCTGCTCGGGGAGCGGATCGAGGACGACGTCGAATCCCGCGCCGGCGTCGTCACCGGGCTGGGTCTGCTCCCGGTCCGCGTCCGCTTCGCGGCGGAGAAGACGCTGGCCCGCCCGGTGGGCAAGGCGCTCGGCGAGCACGTCGAGGGGTACGAGATCCACCACGGCGTCGCCGAAGTGACCGGCGGCGACGAGGAGTTCCTCGACGGCTGCCGCGTAGGCGCGGTCTGGGGCACCCACTGGCACGGCTCCCTGGAGAGCGACGGCTTCCGCCGCGCGTTCCTCCGCCTGGTGGCCGGGCAGGCGGGCCGCCGCTTCGTCCCCGCGCCCGACACGTCGTTCGCCGCCCTCCGCGAGGAACAACTCGACCGCCTGGGCGACCTCATCGAGGAACACGCCGACACGGAGGCGCTGCTGCGCCTGATCGAGGACGGGGTCCCGGCGGGACTGCCGTTCATCCCTCCGGGGGCGCCGGGGGCGGAACCCACCCGCGCGGTGTGGGCGGAGGGCTCCGCCCGCGAGCCCGGGGCGGAGGCCGGGGGCTCCGGCCGTAACTCCGACGCGGGGACCGAGGACTCCGCCCGTAACGCCGACGCGGGGGCCAAGGACTCCGCCCGTACCCCCGACGCAGGGGCCGGGATCGCGCCCCGCCACCCCGGCGCGGAGGCGAAGGGCACCGCCCGCCACCCGGACACGGAAGCCGGAGGCCCCATCCGTCCCTCCGACGCGGAAGCCGGGAGCGCAGCCCGGCTCCCCGCCCCGGGGCCCGGGGGCGCAGCCCCGAAGAAACGGTGAAATGGGGGTCCCCCCTCTGGGGGAGGGGCCGGGGCAACCCCTCCCCCCGCCCCGTCCAGCGACACCCTCCGAAGGAGCGATCACCGCATGAGCACTCCGTACCCCTTCGCCGCCATCGTCGGCATGGACAGCCTGCGGCTGGCGCTGCTCCTCAACGCGGTGAGTCCCGCGGTGGGCGGTGTGCTGGTACGCGGCGAGAAGGGGACCGCCAAGACCACGACCGTCCGCGCCCTCGCCACCCTCCTCCCCGAGGTCGAGACCCACACCGACTGCCGTTTCGGCTGCGACCCGGCCGCCCCGGACGCCTCCTGCCCGGACGCCCCGCACGAGGACGGCACCCGTTTCGTCCGCCCCGCCCGCATGGTCGAACTGCCCGTGGGCGCCTCGGAGGACCGCCTCGTCGGCTCGCTCGACATCGAGCGCGCCCTCTCCGACGGCGTGAAGGCGTTCGAGCCCGGCCTGCTGGCCGCCGCGCACCGGGGTGTGCTGTACGTCGACGAGGTCAACCTCCTCGGTGACCACCTCGTCGACTCGCTGCTCGACGCGGCGGCGACGGGCGCCGCCCACATCGAGCGAGAAGGCGTCTCCGTCCGCCACGCCAGCCGCTTCCTCCTCGTCGGCACCATGAACCCCGAGGAGGGCGAGCTCCGCCCCCAGCTCCTCGACCGCTTCGGCCTGACCGTCGAGGTCGCCGCCTCCCGGGAGACCGACGAGCGCGTCGAGGTCGTCCGGCGGCGGCTCGCGTTCGACGAGGACCCGGCCGCGTTCGCCGCCAAGTGGGCGGCGGAGGAGGACGCGTTGCGGGAGCGCATCGCCGCCGCGCGCGCCCTGCTGCCGAGCGTACGGCTCGGGGACGGCGCCCTGCGCCGGATCGCCGCCGTGTGCGCCGGCTTCGAGGTGGACGGCATGCGCGCCGACATCGTGACGGCCCGCACCGCGTCCGCGCTCGCCGCCTGGGCCGGCCGTACGGACGTCGTCACCGAGGACGTCCGGCAGGCCGCCCTGCTCGCGCTCCCCCACCGCCGGCGCCGCAACCCCTTCGACGCGCCCGGCCTCGACGAGGATAAACTCGACGAGATCCTCCGCCAGTTCGAGGAAGAGGACGAAGACGACGAGCCCGAGGACGACGGCCCGCAGGGCCCGGACGACGACGGCCCCGGCGGCGACGGCGGACCGGAGGACGACGCTCCCGGCGACGGTGTGCCGCCGCAGGAGTCGGCCGACCCCACGACCGACTCCGGATCCGACCCCGCCGCCGACCTGCCGCCCCAGCGCGAGCAGCCTGCCGCAGACTCCCCCTCCCCGCAGGAGAGTTCGGCACCCCAGAGCGGCGACGACGGCCGGGAGGCCGCCCCCGTCACCGCCTCCGAACCCTTCCGCACCCGCAAGTTCGACGTGCCCGGCCTCGGCGAGGGCGCGGCCGGCCGCCGCTCCCGGGCGCGTACCGCGCACGGCCGGACGACCGGCGCCCGCCGTCCGCGCGGGACGCTGACCCGGCTGCATCTGGCCGCGACGCTCCAGGCCGCCGCCCCGCACCAGCGAGCGCGCGGCCGGGCGGGGCGCGGCCTCGTCGTCCGCCGGGACGACCTGCGCGAGGCGGTGCGCGAGGGGCGCGAGGGCAACCTCGTCCTCTTCGTCGTGGACGCCTCGGGCTCGATGGCGGCCCGCAAGCGCATGAGCGCGGTCAAAGGCGCCGTCCTCTCCCTCCTCCTGGACGCCTACCAGCGCCGCGACAAGATCGGGATGATCACCTTCCGGGGTGCCGGCGCGGACGTGGCGCTGCCGCCCACCTCATCGGTGGACGCGGGCGCGGCCCGGCTGGAGAAGCTGCCGACGGGTGGCCGGACGCCGCTGGCCGAGGGGCTGCTGCGGGCGCGCGAGGTGCTGCGGGTGGAGCGGCTGCGCGATCCGTCGCGGCGTCCGCTGCTGGTCGTGGTGACCGACGGCCGGGCGACGGGCGGCGCCGAGCCGCTGGCCCGGGCGGCGCGCGCGGCGGGCCTGCTGGCGGCCGAGGGCACGGCGTCCGTGGTCGTCGACTGCGAGGCCGGGCCGGTCCGGCTGGGCCTGGCGGCCGAGTTGGGGCAGTCTTTGCAGGCACCGGTCGTCACGCTCGACGAGCTTCGCGCGGACACCGTCACCGCTCTCGTCCGTACCGTCCGCACCACCAGTGCCACCAGTGCCATCGCCACCGCCTCGACCAGGGGAGCCGCGTAATGCCCAAGGGACAGCCGACCGTCGTTCCGGACGACGGTCTCACCACACGCCAGCGCCGCAACCGGCCGCTCGTCTTCGTCCACACCGGCATCGGCAAGGGCAAGTCGACGGCCGCCTTCGGGCTCGCGCTGCGGGCCTGGAACCAGGGCTGGCCGATCGGGGTGTTCCAGTTCGTGAAGTCGGCGAAGTGGAAGGTCGGTGAGGAGAACGCGCTGCGTGTGCTGGGCGCGTCCGGCGAGGGCGGGTCCGTCGACTGGCACAAGATGGGCGAGGGGTGGAGCTGGATCCAGCGCGACCCCAAGGACGGGGAGCTCAGCAACGAGGAGAAGGCGCGCGAGGGCTGGGAGCAGGTCAAGCGCGACCTGGCGGACGAGCGCTACAAGCTGTACGTGCTGGACGAGTTCGCGTACCCGCTGCACTGGGGCTGGATCGACACGGCCGAGGTGATCTCGGTCCTGAAGGACCGCCCCGGGACGCAGCACGTGGTGATCACCGGCCGCAACGCGCCGCAGGAGCTGATGGACTTCGCGGACCTGGTCACCGACATGTCGAAGGTCAAGCACCCCATGGACACCGGCCAGAAGGGCCAGCGGGGCATCGAGTGGTGACCTCCGCACACTCCGTTCCACGCCTGGTCATCGCGGCCCCCGCGTCCGGCAGCGGCAAGACGACCGTCGCCACCGGCCTGATGCGGGCGTTCGCCGACGCGGGGCTGGCCGTGTCGCCGCACAAGGTCGGCCCGGACTACATCGACCCGGGCTACCACGCGCTGGCGACCGGCCGCCCGGGCCGCAACCTCGACGCGTTCCTGTGCGGTCCGGAGCGGATCGCCCCGCTGTTCCTGCACGGCGCGGCGGGGGCCCAACTCGCCGTCATCGAAGGCGTGATGGGCCTGTTCGACGGCGCGAGCGGCCGGGGTGAACTGGCGTCGACGGCGCACGTGGCGAAGCTGCTGCGGGCGCCGGTGGTGCTGGTCGTGGACGCGTCGTCGCAGTCGCGCTCGGTGGCCGCGCTGGTCCACGGCTTCGCCTCCTGGGACCCGGAGGTACGGGTCGCGGGCGTCATCCTCAACAAGGTCGGCTCCGACCGCCACGAGGCGCTGCTCCGCGAGGCGTTGGGCGGCGCCGGCGTCCCCGTCCTGGGCGCGCTGCGCCGGGCCGCCGACGTCGACACACCCAGCCGGCACCTGGGCCTCGTCCCGGTGGCCGAGCGGCGCGCGGAGGCGCTGGATGCGGTGGCCGCGCAGGCGGCGCGGGTACGGGAAGGGTGCGACCTGGACGCGCTGCTGGCACTGGCGCGGAGCGCGCCGCCGGTACCGGGGCCGGCGTGGTCGCCGGCGGTCGAACCGGTTCCGGGCCCCCGCCCGGTGATCGCGGTGGCCGGTGGCCCGGCGTTCACCTTCTCGTACGCGGAGCACACGGAACTGCTGACGGCGGCCGGCGCGGACGTCGTCCCGTTCGACCCGCTGCGCGACGAGAAGCTCCCGGCGGGCACGGCCGGCCTGGTGATCGGCGGCGGCTTCCCCGAGATGTACGCGCCCGAGCTGTCCGCCAACGAGCCGCTGCGCGCGGCGGTTTCGGCCCTCGCGGCGACGGGCGCGCCGGTGGCGGCGGAGTGCGCGGGCCTGCTGTACCTGTCCCGTTCCCTGGACGGCCGGCCCATGTGCGGGGTCCTGCCCGCCGAGGCCCGGATGTCGCCCCGGCTCACCCTGGGCTACCGCGAGGCCGTCGCCCTCACGGACAACCCCCTGGCGGCGGCGGGGACCCGGGTGCGCGGCCACGAGTTCCACCGCACGGCCGTCGAACCGGGCGCGGGCCCGGCGCCCGCCTGGGGCTTCACGGCCCCCGAGCGGCGTGTCGAGGGGTACGCGGCGGGCGGCGTCCACGCGTCGTACCTGCACGTGCACTGGGCGGGGGCGCCCGGGGTCGCGGAGCGGTTGGTTGCGGCGGCGCGTGCGGATGCCTGAACGGGTGTACGTGGGATTGGGCGCCCGCCCGGGGGCGTCGGCCGACGAGGTGCTGGCCCTCGTCGCCCGCTGCCTGCCGGCCGGCGTCCGTCCCGTCGCCCTGGCGACACTCGCCGCTCGGGCGGCGGAACCGGGGATCGCGGAGGCGGCCGCCGCCCTCGGCGTACCTCTGCGGCCGTACTCCGCCGCCGAGCTTGCGGGGGTTGCCGTTCCGCATCCGTCCGCGGTCGCCGGCGCGGCGGTGGGTACGCCGTCCGTGGCCGAGGCGGCTGCCTTGCTGGCGGCGGGTGATGGGGCTGTTCTGCTCGTGCCGAAGGTCGCGTCGGGCCGGGTGACGTGTGCGGTGGCGGGGTGAGGATGCCCCGGTCCCGCCCCCAGAGGGGGCACCCCCATTTCACCGTTTCCTGCGGGGGCTCCGCCCCCGCGCCCCCGAAGCGCGCTGCGCGCGCTGTCCTCAAGCGCCGGACGGGCTGATCATTCAGCCCGTCCGGCGTTTGAGGACGAGCGGCGAAGCCGCGAAAGCGGGGGCTGGGGCGCAGCCCCAGGAAACGGCGAAGGGGCGGGGCCGGGGCACCCTCCCGCCGCAGGCGCCCCACCTCACAGCACATCCTCGATCCTGATCGGCAACCGCCGAACCCGCACCCCCGTAGCATGAAACACCGCATTCGCGATAGCCGCAGCCGTCCCCGGAATGCCGAGTTCCCCACACCCCTTCGTGCCATTGGGATTCGTGGGGTCGGGACGCCCGACGAACCGAACGTCAAGACGCGGAATATCGGCGTTCACGGCGACGAGGTAATCGCCGAGGGTCGGATTGGCGATGCGCCCGGTGTGCGGTTCGGTGACGGTCTCCTCCAGCAGCGCCATGCCGATGCCGCCGACCGTGCCGCCGACGAGCTGGCTGCGGGCGGTCTTCTCGTTGAGGACGCGCCCGCAGTGCGCGGCGGTCACCAGCCGGGCGACCCGGATGACGCCGAGGTCCTGATCGACGTGGACCTCCGCGAACTTGGCGGCGTACGGGCCCGTGGGGACCACCGCGCCGTCCTGGCCCGGTGATTCGGCCGAGCCCTCGGCGGACAGCGCGTCGCGCCCGTGCCGGGCGAGGATCGCCGTGTACGCCTCGCCCCGCCCGTCGTCGGTGCGCACGATGCGCCCGTCCTCGGCGTGGACGTCGTCCGGTGCGGCACCCCGCAGGGGCGAGTCGGCGTCGTCGCGGACGAGGTCGAGGAAGGACTGGAACAGGTGCCGGGAGGCGGTGTGGATGGCGGTGCCCATGGCGCCGGTGAGGCCGGAGCCGCCGGCGGAGGGCGCCGCGGGGAGGGAGCTGTCGCCCATCACCATGCGCACCCGCTCCACCGGCAGCCCCAGTAGCTCAGCCCCCAGTTGGGTCATCACGGTGTACGTACCCGTGCCGAGGTCCATGCCCGAGCTCTCCACCACCGCCGCGCCGTCCGCCCTGACGGTGACGCGGGCGGCGCAGTCGGCCTGGTAGAAGAAGAACGACGTACCGGCCATGCCGTAGCCGATCAGCGTCCGGCTCCGGCGCGTCGAGCGCGGCTCGGGGTCGCGGCGCGCCCAGCCGAACATCTCGGCGCCGGTCTCGTAGCAGGCGCGCAGGTCGTTGCGGGACCATTGCTGCCCGGTGACGGGGTGCTCGTCGGCGTGGTTGCGCAGCCGGAGTTCGAGCGGGTCCATGCCCAGTTCGTGGGCGAGTTCGTCCAGTGCGCACTCCAGCGCGTAGTTGCCCTGGGCGTCGCCGGGCGCGCGCATGGAGCCGGGCGCGGGGACGTTGAGGCGGACCTGGACGTCACGGGTGGTGATGTTGGGGCTGGCGTAGGAGGACTGGGAGGTGTGGGAGACGGGCTCGTAGTTGACGTCCGTCATCGAGAGGGACTGCCACGCGCGGTGGTCGAGGGCGGTGATCCGGCCGTCCCGGGTGGCGCCGATCCGCACGGTCTGCTTGGTGTCGGGCCGGTGCCCCACGGAGGTGAACATCTGCTTGCGCGTCAGCACCAGCTTCACCGGCCGTCCCACCTGCCGCGCCGCGACGGCGGCGAGCACGGTGTGCCCCCAGGTCCGCAGCCCCGCGCCGAAGCCGCCGCCGAGGTAGGGGGCGAGGACGCGGACGGCCTCCGGGGCACGCCGAGCGTCGCCGCGAGGTCGGCGCGGGTGCGGGAGGGGCCCTGGGTGCAGTCGTGAACGGTGAGGTGGTCACCCTCCCAGCGCGCGACCGTCGCGAACGGGCCCATGGGATTGTTGGTGTTCGCCGCCGTGCGGTACGTGCGCTCGACGCGGACGGGCGCGGCCTCCAGGGCCTTGTCGACGTCACCGGTCCCGCCGTCGGTCCCGAACGGGTCGTGGTCGTGCTCGGCGTCGGGGTGGTCGAGGTCGGCGACGGGCTCCTCCGCCGCGTACGCGACCCGGACCAGCCGCGCCGCCTCGGTCGCCTGCTCGAAGGTGTCGGCCACCACGACCGCGACGGTCTGGCCGTGGTACCGGACCCGGTCGTCCCGCAGCGGGGGCGGCGGCAGCGACGAGGACCGGTCGGGCGCCTCGTGCAGGACGGGCGCGTTCCGGTGGCTGATCACCGCGAGCACCCCGGGCGCGGCCTCGGCCGCCGCGGTGTCGAGGGCGGTGATCCGGCCGGCGGCGATCTTGCTCTGTACCAGGACGGCGTGGACGAGGCCGGGGTACGCGGCGTCGGTGGCGTACTCGGCCCGGCCCGCGGTCTTCACGCGGGCGTCGACGCGGTCGATGCCCTCGCCGAGCCGGGTCGGTGTCGTCGCGGTCATGGCCGTTCCTCCCACACCGGTGCCGTCGTGATCATGGCCGTTCCTCCCGCGCCGATGCCGTCGTGGTCATGGCTGCCCCTCCCGCGCCTGCGCCGTCGTGGTCATGGCCGTCCCTCCCGCGCCAGAGCGCCCAGCATCCGGACGACGGCCCGCCGCCCCAACTCGACCTTGAAACCGTTGCCCGGCCGCCCCTCCGCGCCCTCCAGCGCGGCCTCCGCCGCCGCGCGCAGCACGTCGTCGTCCGGCCGGACGCCGCTCAGCAGTTCCTCCGCCCGGGGCGCGCGCCAAGGGACCGTGCCGACGCCGCCGAGGGCGAGCCGGGCGGAGCGGATCCGTCCGCCGTCGAGGACCAGGGCGGCGGCGACGGAGGCGAGCGCGAACTCGTAGCTGGCCCGGTCGCGGACCTTCAGGTAGCCCGAGCGGGCCCCCGGCGGCAGCAGGGGGATCTCCAGCCGGGTGATCAGCTCCCCGTGCGCGAGGACGTTCTCGATGTGCGGGGTGCTGCCGGGGACCCGGTAGAACTCGGCCAGCCGCACCGCGCGTTCGCCGTCCGGCCCGTGGACGTGCACCGAGGCGTCCAGCGCGAGCAGGGCGACGGCCAGGTCGGAGGGGTGGGTGGCGATGCAGTGCGGGCTGGTGCCGAGGACCGCGTGCATGCGGTGGTGGCCGTCGAGCGCGGCGCAGCCGGTGCCCGGCTCGCGCTTGTTGCAGGCCGTGCTCGGGTCGCGGTAGTAGCGGCAGCGGGTGCGCTGGAGGAGGTTGCCGCCGAGGGTGGCCATGTGCCGGAGCTGCGGCGAGGCGCCGCGCAGCAGCGCTTCGCGTACCAGCGGCAGCCGGGCGGCGACGTCCTCGTGGGCGGCGAGCTCCTCCATGGTGGTCAGCGCGCCGGCGACGAGGGCCCGGTCGCCGTCGCGCCGGACGCCCCGGAGCGGCAGCCGGGTGATGTCGACCAGCCGGGCGGGCCGGAACACCTCGTCCCGCATCAGGTCCACCTGGGTCGTTCCGCCGGCGAGGAAGGCGGCCTCGGGGTCGGCGGCGACCTCGGCGACCGCCTCCTCGACGGTCCCGGCGCGGACGTACGCGAAGCTACGCACGCCGGCCTCCGGTGGCCACGTCGCGGATCGCGGCGACGATGTGCGGGTAGGCGCCGCAGCGGCAGAGGTTGCCGCTCATGAACTCGCGGACCTCGTCGTCCGAGCCGGCCCGGCCCTCCTCGATCAGGGCGACGGCCGACATGATCTGGCCGGGGGTGCAGTAGCCGCACTGGAGGGCGTCGTGGCGGGCGAACGCCTCCTGCATCGGGTGCGGTACGCCGTCCCGCTCCAGCCCTTCGACCGTCCGGACCTCACGCCCGTCGGCGCTCGCGGCGAGGGTGAGGCAGGAGAGCACCCGTTTGCCGTCGAGGTGCACCGTGCAGGCGCCGCACTGGCCCTGGTCGCAGCCCTTCTTCGTGCCGGTCAGGGCCAGGGCGTCGCGGAGGGCGTCCAGCAGCGAGGTGCGGGTGTCCACCTCGATCCGCCGTTCGGTGCCGTTGACCCGGAGGCTCACCGGGACCCGGACGACGGGCCCGGCCGCCCCGTCGGCCGCCGCGGCGGAACCGTTCACGACCATCACCCTCCTCGCTGGACAGACCTTCACATAATCCGACATCCATGCCGAAACAGGGCGATCCTACGGTCCGAGGCGGCGCGGAGGGGCCGCGACACGAGCGCCGGACCGCACACGGCCGAGGAGGGCCCACCAGGAATCGGCACCCCCGGAACCCGGTAACGTCTCCCCCACCGGAACAGCACCGGACCATGCGCCGGAGCGCCGCCGGAACACCGCACAGCGAGAAGGTATCCCCGCCCATGCACATATCCCCCGAGCCCGACCTGCGCCATCACGGGGACGCCGAAGTGCGCGGCATGGGCGACGAGTTGACGGACCTGGCGGTCAACGTCCGGGCCGGCACGCCGCCGCACTGGCTGCGCGAGCGCATCGCCGCCTCCGTCGACACCCTCGCCGCCTACCCGGACGGCCGGGCGGCCCGCCGGGCGGTCGCGGCCCGGCACGGGCTGCCGGAGGAGCGGGTGCTGCTGACGGCGGGCGCGGCGGAGGCGTTCGTGCTGATCGCCCGGGCGCTGCCGGCGCGCCGCCCGGTGGTGGTGCACCCGCAGTTCACCGAGCCGGAGGCGGCCCTGCGGGACGCGGGGCACAGCGTGGAACGGGTGGTGCTGGACGCGGCGGACGGCTTCCGCCTGGACCCGCGCGCGGTCCCGTCCGACGCGGACCTGGTCGTCGTCGGCAACCCGACCAACCCCACCTCCGTCCTGCACCCGGCGACGGCCCTGGCCCGGCTCGCCCGCCCGGGGCGGACGCTGGTGGTGGACGAGGCGTTCATGGACGCGGTGCCGGGCGAGGGCGAGTCCCTGGCGTCCCGTACGGACCTGCCGGGCCTGGTCGTCCTCCGCAGCCTCACCAAGACGTGGGGCCTGGCCGGCCTGCGGGTCGGCTACGTCCTCGCGTCGCCGGGCACGATCGCCCGCCTCGAACGGGCCCAGCCGCTCTGGCCGGTGTCCTCCCCGGCGCTGGCGGCGGCCGAGGCGTGCAGCGCGCCCCCGGCCCTCGCGGAGGCCGCGCACGCGGCCCACCGCATTGCCTCGGACCGGGCGCACCTGGAGTACCGCCTCTCCATGTTCCCTTCGGTGACGGTGTGTTCCCCCGCGGCCGGCCCGTTCGTCCTCATCCGCCTCCCCAACGCCACCGCCATCCGCAGCCGCCTCCGCGGCCTGGGCTTCGCCGTCCGCCGCGGCGACACGTTCCCCGGCCTGGGCCCCGACTACCTCCGCCTCGCGGTCCGCGACCGCACCACGACGGACCGCTTCGCGGAGGCACTGGAGAAGGCGCTGGCGGAGGGCTGAGGGCCGCCGGCGCCGCGGCGCGGCCGATTGTCAGTGGTGGGCCGTACGGTTCTGTCATGGCAGCCCGAATCGATCTGACCCTCGACTGCGCGGACGCACAACTCCTCGCCGCCTTCTGGAAGTCGGCGCTGGGGTACGTGGACGAGCCGCCGCCCGCCCCCTTCCGTACCCGCGAGGAGTGGCTCGCGCGGTTCGACCTGTCCGAGGACGAATCGGCGGACGACGGCGCGTGGCTCCACGACCCCGACGGTGTCGGCCCCCGGCTCTGCATACTCAAGGTCCCCGAGCCGAAGACCGCGAAGAACCGGCTGCACATCGACATCCGGGTGCCGGGGCGCGGCGGCCCCGGCGAGCGGTGGGCGCGGGTCAAGGCGGAGTGCGAGCGGCTGGTGAGGGCGGGCGGGGTCGTCCTGGCGGAGGTGGCGGAGCACCATGTGGTGATGGCCGACCCGGAAGGCAACGAGTTCTGCGTCGCCGCGGCCCCGGCTTGAGACGGCCGGGCGCCGGTCACCCCGCCCGCGTTCTCCCGCTCTAGCCCCGCCCCGGGCCGCCGCCCGGCGGCGGGCGGTGAGCAGGGCGGCGCCGCCTCCGGCGACGAGCAGGCCGGCCGCTCCGGCGACCCACGGGGTGGCGGAGGAGCCGCCGGTCTCGGCGAGGTCGCGTTTGTCGGCGACGGTCTGCGGCTTGACGTCGGTGCCGGGGGTGCGGGTGGGCTCCTTGCCGGGCGTCTGTCGCGCGGGGGCCGGGGGGTTCTTGGCCGGCTTTCCGGCGTCGGCCGGGGTCTCGCAGCCGGCCCGGACGAGGGTGACGCGGCCGTGCACCTCGGCGACGCCGAGCTTCAACGGGTTGACGTCCACGACGAGTTCGAGCGCGGTCGCGGCCCCGGTGCGCGAGGTGGTGGTGGTCTTGGACAGGTCGAGGCGGACTCGGCCGACACCCGGCACGTCGACGTCGGTCGTGCCGCCGGTGCTCACGGTGATCTTCTTCCCGAGCACGGTCACCGGGCCCAGCAGGTTCGACGTGGCCGTGGGCCGCTGCCCGGCCCGGCAGACCGCCTCCGACGTGACCTGCCGCACCTCGACGAGGGAGAGCAGCGGCAGGCCGGGCACGTGCACCTTGGCGTGGACGAGCTCGGCGCGGCCCGTGGCCGTACGGGCGTCGGCCGTGGCGCGGGCGGTGGCCGCGTCGGCACGCAGCAGTTCGACGGGCCGGCCCCGCTCGGCGCCGCCCGCCTGCACGGAGAGGGCGGTCCGTGCCGCGTTCCCGGGGGCGTGGACGTCGTTGAGGGACGCGTTGACGGGCACCCGGACGGTCTTGTCGAGCAGTGAGACGTCGAGTCCGGCCCGGAGGATCACGGCGTCCGCCGTGCCCGTGCGATGGCCGCCGGTGGCGGGGGCCGCGGGAGCGGCAGGGGCGGCGGGAGCGGCCTGGGCGGATGCGGCACCGGCCGCGACCGCTGAGAACGCGGCCAGGAGGGCCGCGGACCGCACGTACGCCCGCCGGGAGGACCGGGAAACGGGCATGCCGAAGGAAGATCTGGTGGTGCTGGACACGGGTGTGGAACTCCCCACGAGAGAAAGGAGCCGACGGCGCGCCAATGGGGGACATCGCGCGCCGTCGGCATCGACCCCGTCATGGTCGTTCCCGGACGGGTGAACGGTGAGTGTTCTTGAGGGGGTTCACTCCAACGGGTGGCTTCCGTCTGCCAATTCGAAGCACGCGCAACAGGAGGGTTCTCCAGTGGCCTCGTTACCTCAATCACCGCGTGCCTGAGCCACCCCGCTGCCGCCTTGCCCCGGTCCGCTCCCCCGGCTTATGGGTTTTCCCGACCGGGCGGTGCCCCGGCACTTGCCCGCCGCAGCAGATGAGGCAGCACGGCTTCGGCGACTCCGCTAACGGAGCCGTCCGAGTGGAGGAGTTCCATGACGGGCACCTCCTGGTCGAGACGCCTGCGGAGTGCGGTGACGAGTTCCATGCCCATCAGGGAGTCCATGCCGTACTGCTGGAGGGGCCGGTGCCGGTCGATGTCCTCGGCGGGCATGCGCAGGACGCCGGCGATCATGGTGGCCATGAGGTCCTCGACGAGGCGCGCGGCCTGCTCGGGGTCCTCCGCGGTGGTGAGCCGGTGCAGGAAGCCGGACAGCGGCTGGCGACCGGTGGGATCCGTCGGGGGCCGGACGGGGGCGAAACGCGGAGCGACCATGGTGGGAGCGAGGGTTCGAAGACGGTTCCAGTCGAATCGGCCGTGGACGCCGTGTTCCCGGTTCTCGCCGATGAACACGGCGAGGGTGGCGAGTGCGTGCTCGGGAGCGACGGGCGCCACACCCATCGCGAAGAGGGTGTCGGTGAGGTTGTTGCGCGCCACGTAACCGGTCCGGCCGATGGATCCCCAAGCCATGGCGAGGTCGTTGGTGGACGAGACGCGGCGGCGGTGGCGTACGAGGGCTTCCATGGCGAGGTTGGCGGCGGCGTAGGCGGCCTGTCGGGGGGTGCCGACGAGTGTGGCGGCCGAGGAGTGGACGACGAGGTCGGCGTCGGGGCAGTGGGTGTGCAGAAGGAGGGCGCCGGTCCACTTGGGGGCGAGGACGTCGCGGAAGCGGTCGTCCGTGAGGTCGGTGAGGGGCGCGTCGTCGAGGTGCATGGCGGCGTGGACCACGCCCCGGACGGGCCGCCCCTCCGCTTTCACGGCCGTCATCAGGGCCTGTACGGCTCGGGGGTCGGAGATGTCGGCCGCGTGGGCGTGGGCGTTCGCGCCCTCGGCCCGGAGTTCGCGCAGCAGCCGGGACGCCCCGGGGTGGCGGGGCCACGGCGGCCGACGAGGTGGAGGTGGCGGGCCCCGTGCCGGAGGAGGTGGCGCGCGGTCTCGGCGCCCAGACCGCTCAGGCCACCGGTGACGAGGTAGGCCCCGTCGGGATCCATCCGGAGCGGGCGGGGCGCGCTGTGGACGGGGAGGGGGTCGTCGAAGGTGATGACGATCTTGCCGATGTGCTGGGAATGCCGCATCAGGGCGAAAGCCTCGGCGATGCGGTGAGCCGGGTAGCGCACGTGGGGCAGAGGGGTGTAGTGGCCCGCGTGTACCCGGGCGAGGAGTTCCTTCCACACGGTGTCGGCCTGCCGGGGGTTCTGCCACAGGAGGTTGGCCGCGTCCACGGTGAAGAACCCGGCGTTCTCGGCCAGGGGTTTGAGCAGCATCCGCTGGTTTTCGTAGATGTCGCGCTTGCCGAGCTCGACGAAGCGGCCGCCGGGTGCGAGAAGAGCGCGGGTCCGGGCCGCGGCGGTACCGCTGAGGGAGTTGAGAACGACGTCGACGCCTCGCCCGCCGGTGTGGGTGCGGATGGCGTCGGCGAAGCCGTGAGTGCGGGAGTCGAGGACGAGGTCGGCGCCGAATGCGGCGACCACATCGCGTTTGGCGGGAGTGCCCGCGGTGGCGATGACGCGAGCCCCGATGAGGCGGGCGTACTGGAGAGCGGCCAGTCCCACACCACCCGCGGCGCCGTGGACCAGCAGGGTCTCACCGGGCCGCAGGCGGGCGAGGTGGTGCAGGCCGTGGTGGACGGTGAAGAAGGCGGCCGGCAGCGTGACCGAGTCGGCGAACTCCATCTCGCGGGGAAGGGGGTGGACCGCGGCGGCGGGGGTGCGCACGTGGGAGGCGAAGGCACCTGGGAACAAGCCCATCACCCTGTCGCCCACCACGACGCCGGTGACCGATGTGCCCACGGCGGTGACGACGCCGGCTCCTTCCAGCCCGAGGTGCGCGTGGGTGAGGAGTCCCTTCTCGGCCACCGGTGGCAGCAGGCCGGTGGCGACCATGATGTCGCGGTAGTTCAGAGCGGCCGCCCGCACCTCGATCACCACGTCGTGCGGTCCGGGAGCGGGCACGGGCACGTGCTTCCAGCGCAGCCCGAATCCCAGCCCCGGGTCCCGCAGTTCCAGCCGGCATCCCGTACCGCTGCCCGGCCGGACGGTCTCGGTGCGAGGAGCGGCCGGCCGCACCCGCGGGACGAAGCGTCCACCGCGGGTCAGGGCCACCTCGTCCTCGTCACCCGCCGGAGGGGGCGCGAGGAGTTCGGCGGCCAGCCGGGAGGCGTTCTCGTCGGCGTCCGGCCCGCGGTCGAGGGAGATACGGCGTACGGCGACGGACGGCATCTCGTTGGCCAGGACGCGGGCGGCACCCCAGAGTGCCGCGTGGCCGGGGTGAACGGGGCGTTCGGGGGACGGGAGCGCCCCGCTGGGGTGGGTGACCAGCACCAGGCGGTCCGGCGGGGTGCCCATGGTCTGGACGGCCCGGGCCAGGGAGCGCAGCGTCGCCGCTCGACGGACGGCGAGCTCGGTGTGGGCCTTCGCGTCGTCGGCCGCTTCTTCGTCAGCGGTGGTGCCGAGGATCAGGACGACGGACCGGTGGCCGTCCCGCCGGAGGAGGTCCGCCCACTGTTCCGGGCCGTCGGGGCAGCGTGCCGTGGCAGTGACGCATCCCCAGGTGTCCAGGGTGTCGGCGGTGTGCCTGCTCAGGTCCTCCTGCGAGCTGTCCTCGGTCACCAGCAGCCACGCATCGTCGTCCGGGGGACTGGCGCGGGGCCCGGTGGCGCGGGGGCGGTGAGCGGAGCCCTGGCCAGCAGCAGCGAGAAGTGATCCCGAAGCGGCGCGGTGGCCGCGCCCAGCTGTACGGTGTCCTCGAACCCGCTGTCGGCCAGGACGCCGGGCCAGCGGTCGCGCGCCAGGAGGAGGCTGTCCGGGCGCAGTTCGTGGTCGTCGGGGTTCCAGAATCGCTCCAGCGTGCCGAACGGCAGGGCCAGCAGGTACGGTTCGTGGACCTCGAGGGCGATGAGGTGGCCACCCGGTGTGAGCAGTCGGCGCAGGTGCCGGAGCGTGACGCGCAGATCCGAGGCGGCGTGCAGGGCGTACCCGGCGACGACGAGGTCGAAGGACGCCTCCCGCAGGTCCTGCGGAACCGGGTCGGCGTCGATGTCGAGGACGCGGTAGTCGATGAGGTGGTCGTAGTCGGCGTACCGGGTGCGGGCGGCGGTGAAGTAGGCGTTGGATACGTCGGTGAAGACGTAGCGGGCCCGGTCGTCGAGGAGGGGCAGGAGGTGGGCGGCCAGTCCACCGGTGCCCGCGCCGACGTCCAGGATGCGCAGGGGACGGTCATCGGGCCATGCGCGGATCAGCTCTGCCACGAGCGCGGCGGCCATGCGGTTGTGGTAGTCGCAGACCGGGCCGATGTCGTAGTGCTGGGCGAGCGGCTCCGGCCCGCTGTCCCGGAACATCAGCCGCAGCGGATCGATCCGGCCGCGCAGCAGGTCCGGCAGGTGCCGGGTGCATCGCAGGGCGAGCAGGTAGGAGGGCATGAAGCCGACGTTGTCGACCACGTCGTCCGCGTTCGGCAGCCGGCCGGGGGCCGTATGCCGCCACGTCCCGTTCCCGGCCACGACCAGCCCCTGCCGTTCGGCGGTGGCCAGCAGCAGCCCCACCAGCTTCTCGTACCGGGGCAACACCCCCGCGGCGCGCAGGTCGTCCCATGTGAACGTGGCCTGCCCGGGCAGCAGTGTGGTGACCGCGACCGCGCTGCTGTGTGCCAGCATCCCTTGGCACAGGGTGTCCAGCCACGCGTAGTGCTTTTCCGCCGAGGTCTGCCGCAGCGCCTGGACCGGGCCGCGCGCCGCGGCGGCCAGTTCGCCGGGGGACGGTGGAAGCCACGGGGGAACCGCCTGCCCGGGCAGCGGCGCCGCCCGCAGTACCGGGACGTACGCCTGTCCGCGTTCCTCGTCCGGCAGTGCCAGCCGCCGCAGGCGGCAGCCGGTCAGTTCGGCGGATACCGCGCCGTCGGCGTCGGCGACGGTGACGTCCCACACCACCTCGCGCGCCGAGCGCGACCGCTCGCGCACGTGGAACCAGCCGGAGGACGACGGGCGGGTCCAGTGCCGGAAGTGGTCCACGCCGGACGGCAGATGGCCGCCTCCGGTGCCGCGGTAGAGGAACGGCGCGCCGGCCTGGAGAGCCCCGTCGAGGAGGGTGGGGTGGATGACGTAGCCGCCGTAACCGTCGTCCGGCGGGTCGCAGTGGTAGGCGGCCAGCACTTCGCCGTCGCCCACGTGGAGCCGGCGCAGGACGCGGAAGGCCGGGCCGAAGTCCAGACCGAGGGCGGCCACGGCGGCGTAGTGCTCGTCGGCCTCCACCGTGTGCGGGGTGCGCTCGCGGATCGCCGCCACGTCGAGGGGGGCCGGCCGCGCGGAGGCCATCCGGCGGACACAGCCGCGCGCGTGCAGCCGCCAGCCGCCCGTCCGCCCGGCACGGCTGGCGATGCGGACGACGCCGTCCTCGTCGGACAGCGACGTCTGCAGCCACACGTCCATGGCCGCGTCCCACCGCAGGGCCAGGCCGAACGGGATGTCCAGGTCGACGATCTCGGCGGGGCCGCCGAGCGCCTCCCGCCCCGCGGCCAGGGCGAGTTCGACGTACCCGGCGGCGGGCAGCATCGCGTCCCCCAGGACCCGGTGGTCGGCGATCCAGGGGGTGCGGGTGCGTTCCACCGCGGCGTACCAGGCCGGTTCGAGGACGGGTGCGCGCTCGCCGAGCAGGGGATGCACCAGGATGCCGTCACCGCGGGGGCGCACATGGTCCTCGGGCGCGCCGAAGCGGTACGGTTCGCGCTGCCACGGGTAGTGCGGCAGGTCGGCCACCCTGCCGGGGCCGGTGAACCACCGTTCGGCGTCCCGGCGTTCGCCGCAGGCCGTCACCCGCGCGGCGGCCTTGACGACGGAGTCCGCCGTGCACGCGGTCCTCGTGACCGGAGTGACCACGGGGATGTCCGCGGCGCCCGTCGCCTCCGCCAGGGCCCTGCCCAGGACGCCCGCCAGGGCGCGCCGCGGAGCGATCTCCACCACCGACGAGGGGCGCTCCCGCGCCGCCCGCGCGACGGCGTCCGCGAAGCGCACCGGCCGGCGCACGTTGCCCCACCAGTACGCCGGCCCCAGCTCACCGGCCCCGACGCGGGCGCCCGTCACCGTGGAGTACATTGGCAGCCGCGGCGCGTGTGCGACGAGCCCGGCGAGCCCGGACCGCAGCGGCTCCTCGACCACGTCCATCGCCGCGCTGTGGAAGGCGTGGTCCACCTCCAGCTCCCGGAAGGCGACGCCCCGGGCCCCCAGCTCCGCACCGAGCGCCCGCAGCGCCTCGGCGGGCCCGGAGACGGTGACGTCCCGGGCGCCGTTGACCGCCGCCACCTCCAACTCAGGGCGGGTGCGCAGGACTTCCCGGGCCCGGCCCTCGCTCAGGCCGACCGCCGCCATCCGCCCCTTGCCGGCCGTCGTGGCCTGGGCGCGGCTGCGCACGGCCACCACCCGCGCCGCGCCCGCCAGGTCGAGCGCGCCGCAGGCGTACGCCGCCGCGATCTCCCCGAAACTGTGTCCGAGCACGGCGGCGGGCCGCACCCCGTACCGCGCGAGCAGCGCCACCAGGCCCACCTGGAAGGCGAAGAGCGCGGGCTGCGCCACGCCGATGTCCGTCATCGTCCCCGGCTCCGGCGTGTCCCGGTCGGGGGCCGTGACCAGCAGTTCGGCCACCGACCAGCCCAGCAGGGGGCGAAGGTGGTCGTCGGTTTCCTCGACGGCCGCGCGGAAGGCGGGCGCCCCGGCCATGAGCGCCGTGCCCATGCCGGCCCACTGGGTGCCGTTGCCGCAGAAGACGAACAGCGCGCCGCGCCCCGGCGTCCCGCTTCCGGCCCGGACGGAGGCGGCCGCGAGCATGCCGTCGCCCTCGGCCAGGGCCTCCAGCTTCTCGGCGGCGTCCCGCGGGCCGTGGGCCAGGACCGCCACCCGGTGCGGGTGCCGGCCCCGGCGGCACGACGCCGTCCAGCACGCGTCGGCGAAGTCCTCCCCGGCCACTCCCCGTACGTGCGCGGCCGCCGCACGAACCGCGGCGGCCAGGGCCCGTCCCGTCCGCGCCGACACCACGAGCGGCAGCGGTCCAGGCCCGGCGGGGCGCGTGCGGGGCCGGCGCGGAGGAGGCGGAGCCAGGACGACGTGCGCGTTGGCGCCGCCGAACCCGAAGCTGTTCACCCCCACCACGCCGCCGTCGCGGACCGGCACGTCGAGCATCCCGCCGACCGGGGTGAGGTTGAGCCCGTCGAAGTCGATGGCCGGGTTGGGAGGATCGCCGTGCAAGGACGCCGGCACCCGCCCGTGGCGGAGCACCAGCAGGGCCTTGAACAGCCCGGCCATTCCCGAAGCGGGCTCCATGTGCCCGAGGTTGGTCTTCACCGAGCCGATGGGCAGCGGACCGTTCGCGCGCCGCGTCGCCAGCGCCCGGCCGATGGCCCGGCACTCCACCGGGTCGCCCACCGGCGTTCCCGTCCCGTGCGCCTCGAAGTACAGCAGCTCGTCCGGGCCCACGCCGGCCCGTTCGTACACCTCCCGCAGCAACCGCTCCTGCATCGCCGAGCTCGGCACGGTCATGGCCGAGGTGCCGCCGTCGCAGTTGGTGCCGCTGCCGAGGATCACCGCGTGCACCCGGTCCCCGTCGGCCACGGCGTCGGCGAGGCGCTTGAGGACCACCATGCCGCCGCCCTCGGCCCGCACATAGCCGTCGGCCGCGGCGGAGAAGGCCGCGCAACGCCCGCTCGGCGAGAGCATCATCGCCCGTGAGAATCCCACGAATTGGTACGGGCTCATCAGCAGATGCGCCCCGGCCGCCAGCGCCACCCGGCTGCCGCCGTGGCGCAGCGCCTCGCACGCCTGGTGCACCGCGACCAGGGAGGACGAGCAGGCGGTGTCCACCGCCATGCTCGGGCCTCGCAGGTCGAAGACGTACGACAGCCGGTTGGCCGCGATCGACAGCGCCGAACCGCTCATCGAGTACGCCGACAGCTCCTCCGGCCGCGCCGCGACCAGACCCAGATGGGAGTTGTCGCTGATGCCCACGAACACCGCGGTGTCCGAACCCGCCAGGTCGGCCGGGTCGATCGCCGCGTCGTCCCACGCCTCGGCCGCCGTCTCCAGCAGCAGCCGGTGCTGCGGGTCCATGTGCACGGCCTCGCGCGGGGAGATCCCGAAGTACTCGGCGTCGAAGCCCGAGACGTCGCCCAGGTAGCCGCCCGCCAGCGTGTAGGCCCGCCCCGGCCGCTCCGGATCCGGGTCCAGGAAACGGGCGGCGTCGAACCGGTCCGCCGGCGGAGCGGAACCGATCAGGTCGCGCTCCTCGGCCAGCGCCTCCCACAGGGCGGGGAGTCCGGTGATTCCGGAGGGAAGACGGCACCCCACGCCCACGATCGCGACGGGAGTCACGGAACGGCGCGGTGCACCGGTTGGGGACGGGCCGGCCTCCATCAGCGGCTCCCAGCGGAGAAGGCCCCGGCGGGGCGGGTCGTGGTCCGACCTCTGAGACATGTCCGGATGAGCGGCCGATAACACGCCAAGAGGCGTTATCAGTCGATGGATACCAGCCCCGAACGGCTGTCGGCCGACGGCTCGGTGAGCGTCCCGGTGGGGGACGGCGAGCCGGCCGCGGGGCCCCGGCGCCCGACGGCCGGGCCCCCGCGCTTGAGGCGGCCACCCACGCGGGCGGCCGCTCGCGAGGGCGCGAGGGCGCGAGGGCGCGAGGGCGCGAGGGCGCGAGGGCGCGAGGGCGCGAGGGCGCGAGGGCGCGAGGGGACATGGAGGGCGTGAGGACACGGGGGGCGTGGGGACGCGACGATGTGAAGACGCGAGGGCCATCCGGCCGGGGCCGTACGAGGACGTCCGGCCACCCGGCGGCGGTGCCACCCGGCCCGTCAGCTCACCACTCGTCCCCGCAGGATCACCCGACGCGGAGCCGCCAACACCCGTACGTCCTCCCGGGGGTCCGCCCCGTACACCACCACGTCCGCCGGTGCGCCTTCCTCCAGTCCCGGGCGTCCCAGCCACGTACGCGCGCCCCAGGTCGCCGCGGTGAGCGCGGCGGATGCCGGGAGGCCGGCCTTGACCAGTTCGCCGACCTCCTGGGCCACCAGGCCGTGGGCGAGCGAACCGCCCGCGTCCGTCCCGACGTAGACGGGGATGCCGGCGTCGTACGCGGCCCCGACGGTGCGGTAGCGCCGCTCGTGCAGCCGCCGCATGTGGTCCGCCCAGCGCGGGAACTTCTTCTCCCCGCCGTCCGCGAGCCGCGGGAACGTGGCGATGTTGACGAGCGTCGGGACGATCGCGACACCACGCTCGGCGAACAGCGGGATCGTCTCCTCGGTCAGCCCGGTCGCGTGCTCGATACAGTCGATCCCGGCCTCCACCAGCGGCGCCAGCGACTCCTCGGCGAAGCAGTGTGCCGTCACCCGGGCGCCCAGCCGGTGCGCCTCGGCGATGGCCGCCTCGACCTCGCCGCGCGGCCAGCAGGCGGCCAGGTCGCCGGTCTCCCGGTCGATCCAGTCGCCCACCAGCTTGACCCACCCGTCGCCGCGCCGCGCCTCCCGCGCCACGTACGCCACCAGGTCCTCGGGTTCGATCTCGTGGGCGTAGTTGCGGATGTAGCGGCGGGTACGGGCGATGTGGCGGCCGGCGCGGATGATGCGCGGGAGGTCGTCCCGGTCGTCGACCCAGCGGGTGTCGGAGGGCGAGCCGGCGTCGCGCAACAGCAGTGCCCCGGCCTCCCGTTCGGTCAGCGCCTGCTTCTCGGCGGTCGCGGCGTCGACCGCGCCGTGCGCGTCCAGGCCGACGTGGCAGTGGGCGTCCACCAGACCCGGCAGCGCCCAGCCCTCGACGGTCGTGACGTCCCGGGCGCCCACCGGGCGCTCGAAGGTGATCCGGCCGCCGGTCACCCACATCTCGTCGCGCACCCCGCCGTCGGGGTCCGGGCCGGTGAGCACCCTTCCCTTGATGTGCAGCACCGTGCTGTCGTGCGTCATGTCCTCTCCCGTCCGGCAGGCGTCACCGCGCCACCGGCGGAACGGAGGCGTCCGGTCCGCGGGCGGCGATCGATCCTCGCCAGTCTCCCGCCCGGATCCGCCACCGCAAGTGTCACCCTTGTCACCCTTGTCGCCACCGGCGTGGCCATGACGTCCCCCGGTCGGGGTGGTCCTGGTCGCGACGGTCCCAGTCACGACGGTCCCGATTACACCGGTCCCGGTCACGCCGGTCCCCATCATCGCGGGCGCAGCCGCCACAGTCCCCCTCGCCACAGTCCCCGTCGCCACGGTCCCCGTCACCACGTGCACGGTCACAACGCCCCCGTCACCGCGAGCACGGTCGCTTCGCCACAGCCCCCGTCACCACGGGCCCGGTCACTTGCGGCCGGCGACCATCGTCTCCGCGCCCGCCAGATGCCGCGACCAGGTCTCCCGGAAGCCGGCCTCCGCGAGCCAGCCCCGGCAGTCGGCGGCGGTGCAGTCGAAGCCGCCCGGGGTCTCGATGAGCATGTTGAGGCTGCCGAGCAGCCCGACGAGGTTCTCCCGCCGGTCGTCGTCGATGAAGCTCTCGTGGATGACGACGAGGCCGCCCTCCGGCAGCGCCTCGTACGCCTTGCGCAGCAGGGTCCGCTTCCCGGCCAGGTCCCAGTCGTGCAGGATGTGGCCGAAGAGGAGGACGTCGGCGCGGGGCAGCGGGTCCGCGAAGAAGTCCCCGGCCGTGAAGGAGAGCCGGTCGGCCGGACCGCAACGCTCGCGGTGCCGCTCGAAGTTGCCGCGGACGGCCTCCAGGTCGAGTCCGGTGCCGCGCAGGTGCGGGTGGCGGTGGAGGATGTGGCTGAGCATGGCGCCCTCGGCGCACCCGATGTCGGCGACGGTGCGGTGGGCGGACCAGTCCACGGCCTCGGCGAGGGCGTCCGCGGAGCGCGCGGTGAGCCCGGTCATCGCGTGCTGGAAACCGGCCAGCCGCTCGGGGTCCTTGTAGAGGGTGCCGAACAGCTCGCCGCCGTCCTTGATCTCGTTCTGCGGCTCGCCGGTGCGCAGCCCGTCGGCGAGGCTGCCCCAGAAGCCGTAGAGCCGGTTGTCGTACATCTCCAGGGCGCAGCCCACGTAGGCGGGGCTGCCGCGGTCCAGGTAGCGGGCCGTGACGGGGGTGTTGCAGTACCGTCCGTCGGGGCCGGGGCCCCGGTCGAGCAGGCCGAGGGCCACCAGCGCGTCGAAGAAGTCGCGGGCGGCGCGCGGGTGGAGGCCGAGCCGGGCGCGCAGTTCCCCGGCGGTGAGCGGCGCTTCGGCCAGTTCGGTGAAGACGCCGAAGCGGACGGCGGTGAACAGCACCTTCGACGCCTGGAAGCCGAAGGCGATGCGCAATATCGAGTCCAGTGCGCCGGAGCCGCCCCGCGGGGCGGATTCGAGATCGTTCACATGCACTCCTCGGGTGTTCGGACGGTCGCGTGTGGTGTCGAAAGTGGACCATGCCGTACCGCTCCGTCCAGTCCCTGCTTCTCATCGGGGCGGTGCTGTAGCCGTTCTGACACCGAGTGGGGGGCGGGCAGCGGCGGAGCGTGAACCCGCCCCCCGCCGCCTACCCCCTGTGAGGCGTATGCCCGTCGCCTACGCTGTGCCCGTGATCGACAGACCGCCGACCGGCGCACGGCCGCCCGCGCACGCGCGCTCGTACGCCCGCACCGCGCCGTGACGCCCGGCTCGCGCCCGGAACCGCGCGCCCCCGAGCCAAGCACTCCCCTAACGAGCACGCCCGAGCCAAGCGCTCCCCTAGCGAGCACGCCCGAGCCGAACGCCCTCCTCACCGAGGGCATACCCGGCCCGGGCGCCCCCACCGGCGGCCCGCGCACCCCCACCGACGGCCCGCGCACCCCCAGCCTCCCGATCCGCGACCTGGTGGGCCGGCGCGCGCGCCTGCGCTGGGTGCACCTGCTGATGGGCGGCGCCCTGGTGATGCCGTACTTCCTGCTGGCGAACGTGCTGCTGTCGCTCGTCCGAGGGGGCAAGGGCACCGACGCGTTCTTCTCCCCCTTCGTCCAGTTCACGACCTTCGCCGCCGCGCTGCCGCTCGCCACCCTCTCGGCGCTCCTCTTCCCGTTGGTCCGCCCGCTGGAGAGCGCCATCGCCCGCGCCCTGTGCGGCGTCGACGAGGCCGACCTCGCCACCGGCCCGGCCCGCACCTGGGCCGAACGCGCCCGCCCCGCCGCCTACTTCACCCTGCACCTCACGCTGGGCGGCATCGTCAGCGGCATGTCCCTGGCCGCGCCGCCGGCGGCCGTCGCCCTGTGCGTGATGCCGGGGCTGGACCCGGACGCCCCCGGTCGCCTGCCCTGGTTCCGCCTCTTCGGGGGCCCGCTGCTGCCCCTGCTGGCGCCGCTCTCCGGGCTGGGGCTGATGGTGCTGCTCGCGATCACGTCCCGGGCGGCGGGCGCCGTGCTGGCGCGCTGCGCGCCCGTCCTCCTCGGCCCGACGGCGGCGGACCGGCTGGCGGCGGCCGAGCGGCGGGCCCATGAACTCGCCCTCCGCAACCGGCTCGCCCGCGAGCTGCACGACTCCGTCGGGCACGCGTTGAGCGCGGTCCTCCTCCAGGCCAGTGCCGCCCGCCGGGTCCTCGACCGCGACCCCGACTTCGCGCGCCGGGCGCTCGCCTCGATCGAGGAGACCACGCGCGAGGCGGTCGGCGAACTCGACACCGTCCTCGGCCTGCTGCGCGAGGACGGCCCGTCCGCCACCGCGCCCGCCCCCACCCTGGCCGACCTGGACGCGCTCGTGGAACGCACCCGCGCGGCCGGCGGCGAGATCGCCCTGACCGCGCCGGAGGGGCTCGGCGCGCTGCCGCCCGTCGTCTCCCGTGAGGCGTACCGGATCGTCCAGGAGGGCCTCACCAACGCCCTGCGCCACGCGGGCCCGGTGCCCGTGCGGCTGAGCGTCACCACCGACACCGAGACCCTGGAGGTCACCGTGGAGAACCCCGTCGGACGCACCCCCGCCCGTACCCGCGGCGGCGGCGGCCGCGGGCTGACCGGCATCGCCGAACGCGCCCGGCTGCTGCGCGGCACCAGCACCGCGGGCGCGCGGGACGGCGTATGGCGCCTGTCCGTCCGCCTGCCGCTGAACGGCGCGCCACGATGACCGCGGCCGCCGCGGACACCGGCACCCTGCGCATCGTCGTGGCCGACGACGAACGCATGGTCCGCACCGCCCTGTGCGCCATCCTGAACGCCGAACCCGGCATGGAGGTCGTCGGCGAGGCCATGACGGGCGTCGAGGCCCTGTCCGTCACCCGCGCCGTGCGGCCGGACATCGTGCTGATGGACGTCCGCATGCCCGAGGCGGACGGCATCCGGGCCACCGAACGCATCCTGGCGACCATGGACGCCCCGCCGCGCGTCATCGTCGTCACGACCTTCGAGAACGACAGCTACGTGTACGACGCCCTGCGCGCCGGCGCGTCCGGCTTCCTCCTCAAGCGGGCCGGCGCCGACGAACTCGTCGACGCGGTACGCCTGGTGGCCCGCAGCGACTCCCTCCTCTTCCCGGCCGCGGTCCGCGCCCTGGCCGCCGCCCACGCCACCGAACGCACCACCCGCGCCGAAGCCGACCGCCTCCGCGCCCGCCTCTCCGACCGCGAGGCGGAGGTGCTGCGCCTGATGGCCGAGGGCCTCTCCAACGCGGAGATCGCGGAACGGCTGTTCCTGGGCGCGGCGACGGTGAAGACGTACGTGGCCGGGGTCCTCGCGAAACTGGGCGTCCGGGACCGGACGCAGGCGGTGGTGAGGGCGTACGAGACGGGCTTCGTGTCACCGCGGTGAGAACCGCGCGGGGCGCGGGTCCGGGGTTCGGGGTGCGGTTCCGGGACGCGGTCCCGGCATCCGGGGCACAGCCCCGGGGGTCCGGGGCACAGCCCCGGGAAATGGTGAAAGGGCGGGTCCGGGGCCCCTCCCCCACCCCACCCCGCACTCACCCCACCGCGCACTCCCGGACCGCCTTCGCGAGAGCGGCCGTCTCCGGCGCCGCCCCACCGGGGAACGCGAACCGCCGCCGGTTGTAACCGAAGGCCAGCCCGGCTCCGGGGTCGGCGAACGCCAACGACCCGGCCGCCCCGCTGTGCCCGAAGGACCGCGCCCCCAGGAAGGGGTAGCGCTCGGACACCACCACGAACCCCAGCCCGTACGCCTTGTATTCGCAGTCGACCAGATCGCGCCCGGCAGCCTGGATCTCGGCGGCCCGCTCCGCCGTGTCGGGCGTGAGCAGCGCCTCCCGCCCCTCCACCCCGCTCACGGCGGCGGCGTACAGCCGGGCCAGCCCCCGCGCCGACGCGACCCCGCCGATCGACGCCGTCCCGGCGGCCCGGAACTCCCGCGTATTGGGCAGTTCCTCCAAAACCGTGGGCGCCTTCGCATAGTTCCGGTTGAAGGCGATGCCCGGCAGACTGTCCGGCCCGTGCCCCGCCGCCGCCTGCTGCCGCTTCTGATCGGGCGTCGGGTCCATCGGCTGGGTGCAGAGCCACCGGCCCTCGTGCTCCTCGGGCAGCCCCATGAAGAAGTCGATGCCGTACGGGGCCCGGATCCGCGTCTCGTAGACCTCCCGCAGGGTGAGGCCGGTGACGCGGCGGACGACCTCGCCGGTCAGCGCGCCGACGACGAACGCGTGGTAGCCGAAGGCGGCGCCCGGCCGCCAGTACGGGCGCTGGGCGGCCAGCCGCTCGGCTATCGCGCGGTCGTCGCGCAGTTCCTCGGGCGTGAATCCGCCGTCCGCGCCGACCAGGCCCGCCTGGTGGGAGACGAGCTGCCGCAGGGTGACGTGTTCCTTGCCGGCCGCCGCGAACTCCGGCCAGTAGTGCCGCACTTCGCGGTCCAGGTCCAGCGTTCCGTCCTGGACGAGCAGCGTGACGACGAGGTGGGCGGCGCCCTTGGTGCACGAGAAGACGCCGGTGAGCGAGTCGCCGTCGATCTCCGGGCCGCCCCACAGGTCGACCACGCGCCGCCCGTGCACGTACGCGGCGAGCTGGGCCGCGTGCCCGGCCCGCTCCTCGGCGAGCGTCGCCGCGAACACCTCGCGCACCGGCTCGTACCCCTCGGCTACCGTCCCGTGGACGATGGCGTCGGACATCGCGTCCCCCGTTCCCGTCGCGTTCCCGCGTCGTGTACCAACGTGATCGACGTGATCAACGTGATCAACGTGATCGATCGAATCGATCAAAAAGAAAGGCACACCGTACAGCCGTCAAGATCACCGCGGTATTCCACCCGGACACGATGTTCCGCCGGGTCATGGAACCGCAAAGCCCGATCACGCGTTGAACGGATCATGACCGCTATGACCCCCGGCTCGAACATTCCGCTCTCCGTCACCCGTGTGACGGTGGACGTCGCCGCGCCCGTGCGGCTCGACGTCTCGGGCCTGCTGCTCACCGCCGACGGCAAGGTGCGCTCCGACGACGACTTCGTCTTCTACAACCAGCCCACGGGCCCCGGCGTGACCCACCGCGCCGGAGCGGCCGGCGCGCCCGACTCGATCACCGTCGACACGGCCGCCGTGCCCGCGGGCATCGAGAAGATCGTCGTCACCGCGAGCCTCGACGCCCCCGGAACCACCTTCGCCGGCACCGAACCGACCGCGACCGTCCGGGACGCCGCCTCCGGCGCCCCGCTGGCCACGTTCACCCCGCCGAGGCTCGGCACCGAGACGGCGCTGGTCGTCGTCGAGGTGTACCGGCGCAACGACGCCTGGAAGGTACGGGCGGTGGGCCAGGGGTACGCCGACGGACTGGCGGGCATCGCCACGGACTTCGGCGTGAGCGTGGAGGAGCCGCCACAGACCCCCGCGGCCCCGCCGGCCCCGCCCGTCGCCCCGCCGGCCCCGCCCGTACCCCCCGCCCCGCAGCCCCCGGCAGGCGCGTTCGGCGCCCCGGTGCCGCCCGCTCCCCCGGCCCCGCCGGTGCCCCCGGCCCCCGCCCGGGCACGGGCAAGGTCAACCTGGACAAGGGCCGGGTCAGCCTCCGGAAGAACCAGACGGTCTCCCTCGTCAAGGGCGGCCGCCCGCTGACGCAGTCGGTCCGGATGGGCCTCGGCTGGGAGCCCGCGTACGGCGGCCGGGCCATCGACCTCGACGCCTCCGTCATCGCGTACGGCCCCCAGCGGAACATGATCGACGCCTGCTACTTCGGCAAGCTGATGATCCTGGGCGGCGCGATCCAGCACTCCGGCGACAACCTGACGGGCGACGGCTCGGGCGACGACGAGAGCATCACCGTCCACCTGGGCGGCCTGCCCCCGAGGTCACCGGCCTGGTCTTCACCGTCAGCTCCTACAGCGGCCAGAAGTTCACCAACGTCGCCAAGGCGTACTGCCGCCTGCTCGACGGCCAGACCGGCGAGGAACTCGTCCGCTTCGACCTCACCGGTTCGGAGCCCAAGACGGGCGTCCTGATGTGCAAGTTCATCCGCCAGTACTCGGGCGAGTGGGAGATGACGGCCATCGGCGAGTACGTGAAGTCGAAGACGGTCCGCGACCTGGTCACCCCGGCGGCACAGGCGCTCTGACGGACGCCCCGGGCGCGCCGGCCCCGGCGAGCGCGCCCGGGGCGTCCGCCCCAGCCCCCACCAGCCCGCCCGGCGCTTGAGGACAGCACGCGGGACGGGCCCCACCGGCCCGTCCGGCGTTTGAGGACTGGGGGCACCCCCTCTGGGGGAGCGCGCAGCGCGCTTCGGGGGTGCGGGAGCCGGCCCCCGCAAGAAACTGGGGGCACCTCCCCGCGGTAGCTGGGGGAGAAAGGGTGGGGCCGGGGCACCCCTCACCCCGCAGCGACCCGCGCCAGCCGCCGATACGACTCCAGCAGCGCCTCACGATCGAACCCACTCGTGGTGACGAGCACCTCGTCCGCCCCCGTCCGCTCCACCAATCCGGACAGCCGCCGGGCGACCTGCTCCTCCGTCCCGTACACCGGACCGCGCAACGCCCGCTCGAAATGCCCGCGTTCGCGGTCGGTCATCACCCGGCCCTCGATCTCCTCGGCCGGCTCCAGGGGCGGGAAGACGCCGTGCGTGCGGGAGTACGCGAGGGCCCAGGCCTCCGGGACGAGCAGCCGGCGGGCGTCTTCCTCCGTCGCGGCGACGGCGATGTCACCGGCGAGCACGACGTACGGTTCGGCGCGCCCGGCCGACGGCCGGAACGCCTTGCGATAGCGGGAGACGGCCTCGACGAGCCGGTCCTCCCCGCGCAGCCCGCCGATCACCAGCGCGGCCCCCGCACGAGCGGCGATGTCCGCCCCCGCGTCGTTGGCGAGAACGAACAGCGGCACCCGCAGCCCCTCGGCGGGCCGAGCGTGCACCTGCGGATACGCGGCGGCCCCACCGTCGAACCAGGCGGCCAACTCCGCGAGCCGCTCCTCGAATTCCTCCACCGCCTCCTTGCCGACCCCGAGCGCCCGCCGGATGCCGTCCGTGAAGCCCACGGACCGCCCGACCCCGAGATCGATCCGTCCGGGAAAGAGCGACTCCAGCACCCCGAACTGCTCGGCGACGATCATCGGCCGGTGATTGGGCAGCATCACGCCACCGGTGCCCACCCGGATCCGGGACGTGGCGGCGGCGACGGCGCCCGCGAGCACGGTGGGGGCGGATCCTGCCACCCCGGGCACGCTGTGGTGCTCGGACACCCAGAACCGCAGGTACCCGAGCGCCTCCGCCTCCCGCGCGAACCGGACGGTGTCCCGCAGCGCCTCCCCGGGCGGCCGCCCCCGCCGGGTACGGGAGCGGTCGAGGACGGAGAGAGGGATACGTGTGCGGGCCACGTTCCCTTGCAACGTCAGGGACGGGAACCGGGATTCCCCGGGCTCCACCGGGGCGGTGGGCTCAGCGGGGGCGGCGGGCTCAGCCGAGGCGGCGGGCTCAGCAGCTCCCAGAGGGGGCGCGACCCGGCCGCCCACGCCCCGAGCGTACGGCGATCGACCACGTGCAGCCGCTGCTGCCGCGCGAAGGCCACGGCCGGCCCGGTGACCCGCCCGTTCGTCACGATCACCGCGACGTCGGCGCCGTGCACCGGACGGGCGGTGCCGTTGAGAACCTGGAGGTCGGGCGTGCCCACCGCGGAACCGGCCGGACCGCTCCGCCGGTGCTTGCACTGCACCACCCACCGCCGCCCGTAAGGGTCGGTGCCCTTCACGTCGGCGCCGAGATCGCCCCCGCCCCCGACCCGCACCGCGTCCCGGTACCCGTCCCGGAGCATCAGGTCCCGGACGGCCTCCTCGAACCGGGAATGGTGCAGGGCGTCCAACTGGGTCAGCGCGTAGCGCAGGCCCCGCGCGCGGACCGCCTCCCACCGGGCCCTCTGCTGCCTGCGGTGGAGTCCGGCACCGCCCGTCACCAGCGCCAGGAGCCCGATGGCGGCCATCACCCACCAGTGGTCCAGCAGCCAGTCGACGACGGCCGCCGCCAGCGCGACAAGCAAGCCCGCGGCCAGGAGAAGGCCGACCGCCCGGTCGCCAGTCCACCGCTGCCGCCGCCTGCCCGGCCTGCGACGGCGCCGCGCCGACGGCCGCCCCGGCGGTCGCCCACGCGTCCCCGCCCGCCTCCCGCGCGCCCGGGGGCTCACCGGCCGGCCTGCGTAATGCTGTTCGCGAGCCGGCCGAGGATGTCATGGATGCCCCGGCCCACCGAAGTGGGCGCGATCAGTACACCCAGCGCCAGCACGATGACGACGGTCAGCTTCTCGTCGTTGCGGCTGCGGGACTGCGTACGCCGTCCCAACCGCAGCACGACGATGACGGCGAGCAGCACCGCCACATCGATCGTCACCAACCGCCTCGACCTCCCCCGGCCACCGGCCGTCACCACCACGGGCGGCGGCACGCGCCGCCCCGCCTTCCTGTGTAGCCGCGTCCGCATGGAGCCGTTGCCGGATTCCCTGTAGATGGCACAAAGCAATCGGACCCCTGTCCGGATAACGCGCGGCCGGAGGTCGGCGTGGCGCGGGGTGATGCGGTGCGGTGCGCTGCGACACGACGAGATGCGACCCGACGAGCTGCGGTGCGGCACGGTGCGCAGTGGCGCGGTGCGACGCACCGCGCTCGGCGCGACACGACCGCCCGCCGGCCGTTCGCCGACCGCCCGCCGATCACCACCGACCAACCAACCGCCGCCCACCAACCAACCGCCAGCCACCGGCCACCGCACCGGCCACCACCAGCGGAACCAACCATCCCGCATGGCCTGTTCCGCCCCCATAGGTCCCGGCCATCCTCTGGCACCCCGCGCCGTGATGCCCTGGTCAACGGTGGAGCGCGGGTGCTCGTTGAGGCTCGTGTGGGGAAGCCGGTGGGAGCCGGCGGGCGGGTAGGGCGGATGAGACCGGTGGGATCAGGAGCGGGGGTGGGCAATTGTGGCAGGGACGCATTTTTGTACGGTCTCCACCCCTTTCGCCAACGTCCGGCCCGCGTCAGCCTGGTTCGACACGGCGAAGGCCCGTCACCCCCTGTCCCGCATCCGGCTCCGCTCCGTTTCACTCCACCTCGCGAGCGGCAAAGTGGGGCACTTCGCCCTGTGCGCGGGGGCGGAACCGGGACATCGAAGGCGGCGGACCGGCCTTGGGGAGGGCGGCATCGCTCTGCGTGCCGGCGTGCACGGCGCGTTCCCCCCAAGGCTCCGCGCGGCACCGGAACCGGAATCCTCCGGGCGAACTCCCCGCCGTCCGAGCGGAATTCCGGGACCGGCCGCCCGGCCCGCGCCGTCCACGGAAACCCGAAAGGAAGAACAGAGGAGGGAAACGTCATGCCCGAAAACGCCTCCCCGCCCCCCGCCGAAGCACCGACCCCCGCCCAAACACCGATTTCCGCCGAGGCGCCGACCTCCACCGAGGCGCCGGCATCCATCGAGACACCGCCCCCCACCGAAGTGCCGACTCCCACCGCGCCCTTCACCGTGACCCCGGGCGGGCCCCCCGACGTCGTCCTGGCGGTCGGCGGCGAGACCGGATATCCGGGCATACGCATGGAGTCCACCGGCGACGAGCCGGTCCCGCCGCTCGACGTCTACGTCGCCCTCCCCCGTGGCATGGGTCTGGATTTCCACGCGGAAGGCGGCACCAACTGTCTTCTGACGGTTCTGAACACCCATGGAAAGGCGACCACTTACCCCGGGACTCCGTCACCGGACGGCCATTCCCTCACCTTCCAGGGCGTCGACCCGGGCCTGCCCGCGAAAGGAGCGAAATCGACGGCCTGGGTCGCGGTGACCGCGACCGACAGCGCCCGTCCCGCGAGCACCGGTCTCACCTTCTGCCTGGGTGAGGTGGCCGCCTCCTCCACTCCCGTCAGGATCGTCGACGAAATCCCCTTCTCCGTATTCCCCGGCGGCCCGCCCGACGTGACGCTCGACCACGACCACCCGGTCGGTTACCCGGGTGTACGGGTCCGGGCGGACGACGACGGGACGGTCTCCCCGCAGGACGTCTACGTCGCCCTGCCCCGGGAAAAGGGGCTGCGCTTCTTCGCCGAGGGCGGCCCGAATTACGGACTCACCGTGCAGGACCGGCAGGGCACGCAACATGTGTTCCCCGGCCACGCGTCGACGGACGGACAGGCGCTCCTCTTCCCCGGCGTCAACCTGTTCCTCTCCGGGACGGATACGGAATCGACGGTCTGGGTCGCCGTGAAAGCCGAGTCGGCCGACGCCCCGCAACCGGATCTCTCCGCCCCGCCCAAAGAGCCGACCGCCCTCACCTTCTGCGTCGGCGTCCGCACCGCCCGCTCCACACCCGTCATCGTGGACGCGCGGCCCTGGTGAGTGTGAGCCCGAGCCCAAGCGCGAGTCCGAGCCTGGGACCGAGCACAAGTCAGAGCCCGAGCCCGAGCCCGAGCGTGTACGCACGGAAGGAGCACCAGCCCGTGGACCCGGTGACGGCCACCCGCCCGCCCAGGCCCGTCCTCCCCAAGAAACCGGGCAGCATGACCGTCATGGCCCGGGTGTACGGATATCCCCCGGCCCACAACGCGGGATCCGAATGGATGCTGCACTCGATGCTCAGGCCCCTGGCGGAACGCGGTCACCGCGTGACGGTCTGGCTCTCGCACCCCGGAACCATCGAGGAGAGCTACGAGATCGACGGAGTACGGGTCGTCCCTTTCCAGGAGGGCTCCGACTTCGCCACCGAGGCGCAGAGCGCGGACGTGCTCCTCTCCCATTTCGAGAACGTCCCGCTCGTCTCCGGTCTCGCCCGCGCCCGGCAGATACCCGTGGTCGTGATCTGCCACGACAATTTCGCCACGAGCTACCACAACGCGGCCGGCGCCGATCTCGTCGTCTACAACAGCGAGTGGATCCGACGGGACGGCGAGATCCACTACGCCCGCTATCCCGCCGAATTCCTGCCCGGCCGCACGATCGTCGTCCGCCCTCCGGTCATCGCGGAGGACTACCGCACCGAACCCGGCGACCACGCCACCCTCGTCAACCTCAACCCGGACAAAGGCGGCGACCTCTTCTGGCAGATCGCCGCCTGGACACCCGAATGGCGCTTCCTCGGCGTCAAGGGCTCCTACGGAACGCAGGTGCTGCCGCCGACCCGCCTCCCCAACTGCGAGGTCGCCGACGGCGTCCCCGGAAACGACATGCGCGAACACGTCTACAGCCGCTCCCGCGTCATGCTGATGCCGAGCCTCTACGAATCCTGGGGACGCGTCGCCGTCGAGGCGATGGCCTCCGGCATTCCGGTGATCGCCCATCCGACGCCCGGCCTCGTCGAATCCCTCGGCGACGCGGGAATCTTCGCCTACCGCGACGACCTCAACGCATGGCTGCACGCGCTGGGTTCACTCAAAGACCCGGTGAAATGGGAACGCGCCTCCCATCGCGCGAAAGCCCGTTCCGACGAACTGAGCGCCACCCCCGACCTCGACCTCTGGTGCGAGGCGGTCGAGTCGCTGTACGACGCCCGGCGCCGGCGCTCCTTCCACGTCGCGGGCGCGCCGCCGGCGCCCGTTCCCCTCTCCGCGAGATAGCCGGAAGCGACGCGTCACAACCGTTCACACGCTCCAGCGAAGGAGGACCTCCATGCCGTCGAACGCCCCTGCCCCGAACGACGACTCCGCCGCCCCGCCCGTCGCACCCGTCGAAGGACGGAACCCCAACCTGGTCAAGGACGGCGGCTTCCAGGCCGGCCCCCGCTTCAACGCCACCGAGTGCGGCTTCAGCCAGGCCGTGGCCGTCGGCGGCGACAACGTCCGCCTCATCTACTGGGACTACGGCGCCAGCGGCAACAGCAACGGCCAGCCCGGCGCCAACCCCGGCGACTACATCGACGTCGACAATCACGAGTACTCCTTCGCCCAGAGCGACGCCGCGGGCGAGGTCGACGGCAGCAACTCCGTCGACCTGGTCGGCCGCGGTAACGCCCGCCACGGCTTCGTCGGCCAGCACCTCACCGGCCTGATCCCCGGCGCCCAGTACGACGTCACCTTCTGGGCCAGCTCCCCCTGGTACAACGAGCCGCCGCACTACACCTCGATGCACTACAGCGTCACCGACGGCAGGCTCCGCGAGGGCGGCAAGTCGCTCGACAGCGACTACATCGCCGTCCCCCAGGCGCGCAACGACCCCATCCCCGGCGGCAGCTGGCGCCGACAGTGGAAGAAGTACCAGAGGTCCTTCGTCGCCCAGTCCCCCGACGCGTACCTCGCCTTCACCGACGAGACCGCCGACGGCTACTGGACGGGCACCATGCTCGCCTGCGTCGCCGTACGGCTCTCGGCCCCCGGCCACGACTACCGCATCGCCGGCACCGATCCGGAAAGCTCCGCCGCCAACCCCCTCACCGCCCCGAAGGACACCCCCTTCAGCGCCTTCCGCCTCCGCTTCCTCGACGAGACCAACCAGCCCCTCTCGGGCCAGGACGTCGTCCTCCGCCTGGAACCCCACTCCACCGGCTCCCACTTCTCCTACGGCGGCCAGGCCCCGCTGACGTACCCCGGCAAGACGGACGCGGGCGGCTGGCTCACCGTCCCCGCCGGCACACTTCAGGCCGGCCCCCAGGACGGTCCCATGCAGATCACCGCGCAACTGCGCGGTACGGATCTCAGCGGCCAGGTCGACCTGCGGGTCGGACCCGCCGCCTCCCGCTTCACCCTCTCCCCCGGCGGCTCACCCATCACGGCGACCCGCGCCGGCGAGACCCGCTACCCGGGCATCCAACTGCTTGCCGACTCCGACGGCGCCATTCCGTCGCAGAAGGTACGGGTGACCCTCCCCTCCTGCCGGGGCCTCGCCTTCGTCCCCGAAGGCGGCTACCAACTCACCGTCATGGACGCCCGCCTCTCCACCACGACCTACACCGGCACCCTCCAGGACGGCGGGCAGGCCCTCACCTTCGAGGGCGTCTACCTCGCCCTCCACGGCAAGGGCGCGACGTCCGCCGCCTGGGTCGCGATCAAGGCCCTCCCGGACGCACCGGTTCCGCAGGACCTGGCCCTCACCTTCCAGGTGGGCGACCAGACGTCTCCGTCGACGCTCATCCACGTACGGGCGTGAGTGACGCCTCCGCTCCGGGGCGCGTCAGCGCTCCGGAGCGGAGGGCGTGGGTGAAGGCGCGCCAGGTAGGGGTGGGGAAGTGCATCCGGGAGGAGTACGGGTACTTGCTATCTCTTATCGAGACGAGGCCAGGTATGTCGTTCGACGCTTCGATGCAATCACCCTCACCGTCGCTGTAACTGCTTTTGCACCACTCCGCATGGATCAGCTCGTGCATGCGTCGTACTCCTCCACAATTCGCTCGATCATGGCGATCGACGGGCCGATGGGCAACGCCGCGGCGCGGACCAGGTCGTAGCGGTGGGAGTGCCGCGCCACCGTCATCCCATCTCTCACGAGCTGGCCTTGCAAGCCGCCTTCGAGGTAAGCCATGCGGGGAGCGTTCCTGAAAGACAGCAAGGTCAACGATCCGCCCATGGCCGAGTGGCAGCCCGCCGAGAAGGGCAGAACCTGCACTTCGACACTGGGCGCCTTCGCCGCGTCCAGGACATGGAGTAGTTGGTCACGCATGACGGCGGGGCCGCCAACCGGACGCCGAACGACCGCCTCGTCCAACACCACCCACAGCAGAGGCGGGTCCGCCCGGCGAAGGATTTTCTGGCGGCCCAGCCGCGCCGCGACCTTTGCGTCGAGCTCGCCCTTGGACAGCCAGGGCTGGCCTCGTCCCATCAACTCCCTGGCGTATGCCTCGGTCTGCAAGAGTCCGGGGATGCTGTGCGCCAGGTACTTGTGCATGGCGATGGCCTTCGCCTCGTACTCCAGATACTTCCGGAACCAGTCGGGGATGGGCGCTCTCTCGATGTACTCCCTGAGCTCGATCAGGTCCCCGTCGGCCCCCAGCAGCTCATCCAGTCGGTCCGAGACCTTCTTGCTGGGGACCTCCTTGCCGAGTTCGAACTGGGCAATCCGGCTATGGGCGATGGGGACTTTGCCCCCCAGCTGCCTTTGGGTCCACCCGGCTCTCCGGCGAAGTCTTCTCAACTTCGAGCCGTACAGGGCGGGCAGGGACCTGAAGGGGTCGAGCTGCTTCGGTGGGGGCACGGCTGCCGTCCGTTTACGCGTAGCGATGCTGAAAACGTTACCGCTGGTGAGCGTAGCGCCACTGCGCGAAGCTGAGAACGGAATCACGGCAACCCCACCCCAGGGAGTACCTCCACATGCCCAGAGACCACCGCTGCCCCGACGCCACCTCCGACCTCCCCGCCCTCAGGGAGGCCGCCGCCCGCGTGGCGGCCGAGCTGCGCGACGTGCTCGCGTCGTACGGACTGGACGTGCGCGTGACACCGGAACCGCCGCTGCACGGCCGGGTGTTCGTGTCGATCCTGGACCCGCTGGGCGGGGAGGAGGCGCGGACGCTGGCCGCCGCGCTGCGCGCGTACAAGGCGACGCGGCCGGAGACCCTGAGTCCGCGCGTCGCGGCGGCGAACGCGCGCAGCCGCCGCCGGGACGGCCTGCGGTGAGCGACCGGGCGGCAGGCTACAGGCCGGGGGGCGGCTGCGCGGAGTGCAGGCGGATCAAGGAGCTGTACTACCGCGCCTGGCGGGCAGGTGACCGGGAGGCGGCGGTGGAGCTGACGGCGGAGATGGGCCGCCACCTCCGCCGGTCCCACTGAAGGGGCGAGCGGGCCCTGTGCGCAAGGTGATGCTCCCCGGAGCCGCTCCGGGCCACCGGCGCCCAGCGGACTCCGGCCCGCCCCGGCACCCGGCACCCGGCACCCGGCACGCACCACGCCGCATACCCGCGCCGGGGCGGCCCGCGGCCACCCGATCGAGCGAATGCGGTCACTCACACGAGGGCTGCCCGTCAACAGCCGTGGACCGGAAGTCGTCAGAGTGGGACAACGAGTTCACGAGCCTGGGGGAGCCGAGTTCACCGCGCTCCCCGGCTGGAAGGAGTCGACATGCGCCGTATCGTCGCCGCCGTTTTCGCGGCACTCATCACCGTCTCCCTGGCAGGAATCACGGGATCGGCCACGGCCGCCGCGCCCACGACCGTCACGGCCAACCAGTGCATGCTCGGCGGCGGGGACGTCCGCGCGATCTCGCCCACCGTGAGGGTCTGTGTCGGCGGCATCTACGACGGCCAGCGGGTCGTCGGCTGACCGTCCCCCGGGCCCGCGATCGACGTCTTCGTCGGCGACGGCGGAGACCTCCGCTTCGGCGCCGCCGACGTCTCGTTGGAGAACATCGCCGACGGGCCGTCCGCCCTCGTCCGCTACCGGGACGGCACCGGTTCGACGAAGGTCATCCGCTGTGAGTTCGTCGCCGGATGCGACGGAGACCACGGTGTGAGCAGGACGGCCGTCCCCGAGGAGAGCCTGACCCGGTACTCGCACGCGTACGGGTACTCGTGGCTGACCGTCCTCGCGGAGGTTCCCGCCCGTCACCAGACCCTGATGGCGCTGCACCCGCACGGGTACGCCGGACAGTTCGGCCGCGGCCCGCACGCGAGCCGGTTCTACCTCCAGTGCCCGCCCACCAGCACACTCGCGGAGTGGACCGAGGAAAGAATCTGGGACGAGCTCGAAACCCGCTTCGGGGAACCCACGGCCTCCCGGGGCCCGATCAGCAGCGCACAACTGGTGCCGCTGCGCGCCGTGGTGCACAGCCCGATGAGCCACGGCCGACTGTACCTGCTCGGGGACGCCGCCCACATCGTCCCCCGATGAGCGCGAAGGGCATGAACCTGGCCCTGCACGACGCCGAGGTCTTCGCGAACGCCGTCGTCCACCGCCAGGCCCACGACCGCGACACGTCCCTGCTCGACGCCTACTCCCCGACGTGCCTGCGCCATGTGTGGAACTACCAGGCGTTCGCGGCGTGGTGGACCGGTCTGATCCACAACGCCGGCGACGCGTCCTACCGAGGTGAGTTCCGCCACCGGATCGCCCGCGCGGAGCTCGCCCGCCTCTTCGAACCGGGTACGGCGAACCGCCTGCTGAGCGAGTTCCTCGCCGGGCTGAACCAGCCACCGGGCGGCGTGCGCCGCGCCCGTGCCCGGCCGTTCTCCCGGTTTCCGGGGGCCTTCCCGTCCGGCGCCGGGCGGACGGCCGACGTCATTCCGTCACCACGCGGCCCGGCAAGGCGACGCGGAAGCGCGCGGAGGAGATCGCGGAGAGAGCGCCCCGCCCGGTCGTAGTCCGTACGGCCGTACGGACTACGGCCGGCGTCTGCCGTGATTCCAGACCCCCAACCCATTCTTGATCGCTCGATCCAGAAAGGCTACGGTGGGCGCATGGCGAGGACCCGGGAGTTCGACACCGAGGCGGTGGTGAGCCGCGCGATGGAGCTGTTCTGGACGCGCGGGTACGAGGCGACCTCGGTGCGCGATCTCACCCGGCACCTCGGGATCGGACAGGGGTCCCTGTACGCGGCGTTCGGCGACAAGGACGGCCTGTACCGGGCCGCACTGGAGCACTACCGCACCACCTTCGCGGCGGAGGCCCTGAGCGGGCTCGAAGAGGGCGAGGACGCCCGCTCGGCGATCCGCGCCCTGCTGGTCGAGCGGATCCGGATCGCCGTCGGACACGGCGGGCGGGGCTGCCTGCTGGTCAACGCCGCCACCGAGCGCCTGCCGGAGGACCGGCCGACCCGGCGCGTCGTACGGGATGTGCTCGGCGCCAATCAGGACGCGCTCACCGACCTGCTGCGCGAGGCCGCGGAACGCGGCGAGATCTCGCCGCGGCACGACGCGCACACCCTGGCCGCCTTCCTCGTCACGTTCCTCAACGGGCTTCTCGTCTCCGCGAAGATCACGCCGGACGCCCGCGCCCTGGAACCTCTCGTGGAGGTCGCCCTGACCACGCTCGACTGACTGCCGACCACGCCCGACTGAATTTTTCACGCCCGGCTTTTTCACGCCCGGATTCTGTATCGCACGATCCAGTTAGAGCGGCGGGCGGTCCGGACGGGCCGCCGGAACGGGCCGCGGGCGCGACCGGAACGACGCCGGGCACCCAAGAGACGCCGGGGCACCCAAGACAGGAAAGGCGGAAGAATGATCCTCGACCACCGCAAGGCTCCCGTCCGCACGGGCCGTGCCGCCGTCAACGGGACGAGCCTGCACTACCGGACGGCCGGATCCGGCCCGGCGGTCGTGCTGCTGCACGGCATACCGAAGACCGGCTACCACTGGCGTCACCTCGTCCCCAAGCTGACGCCGCACCACACCGTCGTCGTGCCCGACCTCCGCGGCCTCGGCGACTCCGCCCGTCCCGCGGACGGCTACGACTCCGCGACGATGAGCGACGACATCGCCGCGCTGATGGCCCGCCTCGGGCACGACACCTACAGCGTGATCGGAGAGGACTGGGGCGCCGTGATCGGCTACCAGCTGGCCGCCCGGCACCGCGCCCACGCGCGCGCCCTGGTCTTCGCCGAAGCGCTGTTCCCCGGGTTCGGCTTCGAGGACCACACCGCGCTCACGCGCGAGAACGTCTCGTCCGGCATGCACCTTTGGCACCTGGGCTTCTACTTCCAGCCGGACGTGCCCGAGATGCTCATCGCCGGACACGAACGCGAGCTGATCACTTACATGATCAAGAACGAGCGCAGCCACCCGGACACCGCCACCCCCGACGCGATCGAGGAGTACGTGCGCTGCTACTCCATGCCCGGCGGCATCCGCGCGATGCTGGCCGTCTACCGGGCGATGCTCGTCGACGCCGAACAGAACCGGCAGGCGGCCCGGCACAAGCTGGACATCCCGGTGCTGGCCCTCGGCGGCTCGGCCTTCATCGGCGACCGCAACGAGTCCCAGATGCGGCTGTTCGCCCACGACGTCACCGGCCACGTCTTCGACGCCGGGCACGACCTCGCCGAGGAGGTACCCGACGAGATGGCCGACGTCGTACTGCCCTTCCTGGCCGCGCACGCGTAGCCGGGCGACGGGAGCGCCCCGGGCCGCCGGCGCGGGCGGCACGGGGCCCCGTCTCAGGCCGTCGCGCCGCCCCTGCGGTAGCCGAGGACGGCGAAGGCGGTGAGACCCGCGCTCCACACGAGCAGGACGGCCAGGGCGGTCATGGTCGGGGTGTGGCCGAGGGCGAGGTCGGAGGCGATCTCCTTGTAGCGGTTGACGGGCGTCGCGCCCGAGATCCGGGACAGCCAGTGCGGCAGGTCCGCGGTGTCGATCAAGAGGCCGCCGGCCATGGCGAGCAGCAGGTAGGAGGCCAGTCCCACGGAGTGCGCCTTGGCGCCCTCGACCAGGTAGCCGCAGCCTAGGGCCAGCATGGCGATGGGCACGATGCCCAGCCACAGCACTCCCAGCAGCCCCGCCCACTCGGCGGCGCTCAGGGAGACGCCGTTGACGACGGCGGCCAGCAGCCCGACCGCGAGCACCGGGGGCAGCGCCAGGAACATCGCGCTCACCCCGCGCCCGACCACCACCGTCGCGGCGGGCAGCGGCGTCAGCCGCAACTGCCGCAGCCAGCCGGCCTTCTTGTCCTCCGCGATGCCGCCGGTCGCGGTCATCACCGCGCCGAGGGCACCGAAACCCGCCATCCCGGCCAGGGTCCGCACCTGCTCCGCGTGCGTGGGATGACCGCTGCCCATGTGGCTGAAGAGCAGATACATCACCACCGGGGCGGCAAGGGACATGATCAGGAAACCGCCGTCGCGGACGGTACGGCGCAGTTCCAGACGCAGATAACCGAGCAGCATTACAGAACACTCCCTGCGTGGGTGCCGCCGGTCCCGGAACGGACGCCGCCCGCCCCGGAACGGACGTCACCGGTCTCCGAACGGGTGAGGGCGACGAACGCCTCGTCGAGGCCGCCGCCGGTGACCTCGACGTGGCGCAGCGCGCCGCCCTGGGCCAGGGCCGTGACCGTCAGGTCGGCGTCGTCGGTGGTGAGGTGGACGCGCGCGCCGCGCACCTCCACGCCGGTGACGCCGGGCACCCGCCTGAAGGCGCCCGGCTCCCGGCCGTCGAGGTCGACACTGACCCGCCGGCCGCCGGCCCGCTTCTTCAGCTCGGCGCCGCTGCCGTCGGCCACGACCGTGCCCCGGGAGATGACGACGATCCGCCGGGCGTACTCGTCGGCCTCCTCCAGGTAGTGGGTGGAGAAGAGGAGGGTGTTGCCGCGGGCGGCGTAGGCGGCCATGGCCTGCCAGAGTTCGCGGCGCGCGGTGACGTCCAGGGCGGCGGTCGGCTCGTCGAGCACGATCAGCTCGGGGTCACCGCACAACGCCAGCGCGAAGCGCACCCGTTGGGCCTGCCCGCCGGACAGCTTGTCGACGCGGCGGTCGGCCAGCGCGGTGAGCCGGGCGACGTCCAGGACCTCGCCGAGCGGCATCGGAGCCGGGTAGGTGCCGCGGACGAACGACAGGAGCTCCCGGACGGTGACGCGCGGGATCAGCCCGCCTTCCTGCGGCATCGCGCCCACCAGCCCGGCGCGCACCGCCTCTTCCGGCGCGCGGCCCAGCAGGCTGACGTCCCCGCCGTCCTGGGCCAGCAGCCCGAGCATGAGGGCGATGGTGGTGGACTTCCCGGCGCCGTTGGGGCCGAGCAGGGCGACCGTCTCACCGCGGTCGACGGCCAGGTCGAGGCCCCGGACGGCGTGGACGTCGCCGTAACTCTTGCGCACGGCCGCCAAGTCGACGGCGGTCCCGGCCTGCCTCGGGGCCCGGGGAGGGAGAACTGATGGCGTCATGCCGACGACCCTAGGGATCGCGCCCCCGGCCGCGGCAGATTCGAACCGCCTCTCCCTGACGGGACATTCGTCATCGTGGAGGGGTGATTTCCGTCGGTGCGCGGGGTGCGGTGCCGTGCGGTGCGGTGCGGTAGGTCGATGGTGGTGGGCGACAGTGGCCGTGGGGAAACCCCTGCCGGTGCGTCCTCGTTTCCCCCGTGCTCCTGCTCATGCCCCATGCGCGTGCTCGTGCTCCTGCTCATGCGCGTGCTTGTGCTCATGCGCTGCGTCGGAGGGGCCGGCGCGCCGCGATGACGGTTCCGCTCACGGAGGGCCGAAACCGTCGGCCGTCGTTAGGGTCGTAGGTATGACACTGACGATGCGGGAACGTGAACTGTTTCTGGCCGAGCCTCACATCGGCGCGCTGTCGGTGGCCGAACGCCCGGACCGCGCGCCGCTGACCGTCCCCATCTGGTACCAGTACACGCCGGGTGGCGAACTGTGGATCCGTACCGGGCCCGACTCCCGGAAGGCGAAGGCGATCCGGGCGGCGGGCCGGTTCAGCCTGATGGCGCAACGGACGGATCCGACGGTCCGCTACGTGTCCGTCGAGGGACCGGTGACCAGGATCGAGGAGGACGCCCCCGAGCGCTCCCGGGAGATGGCCGCGCGCTACCTCCCGGCCGACAAGGTCGACGGCTTCGTCGAGTACGACCGGACGCGCCTCGGCGCGCACGTCCTCGTCTTCATGCGCCCCGAACACTGGATCTCCGCCGACCTGGGCGGCTTCTGAGCGACGGCAGCGGCGGCGGCCCGACCTCCCGGCGGTGCGGGCACCGAGCACCATCGCCCCGCACCGCTGTGAGCGAGAGGCCGGCACCCGGCGGTACCCCTCGACACCCGGCCCACCGCCCGCCGTCCGGCCGCCTCGGGTGACCGGCGCACAGGGCCCCGGACGCATCACCCCACCCGCCCGGCAAGAACGCGACACCGGTGGCAACGATGGGGTGGCCGGGCGGTGGCAGGTGGACAGGGGTCACCCGCCGGAACCGATCCCTGCGCCCCACTGGAGGGGACCGGACGGCGGCGCGGCAGGGTGAAAACCCCTGCGACCTGCGGGGATGTGCAGCAAGTCCCCACCGGGCGACCGGCTTTGCGGTCCGCATTACGGTCGATCACGGAGCTTCGGCCACGCTGAGAAGCCTTGACGAAGGACGATCGGGGCCCGTTCCGAACAGGCGGCGGAATCGGACGACGCACGAGTATCACCCAAGGGTTCCAGCACCGCGCGACATTTCGATTCCCGCCGCGTTCCGACCATCGGACCATTTGACCGGTCCGCCGGGTCACCGGTACGACAGCGGTCAGGAGAGACGCTGTCCGGCACCCGGCCGGGCCTCGCCGTCATGGCCGACGGCCGTCATGTGCCGACGGCTGTCATGGCCGACGGCCGTCCCCCGCCCGCCAGGCCGACGGTCGGCTGCCCGCGCCGAGCGGTGCGACGGGCTGCTGTCCCCGCCGCGACGGTTCGCGGTGGGCTGCGGTCCGACGCGTCGGCGCCTCCTGACCGACACGGCCCTTTCCCGTTCCGTCCGCTCAAGTGGAGGTATGTCGTCAATGGCGTTGCGCACAAGGGAGTTGCTGGGAGCGTTGGTGGTGGCCGCGGCGAGCCTCGCGGCACTTCCCGAGGCCGCGGGCGCGGACGCCGCGCTCCCTCCGCCCGTAGTGATCACCACTCCGGTGGAACTGGAGAAAGTGCACATTCCCATGGAAGCGAAGCACGCGATGGTGACCGTCTGGGGTGCGGGCGGGGGCGGGGGCGGCGGAGCCGGCGGCCAAGGTGGAGGCGGCGGGGGCGGAGGCGGTAACGGCTCCATCGCCGCCGGAGCTCTCGCCGGCGGCGGGGGAGGCGCCGGTGGAAACGGGGCCAGCGGCGGGGGAGGCAGCGGAGGAGCCAGTGGTGGCATGGTCAGCTGCCGGATCCCCGTACCCCCGGGTGACTACTTCACCGTCCAGGTCGGACGAGGGGGCGCGGGCGGCGGGGGTGGCAGCGGCCATGGCGAAGGCGGCCTTGCGGGAGGTCCCCATTCCGACGGCGGAGCCGGGCACGGCAACGCCGCGGGCTCCGACGGCAAGCCCGGAGGGGCCACCTCGGTCGGCATCCTGGCGCCTTGGCTCCTGGCGTACGGCGGCAGGGGCGGGGAGAAGGCCACGGCGAACGACGGGGTCGCGGGCGGAGGCCGGGGCGCCTACCGCGGAACCTTCGGCGGTTACGGAGGCGCCGGCGGGACGGGCGGTCCCGAGCACAGCCACGGCGGCCACGCCACCGCCGTCCGCGAGCCGAGCTCCTGCGCGGGGGCCGCTTCCGGCTCGGGCGGAAACGGCGGCGGAGCGGGCGGCGACGGGCACGAGGGCAGGGAGGGGCACGGCGGTGCCCCCGGATCCCTCTCGTCCGGTGGCCACGGCGGCCTGGAGCGCCAGTCCAACAGGATCGTCGGCAAGGGAGGTACGGGCGGGGAAGCGGTCGCACGCGCCCAACGCCGCTTCGGCGCGGGCGGTGACGGAGGCCACGGAGGCGAGGGAGGCGCCGGGGGCCGCGGAGGCGACGGCTCGGTCCTCTACGGCAGCGCCGGAATGCTCGGTCTGCACGGGGGCCCCGGGCAGCGTGGCTCGGACGGTCAGGACGGGGCCGTCGTGATCGTGTGGCAGAAGTGACCCCGCGAGGCCGCTGACCCCTGCCGCGCGGCCCGACGGGGGGGTGGGGGCTGGACGGTCGGCGCGCCACGGGCGGCCGCCGGGCGACGGCAGCGCGGTCCCCCGGCCCGCCAACACCGCGCTCGGGAACCGCTATTGGGTGACGGAGACGTTCCCACCCTGCGTGGCCACCTTGATCCGGTGCGGGGCACCGGCGGTCGAGGGGACGGTGACCTTCCGGTTGCCGCCCGCCGTGGTCGCGTCCACCGCGTAACTCCCCTTGGGCACCCGCACGGTGACGTTGCCGCCCTGCGTCCGGCCTTCGACCGCGTCGGGCACGGCCGTGAAGGAGGCCGTCACATCCCCGCCCCGGGTGAACGCGCGGACCGAACGGGACGCGGAGTCCTCGACGTGGATGTCCCCACCACTGGTATCGGCATCGATGCCGCCGGACGTCCCGTCGACGGTGATGTCGCCGCCGGCGGTCTTGAGCTCGACGGCGACGGTGGGCGGCGCGAGTACGGTGAGGTGCACCGTACACCGGTGCGAGGAGCCGCAGTCCGCCTTCTTCACCACGAACCGCCCGTCCGTCAGGCTGTGTTCGGGGTTCGGCTTCGGCCCGCTGTACTCGTACCGCTCGGTCACCTGCACCTTGTCCGCCCCCTCGGCGAGCGGACGCACCTTGATGTCCCCGCCGAGCGTCTGGGCGTCGATCACCGTGACCTTCCCCCGCACGGTATACGTACGCTCCGCCTTCTTCGTCGGACCATCGGTCAGCGAACACCCCGTCACCAACAGGGCGGCACTCAGGGCGCCCCCGGAAAGGGCGAGAACGGAGAGGCGGTTGCGGAACATGGGGTACGGGCTCCAGGTACGGGCGGGTGAGGCCGGAGAGGCACGACGGCGGACGGCACACCCGGCGGGAAAGGTCCCCCTCCCAACGCCCGGCGCGCCCCACCACTCTCCCCCGCCACACGTCGCCGAGTCGTCGGCACAGGGGATGATCCCTGCCGCCCGATTCCCTAGGGGACCGGGTCATCCGCCCGCCCGGGCGTCCCTCCGGTCGAGGGCCACAAGGGCGACCAGGAGGACCAGCAACACCACCGCGCACCCGACAACCGCAGGCCACCGGGCGAACGCCGCACAGACCACCACGACCAGCACCTGCATGACCAGCGCGGCCCGCACGGCTCGCGGGGCCCGCGCACCGCGCAGAAGACCGCGCACCATGAACGCCCCGCACCACAGCGACACCACCGTGAGCAAGGCACCGAAACACACCGGCCCCCACACCGTGCCCGTACCGGGCCTGTCGTCCACGGGACCGAAGCCGTCCGAGAAGAACGGGAAGAAGAAAAAGCAGTAGAAGCCCCCTGCCAGCAACTGCCCGGCCAACAGGGGCGCCGCCACGTGCAGCAGAATGCGGTATACGCGGCCCATCGCCTCAGTACCGCAGGTAGTGCAGAGTGCCCTCGTTCACCGCGAGCAGACACCATCCGACGGCATGCGAGGAAGCCTCCTTGTAACTCATCCCGGCATCCCGCGCATACTGCCCGAAGTAACGGCCCCAGGAGTTGTTGAAGTAGTCCATCCTGTGGTGCCTCTCGGCTTCCTCGTTGCTCATGTTGGACGGTTTCGGCCCCTTCTCGTGCCGGTCGCCGAAGCCCTTCGCCGTCCTGGATCCCATCTCGTACGCCATGAGGACGTTCCAGGAGCAATGGCGATAGGCGTCGACCTTGCCGCCGTTCCCATGACTACCGGGCCACATCCCGCCCGACTGCTTCTCGGCATTCGCCTTTGATTCCGCAGTTTTGGAGGCCAAGTACGCCTTGGAACAAATGGCATTGCGGCTGGGCCACTTGCAGAAGTCGAACTCTGCGTCGTTCATTCCGCCGCTGTATCCGCCGTAGGCCTTCGTGTCGATGGCCCAGTCGGGGGTGACGGCCATACCAGCCACTTCATCGGCCGTGCGCGGCTGTTCCCCGCTCTGCACCACTTCCCCGGGGATGAACTTCTCAGTGGCCGCGTTTTTGGCTGCTGTGCCCACCTCGTCGGAAAGCGCGCTCGTCCCCCCGAACAAGGTGATGCCGCGCGCAGTGGCGCTGTGATCGGTCGCAAACCACCCCGATCCTCGCTCAAGCCTGTCCGGCGGATTGAGCAGAGTCGGCATCCCCACGGTGGCCGCGTAGGCGCCACCGGCCAGACCGTCACGGAAACCCGCAGTCGAGGCCAAGGAAACCCGAGCGGGGTCGGGCATGAACTTGTCGGCGATGAAGGCACTCGTCTCGACGGCGTTCTTGCCCACTACCGCACCTGCTGTACTGGGGTAGGACTTGCTCGCCGGTCCGCCCACGGCCGTCTTGGTGACGTTCTCCGGCAAGGTGTCCAGCCACTGCTTGACCGAGTCGTCCAGGCGATCGTCATCGCTGAGAACCAGGGCACCATCGACCGCGGCCACCGCGCCGGCCGCGCTCAGCGGGTCTTTCCAGTCGTTCGCCGAAGCGATGACGACGTGCCGAGGAGTCCGCACTCCGTCCCGCGCGACGGCAAGCGATGTCGCCACCGCATTGCTGCCGGCGTACCTCTTCGTGGCATATCCGGCCGTACGGAGGGACTGCTCGATCTCCGCGCCGATGACGGACGTGCCGCCCGTCAGGTAAACCGTCTTCCCCTGTGGAAGAATGCGCTTGATCTCTTCGGACACCTGCGGATCCAGGGACGCCCCCCGGGTGATCAGCAGAGGGCCTTTCTTCGCCTTGGCCAGGGGAATGGCCGAGACACCGTCCTTGTAACCGTCGAACTGAGTCAACACAACGGATTCCGCTGCGTTTCCGCCGTTTTCCGAAACTCCCTTCCAGTGCTCCCGGGAAATCTTGACAGCAGTGTCTATCGAGTTGCTTCCGGCGATTCTCGTCAACGCAACAGACGCACCCGTCCCGGTGGCATTGGCAGGGCCCCCATCACCCACCGCCATGGCCGGACTCAAGGAAGCCAGCAGAAGAGAGACCGGCATCGCCAGGACCACAGGGAGTCTGGCAGACCTCATACACACACCCCGAAAAGATTGACAGCTCGAAACGAAGAGAGCAAAGAAAAGTTAAAGCAAGCGCATGCTTCAGGCAATGCCTCTTCCGCCGCCATCAACAACCCCCAATGGACAAAAGCCCATCAAAGACGACAAGACGTTCCGTGATCTTCGGCACACGTCAAGTGAGATCGGGCCGGTTCATGTCGTCACCCACACCGACCGCCGTGGAACCCGGCCACGCGCGTATCGCGCGCGGGGCGGGAACCGCAGGGCCCGGACCTCATGCGGAACGCGCCGCGAAGCGGCTCCCTACACTGGCGGGCATGGCATCCCGCATCAGTGAGCTGGTCATCGACGCCGCCGACGCCGAGCGGCTCGCCGCGTTCTGGAGCGAGGTTCTCGGCTACGTGGAGGTCGAGCGGGAGGACGACGGAAGCATCGCGATCGGGCCGGCCGGTGTCGGGTTCGGTGGTCCGCAGCCGATTCTCGTGATCAGCCCCAGCGCGGACCCGCGACCCGGGAAACTCAGGCTGCACATCGACGTCAGCCCCACCGACCGCGACCACGACGCCGAGTTGGAGCGGCTGCTCGCCCTCGGGGCCAGGCCCGTCGACGTCGGGCAGACCGGCGGCGAGAGCTGGCACGTCCTCGCCGACCCGGAAGGGAACGAGTTCTGCCTCCTGCGCAGCCGGATCCAGCCCCTCTGACCGCATCCCAAGGAAAGACCAACGCTGACGATGACCCCGCCCGTCACCCCCGCCCCCTGGACCACCCGCCCCGAGACCGCCGCCGACATCCCCGCCGTCCGCGCCGTCGAACTCGCCGCGTTCCCCACCCCGTCGGAGGCGGACCTGGTCGACGCGCTGCGTGCCGACCCCGCCTGGATCCCCGGGCTGTCCCTGGTGGCCGAGGACCCGGACGGCACGCTCGTCGCGCACGCGCTGCTGACGCGGTGTCACATCGGCGAGGAGCCGGCGCTCTGCCTCGCCCCCGTCGCCGTTCTGCCCGCCCGCCAGCGGACGGGTGCCGGTTCGGCGGTCGTCCGGGCGGCCCTCGACGCGGCGCGGGCGCGCGGCGAGCACGCCGTCACGGTGCTCGGGCACCCGGACTACTACCCGCGCTTCGGCTTCGGCCGGGCGTCCGCGCACGGCGTCCTGCCCGCCTTCGAAGTGCCGGACGAGGCGATAATGGTGCTGGCCCTCGACGCGGACCGGCCGCTGCCGGCGGGCCGGATCCGTTACGCGGCCCCTTTCGGCACCTGACCGGGCCCGGGCCGGTGTCCGGCACGACCGCCGCCGCGCGCCGTCCCGCCCTTTCACCGTTTCTCGCGGGGGCTACGTCCCCGCGCCTCCCCGGGGACGGGCCGTTCAGCCCGTCCGGCGTTTGAGGACAAGGGGGTCTGGGGGCTCGCCCCCAGGAAGCAGCGAAGGGGTGGGACCGGGGCACAACCAGCCGCTAGCCCCGCGACCGCGCCTTGAACGCCGCCTTCCGCGCCGCCTTGGCGACCCGCTTCTCCGGGTGCAGCCGCCCCATCGCCTCCAGCACATCCGCCGTGGCGGGGTGCTCGACCCGCCAAGCGGAGTCGAAGAACCCGCTGTGCTGCCCCACCAGCCCGATCACCAGCTCCCGCAGCTCCTCGGAGTCCCCCTCCGAGGCGAGCTGCGCGGCGATCGTGTCGATGGTGAGCCAGAAGACCATCGTCTCGCCGGGCTCGGGAATGTCCGTCGCGCCGCGTTCGGCGAGCCAGACGCGGGCGAGGCCGCCGAGCCGCGGATCGTCGAGGACCTCGCGGAACGCGGGCTCGGCGTCGAGGGGGACCAGGGTCAGGGCCTGCTGGCAGGCGAGCCGGCGCAGCGGGGCGTCCTCGTCGTCGCCGCGGGCGGCGGCGAGCAGTTCGCGGGCGGCGGTCAGGGCGTCGCGGCGGGCGAGCCAGAGTTCGGTCTCGGCGCGGGCGGCGGGCCGGGGGTGGTGCGGGAGGGCGGCGAGGAGCGCGGCGGCGTCCTTCTCGGCGAGGTCGCCGACGGCCGGGGCGTCGACGCCCGCCTCCAGCATCCGGGTGCGGACGGCGAAGACGCCGAGCGGGGTGAGGGAGACCATGCCGTACCGGGTGACGTCCTCCTCCTCGGGCGCGTCGGAGGTGACGCCGTCGACGGACTCGCGGATGTGGCCCTCGCCGTCGACCTCCTCGATCAGGGCCTCGTCGACGGGCTGGTACGCGATGAGGCCGGTCGGGGCGAGCATCCGGAACTGGTCGTCCAGGCGCATCATCGCGTCGGAGACCTCTTCGAGGACGGCGTCGGTGGGCTCGTCCATGTCGTCCGGGACGATCAGGGAGGCGGCGAGCGCCGGGAGCGGGACGGGCCGCCGGGCGACGGCGTCGTCGTCGGAGTCGAGCGCCGTCAGCAGGTAGAGGTTGCCGAGGACGCCGTCGAGGAAGTCGGCCTCCTCCTCGGGGTTCCAGTCGATGGCGTCGAGGTCCAGGTCGCCGCCGTCGGCGAGCTGGTCGACGATGTCGCCGAGGTCCGGGGCCGCCGCGTCGGCGAGGACGGTCTCCAGGCCGCCGAGCCACAGGTCGAGGACGTCCTGCGGGCTGCCGGAGGTGAGCGTGGCCAGTTCCTCGCCGGCGACGGCGATGCCGCTGGGTTCGTCCGAGGACGGCTCGGCAGCCGCTCCGCCCTCCTCCGCGTGCTCACTCTCCGCGTGCTCGCTGAACTCGACCAGCCCCGTGTCCAGCGCGAGCTGCCACGCCTCGGCCGTGTACGCCGGGCCGTCCTCGTCGCCGTCGAGCCCGAGCAGCCCGGTGGCGGTGCGCAGCTGGTCCGCGAGCAGTTCGCCGCCCGCGCCGACCGGGGTGCCCTCGCCGGCCCAGCGGGCCAGTCGGGCGGCGCGGGCGAACAGCGGCGCGGAGAGCGCGTCGCGCGCGAGCTCCGCGTCGGGGAGGAGCCGCACCGGCGGCATGGTCGGGCGGTCTGCGGGCATCAGGGGGGTCATCTCCTCGGGGTGACGGCACGGGACGTGCCGGAGTGCGGGCGTGACGGAGGTCATGACCGGAGGCCATGGCCGGGAACGGCGTGGCCTCGGCCACCCGCCCGCGGCGGCGAGCGCGCGGGGATCACCGACGGCGCACGTACCGCCCCAGCGTAGACGGCTTTCCGGGCGCGCCGCCCGGTTCACCTGCCCTTAAGGGGCCGGACACCGACAGAACCTTGACAACTGACGTGTTCACGACCGAAATTGACGCGCGTAGAAGTCGGTGCGGCGGGGGAACGGGCGGAATACCCGCTTCCGTCCGCGGTCGCCGACTCCTCCTCCCACCCCTCACACAAGCCTCCGGAGGCTTCTCGTGCCCAGCAGTCGGCACCGCACCAGCCACACCCGGCGTACCGGCCGTACCGGTAGCACCGGCCAGACCGGCCGCACCGCCCTCACCCGCCGCCTCGGCCGCGCGTACGTCACCACCGGCACCCTCGTCACCGCCGCCCTCGCGGCCGGCCTGCTCACCGCGCCCACCGCGGGCGCCACGGGCTCAGCAGGCACGGCGGGCGCCACCGGAGGGACCCGGATCCACGACATCCAGGGCACCACACGCGTCTCCCCGCTGGCCGGGAAGCGGGTGTCCGAGGTGCCGGGCGTGGTCACGGCGGTCCGCGCCTTCGGCTCCGCCCGCGGCTTCTGGTTCCAGGACCCGCACCCGGACCGGGACCCGGCCACCAGCGAAGGCGTTTTCGTCTTCACGGGTGCGACGACTCCGTCGGTCGCGGTCGGCGACGCGGTGCTCGTCTCGGCCACGGTCGGCGAGTACTACCCGGGCGGCGAGGCGGCCGGGCTGCAGTCGGTCACCCAGCTCACCAAGGCGACCTGGACCGTCGCCTCCTCGGGCAACCCCCTGCCCGCCGCCGTCGAGCTCAACGCCCGTACGCTGCCGACCCGTTACGCGCCGACGCCCCGCGACGGCAGCGGCGGCTCGATCGAGAAGCTCCGGCTGGACCCGGGCCGCTACGCGCTCGACCGCTTCGAGTCGCTGGAGGGCATGCGCGTCGCGGTCAGGAACGCGCCGGTCACCGGTGCCACCAGCAGCCACAAGGACCTCTGGGTCACCGCCGACCCCAGCCACCACCGCACCGCGCGCGGCGGCGTCCTCTACAGCTCGTACGCCGACCCCAACGCGGCCCGGGTGAAGATCTCCTCGCTGATCCCGTTCGCACAGCACCCGTTCCCGGTCGCGAACGTGGGCGACGAACTGACCGGCACCACCGCCGGCCCGCTGGACTACGACAACTACGGCGGCTACACCCTTCAGGCCACCGAACTCGGCACGCTCGCCGACCGGGGGCTGAAGCGCGAGACCACGCGCCGGCAGCGGGACGGCGAACTCGCCGTCGCCACGTACAACGTCGAGAACCTCTCCCCCAAGAACCCGCGGGAGAAGTTCGACCGGCTCGCCTCCGCCCTGGTGACCAACCTCGCCGCGCCCGACATCGTCGCCCTGGAGGAGGTCCAGGACGACAACGGCACCACCGACGACGGGACCGTCGACGCGAGCGCGACGCTGAAGAAGCTGACCGACGCCGTCGCGAAGGCGGGCGGGCCGCGGTACGAGTGGCGGCAGATCGACCCCGTGGACGGCAAGGACGGCGGCCAGCCCGGCGGCAACATACGCACCGCCTTCCTCTTCAACCCCGCCCGGGTGAGCTTCACGGACATCGCGGGCGGCGGCTCCACGACCCCGGTCGGCGTCGTCCGCGACCACGGCAAGGCCGCCCTGACCGCCTCCCCCGGCCGCGTCGACCCGGCCAACGCCGCGTGGGAGAACAGCCGCAAGCCGCTGGCCGGCCAGTTCACCTTCCGCGGCGAGCGGGTCTTCGTGATCGCCAACCACTTCAACTCCAAGGGCGGCGACCAGGGCGTCGACAGCCGCTTCCAGCCGCCCGCCCGCACCTCCGAGGTGCAACGCGGCAAGCAGGCCGCGGTCGTCAACGCCTTCGTCAAGCGGATCCTCGCCGCGGACCGCAAGGCCAACGTGATCGTCGCGGGCGACCTCAACGACTACCAGTTCTCCCCCGCGCTCCGCACCCTCACCTCCGGCAAGGTGCTGACGGACCAGGTGGGCCTGCTGCCCGCGAAGGAACGGTACGGCTACGTCTACCAGGGCAACTCCCAGGTGCTGGACCACATCCTGACCAGCCCGGCCATGAGCGGGAAGGCGGGCGGGAAGGCTTGGCGGACCGGCCGGACGGACTACGACATCGTCCACATCAACGCCGAGTTCGCCGACCAGGCGAGCGACCACGACCCGCAGGTACTGCGCTGGACGCCGTGAGGCCAACCCCTTCTTTAAGGGGTGCTGAAACGTAGCGATAGCAACTGTCCATGGACCGTACGGTCGAAGAGGCCCAGAATCGGGGCGAGTTCCCCGATTCCGGAGTGTGACGCGATGCCGCCCACCAGCCCCTTCGGCCGTACGGTCTGTGCGATGGTGACCCCCTTCACCCCCGACGGCCGGCTCGACCTCGACGGCGCCCAGCGCCTGGCCGACCACCTCGTCGGCGCGGGCCGCTGCGACGGGCTGGTCCTCAGCGGCACCACCGGCGAATCGCCGACCACCACCGACGAGGAGAAGTCCGCCCTCATCAGGGCCGTCACGGAGGCGGTCGCCGGCCGCGCCCGGATCACGGCGGGCGTCGGCACCAACGACACCCGCCACACCGCCACCCTCGCCCGCGCGGCGGAGGCGGCCGGCGCCGACGCCGTGCTCGTCGTCACCCCGTACTACAGCCGGCCCCCGCAGGACGCCGTCGAGGAACACTTCCGGACGGTGGCCGACGCGGTCGGCATCCCCGTCATGCTCTACGACATCCCCGGCCGCACCGGCACCCGCATCGAGGTGGACACGATGCTGCGACTGGCCGAACACCCACGCGTCGAGGGCGTCAAGGACTGCGCCTACGACCTCCTCGGCAGCGCCAAGGTCATCGCCGCCACGGGGCTGGCGTACTACTCGGGCAGCGAGGAACTCAACCTTCCGCTGCGCTCGGTGGGGGCGGTCGGCTACGTCAGCACGGTGGCGAACGTCGCCGGGCCGTTGCTGGCGGCTTCCCTGGACGCGTTCGATTCCGGTTCCGTGGAGGAGGCAAGGCGACTGCACGCGGCCGCTCTGCCGCTGATCGAGGCGATGATGGCGGGCGGACTGCCGGGCACCGTGACGGCGAAGGCCCTGCTCGGTGCACTGGCGCTGCCGGGCGGGCCGGTCCGGGCGCCGCTGCGGGCCGCTTCGGAGGAGTGGGTGGAGCGGTTGCTGAAGGTGCACGGGGAGGCGGTCTCGAACGCCGGACGGGCTGGAATCAGCCCGTCCGGCGTTTGAGGACGAGCGGCGAAGCCGCGAAAAAGGGGGTCTGGGGCGCAGCCCCAGGAATCGGCGAAGGGGCGGGACCGGGGCACCAGCCCGCCGCAGGCGCCTAGTTGTGGCTGTGCAGCGCCTCGTTCAGCCCACCCCAGGTGCTCTTGTAAGGCCGCGCCTCAACCGCACCCGTCGTGGAGTTCCGCCGGAACAGGATGTTGCTCGCACCCGAAAGCTCCAGCGCCTTCACGATCTCCCCGTCCGGCAGGGTGACCCGAGTACCGGCGGTCACGTACAGCCCGGCCTCGACGACGCACTCGTCGCCCAGCGCGATCCCGATACCGGACTCCGCGCCGAGGAGACAGTTCGCCCCCACGGAAATGATCTGCTTGCCGCCACCGGAGAGCGTCCCCATGGTGGACGCGCCACCCCCGATGTCGCTGCCGTCGCCGACCACGACACCCGCGCTGATCCGCCCCTCCACCATGGAGGTACCGAGCGTGCCGGCGTTGAAGTTGACGAAGCCCTCGTGCATGACGGTGGTGCCCTTGCCCAGGTGGGCGCCGAGGCGGACGCGGTCGGCGTCGCCGATGCGGACGCCGGACGGGACGACGTAGTCGGTCATGCGCGGGAACTTGTCGATGCTGGTGACCTGGAGGTGCAGGCCCTCGGCGCGGGCGTTCAGGCGCACCGTCTCGATCCGGTCCACGGCCACCGGGCCGAGCGAGGTCCAGGCGACGTTGGCCAGCAGGCCGAACATGCCGTCCAGGTTCGCGCCGTGCGGCCGGATCAGCCGGGACGACAGCAGGTGCAGTCGCAGGTAGACGTCGTGCGCGTCGAGCGGCTTGTCGTCGAGCGAGGCGATGACCGTGCGGACCGCGACGACGGTGACGCCGCGGCGGGGGTCCGGGCCGACGGCCTTCAGGGCGGCCTCGCCCAGCAGCTCGGCGGCGCGCTCGGCGGTCAGCTCCTCGGTGCCGGCCGGGCCGGGCGCGTCGGCCAGCGCGGGGGCGGGGAACCAGGTGTCGAGGACGGTGCCGTCGGCGGCGATCGTGGCGAGGCCGGCGGCGGCGGCACCGGTGGTGAGGGGGACAGCAGCATCGGTCATGTCCGAAAACCTAACCGGAGGGGCCCGCTCAAGGCGAACCGGACTCCCGCACCCCGGTGGACGCGGAAGCCTCACCCCACCAGCCGCGCCACCGCCTCCCGTACCTCCGCCCGCGCGAAGGGCCGCCCGCTCACCAGGTACTGGAGCAGCAGCCCGTCGAGCAGCGCGCAGAGGGCGCGGGCCGCGGCGGCGTCGGGCGTCCGGCGGCCGAGGACGGCGGTCATCTCCTCGACGCATGCGGCGGCGACCGGACGGACGGCCGGACGGCGCAGGGCGGCGGCGTAGAGCTCGTACTCCAGTTCCAGGCGCGAGCGGTCCCCCGCCAGGGCCTCCGCGACGAGGTCGACGACGGCGTCCGCCAAGGGCGCGCCGGCGGGCAGCCCGCGCTCCCAGGCGGCGAGGCCGTCCAGCCACTCCCGGGCGGTCCGGCGCACCGCTTCGACGAGCAGGTCGTCGAGGGTGGCGAAATGGTACGTCGTCGAGCCCAGGGGGACGTCCGCCTCGGCGGCGACCGCCCGGTGGCTGAGCGCGCCGAGGCCGCGGGCGCCGACGACGCGGACGGCGGCCTCGACGATGCGGTCGCGGCGGTCGGGGTCGTAGCGGCGGGGCATCAGTGGGAGGCCCCGCCGAGGTTGAGGACGACGACGCCCAGGATCACCAGCAGGATCCCGCCGATCCGCGCCGCGTTGACCGCCTCACCCAGGAAGAGCATGCCGATCGCGGCGACGACCGCCGTGCCCGCACCGGACCAGATGGCGTAGGCCGTGCCGACGTCCATGGCCTTGAGGGTGCGTGCGAGGAGGAGGAAGGCGAGGAGGTAGCCGACCGCCGTCCCGAGTGAGGGCCAGAGCCTGCCGAAGCCGTCGCTGAACTTCATGCAGGTGGTGGCGGCGATCTCGGATGCGATCGCGCCCGCGAGGGTGAGGTACACCATGTGTACGAGGGTACACAACGGTGTGTACGGGCGTACGCAACGGCCCTGCGGGGCGCTGGGGTGGGGTGCCCCGGTCCCTCCCCCAGAGGGGCACCCCCATTCCCCGTTTCCTGGGGCTGCGCCCCAGACCCCGAAACCGCGCTCCGCACGGTTGTCCTCAAGCGCCGGACGGGCTGATTCAGCCCGTCCGGCGCTTGAGGACAAGGGGGTCTGGGGGCTTGCCCTCAGGAAGCGGCGAAGGGGCGGGACCGGGGCACCCCACCCCAGGCCAAATGGCCCACCCCCGATCGCCTCCCTCCCACCCCTCCCCCTATCCAGGGGACATGAGACCCCCACACCACCTCCGCCTCCTCACCCTCACCCTCACCCTCCTGGCGCCCCTCACCCTGGCCTTGGCCCCGGCCGACCCCACCCCCACCCCCGCGCCCGCCGGCCGCGCGGCGACCGGTCACTACATCGTCACCCTCCGCCAGGGCGCCAGCCCCCGCGCGCTGACCGCCCGGCTGGGCGTCACGCCGGACACCGTCTACCAGCACGCCCTGCTCGGCTTCGCCGCCCCGCTCACCCCCGCGCAGCTGGACGCCGTCCGCCGCTCCCCGGACGTGCGGTCCGTCGAGGAGGACGCGGTGCTCCGCCAGTCCTCGGTCCCCCTGCACGACCCCACCGCCCCGGCCGCCGCCTCCTGGGGCCTGGACCGGGTGGACCAGCGGCGGCTCCCCCTGGACGGCCGGTTCACGGTCGCCGGCACCGGCGCCGGCGTGACCGCGTACGTCGTCGACACGGGCATCGACTACACGCACCCCGAGTTCGGCGGGCGCGCCCGCAAGGGCGTCGACCTGGTCGACCCGAACGGCGACGGCTCCGACTGCCTGACCGGCTCCGGGCACGGCACGCACGTGGCGGGGATCATCGGCGGCGGGGAGCACGGCATCGCCCGGAAGGTGGCGCTGGTCAGCGTGCGGGTGCTGGACTGCGACGGGACGACGTCGGCCTCCCGTTTCGTGGCGGGCCTGGACTGGGTGGCCCAGCACGCCGGGCCGGCGTCCGTGCTGAACGCCTCGCTCAACGGCCCGTACTCGGCGGCGACGAACGCGTCGGTGGCCGCGGTCGCCGACCGCGGGGTGCCGCCCGTCGTCTCGGCGGGCAACGCGCAGCCCGCGACCGCGGCCACCGACGCCTGCGCCAACTCGCCGGGCAGCGCGCCGGGGGCGGTGGTCGTCGGGGCGACGGACCGCGACGACCGGATGACGTCGTTCAGCAACTGGGGTGCCTGCCTGCGGCTCCTCGCCCCGGGCCTGGACATCGTCTCGGCCCGCGCCGGCGGCGGCGCCGCGACGAAGAGCGGCACCTCGCAGGCGGCACCGCACGTCACCGGGGTGGCCGCGCTCTACAAGGCGGCGCACCCGGACGCGTCGGTGCAGGCGGTGACCGAGTGGCTGGAGAAACAGGCCACGCAGGGGGTGTTGAGCGGACTGCGCGACCGGACGCCGAACCGCCTGCTGAACACGGGCGGCCTCTGACTCTCCCGCCCCCTCGCCGGCTGCTTGACCAAACCAATACTTGCTCACCCGAGCAAACCGCGCTTACCTTTTGCTCATGCGAGCAAAGAACAGCGGCTCCAAGCAAGGAGCGGTGACCCCGACCGCCGGCCGGACGTTCACGGAGGCCGCCAGGAGAGCGCAGATCGTCGGCGCCGCGATCGAGGTCATCGCCGAAGTCGGCCACGCCAAGGCGTCGTTCAACCGGATCGCCCGGCAGGCCGGGCTGAGCAGCACGGGGATGATCTCGTACCACTTCGCCGGCAAGGACGACCTGATGCGCGAGGTCGTGGCGGAGGTGATGCGGGTCGCGGACGCGTACATGCGGCCCAGGATCGAGGCGCACCAGACCGCCCGCGAGCGGCTCCGCGCGCACATCGAGTCCAACCTCGCGTTGCTGGACGTCTACCCGAAGCACCTGCACGCCATGGTGGAGGTGCTCACCGGCGTCCGGGACGAAAGCCCCTCGGCGCGGGAGTTCACCGCCGTCACGGACGCGATGCTGGACACCCTGATCAACGCCGTACGCAGGGCCCAGGAGTCCGGGGAGTTCGGCGACTTCGACCCCGTGACCCTGGTGTACGCGCTCCGCGGCTCCATCGACGCGCTCGTGATGCGCGCCGCCCGCGACCCGGACTTCGACGCCGCCGCCCACGGCCGCCGGCTCGCCGACCTCTTCGACCGCGCGACCAGGAGCACCCCGTGACCACAGAGCCCGTGACCGCCCCCGTCCCGCCGCAGCCCACCGAGCGGCAGAAGACCGCCGCCCTGCGCAGGCTCGTCATCCTCCAGCTCCTCTTCGAACTCGCCCTCCCCCTCGGCGCGTTCTACGGTCTCCAGGCGGCCGGCGCGAGCCAGTGGGCCGCGCTGGCGGTGGGCAGCCTGATCGCTCTGCCCTGGGTCGTCCACGGGATGATCCGGCGCCGGCGGGTGGACCCCATGGGGCTGTTCACCCTCTGCCTGATGCTGCTCGGCGCCCTGATGTCCCTGGTGACCGGCGACCCGCGCGTCCTGCTGGTGCGCGACAGCTGGCTCTTCGGCCTCATCGGCCTCTGGATCCTGGGCACTCTGCCGACCCGCCGCCCGTTCATCATGTACCTGGGCCAGACGGTCGTCACCGCCAAGCTGGGCGAGGCGGGCTGGCGCGCCTGGGCTTCCCGCTGGGACACCGAGCCGGTGTTCCGCCGCGACGTGCGGGTGCTCACCGCCGTCTGGGGCGGGGTGTTCACGCTGGACGCCGCGGTGCGGGTGGTCCTGGCCCTGACGCTGCCGGTGGGTTCCGTGCCCCTGGTGAGCACGGTGCAGTGGCTGGTCGTCCTCGCCGGCCTGATCCTCTTCCACAACGTCTACGTCACCCGGCGCGGCCTGAAGGCGTGAGACCGGAGGTACGGGCATGAACCCCGATGTGATCGTCGTCGGAGCCGGCCCCACCGGCCTGACGCTCGCCAACGAACTCGGCCTCGCGGGCGTCCGCACCGTCGTCCTGGAACGGACCCTCGAACGCGGCGGCCAGTCCCGCGCGCTCAACCTCCAGCCCCGCACCGCCGAAGTCCTGGGTCTGCGCGGCTGGTTGGAGCCCATCGCCGAACAGGCCCTCACCACCCTGCCGCGCGGCCACTTCGCGGGCATCCCCCTGGACTACTCGGTCTTCGACACCCGCTTCCCCTACCAGATCGGCATCCCGCAGGCCCGCGTCGAACGGTTCCTGGAGGAGCACCTCGCCTCGTACGGCATCCCCGCCCTGCGCGGCCGCGAACTCACCGGCCTCGCCCAGGACGCGGACGGCGTGACCGCCACCGTCGCCGGCCCGGACGGCACCACCACCCTGCGCGCCGCCTACCTGGCGGGGGCGGACGGCGGACGCGGCAGGAAACGGCCTCCGCCCGGCCCTACGCCACTGGTTCGGCGCCCCCTCCTGACCAGGCCCCGGCCTCAGCCCGCGGCGCGCCGCAGCACCGTGGACGGACAGGCGTCCGGGTCCGCCTCCTTGAACAGCACCCGCTCGTCCCCGTCCCGGCCGACGACGAGCGTCTCCAGTGGCCGAGGGTGCGACGGTTCGTCGTCGAAGGACAGCCGCACCCGCGTCTCCGCGGCGCCGGAGGCGTGGGACAGACTCCACGTCCCCGCCGCGTCGAACGCCTTCTCCTTCCGGTAGGCCGGGGACCACTCGTACGGCCAGTGCGCCACGGAGAACGTCCCCCGCCCCGTCCCCGGGTCGTACCGAAGACGCACGCTCATCCCGTCCGGCCCCTCATACTCCCCCGCCACTTCCGCCCCGGAAGCCCGGGCAACCGCTTCCGGACACCCCCGCCCGTCCCCGCTCAGCCACGCGAACCCGAGAAGCCCACCGAACACCAGCACGGCCGACGCCGCCCCGGTGACCAGGAACCGCGGCACGGAACCGAACAGGAAGCGGACCAGACGCCGCCCCGCATCGCCCCGGCCCGTCATCGTTCCCCCTTACGGCGACCCCGTCGGCCGCCCCATCCGCCCCGTCAATTGATCACCGAGGCTATCCGTGACCGAAACGCGCTGATGAAACCGGGGAGGGCACCCGGCCCCAGCCCCGACCACGCCCCGCCCATCCGCCCGCGCCCTATCCGTCCGCCCGCCAACCACGGCATACAGCAGCAGCCCGCCACCCGGTGGTACGGATGGCGGGCTGCGGAAACGCTCGGAGGGGGAACGCTCAGACGTTGAACCCGAGGGCGCGAAGCTGCTCGCGGCCCTCGTCGGTGATCTTGTCCGGGCCCCACGGCGGCATCCAGACCCAGTTGATCCGGAGCTCGTTGACGATGCCCTCGGTCGCGGACTTCGCCTGGTCCTCGATGACGTCGGTCAGCGGGCAGGCCGCGGACGTCAGTGTCATGTCGAGGGTGGCGATGTTGGCGTCGTCGATGTGGATGCCGTAGATCAGGCCGAGGTTGACGACATCGATGCCCAGCTCGGGGTCGACCACGTCGTACAGGGCCTCGCGGACCTCTTCCTCGGTGGCCGGCTTGGTGGTCACTTCGTCGCTCATGCGGTCTTCCTCGCAGTGCTCTTGGTGCTCTCGGTGCTTGCCGCGTTCTCGGCGTGCTCGGCGGTCTCGCCCAGCGCCTGGGCGGTCGCGTCCTTCCACGCCATCCAGCTCAGGAGAGCGCATTTCACCCGCGCGGGGTACTTGGAGACGCCGGCGAACGCCACCGCGTCCTCCAGCACCTCCTCCATCGCGTCGTCCGGCTCGATCCGGCCCTTGGACTGCATCAGCTCCAGGAAGGTCTCCTGGATCCGCCGGGCGTCGTCGAGCTCCTTGCCGACCAGCAGCTCGTTGAGGACCGAGGCGCTGGCCTGGCTGATCGAGCAGCCCTGGCCCTCGTACGAGACGTCTTCGATCGTCTCACCGGAGAGCCGGACGCGCAGGGTGATCTCGTCGCCGCACGTCGGGTTGACGTGGTGCACCTCGGCGTCGCCGTCCCGCAAGCCCCTGCCGTGCGGGTGCTTGTAGTGGTCCAGGATGACGTCCTGGTACATCGAATCAAGCTTCACAGTCCGCTGCCCATCAGCCGAAGAAGTTCCGGACGTGCTCCAGCCCCTCGACCAGCGCGTCGACCTCGCCGGGGGTGGAGTACAGGTAGAACGACGCCCGCGTGGTCGCCGGAATTCCGTACCGCAGGCAGACGGGCCGTGCGCAGTGGTGGCCGACCCGGACGGCGATGCCCTGCTCGTCGAGGACCTGGCCCACGTCGTGCGGGTGGATGTCCCCGAGCGTGAAGGAGATCGCGGCGCCGCGGTCCTCGGCCGTGGTGGGGCCGATCAGCCGGAGGTCGGGGACCTCCTGGAGCCGCCGGATCGCGTACTCGGTGATCGCGTGCTCATGCCGCGCGATCTTGTCCATGCCGATCGCCGACAGGTAGTCCACGGCCGCGCCGAGGCCGATGGCCTGGGCGATCGGGGGCGTACCGGCCTCGAACTTGTGCGGCGCCGGGGCGTAGGTGGACGAGTGCATCGAGACGGTCTCGATCATCTCGCCGCCGCCGAGGAACGGCGGCAGGTCCTCCAGCAGCTCCTGGCGTCCCCACAGCACGCCGATGCCGTCCGGGCCGCACATCTTGTGGCCGGTGAAGGCCACGAAGTCGGCCTGGAGCGCCTGGACGTCCAGCGGCATGTGCGGCGCGGCCTGCGAGGCGTCGACGACGACCAGCGCGCCGACCTCCTGGGCGCGCCGGACGATCGCCTCGACCGGGTTGACCGTGCCCAGGATGTTGGAGACCAGCACGAACGAGACGACCTTGGTCTTCTCGGTGATGACCTGCTCGATGTTGGACAGGTCGAGCCGGCCGTCGTCGGTCAGGCCGAACCACTTCAGCTTCGCGCCGGTGCGCTGCGCGAGCAGCTGCCACGGGACGATGTTGGAGTGGTGCTCCATCTCCGTGATGACGATCTCGGTGTCGTGGTCCACCCGGTAGGGCTCGTCGGCCCAACCGAGCATGTTCGCCACCAGGTTGAGCGACTCCGAGGCGTTCTTGGTGAATATGACCTCGTCGCGGCTGGGCGCGTTGACGAACGCGGCGATCTTGTCGCGCGCGCCCTCGTACAGCGCGGTGGCCTCCTCGGCGAGGACGTGGACGCCGCGGTGCACATTGGCGTTGTGCTGCTCGTAGTACTCGTTGATGGCGTCGAGTACCTGGCGCGGCTTCTGGGACGTCGCCGCGTTGTCCAGGTAGACGAGCTTCTTGCCGTCGTGCAGGACGCGGTCGAGGATGGGGAAGTCCTTGCGGATCGCCTCGGTGTCGAGGAGCCCCGGAATCTGTGTCACGCGGTGACGCCTCCCGTCGTGTACGCCTCGTAGCCCTCTTCCTCCAGCTTGTCCGCGAGCTCGGCGCCGCCGGACTCGGCGACGCGGCCGTTCGCGAACACGTGCACGAAGTCGGGCTTGATGTAGCGCAGGATGCGGGTGTAGTGCGTGATCAGCAGGGTGCCCACCTCACCGGTCTCTCGGACCCGGTTGACGCCCTCGGAGACGATGCGCAGGGCGTCGACGTCCAGGCCCGAGTCGGTCTCGTCCAGAATCGCGATCTTCGGCTTGAGGAGCTCCAGCTGGAGGATCTCGTGCCGCTTCTTCTCACCGCCGGAGAAGCCCTCGTTGACGTTGCGCTCGGCGAAGGCGGGGTCCATGTGCAGGCGCGCCATGGACTCCTTGACCTCCTTGACCCAGGTGCGCAGCTTGGGGGCCTCGCCGCGGATCGCGGTGGCGGAGGTGCGGAGGAAGTTGGACACCGAGACGCCGGGCACCTCGACCGGGTACTGCATGGCGAGGAAGACGCCGGCGCGGGCGCGCTCGTCGACGGACATCTCCAGGACGTTCTCGCCGTCGAGGGTGACGGTGCCGCCGGTGATCGTGTACTTGGGGTGGCCGGCCAGCGAGTAGGCCAGGGTGGACTTGCCGGAGCCGTTCGGGCCCATGATGGCGTGGGTCTCGCCCTGCTTCACGGTCAGGTCGACGCCACGCAGGATCTCCCGGGGGCCGCCTTCGGCGTCGACGGAGACGTGCAGGTCGTGGATCTCAAGCGTTGCCATGGGGAACTCAGGACTCCTGGGTGATGGAAACGAGCACAGACGCGTCTGGGCCGTCTCCTTCGATCTTGACGGGGTAAACGGGGACCGGTCGGGTGGCCGGGAGACCCGAGGGCTTTCCGGTGCGCAGGTCGAAGGTGGAGCCGTGCAGCCAGCATTCGATGGCGCAGTCCTCCACCTCGCCCTCGGAGAGCGAGACGTTGGCGTGCGAGCAGATGTCGTGGATGGCGAAGACCTCGCCCTCGGTGCGGACGATCGACACGGGGGTGCCGTCGACCTCCACCCGCTTGGGCGTGTCCTCCTCCAGCTCACCGAGCGCGGCCACGCGTACGTAGGTCATGCGACGGACGCCTCCAGCTCGGCCTCGATCTTGGCGATGAGGCGCTCCTCCAGCTCGGGGACGCCGATCTGCTGGACGAGCTCGGCGAAGAAGCCGCGGACGACCAGCCGGCGGGCCTCGTCGGCGGGGATACCGCGGGCCATCAGGTAGAACAGCTGCTCGTCGTCGAAGCGGCCGGTCGCCGAGGCGTGGCCGGCGCCGACGATCTCACCGGTCTCGATCTCCAGGTTGGGGACCGAGTCGACGCGGGCGCCGTCGGTGAGGACGAGGTTGCGGTTGAGCTCGTAGGTGTCGGTGCCCTCGGCCTCGGCGCGGATGAGGACGTCGCCGATCCAGACGGCGTGCGCGTCCTTGCCCTGGAGGGCGCCCTTGAAGACCACGTTGCTGCGGCAGTGCGGCGTGTCGTGGTCGACGAAGAGGCGGTGCTCCTGGTGCTGGCCGTTGTCGGTGAAGTACAGGCCGTAGAGCTCGGCCTCGCCGCCGGGGGCGCCGTAGACGACGCGCGGGTGCAGCCGGACCAGGTCGCCGCCGAAGGTGACGATCACGGACTTGAAGCGGGCGTCGCGGCCGACGAGCGCGGTGTGCTGCGCGGCGTGGACGGCCGAGTCGTCCCAGTCCTGGACGGAGACGACGGTGAGCTTGGCGCCGTCGCCGAGCAGGTACTCGACGTTGGCGGCCAGGGTGGCGTCACCGGTGTGGTCGATGATGACGACGGCCTCGGAGAAGGCGCCGATCTCGACGACCTGGTGGCCGAAGGCCACCCCGCCCTCGCCGTGCACGGCGATCCGGACGGGCTCGGTGAGCACGGTGTTCTTGGGGATCGAGACGACGGACGCCTTCTCGAAGGAGCTGTACGCCTGGGCGGCCACCCGGTCGACGGGCTTGCCGGCCTTGCCGAGCCGGGCGTCGTCCCGGCCGACGGTCTCCACGGTGACGCCCTCGGGGGCCGTCACCTCGACCTTGACGCCGGCGCCGTCCGCCACCGCCGTGCCGTCGTGCAGACCGCGGAGGCGCTCCAGCGGGGTGAACCGCCATTCCTCCTCGCGGCCGTGCGGCACGGGGAAGTCGGCGACGTCGTACGAGGCGGGGGCGCTGACCCGCGCGTCGATGGGCTGCTTGGCCCCGCCCACCTGGATGGCGCCGTCGGTGGTGCTGCCGGCGGGAGTGTTGTCAGCCATGGCTGTCGTGGTGCTCTCTTCCTGTCAAAAAGGGTCGCTGCGGTCGAAGGCGGCGGGCGTCAGCCGACCGAGCCTTCCATCTGCAGCTCGATCAGCCGGTTGAGCTCCAGCGCGTACTCCATCGGCAGCTCGCGGGCGATCGGCTCGACGAAGCCGCGCACGATCATCGCCATGGCCTCGTCCTCCGACAGACCGCGGCTCATCAGGTAGAAGAGCTGGTCGTCGCTGACCTTGGAGACGGTCGCCTCGTGGCCCATGGACACGTCGTCCTCGCGGACGTCCACGTAGGGGTACGTGTCCGAACGGGAGATGGTGTCCACCAGCAGCGCGTCGCACAGCACGTTGGACTTGGAGCCGTGGGCGCCCTCGCCGATCTCGATCAGACCGCGGTACGAGGTGCGGCCGCCGCCCCGCGCCACCGACTTGGAGACGATGTTGGAGGAGGTGTTGGGCGCCATGTGGACCATCTTGGCGCCGGCGTCCTGGTGCTGGCCCTCGCCGGAGAAGGCGATGGACAGCGTCTCGCCCTTGGCGTGCTCGCCCATCAGGTAGACGGCGGGGTACTTCATCGTCACCTTGGAGCCGATGTTGCCGTCGACCCACTCCATGGTCGCGCCCTCGTACGCCACGGCGCGCTTGGTGACCAGGTTGTAGACGTTGTTCGACCAGTTCTGGATGGTCGTGTAGCGGCAGCGGCCGCCCTTCTTGACGATGATCTCCACGACGGCGCTGTGCAGCGAGTCGGAGGAGTAGATCGGGGCGGTGCAGCCCTCGACGTAGTGCACGTAGGCGTTCTCGTCGACGATGATCAGCGTCCGCTCGAACTGGCCCATGTTCTCCGTGTTGATACGGAAGTAGGCCTGGAGCGGGATGTCGACGTGGACGCCCGGCGGGACGTAGATGAAGGAGCCGCCGGACCACACGGCGGAGTTCAGCGAGGCGAACTTGTTGTCGCCGACCGGGATGACCGTGCCGAAGTACTCCTGGAAGAGCTCGGGGTGCTCCTTCAGGGCGGTGTCGGTGTCCAGGAAGATGACGCCCTGCTCCTCCAGGTCCTCGCGGATCTGGTGGTAGACGACCTCGGACTCGTACTGGGCGGCGACACCGGCGACGAGGCGCTGCTTCTCGGCCTCGGGGATGCCCAGCTTGTCGTAGGTGTTCTTGATGTCCTCGGGCAGGTCCTCCCAGGAGGCGGCCTGCTTCTCCGTGGAGCGGACGAAGTACTTGATGTTGTCGAAGTCGATGCCCGTGAGGTCGGAGCCCCAGGTCGGCATGGGCTTCTTGTCGAAGAGCCGCAGGCCCTTCAGACGCAGCTTGAGCATCCACTCCGGCTCGGACTTCTTGGCCGAGATGTCGCGGACGACCTCCTCGGAGAGGCCGCGCTTGGCCGCGGCGCCGGCCGCGTCGGAGTCGGCCCAGCCGTATTCGTACGTGCCCAGGCCCTCGAGCTCAGGGTGGGCAGTCTCCGTGGGGAGAGTCATGCGGGGTTCCTCCCGGCCGTGCTGGTGGATGCGGTGGTCGTCTTGGTGGACGCTGTCTTGGGGATGAACGTCGTGCACACCCCGTCGCCGTGGGCGATGGTGGCAAGACGTTGCACATGCGTCCCGAGCAGGCGGGAGAAGACCTCGGTCTCCGCCTCGCACAGCTGCGGGAACTGCTCGGCGACATGGGCGACCGGGCAGTGGTGCTGGCAGAGCTGTTCGCCGACCGGCGCTGTGCGCGCCGTAGCAGCGTACCCGTCCTCGGTCAATGCCCTGGCCAGCACGCGGGCCCGCTCCTCGGGGGGCACGGCCTCCAGGGCGGCCCGGTAGCCCTCGGCCTGGGCGGCCATCCGGGCCCGGGCGAACGCGGCGACGGCGGCCTCGCCCATCTCGCCGCCGCCCGCGGCCTGGGCGATCCAGCGCAGGGCGTCGGTGGCGAGCTTGTCGTACGCCTGGTCGAAGGCGTCACGGCCGCAGTCGGTCAGGGCGAAGACCTTGGCGGGCCGGCCGCGGGTGCGGGTGCCGTAGACCCGCTTCTCGCGGGGCTCGACCATGCCCTCGGCGGCCAGCACGTCCAGATGGCGGCGGACCGCCGCCTGGGTGAGCTCCAGGCGCAGGGCCAGCTCGGCGGCGGTGGACGGGCCGTGGTCGAGGATGGAGCGGGCCACGCGCGCGCGGGTGCCGCGCTGCTCGTCGTGGACGCGCTGCTCCTCGCGGGCCGCGGGGACCGGGGACGCCGGGCCCATGCCGGAAGCGGGTACGCGGGGGCCCGACCCGGCGGCCGTCCCGGCCGCGGGACCTTCCGGTGCCTCGCCCGCGTATTTCACAACACCATTGTTGCGTAATTACCTGAGCCGGGACAAGCCTCGGCGGGCCGCCCGCCGGTGGTCTCGATCACTAAGGGTCACCTAACCGGCACGGCGATCAGGCCCCCGGCGGGATCCGGAGGGCCGCGGGGTTCGTAGACTTCCTTGCCATGCGCAGCGCCACCCCGGGCGACCCCCGGACCCCCGGCCGCGTGCCGGCCGTCGAGGTCCACGGCCTCGTCAAGCGGTACGGGCGGAAGACCGCGGTGGACGGTCTCGACCTGTCCGTCGCGGCCGGCACCCTCACCGCCGTCCTCGGCCCCAACGGGGCCGGCAAGACCACCACCATCGAAACCTGCGAGGGCTACCGCCGCCCCGACGCCGGCACCGTCCGCGTGCTCGGCCTCGACCCGGTGGCCGACGCCGCCGCCCTGCGCCCGCGCGTCGGCGTGATGCTGCAGAGCGGCGGGATCTACTCCGGCGCCCGCGCCGACGAGATGCTGCGGCACATGGCCGCGCTGTACGCCCACCCGCTGGACGTCGGCATGCTGATCGAACGCCTCGGCCTGGACACCTGCGGACGCACCACCTACCGCCGGCTCTCCGGCGGCCAGCAGCAGCGCCTCTCCCTGGCCATGGCCGTCGTCGGCCGCCCCGAGCTGGTCTTCCTGGACGAGCCGACGGCGGGCCTCGACCCCCAGGCGCGCCGCGCGACCTGGGACCTGGTCCGGGAGCTGCGCGAGGACGGCGTCAGCGTCGTGCTCACCACCCACCACATGGAGGAGGCGGAGGAGCTGGCCGACGACGTCGCGATCATCGACGCCGGCCGGGTCATCGCCCAGGGCAGCCCCGAGGAGCTCTGCAAGGGCGGCGCGGAGAACACCCTCCGCTTCACCGGCCGGGCCGGCCTGGACGTCGCCTCCCTCCTCAAGGCCCTCCCCGCCGACTGCGCGGCCATGGAGCTGACCCCCGGCTCGTACCGGGTCACCGGCTCCGTCGACCCGCAGCTGCTCGCCACGGTCACCACCTGGTGCGCGCAGCACGGCGTGATGCCGGACCGGATAGCGGTCGAGCGGCACACGCTGGAGGACGTCTTCCTGGAACTCACCGGTAAGGAACTGCGCGCATGACCACACCGGGCACCTTCACCCCCGCCCCGGCGCCGCCCCCCTTTCCCGGATGATCCGGGCGCAGGCCGCGCTGGAGACCCGGATGCTGCTGCGCAACGGCGAACAGCTGCTGCTGACGGTCGTCATCCCGACGCTGCTGCTGGCCCTCTTCAGCACCGTCGACATCATCGACACCGGCGACGGCAAGGCCGTCGACTTCCTCACCCCCGGCATCCTCGCGCTGGCCGTGATGTCCACGGCCTTCACCGGGCAGGCCATCGCCACCGGCTTCGACCGACGCTACGGCGTGCTCAAGCGGCTCGGCGCGTCCCCCCTGCCGCGCTGGGCGCTGATGGCCGCGAAGACGGCGTCGGTGCTGGTCACCGAGGTGCTCCAGGTCGTCCTGCTGACGGTGATCGCGTTCGCGCTCGGCTGGTCGCCGCACGGCAACCCGTTCGCCGTGCTCCTGCTGCTCGTCCTGGGCACGGCCGCGTTCTCGGGCCTGGGCCTGCTGATGGCGGGCACGCTGAAGGCGGAGGCGACGCTGGCGGCGGCGAACCTGGTGTTCCTGCTGCTGCTGGTCGGCGGCGGCGTGATCGTGCCGCTGGACCGGTTCCCGGACGCCGCGCGGGCGACGCTGGAGCTGCTGCCGATCTCGGCCCTCTCCGACAGCCTCCGGGACGTGCTGCGGGACGGCGCCGGAATGCCCTGGCGGGACCTCGGCATCCTCGCCGTGTGGGCGGTGCTGGGCCTGGGCGCGGCGGGCCGCTTCTTCCGCTGGGAGTAACCCGTGCGCCGGGCGTGAGCGCCCGCCGGCACGGCGCTCACCTCGGCTTTCACGCCCCGCCCCACCCCTCGTGAATCCATGCACAAGCGGGCCCTTACGATGAGGCCGTGCCGAATTCGCTGAATCCCCTGCAGGCCATCGCCGACCGCTGGCAGCCGTCCGCGCGCTTCGTCCGGCGGGCCTCGTTCGCCTGCGTCGTCATGGCCGTGATCATCGTGGTGACGGGTGGCGCGGTCCGGCTCACACAGTCCGGTCTGGGCTGCCCGACGTGGCCGACCTGCACCGAGGACAGCCTGACGCCGACCCCCGCGATGGGCATCAACGGCGTCATCGAGTTCACCAACCGCATGCTGACCTACGTGCTCTGCGTGGTCGTCGGCATCGCGATCATCGCGGCCCGCGCCCGGGCCCCGCGCCGCCGGGACCTGACGCGGCTCGGCTGGGCCCAGTTCTGGATCGTCGCGAGCAACGGCATCATCGGCGGCATCACGGTCCTCACCGGCCTCAACCCGTATATCGTCGCCGCCCACTTCCTCGCCGCGACGGCCCTGCTCACCGTGGCCGTGATCATGTGGCAGCGGTCCGGTGAGGGCGACGACGCGCCGCGCGACCTGGTGGCCCGGCCGGTCCGCCAGCTGAGCTGGGTGCTGGTCGTCTCGACCGTCCTGCTGATCATGGCGGGCACCGTGGTCACCGGCTCCGGGCAGCACGCGGGCGACGCCTCCAAGGACGTCCACCGCATCCCGCTGAACTTCCGCGAGATCACCCAGCTCCACGTGGACCTGGTGTTCATCGTGCTCGGCCTGACCGTGGCGCTGTGGTTCGCGCTGCGGGCCGTGAAGGCGCCGGGCGGGCCGCGCCGCCGGGTGGTGGAGCTGTTCGCCGTCCTGCTGCTCCAGGGCGTCGTCGGCTACGTGCAGTACTTCAACGACTCGCCCGAGATCATCGTCGGGGCGCACATGTTCGGGTCCTGCCTGGTCTGGATCGCCACCCTGCGGGCCTTCCTCTCGCTGCGCGACCGCGGCGAGCTGGTGACGCTCCCCTCCCCCGCCGCGGAGCCCGAGCCCGCGGCCCTGGCCGGCGCGGAGCGCTGACGGACCGCACGACGACGCCGGAGGGGCGGACACGATCCCGTGTCCGCCCCTCCGGCGTTTCCCCTGCTGTGGCCTCAGCCGTTGGACGGCCCGCCCACCTGCATCCCGGCCATCCGCGACCACTCGTACGGACCCGTCCGCACCTTCGCGGCCATCTCGCCGTCGAAGTCCTCGTGGACGGTCAGCCCGGCCAGCTCGACCGCTTTCTCGGCCATCGCGTAGGAAGGGGCCACCAGGTTCCCCCACTCCCCGTTCGCGCCCACCAGGGCGATCCGGGTCCTGCCCCGTCCTATGTGGGCGAGCTGCCCCTCCGCGCCGCCGCCGTGGGTCCGTGCGAAGTCGCCGATCTCCTTGGCCAGCCGGGCCGCCCGCCGCTGTGCCCTGGCGTCCAGCGGGGCGTTCCCGGCCTCCGTGTCGCCGGCCTGCTTGGTGTCTGCCATGACCAGGATGCTACCGACGGGTAGCCGGAATGGCGACGGGCGGCGCGGGTGGCTTTGACCACCCGCGCCGCCCGTGCGGAGCACACCCTTTTTTCCGAACGACTGCCGGACTACCGCAGGAACGGGTCGATCGCGACCGCGGTGAAGAGGAGCGAGACGTAGGTGATGGACCAGTGGAAGAGGCGCATCTCCTTCAGCTTCGCCCCGGTGACCCCGGCCTTGGCGCGGGCCTGGAGGGCGTGCGCCTCCTTGAGCCAGAAACCGCCGCAGGCCACGGCCACGACCGTGTAGAACCAGCCGGTGTACCCGAGCGGCGTCAGCAGCAGCGAGACGCCGACCATCACCCAGCTGTAGAGGACGATCTGCCGCGCGACGGCCTTGTTGCCCGCGACGACCGGCAGCATGGGGACGCCGGCGCGCTCGTAGTCGTCCTTCACCTTCATCGACAGCGGCCAGTAGTGCGGCGGCGTCCAGAAGAAGATGACGAGGAAGAGGATCAGGGAGGCCCAGGAGACCTCGTTCTTCACCGCGGACCAGCCGATGATGACCGGCAGGCAGCCCGCGATGCCGCCCCACACGATGTTCTGCGCGGTACGGCGCTTGAGGATCATCGTGTAGACGACGGTGTAGAAGAGGGAGGCGCCGAGCGAGAGCATCGCCGACAGGGGGTTGACCAGGAACCAGAACCAGACGGTCGAGCCGACGGTGAGCGCCGCGGCGAAGACCAGGCACTCGCGCGGCGAGACCATGCCGGTGACCAGCGGGCGCTGGGACGTCCGGTCCATCATGGCGTCGATGTCGCGGTCGTAGTACATGTTGAACGCGCCCGCGCCGCCGGCGGAGAGGTAGCCGCCGAGGCAGGTGGCCAGCACCAGCCACATGTCCGGGACGCCCTTGGCGGCGAGGAACATCACCGGGACCGTCGTCATCAGCAGCAGCTCGATGACGCGCGGCTTCGTCAGCGCCACGAAAGCCTTGACACGGGCCCCGAACGGCCGGTGATGACCGGGGCTCTCGACGAGTACCCCCGCAGGACGGGATTCGACGGCCGTCACGCACACCCCTGACAGAGATAAGGCCAGCAAGCACATCCGGCCCGTTCTGCCGGGTAAGGCTTGCGCGTACCAAGCCACTCTAGACGCAGGGCATGGCACGGCCTCCGCCGGGGTGGGTCGTGTTGGTCCCCGGGGAATCCGGGCGAAAGCGGGTTCCGGCGGCCCCCGGCGCACTCCGGACGGACGCCCCGTGAGCGCGCTCCGAGAGGCGCGCTCCGGCGCCGCACCGCACGCTGGACACATGACGGACACCCGCCGGACGGGAATCTTTACCAGCCCGGTCCGGTTGCCCGAGGCGTGTGGCGGGCAGCCGGAGAGCTGCCGACCGTCCGCCGGGAGCACGCGGAAAGGACGCCGGTCCCCACGGGGGTAGGCTCGGGAACGCCGCGTCGTGGCGGAACATACCGCCCCCGGCAAGTGAAACCATGTGGAGAGGAGCCCTGACCTAGGGTGAGCACCAAGCCGACCACCACAGACCTCGAGTGGACCGAACTGGACCGGCGGGCCGTCGACACAGCCCGTGTCCTGGCCATGGATTCCGTGCAGAAGGTCGGCAACGGCCATCCCGGTACGGCCATGAGCCTGGCCCCCGCCGCGTACCTGCTCTTCCAGAAGCTGATGCGGCACGACCCCAGCGACGCCGACTGGACGGGCCGCGACCGTTTCGTCCTCTCGCCCGGTCACACCAGCCTGACCCTCTACGTCCAGCTCTTCATGGCCGGCTACGGCCTGGAGCTGTCGGACCTCAAGGCCTTCCGCACCTGGGGCAGCAAGACCCCGGGCCACCCGGAGCACGGCCACACCCGCGGCGTGGAGACCACCACCGGCCCGCTGGGCCAGGGCATCGCCAACGCGGTGGGCATGGCCATGGCCGCCCGCTACGAGCGCGGCCTGTTCGACCCCGAGGCCCCGAAGGGCGAGTCGCCCTTCGACCACACCATCTGGGCGATCGTCTCCGACGGCGACCTGGAGGAGGGCATCTCCGCGGAGGCGTCCTCGCTGGCCGGCCACCAGAAGCTCGGCAACATCGTCGCCCTTTACGACGACAACCACATCTCGATCGAGGGTGACACCGCGACGGCCCTCTCCGAGGACGTCCTCAAGCGGTACGAGGCGTACGGCTGGCACGTCCAGCGCATCGAGCAGGCGCCCAACGGCGACTTCGACGTCCAGGCGCTGTACGCGGCGCTGAAGGCGGCGCAGGAGGAGACCGAGCGTCCCTCGCTGATCGCGGCCCGCACGATCATCGCCTGGCCGGCCCCGAACGCGCAGAACACCGAGGCCGCCCACGGCTCGGCGCTCGGCGACGCCGAGGTGGCCGCCACCAAGGAGGTCCTCGGCTTCGACCCGAAGCAGACCTTCCAGGTCGACGAGGACGTGTTCGCGCACGTCCGCAAGGTCGTCGACCGCGGCCGTGAGGCCCACGCCACCTGGGAGAAGAAGCTCGCCAAGTGGCGCGAGGCCAACCCGGAGCGGGCGGCCGACTTCGACCGGATCAACGCGGGCGAGCTGCCCGACGGCTGGGAGAAGGTCCTCCCGGTCTTCCCGGCCGGCAAGTCCGTCGCGACCCGCAAGGCGTCCGGCGAGGTCCTCAAGGCCCTCGGCGGCGTCATCCCCGAGCTGTGGGGCGGCTCCGCCGACCTCGCCGGCTCGAACAACACCACGATCGACGCGTCGTCGTCGTTCCTCCCGGAGGGCAACCCGCTCCCCGAGGCGAACCCGTACGGCCGCACGATCCACTTCGGCATCCGCGAGCACGCCATGGGTTCGACCATGAACGGCATCGCGCTGCACGGCAACACCCGCGTCTACGGCGGCACCTTCCTGGTGTTCTCCGACTACATGCGCCCCGCCGTCCGGCTCGCCGCGCTGATGAAGCTGCCGGTCACCTACGTGTGGACGCACGACTCCATCGGCCTCGGCGAGGACGGCCCGACGCACCAGCCGGTCGAGCACATGTCCGCGCTGCGCGCCATCCCGGGCCTGAACATGGTCCGCCCGGCCGACGCCAACGAGACGGCCATCGCCTGGCGCGAGATCATGAAGCGCCACGCCACCAACCCCGCGCCGCACGGTCTGGCCCTCACCCGCCAGAACGTCCCGACCTACGAGGCCAACGAGGGCGCGGCCAAGGGCGGCTACGTGCTGTTCGAGGCCGAGGGCGGCCGGCCGCAGGTGATCCTGATCGCCACCGGCTCCGAGGTCCAGATGGCCGTCGAGGCCCGCGACACCCTGCAGGCCGAGGGGGTCCCGACCCGCGTGGTCTCGATGCCTTCGGTGGAGTGGTTCGAGGAGCAGGACCAGGCGTACCGCGACGGCGTGCTGCTGCCGGACGTCAAGGCCCGCGTGGCCGTCGAGGCGGGCATCGGCCTGACCTGGCACCGCTACGTCGGCGAGGCCGGCCGGATCGTCTCGCTGGAGCACTTCGGCGCGTCCGCCGACTACCAGGTGCTGTTCCAGGAGTTCGGCCTGACCTCGGAAGCCGTCGTCGAGGCCGCCCGCGAGTCGCTGGCCGACGCCGGCCGCCGCTGACGCGCAAGCACACGATCCAGTAGGAGATGTAGAACCCATGACAGACGCACTCAAGCGCCTCTCCGAGGAGGGCGTCGCGATCTGGCTGGACGACCTGTCCCGCAAGCGCATCACGTCCGGCAATCTGCGCGAGCTGATCGACGACAGTCACGTGGTCGGTGTCACCACCAACCCGTCGATCTTCCAGAAGGCGATCTCCAGCGGCGACGGCTACGAGCAGCAGCTGTCCGACCTCGCGGTCCGCAAGGTCACCGTCGAGGAGGCCATCCGCATGATCACGACGGCGGACGTGCGTGACGCCGCCGACATCCTGCGGCCGGTCTTCGACGCCACGGACGGCCAGGACGGCCGGGTGTCCATCGAGGTGGACCCGCGGCTGGCGCACGACACCCACGCCACCGTGGCCGAGGCCAAGCAGCTCGCGTGGCTGGTCGACCGCCCCAACACCCTGATCAAGATCCCGGCCACCATGGCGGGCCTGCCGGCCATCTCCGAGACCCTCGGCCTGGGCATCAGCGTCAACGTCACGCTGATCTTCTCGCTGGAGCGCTACCGCGCGGTCATGGACGCCTACCTGACCGGTCTGGAGAAGGCCAAGGCGGCCGGCCTGGACCTGTCGCTGATCCACTCGGTGGCGTCCTTCTTCGTGTCCCGTGTGGACACCGAGATCGACAAGCGCCTGGACGCGCTGGGCACCGAGGAGGCCAAGGCGCTCCGCGGCAAGGCCGCGCTGGCCAACGCCCGCCTCGCCTACCAGGCGTACGAGGAGGTCTTCTCCTCGGACCGCTGGCTGGCCCTGGAGAAGGCCGGCGCCAACAAGCAGCGTCCGCTGTGGGCGTCGACCGGCGTCAAGGACCCGGCGTACAAGGACACCCTGTACGTGGACGACCTGGTCGCCCCGAACACGGTGAACACCATGCCGGAGGGCACCCTGGAGGCCGCCGCCGACCACGGCGACGTCAAGGGCGACACGGTCCGCGGCACGTACGAGCAGGCCAAGGCCGAGCTCGACGCGCTGGCGAAGCTGGGGATCTCGTACGACGAGGTCGTCCAGCTGCTGGAGGAGGAAGGCGTCGAGAAGTTCGAGGCGTCCTGGAACGACCTGCTGAAGTCCACGGAGGCGGAGCTCAAGCGCCTCGCACCGGAGGCGTGAATTGACCCGCAGCAACCCGCTGCGTGACGCACAGGACCGGCGGCTCCCGCGTATCGCGGGGCCGTCCGGCCTGGTCATCTTTGGCGTCACGGGCGATTTGTCCCGTAAAAAGCTGATGCCGGCCGTCTACGACCTCGCCAACCGCGGCCTGCTGCCGCCGGGCTTCTCCCTCATCGGCTTCGCCCGCCGCGACTGGGAGAACGAGGACTTCGCGCAGATCGTGCACGACGCCGTCAAGGAGCACGCGCGCACGCCGTTCCGCGAGGAGGTGTGGCAGCAGCTGGTGCAGGGCTGCCGCTTCGTCCAGGGCGACTTCGACGACGACAACGCCTTCGAGACCCTCAAGTCGACCATCGAGGAGCTCGACAAGGCGCAGGGCACGGGCGGCAACTTCGCCTTCTACCTGTCCGTCCCGCCGAAGTTCTTCCCCACCGTCGTCCAGCAGCTCAAGAAGCACGGCCTGGCCGAGCAGACGGAGAAGTCCTGGCGGCGCGCGGTCATCGAGAAGCCGTTCGGCCACGACCTGAAGAGCGCGCAGGAGCTCAACAGCATCGTCCACGACGTCTTCCCGCCCAACGAGGTCTTCCGGATCGACCACTACCTGGGCAAGGAGACCGTCCAGAACATCCTGGCGCTCCGCTTCGCCAACACCCTCTTCGAGCCGATCTGGAACCGGTCCTACGTGGACCACGTGCAGATCACCATGGCCGAGGACATCGGCATCGGCGGCCGGGCCGGCTACTACGACGGCATCGGCGCCGCGCGCGACGTCATCCAGAACCACCTGCTCCAGCTGCTGGCGCTGACCGCCATGGAGGAGCCCGCCTCCTTCGACGCGGACGCCCTGGTCGCCGAGAAGACCAAGGTGCTGGGCGCCGTCCGACTGCCGAAGGACCTGGGCAAGGAGACCGTCCGCGGCCAGTACGCGGCCGGCTGGCAGGGCGGCCAGAAGGTCGTCGGGTACTGCGAGGAAGAGGGCATCGACCCGCACTCGAAGACCGACACCTACGCCGCGATCAAGCTGGAGATCGACAACCGCCGCTGGGCGGGCGTCCCCTTCTACCTGCGCACCGGCAAGCGGCTCGGCCGCCGCGTCACCGAGATCGCGGTCGTCTTCCAGCGCGCCCCGCACTCCCCCTTCGACGACACCGCCACCGAGGAGCTGGGGCAGAACGCCCTGGTCATCCGGGTGCAGCCGGACGAGGGCGTCACCCTGCGGTTCGGCTCGAAGGTGCCGGGCACCTCGATGGAGGTCCGGGACGTCTCGATGGACTTCGCCTACGGCGAGTCGTTCACCGAGTCCAGCCCGGAGGCGTACGAGCGGCTCATCCTCGACGTGCTGCTCGGCGACGCCAACCTGTTCCCGCGCCTGCGGGAGGTCGAGCTCTCCTGGCAGATCCTCGACCCGATCGAGGAGTACTGGGACAAGCACGGCACGCCCGCGCGGTACCCGGCCGGCACCTGGGGGCCGGTCGAGGCGGACGAGATGCTCGCACGAGACGGACGGAGCTGGCGTCGGCCATGAAGATCGATCTCACGGACACCACGGCCAGCAAGATCAACAATGCTCTGGTCCAGGGGCGCCGCGCCATCGGCACCCCCGCCATCGGCATGGTCCTCACGCTGGTCATCGTCACCGACGAGGAGCACGCCTACGACGCGCTCAAGGCCGCCAACGAGGCGTCCCGCGAGCACCCGTCGCGCAAGCTCGTCGTCATCAAGCGCGTCAGCCGCTCCCCGCGCGACCGCGCGCAGGCCCGGCTGGACGCCGAGGTCCGCGTCGGCACCAGCGCCGGCACCGGCGAGACGGTCGTCCTCCGCCTCTACGGCGAGGTCATAGACCACGCCCAGTCGGTGGTCCTGCCGCTGCTGCTGCCGGACGCGCCCGTCGTCGTCTGGTGGCCGGTCAACTCGCCGCTGCACCCGGCCAAGGACCCGCTGGGCGTCCTCGCCCAGCGCCGGGTCACCGACACCTACGCGGCCGAGGACCCGGTCTCGGAGCTCGCGGCCCGCGCCGCGAACTACGCGCCCGGCGACACCGACCTGGCCTGGAGCCGGATCACCCCCTGGCGCTCGATGATCGCGGCGGCCCTGGACCAGCAGGCCGTCGAGGTCACCGGCGCCGAGGTCGAGGGCGAGGGCTACAACCCCAGCGGCGAGCTGCTGGCCATGTGGCTCGCGGACCGCCTCGGCGTCCCGGCCCGCCGCACCGTCTCCGACGGCCCCGGTCTCACCGCCGTCCGTCTGGAGACCAAGGACGGCACCATCACCCTGGACCGTCCCGACGGCTCGCTGGCCAAGCTCAGCATGAAGGGCCAGCCGGACCGCGCCGTGGCGCTCAAGCGGCGGGAGACCGCCGAACTGCTCGCCGAGGAGCTGCGCCGGCTCGACCCGGACACCATCTACGAGTCCGCGCTGAAGTACGGCGTGGAGCGGCTGGCGGAGGCGGGCGGCCCGGCGGTGGCACCGGCGGCGGGCGCGCCGCCGAGGTCCCCGGAGGCGGCGAAGACCTCGGAATCCGCTTCCGAGCGCTCGGAGCCTTCGGAGAGCAAGCCCGCCCCGAAGAAGGCCGCGTCCAAGAAGGCGGCGGACAAGTGAGCACCGCGCCGCAGATCGTCGTCCACCGGGACAAGGAGCTGATGGCGCGGGCCGCCGCGGCCCGGCTGATCACGAAGATCGTGGACGCCCAGGCCGCGCGCGGCACGGCCTCCGTCGTCCTCACGGGCGGGCGCAACGGCAACGGGCTGCTCGCGGCCCTCGCCGCCTCGCCCGCCCGGGACGCGGTCGACTGGTCGCGCCTCGACCTGTGGTGGGGCGACGAACGCTACCTGCCCGACGGCGACGCCGAGCGCAACGTCACCCAGGCCCGCGACGCCCTGCTGGACGCCGTGGACCTGGATCCGGCCCGGGTGCACGCCATGCCCGCGGCCGACGGGCGGTACGACGACGCCGACGCGGCGGCCGAGGCGTACGCGGCCGAACTGGCCGCCGCCGCCCGCCCGGAGGACCACGGACCCGTGCCCTCCTTCGACGTCCTCCTGCTGGGCGTCGGCCCGGACACCCACATCGCGTCGCTCTTCCCCGAGCTGCCGGGCGTCCGGGAGACCGACCGCACGGTCATCGGCGTCCACGGCGCCCCCAAGCCCCCGCCGACCCGCATCTCCCTGACGCTGCCGGCGATCCGCGCGGCGCGGGAGGTGTGGCTGCTGGCGGCGGGCGAGGACAAGGCCAACGCGGTGGCGCTGGCGCTGAGCGGGGCGGGTGAGGTCCAGGCTCCGGCCGCCGGGGCGTACGGCCGCAGCCGCACGCTGTGGCTGCTCGATCAGCCGGCGGCTTCGCAGCTGCCGAGGGATCTGTATCCGCCGTCTTCGCCCTGACGGGCGGGAATCGCGGCTCCGCCGCGAGGTCCTCAAACGCCGGACGGGCTGACTTGTCAGCCCGTCCGGCGTTTGAGGACAACCGCGCGGAGCGCGGTTTCGGGGTCTGGGGCAGCGCCCCAGGAACCGGCGAAGGGGCGGGACCGGGGCACCCCCAGCGCGTCAGCGCACCCTCAGCGCCCCCGAACCGCCCGGTACCGGGCGACGAGCGCGGCGGTGGACGCGTCCAGCCCCTCCACCTCGGCCCCCTCACTCAGAGCGGGCTCAACCCGCTTCGCCAGCACCTTCCCAAGCTCGACTCCCCACTGATCAAAGGAGTCGATGTTCCACACAGCCCCCTGCACGAACACCTTGTGCTCGTACAAGGCGATCAACTGCCCCAGCACGGACGGCGTCAACGCGTCAGCGAGAATCGTCGTCGTAGGACGGTTCCCCCGAAACGTCTTGTGCGGCACGAGCTCCGCCGGAACCCCCTCCGCCGCCACCTCCTCCGCCGTCTTGCCGAAGGCGAGCGCCTGCCCCTGGGCGAACAGGTTGGCCATCAGCAGGTCGTGCTGCGCCGCGAGCGAAGGCGACAGCTCGTCCACGGGACGGGCGAAGCCGATCAGGTCGGCGGGAATGAGCTTGGTCCCCTGGTGGATCAACTGGTAGTAGGCATGCTGCCCGTTGGTGCCGGGAGTCCCCCACACCACCGGCCCGGTCTGCCACTCGACACGCCGCCCCTCCCGGTCCACCGACTTGCCGTTGGACTCCATGTCCAACTGCTGGAGGTAGGCGGTGAACTTCGACAGGTAGTGGCTGTAGGGCAGCACCGCGTGCGACTGCGCGTCGTGGAAGTTCCCGTACCAGATCCCCAGCAGCCCCAGCAGCAGCGGCACGTTCTCCTCGGGCGCCGCGGTGCGGAAGTGCTCGTCGACGAGGTGGAAGCCGTCCAGCATCTCCTGGAAGCGGTCCGGGCCGATGGCGATCATCAGGGAGAGCCCGATGGCCGAGTCGTAGGAGTACCGGCCGCCGACCCAGTCCCAGAACTCGAACATGTTGGCGGTGTCGATGCCGAAGTCGGCGACCTTCTCGGCGTTGGTGGACAGCGCCACGAAGTGCTTGGCCACGGCGTCCTCGCCCGCCCCGAGACCCGTCAGCAGCCACTTCCGCGCGGAGGTGGCGTTGGTGACGGTCTCGATGGTGGTGAAGGTCTTCGACGCGACGATGAACAGCGTCTCGGCCGGGTCCAGGTCGCGCACGGCCTCGTGCAGGTCCGCGCCGTCCACGTTGGAGACGAAGCGGAGCGTCAGGTCGCGGTCGGCGTAGGGGCGCAGCACCTCGTAGGCCATCGCCGGTCCGAGGTCCGACCCGCCGATACCGATGTTGACGACGTTGCGGATGCGCTTGCCTGTGTGGCCCTTCCACTCCCCCGAGCGGATCCGGCCGGCGAAGTCCCGCATCTTGCGCAGCACCGCGTGCACGGCGGGGACGACGTTCTCCCCGTCCACCTCGACGACGGCCGACTCCGGTGCCCGCAGGGCGGTGTGCAGCACCGCGCGGCCCTCGGTCGTGTTGATCTTCTCGCCCCGGAACATCGCGTCCCGCAGCTCCGCCACGCCCGTCGCCTTCGCGAGCTCGCGCAGCAGCCGCAGGGTGTCGTCGGTGACCAGGTGCTTCGAGTAGTCGACGTAGAGGTCGCCGACGGTCAGCGCGTACCTCTCGGCCCGCCGCGGGTCGTCCGCGAACAGCTCGCGCAGGTGCACCTCCCCGAGCTCTTCCCGGTGCTTGGCCAGCGCGTTCCACTCGGGCGTGCGGTCGAGCCTGTGACGGGCTTCAGCGTTCATTCCGGACATCAGTCCTTCGTTCTTCTCGTAGCTCTCTCGCCTCCCACCAACCTAGTTGATGGAACATCCATTCCGGCGCGCGGCATCACCCGCAAGGGGGACGAAACGGTTCGCCCGGAGAACGCGACCGGCCCGGCCGGAAGGCGGATGCCTCCCGGCCGGGCCGGTCGTCCTCTTCATACGGCTCATGCGCCGCGGGCGGTGCTCAGATCTCCCCGCGCAGCTTCGCCAGTGCCTCGGCGAGGATGGCCTCGCCGTCCGCGTCGCTGCGCCGCTCCCGGACGTACGCGAGGTGCGTCTTGTAGGGCTCGGTGCGCGGCGGGTCCGGGGGGTTGTCCCGGTCCTGGCCGGCCGGGAAGCCGCAGCGCGGGCAGTCCCAGGTGTCCGGCACCTGCGCGTCGCTGGCGAAGCTGGGCTGCGTTTCGTGCCCGTTGGAGCACCAGAAGGAGATGCGCAGCCGCGGTGCCGATTCGCCGCGCTCCGCCTCCCCCATCGGCCCCGCCCCGACCCGGCTTCCTCGGATCGCGTTGCCACTTGCCACGGTCGTAACTCCCTGCGTGATGGTGCCGCGGAGCGTGACAGTCCGCTCCGCCGCGGGCGCCCCAGTCTACGTAAGGCCCAACGCGCGTCCAGCGGCAGGAGTTACCGACCGGCCGTGAAGACGCGGTCACCATCATAGGCCGAGGGTGCGACGGAGCGTCAGCTCTTGAACTTCATCAGCAGCCCGAGCACCACGATGCAGGCGAACCACAGCAGGCCCACGACGATGGTGATGCGGTCGAGGTTGCGCTCGGCGACCGAGGAACCGCCGACCGAGGACTGCATGCCGCCGCCGAACATGTCGGACAGGCCGCCGCCCTTCCCCTTGTGCATGAGCACCAGCATCATCATCAGCAGGCTGAAGACGATGAGGGCGATCGAGAACCCCATGACCACGGCTGGACCAACTCTCTCGGACTGTCACGGACGGACACTGGACGATGACGCTGCGGGGCCGGGCGGCGCGTTTGCGCCGGTCCCGGCCCCGACAGGGTACGACGGGCGGGGCCCGTCGGGATACCGCTACTGGTCGCGGAAGCGGACGATCTTGACGAACTCGTCGGCGTCCAGCGCGGCGCCGCCGACCAGGGCGCCGTCCACGTCGGGCTGCGCCATGATCGCGGCGACGTTGCCGGACTTCACCGAGCCGCCGTACTGGATCCGGACCTTGTCCGCCAGCTCCTGGGAGTAGAGCTCCGCGAGGCGCCCGCGGATCGCACCGCAGACCTCCTGCGCGTCCTCGGGCGTGGCGACCTCGCCGGTGCCGATGGCCCAGACGGGCTCGTAGGCGATGACGATGTTCTCCGCCTGCTCGGCCGGGACGTCCTTCAGGCCGCCGTCGAGCTGCGCGAGGGTGTACGCGACCTGATTGCCGGCCTTGCGGACGTCCAGGCCCTCGCCGACGCAGAGGATCGGGCTCACGCCGTTCTTGAGGGCGGCCTTGACCTTGGCGTTGCAGAGCTCGTCCGTCTCGCCGTGGTACTGGCGGCGCTCGGAGTGGCCCACGGCCACGTAGGAGCAGCGGAACTTGGCGAGCATCGCGCCGGAGATCTCCCCGGTGTACGCGCCGGAGTCGTGCGCCGAGATGTCCTGGGCACCGAACTTGATCTTCAGTTTGTCGCCGTCGACCAGCGTCTGCACCGAACGCAGGTCGGTGAACGGCGGCAGCACGACGATCTCGACCGACTCGAAGTCCTTCTCCGCGAGAGAGAAGGCCAGCTTCTGGACGTGGCTGATGGCCTCAAGGTGGTTGAGGTTCATCTTCCAGTTGCCCGCCATCAGCGGGGTACGTGCACTCACGATCTGTCAGTCCTCCAGTGCGGCGAGGCCGGGGAGCGTCTTGCCCTCGAGGTATTCGAGGCTGGCGCCGCCGCCGGTCGAGATGTGGCCGAAAGCGTTCTCGTCGAAGCCCAGGATGCGCACGGCCGCGGCCGAGTCGCCCCCGCCGACGACGGTGAAGCCCGGCGAGTCCAGCAGGCCCTGCGCGACGGCCTTGGTGCCGTTCGCGTAGTCGGGGTGCTCGAAGACGCCCATCGGGCCGTTCCAGAAGACGGTGCCGGCGTCGGCGAGCTTCGAGGCGTACAGCTCCCGGGTCTTCGGGCCGATGTCCAGGCCCTCCTTGTCCGCCGGGATGGCGTCCGAGGCGACGAGGTCCGGGTTGGCCGGGGTCTTGCCCTTGAGGTCCGGGAAGTCCGCGGAGACCAGGACGTCCACCGGGAGGACGAACTCGACGCCGCGCTTCTCGGCCCGGGCCAGGTACTCCAGGCAGGCCGGGATCTGGTCCTCCTGGAGCAGCGAGATGCCGACCTCGTGGCCCTTGGCCTTGAGGAAGGTGTACGCCATGCCGCCGCCCACGAGGATGCGGTCGGCCTTCTCCAGCAGGTGGTCGATGACCCCGAGCTTGTCGGAGACCTTGGCGCCGCCGAGGATCACGACGTACGGCCGCTTGACGTCCTCGGTCAGCTTCTTCAGGACGCCGACCTCGGTGGCGATCAGGTCGCCCGCGGCGTGCGGCAGGCGCGCCGGGAGGTCGAAGACCGAGGCGTGCTTGCGGTGCACGGCGCCGAAGCCGTCGCCGACGTAGAGGTCGGCGAGCGACGCGAGGGCGTCGGCGAACGCGCCGCGCTCGGCGTCGTCCTTGCTGGTCTCGCCCGCGTTGAAACGGAGGTTCTCCAGCAGCGTGACCTCGCCGTCGCCGAGAGCGGCGACGGTGGCCTTCGCGCTGTCCCCGACCGTGTCGGTGGCGAACGAGACGTCCTTGCCCAGGATCTCACCGAGCCGCACGGCGACGGGGGCCAGCGAGAACGCGGGGTCCGGGGCGCCCTTCGGACGTCCCAGGTGGGAGGCGACGATCACCTTGGCGCCCGCCTCGGCGAGCTTGGCGATCGTCGGTGCGACGGCGCGGATGCGGCCGTCGTCCGTGATGGTGGTGCCCTCCAAGGGCACGTTGAGGTCGGCGCGGACGAAGATCCGCTTGCCCTCGACGCCGCTCTCGATGAGTTCGTCGATCGTCTTCATGCCGTGACTCCGGTGACGTCCGTAAGGGTCATGGGACGGGGCCCGGACGGCGCGCCGTCGCGCCGTTCGAGCCCCGTCCGCTGCATCGCTGTGCCGGTGGGCGTAGCCGTCAGGCCGGGATCAGAGCTGACCGCCGACGAAGACGGTGAGGTCCACCAGACGGTTGGAGTAGCCCCACTCGTTGTCGTACCAGCCGACGACCTTGACCTGCTTGCCCTGGACCATGGTCAGCAGGGAGTCGAAGGTGCAGGAGGCCGGCCAGTTGACGATGTCCGAGGAGACGATCGGGTCCTCGGTGTACTCGAGGATGCCCTTCAGCTGGCCCTCGGCGGCCTTCTGGAAGGCGGCGTTGATCTCTTCCTTGGTGGTCTCGCGCTCGAGCTCAAGGACGAGGTCGGTGACCGAGCCGGTCGGGACCGGGACGCGCATGGCGATGCCGTCCAGCTTGCCCTTCAGCTGCGGGAGGACCAGGGCGGTGGCCTTGGCGGCACCCGTCGAGGTCGGGATGATGTTCTCCGCGGCGGCGCGGGCGCGGCGCAGGTCGGAGTGCGGGAAGTCCAGGATGCGCTGGTCGTTGGTGTACGCGTGGACCGTCGTCATCATGCCCTTGACGATGCCGAAGCTCTCGTCGAGGACCTTCGCCATCGGCGCCACGCAGTTGGTGGTGCAGGAGGCGTTGGAGATGACGTGGTGGTTGGCCGCGTCGTACTTGTCCTGGTTGACGCCCATCACGATGGTGATGTCCTCGTTCTTGGCCGGAGCCGAGATGAGGACCTTCTTCGCACCGGCGGCGAGGTGCTTGGCGGCGTCCTCGCGCTTGGTGAAGATGCCGGTGGACTCGATGACGATGTCGGCGCCCAGCTCGCCCCAGGGCAGGTTGGCGGGGTCGCGCTCGGCCATCGTCTTGAAGGTCTGGTTACCGACGGTGATGGAGTCGTCGGTGTGGCTGACCTCGGCGTCCAGACGGCCCAGGATCGAGTCGTACTTCAGCAGGTGGACGAGAGTGGCATTGTCGGTCAGGTCGTTGACACCGACAATCTCGATGTCCGCACCCTGCTCCAGGAGCGCACGGAAGTAGTTTCGACCGATACGGCCAAAGCCGTTGATGCCTACGCGGATCGTCACGAACCGATCTCCTCGTTGGTGTGCCGGTCTGTCCCGGCGACTGTATGGGATGTCCCCGACCACCACCGACCCTACCCCCAACACGGGACGTACGTGACATTGGCGGGCCTGGTGGGACAGGGGTCCGCGCCCCCTCGGAGAAGGGGCGCGGACCGCTACCACAAGGGGCCGCCTCCCGTGGGGGCGCCCCCCGGTCAGCCGTGCACGGCGCGTAGTGCGGCGCGCAGCAGGGTCACGCGCTGTTTACCGTCCCGCACGTGCTCCAAGCCGAAGCCCAGCAGCGCGGTGTCGGGGGTGACGACGGCGGCGGCGGAGTGGGCCAGCGCTCGGGAGGCCGCCCAGTCGCCGGTGTTCCGGGCGCTCCCGGCCGGTGCCCCGGGAGTCTTCCAGGTGCCCAGGGATCCGCTCTCGAAACCCTCGGCCGCCCGGTCGACGCCGGTGACGACGGCCTCGTCGAGGAGCGCGCCCCGGCCGCCGGTCCCGGAGTCGGTGACGTAGGAGACGGCCAGTTCGACCTTCCCGCCCGCGTAGCCGCTCAGGTCGAAGGAGGCGGCGTGCCAGCCCTGGGTGGAGCCGGTGAAGCGGTGCCAGACGCCGCTGGTGCCGCGGGCGGCGCAGTCGTCGCCGGCGACGGTGAGGTAGTGCTTGAGAAAGGGGTGGAGCGCGACCAGCGAGGGGCAGCCCTGCGGAACCTCGTCCGTCGTACCGCCGTTCGTGTCGCGCAGGGTGGTCCAGTCGTCCCGGCCGACGGTGTGCGCCTCGACGATGACCTGGTCGTACCCGGGCTCGGTGTCGACGCTGAGGCGGAGGCCGAGCGCCGGTTTGGCGCCGGCCCGGACGCCGGTCAGGTCTACGGTGCGGGCGAGCCGCATCCAGGCGCGGTCCTTGTGCGCGGCGTTGGCCATCCAGTCGCCGGCCCAGGGTTCGTACGCGCCCCGGACGCCGGGGTAGTCGCCGGCCGGCGCGCTGCGGAACTGCGGGAAGGCGCGGGGGCGCAGCGCGTCGGAGGTGACGACGTAGGTGCCTGCGGCGTCGAGCGGGTTGCCGGGCGCGTCGGCGAGGTCGGCGCGGACGCCGGCCAGGGGTCCGGTGCCGGCGAAGCGCTTGGGGTGCTGTGCCGGGGTGCGGGCGTAGGCGCCCAGGTAGTACTGGGAGAAGTCGTCCGTGTCGGCCCGGCCGACGCGGGACTCGCCGCCGGCCCGCTCACCCATCGTGATGAGTTTGCCGCCTTCGTTGATGAAGTCCCGGACGGCGAGGAGAGTGCCGCCGCTCGGCTTGTTGCCGCCCGTGTACCAGAGGACTGTCCTGAAGTGGGAGAGGACGCCGAGCGGGTCGGGGGTGCCGTCCCGGGCGACGTCCCAGATCAGGCCCTTGCGGCCGGCGGCGGACAGGGCCTCGGTGTACGTCACGGCGTGCCGGGCCGGGGCGGTGCCGCCCTCGTCGGCGATGACCAGGGTGTCGGCCTGCGGGCGGTGCCAGACGGTGTAGGTGAAGGGCTTGCCGCGGGTGGCCTTGCCTTCGGCCGTGCGCCCGGTGAACCAGACCTCCACCCGGGCTCCCTCGCGGGCGCTCGGGACCGTGCCCCGGTACTCGTCGAAGCGGATGTTGTCGTGCCCGCCGTAGCGTTTGCCGCCCTTCCAGGGCCTGACGTCCGCGGTGTGCGTCCTCCCGCCGTCCACGCGGTAGTTGAGCTTCTTGTCGCGCACGCTCTTGCGGGCGGTGACGGCGACGGTCTGGCCGGTGCCGCGCGCGAAGGAGGCGCCGAACGCGTGCGGGGTGAAGTCCGGGGCGCTCAGACCGGTGACGGAGACCGGGCGGTCGCCGCGGGCGGCGGTTTCGGCGACGGAGAGGGCGAAGGGGAGGTTCTTGTCGAACTCCGCCTGGATCAGCTTCTTGTCGTCGGGGAACGCGAATTCGGACGGGCAGTCGGCCGGGTTCCAGCGGCCGGAGGTGTCCGCGCGCGAGGCGGTGCGGCACGTCGACATCTCCGGGGTGAACATCAGCGTCCCGTTGACGTTGGCCGCGTGGCCGTCCGCCTCGCCGTTGGTGGTGTACAGCTCCGAGGAGAGCTGCGGCCGGTAGCCGGGGATCGCGGACTTTTCCGGCGTCCCGGCCAGGGACTTGAGGAGGACGTCGTCGGGCGTGGGCGTGGCGACCTGCCAGCCGACGCCGTAGAGCAGCATCTCCCCGGCCGAGTGGTAGTTGACGGCGTAGGAGAAGCGGACGCGCTTCTCGAACGCGTCCAGCGCCCTGGTCTCCGGTTCGGAGGCGGGGGCGGGGCCGCGGTAGGTCTCGGAGTCGGGGTCGGGGGACGAGCCCTCGTTGTCGTAGCCCCATTTGTAGGGGAAGTTGCGGTTGAGGTCGACGCCGTCGCCCGCGGTGATCTTTCCGTCGCCGTTGTTGTCGCGGAGGTTCTTCCGCCAGAAACGGGTCTCGGGGCTCTTGAAGGTGTGGTCGTAGCCGTCCGGGTTGGCGGAGAGCACGAACCACAGTTCGGTGCGGTCCACGAGCCGGGTGATCCGCGGGTCCTTGCCGTAGCGGTCGATGTAGTGATGCATCAGCCGCCGGGTGGTCTCCGGGGTGATCCACTCCCGGGCGTGCTGGTTGGACATGTAGAGCACGGCGGGCTTGGAGCCGTCCTTGCTCCCGGCCGCGTCCTTGCTGACCTTGAGGGCGAGGATGTCCTGGCCGCGGACGGTCCTGCCGATGCTCACGACCTTGGTCAGCCCGGGGTGGGCCCGGCCGGTGTCGATCACCTCGCGCTGGAGGCCCTTGGGGCCGCTGTACGGGCGGAAGACGCCGTCGCCCCCGGGCTTGAGGCGCTCGCGGGCGAGGGGCGACAGCCGTTTCTCGGTGAGCTTCACGCCCCGTCCGCGCAGTCCGTCGGCCTGCGCGCGGGTGAGGTAGAGCTCGACCGGGACGGCCCGGTCCCCGGCGGGCCGGCCCAGCTCGTGCCCGTCCACGCCTGCCTTGAGCAGCAGTGGCACCTGGGCCTGGGTGACCTCGCCGGTCCATACGGTCGGTGCCTCGGCGGTGTCGGCGGCGCCGGCGTCCGGTCGTGCGGGTGCGAAGGGTGAGGCGTGTGCGAAGGGTGCCGCGGTGACTCCACCGAGGAGCAGCGATGCCGCCACGAGGGTCGCTCGTGTCCTGCGTCTCATGAACCCCCCTTGCCGTTGTCTGTCCCGTGCATGCCGGACGACAGGCTTCCGACGGCCCATGGGCATGTCAATAGGGCCTGGGAGGGGGCGGGGGTGTCCAGCCCGGCGGAGCGGCCGGCCCGCCGGGGTGCCCGCGGCGAAGTCGGCCGGAACCGACCGGAGCGGCCGGATCGGGGAGTCCGGCGGGACCGGTGGGACCGGCCGGATCGGGGCGGCACGTCGGACCGGCAGCACGGACCGGAGCGGCAGGGCAGGACGCATCGGCAGGGCCCGCGGGACCGGCCCGGCCGACGGGGTGGCCCGCCGTCGGCCCGCGGCGGCCGGAAGAGTGCCGACACGGCGGTGTCAGCCGACCATGCCCTTGACCATGCCGTCCACCAGATCCTCGGGGAGATCGGCCAGTTCGGTGAGGTTGGACTCGGTGCCGGGGATGCCGAGGTCCTGGGCGCGCTTGTCGGCCATCGCGAGCAGCCGGCGGATCCGGCCGGCCACGGCGTCCTTGGTGAGCGGCGGGTCGGCGAGGGCGCCCAGCTCCTCCAGGGACGCCTGCTTGTGCTCCATGCGCAGCCGGCCGGCGGCGGCGAGGTGCTCCGGGACCTCCTCGCCGAGGATCTCCAGGGCCCGCTGGACCCGGGCCCCGGCGGCGACGGCGGCCCGGGCGGAGCGGCGCAGGTTGGCGTCGTCGAAGTTGGCCAGCCGGTTGGCGGTGGCCCGCACCTCGCGGCGCATCCGCCGCTCCTCCCAGGCGAGCACCGACTCGTGGGCGCCGAGCCGGGTGAGCAGCGCGCCGATGGCGTCGCCGTCGCGGACGACCACCCGGTCCACGTTGCGCACCTCGCGGGCCTTGGCCGCGATCTGGAGCCGGCGGGCGGCGCCGACCAGGGCGAGCGCCGCCTCGGGGCCGGGGCAGGTGACCTCCAGGGAGGAGGAGCGGCCGGGCTCGGTCAGCGAGCCGTGGGCCAGGAAGGCGCCGCGCCAGGCGGCCTCCGCGTCGCAGGTGGCGCCGGAGACGACCTGCGGGGGCAGGCCGCGGATCGGCCGGCCGCGGCCGTCGACCAGGCCGGTCTGGCGGGCCAGCTGGTCACCGCCCGCCACCACCCGCACCACGTACCTGCTGCCGCGGCGCAGTCCGCCGGGGCCATGACGACCAGGTCGGAGGCGTGGCCGAAGATCTCCAGGATGTCCTTGCGCAGCCGCCGGGCCGCGATGCCCGTGTCCAGCTCCGCCTCGATCACGATGCGCCCGCTGACCAGGTGCAGGCCGCCGGCGAAGCGGAGGATCGCCGAGACCTCCGCCTTCCGGCAGCAGGTCCGGGTGACGGGGAGCCGGGAGATCTCGTCCTTCACCGCTGCCGTCATCGCCATGGGCCGATCCTTCCATGCATCCGAAAAATACGGTCGTACGCGGCGGCCAGCAGTTCCGGATCGTGCGTAGCGGAACTCCCCTGGGCGGCGACCGGCGCCAGCTCGACCGTGCCGCCGAGCCGCTTGGCGGCGTCCCGGAGGCTGTCCCGGTCGGGCACGGCGGCCTCGTCGGCCAGCACCACGTCCAGGGCGAGTTTAGGGGCGTGTCGGGCCAAAACCTCCAAATGACGCTGCGGGGAGAAGCCCTCGGTTTCGCCGGGCTGGGGGGCGAGGTTCAGCGAGAGCACCCGGCGGGCCTTGGTCTCCTGCAGGGCGGTCAGCAGTTCGGGGACCAGCAGGTGCGGGATCACCGACGAGAACCAGGAGCCCGGGCCGAGCACCACCCAGTCGGCGTCCAGGACCGCCTCGACGGCCTCGGGCACGGCCGGCGGGTCCTCCGGGACCACGTGCACCGAGTGCACCTCGCCCGGGGTGAGGGCGACGGTGGCCTGGCCGCGGACGGTGGTGACGGCGTCCGGCTTGCGGGGGTCGTGGCCGCGGACCAGCGCCTGGAGCTCCAGCGGGACGGCGGACATGGGCAGCACCCGGCCGTGCGCGCCGAGCAGCTTGCCGACCAGGTCCAGGGCCTGGACGTGGTCGCCGAGCTGCTCCCAGAGGGCGACGATCAGCAGGTTGCCGACGGCGTGGCCGTGCAGGTCGCCCTCGCTGGCGAAGCGGTGCTGGACGACGCGCGACCAGGTGCGTCCCCAGTCGTCGTCCCCGCACAGCGCGGCGAGGGCCTTGCGCAGGTCGCCCGGGGGCAGCACGCCGAGCTCGTCGCGCAGCCGGCCGCTGGAGCCGCCGTCGTCGGCGACGGTGACCACGGCCGTCAGGTCGCCGGTGATCCGGCGCAGCGCGGCGAGCGAGGCGGACAGCCCGCGGCCGCCGCCTAGGGCGACGACCTTGGGCTGGGTGCGGCGCTGGAGGCGCCGCTCGGCGCCGCGCGGACCGCCGGGGACGACCCGGCGGGCGCGGCGCATCCGGAAACCGCGGCCGGTCACTCGCGCCCCATGTCCCGGTGGACGACGACGGTCTCGACACCCTCCGAGACGAGGCGGTGGGCGAGCTTCTCGGACATGGCCACCGAGCGGTGCTTGCCGCCCGTGCAGCCCACGGCGATCGTCACGTAGCGCTTGCCCTCGCGGCGGTAGCCGGCCGCGATGAGCTGGAGCAGCTCGGTGTAGCGGTCGAGGAACTCCTTGGCGCCGGGCTGGTTGAAGACGTAGCCCGAGACCTCCTCGTTGAGGCCGGTGAAGGGGCGCAGCTCGGGGACCCAGTGCGGGTTGGGCAGGAAGCGGCAGTCCACCACCAGGTCGGCGTCGACGGGCAGGCCGTACTTGTAGCCGAAGGACATGACGGTGGCGCGGAGCTCCGGCTCCTCCTCGCCGGCGAACTGGGCGTCCATCTTGGCGCGCAGCTCGTGGACGTTGAGGCTGGAGGTGTCGATGACCAAGTCGGCGTCGCCGCGCAGCTCGCGGAGCAGGTCGCGCTCGGCGGCGATGCCGTCGACGATGCGGCCGGAGCCCTGGAGGGGGTGCGGGCGGCGGACCGACTCGAAGCGGCGGACGAGGGCGTCGTCGGACGCCTCCAGGAAGATCACCCGGCGCTTGACCTTCTTGGCGGCGAGGTCCGCGAGGGACTCGCGGAGGTTGTCGAAGAACCGCCGGCCGCGGACGTCGACGACCACGGCGATCCGGGCCACGTTGCCCTGGGAACGGGCGCCGAGGTCGACCATGGTGGGGATGAGGGCGGGCGGCAGGTTGTCGACGACGAACCAGCCGAGGTCCTCCAGGCACTTGGCGGCGGTGCTGCGGCCCGCCCCCGACATGCCCGAGATGATGACCAGCTCGGGGATGCCCGCCGCCTCGCCGGTCGTGTCCGCCGTCGTGCCCGTACTCACCTTTGCTCCGTCCCGATCGTGTTCGTTCATGCCGTGCTGCATGTGGTGTCCCCCGTTCTGCCGGCGGGACCGTGGTCGCGGCCCCGTCCGTCCGGCTCTCCCTGTGCTCTTTCCCTGATCCTCGCGGGGTGCGGCGGCCGGACCGGGGCCACGCGCCCGCCGGCCGCTCCCGCGCTCCTCGCCGTCGTCTCCATCATCCCTCGGACCCGTCCAGGATCTCGCCCGTCGCCATGTTGACGGCCGGGGCGGGCGGGGCGCTTTCGGCCAGGGCGGCGGCGACGGCCAGGGCGGTCTTCCGGCCGACGCCGGGCACCTCGCAGATCTGCTCGACGGTGGCCGCGCGCAGCTTCTTCACCGAGCCGAAGTGCTTGAGCAGCGCCTGCTTGCGGCTGTCGCCCAGGCCGGCGACGGCGTCCAGCGGGGACGCCTTCATCGTCTTGGCGCGTTTGCCGCGCTGATAGGCGATGGCGAAGCGGTGTGCCTCGTCGCGGACGCGCTGGAGCAGGTAGAGGCCCTCGCTGGTGCGCGGCAGGACGACCGGATCCTCCTCGTCCGGCAGCCAGACCTCCTCCAGGCGCTTGGCGAGGCCGCAGACGGCGACGTCGGCGATGCCCAGCTCGTCCAGGGCCCGGCGGGCGGCCTGCACCTGCGGCCGGCCGCCGTCGACCACGACGAGCTGCGGCGGGTAGGCGAAGCGCTTGGGGCGGCCGTTGTCGTCGCGGGGGCCGGCGGTGTCCTCCTCGGGACCGTCGGCCTCCTCCACGGTCCACTCCCCCGTCTTCTGGCTCTCCCGCAGATAGCGGCGGAAACGGCGGGAGACGACCTCGTGCATGGACCGGACGTCGTCCTGGCCTTCGAAGCTCTTGATCTGGAAGCGGCGGTACTCGCTCTTCCGCGCGAGCCCGTCCTCGAAGACGACCATGGACGCCACCACGTCCTGCCCCTGGAGGTGGGAGATGTCGAAGCACTCGACGCGCAGCGGGGCCGAGTCCAGGCCCAGGGCCTCGGCGATCTCCTCCAGGGCGCGGGAGCGGGTGGTCAGGTCGGAGGCGCGCTTGGTCTTGTGCAGGGCCAGCGCCTGCTGGGCGTTCCGCTGGACCGTCGCCATCAGGTCCTTCTTGTCGCCGCGCTGCGGGATGCGCAGGTCGACGCGGGAGCCGCGGCGGGCGGTCAGCCACTCGGCGACCGGCTCGACGGGGTCCGGCAGGGCGGGGACGAGGACCTCCTTGGGCACCGCGTCGCCCTGCTCCTCGCCGTACAGCTGCTGGAGCGCGTGCTCGACCAGGCCCGCGGTGTCCACCGCCTCGACCTTGTCGGTCACCCAGCCGCGCTGGCCGCGCACCCGGCCACCGCGCACGTGGAAGATCTGGACGGCCGCCTCCAGCTCGTCCTCGGCCACGGCGATCAGATCGGCGTCGGTGGCGTCGGCGAGGACGACGGCGTTCTTCTCCATGGCGCGGCGGAGCGCCCCTATGTCGTCGCGGAGCCGGGCGGCCTTCTCGTACTCCATCTCCTCGGCCGCCTCCTGCATGTGCCGCTCCAGCCGGCGGAGGTAGGCGCCGGTACGGCCGGCCATGAAGTCACAGAACTCCTCGGCCAGTTCGCGGTGCTCCTCGGGGCTGACGCGGCCGACGCAGGGGGCGGAGCACTTGCCGATGTAGCCGAGCAGGCAGGGACGGCCGATCTGGGCGGAGCGCTTGAACACCCCGGCGGAGCAGGTGCGGACGGGGAAGACGCGGAGCATCAGATCGACGGTCTCGCGGATCGCCCAGGCGTGCGCGTAGGGCCCGAAGTAGCGGACGCCCTTCTTCTTGGCGCCACGCATGACCTGGACGCGCGGGAACTCCTCGTTCAGCGTGACGGCCAGGTACGGGTAGCTCTTGTCGTCCCGGTACTTCACGTTGAAGCGCGGGTCGTACTCCTTGATCCAGGAGTATTCGAGCTGCAGCGCCTCGACCTCGGTGGCGACGACGGTCCACTCGACGGAGGCGGCGGTGGTGACCATCGTGCGGGTGCGCGGGTGCAGACCGGCGAGGTCCTGGAAGTACGAGGAGAGCCGCTGGCGCAGGCTCTTCGCCTTCCCGACGTAGATCACCCGGCCGTGCTCGTCACGGAACCGGTACACCCCGGGCGAGTCGGGGATCTGTCCCGGCTTGGGTCGGTAGCTGCTGGGGTCGGCCATGTCTCACACCCTACTTGCGGGCACTGACAAGACCGGTGTCGCGGCGGCGCTCCGGCCGCACGGGCACGTGCCGCGGCCCCGGCGCGTGGAGGGCGCCGGGGCCGCAGCGTGTGGGGGGTTCCCGGCGTCGCGTCAGCGGCGCCGGAGCCTGCGGACGGCGACGGTGCCGAGGCCGAGGGCCAGAGCGGCGCCGCCGGCCGAGGCGGCCAGGGTGGTGGTGTCGGAGGAGTCCGACGCCGAGCCGGCGGGCTCGGCGGCGAGCGGCGCCGGGGCGTCGGCCGCCGGGGCCGCCTGGGCCTCGGCCTCGGCCCCGCCTCCGTAGCCGCCCGCCAGGCCCTTCTTCGCGTAGGCCGAACCGGGCAGCTTGTCGCCGTACGCCTTGTGGACGCGGTCCCGGTAGGCGTCCACGGTGGTGCCGCGGGCGCCGACGGCCCGGACGGCCTCGGTGTTCAGGGGCAGGATCCGGTCGGCGCGCTGCACGTACCAGGCGTTGACCTGGGGCTCGCGGAAGACCGTGCCGCCGCTGAGCTTCTTGGCCCCCTCGGCCGCGTAGCGCGTCTCGTCGTCGCCGGTGGCGATGTTGACGACCTTCCAGTCGGTGCCGCCGCCGGCCGTCCACACGGACGCCTTCTGCCCGTCGGCCGAGACGGCCTTGCTGGCGAGGAAGTCCAGTGTGGCGACAGGTGCGTTCCGCTTCCCGGCGACGAAGTCGGGCGAGAGCGCGTAGACGGGCACGGCCGCGCCCTCGATCCGCGGTTTGGCGTCCGCCTTGGCGAGGGCGCCGTCGCGGGCGAAGAACCGGGACAGGGTGTCCAGCGTCGTGGACGACGCCGCCGCGTCGTGGGCCGCCGCCAGCCCGGCGGCGGGCGGGGCGGGGGCCGCGGGCGGCGGAGCGGCGTGGGCGAGCGGGGCGAGGGCGAGCACGCCGGCGGTCAGGGCGCCGGCGGCCGCGGCACGGGCGTACGTCCGCCCGGAGCGGTGGATTCCATGCACGGTCATGACCTCACCCGCCGATCCGGTAGAGCGAATGCGTCCAGGCGAACTGGTTGTTGTTCACGTACCAGCTGTGCGCCGCCCAGTTGTAGCGGTTGCTGCTCGGCCACGGGTCGCCCCAGTAGACCATGCTGTTGGAGTCGTCGTAGCCGTAGACGACGTGCATGTGGCCGCCGCCGGACTTCCAGCCGATGCGCGTCTCGATGGGCCGCTTGGCGTTGATCTCGCTCTGCACGGTCGGGTAGCGCAGCCAGCCGTCCACGTACGAGCCGCTCTTGATGCCGGCCCAGCGCAGGGCGTTCTGGACGTTGCCCAGGTTGGCCTGGTTGTTGGGGCAGTCGGTGCCCTGCTGCCGGTTGAAGGCGGCGTTGCAGAACTGGTTCTGGCTGTACTTGCGGCCGAACCAGGTGGCGATGGTGTTGCCGGAGGCGGCCCAGCACCAGTTGTTCTTCTCCTGGGCCTGCATGGAGATGTTGAGCCGGTTGGCGCCGCGCAGCTCATGGCCGGTGGGGGCGGCCGTGGCGGTGGCGGCGGGCAGCGCGATCAGCGCGGCGGCGGTGAGGGCGGTGACGGACAACCGCCTGCCGCGCGGGCGGGGGTGGGGGATATGCGGGGTCTTTCGAGCTGTGCCGAGGCACGGGGCATGGACGTTCCTCCCGTGGTGGGGTGGTTCGTTGGAGGAGCGCGTCCGGACGCTGGTGAGGAGCATCGGATGTTGTCGGGTGTCGGTCAACCGGCTTGAATGCGGTAAGGAACACCCAAGTGAACGGATCACGACGGATGTGAACGCCCTGTGCCCGTCAGGAGGAAGGCTGTCCTCCACGCGGCCGTGACCCCGGTCACCCCGGGTGAATATTCACAGGAGGCAGCGAGCACATGGTACGGACCAGCATGCGAGACGCCGAGGCCGAGCTGGCCCAGGCGCTGCGCACCGGCCCCTTCCACCTGGCACTGCGCACCGCGCTGACGGCACGCGGGCTGGCCCTGCACCGGGTGCAGCGCCGGCTCGCCCAACGCGGCGTCACCGTCGGTGTCACCAGCCTCAGTTACTGGCAACAGGGGGCCCGAAGACCGCGGCGCCCCGAGTCGCTGCGCGCCGTGCGGCTGCTGGAGGAGATCCTGGAGCTGCCCGCGCAGGCCCTGACCCGGTTACTGGAACCGGTGGCCCGGCCGGTGCCGGAGCGCCCCGCCGCCCGCTCGCTGCGCGCCCTCATGGACGAGGCCCGCGCGGTGGAACGGCTCCTCGCCGAGCTGGAGGCCCCCGCCGACGGCGGGCTGCACACGGTCTGCCACCTGGAGCACGTCCGCATCGGGGCGCGGCGCGAGCTCCGCGGCCGCGAGTCCCACCACGTCGTCCGGGCGCACCGGGACGGCGTGGACCGCTACGTCGCCATCCACTACGGGGATCCCGGCTGCGACCCGGCCCGGATCGGCGTACGCGCCACCGAGAACTGCCGCGTGGGGCGCGTCCGGTGGCACGCGGGGGCCGGCGTCCTGGTCGCGGAGCTGCTGTTCGACACCCGGCTGCGATGCGGCGAAACGCATCTGCTGGGCTACGCGTTCGACGACGGGACCGGCGGCCAGAGCAGCGAGTACGTACGCGGCTTCAGCTTCGCCGGCGGCCAGTACGTCCTCCAGGTCCGCTTCGACGCCACCGCGCTGCCGGTCCGCTGCCGCCGCTTCAGCCAGGCCACGGCGAGCGCGCCGCGCGGCGGCCAGGAGGAACTGACGCTGGCGGGACGGCACCCGGGCGTGCACATGGTGGAACAGGCGGTACGGCCGGGGATCGTGGGGATCGGGTGGGACTGGTCGTGAACACGGGCCGACGGCCTGGGGGCGGCTCGTGAGACCGTCGTGGGAGCGGACGGGTCCCGACGCGCGCTGTGAGCGGCCGGGGGCCGTCGTACGGCGTGGGCCGGTCGTGGATCCGGCCGCAGGGCCGGCCCCGGTCAGCTCTTCGGGCCCGCCACCAGCCGGTCGCCGGCCACCCGTACCGGCACCTCGGGCAGCGGGACGGAGGCCGGGCCCTGCAGCACCTTGCCGGTGTTCGCGTCGAACTCGCTGCCGTGGCAGCCGCAGAGCACCTTCCCGTCCTCGATCTTCGAGACGACGCAGCCCGCGTGGGTGCAGACGGCGCTGAACGCCCGGTACTCGTCCTTCTTCGGCCGGGTGACCAGCACCCGCTCCTCCCGGTACAGACGCGCCCCGCCGACCGGGACGTCGCCCGCCGCGCCCAGCTCCACGGGGGCGGTGGGCGTCGGCGAGGGCCTGCCGCCCTCCGTGCCACCGCAGGCGGTGACGCCCAGCCCGGCCGCGCCCGCGAGCGCGGCGCCGCGCAGGACGGTACGGCGGGAGGCGCAGCAGGGCGTCGGCTGCGGGCTGGTCATGGAGGCTCCCACGGGGGTACGCCGACGGGCGGTGCCGCCGGGGCTGCTGTGACGATCGGTCCCGACGATACCGGCAGCGTCCGGCGCCCCCGCGCGGTGCCCGGACGCGGGCGGCGCGGCCGTGCCCGTACCCGACCGCACCGTCCCGCCCCGCCCGCACCGCCCGTGCGGCAGTGGACGGCCCCGGAGCCTCCGCAAGGCCCCGGGTATGCGTCCGGTCCCGTCCCCCCGAAGGGGTCCGGGACCGGACGCCGGCTCCGCGCTCAGGCCCGGCGCGCCGCCGCCTTCTTCGCCGCCGTCTTGGCCGGCGCCTTCTTGGCAGCGGTCTTCTTCGCCGTCGTCTTCGCCGCCGCCGACTTTCCGGCCGCCGCCTTGGCGGCGGTCTTCTTCGCGGGCGCCCGCCGGCTCCCGGCGCCCCGCTTCGGGGCGTCCTCCGGGTCCGGGTCGGCGGCCCGCTCGCCGAGCATCTCCCGCAGGAAGCGGCCGGTGTGGCTGTCCTCGACGGCCGCGACCTCCTCCGGCGTGCCCTCGGCGATGACCAGGCCGCCGTTCTTGCCGCCCTCCGGGCCCATGTCGACGATCCAGTCGGCCGTCTTGATCACATCGAGGTTGTGCTCGATGACGATCACACTGTTGCCCTTGTCGACCAGACCCGACAGCACCGAGATCAGCTTGTTGATGTCCTCGAAGTGCAGACCGGTCGTCGGCTCGTCGAGGACATAGACCGTGCGGCCCGTCGAGCGCTTCTGCAGCTCGCTCGCGAGCTTGACGCGCTGCGCCTCGCCGCCGGACAGCGTCGGGGCCGGCTGCCCGAGCCGCACGTACCCGAGGCCCACCTCGTGGAGGGTCCGCAGGTGGCGCGCGATCGTCGGGACGGCCTCGAAGAAGCCGAGCGCCTCCTCGATCGGCATGTCCAGCACCTCGGCGATGGACTTGCCCTTGTAGTGCACCTCCAGGGTCTCGCGGTTGTACCGCGCCCCGTGGCAGACCTCGCACGGCACGTAGACGTCCGGCAGGAAGTTCATCTCGATCTTGATGGTGCCGTCGCCGGAGCAGTTCTCACAGCGGCCGCCCTTGACGTTGAAGGAGAAGCGGCCGGGCAGGTAGCCGCGGACCTTCGCCTCCATCGTCTCCGCGAAGAGCTTGCGGATGTTGTCGAACACCCCGGTGTACGTGGCCGGGTTGGAGCGCGGCGTCCGGCCGATCGGCGACTGGTCGACGTGGACGACCTTGTCGACCAGGTCGTCGCCGTCCACCCGGGTGTGCCGGCCGGGGACCGTGCGGGCACCGTGCAGCTCACGGGCCAGGTGCGTGTACAGGATGTCGTTGACCAGCGTCGACTTGCCGGACCCCGAGACACCGGTGACGGCCGTGAGCACCCCCAGGGGGAACGACACGTCGATGTCGCGCAGGTTGTTCTCCCGGGCGCCGCGCACGGTCAGCGCGCGCTTCCTGTCGATCGGGCGCCGCCCCTCCGGGGTGGCGATGGCCCGCCGGCCGGAGAGGTACTGCCCGGTCATCGACGCCTCGTTGGCCAGCAGCTCGGCCAGCGGGCCGCTGTGCACGACCTTGCCGCCGTGCTCGCCGGCGCCCGGGCCGATGTCCACGACCCAGTCGGCGACCTTGATGGTGTCCTCGTCGTGCTCGACGACGATCAGGGTGTTGCCCATGTCCCGCAGGCGCACCAGCGTCTCGATGAGCCGGTGGTTGTCGCGCTGGTGCAGGCCGATGGACGGCTCGTCCAGCACGTACAGCACGCCGACCAGGCCGGAGCCGATCTGCGTGGCGAGCCGGATGCGCTGCGCCTCGCCGCCGGAGAGGGTGCCCGCCGCGCGGTTGAGCGAGAGGTAGTCCAGGCCGACGTCGACGAGGAAGCGGAGCCGCTCGTTGACCTCCTTGAGGACGCGCTCGGCGATCTTCTTCTCGCGGCCGGTGAGCGTCATGTCCCGCAGGAAGTCGGCGCACTCGCTGATGGACATCGCGGAGACCTCCGCGATGGACCGGTCCTGGATGGTGACCGCCAGCACGACCGGCTTGAGGCGGGTGCCCTCACAGGTGGGGCACGGCACCTCGCGCATGTAGCCCTCGAAGCGCTCGCGGCTGGAGTCGCTCTCCGCCTCGGAGTGGCGCCGCTTGACGAACGGGATGACGCCCTCGAACGAGGTGGTGTACGCGCGCTCGCGGCCGTACCGGTTGCGGTAGCGCACCTCGACCTGCGTGCGGTGGCCGTTCAGCAGGGCCTTCTTGGCGCGCTGCGGCAACCCCGCCCAGGGGATGTCCGTGCGGAAGCCCAGCTCGTCGGCGAGGGCGGAGACCAGGCGGTGGAAGTAGTCCTTGCTCTGGCCGTGCGCCCAGGGGCTGATCGCGCCCTCGTCGAGGCTCTTGTCCTCGTCCGGGACGATCAGCTCCGGGTCGACCTCCATGCGGGTGCCGATGCCGGTGCAGTCCGGGCAGGCGCCGAAGGGCGAGTTGAAGGAGAAGGAGCGCGGCTCCATCTCCTCGAAGGAGAGGTCGTCGTACGGGCAGTAGAGGTGCTCGGAGTACATCCGCTCACGCTCGGGGTCGTCCTCGGGGAGGTCGACGAAGTCCAGGATGACCATGCCGCCGGACAGGCCCAGCGCGGTCTCGACCGAGTCGGTCAGCCGGCGCTTGGCGCTGCCCTTGACGGTGAGGCGGTCGACGACCACCTCGATGGTGTGCTTCTCCTGCTTCTTCAGCTTGGGCGGCTCGGAGAGCTGGATCGTCTGCCCGTCCACCCGGGCCCGGCTGTAGCCCTTGGTCTGGAGGTCGGAGAAGAGGTCGACGTACTCGCCCTTGCGCTCGCGCACCAGCGGCGACAGCACCTGGAAGCGGCTGCCCTCGGGCAGCTCCAGCACCCGGTCGACGATCGCCTGCGGCGACTGCCGGGAGATCGGCCGCCGGCACTCGGGGCAGTGCGGCTTGCCGATCCGGGCGAACAGCAGGCGGAGGTAGTCGTAGACCTCGGTGATCGTGCCGACCGTGGAGCGCGGGTTGCGCGAGGTCGACTTCTGGTCGATGGACACGGCCGGGGACAGGCCCTCGATGAAGTCCACGTCGGGCTTGTCCATCTGGCCCAGGAACTGCCGTGCGTACGAGGAGAGCGACTCGACGTAGCGGCGCTGCCCCTCGGCGAAGATCGTGTCGAAGGCGAGGGACGACTTGCCCGACCCGGAAAGACCCGTGAAGACGATGAGGGAGTCACGGGGGAGGTCGAGCGAGACGTTCTTGAGGTTGTGCTCGCGCGCGCCACGGACGATGAGACGGTCTGCCACGCCGGTCGGCACCTTTCTTGAGAAGACGAGGGGGTGCGCCGGCCCCGCCGCCACGCGACGCCGGCCCGTGATGCGGGCCCGTCGCGGCGGCAGGGGTCAGTGCGGAGCGATGCTCCCGACCCAGCCAGGGTACGAGAGCGCTGCGGCCATCTCTCCAGGATGCCGCACATCGAGCGTATAGCACGCACATTCGATTTACGGCCGGAGTCCATCTCCTTCACCCGAACGAGTGGCGGCGCTATGGTCGGGCCATGGCTGATCACGAGCACGACCTCGCCCTGGTCGGCGAGGCCACCGACCGGCTGCTGACCGCCGTGGCCAAGCTCCCGGAGTCCGCCCTCGCCGAAGCCTCCCGGCTCCCCGGCTGGACCCGCGGCCACGTCCTGGCCCACCTCGCACGCAACGCCGACGCCCTGGTCAACGTGCTCGGCGGACGGCCCATGTACGCCGACGCCGCGGTCCGGGACGCCGACATCGAACGGGACGCCCCGCGCCCTCTCGCCGTCCACCTCGCCGACCTGCGCGACAGCTCCCGGCGCTTCCTGGAGGCGGCCGCCGCCCCCGGCGACCTCTCCCGTACGGTCACCCTGCGCAACGGCATCACGGACCGCGCCTCCCGGGTCCCCTTCCGGCGGCTGATCGAGGTCGAGCTGCACCATGTGGACCTCGCGATCGGCTACGGGCTCGCGGACCTGCCCGCCGAGTTCACCGACCGGGAGATCGGCTTCCTGGCCCGGCGGTTCTCCGGCCACCCCGGGGTGCCGGCCCTGCTGCTCGCCACGGAGGACGGGCGGGAGTGGCGGACGGGCGGTACGGACGGCCCCCGGCTCCGCGTCTCCGGGCCCGCGCCCGCGCTGCTGGGCTGGCTCGCCGGCCGGAACGACGCCGCCGCCCTGGACACCGGCGGGAGCCCGGTCCCGGCCCTGCCGCCGCTGTGACGCCGGGCACGGCCGCGGGACCGCCGCCCACGGCCCGTGGTCATACCGAGGAACTAGGCTGATCCCATGGCATACACGGGAGCGGTGAAGGTCGGCGGCCCCGCCGACGTACACGAGCTGACCGATCTGATGATCTCCAAGGTCGCGGTCGGTCCCATGCACAACAACGCCTATCTGCTGCGCTGCCGTGCGACGGACGAGCAGCTGCTGATCGACGCCGCCGCCGAGCCGCACACGCTGCTCGGCCTGATCGGCGACGGCGGGATCGCCTCCGTCGTCACCACCCACCGGCACGGGGACCACTGGGGCGCGCTGCGCGAGGTGGTCGACGCCACCGGCGCCCGCACCTACGCCGGGCGGTACGACGCGGAGGGCATCCCGGTGCCCACGGACGTGCCCGTCGAGGACGGCGACACGCTCCGGGTGGGCCGGGTGCCCCTCACCGCCGTCCACCTGGTCGGGCACACGCCGGGCAGCATCGCGCTGGTCTACGACGACCCGCACGGCCACCCGCACGTGTTCACCGGCGACTGCCTCTTCCCGGGCGGCGTCGGCAACACGCACGACGACCCCACGGCGTTCGCCAGTCTGCTCGGTGATGTGGAGACGAAGCTCTTCGGGCGGCTCCCGGACGAGACCTGGGTCTACCCCGGGCACGGCGCGGACACCACCCTGGGCGCCGAGCGGCCCCACCTCGCGGAGTGGCGCGAGCGCGGCTGGTGAGACGGGTGTGACGGCGGCGCCGGGCTCTCCGGCGGCCGGTGCGGGGGGCGCGTAGCCGCCGCAAGGCGCCGGGGGCGCGCGTTGGCCGCAGGGCAACCGGAAGCGGAGGTTCCTTCGCGCCCCCGGAAACGCGCCCGCACGCCCCGTGTCCCGCACCGGCGCGGGAAGTTGGGCGGTACATGCACCGTGACGGCTCCCCCACCGGCCCCGCCGGTCCCACGCCTGCCGGTCCCACCGGTCTCCCCGCCATGCTCCGCCTGGCGACCGCCTCCCTCGTCGGGACGGCCATCGAGTACTACGACTTCTTCGCCTACGGCACCGCGGCCGCGCTGGTGCTGGGGCCGCTCTTCTTCCCCACCGCCTCGCCCCTGATGGGCACACTGGCGGCGTTCGGCACCTTCGGGGTGGGCTTCATCGCCCGCCCGCTGGGCTCCGTCCTCTTCGGACACGTGGGCGACCGGTACGGCCGGCGGCCCGTCCTCGTCGTCTCCCTGCTGCTGACCGGCATCGCCACCGTCGCCGTCGGACTGGTGCCCCCGTACTCCGCGATCGGCGCCGCCGCCCCGCTGCTCCTCCTCGTCCTGCGCTTCCTCCAGGGGCTGGGCCTCGGCGGCGAGTGGGGCGGCGCCGTGCTGCTCACCACCGAGCACGCCCCCGCGCACCGCCGGGCGCTGTGGTCGTGCTTCCCCCAACTCGGCCCGCCACTGGGCTTCCTGCTCGCCAACGGCATCACCCTCGGCCTCTCCGTCGGCCTCACCGACGCGCAGTTCCGCTCCTGGGGCTGGCGGGTGCCCTTCTGGGTGGCGGGCGTGCTGGCGGCCGGCGGCATGCTGCTCCGCAGCCGGATCAGCGAGTCCCCCGAGTTCCACGAACTCCCGCCCGGGCAGCGGGCCCCGCTGCCCATCGCCGAGGTGGTCCGCGACCACTGGCGGCTCGTCCTGCTCTCCGCCGGCGGGCTGACCATGGGCTACGCGGTCTACTACACGGTCACCACCTGGGCCCTGGCCTACGGCACCGAACGGCTCGGCATCGACCGCACCGTGATGCTGGTCTGCGTCATGGTCGCGGTCGTCGCCTCGGGCGCCGCCACCCCGCCGCTCGCCCTCCTCGGCGACCGCGTCGGACGGCGCCCGCTGTGCCTGGCCGGGTGTGTGGCCGTCGTCCTGTGGATGTTTCCGATGATCGCCCTGCTGCACACCGGGAACCCCGTGCTGATGACGGTGGGCTTCGTCGTGGCGATGCTGGCCTTCATGATCACATTCGCCGTGGTCGGCGCATACCTGCCGGAGCTCTATGCGCCCCGGGTGCGCTGCACGGGCGCCACCGTCGGCTACAACCTCGCGGGCATCCTGGGCGGCGCGGTCACACCGCTGGTCGCCACCGCGCTCACCCGGGGGGACCGGCCGCCGTGGGGCGTGGCCGTCTTCCTCATCGCCGTCGCGCTGCTCAGCCTGGCCTGCTTCGCCCTGCTGCCCGAGACCCGGCCTGCGTCCCCGGAGGCGACGGAGGCCGCGCCGCGGGTCACACCGGACGCCACCCCGGGGGCCGGGCTCCCCGGCCCCCGGACCGCGACCACCTGGGAGCGCGTCGGCTCAGACATCCGCGTGGACGTCCGTGTGCTCCCGGCTCCCTTCGGCGCCGGCCCGCTCGGCCTTGGCGGAGGCGCGCAGGCTGGTGACCGTGGTGACGGCGAGCACCGCGCAGATGACGCCCAGCGAGACCGGAATGCCGATCTCCGGCACCGGCACCCCGCTCTCGTGGAGGGCGTGCAGCACCAGCTTGACGCCGATGAAGCCGAGGATCACCGACAGCCCGTACGAAAGGTGGACCAGCTTCCGCAGCAGGCCGCCTATCAGGAAGTACAGCTGGCGCAGGCCCATGAGGGCGAAGGCGTTGGCAGTGAAGACGATGTACGCGTCCTGGGTCAGGCCGAAGATCGCCGGGATTGAGTCCAGGGCGAAGAGGACGTCGGTCGTGCCGATCGCCAGCATGACGATCAGCATCGGCGTCATCAGGCGCCGTCCCCCCTCCACGACGAAGAGCTTGGTGCCGTGGTACCGGTCCGTGGAGGGGAAGCGGCGTTCGACCGCCTTCAGGAAGCGGTTCTCCTCGAACTCCTCTTCCTCCTCGTCCGCGCGCGCCTCCTGGATGAGCTTCCAGGCGGTCCAGACGAGGAACGCCCCGAAGAGGTAGAAGACCCAGGAGAAGTTGGCGATGATCGCCGCGCCCGCGCCGATGAACACGGCCCGCAGGACGAGGGCTATGAGGACGCCCACCATCAGCACCCGCTGCTGATAGGCGGCGGGTACCGCGAACTTGCCCATGATCAGGACGAAGACGAAGAGGTTGTCGACGCTCAGCGACTTCTCCGTGATGTAGCCGGCGAAGAACTCGCCCGCCGGCTGCCCGCCGCCCAGGAACAGCAGGCCCAGGCCGAACAGGCCGGCGAGGACGACCCAGACGACCGTCCAGGTGCCGGCCTCCTTGAGGGAGACCTCGTGCGGCTTCCGGCCGCCGATGAAGAAGTCGGCGGCGATCAGGGCGCACAGACCGGCGACGGTCAGCAGCCACAGCGTCAGGGAGACGTCCACGGGACCTCCGGCATCTCGTACGGCAACTTCCAGCGTCGTCGCTGCCGGAGGCTCCTTCCACTCGCCCGTTCACCCGGCACACCGGGTGCCGGCCGGCGCCGGGGTCGCCTCCGCATCACCAACGGTACAGGAAGCACCAAGAAAGAGTAAAGAGAATCCCAAGTGACCGCCAAGGGCGGGTCCGGTCAGAGTCCGTAGGCCCGCCTCGCCTGCCCCACCTGCCACAGCACTTGCCGCACCACATCGCTGCCGGCCGGGGCGAGCGACGGCTCGTACGTCCAGGCGTGCCGCACCCACGGATCCGCGAGGTGGTCGTCCGGCACCGGTGTGATCCGCAGGAGCGAGCGCCACAGCGGGTCGAGGACGGGGCCGAATCCCCGCGAGTCCTCCCGGTCGGCCACCATCATCAGGTGCACGCCCACGGCCGGGCCCTCGTCCGCGAGGTAGCGGAGCTGGGTGACCGCGCGGTCGTCGAAGCCGTGCGGGAAGTCGTTGACGATCAGCAGCTGCTCGGCGGTGTCCAGGTCGGGCGGCAGCGCGTCGGTGGCTCCGCTGCGGACCGCCATCTGCACCAGGTCGACGCGCCGGGTCAGCTCGGTCAGGACGGCGGCGACCCCCTGGGCCCCGGCCACCGGGGGCCGCGCCAGCACCCCGTGTTCGACGAGCGGCGCCAGGGCGGCCGAAGCCGAACCGGCCGGGTCCAGGACGTGCACACCGAACTCGCCGACGGGGTGCACCGCCAGCAGCCGCGCGGCGTGCGCCACCGCGCAGTCCATGGCCAGCCGGCGCAGCTCGGCGGGGTCGGCCATGTCCGTGCCCGAGCCGGTCGCGCGGCCGCAGTCGACCCACAGGCCGCGCTGGAGCGGCAGCCGGACCAGCATGGGGATGCGCAGCCCCCGCCGCTCCGGCAGGTGCAGGTCGCCCAGCCGCAGCGCCATCGGCGTCTCCAGCGGCGCCTGGTAGGCGTGCCAGACGGGGCTGTCCCAGCGGGCCAGGGCGGGCGGCAGCGCGTGCTCGACGACCTCGGCCTCGGCGGTGAGCTGGGCGAGGTCGCGGTCGAGCACGGCACGGGCCCGCTCCACCAGGCCGCCGTGCTTGGCACGCGCCTCCTCGCGGGCCGCGTCGGCGGCCGGACCGACCCGGGTGGCGGGGTCGGAGAGCACCCGGTCGAGCTCCTTCTCCAGCCGCGACTCGGCGAAACCGACCGCGCTGCGGTAGGCGGCGGTGCTCCGGGCCAGGTCCTCGAACATGCCCCACACCTGGTTGTACAGGCGCTCCTCCATCGTCCAGCCGGCGGCGTCCCCGGCCACGGGCTCCGGCGGCGTCCCCGGCCGGGCGGCCGGGGCGGCGGGGGCGGGCTGCGGGGGCTCGTCGGCCCGGCGGCGCGGATGCCGGTAGTCGACGGGACCGGCCGGGGACGGCGTCTCGGGCGCGGGAACGGCCTGCGGGACGGCGGGCGACGCTGCCTGGGCGGTGGGGTCGGCGGACCAGTCCACCGCCGTCCCGGCGTGCCGGCAGCCGCTCCCGGCGTGCCGCGCCGAAGGCTGCGACGCGGAGAGCACGGGCGCGCTCCCGGCCGCCTCCGCCTCGACGCCCGCGGCGAGCTCGGCGGCGCGGTCCACCCCGAGGTCGCGGAAGAGCTCGGCGAGGCCGCCCGCGTAGCCCTGGCCGACGGCCCGGACCCGCCAGGCGCCCTGGCGGCGGTAGAGCTCCACGGCCACCAGCGCGGTCTCGGCGTCCAGTTCGGTGACGGTGAAGCTGGCGATGTCGTCACCGCCGGCCCCGGACAGGGCGACAAAGGGCGCGGCCGTCGCCCCGAACCGCGCCGGGCCCCGGCCGCCGGGCGGCAGGGCGAGCAGCACGTGCACGCGGTGCACGGAGTCGGGCAGGGCGTCCAGTTCGACGGAGAGCCGCTGCGCCGCGGCGACGCCGGCCGGCACCTCCACGCCGGGCAGCCGCGGGGAGCCGGGACGGGCGACCCGCCCGGCGTCCGGAACCCTGCCGTCCGCGCCGCCGAGCGCGGCTCCCACCACCACCGGGTCCCCCGCCGAGACCCGGATCTCCAACCGGCTCTCGGTCAGCGGGTGGTTTTGCCCCCGTACCAGCTCGGCCGTCATCGCCCTGCTCCCCCTCCTCTGTGTCCTGTGCGCCGCAGAAGCCCGGTGGCGCCGCGCCACCGGGCCGTTCCGTACTGTCCGTGCTCCCGAGTCCGCCCCGTCGGACCCGCCCCCGGCGGGGGGCTACAGGATCGTCGCGATCACCGGGTAGAGGTCGTGGATCGTGCGGCCGTTGGACGGGGTGCCGATGGCCGTCATCTGCCAGCCGCCGCCCACCCGGTGGACCTTCGCCATGATCTGCGCGGTGTACGGGCCGCCGCCGTCGAGCGTGTAGCGGGCCAGCTCCTGGCCGGTGTTGTCGTCGACCAGCCGGCAGTGGGCGCTGGTGATCTCGGAGAAGGTCTGCCCGCTGAAGGAGTTCACCGCGAAGACGATCTGGTCGACGTGGACGGGCACCCGGTCGAGGTCGACCAGGATCGTCTCGTCGTCGCCGCCGGTGCCGGCGCCGCCCACAAGGTTGTCCCCGGTGTGCCGCACCGAACCGTCGTGGCTCACCAGGTGGTTGAACCAGACGTCGTCGATGTGCTGGCCGTCCGCGAACATGCTCGCGGAGGCGTCGAGGTCGATCTCCGTGGTGCGCGACCTGAACAGTCCCCGGCGCGGGGCCGACTTCCAGCCCAGCCCCATCCGCACCGCGGTCAGGCTTCCCCCGCCGGCCTTCTGCAGGCTGATGCCCTGACCCTTGGACAAGTTGACTGTCACGCGCGGTCCCTTCTCATTCGTCGTTCGGTCACCGTCGTACGACGCCGTACGGTGCTTCCCCCGGAACGCCGCGCGCGTGCGCGGCGCATGGAACGACCCTATGCACTCCCGCTCCCGCCTGCTCCACCCAGGGCGGTTTGTGGCGGTCTTGCGACATCTCCACCGGGCCTTTCCGGACAAAGGAACCGGGCGAGGGAGCCGGACAAGGGAACTGCGGCTTCCACCCCGACGGCCCCGCCGCGAGGGGCCGTCGGGGTGGAGACGCCGTCAGGCGACCCCCGCCTCCTTCATCTGCCGCAGCTCCTTCTTCAGCTCGCCCACCTCGTCGCGCAGCCGCGCGGCGACCTCGAACTGGAGCTCCGCCGCGGCGGCCCGCATGCGGTCCGTCATGTCCTCGATGAGCCGGGCCAGTTCCGCCGCCGGGCGGTCGGTCGCGACGGCCGCCTTGGCCTTGCCCTTCTTGCCGCCGCCCGCGGCCGTCGGAACGGGAGCCCTCCCCTTCTTCTCGCCGCCCTTGCCCTTGTCCGCCGGCTGCCGGTAGCCCGAGCCCAGCAGCTCCTGGGTGTCGATCTCCTCACGGACGATGGTGGCGACGATGTCACCGATCTTCTTCCGCAGCGGCTGCGGGTCGATGCCCCGCTCCTTGTTGTACGCGATCTGCTTGGCGCGGCGCCGGTTGGTCTCGTCGATGGCCTTCTCCATCGCCGGCGTGATCTTGTCGGCGTACATGTGGACCTGGCCCGAGACGTTGCGCGCCGCGCGGCCGATGGTCTGGATCAGCGAGGTGCCGGAGCGCAGGAAACCCTCCTTGTCGGCGTCGAGGATCGCCACCAGCGACACCTCGGGCAGGTCGAGACCCTCGCGCAGCAGGTTGATGCCCACCAGGACGTCGTACTCGCCGGCCCGCAGCTCGCGCAGCAGCTCGACGCGGCGCAGGGTGTCGACGTCGCTGTGCAGGTAGCGCACCTGGATGCCGAGCTCCAGGAAGTAGTCCGTCAGGTCCTCGGCCATCTTCTTGGTGAGCGTCGTGACCAGGACCCGCTCGTCCTTCTCGGTGCGCTTGCGGATCTCGTGCACCAGGTCGTCGATCTGGCCCTCGGTCGGCTTGACGACGACCTCCGGGTCGACCAGCCCGGTGGGCCGGATGATCTGCTCGACGTAGCCGTCGGACTTCGCCAGCTCGTACTTGCCGGGCGTCGCGGACAGGTAGACGGTCTGCCCGATGCGCTCGGTGAACTCCTCCCACTTCAGCGGGCGGTTGTCCATGGCGGACGGCAGCCGGAAGCCGTGCTCGACCAGGGTGCGCTTGCGGGAGGCGTCGCCCTCGTACATGGCGCCGATCTGCGGCACGGTGACGTGCGACTCGTCGATGACGAGGAGGAAGTCGTCCGGGAAGAAGTCCAGCAGGGTGTTGGGCGGGGAGCCCGGCTCTCGGTCGTCCATGTGCAGCGAGTAGTTCTCGATGCCGGAGCAGGAGCCGATCTGCCGCATCATCTCGATGTCGTACGTGGTGCGCATGCGCAGCCGCTGGGCCTCCAGCAGCTTGCCCTGCTTCTCCATGCGCGCCAGCGTCTCCTCCAGCTCCGCCTCGATCCCGGCGATGGCCTTCTCCATCCGCTCGGGGCCGGCGACGTAGTGGCTGGCGGGGAAGACGTACAGCTCCCGATCGTCCGAGATGACCTCGCCGGTCAGCGGGTGCAGCGTGGACAACGCCTCGATCTCGTCGCCGAACATCTCGATGCGGACGGCCAGTTCCTCGTAGACCGGGAAGATCTCGATGGTGTCCCCGCGCACCCGGAAGGTGCCCCGGGTGAAGGCCAGGTCGTTGCGCGTGTACTGGATCTCCACGAAGCGGCGGAGCAGGTCGTCCCGGTCGATCTCCTCGCCCACCTTGAGCGGAACCATGCGGTCCACGTACTCCTGGGGCGTGCCCAGGCCGTAGATGCAGGACACGGAGGCCACCACGACCACGTCCCGCCGGGTGAGCAGCGAGTTGGTCGCGGAGTGCCGCAGCCGCTCCACCTCCTCGTTGATCGAGGAGTCCTTCTCGATGTACGTGTCCGACTGCGGGACGTACGCCTCGGGCTGGTAGTAGTCGTAGTACGAGACGAAGTACTCGACCGCGTTGTTGGGCAGGAGCTCGCGGAACTCGTTGGCGAGCTGGGCCGCGAGCGTCTTGTTGGGCGCCATGACGAGCGTCGGCCGCTGGAGCTTCTCGATCATCCACGCCGTGGTCGCCGACTTGCCGGTACCGGTCGCGCCGAGCAGGACGACGTCCTTCTCACCCGCGCGGATGCGCTTCTCCAGCTCGGCGATGGCAGCCGGCTGGTCACCGCTGGGCTGGTAGGGACTGACGACCTCGAAAGGCGCCACTTTGCGTTCGATCTGGGAAACGGGCCGCATGTGACCACCGTACGACCTGCCACTGACAACGGCCGGTGCGACGGCCTTCACCTGCGGTTTTCCCAGATGGACCGGAGGTGAGGATGCGGCGGACGATCCGCCGCCCGGCCGTCCTTCCTGCTGCGCGGGGCGGGGGTTTCCGGTACGACTGTCTCCGTACGCCATGGACCGGTCGCCACCGCGCCCGGCACCCCGGACGCCGCGAGGAGCCCCGATGCGCATCCGCCCCGCCTCCCCCGTGACCCGCACCCTCCTGGCCCTGGCCGTGACCGTCCCGGTCGCGCTGGGCCTCGTCACACCGGCCGCCGAGGCCGTCCCGGACACCGGCGCCGCGCCGGACTCCGCTGCCACGGAACGCGCCCGGGTGCCGCTCACGATCGGGCACCGCGGGGTGCCGGTCCAGGCCCCCGAGAACACCCTCGCCTCCATCGACAGAGCCGCCCGGCTGGGCATCGGCTGGGTCGAGAACGACGTCCAGCGCACCAAGGACGGCAAGCTGGTCGTCATCCACGACACCACCCTCACCCGGACCACCGACGTCAGGAAGCGCTTCCCGGACCGGGCGCCCTGGAAGGTCGGCGACTTCACCCTGGCCGAGATCCGCAAGCTGGACGCGGGCAGCTGGTTCGACCGCCGCTTCGCCGGCGAGCGCGTCCCCACCCTCGACGGCTACCTCCGGCGGGTCGACCACAACCACCAGAAGCTGCTCCTGGAGGTCAAGGCGCCCGAGCTGTACCCCGGCGTCGAGCGCCAACTGGTGGCGGAGCTCCGCCGGGCCGGCTGGCTCGACCGGCGGCACGTCGGCGGCCGGCTGGTCGTCCAGAGCTTCAACGCCGCCTCGCTCCGCACCTTCCACGGCCTGCGCCCCGAGGTGAAGACCGGCTTCCTCGGCGCGCCGAAGCCCGCCGAACTCCGCGACTACGCCAGGTTCGCCGACCAGATCAACCCTGACCACACCAAGGTCGACGCGGCCTGGGTGCGGTCGGTGCACGGCGTCAAGGGCCCGCACGGCCGGCGGCTGGAGATTTCCGCCTGGACCGTGGACGACCCCCGGCGCGCGGTCGCCCTGGCCCGTCTCGGCGTGGACGCGGTCATCACCAACACCCCGCACGTGATCGCGAAGGCGCTGGAGGAGGCCGCCCAGGGCACGGCCGGCCGCCCGCTCACCCCGGCGAACGTCCCCGACGCGGCCTGACCGTCCGCTCCACACCCCCGCCGGCCTGCGGAAACGGCCCGTTGTCAGTGGCACCCCCTAACGTTCCGGGCAGTGAAGGGCGGCCGTCCGGGGCCGCCGGGGAGGGGGGCCTGTCATGTCCGTCACACCGTCCGCGTCCGAGCGCACCTACCTGGAGCTCTCGCAGGAGGGCGCCGGCGCGCACAAGTTCTACGAGGTGACGGTGGACGGCACGACCGTCACCGTCCGCTACGGCCGGATCGGCGCGGCGGGCCAGGTGCAGACCTCGTCCTTCGCCACCGAGGACAAGGCGCGGGCCGCCGCCGCGAAGAAGGTCGGGGAGAAGGTCCGCAAGGGATACGCGCCGGCCGTGCCGGGCGGCCGGGCCGCCCGCCCGGTGACGCGCCGCCAGGTGTCCTCGGCGCCCTCGACCGCCCGCGCGGTCGCCCCGGTGCTGTGGCGCTTCCGCACGGGCGCCGCGGCCTTCGGCATCCACGTCGACGAGGAGCGCTGCTGGGTCGGCAACCAGGCCGGCGACGTCTTCACGCTCGGCCACGGCGGCGAGGTCCTCGCCCGCTACAAGCTGCCGGACGGCGTCAAATGCCTGGTGGCGGACGACTTCTGGATCTACGCCGGGTGCGACGACGGCACGGTCTACGACCTGTCGTCCAAGCTGCCCTTCGCGGCCTACGAGGTCACGCCCTCCGTCGACATCTTCTGGCTGGACATCCACGAGGGCGTGCTCAACGTGGCCGACCGGGACGGCGGTCTGACCGTCATCGACCACGAGGACGAGCACCAGTGGTCACGCCGGAGCGACGGCGGCTACGCGTGGATGGTCCGCCGGGACGCGCACGCCGTCTACCACGGCCACTCCGCGGGCGTGACCGCTTACGCCCCCGACGGCGGCGCCCGGCTCTGGCACAGCCCCACCGACGGCCCGGTCCTCTTCGGCTGGCAGGAGGACCGCTCCGTCTACGCGGGCACCGCCCGGCGCAGCGTGCAGCGGCTGTCGAAGGCGACGGGCCGTATCGAGGCGACCTACCGGTGCGACGCGGTCGTCTACTCCTGCGCCACCGCCCCCGGCGGCCGCTACGTCTTCGCGGGCGACAACTCCTCGTCCGTCTACTGCTTCGACGCTGACGGCACCCGGCTGTGGAAGCTCGGCACCGGCAGCGGCTCGGCGCTGTCCATGCAGTACCTGGACGAACGGCTGTACATGGTCACCACCGACGGCTCCCTGGTGTGCGTGGACGCCTCGGACGCGGCGGTCACCGCCGCCCGTTCCGGCACCGTCCCGGTGCCGCGCGACATCAAGTCGGCCGCCGCTCTGCCCGCGTACACCCCGGCGACCACGGTGGCCACCGTCGACGCCGTCCCGGCCTCGGGCGTCGTGGTCGAGTGCGTCCAGGAGGGCGGACGGCTCCGCGTGCACGTGGTGTCCGAGGGCTACGAGCCCGCCTGGAACGTCCAGTTCCCCCGCCACATCCGCCGGGCCGGCGCCCGCTACGTCGTCGACGCCCTGGCACCGGCCTCCGGAGGCTTCTACCGCGTCCGGGGCGAGATACGGCGGCTGGTCTGACCCGGGCGCCTTCAACGGCGGGCGGTCCGGGTTCCGCGCGGACGGCGGCGGGTGGATCCTGGGAGGGGGAGATGGTGCCCATGCGTACGGGAAACGAGCCCCTCACGGCCCGCAGCCCGCTGCGGCTGCGCTGCGGGCTGGCCGTCCTCGGCCTGGTGTTCTCCGGCGCGGGAGCCGCGCTGTTCGCGCTCACCGGCCATCCCGGCTGGGCGGCGGCCTTCGCGGCCCTGGCCCTGGTGACCGTCGCCGACCTGTCGGTGGTGATCCACCACATCCACCAGGGCGCGCACTACCAGCCGGGCCGCGACGTGCCGCCTTACGAGCCGCTCGGCGACGACCGGCCGCCGGGCCCACGGCCCGGCCCCGACCGCCCGGGCCCACGGCCTTGACCCTGCTGCCGGCCCGGCCGCGCCGGGCGCCCTCAGCCCTTGTCCTCGAAGCGGGCCGCCGCCACGAAGTCCGGCCGGGGGTCGAGTGCCGCGGCGAGCCGGAAGTGCCGCACGGCCTCCTCGGGCCGGCCCGAGCGCACGAGCGTCCGCCCGAGCGCGAAGTGGGCGAACGCGTTGTCCGGTTCGCGCTCCAGCACGTGCTGGAACTCGCGCTCGGCCGGGCGGAGCCGGGCGGCGGCGAAGTAGGCGCGTGCCCGCAGCAGGCGGGCCGCGGTGTTCTCCGGATGGGAGGCGATGACCGAGTCCAGCAGCTTGACCGCGCCGCGCGGGTCGCGGGCGTCCAGCAGTCGCTCGGCGGAGCGGAAGTCGATGACGTGGGTCTCGGGTGTCGGCTCGGCCACGGGCACGGTCCCTTCCCTGTCGATAACCCCGAAGGATGCGGCACCCCCGAAGGGTGCGGCCCGCACAACGCCGGGACGTCAAGCCCTATTCCCGGCCGTGCCCCGGGAAGCGCCCGCGGCTCCTAGGACGCTCCCCGCCGCTCCGCCGCCCGCGCGCACAACCCGGCCCACACCTCGTCCACCCGGGCCTCCAGCTCGGCCACCGGGCCGTCGTTGGCGATCACGATGTCGGCCGCCGTAAGCCGCTGTTCCCGCGTCGCCTGGGCGGCCATCCGGGCGCGGGCCTCCTCGGGCGCCATGCCCCGGAGCCGCACCAGCCGGTCCAGCCGTGTGTCCTCCCGGGCGTCGACCACGACGACCAGGTCGTACAGCGGGGCGAGGCCGTTCTCGACCAGGAGCGGCACGTCGTGCACGACGACCGCGTCCGGCGCGGCCGCGGCCTCCAGCTCGGCCGACCGGGCCCGCACCAGCGGATGGACGATCGCGTTCAGCGCGGCCAGCCGCCCGGCGTCGGCGAAGACGACGGAGCCGAGGCGCGGGCGGTCCAGCGAGCCGTCCGGGGCCAGCACCTCCGGCCCGAACTCGGCCACGACCGCGGCGAGTCCCGCCGTCCCCGGCTCCACCACCTCCCGCGCGATCCGGTCCGAGTCGACGATCACCGCTCCGTGCGCGGCCAGCCGGCGCGACACCTCGCTCTTGCCCGCGCCGATACCGCCCGTGAGACCCACCTTCAGCATGGGCCCCACGCTATCGGCCGCCGGTTCACCGGCCGCCCTCGCCCTCCCGGTCGGCGAGGAACCGCTCGAACTCCGCGCCGAGTTCGTCCGCGGAGGGCAGTTCCAGCGGCTCGGCGACGAGGTTCCCACGCGTCTCCGCGCCGGCCATCGCGTCGTACTGGTGCTCAAGCCCACGGACGAGCGCCACCAGTTCCTCGTCCCCCTCGGCGACCTGCCGCTCGATCTCCTCCTGGGTGCGCAGCGCCTGACTGCGCAGCGCGTGCGCGGCGTTGGGCAGCACCAGGCCGGTGGCCGAGGTGATCGCTTCCAGGGCGACCAGCGCGGCGTCCGGGTAGGGCGAGCGGGCGACGTAGTGCGGGACGTGGGCGGCGATGCCCAGGACGTCGTGGCCCGCCTCCGTCAGCCGGTACTCGATCAGCGCCTCGGCGCTGCCGGGCACCTGCGCCTCGTCGAAGTGGCCGCGGTGGCCCGGGACCAGCTCCGCCCGGTTGCCGTGCGGGGTGATGCCGACGGGACGGGTGTGCGGCACGCCCATCGGGATGCCGTGGAAGTTGACCGAAAGGCGTACGTTCAGCCGCTCCACCAACTCCCGTACGGCGGCGGCGAACCGCTCCCACTCGACGTCCGGCTCCGGTCCGGACAGCAGGAGGAACGGCGCGCCGGTGGCGTCCTGGACGATCCGCAGCTCGATCTTCGGCGTCTCGTAGGCGCTCCAGCGGTCCCGCTGGAAGGTCAGCAGCGGGCGGCGCGCCCGGTAGTCGACGAGCCGGTCGTGGTCGAAGCGGGCCACGACCTGGTTCGGCAGCTGGTCGAGCAGCCGCTCGACGATCTGCTCACCGGTCGCTCCGGCGTCGATGTAGCCCTCGAAGTGGTAGAGCATGACCAGGCCGGCGGTTTCCTGAGCCAGGGCCAGGTCGGCCACGGCGAGCCCCTTGGGCTCCCATTCGTACAAACCCTGCGGATCCAACACGGTGACCGTTCCTCCTCATGTTCCTTGGGAGGGAACGTCCTTGACCGCCGCCGCCATTCCCGGGAGCGGCCCGCACGCCCCGGAACGCGCGTGAGGCCCGCTCCCCCGAAGGGGAACGGGCCTCACGTCAGCCTGCGGTCAACCGCGGCCGGTCAGAGCCTCAGCTCTGGCCGCCGGCGAGCTTCTCGCGGAGGGCGGCCAGCGCCTCGTCCGACGCCAGGGCGCCGGAGGTGTCGGCCGACTCCGAGGAGTACGAACCGCCGGAGACGTTGCCGGCACCGGAGGCGGCGGCCGGAGCGGCAGCACCCTCGGCAGCGGCCTGCTCGTCGGCCTCGCGGGACTTGATGACCTGCGCCTGGTGCTGCTCGAAGCGCTGCTGCGCCTCGGCGTACTGGCGCTCCCACTCCTCGCGCTGCTTCTCGTAACCCGGCAGCCAGTCGTTGGCCTCGGGGTCGAAGCCCTCGGGGTAGATGTAGTTGCCCTGGTCGTCGTAGGACGCGGCCATGCCGTACAGGGTCGGGTCGAACTCGACCACGGACGGGTCGGCACCGAAGGACTCGTTGGCCTGCTTCAGCGAGAGGCTGATGCGGCGGCGCTCGAGGTCGATGTCGATGACCTTGACGAAGATCTCGTCGTTGACCTGGACGACCTGCTCCGGGATCTCCACGTGGCGCTCGGCCAGCTCGGAGATGTGGACCAGACCCTCGATGCCCTCGTCGACGCGGACGAACGCGCCGAACGGAACGAGCTTGGTGACCTTACCCGGGACGACCTGACCGATCTGGTGGGTCCGGGCGAACTGCTGCCACGGGTCTTCCTGGGTGGCCTTGAGCGACAGGGAGACGCGCTCGCGGTCCATGTCGACGTCCAGGACCTCGACCGTGACCTCCTGGCCGACCTCGACGACCTCGGAGGGGTGGTCGATGTGCTTCCAGGACAGCTCGGAGACGTGGACGAGACCGTCGACGCCGCCCAGGTCCACGAAGGCACCGAAGTTGACGATGGAGGAGACGACGCCGGAGCGCACCTGACCCTTCTGGAGGGTGGTGAGGAAGGTCTGACGGACCTCGCTCTGGGTCTGCTCCAGCCAGGCGCGGCGGGACAGGACCACGTTGTTGCGGTTCTTGTCCAGCTCGATGATCTTCGCCTCGAGCTCCTTGCCCACGTAGGGCTGGAGGTCGCGGACGCGACGCATCTCGACCAGGGAGGCCGGGAGGAAGCCGCGGAGGCCGATGTCGAGGATGAGACCACCCTTGACGACCTCGATGACGGTACCGGTGACGATCCCGTCCTCTTCCTTGATCTTCTCGATGGTGCCCCAGGCACGCTCGTACTGGGCGCGCTTCTTCGAGAGGATCAGGCGGCCTTCCTTGTCCTCCTTCTGGAGAACGAGGGCCTCGACCTGGTCACCGACGCTGACGACCTCATTGGGGTCGACGTCGTGCTTGATCGAGAGCTCGCGGGAAGGGATGACGCCTTCGGTCTTGTAACCGATGTCGAGCAGGACCTCGTCCCGGTCGACCTTCACGATGACGCCGTCGACGATGTCGCCGTCGTTGAAGTACTTGATCGTCTCGTCGATCGCGGCGAGGAAGGCTTCCTCGTTACCGATGTCGTTGACCGCAACCTGCGGGGTGGTGGCGGTGGTCTCGGTGCTGCTCGTCATGTGGGAAAGGGCTCCGGTACGGACATTGAGTCGTAGGTACTGCTACGCCATGAGCCCGTGTATCGCACCGCCGAAGCCGGACAGCTTAGAAGCGCACTATCCGGATGACTCCGGAAGCGCCTCGACAACCGAGGGGACATACAACAAGTACGAAAGCGGCCTGCTCGGTCCGAGGCGCGCAGGCTCGCAGCGCAACTTGTAGCATACGGGGGCAGCCGGACACGGTCAATGCGCGAAGGCGCACACCAGGGACAAAATGCCCCGAATCCGGCACAACTCACCTTGTGGGAGCCGTTCGAGACCCTCCGGCGGCCGAATACTTTACCCGCAAGCCCCCCTCACCCCATCACCCCGGGATCGCGACCACCCAGATGACGCCAGACACGTACGAGCCGCGGCAGGACCTCCGGGACCCTCAGGGTCACGAGGAAGGCGAACCGGAGGCGACCAGGCGAAACGCCGGCGAGACCGAGAGCAGCCGGGCCAGCCGGGTCTGGTGGGACGGCAACGCCGACGAGTACCAGCGGGAACACGGGGCGTTCCTCGGCGACGACCGTTTCGTCTGGGGCCCGGAGGGGCTCGACGAGGCGGACGCCGGACTGCTCGGCCCGGCCACCGGCCTGGCCGGACGGGACGTCCTGGAGATCGGCGCCGGGGCCGCCCAGTGTTCGCGCTGGCTCGCCGCCCAGGGGGCCCGGCCGGTGGCGCTGGACCTCTCGCACCGCCAGCTCCAGCACGCGCTGCGGATCGGCGGGGGCGTCCCCCTGGTGGAGGCGGACGCCCGCGCGCTGCCCTTCGCGGACGGCTCCTTCGACCTGGCGTGCTCGGCCTACGGCGCGGTGCCGTTCGTGGCCGACCCGGTGCGGGTGATGCGCGAGGTGCGGCGGGTGCTGCGGCCCGGCGGCCGGTGGGTCTTCTCCGTCACCCACCCCATCCGCTGGGCCTTCCCGGACGAGCCGGGCCCCGAGGGCCTGTCCGTCGCGGCCTCCTACTTCGACCGCACCCCTTATGTGGAGCAGGACGAGACGGGGCGCGCCGTCTACGTGGAGCACCACCGGACGCTCGGCGACCGGGTGCGGGACGTGGTGACGGCCGGGTTCCGGCTCGTCGACCTCGTCGAGCCGGAATGGCCGGATTGGAACCACCAGGAGTGGGGCGGCTGGTCCCCGCTGCGCGGGCACCTGATCCCGGGCACGGCGATCTTCGTCTGCGAACGGGACTGAGTCCGCGGCACGGAAGGAGGCCGCACCCCGACCACAAGTGTGGCCGGGGTGCGGCCTCCTTCCGTTTCCGGCGGGTCGGCGACACTGGTGCGCGTGATCCGTACCGACGTCCTCGACCGGCTTCCCGTCCGCGGCGCACTGCCCGCGCTCGTCTCCGCCCTGGACGGGCACGGCACCGCCGTGCTCTGCGCGCCGCCCGGCACGGGCAAGACGACGCTGGTGCCGCTGGTGCTGGCCGGTCTGGTGGGGGCGCCGGGTCCGGTGCGGCGGGTCCTGGTGGCCGAGCCGCGGCGGATCGCCGCCCGCGCGGCGGCGCGGCGCATGGCGTGGCTGCTGGGCGAGGAGGCCGGGGGCCGGGTGGGGTTCACGGTGCGCGGCGAGCGCAGGGTGGGGCCCGGGACCGTCGTGGAGGTGGTCACGACCGGCGTGCTGCTGCAGCGGCTCCAGCGCGATCAGGAACTCTCCGGGGTCGACGTGGTGGTGCTCGACGAGTGCCACGAGCGGCACCTGGACGCCGACACGGCGGCGGCGTTCCTGCTGGACGTGCGGGCCGCGCTGCGGCCGGAGCTGCGCCTGGTCGCCGCGTCCGCGACGACCGACGCCGAGGGCTGGGCGCGGCTGCTCGGCGACGCGCCGGTGGTGGCCGCCGAGGGCGTGTCGCACCCGGTGGAGACGGTGTGGGCGCCGCCGGAGCGGGCGGTGCGGCCCCCGCACGGGACGCGCGTGGACCCGGTGCTGCTGGAGCATGTGGCCGGGGTGGTGCGGCAGGCACTGCGGGAGCGGGCGGGCGACGTGCTCTGCTTCCTGCCCGGGGTCGGCGAGATCGCCCGGGTCGCGGGGCTGCTGGGCGGCCCGGCGGAGCTCGGGGCGGAGGTCCTCCAGGTGCACGGACGGGCTCCGGCGGCCGTACAGGAGGCTGTTCTGGCGGGCGGGTCGGGGGCGCGGCGGGTGGTGCTGGCGACGTCGGTGGCCGAGTCGAGCCTGACCGTGCCCGGCGTCCGCGTGGTGGTGGACTCCGGGCTGGCCCGGGAACCGCGTACGGACCACGCGCGCGGGCTGAGCGCGCTGACCACCGTCCGCGCGTCGCGGGCCGCCGGCCGGCAGCGGGCCGGGCGGGCGGGGCGTGAGGCGCCGGGGACCGTCTACCGCTGCTGGGCGGAGGCCGACGAGACGCGGCTGACCGCCTTCCCGGCGCCGGAGATCCTGGTCGCCGACCTGACGGCGTTCGCGCTGCAGGCGGCCTGCTGGGGTGATCCGGACGCGAGCGGCCTGGCGCTGCTGGACCCGCCGCCGCCCGGCGCGCTGGCCGCCGCGCGCGCCGTGCTGACGGCCACGGGCGCCGTCGACGCGGACGGGCGCCCCACCGCGCGCGGGCACCGCATGGCCCGGCTGGGTGTGCACCCGCGGCTGGCCCGGGCCCTGCTGGACGGCGCGGCGGAGGTGGGGGCGCGGCGCACGGCCGAGATCGTCGCGCTGCTGAGCGAGGAGCCGCCGCGCGAGTACGGCGACGACCTGGCGGCCGCCTGGCGGGCCGCGCGCCGGGGCGGTGACGCGTACTCCGCCCGCTGGCGGGCGGAGGCCCGGCGGCTGGAGTCGGCCCTGCGCGGGGTCGCCGAAGGGAGGTCCGGGGACGCGCTCACCGACGACGCCGCGGCGGGCCTGGTCGCCGCGCTGGCGTTCCCCGAGCGGGTGGCGCGGGCGCGCGGCGAGGGCGCGTTCCTGATGGCGTCGGGGACCGGCGCCGCCCTCGGCGACGGCTCGCGGCTGCGCTGCGCGCCGTGGCTGGCGGTGGCCGTGGCCGACCGGCCGGTCGCCTCGGCGTCGGCGCGGGTGCGGCTGGGTGCGGTGATCGACGAGGACACGGCACGCACGACCGCCGGGGCGCTGTTCGCCGAGGCGGAGGAGGTGTGCTGGTCGGTGGAGCGCGGTGACGTGGTGGCCCGGCGCGTGGCCCGGCTGGGCGCGGTCGAACTGTCCTCCCGGCCGCTCTCCTCCCCCGACCGCGGCCTCCTCCGCGCGGCCCTGGTGGAGGGGCTGCGGGCCGAGGGGCCGGGGCTGCTGCGCTGGGGGCCGGAGGCGACCGGGCTGCGGGAGCGGCTCGCGTTCCTCCACCGCGAGCTGGGCGCGCCCTGGCCGGACGTCTCCGACGAAGCGCTGCTGGCGGCCCCCGAGGCGTGGCTGGGCCCGGAGCTGGACGCGGCGCGGCGCCGTGCCGACCTGGAGCGGGTGGACGCCCGGGCCGCACTGGAACGGCTGCTTCCGTGGGCGGGCGGGGAGGCGGCCCGGCTGGCGGAGCTGGCCCCGGAGCGGATCGAGGTGCCCAGCGGGTCGCGGATCCGGGTGGACTACGGGAGCGGGCGGCCGGTACTGGCCGTCAAGCTGCAGGAGTTGTTCGGCTGGCAGCGGACACCGACGGTCGCCGGCGGGCGGGTGCCCGTCCTCGTCCACCTGCTGTCACCGGCCGGGCGCCCGGCGGCGGTCACGGCGGACCTGGCCTCGTTCTGGCGCGACGGCTACCGGGCGGTCCGGGCCGAGCTGCGGGGCCGCTATCCGCGGCATCCCTGGCCGGAGGACCCGTCGACGGCGGAGCCCACGCGGCGGGCGAACGCCCGGCGCCGGTGAGGGCGCCGGGCGGGGCCGGTCAGGGCAGATAGCGTTCCAGCGCCGCCGCGCCCTTCTCCTCGATGTGCCGCCGGGCGGCCTCCACCCGTTTCGGAGTGACGTCGTGCCCCGAGGCCATGACCAGGTCCTCGGGGTCGAAGGGTCGCTCACTCCCAGTGTAGAGCCGCTGCGGCGCTGATGCCGTGGACGCGTCCTCGGGACTCTCCTTCACGGCGAGCCTCCTCTGCTCCGCGGTTCCCTTCCCAGGGAACCGGCCGTTCGGGTTTCCCTCCATCGTGTGACACGGATCGGGCGTTCGCACACCGATCTCCCGGGAAAAACTTCGGTCTCCCCGGAAACACCGGCCCGGCGCGTCTCCGGAAACCGGAAACACCGGCCCCGCGCCTTCGGAAACACGCGCACCCGCCGACGGCCTGCGCGGTCGGCGGGTGCGCGGCGGCTCTCGCCGGTGGCTCAGTGGGCGGCGGACTCCCAGTCGCCGCCGACGCCCACCGACACGTCGAGCGGGGCCCGCAGGCTCACGGCCCCGGCCATCTCCCGGCGCATCAGTTCCTCGACCCTCTCCCGCTCGCCCGGGGCCACCTCCAGCACGATTTCGTCGTGCACCTGGAGCAGCATCCGGGTGGCCAGCTTCTCCTTCTCCAGCGCCTCGGCCACCCGCAGCATGGCGACCTTGACGATGTCGGCGGCGGTGCCCTGGATGGGCGCGTTGAGCGCCATCCGTTCCGCCATCTCCCGCCGCTGGCGGTTGTCGCTGTTGAGGTCGGGCAGGTAGCGGCGGCGGCCGAGCATCGTCTCGGTGTAGCCGGTGGCGCGGGCCTCCTCGACGACCCGGCGCAGATAGTCGCGCACCCCGCCGAACCGCTCGAAGTAGGTGTCCATCAGGCCGCCCGCCTCGCCCGGGGAGATCCCGAGCTGCTGCGAGAGGCCGAACGCGGACAGGCCGTAGGCAAGCCCGTACGACATGGCCTTGATCTTCCGGCGCATCTCCGGGTCGACGTCGGCCTTGGCCACGCCGAAGACCTGGGAGGCGACCGTGGTGTGCAGGTCCTCACCGGAGGTGAACGCCTCGATGAGGCCCTCGTCCTCCGACAGGTGGGCCATGACGCGCAGTTCGATCTGGCTGTAGTCGGCCGTCATCAGCGACTCGAAGCCCTCGCCGACCACGAAGCAGCGGCGGATGCGGCTGCCGTCGCCGGTGCGCACCGGGATGTTCTGCAGGTTGGGGTCGGTGGAGGACAGCCGTCCGGTGGCGGCCACCATCTGGTTGAAGGTGGTGTGGATCCGGCCGTCCGCCGCCAGGTTGTTGATCAGGCCGTCGACGGTGGTCTTGAGCTTGGCGCGGTCGCGGTGGCGCAGCAGGACGACCGGCAGCTCGTTCTCCGTCTGCGCGGCCAGCCAGGCCAGCGCGTCGGCGTCGGTGGTGTAACCGGTCTTGATCTTCTTGGTCTTGGGCAGGCCGAGTTCCTCGAAGAGGATCTCCTGGAGCTGCTTGGGCGAGGAGAGGTTGAACTCGCGGCCGGCGGCGCGGTGCGCCTCGGCGACCGCCTGCTCGATCTCGCCCAGGTACTCCTCGGACAGTCGCTCCAGGCGGGCCCGGTCGACGGCGATGCCCTCGCGCTCCATGGCGACGAGCAGGTCGCCGACCGGGAGCTCCAGGTCGCGCATGAGCTCCAGCGCGCCCGTCCCGGCGAGCTTCCGCTCGTAGAAGACGCCCAGGTCGAGGACCGCGCGGCCTTCGACCATCAGCTTCTCGGCCGCTTCCTTGTCGGCCGTGCCGTCGAAGTCGAACGCCTGCTGGCCGGCTTCGGCCTTGTCGGGATCGACGCGCGGGAGGGTGCGGCCGAGCTTGTCCTCGACCAGCACCTCCAGCTCGGTGAGCTGGCGCTTGCCCTTGTTGAAGCGGACCTTGCCGGCCCGCTTCTGCCGGTGGCGGTTGAGCGGGTCCGTCTCGAAGGGCCGGGAGCCCGGCTCGTCCAGGTAGGCGGCGACGGCGGTGTCCATGGTGACGCCCTCGACCCGCCAGCCGCGCTCGGCGAACACGCGGACGACGCGCTTGCCCATGTGCAGCACCTTGGGGCGGTCCGCGTCGGCCAGCCAGGCGGCGAACGCCCGGTCGTCGTCCTCGGACAGCTCCTGCGGGACGAACCAGCAGGCGCGGTCGTCCGGCAGGGCCAGCGCCACCTCGTGGACATCGCCCGTGCCGAGCTTCCAGTCGTAGCCGGCCACCACGGCGGCCGGCACGTCCGCCGGGATGTCGGCCAGCCAGCCGGCCAGCTCGCCCTGGCCCAGCATCCGGCCGTCCAGCTCGATCTCCAGCTCCTCGGCCGCCTCCTCCACGACCGCGGCCGGGTCCGTGCCCCACAGCCGGTCGCGCAGGCTCCGGTTGCGGATCTCCAGCCGGTCCAGCAGCTCGCCGAGCGCGCTGAGGTCGTACGCCTCCCGGACCAGGCCCTCCGGGCCCGTCGACAGCTCGACGTCGCGCACCATCTCGGTGAGGCGGCGGTTGAGCTTGACCGCCTCCAGGTGCTCCCGCAGGTTCTGCCCGGCCTTGCCCTTGACCTCGTCGGCCCGCTCCACCAGCTCCGCGAACGAACCGAACTGGTTGATCCACTTCGCGGCGGTCTTCTCACCGACGCCCGGGATACCGGGCAGGTTGTCCGACGGGTCACCGCGGAGCGCCGCGAAATCCGGGTACTGGGCGGGCGAGAGACCGTACTTCTCCTGGACCTTCTCCGGCGTGAAGCGGGTCAGCTCGGAAACGCCCTTGGTCGGGTACAGCACCGTGACGGCGTCGCTGACCAGCTGGAACGAATCCCGGTCGCCGGTGACGATCGACACCTCGAAGCCCTGCGCCTCGGCCTGGACCGCCAGGGTGGCGATGACGTCGTCGGCCTCGTACCCGTCGACGGCGAAGCGCGGCACCCGCATGTGGTCCAGCAACTCGCCGATCAGCTCCACCTGCCCCTTGAACTCGTCCGGGGTCTTGGAACGGGTCGCCTTGTACTCCGCGTACTCCTCGGAGCGCCACGTCTTGCGCGACACGTCGAACGCCACCGCGAAGTGCGTGGGGCTCTCGTCACGCAGGGTGTTCGCGAGCATCGACGCGAAGCCGTACACCGCGTTCGTCGGCTGACCGCCGGTGGTCGTGAAGTTCTCCGCGGGCAGCGCGAAGAACGCCCGGTAGGCCATGGAGTGCCCGTCCATCAGGAGCAGGCGGGGACGGCCTCCCGTACCTCCCCCACGGCCTCGGGGCCGGTCTGCTCGGTCGCGTCGGACGGTGATTTCGATGCCTTTGCTGCCACGCCCCCGATCCTGCCACGACCCACTGACAATCCCCGCCACACCGCCGCCCCGACTGTCCGACCCCCGTGACAGGATCGTCACCGGCAGCACTCCACGCGACCGCCTCACCGCCCAGGGGGAACGACATGGCAGGCAAACCACCGGCAGGCGACCCCGTCCAGGACGCCCCCGAGGTCACCGAGCCGCAGCACGCCGCGGCGGGTCTCACCGCCATCGGGCACTCGCTGCGCGCCGCCCAGCGGCAGATGGGCGTCCGGCGCACCGCGCTCACCCTGCTCAGGGTCAACCAGAAGGACGGCTTCGACTGCCCGGGCTGCGCCTGGCCGGAGCCGGACAAGCGGCACACCGCGGAGTTCTGCGAGAACGGCGCCAAGGCCGTCGCCGAGGAGGCCACGCTCCGGCGGATCACCCCCGCCTTCTTCGCCGCCCACTCGGTCGCGGACCTCGCCGGCCGGAGCGGTTACTGGCTCGGCCAGCAGGGCCGCCTCACCCGTCCCATGTACCTCGCGGAGGGCGCGGACCACTACGAGCCGGTGAGCTGGGAGCGGGCCTTCGGCATCATCGCCGACGAGCTGCGGGCCCTGGAGTCGCCCGACGAGGCCGTCTTCTACACCTCCGGGCGCACCAGCAACGAGGCCGCGTTCCTCTACCAGTTGTTCGCCCGCGAGTTCGGCACCAACAACCTGCCCGACTGCTCGAACATGTGCCACGAGTCGTCCGGCTCGGCCCTCACCGACACCCTCGGTGTCGGCAAGGGCAGCGTCCTGCTGGAGGACCTCTACAAGGCCGACCTGATCATCGTCGCCGGGCAGAACCCGGGCACCAACCACCCCCGGATGCTCTCCGCCCTGGAGAAGGCCAAGCGTGGCGGCACGAAGATCATGACCGTCAACCCGCTGCCCGAGGCGGGCCTCGAACGGTTCAAGAACCCGCAGAACGCGCGCGGCCTCGCCGGCTCCGGCACCCCCCTCACCGACCTCTTCCTCAAGATCCGGCTCGGCGGCGACCAGGCCCTCTTCCGCCTCCTCAACCGGCTGGTCCTGGAGACCGAGGGCGCCGTCGACGAGGGCTTCGTCCGCGAGCACACCCACGGCTACGAGGAGTTCGCCGCCCTCGCCCGCACCGCCGACTGGGACGAGACCCTCCGCGCCACCGGGCTGGCCCGGGAGGAGATCCTGACGGCCCTGCGCATGATCCTCGCCTCCGAACGCACCGTCGTCTGCTGGGCCATGGGCCTCACCCAGCACAAGCACGCGGTCGTCACCATCAAGGAGGTCGTCAACCTCCTGCTGCTGCGCGGCGCGATCGGCCGTCCCGGCGCCGGCGTCTGCCCCGTCCGCGGCCACAGCAACGTCCAGGGCGACCGCACCATGGGCATCTTCGAACGCCCCGCCCCCGCCTTCCTCGACGCCTTGGAGAAGGAGTTCGGCTTCGCCCCACCGCGCGAGCACGGCCTCGACGTGGTCCGCGCGATCCGGGCGCTCCGCGACGGCCGGGCCAAGGTCTTCCTCGCCATGGGCGGCAACTTCGTCTCCGCCACCCCCGACACCGACGTCACCGAAACGGCCGTCCGCCGCGCCCGCCTCACGGTCCACGTCTCCACCAAGCTCAACCGCTCGCATGTGATCACCGGGGCGCGAGCCCTCATCCTGCCCACCCTCGGCCGCACCGAACGCGACCGGCAGCGCGGCGGCGACCAGTTCGTCACCGTCGAGGACTCCATGGGCATGGTCCACGCCTCCCGCGGCCGGCTCGACCCCGCGAGCCCCCACCTGCTCTCCGAGCCCGCCATCGTCTGCCGCCTGGCCCGCGCCGTCCTCGGCACCGCCTCCACCACGCCCTGGGAGCGCTTCGAGGAGGACTACGGCGCCATCCGCGACCGCATCGCCCGCGTGATCCCCGGCTTCGAGGACTTCAACGCCCGCGTCGCCCGCCCCGGCGGCTTCACCCTCCCCCACGCGCCCCGCGACTCCCGCACCTTCCCCACCACCACCGGGAAGGCCAACTTCACCGCGGCGCCCGTCGAGTTCCCGCACGTCCCGGAAGGTCGCCTGCTCCTCCAGACCATCCGCTCCCACGACCAGTACAACACCACCATCTACGGCCTCGACGACCGCTACCGCGGCATCAAGAACGGCCGCCGCGTCGTCCTCCTCCACCCCGACGACGCCCGCGACCACGGGCTCGCCGACGGCGCGTACACCGACCTCGTCGGCGAGTGGACGGACGGCACCGAACGGCGCGCCCCCGGCTTCCGCGTCGTCCACTACCCGACGGCACGGGGCTGCGCCGCCGCCTACTACCCCGAGACCAACGTCCTGGTGCCGCTGGACCACACCGCGGACCAGAGCAACACCCCCGCGAGCAAGTCCGTCATCATCCGACTCGAACCCACCGAGCGCCCCGAGAGCACCACCTGATAACAAACGTCTGCGCATGACTTCAGGCACCACGAGTACCTGAAGCCACCTGAAGTACCTGAAGTCACGCGCACCTCACGTACGCCACGAGCACCAGGGGAGCCGAGAAGCATGGGCGAACAGAGCCGGACCGTCTTTCCGCAGGAGATCCTCGACGCCTGGGCCGGCAGCGGCCTGGACCTGCCCGCCCTCTTCTCGGCGGGCCACCTCGGCGAGCGCATGGGCGTCCGCGTCGTCGAGGCGTCCCCCGACCGCGTCGTCGGCACCATGCCGGTCGAGGGCAATACCCAGCCGTACGGGCTGCTCCACGGCGGCGCCTCCGCCGTGCTCGCCGAGACGCTCGGCTCCGTCGGCGCCATGCTGCACGGCGGCCCCACACGGATCGCCGTCGGCGTCGACCTCAACTGCACCCACCACCGCGGCGTCCGCTCCGGCCTCGTCACCGGCGTCGCCACCCCGGTGCACCGCGGACGCACCAGCGCCACGTACGAGATCGCCGTCAGCGACGAGCAGGGCAAGCGCGTCTGCTCCGCCCGCCTCACCTGCGTCATCCGAGACAACCCGCAGGCATCGGCCTGACAACTCCCGGGCCGTGGCGGGCAGTTGCCGCCTCCAAGGCCACCGGGTGAACCTCCCGGCGGCGGGGCGGGATCCGTCGATGCGGAATGTGATCTGCGTCATAACAAGACAGTCACATCCTGGACGGCACCTCTGCCCCGCCCGGTCGCCCTGCCCTTACAGTCACGGCCATCCACCACCCCGCCGGGCGGTTACGCGCACGTTCCCTCCTCCGTCCTTGCCCGGCGAGCGACACGGCACCGCACCACAGCCAAGCCGCCGCGCCAGGGAAAGGACTCACCGTGCGACACCGTCCCGTGCTCCTGCTCACCACCGCACTCACCGCCGGGGCCCTGGCCCTGAGCGCCTGCGGCTCCCGAGACGACGACAAAGGGGGCGACAACGGCAACAAGGGAGGCAGGAAGACCACCGTGGTGATCGGCCTCGACGCCCCCCTGACCGGCGACCTCTCCGCCCTGGGCCAGGGCATCAAGAACTCCGCCCACCTCGCTGTCACCAACGCCAACAAAAGCAACGACGTACCCGGTGTCACCTTCGAATTGTCCGCGCTGGACGACCAGGCCCAGCCCACCTCCGGACAGCAGAACGCCACCAAACTCGCCGGGGACAAGAAGGTCGTCGGCATCGTCGGTCCGCTGAACTCCAGCGTCGCCCAGTCCATGCAGCAGGTGGCCCAGTCCAACACCGTGGCCCTCATATCCCCGGCCAACACCACGCCCGACCTCACCCAGGGCAAGGACTGGAAACAGGACCGGAGAAAGCGGCAGTTCAGCACCTACTTCCGCACCGCCACCACCGACGAGATCCAAGGCGCCTTCGGCGGGAAATACGCCCACGACCAGATCAAGGCCAAGACCGCCTACGTCATCGACGACCAGAAGACCTACGGCGTCGGTCTCGCGGCCGCCTTCTCCACCCAGTTCACCGCACTCGGCGGAAAGATCGCCGGCACCGAGCACGTCAATCCCGAGGACCGCGACTTCAAGGCCATCGTCTCCAAGGCCAAGAGCTCCGGAGCCGACCTCGTCTTCTACGGCGGCGAGTACCCCGCCGCCGCACCCCTGAGCCAGCAGCTCAAGGAGAGCGGCGTCAACGCCCCCCTCATGGGCGGCGACGGCATGTACAGCGCCGACTACATCAAACTCAACAAGAAATCCGCCGGCGACTACGCCACCTCAGTCGGCAAACCCGTCGAAGAACTCGACTCCGCCAAGAAGTTCATCGCCGACTACAAAGCCGCGGGCTACAAGGACCGCTACGAGGCATACGGCGGCTCCACCTACGACGCCACCTGGGCCATCATCCAGGCCGTCAAGGCCGTCGTCGCCGACAACGGCGGCAAACTCCCCGACGGCGCCCGCGCCAAGGTCGTCGAGGCCCTCGACAAGGTCAAGTTCGACGGCGTCACCGGAACCGTCTCCTTCGACAAGTACGGCGACACCACCAACACCATGATCACCGCCTACCAGGTCGAGGGGAACACCTGGAAGGCGCGCCACAGCGCCGAGTTCAAGCGCTGACCGGCCCGTACCAGCCGGCCGGACCGCTTCCGCCGAAACGATTCCCCCGGCCCTCCCCGCCCTCGCCGTGCGGACCCACTACCCCGGCGCGGACCCACCGGCCCGTGCGGACCCACCGGCCCGCGCCGGCCGCCCGCGGCCCCTTGCCCCGCACGTCCCCGCACATCCCCCGCACGTTCTCATCCCACGGAGGCCCGGCGGTGCACGAACTGCCGCAACAGCTGGCCAACGGACTCATCCTCGGCGCGATGTACGGCCTCATCGCGATCGGCTACACGATGGTCTACGGCATCGTCCAGCTCATCAACTTCGCCCACGGCGAGATCTTCATGGTCGGCGGCTTCGGCGCCCTCACCGTCCACCTCGCCCTCCCCGACGGCACCGCGCTCCTCCTGGCCCTCCCCCTCATGATCCTCGGCGGCATCGCCGCCGCCGTCGCCATCGCCGTGGCCGCCGAACGCTTCGCCTACCGGCCCCTGCGCAACGCCCCGCGCCTCGCCCCGCTCATCACCGCCATCGGCCTCTCCATCGCCCTCCAGCAGGCCGTCTGGAAGTGGTACCCCGACGCCAAGAAGGCCAGGGTGTTCCCCCAGTTCAAGGGCGAGTCCTTCAAGATCCTCGGCGCCACGGTGCAGCGCGGCGAGGTCTTCCTGCTGATCGCCGCCCCGCTGTGCATGCTCGCCCTGGGCCTCTTCGTCGCCAGGACCCGCACCGGCCGCGGCATGCAGGCCACCGCCCAGGACCCCGACACCGCCAAGCTCATGGGCATCAACACCGACCGCATCATCGTCATCGCCTTCGCCATCGGCGCCACCTTCGCCGCCGTCGCCGCCGTCGCCCACGGCCTCAAATACGGACAGGTGGACTTCCGCATGGGCTTCATCACCGGCCTCAAGGCCTTCACCGCGGCCGTCCTCGGCGGCATCGGCAACATCTACGGCGCCATGCTGGGCGGCGTCGTCCTCGGCGTCGCGGAAGCCCTCGCCACCGGCTACATCGAGGAGATCCCCGGCATGTCCCAGTTCGGCGGCGGCTCCTGGAAGGACGTCTGGGCCTTCGTCCTCCTCATCCTCGTCCTGCTGCTCAGGCCCCAGGGCCTGCTCGGCGAACGCGTCGCGGATCGGGCGTGACGGCCATGCCCCTCGACCGCCACCCCGCCGGAGGACGACCGTCCGCCACGGCCCCGGGCGCCACGACGCCGACACCCGCCACGATCCCGCTGCCCCCGGCGGCCGCCCGCCTGCTCACGGGCGCGGGAGCAGCCCTCGCGCTCGTCTCCACCTTCCTCGCCTGGACGTGGACCACCTCGTTCCCCGGCAACCTCACCGTCACCGGCTATCCCGGCGGTCTCCAGAACATCACCCTGGCCGGTGCCGCCCTCACCCTGCTGTACGTCCTGGCCGGCTACGGCATCCGCGGACTCCGCTGGCTCGCTCCCTCGGGCACCACTGCCCCCACTCTGCTCCTGGCCCTCGGCACCTTCGCCGCCACCTGGTACACGCTCGGCGCCATCACCACCGACCTCGGCGGCCTCGTCAACCTCGAACCCGGCGGCTTCCTCGCCGGCGGCGCGACCCTCGCCGCCGTCCTCGGCGCCCTCGCCCTGCCCCCGGCGCGGCCCTACCCGGCCGACGTGGAGGGCATGGAGGGGGCCGAAAGCGCCGACGGCGCAGACGGCGGGGATGGCGGCGACGGCGGCGACGGCGGGGGCGGCAGGGGCGGCAGGGGCGGCAGGGGCGACAGGGGCGGCAGGGATCACGGAACCGACACCGACCGCCCGGAGAACACCACCCCCACCAACCCCTGGCACCGCTTCCGCCACACCCTCACCCCCGGCCGTACCCCCGCCCCCACCCCGCTCCCCACCTGGGCCGAACTCCTCCTCATCGCCGCCGCGTTCGCCCTCGGCCTCGGCCTCTTCACCTACGGCATCGAAGCCGAGTACGGCGAACTCTTCGTCGGCTACCTCCTGCTCGCCGGCTCCGGACTCGCCGCCCTCGGCCGCTCCGGTCTCACCGCCCGCCTCAGCACCCTCACGGCCCGGCACCGCACCATCACCCTCACCGCCGCCTTCATCGCCGCCGCGGTCTTCCCCCTCACCCTCACCAGCGACACCTACACCAACCTGGCCACCAGCATCCTCATCTTCGCCACCGTCGCCCTCGGCCTCAACGTCGTCGTCGGCCTCGCCGGCCTCCTCGACCTCGGCTACGTCGCGTTCCTCGGCGTCGGCGCCTACACCGCGGCCCTCGTCTCCGGCTCCCCCGAATCCGCCGCCGGCGTCCACTTCCCGTTCTGGGCGGCCGTCCTCACCGGCATCGGCACCTCCCTCGTCTTCGGCGTCCTCATCGGTGCCCCCACCCTCCGCCTCCGCGGCGACTACCTCGCCATCGTCACCCTCGGCTTCGGCGAGATCTTCCGCATCACCATGCTCAACCTCAACGGGAAGACCGGCCCCGACATCACCAACGGCGCCATGGGCATCCCCAACATCCCCGATCTCGCCGTCGGCGGCTTCGACTTCGGCGACACCCATGACCTCTTCGGCACCCCCATCGGCCGCTTCGGCAACTACTACCTCCTCATGCTCCTCGCCACCATCGCCGTCGTCCTCGTCTTCCGCCGCGCCGCCGCCTCCCGCATCGGCCGCGCCTGGATCGCCATCCGCGAGGACGAGACCGCCGCCACCGCCATGGGGATCAACGCCTTCCGCCTCAAACTCCTCGCCTTCGCCCTCGGCGCCGCGCTCGCCGGCCTCGCCGGCACCGTCCAGGCCCACGTCATCACCACCGCCACCCCGGACCAGTACCAGTTCGCGGGGACCGTCCCGCCCAACTCCGCCTTCCTCCTCGCCGCCGTCATCCTCGGCGGCATGGGCACCATCACCGGCCCCCTCGTCGGCGCCGCCCTCCTCTACCTCATCCCGAACAAAATGGACTTCATGCAGGACTACCAACTCCTGCTCTTCGGAGTCGCCCTCGTCCTCCTGATGCGCTTCCGCCCCGAGGGCCTCGTCGCCGACCGCCGGAAACAGCTCGAATTCCACGACGACGCCGCCCCCGACACCGCGACCCTCACCCGAGCGGAGGCGTGACCACCATGCCGCCCACGGCCCACGACACCACCGCTGCCACCAGCGCCGCCCCCGTCCTCACCGCCACCGGCGTCACCATGCGCTTCGGCGGCCTCACCGCCGTACGTTCCGTTGACCTCACCGTGCACGACCGGCAGATCGTCGGGCTCATCGGCCCCAACGGCGCCGGAAAAACCACCTTCTTCAACTGCCTCACGGGCCTCTACGTCCCCACCCAAGGCACCGTCGTCTACCGCGACACCGTCCTCCCCGCCAAACCCCACCTCGTCACCCAGGCGGGCATCGCCCGCACCTTCCAGAACATCCGCCTCTTCCCCAGCATGACCGTCCTGGAGAACGTCCTCGTCGGCCGCCACACCCGCACCCAAGAGGGCCTCATTTCCGCCCTCCTCCGCAGCCCCCGCTTCCACCGCGCGGAACGCGCCTCCCACCAACGCGCCCGCGAACTCCTGGAATTCACCGGCCTCGCCGACAAGGCCGACCACCTCGCCCGCAACCTCCCCTACGGGGAACAACGCAGGCTCGAGATCGCCCGCGCCCTCGCCAGCGACCCCGGCCTGCTCCTTCTCGACGAACCCACCGCCGGCATGAACCCCCAGGAGACCCGCGCCGCCGAACGCCTCGTCCTCGCCATCCGCGACCAGGGCATCGCCGTCCTCGTCATCGAGCACGACATGCGCTTCATCTTCAGCCTCTGCGACCACGTCGCTGTCCTCGTCCAGGGCCGGAAGCTCGTCGAGGGCACCCCGCGCACCGTCCAGAGCGACGACCGCGTCATCGCCGCCTACCTCGGCACCCCCTTCGAGGGCGCCCCGGGACAGGACGAGGCCGCCGAGGTCGAGGCGGCGGAAGCGGCCCGAGCGGCGGAAGCGGCGGCCACCGCGGCGGCCCTGGCGGCAAGCGCTCAGGCGGAGGCGGCGGCCCGGACGAAAGCAGCCCCACCGGCGCCCCCGGACGACACCACACCCCGCACCCACCCCGAGGAGAACGACCCCCGATGACGGCCCTCCTCGAAGTCCGCGGCCTCCGCGTCGCCTACGGCAAGATCGAAGCCGTCAAGGGCATCTCCTTCACCGTCCGCGCCGGAGAGATCGTCACCCTCATCGGCACCAACGGCGCCGGAAAAACCACCACGCTCCGCACCCTCTCCGGCCTCCTCCACCCCACGGCCGGCAGCATCCGCTTCGACGGGAAACCCCTCACCCGAGTCCCCGCCCACCGCATCGTCGCCCTCGGCCTCGCCCACTCCCCCGAAGGCCGCCACATCTTCCCCCGCCTCACCATCGCCGAGAACCTCCAGCTCGGCGCCTTCCTCCGCAAGGACACCACCGCCATCGCCCACGACATCGAGCGTGCCTACAGCCTCTTCCCCATCCTCGGCGAACGCGCCCGCCAGCCCGCCGGCACCCTCTCCGGCGGCGAACAGCAGATGCTCGCCATGGCCCGCGCCCTGATGTCCCGCCCCAAACTCCTCATGCTCGACGAACCCTCCATGGGCCTCTCCCCGATCATGATGCAGAAGATCATGACCACCATCGCCGAACTCAAGGCCGACGGCACGACGATCCTGCTCGTCGAACAGAACGCCCAAGCGGCCCTCACCCTCGCCGACCACGGCCACGTCATGGAAACCGGCCGCATCGTCCTCTCCGGCACCGGCACGGAACTCCTCGGCGACACGTCCGTACGCAAGGCGTACCTCGGCGAGGACTGACCGGAACCCAAGCCCCGAGCAGCACGAAGGGCCCGCGTCCAAACCCGGACACGGACCCCACGCCCAACTCACCAGCCGCTACTGCGACTGCTGCTCCTTAGCCGCCTTCTTCTCCCGGGCGTCCTCGATGACGGCCTCCGCCACCTGCTGCATCGACATCCGGCGGTCCATCGACGTCTTCTGGATCCACCGGAACGCCGCCGGCTCCGTCAGCCCGTACTGCGTCTGCAGAACACTCTTCGCGCGGTCCACCAGCTTGCGCGTCTCCAGCCGCTGGGAGAGGTCCGCGACCTCCTTCTCCAACGCCTTCAGCTCCGTGAACCGCGACACGGCCATCTCGATCGCCGGCACCACGTCGCTCTTGCTGAACGGCTTCACCAGGTACGCCATGGCCCCGGCGTCCCGCGCCCGCTCCACGAGCTCGCGCTGCGAGAACGCGGTGAGCATCAGCACGGGCGCGATCGACTCGGCCGCGATCCGCTCGGCCGCGGAGATCCCGTCGAGCACGGGCATCTTCACGTCCAGGATCACCAGATCCGGCCGGTGCTCCCGCGCCAGCGCGACCGCCGTCTCCCCGTCGCCCGCCTCGCCCACGACGGAATAGCCCTCTTCCTCGAGCATCTCCTTGAGATCGAGGCGGATCAGGGCCTCGTCCTCGGCGATCACGACACGGGTGGTGTGCGGAGGGGTGTGCTGCGGCTCGTCGTCGACGGGCGGCTGGGGCTCGGCGGCGCTCACGGGTCTCCTCGGTCAAGCAGGTGATGTGTATGAGCCTACCTAGTAGGGACCCTCGATGCTCACACGGTATGCTGCTCACAGCCTGTCCGGCCGGGTTGGCGCAACTGGTTGACGCGGAGGTCTCAAACACCTCTGTCCGCGAGGACATGTGGGTTCGAATCCCATACCCGGCACTTAACGGTAAAAGCGGATGTTCACCTTCTCGTGAACTTCACCCGCCTCCACCCCATGCTCACATTTCGTAACGCACTGTAATGGCATGGAGTTTCATGGCAGCGCAGTGCGACAGAAGGCTCTCGATCTTCTCCGCTCCGGAGTGTCCAACGCCGACGTAGCACGAAGACTCGGCGTTCCCATCGGCACGGTCAGCTACTGGCTGCACGTCGACCGCTCAAGACGCGGGGAGTGCCCGGGCCGCCCCGACCCCGAGTGCCCTCGATGCCACGGTCGTGCGCTGGACGAGGCGGCGTATTCCTACCTGCTTGGCCTCTACCTGGGCGACGGACACATCATCCAGTACTCCCAGCACCGAGTGCCGAGCTTGATGATCACCTGCGCCGAGGACTGGCCCGGTCTCATGAACGCGTGCGAAGCGGCCATGCAAGCCGTGCTGCCCGACAACAAGGTCTGCCGCGTCAGGCGGACCGGCTGCCGCAAGGTGAAGATCTACTCGAAGCACCTGTGGTGCCTGTTCCCCCAGCACGGGGCGGGGAAGAAACACGAGCGCCGAATCGCACTCGAACCTTGGCAGCAACGGATCGTCGATGACCACCCTTGGGAGTTCGTACGCGGGCTCATCCACTCCGACGGCTGCCGCATCACGAACTGGACCACCAGAGTCGTCCAGGGAGTGAGTAAACGTTACGAGTATCCCCGCTACTTCTTCGCCAACAAGTCCGACGACATCCGGCAGCTCTTCTGCGACACCCTCGACAAGGTCGGTGTCGCATGGAAGGTCGTCCGGCGCGGCCCCGACCCGTTCAACATCTCGGTCGCCCGCCGCGACTCCGTCGCCCTCATGGACGCCCACATCGGCCCGAAACACTGATCTCGCAGGCCCCGCCTACCCCTTCGGCCCGTCGTCCTCCCCGATGTGGTGCACCCGTACGAGGTTGGTCGTGCCGGGAGTGCCGGGCGGGGAGCCGGCCGTGATGATGACCATGTCGCCCTTGCGGCAGCGGCCGATGCGGAGCAGGTATTCGTCGACCTGGCTGACCATCTCGTCGGTGGTCTGCACCATGGGCCCGAGGAAGGTCTCGACGCCCCAGGTGAGGTTGAGTTGGGAGCGGGTGGCGGGTTCGGGGGTGAAGGCGAGGAGGGGGATGGGTGAGCGGTAGCGGGAGAGGCGGCGGACGGTGTCGCCGGACTGGGTGAAGGCGACGAGGAACTTGGCGCCGAGGAAGTCGCCCATCTCGGCGGCGGCGCGGGCGACGGCGCCGCCCTGGGTGCGGGGCTTGCTGCGCTCGGTGAGCGGGGGAGTCCCTGGGCGAGGATGTCCTCTTCGGCCGCCTGGAGGATGCGGCTCATGGTGCGGACGGTCTCGACGGGGTATTTGCCGACGCTGGTCTCACCGGAGAGCATCACGGCGTCGGTGCCGTCGATGACGGCGTTGGCGACGTCGGACGCCTCGGCGCGGGTGGGGCGGGATGCGTCGATCATGGAGTCGAGCATCTGGGTGGCGACGATGACGGGTTTGGCATTGCGCTTGGCCAGTTTGATGGCGCGCTTCTGCACGATCGGGACCGTTTCGAGCGGCATCTCGACGCCGAGGTCGCCGCGCGCGACCATGATGCCGTCGAAGGCGGCGACGATGCCGTCGAGGTTCTCGACCGCCTGCGGCTTCTCGATCTTCGCGAGGACGGGGAGGCGCCGTCCTTCCTCGTCCATGACGCGGTGGACGTCGTCGATGTCCCGTGCGCTGCGGACGAAGGAGAGGGCGACGATGTCGGCGCCGGTGGTGATGGCCCAGCGGAGGTCTTCGATGTCCTTCGCGGAGAGGGCGGGGACGGAGACGGCGACACCGGGAAGGTTGAGGCCCTTGTGGTCGGAGACCATGCCGCCCTCAAGGACGACGGTGTGGACGCGCGGTCCGTTGACTTCGGTGACCTCGAGGGTGACGCGGCCGTCGTCGACGAGGATGCGTTCGCCGCGGGTGACGTCGGCGGCGAGGCCGTCGTAGGTGGTGCCGCAGCGGTGGCGGTCGCCGAGGACGTCCTCGACGGTGATGGTGAAGGTGTCGCCGCGTTCAAGGAGTACGGGGCCTTCGAGGAAGCGGCCGAGGCGGATCTTCGGGCCTTGAAGGTCGGCGAGGACGCCGACGTTGCGGCCGGTCTCCTCGGCGGCCTTCCGCACCCGTTCGTACCGCGCCTCGTGGTCGGCGTGGGTGCCATGGCTCAGGTTGAAGCGGGCGACGTCCATGCCGGCTTCGACGAGGGCCTTGATCTGCTCGTACGAGTCGGTGGCAGGCCCCAGGGTGCAGACGATTTTCGCTCGGCGCATGGCACGACCTTATGACCTACCGGCGGGTAGAGAATCTGCCGGACACGGCCGCCCAAAGGCCGTTGGGTAAAGGTCTGTTGACAACTAGTGAAACGTGCGCGGGGGCGCTCCGATGAGCGGCGGGAGGTCCCCTCGGCACCCCCGCGCGCACCGGTTCACAGGATCGGCGGGGTCATGGTCAACCGTGCGTTGACATGGGCGTAGACGCTCTGGCGCTGGGGTTCGAGGTCGAGGGCGGGTGGGGCGGAGCCGGCGTAGCCGGCGCTGCGGAGTATGGCGGGGCGGGCGGGCGGTGCGGCGGGGGCGGGGTGTTCGGCGCCGGTGTCGGCGAGTTCGACGAGGGCGATGAGGCGGGAGCCGAGTGCCTCGGCGTATTCGCGGGCGCGTTGGACGGCGTCGTGGACGGCTTGGCGGCGGGCTTCGCGGTGGGCGGGTGAGTTGGCGCGGAGGGCCCACCAGGGTCCGTCGATGCGGGTGAGTTCGAGGTCGGAGAGGCGGGTGGTGAGTTCGCCGAGGATGGTGAAGTCGCTGAGGGTGGCGGTGATGTGGACGTGGCCGCGGTAGGCGCGGATGCGTTCGTGGCGGCCTTTGTCGTTGAGTTGGGGGGTGATGGTGATGGCGCCGGTCTCGATTTTCTCGACTGCGTCGCCGTGGGTTTTGAGGAGTTCGATGATGTGGTTGTTGCGGCGGGTGAGGTCGTCCAGGGCTTTGTGGCGGTCGGTGCCGCGGGCGCTGATGGTGATTCCGAGGCGGGCGATTTCGGGGTCGACTTCGAGGTGGGCTTCGCCGCGGACGGCGACGCGTGGGGTGTCGGGGGTTCCGTAGGGCAACGGCTCGGTTGCGGTCATGGGGCTAGCGTCCCAGTCCGTGTTCGTCGGCGGGACTGTCCGGAGTCATCGGATCGCAACCTTGCAAGGGTGTTGCCATGGTGCCTGTGGGGGCCAGAATCTACGCGCGTTGTACCGGGGGTTCGTGGTGTTGCGGCCGTCCGGTGCCGTTGCAGGACGCGGCCGGCTCTCGGCCGGCCGCGGTGAGATCGTCAGGTGACAGGTAAAGGGATGGGGAATTCGATGCCGCTCAACCGCAGGCGCTTCCTGGGGCGTACGGCCGCTACGGGGGCGGGGGTGGCCCTGACCGGGGCGGTGGGCGCCGCGTCGGCGGCGGCCGACGGGCAGCCGCTCATGGGGCAGGGGGCGCACGGGGGCCGCGGGCACGGCAGGACGAAGCGGTACGCGTTCACCGTCATGGGCACCACGGATCTGCACGGGAACGTCTTCAACTGGGACTACTTCACCGATGCGGAGTTCGACGACAAGGCGCACAACGATGTGGGCCTGGCGAAGATCTCGACGCTGGTGAAGCAGGTCCGCAAGGAGAAGGGGCGGCGGAACACGCTGCTCATCGACGCGGGCGACACGATCCAGGGGACGCAGCTGGCGTACTACTACGCGCGGGTGGAGCCGATCACCAAGGCGCACGGCCCGGTGCATCCGATGGCGCTGGCGATGAACTCCATGGGGTACGACGCGGCGGCCCTGGGGAATCACGAGTTCAATTACGGCATTCCGGTGCTGCGGAAGTTCGAGCAGCAGTGCCACTTCCCGTTGCTGGGGGCGAACGCGCTGGACGCGAAGACGATGCGGCCGGCGTTCCGGCCGTATGTCATCAAGCGGATGCGGACGCCGCACGGGCGTGATGTGCGAGTGGCGGTGCTGGGTCTGACGAATCCGGGGATCGCGATCTGGGACAAGGCGAATGTGCAGGGGAAGATGGTTTTCCCCGGCCTGGAGGAGCAGGCGGCGAAGTGGGTGCCGCGGCTGCGGTCGATGGGTGCGGACGTCGTGATCGTGGCGGCGCATTCGGGGACGAGCGGTACGTCGTCCTACGGTGACGCGCTGCCTTATGTGGAGAACGCGGCGGCGTTGGTGGCGGAGCGGGTGCCGGGGATCGACGCGATTCTGGTGGGGCACGCGCATGTGGAGGTGCCGGAGTACCGGGTGGTGAACAAGGAAACGGGTCGGCCGGTGGTGCTGTCCGAGCCGTTGAAGTGGGGGCAGCGGCTGACGCTGTTCGACTTCGATCTGGTGTGGGAGCGGGGCCGCTGGCAGGTCACGTCGGTGTCGCCGAAGGTGCTGAACTCGAACACGGCCGAGGAGGACGCGACGGTCACCGCTCTGGTACGGGGGCAGCACCGGAAGGTGGTGGCCTATGTGAACCAGCGGATCGGGACGTCGACGGCGGCGATGGACGCGGCGGAGGCGCCGTACCGGGACACGCCGATCATCGATTTCATCAACCATGTGCAGGCGGAGACGGTGCGTGCGGCGTTGAAGGGTACGGCGTACGCGTCGCTGCCGGTGCTGTCGCAGGCGTCGTGTTTCTCGCGGACGGCGGCGGTTCCGGCGGGCCCGGTGTCGGTCCGCCAGGTGGCGGGGCTGTATCCGTTCGAGAACACGCTGGAGGCGCGGGTGCTGACCGGCGCGCAGCTGCGGGAGTATCTGGAGTTCTCGGCGCGGTATTACGTGCGGACGCCGGCGGGGGCGCCGGTGGATCCGGCGAAGCTCACGAACGCGGAGAGCATTCCGGATTACAACTACGACGTGGTGAGTGGTCTCTCCTACGAGATCGACATCGCGAAGGCGCCGGGTGCGCGGATCGGGAAGCTGCTGTTCGACGGGAAGCCGCTGGACGATTCCGCGCAGTTCGTGCTGGCGGTGAACAACTACCGGGCGAGCGGTGGCGGTAATTTCCCGCATGTGGCGCGGGCTAAGCAGGTGTGGGCGAATTCGGAGGAGATCCGTAACACGATCATCGGCTGGGTGAAGGCCCAGAAGGTGATCGATGTGGCGAAGTTCGCGTCAGTGGACTGGAAGTTGACGCGGGATGGTGTGCCGCTTTTCTGAGGCGGACGCGGTGTGGGGCCGTGGTGTGGGCCGCGGCTCCAGGCCGAAGGTGGTGAAGGCGGTGCGGTGCGGCAGGGCGTAGTGGGTGGTGCCGGTGATGGCGTTGAGGATGGTGGCGCTGCGCCAGGCGGCGAGGCCGAGGTCCGAGCTGCCGATGCCGTGGGTGTGGGTTTCGGCGTTCTGGACGTGGACGGCGCCCTTGACCAGGGGGTCGAGGACGAGGCGGTGCTGTGCGTCGATGCGGGGCCGGCCGCCGGAGTCGCGGCGGATGTAGGGGTCGAGGGCGGCGAGGAGGCGGTCGACGCGGCGTTCGCGGTAGCCGGTGGCGAGGATGACGGCGTCGGTGGTGAGGCGTGAGCGGGTGCCTTGCTGGTGGTGTTCGAGGTGGAGCTCGACGCGGGTGGTGCCGACGCGTCCGGCGGTGCGGACGAAGACGCCCGGGGTGAGGGTGGTGTCGGGCCAGCCGCCGTGGAGGCTGCGGCGGTAGAGCTCGTCGTGGATGGCGGTGATGGTGGCGGGGTCGATGCCCTGCTGGAGTTGCCACTGCTGGGGCAGGGCCTGGTCGCGGACGGGTTCGGGGAGGGCGTGGAAGTACTGGCCGTAGTCGGGGGTGAAGTGTTCGCGGCCGAGCCGGCTGGTCTCGGTGGGGGCGAAGGCGGGGGTGCGGGCGAGCCAGTGGAGCTTCTCGCGGCCGACGGGGCGGTGGCGGAGCAGGTCGAGGAAGATCTCGGCGCCCGACTGTCCGGAGCCGATGACGGTGACGTGGTCGGCGGCGAGGAGGTCGGCGCGGTGGTCAAGGTAGTCGGCGGAGTGGTGGACGGGGACGCCGTGGGCCTCGACGAGGGGGCGGAGGGGTTCGGGGATGTCGGGGGTGGTGCCGATGCCGAGGACGACGTTGCGGGCGTAGGTGCGGCCCAGGGCTTCGGCTTCGCCGTCGCGGTCGAGTTGGGTGTAGTCGATCTCGAAGAGGACGCGTTCGGGGTTCCAGCGGACGGCGTCGATGTGGTGGCCGAAGTGGAGGCCGGTGAGGTTCTCGCTGACCCAGCGGCAGTAGGCGTCGTATTCGGCGCGTGTGATGTGGAAGCGCTCGGCGAAGTAGAAGGGGTAGAGGCGTTCGCGGGTCTTGAGGTAGTTGAGGAAGGTCCAGGGGCTGGTGGGGTCGGCGAGGGTCACGAGGTCGGCGAGGAAGGGGACCTGGATGCGGCTGCCGTCGATGAGCAGTCCGGGGTGCCAGCGGAACGTGTGATTCTCGTCATAGAAGGCCGCGTGGAGGCCGGACAGCGGGTGGGCGAGGGCGGCCAGGGAGAGGTTGAAGGGGCCGATGCCGATGCCCGCGAAGTCGAGGGGCGCGTCGGGGGTGTGGTCGGAGCTCGGGGAGTTGCTCATGCGGGGGTGCGGCCTTCCCGTGGGCGGCGGCGAACACAGCCGGACAAGTCGTTTATGCCCTTTTTGTTCGATGCTTCAGGACCGCTTCAAGCTACCGGCTGCACCTGCGGCGTGACGCCTTGTGGGGGATGTTTCCCCCGATGGTGGTACCGTCCGCGCGCGGGCGGGGAGTTGGGGGTCGCGCACGGCAAAGGGGCGCGGGACGGGGTGCGGGGCGCGCCCCGGGGGCGGCTTCGACTACCCTGCACCTCATGGCCATGATGAACCTCGCTCTCGACATCGGACCGCTGAAGCCGGACGTTGCTCCGCTCGTCCTCGGTCTGGTGCTGTTTTTCCTCGTCTTCGCGGTGATCGCGAAGGGGATCCTGCCCCGGATCAACAAGGTCCTCACCGAGCGTGAGCAGGCCACGGAGGGCCGCTTCGGCGAGGCGGAGGAGACGCGCGCCGAGGCGGAGCGGGTCCACGCCGAGTACCAGGCGCTGCTGGCCGAGGCCCGGCACGAGGCCGCGCGGCTGCGCCAGGAGTCGGTCGAGCAGGGCAACGCGATCATCGCCGAGCTGCGGGCCGAGGGCCAGCGCCAGCGCGACGAGATCATCTCCGCCGGTCACGCGATGATCGACGCCGAGCGCACGATGGCCGAGGCGCAGCTGCGCGAGCAGGTCGGCGCGCTGGCCACCGAGCTGGCGGGTCGCATCGTCGGCGAGTCGGTCGAGACGTACGCGCGGGAGAGCGGCATCGTGGACCGCTTCCTGGAGGAGCTCCGCACGGCCGAGCCGGCGGACGCGATCGAGGACAAGCGCGGCTGACGTAGGCAGCGTTTTTCGGGCCTGGCGCCCGCACCCCCGACCGGGGTGCGGGCGCCTTTGTCATGCGGTGGCGGGTTCGGCGGGGGCCGTTGTCAGTGGTGTGGTGTTCACTGTGTGTAGCGAACGGTGAGGGCTCGGCGGAGGTCGTCGAGCCGGTCGCGGAGCTGCCGCCTGAGCGCGGGGGTCGGTTCCGTGCCGCTCAGGCATTCCTCGCCGAGACGCAGGGTGTCGTGGTCGATGTGGGGACGGGGGAATCCATGGTTGCCGGCGGCTTTGGCGAGGGCGGTGCCGCGGCGGGCGGCGAGTGCCGTCGCGTCGGGGTGGTAGCGGTCGCGGTAGGGGCGGGTGAGGTCGAGCTGTTCGGCCTGCCAGAAGCCCTGGGCGGTGGCGGTCCAGAGGTGGGCGGAGAGGCTGTCGTCCTCGTAGAGGGCGTGCCAGGCCGCTTGTTTGGCGGCGGGGTCGGGGAGGGCGGCGCGGCAGCGGGCGGCGCCTTCCCGGCCGGTGGCGCTGGGGTCGGCGGCGAGTTCTGCGTCGATGGTGTCGGGGGTGACGGCGCCGAGGACGGCGAGGCGGGTGAGGACGCGCCAGCGGAGTTCGGGGTCGAGGGCGGGTCCGCCGGGGACGGTGCCGGTGCGGAGCCAGTCGTGGAGGGCGGTGTCCGCGGTGGCGCTGTCGACGAGGGTGCGGACGGCGGCGAGGCGGGGGCCGGGGTCGGTGCTCTGCTCGGTGCGGCGCAGGAGGTCCTGGCAGGTGTCGCGGAGGGTGGCGAGGGCGTCGTCGCGGTGGCCGGCGGGGAGGTAGACGTCGGCGATCTGGTCGCGGGCGAAGGTGAGGACGCCTTCGACGACGGCGTTGTCGGTCTCGTGCGGCAGGTGGTCGCGGGTGGCCCGCAGGTAGGCGGCGGGGGCCAGCAGGCCGTCGCGGACCTGGTCGCGGAGGGAGTTCCAGAGGACCGCGCGGCTGAGGGGGTCGGGCAGGCCGGAGAGGGCGCCGAGGGCGGTGTCGTGGGAGGCGGGGTCGAGGCGGATCTTGGCGTAGCCGAGGTCGCCGTCGTTGAGGAGGACGAGGGCGGGCCGGGGGCCGGTGCCGGTGAGGGCGGGGCCGGGGGTACCGGGGAGGTCGATCTCCGTGCGGGCGCGGGCGGTGAGGCGCCGGGGGTCGTCGGGGTCGGGGTCGTAGAGGCCGACGGCGATGCGGTGGGGGCGGGTGCCCTCGTGGTCGACGGTGAGCTCCCAGCCGCCGTCGGTGGTGGCGATCCGGGGGGTGAGGTTGTCGACGCCGGTGGTGCGGAGCCAGCGGGCGGCCCAGGTGTGGACGTCGCGTTCGGTGGCGCCGGCGAGGGAGTCGAGGAAGTCGGCGAGGGTGGCGTTGCCGAAGCGGTGCCGGGTGAAGTGGGCGTTGATGCCGGCGAGGAAGTCCTTCTCACCGAGCCAGGCGACGAGTTGGCGCAGGGCGGAGGCGCCCTTGGCGTAGGAGATGCCGTCGAAGTTGAGGAGGGCGGCGGCGGTGTCGTGGACGGCGCCGGGCTCGGGGGCGACGGGGTGGGTGGTCTCGCGCTGGTCGGCGGCGTAGCCCCACGCCTTGCGGCTGATGCCGAACTCGGTCCAGGTGCCCGTGAGATGGGTGGCGTCGGCGAGGACCTGGTAGCCCATGTACTCGGCGAAGGACTCGTTGAGCCAGATGTCGTCCCACCAGCGCAGGGTCACGAGGTCGCCGAACCACATGTGGGCCATCTCGTGGGCGATGGTGACGGCGCGGGTCTGCCGCTCGGTGTCGGTGGCGGCGGAGCGGAAGACGTATTCGTCGCGGAGGACGACGAGTCCGGGGTTCTCCATGGCGCCGAAGTTGTATTCGGGGACGAATGCCTGGTCGTAGGAGTCGAAGGGGTAGGGCTCGTCGAAGATCTGGTGGAAGCGGTCGAAGCAGCGGCGGGTGAGGTCGAGGAGTTCCTCGGCGTCGGCGTCCAGGTGCGGGCCGAGGGACCGGCGGCAGTGCAGGGCGAAGGGCAGCCCGGCGTGTTCGGTGCGGACGGTGTGCCAGGGGCCGGCGGCGAAGGCGACGAAATACGTGCTGAGAGGCCGGCCGGCAGGCAGTTTCCAACGGCCTTCGGCGGGCGGTCCGACGCGGGTGGCGACGGTGTTGCCGAGAACCGTCCAGTCGGGTGGCGCGGTGACGGTGGCGGAGAAGACGGCCTTCAGGTCGGGCTGGTCGAAGGCGGCGAAGACGCGCTGGACGTCGTCGAGGAACAGCTGGGTGTAGAGGTAGGTCTCGCCGTCGACGGGGTCGGTGAAGCGGTGCATGCCCTCGCCGGTGCGGGAGTAGCGCATGTCCGCCTCGACGCGGAGTTCGTGGTCGCCGGGGGTGAGCGCGGCGAGGGGAAGCCGATTGTCGTCGAGGGTGGCGGTGTCGAGGGGGCGGCCGTCGAGGGTGGCGCTCAGGAGGGCGGCGGGGCGGACTTCGACGAAGGTGTCACCTGTGGTGCGGGCGTGGAAGCGGATGACCGTGGTGGAGCGGAAGTGCTCTTCGCCGCGGGTGAGATCGAGGTCGATGTCATAGCTGTGGACGTCCAGGAGCCGGGCCCTGGCCTGTGCTTCGTCGCGCGTCAGTACGGTCATGAGGGCCATGCTGCCGCAGCGCCCTGGCGGGGGACGAGGCGTTTCGGGGGCGGACCGGCCCATCGCGGGGGCGGGGTCCGGGCCCGTGGGCGGCCCGGCGGAGGCGCGGGCCGGGGGAGGCGGCGCGGGGGACGGCGGCCACGGCGAAAGCCTCCGGCCCGCCGGTCCCGGCCGGCTGCCGGAGCGCCCCCGGCGCGGACGCCGGGGCTCTCCGGGGGCGGGCGGATGTCAGGCGCGGGCGATGGTCTCGTGGTGCCGGATGACCTCGGCGACGATGAAGTTGAGGAACTTCTCGGCGAACGCCGGATCGAGCTTCGCGTTCTCGGCGAGGAGGCGGAGCCGGGCGATCTGGCGGGCCTCGCGGGCCGGGTCGGCGGGCGGCATCTTGTGCGCGGCCTTGAGGTGGCCGACCTGCTGGGTGCACTTGAAGCGCTCGGCGAGCATATGGATCACCGCCGCGTCGATGTTGTCGATGCTGTCTCGCAGCCGGGAGAGCTCGGCCCGCACGGCGTCGTCGGGCGCGCCCGCTCCGGCCGCGGCGGCGGCCTGGCCCGCATCGCCGGACGGGACGGGACGGTCGGCGCCGGGGCGGTCGGAATTGGTGCTGTCGTTCATATCGACCGACCTTATGCGCAACGGGCGGCCCGTGCCGACTCGATGATCCGGCCGGTGCCGGTGCGGTGGGCCAGGACAAGGCGGGGACAGCGCCTGACGGAAGGGACGGACGGGGCCGGCGACTCGGACGAGGCGGGTGGGATGACCAGGACCGGTGGGACGGGAGGCGGAGCAGGCCGGGCGCCGGGTGCCGGACGGCGGACGGCAGACGGCAGACGGCAGACGGTGCCGCGGCCCGTGCTCCGGCGGTCCGGTGCCCCGGCGGTACGCCCCCGTCGCGCCCCTCGCACCGGTGACGGCGGCCCCCGGTCTGGGTCAGGATGGGCGCGGCCCGGGCCGTTCGGGCGGGCCGTCGGGGCTGGGGGGCTGCTGTGCCGGACTTCACCGTGGCGGAGGACGGGTTCCGGATCGACGGGCGCGAGGTGCGGCTGCTGTCGGGGGCGCTGCACTACTTCCGGGTGCACGAGGGGCACTGGCCGCACCGGCTGGCGATGCTGCGGGCGATGGGCCTCAACTGCGTGGAGACCTACGTCCCGTGGAACCGGCACGAGCCCGTCGAAGGGCGGCTCCACGACGTGGGCGAGCTGGGCCGGTTCCTGGACGCGGCCGAAGCGGCGGGCCTGTACACGATCGTCCGCCCCGGGCCGTACATCTGTGCGGAATGGGAGAACGGGGGGCTGCCGCACTGGCTCACGGGACGGCTGGGGCGCCGGGTGCGGACGAGCGATCCCGGGTTCCTGCGCGCGGTGGACGGCTGGCTGGAAGCGGTGGGCGCCGAGCTCGCCGGGCGGCAGTTCGGCCGGGGCGGCCCGGTCGTGCTGGTGCAGGTGGAGAACGAGTACGGCTCGTACGGCAGCGATCAGCCCTACCTCGAACACCTCGTGGGCAGGCTGCGGGCCTCGGGGGTGGTGGTGCCGCTGGTGACGTCAGACGGCCCGGAGGACCACATGCTCACCGGCGGAACGGTCCCCGGCGCCACGGCGACGGTGAACTTCGGCTCGGGGGCGCGGCAGGCGTTCCTGGTGCTGCGCCGGCACCGGCCGGCCGGGCCGTTGATGTGCATGGAGTTCTGGTGCGGATGGTTCGCCCACTGGGGTGGCGCGCCGGCCGCGCGGGACGCCGGGGAGGCGGCGGAGGCCCTGCGGGAGGTCCTGGAGTGCGGGGCGTCCGTGAACGTCTACATGGCGCACGGCGGGACGAACTTCGGTGGCTGGGCGGGGGCGAACCGGGCCGGCGCGGAGCACCGGGGCGCGCTCCGCCCGACGACGACGTCGTACGACTACGACGCGCCCGTCGACGAGTACGGCCGGCCGACGGCCAAGTTCCACGCCTTCCGCGAGGTGCTGGCCGCCTACGGGGACGGCCCGCCGCCGGAACCGCCGCCCGCTCCCCCGGCGTTGCGGGAGCCGGTGCGCGCGGAGCTCACGCGGTGGGCTCCGCCGGCCGAGGTGGTGGACGCGCTCGGCGGGGCCGCGCGGGAGGCCGTGCTGCCGCCGTCGTTCGAGGAGCTGGGGGTGGACCGGGGGATCGTCCGCTACCGGTTCACGGTCCCGGGGCCGCGCCAGGCGCTGCCCCTGCGGGTGGCCGGGCTGCGGGACCTGGCGGTCGTTTCCGTGGACGGTGTGCGGACGGCCGTGGTCCGCGACGAGGACGGGCTGATCGGGGACGTACCGGGGCCGGCGTCGGTCGAGTTGTGGGTGGAGTCGCTGGGGAGGGTCAACTACGGTCCGCGGCTGGGCGAGCGGAAGGGGCTGACGGGTGGGCTGCTGCACGGGGGGCAGTACGTCCACGGGGTACGGGCGCGGGGGCTGCGGCTCGCGGCGCTCGAGGAGGAGGGCGCGCTCGCGGTGGTGCGGTGGCGGCCGGCCGCCGGAGCCGAGCCGGGCCTCTACCGAGGGGACTTCCGGGTGCCGGGGGCAGGTGACGCGGTGCTCCGACTGCCGGGCTGGGAAAGGGGGTTCGTCTGGGTGAACGGTTTCTGCCTGGGCCGATACTGGTCCGCCGGACCGCAGCACGCTCTCTCGGTGCCGGGGCCGGTGCTGCGGGCGGGGCGAAACGAACTGCTGGTGCTGGAGATGGAACGGGCGGGGACGATGCGGCCGTTGCTGGGGCCGGTTCCGGGGTAGGCGGGACGGCATGACACATCGAGGGAGGACGAACAGGCGAGGGCGGATGGCCCGGCGAGGGCTGATCCATACGGATCCATGCGAGACGCCCTCCGCCGCCGGCGAGCCGGGCCCGCGACGGCCGACGGCCGACGGGTGACCGGCGGTCCGCCCGACGCTTGCCCCACCGGCCTGCCGGCCCATCAGCCGGTCGACCAGCTGACCGGCCAACCGACTGACCGGCAGACCGGCTGATGGGCAGGCAGCCGGAGCGGAAGGCAAACGGAACGGCGGACAGCCGGATCGGAGCCGTACAGCCGTACACACCCCCGTACGCGCCCCCGTGCAAACCTCCGTCCCGCTGATCACCGGCCGATGACGGTGACCAGCGGGACGGGCCCTGTGGAGGTGTTGTTCCCAGATGGTGCGGCGTGAAGCCGTCCGGACCGAACCAACTGGTCGGATGTTCGCCTCAGTACTTCCCTCAAGTCACAGAGGTCACGCCCACCCCAGGACGCACGGTCTGTTCTTGCCCGGTGGACAACCCACCGGAGGTGAAGGAGCATCGCAGCATGATCGCCAAATTGGACTGCACCGTCATCGACTGTCCGGACCCCTCGGCTCTCGCGGCCTTCTACGGGGCGATCCTGGGCTGGAAGGTCGACGCGAGCGACCCCGCCTGGGTGTGGCTGAACGACCCCGAGAGCAGCACCCGCATCGCCTTCCAGAAGGCGGAGGACCACCGTCCGCCGCGCTGGCCGGACCCGGAGCACCCGCAGCAGTTCCACCTGGACTTCTCCGTCGGCACCCGGGACGATCTGGAGCGCGCCCAGCAGGAGGTGACCGGCCTCGGCGCCCGGTTCCTGCACGACAGCGGCGGGACGACGTCGGGCTTCCGAGTCTTCGCCGACCCCGCGGGACACCCGTTCTGCCTCTGCTACGGATAGCCCGCCTGTTACGGCTGGCCCGCCGTCACGGTCGGCTGTCCCCCGGCCCCCCGTCCCTGCGGAAGACCGCCAGCGCCGCCCGGTCGGGCTCCGGCAGCCAGACGTCATCCGGCCACCCCTCGTCCCCGACCGCGACCGGCCAACCCCCCTCGTTCCCGACCGCGACCGGCCACCCCTCGCCCCCGTCTGCGACCGTCGGACCGGACCGCATCCCTCCGGGCACAGGTACCTCCGGGTGCGGCAAAGCGCGCAACAGGGCGGCCAGTTGGGGGTCGCGGTTGGAGCGGTGCCAGGTGACGGACCACAGGTGCAGGGGCACCGGGTCGACGATCGGGAGGCGGCGCAGGCGCCGGTCGTGCGGCAGGTCCATCCCGGCCTCCCCCACCGTCACCGCGCGCCCCTCGCGCAGCATGTGCTCGCCGTAGTCGCGGGCGCCCACCGCCGGTGCGGTGAAGCGCAGCGGGATGCCGAACTCCGTGCAGAACCGCGTCAGGTAGCCCCGCCACTCCTCCGCGCCGCCGGGGTCGGGCATGGCGATCCCGCCGTCCCGCAGGTCGGCCGGGCGGACGGCCGCCCGCCCGGCGAGAGGGTGCCCGGCGAACACATAGGCGTGCAGCGGTTCGAGGTGGACGGGCCGGTGGCGGAGGCCGGCGGGCCAGGGCCGGCCGAGGTCGTGGACGCGGCCGAACGCGGCGTCGAGCTCCCGGCCCAGCACGGCCGGGAGGGCGAGCGCCAGCCCCTGCCGCATGCTGGGGTCGACCCGGACCCCGGGCGTCCGGGCGACCGTGTCGCGCAGCACCCGCATGGGCGTGAACCGCTCGGCGAACACTTCGACGCGCAGGGCCCGCACCGTGCCCCGGGCGGCGTGGACGGCCGCGTCGAACGCGGTGATGGCGTCGACGGCGAGCGGCAGCAACCGCCGCCCGGCGGCGGTGAGTTCGACACTTCGGGTGGTGCGTTCGAGGAGCGGTGTGCCGAGGGCGTCCTCCAGGCGGCGGACGCGCTTGGACAGCGCCTGCTGGGTGAGGAAGAGGCGGGCGGCGGCCCGGCCGAAGTGCAGTTCCTCGGCGACGGCGACGAAGGCGCGCATGCCCGGGAGATCGGGTTCCATGGCGCCAGCCTCAACTGACAACCCACAGTTGTCAAAGCGCCCGCAGAAGTTGTTGGACACCACCCCTGAGCTGCGGTTTTCCTGACGTCATGAGCGCATATCCACCGTCGGCCGTCCCGTCCGCCCTCACCGCCCCATCCACCCTCACCGTCCCATCCGCCCTTACCGTCCCGTCTTTCCCCGCCCCGACTGCCGCCACCCCCACCAGCCCCACCGCCCCCGCCGCGGAGCCCGTCTTCCAGCGCCTGCTGCGGAACCGGATCATCGTCCTCGGTCAGCAGGTCGACGACGAGATAGCCAACCGGATCTGCGCCGAGATGCTGCTCCTCTCCGCCGAGGACCGGCACCGCGACATCCACCTCTACATCAACTCCCCAGGCGGCTCGATCACGGCCGGGCTGGCCATCTACGACGTCATGCAGTTCATCCCGAACGACGTCGCCACGCTCTCCCTGGGCTTCACGGCGTCCATGGGGCAGTTCCTGCTCTGCGCGGGGGCGCCCGGGAAGCGGTACGCGCTGCCGCACACGAGCATCCTCATGCACCAGCCGTCGGCGGGACTCGCGGGCTCCGCGTCGGACATCAGGATTCAGATCGACCAGATGCGGGCGGTCAAGCGGCTGGTGCAGGAGCGGATCGCGCACCACACGGGTCGCCCGGTGGAACAGATCGAGGCGGATTCCGACCGGGACCGTTATTTCACGGCCCGGGAGGCACTGGAGTACGGCTTCGTCGACCGCGTCATCGCCTCGGCGGACGAACTCTCCGGTTTCCGCGCCGTCGCCTAGACGCCACCACCTGACGGCCTGGTGCCCAGCCGCCGCCCAACCACCCAACCGTCCAACCGCCCACCCCCGCCCCCAGCAGCCCCGTTCACCGCCGCCGCTCCACCGGGAACACCGCGGTGATCAGCCACCCGCCCTCCGGCGCCGGCCCGGCGGTGAGCCGTCCGCCCATGGCCTTGGCGCGTTCCGCCAGCCCGACCAGGCCGAAGCCGCCCCCGCGCGCGGCGTCGGTGAGCTGGGCGGGGCGGCGGCCGTCGTCCGCGATGCGGAGTTCGACGCCCTCCGGGACGCCGCGGACGCCGATGCGGACGGCCGTGGCGTCGGCGGCGTGTTTGCGGACGTTGGTGAGGGCTTCGCGGACGACGCGGTGGACGGCGGCGGCGACGTCGCCCGGGAGCCAGTTCTCCAGGCCCTGTTCGATGTGGAGGGCGACGGGCGGGCCGGTGCGGGTGAACTCTTCCGTGAGCGTCCGCACCTCGGGAAGGCCCGCGACGGGCTCGGTCTCGGCCTCGATGCCCTCGCGCAGGATGCCGACGAGACGCCGCATGGCACCGAGCGCCTCCCCGGCCGAGCCCTCGATGCGCTCGAACGCGCGGGCGGCGGCGTCCCCCTCGACGGAGGTGAAACGGGCGGCCTGGGCCTGGACGGCGATGCCGGTGACGTGGTGGGCGACGAGGTCGTGGAGTTCCCGGGCGAGTTCCAGGCGTTCGGCGGTCCGGACCGCAGCCATGTCGCGGACGCGCTGGGCCGACTGGGCGCGCAGCATCAGCGAGTACGCGCCGACGACCACCGTCAGCAGGGTGAACACGGCCGTGAACCGGCCCGGGTCGAGGTCGCGCACCGGCGCGGCGAGCGCCGCCAGGGCGAGCGCCGGGCCGAGGACGGCCGCGCGCCGGGCCGGGGAGCGCTGGACGACGTTGGTGAGCAGCACCAGCAGGGCCACGTCCTCCCCCATCCCCCAGACCGCGCCGGGGTGCGGCCCGGACATCAGCACGGCCGACGTCGTCCAGGACACGCCGACGGCGATGCCCGCGCGCAGGTCGAGGGGGATCCAGGCGTACGGCACGGCGCACAGGCAGACGGCGACGCCCGAGGCGAGGACCACGGCGTGCGGCGGGCTGGGCTGCCGGGCGAGGACGAGTCCCTCGAAGCCGACCAGGCCGAGCAGGAAGAGGGCGAGCACGGCCTTGGCGACGGCAGCCCGGCGCGGGTGCCGGGCGGCGAACCCGGCGCGCCCGTTCACGTACCGCCCGTGGCCAGCCCGCTCTCCCAGGCCCAGGCGGCGATCTCGACGCGGTTCCGGGCGTCGAGTTTCAGCTGCACGTTGGCCAGGTGGGTCTTGACCGTGGACAGGGAGATGAACAGCTCGGCGGCGATCTCGGCGTTGGTGGCGCCGCGCGCGAGGCAGCGGACGACGTCCTCCTCGCGCTCGGTCAGCGGCTCGGAGGGAGTCCTCGTGGGGCGTTCCGTACCACCGGTCCCGGCCGGGGCGAGGTCGCGGAGCAGCCGGACGGTGATCGCGGGCGAGATGAGGGAGTCGCCGACGGCGGCGGCGTGCACCGCCTCGACGAGCATGGCCGGGCTGGCGTCCTTCAGCAGGAACCCCGACGCGCCGTCGCGGAGCGCCGAGTGGACGTACTCGTCGAGGTCGAAGGTGGTGACGATGACGACGCGGGGGCGCCCGCCGCGCTCCGGCTCGGCGGCGGTGAGCGCGGAGAGCCTGCGGGTGACCTCCAGGCCGTCCAGCTTGGGCATGCGGATGTCGAGGAGCAGCACGTCGGGCCGGTGCTCCTCGACGGCGGCCAGCGCCGCCTCACCGTCCACGACGTCGGCGACGACGTCGATGTCGGGCTGGCTCTCCAGGATCATCCGGAAGCCGGTGCGGACCATCTCCTGGTCGTCCGCGATGACGACGGTGATCGCCATGTCGTCCCCTGGTTCCCCTAGGTGCTCGTCCCGCCCGGCCGGTCGCCGGGTCGTCCTCGGGCCGTTCCTGGCCGGTTCCGGCCGCCCGCCGCGCGTCCCTCCATGTCACCGGGGGCGGCGTGGGGCCGCAACAGCAGGCGTCGGCGGGGGCGCGTGCGGTCTACGCGTCGGCGCGCGCCGCGCGGCGGCGGCTCGCGAGGCGCAGCCCGTACGCTCCCCCGCCGACGGCCACCAGCGCCGCGCCGCCCAGGGCGAGCGGCTTGCCGACGGCGCGCCGGTCCCCGACCGTCTGGCCGGCCTGCACCATGCGGCGGACGGGGTTGCTGGCGGCTTCATGGCGCTTCACCGGCTTCACCGGCTTCACGAACTTGGCGGGCTTGGCAGGTTTGGCGGGTTTGGCAGGCTTGATCCTCGTCGCCTGTCCGGCCTGCCCAGCCTGTCCGGCCTCTCCAACCTGTCCGGCCTGTCCGGCCTCTCCAGCCTGTTCGGCCCCTTCGGCCCGCTTGGCCTCCTCGGCCCGCCGCACCCCGTGGAGCCGTCCGGCCGGCCGGAGCGGCGCCGCGGGACGCGACACGCCGGGGTGCTCCCGGTGGGTGACGCGGGGGTCGCGCCGGGAGGAGTCCACCGCGGGCCCGTCCGTTCCCTCCGCCGGGTGAACGGCGATCCCCTCCCGGGCCGGCGCGGGGACGGCCGACGGCTCGCGGTGTCCGGCGCTCGCCGCCTGCGCGCCGGTCACCGGAAGGAGCACCGCGCTCGCGGCGGCGAGGAGGGCGACGGCGGCGATACGGGTCCTGGCGGGCACGGAGGTGCTCTTTCTGTCGTGGTCCTGCGGGTGCGGCGTGGGGCCGCGGATCCACGTTACGGGCCTTCGTGCTCTGTACACCTCGACCGGCGGGCCATCTTGGGGGTGTTCCGGCTCGGCCGAAAGGATGACGGTGTGCGGGCGCGCGTCATACCGGGGTCGGGCTGTGGGGGTGCCCCGGTCCCGCCCTGTCGCCGTTTCCGACGGGAGGGCCCGCACCCCGGCCTCACGGCTTCGCCGCCGGCCCCTCGGACGCCGGACGGCCTGGAAAACCGGCCCGCCCGGCGTCCGTCCCCCCGCTCAGCCGCCCAGTCCCGCCGCCCCCTCCGCGATGTCCCCGGCGAACGTGCTCACCTGCGTGTACACCCCGGGATACCCCGGCCGCGCACAGCCCGTCCCCCAGCTCACGATCCCGACCTGCACCCAGGCCCCCGCGTCGTCCTTACGGAACATGGGCCCTCCGGAGTCCCCCTGGCAGGTGTCCACCCCGCCCTGCTCCACATTGCCCGCGCAGATCTCCTCGCCCGGTATCAGGCTGCTTCCGTACGCCTTGGCGCAGGTGGCGTCGTCGACGTATGGCACCTGCGCCTTGCGCAGTTTCGTCTGCTGGCCGCCGCCCTCGCGGGTGGCGCCCCAGCCGGCGACGGTGAAGGTGCCGGAGTCGTAGGCCGTGGTGCCGGCGGTCTTCAGGGTGGGGAGGTCGAGGGGGCGGGCGAGTTTGATCAGGGCCCAGTCCTTGCCGCTGCCGTTGTAGCCGGGTGCCTGGAGGACCTGGGTGGACTTGACCTTGATCGCCTGCGCGGAGTTGAGGTCGACGGCGCCCGCGGTGACGGTGATGGACGTGTCGGCGCCGCTGCCGTCGACGCAGTGCGCGGCGGTGAGGACGATCTGCCGGGTGTAGAGGGCGCCGCCGCAGCCCATGGAGAGGCGGACCATCCAGGGGAACTCGCCCTGCTGCGCGAGGACGCCGCCGACGACGGGCCGGGGCGCGGGGTCGTCCGCCTGTGCCCAGCCGGCCTGGAGGCCGAGCGCGGCGATCGCCGCCGCGCCGATGGCGACGGTTCTCTTGAGGGCCATGAGGTGAGTGCTCAAGGGAGGTCCTTTCGTGGGGGGTTGAGGCGTCCGCCAAGACCGGTCACGGACGCCGAGTCGGTCACGGACACCAAGGCCGGTCATGGCGTCCGTGACCGGTCTTGGATGCCAAGGCCAGCCACGGACGCCAAGGCCGGTCATGGACCACAAGACCGGCCACGGACAATCAGGTTCATGACAAGCGCCGATACTCGTCGTGCCGAAGCGGAACCTGGTGGACGCGGTGTGCCGAGTATCGGAGCGTGCACGAGCGGCGGCAAGGACGCTTCAGGCCAGTCGGAACCGGTGCGGGCCGACGCCGACCGACGGAGCCGGCGCGAGCGTAAAGTGGGAGGACAGGGCCGGCGGAACCACGGGGGTGGTGCGGGTGGGCACGGACGTCGAGATCCTCCACGGATTCCCGCACCTGGACACGGTGCACTCCGCGATCACCGCCCTCTACCGGCGGCTCTCGACCGACACCCTCGGCACCTTCGCGCTCAGCGTCCCCCCGTTCGACGTCGCGTTCTCCGACGACGAGGACCCCTACCTCGGCGTCCAGCGGATCGCCGGCGTCATGGTGCGCCACCTGCGGCTCCCGGACGCCCGGATGATCGTCTCCTTCCGCGACATGCGGCACGCCGGGAACGTCGAACTCGCGGCCGGGCCCGAGTACTTCATCGAGCTCAACTCCCGCTTCAAGAAGCACCGCAAGGACATCGGCGCCGCCCTCGCCCACGAGGTGACGCACGTCTACCTGCACCGGCTCGGCCTCGCCTTCCCCGGCACCCGGGACAACGAGATCCTCACCGACACCGTCGCCGCCTACCTCGGCGCCGGCTGGCTGCTGCTCGACGCGTACCGCGAGGACGCCGTCAGCACGCAGAAGCTCGGCTACCTCACCCCGGAGGAGTTCGGCTACGTCCTGGCCCAGCGCGCCGAGGTCTTCGCCGAGGACCCCCGGACCTGGTTCACCAGCCCGCGCGCCCACGACGCCTACGTCCGGGGTGCGGCGCGGGCCCGCCAGGAGGCGCGGCGTCCGCCGCTGGCGGCGGCGGGCCGGCTCGGGCGGCACCGCTACGCGCGCGACCGCCGTGCGGCCGGGCGCGGCACGGGCCAGGCGCCGCCCGGCGCCGGTTACGCGTTCGAGGGTCGCGACCCACAGCGCGTCAGCTTCCCGTGCCCCACCTGCCACCAGCGAATCCGCGTCCCGGTCCAGGGGCGGCTACGGGCCCGGTGCGGGCTGTGCGGGAGCGTGCACGACTGCGAGACGTGAGGCACCGGCTGCGAGACATGAGGCGCCTCCCCGGAGAGGGGCCGGACTCACCCGTTCCCCCACCACTTCCGCAGCACCTTCTCCGCCGGCTTGCCGTGCGGCGTGTACGCGAGCTTCTTCGGCGTCTCCCCCGTGTCCGGCCAGTCGTCCCACATCCACCAGCACACCCCGGCCCACCACTTCTGTCCCTCGAAGGCGGCCAGCAACGCCTCGTACCCCGCGGCCTGTTCGGCGTCGCCCGCGGACTTGCTGACGGTCCAGGAGTACGGGGCGGTGGTGCTGCCCTTCTGGCTGACGTAGCCGGCCTCGGTGAAGAGGATCCTGCGCCCCTGGGCGGCGGAGAACGCGGCCAGTTCCCTCACCACCGGCTGCCACGCCTCGCGCAGCCGCGCCACGTCGGCGGTGGGCTTGTCGCCGAGCGGCCAGTAGGCGTCGATGCCGATGAGGTCGAGGCTCTTCCAGAACGCGACGTCGCGGTACTCGTCGTAGTTGGCCGCGTAGGTGAGCGGACCCTTGTAGCGGGCGCGGACGGCGGCGACGGTCTTCTTCCAGTGGTCGCCGTCCCGCGAGACGCCGGTGAGCTCGGTGCCGACGGAGAACTGCTCCGCGCCCGTCTCGGCGGCGAGGCCCGCGTAGTGGGTGATGAAGCGGCCGTACGCCGCGAACCAGGCGTCCGGGTCGGCGGGCCGGATGCCGGAGCGGTCCTCGTCGTCCGTCAGGTCCACATGCGGCTTGATCATGGTCTTGAGGCCGGCGTCGTGGGCGAGGCGGACGATGTGGCGCAGGCTGTCGTCGTCGGCGGTCTCGTCGGTGGGGCGCATGCCGGAGTCGGTGAGCTTGTCCTGGTACCAGGTGGGAGTGAAGGTCACCCAGCGGGCGCCGGTGGCGGCGATCTGCCGCAGATACGTTTTGGCCTCGGGATTCTCGTAGTCCTTGCGGTTCCAGGCGGGGAGCGTGATCCCTTTCATCGGGACCTCCTTCCGTCCGTCGGGGCGCTTGCTCGCCCCGCCGCTCGCACCGCCGCCCGCGGTGCCGGCGGGCGGGCTCGCGGGCGCGTCCGAGGAGTCGTCGGCGGAGCAGCCCGCGAGGAAGAGGGCGGCCGCGGCCGCCAGCGCGGCGACCGCCCTCTTCTTCGCGCTCACTGGTTCAGGTCCGTGGGGCCGACGAAGGTGTAGCCGAGGGCGCGGATGCCGTCCACCGTCTGCTGGAGCGGGGCCGTCCCGTAGTACGGGTGGTAGAAGAAGCTGGCCACGCCGTCGCGGACGGCCAGGTTGGCCTTGGCGGAGGCGATCAGGTCGGCGGGGAGCCGGGCCGGGTGGTTGTTGTACGGCTGGGGCTCGTAGTTGCCGAGGTCCTCCGGCAGGACGGTGGTGCCGTAGACGTCCTTCACGGCGTACGGGAAGAACTGACCGATGTACTGTCCGGCGTTCGCGGTGGTGCCGGGCAGGGTGCCTGCGAAGTACAAGCTTCGCTCCAGACGCGCGGAGAAGTTCTGACCGAGGACACGGTAGTCGGTCGCGGACGCCGCGTAGTGCGGTGTGGTCCACAGCGTCGGTTTCGGCAGCCCGGCCGCCAGGAAGGCCGCCAGCGCGGACGTAACGCGCGTCTGTGCCCAGGCGGTTGAGTCCTCGGCGGGCGGACCGTCGTAGACGACGTTGTCGGACGCGTCGACGTGTGCGCGGAAGAACTCGAAGTCGTCGCCGGTGACCCCGCTGTACGGGTTGTTCACGTTGCTGTACTGGTGGGTGTAGCCGTGGTCCATCAGCACCGCGCCGTGCGCCAGCATGTACTTGAGGGCCGAGACGACCTGGGGGCTCTGGGCGAGCGTGACCGTCTCGGGCTTCCCGCCGTTGTAGACGCCCTTGGGGTCCGTGTAGACGGGGATGACGTTGATCCCGTAGGGGATCTTCTGGCCGTAGAGGTAATCGGCCGCCTGGCGCAGCTCGGTGGGGTCGGACTTGGGGCTGATGTCCTCCAGCCGGACGAACGCGCGGTGCCGTTCGGTGGTGGCGGGGCCAGGCCGTCGAAGAGCAGGTCCTCGAAGACGATCACCCGGTCGCTCTCGGAGACGTAGGTGAACGGGATCTCGCCGACGTACGTGAGGTTGGCCGAACGGATCGCCCAGGGGCTGGTGTCACCGGAGTTGGCGTCGGTGGCCTGGGCCAGCTGGGTGACCTGGGGGTAGCCCGGCCCGGTCAGCAGCGCCGGGTGCAGCACACCGCCGTCGTATCCGGCGGGGATCTTCCGGGTGAGCTGCTGGCCCTTGTAGGTGACCTGGGTGATGTTCCCGACCGTGCCGCCGCTCTCGAAGAACGAGTTGGTGGGGTCCCAGCCGTAGTGCTGCTTGAAGGCGTCGACGCCGACGGCGTTCGCCATGCCCCAGATGTTGTCCCCGACCCAGGTGACCGGGTGGGTGGTGGCCAGCGCGTCCTGGTAGAACGCGGCCGGGACGGCGTCCGGGACGGTACCGCCGTAGTACGTCGAGCCGAGGTAGACCGTGGCCGTGTACTGGTCGACCATGCCCGCGGTGTACGCCGAGACGGGCTTGGCAGTCACGGTGCCGAAGTGGCCGGCGAGGTTGGCGGTGGCCATGGCGTAGAGCTCGCCCAAGTACCCGTAGGGGCCGGTGTTGTCGTAGAGGACCAGCGCCGAGGTCCCGGCCGCGGCGGCCGGACGGACGGCGGTGGGGCCCTGGGTCCCGGCGGCGGCCGGGGCGACGGCGGGGACGGCCGTCGTGGGCGTGGTGGACGCGGCGGCGCTTCGGGGGGCGACGGCCGGACGGGCGCTCGTCACGCCCGTACCGCTGGTCGCGCCCGTCGCTTTTCCGGACGCCGCCTTCCCGGGTGCCGCCGCTCGCCGGACGACGAGCTTGCCCGACCGGCGCAGCCGGTCGTTGGCGAGGCGGGCGGCCTGCCAGGACTTGAGGTCCTTGACGCCGACCCCGGAGAGCGCGGCGGGCCCCGTGCCCTGCAGGGCGTGGGACGCGCGGGCGTGGGGATCCGCCGGAGCACCGGCGGCTCCGGCGCCTTCCGATATCGCGAATCCGCCCACCAGGGCCGCGACCATCGAAAGCGTTAGCGAAATTCTGGTCTTTCCCGGACTCCTGCGGGAAATTCCCATTCTCATTCCCCCTGACTGCCGTCGAGGCATGGCCGGCATCGCGCCGACAGTTGGCAGATTCTGGTGGGGCATCCGATGGAGCGTCAATGCGCTCCCGGATATCAGTGACACCCTCGTTACACTCCCGGAAACACGGACTGATCCCTTCCGAGCCGCCCCGGCCCCCTCGGAACCTTTCCTGCCGGATAGATAGTCCAGACCGCAGGTCACACCAGCACCACCCCCGGCGTGAACTGCCAGAACTACCGATCAGTCACAAGAATTTACGCCCTTGAATTCCATGACTTCCCTGATGTAGGACCGGTCCGACCGATGGTCTGGTACGTTCCCAGCGCACGCCTCGCAGGAGGCGAAAATGGGGGGGAACCCATGTACGGAAAACCTGCACTGGGCACCGTTGTGCCCTTGGCGGGCCTGACGGCGGCGCCGAAAGTGCTGCCGGGCCTGCCCTACGCGAAAGGGCTCCAGGAGGCGGCGGGGGCCGGCTTCCTGCTCTACTGTTCGATAGCCGCCGTCCTGCTTTCGCTGAAATTCTGGTACGCGGTACGGAATTTGGGTGGCCGCCCATGACCGGCGCACTCACCACCGGCGCACTCACCACCGGCGCACTCACCACCGACGCCCTCGCGACCGGCGCGTTCACCGCCGGCGCGCTTGCGGGCGACGCGCTCACGCCCGACGGCACCCTGATCGGCGGCCTCCCGCTCGACGAGCTCCTGCTCTGGTCGAGCATCGCCATCATCGTGATGGCCGGCGTCTACAACACGTCGCTGTTCCTCATCTCCCGGCGCCGCTTCCGCCGTTCGCGCGGCCCCGGGAACAGCGCTGCTACGTCTTCCTCCTCGCCTGCCTCAACGAGGAGAAGGTGCTGGCCGAGAGCCTGGCACGGATCACCGCGCTGCCGGCCCGCAACACCCTGGCCCTGGTCATCGACGACGCCTCCGACGACCGCACGGCCGACATCGCCCGCGCGGCCTGCGCCGCCCACCCGGGCACCGTGCACCTGCTGCAAAGACACCTGCCGAACGCCCGCAAGGGCAAGGGCGCGGCTCTCAACGCCGGTATCGCACACCTGCGTTCGTCCGGTCTCCTGGACGGCCGCGACCCCCGCGACGTCATCGTCTGCGTCGTGGACGCCGACGGCCGGCTCGACCAGCATGTGATCCAGGCCGTCGACCCGTACTTCGACAACCCACGCACCGGCGGCACCCAGATCGGTGTGCGGATGTACAACCGGCACAAGGGCCTGCTCGCCCGGCTCCAGGACATGGAGTTCGTCATCTACGGCGACATCTTCCAGAGCGCCCGCCGGTACATCGGCAGCGTCGGGATGGGCGGGAACGGGCAGTTCATGCGGCTGGCCGCGCTGGACACCCTGCTGGGCCCGGACGGTTCCGGCCCGTGGAGCGACTCCCTGACCGAGGACCTCGACCTCGGCGTCCGGCTGATCGCCCGCGGCTGGACCAACCAGCACTGCACCTCCGCCGCCGTCTCCCAGCAGGCCGTCCTCGACGTCCGGCGTTTGGTGCGGCAGCGGTCGCGCTGGTTCCAGGGCCACCTCCAGTCGGCCGGGCTCGTCCCGCTGATCGTCAAGGAGGTGCCCACCCGGGCCGCCGTGGACCTTCTCTACCACCTCTCCAGCCCGGTGCTGATCCTGCTGACCTCGCTGCTGCCGGTGTCCTTCCTGGTCGCCGTCGCCGGCACGGTCGTCGGCTCGGTCGAGGCCGGCCGGCCGCTGATCTCCCCGATGTGGGTGCTCGGCCCGTACGTGCTCTCGTTCACCGCGGCGTACGTGTACGGCTGGGTCTACTCGCGGCGGGAACAGGGCCTCGGCTTCGTCCGGGCGGTCCTGCTCTCCCACGTCTTCATCTTCTACGGCTACATCTGGTTCGCCGCCGGGTGGTGGGGCCTGTGGCGCATGGTCACGGGCAAACGCACCTGGCTCAAGACGGCGCGTACCTGAAGGCGGCGCGCACCCGAAGAGGCCCGCGCGGGGCGTGCGCACCCGCCGCACCCGCTGCGCCTGCCACACCGGCCCGGCGCGTACGCCCGGCGCACACGCCCGCCACCAACGCCGCCCCCGCTCGTGCACCCTCACCGCAGCACAGCACAGCGCGCAACACGGTGCAGCACGGCACGACTCGGCGAGACCCAGCACCGGCACGGCGGACGGCACCGCACTCCCCACCCACCGGCACCACCACACCCAGGGAGACCCATGTCCCCGAACATGATCAGCGCCCCGGTGCGCGCCATGCTCGTCCTCGGCACCCGCCCGGAAGCCATCAAACTCGCCCCCGTGGCCCGCGCCATGGCGGCCTCCCCGCTGTTCGAACCGCTCGTCGTGACCACCGGGCAGCACCGCGAGATGCTCCACCAGATGCTGGACCTGCTCCAGGTCCCCGGCCGCACCGAACTCGACGTCATGCGGGACCGGCAGGAGCTGTCCACTCTCACCGCCCGCCTGGTGGACGGCCTCGGCGAGGTGGTCCGCGACCTGCGGCCGGACGTCGTCCTCGTCCAGGGCGACACCACCACCGCCCTCACCGGCGCGCTCGCCGCCTTCTACGAGCACGTGCCGGTCGCCCACGTCGAGGCGGGGCTGCGCACCGGCGTCCTCGACAACCCGTTCCCCGAGGAGCTCAACCGGCGGCTCATCGGCCGCGTGGCACGCTGGCACTTCGCCCCGACGCCGCGCGCCGCCGGCCACCTCAAGGCGGAAGGAGTGCCCGCCTCGGAGGTCTTCACCACCGGCAACACGGTCATCGACAACCTCCTCTGGGTCCTCGAAAAGGGCACCGGCCAGAGCCAGTTCGCGCACACCGGCACCACCAGCGGCCTGCGCCGCGTCCTCCTCACCCTGCACCGCCGCGAGAACCAGGGCGACACCATGCGCGGCATGGGCCGGGCGATACGCCGTCTCGCCACCCGCGGCGACGTCGAGATCCTGCTCCCGCTGCACAAGAGCCCGGCCGTGCGCGACGCGCTGCTGCCCGAGCTGTCCGGCCACCCGCGCGTCCGCGTCGTCGAGCCCCTGGGCTACCTCGACTTCTCGGCCACCCTGGCCGCCTGCGACCTCGTCCTCACCGACTCCGGCGGCGTCCAGGAGGAAGCCCCCTCCCTCGGCAAGCCGGCGCTCGTCCTGCGCACCACCACCGAACGCCCGGAGGCCGTCGAGGCGGGCGCGGCCCGGCTCGTCGGCACCGTGCCCGACGCGATCCTGGCGGCGACCGAACGGCTCCTGGACGACCCCGCCGAATACGCCCGCATGGCGGAGGCCGGAAATCCGTTCGGCGACGGCCACGCGACCGAACGCATCATCGCCCAGCTCGCGGAGGACTTCGGCGCGGACGCGGACGTTCCGTCCACGGGCGCGGGCGTCCCGTCCACCGATCAGTCCACCGATCAGGTGATCGCCCGCCTTCCCGAGGGCCCGGGGTCATACTCGACGGCATGAGCAGAGTTCACCGGCAGCTCGCCCTCGCCGCCCTCGCCGTCGCCGTGCTCGTCGGCCTCGGTTTCGCGGCGGACGCCCTGTGGGGCGGCGGGGGCGCGCCGGAACGGCCGTGGGCCGAGGGCACGGTCCACGGCCCGTGGCGTGCGGTCTTCGACGGTCACGGCACCACCGTCGGCCGCCACGACGGCCTGGCCCTCTCCCCCAAGCCGGCCCGGCGCGCCGACGAGACCCACGCCGGCCTCGTCGTCTCCACGGCGACGTACGAGAACGTGGACTACGAGGCCCGCATGCGCACCGTCGCCCAGCTCCGCACCCCCAAGCCGAACCCGTGGGAGGTGCCCTGGCTTGTCTGGGCCTACACCGACCCCGAGCACTTCTACTACGTCACCCTCAAGCCCAACGGCTGGGAACTCGGCAAACGCGACCCCGCCTACCCCGGCGGCCAGCGCTTCCTCGCCACCGGCGGCGAGTCCTTCCCCGTCGGCCGCACCTCCGACGTCCGCATCGCCCAGCGCGGCGCCCGCATGGAGATCAGCGTCGACGGCCGCGGCCTCGTCGCGTACGAGGACCACGAACGCCCCTATCTGAAGGGGAGCGTGGGGGTGTACACGGAGGACGCGCGGGTGGTGTTCAGCGAGGTGGTGGTCCGGTCGGCGGGGGCGTGAGGCCGTGGCCGCCGGGGAGGCGGCTCACTCCGCGGGCCCGCCGAGGTCGCGGACGACCTCCGCCACCGCCGCCCGCGCCACGGACAGCTTGCGCACCCGCAGCGGCGCCAGCCGTCCGACCGCCTCCGCCATCCACCGCGGGTCACCGAGCCGCCGGGCCGGCCCCGCCTTGAAGGCCAGCGAGACGAGGAACTGCGCGAGGAGGAGTTCGCTGGTGCCGTAGCGCCGCGCGTGGTGCCCGTAACAGGCGGTCCACGGCTCGTAAGGGTGCCGCAGCGTCCCTTGCAGGGAGCACCTGCGCCGGCCCAGGAACGCTCCACCGGACAGTACGGCCAGCGTCGTCGAGGACTCCAGCCTGGTGTGTGTGGCCGCCAGGTGCAGGCTCATGAACCTGCCCCACGGAACCGGCGGAACCGACGGAACCGGCTCGGGCCCGCCCTTCCCCGGCTCGTGCCACAGGACGCCCTCGGCCCCGAACTCCAGGTGGGGCCGCTTCCCCCACTCCGTGTCCCCGACGATCCACCGGCCGCCGACCCGCTCGATCGGCCCCAGGCGCTCGCTCATGTGCCCTCCCCCGTTCAGGTTGCGAGAACGATGATCACACGGCCCCCGGGCCGGGCTTCGGGGCCCCGGGCCGCGCTTCCGACCCTCGGATTCCGCCCCTAGGCTCCCCCTCGTGATCCTTTCGAACGATCCTCGTGACTCCCGGATCCGGGCACGGAACCTCGGCGGACCGCTCGCCGGAACCGCCTCCGCCCCCGGTGCCGTCCCGGACACCCGGGAGTGGGATCCGGCCGGTACCGGCGGCCGGGCGCGCACCCGTGCACCCCCAGAGGCTGAGCGCGGTGGGCCGTGAACTCCCGGACGGGCCACGGCTCCCCGTCACGCCCGGCGGCGACCGACGCGGCCCACGCCGCGCAAGGGCCCGTCCCGAACGGCCCGAGGCCATGACCGACCCGGCTCCCCGACCGGAGCATGCCGAGCACATACGCACCGCGAGCCTGGAGTTGTCACCGCTCGCCGTCGAGCACGCCGAGGAGATGGCCGGCGTGCTGGCCGACCCGGCCTTGTACCGGTTCACCGGCGGCGAACCGAGCACGCCCGAGGAGCTGCGGGCCCGCTACCGCCGTCTGGTGGCGGGCTCCCCCGATCCCGCCGTCGTCTGGCACAACCGGGTGCTGCGGCTACGTGACGGCGGACGGCTGGTGGGCACGGTCCAGGCCACGGTGACCGGTTCGAGGACGGTTGCCGAGGTGGCGTGGGTGGTGGGAACGCCCTGGCAGGGGCGGGGCCTGGCCACCGAGGCGGCCCGGGAGTGGATCGCCTGGCTGACGGGCCGGGGCGGCGTACGGACCGTCATCGCCCACATCCATCCTGACCACCGCGCCTCCGCCGCCGTGGCCGCCGCCTGCGGCCTGGCACCCACCGGGGAGCTTCAGGACGGCGAGGTCCGGTGGCGGCTGACACTCCCGGCGGGCCAGGGATCCACGACGTACCACTGCCGGACCGACTTCCCGCGCACGTAGAGCCGCTGCCCGCGTCCGACGACGTCGGTGTACCGGGTGAGGGGCGTGCCGTCGGGGAGGGTGATCCGGGTTTCTTCGAGCAGGCCGAGGGCGCCGGCGGCCGCCCGGCAGCGGTACAGCCGGTCGTCGGCGAGAAGGGCGACCTCCGCGCCGTGGGCCGCGAGGCGGGCGGAGGACGGTGCTCCTCAAGAACGCACTTCAAGCGGGTTGCGGACGGCAGAGGCCCGCCATGACCCCAGCCGCCGCCCGGCCGCCCGCGGCCCGCCTCAAGCGGGGTGCCCGTCTCAAGCGGGGTGCCCTCTCAGGCGGGGTGCCCTCTCAGGCGAGATGCGCCTCCAGCGCCGCCCGGACGCCGGATTCGACGGCGCCCTCGATCCAGGACGGTTTGACGGACGTGTGGTCGCCCGCGAAGTGCAGCGGACCCTCGGGTTCCCGGATGGCGCCGAGGAGTTCGGTGTGCTGGCCGGGCAGGAGGACGGACGCCTCGCCGTACGCGTAGGGGTCGCGCAGCCAGCTCTGGGTGCGGCCGGCGCCGGTGTAGAAGACCTCGACGCGCTGCCCGTAGACCTGTTGCAGCCCGCAGAGGGCGTGCGGGTAGCGGGCCTCGTCGTCGAGGGAGTCCCAGCGCGAGGCGTCGTCGGCCCAGCAGTAGACGGCGAGGACGACGCCGCCCTCGCTGCCGGGTACGGGGTGGGAGGGGTTGATCATGAATCGGTTGGGGTTGTCGGAGATCGAGCCCCCGCCGACGATGTGCGCCGCTTCCGGCTGGTCGCGCCCTTCCCAGTAGTTGGCGGCGTAGTGGGCGCGCTGTGCCTGGCTGATGTGGCCGTGCGGGACCGAGGGGTGGGTGCCGAGGAGACTGCCGTCGGCGGGCGCCTTGCCGTCCCGGTACTTGGCGTACAGCCCCGGCTGGACGGCCTCCAGCTCCCGCTTCCAGTCCTCCTCGGTGAACTCCCACCACCGGCGGCTGAATTCGAGCAGCACCTTGGTGGCGCTGTCGTAGTGCAGTTCGGTCACCGCACGCCGCTTGCCGTACGACATCAGCGGGCTGACCTGCACGTGCCGCAGCCCGGTGAACGGCACGGTGACGATCGCGAGGTCGCCGGTGAACTGCTCGCGGACGACCTTGCCGTCCCGGCCCTCGGACACGGTGTCGATCCACACGTGCGGCCCGCCTTCGCGGACGTGCGTCGCCCGGTCGGCGCCCGCCCGATCCGGCGACCAGTACTCGACGCGCGTCGCCCGCCGGTCGAACCGCAGCACGTCGTCCACCTTCTTCAGCAGCGCGTCCGGCAGCGACGCCGTCCCGCCGACCAGCTCCCAGAACGCGGTGTCCGGGCTGATCAGCGACTGGCTGATGAAGCTGTGCACGAACGACAGCGGCAGCCGGGACGTGAGGTTCTCCAGCGTCCCGACGAGATCGAGCGTCCGCTCGTCGAAACCGGCTTCCTCCGTGAGGAAGCGGTACATCGACCAGTCGCCGTACTTCTGGACGACCCGGGCCCACCCCTTCACCCGCTCGGGCATCGGCTTGTCGACGCGCTTGCCGTCGGCGCCGGCCGTGCTGAACTCGTCGCGCACGGGATCGAGGACGCGTCGCAGGATCGTGGACGACGGCGTATCCCACAACTCCTGCGGAACGCCGAACGACCGGTTGACCTTCCGAGGATCCTTGACGTAGTCGGCGCGCCGCACCCGCACCCCGTTGACGTGCAACCAAGCATGATTGACGGGCTTGCCCTGCCCGTCCACGTCCACGAGGTAGAACGGCCGCCGCTTCACCCCGAGCCCGTCGATCAGGCTCATCACCAGCGGATGACTGCCGGGAATCCGCATGGCCCCGGCCTCCGCGTACTGCCGGGGATCCGCGAACGGCTGCACCGCGTGCTCGTGCCCACCCTTCCGGAACGTCTTGATCCGCCCGCCGACCCGGTTCCCGTTGGCCTCCAGCAACGTCACCCGATGCCCGGCCCGCTTCAACAGCCAGGCCGCCACGAGCCCGGCCGGCCCGGCGCCCACGACGAGCACCTTCCGACCCGCCTTCTTGCCGGTGCGCGGCAGCCCGTCGTCGAGGATCTTCTTGTACTCGGGCACCAGCGGCCGATCGTGCTCGTCGACCACGAGCAGGGCTCTCGCCACTTCCACGCAGGTTTCCCAGTCGGCGGTGGACTTGGCGGGCGCGGCTTCCGCCGGAGCGGCGGCGGGCACGCCGAGCGCGGCGACGGCGGCGGTGGTCGCGCCGGCGGCGACGGCGAACTGTCGGCGGGTGACGGCCGGTCGGCCGTCGGGTGTGGGGAGTTCATCCATGCGTCCTGCATAGGGTGCGGCGCAAGGGATATGACCGTCTGATCAATGCCCGTCACCTGAACGTGCGAGCGCTCGGGCGCCCGCCGGCCTCCCGCGCGCCGCATGAGTACACCGCACTTCGGCACAGCTGCGGTTTACGCGCCTGGATTACGTTCCCCGCGACGGCAGGTGCGGCCGCGCTTCCACTCCGGCGTGCCGATGCTCGGCGTCTTCGTCGGCAAGGGCGAGCCCGAGCAGCTGGTCGGCGGTTCGGGCGGATTCCTCGCCCCACTGCCGGGCGCATTGCGGGTACCGGTACGCGTCCGGCGGCTCGTATTCCAGCCGGCGCCCGACCGAGGCGACCAGCTCGGGGTGCGCCCCGGCGACGATCGGCATCAGCAGCCCGAGGTGGCCCTTCAGGTCGTCGTTGACCGCGCTCCGCTCGTCCGCCGAAAGCGGCGAACCGAGGGACTTCCTGATCATCGCCCTGATCGTTTTCACGTCCAACGAGGCGAGAGCGGCGCCGCGCCTGTCATCATCGCGGCGTCGCCGTCCGCGACTCCAAGAACCCCCACCGCCCGGACCTGCGGTACGACGCCGAAGAATGGTCCGTATACCGCTCGGGGATGCTCAACGACATCACGTAGGGGTGCGCCCCGCCCCGCCAGTCCACCTGGATTGTCGAAGCCCCGGGACCACCTCACGTATGCGGGGACATGATTGCACGATGGTTACCCCAGCCATAGCTACGGGCCCCACTCGCGCGGGACCACTCAGGCGCCTTCCGGGGCGGCGTCGAACCGGTATTCGTAGCCGATTACATGCCGGTACGGCAGGCACCATTCCCCGTACTCGATGATCCCCTCCGCGTCCCAGAGCCGGTGGGCTCCGGCGAGGATCGGAGTGCCGGTCTTGAGGCCGAGGAAGTCGGCTTCACGTGCGTCGGCGTCCCGGGCATGCATGTCGTCCCGCCCTTCGACGGGGCGGCGGCCGGTGGCTTCGATGATGCGGGGAAGTAGCCCGGGGGCCTTGCTGGGGGCGGTGGAGAGCAGCTCGGGAACAGCGGCGGCGAATTCGGCCGGGTACCAGGTCACCGCGAGCATGAGCCGCTGGTGGCCTCGACCGGTGTGCCACTGACGGCGTACGACCTGGTCGCCTTCGTCGAGGTCGAAGAGGTCGGCGACGTACAGGGGTGGGACGGTGAGGGTGGCGTCGGTGACGATGACGCTCTCGCCTTCGCCGAGGACGCTGCCGGTTCGCAGGACGCGGGTGATGCGGTCGTAGCCGGAGGAGCCGGCCCGCGGCGCGTTGGCGATGAAGGTGCCGCGCTGGCTGGTGCGGATGTAGCCCTCGACTTGGAGCTGACCGAGGGCCTTTTGCAAGGTGGCGACGGCGACGCCGTGCTCGGTGGCGAGGACGCGGTGGTTGGGGAGTTTGCTGCCTTCGGGCAGGTCGCCATCGAGGATGCGGCGGCGAAGGTCGGCGGCGAGGCGCATGTAGGGGTGGCGGGGGTCGGCTGGTTCGTGCGAGGTGGTCGTCATGGCGGCCTCCGAACGAAGGTATGACCTAGGCCAGTTGAGCGTACTAGGCCACTCCTCAATCTTGCCTGTATCGACCTAGGCCACGCTATGCTGTGGCATAGGTCACTCGGTTGCCGGTGTGACCTACCAGCCTTGCCCCGCCGACCGAGCAGGCCGACCGCATTTCGCACTCCACATCAGGCGCCACGCACCTACCGCACCACCCGCACAGGTGACCACACATCACCCACCCGGAGGTTGCCATGGAAGTGCCGCTCACCCTCGCCCCACCAGCTCCCTCTCCCATCACCGACTGGACCGCCCTGCGCAGCTTCGCCGCCCTGCGGGGCCAACTGCGCGTCTCCTTCGGCCCCGCCTGCAACATCGCCTGCTGGTTCTGCCATGACGAAGGTGACATCCCGCCCGGGGTGGCCCGGAACAGCCCCACCAAGAAGCAGCGCCCCCGCTCCCTGTGCGCGGAGCACTACGTCACCACCATCACCACGCTGATGGAAGCGGGCCTGAAGCGGGTGTACTTCACCGGCGGTGAGCCACTCACCTCCCCCCTGGCACGGCCCGTGCTCCAACAACTCCCCGCCCCAAACCCGGAGACGTCCTACACCCTCATCACCAACGGCACCCGCGTCCGCGCCAGCCAGGCGTGGCTCGCCGACACGCCCTTGGACAAGGTGAAGGTCTCCCTGCACTACTTCTCCGACGAGTCCTTCCGGGCCATCGCCGCGACCCGCCTCGGCATCGCCGCCGTCCTCGACGGCATCGAGGCGGCAAGCGAGACCTTCGACCGTGTCGAGCTGAACTGCCTACTGCTCAAGGACAACGCCCACGAGGTCCGCCCGAACCTCGACTTCGCCCTTGCCCGGCGCATGCCGGTGCAGTTCATCGAGTTGGTCGGCACCGACTTCAACGCCGAGCGTGCCGACTCCGCCGTGCCGGCGGACGACATCATCGCCTACCTGCGGACCCTGACCGCCGAGGAGCACACCGAGATCGCCGGAGTGGGTCAAGGCCGGCGCGTCTTCCGCGTCGACGGCATCGAAGTCGACGTCATCCACCGCAACCTCGGCCGCTACCACGTCGGTCAGTGCGGCACCTGCCCGCTGCGCTCCCAGTGCGTCGAGGGCTTCTGGGCCTTGCGCCTGGACCACGACGGCGGACTTCAGCCCTGCCTCCTACGCGGCGACCTCCGCAAGGACATCAAGGATCTGCTGAACGATCCCGCTCGGCTCGCCGCAGCGGTCGCCCGCCACATCGCCGCCTTCACCGAGGGGACCCTATGACCCCGCCACCCGCCTACGCCCCCACCTCTCACGACCGCAACCACGGGCCCTTCATCGTCCTGGAGGGCGTCTCCGGCATCGGCAAGTCCACGATCACCGCCCTGGTCGCCGAACGCATCGCAGCCAGCACCCTCCACACCCTGCCCCGCCCCCACGGCGACTGGTCCCCGACCATCAACGCGCGACTGCGCCCGCTCCCGCAGCTCGCCTTCTACCTCTCCGGTCTCCTGCACGCCTCCGACGCCATCCGCGCCTACCGTCGGCACGGCCCGGTCGTCGCCGACCGCTACGCCTCCTCCGTGACCGCCTGCCACGCCGCCGTCCACTCCATCCCCCTGGACGACGTGCGGCGAATGCTGGAGCCCTTCCGCGCCTACCTCGAAACCCCCGACCACACGTTCTACCTGCGCTGCTCCGAGGCCGCTTTACGGGAACGCCTCACCACCAAGAGCAAGGACGGGGCGCCGACGCCGGACGACACCGAGCTTCTCTCAGTGCCCGGCCGGCTGGAGACCCTCATGAAGAACTTCGCCGCAGTCGCCGCAGCGGACCCCACAGCCGTCCTCGTGGACACCGACGGCAAGACCCCGGCCGAACTGGCCGAGCGGATCACCGCCCACCTGGAGGCCGACCGTGCTTAACCCGATCGACCCCGAGACGGTGATCCGCGACGGTGGTGCGGCCGGCCGCTACCCGGACGAGATCCACGAAGGCGTCGCCTGGTGGGTCGGCGCCTGCCTCGTCGTCGCCACGCGTGCCGCCCGCATCGCCGTCGCCCACGACGGCAACCCCACCAGCCTCCTCTTCCACCGCCGCCTGTGCCGCGGGGTGATGAACGCCCAGCACTTCGCCTGCACCATCCACGACCTGCACCACGCGGACCGTGTTGGCCTGCTGGCCGCCATGAAAGAACTCGGCGGCGCACCGGGGGCGATGGTCACCACCACGTCGGCGGGCGGAGTCGAAACCGTCGCCATCATGCTCTTCGACCGGCACGGTGAGCCCTTGGCGGAGGAAGCCGGCCTGGCCCGGATCCGGCAGATGATCGCCGACGATCAGGTCCCCCGGCCGGTCAACGACCAGGCGCGCGGATGCCTCAAGCCGTACTCCGGCCAGGAAGGAGCCGGGCAGTGATCAACGCCGCCCAGGTCATCGACACCGGCACGAACATCCTGTTCGTCACCCTGGACTCCCTGCGCTACGACGTCGCGCGCACAGCCCACGAGATGGGCCAGACCCCGCACCTGACCGCGCTCCTCCCCACCTCCGGCTGGGAACGCCGCCACACGCCCGGCTCGTTCACCCTGCCCGCCCACATGGCCTTCTTCTCCGGCTTCCTGCCCAAGCTGCCGCAGCCCAAGCAGCCGCCCCGCTTGTGGGAGTGCCGGCCTCCCGCGTTCAAGACCATCGATCCGGGCACGTTCGTCTTCGACGCGCCCAACCTCCTCGCCGGGGTCGCCCAGCACGGCTACAGCACGGTGTGCATCGGCGGAGTGACCTACTTCTCGCGGGAAACCCCACTCGGCAGCGTCCTGCCCGCGATGTTCGACGAGGACCACTGGCGCCCGGAGTTCTGCTCCCCGGAGCCAGACTCCACACGCCACCAAGTCGACCACGCTCTCGCCGTCGCCAGCAAGCACGCCAGCCGCCCGCTGTTCCTGTTCCTCAACGTCTCCGCCACGCACGTCCCGCACGGGCACTACCTCGACCGTAGCGACGACGACATGCGGTCCCAGCGCGCCGCGCTGGCCTACGCCGACGCACACCTCGGCCGGCTGATCACCGAGCTCACTGAGAAGCAGCGGTGGCTGATCATCCTGTGCTCCGACCACGGGGACGCCTACGGCGACGACGGATACCACGGCCGCGGCATCGCCCACCCCGTAGTGATGAATGTCCCCTACACGGCCGTGGTGAGGTAGACGCCCCCACTAAGCTCCGCGCCATGAGCGACGACGAGCACCGACGAGGCCCGGCCCGCGACGCCGCCGTAGTGGTGGCCCGCGACGATCAGGGCCTCGTCGCCATCCTCAGCGCCGACTTCCCCCACCACGGCGGCGAGCACCTCTTCCTGCCCGGCGGACGACGCGAAGACGGCGAGAGCCCCGAGGAGTGCGCGCGCCGCGAACTCCAAGAGGAAGCCGGCATCACCGCCCGGCGATGGCACTCGCTCGGCGCGTACGCCATCACCCTGGAGTCCACCGCCCGCGTCCATCTCTTCGAAGCCCGCGGCCTGACCCTCGGGCCGCAACAGCTCACTCCCACCGAGCAAGACTTCAAACTGTCCTGGTGGCCCATGGCCGAGGCCGTCGCCGCCGCCCAGGAAGGCCGATTCCTCCTCCCCGCCGGGCCCCTCGCCCTGCTCCTGTCCGATCGCCGCCAGGAAGACGGAAGTTGACGAACTGAGCTGGGCGGGCTTGGGATCACTGGCTAACCCCGAGCCCCGCGACCGCAGGTGAGCACGCGGGGACCACCTTGAGCACATGGCCATGGTCGTCATGGCCAAGGGACCACCCCCGCACGCGCGGGGACCATACTTCGCCACCTGCGGTTTTATCCGCGCCGACCCGGGTTTTCCTTCACTTCCCGAGAGTCCGACGAAGCCGACATACCACCCATCACGCCGCGCCCCACCCCACCTCACCAGCTATGCGCCACATCCACCACCAACTTGTCCCCCACCTGCTCCGCCCGGAACGGCAGTCGAGCCCGTACCCCCACAGCCACCTGAGTCTGCCCCTCAAAACTCGCGCCGAACTTCGTGTCCTGGAAGGTGCGGTAGCCAGTGAGGTCCACACCCGGCAGGGGCTGGCGGCCGCGGCCAGGGTAGGTGCGCTGGCCCGTGTTCGGGTCGTAGCTCGGGGCGTTGATGAAAACCTGCAGGATGGCGCCGCCCTTGACCGGTATCAGGTCGCCCGAGCCGTCTTGGTGGAACTCGTCCACGTACCCGACCCGGTACCCCAGCCCGGGCGCCGCGCTGCCCAGGTCGAAGACGATGCGGTCGTAACACGCGTGGCTGCCGGTACGGATGTTCTTCAGCGCGCGGTACTCGTGTCCCTCCGACGACTTGTCCGTGCTGCCCCAGCCCGTCGGGCACTCCGCGCCGGCGGAGACCGGCGCCGCGTCCGCCACCCCCGCCGTGCCCGTCAGGCCGATCGCCGCCAGGACGAAGACCGTGGCCGCTGTCGTCAGCCGTCGCATGTCGTGCCTCCCATGAGAGCCGTTGATCGGTTGCATGTGCATGCGATACGACCATCGCGCCCTCACCGGCGCCAAGCGCCGGCACCCCTTTCGGCCACGCCCCGCCGTCAACTCGACGTGAACGCGACGTCCGTGCCCCCGGCCGACATCGGGAGCACGGACGTCACGAGAACCAACCGACAACCAGCGCCTCAGACCGCCAGCGCCCGGTCCGTAGGCCGGATCGGTGCCGGCAGGGTGCTCGCCCCCGTCAGGTAGCGGTCGACGGCACGTGCCGCCGAGCGGCCCTCCGCGATCGCCCAGACGATCAGCGACTGGCCGCGCCCCGCGTCACCCGCCACGAAAACACCCGGCACGTTCGTCGCGTACGACTCGTCCCGCGCCACGTTCCCGCGCGCGTCCAGCTCCAGCCCCAACTGCTCCACGAGACCGTTGGCACGGTCCGTGCCGGTGAAGCCCATCGCCAGCGTCACCAACTGCGCCGGAATCCGCCGCTCCGTCCCCGGCTTCTGCTCCGGCTTGCCGTCCCGGAACTCCACCTCCACCAGGTGCAGCCACTGCACACGCCCCTCCTCGTCGCCCTCGAAGTGGGTCGTGGAGACGGAGTACACCCGCTCGCCGCCCTCCTCGTGCGCCGAGGTGACCTTGTACAGCATCGGGAACGTCGGCCACGGCTGGCCAACCGACCGCTCCTCCCCCGGCCGCGGCATGATCTCCAGCTGAGTGACCGACGCAGCGCCCTGCCGGTGGGCCGTCCCGACACAGTCCGCACCCGTGTCACCGCCACCGATCACCACCACGTGCTTGCCCTCAGCCGAGATGGTGGGCGCCACGTAGTCGCCCTCCTGCACCTTGTTGGCGACCGGCAGGTACTCCATCGCGAAGTGGATCCCGCGCAACTCCCGTCCCGGCACCGGAAGATCGCGCGACGTCGTCGCACCCGCCGCCACGACCACCGCGTCGTACCGCCCCCGCAGCTTCGCGGCATCGACGTCACGGCCGATCTCGACCTCAGTGCGGAACTTCGTCCCTTCCGCCCGCATCTGCTCGATGCGCCGGTTGATGTGCCGCTTCTCCATCTTGAACTCGGGGATGCCGTACCGCAGCAGCCCCCCGATCCGGTCCGCGCGCTCGTACACCGCCACCGTATGACCCGCCCGGGTCAACTGCTGCGCCGCCGCGAGGCCGGCCGGGCCCGAGCCGATGACGGCGACCGTCTTGCCCGACAACCGCTCCGGCGGCTGCGGGGTGACGTCACCGGCCTCCCACGCCTTGTCGACGATCGTCACCTCGACGTTCTTGATGGTGACGGGATCCTGGTTGATGCCCAGCACGCACGCCGACTCGCACGGCGCCGGGCACAGACGACCCGTGAACTCGGGGAAGTTATTAGTAGCGTGCAGGCGCTCGCTCGCCGCCCGCCAGTCGCCCCGCCACGCGTAGTCGTTCCACTCGGGGATGAGGTTCCCCAGCGGACAGCCGTTGTGGCAGAACGGGATGCCGCAGTCCATGCAGCGGCCGGCCTGCTTCGAAATGACCGGCAGCAACGCCCCCGGAACGTACACCTCGTTCCAGTCGCGGACGCGCTCCTCGACGGGACGGGTGCGGGCGACCTCGCGCCCGGTGGTCAGGAAGCCCTTCGGGTCAGCCATGGGTCGCCGCCTCCATCATCTTCTCGTGGGTCTCGGTCTCGGAGAGACCGGCTCGCTCGGCGGCGTCCTTGGCGGCGAGCACTGCCTGGTACGTGGGCGGGACGACCTTGCGGAAGCGCGCCACCGCCGCGTCCCAGTCGGCGAGGAGGCCGGCCGCCACGGTGGACCCCGTCTCCTCCTGGTGGCGGCGCACCACACCGTGCAGCCACCGCGCGTCGGCGTCGTCAAGAAGCCCGACGGCGCCCGTCAGCTCCTTGTTGACGTTGTGCGGGTCCAGGTCAACGACGTAGGCGACGCCACCGGACATACCGGCCGCGAAGTTCCGTCCCGTCGGTCCGAGGACGACGGCCCGGCCGCCGGTCATGTACTCGCAGCCGTGGTCGCCGACGCCCTCCGACACGACCACCGCGCCCGAGTTGCGGACGCAGAACCGCTCGCCGACCGCGCCCCGCAGGAACATCTCGCCACCCGTGGCGCCGTAGGCGAGCGTGTTGCCGGCGATGGTGGAGAACTCGGCGAGGTGGTCGGCGGCCCGGTCCGGCCGGACGACGATGCGGCCGCCCGACAGGCCCTTGCCGACGTAGTCGTTGGCGTCACCCTCCAGCCGCAGGGTGATGCCGCGCGGCAGGAAGGCGCCGAACGACTGCCCGGCCGAGCCGGTGAACGTGATGTCGATGGTGTCGTCGGGCAGCCCGGCGCCGCCGTACCGCTTGGTGACCTCGTGGCCGAGCATGGTGCCGACGGTCCGGTTGATGTTGCGGACGGGCACCTGGGCACGCACCGGCTGCGCCTCCTCCGCGCCCACCGTGTCGAGCGCGTCGGCGGCCAGCTTGATCAGCTGGTTGTCGAGCGCCTTGGCCAGCCCGTGGTCCTGGGCGACGGCGTGGTGCCGGACGGCGCCGGCGGGCAGCTCGGGGACGTGGAACAGCGGGGCCAGGTCCAGCCCCTGCGCCTTCCAGTGGTCCACGGCCCGCCCGGTGTCGAGGAGTTCGGCGTGCCCGACGGCCTCCTCAAGGCTGCGGAAGCCCAGCTCCGCCAGCAGCTCCCGCACCTCCTCCGCGATGAACTCGAAGAAGTTGACGACGAACTCGGCCTTGCCGGCGAACCGTTCGCGCAGCACCGGGTTCTGCGTGGCGATGCCGACCGGGCAGGTGTCCAGGTGGCAGACGCGCATCATCACGCACCCGGAGACGACGAGCGGCGCGGTCGCGAAGCCGAACTCCTCCGCCCCGAGCAGCGCGGCGATCACCACGTCCCGGCCGGTCTTGAGCTGCCCGTCTGCCTGGACGACGATGCGGTCCCGCAACCCGTTGAGCAGCAGCGTCTGCTGGGCTTCCGCGAGGCCGAGCTCCCAGGGGCCGCCCGCGTGCTTCAGCGAGGTCAGCGGCGAGGCGCCCGTACCCCCGTCGTGCCCGGAGATCAGGACGACATCGGCATGCGCCTTGGACACACCCGCCGCGACCGTCCCGACCCCCACCTCCGACACCAGCTTCACATGGATGCGGGCGGCCGGGTTGGCGTTCTTCAGGTCGTGGATGAGCTGGGCGAGGTCCTCGATGGAGTAGATGTCGTGGTGCGGCGGCGGGGAGATGAGCCCGACGCCCGGCGTGGAGTGCCGCGTCTTGGCGACCCACGGGTAGACCTTGTGGCCGGGCAGCTGGCCGCCCTCGCCGGGCTTGGCGCCCTGCGCCATCTTGATCTGGATGTCGTCGGCGTTGACCAGGTATTCGCTGGTCACCCCGAAACGCCCGGACGCGACCTGCTTGATGGCGCTGCGCCGCGCCGGGTCGTACAGCCGCTCCGGGTCCTCGCCGCCCTCACCGGTGTTGGACTTGCCGCCCAGCCGGTTCATGGCGATGGCGAGCGTCTCGTGCGCCTCCTGCGAGATGGACCCGTACGACATCGCGCCGGTCGAGAACCGCTTGACGATCTCGCTCACCGGCTCGACCTCGTCCAGCGGGACGGGCTTCCGGTCGCTCGCGAACGCGAACAGCCCGCGGAGCGTCATCAGCCGCTCCGACTGCTCGTTCACACGCCCGGTGTACTGCTTGAAGATGTCGTAGCGCCGGGTGCGGGTGGCGTGCTGGAGCCGGAAGACGGTGTCGGGGTCGAACAGGTGCGGCTCGCCCTCCCGCCGCCACTGGTACTCGCCGCCGATCTCCAGCCGCCGGTGGGTGGCGGCGATGCCGGTGGCGGGGTACGCCTTGGCGTGCCGGGCGGCGACCTCGCGGGCGACGACGTCCAGGCCCACGCCGCCGATCTTGGTGGGCGTGCCGTGGAAGTACGTGTCGACGAACGCCTCGTCGAGCCCGACGGCCTCGAAGACCTGGGCGCCGCGGTAGGAGGCGACGGTGGAGATGCCCATCTTGGACATCACCTTCAGCACGCCCTTCCCCAGCGCCTTGATGAGGTTGCGGATGGCGTCCTCGGGCGCGATGCCGCTGAGGAACGTCCCGGCCCTGACCAGGTCCTCGACGGACTCCATGGCGAGGTAGGGGTTGACGGCCGCCGCGCCGTAACCGATGAGCAGCGCGACGTGGTGCACCTCGCGGACGTCCCCGGCCTCGACCAGCAGGCCCACCTGGGTGCGCTGCTTGGTGCGGATGAGGTGGTGGTGGATGGTCGAGGTGAGCAGCAGCGACGGGATGGGGGCGTGTTCGGCGTCGGAGTGCCGGTCGGAGAGGACGATCAGCCGGGCGCCGCCCGCGATGGCCGCGTCGGCCTCCGCGCACATCGCCTCCAGCCGCGCGGCCAGCGCCTCGCCGCCGCCGGAGACCCGGTACAGGCCGGAGAGGGTGGCGGCCTTGAGTCCGGGCAGGTCGCCGTCGGCGTTGATGTGGATGAGCTTGGCGAGCTCGTCGTTGTCGATGACCGGGAACGGCAGGGTGACGCTGCGGCAGGACGCGGCCGTCGGCTCCAGCAGGTTGCCCTGCGGGCCGAGGGAGGAGACCAGCGACGTGACCAGTTCTTCCCGGATGGCGTCCAGCGGCGGGTTGGTGACCTGCGCGAACAGCTGGGTGAAGTAGTCGAACAGCAGCCTCGGCCGCTCGGAGAGCGCGGCGATCGGCGAGTCCGTGCCCATCGAACCGATCGGCTCCGCACCGGCGTTGGCCATCGGCGCGAGGATGACGCGCAGTTCCTCCTCGGTGTAGCCGAAGGTCTGCTGGCGGCGGGTGACGGAGGCGTGGGTGTGCACGATGTGCTCGCGCTCGGGGAGGTCCTTGAGCTCGATGAGCCCGGCCTCCAGCCACTCCTTGTACGGCTGCTCGGCGGCGAGGCCGGCCTTGATCTCGTCGTCCTCGATGATGCGGTGCCCGGCCGTGTCGACCAGGAACATCTTCCCCGGCTGGAGCCGGCCCTTGCGGACGACCCGGGCGGGGTCGATGTCGAGGACGCCGACCTCGGAGGAGAGGACGACCAGCCCGTCGTCGGTGACCCAGTACCGGCCGGGACGCAGCCCGTTGCGGTCGAGAACAGCGCCGACGAGGGTGCCGTCGGTGAAGGTGACACAGGCCGGGCCGTCCCACGGCTCCATCAGCGTGGAGTGGTACTGGTAGAAGGCGCGCCGGGCCGGGTCCATGGAAGCGTGGTGCTCCCATGCCTCGGGGATCATCATCAGCACGCTGTGCGGCAGCGAACGCCCGCCCAGGTGCAGGAGCTCCAGCACCTCGTCGAAGGAGGCGGAGTCGGACGCGTCGGGGGTGCAGACGGGGAACGTCCGCTCCAGGCTCTCCGTCGACCCGAACAGCCCGGACGCGAGCTGCGATTCGCGGGCGCGCATCCAGTTGCGGTTGCCGTTGACGGTGTTGATCTCACCGTTGTGGGCGACGAACCGGTACGGGTGGGCGAGCGGCCAGCTGGGGAAGGTGTTGGTGGAGAAGCGGGAGTGGACCAGCGCGATGGCCGTGGCGAACCGGCGGTCGGACAGGTCCGGGAAGAAGGGCTCCAACTGGCCGGTGGTCAGCATGCCCTTGTAGACGATCGTGCGGGCGGAGAGCGACGGGAAGTAGACGCCGGCCTCGCGCTCGGCGCGCTTGCGCAGCACGAACGCCTTGCGGTCCAGGGCGATTCCGGCGCTCTCCCCGTCCGCGTCCGCGACGAACAGCTGCCGGAACTCCGGCATGGTGGCGCGAGCGGTGCTGCCCAGCAGCTCGGGGGCGACGGGGACGGTGCGCCAGCCGAGGACGGTCAGCCCTTCCTCGGCGGCGATGGCGGCGATCGTCTCGACGCGCGAGACGGCACCCTCCCCGTCGGCGGGCAGGAACGCGATCCCGACGGCGTACGCGCCCTGCTCCGGGAGGGCGAAGTCCACTGCCTCGCGGAGAAAGGCGTCCGGGACCTGGAGGAGGATGCCGGCGCCGTCACCCGAGTCCGGCTCGGAGCCGGTGGCGCCGCGGTGCTCCAGGTTGCGCAGGACGGTGAGCGCCTGTTCCACCAGGGCGTGGCTCGCCTCGCCGGTCAGTGTCGCGACAAAGCCGACGCCACAGGCGTCGTGCTCATGGCGGGGGTCGTACATCCCCTGCTGAGCGGGGTGGGATGCAGAACGCATCGGCGCTCCCGTCGTCTTGGCATTCATGGCGGTGCATGTGCCGAGGGACGACGCTGGCCCTCCGCGAAATTTGGTGCAGGTTACATGATGACCCGCTTCTCGCACAGTGGAAGGTGGATTCCACTATGTGGACAACAAGCACGAGATTCACGGAGATCTACGGGGACCCGGAAGGATCCACGAGGGTGGGGCGCACTCGACGCGGGCCGCACTGCCCACGGGCGCTTGTGAAGATGTGCCCTGTTGTCGAAGGGTTGAAACCGCGCGGAAACCAGCTCGTGACGCTCGTTCGTTATGCGGTGACCCGCATAGAGCATCACCCGACAGCGGTCCCGAAGGCAATACCCAGGAGATACGTCACACCGGCCGCCGCCCCGCCCAGCAGCAGCTGCCGCAGCCCGCTGAACCACCAGCTGCGCGCCGTCACCCGCGCGACGACCGCACCGCACGCGAACAGCCCCAGCAGCGCCAGCAGCACCGCGGGCCACAGCTGCGTGGCGCCCAGCAGGTACGGGAGGACGGGCAGCAGCGCGCCCAGCGCGAACGAACCGAACGAGGCGAGCGCCGCCGTCATCGGCGAGGGCAGGTCGGACGGGTCGATGCCCAGCTCCTCGCGGGCGTGGATCTCCAGCGCCTGCTCCGGGTCCTTCGACAGCTGCCGCGCCACCTCCCGCGCCAGCGCCGGCTCCACACCGCGCGACTCGTAGAGCGCGGCCAGCTCCTCCAGCTCGTCGGTCGGGTGCTTCCGCAGCTCACGCCGCTCGATATCCAGCTCCGCGAGGACCAGCTCGCGCTGCGACGCGACGGAGGTGTACTCCCCCACCGCCATCGAGAACGCGCCCGCCGCGAGACCGGCGAGCCCCGTGATCACCAGCGTCTTCGACGAGGCCGCCCCGCCCGCGACACCCGTCAGCAGCGCGAGGTTCGACACGAGACCGTCCATCGCCCCGAACACGGCCGGGCGCAGCCAGCCGCCGTTCACATCGCGGTGCGTGTGGTTGTCGCGGTGGGCTATGTGCGTGGCGGCGGCGGTGTCGAGGACGGCCATGGTGAGTTGCTCCTTCGCCGGGGGGGGCGGGCCTTGCGCCCTGATCCCTACGGATTCGAAGGTACGCGCGGATGGCATGTCCGCGCTAGCAAGGAAGGCCGAACTTACCTCGCTGACCTGGGGGTTTGTTGCCTAGCCCCTGTCCCGCCCTTTCACCGTTTCTTGCGGGGGCCGGCCCCCGCACCCCCGAAACCGCGCTCCGCGCGGTTGTCCTCAAACGCCGGACGGGCTGAAATGTGCGCCCGGGCGCGAAATCAAGCCCGTCCGGCGTTTGAGGACGAGCGGCGAAGCCGCGAACAAGGGGGTCTGGGGCGCAGCCCCAGGAAACGGCGAAAGGGCGGGACAGGGGCAACCCCCCATCCCGCCCCAGCGCAGCGCTAGAGCTTCTTGGCCGGCTTCGGCCCGTCCGCCGGCTTCGGCTCATCCACAGGCTTCGGCGCATCCACCGGCTCCGCCGGAGAAACGTCCTCCGTCTCCTGAGCGGACTCGACCGCCCCCGGCTCTACCACGGCCTCCCGCCCAGGGACCTTCTTCGAGGACACGACGATGTACACCACCGCCGCCAGGAACACCACGATCGACGTCCACCCATTGAGCCGCAGCCCCAGCACATGATGCGCGTCGTCCACCCGCAGGTACTCCGTCCAGAAGCGCCCCACCGTGTAAGCGGCGACATACAGGGCGAACGCCCGCCCATGCCCCAGCTTGAACCGCCGGTCGGCCCAGATCACCAGGGCGGCGACCCCGAGGCACCACAGCGACTCGTACAGGAACGTCGGATGGTACGTACCGGCGACCCGTCCGATCGCCGGATCCGCGTCGATCTTCAGCGCCCACGGCAGATCGGTCGGCTTCCCGTAGAGCTCCTGGTTGAACCAGTTGCCCCACCGGCCGATCGCCTGGGCCACAGCGATGCCGGGGGCGACGGCGTCGGCCCAGGCGGGCAGCGGGATGCCGCGTCGGCGGCAGCCGATCCAGGCGCCGACCGCGCCCAGCGCCACCGCGCCCCAGATGCCGAGGCCGCCCTCCCAGATCTTGAAGGAGTCGACCCAGTCCCGGCCCTCGCCGAAGTACAGCTCGTAGTCGGTGATCACGTGGTAGAGCCGGCCGCCGACGAGGCCGAAGGGCACGGCCCAGACGGCGATGTCGGCGACGGTCCCGACCCGGCCGCCGCGCGCGACCCAGCGTCGGTTGCCGAGCCAGACGGCGGCGAAGACGCCGATGATGATGCAGAAGGCATAGCCGCGCAGCGGGACCGGCCCCAGGTGGAGGACGCCGGTCGACGGGCTGGGAATGTATGCGAGATTCATGGCACCACCGACGCTACCCTGCCGGGGCGCGCGACCGGCAACCCACCCGGGACAACAGCTGCGTAACGGGCCCCGTGCCCCGCACGCGGCACAGGCCCCCGGCCCGTCGCCTCAGTGCTTCTTCTTGGCGGCCGCCACCGTCATCTCCCGCAGCTTCGCCGGAGTCAGCGGATGCGCGGGGTCCCCGTAGACGCTCTTCCCGTTGAGCAGCACGGTCGGCGTCGCCTTGTAGGCGCCCTTGCGGAACGCCTCGTGCGCCTGCTTCACCCAGCTGTCGTGCATGCCGTCGTCCACGCACTTCTGGAAGCCGGGGGTGTTCAGCCCCGGGACCTGCCCGGCGAGCTCGTACAGCCGGGAGGTCTCGGCGAAGGCGTCCTTCGTCTCGGGCGGCTGGTTCTTGTAGAGGACGTCGTGGAACGCCGCGAACTTGCCGACGTCCTGCGCGCACGCCGCCGCGTTGGCGGCCCGGAGCGAGCCCGTACCGCCCAGGTTCCGGTCGATGAGGGTGACGATGTGGTACTCGGTCTTGAGCTTGCCCTCCTGCTCCAGGTCGCGCACGGTGTCCCGGTACGCGTTCTCGAACAGGCCGCAGGCGGGGCAGCGGAAGTCCTCGTAGACGGTGAGGGTGGCCTTGGCGGCCTTCTTGCCGACCGGGATGGTGGAGCCGTCCTTGCCGAGCGCCCCCTGCGGCGGCAGCGGCGGGCCCGCCGCCTCGTCCTTCTTCCCCCCGCCCGTGTTCGCGATCACCGCCGCGACCCCGGCGCCGGTCCCCAGCACCCCCACCACCGCCAGCCCCGCGATCATCGCCCGTTTCCGCTTGGCGCGGGCGGCGTCCTTCTGGCGCTGTTCCTGCAGCCGCTCACGGGCGCTGCGCTTTCCCTCACTGTGCTTCTCGTTCACGTCCCCGTACAACGAACCGGGGGTGCGCCCCAGCGCACCCCCGGTCCCAGGTTCCTTCGAACGGATTACCCGGCCTCGCCCGCCCCGAGGTCACGCCCCGGGATCACCTCCCGAGGCCGACGCCCGGGATCAGCCCCGCTTGCGTACGCCGTCCGCCAGCTCCCCGGCCAGCTCCCGCACCGCCGCGAGCCCGGCCGCCTCGTCCGGGGCGTCCAGCATCCGCTTGACGAATGCCGAGCCGACGATCACCCCGTCCGCGAACCCGGCGACCTCGGCGGCCTGGGCCGCGTCGGAGACGCCGAGACCGACGCAGACGGGCAGCGCGGTGCCGGTGGCCCGGGTGCGCTCGACGAGCTCCTTCGCCTGCGCGCCGACGGACGCGCGGGTTCCGGTGACGCCCATCAGGGAGGCCGCGTAGACGAAGCCGCTGCCCGCCGCGGTGATGGTGGCGAGCCGCTCGTCCTTGCTGCTCGGCGCGACGACGAAGACCGTCGCCAGGCCGTGCCGGCCGGCGTGCTCGCGCCACAGGTCCGACTCCTGGACGGGCAGGTCGGGCAGGATGCAGCCGGCGCCGCCCGCCTCGGCCAGTTCGGCGGTGAACCGCTCGACGCCGTAACGGTCGATGGGGTTCCAGTACGTCATGACGAGCACGGGCTTGCCGGTGGCCGCGTGGGCCTCGCGGACCGTCCGCATGACGTCCGCGATCCGGACGCCGCCCTTCAGGGCGATGTCGTCGGCGGTCTGGATGACGGGACCGTCGAGGACGGGGTCGCTGTGCGGCAGCCCCACCTCCACCACGTCCGCCCCGCCGTCGAAGACGGCCTTGATCGCCGCGATGCCGCCGTCCACGGTCGGGAAGCCGGCCGGGAGGTAGGCGATGAGCGCGGCGCGGTCCTCGGCCTTCGCGGCGGCGAGGGTGTCGGCCAACAGTCGTACGTTCCCGCTCACTTGACGTCCCCCTCGATCTCCGCGGTGGCGGTGCGGTCGGCGGCCACCTCGGCGTCGGCGTCGTAGAGGCCGAAGTAGCGGGCGGCGGTGTCCATGTCCTTGTCGCCGCGGCCGGACAGGTTGACGACGATCAGGCCGTCCTCGCCCAGCTCCCGGCCGACCTCCAGGGCGCCGGCGAGCGCGTGGGCGCTCTCGATGGCCGGGATGATGCCCTCGGTGCGGGACAGCAGCCGCAGCGCCCGCATGGCGGCGTCGTCGGTGACCGCCCGGTACTCGCCCCGGCCGGAGTCCTTGAGGTAGGCGTGCTCGGGTCCGACGCCGGGGTAGTCCAGGCCGGCCGAGATGGAGTACGGCTCGGTGATCTGCCCCTCGTCGTCCTGGAGGACGTAGGACCGGGAGCCGTGCAGGATGCCCGGCTCGCCCGCGGTCAGGGTGGCCGCGTGCTCGCCGGTCTCGACGCCGTGCCCGGCGGGCTCGCAGCCGATGAGCCGGACGCCCGCGTCGGGGATGAAGGCGTGGAACAGGCCGATGGCGTTGGAGCCGCCGCCGACGCAGGCGACGGCCGCGTCGGGCAGCCGCCCGGCGCGCTCCAGGATCTGCCGGCGGGCCTCGACGCCGATGACCCGGTGGAAGTCGCGGACCATGGCGGGGAAGGGGTGCGGCCCGGCGACCGTGCCGAAGAGGTAGTGGGTGCGGTCGACGTTGGCGACCCAGTCGCGGAACGCCTCGTTGATGGCGTCCTTCAGGGTGCGGCTGCCGGACTTCACGGCGATGACCTCGGCGCCGAGCATCCGCATCCGGGCGACGTTGAGGGCCTGCCGCTCGGTGTCGACCTCGCCCATGTAGATGGTGCAGTCGAGGCCGAAGAGGGCGCAGGCGGTGGCGGTGGCGACGCCGTGCTGGCCGGCGCCGGTCTCGGCGATGACGCGCGTCTTGCCCATGCGCTTGGTGAGCAGGGCCTGGCCCAGCACGTTGTTGATCTTGTGCGAGCCGGTGTGGTTGAGGTCCTCGCGCTTGAGGAACACCCGGGCGCCGCCCGCGTGTTCGGCGAACCGCGGCACCTCGGTGAGGGAGCTGGGACGCCCGGTGTAGTGGACCATCAGGTCGTCGAGCTCGGCGGCGAACGACGGGTCGGACTTGGCCTTCTCGTAGGCGACGGCGACCTCGTCCACGGCGGCGACCAGCGCCTCGGGGATGAAGGTGCCGCCGAAGGCGCCGAAGTAGCCCGCCGCGCTGGGCACCTGGCCCGCGGGGTCGGGAACGAAGAACTCAGAGGACACGGAGGTACTCCTGTGACAGAAAAGGGCGGCGGGCGTGGAGAAGGCACCCCGCGCTCGCCGAAGGGACCGGCTACGGCTGAGCGGTCCCGCGCCATCGGCGCCCGTTGATCTGCCCGGGCTCGCACCCGATGTGGTAGCGCACCCTGCGGCCGCGCACCCGCCGCGCCGGCGCGCGGCAGCCCCGGGGGCGGCACCCCCGGGCCAGGCGCGCGTACGCGGTCATGCCGTCCTCAGCTCCTGCCGTGCCGCAGGGCCGGGTGGGCGCCGGCGGCGACCAGGTCGGCGACGGCCCCCTTGGGGTCGCGCCCGGTGACCAGGGACTCGCCGACGAGCACCGCGTCGGCGCCGTCGTTGGCGTAGGCGATGAGGTCGTGCGGGCCGCGCACACCGGACTCGGCGATCTTGACGATGCCGTCCGGGATCTCGGGGGCGACCCGGGCGAAGGTGCCGCGGTCCACTTCCAGCGTCCGGAGGTCGCGCGCGTTGACGCCGATGACGCGGGCGCCGGCGGCCACCGCCCGCTCGACCTCGTCCTCGTCGTGCACCTCGACCAGCGGGGTGAGCCCGATGGACTCGGCCCGCTCGATCAGGGAGACCAGGGCCTCCTGCTCCAGGGCCGCGACGATCAGCAGGGCGAGGTCGGCGCCGTAGGCGCGGGCCTCCCACAGCTGGTAGGCGGTGACGATGAAGTCCTTGCGCAGGACCGGGATGTCGACCTTGGCGCGGACGGCCTCCAGGTCGGCGAGCGAGCCGCCGAAGCGGCGCTGCTCGGTCAGCACGCTGATGACGGAGGCGCCGCCCGCCTCGTAGTCCGCGGCGAGCGCGGCGGGGTCGGCGATGGCGGCCAGCGCGCCCTTGGACGGGCTGGAGCGCTTGACCTCGCAGATCACCGAGACGTTCTCGCCGCGGAGGGCGGCGGCGCCGTCCCTGACCTGCGGGGCCTTGGCGGCCCGCTCCTTGAGCTCGTCGAGGCCGACGCGCGCCTGCCGTTCCGCGAGGTCGGCACGGACTCCGTCGATGATCTCGTCGAGCACACTCACGCGAGCGGCCCCCTTCCGGGCTCGGATGATCTGGGCTGATGCGGTTCGTACTCGTCCCACCAGCACACTGTGATGGTACTTGCCGCCGGGCGCGGGTCGCGCATCCGGTTGACGGCGGCGTCGCGGGCCGGCCGCCCACCGCCGGTGCCGGAGGCCCTCAAGGTACGAGCCCGGAGGCCCTCACGGAACGAGCATCGCCCCGCAGGGCAGGTTCCGCACCACGGTGAAGGCCAGCACCAGCAGCCCGATCCCCCACCAGTGCGCCGGCCGCAGGGCCAGCGGCATCCCGCCGTCGCGGCGCACCGCGCGGACGCACCAGGCCGCCCAGAGGACGGCGAAGACGGCGTAGCCCGGGACGGCGAGGGCGTTGGCGCGCAGGGCGGCGGGGAGGTCGCCGTGCAGCAGGGCGTGCAGCCCGCGCAGGCCGCCGCAGGCGGGGCAGAGCAGGCCGGTGAAGTGGAGCAGCGGGCAGACGGGGTAGTGGCCGGGCTCGTTCGGGTCCACCGTCCCGACCAGGGCCGCCGCCGCGCCGAGCCCCGCGGCGACGCCGAGCGGCGCGCCCAGCCTGCGGAGGGACGGACGGCGGGGGGACGGACGGCGGGAGGACGGGCGGCGGACGGGCGATGCGACGGCCCGGCCCGGGCCGGAAGCGGGCTCCCTCACGCCGCCAGTGTCCGCCGGAACGCGCGAAGGCGCGGCCCGGGACGCCCGTACGGCTGATCAGGGTGGTGGTCGGTACGGGTTCCGGGCCGCGCCTTCGCGCGAGGGCGGTGCGGGTACGGCGACCGCCGGTCAGCCGTTCTGCGGCTGCGCCTCGGCCTTGGGACGCGAGCCCATCTTGGGGGCCTGGCCGAGGCCCATGAGGCGCATGATGCCGCCGACGATCGCGCCGAGGAAGATGACGCCGACACCGGCCCAGAAACCGACCGGCTTGGCCATCACGATGAACGCGCTGGCGACGCAGAAGCCGATGAAGGAAATGATGACACCGGTCCAGGCGGCCGGGGTCTGTCCGTGGTGTACCTGACCCGACATGACTTGACTCCTCGTTGCTGGGGGTCGCCGAATCGCGCCTGCGGGCGGCGCATGACCCTCGCGGTCATTGTCCCTGACGGCCCGTGACCGTCTCGACGTGGGGTGGGCGTCGCGGATGGCCGGCGCCCGGGCGGCGGTTACCGCGGCGCGGCGTCGCCGGTGGGGTCCTCCCCCCGGTCGAGGGCCTTCCAGATCTCCTCGGGCCGCTCGGGGTCCGGCGCGCGGCGCGGCCGGCGGGGCCGCGGGGTGCCGTCGCGCTCGTACCGGCCGCCCATGGCGGGCCAGTGCCGGCCGTAGCGCAGCGCGAGCAGCCCGGCGAGCAGCAGCAGGACGCCGCCGGCCAGGGCCACCCAGGGCCAGGGGGTGTGGCTGACGTGCTCGACGGCGGCGTGGGACAGGCCGGTGGTCCTGGCCGCCTTCTCCTCCAGGGCCCCGGTGTCGGAGGCGCCGGTGACGCAGCCCACGACGACGCCCGCGCCGCACAGCGCCAGCAGGGCGGCGACCAGCGTGCGGCCGGCCCGGCGCACGGCGAAGACGGCGACGAGCGCGGCCAGGCCGACGATGGCGAGGGCGCCGGGCAGGCCGGTGACGTCCTGGCCGGTGGCCTGCTCGCGGGCCGCGTCGCGGACGCCCGCCGCCGTGCCCTCGACCCACGTCCGGCCGCCGGCGAGCAGCACGAGCGCGGCGCCGGCGGCCGTGAGGAACAGGGCGGCGCCGACGCTGCGCCGGGCGCTCCGGCCGGGTGCGGGCTCGGTGCGGGTGCGGGGGTGGGGTACGGCTGCGCTCACCCTTCCACTATCCCCTGCGCCCGCGCGCGCCGCGCAGCCGGGGTCACGCCGGTGCCCCCGGGCGGGTGAGCCGGGCGGCGCCGTGCACGGCCCGCAGCACGGCGGCGGCCTTGTTGCGGCACTCGGTGTCCTCGGCCACCGGGTCGGAGTCGGCGACGACGCCCGCGCCCGCCTGGACGTAGGCGGTGCCGTCGCGCAGCACGGCGGTGCGGATGGCGATGGCGGTGTCGGAGTCCCCGGCGAAGTCGAGGTAGCCGACGCAGCCGCCGTACAGGCCGCGGCGGGACGGTTCGAGCTCCTCGATGATCTGCATGGCCCGGGGCTTGGGCGCGCCGGAGAGGGTGCCGGCCGGGAAGCAGGCGGTGAGCACGTCGAACGCCGTCCGGCCGGGCGCGAGGCGGCCGGTGACCGTGGAGACGATGTGCATGACGTGGCTGTAGCGCTCGATGGACATGAAGTCGACGACCTCGACGCTGCCGGGTTCGCAGACCCGGCCCAGGTCGTTGCGGCCGAGGTCGACGAGCATCAGGTGCTCGGCGCGCTCCTTGGGGTCGGCGAGGAGTTCCTCGGCGAGGGCGGCGTCGGCCTGCGGGGTGGCGCCGCGCGGGCGGGTGCCGGCGATGGGGTGGACCATGGCCCGCCCGTCCTCGACCTTCACCAGCGCCTCGGGGCTGGAGCCGACGACCTGGAAGCCGTCGAACTGGAAGAGGTACATGTACGGGCTGGGGTTGGTGGCCCGCAGCACCCGGTAGACGTCCAGCGCGGAGGCCGCGCACGGCGTCTCGAACCGCTGCGAGGGCACGACCTGGAACGCCTCGCCGGCCCGGATGCGCTCCTTGATGTCCTCGACGGCCGCCTGGTAGTCGGCGCCGCCCCAGCGGGCGGTGAACTCCGGCAGCTCGGCGGGCGGCAGCACGGTCGGGTGGGTGGGGACGGGCCGGTGCAGGTCGGCGGTCATCGCGTCGAGGCGGGCCACGGCGTCCGCGTACGCCTCGTCGACGCCCGTCTCCAGGTCGTTGTGGTTGATCGCGTTGGCGATCAGCAGGACCGTGCCGTTCCAGTGGTCGAGGACGGCGAGGTCCGAGGTGAGCAGCATGGTGAGTTCGGGCAGCCCGAGCCCGTCGCCCTCCGAGTGCCGGTCGCCGATCCGCTCCAGGCGGCGGACGACGTCGTAGCCCAGGTAGCCGACCATGCCGCCGGTGAAGGGCGGCAGCCCGGCGCCCTCGATCAGGTCGCGCGGGGTGTGCAGCGCCTCGACGGTCGCCCGCAGGGTGCGCAGCGGGTCGCCGTCGGTGGGGACGCCGACGGGCGGGGTGCCCAGCCAGTGCGTCTCCCCGTCCCGCGCCGTGAGGGTGGCGGCGCTGCGGACGCCGATGAACGAGTAGCGCGACCAGCTCCGGCCCTGTTCCGCGGACTCCAGCAGGAACGTGCCCGGCCGTTCGGCGGCGAGCTTGCGGTAGAGGGCGACGGGGGTGTCGCCGTCGGCCAGGAAGCGCCGGGTGACCGGGATGACCCGGCGGTCCTTGGCCAGCGCGCGGAAGGTGTCGGCGTCGGGGAGCTGAGCGGGCCCCGGAGCGGTGGAGGTGGCAGCCATGCCAGCGGAGCCTACTGGCCCAACGGCAGCTCCCCGGCGTCGAAACAGGTGCGCGTCCCGGTGTGGCACGCCGGACCGGTCTGGTCGACCTTGACGAGGAGGGTGTCGCCGTCGCAGTCCAGGGCCACGGACTTGACGTGCTGGACGTGGCCGGAGGTGTCGCCCTTGACCCAGTACTCGTTGCGGCTGCGGCTCCAGTAGGTGCAGCGGCCGGTGGTGAGGGTGCGGTGCAGCGCCTCGTCGTCCATCCAGCCGAGCATCAGCACCTCGCCGGTGTCGTACTGCTGGGCGACGGCCGGCACCAGGCCCTCGGCGGTGCGCTTGAGGCGCGCGGCGACCGCGGGGTCGAGTGCGGTGCTGCCGGGGACGGCGGGACGGGAGGAGCGAGGGGAGCCGGTGGGGCCGGTCTCGGAACTGGAAAGGGGCTTGCCGGTCATGGAGCCATTGTGCCGCTCCCGGACCGGTCGCATGGATGTCCGAGGGATACGGCATGCTTCCGTCATGACCTCACCGCCTCCTCCCCCTCCCTCCAATCCGCCGCAGCCGCCCGGGGGCGGCGGCGGTTTCGGACCGCCGTCGGGCTTCGGGCCGCCGCCCGAGCAGCCCCCGCCCTACGGCGACGGACAGCCGGGCCCCGGCGGGCAGCCCCCGTACGGCGGGCAGCCGCCCTACGGCGGACAGCCCCCGTACGGGCAGGGCCCGCAGCCGTACGGCCAGAACCAGCCGCCGGGGTACGGCCCTTACGGGTCGCAGCCCGGGATGGCGCCGCCGCCCTCGGGGGGCGGCGGGGCCAAGGTGGCCGCCATCGTGGTGGGCGCGGTACTGGTGGTCGGCCTGATCGTGGGCGGCGTCATCTTCGCCACCAAGGACTCCGGGGGCGACGACAAGCCGTCCGCCAAGGGCTCGTCCTCCCCGAGCACCTCGTCGAGCGAGGCCCCGTCGTACAGACCGTCACCGCTGCCGACGCTCCCGCACATACCCCTGCCGCCGACGGGCTCCGCCGAGCCGTCGCCCTCCGGTTCGTCGTCGATCGTGGTGCCCATGGTCGTCATCAAGCCCGGCGAGTGCTTCGACCACCCGGCGATGACCCCGTCCGTCACCCGCGTCGAGAAGAAGTCCTGCGATGGCAGCCACGACGGCGAGGCGATCACCAACCGGACGCTGAGCAACGGCCTGCTGACCGAGTCGGACATCCAGGAGAAGGCCCGCGGCCTGTGCAAGCCGGACGCCGAGCGACGGCTGCGCGCCGTGAACGACGGCCGCCTGTACTACTACTTCGCGCTCTACCCCAACGAACGGACGTACCTGCTGACCGGCGAGCGCCGGGTCACCTGCTGGATCGCCCGCAGCGACAAGCCGGGCGGCGCCAAGCTGACGGCCCCCCTGCCCGAATAGCCGGCCCCGCCCGAGCGGCCGGCGGGCGCGGCGCCGTGGCACGACGGCGGCGCCGACCGTAGGCTGCCGTCATGTCGACCCACGCACAGCGCGAACGCCTGCTTCTCGCGGATCTGTTGGAGACCGCGGGCCCGAACGCCCCGACGCTCTGCCAGGGGTGGAGCGCCCGCGATCTCGCGGCCCACGTCGTGGTGCGCGAACGCCGCTCGGACGCCGCGGCGGGCGTCCTGTTCAAACCCCTGGCCGCCCGCCTGGAACGGGTCCAGGCCGAGTTCGCCGCCAAGCCGTACGAGGAACTGGTCCAGCTCATCCGCACCGGGCCGCCGCGCACCTCGCCGTTCGCCCTCAAGCAGCTCGACGAGGCCGCCAACACCGTCGAGTTCTACGTCCACACCGAGGACGTCCGGCGCGCCCAGCCCGACTGGACGCCTCGGGAGCCCGACCCCGTCTTCGCCGACGCTCTCTGGACCCGCCTGGAGAAGATGGCTCGCGTCCTCGGCCGCAAGGCGCCGGTCGGCGTCGTCCTCCGCCGACCGGACGGCCGCACGGCGGTCGGCAACCGGGGCGTCCCCGTCGTCACCGTCACCGGTGAACCGGGTGAGCTGACGCTGTTCGCCTTCGGGCGGCAGTCCGCCGCGCGGGTGGAGCTGGAGGGTGACGAGGTCGCGAAGGCGAAGTTGCTGGCGGCGCGGCTGGGGTTGTGAGGGTCCCCGGTCCCGCCCAGTCCACGCCGGACGGGCTGAATTCAGCCCGTCCGGCGTTTGAGGACAACCGCGCGGAGCGCGGTTTCGGGGGTGCGGGGGCTTGCCCCCGCAAGAAACGGCGAAAGGGCGGGACCGGGGCAACCTCACCGCACGGGATGCCCCGCATCCCGCAACGCCCCCTTGACCTCCCCGATCCGCAGATCACCGAAGTGGAACACGGACGCGGCCAACACCGCGTCAGCACCGGCCGCGACCGCCGGCGCGAAATCGCCAAGCTTCCCCGCGCCGCCACTCGCGATCACCGGCACGGAGACATGCCGCCGCACCGCGGCGATCATCTCCGTGTCGTACCCGTCCTTCGTCCCGTCCGCGTCCATCGAGTTAAGCAGGATCTCCCCGGCGCCCAGCTCCGCCGCCCGATGCGCCCACTCAACGGCGTCAAGCCCGGTCCCCCGCCGCCCGCCATGCGTGGTGACCTCAAACGACCCCGAGGCAGTCCGCCGCGCGTCGACCGACAGCACCAGCACCTGCCGCCCGAACCGCTCGGCGATCTCCCGCACCAGATCGGGCCGCTCGATCGCCGCCGTATTGACCCCGACCTTGTCGGCCCCGGCCCGCAGCAGCTTGTCGACGTCGTCGGCGGTCCGAACCCCACCACCCACGGTCAGCGGGATGAAAACCTGCTCGGCGGTCCGCCGCACCACGTCATAAGTCGTCTCGCGATTGCCGGAGGAAGCCGTGATGTCGAGGAAGGTGAGCTCGTCGGCGCCCTCCCGCCCGTAGACGCGGGCCATCTCGACGGGGTCGCCCGCGTCGCGCAGGTTCTGGAAGTTGACCCCCTTGACGACGCGGCCGTTGTCCACGTCCAGGCAGGGGATGACTCGGACCGCGAGGGTCACGCCGATGCTCCTCTGAATGCTTCTACTTCTACTTCGACCAGGACGCGCGAGTCGACGAAGCCGGACACGACGACCATGGTCGCGGCGGGCCGGATCCCGTCGAAGAGTTCCTTGTGGGCGCGGCCGACCGCGTCCACGTCCCGCGCATGGGTCAGGTACATCCGGGTGCGGACGACGGACTCGGGGCCGAGGCCGAACTCCTCCAGTGCGGCGAGCGCGTTGGAGAAGGCGGCGCGGGCCTGCTCGTAGGGGTCGCCCTCGCCGACGAGGACGCCGTCGACGAGCGGCATGGTGCCGGCGACGTGCACCCGGTCCCCGGCCGCCACGGCACGCGCGAAGCCGATCGTCGCTTCCCAGGGACTGTCTGTCTGCACGCGCTGCGGGGCCGGGGTCTCACTCATACGGACACTGCCTCCAGGGCCTCTTCCAGGGTGAACGCCTTCGCGTAGAGGGCCTTGCCCACGATCGCGCCTTCGACACCTTCCGGCACCAGACCGGCGATCGCCCGGAGGTCGTCGAGGGAGGAGACTCCGCCGGAGGCGACGACCGGCTTGTCGGTGGCCGCGCAGACGTTCTTCAGCAGCTCCAGGTTGGGGCCCTGGAGGGTGCCGTCCTTGGCGATGTCGGTGACGACGTAGCGGGCGCAGCCCTCGGAGTCGAGGCGGGCGAGCGTCTCGTAGAGGTCGCCGCCGTCGCGGGTCCAGCCGCGCCCGCGCAGCGTGGTGCCGCGCACGTCGAGGCCGACGGCGATCTTGTCGCCGTGCTCGGCGATGACCCTGGCGACCCACTCGGGGGTCTCCAGGGCGGCCGTGCCCAGGTTGACGCGGGTGCAGCCGGTGGCGAGGGCGGCGGCCAGCGAGGCGTCGTCGCGGATGCCGCCGGACAGCTCGACCTTGATGTCCATGGCCCGGACGACCTCGGCGATCCGCTCCCGGTTGTCGCCGGTGCCGAACGCGGCGTCCAGGTCGACGAGGTGCAGCCACTCGGCGCCGGCCTGCTGCCAGGCGCGGGCGGCGGCCAGCGGGTCGCCGTACGAGGTCTCGGAGCCCGACTCGCCATGGACGAGGCGTACGGCCTGGCCGTCGCGGACGTCGACGGCGGGGAGGAGTTCGAGCTTGGGCATCAGAGGGTCTCGATCCAGTTGGTCAGCAGCTGGGATCCGGCGTCGCCGGACTTCTCGGGGTGGAACTGGGTGGCCCACAGGGGCCCGTTCTCGACGGCCGCCACGAACGGTTCGCCGTGCTCGGCCCAGGTCACCAGGGGCGGCTTGATGGCCTCGTTGGTGACTTCGAGGCTCCAGTCGCGGACGGCGTAGGAGTGCACGAAGTAGTAGCGGGTGTCCGCGTCGAGGCCGGCGAAGAGGGCGGAGCCCTCGGCGGGGGTGACGGTGTTCCACCCCATGTGCGGGACGACCGGGGCCTTGAGCGGCTCGACGGTGCCGGGCCACTCGTCCAGGCCGTCGGTCTCGACGCCGTGCTCGACGCCCCGGGCGAAGAGGACCTGCATGCCGACGCAGATGCCCATCACGGGCCGGCCGCCGGACAGCCGCCGGTCGACGATCCAGTCGCCGCGGGCCGCGCGCAGCCCGCTCATGCAGGCGGCGAACGCGCCGACGCCGGGGACGAGGAGGCCGTCGGCGTTCATGGCCCGGTCGAAGTCGCGGGTGATCTCCACGTCGGCGCCGACGTGGGCGAGGGCCCGCTCGGCCGACCGGACGTTGCCGAACCCGTAGTCGAAGACGACAACCTTCTTGCTCATGACCACAGGCTTTCGATCCGCATCACACCGGCGGCCAGCGCCATCGCGGCGCCGATGCCGAGCAGCACGATGACGCCCTTCGGCATCCCCTGCTTGGCGAAGGAGATGATCCCGCCGACGAGGAAGAGCCCGACCAGGATCAGGGCGGTGGAGAGGCCGTTCACAGCGCACCCTTCGTGGACGGGAGGATTCCGGCGGCCCGCGGGTCGCGCTCGCACGCGTACCGCAGCGCCCGCGCCAGCGCCTTGAACTGGCACTCCACGATGTGGTGCGCGTTGCGCCCGTACGGCACGTGGACGTGCAGCGCGATCTGCGCCTGGGCGACGAAGGACTCCAGTATGTGCCGGGTCATCGTCGTGTCGTAGGTGCCGATCATCGGCGCGATGTTCTCGGGCTCGGTGTGCACCAGGTACGGCCGGCCGGAGAGGTCGACGGTCACCTGGGCCAGCGACTCGTCCAGCGGGACCGTGCAGTTGCCGAAGCGGTAGATGCCCACCTTGTCGCCGAGCGCCTGCCGGAAGGCGGCGCCCAGCGCGAGGGCGGTGTCCTCGATGGTGTGGTGGGTGTCGATGTGCAGGTCGCCGTCGGTCTTGACGGTGAGGTCGAACAGCCCGTGCCGGCCGAGCTGGTCGAGCATGTGGTCGTAGAAGCCGACGCCCGTCGACACGTCGACCTGCCCGGTCCCGTCGAGGTCTATCTCGACCAGGACGGACGTCTCCTTGGTGGTCCGCTCGACGCGACCCACGCGGTGGTTCATCGGTTCTCCTTCATGACGGCGCGCACCGCGTCCAGGAACGCGTCGTTCTCCTCGGGGGTGCCCGCGGTGACCCGCAGCCGGCCGGGCACGCCGTTGTCCCGGACCAGGACGCCCCGGTCGAGAATGGCCTGCCAGGCGGCGTGGGCGTCCTCGAACACCCCGAACTGGACGAAGTTCGCGTCGGACGCGGTGACCTCGCAGCCCATCGCCCGCAGCTCGGCGACCAGGCGGTCCCGCTCGGACTTGAGCCGCTCGACGTAGCCGAGCAGCGTGTCGGTGTGCTCCAGCGCCGCGAGGGCGGTCGCCTGGGTGACGGACGAGAGGTGGTACGGCAGCCGGACGAGCTGCACGGCGTCCACCACCGCCGGGCCGGCGGCGAGGTAGCCCAGTCGCAGCCCGGCCGCGCCGAACGCCTTGGACATCGTCCGCGAGACGACGAGGTGCGGCCGGCCCTCGATCAGGGGCAGCAGCGACGGGTGGTGGCTGAACTCGCCGTACGCCTCGTCCACGACGACGATCGACGGCTTGGCCGCCTGCGCCGCGTCGTACAGCCGCAGCACGGTCTCCGCGTCGACGGCGGTGCCGGTGGGGTTGTTGGGCGAGCAGACGAAGACGACGTCGGGGCGGTGCTCGGCGATGGCGTCGACCGCCGCGTCCACGTCGATGGTGAAGTCGTCCCGGCGCGGCCCGGCGAGCCAGCCGGTGCCGGTGCCGCGGGAGATCAGCGCGTGCATCGAGTACGAGGGCTCGAAGCCCATCGCCGTACGGCCGGGCCCGCCGAAGGTCTGCAGCAGCTGCTGGAGGACCTCGTTGGAGCCGTTGGCCGCCCACACGTTCGCGCACGCGACCTCGTGCCCGCCGGTGCGGGTGAGGTACTCGGCGAGCCGGGTGCGCAGCTCGACCGCGTCCCGGTCCGGGTAGCGGTTGAGGTCCCGGGCGGCCTCGGCGACGCGCTCGGCGATCCGCGCGACCAGGGCCTCGGGCAGCGGGTAGGGGTTCTCGTTGGTGTTCAGCCGGACGGGGACGTCGAGCTGCGGCGCGCCGTACGGGGTCTTGCCGCGCAGTTCGTCCCGGATGGGGAGTTCGTCGATTCTCGTCACTTGCCCTGTGGCACCTTCCACCCGAACCGCGCCTTGAGCGCCGCGCCGTGCGCCGGCAGGTCCTCCGCCTCCGCCAGCGTCACCACGTGGTGGGTGACGTCGGCGAGCGCGTCGCGGCTGTAGTCCACGACGTGGATGCCGCGCAGGAAGGACTGCACGGACAGGCCGGAGGAGTGGCAGGCGCAGCCGCCGGTGGGCAGGACGTGGTTGGAGCCGGCGCAGTAGTCGCCGAGGGAGACGGGCGCGTACGGGCCGACGAACACCGCGCCGGCGTTGCGGACCCGGGCGGCGACGGCGGAGGCGTCGGCGGTCTGGATCTCCAGGTGCTCGGCGGCGTAGGCGTCGACGACGGCGAGGCCCTGGTCGAGGTCGTCGACGAGGACGATCCCGGACTGCCGGCCGGCCAGCGCCTCGGTGATCCGCTCCACGTGCCTCGTCGCGGCGACCTGGGTCTTCAGCTCGGCCTCGACGGCCTCGGCGAGCGCCTCGGAGGGCGTGACGAGGACGGCGGCGGCCAGCGTGTCGTGCTCGGCCTGGCTGATCAGGTCGGCGGCGACGTGCGCGGCGTCGGCGGTGTCGTCGGCGAGGATCGCGATCTCGGTCGGGCCGGCCTCGGCGTCGATGCCGATACGGCCCTTGAGCAGCCGCTTGGCGGCGGCGACCCAGATGTTGCCGGGGCCGGTGACGAGCTGGGCGGGCCGGCACTCGTCGGTGCCGTAGGCGAACATGGCGATGGCCTGGGCGCCGCCGGCCGCGTACACCTCGTCCACGCCGAGGAGGGCGCAGGCGGCGAGGATGGTGGGGTGCGGCAGCCCGCCGAAGTCCTTCTGCGGCGGGGACGACACGGCCAGCGAGGCGACGCCGGCCTCCTGCGCGGGCACCACGTTCATCACGACGGACGACGGGTAGACGGCGTTGCCACCCGGCACGTACAGGCCGACGCGCTCGACGGGCACCCAGCGCTCGGTGACCGTGCCGCCGGGGACGACGGTGACGGTCTTGTCGGTGCGGCGCTGCTCGCGGTGGACGAGGCGGGCGCGGCGGATGGACTCCTCCAGGGCGGCGCGGACCGCCGGGTCCAGCTCCGCCAGGGCGCGCTCGATCGCCTCGGGCGCGACGCGTACCCGGTCGATGGTGACGCCGTCGAACTTCTCCGCGTAGTCGATCAGTGCCGCCGTCCCGCGATGATGCACGTCCTCGCAGATGGGCCGCACCTTCTCCAGGGCGGCCTCGACGTCGAGTTCGGCTCGGGGCAGCAGGTCGCGGTCGATGACGCCGTCGGTGACGGCTCCGCCGCGCAGATCGATTCGGGAGATCACATGGCCAATTGTCTCAGACCCGTCCCGGCACACCGCTCTCCGTACCACCCAGTGATACGCCGGCCGGGAATGGATCTTCACTCCGTCGCACCCGCCGGCCGAGGTGCTTGACGGGCGCCCGTCAAAGTCGTCGCACGCTGCGTGTTCAAGGGGTCACCCACCGGGAATCGAGCCAGTACGCGTGGCCGGCGCCACGGGGGTGACAGGCGTCCGGCGCCGCCCGAGCGTGCGAGAGGGAGGGAACCGTGACCGCGTCGCCCGACGGAGATCCGCCCCCCGGCCTGGAGCTCACCCCCGCCGAACGGGGCATGTGGCGGGCGTTCCGCTCCGGCACCACCCACGACCTGCGCACCCCGCACCCGGAGCGGAACGACCCCGACGGCCCGTACACCTGGGGCCCCGAGCGCAGCGTGCGGGCCCGGGTGATCGCGCTGCTGCTGCTCGACGGGCCGCCCGCGTTACCCGGCCGGGTGCCGGCGCTCAAGCTCAACGGGGTGCAGATCACCGGGCTGCTGGACCTTTCCGGCGGCACGGTCGTCCCCTACGTGGAGCTGCAGAACTGCCGTTTCGAGCAGCAGGTGCTGCTGCCCGAGTGCCGGTTCACCACCCTGCGGCTGGTCGGCTGCACCCTGCCCCGGCTGGAGGCCGCCCGGCTGCACACCGAGGGCGACCTGCACCTGCCGCGCTGCGTCGTCCGGCGCGGGATCCGGCTCAGCGACGCCCGGGTCGGCACCGACCTGCTGCTCAACCAGGCCGTGGTCCGCCGCGACCGGCGCGGGGTGTGCATCGCCGCCGACGGCCTCACCGTCGGCCAGGACCTTCAGGCGGAGCTGGCCCGCGCGTACGGGGAGCTGAGCCTGCGCGGCGCCAAGATAGGCGCCTCGCTCAGCCTGCGCGGCACCACCCTCAGCAACCCCTTCGGGCGGCGGGCGCTCAACGCCCCGCAGCTCACCGTCGAGCGGACCGTCTACTTCACCCCCGCCGCCGAGGAAGGCCCGGTGATCTCCGGCGCCACTCCCCCGTACGGGATCTCGCCGACCGGCCCGGTGTACGGGACGCGGCTGCGGAACTTCAGCTGCGAGGGCGGGATGCGGCTGGACGACGGGCGGTTCGGCGACGCCCTCGACTTCAGCGGCGCCCGGCTGGCGCTCTCCGACGGGCAGGAGGTGTCGCTGCGCCGCATCCAGACGCCGGAGCTGCGCTTCCTCGGGCAGCGGCCGGAGCACGGGCGGGTGGTGCTGTCCGGCGCCCGGGTGGTCAACCTCGTCGACCGGTGGGAGAGCTGGCCCGGCCCCGGCGGGCTGGTGATGGCCGGGTTCTCGTACGAGACGCTGATACCGCACGGCCCGTTCCCGCTGCCCCGGCGGCTGGAGTGGGTGGCCGCCGCGACCCCGGAGTACGCCCCCGAGCCGTACGAGTGCCTGGCCGCCTCGCTGCGGGACAGCGGCGAGGACACCGACGCCCGGGCGGTGCTGCTCGCCAAGCAGCGGCGGCGCCGCGAGACGCTGCCGCTCGCCGGGAAGGCGTGGGGCTACCTCCAGGACTGGACGGTGGCCTACGGCTACCGCCCCGGGCGGGCCGCGCTCTGGATGGCGGTGCTGTGGGCGCTGGGCACCCTGTGGTTCGCCCGCCACCCGCTGCCGCCGGTCAAGCCCGAGGAGTCGCCCACCTGGAACGCGGCGCTCTACACCCTCGACCTGCTGCTGCCCGTGGTCGACCTCGGGCAGGGCCAGGCGTGGAAGACCGAGGGGCGGGGCAGTGGCTGGCCTCGGCGCTGGTGCTGATCGGCTGGGTGCTGGCGACGACGGTCGCGGCGGGCGCGTCGCGACTCCTGCGCCGGCAGTGACGGGGGCGGTGGTCGGCGGGAGGGAGCGCTCCCGCCCCCGCAGGGCCTAGGCTTACCGGCTGTGACCACCGCGCGCCTCCCGATCTTCCCCCTCAACTCGGTGCTGTTCCCGGGCCTCGTCCTGCCTCTGAACGTCTTCGAGCAGCGGTACCGCGCGATGATGCGCCACCTCGCGGACCTGCCCGACGACGCCCCGCGCCGGTTCGGCGTCGTGGCCATCCGCGACGGCTTCGAGGTCGCGCACAGCGCCCCCGGCCTGCCGGCCGAGACCCGCCCGGAACCGGGCCCGGCGACGGGCTTCGGCCCGGACCCGCTGGCCGCGTTCCACGCCGTCGGCTGCGTGGCCGAGGCCGCGACGCTGCGGGAGCGCCCGGACGGCACGTACGAGGTCCTGGCCACCGGGACGACCCGGTTCCGGCTGCTGTCGGTCGACGCCTCCGGCCCGTTCCTCACCGGCGAGACGGAGGAGCTGGAGGAACGTCCCGGCGAGGGGGCCGGCGCGCTGGCCTCCGGGGTGCTGCGGGCGTTCCGCGCCTACCAGAAGCGACTGGCCGGGGCCAGCGAACGGACCCTGGCCGGCCGGCAGGACATCCCCGAGGAGCCGTCCGTGCTCTCGTACCTCGTCGCCTCGGCCGCCATGCTCGACGTCCCGGCCAAGCAGCGGCTCCTCCAGGCCCCCGACACCGCGTCCCGCCTGGCGGACGAACTGAGGCTGCTGCGCACCGAGACCGCCTTGATCGGTAAGCTCCCCTCGCTGCCCGCGGTGGACTTCACCCGGCGGCCGACCAGCCCCAACTGAGCGGAGGCGAAGGAGAGTTGGCGAAGAAAGCCGCAGGGACGTCGGGCGGCACCCCCGCCGTGGTCGCCCTGGAGAAGGCGGGCGTCCCGTTCACCCTGCACGCCTACACCCACGACCCGGCGTCCGCGTCCTACGGCGAGGAGGCCGCCGACGCCCTGGGCGTGGAGCCCGGCCGCGTCTTCAAGACCCTGGTGGCGGAGGTGGACGGCACCCTGACGGTGGCCGTCGTCCCCGTCAGCGGCTCCCTGGATCTGAAAGCCCTGGCGGCGGCGGTGGGCGGCAAGCGGGCCGCGATGGCGGATCCGGCGGCGGCGGAGCGGACCACCGGGTACGTGCGGGGCGGCATCTCGCCGCTCGGGCAGCGCAAGCGGTTGCGTACGGCGGTCGACGCATCTGCTTTGGCGCACGCGACGATCCACGTGTCGGCGGGGCGCCGGGGGCTGGAAGTGGAGCTGGAGCCGCAGGTTCTGGTGGGGCTGACGGGGGCGAAGGTCGCGGAGATCGCGCGGGTGTGAGGGTGGGTGGGGTGCCCCGGTCCCTCCCTTTCACCGTTTCTTGCGGGGCAAAGCCCCCGCACCCCCGCAGCGCCCTGCGGGCGCTGTCCTCAAACGCCGGACGGGCTGATCAGCCCGTTGGGGTGCCCCCTCTGGGGGAGGGACCGGGGCAACACCCCCTGGACGCCGACGCCACACCGCGCTACGACAGAAGCGCGACGCGTCAGCGACCCGCCCACGAAAGGGCCCGCATGTCCAAGCGCACCCGCAAGCGCAAGTGGCGTCTCAAGAAGAACCGAGCGAACCACGGCCGTCGTCCGGCCTGAGCAAGGCTCAGCGAGACTCAGCGAGAGGACACCCCGGGCCCGGCGCCCGCCTCCCACGGCGGGCCCGGCTCCGGATCCCGCGGCCCGAACGCCGCGGTGAGCAGCAGATGCACGGCCATCGCCGCGATCGGGAAGGCCAGCAGCATCCCCTTCGCGCCAAGCCGCAACGGCGCGTCGAAGACGACCCCCTTGCCGACCGACCGCGCATGAGCCACCACGTCCGAGGCCGGTCCCATGTAGACGCCCAGCCGCCAGGCGAGGACCGAGGCCAGCAGGGCGCCGGCCGCCAGCGCGGCGACGATTGCGATGCCGCCGGCCCGCCGGAAGAGGAAGACCAGGGCCGCGGCCACCGCACCGAAGCCGAGGCCGAGCAGGGCGAACGTGCCGTCGGCGCCGATCGCCTGCTCGCCCTCCGAGTTCTTGAGGAACACGGCCCGGCCGTCGGAGATCAGCGGCACGTGCGGCGCCAGCCACACCCACAGCAGCCCGAACAGCGCCCCGGAGAGCGTCACGGCCGCGGCCACGACGCCCGCGGCGGGCAGTTCGGCGCGCACCGCGTCGAGGAGGGCGGCCCGGCCGTCGCGGCTCTCGTAGGAGGGGCGGTGCGAGGGCCGGTCGTTGGGGGTCAGTGGTGCGGTCACCCCGCCATCGTGCCAGGTCGAGGACGCGCCGTCGGCGGCAGGACGGGCATCGCGGCGCGTCACCGCACGGCCGCCCGGCGGTACGCCCAGGTGGCGACGGCCAGCGAGACCACGCCGACGGCCGCGCAGACGCCGAGGTCCCCGGCGACCCGCAGCCAGTCGGGGTGCGCGTCGAAGCTGCGGGCGAACGCCTCCACGCCGTAGGTGGACGGCAGCAGGTCGCGGGCGAGGGCGATCGGCGCGGGCATGTGGGAGACGGGCAGCACGCCGAGCAGCAGCGCCGCCGACATCCCGAGCTGTCCGAGGAGCGTCGCCAGTTCCTGCCGGGGCGCGAGCAGCCCGAGGGCGGCGCCGAGCCCGGCCAGGGCGGCCCCGGCCAGCGGGATGACGCCGGCCAGCACCCACAGGTGGGTCAGCGGCAGCTTGAACAGCACGCTCCCGATGACGGCGGTGACGGCCGTCCCGGGCACAGTGAACGAGGCGTACGCGCCGGCCGCGCCGAGCACGACCGCGGCGGGCGGCACGGGCAGCGTCGCATAGTGGTCGAGTCCGCCGCTCGCGCGCAGCTGCCCGAAGTACTGGGCCAGCAGGTTGAGCGCGACGAACGCGACCACCAGCACGCTGGAGCCGGCCACGACGGCCCGCGCCTCGTCCCCGCCGTCGACGACGCCGCGCATCAGGATCATGATGCCGACGGACTGGAAGGTCGCCACGAACAGCAGCGGGATCCGCGCCACCCGGGCGCGGGAGAGCTGCGCCCGGTAGACGGCCGACAGCGCGGGCAGCAGCCGGGCGCGCGGCGCCAGCGGCGCGGGCTCCCCGCCCACGGGCCGGGACCGGACCGCACCCCGCTCCCGTGCCTTCCCGGACACCGCTTCTGCGGACACAGCACTCACGCGGAACGACTCCTGTTCGGTACGGGCGGTACAGGCCGTACGGGCGTCACGGGCAGCACGGCGGCGGACGTTCCTCGGGCCCTCGTCACCCCTTCACCAGACCCTCCGCACGGCCGCCCAGCGCGAGGTACACATCCTCCAGGCTGGGCGTGGCGAGCGTGAAATCGTCGAGCGCGGCGAAGGCGGGGCCGCCGGTGACGGCGGCGACGGCCGCCCGCGCCTCGGCGTGGCCGAGCCGCAGCGACCAGCGGCGGCCGGTCTCGGTGGCGATGCCGCGGAGCGCCGCGACCTCGGGGACGTCGAGCGGCGGCGCGTCGCGCCAGACGAGGTCGAGCCGCACCTCGTCCGCGACGAGCTCCTTGAGCCCGGCCGGGGTGTCGCAGGCGATGATCCGCCCGCGCTCCAGCACGGCGACCCGGTCGAGGACGGTCTCGGCCTCGATGACGTTGTGGGTGACGAGCAGGACGGTCGCCCCGCGCTCGGCGCGCCGCCGGTCCACGGCGGCCCAGACCGCGCGCCGGGCGACCGGGTCCATGCCCGTGGTCGGCTCGTCGAGGACCAGCAGCGGGCGGTCGCCGACCAGGGTGGCGGCGAAGCAGGCGAGGCGGCGCTGGCCGCCGGAGAGCTTCTTCAACGGCCGGCCCGCGAGCGGCCCCAGCCCCAGTTCGTCCAGCACCGCGTCCCGCTCGGCCCGCGCCGCCCGCAGCCCCAGGCCGCGCAGCCGTCCGGTCGTCTCGGCGGCCAGCGCCACCGTCAGCTCGTCGAGCGCGCTCGACTGCTGCCCGAGGTAGCCGACGAGCCGCGCCGCGCGGTCCGGGTACCGGACGAGGTCGTGCCCCAGCATCTCGACGCTGCCCCGGTCGGGACGGAGGAGGCCGGTGAGCTGGCGGACGAGGGTGGTCTTGCCGGCGCCGTTCGGGCCGAGCAGTCCGAAGATCTCGCCTCGGTGGACGTCGAGGTCGATGCGGTCGCTGGCGCGGATCTCCTCGTGCCCCTGCGCGCCGCGCCGCCCGCGGGCGGCGGGATACGTCTTGACGAGCCCGCGCACGCTGCACACGGCGTCCACCGGCTCCCCGGCGTGCCCTGCCGCCTGCTTCACGCCCATCCTCACGAGCTATGAGGGTACGCGTAGGGCGGGGGGCGGCTGCGGTTGGGGTAGGGGGGTGTTGCTCGCGGGGCAAGCCCCATCCAGCCCGTCCGGCGTTTGAGGACGAGCGGCGAAGCCGCGACAAGCGGGGTCTGGGGCGCAGCCCCAGGAAGCGGCGAAGGGGAGGGACCGGGGCACCCTCAATCGCCGGCAGGCGCGTGCTCCGCCGCCGTCCGCGCGTCGATCTCGCGCCAGAACCCGGCGCGAATCGCGTACCGGTCCCGCTCGTCGATCTGGTCGTCCTTGTGCGCCAGCAGCCCGAACCGCGCCGCGTACCGCAGCAGCTCCCCGTCGATCCGATGCGGGATCCGCGGATACTCCGTCGACAAGTGCTGGAGGTGCACGGAATCGGTGATCCGCTCGGTCCACCGCCGGGCGAACACCTGTCCGACCTCGAAGGGGTCACCTCCCACGGTGGTGATGTCCTCCTCCCGGTCGGCCCACCGCTGCTCCGCGCTGGTGAGCTGGGCGAGCGTCGGGAGGGCGGCGATCTCGGGAGGTTCCCCGGAGCCGTTGCCCGGCCCCCGGTCGACCAGCCCCCGGTCGGAGGACCAGCGCAACGTGGCGTTCGGATGGCCGAGAGCGGGCGGCGCCGTCACGGCCGGACCGGCGGCGGGCCCCTTGCCGAGGACGGCGAGGTCCTTGGGCGTGGGCACGGTCCGGGTGCCCGACGCGTCCCCCCGCTCGGCGGCAGCGGCGGCGGGCACCGGCGCGGGGCGCACCCCGTTCCGTACGGGCTCCCGCCGCTCGGCGGGCGAGGCCGGCGCCCCCACCCGCTCGCCCGCCCCGCCGCTCTCGGGCAGCGGCGCGGAGAGGATCGCCGCGATCTCCGGTTCGGCGGTGGGGGCGGGCGCACAGGGCCCGGTGAGCTCCCGGGCGCGGACGGCGCGGGTGATCCAGGTGCGGTCGAGGACGCGGCGTTCGTCGGCCTCGGCGACGAGGTCCTCGGACTGGTTGTAGTCGCCGTCGGCGGCCTGGACGGCCCAGAGGTGGACGGCGACGCCGTGTTCCTTGGCGGACATCAGGCCGGGCAGCAGGTCGCCGTCGCCGGTGACCAGGACGATGTCGGAGCAGGCCCGGTTGCGGGCGAGTTCGGTGAGTTCGGCGTGCATGGCCGCGTCGACGCCCTTCTGGGCCCAGCGGCCGTCGGTGCGGGTGAGGGCGCCGAGCCGGACGGTGACCCTGGGCATCACGCGCAGCCGGCGGTGCTCGGGCTGGGGCACCCGGTCAGGGGCGCCGTCGAACCAGTAGATGCGCAGCAGGGGGCGTTGGGTGTCGTCCTCGGCGCGTTCGCGCAGACCCTGGATGAGGGTGGTGTGGTCGACGGTGATGCGGGACCGGGCGGGCTCCCCGGCCAGCAGGCTGGCGGCGGCGCCCAGCAGGTACCCGGCGTCCACCAGGACGACGCAGCGGTCCACGGTGCACCTTCTCTCCGTATGTCCAGCATGTCCGGCATGTCGAGTGATGCGGTCGCCCCCGGCACGGCAGTGCCCCGGTTGTCACATGGCTTTCCCAGGAGTCTGCCCGACCGCACGGGGGTTATCAGTCCGAACTGGATCATCGGCGTGGCGGATACGGGGTGCGGCCGAGAAGTATCCCTGTCACACATGGTTATGGACCGAAATGCGGGTTTCGTCCACGCGTGCCAGGGTGTTGTGCGGAGACACCGGGGGGCATCCGGAGTGGAGGCGAACAACGGCCATGGCCAAGAACAAGAAGCAGGACCGGAGTCAGCAGAAGACGACGCAGGCCGAGCGCGGCCAGCAGCAGGCGCAGAAGTCGTCCATGGAGGCCCAGTCGACGCGGGTGACGCCGGCGGACATCGCCCACAAGAGCCGGCAGAAGCGCTTCGGCCACAACTGACCGGCGCACGACCGGCGCCTCGACGCACGTGAGGGCGCGCCCGCGGCAAGCGGGCGCGCCCTCCGTCGTATAAGACCCTCAGCCCGCCAGGCAGGACGGCCCGAGGAGCTGCTTCAGGTCGCCGAACAGGGCGGGGTCGGGGTTGACCCGGTGCCGGTCCAGCCGCAGCACGGTCGTCTTGCGCGCGCCCTGGAGCTTGATGCGCACCTCGGTGGAGCCCCGGTGGTGGGTGAGCACCTGGCCGAGCCGCTCGACCAGCGGCGGGGTGACCTTCACCGTCGGGATGGAGATGATCACGGGGGCGTTCGTCCCCGCGTTGGACAGGTCGGGGACCATCAGCTCCATGGCGACCAGCCGCGGAATGTCCTCCCGCTTGTCCAGCCGGCCCTTGACGAAGACGACGGCGTCCTCGACGAGCTGGGTGGAGACCAGCTGGTAGGTGGCGGGGAAGAACATGCAGTCGATGGAGCCGGCCAGGTCCTCGACGGTGGCGATGGCCCAGGCGTTGCCCTGCTTGGTCATCTTCCGCTGGAGGCCGGAGATGATGCCGCCGATGGTGACGATCGCGCCGTCGGAGTAGTCGCCGCCGGTGAGCTGGCTGATCCCGGCGTCGGCCTTGTCGTTGAGGACGTGCTCGATGCCGAAGAGCGGGTGGTCGGAGACGTAGAGGCCGAGCATCTCGCGCTCCTGCGCGAGGAGGTACGACTTCTCCCACTCGACGTCGGAGAACTCCACGTCCAGCCCGAACCCGGGCTCGCTGCTGTCCTCCTCGCCCATGCCGCCGAAGAGGTCGAACTGCCCCTCGGCCTCCTTGCGCTTGACCTGCACCACGTTGTCGATCATCGGCTCGTAGTGCGCGGTGAGGCCCTTGCGGGTGTGCCCCATCTCGTCGAACGCACCGGCCTTGATCAGCGATTCGACGGTGCGCTTGTTGCAGACGACCGCCTCGACCTTGTCCAGGAAGTCGGGGAACGAGGTGTACTTCCCCTTGGACTTGCGGCAGCGGATGATCGAGTCGACGACGTTGGCGCCGACGTTGCGGACGGCGGTGAGGCCGAAGAGGATCACGTCGTCACCCTGGGCGGCGAAGTTGGCCTCGGACTCGTTGACGTTCGGCGGGAGCACCTTGATGCCCATGCGGCGGCACTCGTTGAGGTACGTCGCGGACTTGTCCTTGTCGTCCTTGACGGAGGTGAGCAGCGCCGCCATGTACTCGGCCGGGTGGTTGGCCTTGAGGTAGGCGGTCCAGTAGGACACCAGGCCGTACGCGGCGGAGTGCGCCTTGTTGAACGCGTAGCCGGCGAACGGGACCAGCACGTCCCAGAGCGCCTGGATGGCCTCGTCGGAGTAGCCCTTCTCCCGCGCGCCCTTCTGGAAGAGGACGAAGTTCTTCGCCAGCTCCTCGGGCTTCTTCTTGCCCATGACGCGTCGGAGGATGTCGGCCTCGCCGAGCGAGTACCCGGCGATGATCTGGGCGGCCTTCTGGACCTGCTCCTGGTAGACGATCAGGCCGTGGGTGACCGCCAGGACCTCCTGGAGCGGCTCCTCCAGCTCCGGGTGGATCGGGGTGATCTCCTGCTGGCCGTTCTTCCGCAGCGCGTAGTTGGTGTGCGAGTTCATGCCCATCGGGCCCGGCCGGTACAGGGCGGACACGGCGGAGATGTCTTCGAAGTTGTCGGGCTTCATCAGCCGCAGCAGGGACCGCATGGGCCCGCCGTCGAACTGGAAGACGCCGAGGGTGTCACCGCGCTGGAGCAGTTCGAAGGTCGTGGGGTCGTCGAGCGGCAGGCTCAGGAGATCGATGTCGATCCCCTTGTTGGCCTTCACCATCTTGACGGCGTCGTCCATGATCGTGAGGTTGCGCAGGCCGAGGAAGTCCATCTTCAGCAGGCCGAGCGACTCACAGCTCGGGTAGTCCCACTGGGTGATGGTGACGCCGTCGGAGTGCCTCACCCAGACCGGGACGTGGTCGGTGATCGTCTCGCTGGACATGATCACGCCGGCCGCGTGCACACCCATCTGGCGGACCAGGCCCTCGACGCCCATCGCGGTGTCGATGACCTTCTTGACGTCCGGCTCGTTCTCGTACATCGCCCGGACCTCGCCCGCCTCGCTGTAGCGGGGGTGGTTGGGGTCGGTGATGCCGGAGAGCGGGATGCCCTTGCCGAGGACGTCGGCGGGCATGGCCTTGGTGATGCGGTCGCCCATGGCGTACGGGTAGCCGAGGACGCGGGCCGAGTCCTTGATCGCGTTCTTGGCCTTGATGGTGCCGTAGGTGCCGATCATGGCGACCTTGTCGGCGCCGTACTTCTCGGTGACGTACCGGATCACCTCGGAGCGCCGGCGCTCGTCGAAGTCGATGTCGACATCGGGCATCGAGATGCGCTCGGGGTTGAGGAACCGCTCGAAGATCAGGCCGTGCGGGATGGGGTCGAGGTCGGTGATGCCCAGCGCGTACGCGACGATCGAGCCGGCCGCGGAGCCTCGGCCGGGGCCGACGGCGATGCCCTGCTTCTTGGCCCACATGATGAAGTCGGCGACCACGAGGAAGTAGCCCGGGAAGCCCATCGAGATGATCGTGTCCATCTCGTACTCGACCTGCTTCATGCGGTCCTCGGGGATGCCGCCGGGGAAGCGGCGGTGCATGCCCCGCATGGTCTCCTCGCGGAACCAGGTGACCTCGGTGTAGCCCTCGGGGATGTCGAACTTGGGCATGAGGTTCTTGGCCGTGAACATGCCCTCGACGTTGATCTGCTCCGCGACCAGGCGGGTGTTGGCGCAGCCCTCCTGCCAGGCGTCCGAGGAGTCGATGGCGTACATCTCCTCCGTGGACTTCAGGTAGTAGCCCGAGCCGTCGAACCGGAAGCGGTCCGGGTCGGAGAGGTTCTTGCCGGTCTGGATGCAGAGCAGGGCGTCGTGGGCCGCGGCCTCGTGCGCGTACGTGTAGTGGGAGTCGTTGGTGACCAGCGGCGGGATGCCCAGCTTCTTGCCGATCTCCAGCAGGCCGTCGCGGACCCGGCGCTCGATCTCGATGCCGTGGTCCATCAGCTCCAGGAAGTACCGGCCCTCGCCGAAGATGTCCTTGTAGTCCGAGGCCGCCTTGATCGCCTCGTCGAACTGGCCGAGGCGGAGCCGGGTCTGCACCTCGCCCGACGGGCAGCCGGTGGAGGCGATCAGGCCCTCCGACCACTGGGCGATGGTCTCCTTGTCCATCCGGGGCCACTTGGTCAGCCAGCCCTCGGCGTAGGCGTCGGAGGACAGCCGGAAGAGGTTGTGCAGGCCGGTGACGTCCGCCGCCCAGATCGTCTTGTGCGTGTAACCACCCGAACCGGACACGTCGTCCCGCTTCTGGTGCGGCTGGCCCCACTGGATGCGCCGCTTGTTCCGCCGGGACTCGGGCGCGACGTACGCCTCGATGCCGATGATCGGGGTGATCTCGGCCTTCTTCGCCTGGTGGAAGAAGTCGTAGGCGCCGTGCAGGTTGCCGTGGTCGGACATGGCGATGTGCGTCATGCCCATGTCCTTGCAGGCGGCGAACATGTCCTTCAGCCGCGCGGCGCCGTCCAGCAGCGAGTACTGGGTGTGGACGTGCAGGTGCGTGAAGGGCGGCTTGCTCACGGTGGAGGACCTCCGGCGGGACGGATGGGGGCGGGTGAGGAAAAGGGGAACTCGGCAGTCTTGAAGGTTACCGGGCCGCCTCGGACGCCACGGCGCGCCCGGGAAGCCACCCGCACCCCGGACGGCTCCTCAAACACTCATTCGATAATTGCCACATAATCACCCTTTAGGCAGCGCTTACCGCAGAACGTGCCAGACTCGTCATATGGACATATCGGCAGCACCGCCGCGGGCCCTGCGGGCGGCCCTGTTCACGGCGCTGTGCGTGCTGCTGTCCACCTCCTCCCACGTCCTGCTGTCCGGCCGGCAGCTCCCGGCGGCCGTCGTGGCCGCGGTGGCGGCGGGCGTCTACGCCGCGGCCTGGGCGCTGTACGGACGCGAGCGGGGGTACGGGCGCACCGCCGCCCTCCTGGTCCCCCTGGAACTGGCCGCCTCCACCGTCTTCACCACCGGCCAGCACGCCTGCTACGACCCCGCCGACCGACCCCTGCCCGGCGCCCTCACCCTGATCTGCGGCGGAGGCGGGGTGGGCGGCCCGCTGGCCCGGTTCGCCGGCCCCGGCACCGTCCCCTGGCTGGTGCTCGCCGGACACCTGGCGGCCGGCCTGCTGGCCGCCGCCTGGCTCGCCCGCGGCGAGGCGGCGCTCGGCCGGCTGGTACGCGCCGCCGGCGCCGCCGCCTTCCGTCCGCTGCGCCTGGCCACGGCCCGCACCACCCCGGCCGCTCCGGGACCCGCCCCCACGCGCCCCGCGCCCTACCTCCACCGCCCCGGCGCACGCCCCCTGCTCCTCCACTCCGTCATCCGCCGCGGCCCCCCGGCCCGGGCCGCCACCGCCTGACCGGAAACCCCCCGCAGCCACACCACGGAGAAGCAGCACCATGAGCAAGCGCAACAACTGGGAGAACAAGCAGTCCGCCCGCGAGCGGCTGCGCGCCGAGCGCGAGCAGCAGGCGAAGAAGGAGCGGACCCGCCGCCAGCTCCTCGTCGGCGGCGCGGTCGTCGGCGTCCTCGCCCTCGCGGCCGGCATCGGCGTGGCCGTGTCACAGCTCGGCGGCGACGGCAAGGACTCCGCGTGGGAGGCCGCCGCCAAGAAGACCCTCGTCAAGCCGGCCAACACCGCGGGCGACAAGGGCACCGAGATCGTCATCGGCGACAAGAACGCCAAGCACACCCTGGAGATCTACCAGGACATGCGCTGCCCGGTCTGCTCGGTCTTCGAGCAGAACGTCGGCGACACCATCGACAAGGACGTCAAGGCCGGCACGTTCAAGGTCAGGTACCACATCGGCGCCTTCCTCGACCGCGGCATGGGCGGCACCGGCGCCAAGAACGCGCTCAGCGCCGTCGGCGCGGCCCTCGACGTCAGCCCCGAGGCGTTCTCCGCCTACAACAAGGCCCTCTACTCCAAGGCCAACCACCCCGAGGAGACCAAGGACGCCTTCGCGAACGACGACACCCTGCTGAAGATCGCCCAGCAGGTCCCCGCCCTGAAGGGCAACGCCAAGTTCGAGAAGAACGTCAAGGACGGCACCTTCGACAAGTGGGCGCTGGAGATGTCCGACGAGTTCGACAGCCACAAGGACGTGACCGGAACGCCGACGATCAAGCTGGACGGTGAGAAGCTCACGGTGGACACCCCCCAGGGCAAGGGCGCTCCGATGACCGCCGAGCAGTTCCGCCAGGCGGTCGACGCGCGCCTGAAGTAGCCCGCGCGGCGCGGCTCCCGTCCCCGCCGGAAGATGCCGAATCTTGACACGACAATTACGGCGTGTCATGGCACACTTCCCGGTTATGGAGGGGACGGGAGTTCGGTTGCGGGCGCTGCGCGCCGCGCTGTTCACCGCGGTGTGCGTCACCCTGTCGTCCGCCTCCCACGTCCTCCTCTCCCGGATGCCGCTCCCGGTGTCCACGGTCGCCGCCCTGTCGGCCGCCTTCTTCGCCCTCGCCTACGCCCTGGCCGGCCGCGAGCGCGGCTACGGGCACATAGCCGCCCTCCTCGTCCCGCTGGAACTGGCCGCCGACACGGTCTTCACCACCGGCCAGCACGCCTGCTACGGCGCGGCGGGCGGCCCGGTCGCGGGCCCGCTGCGCTCGATGGGCATCGACCTGGTCTGCCGCGGCGGCGACGTCGGCACCCCCCTGGCCCACCTCACGACGGGCCAGACCCCGCCGGCGGACGCGCTGAACTCGGCGGTGCCGTGGCTGTTGTTGGCCCTGCACATCGCTGTCGGCATGCTGGCCGCCGCCTGGCTCCACCGCGGCGAAGTGGCCCTCGCCCGACTGCTCCGCGCGGTGGCCGCCTTCGCCTTCCGCCCGCTGCTGCTGGCCATCGCGACGGGCACGGCACCCGACCCGTCGGCCGTGACGGCACGCCCGTCCCGCGACACCCTGCGCCCTCGCGCGCTTCCCCTGCTCGTCCACTCCGTCGTACGTCGTGGACCGCCCCGGGCACTCACCGCCTGAGCGAACCGTCCCGACCTTCGTACGTCCCGTGAGAGGACATCATGAGCAACCGCAACAACGCCCAGAACAAGCAGGCCGCGCGCGAACGGCTGCGCGCCGAGCGCGAGCGCCAGGCCAAGAAGGACAAGACCAAGCGCCAACTCATCGTCGGCGCGGCCGTGGTGGGAGTCCTGGCGATCACGGCCGGTGTGGTCGTCGCGGTCACCAAGATGAACGACGGCACCAGCGACCACTGGAAGGCCGCCTCCGAGAAGACGCTCGTCAAGCCCGCCAACACCACCGGCGAGAACGGCAACGAGATCGTCATCGGCCAGAAGAGTGCCAAGGAAACCCTGACCATCTACGAGGACCCGCGCTGCCCCATGTGCTCGGACTTCGAGCAGGCCGTCGGCTCGACCGTCCGTCAGGACATGAAGGACGGGCGGTTCAAGGTCCGCTACGTCATGGTCAACTTCCTCGACCGCCAGCTCATGGGCGACGGCTCCAAGAACGCCGTCAGCGCCCTGGGCGCCGCCCTGAACGTCAGCCCGGACGCCTTCCTCGACTTCAAGGAAGCCCTCTACTCCAAGAAGAACCACCCGGACGAGCGGGACGACGCCTTCGCCGACGACCAGCACCTCATCGACATAGCCCAGCAGGTCCCGGCCCTGAAGGGCAACACGAAGTTCGAGAAGAGCGTCAAGGACCACGTCTACGACCGCTGGGCCCTGGAGATGGGCAAGCTCTTCGGCAAGAACGGCGTGAACGGCACCCCGAGCCTCCTGCACGGTGACAAGCCCCTCACCGTGGAGGGACCCAACGGCCCGGTCCCGCCCGCGGCCAAGGAGCTGTACGACGGGGTCATGGACAAGGAATTCGGCCCGCGCAAGAAGTAGCGGCCGGCCCCGCGTCGAGGGAGGCGGACGGCCAAGCGGCCGTCCGCCTCCCCGGCGGCCCCCGACGGCGCGCGGAATCCGGCGTGAATTCGAGGCAACCGCGCGGGGTTAAGCGGGCGAACTCCTGACGAGACGTCCGCCCATATGTGCGAACGGCGTTAAAGTAAGCGCCCGTGAACCCACGTCCCCCGATATCCCGCCGCGCAGCCGTCACCGGCGCGGCGGCCACCGCCGCGCTGCTGCCCCTCGCCGTCGCCCCGGCCGCTCGTGCGGCCGGTGCCGCCCCCGCCGCGGGCCGTGCCGAGAAGACGGCGTCGGCCCCCGCCTTCCTGCACGGTGTCGCCTCCGGCGACCCGCTGCCCGACGGCATCCTGCTGTGGACCCGGGTGACCCCGGTCCCGGAGGCCGTGCCCGGGTCCGGGCTCGGCCCGGCCGTCCAGGTGAGCTGGCAGGTCGCCGAGGACGCCGGGTTCGGCCGGGTCGTCGCCTCCGGCACGGTCACCGCGTCCGCCGCCGGCGACCACACGGTCAAGGCCGACGTGCGCGGACTGCGGCCCGGCACCGACTACTTCTACCGGTTCACGGTCACCGGCGGCCCCGACGCCGGAAGTTCGGGCGAGGTCCACTCCCCCACCGGCCGGACGCGCACCGCACCCGCCCCCGACGTCCAGGCGGACGGCCTCCGCTTCGGCGTGGTCTCCTGCGCCAACTGGGAGTCGGGCCACTTCTCCGCCTACCGCCACCTCGCCGCCCGCCGCGACCTGGACGCGGTGCTGCACCTCGGCGACTACCTCTACGAGTACAAGTCGGGCGAGTACCCGGCCGCCAAGTACGTCGTCCGCCCGCACGAGCCCAGACACGAGATCATCACGCTCGCCGACTACCGCACCCGGCACGGCTGTCACAAGACGGACCCCGACCTCCAGGCCCTGCACGCGGCGCTGCCGTTCGTCGCCATCTGGGACGACCACGAGTTCGCCGACAACGCCTGGTCCGGCGGAGCCGTCAACCACACGCCTGGCGCCGAGGGCGAATGGAAGGACCGCGTCGCGGCGGCGAAGAAGGCGTACTTCGAGTGGATGCCCGTGCGCCCCTCCATCGAGGGCACCACCTACCGCCGGCTCCGCTTCGGCCGCCTCGCCGACCTGCACCTGCTGGACCTGCGCTCGTTCCGCTCGGAGCAGGTCAAGGCGGGCAGCGGCGCGGTGGACGACCCGTCCCGGACCCTCACCGGCCGCGCCCAGCTCGACTGGCTCAAGGACGGCCTGGCCGCCTCCGACACCACCTGGCGGCTCGTCGGCAACCCGGTGATGATGTCCCCGCTGGCCTTCGGCGCCATGCCCGCCCACCTCCTCAAGCCGCTCGCCAAGCTGCTGGGCCTGCCCGAGGAGGGCATCGCCGCCAACACCGACCAGTGGGACGGCTACACCCACGACCGCCGCGAACTCCTCGGCCACCTCACCGGCCACGGCATCGGCAACACCGTCTTCCTCACCGGCGACATCCACATGGCGTGGGCCAACGACGTGCCGGAGACGGCCGCGACGTACCCGGTCTCCCGCTCGGTCGCCACCGAGTTCGTCGTCACCTCGGTCACCGCCGACAACCTCGACGACACCCTCCACGTCCTCCCGCACACGGTCTCGCTCCCGGCCGTCGCCGCCATCAAGGCCGCCAACCGGCACGTGAAGTGGGTCGACATGGACTCGCACGGCTACGGCGTCCTCGACGTCACCGCCGAGCGCGCGCAGATGGACTACTACGTCCTCTCCGACAAGCGCGACCCGAAGGCGACGTCGTCGTGGGAGCGGTCGTACCGCACGCTGTCCGGGAGCCAGCGGGTGGAGCGGGTGAACGCGCCGGTGCGCTGAGCGCTGACGCGGCGGGGCGCCCCGGTCCGACCCCTTCGCCGTTTCTCGCGGGGGCTGCGCCCCCACGCCCCCGAAGCACGCTTCGCCGGACGGGCTGATTCAGCCCGTTGGGGGTACCCCCTCTGGGGGAGTTTGAGGACGAGCGGCGAAGCCGCGAAAAGGGGGTCTGGGGCGCAGCCCAGGAAACGGCGAAGGGGCGGGACAGGGACTCCTACAGCTCCGCGACAAACGCGAGCGCCGCCCGCCAAGCCCGCTCCGACGCCTCCGCGTCGAAATCGTCCAGGTCCGGGTCCGTGAACAAGTGCCCGGCCCCCTGATACCGGTGCACCTCCACCTCCGCCCCCGCCCGCCCCATCCGCAGGTACCAGGCGTTCAGCCAGTCATGCGGCTCAAACGGGTCGGGATCCGCCACATGCAGCTGCACGGGCAGCTCGTCCACCGCCGCGTCCTCCGCCAGATCCGACGTCCCGTGGAAGAGCAGCAGCCCGCGGGCCTTCTCGTCCCCCAGGGCCAGGTTCTGCGCGATCGACCCGCCCAGTGAGAACCCGGCGTAGACGAGCCCCCGCTCGGACAGCGGCGCCGCCGCCGTGATCGCCCGCCGCAGCAGTTCCTCCCGCCCGATCTCGTCCTTGAGGACCATGCCGTCCTCGACGGTGTCCGCCGTCCGCCCCTCGTAGAGGTCGGGTACGTGCACCTCGTACCCCGCGCCGCGCAGCCGCTCGGCGGCCGCGTGTACGGCCGGTCGCAGACCGTAGGCCGAATGGAACAGGATGATCGTGGTAGGAGACGGCACCGGAGTCACTTCCTTGCAGGGCTGGATCGCGTGGCCTCCATCGTGCCAGCTACGGTCGAAAGGAGGAGCGCGCGCCCGGCAAGGACGCCGGAAGGAGCTGGTGCTCATGGAGGACGTGCTGCGGCCTCTCGCGGTTCTCGGCGCTGCCCTGGTCATCACGGTCGTGGTGGGCTGGGCCGCCGACAAAACGGTTCGCCGGATCGCCGAACGGCATTCGGAAGCCCCCTTGTGGCGCCTGCTGCGCCGCTGCCGGATGCCCCTGCGGCTGGTGCTGTGCACGGCCCTGCTGCGCGGCGGCTACGAGTCGGCCGAGCTGTCCGACAAGCACGAGGCCCTGCTGACCAGGCTGCTCACCCTGGTGCTCATCGGGGCCTGTGCCTGGCTCGCGACGCGGCTGGCCACGGCCGTCGTGGAGTCGGCGTACGCGCGCTACGCGGCCGGCAGCCGCGACCCGGCCCGGATGCGCCGGGTCCGCACCCAGGTGACGCTGATCCGCCGCATCGTCACGGCGGCCGTCTGTGTCGTCGCGGTGGCGGCGATGCTGCTGACCTTCCCGGGCATGCGGACGGTCGGCACGTCCGTCCTGGCCTCCGCCGGTCTGATCGGCATCGTGGCCGGTGTGGCCGCCCAGTCCACGCTCGGCAACCTCTTCGCGGGCCTGCAGATAGCGTTCGGCGACATGGTGCGCATCGGCGACACCGTGGTGGTGAACGGCGAGTGGGGCACGGTCGAGGAGATAACGCTCACCTACCTGGTGGTCACCACCTGGGACGAGCGCCGCATCACCATGCCGGTCTCGTACTTCACCAGCCGCCCCTTCGAGAACTGGTCGCGCGGCAACCCCCGGATGACCGGCACGGTCTTCTTCCACCTGGACCACTCCGCCCCCATCGACCTCATGCGGGAGCGGCTGCACGAGGTGGTCAAGGGCAGCCGGCAGTGGGACGGCCGGGCCTGGAGCCTCGTCGTCACGGACACCACCCCCACCACCATCCAGGTGCGGGCCCTGGTGACCGCCAAGGACGCCGACGACATCTGGACGCTGCGCTGCCTGGTCCGCGAGCAGCTGGTCGAATGGCTGCGCCGGAAGCACCCGTACGCGCTGCCGCGCCTCAGCACCGCGCCCGCGCCGGGCCCGGCCGAGACGCCGGACCGCCGGCAGACGCCGCCCACGTCGGGTGACATCGGCCCGGGCCCGGGCCCGGTCTGAGCCGACCGCCGTCACGGCCGGACGGGCGCGCAGGCCGACCCGACCACCCGGCCCGCCCCGGCCGCACCGCAGCCCCGCCCGACCGCCTGACCGCCCAACCGCCCGCCCGACCGCCCGACCGCCCGACCGCCCGACCGCCCGACCGTCCGACCGTCCGACCGTCCGACCGTCCGACCGTCCGACCGTCCGACCGCCGAAGCGGCTCACATCCCCCGCAACGACCGCATGTCCAGCTGCCGCAGCACCCGGTCCACCACCTCCGGGTCCATCCACGGCTCGCTCCGCGCGTCGAGGACCGCGTGCCGCGCCGCCGAGAGCAGCTCGGACTGGATGCGCTGGATGGTGTGCATCCGCTGGACGCGCTGGGAGTGCGCCTCGCGCCGTTCGTCGTCGACCATTTCGGGGCTGATGCGGGCGCCCACGTCGTAGGCGCGCCGGTGGAGCATCTCCCGCAGGTCCTCGGAGAGCTCCTCCTGCTGCTCGATCTCCAGCAGCCGGTGCCGGGCCGCCTTGGCGGCGCGGATGGCGAGCTGCCGCTCCAGCTCGCGGGTCCAGTCGGTGTCGGCGCGCACCCCGAGCAGGTCGACGAGCCAGGGCAGCGTCAGCCCTTGGACGACGAGGGTGCCGATGATGACGGCGAAGGCGATGAAGAGGATCTCGTCCCGGGCCGGAAAGGCCGATTTGTCGTCGGTGGTCAGCGGAATGGCCAGGGCGAGCGCCGCGGAGGCCACGCCGCGCATCCCGGACCACCACATCACGAGGGTCTCCCGCCAGCTGGTCAGGATCTCCTCGTCGACGTCGCGGCCCTTGTGCAGCCGCTTGGCCAGCCACGCGGCGGGCAGCAGCCACGCCAGCCGTACGACGACCACGACGGCGAGGACGATGCCCCCGATGCCGAGCATCTCGCCCCAGCGGCCCGAGGCGGTTTCAACGGCGTTGTGCAGTTCGAGGCCGACGAGGCCGAAGGCCACGCCGGTGACGAGGGTGTCGACGACCTCCCAGAAGGTGTGCCCGGCCAGCCGCCCCAGGACGTCGTCCGCGTCGCTCGCGAACTCGGCGAGGAAGAGCGCGGTGGTCAGCACCGCGAGCACCCCGGAGCCCTTGAACTCCTCCGCGAGGACGTAGGAGACGAACGGCACCAGCAGCGTGAGCCCGATCTGGAGCGTCGCGTCGCCGAGGACGTCCATCAGCCGCTTGGCCCCCCAGCCGAGCAGCAGGCCGACGCCGAGCGCCACCACGGCGGAGAACACCAGCTCGCCGATGGCCCTCGGCACCGAGAAGCTGCCGCTGACGGCCGCGGCGACGGCCACGTGGTAGAGCACGATGGCGGTCACGTCGTTGAAGAGCCCCTCGCCCTCCAGGATCGACACCAGGCGGCGCGGCAGCCCTATGGAGCCGGCGACGGCCGTGGCGGCGACGGGGTCGGGCGGGGCGACGAGCGCGCCCAGGGCCACGGCCGCGGCGAGCGAGATCCCCGGCACGATCGCGTGGGCCACGGCGGCGACCGCCGAGGTGGTGACGAAGACCAGCGCGACGGCCAGCAGGAAGATCGGCCGCTTGTTGGCCGCGAACTGCCGCCAGGAGGTGCGCTGCGCGGACGCGTAGAGCAGGGGCGGCAGGACCAGCGGGAGGATGAACTCCGGCGGGACGTCGACGTTCGGTACGAACGGCAGCAGGGCGAGGACGATGCCGCCCAGCGTCATCAGCACCGGGGAGGGCAGGCCGAGCCGGTCGCCCAGCGGCACCGTGACGAGCGCCCCGAGCAGCAGCACGAACAGCAGGGCCAGCTGGTCCACGAGTGCCCTCCGGGGCGCATGGGGGAACAGTCGTTCACCCCAGCGTGCCATGAAGCGGCTCGTCAGGCGGCCCCGGGGTGCCGACGACGGTCCACGCGGAAAGCGACGCGGAGACCCCGAAGGCCCAGAAGGTCCCAGAGAACGCGGAGAAGGCGACGGCCCCAAACACTGCGGACATCGCGGACGTCCCAGAGCCCCCGAAGGTCAGAGCATCTTGCTCATCGCCCGATGCGGTATCCCGCTCCCCTCGTCGAACTCCGGCCCGTATGCCGCGTAGCCCAGCCGCTCGTAGAAGCCCAGCGCGTGCGTCTGAGCCTCCAGGTAGACGCGGGCGAGGCCCAGCCGCCGCGCCTCTTCCTCGACGGCCCGGACCAGGGCGGCGCCCAGCCCGGTGCCGCGCGCGGCCCGGCCCACGGCCAGCCGGCCGAGCACGGCCGTCAGGTCGTCCGCCACGCCCGCGTGGGCGTACTTGCGGCGGGCGGGCGCACCGTGCAGGAAGCGGACGGTGCCGACCGGCCCGGACGGGCCGGTGGCCAGCAGGTGGACGGCGTGGACGTCATAGGCGTCCAGCTCCTCCGCCTCGGGGATGTTCTGCTCCCCCACGAACACCTCGCGGCGCACCGCGAAGCAGTCCTCCAGCTCCCCCGGCCCGGCGACGACCCGCACCTGGGCGGGGACCCGGGCGGGGATTCCGCTCACGCGCTCTCGGCGCGCACGGTCTCGAGGGCGCGCCGCAGGTCCTCGGGGTACTCGCTGGCGAACTCCACCCAGCGCCCGTCCGACGGGTGCTCGAAGCCCAGCCGGACGGCGTGCAGCCACTGGCGGGTGAGCCGCAGCCGCTTGGCGAGCGTCGGGTCGGCGCCGTACGTCAGGTCGCCGACGCAGGGGTGCCGGTGGGCGGCCATGTGCACCCGGATCTGGTGGGTGCGGCCGGTCTCCAGCTTCACGTCGAGGAGGCTGGCGGCGCGGAACGCCTCGATGAGGTCGTAGTGGGTCACCGAGGGCTTGCCCTCGGCGGTCACGGCCCACTTGTAGTCGTGGTTCGGGTGCCGGCCGATGGGCGCGTCGATGGTGCCGCTCATCGGGTCCGGGTGGCCCTGGACGAGCGTGTGGTAGCGCTTGTCGACGGTGCGCTCGCGGAACTGCTGCTTGAGCAGGGTGTAGGCGCGCTCGGATTTGGCGACGACCATCAGGCCGGACGTGCCGACGTCCAGCCGGTGCACGATGCCCTGGCGCTCGGCCGCGCCCGAGGTGGAGATCCGGTAGCCGGCGGCGGCCAGGCCGCCGATGACGGTGGGGCCGGTCCAGCCGGGGCTGGGATGCGCGGCTACGCCGACCGGCTTGACGATGACGACGATGTCCTCGTCGTCGTGGACGATCTCCATGCCCTCGACGGGCTCCGCGACGATCTGCACCGGCGCGGGCGGCGCCGGCATCTCGACCTCCAGCCAGGCGCCGCCGCTGACGCGGTCGGACTTCCCGGCCTCGGCCCCGTCCACCTGGACCTTGCCCGCGGCGGCGAGCTCGGCCGCCTTGGTACGAGAGAACCCGAACATGCGTGCGATGGCGGCGTCGACGCGCTCGCCCTCCAGGCCGTCGGGTACGGGCAGGGCGCGGATCTCGGGAATCGTGCTCACCCGTCGAGTATGCCGGACGGGTGACCCACCGCCGTACGACAGCCCGGGCCGAGGCCGCCGGATCCGGGGTCAGTCCTGGTGGACGGTCCCGTCCGGATCCAGCCCCCGGAAGGACAGGATCACGATCAGGAAACCGCCGCAGACGATCGCCGAGTCGGCGAGGTTGAAGACGGCGAAGTGGGCCGGGGCGATGAAGTCCACCACCCCGCCCTCGAACCCGCCGGGCGAACGGAACAGCCGGTCGGTGAGGTTGCCCAGCGCGCCGCCCAGCAGCAGGCCCAGCGCGATGGCCCAGGGCAGGCTGTACAGCTTCCGGGCGATCCGGGCGATCACCAGGATGACCGCCGAGGCGATGATCGTGAAGACGATGGTCATCGTCTCCCCGAGGCTGAACGCGGCCCCGCGGTTGCGGATCACGTCCAGCTGCAGCCAGGTGCCGAACACCTCGATCGGGTCGTGGTGCTCCAGCTTCGCCACCACGAGCATCTTGCTGGACAGGTCGAGGAGGTAGGCGAAGGCGGCGACCGAGAACAGCGCCACGAGCCGGCGCCCGCCCCGTGCCGCGCCGTCGCCGCCCGTCGTCCCCCCGGTCACGTCGGTGCCCTCCGGCGTACCGGTGGGCCGTCCGGCCTGCTCCGCCTCTGTCACGTGAGTCCTTCGCTTCCGCGCGTCACCCACCACCGGTCATGACAGTGCCGTGCACTGCTGTGTCTGATGGGCTCCGGGTGCACTGCCCGGATGAGGACGAGGGTACGGCACACCACCCGCGCCGGGTCAGCGACGTTCCTGGCGCTGCTTGCACTCGACACACAGCGTGGCCCGGGGAAACGCCTGCATCCTGGCCTTGCCGATCGGCCTCCCGCAGCTCTCGCAGAGGCCGTACGTACCGGCGTCCAGCCGGACGAGCGCCCGCTCGGTCTGGTCGAGCATCTCGCGGGCGTTGGCGGCGAGGGCGAGCTCGTGCTCGCGGGCGATGTTCTTGGTGCCCGTGTCCGCCTGGTCGTCGCCGGCCCCGTCCCCGGAGTCCCGCATCAGTCCGCTGACCGCCTCCTCGGCGGACCGGATCTCCCCCCGCAGCCGCGCCACCTCGCCCTCCAGCACGGTCCGTGCCTCGTCCACCTCCCCCTGCGACCAGGGCTCCTCCCCCGGCCGCACGGCCAGCTCACCGGGCGCGACGGCCCCGTCAGCCCGCGCTCCCGGCACCTTCGCCGCACTTGGCACCTCGCCCACGGTCTTCTTCGCAGCCACGGTTCCGACTCCCGTCTCCTCGCTGGTACCCGCCGGCGCGTCCCCCGCGACGACGATCCCCTCTCCCACGGCCCCCGTCTTCACCGGGGGCGCCTTTCGCGCCACGGCCGGAGCGGGCCGCCCCGACAACCGCGTCCGGTGCGGCGACGCGACGCTCTTCGCGGGCACGGCCTTGCCGGCGGCAGCACCGCCCGCGGCTTTCCCGGCGACCGCCGCGGCGGACGCGGCCTTCTCCGCCACCGCTTCCTTCGCCGTCGGTTTGCCCGCGGCCTTCTTCGACGCGGCCTTCTTGGCCGAAGCCGCCTTCTTCACCGACGCCGCCTTCTTGGCCGACGCCGCCTTGGGCTCGGCCTTCTCCGGCACGGCCTTCTTCGCCGCGGTCTCCCTCGCCGGCGCAGTCTCCTTCGCCGGCGCCGCCTTGGATTCGGCCCTCTTCGCCGCGGCCTTCCCTACGGAGGCATCCGCGCCGGCCCGGGCCTTCGCCGTTTTCCCAGCGGCGGACTCGGCAGCGGGCGCCTTCACGGCGCCCTTCTCCGCAGCCGACTTCGTTGCCCTCTTCGCAGCCGTCTTCACTGCTGCCGTCTTCGCTGCCGTCTTCGCTGCCGGCGACTTCCCGGCGGCCGTCTTGTCAGCCGAGGTTCCACTCGCGGATGCCTTCCCGGCCGCCCCTTGGCGGGCGCCTTCTTCACCGCCGCCTTCCCAACCGTCTCCCCGCCCGCCTTCCCGGCCGTCTTCTTCGCAGGAGAAGCCGCCGCCCTCCCCGCCGCGCCGCGAACCGCCGCCTGCTCGGGCCCCGACGCGCCCTTGGCCACGTCCTTCGCAACGGTCTTCGTCGCCGTCTTCTTGGCGGGTACCTTCCCGGCCGAGGCCGTCTTCACGGAAGCCTTGGCCGAAGCCTTCCCAGCCGAAGCACTCTTCGCCGCAGCACTCTTCGCCGGAGCCTTCTTCCCCGCTTTCACCGGCTTCGCCGACGTCGCCGACGTCGCCGACGTCGTAGTCTTCCCCGCCTTCGCCGACTTCCCCGTCTTCGTACCGGCCGCTCCCGCCATCACAGCACCCCGCCACGCCGGACAAGGCGCACCCGGCGGACCCCACCACCCCGACGGTCCCGTCCCACCCGTCCCACCCATCCCGCCCGTCCCACCCGGCCGGCAGGCCCCCGCGCCGCGGTCCCTGTCGAGGACTTCTCCGCCATGACCGCGACCCCTTCACATTTTATGATCTTGCGCGCGAATCGTGCGGGAACGATAAATCGGCTCGGAGCACGCGGCAACGGGGCACGCCGGTGCCGACCCGTGTGCCCCGCGCCCGGCCCTGTAACCCGCGGGCGCGCCCGCCCGGCGCCGGACGGAATATCCGGTCGGCCCGGCCCGCCCGCGCCCCGTACACTGGGCGCAGCGAAAGGCGTGGATGGGACGAGTAGCGCCGCACGCAGCCATCAGCGATCCGGGGACGGTGCGAGCCCGGAGGCGTGCGCGGTGTGAAGATCACCCCGGAGCCGCCGGAGGAAAGCCAGGGGCAGGGCAGCACACGCCCCGGGCGAGTAGAACCGGCATCGCGACCCCAATGAGGGGGCCGGAGGCACGCGCCTGCGGCCAAGGAGGGTGGTACCGCGGGAGTACGGACAACGGCTCTCGTCCCTCCGACGGACAGCGCACAACCGTCCAGCCGGAGGTAGCCACCGATGAGTTCCGCGAGCCCCAAGAGCCCCGCGCCCCAGTACCGTTCCGTACCCGCCCAGGTCGACCTGCCCGCGCTCGAACGCGCCGTGCTCGACTTCTGGCAGGAGCGGAAGGTCTTCGCCCGCACCCTGGCCCAGTCCGAGGGCCGCCCCGAGTGGGTCTTCTACGAGGGCCCGCCGACCGCCAACGGCATGCCGGGCGCGCACCACATCGAGGCCCGCGTCTTCAAGGACGTCTTCCCCCGCTTCCGCACCATGCAGGGCTACCACGTGGGCCGCAAGGCGGGCTGGGACTGCCACGGCCTGCCCGTCGAGCTGGCCGTCGAGAAGGAGCTGGGCTTCTCCGGCAAGCAGGACATCGAGGCGTACGGCATCGCCGAGTTCAACGCCAAGTGCCGCGAGTCCGTCACCCGGCACACCGACGCGTTCACCGAGCTCACCACCCGCATGGGCTACTGGGTGGACCTGGACGACGCCTACCGCACCATGGACCCGGACTACGTGCAGTCCGTCTGGTGGTCGCTGAAGGAGATCTTCAACAAGGGCCTGCTGGTCCAGGACCACCGCGTGGCCCCCTGGTGCCCCCGCTGCGGCACCGGCCTGTCCGACCACGAGCTGGCGCAGGGCTACGAGACGGTCGTCGACCCGTCCGTCTTCGTCCGCTTCCCGCTCACCTCCGGCCCGCTCGCCGGCAAGGCCGCCCTGCTCGTCTGGACGACGACGCCGTGGACGCTGGTCTCCAACACGGCCGCCGCCGCCCACCCGGACGTCACCTACGTCGTGGCGACCGACGGCAACGAGAAGCTCGTCGTCGCCGAACCGCTCCTCGAGAAGGCCCTCGGCGAGGGCTGGACGGCCACGGACCAGCGCTTCACCGGCCGCGAGATGGAGCGCTGGACGTACCGCCGCCCCTTCGACCTGGTCGAGTTCCCGGACGCCGCCCACTACGTCGTCAACGCCGAGTACGTGACGACGGAGGACGGCACCGGCATCGTCCACCAGGCCCCGGCCTTCGGTGAGGACGACCTCCGCACCTGCCGCGCCTACGGCCTGCCGGTGGTCAACCCGGTCCGCGCCGACGGCACGTTCGAGGAGGGACTGCCGCTCGTCGGCGGCCAGTTCTTCAAGAAGGCCGACGAGGCCCTCACCGCCGACCTCGGCGCGCGCGGCCTCCTCTTCAAGCACGTGGCGTACGAGCACAGCTACCCGCACTGCTGGCGCTGCCACACCGCGCTCCTCTACTACGCACAGCCGTCCTGGTACATCCGCACCACGGCCGTCAAGGACAAGCTGCTCGCGGAGAACGAGAAGACCAACTGGTTCCCGGACTCGGTCAAGCACGGCCGCTTCGGCGACTGGCTGAACAACAACATCGACTGGGCGCTCTCCCGCAACCGCTACTGGGGCACCCCGCTGCCCATCTGGCGCTGCGAGGACGACCACCTCACCTGCGTCGGCTCCCTCGCCGAGCTCACCGAGCTCACCGGCACCGACCAGAGCGGCCTCGACCCGCACCGCCCGTACATCGACGACGTCACCTTCCCGTGCACCGCCGAGGGCTGCGCGCACACCGCCGTCCGGGTGCCCGAGGTCATCGACGCCTGGTACGACTCGGGCTCCATGCCGTTCGCCCAGTGGGGCTACCCGTACAAGAACAAGGAGCTCTTCGAGAAGCGCTACCCGGCGCAGTTCATCTCGGAGGCCATCGACCAGACCCGCGGCTGGTTCTACACCCTGATGGCCGTCGGCACCCTCGTCTTCGACAAGTCGTCGTACGAGAACGTCGTCTGCCTGGGCCACATCCTCGCCGAGGACGGCCGGAAGATGTCCAAGCACCTCGGCAACATCCTCCAGCCGATCCCGCTGATGGACCAGCACGGCGCGGACGCGGTCCGCTGGTTCATGGCGGCCGGCGGCTCCCCGTGGGCGGCGCGCCGCGTAGGCCACGGCACGATCCAGGAGGTGGTGAGGAAGACCCTCCTGACCTACTGGAACACGGTCGCCTTCCAGGCCCTCTACGCCCGCACCGCCGGCTGGGCCCCCTCGGCCGCCGACCCGGCCCCGGCCGACCGCCCGCTGCTGGACCGCTGGCTGCTCGGCGAGCTCAACACGCTCACCGACCAGGTCACCCAGGCCCTGGAGGCGTACGACACCCAGCGCGCCGGCAAGCTGCTGTCCGCGTTCGTCGACGACCTGTCCAACTGGTACGTCCGCCGGTCCCGCCGCCGCTTCTGGCAGGGCGACGCGGCCGCGCTGCGCACCCTCCACGAGGTCGTCGAGACGGTCACCCGCCTGATGGCCCCTCTGGTCCCCTTCATCACCGAGCGCGTCTGGCAGGACCTGGTCGTCCCGGTCGACCCGGAGGCCCCGGAGTCGGTCCACCTGTCCACCTGGCCGACGGCCGACACGACGCTGATCGACCCGGAACTGTCGCGCCAGATGCTCCTGGTCCGCCGCCTGGTCGAGCTCGGCCGCGCCACCCGCGCCGAGTCCGGCGTCAAGACGCGCCAGCCGCTGTCCCGCGCGCTGGTCGCGGCGGCCGGCTTCGAGACGCTCGGCGAGGAGCTGCGCGCCCAGATCGCCGAGGAGCTCAACGTCTCCTCCCTCGCCTCCCTCTCCGAGGTCGGCGGCTCCCTCGTCGACACCACGGCGAAGGCCAACTTCCGCGCCCTCGGCAAGCGGTTCGGCAAGGGCGTCCAGGCGGTGGCCAAGGCCATCGCCGCGGCCGACGCGGCGGCACTGTCCCTGGCTCTGCGCGAGGGCAACGCGGCGGTGGAGGTCGACGGCGAGACCGTGACGCTGACCCCCGACGAGGTCATCATCACCGAGACGCCGCGCGAGGGCTGGTCCGTCGCCTCCGACTCCGGCGCCACGGTCGCCCTCGACCTGGAGATCACCCCGGACCTGCGCCGCGCGGGCCTGGCCCGCGACGCGATCCGCCTCATCCAGGAGGCCCGCAAGAACTCCGGCCTCGACGTGGCCGACCGGATCGCCCTGCGCTGGCAGTCGGCTGACGAGGAGGTACGGACGGCCCTGGCCGACCACTCCTCCCTCATCGCGGACGAGGTCCTCGCGACGGACTTCGCCTCCGGCGAGGCGGACGGCTCGTTCGGCGAGCCGTTCACGGACGAGCCTCTGTCCCTGACGTTCCGTCTGCGCAAGGCGTAGCCGCCCGAAAAGGGGCGGGGCCGGGGATTTTCCCCAGCCCCGCCCCTTCCCGTTTCTTGCAGGGGCGAGCCCCCACACCCCCAAAGCGCCCTGCGGGCGCTGTCCTCAAACGCCGGACGGGCTGATTCAGCCCGTTGGGGGTGCCCCCTCTGGGGGAGTTTGAGGACAACCGCGCGGAGCGCGATTTCGGGGTCTGGGGCGTCAGCCCCAGGAAACGGCGAAAGGGCAGGACCGGGGCCCCACCCTTCCACCAAAGCGAACGCGCCGGAGCGGGACGGAATCGAACCGCCGTCTTCCTAGATGCCATCGAGGCGTTCCACCTACTGAACTACACACCCCGGCGCTGCCGATCAGCATACAAGCACACGACAACGGGCCGGGCCCGGGGATATCCCCGGGGCCCGGCCCATAGTGATTGCGACGACCACCGCTCAGCGGCAGCGGCCCGCCGCCGTCAGTTGTCGTCCTCGTCGATGAGGAACCCACGCATCGGCGAAGGCGCCTGCATCGGCTGCGGTCCCTGCGGCCGGACCGGAGCCATCGGCTGCGTCATCGCGGGCGACATCTGCTGCTGCCCGCCGTACGACGGGTTGCCCGAGGACTGGCCGTGGCCGCCGCCCATGGACGAGTTGCCGCCCATGCTGTGACCGCCCATGCCCGCTCCGGCCGATGCCATGGACCCGCTCATCGAGGGGGCCGGCGGCAGCGACGGGGCGTTGGTGGCGCGCGGCGGGGCGAGGGAGTCGTCCGCCTGGTTCTCCAGCTGGCGCAGCTGGCTCTCCAGGTAGGACTTCAGCCGCGTGCGGTACTCGCGTTCGAAGCCGCGCAGGTCTTCGACCTTGCGCTCCAGCGTGGCGCGGGCGGACTCCAGGGAGCCCATGGCCACGCGGTGCTTCTCCTGCGCGTCCCGCTCCAGCGCGTCGGCCTTGGCGCGGGCGTCGCGCTCCAGGCCCTCGGCGCGGCTGCGGGCCTCGCCGACGATCTTGTTGGCCTCGGAGCGGGCCTCCGCGATCGCCTGATCGGCCGTCTGCTGCGCGAGCGAGAGCACACGGGCGGCGCTGTCGCCACCCGGGCCCTGGCCCTGCTGCTGCATCTGGGGACCGGGGCCGCCCATCGGACCGCCCTGACCCATCGGGCCGGGACCACCCTGGCCCATCGGACCGCCCTGGCCCATGGGGCCGGGACCGCCCTGACCCATGGGACCGCCCATGGGTCCACCCATCGGGCCGCCCTGGCCCATGGGGTTCTGTCCCATCGGACCCGCGCCGTGCGGGCCCTGGGGACCGTGGCCGTGTCCGCCCGGCCCGGCCGGCAGCTGCGGGGCTCCGCCCGGAAGCTGCGGCGGGCCGCCCATCTGCTGCTGGTTCGGCGGCACCGGCTGCGGGCCGGATATGGCGGCCGGCACCGGCGCCCCGGGACCTGGTCGTTGGTCCTGCGGCTCGGGCTTGCGCATGTTCTGCTGCTGGTTCTGCGCCGCGGCTCGGGTCGCTGCCGCCAGCTTGGCGCGCAGGTCCTCGTTCTCCCGGAGCAGGCGGGTCAGTTCTGCCTCGACCTCGTCGAGAAAGGCATCGACCTCGTCCTCGTCATAGCCTTCTCGGAGGCGGACGGTCGTGAACTGCTTGTTCCGCACGTCCTCGGGGCTCAGCGGCATCTCTTCTTCACCTCAACGTAGTCGTCGGCAATCGGCAAGACCGTATCGTTCACAGCCGCGTTCACAGCCGCTCCACGACGGTGATCAGGATGTAGACGATGATCATCAGTACGAAGAAGGACAGGTCGAGCGCCACGCCCCCGAGACGCAGCGGCGGGATGAACCGCCGCAGAAGCTTGAGTGGCGGATCGGTGACAGTGTAGGTGGCCTCAAGGACGACCACCATCGCCTTACCGGGTTGCCACGAGCGGGCGAACTGGAAGACGTAATCCATCACCAACCGGAAGATGAGCACGATGAGGAAGACGTACAGCGCGATGTAGACCACCTGCCGTGCGATGTCCATCCTCGCGCGTCCCTCTCCCCTTGTGCCCGGCCTATTGACCGTCTCTCACCGGCATTGCCTGATTGTGCGTCTCTAGCTCTGGTTGAAGAACCCGCCCTCTGCGATGCGGGCCTTGTCCTCCGCCGTGACATCGACGTTAGCAGGAGACAGCAGGAACACCTTCTGCGTCACCCGTTCGATGCTGCCGTGGAGGCCGAAGACCAGACCGGCGGCGAAGTCGACAAGTCGCTTCGCGTCGGTGTCGTCCATCTCGGTCAGATTCATGATCACCGGGGTGCCTTCACGGAAGTGTTCCCCGATGGTACGGGCCTCGTTGTAGGTCCGAGGGTGCAATGTCGTGATGCGGTAAGGCTCCCGCTCGGACACGACTTTGGGCATGATCACCGGTGCGTTCTTCTCCAGGGATTGGCGTTCGGGTGTGATGGACGACACGGGGGCGATTCGGGCGGGTCGTCCCGTTTCCGCTGTCAGCGGAGCCGGTTCGCGCTGTGCCGGAGGCTGGGCGACCCGTACCGGTTCGTCCGGTTGCGTCTGCTGAGCCTGGTGTTGCTGGTGCTGCTGCCGGCGCCGGTCGGGCTCCGGCTCGGGCTCGAACTCGTCATCGGGATCGAATCCCCGGCCGTCGTACCCATCGTCCTCCACGAGGCCGAGGTAGACCGCCATCTTGCGCATCGCGCCGGCCATTCTCTGCGTCCTCCGCTCTGTGGTGGATCGGCTCCTCAACGGCGCTGGATCCACTTGGTCCGCCCGCCTTTTGACGGGAATGACCATATTTTGTGCTGTGGTCCGACTCTTGGCGACGTTACCCGAGGCCGGGTCGGTCTCCGAGTACCGCTGTGCCGACGCGTACATGTGTCGCACCCGCCGCCACGGCGTCCTCCAGATCCGCGCTCATTCCCGCGGACACCATGTTCGCAGCCGAATGCGCCGCGCGCAGGTCCGTTGCGATTTCCCGCAGCCGCTCGAAGGCCGCCCGGGGCCGGCCCGCGTAGGGCCCGGCCAGCGGAGCGACCGTCATGAGGCCCGCCGGGCGCAGCCCCTCGGCCTCGGCCAGGGCGTCGGCGAGGGCCGCCACCCCGTCCGGCGCGACGCCGCCGCGGCCCGCGCCGTCGCCCGTCTCCGCGTCGAGGGCCACCTGGATCAGACAGCCGATTTCCCGTCCGGGACCCCGGCCTTTCCGTACCGCGGCGGCGGAAAGCGCGGTGACAAGTCTCAACCGGTCAATGGAGTGCACCACGTCGGCATAATTCACCACGCTTTTAACTTTGTTTGTCTGCAATTGACCGACGAAGTGCCAGGTGAGCGGCAGATCCGCGCATTCCGCGGCTTTCGGTGCCGCGTCCTGGTCGCGGTTCTCGGCGACGTGACGGACTCCCAGTTCCGAGAGCAGCCGGACGTCGCTCGCGGGATAGGTCTTGGTGACCACGATCAGGGTCACCTCGTCACGCTTTCGGCCCACCGCCGCACAGGCGTCGGCGATACGTTCCTCCACCCGGGCGAGGTTGTCGGCCAATTGCGTCCTGCGGTCGTCCGTCATCGACCCGATCCCCCTTCCCCGGCACGGTCGTCGCCGAGCCACACATAACTGGCGAGCCGTCCGGTCACGCGGTCGCGCCGGTAGGAGAAGTGGTCCGCCGATTCCATCGTGCAAATGTCCGACTGCCCCGCGAGGCTGACGCCCATTCGGGCGAGCTGCGCCCGGACCCCGGCGGCCACGTCCACGGCCGGGGTGCCCCACCGGGTGGTGGCCCACGCCTCGGGCACCGCCGCGGTGACGTCGGCCCGCATGGTCTCCGGCACCTCGTAGCAGCCGCCGCAGACCGACGGGCCGATCCACGCGAGCGTCCGGGCCGGGTCGGCGCCGAGTCCGGTCATCGCCTCGACCACCGCGGGAACGACCCCGGCGACCAGGCCGGGGCGGCCGGCGTGGGCCGCGCCCGCGATCCCGGCGACCGGGTCGGCCAGCAGGACGGGGGTGCAGTCGGCGGTCAGCACGGCGAGGGCGAGCCCCCGGCGGTCCGTCACCACCGCGTCCACCGCGGGGATCTCGTCACCCGGACGCCACGGTCCGTCGACCACGGCCACGTCCCGGCCGTGCACCTGGTGCATCCAGACGACCGCCGCCGGGTCGATGCCCAGCGACCGGGCCGCCCGCTCCCGGTTGGTCCGGACCGCGGCCGGGTCGTCGCCGACCGCGCCGCCGAGGTTGAGCTCCGCATACGGAGCGGCGCTCACCCCGCCCCACCGGTCGGTGAAGGCGAAGTGCGCGCCGCTCGCGTGTGCCACGTGTGGCCGTCCCCGGGTGCCCGGGGCCGGGTTTCCTATCACCGGGGTCACGTCCTGCCCGGTCACTTCAGGAAGTCGGGAACGTCCAGTTCCTCGGCGGTCGAGTCCTGGTACGGACGGGCCGGCGGCACCTGCGGGGAGGCGACCGGGGGCGGCGGGACCTCGGCGACCGGCACCGGGTCCGGGACCGGCTCCTCGGTCCGGGGGGTCACGTTGCCGAGCCCGCCGAACGAGGGACGGACCGGCTCGGCCGGCCGCTCGGTCCGGCTCACGGCCGGGGCCGGCGGGGCGGGGGTCTCCTCGCGGCCGTAGGAGGAGCCGAGCACCTTGTCGCGGCTGCCCTTGGCCGGCGGCTGGCCGCCGTCGAAGCCGGCGGCGATGACGGTGACGCGGACCTCGTCGCCGAGGGCGTCGTCGATGACGGCACCGAAGATGATGTTCGCCTCGGGGTGGGCCGCCTCACTGACCAGCTGGGCCGCCTCGTTGATCTCGAAGAGGCCGAGGTCGGAGCCGCCGGAGATGGAGAGCAGGACGCCGCGGGCGCCGTCGATGGACGCCTCCAGCAGCGGCGAGGAGATGGCCATCTCGGCCGCGGCCACCGCGCGGTCGTCGCCGCGCGCCGAGCCGATGCCCATCAGCGCGGAACCGGCCTCCGACATCACGGACTTGACGTCCGCGAAGTCCAGGTTGATGAGGCCGGGGGTGGTGATGAGGTCGGTGATGCCCTGGACGCCGGAGAGCAGCACCTGGTCCGCCGACTTGAACGCGTCGAGCACGCTCACCTGGCGGTCCGAGATGGACAGCAGCCGGTCGTTGGGGATGACGATGAGGGTGTCGACCTCGTCGCGGAGGCTGGCGATGCCGTCCTCGGCCTGGTTGGCCCTGCGGCGGCCCTCGAAGGTGAACGGGCGGGTGACCACACCGATCGTCAGGGCGCCCAGCGAGCGGGCGATGTTGGCGACGACGGGCGCACCGCCGGTGCCGGTGCCGCCGCCCTCGCCCGCGGTCACGAAGACCATGTCGGCCCCCTTGAGGACCTCCTCGATCTCCTCGCGGTGGTCTTCGGCGGCCTTGCGGCCGACGTCCGGGTTCGCGCCGGCGCCGAGACCCCGGGTGAGCTCCCGGCCGACGTCGAGCTTGACGTCGGCGTCGCTCATCAGCAGGGCCTGTGCATCGGTGTTGATCGCGATGAACTCGACGCCCTTGAGACCGACCTCGATCATCCGGTTGATGGCGTTGACGCCACCGCCGCCGATACCGACGACCTTGATGACTGCGAGGTAGTTCTGCGGTGCTGCCACGTCGAAGGCCTCTCGCCTCGAGTTACGTATGCCTGGGGGGCGGTTCGCAATGCCAACCCGAACCCTAACGTTGAAGTTTAGGGTTACCGGTGCCACTGTTCCCTGGGTTCTCGGAACAGGACACTAAGTCGACAAGCGGCGCGTGTTCAACGAACACGCCGAACCTCCCGTTTTTCTTTTCACCCTATGTGATCACCCATAGGCGTAGCCAACCAGGGTGCTGCCGACTCCCGGCCGCCGTCAACTCCCCGACGCGGCTGGGGCGCCCGGGGCGCTCACGTCGAAGTGGGCCGCCCCGTGCGCCGCCTTCATCAGGGCGGTGAGCGAACGGGCCTTCGCGTCACCCCGTTCACCGCTGCCCCAGACGACGGTCCGACCACCCGTCAGCTCCATGATGATCGAATCGTATGAGCGTACCCGGATCACGCGGGTGTCGCGGCGGACGTCGGACGGGAGCGCGGCGGCGGCGCGCACGCCCTCGCGTTCGAGGCGGGGGCGCCCGAAGCGGCGGGTGCCCGGGGCGTCCGCCGGGGCCTCCATCACCAGCCGCGGCACCTTGGCGGGCGGCCGGTCGACTGTGGCGAACCGCACTCCGGAGCCGTCGATCTCGACGAACTTCCCGTCCTTCTCGACGATCGCCCGCGGCTGGCGCTCCGTCACCTCGACGGCGACGCCGTGCGGCCAGTCCCGGGAGACGTCGACGGACTCGATCCGGGGCAGCCGTTCGCGCAGCCGGTCGGCGACGGCGTCGGTGTCGACGGAGATCAGCGGGTCGCCGAGCGGGACGGCCGCGGCCTCCCGCACCTCGGCGGCGGAGAGCACCTCGACGCCGGCCACGTCCACGCGGGTGGCGCGCAGCCAGCCGGAGCCGTAGAGGACCCAGCCGGCGCCGGCGCCGACGAGGGCCGCCGCGAGGGCCCAGAGGACCAGGCGGGGGCGGCGGGGCAGCAGGCGGCAGAGGCCCGTGCGGGCCCCCGCCGTTCCGGCGGACCCGGGTTTTCCGCCGCCCTTCTTCCCGCCTTTGCCGCCGCCCTTGGGGGCCGGGGAGGAGGCGCCGGCCGGCGACTTCCGCTTCGGCTTACGGTTCCGTTCGTCACCGCGCCGGGCGGTCGTCGGTCCGGCCACGCTTCCCAGCCTCCTGCCGCGACGTCAGCCCCTGCGGGCGGCGATCGCCTCGTAGACCATGCCGACGAGCAGCTCGTCGGCGTCCCGGCGGCCGAACTCGGCGGCGGCGCGGGACATGTCGTACAGCCGCTGCGGGTCGGCGAGGACCGGGAGCACGTTGTGGTGGATCCACTCCGGGCTCAGTTCGGCGTCGTCGACCAGCAGTCCGCCGCCCGCCTTGACCACCGGCTGGGCGTTGAGCCGCTGTTCGCCGTTGCCGATGGGCAGCGGGACGTAGGCGGCCGGGAGCCCGACGGCGGAGAGTTCAGCGACGGTCATCGCGCCCGCGCGGCAGAGCATCATGTCGGCCGCGGCGTACGCGAGGTCCATGCGGTCCACATACGATACCGGGATGTAAGGCGGCATTCCGGGCATGTTGTCCACGTGCGGCACGTCGTTCTTCGGGCCGACCGCATGCAGGATCTGGATGCCGGAGCGCTGCAGCGACGGAGCGACCGCCTGGACGACCTCGTTCAGCCGGCGGGCGCCCTGGGAGCCGCCCGACACCAGCAGGGTCGGCATGTTCGGCTCCAGGCCGAACGCGGCGCGGGCCTCCCAGCGCAGGGCCGCCCGGTCCAGGGTGGCGATCGTACGGCGCAGCGGGATGCCCACGTAACGGGCGTTGCGCAGCTTGCTGTCCGGGGTGGACACCGCGACACCGGCCGCGTAGCGCGAGCCGATCTTGTTGGCCAGGCCGGGGCGGGCGTTGGCCTCATGGACGATGATCGGCACACCGAGCCGCTTGGCGGCCAGGTAGCCGGGGAGCGCCACATAGCCGCCGAAGCCGACCACGCAGTCGGCCTTGGTGCGCTCCAGGATCTGCTCGGCGGCCTTGATGGTGCCGCGCAGCCGCCCGGGCACGGTGATCAGCTCGGGCGTGGGCTTGCGGGGCAGCGGCACCGCCGGGATCAGGCCCAGCTCATAGCCCCGCTCGGGCACGAGCCGGGTCTCCAGCCCGCGCTCCGTGCCGAGCGCCGTGATCCCCACGGTCGGGTCCTGCCTGCGCAGGGCGTCCGCGAGGGCGAGCGCGGGCTCGATGTGGCCGGCGGTCCCCCCGCCGGCGAGTACGACATGCACCGAAATTCACCGCTCTCCGGACGGCCGCTTCTTGACGCGCCGTCTCATCGTCTTCCATCTCACCCCAGGCTGCCGCATGGCCAGCGCCGCCCGCGCACCGGGTTCGTCGCGCGCGAAGGCGATCAGGAGCCCGATGGCGAACATGGTCGGCAGCAGGGCGGACCCTCCGTAGGAGAACAGCGGGAGCGGCACACCGGCGATCGGCAGCAGGCCGAGCACCGCACCGATGTTGACCACGGCCTGGGCCGTGATCCAGGTGGTCACCGCTCCCGCGGCGTACCTCACGAAGGGGTCCTCCGTGCGTCCGGCCACGCGGATACCCGCATAGCCTAGAGCCGCGAAGAGGGCGAGGACCGACAGCGTCCCCGCCAGGCCCAGCTCCTCGCCGGTGATCGCGAAGATGAAGTCGGTGTGGGGCTCGGGCAGTTCGCCCCATTTTTCGACGCTGGCACCCAGTCCGGCACCGAACCAGCCGCCGTTGGCCAGCGCGTAGATTCCGTGCACGGCCTGCCAGCACTGGTCGTTGGCGCCCGGGTCGGTGGCGCCGATGCAGTCCAGGCGGGACATCCGGTTGGCGCTGGTCTTGATGAACAGGACGGCGAGCGCGCCTGTGACACCGATCACTCCGGCGAACAGCCGGGTGGGGGCGCCGGCCACCCAGAGCAGGCCGAAGAGGACGAAGGTGAGCACCACGGTGGTGCCCATGTCGCCGCCGACCATGATCAGGCCGAGCAGCACGAAGGTGACGGGCACCAGCGGCACCAGCAGGTGCTTCCACTGGGTGAGCAGCTTCTTGTGCTGCTTGCGGGCCAGCAGGTCGGCGCCCCAGAGGACCAGGGCCAGCTTGGCGAACTCGCTGGGCTGGGCCTGGAAGGGGCCGCCGAGGGAGATCCAGTTGGTGTTGCCGTTGATGGTCTCGCCGATGCCGGGCACCTGGACCAGGACGAGCAGGAACGCCGAGACGGCGAGCAGCGGGTAGGCGAGCGCCCGCAGCACCTTCACCGGCAGCCGGGCGGCCACCAGCAACAGGACGGTGCCGATGGCGGCGGCGAGGAGCTGCTTGCGGAAGAAGTAGGTGGGGGCCAGCCCGTTCTGCAGGGCCTTGATCTGGGAGGCCGAGTAGACCATCACCAGGCCCAGCACGGTGATCAGCAGCGAGCCGCCGAGGATGAGGTAGTACGCCGTCAGGGGCCGGTCCCAGGCGCGGCGGGCGCGGGCGTGCAGCGTGCGCAGCCCGCCCGGGCCGCCGGGGAGCCGGCCGCGCGGCGGGCCGCCGCGCGGGGAGCCCGTTCCCGGGCCCCTGCCCGCCGCCCCGCGGGCCGGGGCGGTGCCGGACGGGCGGGCGGACCGGGGGCGCGCGGAGGGCCCGCGCAGGGCCGTCCAGGCGCCGGGCGGGCCCGCGGTGGCGTGGACGTGGTCGGCGTGCATCCGGGTCCCCTCCGCTGCTGTTCCGGGCCGCCCGGCCCGCGGCGCGGGGCCGTGGCGGCTAGTTCTCCGTGGCGCGGCCTTCGGCGGGCTCCCCGGGCCCGGCCTGCTCGGCCAGCTCCCGGACCGCCGCCGCGAACGCCTCGCCCCGCTCGCCGTAGTGGGTGAACATGTCCATCGACGCGCAAGCCGGGGCCAGCAGGACGGTGTCGCCGGGGGCGGCGAGCCGGGCCGCCTCCCGGACGGCCTCGGCCATCGCCCCAGTGTCGGTCCGGTCGAGGTCCACCACCGGGACATCCGGGGCGTGTCGTGCCAGCGCCTCCTTGATCAGGGCCCGGTCGGCCCCGAGGAGGACGGCGCCGCGCAGCCGCCCGGCGGCGCCGGTGACCAGGTCGTCGAAGGTCGCGCCCTTGGCGAGGCCGCCGGCGATCCAGACCACGGACCCGTAGGCGGCCAGGGACGCCTCGGCGGCGTGGGTGTTGGTGGCCTTGGAGTCGTCCACGTACGCCACCCCGGCCACGTCGGCGACGTGGGCGATGCGGTGGGCGTCCGGCCGGAAGGCGCGCAGGCCGTCGCGGACGGCCTTGGGCTCCACGCCGAAGGCGCGCGCCAGGGCGGCGGCGGCCAGGGCGTTGGCGATGTTGTGCGGCGCCGGCGGGTGGATGTCGGAGACCTCGGCGAGCTCCTGGGCGTTGCGCTGCCGGTCGGCGACGAACGCCCGGTCGACGAGGATGCCGTCGACCACGCCGAGTTCGGAGAGGCCGGGGGCGCCGAGGGTGAAGCCGATGGCGCGGCAGCCCTCCTCGACGTCGGCGTCGCGGACCAGCTGCTCGGTGCGCGGGTCGGCGGTGTTGTAGACGCAGGCGACCCGGTTGCCCTCGTAGACCCGGCCCTTGTCGGCGGCGTAGGCCCGCATCGAGCCGTGCCAGTCGAGGTGGTCGGGGGCCAGGTTGAGGACGGCCGCGGAGTGGGCGCGCAGCGAGGGCGCCCAGTGCAGCTGGTAGCTGGAGAGTTCGACGGCGAGGACGTCGTAGGGCTCCTGGGAGAGCACCACGTCGACGATGGGGGTGCCGATGTTGCCGACGGCGGCGGTGCGCAGGCCGGCGGCCTCCAGGATGGAGGCGAGCATCCGGACGGTCGTCGTCTTGCCGTTGGTGCCGGTGACGGCGAGCCACGGGGGCGCGCCCTCGCCGCGCAGCCGCCAGGCGATCTCGACGTCGCCGACGACGTCGACGCCGGCCTCGGCGGCGGCGGTGAACAGCGGGCTGTCCGGGCGCCAGCCGGGCGAGGTGACGACGAGGTCGGTGCCCTCGGGGAGGGTGTCGGCGTCGTTGAGCCGGACGGTGACCGCGTCGCCGAGGCCGGCCGCGCGCTCGCGCAGGGCCTCGCCGTCGCCGCCGTCGACGACGGTGACCCGGGCGCCGAGGCCGGCCAGCGCGCGGGCGGCGCTGACGCCGCTCACGCCGAGGCCGGCGACGGTGATGTGCTTGCCGTGGAATTCCGAGGTGGTCACTTGATGGCCAGCCATCCCGCGTAGAAGATTCCGAGGCCGACGGCCACGCACAGGCCCTGGATGATCCAGAAGCGGACCACCACGAGGACCTCGCTCCACCCCTTGAGTTCGAAGTGGTGCTGGAGCGGGGCCATCCGGAAGACGCGCTTCCCGGTCATGCGGAACGAGCCGACCTGGATCACCACGGACATGGTGATGAGGACGAACAGACCGCCGAGCACGGCGATGAGGAGTTCGGTGCGGGAGCAGATGGCCAGTCCCGCGAGCGCGCCGCCGAGGGCGAGCGAGCCGGTGTCGCCCATGAAGATCTTGGCGGGCGAGGTGTTCCACCAGAGGAAGCCGAAGCAGGAGCCCATCAGCGCGGAGGCCACGACGGCGAGGTCGAGTGGGTCTCTGACCTCGTAACAGGCGGCGCCCGCGGTCAGCGGGTTGCCGCAGGACTGGCCGTGCTGCCAGGTGCCGATGAACACGTACGCGCCGAAGACCATCACCGAGGCGCCGGTGGCGAGGCCGTCGAGGCCGTCGGTGAGGTTCACGCCGTTCGACATCGCGAGGATCATGAACAGCGCCCAGACCACGAAGATCACCGGGCCCAGCGCCCAGCCGAAGTCCTGGGTGAACGACAGCCGGGTGGAGGCCGGCGTCTGGCCGCGGGTGTCCGCGAACTGCAGGGCCAGCACCGCGAAGGCGATGCCGACGATCAGCTGTCCGGCCATCTTGGCCTTGGCCCGCAGGCCGAGGCTGCGCTGCTTGACGATCTTGATGTAGTCGTCGAGGAAGCCGACCAGGCCCATGCCCGCGGTCAGGAACAGCACCAGCAGACCGGACGTCGTCGGCTTGCTGCTGGTCGCCACCTTGGTGACGGCGTACGCGACCAGGGTGGCCAGGATGAAGGCGATGCCGCCCATGGTGGGCGTGCCCTTCTTCCCGGCGTGGCCGCGCGGGCCGTCGTCCCGGATGAACTGGCCGTAGCCCTTGCGGGCGAGGAACTTGATCAGCAGCGGAGTGCCGATCAGCGTCAGGAAGAGTCCGACGACTCCCGCGACAAGGATCTGGTTCATCGACCGGTGACCTCGCCCTCACCCGCGAGCAGCTGTTCCGCGACCCGTTCCAGCCCGACCGACCGGGACCCCTTCACCAGGACGACGTCCCCCGGACGCAGCTCGCTGCGCAGCAGGTCGACCGCCGCCCGCACGTCGGACACGTGCACCGACTCCTCACCCCACGAACCCTCGTTGTAGGCGCCCATGCACAGCCAGGCCGCTTCCCTGTCCCCGACTGCCACGAGCTTGCTGACGTTGAGCCGGACGGCCAGCCGTCCGACCGCGTCGTGCTCGGCGAGCGACTCCTCGCCGAGCTCCGCCATCCGGCCGAGCACCGCCCACGTGCGGCCCCCCGCGCCCTGGCGGTCTCGCCCATGGCGGCCAGCGCGCGGAGCGCGGCCTTCATGGACTCGGGGTTCGCGTTGTAGGCGTCGTTGACGATCGTCACGCCGTCCGCGCGCTCGGTGACCTCCATCCGCCAGCGGGAGAGCTGGCCCGCCTCGGAGAGCGCGGAGGCGATCTCCTGCACGGGCATGCCCAGCTCATGGGCGACGGCGGCGGCGGCGAGCGCGTTCGACACGTGGTGCTCACCGTACAGCCGCATGGTCACCTCGGCGCACCCGGTGGGGGTGCGCAGCGTGAAGGCGGGCCGGCCGTCCGGGGTGAGGCGGACGTCCTCCGCCCGTACGTCGGCGTCGGCGGCCTCGCCGAACAGCACCGTACGGGCCTTGGTGCGGGTCGTCATCGCGCGGACCAGCGGGTCGTCGGCGTTGAGCACGGCGACGCCGCCCTCGGCCGCCGCCGGCAGCGCCTCGACCAGCTCGCCCTTGGCCAGCGCGATCCGCTCCCGGCCGCCGAACTCGCCGATGTGCGCGGTGCCGACGTTGAGCACGAGGCCGATGCGCGGCGGGGTGAGCTCGGCGAGGTAGCGGATGTGGCCGACGCCGCGGGCGCCCATCTCCAGGACGAGGTGGCGGGTCTCCTCGGTGGCGCGCAGGGCGGTCACCGGGAGGCCGATCTCGTTGTTGAGGTTGCCGGCCGGGCACACCGTCGGTCCCAGGCGGCCCAGCAGCTGCCCGATGAGGTCCTTGGTGCTGGTCTTCCCGGCGGAGCCGGTGAGGCCGACGACGGTGGCGCCCAGGCGCTCCACGACGGCGCGGGCCAGGGCCCCGAGGGCTGCGACGACGTCCGGGACGACGATGGCGGGTACGCCGACGGGCCGGGTGGCCAGTACGGCGACCGCCCCGGCCTCGATGGCGCGTCCGGCGTAGTCGTGGCCGTCGACGTGCTCCCCGGCGAAGGCCGCGAACAGGCCGCCGGGGACGACCTCACGGGAGTCGTAGACGACCGGGCCGGTGGCCAGGGCGTCCGGGTCCGGTATGTCGTGCTGCCGCCCGCCGACGAGGGCGGTGATCTCGGCGAGGGACAGGGGGATCACCGGGGGTCACCTCCAGCCGTGGGGTCGGGCTTCCGGGGGAGGTTTGTGCGCGCATGGCGGTCTGTCATCCCTGGTCGTTCCGGTGCTTGGTGACCGCTTGGTTACCGGCGCCGCGCTCGATGGCCTCGCGCAGCACCCGGCGGTCGTCGAAGGGGCGTACCACTCCGGCGATGTCCTGGCCCTGCTCGTGGCCCTTGCCCAGGACGAGGACGGTGTCTCCGGGCTCGGCGCGGGCGACGGCGGCGGCGATGGCGGCGGCGCGGTCCTCCAGCAGCAGGACGGCGCCGCGCTCGGCGGCGGGCACCTCGGCGGCGCCCGCGAGCATGGTGGCGAGGATCGCGAGGGGATCCTCGGAGCGGGGGTTGTCGGAGGTCAGGACGGCGGTGTCGGCCAGCCGGGCCAGCGCGGCGCCCATCGGGGCGCGCTTGGTGGTGTCCCGGTCGCCGCCGCAGCCGAGGACGGCGTGGATGCGGCCGGGGGTGACCTTGCGCAGGGCGCGGAGAACCGATTCGACGGCGTCCGTCTTGTGGGCGTAGTCGACGACGGCGAGGTAGCCCTGCCCGGCGTCGACGCGCTCCAGCCGGCCGGGGACGCCGGCGACGGCGGCGACGCCGTCCGCGGCGGTCCGCGGGTCGGCGCCGGCGGTGACCAGCGCCACGACGGCGGCGAGCGCGTTGGCGACGTTGAACGGGCCGGCGAGCGGCGAACGGGCGGGCACGGACACGCCGTCGGGGCCCTCGATGGTGAACGTGGAGTCGAACAGGCCGCTCTCGACGTCCACCGCGCGCCAGTCGGCGTCCGGGCTGCCCGCGGCGGAGAAGGTGACGACGGGGACCTCGGACTCGCCCTCGGCGAGCCGGCGGCCATACGCGTCGTCGAGGTTGACCACGCCGATCCGGCTGCGCTCCTTGGTGAACAGCTCGGCCTTGGCCCGGAAGTAGTCCTCCATGTCGGAGTGGAACTCCATGTGCTCCGGGCTGAGGTTGTTGAAGACGGCGACGTCGAAGACGCAGCCGTCGACCCGGCCGAGCACCAGGGCGTGGCTGGAGACCTCCATGGCCACCGAGTGGACGCCCTTCTCGCGCATCACGGCGAACAGGGCCTGGAGGTCGGTGGCCTCGGGGGTGGTGCGCTCGGACTTGACGCGCTCGTCGCCGATCCGGGACTCGACGGTGCCGATCAGGCCGGTGAGGGCCGCCGGGCGGTCGCCGGTGGCGCGGGAGCGCTCCCAGGCGCGCAGGCCGCCCTCGATGAGGTAGGCGGTGGTGGTCTTGCCGGAGGTACCCGTGATGCCGATGCGCATCAGGTCCCGGCCGGGCTCGCCGTAGACGGCGGCCGCGAGGGCGCCCATCCGGCCGCGCGGGTCGTCGACGACCAGGACCGGCAGGCCGGTGGCGGCGGCGCGCTCGGCGCCCGCCGGGTCGGTCAGCACGGCCGCGGCGCCGAGCTTCGCCGCCTGCTCGCTGAAGGCGGCGCCGTGGAACCGGGCGCCGGGCAGGGCCGCGTAGAGGTCGCCGGGGCGGACGGCACGGGAGTCGTGCGTGATGCCGGTGACCTCGCCCGCCGCGCCCTCGGGGGCGCGGACGCCCAGCTGACCGGCGAGCTCCGTGAGCGGCACGGGCCGGACCCGGGTGGGGCGGGGCGCTCCCGGAGCGGTGGGTTCCGGGGTGGTGGCTGGGGACTGATCAGCGTGGGGCACGGCGGTGAGCGTACCGGGCGCACCCGGCCCGTCGCGAAGCGAGGGGCGCGCCGGGCCGCGGTTCCCGGGTTCGGACGTGCCGTGCGTCACAGTCGGCACGGCCCGGTGGCGCGGCGCGGCGGCACGGTCAGTACTCCACGGGCAGCCGGGGCGGCCCGCTGCCGGAGGGCGGCACCTGGAGCGTCTTCAGCGCGAAGGACATGACCTGCTGGAACACCGGTCCGCAGATCTGGCCGCCGAAGTAGCTGCCCCGGGTGGGGTTCTGGATGGCGCAGTAGACGGTGACGCGGGGCTGGTCGGCGGGGGCGAAGCCGGCGAAGGAGGCGGTGTAGCCGTGGTAGCGGCCGGTGCGCGGATCCACCCGGTTGGACGTGCCGGTCTTGCCTGCCACCCGGTAGCCGGGGATCTTCGCCTTGGTCCCGGTGCCGTCCCGGTCGTCGACGACCGACTCCAGCATCTCCGACAGCTGCTTGGCGGTCTTCTCGCTGACCACCCGGGTGCGGGGCGGGGCGGGCGCGGGGAGGTAGCGCCCGTCGGGGCCCTTGGTGCCGCGTACCAGCGTCGGCCGGACGCGTTCGCCGCCGCCGGCGATGGTCGAGTAGACGGAGGCGGCCTGGACGGCGTTGAGGGACAGGCCCTGGCCGAACGGGACGGTGTAGCGCTGGGAGGCGCTCCACTCCCGCGCCGGGGCCAGGATGCCCGGCGTCTCGCCCGGGAAGCCCAGCCCGGTGGGCTGCCCGAGGCCGAACTTGCGCAGGTACGAGTAGAGGACCGCGCCCGACTCCTCGGGGGTCTTGCCGAGCTGCTCGCTGGCCAGGATGGTGCCGATGTTGCTGGACTTGGCGAGCACCCCGTTGAGAGTGAGGTGCCAGGTGGCGTGGTCGATGTCGTCGGCGAACGCCCGGTCGGCGCGCGGCAGCCGGTTGGGGACCTCCACCCGGGTGTCGGGGGTGGCGACGCCCTCCTCCAGGACGGCGGCCATGGTCATCACCTTGTTGACGCTGCCCGGCTCGTAGGCGTCCTGGAGCGCGGCGTTGCCCAGCGCGGCGCGGTCGGCGTGGGCGAGGTCGTTGGGGTTGTAGCCGGGGGCGTTGGCCATGGCGAGGATCTCGCCGCTGCGGGCGTCCTGGACGACGACGTAGCCCCGGTCGGCGGCGGACGTGCGGACCTGGGCGGCGATGGCGCTCTGGGCGGCCCACTGGATGTCCCGGTCGATGGTCAGCTCGACGTCCGAGCCGGGGACGGCCGCCTGCTCCTTCAGGTCGCCGGTGGGCACCTGCCGGCCGCCCGACTGGGCGTAGACCCGCTTGCCGTCCTTGCCCGCGAGCGCGGTGTTGAGCTGGGCTTCCAGCCCGCCGCCGCCCTTGCCGTCGGCGGTGACGAAGCCCAGTATCCCGGCGGCAAGGTCGCCGTTGGGATACACGCGCTTGCTGTGCGCCTCGCGGTTGACGCCGGTGAGCAGGTTGAGGGTGCCGTGCTTGCCGCGGACGCGGGCGGCGGTCCCCTGCTTCAGCTCCCGGATGCGGTCCCAAACCTGCGGGGTCTGCTGGCGGGCCAGGACCACGTACTTGGACGCGGGGTTGGCGGTGAGTTTCTCCTCCACCTCGTCGGCGGGCGCGCCCAGGGCGGGGGCCAGCAGCTCGGCGGCCTTGCGGGCGGCGTTCCCGAGGCCGGTGTGCTCGCGGGTGAGCAGGTCGGGGGCGGCGGTGATGTCGTAGGCGTCGACGGTGGTGGCCAGGTCCACGCCGTTGCGGTCGGTGATGGCACCGCGCTCGGCGGCCAGGGTGACGGGGATGTAGCGGTTGACGTTGGCGCGGGCGGCGTAGGCGTCGGCGTCGACGGCCTGCACCTGGAGCAGCCGCACGGTGAACACCAGCAGCACCAGGGTGAGGCCGAGGCCGATCAGCCGGAGCCGGGGCCTGGGGTTGCCCAGGCGGAGCGGCCGGGTGCCGACGCGGGGGCGCGCCGGGCGGGCCGCGGGGCGGGCGGGCCCGGGAACCGGGCGGCGGGGCTGCTGCCTGGGCGCCGTCACGACGTCACCTGCCTGGGAGTCCGGGGAGGGAAGGTGCGGGGGGTACTGGGGACACGGCGGGTGCCGTGGGTGCGGCAGGTGCTGCGGATGCCGCGGGGGCCGGCGCGGGGGCCGGTTCGGCCGCCGGGGGTCCCGGGGCCGGCACGGGGGACGGTACGGGCGCGGGCGCCGGCGGCCGGTACGCGGCCGGGTCCGGCCCGTCGGCGCCGGGGCCGCGCCGGACTCGGGCGCGGGCGCGGGCACGCCGCTGACCGTCCCGTCGGGGTTGAGGAAGGCGGGGCTGCCGCCGGGGACCATGCCCAGCTCGCGGGCCCGGCGTTCCAGCGCGTCGGGCGCGGCGAGCTGGTCGACCTCCTGCTGGAGGGCCTGCTGCCGGTCGGTCAGTTCGGTGGTCTTCCGCTGCAGCCTGCTGAGCTCGAACGAGCCCTGGTTGAGCGCGGAGTTGAGCAGCAGCAGGCCGATCAGCCCGGAGCCGAGCAGCACCACGACCAGCAGGACGAAGGGGGTGCGCCGCGCGCCGCCGGTCCCGACCGGCAGCAGCCGGCCGAGCCGGCTCCCGCCGGCGGTGCCCCGGGTGCGCGCGGTCGCCGTCATGGCCTGTCCGTCACGTCCTCGCGGACGCGCTCGGCTCCGCGCAGCCGGGCGGGGGCGGCCCGCCGGTTCTCGGCGATCTCCTGCTCGGTGGGCAGTTCGGCGCCGCGGGTGAGCAGCTTCAGCCGCGGCTGGTAGCGCTCGGGGACGACCGGCAGGCCGGCGGGCGCGGTGGTGGCGGCACCGGCCGCGAAGACCTGCTTGACGATGCGGTCCTCCAGCGACTGGTAGGACAGCACCGCGATCCGGCCGCCCACCGCGAGCGCCTTGACGGCGGCCGGAATGGCCCGTTCGACGCTGGCCAGTTCGCCGTTGACCTCGATGCGCAGCGCCTGGAAGGTGCGCTTGGCCGGGTTGCCGCCGGTGCGCTTGGCGGCCTGCGGCAGCGCGTCGCGGATCAGCTCGACCAGCCGGGCGCTGCGGGTGAAGGGCTCCTTCGCGCGCTCCCGGACGACCGCCTCGACGATCCGCCGGGCCTGCTTCTCCTCGCCGTACGCCCGCAGGATGCGGACGAGTTCGCCGGGCGGGTAGGTGTTGAGGACCTCGGCGGCGCTGATGCCCTTCGTCTGGTCCATGCGCATGTCGAGCGGCGCGTCCTGCGCGTAGGCGAAGCCGCGGTCGGCCTCGTCGAGCTGCATGGACGAGACGCCGAGGTCGAACAGGACGCCCTGGACGCGCGGGACGCCCAGCCGCTCCAGCACCTCGGGGAGCTCGTGGTACACGGCCCGGACGAGGGTGGCGCGGTCGCCGAAGGGGGCCAGCCGCTCGCCGGCCAGGGCGAGGGCGGTGGGGTCGCGGTCGAGGGCGACGAGCCGGGCCTCCGGGAAGGCGGTGAGCAGCGCCTCGCTGTGCCCCCCGGCGCCCAGCGTGCAGTCGACGACGACGGCACCGGGCTCCGTGAGTGCGGGGGCGAGCATGTCCAGGCAGCGCTGGAGCATGACGGGGACGTGACGCGCGTTGCTGCTCATGCGCCCTTCTGGGAGTGCGGTACGGCGCGGGGCGCACGCACCGCCGGGTCCCCGCCCGCTCGAAGGGGATGCGCCGCCCGGCCCGGCGCCGGCGGGCGGCGCGGGACGGCCGGGGAGCGGGAGGAGGCCGAGGGGTACGGACACATCGCGCACGGGGCGGGTTTCCGGATTTCCTGATACGGCTGGGTCGCTGGGTTCCGGCGGTTCGAGGGGAGCGGCTCGCCTCCCACTTCGCGCCACTTTAGTCCACTCGTCCCCCCGGTCAATCAACCGGCCAGCGCGCCGGAGGACGGGCCGCGGCGGCGGGCTCACCCGGACGGCCGCACGCCCCCGCGAGCTGTGGCTTGCCTCACAGATGGCCGCGTTGACGGCGTTTGCCCGCCTCTTCGGGGGCCGAAGGGCCGGTGGCCGACTACCTTCGTGCACATGTCGATATCCGCGTCTCCGCCCCCCAGCACCTCCGGCGCCGACGGCGGCCCCACGGTCACGGACCGTCTCGTGGCGGCCAACGCGCGCTACGCAGCCGAGTTCGCCGATCCGGGCATGGACGCCCGGCCGGTCCGGAGGGTCGCGGTCGTCGCCTGCATGGACGCCCGCATCGACCTGCACGCCGCGCTCGGCCTGGAGCTCGGCGACTGCCACACCATCCGGAACGCCGGCGGTGTCGTCACCGACGACATCATCCGGTCCCTGACCATCAGCCAGCGCGCCCTGGGTACCCGTTCGGTGGTCCTCATCCACCACACGGGCTGCGGCCTGCTGGACCTGACGGAGGACTTCCGGCACGAGATCGAGGAGGAGGTCGGACAGCGCCCGCCGTGGGCGGTGGAGGCGTTCCGCGACCTGGACCAGGACGTCCGGCAGTCCATGCGGCGGGTGCGCACCTCCCCGTTCCTGCCGCACACCGACGACGTCCGCGGGTTCGTCTTCGACGTGACCACCGGGCTGCTGCGGGAGATCGACCCGCGGCCCTGAACCGCACCGGAGGACCCGCCCGCGCTGCCGTCGTGCCGCGCGGGCGGTGAGAATGCGTAAGGAACCGCCGTCCCGCCCGCCTCCCGCGGGCGGGGCGCCGGCGGGGTTGGGGAGGGGCCGTTCCCGGTGGGGGGACGGAATCCCGTGAACGTGTGGACGGGCCGAGGAGGGCCGGGGTGACGACCTTTGACGAACGAGCGGGCCTGAGCGATCTGACGAGTACGGCGGAGCGGGTGCGCGCCTCCGTCGAGGCCGTGATCGAGGGCAAGCCGGAGGTCGTCAGGACCGCGCTGACCGTGCTGCTGGCCGAGGGCCACCTGCTCATCGAGGACGTGCCGGGGGTGGGCAAGACCATGCTCGCCAAGGCGCTGGCCCGCTCGATCGACTGCTCGGTGCGGCGCATCCAGTTCACGCCGGACCTGCTGCCGTCCGACATCACCGGCGTCAGCGTCTTCGACCAGGAGCGGCGGGAGTTCGAGTTCAGACCCGGGGCGATCTTCGCGCAGATCGTCATCGGCGACGAGATCAACCGCGCCTCCCCGAAGACCCAGTCGGCGCTGCTGGAGTCGATGGAGGAGCGCCAGGTCACGGCCGACGGCGTGACCCACGAACTGCCCAGCCCCTTCATGGTGGTGGCCACCCAGAACCCGGTCGAGATGGAGGGCACCTACCCGCTGCCGGAGGCGCAGCGCGACCGGTTCATGGCCCGGGTCTCCATGGGCTACCCCAGCCCGGACGCCGAACTGCGGATGCTGGACCTGCACGGCGGCACCTCCCCGCTGGACGACCTCCAGCCGGCCGCGCACGCCCACGACATCGTCAAGCTGGTCGAGGCCGTCCGGGCCGTGCACGTCGCCGAGTCGGTGCGGCGGTACGCGGTGGACCTGGTCAACGGCACCCGGCACCACCCCGAGCTGCGGCTCGGCGCGTCCCCGCGCGGCACCCTGCACCTGCTGCGCGCCGCGAAGGCCACGGCGGCGCTGGCCGCCCGCGACTACACGCTGCCCGACGACGTCCGGGCGGTGGCCGTCGCGGTGCTGGCGCACCGGCTGCTGCCGACCGCGCAGGCGCAGCTGAGCCGGCGCACCCCGGAGCAGATCGTCCTGGACATCCTGCGGATCACCCCCGTCCCCGTCCCGGAGCAGGCCGCGCCGCGGCCCCCGGAGGCGCGACGGCCGTGACCGACCACCCGTACCCCCGGAGGGCCCGGCCGCCGACGGCGACGGCGGGCTGCGGGCGGCGTTCGGGGGGCTGACCACGCGCGGCCGGTCCTTCCTGGCCGCCGGGGCCGCCGCCGTCGTCTGCTCCTACGTCCTGGGCCAGGAGGGCCTGCTGCGGGTGGGGCTGCTGCTGGCCGTCCTGCCGGTGGTGTGCGTCCTGGTGCTGCACCGCACCCGGCACCGGATCACCGGCGACCGCGTGCTCTCCCCCGTCCGGGTGACCGCCGGGCAGGAGGCGCAGGTGCGGCTGCGCGTCGCCAACGTCTCCCGCGTCCCCACCGGCGTGCTGCTGGTCGAGGACCAGGTGCCCTGGGTGCTCGGCCCGCACCCGCGCTTCACCCTGGACCGGATGCGGCCCGGCGGGCACCGCGAGGTGGCCTACCGGGTCCGGGCCGACCTGCGCGGCCGCTACCCGCTGGGGCCGCTGCGGCTGCGGCTGACCGACCCGTTCGGCATGTGCGAGGTCAGCCGCGGCTTCGGCACCCACGCGATGCTCACGGCCGTCCCCTACTGCGAGCCGCTGCCGCCGCTGCGGATCTCCGGCGACGCGGCCGGGCGCGGCGACGGCAGCCTGCGCACGCTCGCCCTCGCGGGCGACGACGACATCATTCCGCGCGCCTACCGGCACGGCGACGACGTACGCCGGATCCACTGGCGGGCCACCGCCAGGACCGGCGAGCTGATGGTCCGCCGGGAGGAGCAGCAGCGGCGGGCCCAGGCCACCGTGCTGCTCGACACCCGGGGTGTCGCCTACGCCGGGGCGGGGCCGGGCGCGCCGTTCGAACGGGCGGTGGCGGCCGCCGCGTCCGTCGCCGTCCACCTGCTCCAACTGGGCTTCACCGTACGGCTGCTGACCGACACCGGCGCCTGGCTCTCCGGCCCCGACGGCGTCGGCGGACGGTCCGGCGGGGCGGGCCTCGACCCGGCGGACGCGGCCGGGACGCTGCTGGACGCGCTCGCGGTCGTCGACCACTCGGAGGCCGTCGGACTGTCCGCCGCCCACGAGGCGCTGCGCGGCGACACCGGGGGCCTGCTCGTGGCGTTCCTCGGCGGACTGAGCCCGCAGGAGGCCGCGCACGTCGCCGGCCTGCGGCGGCGCGGCACCACGGCGCTCGCGTTCCTCCTCGACCCGGTCGCCTGGCCGGGCGCCCCCATGGGCCACCCGACCGCCTCCCCCTCTTTTCACGCGCTCCACACCCTCCACGCCGCCGGCTGGACGGCCCTCGCCATGACCCCGCACCTCCCGTTCCCGGCCCTGTGGCAGCTCGCGGGGACACCGTCGGGGCGGGGACAGACCACGAGGGGCGCCATGGGCGCTCCCGGGTACGGCGGGCCGGGGGGATGGGCGTGAACGGGGCGTACGGGACGGAGCGGGGACGGGCGGGGACGGCCGGGGTCGGATGGCACGGGACGTACGGGACGTACGGGTCGTACGGGCGGGAACGGGGAGGACGGGTATGAGTGGCGGTATACGGGCCGCCCTGTGCGCCGTGGTGGCCACGGTCGGCGCCGCCTGCGCGATGGTGCCGCTCGTGGACGGCGCCGGCTGGCTCGTCCAGGCGGCGGCGCTGCTCGCGGTGCAGGCGGCGGCCGGGGTGGCGGTGCGGCGGTTCGTGGCGGCCCGGCCGCTCGCGACCGTCGCGGAGGCGCTCACCGGGTTGCTGCTGCTCACCCTGGTCTTCGCCCGCGGCCACGCCGTCGCCGGGCTGCTGCCGGGCCCGCAGGCGTTCGCGGAGTTCTCCCGGCTGCTGAACCAGGGCGCCGACGACATCGGGCGGTACGCGATACCGGCGCCCGCGTCGCCGGGCATCCGGCTGATGCTGGTCGGCGGCGTGCTGGTGATCGGCCTGGTCGTGGACCTGCTGGCGGTCACCTGCCGGAGCGCGGCGACCGCCGGGCTGCCGCTGCTGGCGCTGTACTCCGTCGGGGCCGGGCTGGCCCAGGGCGGCCGGGACTGGCTGTGGTTCCTGGCGGGCGCGGGCGGCTACCTGATGCTGCTCCTCGCGGAGAGCCGGGAGCGGCCGGCCCGCCGGGGGTTCGGCGACGTCACCGGGACCGCGGAGCCCGCGCCGGGCGGGCCGGTCGGCGGTGCGCTCGCGGGCGTGTTCGCGCCCGGCCGTACCGGGCGCCGGATCGGCGTGCTCGCGCTGGGGGTGGCCCTGGCCGTCCCGGCGGTGCTGCCCGCGATCGGCGGCGGCCTGCTGTCGCCGCGCGGCCGGGACTCGGGGCAGGAGCGCGAGGGCGGCACGATCTCCGCGGTCAACCCGCTGGTCTCGCTGCGGGACAGCCTCAACCAGCGGGAGAACCGCGAACTGCTGCGCTACCGCACCTCCTCCGAGGCGCCGCAGGACCTGTACCTGCGGATCGTCGCGCTCGACCGGTTCGACGGCGCCACCTGGCGCACCTCGGAACGGCGCGTCACCGACGTCCCCGACCGGCTTCCCGCGCCCCAGGGCCTCTCGCCCGACGTGCGCACGGTCCGGGTGAACACCTCGGTCGTGGCCGCCGACGGCTACGGGCAGGACTACCTGCCGCTGCCCTACCCGGCGGACTCGGTGCGCGTCGGCGGCCAGTGGCGGTACGAGCCGGAGGGCCGGACGCTGGTCGGCGACCACGGGCAGACCACCCGCGGGCTGCGCTACCAGGTGTCGACCCTGGCGCCCCAGCCGACGGCCGAGCAGCTCACCAACGCGCCCCGGCCGCCCGAGGCGCTGCACCGCGAGTACACCAAGGTGCCGTCGACGCTCCCGGCGGTGGTCGCGGAACGGGCCCGGCAGGTCACCGAGGGCGCGCACAGCGACTACGAGCGGGCGGTACGGCTCCAGGAGTGGTTCGCGGTCGGCGGCGGGTTCACCTACGACACCGACGTCCGGACGGGCGGTGACGACGAGGCCGTCGCGCGGTTCCTGGAGGAGAAGCGGGGCTTCTGCGTCCACTTCTCGTTCTCGATGGCGGCGATGGCGCGGACGCTGGGCATCCCGGCGCGGGTCGCGGTCGGCTTCACCGCGGGCGACCGGCAGGAGGACGGCTCCATGTCCGTGGGCTCCAAGGACGCCCACGCCTGGCCGGAGCTGTACTTCGAGGGCGCGGGCTGGACCCGCTTCGAGCCGACGCCCAGCCGCGGCAGCCGCCCGGTGTACACCGTCGAGCAGCCCGCCCCAGGGGCCTCGCCGGGCGCCCCCGTGCCCACCCCGGACCACTCCGCCGCGCCCCGGCCGGCACCGACGGCGGGCGCGGACTGCCGCACCGGGCGGGCGTCGCGCGGTGAGTGCCCCGACGCGTCACGGAAGGGCACCCCGGCACTCTCCGCCGACCCGCCGGACTCGGACTCCGGCATCCCGGTCGTCCCGCTGGCCGCCGCGGGCGCCCTGCTCGTGGCCCTCCTGCTGGCCGCTCCCCCGCTGCTGCGCACCCGCATCCGGGCCCGGCGGCTCGGCGGCCCGGAACCGCGGACCCCGGAGGAGGCGACGGGCCGCACGCTGGCGGCCTGGCGGGAGCTGCTGGACACGGCCTGGGACTACGGGATCCCGCCGGATGCGGCGCGGACGCCTCGGGGGCGGTGGAACGTCTCGTGCGGGAGGGCTCGCTGGAGGCCGATGCCGCTGCCGCGGCGGGGCGGGTGGCCGACGCGGTGGAGCTGGCGCTCTACGCTCCACGGCCTGCGCCGGCCGATGTGCCTTCGGGTGAGGTGGCCCTGGTACGGGCTGGGCTGCGCTCGGCGGCCGGGCGGGCCGCCCGGCTGCGGGCGTTCTTCGCGCCGGCGTCGCTGGGACGGTCCCTGCGGGGGCTTCGCCTGCGGCGGTAGGGGTGCCCCGGTCCCGCCCTTTCACCGTTTCCTGGGGCTGCGCCCCAGACCCCCTTTGTTCTCAACGCCGGACGGGCTGACTAGTCAGCCCGTCCGGCGTTGAGAACAACCGCGCGGAGCGTGGTTTCGGGGGTGCGGGGGCTTGCCCCCGCAGAAACGGTGAAAGGGCGGGACCGGGGCGACGTCAGCGCCCCTGCTCGTCGCGGCGCCGCTGCCACCGCTGCTCGATCCGGTCCATCATCGAGCGCCGCTGCCGCGCCTGGCGGCGTGCCGCCATACCGCCACCGCCGACGACGCCCATCGGCCCCGCGGCACCGGAGCGCGGCGCCTTGCGCCACCCCGTCACCACCAGCACCGCACACCCCAGCATGACGAGGAATCCCACCACGCTGATCCAGATCCACTGGGCGACCATTCCGGCCATGAGGAGCGCGATGCCCACCAGGAAGCCCGCGATCGCCTGGTAGACCCGTCGCCGGGTGTACGTGCGCAGGCCGCTGCCTTCGAGCGCTGTGGCGAACTTGGGATCTTCGGCGTACAGCGCTCGCTCCATCTGCTCGAGCATGCGCTGCTCGTGCTCCGAGAGCGGCACGGAGTCCTCCTACTCGTCGGTCGCGGGGGGCGACCGGGGTGCGACCCTTTCAGGATAGGCAGGGAATCGCCCCCGTGAAACCCGCCCCTCTGCGCCAATTCGCCCACCGGAGCCGGTGGGGCGGTCGGTGTTGTGGTGATGGCGTCGGGACGTTCATTCCCTGCCCGCCGACCCGTCATGCCGGACCGTGTCTACCGATCATACGGGGCGAACGGGCTGATCGGGCGGGCCCGTGCGGACCTGGTTCAGACCCGTTCGGCCAGGACGTGGAGCTGGGTGGCCACCGCGTGGAAGGCGGGGAGCGCCGCCGCCTCGGCCTCCAGCCGGGCCAGGGCGTCCCGGGCGCCGGGCTGGGCGTCCACGAGGACGCCGGGGACGAGGTCGGCGAAGACGCGGACGCCGTGCACGGCGGTGACGTCCAGGCCGGCGCCGGAGACCAGCTCCGAGAGCTGGTCGGCGGTGAAGCGGCGGGGGACGGGGTCGCCGGCGCCCCAGTGCCCGGCGGGGTCGGTGAGGGCCTGCCGGGCCTCGGTGAAGTGGCCGGCGAGGGCGCGGGCGAGGACCGCGCCGCCGAGGCCGGCGGCGAGCAGGCTGAGCACACCGGAGGGGCGCAGGGCGGCGGCGACGGCCCGCAGGCCCTCCGCGGGGTCGTCCACGTACTCCAGGACGCCGTGGCAGAGGACGGCGTCGTACTCGCCGCGGCCGACCACGTCGAACAGGCCCTGGGTGTCGCCCTGCACACCGCGCACCCGGTCGGCGACGCCGGCCTCGGCGGCCCGGCGCTCCAGCGCGAACAGCGCGTTGGGGCTGGGGTCGACGACGGTGACCCGGTGGCCGAGGCGGGCCACCTCGACGGCGAACTGGCCGCTGCCGCCGCCCGCGTCGAGGACCTCAAGGCCGGCACCGGCACCGCCGCCGGCCTCGGCCCGCCGGTCGAGGGCGTCCCGCAGGACCTCCCAGACCACGGCGGTGCGCAGGGACGCGCGGGGACGCGATGGGGTCTCCCCACCCAGGGAAGGCTCGGACACGGCGGGTGGCTCCTCGGCGCGGGTGGCGGCACCGCCGGTGCGGCGGTGGCGGATGACGGTCGTCGGCGCCCCCACCTTAATGGGCCGGGTCCCGGCCGCCCGCACTCCGCTCCCCCGCGGGCCGCGGCGGGCCCGGTCACCCCGCCGTTCACCCCACACCGCCGCGGCCGGGGGCGGATTGGGCGGGGAGCCGGGGCTGGAGGACCAGCCCCCGTTCGACGAGCCGCAGGAACATCGCCGCCGCGCGCAGCAGCTCGTCGGCCTCCCGCTCGTTCGCCGCCGACGCTATCCCGGCCTCGGCCCGCGCCCGGCGGGCGGCGCCGGCGGCGAACAGGGCGCTCCACTCGGCGAGTTCGGGCACGGCCTCGGGCAGGATCTCCCAGGCGCTGCGGATCCGGTGCCGCCGGCGGGCCGTAGTCTCGGGCCGGCCGCGCGCGGCGAGCACGGCGGCGGCGGTGCGGAGCGCGGCGAGGTGGGCGGTGGCGAACCGCTCGTGCGGGGCGTCGAGGGCGGCGGCGTCCACCAGGGCCTGCCGGGCCTGGGCGAGGTGTTCGGCGACGGCGGGCGGCGCGGTGGCACGGGCGGGCGGGGGCACGTCCCACACGTCCGCGCCCGGGGAAAGGCTCGGGGAAAGGCGGACGTCGCTCCTGCTGCGGGCCATGACGAACCTCCTTCGTCGGGGCGGTGCGGGCCGGTCGCCCGTACCACCGTCTGCCCTTATCGTCCTGTACCCCACTGACAATCGCCCTGACCTGCAAGGACTTTGGGCATGCGACCCCCGCGGCGGGGGCAGGGGAGGGGTGCGCCATACTTTTTGCACTGACTGGTCAGTGCAAGTGCAGGACGCTCACGGAAGCCGCACCACCGCCACGTCACCTGGAGGCCGTCGCATGGACCGCACCTCGCTCGGGGCCGCCGTCACGGCCCGCGGACTCGGCGTCGCCGGGCCCCGCGGCCGGACGTTCCACGACGTGGACGTCGCCGCCGCCCCCGGCGACCTCGTCGCCGTCCGGGGCCCGTCCGGCTCGGGCCGTACCTGTCTTCTGCTCACCCTCACCGGAAGAATGCGCCCCACCGCGGGAACGGCCGAGGTCGGCGGCCTGCCGCTGCCCCGCCGGATGGCCGCGGTCCGCCGGATCACGGCGCTCGCCCAGGTCGCCGGCGTCTGCGAGCCGGAGGGCGCGCTGAGCGTCGCGGAGCACATACGGGAACGGGTGCTGCTGTGCCGCCGGTTCACCGGCGGCCCCCGCGCGCTGTTCCGTCCACCGGCCGGGGCCGCCGAGCGCGCCGACGCCGCCCTGGCGGCCGTCGGCCTCGACCCGGACGCGCTGCCCGCGGGCCCCCGCACCCTCGCCCGCGACCTGGACCGGCCGGCGTCGCTGCGGCTGTCCCTCGCCCTGGCCCTGATCGGCGGCCCGCGCCTGATCGCCGTCGACGACGCCGACCTCAAGCTCGACCCCGCCGAACGCGCGGACGCCTGGGCGCTGCTGCGGTCCGTCGCGGCGTCCGGCCCCACCGTGCTCGCCGTCTGCGCCGAGGCACCGGAGGACGCCGACGCCGTCGTCACGACCGTCCCGGCTCACGGGAAGGAGACGGCCGATGCGTTCGCCGAGGCTGGCCGCGCTTGAGCTCAGGAAGTTCGGCAGGGGCGCCCTGCCGCGTGCCGCGCTCGTCGCGCTGCTGCTCCTGCCGCTGCTCTACGGTGCCCTGTACCTCTGGTCGTTCTGGGACCCCTACGGGCGGCTCGACAAGGTGCCCGTGGCGCTGGTGAACGCCGACCGGGGCGCCACCGTGGACGGCAAGCGGCTCACCGCGGGCGACTCCATCGTCGACGGCCTGCGCGGCAGCAAGTCGTTCCGGTGGCGGAAGACCGGCGCCGCCGAGGCCCGGAAGGGCCTGGAGGACGGCACGTACTACCTGTCGCTCACCATCCCCGCCGACTTCAGCCGGCGGGTCGCCTCCAGCGCGGGCGACTCCCCGGAGACCGGGGCGCTCCAGGTCCGGACGAACGACGCCAACAACTACATCGTCGGGTCCATCTCCCGCACGGTCTTCTCCGAGGTCCGGGCCGCCGCCTCGCGCAAGGCGTCCCGGACCTTCTACGACCGGATCTTCGTCTCGTTCTCCACCCTGCACGGGAAGACCGAGGAGGCCGCCGAGGGCGCGGACAAGCTGGGCGACGGCATCGGCACCGCCCGCAAGGGCGCCGGCGACCTCAAGGACGGCCTGGCCAAGGCCGCGGAGGGCAGCGGGCGGCTGCGGAAGGGCGCCGGCGAACTGTACGGCGGGGCCGGGAAACTGGACGACGCCTCGGGGCAACTCGCCGACGGCGCCAGCAAGGTGGCGGCCGGTACGCGCAAGCTCGCCGACCGGGTCAACGGCGCGGCCACGAGCCCCGACGCCCGCTATGTGAAGGAGCACGCCCGCGAGATCGGCGAGGACGCCCGCAAGGTGGCCGCCGAGGCGCGGACGCTCCGCCGGCACCTGGACGACCTGCCGTCCGCCGCCACCACCGCGAAGCTCGCCCGGGGCAGCGCGGCCGGCGCCGAGGTGCTCGGCGACTCCTACGCCGAGCTCTGCGAACGGGCCGCCGAACCCCCGGCGTTCTGCCCGAAGCTGCGCAAGGCGCTGTTCGCCGCCCGGCAGTCCGCCCTGGGCGCCCACGAGCTCGACACCCTCGTGCAGAACCGGAACGGCGAACTCGATGCGTTCCCGGCCAAACTGGACGCCCTCCGCTCCGGCGCCGAGAAGCTGCGCGACAAGGCGCCCACCCTGGCGTCCGAGATCGACGCCGCCGTCCGCGACGTCAACGCCCTCGACTCCGGCGCCCACCGCGTCGCGGACGGCGCGGAGAAGCTGCACGGCGGCACCGGGAAGCTGCGCGACGGCCTCGGCACCGCGCGCGAGGGCACCGCCGGCCTCGACGACGGGCTCGGGAAGCTGCGCGACGGCGCCGACAAGCTCCAGGGCGGCATGGTCAAGCTCTCCGACGGCTCGTCGAAGCTGGCCGGCGGGCTGCACGACGGCGTCAAGAAGATCCCCGACTACGGCAAGGACGAGCGCGACGCCCGCACCGGCGTCATGGCCGACCCGGTCGGGCTCGCCTCCCGCGCCACCCACAAGGCGCCCAACTACGGCACCGGCTTCGCCCCGTACTTCATCCCGCTCTCCCTCTGGGTCGGCGCGATGGTGGCCTACATGCTGTTCCCGCCGCTCAACCGGCGCGCCCTGGCCGCCGGCGCCCCGGCCTGGCGGACCGCCCTCGCGGGCTGGCTGCCGGTCGTCGCGGTCGGGGTGCTCCAGGCCGGCGCGCTGCTGGCCGTCCTGTGCTGGGGCCTGGGCCTGCACCTGGCCCGCGCGGCGGGCACGATCGGCTTCCTGTGCCTGGTGACGGCGTCGTTCGCCGCGATCGTGCAGTGGCTCAACGCCCGCTTCGGCCCGGCCGGCCGGATCCTCGTCCTGATGCTGCTGATGCTCCAGCTGACGTCGGCGGGCGGCACCTACCCGGTGCAGACGAGTCCCGGCTTCTTCAACGCCCTGCACCCGTTCCTGCCCATGAGCTACGTGGTCGACGGGCTGCGCCACCTCATCACCGGCGGCGATCCGGCGGCCGTGTGGCGGGCGTGCGCCGTGCTGGCCGCGTTCGCCGCGGGCGCCCTGGCGCTCACCGCGTGGACGGCCCGGCGCCGGCAGGTGTGGACGGTACGGGACCTGCACCCGGAGCTGAGCCTGTGAGGCTCGTGGGACCCGTGGGGCCCGTACCGGAGGACACGGTGCGTACAGGGAGAATCACCGGCATGGACAGCAGCAGTACGCGCCGCGGCAGAACCCGGCGCCGCCTCTTCGAGGCGGCCGTCACCCTCATCGCCGAACAGGGCTTCTCCTCCACCACCGTCGACGAGATCGCCGAACGCGCCGGAGTGGCCAAGGGCACCGTCTACTACAACTTCGCGAGCAAGACGGTGCTCTTCGAGGAGCTCCTGCGGGACGGCATCGAGCTGCTGACCGTCTCCCTGCGGCGGGCCGCCGACGACACGGCGGCCCGCGGCGGCGGCCGGGTGGACGCGCTCGACGCGATGGTGCGCGCGGGCCTGGACTTCATCGCCCGCTACCCGGCGCTGATGCAGCTCTACGTCGCGGAACTGTGGCGCACCAACCGGGCCTGGCAGTCCACGCTGATGCAGGTGCGGCAGAAGGCCATCGCCGTGATCGAGGCGGTGCTGGCGGAGGCCGTCACCGAGGGCGAACTCAGCCCGGAGATCGACGTTCCGCTGACGGCGTCGGCGCTGTTCGGGATGGTGCTCGTGGCCGCGCTGGACTGGCAGTCCTTCCAGCCGGAGCGGTCGGTGGAGGAGGTGCACGCGGCGCTGTCGCGGCTGTTGCAGGGGCGCGTGGGCGGGCACGCCTGCTAGCCCGTAGGGCCTCCGCGCGGCGCCCGTTCCGCCGCCCCGTGCCGGCGGTACGGGCGCCGCGCTCCCCCCACGGCCCTTACTCTTCCGTCCGCCGGGGCACCGGCTCATCCGTACCGATACTCACTCGGTACTCATCCGGCGGCGTCCGGAGGCGTCCGGCGGGCTGAGTACGCCCGCCTACGATCGTCCTCATGTCCGTACTCCCCATGGTGTTCACCAGCGGCTGGGCGAGCGGGATCAACGCCTACGCGGTGGTCCTGCTGCTCGGCCTGTCCGGCAGGGCCGGCATCGGCGGCGACGTGCCCGAGGCGCTCCAGCGCCCCGAGGTGCTGATCGTCGCCGGCCTGCTGTTCCTCTGCGAGGCCGTCGCCGACAAGGTCCCGTACGTGGACACGGTGTGGGACGCCGTCCACACGCTCGTCCGGCCCGCCTGCGGGGCGATGGTCGGGGCGCTGCTGGCCGGACAGAGCGGCGGCTCGCTCTCGGAGGTGGCCTACGGGGCAGTGGGCGGGACGACCGCGCTGGTGACGCACCTGGTGAAGATGGGGACGCGGATGGCGGTCAACACCTCGCCGGAGCCGCTGAGCAACATCCTGCTGAGCGTCGCGGAGGACCTGGGCGTCGCCGCCGTCGTGGTCTTCGCCCTGTCCCACCCGGCGGTCGCGGCGGGCATCGCGGGGACGCTGCTGGTCGCGGGCGTCGCGTTGGTGGTGATCCTGTGGCGCAGGGTGCGGGCGTTCCGGCAGCGGCGCAAGGAGCGGAAGGCGGCACGGCGGGAGGGACGCGCGACGGCCCCGGCGGCGTAGGACGGAGGCGGGCCCCGGTCGGTCGGGACTGAGGCGGGGGCCGGTCGGGACGGAGGCGGGCCCCGGCGGCATCAGCGGTTCCGGATAGGGTCGGCTGCATGGCACGAATTGCGGTGATCGGCGCCGGCATGGGCGCCATGGCGGCAGCCGCCCGGCTGGCCGTCGCCGGCCACACGGTGACGGTGTACGAGCGCGGTGAGACCCACGGCGGAGGCGTCGGGCGGTACGCCCGCGACGGCTTCGTCTTCGACACGGGACCGCAGCTGCTGCACCTGCCGGCCGTCTACCGCGACCTCTTCGTCAAGACCGGCAAGGAGTCCCTGGAGCAGAGCGTCGGCCTCACCCAGGTGGACCCGGCGAGCGCCCACCTCTTCGCCGACGGAACGGCGTTCGCGCTGCCCAACGCCTCGCGCGCCGGCGTCGTCCGGGCACTGGACGAGGCGGTCGGCGCGGGCGCGGGCGAGCGCTGGAGCGAGCTCGTCAACCGGGCCCGGGAGGCGTGGGACGCGACGCGACGTCCGTTGCTGGAGGAGCCGCTGAGCGCGGACCCGGCGGAACGGGCGGCCCTGGCCCGCGACGCGTACCCGGCGCGGCGCGGCTTCTTCCGGCGGAGCGCGCCGGCCACCCTCGCGGCCGTCGCCGGCCGCGAGCTGCGCGATCCCCGGCTCGCGGCCCTGCTGGAGAGCCACGCGCTGGCCTACGGCCTCGACCCGCGCACCGCGCCGGCGAGCGCGACCGTCCTGCCCTACCTGGAGCAGACCTTCGGCAGCTGGTACGTGGCCGGCGGGCTGCGCGGCCTCGCCGACGCGCTGCACCGGCGGTGCGTGGCCCGGCGGGTGGAGTTCCGGTTCGGCGCCGAGGTCGCCGGCGTGATCGAGGAGGACGGCCGCGCGGCGGGCGTCCGGCTCGCGGACGGGACGGCCGAGGAGGCGGCGTTCGTCGTCACGGGCGCCCCGGACCCGGCTTCGGCGCCCCTGTCCCCCGGCCGGTTCACCGTCCTCCTCGCCCTTCGCGGCGAGCGGCCGGCGGGGACCGCGCACCGCACGGTCGTCCACGCGCCGTCGCGCGAGCGGGAGTTGGCGGGCGTCTTCGACGCGACGGACCCCGGTCTCGATTACGCGCCGACCGTCACCGTCCTCCGGCCCGACGACCCGGCGGTCCGGCCGGACGACGGACACGAGGCGGTCACCCTGACCGCGACGGTCGCTCCGCAGGGCCGCGTGGACTGGGGGGACGCGGAGGTTGTCGCCGCGTTCGCCGACCGGATGCTCTTGGCCGCCGAAGCGGCCGTTCCCGGGCTGGCGGAGCGGGTGCTGTGGCGCGAGGTGCGGACGCCGTTGGACACGGCGGGGGTTACGGGCGCTCCTGGTGGAGGGGTGCCCGCGCCGGCGTTGAGCGGGGGTGGGGGTGCGTTCCTCTTCCCCGGCAATGCGGGCGAGTTGAGCGGGTTGTACCGGGTGGGTGGGTTTGCCCACCCGGGCGGTGGGCTGGCGCACGCGGGGATGTCGGGGGCTTTGGTGGCCGGGCTGATCGTGGAGGGGGAAGGGTTTCGGGGTTCGCAGTGAGGGGTGCCCCGGTCCCTCCCTTTCACCGTTTCTTGCGGGGGCTGCGCCCCCGCACCCCCGAAACCGCGCTCCGCGCGGTTGTCCTCAATCGCCGGACGGGCTGAGTGAATGCGCTCGGACGCGCTATCCAGCCCGTCCGGCGCTTGAGGACGAGCGGCGAAGCCGCGAAAAAGGGGGTCTGGGGCGCAGCCCCAGGAAACGGTGAAAGGGAGGGACCGGGGCCCCTCAATACCCATACCCCTGCGGCGGAGCCGGCGGCGGCGGCGCCTGCCCGTCACCGCCCCCCTGCCGCTGCTGCGGCACCCACACCCCACCGGGCGGGGTGTCCATGTCGTACTGCCCGTACTGCCCGTGCTGTCCGTACTGTCCCGGCTGCTGCTGCGGATAACCACCCTGCTGCTGCCCGTACGCGTCATACGGCTGCTCGTATCCCTGCGCCGGCTGCACGCCGGCCCCGATGTACGGATCGGAGTACGCCGGGTACTGCTCTTGACCCTGGCCCTGGCCCTGGCCGTAGTCGTAACCGCCGCCGAACACCGAAGCCGCTTCCCCGACGGCCGGGAACGCCGCCGTGTCACCGGGCCCCGGCCCCGCCGCCCCGGGCACCGCGTGCTCGTCGGTGGGCTGCTGAGGCACCGTCGGCATCATGGCCGTAGCCGCTCCCGCCTCCGCCTCCGTCAGCCGCTTGCGTGCGGCACCAGGGGCGCCGGGGGCGGGAGGTGCGTCCGAGGCGGCTGCGGCCGGTTCGGCGGGCGCGCCGCGCTCGGGCCGGCCGCGCCGCCGCCCGCCGCGGGAAGCGGAGCGAGAGGCGGAACGGGAGCCGGAACGGGAACCGGAACGGGAACCGGACCGCGACGCGGAACCGGAGGCGGCGGGCCCGGCCTCGTCCCGGCCCTTGCGCCGCAGCGCCCAGCCCGCCGAGAAGCCGCGCCGGAACGACAGCGTGACGTAGACCTGGCCGATCGCGAACGCGACGGCGCCGACGACGATGACGGCCACCGACGGCATGGCGACACCGGCCACCACCCCGAGGAAGCCGGTGAACGCGAGCAGCCGCCACCGCAGCCGGGCCTTGTACTGAAACAGCACTTCGCCGAGCAGCCACAGCCCGACGAAGCCGAACGCGATGTAGAGGACCGTCCAGCCCATGAATCGCCCCTCCAGTCCGGCCGCCGCGACCGGCGGGCCGTCAGGACCGCTGGTGCAGTCCCAGGTTCTCGTAGATTTCCAGGGTGGCCGTGGAGTGGTTCAGGGTGATGAAGTGCAGCCCCGGGGTCTCCTCGGCCATCAACCGGGCACACAGCTCCGTCGCGTACTCGATCCCGATCGAGCGTACAGCCGCCGGATCGTCCTCCACCGCCCGGATCCGCTCCGCGAGGTCCGCGGGGAAGGCGGCGTTGCTGAGTTGTGCGAACCGTTCGATCTGCCGGACGTTGGTGAGGGGCATGATCTCGGGGATGATCGGGGTCTCGCAGCCGGCGGCCTGGACGCGGTCGCGGAGCCGCAGGTAGTCGTCGGCGTGGAAGAACATCTGGGTGATGGCGAAGTCGGCGCCCGCCCGGCACTTGTCGACGAAGTGGCGGACGTCGGTGTCCCAGTCGGTGGAGCGCGGGTGCATCTCGGGGAAGGCCGCGACGCCCACGCAGAAGTCGCCGGACTCCTTGATGAGCCGCACCAGTTCGACGGCGTAGTGCAGCCCCTGGGGGTGACGCACCCACTCCCCGGTGGGGTCGCCGGGCGGGTCGCCGCGCAGGGCGAGCATGTTGCGGATGCCGACGTCCGCGTACTGGCCGATCACGTTGCGCAGTTCGGCCACGGAGTGGTTGACGGCGGTGAGGTGGGCGACGGGGGTGAGCGTGGTGTCGGTCGCGATGCGCTCGGTCGCCCGCACGGTGCCCTCGCGGGAGGAGCCGCCGGCGCCGTAGGTCACGGAGACGAAGGTCGGCGCGACCGCTTCGATCCGCCGGATGGCGTTCCAGAGCGTCCGCTCCCCCTTCTCGGTCTTCGGGGCCGCGAACTCGAAGGAGTACGAACGCTCGCCGGACGCGAGCAGGTCACGCACGGTGCGGGCGTGATCCGTCCTGGTGGAGGCAGTGCCTAGGGCCATACCGGTCAAGTTAACCAGCGCAGCGACGATCTTCCCAAGCACTGTCCACGATCTGGCCGCTTCCCGGTACTCCGATGTCCGGTACACCCTTCCCGAAACCCCGACTTTCCGGATTTTCCCGGACTGTCGGGAGACCGACGGGAGACCGACGGGAGACCGACAGGAAGTCGGCAGGAGGGATTCCGGATTTCCGGCCGGGCGAATTCCCGCCGTTTTCCCGAAAACATTGACAGCCGCTGACATATCAGGGGCGCATCCCTTTCCCCGTGATTATCCGGCGGTGAATTCCGCCCCACTGACCGGCGCGCGTGGACCAACGCACTCCCGGTTTTCCATGATTATCCGACTTAGAACGCGATGAATCGTTTTGGCGTGGATAGCATGGCGATACGCCTTGGAGCCGAACCGGCACCTGCCCGCTGCGGGGTACCTCTCCCCGGGAGAAGCGTGGCCGACCGGACGGAATTCGGGGCGGAAAAGGTACTCCATCAAAGGAGACATCATGAAGAAGGCGTACGAGGTCCCCACCCTCACCCGGCGCGGCACCTACCGGGCCAAGACCGGTCTGCTCCAGGCCCACGGCAACGACCGTCTGATCTTCAGCAAGAACTGATCCGACGGCCGGAGACTGAGGGCTGAATGCCTACGCCTCGCGAGGCGGGGGGAGCGGGCCCGGGTGCCGCGTGCTTCGCGGTCCTTCCGGACTGCGAGGACGCGCTCGCCGCGGCCCGCTCCCTCATCCGCCAGGACACCCGGACCATCCCCCATCCCTCCGGCCGGCCGTGGATCGCCGGCCGCTGGCACGACGAGGACGTCACCGCCGTACGGACCGGCCGGGCCGCCCTGGCGGTCATCGGCTGCTGCCCCGTCCGGCCCGAGGAGCTCCGGCGCCGGGCGGAAGCGCTGCGCAACCTCACCGCGCTGGACGCCCTGGCCCGCGCCCTGCCCGGCAGCTTCCACCTGGTGGCCGCGCTGGACGGCGCCGTCCGCGTCCAGGGCACGGCGTCCGGCCTGCGGCCCGTCTTCCGGGCCTCCGTCGGCGGCGTCGAGGTGGCCGCGAGCGACGCCCTGCCGCTCGCCCGCGCCCTGGACTCCACGCCCGACGAGGAGGAACTGGCCGTACGTCTGCTGTGGCCGGTCCCCCATCCCCTCGGCACCACCTCCCCCTGGCGCGGCGTCACCGCCGTCCCCGCCGAGGACGCCCTGTACATCGCCCGCGACGGACGCTCGGCCCGGCACTCCCGCTGGTGGACGCCGCCCGAGCCGGTGCGGTCGATGGCCGGCGGCGCGCCGCTGGTGCGGCAGGCGCTCGTCGACGCCGTGGCGGCCCGCACCCACCGGGGCGGCACGGTCGGCTGCGACCTGTCCGGAGGGCTGGACTCCACCTCCATCTGCTTCCTGGCCGCGACGTCCCCCGCCCGGGTCATCGCCAGCACCTGGCCCGGACGCGACCCCGCCGACAGCGACCTGGCCTGGGCCCGGCGCGCCGCGCGCCGGCTCCCGGACGTCGAGCACCTGGTGTGGGACGCGGACGAGTCCCCGCTCGTCTACACCGACCTGCTGGACATCGACGAGCCGATGGACGAACCGACCATCGGCGTCATGGACCGGGCCCGGGCGCTGCACCACCTGCCGGAGCTCGCCCGCCGCGGCAGCCGGGTGCATCTGACGGGCATCGGCGGCGACCACGTGGCCTGGTGTTCGGAGGCGTACTACCACCGGCTGCTGCGGACGCACCCGTGGTTCGGGCTGCGGCAGCTGCGCGGCTTCCGCACCCTCTACCAGTGGCCGCCGGGGCCGGCCGTGCGCGCCCTCGCCGACTCCCGCCCCTACGGACGCTGGCTGGCCGGCGCGGCCGCCCGGCTGCGTGACCCGCAGCCGCCGGGCGTGACGGGGGCGCTGGGCTGGGGCATCCCGCCCCGGCTGTTCCCCTGGGTCACCCCCGAAGCCGTCGACGCCGTCCGGCGGGCCCTGCTCCGGGCCGCCGCGACCGCCGAGCCGCTCCACCCCGACCGCGGGCTCCACCAGGACCTGGAGCAGATCCGGGGCTGCACCCGGATCGTCCGCCAATGGGACCTGATGGCCGCGCGGGCGGGGCTGCCGATGGCGTCGCCGTTCTTCGACGACCGGGTGATCGAGGCGTGCCTGGCCGTCGACCCGCGCGACCGCGTCACCCCCTGGGCGTACAAGCCGCTGCTGGCCGCGGCCATGCGCGGGATCGTCCCGGACGCCTGCCTGGCCCGCACCGACAAGGCGCACGCCTCGATGGACGCCTCGAACGGGCGACGGGAACACCGGGGTGACCTGGTGAAGCTCTGGGAGGACTCGTCCCTGGGCCGGCTGGGGCTGGTCGACGCCGGCGTCCTGACCGCCCTCGCCCAGCGTCCCGCCGCGCCCGGGCTGAGCGACGCGGCCCTCTACCCCACGATCGGCTGCGAGGTGTGGCTGCGGACCCTCACCCCTTGACCCGCCACCCCGCTTGACGCGCCCCCCCTTGACACACCACCCGCTTGACACGCCACCCCGGACCCCATGACCGCGGACGACGGCGTCCGCAGGAGGGAAGGCTCCCATGGCACTGCGGTTCGCCCCCGACGTCGCCACGGCGGAGACCGAGTACGGCACGGTCCTGCTCGACCAGCGCAAGGGCCGTTACTGGGAGCTCAACCCCACCGGGACGCTCGTCGTCCGCACGCTGCTGGACGGCGGTGGGGAGGCGGACGCGGTGGAGGCGCTCGTCGCCGCGTTCGCCGTGGACCGGGAGCGGGCCGCCGCGGACGTCACCGCGCTGGTCGCGCTGTTGCGGGACGCGGGGCTGGCGGCATGACCACACCCAGCGCCCTGGTCCGGCCGTCGGACGTCCCGTTCCGCCGGCGGCTGGCCGCCCGGCTCGCCCTGGCCGTCGCCTTCCCGCTCGCCCTGCTGCCGCCCCACCGGCTTCGCCGGGTTCTCGCCGTGCTCCGCCGGGGCGCCGTCCCCGCCTCGTACGAGCAGGCCGGGGCGGCGCGGCGGGCGGTGTGCGCGGCCAGTCTGTTCTGCGCGGGGCCGCGCGGCTGTCTGCCGCGGTCGCTCGGCACGGCCCTGCTGTGCCGGTTCCACGGCTGCTGGCCGACGTGGTGCACGGGGGTGCGCAAGGTACCGCCGTTCAGCGCGCACGCCTGGGTGGAGGCGGAGGGCCGCCCGGTGGACGAGGGGGTTCCGGACGATTACTTCAGCCGGCTGATCGCTGTGGTTCCCGGTCCGGCGCCCCGCGAACGGCCGGTGCCGTGATACCGGCCGGGCCCGAGCGGCGGCGCCGGCCGCGCGCGGTCCGCATGGTGTTCCGCCTCACCGCCGACCACCGCGCGGCGCTGGCCACCGCCATCGCGCTCACCCTGACGGGGTCGGCGCTGGGGCTGGCGCAGCCGCTGCTCGCCCAGCGGATCGTGGACGCGGACGCGGGCGGCCGGCTGCTGTGGCCGCTGCTGGGCCTGGCCGCGCTGTTCCTGGCCGAGGCCGGCACGGCGGCGGTCGGCCGCTTCTTGCAGGAGCGGATGGGCGAGGGAGTCGTCCGCGGACTGCGCCACCGGCTGACCGGCCGGCTGCTGCGGCTGGAGATGCGGGAGTACGAGCACCACCGGACCGGCGACCTCGTCTCCCGCGTCACCGTCGACACGACCGTGCTGCGCGAGGTCCTCGCCCAGGCGCTGGTGGACCTGGTCACCGGTGCGCTGGCCTCGGTGGGCGCGGTGGCGCTGATGCTCTGGCTCGACCCGCAGCTGCTGCTCCTGGTCGCCCTCACGGTGGCGGCCGCGGCCGCGGTGGTCACCTGCGTCCTCACCGGGCTCCGCACGGCCTCGGAGCGGATGCAGCACGCCCTCGGGGCCGTCGCGGCCGACCTCGAACGGGCCCTGGCCGCCCTGCCGATGGTCCGGGTGCACCGGGCGGAGGGGCGGGAGGCCGCCCGGATCGGGGAGCGCGTGGAGACCGCGTACGGCGCCGGGGTCCGCACCGCGCGGCTGGGGGCGGTGATGACCCCGGCGGTCGAGCTGGCCGTCCACGGCTCCTTCCTGCTCGTCCTGGTCGTCGGCGGGCTGCGGGTGGACGGGCGCACCCACAGCCTCGGCGACCTGGTCGCCTTCCTGCTGTACGCGAGCTATCTGGTGATGCCGCTGTCGTCCGTGTTCCGTGCGGCGGGGCTGATCCAGCGGGGCGTGGGGGCGCTCGGACGGGTGGAGGAGGCGCTCGCCCTGCCGGTGGAGCCGACGGGTCCGGAGGGGCCCGGAGTGCTCACCGGGGAGGGGGCCCGTCGCGGGAAGCCCGTGGCATCCGCCGGGGAGGGCGGAGGGACGCGTCCCCCCGTCGTACCGGCCGAGCCCGCCGCACCGGCCGCACCGGCCGGCCCGGCCGCATCGACCGCGCCGACGGGACCCGCCCCGGCCGCGCCGCCCGCGCCGGGTCCGGCCGCCCTCTCCCCCGTACCGTCCGCACCGTCCGCCCCTCCCGTCCTGGCCCTGGAGGACGTCCGGTTCGGCTACCGCCCGGGCCGGCCGGTGCTGCGCGGCATCTCACTGGAGGTGCCGCCGCACCGGCAGGTCGCGCTGGTGGGCAGGTCGGGGGCGGGGAAGAGCACGGTCTTCGCGCTGGCCGCCCGCTTCTACGAACCGGACGCCGGCCGGCTGCTGTTCGACGGCCGCCCGGCCGCCGCGCTGAGCCGCGCGGAGTGCCGGGCGCGCATCGCCGTCGTCGACCAGAACACCCACGTCGTCCACGGCTCCCTGTGGGACAACATCACCTACGCGGCGCCGGGGGCGAGCCGTGCGGAAGTGCGGCGGGTGGTCGAACTCGCCCGGCTCACCGAGGTGGTGGACCGGCTGCCGGGCGGGCTCGACGGGCCGGTCGGCGAGCGGGGCGCCACGCTCTCGGGCGGCGAGCGGCAGCGGGTCGCCCTGGCCCGGGCGCTGCTCACCCGTCCCGCGCTGCTGCTGCTGGACGAGCCGACGTCCCAGCTCGACGCGCTCAACGAGCTGGCGCTGGGGCGGGTGCTGCGGGAGGTCACCGAGGAGTGCGCGCTGCTGGTGATCGCCCACCGGCTGTCCACCGTGCAGAACGCCGACCGCATCGTCGTCCTGCACGAGGGCCGGGCCGTCGCCTCCGGCCGGCACGAGGAACTGCTGTCCGGCTGTGCCGCCTACCGCGAACTGGCGGCGGCGCAGATGCTGCGGACGGGCTGAGCCGACGGGCCCGGGCGGCCCCGCGCCACGGCCGGACACGACAACCCGCCGGACGCGGACGGCCGGCCGGCCGTCAGTCGCGTTCGCGGATCCGGCGGGCCAGGCGGGCCGCGGCGTCGCCGGGGTCGTCGGCCTCGGTGAGGGCGCGGACGACGACGACGCGCCGGGCTCCGGCGTCGAGGACCTCGTCGAGGTTGCTCTCGTCGATGCCGCCGATGGCGAACCAGGGCCGGTCGGGCCGCAGCGCGGCGGTGTGCCGCACCAGGGACAGGCCGGGCGCCGGGCGGCCGGGCTTGGTGGGGGTGGGCCAGCAGGGGCCGGTGCAGAAGTAGTCCACACCCGGTTCGCGGACCGCCGCCTCGGCCTCGGCCTCGCTGTGCGTGGACCGGCCGATCAGCACGTCGTCGCCGAGGATGGCGCGCGCGGCGGGCACGGGGAGGTCGCCCTGGCCCAGGTGCAGGACGTCGGAGCGGATGGCGTGGGCGACGTCGGCGCGGTCGTTCACCGCGAGCAGCCGGCCGTGCCGGCGGGCGGCGTCGGCCATGACGGCCAGGTGCTCCAGCTCCTCACCGGCCTCCATGCCCTTGTCGCGGAGCTGCACGACGTCCACGCCGCCGGCGAGGACCGCGTCCAGGAACTCCGGCAGGTCGCCCTGGCGCCTTCGCGCGTCGGTGCACAGGTACAGCCGGGCGCCGGTCAGAGCCGCACGGGCCGTCGGGGCGTGCGGAAGCGTACGGGCGGTGGCGGACATCGGGTTCCCCCGGGGTCGGCGGTGCGCGGACGGGACGGGCCCGCCCGCGCACCGCGGGCTGTTCACTGCGGAACGGTCAGACGGCGAGCGCCTGGGCGCGCCGCTTCACCTCCGTGCCGCGATTCTCCCGCAGCGCCTGCGCGGGCGTACCCGGCAGGGACTCGTCCGGAGTGAACAGCCACTCCAGCATCTCCTCGTCGGTGAACCCGTCGTCCTTGAGCAGCGTCAGGGTCCCGGCCAGGCCCTTCACCACCTCGCCCTCGTCGATGAAGGCGGCGGGAACCTGCAGCACCCGGTTCTCCCCGCGGCGCACGGCGATCAGCCGGCCCTCCTTCACCAGCTGCCGTACGCGCGTCACCTCCACGTCGAGCATCTCGGCGATGTCGGGGAGGGTGAGCCACTCGGAAACGAGGGCATCGGTCTTCGTGTCAATCTCGGTCACGGGACAAGCCTGCCATCCGCCACGGACACCCGGTACCCGGGGACACCCGGGGGAGGCGGTTCAGCCCGTTGGGGGTGCCCCCTCTGGGGAGTCTAAGGACGAGCGGCGAAGCCGCGACAAGGGGGTCCGGGGGCGCAGCCCCCAGGAATCGGCGAATGGGGGTGCCCCTCTGCGGGAGGGACCGGGGCAACCTCACCCCACCGCCGCCTTCAGCGGCACCGCGGCGTCCGCCACCCGCCCCCGGTCCACCACCGCGCCCCGCTCGATCAACTTCCGCCCCTGCGCCAGATCCCGCGGCCGCCCCACCGCCAGCACCGCCACCAGCACCCCGTCCCGCAGCCAGCACACGGTCCACGCCGCCCCCGCCGGATCTCCGCGCCACACCAGCTCGTCGGCGGCGGCGTGATGCCCCGCGTACTGCACGAACCGCCCGAACTGCTCGGACCAGAAATAAGGCACCGGGTCGTAGACCGGCCCCTCGGCCGGCCCGTGCACGATGTTCGCGGCGACGGTCTTCGGCCCCTGGAGGGCGTTGTCCCAGTGGTGGACGAGGAGCCGTTCGCCGTACCGCGCGGAGGGGAAGGAGGCGCAGTCCCCGACCGCGTACACGTCCGGGACGGACGTCCGCAGCCGGTCGTCGGTGACGACGGAGCGGTCCGCCGCGAGCTCGACGCCGGAGCCGGCGAGCCAGCCGGTGGCGGGCCGCGCGCCGATGCCCACGACGACGGCGTCGGCGGTCAGCCGGGTGCCGTCGGCCAGCAGCACGGCACCGGGCTCCAGGGCCGCCACCCGGGCGCCGGTGAGCAGCCGGGCGCCGCTCTGCTCGTACCAGTCGGCCATGTGCGCGGCGACCTCGGCGGGCAGCGCGCCGGCGAGCGGGCGGTCGGCGGCCTCGACGACGGTCACCCGGCAGCCGGCCTCGCGCGCGGCGGTGGCGAACTCGGCGCCGATCCAGCCGGCGCCGACGGCGACCACGTCGCCCTTCCGCTCCAGCAGCGGCCGCAGCCGCTCCGCGTCGTCCAGGGTGCGCAGCAGGTGGACGCCGGGCAGGTCCTCGGCGCCGGGCAGCCGGACCGGCTCGGCGCCGGTGGCCACCACCAGGACGTCGTACGGGACGGGGCCGCGCGGCGTGTCCACCTCGTGATCGGCGGGGCGCAGCCCGGTGACCTCCAGGCCGAGGGCGAGTTCGATGTCCAGGGAGGCGAAGTCGACCTCGAAGGCGGACCCGTCCGCCTTGCCGAGCAGCACCGCCTTGGACAGCGGCGGCCGGTCGTAGGGCGGGTGCGGTTCGGCGCCCAGCAGGGTGATCGTGCCCTCCCAGCCCTGTTCGCGGAGGGCGACGGCGGTCTGCACGCCGGCCATGCCCGCGCCGGCGACGACGACGCGCCGCCGCGCCGCGCCTCCCACCGGCTCGTCGGGGGCCGTACCACTGCGGGTGTTCGTCTGCTCACTCACCCGATCACTGTAGGCGGGCGGGCGAGGTCTCCCGGAGCACCGTGCGGCGAGACCTCCGACACAACACCACCGCGCCGCGCGCCCCCGGGCCGGTCCCCGCCGCCTTCCGCCGCGTTCGCGGACCGTACTAGGGTGGCCGGTGCACAAGCACTCGCGGGAGCCCGGACGGACCGGGCTGAGAGGGAGGCTGGACGGCCTCCGACCGTACGAACCTGATCCGGGTCATGCCGGCGAAGGGAGGGGCTGGACGCCCATGCACGCGTCTACGCGCACCGGACCGTACGACGTCCTGGTGATCGGCGGCGGGATCATCGGCCTGGTGACCGCCTGGCGGGCCGCCCAGCGGGGCCTGCGGACCGCCGTCGCCGACCCGGCGCCCGGCGGCGGGGCCGCCCTGGTGGCGGCCGGGATGCTGGCCGCCGTCACCGAACTGCACTACGGCGAGCAGGCTCTGCTCGCCCTCAACCTGGCCTCGGCCCGCCGCTACCCCGCGTTCACGGCCGAGCTGGAGGAGGCCAGCGGCCGGGACACCGGCTACCGCGCCTGCGGCACCCTCGCCGTCGCCCTCGACGCCGACGACCGCGCCCACCTGCGCGAACTCGGCGCGTTCCAGCGGAGCTGCGGGCTGGAGGCGGAGTGGCTGACCGGCCGCGAGTGCCGCCGCCTGGAACCGATGCTCGCCCCGGGCGTCCAGGGCGGCCTGCGGGTGGACGGCGACCACCAGACCGACCCCCGGCGGCTGGCCGCCGCCCTGCTGACCGCCTGCGAACGCGCCGGAGTGGCCCTGCACCGCACGGCCGTCGCCCGGGTGCTGCTCGACGGCGACCGGGCCGCGGGCGCCGAACTCGCCGACGGGCGGCGGATCTCCGCCGGCCAGACCGTCCTGGCGGCCGGCAGCCACAGCGGCCGGATGGCCGGGCTGCCGGACGACGTCCTGCCGCCGGTCCGCCCGGTCAAGGGCCAGACCCTGCGGCTGCGCGTCCCCGAGGCGGTGCGGCCGTTCCTCTCCCGCACCGTCCGCGCGGTCGTCCGCGGCAACCCCGTCTACCTGGTGCCCCGGGAGAACGGCGAGCTGGTGATCGGCGCGACCACCGAGGAGCTCGGCTGGGACACCACCGTCACCGCCGGCGGCGTCTACGAACTGCTGCGTGACGCGCACGAGTTGGTGCCCGGCCTCACCGAACTGCCGCTCGCCGAGACCTCCGCCGGGCTGCGCCCCGGCTCCCCCGACAACGCGCCCCTCCTCGGCCCGACGGACCTGCCGGGCCTGCACCTGGCCACCGGCCACCACCGCAACGGCGTCCTGCTGACCCCGCTGACCGGCGACGTCATGGCCGAAGTGCTGACCACCGGGCGGCTGCCCGAGGAGGCCCGCCCGTTCACCCCCCGCCGGTTCGCCGCGCCCGGCGCCACCCCGTCCGCCCTCGCCCAGGAGCCCTCCGCATGACCGACGTCCACACCATCCACGTCAACGGCGAGCGGCGCGCCGTCCCGCCCGGGACGACCCTCGCCACCGTCGTCACCGGCCTCACGGGCGCCGGCTCCCCGGGCGGCGTGGCCGCCGCCGTCAACGAGGCCGTCGTCCCGCGCGGCAGCTGGGCGGACACGCCCCTGCGCGACGGCGACCGCGTCGAGGTCCTCACCGCGGTGCAGGGAGGCTGACGTGGCGGACGACGTGCTCACCATCGCCGGCACCCCCTTCGCCTCCCGCCTGATCATGGGGACGGGCGGCGCGCCCAGCCTCGACGTCCTGGAACGGGCCCTGCTCGCCTCCGGCACCGAACTGACCACCGTCGCCATGCGCCGCCTCGACCCGGCGGTCCGCGGCTCGGTCCTCTCGGTCCTGGAGCGGCACGGCATCCGGGTGCTGCCCAACACCGCCGGCTGCTTCACCGCCGGCGAGGCCGTCCTCACCGCCCGGCTGGCGCGCGAGGCGCTGGGCACCGACTGGGTGAAGCTGGAGGTCATCGCCGACGAGCGGACCCTGCTGCCCGACCCGATCGAGCTGCTCGACGCGGCGGAGATCCTCGTGGACGACGGCTTCACCGTCCTCCCCTACACCAACGACGACCCGGTCCTCGCCCGCCGCCTGGAGGACGCCGGCTGCGCCGCGATCATGCCTCTGGGTTCCCCCATCGGCTCCGGGCTGGGGATCCGCAACCCGCACAATTTCCAGCTCATCACCGAGCGGGCGAATGTTCCGGTCATCTTGGACGCGGGCGCCGGCACGGCGTCGGACGCGGCGCTCGCCATGGAGCTGGGCTGCGCGGCGGTGATGCTCGCCTCGGCGGTGACGCGCGCCCAGGAGCCGGTGCTGATGGCGGAGGCGATGCGCCACGCGGTCGAGGCGGGGCGCCTCGCGCACCGGGCGGGCCGGATCCCGCGGCGGCACTTCGCGGAGGCGTCGTCGCCCCGCGAGGGCCTGGCCGTCCTGGACCCGGAGCGGCCGGCGTTCAGCGCGCGCTGATCAAACGCCGGACGGGCTGGTTTTCCAGCCCGTCCGGCGTTTGAGGACGAGCGGCGAAGCCGCGACAAGCGGGGTCTGGGGCGCAGCCCCAGGAATCGGCGAAGGGGAGGGACCGGGGCACACACCACCGTCCGGCCCCACAACCGCACAGCTCCCCGCCGATCACTCGTAGACTCGTCAACCGTGGACACGACCTTGCCGGACCCTCTCGTCGACCAGCTGCTCGACGGCCGCTACCGCATTCAGGCGCGGGTGGCCGCGGGCGGCATGGCCACGGTGTACCGGGCCCTGGACACCCGGCTCGACCGGGTGCTCGCCGTCAAGGTGATGCACCCAGCGCTCGCCGCGGACAAGGTCTTCGTCGAACGCTTCATTAGGGAGGCCAAGTCCGCGGCCCGCCTGGACCACCCGAACGTGGTGAGCGTCTACGACCAGGGGACGGACGGCGGATACGTCTACCTCGCGATGGAGTACGTGGCCGGCTGCACCCTGCGGGACGTGCTGCGCGAGCGGGGCGCGCTCCAGCCGAGGGCGGCGCTGGACATCACGGAGCCGGTGCTGGCCGCGCTGGGCGCCGCCCACCGCGCGGGCCTGGTGCACCGGGACATGAAGCCGGAGAACGTGCTGATCGGCGACGACGGCCGGGTCAAGGTCGCCGACTTCGGCCTGGCCCGCACCGTGGGCACCAACAGCGCCACCAACACCGGTTCCATCCTGGGCACCGTCTCCTACCTGGCCCCCGAGCAGATCGAGCACGGCACGGCGGACACCCGCACCGACGTCTACGCCTGCGGCGTCGTCCTCTACGAGATGCTCACCGGCGTCAAGCCGCACAGCGGCGCCAGCCCGGCCCAGGTCCTCTACCAGCACCTGCACCGGGACGTGCCGCCGCCGTCGCAGGAGGTCCCGGGGCTGGCCCCGGAGCTGGACGACCTGGTGACGGTGGCCACGGCCCGCGATCCGGAGCTGCGCCCGTCGGACGCGGTCGGCATGCTGGGCCTGGTCCGGGCCGCCCGCGCCACGCTGACCCGCGAGCAGCTGGACGCCCGTCCGCCGCTGGCCGCGGGCCCGGCGGTGGCGGGCGACGACGAGGAGGCGACGAGCGTCCTGCCGCGTCCGGTCACCGCGCAGCCGCTGCCTCCGGCGGAGGCGCCCGAACCGGACCCGATGGACATGACGGCGCGGTTCGACGGCCCGCCCGAGCCCCCGCCGCCGCCCGCTCCCCGGCCCGCCCCCGCCGGTTCGCCGCCCTGCGGCGGCGGCCGCGGCGCGCGGTGCTGGTCGTGGCCGGCGTGCTGCTGGCCCTGCTGGCCGGCACGGGCGTCTGGTACATCAACACCGGGCAGTTCACGTCCGTCCCCGCCGTGCTGGACCTCACCCAGGCGCAGGCGGAGAAGAAGCTGGACAAGGCGGGGCTCAAGGTCCGCGTCCAGCCCGAGTTCAGCGACACCGTCGAGCGCGGCCATGTGATGTCCACCGACCCCAAGCCCGGCGAGCGCATCCGGAACACCGGCCGGGTGACCGTCGTCGTCTCCCGCGGCCCGGAGCGGGCCGAGGTCCCGAACGTCGTGGGCATGCGGCTGGACGAGGCGAAGAAACGGATCGCCCAGGCGGGCCTGACCGTCGGCGACGTCCGGACGCAGTTCAGCGACGAGACCCCGCAGGGCGAGGTGCTCTCCAGCGACCCCCGGGGCGGCGACGCGCGCCGCCCCGACTCCCCGGTGTCCCTGATCGTCAGCAAGGGCGAGCCGGTGGAGGTGCCGGACGTGTCCGGCCTGTCGCCCGACGACGCCCAGTCCACGCTGAGCGACGCGGGCCTGCGGATCAAGGTCTCGGACGCGCAGGTGTACTCCGACCGGGAGAAGGGCGACGTCGCCGAGCAGTCCCCCGCCCGGGGCGTGCAGGCGGCCAAGGGCGACACCGTGACCGTCACCCTGTCCAAGGGCAAGGAGATGCTCACCGTCCCGGACGTCACCGGCCGCAACGAGGCCGACGCCAAGCGGATCCTGACCTCCGCCGGCTTCCAGGTCCGGGTGGACCGGCCGTTCTTCTTCCCCAAGGACTCCGTGGAGAGCCAGTCCGTCCGGGCCGGCGACAAGGCCGCCCGCGGCGACACGATCACCATCCGCCTCAAGGGAGCACTGTGATGTCCGGCGCTGTGATGTCCGGTGCCGTGACGGCGGGCATACCCCGCAACCCCGTCGGCGGCCACATCCCGGTGGCCGGCGGCCTGGCCCGCACCGGCCTGCCGTACGCCCGCGAGATCGGCGCCGAGGCCGTACAGGTCTTCGTCGCCAACCCGCGCGGCTGGGCGACCCCGCCCGGCAGTCCGCGGCAGGACGAGGAGTTCCGCGCGGGCTGCGCGGAGGCCGGGCTGCCGGTCTACGTCCACGCGCCCTACCTGATCAACTTCGGCTCCCACACGGAGGCGACCGCCGAACGCTCGGTGGACTCGCTCCGCCACTCCCTCCGCCGGGGCCGGCGGATCGGCGCCCGCGGCGTCGTGGTCCACACCGGCTCCGCCACCGGCGGCCGCCCGCGCGCCGAGGCCCTGACGCAGGTGGGCGAACGCCTGCTCCCCCTCCTCGACGAGCTGACGCACGACGACGACCCCCGCCTCCTCCTGGAGCCGACGGCCGGCCAGGGCGCGTCCCTCTGCTCCTGGATCGCCGACCTGGGCCCCTACTTCGAGGTCCTCGACCAGCACCCGAAGCTCGGCGTCTGCCTCGACACGTGCCACTTGTTCGCGGCGGGCCATGATCTCGCCGCTCCCGGCGGGATGAAGGCGGCTCTCGACGAACTGGTCGCCGTCGTCGGCCCCGGCCGGCTCGGCCTCATCCACGCGAATGACTCCAAGGATGTGGCCGGGGCGCACAAGGATCGGCACGAGAACATCGGCTCGGGGCATATCGGGGCCGCCCCGTTCGCGGATCTGTTCTCCCACCCGGAGACGGAGGGGGTGCCGCTGACGATCGAGACGCCTGGCGGCAAGGATGGCCATGCGGCGGATGTGGCGCGGCTGAAGGAGTTGCGGGGCTGACGCCCCGTGGGGGGTGCCCCGGTCCCGCCCTCTCACCGTTTCCCGGGGAGGGCCCCGGACCCCCTGAAACCGCGCTCCGCGCGGTTGTCCTCAAGCGCCGGACGGGCTGAAAATCAGCCCGTCCGGCGCTTGAGGACGAGCGGCGAAGCCGCGATAAGGGGGGTCTGGGGGCACAGCCCCCAGGAATCGGCGAAGGGGAGGGACCGGGGCACCCTCACGCTACGGCTGCCACCGCGGCCAGCAGCCGCCCCACCACCCCCACCCCATCCAACGTCAGCACCGACTCCGGATGAAACTGCACCCCGGCGAACCCGGGCCCACGCAACGCATGCACCTCACCACTCCCGAGGTCCCGCGCGACCTCGACCCCATGTGCCGCCAGCTCCCCCGCCACCGCCGCATCACACCGCGCCGTGAACGTGTTGTAGAACCCCACCGTCTCCGGCACCCCGAAGAAGTCGATCCGCTCCTGCGCGCCCTGGAAGGGGACCGCCTTCCGGACGATGTCCAAACCCAGCTCGGCGGCGATGAGTTCGTGCCCGAGGCAGACGCCGAGGAGGCCGTGCCGGTGGCCGGCGAGGAGGTCGGCGGTCAGCCCGCGCAGCAGCCGCACGCGGGGGTCGGCGACGGCGGACGGGTCGCCGGGGCCGGGCCCGAGGACGACCGGGCCCTCGTGGGCGAGGGCCGCCTCGCGCAGGCCGGGCTCGTCGAAGCGCCGGACGGTGACGGCGAGTCCCGAGGCCCGGAGCAGGTGGGCGAGCATGGCGGTGAACGTGTCCTCGGCATCGATCACCAGCGCGTGTCCGGACGCCGTACCGGGCAGCGCCCCGGACGACGGCTCCCGCATCCGCAGCCAGAACGGCGCCAGATCCGCCCGCCGCGCGTCCAGCGCGGCCCGCACCCGAGGGTCGTCGGCGAGCCGGGCGGGGGCACCGGCGGACGGGCGGCCGGTGGGCGGCCGGACGCCGAGCGCCGCCAGGACGGCCGCCGCCTTCGCGTGCGTCTCGGCCACCTCGCCGTGCGGGTCGGAGTGCCGGACGAGGGTGGCGCCGACGGAGAGCCGCAGCCGGCCGCGCCGGTCGATGTCGGCGGTGCGGATGAGGATGGGCGAGTCCAGGGTCCGGGCGCCGTCCGCGTCGCGGCCGATGAGGGCGAGGGCGCCCGCGTAGTAGCCGCGCCCGCCGGCCTCGTGGCGGCGGATGACGCGGCAGGCGTTCTCCACGGGCGACCCGGTGACCGTCGCCGCGAACATCGTCTCCTTCAGCACCTCCCGCACGTCCAGCGACGACCGTCCGCGCAGTTCGTACTCGGTGTGCGCGAGGTGGGCCATCTCGCGCAGCCGCGGGCCGATCACCACGCCGCCCCGGTCGCCGACGGTGCACATCATCTTCAGCTCCTCGTCCACGACCATGGACAGCTCCTCCACCTCCTTGCGGTCGTGGAGGAAGGCGAGCAGCCCGTCGGCGGAGGGCCCCTCGGCGGGGTAGCGGTAGGTGCCGCTGATCGGGTTCATCACCACGGTGCCGCCGGACATCCGCACATGGACCTCGGGGCTCGCCCCGACGAGCGTCCGGTCGCCGGTGTGCACGACGTACGTCCAGTACGCGCCGCGTTCACCGGACAGCAGCCGGCGGAAGAGGGCGAGCGCGTCGGCCGCCCCGAACCCGTGCACCTCCCCCTCGAAGGTGCGCCGGACGACGAAGTCCGCGCCCTCGCCGCCGCCGATCTCGTCCCGGACGACCCGCTCGACGATCCGCGCGTACTCCTCGTCGCCGATGTCGAACGCGCCGCCCTCCACCCGCACCTCGTGCGCGGGCAGCGCGGCGAGGACGTCGGCGAGCGGCAGCTCGTGCGTCTCCTCGGGGTGCAGGACGAGCAGCGGCGTCCCGTCGTCGTGGACCTCGAAGCCGCGCTCGCGCAGCTGGCGGAACGGGACGAGGGCCAGCGCGTCGTGCACCCGGCCGCCCTGCGCGGGCGGCCCGTCCGGCAGCGCGATGTCCGCCAGCCGCCCGGCCTCGGCGACCGGCCCGGTGAGCAGTTCCACGGTGTCCCCGGCGAGCCCCGGGGTGCGGCGGTGCAACAGGGCGAAGGGCGGGTGGCCCGGGGCGGTGAGACGGGCCACAAGGGCGGGGAGGGCGGCGGCGGTCGTGTCGTGCACGGGGGTTCCTTCCGGTGGGGGGGAGAGGAACGGCCGGGCCCGAAAACGCCGAAGGCCGCCCCTCGGGCGGCCTCGCGTCGGTTGGGTACGCGCAGTCAGTGGGCCGCCGGATGAGCGGTCCACCACCAGTTCTGGTGCGAAAGCGCGAGCATGCCGGAACCTTAGTACACGTTCGTGACCCGTGGGTGGTCGGGCGCGTCGCTCGGGGCGTGGTCCCCGCGGACGCTGACAGCTCCACAGTTCTGATCCGATCCGTCTCATGAAGTGGGCATCGGCCAAAATGGTCCCCGTGACCCCGTAGGGTTGAGATGTGACCGTGAACGCTGATATCGAAGCTGTCGCCGCCCAGGCGACGTGGCAGTCCCTGCCCGCGGCGCAGCAGCCCGACTGGCCGGACCAAGAGGCTCTGCGCGATGTGATCGACGAGCTCGCCGGCTATCCCCCCCTCGTCTTCGCCGGTGAGTGCGACCAGCTGCGTCAGCGTCTGGCCGCGGTGGCCCGGGGTGAGGCGTTCCTGCTCCAGGGCGGCGACTGCGCCGAGGCGTTCGACGCGGTCGGCGCGGACCAGATCCGCAACAAGCTCAAGACGCTGCTCCAGATGGGGGCGGTGCTCACGTACGCCGGTTCGGTGCCGGTCGTCAAGGTCGGCCGGATCGCCGGCCAGTACAGCAAGCCGCGTTCGAAGCCGACCGAGACCCGGGACGGCGTGACCCTGCCGACCTACCGGGGCGACTCGGTCAACGGCTTCGCCTTCACGCCGGAGGCGCGGACCCCGGACCCGCAGCGGCTGAAGCGGATGTACCAGGCGTCGGCGTCCACGCTGAACCTGGTGCGCGCCTTCACCACCGGCGGCTACGCGGACCTGCGCCAGGTGCACGCCTGGAACCAGGACTTCGTCCGCTCCTCGCCCTCCGGCCAGCGCTACGAGCAGCTGGCGCGGGAGATCGACCGGGCGATGAACTTCATGAACGCCTGCGGGGTGGACCCGGAGGAGTTCAGGACGGTCGAGTTCTACGCCTCCCACGAGGCGCTGATCCTGGACTACGAGTCGGCGCTGACCCGCGTCGACTCGCGGACCGGCCGGCTCTACGACGTGTCGGGCCACATGGTGTGGATCGGCGAGCGCACCCGGCAGCTGGACGGGGCGCACATCGAGTTCGCGTCGAAGATCCGCAACCCGATCGGGGTCAAGCTGGGTCCGACGACCACGCCCGAGGAGGCGCTGACCCTCATCGAGCGGCTGGACCCGGAGCGCGAGCCGGGCCGGCTGACGTTCATCACCCGGATGGGCGCGGACAAGATCCGCGACAGGCTGCCCACCCTGGTGGAGAAGGTCACGGCGTCCGGCGCCCAGGTGGCGTGGGTCTCCGACCCGATGCACGGCAACACCTTCGAGGCGGCCTCGGGCCACAAGACCCGCCGTTTCGACGACGTGCTGGACGAGGTCAAGGGCTTCTTCGAGGTCCACAAGGCGCTGGGCACCCACCCGGGCGGCATCCACGTCGAGCTCACCGGTGACGACGTCACCGAGTGCGTGGGCGGCGGCGACGAGATCTTCGTCGACGACCTCCACCAGCGGTACGAGACGGCCTGCGACCCGCGGCTGAACCGCAGTCAGTCGCTGGACCTGGCTTTCCTGGTCGCGGAGATGTACCGGGACCAGTAGGGGCCGCCGAGCCGGCATACGCGAGGGGCGCGGATCTGTGATCCGCGCCCCTTCTGCGCCTCTGCGCGCCGCCGTACGTTGTCGCCGCCGGAGCGGGACAGGTAAGGTAAGGGTTACCTACCTTTTTGATCTTCCCTTTCCGGCGAGGCGGTGACCGCGTGTACGTCTGCTCGTGCTTCGGCATCACGGAGCAGCAGGTGCGTGAGCACGCGGAGAACGGCGCGTGCACGCCCCGGCAGATCGCGTCCGCGACCAAGGCCGGCACGGACTGCGGCAGCTGCGTACGGCGCGTCCAGGCCCTGCTCGGCCGGGGCGCCTGCCCGCGGCGGGAGCTGGTGGACCAGGGCTCCCGGGACCCGCTGGGCGCCGAGGGGAACGGACCGGCGCCTTCCGTCCCGTCCGTTCCGCCCGCGCGGCCGTTGACACCGCCGTCGGCACCGCCCGTGACCCCGCCCATGGACGGAATCGCCCGGGCGGCCTAGCGACCGGGCCGAGGCGGCTCCCGGGTCAGCGCGACGCCTCGCCGCTCGTCTGCTCGATGTACTGCGCCAGGTACAGCGGCTCGCCCAGCTTCTCGATCAGCTCCAGCTGGGTGTCGAGGTAGTCGATGTGATCCTCCTCGTCCGCGAGGATCGACTCGAAGATGTTGGCCGACGTGATGTCGCCCTTGGCCCGCATCACCTCCACCCCGCGCCGCAGCCGGTCGATGGCCTCGACCTCGACCTGCCGGTCGGCCTGGAACATCTCGGTGATCGTCTGCCCGACGCGGACGTGGAACAGCCGCTGGTAGTTGGGCAGCCCCTCCAGGAAGATGATCCGGTCCGTGAGGACCTCGGCGTGCCGCATCTCGTCGAACGACTCCGCCCGCGTGTGCTCCGCGATCTTGGTCCAGCCGTGGTGCTCCTGCATCTTCGCGTGCAGGAAGTACTGGTTGATGGCGGTCAGCTCGCCCGTCAGCTGTTCGTTGAGGAATTCGATGATCTCCGGGTCGCCCTGCATCGCGCGGGCTCCTTCCCAAGCTCATACCGGCAGGATGCGCGCATCCTCGCACCGGCCTCCCGGACCGTCCAGTAAGTGCACACTTAGTGGGAGTTGTCCGGACAGCGGGCGGCCCCCGGTCATCGACATCCGCCGGTGTCTGACACCATGGAGACATGGGTCAGTCGGGTCGGTCGGGTCAGTCGGAAAGCCGCGAAGGGGAACATCTCCAGCTGCCTCCGGGGCAGCGTCTCCAGCGTGGCTGGCCGGTGACCCACTACGGACCCGTGCCGCGGTTCCGGCCGGAACGGTGGGAGTTCCGGGTCTTCGGCGCGACCGCCGACGGAGACAAGCACTGCTGGACGCACGACGAGTTCTCGGCCCTGCCGTACACCACGGTGGTCGCGGACCTGCACTGCGTCACCAAGTACAGCGTCCTCGACGCCGAGTGGGGCGGCGTCGCCACCCGCACGATCCTCGAACTCGCCCCGCCCGCCCCGGACGTCACGCACGTCATGGTCTGGGCCGAGTACGGCTACAGCTCCAACCTGCGGCTCTCCGACTTCGCCTCCGACCGGTCCATTTTCGCCACCCACAAGGACGGCGAACTGCTGACCGCCGAGCACGGCTTCCCGGTACGGCTGGCGGTCCCGCACCTGTACGCGTGGAAGGGACCGAAGTGGGTCCGGGGCGTGGAGTACATGACCGCGGACCGGCGGGGCTTCTGGGAGGAGCGCGGCTACCACAACGTGGGGGACCCGTGGCGGGAGCAGCGGTATTCGTACCAGGAGGTACCGGGGGACGGGCCTGAGCTTTAGCAGGCCCCTGCGGGGGCTCTCAAACGCCGGACGGGCTGAAATCAGCCCGTCCGGCGTTTGAGGACGCGCACCGAAGGTGCGCTCGGGGGTGCGGGGGCGCAGCCCCTGCAAGAAACGGTGAAGGGGCGGGACAGGGGCAACCCCCCGGCGTCAGCCGAAGAGCACCTTCACCTCCTCGTACCGCTCCGCGGAAACCGTCTTCAGACAAGCCGTCGCCTCGGACAGAGGCACCCGCACGATCTCCGTCCCCCGCAACGCCACCATCCGCCCGAACGCCCCCTCCCGCACCGCGGCGATCGCGTGCAGCCCGAACCGCGTCGCCAGCCACCGGTCGAAAGCGCTCGGCGTCCCACCCCGCTGGATGTGCCCGAGCACGGTCGTCCGGGCCTCCTTCCCGGTGCGCCGCTCGATCTCCTTGGCGAGCCACTCCCCCACCCCGGACAGCCGGACGTGCCCGAAGGAATCCAGCCCGACGGTGGCGTCCTTCAGCACCAGGTCCCCGTCCACCGGCATGGCCCCCTCCGCGACGACGACGATGGGCGCGTAACTGGCCCGGAACCGCGAGGTGACCCAGCCGCAGACCTCGTCGAGGTCGAAGCGCTGCTCGGGGATGAGGATGACGTTGGCGCCGCCCGCGAGGCCGGAGTGGAGGGCGATCCAGCCCGCGTGCCGGCCCATGACCTCGACGACGAGGACGCGCATGTGGGACTCGGCGGTGGTGTGCAGCCGGTCGATGGCCTCGGTGGCGATGTTGACGGCGGTGTCGAAGCCGAAGGTGTAGTCGGTGGCGGAGAGGTCGTTGTCGATGGTCTTGGGGACGCCGACGCACGGGACGCCGTGCTGTTCCCAGAGCCGGGCGGCGACGCCGAGGGTGTCCTCGCCGCCGATGGCGATGAGGGCCTCGACGCCGAGGGCGGTCAGGTTCTCGCGGATCCTGCGGACGCCGTCGCGCTCCTTGAAGGGGTTGGTCCGCGAGGAGCCGAGGACGGTCCCGCCGCGGGGCAGGATGCCGCGGACGGCCGGGATGTCGAGGGGGACGGCGGCGCCGGTGAGCGGCCCGCGCCAGCCGTCCCTGAAGCCGGTGAACTCGTACTGGTGGTCCTGGACGCCCTTGCGGACGACGGCCCGGATGACCGCGTTGAGCCCGGGGCAGTCGCCCCCGCCGGTCAGCACTCCGACGCGCATGACGCACACCTTCCCTCCAGCCGGGACGATTCGCCCGGCCGCGGGAGACCGGTGGCTCAGGCGTCGTCGAGACCTCGCTCTATGGCGTAGCGGACGAGCTCCACCCGGTTGTGCAGCTGGAGCTTGCCCAAGGTGTTCTGCACATGGTTCTGCACCGTCCGGTGGGAAATAACCAGCCGTTCGGCGATCTGCTTGTAGGAGAGGCCCTTGGCGACGAGCCGGAGCACCTGGGTCTCGCGGTCGGTGAGCCGGGGCGCCTCCGGGGCGGAAGGCCCCGAGGCGGGCGCGGCGGGGGCGGGTTCGGCGGCGAGGCGCCGGTACTCGCCGAGGACGAGCCCGGCCAGGCCGGGGGTGAAGACGGGGTCGCCGGCGGCGGTGCTGCGGACGGCGGCGAGGAGTTCCTCCGTGCTGGCGGACTTGACCAGGTAGCCGGTGGCGCCGGACTTCACGGCCTCCAGGACGTCGGCGTGCTCGCCGCTCGCGGAGAGGACGAGGACGCGCAGCGCGGGGTTCTCGCCGACGAGTTCCTTGCAGACCGCGACGCCGGGCAGGCCGGGCAGGTTGAGGTCGAGGACGAGGACGTCGGGGGCGGCGGCGCGGGCGCGGCGGACGGCCTGGGGGCCGTCGCCGGCGGTGGCGACCACGTCGAACCCGGCGGCGGCCAGGTCCCGGGCGACGGCGTCGCGCCACATCGGGTGGTCGTCGACCACCATCACCTTCACGGCCTGTTCCGCGGCGACCGTCATCACACCTCACTCTTCCGTGAAACAGCCGGGACACCCGGGACCTGCGCGGCCCGTGGGACCGGCCGTGTGACCGTCAGTTCGACTTCCGTGCCCTGTCCGGGCACGGAGACCAGTTCCGCCGTGCCCCCGAGGTCGCGGAGGCGCCCGCGGATGGACAGGGCGACGCCCATCCGCCCCTCCCGTTCCGCGTCGGCCAGCCGGCCCTCGGGGATGCCGGGCCCGTCGTCGCGCACGCTGACGATCACCTGGCCGGGTTCGTCCTCGACGAGGATCCAGGCCCGGGCGTCCTCGCCCGCGTGCCGTTCGACGTTGTCCAGGGCGGCGCCGACGGCCGCGGCGAGCTCGGCCGCGGCGGCCGACTCCAGCAGAACGGGGGTGCCGGGCGCGGAGAAGGTCACGGCGGGGCCGGCGTAGGGGGCGAGGAGGGCCCGCAGGTCGCAGGGGCCCTCGGGCGGGCGGGCGGCGGGTACGGGCAGGGGCTCGGCCGGGGCGTCGGCGGGCCGGGCTCCCGAGGCCCCCTGCGGCCGGCGCGGCGGCACCAGGCCGCCGGCGACCAGGGTGCGCAGCGCGATCTCCTGCTCGCCGGCCATCCGGCCCAGCTCGGCGGCCTCGCCGCCGAGGGCGGCGCCCCGGCGCTGGACCATGGCCAGCACCTGGAGGACGCTGTCGTGGATGTCCCGGGCCAGCCGTTCGCGTTCGCGGTTGGCCGCCTCGATCTGCAGGGCGCGGGCGAGGGTGCGCTCGCTGACGCGGGCGACCTCGACGACGTAGCCGATGGCGATGCTGGCGACCCAGACGAGCAGGACGTCGTGGAGGGTGTCGCGGGGCAGCCCCTCGCGTTCGACGGCGTTGGCGAGGGCGACGAGGGTGGCGGCACCGGCCGCCCACCGCCAGCCGCCCTTGATGGCGCAGCCGAGGACCGCGCCGGCGGTCCAGACGGACGGGAGGGTGGCGGCGCCGTCCTCGACCCGGAACCGGGTGTCCAGCACGCCGGTGAGGAGGATGCCGCTCAGCGCGACGGCGAGGTCGACGACGAGGAAGCGGCGGGTACAGCGTTCGGCGGAGGAGACGCGGTTCCAGGTGAGCAGCGTCCACAGGGTGAGTACGCCCATGTAGAGCGCGGCACCCAGCGGGTGGGCGTACTCGTGGTACGCCGGGACGAAGAGGACGAGCGCGTAGCAGAGGGTGACGATCCGGTACCCGGTGAGCGCCCGCCACAGCGGCAGCTCCACCGACATGCGTACCCGGCCGCCCGAACGCCTCGTACCCCCGCCGTCCGTCATCCCCCGCCCGCTCCCGTCCGTCCCCGTTTCCGGGCCCCCCGGCCCGCCACCGCTACTCGCTCCGGCGCCGCTTCCGCTTCTCCGCCGGCTGGTCGAGACCGGCGGCCTTGGCGGCCTTCTCGGCCTCCTTCTCCTCCTCGGCCTTCTTCTTCGCGGCCTCGGCGATCTGCCGCTTGGCGGCCGTGGCGTAGATGTCCACGTATTCCTGGCCGGAGAGCTTCATGATCTCGTACATGACCTCGTCGGTCACCGAGCGGAGGATGAAGCGGTCGCCGTCCATGCCGTGGTAGCGGCTGAAGTCCAGCGGCTTGCCGATCCGGATGCCGGGCCGCATCAGCTTGGGCATCACCTTGCCGGGCGGCTGGATCTTCTCCGTGTCGATCATCGCGACGGGCAGCACCGGCGCCCCGGTGGCCAGCGCCACCCGGGCCAGGCCGCCCGGCTTGCCCCGGTAGAGGCGGCCGTCGGGGGACCGGGTGCCCTCCGGGTAGATGCCGAAGAGCTCACCGCGCTCCAGCACCTCGATGCCGCTCTTGATGGCCGCCTCGCCCGCGCCGCGGGCGCCGGAGCGGTCCACCGGGAGCTGGCCGACGCCCTTGAAGAAGGCGGCCGTCAGCTTCCCCTTGACCCCGGGGGAGGTGAAGTACTCCTGCTTCGCGATGAACGTGATCTTCCGGTCCAGCACCGCGGGAAGGAAGAAGGAGTCCGAGAACGACAGGTGGTTGCTCGCGAGGATCGCGGGCCCCTCGGCGGGCACGTTCTCCAAACCCTCCACCCAGGGCCGGAAGGCAAGCTTCAGCGACCCGCCGATGGACAGCTTCATAGCGCCGTAGAACAACCGAGAACCTCCTGTGTGTGACGAGGAGACCTTAACCCGCCTACCCGCGATGCGGCGCTCCGCGTAGGCTGAGGGACAGACCCTGTCCTTCCGCGGCCGCCGCGCGTCGTGCCCGCGGTCACGCTCCATCGATCGGAGATCCCGGTGCCGCTCCTCCCCGGCGCCGAGCCGTTCCGCCATGACGGCGGAGAGGTCGGCGTGCTCGTCTGCCACGGCTTCACCGGTTCCCCGCAGTCCGTACGGCCCTGGGCCGACCACCTCGCCGGGCGCGGCCTCACCGTCTCGCTCCCCCTGCTGCCGGGGCACGGCACCCGCTGGCAGGACATGCAGATCACCGGCTGGCAGGACTGGTACGCCGAGGTCGACCGCGAACTGCGGGCCCTGCGCGAGCGCTGCGCGCGGGTCTTCGTCTGCGGGCTGTCCATGGGCGGCGCGCTGGCCCTGCGGCTCGCCGCCCGGCACGGGGACGCGGTCTCCGGCGTCGCCGTCGTCAACCCCGCCAACAAGGTGCACGGCCTCGGCGTCAAGGCGCTGCCGCTGCTGCGCCACCTGGTCCCGTCCTCGGCCGGCATCGCCAGTGACATCGCCAAGCCCGGCTGCCGGGAGGTGGGATACGACCGGGTCCCGCTGCACGCCGCCTACTCCTTCCACCGCTTCCTCCAGCTCGTGGACCGCGAACTGCCCCAGGTGACGCAGCCTTTGCTGCTGATGCACAGCCCGGAGGACCACGTCGTCCCGCCGGCCGACTCCGCCCGCATCCTGGCCCGGGTCTCCTCCCGGGACGTCACGGAGCGGCTGCTGGAGCGCAGTTACCACGTGGCCACCCTGGACCACGACGCCCCCGCGGTCTTCGAGGACACGCACGCGTTCATCACCCGTCTCACCCGGCAGGGCACCACCACGCAGGGGACCGCCCCGCGGGGAACGGCCTCCCGTGGCTGAGCGCGACGCGGGCCACGACCGCGACGACAGCCGCGACCCACTGGACGAGGACGCCGCCTGGGCGGAACTCGTCGCGGCCTACGGCGAGCAGCCCGACCCGGAGAAGGGCCACTGGCCCGCGACGGGCGACGACGCGCGCCCCACGGCCGCGGAACCGCCCCCGGCCCCGGCCACTCCCACAGCGCCGCCGTCCGACCGCCCGGGCGGCTTCATCGTCTACGCCCCCGGCGTCGGCCCCCGCGACGCGCCCGCCCCCGACCCCCTGGACGAGGACGACGACGAGGGCCACTTCGTCCCCCGGAGCCCCCGCCCCTCCCCACCGGCGACGTCACCTCCCGCTTCGCCTGGATCGCCGTCCTGGGCGGCCCGCTGCTCCTCCTCCTCATGGTCCTGCTCCGGCAGGAACTGACCTGGTGGATCACCACCCTGGGCATCGGCGGCTTCCTGGGCGGCTTCGCCACGCTGGTGCTGCGCATGCGGGACGGGGACGAGGACGAGGACGATCCGGGGCGCGGCGCGGTGGTGTGAGCCCCGGTCCCTCCTCAATCGCTGGACGGGCTGAATATCAGCCCGTCCGGCGTTTGAGGACGAGCGGCGAAGCCGCGAAAAGCGGGGTCTGGGGCGCAGCCCCAGGAAACGGCGAAAGGGCGGGGCCGGGGCAACCCCCTACCCCACCGGCACCCGCAGTGCCGCCAGCACCGGCAGATGATCCGTAGCGGCCCGCAGGTCCGCTTCCGACACCCCGGGCAACCCCATAGGCACCCCACACCCCAAAACCTCCACCCCCGCGGTAGCGAACACCGCATCGATCCGCTGCAAAGGATCCCCCAGCCGCGTCGTATGCTCCCGCCCCCAAGGCTTCACGGCCCACCCGTCCTGCAACTCCCCGCCAGCAGCCCGAACGTCCGCCCGTCGGGCCGGTCGTTCAGGTCCCCGGCGACGACACCGTGCGGCACCCCGAGCGCGGCCAGCCGCGACAGCACCAACCGCCCCTGCGCGTACCGCTCCTCGTCCCGAATGCTCAGGTGGCAGCTGACGACCCCCAGCCGGGCCCGCCCGAACCGCAGCACGGCGGTCGCGAGCCCCCGCTGGTGCAATCCGGGCGTACGCGGCAGCAGCACGTCCTCGGCATGCTCCACGTGCGGCCGGAGCGTGGAAAGGATCATCGGCCCCGAAGCAGTGGCACCACCCGTCACGTACACCAGGCCGGACGCCCGGGCGAGCCGCGCCGCCGCCTTCCGCCAGCGGAAGAACCGCGGCGCCTCCTGCACGCAGACGACGTCGGGGGCGCAGGCCCGGATCACCCGGGCCAGCGCCCCCACGTCGTCCCGCATGGAGCGGATGTTGTAGCTGAGCACGCGGACCACGGAGGCGTCCGCTTCGGTCGAGGATTCCGGCAGGTCCGCGAGCATGAGCCCTCCGCTGAAGTCGATCCGATCCTCTTCAGGTGATCAAGCTCTGCGGACCCTACCGTGCGGGCCCCGACGCCCCGCCGTCAGCCCTGGCGGGCCAGGTCCGCGGCGCCCACCAGGCCCGCCTTGCCGCCGAGCTGCGCGGCGAGCACCTGCGCGTGCGGGCGCCACTTGCCGCCGACGAGCCAGCGGCGGAACGACTTGCGGATGGGGTCGAGGACCAGGTCGCCCTCGTCCGAGAGGCCGCCGCCGACGATGAACGCCGACGGGTCGAACAGCGACGCCAGGTCGGCGAGGCCGGCGCCGACCCAGCGGGCCAGCTCGCGGAAGGAGTCGACGGCCACCGGGTCGCCCTGCCGGGCGGCCAGGCTGATGTGCTTGCCCTCGATGCCCTCGGGGGTGCCGTCGCCGAGGCCCAGCAGGACCGTGGCGTTCTCGGGGGTGGCGTGGGCGCGCTGGCGGGCGTAGCGGACCAGGGCGCGGCCGGACGCGTACTGCTCCCAGCAGCCCTGGCTGCCGCAGCCGCACAGCAGACCGTCGGGGACGGTCCGGATGTGGCCGAACTCGGCGGCGACGCCGAAGCGGCCCCGGCGCAGCTTGTTGCCGATGATGATGCCGCCGCCCAGGCCGGTGCCCAGGGTGATGCAGATGACGTCGTCGTGGCCCTGGCCGGCCCCGAAGCGGTACTCGCCCCAGGCGGCGGCGTTGGCGTCGTTCTCGACGACGACGGGGAGGCCGACGCGCTGCTCGACCTTGTCCTTGAGCGCCTCGTGCCGCCAGTTGATGTTGGGGGCGAAGAGGACGGTGGCCCGCTTGTCGTCCACGTAGCCGGCGGCGCCGATGCCGACGGCCTCGATCTCGTGGTCGGCGCTGACGGTGCGCACCGCGTCGGCGATGGCGTCGATGACCCCTTCGGGGGTGTCCGGGGTCGGCACCTTGCATGTCGCGAGGATCGAACCCTCTTCGTCCACCACTCCGGCCGCGATCTTCGTGCCGCCGATGTCGACGCCGATGGTGAGTCCCATGTGTCCCTCAGTTTTTCGCTCGATCCCCGCCGCGACCAACCGTACCGGAGCCCGGGAGCGCCCCGGCCCGTGGCGGTCGCCGGACGGGGGACGGTGGCCGGGGGTGCGGGGGCGGCGTCAGTCGAGGTCGATGCGCTCGGTGCCGCCCGCCGCCTCGCCGCCGTCGCCCTTGCCGCCGTCGTCGTGGCCCCCGGCCGGGCCGCCGGCCGCCGGGCGGTCCTCGGCGGCGCTCCGCGTCCAGCGCTGCTCCTGTCCCTTGACGGCGGCCCGGTAGGCGGCCATCAGCTCGGAGCCGGCCGACGCGAGGTGGTCGAAGACGTCCGGGTTGCGTTCGATGACGGGCTCGACGACGGCCTTGGCCCGCTCGACGACCTGCTGTACGGCTCCCTGGGCGGCGGCGCCGGCGAGCGGCAGCTGGAAGGACGCGACCTTGTCGGCGACCGCCTCGACGAGCCTGCGCAGCTCCTCGGCGGCGGAGCCGGGCGCCTGGCCCTCCCCGGACCGCGCCCGCCGGCGGGCGCGCTCCTCGGCAAGGTCCTCGGCGCAGGCCGCCTTCCAGGCGTCGGGGTCGGGTCCCGTCGGGGAGGCGGGGCGCTCGGTGGCATCGTTCACGACGGACTCCTGGGGCAGGCTCTTTCCTTCGACGGTACCCGAAGGTGGCCCTGCCGTTCAGGGCGCTGCGCACACCCGTAGGGGTGCCCGGGGCGGGGTGACGGACGGCCTCCGGGGAACCGCCCGGGACCCCTTACATCCCCGTCCGCGGCCAGAGCCCCGGATCCGGTGTGAAGCGGACGCACAGCGCCCCGTCGCGCAGCCCCGCGCCGGAGACCGTGCACCGGCGGAGGGCGGACGGCAGGGGCAGCGCGCGGCGGAACGGGCCGACGGCGACGATGAGTTCGTCGCCCCGCCGGACCAGGCCGATCCGGTCGCGTTCGGCGCCGGGCAGCGGCAGCCGCCAGACGAGCAGGTTGTCGTCGGCCAGCCGGTCCTCCACGGTGGGCGCCGGCGCCGGCGGCGGCAGGGGTATGGGCCCGGCGGCCGCGGCCAGCGCGTCGAGCCCGCCGGGGCCGTCGACGCCCAGCGGGTCCCGCCCGAGGTGCGGCAGCTCGACGACGGGCACGCCCCCGGCGCCGTACTCCTCGTACAGCCCCTTGAGCGCGGCCCGCTGCGCCTCCCCCCGCCCCGCCAGCCACGGGTCGTCGCCGTCCGGCAGCAGCCGGTTGGCGACGAGGGCGCCGAGCCGGCAGCCGTGCAGGGCCAGGCCCGCGCGGACGGTCCGCAGGGCGTCGGCGGTGAGCGGACCGGGCTCGGCGACCAGGTGGACGGTGACGCCCCCCGCGCCCCCGATTCCGCCGGGGCCCCCGGCATTCCCGCCGCCCTCGGCACCCGCGAGGCCCTCCGCGTCGAGGATGTCCTGGACGGCGGCCAGTTCCGCGTCCCACCGCCCGGCGAGCTCATAGAGCCGCTGGGCGGGCATGGGCACCCCGGCGAGCTGGGCGAGGACCGGGCGCAGGGCGCGGGCGGCCTGCCGCTCGGGGGCATCAGCCGGCGCAGGTAACGGCGGAGTTGCCCGGGGAGCGCGAGCAGGCGGACGGTGTCGTGCCCGGGGGCATGTCGACGACGAGCAGTTCCCACCCGCCGTCGTCGTGCGCGGCGCGCAGGGCGGCGAGCAGGGCGAGCGGTTCGGCTCCCGGGAGTTCGGTGAACTCCTCGGGGTCGAGGGGCGCGGCGCCCAGCAGGTCGAAGAGGGCGGCGCCGCGTTCCTGGAGTTCGCCGGCGAGGGCGGTGAAGTGCTCGCCGGTGGCGATCCGGGCGGCCCACAGCCCGGGCGCGGCCTCGACGGGCGGGGTGAAGGCCCGGCGCGCGTCGCCGCCGCCGTCCGGCAGCGGAGTGCCGAGGACGGCGCCGGGCACCGGCCCGGGGTCGGTGGTCAGCAGCAGGACGCGCCGTCCGGCGCGGGCCGCGGCCAGCGCGGTGGCCGCGGCGACGGTGGTACGGCCCGCGCCTCCGGGACCGGTGACGAGGACCGTACGCAAGGGGGATGCCTCCGTGGAACGAGAGGAGTGGGGGTCAGGAAGCGGCGACGGTCTCGACGCGCTGCTTCAGCCCGGCGAGGGCGCGGTCGATGATGACCTTCTCCGCCTTGCGCTTGATCATCCCGAGCATGGGGATCTTGACGTCGACGGTGAGCATGTAGGTCGCCTCGGTGTGACGGCCGCCCGCCACCGGCTTCAGGCTGTACGAGCCGTCGAGCTGGCGCAGCATGGCGGACTTCACCAGGGACCAGGAGACGGTGTGCTCGTCGGGCCAGCTGTAGGCGAGGGTGTGGTCGTCCTTGATCGCGCCGGCGTCGAGCACCAGGCGCACCTTGGCGGCGCGGCCCCGCTCGTCCCGCTCCAGCACCTCGGCCTGCTTCACCTCGCCCGTCCACGCCGGGTAGCGGTCGAAGTCGGCGATCACCGCCATGACCTCGGCGGGGCTCGCCTCGATCGTGATGCTCGAGCTGGTGTGTTCCGCCATCGCTGTGGCTCCTCCGTGCCGGTCCGGCCGACTGTCTGCGCTGTCTGCCGCTGAAGGCTACCTCTCCCGGCGTGTCACCACTCCATGGCCCACGGTGTACCGGTGGAGGCGAAGTGCCCGACGTTGACGCATTCGGTCACGCCGACGCGCATCCGGCGGGCGAGCGGCTGGTGGACGTGGCCGAAGAGCGCGTACCGGGGGCGGGTGGCGCGGATCGCCTCCAGCAGGGCGGAGCTGCCGCGCTCGAAGCGCCGGGCGACCGTGTCGTAGCAGAGTTCGGGCAGGTCAGGGGGATGTGGGAGCAGAGGACGTCGACTTCGCCGAGCGCTTCGACCTTGGCCGCGTACGCCTCGTCGTCGATCTCGTAAGGGGTGCGCATGGGCGTCCGCAGGCCACCTCCGACGAAGCCGAAGACGCGCCCTCCGATCTCGACGCGTTCGCCGTCGAGGACGGTGGTGCCGGGGCGGGCGAATTCCGGCCAGAGCGGCGGGAGGTCGACGTTGCCGTAGGTGGCGTAGGTGGGGGTGGGGAAGGCGGCGAAGAGTTCGGCGTACTGCTTGCGCACGGCCTGCTCGATGGCGGGGAAGCGGTCGACGCCGTCCCACAGCTCCCGGGCGAAGGCGCGGGCCTCGTCGAAGCGGCGGGCGGTGCGCAGTTCGACGAGACGGGCGGTGTTCTCCGCGCCGAAGAGGTCGGAGAAGATGCCGCGCGAGTGGTCGGCGTAGTCGAGGAAGAGGACGAGGTCGCCGAGGCAGATCAGGGCGTCGGCGCCGTTGCCCGCCCGGGCCAGGTCCCGCGCGTTTCCGTGCACGTCACTGACCACATGGACCCTGGTGCTCCCGGTACCTCGCATGGGCAGCACCCTAGGTCGCGTCCCGGCCCGATGGAAGGGCTGCGGGAGGGCCGCGGGAGGGCCGCGACCTGCGGTTACTTCCGGGTCACCGAAGGGAGGGGCTAGGGTGCCGGGAGCGGTCCCGCGGCATGTGACGCACAGAACATCTGGGCGTGACCCTCTATTCGAAACCTGTACTGGTGGGTAACGTCCGGGCCGTCCTTCACCGTGCCCGTAATACATGGACCGCAGCCGACGCAGCGCCCCTCGACGACGCGGCGGCGCCGGCGCCCGACGAGGAGCAGCAGTCTTGCGCGAGTTCAGCCTTCCGGCCCTCTACGAGGTCCCAGCGGACGGAAACCTGACGGATCTCATCCGCCGGAACGCCTCGCTCCACCCAGATGTCGCGGTCATAGGGCGCAAGGTCGGAGGCCGGTGGCAGGACGTCACCGCGGTCGAGTTCCTGGCGGAGGTGCGCGCCGCCGCCAAGGGCCTGATGGCCTCGGGCGTCAGGCCCGGCGACCGCGTCGGCCTGCTCTCCCGCACCCGCTACGAGTGGGCGCTGCTGGACTTCGCCATCTGGAGCGCGGGCGGCGTCACCGTCCCCGTGTACGAGACGAGCTCGCCCGAGCAGATCGAATGGATCCTCGGCGACTCCGGGGCCGTGGCCTGCCTGGTGGAGACGGACGCGCACGAGGCGGCCGTCGCGTCGGTCCGCGCGTCGCTCCCGGACCTGAAGCACGTCTGGAAGATCGAGGGCGGCGACGGCTCCGCTGTCGGTGCCGTCGAGACCCTCCGCACCGCCGGCAAGGACCTGACCGACGAGGAGGTGGACGAGCGCAGCGCGCTGGCCGACGCCGACACCCCCGCGACCATCGTCTACACCTCGGGCACCACCGGCCGCCCCAAGGGCTGCGTCCTCACCCACCGCAGCTTCTTCGCCGAGTGCGGCAACGCGGTGGAGCGCCTCAAGCCCCTCTTCCGCACCGGCGACTCCTCCGTCCTCCTCTTCCTCCCCGCCGCTCATGTCTTCGGCCGGCTGGTCGAGGTGGCCGCGCTGATGGCCCCCATCCGGCTGGGCATGGTCAGCGACATCAAGAACCTGACCGACGACCTGGCGGGCTTCCGCCCGACCCTCATCCTGGGCGTCCCCGGGTCTTCGAGAAGGTCTACAACGGCGCCCGCGCCAAGGCCCAGGCGGACGGCAAGGGCAAGATCTTCGACAAGGCGGCGGACACCGCCATCGCCTACAGCCGCGCCCTGGACACCCCGTCGGGCCCCGGCTTGGGCCTCAAGCTCAAGCACAAGGTCTTCGACCGCCTCGTCTACGGCAAGCTCCGCGCGGTCCTCGGCGGCCGCGCCACCCACGCCATCTCCGGCGGCGCCCCGCTGGGCGAACGCCTCGGCCACTTCTACCGCGGCATCGGCTTCACCGTCCTGGAGGGCTACGGCCTGACGGAATCCTGCGCCGCCACCGCCTTCAACCCCTGGGACCGCCCGAAGATCGGCACCGTCGGCCAGCCGCTCCCCGGCTCGGTCATCCGCATCGCCGACGACGGCGAGGTCATGCTGCACGGCGAGCACCTCTTCACCGGCTACTGGAACAACGAGAAGGCCACCGCCGAGGCCCTGGAGGACGGCTGGTTCCACACCGGCGACCTCGGCGCCCTCGACGAGGACGGCTACCTCAGCATCACCGGCCGCAAGAAGGAGATCCTCGTCACCGCCGGCGGCAAGAACGTCGCCCCCGCCGTCATCGAGGACCGCATCCGCGCCCACGCCCTCATCGCCGAATGCATGGTCGTCGGCGACGGCCGCCCCTTCGTCGGCGCCCTCGTCACCCTCGACGAGGACTTCCTCCCCCGCTGGCTCGAACGCCACGACAAGCCGTCCGGCCTCACGGCCGCCGACCTCGCCGACGACCCCGAACTCCTCGCCGACGTCCAGAAGGCCGTCGACGACGGCAACGCGGCGGTCTCGAAGGCGGAGTCGGTGCGCAAGTTCCGCATTCTTCCGGGGCAGTTCACGGAGGAGTCGGGGCATGTGACGCCGTCGCTGAAGCTGAAGCGGAATGTTGTGGCGAAGGATTTCGCGCACGAGATCGAGGCGATTTATCACGGGTAGGGGGGTGGGGTGCCCCGGTCCCGCCCTTTCGCCGTTTCCTGCGGGGGCAAGCCCCCGCACCCCCGAAACCGCGCTCTGCGCGTTTGAGGACGAGCGGCGAAGCCGCGACAAGCGGGGTCTGGGGCGCAGCCCCAGGAAACGGCGAAGGGGCGGGACCGGGGCGCCCCCCTCACCCCGACACGAGCTCCGAGGCCCGCTCAGCCGGAGGCTCCGGCTCCCCCGCCACGGAAGGCGGCACACTGACAGTGGCCCGCCAAAGCCGCCGGCAGGCAACCACCGTCGCCACCACCAACAACGCGTTGCGCAACGTCAACGTAGCGACCCCCAACTTGTCGCTGGCGATCACATGCTGGAACCAGATCGGAAACTCCAACTGCGTCAGCGGCGCGGCGATCAACACCAGCACGATCGGCAACCCCTGCCGCGTGGACCGAACGGTCGCGCAGACGGCCGCGAGCCCGATCAACCACACCACATACTGCGGACTGATCACCCGGCTCGTCGTGGTGAACAGCAGCACCGCGGTGAAAGCCGCGTCCGACGGCGTGCACTCCTCGAACCTCCGGGCCCGCACCCGCCACAGCAGCAACCACGCGAAAGCCACCAGGCTCAGCCCGAGAGCCAGCGCGCTCACCGCATGCACATGTCGTCCGAGAAACTCGACGGACCCGTAGTGCAGCCGGGCCCGCCCGTGCCACCCGAAGTGCCGGGCCAGATGGAACACCATCGACCCCAGCGACTCCACCTCCGTGCCCCGGTCCCGCTGGAAGGTGAGGAAGGCGAGAGCGCCGGGCATCGCGGCAGCGAAGAGCATCAGCAGCACGACGCCCGTGACCAGCGCCGAGCTCCAGGCCGACCGCGTCCGTCCCCCGCGCGGCACCCCTACGAGCAGCAGCACCGGCCACACCTTCAACAGCGCCCCGAAGCCGGCAAGCGCGCCCGCGAGCCGCGTCCGGCGGCCCAGGGCCAGCAGGCCGGCGACGGCGACGGCGGTCACCATCACGTCGTACCGGGCGTAGACGATCGGCCCGAGCAGCGGTACGCCGAGCACCCACACCCATACCCCCCGTCTGCTACGCCGCCCGTCCCGCACGGCGTACAGCAGCATGCCGAGGATCGCGGCGTCCGCCGCGAAGCACACCAGGAAGAAGGCGTGCGCGTAGTCGAGGAACGGCAGCAGCCCCGGGAGAGGACGGCGAGGGCGGCGGCGGGCGGGTACTGCCACGTGACGTCGTCGTACGGGAAGACGCCGGTCGAGAAGACGCCGTACCAGCGCCGGTAGATCACCTCGATGTCGATGCCGACGTCCGAGCCGGGCATGTCCAGCACCCGGAACACGCACAGCAGCAGGAAGGCCCGGGTGGCGGCCCACACGGCCCCCACCTTGAGGAGCAGCCGCAGTCGTGAGCCCGTGTCGGAAGAGCCCGTACCGGAGGAGCCCGTACCGGAGCCCGCCATCGTCCACCTCGTCCCGTCGGGGCACCACACATCGTGAGGGTGCCGTCACTGCAAGGCATGATGCCCGTCCGGCGGCCGGTCCTCGGTGACGTGCGGTGTCGTGGCGCCATTGCCGCCCGATCGCCGCCGCCGACGACGCCGCGGGAGCCGCAGGGGCCCGCCCCCGCCGCCGCCCGGCCGCCGCCCCGGCACACAGGGCGGGTACTGTCGCACACGCCACCTCCCCACGACACCCGCGCCATGCGACGCCGCGCGGACGGAGAAGCGACGGAGAAGCGAACAACCGGCATGCACAAGACCCTGATCGTCACCAACGACTTCCCACCCCGCCCCGGCGGCATCCAGGCGTTCCTGCACAACATGGCGCTGCGGCTGGACCCGGCGGACATCGTCGTCTACGCGTCGACGTGGAAGCGGAGCCGCGAGGGTGTCGAGGCCACGGCCCGGTTCGACGCCGAGCAGCCGTTCCGCGTCGTCCGCGACCGGACGACGATGCTGCTGCCCACGCCCCGGGTGACCCGCCGCGCGGCCGGGCTGCTGCGGGAACACGGCTGCTCCTCGGTCTGGTTCGGCGCGGCGGCCCCGCTGGGCCTGATGGCCCCGGCGCTGCGGGCGGCGGGCGCGCGGCGGATCGTCGCCACCAGCCACGGCCACGAGGCGGGCTGGGCGCAGTTGCCCGCCGCCCGGCAGTTGCTGCGGCGCATCGGCGAGGGCACCGACACGATCACCTATCTGGGTGAGTACACGCGCTCCCGCATCGCCTCCGCCCTCACCCGCGAGGCGGCGTCCCGCATGGTCCAACTCCCGCCCGGCGTGGACGAGAAGACGTTCCACCCGGGTTCGGGCGGCGACGCGGTCCGGGCCCGGCTCGGCCTCACCGACCGCCCGGTGGTCGTCTGCGTCTCCCGGCTCGTCCCGCGCAAGGGCCAGGACACCCTGATCCGCGCCCTGCCCGCCGTCCTCGCCCGCGTCCCGGACGCCGTCCTGCTCATCGTCGGCGGCGGCCCGTACGCCGACGACCTGCGCAAACTCGCCGAGGAGACGGGCGTCGCCGCGTCCGTCCGCTTCACCGGTCCGGTCGAGTGGGACGAACTCCCCGCCCACTACGGCGCCGGCGACGTCTTCGCCATGCCCTGCCGCACCCGGCGCGGCGGCCTGGACGTCGAGGGGCTCGGCATCGTCTACCTGGAGGCGTCGGCGACGGGCCTGCCGGTCGTGGCCGGCGACTCGGGCGGCGCACCGGACGCGGTGCTGGAGGGGGAGACGGGGTTCGTGGTGCGCGGCGAGTCGGCCGCCGAGACGGCGGACCGCGTCGCGACGCTCCTCCTCGACCCGGAACTGCGCGCCCGCATGGGGGCGCGGGGCCGCGCCTGGGTGGAGGAGCGCTGGCGCTGGGACCTGCTGGCGGAGCGGCTTCAGGAACTGCTGTGACGCTCGGCGCCGTCCCCGGGGTCGGCGCCGTCCGGACGCTCCACTCCCAGGCCGTTCAGCAGGGCGGGCAGACGACCCAGCGCATGGCACGTGCCGAGCGTGTCCATGTAGTCGAGGGCGTGCACGATCAGGCCGTCCCGCACCCGCAGGATCAGCAGGCCGGTGATCGCCGCCGGCTCCGTCCCGGGCCCGGACGTCGCGGAGGCCCCCCACTGCCCGATCACGACCTCGGGGTCGGCGGCGTCGAGGACGATGACGTCATGGATCTCCTTGAGCCGCACCGGGCTGGCGCCCCACGCCGCCCGGTAGCCGGCCCGGACCTCCTCACGGCCTTCGTAGCGGCCGGGCGTTCCCGGCGCGAAGAAGGGGAACTCGTGGACGGCGTCGGGCGCGTAGAGGTCGGCCAGATCGTCGGCGGACCAGCTCAGCATGGCCCGGTGGTAGGCGGCGAGGACGTCACGGGGTGACGGCGGCACGGTGAACTCCGTTCGCTGACCAGGGATTACCGGGTACGGTACGGCGCCCGTCCCCCCATAGGATCCCCGCCGTGAAGAAGATCACGACGGAGATCGATTACGGCCGCTTCGCGGAACGCCTGGCGGCTGCCCGGCAGGTGGCGGCGACGGAACCGGCCGGCAGCGCAGCCCGCTGGGAACTGCTGCGCGCGTTCCAGGAGGAGTGGGGGTACGAGCCGACCGGCGGCGCCCGCTGGGAGCGCGACGAGCCGGACGCGCACAAGGAGTACGTGACCGGCCTGCGCCCCGCCGCGCCCGAGGACGAGCCCGAACCGGACGACGTCGACCGCCTCCTCCCCATACCCGCCGCCCTGGACGAGTGGTGGGACCTGCCGTTCAACTCCTTCGCCGACCGCTGGCGCCTCTACTGGACGAACCCCGTCTGGCCGCCCACCGTCCGCCCCGACCCGACGGGCTACGGCGTCGCCGACGGCCTGCCGCGCGACAACCTGTTTACCGGCCCGGACGAGGACCCCCGGGTCTGCGTCCTGATGGCCGAGGACCAGTTCTGCAACGAGTGGGGCTACCCGGCGGCCCGCGCGCACCTCGTCGACCCGCCGGTCCTGGTGACGGTCGAGGACCGCGAGTGGACCCTCCAGAGCCACTCGGTGTCGGAGTTCTTCCTCACGCTGGCGGCGGCCCGCCTCCCCGACCACTACGGCTGGACGGTGGAGGAACCGGACCTGACTCCGGAGTCCATGACCCGCCTCCGCCAGGTACTCCGCCCGATGGGCCTGCTGCCGTGGCGCGAACTGGGCGCACATACGGAGTTCCTGGGCGGTCCGGACGTCATCGCCCGCCACGACACGGGGTACGGCGACACGGAACTCGCCCTCTACGGCCGCACCGAGGCGGCACTGCACCGCCTCGCCGCGGCGCTGGGCACGGACTGGTCGGAGGAGATCGCGGAGCCGGAATCCCACCGTGGGGAACCCTGACGCACGGCTCAGCCCCGCCGCTCCGGCTGCCGATGCGGATACTGCCCCTGATGCCCGGCCCGCCTCCGCCGGTACACCTCCGCCGCCTCCCCGTCCCCGCGCTGCCGGGCCGCGGTCTCGGCGGCGGTGTACCACCGGCACATCCCGCACTCGTGCGGCGCGGGATTCACCAACGGCCCGCTCCCGTGCGGCGTCGGCGGCAGGGGCGGCGGATCCCACATGGGCGGCGGGAACGACCGCGGGCTCACGCGTCACCCCGCCGCGAACCGGTCCCGTACCGGGCGCCGACGAACGATCCACCCGGCACCCCCGCCCGCTCCCGCTCCTCCAACGTCGCCGGCCGCACCCGCCCCGGCTCGGCCTCCCACTCCGTCCCACCCCGGGCGGCCGCAACCGCACCTTCGGCCCCCCGTACCCCATCACCTGCCCGACCTTCCCGCGCCGCGTATCCGTCAGCCACGCGCCGGGCCGGTAGGTGGCCTTCGATTGCGTCATGCGTTCGACCCTTCATGGTGTTCCGCTCTTCACGAGCGGGCATCAACCGTGAGGCTTAGACTCCACCTCCACAGCCCGCCTGAACAGGCCATTCTGGATTCCAAAGCCGCTTGGAATAAGGGGAGTTGAACACATGCTCGATCGTTCACCCGGCGAACCGCTCTCCCCCGCCCGAGAGTTCGGCGAGGAGGTCAAGGCCGCCCGCGAAGCACGCGGCTGGACCCAGGAGCAACTCGCCGACGCCCTGCACTGCGGCCAGCCGTACGTCAGCAAGGTCGAACGCGGCGAACAGCTCGCGTCGGCGGCTTTCGCCAAGCAGTGCGACCGCGTCTTCGGCACGCCGGGCACGTACGCGCGCATGCGGCAGCGGGCGGCGGACGCGGGGTCGCCGACGTGGTTCATCCCGTACTTGCAGCTGGAGCGCGAGGCGCGGGCTATCTGCAACTATTCGACCACCCGAGTCACGGGGATGTTGCAAACTCCCGAGTATGCGGAACACGTCTTCCGCGCCGCAAATCCGCATGAGTCAGTCGACCAGATCAGAGCGCGCATCGAAAGGCGCATGCAGCGGCGGGAAGTGTTCGACCGCCCCAACCCTCCGGCCCTGTGGGTAATCCTCTACGAGGCAGCACTCTGGTCCAACGTCGGTGGCCCGGAAGTCATGAGCAACCAACTGCGGCGTCTCCTCACCGCCTCGGAAGTACCGCACATTAACTTGCAGGTGTTCCCTTATTCTGCTGGGACCGCCGCCCGGGGCGGCCCCTTCACCGTGCTCACCACCCAGGATGGCACCGACGTCTTGTACGAGGAGACGTACACCCGAGGGCAAGTGAGCGACTCTGCCGAGGTAGTTGCCAGCGCACAGGCAGCGTTCGAGCGACTGCGCGCCGACGCCCTGTCGCGCCAGGAATCACTGTCCCTCATTCGACATGTTATGGAGGCATACTCCCATGAACACCACCTCAGACCTTTCCGGCGCCATATGGAAGAAATCCAGCCACAGCGAGGGGAACAGCGGCGAATGCCTCGAATGGGCCCCCGGGTACGCCTCATCCGGCACCGTACCGATCCGCGACAGTAAACGCCCGACCGATCGACCCCTGACCTTCCCCGCACCCGCATGGTCCGCGTTCGTCACGAGCGTCAAGGCACGCTGAACAGGGGGCCCGCGATGAGCAGCACTCTCGACCTCACCCACGCAACGTGGAATAAGTCGACCTACTGCGAGGGGAACAGCGGCCAATGCGTCGAATGGGCCCCTGCCTACGCCCCCACCGGAACCATCCCCATCCGCGACAGCAAACACCCCGCCGCCCCGGCGCTCCTCTTCCCGACCCCCGCCTGGTCCGCGTTCGTCGCGACCATTCAGGAGTAACAGGACTCCGGCCAGTGCAGCAGCACCAGATCCGTGGTGAGTCCCGGACCGACGGCGAGCAGCAGGCCGTGTGAGCCGGGGGCGGGCGGGCCGGCGGAGGCGCGGTCAGGGTTCGGTGCAGGACGTCCAGGACGGCGGCGGAGGAGATGTTGCCGTGGGCGGCCAGCGAGGCGCGGCTGTGGGCGAGGACGCCTGGTGGCGGGGTGAGGGCGCGGTCCAGGGCTTCGAGCATCTTCGGGCCGCCGGGGTGGCAGATCCAGACGGTGATGTCCGCGGTCGTCAGCCGGTGCCGGGCCAGGAAGCCGTGGACCTCGCCGGGCAGGTGCTTATCGACGGCGTCGGGAACGTCAGGAGCCAGGAAGACGGCGAACCCGTCCGTCTCCAGGCGCATTCCCATCAGATGCTCGGTGCCGGGGTGCAGGCCACTGCGGGTGGCGGTCAGTTCCGGCCCTGCGGCCCGTTCCGCCAGTTCGGCGCCGAAGAGCACGACGACCGCCCCGGCGCCGCCGAACAGGTCGGCGGCCACCAGGTTGTCCACCGAGGTGCCGGTGCACTGGAAGTCGAGCGAGCACAGCTCGACGGAGACCAGGACGGCCACCCGGTCCGGTGGCCGCGCAGGTAGTCGTGCACGCGCGCCGGCCCGACGGCACCGCCCGTACAGCCGAGGCCGGACAGGGGCATCCGGGCCACGTGCCGCGGAAGGACCAGGCGCCGGACGAGGTCGGCGCCGAACGCCGGGACGGAGGCGCCGGTGGTCGTGGTCGCGACGATGGCCCCGACCTCGCCGGGCACGACTCCCGCCGCCCGACGTCACCGGCCACTGCGGACCAGATCCGGTTGTAAGCGGTGAAGTCGCGCGGTTCGCGGTATTCGGCCAACGGCAGGGACAGGTTCCGGTACTCGATGCCGGAATGTGCCGCGAGGCCGACGAACTTGCGGCGCACCGCCGCGTCGGCGCACAGGAACGCCTCGGCGAACACGGCGGCGCGGCCACCGCCACGGAGGCCACCCGGGTCGCCGTCGAGAATGCGTCACTCATCGGCAACTCCCCGCCCCGAGCGGGTCTTTGACGATTTCGATGTCGCCGCCGTGCCCCGCCCGTGCGGGGCGTGCGACAGGCGCGAGGGCGCACACAGGGGTGTGAGGAGCCCGTGTCGCTCCTGACCGTCAGAGGAGGCGGTGCGGCCGGCGATGCGCAGGGGTATCCAAGTCGGCGTCGGCCACACCGTGGTTCGGGCTACGAAGGGACGCATCGTGATCGGCAGCCGTGGCGCGGGAATCACTCTGGCCACCCTCACCCTGCTGACGACAGCAGCCGGCGTCCCCGCGGCGCAGGCCGGGGACCACGCCAGGGCACACACCACCATGGAGTGCACGGGCCAGGAGAACATCACCTACGGACCGGGCCTCGGCCTGTCCTCCGCCGGCTCCGCCGAGGTCTCCGTCGACGGCACGTACCACTGCACGGACGGCTCGGGCCGCCGCAGCACGGCCACGTACCACACCGAGGGCAAGACCGGAGGCGGCTGCCTCCTCCTGTCCTGGAACCGGTCCGTCGAGACCCTGCACTACACGGACGGCACGAAGACCGTCATCGCATACCAGGCCGGCCCCTCGGTCCGCGTGGCCGGCCTCAACACGGCCCTGCTCAAAGGCGAAGTCATCGACGGCCGAGCCAAGGGCGCGACAGCGGAAAAGACCATCCAAACCCTCCCGGCCACCCTCCCCACGGACTGCGCGATCGGCGGAGGCATCCACCACACCACCGGCCTGACCCACCTCAGCATCCGCCCCTGAGCGTCGCGACTGCGGCGACCGCCGTCACTCTGCATTCGGGCGTGGCGGCGCCACGATGGAGAGATCCGGGTCGGCAAGCCGATTCCCCTGTCCCCCTGCGCCGAAATACACTCGCGCACACCCCAAAAAACGACTCCCGCCCGCGTCACCCGTCTCACGGCCGAGCGCACCGAGAAGGGCCACGGCCGCGAACCTCAGAGGCGGCATGCCACGCCGGCGGGTCAGCCGAACGGGACCGCGGGCCCGCTGCGCTTGCCTCGGGCGATGGAGGCGTAGTCGCCGAACTCCGGCACGGCTTCCCAGTGCAGGTCGAGCGACCTGTCGTCCTTCAAGGACAGTTCCTGGGAATACCGCTCATCGGGCCCCTTGTAGTGGTAAACACCGGTGCCGTCCGGATTGAATTCATTGATTTCGACCACTCGACTGCGCGACATACCCAAGTACTTCTTCACGTCGCCGTAATCGTACGTCGTAATATCCTGCAGGAACAACCGCCCATCGGCGGGCCCGAAGATATAGATCATCTCGACGCGGTTGTACTCGTCGAGGAAGTTGACCCGGACGATATTGCTTCGCATGGCCAGCTCGACGACCCTGTCCGCGTGCCCCGTACCCTCATCCACCGAAGCCACCGCGTACGGCTCACCCGATTCGTGAACCACTTTGGCTTCGTCCGCACCGAGTCGGCCAATAGGCTTGCAAAGCCTCTCGTTCCATCGCTCACAGTAAATCAACGACACGTCCCGCTCCCCTCACTCATCGGTGTAAAACCGCCCTTCCACGTCCCGGATGGCGATCTTCAATTCCTGCGCATGCTCAATTATTTCCCGCGGCACACCCCCCTTCTGGACAGGAACCTCCAAAATCATTTCCCCCTTGAGGGCGCTACCGTCGAGATCCGGATATTTGTTACTTCGTATGACGGTGTCCGGGGCATACTTCTTGGCCAGCTCACTCAAGTACTTCTTGGCGGTATCCACCTCGATCTCACCCAATTGCGTATGCTTACGGGAAACTATCTCGGTTCCCGGATCGTATGAGTCGAGCCGCTTCCCGTTCTTCAAGTGAACCTCATTGGCAGGATAGCGCCAGTGGTTGTCCGAGTTGAATTTGTTTCCCCGCTTGAAGTTCTCTATGACCTCCGGCGGGTATTCCTTCCACGCGATCAGGTTGAACCGGTCGAGGAACGACCCGGCCCCGGCCCCCGCGCCCGGAAGCACACCACCAGGCGCGGCGAACTGCGGCCCGCCTCCGAAGTCGAGGTTGAACTTACCGAGGATGCCGCCCGGCCCTCCAGCGTCCTTGATTGCCTTATAGGTGCTGGCGCCACCTCCCAGCGCCCCCGCCGTGAGACCGCCGTACAGCGCGGAGTCGTGCACCTCGTCGAGGTTGAAGCCCTTCTGCTCGCCCAGGGAGATACTGAGAGGCTGGGCGACGGCCAAATCCACGGCGACCGACTCGATACCGCCCATCGCCGCCGAGGCCAGAGTGGTGCCGGCGATGGTGGCGATCTCCGCGGACACGCTCGCCCCGAGCGCGCCCGCGAATTCGACGACGGCCGCGGTGGCGGCACCCGCCGCGGCCTCGGAGATTCCCGCGGTGAAGATCGCCAGCGCCGTTCCGGCGACGATGGTGGCGCCTACGATCTCCAGCTTGTGTTCAAGCTGCTTCTCGGCCTTGTGAGCCTCGTCGGCGTACGCCTCCAGAGCATCGGCCAGGTCCCGGGAGGCCGCCGCCAGATCGTGGAGCCAACCCTTTCCGTCGTGGTAGTAGCGGCGCCAGAACTCGTCGAACGCCTCAATGGCTTCACCCTTGTTGTGGTGAATCAGCTCCTGGGCCTTGCCGTTCGCGCCGTTGACGACGCCTTCAACGTCGTGGGCGAACGTGCGCCACGTCGTTCTGGAGGCAGTGCTCTGCGTGTGGAACGCGGGCGCGGCAGCACGCAGGTCGTCGGCCGATATTCGTAAGACGTCGCCGTGATACTCGCCCATTCTCCGCACCCTTCGTCCATGTGACCGTTTTGACAGGGCGTCAGGGTACTCGCCTGGGGCCTGGGAGGCAGTAAGGGGGTGCAGGCATACAGCCGGGCTGACGCGCGGCGGCCCGATCCGGCCGCCTCTCCCTGAGCTTCTGCCCTTACAGACGGTGCGCGACGGTGCGCAAGTATAAATTCGGCTTGTCTGCAAGGCGGTTGGGTTCCCTAAGCTGTTTGAGTCATCTGCCGGAAGGCGGTTGAGCGGCGCAGGCGGGCGGCGCTAGCTTCTGGTCCGTCGCGCTGGAGCGGTCGGGTCGTGGGACGGCTCGCGTCCGCTTCGCGCGCGCTCCGACCGAGCACGGGTGGCATCGAACGCGACCCTTGTTTCCAGAGTTTCCAGAGCGCCCTGTCGCGTCCGGTACCGCCCGCCGACCCGAAGGGAAACGCATGCGACCGAACGTTCTGACAAGGGCCCTCGTCGGCATCACCGCCGTCGCGGGACTCGCGGCCGGCAGCCTCGCGACCGCGGGTACCGGCTTCGCGGCCGCGCAGCCGGCGACAAGTTCCCAAAGCGTCTCCATCCTCGCGGTGAACAACCTGGGGCTGAACGCATCAGAGGCGAAGAACGTGCAGCGTTGGGCGAAGCAGTACTGGTCCTACAGAGGTGAGCTCGACGGCCAATTGGGCACGGAGAGCTGGAAGGCCATCCAGCGCTGCCTCAAGGAGGCGTGGGGCTACAAGGGGGAGATCGACGGGATCGTCGGAAGCGGCACCCTGACGGCATTGCAGTACATGTTGCGGGACGGCGGCTGGGGTTACAGCGGCCGGATCGACGGGATAGCCGGCCCGAAGACGACGGCCGCCTTCAAGAACTTCGCGAACGGGATCTGACACCCGCCCCTCGCTCCGGAATTCTCCGGTCCCGCGACCGGAGCGTGGAGCGGCGGCCGTCGGGCTCGCGCCCGCACTGCACGTCGCTCCACCACATCCGGCGCCACCGGGCGGCCGAACCGCTGACGTGGCGGCCGGACACCGGCACCGCACCGGCACCGCCGACCCTCTCTCCCCCCACGCGCTCTGGGGCCCCCGCCACACCGGGCAGTGACGTGAGGCCGACGGGGCTCGGTGGAGGCCGGGAGACCGTGCAGCGGTTCCCACGTCACGTCGCCGAAACCGCAGTCGGCCAGGGCCCGCCCGTACGCCGCGCAGGTCCGGGGGCGGACGGCGAGCGGCGCCCAGGGCGGGCGGGGCGACGAGTCCCGCACCTCGCACCGGACGCCGAGCGGTTCGGCCCGCTCCTCTCGCGGCGCGCGAGTTCGGCCATCGGGGCCGAAGCGTCCTCGCCGAGCACGTCGGCCGCGCTGGCGAGGTGAATACCGCCGCTATCGCCCCGATTTGGGGTGTACGCGGTCGGTGCGATCCGCGCCGCACGCCTCAGCGCAGCACCTTCCCCACGTACCCCCGCCACCCCTCCGTGAGTTCCCGCTCCCCCACTCCCAGGACCTCCCGCGCCGCCCTCTCCACCGAACTCGTGCCGGCCGCCCGGTAGAAAGCGACGAGTTTCCGTTCGCCCCACCGTTCCGCCACCATCCGGCAGGCGAGCCAGGCGCCCTCGTACGCGCGGGCCAGGCGGTCGGCGCCGCCGGTGAAGCGGAAGTCGGCGTCGGTGGGGAGGCGGTCCGGGGGCCGGCCGGCGGTGACCGCGCGGGCCAGTTCGGGGGCGATCGCGGCCGGGGCGCGGTCGGCGGTGCGGTAGGCGACCCAGTCGGCGAAGCCCTCCGAGAGCCACATGGGGGTGGTGTCGGTGGTACGGGCACGGGTGGCGACGTGCGTGGCCTCGTGGGTGAGGACGGCCCGCCGGCCGAACGGGCTGAGGGCGCTGTACGCCTCGGGGTTGACGACGATCCGCCCGGCGGGGGCCGGACCCCCGCCGGGCTTCTCCCCCGCCGTGGTGGTCACCGCCGCGATGCCCCGGTAGTCGGAGGGCGGCGCGCCGAGCAGGGCGCCCATGCGCTCCAGCGAGGCCGGCATCTCGACGACGAGCCGCCCCGGACGGTCGCCGTCCGGCCGCTCGCCATCCGGCCAGGCCGCGGCGACGGCGGGCACCGCCGCGTCGGCCAGTCCGGACAGGGCCCGCAGCGCGGCCGCCCCCTGGCCCGCGCCGAGGACGAGGCTGTGCCGGCCCCGGACGGCGGTGACCCGGCCCTGTTCCCAGAGCTGGCGGTCGCCGGACGCGGTGTCGTCCCCCGCCACGTACCAGCGCCCGGATCGCCGCACGGCCGTCAGCCGGACCGGGACGGCGACCGGCGCGGTGTCGTAACCGGCCAGCCGGTAGCGGAGTTCGGCCCGGACGGCGACCCGGTGGCCGTCGCCGGGCGCGGGGGTGGAGCCGCCGGTGCGGACCGCGCCGTACTCCCAGGAGGCGAGCGGCACGTCGGCGAGGTTGTCGAAGACCTGTCGCCGACGGTCCCGGTAGGCGCGCTCGCCGGGATCGACGGCGGCGAGGTACGCGCCCTCGTCGCGGTCGCGCAGCGCCGTCGCCCAGCCGTCGAGCAGCCGGCGGACGGCGTCGGTGTCGCGGAGGGCCGCGCCGTCTACGGGCCCGGCCCCGCAGCCGGCGAGGGCCGGCAGAGCGATCAGTACGACGGCCAGGAAGCGCAGCGCCGCCCGGCGTGCGCCGCCGGGTCGTCTCGTGGGGCCGTCCATGGCCCGCATCGTACGAGCCGGCCGGCCGGTCACCCGGAGCGGGGCGGCGGGGACGTACTCCGAGACGCGTTCACGGCCGAGTGACCGACGAGATCGGCATCATGTCCGCCCGGTCGTACCGCACCCGCGCCCCCGGGTACGGCGCGTGGACCACCTGTCCGTCGCCGACGTAGATGCCCACGTGGCTCGCGTCGTCCCGGTAGATGACGAGGTCGCCGGGGCGGGCCTCGGAGAGCGGGACGTGCCGGCCCGCGTTCCGCTGGGCCTGGGAGGTGCGCGGCAGGCCCACGCCCGCCCGGCCGTACGCCCACTGCGTCAGCCCGGAGCAGTCGAAGGCGGACGGGCCGCTCGCGCCCCACGCGTAAGGCGAGCCGACGGCCGAACGGGCGGCCCGCGCGGCGGCGGCGCCGCGCGCGGAACCGGCGTCGGAGAGTGAGGAGTCCCCGCCCGGCGACGGGTACGGCGGGGGCACGGCGAACAGGAAGCCGGCGCGGGGGCCGCCCGCGGAGCGCGAGGCGCGGGCGTACCGGACCCGTTCGCCGTCCGGCAGGGTGTTGAGGAGCCGGCGGGCGGCGGCGAGCCGGCCCTCGACCTCGTGCTTGTGGCGGGCGACGGCCCGGCGGCTGTCCTCCAGTTCGGCTAGGGCGCGGGCCGCCTCCAGCCGCTCCTGGCCGAGCGCGCGCTGGGCGGCGAGCAGGGCGTGCAGCCGCTCGGTCTGCCGGCCGGTGACGCGTTCGAGGGCGGAGGCCCGGTCGAGGTAGCGGTCGGGGTCGGAGGAGAGCAGCAGGCGCAGGGCGGGGTCCACGAGCCCGTTCCGGTACTGCGCGGCGGCGACCGTCCCGAGGGCGTTGCGCATCCGGTTGACCGTCTCCTGGCCGCGGGCGACCCGGTCGGCGGCCTGCTCCACCTTCCGCCGCAGGGCACCGGCCCGTTCACCGGCCGCGTTGTACTGCTCGGTGGCCCGCTCGGCCTGCCGGTAGAGCCGGTCCAGGCGCTGCCTCACCGAACCGGGCGAGGCGCTGCCGCCGGCGCCCCCCGCGGGACCGGCGGGGTCGGCGGGGCTGCCGGGACGAGCGGCGGCGGACGGCGAGAACGCGGCCGCCGCGGTGGCCACGGCGGCGGACAGGACGGTGACGCGTACGGTCCGGGCGAGACCGGAGGGCGTGGACCGGCGGTGGGACGCCACGTGCTGCCGTACTCCCTTCGCTTGCGCGGCCCCCTGCCGGCCCCCTGCCGCCCGGGCGGGCGGACGACGGCGGGGGCACCGCGCCGGCGGCAGACAGTAGCGGTTCGCTCACTCTCCGTTCAAAGACCGCTACGGAGGGTGGAGTCCGGGCGCGCCCTGGGGGAACGCCGGACGCCCCGCCCAAGACGCAGGTCATGGGCGGGGCGTCGGAGCCTCCACGGCCGGGGCGACACCACCCGAACGGGTGGATTGGCAGGACCGGACGGCTTAACAGTGGATCCGGAGGGGAGACGGGTAAGGCGGGCCCTCCGCGCCCGGTCAGCCCACGCGCACGCCGAATTGGAACGGCATGTTGCTCATCGCCTCGTAGCGGACGACGGTGCCGGTGCGCGGCGCGTGCAGCACCTGCCCGTTGCCGGCGTACAGGCCGACGTGGTGCATGTCGCCGTAGAAGATGACCAGGTCGCCGGGCTGGAGCTGGCTCTGGTCGTAGATCCGGGTGCCGTCGTTGGCCTGCGCCTCCGACGTGCGGTCGAGCGTGACGCCCGCCTGGGCGTAGGCCCAGGAGGTCAGCCCGGAGCAGTCGAAGGAGCTCGGGCCGGTCGCGCCCCAGACGTACGGGGACCCTATCTTCGACTGCGCGGCGGCCAGCGCGGCGCCCGCCCGGCCGGAGCCCGGGACGGCCTTGCCACTGCTGCCGGTCTGCCCCGAACCGCCGTTCTTCGAGCCGCTCTTGGACCCGCTCGCACCCGAGTCGTCGTCGCCCGTGCCCGCCTTGGCGGCGGCCTTGGCGGCCTCCTCCTTCTCGGCGGCGGCGATCGCGGCGCGCTCCTTCTCCGTCAGGGAGTTGAGGACGTCCTGCGCCTCGGCGAGCTTGCCCTGCACCTCGGCCTTGCGCTCGCCCAGCGCCTTGCGGGTGGACTCCAGGTCGGCGAGCTTGCCCGCCGCCTCCTCGCGCTGCTGCTTCAGGGCACGCTGCTTGGTGGCGATCTGCCGGAGCGCCTCCGCCTGCTTGGCGCTGACCTGGTTGAGCGTGGACGCCCGCTCCAGGTACGTGTCGGGGTCGGACGAGAGCAGCAGTTGCAGGGACGGATCCACCGAACCGGACCGGTACTGGGCGGTGGCGACCGCGCCGAGCCCGTCCCGGAGCTTGTTGACCTCCTCCTGACCGCGCGCGACGCGGTCCTGGAGCTCGCCGGCCTCCTTCTCCAGCTTCTCCTGCCGCTGCTTGGCCCCGTTGTACTTCTCGGTGGCCTGCTCCGCCTGCTCGTAGAGCCGGTCGACCTTCTCCTTGGCCTCGCTCCGGGTCGGCTTGGCGCCGGGATCGGCGGAGGCCGCCTGGGCGGAGAGGGCGACGGCTGCGGCGGCGGTCGCGGTGAGGACGGTCACCCGAGTACGGCTCGGCTGTTTGGGACGACGGTGGGACGCCACGGAGTCGAGCTCCTTTTCTCCTCGGCCGCCGCGGGCGCGCTGGGGCGCGGTCGGGCACGGCGGGACACTTCACGTCATCCGGATTGGATGATCACCGCGCGAAGGTTCGAGGCCCGACCTTAGTGACCCTCATATGATCGGTTCAAATCCCCTGGGGGAATTTCCTTGCTCACGCATCACACGGTTGACCCTGCGGGGTGCGGGGTTGACCCCTGCGGGGGGCTGTGCCCCGGTCCCTCCCCTTCGCCGTTTCCTGGGGGGCAGCCCCCAGCCCCCTCAAACCGCGCTCCGCGCGGTTGTCCTCAAACGCCGGACGGGCTGGGTGGTGCGCCCGGGGCTCAGGTCCGCGCCAGCCGCCGCAGCAGCAGCGCCGAAGCCACCGGCCGCGCCCCCACCTTGGCGACCCCGTCGGCGACCTCCCGGTCCGTGGAGACGACCACCACGGGCCGCCCGGGCGGCTCGGCCCGGACGAGCTGGCGGATCAGCTCGTCGGCCGTCACCCCGGGCTTGCTGAAGAGCACCCGCACCCCGCGCGGCGGCGCGAGCAGCACCGGAGCGGCCAGTTCGGCCCCGTCGAAGACGCACGTCATCTCGGCACCGGTCTGCGCGGCGAGCATGGAGAGGCCGCCCAGCAGCCGCAGCCGCTGCTTGTCCAACGGCATCGTGGGATAACCGGTCTTGGTGACGTTGTAGCCGTCGACCACCAGGTGCGCCTGCGGCAGGGCGAGCAGTTGGTCCAGCAGGGCGGGGTCGGTCTCGGACAGGGCGCGCGCGGCGATGTCCTTGGGGGTCATCCGGCCGGGCTCCACCGCGTCCACGAGGTCGGCGGGGTGGACGGAGGTGGGGGCAGGGCCAGTTCGCGGCGCAGCCCCTGGGCGGCGTCCAGGACGGTGTCGAGCAGCAGCCGCAGCCGCATGTCCTCGACGCTGCGGCCCTCGCGGACCGCCCGGCGGCTCGCCTCCAGGGCGGACTCGGCCTCCGCGAGCCGGGCCTTGACGCGCCGGGTCTCGCCCAGGGCGGCGGCCAGTTCGGCGGCGGCCTCGGTGCGCAGCGTCTCCAGTTCGGCGTGGGCCTTGCGGAGCGCCGCCTCGCCGCGGCGTACGTCGTTGACGGCGCTGCGCAGCTTGCGGTGCAGGCCCTCGCCCTCCTTGCGGACGGTCTCCAGCTCGGCGCGGGCCCGGTCGGCCTCGGTGCGGGCCTCGTCGCGTACCCGGGCGAGTTCCTCGCGGAGCTGCCGCAGTTCGCGCTGGGCCTCCTCGCCGGCCCGTTCGGCGCTGGCCCGCTGGGCCTCCTCGCCGGCGGCGGTGACGAGTTTCACCCAGCCGGGCGGGCGCAGGACGAAGGCCATGGCCGCGACGTCCTCGGGGTCCGCGGCGGCGGGCAGCGACCCGGCCTCCAGGGCCCGGGCCAGCTCGGAGCCGGTCTCCCGCAGCCGGGCGGAGATCCGCTGCCGGAACGCGGTGTCGGTCTCGACGGCCGCGGCCATCGCGTTGCCCGCGAACTTGGCCCGGCGGGCGGGGGTGAAGCGGGCGTACTGGCGTAGCTGCGCGGGGAGTTCGGAGACCGTCAGCCCGCCGAACGCGTCGGCGACGAGCCCGATGACCCGGCGCCGGATCCCCTCGGGCAACGGGCGGTCGAGGACCTCGCCGACGCCGCCGGCGCGGCCGTCGTCGTCACCGGCCGTCTCCTCGCCGTCCGTGTGCTCCACCACGCGTGTCCGCTCCGTTCCTCAACTCGTCCCCGGACGGTCCACCGGCCCGGTCTCCGGCCCCGCTTCCCGTACCGCCCCGGCCGGGCGGCCCACGCGGGGGCGTGGGAGGTGCCCGCACGGGGTACGGCGCCACCGGACGGTGGCGGTCGGCCGGGGAACGTCCATGGTGCCGTCCGTCCTGTTCATGGCGTGCGGGATGCGGAGCGTTCGTCGTAACCCTACGGCCTGCCCACCCCGTGGCGGGTTGGGACCGGCACGAGCCGGAGCGACCGGCGAGGCTCTCCGTACCGCTTGCCCCGGTACGCCATGATCTGCCCATGATCGTAAAGGCAGTGCGGCGGGACCGGCCCCGCGCCCCCTGGGTCACCCGTACCGTTCTGGCCACCTGCTGCGCGGTCTTCCTGATCGGTCCGGCGTCCGGCCTCGATCCCTCGTACGGCACCGGCGCCGACCTGATCGCCGCCCAGACGGCCTACTTCGAACGGTGGGGAGTGGTGCCGGACGAGCTCTGGCACGAGCTGCCGGCGTCCCTCGCCACCCCGTTCACCGCCCTCTTCGTGCACGGCAACTGGCTGCATCTGCTCGGCAACATGCTCTTCCTCCACGTCTTCGGGGCGATGACGGAGGAGCGCATGGGCCGCCTCTCGTTCGCCCTGTGCTACGTCGTCACCGGCTTCCTCGCCCTGCTCGGCTACGCGGCCGTGCACGCCGGATCCGCCCAGTCGCTCGTCGGCGCCTCCGGGGCCATCTCCGGGATCCTCGGAGCCTTCCTGCATCTCTTCCCACGGGCCCGGGTGACCAGCCTCTTCCCGTTCCTCTTCTTCCTCCCGCTGCGCTTCCCCGCCTGGGCCGTCCTCCTCTTCTGGTTCGCCCTCCAATGGCCCGGCGTCGGCGCCCCCGACGACCGCCCCGGAGTCGCCTACCTCGCCCACGTCATGGGCTTCGCCCTCGGCTTCGGCTTCGCATGGGTGTGCCGGGAACGGCCGGTTAGAGTGAAATCCCCCGTGAACGACGCGGCCGGGCCCGCCGAAGGAGACAAACCGACGTGATCACCTCGATCGTGCTGATCAAGACCGACGTGGACCGGATCCCCGAGATCGCCGAGCAGATCGCGGCGCTGGAAGGGGTGAGCGAGGTGTTCTCCGTGACCGGGGCCTACGACCTCATCGCGATGGTGCGGGTGGCTCGGCACGATGATCTCGCGGAGGTCATTCCGGGGCGGATCAGCAAGGTGCCCGGGGTGGCGTCGACCGAGACGCACATCGCGTTCCGCACGTACTCGCAGCATGATCTGGAGGCGGCGTTCGCGATCGGGCTCGACAGCTAGGCGCTGCGCGGGGCGCCTGCGGCGGGCTGGTGCCCCGGACCCGCCCTTTCGCCGATTCCCGGGGAGCACCCCGGACCCCCTGAAACCGCGCTCCGCGCGGTTGTCCTCAAACGCCGGACGGGCTGAAATCAGCCCGTCCGGCGTTTGAGGACAAGGGGGTCTGGGGGCTTGCCCCCAGGAATCGGCGAAGGGGCGGGACCGGGGCACAGCCCGCCGCAGGCGCCTACCGCCCCGCCAACTCCCCCACCGCCCCCACAAACCGCTCGATGTGCTCGTCAGGCGTCCCGACGCCGAAGCTCACACGCACGGCCGAGCCCCCCGCAGGGAGCAGCGCCCGCACAAGGGGATGCGCGCAGAAAAGACCATCCCGCACCCCGATCCCGTACTCCCCGGACAGAGCCGCGGCGAACGCGGAACTCTCCCACCCGTCGACGACGAACGACACCACCCCCACCCGCGGCGCGTCATCCCCGAACAGGGACAGGACCCGAACCCCCGGTACCGCCGCGAGCCCCGCGCGCAACCGTGCGAGCAGCGCCTCCTCCCGCGCGGCGAGCCGCTCGAAGCCCGCCTCGGTCAGCGCCCGGCAAGCAGAGGCGACGGCATGCGCGCCGATGACGTTCGGGGACCCGGCCTCGTGCCGCGCGACCCCCTCGTCCCACTCCACGACCGGCTGCACCCCGTCGCCCTCCCGCCGCACACTGCGCGTGGCACCACCCCCCGCGAGGTACGGCTCGGCCGCCCGCAGCCAGTCCGCCCGCCCGGCCAACACCCCCGCGCCGAAAGGCGCGTACAGCTTGTGGCCGGAGAAGGCGACCCAGTCGACGTCCAGTTCGCCGATGTCCACCGCGCGGTGCGGCGCGAGCTGTGCCGCGTCGAGGACGACACGAGCGCCGTGCGCGTGCGCGGCGGCGGCGAGTTCGCGGACGGGCCACACCTCGCCGGTCACGTTGGACGCGCCCGTCACGCACACCAGCGCGGGACCGTACGGCTCCCGCGCCGCCAGCGCCCGTTCCAGCGTCTCGACGGCCTGCTCGGGGCTGCGCGGCGCGTCCAGCCAGGTGACGGGCGTCTCGCCGGTGCCGGCGCGGCGGGTCCAGGGCAGCAGGGCGGCGTGGTGCTCGGTCTCGAAGACGAACACCCGGGTGCCGGCGGGCAGGGCCGCGGCCAGGAGGTTGAGCGAGTCGGTGGTCGAGCGGGTGAAGACCACCTGGTCGTCCGCCCGGCAGCCGAGGAACGCGGCGACGGTCGCCCGGCTGTTCTCGAACAGCTCGGTGGAGAGCCGCGAGAGGTAACCGGCCCCCCGGTGCACGCTGCCGTAGTACGGCGCGTAGGCGGCGACGTCGTCCCACACCCGCTGGAGGGCGGGCGCGCTCGCCGCGTAGTCGAGGGCGGCGTAGGGGACTTCGCCGCCGCCGGCGACGGGAACGCGGACGTCCCGGCCGAGGACGGGCAGCGGCAGGGCCGGCGCGGGACCGGTGACGACGGCAGGAGCAGGGGCGGAAACGGTGGAGGACATGACGAACTCCCGTGGAAGGCAGGCCAGATCACTGCGCGGCGGCACGGCGGCGCAGGAGAAGGGGAACGTGCGGGCGCGGAGAAGGGGCTCTCGGCCCTAGCGCATTCGCTGGATCACGGAAGGAACTCCCTCGACGACCAGGATCCCTGGCGAGGGATCCGCGCTTGCCGCAGACCTCGCTGCCTGCGGCCCGGTCATCACCCGGGGCACCCCGCCACGGACGGAGGGTTGCCGGACAGCGGGCCGGGGCCTGTGTCGCTGTCACTCGTGACCTGGCGGCGAGTATGGCATAGCGGATCAGGGCGGCGAAAGCGGGGTCCGTGATACGGACGGCTTATGTCCGGGGGTGGTGCCCCGGTCCCGCCCTTTCACCGTTTCCTGCGGGAGCCGGCCCCCGCACCCCCGAAACCGCGCTCCGCGCGGTTGTCCTCAAACTCCCCCAAAGGGGGCACCCCCAACGCGCTGAAATCAGCCCGTCCGGCGTTTGAGGACGAGCGGCGAAGCCGCGACAAGCGGGGTCTGGGGCGCAGCCCCAGGAAACGGAGAAAGGGCGGGACCGGGGCACCCTCACCCCCCGTTACTGACCCGAACCCACCGCTCCAAAGCGGCCCCCGCCGCCCCGCTGTCGATCGACTCCGCCGCCCGCGCGATCCCCCCGGCGATCCGCACCGCAAGCGGCTCGTCGGACGGCTCCAGCGCCACCAGCGCCGCCGCCGAGTTCAGCAGCACCGCATCCCGCACGGGCCCCCTCTCCCCCGCCAGCACCCGCCGCGCCACATCCGCGTTGTACGACGCGTCCGCGCCGCGCAGCGCCTCCACGGGCACCAGCTCGATCCCCACGTCCCGCGGATCGAAGTGCTCCTCCCGCACCACACCGTCCCGCACGACCCACACCCGCGACGTGGCCGTGGTCGTCAGCTCGTCCAGCCCGTCGTCGCCCCGGAACACCAGCGCGGACGAGCCCCGTTCGGCGAGCACCCCGGCCAGGATGGGCGCCATCCGCGCGTCGGCGACGCCGGTGGCCTGGGCGCGGACGCGGGCCGGGTTGGTGAGCGGGCCGAGGACGTTGAAGGTGGTGCGGACGCCGAGTTCGCGGCGGGCGGCAGCGACGTGCCGCAGCGCGGGGTGGAACTTCACGGCGAAGCAGAAGGTGATGCCGGCCTCGCGGGCGACCTCCACCACCCGCTCCGGGGAGAGGTCCAGGTTGACGCCCAGCTTCTCCAGGACGTCGGAGGCCCCACTCGCGGAGGACGCGGCCCGGTTGCCGTGCTTGACGACCTTCACGCCCGTTCCCGCGACGACGATCGACGACATCGTCGAGATGTTCACCGTCTTGGCGCCGTCGCCGCCCGTACCCACGATGTCCACGCTGGGGCCGGGCACCTCGATGAGGTTGGCGTGCGCGTACATGGCCCGTACCAGGCCGGAGATCTCGGCGACCGTCTCGCCCTTGGCGCGCAGGGCCACGGCGAAGCCGGCGATCTGGGCGTCGGTGGCGGCCCCGCGCATGATGCGGTCCATGGCCCAGGCGGTGTCGTCCGCGGCCAGGTCCCGTCCGCCGAGCAGTGTCTCCAGGATGCCGGGCCAGGACCGGGACACCGTGCCGTCGCCGCCTGTCGGGGTCGCAACGTTCATGGTCCACGCTCCTGGTGGTCGGTACGGGGCCCTGTCCTCGCAGGGCACGTGCCCAGCCTAACCAGGTCCCGGGACGGCGAAGAGCCCCGTCCATGCGGTGGACGGGGCTCCTGCCGTGGCGATCAGCTGTGATCAGTCGCGATCGTATCCGGAGATCAGGGGATCAGTGGTGGCCGTGGCCGCTCGTGATCTCCTGGTACTCCTCCGCGGTGGCCTTGGGGACGAACTTGTCCTCCCCGTACATGCTCTTGGAGAGCCGGACCTTCATCTTCTGGCCCATGGACGCCTTGCGCGCGACGCCGTTCTTGTCGACCTCGGGCTCCAGCTCCAGCGGCTTCGGCTGCTCGTGCGCGGTGAGCGTGTGCAGCTGCTCCTGCGTGAGGGGCTCGTGGACCTCCACGAACTCACCGTGCGGCAGGCGCTTGATGATGCCGGACTCGCGGCCGTGCAGGACCTTCTCCCGGTCGCGCCGCTGGAGACCCATGCAGATCCGGCGGGTGGCGATGAACGACAGCACGGGGACCGCGAAGAACCCGATGCGGACGAACCAGGTGATCGCGTTGAGCGACAGGTGGAAGTGCGTGGCCCAGAGGTCGTTTCCACCGCCGATCAGCATCACGAAGTACGCGGCGATCCAGGCGACACCGAAGGCGGTGCGCGTCGGAGCGTTGCGCGGACGGTCCAGCAGGTGGTGCTCCCGCTTGTCGCCGGTCGCCCATGCCTCCAGGAACGGCCAGAAGGCGATGGCGAAGAGCACCAGCGGGAAGATGACCAGCGGGATGAACACGCCCAGGACCAGGGTGTGGCCCCAGATGTTGATCTCCCAGCCCGGCATGACGCGGATCAGACCCTCGGCGAAGCCCATGTACCAGTCGGGCTGGGCGCCGGTGGACACCTGGTCCGGCCGGTAGGGGCCGATCTCCCAGATGGGGTTGATCGTGGCGATCGCCGCGATGGCCGCGATGGCACCGAAGACGAGGAAGAAGAAGCCTCCCGCCTTGGCCATGTAGACGGGCAGCAGCGGCATGCCGACGACGTTCTTCTCGGTGCGGCCCGGACCCGGGAACTGGGTGTGCTTGTGGTAGAAGACCAGGATCAGGTGGGCCACCACGAGACCGAGCATGATGCCCGGCAGCAGCAGGATGTGGACCGAGTAGAACCGTGCCACGAAGTCCCCGCCGGGGAACTCCCCGCCGAACACGAACATCGACAGGTAGGTGCCGATGACCGGGACGGACAGGATCGCGCCGTCCACGAAGCGCACACCGGTGCCGGAGAGCAGGTCGTCCGGCAGCGAGTAACCGGTGAAGCCGGTGAACATGCCGAGGAAGAACAGCAGGAACCCGAACAGCCAGTTGATCTCACGCGGCTTGCGGAACGCGCCCGTGAAGAAGACGCGCATCATGTGCACGAACATGCCGGCGAGGAAGATCAGCGCGGCCCAGTGGTGGATCTGCCGGATGAGCAGACCACCGCGGACGTCGAAGCTGATGTGCATCGTCGAGGAGAACGCCTCGGACATCCGCTGTCCCTGGAGCGGGACGTAGGAGCCGTGGTAGACGACCTCGTTCATGCTCGGGTGGAAGAACAGCGTCAGATACACACCCGTGAGGATGATGATCAGGAAGCTGTAGAGGCAGACCTCGCCCAGCATGAAGGACCAGTGGTCCGGGAAGATCTTCCGCATGTTGACCTTGGCCAGGCTGTAGATGCCCAGCCGGCCGTCGGCCCAGTCGGCGACCCGCTCACCCGCGGGTGCCTTGCGGCCGGTCTTGCCGGCCGCCGTGGTGTCTGCAGTACTCATCCGCGCTCCCAGAAGGCAGGACCGACGGGCTCGGCGAAGTCGCCCATCGCCTCGAGGTAGCCCTTGTCATTGACCTTGATCCGCAGCTGCGGAAGGGCGTGCCCGGCCGGACCGAAGACCACGCGACCGCCGTCGGAGAGGTCGAAGGTGGACTGGTGGCACGGGCAGAGCACGTGGTGGGTCTGCTGCTCGTAGAGGCTGATCGGGCAGCCCACGTGCGTGCAGATCTTGGAGAACGCGACGATGCCGTCGACCGACCAGTCCAGTTCCTTCTTGTCCTTGATGTCCTCCGGACGGAGCCGGACGATCATCAGGGCCGCCTTGGCGATCTGGACCTGGAAGTCGTGGTCCTCCTCCGACATGCCCTGCGGCATGGCGAAGGTGAGGGAGCCGACCTGGACGTCCTCGGGACGCAGCGGCTGCATCGTGTTCTGGTTGACCAGCAGCTTGCCGGGCGCCCACTTGGACTTGCGGAGCTTGGTGCCCGGCTTGGGGCCCAGGCCGCCGAAGAGGAAGAGGGCGGAGAGCGGCATCAGCGCCAGGGCGCCGAACATCGTGTTGCGGATCAGCGGGCGACGGCCCATCGCCGACTCTTTGGCGCCCTCGGCGAAGTCGGCCATGACCTTGGCCTTGACCTCGGGGGACGCCTCGATCGGGTGGCGCTCGTCGATCCGCTCCTCGTCCGACATCAGGGTGCGGGCCCAGTGGACCGCACCCGCGCCGATGCAGAGCAGGGCCACGCCGAGGGTGAGCCCCAGCGTGAAGTTCATGGCGCTGATGTGACCGAGCGGGAACACATAGATGTTCTTGTCGATCGGGATGGCCAGGTAGGCGGCGATGAAGCCGACGGTGGCCAGCATGGACAGCGTGAACATGAACGCCACGACGCGCTCGGAGCGCCTGGCGGCCCGTTCGTCGACGTCCTGGATGCGGTGCTCGTGCGGCGGCAGGCCCGGGTCGGCGAAGGGGTCGCCCTTGACCGTCACCGCGCCCTCGCGCGTGTCGCCCTGCTTGCTCGGCAGGGTCTCTTCTGGAATGTCTTGGCTACTCATGACTTCTTGGCCTTTGCGGTCCGGGCGGCGACCCAGATGGCGAGGGCGATCAGCGCGCCGAGGCCGAAGATCCACCCGAACAGACCCTCGCTGACCGGGCCGAGCCCGCCCAGGTTGAGGCCGCCCGGGCTCTCCGACTTGCTGGTGTTGACCTCGTCGAGGTACGCGATGATGTCCTTCTTGTTCTTCTGGGACATCGTGGTGTCGGGGAAGGACGGCATGTTCTGCGGGCCGGTCTGCATGGCCTCGTAGATGTGCTTGGGGTTGACGTCCTCCAGGCTGGGCGCGAACTTGCCGTTCGACAGCGCGCCGCCCTTGCCCGTGAAGTTGTGGCACTGGGCGCAGTTCGTACGGAACAGTTCGCCGCCCTTGGCGATGTCGCCGCCGTCGGGGCTGTACTGGTCCTTCGAGGGAACCGCCGGACCCGCGCCGAGCGAGGAGATGTACGCGGCGAGCTGGTCGATCTGCGCCTGCGTGTAGACCGGCTTCTTGCGGGGCGCCTGGGCGCCCTGCTGCTGCATCGGCATACGGCCGGTGGCGACCTGGAAGTCCACGGCCGCGGAACCCACGCCGACCAGGCTCGGCCCGTCGGAGGTGCCCTGAGCGCCGGTGCCGTGGCAGCTGGCACAGCCGACGGAGTAGAGCTTCTTGCCCTCCTCGATGGCCAGGGACTGGGCGGTGTCATCGGCCTTGGCCGACTCGGCCGGCGCGAAAGCGGCGTACAGCCCCCCGGTTACCGCCAGCGCGAAGAGTAGGACGACGACCGCCGCCAGCGGATGGCGTCGTCGTGCGGAGAGCTTTTTCACGGATTACCCCGGTGTCAGGATCTTCTGCGTCGATGCTGGACTGTTGGTCCGGTGCGGGACGGGACCGATTACTTGATCAAGTAGATCGTGGCGAAGAGGCCGATCCACACCACGTCGACGAAGTGCCAGTAGTAGGAGACGACGATGGCCGCCGTCGCCTGGTGGTGGGTGAACCTCTTGGCCGCGTACGTCCTGCCCAGGACCAGCAGGAAGGCGATGAGTCCGCCCGTCACGTGCAGGCCGTGGAAGCCGGTCGTCAGGTAGAAGGCAGAGCCGTACGCGTCGGATGACAGCGAGAGGCCCGCCTCCTTGACCAGGTCGGTGTACTCGAAGATCTGGCCACCGATGAAGATGGCACCCATCACGAAGGTGATCGTGAACCAGGTGCGCAGCTTCTTCACGTCACCGCGCTCGGCCGCGAACACGCCCAGCTGACAGGTGAGCGAGGAGAGCACCAGGATCGTGGTGTTCCCCGCCGAGAACGGGACGTTCAGATGCGACGCCATATCCGACCAGTGGTCGGTGCCCGTCACCGAACGCAGGGTGAAGTACATCGCGAAGAGGGCCGCGAAGAACATCAGCTCGGAACTCAGCCAGATGATGGTTCCGACGCTGGTGAGGTTCGGTCGGTTGACCGAGGGGTGCGCGTGCCCGGTATCTACTGCTGTTGCTGTCGCCACGACCGACATTATGTCGGTCGCTTATCTCGCGCTCACTCCGGGGGGTGCCGTTCGGTGTGTCAAGGACGTGTGCCCTGCTCGTACGGCCGAATCCGACAGTCACCCGACAAGCACCGAGTCGTCCCCCGAAGGGGGGAAGGAATCCTTCCGCGGGGCTCCCGGGGCGGTGGCGCGCCGGGTGGTGACGGGCCGTCGGCGCCCGTACGGGACCGACGGGGGGTGCTCGTGGTGATCGCGCCCTCCTCCGCGGCCCCTCCCGCGGAGTAGCATCCGCGCCAGCGGTCCCCTCGTTCCACAGCTGTGCCCGAGACACCCCTGTCATGAGCGTGGAGGTAACGATGCAGCCGACGGCCACGGTGCTGGTCTACAGCGACGACGCGCGCACCCGCGAACAGGTGCGGCTGGCCGGCGGCCGGCGGCCGGCGGCGGACCTGCCGCCGGTGGAGTACCTGGAGTGCGCCACCCTCCCGGCCCTGCTGCGGACGCTGGCGGAACACCGCGTCGACGTCTGCGTCCTGGACGGCGAGACGGCCCCCGCGGGCGGCATGGGCGTCTGCCGGCAGCTCAAGGACGAGGTGTTCCGGTGCCCGCCGGTGCTGCTGCTGATGGGCCGCCCGCAGGACGCCTGGCTGGCCACCTGGAGCCGGGCGGACGCGGCGGTGACGCACCCGGTGGACCCGGTGGCCTTCCCCGCCGCGCTGGCCGGTCTGCTGCGCGACCGGACGACGGCCGCCGCGGGCGCCTGAGGGCCCGCGCGGGGGCCTCCGTCAGACGCTGGGCCGCAGCCGGGCCGCGTCCGCCGGAGTCGCCCCCTCGCGCGTCCCGGCCTCCAGGGCGCTGCCCTTGCGCCAGTCCTCCCACGACAGGTTCCAGTCGCCGAAGCCGTTGTCGAAGGGCGTCATGGTGGCGCCGGCGCTGCCGACGACCTTGACGATGTCACCCACCCGGACGGTGTCGAAGAACCATTTGGCGTTCTCGGTGGACATGCCGGTGCAGCCGTGGCTGACGTTGTCGGCCCCCTGCGAGCCGACGGACCAGGGCGCGGCGTGCACGTATTCGCCGCTCCACGTCACCCGGGTGGCCCAGTAGACGGGCAGGTCGTAGGAGTCGGCGCTGCCCTCGGCGATGCCGATGGTGTCCCCGCGCATCCGTACGAATGATTCCTGGCCGAGGATCACCTTGACCCCGTTGCGCGTGTCGTAGCCGGGTTTGCCGGTGGTGACGGGGATGGAGCGGATCTCCTGGCCGTTCTTCATGACGCTCATGTAGTGCCCGGCGGCGTCCGTGACGGCCTCCACCCGGTCGCCCGTGTCGAGGTGCAGCGGCTTGGACGGGCCGCCGTACATGCCGCCGCCGACCTTGATGCCGTCGAGGGTGGCGTGGACGTCGATGGACGCGTGGGCGGGCCAGTACTCCTTGGGGCGGTAGTGCAGGACGCGGTTGTTCACCCAGTACCAGGAGCCCTGGACGGCCGGCCGCGACTCCACCCGCAGGGTGCGCTCGACGACGGCGCGCGCGGCGGGGGTCTGGACGGGGGTGCTGAGCTCCGCGGTGATGGGCTGTCCGACGCCGTAGGTGCCGCTCTTGGGGCCGAACGCGACGGTCAGCAGCCGGGTGGCCGGGCCGGTGTCGAAACCGATCGTACGGCGGCCCTGGGCCCCGTCGTCGTCCTCGGTGCTCACCCGGACCGTGTAGTGCGCGCCGGCCGCGAGAGAGCCGGTGCTGTGCCAGGACGAGCCGTCGGGGGCCAGTTCGCCGCCCACGTAGCGGCCGGCGGCGTCGGTGGCGATGACGTCGGTGATGCGGTCGTCGCCGGTGGCCTTCACTTCGAGGGGCACGCTCGGATCGACCTTGCGGCCGTCCTCGGCGCCCTTCAGCACGACCTGTCCGGCGGCGTCGTAGGGCGCGTCGGCCAGCGGGTTGGACGAGCTGCACCCGGTGCCCCCCAGCGCCAGGGGGACCAGCAGCAGCGCGCCGCCGAGCACCGTGCGGCGTCGAGGAGAGTGGCTCATGGTCACACCGTAGGAAGAATCGCCTCCTTCGGCCCCCGGGGAGGGGCAAACGGGTGGGGCCGCGCGGTACGCCGAAGGCCGGGCCCCGCACACCGAGTGGTGTGCGGGGCCCGGCCCGTGCGACGGGGAACCTACTGGTTCTGGTTCTCGCCGCGGTAGAACTCGAACACCCAGCCGAAGAGGCCGACCGCGATCAGGGGGGCGGAGAAGTACATCAGCCACCAGCCGATCGCGATGGACGCGAAGGCGAGGGCGCCACCGACCGCCAGGGACAGCGGCTGCCAGCTGTGCGGGGCGAAGAAGCCCAGCTCACCGGCGTCGTCCGCGACGTCCGCGTTCTTGTTGTCCTGCGCTCCGGCGTCCACCCGGCGCGCGGTGAACGCCAGGTAGTAGCCGACCATGATGCACAGGCCGAAGGCGAGGAACAGCGCGGTCGTGCCCGCCGGCTCCTTCGACCACACGCCGTAGACGACGGCCATGGCCAGGATGAAGACGGAGAGCCAGATGAACATCCGGCCTTGGATCTTCACTTGCCGGCCTCCTTGCCACCCACGAGGGCCTTGTCAGCGAGGTTCTCCTCCAGCTCCAGCGCCGCGATCTCCGGGTGGTGCAGGTCGAACGCCGGGGATTCGGAGCGGATGCGGGGCAGCGTGAGGAAGTTGTGCCGCGGCGGCGGGCAGGAGGTCGCCCACTCCAGGGAGCGGCCGTAACCCCACGGGTCGTCGACCTCGACCTTCTTGCCGTACTTGGCGGTCTTCCAGACGTTGTAGAAGAACGGCAGGATCGACAGGCCGAGCAGGAACGAGCTGATGGTGGAGATGGTGTTCAGCGTGGTCCAGCCGTCGGCCGCCAGGTAGTCGGCGTACCGGCGGGGCATGCCCTCCGCGCCCAGCCAGTGCTGGACGAGGAACGTGCCGTGGAAGCCCACGAACAGCGTCCAGAAGGTGATCTTGCCGAGCCGCTCGTCCAGCATCTTGCCCGTGAACTTCGGCCACCAGAAGTGGAATCCGGCGAACATCGCGAACACCACGGTGCCGAAGATGACGTAGTGGAAGTGCGCGACGACGAAGTACGAGTCGGAGACGTGGAAGTCCATCGGGGGCGACGCCAGGATGACGCCGGTCAGACCACCGAAGGTGAAGGTGATCAGGAAGCCGACGGCCCAGAGCATCGGTGTCTCGAAGGACAGCGAGCCCTTCCACATGGTGCCGATCCAGTTGAAGAACTTCACACCGGTCGGGACCGCGATCAGGAAGGTCATGAAGGAGAAGAACGGCAGCAGCACACCGCCGGTCACGTACATGTGGTGCGCCCACACCGTCACCGAGAGGCCGGCGATGGAGATGGTGGCCGCGATCAGACCCCAGTAACCGAACATCGGCTTGCGGGAGAAGACCGGGATGACCTCGGAGATGATGCCGAAGAACGGCAGGGCGATGATGTACACCTCGGGGTGGCCGAAGAACCAGAAGAGGTGCTGCCACAGCAACGCGCCGCCGTTGGCCGCGTCGAAGATGTGGGCCCCGAACTTGCGGTCCGCCTCCAGCGCGAAGAGCGCGGCGGCCAGCACCGGGAAGGCCAGCAGGACCAGGACACCGGTCAGCAGGACGTTCCAGGTGAAGATCGGCATCCGGAACATCGTCATGCCGGGCGCGCGCATGCAGATGATCGTGGTGATGAAGTTGACCGAGCCGAGGATCGTACCGAAGCCGGAGAAGGCCAGACCCATGATCCACAGGTCACCGCCGACGCCCGGGGAGTGGGCGGCGTCGGTCAGCGGCGCGTAGGCGAACCAGCCGAAGTCGGCCGCGCCCTGCGGGGTGAGGAAGCCGGCCACGGCGATCAGCGAGCCGAACAGGTACAGCCAGTAGGCGAACATGTTCAGTCGCGGGAACGCCACGTCGGGCGCGCCGATCTGCAGCGGCATGATCCAGTTCGCGAAGCCCGCGAACAGCGGCGTCGCGAACATCAGCAGCATGATCGTGCCGTGCATCGTGAACGCCTGGTTGAACTGCTCGTTCGACATGATCTGCGTGCCGGGACGGGCGAGTTCGGCGCGCATCAGCAGCGCCATGATGCCGCCGATGCAGAAGAACACGAACGACGTGACCAGGTACAGGGTCCCGATCGTCTTGTGGTCGGTGGTGGTCAGCCACTTGATCACCTGGTTGCCTGGCGCCTTGGCGCGAACAGGCGGTGCTGCCGGGGCTGATGCGGCGGCACCCTGGGGTTCGTTGAGGATGCTCACTTGTTCTTGGTCTCCGCGTTCTTCGCGTGATCCGTCTGCGCGATGCCCGCCGGCAGGTAGCCGGTCTGCCCCTTCTCGGCCAGCTCCTTGAGGTGCTTCTGGTACCGCTCAGGAGAGACGACCTTGACGTTGAAGAGCATCCGCGAGTGGTCCTGCCCACAGAGCTCGGCGCACTTGCCCCGGAAGGTGCCCTCCCGGTTGGGGGTCACCGTGAAGCTGTTGGTGTGGCCCGGGATGACGTCCTGCTTCATCAGGAACGGCAGCACCCAGAAGGAGTGGTTGACGTCGCGGGAGGTCAGGATGAACTCGACCGTCTCTCCCTTGGGCAGCCACAGCGTGGGGCCGGGCATGCCGTTCTGCGGGTTCCGGGTGCCCGGGATGCCCGTGTCGTAGACGCCCGCCGCGTCCGCCGGAGCCTTCTTCAGGAACCGGTCGGGGATGGCGTCGAGCTCCTTGATGCCACGCAGCGCCTGGCCCGGCTTCTGGCCCTGGGCGGTCTCCATGTAGTTGAAGGCCCAGTTCCACTGGAAGCCGATCACGTTCACGACGTGCTGCGGCTTGTCCGGGTTGGCGATGAGCTTGTTCTCGTCACGGGCCGTGAAGTAGAAGAGCACCGAGACGATGATGATCGGGACCACGGTGTACAGCGCCTCGAGAGGCATGTTGTACCGGGTCTGGGTAGGAACCTCGATCTTGCTCCGGCTGCGCCGGTGGAAGATGACGCTCCAGAGGATCAGGCCCCACACCAGGACACCGACCGCGAGGGCCGCGGCCCACGAGCCCTGCCACAGGGAGAGGATCCGCGGCGCCTCCTCCGTGACGGGAGTGGGCATTCCGAGGCGGGGAAAGTCCTTCGATGTGCAACCGGTGGCGGTCGCCAGAACAGCGCCCGCGGCCAGCGCCTGCAGCAGCTTCCGCCGCACCGGGCGCCGCGACGAGCGGTCGGAGCCGTTGGGACTCACGTAGCGCCTTCCCGAGAGTCTCGCCCGCGCGGCCGGCTGCGGCCGTCTCGGTCGGTCGCCGGCCCGCTGCGGGCAGGGTTTGGATGTTTATGCGGACCAAACCCTACTGGACGCTATTTGGGGTCGCGCGGGGAGGGTGCCCAACGCGCCGGGGGCCGGTCCACAACTCACCGAAGGGATGGAACCACCGGCTCCGGGCGGGATCTGGGAGGGCGTCAGCCCTGGCCCGCGCGGCGGCCGGGCGCGCGCTAGGTTCGGTGACGTGCCCTACTTCGACGCCGCCTCCGCCGCACCCCCGCATCCCGTCGCCCGTCAGGCGCTGCTCGCCGCCCTCGACGAGGGCTGGGCCGACCCCGCCCGGCTCCACCGCGAGGGCCGGCGGGCCCGGTTGCTGCTCGACGCGGCCCGGGAGACCGCGGCCGAGGCGGTCGGCTGCCGGCCCGACGAACTCTCCTTCACCCCTTCGGGTACCCGCGCACTGCACGACGGCATCGCCGGAGCGCTCGCCGGCCGCCGCAGGACCGGCCGCCACCTGGTGGTGTCCGCGGTCGAACACTCCGCCGTCCTCCACTCGGCCGACGCCCTGGAGGCGGACGGCGGGGGCGTCACCCGGGTGGGTGTGGACCGGACCGGCCTCGTCGACCCCGCCGAGTACGCGGCGGCCCTGCGCCCCGACACCGCGCTGGCCGCCCTCCAGTCGGCCAACCACGAGACCGGCACGGAGCAGCCGGTGGCCGAGGTGGCTTCCCTCTGCCGGGCGGCCGGGGTGCCGCTGCTGGTGGACGCGGCACAGTCGCTCGGCTGGGGCCCGGTCCCGGAAGGCTGGTCACTCCTGACGGCCAGTGCGCACAAGTGGGGCGGCCCGGCGGGCGTCGGCCTGCTGGCCGTCCGCAAGGGCACCCGCTTCTCCCCGCCCGGCCCGGTGGACGAACGGGAGGCGGGCCGCGCGCCCGGCTTCCCCGCCCTCCCGGCGATCGTCGCCGCGGCGGCCTCGCTGCGGGCCGTCCGCGCCGAGGCCGACGCGGAGGCGGCCCGGCTGCGCGCCCTCGTCGACCGCGTCCGCGCCCGCGTCCCCGCCCTGGTCCCCGACGTCGAGGTCGTCGGCCATCCCGCCCGGCGCCTGCCGCACATCGTCACCTTCTCCTGCCTCTACGTCGACGGCGAGGCCCTCCTCCACGCCCTCGACCGCGAGGGCTTCTCCGTCTCCTCCGGCTCCTCCTGCACGTCCAGCACGCTGGAACCGAGCCATGTGCTGCGGGCGATGGGGGTGCTGTCGGAAGGGAACGTGCGGGTTTCGCTGCCTCGAGGGGCTCTTGAGGCGGACGTGGAGCGGTTCCTTGAGGTCCTGCCGGGGGTGGTGGAGGGGGTGCGCCGGCATCTGGGCGCCCCTGCGGAGGCACCGGCCCCGGCCGGGGGTGCGCCTGAGGTCGTCGTGGACGCGCTCGGGAAGCGGTGCCCGATTCCGGTGATCGAGCTGGCGAAGGTGTTCGACCGGGTGCCGGTCGGGGGCTTGGTGACCGTGCTGTCCGATGATGCGGCTGCGCGGCTGGATGTTCCTGCTTGGTGCGATATGCGGGGGCAGGAGTATGTGGGGGAACGGGTGGTCGAGGGTGGGGTCGGTTATACGGTGCGGCGGGTTTCGTAGGGGGGGTGTGCCCCGGTCCCTCCCCCAGAGGGGGACCCCCACTTCGCCGATTCCTGGGGGCAAGCCCCCAGACCCCCTTTTTCGCGGCTCCGCCGCTCGTCCTCAAACGCCGGACGGGCTGAGTGGGGGTGCGGGGGCTTGCCCCCGCAAGAAACGGTGAAGTGGGGGTCCCCCCTCTGGGGGAGGGACCGGGGCACAGCCCCCCGCAGAGGTCACTCCCCCAAGCGCGCCCGGATCTCGGCGGCCGCCTCGTGGCCGTAAGCCTTCGCGAACCGCTCCATGAAGTGCCCCCGCCGCAGCTCGTACTCCTGAGTACCCAGCGTCTCGATCACGAGAGTGGCCAGCATGCACCCGAGCTGAGCGGACCGCTCAAGGGACAGCTCCCAGGTCAGCCCCGCCAGGAACCCCGCGCGGAAAGCGTCGCCGACCCCCGTCGGGTCGACCTTCGCCTGCTCCTCGGCGCAGCCGACCTCGATCGCCGGCTCCCCGGCCCGCTCGATACGCACCCCGCGGGCGCCGAGCGTGGTGACGCGGGTGCCGACCTTGGCGAGGATCTCCTCGCCGGTCCAGCCGGTCTTGGACTCGATGAGCGCCTTCTCGTACTCGTTGGTGAACAGGTACGTGGCGCCCTCGACGAGCTGCCGGATGTCGTCGCCGTCCATGCGGGCGAGCTGCTGGGAGGGGTCGGCGGCGAAGGGGATGCCGCGGGTGCGGCACTCCTCCGTGTGGCGGAGCATCGCCTCGGGGTCGTCGGCGCCGATCAGCACCAGGTCGAGGCCGCCGACGCGGTCGGCGACCGGCTGGAGCTCGATGAGGCGGGCCTCGCTCATGGCACCGGTGTAGAAGGACGCGATCTGGTTGTGGTCGGTGTCCGTGGTGCAGACGAAACGGGCGGTGTGCAGGACCTCGGAGATGTGCACCGAGTCCGTGTCGACGCCGTGCCGGTCCAGCCAGGCGCGGTAGTCGGCGAAGTCCTCGCCCGCGGCGCCGACGAGGATCGGGTGCAGGCCCAGGACGCCCATGCCGAAGCAGATGTTGGGGGCCACGCCACCGCGGCGGACGTCGAGTTCGTCGACGAGGAAGGACAGGGAGACCGTGTGCAGCTGGTCCGCCACGAGCTGGTCGGCGAATCGGCCGGGGAACGTCATCAGGTGGTCGGTGGCGATGGAGCCGGTGACAGCGATACGCACGGCGAATCTGCTCCTTGCGGGGCGAGGCGGTGAAGGGCGATGGCGCTACGGGGGAAAGCGGGCCGAACAGCAAAAGGCCGTACCACGCTATCGGCTCCCGCTCGGGACACCAGTCCCGATCTCGCCACGAGCGGCTGAATTTACCTGATGACCGGCCTTTCTCCACGGCCGTGGCGGTCAGTACGGTGCCTGTATGGCGACTCCTGTGAACCACGTCACCCAGGCCACCCCGCCCGTCGCGCAGGCCGCCGCCGACGGTGACTCGCTCGCCGCGCTGCGCCGGGACTGTGCCGGGATGCTGCCGCACTGGCGGGTCGAGGCGGCCGGTGAGGCGCCCGCGCCGCGGCCGCTGCACGGGGTGTCGGTGCCGGAGCGGACGGTGCGGCTGTTGCGCGGTATGTCCGAGTACGGCGACTGAGCCCACCGCGCCGCCGGGCCGCGCCGTGGAACCGCCCGCTCCCCTGCCCCGTCCCACTGGCGCCCCACCCCGGCCGGGGCGGGGACCGGGACACCGGTGGACGCGGAGCGAAGGAGCGATGCGGTGGGCACCGAGGGCGACACCTCCGGCAAGCGGCGGCGGAAGCATGCGCCGCCGGTGGTCGCGTCGGTAGCGGCGGCCGTGCTGCTGGCCGGTGGCGGCGGCGCGTACTGGGCCGCGACGGCGGGCGGCGGTTCGTCCGGGCCCGCCGCGGAGGAGAAGGCGGTGCCACCGCCGCCGCTGGCGCTGGACGATGACGGTGGCGTCGGCGGTTCGAGCGGACCGCCGCCGGGCATCGCGGTGGGCGAGCCGGACCCCAACGGCGGCGGCACCCGCTACCGGGCCGAGGGGCGGCTGCCCGACGGCCCGGCCAGGGCCCCCGTGTACACGGCGGGCCGGGCGCCGGCCGCCGCCGACGTGGCGGCGCTGGCCCGGGCGCTGGGCGTCAAGGGCGAACCGCGGAAGGCGGACGGCGCCTGGACCGTCGGGCAGGGCGCCGAGCCGACGCTGCGGGTGGGGGCGGACACGCCGGGCGACTGGACGTACGCGCTGCACGGGATCGCCGGCGGGAAGCCGTGCGTCCACCCGCCGGGCGCCGGGCCGGAGAAGGACCGTCCGGACGACGCCCCCGCCTGCCCGAGCTTCCGGGACCGGCCCGGCGGCTCCGACCCGGCGGCGGCGCGCCCGGTGTCGGAGGAACGCGCTCGGGCGGCGGCCCGGCCGGTGCTCGCGGCCCTGGGGTTGGGCGACGCGAAGGTGGACGCGAGCCGGGTGTTCGGCGCCGTACGGACGGTCGCCGCCGACCCCGTCCTGGGCGGACTGCCCACGTACGGCCGGCAGACCGTCCTGCGGGTCGGCGCCGACGGCCGGGTGACGGACGGCGCGGGCGCGGTGGTGGCGCCGGTGAAGGGCGCGGAGTATCCGCTGGTCGGCGCGGTGCGGGCACTCGACGAGCTCAACCGGCGGGCCGGGAAGGGGGGCGTGCGCATCGGGGGCTGTGCGACGCCGGTGCCGGCGGACGAGGGGGCGGGCGGCACCCCGGGGTCGGCCTCGCCCCCGTGCTCGGGCGGCACGCTGCCGCGCGCGTCGGTGCCGATACGCGGGGCCACGTTCGCGCTGGCCGCGCGGTCGGTGGGGGGCCGTCCCGCGCTGGTGCCGTCGTGGCTGTTCGAGGCGGCGGTGCCGGGCGGCGGGAAGGCGACGGTGACGGTCGTCGAGCCGGCGGTGGACCCGGAGTACCTGTCCTCCGCGCGGGGCACGCGGCCGGCCCCGGGCGGCGGGTCCGGGCGGACGGTCCCGGCCCAGGTGACGTCGTACAGCGCCGACGGGACGCGGCTCACCCTGCACTTCTGGGGCGGGGTGTGCAGCGACTACGCGGTCTCGACGCCGGCCCAGTCGGCGGCGGCGGTGACGGTGAAGATCACGGGCGTCGCGCGGGAGCCCGGGCGGCCGTGTGTGCTGATGGCCCGGCGGTTCGACCGGAAGGTGGCGCTGGACCGGCCGCTGGACGGGCGGAAGGTGGTGGACGTGGCGACGGGCGAGCCGGTGCCGCGGGGCTGATCCGCGTCGGGGTACGTCGGGATACGGGGAAGGCGGGCGCCCCTTCGCGAGGGGTGCCCGCCTTCTTCGCGCGCGGTGCCGGTGACCGTCAGCTGAAGGAGTCGCCGCAGGCGCACGAGCCCGTGGCGTTCGGGTTGTCGATCGTGAAGCCCTGCTTCTCGATGGTGTCGACGAAGTCGATGGAGGCGCCGCCCAGGTACGGGGCGCTCATCCGGTCGGTGACGACCTTGACGCCGTCGAAGTCCTTCACGACATCGCCGTCGAGCGAGCGCTCGTCGAAGAAGAGCTGGTAGCGCAGGCCGGAGCAGCCGCCGGGCTGGACGGCGACGCGCAGCGCGAGGTCGTCCCGGCCTTCCTGCTCCAGCAGGCTCTTGACCTTCGCTGCCGCGGCGTCGGACAGGAGGATGCCGTCGCTCACAGTGGTCTTCTCGTCCTGAACGGACATCTGCTTCACTCCCGGGTTTCGTGCGGACTGCTTGCCCTCGGCTGAACCGACGGAGCCCGGGATTCATTCCGGGTCCGGCCGTGTGTTCCTGGCTTTCATGCTCGCACATCCGCCGCGCGCCCGGGAATGCGTCACATCGACGCAATGGGCATCGTCAAAGTGACACGAAGCAGTTATGATAGATAGCGTCAAATTGACGACAAGGCCGGTGCAGCTCAGTCCGGTCGTCCGCAGAACAGAAAGGGTGCGTGTCGTGACCACCGCCCAGACCCTGGATTTCCAGGACCCCGCCCCGTCGCCCCTCGCCCTGCTGCTGCTCGGCCGCGAGTCCGACCCGCGCAGCGAACGCGGCGTCGAGTGCCCCGGCGACCTGCCCGCGCCCTCCGACCCGGACCTGGTGGAGCGGGCGCGTGCCGCGAAGGCGAAGCTGGGTGACCGGGTGTTCGTCCTCGGCCACCACTACCAGCGCGACGAGGTGATCGAGTTCGCGGACGTCACCGGCGACTCCTTCAAGCTCGCCCGGGACGCGGCGGCCCGCCCCGACGCGGAGTACATCGTCTTCTGCGGCGTGCACTTCATGGCCGAGTCGGCCGACATCCTCACCACCGACGCCCAGCAGGTGGTCCTGCCGGACCTGGCCGCGGGCTGCTCGATGGCCGACATGGCCACCGCCGAGCAGGTCGCCGAGTGCTGGGACGTGCTCACCGAGGCGGGCGTGGCCGGGACCACCGTCCCCGTCTCGTACATGAACTCCTCCGCCGACATCAAGGCGTTCACCGGCAAGCACGGCGGCACCATCTGCACCTCCTCCAACGCGGAGCGGGCGCTGAAGTGGGCGTTCGAGCAGGGCGAGAAGGTCCTCTTCCTCCCGGACCAGCACCTGGGCCGCAACACCGCCGTCCGGGACCTCGGCATGTCCCTCGACGACTGCGTCCTCTACAACCCGCACAAGCCGAACGGCGGCCTCACCGCCGAGGAGCTGCGCGGCGCGAAGATGATCCTCTGGCGGGGCCACTGCTCCGTCCACGGCCGCTTCTCGCTGGACTCCGTCCGCGAGGTGCGCGAGCGCATCCCCGGCGTCAACGTGCTCGTGCACCCCGAGTGCAAGCACGAGGTCGTGGCCGCCGCCGACTACGTCGGCTCCACGGAGTACATCATCAAGACCCTGGAGGCCGCCCCGGCCGGGTCGAAGTGGGCCATCGGCACGGAACTCAACCTGGTCCGCCGGCTGGCGAACCGTTTCGCCGCGGAGGGCAAGGAGATCGTCTTCCTCGACCGAACGGTGTGCTTCTGCTCCACCATGAACCGGATCGACCTGCCGCATCTGGTGTGGGCGCTGGAGTCGCTCGCCGAGGGGAAGGTCGTGAACCGGATCGAGGTGGATCCGGAGGTGGCGGCGTTCTCGAAGCTGGCGCTGGAGCGGATGCTCGCGCTGCCGTAGGCAGCGGTTTTCCGGGTTTTCGCGGCTTCGCCGCTCGTCCTCAAACGCCGGACGGGCTGAACAGTCAGCCCGTCCGGCGTTTGAGGACAACCGCGCGAAGCGCGGTTTCGGGGGGCGCGGGGGCCCTCCCCCGCAAGAAACGGTGAAAGGGCGGGGCTGGGGCCTACTCCCCCGAGGCCGCACCAGCCCCGTCTCGTACGCGATCACGACGAGCTGCGCCCGGTCCCGCGCCCCCAGCTTCGCCATCGCCCGATTGACATGCGTCTTCACCGTCAACGGGCTGACAGCCAGCCGCTCCCCTATCTCGTCGTTCGACAACCCACCCGCCACCTGCACCAGAACCTCCCGCTCCCGCCCCGTCAAGGCGTCCAGCGCCTCCGCCCCCGCCGGGCCGGCCCGCCGCCGTGGAAGCCGCCGCCCTGGGCGAGGAACGTGGCGATGAGCCCCTTCGTCGCCGCGGGCGACAGCAGCGCCTCGCCGGCCGCGGCGATGCGGATGGCGGCGAGCAGTTCCTCGGGCTCGGCGCCCTTGCCGAGGAAGCCGGAGGCGCCGGCGTGCAGGGACTGCACCACGTAGTCGTCGACCTCGAAGGTCGTGAGCATCACCACCCGTACCCCGTCGAGCGTCGGGTCCGAGCAGATCTCGCGGGTGGCGGCGAGGCCGTCGACGCCGGGCATCCGGATGTCCATGAGCACCACGTCGGGGCGTACCTCGCGGGCCAGGCGCACCGCCTCGGCGCCGTCCGCCGCCTCGCCGACCACGCGCATGCCGGGTTCGGAGTCGACGAGCACCCGGAAGGCGCTGCGCAGCAGGGCCTGGTCGTCGGCGAGGAGAACGCTGATGGAGGACTCGTCCGTCATGGGGGTCAGCGTAGGCGCCGGGCGCCGGCGGGGACGGGCAGCCGGACGCGGACGCGGAAGCCGGCCGTGCCCTGCCGGGGTCCGGTCTCGATGGTGCCGCCGAGTGCGGTCACCCGCTCCCGCATGCCGACGAGCCCGTGGCCGCCGGCCGGCCCGTCGTCACCCGGGACGCCGTCCTCCGGACCGTCGTCCAGGACGGTGAGCACCAGGCTCCCGGGGGCCCGCAGTATGACGACCTCGGCACGGGCCCCGGGCCCGGCGTGCTTGTGCACGTTGGTCAGCGCCTCCTGGAGGACCCGGTACGCGGTGAGGTCGACGGCGGCCGGCAGCGCGCCGGCGACGGACGCGGCGGGGTCCTCGTCGCCTGCCCCCGACGCGTCGGCCGGGGCGCCGGTCACGGTGACGGCCACCCGCAGTCCGGCGCGGGTGAAGCCGTCCACGAGCTGGTCGAAGGCGCCCATGCCGGGGGCCGGCTCGGTCGGCGCCTCCGGGTCGCCGTACTGGCGCAACAGGCCGACGGTGGCCCGGAGTTCGTCCAGCGCGGACCGGCTGGCCTCCCGGACGTGGGCCAGGGCCTGCTTCGCCTGGTCCGGGCGGCTGTCCATCACGTGCGAGGCCACCCCGGCCTGGACGTTGACCAGCGCGATGTGGTGGGCGACGACGTCGTGCAGCTCACGGGCGATGCGCAGCCGCTCCTCGGCGACCCGGCGGCGCGCCTCCTCCTCCCGGGAGCACTCGGCACGCAGCGCGCGCTCCTCGATCGCGGCGATGTAGGCGCGCCGGCTGCGGACCGCGTCACCCGCGGCGGCGGCCATGCCGGCCCAGGCGAGCATCCCCACGTTCTCCTGCGCGTACCAGGGCGGCGGGCCCAGCAGCATCACCGCGCCGGTGAGGGCGGTGATCGTCACCGCTGCGATGCGGAGGGCCGCGGCGCGCTCGGTGCGGGAGACGACGGTGTAGAGCGCCACGATCGCCGACAGCGCGACCTGGATGCGCGGCACCCCGTCCCCGGCGTCCGCGGCGCCCACCGCGGTGAGGACGGACGTCACCACCAGGACCGTGCGCGGCGCGCGGCGCCGGACGGCGAGGGCCGCGGCGGCGAGGACGGCGCAGGTGACGAAGAGGGGGGAGAGGGGTGGGCGGCCACCCGGTGGCCGACGAAGACGCTTCCGATCATCAGGGCGAGGACGGTCGCGGCGACGGCCGCGTCGGCGGCCGTCGGGTGCGCGCGGAGCCGGCCGCGGACGGCGGGGGTGGTCATCGGTCCCCTCGGGGCGGAAGTGTTGCCGACACGGTGCGCCTGCGGCGGGCTGTGCCCCGGTCCCGCCCCTTCGCCGATTCCTGGGGCTGCGCCCCAGACCCCGCTTGTCGCGGCTTCGCCGCTCGTCCTCAAACGCCGGACGGGCTGACTGTTCAGCCCGTTGGGGGTGCCCCCTCTGGGGGAGTTTGAGGACAGCGCCCGCAGGGCGCTTCGGGGGTGCGGGGGCTTGCCCCCGCAAGAAACGGTAAAAGGGCGGGACCGGGGCACACCCCCCGCAGGGGTCACCCAGGGATGAGCCCGTCGTCGCTCAGCATCGCCCGCACCTCGGCGAGCGACGCCTCGGGCGCGGGCAGGATCAGCTCGGAGGGCTCAAGAGCGTCATCCGGCAGCGGACTCCCCAGCCGCCGCACCGCATCGAGCAGAGCCCCGAGCGTCCGCCGGAACCCCTCCTCGTCCCCGCTCTCCATCTCATCGAGCAGTTCGTCGTCCAACACGTTGAGCTCGGCGAAGTGGCTGTCGGCCAGCTTCCACTGGCCCTCCCCCATGATGCGAACGATCACGGCGCCTCCTCTCGTTCCGCGGCCCGCGTCAGCGCTTGTGGAAGTCGGGCCGGTCCTGCGGCTGGGCGGACTGGGAGGCGGCGCCGCCCTCGATGGCCGGCTTGGCGCTGCCGCCGGAGAGCTCGGCCTTCATCCGCTGGAGCTCCAGCTCGACGTCCGAGCCGCTGGACAGGCGGTCCAGCTCGGCCGTGATGTCGTCCTTCGCCATGCCGGTGGGGTCGTCGAGGGCGCCGGAGGCGAGGAGCTCGTCGATGGCGCCGGCCCGGGCCTGGAGCTGGGCCGTCTTGTCCTCGGCGCGCTGGATGGCCATGCCGACGTCGCCCATCTCCTCCGAGATGCCGGAGAACGCCTCGCCGATGCGGGTCTGGGCCTGGGCGGCGGTGTAGGTGGCCTTGATGGTCTCCTTCTTGGTGCGGAAGGCGTCGACCTTGGCCTGGAGCCGCTGGGAGGCGAGCGTGAGCTTCTCCTCCTCGCCCTGGAGCGTCCTGTGCTGCGTCTCCAGGTCGCTGACCTGCTGCTGGAGGGCGGACCGCCGGGTCAGCGCCTCCCGGGCGAGGTCCTCGCGGCCGAGGGCGAGGGCCTTGCGGCCCTGCTCCTCCAGCTTCGCGGACTGCCCCTGGAGCTGGGTGAGCTGGAGCTCCAGGCGCTTGCGGGAGGTGGCCACGTCGGCCACGCCCCGGCGCACCTTCTGCAGCAGCTCGACCTGCTTCTGGTACGAGTAGTCGAGGGTCTCGCGCGGATCCTCGGCCCGGTCCAGGGCCTTGTTGGCCTTCGCGCGGAAAATCATCCCCATACGCTTCATGACACCGCTCATGGGCCTCGCGCGCCCCCTTCTGACCGACTAGCTCGGGCTTCGGCTCCATCACACCTACAGAACCCACAGTACGGGGCCTGTCCCCATTACCGCACTGTCCGGACCCGGATGCGCTCCTCCTGCAGGACGATCAGGGGGGCGCCTTCCTCCGGCAGGAGGAGGAGACCGCCCACCGGGTGGGGTCAGGGGCGACCGCAGGCGGGGCGTCCCGCGGAGGCCATCCTGGGATCATTCCCCAGAACGCTGGGGTCCACCCCCCGGACCCCGTACCCTTGGGTCCCGTGTTCCGAAGCCGTTCGAAGGAAGAGCAGTCCGCCAAGGCCGCCGACGCCAAGGTGACCGCGGACCAGCCCCAGCAGCCCCGTCATCCGGAGGCCCCCAAGGGCCGCCCCACGCCCAAGCGCAGCCAGGCCGCGGCCCAGCGCCGCAGCCTGGCCGGCACGCCGGCCAACCGCAAGGAGGCCGCGAAGCGGCAGCGCGAGACCCGTCGGACCGACATGGCCCGGCAGCGGGAGGCGCTGGCCAACGGCGACGAGCGGTTCCTGCCCGTCCGTGACAAGGGGCCCGTCCGGCGCTTCGCGCGGGACTTCGTGGACTCCCGGTTCACCGTCATGGAGTTCTTCCTGCCGCTCGCGGTGGTCATCCTCGTCATGAGCATGTTCAACCGCGGGAAGTTCCAGCAGTACGTGCTGCTGGCGTGGATGGTCGTCATCCTGGTGATCGTCCTCAACTCGGTCGTCCTCGCGGTCGGCCTGCGCAAGGGGCTCAAGGAGCGCTTCGCCGGCGAGAACACCCGGGGCGCCGTCCCGTACGCCCTGATGCGCTCCCTGCAGATGCGGCGGCTGCGGCTGCCCAAGCCGAAGGTCGCGCGCGGGGAGAAGCCCTGAGCGGCTCCCCGTGGGGCCCGGCCGGCACGCTGTCGGACGGGCCCGAAGTGGTACCGGGGCCGGTGTCCGGCCCCGCGCCCGGGGCGGAGTCCTGGGCGACGCCCGGCGCGTACCCCGGCGCGAGGCCGGCGGAGTACGCCGGGGTGGCCTACGGGACGTACCCCGGCGCCCCCGACGGCGTGTTCGGTGCCGCACCCCCGATGGCCTCCGGGTCGGCCTTGGAGGACGTCCCCGGGCCTCGTCACCACGGTGGACCCTGGCCCGGCTCCTTCCCCGCCACCACGGGGGCCGGGACCCCGGCTCCCGGGTACGCCGGGTCCACGACCGTGGAGGCCGCCGACGAGGGCCTGTGGGAAGGCTTGCGGAACACCGTCCGGCACGAACTGGTCGCCCGGCAGATCGACGAGCAGATGGCCGCCCGCTTCCCGGCCGGGCAGCGGCTGCGCGTCCTGGACGTGGGCCTCGCCCACGGCACCCAGGCACTGCGGCTCGCCCGCGCGGGGCACGAGGTGACCGCCCTGGAGTCCGATCCGGCGACGGTGGCCGCCGTCCGCAAGGTGCTCGCCGCCGGGCCCGCCGAGGTCCGGGAGCGCGTCCGCCTCCTGGAGGGCGACGGCCGGGACACCGGCGCCCACTTCACGCCCGGCGCCTTCGACCTCGTCCTCTGCCACGGCGTGCTGATGTACGTACCGGAGCCCGACCCCCTGCTGGCCGGACTCGCCCGCGTCCTGGCCCCCGGCGGCCTGCTGTCGCTGCTCGTCCGCAACGCGGACGCGCTGGCCCTGCGCCCCGGCCTGGCCGGCGACTGGGACCGGGCGCTCGGCGCCTTCGACTCCCCCTACGACACCGACCGCACCGGCACGCCCGTCCGCGCCGACCGGCGCGAGGCCCTGGCCGCCACCCTGGCCGGCATCGGCGCCCCGCTGCGCGCCTGGTACGGCGTCCGCGTCTTCACCGACCCACCGGCCCGCCCCCGCCCGGCCGACCTCGACCGCCTGCTGGCCGCCGAGGACCGGGCCGGCCGGACCGACCCGTACCGGGCGGTGGCGGCGCTGCTGCATCTGTGCGGGGTGCGGGGCGGGTAGGGCGGGGTGCGGGTCCGGCGCCCGGCCGCGGACGCCGGCCGCGCCGACCGTCGGCCGGACCCTTGGCCGCCGGCCGCTCCGGGCCGGGCCGGGCGCGCGGTGCACGACGTCAGCCGGGTCGTCGGGGCCATGAGGGGTCGCCGGGCGCGGAGGCCGTCGGCCCTGGAGGAGCGGCCTCGCCCCGCGGTCCCTGCCCGTAAGAGCGACCCGCCCGTAAGAACTCCCCCGGGACGCGACGACGGCCGGCAGCCCGGCCCGGAGCTTCCCGGGCGGCCGCCGGCCTCGCCGCGGTCCCCTGCCCGTGGGGCGGGCGCCGTGCCGCCCCGGGGCGTCAGCTCTCCGCCGCCGCCCGGAGGCTCATCGGGGCGTCGTAGATCTCCTGGCCGTCCTCGAACAGACGCACCTGCTCCACGCCGCCCTCCAGCAGCGCCCGCCACTCCTCGCCGAGCCAGGACTCCGCGTCCCCCTGCGTCGAGAACTCCTCCGGCTCGACGGCCGGGGCCGTCTCCGTCCCGTCCGCCTTCTCGAACCGCCACACCCACGCCATGCCAGCCTCCAAAGGCTCGTGGTTCGCTGCCGGAACGCAGCCTAACTCCCGGCCGGGCGCGCGGTCCCGGGGCGGGAAAGGGTGATCCCGACGCGCCCGCCGCGCACGGACGCGAGACGATCGGGGCGTGGAACTGACTCTGCTCGGCACCGGGGCCCCCGAAGGGCTGCCGCGCCCCGGCTGCCCCTGCGCCGCCTGCGCCACCGCCGTGGGCGAGAACGCCCGGGCGGCGACCGCCCTGCTCGTCGACGGCGAGCTGCTGCTCGATCTCACGCCCGGGCCCGCGTTCGCGGCCGCGCGGGCGGGCCGGAGCGTCGCCGGGGTGCGGCAGGTGCTGCTCTCCCACCCGCACGACGGCCCGGCCGTCGAGCTGCCGCCCGGCCTGCCGGCGCCGGTGCGGGTGCCGGACGGCCGCGACCTGTCGGTGATCAGCGGGCACCGGGTGCGGGCGGTGGCCCTGGACGCGCCGGGCACGGGCTACGAGGTGACGGGCCCCGACGGCGACCGCCTGCTCTACCTGCCGCCCGGCGGCGCCCCGGCCGGGCTCTCCGCCGCGTCCGGCCCGTACGACATCGTCCTCCTCGACGTCGTGGACCGGCCGGACGCGCTGGCCCGGCTGCGCGAGACGGGCGCGGTCACCGCGACGACGGACGTGATCGCCGTCCACCTCGGCCACGAGGTGCCCCCGGGGCGGGAGTTGCGCCGCCGGCTGGCCGCGGCCGGGGCGCGGGCGGTCCCGGACGGCAGCACGCTCACCGTCGGGGACTATCACGCCGTTCCCGACGTGCCCCGGCGGACGCTCGTCCTCGGCGGGGCGCGTTCGGGGAAGTCCGTGGAGGCCGAGCGGCGGCTGGAGTCGTTCCCCGAGGTCACCTACGTCGCCACCGGCGGCCCGCGGGACGGCGACTCCGACTGGGCGGCCCGCGTCGCCCTGCACCGCGAACGCCGCCCGTCCTCCTGGCGCACGGCCGAGACCTGCGACCTCGTCCCCCTGCTCGCCGCCGACGGACCGCCGCTGCTGATCGACTGCCTCTCGCTGTGGCTTACCCATGCGATGGACGCCGTGTCGGCCTGGGATGACGCGGTGTGGGCGAACGGGGGCTCGTCGGCGTTGGCCCAGCGGGTCGCGGAGCTCGTCCGCGCGGTCCGGGAGACGCGGCGGACGGTCGTCGCCGTCAGCAACGAGGTCGGGTCCGGGGTGGTGCCCGCGACCGCTTCCGGGCGGCGGTTCCGGGATGAGCTGGGGAGGTTGAACGCGGCGTGGGCGGCGGAGTGTGAGCATGTGCTGTTGGTGGTGGCGGGGGCGGCGGTGCGGTTGCGGTAGGGAGGGGGTGTGCCCCAGTCCAGCCCCTTCGCCGATTCCTGGGGCGCTGCCCCAGACCCCGAAACCGCGCTCCGCGCGGTTGTCCTCAAACTCCCCCAGAGGGGGGACCCCCAACGGGCTGGAAAATCCAGCCCGTCCGGCGTTTGAGGACGAGCGGCGAAGCCGCGACAAGGGGGGTCTGGGGGCCGGCCCCGGGAAACGGCGAAAGGGCGGGACCGGGGCACCGCACCCCCCGACCCCAGCCCCGCGCAGCGGTAGTGTGTCGCGGATGAGCGGTCTGAACCTGGATGACTTCGCCACGCTGATCGAGCGCCCCGACCCCGACATCCGCCGCGAAGCGGAAGAGCGACGGGAGCGGCTCACCCCCCGCCCCGGCGCCTTCGGCCGCCTGGACGAGCTCGGCGAGTGGCTCGCCGCCGCGCAGGGCGGGGTGCCGGTGAAGCCGGTGGAGCGGCCCAAGGCGATCCTGTTCGCGGGCGATCACGGTGTCGCCTCGCTGGGCGTCTCCGCCGGGCCCGCCGAGGGCGCGTACGCACTCGTGCGCGCCGCGCTGGACGGGGTGAGCGCCCCGGCCGTGCTGGCCCGTCGGTCCGGCGTGGAGCTGCGGATCGTCGACATGGCGCTCGACTGCGATCCGGAGCTGCTGCCCGCGGACGTCACCCGGTACCGGGTGCGCCGCGGCTCGGGCCGGATCGACACCGAGGACGCCCTGACCGCGGAGGAGGCGGAGCGGGCGTTCCGGGCGGGGATGGCGATCGCCGACGAGGAGGCGGACTCCGGCACGGACCTCGTCGTCCTCGGCGACCTGAGCGTGGGCGGTACGACCGCCGCGGGCGCGCTGATCGGCGCGCTGTGCGGGACGGACGCGTCGGTGGTGACCGGCCGGGGCGGCGCGGACATCGACGACCTGGCGTGGATGCGCAAGTGCGCGGCGATCCGGGACGCGCTGCGGCGGGCCCGGCCCGTCCTGGGCGACCAGCTGCGGCTGCTGGCGACGGCCGGTGGCGCGGACCTGACGGCGATCACCGGGTTCCTGCTGCAGAGCGCGGTGCGCCGGACGCCGGTGATCCTGGACGGCGTGGTCTCGGCGGCGTGCGCCCTCGTCGCGCAGCGTGTCGCCTTCCGTGCCCCGGACTGGTGGCTGGCCGGGCAGAGCAGCGGTGATCCGGCCCAGGCGAAGGCACTCGACCGGATCGCGCTCAACCCTCTGCTCGATCACGGCGTCACACTGGGCGAGGGAACCGGGGCGCTGCTCGCTCTGCCACTGGTGATGGCGGCGGCGTCCCTGGCGGCGGAGCTTCCCGAACGTTCCTGATGAGGCCGGCGCGCGGCCGACGCGGAGCCGACGGGGGGCCGACACGGGCCGGAAGGTCTCGACAGCGGTCACCGGCAGCGGAAGCGTGGGGGCCACGCCGTCCGTCACGTCCCCTCGCCCACCGTTCCGTCGCCTTTCTCGGGAGAAGTCCGCTTGACTCCGGATGACGAGGTGCGCCCGGGCCCCTGGCCCCGGCGCGCCGCAGCCTTCGCCGTGTGGTACCTGCGTGCCGCCGCCTTCGTCAACCTGCTCAGCGCGGTCTGGGTGTCCTTCGGGGCCAGCATCCGGCGGCACAGCGTCGACGACTACTTCACGCCGTACCTGCTGGAGGCCAGCTTCACCTCGGCCGTGGTGTCGCTGTTCATGGCGGTCACCCTGCGCCGTCGCAAGCGGGCCGCGTGGATCCTCAACCTGGCGCTGGCCGGGGTACTCCTGGTGCTGCTGGCGCTGCTGATGTGGTTCCCGGAGTTCCGGGCGCACGGCCAGAACTGGTGCTCGGTGGCGATCACGGCGCTGTTCGTGGCCGCCCTGGTGGTGGGCCGGCGGGAGTTCTACGCGGTCGGGGACCGCTCCAACCCCAAGCTGGCGGCGGCCGTCGCGGCCGGGGGCCTGCTGGTCTGCTCGCTGATCGCGGCGTTCCTGGTGACGGTCACCAACCAGGCGGGGGACGCGTACCGGTCGACGTTCTGGGAGCGCTGGCGCTACGGCGTGCGGCGGCTGGTCTTCCTGGCGAGCGACGACAGCCCGTTCCCGGCGATCGACACCCCGGACTGGGTCAACGTCAGCATCAACGTGATGAGCACGGTGCTGCTGGTGCTGGTGGTGTGGGCGGCGTTCCGCTCCCGCCGGGTCACCGACCCGCTGACGCCGGAGGACGAGACCCGGCTGCGGGCGCTCCTCGACAAGTACGGCGACCGGGACTCGCTGGGCTACTTCGCGCTGCGCCGCGAGAAGAGCGTCGTGTGGTCGCCGTCCGGGAAGGCGGCGGTCACCTACCGGGTGGTCGGCGGGGTCTCGCTGGCCTCGGGCGATCCGCTCGGCGACCCCGAGGCGTGGCCGGGTGCCATCGAACCCTGGCTGGCCGAGGCCCGCGCGCACGGCTGGATCCCGGCCGTGATGGGCGCGAGCGAGGAGGGCGGCACCGTCTACGCCCGGCACGGCATGGACGCCCTCGAACTCGGTGACGAGGCGATCGTCGACACCGCGGAGTTCACCCTGGAGGGGCGGGCCATGCGGACCGTCCGGCAGGCGTTCAACCGGGTGAAGCGGGCCGGGTACACGGTCCGCATCCGGCGGCACGAGGACATCCCCGAGGAGGAGATGGCCGAGCTGCTGCGGCGCGCGGACGACTGGCGCGACGGGGCGACCGAGCGCGGCTTCTCGATGGCGCTGGGGCGGCTGGGCGACCCGGACGACGGCCGCTGCGTGATGCTGGAGTGCCACGACGGCGAGGGCGAGCTGCGGGCGCTGCTGAGCTTCGTGCCGTGGGGGCCCAAGGGGCTGTCGCTGGACCTGATGCGCCGCGACCGGGAGTCCGAGAACGGCCTGATGGAGTTCATGGTGATCGAGCTCCTCCAGCGGGCGCGGGAGCTGCGCATCGACCAGGTCTCGCTGAACTTCGCGATGTTCCGCTCGGTCTTCGAGCGCGGCTCCCGGCTCGGCGCGGGGCCGGTGCTGCGGGCTTGGCGCTCGCTGCTGAGCTTCTTCTCCCGCTGGTGGCAGATCGAGTCGCTGTACCGCGCGAATGCGAAGTACCGGCCGATCTGGGAGCCTCGTTTCATGCTGTTCGAGAAGAGCAGTGACCTGCTGCGGATCGGCATCGCCAGCGCCCGCGCGGAGGGCTTCCTGGAGGCCCCGGGGCTGCCGAAGTGGCTGAACCGCAAGCATCTGGAGAGCCGGCGATGAACCGTGCGGCGCTCCGACGCGCCGCGCGCACCGAATGGGGACCGCTCGTCACGAACGTGTCGGAGGCGCTCGCCCGCGACCGGCTCCGCGCCATCCCGCTGACACTCTCGGCGGTGGCCCTCATCGTCGTCTTCCAGCTGGTGCAGAACCAGCCGTGGGGCTACGGCCCCGTCCAGGCGGTCGGCTCGGTACGGGCCGAGGTGCCCTGGTGGCTGGCGCTGCTGCGGACGCCGCTGTCGCTGTTCGTCCCGGCGCTGGACCTGCCGGTCTGGGGGTCGCTCGTCCAGGTCCTGCTCGTCTTCGGGATCGCCGAGATCTGCCTGGGCCGCCGCCGGACCCTGGCCATCGCCTACACCGCCACGCTGGCCGGGACGATGTACGCGCGGCTGGCCATCGCCCTCGGACCGGGCTTCTGGGGGCTGCCGGCGCACGCGGCCAAGGTGGTCGACACCGGCCCGTCGGCGGCCGTGGTGGGGCTGGCGGTGTACGTGTCCTGGCGCTACCGGGCCTGGATCACCTGCGGGGTGGTGGTGCTGGCGATGGCGGCCGAGGTGGCCGCCAAGCCCAACCTGGCGGGCAAGGAGCACATCGCCGCCATCGTGACGATGCTGGCCCTGAGCGCGGCGGACGAGGTGCGCAGACGCCGCCGCAAGCCGCGGGACGACCGCTTCAGAGGCGGGCCCGGCAGCGGGGATCAGCGGTCGGGGGCGCCGGCGACGAGGTCGTGAAGCCGGTTGCGGACGGCGTTCCAGCGGGCGTCGTGCCGGTAGGCCCGCACCCGGGCCCGGCGGCGGGCGCGCGGGCGGTTGCGGTAGAAGCGGCGGGCCCACGGCGAACCGGGCCGGGCCAGCCGCACCGCGCCGACCAGCGCGACCAGCGGCACGACCGCGCCGATGAGGGCCATCCGCGGCTTGCCCTTGGCCAGGGCGAACAGCGCGATCAGGAAGTTGATCAGTATGTTCGAGACGAGGATGCTGCGGCTGCGCAGTTCGTCGGGGGTCAGCTCGTTCACTCCGAAGGGGGAGAACCCGAAGAGGACGAGGGCGACCAGGGCCGCCGTCAGCACCACGATCTCCACGCTCTTGCGGCCCTGTTCGGTCCAGTAGACGTCGTCGAGGTGCAGGATCAGCGCGAACTCGTCCAGCACCAGTCCGGCGCCCATCCCGAAGAGGACCGCCGCGACCACCGCGCTCAGCCCGTGCCGGCCCGCCGCCACCGCGCCGAAGCCGCCGATCACCATCAGCACCACGCCGGGGACGACGTGGTGGACGTGCAGGCCGCCGGGGCGGATGTTGCGGAAGGGGCCCTTGCCCGCGCGGATGAGCCGGGTGATGACCCGGGTGACGAGGAACGTCAGCACGAACGAGGCCAGGGCCGCCAGCAGCGGCAGCTTGCCCGGCTCGACGATATTGCGGTCAAGCCAGTGTTCCATCGGACTCCCGCACTTCCGAACTCGGCCCTGACGTGCAGTTTATCGACAACCGGGCGTCTTCCCCGTTCCTGCCCGGGCACCGCGCGGCCGCCGCCCGGCCGTCCGTCACCGCCGGGATACCCTGCCCGCGATGACCGACACGCCCGCTCCCGGCACCCCCCGCGCGACCACCGGCGACGCCCTCCGGTTCGCCTTCGGCACCTTGACCGTACTGCCCGTCCGCCTCACCCGCTGGGACCGCCCGGCGGCGCGCGGCGGCATGCTCGCCGCCCCGCTCGCCGGCCTCGTCGTCGGCGCCTGCGCCGGTGGTACGGGCTGGCTCCTGCTGCTGCTCGGCGCCGCTCCCCCGGTCGCGGCGGTCGCCGCCGCCGCCGTGCCCGCCGTGCTCACCCGGGGGCTGCACCTGGACGGGCTCGCCGACGTGGCCGACGGGCTGGGCAGCGGCAAGCCCGCCGAGGACGCGCTGCGGATCATGAAGCAGTCGGACATCGGCCCGTTCGGCGTCGTCACCCTGGTGTTCGTGCTGCTGGGCCAGGCCGCCGCGCTCGCCGGACAGTACGCCGCCGGCGGGGCGCGCGGCGCCCTCGCCGCCCTGGTCGCGGCCGTCGCCGCGCGCTGCGCCCTCACCCTCGCCGCCCGCCGCGGCGTCCCGGCGGCCCGCCCCGGCGGCCTCGGCGCCGCGGTCGCCGGGGTGGTGCCCGTCCCCGCCGCCCTGGCGGTGGCCGCCGCGGCCTGTTGCGCGGCAGCCGGCGCCGGCGCGCTCCTCGGCCCGGGCGCCGCGCTGCGCGCCGGGCTGGCCGTGCCGCTCGCCGTCGCGGCGGCCGAACTCCTCCTGCGGCACTGCCTCCGCCGCTTCGGCGGGGTCACCGGCGACGTCTTCGGCGCCCTGGCGGAGACCGCGGCCACCACCGCGTTGATCGTCGCGACCCTGGGCTGAACGACCGCGCGGGGATAGGCTCGTGCCCGCCCGAAGGCCCGGAACCCGGCGGCGCACGCGCGGCGCATACGATGCGCGGTGGCGGCCGGCACGGCCTCGCTGTGCTTCCAAGCCGTGGAAACTCAACGGAAGTAGGGACACCCACCACCGTGACTGCTCTCACTCTCAGCACCTCCGGCGCGGCGACGCTGCGCGCGGACGCCCTCGTCGTCGGTGTCGCCAAGGGCCCGAAGGGACCCGTCCTCGCGCCCGGCGCCGAAGCCGTCGACCAGGCCTTCGACGGCAAGCTGGCCGCCGTCCTGGAGACCCTCGGCGCCTCCGGCGAGGAGGGCGAGGTCACCAAGCTCCCGGCCCCGGCGGGCGTCAAGGCCGCCGTCGTGGTCGCGGCCGGCCTCGGCGGGGTCCCCGCCAAGGGCGACGGCTACGAGGGTGAGGCGCTGCGCCGCGCCGCGGGCGCCGCCGCCCGTGCCCTCACCGGGACGAAGAAGGCGGCCTTCGCGCTGCCGGTGACCGGCGCGGACGACGCCGCGGCCATCGCCGAGGGCGCCCTGCTGGGCGCGTACACCTTCACCGCCTTCCGCAGCAACGGCGGCGGCAAGGGCGCGTCGAAGAAGGGCGAGCCGCTGGCCGACGCGGTGATCCTGGGCGGCAAGCCGCGCGACAAGGCGTTCAAGGCCGCCGTCGAGCGCGCCACCGTGGTGGCCGCCGAGGTCAACCGCGCCCGCGACCTGATCAACACCCCGTCGAACGCCCTCCACCCGGCCGCGTTCGCGACCCTCGCCCAGGAGGCCGCCAAGGAGCACGGCCTCACGATCGAGGTGCTGGACGAGAAGGCGCTGCTCAAGGGCGGTTACGGCGGTCTGATGGGCGTCGGCCAGGGCTCGGCCAACCCGCCGCGGCTGGTCCGCCTCGGCTACACCCACCCCAAGGCGGAGAAGACCCTCGCCCTGGTCGGCAAGGGCATCACCTACGACTCGGGCGGCATCTCGCTCAAGCCGGCCGGCCACAACGAGACCATGAAGTGCGACATGAGCGGCGCCGCCGCCGTGTTCTCCGCCGTGCTGGCCGCGGCCCGGCTGGGCCTGCGCGTCAACGTCACCGGCTGGCTGGCCCTCGCGGAGAACATGCCGTCCGGCACGGCCACCCGTCCGGGCGACGTGCTGACCATGTACAGCGGCAAGACCGTCGAGGTCCTCAACACCGACGCCGAGGGCCGGCTGGTGCTCGCCGACGCCCTGACCCGGGCCTCGGAGGAGAACCCCGACGCGATCGTGGACGTCGCCACCCTGACGGGGGCCATGGTCCTCGCCCTGGGCGACCGCACCTTCGGTGTCATGGCCAACGACGACGCGTTCCGCACCGCCGTCTACGAGATCGCCGAGTCGGCCGGCGAGCAGGCGTGGCCCATGCCGATGCCCGCCGAGCTGCGCAAGACCATGGACTCCCCGGTCGCGGACATCGCCAACATGGGCGTCCGCAACGGCGGCGGCCTGATCGCCGGCCTGTTCCTCCAGGAGTTCGTGGGCGAGGGCATCACCTGGGCACACCTGGACATCGCCGGCCCGGCCTTCCACGAGAGCGCCCCCTACGGGTACACCCCCAAGGGCGGCACCGGCTCCGCCGTCCGTACCCTCGTCCGGCTGGCCGAGCACACCGCCGACGGCGACCTGGGCTGAGCCCCGGGCCGCGTCGGCCCCCTTCGCGAAACCGCCGCGCGGCCCCGGGAATGCGTCCGGGGCCGCGCGGCGTTCGCTCAGGACGAACGCCCCGTGTCATCGCGCCGGTGGACATCTCTACGCGCGAGTAACCCATCGAAGGTGACGCATCAGTCGTCCCTCAGCCCGGCCCGGCGTCCCGCCGTCCGTCAACAAGTGCGAAGATGTTGTCTCGGCAGGACAGGGCCCCCAGTAATCACAGGGCCGAAGCAAAAGCGGCCGAACGACAGCCGCCGCCCGGTCATCGGTGACCGGCAACGGCGTACCCATGCATGGAGGACGTGACGTGGCGAACGACGCCAGCACCGTTTTCGACCTAGTGATCCTCGGAGGCGGTAGCGGCGGTTACGCCGCCGCCCTGCGTGGAGCGCAGCTGGGTCTCGACGTCGCCCTGATCGAGAAGGACAAGCTGGGCGGCACCTGCCTGCACCGCGGCTGCATCCCCACCAAGGCTCTGCTGCACGCCGGCGAGGTCGCCGACTCCGCCCGCGAGAGCGAGCAGTTCGGCGTCAAGGCGTCCTTCGAGGGCATCGACATCGCGGGCGTCCACAAGTACAAGGACGACGTGATCTCGGGCCTGTACAAGGGCCTGCAGGGCCTGGTCGCCTCGCGCAAGGTCACCTACATCACCGGTGAGGGCCGCCTGTCCTCCCCCACGTCCGTGGACGTGAACGGGCAGCGCGTCGAGGGCCGCCACGTCCTGCTGGCGACCGGCTCCGTGCCGAAGTCGCTGCCGGGCCTGACCATCGACGGCAACCGCGTGATCTCCTCGGACCACGCGCTGGTCCTGGACCGCGTCCCGAAGTCCGCGATCGTGCTGGGCGGCGGCGTCATCGGCGTCGAGTTCGCCTCCGCGTGGAAGTCCTTCGGCACCGACGTCACCATCGTCGAGGCGCTCCCCCACCTCGTCCCGGTCGAGGACGAGAACAGCTCGAAGCTGCTGGAGCGCGCCTTCCGCAAGCGCGGCATCAACTTCTCCCTGGGCTCCCGCTTCTCCGGCGTGGAGTACACCGCCGACGGTGTCAAGGTCTCGCTGGAGAACGGCAAGACCTTCGAGGCCGAGCTGCTGCTCGTCGCCGTCGGCCGCGGCCCGGTCTCCCAGGGCCTGGGCTACGAGGAGGCCGGGGTCGCGATGGACCGCGGCTACGTCCTCGTGGACGAGTACATGCGCACCAACGTGCCGACCATCTCGGCCGTCGGCGACCTGGTCCCGACCCTCCAGCTCGCGCACGTCGGCTTCGCGGAGGGCATCCTGGTGGCGGAGCGGCTGGCCGGGCTCAAGCCCGTCCCGGTCGACTACGACGGCGTGCCGCGCGTCACGTACTGCCACCCGGAGGTCGCCTCGGTCGGTATCACCGAGGCGAAGGCCAAGGAGCTGTACGGCGCCGACAAGGTCGTCGCGCTGAAGTACAACCTCGCGGGCAACGGCAAGAGCAAGATCCTCAAGACCGCGGGCGAGATCAAGCTCGTCCAGGTCAAGGACGGTGCCGTGGTCGGCGTCCACATGGTCGGCGACCGCATGGGCGAGCAGGTCGGTGAGGCCCAGCTGATCTACAACTGGGAGGCCCTGCCCGCCGAGGTCGCGCAGCTCATCCACGCGCACCCGACGCAGAACGAGGCCCTCGGCGAGGCCCACCTGGCCCTGGCCGGCAAGCCGCTGCACTCGCACGACTGAGTCCCGAGCGCACCACCATCCGCACTACTCGTAAGGAGCAACCGCACCATGGCGGTTTCCGTAACCCTGCCGGCGCTCGGCGAGAGCGTGTCCGAGGGCACTGTCACTCGCTGGCTCAAGGCCGAAGGTGACCGTGTGGAGGTCGACGAGCCGCTGCTCGAGGTCTCCACCGACAAGGTCGACACCGAGATCCCGGCGCCCGCGTCCGGCGTCCTCGCCTCCATCAAGGTCGCCGAGGACGAGACGGTGGAGGTCGGCTCCGAGCTGGCCATCATCGACGACGGCTCCGGCGCCCCGGCCGAGGCCGCGGCCCCGGCCGCCGCTGAGGCCCCCGCCGCCGAGCCCACTCCGGCGCCCGCCGCCGAGGCTCCCGCCGCTCCGGCCGCCCCGGCCGAGGCCCCCGCCGCCGCTGCCCCGGCGGGCGGCGCCACCGGTACCGACGTCGTGCTGCCCGCACTGGGCGAGTCGGTCACCGAGGGCACCGTCACGCGCTGGCTGAAGGAGGTCGGCGAGGAGGTCTCCGAGGACGAGCCGCTGCTCGAGGTCTCGACCGACAAGGTCGACACCGAGATCCCGGCCCCGGCCTCCGGCGTCCTGCTGGAGATCGTCGTCGGCGAGGACGAGGTCGCCGAGGTCGGCGCCAAGCTCGCCGTGATCGGTGCCGCGGGTGCCGCTCCGGCCCCGGCCGCCGCCCCCGCGCCGGCCGCCCCGGCCGCCGCTCCGGCCCCGGCTGCCGCCCCGGCCGCCCCCGCGGCTCCGGCTGCCCCCGCGGCCCCGCCGCGCCGGCTCCGGCCGCCGCTCCGGCCCCCGCCGCCCCGGCTGCTCCGGCCCCGCAGGCTCCGGCCGCCCCGGCTCCGGCCCCGGCCGCCCCCGCGGCTCCGGCCGCCCAGGCCCCGACCGCCGCCGTGGCCAACGCCGAGGGCGCCTACGTGACCCCGCTCGTCCGCAAGCTCGCCGCCGAGAGCGGCGTGAACCTCGCGGGCGTCCAGGGCACCGGCGTCGGTGGCCGCATCCGCAAGCAGGACGTCCTGGCCGCCGCCGAGGCCGCCAAGGCCGCGCCGGCCCCGGCCGCTGCCGCCGCCGCTCCCAAGGCCCCGGCCCTGGAGGCGTCCCCGCTGCGCGGTCAGACGGTCAAGATGCCGCGCATGCGCAAGGTCATCGCCGACAACATGATGAAGGCGCTGCACGGCCAGGCCCAGCTCAGCTCCGTGATCGAGGTGGACATCACCAAGATCATGCGGATGCGTGCCAAGGCCAAGGACGGCTTCGCCGCCCGCGAGGGCGTCAAGCTCTCCCCGATGCCGTTCTTCGTCAAGGCCGCCGTCCAGGCGCTGAAGGCCCACCCGGTCATCAACGCCCGGATCAACGAGGACGAGAACACCATCACCTACTTCGACTCCGAGAACGTCGGCATCGCCGTCGACTCGGAGAAGGGCCTGATGACCCCGGTCATCAAGGGTGCGGGTGACCTCAACATCGCGGGCATCGCCAAGAAGACGGCGGAGCTGGCGGGCAAGGTCCGCACGGGCAAGATCAGCCCGGACGAGATGTCCGGCGCGACCTTCACGATCAGCAACACCGGCTCGCGCGGTGCGCTGTTCGACACGGTCATCGTGCCCCCGAACCAGGTCGCGATCCTGGGCATCGGCGCCACGGTGAAGCGCCCGGTCGTCATCGAGACCGCCGAGGGCACGACCATCGGCGTCCGCGACATGACGTACGTGACGCTCTCCTACGACCACCGCCTGGTGGACGGCGCCGACGCGGCCCGTTACCTGACGACGGTCAAGGCCATCCTGGAGGCCGCCGAGTTCGAGACCGAGATCGGTCTCTGATCCCGGCTCCGGCCACCTGCTGAGCGGCGCGGCCCCGGCTCCGTACTCCGGTACGGGCCGGGGCCGCGCCGTTTCCCCTACCGGGATGCCATTTCCCCCACCGGGATAATGGCCGGGCGAACGTCCGGCCGCCGAGGAGCGCCCATGTCACCACCCGTCGTCCACTCTTTGCGGGAGCAGATCCGCGAGCACATCCTGGAGGGGATCGTCAACGGCCGGTGGCAGCCGGGCGAGCGCATCGTCGAACGGCGGATCGCCTCCGAGCTGCTGGTCAGCCAGACGCCGGTGCGCGAGGCGCTGCGCGAGCTGGAGTCGCTGCGGCTGATCGAGTCGTCCCCGAACAAGGGCGTCCGGGTCCGCGAGCTCACCGCCGCCGACCTCAAGGAGAGCTACCCGGTCCGCGCCGGCCTGGAGCAGGTCGCCGCCGAGCTGGCGGCCGAGGCACTGGCCGAGGACGCGTCGGCGCTCGACCGGGAGGTCGAGCCGCTGTACGAGGCGGACCGCCGCGGCGACCGCGAGGCGCAGGTGCGGCACACGGTGGCCTTCCACCGGGAGATCGTGCTGGCCTCCGGCAACTCCGTGCTGCTGCACACCTGGGAGTCGCTGGGCATCGAGGTGTGGACGACGCTCTCGATCCGCTGGCTGAGCCCGCGCCCGACGGCGCACGCGGAGGACCACGCGGAGCTGGTGGCGGCGTTCCGCAGGCGGGATCCGCGGATCGGGGAGCTGCTGAAGACGCACGTCCTGGGCTGCGCCCCACAGATCTGAGCCCCGCCCCGGTTGATCGATCATCGATCGGGGCGTATCGTCTCCGCGGAGCCGCCCGCGCGCCCTGTCCTGTGTCGCGGAGCGGCTCAGGGGTGACGACAGGTCCTCGTCCGCCGACCATTGCCCTGGCTGGGCGTACGGGTACCTGTCGTCGTCCCCTGATGACCTTCGTTCTCGTCACGGCATCATGGGCGCATGCGAGCGGCCCGCCTGATCAAACTCGTCCTGCTGCTGCAGTCCCGCGCGTCCATGACGGGCGCCGAACTGGCCCGGCGGCTGGAGGTCTCCGAGCGCACGGTCGCCCGGGACGTCCTCGCCCTCTCCGAGGCGGGCGTCCCCGTCTACGCCGACCGCGGCCGCACCGGCGGCTACCGCCTGGTCGGCGGCTACCGCACCCGCCTCACCGGCCTCGGCCGCACCGAGGCCGAAGCCCTCTTCCTCTCCGGAGTGCCGTCCGCCCTCCGCGAGATGGGCCTCGCCGACGCCGCCTCCGCCGCCCGCCTCAAGGTCTCCGCGGCACTCCTCCCCGAACTCGGCGACGCCCCGGCGGCCGCCGCCCAGCGCTTCCACCTGGACGCGCCCGGCTGGTGGCAGCCGGCCGATCCCCCGCCCCTGCTCCCCGCCGTCGCGGAGGCGGTCTGGGACGACCGCCGGCTGACCGCCCGCTACGGACGGCGCGACGGCACGGAGGCGGAACGGGAGCTGGAACCGTACGGGCTCGTCCTCAAGGCGGGCGTCTGGTACCTGATCGCGCACGTCGCCGGGCCCCGACCCGGCCACCGCGTCTACCGGGTGGACCGCTTCACCGCCGTCGCGGCGGGCGCCGGGCACTTCGACCGGGACGAGTCCTTCGACCTGTCCGCTTTCTGGGAGGAGCGGGCGGCGCTGTTCGCGCGGTCGCTGCTGCGCGAGACCGTCCTCCTGCGGCTGACCCCGGAGGGCGCGCGCCGTCTCCCGTACGTCACGGACCGGCAGGCCGGGCGGGACGCGGTGGAGGGGGCGGGGGCGCCGGACGCGGCGGGGCGGGTCACGGTGACGCTGCCCGTCGAGTCGCTCGACGTCGCGCAGGAGCAGTTGCTGGCGCTGGGGCCGGAGGTGGAGGTGCTGGAGCCGGCGGAGTTGCGGGGGCGGTTCGCGGAGGCGGCTCGGAGGAGTGCGGGGTTGTATGGGGTGGGGTGAGGGTGCCCCGGGCCCTCCCCTTCTCCGATTCCCGGGGCTCCGCCCCGGACCCCGTTGTCGCGGCTCCGCCGCTCGTCCTCAAACGCCGGACAGGCTGGATAGTGTGCCCGGGCGCACACTTCAGCCCGTCCGGCGTTTGAGGACAACCGCGCGAAGCGGGGTTTCAGGGGGGCTGGGGGCTCGCCCCCAGGAATCGGCGAAGGGGCGGGCCTGGGGCACAGCCCGCCGCAGGCGCCTACCGGTACGCCTCCGCCGTCCCCTCCCGCCCCCCGAACACCACATCCGTGAAGTACCCGAGACAATCCGGCTGCGACCCGTCCACGTCCGTCACCCCGTAATGAGCGGCAAGCTCCCCGCCGAACCGCGCCTGCCCGTTCCACCGCCCCCGTTCAGGGTCCCCGGCGAGGGCGGCGACCACCCGCCCCAGATACGCCGGCGACTCGGCGATCGCGAAGTGCGGCTCCTTGGCGATGGCGTCCCGCCAGTTCGCCTCGGTCACCCCGAAGTGCTCCAGCATCTCCTCGGACCGCAGGAACCCGGGACTGAGGCAGACCGCCGTCCCCTCGTACGGCTCCAACTCCCGGGCCAGTGCCCAGGCCATCCGGGCCGGCGCGAACTTGGCGAGGTCGAAGACGATGTTCTCCCGGTAGTGGTCGGTGTTGAACTCCGGCGTCCCGTCCGTGATCTCCACGACCAGCCCACCCGCCCGCCGGATGAGCAACGGCAGCGCACAGTGGCTGGTGATCAGGTGCGCGTCCTGCGCCAGGCGCAGCATCCGCAGCGCCCGCTCCATCTTCAGGTCCCACACCCGCGTCCCGAACTCCAGCAGGTGGTCGCCGCCCCAGACGTCGTTGACCAGGACGTCGAGCCGGCCGTGGTCCCGGTCGATGCGTTCGACGAGCGCCTTGACCTGTTCGATCTCCAGGTGGTCGACCCGGACGGCGATGCCGGTGCCACCCGCGGCCGTGACCAGCTCGGCCGTCTCCTCGATGGTCTCGGGCCGGCCGACCTCGCTGCGCTGCTCGCGCGTGGTGCGGCCGGTCACGTAGACCACGGCTCCGGCCCGGCCGAGTTCGACGGCCATGGCCCGGCCCGCTCCCCGCGTGGCGCCCGCGACCAGTGCGACCTTGCCTTCGAGTGCCCTCGTCCCGGCGTTCACGTCCATGTCGTCCCCTTCATCCCCTTAGTCCCTGCTCGTCACGACGTCCGTCCGTCGCGCGAGAGGAACAGTGTCACGAATACCGGACACCTTCTGTCGTATTTTCTCGCCCGTCCCACAAAAGCCCCCTCCGCGTGCGTCGCGGCAGGCCAGGGCGGATGCTGTTGCCGTGATGGACGAGACGGAGTTCTGGCAGCTGATCGACGAGACGCGGGCCGAGGCCGGCGGTGATCCCGAGGACCACGCCGATCTGCTGGTCGAGCGGCTGATGCGGCTCGACCCGGACCGCGTCACGGACTTCGCCCGGCACTTCGAGGTGCGCTACAACCGCGCCTACCGGTGGGACCTGTGGGGCGCGGCGGCCGTGCTGCTCGGCGGGGCGAGCGACGACGCGTTCGATTTCTTCCGCTGCTGGCTGATCGGCCAGGGCCGGCACGTCTTCGAGGGCGCCCTGCACGACCCCGACCGTCTCGCCGAGCTGCTCGGCGACTTCGACGAGGAGGCGGACGGGGACGGCGAGGACCTCGGTTACGCGGCCGAGGAGGCGTACGAGCAGCTCACCGGCGCCGAACTGCCGGACCTGGCCCTCCCGCCCGCGCCGGCCGAGCCGCAGGGGGCCCCGCTGGACCCGGCGGACGAGGACGCGCTCGCCGAACGGTTCCCCGCGCTGTGGGAGCGCTTCCGGTCATGACGGCCCGTTCGATCCGCCCGTCGGGCGTGGACCCGGAACACCCGGGAAAGGTGTGACGGGACGCCCCGGAAAACGGGACGCCCCGGAAAACGGACGCGCCCCGGACAGGTACGCCCAGGTGACGGGACGCCCCAGGTGACGGAGCCCCCGGAAAGGTACGCCCCATGCGCATCGCCCTCACCGGCTCGACCGGCCTCATCGGTACGGCGCTCATCCGCTCGCTGGAGGCGGACGGCCACCGCGTCACGCGCTTCGTGCGCCGTGCGCCCCGGAGCGAGGACGAGGCCGAGTGGGACCCGAAGCAGCAGCGGGTGGACGTCCGCGCGCTGGCCGGCTGTGACGCGGTGGTGCACCTCGCGGGCGCCGGCGTGGGCGCGCACCGCTGGACGGAGGCGTACAAGCGGGAGATCCGCGAGAGCCGGGTGCTCGGCACGGCGGCGGTCGCCGAGGCCGTCGCGTGCCTCGACACCCCGCCGCGGGTGCTGGTGAGCGCGAGCGCCACCGGCTTCTACGGCGACGCGGGCGACCGCGTCCTCGACGAGGACTCCCCACCCGGCCGCGGCTTCCTGGCCGGGGTCTGCCAGGAGTGGGAGGCGGCCACGGCCCCCGCCGCCGAGGCGGGCGTGCGGACGGTGCTGATCCGGACCGGGCTGGTGGTGAGCCGGAGCGGTGGCGCCTGGGGCCGGATGTTCCCGCTGTTCCGGCTGGGGCTCGGCGGGCCGCTCGGCGACGGCCGCCAGTACTGGAGCTTCATCTCCCTCCGCGACCACATCGCCGCCGTGCGCCACCTGCTGGAGACCCCGGAACTGTCCGGCCCGGTCAACCTGACCGCGCCCGAACCGGTCACCAACCGCGAGGTGGCCAGGACCATGGGGCGCGTGCTGCGCCGCCCCGCGCTGCTCCCCGCGCCCGCCCCGGCGCTGCGGCTGGTGCTGGGGGAGCTCGCGTCGGACGTGCTGTCCAGCCAACGGGCCGTGCCCCGGCGGCTGCTGGACTCGGGCTTCCGGTTCGCGCACCCGGACGTCGAGAGCGCCGTCCGCGCGGCACTCGCCCCCGAGGGCCGCGCTTCCGCCCGATGATTGAACGCCCCGAAACCGTAACCGTGCGACCGCCGTGCGACCGTGCTCTATCCGTGCGCGACTGTTATTGACCGGAATTCTCTCTACGGTCGAGGCGAACTCGCGCATTGCGCCAGCCGGTTGGGGGCATCACGCCCCCGAGCGAGCGGACCGACCCCGGGAGGCCACGTGGCCAGCAGCGCACGCCACACCGCACACCACGCCGATGTCGTCATCGTCGGAGCCGGCCTGGCCGGGCTCTCGGCGGCACACCAACTGGCCAACGCCGGCGTCGGCGTCACCGTCCTGGAGGCCGCGGACCGGCCGGGCGGCCGGATGACGACGGACCGGATCGACGGCTTCCGGCTGGACCGCTCCGGCCAGCTGCTCAACACCGCCTTCCCCGACCTGCGGCGCACCCCCGGCCTCGGTGCCCTCGCCCTGCGGCCCTTCCTGCCGGGCGTCCTGGTCCATGCCGACGGCCGCAACCACCGGATCGGCGGCGAAGCGCGCGGTCTGGGGGTACCTCCCAGCGCTAGCTGGGGGAGGGCCTTCACCACCGCGCGCGCCCTGGCCACGGCCGCCCGCGCCTCCCGGGCCACCGGCCTCGACCAGGCCCGGCTCGACGCGGCGCTCGCCCGGCTCGCCACCCTGCCCACCGACCGGCTGCTGGCGCGCCCGGACCGCCCGACGGCCGCCACCCTCGCCGGCCGCGGCCTGCCGGCCCGCACCATCGAGGGTTTCCTCCGCCCACTGCTGGCCTCCCTGCTGTCCGACCCCGAACTCACCACCTCCAGCCGCTGCGCCGACCTCGTCCTGCGCGGCTTCGCCCGCGGCCGGCTCTGCCTCCCGGCCGGCGGGGCGGGCACGGTGGCCGAACTGCTGGCGGGGCTGCTGCCGCCGGGGACGGTCCGCACGGGCGTCCGGGCCACCTCCGCGGACATCACCTCCGTCACGACCGCCGAGCACGGTGAGATCGGCTGCCGCTCGGTGATCGTCGCCACCGGCGCCCGGGCCGCCGCCGACCTGCTGCCCGGCCTCCGGCTGCCCGGCTTCCACCCGGTGACGGTGCTTCACCACACGGCCGCCGAAGCCCCGCCCTGCGACGCCGCCCTGATCGTGACGGGCGGCCGGGGCGGGCCCGTCGCCCACACCACCGTCGCCAGCGAGGTCGACCCCGACCGCGCCCCCGCCGGCCGCGTCCTCGTCACCTCCACCGTCCTCGGCCGCGCGGCGGGCACGCCGGTGGCCGAACTCGACCGCACGGCACGGACGCAGCTGGGCCGGGTGTACGGCCTGGCCCCCGACGACTTCGAGCTGCTGGCCGCCCACCATGACGCGGACGCCGTTCCGGCCATGCCGGCGCCGCATGATGTGCGGCGGCCGGTGCGGTTGTTGTCCGGGTTGTACGTGTGTGGGGACCACCGCGACACGGGCACGGTCCAGGGGGCGCTGTTCTCGGGGCGGCGGGCGGCGCACGCGCTGCTGCGGGATCTGGGGATCCGCCCGGAGCAGGACGCTCAGGCGCTGCGCGTGGCGTAGGGGGGTGCCCCGGTCCCGCCCTTTCACCGTTTCTTGCGGGGGCGAGCCCCCGCACCCCCAAAGCGCCCTGCGGGCGCTGTCCTCAAACGCCGGACGGGCTGGATTCAGCCCGTTGGGGGTCCCCCTTCTGGGGGAGTTTGAGGACGAGCGGCGAAGCCGCGACAAGGGGGGCCTGGGGCGCAGCCCCAGGAAACGGCGAAGGTGGGGGTACCCCCTCTGGGGGAGGGACCGGGGCGTACCCCCCTTACAGAACAGCCACCTTCTCCCGGTACCCCCGAACCGCCGCCGCGTCCCGATAAGGATCGAGCCGCCGCTCGAACTCCCGCACATACTCCACGGCCCGAACCGACCGCATCTCGGAAGCCGCCTGCGCCGCCTCCGCCCCCAGCGCGCAAGCCTGCTCCAACTCTCCGAGCCCCAGCCGCGCAGCGGCCAGCACCACCCGGCAGAAGAGCCTGCTCCGCGCGTACGCGGGTGCCCGGAGCTGCAACGACCGCTCCGCGTGCTGCGCGGCCGCCCGCCACTGCTGGAGATCGCGGTGGCAGTGCGCGAACTCGTCCGCGAGCTCCGCCTCGTCGAAGAAGCGGATCCAGTACGGCGCGTCGTCCGAGGGCCGGGCCGTCTCCAGCGCCCGTTCGGCGCGGGCGAGGGAGGCGGAGCAGGCCCGCACCTCGCCGAGCACCGCGTGCCCGCGTGCCTCCACCGCGTGCAGCAGGGACTGCACGACGGGAGCGGCACCGGACCCGACGCCCTGCTGGGCGACGCGGGCGAGCTGGACCGCCTCCCGGCCGTGGCCGAGGTAGACGGCCTGGCGGCTCATGGTCACCAGGACATAGCTGCCGTACGCCCGGTCGCCCGCCGCCTGCGCCAGGCGCAGCGCCTGGACGTAGTACCGCTGGGCGAGCCCGTGGGCGGCGATGTCGTACGACGTCCACCCGGCGAGCCGGGTGAGGTCCGCGGCGGCGCCGAACAGCCGGCGTCCCGTGGTCTCGCCGTACGTGCCGCGCAGCATCGGCTCGGCCTCGTGCTCCAGGTAGCGGACGAGCGCCTGCCGCGCGTGCCCGCCGCCGTACGCGTGGTCGAGCGTGCGGAAGAGCTCGCCGACGGAGCGCAGGGCGGCGATGTCGCCCATGGAGACGCGGCTCCCGGGCGCGCGTTCGGCGCGCTGCCGAGGGACCAGCGTCCGGCCCGTCGGTCTCTCGCCGATCCGGCCGCCACCCTCGCCCGGGGGCGGGGGTCCGCCCGTGCCCGGCCCCTGGACGCCGGGGGCGCCGGGGGTGCCCGGGGGGCCGGGGGGTCCGGCGGCCCCGGGGGCGGAGCGGGGGTCCGGGCCACCCGGTCGTCGGCGCGTCCGATCAGCCAGTCGCGGCTGGGCACCACCAGCCCCGCGGGCGTGAACGCGATTTTCCGCAGCTCCGTGTGGCTGCCGGAGTCCTTGCGCCACAAGCCGCTCACGATGTCAATGGCCTCCGCCGGCGACGCGGCGAATTCCAGCCCCGCGTACACCGGCGCACACGCGTCGAGCCCGAGGTCCTGCGCGGACAGCCGCCGTCCCAGCCGCCGGGTGAAGACCTCGGCGATCAACGCCGGTGTCGTGCCGCGCGGTTGCTGGCCGCGGAGCCACCGGGTGACGGAGGTCTTGTCGTAGCGCAGGTCGAGGCCGTGCTCCAGCCCTAATTGATCGACGCGACGTGCGAGCCCCGCGTTGGAGAAGCCGGCCTCCGCGATGAGCGCGGCTAGCTGGCGGTTGGGAATGCGCTGTGGGGGTCGTTCCGTCATCAACCTGCCCGGTCTCCCTGATCGCCATTCTGGGAACGGCGTGAATTTAGCGGTCTCCGCCGCCCTGAACGCCACCTTCGCCCCGCATTCATCCGATCGTGTGAGGACAGATCAGAGACAGATCAAATAGGCACGGAAAAGCGCCGCCAGACGATCTTGTAAGGGGCTCGACCGCAGCCCATTCGGAGGCCGCCGTACAGTGGCCTGGGCACGGTGCGCGCGACCGGGACGTATGCGCCCGCCGGTGCCAGGGGTTCGGAGCGGACCCGCGAGGACGGGAAGACGGGAACAGGAGCTGCCGTGAGTGAGCTGCGCTTTGTCCATCTGGGCTTCGGGGCGGACGCCGTCGAGTACCAGGAGGCGTGGCAGGAGCAGCGCCGCGTCCACGCGGCCCGGTTCGCGGACGAGATCCCGGACACCTGCCTGATGCTGGAGCACCCGGCGGTCTACACGGCCGGACGGCGCACGGAGGACAGCGAGCGCCCCCTGGACGGGACTCCGGTCGTCGACGTGGACCGCGGCGGCAAGATCACCTGGCATGGCCCGGGTCAGCTCGTCGGCTACCCGATCCTCAAGCTCCCGCGCCCGGTGGACGTCATCGCCCATGTGCGCCGCCTGGAGGAGGCCCTGATCCGGGCCTGCGCGGAATTCGGCCTTGCCACCACCCGGGTCGAGGGCCGCAGCGGCGTCTGGGTCCTCGGCGAGGCCCGCGAGCGGCCCGCGACCGGCGGCCTCCAGCTCGACCTCGCGGCCCCCCGCCCGGCGGACGACGAGTTCGACCCGCGCCTCAACGGCCCCGAGTACGCCCCCTCCAACGCCGGCCAGCGCGGCGAGGACCGCAAGCTCGCCGCGATCGGCATCCGCATCGCCAAGGGCGTCACCATGCACGGCTTCGCCCTGAACTGCGACCCCGACAACACCTGGTTCGACCGCATCGTGCCGTGCGGCATCCGGGACGCCGGAGTGACCTCGCTCTCGAACGAACTGGGCCGGCGGGTGACCGTCGGCGAGGTGCTGCCCGTCGTGGAGAAGCACCTGCGGGAGGTCCTGGAGGCGGCGGAGCCGCTGCCGCGGGCGGTGTAGCGGGCGGTGCGGCGGGACACGCAGGGGGCCGCGGGGGCCGATTCCGGCCACCCGGCGCCCCCTGGCCGGGCCCGTCGGATCCCCGCCCTCCGGGACCTCCGCCCCGCACCCCTCCGGGAATGCCACCGCCGTCTCGCCGGTTCCCCGGGCGTAAGAACATCAGAACGAACGGGCGTACCCTGGTGTCCGCCGAAGAATCGAAGTCATAGGGAGCCGGAGTGTCCGCTGTCGCACCCGACGGACGCAAGATGCTGCGCCTTGAGGTCCGGAACGCCCAGACCCCCATCGAGCGCAAGCCCGAGTGGATCAAGACCCGGGCGAAGATGGGCCCCGAGTACACCGAGCTCCAGGGTCTGGTGAAGCGCGAGGGCCTGCACACGGTGTGCCAGGAAGCGGGCTGTCCCAACATCTACGAGTGCTGGGAGGACCGCGAGGCGACGTTCCTCATCGGCGGCGACCAGTGCACCCGGCGCTGTGACTTCTGCCAGATCGACACCGGCAAGCCGCAGGCCCTGGACCGCGACGAGCCCCGCCGCGTGGCCGAATCCGTGCGGTCGATGGAGCTCAAGTACGCGACGATCACCGGCGTGGCCCGCGACGACCTGGAGGACGGCGGCGCCTGGCTGTACGCCGAGACCGTCCGCCAGATCCACGGCCTGATGCCGGACACCGGCGTCGAGCTGCTGATCCCCGACTTCAACGCCAAGCCCGACCAGCTGGCCGAGGTCTTCTCGTCCCGTCCCGAGGTGCTGGCGCACAACGTCGAGACGGTCCCCCGGATCTTCAAGCGCATCCGCCCCGGCTTCCGCTACGAGCGCTCGCTCGAGGTCATCACGAAGGCCCGCGAGGCCGGCCTGGTGACGAAGTCCAACCTGATCCTCGGCATGGGCGAGGAGCGCGAGGAGATCACCCAGGCCCTCCGCGACCTCCACGAGGCGGGTTGCGAACTCATCACGATCACCCAGTACCTGCGCCCCTCGCCGCGCCACCACCCGGTGGAGCGGTGGGTGAAGCCGCAGGAGTTCGTGGAGCTCCAGAAGGAGGCCGAGGAGATCGGCTACGCCGGCGTGATGTCGGGTCCGCTGGTCCGCTCGTCGTACCGGGCGGGACGGCTCTACCGCCAGGCGATCGAGAAGCGGAACGAGACGGCGGCGTAAGGGAACGGGGCGGCGGCGCAAGGGCCGGACGGCCCGCCGACCGTCGTGTGTCGCGGCCCGGACCGGTGCCCCGGGGGCCCGTCCGGGCCGCGTCAACGTTTCATAGTCTTTGACCAGTCCGTCACGCGCCGGTAACACCGTTCGGTAACGATGTGCGCACGAACAGTCGTACACCCACCGGACTTACGCACGAGCACGACCACGCACGACGTACCGCCCGCCCGCTCCCCCACCTCTCACCCTTCCGCCCACGAGAGGACACGACATGCAGGCCGCGCCCGCCCGCGCGACGACGGCGACCGCCGCGCACGCCTTCTCCGCCCTGCCTTCCACACTGGCCGTCCGGCCGCCCTCGGTGACGGGCGCGCTACTGGCCCTGGAACGCCTGCTGCTGCGCGGCGGCCAGCGCACCGCCCGCCGGAACGCGTGGACCGCGGTCCTGGAAGACCGCCGCCGGGCCAAGGACCGGCACGAGGCCCAGCACCTCCTGGAGGCCGCGGCGGCCCCCGGCCCGCGGGACACGTAAACTTCGCCATATGGCGAGGAAGGAAACATCCGAGAACCCCGGGCGACTGAAGCAGATCGCCCTGACCTACAAGATGACCAAGAAGGTCGATTCGAAGGTCGGTCTTGTCGTCGCGGGCGTGGGCATTGTCACCTTCGGTGTCCTCCTCGCCATCGGCTTCTTGATCGACCACCCGATCTACCTGGGCATCCTGGGCTTCCTGCTGGCCTTCCTCGCGATGGCGATCGTCTTCGGCCGCCGTGCCGAGCGTGCCGCCTTCGGGCAGATGGAGGGCCAGCCGGGCGCGGCGGCCGCGGTGCTGGACAACATCGGCCGCGGCTGGACGACGACGCCCGCGGTCGCGATGAACCGCAACCAGGACGTCGTCCACCGCTCGGTCGGCAAGGCCGGCATCGTCCTGGTCGGCGAGGGCAACCCGAACCGGCTGAAGGGCCTGCTGGCCGCCGAGAAGAAGCGGATGGCGCGCATCGTCGCGGACGTGCCGGTGCACGACGTCGTGGTCGGCAACGGCGAGGGCCAGGTGCCGCTGAAGAAGCTGCGCACCACCCTGCTGAAGCTGCCCCGGGTGCTGCCGGGCGCGCAGGTGACGGTCGTGAACGACCGGCTGCGGGCACTGGGCGACCTGATGAGCAACATGCCGATTCCGAAGGGTCCGATGCCCAAGGGCATGCGGATGCCGAAGGGCCGCTGACGCCGCTGACACGGCTGCGGCGGAAGGCGCGGACGGAACGAGGGCAACGAGGGCGGGGCGGGACCGACACGGTCCCGCCCCGCCCTCGTTCCACCGTCCTGGCGTGTTCTCTCAGATCCGCACCTGAACGGCCTTGGCGAGCCGGTCGTGCAGCCCGCGGGTGTCCCGGTCCCAGATGACGGCCGGGATGACGATCACGAGGAGGACGCTGCGCAGCAGGGCCTTGGGGAACGTCAGCCGGTCGCCGCTCTCCCCGATGACCCGGATGCGGAGCAGCCGCTTCCCGGGGGTGAAGCCGACCGTGCCCACGGTCAGCACGCTGAGCAGGAAGAAGACCAGCAGCGCCCAGTTGCCGGCCCGGTGGATCTCCCCCCGGGCGAAGAGGCCGTAGGCGATGAGCATGCTCAGGCCCCAGTCGATGAAGATCGCCGCGAACCGCCGTCCGAGCGGGGCGACGGAGCCCGGCCCGTGCTCCGGCAGCCCGAGTTGCTCCCCGCGATAGCCGAAGTCGATGCCCATCTGCTCCGCCGCCGCGCGGGGTCCGGAGAGCCACGAGCCGATTGCCTGCCTTTTGTCCACCCGTCCACGGTACTGGGAAGGCTTGCGATCACTGCGGGCCGGGTAGGCGTGGACGCGATTCGATGATCATTTCGCGGCGCTCCGGTTAACCTCGGCGAAACAAATGGGTCATGCTTGGGAAATCCGGTCTCTCTAGGGTCGGCCGCAGCACCACCGAAGCAATCCCCGACCGCTGGCGGCCGGGCTAGGAGGGTTGGATGTTCCAGAACGGCGACGACGCCAAGAAGTTCATCAAGGACGAGGACGTCAAGTTCGTCGATGTCCGTTTCTGTGACCTGCCGGGCGTGATGCAGCACTTCACCATTCCGGCGGCGGCGTTCGACCCCGAGGAGGAGCTGGCCTTCGACGGCTCGTCGATCCGCGGCTTCCAGGCCATCCACGAGTCCGACATGGCCCTGCGCGCCGACCTCTCCACGGCGCGCGTGGACCCGTTCCGCCGGGACAAGACCCTCAACATCAACTTCTTCATCCACGACCCGATCACCGGCGAGCAGTACAGCCGTGACCCGCGGAACGTGGCGAAGAAGGCCGAGGCGTACCTCGCGTCCACCGGTATCGCGGACACCGCGTTCTTCGGCCCCGAGGCCGAGTTCTACGTCTTCGACAACGTCCGTTTCGAGACGTCGGCGAACCAGTCCTTCTACCACATCGACTCCGAGGCCGGCGCCTGGAACACCGGTGCGGTGGAGAACAACCGCGGCTACAAGGTCCGCTACAAGGGCGGCTACTTCCCGGCCCCGCCGGTCGACCACTTCGCCGACCTGCGCGCCGAGATCTCCCTGGAACTGGACAAGGCCGGCCTCCAGGTCGAGCGCCAGCACCACGAGGTGGGCACCGCCGGCCAGGCGGAGATCAACTACAAGTTCAACACCCTCCTCGCCGCCGCCGACGACCTGATGCTCTTCAAGTACATCGTGAAGAACGTCGCCTGGCGCAACGGCAAGACCGCCACCTTCATGCCCAAGCCGATCTTCGGCGACAACGGCTCCGGCATGCACGTCCACCAGTCCCTGTGGACCGGCGGCGAGCCCCTCTTCTACGACGAGCAGGGCTACGCGGGCCTCTCCGACACCGCCCGCTACTACATCGGCGGCATCCTCAAGCACGCCCCGTCGCTGCTGGCCTTCACCAACCCGACGGTGAACTCGTACCACCGCCTGGTCCCCGGCTTCGAGGCCCCGGTCAACCTGGTCTACTCGCAGCGCAACCGCTCCGCCGCGATGCGCATCCCGATCACGGGCTCCAACCCCAAGGCCAAGCGCGTCGAGTTCCGCGCCCCGGACCCGTCCTCCAACCCCTACCTCGCCTTCTCGGCCCTCCTCCTGGCCGGCCTCGACGGCGTCAAGAACAAGATCGAGCCCGCCGAGCCGATCGACAAGGACCTCTACGAGCTCGCCCCCGACGAGCACGCCAACGTCCCCCAGGTCCCCACCTCCCTCCCCGCCGTCCTCGAAGCCCTCGAGGCCGACAACGAGTACCTCCAGGCCGGCGGCGTCTTCACGTCCGACCTGATCGAGACCTGGATCGACTACAAGCGCACGAACGAAATCGCCCCGATGCAGCTGCGGCCGCACCCGCACGAGTTCGAGCTGTACTTCGACCTGTAAGAGGCGAGGCCGGGCGAACTGGGCGGAAGCCCCGTAAAAGGGCTGTGACTTGCGGAAACCCTTCTTAGCAGTTCTCACTGTCACCGCTGGCTTTCCACCCCCTTGTGCGCCCGGTGCGCACCGCCCCGGCCACTCTGACTTGACGTCAGGAATGTCAGCGAGGGTCGCTGCCCCGTAGTCGGGGTAGCGACCCTCGCTGCTTGTCCAAACTCTGGTGCAGTGGCGCGGAAGTGCTTGAATACAGCTTTCTCGGGGGCCATTGCGCATGACAGGCCGGGATCCGCTTCCGGCAAGTAGCGCTCGCCTACTGCCATCCGTTCAGAGAGACTTGGGGTCCGCTAGTCAGATAGCGGCGGAGGGCGCTGGCTGTGGTGTCCACAAAGTTCTCGGGGATGGCGTCGGCTTCGACCCAGCGGACCTGTGAATGCTTGCGCGGTTCGCGGTTCTGGGGGTCACCGGCCCACTCGTGAGCGATGAAGACGACTGTGAGAAAGCCGTTGGGGGCTTCGACGCCCCAGGCGCCGTGGATGATGTGGGCGACCTTGAGGCACTCGGGCTTCACAATGAGCCCTGTCTCCTCGTAGAGCTCGCGGACCGCGGTTTCGGTGATGGGTTCGCCAGGTTCGCTTTTGCCGACAGGGAGATCCCACATGCCTTGGGCAAACTTGGCGTTCTCGCTGCGCTGGAGGAGGACCACGCGGTTGGTGGTCTTGTCGTGGACGATGACGGCGGCGACCAGCAGGGTCATGGATTCGAGGGCCGGCTTGAGAGTTTTCGGCTGATCGCCGGTTGTCGGCTGAGCCACGATCATCCCTTCATCGGGTGGTTGTCGGGCATGTTAGGCGAGGGCCTCGCGAGCGCGGCGGGAGAGTTCGGCGGCGCCGGGCACTTTGCGCCGCTGGTAGACCGCGAGGGTGGAGCGGATCGATGTGATCGCCTTACGGGTGCGGTTGGAGGTCATGCCGTCCATCAGGCTGAGGGCCTCGCCCCAGGCGGCGACCGCCTCGTCGGCGCGGGCCTGGGCGGCGAGGCTGTCGCCGAGGTCGGCGTAGGTGAGGGCGTGGACGCGCTTGTACTTCACGGGATCCCAGCGGACCAGCGCGTCGCGGTGTTGCTGCTCGGTGCCGACGTGATCGGAGAGGTCGGTGAGCGTGCGGGCCGTGTGGCTGGCGACGGTACCGGCGGCCGGCCCGCTGACGAGGGAGAAGTTGGGTTGTGGGCAGTCGTCACGGAGCAGGGCGTCTTCGGCGGCGAGCAGGGCGCGGGCCGCTGCGGGCCTCTCGTCGACGGCGGCGAAGGCGCGGGCGTGAGTGATGTGGAGCAGCGCCTCGGTCTGGCCGTCGACATGGCCGAGGCCGCGGCTGAGGGCTCCTTCGACGAGGTCGACGCAGTGGTGGGGCTGTTTGAGGCTGAGAGCCTGGTGAGCGAGGGCCCGCATCATCCAGGCGGCGTGGCCGTGCGGGTCGGCTTCGCAGGCGAGTTGGTAGCCGACCTGGTAATAGCGCTGGGCCGCACCCTCCTGGCCGAGATCGTGGTGCTTCCAGCCGGCGAGGTAAGCCAGTTCGGCTACGGCGCCGAAGGCGGTGCGGCGTAAGGCGTCGGTGGGGAAGCGCGCGCGAAGCATCGGGGCAGCGGTGTCGGCGAGGTAGGCGGTGACGGTGGTGAGCCCGTGGCCGCCGCCCAGGCGTTCGTCGGCCGCACTGAACGCGGCGGTGATCCGGCGGACCACCTCGATGTCCTCCGCCCCCACCAGGGACCTACCAGTGCGGGCCCGAAGCATGCGGGATGCCGCCTCGTGATCGTAGGCCAGCGGCATCGCCACGCCTGCGGTGGTGAAGGCGGCCACAGCCAGGAAGCGGCGTCGCTCGATGTCGGCACGGCCGAGGTCGGTCGCCGTGACAACGGGATCGGGGTCGTCGGGGACAGCGGCTTCAGGGTCACGCAGGCCGATCTCGGTGAGCGTGATGGTGCGGCCAGCCCTGCGTGAGAGAGCTTCCGCCAGGTAGTGGCCGGTCTGACCAGTGGGCTGTCGGGTGCCGTTCACCCAGTGGGAGATCGCCGACTTGTTGGTGTGGATGATCTCGCCGCTCTCCGCGGCGATCCGGCGCACGTCCTTGGCCAGTGCTTCGTACGTGCAGCCGACCGCGTCGATGACCTCGCGCAGACGGGTGTTGGGTCTGTTGGTTGCCGCCATGACCTCCTCCGTCCTGGGGCTGTAAACCGCGTATACCGCTTGGCCTCGCCTTCACCGTACCCACTGTGCGTGACGGCCGGTTCACTTAATCGCAGCTGCCCGGAACCGCCCGAACGCATCCTGGCTCTCCCCCTGGTCCTGGCAGCTCCCTGCCCGACTGACTGCCGGCCTCTGAAGCCGCAGTGGGCCCCCGGCGCCCACCAGTTGTCTTCTCGCCATGCCGGCGGCCCGCTGCATCCTTTCCCGAAGGAGACGACGGTGACGTACAAGTCCCGTACGACCAGCGACAGGAAGACCCACAGCGACTGGCTGAGCGTGACGCTCGGCTTAATCTGGGCTCTCGGCACGCTCGCGGCGGCCAGCGGCCTGGCTGCCATCGTGAGCCACGGCCTTCCCCACCGTGCGGATGGTGACGTGGCGGTGTCATGGCCGGAGGTCCACTGAGATGGCGGGCACGTCGAGCGCCGCCCCGGCGGCCGCGAACGTCTTCGCCTACTCGGACCGGCAGATCGAGCAGGCCGCGGCCATGCTGTGGCCGGGAGCCGTGGTGCGGCTCGGGGTGCACACGCCGAGTGTGACGGCCTACGTCCGTCGGGTTCAGGTGGACGGGCGGGCCCTGTTCGCCAAGGTCTCGCTGCTGGGCCTGTCGCTGGTGTCGGTGCTGCGAGGTACGGCTGGGGACTGGGCCCAAGTCCGGGCCGCCCAGGTGGCCTACCAGGGCTCACCGGGCACTCTGCTGGAGCGGGAAGCCCGGGGACTGGACATCCTGCGTGAGGAGGCCGGAGTGCCAGCCTGCCGCGTTGCCGGGCACCAGAACGGGGTGCTGTTCACCGAGCAAGTGACGGGCCCGACGCTGGCCGACCTGCTGGCCAAGGACCCGCAGCGGACCGGCGAGCTGATGACCCGCGCGGTGGTCGAGCTCACCGGGCTCCAGCGGCCCGCCGTCGCCCGCAAGGTCGACGAGGCGGCCATCACCGAGCGGGGCATCGGCTCGACCTTCGACCGGAAGTTCAACGGCATCAGCGGCCCCACCTACCTGCGCAAGGCCGGACAGGCCGGAGACATGCTGAGCACGCTGGTTCTTCGGCTGAGGCGGCTGCGGCCCACTCCGGCGGCCGGGCACCGGCCGGTGGTCTACGGCGACCTCAAGCCCGACCACGTCGTCTTCCCCGACGGCGCCGACGGGCGGCCGGTCTTCCTCGACCCGGGTCTGGGCCGCGGACGGCCGCAGGCCGACCCGGCCAAGCTGATCTCCCGGACCGTACTCGGCCTGATCGCCTCCGCCCCCGACCTGGTGACGGCCGACGCGACGGCGAGGGGGATCGAGGAGTTCACTGACGCCCTCACGGCCGACCTCGCCCCGGGCGAGCGGGCTGAGTGGCTGCGGCACCTGGTGGTGCTGTGGCTGATGGACACCACCAACATCCTCAGCACCTACCTGACCAGCCCGCCCGACCTGCCGCTGCCCGAGCACGCCGGAAAACTCACCGCCCGAACGGAGAGGGTGTGCGGCCTGCTGGAGACCACGAGTGCAGGTCTGGCCGCCGGGACGGGCCCACGGGCGGTGTGGCAGCTCGCGCTGGCCGGCGTCGTGAAGGCGACGAACCGGTGACGGAAGCCAAGGCCGGGGCGATCGGGGTGATCGGCGCCGGGGCCGTCGGCCAGAGCGTCGCCATGCTGCTGGCGGCCGGCGGCTGGTGCGAGTCCGTTCACGTCGTCTCCCGAACGGGCCTGTCGGCCCGGGCCCTGGTGACCGACCTGGAGGACATGTGCCAGGTCATCGGCTCCTCCGTCCGGGCGATTCACGTCGCCGACCCCGGCCGGTTGGTGTCCTGCGAGGCCGTGGTGGTCTGCCCGCGTGCCGAGTTCATCAACACCAGCCGTACCAACGTGCGGATGGCCGGGCTGAACGCGAACGCCCCCGTCATCGCCTCCCTGGCAACCACGCTGGCCCACTACCAAGGGCTGGTGGTCATGGTGACCAACCCCGTCGACGTCATGGCCCACCTGTTCGCCGAGGTCTCCGGCTGCCCCCGCGTCTACGGAGTCGGCTCGAACACCGACACCGCCCGCTACCGCCTCACCCTTGCCCGCCTCCTCCACGTGCCTGTCGAGGACGTGGAAGGGCACGTGATCGGCGAGCACGGCGACCAGGCCGTGGTCTGTGCTTCAGGCACCCGCGTCAACGGTCACCCCGTCGAGGTGCCGGTCGGACGGGTCCGCCGCGAGCTGGCCGACCGCCCGGCCCGCGTCAACGCCGGTCTCGGCCGCACCCGCTGCGGACCTGCCGGCGCCGTCATCGTCGCCCTCCGCGCGGGCCTGGGCCTGGAGGACCGCGTGGTGGAACTGTCCGTCAACCACGAGTGGCGGTGGATGGGAATCCCGTTGCGCTTCACCGCCGGAACCCCAACTGTGTGCCTCCCCCGGCTCGATCCTGCCGAGGCCCGCCAATTGTCGGCCGCCGACACCAAGCTCCGTGACACCTACGAGCCGCTGGCCCGCCTGCATGTTCCCGCACGTCCCCCACGGAAGGAGAAGACCGCAGTGACCAGGACCGCCACCCGCATCGCCACAGCCGGTCAGGCCGCGACCGTCACCAGCAACACGCCGGTGGTCACCAACTGGGCCATCCGCTACTTCGGCCCCTGGTGGAACGCCACCGGCACCACCGCTGCCGACGGCCCACAGGTGATCGCCGACGTCAACCCCGACCGCTTCACCGAGATCACTCAGCGCGTGGCCGACCACTCCCACGAGGAGACCGTCTACGCGAACACGAGCATGCTCGTCGACCGGGACGACGACGGCACCGTGCTCGCCTCCCAGCCCGACGACAAGCTCGTCTACCGGGCCGAGCCCGGCGGCCCTCTGCGCATCTACGGCTGCGAGGACGTTCCCGTCGCCCTGGCCGCCGCCCGCCTCGCCCGCGAGGTCGTCCGCGGGCAGCTCCTGGCGGACGGCTGGTCGATCCTGCACGCCTCCGCCGTCGTCCGTGCCGGGCAGACCGTGCTGGCCTTGGGCGGCAAGGGTGCGGGGAAGACCACCACCGCCCTCCTCCTGGCCCGCGCCGGCTGGCATCTGCTGGCCAACGATCGCGTCTTCATCCGTCGCGAGGACGACCGGGTGCGGGTCCTGCCCTGGCCCTCTGCCGCCGCCATCGGCCTGGGGATCCTGGACGCGCTCGACTGGTACGAGACCGTACGCGAGCGTCTCCGAAGCGGCGAACAGCTCCACCCCACCCAGCGCCAGGAGGTCACCGACACCCTCCGCTCCGGCAGCCGCACGCCTATGTGGAACGAGTCCGGCAAGGAGCTCAAGCCCCAGTTCTTCCCCGACCAGCTCCATTCCTGGCTCGGCCTGACCCTCGCCCCCGAAGGACACGCCGCCCGCGTCCTCTTCCCCGAGATCACCCCCGGCACCGAGCCCGCTCTCCGCGACGAGGACCGAAGCGTGGGTGCCGACGACTTCTTCACCGCCGGTACCGAAGACCGCTACCCCGACGTCTTCGGCCTCCTGCCCACCGGCCTCCCCGACACTCAGCCTCTGCTCGACCTCCTCGGCGGGCTTCCCCGGAACGCCCTGTCCCTAGGGCACGATGTGAAGGCGAATACCGACTTCCTCGCGCAGGTGGTCACCGGCCCGCCCGCGTGAACGCGCGACGAGGGCCGCTTCCCGTGTTCGGGGAGCGGCCCTCGTCGTATGCGCGGTGGGCGGGACGGTCAGACAGGTTCCGGTGCGGGCTGGGGCTCTGCGTGTTGGGGTTCCGCGTGTTGGGGTTCCGCGACGGGTTTCGGGTCCGGGAGGGGAGTGAGGGGGTCGCGTCCCACTGTCTGGTGGTGCGGAGGTAGGCGTAGATGACCGAGAGGGTGGCCAGGATGAGGAGGGGGCCGAAGAGCCAGGGGTTTTCGGCCATCTCCACCGGGAGGAAGCGGTAGGCCAGCAGGAGCGCGGTGAAGACCGTCGTGCCGTAGGTGATCAGCAGGATGCCCGAGCGGTCCGGGCCGCGGTCGTAGAGGCGCATGGCCGCCTCGATGGTGAGGGCGAAGACCACGCCGGCGATGACGTCCGAGCCGTAGTGGTAGCCGAAGCCCAGGGTGGCGCTGACGGTGGCGACCAGCCAGAACGCGCCGCCGTACCGCACCCAGCGGGGCCCTTGCGGGAGTGGATGAAGATCGCGGTGGCCCAGGCCGTGTGCAGGCTGGGCATGCAGTTGCGCGGGGTGAGGTCGTCGTACGTGAAGGGGTGCGGGACGCCGATCGACGGCAGGGTGTGCGGCCAGATGTTGGCCGTCGCCCACTCCACGCCGCCGGTGCCGGAGGCGCCCGGGCCGTAGGCGAAGACCGGGCCGACGACGGGGAAGAGCATGTAGATGCCCGGCCCGAGGAGGCCGATCACCAGGAAGGTGCGGACCAGGTGGTGGCGCGGGAAGCGGCGCTCGGCGGACACGTTCCGGAGCTGGTACAGCGCGAACACGATCGCGGCCACCGCGAGGTGCGCGTAGACCAGGTCGAGGACGTGCGGGCCGATCGGCTCGGTGGCCTTGAGGATGCGGCCCGCGATCCACGACGGGTTGCCGAGCGCGTGGTCGGCGGTCGCCACGTACTGGTCGAGCACCGTCGGGCGGGTCTTCCACGTGATCATGAGCCAGGAGTCGCCGACCTTGCGGCCGGCCACCAGCAGCAGGCCCAGTCCGACGCCCTTGAGCAGCAGGGTGCGTTCCCGGCCGGTGCGGCGCGTGATCGCGATGACCGCCACGCCCAGCATCACCCACAGCGCGCCGTTGCCGAAGTACCGGCCGTCGGTCACCTTGACGTCGGCCGCCCACCGCCCGAGGACGAAGACGAGGTCGATGCCGACCGCGAAGGCCGCCGCGATGAGGCGTTGCCGCCAGGTGAGCACCACCATCATCAGCGCCAGACCGGCGTACAGCGGGCCCGGCTTGGGCGGGAAGACGAGCTCCTTCGCCTGGGTGACCAGCGGGCCCGGCTCGCCGCCGACGCGGCGCGCGACGATCTCCAGCACGATGAAGAACGCGAGCGTCACCACGCCCGCCACGGTCCACAGGATCACCCGTGGTTGCCGCCACGCGGCGAGCTTGCCTCTGCTGCTTATTCGCGCGAACACTCAGGACACTATAGACGTCAACTGTTGCGATGATTTGTTTGGATCTGTGGGGGGTGCGGGGCGCTCCGTTGACGTTCGGGGCGGGGGTTCCGGCGCCGGTGCCGTTACGGTCGGCGACTCCTGGTGACCGGGGGTGCGGTGACGTCGGGCGACGGTGTCATGTCGTGCGCGCACGCCGGAGGGCGGCGGCATCCGGTTTCCGGTGCCGCCGCCCTCCGGCGTTTTGTTTCGCGCTCTCCGTCAGTAGGCGGAGTTCACGTTGTCCATCGAGCCGTACTTGTCGGCCGCGTAATTGCAGGACGCCACGATGTTGGCGACCGGGTCCCAGATGTCCCAGGACGTGCCCTCGACGTGGTACGCCTTGAACGTCGGGTCGATGATCTGCAGCAGACCCTTCGACGGCACACCGTTGACGGCGTTGACGTCCCAGTCGTTGATCGCACGCGGGTTACCGGTCGACTCGCGCATGATGTTGCGCTTCACGCCGTCGTAGGAGGCCGGGATGCCCTTGGCCTTCATGATGTCCAGGGCCTGGGAGATCCAGCCCTCCAGATTGTCCCCGTACGCCTTCGGCGCCGCGGCAGCGGGCTTCCGCACCGGTTCGCGGGTGGTGGAACGGTTCGCGGCCTGCTTCCCGGCCCGCTCCTTGTCCGCCTCGGCCTTCGCCTTGGCGGCCGCCTCGGTCTTCGCCCGGGCCGCGGCCTCGTCCGCGTGACGTGCCGCCTCGCCCTGGCCCTGACCTGCGAACGCCTTGGCCTCGAACGCCACCGGCTTGACCACCGGACGCGCGTCCGCCACGGCCGTACCACCGGAGACCACCGCGAACGCGACCGCGGCGGCACCCGCGGCACCGAGACCGGCGGCGGAGAACTTGTGGACCTTGGAGAGACGGGTATAGCCGGAGTGGGTGGAACGCATGGAGAGGTGAACCTTTCGGATCGGGAAACCGCCACGGGCCTGGACCGGCGCAAAGAAAAGCGCCGTTCTCGGTCGGACGGCGCCGTGCGGTCCACCCATTCTTAGCGGCGCTCGAAAACCCCGACAAGCACTGTGACCTACTCCCCCGCGTCGTTCACGCACCCACGAAACATGGGCGAATCCCCGGGAATTCGGGAACGCACAGCACTAAAGAAACCCGTATGTGATCGAGGCCCTATGCGCGGCCTCACAGCAGCCGCTCCCCACCGTCACCGTTCCCTCACCGAGGGGTGCGCGAAAAGGGAGTGCGGGGCGCGGGCGGGCGCGTCAGGATGGCCGGCGTCGTCCGAGGGAGGGGATTCCATGGGTCCTGGCGGGTGTCTGATCCTTTCCGGGCTGCCCGGGGCCGGGAAGTCGAGCGTGGGGCGGGAAGTGGCCGGCAGGCTGGAGCGGTCGGCGCTGGTGTCCGGGGACGCGGTGGCGGACATGATCGTTCGTGGGCGGGTGAGCGTGGTGCGGCTTCCGGAGCCCGAGGCGCGGCGGCAGCTGCTGCTGCGGGCCCGGAACATCTGCTCGCTCGCCGGGAACTTCGCCGACGCGGGTTTCACGGCGGTCGTCGATCACGTCGTCCCCGACCGGGAGGTGCTCGACCTCATGGTCGGGCTGCTCCGGCCGCGGCCGGTGCGGTTCGTCGTGCTCGCCCCGCCGGTCGCGGTGTGCCGGGCGCGCAACGCCGCGCGGCCCGAGCGGGAGCGGGTGGACTACGACGTGGCCCCGCTCGACCGGTCGATGCGGCAGCGGCTGGCCGGCGTCGGCTGGTGGCTGGACTCGGCGGGGATGACCGTGGAGGAGACGGCCGGGCTGATCCTGGAGCGGGCGGATGAGCTGGGCGTCGTGTCCGGGGGCTGACGTCCGGGGCTGCCGCCCGGGAGCCGACGGGGCGTGCGGCGGGCGCCGCCGGCCGTCCCGCTCACACGGGCGCCGTGGGCCTTGGCGATCCGGACGGCCGGGTGGCAGACGCCCCTCCCGGAGGCCGTGTGGACGAGCACCCGGACCGGGATCCGGCCGGGGCCCGGCGCCGGGACGGGCAGCCGGACCTCCCCTCTCAGGACCTCCGGGCCGCCGAAGGCGTCCTGGCTGATCGCCCGCATGCCGGCGGGAAGGGCGCTCGCCTTCATTCGCGCGCCCCTCAGCGCTGCGGGAGCGAGCCGACGAGGCCGCCGTCGACGATCAGGTCCTGCCCGGTGATGTACGCGGCGTCGTCCGACGCGAGGAAGGCCACCGCCGCCGCGATGTCCTCCGGCCGCCCCAGGGTGCCGAGTGGCACGTCGGCGGCGTTGCGGGCGTGCTGGGCGGGGTCGGTGACGGACTCCCGGTACATCTCGGTGTCGATGTAGCCGGCGCTGACGGAATTGACGCGGATGCCGCGCGGCGCGAAGTCGGCGCCGAGGGTGCGGGCCAGGTTGTGCACGGCCGCCTTGCCCGCGGAGTAGACGGAGGCGACGGCCATGCCGCGGTGCAGGGTCCAGGAGGCGTTGAGGACCACCGCGCCGCCCTTCCGCAGGAGCGGCAGCGCTTTCTGCACCGTGTAGAAGACGCCCTTGACGTTGACGTCCAGCATCCGGTCCACGTCGTCCTCGGTCAGCTCGGCGGCAGGTTTGAAGACGCCGACGCCCGCGTTGGCGAAGACCGCGTCCAGGCCGCCACGCCAGGCCGCCACGCGCCGCATCAGCGCGTCGAGGTCGGCCGGGGAGGCGGCGTCGGCGCGGACGGCTAGGACGCGGTCCGGGTCACCGCCGAGGGCCTCGCCGAGATCCTCGACCGCGGCCTTGAGTCGGACGTCGTCCCGGCCCGTGACGACCACGTGCGCGCCCTCGTCGAGGAGGCGCCGGGCCGTGGCGAGGCCGATGCCGCTGGTACCGCCGGTGATCAGGACCGTCTTGTCGGTGAAACGATTCATGCCTCATATCGTCGGATCGCGGGCAAGGGTCTGGGGAGCTTTCGCCGAACCTGTTGTCGACACCACCACCCTCGCGCTCTCACGACCACCCGGACGGCTCGCCGGGACCGGAACCTTCCCCCTTCCCGGGGTCGTCTCCAGTCCCCGAGGCGCTCGCACAGGATGAAGGGATCCCAGCGGTGACCGCACGTTCTTCGGGGACCGGCGAGAGCCGCGGGCGCGGCGCACGGGCCGGGACCGCGGCAGGGGTCTCGGCCGGGGCCGCCCTGGCCGGGCTCGTCGTGGTGGCGGTGCTGGTGCTCCGGCACGGCAAGGGCGGGTTCCCGGTCGACGTGGACGTACGGAGCTGGGCGCTCGCCCACCGGCCGGCCGTCGGGGTCTCCGCCGCCCGGGCGGTCACCGCCACCGGCACCGGCCCCTACCCCTACCTGCTGGCCCTCCTCGCCGGGTGCCTCGCCGTGCGCGACGGACGGCGGAAGCCGTGGGCGGCGGGCGTGGCGGTGGCCGTCCTGGGCTGCGGGCAGGCCATCCGGTACGCGGTGATGGAGTCGGTCGCCCGGCCCCGGCCGCCCGTCGACGGCTGGGCGACGCACGCCGACGGCTGGTCGTTCCCGTCCGGCCACACCTCCACCTCGGCCATCACGGCGGGCCTGATCGCCGCCGCCGTCCTGCTCCGCTCCCGCCGGGCCGCCGGGCCCGTGGTGACGGTGGCCGGGTGCTGGGCGGTGACGGTGGGGCTGAGCCGCGCGTATCTCGGGGTGCACTGGTTCACCGACGTCGTCGGCGGCTGGCTGTTCGCCACGGCCTGGCTGGGCGCCTGCGCGTGGGCCGCCCTCCGTTTTCTGCCCGCCACGCGGTACGGGTCCGTCCTGCGCGAGGGCCGGAGGGGCGGCAGGAATGGTGGGGACAGCGGGGGCGGCAGGGGCGACGGAGAAAATGGAAAGGGAAGCGGGGACGGCGGGAGCGGCGGCAGTGGCAGCGGTTCCCCCGGCCCGTCCGGCACACTCGGCCGCACCCGCCCCCTGCCCCCCTCCCATCCCTCCAACCCCTCTGAAACGTCCAGCCCCTCCGACCCCACCGGACCGCCCGGCGCACCCGACACTTCCGACCCCGCCTGACGGCCAAGCCCGCCCACCCCGTCCCCCCACAACTCACAGGCGCACCACCCCACCCACCCCTAGGGTGACCCGCATGCGCCCCCAGTACCCGTCGAAGCCCCGCTCCGGTGACCGTGTCGCCGTCGTGTCCCCCTCGTCCGGACTGCCCGGACTCCTCCCCCTCCCCTTCGAGCTCGGACTGCGGCGGCTGCGGGAGGAGTTCGGGCTGGTGCCGGTGGAGTATCCGGCGACCAGGAAGATGGGGGCGTCGCCGCGCGAGCGGGCGGACGATCTGCACGCCGCCTTCGCGGATCCGGACATCGCGGCGGTGTTCAGCAGCATCGGCGGCGACGACCAGCTGACCGTCCTCCCCCACCTGGACCGGGACCTGATCCGCGCGCATCCCAAGCCCTTCTTCGGTTACAGCGACAACACCAACCTCCACGCGTGGCTGTGGAATTCCGGCATCGTGAGCTACCACGGAGCGAGCGTGATGGTGGAACTGGGCCGGCCCGGGGCCCTGCATCCCGTGACCGCGGCCTCGCTGCGGGCGGCGCTGTTCGGCTCCGGGCCGTACGAACTCGTCGAGGCGCGGGAGTTCAACGAGGTCGACCGGCCCTGGGACGACCCCGAGACGTTCCGGAGCGCACCCCCGATGCGCCCCTGTCAGGGGTGGGCCTGGCGGAACCCCGACCGGGTGGTGGAGGGCGTCTCCTGGGGCGGCAACATCGAGATCCTGTCCTGGCTGCTCATGGCGGACCGGGAGATCCGGGAGCCGGCGGCGTACGACGGATGCGTGTTCTTCTTCGAGACCTCGGAGGACCAGCCGCGCCCCGCCGACGTCTATCGGGTACTGCGCTCCCTGGGCGAACGCGGAGTGCTGTGCCGTTTCCCCGCCGTCCTGGTGGGGCGGGCGAAGGGCTGGTCGCTGGACCGGCGGCGCGGCCCCGAGGAGGCGGACGCCTATCGGCGGGCGCTGCGGGCGGCGGTGGAGCGCGCGCTCGACGAGTACGCCCCCGACGTGCCGGCCGTCTTCGACGTCGACCTCGGGCACACCGATCCGCAGCAGGTGATCCCGTACGGGGGCACGGTCCGGGTGGACGGGCCGGCGCGGCGGATCACGGTCACCTACTGACGCGCGGGGAGGACGGACGCGCAGGGGCGGAGGACGGATGCGCGGGGGCGGGGGCTGACGCGCAGGGGCGGAGGACGGACGCCGCCCAGGAGTGGGGGCTGACGCACAGGGCCCAGGACAGCCCCCGCCCCCCGCGTTCCTGGTCACATGCCCGGAACGGGCCTGCTCCCCCGCCCGCGGCCGTGCTTCAATAGGGGCATGGCCAGCCACCGGAACATCGCGAAGGGTCGCAGCGACCTCGAGCCCTTCTGGCCGTCCCGTCAGCACCACGACTTCGACCGAGTGTGTTGTCGCGCGTGTCCTTCCGCGCAGGCCCACCTCCCTCGCTGACCCCCGTCGAAGTCAGCCGCCGGCACCATTGCCGGCCAACGGCCCGCGCCCAGCACGTCTTTTCGACGGCCATCGCGCGAAAGAGCTGAGCTCATGTCGAACTTCCGTACGCTGACCGCCGCTGCGACCCCGACCCCCTCTCCCGTCCGCCCCGCCCGAGCCGTCCGGCCCGCCCATCCCGCCGCCTCCCTCCCGGCCCAGCGGCACCGTCTCCGCGCCGTCGCTCCCGACGAGGCGCCGCCGGTCGCCGACCTGTTGCACCCGGGGACGACCTGGCTGCCGGCGCCGCAGGAGGCGCTGCCGGTGCTGCCGGGCCGGCCGCCGATGATCGGCTACCTGGTGCTCGTACCGGCCGACCTGCAGCCTGCCGGCGGTGTCGGCGGTATCGGTGCCGCCCACGTGACCGCCGGGGAGCCGGCCGGAAGCCTCCCCGGCACCGGTCCCGGCATCAATCCCGGCGCCGGCCCCGGCGCCGACTCCGCCGGCCGGGGCGACGGCCTGGTGAGCATCGATCCCGACCAGCGGATCGCCCGCGTCGCGGGCCGGCCGCTGGACCTCACCTACCTGGAGTTCGAGCTGCTGGCCCACCTGGTGGCCCATCCCCACCGGGTGCACACCCGCGACCAGTTGGTGACCACCGTGTGGGGCTACGGGCACGTCGGCGACGGCCGTACGGTCGACGTGCACGTGGCCAGGCTCCGCCGCAAGATGGGGGCGGAGCACCGGTCGTCGATCGTCACCGTGCGCCGCGTCGGCTACAAGTACGCGCCCCTGACGTCGGTCTGACACCTCATCAGTTCCCCCGGCGTACGCGGCGTACGCGCCCCCGGCGGCTATCCGACGTCCCGTCAGTTCCTCGGCGTCCGCGACATCCGCGCCGTCCGCCAGCCGCGTTCGCCGAGGAGGGCCAGCACCGCCGGCAGCAGCACCATCCGCACCACCGTGGCGTCCAGCAGGACCGCGACCGCCAGACCCACGCCCATCTGCTGCATGTCCTGCATCGACAGAGTGGCGAAGACCGCGAAGACGGCGACCATGATGGCGGCGGCGCCGGTGACGGCGCCGGCCGTCGAGCGGATGCCGTCCCGGATGGCCTCCGGGGCGGTGAGCCCGGACAGCCGGGCCTCGCGGATCCGCGAGACGACGAAGACGTGGTAGTCCATCGACAGTCCGAAGAGGATGACGAGCACGAACAGCGGCAGCCACGCCTCGACCGCGCCGGCGCTCTCCACGCCCAGCCACGACGCGCCCCAGCCGTGCTGGAAGACGGCGGTGAGCACCCCGTACGCGGCGGCCACGGACAGCAGGTTGAGCAGGACCGTGGCCACGGCGACGGGCCAGGACCGGAACGACGCGAGCATCAGCAGGAACGTCACGGCGGTGATGAACAGGAAGACCGGCACGATGCCGTCGCCGAGCCGGTCGGTGAAGTCGGCGGAGGACGCGAGCGGCCCGGTGACCTTGGCCTCGCGGGCCACGGGCTCCAGGGTGCGCGGCACCAGGTCGTCCCGGAGCGTGTCCAGGGCGCGCCGGGCGGCCCGGTCCGTACCCCCTTCGCCGCCCGGTCCCGCCAGTGGTACCAGGATCTCCGTCACGTGCTGCCGGGGGTGCGGTGTGACGGTGACGTCCTTCCCGAACCGTCCGCTCTCCGCCGCCCGCCGCCTGAACTCGGCGACGGCCGCGGTGAACCGGGGCGAGGTCACGTCGTCCGCCCGGACCACGACCTTCGCGGGGGCCGGGCCGCCGGGGAAGGTGGCGGTGATCCGCTCGTACGAGGTGCGCAGCGGGGCGCCGGCCGGCATCTGCCGTTCCAGGCCGAGCTGTTCGGTCCGCATGCCGAGGGCGGGCAGGGCGAGGACGAGGAGGACGGCGGTCGCCGCGGCGGCCATCAGGCCGGGGCGGCCGAGGACGGGCCGGAGCACCGCGCCGGAGATCCGCCCGGCGGGACGCCGGCGGGCGCGCCTGCCGCGCGGCAGCGGTATCCGGCCCTTGCCGACCCGGTCGCCCAGCCAGGAGAGCAGCGCGGGCAGGACGGTGACGGAACCGGCCATCGCGATGAACACGACGAGGATGGTGGCGAGCGCGAACCCTTCGAAGAGCATCAGCCCGGAGAGGAACATCCCGGCCATCGCGACCATCACCGTGAGCCCGGAGACGAGGACGGCCCGGCCGCTGGTGGCGGCGGCGATGCGCAGGGCGGTCTCCGGGTCGCGTCCGGCGGCCCGTTCGTCGCGTTCGCGCCGCAGGTAGAAGAGGCAGTAGTCGACGCCCACGGCGAGGCCGATGAGCAGCATCACGGAGCCGGTCGTCGGTGACACGTGCAGGGCGTGACTGGCGAGGGCGAGCAGGCCGTTGGCGGCGATGAACGCGGTGACGGCGAGGCCGACGGGCAGCAGGGCGGCGACCACCGCGCCGAAGACGACGAGCAGGATGCCGAGGGCGAGGGGGACGGCCGTCCACTCGGCGGTGGCGAAGTCGTCGCCGAGCACGTCGTCGAGCCACTTCCCGGCGACGGCCTCGCCGTACTCGTCGAAGACCAGGCCGGGATGGGCCTTGCGGGCCGCCGCGACCGCGTCGGTGACGGGCCCCACCCGATCCCCCGCCGTCGCCGGGTCGCCCTTGACGGCGAACCGGATCAGGGCGGCCCGGCCGTCGGCGGACGGCACCGGCGGCTTGCGGCCGGTGGTGACGCCGGTGGCGTCGAGGGCCCGGCCGAGACCGCCGGCGGCGGCCCGCCAGTCGCCCGGCGCCCGCCCGGAGATCATCACCGTCTCGCCGGCGGGCTCCTTGATGCCCGCGTCGGCGAGGATCCGCTCGGCGCGGGCGGAGTCCCCGGCGCCCTGTTCGGCGGGGGTCATCTCGGCCGTGCCCGCCATGCCGCCGAGCACGGACGTCAGCACGACGAGCAGCAGCCAGCCGAGGACGGCGGTCCGGCGGTGCCGGGCGCTCCAAAGCCCCAGCCGGGCGGCCAGGTTGAGGCGCGGGACGGGGCGGGGCGCGGGCGGGGGTACGAGCCGGTGCTCCGGCCCGGACGCCGGCGGGGACACGAGTCGGTGGTCCGGCCCGGACGCCGACGGGGGTACGGCCCCGGACGCCGGCCCGGGGTTCGTGGGGATCGTCATGCCCCAGACGCTACGAACGGAAGCCGCGCCTCCCCAGCCGTCCCGCACCCCTGTCGCCGGGACCGAAGGCCAGGTGAGAGGGTGTTGCCAGGTACACCCCCGGTCCGCCGTCTGCACCCCGTGACCGGGCGGCCGGCGGGGCGGCAGACTGGGGGCCGGATCCGGGGGCGACCGCCCCGGACGGGGTCACGGAACAACGGGGGAACGAAGAATCCATGAGGATCAGCAGAGCTTTCAGCGCCCTCGCGAGGTCCACGGGACTCGCGTGGTCGGGGGTGGTGGGATCGACCCTCGTCTACACCTACGTGGTGACGTCGCTCTGCCTGGTCCCCGTCGGGATCGGCGTCCTCACCACTCCGCACGCCATGAAGGTCCTACGGGCCTACGCGGACCGGCGCAGGGCGCGGTCCCTGGAGTGGGTGGACATCCGGATCCCCAGCCCGTACCAGCCGCTGCCCACGCGCGGCGGCTTCGTGGGCCAGGCCGAGCGCACCCAGGCACTGCTGCGCGACCCGGCCACCTGGCGCGACCTCCAGTGGCTGCTGGTCGACATGATCGCCGGCTCCCTGCTGGCCGCGCTGCCGGCCTCGCTCGTCCTCTACCTGCCGTGGGGCATCGTCCTGGCCGCCGGCGTGTGGAAGCCGATCGTCGAGGCCGGCGGCAACGTGTGGTTCACCTTCCTGCCCGTCGACGACCAGAACACGGCCAATATGGCCGCCGCCCTGGGCGCGGTGTACGCGATCCTCGGCGTCGCCTTCGCCCCGTTCCTGCTGCGCACCGACTTCCGGCTGGCCCGCACGCTCCTGCGGCCCACGCCGCAGCGGGAGATGGCGCTGCGCATCGAGCACCTGACGGAGACCCGGCACGACGCCGTGGACAGCTCCGCCGCCGAACTCCGGCGCATCGAACGGGACCTGCACGACGGCGCGCAGGCGCGGCTGGTCGCCATGGGCATGAGCCTGGGCACCGTAGAGGCGCTGATCGAGAAGGACCCGGCGCAGGCCAAGCGGCTGCTCGCCGCCGCCCGCGCGGACTCCGCCGAGGCCCTGACCGAACTGCGCGACCTGGTACGCGGCATCCACCCGCCGGTGCTGGCCGAACGCGGCCTTGGAGACGCCGTCCGAGCACTGGCGCTGCGGCTGCCGCTGCCCGTCGAGACGGCGGTGGACCTGCCGGGCCGGGCGCCCGAACCGATCGAGTCCGCCGCGTACTTCGCCGTGAGCGAGCTGCTCACCAACGCCGTCAAGCACTCCGGCGCCCGCCTGATCCGGATCGACCTGTACCACGCCGACGGGATGCTGCGGGCCGCCGTCACCGACGACGGCCGCGGGGGCGCCGACACCGGCGGCGGCACCGGGCTGCTGGGGGTCGAGCGGCGGCTCGGGGCGTTCGACGGGGTCCTGGCGGTCAGCAGTCCGCCGGGCGGGCCGACGATGGTCACGATCGAGATCCCGTGCGCCCTGACGGCGGTGGCCGGCTGAGGGAACGCCCGGGAGACCGGCTGCCGATCCCGTTCATCCCTCCGGAAGCACCCGGGAGACCGGCTGACCGATCCCGTTCGCCCCTCCGGAAACCCCCGGGAGACCGGCTGACCGAACCCGTTCGTCCCTCCGGAAACTCCGGCCCCGCCCGTACCGCCCGTCTCATCGCCGGGCGGCGGCGGGGCCGGCGCGATGGCACAGTGGACGCATGCCGGAGACCTCGCCCCTGGTGACCCTCTACGGACTGCGCCCGCACGAGGAGGGCGGCTGGTTCCGCGAGACGTGGCGCACCTCCCGCACCGCGGTGCCCGACGGTTACCCGGGCCCGCGGCCGTTCGCGACCGCGATCCTTTACCTGCTGCACCCGGGCGAGCGCTCCCGCCGGCACCGGGTGCGCTCCGACGAGCTGTGGCTGTGGCACCGCGGCGGCCCGCTGCGGATGCGCCTGGAGGGGGCCGGAGGGGAAGCCGGGGCGGAAGGCGACTCCGAACGGCTCCTCGGTCCGGTGGCCGAGACCGGACAGTGGCCGCAGGTGCTGGTCCCGGGCGGGGTGTGGCAGTCGGCCGAGCCCGCCGGCGACGAACCGGTGCTGGTCTCCTGCGTGGTGGCCCCCGGCTTCGACCCCGCGGACTTCACCATGGAGGGGTGACCGGGGCGTTGGCGAGACGCCGGCCGGAACGGCGGCCGGAACCGTGACCGGAGCTGTGACCGGAGCTGTGACCGGAGCTGTGACCGGAGCGGCGAGGGTGGCTTGTAAGAGACCATGGTGACACCGGGCCCACGGGGGCACGGGCCTGATCATCACTGTGGAGCCGTTGTGCGCGTCGTCATCGCCGAAGACCTCTTCCTGCTGCGCGACGGGCTGGTGAGGATGCTGGAGGCCTACGACTTCGAGGTCGTCGCCGCGGTGGAGAGCGGCCCCGAGCTGAGCAAGGCGCTGACGGAGCTGCGTCCGGACGTGGCGGTGGTGGACGTCCGGCTGCCGCCGTCGTTCACCGACGAGGGCCTGCAGTGCGCGCTGGCCGCGCGCAGGGCCGTCCCGGGGCAGCCGGTCCTGGTGCTGTCGCAGCACGTGGAGCAGTTGTACGCGCAGGAGCTGCTGGCCGATGGCACCGGCGGGGTCGGCTACCTGCTCAAGGACCGGGTCTTCGACGCGGAGCAGTTCGTGGACGCGGTACGGCGGGTGGCCGGCGGCGGTACGGCGATGGATCCGCAGGTCATCTCCCAGCTGCTGACCCGGCGTTCGCAGGACGCCCCGATGGCCCGGCTGACGCCGCGCGAGCGCGAGGTGATCGAGCTGATGGCCGAGGGCCGGTCGAACACGGCCATCGCCGAGCGACTCGTCATCACCGAGCGGGCGGTGGCCAAGCACACCTCCAACATCTTCGGGAAGCTGGGACTTTCCCCGTCCGACGACGACAACCGGCGGGTGCTGGCGGTGCTGGCGTATCTGGACCGGGGGTGAGGCGGGGGCACGGGGAGCGGGAGTGCGGTGAGGCGGGGGCGTGGGGGCCTGGCGATGTGGGGGCGTGGCGGTGTGGGGCGCGCACTCCGCGCGTGACCCGCGCACGCCCCTCACACCACGCGCATCCCCGCGCCGCGCGCCCTTTGAGGCTTCCGAAACTCACTGTTGTCGGTGTGCATCCTGGTGCTATCGTCAACGGCGCTGCGCAGCACGGGACTTCCACCCATAAAGAAGGAAGTCCTCCGCTTTTTCCGACCGTTATCCGACCCGCACGGCAGCACGGCACGCACGGTCCCGCCGCCCCGGCGGCCGGTGACCCCTCGAACCGGTCCGTCCTCTTCTCTCCCCCACCCACGCACCGGACGCGCCGCCGGCTCCAGGTCGGTTCCCTTCGCCCTGCCCTGCCCGATCGGCAGGGGTCAGACGTTCACGGATCAGGAGAGCACCCACCATGCGACTGTCCATGAAGACCGCCGTCATCGCCTCCACCGCGCTGCTCGGCCTGGGCGCCGCCGCCCCCGCCATCGCGGCCCAGGAGTGCGCCGTCAAGCAGTCCGCCACGGCGCAGTACGACTGCGGCCAGTTCGGCGTGCTGAACATCAGCCTCGAGGGATCGGCCGAGAACGGCGTCGGCTCCCTCTACCTCAGCAACGACCAGCACCTCTTCCCGGTGGACATCCCGGCGAACTCCACCTCCACGTCGCTCACCCTCCAGCGCCCCGACGGCACGACGGTGACCTTCTCCGGCACCTCGAACCCGGCCATCCCGGCCAACACGAAGGTGACCGTCGGCCCGCTGAAGGCGCAGGTCAAGGCGGGCGACAAGCTCGACTCGTACATCCCGGCGGCGGGCAGCCCCGACGTCTCGGCGAGACTGTCGATCCTGGGTGTCAACAACACCTGCAAGGCGGTCACCAAGCAGACGCCGGGCCCGTTCAGCTTCTGAGCGCGGGTCAGCCCGGACAGCCCCGACAGGCGGTGAGACCGCGAACGCGTGGGGTGCGGGGCATCGTACGGCCCCGCACCCCGCGTCCGCCCTCTCCCACGGCCGTACGGAGTACGCGCGTCCGGCCGGGAGGGGGCGTACGGCTTTTCCCGGGCGCCCGGGTACGGTTCCGCGCCTCTCCTCGCCCTCGTGAAGCGACCCTCGCACGGCGGTGCCGTCGCGGGCTCGGCTACGGTTCTCCACAATAAAAGTGGAAAGCGGAAAAACGCCCGCGACAGTGCCGAAGGCCGACAAGAGGGAGACGCGCGCATGCCGCAGTTCGACGCCTCGACCATCATCAACCTCCGCGACCTCGGAGGCATCGCGCTCGTGGGCAACTCCGCCGTCCGCCCCGGCCTGCTGCTGCGCTCCGGCCAGCTCGACCGGCACGACCCGGCCGCGGACCCGGCCGTCGCCGCGCTCGGCATCCGCACGGTGGTGGACCTCCGCAGCGAGAACGAGCGCCGCGAGCACCCGGACCGGCTCCCGCGCGGCGCCCGGCTGATCGTCGCCGACGTCCTCGCCGAGGGGACGCTCCCGGGCGGCGCGGCGATGCCGGCGCGCATCGAGTCGGTGCTCGGCAACCCGGCCGCCGCGGACGAACGCCTCGGCGGCGGCAAGGCGGAAAAGCTGATGTGCGAGTCCTACCGCGCGTTCGTCACCTCCGACGCCGCCTGCCGTGCCTACGGCCGGCTGTTCACCACCCTCGCCGAACCCGACTGCGGGCCGCTCCTGTTCCACTGCACCGCCGGCAAGGACCGCACCGGCTGGGCCGCCACGGTCCTCCTGCTGCTGCTCGGCGCCTCCCGGGAGACGGCGGAGGAGGAGTACCTGGCGGTCGCGCCCGCGGTACGGGCCGCCTTCGCCCCCATCACCGACCACTTCGCCGCGGCCGGCGGCGACCCCGAGATCGCCTCCGCGGTCTTCGGCGTCCGCCCGGCGTACCTGGCGGCGGCGCTGGAGGAGGTACGTCGGCTGTACGGGACGGTCGAGGGGTACGTACGCGTCGGCCTGGGCGTCCCGGACACGGCCGTGAACCGGATCCGCGCGCGGTACGTGGCGTAGGGCCGCGCGCGGAACGCGTCGGGCGCGGGGGCGTACGGACGCGCGGCGCCCGGCCCTCGGCGGTCCGACGGTCCGGCCTTACCCTCGGGCGCTCCCTTCGCGAAGGCGCCGCACGCGCGCGGGCACGGACGGCCGCCACCCAGGACGCCCGGCCTCGCGGCACGGCGCGAGCGCACCGGACACGGAAGCGCACGGACACGCAGGCGCCCGGCCCTCGGTGATCCGATGGTGCCCCTGGGCACTCCCCTCACGAAGGCGCCGCACACACGCGGGCTCGCACGCCACCATCCAGACGCCCGGCCCCGCGGCAGGCGCGAGCGCATCGGACACGGAGGCGTACGGACGCGCAGGCGCCCGGCCCTCGGTGATCCGATGGTGCCGCCCCGGGCGCTCCGCTCGCCGAGGCGCCGCACGGGCGGGCGCGCAAGCCGCCATCCGCGGGTCCCGGCCCCACCGCAGGGCGTGAATGCCCCTCCCCCAGCCGGGCCGCGCACCCGTGCGCCGTCGCTCGGCGGGGTGAGGTGACCATCCCACCATTCACTCGTTCTACCGACGTGGAGCAGCAAGCGACAGCCCCCCGGCCCCCGCCGGCACCGACGCCCCCGACGGTCACCCCAGCACCCCCGACACCTCCGGCGCCCTCTGTCCCCTCGACATCGAGCAGGCCGAGGCCGCGATCGTCGAGCACTACCCCCGCCTGGTGCGGCTGGGCTACCTCGTACTCCCCTCCGGTCTCGGCCGCAACCGCAGGGTCCTCACGGCGCACGCGCTGGTGCAGCGGTCGCTGCCGCGCAACCGGGTGAGCCTCGTCGAGTGCGCCCCGGACACCGTCCCGGGCCCGCGCGGGCCGGAGGAGCGGCGGAACGACGACCCCGGCTACGCCTACGTCCGGCTGCGGGTCCTGCGCGGCGCGCTGGCGGCGGGCCGGCCGCGCGGCCGGCTGTGGCCGCCGCGGCCCGGGCTGCTGCCGCCGCCGCTGCCGCAGGTGTGGGGCCTGCGCCTGTTCCCCCGCTCGGGTGGCGCCGACGAACTGGCCCTGGACCAGGCGCTCGGCCGGCTCTCGCCGCCCGCCCGGGCCGCGTTCGTGCTGCGCGCCCTGGAGCTGTCGTCCGACCGGGAGGTGCGGGCGCTGCTGGCGGCGGCCGGGGTGGCCGAGCCGGCCGCGGCCCTCGCCGAGGCCGCGGCCGTCCAGGTGCCGGCGGGGTCCCGTGACGGTGCGCTGCTGGAGTCGGCGGAGTTCGACCCCTGCTCGTTGCAGGCCCGTCCCACCGACCTGATGCGCCGCCGCCAGCACCTGCGCGCCGCGGCGGCCGCCCTCGCGGCGACCGCGGTCTGCGGCGCGCTGCTCGCCGTGCCGGGCGGCGGGTGGGGGCCCGACGGCGCCGCGGCCCCCGCGTACGCCCGGAACGCCGCCGCCGAACAGGCCCTCGACCCGGCCCAGTTGACCCGCGCCCCGGCCGACGCCTGGCGCCGCGCGGACCGCCCGGGCTTCGCCTCCTGGCCCGCGCGCGGCGACCGCACGGACGACGAGGCCCTGCTCCGCCGGGCGCTGTCCGTCTGGGCCCGCCCGGGGAGCACGGTCCAGGTGACCGCCACCCCCGGCACCCCGGCCGGCCCCGCGCCCGGCCCGCCGCAGCTGCTGTACGCGGGCGCGGTGGACTCGGCGGTGGTCGTCCTGCTCTACGACGGCCTGCGCGTCGTCCGGTACGCCGAACCGAGGAACGGCGACGACACGGCCGCCGCCCTGGACTTCGCGCGGACCGACGCGGCGGACGCGGACACGGCGACGGCCGTCGTCCTCGGCCGCACCGACGGCAACGTCCGCTATCTCACGGCCCCTTGGGTCACCTCGTCGGCCGTCCGCGACCTCCTCGACCCCGCCGGGGCCGCCCAGCCGCTGCACCGCGCCGCGGACGGGGTGACCGACCCGACGGCCGGCCCGGCCGCGGCGGGCGACTGCCGGTCCTGGCCGGTGCTCCAGCTGGGCGGCCGGCTGGCGACGGACCTCGGCGAGCTCGTCCCCGCGCGGCTCACGGGCGGGGCGCCCGGGGATGCCGACGCGGGCGCGCCCGAGCGCGCCGCCTGGGCGCACACCGCCTGCCTGCTGCCGAGCCTGCGCTCGCAGGGCGTACGGACCGTCAACACCTGGCAGTTCGCCCGGCAGCCACTGCCCGGCGGAGCCGGCGTCGCGGAGTGGCTGTGCACCCGCGCGGAGACCTGGCGCGGAGCGGGCAGCCGCGCGGTCGCCGGATTCCTGACGCCCGGCGGCCGGCCCGGCGCCCAGGCGGCCGTCGTCGCCCGGGCGGAGGACTCCCCCGCCTGTGGCACCCGCCAACCGCACGTCCTGGCGGGCGCGTTGTGGAAGTCGCCGGGCGGGAACTGGTACGCGCTGGCGGCGGGCAGCCCGGACGTCGCCTCGATCACCGCGACGGGCGGGGTCCACGGCACCGGGACCGGCCCGGTCCTCGCCCTCCCCGCCGGGCAGGGCGCGGTGGCCCGGCTGGCCGGGCGGACGCGGGACGGGAAGCGGGTGGCCGCGCTGCGGTGACGCCGGGGGCAGTGGGGTGGCCGGGGTCGGGCGCGGTGGCCGGGGTCGGGCGCGGTGGCCGGGGTCGGGCGCGGTGGCCGGGGTCGGGCGCGGCGTCACCGCCGGCCGGGCGTCGGCGGCGCTGGGCCTGGGCAGCGCTGGGTCTCAGTGGCGTCGAGGCCGGAACCGTGGCCGTGATCGGGTCCGACGGCGACGCCGCGGCCGGGCCGGCGATGACGCCGGGGCCGGGTCGACGGCGGCACCAGGACCGGGCCGCGGTGACGCCGCGGTCGCGTGCGGTCAGAGCGCGGCCAGCGCCGTCGCCGCCTCGGTGAACGGGCCGTCCGCCGGCTCCTCGGCCACGATCCGGCGCAGCACGGCCGCCATCCCGTCGTCGTGCGCCGCGCCCACCGCCGTCAGCGCCACGAACGAGTGCACGAGCTGCGACTCCAGCTCCGCGCGCGGGATCCGCCGGCCGTCCGGCCACCAGCGGGCGGCCGTCTCCGCGACCGAGATCCACGACCGAAGGACCACCTCCAGGCGGGGTCCCGGCGTCTCGACGCCCAAGTGCGCAAGCAGTTGGCCGTACGCCGCGTCCCGCACCTCGTCGATCAGGTCCGGGTGCGCGCGGAGCAGCGTGATGCGGCCGGAGCCGTGCGTCTCGACGAAGTCGAGGAACCGGCCGGCCACGGCCAGCAGCCCTTCACCGGGCGGCAGTTGGTCCGACGCCGTCAGGAGTTCCGTGAGGTCGTCCGCCGCGCGGCGCAGGGTCGCCTCGTAGAGGCTCCGTTTGCCCGCGAAGTAGTGGTAGACGAGGGGACGGGAGATGCCGGCCGCCGCGGCGATGTCGTCGAGGGAGACGTCCTCGGGGGGCCGTTCACTGAACAGGTCCAGGGCTACGGTGATCAGTTGCCGGCGGCGCTGTTCCACGTCCATTCTGCGGGGCGGCCGGGGATTCATGGGGGCATCCTAAGCGGTCGGTTGGGGGTGGGGGTGGGGTGCCCCGGTCCCACCCCTTCGCCGATTCCTGGGGGCTGCGCCCCCAGCCCCCCCTGTCGCGGCTCCGCCGCTCGTCCTCAAACGCCGGACGGGCTGACTGTTCAGCCCGTCCGGCGCTTGAGGACTCTCTGGGGGAGCGCGCAGCGCGCTTCAGGGGGTGCGGGCCCTCCCGCAAGAAACGGTGAAAGGGCGGGGCCGGGGCTCCACCACCACGGCCAGCGCCGCGTCCGCCCCCACCCTCGCCGTCAACCGGCCGTCGCGGCCCACGTGTACACGGCGCCCACTGAGCACGTCACAGTGCTCCCCCGCCGGCAACCCCGTCGCGAACGTCCGCTCAAGCGTCCTCCGCCCGTGATTGATCACCACAAACCCCTTCACACCCCGCCCAAAGGCGACCGCATCCGCACCGTCGTCCCACCACCGCGTGACCCCCGTGCCCCGCACCGCGCCGCGAAACCCGACCATCCCCGCCGTCTCCGCCCGCCGGTGCTCATACGTCCACCCAAGCCCCGGCGCACCGGCATCCCGGTCACTGAAGGCATACCCGGAGTGCACGTCAGGCGACCCGTAAGGCCACGCCAGCATCGCGACATTGGCCAGCGCGTACGCGGGCCCCACCGTCCGGTTGAGCGTGCTGCCGTCCCGCTCCGTATCCCAGTTGTCGACGAAGACGGACGCCTTGCCGCCGGGCACCCACCCGCGCGCCTCACCGAAGGTCCGCAGCTCGGCCAAGTGTCCCTGCCCCGGCGTCATGACGCGCTTGAGCTCGCGCGCGAAGCGGAACTCCTGGACGTCGCCCGTGCCGAGGTACTCCTCCGGGCGGACGGCCTCCCCCGCGCCGTAGATCGTCTCCTGCTTCCAGTAGACGTCCGGCTTGCTCAGCCGCGCCTTGACGGCCGCCAGGTCGGTGCTCGGGATGTGCTTGGCGGCGTCGATCCGGAAGCCGTCCGCGCCGAGCGCGAGCAGGTCGTCGAGGTAGCGGGCGAGGCGGTCACGGACCGCCTCGCTGCCCGTGTCCAGGTCGGCGAGGCCGACGAGTTCGCAGTTCTGGACGTCGTACCGGCTGGTGTAGTCGGAGATGGGCCGGCGGCAGCGGTGGAAGTCGGCGTCCCCGTACGTGCCGGGGTAGTCGTACTTCGTGTACGGCGTTCCGCCCGTGCCCGTACCGGAGCCGGCGGACATGTGATTGAGCACCGCGTCGACGACGACCTTCACCCCGGCCCGGTGGCAGGAGGTCACCATGTGGGCGAAGGAGGACCGGTCGCCGAGCCGGCCGGCGATGCGGTAGCCGACGGGCTGGTACGAGGTCCACCACTGCGGCCCCCGGATGTGCTCCTGGGGCGGCGACACCTGGACGTAGCCGTACCCGGCCGGGCCGAGGGCGGCGCCGCACTCGCGGGCCACGTCGTCGTACCGCCACTGGAACAGGACGGCGGTGACGTCCCGTTCACCGGGAGCCGCTCCCCGCGCCCCCGCGTGCGCCGGGGCGCGGACACGGTCGCACCCGCCAGCACGGCGAGGACGGCGGCCAGGGTGCGCCGGAGGACATTGGTGCGCGGCATGGCGACTCCCCGGATCGGCGGTCGGCGAACGACGGAAAGGCAGAGGACTGAAAGGCAGAGCAGCGAAGCCGCAGAACGAGCGAACGGCGCTTCGGCGGCGGCCGGTCAGATCCGCGCGGCCGGCCGTAACGGTCCCGTGCGCGCCGGAAAGCCCCCGGCAGCGGACTGCAAGGCCGTTGCAAACCACCGCAAGAAACCACCCGCACACTCCGCGAGCCCCGCGCCCCGAGACCGTACGAGCCCCACCCGCCCCGGTCAACCCTTCAGGACACACTCCGGCGGTGACGCCGCAATCCCCGCTTTCCCTCCTTGCAAGGTCTTTCGCAAGAGATTGCAGCCTGTTAGCTTCCTCCTCAGCTCGGGCCGCCCGCTCCTGGATCGGCCCTCGTGAAGAGGAGAACCGGATGCGAAGAGGCATATCGGTCGCCGCCGTCGTCGGTGTGCTGGCCCTGACCGCGACCGCCTGCGGTGGTGACGGCGGGGGTGGGGGCGGGGGCGACGGGTCCAAGGCGGCGAAGGATCCGGGCAGTGTGAGCGGGACGGTCACCTGGTGGGACACGTCGGACGCGACCAACGAGGCGCCGGCGTTCAAGAAGCTGGTGAAGGACTTCGAGGCCAAGTACCCGAAGATCAAGGTCGATTACGTCAACGTGCCGTTCGACCAGGCGCAGCAGAAGTTCAAGACGGCCGCGTCCACCGGCAAGGGCGCCCCGGACGTGCTCCGCTCGGACGTCGGCTGGACGCCGGGCTTCGCGCAACTCGGCTACCTCAAGGACCTCACCGGGACACCGGCCCTGGACAAACAGGACGACTTCCTCGAAGGGCCGCTGAAGAACGCGGCGTACGAGGGCAAGACGTACGGCGTCCCGCAGGTCACCGACACGCTCGGGCTGCTCTACAACAAGGACCTCTTCAAGAAGGCGGGCGTGGAGAAGCCGCCGGCCACCTGGCAGGAGGTCAAGGACGCCGCGAAGAAGATCAAGGAGAAGGCGGGCGCGGACGGCATCGGCCTCAGCCCGGACAGTTACTACTCGCTGCCGTTCCTCTACGGCGAGAAGAGCGACATGGTCGACGCGGCGGCCAAGAAGATCACCATTTCCGACGCGGCGTCCCGCAAGGGCATCGAGACCGCCGTGGACCTGGTGAAGTCCGGCGCGGCGCCCAAGCCGGCGGGCACCGACGGGTACAACGCGCTGAAGACGGACTTCAAGAACGGCAGGCTGGCGATGCTGGTCGACGGCCCCTGGGCGACCAAGGAGCTGTTCGGCGGCGAGGCGTTCAAGGACAAGGGCAACCTGGGCATCGCGGCGGTGCCGGCGGGGTCGACCGGGGTGGCGGGGGCTCCGGTGGGCGGCCACAACCTGGTGGTCTACGCCGGTTCGGGGAACTTCGACGCGTCGTACCTCTTCACCCGGTTCATGACGGACGCCGAGCGCCAGACCGAGATCTCGAAGGCGATCGGACTGCTGCCGACGCGCAAGGCGGCCTACACGCCGGAGGTGCTGGCCGACCCGGTCCGCAAGTCCTTCCACGACGCGCTGGCCACGGCGCACCCGCGCCCGCCGATCCCGCAGGGCGGCGACCTGTTCACCGTCTGGCTCCAGCACTACACGCGGATCCTGACGCTCAAGGAGGAGCCGCAGGCGGGTCTGGACGCCACGGCCAAGGAGTGGAAGTCCGCCCTCCTCAAGGACTACGCGGTCCAGGAGTAATGCCGTGACCGCTGCCGTGACCACGACCGCGCGCCCCAGCCTGGCGACACGTGCCCGCCGGTCGTTCGACACCCACTGGTACGCCTGGGCGATGGTGCTGCCGGTGGTCGTCGTCCTCGCCGTCCTCGTCGGCTATCCGCTGGGCCGGGGGATCTACCTCTCCCTCACCGACGCCAACGAGGCCAACGTCGGCCGCACGATCGGCGTCAACCACATCCCGTCGACGTACCGGTTCGTCGGGTTGGACAACTACTGGAAGGTGCTCTCCGGCCAGGAGGGCCACTTCTACGGCCGGCTCGGCTGGACCGTCGTCTGGACGGCGGCCTGCGTCTTCCTGCACTACGCGATCGGCCTCGGCCTGGCCCTGCTGCTCAACCGCAGGATGCGCTTCCGGGCGCTGTACCGGGTGCTGCTGATCCTGCCGTGGGCGGTGCCGGCGTTCGTCGCCACGTTCTCGTGGCGGCTGATGTTCAACGAGAAGTACGGCGTGCTCAACGCGATGCTGGAGAAGCTGGGCGTGGGCGCGGTGGACTGGCTCGGCGACAGCACGCTGCAGAAGATGTCGGCCGTCGCGGTCAACGTGTGGCTCGGCGTGCCGTTCATGATGGTCGCGATCCTCGGCGGGCTGCAGTCCATCCCGGCCGAGCTGCACGAGGCGGCCGAGATGGACGGCGCCTCGCCGTGGCAGCGGTTCCGGCACGTGACCCTGCCGGGGCTGCGGCCGGTGAGCGGGACGGTGATCCTGCTGGGCACCATCTGGACGTTCAACATGTTCCAGGTCATCTACCTGCTGATCGGGCAGGGCGCGAGCTCCGAGAGCGAGATCCTCGTGACGTACTCCTACCGGCTCGCCTTCCAGGGCGTCCGGGACTACGCGGGCTCGGCGACGTACGGGATCCTCATCCTCTCGCTGCTGCTGGTGTTCGCCGTGTTCTACCGCAGGCTGCTGGCACGGCAGGAGGAGGCACGGTGACCCGGACGGTACGACCGCGCGGGGAACGTTCCCGGGGCGCGTCCGTCGCCCTGCACGCGACGCTGGTCGTGGCCTCGTTGGTCTCCCTCTTCCCCGTCCTCTTCATCGTCTTCGTGTCGCTGCGGGGGCGGGACGGCTGGCAGGAGCCCACCCGGTTCTCGGGGTTCGGGTTCGGGAACTACACCCACATCTTCAACGAGACCGAGTTCCTGACCTGGTTCGGCAATTCGGTGATCGTCGCCTTGGGGGCGACCGTCGTCGGCGTGCTGATCGCGGCGACCGCCGGGTACGCGGTGTCGCGCCTGCGGTTCCCAGGCAGCCGGCCGCTGATGTGGACGTTCCTCGTGGTGCAGATGTTCCCTATGGCGGTGCTGATCGTGCCGCTCTACAACATCCTCGGGCAGTTGAAGCTGCTGGACTCCTACGGCGGCCTGATCCTCACCTACTGCTCGATCTCCGTGCCGTTCTGCGCCTGGATGCTCAAGGGCTACTTCGACTCCATACCCGCCGAGATAGACGAGGCCGGGCGGGTCGACGGCCTGACCCCCTTCGGCACGTTCTGGCGGCTCATCCTGCCGCTGGCCCGGCCCGGCCTCGCCGTCACCGGCTTCTACTCCTTCATCACCGCCTGGGGTGAGGTGGCCTTCGCCAGCCAGTTCATGAGCAGCGAGAAGCATTACACCCTGGCGGTGGGGCTTCAGACGTTCGTGGGGCAGCAGAAGGCGGAGTGGGGGCTGATGACGGCGGCGGCCGTGCTCATCACCGTGCCGGCGGGGTTGGCGTTCTTCTTCGCCCAGCGGCACCTTGTCGCCGGGCTGACGGCCGGCGGTACGAAGGGGTAGCCCTTCGGGGGTGGTTGCCCCCGGTCCCTCCCCCAGAGGGGGCACCCCCATTCGCCGATTCCTGGGGCTGCGCCCCAGACCCCCTTTCGCGGCTTCGCCGCTCGTCCTCAAACGCCGGACGGGCTGAATAGCGCGCCCACTCCAGCCCGTTGGGGGTCCCCCCTCTGGGGAGTTTGAGGACAACCGCGCGGAGCGCGGTTTGAGGGGGTCTGGGGGCTGGCCCCCAGGAATCGGCGAATGGGGGTGCCCCCTCTGGGGGAGGGACCGGGGCACCAGCCCGCCGCAGGCGCCCCTCCACCACCCTCCCCAACCCTCACCCGATAGGACCCCCATGACCCACAACCTCGCGCCCACCCCCACCACACCCACCACCCCGTCCGGCACGGACGCGTGGTGGCGCCAAGCCGTCATCTACCAGATCTACGTCCGCTCCTTCGCCGACAGCGACGGCGACGGCATCGGCGACCTCCGCGGAGCGAGGGAGCGGCTGCCGTACCTGGCGGAGCTGGGCGTGGACGCGGTGTGGCTGACGCCGTTCTACGCGTCGCCGCAGGCGGACGGCGGGTACGACGTGGCGGACTACCGGGCGGTCGACCCGCTGTTCGGGGACCTGCGGGACGCGGACGACCTCGTCCGCGAGGCGCACCGCCTCGGCCTGCGCGTCATCGTGGACATCGTGCCCAACCACACCTCGGACCGGCACGCCTGGTTCCGGGAGGCGCTGGCGGCCGGGCCGGGGAGCCGGGCGCGGGCGCGCTACCACTTCCGCCCCGGCCGGGGGACGGCCGGCGAGCTGCCGCCGAACGACTGGGAGTCGGTGTTCGGCGGCCCTGCCTGGACCCGCACCACGAACCCCGACGGCACGCCCGGCGAGTGGTACCTCCACCTCTTCGCCCCCGAGCAGCCGGACCTCGACTGGGACGACGCCGAGGTGCGCGCGGAGTTCGAGTCCGTGCTCCGCTTCTGGCTGGACCTCGGCGTGGACGGCTTCCGCGTCGACGTGGCGCACGGCATGGTCAAGGCCCCGGGTCTGCCCGACATCGGGCGAAAGGAACAAGCCAAACTCATCGGTGCCCAGGTCCTGCCGTTCTTCGACCAGGACGGCGTCCACGAGATCCACCGTTCCTGGCGCCGGCTGCTGGACTCGTACCCGGGGAACCGGATCGGTGTGGCGGAGGCGTGGGCGCCGACGCCCGAGCGGCTGGCCCTGTACGTCCGCCCGGACGAGCTGCACCAGGCGTTCAACTTCCAGTTCCTGACCTGCGCGTGGGGCGCGGCGCCGATGCGTGAGGTGATCGACGCGTCACTCGCCGCCACCCACTCCGTCGGCGCGCCCACCACCTGGGTCCTCTCCAACCACGACGTGGTGCGGCACCCCACCCGCTACGGCGGCGGCGAGCGGGGAACCCGCCGCGCCCGGGCCGCCGCGCTGCTGATGCTGGCCCTGCCGGGATCCGCCTACGTCTACCAGGGCGAGGAGCTCGGGCTGCCGGAGGTCGTGGACCTGCCGGACGAGGTGCGCCAGGACCCGGCGTTCTTCCGGGGGACGGGCAGGACGGCACCCGCGACGGCTGCCGGGTGCCGCTGCCGTGGTCGGGCGAGGAGGCGCCGTACGGTTTCGGGCCGGGCTCCGGGCCGGCGGCCAGCTGGCTGCCGCAGCCGGCGGAATGGCGGACGCTGTCGGTGGAGGCCCAGTCCGGCGACCCCCGCTCGACGCTGGAGCTCTACCGCTCCGCGCTCGCCCTGCGGCGGACCCTGCCGGGGCTGGGCGCCGGGGAGATGACGTGGCTGGCGGCACCGGAGGGCGTGCTGGCGTTCTCCCGGCCGGGGTTCGTCTGCACCCTCAACACCCTCCCCGAAGAGGTGGAACTGACGGTCCCGGGACGGCCCGTACTCGCCACCGCCGCCCTGGAATTCCACGGCGGAGCCGCCCGGCTGCCCGCGGATTCCTGCGTCTGGTGGGAAGTCTGAGATGGCGTCCGGCGGGAAGTCCGGGACGACGTCCGATAGGAAGTCCGAGAGGCGCCCGGTACAGTCACCTCCCGTGACCGCACGGCTGGCCGATATCGCAGCCCAGGCGGGTGTCAGCGAAGCAACCGTCAGCCGCGTCCTCAACGGCAAGCCGGGGGTGGCCGCCTCCACCCGCCAGTCCGTGCTGGCCGCGCTCGACGTGCTCGGCTACGAACGGCCGGTGCGGCTGCGGCAGCGCAGCGCCGGCCTGGTCGGGCTGATCACGCCCGAGCTGGAGAACCCCATCTTCCCGGCCTTCGCCCAGGTGATGGGGCAGGCCCTGACGCGTCAGGGCTACACGCCCGTGCTGGCCACCCAGACCCCCGGCGGCTCCACCGAGGACGAGCTGACCGAGATGCTGGTGGAGCGCGGGGTCGCCGGGATCATCTTCGTCTCCGGTCTGCACGCCGACACCTCCGCCGACATGCAGCGCTACGAGCGGCTGCGCGCCCAGGGTGTGCCGTTCGTGCTGATCAACGGGTTCTCCGCGCAGGTCAGGGCGCCGTTCGTGTCCCCCGACGACCGGGCCGCGATGCGCCTCGCCGTCACCCATTTGGCGGAGCTCGGCCACCGCAGGATCGGCCTGGCCCTGGGCCCGCACCGGTACGTGCCGGTGCAGCGCAAGGTCGAGGGTTTCCTGCGCGGCATGGAGGACCAGCTCGGCCTGGCGGTGGACGACGCGGCGGAGTTGATCGAGCACTCCCTGTTCACCCTGGAGGGTGGACAGGCGGCCGCCACCGCGCTCCTCGAACGCGGCTGCACGGCCGTGGTGTGCGCCAGCGACATGATGGCCCTGGGCGCGGTCCGCGCGGTCCGCAGGGCCGGCCTGGAGGTCCCCCGCGACGTCTCCGTCGTCGGCTTCGACGACTCCCCGCTGATCGCCTTCACCGATCCTCCGCTGACCACGATCCGGCAGCCCGTGCGGCCCATGGGCCAGGCCGCGGTGCGAGCCCTGTTGGAGGAGATCGGCGGGACGCCCGCGCCGCACAGCGAGTTCGTGTTCCTGCCGGAGCTGGTCGTCCGCGGTTCGACGGGCTCGGCGCCGGCCGCGCGAAGCAGCGCCCCGGGCGCACGTACGACGTCCGCGCGCCCGGCCGAAAGCGCACCAAACCCGACTTGAGATCGATCTGCGCTCCTGCGGACTCTGGCACACTGTGGGTCTATGGGTGAAGCGACAGCAAGGACCCTGGAAGGCCGCACGGCCTCCCCGCCGCCCAACGGGGAATGCGGGGACAGGCCGCCCGTGGAGCGACCGTCGCGGCGCGGGCCGCGCACGCCGCGCCGCCCGCGGCTGTGGTTCGAGGTGCTGCTCATCGCGATCGGCTACTGGACGTACTCCCTCGTCCGCAACGCCGTTCCGGAACAGCGCGCCGACGCCCAGCGCAACGCCGACTGGATCTGGTCCACCGAGCAGACGCTCCACATCGCCGTGGAGCACACCGTCAACAAGGCGGTGAACTCGGTCACGTGGCTCATCGTCGGCATGAACTACTACTACGCCACCCTGCACTTCGTCCTCACCATCGGCGTGCTCGTCTGGCTCTACCTCCGGCACCCCGGCCGCTACGGCGCCGCCCGCCTGGCCCTCTTCGCCACCACCGGCGTCGCCCTCCTCGGCTACTACCTGTACCCGCTCGCACCCCCACGGCTCATGGACGACGGCCCCGGCTTCGTCGACACCGTCCTCCAGCACCACACCTGGGGATCCATGGCCTCCGGCAACCTCGCCGACGTGTCCAACCAGTACGCGGCGATGCCGTCCATGCACATCGGGTGGTCGGTGTGGTGCGGCGTCACGATCGCGCTGCTGGCGCGGTCGGTGTGGGTACGGGTGCTCGGCGCGCTGTATCCGGTGGCGACGCTCGCCGTCATCGTGTCGACGGCGAACCACTTCTGGCTGGACGCGGTCGGGGGGCTGCTGTGCTTGGTGTTCGGGTTCGGGGTGTCGTACGCGTGGTACCGGGCGTTTCCGTACCGGCTGGCGCGGCAGGTTTCCGCTTCGCGGTGAGGGTGCCCCGGACCCGCCCTTTCACCGTTTCCTGGGGCTGCGCCCCAGACCCCCTTTCGCGGCTTCGCCGCTCGTCCTCAAACGCCGGACGGGCTGACTCTCAGCCCGTCCGGCGTTTGAGGACAACCGCGCGGAGCGCGGTTTCGGGGGTGCGGGGGCTGGCCCCCGCAAGAAACGGTGAAAGGGAGGGACCGGGGCACACCCCCCTACCCCCCATAAAACCGCTCCTCGACCACGGCCCGAGCCCGCCGCGTAACCCGCCGGTAGTCATCGAGCATGTCCCCGACGTGTCCCGGCTCATACCCCAGATACCGCCCCACCGCCGCCAACTCCCGCGGATCCCCGGGAAACGTATCCCCCGGCCGCCCCCGCACCAACATCACCGCGTTCCGCACACAGGTCGCGAGCACCCAAGCCTCGTCGAGAATGCGGGTCTCCTCCGCGTCCAGGAGCCCCGCCGCGCACGCCGCCGCGAGGGCCTCGCGCGTACGGGTCGTACGAAGCCGCGGCTCGCCGTGCCCATGCCGCATCTGCAACAACTGCACGGTCCACTCCACATCGGAAAGCCCCCCACGCCCCAGCTTGGTATGCGTGGTCCGATCGGCCCCCGGGGCAACCGTTCCGTCTCCATCCGGGCCTTGAGCCGCCGGATCTCCCGGACGGCGTCCTCGGACAGCCCCTCCGCCGGATACCGCAGCGGATCGATCAACTCGACGAACCGCCGCCCGAGGTCCGCGTCCCCCGCCACGGGCTCGGCCCGCAGCAGCGCCTGGCTCTCCCAGATCAGCGACCACCGCCGGTAATAGGCCGCGTACGAAGCGAGGCTGCGCACCAGCGGCCCGGACTTTCCCTCCGGCCGCAGGTCCGCGTCGATGAGCAACGGCGGATCGGTGGTCGGGAGTTGCAGCAGCCGCCGCATCTCGTTGGCGACGGCGAAGGCGGCCTTCGCGGCTTCCTCGTCGCCGACCCCGTCCCGGGGCTCGTGCACGAGCAGGACATCGGCGTCCGACCCGTACCCCTGCTCACGCCCCCCGAAGCGTCCCATCCCGATGACGGCGAACCGCGTGGGCAGGGTGTCGCCCCACTCCGCGCGGACGGCGGCGCGCAGGGCGCCCGCCAGGGCGGCGGCGTTGAGGTCGGAGACGGCCCGGCCGACGAGGTCGCAGCGGGCGCCGTGGTCGCGGGGCCCGGCTTCGGGCGCGGGTGCGCCGGGTCGTCCGTAGGCGCCCACGATGTCGGCCGCGGCGGTCCGGAACAGTTCCCGCCGCCGTACCCCGCGCACGGCGACGATCGCCTTCTCCGCGTCCTCGGCCCGGCCGACGGCCGCCAGCGTCTCCTGTTCCAGCGCCTCGCGGTCGCGCGGGCGCAGCCCCTCGGGGCGCCGAGCAGGGCGACCGCCTCGGGGGCGCGCAGCAGCAGGTCGGGGGCGAGCCGTCCGGCGGACAGGACGCGGGCGAGGTTCTCCGCGGCGGCGCCCTCGTCGCGGAGCAGCCGCAGGTACCAGGGGGTCTTGCCCAACGCGTCCGATACCTTGTGGAAGTTGAGCAGTCCCGCGTCGGGGTCGGAGGAGTCCGCGAACCAGCCCAGCAGCACGGGCAGCAGCGTACGCTGGATCGCCGCCTTCCGGGTCACTCCCGAGGCAAGCGCCTCCAGATGGCGGAGCGCGGCGGCGGGGTCCGCGTACCCCAGTGCTCCGAGGCGCTGTCCGGCGGCCTTGGGGCTGAGCCGGATCTCGCCGGGTTCGAGCTGGGCGACGGCGTCCAGCAGCGGCCGGTAGAACAGCTTCTCGTGCAGCCGCCGCACCTCGCGGGAGTGCCGCCGCCACTCCTTGCCCAGTTCGGCGACGGGTTCCGTCCGGAAACCCAAGGACCGTCCCAGCCGCCGCTGTTCGGCCTCGCTCTCGGGTACGAGGTGGGTGCGCCGCAGCCGGTGCAGCTGGATGCGGTGTTCCATGGCGCGCAGGAAGCGGTAGGCGGCGTCCAGCGCGGCGGCGTCGGCCCGTCCCACGTACCCGCCGGCGGCGAGCGCGGCCAGCGCGTCGAGGGTGCCGCCGCTGCGCAGCGTGGCGTCGCTGCGACCGTGGACGAGTTGCAGGAGCTGGACGGCGAACTCGACGTCCCGCAGGCCGCCGGGCCCGAGTTTGAGTTCGCGGTCGAGCCGGTCGGCGGGGATGGAGGCGACGACGCGGCGGCGCATCTGCTGCACGTCGGGGACGAAGTTCTCGCGCTCGGCCGCCTGCCAGACGAGCGGTGAGACGGCGTCCGCGTACTCCTGCCCGAGCGCGGGGTCGCCGGCCACCGGCCGGGCCTTGAGCAGGGCTTGGAACTCCCAGGTCTTGGCCCAGCGCTGGTAGTACGCGAGGTGGCTGCTGAGCGTGCGCACCAGGGGCCCGTTGCGGCCCTCGGGGCGGAGGTTGGCGTCGACGGGCCAGATGGTGCCCTCGGGGGTGATGTCCGAGCAGACGCGCATCATGCGGGAGGCGAGCCGGGTGGCGGCCCGGAGCGCGGTGCCCTCGGGGGTGTCGCCGCGTGGTTCGGCGACGAAGACGACGTCCACGTCCGAGACGTAGTTGAGCTCGTGGCCGCCGCACTTGCCCATGGCGATGACGGCGAGCCGGCAGGCCGCCGCGTCGTCGGGGTGCTCGTCGGAGGCGATGGCGAGGGCCGCGCGCAGGGTGACGGTGGCCAGGTCGGCGAGTTCGGCGGCGGTCTCGGCGACGTCGATGGTGCCGGTGACGTCCCGGGCGGCGACGGTGAGCAGGCAGCGCCGGTAGGCGGCGCGCAGCGCGTCGGACGGCGTCAGCCCGGCCTCCCGCCCCGCTTCCGCGCCCTCGGCGAGGGCCCGTTCGAACTCGGCGGTGCCGGGGTGCAGGTCGGCCCGCTCGAACGTGACGAGCGCGTGCCAGTCGCCGGGGTGCCGCGCGAGATGGTCCCCGAGCGCCTCGGACGCGCCGAGCACCCCGAGCAGCCGGTCGCGCAGGGGCTTGGCAGTGACGACGGTGTCCAGCAGCGCCTGCCGCTCGGCCGCCCCGTGCTTCGCCTCCAGCGACTCGGCGAGCCGGACCAGTCCGAGCAGCGCGAGATCGGGATCGGCGGTCGCCCCGAGCGCGTCCAGGAACACCGGGTCGCCGCGGAGCGCCGCGAGCCCGTCGGAGCCGTCCAGCAGCCGCTCGGCGGCGGCCGGATCCGCGAACCCGCTCCGCACCAGCCGGGTGTACGTACTGCCGCGCCGGCTCTCGGGCCGCCCGTCCGGCACTGTCATCCCATCGCCCCATCGCCTCCGACTGACCATGCCCGGTCAAGGCCCGATCTCCAGCGTATCGGCAGCGGCGCCCGGGGGAGGCGCGGCACCCGCTCCCCGATCGGGGCCGAAACCCCGGTTCCCGCCCCGGGCCGTCGCCGTGCCTGCCACGCTGCCGACCAGCACCGCGGGGACGCCGGTGGCCGGTACGTGGAGGTGGCGCGAATGAGTGACGAGAACGGGTGGGAGCTCGACCCCGACGACGAGTCCGTGGTGCTGGTCGCCGCGGTGGGACGGCAGCTGAAGCTGTGGCGGGAAGCGGCGGGGATGGACGCGGCCGGGCTGGCGGCGGCCCTCGGTTACGGCAGGGAACTGATCTACAAGGTGGAGCGGGGCGAGCGCGTCCCCCAGCCGCGCTTCCTGGAGAAGGCGGACGAGTTGCTGGGGGCGGGCGGAAAGCTCGCCGCCCTGCGGGAGGACCTGACCGAGGCTCGCTACCTGAAAAAGGTCCGGGACATCGCGAAGCTGGAGCGGGACGCCGTCGAGCTGTGGGCGTATAACAACTCCGTCATCGACGGGCTCCTCCAGACGGAGGCTTACGCACGGGCGGTGTACACCAACCGCCGCCCGCCGTTCGGCCAGGACGAGATCGAACGGCGCGTGGCCGCGCGGATGGCCCGCCAGAAGACCATCACGGCTTCGGCGCGACAGCCCTTCTTCAGCTTCGTGCTGTGCGAGGCTACGCTGCGCCGCATCGTCGGGGGCAGAGCAGCCATGCGGCAGCAGCTCCAACACCTGCTGGAGATCGGCCAAGGGCCAAACGTAGAGCTCCAAGTCCTGCCCCTGCGCAGCGAGGAGAACTGTGGTCTCGACGGGCCGTTCAGACTGCTGAAGCTCACGAACGGCACGATGGTGGGACTGTACGGGGTGCAACTCTTCAGCCGCGTGGTCACCGACGCGAAGGAGCTCCAAGTCCTGGACCTGCGTTACCGAGCCGCCCGAGCGCAGGCGCTCGGTCCCAAAGAGTCCCTGGCCTTTGTCGAACAGGTACTGGGAGAGACATGACCCTCGGATCCACCGGCGGAGCCGACCTCGCTCTGGAGTGGAGGGAAGCAGCCACAGGACATCAGCCGTCACCCCCTTGACGCACGCCTCGTTCACGGGATTCGCTTCCGATGGGCGACTCCACGGCTGCCCGGGGTGGGTAGATCGGCGCTGAGGAGGTGAAGGAAAATGCCGTCGACTCACGAAAACGCTGCAGGTCACGAAGTATGGTCCCCCACGCACGCGGGGGTGGTCCTCCCTACTCGCTCACCGCGCCGCATGCGGCGCGATGGTCCCCACGCACGCGGGGGTGGTCCGCCGGTTATTCGCGTCCTCAAGCCGTGGTCCGAGTGGTCCCCGCCCACGCGGGGGTGGTCCCGGGTAAGGGGTGGGTATCTACGCCCACCCTCAGTGGTCCCCGCGTACGCAGGGGTGGTCCGCAGGGCAAACGACTCCGGGCCGATCCTATTGCGTGGTCCTTGCGCACGCAGGGGTGGTCCGCCCAGGTCGGGCTCGGTGGCCCGGTACAGGAGGTGGTCCCCACGCACGCGGGGACAACGCCAAAGCGCGGGGCCCGCAGCCGACAACCGCGGGCCCCGCCATACCCCTTGAGGCAGGAGACCCGCCCGCCCCGCCGGGCTAAAGCACCGGCAGCATCTTCCGCAGCTCGAACGCCGTGACCTCCGACCGGTACTCCTCCCACTCCTGCTTCTTGTTGCGCAGGAAGAAGTCGAAGACGTGCTCGCCCAGCGTCTCCGCGACCAGCTCGCTCCGCTCCATGAGCTCGATGGCCTCGCCGAGGTTCTGCGGGAGGGGCTCGATGCCCATGGCGCGGCGCTCCGCGTCGGAGAGGGCCCAGACGTCGTCGTCGGCGCCGGCGGGGAGTTCGTAGCCCTCCTCGATGCCCTTGAGGCCGGCGGCCAGCAGGACCGCGTACGTCAGGTACGGGTTGGCGCCGGAGTCGATGGAGCGGACCTCGACGCGCGTGGAGCCGGTCTTGCCGGGCTTGTACATGGGGACGCGGATGAGGGCGGAGCGGTTGTTGTGGCCCCAGCAGATGTAGGAGGGGGCCTCGCCGCCGGCGCCCGCGGTGCGCTGGGAGCCGCCCCAGATGCGCTTGTACGAGTTGACCCACTGGTTGGTGACGGCGGAGGTCTCGGCCGCGTGCCGGAGGAGGCCGGCGATGAAGGAGCGGCCGACCTTGGAGAGCTGGTACTCGGCGCCGGACTCGTGGAAGGCGTTGCGGTCGCCCTCGAAGAGGGAGAGGTGGGTGTGCATGCCAGAGCCGGGGTACTCGGAGAACGGCTTCGGCATGAACGTGGCGTGCACGCCCTGCTCCAGGGCGACCTGCTTCATCACCAGGCGGAAGGTCATGATGTTGTCGGCCGTGGAGAGGGCGTCGGCGTAGCGCAGGTCGATCTCCTGCTGGCCGGGGGCGCCCTCGTGGTGGCTGAACTCGACCGAGATTCCCATGGATTCGAGCATGGTGATGGCCTGGCGGCGGAAGTCCATGCCCACGTTCTGCGGGGTGTGGTCGAAGTAGCCGGAGGAGTCGGCGGGCACCGGGCGGGTGCCGTCCACCGGCTTGTCCTTGAGCAGGAAGAACTCGATCTCGGGGTGGGTGTAGAAGGTGAACCCGAGGTCGGAGGTCTTGGCGAGGATCCGCTTGAGGACGTAGCGGGGGTCCGCGTACGACGGGGAGCCGTCCGGCATCAGGATGTCGCAGAACATCCGGGCGGTGCCGGGGCCTCGGCGCGCCAGGGGAGGATCTGGAAGGTGCCCGGATCCGGCTTGGCGATCATGTCGGATTCGTACACCCGGGCGAATCCCTCGATCGCGGAGCCGTCGAATCCGATGCCCTCGTCGAACGCCTGCTCAAGCTCGGCCGGGGCGACGGCGACCGACTTCAGGTAGCCGAGCACATCGGTGAACCACAGCCGCACAAAGCGGATGTCGCGCTCCTCGAGGGTGCGGAGCACGAACTCCTGCTGCTTATCCATAGCTACCAATCCTCGCTGGTCAGGCCGTCCGTTCCCGGCCGCGGGGCAGGCCGGGGGCACATCAGCATCCCACCACACGATTTCGGACGCGTTGCGCCCGGGCGTCCCGCGGCGGTCGGTTCCATTGTGGGTGCCGTCGGGAGCGGACGCAGGGGGTGGGCCCCGCGGGCCCGCCCGCACCCGTCCCACACCCCGTCTCGTACACCCGTTCACCCCCCGGTGATCCTCTTGTACGCTCCTCGCGTGCCGAGCACCGGGCGGGCGGGCCGTTCACGGGTCACGGCGTGGCGCCCGGGGGTCGGGGGCGTCGCGGAGGTCCTGCACGCCCGCTTCTTCGACCACGCGTACCCCATGCACACCCACGACACCTGGTCGCTGCTCATCGTCGACGACGGCATGGTCCGCTACGACCTCGAACACGACGAGCACGGAGCACTCCACCACCAGGTGACCCTGCTGCCCCCGCACATACCGCACAGCGGCTCCCCGGCGACGCCCGGCGGCTTCCGCAAGCGGGTGCTGTACCTCGGCGCGGACGTGCTGGGCGAGCAGCACATCGGCGCCGCGGTGGACCGGCCGACGCTGGCCGACCCCCTGCTGCGCCACCGCGTCCACCAGCTGCACACGGCTCTGGCCGAGCCCGGTGGAGAGCTGGAGGCGGAGAGCCGGCTGGCGTTCGTCGCCGAGCGGCTGGTGCGCCACCTGGACCTGCGGTCCGCGCCCGGGCCCGGCACCCGGCCCGCGCCGGGCGGACGCGACGCCGCCGTCCTCGCGGACCGGCTGCGGCAACTGCTCGACGCGCGCGTCGTGGAGGGGCTGACGCTGCGCGAGGCAGCGGTCCGGCTGCACGCCCATCCGACGCGCCTGGTGCGGACGTTCAGCCGGGCGTTCGGCATCGCCCCGCACCAGTACCTCACCGCGCGCCGCGTCGACCTGGCGCGCCGGATGCTGCTGGACGGGGTGCCGCCGAGCACGGTGGCGGCGGCGGCCGGGTTCTACGACCAGTCGCATCTGACACGGCACTTCAAGCGGATCGTGGGGGTGGCGCCGGGCCGGTACGCGGCGGGGGCCGCCGTCCTCAGCCGACAGCGGCCTCCGTGACCGCGAGGATCGCCGCCAGCCCGGCCCGGCTCTCCTCCAGCTCGGCGATGCGCTCCTCCATGCCGCGCAGCTGGTCCCGGAGCCGGTCGCTCACGCAGGGGTGCACGAACAGCCCGTCCCCCTCCACGCAGGGCAGCACCTCGCGGATGACGCGCGTGGGCAGCCCCGCGTCGAGCAGTGCCCGGATCCGGCGGACCGCCAGGGGCGCCTCGGGCCCGTACGAGCGGTGGCCGCCGGACGTGCGGACGGGGGTGAGCAGTTCCTGCTCCTCGTAGTAGCGCAGCAGCCGGACGCTGACGCCGGTGGCCGTCGACAGTTCTCCGATCCTCATGATGGTGATCCCCCTCACAGTGCCGGGTTCCGGCTTGAATCTCACACCTGTGTGAGCTTCTAACTTCTCCGGCATGCAGCAGAACACAGCGCACGCCACGGCCACCACCCACCCCCAAACCCACACCATCGGCGACGGCCCCGACGGTCTCGTCGTGCCGCGCGTGGGCTACGGCGCCATGCGCCTCGCCGGCCGGCCCGACCAGCGGCGCGGCTTCACGGCCCCGATCTGGACGGCCCCCACCGACCGCGCGGACACCATCGCCCTGCTCCGGCGGGCGGTCGAGCTGGGCGTCCGCCTCTTCGACACGGCGGACGCGTACGCGCTGGGCGAGAACGAGAAGGTGGTGGCGGAAGCACTCCGTCCGTTCGCCGGCGAGGTCGTGATCGCCACCAAGGCGGGCGTGGTCCGGCCCTCCCCCACCGAGTGGATCACCCACGGCCACCCCGCCTACCTGCGGCAGCAGGCCGAACTGAGCCTGCGCCGGCTGGGCACCGACCGCATCGACCTGCTCCAGCTCCACCGCGTCGACCCCGAGTATCCGCTGGCCGACCAGGTCGGCGCCCTGAAGCAGCTCCAGGAGGAGGGGAAGGTCCGGCACATCGGGCTGTCGGAGGTGACCGTCGAGCAGCTGCGGGAGGCGTCCGGCATCGTCCCCGTCCGTACCGTCCAGAACCTTTACAACCTCGGCGAGCGCGGGCACGACCCGGTCGTCGACTACGCGGCCGGGCACGGGATCGCGTTCCTGCCCTTCTGGCCCATCGCGATGGGCGAGCACGCGGGGCCGGACAGCCCCGTGACGGTGGTGGCGGCCGTGGCGCGGGAGCTCGGAGCGACCCCGGCGCAGACGGCTCTGGCGTGGCTGCTGCACCGCTCGCCGACGATGATCCCGATCCCCGGCACGTCCTCCCCCGGGCATCTGGCGGAGAACTGGGACGCGTTGGAGCTGCGGCTCAGCGCGGAGCAGTACGCGCGCATCGACCGGGCCACGGCCTCGGAGACCCCGGCGTCGTGAACGGCAGCCCCTTCCATCTCAACAGCAGCCCCTTCCATCTCAATAGCAACCCCTTCAACCTGCGGGTGATCGAGGAATTCCGCGCCAACGGGGGCGTGGTGGGCGGCGAGTTCGCCGGTACGCCGCTGCTCCTGCTCACCACCCGGGGCGCCCGCAGCGGCGAGCTCCGCACCACGCCCCTGGTGTACCTGCCGGACGGCGCCGGCCGTCCGCACGTCTTCGCCCTCAACGGCGGCGCGCCGGCCGCCCCCGCCTGGTACCACAACCTGCGCGCGCACCCGGCGGCCCTCCGCGTCGAGCTGGGCGGCGACTCCTTCCCCGCCCGGGCGACGGAGGTGACGGACGCGGCGGAGTACGAGGAGCTGTGGCGGCGGCAGATCGCGGCCGAGCCGAAGTTCGCCGGCTTCCGGGAACGGGCGGGGCGCAGGGTGCCGGTGGTGCGGCTGGAACGTCGGGGATAGCCCGCCGGGGTTTGAGCGGTTGCTCAAAACGCCGTACGCTGCGTTTTGAGCAACCGCTCAAACCGTCACTCCGGGGGAGACGCCCGATGGGCCTGTACGTCGAGGCGCTGATCCGCGCCGATGCCGACGACCTGTGGGACCGCACGCAGCGACCCGCGCAGCACCGCCGCTGGGACCTGCGGTTCACCGACATCACCTACCTGCCGTGCGCGCCCGGCGAGCCGCAGCGCTTCCGGTACGCCACGCGCGTGCTGCCGTTCCTCACCGTCGCCGGCGTGGGGGTCGCCGCCGGGGAGCGGCACCGCCCCGACGGCACCCGGACCTCCGCGCTCCGGTTCTCCTCGGGGCATCCGCTCTCGCTCATCGAGGAGGGCCGCGGCTACTGGCGCTACGTCCCGACGGACGACGGCGTCCGCTTCCTGACGGGGTACGACTACCGTCCGCGGTGGGGCCGTTGGGGACGTCCGGCCGACCGTCTCGTCCTCAGGCCGCTGATGGGCTGGGCCACGGCCTGGTCCTTCGACCGGCTGCGGCTGTGGTGCGAGCGCGGCATCCCGCCGGAGCGGTCGCTGCGGTACGCGCTCGGCGAGTCCGCCGCCCGCCTGCTGGCCGTCGTCGCGATCGCGAAGACCGTCCCGGCGGCCGGCCCGTTCGCCGCGGCGCTCGCGGTGCTGCTGCCGCCCTCACCGGTCACCCCGGCGGCCCGCCGCTGCCTGCGCCGCCCGCCCGCCGGGCGCGCCGGGACGGCACCGCCCGCCCTGCTCGCCACCCTGCCGGCCGCTGCTGCTGCCGCTACCGGCACCGCCACCGCCACCGCCACCGCCACGACCGTCCCGGAGCCGTCATGACCTCGATCTTCCAGCGCGCCCTCGGCGCCGACTTCAACCGGCTCCACCCGCAGATCCGGCGGCGCTTCTCCGTGGGCCTCGACAGCGGGACGGCCTGCGTCGGGCGCGGCACGATGGACCGCGTCCGGCACGGCCGGGGCTTCGTCCGGCCGTTCCTCGCGCTGGGAGCCACCCGCAACATCCTCGTCCCGCGCGCCGGGCGCGACGTACCGTTCACCATCGAGAACGTCCCGTACCGGGACTCGTACGGACGCGAGACCGTCACGTTCGTGCGGACCTTCGCCTTCCCCGACGGCGACCGGCGGTTCGACGCCACGATGATCTGGAGCCCCGAGCGCGGCCGCGTCGTCGACTACCTCGGCACCCACCAGCACCTCGCCACCGACCTGCACTTCTCGGCGGACGCCGACGGGTCGCTGGTCATCCGGTCCGGCGAACACCGCTTCCGCGAGGGCCCGGTGAACGTCCGCGTCCCGGACCTCGTCGCGGGCGACGCGGTGGTGCGCGAGTCGTACGACGACGCGGCGGGGTGCTTCCGCATCCGGGTGGCCGTCACCAACCGGCGGTTCGGCCCCCTCTTCGGCTACACCGGTTCGTTCACCGCGGAGTTCACGGACGTGCGGAAGCACGGCGTCAGGCGGGGGCTGCGGCCGGTGCGCGAGGAGGCGCGGGTATGAGGGCGAGGACGAGCGGGGGTACGGGCGGGAGTTCAGGCGGAGGTACGGGCGGGGGCGCGGGGACGGGAGTGAGCGACGGGAGGGGTATGAGCGCGGGCGCAGGTGCGGGAACGGGCGAGGGCCGAGGTATGAGGACAGACGCAGGCGCGCGAGCGGACGACGACAGGGGTCCGAGCGCGGGAACGGGGGCCAGCCGCGGCCGGGGTACGAGCACGGGAACGGAAACGGCAACCAGCCACAGCCGGGGCACGAGCACGGGAACGGAAACGGCAACCAGCCACAGCCGGGGCACGAGCACGGGAACGGAAACGGCAACCAGCCACAGCCGGGGCACGAGCACGGGAACCGGAACCAGCCGCGGCCGGGGGAAGGCCGCAGGATCGGACACCCGTGCCAGGCTGATGGACGCCGCCCTGCGCACCCTCGCCGAGCAGGGCATCGCCAAGGTCTCCGCGCGGAGCATCGCCGCCACGGCGGGGGTGAACCAGGCCCTGGTCTTCTACCACTTCGGCAGCGTCGACGAACTGCTCTCCGCCGCCTGCCGGAACGGCGCCGAGCAGCGGGTCGCCCGCTACCGGGAGCGGCTGGACCGGGTCCGCAGCCTCTCCGAACTCCTGGAGCTGGGCCGCGAACTGCACGCGGCCGAGCGCGCCGAGGGGAACGTCGCCGTACTCGCCCAGCTGCTGGCCGGGGCACAGAACCAGCCGCGGCTCGCCCCGGCCACCGCCGCGGGCCTCACCCTCTGGATCGACGAGATCGAACGGGTACTGGTCAGGGTCCTGGCGGACACGCCCCTCGCCGGCTTCGTCGACTCCCCCGGGCTGGCGCGCGCGGTCGCGTCGGCCTTCGTCGGCCTGGAGCTGTACGAGGGGGTGGACGCGGACGGCGCCCTGCGCGCGCTGGACGCGCTGGACCAGCTCTCCGGACTGGTGTCCGTACTGGAGGGCCTGGGCCCGGTCACCCAACGGGCGGTCCGCGCCCGCTTGCGGCGCGGCGCGGCCGGCAGGGGCGACGGGGGCGGCAGGAGCGGCAGGGGACGGACGTGACGCCGGGCGCCCCCGCCCTGAACCGGCGCCGGGCGCCCCCGGCCCTCACCCGCCCCTCAGCCCTCCCCCGCCCCTCCTTCCCCCGCGTCCGCTCCCCCGTCCTCCACCCGGTACCCCGGCACGGACGGCCACCGCACCGTCAGCACCACCGACTCCTCCTCGGCGCGCCACGAGTGGTCGACGCCTTCACCCCACACCACGTAGTCCCCCTGCTCGCTCAACAGCACGCTGCGCCCCGGGAGTTCCACCCGGAAGCGTCCGCTGATGAGCACCAGCAGGGCGGTACGGGCCTCGCCGGTGACCCAGCGGGCGCGTTCGTCGCCGGGCGGGTGGACGCCCCACTTGATCTCGACCGCCTCGCTGTGGCGGGGGTCGGAGGCGTCCTTGAAGTGACCGAGCAGCCAGCCCCGGTCGAGGGCCGCGTCCTTGCCCGCGTTGCCCACGTACACCGTGTCGTTCATGGTTCGGGACCGTATCAGCAGGTCAGGGGCGTTCTCCCAGGACCGCCGCCGGCTCGGCCGCCACGATCTCGGCCGCCCGGCCCGCGCCGTCCTCCTCCGCGACCCGGGCCGCCAGCCGGCGGGCCGCGTCCGCGTACGTCCGTTCCGTCGTCGCCCGGGTCAGCGCGGCGGCCAGCCCTTCCGCCGTGAGCTTCCGGAAGGGGACGGCGGCCGGGGCGGCGCCGCGGGCGACCAGGCGGGCGGCCCAGAAGGGCTGGTCCGCCATGACCGGCACCGGGACGGACGGGACGCCCGCGCGCAGTGTGGCGGCCGTGGTGCCCGCGCCCGCGTGGTGGACGACGGCGGCCACGCGCGGGAACAGCAGCTCGTGGGGCACGTCCCCGATCGTCAGGACGTCGTCCGCGTCGGTGGCCAGCCCGGCGCTGCCGGACTGCAGGACGCCGCGGACGCCCGCGCGGCGCAGCGCGTCCACCACGAGGCCGCTCAGCCGCTCGCGGTCGTCGGCGGGCATGCTGCCGAAGCCGACGAAGACCGGCGGCGGGCCGGCGGCGAGGAAGTCCTCCAGGACGGCCGGGAGCCGGTCGGTGTCCCGGTGCGGCCACCAGGTTCCCGTCACGATGTGGCGCGGGTGCCAGTCCGCCGGGGGCTCGACCAGGGCCTCGCTGAAGCCGTACAGCACCGGCCGGCCCGCCTCCTCCTGGCGGCGGCGGACGGCGGCCTGCTCGGCGGGCGGCAGGCCGAGCTCCGCCCGCAGCGTCCGGGCGGCGTCGGCGAAGAGCCGGTCCGTCACCCGCAGCGAGAACCGGCCGACGGCCCGGTTCCCCCATCGGCCGAGCGAGCGGGTGCCGCTCACGACGGGCGGGAAGTCGCCGGTGGGGGCGTTGGGCGTGAGGTGGACGTCCAGGCTGCGGACGCCGGTGGCCTCGGCGAGGTGCCAGCCGAGCGGGGCGGTGGTGGCGGAGAACAGCAGCAGGTCCACGTCGCCCTCGGCCCCGGTGACGGCCTCCGCCATCCCCTGCCCCAGTCGGCCGGCGAACGCGGCCGCGGCGGTCATCAGTTGGCGCTTCCCTCCGGCCTGTCCCCCGGTGCGCGGGTCGGCCGGGAGCGAGCGGAAGGAGAGTCCGGCGGCGCGCACCAGCGGCGCGAACAGCTCGTCCGTGGCGATGGCGACCTCGTGGCCGTCCGTGCGCAGCCGGGCGCCGAGCCCGGTGTACGGGGCGACGTCGCCGCGCGAACCGGCCGCGGTGATCAGGATCCTCATCGCACTTCCTCCCCGGCGTCCGCCAGACCCTGCCGGGCGGCGTTGGCGCGGACGGCCGCCCGCACGTACGCGGCCAGTCCCGGCCGCTGCTCGGAGGGTGGCACCAGCAGCGCGAACGCGCGCGGGTCGGTGGCGAAGTCATCGGCTACGCGGACGTGCGTCTCGGGCGGGCAGGACATGAACCAGCGGTCGAGGTGTCCCCGGTGCGCCTCGGCCAGGTCCATGGCCCGCTCGCCGTCCGCCGGCTCACCGCCGTCGAAGACGACAAACAACTCGCGTCGCCACTCCGCGAGTTCGCTCATGATGCACCGCCAGTCGTCCTTGCTGTGGGCGGCGGCGCTGGCGAGGGACTGCCGGTGCTTGTCGCTGTCCCGCCACTTGAGGGCGGCCTCGGTGGCGTAGCTCAGGTCGAAGGCCACCTCGCCGAACACGTCGAAGCGCTCGCCCGGCGTCAGCGCGACACCGGTCTCCTGCACCTCCATCGCCCGCTCGGCGACCTCCACCAGCCGCCGCAGCCGGCCGATCTGCTCGCTGAGCAGCTTGTGCCGGGCGCGCAGCTGGTCGATGGCGTTGGCCTGGGGGTTCTCCAGGATGGCGGCGATCTCCTCCAGCGAGAAGCCGAGTTCCCGGTAGAACAGGATCTGCTGGAGGCGGGCCAGGTCGGCCTCACTGTAGAGGCGGTAACCGGCCGCGCTGCGCTCACTGGGCGCGAGCAGCCCGGTGCGGTCGTAGTGGTGGAGGGTTCGCACGGTGACGCCCGCGAAGCCCGAGACCTGTCCGACGGTGTACGTCATGGGGTCCTGCCTTTCGTCGCGCGCCAGCTTGCGGCCTGACGTGGGGTGAGGGTCAAGCGGGGGCCTCGTGACACCGCACGTCGGAACGACAGCCCGACGATCCCCCACCCCCGCGCGCACGCCTCCCGCACCACTTCCGCCCACTCGCGGAGGAGAACGGCGAACTCGCCGCGGCCGACGATCCAGCGGCCGGGGGCGTCAGTTCGAGGACGAGCGGCGCGGCCGCTCTCACCTGGGCGCGGGCCCTTCCGCCGACACCGTGGAAGGCCGGGCCCGCGGTGCCTCCAGGATTACGCTCGCCAGCGCCTCCGGGCGGTCGTACATGAGGAGGTGGCCGGCCGGGGCGATGGTGGTGAAGTGGGCGTCGAGGAGGGTGGCGAGGGTGCGTTGGCGGGTGAGGCGGCGGCGTTCGAGGCGGGAGTCGGTGCCGGTGGCGGCGGCGAGGACGTGGGTGGGGACGGGGGCAGGGGGTGGGTGGCGCGGAGGTGTCGCAGTTCGGCGGCCACGTCGAAGTAGTGGGCGTTCTCCATGAGGAGGGCGCGTACCACGCGGCCCGTGCCGTACGTGCAGCGGATGAGGTCGGCGGGGACGGGGTCGGCGCGTCCGACGGAGGAGGCGCGGACGGCCAGCCGGCGCAGGGCCGGGCCGAGGGCGCGCGGCAGGCCGGCGGTGGTGAAGGCGTGGCCGCGCGCCCGGGCGGCGGCGGTGCGCAGGGCGCGGGCGGGGAGCGGCCGGGCGTTCTCCTCGACGCTGGTGTCGACGAGGACGAGGCCGGCCGTGCGCCGCGGGTGCAGCCGGGCGAACGCCTCGGCGTGGAAGCCCGCCAGCGAGTGGCCGACGACCGTCGCCGGTCCGGTGTGCCCGAGGGCGTCGAGTACGCCGGCGATCCGCGCGGCCTCGCCCCGGGCGGTGGGCGGCTCGGCCTGCGGGGCGCTGAAGCCGAGGCCGGGCCGGTCGAAGCGGACGACCGTGCGGTGCGGGGCCAGCAGCGGGACGACGGGGTCCCAGTCGAACCAGCCCATGCCCAGCCCCGGGCTCAGCACGCACACCGGTCCCGAACCTTCGCTGAGGACGTGCAGGGCCGTGCCGCCGATCCGCAGCATCCGGCCCGGCGGCCGGCCTTCGCTCATCCTCGTCCGCCCTCTCCTCGTGCTCACGTTGGCGGGGAGGAGCGGCGGCGCCGGCCGCCCCTCCCCGTCGTGGAACGGCGGGCGCGCGGCGAGGGTTCCGGCGGGCGGGAGATCCGCGTGGGGCTCAGTCCGCGTCCGGTGCCGCCCAGTGCGGTCTGCGGAACGCCAGGAAGGCGAGCGGCGCGAGGAAGCCGATGGTCAGCAGCCCGCCGCCGACGGTCAGCAGGTACCGCCACAGCGGCTGCCCGCCGAACTGCTCCGGCGGTACGAAGCCGATGCACATGGCCGCCAGCGAGGCCGCGAACCCGACCCCCGCGACGAGCCGGACGGCCGGGACGCGGAAGCCGCGCGGCCGGTCCGGCTGGAGCCGCCGCAGCCGGACCACGGCGGCGAACATCAGCAGGTAGACGACCAGGTAGATCTGTGTCGTGATCACCGAGAAGATCCAGTACGCGCTGGAGACGTCCGGCAGGAACGCGTACAGCAGCGCGATGACGGTCGTCAGCACGCCCTGCGCGACGAGGATGTTGCGCGGCACGCCGTTCCGGTTGAGCTTCTGGAGGACGGGCGGCAGATAGCCCTCCTGCCGGGCGACGAGCAGCAGTCCGCTGGACGGCCCGGCCAGCCAGGTGAGCATGCCGCCGAGCGCGGCTGCGACCAGCAGCACGCCGGTGACCTTGGTCAGCCAGCCGACCCCGAAGTGGTCGAAGAAGCCCTGGAACGCCTGCATCACCCCGGCCGTGAGGCTCAGGTCCTCGCCGGGCATCACCCAGCTGACCGCCAGCGCGGGCAGGATGAAGATCAGCAGGACGAGCCCGGTGGCCAGGGCCATCGCGCGCGGGAACTGCTTGCCGGGCCGGCGCAGGGACGCGACGTGCACGCCGTTCATCTCCATGCCCGCGTAGGAGAGGAAGTTGCCGACGATGAGGACGAGGCTCGCGACGCCGGTCCACGGCGGCAGCACATGGCCGCCGTCCATGGGCGCGGCGGACGGGTTGCCCTGCCCGAGGAAGACCAGGCCGAGGACGACGAGGACGACGCCCGGCAGCAGCGTGCCGATCACCAGGCCGATGCTCGACAGCCCGGCGACGGCCTTGGTGCCGCGCGCCGAGATCAGGACGCCGGACCAGTAGACGACGACGATCACCAGCGCCACGTACAGCCCATTGTCCGCGAGCGACGGGTCGACGATGTACGCGAAGGTGCTGGCCACGTACGCGAGCAGGCTCGGGTAGTAGGCGATCGTCATCGCGAACTGGCACCAGACGGCGAGGAAGCCGAGCGGCTTCGACAGCCCCTCGCTCACCCAGCGGTAGACGCCGCCCGTCCAGCCGGACGCGAGCTCGGCGGAGACCAGGGCGGTCGGCAGCAGGAAGACGACGGCGGGGAGGAGGTAGAGGAAGACGGCGGCGAGGCCGTAGAGGGCCATGGACGGCGCGGGGCGGAGGTTGGCCACCGAGGCGGTGGTCATCAGGGCGAGGGTGGTCCAGGAGATGAACTGCCGTCGGCCGGTGGCGGCGGGGTCGGCGGGTGCGTGGTCCTCGCCGGGGGCGGCGGGGGCACGGCCTGCGGGGGGACGTTCGTCCCTGACCTGTTCCGAGAGGGGCATGAGAGGGAGGAGCGTCCTTCGGGGCAAAGCAATCGATCGGTTTCGTCCCATCATCGGACAGAGGGCTCGTTTCGCGCACATCCGCTCGATCGGACGGGCGTGCGGGCCGCCCGGGGACCGTATACCCCGCAGGGGTAGGGTGCGCGCGTACGGGGAATCGTTCCGGCGCGGGAGGGCGCGATGCGCGGGCAAGCGGGTGCCGCCGGCCGCCGCGTCGGCGCCTGGTGCGGCCGGCCGCTGCTCCTCGCCGCGCTGTTGCTCGGCATCGTGACCATGCACACCCTCGGGCACCCGATGGGGCACGGGCGGGCGGAGGCGCATGCGTCCTCGTCCGAGGCGCTCACGCCCTCGTCAGCCACGGTGCGTACGTCCCCGCTCGGCGTGCTCGCGTCCTCACCCACGACGGCGCCGGTGCGCCACCAGGCGGGCGGGCCGCCCGTCCAGGCGGCAGCCGGCGACGCCCCCGCCGCACACCACGCCCGGCCGCCGGCCGACCCGCCGGCCGCCGTCGCGCCCGGCGGCCGCACCACCCCTCCCCCGTCCCACCACCCGGGCCTCGACCCCTCCTCCGTCTGCCTCGCCGTCCTCCTCGGCGGCGCCCGGTGGGCGGTCGTCCTCCTGCTGGCCCTGGCCGTCCTCCGCCGGCCGGCCGACGCCACCGGGGCCATGCCGCCCGCCCTGGCCGTCCACGCCCTGCGGCCCATCCCGCCCCCGCCCCGGCGGAAGTCCCTCGCCCGGTTGTCGGTGCTGCGCGTATAGGAGGGCGTCTCTCGCGCTCCTCATCACGGCGCGTGCACGCCTCCGCACACACCACCGACGACACGTACAGGGGTTCCTTCACCATGCGCACCACCACGCGCCGCGCCGTGCTCGGCGCCGGCCTCGCCTCCGCCGCCGGCGGACTGCTCACCGCCTGCTCGGGCTCGGGTTCGGGATCGAAGCCGGAGAAGCCCGTCGCCTACGTCGCCCCCGACGGCAAGGAGGTGGCCGCCGCCGAGGCGCGCCGGCACCGCGCCGGCGGCTCGGTCCGGGAGGTGAGGCTGACCGCCGCCCGGACCACGCTCGACCTCGGCGGCCGAAAGGTCGCCAGCTGGGCGTACGGCGACGTCCTGCCGGGCCGGGAGGTCCGGCTCACCGCGGGCGACACGCTCGCCCTCACCCTCGCCAACCACCTCCCCGAGCCGACGTCCCTGCACTGGCACGGGCTCGCCCTGCGCAACGACATGGACGGCGTCCCGGACGTCACCCAGCGGCCCGTCCGCCCGGGCGGATCGTTCACGTACCGCTTCGCGGTCGACCGCCCGGGCACGTACTGGTTCCATCCGCACTCCGGCACGCAGCAGGACCGCGGCCTGTACGCGCCGCTGATCGTCGAGGACCCCAAGGAGCCGCTGGCGTACGACAAGGAGTGGGTCGTCGTCCTCGACGACTGGGTGGACGGGGTCGACGGCAGCACCCCGGACGCCGTCCTCGCGGAACTCGCCAAGGGCATGGGCCACGGCGAAAGCGGTGGCATGGACCACGGCGGGGGCGGCGGAATGGGCGGCATGCACCACATGGCGGCCGCCGAGCCCGCCCAGGACGGCCCGTCCCGGATGCTCATGGGCGCCTCCAGCCCCGTCCTCGGCGGCGACGCGGGCGACGTCGCGTACCCGTACTACCTGGTCAACGGCCGGACGCCGGACGCCCCGCAGACCTTCTCGGCGAAGCCGGGCGACCGGATCCGGATCCGGTTCGTCAACGCGGGCGGCGACACCGCGTTCCGCGTCGCGCTCGGCGGCCACCGCATGACCGTCACGCACACCGACGGCTTCCCGGTCGAGCACGTGGAGACGGAGTCGCTGCTGCTGGGCATGGGCGAGCGGTACGACGTGCTGGTGACGGCCGGCGACGGCGTCTTCCCGCTGACCGCGCTCGCGGAGGGCAAGAAGCGGACCGCCCTGGCGCTGCTGCGCACCGGCGGCGGCGCGGCGCCGGCCGCCGACGTCCGCCCGGCCGAGCTGGACCGCACGCCGCTCACGGCGGGCCGGCTGAAGGCCGCCGGGCCGGTCCGGCTGGAGGAGCGCCGGCCGGACCGGACGCTCACCTTCGAGCTGACGGGTTCGATGGAACGCTACGACTGGGCGCTGAACGGGCGGCGGTACGCGCCCTCGGAGCGCTACCCGGTGGCGGCGGGCGAGCGGGTGCGGCTGGCGTTCGTCAACCGCAGCGCGATGTGGCACCCGATGCACCTGCACGGCCACACGTTCGCGCTGCCGGGCGGCGGGCCGCGCAAGGACACGGCGGTCGTGCTGCCGGGGCAGCGGCTGGAGGTGGACTTCGACGCCGACAACCCCGGGCTGTGGATGCTCCACTGCCACAACGTGTACCACGCGGAGTCGGGGATGATGACGCTGCTGGGTTACCGCAAGTAGCCGCGAGCGGGCGGGAGGGGCCCACCCGGGCCACCCTGTGTGGCCGCCCTGTGCGGTCACCTTGTGCGGCCACCCCGTGCGGCCACCCCGTGTGGCCCCCTTCCACCCCCCCATCGCGTCAGGAAGACGATTACACTGACGGCGTGGCTCGACTCCGTCTCGCACTGCACCAGATCGACTCCACCGTCGGCGATCTCGCCGGGAACGCGGAGTCGGTCCTCCGCGGGGCCCGCCACTCCGCCGAACAGGGCGCCCACCTCGCGGTCTTCCCCGAGATGGCGCTGACCGGCTACCCCGTCGAGGACCTGGCCCTCCGCTCGTCCTTCGTCGACGCGAGCCGGGACCGGCTGCGCGTCCTCGCCGCCCGGCTCGCCGACGAGGGCCTCGGCGATCTGCCCGTCGTCGTCGGCTACCTGGACCGCTGCGAGGAGGCCCGCCCCCGGCTGGGCCGCCCCGCGGGTGCGCCGCTCAACGCGGCGGCGGTGCTGCACGGCGGCCGTGCGGTGCTCACGTTCGCCAAGCACCACCTGCCCAACTACGGCGTGTTCGACGAGTTCCGGTACTTCGTGCCGGGCGACACCCTGCCCATGGTCAGGGTGCGCGGCGTGGACGTGGCGCTGGCCATCTGCGAGGACCTGTGGCAGGAGGGCGGCCGGGTGCCCGCCGCCCGCTCCGCCGGGGCCGGGCTGCTGGTGTCCGTCAACGCCTCGCCGTACGAGCGGGAGAAGGACGACACCCGGCTGGAGCTGGTCCGCAAGCGCGCGCAGGAGGCCGGCTGCACCACCGCGTACCTCGCCATGACCGGCGGACAGGACGAGCTGGTCTTCGACGGCGACTCCATCGTCGTCGACCGGGACGGCCGGGTGATCGCGCGGGCGCCGCAGTTCGAGGAGACGTGCCTGGTCCTGGACCTCGACCTGCCGGAGGCGCCGGCCGCGGCGCCCTCCGGCACGGTGGACGACAGCCTGCGGATCGACCACGTCACGATCTCCGCCGACCCGGCCCCGGCCGCGGAACCGACGCTGCCGGGCACGGTCGCCGAGCACCTGGACGACGACGCCGAGGTCTACCAGGCCCTGGTGACCGGCCTCCGCGCGTACGCCGCCAAGAACGGCTTCCGCAGCGTCCTCATCGGCCTCTCCGGCGGCATCGACTCCGCCCTCGTCGCGGCCGTCGCCTGCGACGCGGTCGGGGCCGCGAACGTGTACGGCGTCGCCATGCCGTCCCGCTACTCCTCCGCACACTCGCTCGCCGACGCCGAGGAACTGGCCCGGCGCACCGGACTCAACTTCCGTACCGTGCCCATCGCCCCGATGTTCGACGCCTACATGGGCGCCCTCGGGCTGACCGGCCTCGCCGAGGAGAACCTCCAGTCCCGGCTGCGCGGCACGATGCTGATGGCCATCTCCAACCAGGAGGGCCACATCGTCCTCGCGCCCGGCAACAAGTCCGAGCTGGCGTGCGGCTATTCGACGCTCTACGGCGACTCGGTCGGCGCGTACGGCCCGATCAAGGACGTCTACAAGACGGGCATCTTCCGCCTCGCGAAGTGGCGCAACCGCCACGCCGAGGAACGCGGCGAGACCCCGCCCATCCCCGAGAACTCCATCACCAAGCCGCCGAGCGCCGAACTCCGCCCCGGCCAGGTCGACACCGATTCCCTCCCCGACTACCCCGTCCTCGACCGCATCCTGGAGCTGTACGTCGACCGGGACCACGGATACGCCCGGATCGTCGCGGAGGGCTTCGACGAGGAGCTGGTGGCGCGGGTACTGCGGCTGGTGGACACCGCCGAGTACAAGCGGCGTCAGTACCCGCCGGGCACGAAGATCTCCCCGAAGGGCTTCGGCAAGGACCGCCGCCTGCCGATCACGAACCGCTGGCGCGAACGGGTCTGACGCCCCGCACTTCGAGCCCGTCCAGCAGCCGCGCCGTCGCCTCCGCCACCGCGTCGACGGCCTCGTCGAAAACGGCCTGGTTGTGCGCGGCGGGCGCCCGGAAGCCGGAGACCTTGCGGACGTACTGGAGGGCGGCGGCCCGGATGCCGTCCTCGCCCGGGTCGGGGGTGACGGGGGCCCTGAGCGTCTTGATGCTGCGGCACATGCTTCCAGTGTGCGCCTGCGGCGGGCTGATGCCCCGGCCCCTCCCCTTCGCCGCTTCCTGGGGCTGCGCCCCAGACCCCCTTTTCGCGGCTTCGCCGCTCGTCCTCAAACGCCGGACGGGCTGGATGACACCCCATGTTTCCGGCGAACGTGCTCCGCCTTGTTGCCGACGTACTGCTCCCGCTGCCGCTCGGCGGTGGCGCGCTCCCACCGGTCCCGGGCGGTCCGCGCCCGCACCTCGGTCCTCCCGATCACGGTGTCCCACCACTGACACGCCTCGCACCCCGTCACCACGGGCGCCCCTCCCGGTTCAGTTCACTGACGCGGGCGCGCAGCTTGTCGGTGGCGGTGGCCCGCCGGTACCGCACCGGCCGCCAGGTCCGCCCGCCGGCGAGGGGACGGAGAGTGATCCGCCGGGTGTCCTGGTCCCAGCCGACGACGGTCCCGAACCGGTCGAGTTCGACGTCGAGGATGAGTTCCAGCGGTTGAGGGATCCAGTCGTCAACCACGATGCACCTCTTCCCCATGCCGCAGCCCCTCCCGGCGCAGCAGTTCCACGCGCTTCCAGTCGCGGGCACGCTCGGCGGCGTACCGCGCGTCGGCGATCCGCGCGCAAGCCGCGCACGGCACGCGCGGATTGGGCACGAGCGCGGGCCGCGCCCCCACCCCGAAGGGCATGTGCGTCATATGTTCGAACCTCCGTGTGTCTGCGGCCAGTTGGCCGGGCATCACCCTGGAAGGTCCACGGTGTCGGTACGGCTAGAGTGCGCGCTACCCGCTGATGTCCCGACGTGAAGTCGGGAGAACGAATCGCCCCAAACCACGTGGAGTTGAGGCAGTGCCCGCAAGGCCCAACGAACTGACGCCCGACAGGTCGGCCAGGCATCTTTTCGGAGCGCGGTTGCGGCGCCACCGGGAGCAAGCGGGGCTCTCACTCGAAAAGCTGGCGCTCATCGTCAAGAGCAGCCGAAGCAACCTGAGCCGGGTGGAGAACGCCGAAATCATGCCGCCGCCGGAACTGCCGGCTTTGTTGGACGCGGAGTTCGATACGGACGACCTCTTCCAGGACCTGTACTTGCTGGCAGTAAAGGAGCTGCATCCAGAGCCGTTCAAGCGGCGGATGGCGTTGGAGGCGCGCGCCAGGCGCATCCGCGAGGTGGCCGTGCAGATCATCCCCGGGCTGCTTCAGACGGAGCAGTACGCCCGCGAGCAATTCAAGGTCCATGACCTGCGGGCGGCCCCGGAGCGGGTTGAGGAACTGGTGACCGCACGCATGCATCGTCAGGCCATACTGCGCGGCAAGCCGGACGCGGACTTGGCCTGGATCCTTGACGAGGCCGTAATCCGACGGGGCTTTGGCGGTCCCGAGGTCATGCGAGTGCAGCTGGAAAGGCTGATCGCATTGACGTGCACTCCTACGACCACTCTGCAGGTGCTCCCCTTCAGCGCGGGTGGTTACGCACTCATGGGTGGAGCCCTGACGCTCCTCACTCTGGACGATGGTGAGGAAGTGGCGTTCGAAGAAGCCATCACCACAGGGACGATGCTCGAAGACCGAGCATCGGCGGATCGGCATCGCCGATCGTACGATCTGCTCAGCGCATGCGCGCTGTCGCCGGATGACTCGGCGCGACTCATCACGTCCGTCATGGAGGATCTCCAATGAGCAACACCCCCGACCTGCGCTCGGAATGGGTCAAATCCAGCTACAGCGGCAACGGCGGCGGAAGCTGCGTCGAATGGGCCCCCGCCCACGCCCCGTCCGGAACCATCCCCATCCGGGACAGCAAGCGCCCCACCGGCCCGGTACTGCGTCTCCCTACGGCCGCCTTCGCGGACCTGGTGTCCGCCCTAAAGGACGGCGCCCTCAGCCCGTCCGGCGTTTGAGGACGAGCGGCGGAGCCGCGAAAAAGGGGGTCTGGGGCGCAGCCCCAGGAAGCGGCGAAGGGGCGGGGCCGGGGCACCCCACCCCCCACGGGCACCCTCAGAGCTTCACGCGCGCCGCCACCGGCAAGTGATCACTGCCCGTCTCAGGCAGCGTCCAAGCCGACCGCGGGTCCATCCCCCGCACCATGATCTGGTCGATCCGCGCCATCGGGAAGCTGGCCGGCCAGCTGAACCCGAACCCGTCCCCGGCGGCCCCCTGCGCCGACCGCAGTTGCGACGTGACGGGGGCGAGCGACCGGTCGTTCATGGTGCCGTTGAGGTCACCGAGCAGGATGGTCCGCTTCAGCGGCTCGGCGGCGATGGCGTGACCCAGGGCCGCGGCGCTGTTGTCGCGCTGACCGGCCGTGAAGCCGGCGTTGAACTTCACCCGCACGGACGGGAGATGGGCGACGTACACCGCGACCGGGCCCTGCGGGGTCTCGACCGTGGTGCGCAGCGCGCGCGTCCAGCCCATGCGGATGTCGACCGGACGGGTGCCGCTCAGCGGGTACTTGCTCCAGATGCCGACCGTGCCCTGCACCGAGTGGTAGCGGTAGGAGCCGGCGAGGGCGCTCTCGTAGCGGGAGGCGTCGCTCAGTTCCTCCAGGGCGATCACGTCCGCGCCGGAGGCGATGAGGGACCGCGCGGTGCCGGCCGGGTCGGGGTTCTCGGCGTTCACGTTGTGGGTGACGACGGTGAAGTCGCCGCCGGAGCCGGACTTGTCGGTGAGGAGGCCGCCGAAGAGGTTGATCCAGGCGACGGCCGGCAACAGGACGGCGATCAGCGCGCTCGCGGAGCGCCGCAGCAGGGCCAGGGCCAGCAGGACCGGGACGAACAGTCCCAGCCAGGGCAGGAAGGTCTCGGTGAGGCTGCCGAGGTTGCCGACGCGGTTGGGGACGCTGGAGTGCAGCAGCATCAGCAGGCCCAGCACCAGCGCCAGTACCGCGATCACCAGTCCGCGCCGCCAGATCCCGGGGCCCCGCCAGTCGCCCAGCCAGTCGCCCACGCGGCGCCGGACCCCGGAGCCGGCCCGCTCCGGGCCGACTCCCTCACGGCCCGTCTCCTGCATGTGCGCCTGCGGCATCCGCATGTCCTCACTCGGTCTCGCTGTGTCCCGTCACCCGACGATAGGTGATCGACGGTCCGTCGTGATCACCGCGGGAGGGCTGTCCCGGCCCCCGCCGGAAGGGGGGCTTCGCGGAGGAGGACGGCCCGTCGGCCCGGGCGGGTTCCTGCCGACGGGCCCATGGGGGCGTCCTGTGACACAACGGGCACATTCGGGCTCCGGTCGACCCTCAAGGCCGTACGCCCTCCAGCACCGTGTCCACGATCCCCTCGGCCAGCCCCGCCGGCAGCTCCTGCCACTCGTGCAGCACCGCTCGCACCAGCATCGGGCTGACGAAGAGGTCGATGAGCAGGTCCACGTCCACGTCCCGGCGGATCTCGCCCGCCTCCGCGCCCCGCCGCAGCACCGCCCGGAAGGACTCCCTCCGGGCCGCGACGACCGTCTCGTGGTACTCCCGCCACACCCGCGGCTGCGCCTGCACCTGCCCGACGACCGTGCGCATCACCGCGGAGGACCGCTTGGCCAGGCCGCGCCGGCGCAGGAAGTCCAGCAGCGCGATCAGGTCGTCGCGGACGGAGACGCCCGCGAGCTCGGGGGCGTCCTCCTCCAGGGAGCGCAGGACGTCGAGCATCAGCGCCTCCTTGCCGGCCCAGCGCCGGTAGACGGTCGCCTTGCCGACGCCGGCCTCGCGGGCGATCCGTTCCATGGACAGCTCACCGACGGTGACGCCGCCCTCCAGGAGCCGCAGGACGCTCTCGATCACGGCGGTGTCGACGGCGGCGCTGCGCGGCCGGCCACGCTGCTGCACGGGCAGCGGAGCGCCGGCGTCCCGGGGTGAGCCGCTCACCTGCGGGCCTCCTCCTGTTGTCGCTCGGCGGGCCGGCCGGGGCCCGCGGCGGGCGGGGCCGCGTTCTTGCCCGGCAGGAAGACGCCGGCGACCAGCGCGCCCAGCGCCGCGACCCCGGCCGCGCCCAGCGCGGTGACGTGCATGGCGTGCAGGAACGCGTCCTGCGCGGGCCCGACGAGGTCCCGTCCGGCCGGCCCGAGCCGGCCGGCCAGGCCCAGGGTGGCCTCTATGGACTCGCCGGCCGCGTGCCGGGCGGCCCCGGACAGGCCGGGGACGCCGTCCAGGTGCGCGGAGATGCCGTCGCGGTAGGTGGTGGAGAGCACCGAGCCGAGCACGGCCACGCCGAGGGCGCCGCCGACCTGCCGGAAGGTGTTGTTCACGGCCGAGCCGGAGCCGGCCTTCTCGCGCGGCAGCGACTGCATGATCGAGACGGTGGCGGGCGGCATGACGTGCGCCATCGCGGTGCCCTGGAGGAAGAACAGCACCTCCAGCATCCAGATCGGGGTGTCGGCGTCGAGCAGCACGAAGCCGGACATCGTGCAGGCGACGAGCACCATCCCGGCGCAGCAGACGGCCCGGGCGCCGAACCGGGCGACGACGAGCCGGGCGCGCGGCGCGAAGAACATCTGCGCGGCGGCCAGCGGGAGCAGCAGCAGACCGCTCTCCAGCGGGCTGTAGCCGCGCACGCTCTGGGTGTAGAAGACGGTGAAGAAGGTGACGCCCATCAGCCCGAAGAAGACCAGGCCGATCGAGGCCACCGCCGCCGAGAACTGCGGCTTGCGGAAGTACCGCATGTCCAGGGCGGGATGGGCGCTGCGCCGCTCGTGCAGGACGAAGAGGACGAGGACGAGCAGTCCGCCGCCGACCGTGCCGAAGACCTCGGGGTCGGTGAAGTCGGCGAGCTGGCCGCCCTTGATGATGCCGTACACCAGCAGGACCAGGCCGACGACGGACAGCAGCACGCCGACCGGGTCGAGGCGGCCGGGCGAGGGGTCCTTGGAGTCGGGGACGAGCACCACCATCGCGATGACGGCGACGATCACGATCGGCACGTTCACCAGGAAGACCGAGCCCCACCAGAAGTGGTCCATGAGCAGGCCGCCGGTGATCGGCCCGATGGCGATGGCGAGTCCGACCGCGCCGGCCCATATGCCGACGGCCTTGGGCTGTTCGTCGCGCTCGAAGACGTTCATGATGATCGCGAGGGTGGCGGGCATCACGAAGGCGCCGCCGAAGCCCATCACCGCGCGGAACGAGATGAGTTCACCGGGCGAGCCGGAGGTGGCCGACAGCACCGAGCCGATGCCGAACACGACCATGCCGAAGAGGAGCACCTTCTTGCGCCCCAGCCGGTCGCCCAGCAGGCCGGCCGTGAAGAGGATGCCGGCGAAGACCAGGGTGTAGGAGTTGATCGCCCACTCCAGCTGGCTCTGGGTCGCCCCGAGGCCGGTGGGCGCGGGTGAGGCGATGGTCTTCATCGCCACGTTGAGGATCGAGTTGTCGAGGACGACGACGAGCAGGCTGAACAGCAGGACGGTGAGGATCGCCCACCGTCGTTTGTGCACGGCCTCGGGTACCTGGCGCACCGGCGCTTCACCGGCAGGGGATGTCATACCTCCCACCGTAGACCGGTTTCCGATACGGCACCGTCTCGTATTGCGGAGGTTTTGCCCGGCGGGCAAGCACTGGCCCGAGGACGACCCCTCCGTCACCCCCCGGCCCCTCCTCCTGCCACCCCCGGCGCCTTCCTCCCGTCACCCCCGGCGCCTTCCTCCCGTCACCCGCGGCACCTTCCCCTGTTACCCCCCGCACCTTCCTCGCGCCGGGCGGCGCGTGTCAGCATGGAGGGGATCCGGAGACGCCGCGAGGGCGCTTCGAGACGACGTACAGGAGCCACCGCCATGACGCATGCCGTGACACCGACATCACCGAGCACGACCGCACCCACCACGGCCGACAGCAGCAAGCCGGGCGCCGCGCCCGGCAAGGCGCTGTACGGCGGGACGGGATCCCGGCGCATCACCGTCCGTGACATCGCCGCCGCGAAGGGACGCGGCGAGAAGTGGCCCATGCTGACCGCCTACGACGCGATGACCGCCTCCGTGTTCGACGAGGCGGGCATCCCCGTGCTGCTCGTGGGCGACTCGATGGGCAACTGCCACCTCGGCTACGAGTCCACGGTGCCGGTCACCATGGACGAGATCACCCTGCTCTCCGCCGCCGTGGTGCGCGGCACCAAGCGCGCCCTGATCGTCGGCGACCTGCCGTTCGGCGCCTACCAGGAGGGTCCGGTGCAGGCGCTGCGCAACGCGACCCGGCTGGTGAAGGAGGCGGGCGTCGGCGCGATCAAGCTGGAGGGCGGCGAGCGCTCGGCCCACCAGATCGAGCTGCTGGTCCAGGCCGGCATCCCGGTCATGGCCCACATCGGGCTCACCCCGCAGTCCGTCAACGCCTTCGGCGGCTACCCGGTCCAGGGCCGGGGCGAGGAGGCGGCCCAGCAGCTGCTCCGCGACGCCAAGGCGGTGCAGGACGCGGGCGCCTTCGCCGTCGTCCTGGAGCTGGTCCCGGCCGAGCTGGCGGCCGAGGTCACCCGCATCCTGCACATTCCGACGGTCGGCATCGGGGCGGGCGCGGAGTGCGACGCCCAGGTGCTGGTCTGGACGGACATGGCGGGCATGACGTCCGGCCGGGTGCCGCGCTTCGTCAAGCGGTACGCGGACCTGCGCGAGGTCCTGGGCGGCGCGGCCCGGGAGTTCGCGGAGGACGTGGTCGGCGGGGCGTACCCGGCGGAGGAGCACTCCTTCCACTGACCGGACCGGTCGAGCGGACCGCTTGACCGGTCCGCTCGACCGACCTGCGCGACCGGTCCGCTCGACCGACCTGCTTGGCCGGTCCGCTCGCCGAGAGTGAGAGGGTGGCAGGGCGCCGGCACCGGCCGTGCCGGCGCCCTGTCGGGCGGATGTCGGCCCGTTGTCAGTGGGGCCTGTCAACCTCTTCCCATGACACGAAACGACATCCCCGAAGACCGCGGCAACGCCGTGGAGGTCCGAGGGCTGGTCAAGCACTACGGCGAGACCAGGGCCCTGGACGGGGTCGACCTGGACGTCCGCGAGGGCACCGTCCTCGGCGTCCTCGGACCCAACGGCGCGGGCAAGACGACGCTGGTACGCGTCCTGTCCACGCTGATACAGCCCGACTCCGGCAGCGCCCGCGTCGCCGGTTACGACGTCCTCGCCCAGCCCCGGCAGCTCCGCCGGGTGATCGGCCTGACCGGCCAGTACGCCTCGGTGGACGAGAAGCTCTCCGGCTTCGACAACCTCTACATGATCGGCCGGCTGCTGGACCTGCCCCGCAAGGAGGCCCGGCGCCGCGCGAACGAGCTGCTGGAGCGCTTCTCCCTCACCGAGGCGGCCAAGCGGCCCTCGGGGCAGTACTCGGGCGGCATGCGCCGCCGGCTGGACCTGGCCGCCTCGATGATCGGCCGGCCCTCCGTGCTCTACCTCGACGAGCCCACCACCGGCCTCGACCCGCGCACCCGCAACGAGGTCTGGGCCGAGGTGCAGTCCCTGGTGCGGGACGGCGCCACGGTGCTGCTCACCACCCAGTACATGGAGGAGGCCGAGCAACTGGCGAGCGAGCTCACGGTCATCGACCGCGGCAAGGTCATCGCCGGCGGCCGGGTGGACGAGCTCAAGGCCAAGGTCGGCGGCCGGACGCTGCAGATCCGCCCGGCCGACCGGGCCGAACTGCCGCGCATGGTCGGCGCGGTGGCCCAGTCCGGGCTCGACGGCATCGCCGGCGCCACCATGGACGAGGCCGAGGGCCTGGTCAACATCCCGATCGTGAGCGACGAGCAACTCACCGCCGTCGTCACCATGCTGGGCGCGCGCGGCTTCGCCATCGCCGGCATCAACACCCATCTCCCCAGTCTGGACGAGGTGTTCCTGGCCATCACCGGCCAGAAGACGTCCCTCACCGACGACGCCGCGCGCGCCGACGCCGGCGCCGAAGCCCTTCAGGAGGCCGCCGCATGACCACCGCGACGATCGGCGCGCCCGTGGCGGCGCCCGCCGGCGAGGGGCGGATCCCGCTCCGCTCCCACCTCCGGCACATCGGCGCCCTGGCGCGCCGCAACGCGCTCCAGATCAGGCAGGACCCGGAGTCGATGTTCGACGTCCTGGCCATGCCGATCATCTTCACGCTGATGTTCGTCTACGTCTTCGGCGGCGCGATGTTCGGCCCCGGGCAGCAGGAGGCGTACGTCAACTACCTGGTGCCCGGCCTGATGGCGATGACCGGCCTCAACATCGCCATGGCGGTGGGCTCGGGCGTCAACGAGGACTTCCGCAAGGGCATCATGGACCGCTTCCGGACCATGCCCATCGCCCGTTCCTCGGTGCTCATAGCCAAGATCGTGACCGAGATCGGCCGGCTGCTGGTGGCCGTGGCGGTCCAGCTCGCCATCGGCTTCGCCCTCGGCCTGGACGTCAAGACCTCGGTCTTCCACCTGCTGGGCGCGGTCGCGCTGAGCGTGGTGTTCGGCTCCGCCCTGATGTGGATCTTCATCCTGATCGGTCTGACGATGAAGACCGCCCAGGCGGTGCAGGGCATGGGCATGCTCGTCCTGATGCCGCTCCAGTTCGCCAGCTCGATCTTCGCCAAGCCCACCACCATGCCCGGCTGGCTGCGGAGCTTCACCGAGTACAACCCGCTGGCCAACCTCGCCGACGCCTCCCGCAACCTGGTGATCGGCGGCCCGGTGGCCCACTCGGTCTGGCTGACGCTGGCCTGGTCGGTGGGGATCACGGCGGTGACGGCACCGCTGGCGGTCCGCCGCTTCCGCAAGAAGACCTGACGGCGGTGGCGTGCCGGGTCCTCGGCCGGACGGGCCGCGTCGGCAGGGCCCGCATCGGCCGGGCTCACGTCGACCGGGCTCGCATCGGCCGGACTCGCATCGGCCGGACGGGCCGCGACCACCGGGCCCGCATCGACCGGGCTCGCATCGACCGGCGGGCCTCCGTCCGGCGGCCGGGGGGGTCACACCAACGCGGCGGCCTCCTCCAGCGTGAGGCGGCCGCCCTCGGCGTACGCCCGTTCGTACGCCTCCTCGTCCTGGGCGGCTAGGGCGGCGGCCGTCGTCCGCTCCCGGAGTTCCCGTTCGACGGACGCCTCGTACAGCCCGGCGGGGCGCAGGGCGGCGACCGCGCCCAGCAGCCGGGCCGCCGTCGCGGCGTGCGACGGGCCGGGCAGCTCGGAGTGGGCGAAGGCGGCGTTGAGGAGCATGTGCACGGGCAGGTGCGCGGCGACGAGGGCGGTGAGCGGGTCCTCGGTCGCGGTCAGCGCGGTCCGGAGCCTGGGCAGCGCGTCGGCCGGTCTGCCCTGGAGGACGTCGAGCCAGCCGAGCACGCTCTGGAGCATGCTGGCGAACAGGGGGATGGAATGGTCCTGCAGGTCCCCGTACAGCGCCTCGAACATCTCCCGCGCCTCACTGTGACCGCCGTTGCGGGCGATCCGGATGCCGAGCGCGATCCGGATGAAATAGGCGGCGTCGGGGTTCAGCGGCTCGGCCTCCTCCAGCGCCTCCCGCAGCAGCCGCTCGCCCTCCGCCCCGTCGACTTCCCCGGACTCGATGAGCACTTCGACGAGCCGGCACCTGAGCATCGGGAGCTGCGCGCGCGACCCCAGGACGCGGGCGTTGTCGAGCGCCTCGCGGTAGTCCCGCGCGGCCTCCTCGAACGCGCCCCGCCGCTCGTGGCTCTCGGCGCGCCCCGACAGCGCCTCGGCCACCCCCCAGGCGTCCCCGATCCGGCGGAACAGCTCCAGGCTCTCGTCGGCGTCCCGCAGCCCCCAGTCGGCGCGGTCCGGTATCTCGTTGAGCACCTTGGCCCGCTGCTGGAGGTGGAAGGCGAGCTCCCACTCGTAGCCGAGCTCGCGACACATCTCGATGCCGGCGTCCAGGTTGCGGTAGATGCTCTCCACGTCGCCGATGAACAGCCGGACGAAGTACCAGGCGAAGCCCGGCACACGGCAGTTCTGCGGCTGCCCCGGTTCGTAGGCGGCGGCGACGCGGCGCATCCACGCCTGGGTCTCCGGGTCGTCCATCGCCCGGATGTCGTGTTCCCGGTTCGCCAGCCAGACCAGCCGGACCCCGCGCCGGGCCTCCCACAGCAGCTCGGGCGACATCGGCGGCGGCGCGTCGATACACCGCTCGTACAGCGGCGGGGCCGGCTGCACCGGTTCGTCGAACGGGTCGGGGCCCAGGCCCATGGCCGCCTCCGACCAGGCGCTTCCGTCGACCCGGTGGTCGCGCAGCTGCCAGAACCAGCCGAGGGACAGCACCAGGCACAGCGCCTCCTGCTCGTCCCGCGCGGCGACCGCCCGCCGCAGCGCGGTGCGCAGGTTGTCGTGCTCGCGCTCCAGCCGGTCGAGCAGGACGCGCTGGCCGGGGCCGCGCAGCAGGGGCTCGGTGGTCCGGGCGAGTTCCCGGTAGTGGACGAGGTGCCGGCGCTCGACGGCGGCCCGCTCGCCGGCCTCGTCCAGCCGCTCGGCCGCGTACTCCCCCACGGTCTCCAGCAGCCGGTACCGCATCTCGCCGTCGTCGGCGGGCGCGGCGACGACGAGCGACTTGTCGACGAGCGAGCCGACGAGCACGGCGACGTCCTCCTCGGGGACCTCGGCCGCGGGGATCTCGGTCGCGGGGATCTCGGCCGCGCGGCCCGGGCCGTCCGAGCAGACCGCCTCCGCCGCCGCCAGGTCGCAGCCGCCCGCGAACACCGACAACCGCCGCAGGACGGCGCGTTCGGGCGCGTCCAGCAGGTCCCAGGACCAGTCGACGACCGCGCGCAGGGTCTGCTGGCGCGGCAGGACCGTGCGGCTGCCCGAGGTGAGCAGCCGGAAGCGGTCGTCAAGGCGGTCGGCGAGGCCGCGCGGGGTGAGCATCCGCAGCCGGGCGGCGGCGAGTTCGATGGCGAGCGGCAGTCCGTCGAGCCGGTGGCAGATCTCGGCGCACGCCGCCGGATCGTCCTCGATCCGGAAGCCGGGCCGCGCGGCGGCGCCCCGGTCGGCGAGCAGCCGCAGCGCCACCGGGTCCGGCAGCGGCTCCACCGGCCGTACGGACTCGCCGGGCACGGCGAGCGGTTCGCGGCTGGTGGCGAGGACGGTCACGCCGGGGCAGTGTGCGAGCAGCGTCTCGGCGAGCCGGGCCGCGGCGTCGATCACGTGCTCGCAGTTGTCGAGGACGAGCAGCATCCGGCGCGGCCCGCACAGCTCGGCCAGCCGGACCAGCGGGTCGCCCGAGGTGGCGTCGGAGGCGGCCCGCAGCCCCTCCGCGGCGCCGCGCACCACGGTCTCGCGGCCGCCGAGGGCGGTGAGTACGGCCTCCGGCACGGTCGCGGGGTCGTCGACGGGCGCGAGCTCGGCGAGCCACACCCCGTCCGGCCAGGCTCCCGTCTCCCGCGCCACGGCCTCGGCGGCCTCCTGCGACAGCCGCGTCTTCCCGGCCCCGCCCGGCCCGAGCAGCGTGACGAGCCGGTGCCGCTCCAGGTCCCGTCGGATCACCAGGACGTCGTCCTCCCGCCCGACGAAGGAGGTGAGCCGGGCCCGGAGGTTGCCGCGCGGGGCGGCGGCCGGGACCGGGGCGGCCGAGGCGGGAGCGGCCGAGGCGGAGGCGGATCGTTCCGCCGCGCCGGCCGGCCGGCCCCGGGCGCCGTCGGCGGACGGGCGCGGCGAGGCGTGCGCGACGGGCGCACCCGGTCCAACCGGCTCCGGCTGCCCGTCCGGACCGTACGGGCCGTCAGTGCCGTCAGGGCGGCCCGCCCCGGCGGTCGCGGTCTTCTCGGCCGCCTCCGCCGGCCCGGCCGTCCCGCCCTCCCGGGCCGTCCGGCCGGTACCGGCGGATCCGCCCTCCCTGGGCCGTCCGAAAACCCCGCCCCCGGGCGTCCCGGAACTCCCCGCGCCCGCGCCTCCGCCGCTCAGCAATTCCAAGTGCAAAGCCCGCAGCTCCGGCCCCGGGTCCGTGCCCAGCCGGTCGGCGAGGGCCGCCCGGACGTCCTCGTAGGCGGCCAGGGCCTCCGCCGGGCGGCCCGCGGCACGCAGGGCGCGCAGCCGCAGGGCCTGAAGCGGCTCGTCCAGGGGGTGGTCGGCGCAGAGTTCGGCCAGTTCGGGCAGGGCGGCGTCCGGGTCGCCGAGGGCGACGGACGCGGCGAGCCGGCCGCGCCGTGCGGCGAGGTGCCGGGCGTCCAGCCGGGCGGCGAGCGCCTCGTGGCCGGACAGATCGGACAGGGCGGGCCCGCGCCACAGCGCGAGCGCGTCGTCCAGCAGCCCGGCCGCCTTCACCGGGTCGCCGTCGGCGAGCGTCCGCTCGCCCTCGTCGGCGAGGCGCTGGAAGCGGTGCAGGTCGACGTCGTCGGGCCGGGCGCTCAGCCGGTAGCCGCCGGCCACCGACTCCACCGCCCCGGCGCCGAGCGCCCGCCGCAGCCGCGCGACGAGCGCCTGGAGCGCGCCGGGCGCGTCCGCCGGTGGCTCGCCGGTCCAGACGAGGTCGATGAGCGTGCCGGACGCGTGCCCCCGCCCGGGGTTGAGGGCGAGCGCCGCGAGCAGCGCGCGCAGCCGCGCGCCGCCGACGGCGACGGGGTGCCCGTCGTCGGTATGGGCCTGGGTGGTGCCGAGGATGCCGTAACGCACCGGGTCATTGTCCCCGCTCGGGCCCGGCGGGCGTTACGACTTTCCGGCGCGACCAAGTACCGTCCTGCCGGTACACCACCGCGCCGGGCCCCCGGCCGCCCCCGCAGACCCCTGGAGCGCAGAACCATGGCATCCGACGCGACGCACGCCGAGCGGCGCGTGAGCCCCGTCTTCCTCGCCCTCGTCGCCGTGATGGCGGTGTCGATGTGGGCGGTGTGGACGGACTACGCGGCGAGCCCCGGCTTCGCCGTGTTCCTCTTCGTCGTCTCGGGCTGGGTCGTCTCGCTCTGCCTCCACGAGTACGCGCACGCGCGCACCGCCCTGCACGGCGGGGACATCACGGTCGGGGCGAAGGGGTACCTCACCCTCAACCCGCTCAAGTACACGCACGCCGTGCTGAGCGTCGTCCTCCCCGTGATCTTCGTGATCATGGGCGGGATCGGCCTCCCCGGCGGCGCGGTCTTCATCGAGCGGCACCGCGTCCACGGCCGCTGGAAGCACAGCCTGATCTCGGCGGCCGGGCCGCTGACGAACGTCCTGTTCGCGGTCGTCTGCGCGGCGCCGTTCTGGCTGGGCGCGCTCGACGGCGTGCCGGACGCGTTCCGCTACGCCCTGGGCTTCATGGTGCTGCTCCAGGTCTCGGCGGCGATCCTCAATCTGCTGCCCGTCCCGGGCATGGACGGCTACGGGATCGTGGAGCCGTGGCTGTCGCCGGGGGTGCGGCGGCAGGTGGAGCCGTTCGCGCCGTTCGGGTTCCTGGCGCTGTTCGGGTTCCTGATGATCCCGGAGGTCAACAACGCGTTCTTCGACCTGATCCACGCGGTGCTGCGGGTACTGGGCGTCGACGAGTGGGACGCGTACTGGGGACGGCGGCTGTTCCGGTTCTGGGACGCGCCGGAGAGCGTCCCCTCGCCGTCCGACGAGTGGCAGTGGATCCGCGTCGGCTGACGGCGGCCGGGAACGGCGGCCTCACTCCGTGACGGCCGCCGCCGTCCGCGCCGCCTCGCGGTCCATCTTGCGCTTGCGGATGTAGAACCAGGCCATGTTGGAGGCGACGCCCGCCAGCAGGATCCAGACGACACCGAGCCAGCTGCCCCGGGAGAACGAGACGACGGCCGCGGCCACCGCGAGGACGCAGACGGCGAGGGCGTAGAGGGCGAGGCGGGGCATGGGGGACGGCTCCTGTCCGGGGACGGGGAACGTGAACGGTGATCCGGCGCGAGTGCGTACGATCCCGGTCATTGTCCCCCATGCCCGTCGGCGGCCCACGGGCGCCCCGCCCCGGCCGGGCGCCCGCCCGGCAGCGGAACCGGGACGATCAGACGTCCGTGACCCGCAGCCCCGCGTGCGCCTTGTACCGCCGGTTGACGGAGATCAGGTTGGCGACCAGCGACTCCACCTGGTGCGCGTTGCGCAGCCGCCCCGCGAAGACGCCGCGCATCCCGGGGATGCGGGCGGCCAGCGCCTGGACGAGGTCGGTGTCCGCCCGCTTCTCGCCGAGCACCATCACGTCCGTGTCGATCTCGTCGATCTCCGGGTCGGACAGCAGTACGGCGGACAGGTGGTGGAAGGCGGCCGTGACCCGGGACTCCGGAAGCAGGGCGGCGGCCTGCTGGGCGGCGCTGCCCTCCTCCGGCTTCAGCGCGTAGGCGCCCTGCTTGTCGAAGCCGAGCGGGTTGACGCAGTCGATCACGAGCTTCCCCGCGAGCTCCTCGCGCAGCCCCTCCAGGGTCTTGCCGTGGCCCTCCCACGGCACGGCGACGATCACGATGTCGCTGCGCCGGGCGCAGTCGGCGTTGTCGGCGCCCTCGACGCCGAGCCCCAGTTCGGCGGCGGCGGCCTCGGCGCGCTCGGCGGCGCGGGACCCGATGATCACCCGCTGGCCGGCCTTGGCCAGCCGGTAGGCGAGGCCGCGCCCCTGGTCACCGGTGCCGCCGAGGACGCCGACCACCAGGCCGGAGACGTCCGGAAGGTCCCAAGGGTCCTTGGCTGCGGGCTTTGTTGTGTCAGCGGAAGTCGTCATGACAGCGATACTGTCACGCCCGCCGCGCACGGCATCGAGCAGCGCCACGAGCCACGTCGAGCAGCGCCGCGAGCCACGTCCAGCAGCGCCACGAGCCACGTCCAGCAGCGCCACGAGCCGCATCGAGCAGCGCCGCGGCCCGCGTCGAGCGGCCCTGCGGGCCCTGTCCGGCAGCCGCGCGGGCCCCGTCGCGCAGCAGCACCGTCGGCCTCGTCGCGCAGCACTGCGGGCCGCGTCGTGCAGCACCGCGGACCGCGTCGGGCACGCCCGGAGTCCCGTTGCCCGGCGGCAGCCCCGGCCGCCCCCGTGCAGCACTCACGCCACACCGGCACCGCCGGGCGTACCCCGGCCCGGGGCACGAACGGGTGAGCCGGGCGGCTTCCCCGTTTTCCTCCCGGTTCGTCGCGGCAGGATGGTGAGTCATGAACGCTGTGCGTGTCGCGCTGTTGCGCGAAGTGCTCGACGGAACCGACTGGTTGCGGGACACGCGCCGTTTCGCGGGGACTCCGCGCCGGTCGGCCCGGCTGCGTGGCGGGGGCCCGCCGCTCGTCGGAACGGCGGGGTACGGGCCCCGGCACCTCGCGGCGCACCCGGAAGAGGAGGCGGCCCGCTCCGGCCGCCCCGAGCCGCGCCCTGCCCTCGTCCACCACCGCGGGCAGCCGTCGGACCCGTCGGGACCGTCAGAACCATCGGAGCCACCGGAGCCGTCAGGACCGACGGGACCGGCGGGACCGTCAGAACCGCCGAAGCCGTCGAAACCACGGAAACCACCGAAGCCGTCGGGACCACCCGAGCCGGCGAAGCCCTACCCCAGGGAGCCGTGGTGAGCGGGCTCGCGCGGCGCCTCCGGGCGCGTAAGGCGCCGCCCCGGCACTCGGGCCGCGGCTCCGCGCCGTCGGCCGGCCCGGCCTCCCGCGTGAGACCCGTCACGCACCGCCGCCGCGTCACCCACCACGCGCGCGGCCGCCCCGCCCGCCCCAGGGGCCGGGCGGCGCACCGCAAACTCCCCACCCCTCGTGGGATCTTCGCGACATTCCGCGAATTCACCCACCTTCGCCCCTTCCGCCCACTCCGTCCCCTCCGCTCCCTCTGGAGCTCGCGCCCCGCGCGCCGCCAGGGGAAAAACGTTTGCTCATACCACTACGGCCACGGACCATGGACCCCCGTGACCGAGCACGATCCCTCCGCCTCCGCCGCTCCTCCCGACCCCCTCCCCGTCCCGCCACCCGCCCCGGGCCGGCTGCGGGCCCTGCTGCCCGACCTGACCCCCTGGCGCTCGTCGCGCGACTTCCGGCGGATGTGGATGGCCGGGCTCGTCACCGTCTTCGGCAGCTTCCTCACCTTCGTCGCCCTTCCGGTGCAGCTCAAGGACCTCACCGGCTCGACGCTCGCCGTCGGCGCGATCGGCGCGGTGGAACTCGTCCCGCTGATCGTGTTCGGCCTCTGGGGCGGCGCCCTCGCCGACGCCCTCGACCGCCGCAAGCTGATCCTCTGGACCGAGGCCGGACTCGGTGTGCTGAGCGGCCTGCTGCTGCTCAACACGCTGCTGCCGCACCCGCTCGTCTGGCCGCTGTACCTGGTCGCCGGCCTGGTCAGCGCGCTCACCGGACTCCAGCGCCCGGCCCTGCAGTCGATCGTCCCGCGCATCGTCGCGCACGAGCAACTGCCCGCCGCCATCGCCCTGAACACCATGCGCTGGCAGGTCGGCGCCATCGCGGGACCGTCCCTCGCGGGCGTGATAATCGCGTTCGGCGGCCTCCAGTGGGCCTACGCCCTGGACGTCGCCTCGTACGCGGTCTCCGTCCTGTTCACCATCGGCCTGGCCGCCTCCCCGCCCGCGCGCGACGCCGAGAAGCCGTCCGTGCGCGGCATCCTGGAGGGCGCCCGCTACGCCTGGAGCCGCAAGGAACTGCTCGGCACCTACGCCGTCGACATGGCCGCGATGTTCTTCGCCTTCCCCAACGCGGTCTTCCCGTTCCTCGCCGACGACCTCCACGCCCGCTGGGCGCTCGGCCTGATGTACGCGGCGAGCGCGATCGGTTCACTGCTGGTCAGCCTGACCAGCGGCTGGGTCTCCCGGGTGCACCGGCACGGCCGGATGGTCGTCGGCGCGGCCCTCGCCTGGGGCGCGGCGATGGCCCTGGCGGGCTGGATGGGCGACATCTGGCTGGTGCTGGTGATGCTGGCGCTGGCCGGCGCGGCGGACACGGTCAGCGGCCTGTTCCGCTCGGCCATGTGGGACCAGACCATCCCCGACGAGCTGCGCGGCCGGCTCGCGGGCATCGAACTGCTCTCGTACTCCGTGGGCCCGCAGCTCGGCCAGGTCCGCGCCGGCGGCATGGCCGCCCTCACCAACGTCCGCGCCTCCGTCTGGGCGGGCGGCCTGGCCTGCGTCGCCTCGGTCGGCCTGCTGGCCATGGCCCTGCCGAAGCTCCTCTCCTACGACCAGCGCACCGACGAACACGCGATCCGGATGCGCGAACGCCGGGCGCGGAAGGCGGAGGTGGCGGAAGTGGTGGAGGCCGCGTAGGAGACGCGGGCGCGGGAAGTGTTGGGGGCCCGTTCGCCGGTCAGCCCTTGAGGGCGCTGCGGGCCTTCCACTCGGGCCACGTCAACTGCCAGGCGCCGAAGCCGTTCCCGAGCTCCGTGGCCTCGGTGTTCTTCGTGTTCTTCACGACGACCGGGTCGCCGACGCGGATGCGGTCGAACAGCTTCTTGGCGTCGCCGCTGAGCATGCCGACGCAGCCGTGGCTCTTGTTGACCGAGCCGATCACGTCCGCGTTCCAGTCGGCGGCGTGGATGAAGGTGCCGGACTCGGTGAGGTGCACGACCGAGGTCGTGGGCAGGCTCGGGTAGGCGTCGCCGAGGCCGACCGATTCGGACTTCATCGTCTCGTGGGCGTTCTTGGTCAGGACGACGTGGGTGCCGCCGCGCGTCGGGTAGGTGTCGGAGCCGGCGGATATCGGGTAGGAGGCCACCTCCTTGCCGCCCTCGGCGACCGACATGCGGTGTCCGGCGACGTCCACGGTGACGACGCGGTTCTCGCCGACGGTGAACGCCGTCGCGTAGTCGCGGGCGAAGGCACGCCCCTGGCCGCTCGGCAGGCCCGCGAGGTCGCCCTTGAGCTCGACCTTGGTGCCCGGCTTCCAGAAGTCCTTGGGGCGCCAGTCGATCCGGTCCTTGTGGTCGAGGTCCTTGACCCAGCCCCAGGACCCCTCGGTCCTCGGCGAGGTCTCGACGCGCAGGTTCCGCTCGATGTCCGCCTTCTGCGCGTCCGTGACCGGGTGGTCGAACAGCACGGAGACCGGCTGGGCGACGCCGACCGTCGACCCGTTGCCCGGCACGAGTTCCAGCTTGTTGGGCTTCTCGGGCGCGGCGGTGGTGACCGTCCCGGAGCCGCTCCGCTTGCCCCCGCCCTCGGCCTTCGCCGTGTAGCCGACCTTGTAGGTACTGGCGGGCCGGGTCCCCGAACCGGACGTCCAGGAGCGGCCGTCGGCGGAGAGCCTGCCGTCGAGTCGCCGGCCGTGCTGGTCGGTGACGGTCACCTCGGCGAGGCTGCCGGCGCCGGAGGTCACCTTGAGCGTGATCGGGGTTCCGGCGGCGGCGCCCTTGGTCCTGTCGGCCGGCGTCATGCCGACCTTCACGTCCTCCGCCCCGTGGGCCCCACCGGCCCCGCTGCTGCCGCTGCCGCCGCCGGAACCGCCGCACGCGGTCGTGAGCAGCAGCCCGGCCGCCGCGGTGAGCGGCAGCAGGGCGCGGGGGACGGACGGCGTACGGATCACGGCGGCGGCTCCGGAAGGTCGGGGATGCGGGGCCGACCGGTCGTCGGCCCTTACGCCCCCAGAGACCGGTGGCGCGCTGGACCGGTTCCGGCCCGATCGCGCCGTTTCGTCATGATCTGCGTCACGCGGTGGTGAAGGAACCGGATGGGGAAGGATCCGGTCCTGTATGGGATCGGACGTCCGGCCTGTACGGGATCCGGCATCCGGACCTGTACGGGATCCGGCATCCGACCTGTACGGGATCCGGCATCCGCGCCTGTACGGGGTCAGGCGCTCACCGCCGTCTCCAGCAGTTCCTTGAGCCGGGCCAGGTCGGCGACGACCATCGCGGTGTCCCGCTCGAACTCGGCGACGGTCATCCCCGGCTGCCGGCGGAGGGTGAACACGGCCTCGGTCCCCGTCCCGTCGGCGATCACGCGGAACGGGTTGTAAACGGTCTCCCCCGACGGGAGCGTGACGTCGTGGTCGAGGACCCCGAACGCGTTGCGGGGCGCGAAGGAGATCACGACCCGGCCCATGGGGGAGGACTCCGCGACCCAGTGGTCCCCGCGCTTCTCGATGGAACCACCCAGGCCGCGGGCCCACGCGGGCAGGTTGGCGGGGTCGGACGCGTAGGCGTAGACCTCGTCGAGGGGGCGGTCGATGTGGATGCCGATGTGGCGGCTTTCCTTGTCGGTGCCGTTGCTGCCGTTGGTGTCGCCGGTGCCATTGGTGCTGCTGTCGGTGCTGGTCATGGCGGTGACGGTAGCGGGGCGGCGGCGCCGATCTCTTGAACGGATCGGACACGCGGGGGGCGCCGCGCGCTCCGGTCACCCACTCGCTCCCCGCGCCCCGGTCACGCAGCGGGCCCCGCTCAACCGGCCGCCCGGTGGACCGCCCAACCGGCCGCCCGGGAAGCGGCGGACCACCCCGCCACCGTCACCCCTCCCCGCCCGGCCCCCGCTCCCCGTCGTTCCACCGCGGGTCCCGCCGCCACTCCTCCTCGCGCTCCCGCGCCCTCTCCATGGCGTGGGACGCCTCCTCGCGGGTGGCGTACGGGCCGAAGCGGTCGGCGGCGCGGCACTGCGGGCCCTCCTCGACCGTGCCGTGTTCGAGGCAGTAGTACCACTCGCCCGGTTTGCCCGCCGGGCGCTTCTTGAACAGTGCCATGGCTCCTCCTTCGCCGGTCTCCGCGACCTCTCGCCCCCATGCTCCCCGACCGGCCGTGACTACACTCGCAGGCATGTCTGGCCAGTCACTTCTCGTCCCCGGGAAACTCTCTCCCGCCCGCCCCGTACCCGCGTCGATCCCGCGCCCCGAGTACGTCGGCAAGGAAGCGCCCACCCCGTACTCCGGCCCCGAGGTCCAGGACGCCGAAACGATCGAGCGGATGCGGATCGCGGGCCGCATCGCCGCACAGGCGATGGAGGAGGCGGCCAAGCACATCGCGCCCGGCGTGACCACCGACGAGCTCGACCGGGTCGCGCACGAGTTCATGTGCGACCACGGCGCCTACCCCTCGACGCTCGGCTACCGCGGCTTCCCCAAGTCCCTCTGCTCCTCGGTCAACGAGGTCATCTGCCACGGCATCCCGGACTCGACCGTGCTGCGCGACGGCGACATCGTCAACCTCGACGTGACGGCCTACATCGGCGGCGTGCACGGCGACAACAACGCGACGTACCTCTGCGGCGACGTCGACGAGGAGTCGCGCCTGCTGGTGGAGCGCACCCGGGAGGCGCTGAACCGGGCGATCAAGGCGGTCAAGCCGGGCCGCCGGATCAACATCATCGGCCGCGTCATCGAGTCCTACGCCAAGCGCTTCGGCTACGGCGTGGTCCGAGACTTCACCGGCCACGGCATCAACTCGTCCTTCCACTCCGGCCTGATCGTCCCGCACTACGACAGCCCGCACCACGACACCCTGATCCAGCCGGGGATGACGTTCACCATCGAGCCGATGCTGACGCTGGGTACGTACGAGTACGACTTGTGGGAGGACGGCTGGACGGTCGTCACCAAGGACCGGAAGCGGACGGCGCAGTTCGAGCACACGCTGGTGGTGACGGACACGGGCGCGGAAATCCTGACGCTGCCCTGACCGGCCGGCCCTGACCGGTCGCTCCTGACCGGTCGTTTCCACGGCCCCTCCCGCGGGAGCGGCGGCGGCGGTATCGTCTTTCCGACAGCGCGTCGGCAAAACGATTGACTTAGGCAAGCCTAACCACGGACAATCGGCTCATGGGGCGCTTCGGTGTCCTCGTGGACCGGTTGTTCGTCGCTCGCCCGTCGCTCCCGTCCCTTCGTCATCGGAGGTCCGCCGTGGACTCGCCCGACACGACCCCGCCCGCCCCCTTCTCCGTGCTGATCCGCACCGCCTCCCAGGACCCACACACCGAGGCGGAGAACTCGACGTTCATGAGCGACCTGCTCGGCGGCCGGCTCGGCGTCACCGCCTACCGCCGCTACACCGAGCAGCTCTGGTTCGTCTACCGGGCGCTGGAGGCCGTCGCCCCGGCCCTGGCCGGCGACCCCGTCGCGGGCCCGTTCATCCGCCCCGAGCTGGCCCGTACCGCGTGCCTGGAGCGTGACCTCGCGCACCTGGGCGGTCCCGGCTGGCGTACGGGGCTGGCGCCCCTGCCCGCCACCGAGGCGTACGCCGCCCGGATCGAGGAGTGCGCCCGCGACTGGCCCGCCGGCTACGTCGCCCACCACTACACCCGCTACCTCGGCGACCTCTCGGGCGGCCAGGTCATCCGCGGCACCGCCGAGAAGACCTGGGGCTTCGACCGCAAGGGCGACGGCGTCCGCTTCTACGTCTTCGACGGCATCGGCAGCCCCACGGCCTTCAAGCGCCACTACCGCGAACTCCTCGACGCGCTGCCGCTCGACGACCTGGAGAAGCAGCAGGTGATCGCCGAGTGCAGGCGCGCCTTCGAGTTCAACACGGCGATGTTCCGGCAGCTCGGGGAGGAGTTCCCGCTGAGCGCGTGAGCGGAGGCGCCTGAGCGGGGGCGCCTGAGCTGAGCGCGTAGCCGCGTCGCGGGCCATGCCCAACGTCCCGCCCCGCCACGGGTGGGCCCCAAACCGGCCGTTCCCAGGCGGGAGCCATACGCGCGCGCCACGGCATCGGCGCACCGGCGCTCCACCGCCCCGTGCGACCGCCGCCGGCGCTCCGGCGGAAAGCCGGTCTCCCGGGAAGTGCCCCGCGGAGCCGGTGCGAAGGCTACGGACGGTCCGGCGCCGCGTCCGCCGCGCGCCTGGCGTCCGCCGTGCGCCCGGCCTGCCCGCCCGCGAGTGCGCGCCCCAGCCGTACCATCGCGGCCCGTTCCGCTTCCGGCCCCGGAGCACCTCCGAAGATCATGCGTACGGCCTGCGGAACGCTGAACCACCAGGCCCCCAGGGCGAGAAGGGCGTAGAAGAGTTCACCGGGTTCGAGCGGAGAGTCGAGCGTGCCCCGGACCCGGGCCTCGGCCAGGGCCGCGACCCGCGCGCCGTAGGTGGCGGTGCGCTCGGCTTCCCGGAGTGCCGGGCCGCCCCGGTCCTGGAGGCCCTCCCAGTGCAGGAGCCGGATGAACTGCGGGTGGGAGCGGTGGTAGTCGTACAGCTTCCCCGCGTACTCGCCGAGGTCCGCCGCCTGGTCGGCGGTGAGCGGGATGGCCGTGGCGATCCGCTCCAACTCGGCTTCCAGGACGCAGCCGAAGAGCTTCTGCTTGTTGCCGAAGTACTGGTAGATGCGCTCCTTGTTGACTCCGGCGCGCGTGGCCACACGCTCGACGCGCGCGCCGTCGAAGCCGTACTCGGCGAACTCGTCGACGGCGGCGTCCAGCAGATCCTGTCGGGTGCGTGCGGTGTCCCAGGCCATGGGCCCACTCTAAACCATCTCCAACCGTTCGTTTGGAGATGCGCCGACACTGCGGCTAATCTCCAACCATTCGTTTGGAGATTTCCGCGAGCACCGACTCCCGAGCCACGAACAAGGAGTGTTCCGCCATGACGCCCCACCCCGCCCTCACGGGCCCGCCCCCCAAGCACCACATGGCCCTCATGATCTGGCTGGCGGTCTTCCCGACCCTCACGGTGCTGCACCTCCTCTTCCACCGCTGGCTCCAGGACCTGCCGCTGGTGCTCCAGACGCTGGTCCTGAGCGCATTGGTCGTGCTGACCGTCGTCTACGTCCTGATGCCACGGCTGCAACGCGCTCGCGGCGCGCTCCTCGCGCGTACCGCACGCCGCCGGGGCTGACGGCCCGGAAAGTCAGGCGCCGCGCGCCGCACCCGACCGGATGCGGCCGGACGGCAAGCGGAAGCCGCCCTCCACGCCCGCCTCTCCTTCCCCCGGAGCGCCGGGTCCCCGCCGGCGGGCACGCCCGGCCGGCGGGTCCGCGTGGCTCCGGGCGGGAGCCACCGGCCTTCTTCACCGATCGCGCCCCGGAGGCGACGGGGCCAGGGCCGGACGGCTGTCGGCCGCCGCCGGTCACACCACCCGCTCCCCCACCACCTCCGCCCGCCCCCCGACCTCGATCGTCCCGTCCGGCAGCGGGCGTGTGACGATCCGCGAGCCGGTGCCCTGCCTGATGTCCAGGGCACGGCCGAGTTCGGCGGTGAGGACGAGGGCGGCGGCGCCCGTCGCCTCGTCCTCGGCGATGGCGTCGCCACGGCGCGGGAAGGCCCGTGCCCGGACCCGGCCCGCCGCCTCGTCCTCCCAGGCCCAGGCGTACAGCCAGCCCTCCCCCGGTGGCGGCGCGGGCAGCGCGTCGACCTCCGCCACCGAGCCGTACCGCTCCATGCGCCGCCCGGACGCCCACTCCGCCCGCCCGGCGATCCGGATGACGTCCCCGTCGCGGCGCACCGGTACCCCCGGCGGGCGGACGCAGCACGTCCGCTTCCGTGAGCAGCGAGGCGACGCCGATGAGCGGGTGCCCGGCGAACGGCAACCGGACGCTGGGCGTCCAGATGTCGACGACCCCGCGCTCCGCGTCATCGACGAACACCGTCTCGCTGAAGCCGAGTTCGGCGGCGAGCGCCCGCCGCCGCTCCGGCCCGGCCACGGACGCACCGTCCAGGACGACGCCGAGCGGATTCCCGCCCCCGCCGTCGGCGCCACGGAACACGCTGAGTACCTGAATGCGGATCATTTCGTCATCCAACATCACCGGCGCCGGCGCCGCCCGGCCGGGTTTCTCCGCCGTCACACGGGCCGGCCCGTCCCCGCCGGCGGCCCGGCGGCCGGGCCCGCCGCCCGCCTGCGTTTCCTCGCGATCTGCTCCTTGGTCGGCTCGCGCAGGTCCGTGACGACGCCGAGCCTGCCGAGTAGGGCGAGGAGCCATCCGCTCGGGTCGGGCTCGAACCAGGTCACGCCGTGCCGGTAGGAGCCGGGGAAGGCGTGGTGGTTGTTCTGCAGTCCCTCGCCGAGGGTGAGCAGGGCGACCGGCCAGTTGTTGGCGCTGCGGTCGTCGGTGCGGAACGGACGGCTCCCGACGGCGTGGCAGACGGAAGTGACCATCCAGGTGGCCTGGTTGGCGAGGAAGACGCGGGCCAGGCCGCCGAAGAGCACCCCGGTCACGGCGGCCTTCACCGTGCCTTCGACGGCGTAACCGATCAGGCCGGGCACGGCGAGGCCGACGACGAGCCAGTACATGTAGGTGCGGTGGTAGTACATCAGGCGGCGGTTGCCGAGCAGGTCCGGCGTGAAGACCGTCCACCGGGACTCCTCGTCGCTCAGCATCCACGGCATGTGCGCGTACCAGAGCCCGCGCATCCGCTCGGTGAGACTGCCCCCGTGCAGATTGGGCGAGTGGGGGTCTCCTTCGCGGTCGCTGAAGCGGTGGTGGCGGCGGTGTGTGGCGACCCACCACACCAGCGGCCCCTGGGCGCCCATCGATCCGGTGATCATCATGACGGCCTCGAACACGGGCCCGGAGCGGAACGCCTTGTGGGCGGCGTAGCGGTGGTAGCCGACGGTGACACCGAATCCGTGCACGAGGTACATGCCGCCGAACAGCCACAGGTCGGTCGGTGTGAAGTCGCCGGTGGCCAAGAGGTACCCGGCCGCCGCGGTGCCCAGTGCCGGCAGGATGTTGGTGGTCAGCATGGCGAGCCGCTTGGTGCGGAGGCTGACCGGATCGAGCCGGACGATGGCGTGCGCCATCCCCGGTGACACGGACGTGGACATCAGGCTGCTCCGTTCCTGGGCCGGCCCGGAGGGGCCGTCGGTTGCTGTCGTTTCCCCCCACGTGCTCCATGACGTCGGTCAGGGGTTCCGGGTCAGGACGAGGACGACGTTGTGGCCGCCGAATCCGAAGGAGTGGCTGACGGCGACGCGGACGTCCTGCCGGCGGGCCTGCTTGGCGACGCAGTCGATGTCGAACGCGGGGTCCACCGCCCGCAGATTGGCGATGGGCGGCACGGTGCCGTGCTGGAGGGTGAGTACGGTGAGGGCCGCCTCGATGGCCCCCGCCGCTCCCGCGCTGTGACCGAGCACGCCTTTGGCCGCGGTGACGCTGGGGCGGTGCGGCAGCACACGGGCGATCATCGCCGCTTCGCCGGCGTCGTTGAGCGGGGTGGAGGTGCCGTGCGCGTTGACGTGGTCGACCTCGTGGGGAGCCAGCCCCGCGTCGGCCAGGGCGGCGCGCAGGGCCGCCTCGGCGCCGGGGGCTCCCGGGGCCGGCGCGACGGGGTGGCAGGCGTCGGTGGTACTGCCGCAGCCCGCGAGGAAGGCCCGGGGGCGGGCTCCGCGGGCGGCGGCGTCGCGTGTGCGCTCCAGGACGAGCACACCGGCCCCCTCCGCGCCGACGAAGCCGTCGCGGTCCACGTCGAACGGCCGGGACGCCTCGGCGACCGCGCCGGTGCGCTGTGACAGGGCGCCCATGCGCCAGAAGCCCGTGGACACCAGGCGGGTGAGGGCGGATTCCGCGCCGCCGGCCACGGCGACGTCGCACTGCCCGGAGCGTACGAGGTCCCGGGCCACCGCGATGGCGGTGGCGCCGGAGGCGCAGGCGGTGTTCGGGGCCAGGCTGGGGCCGCGGGCTCCGAGGGCGATGGCTACTTCTCCGGCCCCCATGTTCGGGATGATCAGGGGGATGGTGAGCGGTGAGACCATCTCGGGCCCCAGCCGTTCGAGCCTCCCGCCCTGTTCGTCCCTCGCCGCGTCCGCTCCCAGGCCGCAGCCGATGACGACGGCGACCCGGTCGCCGTTCCACGTCCGCGGATCGAGCCCGGCGTCACGCACGGCTTCGCGAGCGGCGAGCACCGCCAGCCCGGCGTACCGGGCCATGCGCCAGGACGCACGTCCGACGCGCCGGCCGAGGTCGTCATCGGACAGCGGGACGCGGCAGGAGAAGTCGACGGGGAGACCGGCCAGCACGGGGTCGGGGGCCGCGGTGCTCACGCCCCCGCACACCGCGTCCCAGGTGGTGGCGGCGCCCTCCCCGGCCGGGGTGACGAGGCCGATCCCGGTGACGGCGACGGGCCCTGTCATGACGGGATCTGGCGTGACGGGCTCTCTCATGACGGGCCCACCGCCGCGTGCCGCAGCGCGTCGAGGCGGGCGGCCATTTCGGCGACGGTGGTGTCGGCGGGCACGCGCTCGCCCCCGAGGTTCACCCCGAACCGCTCGTGGATGATGAGCGACAGTTCGACCAGGGCCAGGGAATCCAACTCCAGTTGCTCCAGCGTGGCCTCGGGGCGGATCACATCCTCGGGAATGCGGAAGGCATCGGTCAGGAGGGAGCGGACGGCTTCGTAGTTCTCCGGCATGACGTTTCCTTGCTGTTCGGTCGGGTCGGTCACCATCGCGCGAGGGCCACACCGAAGCTGAATCCGCTGGCCATGCCGAGCATCGCCACGGCGTCGCCGCGGGTGAGGCGGCCGGATTCCCGCGCCTTGACCAGTTGCAGGGGGAGCGAGGCCGCTCCGCAATTGCCGTGCTCCGCCACCGCCGGCATACACCGCGCCTCGGGGAGCGCGAGCGTGTCGAGCGTCTTGTGGAAGTGCACCATGCTGATCTGGTGGAAGGCGATGAAATCGCTCTCCCGCGCCGCCCGCAGCTCGTCCTCGACCTCGGGCAGGGCCTTCGGGAGGGTCTCCAACGCGATTCGCCGCAGGTCTCCGTTCAAACGCAGGGTGGCATGGTCGTCGTGCATCGAGCGCCCGTGCAGGGTGCCGCCGGCGGCCACCGTGCAGGCTTCCCACGCCGCGGAGTTGGAGACGAACCGAAGGGCCAGGATCTCCGCGCCGTCCTCGTTCACGGGGGCAGCCGCCGCGAGCACCATCGCGGCACCGGCGTCGGAGGCGGTGTAGCCCGGCATGGCCCGCAGTAAATCCCCGCAGTCCGGGGCGTGCCAGCGCGTGACCAGGGTGCCGGACTCCCCGCAGGCGATGAGGATCGTGCGGTAGCGCCCTGCCGAGATGAGGGAAGAGGCGACTTCCATGGCGTTGAGGACGCTGTTGCAGGCGTTCTTGACATCGAACACCGGGCAGGAGGCTCCCATTTTCGCCGCCACGAGGTGTGCCGTGGCCGGTTCGATCAAGTCCTGCGAGGTCGCGGCGAAGAGCAGCAGGTCGATGTCGCCGATTTTCAAACCCGCCTGTCCGAGAGCGGTACGGGCGGCGGCCACGGCCAGATCCGAGGCGTTTTCCCCGTCCTCGCGCACATGGACACCGCGCACCCCGGTGAGGCGTTCCAACAGGCCGGGCGGCGGCGTGTAACCGCCCGTCTCCGCGATTTTCTCGCGGGTTTCCTCCATGGTCCGGTAGCGGCCCGGCAGATGTACGGCCACGGATTCGATACGGGTGCGCGGGGCTTTGAGCACCTCGCCACGGTAGCCGTGGGACGATTCACGCCGAGCCGGAAATGCGGCGGGCGACCGCCCGCCCATTCCAACGGGTGATCCGCGTTCGCCCTTCTGCTCATGCGCGAATTCGACGCTCCGGAAAGCAAGGCGAAGGCATATCCGGTTGGTTGCGCATTTTCGGGAAATCCTACGGCAGGACGCGGCGCCGACGCCGGTCGCCGTCACACCGGGCGGAGAGACCTTCGGCCACCGGCGCCCCCGGCGCCTCTCACACCGAGGCCGGCAGCCCGTACCGGACCCCCGTCGCCTCCTCCGACAGCTCCCACAGCCGGCGGCCGGTGGCCGGGTCGGCGGCGGGCGGGGCGAGTTCGACCTCCTTCGGGGTGCCGCGTAGTTCGCCCTTGCCGGACGGGCCGATGAACAGGCCGCCCGGCAGGCCGGGTTCGGTGGCGGCGTAGAGCTGGGGCAGGGCGCCCTGCTCGGGGGTCTGGGCGAGGAGCGCGTTGCCGACGCGGCCGAGGAGGAGGCGCAGCAGGGCGCTCGACGACTTCATCTGGAGGCCGGTCGCGGTGTACCCGGGGTGCGCGAGCAGGCTGCGCACCGGGCTGCCGGCCTCGGTCAGCCGGCGGTGCAGCTCGCGTCCGAAGACCGCGTTGGCGAACTTCGACTGGTTGTAGGCGCCCATCGGCGAGTACCGGCGTTCGCCGGTGAGGTCGTCGAAGTCCAGGCCCGCCTTGCGGTGGTTGACCGAGCTGACGGTGACGACGCGCGGGTCGCGCCCGGCGGTCAGCAGGTCGAGCAGCAGCCCGGTGAGGGCGAAGTGGCCGAGGTGGTTGCAGGCGAACTGCAGCTCGTGTCCGTACGGGGTGAGCGAGCGCGGCAGCGCCATCACTCCGGCGTTGTTGACGAGTACGTCCAGGTGGCCGTGGTCCGCGTGCATCCCGTCGGCGAAGGCGCGGACAGAGTCGGGGTCGGCCAGGTCGAGATGGCGGACTTCCGGCTGCCGCGCGCCGCCGTCCGGATGCGACGCGACGACGTCCGAGACCGCCCGGCGCCCCTTCTCCACGTCCCGCACCGCCAGGATCACGTGCCCGCCCCGGCGGACGAGCGCCCGGGTGGTCGCGAGGCCCAGCCCGCTGTTGGCTCCGGTGACGACGAACACCCGGCCGTCGAGGTCCCGGATCCAGTCAGCGGTCCACTGCCGCTCCCTTTGTTCCCTTGTCATGCGACACACGCTGCCGCGCGTGGCACCAAGTGTCAAGATGCGCCTGAGTGTCACCTCTGCCACGGCACCGGTAGGATGCCTCCGTGACCACCCGCCCCGACACCGGTCCACACGCCGGCCCCGCCCTCACCCTTGCCGAGCGCAAACGCCGGCTCGTCTCGGACGAACTCTCCGAGGCGGCCTTGCAGTTGCTCGCCTCGAAGGGGTTCGACGCGGTAACGGTGGACGAGATCGTGGCCGCCGCCGGCGTGTCGAAGCGGACCTTCTTCCGCTACTTCGCGTCGAAAGAGGACGTCGTCGTCCGCTTCCTCGCCGACATGGGCACCGGCATCCACGCCGAGCTCACCGCCCGCCCGTCCGACGAACCCCCGGCCACGGCCCTCCGCCACGCCGTCTGGGTACCGGTGGCCGCCTGCGCGGGCCACTCGGAACGAGCCTTGCGCGTAGTGCAGTTGATCCTCCGCACCCCTGCGCTGCTGGCCCGTTTCCTGGAGCGGCAGGCCGAGTGGCGCGAGCACCTCGCCACCGAACTCGGCCGCCGTCACGGCCTCGACCCCGAGACCGACCTCTATCCGCGCATGGCCGCCGGAATGGCCCTCACCGCTTTCGACGCCGTCCTCCGGCGCTGGAGCGACAGCGAGGGCACGGAGGACCCGGCGAACCTCCTGGACCAGGCGTTCGCGGTGATCGCCCCGGCCCTGGACGCAGCCGTGGCCTGACCCGAGGGCAACCAGAACTCGGCGCCGCTGCGCCCCCAGCGACTGATGTGGCGGATGGTGCGGGCCATGACGGTGGCGGCGGCACGGTCCGCCCGCGCGGCGTCCTCGGGTGCCGGTGCCACGACGGGTGGCAGCTCGCGAGGGCGCAGCGCGCCGTAGTCGGTGAACCGCCGCGTCCCGCAGGTACGGCAGCGCTCCTCACCGCCCGCCGCTTCCCATCCGTCAAGGTGACGGCAGTGCCCGACGAGCCGCCCGACGGTTCGCTTCACGTCCACGCCCTCCCTCACTTCGCGGTCTGCGGGCCGGGGCACCGGAAGGCCCGGCTACGGCTGGGACAGGCGAGCAGCACGAGCCGGACGGTCCGGCCGTCCTCGGTCGTCCACTGCAACGGCAACTTGCGCTCGCCGTGGTCGAGTTCCCCCCGCGCGTACCCGACGAGCGACGGCGCCGGCACCCGCGCCACAGGCGGATCGGCGGCGAGCCGCCGTTCCAGCCAGCCGAGGCAGGCGGCGGCGTCGGCGAGCCGCGCGGCGTGCAGAGTGGCGGGTTTGCGCACCCAGGCGGCGGACGCCGCGTTGACGGCGGGCGGCTTGGGGCAGTCGGGATCGGCTTCCTCGTCACCGGTGGGAGCCGCGGCCCCGGCCCAGTAGAAGGCGTGCCAATGCGGCGCGGCTCCCCTGGCCGCCGAGGACGGCCTGCCCAACGGCAACCGGCAGGTGACGACCTTCCCACCGCCGGGTGACCGCTCCGCACCCCACGCCCCGTCCGTGAGCCGGTCGACGATCAGCAGCCCCCGCCCCTCCTCGCACTCCCGCACCCCATGCGCCACAGGCCACTTGGCGACGGGCAGGACCGACGAACCGTCCCGCACCCGAATGTGCAGCACCCCGCCACACACCCGCAGACTGAGTCCGCACTCCCCCTCCCCCACGTGCTTCACCACGTTCGCCAGCAACTCACCGACGACGGCCAGCCCGTCGTCCACGACGTCCTCCGCCAGCCCCCACCAGCGCAGTTGCAGCCGCACGAAGCTGCGCACCTGCGGCAGCTTGGTCGGGGTGGGGACGAGGGCGAGCGACATCTCAAGCTTCAGGTCGTGCACAGGGAGGGTCATCGCAGCTCCAAGCGCGGGCAGCGCAACGCACCAGGACAGGGGCGGACTTCGGGTCACGCCGCGAGTGCGCTGTGTGATCGGTGCCATAGTGGACTGCCGAGCCGTCGGCGGGCAACTATTGCCGTCCCGGCAATACATTGCCGAGTGATTTGGCATATGCCAGGCTGACGCCCGCCGGGATGAGCCATCATGCAGTCATGGATCAGAGGAGCATGCCCACCATGAGGAGCAAGCGGCTCGGCAACGAGCTGCGGCGCCTGCGCCGGGCCAAGGGACTGACTGTCTCGGAGGCAGCCGTCCGGCTGGGATGCGGGCAGCCCAAGATCTCCCAGATCGAAAACGGCAAGCGCGGCATCAGGCCGGCCGACCTGACCGCGCTGTTGGATCTTTACGGCGTCACCGACGCCGGGCGCCGCCGGAGCATCAAGCAGCTGGCGCGCGACATCTACAAGGTCGACTGGTGGACGTCGGAAGGACCGTTGACCGGCAGCACCTTGACCGACTACCTCACGTTGGAGGTCGATTCCGAACTCATCCGCACATACGAATCGACGGTCATTCCGGGTCTGCTCCAAGCCGAGCCCTACATCCGGCAGGTCATCACTCCGGCCAATTGCGGTGACGAGGCGGAGGCGCGCATCCAAGCACGACTGAAACGCAAGGAACTTCTCGATGGCTACCCCGCACTTCAGATGAATTTCATCATCGACCAGCTGGCCCTGCACCGCATTCCGGGAAGCCGCGAAGTCATCAGCGAACAGCTACACCACCTCATCGACATGGGTCACCATCCCAACGTGATGATGCAGGTGCTGCCGCTCAAGGCAGACTTGCCGCCCAGGCAGTACGTGCCCTTCAGCCTTGCTCGCTACCGCGGGGAGTCGTCGCTCGAAGTCGTATGGCTGGAACATACAAACGGAGGCACGTTGTTGGAGCAGGACCACGATGTCCGCACCTACATGCAGGTGTGGGCAGAACTCACCGCAGCAGCACTCTCTCCTGCGGACTCTCGACTGTTTCTCGGTGAGCTCATAAAGGAACACGCCCCATGAGGTCCGCCACCTCAGTATCTCCCCAGGCAGAGCCCGGAACGCACTGGAACACCAGCAGTTACAGCGGCCATGCGAACAACTGCCTTGAGCACGGCGTGCTGCCCGGAGCCCGACAGGCGGTCCGCGACACGAAGGACCCCACCCGTAAAACCACCCTCGTTTTCCCCGCCCCCGCGTGGCACGCGTTCCTGAACGCCTTGGGCGGCGAGGCGATATGACCATGCGGGCGGCCCCGCGACATCGGCCGACCGTTATCCGGTCCCCTGGCCCGAACGGGCGCTGCCCCGCCGCCTGGCGGTCGGCGACCGAGGTCGAGGACCTCCGGGTCAGGTGCGCCCGCCGGCATGAGTGCCGGCCTGCGGGGGATCAGGCAGAGGCGTATCTCTGCGGTTCGACAGCCGCGAGCAGGGACTCCCGGTCGCCCTTGCTGATCAGTCCGTCCGGAAGGGTTTCGTCCGCCAACAGCGCGCGCAGCGCGGAAGCGTGTGTGGCAAAGGCGGCCCTGCACCCTTCGCGTTCCGGGTGGTCGCAGTCGTTGCCGAAGAGCAGGACCTCGCTTTCGTTGTCGGCGTCGACAGGCTGGGAAAGCTCCGCGGCGACGGCCAAAAGGTCGACCAGGCCGGGGCGCACCGCAATATCAGGGACGGCTGCCAGGCTGATCAGGAAAGGCAAGGCGGGTGGCATGGCAGCGCTCAGGTGAAAGACGCTGTTCATCAAGACGTTGCCGAGCACGCGCAGGGCCTCGGGGCCGGCTGCCTGATCGAGAAGACCACGGAACAGGGCCGGGATCCCGTCGGGACACCCGGGAATCCGCGACCACGGGACATCGGCGCAGCCCAGCAGCGCGGGGTGGTCGCATTCAGCCTGCTCTATCCGCGGATATGCGCGGAGGAACCGAGCGACCGCAGCCTCCTTGGCCACCACATCCATGACGCACATGCCTCTCCCCCCTTGCCCCAGCTCACCCGACGCCGCCCCGAGGCGCGGCCCGCCGGATGAGACTCTTCCGAGGGCGGTCGCCGAACGCAAGCCGGCACCCACTCCGGGGGCAGGGCATGACAGCCCGGCGTATTCCTGGACAGCCCTTACGGACGGCACACCCGACCGAGCGGGCCACGCGACGGCCAGGCCCGGAGGCACCCCCTGGACACCCCTCATCCCCTTCCTATGAGGGATCTTCCGCTCCTGGCCTTGCCCCGGAAATGAGGAATGCGGTCCCGAACAGGCCCTTCTCTCCCCACACCTTGGGGAATCCAGAAGTGAAGCGCACCATTTCCGGCGTACTTTCCGCCGCCCTGCTCGGCGGCATCCTCGTGACCGGCACCGCGGGCGCGGCGTCGGCGGCAGGCCGACCCGCGGTGGCCCGAGCTGCCATGACGGAGGCCAAGGACATCGCGGCAAAGGTCGTCATCACGGGCGCGACGGCATGCTGGTCGTCCTTCGCCTGGCCAGGCCATGTCTCTCCGATCACGAGCGGCGCCACAGCGCGACTGCGGTGACGTGTCGCGACAGACCTGGCCGCGCCGGTCTTGGTGGATCACCATGCCACGGAACTGCCCACCAGGCCCTGACACGGCCTCAGCAACCCTTCATATGATCGAGGGCATGAACAGCTTCACGATGGTCGAGTTCCCCACCACGTCGGCTCAGGAATCAGCAGAGTTCTTCGGGGCCGTCTTCGGCTGGGCGGCGACACCGTACGGCCCGGAGTACACCGATGTGGACTGCGGCGGCGGAGTCAGCCTCGGCTTCCAACAGGACCACTCAGAAGCCCCCGCCGGGCCGCTCGCCGTGATCCAGGTGAACGACCTGGAGACCACACGAAGCGCGGTACTCAAGGCGGGCGGCACCATCACGGTCGAGGCGTTCGACTTCCCCGGCGGCAGGCGCTTCCATTTCCGAGAGCCGGGTGGCAACGAGCTTGCCGCATGGACCCCGACGGGAGGGTGAACCGACTCGGCCCCGGCCACGCTTCTCCGATCATCCGACTCGTTGGCTTGTCATGACTGGCCGCGGTGATCCGACGGACGAGGAGCGGGCTCGCGTGGAGCCGCTTCTGCCGGTGAGCAACGGGCGATGTGGCAGGTGGCGGGATCACCGGCAGGTGATCAATGGGGTTCTGCACCGGGTGTGGACCGGGATGCGGTGGCGAGACCTGCCCGGGAGGTTCGGCCCGTGGAAGACCGCGGCAAAAGGCATCTGCAGTGGCCTGCGGACGGCACCTGGGAGCGAATGCCGCAGCAGGTCCAGGCTGTCGCCGACGCCGAGGGGTCCATCGACTGGGACGTCTCGGTCGATTCCACGGTGATGCGCGCACACCAGCACGCCGCCGGTGCCCGCAAGGCCGCGCCGTCGGCCGCCTCGAAGAGGGCGACGGCGACGGAACATCAGATCGGTCCGGCGTGGGCATGCCTGCTCGGCCACCTGGAGGAGGCGGGGCTGTGGGTGAGGGCCTTGGCCGCTCACGCGGCGGGTTCACCACAAAGGTCCATCCGAGCGCCGACGGCCGGTGTCGTCCGTTGTCCTTGGTGGTCACGCCCGGGCAGCGGGCCGACTGCACCCGGTTCGAGCTGGTCATGGAGAAGATTTGCGTCCCGCGAGTCGGCGCCGGCAGACCCCGTACCCGTCCGGACAGCGTCAACGCCGGCAAGGCCTACAGCAACCGCCGCACGCGGGCTTACTTGCGCGAACGAGGCATCCGGCACGTCATTCCGGAGAAGGCCGACCAGGCGGCCAACCGCATCAAGCGCGGCTCGCGCGACGGCCGCCCCCCTGGCTTCGACAGAGAGCGGTACAAGAAGCGCGACGTCGTCGAGCGGGCGATCAACAAGCTCAAGGGTTTCCGAGCCGTGGCGACCCGCTATGACAAGCGAGGCCACGTGTTCCTGGGCACCGTGACCTTTGCGGCCGTCATCATCTGGATCCGCTCATGATCGGAGAGACATGGCCTGGCCTGACCACGTGAGCGAGCCCGAACCGCCGCTGCTCGCGGACGTCCATCCCGCGCTGGTGTCGTTCCTGAAGGCGACGCTGATCTCCGAGGGAGAGCCCGGACTGGCGCGGGCCGTAGGGAGGTTGCGCTTCCATGGGTGGTGCGATTGCGCCCCGACCTGCACCTACCTGCGCACGGCGCCGGCCGACCGCGCCGGCGGCACTTGGATTCATCTCGACGACGAAGCGCCCCGCGTATGGCTTCAATTCGACCGGAATCATACTTCGTTCGCCGGGATGGAGATCTGTGAGTTCGACCTCGGGCCGCCCCCGGCATCCGACCTTGACCTGCCTTCGCGGTGAAAACCGCACCGTGAAGGCGGCATGAGCAAAAACCATCGACCACCTCAGCAGAGACTGGCGGAGGCGCGTAGGACACGGTTGCTTGTCCATGGTGACCGTGGTCTTCCGGACTTCCTCCGCACCTCCGCGCCACGCCTTGGGAGCCCCTGAACGCACACGATGATTACCGCCGGGTTGGCCTTTGCCGGCGTGGCCATGCTCGTCAACATGGCACCCGGTTCCGACTCGCTGCTCGTCGTCCGAACGTCCGTGGCGCAAGGCAGACGGGGCGGGCTGGCCGCCGCCCTGGGTATCCTCACCGGCTGCATGGGCTGGGGCATCGCAACAGCCGTGGGCCTGACGGCCCTGCTGCTCGCGTCCCATCCGGTGTACGACACGCTCCGGGTGTGCGGCGCCGCGTACCTCGTCCTTCTGGGAGCCACGGCCCTCCGGCGTTCCGGAAAGCCGGCCGACCCCGGGCCGGCAAAGCGGACCGCTCTCCCGGCCGACCGCTGCGCGGCATTCCGCGCCGGCCTGGGAACGAATCTCCTCAACCCCAAGGCGGGCGTGTTCTACATGAGCCTGATCCCACAGTTCGTCCCACGGGACGCACCGACGTTCAGCGCGACGCTGCTCTTCACCGCCATCGACGTGATCGAACTGGCCGCCTGGTACTGGCTTCTCACCCGTGCTGCCTCGGCGCTGAGCGAGCGCGTCGTACGCCCCGCGTTCCGCCGCCGCCTCGAACAAATCACCGGCGTGGCCTTCCTCGGTTTCGCCGCCAACCTCCTCACCGACCGCTCGTAGACCCCCAGCCGGTCTCCGCGCCCGTGACCCCGCCGGCCGACGGCACCGACCGAAGCGGATCTCCCCGTCGGCGCCCAGTCCATGGACATGGCGGCTGCCTACCCACGGCCACCCCAAAGCGCAGGCGCGTCACCCTGCGCGAACTGGCTCTCGCGGCCACCGCCCGAGTGGCCTGAGCTCGTCCTGTGGACCCGTCCCGTTCTCCCTGGCCTGGCCGGACGGGGAACCGCACGGCCCAGGCGCTGCGTTGGCCGTCCAGTCGGTCGTCCAGTCGGCCGCCCAGTCGGTCGTTCGAGGAAGGAGGCCCTGTGAAGAAGACACGTCAGCGTGACCGTGACGCGCCGGGACCGCAGACGCCCTGGGACGAGATCGTGCCGGGGCTGTGGATGGGCGGCCACTACTGGACCGATCCCGCCGGCGAACTCCAACAGGCCATCGTCCGCGACGAGTTCAACATGGTCGTCAGCCTGTCCACCCGCTCCGGTCACGGGCCGTGCCCGGGCGTCGAGCACCTCGTCGCCGAGATCCCCGACAGCCCCCTCACCGCCCGGCAGATCGACGCCGTGCAGCGGATGGCACACGCCACCGCACGCGCCCACGCGGCCGGCCGCACCACCCTGGTCCGCTGCCACTCCGGCTACAACCGCTCCGGCCTGGTCGTGGCGCAGACTCTCGTGCACCTCGGCCACGAAGCCACCGCGGCAATCCGGCTCATCCGGCACAAGCGGTCTCCATGGGCCCTGAACAACCAGATCTTCCATGACTACCTGACCACGGGCCTTGACGTCGCCTACCTCCTGGCAGATCTCCAAGGTTGAAACCTGGGCCCAGGCCCAGGCCCAGGCCCAGGCCGGGCCGGACGGCCGGATCGGCCGGTCGGGCGGATCGGCCGGTCGGGCGGATCGGCCGGTCGGGCGGATCGGCCGGTCGGGCGGTGCGGTGCTGTTCATGCCGGTCATCGTTCGGCCCTGCCGCGCCGGCGGCAAGGTCAAGCGGCTGTCTTGGGGCCGACGGTCAAATGCCAGGATGGCCACCGTGTTCGCGGTCCGCACCCTCCGGTGCCGGTTCCACCGGGGGAGGAGCGGGCCCGGCCGGTCGTACCGGTCACCCGCCGGAGAGAGATCGGCGCCGCCCGCTACACCGGCGTCGCCCTGGCGGCCGATGCGGGCGAAGCGGCCGGCGGGGTGACCGGCGCGGTTTCCCCGGTCGTACGGTGCGCGGAACGGCCGCCTCCCCGCGCGCCATCGACAAAACGGGGGGGGCGGACCCGTGATCGTTCACCGCGACGGAGCCGCCGGGCTCGGGCCGCGCGTCGGCGCCCGTGCGCCGCTCTCTCCTCTCCCGCCGCAGCGACCCGCCCGTCAGGCCACGGGCGTCGCCGCCGCCAGTCCGTTGATCTCGGCGGCGACGGCGGCCGGGTCGGGGGCGACGGTGGTGTGGGCGACGCCGTCCAGGTCCGGGAGGGTGCCGACGCGGACGGCGTGCCGTGCGTTGCGCAGCAGGTCGAGGTCGTTGACGTCGTTGCCGAAGGCGTTGTACTCGTCGATGCCCAGCGAGGTCAGGGCCTCCCACTTGTTCGTGGCGCCCGGGGCGAAGTCGATGAGCGCCTCGTCGACGTGGTGGTTGACCGTCATCCCGAGCCGGCGGCCGGCCTCGGCGAGGGCGGGCATGTCGGTCGCGTCGACCACGAGGAACTTCACGACGGCGGGGAGGCCGGCGAGGCCGACGCGGCGGGCGAGGCGGCCTTGGTCGACGCGGCCGAGGATCGGGTGGTCGGCGGGTCCGGTGTAGGCGTAGTCCCACGGGCCGTCGGCGAGGTAGCCCGCCTTGAACCGCTCCGCCAGGGCCAGGAGTTCGGCGAGGTCGCCGGCCTCGAACGCGGCCCGTGCCCGGACCCGGCCGTCGACGGAGACGAGGCTGCCGTTGCCGCCGATCAGCGTCGCGGCGGGGAAGGCCCCGCCGAGGACGGGCAGGAGGTCGCGAACCGGCCGGGCCGAGGCGAAGACCAGGTCGTGACCGGCACGTTCGCAGGTCTCGATGGCGGCGAGGATCCGGTCGTCGATCGTCCTCCCGTCGAAGCAGAGCGTGCCGTCGACGTCGAAGACCGTGGTGCGGGCGCTGGTGATCACGACGGGATCGTATCGAGCCGATGTCGTGGACGGTCCGCCGCCCGCCGTGTCACCGGCAGGTGGTGCCGGGCGCGACGCGGGCCGGCGCTCCCCATCCCCGATTCGCCGTCAGGAGCGCGTGGTTCCCTCCAGGATCTCCCGCAGGACCTCCTCGACGGTCTTCGGGGGGTGGCCGATCACCGCCTCCAGGGTGGGGTCGGTGGCCTCGAACTCGCCCGCGCGCGACGCGGCGAACATCGTCAGGGCGAACTCCGCGGCCGGCCGCGGCATTCCGCCCGCGACCGCCGCGGCCGTCCACGCGTCGTCGTCCATGACGACGCGGGTGACGGCCCGGCCGGTGAGGCGGCTCAGGATCGCGGCGACGTCGGTGAAGTCCAAGGCGTTCGGGGACGTCAGCGGTGGTGTGATCCCGGTGAGCGCGCCCTCTTCGCCCGGGTGTCCCGTCAGGGCGGCGGCCGCCGCTTCCGCCAGGTCCTCGTGGGCCGTCCAGGACACCAGGCCGTCCCGCGGCGCGGCGAGCGTGCCCGTCTCCAGCGCCGTGCCGACGTAGGAGGCCAGGGTCGCGGCGTAGAACCCGTTGCGGAGGACGGTGTAGGGGACACCTTGCCGCTTGAGGTGCTCCTCGGTGGCCGCGTGGACCCGCTGCGGCGGGAAGAGCGACGTGGGGGAGGCGGCCTGGTGGCTGGTGTACACGATGTGCCGGGCGCCCGCTTCCCGTGCGGCGTCGACGGCCGCCCGGTTGGCGGCCGACGCACCGTCGCCCCGGATGGCCGCCGAGACGACCAGGACGCGCTCGGCGCCTTCGAAGGCGTGCCGCAGACCGCCGGGTTCGGTGAAGTCCCCCGCCCGGACCCGGACGCCGCGCGCGGCGAGGCCGGCGGCCTTCTCCGCGTCGCGCACGCTGACGCCGATGCCGTAGGCCGGCATCCGTTCCAGCAGGCGGTCGACGATCAGCGCCCCGAGGCGGCCGGTGGCTCCCGTGACGATCAGCATGGGTGGCTCCCGTTCGATGCTTCTGTTTCCGACGGAACGAAGAAAACGGTATCAGTGATATTTCCATTGATCACGCGGTGATCGCGGGCGATCGCGGTTTGATCGCGGGGCGCAGGGCGGCCGGGCAGGCACCGGCGGTATCACCGATAACATCGCTCTCATGGCAACCAACACGCAGCGGCGAGACCTCACCCGCGACCGCATCGTGAAAGCCGCGGCCGGCCTGCTGCGCGAGCAGGGGCCGGCGGCGGTCACCACGCGCCGCGTGGCCGAGGAGGCCGGGCTGCAACCGCCCGCCCTCTACCGCCTCTTCCAGGACAAGGACGATCTGCTGAACGCCGCCGCGGAGCACGTCTTCGCCGAACACGTGGCGGGGAAGCGAACCGTCGCGCCCTCCGACGACCCGGTGGCGGACCTCCGGGCCGGCTGGGACACGCAGATCGGCTTCGGGCTGGCCCATCCCTACGTCTACGGGCTGCTCCTCGACCCGGTCCGCGCCCGCGACACCCCGGCGCAGGCCCGGGGCGTGCGGATCCTCGCCGAACGGGTCCACAGGGTCGCCGCCGCCGGCCGGCTCCGGGTGAGCGAGGAACGTGCCGTCAACCTCATCCGCGCGGCGGGCACCGGAACCGTCCACACCCTGCTGACCCTGCCGCCGGGACAGAGCGACCCGCACCTGGCCGACGCCGCCTTCGACGCGGTCGCACGCGCCATCCTCACCGACGGGCCCACCGCCCCCGCCCGCGACGCGTCGGCCGTCGTCGCGGCGTTCCGCACCCTCGTGCCCGAACTGCCCCGGCTCAGCGCGGCCGAGGCCGCCCTCCTCGACGAGTGGCTGCGCCGCTGATCCGCCGCTTCCGGTCGCCCGGTGCCGGGTGACGGGCCGCGCCACAGGCGCGTTGACGCCCCGGCCCGGCGTCCGCGCGGAGGCAGCGGAGGTATCCGAGCCCGCCCGCGCCTTCCGCGGCCTCGCCACCTTCCACGAGGCGGACGCGGGCGACTTCTTCGGCCGTCGGGCGGACGTCGCGGAGGTGGCCGGCGCCCTGCGGGGCGACGGGGTCCGGGGTGCCGGAGGGCGGCAGCGTGGCCGTCGTCCGACCCCAGGAGAAGACCGACCCCGTCGCTCGGGGTGGCCCGCTACCAGGCGGTACGCGTGGCGGACCGGCGGGCGCCGCGCGGCGACCGTGAAGGCGCCATGAGCCTGCTCCGCCTCGACCCGGCGCTGTGAAAGCGCCACCTGTGCGCCGTCCTGGGCCGTGACCTCACCGAGGAGGAGCGGGGTGGCCTGCCGCCCGGGCTGCCCGCCCCGTGCCGGGCTGCGGCGTGACGGGTGGGAGGGGCGCGACGGGCGCAACAGGCGGGACGGGTGTGTGGCCGACCTGTGCGCGGGGCGCCGGCGCGTGGCTCGTTCCTCCCGAGCGGTGTGATGGGATACGCCGCATGGGTCCCCGGCAGCCGTTCCCCCCGCCCCGCACCGCGCCCCGCCCGAAGGCCGGGCGGCCGTGAGCGCCCACCGGGAGCCGCAGGAGCCCGGCGCCGTCCCCCTCGACCCCGAACTGGCCGCCGTCCTCGCCTCCTTGGGCGAGGAGGCGAAGGAGCCGGTCACCCCGGAGAACCTCGCGGCCCGGCAGGCGCGGGATGCCGCGAACCGGCCGCGGCCCACGGTCGAGGCCCTCCGCGCGGACGGCCTCTTCGAGGTGACGGAACTGTCCGTACCGGGACCACCGGGCGGCCCGGACGTCACGCTGGTGAGCGCGCGGCCGTCGTCAGGACCGAGCGGCCCTCTGCCGTTGCTGTACTACCTGCACGGCGGCGGGCTGATCGCGGGCAACGCGTGGTCCGTCCTGCCGCGCGTCCTCCGGGACTGGGCGCTCCCGCTGGGGCTGGCGGTCGTCTCGGCCGAGTACCGGCTGGCGCCCGGGGCGCGGTATCCGGAACCGCTGGAGGACTGCTACGCCGGGCTGGCCTGGGCGGTCGGGCACGCGGACGAACTGGGCGCGGACCCGGACCGCGTCGTCGTCGGGGGAAAGAGCGCCGGCGGCGGGCTCGCCGCGGCCCTCGCCCTGCTGGCCCGCGACCGCGGCGGCCCCCGCCCGCTGGGCCAGCTGCTGCTGTGCCCGATGCTCGACGACCGCGCGGACACCTTCTCCGGCCGCCACCTGTCCGTCCCGGGGCCCTGGACCGGACCTCCGCCGCCACGTCGTGGCACGCGTACTTGGGCGACCGGCACGGCACCCCGGACGTCCCGCCGTACGCCGCCCCCGCCCGCGCCACGGACCTCTCCGGCCTCCCGCCGGCCTATATCGACGTCGGGTCGGCCGAGATGTTCCGCGACGAGTGCGTCGCTTATGCGAACGCGCTCTGGCAGGCCGGCGGCCGGGCCGAGCTCCACGTCTGGCCCGGCGCGTACCACGGCTTCGACACCATGGCCCCGGAGGCGGCCCTCAGCCGCACCGCCCGTACCGCCCGTACCGACTGGCTCGGACGGCTCCTCACCGGCCCAGGGCGGTGAGGAGGACGAGGACGAGGGTGGCGACGGCGAACAGGCCGTGCGGCAGGACGACCGCGACGGGGAAGTGCCGTTCGGCGGGTACGGACTCGTCGGTCCCCGAGGGCACCGTCGCGGCGCGGGCGCGATACGCGGGGATCCAGCGGGCCGGCATCACGAACCCCAGCAGGGCGACGGGCAGCAGCAGGCCGAAGGCGGCCCACGCCAGGGCGGACCGGCCGGTCGCGAGGTAGCCGATCCACACCACGAGTCCGATCGCGGCCAGGGCGAAGTGGCCGAAGACGACGGGCGCGGGCAGGCGGCTGGTGCCGGTCCGCTGCTGCCGGACCCCGCCGCGCCGGATCCAGACGCCGAGCATGTGGAAGCCGCCGAGGGCGGTGATCACCCAGGTGATCAGCGCGGCGATGCGCATGGGCAACTCCGGGGGTGTGGTGGGGGGGATGGATCAGCCGTCAGGGCGAGCGGTCCCGCGGCCGCGGCCGGTCGGCCGGTCGTGTAGCCCTCGGCCTGGGTGTCCTCGTCGGCGACGCGCACGCCGTAGCGGTAGGCGAGCTTGCCGCCCAGGTGTTCCGAGACGGCCAGGGCCGCCACGCTGACGGCGGAGAGCGCGAGCTGTCCGGTCCCGACGCTTCCGCCGTCGGCGTAACCGCCGTGCCGCCGGCCGAAGTTGGCGGCGTACGCGACGGTCACCAGCAGGTTCAGCGTCATGTGCGCCAGGGCGGTGCGGAACGCCGGGGTCCCGGCGGGGATCGCGAACAGACCGAGGAAGCCGGCCGTGGCCGCCGCCGGCGTCGGGATCTCCCGGAAGCTCGCCGCCTTCCACCTCGACAAGCTGGTCGACGCCGGTCTCCTCCGCGCCCGCTACGAGGCGCCCGGCGGCATCCGCAAGGTCGGCCGGCAGCCGAAGGTGTACGAGCCCACCGACGCGCAGATCACCGTGAGCATCCCCGACCGCCGCCACGAACTGCCGGCCGACCTGCTCCTGGACGCCGTCCTGACCGAGGGCGCGGACGAGAACGCCGCCCAGGCCGCGGTACGCGCCGCCGGGCGGCGTGGCCGGCGGCTGGGCGAAGCCGCCCGGGAGGAGACCCGCCCCGGCCGCCCGGGCCCCGAACGCGGCCTGACCGCCTGCGAACTCCTCCTGGACCGGCACGGCTACGAACCCGTCCGGGACACCCCCACCCGCCTCCGCCTGCGCAACTGCCCCTTCCACCCCCTGGCCGCCAAAGCCCCCGACCTGGTGTGCGGCATGAACCACGCCTTCCTCGCCGGCTGCCTCGACGGCCTCGAGGTCAACGGCATCCAGGCCGTCCTCGCCCCCCACCCCGGCGAATGCTGCGTCCGGCTGGGTCCGGCCGGGAGCGAGGGCGGGGACGGCGCGTCCTGAACGGCGGGATGCCACAGGCGGCAGAACGCCCGGGGCGGCGGGACGGATCGAGCGGGAGGACGGAGTGAGCGAGAGGATGGGGTTGCGGGAGGACGGATCGAGCGGCCGGACGGATCGAGCGGCCGGACGCCCCGGGCGGCTACGCGGACGGTTCCGGCGCGGGGCAAGGCGTCGTCCGGTCGCGGCGGGGAAGCAGGAGCGGTGTGGCCAGGGCGAGGAGTCCCGCGGCCGTCAGGGCGGTGCGCGGGCCGGTGGCGTCGGCGAGGACGCCGCCGAGCGCGGTGCAGAGGGCGATGGACGCCTGCTGGCCGATCGACCAGGCCGTCAGGGTGCGGGCGAGGAGGTGCCTGGGGGTGCGTTCGAGCCGGTAGGTGGCGAGCACCGGAATGTACAGGCTCATGTTGACGATGATCGCCAGCTCGATGGCGATGACGGTGACGAGGCCGATGACGCCGGGGCGGACGAAGGCCAGGCCGATCAGCCAGACGGCGCGCAGGGTGCCGGCGGTCCGGAAGACCGCGGGCCGCCCGAAACGGGCCACGGTGCGGCGGGCCAGCCGGGAGCCGACGAGGCCGCCGAGGCAGGGGAGGGCGAAGGCGAGGCCGTACTGCCAGGGCGGGAACCCCAGCCGCCGGAGGAGGAGTACGGCCAGCAGCGGCTCGGTGGCCATGATCAGGCCGGAGACCATGATCTGGTTGAGGTAGAGCGCCCGCAGGGCGGGGTCGCCGAGGATGTGCCGCCAGCCGTCGAGCAACCCGCCTGCCCGGGACGGGTTTTCGCCGACCGGTCGCGGGTCTTCCTCCCGGTGGCGAATCGCGGTGATGCCCAGGGCGGAGAGCAGATAGCTGAGCGCGTCGGCCGTCACGGTCGTGACCGGCCCGAACAGGCCCATCGCCGCGCCGCCCAGCGGTGGTCCGACGGCGACGGAGCTCCAGTGGGTGGACTCGAAGCGGGCATTGGCCACGAGCAGGTCGTCCGGCGCCACCAGGGCCTTGAGGAAAGCGCCGCCGGCCGCGTTGAAAGCGATCTTCGCCGCGGCCACCACGGCCGAGACGACGAGCAGGTGGGCGAAGCCGAGCAGCCCGACGGCGTAGGCGACCGGGATCGTCGCCATGGCCGCGAACCGGACCAGGTCCATCGCGATCATGACCGGGCGCTTGCGCCGGAACTCCATCCACGGCGCGATCGGCAGCGCGATCAACGCACCCACCGCGGGCCCGACGGCGGACAGCGCCGACACCTCGGCGGGGCCGGCGTGCAACGCCAGTACGGCGATCAGCGGCAACGCCCCGAACCCCAGCCCGGATCCGTACGCGCTCACCGCGTTCGCCGCCCAGAGCCGGCCGAAATCGGGGCCCAGCCGCCTCCTGCCCACCATGCTCAGCATCCTCCCACGAGGGGTACCCCACAAACCGACGTTGACCGGCAGAGCCAAGCGTGCGGCGGGTCGGCAGGTCAAACAACCGCCTCACCCGGTCCGCACAACCAATGGTTGATCACTACGCTCGTCCGGCATGGACCTCGAAGCCGTACGCACCTTCGCCGCCGTCGTGGAAACGGGCCAGTTCCAGAAGGCGGCCGCCGACCTGTCGATCACCCAGCAGGCCGTCTCCAAACGCGTCGCCGCGCTCGAGCGCGAGCTCGGCGTACGGCTGTTCACCCGCACACCGCGCGGTGCCGAGCCGACCATCGACGGGCAGGCGTTCCTGCCCCACGCGCGCGACCTGCTGCGCGTCGCCGAACGCGCGGTCGCGTCCGTCCGCACCGGCCGCCGCCCCCTCCGCGTCGACGTGATCAGCTCGCGCGGCGCGGCATCCGGCCTGCTGCGCGACTTCCACCGCGCGTACCCCGAGACCGAGCTCGACGTGGTGATGCTGCTCGACATCGAGACGGCCGTCACCGCCCTCCGCTCCGGCGCGATCGACGCGACCTTCCGCGCCGTCGCCGCGCCCGGCCGGCCGTTTCCCGACGACATCGCGTCCGTCCGCGTCCTCGACGAGCCGCTGGAGCTCCTCACCGGCCCGTCCCACGCGCTGGCGGACGCCCGCTCGGTGAGCGTCGCGCGCCTCGCCGGCCACCGGATCTGATGCCGGGCATCGTCCCCCGCAGCGAGTGGGCCGCCTACTACGACGATCTCGTCGCCGAGTTCGGCCTCACCATCGAGGCGACCGGCCCCAACTTCGGCTCCGACGCGCTCCTCGACACCGTGGCCGACACCCCGGCCCTGGCCACCTTCATGGGTGGCCACACCCGCCTCGTCTGGCCCGCCGGCCACGGCCTGCGCCGCATCCCGGTGACCGATCCCGCGCCCGTCTACCCCCACTCGCTCCTCTGGCACCGCGACAACCCCCACCCGGCCCTGCCCGCCCTCCGCACCCACCTCGCCGCCACGGCACCCGGCCACGACGCCGTGGGGACGTGGCGGCCGGGGTGGGTACTGCCACGCTGAACGGCGATGCGGCCGCCCCGCCCGCGCACACCCCCGGTTCAGCCGGCGGGGACGTCCTCCGGTTCCGGAGTCGCCGTGCCGAACGGGTTGTCGATGACGTACCGCCAGCGACCGTCCGGCCCGCGCCGGGCGACGTCCGTGGCGGTCCCCTCGATATGAACGCGACGGCCGTCCGGCCCGGGGCCGTCGATGACCCAGTCGACGATCAACAGCGCGATGTCGTCGGCGACATAGGTGTGCCGGGGACGGACCTCGACGGGAACGCCGAGCGCCTGGAACGCCGCGTTGGCCGCCCGCAGTTCCGGACCGGTGGCCGACTCCCCGGGCCGGGGGACGAACACGGCCCCCTCGTCGTAGACGCGCGAAAGGGCGGACGGGTCGCCGGAGTTGAAGGCGGCGGCGAAGACCTCGGGGTGGTGCCGGGCCTCGGTGGCGAGGCGGATGGACGAGGTGGTGGGGGATGTGGTGGGAGAGGTGGAGGAGGCAGGGGCGGTAGGGGCGGTTGAGGCTGCGGAGGCTGCGGGGCCGACGGGAAGCGGGGAGTCGTCGGGATTCGGGGGACCGACGGGAAGCGGGGGCCGTCGGAATCCGGGTGGCCGGTAAGGTCGGGACCGTGTGCGGAACGCGTGTCGATACTCATGACGGCAGCCAAACCGGTCGTCGCGAGACTCACCAAACGGAAACCCACGTCCCGGATCACGCCCGGAATGACGTCCGGGATCACGCACGGAGTGGCGCCCGGGATCACCGCTGGGACACCGAGCTGGTCCCGCCGGGGCCGGGCCGCACGGTGCGGCCGGAACCGACGTGTCCGGTCGAGGCCGCACTGGCCGCAGTGGCCGGCCGCTGGACCACCCTGGTCCTGCGCGAACTGATGCACGGCCCGCACTCGTTCGGCGCCCTGCGCGACCGGCTGCCGGAGATCAGCCCCAAGGTGCTCTCGGACCGGTTGCACACCCTCCTTCAGCGCGGCCTTCTCGTCCGGGAACGCCTGCCGGGCTTCCCCGTCAGCACCCGCTACACCCTCACCCCCGCCGGCCGCGCCCTCCGCCCCTTGCTCATCGAACTCCACCGGACGGGAGAACGGCTGGCCAGCTTCCCCGTCACGACCGACGCGGAGTAGGCACCGGCCGGGGGGCGGGCCGGCGGAGGCCGGAGCGGTTCCGGGCCGGGAGATGGCGGGTTCCCCGGAGCGGTTGGCGGGCGGCCGCGCTCCCGGTACCGGACTCCTCGCCCGAGCGGCCGGGGAGCCGGGTGGCGTCCATACTGGGCAGGGTCCGCACGGCCGGTTGCCGGGCTGCCGGGCGACCGGCCCGCGCCCCCCTCCGCCCCGGGAGCACGTCATGAGGATCCACCTGACCAGCGTCTTCGTCGACGACCAGGAGAAGGCCCACCGCTTCTACACCGACGTGCTGGGGTTCGTGACGAAGCACGACGTCCCGGTCGGGGGTACGGACCGGTGGCTGACCGTCGTCTCGCCGGAGAACCCCGACGGGACCGAACTCCTCCTCGAACCCTCCGGGCACCCCGCGGTGAAGCCGTACAAGGAGGCGCTGGTCGCGGACGGCATTCCGGCCACCGCCTTCGCGGTGGACGACGTCCGCGCCGAGTTCGATCGGCTGCGCGGGCTGGGGGTGCGGTTCACACAGGAGCCGGTGGAGATGGGGCCGGAGGTGACGGCGGTGCTGGACGACACATGCGGCAACCTGATCCAGCTCGCCCAGCCGGCGTAGGCGGCGGGCGGGCCCTGCCGCGGGGGCCCGGCCCTGCGGGCTCGGTCCCACAGGCACAGCCCCACGACTTCAATCCTGACGTCCTCGTACGGCCGACCGCACACCCCGTGGAGACGGCCGCCGACTCGGTGAAAACCTCCGCGAAAACCGGCCCGTAAAAGCAGCCGATGCCGGCCATGGCCGGTAAAGGCATGGTCGGCATCAGGGCGGCCCGGGGCATACGGATTACCTGTCACGACGAGACGAGGGAATCCGGCTGGACGCCGGAAAAACGGTGGCAAGGGGGAGGCGCGCCCCACGAGAACCGTGTCGGCCCCGGACCGCTGAAACGTTACTGCCGCGTCAGAGGATTTCGATGGAGTTCACCTTGGGCGGGCGGTTCGGGAAGGTGATTTCATGCCAGCGCTCGATTTTCACCGAGTCGCCGTTGGCGTCGTAGTAGATCAGGTCGTTGTTGCCGGTGGAGATCTTGTCGACCCACCATCCGCCGAAGTCGGTCCTACCGCGGTTCGCGTAGCAGTCGACGCTCTGACGTCCGCCGCTGTGCGACCAGATCTTCAGGAAGGGCTCCCCGCCGCGGCAGGGGATGTGGTCGATGGCGTAGGCGTTGCCGGCCGGGACGACCACGGTCAACGCGGCGGCGGCCGCGAGGGCCAAGGCGGCGGAAGTCGCGGTCTTTTTCGCTTTCGACAGCACTGGACGAGTCTCCTTCTTCGAATGTCGAACCGGGAGTTCACCGGGCAACCGCCATGGGTCGCGCCGGGGTTCATGCGTCGTGCGTCACGCGTCGCGCCGAACGAGAGGAATTCGCGCCGACTTCGATTGCGGAAGGCCGCCACGCCATCTCGTCTCGCGCTCGCATAACGACGATCCCCCGTAACCGCTGTACATAGCAACCGTTGACTGCTCAACTGACTGGAACACCCCCCTCCGGTGTCCGGATCGCAACTCCCTGGGGCAATCGGCCGGGATGGTCCGCGTGCGATGACCGCCCCATGACAGGCGAACGGGGAGCGGTGGGGCAGCAGGACACGGGGTTACCGGCTGGGCAACCGGCAGACCGAGGCAGGCGAGCGGTTCGCCGCGCTGTCGGAGCCCTTCGACGCGTCGATGTTCCGGCACTTCGAGCGGATCGGTGCCGGCGAGGGGTGGCGGCGCCGGCGGGAGGTCGGCGCCGGCGGGGCCGGCGTCCCGGCATGGCCGGCCGCGCGCGTCGGGCCGACCGGGCACGTCGTGGCCACCGACCTCGACACGTCCTGGCTGCCGGACGCGACGGCTGAACGTTCCGCCCCGACGTCAAAGAAGGCGCGACAGGTGACGCGACAGCTCAGGAATCATGGCGCCCTGCGCCTGAGCGGCCATGAGTTGCCGGACGTACTCCTGGGCCACGGCCTCCAGCCGGTCTCACATCCGGTCGCTCACGGCAGGCTACGCCGCCGCCCCGCGCCCTCCCGGGCCCGCGGAGCGGGACCCGTCGTCGCCCTGCCGGTGCGGGCGGCGGTGTGAGGTGAGCGGGGCGGCGTCCGGGGCGCAGGGCGGGGGCCGATATCGCAGGGGCCCGCCGAGGGTTACTTCAGCAAGGAGTTGACGGCGCTCGACAGGCCCGAAGTGGCGGACTGGCCCGTGCTGTTCGCCGTGTCCTTGGCGCTCGACACGGCCCCGGACTCGGGCGTCGACGCCGGGGACGGCTGCGCGGCGGACGGCCCCTCCGGCGTCATCGACGAGCCGCCGGACGCCGTGGGGTCGTACCGGTAGGTGTCGGTCACCTTGTGCTCCTGGGTCAGGTTCCCCGGCGCCGGCGACACCACCAGCACCGGGTATCCGTCGTCGCCGTGGTGGTGATGGTGGTCGTCCGCCAGTGCGGCGGGCGCCAGGCCCAGCACCGCCGTTCCGACGACGGCGGCCACCACCGTGACCATGAGACGACTGCGCAGCGATGCCATGACGTTCACTCCCACTCTCGTTGAAGGAACACACCGGCTGCCGGCACACGGGTAACTCCCGTACCAGCAGCGGGAATCAAGCAGAGCATGGCATTCCCGTGCCGCCCGGCACAGGTGCCAGTGGCGCGCGGGACGGCGCCCTGCGCCTTGTCGCTTCGTAGGAAGAATCCGTGACGCCCGGTGCGGCGTTTTCTCAGGGAGCGATGGGGAGTTGGCGCTTGTGGTCGGTGAGGCGGTAGCGGCGGACGATCGTCTCGAAGGCCCGCTCCTCGACCGGCTTGCCCTCCAGGAAGTCGTCGATGTCGTCGTACGTGACACCGAGCGCGTCCTCGTCGGCCTTGCCCGGGTCGAGGGTCTCCAGGTCGGCGGTGGGGGTCTTCCACACCAGCTCGGCGGGCGCGCCCAGGGCGTCGGCGACGGCGCGTACCCGGCGCTTGGTGAGGCCGGTCAGCGGGACGAGGTCGGCGGCCCCGTCGCCGTACTTGGTGAAGAAGCCCGAGACCGCCTCGGCGGCGTGGTCGGTGCCGACGACCAGGCCCTCGTGCGCCCCGGCCACCGCGTACTGGGCGATCATGCGCTGCCGTGCCTTGATGTTGCCGTGCAGGAAGTCCTGGTGGTGCGCGTCGCGGAAGCGGGTGCCGCCTGCGAGGACGGCCTCCAGCGCGGCGTCGGCGGCGGGCTTGACGTCCACGGTCAGCACGTGGTCGGCGCGGATGAAGGAGAGGGCGAGCTGGGCGTCGTGCTCGTCGGCCTGGACGCCGTAGGGCAGCCGCATCGCGTAGAAGTGCGCTTCGTGGCCGGTGGCGCGGGCCCGCTCGACCGCGAGCTGGCAGAGCCGTCCCGCGGTGGTGGAGTCGACGCCTCCGCTGATGCCGAGGACGAGGGAGCGCAGGCCGGTGGAGGTCAGCCGCTCGGCGAGGAAGGCCACCCGGCGCTCGATCTCCCGCTCGGCGTCGAAGTCCTCGGACACCTGGAGTTCCCGGGCTATCTCCTGCTGCAGGGCGGTGGACGCCGGCTCGCTCACGTCTGCTCCTTGGTGCGTGCGGTTCGCGTGGTGCTGTTCCGCCAGCCTACCCAGTGGGAGCGCGGGGGCCCTGCCCACCGCCGCCGGGTGGCGGCGGTGGGCAGGGCCCGAGCGGACGGACCGACGAAGATCAGCCGGTCAGCTTCGCCGACTTGCGACGCGCGGTCCAGACCGCCGTCCCGCCCGCGAGGACGAGCGCCGCGGCACTGCCGACCAGGGGGCCGGTGGGGGTGTCGTTACCGGTGTGGGCGAGGGAGTCGTCCGTGCCAGTGCCCGTACCCGTACCCGACGAGCTGCCGGTACCGCTCGTACCGGTGCCGGTACCCGACGGGCTCGTACCGTCGGTGTTCGTGCCGGTGGAGTCGTCGTCGAGCTTGGCGTCCTTGTTGACCGCGATCTTCGCGGTCACCGGGTCGAGACCGTCACTCTTGTTGGGCTTGAATCCCCGGATGGTCAGCGCCTTCTTCCCGTCCTCGGTGAGGGTGGCCTGCACCGTGTTGAGCGTGACGACGCCGTTGGCGGCCGTGAGGGAGTCCGTGTAGAGGAGGTCCGCCAGCGCGACGTCGCCCTCGAACGCGGGCTTCCCGCCCACCTTGTTGGAAACATGGCCCCACAGCTGCTTCTTCGCCCCGTCGATCTTCAGCTTGGAGACGGTGACCTCGACCTCCGCCCCCTTCTCCGTCTGGTAGGCGAGGAAGCGCACCGAACCCTCGAACTCGGCCGTGACCAGCTGGGACTTCGCCGTGTCGTACTTTCCCTTCGCCTTGGTGAAGCGGAACCCGGTGTCCCGCTGCTCCGCGCCGCCCGAGACCTCGATCTTCCCGTTGGCCGGCGAACCGGTGATGGCGGTACGGAACGCCTGGGAGACGCCCCAGTCGAGACGGCCGTCGTAGACCGTGGAGTCCGCGGCCAGCTGGTTCGACTGCTCGGTGCTGCTGCCGGTGCTGCCGGTGGTCCCCGGCGTCTCCGAGCTCCCGGTGCTTCCCGTGGTCCCGGGGGAGGCGGAGGAGCCGCCGGTCCCCTCGGTACCGCCCTTCGGGTCGCCCGTCCTCGGGACCAACGACTCCTCCTCCGGGCCCCAGACCTTGCCCTCGTCGACGCCCTCCGGCTTCGACTCGGAGGACGGGGTCTCCTTCGACTCAGGGGTCTTCTTCGGCTCGGAGGGCTCCTTCGGCTTCGGCGCGGGCACCTTGTCGGAGTCGGGAGCCGGCTTCTTGCTGGGTATCGGGGCCGGCTCGTGATCGTCGGGGAGCGGGAGCGGAGCGCTCTGCTTCACCGAGAGGGAGAGGTTGTCGAGGGACGCCCCGGTCTTGTAGACGGAGTGCTTCTTGTAGGTGAGCGCCTTGGCGCCGTCGGCGGTCAGGCTCGCGGGGACCTTGGCGAGTGCCGGGACGTCGTTCTTGCCGTCGGCTTTGTCGTCGCTCTTGGCGTCCTTCTTGGCGTCCTTGGCGTCGCTCTTGCTGTCGTCCTTGGCGTGATCCTTGCCGCCCTTGTCTCCCTTGTCGCCCTTATTACCGTTGTCGCTCTTGTCGGCTTTCTTCTCCGTCTTCTTCTCGTCCTTCTCGGCCTTGTCCCCCTTGCCGTCCTTCTCGTCCTTCTCGTTCTTCCCCGCCGACTCCCCCTTCGCCAGGTCGAGCGTGGCGAGGGTGACGTCGTCGCGGGTCTTGCCGGAGGTCGTGACGTCGGCGGTGACGCGACCCTTCCCGCCCTCGCCGATCACCTTGAGGTCACTGAACTTCACGTCCAGGTCCCAGTGCTTCTTCTTCCCCTCGCCCTTGGCGTGGCCCAGGAAGCGGACGCTGCCCTTGAAAGCGGTGGTGAAGGAGTGCTTCTCGCGGTCGTAGGTGCCCTTGCCGCCGGAGAAGGTGAAGGCGCCGTTGCCGTCCGCCTGTTCGGCGCCGTCGGCGACGCGGATGGTGCCGTCGGCCTCCTTGCCGGTGACGTACTGGCGGAACGATTCCTTGATGCCCCAGGTGAGGGTGGCGTCCTTGAGCTGGAACCCGGTCGGCTGCTTGGCCGCCGCGTCCGGCTCCTCACCGGCGGCTCGGGCGGGCAGGGTGAGCACGGTGGCCCCGAGGGCGATCGCCGTGGCGACGGCGGCGGTGAACGCCGTCCGTCTCTGAGTTACGGCCATGTGTCAACTCTCCTTAGGGGTAGTGCGGCCGGTGCCTGCCGGCACATGAAAGGTAGTCAGTCGAATGGATGCGCGGAAAGCGGAAAAGGGTCCCTCACACGGCACATGAGTCGTCACATCACGGCACATGAGTCGCCACCCGCGTCATCACGAGTCGCCGCAAACGCCATCGCGGCTCCCCCGGATGCCATCGCGAGTCGCCACTCGCGCCATCACGAGTCGCCGCACACGTCACCACTCGCGTCGTCCCCCAGTCGTCACACGCGTCATCACGCGAGTCGTCACCCGCACCGCGCGCCCCACCGGACGGCCACCCGCCCACGTCCGAGGTGGCCGGATTCGTCCCCCATCCGTTCGTGGGCCTCCCGGCGGCCGACGGGCCCGGTACGCGCGTCTACGCCGCGTCGGCATGCACGTCGCGCACACCCCGGCGAGGTGTCGAGGCCACCGCAGCACCCCGGGCGCATTGCGCGAGGGATCGCCTCCCGAGGCAAGCGGGTTTCCGATCGGCCACCCGATCTCGCCACTCCGCCCCCCGCTCCCCCACCTGCTCACCCCTCACCCACCCCTCGCCCGCTCCCCACCCCCACCCCACCCCCCGCGACAGAAGTGACCCGGCGGACCCAAGTGATCAAGCTGTCGACTGGGGCAAGATTTTGCCGCATGAGAGCAGAATCACGTGCACTTTGGGGAACGACTCAGGCAAGCCTCAGATAAGTTAGGTCGGCCTTATTAGAGGTGCTTTTTCAGCCACATCGCCTCCCTTTGTGACGGAGATGTGATGAAAAGGCAGGATTCCGACTTCCGAGCACGCCTGGAGCCCGTATGCGAGCCCTCCGCTCCTCCGCTGTCACCGTCGTCGCCGCGGCGGCGGCTTTGGCCGTCGTGTCCGGCTGCGCAGAGAAGTCGGACGCCGGTGACGCCGACGCGATCCGCGTGACCGCCTCCGACGACAAGTGCGAGGTGTCGAAGACCTCGTTCCCCGCCGGTGACGTGAAGATCAACATTCAGAACAAGGGCTCCAAGGTCACCGAGGTCTACGTCTACGCCGCGGACGACCGGATCGTCACCGAGCGCGAGAACATCGGCCCGGGCACCAAGGCGGAGATCACCGCCACCGTCAAGAAGGCCGGCGACTACGAGATCGCCTGCAAGCCCGGCATGAAGGGCGACGGAATCCGGCAGAAGATCTCCGTGACCGGCGGCGACGGCAAGGAGAAGAAGGCCGACCCGGCGCTCGACAAGGCCGTCGCGGAGTACCGCAAGTACGTCCAGGAGCAGGCCGACGCGACCCTCCCGCTCGCGCAGAAGTTCGCCGACGCCGTGAAGTCGGGCGACCTCGACGCGGCGAAGAAGGCGTACGCCCCGTCCCGCCTCGGCTGGGAGCGGACCGAGCCCGTCGCCGAGTCGTTCGGTGACATCGACCCCAAGGTCGACGTCCGCGAGGACGGCCTGGAGAAGGGCCAGAAGTGGACCGGCTGGCACAGGCTGGAGAAGTCGCTCTGGGACGACAAGAAGATCACTGACGAGGACAAGGCCCTCGCCGACCAGCTGATGAAGGACCTCACCGACTGGCAGAAGCGGGTCGGCACCGCCGAGATCACGCCGACCAGCATGGCGAACGGCGCCAAGGAGCTCCTCGACGAGGTCTACCGGAACAAGATCACCGGTGAGGAGGAGCGCTACAGCCACACCGACCTGGTCGACTTCGAGGGCAACGTCCAGGGCGCGGAGAAGGCGTACGAGCTGCTGAAGCCGGTCGCCGGCAAGCAGGACGCGGCGCTCGTCCAGGAACTGGACAAGCAGTTCGCGGCGGTGAAGAAGTCCCTCGACGACTACCGCGAAGGGGACTCCTTCAAGTCCTACGACACGGTCGGCAAGGACGACCGCAAGAAGCTGTCCGACGTCGTCAACGCCCTCTCCGAGCCGCTGTCCAAGCTCGCCGGCGCCGTCGTGAAGTGACCGGGGATACGTGCGATGAGCGACGCGATGAACGAGAAGAACGAGACGACGAACGGGACGGCTTCCGGCGACCGAGCCGCGGAGCCCGCGGAAGCGAAGACGGAAGCGAAGGCCGAGCCCCAGGCTGAAACGAAGGCCGAACCCAAGGCCGAAGCGAAGGCCGCACCCCAGGCCGAAGCGAAGGCCGCCCCCAAGGACGAAGCGAAGGCCGCACCCGAGGCCAAGGCGGAAGCCGGCGCGGCCGGAAAGGGCTCCTCCCGCAAGCCCTCCCGCCGCGCCCTCCTCGGCTGGGGCGGCGCCGGTCTGGCGCTCGGTGCCGCCGCGGCCGGCGGCACGACCGCGGCCCTGCGCCTGGGCGACGACGACAAGACGCCGGCCGCCGCCGAGGGCGAGGCCGTGCCCTTCTACGGCCCCCACCAGGCCGGCATCGCCACGCCCGTCCAGGACCGGCTGCACTTCGCCGCCTTCGACGTGCGCACGGACGACCGCGAGCAGTTGATCCAGCTGCTGAAGGAGTGGACGGCCGCCGCCGCCCGGATGACCGCGGGTCACGAGGTCGGCGAGGGCGCCATCAGCGAGAACGACGAGCTGCCGCCGGACGACACCGGCGAGGCGCTGGGCCTCAAGCCGTCCCGGCTGACGCTCACGTTCGGCGTCGGTCCCACCCTGTTCGAGAAGGACGGCAAGGACCGCTTCGGCCTCAAGGGCCGCCGCCCGAAGGCCCTGATCGACCTGCCGCCGTTCCCCGGTGACAACCTGGACCCGGCCCGCAGCGGCGGCGACCTCTGCGTCCAGGCGTGCGCGGACGACCCGCAGGTCGCGGTGCACGCGATCCGCAACCTCGCCCGCATCGGCATGGGCCGGGTCGCGATCCGCTGGTCGCAGCTCGGCTTCGGCAAGACCTCGTCGACCACCCCCGACGCCATGACGCCGCGCAACATGATGGGCTTCAAGGACGGCACCCGGAACATCGCGGGCACCGAGACCGACCGGCTCGACAAGTTCGTGTGGGTGGGCGAGAAGGACGCCGACGGCTGGATGGCCGGCGGCTCGTACCTCGTCGCCCGCCGCATCCGCATGCACATCGAGACCTGGGACCGCACCTCCCTGAAGGAGCAGGAGGACGTCTTCGGCCGCGACAAGGCCGAGGGCGCGCCGCAGGGCAAGCGGCGGGAGCGCGAGGAGCCCAACCTCCGGGTGCTGAAGCCCAACGCGCACGTCCGCCTCGCCCACCCCGACACCAACGCGGGGGCGACGATCCTGCGCCGCGGCTACTCCTTCACGGACGGCACCGACGGCCTGGGCCGGCTCGACGCCGGACTGTTCTTCATCGCCTACCAGCGCGACGTCCGGGACGGCTTCGTGCCGATCCAGACCCGGCTGTCGCGTTCGGACGCCCTCAACGAGTACATCCAGCACGTGGGTTCGGCCGTCTTCGCCGTCCCGCCGGGCGTCCGCGACAAGGACGACTGGTGGGGTCGGACGCTGTTCGGCTGACGGCCCCGCACACGAAGGAGGCGCCGCGTGTTCGGCAACTACCTGATCGGCCTGCGCGAGGGGCTGGAGGCCAGCCTGGTCGTCTGCATCCTCGTCGCCTACCTGGTCAAGAGCGGCCGCAGGGACGCCCTGCGGCCGGTCTGGCTCGGCATCGCCGCGGCCGTGCTGCTCAGCATGGGCTTCGGCGCCGTGCTCCAGTACGGCTCGCAGACCATGACGTTCGAGGCGCAGGAGATGCTGGGCGGCTCGCTGTCCGTCATCGCCGTGGGCCTGGTGACGTGGATGGTCTTCTGGATGCGGCGCACCGCGCGGCACCTGAAGAAGGAACTGCACGGCAAGCTGGACGCGGCGCTGGCCATGGGCACCACCGCGCTGGTGGTGACGGCGTTCCTGGCCGTGGGCCGGGAGGGCCTGGAGACCGCGCTGTTCATCTGGACGGCGGTGCAGGCGACCGACGACGGCGTGCGGCCGCTGGTCGGCGCGCTGCTCGGGCTGCTCACGGCGGTGCTGCTGGGCTGGCTGTTCTACCGGGGCGCGCTGCGGATCAACCTGGCGAAGTTCTTCACCTGGACCGGCGGCATGCTGATCGTGGTGGCGGCGGGCGTGCTCGCGTACGGCTTCCACGACCTCCAGGAGGCCGACGTCCTGCCGGGGCTGAACTCGACGGCGTTCGACATCAGCGAGCAGGTGCCGGTCGACAGCTGGTACGGGACGCTGCTGAAGGGCGTCTTCAACTTCCAGCCGGACCCGACGAAGCTCCAGGTGTGGGTGTGGGTGCTGTACCTGGTCCCGACCCTGGTGCTGTTCTTCCGCCCCGGCCGCACCGGTAAGGTGGCGCCGTCCCCGGCAGCCACCGCTGCCAGCGCAGTCACCGAGGAGTCCAAGGCCGATGCGACGTCGGACGCGCCCGCGTCTTCCGCGCCCGCCGCGTCGTCTGCCGCGCCTTCCGCGTCGTCCGCCGTGGCCGGTGCCGTCCCGGGTGCTCCCGCTGCTCCTGCTGCCGGCGCTGCTGGCGACCGGGTGCGTGACGGTGCACGGCGAGCGGGAGATCGTCCCGGCGGTGGAGAAGGCTGAGGCCGCCAAGGCCCTCGGCGATTTCACCGCCGGCTACACCAAGGCGTACCGCGCGCTCGACCCGGCCCTCGTGGACCGGGTCGAGACCGGCGCCCTCGCCGAGATCGGCCGCGCCGACGTGACCGCGCAGCGCAAGCTGCTGCCCCAGGGCAACCCGGGCTATCCGGCGCTGGAACTGCGCGACGCCCGGTTCGCCATCCCCAAGTCGGCGGGCTGGCCCAAGTTCTTCGTCGCCGACACCCTCAGCAACCGGGACAGGAACCGGTGGCTGGTGGTGTTCACGCGCGACAGCGCCAAGGACCCGTGGAAGGCCGCCTACCTGACGCTGCAGGCGCCGGGCACGGTCCCGGCGTTCCGGACGGACCGGGACGGCTTGGCGGAGGCCGTTCCGGTACGGGCCGGGGAGCCGTCCGGGCTGGCGCTGGACCCCGACGCGGTCAGCGGCGCGTACACCGGCTTCCTGCGCACCGGCAAGGGCGACGACTTCGCCCCCGACCTCGCCACCACCCAGCTCCGGGCCGACCGCGCCAAGCTCGCGCGGACGCCCACCTTCTGGACCGACTGGATCGACACCCCCGAGCAGGGGCCCGGCTTCCCCGCGCTCGCGCTGCGCACGGCCGACGGGGGCGCGGTCGTCTTCTTCACCGCCCACCACCGCGAGAAGCGGACCATGGCCAGGGGCGTCCGTCCGGCCGTCACCGAGCAGCGGACGAAGTCCCTGCTGACCGGGCGGCTGTCGACGGCGATCACGTACACACGGGTGTCGGAGTCGGCGGTGCGGGTGCCGGCGAAGGGAGAGCGGGTCAAGGGGGCGGCGTCCCGGGTGCGGTTCCTGAACCGGATCGAGTCGCTGATCGCGGCGAAGGGCGAGTAGCCGAAGGGCGGGCGGGGACGGGGGCGGGGCAAGGGCCGGGCGCGGGCCCCGGCGAGCCCGCGGGCGGTCCTCGACGTCCTCGCCTGGACGTCCTCGCCTGGACGTCCTCGACGGGGTCAGCGGCCGATCGGCCAGGCGGCCTGGTGCTCGTGGTCCGGCCGGTCCCCCGCGTACTGCGCGCACGCGTCCGTCAGCGTCTCCAGCAGCGTCAGCGGATCCGGCAGCGGCCGTTCCGGGCCCAGCAGCCAGGCCACGTGCGCGTCGTCGCCGGGCAGGCGGGAGGGCGGCAGGAGGACGTAGCTGCCGCGGCAGTGCCAGCGCAGGCCGGGGTGCTCGTCGAGGGTCTCGGGGTGGCAGTCGAGCTCGCAGGGCCACCACTCGTCCTCGTCGTCCGGGGTGCCGCGGGTGGCCGTGAAGAAGAGCATGCGGTCGGGGGCGACGGTGGCGACGGGCCCGACCTCGACGCCGGCGGCCGTGAGCCGGTCCAGCGCCTTGCGGCCGGCCTCGGCGGGGACGTCCAGGACGTCGTGGGCCATGCCGGTGGCGGTGACGAAGTTGGCCTCGGGCTGGGCCCGGAGCCATTTGGCGACCTTCTCCGGGTCGGTGGTGGCGAGGGTCTGCCAGGCGAAGGAGACGGGATGCCGGCCCGGGGTGGGACAGCCGATGCGTTCGCACGAACACCCGTAACCGGACGGGTGGGCGGCCGGGGCCAGGGGGAACCCCGCGGCGGCCGCGGCCAGGAGCAGTTCCTCGCGGGCGGCACCGGTGGCCGCCCCCGCACCCGCATCGCCGCCCGCTCCGCTCCTGGGGCGGCGCAGCCACTGGGAGAATCTGCTCTTGCGTTCCATCTATCCCCTCACTTCGACCGCGGTCTCCGCTCAATGCTGCCACCATCCTGCGCCCGACGTGACCGTCGGGCGCATCCGAGGGTGTGACACGGGCCGCTCCGGCGGGTGGGCCGGGCGTGGACGGGCCCGGCGGCGGCGCCCTGCGGCGGGGTTCAGCGCGGGCTGAGTCCCCGCAGGGTGATCTCGACGATGCTGTCGGCGTAGGCGTGGGTGAGGGGCTGGGTGCGCAGCATCCAGCGGTGGGCGAGCGGGCCGACGAGCAGTTCCAGAGCGATGCGCGGGTCCACGTCCGGGTCGGCCTGCCCGGCCTCCTGGGCGGCGCGCAGCCGGGTGACGTACAGCTGGAGCTGCGGTTCGAGCACCGCCCTGGTGAACTGGGCGCAGAGGTCCGGGTTGGCGATGCTCTCGGCGGCGAGGGCGCGCGAAGGCGCGTCGTAGCGCGGGCTGTTGAGTTCGTCGACGGTGGCGCGGAGCACGAGCTTGAGGTCGGCTTCCAGGTCGCCGGTGTCGGGAAGCTCGTGGTGCCCTTCGGCGGCCTCCTCGCCGAGGGCGACGAAGGCGTCCAGGAGGACGGCGGCCTTGGAGGGCCACCAGCGGTAGATCGTCTGCTTGCCCACGCCGGCCCGGGCGGCGATGGCCTCGATGGTGAGCCGCTGGTAGCCGGTCTCGCCGGTGAGTTCGAGGGCGGCTTCCAGGATCGCGCGACGGGAACGCTCGCTGCGGCGGTTGGCGTCGGGCGGGGTCTTGGTAGTGGCCATGGGGCAGGGTAGCGGTTCGATGAGGCGAGACGTTTCGTCTCGTTGGGGGTTGACGGAGGGGTGTGGCGCGTGGCGTAATAGCGGAGTCATCGCGAGACGAGACGTCTCGTCTCAATCGAATGCGAGGCACCGACGGAAGGAGCCCCCATGACCCGGGGAAACGGCAGGATGCTCGGCGTGGGCGGGACCCGCAGCAACCTCTCGCGCAAGGCGCTGCGCGGCAACGCGTCCGGCGGGGCCGGCCGGGGCGCCGACCCGCTCGCACAGAAGCGGGAACTGCTGCGCGCGTTGCGGGAAGGAAGGAGCGGTACCACCGGGGCGTGACGGGCCGTGCGTAAACCACCCGTACGGTTCATGCGCGAACGGCGCCCAGCGTGGACGATTTGGGCACGTACGCTCGCCGCGTACGTGCCCAACACCACCGTGAGGAGCGCGACTTGCGTACCGCAGCACCACGGGCGGCGAGCCCCCGCCGTTATCTGATGTGCCCGCCCGCCCACTTCAAGGTCACCTACTCGATCAACCCCTGGATGGACCCGGCCAAGCCGGTCGACCTGCCGCTCGCCCTCACGCAGTGGGAAACCCTCCGCGACCGCTACCGCGCCCTCGGCCACACCGTGGAGGAGCTCGAACCCCGCCCGGACCTGCCCGACATGGTGTACGCGGCGAACGGCGCCACGGTCGTCGACGGCCGCGTCCTCGGCGCCCGCTTCGCCCACCCGCAGCGCGCCGCCGAGGCGGCCGTGCACGCGGAGTGGTTCCGGTCGCATGGCTACGAGGTGGTCCGCGAACCCGAGCACATCAACGAGGGCGAGGGCGACTTCGCCGTCACCGACTCCTGGCTGCTCGCCGGCCGCGGCTTCCGCAGCAGCCCGCTGTCGCACCCCGAGGCACAGGAGTTCTTCGGCCGCCCGGTCATCGGCCTGGACCTGATCGACCCCCGCTACTACCACCTCGACACGGCCCTGTGCGTCCTCGACGCGGCCGGCGACGAGATCATGTACTACCCCGGCGCCTTCTCCCCCGGCAGCCGGGCCGTCCTGGAACGCCTCTTCCCCGACGCGCTCGTCGCCGACGCGGAGGACGCGGCGGCGCTCGGCCTCAACGCGGTCAGCGACGGCCGCCACGTCCTCCTCCCGCAGGCGGCCGTCGGCCTCTTCGGCCCCCTGCGGGAACGCGGCTTCGAACCGATCGGGATGGACCTGGGCGAGCTGCTGAAGGGGGGCGGCAGCGTGAAGTGCTGCACGGCGGAGCTGCGTTGAGCGGTGCCGGATGATCCGGGGGGCATGTGCCGGGTCGTCCGGGGCGCACGGATTGGATGATCCGGGGCGCATGTGCCGGGACGTCCGGGGCGCACGGATTGGATGATCCGGGGCGCATGTGCCGGGCGGGCCGGGTGCCGGCCCGGCCGGTGGCGGGTGCGGGTGCGGGTGCTGGACGCTCGGGAGCCCGGGCCGGCGCTCGGGGCGGCCGGTGTGCCGGTGTGCCCGGGGTGGGGGCGTCCAGTGCCCGAGATGCCCAGGCCGCAAGCGGAGGCGTGGGCGCCGGGTGCACCGTTCGAACACCGCCCGCCCGCGCGACCGCCGCTGCCCGGCCGGGTCAGTCCTCGCCGGCCTCCGGCGGCCACGCGTCGCCCCAGTCCGTGTCGCGCGCGGCGCGGTAGAGGTCGCCGTGGCGCTTGGTCACCGTCTCGCGGCGCAGGCCCTCGTCGCGGGTGCACAGCTCCAGGAGGACCTGGCCCTTGCGGATCTGCGGGCGGCGGACGACGCGAGCGCGGGCGCCGGGGAGACCGTCCACGTCACCGGTCCGCACGGCCGCGACGTACGAGAACTTCTCGTCCTCGTACGCCAGCGAGCCGCCCTTGACCTGCCGGTGCAGTGAGGACCTGCTGACGCGGGCGGAGAAGTGGCACCAGTCCGCGCCCGGCTCTATCGGGCAGGCGGCGCTGTGCGGGCAGGGGGCGATCACCTCGAAACCCGCCGCGATCAGCCGGTCGCGGGCGTCGATCACCCGGCGGTAGCCCTCCGGCGTGCCCGGTTCGACGATCACGGCGGCCCGGGCCCGGGCGGCCTGGTCGACGACGGACCGCCGGGCGTCGTCGGTGAGTTCGCCGAGGACGTAGGAGACGGTGACGAGGTCGGTGCCGTCGGGGACGGCCGGGCCGCCGCCGATGACCTGCCGCTGCCACCGCACGGCGCGCAGCGCGGGCGAGGCGGCGGCGCCGGCGAGTTCGGCGCCGAGGGCGAGGGCGGGTTCCGCCCAGTCCAGGACGGTGGTCGTCCGCCCGGCGCCCTCCGGCCAGGCCGCCGCGACGGCCCAGGTAGCCGCGCCCGTACCGCCGCCGAGGTCCACGTGCGAACCGGGCGACCAGTCGGGCATCCGCTCCCGGAACGCCTCCAGCGCGTGCCGGACGGCCTCGAAGGTCGCGGGCATGCGGTACGCGGCGTAGGCGGCGACGTCGGATCGGTCGCGCAGGACCGGCGCGTCGGTCGGGGTCCGCCCCCGGTAGTTGGCGATCAGCCGCTCGACGGCCCGCGCGGCCTGCCGGGGCGGCAGACCGTCGAGCAGTCCGGCGAGCGCGGCGCGGAGGTTCTCGCCGGTCGGCGGCGTGTTCTCGGGGGCGTGCATTGGGTGGATTTTACGGGGTGGGGGCGGGGCGGGCGCCGCTTGCCCGTGCCGCGGGCGGCGTGGTGGGCGCGGCCTGCCGGGCGGCGGGGCGGGTACGGCGGGCGGGGGCGGGTGACGGCCGCCCCCGCGCGACTCTCGTACCCCGGACGTTGCCCGGGGCGCGCCGCCGAGGAACCGTCGCCCCCGGGGTACCGCGCGCCCGGCCCGCGCGGACCGGGCTACTCCGCGGCCACGGTGCCCGTCGCGCCCGTACGGCCCTCGGGGCTCTCGCCCGCCGGGGCCGACGAGGCCCCGGGCCCGCGCTGCCATGCGGGCCGCGCGAGCCGCGCCGCCCGCACAGCAGGACGAAGCTGAGCACCGCCGCCACCGCACAGCCGAGCTGGACGGTGGCCATCGGGACGGCCGTGTGCTCGCCCGCGATGCCGACGAGCGGGGAGGCGATGGCGCCGAGCAGGTAGGTGGAGGTGCCGAGCAAGGCGGAGGCGGAGCCGGCCGCGTTGCCCGAGCGCATCAGGGCCTGGGCGTTGGTGTTGGGCATGGCCAGGCCCATGGCGGCCATCAGGACGAACAGCCCGGCGGCGACCGGGGCCAGGCCCGGCTCGCCGAGGACGCCCGTCGTCAGCACCAGCAGTGCCGCCGCGGCCAGGGTGATCACGGCGAGGCCCCAGCCGAGGGCCTTGTCCAGGCTGACGCGGCCGACCAGCACCTTGCCGTTGATCTGTCCGACGATGACGAGTCCGACGGAGTTGAGGCCGAACAGCAGGCTGAACGTCTGCGGCGAGGCGCCGTAGATGTCCTGGACGACGAACGGCGACGCCGAGATGTAGGAGAAGAGGGCGGCGAAGGCGAAGCCGCCGGAGAGCATGTAGCCGGTGAAGGCGCGGTCCGCGAGCAGGCCGCGCATCGCGCGCAGCGTCTCGCCCAGCCCGCCGGACTGCCGGCGGCCGGGCGGCAGGGTCTCGTCGAGGTAGCGGTACACGAGGAACGTCAGGGCGAGGCCGACCCCGGTGAGCACCACGAAGACGCCGCGCCAGTCCGTGAAGCGCAGCAGCTGGCCGCCGATGAGCGGCGCGACGACCGGGGCCACGCCCGAGATCAGCATCAGGGTGGAGAAGAAACGGGCCATGGCCACGCCGTCGTACAGGTCGCGCACCACGGCGCGCGCGATCACGATGCCCGCCGCGCCGGCCAGGCCCTGGACCAGGCGGAACGCGATGAGGAGGGGCGCGTTGGGGGCGACCGCGCAGAGGACGGTGGCGACGACGTAGAGCGCCATGCCGACGAGCAGCGGCCGGCGGCGGCCCCACTTGTCGCTCATCGGGCCGACGACGAGCTGCCCCAGCGCCATACCCATGAGGCAGCCGGTGAGGGTGAGCTGCACGGTGGCCGCGGGGCTGCTCAGGGAATCCGTCACCTCGGGGAGTGCCGGGAGGTACATGTCCATGGACAGCGGGGCCACGGCCGTGAGCCCGCCCAGAGCGAGGGTGACGAACAGCCGGTTCCGGCGGCCGGGCGGCGTTCCGGCCGGCGAGGATATGTGCTGGTCGGACGCGGTGTCCCCAGGCGCGTCGACCGCGGCGGGTGCGGGCTCCTTCATGCGTTACTCCATGGCTCGTACAGGTATCCGTCCATCGTGTCATGGACGCATCCCGTTCCCGTCCCTTACAAGGGCGCACGGCGGCGGGGAGCGCGCCTGCTCATGCGCCTCATACGCCTCCCTGAACGGCCGGTTCCGGGAGTAGCGTCCCGTCACGCTCGGCCCAAAGGCGGGCTTCGCGCGGCCTTCGTGCGGCCTTCATGCGGGCTTCGTGCGGGCTTCGTGCGGGCCTCACGCCGACTACGCGCCGGCCTCATGCCGGCGTCGCGTCGGCTTTATGCGGGCGCGCGGGCGCGCGCCGGGGGATGAAGCACGTAGGCACTCGCCGGGGGATGAAGCACGCAGGCACTCGCCGGGCCATACCGAGGGGGACGGACATGAGGGCCGGAGAGCCACCACACCTGCCCGATCCGCCGGGGACCCCGCTGTGGCGCCGGGTCTGGGCTTACTGGGTCACCGGCGGGCTGGCCGTCGTGCTCGGGTCACTCCTGCCCATCCTGCTCCAGGGGCACCTTCCGAATGACAAGGCGGACCCGCCGACGCCCCCGCCGGCGGCCGGCCCCGCGGGCGGCCCGAGGAGTGGTCCGACGAGTGACGCCCCCTGGACGCCCCCGGCTTCCGGCCCGCCGGCACCGGTCCCCGGGCCGGCGACCGCCCCTCCCCAGCCCGTCCCGCCCCAGCCCGTCCCGCCGCCGTACACGACGGCGCCGGCGACCCTGCGGGTCTCGGCCAGTGTCACCAGCGTCCTCTCCCAGGGGTCGGCCGGCGTCGGTCTCACCAAAGTGCAGGCGAACGTCACGTTCAACGGCCTGAAGGGCAGGATCGTCTCCATCAGGTGGCACACGTACAACGACCTGACCAAGCAGTCCCTGAGCCTCGACAGCGCCGTCCGGTCGCCGGTCCTCGACTGGGACGTCACCCACTGGCACCCGACCTTCGTCGTCGTCAACCCCGCCGTGCACTGGCAGCTCCAGGTGACGGCCTACGGGCCCGACGGCACCCAACTCGCCACGAACCACTCGAACTTCACGTTCTCCTCATGAGGCCATGGGCGGCCCGGGAGGCGCGGCGGGAGGCATGTGACGGGCCCGGGCCGAGTTTGGCGCGAATTGACCTCTGAGGGCACTTCCGTCGCACACTTCGGAAAAGAGTTCGATGCGCTGTGCAACCGACTTCGCTCTTTTCCCGTATTCCCCAGTGAAGCCCCGCCATCGGGTCATCGAGACCCAACGGGCCCATCAGGGAGGAATACGTCATGAACCGTGCCTACCGCTTCGCCATAGCCGGTGTCCTCGCCGCCGGTCTCGCCGCCGGAGGCGCTGCCACCGCCTTCGCCGCGCCCGCCCCCGCCCCCGCCCCGCGCCCGTCGCGTCCGTGGCCGCGCCCGCCCCGGCGGCCAAGCCCGCGCTCACCGCCCAGGCGAGCGTCAGCTCGATCGGCGCGTGGCAGGAGTTCCGTGTCAGCGGCAAGGCCACCGGCATCAAGGCGGGCACCACGGTCGTCCTCCAGCAGAAGCAGGGCGCCAAGTGGGTCTCCCTGCCCGCGAAGGTCACCGTCAACAAGAACTCCGCCTACTCCATGCGCGTCAAGCTCGGCATCAAGGGCAAGAACGCCCTGCGGGTGACGGGTGGCGGCGCGGTCTCCGAGCCGGTCTACGTCACCGTGCGCTGAGGCGGCACGCACACCGTTCCCCCCGAGGCCCTGTTCCGGCGGCCGGCCGGGCGGGGCCTCGGGGCGAGGGCGGTCCCGCGTATGTGACGGGAGTGTTAAGCGGCCCGGCGGGACCGGAATAACCGGCCGTCCCCGCCCGGTTGGGGTGGCCATGACGATCATCGACGGCACCGCCGCCTCCACCGGCTCCCCCGCCTCCGCCACCACCGAGGTCCTGCGCTACACCGCCTTCTCCGCCGACCCCGCGGGCGGCAACCCCGCCGGCGTCGTCCTGGACGCGTCCGGCCTCGACGACGCGGAGATGCTGCGGATCGCCGCCGAAGTCGGCTACAGCGAGACCGCGTTCCTCACCGCACCGCCCGAGGACGCCGCCGAGCCGGACCGGTCGTTCACCCTCCGCTTCTTCAGCCCGCTGGCCGAGGTCTCCTTCTGCGGTCACGCCACCGTCGCCACCTCCGTGGCCCTGGCCGAGCTGCGCGGCCCCGGGGACTTCGTCTTCACCACCCGGGCGGGAACCGTCCCGGTCTCCGTCGTGGAGCACGACGGCGCCCTGCGCGCCACCCTCACCTCCGTCGAGCCGCACACGGAGGAGGCCGCTCCGGAGGACGTCGCCGAGGCGCTGGCCGCCCTGGACTGGCCCGCCGCCGACCTCGACCCGGCCTTCCCGCCGCGCATCGCCTACGCCGGCGCCCGCCACCTCGTCCTCGGCGCGGCCACCCGGAAGCGGCTCGCCGAACTCGACTACGATTTCGACCGGTTGGCCGCGTTGATGCAGAAGATGGGCGTCACCACGGTGCCCCTGGTATGGCGCGAGAGCGAGTCCGTGTTCCACGTCCGCAACCCGTTCCCCGTCGGCGGCGTGGTGGAAGACCCCGCGACGGGCGCGGCGGCCGCCGCCCTGGGCGCGTACCTGCGCGACCGCGGCCTCGTCGGCGACGACGCGACGCTCGCCCTGCACCAGGGCGACGACCTCGGCCGCCCCGGCCGCCTGGAGGTCACCCTCCGGCCGGGCGACTCCCGCGTCCGGGTGTCGGGCACGGCGGCGCGGATCGCCTGACGCGGGCCGTTCGAGGCGGATCGGCCGGCGGGCCTACGAGGCCGAACCGGCCGACGGGTCTACGGACCTACGAGCCCGAACCGGCCGGCGGGCCTGCGGACCTACGGGCCCGGACCGGTCGGCGGGTCTACGGACCTACGAGCCCGAACCGGCCGGCCGGCGCCCGGCCTTGCTCGCCGGCGCCCTCGGCGCAGACCGGCCCCGGCCGCACCGCCGTACGCGGGCGAGACATACCACCGCCTGACCTGATCCGTTCCGGGTCCGGAAACCCGACGACGAGCAGGCGGGACGAGGGCCGGCCCACTCGACGGCCTCGGGCGTCCCACCGTTCACGAGGCAACGGCCGCCGTGGGCGCGGGGGGACGGCCCGGGCCGCCTGGCGGAGTCCGCCGGCGGCCTGGTCCGGTCGGCGCATCAGCCTCGCCCTTCGTCCGGGCGGCCGGTTCCGGCCCGCGTTCCCCGGCCGGTGGCCTGTCGGACGAGCGGCCGCCCGGCCGCGGGCGGCACGGAACGCGCAGGTCGGCCGCGATCAGGGCCGATCCGGGCCACCCGCCGGCCGGAGCCGCCCCGTCCGGGCCAGGAAGGCGACGAACGCGGCCATGACGATCCACCCGGGCCACCCGGTGAGCCCCATGTGCAGCGGATCGAGGGCGGCGTCCGGGTCGGCGAACTCCTTGACCATGCCCACGCTCAGGGAGCTGACGAAGGCGTGGGCGATGACGGCGGGCACCACCGAGCCGGAGCGCAGCCGCAGCCAGGTGAAGACCGGCAGGACCAGCGTGCAGCTCACCACCATCGCGGGCACGGACACGTACCAGGAGCGGCCGGGGTACTGGCCGCCCATGATCAACGTGGGCAGGTGCCACAGGGCGAAGGCGACGCCGGTCAGCAGGTACGCCCGGAGCGGGCGCGTCCGGTGGCCGTCCCGCAGCAGGCGCGGGAACAGGTAGCCCTGCCAGCCCAGTTCCTCGCCGAAGAACAGCGGCAAGGACACCACCATCCCCACCAGCCCGCCGGCCAGCCAGCCGGTCACGCTCCCGGCGTCCACGTCCCCTACGGGATAGCGTCCGGCGAGGGCCCCGAGGGCCAGGGCCGCCGCGGTGAGCCCTGCGGGCACGGCGGCGGCCGTCAGACACTCCCGCACCGCACGCCCCCACGGCCTCGGCCACCGCAGCGCCAGCGCCTCCCTCAGCCGCCCGCCCCCGCGCGCGTACCGTACGGCGACCACCGCGGCGAGCGCCGGCGCGAACATCGCGAAGGCGATGCACACTTCCGCCAGCGCGCCCGTACTCTCGCGCGCGTCACCCCGCCGGTACCCGGTCACCAGCAGCGGCAGCATGGCCAGCCACATGCCGGCGTACGCCACCCCGAGATACAGCCACAGGTCCCGCCGCCGCCTCACCGACGGCACCTTCCGCGCCCGCCCGAGCCCCACCGGCTCCGAACCCACCCGACCGAAAAGGGGCGTTCCCCCCGTCGAAATCCTCATGCCACCGACGCTACGAAGCGCCGCGCGCCCCCGTAATCCGGCCGACTACGCCTCGGAGGTGCAGTTTTCTGCACCTGCCCGGCAAGCCGGAAAGCGTTTCACCGGCGAACCGCTTCTCCGGCCCCCGTCCCGCCCGCCTCACCCGTCTCCCCGCCCCACCGTGACCACGATCTTGCCCACCTGCCCGTTGCCCTCCATGTGGCGGTGGGCGTCGGCGATGGCGTCCAGCGGGAAGGTGCGGTCGATCAGCGGGGAGAGGGCGCCGGAGCGGAGGCCCGACTCGATGAAGGCGGTCGCGCGCCGCTTGCGGTCGTCGTGGTCGAGGACGGCGGGCAGGGCGAAGCCGTAGACGGCGAGCGGCCAGTGCAGGGGCAGCGGGGTGGGGCGCCCGTCGAGCGAGCCGTAGACGATCAGCATGCCGTCCCGGGCCACCGCCCCGGCGAGGGCCGGGAGTTCGGGTCCGCCCACCGCGTCGAAGACCACACGCGCGCCCGCGCCGTCCGTCAGTTCGCCGGTGCGGGCGACGGGATCGTCCTCGTCCCGGCAGACCACCTGCGCGGCGCCCGCCTTGAGGAGCTGCTCCCTCTTGGCGGCGGTGCGGGTGACGGCGACCGGGACGGCGCCGACGAGGTTCGCCACCTGGATCGCCGCGATGCCGACGCTGCTGGAGGCGGCGGTGATCAGCGCCGTGTCACCCGGGCGCAGCCCTCCGATCTCCACCAGGGCCCCGTACGCGGTGAGGTACGACAGCCAGGTCGCGGCACCGGTGATCGCGTCCACCGACGGGTGCCGCCGGAACAGCGTGTCCGCCGGGACGTTGACGCGCTCCGCGTAGACGCCGTAGGCGGACATCGCGCCCGAGGCGGTGGCCAGTACGGTCACCAGGTCGCCGGCGGCGAACCCCTCGACCCCCGGGCCCACCTCCTCGACCACGCCCGCCGCCTCGGCACCGATCCGGGACGCGGGCAGGTCGGGCCCGTAGTAGTACGCCCCCGCCCGGAACAGGGCCTCCGACCGGTTGAGGCCCACCGCCTCCACCCGGACGCGGACCTCGCCCGGCCCCGGCGCGCCGAGTTCCACTTCCTCGATCCGCAGCACTTCAGGGCCGCCCACCTCGTCGAACAGCACCGTTCTGGCCTTCATCGCCCCACCCTTCGCCGCGCTCACAGCGCCTGGGAACTGACACCGCACGTTTTCCGTGCACCGTTCAGTTTTCACTCAGCGCACTGTAATGCAGCGCTGTAAAGTGTCAAGGGTGATCCCACAGACCCAGGGCAGACGGGCCCGGCTCCGCGCCCAGACCACGGCGGAGATCAAGGCCACGGCGCTCCGGCTGATGTCCGAGGGCGGCCCGGACGCCATCTCGCTGCGCGCCATCGCCCGCGAGATGGGCATGAGCGCCAGCGCCGTCTACAGCTACTTCGCCACCCGGGACGAACTGATCACCACGCTGATCAACGACGTCTACTCGGAGCTCGTCGACCGCGCGGAGGCCGCCCGCGACGCCTGCCCCGCCGACGACACCGCCGGCCGGATCCAGGCATGGTGGCGGGCGCTGCGCGACTGGGCGCTCGCCGAACCGGAGGGCTTCCGGCTCGTCTACGGCGATCCGGTGGCCGGGTACGTCGCGCCCACCGGCGGCCCCGCGCCCCGCCCCTCCGAGCGCGCCTGCCTGGGCCTCGTCGAACTCATCGCCGCCGCCTGGCCCCAGGCCGCCCCCCGACAGCCGCCCGGCGACCACACGTGGTCCGACTTCACACCGGAGCTCGCCGAGGAGATCCGCCGGCACCTGCCCGACGTGTCCCCCGGCGCGGTCGCGCTCGCCTTCCGTGTCTGGGGCCGGATGTACGGGCTGATCGGACTGGAGATCTACGGCCACCTTCGCCCGAGCGTGGCCGACCCCGGCGCGCTCTACGAGGCGGAACTGCACGACGTGATCGTGTCGCTGGGGCTCGTACCGCCGGGGGCTCGCTGAAACGGGACGGTGGCGGGGGAGGCCCGGCCGAGGACTCGTTCGACGAGACGGTGGCCTGGGGACCTTGGGGCCCTTCGGCCGGGGGCTCATTGAAGGAAACGGTGGTCGGGGACGTTCGGCCCGCCCCGTGACCGCCACGGCCGGCGCCGTCACGACCACCCCGCACCCCGCGACGACCGTCCAGGCCGGGCGCACGGCGGCGGTGAACGCGGGGGCGTCGTGCAGGGGTGCGCCGTGCAGGCCGCCGGCCAGGATCGCGCCGAGGACGGCCACGCCGAGGGCGAAGCCCGAGCGGCCGCAGGACGTGAAGAGGGCGGAGGCGAGGCCGGCGCGGTCCTCGGGCAGGCCCGAGACGGCCGTCGTGATGAGCAGCGGGGCGGCCAGGCCCAGGCCGAGCCCGAAGAGGACGTACTCCCCGAGGATCAGGGCGGTGGACGTGCTCCCGGCGAGGACCGCCGTCAGCGCCCCGGCGGCGGTGAGGGAGGCGCCCGCCGCGACGAGCAGCCGGGTCCGTTCGGCCTGGTCGGTGAACGTGTGGGAGATGATCGCCATCGAGACCGGCGTCAGCCCGGCGGCCCCGGCGCCCTGGAGCACGCGGAAGCCGACCAGCGCGCCCAGGGACGGCGCGACGGCGCACAGGGCCGAGGCGGCGGTGAACACCACGAGCCCCGCGCGGAGCACCCGCCGCCGGCCGGTCCGGTCGGCCGTCGAGCCCGCGGGCAGCATCAGGGCGGCCATGGCCAGGCTGTACGCGTCGACGGCCCACTGCATGCCCGCCACCGAGGAGCCGAGCTCCCGTTCCATCGCGGGGAGGGCGACGTTCAGGGCGGTCACATCGATGCCGATCATCAGCAGGGCGACGCAGCAGACCGTCAGGACGATGCTCCGACGGTCGCCGACCGGTGCCGAGAGGGGTGGCGCGGGCACGGCGGTGCCTCCTGGTCCGACGGGGACGGTGGTGCTGGTGCGGGGCCGGAGCCGTCCGGCGCGCTCCTTGGCCCTCCCTTCCCCAGCATCCGGCCGCGCGGCCCCGCCCGCCCCCGGGAGGGCGGGCGGGGCGCCGGGGGACGGCCCATCCTCCGAACGGGGGACGGCTCCCCCTCACCTCCCTCCCGTCCCTCCGGTTCCCCTCACGTCCCTCCCGTTCCCCTCACACCACTCCCCCTCCGCTCCTCACGCCGCTCCCGTCCCCCTACTCCCCTCCCCTCGCTCCCGGCACAGCGCGACGGCGACGGCCCCCGCCAGCGTCAGCCCACCCGCCGCGAGCGCGGCGCGGCTCAGGCCGAGCGCGGCCTCGTGGGCGGCCCCGCCGCCGTGCGGGACGGCCGCCATGACGGCGGCGATCAGGGCGACGCCCACCGACGAACCGAGGTACCGCGCCGCGTTGTTGGCGGCGGATCCGACGGCCACCCGGTCGGCCGGCACGCTCCGTACGGCAAGCCCGGCGAGCGCGGCGTTCACGACACCGCTGCCGACCCCGGCGACGACCAGACCGGGCAGGAACCGCCACCACGACGCGTGCTCGCCGATCCCCGCGAGGGCGAGTTCCCCCGCGCCGCAGACGGCCAGCCCGGCCGCGACCTGATGCCGGTCCGCCACCCGCCCCGCCAGCCGGCGGGCCTGCGGGGCGACGACGAACGACAGCCCGGACCAGACGCCCAGCAGGGCGGCGCTGCGCAACGGCCCCATGCCGAACAGGCTCTGGGCGGCCATCGGGACGTACGTCATGAGGCCGACCACACCGGCGCCGATCACCAGCGCGCCGACCGCCGAGGCGGCGAAGGCGGGCCGCCGCAGCAGGCCGAGGTCCAGCAGCGGTGCGGCGACGCGCCGTTCGACGACCGCGAACGCCGCCAGCAGCACCGCCGCGGCCACCAGGAGGACGACGACCCTCGGCCGGCCCCAGCCGCCGCGGCCCTCGACGAGCGCCCCGACGAGGAGCGCGACCCCGAGGCCGAGGGTCAGTACGCCGGCGGTGTCGAAGCCGCGGCGGTGTTCGTTCCGCGACTCCTCCAGGGAGACCGCGCCCCAGAGCGTGACCGCGGCCGAGAGGGCGGCGAGGGCGACGTAACCGGCGCGCCAGTCGAGGCACTTGACGAGCAGGGCGGCGAACACCGGTCCGACGGCGATGCCGCCACCCACCATGGCGCCCCACAGACCGGTGGCCCGCGCCCGCTCCGGGCCGGGCGGGAAGGCCCGGCCGACGAGGCCCAGCCCGGCGGCCAGCAGGGCGGCGCTGCCGGCGCCCTGGACGAGCCGGCCGCACACGAAGACGAGGGTGCCGGGCGCCGCCGCGCACACCGCGCTCGCCAGGACGAGCAGCAGGCCGCCGGCCGTGAACGTCCGTTTGCGGCCCCGGTCGTCGGCCAGGCCGCCCGCCGCCATCAGGCTGGCGGCGAGGCCGACGCCGATGGCGCCGAGGATCCACGTCCGCCCGGAGGGCCCCGAGCCGAGGTCGGCGGCGACGAGCCCGGCGGTGGGCAGGGTCGCGGTGAAGTTCATGAGGACGAGCAGGGTCGCCGCGCAGGAGACGGCGAGGGTCGAACGGGCCGAAGGCCGCGGGCGCGCGGCCGCTTCGGCGGGCTGGGCGGGTTCGGCCGGTCCTTCGGGTTCGACGGCCACCGTCATGACTACCCCCGGGGTCGGTCGGGCCGGCCGTGACAGGCCGGGCGCTGTGGTTCATTGATTGAACCACAAAGTTCAATGATTGAACTGCTAGCCTGAGGTGGTGGGATTGGGACGCGGGTACACGGATCAGGACTGCTCACTGGCGCGCGCCCTGGAGGTGGTCGGCGAGCGCTGGACGCTCCTCGTCCTCCGGGACTGCTTCTACGGGGTGCGGCGGTTCGCCGACTTCCACGCCCACCTCGGCGTACCGCGCGCCGTCCTCACCGACCGGCTCAAGACACTGACCTCGGTGGGCCTCCTCGAACGCCGCCCGCGCGCCACCGGCGTAGAGGTCGACTACGTCCTCACCGAACGCGGCGTCGACCTCTGGCCGACGGTCTACACCCTGGCGCAGTGGGGTGAGCGCTGGCTCACTCCGGACGGCGCGCGCCGCCTCTTCAGCCACGCCTCCTGCGGCACGGATGTCACTCCGGCCGGCCTCTGCCCCACCTGCGACACCGTCCCTCCCCCGGCCGACCTCGTCATCCGGCAGGGGCCGGGCGCCGATCCGACGCTGCGGGACGACCGGGTGAGCGAGGCGCTGCGGCGCAAGCCGCACCGGCTGCTGACGGACCTCTTCCCGGAGCAGCCGGAGGCGGCGGTCCGGGCGGGCGGGGCGGGCGGGGCGTCTTAGGTCACCGGCTCCGCTGTTTCTTCAGGCCCGCCAAAGCCCCCGCACAGGTCACAGACCCCGCGCTTCCCATGCTCCTCGCGCCTCTCAACTCCCGTCGAAACGGCGGACGAAACGCTTCTGCCAGGGCGTCTCGACGGCGCGCGGATCGTAGTGCCGCCGTACGTACGCCACCGCCTCCCCGGCCGGGACGCCGTCGAGTACGGCGAGGCAGGCCAGCGCCGTGCCCGTCCTTCCGCGCCCGCCGCCGCAGGCCAGCTCCACCCGTTCGGTCCCGGCCCGTTCCCATGCCGCCCGGAACACCGTCCGGGCCCGCTCAGGGTCGGCGGGCAGCCGGAAGTCGGGCCAGCGCAACCACTCCGCCTCCCAGGCCACTTCGGGCGGCCGCTCCCCCAGCAGATACACCGCGTACTCCGGAACCGGCCCGTCCGGCATGGGCCGTCGCAGCGCCCGTCCCCGCACCAGCCGCCCGGAGGGGAGGCGGAGGAGACCAGGGGTGCTCTCGGGCCAGGTGGGGTTCACGCGACCACCTTAAGCGGCGACACCCGCGCCGCCCGGCGGCCGACCGGCCCACCCTCCCGGACGACCGGCCCACCCTCCCTAACGACCGGTCCATCCTTCCGAACGACCTTCGGACCGACCGGAGTCGATCACAGGAAGGTCCGTTGTCAGTGGTGGGTGCCATGCTCTTCTCATGGACAACGACGTGCGGAGGGACGAGGGAACGGACGGCGCGGCAGCCCGCCGCCCGTCCCCCGCGTCCCAACGCGCGCCCGGCCAAGCAGCGTACGGAGAACGACCCGTGGACGATCTCGTGAACGACACCGTGAGCACCGCCCTCCCCGTCTTCCCCTACCACCCCGACCCCTGGCCACGGGCTCCGTCGCCCCCGACCCGCACACCGCCTGCGCGTGCTGCGGCCGCGTCCGCGGCCTTGTCTACGCGGGTCCGGTGTACACCGCGGCGGACGAGGACCTGCGCGGCCGGCTCTGCCCCTGGTGCATAGCGGACGGCAGCGCCGCCGAGCGGTACGACGCCTCCTTCTGCGGGGTCGTGGCGGGCGACGTGCCCGAGGCCGTCCTGACGGCCGTCGGGCGGCGCACCCCCGGCTTCTCGGCCTGGCAGGAATCGGTCTGGCTCTCGCACTGCGGGGACGCCGCCGCCTTCCTCGGCCCGGTGGGAAGCGCCGAGTTGGCCGCGTACCCGGAAGCGGTCGACGCCCTGCGCCGCGAGGCCGTCGCCTGGCAGTGGTCCGCCGACGAGATCGAGCGCTACCTCGGCTCGTTCGACCGGGAGGGCCAGCCGACCGCGTACCTCTTCCGCTGCCGGGTGTGCGACGCGCACCTGGCGTACTCCGACTTCACATAGACGGCGTGGGTGAAGGTGACCATGAACGGATCGACTGCCCGGCGCCCGCGCGCCCCCGGGCCCCTCCGGCTCCGCCCCTTCGGCCGGCTCGGCCTCGACGGCTCGCTCGGCTCACTCCGCCCGGTCGGCTCCATGCGCCCGGGTGGCCCACCGCGCCGACGCGGCCCGATCGGCCTCCTTCGCCGGATCGGCACCCTCCATCGGATCGGCCCGCTCGCCGCCCGTGTCCAGGGCTCGCGCCGTCCCCTCCGACCGCGCGAGCCCCGAAGTCCGCTGTCCCGCCTGTGCCGTGCGGCGGCCGGCCGGCTCCGCCACGCGGTCCGTTCCGCCCGGGACGCTGGGTGCGCCCGGTGCATCCGGTGCGGTGGGTCGACGGCACGACCGGCGATGGTTACGGCCGTCGCGAACGGACCGGTGACGCACGCGCCGCCGCACGGACCGATGACGCACGGACCGCCGCCGCATGGACCGATGACGCGTGTGCCGGCGACGCACGCGCCGGTGACACACCGGCCGCCGCGCCGGGAGCCGCCCCTGCCCCCGCGCCCGGCGCCGCTCCGGCAGGGGCCGGCCGGGCGCGCGTCGCTCGCGAGTCGCCCGCCGGCCCCTCCCCCGCCCGGCCGCCCGTGGTCACTCGCGGAGGACGATCCGGCCCAGCGGCGTCACGAGCAGCCCGAACCGGTCCGCGTGGATCAGCCGGCGGCCGACCGGCACCGCCGTGCCGCCGCCGGCGGGGGTCACCGTGCCCGTCGCCGTCGTGCTGTCCGTCGCGTAGACCTCGTGCTCCTCCACGACCAGCCGGTACTCCGAGAGCGGCAGCAGTTGCGGTGCCGGTGGCACCAGGTCGCCGGACCAGACGAACGTGGATCCCTTGGCGACGCAGGTGAGTTCGAGGACGGTGCCGGTGCCGGCCCAGTCGAGATCGCCGCTGCCGACGGCCCGCCGTTCCACGGAGGCGAGGACGCGGCGGCTCGCGGCCATCGCTGCCTGGCCGCTGCCGACCCGCTTGCCCAGGGCGTTCGGCGCGACCGGGCCGCTCAGCTCCAGCCGGACGGCGCCGGCGGACGTCATGGTGGCGGTGACCGTCCGGTCGGGCAGCAGTTGGAGGAAGTCCGCGGCCACGACCTTGGACAGATGCAGCGGGTCGACGGAGTAGGGCTGGTAGCGGGCCAGGGCCAGGCGCAGGTACGGGAAGTAGGCCGTGGCACCGGCGGCCGGTCCGAGGTCGACGTCGATGTCGCAGGTCCACAGCCGCAGTTCGGGGTCGTAGTCGGGGGTGAACGCGGCGACCGAGGCGGTGGCGGGCGCGCCGCCCACCGGTTCGGCGAGCACCCGCCCGTCGGCGGTGAGCGCGGCACCCGGGAAGTTCGCCGGGGCGAGCCGGGGCGGGGCCGTCGGGTCTTCCCAGACCGGGTCGGTGGCACAGCGGGTGGCGAGTTCGTCGGGAAGCGGGGTGCCGGTGCCCGGGCCGCCGGTGGCGGCGGGATCGAGGACGACGGCGAGGAGTTCGTCATCGCCCGACGAGAACCAGGGGCGGCGCAGGTGTACCCGGAAGCCGGCGTGCCGGCGGGTGCGGGTCACCCGGTGCCGTTCGTGGTCGACGGTCTGCTCCCAGCGGACGGTCGGGACGAGATGGCTGACGTCGGGCGGCTCGGGGCGGCGGCAGCTGGGGACGTGCCAGCCGCGGCCGTCGGGCCCCGCGCTCGCCGGGCCCTTGCGGGTGATCAGCGCGGGCTGGTCGGTGATGGCCGGGTGGAAGTACTCGCGGAACCGGGTGGTGGCGATGGGGGTGTAGGTGACGGCGCGGTGCAGGGTGTCGCGGAACTCGTGGCGGAGGCCGAAGAGGGAGCGGTCGTCCTCGATGCGTCCGAGGGTGAAGTGGCCGACTCGCGCGTGCCGTTCGGTGCGCTGGGGCGAGTCCTGGGCCACGTCGTCCGTCCACTCCTGCCAGCTCGCGTCGATGTCGACGCGCCCGGTGCTGCGGGCGTGGCTGTGGAGGCGCCCGGAGAACGGGGTGAAGGTCTGTCCCTCCTCGCGGGGGAAGGTGAGCGGGCCGAGCTCCGGTGCGGCGAGCGGCTTCTCCACGGCGTGGACGAGGGTGAGTTCGATCCAGGGGGTGATCATCCAGTTCTCGCCGTCGGCGGCCGCGGCGGTGAGCTCGTCCTTCTTCTCCTGCGGCAGCCCGGTGGCGGGGTCCGGGTCGTTCCACAGTCCGGAGGCGGTGAGCAGGTCCCAGGCGCGGAAGAGGGTGAGGTCGGCGGGGTCGAGGCGGCAGCTCATCCGGACGGTGGCGACGGTCGCCTTGGGCAGCCGGACGGTCAGTTCGCGCTCCAGGAGGCCGCTCCAGACGGGCGGCCCGTCCCCTTCGACGATCTTCAGGCGCAGCGGCCGGGCCTGCGGCCAGGGCCCGGGGAAGTCATAGGTGGCGTTGGGCGGCGCCCCCGGCAGGCCGCGCAGGGAGACGCCCCGGGCCGGGACGTCCGGCAGGTACGGCAGCAGGAGCTGCGCGCCGCGGTGGACGACGTACTCGCCGGGCCGGAGGCCCTGCCCTCTGGGGACGGGGAGTTCGGTCGGCGGTGCGGTGTCGTGGACGTCGTGTTTCGCAACCTTGATCTCGCCGAGGAGTTTGAGGTCGGTGGTGACGTCGGGGTTCTCGGGAAGGCTGACGACGGTGTCCAGGTAGCTGCCGGCCTCACGGGAGGCGGCGGCGAAGTAGCGGCGGCGGACCAGATCCGCCTTGTCGGGCCCGAACACGGTGTCGTACATGCCGTGCTGTTCGGCCGTCTGGAGCGGGGACTTGGGCGGGCTGACGTGCCGTTCGTCCCAGGCCCGGTAGCGGCGGTCGAGTCCGTCGACGGGCGACTGCGCGGGGTGGTCGGGGACCTGCGCGTTGCGCGCCGCCGCCCACGCGTCGGGCGGCACGGGCGTCCCGTCGTCCCGCACGGTGCTGCGGATGACCAGCCGCGGCTCCGACTCGCCCTCCAGGAAGGGCCACCGGGGCACGAGCACGGGCGGCGGCACGGGCTCCCAGCGCCGGTAGGTGACGGGCGCGGAGGCGGTGCCGTCGGGGGTGTCGGCGTCGGGGCCGGGGCCGTTGCCGGCGAGGTCGCAGAGCCGGGCGCGCAGCCGGTACGTCCGGCCGAACCGCAGGGCGGGCAGCGACCCCCGGACCGGGCGGAACGCGGTGTCCAGCGGGAAGACCGGCGACACCTCGGGCGCGGGCACCCGGGGCCGGTCGTCCGGTCCGAGGGTCCGGCCGGGCGGCGGCGCGGCCAGGCTCCAGCCGTGCCAGCCGCAGAGGGCCTGGTGCACGTAGAGCTGGTTGCCGTCCTTCTTGTCGTGGGTGACGGCGGTGGCCTTGACGTGCCCCTCGTCGGGGGCGACGGTCAGCGGCACGACGGGCTGCCCGGGGCGGCGGATCGCGTAGCGCCCGGTCCGCGCGCACAGCGGACGCCAGACGGTGACGGGCGCGGCGGCCCCTCCGTCGTCTCCCCCGGCCCCCGCCGGCTCCTCGACGACGCCCACGTCGACGCGGTAGCCGCGGACGAGGTCGGAGGCGTCGAGGACGGCGACGGCGGGCGTCTGGCCCGCCGGGCCGACGCCGGCCGTGTGCCGGGCGTCGGCCTCCATCCGGTCGGCGAGCTCCACGTCGCGGCCCTCCCGGATGACGGTGAGGCCGGCGCCGTGCAGGGCGGGCGGGGCCGTGCTGTCCGGGGCGACGGACGCCTTGGGGTCGGTCGCCGCGGCGAGCGTCTGGTCCACGATCCGGGAGAACTCCACGAACTTCATCGCGGCGCCGTCCACGTCCAGGTCGGTGACCAGGATCCCGTCCCCGCCCAGCCGCAGCATCCGCCGCCCGTACGGGCCGTCGTCCGGGGCGTACGGCTCGAAGCGGCTCCCGGCGACGTAGCGCAGCTCGGTCCAGGGCCGCAGGCCCTCGTCCTCGTTGAGCTGCTGCTGGTCCGCGGTGAACCGGACGCGCGCCTGCCAGCGGTCGGCGAGCCCCGGCGGCGGGGTGACCAGCAGGTCGACGGCGAGGCCGAAGCGGCGCAGGAGTTCGGGGTAGTCGGCGAGCAGGGCGCAAGCGGTGTGGAAGTCGACGTCGGGTGCCGTGGGCGGGGGCGGCGCGGGCACCTGGGGGCGGTCGTAGAAGCGGTACGCCTCCGCGAGGTTGTGGGCGGCGGCGTTGCCGCGGTAGGCGTCGCTGGTGCGGTCCATGTACCGGGGGCGAAACGGATTGGCGGCGACGGCCGCGGGCCCGCCCGTGCCGTGTTCGATCAGCTGGTCGAGGCCCGGATAGGAGGCGGCGACACCGCGGGCCAGCTCCATCAGCGGCGGCGGGAGCGGGGCGCGGAGGTCGCCGGTGGTGGGGTGGTCCCAGGTGGCGGGCGGCACGGCGGTGGCGCCCTCGCCGCTCGACGGGAAGGAGCTGTCGCCGGCGGGTGGGAGGGCTTCCGCACGGCCGGCCGGAACGGCTCCCCCGCCGCCGGGCGGGACGGCTTTCTCACGACCGGTGGGAAAGGCTCCCTCCCCGCCGGGCGGGACGGCTTCGTCACGGGTTTCCTCACGGCCGGACGGGATGGCCCCCTCACCCCCGGACGACGCGGCTCCCTGGCCGCCGGAGGACGGGAAGGCGCGGCGGAGGGCGGTGGCCGTGGCGACGGCCTCGTAGAGGGTGCCGATCCGGTCGTGGACGTCCCGGGCCGGATAGGAGCGCAGGGTGGGCGGCACGGCCGCGTCGGCGGCGAAGGCGCCGGCGGGCGGGTGTACGGGGGAGGTGGTCGGGAAGAGGGCCTTCCACAGGTCGCTGTCGGCGGGCGGGTAGCGGTCCTGGCGAGGGGCGGCGGGCACGGCGGTCCCGGGCCCGGTGGTGCCGGGCGCGCGGAACTCGATCCGCAGGCCGGTCGCGTACCGGCCGAGGGTGGCGGGCCAGTCGTGGAAGGCGGGGAAGGTGTCGAGCGTGGTCCCCCCGGTGAGGCGGGGGCTGACCAGGACGGTGAGGCGGAGCCGGCCGTCGGCGGCGGTTCCGTCGGGCAGTACGGTCCACCGGATCGTCTCGGGCATGGCGTCAGCTCACTTCCGCGAAGGCGGTGCAGTACTCGTCGACCGGATCGCGCGGCAGCCCGGTCACCGGGTCGGGGTAGGGCGCCATCATCCGGGCGAACGTAGGGGGCCGGACGGCGTCCTCTGCCGCGGTGAGCGGGCCCGGGGAGTGCCCGGCGCCCAGGAACCGCTTCTCGCATTCGATGGTGACCGACTGGGACCAGAACCCGATGTGGACGCTGATCGTGATCCGGGCCCGGCCGTAGACGGTTCCGCTGCCGCTCTCGTAGGTGAGTTCCAGGAGGAGTTCGACGGAGGCGGAGACGATGCCGAGGACGTCGACCTCGCCGCGGGCGCGGAAGTAGCCGGTGATCCGGCATTCGGAGGTGGCGGCTTCGAGCCGGAAGTAGATGCCGGCCATCACGGACAGGCTCCCGCTCGCCACCCCGAGGTTCATGGAGACGGCCGCCCCGAACTCCAGGGCGGCTTCCAGGACGGCGACGTGCTTGGGCGTGATGACGATGCCGAAGAAACCGCCGCCGCCGAGCAGGGACACGGTGAGCCGGAAGGGGGCCTGGCGGCTGCAGAAGGAGAAGCCGATCTCCAGCGGCCGGCCGATGAACGGGAGGTCCAGGTAGGCGTCCAGACGGATGTTCTCCAGGCTGAAGACGCCGACGGCGAGATTGGGGAGGGGGATGCCGTAGCGGGCGGTGATGCCGGACGAGGTGACCTGGATGCCGGGTGGGTCGCTGAAGCCGTCGATGGGGATGAGCTGCCGCAGCGTCTCGACGAACGACAGCGGGCCGATGAACTCGACCTTGCGGAAGCCGACGTCGATGTCCGGCTTCTCGCCCGCGCGCATCCGGAAGCGGACGCGGTCGAAGGTCAGCCGCATGGCGTGGAAGGAGGGGATGAGGACGAGGTCGAATTCCTCCAGCGAGCAGGTGATGTCCGCGCCGGAGGACACGTCCGGGCGCAGTGAGCCGCGGAGGTCGACGACGAGGGAGAGCCGTCCGACGGTCCGGGTGCCCTCGGTGTGCGGGACGAAGACCGGGTCGCCGGTGTCGGGCCAGGGCTTGATCTGCGGGCTCCACTCGATGCGGGTGCTGACCGTCTCGGGGAGCTTCAGACCGCGGGCGGCCTGCTGGAGCGCATCGCGGAGGGAGGGCAGTTGCCCGGCGGAGGTCGTCCAGGTGCCGGCCTGTTCCCGGACCCGGGTGAGCAGGGTGCGGAGGCCGGGGCCGGCGGTGGCGGGGAGGGAGGTGAGGAGGTTGTCGAGGGCGGTGGAGAAGGCGGCGAAGGCGTCGTCGATCTGCTGGAGGGTGACGGGCGGGTCGGTGGAAGGCGCGGCGCGCGGGGGTGAGTCGGTGGGGGGCACGGCACGCGGGGTGAGTCGGTGGGGGGCACGGGCGGCGGGTCGCCGGCGGTCGGTGGCGGGTCGGTGGTGGGCGAGGCAGGCGGTCGTGGCGGGTCGGGGATGGGCGCGGCACGCGGTGGTGGCGGGCCCCCGGGAGGCGCGGCCACCTCGGGCGGACCGGTGCCCGCCGACGAACTGCTGCCCGCCGACGGGCCGGTCACCGGCGAGGTGGCCACCGTGGGAGCCGCCACCGGCGGACCAGCCGCCGACGGACCGGCCACCTGCCAGGCGGCCACCTGTGATGTGTCCGCCGGCAATGCGTCCGCCATCAGACCGGCGATGGGAAGCGAGGGACTGGAGAGGTGTTCGGCGAGATAGGCGGCGACGAGTTCGGCGAGCCGCCGGGCGGTGTCGGCGACCTGCCGTGCGGCGGGCGGCAGGCCGGGCGCGGCGTTGTCGGCCAGGTCGCGGACGCGGCGCAGGTCGGTGAGGAACCCGGTGACCGAACTGACGGTCTGCGTGATGAAGTTGGGCACGTGGAGGGCCGGCAGCGGATCGCCGGGCAGGATGTGCCGGATGACGTCGGCGAGCGAGAGGACGCCGAGGAAGTCGACGTCGAGGGTGCCGAAGAAGTCGGCGGGGTCGAACTCCCCGCCGGCGATGCGGTCCAGGGCCGTGGCCACGGGCCCGGTGCCGGAGACCGGGCCGGTGGCGCGGGAGAGTCCCGCCACGTCGAAGCTGGGCGCGACGAGCGCGCCGGAGCGGTCGCGTCGGCTGTCGAAGTCCATGGCGAGCGCGGGTCCCCCGGTGGGCAGCAGGCTGAGGAAGACCTCGCCCGGGTTGCCCGTCCTGGCTCCCTGGGTCGCCGCCGCGAAGCCGGACAGGGCGTACCGCCGCGCGTACGTCACGGGCACGGCGGCGGCATCGCCGCCGGTCAGCGCGCCGACGGCGGGTACGGCGGCGGTGGCCCAGCTCAGCTGCGGGATGAAGTGCGCCTCGCCGGGCGCCGGATGGGCCGGGTCCGGGGCGGCCAGCGCGGGCGGCGCGGCGGCGGCCCAGACGAGGTGGGCCACGTCGACGCTGGTGTCGTCCGGTCTGACGGGCGGCGCCAGGGCCACGGACTGGCCGAGCAGTGCGGCGCTGGTGAAGGGGGGCGGATCGACGGAGGCGGCGGCCCGGGAACCGTCGGGAGCCGGCGCCGGAGGCCGGGACCGGCTGTTGTACTCGTCGAGGACGGCAGCGAGTTGGGCCCCTCGGCTCAGATGCTCGGGAACGAAGAGCAGCGGGGTGCGGAACTCGACGATCCGCCCCTGGTGGTCCACCGCCGTGGCCTTGAACAGGAACGGGTCCTCGGTGGCCGTCGCCGGGAAGAACCAGGTGGAGTCGGGCGGATCGGGGACGTGGACGAGGTTGGGGGTGACGAGGGTGTCCAGCCGGACGCTGGTGAACGGGAAGAGGAGGTTGGTGAGGTCGGCGGCCGGGTCGCCGTCCTTGGCGGGCAGCGGCCGCGCCGGGTCGTAGGTGCGCAGGGGCTGCCGGACGAGGACGAGGAAGCGCTGGAAGAGGAAGGCGGTCCGCGGGTCCTTGAACTTCCGTTCGGTGACCGTCACGACGGCGGCGCGATGCCCGAACGGACACAGGTACCCCTCGTGCATCACCCGTACGTAGTGGTCCCGGCCGAGGGTGGTGTGCTGCCGCCAGTCCGACAGGTCGGTTCCCGCGGGCCGTTCGGGCCACTGCCCGACGCTCTCCAGCCAGCCGCCCAGCGCCGACAGCATCAGCGTGCGGGCTCTCACCGGCAACGGCGTGAACGGCTTGCCCTCCACCGTGGACAGCCCGTCGTGCGCGGTGAGGTCGACGAGACCGGTACGGTCCCGAGGGGTGAGCGGCAGCCGCGTCACCTCGGGGGCGGGCGTCCCCGGTTCGCGGTCGCGGTTCCACACGGCGCGGACCGTGCCACCGGACAGTCGGGTGTGCCACATCTCGACCCGCTCGGCCGGCCCTGGCTCGTCCACCGCCGCGTCCCGGTGGATCCAGCGGGCCTGCCGCGGGGGCGACAGCAGCAGTCTGTAGGGCAGTTCGATGCCGGTGCGGGGGCGGGCGGGGTCGGCGAGCGGGTTCTCGGGGGTGCGGGGATTCCCCGCGGTGGGGGTGGCGGCGAGGGTGGCATCCACCACGTACCCCGCGGTGGGGATGGCGGCGAGGGTGGCGTCCACCCCGTACCGCGCGGTGAGCCGGGCGGTGGTGCGCAACAGCCGTACGAGCGCGAGGGCCCGGTCCGTGGCGTCGCCATCCGCCCCCGCCCCGGGCGGCGGCCGGACCGCGACCACCGCCGCGTCGGCCTCCCGCGCCGCGTCGACGACGCGCAACGGCAACCCGCGCATGGCCGCCAGCAGCCCCGCCTCGGAATACCCGACCGCGTCCTGCGGCCCCACCTCGAAGACCAGCACGCTCCGCCCGCTGACGAGCGAACCGACCGGTACGTCCCGGGGATCCGGATCGGCTCCCTCCTCCAACAGCGCGTGCTCCGCGACGTGCTGCGGCCCGAACGTGACGACGAGCAGCCCGTCCTGCTGCGGATCGGCCCGGACCAGCCGCCGACCCCCCGGCCTGTCGTCGTCGAACTTCAGCCCGACGAACGCGAAGCCGAGGTCCAGGAGATCGGTGCCGCGCAGTACCCGGATCGGTGCGGGAGTGTTCGGAGTGCCCATGCCGCCCCCTTATCGCGGTGCCCACTCCCTGGATACTCCGGTTGGGGGCAGGCGGTGTATGACCCGAACGGGTGACGACGGAATCTGGCGCTCCGTTCGGGTGGTCCAGCCCGTCCGGCGTTTGAGGACGGGTGGTGAAACCGCGATAAAGCGCGATAAGGGGGCGCTGGGGGCTCAGCCCCCAGGAATCGGCGAAGTGGGGGTGCCCCTCTGGAGGGGGCGGGCCGGGGCACAGCCCCGCCGCAGGCGCCCCCTAAAGCTCGGTCACCACCACATCCACCGCCCACGGCCGCCCCGCCTTCTCCGGAGCCCCGCCCTCCACCACGTACCCCAGGTCCCGCAACGCCTCGGTCAACTCACCGGGACCACCCGGCTCCGCACCGGAAACCAGTAGATCCCGCACCATCCGCCCCTTGGTCGCCTTGTTGAAGTGACTGACCACGGACCGCTTCTCGACCCCGTCCACCACCCGGGACTGCAGCACCCGCACCGTGACCGTGCGCCCCGCCACCTCCCCCTTGGGCTTCCAGGCCGTCGCATAGGCGGCCGAGCGCAGGTCGAGGACGGGACCGTCCCCCGCGGCGGCGGGCAGCACCTCCGCCATCAGTCCCCGCCAGAACGCGCCGAGCGCCCCCGCCCCCGGCAGCTTCACCCCCATCGAACACCGGTAGGAGGGGATGGCGTCCCCGACGCCCACCGCGCCCCACAGCCCGGAGAAGACCAGCAGCGACCGCTCGGCGGCGCGCCGGGCGGCGTCCGGGAGCGTGGTCAGGCCGAGCGCGTCGTAGAGGACGCCGGTGTAGATCTCGGCGGCGGGCCGGGTGCCGGCCGTCCGCAGCCCGGCGTTCTTGGCGACCTCCCCGCGCAGCCCGGGGCTCAGCCCCAGCACCTCGGCCGCCTTCTCCTCGTCGCCCGAGCACAGCTCCACCAGCTCGGCGAGCACGGCGTCCCGCGCGGCGGCGAGCCCCGGGAGGGAGAGGACGCCGGTGTCCACCGGGGCCCCGGTCCCGCCGGTGGCCTTCCCCTCGGACGGCGGCAACAGCACGAGCACGATCGGTTCTCCTTGCATCCCTGTTCTTGTGGCGGCCCCGGCGAGCCTAACGCCGTACGCCACACTCACCGCGCCGCCCGCCCGGCCCGCCCCTACGCTCGGATCATGCCCCGCCGCACGATGCGGGTGACGGACGAGGACCGCGCCCCGCTGCAGAGAGCGCTGCGCGAGCTGCGCGAGCGGACGCACGCCCCCACCGGGTTCCCCGCGGACGTCCGGGCGGAGGCGGACCGTGCCGCGCGGCGGCGGCCCCGCGTCCCGGTGTACGACGCGACGGCGCTGCCCCTGTTCACGATCGACCCGCCCGGGTCGAAGGACCTCGACCAGGCCATGCACCTGGCCCGCCGCGCGAAGGGCGGCTACCGCCTCCACTACGCCATCGCCGACATCGCGTCCTTCGTCACCCCCGGCGGCCCGCTGGACGCGGAGACACACCGCCGCGCGGTGACCGTCTACTACCCGGACACCCGCGTCCCCCTCCACCCCGCCGCCCTCTCCGAGGACGCGGTGAGCCTGCTGCCGGACCGCGACCGGCCGGCGCTGCTCTGGGAGTTCGACCTGGACGAGGACGGGACCGTGGTCCGTACGGACCTGCGCCGGGCCCTCGTCCGCAGCCGCGCCCGCCTGGACTACCCGGGCGTCCAACGGGCCCTCGACACCGGCACCGCCGACGAGCCGCTGGTCCTGCTCCGCGAGACGGGCCAGCTCCGGCAGGAGAGGGAACGCGAACGCGGCGGCGTCTCGCTGGACGCCCCCGAGCAGGAGATCGTCCGGCAGGACGGCCGGTACGTCCTGGAATACCGGACACCACCGCCCGTGGAGGGCTGGAACGCACAGCTCTCCCTGCTGACCGGCATGGCCGCCGCCGACCTGATGCTGGCGGCGGGCACCGGCGTCCTCCGCACCCTGCCGCCCGCGCCGGAGTCCGCCGTCGCGGCCCTGCGCCGGACGGCCCGCGCGCTGGGCGTGAACTGGCCGGACGACATGCCGTACGCCGTCGTCCTGCGGGCCCTGGATCCGGCGCACCCGCAGCACGCGGCGTTCCTCCAGGAGTGCACGGCCCTGCTGCGCGGTGCGGGCTACGCCGTCTTCGACCGCGAACGCCCCGCCGAGCGCCCCCCGCCCGCCGACCCCGTCCACGCGGCCGTCGCCGCCCCCTACGCCCACTGCACGGCCCCGCTGCGCCGCCTGGCCGACCGCTACACCCTGGAGTGCTGCGTGGCGGCGGTGACCGGCGCCTCCGCGCCCGAGTGGGTACGGACCGCGCTGGACGCCCTCCCCGCCGAGATGGCCGCCGGCTCCCGCCGGGCGGCCGAGGCGGAGCGCGAGTGCGTCGACCTGGTGGAGGCGGCGCTGCTCCGCGACCGCATCGGCGAGGTCTTCGACGCGTACGTGGTCGACGTGATCGACCGCCGGCCGACCGCGGGCACGGTCCACCTCTACGAGCCCGCCGTCGTGGGCCACGTCGAGGGCGACCCCGACGGCCCGCCGCTCCACCTCGGCCACCGGACGCGCGTCCGCCTGATCGAGGCGAACCCGGGCCGCGACAAGGTCTGGTTCGCCCCGGCGTGACGCCGCTATGTGCCGCCCGGCGTGACCGCCTCCCCCGACCGCCCGGTACCATGGTCGACACGGCGGACGAGCCGGCCGGGCGGCCGCGTGGGATCTTCGGATCCCCCGAGGAACGTCCGGGCTCCACACGGCAGGGTGGTGGGTAACGCCCACCCGGGGTGACCCGCGGGACAGTGCCACAGAAAACAGACCGCCGGGGATCTTCGGATTCCCGGTAAGGGTGAAACGGTGGTGTAAGAGACCACCAGCGCCTGGGGTGACCCAGGCGGCTAGGTAAACCCCACCCGGAGCAAGGTCAAGAGGGGCCGCCTTCACCGGCGACCCTGCGCGGACGATCGAGGGCTGCCCGCCCGAGTCCGCGGGTAGACCGCACGAGCCTGCCGGCAACGGCAGGCCTAGATGGATGGCCGCCTCCCCAGGGCCCGCAAGGACCCCGGGAGACAGAACCCGGCGTATAGGTCGACTCGTCCGCCACCTAGGGCCTCTGACCAGCGAAAGCGCAGGTCAGGGGCCTTTTTTCATGCTCCAGGGAGCTCAGCCAAACCCCGATTCAAACGGGTACAAACGGGACCGCCCGGGTACGTACGTAGCCATGAAAGTAGCCATGGAAGTAGCCGCGGCGGATCCGCTCCAAAGGGACCCGACCAGCGAAGACGGCCCGTGAGCTGGGGGCATCCGAGTGGCGCACTTCGCCGTCGCTACAGCGGCGAAAGCACCGTTTGGTTTGTACCTCTCCAATAGCCCGGATCGAGAGAACGACGAAGGCGGCGACTGGGAGGCGTGCGGCGGCCAGGTTCGGGTGCCGAGGGACACGGCAGCGGGGCCGAGACCTGTGTTCGGTCTCGGCCCCGCTGGACATCGTGTTGCTGAGGGTGGCGCCAGAGGCGTCAGGCGGCGATACCTATGCGAGAGGGTGAGGCGGCCGGCCGGGCTGTCAGCCGGGCGGCTACGGCCCCGTGCGTGTCAGCGTGGTCCTTCAGGAGGTGGCTGTAGGTGCGCCGCAGTTCCTCGACGGTGTCACCGACCCAGGCAGCCACGGTGTGCTCGGGGATCCCGTTCTGGAGACACGTGGAGATGAAGGTGTGCCGAAGGTCGTGGAAGGTCGGCAGCTCCCCCTTCTCATCCTTGATCCCCAACCTTCGAAGGACCGGCTTCCACAGGTCGTCGTTGAAGTGGCTCCGGCTCAGCAGCCCGCCGCGCGGCGTCCAGAACAGCGCACGGGCCGGCCCGCGCTTACAGGTGTCGACCGTCTTCTTGTGCTCCCACAGGACGGTCTCGGTGACCATTGGGGGGTAGCGCTCTGCGTGCCCCGCGAGTTCCTCTTGAAGGTACGAGGGCGCTGGTACGTCCTTCGTGGTGAGGCGCGGGCTGGTCTTGAGGCGGTCGATGAGCATGGGCTTGTGGCCCGTCTCCTGCGTCTTGAGCACCTGCCGGCGCAGGGTGAGCAGGCCCGTGTCGAAGGACATGACGTCTTGGCAGACGGCGAATGCCTCGGCCTGTCGGGCGCCGCACGCGAAGCCGAGCATGGGGATGGGGCGGTAGCGCTCAGGGAACTCGTCGTAGATCGCCCAACACTCTTCCGGGGTGAAGACGTACCAGTCTGTCGGGCCGACGTAGGGCCCCTCGACCTCGTAGGTGGGGTTGCGGGTGATCTTCCCGTTCTGCAGCGCGTCCTTCATGATCATCTGGAAGACCTTCCAATGGCCTTCCGCAGTGCTGTTGGCGATGCGCGGGTCGGCCTCGACCTCTTTTACCCAAGCTTCCACCTGGGCCTTCTCGATGTTCTGGAGGCGCTTCCTGCCCCACCGCGGGTTGAGGTGCTTGCGGATTGCTATCTCGTAGCTTGCGAGGCTCGTCTCCTTGACGCGGCGCCTGTCGAGCCAGTCGGCGGCCCACTGGCGGAAGGTCAGGTTGGTCACGACGGGTTCGGGGACCGTGCCGGCGGGCGTTTCGTCGAGGATGGTCTGAGCCTTGGCTCGGGTCATACCGACGGAGTTCGGGATTATGCCGCGCGTGCGAGATCCGTCGAGGGTGATGTTGTGTGACCAACTGTGATTGCATCCGCCCTTTTTGGGCGCCTCCCGATCAGGGCAGTTGCACCGTTTGTAGACAGTGGGTTTGCGTGACACGGGACGCCTCTCGCGCTCTCGGTCGGTTCTGGGTTAGGGCCCTGGCCAGGGGAGTTGGACTGTAAGTGGGACGGGGTGCAGCCGGTCAAGCCGGTTGGCCGCGGCGAGGACGCTCGACAAACGGGCCGCTGATAGCGGTCGTGGTTGCGTTGCCCGCTTTATGGAGTTCACTCCCGGCGGGCGTCGACCCATGCTTCGAAGTCGCGCTCTCGCACGCGCAGAATTCGGTCACTGATGCGTATGACGGGGATGTCCCAGCTCCTGTAGTTGTCGAGGACCGTGCGCTTTGGGATTTCCATGCGCTCGGCAATCGTCTCGAAACTCAGCAATGCGTTGGAGCCACCACGAGGCATGGTCGTCCTTTTCTTTCCGTACGTTTCTCCGGTCGGCCCGAACCGGCCGGGTGGAGCCGGTTTCGTTCGGTCCGGCACTGGTACGTACGTGCGTCGCCGGATTCTGTTACACCCGACGGAAGGGCGAGGCATTCGTCGGCGGCTGGTCGCTATCGCTGGGGGTGTGGGGGCGGCGCGGGGCGGGGTAGATCCGCCTGACTTGTTGGGTCGGGCCGTTACCGCGGGTGCGCAGGATGCCTCGGCGGCGGCCTAGGCGTACGACGCTGGCGGCGGCTTCCTCGTCGATGCCGGCGGAGTACGCGGCTTCGCCGAGGGAGATCCATTCCTCGTACGGCAGGAGCATCAGCGCGCGGTCGGCGCTGGTGAACTCGGGCATGGCTGCTGCGGGTCCCTTTCGGTTTGGGTCTGTGGGTGCCGGGTTGCTCTCCTGGCACGTTCCGCACGTATATCACAGTGGGCTTTGCGGGGGGTGGGTGGCCTGTTCGGCTCGTTGGGGCTTGTGTCCGGTTATGCTGCCTCCGCATCGCTACGGAATGTGATCTTCCGGTTTGAAGGGCGGCGCAGCACCAGACCAGCGCAGACATGCCCAGGGGGACAACAGGCCGTGACCGACATCTTGGAAGGCTTGGTCGCGCGCGCCGCGGCAGGTGGGCCGGATGGGGCCGACGCCATCGCGGCGTTGTACGAGGAGTTGCAGGAGACCGTCTACCACTGGGTGCGGTTCAACATCCGAGACGGGCACGTCGCAGAGGATCTGTGCCAAGAGGTCTGGCTGAAGGTTGCCCAGAACGTCGGTAAGTACCGGCCGGGCAGCAGCTTCCTGGCCTGGCTGCGCACGATCGCGCGGAACACCGCGCTCGACTACTTGCGGGCCGTGCAGCGGCGCCCTGCGGAGGTGCTGTACGCCGACCACCTGGAGCTGGACCGGCCTCGGGTCGGCCAGGGTCCGGAGGAGTACGCGGAGAGTCGCGCTCTGGCCCAGGCCGTGGCAGCGCAACTGCATAAACTGAGACCTCAGCAGCAGCAGGTCCTGATCTTGCGGTTTTTCGACGGGGAAAGCCCCGGACGTACCGCGGAGATCATGGGGAAGACGGACGGTGCTGTTCGTACGCTGACGGTGCGGTCGTTGCGCCGGCTCGCCGAGGTCATGCCGACTGGGGAGTCGTCTGCCCAGTTGATCGAGGAGCTGCTGACGGCGGCAGTGAGCAGAAGCAGGTACGTCGGTACACGGGTTGAGACACGAGAGGCCAGGGCGCATGTCGCGACGAGCTGACCAGAGCGAGCGCCTGGAGCGGGCGCTGGAGGGCGGGCCCGCCCCTCACGACGAGGAGACCCGCCGGATGCTGGCGGCTGCGGGTGCCTTGCGCTCCGGCTACCGACGCAGTCCGGCCCGCGTGCGGGCTACCCGGGAAGCGATGCTGCGCGAGTACGAACGTGCGCAGAATCCGCAGGAGTCCCGGGATGACGCGGGTACGGGCGATGGCTTGGACGAGCCGGAGATTCATCGCAAGGAGATGGATCTTCCCGGAGGCGGGCACCTGGTCCTCACCGACATCGAGGCCATCACTCCCGAGCGGGCCGAGAAGACGGCCGCCCGTATCGCGCGGATCTTGCAGAGCTGTGAAGAAAGAGATCGGCTGAGTTGAGCAGAGCCATACTCGGCTGCCCGAGGGCGGGTGCTCGGCCGTGAGTTCCTCCGAGCCGCGCATCAAGATCCACGTTTTGCCTCCGGACGCGCACGATGACGATGTCGCGCTCACGGACGTGGGTGTGGTCAACGTGGACGGTGAGCGCCACCTGTTCCTGAGGCCGCAGTCGTTCTACTCGGCTGTGCGGCAGGTCAGCTCCGCTATGCCGGATCTTCCCCTGGAACAGGTCGAGCGCCTCGTACGTGATCACTGCGAGTTCAAGGACTTCGACGAGTTGCTGGGGCCTCCTGCGGAGCCTGCCCCGCCCGTCGACCTTCCCCCGCACTCGGAGGAACCGCCTGCGCCCCGGGGTGCGAGGGGTCGTGCGAAGAAGTGGGCTGCTGCTGCCGCTGTGGTGCCGGCACTCGTGGGGGCGTGGGCAGTCGGGCACTTCACGGGCGCAGCCCCGGCTTCGACTGCCGTGAGTGCTCCGGACAAGGAGAGAAACGCGGCGCGCGACGAAGCGATGAAGGACAACCACAACCTGGGGCCGGAGCCGTTCACGGCTCGCGATTTCAAGGATTTCTCCGTTGCGGGGAAGATCAGTTGCAGTCCCTCCGACGACCTGGAAGCGGAGTGCACCGACTCCGACGGGATGGTGATGGCGACCAAGGCCGCAACGGGGCCGGATTCCACCATCTTCACGTTCTCGTACGGGAAGGACCGCCTCGGTCTGAGGATCTTCGCGACCGCGGAGTATGCGAGGACGTGGGCCATGCAGGACGCGTCCCGGCAGCTATACCCGAACATGGTTCTTTCGGGTCGGTACGTGTTGTGGGGCACGGACAAGGAGCGGTTGAAGGGGTACGAGGCGGAACTGGCTGCGGCTGCGAAGAAGCCTGCCGCTTCCGGTCATCAGGCGAGCGTGAAGGGGGGCGCGCAGCCTCTGCCGCCCCGCCTGGCCGCTCTCACTCTGGGCACTTTGGGGCTCGACGCGCAGGACGTGCGCACGGTCTTGTACTCCGCGCAGGATCCTCAGGCCGACTCGCCGGTTTTACTGGCGGCGCAGGCCGTCCTTGGCGTGGGTGACATGGCGCCCCCCTCGGTAAGGCCGGGCGAGGCGGACATCGTGGCGCTCGCCGCGGGGCTTGAGCCGTCGCCAGAGACAGGTCCACGCCCGACTCCGTCGGGCGCTGGTTCGGCATCTGGGGCGAGTCCGAGCGGTGACTCGTCGGGGACGGCAACGGGGACTGCGCCCGCCACCGACGTTGTTGCGCAGCCGGACCCGCGGCCGGCGGAGAAGGAGCGCAAGCAGCAGCCCGAGCAGCCGACAGCACCGGAGCGGAAGCCGGAGCCGGTTCCCGGCCCCGAGCCGGAGAAGCCGCCGACGACGCCCGTCGACCCTGCCCCGGTCGACCCGGCCCCGCCGGTCACTCAAACGCCGGCGCCGCAGCCGCAGCAGGTGCCGGCCCCGGCGACGGCGCAGCCGCCCACCGACGGCACTGCCCAGGAGGTTCCCATCTCCGACGGACAGACGCGCTCGGAGGGTGACGAGGGAACCCTGCTGGCGCTTCCGCAAGCGTGGATCGCGCCGGTCGTGTAACACAACGCGCCGCGCGGGTGATCACCTGCGCGGCGCGTTGTCGATCGGGGAAGGGTCAGAAGGGCGGCTCGGTCGCCCACTGATCGTCGGATACCGGGCGGCTTGCCGTGGTGACGGCCTGGCGCTGTCCCCCGTCTTGGTCACCTTCGCGGTTGCGTTCTTCAAGCTGACGCCGACCTCTTCGACGTCGAGGTCGTACACCGTGCGCTTGACGCCTTCGCGGTCCTCGTAGGAGCGCTGCTTGAGGCGTCCCTGGACGATGACGCGGGCGCCGCGCGTCAGGGACTCGGCGACGTTCTCCGCTGCCTGGCGCCATACCGAGCAGGTCAGGAACAGGCTCTCGCCGTCCTTCCATTCATTGGTCTGCCGGTCGTAGGTGCGGGGGGTGGAGGCGACGCGGAACTTCGCGACCGCGGCACCGGAGGGTGTGAAGCGGAGTTCGGGGTCGTCGACCACGTTGCCGATCAAGGTGATGACGGTCTCGCCTGCCACGCGGGGCCTTTCAAGTGGGCTGGGCCGCCCCACCGTTAGGCGGGGCGGCTTGGCTGATCAGGAGAAGAGGATCTTCCAGGTGAGTGGGCCGGGGATGCCGTCCGCGTCACCCTTCAGCTCGGCGTGCGCGAGCTGGAAGTCGCGGGTGTTCTGTCGGTCGGCGTCGGACCACTTGGGGCCGGGGCCGGAGGTGTAGTGCTTGCCGTAGCCCTTCTTGACGAGCTGCTCGCCGAGGAGCGCGATGTGGGCGTTGTTCTTGCCGGGGCCGAAGTAGCCGGCGCCGGGGAACGGCGGCGCGGCCTTCGGCGTGGCCTTGCCGGGGAGGGCGCCGAGCAGCTTTTCGAGGGAGTCCTCGCCGGGGACGCCGTCGGCGGCCTTGCCGCTGTAGCCCATCGACTGCTGGAAGAGGGCGTAGTTCTCGGTATCGGCGTCCGTCCACTTCGGGCCGGGGCCGGAGGAGTAGTGCTTGCCGAAGCCCTTCTTCACCAGGGCCTCGCCGACCTTGGTGACGTGGTCGCCCGTGGCGCCGTAGCCGTAGGTCAGGCCGTTGATGGTCACCTGGTAGCGGGCGATGGCGTTGCCGCTGTCCGGGGTCGGCTTGTAGTCACCGGCCGGCATGCCTGCCTGCACCCAGGCGTAGAGCTTCTTGCCGGGGCACTCGGTCGCGAATCCGTCGCGGTGTCCCTTCTTGGCCAGGGTCCGACCGGTCTTTCGGCACGCCTCCTCGTACAGGGCGCGGCAGGCGGCGAGCGCCTTGGCGCTGGGCTCCTGGTCGCCGCCGATGGCGATCTGGACGCCGATGCCGGAGATGTTGTGGTTGGGGCAGTGGGCGCCCTGGAGGTTCCAGCCGCGGCCCTCGAAGACGGCGCCGTTCTGGTCGACGACGAAGTGGTAGCCGACGCCGGACCATCCGTTGGCGAGGTGTTCGGCCTCGATGGCGTGCATGACGGCGTTGCCGGTGCGGGTGACGTGGTCGCCGCCGTCGTAGTGGACGAAGAACTCGGTGCGGCTTCCGAGGTCGATGGTGGCGGGGGTGCCGTTCCAGGGCTTCGCGCCCCACTCGTCGCGGGAGATGATTCGCATGGTGGTCCTTCGGTGCTCGTGAGTCAGGAGGGAGCACCGTGCAGGGTCGGCGGGGTTTGTGTCGCGCGCTGCCTGCCTGGCCATCGTCACTTCCGCGCGGTCCGAGTGATCACGTCGCCTGGGGTGGGGCGGTGAATCGTCAGCCGTCGACTACTTCTGCGTCCACGACGCTGGTGCCTTCCAACTCCGGTGGGTCGGGGTACTGCACCGCGAAGAGCGTCTGATTCAGGCGTTCGGCGAGCGCGCCCAGGTCGACCTGGTCCTCCTGCGCTGCTTCACCGCTGTCCAAGCCGGTGATCTCGACGGCGAGGGCGGCGTCCTTGCCGTAGTGGTGGCGGTGTTGCCGCTCTAGGTACCAGGCGTCGGCGCGCCAGTCGGGGGCGGTGCGGTCCTCGGTGACCTCTTCGACGATCTGGCCGGTCTCGACGTCGCGGTACCTCCTCGTGGTGATCTTGGTGATGATGCCGCCGTCGGCGACCCGGCGGATGTTGGCCATGGCGCGGGCGCCGGCCATGGCGCGGGCGGTGCGGACCTTTTCGAACAGCTCGACGTAGGCGTCCTCGGTCCGGTCGGGGGTCTGTCCGTTCTCGCGTGCGGTGACTTCTGCGCGCCCGCGGGCCATCCACCGGTGGTAGGTGGCGCTGGAGATGCCGGCCGCCTCGGCGGCGAGTTCGACGGCGATGCCGGTGCGGGAGGCGGCGATGATGCGGGCCTCGACCTCTTCCGAGAGCAGGGTGGGGCGCCCGGCGCGGGGGCGGCGGGGCTTGCGGTGCGTGGGCATGCGGCGGTTCCTCAGCGTCCGGGGGTGAACGCGTGGCCGCAGGCTGGGCAGGTGGTCAGGCGTGTGCGTCCTTCGTCGTCCGCGCTGAAGCCGCTGTCCCCCGGGCCGTCGCCGCCCGCGTCCGGGAGGTGCGGGGCGGCCTGGTCCTCGTTGACGGCGCCGGGCAGTGTCTCGGGGTCGACCTGGCGCAGCAGCTTGTCCAGCTCGTCCTCGGAGATGGCGAGCGAGTCGTACAGCTCGGCGTCTTCGGTGACGATGTCTTCGAGGTACGCGGCGAGGGAGCGCGGTCGCCAACCGCCGTCGGTGGCGATCTTGTTGAGCTTGATGTTCAGTGCCTTGGCCTCGGCGTCGGAGCGGGAGGACCAGCCGCGCTGCACGGGGACGAGCCATCCGCCGTCGTTGTCGACGAGGAGTCCGCCGGGGAGCCGTTCGCCGCGGGCCTGCATCTCGATCAGGGCTTCGCGGCGGCCGTGGCCGCCGAGGATGGTGTGGGTGCGCTCGTCGGTGATGGGCTGGTCGACGAAGCCATGGGTGCGGATGCTCTCGATGATCCGCTCGACCTCGTGCTTCTTCGGGTTGCCGGGTGCGGGGGCGAGGTCGGTGAGGGGCACGTAGGTGGTGTAGCGGGGCGCGGGGACGGTCTCGGTCACGGTGTTCCTTCCGGTTCGTGGTGCCGGCGGTGGGCGCGGTCTGCGAGCCCGCGGACTTCAACCGCGGCGCCCCGCCTCGCAAGCGGGGCATGCCGTCATGGCCGGGCCGCGCCCGCCGCCGGGCCGGTGTCGCCCTCGTTCCGGATGGGGCGGCACCGGAGCCCGCCCGCCCCTGGCGACGTCACCGGGGATGGGAGAGCCGCGGTGAACGTAGGAGGTGGGAGGTGCTTACGTCGCGGCGTCGCGGTCGTCGGGCCGGTGCGGTACGGGCGGCCCGGGAGTTTCCGGATGGCACAGAGCACAGCGTGCCGCGTGCTGTACTATTTGCTGTGGCTGGGAGAGCAACTCAGCCACCTGGGTCTTGGTGTCACAGATTTCGCCGGTTGACGTACCTCTTGGCGGAACCCTCTGCACCGGCCCGGGACAGACCCGAAAAGCCCTGGCCCGCATGTGCCTTGGGTGAGAAAGGACCCCCATGTCGTACGACGACGCCACCACGCCGGAGCCTGCCCTGTCCTTGGGCGATGCCGCGCTTTTGTCGGTCTTCGCCAAGCTGTTCAAGGACCGCGTCGTGCCCGTGATCGACGAGAAGATCGCTGCCGTGAAGGGCCCGCTGCTCGCCGCTTACGACGACCCCGACAGCAGCACCAAGAGCATCGACGCCAAGGTCGGCGGTGTGGCCGTCGCCACGTACACAGTGGCCGTCTCCAAGGACAAGTACGTCGTCGGTGACGAGGAGGCGTTCACTGAGTTCGCTGAGGAGAAGGGCGAAGCGGAGGTCATCATCCGGGCGCGTCCCGCCTTCCGCGACGCGATGATCAAGCGCGCGAAGTACGACACAGCAACGGGTGCGATTGTCGACAAGGCGACGGGTGAAGTGATCCCTGGCCTGACACGTATCCCCGGCGGCAAGCCCACCGGTTCGGTGACCTGCTCCTGGAAGGACGACGGCCAGGAAGCCGTGCTGGAAGCGTTCCACAACGGCCAGCTTGACGGCCTGTTGCGCGGGGTGCCAATGCTCCCCGCCGCGCCTCGCCGCGACGCCCAGCAGTAACACGCGCCCTCGTCGAACACACCCCGGCCGCCTCGCTGCGGCGGCCGGGCCCTTCCCCCTCAAAGGACTCCCCCTTGTCCACCCGCACCCACCTTGCCCCGGCACTTGCCGAAGGCATATCCGACCGCGCGTTTCGCCTGTACTGCTACCTCGTTCTGGAGAGCGACGGTGAGTGGGTCACCGTGCAGGACGCAGCCGACGCGTGCAACCTGACCAACCACCAGTCGCGTGGCCCGCTGTCCGAGCTACGCAAGCAGGGCATGGCCGAATCGCGGCGCGTGTACGAAATGGGCCGCCTCGGCCGCCGGACGTGGCACACCCACTTCCGGCTGCCGCAGGAGACGGTGAACGGGGCAGCAGCGTGAACACCCGCAGCGCGGTGCGCCACAACCGCCGCCCCCTGTTTGTCACGGTCGAGTCGGCGACGGCCCGTGACACGCGCATCAGCTTCCGTGCCCTGGGCGTGCTCACCTACTGCCTCGACCAGGCCGATAGCTGGAACGTCCGCTCCGAACAACTCGCGCGCGGCGAGGGGCGCGAAGGACGCGATGCCGTCCGCAAGGCGCTCCACGAGCTGGCCGCGCACGGCTATTACCGCCTGGAGCGGCGCCGGTTCCTTGACGGCAAGACGGCCATGGGCGCTGCGGTCAGCGTGTACGCCGTCGAGCAGTGGGCCAAGGACTACATCACCTTCGGCAAGAAGCTGGACGTCCCGGTCGTCGAGCAGCCCGACGGTTCGTTCCGCGTGCGCTATCCCGACAACACCCTCGGTCCGGACGGCTTCGCTGTCGACCCGGACGCCCGGCCGGACGACGTCCCCCTTGAGGACGAGCCCGAGTTCGACTTGGAGTTCGAGCCCGAGCCTGCACCTGCGCCGGAACCGAAGCCGAAGAAGAAGTCGCGCCGCGTTCCACCGGCCGCCGCACGCGCCGCCGCGAAGAAGGCCCAACCGACCAGTCCCGGCGAGCAGGAGAACGAGACGGCCGAGGAGACGAAGGCGAAGACACCGGCCCAGCAAGTCGCCACCTGGTACTACGACCATGCCGTTCAGCATCTCGGCCCGTACGCAGGCAAGCAGCGGTCCGGCTGGTACTTCGGTCTCGTCAAACTCAGCCAGCAGGCGTTGGACGCCGAGTACACGCAGAAGCAGGTGGCCAAGGCGTTCCAGCGCACCGGGGTGCACTTCCCCACGGCACACCAGTTCCAGCGTGCGCTGAGCGACGAGCTGAACAACAAGCCGATGCCCGCTCAGTACGGCGGCCGCCCCGCCCCCTACAACGATGCCGCGACCTGGGGCACGGACACCGTCGGGCCGCCCGCCCCTTCCGCCCCCGACGACGGCGTCATGTTCGGCGTCGTCCCCGCCTGATGCGAGAGGAGAACCAGCGGTGAGCGCCATGACCGCCGAGCGTTTCAACCCCGAATACGAGCCGAAGCAGTTGTTCGAGATTTCGGATCGCACGCTTGCGGCGCTCCGGCGCGGCGGGGCGGACCTCTCGCAGCTCGGCGTCCCCGCGCCGCCCGAGGGGAGCGAGAGCGAGCTGTGGGATGACATCTCGGTCCCCAAGGCTCGTGCCCGGACGCTCGCGTGGAGGAACAGCATGGCAGCGGCGGATCACGACGACTACTTGAAGTGGCAGTTGTGCGACCTGGACGACAACCAGTGTCCCAAGGCGCTCGGTGGCTGGCTGGACTCGGTCGTCGAAGCGAAGCGGGCGAAGGGGCGGCCGAGCACGCTGCACTTCATCGTGGCGGGGAACATCGGCTCGGGGAAGACCACCGCGCTGGCGGCGCTGGGCAACGAGGCCAGCGGCCGGGGTCTGCTCGTGCGATTCGTGCAGCACGCCACGTACCTCGCCTGGCGCCGTCCGGACGGTGGCCCCGACGGCATGAGCGCCTTCGCGATTCGGCGGCGTCATGTCGAGGAGCCGGACCTGCTCATCCTGGATGAGCTGTGCGGCGAGATGGACGGCGTGCAGACGGAGTTTGTGCGCCGGGAGACCACCGACCTGGTCGGCTCCCGCCTCGCGTCCGGCAGGCCGACGGTGTTCTCGACCAACCTGCGGCGCGACGCCATCCGGGCGGTACTCGGCGAACGGCTGCTTTCGCGGATCGAGGACCGGGCGTACCTGGCGAAGGTCGTCGGGCCGGATCGCCGCACGCCGCACAAGCCGCTGGACTGGTGAACCGCGTGCCCGCGACGACTGGTGGGGGCGTAAGCCGATCACGGGCAGCGCGCCGGCGGGCGGAGGGGATATCGTTTGGGCAACCCGAGGGCCGATGAGCATAGGTCTTCGGGCAAGACCCGAACGAAAGGGGCTGTCGTGCCCAAGTTGTCGACCGTACGCGCCATCACCCAGGGCGAGCGGGACCTGAGGGATTGGCACCGCAACCTCCGCATCGGGGCCGCGGTCGCCGGCTTCGGGATGATGCTCGCCTCCCTCTACCAACTCCACTGGGCCGGCACGCTCATCGGCTTCCCCACCTTCGCGGCCGGCGCGATGGCCGGGTCCCTCGAACTCCTCCTCGCCTTCAACGCCGGAGCCGTCACCTCCATACGCAAACGCACCGAGCGCGGCGCAGAGGGCGGCTACTACTGGTCGCTGTGGTTGATCTTTGCGTTCCTGCTGTGCATCTCGATCGCCGCGAACGTCGGCCACGCCATGGTCGCGCTCTCCGAGTGGTTCAGTGACGGCGGCGCCCCCACCGTGATGGCGGAGCACCGCGTGTACGTGTACGCGATCGGCAGCGCGGTCGCCGCGATGGTGCCGCTCGGCGGCAGCTTCGGGCTGCACATCTCCGGGTTCGTCCGTGCACGCGGCGCGGGCTCCGACTGGGTCGACGAGAACGGCACCGGCGCACTGCTCGACACCACGGCCCCCGTGCCCGCCCCGGTACGCAAGGCCCCGGCCGTACCGCGTCCGGCGGTGAAGGTGCCTGCCGACCAGCCCCAGGACCGCACGCCCGAGCCGCCGGACGAGCCGTTGATGCCGGCCCCGCAGGACACGACGTCGGCGGAGGCCGAGGAGGAGCAGCAGACTGCCCTGGAGATCGAGCCGGTGGAGGTGCTGTCCGAGGAGGAGTTGTACGCCATCTACAAGCGGGCCAGGGACGCGGAGGAGCATCACCGGTTCACCGCGCGCGGTGACCTGAACCCGACCCAGCTCGGCCGGCGCCTGGGGCAGAGTCCGCAGAACGGCCGCAAGCGTGTGGGCCCGCGGTTCGACTCCCGCTACCGGGCGGAGAAGCAGGAGGAGCGCGGCGACGGCGTGGACCTGGACGGTCTGGAAGCCGGTAGCGGGACCTCTCAGGCATCCTGATCTACCGCACCTGCACGACTTCGCGGCGAGGCACCCGGTCTCGGGGGTTTCGCCGCTGGCACGATCGGATCGGTCCTTCATGACGCCCGAGACCCTGGCCCGTCTCGCAGCCGCCCGCGCGCACCGTGACCTGTCCGATCTGGCCCGCCAGGGCGTGGGCGGCATCGGTTGCGCCGCAGGTGCCCGGGAGCGGATCGAGGCGGCGCGGCGGCTGCGGGTGACGGTCACCGGCCTCCTCGACCTGGTCGTGCTCGGTGGCGAGCCGTGGGAGGGCATCGCGCGTGCCCTGTGCCGCCGGGATGTCGAGACCGTGCGGGCCGAGTACGCCGAGGCGGTGCCCTACTGGCAGGTCGCGCCGGCCACGGTGCTGCGGGAGGCCGCGGGCGAGGCGCGGGACTTGGACGCCTGGTACCGGCGCCACCGTGAGGACATCGATCCTCCTGTGGAGAATCCGGTCTTTGATCTGCTGGTGAGGGGTTGATCAACCCCACCGACGCGCTAAAATAGTACAGCGCGCGTCACAACGAGAGGCTAAGGCCCTCCGCGCCGCACCATCCGGGAGAGCAACCCGGAAAGACCCGAAGCGAAAGGCCCGTTCCGTGGCTGGACCCACCACGCCCCAGCGCACCCGCACCAGCCGGAAGCCCACCGGCAAGCCGAACCCCCCGATGATCCTTCTGACGGGCCCGGAGAAGACCGGCAAGAGCTTCGAAGCCGCACGCGGCTCCGGCTCCGACCTGATCGGCATGACCTACTGGATCGAGATCGGCGGTACCGAGGGGACGGCCGACTACTACGGCCGTGTCCCAGGCGCCAACTATGAGATCGTCCCGCACGACGGCTCGTACCAGGACATCCTCGACGCGATCCGCTGGGTGAACCACCAGCCGCGCGTCGACGGCAAACCGAACATGCTGGTCATCGACTCCATGACCTCTCTATGGGACATGCTCAGCGACGAGATCGCCCTGTATGCACGCCACCGTGCCATCCGTAAGGCGCAGCGCAACCGCACCCGCGTGCCCACCCTCGACGACCCGGTCGTCGTCGACTCCGATCTGTGGAACCGGGCCAAGGACAGGTGGGGCGAGGTGCTGTGGCTGCTGCGCCGCCACCAGGGCCCGTGTCTGCTGCTGGCCCGCACAGAGATCGTCGTCGCGTTCGAGAACGACAAGCCGACGCGCGAGAGGACCCGGAAGGTGAAGGCGGAGAAGAACCTCCCCGCGGCCGTCGACGCGATCGTGGACCTGCACGCCGTCGGTGAAGCCTGGCTCACCGGTGTACGGACCCTCCACATGGAGATCGCGCCCGGCGAGACCCGACGTCTTCACGACTTCACCATCGACAAGCTGCTGCGCGACCTTGGCCTGCCGGACGCCGCCGCGTCCCGCTCCACCTCCGAGCTGCGGCCCGACGCCGGTTTGCACGATCACGGGGCCCAGCAGGTTCAGCAACTCGACCCCCATCCCGAGCACGCCCGGCCGGACACGGCCCTGACCGGCGAGCAAGCCGCCGCCCTGATCCGCGACGCCCTGATGCACCCCGCCGACCCCGAGAACGCCCTGCGCGGGCTGCGGGAACATCACGGCCGCCGCACGCTCACGGCCGTGCAGACGGACACCGCGTGGGGGACGATGAGCGCCGACGAACTGATCACCAAGTCGCTGGAGCATCTCAAGGCGAAGGTCGAACAGGCACAGGCAGCGAAGGACGGCGAGCCGCACAGTAGCCCGTGCTCTTCGCCGGATCGCGTGGCCGACGGAGAGAACGAGCCGACGGACGCGGAGGAGCCTGAGCCGATCGACGACGGGGTGCCGCCGCCCCCGGACGAGGAGCCGCCCGCTGCCGAGCGGCCCGAGGAGATCAGCGAAGCCGAGGAGCCGCAGGACCTCCCCCGGCCCCGCCCTGCCCAGGCCAACAAGATCAACAAGGTCATGGGGGTGCTGCTCGCCGAGGCGGAGATCCAAGCCCGCATCATGGGCCTGACGATGCAGGAACACCTGGCGCCGATCTCCCCCCGCGATGAGGGCGCGCCGCCGCCGATGACCAAGTTGCGCACGTACGTCATCGAACACCGCCCCACGGTGATCGGTCTCCTGGAGGAGCGCGGCGAGCGGGATATCGCCAACACCTACCGGCGTGCAGGCACACCGGAGCTGAAGATCCGCGACATGTTCGCGCCCCTCTACACCGACCTCGTCACCGCCGGGTGAGGCAAGGGGCGCGCTCGAAGCCGGGCGCGCCCCAGGGCGCGCCTCGTCCCGCCCCCCGGACCGGGCTGAGACGCGCGCCCCCTCGTATCGCTCCGCGCCGCCGTCGAAGGCGTGCCACGCGCCCTACGCCACCCGGTGGCGCGCTTCCCCCTTTCTCGGGGCGCGCGCCTTCGGGCGTCTCGGCGCGCCGCGGTGTTCGAGGCGGGCGCGCCCCGTCACAGCCGGGAGCGCGCCGGCGCGACGATGCGTGATCGGCGGCGCGGCGCGCCCGGCTCGGCGCGCTGCCGCAGGCGCGCCGGCTCCTCGGGAGCCCGCCGGCGCCAGGCGCGCGCCACCGCCGGAACGCGCGCGCTACGGGTGGCGCGCCCCGCCCTGGCCTGCGGTTTCACCGCGCGCGCCGCATACAGGCGCGCCTGGAGGAGTTGCGGCCGGGTTCAGGTGGCGGCTGCTCGGCTCGCCGACCGTGGCGTACCGCGGCCCGGACGGCGGCGCGCCACGGTGGCGCCAGGGCGCGCGGCCATGAAGAAGGGCGCGCCCGGATCGGGCGCGCCCCAGAACACAGGTGCGTCGTCAGTTCGCGGAGCGCGTCTGCGACCGGCGCTCGGCGCGCCGCTCACGCCGTACTTCCTCGCGCGCCTGGCGCGCGTCGTCGCGCACCGCGTTGCGCAACCGGGAGAACTCCTCCGGGTACTTCTCGGCGAGAAGGCGCATCGCCTGGAGACGGTAGTTCGGCGCGGCCGGCATCCGGCCCCACCGCGCCGTCATGAAATTGAGGGTGTACTGGAGGAAACGCAGCTCGGCCTCCAGCCGCGAGCGAAACTGCTCAACGCGTGCCTGACGCGCCGTGCGGGACTCGCCCTCCAGCTCGGGCAGGAAGCCCTGCGGGTTGCGCAGCATGCGCACCGCCAGAGCCTGCGTCCGAGATGCCACCTCGGGTGAGCGGAACGCCAGGCCCTGAACGTAGTCGCGGCCGGAGCGGGAGCTGCCGGCGGCTTCTCGGACGAACGCCGACCACTCCTCGGCGAACGCCTCGTCGTCGAGCTGCGCCAGATACTCGGCCTCATCTGCGGCAAGATCCTCCACGGCAGCCAGGATCGGCTGCCGAGCCTCTTGGAGCTGTTGCCGGAAGTCGCTGATGCGGGCCTGGTAGTCCCGCTTGGACTCGCCTTCCTTGCGGACGACGACCGACTTGAATTCCCGAGCAGCTCGGTCGGCGGCAGCCAGCGTGCGGCTGGCCACCTCCGGTGAGCGGAAGGCTGTCGCCTGCACTTCCCGCGGGGCCTGCGGGTCGGTGCCGCCTTGTACGTACGTGATCCACGCCTCGAAGAACGCCTGGTGCGACATCCCTTTCAGGCGCTTGGCCTCTGCCGTGACCTTCTCGGCAGGCGGCTGCGCGTCGGCCATCCCCGCGGTTCCTCCTGGTCGCTGCTCTCAAGCCGCTCGGGGCGGCCGGCGTGTAGTAGGCGATGGCCGCCTCACGACCGAACCCACTGCGTGTGCCGGGTCATCGCAGGAGCAACCACTCTCCGGCCCTGGACGCTCTACACGCGTGCAGTGGTCTTGGGCTGTGTGTCTGCCGGCCAGACCCAGGAGGAAAGGGGTTTCCCCGAAACTCCCTGGAACCAGCAGCAGCCCTCGACGCAGTGGGTTCGGCGGCGAAGCGGCCACCTTGGTTTCGGATGATACCCGCCGGCGCCCCGGCGGGTGACCGGAGGCGGTGCTACTCAGGCTGTCCGGCGGGCTTCGGGCTGGTGACCGACTCGATCACCGGGGCGATGTTGATCGGCTTCCACAGCAGGTCGTAGGTGGCCTGCGAGGCGGCCAGGACCGCGGCGAGCGTGGCGAAGGTGAGGGTGCCGTGCTGGAACTGCTCCCAGCCGCCGGAGGCCGCCACGGTGACGAGGCCCGCGAGCAGGGCGAGGACGGCGGCCACCACCTTCTTCACCTCCGTCGACCAAGCCGGGCGCTGCACGATCGCGGTCAGCAGCGGAAGGAGGGCGCCAACCTGGGCGCCGGTGGTGATGGAGTCGAGCGTGGACATCGGTCCTGCCTTTCGTCGGGTTGAGGACGAGGCGGACTGTGCACGCCGTGGGGAACTTGCGTCGCGCGGTGCATCAGGTGGAGGTGCTGTCGTCGATGTCGGCGGCGATCTCGCGGGGAGGGGCCGGCACCGGGCCGACGGGGGCGAGCAGTGCGCGGAGCTGCCGAACGTAGTCGACGGCGGCGGCCTTCCACCGGCGCCATCGTCGCTGTTCTTCCTGCAGGACCTCGACCTTGCGCTCCAGGTCGATCTGCCGCGCCTCCAGCGTGGTCACGCGATCAAGGGTCTGGGCGTTCATCGCCCGCTGCTGCTCCAGCAGGCCGGTGAATCCCTCCGTGACCGTGGAGATGGCGGCCGTGCTGGCCTCGGCGTCGTTCTTGCGTTTGGCCTGCCGGTGCATGAGCCAGGCGCCGCCCAGAGCGCCGGCCATGCCGCACACGGGGGTGAGAACGGGCGCCAGAGAGACAAGCCACTCCACGGGCCCCTCCTCGTACGAAGTCGACTGTTTGGCGGGCCGCCTTCTGGCAGAACGGCGGCTGCCGGTACACCTTCGCGGGATGGGGGCCCTTACGTCGCGTTGTCGTGTCGCGAACCAGCAGTCGTCTTCGCGGTGAGGTTGGAGCAGCGCGGCCTGCGAGGCGGACTCGGTGCTGCCGCGGGTCAGGGGGCAAGGGCGGTGACGTCGGCGGTGACGATCAGGAGGATCACGGCGAGGCCCGTGGAGAAGACGGAGGCCCGGATGCGTTGGTACTTCGTCATGGTGAGCTTCGACAGCACGCTGATCTCGTGGTGGCGCCGGTCTTCGCGGACAGCCGCGCGGATCTGTTCGGGAGTCATCCTGGCCCAGTGCGGGAAGTTCGAGCCGTCGCGGTCGTCGATCGCCGGCAGCACGGCTGCCAGGAGGAAGACGATCCCCGCGAGGAGGAAGACCGAGGCGACGACGGACAGGATCCGCGCGGGACGGGGCCCGTCGGAGGAGACGGTGCTGAGCCACACGGCCAAGCCGGTGTGAAGGCTCAGCAGTAACGCCACTTTGACGTCGGTACGACCGAGGGTCTCGCCGACTGCCTTCAGGGCGCGGTCGAGGCCGGTGTCGGTACGTTGGTCGGTCGGGTCGGTGGTCATGATGCTCCTTGGAAACGGTGAAGGCCCGGTCACCGTTGATGGTGGCCGGGCCGGTGCTGGGCTTCCGTTCCGCGAGTGCGGATGGAAGGTGATGTTGAGAGCCCGCGGCGCCCACGGGGGCTGTGCCTACCGCAGGGAGCCGCTGCGTCGGAAGGGCTGAGCGATCACGGGCCTTCGGCCTGCCCGTTGCTGCCGGGCACCCAGCCGCATAGGACGTTCCACACCTGACGGACGGCCTGCACGATCAGCTCGTCGCTGACTCCGCTGTCTGTGCTGTCGGGCGTGCCGTCGTACGCCGTCTGGGCGGCCGCGGCGACTGCCGGGTTGGTGGCGATGGCTGAGGCGTAGCCGGGGCTGGTGAGGTCGCTGGGGTTTACGGCGGTGCGCGCCAGGGCGTAGCGCAGGTCGTGTCCTGCGGTGGTGGGGTCCTCGGCGCAGACGTCCCGGGCGACGTGGGAGAAGGCCATGCGGACTCGGGCTTGGAAGGTGGGGTGGGTGGCCAGTACGTGCTGGGTGAGGAGGGGGCTCGTCATCAAAGTTCCCTTTGTTCTATTTGACATACTTCAGTCGCAGGCGCGGGGAGTTGGTCTCCCCCACGCCGCGGGCCCGCCCGTAGTAGGTGGACGAGGTGTTGTTGGGGTCGAGGGAGATTCCCCGGAACCAGCTCGGGTCGAAGATCGACGTGATGTTGACCCAGCGGCCTTCGTTCTTCGCGAAGCCGACGGTTACGGCCTTGGGGTCGGTGGAGAAGCCGCCGGGGCGCGCCTTGTGGCTGTGGGACTTGATCACGGCCTTGCCGCCGGAGTTGGAGTACCACGTCTCGAAGTACAGGTAGACCTCGGCGGAGAGCAGCTTCGCGCCGGCGAGGTCGGAGGCGACGTTGGCGCCGAAACCGGCGAGTGCGGCCTGCGTCCCGGTGCCGGACGAGTAGTACCCCTGCACCATCTTGTTGCCGTAGTAGGAGTTGTAGGAGCTGCGGTTGGCGTAAGTGCCGGACCAGGTCGCGTCGTACACCTTGGTGTAGGTCTTCGAGGGGGGCTTGGTGCTGGCCCCGCCTCGGTTGTAGACACCGGTGGACTCCAAGGTCGGGCCGAGGTCTTCGACGTACATGTGCCCGGGGTAAATCTCGTTGCCGAAGAGGGACATCGATTGCCCGCTTGGCCCGTTGGCGTTGTTGAACGTCGTCAGCAACCGGTGCACGCCGTCGCCGAGTTCGTAGCCCTGCTTGACCAGCTCCATCCTCACCCTCGCCCAGTTGGGACCGGCGATGGGGTGGATGGCCGACTGGAGCTGGGCGGAGCGGATGGTGGGCGCGCCCTCCCCGCCGTCGCGCAACCTCAGTTGCAGCTCACCGCCGACCGCTGACGGGTTGGAGTAGCAGTCCAGCACTATGCGATAGGTCCGGGAGCTGTCGCAGTCGAAAGCGAGCTCCATCAACCCCATCTCAGTACCGCTGGTGGAGACGCTGGTGGTGATGGGGCTCTGGGCGACGATGCCACGCGGGAGCCGGTCGAGGATCGTCTGGAGATCGTCGCCGCCCACAGACAGTCGTCCGGCTGCTGCGAGATCCTGGAAGCCCGCGTTGCCGTGTTGGTCGATGGTGGCGACCGGTGATCCGTCGGCCGCCAAGCTCAGGTAGTTGGGACGGCCGCCGACCAGGCATACGGCTTCCTCGCCCTCGGCGTCGTAGATGCGCAACCCCTCGGGGCTGATCTCGGCTCGCTCTCCGCCGGTGGCGGAGGACAGCACGGCGCGCAGCTCGACGTTGTCGAACCAGACGACACCCCGCCCCGGCGGGACCTGGAGTACCGGCCGGCACGCCGCGGCCTCGGGCGGTGCGATGAGCACGGCGGATTCGCGCCGCCAGGCGTCGTCGGCCGCCAGGTGCTCGGCAGTAGCCGCTGCCGTTGCCAGCAGCTTGCCGCCGGCGCCGAGCCACTGCAGCGCCATCTGGACCGGCGGGCCGGTGGTGGTGAAGTCCGAGCCGGCCTTGGCGTCGTAGGCCGTCCAGTACCGTTCGCCGGCGGTGACCGGATAGGACTCGTACTCCAACGTCCGGCCCTCGGTCGCGTCGAGCGTGAAGGCCAGCGCGCGGGCTGAGCGGTTGCCGGTCGGCATGACGGCGGCGTCGGTGCGCCCGGTGAGGCGGTCGGCGATGTACCCGGACTCGAACGAGGAGTCGGGCAGCAGGTTGCCGTTGACTCCCAGGGACAGCTTGTCGGCGGTGATGGCCCCCGCCTTGAGGTGGGTGGCTTCGATGGCCCCGGCCTGGATGCAGCCCGCGCTCACCGCGTTGGCGGCGATCTTGTCGGTGGTGATGGCCAGGGCCCGGATCTCCCGGCCAGTGACCGAGTCGGCTGCGATCTTCCCGGCCGCGACCGCGTCCGCGGCAAGCTGCTCGGCCTGGATCGTGCCGGCGACGAGGTGGGAGCCGGTGATCGTTGCGGCGGCGATGTGCTGAGCGGTCACGGCCGCGGCGGCGATCTTCTCCGTCGTCACCGCGGCGTTGGCCAGGGCCTCTGGGCCGACGGCGCCGGCGGCGACCTTTGCTCCGGTCACGGCCTGCTCGGCGATCTTCAGATCGGTGACGATCCCGTCGAGCAGGTCCTGGCCGGCGGCCTTACGCGCCGCGGCCTGCACAGCAGCCGACGGCTTCCCCGGTACCTCGGCGGTGTTGACGGCCACCAGCCGCACCCACGTCGGCTCGTAGCCGTCGACCGCGACGGTGAGGCCGCCTCCGCTGGTGTTGGTGATAGAGCCGGTCAGGGTCTGCGGACCGGGGGTGAAGTCTTGGCTTGGGCCAAGGTGGATCTGAACCCGGGAGAAGTCCAACGGTGTGGTGTCGGCGTCGTCCCATTGCCCGTCCCACACCACGGTCAAGCCCGCCAAGGCCGGCTGCACCACGGGCGCGGTCGGAACCGGCGGCGGCTCCGCGGTGTGCACGACGACCCCGACGGTACCGTCGCTCTGCACCCCGACCGTGCCGCGCAGTACCCCCTCGTCGTCGTAGACCTCTAGCGCCCCGCCCTCGATGCTGGAGTAGGCCGCCTGTGAAGTGCGCTCCAGTCCGCGCAGCCGCCGGTCGAGATCGGCGAGCAGCCGAGCCATCTGCCGTGCCTGGACCTGCGCGTCCAACGATGTGCCCATGAAGGAGCACCTCACAGGGTCCGGCGGGTTAGTGTCGCGCAATGTCCGGGCTCTGGAGACGTCGCGCAGGTGCTCGCCGGGTGTGGCTGGTCAGTAGTGGAAGCTGTCGCTGCGTTTGAGCTCCAAGGTGCACGTGCCGTCGGCCGATATCTCATCGCCGACGATGCGGTGCCAAACGTCGACGTCCCCGATCCACGGGACATGGAGTTGCACGCGGATGTCATCTCCGAGGGACCACGACCCGAACCTCGCGTTGGGGTGATCCAGAATCTGGATCATGGGGACCTGTACGCCCATCGTGCGGCCCGCGAGTTCCTGTTCGCCGCGGGTACGCAGCGCCCGGTCGGACTTGAGGGTCTTGTCGGTCACGGTGGCCACGCGGCGCAGCCGCCCGTCGAAGGCGTGGACCTGGGCGCGCTTCATCCGCCTGCCCTCGCCCGCACCGAGGATGACGACCTCGTTGGCGAACTCGTCGGCCATGTTCTTGGGGGTGGCTGGCTCGATGATGTTTTCTCCGTCCGCGAAGCGCAGGTCCTCACGCTTACGGCCCAGACGGGGCTTGCCTAGTCGGATGCGGTGCTCGATCTCCGTGCCCTCGGGATCGGCCCAGCGGTGGGTCTCCAGCCAGTCGAAGGGCAGTTCCTTGGCAAGGTTGTCGATCGCTTGTCCGCAGTCCGGGTTGTCCCACCACTCCAATCGCCAGGGATCTTTGCCGTCGGGGCTGCCGAGCTTTTCGCCGAGCTGGTGGCCATCGATCTGCACGCCGATGTTGCCGTAGGGGCGGGACTGGACGTGGTCCCAGATCGCACGGAACGCGTCGTAGGCGTCGATGCGCGGGCCCGTGTACGGCTTCCCGGCCGGTGGGATCTTCCGTCGGGGCTGGCTGCCGTCGATGTAGCCGTCGTGGTTTTTGTCCTTTCCTGCCCACTTGTCCTTCGGGTCGATCAGCTCTCCCGAGACCAGGCGGTCCTCGAACGGGGTGCCGTGCAGGTAGCTCGACAGGCCCTCGCAGGTCACCGTCATCTTGGGGCCTTCGTAGCCGATGTCTGTGACGATGCCGCCCCATCGGATCCAGCCGTCGATCTCCAAGTAGAGTTTCGTGCCCCACTCTTGGAGGATCGGACGGCCGTCGGTGCCGATCATCCGGGCGTATTCCGGGTCGATGGTCCCCGCCATCTGGCCCGGTCCCGATAGCGCTCTCTTGGGATTCGTGGACAGCGCGAGCGGGACTTCCCAGTCCAGGATCTGCCGCTCACCCAGGGCTCGTTGAGCGATGAAGCGCCAGCCCTTCATCAGATCTGGTCCTCGTGCGGGCTTTCGACGAACTCCACGTCCAAGAACACCGCGGACCCGCCGTCCGCCTCCAGCAGGCCCTTGTAGTCCTTCGCGCCGGAGCCCTGCATGATGAACGGCCACACCCCGCCGCGCATGAACCGCGGGATGCTCAGCGTGCCGCCCGAGACCAGCGTGTATCGCTGGCCTCCCCTGTACTGGCACAGGTACCGGGTGGCGGGCGTCGCCAGCAGCACGGCTCCACCGTCGAGCTGTCCCTCGACACCGCCGATGCCGACCTTGAGGAAGCCGTAGCTGTCGGCCGCGTTGCGCTGATCAAGCTGCGCCCACGTCGCCATGATCGTCATCGACGACGCCCAGTCTGGGATCTCCAACATCCACTTCGCCCCGTCGGGGAACATCTCGTACGCCGGCTGCCGGATGTTTCCGACCTCGTCCGGCTGGTCCCACACCCCTTGCAGCGAGCGCAGTACCCGTCGACGCCTCGGGTTGGCCATCTCCCGCAGGCTCTTGATCATCGAGCCGGTGATCGCGCTGGTGTTCGCCGGGATGTCGATGCGTGCCAAGGTGATCGCGGAGTCGTTCGGGCGGACCTCACGCACGTCGGTCGTCGTCTTCGGCACGCCGCTGATGACCCGGGTGAACACGTACGGGCCCGTCGCCGCGTCCTTTGGCTGCGGCCACGTCTCGCCGTAGCTGTACGGATTCTCCACCCGGGCGATGATCAGGTCGGAGCGCGCACTGGCGCCGGTCCCCGCGATCGGCACCGTGTCGGCTGCCGGCAAACGGGCCGCGTACGCCTCGTAGGTCGAGCCGCGGGAGCGGTTGAGGATCGCGGCCGCGCCAGGCATCACCTGTACCGCGGCCGCCGGGGTGCCCAGGGCCTGCACCCGCAGGTCACCGCCGCCGATGATGCCCTGCGCCCCAGAAAAAGCTGCGAACGCCAGCACGCGGGCGATCTCGGAGCTGTGCTCGGCGCCGCCCTCGGTGAACCACGGAACGCTGTCCCACGCCATCGTCGTCATGTCCTTCGCACTCGGCAATTACCGAGCGAACTGTGCTGGCTTGACCAGCTTGCGTCTCCTGGTGCGTGGCCGGCTCATAGGTAGGCGTAGGCGTCGCGCCAGGAGACGGTCATGTACGACGTCCCGGTGTCGTCCCGGCCGCGCAGGATCAGGTCGTGCCGCCCGAGGGGCAGACGCATGTCCGCCAGCAGAGGCGAGTGACGGTCCAGCGTGTCGGCGACGGAGGAGTTGCCGTTGCGCATCACGGTACGTACCAGGGGGCGGGGGTCGATGCGCACCCACTGGCCGCGGTCGAGGTTCAGGTTGAGGGTCACCATCCACTGGCCCAGGACTTCACACTGGGGGGTGGCTATCGGCCCGTAGATGGTCAGCACGGGCCAGGTGGGCACGTCGCCCGCGACGACGATCTCGCCCGGCACTTTCGTGGCGCCGGGCCCGGTCATCGACAAGGGGGTGCGCAGCGGGCCGACGAGCCCGCGGTGGGGTGCCGGCGCCATGTCGACGCGGGTCGTCTGCTGCCGGTCGTCGTAAGCGACGTCCTCCGCCGCCAGGAACGTCGCCTCCACGATGGTGTGCCCAAGGCGCGTGAGGCGGCTGGCCGCGGGGGCGAACTTCCGCGGCCTGCCGTAGAAGCGCCTGACTCGACCCCCCTGGCGGGTGCGCAGTACCGCCCGCTCGCCGAAGCGGCGGCGTACCGCATCCGCCCGCCATGCCCGGCCCAGCAGGGAGACCGCGCCCAGGTTCGCCCCGTGGCGGCCGACCACGTTCGGGGCGTCGTCGACGGTGTCCACACCGATGGAGAAGGCGATGCTCGCGGTCGACCGGTAGTCCTGGCCGAGGCGAACACCGTCCTCCCGAGGAAGAGCGACGTCCCCGACTTCAGGGTCGCCGTAAGTGATCTCGTACGGAGCGACCAGGTCGAAGCCGGTCTCCCGGGTGCCGAAGAGGAAGTCGACGCCCGGGTGGACGCCGTTGCCGTCATAGAGCAGGTTCCACTGCCCTTCTCGAAGAACGCGGTCAGACATGGGCACCTCCGTGCTGGATACGGCGCAGCTCGAACATGGCGTCGTTGATCGCGGCACTCGGGGACATCGGTGCCCCCGTCATGACCAATTTCAGGTCCCCGCCGACGAGCGAGGTACTCGCCCGGGGGACGGTGGGCCGCATGGAGACGGAGGAACGTGCGCTGCGGTACAGCGCCGAAGGATCCTGGCCGTTCGCATCGCGCGGGTAAATGACCTGGCCGCCGAATTCTTGGGCCACTGCGTCGAGAATTGCCTCTGATCGGGCGCGCTTTGCCCGCCCAAGTGGAATGTAGGCTTCTCCCCCTGTTTCGGGCTCCGCCCAGAGCCGCCAGGTTCCGGCCCGCGCGATCTGGGCGACGTGCCGTTCCGTGCCTTGGGCGAATGCCTTCAGCTTCCCGGCTGCCCTACTGATGCCGCCGTTGGCGTATTTACTGAAGCGGACGATTCCGCCGTCCTTCTTCTGCGTCTCGTTCACGTACGGCTTGCCGACGTTGTTGTAGCGGATCGTCACGTCGACGGTTTTGCCGGTCAGTGAATTGATCTGGGACTGGATGGCCTGGACTTGCGAAATCGCTGTGCCTGTCGGGGCCGTGATGGCGACTTGCTTGGAGCCCGGGATGTCGGTGATCTTGTAGCCGAGTGCTTCCAGTTCTGCACGAGCGAGCCCCGTGGGTGCGTCGACCTTCACGGTGCGGTCCGCCGGCAGGGAGACGACTTGGTCGCGGACGCTCGTCAGGCCCGATACCGCGTCGCCGATCAGCGTCTTCACCGACACGTTCTTGTCCGACGGGGTTGCCGCGATGGCGCTCACCAGCATGGCGAGCTGAGAGCGGGCCTCGCCGGTGGACGCTGTCACCCGCACCCGTCCGCCAGGCAGGGATGTGACCTCGTAGCCGACCGCCCGCAGGGCCGCAATCGCCTCGCCGGTGGGCGCCTTGATCGTGATCGTCTGGCCCTGCTTGAGCGTGCTGAGGCGTGCCTGGAGCTGGAGCATCTCCGCGTTGATCGTGGACATGCCCTGCGCCTGGAAAAGCATCGACACTGTCTTGGGCATCAGCCCGAGGCGGTTGGCCAGTTCCTCGGCCTGCTGCTTGGGCAGCCCCAGCGACTGGGCGTAGGAGACGGCAGCCTGGCGGGCCTTGGACATCTCGGCCTCGGCGGTCTTCATCGCCTGGCCGATGGGGACTCCGTTCTCCTTCGCCATCTGCTGTGCGGCCACAGCCGCGCTCATCGCCGACTCCCTGATCTCCTTCATCCGGGAGTTGAACTCCTGGCCGGCGCGACTGGCGGTGTTGATCGACCCGTCGTACTGCAGCAGCTTCTGCGCCGCGTCGGGGATTTTCCCGTTGCCCTGCTCGATCGCCTCGTTGACGGAGAGCACGGCGGCGTTGAGCCTTGTCTGGGCATCGTGGAAGCTTTCCGTGTTGCCGGTGATAGCGTCGAGGGCTCTTTTGAGAGATGTCACCTTCTCGTCGGCAGCCGATGTCTCTGAGGAGAGTCCGTTCACTGCCGCCTTCAGCCGGTTGAAAGCGTCCGTTCCCCCGCCGACGCCCTTGGTGGCGGCCTCCAGCTCGCGATTCTTTCCGATCGCCCCTTCCAGCTCGCCGCGTACGCTCTTCAGGGCATCCGCGGCGGCTTTGGCCCGCTTTCCCGTCTCGTCCGTTACCGACTTCATGCCGCGGGTCTCGCGGTTACCGGCGATCTGCTCCAGGTGCGTGTGCGCCCTCGCGGTGTCTTCCAGTTGCTTCTGGAGTTTCTCCAGCGCGTCCTTCGGCCCGAGATACGCATCGGTGAGTTTTCCGAGGCCGATTCCTGCGCGGTCCATGACGGCGGTGAGCTTGGCGTGCCCGTCGGCGACCTTCGTCTCCTGCAGGAGCTGAGCTGCCTGAGACCTGACGTTGGCGTCGATCGCGCCCCCGGAATCCTTCAAGGCCCTCGACAGGGCGTTGACTCGGTCTTCGTGGGCCGCCGTGGCGCGCGCGGCCTTCTCCTGGCTGCTGGCCCACAGCCCCACACCGATGGTCGCGACGGTCAACGCCGCGCCCAGTGGGCCCCCGAGGGCGTTCACCAGCCCGCCTACGCCGAATCCCGCCGCGCGGACGGCCGCGCCGGCGTTGCGCATCGCGCCGCCGAGCGTCCCGGCGCCCGCGGCTGCGGACCGGTAGGCGGCCTGCATCCGTTGCCAGGTGCTGATCTGCGGTCCCATCGCCGTGGTGACCGCCGAACCGGAGGTGACCACGTTGCGCATCGCGGCGCCGAACGTTCCGGCCGCGGCGCCTGCGCCGCGCATCGCTCCGGGGATCGCGCGCCCCGCCTGCGAGGCGGCCAGGCTCAGCCGTTGCCACGCGCCGATCTGCGGGCCGATCACCGCAGTCGTTCCCGACGATGCCGTCGCCAAGCCCCGCAGCGTGGTGCCGAACCGGCCCAAGGTGCCGGTGATGCCGGTGACGATCTTCAACGCCATCAGGGCGCCGATCAGCGTCCCCAAGGCGGTGCCAAGTCCTGGCACCACGCGCATCAACCCGTTGAAGAGGCTCAGCAGCCCGTTGAAGGCGAGCAGCAGTGTGCCCAGGCCGGTGCCGGCCGCGGAAAGGGTGGCGAAGGCGCGCGCGAGATTGGAGATGAGGCTGATGACAGACGGTCCGACCGACTTGCCGATGGAATCGAAGAAAGCCCCGACGCCGGGCATGAGCTCCGTGCGGATCTGCCGGACAAGGTCCGTGATGCCGTTGCTGCGTGCCATCCGACCCAAGCCGCGGAAGAAGTCGCCGACCAGACCGTTGAGCTCATGAAACGTCGGTCCCGCGTCGGCGAAAAATGTCTTCATCGACATCTGGCCCTTATCGGAGCGGGCCCAGCGGTTGAACCGCAACAACGTGCCCTCGAAACCGTCCAAGAGCGCGTTGCCGCTCTCCATGCCGGCCCGGCCGACCGCCGCCAGGCCCTTCCCCAACCACTTGGTGCTGCGTCCGAGCTGATTGGCCTTATCCCCGGCGTGGTCGAGAAACTTCGCCAGACTGCCGGTCTCGCGGCCGGCTGCCGTGGATGCGCGTATGTACCGCGAGAGCCGCTCGGTGCCGTTCCCCAGCCGCCGGGCAAAGGGGCCCGAGGCGACGAGGAAATCAAGGGTGGCGTGGCCGAGGTTTCGCAGGGTGCCGCTGAAGTTACCTATGAGCGCCGCGTTCGTTTTCGCGACCGTTCGGAAGTCGCGGGCGAAGACCCCGGTTTGCATGAAGCGCGCGCCGCGTTGCGCCAGGGTGCCCATTTGTCCGGCAGCGTCCCCGAGCGAGGATTTCAGCAGGGGCAGGGTCTTCTTCGACAGCGGATCAATCTCGTTCTTGATCTTCGAAAAGAAGCGCTCCTGAACCGACATGCGGAGCGACTTCCACTCGCCGCGTACTCCTGCGACGGCCAGGATCGTCTTCTTCGCCGACGCCGATACGTCGCCCATCGCCTGCGCGAGCGCCTGTTGCTGCGCCGCGGTGACCTTGGTGCCGGCGGCAAGCTGCTGCTCATTCTTGAAGGTCTGCTTGAGCGCTTCGCCGAAACCGCTGAACGCGACCTTCGTGCCGATAGCCGCAGTGCCGGCGGCAGCGATCAGCCCGGGGATGCCTCCCAGGACGCCGACGGCCGGGGAGGCGGCGGAGACCAAGGCGGTCAGAGCGGCACCGTACTGGGTGAGGGCTCCCAGGGCGGGGCCGATCACGGACACGATCGAGCCCATGGCCAGGGTGCGCATGAGGCGTCTGCCGCCGCGCATCCGGCCGCCGGTGGGCGCCTCGATCTGGACGGGGACGCGTACGGGGTTGCGGTCGGCTTCCCCTTGCGCTCCCGTCACGAGGCTGTGGAGTCGGCCGAGGAAGCCTGCGCCGCGGTGTCCCGCGTCGTCCGGGCGGACCGGGACGGTGATGCCATGACCTCTCGCGGAGGCCCGTTGGACGGCTTCGTCGAGTTGCTGGCGTAGCCCCTTGTCCTTGAGCTTGACTTTGATCTTGGCGGAGACCCCGGTGGATGCCTCCTTGACGGCCGTCTCCAGCCGCTCGCGGAGCCCCTTGTCGGCGATCTTCACCGGGATCTTGATTTTCAGACCCTCGGTGACGGCCTCGATCTTCGCCCGCAGCTCCTCGGCGAAGCCGTGCAGGTCGGCAACGACCGGCACCTCCAGCCGTCCGGCCTGCATCCCCTCACCCAAGGCGCACTGCTCCTCGTCGTGCTGCGGCCGCCAGCAACTGCTGGTGCCCGCTGGTACTTGTGGTCGTGGTCTGCTCGCCGGCGTGGGCCGGTCCCGCGTCGCCGTAGGGGCGGGGGATCGTGCGCGGCTGTTTGCGGCGTAGGTCTGCAGCGAGCAGGGAGACTTCTTCGATCAGTTGGGCGAGGAGTTCGGTGGTGACGGTCCACCCGCTGACGCGGGCGGACCGTGTACGGGACTCCTCTGGCAGCCGGTCAAGGAGGACCGTCAGTCGGCGGATTCCGATGAAGCTTGGCTGCCCGGGTTGGAGCCAGATGCCTCGGGCGTCGATCCCGTGGAATCGGAGGAGATCGGATTCGACGTCTCCCCACTGGTCGAAGACGAGCCGGAGAGTCCAAACAGTTTTCCCAGCGACACCCCATATTCGCGGGCCAGGGCCTTGGTGAGCCTGACGTAGTCGCCGAACGACGGGCGGCAGCCTATGAATTCCTTGTACTGCTCTTCGCCCAGGAGAGCTTCGTAGAGGTCCTGGAAGCCCTTCCAGAGCTGCGCGGGGAACCGCGGGCGCTTGGTGAGCAGTTCGATCGCTTCCCCGGCGATGCTGCTGCTCGTGGTGATCGCTATGTCGCCGAGGAAGCCGGCGAGGTCCAGTTCCTCGGACAGCAGCGTGTCGAGGGCGGTCGCCGGCAGCTCGGCGGGGAAGACGAAGCGGCGCTTGCGGAAGAGGACGGCGATGCCGTCGGGGTGCTGCACTTCGCGGCGCGCGGCGTCGAGGTCGATGAGCGTGGTCAAGGCGGGCTCTCTTCCTAAAGGGTCCTGATCGAGCCGCGAAGGTAGAAGGGGGAGAAGGTTTGCGTCGCGTCCTGTTGGTGGAGCGATCCGGCCCCGGGGCGGTTACGCCTCGGGGCCGGGGTGCGGTGCGCCGTTACGTGGCCGGGGCGAATGCAGGGTCGTTGGTGAGCATGTACCAGGCGTCGGCGTTGTCACCGCCCTGCACTGCCAACCGCAGAGGCAGCACGCTCTCCTTCGACTTTTGCAGTTCGTTCTCGACGCCTTCCATCTGCATCACCCTGGGGAAGCAATAGCGGTAGCACTTGCCGCCGTCGATGACCTCGATGACGGCGGCTATCTCGCTGCGGCCGCCGACCGGGGGCGGCGTGAACTTGTAGTGCTTCGCGCCCTTGCCCTCAGCTCCGGTGCTGATTTCCGTGATGCTGCCGCCGCCGAACACGGCGATGAAGTTGGATCCGTTCCACTGCTGCAGGTCCACTTCCAGTGTGGCCGCCTCGGAGGTCTGGAAGGTGCGGCTGGGGAAATCCGTCTGGGCGCTCTTCACAGTCTCAAAGTCCGGCTCCTCCTTGAATTTCAGGGAGTCCTCGGTGGTCAAGCCGACCGACTTCCAGCCGGCGGGCATTTCCACGGTGGCGTCCGCTGGCGCCGGCGTCCCGACCTTGGCGAGCCAGACATGAGTCCGTGCGGGTACGACGATCTCTCGCGAGTTGGTGATCTCGGCGGCCATGACTTCTCCTCGTGCCGATGGGTGGATGGCCGTCGGACCGTGGATGGGGAAGCCGGTTAACGTCGCGTGCTGCCCTCCGGTGGGCGCAGGGTGATGAGAAGCCCGAGGATGTACCGGGGTTGGCCGGTGACCAGCGGGGAGTCGATCAACATGCCGGAGGGACGCACTCGGCTGACGACAGGGCGGCGGGCGTCCTGCGGGGCTCGGGGAAGTTCCGCCGCGGCCACTGCGCACACCAGCAGGGCGCGGCGGAGGGCCGCCGGTCCGGGCCATCCGCCGGGATCGCCGTAGATTTCCAGGGCGACCTCGGGTTCGGTGGCCCAGGACAGGTCACGCAGGTCGCCTCCGGCGCCGGCGGTGACCCGTAGGTGTGGCCAGGGGCCCTCGACGATTCCCGAGACGCGGCCGGGGCCGCCGAGGGCCTTGGTCGCCTCGGGGTGCTCGGTGAGCCAGGACAGGACGGTGGCAACGGGGTCTGCGTCGGCGACTGCGTAGGAGTCGGTCATGGTCAGGCGCGCTCTCGGGCGAGGTAGCCGCTGTTGCGCAGTTGCCGGGCGTAGTCCGGGGCGAGGTGTGCGGTGTCGCCGGGGAGGAAGTCGCGGCCGCCGATGCGCAGGTGGTGGGAGAAAATCACGCGCTCGGGCCGCTGGCCTTCGCGGAGCGGTCGGCCGACCACCTGGGGGGTCGGGGTGCCGTCGGTGGAGGTGGTCTTCTTCGTGCTGGTCATGGGCGGCAAGGGTGCGGGCGCGGTGTGCTTGTGTCGCGGCGTCCCCCGCGTGCGTGAAGCGGCACGTGCTCCTCTGCCCGCGATCAGCGTCGTGCGGCGACGGCTGCGGCAGCGCGGGCCATGAAGTGGGTGCCCTCGGCGACCAGGTTGCCGGGATAGACGGTACCCACCTCGGCCTCGACGACCATCGGTCCACGTGCCGTGACGGTCACGGTGATCGTCTTGCCGGCGATGACCGGCTGGCCGGTGGTGACGTTGCGGGCGATGCCGTCCGGGTCGATGACCGTTGTGCAGCGGCAGTTCTTCAGGTTCGCCACGGCGCGTGAGCTCTGGTCGCGGGGCTGGAGCATGTACGTGCTGGAGCCGACGCCGCGGTGTTTGCGGTCCCAGTCCATGCTGTTGACCGTGAAACGAAGGTTGTCCGGGACGACTTGGCCCTGCGCTCCCATGTGGGTGGGGCGTACCTTGTCGTCCGCCACCGTCACCCACCGTTTGGTCGGTGGGGCCAAGCGCTTGGCCTCGACCTCGACGCGGCGGGCGATGCGCTGGACGTACGGGGCGATCATCCGTGCGAGCTGAGCCTCCAGGCCCGGGGTCGCTCTGAACTTCGCCATCAGGGCGCCTTCGGCGGGTTCCGGCTGGCGGTCGCCTGGACGTAGTCGGCGGCCGACCAGCCCGCTACGCGGTGCTCGCGCGCGGTGGTGACGGTCCACGTCAGCCCGTGGTCATCGCTGACGATGTCGCCGGGCTCCACGGGCCAGGCGCCCGGGTCCAGGCGCAGGGACCAGGTGCCGTCCTGCTGCTCCAACGCCGAGCCCGGCCAGGTGCCGCGCGGCGCGGGACGCTGGTTCGGGTCCGGCGGCACCGGGACTCCGTTGGTGTCTCGGACCCATGGATGCTCCAGTGCGTGCAGCGTCAGAAGACGGTTCGGGAGGACGACAGCCACCAGGTCACCTCTCCTCCTGCGTGATGCGTGGAGACCCCTCGGCCGTCGGCCGTGGCCGGGTGGCCGAGCTCGGCTCTCTTGGTCAGCGCCATCGCGGGGTACGGCCGGAGGAGTAGGGCCACGGGGCGCGCGGCGGGCGGATCAGGGGCTGGTACGTCAGGCGGCGGAGCCGGTTGAGGCTGTCGATGGCGGGTAGCGCGCCCGCCTGGCCGGCGGTGGGCGCGGACTCGTAGGAGATCGACTGTCCCTCGGCGCTCACCGACGAGACCCGGCGGCCCGGCCCCGTGTTTCCGTCGGAGCGCTGCCGCACGGACTCCGCGGCGTGCGCGACGACGTAGCGCACCACCGTCTCCTCCTTGGCGCCGTTCAGGCCGACGAGGAGGTCCACGTCGTACGTGCCGTCCGGGTTGCCGCGGTAGGAGACGACCTCGGCAGTGTCATCGATGTGGACCGGCCAGGTCTCGATGTCTTCGAGAGCGTCCGTCCAGCGGGGGCTGATGCCGGGCAGTGTGGTGGCAGTCGGAACCAACGGGCGGTTCAGGTAGGCGGCGACGTCGGCCTGTGCGTTGCGGATCTCCTCCTCGTAGGCGGCGCGCTGGGGGCCGTGAGGGGAAGAGGGACGCCGAGCATGTCGGCGACCGCTTCGGGCGATCCGACCAGGCCCTGTCCGGTCGGGAGGTCGAGGCGCACTGATGTGTCCGTGGTGGGCTGGCCAACGCGGTTGGGGGTGAAGGTGACCGAACCCCAGTACCGGCCGGGCGCCACGGTGGGCAGGTCGAACCGGTACACCCCGCTCCGAAGGCGGACGGCGGATGCGGCTGACGCGACCACCGAACCGTCGCGCTGGGGTGTGGCGTACAAGTCGAGGCGCATCACCTGCCCGCCGGCCGGAGCCGGGTCGTAGTGCGCCCCCGCCCACATGAGCTTGTGATCGTAGACCGACATCCCTTCGTCTCCTTTACTGAGCGGTGCCGGTGCGCGTGGTCTGCGCGTGGAGGCGTTCGCGGATGCGGGCGGCGATGCCCTCGGAGACCACGGCGCCCTTGGGCTGCAGCAACCGGGTGACGGGGTTGCGGTGCGGCCCGAGGAAGGTCCGTTCGACCAGGCGAACGGTGCACTGGAGCGTCGAGCCCAAGGGGGTGAGCGGCGTGAACACGGCGTCGGGGTCGACGGGCGGCTGGCCGGTGGCGTCGTCGAGGATGACCTCCGCCAAGTTTTCCTCGTCGGGGATGACCTCGGTCGGGGTGACGTAGGGGCGCGGTGCCGGCGGCTCGGGGGCCTCGTCGATGTGCGGCGGCTCCAGCGGGGCGGCGTCCGGCGCGGCAGGGGCCGAGTCGCCCTCGGAGGGCGTCTTGGCGGTGGCCTTGCGGGCGCGAGCAGTGGTGGCCATGGGTGGCTCCTCAAGGGGTGTCGGTCCGAACGCGCAGGGCGCTCAGCTTGTGTCTCGTGGTGGGGAAGGCGGCGAGGGGCCCCGCGGCGGGGCCCCGTCTCCCATCAGCCTCCGGCCGGGGCTTCGTAGGCGAAGCCGTCCGCCTTGATGGCACCGCTGTCCGTGGTGAGGACGACGGGCGCCGCTCCGGCCGTACCGGGCGGCGTCTTCACAGACAGCTCGGCAGCCGAGCGGACGTGAAGACCGGTGCCGGCGACGCCACCGAAGCTGACTGCGGAGACGCCATCGAGGCCGGCCCCCTTGATCGTGACGGTGGTGCCGCCCGTTGCCGGGCCCATGGCGGGACTGATGGTCGAGACCGTCGCCGAGGTGAACAGGCGGTCGACGACGGAGCGCGCGACGATTGTGCCGGTCGGGTACAGCAGGAGGCGCTTGGAGCCCTCGGGCTGTCCGTCTCCGCGCCCGTACGGCTCGGACTCGTAGACGTCTTCGGTGACTCGGACCGGCGGGTCGTCGAGTGCGGCGGCGGGGAACGCTGCCTTGGTGATGCGGGTGCCGTCCTGGCGATACAGGCCCATGGTGTCCGTCCTCCGAATGCAGTGGTCGAAGGAGGATGCGCGCGGGCAGTCGTTTGGGTCGCGCCCTTCGGAAAGGACGGTGCGTTGCCGTTACAGCAGCCGGAGGGGGTCCCAGCCGTCCGGGCCGACGCTGAAGACGAGCAGGCCGGCGGAAGGAGCCTCTCCGCGGGCTGGAGCAGGGCTTCCAGGTCGCTGGGCAGGGATACCGGCCGGGCACCGGCATCCGGTGACTTCGCCGCGGCGGCGGTGCCGTGCCACGGTGTAGGCGGTGATCGCGCGGCCGTGCTGGCTGAGCACTGCGGCGATGGCCGTAGAGGGGATGGTGGGGGTGTCGAGGGTGCGGCACAGCGTTGCCGCGGTCTCCTCGTCGACGGACGCCAGCGCGACCGCGACGCTGCACGGCGGTCCCTTGCGGGTGGCCGGCGCTTCGGTCAGCGCGTCCAGGTCGGCGGCGAGCCCTGCGAGTTCCTTGTGTGTCACTGGCATTCCTCCGTGTCAGATGGTGCAGACGAGGGGTGGAGGGGAGGCGCCGCTCGGGGGCGGTGGGCGGCGCCTCCCTTCCGCCGAGGTCAGCCGGTGGTGGGCTGGGTCCAGGTGCCGATGACGAAGGACTCGGGGCGCGGGACCTCCAGGGCCACGCGCTCGTCGGCTCGGAAGGTGATCAGGCCCTTCTCGAAGTTGTCGGCATTCTCGGAGCTGACGGTCACGGAGACGGACTCGCGGTCATGGAGCTGGGCGCCGAGCCCGAACGCGCCAATGAGGAAGTTGTCGTCCGCCATCGCGGTCGTCTCGACGACGTCGAGGCGCCAGACGCGCTTGGTCGCACCGACGGCGATCTGCAGGGCCACGCGGAAAGCCCCGGTGCGGTCTTCCTCGACCTCGACGTGCTCCCACATCGTGGGGGACAAAACAATTCCGGTCGGGTCGTATTCGGCCAAAAGCGCCTTGGTGATGCTGCGGCGGATCTGGACGCTGTACTGGTCGGTGGCCAGCCCCTTCGTCTGCTGGACCCCGGGCGTGTTGAAGATGCCGGTGAGGCTCTGGCCGTCGCCGACGCTGTGCAACAGGTCCCAGTCCTCCTGGTACTTGACGCCCTCGACCATCCGCGAGTTGATGAAGGTCTTGAGCCTGGGTTCGTCGGCCAGGATGTTCTTGTGGGCGTCGAGCAGGTGGGCGATCTCGCTGACCGGGTACATGACCGGGACGAGCGAGAGCTTCGATCGGGGCGCCCGGCCCCAGTTGTCGCTGTCGGCGCCGGTCGCCGGGCTGACGCCGTCGGCGGCGTAACGTTCCTTCACCTGCCGGGCGTTGTTCGTCCAGCCGGTTTCGCGGGCACCGTAGAGCACGGCCTGCTTGGTGCTGCTCTTGGGGAAGAGGTCGCGGATGTGGAACTTGCGGTACTCGCGCTCGGCGATGCCCAGGTTCTGGGCGGAGCCGAGGGTCTGGTGGGTGACGGTTCCGGCGGACAGGCTGAAGATGGACTTGCCCTCCATCTCCGCCCGGACGTAGGGACGGTCACGGAAGCCGGCCTGGGCCGCGTTCTTGTAGGCGTCGCTCTCGACGAACATGTCGCCGAGGCTCTTGCCCTCGATGGTCTGTGCCTTCTGGCCGTAGTGCTGGCCGGCGGCGGGGACGGAGTCGGGCGCGTCGAGATACTGCTTGACCTCGCTCATGCCCTCGGCGTCGGCGATGAGCTGCTTGAGCTCCATCGCCTGGGCGGAGACCTTCTTGAAGGCGTTGGCCTGCTCGGTGCTGACGACGAAGCCGCCGTTGTCCTCGACCTTGAAGGTTCGCGATATCCGCTCGGCTTCGGCGGACTTCTCGGCGAGCTGGGCCTTGAGGCTCCGGACCAGTCCCTTGCTCTCCGAGGTGACGGGGGTGCTCACGGTGTGCTCTCTCTACGTGCTGGGGTGCGGTTGACGTGCGTCGCTCGCCCGGCCAGCACCGGGACGACCCGACAACGCGGGGCATTTGAGAGAGCGGTGGTGCTTAACGTCGCGTGCTGCCGTTCCTTCCGGGCGAGGGAACGGCAGCACGCATGCTTTGACCTGCTGTTTTGTTGTATGCGGTGGGGTAGGTGCCGCTGTTGCGTCCGCTCGCTGTGAGAGCCGGCTGGTCGCGGTTGTTACCCCTGGATCGCGGCGAGCTGGGCCTTCACCTCGTTCGCATCCAGGCGGACGGTGTCTTCGTCGCCCGGCTCGTCCTCGTCGTCGTCCGGCTCGGTGTCGTCGCCGTTCGGCTCGTTGGCGACGGTGGGGGTGGTGTCGTGGGGCTCGTCGTACGGGTCGTCGTCCCACAGGTCCATTCCGTTGCCGGCCATCGGGGACGGCGGAGGGGGCGGCTGCTGGTCGTCCTCGTCGGCACGGTCGATGTCCAGGCCCTTGGAGGAGAGAGCGGCGAGGAGTTCGCCGACGGTAGCGCGAACAGGTTCAAGCTGTTCGGCGGAGTCGGCGGCCTGGATACGGGCGGTGGCGTCAGCAAGTGCGCGCAGGGCCGGTCGCACGACCATGCTGTCGGTGGTCTCGCTGCTGTCGGCCGCGCGTGCCGGTCCCTGATCGGGGATGACCACGGTGGTCAGTTCGACGGGCTGGGGGGTGCCGAGGGATATCTCGGGCCCCATGCTCTCGTAAGGAACGGTGTAGTTGACCGGGTCGTCGCCGTTTGGGTGGACGGAGACGATGACGCGGTCGGGGTAGGTGGCTTCGATACACGTCCAGGTGCCGTCGTCGGTGGCGAGCAGGCGGCGGACGGCGGTGCCGAGGCGGTCTCGGATCTCCTCGTAGGAGGCGGGCAGCGGCTGGATCGACGGCACGGTGGCTCCTGGGGTGATGCGGGATTTGGCTTCCAGAACGGTGGCGCGGGCACTCTTGTGGTGACCTGGCCTCTTGTCCATGCCGCCTGCCTTGGCTTCGAGAACGGCGGCTCGAGCGGTCTTCGCTTCGACGCTGGCTCGCAGCCCGAGTCCGCTCGCGCCTGGCTGGGCGTTTCCGTTCTGCACTGCGGGTGCGTCGTCGGCCGCTGCGCCGGTGAGGCGGATGGGGGTTGCGTCCGGGCCCCGCACGACGTGCACGGTGTCGAAGACGACGGGGAGGGGCGGCACGACCGGTATGTCCGCCGGAAGGTCGTAGCCGAGGGTGATGTGCGGGACGAACCCGTGGTCGCTGCGCAGCGCTCCGGCCAGGGGTGAGAGGGCCAGTGCGTTGATGACGCGTTCGCGGAGTTCGGTCAAGCCGGGCACGTCGACGGGGACGAACACCGGCTCGCCCTCCCCGGTGTCGGGGAAGCGGCCGATACCTCCCACCGTGCCGGTAAGTGGCGCGGCGCCGCGGAGGGCTGTGGCGAGGATGCCGGCAAGGTCGTCGGGGTGGCCTGGGAGTTGGTCGGCGTCGCCGAGGTAGGCGAGGGTGACGTGTAGGTCGCGTGGGGCTGTCCCGTTGTGGTGGGCGATCTTTCCGGCGACGCCGGCGGGGAGGTAGAGGGCGACCATGGCCCCGCGTCCCACCTGCTGTTCGGCGGCCTTGACGTCGATGTGGCCGTTGGAAGCGGTGGTCTTGTGCTCCAACTCGGGTGTATCAGAGGCGGCCTTGACTTCCAATGATCTTGTCAGTGGGTGGGCACCGTGGAGGACCGGGGAGACCTCGTACAGGTCCAACTTGTGGATCACGCGGACGCCGTCGGAGCGCTTCGTCGCGCCGCTCGGCGGGACGCGGTAGCCGATGGAGAACTGCGCCTCGTTGTGCTCGTGCCACTGTCGAACCTGTTCGTACACATCGCGGCCCCTCGACGTGCGGAGGTTGAACTGGATGGTCGCCACGAGCGCCCCGGCTCCCGCGGGCCAGTTCGGGATGTCGGCGAACCGGGGGTCGCCGGGCTGCCACTCGGCAATGTCCAGGACCACGCCGATGGGCTGCTGCCACTCGTGGTGCCAGACCGTTTTGACGGGTCTGGTGGCCAGGGTGTGGGCGAACGCACCGGGGACGATCAGGTCCGCGACGTCGTCAACGACGCCCGTGACGGCGAAGATTGCCCGACAGATGCCCTTGCGCGCAGGGGCTCGGGATGTGGGGGCGGGTGGCACGGCGAGGAACCTCCGGGGCGGGTGGACAGTTGGCCGCCGCGGACCGTGCCGTGCCTGCTCCCCTACTGTCCTGCGCTGGCCTCTGCCGCGGAGTTCTTGGCTTCGGACGCCGTGCGCGCCGCGACCCACCCCTTGGTCCAGTAGCGGGCGCCGAACTGCTGCGCGGGATCGGCGCTGTACTGGTCGTAAGGGCAGGCATCCGAGGGGTCTCCCGTCGCGAAGGCGACCTTGCCCTCATTGAGGAGCGCCAAGTACCTCTGGCGGTTCAGCTCCACTGGTTCTGCTCCCCACTTTGCTTCGGCGGGAACAGAGCATCCTGCCCGCCGCGTGTGACCGCCGCGTCTCCGCCGCCGTCGTTGGCCTGACTGTGCGCTCGGGTCATCTGAGCGTCGTCGACATCGATGGCCCAGACGTCCGGGTCTGTGTACCGCCACACCTGGCCGGTGGCGTCGCGCACCCATCCTGTCAGGGTGCCGTCTGGAGCCTGGTCCAGCCACGCCTCTTCGCCGTCGGCACCTTTATAGGCGGCGAACGCGTCGGCCGGGTCGGTCTCGTCGCCCTCGTCGTACATGTCACCGGACCATGGCCGCGCGTCGTCCTCCGGGGCGTGAGCTGGGCCGGGGCCGGCGTCGTCATCCGGCGTCTCGGCGCTCTCGGCCGCGGTGGCTCCCCCGTCTGGGCTCGCTTCGTTCGGTATCTCCTCGTCGGCGGTCTCGGTAGGCGGTGGGTTTTCGCTGGAGGCTGCGGCGGATGCCGTGCTCGGGCGGGTGTCGTCCGTTGGAGCTTCGGAGACGGCCGGGTCGGTGGCCGCGCTGTCCGGGTCCTGGTCTTCGTCCTCGTCCCCGAACGGCTTGCCGCCCTTCGGGAGCGCCTTGATGGCGATTCCGTATCTGGTCACGGCGCACAGAGTGAGGAAGCTGACCGGCTAGCGTCCTGCGCTGCTGACCGGACGACGAAGGGCGGTTGCCCTTCTCCGCGGAGGTCACCGTCCGTTGTCCGTGGCTGCTGCTACGGTGGGAATGCCCTCTGTAGGTTCACGCCTTCAACAGGGGTTGCGTCCCTGCGTGAGCGGGGGTGGTCCATACAAACCGGGCGGCATCGGCGAGATGATGCCGTGCTTCCCCGCTCACGCGGGGGTGGTCCGACGTACTGGCCCTCGCCCTTCTTCCTGAAGCGGGTGTCCCCGCGCATGCGGGGGTGAAGCTGGTGGGGCTGCTCGCCCGCTGGTACGGCCCCGGAAGGGGCACACCGCACAGCACCGGTGCGGTCGAACAGCCGGGAACGGCTTCCCGAGTGAGGATCGCGACGACGCATCCACCGAGATGGCGCTGTTCACCAAACGGGTAGATGGCCCCGGGCTCCGGCCCGGGGCCATCACTCATTCCTTCGTCGTGCGGTGGCTCGCGATGACGTCGGTGTACCGGCGGAGGACGGCGAGGATGGTGTCCTCGTCGGTTCCCGATACCGCGCGCGGCGGGCCCGTCGGTGTCAGCATGATCGACTCGCCCGCGTGCAGCTCGACGAGCGCTGCCGCGCGGGCGGAGCCGGCCACCGGCCGGGCCGCGTCTCCGGTGACCTGCACTTGGTAGGCAGAGCCGTCGTCGAACCGGCCGGTGACGGTGTGCATCGTCTTCTCCCTCATCGCGTGGCGAGCAGGCCGAGGAGGAACGCCCGCAGGTCGTCGTCCTCGTACCAGTCGCCGGTGAACATCGCCTGCAACGACCGGGCGAGGCTGTCACCCGTGTCCGTCTGCGTCTGCTGCTGGGCCAGGAGCCTGCCGAGGGCGGTGCGGTCGAGTGTGCGGGCGCCGGGGCGGCCGGTGTGCGTGCGGGTGTACCAGAAGGCGCGCTGCGCGGCGTCCAGGTCCGGCAGGTGCCCGGCGAGGTGTTGCGCCAGGGCGTGCGCGGCCGTGCCCACGCCAGCGTCGCCGAGGTCGGCGACTGTGGCGCGACGGGCATCGGGTTCGTACCGGCCTGCCTCACCTGCGACGGCGGTGAGCCGGCGCCCGTCCGGGGTGGCGAGCCAGTCCCTGGGGATGAGGCGCTGCACGTCGCGCACGGCCCGCTCGGCGTCCGGGGTGGTGTCCGGGCCGAACACGATGCCCGCGGCGCCCTGGGGTCCAAGATCACGGACATCGGCCAGGGCCGCCGCAACGGCGTCGGGCACCGCCGCGGCGTAGCGGCTCCGCAGCTCCTCCCATTCGCGGCGGGCGGCCGCAGCTTCCATGCGGGCGGCAGCGATCTCCACGTCCACGGCCGGGTCCTGGATGGTGTTGCTGCTGCGCGCGGCCTGGAGGTTGAGCAGACGCCGCTCGGTGGCGGCCACGTAGTCGTCTGCGTGGCGGAGGGTGCCGTGCGGGTCGCCGCCGAAGTCGTCACCAAGCGCATCGGCCAGATGGCGGGTCACGTCCTGGTCGACATCCGTGCCGGCCGCCCGCAGCACGGCCATGTGCCGCAGCGCGGTAAGACCGGGGCCGCCGTCGGAGGCACGGTCCGGCACCCACCGGGCCTCTGAGGCGCGGCCGGGGAGTCTGCCCGCGGCGAGCTGTGCCCACGTCGTCGGCCGCCACCAGGAGATACGGCGGGACGCCTGCCCGAAGCGGCCTGGCTCAGGCAGCAGGCCCGCCCACTGGGACACCCGTGCGGCCAGGGACTCGCCCTCGACGTCCGGGAGGTCGAGCGCGGCGTGCAGACGCGCCAGGCGGCGGGACTCCGGCCAGTTACGCACCCGGCCCACCAGGCGGCGCAGGAACGCCTTTAGGCGGGAGAGCCGTTCACGGCGGTCGCGCCACAGCTCGGCGATCTTCTTGGCGGCAGCCTTCACCAGCTCGGTGAGGCGGCGGCCCATGCGTCCCAGCAGAGCGATGGTGCGCGCCAGGAAATCGGGCTGCCGGGCCGCGTCCGGGGACGAGGCGGCGGCGCGGCGGACGATGCGGCGGGCGGCGGCCTGCCGGGTTCCGTCGAGCTGCGCGGTGAGGAGCCGGGTCAGTGCGTCGGTGTCGGCCGGGTCGACGCCGGCCTCTTCGAGCTGCCGCAGGAGCGCTGTCACCGCGTCGTTGACGTGCGTGGTGGCGTCGGCGTGCCCGTCGCCGCCCCGGACATTGCGGGGGCGCGACGGTGAGGCGACCTGGTCCGGGATGAGCCGCAGCAGGTCGGCCGCGCGCTGCGCCAGGTCCTCGTTGCTCTCGCCGGGGAGGGGTTCGAGGTCGTTGACCGTGCGGAGCGCGGCCCGGACGGTCTGTTGGTGCGCCGTCGCGCGGGCCCGGCGGATCGCCTGCTGGATGGCGGCGCGGTCACGGCCGGTGATGCCCGCGGCGTCCAGGGCGGCGCTTGCGCTCTGGCGGGCGGCGTTGCGGGCGTCGTGCAGGGCATCGGGGGTCAGGCGCTGCGCGATCTGCTCGCGCAGGGCGTGGATGTCGCCGGGCGGCTCGGTCCCGGTGACGGCCTCGTCGATGATGCGCACGGCCACCGTCCGGCGGTGGTCGGCGACGATCTGGTGTCGTACCGCGGTGATCGGTGGGTTGGGGTCGCGCGGTGCGGGAGCCGGGTTCGGGGTGTCGTTGCCGGTGGTGTCCGGGCCCGGTTCGGGAAGCTGCCAGAGGGGCATGGCGGCGTGGACGATGCGCCGCTTCCACTGCCGGTTCTCGTCCTCCAGGAGCAGGCTGCGCACCCCGCCGGGGCCTTCTTCCACGTCGATGACGCGGTAGACGTGGATCTCGTCACCGCGGCGCTCGTCGGGCATGGCGATGACGTCGCCTTCGCTGATCTGCGCGGCGTTGGACGGGCGGGGGCGGTCGAGTCCTTCCGGTGCGGTTCGGCCGGCAGCACGGTCGAGGTGGTCGGCGGCGCGCAGCGCGGCTCGTCCCTCGGTGGTCGCCGGGTCCGCGTTCGCCCGGAGCTGGGCCGCGAGGGCGGCGGCCTGCTCCGGTGTGACGGGGAGGTCGGCGCCGAGCCGGGCGGCGGCTTGCTGGGCGTCGGGGTCGTCTTCGGGGCTGCTGCCGTTGGCGGCGATGGCGTCGCGGTCGGCCGGGGTGAGGTCCGGGTCGACGGTGGGGCCGTTGACAGGGTCGAGCGTGGGCTGAGGCTCGTGGACGGTGAGTTCGTCGTCGGCGGCCGGCGCATGGTCCGGGCCGAGGTTCGGTGCGGTGCCGTTGGGGCCTTCGGCCTTGTGAACGACGGCGGTGGCGTCCATGTCGATGGCGCCGAGTTCGCCCGTCGTGGTGTCGACGTAGTCGAGGGCGACGCGGTCGCCGTCGCGGTCGGTGTTCCGGATCTTCACGGTGGTCGGAGCCCCGTCGAGGTCGAGCACGACGGTGTCGCCCTTGTTGATCTCGCCGGCGGTCGACTCGCTGATGCCGGTGATGGGTGCGGTCTCGGGGGTGTCGTCGCGGACTTCCCCGACGACTCGGAGGTCCGAGGCGTGGCGGGTGATGGTGCCCTGGGTGGTGGTGACCGTGATGCTGTCGCCGTTGGCCTCGTCGACCGGGCCGAGGAGCGCTCCGTTCTCGTCGGAGACGACGTGGCCGGGGCGCAGCCGCTGGCCGGCGGGAGTCCAGCCGGTGGGGCGCCGGTCCTGGGTGTCGTCGACTGTGAGGGATGTCGGTGTGACACCGGTGTCGGTGTCGCCGTTGGCCCATCGCACGGAGACCGTGGTGTCGGTGACGCCGGTGACGGTGCCGTCGCGGTCGCCGTTGCCGGTGACGTGGCTGCCGGGGAAGAGGCCGCGGCCGTGGGTGTCGGTGGCGATGGTGTCGGGCAGGTCACCGCTGATGACGTCGCCTTGGGCACCGCTCGCCGGGGCGCCGGACGCGTTGATGTCGGGGGCCTCGGCACGGGCGGCGCTGGCGTTGAGGGGCGTGTAGACGGTGCCGCGGCTGCCGGTTCGGCCGTCGGGCGTTTCGCTGATCGTCGTGCGCCACATGGTCTCGGTGCGGCCCCGGCGGGTGACGGTGACGCGTTCGGGAGCGTTGAGGACGTACCCGGCGCGGGTCACGGTGCGGCCCCGGCGGGTCGTTCCGTCGATGCGCGCCACGTCGCCGAACTGGAGCTGGTCGACGCTGGCCCAGTGGGCGGGTTGCCCGCCGATGGGCTCGGGGTCGAGGCGGGACTCGGGCTCGCGCGAGTGCGTGTGCGGGTTGTCGGGCGTGCGGGTCGGCTTCGGCGCGGGCCCAGACGCGCGGGTCTGGTCGGCGTTCGAGGCTGGGGCTTCGCCCCTCGGAGCGCGCTCGGTGTCGGAGTCGTCACGGCGGTTCGTTTCGGGTGCGGCCCCGGCGCCTGGAGTGCTGTCGCTGTGCGGGGTCTCGCGGGTGTCCGGGGCGCTGTCGTCGCGCGGGACTTCGCGGTTCCGCCGGATGCTGCCACCGGGTGGGGTCTGGACAGCATCCGGAACGCTGTTGCCGTGGGGTGTCTCACGGGTATCCCGAGCGCTGTCACCGCGCGGAACCGCGGCAGCGTCCGGGTTGTCACCCGCAGGGTGCAACTGACTCCCCGCACCAATACGGGGGGCAGCATCGCCCGTTGCGGTTGCGGCCGTCTCCGCAGCGGGCGGCTCCTGTGCGCCGCCGGGGACTGCGCGGGTCGCGGGCGGGGTTGCGCCGTCCGGCTCGTCGCCGGCCCTGTCGGGGGTGTGGTTGTCGTGGTTCTGGAGGAACCCCTCGCGCAGGCGATCTGCCCAGAGGGAGCGCTGCGTGAGGTCCTGGAGAACCTCGCGGTCCTGTGGCTTGCCCGGGGCGGAGGTGAGGGTGTCGTGCAGCCACTGGAAGTCGTCGCGGGCCTGCGCCAGGTCCGTCGCCAGGTTCCCGTTGGGCGACTGCTGCGAGCGGAACGACTCGATGAGGTGCACCAGACGGGCGTAGCGGTCCTTGACCGCCTGGTCGGTGCTGACGTTGTCGGGGAGGCCCGGCAACTCGGGGCTGGGGGCGGCGAGGAGTGCTCTGACCGTATTCCAGGTGTCCTCGTCGGGGTTCGCGGGGTCGGCGGGGTTCCGCATGGCCCGCACCACCAGGTTGGCCACGGCCAGATCCCGGCTGGCGGAGCGGCTGTTGTTGCCGTGGTTGATCGTGAGTAGGGGCGTGGCGTCCCACATCGGGCCGCGGTCGTCATCGTCTCGGTTCGCGTTGCGCACGGTGCCGATGCGGCGGCTGTCCATCCATACGTCGAACGCGTCGGCGGTGGCGGCCGGTCGGAGTTCGGCGCGCTGAGCAAGGGCACGCACCTGCTCGGCGCCGCCGAAGCGGCGGTTCGCGTCGTCCTCGGGCTCCGGGGCCGCGGTGAACGACGGCAGATCGATGTCGTCGATACGGGGCCCGGCGGTGGTGCTGCCAGCCTCTGGGGTGGCTGCGGAGGTCGGCGCGGCTGCGGTGCGGCGCTGCTCCTCCTCGTACTCCTGGCGGGCGCGCTTCTCGTCGTGGCGGTGCTTCTGCTTGTACTGGTTGTAGGTCAGGCGTCCGCCGTTGGCGTCGAACCAGTCGGCGAGTTCCTCGCTGGCGTACTCCCGCCACCGGCCGAATCGGGAGAGGTGGCCGCCGGAGAACAGGTCGCGCTCGCTGACGGGAGGGAGACTCCCGCTCGCGCGGTTGAAGAAGTAGCCGTTGGTGGCGACCATCGCGGCGGCGTACCTGGCCTCGTCGAGGTCCTGGAACTCGCGCTGCAGGCGCTCCTCGCGCGTCTGCGGGCGCCGGGTGATCTCCGAGGTGCCGAAGCCGAGCGCGGCATCCATCGCTTCACCGCGACGGCGTACCTCCTCCGCATCGACTGCCGGGGTGGCGGGGATGGCGTCGCGGACTCGCTGATCGGCGTGGTCGCGCCGGTCCATCTCGGCGGCCACGCGCATCTGGTCGGCCTCGGACAGGCCCTGCCCCCAGGCGGAAGCGAGGTCGTCGTCGCTCAGGTGGCCCAGGTCTTCCGGGAGCGTGACGGTGGGCGCCGGCTCCGGGGAGTGGCCCGGCTCGTCGCCGTCTTGGAACAGGTCGCGCAGGGCACGCAGGGCCTGGGGCAGGGTGCGGCCCTGGTGGTCGCGCCACCGGCTGATGTCCTCGGGGTCGAGTGGCTGGTGCCAGTCGAGGGTCTGCCCTTCAGCGTCGGTGGCGATCTCGAACAGGCTGGCCAGGTCACGGGCGTCGACGGCGTTGCGCGCCGTAAGCGTGATCTTGCCGAAGCGGCCTCCGTTACGGGCCTGCGCGAACTGCCAGCGCCGCATCCCTTCCGGCGTGGTGTCGTCGGTCCACGTGATCAGCCCGCCGCCGGCGGACAGGGTGAGCGTGGGGTTGTCGGCGATCTGGGCGAGGAACTCGCGTCGTTCCGGCGTGTTCTCCTCGGCGGTCAGCCCGCTGCCGCGCTGCCAGGCGGCACGGAGGTCTGCCGCAGTGCGCGGTGTCGTGCGGTCGGCTGCCTCACCGTGGTGCCCGGCGCCGTCGCCGGGCTCTGCGCTGCCGCCGGCCGCCGGGATGCGGGGCGGGCGCGGAACGTCCAGCCGGGGCAGGCCAGGTCCGCCTGTTCCGCCGGGTCCTGCGCCGCCGGGGCTGCCGTTGCCACCACGTCGACGCCGACGACGGCGGCGGCGTTCGTTGTCGTCTTCGTCGTTATGGGTGTTCGGCTCGTCGGTGTCGACATCGTTGTCTTCACGGTCAGAGTCGGAGTTGTGGTCCTGGGAGTCGCGGTCGCCGTCCTCCGGGGCGTCGTGGGGCGCGGTGTCCTCATCGTCCGAGGTGCGTTCCAGGGGCTCCGGCGTCCCCTGTCCGCCGTCCGTGCTGTGCGGGGCCTCGTCGGGCGCTGCCGAGTCCGAGGCCGTGTCCGTTTCCCGGTCGCGGTTGTTGTGCCCGTCGTCGTGCCCGGCCCCGCTCCGGCCCTCTTCCGGCTGCTCGTTGTTTCCCGGTTCCCAGGCGTCCGGGGCAGTGGGAGCTTGCGGTGCGGGGCGATTTCGGTCGTCGTGGTCCGGGCGGGATGCGTCCTCGTCGTCGCCTCGCGCAATGCGGGCTGCCCGGCGGAACAGCTTTCCGGCCGCAGGGCCGAAGCGGCCACCCTTCTCGTACTCCTCCGCCAAGGCGTCGAGGCGCTTGGCGATGTCGCGGAGTTCCGAGTCCGGGTCGTCTGCTGTCTCCGCCCTCTCCAGAGCGTCCGCCAGGTCCTGGATGGCGGGGAGGGCGTCTCCACCCGCGATGTCGAGGGCTCGGCCCACCAGGTCACTGATGTGCGCACTGCGTTGCACGACGTTGAAGGAGGCGGTGTCCGCCTTCGGGGCCGGCTGGTCAGCCGCGGGCTGCGGCGGGTCTGCGGTGTCGGTGACGTTCTCGTCCGGGTAGCGCAGCCGGAGGGCGATGTCACGGGTGTAGAACCGTTCCTGGCCGTCACGGGTGACGATCCGTATGCGCCCGCGGCTTGTGACCCGCGGGGGTTCGGCGACCGTGTGGGTCCGCCCGTCGCTGTCGGTGTATCGATCACCTTCCTGCAGGTCGGCGGCGGCGCGCATTTGGACCGGCCGCAGGTCGCTGGTGTCGCGTCCTTCGTGGTCGGCGAACATGTCGGGCGTACCGAACGGGTCGTCGGCCACGTCGAGCGGGTTGTCCGGGTCGGGAGCGGGCGCGGCAGGCGAGTGGGCGGGTTCCACGTCGAAGAGGCCGGTCGGCTCCGCGGGCTGCCGATCGGGCTTCGCCTCTCGCTTTGGAGCGCGGCCGGCACGTCGGGCTTCCTCTGCCTCAAGGACTGCCATGCGGGTGCGGTCGATGCCCGAGAGCTCTCCCTGGGTCATTTCCCGGCCGATGAGCTCGACCATTTCGTCCGCGATCTCCTGGTCCGTCATCGCGGACGGAGCCTTGGACCCTTCGGGGCGGACGGCGTCGAGCTGCGCGGATACCTCATCGTGGCTGAGGGTGACCGTATTCGGCGGCGTGCCGCTGTCGGTGCTCTGGGGCCCTGTGATGGGCTGTTCGGCGTCGTGGGGCGTGTCGGCGTGTGCCGGTCTGGCGGGTTCGTCGGCGGTGGTGTCGATCTTCGGTGCGGCGGCCGGCGTCTGGGTGGCGCGGGCCTGGCGCCGCTCGGCGACGGCCTTCTCGATGCGCTGCTCGTACGTACGGTAGGCCCGCTGTTCTTCCTCGCTGGATTGTTCGTCGTCGTCATCGCTGGCGAGGACCCATGCCAGGTCCAGAAGGTCCCGGTGGACGGCAAGGGGGCCGTCACTCGCAGGGCCCCGTTCCGTGTCCGCTTTGCCTCGTCGAGGGCCTTGCGGGTGTCTGGGTCCTCCATTGCCGCCGTGCCGTCTTGGCGGTGGAACTCGACGAGGGCTGCGGGCATGGTCACAGCGATGAGTTGTTCGGGCTTGCCCCATGCCGGTGACAGAGGTCGGCCGGGCTGTTCCTCGGCCGGCTGGTGAGGCTGCGCAACGTCGCCGCCGGCCTCCGCGTCCGCCGTGGTGTCGGGCGTGTCGACGGGCTCCTCGGACGTCTTGTCGTTGCCCGAGTGGTCAGGGCGGAGCTGGTCAAGGGTCTGGGAAACCTCCGTGGCGGAGAGCCGGACGCGGTCCGGCTTCGGCTCCGGCCCCTCCGGCTTCTCCGGCTTCTCCGGCTTCTCGGGGCGCTCGGGCTGGGGGAACTTGCGGTCGAATTCCTTAAGTTCACGCACCGCGGCGTCGACGGCCGCCTGGAGCGGTACACGATCCTGGTGCCGCTCCTCGATGAGGTCGCGGCGCTGGGCCTTGCTCAGCTTCTTGTCGAGCGTGTCCGCGTCGAGGTCCGGCAACTTGTCGAGTTCAGCGATCCGGCCGACGATGTCGTCCAGCAGATTCGCGCGGGCCCTCGCGTGCTCGATCTGCGGGCTGAGGTCCACGGCGGCCTGCGCCGACTGCAGAAGGGCTATCTGCTCCTCCAGTTCGGGCAGTCGCGCGCGGTCTGCCTCCTGGAGAGCAGGCGCCTTGTCCAGGGCGTTGGTGAGCCGGGTGATCATGCCCGACCCGGCGCCCTTCTTCTTCAGGTCCTCCGGGCCGCGCTCGAAGTCGGAGCGGGCCAGGTCGGGGAAGCCGACGTGTGCGACCAGCTTGCCGTCCGGGCGGCGCTCGGTGCGTACACCGATATCGAGGCCGCCGAACTGGCCCAGGATTTTCCACGGGCCCATGCCGTCGTGGTTGTGCTCCAGGAGTTGAGTGGTGACCTGGCGGTGAAGTGCTGCTGCGGCGTCGGAGCGCTCGGTGTACGACAGGCCCCCGAGCTTCATGTCGAAGGAGTCACGGACGTCGCGGATGCGGGGCAGGGCCTCCTCGCGGCGGGCGATGCCGTCGCGGGTTTCGGCGAGTTCCTGGTGGAGGTCGGCCAGGGCTTCTTGGCGGCGGACGCGTTCGGCGGCCTCGTTGTGCTGGTCAATCTCCAGGTCCTTGAGCCGGCGGCGGGCCTTCATGAGCTGGCTCATGTGGGGGTTACCGCCGATCTCGGCTTCCATCGTCTCGTAGTCGGGGTAGTCGACGTCCAGCTCGGTGACGGTGTCGCGGGTGTCGCTGTCGGCCATCTCGGGGCGCTGGATGTCGATGAGCCCCTCCGCCTTGGAGGCGACGAAACCCGCTTTCCAGCCGTCGAGGCTGCCCTTGGTGGCGAAGATGTCGATGTCGACTTCGGGGTTCTGGTTGCCGTAGCGGATGGCGCGGCCGTTGCGCTGTTCCATCTGCGCGGCGCCCCAGTCGAGGTCGACGTGCGTGAGGCTGATCATGCGGTTCTGGGCGTTCATGCCGGTGCCGGCGACGCTGCTGGAGCCGATGAGCACGGCTATCTCGCCGTCCCGAGCCTTGCGGAAGAGTTCGGCCAGTTCCTCGGGCTTGCCCGTCTTCTTGTGGTCCTGGACGAACGCGATCTTCTCGGCCGGGATGCCGCCTTCGACCATGAGCCGCTTGAGCTCGGCGTAGGCGTCGAAGCTGCCGCGGTTCCGGGTGCCGGGCACGCCCTCGTTCAGGAAGATCATCTGGAGTGCGCCGGGGACCGGGTGGTCCGGGGCGGAACCGTCGGGTGAGTAGTGCGTCTTGTAGACGCGGCCCTTGTGCTGGTGGTAGCGCTCGACGTGCCGGGCGGCGACGGCGGCGAGTTTGTTGCCTGCCGGGGCGTTCGCGTCGATGAGCCTCGGGTCCAGCGCGACGGACGTGCCATCGTTGGAGACGGCGAGCATGTTGTCCTGCGACTGGTCGACGTCTCCGTTGTGGATCGCGCGGCCGCGGGCGACGAGCCCCTTCAACCGGGCCGTCTGGTCCTTGGTCGGCTCGACCATGATCAGGTTCGGGCCGCCGCCGGCGATCTTCGGGCGCGGGATGCCGACGTCGTCGGCGCGCTTGGTGTCGGCGACCAGGCCCCACATCGTCTTCATGGCGCGGCGGTTGTGGAACTCTGAGAAGCGCTCCACAATGCGCAGGCCACTGCCGTCGGGGGCGTTCTCGATACGGAGGGTCTTGCGGCCGAACGTCGCGGCCCACAGGTCCGGTGCGCCGGCCCGGTAGGAGTCCAGGACCCACGGGGCGGCAAGGGCGAGCATCGTGTACTGCTCGGTGATGCTGTTGCTCAGCGGGGTGCCGGTGGCCAGGGTGACGGTGGCGCGGCCGGCACGGCGGCGGTGGAGGTCAGTGAGCTTCTGGTGCAGGTCGATGCCGCGGATCGAGGCGGGGTCACCGCCGCCCTCGCGGGAGCGGAAGCCGACGCCCTTGTACCTGTGGGCCTCGTCAACGACGGCGTAGTCGAACCCGAGATCGTCCCAGTACGTCTGACCAGGTGTACGCCTCGGCGCATCGTTTCTGCTGATCTTGTTCTGGACCGTCGCGATGCGCGCTTCGATCTTGGCGACGATGAACGGGTGTTCCGGGTTGCTGGCGTCCTCGTACTGCCGGTCGAGCTGCTCGCGCAGGGCTTCCAGCTCCCGGAACTCGTATTCCTCCTGCGCCTCGGGGCTCATCTTGATCGAACCGAAGGCGGGCTCGGTGAAGATCACGAGGTCCGGCCGGTTGGCGCGCAGCCACTCCAGCGTGCTGTCGCGGCGTCCATCAGCCAGGTCTGCGCTGGTGATCAGATGAATCTCGGCGTTGGGGTAGAGGAACCGCGCTTCGTCGTACCACTGCTGGGCGAGGTGGTCGGGGACGACGGCGAAGGGCTTCTCGATCTGCCCGGACGCCTTGAGGGCCTGGGTGCCCATGACGAGGGTGGAGGTCTTGCCCAGCCCGACTTCGTGGGCGAGGATGACCGACCGCTCGAACTGCATGCGGGCGGCGCCGGCGAGCTGCCAGGCGTGCGGGGTGCGCTCTGGGGTGAAGCCGTCCAGGGACGGGCTCATGCCGTCGTAGGAACGGACGACGTGCCCGTTCATGATCTTGTTGTAGGCGTCGGTCAGTCGCGTGAGCCGGTCGGCGTTGGCCGTCGCGTACTTCGCGAACTCCGCCCGCATTTGGTCGGCCTTGTGGCGGACCAGGCGTGACGTTTTTTCGTCGACGTCCCGACGCTTGTCGTCGCGGTAGACGGTCAGCGAGCCGTGGCCGAGAAGGGAGCGGGCGATCTCGACCGCGCTCTTGCCCTTGGTGCCCTTCTCCTCGTCGGCCGCGACGCCGTGCATGACGTTGTTGGCCTTGGGGACCTGGCCGGTGTAGAGCATCCAGCCGTAGCGGTCATCGTGAGCAACCCGCAGCGTCTTGTCGCCGAGGTATTCGCGCAGGAACCCCTGCAGCAGCTCGGGCGGCGTCCAGTGCGCGCTCATCTCCGGCGTGAATTCACCGATTGCGCGGTCGGTCGGCTGGACCGCTTCGAGCGCGGAGACGTTGACGGCGAACGCCGGGTCCGTCTCGGCCGCGCGGCGGGCGGCTTGAAGCTTGTCGCGGACGGGGCCGGAGAGGTAGGCGCCGGCCAGCTCCAGACGTCCGGTGGACGGGTCGGTGAAGACCTCGTTGCCCAGTGCCCGCAGGGCCTCCTGCGGGTCCACGTTCAGCAGGCGCGCGATCTCACCAAGGTCGACTTCGCCTGTGGCGGCGACGACCGCGGACAGGGCCGTCTTCGGGTCGTCGGTCCGGTCAAGCGGCTGCCGGCGCGCGGCGGCACGCTCGTCGAAGACGCGGGAAAGGATCGGTTCCTGCTTGTCGGCGTCCCACCGCTCCAGGGCAAGGACCGAACCGGCGTCCGGGTCGGAGCGGAAATAGCCGACCGCGGTCGGGGTGCGCTCCTCCTTCCCGTCCGGCCGCGTGCCGGTCTTCATGCTGCGGACCTGTCCGGGCTTGGACAGGGGCCCATACCGCTCGACGTAGGCGGTGTGCAGGTCGCGAAGCCGGGCACGCAGTTGTTCGGCGCGCTCGTCTTCTGCGTTCTTGCGGTCGAGCGTGCGCAGCTCAGCGGCGACGTCGCGCAGTTCCATCAGGGCGCGGAGCTGGTCGCCGCGGCCGTCGGACGGCTCGACGGCGACGGGGTTTCCGCCGTTGACGTGTTGGTAGAGCTTGCCGTCGTCGCCCTCGTAGAGGCGGCCGGTCCAGTCGTTGGCGTGCTTCTCCCTGGCGGTCTGCAGGATGACCGGCGGGCGGTTGTCGCCGTCGGGGTGCGGCTGGTAGCCGTTGCCGTTGGCCTTCGCCTTGGTGGCGATGTCCATCAGGGCGTCGCGGAGTTGGTCGGCGGCCTTGGCCGGGTCGCCCTTGACGGTCAGGCGTGGCCCGAAGGGCGAGGACTGGGTGGTCAGTTCTCCCAGGACGTGCTCGGGGTGCTCGGTGAAGTACGTGTTGACGTGCTCGCGGGACTCCCCGACCTTGCGCTCGGGGGCGTTCAGCCATGAGGTGTCGGCCGGCTCGTCGCCGTCGGCGCGGCGCCGCAGCACCAAGACATCGGTGACGACGCTGGTCCCGGCGTCGTTGAAGACTCCGGCGGGTAGGCGGACGGCGCCGAGGAGGTCGCCGTACTTGGCGATCTGCTTGCGGGCCTTGTCGCCCTTGGAGTCGAGGGTGTGCCGGGAGGTGAGAAGCAGGGTGATGCCGCCGGGCCGCGTCAGCGCGAGTTCCTTGGTGATGAACCCGTTGTGCAGGGACTCGGCGGGATACCGTTTGTCGCCGAACGGCACCGACGCGAAGGGGACGTTGCCGATGGCGGCATCGAAGGTTCCGGGGTCGGCGTCGGTCTCGGCGAAGTTCTCGTTGAGGATGTTGGCGTCCGGGTAGATCGCCTGGGCGATCCGCGCCGTGGTCGGGTCCAGCTCGACGCCGGTGAGGTGAGCGCCGGCCGGGGAAAGCCCGAAGAAGGTGCCGGAGCCGCTGCCGGCTTCGAGGACGTCACCGCGCTCGAACCCCAGTGCCTTCAGGCCGTCCCACATCGCCTCGGCGATGGGCTGCGGCGTGTAGTGCATCGACAGCGTGCCGCGTCGGGCCTGCTGCCACTCCAGGGGCGTCAGCTCTTGGGAGAGCTTGGTTCGCAGCTCGCGGTACTCCGCCCAGCGAGCGTGGTCCTGGTCGATCTTCCCGTATCGAGCGCCGCCCTGCTGGTAGCGGGGTTCCTTCTCCTTGGGCTCCGACGCGAACAGGATGGGCACCGCTCCCCACCCGCTCCAGCGGGCGAGGACGGCCTTGTCGTCTTCGGTGGCCGGGCGGTTCTCCCGCTCCAGCCGCTTCATGACCCGGATGGCCTCGACGTTCGCGGCGGCACGCTGGATCGGGCCCTTGGGGGCACCGGCCGGATTGGGCCGGAAGCGGGGGCTACATGTCGTACACCGCGTCCTGCATCGCCAGCAGATCCCGCATCTCCGGCGTCAGCGCCGGTGTCTCCTCGGTCTCCGGCTCCGGTTGCGGCAGCAGCTCCCGCAGAACCATCGCGGTCGCGTCCGCCCTGATCTGCCGGAGTTGACCTGCCCGCGCCTCGTACTCCGTCGCCGCCGGCGCGGCCTGCTCCAGCGCCTCCTCGGCTACCAGGATCGCCGTCTCGATCTCCCTGCCCTTGTTCAGGAAGAACCGCTCCGGGTCGTCCATCTGCGCCAGCTCCCGCGGCCGGTACCGCGCCCAGTGATCCCTGGCCACCTGGCTGTAGATGCTCACCATCAGCCCCTTCATCCGTTCCAAGAGCCGCGCGCAGGGCTGCCTGCTGCGCCTCGATCTCCTCGCGGGAGATGACCTTGCGGTCGTCGTCCCCGCCATCCTTACGTACTGCTGTGCGCTGTGCGTCGATCCCGTGCAGCGCAGCGTTGATAGCGGCCAACCGCGTGCGAGCCTTGGACCGGTCTGATGAGTCCAGCTCCCGGTCGCTGGCCTGCAGCATCATCTCGCGGGAAAGTTCCTCCGTGACTCGGTGGAACTCGGCGAGCAGGCCCTCGGGCACGTCGAGGTTCGCACCCTTGCCGACCTTCCTGGTGATGGGATTGGTGCCGTCCGACCAGCCGCCGTAGGCGTATCCGGTGAACAGGCCGTAGAGGGTCTGGCGCTCCTTGCTGGCCGTGGGGAAGGAATCGGCGCGGCGGAAGGGTCGGTAGTGCTCGAAGAACATCTTCGGCACCCACACGCGGCGCACCGGCCCGTAGAGGCGCACCGGTTCGGTGGCCGGGTCGGTGTCGTAGCTGTCGACGAGCGCGGCGAGGGCCTCGGTCATGCTCGGGAAGGCGCCGAGGTTACTGCCGGGGCTTTCGCCTTGCGCGTTCCACCCGGTCTTGGGCCCGCCCGGCCATGTGGAACCGTCCGCCTGGTAGTCGATCTTGCCGTACTTGTTGCCGTCGACCTGGACGGTCACGCCGTGCGAGGTGGTGAGGGGGTCCTGTCGGGGCTCTGCTCGTTTGACCTTGTGCTCGCGGCCCAGAGCGCCGCGGCGGTTCTGCTCCTCGAAGAGGGCTTTCAGCCGCTCTCCCAGGGCCTCCCGCACCGCTCCGTAGGCCCGGTGCTTTTCCTTGTGGAGGGCGCGGAATTCCTGGTCCAGGTCCGCGTCGCTGAGTCCGGTCGCGTCGGGGCGGTTGCGGTAGACGGCGGCCGCTCGATTCTGGCGTTCCTTGTTCAGCGCTTCACGGCGGGCCGTCAGGATCTCGTTCTGCTCATCGCTCAGCCGAGGCAGGCGGTGGGGCAGGTACAGGTACTCCTTCTCTAGGGTCTGGTCGTCGAGGTCCTGGACCGCCGGCCGTTCCTGGATGGCGTGAAGTCGGCGGGATTGGTCCTCGGTTTCAGCGTCCTTCAGGCGCTCGGATACCTGCTTCCACAGGTCTCGCTCCGGGGCGAGATCGTCCTCGTCGTGCAGCGCCCCGGAGGGTTTGTGGGCCCGTTCCTGCCGCTGCAGGTCCGCCACGTGTGCGGCGAGCTCCTCGCCGCTCATGTCCTGCGGGCGCCCGGCCTGGTTGAGGCGGTCGGTGGTACGGCGCCGGCGGTCGGCGTAGAGGGCCTGCTCATCCTCGTTGAGCCGTTCGCCGCGCCGTGAGCCGTAGGTGCCTCGGTCTCTCTCGGCGGTCTTGATGGCCTCGGCGAGGTGGACGTCGCTCATCGCGGAGGCGCGGTCCTGCGCACTTTGCTTGGGAACCTCGGGTTCCTCGCGCGTCTCGGCGTCCCGCGCGATGCGGCGCCGTTCGAGTTCGGCTTCTACCTTCTGCAGGGCGGCTCGGGCTTGCTGCCTTCGGGCCGCGGTGGTGGCGACCTGGACGTGGATCTTGAGGTTGTCGCGTGACCCGAGCAGGTCCGACTCGGGCATCGCCCTGAGTCGCTTGGTGTCCTCATCCAACTGGGCCTTCGCCGGGGCAGCGGCGGTGTTGTTGAGGTCCTCGTCGGTGACACGGACGTTGCGGCCTTGCCGGATGAAAGCCGCGAGAATGTCGGCGGCCTTGCGGTCACGGGTCTCCGGGTTCCAGCGGGTCCCCGTTACGCGGGCGTTCTGGTGACCGGACCAGTGGAGTTTGCCGGTCACGTTGACGGCCCGGTCGTCGCGCGCGTCGTTCTTGATAGTGCCGCGGACGGCCAGGATGCGGCAGCCCTTGTGGGTGGTCCACGCCAGGTGGACGTGGTCGGCCTGCTCTGGGTGGGCGGTGGCCAGGTGGTGGCGGGCAATGATCTGGTCGGCCACGTCGGCGTTGCTGCCGATGGGTACGCGGACGCCGTCGACCATGGCGTGGCGGTCGCTGTAGCCGCCGACGACCGAGGCGATGCGGGCGCCGTCTGGCCCATACACGGTGATCGGCCCGGGGTTCCAGGAGGTCGCCCAGTACCCGGGCACACCTTCGACGGGTTCGGCGTCCTTGGGCACACCTGCCGGCCGACCGTCAGTCTCGGCTCCAGAGCCCTCTTCCGGTTGCTGCGCTGCGGCAGGCTCGGGTGCCGGCTTCGGTTGCTCGGCCGCCGGATTCCGCTCCTGCTCGCTCTCCTTGTGCCCCTCCCGCGCGTGCACGGGGATCGCCGGTTCGTCGGCGACTTCGGGTCTCGTCGTCGGCTCTGTGACCGCGCCGGCCTTCGGCGCCTGAGCGTCGTCGTCACCGAAGGGGCGCCGCCGCAGCGTCTCGGCGAGACGGTCGGTGGCGATGCTGTGCTTCGGCGGGTGTTCCTTGTCCCACAGGGCGCGGGCGGCCGTCCATTCCTGGTGGTAGTCGCGCCCGTTCGCGGAGCGCCAGTTCTTGCGGTAGTCGGCGAACTTGGGGTCGGAGAAGTCGAGTGGTGTCCCGTCGGCGTCCTTGAGCGTGCCGACGATGTGCTCGGCGAAGCCCTTGGCGTCGCTCTGACGGTCGAACCAGTGCGCCATCTGCTGGCCGGTGCCGGTGGCGTGCAGGTACCAGTCGCCCTCGTCCTGGCGGGTGACGAACTGGCCATCGCCGACGAGCTTGAGCCGCTGCTCCTTCACCAGGGCGTCGAGGTCCTGAGCGGTACGCCGGTCCTCTTCGTTACCGGTGGCACGAAGGGTCTCGGCTCGCTGAGCCCAGTTCGCGCGGACCTGCTGGAGGGTGGTGAAGCGGCCGCCGGTCTGGGTGCGCTGCCGCTTGGGCGTCGGCGTCTTCGGCGCAGGGCCATCTGTGCGGGAGGCGCGGAAGTCCTGTACGGCTCGGTGGATGGCCTGCTGTGCGTCCTCGCCCTTGGTGGACCGCCACGTGCGGAGCGTGTCAGTGATCTTGGGGTCGGAGAAGTCGATCGGCTCGTCGAACTCGCCCGGCATGATGTGCCCGTTGCGGACGTGCTCGCCGATGTACGCGGCCGCCGCTTCGGCTTCCTCGCGGGTGGCGAAGTCACCCGCGTCGAGGTACCCGCCGGTGCCTGTGGCGGTGAGGTACCAGCGGCCGGTGGCGTCGTCGCGGGTGGTGACAAGGCCCCCGGAGGGGGTGACCTGTAGGTCCTCGTCTCCTGCCAGGCGGCGCAGTGCCGGCGCGTTGGCGCCGGGCTGCTGGGCCAGTTCGAGGAAGTGGCGGCGCACCGCGGCCGTGTCCTCGAACCGGGATCCGGCTTGGGCCTTGTGGTTGGGCAGCGCGGTGAGGTCGACGTCGTGGTGGCCGCCCTCGGGCTCGTCCTGATCATCGTCGTCAGGGCTGTCGCCGTCGTCGTCGCCGATGGGGTTGCCCTCGTCGTCGGCGTTGTGCGGCTCGTCGGGAGTGTCCGGGTCGCCGTGGTCGTCGCGGGACAGACCCATGCCTCGGCGTTCGTCGCGGTCCCGCCGGGAGTCCTCTGCCTCGACCTTCTTCTGGTTCGAGGTGGGGGCGCTGCCGTCGGGGCGCGCGACCATGGTGATCCAGCGGGCGCTGGTGCTGTGGCGCCGCCCGGTGTACGTGCCGTCGGCCGCGCGGTCCTGAACGAGGACGCGGTCACGCGGGAGCGCGCGAACGACGCGGGCGAGTTTCCCGCTCCACAACCTCGCGATGCCGCCGGTCTCGATGAACCTGCCCTTGCTGTCGCGGGGATGCAGGGCGGGGTTCCACGGCCGTCGTACGGACTTGGCCTCAAGGGTGCGACTCAGGTCGGCCGGGGAAGTGCGCTTCAGCATGGCGCGGACCATGCATCCCGCGTCCGGTTAGCGTCGCGTGCTGATGGGTGCGGCCGTGCTTGGGCCGGTGCTGTAGTGGAGGCGGCATCGGCAGTTGGCCGTGAGGGCGGTGGGCGCGAACGGGTCTCCGGGGTAGCGCAAGGTGGAGCCCTGGATGGTGTACGGGGTGCCGGCGGGCAGGGTGGTTCCGTTCAGTTGCGTGTGGGCGGGGCGAACGAGGGGGTCGCCGCGGGAGACCCAGGTACGCAGCACGGCGGGGCCCACGGTCTCGGCGGCGGCGTCGACTGCGCCGTTGACGGTCGCTACCGCACAGGACTCGGCGAGGCGGGAGATGAACTTCGCGGACCGGGCACGGTAGAACGCGGCGACCGTGTCGGCGAGGGCTTGAAGGGTGACGGGCTCGTGCTGTGCTGTGTCGAGGACGTCGGCCAGGTCGGCGAGCAGTGAGGTGAGGGCGCGCCCGGCCATGGCCGCGGTGGCGAGCCCGGCAGTGGCCGCGTTCGGCGGTGCTGTAGGCGAGCCGGTCAAGCTCCTGCTGAGTGCCGAGGCGGTGGTCGTCGCGGTCTGTTGGAGGATCGGGGCCAGGGTGGTAACTGCCTCTTCCTCCCATCGGGCTGCACCGACGACGCGTGCTCCCTCGATCGGGGCGTCTCCCCGGCGTAGGTCGGTGTCGCCGTCTGGCAGCCAGTACCGGGTGTGTTTGCGCGACTTGGGGGCGTGCAGGCGGGCGGTGATGACGCCTTCCTGTCGGGCGAGCAAGGCGGTCAGTGCGGCCGTGACGGCGGCGGCGGCCGTGTCGAAGTCGCGGTCGGTCACTTCGAAGCCGCGGTCGTCTTGGGGCAGGGCCTTGCGTTCGGTGCTGCTCCGCGCGGCGTCGACGTCGGCTGCGGCGTCCCTGCGGGTTTCCGGCTTCGTGGTGGTGCGCGCGGCCGTGACGTCGGCGGCGGCGTCACCGGGCAGGGTAAGAGGGACGTTGTTGCGGGCCTGGGCGACGGCGATTGCGGCTGTGCCGTCGGCGGCCGGGTCGCTGGCGGCGTTGCCGCGGGCGGCTGCCACGTCTGCGGCGGCGGTTGTCTGCGGCGCGTGGCCGCGGGCCTCGGCTACCGTATCGGCCGCTGTTCCTCCCACAGGGCCGGAAGCGGCGATCGGGGGCGGCGTGCCGCCGGCGCCGGGGAGGCCGGGTGTACCTCCGGCAGGCGGGTCCTGGGCGACGCCGAGGGCGGCTGCGTCCTGCTCGTTGGCTGGGACGGGCGCCTTCTGCGGGCTGATCCACAAGGCGCGCGTGTGGGGCACGTTGAAGGGCCGGCGCCCGGCGATCTCGCGGTATTCATCGACGGTGATCAGGCCGGCGGTCCATTCCTGTCTGGCCTCCTCCCTGCGCTGGCGGCGGGGGAACTCCAGCGCTTCGACGGTGGAGGTGTTGAAGCGCAGCGACCATCCGTCGTCGAGGTCCAGGTCGAAGGCGGAGGCGAGCAGGGCGAGATGAGGGAGCTCGGTGTGCTGCCAGAAATTCCACTCCTCGCGGTCGGCGTTCGCGTACGTGCGCTCGCTCGCGTTGCCGACGATGCTCTCCGGCACGCCGAACGCGCTCAGGATCTCGTCCTTCGCGGTCTTGGCGAGCACCGCGTAGTTCATGTCGCGTGGACGGGTGCTGGTGTCCACGTAGTTGAGGCCGCCCGGCCCGCTGCCGACGACGACGGTTTCACCCGCGTGGTGGGCGCCAGGGGCGAGCCGTTGTTGGATGCGGTCGATCTCGCGCTGGTCCAGGCCGTCCACGTCGATGCCGACGATTCCCGACGGGCGCGCGTCGTTGTCGATGAAGCTGATGTTGTAGGTCCGGGCTTTCACGTCCAGGTCGACGGACAGGCCCGCGGCCTCCAGGGGTGTGACACCGCAGAAAGGGTCGGTCGGGTGAGGATCGCGGAGCCAGACGACGCGGCTGGGGTCCAGCTCCCGGACCCGGCCGTCGTACGTCGTGAACTCGTAGTGAGAAACGTAGTCGCCGTGGGGGTCGGGAATCGGCTCGACCCGGGTGGGCGGCAGCAGGTCGAGGCGGGTGACAGTGCCTCCACGGCTGCGCGTGACCTCGACGAAGGCGCCCTTCTTGGACAGAAGGAGCTGCGCGGAGAGTCGCTTCTTGAAAACGGTGCCGCGCTCCAGCGGGTTGGCCTGCACATTCAGGACGTGCAGGAGCGGGTGGTCATCGAGCGTCTCAGCGAACTGTCGTTCGTCGCCGCCACGTCCGATCTCCACGTTGAGCGCGCTGGGGTGCTTGGAGATCGCTTCGACGGACTTGAAGGTCCAGATCGACCTCTCGTAGCCCTCCTGGATGACGCGGTCGAGGTCCCAGCCCGCGGCACGGTTCTCGGTACCCCATACGGTCGTGGTGCCCGCGTAGGTCATGGAGACGTAGGAATTGCCGACCGGGCCGGCTGACTTCTCCTCCAGGGGAACCGGCAGGCGGGGGACGAGGAGGCGGCGGAGGCCGGGCAGGAACTGGCGCGGCGCCATCAGGCCCCCTCACTGGCCAACCACACGCCTACCGCGCTGACGCCCACGCCGACCTCGATCGAGCCCAGCAGCGGGAAGTACATGAAGGTGCAACCGACAGCGGCTGCGGCCACGATGCTGCTGATCGTCCATGCGACGGCGCGCGAGACCCTGGTTCTCGGCGGTGCCAGGAAGCGGAAGGCCGCGAAGGTCCCGACGGCCGCCACGCTGCTGCTCAGCACCGGGTGCACGGCACGCAGAGCCACGAGCGCGACGAGGACGCCGGCGGCAATGAGGAGCAGCCCTGCGGTTTCGCGGACGAGGCTACGCGGCGAGGGTGTCTCAGGCGGTGTACTCACGGCCCGGACAATGGAGGCAGGACGACGTTACTGTCTCGTGCTCGCTCGGGGGACTCCGACAGCGCTCAGCGGGGCCGGCTGACCCCGGCCATGTAGGCATGGATACCGCGGCGCTGGACCGTCTCACCGACGATGATCTTGGCACCCTTCGGAGGCAGCGGGATCTTGCGTTTCTTCCTTGTCGACTGGTCGCCGCCGATCAAGTGTCGGTTGTCCACCTTCTCTGCACAGTCCTCGCCCCTCACCTCGTCGTACGGACGTCGGCAGCCCCTGCAGTACACCTCCAAGGCGTCCACGCGTTGTCCGGCGGTCGTCTTGAAGCTGCCGCGGAAGTCGGCGATGCTCGCGACGCGTGCTTCGACCTGGATCTCAGCAGCGACGACCCAGGTGTGCGAAAGATCCTGGGGCGGTTCGGAGGGCGCGGGTGACGCCGCCTTCGTCTCCACCTTGGCCACCGGCGCCTGTGGGGCCAGGGCGGGCTTCGACGGGAACAGCGGCTCCTGCCAGAACGCTCTGCCCGCTGCCGGTGAGAGGGGAGCAGTAGCCGTCGTCACCCATTCCTCCGCGCCGTGTCTGGTGGGGTTGACACAAACGCCAACCCCTTCATAACGCGGAACGTCGAGCGGCCCTGATCTGTTACACCGGCCCGTCGACGACCGAGGTTGCCGCTGGGGATCTCGGACTCGGAGTGTGCTCAGGAAGCCCCAGGAACTTCACCCACGGGGCGGCAGCACCGGGACAGGGGCTTGTGGCGGGCGTCGTCGGGTATCGAACGGTGAAAGATCGGCATGCGCGGGATCGTGGTGGCGTACTGCCCTTACGGGAGACCACGTGCCTACACTGCCCTGGTCCGGACACAAGAGCTCTCCCCTCCTCAAATCCCCTGAGGAGGGGAGAGCTCAGCGCGCGATGACGGTTACCGAGTTCCTACAGCGTGCCGTTGAGCATGCCGGAGCGGAACGCGGCCCATTCCTCCGCGGTATACCGCAGATCGGTGCGGTCAGGGTTCTTGGAGTCGCGGACAGCGACGCCTCCACCAGGAAGGTCGGCGATCTCGACGCACTGGTTGCCGCCGTTGCTTGCGTTGCGCCATTCAGCGCCGCTCAGGTCGAGGGCGTACAGGTCTTCCTTGCGATCCATGTCTAGTCCTTCTCCATGATCTTCTTGATGATTTCCCGTGAGTCATCCACGGGAAGTGCTGTGGCAAGAATGCGCTCGAAAGCCGTCTCGAAGACCTCTACGTCGTCCGTGCCCTCGACGAAGTAGCCGCCTTGCAGATTTTCGAGGTTGATGACAGTGGGCCAGGGGTGTGGAAACCTCACCACCTCGAAGAGACCCATCATCCCGGGGTTCGGCGGCATCGACATCGGCATGATCTGTACCGTGACGTTGGGCAGATCGGAGATTTCCAGCAGATGGCGGAGCTGGTCGCGCATGAGGTTTGGCTGCGACGCGAAACGTTGATGCAACACCGCTTCGTGAATGACAGCCCAGAAGCTGAGCGGCTGCCTGCCGTGGCGCGCGGTGAGCACGGCTTGACGCGCCTTGCGAACCTCCGCGAGCGCGTTGACCTCGTCGGGAGCGCGGTTGAAGGCGGTGGCAGCGATGATCTCCCGGGCGTAGGTGCCGGTCTGGAGCAGGCCCGGGATTAGGTTCGGGGAGTAGATGCGTGTGCTGTCGGCGTCAGACTCCAGCGACAGGTAGTCCTTGTAGTCGGCGGCGACAACATCACCGTAGGTAGTCCACCAGCCCCTCTTGCCGGCGTCTCTGGCCAGACCCTCGATGGCCATGAGGACGTCGGGCGCGTCCACGCCGTAGACGCCAAGGAGCTTGGCCGCTTCAACAGGTTTGATGTGAGCCTTGGCGTTTTCGATCTTGGACAGCTTGGTTCGATCCCAGCCCATGACCTCTGCAGCTTGATCCAGGCTCATGTGGGCACTCTTGCGGAACGACCGGAGCGCTTCGCCGAGGCGCCGCCGCCGGAGGGTCGGTTGAGCAGGTTGATTCGGCATGGACGCGTCGTCCTCCACGGGTGGTGAACTACCTTGCGCGGGTGCGCGCTTGGGCCTCGCGGGTTGCATTGTGCCCGCACCTGGTAGGCCAAGTCGATAGAAAGAGAATTCGGTATGTGCCAATCCAGGTAGCCAGGTTGCGAACCTCGGTTTTGAAGGGGCATCCTGCCGGAGCCAAGGTGATGCGCGCCACGGTTCGCGCTCATCCGGTGATCAGTGCGCGACGGGCCGTCGTCCCCCCGACGAGTAGCAGCGGCCCGCCCTCATCATCCACACCGCTCGTGCTGGAGACCCCCATGCCCCTGTCCCCTGGTACCGGCATGCCCGGGCCCGCCCCCAGGCTGACGTTGCAGCAGCGCCTGCACGCCTCCGTGAAGCCACTCGTACACCTTCCCGGGGACTGCCCGGGGGCGGCATTCGTGGCAGCGCACGGCGACCCGGCGAACTGGTCCGGGGAAGCCTGCGACGTTTACCTCGACCTCGTCCACGCCGAGGGTCTGCGATGACCGCGCCCGTTCACGACCGCGCCTTCGACGAGGCGACGCTCCAGGCCGTGATCCGCCGGGCGCTGGACCGCTTGCCACTCGCTGACACCGTGGACAACCTCATCGCCGCCCTGTGCTGGCACACCGAGCGCCTGGTCCCCGTCGTTGAGGCGAAGGACTGGTCCGCACACGGGCAGGGCGACCTCATCACCGCGATCACGAACGAGGTACGCAACAAGCTCGCCGCCCGTCCCGTACCCGGCACCGTCGCCGTCACCCGCGCCGTCTACGCCCAGGAACTCGCACGTACCTGCCGCATACTCCTCGGCCTGGCCCTCGCCGAACCCGGCAACGAGGGCACCGAACGCCGACACACGCTCGATGAGCACTCGCGCCGGCCGATCAGGCATCGAGCTGATCCTGCATGAGCGGCCCGGCGGCCACCACGCGCGGGTACTGGTGTGAGGTGATCGCGGAAGGACCGGTCTACGGCAAGAGCGAGAGGGCGCGGGTGATCCTGGGGACCTTCCAGACCCCGTTCGTCGGCCGGGCGCTGCGGTGGCTTCGCTACCAGGCGCTGCGTATCGCCGACGGACTCGATCCCCTACCGGATGCCACGTCACCACTGTGCGGTTCCCTTCGCCCGCTCGAATACGCAACCGCCGCCCAAGTGGGGGACGTTCCCGCGGAATTACGCGGTTGGGCAAACGGCGATCAGACTCGCCAGGTTGCGTACGACCAACTGCGCGGCGGAGGGCAGTTCGTTCTGGCCGCAGCCGACCACACGGGCAGATACGTCCTCGCCGCATGGCCTATGGACATCCCGGCGCCTCCTGAAACCCCGCCTACGCAACACGAACAGTCCATGAACTCCCGCTCTGGTCATCTGAAACACAGGAAGCACCGCCACAGGCTGGGCGGTCTCCTCTTTCGGTGATCAGAGTGGGCCAACCGTCCGCCGCTGGTCGGGGGTTTCCCGGGGCACCGGTAACCATCACGGCCGGATTGCCCAGCCAGCGGCGGACCGCTCGGCCCCACGCGTGGGGATGGGGTCGAGCACACCAAGGCCAGCCGACGAACCCTTCAACGAGCCTGACCAGCCGATGACCGCCGAGAGGTGATTAGCCGTGGACACCCGTGCGTGCCGCGAACTCCCGCATCCCCGGCAGGTTCGTCGAGGAGTACAGCAGGTCCGCGGTGAGGGCTTTCACCGACGGCCGTCGGACCTCTTCGGGTGCCTCGCGCTCGATCGCACGAAGCGAAGCGAAGGTGCGTTCGTGGTTGCCGAGCTGATGCCACATGCGGGCCGCGTCCGTGTGGAAGCGGGCTCTGCGCTCGGCAGTTGGGAACTCGCGGGGGTTGACGCGGCGGACAACGGCAACGCCCTCGTCGGGGACACCGAGTTTGTTGAAGACGCCCAGGCGAAAGGTCTCGCACTGCTCACGAGTGGCCTGGATAGTGACCTTCTTCAGTCCGGGTCCGTAGTGGATGCGCGCGCCGATGTCCTGGGCTTCGTCCACCATGTCGAGTGCGGCGGCGCGGTCGCCGTAATGGGCGGCGGTGTAGGCGCAGGTCAGCAACATCGCGGCATGGACGGCGCGGGCCTGCGGGGTGGGGTCGTCGGCCAACTGCCGGCCGGTCTGCATGAGCAGATCCACGGCCTGGCGGTGGCGCCCGGCGTGCCGCATGGCGACCGACAGCATGCGGGTCGCCTCGCCCAACGGCGCGGGCTGTCCGCAGGCGCGGGCGGCGGCGAGGGCACGGTCGGAGGCGACCCAGACCACCTCAGAGCGCTGCTTGACGGCCAGCTCGCCCGCGAGGCTGTAGCTGTAGGCCGCCAGTGCGCAGGCTTGCTCTCTGGCGTGGCCGACCAACTCCTGCCGGGTGGCGTCGGCAGCGGCGAGGAGCGCCGGCAGTTCGGCGCCGAGGATGTCGTAGCGGGCCCGCCGGAAGCCCTCACGTGCCTGCCGCAGTGCTCGTTCCAACCGGTCGAGAGGCACGGGGCCGGTGGGGGGCGGCGCGAACAGCGCCTTCTCCAGCCATGCGCCAGGATCGGCCGCCGGCCGGTCGGCCGCAGCGGCGGGGGTGCCGGTGACCACAGCGGCCCCGATCCCGACTGCCCCGTTGAGAAAACCCCTGCGCCGCACTGCGTCCTCCTGCTGGCCCTCGACGTCCCCTGTGGTCACCGTAACCGTCGCCGGGGCCACGAATGCGAGTGTTTCCGTATCACGTACCCGCTCTCGCTCCGGCGGGTGAGCCGCATTGATCAGGTCATCGGGTGGAATTCCCAGCACCTCTGCGATCCGTACGAGGGTGCTCGGCTGGGGCACAACCTCCCCCTTCTCGACGCGACTAATCCACGATTCGGAGTAACCGACGAGCGCTCCGAGCTGGGCCTGGGTCATGCGCGGCCGACGACCGTTTCGGCCGGCACGTATGAGGACCCCAAGATCAGCGCTTCGTGCTCGGTGCTGCACCTGGTCCGCATGGAAGACCATCGTCTCTCCTCGCCCGAGGACCTGTTCACGGTAGTCGCGCTTTCCGGGCTCCGGGAGGGCGCACGCAGAGAACTTGCCGATGTCGCAAGCCACTTGAAGGGCTCCGGCTTCGTGTGGCCGTGAGCGGATGCCCTGCGCAGACTCCAACGACAGAACCGCCACGCCGGGTGCATGCATCGGCCCGGATCAACCACGTTCCCGGCTCGCGGGCCGGGAGGAACGACTCGACGAATGAGGTAACGGGATGACTGAGCGCACGCCGCAACACGCCGTCGTGATCGCCTCTGGCGGCCTGGACAGCACGACGGTGGCCTACCTGCTGGCCTCCCGGGGAAGCCAGGTGAGCCTGCTGTCCTTCGACTACGGCCAGCGGCACCGCAAGGAGCTCGCGTCCGCGGCCCGGATCGCCGAGCAGCTCGGCGCCGCCCACGAGATCGTCGACCTGACCGGCGTGGGCCGCTTGCTGGGGGGTTCCGCGCTGACCGACAGCTCGATCGCGGTGCCCGACGGCCACTACAGCGACGAGTCCATGCGGATCACAGTCGTGCCGAACCGGAACATGATCCTGCTGTCCGTGGCCGTCGGGGCGGCGGTCGCGGCGAAGGCTGACGCGGTGGCCTTCGGCGCGCACGCCGGGGACCACACGGTCTACCCCGACTGCCGACCGGAGTTCTTCACGCAGATGTCCAAGACGATCCGTGCCGCGAACGAGGACCTCCTCGCCGACGGCTTCGAGCTGCTGGCGCCGTTCCTGGACGCCAGCAAGGCGGACATCGTGCGCACCGCGGCCGGGCTGAACGTGCCCTTTGGCCTGACCTGGTCGTGCTACAAGGGCGGCGCGGTCCACTGCGGGAGCTGCGGCACCTGCTCCGAGCGCCGGGAGGCATTCGCCGTGGCGGCCATCACGGACCCCACCGAGTACAGCGAGCCGCACGAGGTGACCCGATGACCAGCCATGGCCAGCAGGTCCGCTACAGGATCGGCAAAACCTTCCGCTTCGAGGCCACCCGCAGCGTCCCCGGCCACAAGGCTCTCGACGGGCACTCCTTCAGCGCCGAGGTCGTGCTGGGTGCCGACGAACTGATAGGTCCCGGCTTCGTCGCCGACTTCGGCGACCTTGCGCCGGTGCGGCAGTACATCGACGCCAACCTCGACCACCGGCTTCTCGACGACATCATCGGGATGCCGCCCACGAATGAGCGAATCGCCAGCCACCTGCACGCCTGGTGCCACGAGTACCTGCCGCCGCATGCCGCCGACCGGCTTGAAGCGGTGGTGATCCGCACGGGCCGCCCGCTGGCCGACGCGGTGACGTCCGTGGGCTTCAGTGCCTCGCATCATCTGGGCGGGCTGCCCGAGGGACACCCGTGCGGCCGCATGCACGGGCACTCGTACCTGGTCAGCCCGACGCCCGGGAGCATCCTGCCGCCACAGGTCCGCACCTACACCACCTCGGTGCTGGCCGGATGCGTCCTGAACGACGTGCTCCCGGTCGAGCCCACCTCCGAGCTGCTCGCCCAGCACCTCTTCGAGCAGGCCCTGGCCGCCGGCAGCCCGCCGCTGCCGGGCATCAGGGTCTCGGAGACCACCTCAAGCTGGGCCGAGTTCACGGCCGGTCCACGATGACCGCGCCCCACGCCGCGGCGACCGAGCGGGGCCTGTGGGTCGCGGAGATGTTCGCCGAGACGGTGCAGGGCGAGGGACCGAGTACGGGGGTGCCGGCGGCGTTCATCCGGCTCAGCCGTTGCAACCTGACCTGTCTGCCGTGGTGCGACACCCCCTATACCTGGGACACCAGCCGCTTCGACCTCGCCCGTGAATCCCACCGGGCGGCCGTGGCCGACCTGCTGGCCTGGGCGTTGCCCCGGCCGGAGGAACTGATGGTGATCTCCGGTGGGGAGCCGCTCATGCAGCAGCACGCCATGCTTCCCCTTGTTCAGGCGCTGACCGACAGCGGCAAGCAGGTGGAGATCGAGACCAACGGTACCTACGTGCCGTCGAAGGCCCTGATCGAGGCCGGCGCCCACTTCAACGTCTCGCCGAAGCTGGCCAACAGCGGCATGCCCCTGGCGAAGCGGATTCGCTCGCGGGCGCTGGAGGCGTTCGCGGCAGCACCGCGCCGGACGTTCAAGTTCGTCGCCTGTGAAGTCGGCGATCTCGACGAAATCGATGACTTGGTAGCTCGGTACGGCCTGAACCCGGTCTGGGTGATGCCGGAGGGCACGACCGCCGACGCCGTTATCGAAGGCATGCGCGCCCTGGTCCCCGGGGTGGCCGTGCGCGGCTACCGGCTCGCCACCCGCCTACACGTGCTGATGTGGGGTGATGAACGTGGCCGCTGAGCGGCCCGTGGGCGGGCTGGTGATCGTGGGATGCTCACGCCGCAAGATCGTCACCTCCCGGCCGGTGCCCGCCTTCGACCTGTACCAGGGCTGGTGCATCCCGCTGCTGAGGAACCGCATCGGGCCCGCCGTCTCGGAGCGTCAGCGCGTGCTGATCTTCTCCGCCCGGTACGGGCTGATCCGAGCTGACGAGCTGGTCTCCACCTACGAGCAGCCGATGACGCTCGGACGGGCCAGCGCCCTGCGTGCCCCGGTGCGCCGTGCGCTGGCCCGGCACCTGAAGGCGTACCCGACCCGGGAGGCGTTGGTGCTGCTGGAACAGCGCTACCTGGACGTCATGGGCCTGCCCGGGACACCCGTCGTCCACGCGATCAACAATCCCGTCGCCCACTTCGCCGAGGCCCACCGCATCCTCGATTCCTGGAGCTGGCCATGACCTCTGCCGAGAGGGTTTTCGAACGCCGCAGGATCTGGCGGCTGTCCGACGAGTCCTTCCTCCACGCCGCCCACCTGATCGCCGAGGCGGAAGAGCCGCACCGCCCCCAGACCGTGATCGGCATCGCCCGGGGAGGCACCCGCCTCGCCGAAACGGTCGCCGAGCACCTGGGCGTGGACGCCGTGGTCGTGACAGCCCGGCACAACACGAGCGATACGTCCGTACTGCCGGCCACTGGCCGAGTGCACCTCGACGGTGACCAACCGTCGCTGTCCCGCGTCGAGAACGGAAGCCGACTGCTGCTGGTCGACGACATCGCCGGCTCGGGCGCCACCCTGCGCGCCGTCACCGACTGGCTCATCGATCGGCTCCAGCCGACCATCCTGCGGACGGCTGTCCTGTGCCGCAATCAGGGAACCGATCTCACCCCGGACACCTGGGCATGGGACGTCGCCGACTGGGTGCGCTTCCCCTGGGAGGACGGCTCCGGTCTCGTGACCGAACCGCTTCCCGCCCTGACCGTGCTCCAACGCCGCGAGAACAACTTCCCGCCCAGCCCGCGCTAAGGGCCCCAGTCGGCGCCCTGCGCCCACCCGTCACCCTTCCACGGAGATACAAGAGGAGGCAGGCCATGACCCTTGGCCTGAAACCCGGCGACCGCGTTCTGGTCGTGGCGCCCCATCCCGACGACGAAACCCTGGGGGCCGGCGGCACCATCGCCCGCCTCACCGCCGAAGGCATCGAAGTTCACGTCCTCGCTGTGACCTGCTACGCCCTTCCCCGCTGGGGGCAGCCCGCCAGCACCGAACAGCGCCGGGAGGAATTCGAAGCGGCCTGCGACGCGCTCGGTGTGGCCGGCCGGGGAATCGCCTGGGCAGAGGACGAGCGTGCCCGTCACCTCGAAGCCCACCTGACCGAACTCATCCGGCTGATCGAGGACGGCCCCGACCTTTCGCTCAACGCGCTGCGGCCAACCGCTCTGCTCATGCCCGGCACCGGCGCCGTCCACCAGGAGCACCGCCTGGTCCACCGCGCCTGCTACGCGGCAGCCCGTCCCAGCGGCACGACCCGCCACAGCCCGGACATCGTCCTCGGCTTCGAAGGCCCCGAGGACTACACCTGGGGCACCAGCCCCGAGCACCGGCCGATCCTCGTGGACATCACCGACAGCGCCCCCGCCAAGGACAAGGCCCTGGGCTGCTACCGCCGGGAGATGCGCGATGCCGCGCACCCTCGCAGCGCGGAACGGATCTGGGCCATCGACGCCGCCCGGGCCGCGGCCCTCGGCACCGAGCGCGCGGAAGCCTTCTCCGTCTACCGGATGGCCTGGTGATGAACGAATCCGCTGTGCTCGTGCCGCACCAGCCCGCCTACCTGCCGTGGCCGGGCTACTTCTCCCGACTGCTGGACGTCGACGAACTCCTGCTCCTCGACCACGTCCAGTTCACCCGCGGATGGCAGAACCGAAACCGCGTCCGTGGCACAGGCGGCCACGGCCCGGTGTGGCTGACGGTTCCCACACGCCACCGCTTCGGCCAGCCCATCAACGAGGTGCGTCTGGCCGACCCGGCATGGGCTCGCCGGCACTGGCGCACCCTGTCCTACACCTACGCCCGCGCCCCGTACTGGCCGGCCTACCAGGACCAGCTCGCCTCGCTCTACCAGAAACCCTGGGAACACCTGGCGTCACTGGACGTGGCCCTGATCCAGTTCCTGCTGGATGCCCTCGGGCTACGGGTGAGCCTGGTGTACTCCAGCAGCCTCCAGCCCACCGGTACGCGCACGGACATGCTCGTGAACCTGTGCGAGCGAACCGGCCGCCGCATCCTGCGACTCGGAGTAGGAGCGCCGGCCTACCTGGATCTTGAGCTGCTGCGCGCCCACGACATCGACCTGGAGATCGCCTCCTACACCCCCTCGCCCTACGGCGCGGCCAGCCAGGAGTGGACACCGGCTCTGAGCGTCCTTGACCTGCTGCTCCACGAAGGCCCCGCCGCCCTGGACGTACTCCGCGCCGGCGCGCGGACCGAGAGGAAGGCCCTGGTCCCATGACGAATTCCAAGGTCCTGCTGCCCCAGCCCCGGCGCGTGAACACGGCGCGCGTCGCCGAGCTGTACCGGGAACTCCTGGTGGAGCTGGGCGAGGACCCACAGCGCGAAGGGCTCGTCGGGACGCCCGAGCGGGTGGCCGCTTGGTGGGCCGAATTCCTGGACCACGACCCGGGACGAACCGACACCGTCTTCCCGCAGCAACTCGCAGCAGGGGCAGATCAGATGGTGGTCGTAGGCGGATTGCACGCGTGGAGCCTGTGCGAGCACCACCTGCTCCCGATGCACCTGGTGGTGACGGTCGGCTATCACCCCGGCGCGCAGGTTCTGGGTCTGTCGAAGTTCGCGCGCATCGTCTCCGTGCACGCGCACCGCCTTCAGGTCCAGGAACGGCTCGTCGACGCGGTCGCTGAAGAAGTGGCCAAGGCAACCGGGGTCGAGGACGTGGGCGTGGTGGCCGACGGCGAACACCTGTGCATGAGCATGCGCGGCGTGCGCGAGCAGCAAGCCCGCACCGTCAGCTACAGCTTCCGCGGTTGCTTCAGCGGACCGGGACTCGGAGACCGTCTGCTGGCTCTCTCCCGCCCGGGAGGGCGCCGGTGACGACCACGGCGCCCAGACAGGGCCGTCTTTCGCCGACGCCGCGCCCGCGCGTGTTGGGAAGCGAGCGATCCAAGGCGTCGAGGAACGTACCTGCTGCCTGGAGCATCTCCACGGTAGCCGCCCAGGCGGACTCCGTGCAGTGGATTCGCGTGAATGGGGGCCATCTTCCCGAAGGGGAATGGCACCGCCCCCAGGAGGTACCGGACTTGTGGTGGTCCGCGACCCCCCTGGCTGGCCGCGGCCTTCCCCTGACCGGGTTGTCGCTCCACGAGGCGGTGGCACTCGCCGCGGCGCTGGGGGGCCGAGTGCCGACGACGGCCGAGTGGGAGTGGATGGCCTCCGGCGGACAACGCCGCTACCCCTGGGGCGACGAGAGCCCCAGCGTCGAGCACGCCAACCTGCGGAGCCTGGGCCCCGGGTGTTGCACCGGGGTCCACCGGCACCCGGCCGGGCGCACCCCGCACGGTCTGTGGGACGTGGCCGGCAACGTCTGGGAATGGACGACCGCCCCCGGACGCCGCGACGGCGTCGCCCTGCTGCGCGGCGGCTCGTACCACTCCCTCGCCCATTACGCGGCCTGCACCCACGCCAACGACGTGCCGCCCGACCTGCGGTCCCACGGCATCGGTATCCGCATCGTCCGCGATCCCTCACCCACTGCCAGCCACGGCACGACCCCGAACGGAGAGCCCCGGTGAACATCGCCTTCGTCCTGCTGACCCACAACCCCGACGAACCGGCCGGGATCGAGCGCAGCATCGCCTCCCTCGCCGAGGGCCTACGCGAAGCCGGCCACCACCCGCTGATCATCGCGGCCGGACCCGCCAATCCCATGGACGACAGCAGCCTGCTGCGACTGTCCACTCTGACCCTGCCCCGGCCCGCCCGGGAGGAAGACCTCCTCGCCCTGCTCGCCGACCCGACGCCGGTCGAGCGCGAAGTGCGGCACCTTCTGACCACGCACCGCGTCGACCTGGTCTGCTGGGCCGATGCCGTGTGGGGCCTCGGCTACCTCAACCCCGCCCCGGTCGGCGTGCGCACCGCGCTGATGGTGCATGTGCCCCGGGCCGATAAAGCGATGCACCAGAGCCTCGCGCACCGCCCCCGGGCCGTCATCACCACCGGCGACTTCATGATCCGCGAGATGGCCGACACCGGGCTGGACACCAGCTCCTGGCACACCGTGCCCAACGCCCTCCTGCACCAGACCCTTCCGTCCGGCCCGGCCGAGCGGGAACAGCTCCGCCACTCGGGCCCGGTACGGATCGTGGCCCGCGCCGAGCCACAAAAGGGCACCGCCGAACTGCTGGCCGCCTTCCCCGACCGGCTCGGCCGGCCGGTGCAGATCGTGCTGGCCGCCGCCGGATTCGAATACTGGCCCGGCATGCAGAACCAGACCATCGAGCAGTGCCGCGAACTGGCCGCCGGATTGCCGGAGGTGGAGCTCCTCCCGGCACTGCCCTGGCAGCAGGTGCAGCCCTTCCTGGCCAGGGCCGCGGCCACGCTGGTCGGCTCCACCAGCCCCGAGACCTTCGGCAATGTCGCCGCCGAGGCCCTGTCCGTCGGCACCCCCGTCGTCGGCTACCGGCTCGGTCACCTGCCCGACCTAGTCGGGCAGGGCGGGCGGATGGTCGACTTGACCGACGGCCCGAAGCACATCTGGCGCACCCTTGCGGAACTTCTGGACGATCGGGAGGCATACCACGCCGCCGCGCAGCTCGGCCCCACTCAGGTCGCCCCGTTGGCACCCCGCGCCGTCGCCGAGACCTTCCTGACCGCCACGCTCGGGGAAAAGCCGTGACGGGCACGATCGCCGCGCACTCGCTCATGCGGCAGGTCACCGAGGTCAGCAGCCTGAAACGGGCCGCCCGCCAGTGCATGGACCGCACCGGTGCCCCCGGCGTCGACGGCATGACCTGGAAGGAGTTCCGCCAGGACCTCCCCGCCCGCCTGGATGCCCTCTCCCACTGCCTGCGCGACGGAACCTGGCGCCCCGCCCCGGTGCGCACAGCGAGTTTCGAGGCGTGGGGGAAGGAGTACCAACTGAGCATCCCCACCGTCGGCGACCGTGTCGTTCACCGCGCGGTGCGCAACGCGGTCGAGCCGGTCCTCGAACGCGACGCCTACCCCCGTGGATGTTCGGCTGGCGTCGACGGGCCGGACGACCGCTGGCCATCGCCGCGGCCGCCGGCCACCTGGCCGCCGGGCGCGTCTGGGTGGCCGACATCGACGTCGCTGCCGCCACCCGCGGCGTCACGCTGGAACAGGCCGTCACCTCCGTGGCCCGCTTCATCCACGACGGCACCCTCCTCGCGCTGCTGCGCCGCATCCTCACCGCCTTGCCCAACCCGCTCGCCCCCGGCAGTGGCCTGACCCCGATGCTCACCAACCTGCGCATGGCCCCCGCCGACCACGCCCTGGCGGACCTGGAGGTGGTGCGGCTGACGGACAACTACACCGCCTTCTGCGCCACGCACGCCGAAGTCGAGACCGCCTGGCAACGCATCGTCGACGCCCTCGCCGCTCACGGCATGAGCCCCGCGCCCGCGAAGTCGAAGATCTGGCGCCCCAACCCCGAAGACCTCTACGCCGCCGGCTGACCACCAGGAGCCGCCCCGTGCCCAGCACCCCCGCGCTGCTGTACTGCGCCGTCAACGGCATCACCAACTGCACCAACGGCATCGGCCGACAGACCAAGACCCTGCTGGCCACCCTCGAACACCACTACCGCCGCCTCGCCGACGCAGCCGGAGGCCCCTTCACCCCGTACCTCGCTGTTCCCCAGCCCGGACCAGCCACTTGGGGCTTCAACCCGGACGACCTCACCTACGCCCGCAACGTCGTCGGAGAACTCGGAGGTCGCATCCTTACCCTGCCGTACAACACCGAACGGTCCCTGTGGCGGCCCGACACATGGCAGCAGCTCTCCTCCGGCGCCGCGGACGCGGCCCGGACGCTCGCGGCTGAACACCACCACGTGCTGGCCATCGCTGTAGACACGCCCTTCGCCGGACTCGCCCGCGCGCTCTCGGACGATGACGTCGACGTGCTGCTCGCCCTGTTCAGCACCGCGAAGATCACCGAACGCCCGTCACCTGACCCGACCCACGTGGCCTGGGAGCACAAGGCCATCGCGGCGGTCAACCGCAGCCGAACCACCTGGGTGGCCGGCATCGGCACCTACCTGACCAGCCACCTGCGCGACGAGTACGGACTCGACGCGACCCGCATCGTGTCCTGGCCTTCCGGTCTGCACCTGGCCGCCGCAGACCTCGCCCCCATGAACGCCGCCGTCGCCGAGACGACCGTCCGCCGCTTTGGCATCCCCACCGACCGCCCGATCGTGGCCGCGGTCGGACGCACCGACCGCACCAAGGGCCTCGACCAGCTCATCGAGGCCCTCGCCCCCTTGCGCGAACGCGTCCACCTCGCGGCCATCGCGGTCCGTACCGACGACGAACGCGCCGGCCTCCTCGACATCTACCGGGACCGGTGCGCCGAACTCGGGCTACGCTCGACCTGGGTCGGCGCCTTCCATCGGGACCTGCCCCGCGCCCTGGCCGCCCTGCCAGCCACCCGCGTCATGGCCTGCCCCAGCCGCGGCGAGACCCTGGCCAACATTGTCTTCGAAACCGCCCTGTGGGCCGAGCACCAGGGCGCCGTCGTCCTCGCCCCCGCCCAGGACGGCTTCCCCGAACAGATCACCCACCAGCACAACGGCCTGCTGTACCTGCCAGGAACCCACGGTGCACTGGCCAGGGGGATCGAGCAGGCGCTCGCCCTGACCGAAGGGGAACGCGACCGCATGCGGACAGCCGCCGTCGAACGGGTCCGTTCCGAGCGGGATGCCGCCCAGCACCTCGCCGCGCTGCTGAAGCGCTTCTGGCGCACCCCACCGGCGCCGGCCGATACACTCACCGGCCATCCGGCACCGGATACCCGCCCGCCGCGGTCACAGGCACCCGCCATCACCACCGGCACCATGGAGGCCGCACCGTGACCACGCCCGCCCCGCTGCTGCTCGTGGACGGCCATAACCTGCTCTACCGGGCGTGGTACGGCTTCCCCGCCCGCATCCAGGCCCGCAGTACCCCCGGGACCTGACGGGCGTCTTCGGCTTCGCCGCCCTCCTGCGCAAGGCGCATCTTGCCCACGCCGACGGACACGAGGTCTTCGTCGTCTTCGACGCGGAGAACGGTGCCGCCGCTCGGGCCGGCGAGGACGACGCCTACAAAGCGAACCGGGCGGCGCCGGAACCCTGCCTGTTCGAGTCCTTGGCGGACATCAAGCGAGTCCTCGACCTGGCATCGGTCCGCTGGATCGAGCAGGACGGCTGCGAAGGCGACGACGTGATCGCCACCCTGACCACTCTCGCCCGCGGCCAGGACCGCGCCGTGGACATCATGAGCGTCGACAAGGACTTCTACCAGATGCTCGCCGACCCTCGAGTCCGCGTCCTCAACACGATGCTCGCCGAGAACCGCCGCAGCATCGACGGCGCAGCGGTGCGGGCCCGCTTCCACGTCAGCGCCGACCAGTGGCCCGACTATCGGGCACTGACCGGAGACCCGTCCGACAACATCGCCGGCATCCGTGGCATCGGGCCCATGACCGCCGCGCGTCTCCTGGCCCACGGCGGCCACCTTGAGCAGATCCCGCAGTCGCTCATTCGCCCGTCGTGGGGCGAGCAATGGGAACAGGCGTTGCGCTGGCGCGAGATGATTCGCCTGGACTGCAAAGTCGAACTTCCCGATGACCTGCTCACCGGTCAGGCGACGGACGCGATGCCCCGCGCCGCCCATCTGCTCGAAACCCTGGATCTGTGGTGACCCGCCAGCGCATGGTCGTGTGGGACTTCGACGGCACCCTCGGCCACCGGCGCCACGGTACCTGGGCCGAGTGCCTGCTGGAGATCCTTGACCACCAGCAGCCTGGGCGTCCCTTCACCCGCGACCAGCTCTACACCGCTCTGACGAGCGGATTCCCGTGGCACGACCACCTCCGGCCGCACCCGCACCTCGCTGACCCCGACCGCTGGTGGAACCACATCACCGGCGTCATCACCCGCGCGTTGACCGGCCTCGGAGCCCCGCTCCGCACCGCGCAGTCCATAGCCGGTCAAGCTCGGAGCACCTACAGCGATCCCGCGGCGTGGAGCCTGTACCCGCAAACCACCGCGGTCCTTCGTCTGCTCACCGCCAACGGCTGGGGGCACGTCATCCTCTCCAACCACGTTCCGGAGCTCCCCTCCATCCTGGACGCACTGCGCCTGACGCCGTACGTGCAGGCGGTCGTCAACTCCGCATGTACTGGATTCGAAAAACCTCACCCACAAGCGTTCGAACTCGCCCGCGCCGCTGCCGCACCGGCCCCGTGCGTGTACATGATCGGCGACAATCCCCAGGCAGATGTTGCCGGAGCCCGGGCCGCCGGCCTTCACGCGATCTGGGTCCGTCGCGACGAGCCCGGCCATATCCCCGACCTCGATGAGGCAGCGCGCCTCATCCTCCATCCCGCTCACGAATCGAACTCCCGGCCAACAATCCCACGAACGTGGGAAGTTGCCCCACTCAATGCCGGGACCGCCGCCAGGGCGACCCGGATCGGCTAAGCTCTGCCCGTCCGCGAGGCGGGCACCCGGCAGCGCCCCGGCCCTGGTGCCCCGGAGCCCCGCCGTGCTTCATGCCCCTCAGCCTCAAGCCGAGTGCATCACCGCGTTCAACGCCCTGCGGACCGACACCCCAAGGGACGCGTTCGAAGTCGGGGAGGGCTGCAACCGCTTCCCTCCCTCGCCCCTCGTGGGCATCCACCTTGCCGAATCCCTGCGGCGCCTCGTCGAGGACGGCAGCCTGTCCGTCTACATCGACCCCTTCAAAGGCGGCGCCCGCGCAGCGTTCGCCGAGCTGGTCGGCGACCACCTGGGCCTGCACCTGGACGCCGACGACATCCGCTTTGTCCGGGGCGGCACCGAGGCCATCAACCTGATCACCGCCCACCTGGCCTCCACCGGGCACGGCCTCACTCTGCCCCTGCCGAACTACTACGCCTTCGACCACTGCGCGGCCCGCTGGCAAGCCCCCGTCACCGGCTACTACCGCCACGACGGAACCCTTCACCTCACAGGCCATGCAGACACCCCGCACACTGCACTGGTCGATGTCCTGCCCAATGGCGTCACCGGCACCATCTACACCACCCCCGAAGGACCGGACTACGACTTCGTCCTCCTCGACGCCGTCATCCAGGTCGGCCACTTCGGCACTGGCCCCAGCCCCACCTCCGCCCTGCGGGCCAAAGCCCGCGCGCTCGACCTTGAGCACAGTGCGATCATCATGACCGCCTCAAAGGATCTCGCCCTCCCGGGCATCCGGGCCGCCGCCGTCATCAGCCGCAACGCCGAATTGCGCGCCCACATCGGCCGCGACGCCTTCGACCGCGCGCCCGTCACCAGCCCCTTGGGAAGTCTGCTGATGACCCTTTACGCAGCGCTGCTCACAGCCCTCGAAGCACCAGAGGATCACCTGGACAAGGTCCACGCTGCGGCCGAGGACACCGCCGCCCGGCACGGGCTGCCACCCCTGCCTCCCGTGTCCGCCGTTCGCCGCCTGCTTGATCACATGGCACAGATGACCGAGCACTACCAGGCCAACTTCCACCGGCTCGCTCAGGACGCCGACATCCTGTCCCTTCCCGCGGCCCTCGCTCCCACATGCGGCTACTCAGCCTTCCCTGAACTCGCCGTTCCGCGAGCAGACTTTCTCGGCTGGGTCCGACAGTGCGCACTGGACGGGCTCAGGCTGAACCCCACCGTCGTTCACGGCGGTACCACTGACGCCTGGAAGCACCTGATGCCCGGACAGCACCTGCGCATCAACCTGTCCGAGTCGCGTCAGGACATGGCCCGTGGCCTTCAGGAGATCCGCATGCACCTCAATCGCTCGAACAGGCAGGCGCCGTAGTCGGCGAGACCCGATTCCCTGACCGGCAGCGCCACACGACGGTGGGGATGAGGAGTCGGTGGGCCAACGGCCGCCTTCCAGTGGCGCTTTGCACGAACCTTCAGGGGAGGGAGAACAAGCAGGTGGAGAGCCCGTCAGGCAGTAAACAGGCCCCGACCACGGGGCGGCCTCCGATGCCGGAGCCGAAAGAGATCCAGTCGCATCACGTGAACACCAGATCGGCGTTCGCGGACACGTCGTTCTGGAAGCTGTGCCGCAAGATCCCGGCGCTGCTGGCGCAGATCACGCGGATGGCGTGGGCGATCGACCGGCGGGACGTCCTTGTCCTCCTCGGTTGCCAGATCGCCTCCGGTCTCGCGGCGGCGGTGGTGCTGGCGGCCACGGCGCGGGCGATGACTCCGATCCTCGGCGGTGGCCTGGTCCCGGACCGTATCCGCGAGGCCGCGCCGGCGCTGGTGGTGATCGCGTTGGCCGCGGGCGTCGGCCGGGTGGCCTCCGGGCTGGCGTCGTGGTCGGTCAACCGACTCAAGCCACGCCTGATGACCGCCGCCGACATCACCCTCGTCCAGGCGATGGTGTCGGTCGAGCTGGCCGCGTTCAGCCGGGCGAAGTTCTCCGACGAGCACGAGGCCGCCGAGATGGGCGTGATGCGCTGCGAGCGCATGCTCTACGACGCCCAGTCCTTCATGGCCGCGCTCATCCGGCTCGTGGCCGCCTTCGGAGTCGTCACCGCTCTGCATCCGCTGATGTTCGTCGTACTCGTCCTGGCCGTCGTGCCCTCCGGCGTCGGGGCGGTCGCCGAGGCCCGTGTCGAGCACACGACGCACCACGCCCACCTGTCGAACCGCAACGTGAAGGCGATGATGCGCTGGCACGTCACCACCTCGCTGCTGGCGGACGAGGTGCGGGCCAACAGCATGCGCGGCTTCCTGCTGTTCTGGTACGGCACGGTCTCGAAGCGGATCGACGCCGCCATGGTGAGCGCGGCCGGACAGCAGATGCGGATCAACCTGTCCGCCGCCGCGGCCGGCGGGGTGTGCCTGGCGGGGGCGTGGGGGACGCTGGTGTGGCTGACGGTCTCCGGGCAGGTCACCCTCGCCGTCTCCGCCACCGCCGTGGTGGCGGTCCGTACGGCGCTGGGGAACTTGACCAACATCGTCCACTACCTGGCGTCGTTGTTCCAGTCCACGCTGTTCATCGGGGACTGGCGGCGCTTCGTGGACACCGCCGGGAACCTCGCACTGCACCGTGGCACTGTTCAGGCGCCGGCGTGCCCGGAGACGATCCGGCTGGAGAAGGTCACCTACTCCTACCCGAACAAGACCGCGCCGGCCATCGACGACTTATCGCTGACGCTGCGACGCGGCGAGGTCGTCGCGATCGTCGGAGAAAACGGCTCCGGCAAGTCCACGCTGGTGCGGCTGCTGACGGGGCTGTACACGGCGGACAAGGGCACCGTTGCCTGGGACAACGTGGACCTAGCCACGGCGGATCCGGACACAGTGTGGGCGCAGACCGCGCTGGTGCCGCAGACCTTCGCGCACTGGCCGCTCGCCTGCCGCGAGAACGTCACCCTCGGCCAACCCCTCACTTGGGACGACCATCGTGTATGGGAGGCCATCGAGCGGGTCGGCATGCGCGAGACCGTCGAGGAACTGCCTGAGGGGCTGGACATGTTGCTGGCCCGGGAACTGTGGGGCGGTGTCAGCCTCTCCGGCGGCCAGTGGCAGCGCATCGCCTGCGCCCGGGCGTTCTACCGCCAGCCCTCAGTTCTAGTGCTGGACGAGCCAACCTCCGAGATGGACGCCCGCGGTGAGCACCAGATCTTCACCGAGCTGAAGAAGACGGCCCGTTTCTCTGAACTACCTGAGCAACGAGACGCGGAGGCCGACTCGGCGCAACCCGCGCGCCCTCACATGGGGCGGATCACTGTGTTCATTACGCATCGCATGGCAAGTACGCGGATCGCTGACCGGATCATCGTGATGGACAAAGGGAAGATCGTAGAGGACGGAACTCACGAAGAGTTGATGCAGGCTGGCGGCATGTTTGCAGAGCTCTACAAGATTCAGATGGAGGGACCCCAAAGATGAATAGCTGAGGGTTTCCCCATAAATGATCTCCGGGCTGGTTTGGCGCACGCCGGTTGCGTAGAGTCGTTGCGTGCAGTGGCATCTGGTACTCGGCTTCGTGGCCGCAGTCACACCCCTGACATTGATTCCCGGCACTAGTTTCACGCTGGTCACGCAGCAGGTGATCGCGGGGTCGCGGTCCGACGGTATGCGCGCCGCATTTGGCTCGGCGTGCGGGCTCTTGGCCCACGCCACGTTTGCCGCGGTCGGCCTGTCTGCCCTCGTCATGTCGTCGGCTCGGGCGCTGACGGTGGTGAAGCTTCTGGGGGCATCTATCTCATCTGGTTGGGCGTGACCACGTGGCGTTCCGTGCGTCGAGGCGTCGAACCCGCGACACGCAGACGATGGCGCCTGCCGTGGGCTCAACTCGGGGGCTTCGGTCAGGGGCTGTGGTCCAACGTCCTCAATCCGAAAGCTGCGTCGGTCTATCTCACCCTAGTACCACAGTTCCTGACCTCCAGTCGCCCCATCGCGCCACAGATCGCCACGCTTGCGATCGCACATGTAACCGTCGTGCTGGTGTGGCTGCTGTTCTGGACATCCGTGGTCGCCGCCGCACGCACGGCAATCGACACACCTCGATTCCGGCGCGGGGTGAGTCGTCTGGCAGGAGCCGTGCTGGTCGCCTTTGGGGTTCGAACGGTGACGGCGAGCTAGATTATGAGCTCCCCCGCCCAGTCACTTCGCGAAAACCAGGCATCCCGAGGTCAATGGAGCTTTGTCGCACTGCGGATGCGTCCAGCTGCTCGATCTTTTCCGTTGCCCCCGAAAGGCTGACGTGTAGTCCTTCCACCTCGCCAAGCCATCCTTCGCGTTCGGCTTCTTCGATACGCGCAAGCAGATTGTGGCGGATTTCGACCAGCCTTGCCCGCTGCTTGATGTCCGGCTGGAGCATTGGGCACCTCACACAGGCGTGCTCATGGATACAAGGGGTTCCGAACGCGCGGGCGCAGTTCCCGACGGATACCTTGCGCCTCTCGAAGTGCCCAAGGAACTCCTCCCATTCGCCGTCTGTGAGGGTCCGGTACTCATCGCCCGGGCGGGTGGCACGACGCCGCGCGATGAAGGCACGATGAGCTTCAATCGCCTCTTCCGGGTAAATAGCCTTGTAGCCCATGGTCGTTCCTATGTCCTGATGGCCGCACACCACTTGAGCAATGTGGGGTGGGAGTCCATTAAGGATCGCATCCGTGACGAAGAGCCGTCTGAAGTCGTGCGGCGTGAAGGTGAGCGGCCTTCCCTGAGCATCGGTGAGACCGCTCACCCGGAGAACGTCATTCACAAGTTCCCTGAGCGCACTCCTGCTTATCGCCTTGCTCTGTGACCCTCGCCGCCATTGGAAGAGGATTGGCATGGGGGAACTCCAAGTCTCCTCATGGATGTCGAAGGCGGAAACCAGAGGCAGGGCCTCGCGGCCTTCCCGGACACGGAAGATCAGCTCGGCTAGTACTTCGCCGAGTTCAGGAGAGACCAAGAGGAGCCGCTCCATGTCGGTCTTCGACGGCGCAACCTGGAGAAGTGGAACGACCTCACCCGTCGCGGGAAGGCGGTATGAGACGAAGCTGTGATGGGTTAGCTCCGTCAGCTCTTCGAAACGGATTCCCGTATGGCGAAGTACCTCGATGGCAGCCCATGCAAAGAACGCACGCTCTTCAGCAATCGTGAGATCGCGGCGGCGGCCTGAGATTTCCGACACGGCGAACACGTGCCCGCTGGATTTCTTCTTCACGCCCAGGACACGGAGAATCTCTCCGTCGATTGACACAAGGGTGCCTTCACCTCCTTCGCGAGCAAGTCGGAGTTGTTCCTGGGCTTCCTTCCTCCTGCGCTCAGCCGCGGATACCAGTGAAGGCAAGACGGGAAGTCGCTCCCTCGTTCGTTGATCCATTCTGGCCTTGCGTGCCTTGCGGCGCTTGCCGTAGCCAGCGAGATCGCTTTCACGGACGGGCGACGGGGTTACCCACAGCGCCCAGCGAGCCGGATCTTCAGCAGCCCACTGCGCCAGGTCCAGGTAGAAGGCTCGGACCGGTAGCAATACTTCATCAGTTGCTACGCGGTCGCGTATGGGGCGCCCATCCTTGTCCCAGATGCGCTGTATACGTTGCTTCCACGCCGTGGCATGCTCCGCAGACAGAGCAAGGGAATCGATTCCTGGATGGTGTGCCTCGATGTCCTTCCAGAAGGAGCTGCACAGTGTCCTAGCAAGAGACTTGAGGGAGGCGTAATCCAGGGCTGCCTGCCGCTCGCTGAGGTAGTCGACAAAGAGGTCTCGAATGGGACGGCACGCGATCTCGTACTGATCTACCAGCTCCGGGACGGTCAGCTGACCTCGAGTGCGGAAGTAGAAGAGTGTGTGGGGTGCACCTTCTGGAAACACCCCCAGGTCCCTCAAGATCTCGTAGAACAGCGTCCTGCCGGCGGTGCGCGCCTCAGATCTGCGCAACAGTTCATAGAGTTCTAGGCAATCCCCTACTGTGATGTCCCGAAGCCTTCCCCCTTTTCGAATGATGATCCACGTGAGGCGGGTCGTGGCGTATCTCCAGGACGCCTCTGATATGTGGGAAGAAGACGAGCAATGCTCGTCCACCTCTTCGAACCCTTCGGCATCCAGATGAATTCGGGCAAGCCTGAATAGGGCTCGCGGCTGCTGTCGCCGAAGCCAGTGATAGTCAGGGCGCAGTACGCCACCACAGACCATCACCAGCATCCCCCAAAGTAGGTCCGTTCGGTGCCTGCGTGAGGATCGTGGGCGCTGCAGTTGCCACCATTCGACTGCTTCATCGATCCACTGCTGTCCACGGGAATTTGAGCCGCTGGCTTCCCAGCGTTCCTGCCACGTGCTCCCCGGGAAAGACTCCAACCAGTCCAGCATCTTCAGCACTCCGCGCCTTCGACCATTGGCCATTCCTCGCGCGGACCCGCTCAGAGAAGGCTGGGTCAGATGGTCGATCACGTCATGGCGCGGGAGGGCCGTCTCCCGCCAGTCAGCCACGGTTGTCCTCTCAGCCCATCGAGGATCATTAACCATCTGCTTCTCGTTGGCGCCACGATCGCTCTCACTCGATGTGGCAGCCGAGTTCATGATGAGGGTATTAACGGGCATGCTGACGAACTCCAAGTAGCGTATCCAGAACCTCGGGACGATATCCCGGCCCGGGACGCGGCTCCACAGGCTTCTGCGGTTTCTCCGTCTGTCGTGCATGGTAAGCAATTACGTTCTCGATTACCTCACCCTTGTCGGGAGTCAGATATATCTGAGTTGTCGTCAAGCTCGCATGGCCGAGCACCCATTGCACATCCGTCAAGGAGAGTTCCGGATCGCGAGCCATCCGGTAGCTTGCCGTGTGGCGTAGATCGTGGAGCGTCCAATTTGAACCGAGCGCGTCATTGGCTCGATTGAACATCGCGCGTGCCGCATGGTAATTCAAGGGCCGCCATGGACGCCGCAAAGTCCACCAGAGCGGCTGATTGCGGCCTCGTGGCGCCCCCAGGCGCCAGGCCGCCTCCTGGTAGAGGCGAAGCCAAACGAAGGCGTCCGGTGAGGCGGGAAGCTGCTGATAGTCGCCGCTTCCCTTCCGGATCACCCCGATGAGTTGACGGCCTGGATCGGCGTCGCGCAGCTTGCTGGTCAGGAGTTCCTCAGATCGCGCCCCGGTGGATACCCAGAAAGCCAGCAGGGCCCGGTCGCGATGATGATTCAAGCTGGCAAAAAGGGCGTTGAACATCTCATCCGGGATCCTCCGAGGGATACGCTTGGGGACCCTTGGCCGGTAACGCCCCTGTCGCTCATTCCTGAAGCCGGCCATCGGGTTGTGATGAGCGTTTGCTCGTCCAGAGCGGCGAGACCGGTCCAGCGGAAAGGGATTCAGGACCGGCCCAGTGCCCGACTCCCGGTGGAACTCGTAGAAGTTCCTCAACACCGTCTCGCAGTGCGCACGGGTCGACGCCGAGTACTTGCGCCCCGGCGACGGCTTGCCAGTGACGGGATTCGGCGTGCCCGGTGTCGGTTTACGTGGCGAATTCTGTGCCGACGGCGCAGCGCCTTCCTGATCCCGGTACCGCCAATGAACCCGTACAGGCTTGTCGGCGATCTGCATCCAACGCGAGAAATCTCTTGCTTCACCCTGCGTAGCGCGGTCCCACGAAATTCCCAGTGCCCAAAGGAATCGATACCACCGCAACAGGTCCATGCCGTACGAGCGGATGGTCGAGGCCACGTTCCGCGCGGCCTGCAACTCGGCGAAGTACGCTGCGACCGGCTCCACGGCCGTGCCAGTTGCGTCCAGGAGCTGGTACGGCTCCCAGGGATCGTCGGTCTCGATCAGCCGGCCAACGTCGGGTACGACAAGGTCCGCAAGGTTCCGCGGAGAGCTTCCCTCAGTGATCATGCCGGGAAGCTAGCAGAAAGGTCCTCTGACCTGCGAAAACGTCATAGTTAGTTCAGTCAACGGGACGACCGCACCACCGTGGTGGTCACGCACCGGCTCGACAACACCCGGATCGCGGACCGGATCATCGTGATGGAGCGTGGCCGGATCATCGAGCATGGCTCGTTCGAACAGCTCGTGATCGCCGGCGGGCTGTTCCAGGAACTCTACGAACTCAGCAAGGACCGATAGGAGGGGGACCTTGAGCGATCGCTACATCCGGATCTCGACGACCGGCCTCGTCGTCCGTGACGGCCGCATCTTGCTGGGCCGGGGCGACTGGCCTGAGCCCGGAACCTACTGGCTGCCCGGGGGTGGACAACATCCCGGCGAGACGCTGGCCGCCTGCATCGAACGCGAGGTTCTCGAAGAAACCGGTGTCCGCGTCGCCGCCGGACCCGTGATCAAGCTGCGCGAACACATCCCGTGGAACCACCCGGGAAGCCCGAGCACGCCGCACGTTCACCGCGTCGAGGCCCTGTTCTGGTGCCGCTTCGTCGAGGAGCCGGACACGCTCGGCGCCACCGTGCCGGACGACGTGCAGACCGGCGCCGCGTGGGTCCCGGTGGACGAACTCAACGGTCTGCGGTTCATGCCGCCCTCGGTACAGGCCAGCCTCCCGGGACTGATCGCCCAGGCCGGTGCGCTGAACGACTTTTACGCGGGAGACGTCGCATGAATGAGATCGTTCTCATGTCCGACCCGAAGGTCGCGGCGATACCCGTGCGCGAGTGTGGCGAGCGACTGGTCGACGCGCGCGGCAGCGGGCTTCTGGTTGACGAAAGCCGGCAGGACGCGGCCGGACATTACGCGCACGTGCGCAGGAATGTCCTTGAGCGGCTTCTGTCTGCCCAGACCGCCCTTCCTGATGGGTTGCGCCTGCTGCTGGTCGAGGGCTACCGGCCGCCGCGGCTCCAGGAGCAGTATTTCGCCGAGTACGCCGAGCAGCTACAGGCGGAGAACCCGCAATGGACGGACGAGCAGATCCACAGGGCGGCAAGCCGCTACGTCGCTCCGCCCGATGTCGCCCCGCACCCCGCCGGCGCAGCAATCGACATCACCCTCGCCGACTCCAGCGAGGCGGAACTGGACTTGGGGACCCGAATGAACGCCACGCCGGAGGAGAGCGAGGGCGCCTGTTACATGGACGCCGCGAACATCACCTCCCTGCACCGAGCGCGCCGCCGGATTCTCGCTACCGCCATGTCGAACGCGGGGTTCGTGAACTACCCAAGCGAGTGGTGGCACTGGTCATACCGTGACCGCTACTGGGCGCTCGTCACAGGCGCGCCGGCCGCGGCCTACGGGCCGGTCACCCGATGAAGGCATCCCAGGACCCGAAGTACCTGCACCGTCACGTCGTTCGCACGGCACGAGCGTAGGGGGAAGCATGACCGTGATCGTCGGCCTGGTCCACGAAGACCAGGTGCATATCGGTGGGGATTCCGCCGGAGTCTCGAAATACAGCTTGTCCATCGCGATCCGTAAGGACTCGAAGGTTTTCCGAAACGGCCGCTATGCCATGGGATTCACCACCAGCTTCCGCATGGGCCAGTTGCTGCACCATGCCTTCAAGGCACCCAGGCCCAAGGGCGACCTTGAGCGGTTTATGGCCACGAAGTTCGTGGACAAGGTGCGCGCGTGTCTGAAGGATGGCGGCTGGGCGCGTAAGGATTCCGAGCAGGAGTGGGCCGGCACGTTCCTTGTCGGCGTCTATGGACGCCTTTTCGTCATCGGGGGTGACTACCAAGTGGGCGAGCCGGCTGACGGTTATGCAGCCGTGGGCTGTGGCAGCGACTTGGCCCTCGGTGCCCTTCACGCCACGGCCCCAGTTGGCCTGAGCCCGCGCGAACGGCTGGACGCCGCGTTAGCCGCCGCTACTCATCACAGCGCGGGGGTGTGCGGGCCGTACAGCTACGCTACAGCGCCCGCCCACAGTGAACTCCTCAAAATCGAAGCAGCGCAGTACGCGACCGCGAAAATGCCCGCCCCGAGGGGAGAGGAGCCCGCAGATGCGTGAACCAGTGGGCTACGGAGTTCTCCGCCGGACTTCTGCACGAGATCACCGAGCTGGGAGGGAATCACCGATGACCACGATCATGCCGAGGTGGGTGCAGTTGTCCCGCCGCACTGCCTACGCCCAGGGCCGGCTCCAGGTACACGAGGACAAGGTGATCCAGCCGGACGGAGCACGCAGCGGATTCCGGGTTGTCGAAGTCCCCGACGGGGCACTTGCGGTCGCGGAGGACGACGCGGGAAGGATCGCCCTGGTGCGGTACGCCTCGTACGTGAACGGCGAGGTGCTGACCCCGCCCGGCGGCACGATCGAGCCGGACGAGACCCCGGAGGCGGCGGCCCGGCGGGAGCTGGCCGAGGAGGCCGGTATCACCGCCACCACCTGGCGGCGCCTGGGCGAGACCGCGCTGATGACCAAGAACACCTGCCGCCTCCACATGTACGCCGCCTCGGGCCTGACCATCGGCCGGCAGAAGCTGAACGGCACGGAGACCGGAATGACGCTCGAGTGGTGGCCGCTGCCCGACGCGGTCCTGGCCGCCATGGACGGGCGGATGGTCCTGTCCGGCGCCTCGCTCGCGGTGCTGATGTACGCACGGGAGAAGGAGACGCGATGACGAACCCGCTCAACCCCGAGCTGGCTGCCGAGCTCATGCGGCGCGTCGCTGTCGACCAGCACGCCCGCGGGGTCCGCGAGGGCCAGGACGATGTCGAGTCGGACTACGAGGCGATGCGCGCGGTGGATGCGGACAACACCGCGTGGCTCAAGACCGTGGTGGCCGAACACGGCTGGCCCGGACACACCCTCGTAGGAGAAGAAGCTGCGAATGCGGCGTGGCTGCTGATCCAGCACGCCGACCGGGACCTGCCTTTCCAACTGCACGGGCTCCAGCTCCTGACCGCAGCCGTGGAAGCCGGCGAGGCGTTGCCGCGGCATCTCGCCTACCTGACCGATCGCTGCCAGGTCGCCCAGCAGCGCCAGCAGACGTACGGAACGCAATATTTCGACGACAACAAGGGCCGCTTCGGGCCTCGGCCGGTCGTCGACCCAACCCGGCTGGATGAGCGCCGCGCCACGATGGGTCTGGGGCCGCACGCGCAGTACGACGCCGAGATCCGAGCGAGGTACGGCTACCCGCCGACCACATCGGACGGACAGTCCACCAGCCACCCGGACGCGACGTAGGCTGAGAGGATGGACGACGAGAAGCTGCCCACCGATCCCATCGCCCTTCAGGCACTGGAGCAGCGACTTGTCCAACAGCTCGCCCAGGTCCGTGCCGCCCAGGCAGCTCTCGACGACAGCGCGCCGCGGTGGTGGATCCAGCGGATCCCGCACCCGCCCGGCCGGTTCGTCGGCTACCTCCACTACGGCGACTGCTTCATGCCGGGCCAGCCGACGCTGCGCCGCGCCGACGTTCTCATCGAGCTGGAGCGGCAGGACCGGAACCGGCAGGTGATCACCGACTGCAACGTGTGCCGTCCGCTGCTCCCTCTTCAGGACGTGGTGGCAGCATAGGGTCAGGAGGGGGCCGGAGCGTCCTCGGCAGCGGTGATGCGGAAGGCGACCTGGGCGAGCGCGGCGTCGACGAGGAGCTCCTCCGCCGCGATGGGGCGCGCGGTTCCGTCGTACGTCACGCGCACGGTGCGAAGGACCGGGGTGGCTTCGGAGATCCCCAGTGCGGCGCGTTCCTCGGGCTGGGGCATGCGCGCGCTGACGGTCTCGGTCCACGTCAGGTCTCGGCCCGCAGCAGCAAGCTCGGCGTAGACCTTCTCGGGATCGGCGTCCGGCATGTCGGCCAGCGGCGTCCCCTTGATGACGGATTCCGGGATCAGGGTGCGATGGAGCGCTCGGGTGCCGGCAGAAGGGTCCGCCAAGATCCGGTCCGCGACGACGAGCGCCTCTCCTTCGCCCAGTTCCAGGAGCGGGCCCGTGGCGGCCGTCGTTTCCGTGCGGTAGACCTGCGGCGGCTCGGCGGTCTCCCACCGGTGTCCGAGTACGTACGTCGCGCTGTCGTGGCGGGTGATCGTTCGGTGGATGGTGAGGGCGGGAACGGGGGTGGGGCGGACGAAGCTGCCCTTGCCGTGGACTACCTCGATCAGCCCTTCGGAGCGGAGGGCGGCGATGGCGTTGCGGACGGTGGGGCGGGAGACCTTGTAGCGCTCGATGAGCTGGGTTTCGGAGGGGAGCGGTGCTCCCGGCGGGAATTCTCCGGCGGAGATGGCGTTGCGGATCTCGGCGGCGACCTGCTGGTACAGGGCGCCTGGACGCTGGATGCTCCCCACTGGGCACTTCCCCCTCTCGGCCGGCCTCACCACACGGTAAGGTCACTCGTCAATATAAGTGACAAGGCTTCCGCCGCGCACCGCTCCAAGGCCGGCGGCAGTCGCTGGTTCTCCCGGGAGGGCGCGCAGGCAGCCCCTGCAGTCGGCGGGCCCGTGGACTTCTCGGCTCCTCACCTACTCGGCGTGCGGCGCTGCAGCACTTCGCCCCGAGGGCGTGGCCGCCTCGACCTGTCGAACACGGCGAGACCCGCCCCGACGACCGCCCTCCCTCAGCCGCCTTCCGCTTCGGCGACGATCTTTGCTAGCACCGGACACCGCCTGAACCATGCGGCTTGCCGCGCCTGCGCCCGCAAGCTGTCACGTTGGGCGACCAACTTGTTACTGGCTTGCACGTCCCATGGTTGCCCATCGCTCAGGTCATCAAGGCGATCGATGTCAGCGGCGATACGGAGCATCAGCTTGACCATCTCGATCTCACGCGAGGTCGCCCGCGCCCCTGCGGGACCTGTCTCACTCATAAGGGAACCCTAAAGCGGGCGCATCCAGCCCTTCGAGCGAAGCAGCCCGGCCCCCTCGATCGCCCGCGGGTGGAGGCGGTGTCCGACCGCTTCCTCGGGGGTCATCGTTCCCCTTGGAGCGCCCCGGCGGACCAAGCGGCGGGGGTGGCGGGGGTCTGGGGGGCGAAGTAGAGCCGGTAGTCGGGGTGGTGGTGCCAGGCGGTAGCGAGGTAGCGCAAGGCGTTGCCCAGCCCGTCGACAACCCCGGTCGCGTAGTCGGGGCCCAGGCCGGCGAGGCGGGGCAGGATCTCGTTGTACGCCTCCAGCAGGTCGGACGTCCCGGCGGCGAGGTTCTCCGCCGCCCCCGGGTCGGACCCCAGGGCCTCGATCCGCGCGGAGACGAACGCAATCAGCTCCTCGGCCTGGACGCTCTCGGCGGGCCAGGAGGTCGGCTCAGTCGTGCTCAAGGGAAACTCCTTCAGGCTGGTGAGGGCAGGGCATTGTGGTTGAGCGCGACGCTGTCCTCGTGGACCTCAACCGCGACCGGCTCGCCGCGGCCGGGCCCCCGTCCACGGGTGCGGTTCTCGACCCGGGTGCTCGGCCGGCTGCCGCGGTCGCCCTGAGGCGGGCGCCGGGGTCGATGACGAGGGTAGCGATCTCACTTGGCGGCGTTCACGGAGCGGCGCGGAAGACGTGGCCGCAGGTCGACATGGTCACGAGGGAGGCGACAGGCGCCGAAGCCTCCGCGGTAGACCGGCCGTTGGCGTCCCGAGCGTATGCGGCTTCGGCGACGAAGGCGCTGTTCTCGCGAGCGCAGATCGGACACCTCCACCATCGCGGCGTCGCCCAGGCCGTGGCCGACGGGACAGGCGAGATGACCTCGGGCTCGTCGCATGCGAGAGGGTAGGGCTGGTCGGGCGCGGCGGCGTACCGCTCGCCCCAGGTGGGGTCGGAGGCGTCCCATCCGTGCGGAGCGAGCCGGTGGAGGTCGGACGGACGGTCGTCGCAGTTGGGCCCGGCCCCTTCGTTTCCCGCGTTCACATTCAAGGCGTGAATCCTTTGGTGTTGAATTGCCCGACGGGACTTCGCTACCTCGTATCCTTCCACGCAGCCGAAGCCGCCGAGCCGCTATCGCTACCGGCCCCAGCGCCAGGCCAGCGCCGTCGCCCTCAGCGGCCCTCACCATCCGGAACCCACGCGGGCGGAGACCTGACATGCCCTATCGCAGCCCGGAGATATCGCGGCACCGCCCTCTCGATCGCCTGCTGGCGACCATCCACGAAAGTGCTCAGAGGTTTGAAGGGGTGTACCCCGGCACGAAGAACTGGGCATACCAGACGGCCTTCCACCTTGTCCTCGATCTTGGTCGAGGCTTCACCGCCACGGCGCCGCCGGCCGGGCTCGGGAGGATGCCGGCGCGAGAGTGCTACGCCAACGCCGCCCGCTACGCCCTGGAGCACCACAGCCGTGAGGGCGTGATCTACGTCGAGGGCTTCGCCAGTTCCGACGTCTTCGGTGGCCACCTTCCGCTCGCCCACGCGTGGTGTGTTCGTCCGGATGGCACGGTCATCGATCCCACTTGGGTCGATGGCCTGGCCTATGTCGGCATCCCGTTCGCCGAGACCCGGCTGTGGCCTGTCGACGGCTTCGGGCTCCTCGACTACCACAAGCGCCTTCTCCCGCTGCTGCATCACGGCATCCCCGAACAGGTCCTTGCCGACGTCGGCCACCCCTTGCCCCTCCTCGGCCCCAACGATCCCGCCGGCCCTCGCCAACCCGGAACCGTCGAGCAGCGGACCGAGGCGGTCAGATGAGTACGAGCGAGGGGCGCGGGTGGGCGGGGACCATCGCCAGCAGATATGACTTGCACCGGTTCGGCGCGGACCGGCAGGCGCTGTGCGACCCGTCCATCCGCACGTACAGCGCGATAACACCGCGTGACGCCTTCCGGGAGCCGTACATGACTTTGCGGACCCGCGCGGACATCGAGGCCAGCGGATTCGCCCATATGTACACCTTTTGCTCGCGCTGCGCCGATCGGTAAAGCAGGCGCGGCTGCTTCCTCGCTGGGACCTTCGGGCCGCGACAGCCACTCCGGCGCACGGCGGGGCGGTGGCCGCCCGCTCAGGTGTTTCGTCATCCGTGCTCTGCTGACCGCGTCAGCAGCGCCGGCCTTGGTGGCGGCTGGGTGTAACAAGTTTCGCGGCTGCGCGTACCTAGACACGGGATGCTCCGCTCAGGGGTTCCCCGTACGTCGAAATTCCCTACCAGGAGATGCCCCTCCGATGAGCGCTGCACTTGCCGTGAAGGCCCCTGCCTACCCTGTCCCCAAGACGCTTCGCGACCTGGACCGCTTGCTGGCGAACTCCGATGGCCCGAGCGCCCACATCATCGACTTGCACCCCCAACTGGCCGTCCGACTTCTTCGCCGCAACACCAAGAACCGCAACCTGCGGCCGGCGATGGTCGAGGACTACGTGCGCGACATCCAGGCGGGCACCTGGCCGCTCAACGGGGAGGCCATCAAGCTCGACATGAACGGCAACGTGCTCGACGGCCAGCACCGCCTCCACGCCGTCGTGAAGGCCGACGAGCCGGTCACCACCTTCATCGTCGGAGGGCTGCCCCCTGAGGCGCAGACGACGATGGACTCCGGGATGCGCCGCACCACGGCAGACGCCCTGTCCCTCGCGGATGAAACCAACGCCATCACGGTCGCCGCCGTTCTCCGCAAGGTCTGGTCGTGGCAGCAGGGCGACCGCCGGTTCACCCGCCGCATCAGCCCCACCACCACGGAGTCCCGGGCCCTTCTGGAAAAGCACCCCGAGATCCGGCGCTCCGCCGAAATAGCCCTGCGAACCCGCGCGGCCTTCCCGCATATTCCCCAATCCGCGCTGGGCACTGCTCATTTCCTTTTCAACGCCATCGACCCCGATGAGTGCACCTGGTTCTTCCAGCGCCTGGGTGACGGCGTTGAACTCTCCAGCGGCCACCCGATCCTCGCGCTGCGCTCGCGGGTCACGTCCGAACGGGCCAAGGAAGGCCGAATCGCGTGGGAGCGCCACCTGTCCTACTTGGTGTCCGCCTGGAACGCCGTGCGGGACGACCGGCCCTTGACGCGGCTGGTTGTCCGTCCTGACGCCCCCGTGCCGAACCCGAAGTAACGTGCCGAGCAGAGGAGATGCCCCTCCCATGAGCCCTGCCTTTGCCGACTCCGCGCCTCGGCGTATCAGCCGTGTTGGCGGGCTGACGCCGAGCACGCGTTCCGACGGGGTGGTGGAGAAGGCCACCGCCTTGGACTCGGAGCCGGTCTACATACGCCTCCAGCCCAAAGCTGCCGAAGCCCTGGCGCTCGCCGCCGGGCTCCCGCTCTTCCCTCCCCCGCAGGCCGACACCGTCGTGACGGTCCGCAGCGAGGTCCCGTGCCCGGCCTGTGGCGACGGCCGGATCTCTCGGTCCTGGCGCACGGAGCGCCGCGCGCTCGTTGCCGGGGCCGGGTGTCGGCGGCGGCACGTTTTCGTGATGGCGCCGCCACGGATCGAGGGCGGGGCATGACCGCTCTGGCCGTGGAGATATCGACCGCGCCGTGGGCTGGACGCGCCATCGTGCGGGCGGCAGGCGGACTGACACTGCACGTGGCCGTCGAAGGCGCGCAGGTGCCCGCCGCCGCGATGTTCACCGTGCCCGTGGAGTGCCGACCGGACGCCGAGTCCGCGCCGGGCGTACGGCCCTGGTCCGGACCGGTCGACGAGGGGCGGCTGTGCGTGCCGTGCCTGCAGGCGCTGCGAAACGGGCCCGGGTTGGGAACGGCCCGGGTGCTGCCTGCGGGCGCGGCCCCGGCCTCTCCGCCCCCGGCGCCAGAGCCGGACGGGAAGGGGCGACGGCTGCTGGCCGAGCTCGGCGGGCGGCCGCTTCGGTGGTCGAAATGGGGCGAAACGCCACATGTCTCGTGACTCGTCGACGCGCCGTTCGCGCGGAGGCCCCGTACTGCACGTGATGGCCGACGATCCTCAAGGTCACCCCGTCGGCGAGGGTCAGCCCGCTACGCTGGTTCGTCGCCTCCCGCTGCCCGTACTGCAAGGAGGCGCGTGTTCACCAGCAGGCAGGAACGCCGGCGCGCAGCCGGTCACCCGCTTCAATCTCGAGTCCTCGAAGGGAGGCCGCACGTGAGCGCCACCACCGAACCGTCCGCGAAGCTGCTGGGGGAGGTAGCCCTGATCGCCTGCGGCCGCCGAAAGGGCAAGATCAGGTCGTGCCCATCGTGCGAGAGCAAGGCACCGACCCTGCTGAACATCGCCCGCACCGGCGCCATCGACGCCCTCGCAGCCGCCATATGCGGCGGCACCAAGGCCGCCTGCCGAGACTGCCACGACAAGGCCCAGATCATCCTTGACGAGACGGCGGAACGGTGCGCGGCCTGCGGAGAGGCCGGTCCGTAGCCGGGGCGGGACCTGTTCTCCCGGAGGGCCCATTGCTGCCTCGGCGGAATCGGCCCCCTCCGGACGGCGTCCCGCAGGTTCACTGCCGATGCACCGCGTGCGGGAACCCGACGGCGCCGGCTCCCGCGGTGAGCGCGCGACGGTAGGGGCCCGGGGTCTCCACAGTGCCGGGACCTGCCTCTTTCGGCAGGACCCGCGACACAGGAGGACTTCCCCATGACCCAGTGGACCCCGAAGCTGACGAACGTGAAGGGCACGGACGGCACGGTCGGCTCCGGCCACTACGTTGAGAGCGGCGGCGTGGTGACGTTCACCGCGCAGATCGTCGCGAAGAAGGAGACGAACGCGGCCTCGTCCGGCGGCTTCGGCCTGACGCTGCCGCGGCCCGCAGCGACGGGCGTCCGCTACGTCTTCAACCTCAGCCTTGACGGCCGGGACGCCGACCACGGCGTGTGGACGGGCGAGGCTCAGATGTACGCCGGCTCCGACGGCTCGCAGCTCGACCGCCTTCGCGTGACCAGTCCGTCGAACGGCGCGCAGGTGCTGAACATCCAGCACCTGTACGGCGACGTCGAGGGCGCGAAGGAGGCGGAGATCATCACGGTGACCGGCTCGTACCCGGTCGCCTGATCGGTCCGTTGAAGGGCCGCCGTGGACCTCGTGTCCGGCGGCCCTTCGGCGTTCTCCGGACGGGTGTCAGGGCCGCCGAGGGGTTCAGGACGCGCGCTCGTCCGCGTCACACAGCGGGCAGGCCACCTTGCCCTCGTCGAGGTCCACGCACACGACGCAGCCCTGCTCCCCTTCCCCCGCCTGCGGCAAGCCGTCCAGGTCGGTCCCGCACAGTGCCCGGTCCGGATCGCAGCAGTAGCGGTGGCTGATCGCGACGCCGGGCGGCGTCGCTGCCGTGGGAGTCGGCGCCGGGACCGTGCCGCGGACGCGCGCCACGACGGTTCGGGTGGCCTGCTCAAGAGCGGCGAGGAACGGATCCGTCATGGGTTCGGAGGGTACCGTGCCGGGCCCTGCCGCAAACGCCCTTTCCGGCGGGGCCGCCCCGCCTTCATACTGGCGCGATGACGGAACAACCGCAGATCATGTCGGCGGAGCAGGCCGGTGCTCTGGTGGGCGGCGCGCTCGCCGACGACGGGCTCGACCTTGCTGTGCCCCTCGCGCTGTCGTTGGCGCTTCGTGAGGGTTTGCCCAACAGGGTGCTCAGTGGACTGTCGCGCGGGGACTACCACCCGGCGGTCGACGGTGTTCCGGGAAGCTTGACCTATCGGGACGGCGACCAGGTCCGTGTCGTCGCGCTCTCACCTCAGTCGGAGCTCCTTCTCTCCGGGTACCTGTCGGCCTCGGCCTGATCTATCGCGGGTTCCGGGGCCACAGGTCGGGGTCATTCGACGGGTAGCGCGCGCCCGGCTCGAACGGCGGCTCCGTCGAATACTCCAGCTCGCCTTCCAGGTACTGGTCCAGGCCCGCCGGCTCGCAGTCACACGAGTTGCCGTTGTGCGGCCAGCACGACGGCTCCGTGGGCGGCTCCGCCTGCTCCAGCCGGTGCAGGCCGTACTCGGTTTCGTCCTCGTCTCCGGGTCCTTCAGTCACCATGGACTTCCCCTCTGCTTGTCGCTCCGGCGGCGCTCTCCGGCCGCGGAGGCGCCCCAAAGGAGTGTGCCTTGCCGGTACTCACCGTGTACGGCTAACGCCCTACGGGCTTCTCCTCCGCCCTACAAGCTGGGCAGACGGGCTGGGCCTGGTGGCCGTACCGGACGGTGAGACCGCGGCAGCGCACGCACGGCCCGACCTGCCGTGGCTCGCATCGCAGAACCACCGCGGCGGACGCCCGGTCCATCGTGGGATCCAGGCGTCTCGGATAGTCGCTCGTGCTTTCGAAGCTGCTCACGGCGCAGGTGCCTTTCAGTTGAGGAGGCCGCGGCGGCGCGGCTTGTGCAGGGGTTCCGGCTCGTACACCGCTAGGAGAACGGCTTCGGCCCGGTCCGGCGACTTCATGCCGCGCGCCTTCATGGCTTTCTTCGGCTCGATCTGGGTGTAGCCGCTGGTCGTCGAGAGCAGTCGCGGGGTGGAGAGCTGGGCGGCGGCCTTCTTGTCGACGTGAAGGCGCAGCCGACCCCGGCCGGAGGACGGATCCGGCTGGAGGAGGCTCCGGGTCGCCAACCACATCTCGTCCCTCTTGCGCCACGGCCTCATCACGGCGCCGGGGTCATCCTGGCTCGGGGACTCCGAGACCATGACGCCGACGATCTGCGCGCGGTGTCGGCCGGTCTCCGCCCACCGTTCCAGCATGGACACGACGCCGTGGCCGATGCCGTTCTGGTCGACCTTGACGCGTACGGGATGGGGCGAGTTCAGTGCATCGGCAAGGCGCTGCGCGGCATGGATCTCGTCGAGGACCACTTCGGCGACGGACACCTGGTTGTCGTTCGCTGCGCCGGCGGAGGCGTGCCGGAACTCGATGGCTTCACCGACACAGCGGTAGACGGTGAACTCGTCGCCGCCGTCCGCGGCCACATCCACGCCGAGGCGGATCCAGGCGCCTTCCCGGACGGTGTGCTGCGCGGTCTCGCCTTCCAGGCCGAGGTCGCAGAGCCGGTGCCAGCCATCGCCGGTGGGGTCCTCGTGCGATGTGGCGGCCTCGACCCAGCTCGGCGGGATGACGATGCCGCCACCGCCCTTGGGGAACCGGGCGTACACCTTGGCGATCACGTACGGGTGGTCTTCGCCGTAGGAACGGATGGTGCGGTCCACCCAGTCCTGGTCGGGCATGTGGTCGGCGAGGGAGTGCCGGCCGACGCCTTCGGGGCAGTCGGTGCAGTACGGGGCGCGTTCGCCGGTGATCGCCGGGGAGTCGAGCGAGGAGATCGGGATGGTGACGGTGGTCGGCTCGCTCGGGTCGTCGCCCTCGAGGCACAGTTCCTCGAACCAGCTCGCCGGGTCGTCCATCGCCGGGTTGCCGATGGCGAGCATCGCCGCATGCCCGCCGGTGAGCAGGTTGTTGGTGCCGTGGCCGATCATCGGGGCGATACCGCCCGCTTCGTCGACGATGAGCAGCAGATGGGGCATGTGGATGCCCTGCATCGCGGCCTCGTCGTTGGCGGGCGCGGAGAATCCGTAGGCGACCACGACGTCCTGGCCGTACGGGTCGGGCATCTTGTACTGGACGGTGTCGCAGTACCCCGGAAGGCCGGCGCGCGGGACGACCTTGCGGATGTGCGGCCAGAGCTGCCGCTGGACCTGCCGGAAGCGCGTCGCCGTGGTAATGGCCAAGGCGGTGCCGACCGGGTACACGTTGGTGAACCACACGGCAGCGCGCGCGGCGAGGTGGGTCTTGCCGACACCGAACCCTGCCGGGACCGCGACTCTCTTGTGATCGACGATCGCGTCGAGGACGGCGCGCTGCTTGGACCACAGGCTCTCGCCGAGGACGTCCTCGACGAACCCGGACGGCGAGTCCCGCCAGAGGCCGTACAGAGAGCCCGTCGCGCGCTCGACCTCCGTCATGACGACGGCCCGCTCGCGGGCGGTGAGGCGGTGCTTGAAGGCGTTGCGGCGCTCGGTGGGCGGCAGGCGCAGGAGGATGTCGGCAACGTTGGCGGCGTCTCGGGAAACGACGCCGGACCTCGCCTGCTGCAGCGTGGACGCCGAGGGAGCCACGCGCGTGCGTGTCGGCTGCTCAGGCTGCGTGCGGGACATGAAGCGGACGGTGCCGCTCGGCCCGGGTTTGTGTCGCGGTCTGGCCGGGTGCCCATGCCCTGACGTCCCGGCCAGACCGCGGAATTCCGGCGCGCTGTGACTCGTTCGCGCCCCTGCGCGCTGCGCGCCGGAAGTCTGGCTCAAGGCCCGCGCGACCGGGGGGGGTGATCGCGCGGGCCTCAGCACTCAGTAGTACGTCGGGATCGTCGATCCTGTTACACCCGGTCCAACGCCCCCTGCTGCGATCGGTGGCGCGCCGCCGGGGCTACCACTATGCCGGGTCGTTGTACAGGGTGACACCCGCCAGCCCCGGGGCCTGGGCCGTGAGCTTCAAAGGGCCCTTCACGAGCATTTGCGGGGTCTCGAAGTCGTCCCTGTCGATGACGAGGGTGGCCGGGAGCGTGACCGTGCCCCGCTGTGGGTCTTCGAGGACCAGTTCGCACTGCACGCCTTGGCCGCCGGGCTGCCACTCCGCCTTGATTGTCACCATCATGCCGGGACCCTAGTGCGTGGCTCGGGCGAGTCCCAGAGGGCGTATCGGGCTTCCCGTGTGCCGCGGACCGGCGGTCATCCGGGTGTCGGTACCTCGTCGGCGGTGGGCAGGCGGTTGCCCAGGACGGTCACGAGCACCGCGTGTTCCTCGGTCGCGCGGCGCACCGCTTCCTGAATGATCACGGCCTCTGTGACGGCGACGGCCCGCTCCTCGGGAGCAAGCCGGTACCAGGGCGTGAGCTGTGCGCCGCCGGCGGCGAGGACCTCGCGGCGGGTCTCGTAGTAGTGGCGGGCCAGGGGGACGGTGTCGGGCATGGTCGTCATGCTGGAGGGAACGTCGCCTCTGCCGATTCTGTGACAGCGGTGCCGTCCGCTTGGAGTACGCCGCGGAACTGGTCTCGTCGAAGGGGCTGGTTGCTGACCTCCGGATGCCGACGGTGCCTGAGCGAAGCGAAGGCACCGTAACTACTTGATGGTCTTGCTTGATGTTCTTACTAAAGGCGCCTGATCTGCCGGGACCCGGTTGACCGAGACCCGGACCACCGGGAGCCGGTTACACCGGCGCCGGATTTTCAGGCCCCGGGTCACCGGAGACTGAAAACCCGGCCCCGGTGACGCTGCGGGGCCGGGCTGGAAAAGGGGGGCGCGGATCAGCGCTGGCGACGCCTGGCCGCCTCGTTCTTCACGTCCCGCACGTACTTCGCGGTGGTGTTCCCCAGCTCGGCGATGCGCTCCGTGGACCAGTCGTACGGGTCCTCGGTGAGCGTGAGCGCAGCCTCCCGCAGGAACGGCATGGCGGCCTTCCGGCGGGCGGTGGCGACGGACACGATGGCGGCGAGGGCCGGCAGCCGGTCGGCGGCGTCGTCGCGTTCCACGCGCGGCACACCGGCCGCCTCTGCCGCCGCAGCGCGCTCTTCGGCGCTCATCTTCAGGCCGAGGTCGCCACCCTCGTTGATCGGCAGATTCCTGTCGCCGCGCAGGGCAAGGCGCCGCATCTGGTTGTAGGCGCTGTGGGTGACGCCGAGGACTCCGTCCAGGCCGCGGACGCCGTCGTAGAACCACAGCGACATCGCCGCGTCGTTCCGGTCCTCGACGTGCGCGGCGATCTCAAGGTCGGCCTGCTGCACGATCTCGCAGGCCCGCTTGAACCGGTCGTCGGGGCGGGCGATCATGCCCAACTCCTCCTTGACCTGGCTCGTGGCCTCCGCGCGCAGCGCCTTGTGGTCGGGGACGGTGAGGTTGTGGTGCACAGCGGGCATGGCTGGCCTCCGTGTGGACGGGCACCCGGGGGGCGCCGGCGAAGGCTGGGGCAACCCCATGCCGAACGACGCCTAAATAGTACAGCCGAGGTCGCAGAACCTCACGTCAGTCGACGCGCACCCCGCCTGAGCAGGGCAAACCCAAATCGGCCGCACACGATCACCGCCCCATCAACGTCCGTACACCTATCTGGATCGCGGGCGGTCGGTGCGCTGGTGAAGGCGATCCGGCCAACCGCCGTGCCCGGCACGGCGCCGCGGCGCAGAACGCCGAGCCCGCTCAGCCTCTTCACAGCCACCACAGCAGCCGCCGCAGGCCACGACGAGGGCGGAGCAGGGGCGGGAACTCCTCGCTCTCCTTCGCCCACGGGTCGCCCTTCCGCGCCTTGTACGCGGCCCGGGAGTACAAGGGGAACACGGCCCAGGTATGGCGGCCGACCGTGACGGCGGGCCCGCAGGCGCCGTACGGTCGCTCGTTGCGCCCGTAGGTGTAGCCGATCGCGAACCAGGTGCCGGGCTTCGTGGTGGTCCAGGTGGCGGCTGTCCACCGGCCGAAGTCGACGAACCGCGCGGTTCCCCTCTTCACCGGGCCATCCCTACGACCGCGGTGCGCACACCGTCCGGGGTCAGCCGGTACTCCCGCCCGTCGGCGTAACGAACCTCGACCTTGTCGGGGAGCTGCGGGCGCCGCACCTTCCACCCGGCCTCGTACGACGGTTTCGGGTGGTCCTCGAACCAGCCGTTGCACACCTCGCAGGCCAGCAGCAGGTTGTGCGCCTGGTTGATCCACGCCTCGCGCGCGCCGCCCATGCCGCGGTTGACCCGATGGTGGATCGTCAGCCGGTGCAGGGAGCCGCAGCGCACGCAGCGCCCGCCATCGCGCTGGTAAACGAGGTCGCGGACTGTGTCCGTGGGGCCGGTGCGCCGTCGGGCCACGATCGGTCTCCGTCCTGCCCGGCCGCCGGGCCGCGGGGGCGGCCGCGGGGTGCGGCGGGGCGAGCGACGGGAGGGTGGACCGAGGCGGGGCCTTACGTCGCGCTCTCCGTCGGCCGCCGCCCGGCAGCGGCCCGGTCAGTGCGGGGCCGCGCTGACGTCGTGCTCGTCGAAGGCACGCTGCAGGGCGTCGAGGACAGCCACGGCGTCCGGGATGGTGACGAAGGACAGGACGACGCGGCCGTGCCCGAGCGTGCCGAGGGTGAACTCGTACTGCGCAGCCGTCCCCTCGCACTCGTAGACGTAGGTGCCGGGCGGCGCCTCGCACAGGGGCCCGTCGGCGTCGTCGAGGTACGGGAGCTGGATCTCGTCGACAGCGTCCGCGATCACGGCGTTGGGCATCTGGTCGAACTCGACGTTGGCGCGGCCCTCGTCGTCGACGCAGACCCTGCCGGCGCCGAGCCCGGTCTCCTCGTACTCCAGGCGGAGGTCGTCGCAGCCGACGTGGCGCGGGCACTCGCGAAGGTGTGGGAAGGCGATCTTGAGCGCGGTGACGGCCGCGGCCTGCGTCTCGTCCCAGTGCTGCTCCCACGCGCTGATGGCCTGAAGGACGGCGGGCTGCAATGCGGTGCTCCGTTCGGTGGCCAGGCCGCGGCCGCGATCGGGCGGCCGACTCCGCCCGGCAGGGGTAGGTGACAGGCACCATCCGGCCTTCGGGGGCTTAGCGTCGCGGTGACCTGCCTGGCCTCGGCGCCATGGCAACGGAGACCTGGCGCACCGATCGGTGGCCCCTACGCGTCCGCCGTCGGAAGCAGAGGAAGCACTGACGCCGCGGCGGAGGGCCCCGTAAGTTGGCGGTCATGGCTGACATGAGGGATCTGTGGTGGGCGGCGGGGCGGATGGCGTTCGACGTCTCGGAGAAGGACGGGACGTTGAACCGTCGGTGGAGTGAGGCCCTGCGCCGGTCGGCAACGCTTCTGGAGCCCGTCTGGCCCAAGGGCGACAGCAGTGGCGTTTTCACCTTTGCCCTGCCCACCGTCGCCCTGGTCCTGTACTCGCGGCCGATTCGCGAGCATCCGGAGGACGTGCTGATCGGGGACATCATCGAATGGCTCGACCAGCGGCTCAAGGGGGGCGAGGACGCGCTGGCGGCTGTGGGCTTGCCGTCGGAGGAGTTCTTTGCAGCGCTGGAGCACAACGAACGCCTCAGGAAGGACCAACCGTCTTTGGCAGACGTCATCCGGGACCGGATGGTGGAATTCGGCCACGACCTCGACGACGACTCACCCCTGTCCGTCCTGTTTTACCAACTGGCGGGGCGCCGCCCACGGGTAAGCGAAACCGCCGGTGGATTTGAGCTGCCCTCATCGGAACAATCGCCCGGCGGGCCACTGTTGAGCGCGGCGGCGGGTTGGGCTTTTCTCGCCTTCAACCAGCATTACCTGGGCAGTGATTGGGAAGCGGTACAGCGCTACCGCCGCTAGGCGGCTTGACCGAGGCGGCGCAGGTCGTAGTCGGCGCTCACCGCCGCGTGGTCCGACAACTCCCTATCCACCGTCTGCTTGTGCACCTGGTAGTCGACCTGTGCGGCCGCCATGTCAGGGCTCTGCAAGATGAGGTCCTGGCGTCGGGGCACATCTCCTTCACCGAATGCGGCTGTCGCGACCGTTTCCTTGTGGACGGGCACGCTGGCGTCTACGAAGCCGGCGCGGGCGAGCAATTCCACCGCCTCGCGATCGGATACCGCCTCGCGGCCTGGAGAGCGAAGATGCCCGTTGAGCAGGTGGGGCGGAAGGCGATCCCAGTCTGGCTCGGGGTACCCGAGCCCGATCGAATTGATGTCGCCGACGACCAGGGACCGCCGTCCGGGCGCGGCCAGCACTTCCAGCGGGGCGACCTCGCGTGCCCGAGAGCGCGGGTCGAAGGGGTCGAGGTGGAGATTGCGCAGCTCTACCGGCCCCCGACACCGGGTAGGAGCACCTGGGCCCAACCCATCACATGGTGATAGCGATCCCGCTCCGCTCCCTGCGCGACGACCTGAACGCGGCTGCTGAGCATGATGACGCTGTGGAAGCGATGCATGCCGGTCGTCGCGTTGGCGTAGGCGAGGAACGCGGAGCCCATTCCGAGAGCGTTGGCGGTCTCGTACATCCACCTGTTGCCGAGCAGGTCCCAGAAGGTGCACTCCTGCAAGGCCAGAACGTCAGGGTGCATTCCTTTGAGGAATTCCACCTGCCCTTCCCAGCGTTTCCCGGCGCCGAGTCCAAAGTCGTCGTGCCCGCCGAAGAACGTGTTGAACGTGACGACCCTGATGACGGTCATGGCCTTCCACCCCTCCCAGTCCTGCGGAAGTCTGCCAGCCGCGGCAGGCGGGAGGGGGCGGAACGCGGAAAGTTGCTCGGCCGTCAACCGCGCGCGAGGAAAAGCTCATCCCCTGCGGTCTCGTCCGTGTCGTCAGGAGGCGTGGACGGCTGCGCGGCGTCCTCGCTGGGGCTGTCGTCCTCTCTCCCGTCCTGGCACTCCAGGTCGTACAACGGGCAACTCGGCTGCGGCGAAGGGCCGCTCGTCGGCTCGCCGGTGGGCGTCCGCGCGACCGGCGAGTGCGGCGGCTTGGAGTCGGGAGCGGTGCCGCCGCCGAAGACCGCGATGGATGCGATCACAGCGCCCACGATGACGAGAACGGCGGCTCCAACGAAGCCGACGGTGCGCTGAGAGCGCGCGGATACGGTCACTGGGCTTCCTTCCGGAACGGGGAGTCGGAAGGTCGGACAGTGGCCGCCGGACGACTCTTGTGTCACTCGGTGCGCAGCGGCGTTCAGCCGCAACACGCGCTCGCCCCCGTCAAGTGGCCGGAAACGGCTGGGTAATATGCCGCGCGTGAGGCCGCTCCCGGGGCTTTCTCCGCCGACCGTTCGATCATGAAATGCGAGGCACCACCCGTGACTGCGTACGACATAACCCCACCGCCCGGCGGCCCGGACCAGGAGTACGAGGTCACCGTAGGGAAGATCACCCTCTCGCCCCCCGTCGCCCCGGGAGACGCCCGCTACGAAGGGTTCGTCGGCAACGCGCTCGACGCAGACTCCACCTTCTTCGAAGAGGGTGAGCCGCCGCTCCCCGAGTCCTCAGCACCCGTCACCTTGACCTGTCAGCGCCCGTGGGACGACGGCGTGTGCACCTCTTCCCGGCTGCGGGTGCGCGGCACGTGGGACACCCCGGCCGCCATCACCTGCGAGAACGGGCACACGTGGCAGGAATCGGTCGACTTGATGCGATGCGTGATCAGAGCTGTGCATCGGGCGGCGTAGCCAACACGTCGAATTCCGCCACTGTCGGGCACGCGAGCCATCATTGCGCCACGATGCTGCGATGCACGAGGAGTCGTTGGAGGAGTGGGCGCGGCGACGTGAGGCGCGCCGGGCCCGGTCGAAGGGGAAGCTGCGCGCGGTACCGCTGACCTCAGGGCCACACCGCGGCGCGCACGTCGAGCCGGCCGCGCCAAGGGTGATCCAGGAGTGGAGCGGCAGCGAGTGGGTGACGGTGGGCGTCGTGCCGGACCTGGCGGCGGCCCGGACCGTCTTGTACCCGCCGCAGTCGCCCGAGGAGCGTCCGGCCGAGTGGGACCGGCCCGCGATGGGCAAGGGACGGGGCCGTCACCGGAAGTCTTCTGCGGCGGAGCAGCAGCGAGACCAGTGAGCCCCTCGACCTATCGGACCATCGCCAGGTGACGCCCGCGAGCCCCCTCCGGGGCCCACCCGGGCGACGGCGAACCACCCGACTGGCCCCTCCACCACGCGACCCTTGCTGACCAGCCGCTTGCATGCCACGCGAACCGTCGCGAGGGGGCCACGCCCCTCCTTGCCCCGTGCGGGTCGCCCGAGAGCCTCGGTGATGTCCTTGACCGTCAACGGCCGCCCGACACCCACAAGGACCTGCTCCACCTTCGCCATGAGTTCCCCGCGGGGCAACCTTCGCGGCTGATCCCCGCGCCGTCGAGTACGCGCGGCGGGGTTCCGCCGCAGCGATACGCTGCCGGGGAACGGACCGACGGAGGCGTCCTCCGCAGGCTCATCAGCCTGGCAGGTGGGACGGGGCGCCCCTCTCCATCGCGGCTTCGACAACCGCCAGTTCAGCCTCAAGCAGGGCGATGCTGGCCGATGCCCGCTCCAGCTTCCGTGAGTAGAGCTCGATGGCGAGCCGCAACCCGTGCGCCGCCAACGCATCTTCAGCCGCTGTGGGATCCATCAGGCCCTCCCCGTCCCGGTTCGAGCCTGTGGCCCGGAGCATGGACCCTGCTCCGCCCCGTCATTGGGGGCCGCGCACGGCGGTAGGACCGGCGCAAGGAGCAGGGCACGACTCGCGGGGGATGTACCGGGCGTTGGCGTCGAGCCGTCGGCCAGGTGGGCGGGGAGGTGCGGGTGGAGCCGCCCGTACGACGTTCTGCACGACCAGGCGCCCGCTTGCCCGAGCGGGCGCGGCTCGGCCCCTGCCGGGGGGCCGAGCGCACGGAGGGTCAGGCCACCAGGTCGTACTCATCCCACAGGTCTTCGTAGTGGTAGAGCCCGGTGAGGTAGTCGAGCACCTGCGACTCCCAGGCGACACCGTGCAGCAGGGCGAGGACATACGCGGCGACGACGGGGCAGACCACGTCTCCGGCCTGCTGGAACTGGCTGGAGCGGGATCCTTGCCAGGGGTAGGTGGCGCGGAAGGAGACGAGCTTTCCGGCTTCGGCAGGGGTCAGGCGCAGCCCGTCCCGCTCCCGGACCCATGTCCGCGACTTGCCGGTGAGGCACCAGGACGGCTTGTCGGCGGAGAAGCAGTTGCCGCCCTTCGCGCGGCCGGTGGCGGGATCGACGGGCCGGTTGCCTCGGGTGTTGACCCGCTCGCCCTCGGCCCAGCCGAGCGCCTCAGCCATGGTCGTGACGGTCAGGGGCCGAGAGGGCGCAGCGATACCGGCGGCCATGTGCCGGGCGGCGATCATGAAGACGCGCTTTCGGCGGGAGGCAACGCCGAGGTCTGCGGACTCCACGACGGCCCAGGATGTGCGGAACCACTCTGCCCCCAGGAACTCCGTCGAGAGTTCGTCCAGGACGCGCTCGGGCAGGTTGCTGGACTGCTCCATGGCCATCCACTGGATCGGGGCGCCAGCGGCTTGGAGGCCGAGCGGCCAGATGGCGACCTCGGCCATTAGGCCGATGCGCGCGTCGGTGAGTCCGTCGAGCATGGCGCGGACCTCGTTCCAGGTGTGGCCGGAGCGGGGGGCGAAGCCGACGTCATTGCCGTTCCCGTCGCACAGCGGGCACTCGTCGTCGAAGTCACCGTGCAGTTCGTCGCAGCTCAGTTCGGAGAGACTGATGAGCCCGGCGGCCTGGCCGACGAACGCGATGGTCTCGCAGAGGATGTCCAGGTTGGCCTTCAGCAGCCCGGCGCGCTTTCCTGCCGTAGAGAAGCTGGGGCATGGGGGACTGATGATGACGCCGCGCGTGCAGCGCAGTGCCGGGTGCTCGGGGTCGAGCCGCGTGATGTCGGCGCAGATGCGGACGTGCCCGGCGGCGCGGGCGGTCGCGCACGCGTCCTTGTCCATGTCGACGCCGACGACGTCGAAGCGGGTCATGCCCAGGACCGTCTTCAGTCCCTCTCCCCAGCCGCCCGGACCGGCGCACAGCTCGACGACGCGTTCCGGCTCGCCCTCTTCCCAGGGGAGGAGCCAGCGGCCGGGCCACGGCGCGGCGATCTCGTCGAGTTCGGTTATGAGGTGGGCGGGGATCGGAGCGCCGGAGGCTTTGTAGGACAGGGCGGTGGTGATGACGCTTTGCTGGGCTGCGGTCAGCTCGCTCACGTGCGCGGTCTCTTTCGCTTCGGGTCTTGCTGGCGGTTGCTCTCCACCAACACCGAAATAGTACAGCACGCGTCATCGAATGCTTATCTCCGCACCTCAGCCCACGCGCACGACAGGTGCCCAGCTATTCGGCTAGCCCCCGATGGTGGTGTCCCGACCCGCCGGGAACACCGCTGTCCAGCGTGAGGCCAGTCACCCCGGACAGGCAGCCCCAAGCCGCGGGGGCGCCCCCTCGATGTGAGGGGGCGCCCCCGCGCAGTCCCGAGATCCCGTGGGCAAGGCGCTACGCCCGGCGGAGCCGGCGCAGCGCCTTCGGCACTTCAGCGAACCCGGCCCGGCCGCCGGTCAGCCGTCGTCTTCGCCCGAGACCAGATCGACAACGAGCTGCGCACCATCGTCCGGGCGCAGCAGCTCGGCGAGCGTGCCGAGTGCCCCCGACAGCGGCGCGTCGTCCAGGTCGACGATCTCGTTCGGGTCGTCCTGCCCTGCCGCGTAGAGCTCCACGTCCCGATCGCTGAAGTCGGAGTGGCCCATGCACAGCTTCGAGTCCCTGGCCGCGAGAACGGCGGTCACGTACTGGCGACCGTCGCCCGGCACGAGGGCCCGGATCCGGCGGGCGACCGCGCGCCGCAAAGCGGCTTCCTCGGACGCTGCGGCTGTCTCCCGAAGTTCGCTGAGCATCGTGAGGCTGAGGCTGTCCAGGAGCCGCCGCAACCCCCGCGCGCGCTCCCGCCCGGCGGTCGACGAGGGGGACAACTCCCGGAACTCGCGGTCGTCCTCCACCAGGTTGGCCGCGAGGAGCTGTCCGTCGTTGCGCAGCATCTCGGCCAGCTCGGTGCAGGTCTGCCGCCGCACGACGCGGCCGTACGCCTCGGCGTAGGCGCTGATGAGCAACGGCAGGGTCTCGTCGGAAAGGGCGTTCTCAGGCATGGGCGTGTCTCCAGTTCGAGCGGTGCGCCCGGTCGGTGGGCCGGGCGCACCGTGGGGGTGGGTCAGGGGGCGAGGACAGCGGCGAGGTGGACCAGATGGTCGATGCCGACGCCGTGCAGCTCAGCGGTCACGGGGGTGGTGTCGCGGACACGGGCGGTCGGGTCGGCGGGCGGGCAGACGTAGCCGAACGGCCCCGTGGCCGCGCCGAAGGTGAGTTCGCCTTCGTCGAGTTGGTCGACGGGGATGAACTGCACGAGGTGCGCGGCCACTCGACGGATCAGAGCGGTGCGCACACCATCCAGCGGGAACCGAGGCGCCACGGCAGGGGGTTCGGGGAGGAACAGCGGCAGTACCCGTTCGACGGCGGCGACCGGCCCGGTGACGGACAAGTCGCACGCGGGGTTCGCGCCGAAGAGGGTCACGGCGTACCGCACTCCCCGGCTGCTCCACTGCACGAGGTCGATGGTCGGGTAGCGACCGGTGCGGTTGACCGTCGCCGCGCCATGGGCGCGCACCGCGCTTCCGATCAGGTTCAGGTGCCGCAGCCGGGCGCGCCGGGCCTCAGCAGGCCGGTCGGCGTAGGAGAGGGCGGCGGCGTCGTCCAGGCGCGGCAGGACGAGGCGCAGGATCTCGCGGGCCACGGGCCCCGGTGCCGTCTGGTCGGGGCGGAGGTCCGGCTCATACGGCTCGCGGTCGTCGAGCTGCCACGCAATCTCGGTGCACTCGGGGTGCTCGGCGAGGATGAGCGCGCCGGGCCGCCCGGCCTGGGTGAGGCGCGCGGCAGGGCGGGTGGTCCACCAGGCCGCGTACGGGGTGACCTTCCAGGCGTTGCCGTCGCGGTGCGGCAGTCGCTCGGCGACGCGGTGGGCGATTGCCGGCGCGGCGGTCGCGGGGGCGGTGGCAGTGGCCATCAGGTGGTTCCTTCGGGTCTTCCGGCGTTGCTCTCGCCGGGGAGTGGACCGGCAGGGGGCGGCTTGCGTCGCCCCCTGCCGGAGCGGGGGTCGGGCTACTGCTGGAAGTCGTGGAGGTCCAGGCACGCGGTGACACCGGGCGCGGTGCAGCCGGGCGGGCACAGCCCCGGCTCCAGGCGGTTGAGGTACGCGCGGACACCGAGGGCGCCCTCGGTCGTGGCCTGTACGACGCCGTAGTCCGACAGCAACCGGTAGTCGACGCGGAGCACCTTGCCCGAGCGGGCCCCGACGACGATGCGCCCCTTCGGCCCGTGCGGGCCGCGCCCGGCGAAGTGCAGCAGGTGCGTGGTCTTTCCGGTCTCCCAGGACAGGACGAGTCCCTTGGCGACGGCCAAGTCCACGATGCTGTGCGTGTACGTGGACAGCCCGTACGGGGCGATCGGCTTCGGTGCGGCGAAGGTGTTCAGCTCCACGTTCTCGCCGTCCAGCGTGAGGGTCAGCGTGTTGTGCCCGTCGCGCCGGGCCCGGATCAGGTCGGAGTGCAGGCAGGCGCCGGTCTCGGGTTCGTACAGCGGGAACGCGCCGATGAGACGGGAGTCGCCGCCGAGGATGCCTGCGGCGTCGTCTTCGCCCGGTCCGTGTCCCTCGGCGAACGCGTCGCGCGGTGCGCCCTTGTGGGTGGAGTTCCCCGTGAGGTAGGTGCCGCTACTGTCCCGGACCCACCACAAGGCGGCGTGGACGGTCTCTCCGCTCTCGCGTTGGTCGGCGGTGGCGTGCAGCGTGTGACGCGGGGAGCGCGCCGCGTGCATGGCGATGGCCAGTACCTCGTTGAGGGCGAACTTCACGGTGATCATTGGGGGGTGCCTTTCGTTTCGGGGCTGTGCCCGGTTGCTCTCCGGGCGGGTGGGGGTGGGGCGCGCCGAGAGGCGGCGCGCCCCTCGGGTGGCTAGAGCCAGGAGCGGACGACGCGCGGGCTGTCCGCGTAGCACTCGGCGACGACCGTGTAGAAGGTCGCGTCCGGGTCGTCGAGGAGGGTGAGCGCCGCGTTCACGACGAGGTTGTCCAGGTCGGGGGCGGGGCCCATGTGCTCGGCGGCCAGATCGACGCCGTCGTTGACCGCCTTCGAGACTCTCTTGTGGGTGTACTGCGGCGCCTGGTCACCGGCTGTTTCGGACGGCGGCTGAAGGTGCCGGTCCTTCACCCGGGCCCACGACGCGCTCGGCTCGTCGAGCAGCGTCATGACGGCGGTGACCGCGAGCGCGAACCGGTCGGCGGGCAGGGGGGTGCGTGCCTCGTCGGCGGCCAGAGTCGTGCCGTCGTCGATGGCGGCGAGAACCTGGGCGCGGGAGTACAGCTCGGCCGATGCGGGGTCGGCAACGGGAGCGGGCGCGTCGGCGGTGCAGTCAAGGGTGGTCACGGGAGATCCCTTTCGGTTTGGGTCTGGCGGCCCGGTTGCTCTCCGGGCCGTGCCCCGCCGTTGACCGGGCGGGGCTTGGGAGTTCAGTTAGCGGTGTGCAGGGCGCGCAGCATGTCGGCCACCTGAGCGGCGAGCGTCTCCAGTCCCTGGGCGGAGCAGGCACCGGGCAGGTAGGCGCGGCTTTCGTCGACGAGGTTCGCCGACACGTACAGGTCGCCGTCCTCGTCGACACCGACGAGGTAGTGCTTGCCGGTCTCGTGCTCGATGTGGGCACCGACCCCCAAGGGAGAGACTCCGCGTGCCAGTCCGTGCCGAGGAGTTGGATGGCGGCGCGGCCGATGTCGCTGACGCTGAACGGGTACTCGGTGCCCGGGGCGGGGTTGTAGCGGCCGTGGTCGTCGTAGGGGGCCTGCTCGAACGCCTCCATCGCTTGGTACGTCGTGCGGCGGGGGAAGGCGGCGTAGGCGCCCCACGCTGCGCGGGCGGTGGGGGTGAGCGGGGTGATGTCCGTGGTCACGCGGGGTCCTTCGGTGTCTGGCCGGTGGGTCTTCGCCGGCGAAGCCGGGGGCGCCCGTCTGGCGCGCCCCGGGGCAGGTGGAGGGAGCGTTAGCGGGCGGGCGGCTGGTTGGAGGGGCGGGCGTCTTCGGCGGCCACGACCTCAGCCAGGTGGGCCAGGGCCCTCTGGTAGGCGAGAGCGCTGGGCAACCACGCGTCGGTGGCCGCCTCGGTGGTCGCCCTGTCGAGCCAGTAGTGCATCCGCTCCAGGCAGTGCCGCAGGTCGCTGTCGTGCTGAGCGAGGTCGGATGCGACCGGGTCGAGAGCGGGGGGCATCGGCAGGGCGCAGCCGCTGAGCGGGGCCGTGATGTAGTCGGTGAAGTTCACGGGGAACTGGGTGTCGCGGTGTTGAGCGACGAGTGCGCGGGCTTCGGTGAGCGCCTGCTCCGCCTCGGCGAAGGGGGCGTTGGTGGCGCCGGTGTACTGCTCGAAGGCGGTGGCTGCGGCGTCCAAGTGGGTCGCGATAGAACGGAGCACGGCCTTGGTGCGCGGCGAAACGTACCGTATGCGGGCGGTCTCGGCGATGATGCGGGCACGCACGGCGGCGGCCTGGGGCGGAGTAAGGGCGGTGCTGCTCAACTGGGTTCTCCAGGTGTGGGACGGGGCGCGGTGGTGCGCCCCGTGACGGGCATGGGGTCAGATGTGCTGGCAGCGCGGTATCGCGGTACGGCCGATGACGGCCACCCGTTCGGTGCGGCTGTAGCGGAGGGCGGCGGTGCGACCCACGACCCGGACGGTCAAGCGCGGCGCTTTCGGCGGGTTCTCGACGTTGCAGACGACCACGACGACGCCGGGGACGAGTTGGAGGAGATCACCGGGCATGAGGCTGCGGGCGTAGGGGCGGCGGGGGCGCTGGGGCATGGTGTCCATGAGGGGTGTCCTTTGGGGGCCGGGGCGCAGGGTGGGCCCCGGCTGGTGGTTGCGTCCGTTAGGCGGCGGTGAGGGCGGCGCGGATGACCTTGTACTCCGCCTTGCGCGGCTTGTAGTCCGCGACGATCCGGGTGACCTGCTCGGCGGTGTAGCGGTAGACGGTCACCGCGCGGCGGGCGCGGCCGTTGAGGGTGCGGCGGATGCGGGCGGCTTGGCCGCGCACGCCTGCCTTACGGGCCTGAGTGCGCAGGGCGGTAGCGGCGCCCTCGACGACGCTGAGCGGGGCGCCGGTGGCGATGATGTGGGTGGTGAGGGAGCGGGGGCCGGTGCGCACCCGGCGGGCGGAGCGGGTGATGGCTCGGCGGGCGCGGGAGGCGGCGCGGTTGGAGCGGATGCGGTCGCGGAGGACGGCGGCGGCGCGGCGGGAGTCGGCGGAAGCCATGTCGGGCCTTTCGGTTTGGGTCTGTGTCGGCGGTTGCTCTCCGCCAACAAGGTAAATAGTACAGCACGCGTCACGCGGGGTCTAGTTCGAGACCCGACACCTAGGCAGATAAGGGTGCTCGACCTGCAACAATGCCGCTGATCCGAATCCGGATCAGCCCCGCCCATTGACGCAAACTTAGCTAACAGTCGCCTAGAACAAGGCGTCGCGCTGCGGCGGCTCGGCCTTCCCCCGGCGGTGCGGCACGGCCCGGCGGGTGGATGGCTCGTCGCCGAACAAGGCGGCGGTGCCGTACCGGTCCGGGACTGCCGGCACACGGACCCCGCTCCGCACCAAAGCCTCCTCCACCAGGGCCAGCGGCGCGGAAGGGTCGAAATCGGCGCGCCGCATCTGCCTCCAGTCGCGGCCCGTCACCGGTCCTCCCCCTCTCCACAGAAGAGGTCGACCACGGTTTCGCGTCCGCTCTCGTCCGTCACCTCGAACTGAGGCGGCCAGGAGTCGGCGTCGGCGTACCCCTTGAGCTGCCGGTACGCGAGAAGCGCCGCGTCCCGCACGCTGGACGCCTCGAAGTCGGCGCGCCAGGTCACGTGGTAGGTGCGCGTCGGCAGCTCGGCTACAGCCTCCTCGGCGCGTTTCACGGCACCGGCGGGGATCACGGCAACGGGCTGGTTGCGGAGCATGATCGCGCAGGGTTCGTCATCGTCGGAGGGGGCGAGGCACAGGAACCGCCAGTCGACGTCCGCAACGCGGTCATGCCCGCCGAGGGTCCACGCCTCAAGATCCTCGCATTCCTCACACCACTCGCACGGGCATGCGGTGATGGTGTGCGGGGCGGCCGAGAACGGCACGGGCACATGCCCGGACCGGCGCACGCCCGTTCCGTCAGGGAACTCGTAGACCACGAGGTCACCGGCCTTCACCTCGTGAGCGCGGACGGCCACGGCGTCATCGAGGCTGAGCCCGCAGGGCAGGGGCGACGGGAAGTCGGTCCCGGTCGGCCGGTCGGGAAGGGGGAGGACGGCGGAGCCGTCAGCGAGGGTCAAGAAGCGCATGACAGGAGACCTTCCGGAGTTGGGTTCGAGGTTCAGGAGGCCGAGGGGCGGCCCAGCCGCACAGAGGGCGGGCTATCGGCCGGGCGGCGGCAGCGACGCTGCTCACTCGCCGGAGATGGGGCGGGGGCCGCAGACGTGGTTGCCCATGGTGTGGCAGTCCCACCCGGACTCGTCCTCGTCGACGTAGCCGTCCCGGTTGTCGTCGCCTACCGCGTCGACACGGTCGTCCGGGGAACCGTCGTTGTACACGGTGATGACCCCCGTGTCGCCGACGGGCCCGTCGGCGCCGTTCCCGCCGGCGAAGAGGGCGACCCCGAGGGCAACGGCGGACAGTCCCGCCGCACAGGCGGCAGCAGGGCGACGAAGTCGAGTACGAACGCGCAGCTTGCGCATAGGGAAGTCCCTTTCCGGACGGGTCTGTTGACTCGGTTGCTCTCCGAGCCGGTGATGCGATGCGTACGCTACCCGCCACATCACAGAAAGTACAGCTCACGTCATTAATGCGGTGAGCGCCGCCCACACAAGCCGCTCCGCCTGGCCTGACGGGTTCGACTTCCCAAATGGATGACCAGTGCTGTACTATTCAGGTGTTGGCGGGACACCCCGCCTGACAGCCCGGAGAGCAACCGGGCACAGACCCAAATCAAGAGGGACCACCCATGCCCGTCACCCTGCGCAAGACCCCCCGCTCCTTCACCGTCCTCATGCAGGACGGCGCCATACACGCCGTACTCCTCACCCCCTCCACCGAGGAAGACCGCGACGTCCTGTACCTGGACGCCTGGGCAGACTGCCTCGACGTGCACAGGGTGACCGCCATCGACGGCTTCGACGCCCACACTCAGGCCACCAACGCCCACCAGCGCACGACCGCAATCGAGAGCTACATGCTCCGCAGCGGCACCACGTACGAGGCCGCCCACGACCTCTACCGCCGCCTCCGCACCTGGGCCGACTCGATCGGCGCGGAGAACCGGGCCCACTGGGCCAACCGCCCGATCGTCGTCCGCTTCCCCCTGATGCGCTTCGTCCTCACCGAAGCCATGCGCGAACACCGCGACCCCACCGCCTGACCGCCCCGCACCACCCGCCCCACACCAACGGGCGGTGCGCCCCGCCCCCGCACCGGGCCCCCGGTGCCGGCGCCGGGCACACCGCCCCAACCCACCACACCCATAAGGAGCACCACCATGCCTACGCCATTCACCATCAGCGCCCGCTTCGACGTCCACCACCACCCCGACGGTGAGGGGGACGGCTGGTCTGAGCACATGCGCCTCATCGGCGGCCGCCTCTTCTACTTCGAGCACGGCTACACCGCGCAGGGCTACCAGACCATCCGCGCCTACGTCCGTACGCCCCGCACTGACGTCCCCGTTGAGCCGGGCCCGGTCGTCCCCTGGCGGCTCGTGCACGAGCTGCACATCGACTAACCCCACACCCCCGCAGCTCACCTCGGCCCCATCCGCCCCCGAACACACAGCACCGCGCACAGCACCCCGTTACGCGTGCGCGCGCGTAGAGCACTCGCAAAACTCGCGAAATCCGTCTACTCCTCCTCTTGGAAGGACCTCTTCTGATGACCGGTTCGACAATCACGACCGAGCTGACCCCGGCGCAGATCACCGTCACGCTCAACCGGTGGGACCGGCCGATCGTCGTGCTGCCCGACGATGTCGCCGCGCGTCTGGCCGTCTCCTCCCGTACGGATGTGAGGGATTACGGCTACTGCCACTTCGAGTCCCGCCGCTTCGGCGCCGACACCTTCGAGACGCACGCAATCCGGGCGATGTTCGAGGCCGTTCTTGCCGCACACCCCGACGAGCATGGCCTTGGCCAGTACGAGCGGTTCGGCACGGGCTACTTCTACGGCTGGATCGTCGGCACCTCCGGCTGGGACATGGCCACGCGCACCTGGAACGAGTACGAGACCACCAAGCACCTGCACGTGAACGGCATCCACCTGCATCACGACGGGCGTAGCCACTTCGGCTCGTAGCCCGCTCCACGGCGCCCGTCGTCGGCACGGGCGCCTTTCCCCCTCTTGCTCTCCCTCTGAAAGGGCTCCTTCGCCATGCCTGTCTCGCTCGACAAGACCGTCCGCACGTTCACCGTCATCCACCAACGCGGCGAGGTCTTCCACGTCGTCCCGGGGCGCCCCATCCTCCAGCCGGACGGCTCTCTGGGCCCGCACGCGGCGGCGTGGCAGGACATGATCGCCCACTGCCTCTCGTCCACGACGGTCGAGGCCGTCAGCCGTCGGACAGCCGTGCGCGCAGCAGCCGCCGAGATCGGTCCGTACATCAGCGAGCGGGATTGGCTGCTGGCCCGGATCGACGCCTTCGCGCGCCGCAACCGGTCGGCGAACCCGCAGTTGCCCACCAAGGAACTTGCCGTCGTCGTCGACGCTGTACTGGAGGCCGCGTTCACACCCGTGGTCGACCCGACGGGCCCCCTGATCGTGTGGGAGGACGCGTCGGCCCAGGAGCGCCGTGCGTGGCTGGAAGGTCAGCCGACAGGCGTTCTCCTGCGCTGGTACCGGCACGTGCGGCACCTGAACTAGCAGGTCCCCCTTCGTCCCTCAGGGCGGGCGTTGCGGCTGCCGATCCTGACCGGCCCAACGCCCGTCCCGGCGGGTACCCCTTTCCCCCTCGCCGCTCCCCGAGCAAGGCGCGCGTCGCGCCGGCACCCCGCACCGCCCGGACCGTCGCCGAGAACACGCCGTGCTCCTGTGGGAGGGCGAACCAGCATCCGAAAGTGAACCAGAGCGAACCATGACCAGCCAGTTCGGACCACCCATCGATCTCGCCGATCTGCCGAACTTCCGCCAGGAGCAAGCGGGCCCCCGCCGCTCGGTGTTCGTAGGCCGTGTCTCGACCAAGGACAACCAGAACCCGGCCACGTCCCTGCCGCGTCAGGTGTTGCTGGCCAGCGACCGCCTGATGCCCGGGGAGGACTTCACCGCGTACTTCTGGGACGTGGAGTCGGGCATGCTTCCCCCCGAGCTGCGGGGCCTGGGCTCGCAGGAGATGTACGACGCGCTCGACGTGCCGATCCCCCGGGACGGCGGCCTCCAGGACCTCGTGGAACGGGCCGAGCAGATGGGCGTCACTCATGTCCTGGCCGAGCGCTCCGACCGTGTCGCACGCGCCATGCTGACCAGCCTCACCGTCGAACACGAGCTGGAGCGCATCGGGGTGGAGGTCGTCTACGCCAACGAGCCGGTCGGCGGCACGAAGAGCGGCCAGTTGCGCAGCCGTCGGTACGGCCAGGTCGACGCAGAAATCTTCCGGGCCACTCTGATGGAGATGTCGATGGGCGGGCAGTTCCAGCACGCCATCAACGGCTGGAACCACGGCTACCCGCCTTACCCGTACGTGGCGAAGATCGACGAGAACGCCCCCGTGCGGGAGAAGGGGGGTCGGTTCGGCGTGGCGCGGCCGAAGAAGAAGTTGGCCCGCCACCCCGACCCGCGGCGATTCGACGCGGCCAGGGAGCTGTGCCGGCTTCGGCGGGAGGAGCACCTCAAGACGGCGGACATCATCGCGATTCTGTCGGCGGAGCCCGACCGGTACCCGATCGAAAGCCGGTGGACGCACTCGCGAGTCGACAGCCTGATCGCCAACCCCAAGCTCACCGGGTTCCAGGTCTACAACCGCAAGGCGGCCCGCACTGGTCGAAAGGGATTCTCCCGGCTGAACCCGATCTCGGAGTGGGTGTGGTCGCCGAGCATCATGCACGAGCCGGTGATCAGCGTGGAGGAGTGGAAGGAGGCCCAGGAGGTCACCGCGGCTTTGAAAGGTGGGCCGGAGGGCGGACCGTTGTCGCGTATCCGCATTGCCGCCCGTCACCTGGGGCTCACCGTCAGCGTGATCGAGCGCAACGAATCGCACACGCTGTACCGAATCGGCAACCGGAAGATGGTCTTGCCCACACCCATCCCGGACATGCTCGTGCAGCACGTCATCGACGAGATGGAGTGTGCCGCGTGAGCGAGGTCATCGCGTGCCGGGCCATCCGTCGCGGAAGGGTCTGGGTGGCCCACGTCCCCGAGCACGGGGTGTACGGGGTCGGGCACACGCTCAAGGCGGCGCGCGCCAGCGTCGAACGGGGGCTCGCGCTACTCGGCATGAGCGCGGAAGTCGTGGTCACCCCGACGGCGCCGGAGCTGGAAACGCTGCGGTCCGCCGAGGATGCCTACGCCGCAGCCTTGAGCGCGGCGGTGTCCGCCCTGTCCCTACGCCGGGCAACGTTGAGCGACATCAGCACGGCAACGAAGGTGCCCATCAGGCGAGTCAAGGCCCTTCTCGCCGAACGGACGAAGGACTCACCGCCCCCTGTGGATGCCGCAGCCGGCGACACCCGCTGACGCCCCTCGCCACCATCAACCGCACCCCGCCCCCCCAGTTGGGGGGCGGGTGTCGGTCACCTTGCCCCGTTTCCCCGCGTGCAGCAACGGCCCGCCCCTAGGCTCGCCGTCACCTGCGTGCGGTTCCCCGAAGACGGCCTGGACGCACCAGGCCCCACCCGCCCGTGAGGTCTCTTTGAGCACACCTGTCACACTCGTCCATCGCTCCGTGTTCGCCGTGCCGGACACGGAGACGCTGCTCGACACCGCCCGCGGGGTGTCGGGGGATTGGTTGAGGAAGAAATTCCCGAGCACGGACGTGCAACTCGGCACCGGGCAGCACACCCTCGACGACTCGTCGCTGCTGCTGTCGCAGGCCGCGTACGACGACAACGGCGCCGAGTACGCCACCCGTATCCAGCTCCGCGAGGACAAGGCGGAGGCGACCTGGCGCACCACGATGACGGCCGTCCGTTCCGTCACGGGCGGCACGGTGAGCGTCGACCTGGAGTGCTTCGCGAACAGTGCACAGCCCCGCGCCAGCAAACCCCGACTCATCCGCGACCTGGTGGCCGCTCTGGAGCCGCGCGACGGCACGTCGAGACTGAGCGTCAACGCCTTGTGCGTCACGCCCGACCGTGTGCACTCCCTTGTCGACGTGCTGTGCGACCCCGAGCGGCAGATGCCCGCCATCGTCGCAGCACGGCCCACTCAGCCCGACCCGCTGTGGTCGGAGCGCGTGGCCGACACGATGCGGCAGCTCGCCGGAGACGCATCCACCTACCTGCTGTCCGACTTGGCAGCGGTCAACGCCTTCCGAGGAGCGATCGGTGAGCATCACCGCGTGGGCCCCGGCTGCGTGCGGACCTTCCTGCCGCTGGTCGACCCCGCCTGGGCACCGGATGCAGCCCGTCACCGGCTCATGGGGTCCGGACGCTGGTTGGACCCCTCTGACCAGACGTGGCGCAGTGTCGCCCGCCGCGTGTACGCGCTGGCCCTGGAGCGTCCCCTTCCCCGGCAGCTCTCCGCCCTGGCGTTCCCCGATCGGGTTGCCGAGCAGCACCGGCAGGAGCGGCGGGAGTCCATGGACAAGGCGCGCCTTCTCACCGCCGCGCCGGCGCCGCGACCGGGCGAGCAGAACGAGGAACTGCTCGCCGAGGTGGCTCTGCTGAACGGTCTGCTGGAACAGGCCGACAAGGAGCTGTTGGAGCTACGCCGGACCGTCGAGTTGGCCGAGCGGACGAACGCATCGACGCGGGAGCAGCTCCAGGTCGTCATCGCCGAGCGGGACAACGAGATCGAGGAGCACCTGACGACGCTGGACGCGTTGCAGCAGGAACGTGCCGAAGGCGGCCGGTTGCGGCTTCTGCTGCTGCGGCAGGGCCGCTCCGAAGAAGTCGCCGAGGCCGCAGAGAGTGTGCCGGGGATCCCGTCGTCCTTCGAGGAGCTGTGGGACCGCCTGGGCGAACTGGAACATCTGACGGTGACCGCGGATCGGCGCATAGCGCTCGGTCTCGACGAGGACCCGATGTCCCGTACCTGGGCGGCAAAGGGCTGGACGGCGTTGGTGTCCCTCAACTCGTATGCCGCCGCAGCACGCGAGGGGCGGTTCAACGGCGGCTTCTACCAGTTCTGTCGGACTCCCCCTGCGGGCGGAAAGCCGTACTCCGTCAAGCAAGTCGCGATGTCCGAGAGCGAGACGGCGATGGAGCAGTACGGGCACGAGCGGTTGTTCCCGGCCCCCGGCGGAGAACGGGTGCAGATGAAGGCGCACGTCAGGCTCGCCGTGCGCGGCCGAGCACCGCGGGTGTACTTCCTGGATGAGGTGAAGGCAACGCGGGGCGGGAGCGCCGGCCATCTGGTCATCGGGTACGTGGGGCCTCACCTCACCACCGCTACCAGCTAGCCACAACCCGGCCATTGAGCGCAGTGCCCAGCATCTGAAACCACACTGATGGCTCTGGCCAGGCCATATTCCATATCGGTGACGCATGCTGTACTATTTTGATTGTTGGCGGAGAGCAACCGCCGACAAGACCCGAACCGAAAGGGAACCGCCGTGTCCTTGACCCTGCCCCTGCCCGCCGTGGAGGAACTGACCGCCCACCACGGGCCGCTGCGCACCGTCCTCGCCGACGTCGGCCCCGTCGATGTCCGCGCCGAGCACGTGGCCGCGTACGTCCTGGGAATCCTGAGCGGCAAGACGCTGCGCGAGTCCGTCATCCACGGCGAGGTTGGACCCTCACTGCTGATCCGGCTCGTCGAGTACATCGACCCGGTACTGCGCGACAAGCGGTACGGCGTCGAGAAGTGGAGCGCTGCCAGCTTCCGCACCGTCGACCACGCGGTACGCCTGGTCGCCGAAGTCGAGTACGAGCACCAGCTCCGCACCCAAATCTCCGACCCGGCCCTCGCCATGGACCGTGAGCGGTTCACCGGCGCCCCGGCCACGTTCTACAACGCCACCGACGTGTCCTGACCATCCCGCCGGGGCGCCCGCTGCGGCGCCCCGGCTTCCCCCGGCGCAGAGCAACCGCCGACACAGACCCGAAGGAAAAGAACCATGAGCATCCACAAGTTCAACGCCACCGCGCTTGATGCGCTCACCGCTGCCGGTACCCCCGCCTACCTTGACCAGGAGGAGGGATTCGTCATCGCGCACCCTGCCGACGTCCCGAAGGAGCAGGCGACGGCCGGTCATCACGTCACTGTTGCCCGGGGTCCCTACGGGCGCGGCTACTGCGCCACCGCGTGGGAATCCCACGGCAATACGGACTTTCTGGAGGTCGCCACCGTCTTCGAGGGGGACGACCTGACCTTGTGCGTGCGAGCCGTCGCCGAGTGGTTCACCACGCCTCGTCCGACCGCCGGAGCCATGCTGCTCGCCGCGCTCGCCCAGTGGGACATCACCGCGTACGGTGACGGTCTCGGGATGAGCTACGCCATCCCCCTGGACCCTGCCACCCCCGCGAGCTGCGTCCACCACCGCCCACACCTGTCTGTGGGCGACAGCGCCCCTTCCGTCGAACACGTCCCGGCCTCCCACACCGGCTGGGTGGTGAGCCTCCACGACGAGGACGGGTCGCCGGTCGGTGACCCGCTGTTCAACAACGATCGTCGCGGACTGGTCGACTGCGCCGCCGACTCGGCAGCGGCCGCCGAAGTCATCGCGGACTACTTCTCCCGCCCCACCCGTTGACCGCCCGCCGGGGCGCTCTGCGCGGCGCCCCGGCTTCCCCTCAACGGGCGAGCAGCCCATCACAGACCTGCACCGCGCCCAGCCGGGGCGCACCGCCGCGCCTCGGCCCTTCTCCCTGCTCAAGGACCACGCCTGGGCGGAGCACCCGCCGCCGGCGCACCCTCTTGCCGCCCTTCCATCACCACATGAGGTAGCCATGAACAACACCGCCCCCGTCACCATCAAGCACACCGGGGAACTCGCTCAGGGCGACGTCGTCCGCACCGTCGGGATGCGCGTCCGGCTCGACAACGGCACGGCCCGAAAGTTGCCCGACCGCACCGTCTACGTGTGGAGCGGAACCGTCCTCAACCTCGATGACGTGCGCTCGGCGGGCCACGTGCCCATGAGCTTCCTGCGCACCAGGAAGTTCAAGCCCGGCAAGGGGTGGGTGGAGGACCGTAACGATCACTGGGAGGTCCAGGGCAACGAGCGCGCGGAGTGGTTCGTCGAGAACCCTTCCTAGCCCCGCCCGGCCGGGGCGCCCCGCCGCGCCCCGGCCGCCGCGCTCCCCTCCCCTTCGTCGCCAAGGACCTCCGTGCACGCCCCCGCCCAGCTTGACCTGTTCGACACAGCTCCCCTTGCCCCGCCGAAGCCGAAACGGGCCCGGCGCACCCACCCGTCCGTACCCGACGCGCCGGCTGCCTCGGTCCCGACCGCCCTCCTGCGCGCCGCCGACTGGATTCTCCTGAACAGCAGCGGAGGGAAGGACAGCCAGGCGATGGCCTCGCTCGTCTGCCGTCTGGCCGTCAAGCTCGGGCTGCTGCACCGCGTCGTGATCGTCCACGCGGACCTGGGAGACATCGAATGGGAGGGCACCCGAAAGCTCGCCGAGGAGCAAGCCCGCCGACTGGGCGTGCGCTTCGAGGTGGTCAAGGCCGAGGGCGGCGACCTTCTGGCGCGCACCGTCGCCCGCTTCGTCAAGTTGAAGGCGAAGGCCGAGACGCAGGCGCGCGAGCGGGGAGTCGACCCGACCGCGATGAAGGTCGCCCCGGCCTGGCCTTCAAGCTCAGCTAGGTGGTGTACCTCGGATTTGAAGCGGGGGCCGGTCCGGACGCTGATGACGCGGCTCGTCGCCGAACTCGGTGACCTCGGGCGTCCGGTGCGCATCTTGAACTGCATGGGCCAACGGGCTGCCGAGTCGGCGCCGCGCGCTCGGCTCGCGGCCGTGGAGATCGACCGGCCGGCTAGCAACGGCAAGCGCCACGTGACCACGTGGCGGCCCATCCACGGGTGGACGGACGTGGAGGTCTGGAAGGAGATCGCCCGTTCCGGCCTGCCGTACCACGAGGCGTACGACTGGGGCATGAGCCGCCTGTCCTGCTCGTTCTGCGTCCTCGGATGTGAGGCCGACGTTGTTCTCGCCGCGCGGCTGCGCCCGAAGAAGGCCGCCGAGTACATCGCGGTCGAGAATCAGGTCGGCACCGACTTCAAGCACGGCCTGTCCATGCGGAACATCGTCGAACGCGCCGCCGCGCTGGACGCTGAGCATGGCGAGCTGCGCCGCCCGCCGCGCGGCACGGCCATGGCCCGGTACGTCGGCAAGAAGACCACCCGTGAGTACCTCGCTCGTGCCGACCGAGACCGCCTCGGCCTGGCGGTCTGACCCACCGCCCGCACGAACCACGGCCGAAGAGCAACCGGCCTCAGACCCGAATCGGAGAAGCCCCCATGTCCCGTTCCACCCGCCCGCACACCATCGCCAAGCACCTCACGTCCGGCGGCTTCACCCGCCTCGATCTCAGCGAGGCCGAGCAGCAGGAAGGACGGCCCGGCCGGTACGAACATGACGGGTTCGCCGTACGCAACTACACGGCCGAAGACGGCACCGTGCTCACCGTCGCCGGAGCGTACGGTCCGGACTGGTTCATGACCCTGGCCCAGATCCGGTTCCGCTTGGAGCAGCCGTACGTCAAGTGCACGGTCACCGACGACGCGCCGGGCGTCGGTGACCACGAGGTCCTGGTGCGCTGGGCAACGTCGACGGAGTTGCGGGCCCGTCGGCAGGCCCAGGCCGCACGGCAGGCCCCTCTCGTCGCCATGCTGCGCCGGCAGGAGGCCGCGGCGAAGGCAGCCGAGGAGCGGCAAGCTCTGGAGGACGCGGGCCAAGCCGGTCTGTGGTGACCTCCGTCGGCACCGAGGACCTTGGTCAGTGGCCGAAGGCGCGGATCTGGGTGGCGTGCACGGCCAGGGCCTCGGCGAGCGCGGCGGTGTCGTAGTCGGGCCAGAGCCGGTCGTCGAAGTGGATGGTGGCGTCGGCCGACTGCCACAGCAGGAACCCGGACAGGCGGCGCTCGCCGGACGTTCGGATGACCAGGTCCGGGTCCACGAGCCCTGCCGTGGTCAGGTAGTGCTCGATGGCCGGCACGTCGGCCGACGTGCCGGCCGGTACCGCGACAGCCCGATGCGTGGCCTGGGCGATGTCGGCGCGTCCGTCGTAGCCGATACCGAGGCAGACGGTCATGCCGGTGCGGTGCGCGGTCTTCTGCTGAGCGCGATCGAGTTTGTCTCTCAGAAACCGGGGGCGCGCACCGGCATGGTGGCGCCGCTGGAGAGGACCCGGATGGGTCCGGCGGAGACCGCGGCCTCAGTGTCGACGAGGTCGGCGATCACGTCGACCAGGACGGCGACCTCGTCCGGGTCGCGGTCGAAGTTCCGGTCTGACATCAGGAAGACGCTCGCCGTCTCGATGCCGAGCGTGCGGCAGTGTTCCAGGGCGCGGTGAACCGCGGCCGCGCCCTGGCGGACGCCCTCTTCGACGGTGGTGCCGTTGGCCTTGGCCCATCGGCGGTTGCCGTCGGCGATGAACGCGATGTGCCGGGGCAGGGCGCGATCGGCGACCGCGGGGGCGGGGGCGAACTCAGTGAGCGTGGTCATGGTTGGACCTGTACGGTGTTGGCCGCCCTAACGTCAGGCGCTGAGCGCTGCGAAGACGAACCCCGCAGTCGCTGTTCCCGCCATGGCGCCGACGATGGTCTGGGCGGGGGTGTGATCGCGCAGAGCAACGCGGGACCAGGCGATCACCGCGATGATCGGGGCGGCGATCCACACGAGCGGGCCGTAGGTGAGGGCGAGCATCGCGAGCGCCCCTCCGGCAACGGCAGTGTGCACGCTGATCTTCCAGAAGGCGGTGACAGGGAGCAGAACTGCCAGGGTTGCCAGCATCGCCACGACCAGCGCGACCATGGCGGAAGGCGCGCCGAGCCAGAGCATGCCGCCGATGCCGGTGGCAACGGAGGCCATGATCACGGGGATGAGCAGCATCCGGCGTCGACGTTGGCCTATGTGGCGGTCGGCCCACATGCCCTTCCGCATGCCGTACGTGATGTACGCCATCGGTATGGCGGCTGCGAACAGGATGGCCTCCAGCGCCCACAGGAGCCCGGTTGCAGGGTTGTCCTGAGCGACGCCGACCCCAAGGCTCACGAGCACGATGACGTTACGCGGTTCCATCCCGTCGGTGATGCGGCGGGCGGAGCGGATTTCATCCTGTTGCGGCGTAGGCAGGAAGGTGATCATGCTGCGGCTTTCTGGAGGGTCTTCTGGCCGGCGAGTTCGGTGGCGGCTTCGGCCAGTCGGGGAGATGTGTAGTGGTGGGCGACTCGGGCCAGCCAGGCAGCGTTGTCCAGCAGGTCGTTGTGCAGGGACAGAAGCGATACGGCCGGGCGGAGAACTTGGTCCTCCCCGTCGAGGGCCTTCATGCGGCCGACGCGGAGGCAGATGGCCACCCGGGCGGCGCGGGCGTCGGTGCCGTGCAGGCCGGCTGAACGAGCGGCAGCGAGAGCTTGGCGGCGTAGGTCGCTGCAAATCCAGGGCACCAGCTCAAACGTGGCGTCGGAGATTTCGACGACGCGTTCGTCGAGGCGGCCGTAGAGGTCTCGGAGTCGGCGCCGGTCGTCCTTGAGCGACGTGCCGTTCTTGAAGTGGTTGAGGATCACGTCGGGCGGCAGGACGGACGCGAGTTCCTGCCACAAGGGGCGCAAGGCGATCAGACCGCGGCGGTAGCGGATCGAGCGCACGATCACGTCGGCGGCGCGGACGGAGCTGCCCGCGATCACGAGAAGGATCGTGACGGCCTGGATGAGGGCGCCGCCCCGTTGGAACCCGGCTTCGCTGAGTGGGTACGACCAGTGAGTCAGGCCGCACGCCAGGAAGGTGAACCGGTAGACCGGGTAGAGGGCACCCGCACCAGCGCCGGCGGCCATCAGGCCCATGCAGAGCCGCAGCAGCCGGACGTCGGACCGGCGGGCCGCGGTGATGCACAGCAGGGCCGAGAGTGACAGGGCGATGCCCATCGGCAGCAGGTACGTCACCAGGTGCAGCGTGCCGGCGAGGTTGCCGAGCTGAGGCGTGGCGAAGTCGGTGCTTCCGTCGGGGGCTTCCACCGATGGGGCTGCATACGGGAAGGTCACCGCTGCGGCGATACCGGTCACGCCGTAGAGCGCCACGCGGTACTTCAGGCTCGTCCAGCGGCGCCAGGACGGCTCCGGTTCGCGGGGCGGGACCACGGTTTCCACCCACCCCAAGAGCGAGAAGCATGCCAGCATCACCAGCAGGTGCTTGGGCAAAATCGCCAGGTCGCGGATACCGGTCAGATCAGCGATGCCGTGTTCGATGTCGGTCAGGCGCAAGGTCGCGGCGACCGTGAGGGCCGCGAAGGTTCGGAAGATGGCCCATTGCCCCGGGGTCGTGGGCCGGGCGTAGAGCCGGAAGGCCACCACCGCCCACAGCGGGATGGTAGTGAGCAGGTCGATCATGTCGTCGGTGGGCAAGGTGGCGCTTTTCAGGGGAAGGGAAGGTGGAGATCACAGACTGTGGTGCAGTCGGTCGAGGAAGGGGTCGGCTCCGAACTGGGAGTCGCGGGCCTTGTGGTCGGCCGTACGGCGCAGCATGAACGCGAAGCGTTCTGCTTCGGTCTCGATCTGCTGGTAAGTCGGATCTTGGGGTCCGTTGTAGGAGCGGGTGCGGCCTATGAGGCAGCCGCCGAGGAAGTCCGGGCTGAGGAAATGAAAGTCCTCGGGTTCGGGCTCATATTGCGGCTTGGTCCTGAGGACGACGGGCTCATGGCCGAGGAGGATGTGCCCGATTTCGTGCGCGAGGCTGTGGACTGCTGCGGCGCCAGAGAGCTCGGGCGCGATCCACACGGCATCGGTGCCGGTATCGGGGCGGGTCAGCCAGAGACCGTTGGCGTGAAGTCCCTCGATGGGCGGCTCGCCACGAAGCAGTTCCAGGGGTTTGGGGTACACGCTCTGGACTGCGGCGAAGAGCGAGTCGACGGTTACCTCATCCGGTAGAACGAGGTCGTCGAGGGCGCGTCGAATTCGACGGTCGGCATGTTTGATCACCGGGCGTACACCTTGGCAGTGGGGGGAGCGGCTTCGGCAGGGTCAGGCGTCTGCCGCGTTCTCCAGTTTTTCGAGCTGTTCAAGCTGTTCGAGCTGGGAGACATAGCGGGCAGCACGCGCCTGCCCCGCAGGAGAGAGGCGCCGAGCGGCGCGGGCAAGCACCGCGATTTCGGGAGCCTCTTCCTGCGCCTGTTGCTGCCGGCGCTTGGCTTCGACGAATCGCTGGGCTTCGGCCATCACCTTTTCGGCGATCTGGCTCGGCGCACCGCTGATCTTGAACGCGTCGAGCGGCACCTGGAAGAAGTCCGCGAGTACCGAGAGGTAGCGCTCGGTAGGGCTGGGGCCGCCCGGCTTACGCAAACGTCGGATGTACTCGGCGCTGATGGTGCCGTCGCCGTGGCGGCGGTTTATCTCTGCGGCCACCTGCTGATTGGTGTACTCGACGTAGTGGCCGGGCTTCTCAGGGTCTTCAGGGGCGCACGCCTCGAACAACAAGTTCAAGCGTTCGGCGAACGAACCCGTCCTCTGGGCATGAGGTGAGGTCACGGTGATGTGAATCTTCCTTGGCGGGCTTCGGGAGGCTCAACCATAACCTTCCGCCCAACGATCTTTGGATGGGGGGCGATCCAGGGCACACATGGTTGACGAATGCGATCTCAGGGCCTTTCATTGGAACCGGAACAGCACGTTCCGGTACGGGGTAGTCACCGACCGCCATCGTGCGTACGACGCCACCCCTGCGAGCCAAAGGAGCACCGATCGCCATGCAGCCGCCCACCCCAGCCGCTGCCCTCTGCCCTGGAGCCGCAGGTTCGCCGCACCCTCAGGTCCACACCGAGCACACACACATCGAACTGACGTTCACCCGCGCGTCGACCCGCTGGACGGTCAAGCCGTGACGTTCCCCGACGCCATGCCGCTCCTCCTGACCCCCAGCCGACGGCCGAACACCGGCACAGCGGGCGCCGCCGCACAGATCCTCGGCACGGAGAACTCCCTCGAATTCCGAGTCGGCCCCGAGTGCCGACCCACCGAGGCGATGGACCGTGCCACCGGCTTCACCTCGCTGGTCCTGCCGGCACTGCTCCCCGCCACCCCTGAGGCGGCATCCACAGTCGACACCACGCTCGCGGTTCTGACGGAACTCGTCGACATCACGGCGCGACACCGCGCCAGCGTCGACCTGTCGGGCCGCGTCTCGTACGACGGTTCCCATGTCCTGATCACGGTCGGCGACATGGACCAGCGGTTGCCGGAACCCGAGGAGGAGCCGGGCCTGTTCCTCGTTCACCGTCTCACTGACGACATCGGGCAGTACCGCGGCGACGAAGCCGGATATACAACCTGGGCTTCCATACCGGCTGCATGGGCACCAAGCAGCTTTGTTTGATTACGCTTTTCCGACCGTCCCTCACCTGAGGGCGAGTCAACACCCAACCCCGTGAGATCGACCGTTAGCACAGAAGGAAGTCGGGCAAGCCGTCTCGCCGACACCCACGGCCCCGAAAAAGGGTCCTGCTGTCCGACCCGGACCGAGCCGACCCCTTTTCACCCTGCCCTAGAACCTCAGGGTCGACTCATTTCAGCGGACCCGCCCCAGAGGCATTGCGGCCGCCATTCAGCTCGGGGTGCAGGAACCCGGAAGCGCCTCCCTTGCATTACCCGCTCCGGCGCCGGCGACCACTCGCCCGCGTGTCGCACATCACACCCGATGTCCACATGCTGGACATCCATGCCAGGCTGACGCACCAGTGCGGCAGTGACGCACGCCCCCACCCTCTCGAAGCAGACCGGCTGACCGCGGACGGACGACGAGGCGACGTCGAGAGTCCGATTAGCGTCATGAAGAATGCTATGGCCCGAAACGTGCACCGAGAGCAAGGAGACCACGGATGGCGACTCCGCCGTGGTGGGGAGAGCTGGTCAGCATCAGCACCACGCTCGCCGACGCCGATCGCGCTGAGATCGAATACTGGCAAGGCACGTCAGCCGGCAGCGGCGCACACTACGAAGGCCACGCCCCGCCCCTGACGCTTCGGCTGAGCACTCTGGGAAGGGTCTTCGGCGAGCAATCAGCCGACTTCACCCGCGAGCAGAGGCAGCAGGTCCTCAGGCTGCTGGAACGAGTCCAGGCCGACGACCGCGCGGACTACGGCGACGCTGTGTGCACCGGCTTCTTCGAGGCGCTGCTCAACACCTGGGACAACGGCTTCGACCTCCGGCTCCACTGGACGGAGATGGGCCCCCGGTCGCGCTCCTACTGCCGCGCTTGGAACGACTTCACGGGTGTCGAGACGCCGGACTGGATGAGCTAGGCCCTACCGAGCGCGAAACGCTCCACGAGGTGCTCGGCTCGGGCGCCTGCCGGCCCGCCGGTGGGCGGCGCGCCCGTCTCTCCGAGTAGGGCGGCTAAGCTCTGCCGCCCCCCCTTCGGGCGATCCGAGGCAGCCTCCGAAGGGTTGCTGGCTCAGCCTCTGGCCGACACCGCGCCGGGTCGGCGACCGCGGCAGATGGGGAGCGGGATGGCGAACGTAGCCATTTAAGTAGCCATGAGGCGACCACATCGGGCGTTTGCGCAGGTCATAGCGTTTTCATGACTGTCCCCGGCGTACAGGCCGACTCGTCCGCCTCACACCCCGTCTGGTCTGTGGAAACAGGCTCCGGCGGGGCTTCCTTTGGGTTCCTGGGGGTTTTCCGGGGGCTTCGGTCGGCCTCGGCCGCTCACCGGTTGGGCGCTGTCAGCCGGCCGAAGCCATCGTGGCGCACCGATCCGCGGATGCGTCTTTCGGGGCTTTCGCAGGGAGGCCGAAACGGATCGGAAGCCAGTTCGGTAAACACTCGCTCGCACCATCGCCGGTGATCAACTACCCGACTTCTTGAATATCGGCGTTCTCGCGTGGACGGTTGCCGCACATCGCCCCTAGCGTCGTCCCAGCGCGGGGGTGGACCCTGCCGAGAGGGGTGGACTATGGCACGTGAGGGGCTGACGCGGCTCACGGGAACCGGCTCCGGAAACTGCAACAAGAACGACTGCCCCAACGTCTACCGGACGGACAAGGGCTCCATCGTCGTCCAAGGCGATCTGTCCGACGCCTTCACGCCTTCCCAGGGCGAAGGGCTCGTGGAGATTCCCGCGAGCGTACTGAAGGAGGCCGTCCGTGCTCTTGGGTGGTGAGGAGTGGGACGCCAAATTCCTCGACTTCCGCAGCGAAGCCTGGCGGCTGGAGACCTTGCCGGTCTACCGGGTCCCGCAGGAAGACGAGGAGATCCGGCAGTTCCTCGCGGGTGAGCGCATCGACCCTCACTCCTACTCGAACGAGTACACCGACGACCTCAAGCGGGTGCGTCGTGAGGGCAAGACGAAAGGTCGCGTGCACATCGTGACCCGTCCGCTCTCGGAGTACCTCCGGTACGAGTTCATGTACTACGAGCCCCACGTACGGGCCGGTGAGGACATCCGCATCATGGATGTGACCGACAGGGAGAACCCGCTGGCCGGCGTCCAGGACTTCTGGATGTTCGACCGGTCGGAAGTGGTGCTCATGCACTACGCATCCGACGGCTCACAGATCGGCCGGGAACTCTACGAGGGGGACCCGGAACCGTACAGGGAGTATCAGCGGATAGCGCTGGCAGAGTCGGTGCCCTTCGAGGAGTACGTGAAGGGCCTTGACATTCGAACCTGAGCGGCTGGGCCGATCCAAGGCCGACTTGGCCGCCACGCTGAAGACGCTCCGCAAGCGAGCCGGACTTTCACAAGTTCGGCTCGCTCGGCGTTGCAACACGTCTCAAACCAAGGTCAGCAACATTGAGAGCGGAAAGGTAACCCCGAACCTTGTCGACGTCGAGCTGATCCTGCGGGCCCTCGACGCTCCCCCACAGCTGGTCTCAGAGGTCACAGCCCTTGCGCGGATCGCGAACACCGAATGGCAGGACGACCGATCCCTGCTCCGCAGGGGGCTCGACAAACGGCAGAACGAACTGGCTTGCCTTGAGAGGTCGTCCAAGGAGTTCCGGTATTTCCTGCCAACGATGATCACGGGCCTCCTGGCTACGCCGGAGTACGTGAGAGCGAGCATCGCAGACGTTCCGGGCGACCAGAGCAAGACCATCGCAAAGAAGCTGGAACGCCAGACAGTCCTCTACGACAGGTCGAAGGAGTTCATTTTCGTCCTCACCGAGCAGGCCGTCAGGTGGCCCTCGTAGCTCCCAATGCCCTGGCCGTACAAATTGACCGTCTCGCATCATTGACGTACCTGCCGAACGTTCACCTTGGGGTCATCCCGATCGGACACGGCGTGAAGCCGGGGCCCCTAAGCGTGTTCACCGTGTACGGCAACGACATGGCTACCGTCGAGACCCCAACGGGAGTCCTCATTTTTAGGGACCACAGAGATGTGTCCGCGTACCTGGACGAATTCGCCACGCATGAGGCTCATGCCGTGTTCGGTGAACAGGCCAGGGAAAAACTCGCGGAGTGGGCGACTCTATGCCGTTCATGATCTTTAATCGGGGTCTCGCATAAAACTGGACCTGTTCAGCCCGACCTCACCACGATGTCCCCATGACCTCGGACATCGAATCAGCAGCGCAACAAGCCGCCACCTTCTTGGCGGGCAAGAAGAAAGCCGACGAGGCCGCGTTCGCGCTGGCCCAAGTGCTGGCGATGATGGGCGTCAAGGTCGGCGACAGGCGCTCGTGGCCGCAGCTCGCGGGGCGGGCCTCGCTCTCCGGGGAGCCGTCCGTGTATCTGGGGACGGTGCCGATGGCGACGGCCAAGAAGCTCGTCGAGGCTCTGATCCACGCGGAGTCGGCGAGGCGGTTTCGGTGGAGTCTCACGCCGCCGGTCGGTGACGACGCGTCCGTATCCGCCGTCCGTCAGGGGGACTTCTCCTGACGGGAACCGAAACTTCCGTGCACTCGCGACCGGATCGAGCCCGCAATCTCGTCCAGCAGCGCCGCCAGGTCCGCGGGACGCGAGAGCATCGGCCAGTGGCCCGTCGGGAGGTGGCGGAGGTCCATGCGGGCCATGGGGGCGAAGACCGGGTTGCCGGTGGCGGCCAGCGTGCGGGCCTGGTCGGGGGTAAAGGTGCAGGCGATGACCGTGGCGGGGACCTCCACGGGATTCGCGGGGCGGTCCAGGGTGCCCGTCACCGTCGCGAAGGGCTGGGGGGTGGAGAGTGCGCGGAGGCGGGTGAGGTGGTCGTCGGAGAGGCCAGCCAGGTCGGCCGGGGCCGTCGCCGGGTCGAACGATGGAGGTGGGAGTCGCCAGCCGTCGCCCTCGTTCGCTGCCTGGTCGCGCCATCCGGCCCGCGTCTTCGGGTCGTTGAAGTCGATCACCGCCATGTCCGCCGGCAGCGGGCCCGTGTCCACGTACACCAGCCGCGCGATCCGCTCCGGAATCCGGGCCGCCGCACCGGCGACCGGCACGCACGCCCCGCTGTGCCCCACCAGCACCACATTCCGGAGGTCGCCGCCCTCGATGACGCGGACGATGTCCTCGGTGTGCGTGCGGACGTCCACCTCCGGCGTCGCCTCGGCCGCCCGTTCGGCCAGTCCGGTCAGGGTGACCGGGTGGACGCGGTGTCCCGCCGCCCGCAGTGCCCGTGCCACGTCCTCCCAGGCCCACGCGCCCAGCCAGAACCCGGGGATGAGGACGATCTCCACCATCGCCGCCTCCTCTTTCCTTGCCGTCCGCCGTGTCCGGCCGAGCGTAGGGGGGATGGCGGACGGCCGGTGGCCTATATGCGGCGCGTCGGACCCCCCCCGCGCGTCCCCCGCGTCAACTCACCGCCACGGCAACGGTGATCATCGGGCCGGAACGGCGATAGCCTGCCCCATGCCATGAACGAATTCGTTGACGAGGCACGCTCGCGCGTCGCACACCTGCTCAGGATGGCCAATACGACGGACGACGAGGTGAGGGCGCGGCTCATCGCGTACGCGGATGCCACGCCCGAGCCGCCGGTCATGGACCGGGCGGGGATCGTCACCACGGGCTGCGCCCGGTGCCGGGGACGGCGTGGCGGCGGCAGGACAGGGACGGGCCCGTGTGGGTGTGCGGGTCCTGCGGGCATGTGGAGGGGGTGACGGTGGAGTGTCCGCACTGCGCGGTGGACATGGAGCCGCCGCTGCCGGGGGCGCCGGATCTGTGGTGCTGCCCCGAATGTCCCCGCACCGCGGCCACCGGCGAGGGGCCGCGCGAGATCGAGGAGCGGGAGAGGGAACGGGAGAGGGAACGGGAGCGTCAACGGCGCCGTAACGGCGGGCTGTTGGGGCGGACCGTCGTCGGGACCGGCATGATACGAAGCGGCGGTCCCGACGCCGGGTCAGCGCCTCACCGCAGGTGCGACGTGTCGTTCAGCAGCCGCAACGACGTGTTCCCGTCCGCGTAGTACGCCACCGCCGACAGCGAGGCCGCCGACAGCTCCATCTTGAAGAGGGACTCCGGAGGGGCCCCAGTGCCAGCCTGACCAGGGACTTGATCGGGGTCACGTGTGACACCAGCAGCACCGTCCGTCCCGCGTAGCGGGTGAGGAGGCGGTCGCGGGCGAGGGCGGCGCGGCGGGCAACGGCCGCGAAGCTCTCGCCGTCGCCGGTGGGGGCGGCCTTGGTGGAGGCGAGCCAGGCGTCGAGGTCGGCCGGGTGGCGTTCGCGGACCTCGGCGAAGGTCAGCCCCTCCCAGGCGCCGAAGTCGGCCTCGCGCAGGCCCTCTTCGACGCGGACGTCGAGGCCGAGGCGGGCCGCCACCGCGCCCGCCGTCTCGCGGCAGCGGCGCAGGGGTGAACTGACCACGGCCTGGATCGTGCCGCGCGCGGCCAGCGCGGCGGCGACGGCCTCGGCCTGGCGGCGGCCGGCGGGCGACAGTTCGGGGTCGGAGCCGCCGCTTCCGGAGAATCGCTTCTGCGGGGTGAGCGCTGTCTCGCCGTGCCGGAGCAGGACGAACGTCGTCGGCGCCCCGAGGTCGGCGGGCGCGGCCCAGCCGAGGGGCGCGGCCTTCGGTTCCCCGAGCGGTTCCACAGGTGGTGCGGCGAGCGCCGCCGGCTCCACCGGCGCCACCGCGTCGGCGGCGCCCGTGACCGGCCGCGGCCGCCCCGAAGGCTCCCAGGCCAGGCCCTTCTTCCCCGCGTCCATCGCCTCGTTGGCGAGCCGGTCGGCGTGCTTGTTGCGCTCGCGCGGGATCCACTCGTAGCCGACCCGGTCCACGGGGAAGATCAGCCGCGCCCGGGCGGCCAGCGGCCGCATGTCCGGGTGCTTGATCTTCCAGCGGCCGGACATCTGCTCCACGACGAGCTTGGAGTCCATCCGCACGCTGATCTCCGCGTCCGGGTCGAGCGCCCGCGCGGCCTCCAGACCGGCGATGAGCCCCTTGTACTCGGCCACGTTGTTGGTGGCGGTGCCGATGTACTCGGCGGCCTCGGCGACGACCTCGCCGGTCGCCGCGTCGAGCACGACCGCGCCGTACCCGGCGGGACCCGGGTTGCCCCGGGAGCCGCCGTCGGCCTCGACGACGAAGCGGTGGGCCATCTGCTGCCTACAGCCCCGACTCGGGGGTGCGGACCAGGATCCGGCGGCAGTTCTCACAGCGGACGACCGCGTCGGGGGCGGCGGCGCGCACCTCGTTGACCTCGGTGATGTTGAGCTCCAGGCGGCAGCCCTCGCAGCGGCGCTGGTAGAGGCGGGCCGCGCCGACGCCGCCCTCCTTCTCGCGCAGCTTGTCGTAGAGCTTGAGCAGGTCGGCGGGGACGGAGTCGGCGACGAGGCCGCGCTCCTTCGTGACCTTGGCGGCCTCGGCGTCGAGCTCGGCCAGGACCTCGTCGCGGCGCGCGACGGCCGCGTCGACCTTGCCCTGGACGGCCTCGACACGGGCGGTGAGCTCGGTGACGCGCTCCTGGGCGGCCTCGCGGCGCTCCATGATCTCCAGGACGACGTCCTCCAGGTCGCCCTGGCGCTTGGCGAGGGAGGCGACCTCGTGCTGGAGGTTCTCCAGGTCCTTGGGGGTCATCCCGGCGCCGGAGTCGAGCCGCTGCTGGTCGCGGGCGGCGCGCTTGCGGACCTGGTCGACGTCCTGCTCGGCCTTGGCCTGCTCGCGGGCGGTGTCGCTCTCCTCGGTCTGCGCGGCGACGAGGAGGTCGCGGTGCTGGGTGAGGTCCCCTTCGAGGGCCTGGATCTCGGCGTGCTCGGGCAGCGACCGGCGCTTGTGGACGAGCTGGCCGAGGCGGGTGTCGAGGGCCTGGAGATCCAGGAGGCGGATCTGGTCGGCGGGCGCGGCGTTCAGTTGGGGGCTCCTCTTACTGGTGATCGGAGTGATCGGTGGGGGCGGAGGACGCCGCGTGGGCGGTCCAGGGGTCGGTGACCAGGCGCGAGACATGGGTGCGCAGGCCCCAGCCGTGCCGGTCGGAGATCTCGTCGAGCTGGGCGGCGGCCTGCTCGGTCCAGGGCCACTCGGTGGCCCAGTGGGCGGCGTCGACCAGGGCGAGCGGGCCGTGCTGCCGCGCCTCGGAGACGGGGTGGTGCCGCAGGTCGGCGGTGACGTACGCGTCGACGCCCGCGGCCCGCACCTCGTCGAAGAGGGAGTCGCCGGAGCCGCCGCAGACGGCGACGGTGCGCAGCACCCGCCGCGGGTCGCCTGCGACGCGAATGCCCTGCGCGGTGGCGGGCAGCCGGGCCGCGCAGCGCTCGCCGAACTCGGCGAGGGTCAGCGGCGCGACGGGCTCGCAGATGCGGCCGAGGCCGCGGCGGCCCGTGGGGTCGGTGGGGTCCGGCACCAGGGGGCTGATGACCCGAAGGTCGAGGGCGCCCGCGAGGGCGTCGGAGACACCCGGGTCGGCGCGGTCGGCGTTGGTGTGGGCGACGTGCAGCGCGATGTCGTTCTTGATCAGGGTGTGCACGGCGCGGCCCTTGAACGTGCCGGCCGAGACCGTGGTCGTCCCGCGCAGGTAGAGGGGGTGGTGGGTGACGACCAGGTCGGCGCCGAGCCTCACGGCCTCGTCGACGACGTCCTGGACGGGGTCCACGGCGAAGAGGACCCGGCCGACGTGGGCGTCGGGGTCTCCGCAGACCGTACCGACGGCGTCCCACTGCTCGGCCCGCTCCGGGGGCCAGAGGGCGTCGAGGGCGGCGATGACTTCAGACAGTACGGGCACGGGGAAAGGCTACCTGGCTCCCGGGGGCGGGCGGCCTGCCTCCCGGCGGGCGCCTGCGGCGGGGGGCGCCCCGGTCCCGCCCTCTCACCGCTTCTTGCGGGGGCGCGCCCCCCGCACCCCCCGAAACCGCGCTCCGACTGGATCGCGCCCCTTTACTTGACCAGGAAGCCCCGCAGATCGTCCAGCACGCTGTTCGCCGCCGTCACACCGAGCCCCAGGTACCAGGTCTCGTCGCTGACATCGCGGGCCCGCCCCTCCTTGACCGCCTTCAGGTTCTTCCACAGCGGGTTGTCGCGGGCGACGTCGCGCTTGGTGCGGTCGGGGGCGCCGTAGACGCCGGTGAAGATCCAGTCGGCGTCGGCCTGGTCGATCTTCTCGGGGCCGATCTGCACGGCGAGCTCGTCGGCCTGCTGGTTCTTCGGCCGCGGCAGGCCGGCGTCCTTCAGGACGGTGCCGATGAAGGACTTCTGCGCGTACAGCCGGGTGAACTGCGGCATGTAGCGGACCATGCTGATGGTCGGCTTCTTCCCGCCGACGTCCTCGCCGAGCTTCTTCGCCTTCGCCTCGTACGCGGCGAGGTTGGCCTTGGCCTTCGCCGTCTCGTCGAGGGCGGCGGCGTTGAGGAGGTAGTTCTCCTTCCAGGTGAAGCCGGGGCGGACGGAGAAGACGGTCGGCGCGATCTTCGACAGGTCCTTGTAGTGCTTCTCCGCGCGGAGCTTGCTGCCGAGGATCAGGTCGGGGTGCAAATTGTTGATCGCCTCCAGGTTGAGGCCGTTGATCGTGCCGACGCTCTTGGGGTCGCCGGCGTCCTTCCGCAGGTAGGACGGGATGCCGTCGCCGCCCTCGGCGGGCGCGTAGCCGACGGGCTTGATGCCCAGCGAGACGACGTTGTCGAGCTCGCCGACGTCCAGGACGACGACCCGCTTCGGCTTGGCCTTGATCTCGGTCCTGCCCAGGGCGTGGGTGACGGTCCGGGGGAACTGCCCGGCGGCGGCGTCGGTGCCCATGTTCCTGGTGAGGTCGGCGGCCTTGCCGAAGTCCTTCCCGCCCTGGGCCACGTCCTTCGATCCGGCGCCGCCGTCCTTGCCCTTGCCGTCCCCGTCGGATCCGCAGGCCGCCAGCGAGAGCGCGGCGGCGAGGGCGAGGGCTGCGGCGGCCGTGCCGCGGCGGCGGAGTGGCATGAGGGCGCTCCTGGGGCTGTGGGGTGCCGGAGGGGACCGGCCTGACGGTTAGGGCACCCTTACTTTAGAGGGTCCGGACGCCGCGTCACCAAGGGGGACGGACCATCGCAAGAGAGGCGAGACCCCCGCAAGCACACCCACCCCACCTCCCTCCGGCGAATCGGACAACCTCCACCCTTACGCGTGAAGCCGTCTCACTCGCAGGGTGGGGCCCCGGGCGCGAAAACTACGTTCTGTGCCGGAGGTGACGTTTCTCATGACGGTCTGTGCCCCCCAGAGCACTCCGGAGACCACTCCCCGGCGTGCGCCCATGGACTCCCGACGTCCGGCGTTCACCATCGCGGCCGACGGCTCGTACGCCGCGTGGCTCGCGCTCAGCCGGGCCACGGGCGGCTGGTTCCCGGAGCGCTGGACCCTCGACGGCCCGGAGCCGTACGCGGTCCCGCTGCCCGGCACCCAGCCAGAGGAGCCGGACAGCGAGGTGCTGCCGCTCACCGACGGGAGGGTGCTCATCCGGCGCCGGGTGGCCGAGCGGTACGCCCTGTCGCTGCTCTACCCCACCGGCCCCGGCACCGGCGAGCTGCCGCTCGGCGCGATCGAGTGCCCCTACCTGTCGCTGCTGCCGCCCGCGCCGGACGGCCTCTCCGCGTACGCCCTGGTGCACGGCGAGCGGACGACCACGCTGTGGCGCGTGTACGGCTCCCCCGCCGGACCCGAGCTGCTGGCCCGGGTGCCCGGACGCTGCTCCGGCGGCGCCTGGCTCGACCGGCCCGGCCGGCTGCTCGCCCTCGACCGCGAACTCGACGGGCTCACCAAGGCCGTCGTCGTCGACCTCGGCCGCGGCGGCGAGACCACGCCGCTGCTGCAGATCGCCGAGAAGAGCAACGACCGGCTGGTGCTCGCCGACCCCGACAGCGGCCTGCTCCTCGTCCGGTCCGACGCGCCCGGCGAGGAGCGGCTGGGCTGGGGGGTGCTCGGCTCGGCGCGGCCGGTCCGCTTCCCCGAGTGCCTGCGGCAGCCCGGCGCGGCGGTGACGCCGTTCGCCGTCCAGCCCGGGCAGACGCTCACCCCCGAGGTGTGCTCGGTGGCGTTCCGCGTCGACCGCGAGTCGGGTACGTCGGTGGGCGTCTGGCGGCCCGCGGAACGGCAGTTGCGCCAGTTCCCCGGCCCGCTGGGCTGGGTCGCCGGCGCCGGCCTGTGGACGGCCGGCGGGGAACTGCGCCTGCCGTACGCCACCCCGCACGTCCCCTGCGGGCTGGCCCGCCTCCGCCTGCCGGACCCGGAGGAGGGGGAACCGGGCGGCCCCCTGGGGGAGATGACGGAGAACGGAGGACCCTCGGCCCCCCGGCCGGTGCCGCTCCAGCAGGCACCACTCCGGCAGGCGCCGCAGCCGCACACCCGGGTGCGGTAGGAGCGGCGCGGCGGCCGGGCGCGGTGCGGCGGTCGGGCGCGGTGCGACGGTCGGGCGCGGTGCGACGGCGACAGGGTGCGACGACGACGCCGGTGCCGGTGCCGGTGCCGGTGCCGGTGCCGGTGCCGGTGCGACGACGGTGGGGGCGCGGCGACGATGCCGGTGCGACGGCGACGGGGGCGCGGCGGTGGTGGTGATACGGCGCTGACGTACGGCGGCCGGGAGCTCACACCGTCCGCTCGCGAGGGGGGCACCCCGGCCCCTCCCCCGCAGGGCGCCCCCCCCCTTCTCCATCTCCGCGAAAGGCCCCGCACCCCGCGGAGCCGCGCCGCGCGCGGTCATCCCGAACGCCGGACAGGCCGATACGGCACCCGCGGAAAACCGGGGGCGCCTCCCGGCGGCGGCCGGGGAAAAGGGTGGGACCGGGGCACCCGCCGGGGGGTGGCTCACGCGATCAAGGTCCCGTTAGACTTCGGGGCCGGGGGTTGCACACGTGGTACCGGCGGAGCACCGCGGTGCGCCGAACGACCGCGCATGGTACGGGCGTTGACCGTATCCAGGGGTGGCACCCACGGGTGCCCCCGCGGGCGGTGCCCATGGGCGCCGTCCGGCGCCGCGGCCCCCGACGCGCAGAGCACGCACCCACATCCCACGGAGTGACTCCCGACATGTCCGAAGCCCGAACCGACACGACCGAGGCGCGCCCCCTGGAGGCGTCCGCCCGGGCCGCAGCCGCCGGCTCCGGCAGGCACCGCGGCCCGGCGTCGTCCGACGACGCCGGCGGTCCCGCCCACGGCAAGCACCGGCGCACCGCCGAAGCCGCCTGAGAGGCGGTCCCGGGAGGCCGACGGCTCCCGGGAGCAGCGCGGCCCCGGCGGCGGAGCGGGCCGGCCCGCTCCCCCCGGGGCTGCGCCACGTCGGGGCGGCGGCCCGGGGCGGCGGCCCGGGGCGGCGGCCCGGGGCGGCGGCCGCCCTCAGACGTGCTCGACGACCGTGTCGGCCAGCACCTCCGCGTCGTCCCGCTCCACGACCGTCACGGACACCCGGATCCGCCCGGGCCCGGGCGTATCGCGCCACATCCGCACCCGCAGCGTCTCCCCCGGGTAGACGACCCCGGCGAAGCGGGTGGCGTACGAGCGGACGAGGTCGACCCGCCCTTCCAGAACCGTGTCCACGACCGCCTTGAGGGTCATCCCGTAGGTGCAGAGCCCATGCAGGATCGGCCGGTGGAAACCGGCGCGGGCGGCGAACTCCGGGTCGGCGTGCAGGGGGTTCCAGTCCCCCGACAGCCGGTAGAGCAGCGCCTGGTCCTCGCGGACGGCCCGCTCCACGGTCACGTCCGGCTCCCGGTCCGGGAGCCCGAGCCGCGTCGACTCGCCGCGCTCGCCGCCGAAGCCGCCCTCCCCGCGGACGTAGATCCGCGCGTCGCCGCGCCACAGCGGCCCGTCCACGTCGTCGACGTCGGTGCGCAGCACGATGACGGCCGCCTTGCCCTTGTCGTACACGGCGGCGACGCGCGAGGTCTGGGTGACGCCGTCGGCGCGGACGGGCAGCGGCCGGTGCAGGGTGATGTGGTGCCCGCCATGCAGCACGCGGGCCAGGTCGACGTCGATGCCGGGCGTGGAGAGCCCGGCCGCGAGGGCCATCCCGCCGCCCGCCACGGTGGCGAAGGAGGGCAGGACGTGCAGCCCGCTCTCCAGGGTGTAGCGGAGCTCGGCGGGGTCGGTGGCGGGGACGCCCGCGCCGATGCCGAGGTGGTAGAGGAGGACGTCCTTGTGGTCCCAGGAGAGGGAGACGGTCCGCGGTTCGGCGGCCGTGGCCTTGGCTGCGTCGATGGGCATGGAGAGGGACTCCTTCGCCGGCACGGGTCAACTTGGGCAGCGGGATGGGGCGGCGGAAACGCCGGTGCAACGAGAACGCGTTCCACCGACCGGTCCCTTATAACCGCTCCGCCGCCCCGGAGGAAGGTCCCCGCCCCCGCCGCCCCACCACGGCCCGCCCCGGGACAAATGTCACGGCCTTCCCCATACATCCGGCATCTGCGCAGGTCACAGCGGCAGTGCTTAGGATGCGGCCTATGAAGCGCATGGGCGAGGAAATCGAGAAGATGAAGGCGCCCGGCCGGAGGGCCTTCATCCCGTGGCTCTTCGCCCTCAGCGGCGACACGATCCACATGTTCCTCGGCGACATGCCGCTGCCCTGGCTCGCCGGCCTGGGCGAACTCACCTTCGTCTGCCTGTACGTGACCGCCGTCTTCACCTCCCTGGACGAGCACCGGCGCTACACCCGCCTCCCCAAACTGACCCTGATCGGCCTGGCCGTGCTCGCCTTCGCCCTCAACATGGGCTACGGCGCCTACTGGCAGATGTGCTTCCCGCTGCTGTCCATCGCCACCGGCATGGTGCTGCGCCACCGGCAGCGCCTGATGGCCGCCGCCCTCGGCTCGCTCGGCGTCGCCTGCGGACTGTCCTGGCTCATCCGGCCCGACGACGACAGCGCGGGCAGCGTCCTCGCCGTCAGCTGGGGCACGGCCCTGGGCGGCCTGGTCGCGGCGGCCGTCCTCAACCTCTTCGAGGCCATCGCGGTCCTGCGCGACACCCGCGAGGAACTCGCCCACGCCGCCGTCGAACGCGAACGCCTGCGCTTCTCCCGCGACCTGCACGACCTCCTCGGGCACACCATGTCCGTGATCGTCGTCAAGGCGGAGGCGGTGCGCCGGCTCGGCCCCCGCAACCTGGACGCCGCACTCGGCCAGGCCGCCGACATCGAGGCGGTCGGCCGCCAGGCGCTCACCGAGATCCGCGAGGCCGTCACCGGCTACCGTGAGGGCAGCCTCACCACCGAGCTGGACAACGCCCGTTCGCTGCTCGACGCGTCCGGCATCACCGCCGAGATCCGGCAGTCCGGCCCGCCGCTCCCGCCGCAGACCGGAGTGCTGCTGGGCTGGGTGGTGCGCGAGGGCGTCACCAACGTCGTCCGGCACAGCGGCGCCTCGCGCTGCGAGATAGACGTGCGCGGCGAACCCGACCGGGTACACCTGGAGATCACCGACAACGGCCCGGGCGTAGGCTCGGCCGAACCCCCGGCCGCGTCCACGGGCGGCAACGGCCTCAAGGGCCTCACCGAGCGGCTGGCCGCCGCCGGCGGCTCCCTGAGCGCCCGGCCCGACGGCCGGCGCGGCTTCCGGCTCGTGGCCGAACTGCCGGTGGACGACGAGCCGTACGCCAAACCCGGCGACCCCCATCCGAACAGCGACCAGAGCGGCGACAGGCGCGGCGAGAAGGAGCGAGCGGCGTGATCAGGACACTGCTGGCCGAGGACCAGGGCATGATGCGGGGCGCGCTCGCGCTGCTGCTCGGGCTGGAGGACGACATCGAGGTCGTCGCCCAGGTCGGCAACGGCGACGAGATCGTGCCCACCGCCCTGGAGGCGCGCCCCGACATCGCCCTCCTCGACATCGAACTGCCCGGGCGCAGCGGCCTCGACGCGGCGGCCGACCTCCGGCAGCGGCTGCCCGAGTGCCGGGTGCTGATACTCACCACCTTCGGGCGGCCCGGCTACCTCCGCCGCGCCATGGAGGCCGGCGCCTCCGGCTTCCTCGTCAAGGACGGCCCCGTCGAGGACCTCGCCGCCGCGATCCGCCGCGCGCTCGCCGGCGAGCGCGTCATCGATCCCGCCCTCGCCGCGGCGGCGTTGAGCGCCGGGCCGAATCCGCTGACGCAGCGGGAGCGGGACGTCCTGGCCGCGGCGGTGGACGGCGCGACGGTCGCGGACATCGCGGCCAAGGTGCACCTGTCGCCCGCGACCGTCCGGAACTACCTCTCCGCCGCCATCGGCAAGACGCAGACGCGGAACCGGATGGAGGCGGTGCGGGCCGCCCGGCAGAACGGGTGGTTGTAGGGTGCCCCGGTCCCGCCCTTCCTCCCCCGCGCCCCCGGGACGGGCTGTTCAGCCCGTCCGGCGTTTGAGGACAAGGGGGTCCGGGGGCTTGCCCCCGGGAATCGGCGAAGGGGAGGGCCCGGGGCACCGCCCGCCGCAGGCGCCCACCACCCACCCACCGACCACCCAAGGACGACCGTGCCCCCCAAACCCCAAACCCTGACCGCCTTCGAAGAAGCGAAGGGCTTCATGCCCCTGGACGAGGGCCTCGCCCTCCACCAGGCAGCCCACACCGCGGCCTCCGAACTCCGCCTCCCCCTCCTCGAAGTGGGCACCTACTGCGGCCGCTCCACCCTCCTCCTCGCCGACGCCGCCCGCGAGGCCGGGACGACGGTCGTGACCGTCGACCACCACCGCGGCAGCGAGGAGCAGCAGCCCGGCTGGGAGTACCACGACACGTCCCTGGTGGACGACGCCCCGGGCGTCGGCCGGATGGACACGCTGCCGACGTTCCGCAGGACGCTGTACCGGGCGGGCCTGGAGGACCACGTGGTCGCGATCGTGGGCCGCTCCCCGCAGGTGGCCGCGTTGTGGGGGACGCCGCTGGGGCTGGTGTTCATCGACGGCGGGCACACGGACGAGCACGCGACCGCGGACTACGAGGGCTGGGCGCTGCACCTCGCGCAGGGCGGGCTGCTCGTCGTCCACGACGTGTTCCCGGACCCGGCGGACGGCGGCCAGGCGCCGTACCGGGTGTATGTAAGGGCCCTGGAGTCGGGTGGGTTCACGGAGGTCTCCGTGACGGGGTCGATGCGGGTTCTGCGCCGGACGGGCCCCGCGATCTGACGGGCGGCGCTAGCATCGCCCGGGTGTCCTACGGCAGCTCTCCTCGTCACTCCGGCCGCGCCCGGCCCGCCCGCCGGGCCCGCCGCGCCCGTCCGGCCGTCGCGGCCCTGACCGCCCTGCTGCTGGCGGCGGTCGCGGGGTGCGACGACCGTGACGGCCCGGTCGACGACGCCAAGGCGTCGGCGCCGCCCGGTGGTTCCCCGTCCGCGTCGGCCGGCCGCTCCCCCGCGGCCGTCCCGCCGTCGTCGCCGCCACGGGAGGCGAAGAACACACCGCCGTCCCCACCGGGCGCCACGGAACCGCCGAAACCTTCCGCCCCGCCCGCGGGCGACGGCGGCGACGGGCCGCTCCGCGGGAAGGTCGTGGTCATCGACCCGGGGCACAACATCCACAACCAGCAGCACACGGCGGAGATCGACCGGTCCGTCGACATCGGCACCGGGCGCAAGGAGTGCGACACCACCGGTACGTCCACCAACTCCGGTTACGCGGAAGCGGCGTTCAGCCTCGACGTCGCCCACCGCATCCGGACGATCCTCCAGGCGCAGGGCGCGACGGTCACCCTCACCCACGACGGCGACCGGCCGTTCGGCCCCTGCGTGGACGAACGGGCCGCGGCCGGCAACAAGGCGCACGCCGACGCCGCGCTGTCCGTGCACGCGGACGGCGCCGCCCCCGGCCAGCGCGGCGTCCACGTCATCCTGCCCGCCAAGGTCAAGGGCGGCCGGGCGGACACCGGCCCGATCGTCGAACCGTCGAAGGAGCTGGGCGAGCGTGTCCTCGGCAAGTTCGTCCAGGCGACCGGCAGCATCCCGTCCAACTACATCGGCCACAACACCGGCCTGGACGTCCGGAGCGACCTCGGCGGCCTCAACCTCTCCACCGTGCCGAAGGTGTTCATCGAGTGCGGCAACATGCGCGATCCGCAGGACGCCGCACAACTCACCGACGACGGATGGCGGCAGAAGGCGGCCCAGGGGATCGCCGACGGCATCCGGGAGTTCGTCCTGAGCCGGTAGCGCGCCGCCGACGCGGCAACCGAGCCGTATAACGGCAGGCCACGGCCGTGTCACGAGGTCGAAACGAAGAGGCGCCCCGGACACCGGGGCGATAGGTTCCCCCGTACGATGGGGGGCCGCGTTCGTCCGCGCCCTCCCGTCTCGCGTCCGGCGACAGCGACGAGACCGACCGACTCTGAAGGCACTGACAAAGGATCTCAGGTGAACTTCCGCTCCCTCACTAGAGGCGACGGCGTGGTGATCGGAGCAGCGGTGTTGCTGTTCGTCGCGTCGTTCCTCGACTACTACTCGTTCGACTGCGGCGGTCGTCCGCTCTGCGACAAGTCGGATCTGCCCAACCTGTGGGAGGGCAAGGTCTTTCCGGCGCTGCCGTCCATCGTCCTCGCCGGCCTGATCGCCGCGGCGCTCATCGTCGCCTCCCGTTTCCGGGCCCAGGACCGCCAGGTCCTCGGTCTCACGCTGGCGCAGTGGGGCACGGCCCTCGCGGTCTTCGCGACGTGGACCACCCTGTGGACGATGTTCGACGGTCCCCTGGAGGACCAGACCGACAAGATCGGTGTCGGTATCGGTCGCATCCTGGCGCTGATCGCCAACCTGCTGATCGCCGCCTTCGCGCTGTTCTCGGACCGCCTCCCCGCCCTGAAGGCCCCCCTCCTCGGCACCCCCACCCCCAGGTGCAGTCCCCCTACGGGACCGGCGCGCACCCCGGCTACGGCTACCCGGGCCCGGGCGGTCCGGCCGGCGGTTCCTTCGGGGGCAGCCGTACGGCGCGCCGCAGCAGGCCGACCAGTCCGGTCCGCAGCAGGCGGCCGCGCAGCAGGCCGCCGGCGGTACGGGCGGGGCCCCCGGGGCGGGTGCCCAGGCTCCCGCCGCGGGTGCCTCGGACTTCGCGCCGTTCTGGTTCGCGGTGCCGGTGAACCGTCCGCTGTTCCCGGAGGACGGCGGCCAGACGCCGATCGCCGAGCTGGCGCCGGGCACCTGGTACCTAGCGGTGGACCAGCGCGGCGCGGCGCTCGTCGCGCAGACGCAGGACGGCCGTCGCGGCGTCCTCCAGGACACCTCGGGCATCCAGCGCGGCTGACGCGCCCGCGCTCCGTCGCACGAGAAGGCCCGCCGGACTCCCCGGCGGGCCTTCTCCGTTCCCCCGCCACCGCGCTAGCGGTGGTCCGGCTTGGCCGCCTTGAAGAGCCAGGTGTCGAAGAGGTCGCCCAGGTCCCGGCCCGACTTCTTCCCGCACAGCCGGATGAAGTCGTCGGTGCCGGCGTTGCCGTAGCGGTGGTCGCGCGCCCAGGTGCGGAGGATGTCGAAGAACGTCGCGTCGCCGACGGTCTCGCGCAGCTTGTGCAGCACCATCGCGCCCCGGCCGTACACCGGCCGCCCGGATATGGTCTCGGCGGTCGGATAGGCGGGCGGGAAGGCCCAGATGTCCTCGCCCGCCTCGCCGCGGCTCTCCGGGTCCCTGCCGTCGTAGTAGTCGTCGAAGATCTGCCGTTCCGTGCGCTTCTTCTCCTGCTGGGCTTCCCACATCCACTCGGTGTACTGGGCGAAGCCCTCGTTGAGCCACATGTCGCGCCAGGTGCGCGGGGTGACGGAGTTGCCGAACCACTGGTGGGCCAGCTCATGGACGATGATCTTGTCCTTCGGCGGCTTCTCGTAGTACGGCTTGGTCTGGGTCTCGAGCGGATAGTGGATGTACGGATTCCGGTCGATGACCGCGCCGGACGACGCGAAGGGGTACGGGCCGAACAGCTTCTCCTCCCAAGCCAGCATCTTCGGCACCACCTCCTTCATGTGCCGCCCGGCCGCGTCCTCCCCCGCCGCGTAGGCGATGTACACCGGCACCCTGCCCTTGTGCACCGCTGCCGTCGTCTCCACCACCTTGAACTCGCCGATGGCCACGCTCGCCACATAGCTCGCCATCGGCTCGCCGCTGTGCCAGCGGAAGGTGGTCCAGTCGTCCCCGTGCTCGTCCTTGACCGTTTTCGTGCCCCGCGACTCGCCGTTGGCGACGGCGGTGAAGCCCTTGGGGACGGAGACGGTGAAGTCGTACGTCGCCTTGTCGGACGGGTGGTGGTTGCCCGGGAACCAGGCCATCGAGCCCTCCGGTTCGCCGAGCCCGACCGCTCCGTGGTCCGTCTCGACCCAGCCCTCCGTGGCGCCGTCCCGGTCGCGGATCGTCTCCGGCCGTCCCTCGTAGGCGATCTCCGTGCGGAACTCCCGGCCCTTGGCGAGCGGGTGCGCAGGCTCGATCCTGAGTTTGGTGCCCGAGCGGGAGGTCTTCGCGGGCTTTCCGTCGACCTTGGCGGACGTCACCTTCAGCCCCGTCAGGTCGAGGGTGAACGCGCTCAGCTCCTTCGTCGCGCGGGCGGTGATGACGGCGTCGCCTTCGAGGGCGTTGCCGTCGGGCCGGTAGTCGAGGGTCAGGCCGTAGTGCCGTACGTCGTAACCGCTGTTGCCGAGGGTGGGGAACACCGGATCGCCGACGCCCGTCCCGCCCTCCTCCGGACCCCCACCGCCCCCGCCCCCGCCGTCGCAGGCCGCGACGAGCACGAGGGCGAGGGCGAGGGCGGCGGGCAGGGCCCGATGCGGCACCGAGCGGGGGACGGCTTCCGTCGACCGGTTCATGGGCCCCATGCTGTCATCGGCTTCCGGGCGGCCGACGGGACCGGGATCCCCGACGGGCGGCTATCGGTCAGCCCTTCTGGAGCTCGCTCGCCGACGGCTCCTTGTCCGTGACGGGGGCGCCGGCGCTCTTGCCCGCGTCCTTGACCTTGTTGATGACGCTGTCGACGGAGTTCACGTCGCCGTCGGTGGCGTCGCCCTTGCGGAGCTTGGTGCCGAGCCCCTTGAGGGAGTCGATGCCCGCGTTGACGGGGGCCAGGGCCTTGGAGAGCGTCGGGTCGCCCTGGGCGTTGCGGGTGGCGGCCTTGAGCCGGTTGTAGGTGAACACCCCGGCCAGGCCCGCCTTGACGAGGGCACCCGTCCGGCCGTCCGCCCCCTTCTTGAACGCGCCGTTGCGGTACGGCTTGATGATCCACTTGTAGGCGGCGCCGGACGCGAGGCCGGCGTTGGCGACGAACCGGGTCTTGGCGAATTTCTGCTTCTCGATCGAGCTCGTCGGGCTCGCCTCGCCGGTGGACTTCTCCTTCTTGTCGCCTCCACAGGCCGAACCGGCCAGCAACAGGCCGCAGACCAGCGGCAGGACGACAACGGTGCGGCGGACACGGGCACGGTCGGACACTCTTGCCTCCGGGGCCGGCGGGCACGGTACGGGACCAGCGTGGCCCGCGCGGCGGCCCGGCGCATCCGGACCGCATCGTTCGGGCTACCGGGTGCGGACGTACACGTCGGAAACGGGCCAGATACGGAACGGGGCCGGGCCCCGGCCGGATCCGACCCCCATCCGGCAGTTCCCGGCCCTCGTCCGGCCGCTCCCGGCCCTCATCCGGCGATTCGCCCGGCCCTCGTCCGGCCACTCCCGGCCCCCGTCCGGCCGCTTCCGGCCCTCGTCCAGCCGCGACCGGCCTCCGTCCGTTCACGCACCGCCCCCGGGGCCCCCGCCCCTACGCCCCGGCTCCGGTCAGCCGCAGCAGTCCGGTTCCAGCCCCCGGGGCAGCCGTTCCCCGCCGAACACCGCCGTCGTCGCCTCGTCGCCGCCCAGCGCGGCCACCGCCAGCAGCAGCGAACCGGCCGTCCAGGTGGTGAGCTCCTCGGGCCACACGGCGTCGTCCTCGAAGACGTACCCGGTCCAGTACATGCCGTTGTCGGCGCGCAGGTGCTGGATCCAGCGGAGGATCTCCAGGGCCCGGTCCGACTCGCCCATCACCCAGAGCGCGAGGGCGAGTTCGCAGCTCTCGCCGCCGGTCACCCAGGGGTTGGGCAGGACGCAGCGCACGCCCAGGCCGGGGACGACGAAGCGGTCCCAGCCCTCGGCGATGCGCGCCGCCGCCTCCGGGCCGGTGACGGCGCCGCCGAGCACCGGGTAGTACCAGTCCATGGAGTAACGGCTTTTGTCCAGAAACCGCTCAGGGTGCCGGCGTATCGCGTGCGCCAGCAGACCCGTGGCCAGCTCCCAGTCCGGCTGCGGCTCCTCGCGGTGCTCGGCGATGGCCAGGGCGCAGCGCAGCGCCTGGTGGATGGAGGACGAGCCGGTGAGCAGGGCGTCGGTGACGTCGGCGCCGCTGCCTTCACCGTCCGGCGCCTCCCGCTTCCAGCCGATCTGGCCGCCGGGCTGCTGGAGCGTGAGGACGAACTCGACGGCCGCGAACACCGTCGGCCACATGCGGTCGAGGAAGGCGTCGTCGCCGGTGGAGAGGTAGTGGTGCCAGACGCCCACGGCGACGTACGCGACGAAGTTGGTCTCGCGGGTACGGTCGGTGGGCTCCCGGTGGTCGCCGTCGGCGTACGCGGCGTACCAAGAGCCGTCGGGGTTCTGGTGCTCGGCGAGCCAGCGATAGGCGGCCTCGGCGCGGCCGTGCTCGCCCGCGGTGTCCAGGGCCATGGCGGCCTCGACGTGGTCCCACGGGTCGAGGTGGTGGCCGCGGAACCAGGGTATGGCGCCGTCCTCGCGCTGCCCTGCGGCGATGCCGGCGACGGTCGCGCCGAGCTGCTCGGCGGTCAGGACGCCGGGGAGGACGAGGCGTTCGAGCCGGCCGGGGCGGCGGCTGTGGGTGGTCACGCGCGGTCCCCCGCGGGAGCGGCGTGGGTGACGGAGGCGGGGCTTTCGGCGCCCGTCGCGGCGTCGCCCGGCAGGTGCGGCTTGGTGGCGTAGGCGACGAAGCTCTTGCCGATGACCGGGTTGAGGACCTGCTCGGCGAGGCGCGTGGCCGCCGGCTTCTTCATGATGTCCCAGACCAGCAGCTTGTGGTACGCGCGGACGGGCAGCGCCTTGTCGTTGTCGACGCCGAAGGCGCACTTGAGCCACCAGTAGGGGCTGTGCAGACCGTGCGCGTGGTGGGTGCCGTACGGCTTCAGCCCGGCCTCCTCCATCTTGCGCAGCAGTTCGTCGGCCTTGTAGATGCGGATGTGGCCGCCCTCGACCTCGTGGTAGGCGTCGCTGAGCGCCCAGCACACCTTCTCGGGGCCGTAGCGGGGCACGGTCACGGCGATCCGGCCGCCGGGCTTCAGGACGCGGACCATCTCGGCGAGCACGCCCTTGTCGTCGGGGATGTGCTCCATGACCTCGGAGATGATGACGACGTCGAAGCTGTCGTCGGGGAAGGGCAGGGCCAGGGCGTCGCCCTCCATGGCGGTGGCGGTGGCGCCGGCCGGGGCCTCGCCGGCCTCCTTCATGGCGGCGAACCACTTGGCGACCTCGCGGATCTCGTCCGCGTCGCGGTCGAGGGCGACCACCCGGGCGCCGCGCCGGTAGCACTCGAAGGCGTGCCGGCCCGCACCGCAGCCCAGGTCGAGGACGCGGTCGCCGGCGGCGAGCGGGAAGCGGGAGAAATCGACGGTCAGCACGGAGGTCTGCTTTCGTCCGACGGGGCAGGTCAGTGACGGTCGGCGCCCGGCCGGGCGGGCTGCCGCGCGGAAGCGGTGCCGCCCGGGGGCGGCGGGTGGATCGAGGCCGGGCGGGTGCCGCCCCTGGGAGGAAGCGCGCCCCCTACGGGCGGGTGCCGGAAGTACGGACGGGCAGCGGGCCGGCGCCGCTCCTGGCCCGGGCTCTCGCCCGGGCGGCCCGCTCGATCGAGATCCGGTAGCGTTCGGCGGTCCCGATGGCCGCCTGCCGCCAGGTGAAGCGGGCGAGTACCCGCTCCCGTCCGGCGGCGCCGAGGCGGCGGCGCAGTTCCCCGTCGCCGAGGAGCCGCTTCAGGGCGCCGGCGAGGGCGTCGGCGTCGCCCGGCGGGACGGCGAGGCAGGTCTCGCCGTCGGGGCCCGCGACCTCGGGGATCGCCCCACCGGTGGTGGCGACCAGCGGCGTCCCGGTGGCCATGGCCTCGGCGGCGGGCAGCGAGAAGCCCTCGTACAGCGACGGCACGCAGGCGACCTGGGAGCCGCGCACCAGGTCCACCAGCTCGGCGTCGCTGATGCCCTTGACGAACTTGACGGCGCCTTCCAGCCCGTAGGTCTCGATGGCCCGCGCCACCGGCCCGTCGTCCGCGCGCCGGCCGACGACCACGAGGTGGGCGTCCGGGTTCTCCGTCCGCACCTTCGCCAGCGCCTCGACCAGGTACACCAGGCCCTTGAGCGGGACGTCGGCGCTGGACGTGGTGACGATCCGGCCCGGGACCACCGGGACGGACGGGTCGGGTGAAAAGAGGTCGGTGTCGGCGCCTATCGGCACCACGTGGACGCGGTCCGGGCGCACCCCGAGGTGGTCGACGATCTCCTGCCGGGACGAGCCGGAGACGGTGACGATCGACGGCAGGCAGCGGGCCACCCGCTCCTGCATGCGGGTGAAGCCGTACCAGCGGCGGACGGAGAGCCGGCGCTTCCAGTCGGCCGCGGCGTCCAGTTCCAGCCGCCGGTCGACGGTGACCGGGTGGTGGACGGTGGTGACCAGCGGGGCGCCGAGGTCGGCGAGGAGGCCGTAGCCGAGCGTCTGGTTGTCGTGGACGACGTCGAAGTCGCCGCGGCGGGCGGCCAGATGGCGCCGGGCGCGCAGCGAGAAGGTGAGCGGCTCGGGGAAGCCGCCGGTCCACATGGTGCCGACCTCCAGCGCGTCGACCCAGTCGCGGTACTCGTCGCGCTTGGGGGTGCGGAAGGGGTCGGGCTGCCGGTAGAGGTCCAGGCTGGGGAGTTCGGTGAGGGTGACGCCCTCGTCCAGGACGGGGTACGGCTGGGCGCCGATCACCTCGACGGAGTGGCCGAGCCGGGCCAGTTCGCGGGAGAGGTGGCGGACGTAGACGCCCTGGCCGCCGCAGAACGGGTTGCCCTTGTACGACAGCAGCGCGATGCGCAGCGGCGCGTCGCCCCCGGCCGGGGACACCGCGGGGAGCGGACGTGACCCGACTGCCTGGGCGGTCTCAGCGGTCACTCGCGGCCCCCATTCTTCCTGCGGTTCAGCGGGAGCGTAACCGCTCCCGATTCTCTAGAACAAGTTTCACTATCCGAACCGGCTGGGAAACCGGTGGAAAGCCCGACAAGTCCAGAACGTACCCGAGCCACCGGCGGGCGGCGATACGGACCGCTCCCGCCCGGGCCCCGGCGCGCCCCCGACGCACTCCGGCACACCCCGGCCGGGTCCGGCGGCCTCCGGCCCCGTCGCACCCCGTCCGGCCGCGGACCTGGGGCGCGGGCCGGACGGCCCGCTAATGTGGAACACGTTCCAGTGATTCGCGTCACTGAACCACGCCCTGCCATCATGCTGGCGACCGCCCCCTGCAGAGGAACGCACCGACGTGGGACAGAAGACCGCAGACCCGAGAGCCGCCTCCGCCCCGGCCGCCCCGCTGACCCAGCGTCAGGAGGCCCGGCGGCGCAGCATCCTCGCCGCCACCACCCGGCTGGCGAGCCGCGGCGGCTTCGACGCGGTCCAGATGCGCGAGGTGGCCGAGTCGTCGAACGTCGCCCTGGGCACGCTCTACCGCTACTTCCCCTCCAAGATCCATCTGCTGGTCGCCACCATGCAGGACCAGTTGGAGCAGCTCCACGAGACGCTGCGCAAACGCCCCCCGACGGAGACGGACCCGGCCGCCCGCGTCGCCGGCACCCTGATGCGCGCCTTCCGCGCCATGCAGCGCGAGCCGCACCTCGCCGACGCCATGGTCCGCGCCCTGACCTTCGCCGACCGCTCGGTCAGCGCGGAGGTGGACGCGGTCTCCCGGCTGACCACGGCGATCATCGTGGACGCGATGGACCTCCCGGTGCCGCCCGGCCCTGAACAGCTGTCGGTGGTCCGGGTGATCGAGCACACCTGGCACTCGGCCCTGATCACCTGGCTGTCGGGGCGGGCGTCCATCGCCCAGGTGAAGATCGACATCGAGACGGTGTGCGGGTTGATCGGGCGGCGCTGAGCGGTACGGGTGGGCGGCGCTGAGCGGTGCGGGTGGGTGGCGGCGAGCGATGTCGGCGGGGGCGCCGAGCGCGGAGACTCCCGGCCCCCTCCCCCCGCCCGGTTAAAGTGGGCACAAATCGACAAGAGCGCCCACGCCGCCGCCGCGACCCCGAGAGGCACCCCACCCCCATGGCTCCCTCCCCCGCCGCCCGTACCCGCAGGGCCACCCGTATCCGTAGGGGCGCCGTGACCCGTAGGGGTGCCCTGGCCCGTAGCGGCGTCCTGGCCCGCAAGGGGGCCGTCGCCCTGGCCGGCGCGGCCGTTCTGAGCGCCGCCGCGGTCCCGGCCGCACTCGCCGACGCGTCCCCGTCCGCCGCGTCGCCGAACGCGGCGGCCCCCGGCCTCTATGGCAGCGCCGACCCGAAGTTCGACGGCGTCTTCCGGCAGTCGCTGGCGTTCCTCGCCCAGCACTCCACGGGCGTCACCCCGGCCAAGCCGGCGATCGACTGGCTGGCCGGGCAGCAGTGCGCGGACGGCGGGTTCCCGGGCTTCCGGGCCGACACCGGCAAGCCGTGTGACGCGGCCAAGGACGAGTTCCCCGACCAGACCGCCGCCGCCGTGCAGGCGCTCGCGGCGGTCGGCGGGCGCGGCCGGCAGGTCGAGAAGGGCCTCGCGTGGCTGAAGGGCCACCAGAACGGGGACGGCGGCTGGGGCATGAACCCCGGCGCCGAGAGCAACGCCAACTCGACGGCCGCCGCCGTCGGCGCGTTCGCCGCGGCCGGCCAGGACCCGGCGCAGGTCCGGTCCAAGGACGGCAAGAGCCCCTACGACGCGCTCCTCACCTTCCAACTGGGCTGCGACGCGCCGGAGGGCGAGCGCGGCGCGTTCGCGTGGGCGCCGCAGAAGGGCAAGCTCAACGCCGACAACTTCGCGTCCGCCGCGGCCACCACGGCCGCCCTCGGCAAGGGCTACCTCGTCGAGCCGGCGGGCGGAGCGGACGGCAAGGAGAACAAGCCCGTCCAGCCGCTCGCCTGCTCCGGCGACGGCGACGGTGCCAAGGCCAAGCCCAAGGACGCGCCCTCCGCCGCCGCGGCCTCCGCCGCGTACCTGGCGAAGAAGCTCGACGCCGGGCGCGGCCACTTGGAGGCGTCCATGCCCGGCGCCCCCAAGGGCCCCGACTACGGCACCACCGCCGACTCGGTCACCGCGCTCGCCGCGGGCGGCCACCGCGAGGCGGCCGGCAAGGCGCTGGACTGGCTGAAGTCGGCCGACAGCAAGACCCTGGCCTGGGCCGAGGGCGACAACCGCAAGGGCGACCCCGGCCGGCTGGCCAAGCTGGTGCTCGCCGCCCGCGCGGTGGGCGCCGACCCGCGCGACTTCGGCGGCACCGACCTCGTACAGAAGCTGAACGCGACCGGCCCGGCCCCGGAGTCCGTCGCCACGTCCGACGAGGAGAAGAAGGACGACGAGAAGGGCTCGTCGTCCGGCAACTGGTGGTTCGTGGCCGTCGCCTTCGTCGCCGCCGTCGGCGTGGGCTTCCTCTTCAGCAACCGCCGGAAGAAGCAGCGGTGACCGCTGTCCCCTCCTTCCGCACCACCGCGGCCCTGTCCTTCCGCACCACTGCGGCCCTGCTGCTCGCCGGTCTGCTGGCGGTGCTCGCCGGGGTGACGGCCGCCGCGCCCGCGCACGCGGCCGGCTACCGCTACTGGTCGTTCTGGCAGGCCGACGGCAAGAAGGCGAGCCACGGCTGGACGTACGCCACCCAGGGCCCGTCCCAGGCCCGGCCCGGCGACGGCGACACCGTGGGCTTCCGCTTCGCCGTCAGCGCGGACTCCTCCGACGCGACGAAGCCGCGGAGCGCACCGGACTTCGCCGCCGTCTGCGACCGGACGCCCGCCCGGGACGGCGGCAAGCGGATCGCCGTCGTCCTCGACTTCGGCACGCCCGCCGACGCCCCCGGCGGCGAGCGCCCGCCGGCGGGCCGGACCGCCTGCGCGCGGGTCGCGGACGACGCCTCGGCCGCCGACGCCCTCGCGGCCGTCGCCAAGCCGCTGCGCTACAACTCGGCCGCCCTGCTGTGCGGCATCGACGGCTACCCGCGGACGGGCTGCGGCGAGAAGGCGGAGGCCACCGCGCCGAAGTCCGCCGAGCCCAGGGCGGAGGAGGAAGAGGACGGTTCCGGCGGGCCCTCCGCCGGCCTGATCGGCGGCGTCGCGGCCGTCGTCGCGCTCGGCGCCGCCGCCGCGTGGCAGGCGCGCCGCCGGCGCGCGCGGTGACGCCGGCGCTGCACCCCGGCGCGTGGTGGATCTGGGCGCTGGGGCTGGCCGCCGCCGCGTCCCGGACGACCAACCCGCTGCTGCTCGCGCTGCTGGTGGCCGTCGCCGGTTACGTGGTGGCGGCCCGGCGCACGGACGCGCCCTGGGCGCGCAGTTACGGGGCGTTCCTCAAGCTGGGGCTGGTGGTGATCGGCGTCCGGCTGCTGTTCGCGTTCTTCCTCGGCTCCCCGATCCCCGGCACCCACACCGTCGTCGTCCTCCCCGAGATCCCGCTCCCCGACTGGGCGCGGGGCGTGCGGCTGGGCGGCCGGGTGACGGCCGAGGGCCTGGTGTTCGCCCTGTACGACGCCCTGCGGCTGGCCGCCCTGCTGGTCTGCGTGGGCGCCGCCAACGCGCTCGCCAACCCGGCGCGGCTGCTGAAGTCCCTGCCGGGGGCGCTGTACGAGGCGGGGGTCGCGGTCGTCGTCGCCATGACGTTCGCGCCGAACCTCGTCGCGGACGTCCAACGGGTGCGCGCCGCGCGGCGATTGCGCGGCCGGCCGGACCGGGGGATCGCCGGCCTGCTCCAGGTGGGGCTGCCGGTGCTGGAGGGTGCCCTGGAACGTTCGGTGGCCCTGGCGGCGGCCATGGACGCGCGCGGCTACGGCCGCACCGCGCAGGTCCCGCCCGCGGTGCGGCGCACCACGGCCGCCCTCACCCTCGGCGGCCTGCTGGGCGTGTGCGCCGGAACGTACGGGCTGCTGGCCGACGAGGGCGCCGGGTACGGGACGCCCCTGCTGCTCGCCGGCGTCGTCGCCGCCCTCGCCGGACTCCGGCTGGGCGGCCGCCGCTCGGTCCGCACCCGCTACCGCCCGGACCGCTGGGACGCGGCGGCGTGGCTGGTCGCGGGCTCGGGCGCGGCGGTGACGGCCCTGATGGTGTGGGCCGGCACCTACGCCCCGGAGCCCCTCCACCCCCCGGCCGTCCCCCTGACGTCCCCGGCCCTGCCCCTGTGGCCCGCGGCCTCGATCCTCGTCGGCCTGCTGCCGGCACTGCCCCTGCCGGGACGGCGGGGCGGCAACGGCCCGGAGCGCGCGCCGTCCGGCGGGCGCCCGTCGCCCGGGCGGCCGGGGCACACGCCGCCCGGCCCGGGCGGCCCCGCGTCCGGCCCGGACGGCACCCGCCGCCCTGCCCGGGGCGCGGTAGGACCGCCCGCCGGGCTCGGCGGCGCGTCCCCGCATCGGGGGGACCGCCCGGATCCGTACAGGTACGGATCCGGATACGGGCACGGGCACGGGCACGGGTACGACAACCGGCCGGGCACCGGCGGGAGTCCGTCCCCCACCCCGGGCCGGCCGCCCGTCGGCGCGGAGCCGTCCCGGGTGCGCCCGGCCGTCGCGCCCGCCCCCGCCACACCCACCGCAGCACCCCGAAGGAGCCGCACCCGGTGATCCGCTTCGAGCAGGTGACGGTGACGTACCACGACGCCGCCGCGCCGACCCTCCGGGATCTCGATCTGACCGTTCCCGAGGGGAGTTGTGTCTGCTGGTCGGGCCGTCCGGGGTCGGGAAGTCGACGCTGCTGGGCGCCGTGAGCGGGCTGGTGCCGCACTTCACCGGGGGACGCTGCGCGGCCGGGTCACCGTCGGCGGGCGGGGCACCCGCACCCACCGGCCGCGTGAACTCGCCGACGTGGTCGGCACGGTGGGCCAGGACCCGCTCGCGCACTTCGTCACCGACACGGTCGAGGAGGAACTGGCCTACGGCATGGAGTCGTTGGGGCTGCCCGCCGACACCATGCGCCGCCGCGTCGAGGAGACCCTCGACCTGCTGGGCCTCGCCGACCTCCGGGACCGCGCCCTGCGCACCCTCTCCGGCGGCCAGCAGCAGCGCGTCGCCATCGGTTCGGTGCTCACGACGCACCCGCGCGTCCTGGTGCTGGACGAGCCGACGTCCGCGCTCGACCCGGCCGCCGCCGAGGAGGTCCTCGCGGTGCTGCAACGGCTCGTCCACGACCTGGGCACCACCGTGCTGCTCGCCGAACACCGGCTGGAGCGGGTGGTGCAGTACGCGGACCGGGTGGTCCTGCTGCCCGGGCCGGGCGAGCCGCCCGTCGTCGGCGGACCGGGCGAGGTGATGGCCGTCTCGCCGGTGCACCCGCCCGTCGTCGCCCTCGGCCGGCTCGCCGGCTGGTCCCCGCCGCCGCTGACCGTGCGCGACGCCCGGCGCGCCGCCGCGCCGCTCCGCGCCCGCCTCGCGGACGTTCCGCCGCCGGCCGCGCGCGCCGCCGCACCGGCCCCTGCCGTGGCGGACGCACCCCGCGGTCCCTCCCGCTACTTCCGCCGCTTCCGGCGCACCACCCCGGCCGCGCCCCCCGCCGGTACCCCGGCCCGCACCCCGGCCGCCGAGGTGACCGGCCTGGCCGTCCGGCACGGCCGGGTGGACGCCCTGCGCGGGGTGGGCCTCACCGTCCGGCCGGGCGAGACGATCGCGCTCATGGGCCGCAACGGCGCCGGCAAGTCCACCCTGCTGCGCACCCTCGTGGGCATGCACGAGCCGGCCCGCGGCACGGTCCGCACCGGCGGTGCCGCGCCGCACCGCACCGGCCCGCGCGAGCTGCTGCGACACGTCGGCCTCGTCCCGCAGGAACCCCGCGACCTGCTGTGCGCCGACACGGTCGGCGCCGAGTGCGCCGCCGCCGACCACGACGCCTCCGCCACGCCCGGCACCTGCCGCGACCTGGTCTCCGGCCTGCTCCCCGGCGTCCCCGACGACGCCCACCCGCGCGACCTCTCCGAAGGCCAGCGGCTCGCGCTCGCCCTCGCCGTCGTCCTCGCCGCCCGGCCGCCGCTGCTGCTCCTCGACGAGCCGACGCGCGGCCTCGACTACGCGGCGAAGGCCCGCCTGGTCGAGATCCTGCGCGGCCTGGCCGCCGAGGGCCACGCGATCGTCCTGGCCACCCACGACGTGGAACTGGCCGCCGAGCTCGCCCACCGCGTCGTCGTCCTGGCGGAGGGCGAGATCGTCGCCGACGGCCCGACGGCCGACGTCGTCGTCGCCTCGCCGGCCTTCGCACCGCAGGTGGCGAAGGTGCTGGCGCCGCAGCCGTGGCTGACCGTCGCACAGGTGCGGGACGCGCTGGGGGCGACGGGGGCGGGGGTGGAGGCGGGCGCGCCGGGGGCGGCTCCCATGGGAGCGGACGGCCCGACCTCGACGGGGCCGAATCCGACCCCAACCCCGACGGGACCGGAGCCGTCGGGGACGGGCCGGTCGGGGACGGACCCGTCGAGGCCGGTCCTGGCGGGGACGGACCTGGCGAGGTCGGACCTGTCAGGGACGGGCCTGGCGGGAACGGACCCCTCACGGGTGGACGCCTCACGGACGGACCGTACGGGACGGGACGCGCCGGAGAGGGGCCCGTCAGAGCCGGGCTCCAAGGGACCCGGCGCGCCGGGGACGGACCCGTCAGGGACGGGCCCCACAGGACCGGACCCATCAGCGCCAGACCCGTCAGGGACGGCCCCCACAGGACCGGACCCCACAGGCCCGGGTCCGTCCGGGGTGTCCTCGTGACCGCGCCGACTCGGCCTCGCGTGACGGCTCAGCCGCGCGTGAGAACGCGGGCCCGCGCCGTCCGCCTCGGCCGTCGCTCCGCCGTGGCGCTGCTGCTCCTGACCGTCGCGGGCGTCATGGCGTTCGGCTGGCCGCTGCTGGCGGCCCCGGCGTCCGGGCTGGCGCACTCGCGCGACGCGCCCTGGCTGTTCGCGGCGCTGCTGCCGTTGCTCCTCGCCGTCGTCGTGGCGACCATCGCCGACACCGGCCTGGACGCCAAGGCCGTCGCCATGCTCGGCGTCCTCGCGGCGGCGGGCGCGGCGCTGCGCCCGCTGGGGGCGGGGACGGCCGGGATCGAGCCGATGTTCTTCCTGATGGTGCTGGCGGGACGGGTGCTGGGCCCGGGTTTCGGGTTCGTCCTCGGGGCGCTGTCGATGTTCGCGTCGGCACTGCTCACCGGCGGGGTCGGGCCGTGGATGCCGTTCCAGATGCTGGCCATGGGCTGGGTGTCGCTGGGCGCGGGCCTACTGCCGGGCGCGGACCGGCTGCGGGGCCGCCGCGAGCTGCTGATGCTGGCGGCGTACGGCGCGGTGGCGTCGTTCGGTTACGGCACGGTCATGAACCTGCAGGGCTGGCCGTACATCGCCGGCCTCGGCACAGGTGTCTCCTTCGTCCCGGGCGACCCGCTGGGCGACAACCTGGCCCGGTTCGCCGCGTACTGCCTGACCACGTCCCTCGGCTGGGACCTGCCGCGCGCGGCGGTCACCCTGGCCGCGACGCTCCTCCTGGGACCGGCGGTGCTCAAGGCGCTACGGCGGGCGACTCGCCGGGCCGCGTTCGAGGCACCGGTGACGTTCGAGGAGCCGGTGGCGTCGGAGGGGCCGGTGACGCCGGAAGGGCCGGTGACGTCAGAGGGACCGGTGAAGCCGGAAGGGCCCGTGGCGTCGGAGGCGCTGGTGGCGTCCGGCAGGTCAGTGGCGCCCAAGGGGCCGGCAACGTCGGAGGAGCCGGTGCCTTCCGAAGGGCCAGTGGAGTCCGAGGAGCCAGTCGCGCCGGAAGAGGCAGTCGCGTCCGAGGAGCCGGCAGCGTCGGAGGAACCGATGCCGACCGAGGCGGGGGTGTCGCCCGAGGCGGGGGTGTCGCCCAAGGCGGAGACGTCGCCCAAGGCGGAGACGTCGCCCAAGGCGGAGACGTCGCCCAAGGCGGAAATGTCGCCCGAGACGCAGGCGACCTCCGAAAGGGCGCCGGCGTCCGAAGGGTCGGTGCCGGACAGCCGTCCCGCGCGGAAGCCGGGCGGCGGCGCGTAGCAGCACAGCCGGGCAGCAGTGGCGTCACGCCATGGCCGCCTCCGCCATGGCCACCGCCTCCGCCTCGGACAGGCCCAGCGGGAACACCAGCTCCGGGCGTTCCCACATGATCCTCGACGGCACCACGGGCAGGGTCCCCGTGCGCACGGCGCCCATCGCCAGGTAGAAGCCCTCGGCCGGCGGGTGGGAGACGACGCGCACCCAGCCCAGACCGGCGGCCCGGGCCCGCTCCTTCATATGGGCCACCAGGGCCCGGCCCACGCCGAGCCCCTGCGCCGAGTCGGCGACGAACATCAGGTCCAGCTCGGGCGGGTCGAGCAGGAGCGCGTAGAAGCCGAGCCGCCGGCCGGAGTCGGCGGAGGGGCCGTCGACCACGGCGACGAACACCGAGTGGGCGGCGAGGTAGTCCCGGCCGACCGTGTAGCCCTCGACCATCGGGGCGTACATGCCGTCGTACGCGCGGGAGGACCGCACCATCCGGGTGAGGGCGGGTGCGTCGGATGCCTCGGCACGCCGTATGACGTAAGAGATGCTCACGAAGCCAGGGTATTACCAACCCGTGAGGGCCCCCACATGACCCGCGCCACAAACGACCCTCTTTCGTGGAAAACCCCCTCGATTCCGCACGCCGGACGGCAAGCGCTGCCTCTCTCCTCCGATCCTCCCTAGTAACCACCGGCCGTTGCACCGCCCCGGAACCGTCCCGCAGGTTGGTTGAGCCGCCAGGGACCGCACGGTCCGGCGGCGCTGTCCTGCCCCCGACGGAAGGTTCTCCTCCGTGACGTTCTCGACCATCAGCCGCCTCGCCTCCCGCAAGCTGACCGCCGGCGCCGGTGCCGCCGTGGCCCTGGCCGCCGCGGGTGCCGTCCTCGCCTCCGGTCCGGCCCAGGCCGCGACCGCCGCGCCGCAGGCCGCCGCGCAGGAGACCGCCCGGCAGATGATCAAGGATGAGGGCCAGTTCCAGTGCTTCAGCAACATCGTCGAGCATGAGAGCGGCTGGAACCCCACCGCCACCAACGCCTCCAGCGGCGCCTACGGCCTCGTCCAGGCCCTCCCCGCCTCGAAGATGGCCTCGGCCGGCGCCGACTGGCAGACCAACCCCGCCACCCAGATCAAGTGGGGCCTGGACTACATGAAGGACCGCTACGGCAGCCCCTGCGGCGCCTGGTCCTACTGGCAGGCCCACCAGTCGTACTGACCGGCCCGCCCGGAGACGACTCGCGAACGGCGGCGGCCGCCTTCCCCGGTTCAGGGGGGAAGGCGGCCGCCGCCGTTTCGCGTACCGGCACGCCCTCACCGGGGCCGCACCGCCCCGACACCCTTGACCGTGCGCAGCACGGGCGTGCTCTCCTGTCCGGTGACCGCGCCCAGGGCGAGCCGCCGCGTAAGGCAGCGGCGAAGACGGCCATACCCGGGTCCTCGCGCCTTCCGGTCGCCCCTTCGGTCACCGCGCTTTTCCGTCCGGCGGCACGGTCAGGGCGCCACCAGGCGCAGGTTCATGCCGGAGACCTGGGCGAGGTACCGTCGCTCGCGTTCCGTCCGTCCCCTGAAGGGAATGCCGCAGCGTTCCAGCAAGACGAGGGAGATGGGGAGCACACCGTCCAAGAGCCGGTGGACGAGGTCGTCCTCGTATTCCGTGCGGTAGGCCATCGCCCTTTTGACGAACAGCTCGAAGGCGGGAACGTCGATCCGGTACAGCTCTCCGGGAATGGCGATCAGCCCAGTGGCACGTCCCAACGCCGCGCCGACGGCCTCGGCCATCCCCGAATAAAGGGCACCCAGCCGGAGGTGCGGCATCCAAATGGTCTTGTCGCCGACGTCGAACAGATAGCTCAAGTCGTCCACCTCAATCATCTGCCCGCGTCCGGATGCGGCGCGCGAAACGCGCTGAGGCACAGCCCAACTGGGCACGAGTTCAGGTGCCTTACCGGACTTGACGAATCACATGCCGATGGGGGCGTTTCCCGTAGCCCTTGACGTACTGCCGGCCCCGGTGCACGGCCGCTTCCTCTCCGCACAGCATCCCGGCACCCTCGCGCCGACATCCGTGACGGTGCCGCCGAAGCCGTCCGGGTTGTCCATCTTCGAGTTCCGCTCCACCCTCTTCAAGTGGTATTCGCAGACCGGGCCGAGACCGGCCCCCTCCCTCGGCATCGCCGACCGGGTCCGGGCCGCCGTCCTCGTGGCCGGCGCGGGCCCCTCCGCCGGACGGGACGGGCCGCCAACCCCCTTACGGGCGACGGAAATCGGCGTGCACCCGGGCCCTTGTCAGTGCCCGGCTGCGGACTTACTCTCGGGTACACCTTGCGGGACGGCGGGTTCGTCCCCCTGCGCGTCCACCGTGTCGCGCCTGGGCGCGGCGGACGCCTCTTCACGTCACGTGTAGCACGCGCACCAGGTACACCAAGCACACCACGTACACCGGATGCACCGGATACACCGCTAAACGCACCTCGCACCTCTGCCACTACGCGGACATCGCGGCCGGCACGGGCACCCACGGCACTCCGGCAGCGTTGTCGCACCGCCCACGGAGGGGACACGCAGCATGAAGGACGCACAGGGAAGACAGGTGACGGGCCGGGTCAGGTGGCGGAAATTCGCCGTACTGGCCGTCCCCGGGTTCGCGGTCACGGGCGCGCTGGCCGTGGCGCTCTCACAGGGCGCGCTGGCCGCCTCGTTCGCCGTGTCGGGGCAGGAGTTCAAGGTCTCGGCGAAGAGCATGACGGGCGAGGGGTTCGCGCAGTACGGCGGACTGGACTACAACCTGCGCAACGGCGAGGACCACCCCTTCCCCGTGGCCGTGACCGCCCTGAAGAAGGCGAAGATCAACGGGCTCTGCCAGTCCGTGGTGACGACCATCCCCGTCATCGGGACCTTCTCGCTGAACATCTCGGCGGGCAACGACCCGAACAAGCCGGTGGAGGCCAAGGACCTGGTCCTGGACGTCAACCAGCTCGAAGGCGACGCCGACTTCGACAACATCGAGATCGGCCGGGACGCCTCCACCCTGGACAAGGGGCCCACGACGGCACAGGGCATGCAGGACCTCTTCGCCCAGCAGGCCGACAAGGTCACCATCAAGGACGTCAAACAGGTCGCGTACGCCACGACCGCCGCCAAGTTCAAACTCTCGGGCCTGAGTCTCAAACTCCACACGGGCAAGTCGGAGTGCTTCTGACGTGACGTCCGGCACCGAGGCACGCCGTCATCCCTGGCTGGCCTGGCGGACGTGGCGCAAGGGCCGCCCCTTCTGGGGCGGTCTGCTCAGCACCCTCGCGGGGGCCGAGATCTGCGCCATTCCGCTGGGGCCGCTGAAGATCATGCTGGTCCAGGGGATCACCGGCATCCTGTCGATCCTGATGGGCCTGGTGATGATCATGATGGGGCTGAGCGCCTGGTTCGCCCCCTCCTACCGGATGTTCGCCGGGATCGTCACTGTCATGTGCGCCGCCGCGGCACTGGTCCTCTCCAACCTCGGCGGGTTCCTGCTGGGGACCCTGCTCGGAGTCATCGGCGGCAGCATGGTCTTCGCCTGGCAACCGCACCAACAGCGGCAACCGCACCAGCCGCCACATCCGCAGCAACCGCCGCATCCGCCGCCGGACGGACCGGAGGACGGACCGCCGGACGGACCGGAGGACGAGCCCGTCGAGCCGGCGGCGGGTCATCCCGCGGCGAGCCCGCTTCCCCCCGCCGTCCCACCCGCCCCGCCGCCACCCACCGCACCCCCACGCGTCCCCCTCCGCAAAACCCTCCGCGATTCCCTCCGCAAAGTCCCCCAAGCACCACCCCTCCCGCCGAAGGAGCCGCAATGACCGCACCGCTCCCCCGCCTCCGCGCCCGCACCCTCCTCGCCGCCGGGGCCGGCTTGTCCATGGCCGCCGCGCTCGCCCTCACCGGCGCCGGAACCGCCTCGGCCGGAACCGCCTCCGGAACCACGGCGACCGGCCCGGCCCGGGCCGCCGACGCCGCCTCCACCACCGTCACTCCCGCCGGCCACTCCTTCACCGCGAAGCTCAATGGGAAGGCGACGTTCAAGGCCGGTTCCGTCACCGTCACGTGTACGGTCTCCAGCTCCGAGCCCTCGGCCGACAGCGGCAACAACCGGATCCCCGACGCCCCCGGCAACCACAACGCGTCCGGCCCGGTGAGCAACAACATCAACCCGCCCACGTTCAGCGGCTGCACGACCAGCATGCCGGGCGTGAGAGCCGCCGTGGAGACCTCCGGCACCTGGACCGTCGCCATGCAGAACGGGGACCCGATCGTCGCCACCCTGGGCATGCCCACCGCGGGCTTCAAGCTCACCACGACGGGCCTGGCGTCCTGCACCGTCACGGCGGCGCCCACCGGCCCGGCGAGCCTGCCGGCCGTGTTCACCAACGGCGACGCCGACAACCCGTCGCAGATCACCCTCACCGGCGCCCCGGCGCCCGTGAAGGTCGAGGGCGGCTTCGGCTGCCCGACGGCCGCCAAGACGTCCGCGTTCAGCGCGGTCTACGACGTCACCGACGTCACCGACCCCGCGTCGCGCGTCCTCGTCGGCGAGTGACCGGCGCTTGATTGACGATTGAGCGTCCACTGAGCGGCGGCTGAGCGGCGGGTGACCGGGGCTCGCCGCCGGATCCGGTGACGACCGCGCCCGCCGACAAGCCGTCACCCCTCCGTCACCCCTCCTCCGGCTCCCGCCCGCCGCGCCCCCGTCGGCGGGCGGGGGCCGGCTCCGCGCACGCCTCGGCGATCACGGCGGTGTCCCAGTAGAAGGGCCGTACGCGGGCGATCCGCCCGTCCCGCACCTCGATCGTCTGGACGATGGGGAACTCCAGTTCCCGCCCGGTCGCCCGGGCCCGGGCGCGGACGCGGCTGTGGACGACGACCGTGTCGCCGTCGACGCCGAGGAACCGCTGGTCGAGGATGTCGAACCGCTCCCAGGCCAGGCTCATCGCGAGGAAGAACCGGGCCATGCCGGCGTGCCGGTGCCAAGTCCCGCCGTACGGCAGGGAGTCGGCTTGGTGCAGCACCACGTCGTCCGCGAAGTAGGGGGCGAGGAGGTCGAAGGAAGCGGCGCCGGGGCCGCCGGCGGCGAGGTAGCGGGCCTCGGCCTCGTACATGCCCTTGAGGACCGACAGGGGGTCGGCGGTGGCGGCCGCCGCCGACGACGCGTCCGCGGTCGGCGGCGCCTCCGACACCGCCGCCGAGGGAGAGGGCACCGTCGCCGGGGAGACCACCGGAGAGGGCGCCGAAGAGACCGCCGGCGAGGGCGAAGGTGACGGAGATGAGGGCGACGAGGGGGATGAGGGCGAAACCGCCGGAGATGTCGTCATGCCGCCAGCATCGTCCGGCCTGAACCGGGCGCGCTGGCGGCCGTCGGACGTCTACGTCACCCGGCACGTCACCCGGCGGCCCCAGGAACGGCCGGGATCGGCAACGGCCAGGACCGGCGACGGCCGTGGCCGACAACGGCCAGGCCGGCCGCAGCCGTCCCCGGGCCGAGGCCGGCCCCCGGCCGAGCACAGCCCCAAACCCCGCCCCGACCCGCCTCAGCCGCGCCCGTCAGCCGCCGACCCGCGCGGGCGGCGCCGCTCCGGCGGTCTCGGCGTCGTCCCCCCTGCGCGCCGCCGGGATCCGGGCGAGCGCGGTGCGGCCCGGCCCGGTCAGCGCGTACTGGATGCCGAAGCCGCTGGCCACCACCAGCGCGCCGCCGCACGCGTCGAGGACGTAGTGGTTGGCCGTGCCGATGATCACCAGGAAGGTCATCATCGGGTAGACCATCCCCAGCGCCTTCATCCACACCTTCGGCGCCACGACCGCGATCATGACACCGCACCACAGCGACCAGCCGATGTGCAGCGAGGGCATCGCCGCGTACTGGTTGGACAGGTCGGTGAGCGCGCCGAAGTCGGGGTTGGACAGGTCCTGCGGGCCGTTCGCCGTGTCGATGAAGCCGCGGCCCGGCATCAGGCGCGGCGGTGCCAGCGGGTACGCCCAGAAGCCGACCAGCGCCAGCAGAGTGGCCAGGGCCAGGGCCGTGCGCGCCCACCGGTAGGTGGCCGGGCGGCGTACGTACAGGAAGGCCAGCAGGGACAGCGGCACCAGGAAGTGGAAGGTGCCGTAGTAGTAGTTCATGGTGTCCTTGAGCCAGCCGATGCCCGCCACGAAGTGGTTGAAGCCATGCTCGAAGTCGATGTGCAGGAACTCCTCGGCACCGATGATCTGCCGGCCGTGCGACTCCGCGAGGCCCCGCTCGTCGGGCGCGCTGGCGCGGATGTACGAGTAGACGAAGTAGCCCACCCGTATCAGCATCAACTCCAGCAGCAGATTGGGCCGGTTGAGCGGCCGCTTCCAGAACCTCAGCAGCGGCACCCACGCGAACCGGCCGCGCTGCGGCTCGGCGACCGGCGTCGGCGCGGGCCGGTCCCACATCGGTGATGTGCGGGTGAGGAACGGCACGGCGCAGGCCGCGGCGAGCGCGGCGAGCAGCGGCGCGTTGTCGCCGATCGGGACGAGGACGGGGTTGTCCGGGACGATGATCGTGTGGTTCAGCGTCATGACGAGCACGACGAGGACGGGCCACACCATCCGGTCCGCGCGCCGCTTGCCGACGCGCCCGGCGATGGCCAGCAGGATCCACAGCTGCTGGTGCTGCCAGGCGGTGGGCGACACGGCGACCGCGACGCAGCCGGTGATGGCCGTGGCGAGCAGCGGCTGCCCGTCCCGCGCGTAGTGCGCGGCCCGGCGCAGGCCGAGCACGGCGACGGCGACGGCCAGCACCCCGTACAGCGCGATCTCCCCCGGCCCGCGCAGGCCGAGGCGGAGCAGCAGGCCGTGCAGCGACTGGTTGGTCAGCCCGTCGGGCTTGTCGCCGAGGCCGGCGCCGGCGATGTGGTGGATCCAGTACGTCCAGGAGTCGTCGGGCGCCACCGCCCACGCCAGGGCGGTGGCCGCGGCGAACGTCGCACCGGCGGTGACGGCCGCGCGGCGGCGGCCGGTCAGCCACAGCAGCGGGGCGAAGAGGAGGACGGCCGGCTGCAGCGCCGCCGCGACGCCGACGAGGACGCCGCTCGCCCGCCCGGACCCCTGTGCCAACCGCGGTACGCAGCAGGCCAGGAGGACGAGCAGGACGGGGATGATGCTGGTCTGGCCGAGGTTGAAGGTGCTGCGGACCGGCAGCGACAGCACGGTGAGGCTCACCGCGACGGGGGCGGCCAGCAGGGCGGTACGACGGGAGAGCGGCCCGGGGAGCGCGCGGGCGGCGAGCAGCGCGACGGCGACGACGAGCAGCAGCGTCGCGAACGTCCAGCCGATGCCGAGGCTGCGCTCCGCCGCGTTGGTCAGCGGTCTGAGCACCAGGCCGCCGACCGGGGTCCCGGTGAACCGGTCGTCCTCGTAGAACGAACCGCGCGTCCGCAGGACGCCGTGCTCCCCTATCCACGTGGCCAGGTCCGTGAACCGGCGGTCGGGTGGTCTCCGCAGCACCACCGCCGCCTGGCGCACGGCCAGGACCCCGGCGATCAGCCAGAGGGCTCCCAGCGCCACGACGGTCCGCGAACCCGCCCGCGGCGGGTCGCCCGCCCCGCTCCGCTCTGCTTCCACCACGCCTTGCCGCTCCTCCGGTCGCCCGGCTCGGTCACCCTCGTCCGGCTCTTTGAGACCTTACTGAGTCCTGCCGAACAGCCGCAGGTCGCCCCCAGGTCACCTCAAAGACGCCGAACGTGGCCGGAATGCGTCCCCTTAGGGGGCGGGTTGCCCGCAAGCCCGGCCATTTCGGGCGGCGGGACGCCGGAGTGGGGCGCGGGAGGAGGGTGGGAAGCGTGCGGAACGGGGGGCGAGGCCCGCACGCCGGGGCGAGCCTCGCCCGTACGGGTGCACCCTGACGTCGCCCGGCCGGTGCCGGAGACGCGCCGCGACCCGGCCGAGGCCCGGGCGCTGTACGCCCCGCACGGTTACACCGCCGTCGAGCCGTATGTACACGGCCCTTACACGGAGGTGTGGCCGGGCAAGGCGCCGGACGGCCGGCGCGGCGGTGCCGGCGCGGCAGTACCGAAGCGGCGGTACCGGAGCGGCGGTACCGGGACGACGGCACCGGCGCGCCTCACGGGAGCCGGTGATCGGCCAGGTCGTGCCGGTGCTTCCCGTCGTGCGGCTGCTCGGCGTCCGATCCGCACAGCTCGCCGCACAGCTCGCGGACGAGCGCGTCGAGGTCCGTCGGCCGGTCCGGCGTCCACCAGTCGCCGAGCAGTTCCGCGAGTGACTCCTCCCGTACCCGGAACAGCAGGTCGGCCTGGTCCCGGCCCGCGTCGGTGAGGAAGATCCGGAGCCCCTCGCGGCGTACGAGGCGGCCCGATTCGAGCTGCCGGACGGCGTCGGTGACGACGCGCAGCGGGACGTCGACGCGTTCGGCGAGGGCGGCCGGCTCGGCGTACCCGTGCCGCCGGGTGCGCAGCAGCAGCCAGCTCGCGGCGGGGTGCAGGTCGAGGCCGGCGCGTTCGGTGATGCGCTCGTAGATCCGCTTCTGGCCCTCGCGGCTGCCGAGCACCGACAGGGCGCGGGCGACCTCGTCGTGCGAGGAGCGTTCGACGGGGTTGCTGGAGACGACCTCGCTGTGGTCGGGGGCGGTGACCCCGGCGCGCAGCGGCTCCTCGCGCAGGAACCAGGCGAGGACGAAGGCGGCGATCCCGGCGGGGACGGCGTAGAGGAAGACGTCGGTGATGGAGTCGGAGTACGCGGCGAGGACGCCGCCCTTGGCGGCGGCGGGCAGCCGGTCGACGGCGCGCGGGTCGGCGGTGAGCGTGCCGGGGTTGAGCCCGGGCGGCAGCGGGACGCCGGCGAGGGCGTCGGTGACGCGGGGGGCGAGCTTGTTGCTGAAGATCGTGCCGAAGACGGAGACGCCGAACGACGCGCCGATGGACCGGAAGAAGGTGGCGCCGGAGGTGGCGACGCCGAGGTTCTCGTAGGCGACGGAGTTCTGCACGATGAGCACGAGCACCTGCATCACCAGGCCGAGCCCGAAGCCGAACACGAAGAAGCAGACGCTCATCACGGTGGTGCTGGTGGCGGGCCGGAACTGGTGCAGGAGCAGCAGCCCGACGCACATCACGGCGGTGCCGGCGATCGGGAAGACCTTGTAGCGGCCGGTGCGGCTGACGATCTGCCCGGAGGCGGTGGACGAGATCAGCATGCCGGCGACCATGGGCAGCATGTGGACGCCGGAGAGCGTGGGCGTGACGCCGTGCACGACCTGGAGGAACGTCGGCAGGTAGGTCATCGACCCGAACATCGCGAAGCCGACGACGAAGCCGATCACCGAGCAGAGGGTGAAGGTGTGGTTCCGGAACAGCCCCAGGGGCAGCACGGGTTCGGCGGCCCGCCGTTCGACGAGGACGAACGGCACCAGCAGCGCCACGCCGAGTGCCCCGAGCCCGATGATCTGCCAGGACGACCAGGGGTAGCTGACGCCGCCCAGCGAGGTCATCAGGACCAGGCAGGTGGCCACGCCCGCGATGAGGAAGGTGCCGAGGTAGTCGATGCGGTGCGGGGTGCGGCGGACGGGGATGTGCAGGACGGCCGCGATGACAGCGAGCGCGACGATGCCCACGGGGACGTTGATGTAGAACACCCAGCGCCAGCTGAGGTGGTCGACGAAGAGTCCGCCGAGCAGCGGGCCGAGCACGCTCGTCCCGCCGAAGACCGCCCCGAACAGACCCTGGTAGCGGCCGCGTTCGCGCGGCGGGACGATGTCGCCGACGATCGCCATCGACAGCACCATGAGGCCGCCGCCGCCCAGGCCCTGGACGGCCCGGAAGGCGATCAGCTCGGGCATGTTTCGGGCGATGCCGCACAGCACCGAGCCGATCAGGAAGATCACGATGGCGGTCTGGAAGAGCTTTTTCCGGCCGTACTGGTCGCCGAGCTTGCCCCAGAGCGGGGTGGCCGCCGTCGAGGCGAGCATGTAGGCGGTGACCACCCACGACAGGTGCTCCAGGCCGCCGAGGTCGCTGACGATGGTGGGCAGGGCGGTGGACACGATCGTCTGGTCGAGCGCCGCGAGGAGCATGCCCAGCAGCAGGGCCCCGATCGCGAGCCGGACGGTACGGGCGGGGTGCTCGTCGCCGGGGGCGGGGGCGGTCGCCGTGGCCGCGGCGGCAGCCGCATCGGCCGGGACGGACGCGGGCACGGCGGCGCCCGAGGTGTCCGGTGCACCCGGGGTGCCCGGGGTGTTCGGGGTGCCCGGGGTCTCCTGGGACATGGCAGCGCCTCCTCGGGGACGGGGTCCGGGGTGCGGACGGGTTCCGTGGTGCGAACCGGTTCCGGCGCGTCGCCTTCCCATCGTCGTCCGGATGGCCGCCCGGGGCCCGCCGGGCTAGGCCGTCACGGCGACCCAACGGACCCCTCACGACCCGGCTGACCTGGGGCGTTGGCGCGAAGGGCAGGACTTTTTGTATCTTTGGGAAACAAAGTGGTTCCGCCCGCACTCCCTGACCGGCGGGCGGAACCGCTTGTTCTCTCGCGCCTCGGCGTCCCCTCCCCGCTCCTTCGCACCGCTCCGCGCTCACTCGCGCTCCCGAGGGCTACGCCTTACGAATTCTTCTTACGAGTTGTTGCGGGCGGGGCCGCCCTCCTCCCGCTTCAGGAACGCCACCTCCGGGAACTCCGCCGACGGGCCGTCGAGCAGCTTCCCGGGCGCGTCGCGCAGCTGCCTGTCGAAGAAGGCGACGAGGTACGCGCGGGTCAGCGCGTTGGCGCGGTCGCTGGTGAGCGTGCCGAACGCACCCGCCGCGTCCTCCGGAGGCACCCCCTCCGGCAGACCGACCCGATCCGCGAGCCAGTGCATGTCCGTGAAGGTCATATGGCCGCCCTTGCCGACGTCCAGCCAGCGCTTCCAGCCGGTCAGGCCCTTCCAGGCGGGGCTCCAGGTGTCCATGGGCCCGCCGAGGTCACCGGCGCGGGCCGCGCCGAGCAGCAGCACCGGCTTCTTGACGCCGCCGGCGGGCGGCTCGGTGAAGAAGTCACCGTCCATGTCGGCGACGGCGGCCACCCGCGCGTCCTGCCCGGCCGCCTCGACGGCGCTCGCGCCGCCGATGGAATGCCCGGCGACACCGATCCGGGCGCGGTCGACCCGCAGGCCGGACACGGCCGGGGAGCCGGAGGTGAGCCGGTCGAGGACGAAGCGGAGGTCCTTGGCGCGGTTGCGCACCACCTCCGCGTTGTCACGCCGCTCCGGCCCGCAGACGGCGCACTGCTCGATCCGCCCGCCCGGGAACTCGACGGCGGTCTCGTAGGTGTGGTCCACCCCGGCCACCACATAGCCGTGGCTCGCCAGTTCCTCGGCGACGGAGGTGAGAGACGCCCGGCTCTGCCCGAACCCCGGCGAGAGCACGACGAGCGGCCGGGCCCCACCCGCCGCCGGCGCGGCGTCGACGACGGCGTGGGTGCGCACGGTGCTCAACTTGGCGTTGCCGTACAGCGCCTCGGAGAGCGCCGGCGAGACGTACGGCGCCGTGGCACCCCGGCCGGACCGCGCCGGGTACCAGACCGAGACCATCAGCTCGCGCTTCCCGGCGGACGGCTTCCAGGGGTCCGTCCGGGCCTCGTCGACGAGGCGGAGGACCTTCTCCCCGATCGCCTGCCGGACGGTGGGGGCGGGCACCTCGGGCCCGGCGACGGCTCCGGCCCGGGTGGCTTGAGGGGCGCGGGTGGCGTGAGCGGCTTGGGCACCGGTGGTGGCCGGGGCCGCAGTGACGGCCGGGGCCGCGGTGGCGACGGCGCCGGCGGGTATCCAGGAGGCGGCGAGCGCGCCGAGCAGGGCCGCGGCGGTGACCGCGCTCCTGTGGACGCGCCGGTCGCGAAGGGGGCGTTGCGCGGTAGAGGGGCGTTGTACGGAACGGCGTGCGGAATTCCTCGTCATGTCCGCCACGGTAGAAAGCCCTCAGGGGACGGGCATCGCCCCGAGGAAGGAAGGCAAGGCCCTTACGGGACGTACCACGTGACGGGAGGTCAGCCACACGAACGATGTAAGGGCCACCAACCGGCGGGGGTGCGCGCGAAGGGTGCCCGCGCGCGACACGCGCGATGGCCCCCGCCGTCAACTCCCCGCCGCGTAACACCGAACGGCCACCTTCCGCCCCGGCCCCCACTCCTGTTCGACCGTGGCGAGCAACCGCCAGCCGAGCCGCTCGTACAGCGCCGCGGCCGCCACGTCGGAAGCCACCACGTCGAGCACCGGATGCACACCGCGTTCCCGCGCTTCCGCGACCGCCCGCGCCATCAGCAGCGCGCCGGTCCCTCGCCCGCGTGCCGACGGAGCGACGAACAGCCGGCCGACCACGGCGGTCGCGTCGACGCCCACCCCCGTGCGGGCGCTCCACACTGCGGGCGCCGCGTCCCCCGCGCCACTCCGGGACAGACCGACATGCCCGACGACACGTCCGTCCGACTCCGCCACCCACGAGGCGACAAGCGACGCCGGTGTCAGCCAAGCCGCGGGAGACTCGGGCCAGTTCACCGGATATCCATCGCGTTCATGGGTCTCCGCCAACACCCGGACGCAGGCACCGAGGTCACGGTCCTCCCGCCGCCGAACACGCGCGGAAACTTTCACGCCGGACGCACTCTCGCTCTCCATCGCGGCATGGAAACACAGCCCGCACCTCGCGACCAGCGACTTTCCCCATCACCGGGACTCGTAGGCGGGCGCGTGCGGTCCGCCCGGCCGTGGACCACGGGCCTCCACCGCACCTCGACGCACCTCGACCGGGAGCGCCGGAACGCGCACGCCTGAGCGGACACGGACGCGAATGAGACGCGCCCTTGGCGCGTCCCTCACCGTTTTGTATCGTGGAGGAACAAAGCGGAGCCGCTCGCCCGGGAGCGAGCCCGGTGACGCCCGCCCCACCCCCGCAGGAGCACAGCATGCCCAGGTCCGAGTCCATTGGTGCGATCAAGGCCGTACTCCTCGACATGGACGGCACCATCGTCAACTCCGACGTGGTCGTCGAGCGCTGCTGGCGCCGCTGGGCCGAGGAGCACGGGCTGGACGCGGACGAGGCCCTGAAGGTGGTCCACGGCCGCCAGGGCTGGGCCACCATGGCCGTCCTGCTGCCCGACCGTCCCATGGAGCTCAACCACGAGGACAACCGGCGCATGCTGGCGGCCGAGACCGCCGACATGGACGGCGTGGTCCCCGTCGCCGGCGCGCCCGCGTTCATGAGCGCCCTCGCCGGGCTCCCGCACGCCCTCGTCACCTCCGCGGACCGGCCCCTCGCCGAGGCCCGCATGGCCGCCGCCGGGCTGCCGATGCCCGCCGTCCGCGTCACCGCCGAGTGCGTCGGTGCCAGCAAGCCCGACCCCGAGGGATTCCTCAAGGCCGCCGCCGAACTGGGCTTCGCCCCGCACGAGTGCGTCGTCTTCGAGGACTCGGGCGCCGGCATCGCGGCCGGCCGCGCGGCCGGCATGCGCGTGGTCGGCGTGGGCCCCCGCGCGGCGGCCCACGCTCCCGACGCACACGTCCTGGACCTCACGGAGGTCCGCGTGGAGGCCGCGGAGGACGGCGGCATGACCCTCCACCTCACCGCCGAAGGCGACCGCTGACGCGCCCGCCCGGCCCGACCGGCTCCGACGAACCGGACGGGCCGGTCAGGTGAACCGGACAGGCGGTCAGGTGAACCGGACGGGCGGTAAGGCGAACCGGTCCGACCGGTCAGGCGAACTGCCCGGGCCGATAGTCGCCGGCGGGCTGCCGGACCATGACGTTCATGCGATTGAAGGCGTTGATGAGCCCGATGAGGAACACCAGACCGGCGAGCTGCCGCTCGTCGTAGTGCCCGGCGGCGTTCGCCCACACCTCGTCGGGGACCCCGCCGGCCCCGTCGGCGATGCGGGTGCCCTGCTCCGCCAGTTCCAGGGCGGCCCGCTCGGCGTCGGTGAATACCGTCGCCTCCCGCCAGGCCGCGACCATGTGGAGCCGGTTCGCGGACTCGCCCGCGTGGACGGCCTCCTTGACGTGCATGTCGAGGCAGAAACCGCAGCCGTTGATCTGGCTGGCGCGGATCTTCACCAGCTCCTGCGTCGCGGTCGGCAGCCCCGAATCCGTCACGACCTTGCCCGCCGCGACGAGGTGCTTCACGATCTCGGCGGTCTGCGGGTCGCCGAAGAGGTTCAGACGCGCGTTCATGTGGACTCCCGGGTCGCGTCGCTGTTTCGCTGTCACCTCTCGGACGGGGCAGCCCGCCGCGCTGTGACGGCTCCGCGAGTGATCCGCGTCTCACCGCGCCGCCCCGGTCCCGCACCGGCCCGGCCGTCCACCCCGCCGACGCACCAGACCAGCACCGAGCACAGGAAGGCCGCCGCCGCGAAGACCAGCGAGGGCGCGAGGCCGTCGTCCCGCGCGCCGGCGACGAGCGCGCCGGCCGCCGACAGCGCCATGGCGGCCGTCCGCGACGCACGGGAACGCCGTGTGCCGCCCGGCAGGGCAGTGCCCGGCGCCTCGTCACGCGGCAGCGCCCGGGCCGCGACGCCGTAGCAGGCGCAGGCCAGCAGCGTGGAGCCGATTACGTCGCTGGGCCGGTGATGGTAAGTCGCCTGGACGGCGCCGGCGGTGACGGCCAGCCAAAGCATGCCGGCCGCGGTGACGTGGGTACGGAAGCGGGGCGCGCTGACGAGGACCGCACCGAGGACCAGCCCGACGGGAACGGCCACGTGCCCGCTGGGGAAGCTGCCCTCGCCGAGCACCCCCGGGGCGCCCACCAGGTCCGGCCGGGGCAGCAGCATCCTGGCGAACTCCTTGCCGCCGACCGCGGCCCCGACCACACCGGCCGCCGCGACCCCGCGCCACCAGCACCTGCGCGCCACGGTGACGGCCGCGATGACCACGAGGCCCACGAGCAGGGTGGGCATCGCGGTGTGCTCCAGGGGCGGCAGGGCCGACGAGCCGTAGGCCGCGCCCGACCAGTCGTAGATCCACGCCGGTTCCGCACCGCCGTCCCCGCGCATCAGCGCGTTCTCCGCCCGCTGCCCGAACGGCGTGCAAACGGCGAGCAGATAGACCACCGGGAAACCCAGGAGGCACAGCACGGGCAGGGACGAACGGTCGTACCGGGGCATGGTTTTCTCCGCCTTCATGAGGGGACGGCGCGGTGCGGGGACGGCGCGGTGGAGCGGACGGCGCGGTGGGGAAACGGCGCGACTGAGGGGGCGGCGAGGGTGGAGCGGGACGGCGAGGCAGGGCGGGACGGCGGGGTGGAGTGGCCGGCGGGGGCGAGCGGACGGCGCGGTTGCGGTAACGCCACGCTTGCGGGAACGGCACGCTTGCGGGAACGGCGCGGTGTGATCCCCTCCGGCGCGGTGTGACCCCCGCCCGCTCCCCCGCCCCTACCCGGCGAGCGCCCGGTCCCGCCGGTGCCGGGCGGTGATCGCCAGGGCCGGAAGGGGGGCGACGAGGAGGACCAGGACGACCAGGTCCGGCAGGGACCGCAGGAAACCGTCCGGCCGGCCGACGATCGCCTGTGTGCGGACGAACGCGAAGGCCGCGACGGGGATCAGCCAGCGGCGGTCGCCGGTGGCGGATGTCGCCACCCATGCGGCGAACAGCCCGGCGACCTCGAGGACGAACAGGCCGCGCTGGAAGGACGGACTGACCGGGAGGACGTGCAGGCCCCCGGCCGTGAACATGGCGAGCACCACGGGGATCAGCCACCGGTACGAGTGCCTCCGCAGCCGGCCGGTACCGCGGCACGCGGCCAGTACGGCACACGCGGCGCACAGCGTCCCGGACAGCACCAGGTCGCGGGCCGTGATGGGAGCCCCCAGCCCGTAATAGCCCAGCCCCGCCTTGCCCTCGTCGCCGAAGAGCGTCGTGCTGGTGTACGTGGCACCGGCGAGGACCATGGCCGCCGCGGCCGGCAGCGCGACCCACCGCCTGCCGCGCAGCAGGGCGACCAGGCAGACCAGCGGCAGCAGCCCGTAGGGCAGCATCCGCGTGCGCGTACCGGAACCCCGCGCCCACGGGTACCAGCCGGAGAACCGGAAGGCGATGGCGTGCCGGCCGGGGTCGACGCGCAGCGCCCAGTGCCACACGTCCTGCAGGTACGGAACCAGGGCCAGCGCGGCGAGGACGAGGGCGCTCAGGTGGACGCCGTCCACCCACCACGGCCGGCCCGTGTCGTCGACGACGGCGCGGGCGCGGGCCTGCGCCCCGGCGCGCACCAGGGCGACGGCCTCCCGCGGCGGGGCCAGGAACGTCCGGGGTACGCCTCGGACAGGCAGGCCAGCAGTTCCTCCCCCTGCCGGGAGCGGTAGGACTTCGGGAAGGCGGCGAGCAGCAGACGGTTCACGCCGGGGCCGTCCCGGCGTTCCGCGAGCGCCCTATGACGAGCGCCGCCGCCTGCTGCATCCGCAGCGCCTCCCGGCCGAGCGCCTCGGTGCCGTCCTCCGTGAGCCGGTAGTAGCGCCTCGCCCGCCCGTCCACGATCTCCTCTTCACCGGGGTCCACCAGCCCGGCCCGCTCCAGCCGGTCCAGCGCGCCGTAAAGCGTGCCGACGGCGATCCGGAGGCGCCCGCCCGTGGCCTGCTCGGCGGCCTTGATGATGCCGTAGCCGTGCAGGGGTCCGTCCATGAGCGCTGCCAGGATGAAGTACTGCGGCTCGGTCAGGGACGACTTCTGTCGTGTCATGCGGAGGAGCATATATCGCGCTGCGAAATATAGCGTCACAGGGAACGGCCACCCGCTCCCTCGCCGACCGGCCCTGTCACCTTCTCCGCACGGCACTCGTCATAGGGGCGACGACCGGCATGCGAACGGCCGTCTCACCGGCGAGCGAATCGAGAAGACGATGCTGACCAGCCTCATGTACGTGACGGTCTACGTCACCGACCAGGACCGCGCCCTGGCCTTCTACACCGACGGGCTCGGCCTGGAGAAGCGGATCGACTTCTCCGGACCCGACGGACGCTTCCTGACCGTCGGCGTTCCCGACAGCCCGGTGCAGATCGTCCTGTGGTCGTACGCGCCGGCCGCGGGACAGCCCGGCGAGAGGGACGAACCCCCCGCGCCCGGTCCGCTGATCCTCGAATCCGACGACCTGCGCGAGGACTTCGAGGCCATGCGCCGCCGCGGCGTCGTCTTCGAGGGGGACGCACCCGAGGACTACCCGTTCGGGGTCCGCGTCGAGGCGGTGGACCCGGACGGCAACCGGATCTCGCTCCGTCAGCAGCGAAAGCCGTGACCGACCGCCCGCCCGGCCTCCCGGCCGAGACGTTCGAAGCCCGGCGCGACCGGCCGCGCGCCGCCGCACACCGCGTGCCGGGCTCGCAGGCCGACGCCGAGGAGGTCGTCCGGTAAGTCGCTCAGCCCGCCGCCCCCGCCCGTTCCGCCCGGGCGCGTTCCGTGCCCCGGCGGGCGGCCGGGAGGTCGCCCCCCGGACCCCTCCGTCGGCTCCGCGGCCGGGGCACGTCCGGGCGCAACTCGACGACGGACACGTTGAGTCCGTCGGCCGGCCGGCCCGTTCAGTACGCCGATCCGGTTGACCGGCTGGACCCCCCGCTCGACCCGCGAGAGCCGGCTCGTGCTGCGGCCGAGGAAAGCCGCCGGCTCCTTTGCGGCAACCCGCGCCGGGCCCGCCGTCCCGCGACGCGGGCGTCGAACGCCCGCCGTTCCCTGTCGCGTTCTTCCGAATCCCCGCGATGCCCGCGGACCCCGCGCCCCACGCCGGTCACCGTTCCGCTCATGCCCCGCCGTGCCCGCCGGCGCGTTCTCCGTCGAGGCGCTCCAGAAAGGTGACGTCGGTGCCGATGACGTATTTCTCGCGTTCGGCGAGGAAGTGCCGCACGTGCGGCTGCCGTTCATGGTCGTCGAACGCGGCGCGGTCGGCGTACAGCTCGTAGAAGACCCGCACGTGGGGCTCGTCCGGCACGCGATGCGTCGCGTACACCAGAGTCCCGGGTTCATGCCTTCGGATGTTCTGGACCGTCCGCGCGACCAGCGTGTCGAAGCCCTCCGCGGCCTCCGCGCCGCGCAAGGTGAACCGGACGACCAGGCCGAAACCGGCAGCCATAAGCGCTCCCCTCGTGTCGCACCAAAGAATCGCAGAGGTCCGGGCAGGGCGGTACGGTCGCAGGATTCCTTGACCCACCGGGTGCAGAGAATCTCGATGTCGCCGGACCGGCCGGCCCGCACGGGGAGGTGGCGCACTCGCCCTCCCGCGTGAGGCCGTGCGGGTGACCGAGGGCGGCGACGGGGAGGGCGCGCCCACGGCGCGGCCCGCGCCCACCGCGAAGCCGGCCTTACCCTTCGAATTCGTACTCGAGGACGTACGAGGCGGAATCGAGCGTCATCTCGTTGACCTCGACGGCTCTCCCCTCCCCCGTGAACGCGGTACGGCAGATCAGGACCACCGGCGTACCGGGGGCGAGATCGAGGCTTTCCGCCTCCTCGCCGGAGGGCATACGGCTGCGAATCTCTTCCCGGAACCTGACCGGGCGGTGGCCGAGTTCCGCGAGGCGGGCATACGTGCCACCGGGCCCGGTGTCCTCGCTCTCGACGGAGGTGCCGGCCACCAGTTCCGCCGGAAGATACGAGACCGAGAAAAGCACCGGCTTGCCGTCAAGGACATACCGGCGACTGCGGACGCGGACGGGCTCACCCTCCGGCACCCCCAGTTGTTCGGCCACGGGTCCGGGAGCCGGGCGCTGCGCGACCTCGAGCCGGTCGACGACGAGCGTGCGGTCCTCGATATCTCCGGACCATATGGACCGGCCCGATCCCCACCTCGCGGAGCTGAGACGCGGAATGCCCCTCCGCCGGATCGGACGGAACGAGCGGACGAAGACTCCCGCGCCCTTCCGGGCTTCCACGATGCCCTCGGTCTGCAGGACTCCGAGGGCCTGCCGTGCCGTCATGCGCGCGACCTGATAAGCGGCCATCAGGTCGTTCTCGCCCGGCAGCCGGTCACCCGGCCCGTATTCGCCGTCCTGGATGGCCTGTCGCAGCGCGGCGGCGATGCGCTGGTACTTGGGCAGGCGGCGGGCGCCCTGATCGGCCATGGGGTGATCACCTCTTTCTTCACCGGACAGCGTAGAGGGCCGGGCCCGGCGGCTTCGGGAAAGAGAATTTTGCCCACTTTCCGCCCCAAGGGGCGGCGATTGACATCTCTAGAGGGAAGCGCTTCACTGATTTCGTCTCTAGAGATGCCCTCCGGGCGTCCCGAAGCATCTGGACAAGGGGTCCGCGCGTGCGTGAAAAGACCTTCGGAACAGAAGTCCCCCTTCAAGCGCGTTCCGCCGGGCTCAATTCCGGTGCGGCGCCTTTCTCTTGGCACCTCGAAGGCACCCGGTGGCACCTCGAAGGCGTCCGGGAACGGTGTCGCGGAGCCGCCCGGCAATCGGACCACTCCCTCTCGGCGCCCGCATGAGCGGCACCCCGTTCCTGACGCCGCCCGCCAAGTGTCAACACCCGGCCTGGGGTTGGACGACGACAGGCGGCATGCGGACCTGCGGCGCGTGCGGGACGCGCAGGGTGGACGACTACCGGGCGCTCGCCCTCGCCCTGGAACTCCCGGCGCCGACGAGGCTGTTCGGGGCGACCGCCCGCTGCCGGGGCACCATGACGATCACACCTCACAGCCACCCCACCGACCCCACCGCCGACCGCCGCGCGGACCTGCTCAGGCGGGTACGGGAAGCGAACCGCTGGAGCGCCGAGCGGCGGCCGTGAAGGGCGGGTGTGGGTCGGGGGCGGGTGCGTCAGGAGCGGATGCGCCAGGGGGGAGCCCTAGCCCACCGCCGCCTCGTACAGGCTGAAACCGGCCAGCGCCAGCATGACCAGCGCCGCGATGCGGGTGATCAGCGTCAGGGGCACGTACCGCATCAGGGTCCGGCCGCCCACGATGCCCAGGCCCGCCACGGCCCACAGGCCCAGGACCGCGCCGAGGCCGACCGAGACCGGGTCGTCGTAGCGGGCCGCGAGGTTGGCGGTCATGATCTGGGTGAGGTCGCCGAACTCGGCGACGAGGATGAGCATGAAGCCGGCGCCCGACACCTTCCAGAAGGACTGGTCGGCGGGCTTCCTGACCTCCTCGTCGTCCTCCTCCTTCTGGAACAGCAGCATCGCCGCGCCGATCAGGAAGGCCGCGCCGACGATCGCCTGGAGCAGGCGGTGCGGGAGGAGGGTGAGCAGGCTGCCCGCGGCGATGGCCAGGGCGACGTGGACGACGAAGGCGGCCGCGACGCCCGCGAAGACGTACGAGGCGCGGTAGCGGGTGCCGAGCATGAGCGAGGCCAGGGCGGTCTTGTCCGGCAGCTCGGCCAGGAAGATCACGCCGAAGACCAGAGCGGTGACGGTGAGGCTGATCACAGGTTTCCTCTTCGGTGGGGCTGCCGCACCGGAAGGGTCCTGCCCTGGGCCCTGGGGGATTCGAGGGATTCAGGGGTCGCTTCGGCACGGCAGCGTCATGGACACTGCGGCCGAAGGTCTCGCTGGCCGACACCCTTGCGGGTACGGCCTCCGGGCGCCGGCCGGGCCTGGGCCCGGCAGTATGTCGACGTTCCGGCGAAGAGCTACTCCCCTTCTGCTCCTCTCAGGGTACGGGACGGGAGCGGCTGCCGTCGTCCCCCGATTCCGCAGAGGCGGGTGGGACGGGCCGCGGATGGCCGGGCCGGCCGGGTCGAGCACGCGTTCCACTTTTCGTGGCGCGCCGGAAGTCGCACGCTGTCATCAGGGGGACCGCACGACCGGCCGCCGGACGACACCGGCGAACCGCCGGGGCGCCCGGCGCACGACCGGAGGCGCTCGAAGCGAAAGAAGAACTTGAACTTGCAAGTATCGTTAGGGGTACCTAACCTTTGGACCTCTCGTCGTATCCGTCCCCCGACACGAGGAGCAGTCCCATGCCCCCCACACCCACTCAGGCCGCCCCCCGCTCGGCCCCCGCGTCCCGCGGCTCCGCACCGCTCACGGAGCGCCTGGACGCGGCCCGGCCGTACGTCCTCTCGCTGTTCCGGATCGTCGTCGGCCTGCTGTTCGCCTGCCACGGCGCGGCCTCCCTCTTCGGCGTCCTCGGCGGCGCGGCCGGCACGCACGGCGGCACCATTGAGGCCGGCACCTGGCCCGGCTGGTACGCGGCCGTCATCCAGCTCGTCTGCGGCGTCCTGGTGATGCTCGGCATCGGCACCCGCGGCGCGGCGCTGATCGCCTCCGGTTCCATGGCGTTCGCCTACTTCGACATGCACCAGAAGGTCGCGCTCTGGCCCATCCAGAACGGCGGCGAGGCCGCGGCGATGTTCTGCTGGGCCTTCCTCCTGCTGGTCTTCACGGGCCCGGGCGCCCTCGCCGTCAGCCGGCTGTACTCCCGTCGCTGAACGGTCTCCCGGTTCCCCCGGGGGCGCGGCCGCGCAAGCCCCCGGCGCACGGCCGCACAACCCTGGCGGCATGGCCGCACGACCTTGACGGCACGGCCGCACGACCCCGACGGCGCGGACACGCCCCCCTGACGGCACCGCCGCCGGCCCCTTGGGGACACGGCCGCGAGCCCCCCGAAGGCCGTACCGGGGCCCCCGAAGGCCGTACCGAGGGCTCTCACAGGCCCTAACGGGACCCCGGTAGACCCGATTGGGGGCGCGTGATACGTACTACATCGCGCGCCCCCCTTCACTTGCCTCAGGAGTCCCAGGCGTACTCTGTACGGTTGTGAAGGCCGCTCCTGCCGCTCCCCTGCGACATCGCGGCGGGGGACCGTAACAGGAGATCGGACGTGCTGGATCAGCTGGGGGCGTTGGCCGACACCCCATGGATATACGTGATCGTCGCCCTATCGGTGCTACTGGACGTCTTCTTGCCGGTGCTGCCGAGCGGGGTGCTCGTGATCACCGCGGCCACCGCGGCGGCCGGCTCCGCCGTGGGCACCCACGGCCACACGGCGCTTCCGGAGATGTTCGCCCTGGTGGCGTGCGCCGCGACGGCGTCGGTGGTCGGCGACCTGGTCGCGTACCGCGTCGCCTGGCGCGGCGGTGACCGCTTCGACCGCGCCATCGCCCGCTCGCGCCGCCTCACGGCCGCCCAGGAACGGCTCGGCACCGCGCTGCTGCGCGGCGGCGGCGCGCTCGTCGTCCTCGCCCGGTTCGCCCCGGCCGGCCGCTCCGTGGTCAGCCTGGGCGCGGGCGTCATGCACCGCAGGGTCCGGGAGTTCCTGCCCTGGTCCGCCCTCGCGGGCGTGACCTGGGCGCTGTACAGCGTGTTCCTGGGGTACTTCGGGGGACAGTGGCTCGGCGCGACGTGGATCGGCACGGCCGTGTCCGTCCTCGCCCTGTTCCTCGCCGGCGCGGGCGCGGCGTTCCTCGTCCGCCGCCCGCACGAGCCGGAGGCGGCAGCGGCGGAGGCCGGCTGACGACCGGAGTGCCACACCCCGCATCGACCGAACGCCGGACGGCCCGGTCCCCACTCACCCCGGGGGCCGGGCCGTTCGGCGTTCCACGTCGCCCGTCAGGGCCTGCCCCTGGGGGCAGAGGCGCCCGCCAAGGCGGAAGCGCCCCTCAAGGGCCGGGCCGCACACGGCCATCCGCCGGCCCGCCGGCCCATCAGTGGATCAGCTCCGGCTCAGTAGATCTTCTTCAGCGCGCCCTGCTTGTCGAACGCGGTCAGCCCGTTGCGCCACAGCGAGTCCACCCGGCCGCGCTCGTTGGCGTTCGGGTAGCGGTTGGTGCAGGACGGGCCGGGGCCGCCGCCGGACATCAGTTCGCTGCACGGGCCCGAGTAGTGGTCCGGCAGGCCGAGGACGTGGCCGGTCTCGTGAGCGGTGACGCGCACCGAGTCGTACTGCTGGTTCTGCTGGTAGTCGAGGAAGACGTACCCGCGACCGTGGCCGTCGGTGCTCGCGTACGAGCCGCGCGAGTCGTCGCCCTCGTAGTACTGGAAGTCCGCGTTGTAGCCCGCCTGGAGGCGGACGTTCCGGACGGAGCCGTTCCATATCTGGGCGCTCTGCGCTATCTCGTCGGCGAAGCTGGGCGCCTGGCTCGCGTCGTACGTCACCGTGACCGTGCGCAGCCCGGGCGACGCCGCCTGCTTGGCCTTCGCCGACTTCATGACCGCCTCGAAGAACGCCTTGTTGTTGGCCTCTTCCTGAGCCGAGCCGACGTACGACGATCTCGTCATGCCCTGCCCCGCCTGCCCCGCCTGCCCCGACGGGACCGTCTGGGACTTCTGGGACACCTGGGCCGTCTGGGACGCCGTGGTGGCCGCGGTCGCCGGAACGGCCGCGGTGGTGGCGGCGACGGCGAGACCGAGGGCCGCCGCGGCGACCAGGGCGGAGCGCCGCGTGGAGCGCTTCAGGGAACGCTGCATGGAGTGGTTCATGTGGGGGACTCCATTTCCTGCGGTCCGCCGCCACGGGCCGTGCGGGTGGGACGCACGTCCGGGTGACGAACCGGTGAAGTGTCTGGTCCCGCAGAGTGTCTGCCGAGCCGTCGGCGGCCGGGATGATGCCAATCCGCGATAGCTCCGGCCAATCACCCCGGCCGCCCACCACCCCGTCCGGCACGCCATGGACCGACCCGACTGCACCGTTCCGCTTCAGCCCCCGACGCAACACCAACCACTTCCGCACCACTCACCTCACCCGCCCCGCAACGCACCACCGTCCATACACCGACGCGCGGTTGACGAGCGGCTCACACACCTGCCCGAGAATGTGCCTGGTGTGGCCAAGGGGGCACGGTTATGCTCCGGACCGTGGAGCTTGAGGTCAGGCACCTCCGTGCACTGTGCGCCATAGCCGACACCGGAAGCGTACGGAAGGCCGCATTACAGCTGGGCATGACCCAGCCCTCGCTCACCACCCAGCTCAGGCGCATCGAGGGAGCGATCGGCGGGGTGCTGTTCACCCGCGGGCAGACGGGCAGCCGCCCCACGCCCCTCGGCCACTCCGTACTGTCCCGCGCCCGCCCGATCGTGGCCGAGATGACCGCCCTGGTGATGGCCGCGCGGGACGCCGCCTGCGGCATGGGCGGCCTCTGTCTGCGCCTCGGCAGCGTCGGCGGCCCGACCGTGGCCGCGTGGCTGCGCCGCGTCCACCGCCGGCTCCCGGGCACGGACACCACGATCCACATAGAGGTCTCGTCGGCCGCCCTGATCCAGCTGCTCGCCACCAACCAGCTCGACGTCGCCCTCGTCCAGGAGCCGGCCGGTTTCCCGCTCCACCTCCCGCCCGGCCTGGAACGACGCGTCTTCGTCGACTGCGAGCCCCGGTTCGTCGCGCTGGCCGCCGGACACCCCGGCGCGGCGCTCGGGTGCGTGCCGCTGTCCGCACTCGCCGACGACTCGTGGATCATCGACCCGACCGCCGACCACGACTGCGCCGCCCTCCGCCGCGCCCTCTCGACGGCCGGCCTCAACCCCCGGCTGCTCCAGGTCCGTGACACCGCCACCGCCGCCGACCTCGTCGCGTCCGGCGAGGCCGTCCGCCTCTGCCAGCCCACCGCCGAACCGACCGATGGCACGGTCGTCCGCCCGCTCCTCGGGGACCCCCTCACGGCCCGGCTGTCCCTGGTGTCACGGACGGGCGCGCTGCCCATCACCGAGGTCGACGCGCTGTTCGAGGATGTCGCGCACGCCTACGAGGAGTTGGCGCGCGGCAGCACGGCGTACCGCGCCTGGCGCGAGCGGCGTGGCGAGATCCGGCCGCCGGAGGCGTACGCCGCCTCGCAGCTCCCCTCCCCCACTCCCCCTGTGGATCACACGCCTCCCGCGTCCCCCGCCGCTCCCCCGCCCCACGCCGTCCTCCGCGCGCCGGCCGTCCGGCTGTCACCCACCGGAGCACCGCAGGAGCACCGGCACCTCTCCGCCTGAGGCCACCCGGGTGAGTCCGGGCGGATTCCCGGATGGGAACGCCCGGCGGCGGGCAGTCCTTCCTCACCCGGGCGGACGCACGCGCCCGGCGACGAGGAGCACGCCTCATGCCTTCACGTCAACGACCCCGTAACCGAAGCCCGTTGAGGAGCGGCAGCCCCTGAAGCGTCCGCGCCCGTCCGGGGTACGGCGGTCCCCCGGCGGGCCGGACCGGGCGGGCGGTGGCGGACGTCCTCACCGCCACCGCCCGCCACCCGCCACCCCAAACCGACCGCCCACCACCCGACTCCCACCACCCGCCGCGCTTATCCAAGCAACAGCCGCTCCGCCTGCTCCATCACCTCGGCCCTCTCGAACGTCAATCGCCCCACATGCACCCCGTCCGACCCGTACGCCGGTTCCTTGAGGACGGCGCTCCGCGCGACGTCCAGCGTCCAGGGCTCGCCGTGTACGACGAGTCCGACGGCCGGCGGCATGACGCTCATGCTCCAGCCCGCGCCGAGCAGCCATCTCCCGTAGGAATCGGCCTCGTTGGAGGGGTTGGACGGCAGGTTGCGCGCCGCGAGTTCCCACAGCGAGGCCGCAGCCGGTGACGTCCCCGGCACCGGCACGGTGGCCACCACCGCCATCGACTCGTGCCTGGCGTACGCCAGCACACACCGGGCGTCCGGCCACTGGGCCGTGAAACGCGCCATGATCACCCGGTCCGATCCGGTGATGCGCCTGGCCATGCCGGTCCCCTCCCCTTCCGCCGGTGCCCCCGCCGGCCTTTTCTCGTGCAACCAACAGCTGTGGGACGTACGGGGTCACGGGTACGGCCGAGGTCACCCGTACCCCAGGCGTCGCACCCGCATGTCCGCAATCGCACCTCCGCCGGGCGGGGTGGTGCCAGGTACACCCCGCCCCCGGTGTCCAGACCCATGGCCCGCCCCAGGCCCCGGTGATGAGATCAGTGCGACGAAACGACGCGAGTGCGAGGAGAACGGATCATGCGGGTGCGCGGACGCGATCGGCGACCGAGCCGTCGGAGCGGTAGGGCCGTCCTGGCCGGCGGGGCGGTCGCCGCGGTGGCGGCCCTGCTGACGGGTTTCACCCCGGCCACCCCGACGCAGGCGGCCACCAACAGCCGTACGGCGAACGGCGGCACGCTGGACGCGGACGTCCGTGCCCTCCGGTCGGCGGGCGGGGACGTCCGGGTGCTCGCCGAGGTGGACACGGGCCGCGGCGTGGCCCGGTCGCGCGCGGGCGGCGGCTCGGCACCGACGCCCTGGGACGCCCGCTTCCGGATCGCGAGCACCACGAAGACGTTCACCTCCGTCGTCGTCCTCCAACTGGTCGCCGAGGGCAAGCTGTCACTCGACGACACCGTCGAGAAGTGGCTCCCCGGCGTCGTCAAGGGCCAGGGCAACGACGGTTCGCGGATCACCGTCCGCGACCTGCTCCGGCAGACGAGCGGCCTGTTCGACTACGTCAGGGACCCGGAGCTCGGCCGGGCCCTCGGCGAGGGCTTCGACAAGGTCCGCTACAACGCGACGTCCGCCGAGGAGTGGGTGGCCGTCGCCATGCGCCACCGGCCACTGTTCACACCGGACCACGCGCACCCGCGCTGGGCCTACTCCAACACCAACTACCTCCTCGCCGGCATGATCGCCGAGAAGGCGGGCGGCATGGGCTGGCGCGAGCAGGTGGAGCACCGCGTCATCGCCCCGCTGGGCCTGCGCGACACCTCCGTGCCGGGCGCCAACCCGTACCTCCCCGGCCCGCACGCCCGCGTCGTCCTCCGCACCCCCGACGGCAGACTGACGGACGTCACCGATCACAGCATCCAGCACACGGCCGACTCGGGAGTGGTCAGCACCACCGCCGACCTCCGTACCTTCTTCCGCGCCCTGGCCGGCGGAAAGTTGCTGCCGCCCGCCCAACTCCGCGAGATGCGGCGGACGGTGGCCAGGACCGGCGACGCGGACGACCTCGCGCAGTGGCCGGACGGCGGGTACGGGCTGGGCGTGCGCTGGACCCCGCTCACCTGCGGCGGCGGCTACTGGCACCACGAGGGCGACGGCTTCGGCTCGTACACCCGCACCGGCGTGACCCCGGACGGCCGCCGCTCCGTCGCGGTCTCCATCACCACCAACGGCGCCGCCCCCGATCTCGTCCGCCTCAACAAGGCCGCGCGCAAACTGGCGGACGACGCGCTGTGCGGGCGCGTGGAACGCTGAGCGGAGCGGGGTACGCCGAGTCGAGCGGGGAACGCCGAGCTGAGCGGGTCCGCTGAGCCGAAGCGGGGACCGCCGAGTTGAGCGCGCAACGCCGAGCCGAGCGGATCCGCTGAGCCGAAGCGGGGACTGCCGCCCCGGGTGGGGTCTCCCACCCGGGCAGGGAACGCCGGGCCGAAGCGGGGGCCGTCACCCCGAGGGCCGCCGCCCCGAGCGGAGGAAGCCGAGCCGAGCATGACCGCCGCCCCGAGCAGGGGACGCCGAGCCGAGCACGACCGCCCCCGCTCAGACGGCCGGACGCACCCCGAACTCCACCCGCCGCAACCCCCCGCCACCGTCGGCGACCCACCGCGAGACGGAGGCGTTCGGCACCGGCCACAGCTGATCCGGCGTCTCGCCGCCGAGTACGTGGCGCAGCGCCACGACGACCGCGTCGTGCGCCACGAGCAGCACCCGCCGGCCGGGCGGGACGGCGGCGGGGTCGCGCAGCAGGGCGCGGACGCGGTCGGCGACGTCGGGCAGCGACTCGCCGCCGGGCGGCCGGTACGTCCACTCGCCGGCCCGTTCGCGGCGCAGGACCTCGCCGGGGTCGCGGTCGCGGATCGCGTTCGCGTCGTGCCCCTCGAAGACGCCCATCCGCCGGTCGCACAGCCGCTCGTCGAGGATGGGCGGAGGCAGGGGCGGCCGGCAGCCGAGCCGTCCGGCCGTTTCCGCCATCGCCTCCCACGTCTGCCGGGCCCGGACGTACGGGGAGACGACGACGGCGTCCGGGGCCGCCCCGGCCAGCCACCGGCCGAGTCCGGCGGCCTGCTCCCGGCCGAGCGGGGTCAGCGGTACGAGGGGGTCGGCGCCGGGCGGCAGCACGGCGGGCGTGCCGGTGGCGCGGGCCCGGTCGAAGAGCACGTTGGCCGTGCTCTGGCCGTGCCGGACGGCGATCAGCTCGGCGGGGAGGGCGGGTTCTGCCACGGGCGGACTCCTGAAGAGGGGCGGCCGGACGAGCCGGGGGAAGGCACCGTCCTGAGCCGTACGTACCCCGCGAGGCACATCTCACGTCGCACCCGAGGCACACCACACGTCACACCCGAGGTCACACCCGAGGCGCGACACATGTCACGCCCGAGGACACCTGGAAATCACCGACCCGCACGTCATCGCGCTCAGCGGCTCCGCCCACCACCCGATCCTCCGGCCGACGGGCGACCCCGCCGACACGGTCGAGGGCACCGCGCCGCTGCTCACGGAGGCGGAACCGGCCGCGGCGGACGACTACGAGCGCACGCCGGTGCCGCTCGCCTCCGGCGCGGAGGCGTGGGTGTACGCGCCGGCGGGAGCGGGGACGGCCGCGTGAAGGCGCTCACGTCCCGGGCGGCGGAAGCACCTTGCCGACGCCGCCCGGAGCCTCGGTCGCGCACTTGGTGATCCGCCACAACTGGCCCTGCTGGTTGCTGACGTAGATCTGGCCGTCGGCGGTGTCCAGCGCGAGGCCCATGCAGGACTGGAGTCCCGAGGCCACCACGCGCTGCCCTCCGTCGGCGAGCGTGATCTCGTAGAGGCGCCCGAGCTGCTGCTGGGGAGCGAGGACGTAGGCCCTGCCGGCGCCGTCGAGTTCCACGCGCACGGCGTTGGCCCCGGGCAGCTCGGTCAGGACGTGGTGCTTGCCGTCGGCCAAGGCGGCCTCCTGCAGGGTGCCGGAGGTGTTGCCGACGTACGCCTTGCCCTTCCCGTCCAGTGCGACGCAGTTGATGCCGCCCCCCAGGTCCGTCACGGCCGGGCGGGTGTTCTTGCCGCCCAAGTCCACCTCGGTCAAGTGCCCCTCGGTGTAGTCGGCGACGTACGCCTTGTCCTGCCCGGCCAGTGCCACGCCGTACGCGCCGGTGACGCCGGTGTGCACGGTGAACGAACCGTCGGACAGGTTCACCACCAGCAGCCGCGCGCCGGCGTAGTCGGTGACGTAGGCACGGCCCTTCCCGTCCACCTTCACGTCGCCGACGTCCCCGAGATCCTTCGCGATCACGCGCTGGGCGCCGGTGGCGAGGTCCACCGCGGACAGCTTGTGGCCGGCCCGGTCGGCGACGTACGCCGTGTTCCGCGCCGGGTCCACCGCGAGGCCCTCCGACGACCCCAGGCCCGTCGTGACCAGGGAGTAAGCCGCCCTGTCGTCGATGAGATCCGACAGGACGTCCATCTTCGGCATGTCCTTGTCGCTGATCTCCGCCTTCGGCGGGCCGCACGCCTTCATGCTCGACGACGCCGTGCGGGACACCGACTGGGGGTCTTCGGAGACCTTGCGCTGTGCAGCGGACACCTCCTTGGCATTCCGGAAAAGCCCGCTCAGGAACTCCATCGCGCCGAACGCCCCGTGCGCCGTCTGGCGCACCAGCCACGGGTCGCGTTCCTTTTCGAGGTCGCCCGCGTCCTTGGAGACGCCCTCGGCTCCGGGGGTGTTCTTCCGGAGCTTTTCGGTGGACTGCTCGGCGGAATCGTGCTGGTCCCCGCCCTTGTCGAAGACGTTTCCAAAAGACATGCCCGTCCTCCTGACCGGCTCGGCACGCGCAGAGGCCCCTCTTCTCTTCCGGGTCTTGCCGGAAGCTTTCAGAGAGGCTGCTTCTGATCCGCCATATTGATCTCCTCGGGCTGGAAGACCCGATGCTCCCCGACCTTCACGGCGACGACTTCCGCCACCCCCTTCTGCATGAACCTCTTCCCCGGGTCGGACATGTCGAAGTTGTCGTTCCCGTCGGCGACTTCGCCGAGCGGCCACGCGATGACGTGGCAATACTCGCTCCCGCCCTGCGGCGGAGTGCATTTGACCGGCACCGGTTGCTCGTAATACAGGGCGACCAGGCCGCCGAAGGTGACCGGGATGTCGTATGAGAAACGTCTGATCTGCCGCCGCGTCGTGGCCATGACGTCCACGCGACTGCCCACCGGCACGGTGACCGACGAGGTGTGCTTCCAGGCGGTGGTCAGCGAGCCGCTGACCGAGGCGGTGATGCCGAGCATCAACTGCGCCGACAGTTCCCCGGTACCCGTCGCCGAACCCGACGCCGTCGTCGTACTCGTCGCCTGGGTCTGGGACTCGTTGTCGACGCCGATGTTGTCCTTGCTGTTCTTCAGCGTGGTCTTCATGGACTTGTTCAGCGCCATGCTCTTCTGCAACTGCGTCTGCACCGCCGCGGAGGTCTTCGCTCCGAACGTGAGCTGCAACGTCCCCTGCAGCGACCAGCTGATGGTGTTCGAGATCGAGAACTCGACCGTGTCCGTCGCGGTGAACTGGACGGGGTCGGTGGCGTTGACGTACGTCTGCTTGGAGAGCACGTCGGGAGGAGGCTGCTCGATGCCGCACTCCTCCTCGATGAGCGGCACACCCAGATTGAGGTAAGCACGCCACCCGCGCCGGCGTGCCGTGTCCTCCCCGGCGGGAAACCCCTCATAGCGCACGTCGTTCAGGGAGAACCCGACCGGGCAGATCTCCTTGTCCCCGTCTTTGGGCTTCCTCTTCAGCCTGGACAGGTTCCGCTCCAGAATGGCCCGTGCCTTCCGGGGGATTTCGAGCTCCTCCTGGTTCTCCGTCGTCAGGGGATGACGCATGAATACGTCGCCGAGATAAGCCCGCCCTACCGGGTTCTTCTCACTGGGATCGGCCATCGCCTTCCGGCTCCTCTCGCCGCACGTCTCCCGCCGCGCGTCGCGTTGCCGGGGCGGGAGGAGAGCTCTGGGGAGGAGGCCGCCGCGTGCCGGCCCCGCCGACTCCCAGGCACCGGTTCCAGAGTCACATCCCCGACGGCGGCTGTCGCGCCGGCGAGGTCACACGGGCGATCCACGACCGCGAAGGCCGGCCCGCACCCGGCTCAGCGCCCGCGCCGCCACCGCAGCGGACCGGCGGCCAGCCACTCCGCGCGCAGCTGCTCGTACTCCCGCCGCTCGGTGGTGGTGAGCGCGCGTCCCCGGCGCTCGGTCAGGAAGGCGCGGATGGCGCGGTTGATCTCCTCGGCACACGGCTGCCGGCGGACGGACTGGTGGGCGGGCTGCAGTGAGGGCTGGTGGGAGGACTGACGGGAGGACTGGTGGACGGACTGCAGAGAGGGCTGACGGGAGGGGACCAGGGACATGCCGACAGGCTAAGGGGGGCCACTGACAAACGGCCCATGATCCGCGCAGAGTTCAGGAGAAGCTCATCAAATCCTCATCAAGCGGGGCAGGCGGGCCGGCACAGCGGCCGTACCGCTCCTGCGGCCCCACACCGGCAAGAAGCCTCGCTCGTCACACCCGCACCAACGCTCACACCCACGGGCCATCCCCACGCTCACACCCGCCGTCACGCCGCCGTGCAGTACCGGCCCCGCCCCCGGGTGGCCGCGAGCCACTCGGTCCGCAGGCGGGCGTACTCCCGCCGCTCGTCACCGGTCAGCGCGCGGCTGCTGCGCGCGGCCAGGAAGCTGCGGATGGCGTGGTTGATCTCCTCGGGGCATGCGGGACCTGCGGTCCGGGCGTGGGACATGCGCCCAGATTACGAACGCACACGAACCACCGCATCCGATTAACGCCCCGGCGCGCGCCCGCACCGATCACCGGCCCCTCACCGTGGCCGATCACTGATCCCTGGGTGATCGGTGACCGGCCACCGATCACCGATCACCGACGATCGCCACCGCGAAAGCCAACCTCCGGTCGAGCCAACGGGACTTGACGCGGAAGTCGACCCCCTCCGACCGCATCACCTCCTCGCCCCCGGCCGTCCAGAGCAGCGTCCGGTCACGGCGCGGCCCGTCGCCGCCGTCGGCGCCGAAGGAGAGCGCCGAGTCGACGACGCCTTCGACGAGCTTGCCGACGGCGTGGACGGCGGCGTCCTGCCGGGAAAGAGCGGCCCACTTGTTCCGTCCGACGACCTCGGGGCGTCCGGGCTGCTCGACGCGCCAGGTGTGCCGCAGCAACCGCCTCGCCGGCGGCACCCGCCGGACGCGCCCGACCTCCAGCCCCTCCCCGTCCCGTACCAGGTAGCACCGCTCGTCACGGCCGTCCGGGCCACCGCCCTCCCGCTCGACCGTGCACAGAACGCGCCGCATCTCCCGGTCCTCGTACAGCACGCTCGCGCCCGCGCCGGGGGCGGCGACCAGGGCGCACGGCGGGTAGACCCGGCCCGCGCCCTCCCGCCGGGGCACGCGGACGGCGGTGGGCCCGAACACCGTCCGTCCGCCCTTCGCGTCCTGCCGCTCCACACCGCCGACGGTGAACGTGGTGACGTCCCGCCAGTCGAGAACCGGCGGCAGCGGCTCCCCGCCCCGCCCGCCCCGCGTCGTCCTTCCGAAAACCATCCCCCGACCCTAAACGGCCGCTCCTGGGGCCGGCCGCTCAGTCCCACCGGTTGAACAGCACCGACCCGAGGTTCTCGGGCCGCCAGTAGGCGATCTGCTCCCGCTCGGCGCCGGACAGGGCGGCAGCGTCGGCCTCCGTGAGCGGCGCCGACAGCCGCGCCGCGCTCAGCAGGGTGAACCCCAGGCCCCCGCGGCCGGAGGCCCACATGGGCGGCTCGCGAAACCCGTCCTGCCCGTCGGCGAAGGCGACCAGCGGATAGTGGGCGTTGAACAGCGCGACATGCCGCCCGGTCCGGTCGTCGGCCGTGGCACGGTGGAAATCGGCCGGATACGCCGCTGCCGCGAACTCCCCGACTCGCGCTCGCCCCACCCGAGTCACGGCGTACCAGGCGGCCCGGCACTCCCGCGGTTCGACGACGGGCACGGCCGGTTCCCCCCGCCCCCGAAACCCGGTCACCCCCATCGCGACCGTGAACACCGCCTCACCCACCCCTCTCGCCACAGCCCTCCGGGCCGGAACGATACCGGCGCACCCCCACCCCCCATTCGAACGCACAATCGAATTCGCATACGATCACGGGCCGACCCACCCCAAGACGGCCCCCAGGAGACGCCCGTGCCCACCCCCACCCTCCGGCGGCAGCTCGCCGACCGCTTCCTCGACGTCAACGGCGACCACCCGATGACGGCCGCGGACGACGCCTACGTCACCGAGCAGTTCGCCGTCCTGGACGAGCTCTGCGCGGCACACCTCCGGGACGCGGACGAGGTACGCGGACTGATGCTGGCCCGACGCCTGCCCCTCCCCTCGTACCTGCGGTCGGACGGCGCCGAGATGGTGCCGGCGGACCTCTTCGGCCTCGCCGAGGCGGCCGGGGGGCCGGACCGGCTGGAGGCGTGGTTCGTTGGCCACTGGGCCGATCCGGCCGAGGGCCGGGCGGAGTGGGACGCCTACCTGAGCGGCCGGTACGTGTGCCTGCGCTCCGTGCGCCCGGACACCATCCAGCGCAAGGAGTACCTGACGGCGGCGATCGGCGCCGCCCCCGGGGCCGCCGACGCCGGCACCGCCCCCTGGTCGGCGCGCCTCCACGCCCTGATCGACGAACTCGACGTGCTGGAGCCCGCGTTCGCCCCCTACGACCGCCTCCGCTTCGGCGGCCCGACCTCCCGCGACACCTGCATCGACGCGATGCGCGCCCGCTTCCCCCGACCGGCGGCGGAGGCGGACGCGTAAGACCCCGCACCCCGCGCGCTCTCCCCCGGTCGATATTCGCTCGCCCCGCAAACCGGCGAACCACCATAATCCGGTGCGGGAGGGGAAGAACCACATGCCCGAGGTGATCGTCTGCGCACGGTGTGACGCCGTGCTGTCCGCCCCCGTGTCGCGGGTCGCGCTGCCCGCCAACGCCCGCTCCTCGTACGGACACGAACTGCTCCCCGTGCTCATGGAGTCCGGTACGTACGCCGTCGACCCCGAGCCGTCGGGCCCGCCGTGGCGGCTCTGGGACGAGGTCGGGCCGGAGGAGGCGGCGGCCCGGGGCGTGTACGCGCCGGTGTACTCCCTGTCGTACGGGCCGCCCGGCGCGATCGTCATCGCCCCGGGCGACTCCCGGGGCACCGCCTTCATCCCCGGACGGGCCGGGGGCTACTGCTGCGGGGTGGGGGGACGGACGGGCCCAACCTCGCCTGTGAGCACTGCGGCCGGGAAGTCGCGACCCTCGATGACGACTGCTCGATGTGGCAGGCGCTCTGGTTCCTCGTACACGCCGTACGCCGACGCCCGGCCGGGACGACCCGCCGGGCGGACGACGGGAGTTCCCCGCCGGCCGAACGACCGGGCATACCGTCCATTCCCCCCACCGAAGGCTGGGACGTCCGCTGGGAGATGGCGGCCGGCGCCGCACTGGCCCACCTGCTGGCCGCCTCGGGCGGCAGTCCCGTGAGCCTTCCCGACGGCTTCCTCACGGACATGTTCGGCCGCACACTCGCCGCCCTCCTCCCACCGCGGGCCCTTCCCGGCGCCCCCGCGAAGCGGGCGGCCCTGGCCGGGCCGGGCCTGCCCGCCCCCGGTTCCGACGTCGACATCGTCGTGGTCCCCCGGCATCCGCGGACAGGGGAGCCCTCTCTCCCGCCAGGCCGCGCGGGGAAGGCGCCGGCGACCGTCCCCCTGCCCGCCGACATCTGGACGTACCTCGCCTTCCCGGAAGACCGCCGCTTGGTCCAGGCGCCCGGCACCCTCCCCGTCGAGATCCTGCGCGACGATCCCCTGCCCCCACGCCGCCTGTACCTCTTCCGCCCGTATCCCGACACCTTCCTCGACACACTGGCCCGGCTGCCGGCCGTCCGGCAGCCGTGGCTGCGCGCGATTTACGACCGGGTGCGGAAGACCCGGTACCGGTCACTGCTCTGATTCCAGGGCTTCCCGGCGGTGTGCGAGAAGGCGGGGGAAGGCGGGGATCTTTTAGACGCACGTCGCCGACGCGCTCCCGCGCGACGGTGAGGAGCCGGCCCAAGCGGGGTCTGGGCCCGGATCCCCGGAACGCCCCTGCCCGGGCTCGGGGATGCCTCATCGGGTGGCCCGGGGCGAGCCGTTGACGGCCACCCCGTTGCGCCGCCGTATCGCGTCCACCCACCGGGCCCGCAGTTCCTCGTACACCCGGCGTTCGGCCGGGGTCAGGGGGCGGTCGCGGTCGGCGAGGAACGCGCGGATGGCGCGGTTGATCTCCTCGGCGGGGCACGGCGGCTCCGAGGCTGCAGGCATGTCCTTCAGCCTAGCCAAGCCGCTCTCACCGGAGCCCGAGGAAGAAGACGCGCACCGGCCCCTCCGGATCTCCCCCGTCACAGAGGGGGGCCGCCCACCCCCTCGACCGGCCCGCTGCCCGCATGGCCGGGCAGATCCCGAACAGCCAGCCTGAATGCGCACGGATCACTCACCGCGGATCCACCAAGCGCAAAAGGAAAACCTCAGTGCTCAGGTTCAAGCCCCCACGCCACCGCACGCCCCGCACCGCTGGCACCTCCCACCCAACTGGCGTCACGCACATCACCCGCATCGTCGCGGTCGGCGCTCTCGCCGCCGCGGCCTGCGCCACCGTCATGGTCGGCAGCGCCGGAGCCATCGTCAACGGATCGGAAACCACCGAGAGTTATCCGTTCATGGCGGTCATCCCGGCCTCGGCCCCGGAGTCCGGTCTGCTCGACGGGAACTGCGGAGCGTCGCTGATCGACCGGCAGTGGGTGCTGACGGCCGCCCACTGCGTACAGGGCGAGGGCCTCAAGCTGGACGGCATCGTGCGGATCGGCAGCGACCACCGCAAGACCGGCGGCACGGTCCGCAAGATCGACCGGACCTTCGTCCACCCCGGCTACGCGAACGGCGACGACAAGGCCCCCAACAAGAACGACATCGCACTGATACGCCTGGACCGCCCGGTCGCCGAACGGCCCGTCAAGCTCGCCGACCAGCCGGGACCGCCCGGCACACCCACCCGGCTCCTGGGCTTCGGCACCACCGTCGAGGGCGAGTACGCGTTCCCGGACCGGCTGCGGGAACTGAACACCCGCAGAGGCGCCGCATCCGAATGCGCCCCCGGCTACGCCGACCGCACCCGCCTCTGCACCATCAGCACCGTCCCCAAGACCATGGCCTGCCACGGCGACTCCGGCGGCCCACAGATCCAGCGAGGCCGCCACACCCGCTGGGAACTCATCGGCATCACCTCGGGCCCCGGCACCCCAAACGTACCGTGCTCCCAGGGCCCCGGCCTCTACACCAACGCCCCCGCCTACGCGCACTGGATCACCAGAACCATGAACCCCAACAACACCCCGAAGCCGGCGGCCAAGGGCTCCACCTCAGCCGGGCTCCGGACGAACGGCAAGTAGCTTCCCAGGTGTTCGTTCGCTTTCACGGCCCTTCCAGCTGGGCTGCCTGTGTCGTGCCCTAAGGTCTGGCCATGACCGCTAGCGTTGTGGAGATCAAGCCGGGCGACATCCGTACACGCGCGGAGATACGCGCCATATTCGGAGGAAGTCCGCAGGGAGGGATCTGCCCCTCCGACGACAAGCAAAGCGTCAACCTGTACTCGGACCCAGATGTGGGCGAGCAACTGGGCTACTACGACGGGTGGTTGGCCGAAGAGGACGAGCTGGGGCCCGTCTACGAGTACACGGGCGCCGGCAAGGTCGGTGACCAGACCTTCGACGGCGTCGCCGGTTCAGGAAACCGAGCGATCCTTCGCCATGCGGAGCAGGGGCGGGTCCTGCGCGTGTTCACGCGGGTCGGCAAGATCCCTGGAAGTGACACGAAGACGCACAGGTACCTGGGGGCGTTCGCACTGGATGGAATGCAGCCGTACGTGTGGCGCAGAATTCATGGCGAGGACGGGAATGAGCGCAATGTCATCGTCTTTCGCCTGCGCGCCGAGGGTGAGGTGCAACACACAGAACAGGACGTGATTCCTCCCGCTGGTGAGACCTCGGCGGAGTTCGTACCGTTCCAGGTGGTTACGGCTGCCATGTTCGAATCAGATCCGGCTACGAGCGGAGACTTGCCGCTACCCAAGCCGCAGGCGCCCAAGCGGACGACTTCCCGAGGGGCGGCGCCCAATCCTGAGACCAGCGGAACTTTCGTGGTGCCTGCGGCTTTTAGCGCCAGGCTGAGCCTCCGAGCTGCGACCGCAGCGACCGTGGCCGTCCGCCACGAGGCCGAACTAACCCAGGCATACAGGGCTCGTTTGGAGGCCGCCGGGCATCGAACCGGCGCCTTCCAGATCAAGGTGAAAGGGCTCACTTCGACGCTTCGCACCGATCTGTACGACGCGACGGACCATGTGCTCTACGAAGCGAAGGGGTCAAGCTCCCGGGAAGATGTACGCACGGCCCTAGGGAAACTTCTGGATTACAGCCGGTACGTCAAAGTTCCCGAGCATGAAGGTGAGCCCAAGCGCATCATTCTTTTGCCATCTAACCCTGATCCCGACATGTACACCTTGCTTGACAGGTACGACGTGGGAGTGATCTATCGCTCGGATGACGGCCGTTTCGTCGGTGATGCAGTTCTCTAAGTTGCATGAGAGGTGATTTTTCCGTGTCGCGTCAGACTGCACGGCGACACGGAAAAATCAACACTCAAGCCTCTGCTACATGGACCAAGCGTTGGAAATTTTCCCTAGCATTGTGGCGCCAGAGTAGGGAATCAAATCGAGCGGGTGCATCCAAGCATCAGAAAAGTGCACATTGAGGTGGAGCGTCCAGGGGAGAAGAACATCCTGCTCTGATATCGCGTCGATCTGAACAAGCGACGCGCCCGCCTTCGGCGACCTAAGCAGGCTGCCGTTGCGCGGGTCCCTCCACTGCAGGTACCCCTTGCCCGCCACCCATACACTATCCGGCCACTCAATGGGATTACGGGTTCGGCACCATTCCACAAGATGCCTACCGATGGTTTCCAAACTCAGACTGTCGAATGCAAAAATCATGCCCGACGTGGGGAAGTAACTATGCTTCCTTCCGTACGCATTGGTTGATCGGGCGATCACGCCGGGTATGGGGCGGTACGCTATTTTGGGAAGCATCCGCATGCGGCTGATCTTCTTGCAGGCGTCGACGAGTTGATCACCATCAAGCTTAGTCTTCACTTCCACCATCCCGTAAACGCATTCGTTTGGGATGATACGGAAGCCGCTAAGGCTTGTGAACGGAGGCGTACCGCGATCGATGAGAACGATGTCACACTGCGGAGACACGTCACCGTTGGCTGCAATGACTTCGGCGTTATGAACAGCTTGGACATGTGCCGGTAGATATCCGGACAGAAAATTTTGGACGAGCACCTCGCGCGACGTCCCAGCTTCCCCGTTATGGTTGAAGTTTCGCGACTGCTCGAAGTCGGCACGCATTCTCTTTGCCACCGACGTAAGTATCTTGCCGAGCTTCTCTTGATGCATGTGAACCCCCTGAACCTCATGCTGAGCGCAGTCCGGACCCTGACTGCGGTGGATCCCTTTGGATACGGACCATCGGTGTGGGCCAAAGAGACGTGCACGTGCGCTCACGTCTAACTCACCCGCTCCTGCGAACAGGCCCACGACCTCAAATCCGTCCATTTCGCGATCCTAGGTCGGCCGCACTCATCCGTCACCGTCGCTACCATCCGTCACACGACCCTGGGCGCCGGGGTGTTCGTGCGCTGCTCCATGGATTGCGTTGGCAGCCCCTGAGGGCGGCGCGGCGCGGTTCCCCTCGTCAGGGGTATCGGTGGTCACACGCGTGAACCACTGGTCGATCTTGAGGGCGATGGCATCCGGATCGCGGACCGCCCCGACGACGTCCCCGCACTGCAGCGACCGCCACGACAACGTGACGAAGGGCCGCCGACACCATGCGGTCTCTCTGCCGGCCACAGCACTGTGCCGCTGCATCGAATGAGCTCCACAGCGTCCAGCCGGACGCCAAACGCCCCGGAGCGAGCTCGCTCCGGGGCGTTACTGCTGGTGGGCACAGACGGATTTGAACCGCCGACATCCGCTTTGTAAGAGCGGCGCTCTACCGCTGAGCTATGCGCCCGCAATGGAAGGACAGCCTACATGTCCCCGGCGGCCTCCCGGCAAACCCGTGGGGCCCGGGCGGACGGGGCCGGGGGTTGTCCCCACCCCCGATGCGGTGGAGCGGGGTATGCCGGGCGGTGGGCCGGGGGCCGTAGCGTGGGCGGGCCGGGGCGGGGTACGGGGACGTCAAGGTCATCCGGTGGTTCGACGGGTGGTCGGTGGGTGGGTCCGTGAAGGTCAGCTGGGCGATGGAGGAGGGCGGCACCCTCAAGCTGCGGCAGCACTGCGACGGGATCAGCGTGCACTGCGAGGGCAAGCACCGCATCGTGGTGCCGCGCGGGGTGCGGGTGGTGGTGAAGGACCGGAACGGCGGGGTCGGCTCCCGGGGGATCAAGGGCGACCTGCGGCTCGAGTCGCGGAACGGCGACATCGTCGTCCACGATGCCGACGGGCGGCTGGAGCTGGCCTCCAAGAACGGCGACGTCCGCGCCGAGGACGGCATAGCCTCCCGCTTCGTCTCCGCCCGCTCCGAGAACGGGAACGTCACCGTCCGGCCGGCCCGCGTCCCGGACCGGGTGAGCGGCGAGAGCGAGAACGGCGACGTCGCCGTGCGGGTGCCCGTCGGCTCGTACCGCGTCGACGCGCGCAGCGGATCCGGACGGACGCGAGTCGGCGTCCACCGCGGCGCGGCGAGCCCGCACGTCGTCGGCGCGCACAGTGAGAACGGCGACGTCACCGTGCGGACGGCGGAGTGAGCCGTGCCGAGGGGCACGCCAAGGGCCACGCCGAGGGCCACGGCAAGGCCGTACCTGGAGCTACGGCAAGTTCCACGCGAAGAGCCACGCACGGTTCCGGCCACGGATCCCCGCACAGTTCCCCCGGAGATCCACACCGCCGCCTGAGTGCATGACCCGAGAAGCCGGCGCCGGCCCCGACCCGGGCCGCCACCGTCCTGTGTGATCGTCCCCAGCGGGTGGGACAATGGCCTCCGGGCCTGGGGCGATCAACGGGAGAGGCAGAGGGCACGTGACGGCTACCTTCGCGCAGTCCGCACGACCGGCCGGTCGGCTTGCCATATCCGAAGGGCCTGGGAAGCCGGAAGGGCCCGGACGGCAGGAAGGGCCCGGGAAGCCGGAAGCTGCCGGCCGGGCCGCCGCGTCGGCGCTCCGCGACGCCGTCGCCCTCGTCCTCCTGCCGCTGCCCCTGCTCGCCGCCGCCGTCACCGTCGCCGCCGCGGCGGCCCCGGCCGCGTTCGCCGGCGGCGGGACGCGGCGGTGGGGCTGGGGCCGGGGCGACGCGCAGCGGGCCGAGGCGCAGGCTGCGAAGGACGCCGCGGCCACGGCGTTCTACGAGCTGGACACGGCCCAACGGGACCTGCGGATCTCCCTGGAGACGATCGCCGCGGTGGACTCCTCGCCCGCCGGCCGGCGGGCCGCCCAGGAGTTCGCCGCGCTCGGCGCCCGCATCGACGAGGTGTCGGGCGCGTACATCACCGCCGTCGACGCCCACGACCTGGACCGCGAGGACCTCGACTCCTCCGCCGCCGCCCGGGCCCGCACCGACCTGAACCGGGCGAAGGACGAGCTCGTCCGCGTCAAGGCGGACCTGGACCGGTTCGCGCAGGGGCTCGGACCGCTGCTGGCCGCCGCCGAGGCGGAGCTGGCCCGACTGGCGCCCGCCGTCGAACGGGCACGGCAGGCGCTGCTCGCGGCGACCGAGGCGCTTGACGCGACCCGGGCCGCCGGGCTGCGGGCCGACGACCTGGCCGCCCGGCTCGCCGCGCTCTCCCCGGAGCTGACCAAGCTCAACCAGGGCGCCGGGCAGCACGGCGTGGCGGAGACGATCGCCCGCGCGGAACGGGTCCTGCGCGAGGCCGACGCGATCCGCGAGGCCGCCGCGCAACTGCCGCAGCGGGCCGCCGAGATCGACAAGCGGCTCGTGTCGCTGCGCACCCGCGCCCAGGCGATCGCCACGCGCGCCACACAGGTGGCGCCCGTCCTCAGCGAACTCCGCCGGCGCTACAGCGCCGCCTGCTGGCAGGACCTCCAGCAGGTTCCCGAGGAGGCCCGGCAGGCCGTGGCACAGGCGGAGGCCAAGCTCGCCGAGGCGCGCACGGCCCGCGACGAGCAGCGGTGGCCGGATGCCACCGCCCTGCTGTCGACCGTCCGCGCACTCCTGACGACGACCGACGCGTCCGTCTCCGCCGCCGGCGACCGGCTCCGACGCCTCGATGAGGTCTCCGCCGACCGCCAACAGGAGGTCGAACGCACCCGGTTCGCCATCCGGGACGCCCAGCGCCTGGCCATGGCCGGCCGCAGCACCCCGGACCCCCGCCACGCGGCCCCCTTGGACGAGGCCGTGGCCCGCCTGGACCGCGCCGTGGCCGGCCTGGAGGGCCGCCACCCCGACTGGTGGCGCTTCCTGACGGAGACGGAGGCCGTACGACAGTCGGTCGCGACCGTGGTCCAGGCGATCCGCGAGGAACGCGGCGGCGCGGGCCGTTGACCGGACGGCAGCGGGCGGCATTGGATGGTTGACCGGTTTGCGCCGGGTGGTCGACCGGTCTCCACCGGGTGGTCGACCGGTCTGCGCGCCGGGTGGTTGACCGGCTTGCACCGGGCGGGCGTTTCACCGGCGGTGCCGAGGGTTGACCGGCCTGCACTGGGCGTCTGTCCGACGGCGCCAAGCGGTTGTCCGGCCGGACCGGGCGTTTGACCGACAGCGCCGGGCAGTTGTCCGGCAGCACCAAGCAGTTGACCGGCACATGGACGGACGAAAGCACACGCCGCAGGGCCCCGTTTCAGCCCTGCCCCACCGCCTCGTTCCCGACGTACCCGAGGTCGACGGGCACCCCCGGCACACCGTCCCTGCGCACGCCCGCGAGCAGTTCGGGCAGTTGCGGCGGCCACAGCGGCTCGGCGCCGGCGGCGGCCAGGTCCTCCGGCGACCACCACCGCCACCGCAGGATCCCGTCCGCGGCATGCGCGGCGGTGAGGTCGCCTGCCGGGTCCCGGCGGGGTCCCTGGGCGAGGAAAATGTGCTCGTGCTGGCGGACCGGGACGCCGGCCCGGGTAAAGTCGTGTTCCCACAGGCAGAGCACGGTGCCGTCGATCTCGATGTCGGTCCACCCGGTCTCCTCGCGCACCTCGCGCCCGGCCGCCCGCAGCGGTGACTCGCCCGGGTCCAGCCCGCCGCCGGGCAGCGCCCAGTGGACGCCGACCTCCTCGTTGTCGTACCGGAACATGAACACCGACCCCGCCGGGTCCAGGACCGCGACTCTGGCTGCTCGTCTGGCTATCCGCATCGCACAAGCCTGCCAGCGCCGGGCGCCGCCGGCCGGGCCCCCGGACCTCCCCCTGGTTATGCTGCCTGACATGCCTCGTTACGAATACCGCTGCAAAGCCTGTGGTGCCACCTTCGAGCTGCGCCGGCCCATGGCGCAGTCGTCCGCGCCGGCCATGTGCCCTCAAGGGCACCTGGACAGCGTGAAGTTGCTGTCCACCGTCGCGGTGACCGGCGCGGCGTCAGCCGGGTCGTCGTCCGGGCCCTCCGCCGAGAGCGGTGGCGGAGGAGGCGGCGGGTGCTGCGGGGGCAGCTGCTGCGGCTGAGCGTCGGGGGGCGCGCCCGCGACCGCACCACCACAAACACAGCCACACCACCACAAGCGAAGCCGCACGACCGCGACCGTACGGACGTGACCACAGCCGTACAGACGTGACCACGGCTGTACGAACACGCTCCGCTGCCGCCCGAACGCGACCGCAGCCGTACGGAACGGGGTGCGCGAGCCGGCGCCGCCCGCGCACCCGCCCCCCGTCAGTCGCTCTTCTTGCGCGCCAGCGTCAGGCCGTCCGCCACCGTGAGCATGACCGCCTCCATCCGCCGGTCCGCCGCCACATGGTCGTTGAACGCCTTGACGCCCTCGCCCGCCGACGACGCCGTGGGGGCGACGACCTCGCCGTGGAAGAAGACGTTGTCGGCGACGATCAGGCCGCCGGGGCGGAGCCGGGGGACGATCTCCTCCCAGTAGTCGACGTAGTGCTCCTTGTCCGCGTCGAGGAAGACGAGGTCGAGGTGCGGCTCGGCGGGGAGGGCGCGGACGGACTCCAGGCCGTCGCCCAGACGCAGTTCGACGCGGTCGGCGACGCCGGCCTTGGCCCATGCCTCGCGGGCGTGGGCCGTCCACTCCTCCGAGATGTCGAGGGCGATCAGTCTGCCGCCGGCGGGCAGCGCCTGGGCCATGGAGAGGGCGGACAGGCCGGTGAAGGTGCCGATCTCCAGGATGTCGCGGGCGCCGGTCAGGCGGACCAGGAAGGCGAGCAGCGGAGCCTGCTCCTCCGCGACCTGGAGGTGGGCGCTGTCGGGCAGCAGCGAGCGGGTGGTCTCGACCAGGGCGCGCTGCACGGGGTCGAGCGGCGGATTGTGGTCGATCATGTACTCGTAGAGCTCGGAAGTGAGCGGACTGCTCTTGGACTCGGTCACGCGAGGCTCCTCGGTTCGCTGACGCCGCGCGGCGACGCGGCGCTCCGGTGGTCACCGGGGCACGGAACCGTCGACGGCACGGGGTGAAGGGCATCGACGCCACGGGTCTCCCGAGCACGTTGATGCCTCAACGAACGTTAGTTGTCACCGAGTTTCGGGAAACAGCCGCTTATCAGACATTGCGTCCTGCCCTCCCCAAGACGCGAAGAGCACTACCCCGCGGAGATCCGCACCCCCACCGCCTCCGCGAACGCCCGCGCGATCTCCTCTCCCGCCGCCACGCCGGCCGTCTCCAGAGCCACGACGTGCGGCGCCCCCCACCCCGTCTCGGCCAGTTCGCCGTGGCCCGGGCGCCAGCCGCGGTCGGCGGTCAGCAGCAGGTCGGCGTCGAGCAGGGAGTCGCCGGCGGACAGGACGCACGTGGCGCCGGTGCGGCGGGCGACCTCGGCGACCGCCGCGCTCTTGGTGACGGGCCGCGGGACGGCGTAGATCTTGCGGCCTTGGAGCGAAACGTTCCAGCCGCGCTCGCCGGCCCACTCGGTGAGCTCCTTCACCCACGCGACGGGCAGCCGCTCCCGGTCGACGACGAGGTAGGCGAACAGGTCCTCGGCGGTCCGCTCGCGCAGCAGCCACGCCGGGTCGGCCGTCGCGACCAGGCGCGCCCGCACCTCGTCGAGCGTCGCGCACTCGGCGGCGACCGCCCGCCGCACCCGCTCCCGCCAGCCGGTGTCCGGCTCGCCGTCGACGAGGATCTCGCCGCCGTTGGCGCAGACCGCGAACCGGGGTACGGGCCCGGGCAGCCGGATCCGGCCGTACTGCGCCCGCGTCCGCGTGGTGGCGGGCACGAACGCGCCGGTCCGGGCGAGGCCGTCGAGCAGCGCCGCGGCCGTCTCCGTCACATAGGACAGCGGCTTCCCCTCGTACACCTCGACGCACAGCAGGCGCGGCGCCCGCGCGTCGTCCGCGCCGAGGCGGAGGGCGGCGGCGGAGTAGACGAGCGTGCGGTCGAGGTCGCTGGCGACGAGCGTCTCCACCGAAGGGACGGATTTCTTCACCGAAGGAGCGGAACCCCGCACCAAAGGGACGGAAACATTCACCGAAGGGGCGGGTTCGTTCACCGAAGGGACGGGTTGCTTCACCGAATTCGTCTTCACGAGGACCGCACCGCCCGCCCGTCCGTGCCCGTCGCCCCGCGCGTGTACCGCGGGTGGACGAGGCCGACGCAGCTGTACGGCAGCCCCTCGACCTCCTCCACCGGCACCCCGCGCTGGGCGGCCAGCAGCCGGACGTGGTCGAGGTCCGCGCCCGCGCCCCGCTCGGCGAGGATCTTCCAGGGGACGCGGCGCAGCAGCACGCGCGTGGTCTCGCCGACGCCGGGCTTGACCAGGTTGACGTCGTGGATGCCGTACTCCTCGCTGATCCGCTCGACCGCCGCCCAGCCCCGCCAGGTCGGCGTGCGGTCGGCGTCCGCGAGCTCCTTGGCGTCGTGGGCGACCTCCTCCTCGACCTCCGCGAACCGGGCGGCGACCGTGTCGAGGAAGGCGCGCGAGACGTCGGCGTCCGCCAGCTCGCGGTAGAACTTGGCGCCGTGGAAGTCACCCGGACCGACGAGGTCGGCGCGCAGCACCGTCCGCGAGATCAGGCCGGAGACGGTCGAGTTGAGGCAGGCGGACGGGATGAGGAAGTCGTCCCGGGTGCCGTACGTCTCCACGCAGTGGCCGGGGTCGGCGAGGACGGCGAGCCGCGGGTCGAACGCCGTTCCCCGCAGGGCCTGTTCGAGCTCCCGGGTGACCGCGCCCTTGCCCGTCCAGCCGTCGACGAAGACGACGTCGGACGGGTCGTGACGGTCGGCGAGCCAGCGCAGCGCCGCCGTGTCGATGCCCCGGCCGCGGACGATGGAGACGGCGTAGTGCGGCAGGTCCAGGCCGTGGGCGTACCGCGCCCAGCGGCGCATCAGGACCCCGACGGGGGTTCCGGCGCGGGCCAGCGAGACCAGTACCGGACGCGGCGACCGCTCCGCGAGGACGGTCTCGGTGACCGCTCCCACGGCACGGGCGAGCCGGCCCGCGGACGACTCCAACGCGGCGGCGTACAGGGCCTGGTAGCGCTCGGACGGCTGGTACTCGACGGGCAGCGACTCGGCGTAGTGCGCGCCGCCGTTCTGGATCGCCTCCTCCCGCTCCTCGATCGGCGCTTCGAGCGCGACGGACGACAGGTCCTGGAGCAGCCAGCCGACGTCCTCCGGCGCGTAGGAGGAGAAGGCGGGGCCGCGCAGGGGCTCGCCGGGGGCGCGGTGGGAGGGGATCACGGCCAGCAGGACCTTCCGGGTGTGCGCGGCGAGCCGGTCCAGGAGGCCGCCGGGGGCGTGCAGGGCGGGGGTGTCACCCGTCGAGTCGGTGACGACGACGACCGCGTCGAAGCCGCCGCCGGCGACGTTGTAGGCGTAACGGTCGGCGGAGGGACTGCCGGCGGGCGTACCGGAAGGGCCGTCGGCGGGCGCCTCGGAGGAACCGCCGGCGGACGCGCCGGCCGATACGTCGTGGGCCGGGAAGACGAGGCGGGTGCGGATGGCGTACCCGGGGTCGTCGACGGGGACGACGGGCGACCGGGTCGTGGTGGAGAACAGCACGTCCGCGCCCGCGAGGCGCTCCTCCAGCGCCCCCGCCAGCCGCAGCGGCGCGTACATCAACTCCTCGGTCCCGAGCACGAGAACGCGCCGCGCCTCACCCCGGCCCTCCGGCAGCGCCTCCGCGATCCGCGCGGCCATGCGCGGCAGCGCCGCCTCCAGCCGGGCCCGGTGCTCGGGGGTGAAGCCGTGCCGCCCCCCGTCGGGCAGACCGGCCGGCCAGCCGAGGTCGATCCGCTCCGGGGCGGCCGCACCGCCCCCGGCGGGGGCGGTCTCGCCGCCGTCCCACTCCTCGGCCAGCTCCTGCCCCCGCCGCAGCACCCCCTCCGGCAGCGCCACCGTCCCCGACGCGAGGGCGACGACGTCCACCCGCGCGCCGAGCTCCGCCGCGAAGGTGTCCAGGGCGGCGCGCTCCTCCGCCGGGCGGAGGTCGACCAGGGCGACGACGACGTACCGGTCGCGCGGGCGGCGGCCGTGCAGGGCGGCGATCGTGTTGCGGATGGTACGGCCGGTGGAGAGTTCGTCGTCGACGAGCACCAGCGGTCCGTCGCCCGCGAGGAACCGCGGGTCCTCGGGGAGCAGCAGGTGGGACGTGGCGTGGCTGTGCTCCTCCTCGAAGCCGCCGGCGGGGGCGACGCCGGGCACCGTCCGGCGCGTGGAGTGCAGGTAGGGGGCGGTGCCGAGGCCGTCGGCGACGGAGTGGCCGAGGCCGGTGGCGGTCTCGGCGTAACCGAGGACGACCGCACGGGCGGCCTCCTCCTCCCCGAGCAGCCCCCGCACCCGGCGGCCGAGGTCCAGGCCCACGCCGTGGACGACGGACGGCCGCTGCGGCACGTGCTTGCCGAGCACGCGCGAGACGAGCAGGTGCGCCCGCTTGGGATTGCGGCGCAGGGCCAGGCCGAGCAGCCCGCGCAGCTCCGCGTCGCCCTCCAGCCGTACGCCGAGCCGATCGGTCACCCACTGGCCCGACCACATCAGAACGCCACTCCCTCTCGCACCGCGCCTACCGTCGCCGTCGGCACGCTCGCGCCCAGCAGCTCCACGAAACCGACATCCTCTCGTGCCACACCGAACACCTCGGCCCGGAGCAGAGTCCTTTCTGCCCAAGCGCGGTGCGGCTTCACCTCGTTCATCTTGTTGGTGTAGGCGGAACGCAGCACTCCGCCGCCGTCCTCCACGGACCGCAGGATGTCCCGGGCATCGGTGAACTCCTCGTGACTGACCACGGAAAGCGCGTGCACCGGCGCGACGTGCGACGGGTGGATGCACGTCTTGCCCTGGAGGCCGTTGGCGCGGTCGAGTTCGATCTCGCGCAGCAGGCCGTCCATGTCGTGCTCGATCAGGGCGGAGCGCAGCGCCTCCGCGGGCCCGGCGAACGGGCTGCGGCGCAGCTGCGGTTTGAACATCCGCTGGTGCTGCCGGAAGTACTCCCACACCGGCCCGGTGACGGTGAAGCCGCTGCCGTCCGCGCGGCCGAGGACGTTGACGACGTCGGCTATGACGGAGGCGACGAGCCGGACGTCGTAGGCGGTCATGTCGGGCGCGCGGCGCAGTCCGTAGGCGGAGCAGAAGTCGGTCACGCCCAGCCGGAGGGCCAGCACCCGGTCGCGGTACTTGGTGACGGCGCGCGCGATGCCGCCCAGCGTCTCGGTCCTCGTCTCCAGGTGCAGCAGCTCCGGGGACTCCAGAACGGGCATGGCGAACAGCCGCTGCCCGTGCGCCGCTTCGGCCTCGGCCAGCGCCTCCAGGAAGGGCAGGCCGCGTTCCTCGGTGAACTTGGGCAGGACGAAGCCGGAGAGCAGCCGCCGGGCGGGACCGAGGCGGCGCATGAGGTCGGTCGCCTGCTCGGGCCGGCGGACGCGGACGAACAGCAGCGGCACCCGGTCCCCGGGCCCGGCGGCCAGCTCCGCGAACTGCCGGACCAAATTCTCCTCCGCGTCGGCCACCTCGCCGTCCGCGATGGAGTCCTCCAGGCACAGGACCATGGACACGACACCCTGGCCGGCCTGCTTGACGACGTCCTGGGCCAGCGCGGGCCGGGTGGCGGGGCTGTAGAGGGTGGCGCCGAGGGCGACGGCGAGCGTGCGGGCCGGGGAGTCGACGCCGAACTCGCCCGGCTCCCGGTGGAACAAACCGTTCCGGACCTCGGGCGCGAGGTGTCCAAAATGCCGCATCTTTCTCCCCGTTGTGCCGCGCCGTCCCGCCGGACCGTCCAGCCGACGAACGTGGCCGATTATCGTACGTCCGGGAACGGGTCAAGAGTTCCCCAAATGCCGGCGGAATCTCTTCCCCTCCCCACACCACCTGCCCCCGCCATCCGCCCCCATGGCTTCCGCGCCCCGCCCCGCGCCCCGGGCGCTCCCCCGGCCCCGGCTCCACCCCGGCCGCGCTCCGGCCGGGGCCGGGGCCCGCGTTGTCCGCGGCCCGCGCGGGAGGGCAGGATTGCGGGCATGACGCACGCGATGCTGAAGGGATCGAACATCCCGCTGGAGGCCCCGGCCGTACGGGCGGTGCTGCGCTGGACCCCCGGCGCCGGCGTCCCCGACGTGGACGTCTCCGCCCTGCTCCTGGGCGCCGACGACCGCGTGCGTTCGGACGAGGACTTCGTCTTCTACAACCAGCCGCGCCACCCCTCCGGACTGGTCCGCCACCTGCCCAAGAAGCGGCTGCACGAGGGCCTGACCGACACCGTCGAGGCCGACCTCGCCCCGCTGGACGGCTCGGTACGCCGGGTGGTGATCGCCGCCTCCGCCGACGGCGGGACGTTCGGCCTGGTCAAAGACCTGTGCCTGCTGCTGTACGACGCCTCGGTCGCGACCCCGGCGAACGCCACCCCCGGCGACACCGCCGCCCTCGGTCCCCTCGTCGCCCGCTTCGACGTCCGGCCCGAGACGGGCGACGAGACCGCGATGATCTGCGGCGAGCTCTACCGCCGCGGCGACGGCTGGAAGTTCCGCGCTCTTGGGCAGGGCTACGCGACGGGGCTGGTCGGGCTGGCCACGGAGTACGGCATCTCCGTCGAGGACGAGGAGGAGGCCGGCGACGCGGCGGAGCACGGCACGCCGGGATCCACCGCCGCGAGCGGTACGGACAGGGGTACGGGTAGGGGTACGGGCAGGGGTACGCGCGGCGGGACCGGCACCGGCGCCCGGACACCGTCGTCCCCGAGATCACTCCGGCCCCCGCCGCCACCGCCGCGCCCGGCTCCCCGTCCCGCCATCCCGAGCCCATACATCCGGCGCCCGCCCACGCCGCGCCCGCGGGCACGGTCGCCCCTGCGCCCCCGTCCCGGCGGCCACCCCGCCGGCGCCCGCCGCCGACGCGCCCACCACGGCCGTCCCGCGCCCGGCCGCCGCCGGTTACGGCTACCCGCCGCCGCCCGACGTCCCCCGGCCGTCCCACCGGCCCCGCCCGCATACGGCTACCCACAGCAGTACCCGGCCGCCCAGCCGTCCTACGGCTATCCCCAGCAGCCTCTTCAGCCGCACCAATCCCAGCAGCCGCCGCAACAGCAGCCCCAGCGCCAGCAGCCGTTCCAGGAGCCCCAGAACGACTACCCGCTGCCCCGCCGGCGGCCCCCGACCCGGCGTTCCGGCTGCCGCCCCAGGGACCGCAGTTCCTCCCGGGCCGCTGACGGGCCACGGCCGCTACCGCACAGGCGGACGGGCAGAAGACCGATGCCGGCCGACGGACGGGGGCCAACGGGCGTGCCGGCGGGCGGCGACGCACCCCGCCACCGCCCGCCGCCGCCCTCACCTCACGCCGCCCTCACACCTTCGACTTGTACCCCCGCCCCCACTGGAGCCCCCACCCGTACAGCCGGTCCAGCTCCGACTGGAACCCGTACACGTACTGCATCTCCCGCCGGACGACGATCTCCTTCTTGTCGTTCTCGATCAGGACGACGGCGCACGACCGTGCCTCCGGCGCGCGCTCGTGGAGCGCGATTTCGAGCCGGGGGCCGTTGCCGGGATACAGCGTCACCGTCGCCTGGGTACGGTCGAACGCCGGGGTGCCGTCATAGATGTAGACGAAGATCAGCAGTCGCTTGATCTCATCCCGGTGGTCCATGTTGATGTAGATGGTCTCCCCCGAGCCGGAGCCGAACCGGTCGTCGCCGCTGAGCTGTACGTACGGTGGGGAGTTGATGCTGCCCAGTATGTTGCCGAGCGGTTGCACTACGCCTTTCGCCCCGTCCCACAGCTCGTACATGCAGGCGAGGTCCAGGTCCACGCTGACCATCGCCGGGCCCTGCGCCTGCACCATCTCGGGGGTGAACTTGCGGAAGGGGTGCCGCACCCCGCTGCGGGCCGGCTTCTCGTGGATGACCGTCGTCCGCATCTGCCACGACAGGTTGACCCGCATGTTGCCGCTGACCGCGCCGTTCTTGGTCAGCGAGTAGACCGGGCGGCGTTTGGTCAGCTCGACCGCGCCCGACGCGCTGTGCGGAGCGTCGAACTGCCAGGCCGCGCCGCGTCCCCAGTTGCCGAACAGCTTGTCCCGTACCGTCATCTGCTGCCCCCACCCTCGCGGTCCGGTTTCCGCCCCGGAAACCGGTGAGCGGGACGGCCGTGAGGTGATCTCACCGCCGCCCCGCTCAGAGGGTTCCCGCGCAGGTGCCGGGGTCACACCCCGGAGGTGACCTCCTGACGGCTTCCGTCGCCGTCCCCGGCCGCGGCCTCCTTGCGGTTGCGCGCCACCGAGGACCAGAACGAGAGGCCGATCAGGGCCACGCCGATGAGGCCGGTGACGACCTCGGGGATGTCGTACTTGATCGTGGCCAGCAGGATCAGGGCGAGCGCGCCGATCGCGTAGTGCGCGCCGTGCTCCAGGTAGACGTAGTCGTCCAGGGTTCCCTTGCGGACCAGGAAGACCGTCAGGGAGCGGATGTACATCGCACCGATGCCGAGGCCCAGCGCCATCACGAAGATGTCGTTGGTGATCGCGAAGGCGCCGATGACCCCGTCGAAGGAGAAGGAGGCGTCGATGACCTCCAGGTAGAGGAACATGAAGAACGCGGCCTTGCCGGCCAGCCCGACGACCGAGCCGCCGCTCTTCTTCTCCGCCGGAGCGGACTCCTCGGCGTCCTCCTCCTCGTCCTCCAGGCGCTCCTCGAAGAACCCGGAGATCCCGCCTACGACCAGGTACGTCACCAGACCGCCGACCCCGGCCAGCAGCACCGTGGCGGCCTTGTCGACCGTGCCGTCCCCGCCGTGCACCGGGACGGAGGTGGCCACGGTGGTGGCCGCGATGATCAGCACCACCAGGGAGACGATGACCGACAGGCCCTCGACCTTGCCCAGCCGCGCGAGGAACCGCTCCACCGGGCCCAGCCACTGTATGTCCCGGTCCTCGAAGACGAAGTCCAGGAAGATCATGAGCAGGAACATCCCGCCGAACGCGGCGATCGCCGGATGGGCGCCGGTGACGAGCTGCTCGTAGCGGTGGTGGTCGTTGATCGCCACGTCGACGGCCTCGATGGGCCCGAGCTTGGCGGTGATGGCCACGATGACGACCGGGAAGACCAGCCTCATGCCGAAGACGGCGATGAGGATGCCCACTGTCAGGAACATCTTCTGCCAGAAGGCGTTCATCTTCCGGAGGATGCCGGCGTTGATGACCGCGTTGTCGAACGAGAGCGAGATCTCCAGGACGGACAGGATCGCGACGAGCGCCAGCCCTTTCCACCCCCAGAGCACGCCGGCCAAGGCAAAGCCGATCGCCGTGATGGCGAACGACCAACCAAAGGTTTTCAGGAGCACTGGCTACCCAATCCTTCGCTGCGATGCTGTCCGCGCTGTCCGCGGCTTTACTAAACGTTGACCACGCAGTCTAGAGGGCTCGCCCCGCAGCCGGGAGGGCCGACCTTCGGGCGCACGCGGCGCCGCCCGGTGCCATCAAGGCTCCCGTGACGACGCCGCGTGCGCCCGCGCCTACCGTGCGTCGATCACGAGACGTTGACGCCGAAGTCCAGGGCGATCCCCCGCAGACCCGACGCATACCCCTGTCCGACCGCGCGGAACTTCCATTCGCCGCCGTACCGGTACACCTCACCGAAGATCATCGCTGTCTCGCTGGAGGCGTCCTCGCTCAGGTCGTAGCGGGCCAGCTCGGAGCCGTCCGCCTGGTTGACCACGCGGATGTAGGCGTTGCTGACCTGGCCGAAGTTCTGACCGCGGAGGTCGGCCTCGTGGATGGAGACCGGGAACACGATCTTGTCGCAGGCCGCCGGGACCTTGGCGAGGTCGACCAGGATGGTCTCGTCGTCGCCGTCACCCTCGCCGGTGAGGTTGTCGCCGGTGTGCTCGACCGAACCCTCGGGGCTCTTGAGGTTGTTGTAGAAGACGAAGTACTCGTCGCCGAGCACCCTCCCGGAGGCGCACAGCAGGGCGCTGGCGTCCAGGTCGAAGTCCGCGCCGGTGGTGGTGCGGGCGTCCCAGCCCAGACCGACCACGATGGCCGTCAGGTTCGGCGCGTGCTTGGAGAGGGAGACGTTGCCTCCCTTGGCGAGCGTGACACCCATGGTCCTGTTCCTCCCCGAGTTGAACGTAGGTCGCCGCGCACGTCCGGCGCCGTACTCCCGGACTGCCCGGTACGGGCTGCCTGAACACGGGAGTACGGCGCCGGAGGTGAGCCGCCTGTGGCCGCTTGGGCGGCCGGGCCGTCGGTCAGACGTTGACCCCGAAGTCCTGCGCGATGCCACGCAGGCCCGAGGCGTAACCCTGGCCGATGGCGCGGAACTTCCACTCCGCACCGTTGCGGTACAGCTCGCCGAAGACCATGGCGGTCTCGGTCGAGGCGTCCTCGCTCAGGTCGTAGCGGGCCAGCTCGGAGCCGTCCGCCTGGTTGACCACGCGGATGTACGCGTTCCGCACCTGGCCGAAGCTCTGCTGACGGCTCTCGGCGTCGTAGATGGACACCGGGAACACGATCTTGTGCACATCGGCGGGGACGCCGGCCAGGTTGACCTTGATGACCTCGTCGTCGCCCTCGCCCTCACCGGTGAGGTTGTCACCGGTGTGCTCGACCGAACCGTCCGGGCTCTTCAGGTTGTTGAAGAACACGAAGTTCTGGTCGTTCGCGACCTTGCCCTGGTCGTTGGTGAGCAGCGCACTGGCGTCCAGGTCGAAATCCGTACCGGTGGTGGTACGGGCGTCCCAGCCGAGACCGACGATGACCGCGGTCAGGTTCGGGGCTGCCTTGGTCAGCGAGACGTTGCCGCCCTTGCTGAGACTGACTCCCACGAGTCCTCCATTGGTTCGAGGGGCCTGGCCGGCCGGCCCTGCCCCCGGTTGTGCGATGGCATCCGGTGAACGTGTGGATCCTAGTGACCGGTTCCCACCGATCCCAGGGTCTTGCTCAGAGCGCGGCCAGTTCCCGGGTGTACTCGTTCAGGTCGCGTGCGTCGGGCAGCCCGTTGACGATCGTCCAGCGGACGACGCCCTGCTTGTCGATGATGAAGGTGCCGCGCAGCGCGCAGCCCTTCTCCTCGTCGAAGACGCCGTAGGCGCGGCTGACCTCGCCGTGCGGCCAGAAGTCGGAGAGCAGCGGGTAGTCGAGCTTCTCCTGCTCGGCGAAGACGCGCAGCGAGAACGGCGCGTCGTTGGAGACCGCGAGCAGCTGGACGTCGTCGTTGACGAAGTGCGGCAGCTCGTCGCGGAGGGCGCAGAGCTCGCCGGTGCAGACGCCGGTGAAGGCGAACGGGTAGAAGAGCAGGACGACGTTCTTCTCACCGCGGAAGTCGGAGAGGCGGACGGTCTCGCCGTGCTGGTTCTTCAGCGCGAAGTCCGGGGCCTCGGTGCCGACGTCGATCGCCATAGGTCGCATCCCTCTCTCGGCGGGCCGGCCCCGGGCCCGCGGGTCTGCGGCCCCGGCCGCCGGCGCGGGTAGGCGGCCAGTCTGTCACTGCCGTCCCGGGGGACGCACGGCGCCCCCGGCAGCGGTGCTGCCGGGGGCGCGGTGGGGCCGCCAACGGGCGGGCTCAGCGCTTGGGGGTCACCAGGCGCGTGCCGGTCCAGTCCTTGCCCACGCTGATGCTCTTGCTCTGGGAGAGGCCGGCGGTCTGGGAGGCCTCGGAGATGTCGCTCGGCTCGATGTAGCCGTCGCGGCCGGTCTTGGGCGTCAGCAGCCAGATCAGGCCGCCGTCCTCCAGCAGACCGATGGCATCCACCAGCGCGTCCGTGAGGTCTCCGTCCTCATCCCGGAACCACAGCAGGACGACGTCGGCCACGTCGTCGTAGTCCTCGTCCACGAGGTCCTGGCCGATGAGGGACTCGATACCTTCACGGAGATCGTGGTCGACGTCGTCGTCGTAACCGATCTCCTGGACCACCTGTCCGGGCTCGAAACCCAGCCTTGCGGCGGGGTTGGTCCGCTCCTCCGCGTGGTCCGCGGTCGCGCTCACGGATTGCCTCCTGTCATCTTTCGAGAAACTGTCGTGCCTCCCGCGTACGCGAGGCATTGGGCGTAGTCCACACGTGCCGGACGGATCGCGCAAGTACCCGCTCAGCGATCCCTCCCAAACGTTGACGTCTCGTGGCAACTCCCATCATGAGGCAGCGGGCGCGAGTGATTCACGCCACAGCGTTCCGCCGGGTTTGCGAAGTTACTCCCTGGGATTGCGGCGGTCGGGGCCGAACGGCCGTACGCGAGGGACCCCCATAGGGGGCGTATGGTTGCGATTTGGCCGCCGCGTGGCGGCCGCCCTCCGACGCTTCGTCTACCGGGTGGTGGTTACCGCCCGGTAGAGATGACGTTTCCGTCGCCGCGGTCCACGATGGGAGCCGGCGCGACATAAGCGAAGACAGTATGTGACCGCGTGCGCAGCAACGATTGCGTGCAGAGCACGACACACCCGAACAGCGAAGGAACAGCGTGGCTTCCGGATCCGATCGCAACCCGATCATCATTGGCGGTCTTCCCAGCCAGGTCCCGGACTTCGATCCCGAAGAGACCCAGGAGTGGCTCGACTCGCTCGACGCGGCCGTCGACGAGCGGGGCCGGGAACGTGCCCGCTACCTCATGCTTCGCCTGATCGAGCGGGCGCGCGAGAAGCGTGTGGCCGTGCCCGAGATGCGCAGCACGGACTACGTCAACACCATCGCGACCAAGGACGAGCCGTTCTTCCCCGGCAACGAGGAGATCGAGCGCAAGGTCCTCAACGCGACCCGGTGGAACGCGGCCGTGATGGTCTCCCGCGCCCAGCGCCCGGGGATCGGCGTCGGCGGTCACATCGCCACGTTCGCCTCCTCCGCCTCCCTGTACGACGTGGGCTTCAACCACTTCTTCCGGGGCAAGGACGAGGGCGACGGCGGCGACCAGATCTTCTTCCAGGGCCACGCCTCGCCGGGTGTCTACGCCCGCGCCTTCCTGCTGGACCGCCTCTCCGAGCAGCAGCTCGACGCCTTCCGCCAGGAGAAGTCGAAGGCCCCCTACGGCCTGTCGTCGTACCCGCACCCGCGGCTGATGCCGGACTTCTGGGAGTTCCCGACCGTCTCCATGGGCCTCGGCCCGCTGGGCGCGATCTACCAGGCCCGGATGAACCGCTACATGGAGTCGCGCGGCATCGCCGACACCTCCAAGTCGCACGTCTGGGCGTTCCTGGGCGACGGCGAGATGGACGAGCCCGAGTCGCTCGGCCAGCTGTCCCTGGCCGCGCGTGAGGGCCTGGACAACCTGACCTTCGTCGTCAACTGCAACCTGCAGCGCCTCGACGGCCCGGTGCGCGGCAACGGCAAGATCATGCAGGAGCTGGAGTCGCAGTTCCGCGGCGCCGGCTGGAACGTGATCAAGCTGGTGTGGGACCGCTCCTGGGACCCGCTGCTGGCCCAGGACCGGGACGGCATCCTGGTCAACAAGCTGAACAGCACCCCCGACGGCCAGTTCCAGACGTACGCCACCGAGACCGGCGCGTACATCCGTGAGCACTTCTTCGGCGACGACCACCGTCTCCGCAAGATGGTCGAGGGCATGACCGACGACCAGATCCTGCACCTGGGCCGCGGCGGTCACGACCACAAGAAGATCTACGCGGCGTACGCGGCGGCCAAGGCCCACAAGGGCCAGCCGACCGTGATCCTGGCGCAGACGGTCAAGGGCTGGACGCTCGGCCCGAACTTCGAGGGCCGCAACGCGACCCACCAGATGAAGAAGCTGACGGTCGAGGACCTGAAGCGCTTCCGGGACCGCCTCCACATCCCGATCGCCGACAAGGAGCTGGAGTCCGGCCTGCCGCCGTACTACCACCCGGGTCGCGACTCGGAGGAGATCCAGTACATGCACGACCGCCGCAAGGCGCTCGGCGGCTACGTGCCCACCCGTGTGGACCGCTCCAAGCCGCTGACCCTGCCCGGCGACAAGGCGTACGCGCCGACCAAGAAGGGCTCCGGCCAGCAGTCGATCGCCACCACCATGGCGTTCGTCCGCCTGCTCAAGGACCTGATGCGGGACAAGGAGATCGGCAAGCGCTTCGTGCCGATCGCCCCGGACGAGTACCGCACCTTCGGCATGGACTCGCTGTTCCCCTCGGCGAAGATCTACAACCCGCTGGGCCAGCAGTACGAGTCCGTGGACCGCGAGCTGCTGCTCGCGTACAAGGAGTCCCCGACCGGTCAGATGCTGCACGACGGCATCTCCGAGGCGGGCTGCACCGCGTCGCTGATCGCGGCCGGTTCCGCGTACGCCACGCACGGCGAGCCGCTGATCCCGATCTACGTCTTCTACTCGATGTTCGGGTTCCAGCGCACCGGTGACCAGTTCTGGCAGATGGCCGACCAGCTCGCGCGCGGTTTCGTCCTCGGCGCGACCGCCGGGCGGACCACCCTGACGGGTGAGGGCCTCCAGCACGCGGACGGCCACTCGCACCTGCTGGCCTCCACCAACCCGGCCGTCGTCGCGTACGACCCGGCGTTCGGCTACGAGATCGCGCACATCGTCCAGGACGGTCTGCGGAGGATGTACGGCGAGAACGCCGAGGACATCTTCTACTACCTCACCGTCTACAACGAGCCGATCCAGCACCCGGCCGAGCCGGAGAACGTGGACGCCGAGGGCATCCTCAAGGGTCTGTACCGCTACAAGGCGGGCGAGGCCGGCGCCATCCCGGCGCAGATCCTCGCCTCCGGCGTGGCCGTGCCGTGGGCGATCGAGGCCCAGAAGATCCTCGCCGAGGAGTGGAACGTCAAGGCGGACGTCTGGTCGGCGACCTCCTGGAACGAGCTGCGCCGCGACGCCATCGCCGTGGAGGAGCACAACCTGCTCCACCCGGAGGAGGAGCAGCGCGTCCCGTACGTGACGAAGAAGCTCGCCGGCGCCGAAGGTCCGAAGGTGGCCGTGTCCGACTGGATGCGTGCCGTTCCCGACCAGATCGCGCGCTGGGTGCCGGGCACGTACCAGTCGCTGGGCGCCGACGGCTTCGGCTTCGCCGACACCCGTGGCGCGGCCCGTCGCTTCTTCCACATCGACGCGCAGTCGATCGTCCTGGGCGTGCTCACCGAGCTCGCCAAGGAGGGCAAGGTCGACCGCTCGGCGCTGAAGCAGGCGATCGACCGCTACCAGCTGCTCGACGTGGCGGCGGCCGACCCGGGCGCCGCGGGCGGCGACGCGTAAGGGTCGTCCCGCGAGACAGGTGAAGGGGCCCCGGCCGGTGAGAACCGGCCGGGGCCCCTTCGCCCGTTCGGGCTATTCGTGAGCCCGGAGAGCGTGGGCGGCGCGCGGCGGTCAGATGTGCGCTGCGCCCTGGGCGGCCTCGGCGTTCTCGCCCCGCCGGGTGAGCAGGGCGAGCAGGGCGGCGGCGACGGCGACGCAGCCGGCGACGACGAACGAGATGCTCATCCCGGACACGAAGGTCTCGTGCGCGGCCCCGGCGATCTTCCCGGCGACCTCCGGCGGGGTGCCCTTGGGCACCGGCGGGACGCCGACCTCGACCACGGCGGAGGCCGCGTCCTTCTGCTCCTTCGACAGCGGCGGCAGCCCGGCGTCGGCCCACTTCTCCGGCAGCTCGTGCCCGACCCGCGAGGCCATGACGGCGCCCAGGACGGCCGTGCCGAGGGTGCCGCCGACCTGCATGGACCCCTGCTGGAGGCCACCGGCCAGACCCGCGTGCTCCAGCGGCGCGTTGCCGACGATCACCTCGGTGGCGCCGACCATGACCGGGGCCAGGCCGATGCCGAAGAGGGCGAACCAGACGGACATCAGGCCGGTGCCGGAGTCCACCTTCAGGGCGGACATGCCGAAGCAGGCCACGGCGGTGCACACCATGCCCACGAACAGCGGGATCCGCGGCCCGACCCGCCCGATCACCGCACCGGCCACCGGCGACGCGACGATCATCATCCCGGTGAGCGGCAACAGGTGCAGACCCGCGTCGACCGGCGTCATCCCGTGCACGTTCTGCAGGTAGAAGGTGACGTAGAAGAGACCGCCCATGAAGGAGAAGGCCATCAGGACGATCAGGGCGGCGCCGGCGGAGAGCGGCACGGACCGGAAGAGCCTCATCGGCAGCAGGGGCTCGCGCACCCGGTTCTGCCAGAGGACGAAGATGACGAAGCCCACCAGCGCCGCCGCCAGGAAGATCAGCGTCTTGGCGTCGCCCCACTGCCACTTGGGCGCCTTGATGAGGGCCCAGACGAGACAGAACATCGCGCCGGAGAGCAGTGCGATGCCCAGGAAGTCGAAGGAGCGGGGGGCGTTCTCGGCCCGGTGGTCCTTGAGGAAGACCAGCCCCATGACCAGCCCGAGCGCGCCCACCGGCACGTTGATGAAGAAGACGGACTGCCAGTTCACATGCTCGACCAGCAGCCCGCCGACGATCGGCCCGCCCGCGGTGGACGCGCCGATGACCATGCCCCAGAGGCCGATGGCCATGTTGAGCTTCTCGGGCGGGAAGGTCGCCCGCAGCATGCCGAGCGCGGCCGGCATCAGGAGGGCGCCGCAGAGGCCCTGGAGCACTCGGAAGGCGACGACCATCGACACGCTTCCGGAGAGGGCGATGAGTCCCGAGGCGGCGGCGAATCCGGTGGTACCGATGAGGAAGATCAGGCGGTGCCCGAAGCGGTCGCCCAGCTTTCCGGCCGTGATCAGCGCGACCGCGAGGGCGAGGAGGTAGGCGTTGGTGATCCATTGGACGTCGGCGAGCGAAGCGTCCAGGTCCTTCTGGATGGCCGGGTTGGCGATGGCGACGATCGTGCCGTCGAGCGCGACCATCATCACGCCTATCGCGACCGTCACAAGAGTCAGCCAGGGATGTCCCCGCAGTCCACTCCGGGGCCCGAGGTCCGGCGGCGTCGCGTCCGCGACGGTGGTCTGAGACGTCATGCACCGAGATTATGGCAGCCACTGACAATTGACAAACAGTGCCTTGAGTCGTTATCTGACAACTTGTCCAGAGCACTATTCTGGCCAGCGGAAACACCGAGCAGAGGCAGGGATCCATGCAGGCGATCGACGGCGTGGCGGAGCGTGAGACGCTCCTCGGACTGCGGGAACGCAAGAAGCAGCGGACACGGAACGCCCTGACCCTGCACGCCCTGGAGCTGTTCGCCCGCAAGGGGTACGACGGCACCACCGTCGACGAGATCGCCGAGGCCGCCGACGTCTCCCAGCGCACCTTCTTCCGCTACTTCGCCAACAAGGAGGAGGTCGCGCTCGCCCTCCAGGAGATCGAGGAGGCCGTGGCGCTCGACGCCCTGGAGTCCCGCCCGCCGGAGGAGCCGCCGCTCACCGCGATGTGCCAGGCGGCCCTGGCCACGTGGGACGCGATGAGCCGCGCCATCGAGGACGTCGTCCCGCTCGAACTGCACCTGACCACCCAGCGCATGATCGAGTCGACCCCGCCGCTGCTGGCCGCCCGGCTGCGCCGCCTCGGCCACCTCGAGGACCGGCTGGCGGCCGAGATCGCCCGTCGCGAGGGCGTCGACCTGGCCACCGACCCCCGGCCGCGGGTCCTGGTCGCCGCGTGCAGCGGGGTGTTGCGGGCCGCGTCCCGGGTCTGGGGCGAGAAGGAGAACGGCGACCTGGACGATCTGCTCCGCCTGGTCACGGACTACCTCGGACTGCTCGGCCCGGCCCTGACCGACGCCTGGCGGACCCCGACGGAGGCCGGCCCGGACCCCAGGTGACCCACGGGGCGCCGGCCGGTGGCGGAGCCGAGTGAGGCAGCGCACGTATGTCCAGCGTCACTTGCGATCAAACGTGATCCTCGCCACTGTCTTGGCGGACGCGCCGTCCTTTCTCCTAGTGTGGTCCGCGGTGACTTCCTTCCCGGAGCTCGGCTCTCCCTCCTCGCCGTGGACGAACACGGCCACGGTCTGGCGCGCACTGCTCGCGCTCACCGTGGTCTTCGTCATGCTGACCACGACCGGCTGGACCGCCGTCCGCGGCCGCGGCGCGGCGGCCGACCCGCGCCGCGCGGCGCTGACGGCCTGGCTGCACGGCAGCGTCGCCGGGCACCCGCTCCCGTCCCCCTACGCGGACCCGGGCGTGCTCGGACGGTTCTTCGCCGCCCTCTCCCGCCCCGACCGCACCCGGCTCGCCGACCGCTACCCCCTCGTCGTCGGCAACCTCAACGGCGCCCCGGTGTCCCTCCGCTACCGCGCCAACCGGACGGCCCTCACCCAGGCCCGTACCGTCGAGGAGCGCCGCACCCGCGACAACGGCCTCACCCCGGCCGGCCGCTACGAGGCCAAGCGGCGCATGCACCGCTTCGACTCGCTGCTCTCCCACGACCGGCAGATCCTCGCCTTCGACCCGAGCGGCACCGGACGGGTCGCGGAGGTCCTCGGCGACCTCGAACACGCCGAGCGGGTGTCCGTCGTGGTGCCCGGTGTCGATACGAACGTCCTCACGTTCGAGAAGAGCGGACGTCCGTACGCCGCCCCCGTCGGGATGGCCGACGCCCTGTACACCACCGAGCGCAGCATCCGCCCCGCCGCCCGTACCGCCGTCATCGCCTGGGCCGACTACACCTCGCCCGCCGGCGTGGGGGTGGACGCGGCCACCGGCAAGCTCGCCGCCGAGGGCGCGCTGCGGCTGCGCGCCCTGGTGCGCGGACTGCCCGGCGGCTCCTCCGTCTCCCTCTTCTGCCACAGCTACGGCTCGGTGGTGTGCGGCGTCGCCGCCCGCGACCTCGACACCCGCGTCACCGACATCGCCGTCGCCGGCAGCCCCGGCATGCGCGCCCGGAACGTCTCCGACCTGCACACCAGCGCCCGGATATGGGCCATGCGCGACGCCGACGACTGGATCAGGGACGTCCCGCACATGGAGGTCGGCGGCCTCGGCCACGGCGCCGACCCCGTGTCCGACGGCTTCGGCGCCCGCCTGCTCTCCGCCGCCGACGCCGACGGGCACGCCGGCTACTTCCGGCCCGGCACCGTCAGCCTCGCCAACTTCGCCCGCCTGGGCACCGGGGACACCAGCGGAATCCGCTGCTCCCCGTCCGACACCGACTGCGCCGCCGGCACCACCGCCCCCCGCTGACGCATGACGCGCGTAGCTCCGGAGGGGGGACGCGCGGGCGGGCGCCGCATACGATGACCCGCATGGGTGATGTGCTGGCCGGTTTCCACACCGTCTGGGAGTTCGACACCGACTCCGTGCTCATCCGCTTCGAACGGGGGATCCGGACACCGAAGCTGCTCCAGGCGCTCGGTGAACGGCGCATCCCCTACGAGGCGCTCGCGGCGGTCGAACACGTGCCGGGCAGACGCGGCACGGTGGTGCTGCGCGCCGTGCCCAGGCCCGGCGCCGATCCGCTGATGGACGCCGCCGACGGCCAGTTGAAGGAGGGCACCGACCCCTACCGGCTGGTCCTGCCCGCCGAGCGCGCCACCCTCGCCGAGTACTACGCCGAGGAGATACGCGCCCTGCTCGGCCCCGACGCGGCCGAACCCGCGGAACACCCCCTCGTCACCGCCCCCGAGCCACCGCGCTCCTTCAAGGCGTACGACGGCCGGGCCACCTTCGACGGCCGGACCGTCGCCTTCCGCTGGTTCTGGTCCGGCGCGACCTCCGCCAAATGGAAGGCCGGTGACCAGCGCTTCGCCATAGGCGAACTCGCCGACGTCCAGTGGCGCTCCCCCGACCTCATGGGCGGCCACCTCCGCCTCGTCCTCCGCGACCCGGAACGGCCCACACCCGGGCAGGTGGACCAGGATCCGGCGTCCGTGGTGTTCGGGATGGGGTACGGGCCCGTGCACGAGTCCTTGCCGTTCGCGGCGGCGGTGCTTCAGTCTGTGCGGGCGTCGTCGCCCGTGCCGGTGGCGCCGTCTCCGTCCCCGTCGCCCGCGGCGCGGCCCGATCCCGGGGCCATCGCGGATCGGATCCGGCACCTTGGGGATCTGCATTCGGCGGGGTTGCTGACGGATGAGGAATTCAGCGCGAAGAAGGCGGAGTTGCTGGCGGAGCTTTAGGGGTGCCCTTCGGGTGGGGGTGCCCCGGTCCCGCCCCTTCGCCGTTTCCTGGGGCTGCGCCCCAGACCCCGCTTTTCGCGGCTTCGCCGCTCGTCCTCAAACGCCGGATGGGCTGGATAGCGCGCCCGGGCGCACACTTCAGCCCGCCCGGCGTTTGAGGGCAACCGCGCGAAGCGCGGTTTGGGGGGTCCGGGGGCTTGCCCCCGGGAATCGGCGAAGGGGCGGGGCCGGGGCACAGCCCGCCGCAGGCGTCCCGCCCCCTCCCACGCCCCTTCCCTTACGCTGAGCGAGCCATGCCCAAAGCCTCACTCCGCCACCGCCTCCCCCACGCCCTCACAGCCCTCCTCACAGCGATCCTCCTCCCGGTCACGGCGACGATCCTCCCGAACGACTACGGCGTGCACCCGGGCCTGGCCCTGCTCTACGCCACCCTGGAGACCGGCCCCCTCCTCCTCGCCGTCCGCAAGCCCCTCCTCGCCTGGGCGATCACGTTCACCGCGGGGACCGCCTGCGCCCTCACCATCCCCCGGAGGCGGCACCGCACGGCGTCTGGCCCTGGCCCCCCACCCTCCTCATCGCGTACCTCCCGATCCTGTTCTTCCTGGGCCTGCGCGCCCGCGCCCGCACGATGCTGGCGGTCTGGGCCGGCTACACGGTCCTGAGCTACGGCTTCGACGCCTCCGATCCGCAGCGCAGCAACGGCAGTTGGCTGATCGTGACGCTGCTCGGCGGCACACTGCTGCTGCTCGGCGCGGCGTTGCAGAGGAGCGACCGGGCGCAGCGCGCCCTCGACGAGCAGGCGACGATCAGCGAGGCCGAGCGGGCCCGCCGGACGCTGCTGGAGGAGCGTGCGCGGATCGCCCGCGAGCTGCACGACGTCGTCGCCCACCACATGTCGGTGATCACCGTGCAGGCGGACAGCGCCCCGTACCGCATCGCGGGCCTGCCGCTGGAGGCCACCGAGGAGTTCGGCACGATCGCCGCCACCGCGCGCGAGTCGCTGAGCGAGATGCGCCGGCTGCTGGGCGTGCTGCGCAGCGAGGACGCGGGGCAGGGCGGCGGGGAGCGGACCCCGCAGCCCGGCGTGGACCGGATCGGGCAGCTGGTCGAGGCGACGGTACGGGCCGGGCAGCCGGTCGAGCTCGCGCTCGACAGGGAAGCGGCACCGGAGCGACTGCCGCAGGCCGTGGACCTGTCCGCGTACCGCATCGTCCAGGAGGCCCTGGCCAATGCCGTCCGGCACGCGCCGGGCTCCGACACCCGCGTCTCGGTCGCGGCGGACGCCGAGGGGCTGACCGTCCTCGTCGTCAACGCCCCCGCCGGCCGCCCGCACGTCCCGCTGGAGACCACCGGCACCGGCCACGGCCTGGTGGGCATGCGCGAGCGCGTCCGCCTGGTCGGCGGCAGCCTCGACACCGGCCCGCTGCCGGACGGCGGCTTCCGGGTGGCGGCCCGGCTGCCGTACGCGGCGGAGGCGCAGGACGCGCCGGACGCGCCGAGTCCCGTCACCGAACCGACAACGCCGACCGCGCCGACAGACAAGGAATCCCCGGCCGCATGACCATCAAGGTGATCATCGTCGACGACCAGGCGATGGTGCGGGCGGGCTTCGCCGCCCTGCTCGCCGCCCAGCCCGACATCGACGTGGTGGGGGACGCCCCCGACGGCGTCCGGGGCGTGGAGCTGAGCCGCACCGTCCACCCGGACGTGGTGCTGATGGACGTCCGTATGCCGGAGATGGACGGCCTGGAGGCCGCCCGCCGCCTCCTCGACCCCCCGGCCGGGGTCGTCCACCGCCCGAAGGTGCTGATGCTGACCACCTTCGACGTGGACGACTACGTCTACGAGGCGCTGCGCGCCGGCGCCTCCGGCTTCCTCCTCAAGGACGCGCCGCCGGCCGACCTCATCTCGGCGGTCCGGGTGGTGGCGGCCGGCGAGGCGCTGCTCGCGCCGTCGGTGACCCGCCGCCTCATCGCGGACTTCGCCCGGCAGCGACCCGCCCCGCGCCGGGACCGCTCACTGCGGCTGAAGGGTTTGACGCCACGCGAGACGGAGGTACTGGAGCTGATCGCCCGCGGGCTGTCCAACCAGGAGATCGCCGGATCGCTGGTGCTGGCGGAGCAGACGGTGAAGACGCACATCGGGCGGGTGCTGGCCAAGCTGGGGCTGCGCGACCGGGCCCAGGCGGTGATCTTCGCCTACGAGTCGGGCCTGGTGAAGCCGGGGGCGGCGTAGCGCTCCTCGTCGGCGCGCCGGGCCTCCGCGTACCGGTCGATCTTCCGGTCGAGGACGTCGAGCGTGCTCCTGAGCTCGGCCATCCGCCGCCGGACGTCCTCGCGGTGCGCGCTCAGCAGCCGTTCGCGCTCGGCGACCGTCGCCTCGCCCTCGCGGACGAGTTCGGCGTAGCGGACCATGTCCGCCACCGGCATCCCGGTCAGCCGCAGCTTGCCGACCAGGTCCAGCCAGTCCAGGTCGCGGTCGGTGTAGCGGCGCTGGCCCGTGTGGGAGCGGTCGACGTGCGGCATCAGGCCGATCCGCTCGTACCAGCGCAGGGTGTGGGCGGACAGTCCGGTGTACGCGGCCACCTCGCCGATCGTGTACCGGCCGCGGCCGGCGCCCCGGACGCGGCGTCCGGTGTCGGCCGGCGCCCCTGCCGGTGTGGTGTCGATGACGGTCATACGCTGGCTCCCCCTCGTGTCCCCGCGGTCCCTTCCGGCACCCTGTTCACTCCTGGGCAACGCCGAAGCGGTGCGCCGCACTCCGCACCCCCGGATCCTTGACGGAATCTTGGACCTGCCGAGTGGCTTAGGCTCGTCCCATGGAGAGCCTGCAGAGCCTGCGGAAGATCGAGAACTGGCCGGTGCCGACCGCCGCGGCGGCCGTCGTACGGGCCGACGGAACGGTGGCCGGAACGCACGGACCGACCGCGCACCGCTTCGCCCTCGCCTCGGTCACCAAACCGCTCGCCGCCTACGCCGCGCTCATCGCCGTCGAGGAGGGCGCGATCGAACTCGACGAGCCCGCCGGCCCGGCCGGCTCCACGGTCCGTCACCTCCTCGCCCACACCTCGGGACTGGCCTTCGACGAACACCGTCCGGCGGCCGAGCCCGGCACCCGGCGGCTCTACTCCAACGCCGGCTTCGAGGTCCTCGGCGACCACATCGCCAAGGCGACGGACATCCCGTTCGCCGAGTACCTCCGCCAAGCGGTCCTGGAACCCCTCGGCATGACCGCCACCGACCTCCCCGGCTCCCCCGCCAAGGACGGCGTCTCCACCGTCGACGACCTCTGCCGCTTCGCGGCGGAGTTGCAGGCACCGCGGCTGCTCTCGCGCGAGACGCTGGCCGAGGCGACGACGGTCGTCTTCCCCGGCGTCACCGGCGTACTGCCCGGGTACGGCCACCAGCGGCCCAACGACTGGGGGTTGGGATTCGAGCTCCGCGACGGCAAGTCGCCGCACTGGACGGGCTCCCTCAACTCGCCGCGCACATACGGCCACTTCGGGCAGTCCGGGACGTTCCTGTGGATCGACCCGGAGGCGGGGGCGGCGTGCGTCGCCTTGACGGACCGGGACTTCGGGGCGTGGGCGGTGAAGGTGTGGCCGGCGTTGTCGGATGCGGTGCTCGCCGAACTCGGCGGGGAGTAGCCCCAACCCCTCCCCCAGAGGGGGCACCCCCATTCACCGTTTCTTGCGGGGGCAAGCCCCCGCACCCCCGAAACCGCGCTCCGCGCGGTTGTCCTCAAACGCCGGACGGGCTGGATAGCGCGCCCGGGCGCACACTTCAGCCCGTTGGGGGTGCCCCCTCTGGGGGAGTTTGAGGACAAGCGGCGGAGCCGCTTTCACGGGGTCTGGGGCGCAGCCCCAGGAAACGGCGAAAGGGCGGGTCAGGGGCACCACACCAAAACCTCAGCCCCACCCCCCACCGCAACCACATCCAGTCCCGAAGCATCACGCACCCGAGCCGAGTCCCCTGCCGTCAGCTCCTCCTCCCCCAGCCCCACAACCCCCCGCACCACGTGCGCATAGAGCCACTCCGCCGCAGGCAGGGCGCACCGCTCACCGGCTCGGGGGCGCAGGACGTGCAGCGCCGCACCAGCGTTCGGGACCGCGAGCACAACCCCGTCGCGCACGGAACGCGCCACCTCGTACGCCGGCGCGCCACCGCCCTCGACCGGATCGAGCCACATCTGCACGAACCGCAGCGGCACCCCGGAAGCATTGCGTTCCACATGCCGAACCCCCGCCCCGGCACTCAACCACTGCACGTCGCCAGGACGGACCGTCACGACATGCCCGGCCGAGTCCTCATGCGTCAGCTCCCCCTCCACCACCCACGTCACGATCTCCACGTCCCGGTGCGGGTGCTCGTCGAACCCCGCGCCCGGCGCGAGCGACTCCTCGTTGCAGGCGATCAGCGGGCCGAAGCGCACGTTGTCGGGGTCGTAGAAACCGGAGAAGGAGAACGCGTGCCGCGTCACGATGCCGGCCTCCGCGTCCCCTCCGCGATACCGTTCCGCCGCCCGCCACAGCTCGATCATCGGGCTACGGTAGCCCGGCCGCCCCGTGGCGCACCCGAATAGGGCAGGCTTGTCCCCGTGCCTGAATCCGCCGCTCACCCACCGCATCCGCACAGCGCCACCCTGCGCAACCTGGAGAAGTCGTCCGGGACCCTGGCCGCCGCCGCCATCGCCAGGATGGACGCGCAGCTTCCGTGGTACCGGGCGATGCCGCCGGAGAACCGCTCGTGGATCGGGCTGGTGGCCCAGGCCGGCATCGCGGCTTTCACGGAGTGGTTCCGGCATCCGGAGACCCCGCAGGCGATCAGTACGGACGTCTTCGGGACCGCGCCCCGCGAGCTGACCCGGGCGATCACTTTGCGCCAGACCGTGGAGATGGTCCGGACGACGATCGAGGTCATGGAGTCGGCGATCGACGAGGTCGCCGCGCCGGGTGACGAGTCGGCGCTGCGTGAGGCGCTGCTCGTCTACGCCCGGGAGATCGCCTTCGCCACCGCACAGGTGTACGCGCAGGCCGCCGAGGCGCGTGGCGCGTGGGACGCGCGGCTGGAGTCGCTGGTGGTCAACGCGGTGCTGTCGGGCGAGGCGGACGAGGGGGTGCTGTCCCGGGCCGCGGCGCTGGGCTGGAACTCGCCGGCGCACGTCGCGGTGGTGCTGGGGACGGCGCCGAACGGCGACAGCGAGCTGACCGTGGAGGCCATCCGGCGGGCGTCCCGGCACGCCAAGCTCCAGGTGCTGACCGGGGTGCTGGGCACCCGCCTGGTGGTGATCGCCGGGGGCAGCGACAACCCGCTGCAGGCGGCGAAGGCGCTGATCGGGCCGTTCGCCGCCGGGCCGGTGGTGGCCGGTCCCGTCGTCCCCGATCTGCTGGCGGCGACCCGTTCCGCGCAGGCCGCCGCGGCGGGCCTGAAGGCGTGCGCGGCCTGGCCGGACGCCCCCCGCCCGGTGCTCGCCGACGATCTCCTGCCGGAGCGCGCGATGGCCGGTGATCCTGTGGCGCGGGTGCAGTTGGTGGAGGAGATCTACAGACCGCTGGAGGAGGCGGGTTCGGCGCTGCTGGAGACGCTGAGCGTCTACCTGGAGCAGGCGAGCAGCCTGGAGGGCGCGGCGCGGATGCTGTTCGTCCACCCAAACACCGTGCGGTACCGGCTCCGACGTGTGACGGACGTCACCGGATGGTCACCCTCCGATGTCCGCTCGGCCTTCACCCTCCGCATCGCGCTGATCCTGGGGCGTCTGGCCGCCGCCGAGTGACAGCCGTAGGCTTTTGTGGAACGCAAACAATTCCCCTGACGGTTCTTCGTCCCTGTCCCCACGGGTGGCAGAACCCGTCCACGAGAGAGAGTGTGAGGGTGCTCGTACTCGTCGCTCCCGGCCAGGGCGCTCAGACGCCCGGCTTCCTGACCCCCTGGCTCGACCTTCCCGGTGTCGCCGACCGCCTGCGGGAGTGGTCGGAGGCCATCGACCTGGACCTCGTCCACTACGGCACGAACGCCGGAGAGGAAGAGATCCGGGACACCGCCGTCGCCCAGCCGCTGCTGGTCGCCGCCGCGCTGGTGTCCGCGGGCCGGCTCTTCCCCGCCGGCGATGACGTCGCACGACTGGTGGGTGCCACCGCCGGGCACAGCGTCGGCGAGCTCGCCGCGGCCGCCCTGGCGGGCGTGCTGTCCGAGCGGGACGCGATGCTGCTCGTCCGCAAGCGGGGCCTGGCGATGGCCGAGGCCGCCGCCGTCACCGAGACGGGCATGTCGGCGCTGCTGGGCGGGGAGGCCGACGTCGTCCTCCCGCATCTGGAGAAGCTCGGCCTGACCCCGGCGAACGTCAACGGCGCCGGTCAGATCGTTGCCGCCGGTACCATGGAACAGCTGGCGGCGCTCGCCGCGGACAAGCCCGAGGGCACCCGCCGCGTCGTGCCGCTGAAGGTCGCGGGCGCCTTCCACACCGAGCACATGGCCCCGGCGGTCTCCGTCCTGGAGGCCGCGGCCCGCGAGCTGGAGCCGGCCGACCCGCGCACCCGCTACGTCTCCAACCGCGACGGAGCGGTGGTGACGGAGGGCGACGATGTCGTGCGGCGGCTGGTCGGCCAGGTGGCCAACCCGGTCCGCTGGGACCTGTGCATGGAGACCTTCAAGGAGCTGGGCGTCACGGCGATCATCGAAGCGGCCCCCGGCGGCACCCTGACGGGCATCGCCAAGCGCGCCCTGCCCGGTGTGCGGACGCTGGCGCTGAAGACGCCGGCCGACCTCGATGCCGCCCGCGAGCTGATCGCCGAGCACGCCGCCGACTCTTCGGCCGCGTAAGGAGCCCCGGACATGACTGCCAAGATCAAGCCCTCCAAGGGCGCGCCGTACGCGCGCATCATGGGCGTCGGCGGCTACCGCCCGGTGCGCGTGGTGCCCAATGAGGAGATCCTCAAGCGCATCGACTCGTCGGACGAGTGGATCCGCTCCCGTTCCGGCATCGCCACCCGGCACTGGGCCGGCCCCGAGGAGACGGTGGCCACCATGTCGGTGGAGGCCGCGGGCAAGGCCATCGCCGCCGCCGGGATCACCCCGGAGCAGATCGGTGCCGTGCTGGTCTCGACGGTGTCGCACTTCAAGCAGACCCCGGCCATCGCCACCGAGATCGCCCACCGGATCGGCGCCGGCAAGCCGGCCGCCTTCGACATCTCCGCCGGCTGCGCGGGCTTCGGCTACGGCCTGACCATGGCCAAGGGCCTGGTCACGGACGGCTCGGCCGAGTACGTGCTGGTCATCGGCGTCGAGCGGCTGTCGGACCTGACGGACCTGGACGACCGTTCCACAGCGTTCCTGTTCGGCGACGGCGCCGGCGCCGTGGTCGTGGGCCCGGCCCAGGAGCCGGCCATCGGCCCGACGGTGTGGGGCTCGGAGGGCGACAAGGCGGAGACCATCCGGCAGAACCTGCCGTGGGACGTCTACCGCGAGAGCAGCGAGGTCCGCACCGAGGTCCGCTTCCCGGCCATCACGCAGGAGGGCCAGGCGGTGTTCCGCTGGGCCGTCTTCGAGATGGCGAAGATCGCCCAGCAGGCGCTGGACGAGGCCGGCATCACCGCCGACGACCTGGACGTCTTCATTCCGCACCAGGCGAACATGCGGATCATCGACTCGATGGTCAAAACGCTGAAGCTGCCGGAGAATGTCGTGGTCGCCCGGGACGTGGAGACCACCGGGAACACCTCGGCGGCCTCCATCCCGCTGGCCATGGAGCGCCTCCTGGCCACCGGGGCGGCGAAGAGCGGCGACACCGCGCTGCTCATCGGCTTCGGGGCGGGTCTCGTGTTCGCCGCGACGGTCGTTACCCTCCCCTAGGCGAGATCCGCCCGGAACGGCACCAGCCGACCACGGCGCGGGAGCTCTCCACAGCAGTTCCCTGAGCAGTTTTTCCAGATCCACCGCACAATTAAAAGGAGCGCCACCATGGCCGCCACGCAGGAAGAGATCCTCAAGGGCCTCGCCGACATCGTCAACGAGATCGCCGGCATCCCGGTCGAGGACGTCAAGCTGGACAAGTCCTTCACCGACGACCTGGACGTCGACTCGCTCTCCATGGTCGAGGTCGTCGTCGCCGCCGAGGAGCGCTTCGACGTGAAGATCCCCGACGAGGACGTCAAGAACCTCAAGACGGTCGGTGACGCGGCCGACTACATCGCCAAGCACCAGAGCTGATCCCGCGTTCGTCGCCACCCCGGCGGGTGGCGTTTCCAGCACCTCTATTCGTGGAGACAGAATTCCTGTGAACTCGACCAATCGCACCGTGGTCGTCACCGGTATCGGCGCAACCACACCGCTGGGTGGCGACAGCGCGTCTACCTGGGAAGGGCTGCTCGCCGGTCGCTCCGGCGTGAAGTCCCTGGAGGGCGAGCGGTTCGCCGACCTCCCGGTCCGGATCGCCGCCACGGCGGCGGTCGACCCGTCCGAGGTCCTGCCCCGTCCCCTCACCCGCAAGCTCGACCGGTCGGCGCAGTTCGCGCTGATCGCGGCCCGTGAGGCGTGGGCCGACGCGGGCTACACCGCCCGGGCCGGCGAGGACGCGGCCATCGCCCCCGAGCGGCTGGGCGCGGTCATCGCCTCCGGCATCGGCGGCGTGCAGACCCTGCTCGACCAGTACGACGTGCTCAAGGAGAAGGGCGCCCGCCGCGTCTCCCCGCACACCGTGCCGATGCTGATGCCCAACAGCCCGTCCGCCAACGTCGGCCTGGAGGTGAACGCCCAGGCGGGCGTGCACACCCCGGTCAGCGCCTGCGCGTCCGGCGCCGAGGCCATCGGCTACGCCGTGGAGATGATCCGCACCGGCCGCGCCGACGTGGTCGTCGCGGGCGGCACCGAGGCGGCCATCCACCCGCTGCCCGTCGCGGCCTTCGCCAGCATGATGGCGATGTCCAAGAACAACGACGAGCCGGAGAAGGCATCCCGCCCCTACGACAAGGCCCGTGACGGCTTCGTCCTCGGCGAGGGCGCCGGCGTCATCGTGCTGGAGTCGGCCGAGCACGCGGCCCGCCGCGGCGCCCGCGTCTACTGCGAGCTGCTGGGCCAGGGCCTGTCCGCGGACAGCCACCACATCGCCCAGCCCGAGCCCACCGGCCGGGGCATCGCCGCGGCGCTGCAGGGCCTGCTGGAGTCCAGCGACCTCAAGCCGTCCGAGGTGATGCACCTCAACGCGCACGCCACCTCGACCCCGCAGGGCGACCTCGCGGAGATCAAGGCGCTGCGCAAGGTCCTGGGCGACGACCTCGACCACGTCGCGGTCTCCGCCACCAAGTCGATGACCGGCCACCTGCTGGGCGGCGCCGGCGGCATCGAGACGGTCGCGACCGTCCTGGCCCTGTACCACCGCACGGCCCCGCCGACCATCAACATCGACGAGCTGGACGACGGGATCGACGCGGACGTCGTCCGCGAGAAGCCCCGCGAGCTGCCCGGGGGCACCATCGCGGCGATCAACAACTCGTTCGGTTTCGGCGGCCACAACGTGGTGCTGGCCCTGCGCACGGTCTGACGCCCGCCTGGCGCGTTGATGACGCACGAGGGCCCGCCCGGTCGTTCACCGACCGGGCGGGCCCTCGGCGTTCACCCCTCCCGCGGTTCCTCGAAGCTCGCGAAGTACGACGCCGCCATGTCCTCGTCGCCGTGGCCCTGTTCGACGGCCCGCCGGAAGCGCTCCGCGCCGGCCGCCGCGACGTCGAGCCGTACGCCGGCCCGCTCCCCGGCGGCCACGATGAGGCGGGCGTCCTTCTCGGCGGTGGCGGTCGCGAAGCTCGGCGGGGTGAGGCCGCCGTCGAGCAGCAGGGCGGACTTGGCCCGCAGGTAGCCCATGTCCAGCGGGCCGCCCTCGACGGCCGCCAGGAAGTCCCGGGCGTCCACGCCCAGCCCCGCGGCGAGCGCCAGCGCCTCGGCGGCGCCGTGCGTGACGGTCAGCACCCAGCTGTTGAGCACCAGCTTGAGCCGGGAGGCGCTGCCCGCGGCGCCGTCCTCGCCCGTCCACACCGTCCGGGTGCCGACGGCGTCCAGGACGGGGGCGAGCGCGGGGCGGACGGCGGTGGGCCCGGCGGCGAGGACGGTGAGTTCGCCCTTCTCGGCCGGTGCCCGGGTGCCCAGGACCGGGGCGTCCACGAGGACGACGCCGTACTCGTCGGCGAGGGCCGCGAACTCGTCGAGGACGTCGAGGCCGGCGGTGGTCGACTGGAGCCACACCGCGCCCGGCCGCAGCCCGGGGGCGGCCCGGCGCATGACGTCCAGGACGGCCGCGCCGTCGTACAGCATGGTGAGGACGGTGCCGGCGTCGCGGGCGGCGTCGGCGGGGGTCCCGGCGATCCGGACCCCGTCGGAGGCGAGCGGTTCGGCCTTGGCCGGGTCGCGGTTCCAGGCCCGGACGTCGAGGCCCGCGCGGGCGAGGTTGCGGGCCATGGCGGCGCCCATGATGCCGGTGCCGAGGACGGCGACGGAAGCGGTGTCGGTCATGCCGGAACCGTACGGGCTGGAGCGCGCTCGAGGGCAAGCCCCGCCGGTCACACCACCTGGTGCAGCCATCGCACCGGCGCGCCCTCGCCCGCGTGCCGGAAGGGTTCCAGTTCGTCGTCCCAGGGTTTGCCGAGGAGGGCCGCGACCTCGGTGGGCAGGTCGGTCTCGCCGCGCTGGGCCCGGTTCAGGGCGGCGCGGAGGCGGTCCTCGGGGATCAGGATGTCGCCGTGGACGCCGGTGACCGCGTGGAAGACGCCGAGGTCGGGGGTGGAGCTGTAGCGCTCGCCCTCGGTGCCGTCGGCGGGGTCGGCGGTGACCTCGAAGCGGAGGAGGTGCCAGCCGCGGAGGGCGGAGGCGAGGCGGGAGGCGGTGCCGGGACGGCCCTGCCAGGAGAATTCGGTGCGCCAGGTGCCGGGGGCGGCGGGCTGCCGGATCCAGTCGAGGGTGGCGCGGGCGCCCAGCACCCCTTCGACGGCCCATTCGACGTGCGGGCAGAGTGCGCGCGGTGCGGAGTGCACGTAGAGAACGCCACGTGACGTCACCGGGACCTCCAGTGCGGTTCGAGGTTCGCCTTCCCCAGGGCCTCGCGGCCGTTTCGGTCCCGCCCGGGGCGGCACCGGGCGTTCGTCCCCATGGCCCCTCCCGCACCAGCTCGCGAGGTTACCAACAGTAAACACCATAGGGGGCAATTTTCCGGAAAGGGACAGGATGTGACGTGTTGTGATCCGGCGCAGTGGTGGTGCGGACAGGACCGGTAAGGCCCCGGTCACTCCCGGGAGGAACCCCGCACGCGGTCGGGATGCCGGCCGGGTGACGTACCGTCGGTCCAGGACACCTGTCACCCGGCCGGAGGGGGAAAGACGATGCGCACCAGCACCGACCGCCCGTCGCGTGCCGCCGCCGCGGCGCTGACGGCGGTGGCGGCGCTCACCGCGGGACTGCTCACCGCGGGCTGTGACGACCGGGCCCCCGGCACGGCCGCGGAGCGTCCGGCGGCGAAGCCGAGAGCGAGCGCCGGGCCCGTCTGGAACACCCGGCCCGACTCACTCGCCTCCCTGGGCGACTCGATCACCCGGGGTTTCGACGCCTGCCGGCTGCTCAAGGACTGCCCGGAGGTCTCGTGGGCCACCGGCACCGAGGTGGACAGCCTCGCGGCCCGACTGCTGCCGTCGCCGGAGACGCGGAGCTGGAACTTCGCGCGCACGGGCGCCCGGATGGCCGACCTCCCCCGCCAGGTCGCCGCGGCCGTTCCGCACCGGCCGCAGCTGGTGACGGTGCTGCTCGGGGCGAACGACGCCTGCCGGGCCGACGTGGCCGAGATGACGCCGGTGAAGGACTTCCGGGCCGACTTCGAGAAGTCGCTCAAGGAGCTCCGCCGGTCGCTGCCGAAGACGCAGGTGTACGTGGCGAGCGTCCCCGACCTCAAACGGCTGTGGTCGGAGGGGAGCAAGAGCCCTATGGGCAAGCAGGTGTGGAAGCTGGGGATCTGCCCGTCGATGCTGCGGGACTCCGACCTGGTGGACGCCCCCACCCGGGAGCGGCGGGAGCAGGTGGACCGGCGGGTGACGGAGTACAACGCCGCCCTGGAGGACGTCTGCCGCCGGGACCTGCTGTGCCGCTACGACGGCGGGTCGGTGCACTCCTACGGCTTCACCGGCGCGGACCTGAGCCACTGGGACTGGTTCCACCCCAGCAAGGAGGGCCAGCGGCGGCTCGCCGAGCTCGCCTACCGGCGGATCACGGCGGGAGGCCGCTGACGCCGGGACGCGGCGGGAGGCCGGGGGCGGGGTCCGTCAGGTGACCCCGCCCCCGCCCGTTCCGCACGGTAGCGGATGATCGCCCTTCGACGGGCCAACTCGCCCGTCCTGTACGCGCGTTCGACGGTCATTCGGTGCTGTCGCGGTGGGCGCGCAGCCCCACGTCGAGGACGCCCTCCCAGTCCGCCAGCTCCTCGACGAGCGGATGCGCGGGCTTCCACCCCTCCAGCCCCAGCACCACCTCCGCCTCCCGGCCCTTCCCCTTGCCCTTGCCGCTCTCGCCCTCCCGGGACTCGGAGTGGATGTGCACGTCCGTGACCCGGAACCCCTGGCTGGTGCAGAGCTCCAGGACCCGGCCCAGCACCCCGCGGCGCGTCCGGTAGGAGAGGAGCAGCTCGAACCGCTCGACCGTGGGGACGGCCGTCAGCCGGCGGGTGAGCAGCGGGAAGCCGCGGACGACGAGGAAGTGCACCACCGTGGCGGCGGCGGCGAGCAGCGGCAGGCCGCCGCCGCAGGCCATGCCGACGGCACAGGTGAGCCAGATGGTCGCGGCGGTCGTCAGGCCGCGGACCGCGTCCCGGCGGACGAAGATCAGGCCGCCGCCGATGAAACCGATGCCGGAGACGATCTGCGCGGCGACCCGCGAACCGTCGAATCCCGTGCCGGCCAGCCCGTTCGCCGGGCCGAAGCCGTGCAGGGAGACCTCCACGAAGAGGGCGCTGCCCACCCCGACCAGGGTGTGGGTGCGCAGTCCCGCGCTCTTCTGCTGGAGTTCGCGCTCCAGGCCGATGAGGGAGGAGAGGAGCAGGGCGAGGCCCAGTTCGGTGAACTGCCGGGCGCCCTGGCCGCCACCGCCGAACAGTGCGGCCGCCCGGGGCAGACCGAGGGATATGAGGGGGTGCGCTCCGATGAACTCGGCTGTATGCATGTGTCATTGTGGCGTGAAAGCAGTGCTCCGGGGGCTGGAATCGTTCGGCACGAGGGCCCGGGTAGCTGCCTCTTCCGCGATGTGGGCAACGCTGATTTCATACGGCCCCATGAACCCCACCACGCTCGCATCGCGACTTCCGGGCGCCGTCCTCGTCGCCTCCGCGCTGGCCCTGGCCCCTCTCGCCGTCCCGGCGACCGCCGCCCCCGTGCCCGTACCGTCGTCCACCCAGGAGGAGAGCCGGCTGGACGGCCGGGCGCCCCAGGAGATCCTGCGGCGCTCCGGCTTCGACGCGGCCGCCGGCGAGCTCGCCGGGGCGCTCGCGCACGCCCGGACGCCCGGGCAGGCCGAGCGGGCCACGGCCGACGCCGGGCACCGGCTGTGGCGGAAGGCCGTGGCCCGGGTCCAGGGCCGTGGCTTCGCGGCCGGGGACCTGGCGCGCGACGACGACCGGCCGCTGTACTGGGCCCGGCTGAGCATGACCCGCGAACTCCGGCGCTGGAAGCCGGCGTTCACGCTGTCGGACGCCCGTCGGACGGCGTTGCTGGACGTGCTGGAGCGCGGCTCGCGCGGCCAGGACTCGATCGACTTCCCGGCCGGGTCCAAGGTCAAGCGGGTGCTGGTCACCGGGTTCGACCCGTTCCAGCTCGACGGGGACATCCGGCGCTCCAACCCGTCGGGCGCGGCGGCGCTCGCCCTGGACGGCACGGTGATCGACACCCCGTCGGGTCCGGCCCGGGTGGAGGCGGCCGTCTTCCCGGTGCGCTGGGAGGACTTCGCGCGGAGCACGGTGGAGCGGACGCTGCTCCCCCACTTCCGTCCCGGGCCCCGCCGGGTGGACCTGTTCACCACCATCAGCCAGGGCCGCCCGGACCGCTTCGACGTGGAGCGGACCAACGGCGCCTGGCGCGGCGGCGGTACGGACAACGAGCGGCTCCGGGGCGGCCCCGGCCTGGTGCCGATACCGGCCGGGATCCCCACCGTCCGCCCGCAGCCGCAGTGGACGCGGACCTCCCTGCCGTACGCCGCGCTGGCCTCGGCCGCCACCGGCCCGTTCCCGGTGCACGACAACACCGAGGTCACCGAGGTCCCGGCGGGCTCGGACACACCCGTCGTCCGGCCCGACGGGCCGACGCCCGGGTCGGCGGCGCGCGCGGGCGGCGGGGGCGACTACCTGTCCAACGAGATCGCCTACCGGGCGACGCTGCTGCGCGACGCGACGCGGCTCGCGGTGCCGGGCGGCCATCTGCACACGCCGGTGCTGCGGTTCGGCGCGGACAACGGCTCGCCGGACGGCCGCGTCACCGACCCGGAGTTCGAGCGGAACCGGCAGGAGATCACCGCGCAGGTCCGGGCGCTGCTCGGGGTGGCCGCGGGAACCCTCCGGCGGTGATGATGGGCGCATGATCATCGCGAGTGCGCAGTTCACGGCCCGGCCGTGCGACATCGGGGCCAATGTCACCACCATGGCCGGGCTGGTCCGCGAGGCGGCCGGGCGGGGCGCCGCGCTGGTCGCCTTCCCCGAACTGGCCGTCACCGGATACGAGTTGGCGGCGGTCGCCGTCGACCCCGGCCGGCTCGCCCTGGAGCCGGACGACGCCCACCTGAGCCCGCTCCGCGAGGCGTGCCGGGAGACCGGCACGGCGGCCGTCGTCAACTGCGCAGGGAGCCCCCGGGAGGCCGGGTCCGGCCCGACGATCAGCGCGTTCGCATACGGGCCCGACGGCGTGCCGCATGTCCGCTACGACAAGCGGCACGTGACGGAGAAGGAGGCCGCCGCCGGCTTCGCGGCCGGCCCCGAGGAGGGCGGCCGGTTTGTCCTGGACGGCGTCCGGATCGGCCTGGCGATCTGCTACGACGTCGACTTCCCCGACATCGCCGCCCGCGCCGCGGCGGACGGCTGCGCGCTGCTGGTGGCCACGTCCCTCTACGGCAGCGACGGCGGCCGGGAGGAGCGGGACCGGCTGTTCCCGGCACTGGCCCGGGACCACGGGATGCATGTGCTGCTCGCCAACCACGTGGGCCCGGCGGGCGGTTACGTCGGCTGCGGCGGCAGCGGGGTGTGGGGGCCGGACGGCGCCCTCCTCGCCGCGGCGCCGGAGGAGGCGCCGGGCGTGGTGACGGCGGACGTGCCGCTCTGACGGCGTCCGGGCCGCGCGGGTGTCCGGGCCGCGCGGACGTCCGGCCCGCGCGAGCGTCCGGCCCGAGCGGACGTCCGGCCCAAGCAGACGTCCGGCCCGAGCGAGGGCCCGGGCCGCGCGGGCGTCACCCGACGGCGTCCGGCCCCCGCGCGGCGTCAGCGGACGGAGAGGGTGACCTCGATGTTGCCGCGGGTCGCGTTGGAGTACGGGCAGACCTGGTGCGCCTTCTCGACGAGGGCGAGGGCGGTGGCCTCGTCCACGTTCGGGATGTGCGCGGACAGGGCGACCTTCAGGCCGAAGCCGCCCTCCGGGGTCTTGCCGATGCCGACCTCTGCGGTGACGGTCGAGCCGGAGATGTCGGCCTTCTCCTGGCGGGCGACGACGCCCAGCGCGCCCTGGAAGCAGGCGCTGAAGCCGGCGGCGAAGAGCTGCTCGGGGTTGGTGCCGGCGCCGCTGCCGCCCAGCTCCCTGGGCGGGTTGACGACGACGTCGAGCTTGCCGTCGTCGCTGGCGACGCGGCCGTCGCGGCCGTTCTCGGCGGTGGCGACGGCGGTGTAGGCGACGTCGACGGGCTGGATGCTCATGGGGGCTCCTGAGAGGTGCGAGGGGGAAGGGGGGTCAGTCGGCGAGGGAGACGATCATCTTGCCGGTGTTCTCGCCGCGCAGCATGCCGAGGAAGGCGTCGGCGGTGTTCTCGATGCCGTGCACGACGGTTTCGTCCCGCTTGAGGGCGCCGGACCGGATCCAGCCGCCGACCTCCTCGAAGAACTGCGGCCGCAGGTGGGCGTGGTCCATGACGATCATGCCCTGGAGGCGGATCCGGTTCTGGATGAGCAGGCCGAGGTTGCGCGGGCCGGGGGCCGGCTCGGTGGCGTTGTACTGGGAGATGGCGCCGCAGATGGTGGCGCGGCCGTGCAGCCTGAGCGCGCCGATGGCCGCCTCCAGGTGCTCGCCGCCGACGTTGTCGAAGTAGACGTCGATGCCGTCGGGGGCCACCTTGGCGAGCTGCTCGGCGACCGGGCCGTCCTTGTAGTTGAAGGCGGCGTCGAAGCCGTACTCCTCGACGAGGCGGCGGACCTTCTCGTCCGAGCCGGCGCTGCCGACGACCCGGGAGGCGCCCTTCAGTTTGGCGATCTGCCCGACCTGGCTGCCGACGGCGCCGGCCGCGCCGGAGACGAAGACGGCGTCGCCCTCCTTGAAGGAGGCGACCTCCAGCAGGCCGGCGTAGGCGGTCAGGCCCGGCATGCCGAGCGCGCCGAGGTAGGCGGAGAGCGGTACGTCGCCGGCGTCGGCCTTCACCGCGTACTTGGCGTCGAGGACGGCGTGCTCGCGCCAGCCCAGGTCGTGCAGGACGTGGTCGCCGACGGCGAAGCCCTCGGCGCGGGAGGCGACGACCACGCCGATCGCGCCGCCGGTCATCGGCTTGTCCAGCGCGAAGGGCTCGACGTACGTCTTCCGGCCGGTCATCCGGCCGCGCATGTACGGGTCCACCGAGAGGTGCAGGTTGCGGACCGCGATCCGGCCCTCGGCGGGCTCGGCGAGCGGGATCTCGCGGAGGTCGAAGTCGGCGGGGGTGGGGGTGCCCTTGGGGTAGGAGACGAGGTGCCAGGCGCGGGTGGTGGCGGGAAGCGGTGCGGTCATCGGAAGGACCTCCTACGTTGTTTCAGGTACTGAAACAATAGTTGACCTAGATATTTTAGGTTGTCAAGCAACTGGGTACTCTTCTTCCATGGCCCCGCCGACACCCCGCCCCGACCCCGTGACGATCGAGGTCGTCGAGCTGATCGCGACCGTCGTCACGCGCTACCACGAGGAGTACGACGAGGCGGCCGGCCGGCACGCCCTCACCGGCGCCCAGGCCCGGCTCCTCGCTCTGCTGTCCAGGGAACCGCTGCCCATGCGCCGGATCGCCCGGAAGCTCAAGTGCGAGCCGTCCAACGTCACCGGCATCGTCGACCGCCTCGCCGCCCGCGGCCTGGTCGAGCGCCGGCCCGACCCGGCCGACCGCCGCGTCAAGCTGGCCGCCGTCACCGAGGACGGCCGGGAGACCGCGCGGCAGCTGCGGGAGGAACTGGACTTCGCCAGGGAGCCGCTGGCCGGGCTCTCCGCCGGCGAGCGGCGGCACCTGCGCGACCTGCTGCGGCGGGTGGTGGGCGGGATACCGGACGGGGAGGACACGCCCGAACCGCACTGAGGCGGAACCGTCCTCGCGGCCCCGCCGCCACCGCGCCCACGGCACGATGGAACCCATGGATCCCACGGACCCCACGGGCACAGCGCCCCTCACCCCCCTGGACTTCCAGCTCGTCCTCCTGCGCCGGATGGCCGACCACCAGCCCGGCCTGGTCGAGGACGCCCTGCGGGAGCTGGACACCGGCCGCGCCGCCATGCGGGAGGCCAACCGGCGCTGGCAGGCCATGCTGCGCTCGCCGCGCCGGCGCGGGGCCGGCGCCCGCTACCGGTCCGTCCTCGGCCCGCCCGAGACCGTCGGCGAGCGCCGGATCGGCGACCTCACCATGGAGGCCGCGGCCTGGCCGGTCCCGCTCTGGCCCGACCTGCGGTTCGAGGTGCTCACCGCGCCCGGCGGCGCGGTCTGGAACGAGTGGCTGGTCCGGGCGACCGGCGCCCCCTCCCCGCCCCGCGCACCGTCGAGGAGCTGCGGCCCTGGTCGTGCACGGTGGACGAGGTGGCCCGCGCGTTCGCCCCGGCCCGCCCGATGGAGGGCACCGCGCCGACCCGCTGGCAGCTGGCCTTCGCCGCCCCCGACGCGTCCGGCGAGCGGCGGCAGCACGTGGCGGAGTTCACCTGGGGGCTCTTCCAGCGGCTGGTGCGCTGATCCCGCCGTCTCCCCGGGGCGATCCCGCCGTCTCGTCCTTTCGGCCGAGGCGGGCGCGGAGGGACCGGCCGTTTACCCGAAGCGGTCCGCCGCCCGGGGTCCGTAGCGTGGGCGCGTCCCCTGCCCCCGTCCCGGACGGAACCCCCATGGCTCCCTCCCACCGCCCCGCCCTGGCCCGGACCCTGCTGGTCCTGGCCGCCCTGGTGCTGCCGGTGGCCCTGCTGACCGGGCTGACCGGCTGCTCCTGGGGCGGGATCGACAACTCCAAGGCCATCGGCACCCCCGCCTCCCCCGACGAGCCGCAGCGGGTGCGGATCCCCTCCCTCGGCGTGGACAGCCCGCTGCTCCGCCTCGGCACCGACCGGGACACCGGCCGCCCGGTGCGGCAGCCGCCGAAGGACCACAGCGGCACCGCGGGCTGGTGCACCGGCAGCGCCCTGCCCGGCCGGCCCGGCACCGCCGTCCTCGTCGGACACCGCGACGACGGCGACGGGAGCGGCGTGTTCCGGAAGCTCGGCACCCTGCGCGAGGGCGCGGCGGTCGACGTCGAGCGCGGCGACGGAAAGGTGCTGCGCTTCACGGTGACGTCCGTCCGCACCCTGGACGCCGACGCGGCGTTCGCCGCCCGGAAGGAGCACCCCACCGGCCCTCCGGAGCGCGCCCTGCGGCTCGTCGCCTGCGCGGGCGACGGCCCCGGCGGGCGGTCCGGGCACCGCTTCCTCGTCGTCGACGCGCTCCTGCGATCATGACGGCCCGCCGCCGACCATGAGGGCGTGACGCCCCGGCCCCTGCTCGCCGCGCTGCTCGCGCTCACCGTGGTGGGCGGGGCGCTCGACGCCGTCAGCTATCTCGGCCTCGGCCACGTCTTCACGGCCAACATGACCGGCAACGTCGTCGTCCTCGGCTTCTCCGCCGCCGGCGCGGCCGGCTTCTCGGTCCCCGCGTCGGCGCTGGCCCTGGGCGGCTTCCTGTTCGGGGCGCTGCTCGGCGGCCGGTTCGGGACGGCGATGGCGGGCCGCTCCCGGCGGCTGTGGCTGGGTGGGGCGCTGACGGCGGAGGCGCTGCTCACCGGCGGCGCGGCGGCGCTGGCGGCCGGCTTCCCGGGCGGCCTCCCCGGCGGTCTCCCCCACGACGAGGCCCGCCGCTTCGCCATGATCACCGTGCTCGCCGTGGCGATGGGCGTACGGGTCGCGACCGTCCGCGCGCCGGCCGTGCCGGACATGATGACGACGATCCTCACCCGCGTCCTCACCGGCATCGCCGCCGACTCCCGGCTCGCCGGCGGCTCCGACCCCCGGCTCGGCCGGCGGCTGGGCTCGGTACTGGCCATGGCCCTCGGGGCGTTGGCCGGCGGCTGGCTGCTGATCCACCACGGCCCGGTGTGGCCGCTGGCCCTCGCTGCCGGCGCGGTGGCGCTGCTCGCCGCCGGCTGCCTGGCGGCCGGTACCGGGCGTCAGCCCGGCACCGGCCCGGGCGTCAGCCGAGCTCGGCGGAGAGGGTGATCGTCGTCCCGGCGAGCGCCTGGCTGACCGGGCAGTTCTTCTTGGCGTCCTCGGCCGCGGCGGCGAAGCCCTCCTCGTCCAGGCCGGGCACCGTGCCGCGGACGTAGAGGTGGATGCCGGTGATGCCCTCGCCCGGCTGGAAGGTGACGTCGGCCTTGGTCTCCAGGCGGGTGGGCGGGGTGCCCGCGCCGGTCAGGCCGTGCGAGAGCGCCATGCTGAAGCAGCTGGAGTGGGCGGCGGCGATGAGCTCCTCGGGGCTGGTCTTCCCGTTGGCCTGCTCGGCGCGGGACGGCCAGGAGACCGGCTGCGAGCCGATGCCGGACGAGTCGAAGGTGACGGTGCCGCTGCCGTTGAGCAGCTCGCCCTCCCAGACGGTGTGCGCGGTGCGGGTGGTGGCCATGGCGGTCCTCCAGGGATGTGACGGAAACCGGGGCGCCCGGGCCCCGGAACACGGCTGAGCGATCGGACGGTACGGCCGTACGGCCATCGGGGCGACACCCCGTCCGATCATCCGGTTCCGTTCCCCGGCCGCCCGGCTCCGACACGCCCGTCCGGGGCCGGTGTGTTCCAGGCCACCAGGGCCGGCCGGTCGTGCTCGGTACCGATCCGGCTGACGGTCCCGGTGTCCAGCCGGAACAGGGCGCCCGCCGCGGGCGGCAGACCGAGCCGCCGGGCCGTCAGCACCCGCAGGAAGTGCGCGTGGGCGACGAGCACGACGTCCCCGTCGTCCCCCGCCAGCCAGGGCGCGATCCGGGCCAGCACCCGGTCGGCGCGGGCGCCCACCTCGGCGGGCGTCTCCCCCGGGTGCCCGTCCGGGCCGGGGACCACGCCGTCGTCGAAGAGGAACCAGTCCGGCCGCTCCTTCCGGATCTCGGCGGTGGTGATCCCCTCGTAGCCGCCGTAGTCCCACTCCCGCAGGTCGGGTTCGATCCGTACGTCCCGCAGCCCGGCCAGTTCGGCGGTGCGCAGGGCGCGGGCGCGCGGGCTGGCCAGGACGTGCGCCACCGGGCGCTCGGCGAGCAGCGGGCGCAGTGCCGCCGCCTGCCGTTCGCCCCGGGCGGTCAGCGGCAGGTCGGTCCAGCTGGTGTGGAGGCCGTCGCGGCTCCACTCGGTCTCGCCGTGCCGGACGAGGAGGAGCTCACTCACCGTCCCGCTGCTCCTTCCGGTCCTTCTGCTCGCGTGCCACGGCGGCGCGCACCTCGTCCATGTCGAGGGCGCGGGCCTGCCGGATCACGTCCTCCAGCGCGGCCTCGGGGAGCGCCCCGGGCTGGGCGTAGACGGCGATGTTGTCGCGGACGACCATCAGGGTGGGGATCGAGGTGATCTGGAAGGCGGCGGCCAGCTCCGGCTGCGCCTCGGTGTCGACCTTGCCGAACAGCAGGTCCTCGTGGCGCCCGGCCACCCGCTCGTAGACGGGGGCGAACTGCCGGCAGGGGCCGCACCAGGCGGCCCAGAAGTCGATCAGGACGAACCCGTGCTCCGAGACCGTCCCGTCGAAGTTCTCCTTGGTGAGCTCCACGGTGCTGCTCATGTGCCTTCTCCCGCTTCCGTCGGCCGGCCCGGTGGTGGATCCCGTTCCCGGACCCGGCAGCCCCAACCCCGAACCGGCGCGCCCTATTCCGCGGCCGGCGCGCCGTTCCGCAGCCACCGGATGGCCTACAGCCGCCTCCGCGGCGAACCGGTGTGACCGTGGTTACATCATCGCCGGAGGTGCGTTTGTATGACCGGCGACCGACCGCAGAGCGGTGGCAGAACCGACGACGAGCAGGTCCGTACATCGACGTCCCAGACCTCGCGGCGCCTGGTGCTGGCCACCGCCGCCCTGGCGCCGATACTGGCCGGGCTGGCCGGCCCCGCCCCGGCCAGGGCCGGGACCGCCGTGCCGGGGACCACCGACCCGTGCGGCAGGCGCCGCGCGCTGGTGCACCCGGCGACCACCAGCGAGGCGGACTGGGAGGACGTCGTCGACGTCCTCCAGCACCGGGGCCGGCTCGCCAACAACCAGGTCTACCGCATGGGCTTCCTCCGCCAGGACCTGAAGGTCACCTCGTACGGCTACGCCCTCACCCCGGCCCTGGGCGTCGGGTCGTTCGTCTCCTTCCTCCGCTACGAGGACGGCAAGGTGATGATGATGGGCGACATGGCGGTCACCGAGCGGGAGATGCAGCGCGTCATCGACATCCTCGACGCGCACGGCATCACCCAGACCGCCATCCACAAGCACCTGTTGGCGCACGATCCGGCGGTCTGGTGGATGCACGTCCACGGGATGCACGACGACGCCACCTACCTGGCCGGCGCGCTCCGCTCGGCCCTGCAGGCCACCGGCACCCCGCCCGGTTCCGGAGTGCCCGTCAAGAAGCCGCTGGACCTGGACACCTCCGGCATCGACCGGGCGCTCGGCGCCCAGGGCGACACCGAGGGCGAGATCTACAAAATCGTCTTCGCCCGCAACGAGACCGTCATCGACCACGACCGGATCCTGCCCCGGATGACCGGCTCGACCACCGCGATCTCCTTCCAGCCGGTCGGGAAGCGCAAGGCGATCGTCAACGGCGACTTCGTGATGCTGGCCCACGAGGTGCAGGACGTGGTCAGGGCGCTGCGGCGCGGCGGGATCGACATCGTCTCGATCCACAGCCACATGCTCACGGACGACCCGCGCCTGTTCTTCCTGCACTTCTGGGGCGTCGGCGACGGCGTCCGCCTGGCCCGCGCGCTGCGTGCCGCGGTGGACCGGACGAACGTCTCGGCCGCGGTGGCCCTCGGCTGAGGACGGCCCGGGAGGCGGGGCCGGATCGCGGGCGTGACGCCCTCGGGACCCGCCGCCTCCGGCGGGGGCACCGGCCCGAGCCGCGGCGTTCGGCGCCGTTCACGACGGCGTCCGCACCCCGGACCGGGCGCGCCTCGTCCGGAGCCGGGGCGGGCCGGACTCCGCAGCGGCGGAGTCCGGGGGCGGAGTACGCCGACGCCGCGGTCACGGGCGGCCCGGCCGGTTCGGGGCGCGGCGGGTTCACGGCGCTTCGCCGCGCGAGGACGGGACGCCGGTGTGCAGGTGCCAGCGCACGTCGCGCACGCGTGGTTCGCGGGTCAGCCGGACCACCAGGCGTTCCAGTGCGGCCGTGTCGGAGCCATCCAGGACGAGGCCGACCTGTACGACGACGTCGTCGTCCGGCTCGATGATGTGCAGGCTGTTCAGGCGGGTGCCGGTGCCCGCGAACGCGAGGACGCACAGGGCCCGCACTTTGTTCTCCACCTCACGGTCGCACGCGGCCTGGAGGGTGCACCGCACGGGCGCGGGAGGCGCGGGGTCCGCGAGGCGTCGGGAGCGCGGGCGGGGCAGGAGGTTCATGAGACCGCCTCTCGAAGTGGTCGGACCGTGGCTCGTCGTTCAGGGCTCCACACGCCAGCCGGCCTCCAGGCGTCGGCGGCCGTCCCGCCCGGTCACGGCGTGCCAGTGGGCACGAGGCCGTCCGCTCGTGGCACGGCCGGCGGCCGTACGGACGGGAACGGGACCGCTCAGGCTGTGGAGAACCGGGGTGTCGACGGCTCCGGCGGCGATGCGCCGGACGGCTTCGCGGAGGAAGGCGCCGATGCCGTCGACGGCGCGGGGACGCGCGGCGCGGGGGACGTGCAGGAGGAGGGGCATGGAAGGTCACCTCCGTCAGGGCATGCCTGATACAGGCGTGCGCGGCCGGGAAGGGTGGTCGGAGTGGTCAGGGGCGGGTGAGCGCGGCGGCTTCGGCGACGCGGTGGACGACGCTCAGCGGCAGACCGGTGAAGCGCGCCAGCCGACGGACGTCGTGCCCCTGACGGATCAGGAGGTAGGCGAGGTGCACATAGGGGTCGTAGACGGCCCCGCGTGCCATTGCCGCCGGGCAGTCGTGCGGATCGTCGAGCAGGTACAGACGCTCGGGGCCGTCGTCCAGCGTCAGGCGGACGCAGGGAAAGACGGGTCCCGTGGCCGGTGCGGTCGGGGCGGTGGGGCCGGGGAGGAGACGCATGGGTGCGTCCTCCTTGTCGTGAGGAGCCGTTGCCGGAAGTGGGCCTCCGAGCGGCGGGAGGGAAGCACGCACCACCGCTCAAGGCCAGGGGCTGCGCGCGACCGGCACGCCACGGACGACCGGCTGCGACGCGTCAGCGGCCGGACGAAGGTGGTCTGCTCGAACTGGTTACCGCGCAGCGGAGGTCAGCGAGGACTTACGGGGAAGGGGCCGACTGTGGCCCGGACTGCTGCAACTGCCGTCCATGTCTCTCGCCTCCTCCCGGCCGGGGCGCACACGGGCGCCGGACGACACGGCAAGGAGCGGACCGGCCCGCGGAGACCGGCTCACCCCAACTCGTCAGAGCTTTGGCACTGCACGGCGTAATCCCCCGGACGGGGCAGCCACTTGGGGTCACCCCTTGAGCCGGGGAGACCTGTCCTGAACCTGGGCGTCTCTCGACGTCGTGGGGTCAGTGGCCTGTGTCCGTGCAGACGCCTCACCGAACGAGGTGCCTTCACCGGCGTGAGTGTATCGCCGCGGACACGCGCGCGGACAACCGTTTGACGCAACCTTGACGCCCGGCCGGCAAGCGGCTCCGGCCGCCATGGGAAGGGATGGCGCGAGGAGGGGAGAGTTGTATCGAAGGGGCCGCCGTCGAGAGGGCGGCCTCCCGGAACACAGGACGTGACTCACGGGATTTTCGCGCCCTGGACCATGAAGTGGGGCGGGTGGGACTCGAACCCACGACCGACGGATTATGAGTCCGCTGCTCTAACCGGCTGAGCTACCGCCCCGTTCACGGCGCGTCGCGCACATCTGTGCGCGCCGTCTGCCGCAGCATAGCCGCTCATACGATCTGTTGCCCCGGTGGGGGCACATCGTGTGACCAGCCTGACCTTGAGGACTGCGGGCGCGGCGCGATGGTTCCCGCCCGGTGGGAAATCCCGGCATGAAAAAAGGACCCCGCGTAGGGGTCCTCTTCCGGATGGCTCCTCCGACTGGACTCGAACCAGTAACCTGCCGGTTAACAGCCGGCTGCTCTGCCAATTGAGCTACAGAGGATCGCGCTCCCCCGACTGGACTCGAACCAGTAACCTGCCGGTTAACAGCCGGCTGCTCTGCCAATTGAGCTACAGGGGATCATCGCGTGCCTCGAATGCATCTTCGTCCGGTCTCCCGGGCGGCGTGCGCTCGCTGCGAGACATACATTAGCGCAAGCAGGGGGGTGCTCCGCCAATCGGTACTCCCGGAGTGACCTCCGGGCACGCAGGGTAGGCGGCGGGCACAGCCCGGCAGGGGCCCGCGAGGCCGCGGGTTCCACGGGATCCGAGGGAAGGATGGGGTGTGATGCGCTACCGGCTGACGTTCATCGCCGGCGCCGCCGTCGGCTACGTGCTCGGCGCGCGGGCGGGCCGCGAACGGTACGAGCAGCTGCGCAAGGGGGCGCGGCGGATCGCGCAGAACCCGGCCGTGCGGAACACCGCGGAAACGGCCGCGGTGAACGGCAAGGCCCTGGCGGGCCGCGCCCTCGGCAAGGTGGGCGATCGGGTCCCCGGCTCGGTGGCCGACCGGATCCGCTCGCTGCGCGAGCAGCGGAGTCCCGCCGAGGACGAGTGGGGCACCAGCAACACCTGACCGGATGCGGGCGGGTGGCCGCGGTTTGGCATCATCCTCCGCATGGGCATAGTCGCGGGGCTGGACAGTTCGACCGAGAGCACACGGATCGTCGTCTGCGACGCGGACACGGGCGCCGTGCTCCGGCAGGGGTACGCGCCGCACCCCCCGTCCGCCGCCGAGGGTGATCCCCAGGCGTGGCTGATCTCCCTCGGCGAGGCCGCCGCCGGCGGGCTGCTGGAGGGCGTCCAGGCCATCGGCGTCTCGGCGCAGCAGCACGGGCTGCTCACGCTGGACGCCGGCGGGGTGCTCGTCCGTCCGGCGCTGCTGGGCAACGACAAGCGGGCGCAGCCCGCCGCCGCCGACCTCACCGACGCGCTGGGCGGCCGGGCCGCCTGGTCGGAGGCGGTCGGCACGGTCCCGCAGTCCGCCATGGCCATCGCCAAGCTCCGCTGGCTGGCCCGGAACGAGCCCGAGTCGGCCACCCGCACCGCCATGCTGCTCCAGCCGCACGAGTGGCTGGTGTGGCAGCTGCTGGGCCGGCCGGCGCGCCGGACCACGGACCGCGGGGCCGCCTCGGCCACCGGCTACTGGTCCGCCGCCACCGGCCAGTGGCGCCCCGACCTGGTCGAACTGGCGCTGGGCCACCACGCGGCGCTCCCCGACGTCCTCGCGCCCGCCGAACCCGCCGGGCACACCCCCGAGGGGCTGCTGATCTCCGCCGGCACCGGCGAGACCATGGCCGCCGCCTTCGGCCTCGGCGTGGGCCCGGGCGACGCGGTGATCTCGCTGGGCGCCTCCGGCTCCGTCTTCGCCGTCCACCACCAGGCGCTCGCCGACCCGTCCGGCACCATCACCTCGTTCGCCGACGCCACCGGCATGCAGCTGCCCGCCGTCCACACCCTCAACGCCGTCCGCGTGCTGCGCGGCACCGCCGAGCTGCTGGGGCTGGACCTGGCCGGGCTCTCGGAGCGGGCGCTGCTCTCGTCCTGGGGCTCGTACGGGCTGGTGCTGCTGCCGTACCTGGAGGGCGAGCGCACCCCGCACCTGCCGCACACCGCCGGGACGCTGGCCGGGCTGCGGCGGGAGAGCATGAAGCCCGAACACCTGGCGCGGGCCGCCTTCGAGGGGATGCTGTGCGGGCTCGCGGACGCGCTGGACGTGCTGCGCGGACGCGGCGTCGTGGTGCGCCGGGTGTTCCTGCTGGGTGCGGCGGCCGAGCTGCCGGCCGTGCAGGCGCTGGCCCCGGCCCTGTTCGGGGCGCAGGTCGTCGTTCCCCAGCCGGCCGACTACGCGGCCCTGGGCGCGGCCCGGCAGGCCGCCTGGGCGCTGGGCGTGCAGCACGGGATGCTGTCCCCGCAGGAACCGCCGCGCTGGCCGCAGGGCGCCGGGCAGGTGTTCGAGCCGGGTGAGGAGCTGCCGTCGGGGCAGGCGGTGCGGCAGCAGTACGCGACGGTGCGCGAGCAGACCCACCCGGGGGCGTTCCGGCAGTAGCGCGTCAGGCGGCGTCAGTCGAGGTAGCCGCGGAGTTGGTCGGCGAAGGCGTGGTCCCGGAGCTTGTTGAGCGTCTTGGACTCGATCTGCCGGATCCGCTCCCGGGTGACGCCGAATATCCGGCCGATCTCCTCCAGCGTCCGCGGCCTGCCGTCCACCAGCCCGTAGCGCAGCTGCACCACCTTGCGCTCGCGCTCGCCCAGCGTGGACAGCACGGCCTCCAGGTGCTCGCGCAGCAGCAGGAAGGCGGCGGACTCGACGGGTGAGGCGGCGTCGCCGTCCTCGATGAGGTCGCCGAGCGCGACGTCGTCCTCCTCGCCCACGGGCGCGTGCAGCGACACCGGCTCCTGGGCGAGGCGCAGCACCTCGCTGACCCGCTCCTCGGAGAGGTCGAGGTACGCGGCGACCTCCTCGGCCGTCGGCTCGCTGCCGCGCTCCTGGAGCATGCGGCGCTGCACCCGGACCACCCGGTTGATCAACTCGACGACGTGCACCGGGACGCGGATCGTCCGCGCCTGGTCGGCCAGGGCCCGGGACATGGCCTGGCGGATCCACCACGTCGCATACGTCGAGAACTTGTAGCCGCGCGCGTAGTCGAACTTCTCGACCGCCCTGATGAGGCCCAGGTTTCCCTCCTGGACCAGGTCGAGCATGGTGAGGCCGCGGCCGATGTAGCGCTTGGCGACGGAGACGACGAGGCGCAGGTTCGCCTCGATCAGACGGCGCTTGGCCATCCGGCCCAGGACGACGAGGCGGTCGAGGTCGAGCGCCAGACAGGTGTCGAGGTCGGGATCGTTCGACAGCTTCTCCTCCGCGAACAGCCCGGCCTCGACCCGGCGCGCCAGCTCCACCTCCTCGGCCGCGGTGAGCAGCGGGATCCGGCCGATCTCGCGGAGGTACTGGCGGAAGAGGTCCGAGGAGGGGCCGTTGCTCTCGGCGGCGCGCCGCTCGCGGTCGCGGTCCCGCTCCACGAGCGGCTCCGGCTCGTCGGCCAGGGTCTCGGACGGTGGCGGCCCGGGCTGCCGCGGAACGGCCCCTACGGGATCGGCCAGGGCCTCGGGGAGGGTGGGGGTCCGGGTCTGCACGGGGGCGACCTCCAGGGTGATCGCTGCGTTTGGCAGAGTCTCGGCCGCGGCGGCGGCGCCGCCCACCAGTGTGGGGCACGACGCGGCTCCGCCACGAGGGGCGTGCGACCACTTTCTGTGGGCGGAGGGTGACGCTGCGCGGGCTGTGCCCCGGTCCCTCCCCTTCGCCGATTCCTGGGGCCAGCCCCCAGACCCCCGAAACCGCGCTCCGCGCGGTTGTCCTCAAACGCCGGACGGGCTGAAATCAGCCCGTTGGGGGTGCCCCCTCTGGGGGAGGGACCGGGGCAAACCCCGCCCGTCAGGGCTACAGCGCCGCCGCGCCCCGCTCCTGCAACGCCTTCCCGTACTGCTGCAGCACCCACAACTCATTCTGCACAGCGGCGAGATGATCCGGCGCGGACTGCGCCCCCAGCCGCACCAGACTCCCCTGCACCTCCCGCACCCGCCGTTCCACGGCCCGCAGCCGCACCTGCACGAGTTGCTGCCCGGCGTAGACCTCGTCCACCGTCTTGGCGTGGATCGCCTCGACGGCGAGCTCGGTGATCATGGAGCGGACGGTGTCGTCGGGGGCGGCCTCGCGGACGCGGGTGAGGTAGTCGGCGTCGGCCAGGGAGACGCCGCCGGCCTGCTCGATCGCGCGGCGGACGACGGCGTAGGGCGGGGCGGTGAACTCGTCCTCGCCGTAGGCGTCGAAGGCGGGGGCGACCAGCTCGGGCCGCTGGAGGGCGAGCTTGAGGAGCTCGCGCTCGGTGCGGTGGGCGGGGCTGCGCAGGTTGAGGGCGGGCCCGCGCGGGCCGGCGGGCGCGGCCGGTCCGGCCGGCTGGGCGGGGCCGCCGCCCGAGGGGCCGTCCGGCCGCGGCCGCCGTCGCCGCGCGCGTCCCGTTCACGCGCCCACCGCGCCAGCTGCCCCACCCGCATCACGACGAACTGCGTGTCCAGGATCCCCAGCAGCCCGGCCAGCCGCACGGCGTACTGGTGCCGGATCGAGCTGTCCTTGATGTGCGCGACGATCGGGGCGGCCTCCTCCAGGGCCGCGGCCTGCCCCTCGGGGGTGTCGACGTCGTGCCGGGCGACGACGGAGCGGAGGGCGAACTCGAAGAGGGGCGTGCTCTCCTCGATCAGCTGCCGGACCGCGTCGTCGCCCTTGTCGAGCCGGAGGTCGCAGGGGTCCATGCCGCCGGGCGAGACGGCGATGTTGGTGTGCGCGGCGAACTTCTGGTCGTCCTCGAAGGCGCGCAGGGCGGCCCGCTGCCCGGCCGCGTCCCCGTCGAAGGTGAAGATCACCTTGGCGCGGGAGTTGTCCATCAGCAGCCGGCGGAGGATCTTGACGTGCTCGCCGCCGAAGGCCGTGCCACAGGTGGCGATGGCGGTGGTGACGCCGGCCATGTGGCAGGCCATCACGTCGGTGTAGCCCTCGACGACGACCGCGCGGTTGCCCTTGGCGATGTCCTTCTTGGCGAGGTCGATGCCGTAGAGGACATGGGACTTGCGGTAGATGGGCGTCTCGGGGGTGTTGAGGTACTTGGGGCCGTTGTCGTCGTCGCGGAGCTTGCGGGCGCCGAAGCCGACGACGTCGCCGGTGATGTCGCGGATGGGCCACATCAGGCGGCCGCGGAAGCGGTCGATGGGGCCGCGTCGGCCGTCCTGGGAGAGGCCGGAGAGGATCAGCTCCTTGTCGGTGAAGCCGCGGCCGCGCAGGAACCGGGTGAGGTGGTCCCAGCCGGCCGGGCTGTAGCCGACGCCGAAGTGCTGTGCGGCGGCCTGGTCGAAGCCGCGGCCGGCCAGGAAGGCCCGGCCGATCTCGGCCTCGGCGCCGTCGAGCTGCTCGGCGTAGAACTTCGCCGCGACCTTGTGCGCCTCGACCAGCCGGGTGCGCTCGCCCTGCTGGCGGCCGGGCGTGTAGCCGCCCTCCTCGTAGCGCAGGGTGATGCCGGCCTGGGCGGCGAGCCGCTCGATGGTCTCGGTGAACGACAGGTGGTCGAGCTTCATCACGAAGTCGACCGTGTCCCCGCCCTCCTGACAGCCGAAGCAGTGGTACAGCCCCTTGGACGGGCTGACGTGGAAGGACGGGGACTTCTCGTCGTGGAACGGGCAGAGGCCCTTGAGGTTGCCGCCGCCGGCGTTGCGCAGCTGGAGGTATTCGGACACGACGGCGTCGATCGGGACGGCGTCCCGGACCGCCTTCACATCGTCATCGTTGATCCTGCCTGCCACGCGTGAAGTCTACTGGCGGTCGGCGACACGCCCGGCCCCGCGGTCCGCGGGAGCGGGGAGATCTCAGGGAACCAGCGATTCCAGCGGCACCCCGGGGTCGGCCAGCGCCTCGGCGTCCGGGCGGGCGCCGGCCCGGATGAGCCGCTGGACGGGCTCCGTGACGTCCCACACATTGACGTTCATCCCCGCCAGCACCCGGCCCTCGCTGAGCCAGAAGGCGATGAACTCGCGCTTGCCGACGTCCCCGCGGCACACCACCTGGTCGTAGGAGCCGGGCGGCGCGTACCCCGAGTACTCCATGCCGACGTCGTACTGGTCGGAGAAGAAGTAGGGGACCCGGTCGTAGACGACCGGCCGGCCCAGCATGGCGCGGGCCGCCGCCGGGCCGCTGTGCAGGGCGTTGGCCCAGTGCTCGACGCGGAGCCGGCCGGTCCCGTCCGGGCGGCCGATCGCGGCGACGTCGCCCGCGGCGAAGACCTCCGGGTCGGAGGTGCGCAGGGACGCGTCGACGGCGATGCCCCCGCCGTCCGCGCGGTCGACGAGGGCCAGCCCGGCGGCCTCGGCGAGGGCGGTGCGCGGGGCGGCGCCGATGGCGGCGAGGACGCTGTGCGCGGGGTGCTCCTCCCCGTCGTCGGTGCGCACGGCGAGGACCATGCCGTCCTGGCCGGTGATCTCGGTGAGGCGGGCGCCGAAGTGGAAGCGGACGCCGTGCTCGGCGTGCAGGTCGGTGAAGACCTGCCCGAGCTCGGGGCCGAGGACCCGGTGCAGCGGGGTGGGGTCGGACTCGACGACGGTCACCTCGGCGCCGTAGCCGCGGGCGGCGGCGGCCACCTCCAGGCCGATCCAGCCGGCGCCGGCGATGACGAGGTGGCCGTTGTCCCGGCCGAGGGAGGCGAGGACGCCACGCAGCCGCTCGGCGTGGGCGAGGCGGCGCAGGTGGTGGACGCCGGCCAGGTCGGTGCCGGGGATGTCGAGGCGGCGCGGTTCGGCGCCGGTGGCGAGCAGCAGCCGGTCGTAGTGGACGCGGGTGCCGTCGCCCAGCCGGACCGTGCGGGCGGCGCGGTCGAGGTGGACGGCGGGCAGGCCGAGGTGGAGCTCGATGTCGGCGCGGGCGTACCAGGCGGGTTCGTGGACGAAGACGCTGTCCCGCTCGTCCTTCCCGATCAGGTACCCCTTGGAGAGCGGCGGGCGCTCGTAGGGGTGGTCGCGTTCGTCGCTGATGAGGATCACCCGCCCGGTGAAGCCCTCCGCGCGGAGGGTCTCGGCCGCCTTCGCGCCGGCGAGCCCCCCTCCGACGATGACGAACGTCTGGTTCGCGTCCACCACTTGCTGCCTCCTCGCTCGATGTGCCACTTCGAGTCCCCGGTGCGTGCGCCGGAACGGCCAGTGCGAGCGTCCCGCACGCGGCGGGCCGCCGGAAGAGGGCCGCGCCGGGGACCGTCCGCGGCCCTGGGCCCCTCGCTCCCCGCCCCGGGTCAGCCGGCGGACGGCGGACGGCCTCCGGTGAGCCGGGCGTGCAGGGTGCGCGCGGAGGCGTCGGTGAGGGCGGCGATCTGGTCGACGACGACGGCGCGCAGCCGGCCCGCGTCGTCGGCCGCGGCCGTGTACAGGGAGCGGAACTGCGGGTCGAGGCCGTCGGGCGCCCGGGAGACCAGGGCCTCCGCCAGCTCGGCGATCACGATGCGCTGGTCGGCGCGGAGCTTCTCCTGGTCCTCGCGCTGGATGACGTACCGGTCGGCGACGGCCTTGAGCACGGCGCACTCCAGCCGGGTGCCGTGCGGGACGACGAGGGCGGCGCGGTGGCGGGTGAGCCGGCCGGGACCCCATGCCTCCCGGGTGGCGGTCTCGGCGGCGAGGCAGAACCGGCCGATCAGCTGGCTGGTGGCGTCCTTCAGGCGGGCCTGGGCGACGGCCGAGCCGTCGTAGCCGTGCGGCCACCACTCCTGGTCGAGCAGCCGGTCCAGGGCCTCGGCCAGCTCCTCGGGGTCCGCGCCGGGGGCGTAGCGGCGGGCGGCCACGGCGAAGATCTCCCGGCGTTCCGGCTCGGCGGCGAGGACGTTGGGGTCCAGGTGGCCCGCGTGCAGCCCGTCCTCGACGTCGTGGACGGAGTAGGCGACGTCGTCGGCCCAGTCCATGACCTGGGCCTCGAAGCTCCTGCGCTGCGGGGGCGCGCCCTGCCGCAGCCAGGCGAAGACCGGCAGGTCGTCGGGGTAGACGCCGAACTTGGCGGAGTCGGGGTCGGTGGGGTGACCGGCGCGCGGCCAGGGGTACTTGGTGGCGGCGTCGAGCGCGGCGCGGGTGAGGTTGAGGCCGACGCTGGCCGGTTCGCCGGTCTCGGGGTCGGTGGTGAAGCGCTTGGGCTCCAGCCGGGTCAGCAGCCGCAGCGACTGGGCGTTCCCCTCGAACCCGCCGCAGGGACCGGCCACTTCGTCGAGCGCCCGTTCCCCGTTGTGCCCGAACGGCGGGTGGCCGAGGTCGTGCGCGAGGCAGGCGGTCTCGACGAGGTCGGGGTCGCAGCCGAGGGCGGCGCCCAGCTCCCGGCCGACCTGGGCGCACTCCAGGGAGTGGGTGAGCCGGGTGCGCGGGCTCGCGTCCCAGACCTGCCCGCTGACGCCGGGGGTGACGACCTGTGTCTTCCCGGCGAGCCGGCGCAGCGCGGCGGAGTGCAGGACGCGGGCGCGGTCGCGCTGGAAGGCGGTGCGGCCCGGCCGCTTGTCGGGCTCGGGGCCCAGCGCTCCAGGTCCTGGGCGTCGTAGCCGTCGAGGGCGGGCGCTGCGCCGCGGGCGGTTGCTGCTGAGCCGTTCATACCCCCGACGGTAGTCCCCGGGTCTGACAAGGGCATGGGGTCCCTCGGCCCGTTCCGGCCGGCCCGAGGGCCCCTTGAGCCTGCCCGTACCCCGTCCGGCCTGCGCACTCGGGGAACCGCCGGGCCCCGCGCGGCGTTCCTTCCGTCCGGAGAGGGGGAGGCGAACATGAGTGTGAAGAAGTGGCCGCGCCGTTGGCTGCCCGCCACCCGCAAGGGCAGGCGCCGGGCGGTCCGGGCGGTGATGGCGGCCTGTGTGCTGGCCCTGCTGCCCGTCACCTGGGTGCACGCCGCCGCGGAGTCCCGGCTGCGGGGGGTCGAGGACGTGCCCCCGGCGCCGGTGGCCGTCGTGTTCGGCGCGGGGCTGTGGGAGGGCAAGCCGTCCCCGTACCTGGCGCACCGGCTCGACACCGCGATCGACCTGTACCGCGCGGGCAAGGTCCGCGTCGTCCTGGTCACCGGCGACAACGGCCGCCGGGGGTACGACGAGCCGGACGCCATGCGCGCCTACCTCCGCGGGCACGGCGTCCCGGACGACCGCGTGGTCGCCGACTACGCCGGCTTCGACACCTGGGACTCCTGCACCCGCGCCCGCCGCGTCTTCGGGGTGCGCAAGGCGGTGCTGGTCACTCAGGACTTCCACATCCGGCGGGCGGTGGCGCTGTGCGACGCGGCCGGGATCGACGTGTACGGGGTGGGCGTGGAGGCGCGGCGCGACCGCACCTGGTACGCGGCCGGCGCCCGGGAGATCCTGGCGGCCGGGAAGGCGGCGGTGGACGCGGCGGTACGGCCGGGGCCGAAGTTCCTGGGCCCGCGCGAGCCGGGGGTGGACCGGGCGCTGGAGGCGGCGGAGCGGTGACCCGCGGGGCGCGGCCGCCGGCCGGGTGCGCGGTCGTCGACGGTGTGCCGCGCCGCCGGACGGTCGCACGGCCGTTCAGCGCCCGGCGGGCCACCGCCTGAGCCCCCGTCGGCCCGGCACCCGGCGGCCCTGCCGCCCGGGCTCGTGGACACGCGCCGCCGCCGGCGCTACCGCTTGGGGTCCCGGCCGTTTATGGCGTCGAGGTACAGCCGGAAGGTCTCGTCGTCGTTCAGCGGGCTGTACGACACCTGGGACGAGCGGTCGCCGTCCGGGCCGCCGCCGTTGAGGCCGCCCAGGACGCCGACCAGGTCGCCGGTCCGCGTCCGCTCGTTGAAGTGGACCAGCCAGGGGCTGCCGGAGGTGCCGGAGAAGAAGCCGTCGCACCGCATCTTCAGCTGATTGTGGTTCTCCAGCTTGCTCGTCAGGGCGGTGCAGCGGATGGCCTCGTCGGCGGGGTCGTCGTCGGCGCTGGGATAGCCGATGACGGTCACCCGGTTGACGTAGCCGGGGGTGCGGGCCAGCCGGTTGGCGCCGGTGACCTGCTCGATCTGACGGCCCTTCGCGTCGGGCCGGACGGTGGCGAAGGCGAAGTCCAGGTCGGAGCCCTCACCGGTGTCGGTGCGTCTGGGGTCGGTGAAGGTGCGGTCCACCGCCCACACGCCGTACGGCTGCTCCTTGGCGCCGGCCTGATAGTCCGGCACGAACGCGGCGTCCTCGCCGATCGAACAGTGCCCGGCCGTGACCAGCAGGTTCCCCTTGGGGCTGTGGACGACGCTGGCCGTGCAGTGATGGCTCTTCATGTCCTCGTCGGTGTAGAAGAGGACGCCCACCGAGGGCACCCCGCCGAAGTGCCGGGCGCTGCCCGTGATGCGCTGGGCCTCGCTCCGGGCGTCGGCGTCCGCCGCGTCGTCGGACACCGCCCCGGCGGACGGGGTGGGGGCCTCCGGGCCCCAGAACCGCCGTGCCTGCTCGCTGGTCCAGCTGCGGTCCTTCCCGTGGCCGCCGGCCTGCGGGACGGCTGCCGCCAGGACGACGACATACAGTCCCGCCAGCGTGGCCCGGCCCCATCGGGCCCGGCTCCACCGGGGAAAACGCACAGGCACCCCCACCACGTTCGGAAGGTCGTTCACAGGCTAACCGCAACTTCCGGCGCGGACGGCCGCCGGACGGTTTTCCGTACCGTCGGACGACCGACGATCCGGTGTATGAACAGCGTACGAATGATCGTCAACCATCCACCACATCCGGTACGGGAAGTCTCACCCCGTTCGCGCCGATCACACGAACGGCGTCCGCCCTGTCCGGCCCATCGGCCGTACCCGGGCTACGCGGCTCGCCGGCCGTACGCGCCCTATCCGGCCCACTGGTCGTAGCCGAGCTTGCAGAGCAGCCCCAGCACCACGACGACCAGGACCACGCGCACGAACCCGCTCCCCCGCTTCAGCGCCATCCGGGCGCCCAGCGTCCCGCCCGCCAGGTTGAAGACGGCCATCGGCAGGGCCACCGACCACAGCACCGCGCCCTGGAGCGAGAAGGTGACCAGGGCGCCGATGTTGGTGCAGACGTTGACGATTTTGGCGGTGCCGGAGGCGGCCACCAGGTCCATGTGCAGGATCCCGGCCAGCGCGAGGACGAGGAAGGTGCCGGTGCCGGGGCCGATCAGACCGTCGTAGAAGCCGATGCCCAGGCCGGCGACGAGGATCGCCGTCCACACCCGCCGCCGGCTCACCGGCCCGGAGGCCGCGGCGGCCGCGCCGAAGCCCGGACGCAGCAGGACGAAGGCGAGGACCGCGACCAGGATCACCATGATCAACGGCCGGAGCAGGGCGCTGTCGATGCCGGAGGCGAACACCGCCCCGGCCAGCGAGCCGCCGAGCGCGGCGAGTCCGGTGCGGAAGGCGGTGCGCAGGTCGAGGGGGGCGCGGCGGGCGTACGAGACCGCGGCGGCGGCGGTGCCCCAGATGGCGACAGCCTTGTTGGTGCCGAGCACGTGCGCGGGCGCGGCGTGCGGCAGGCCGACCAGCAGGGCGGGGAGTTGGAGCAGGCCGCCGCCGCCCACGACGGCGTCGATCCAGCCGGCGGTGGCCGCGGCGAGGCAGAGCAGCAGCAGGGTGGTCAGGGATATGTCGTGGGTCACCACGGGATCGTACGGGCGGCGGACGCTCCAACTCCGTTCCGCGGGGCGCCCGCTGTCCCGTATCCCGCCGCGCGTGGGCCGTTGTCGGTGCCGTCCCCTAGGCTGGGTACGGCAGGTCGCGATCACCCCTGACATGCCTGGTGAGGCAGGGCGGAGGAGCACATGACGAACGGCTGGACGCTCGACGACATGCCCGACCAGAAGGGCCGGACGGCCGTGGTGACCGGCGCCAACAGCGGCATCGGGTACGTCACCTCGCGGGAGCTGGCCCGGCGCGGCGCGCGCGTGGTACTGGCCTGCCGGGACGAGACGCGCGGCAGGGCCGCCGAGGACCTGCTGCGGCAGCAGGTGCCCGGCGCGGACGTCCGCCTGGCCCGGCTCGATCTCGCCGACCTGGCGTCCGTGCGCTCCTTCGCCGCGGAACTGCCCGAGGAGCGACTCGACCTGCTGATCGACAACGCCGGGGTGATGGCCCTGCCGCGGCGGCGCACGGTCGACGGCTTCGAGATGCAGTTCGGCACCAACCACCTGGGGCACTTCGCGCTGACCGGGCTGCTGCTGCCGCGGATGCGGGACGCCGGGTACGGGGCGCGGGTGGTCGTCGTCTCCAGCTTCATGCACGTCATGGGCACGGTCGACCCGCGCGACCCGCAGCTGGACCGGGGCTACCGCCGGTGGATCGCCTACGCCCGCTCCAAGAGCGCCAACCTCCTCTTCGTCCACGAACTCGCCCGCCGCCTGGCCGCCGACGGCTCCCCCGTCGTCGCCGCGGCGGCCCACCCCGGCTTCGCGGCGACCGGCCTCCAGACGGCCGGGGTGCGGCTGGAGGGGCGGCAGCGCACCGAGCGCGTCGTGGCCGGTGCCACGCGGCTGGTCGCGCAGACTGCCGAGCACGGGGCGCTGCCGACGCTGTACGCCGCGACGGCGGAAGGTGTCCGGCAGGACGATTTCATCGGCCCCGGCGGCCCGTTGATGCGGGGGGCGCCCGCGCGGTCGCCGCGTGCTCCGTGGACGCGGGACGACGTGGCGTCGGCGGGGCTGTGGCGGTTGTCGGAGCGGCTGACGGGGGTGCGGTACGGGTGGCCGGCGGGGGTGTGAGGCCCCGCTCCCTCCCCCAGAGGGGGCACCCCTCACTCCATCCCCGACGCCCGGAGCACCCCCCGCACCCCTTCCCCGTCGATCCGGTTCGCCAGAGCCGCGAGCACCGGCGCGCCCTCCCGCAGCAGCCCCCGTGCCAGCGCCCTCCGAGCCCCCGTCTCCAGTTCGTGCCACAGCAGCGGATTGCTCCGCAGCACCCGCGGGTCGAGCTCGACCCGCCCTCCGCCCACGTCGCGGAGGACGAGCCGGGGCGCCACCCCGTCCGACTGCCGTACGCGGGTGAGCAGATCCGTCCGCACCCGTCGCTCGCGGAGGAGGCCGCGGGAGGCCAGCCAGCCGTCGCCGACGGTGACGCGCGGCGGCCGCAGGACCGCCACCAGGGCCGTGCCGAGCGCGGCCCAGGCGCAGGCGCGGGGCGCGTCGAGTTCGCCGCGCAGCAGGTCGACGAGGGTGAGGAGGCCGCCGAGGGCCGTCCCCCAGCACCATGCCTCGCGGGCCTCGCGCCGCCAGTGGCGGTCCCGGGCGAGTACGCCGCCGGTGGCCGTGGCGGCGGGCCGCCCGGAGCGGGGCCCGTGTCTGCGCGTCCTTACCGTCGGTCGCCGTCCCATGGCGCGAGGTTAGGGCCGTCCGCCCGGTACTCCCGCGCGCGTTGACGCCAAGCTGACGGAAACGTGTCCGAACCTGACGGCCTCCTGATGTCCTCTTGACAGAGAGGCGGTCAACTTCCGTTAAAGAAACGCCAAGATGGCAACGCAAGGCGCCAAGAGACCGCCAAGGACCGGTGTCTTCCGGTCACCTCCGCCGCAGGCTGGGCCTCCCACGTCACGGAGGTACGAACAGAGATGTCCACGCCGGCCCACACGGAAGAACGGCCCGACGGGACCGGCGAGGAACCGCCGGATACGAAGGCCGGGCACGAGGGCCTCCGAGAAGAAGAGCACCGGCTCACCGCCCTCCAGGGCCTGGCCGCGCTGTCGCTCGACGCGATGGCCTCCGTCGCGTACGGCCCCGAGTCGATCGTCCTGGTGCTGGCCGCGGCCGGCGCCCACGGGCTGGGCTTCACCCTGCCCGTCACCCTCGCCATCGCGGCCCTGCTCGCCGTGCTCGTCGCCTCCTACCGGCAGGTCATCGCCGCCTTCCCGGACGGCGGCGGCTCGTACGCGGTGGCCGGACGCCACCTCGGCCGCCGCACCTCCCTCGTCACCGCCGCCTCACTGGTCCTGGACTACGTCCTGAACGTGGCGGTCTCCGTCACCGCCGGCGTCGCCGCCCTCACCTCCGCCTTCCCCGCCCTCCACGCCCACCGGCTGTGGATCTGCCTCGGCGTGCTGGCGCTGGTCACCGGGGTGAACCTGCGGGGCATCGCGGAGTCGGCGAAGGCGTTCATCGTCCCGACCGCCGTCTTCGTCGGCTCGATCCTCACCATGATCGCCGTCGGGCTCTTCCGTGACGCGCCCGCGAGCACCGAGGCCGCCGCCGGGCACGCGTCCGCGCTGAGCTCCGGCGCGACCTCGGTCGGCGCCCTGCTGCTGCTCAAGGCGTTCGCCGCCGGCTGCTCCGCCCTCACCGGCGTCGAGGCCGTGGCCAACGCCGTCCCCTCCTTCCGTACCCCGCGCGCCCGCCGCGCCCAGCGGACGGAGGTGGCGCTCGGCGCGCTGCTCGGCGTGATGCTGATCGGCCTGTCGGTGCTCATCGGCCGCTTCCACCTCCAGCCGGTGGAAGGCGTCACGGTCCTCGCCCAGCTCGCGGACGCCTCGCTCGGCCACAACTGGGCCTTCTACGTCGTGCAGTTCGCGACCGTCGTCCTGCTGGCGCTGGCCGCCAACACCTCCTTCGGCGGGCTGCCCGTCCTGATGGGCCTCCTCGCCCGGGACAACTACCTGCCCCACGTCTTCGCCCTCAAGGCCGACCGCCAGGTGCACCGGCACGGCGTCCTCGCGCTGGCCGCCGTCTCGGCGCTGCTGCTGGTCCTCTCCGGCGGCGACGTCAACACGCTGGTGCCGCTGTTCGCGATCGGTGTGTTCGTCGGCTTCACCGTCTGCCAGGTCGGGATGGTCCGGCACTGGCACCTGGAACGGTCGTCCGGGTGGCGCGGCAAGGCCCTGTTGAACGGTTTCGGCGCGCTGCTCACCGGGGTGTCGGCCGTCGTCGTCACCGCCACGAAGTTCACCGAGGGCGCCTGGCTCGTCGTCCTCGCGCTCCCCCTGATGGTGCTCGTCTTCGAAACGGTGCACCGCGCGTACGGCCGGATCGGCGACCGGCTGGAGCTGGGCCGGGTACCGGAACCGCCCCGCCGCTGCCACTCCGTCGTCGTCGTGCCCGTCTCGTCCCTCTCGCGCCTCACCAGCAAGGCGCTGACCGCCGCCGTTTCTCTCGGCGACGAGGTCGTCGCCGTGACCGTCGCTCCGCCCGACGCGGAGGGGCGACGTGCCGTCGAATCGCTGCGACGCGACTGGGAGCTGTGGAGGCCGGGCGTCGACCTCGTCGAACTCCCCGCCCGGGACCGGGCGCTGGGGCGCCCCATCGTCGACTACGTTCAGGAGGTCACCGACCGCCACCCCGACAACCGGGTCATCGTCCTCATCCCGGAGGTGGAACCGGCCCGGCTCTGGCAGCGGTTGCTGCAGAACCAGCGGGGCGCGGTGGTCGCGCACGCGGTGCGGCGGGATACGGACGCGGTGATCTGCCGGCTGCGGTTCAGGGTGGGCTGAGGCCGCCTGCGGCGGGCTGTGCCCCGGTCCCGCCCTTTCACCGTTTCCTGGGGCTGCGCCCCAGACCCCCTGATCGCGGCTCCGCCGCTCGTCCTCAATCGCCGGACGGGCTGCTTTTTCAGCCCGTCCGGCGATTGAGGACAAGGGGGTCTGGGGGCTCGCCCCCAGGAATCGGAGAAGGGGCGGGACCGGGGCACCAACCCCCAAGCGGCTACCGCCGCTTCAAGCGCCCCCGCACCCCCTTCAAAAGCTCCACGCGCCCCACCCGCACCACCAACACATCCCGCCCCTCAACCACCTTCGCGTACCACGGCAACCCGAACCGCTGCCACTTCGCCGCCCCCAACCGCCCCTGGGGCGGCACCGGAACGACCCACTCCCCGGCCCCGGCCGAGAGCCGCAGCTCGAAGCGCCACTCCCCCGGCACGGCAGCACAGTCGTACCGCACGGAGAAAGCCCCGTCCGAGCCCGGCACCACGGGCACCGACCGCACGACGCCGCTCGACACCTCGGTGGCCCGCAACGCCAAAGCTCCGTCCGGCCAGCCGGAAAGGGAGCAACGGCCGGTCACGGAAAGGGTGGCCGGGCCCTCCGAGGCCCACGCGGCGCCGTCCACGGCCAGGTGCGGCAGCACGCGGTGCCGCGTCTCCCCCACGTCGAGCGACAGGTTCCCGTACGGCTTGGTGGTGAAGAGGGCCGCCGCCGTCCCCTCACCCGTCACGACCGTCACCGTCTCGGCGGTGACCGTCTCCGCGCGCCGGCTGCCGAGGCGCGCTTCCTTCCTGACGCCCCGGGCGTCCACCGCGAGGGTGAAGTCCCACAGGCCCGGGCCCAGCGGTGCGCCGTCGGCCGCCGTGGCGAGGTCCACGGTCACGTCGAAGCCCGCGTCGGGGTGGCGGAACCGCCCGCCGTCCTCGTCCGCGCCGAGGTCGGGCGTGGGGACGCGCCGTACGGGGAGGCGGTGTTCGACGGCGCTGCCGCGCTTGCGCAGGAGCAGTTCCACGGCGGTATCGCCGGCTATTCGGTGCACGTAGGCGTGCCCGGCCAGCCGCAGCGCGCCGCCCTCCAGCTCCGCGGTGTCCAGGAAGTGGCGGACGCGCAGTTCGGAGGTGATGTCGTAGCAGTCGTCGGGAATGTTGAGCGTGGAGTCGCGGAAGTAGGGGTACTCCGCGTACGCGCGGCCGTCCTCGGTCAGGATGTCGGGGCCCTGGGCGGCGGTGGCGGCGAGCGTGGTGATGCCGTAGCTGGCGGCGCCCCGGTCCAGTTCCCAGCGGACGACGGTGAGGAGCTCGTCGAGGAGCCCTTCCCGGATGAGGTGGCAGCGCAGCCGGACCATGGCGGGCAGCCGGGCGGCGAGGCCCTCGTGGTAGTACGGCTCGATGAGTTCGCCGAGCTCCTTGAGGAGCGCGTCCTGGGTGTCGCGGTAGGGCTCGCGGCAGAGCTGGAGGACGGCGTCGCGCAGTTCGACGGCGAAGTGACGGTGCATCAGCACGTCGCGCCGCTCGCCCGGTTCGGTGTGCCGGGCGACCAGCTCCGTCATCATCCGGAACAGGTCCATACGCATCCGGGTGCCGTGCGGCTGCGCCGTGATGTTGTTGCCGTCCTCGCGGGCCACCCAGTACAGGCAGTCGTAGTCGGCGACGACGGAGATCGCGGCGGCCTCCAGGTAGGCGGTCGCGGTGAACGGCTGGTCCTCGCCGATGGAAAGGCCGGTCTCGAAGCGCAGGCCGAGGCGGTCGATCAGCTCGCGCCGGAAGAGCTTCATGGGGTTGAGCGTCCAGTAGACGCGGGACGAGAACACGTCGGTCTTCGGCTGGTTCCGGCCGAACATGGACGTGGGCGCGCGGCGGCCGCCCTCCCCGACGATCCGGCCGAGGACGACGTCGGAGCCGTTCTTGTCGGCGGCGGCGACCATGCGCTCCAGGGCCTCCGGCCCGAGGTGGTCGTCGGCGTCCAGGAAGAAGACGTGGCGGCCGGTGGCGCGGTCCAGGCCGAGGTTGCGCGGCCCCGCGGGGCCGCCGGAGTTCGGCTGGTGGATCACGCGCATGCACGGTGCGCCGGCCGCGAGCCGGTCCAGCTCGGCGGCGGTGCCGTCGGTGGAACCGTCGTCCACCACGATCAGCTCGATCCGGTCGGCCCCCAGGGTCTGGTCGAGCACGGACGTGACACTGCGGGTCACGTACGGCATGGCGTTGTACGCGGCGATGATGACCGTGACGTCCGGGCCGGGCATGGATGCGTGCTCCGTTCCTGCGGTCGGGGCGTGGCTCCCGGCCGGGTGGGCTGGTCGGTGCCGGCCGGGTCCCCGGCACGGGCCATTTCAGGGTATACGAGGGTGATATCCCGAACGACTGTCCGAAAATCGACCGCTCCCGCCGTGTGACCGGGCCGTTCCCGGTGGCCGGAACGATCGACATGCCCACGCAACACCCCTGTCGTGATCGCGCCGCATCGTTGATCGTTGACCTGTCGGGCCGCCGCACCGGCCGCACGAACGCAACGCCGCAGCACAGCCGACGCACCCAAGGGGGACAGCACCATGCCGATCACCCGCAGAAGACTCCTCGCCGCCGGCGGCGGCCTCGCGCTCGCCGGCGCGACCGCCGCCGCGTGCGGCTCCGACACCGGCCGCGGAGGCGGCGGTTCCGGCGGTGGCCTGTCGCACTGGTACCACCAGTACGGGGAGGCGGGCACCGAGCAGGCCGTCCGGCGCTACGCCGCCGCGTACAAGAGGACCCGGGTCTCCGTCCAGTGGCGGCCGGGCAACTACGACCAGCAGACCGCCGCCGCCCTGCTCTCCGGCTCCGGCCCGGACGTGTTCGAGGTCAACGGCCCGACCCTCGACCAGATCCTCGGCGGGCAGGTCGTCGACCTCACCGACCTGGTCAAGGACGTCAAGGACGACTTCCGGCAGTCCGTCCTGGCGCCCAAGACGCACGGCGGCCGGATCTGGGGCATCCCCCAGACCGTCGACGCCCAGCTCCTCTACTACCGCAGGAGCCTGCTCGACAAGGCGGGCGTCCGGCCGCCGCGCACGCTCGACGAGCTGGTGGACGCCGCCCGCCGGCTCACCGACCGGCGGACCAAGGGCCTCTTCCTCGGCAACGACGGCGGCGCGGGCGTCCTCGGCGCGACCCCGCTGTACGCCGCGGGCCTCTCGCCCGTCACCGACGACGGCAAGGTGGGCTTCGACGACCCGGCCGCCGCCCGTACCCTCGCCAAGGTCCGCGGGCTGTACGAGGACAAGTCGCTGCTGCTGGGCGCGCCCGCCGACTGGTCCGACCCGTCCGCCTTCGTCCAGGGCCTCACCGCCATGCAGTGGTCCGGGCTCTGGGCACTGCCGCAGATCACCAAGGCACTGGGCGACGACGTGGGGGTGCTGCCGTTCCCCGCCGACGGCCCGGCGGGCAAGCCGGCGGTGCCGGTCGGGGCGTACGCGGCGGCGGTCAGCGCGCGGAGCGGGCGGAAGGAGGAGGCCAAGGCGTACGTCCGCTGGCTGTGGGTCGAACAGACCGCGTTCCAGGAGGACTTCGCCCTCTCCTACGGCCTGCACCTCCCGGCCCGGATCTCCCTCGCCCGGAAGGCGGACCGGCTCCGGCAGGGGCCCGCGGCGGAGGCGTCCCGGTTCGCGGCCGAGCACGGCCACGCCGACCCGCTGCTGTGGACGGTCGCGAGCAAGGTGGCCTACCAGGACGCGCTGAGCCGGATCATCAAGGACGGCGCGGATCCGGAGAAGCAGCTGAAGGCCGTGGTGCGGACGACGGAGGCCGAGCTCGCACGCGTCCGGAAGAGGTCCTGAATGCCGCCGGCCGCCCTCCGGTCACCCAAGCCGAAGGCCGTCGGGCCGAGGGCCGTCACACCGAAGGCCACCCGCCGGCAGCGGAACCGTACCTTCTGGTTCTGGGTCTTCGTCGGCCCCTTCGCCGCCGGACTGGCCCTGTTCACCTACGTCCCGCTCGGCTGGAGCGTCGTCCTCAGCTTCTTCGACGCGCACAACACGGTCACCCCCACCGACTTCACCGGCCTCGACAACTACCGCCGGATCCTGTCCGATCCGGAGTTCCGCTCCTCGCTGACCACCTTCGCGGTCTTCTCCGCGATCATCGTCCCCGCCACCGTCGCGCTCTCCCTCGCCCTGGCCCTGGCGGTCAACCGGCTGCGGTGGGCGCAGGCGTTCTTCCGCTCGGTCTTCTTCCTGCCGACCGCCTGCTCCTATGTGGTCGCCGCCCTCGTCTGGAAGATGTCGGTCTTCAACGGGGTGCGCTTCGGGCTCGCCAACACCGTCCTGGGCTGGTTCGGCGCCGAGCCGGTCGCCTGGCTGGCGACCACCCATCCGCCCTGGTACTGGCTGGTCATCGGCACGGTACGGCTCTGGCTCCAGACCGGCTTCTACATGATCTTGTTTCTGGCCGGGCTGCAGCGCATCCCCGTCGGGCTGTACGAGGCGGCGGCGCTCGACGGGGCGCGCCCCGGCTGGCAGACGTTCCGGTACATCACGTTCCCCGCGCTGCGCGCCACCTCGGTGGCCGTCGCGCTGCTGCTCGTCATCAACGCGTTCCAGGCGTTCGACGAGTTCTTCAACCTGCTGTCGGACGCGCGCGGCTACCCGCCGTACGCCCGGCCGCCGTTGGTCTACCTGTACTACACCGCCCTCGGCCAGGGGCAGGACCTGGGCCTGGGCAGCGCGGGGGCGGTCGTGCTGGCGCTGGTGATCGCGGTGGTGACGGTCGTCCAGGCGCGCTGGTCCGGCCTCGGCCGGAGGGAGGAGTGACACCATGCCCACGTCCCGTGTGAATCACAAGCACCGCGAGAACCACGCGCACCGCGCGAACCCCGTGCACGACGCCCTCGTGCGCGCCGGGCGCGCGCTGCGGCTGACGCTGCTGATCGCGCTGGCCGCGCTCTTCCTGGTCCCCTTCTACCTGCTGCTGCGGAACGGGCTCGCCGCGGAGAGCGACATCACCGCCCCCGACTGGACCTTCTTCCCGCGCGCGCTGCACTGGTCGAACCTCCGGGAGCTGTTCGACGACCCGAACGTGCCGATGGCGCACGCGCTGCTCAACTCCACGCTGATCGCCGTCGCCACGACCGCCGGCACCCTCGTCCTCGCCTCCCTCGCCGGCTACGGCCTGGCCCGCATCCCGTACCGGCACGCGAACGCCGTCTTCTACGCGATCCTCGGCACCCTGATGGTCCCGGCGGCCGTCACCTTCGTGCCCTCGTTCGTGCTGGTGTCGTCGCTGGGCTGGGTCTCCACCCTGCGCGGCCTGATCGTGCCCACCCTGTTCAGCGCCTTCGCCTGCTTCGTCTTCCGGCAGTACTTCCTGGGTTTCCCACGGGAGTTGGAGGACGCGGCCCAGGTGGACGGGCTGGGGTACTGGCGGACGTACTGGCGCGTCGTCGTCCCCAACTCGCGGCCGGTCTTCGCCGCCGTCGGCACGATCGTCTTCATCGGCGCCTGGAACGCGTTCCTGTGGCCGCTGGTCATCGGCCAGGACCGGGAGGCGTGGACGGTGCAGGTGGCGCTGTCGTCGCTGAACAACGCGCAGACGGTCAACCTGCACGAGCTGTTCGTCGCGGCGGCCGTCTCGATCGTGCCGCTGCTGGTGGTGTTCCTGTTCCTCCAGCAGTACATCGTGGCGGGAGTGGAGCGGTCGGGAATCGACGACTGAGACGCGAGAGGGAACAACGGACGGCGCGCGAGGAGCACAGCGAACAACGGACTGGGCGCGAGGGGAACAACGGACACCGGCCACGTAGACCACCCGAACCACGACCCACCTAGACGGCCCAGGGCGACCGCTCCTTGAACGCCGGCCGGTCCCGGCGGGTCTGCGGCCGGTGGCCGCCGCGCAGCAGGGCCGCGCCGAGCGGGGTGAGGGTGTGGAGGACGGCGCTGCCGTGCCGCAGCGTGAGCACCAGGCCGGCCTCGCGCAGGACGCCCGCGTGCTGGCTGGCCGAGGCCGCCGACACCCCGACGCGGCGGGCGAGTTCGCTGGTGGTGCAGCCGCCGCCGATGGAGCCCAGCACCGCCGACCGGGTCTGCCCCACCAGCTTGCCCAGCGAGCGCGGCGCGTCCTGCACCGGGGGCGCGGACTCCGCGCAGTGCCGGGCGGGGTAGACGAGGACCGGCGTCAGGTCCGGGTTCCGCAGGGTGACGGGGTTGCCGCGGCAGAAGAAGGACGGCACCAACAGCAGGCCGCGCCCGTTCAGGTGCAGGTCGCGGTCGACCGGGTAGTCGCACTCCAGCACCGGCGCGTGCCAGCGCATCGTGGGCGGCAGCGAGGACAGCAGCGCGTCCGCCCCGCCGTCGAGGAGCGCCCGGCCGCGTACGGCGCGGTCGGCCTCGATCCGGGCCTGGATGTGCGCCCAGTACGGCGCGATGGCCGCCTCGTGGTAGTCGTGCAGGGCGGCGATCAGCTTGCCGAACGCCCGGGCGTCGCCCTCGGCCAGCGATCGTATCCAAGCCGGCAGGGTGCGGACCGTGGACAGCCGGCCCAGCTCGTCGTGGATCCGCTCGGCCGGAGTCGCGCGCAGCGCCTCCACGCCGTTCTCCAGTCCGAGTACGCCTTCGGCCGGTGTCAGGAAGTCCGGGAAATAGCCCGGGGCGGAACCAGCGGAGCCAGCAGCCGAGTTTCACTATTCAACCGAGTACGGGTTTCGGTGCGCCAATCGCCGTAGATCGACTCGCCTTGTTTGTCCCGCAGCCGGTGCAGACTCAATACGGTTTCCCAGAGCACGTCCGGGTCTCCGGCCAGGCGCAACCGGGCCAGATCGAGTCCAGTGAAATGGACACGCAGCACCAAACCCCCACATGAGACATCCGCCGTCACCCCCCGCCCACTGAGTATGCACACCGATACGTGCTGTTACCACGCCCTTTTGGCCACAGTTGAAAGGACTCGCGGCGAACACCCCGCAAGCGAAATCCTATTCACGCACTCAGGGCCGCCCCAGCTCGTTCCCGTGGGGGGTGGCGAGCGAAAAAGCGGTCGCTGAGTATGCGAGTTGCCGCCCGAGCCGATGCGGGCGGCAACAACTCCCGGTGGGGGAGTAAACGAGGGGCGGCGCTCCCGCACGAGCGCCGCCCCTCCGCCATGCGCCGGGGTCCGGGGCGGGCGCCCGGGACACGTGCCGTCACCCTCCGGTTCCGCTCCGGTGATCTCCCGATGGCCCTCGCGTTACACCGGGGTTAACCGCGCGCCGGACACGGACGTTCGCCTTCCGCCTCCTGACAGGCGGAAGGGGCGGCCCGTGCGTGGGGCCGCCCCTTCCCGGTACCGGAGCCGCCGTCGGTCCGAGGGTCGAGGTCATCCCATCGGCGGCTCCGGAGCTCATCCGGCCGGTGTCACCGGCTGTCGCTCGCCGCCCCGGTCAGGGCGGCGGCGCGGCCGGCCTCCAGGCGGGCGACGGGGATGCGGAACGGGGAGCAGGAGACGTAGTCCAGGCCCACCTCGTGGAAGAAGTGCACCGACTCCGGGTCGCCGCCGTGCTCGCCGCAGACACCGAGCTTGAGGTCGGGGCGGGTGGCCCGGCCGGCCTCGGCCGCGGCCCGCACCAGGGACCCGACGCCGTCCTTGTCGATCGTCTCGAACGGGCTGACGCCGAAGATGCCCTTCTCCAGGTACGCGGTGAAGAAGCTGGCCTCCACGTCGTCCCGGGAGAAGCCCCAGACCGTCTGCGTCAGGTCGTTGGTGCCGAACGAGAAGAACTCGGCGGCCTCCGCGATCTGACCGGCCGTCAGGGCGGCGCGCGGCAGCTCGATCATGGTGCCCAGGGTGAGCTTGAGGCTGGTGCCGGTGGCGGCCTCGACGTCGGCGATGACGCGCTCGGCCTCCTCACGGACGATCTCCAGCTCCTGGACGGTGCCCACCAGCGGGATCATGATCTCGGCGCGCGGGTCGCCCTTGGCGTTCCGCCGCTCGGCCGCGGCCTCGGCGATCGCCCGGACCTGCATGGCGAACAGGCCGGGGATGACGAGCCCGAGGCGGACGCCGCGCAGACCGAGCATCGGGTTCTGCTCGTGCAGCTTGTGGACGGCCTGGAGCAGGCGCAGTTCGTTCTCGTGCGCCTCCTGGCGCGCCTCGGCGAGCGCGACGCGCACCGACAGCTCGGTGATGTCCGGGAGGAACTCGTGCAGCGGCGGGTCGAGCAGCCGCACGGTGACCGGCAGGCCGTCCATGGCCTCGAACAACTCGACGAAGTCGGCCTTCTGGAGCGGCAGGAGAGCACCCAGGGCCTCGTCGCGCTCGGTCTCGGTGTCGGCCAGGATCAGCCGCTCGACCAGCTCGCGGCGCTCGCCGAGGAACATGTGCTCGGTGCGGCAGAGGCCGATGCCCTGGGCGCCGAACCGGCGGGCGCGCGCGGCGTCCTCGGCGTTGTCGGCGTTGGCGCGGACGCTCAGCCGGCGCATCCGGTCCGCGTAGGCCATCATCCGGTGCACGGCCTGGACGAGCCCGTCGGCGTCGTCGGCGCCCGCGTGCATCCGGCCCTCGAAGTACTCGACGACCGGCGACGGGACGACCGGCACCTCGCCGAGGTAGACCTTGCCGGACGAGCCGTCGATGGACACGACGTCGCCCTCCTCGATCACGACCCCGCCGGGCGCGGTCATCCGCCGCCGCTTGGTGTCGACTTCGAGCTCCTCGGCGCCGCAGACGCAGGTCTTGCCCATGCCGCGGGCGACGACGGCGGCGTGCGAGGTCTTGCCGCCGCGCGAGGTCAGGATGCCCTCGGCGGCGATCATGCCGTCGAGGTCGTCGGGGTTGGTCTCCCGGCGGATGAGGATGACCTTCTCACCCGAGCGGGACCACTTCACGGCCGTGTACGAGTCGAAGACCGCCTTGCCGACGGCGGCGCCCGGCGAGGCGGCGATGCCCCGGCCGAGGAACTCGGTCTTCGCCTTCTCGTCGAAGCGCGGGAACATCAGCTGCGCGAGCTGGCTGCCCGTCACCCGCTGGAGCGCCTCGGCCTCGCTGATCAGGCCCTGGTCCACCAGCTGCGTCGCGATGCGGAAGGCGGCACCGGCGGTGCGCTTGCCGACGCGGGTCTGGAGCATCCACAGCTTGCCGCGCTCGATCGTGAACTCGATGTCGCACAGGTCGCGGTAGTGCGTCTCCAGCGTCTCCATGATCTGCATCAGCTGGTCGTACGACGTCTTGTCGATGCGCTCCAGCTCGGCGAGCGGCATGGTGTTGCGGATGCCGGCGACGACGTCCTCGCCCTGCGCGTTCTGCAGGTAGTCGCCGTAGACGCCCTGGTGGCCGCTGGCGGGGTCACGGGTGAAGGCGACGCCGGTGCCGGAGTCCGGGCCGAGGTTGCCGAAGACCATGGAGCAGACGTTGACGGCGGTGCCCAGGTCGCCCGGGATGCGCTCCTGGCGGCGGTACAGCTTGGCGCGGTCGCCGTTCCAGGAGTCGAAGACGGCCCTTATGGCCAGGTCCATCTGCTCGCGCGGGTCCTGCGGGAACTCCCGGCCGGTCCGCTCGGCGACGATCCCCTTGAACCGCTCGACGAGCGCGCGGAGGTCGTCGGCGTCCAGCTCGACGTCGGTCGAGACGCCCTTCGCCTCCTTGGCCTCCTCCAGCGCCTCCTCGAAGAGGTCGCCGTCGACACCCAGCACCGTCTTGCCGAACATCTGGATGAGGCGGCGGTACGAGTCCCAGGCGAACCGCTCGTCCCCGGCCTGCGCGGCGAGGCCGGCCACGGACTCGTCGGAGAGCCCGATGTTGAGGACGGTGTCCATCATGCCGGGCATCGAGAACTTGGCGCCGGAGCGGACGGAGACCAGCAGCGGGTCGTCGGCCTGCCCGAGCTTCTTGCCCATCCGGGCCTCCAGCGCGTCCAGGTGCGCCGTGACCTCGTCCCGCATCGCCGGCGGCTCCTGCCCCTCGGCCAGGTAGACCTTGCACGCCTCGGTGGTGATGGTGAATCCGGGCGGCACCGGGAGGCCGAGGTTGGTCATCTCGGCGAGGTTGGCACCCTTGCCGCCGAGCAGGTCCTTGAGGTCCTTGTTGCCCTCGGTGAAGTCGTAGACGAACTTCTGCTGATCTTCGGATACCGGCACGGAACTCGACTCCTTCACTGGACCTCCCTGGGAAAAGCGCTGCCGCAGTGGGGAGGGTTGCCCTGACGGCGGGGAGCGTACCCAGATCGAAGGCTTCTGAGGAGGTCCACTCCAACGACATGAGGGCGTAACCGCCCGTCTGCCAGCAGATCGAAAGTCGCTTGGGGGGACGGGGTTTACGGGCGTCGCCTTCACATCTTGAACGCACTTTCGCGCTGCGGAGTCGCGGCAGCACGGCGCGTCGAGATTTGGGCCGTTCGGCCGTCAGCTTGTGAAGTCAGAGCGGGTGGCACTGAGTGCCACCCTTAGGAAGATGGACACCCTGACTTTGCGCTCATGTGAGCGGCACCCCTATCAGAGGTGGCGAGAATCACGCCGCCGCACTAGCCCGTCCGGCGCTTGAGGACAACCGCGCGAAGCGCGGTTTCAGGGGGTCTGGGGGCATGCCCCCAGGAATCGGCGAAGTGGGGGTCCCCCCTCTGGGGGAGGGGCAGGGGCGCAGCCCGCCGCAGGCGCCCCCCGCCGGGGCGAGGCGCCCTCACCCACCCGACGTGTCGAGCTCCGCCTCAGCCCCCACCACCGCACAGTCGTACGGATCGTCCAGCCACCCCTCCGGCAGCACCACGCGATCCCGCCCGGACGTCCGCCCCCGAGGCCCGTTCGCCCCCACCGGCCACGCCTGATCCAGATCCAGCCCGCTCAGAAGAGCGTCCAGCTCCGCCAGCGACGACGTCACGGCCAGCTGCCTCCGCAGCTCGGACCCGATCGAGAACCCCTTCGTGTACCAGGCGACGTGCTTGCGGAAGTCGATGACGCCGCGCTCCTCGCTCTCCAGCCACTCCCCCAGCAGCTCCGCGTGGCGCAGCATCACCCGCGCCACCTCCCGCAGGGTGGGCGCGGCGGGCTCGCGCGGCCCGTCGGGGTCGAAGGCGGCGACCAGGTCGCCGAAGAGCCAGGGCCGGCCGAGGCAGCCGCGCCCGACCACGACCCCGTCGCAGCCGGTCTCGCGCATCATGCGGACGGCGTCGTCGGCCGACCAGATGTCGCCGTTCCCGAGCACCGGGATCTCCGGGACGGCCTCCTTGAGGCGGGCGATGGACTCCCAGTCGGCGGTGCCGCCGTAGTGCTGGGCGGCGGTGCGGCCGTGCAGGGCGATGGCGGTGACGCCCTCCTCGACGGCGATCCGGCCGGCGTCCAGGAAGGTGATGTGGTCGTCGTCGATGCCCTTGCGCATCTTCATGGTGACGGGCAGCGACCCGGCGTTGGCGACGGCCTCGCGGAGGATGGCGCGCAGCAGGTTCCGCTTGTAGGGCAGGGCGGAGCCGCCGCCCTTGCGGGTGATCTTGGGGACGGGGCAGCCGAAGTTGAGGTCGATGTGGTCGGCCAGGTCCTCTTCCACGATCATGCGGACGGCGCGCCCGGTGTAGACCGGGTCCACGCCGTAGAGCTGGATCGAGCGCGGCTTCTCACTGCCGTCGAAGTGGATCAGCCGCATGGTCTTGGCGTCCCGCTCGACCAGCGCCCGGGTGGTGATCATCTCGCTGACGAACAGCCCCTTGCCGCCCGAGAACTCGCGGCACAGCGTGCGGAAGGGCGCGTTCGTGATCCCGGCCATCGGGGCCAGGACCACCGGCGGCTGCACGGTGTGCGGACCGATCTGGAGCTGCGTCATGGAGGGGCTTCCTCGTTCGTGCGGAGGGGGCTGAAGGGGTGTCCGGCTGCCCCACGGGCGTACCGGGCCTGTGAGGCGACCGTCCATTGTCCCTCATCCGGCGGACCGGATCCCGTGGCTCCGGTCACTCCGGCCCGCGCCCTGTGGGCACGGGGTCCAGGGGTGCTCACGGAGCTCAGGGGCCTCGCGGGGCTTACGGGCCTCGCGGAGGCTCACGGGCCTCGCGAAGGCTCACGGGCCTCGCGGGGCTTACCCCTCCTCCGCCCGCACCAGCTCCAGCAGCCGCCGCAGCCGCGCGTGCGTCTCGTCGTCGGTCGGGGTGAAGACGAGCACCCGGGTACCGGGATGCGGTCCGGTCCAGAGATTGGTGTAGTCGAGGTTCAGCAGGCCCACCCGGGCGTGCCGGAAGGTGCGCTGCCGATTGGCCGTGGGCGGGACCACCTCGTGTCGCTCCCACATCTCCCGGAATTCGGGCGACGCGTCCTGCAGCCGTTTCAGCAGGCACTTCCAGGCGGGCTCGGCGAGGTGGTCGGCCATCGCGGCCCGGAACTTCGCCGCCATGGCCCGCTTGGTCTCCTGCCGGTCGACCGCGTCGGTGTACCAGTTCACGTTGGTGAAGTACAGCCAGAGGCAGTTGCGTTCCTCGGGCGGCAGGGCGTCGAGATCACAGATCAGGTGCTTGTACGTGCGGTTGTACGCCAGGATGTCGTAGCGCGCGTTCTGTACGCAGGCGGGGATGGGTTCCAGCTGCTCCAGCATCAGGCGCAGCCCGGGCGGGACGCCGACGGGCTCGGCGTTCGGGAGCGGGTCCGCCGCGTTGGCGAGGGCGAACAGGTGGGCGCGCTCGGCGCGGTCGAGCAGCAGCGCGCGGGCGATGGCGTCCAGGACCTGGACGGAGACCTGGATGTCCCGGCCCTGTTCGAGCCAGGTGTACCAGGTGACGCCCACGGCGGCGCGCAGCGCGACCTCCTCCCGGCGCAGTCCGGGGGTCCGCCGGCGGGGACCGCGGGGCAGGCCGACCTGCTCGGGGGTGATGCGCTCGCGGCGGCTGCGGAGGAAGGCCGCGAGTTCGGCGCGGCGGACCTCGTCGTCGATGCCGCGGGGCCCGGCCCCGTCGGCCGGGGCGGCGAGCGGGACGGCCGGCGACTCCTGCGCCATCGTGGTCATGCCTCCAGCCTGCGGTACGGGAGGGCCCGCTGTCAGGGCCGTTGCCGGGTAGTCGTTGTACCAGGATAAAAACACTCTGGTACCAGGTTGTGGGTTGCGTCATCGTCGTCGTGTGAACGAAGCACGTACAGCCGACGAGATACCCGTCCTGTCCCCGACCCCCTCCCCCGCCACCCCCTCCGGCGCCTCCCCCGCCTCGCGCCCCCGCGCGGCGACGCTCGGCGCCGGCGGCCTCCTCACGGTGCTCCTCGGCGCCGCCCTGCCGATGGTGGACTTCTTCATCGTCAACGTCGCCCTGCCCGCCATCGACCGTGATCTGCACGCCGGTCCGGCCCTGCTGGAGATGGTCGTCGGCGGGTACGGCGTCGCGTACGCGGTGCTGCTGGTGCTCGGCGGGCGGCTGGGCGACATGGTGGGCCGGCGCCGGATGTTCCTCTGGGGCACGGTCGCGTTCGGTGTGACGTCCGTGGCGTGCGGTCTGGCGCCGGACGCCTGGAGCCTGGTGGCCGCCCGCATCGCCCAGGGCGCCGCCTCGGCGCTGCTGCTGCCGCAGGCCCTGGCGACGATCCAGGCGGCGACCCACGGCGAGCGGCGCACCCGGGCGATGAGCTTCTACAGCGCCACCGCCGGCGTGTCGAGCGTGATCGGCCAGATGCTGGGCGGCTTCCTGGTCTCCGCCGACATCGCGGGCTCCGGCTGGCGCCCGATCTTCCTGGTCAACGCGCCGCTCTCGGTGCTCGCGCTGCTGATGGCGGCGCGGCTGATCCCGGAGACGCGGTCGGACCGGCCGACCAGGGTGGACGGCGCGGGCACGGTCCTGCTCTCGGTGACCCTGATCTCGCTGCTGGTGCCGCTGACGGAGGGGCGTTCGACCGGCTGGCCGGTCTGGGCCTGGGTGCTGCTGGGCCTGTTCCCGTTCGCCGCGGCGGCGTTCTGGGTGGTGGAACGGCGGCTGGAGGCGGCCGGACGGACCCCGCTGGTGCCGCCGTCGCTGCTGCGGGTCCGCTCGGTCCGCACCGGCCTGGCGGTGCTGGTGCCGTTCTCGCTGGGCTGGGGCGGCTACATGTTCGTGGTGGCCGTGGTGCTCCAGGAGGGGCTGCGGCTCAACCCGACCGAGGCCGGCCTCGCCCTGGTTCCGCTGTGCGTCGCCTTCTTCGTCGGCTCCCTGCTCGGCCCGCGGCTGGGCGCCCGCTACGGCCGCCGCGCGGTGACCGCGGGAACGCTGGTGCAGGCGGCCGGCGTGCTGGGGATGGCCCTGACCTTCCTCTGGGGCTGGGGCCACCTCGGCGTCTGGGGCACGATGCCCGCACTCGCCGTCCAGGGACTGGGCCAGGGCCTGCTGCTGCCGCCCACGCTGCGGGCGGTGCTGAGCGAGGTGCCGCCGGCCCAGGCGGGGGTGGGCAGCGGGGTGATGGTCACCACGCAGCAGTCCTTCATGGCGCTGGGCGTGGCGACGCTCGGCTCGCTGTTCCTGTCACTGTCCTCGTCGATGGGCATGCGGGACGCGGTGGTGACGACGTTCGGGGTGCAGCTGGTGGCGGTGGCGGCGACGGTGGTGTTGAGCATGCGGCTGCCGAGGGCGATGAGCTGAGGGAGGCGACGGGTCGAGGGAGGCCGAGGGGGCGTCACGAAGGGGTGACCCGCACGGGGTGACACACATCGAATGACAGATATTGAAATCTGTCATTCGATGTGCCACTCTGTTGGTGTCCCCCTCCGCTCCCTCTCTCACTCCCCCTCTCCCGCTCCCCCCTCGCTTCCCCTCTCTCGAATCCCGAAGGAGTCCCCGTGCTGTACCGCACCCTCGGAACCACCGGCCCGCAGGTCTCCGCCCTCGGCCTCGGCTGCATGGGCATGTCCGCCCTCTACGGCGAGGCCGACCGGACCGAATCGATCGCCACCATCCACGCCGCCCTGGACGCGGGCGTCACCCTGCTCGACACCGGCGACTTCTACGCCATGGGCCACAACGAGATGCTCATCGGCGAGGCGCTGCGCTCCGCCCCGGCCGCCCATCGCGAACGGGCGCTCACCAGCGTCAAGTTCGGCGCCCTGCGCGACCCGGACGGCGGCTGGTCGGGCTACGACGGCCGCCCGGCGGCGGTGCGGAACTTCGCCGCGTACTCGCTGCGGCGGCTGGGTGTCGACCACATCGACGTCTACCGGATCGCCCGCGTCGACCCCGACGTGCCGATCGAGGAGACCGTCGGCGCCATCGCCGAGCTCGTCCAGGCCGGGCACGTCCGCCACATCGGCCTGTCCGAGGTCGGCGCGGACACCCTGCGCCGGGCCGCCGCCGTCGCCCCGGTCTCCGACCTCCAGATCGAGTACTCGCTGATCTCGCGCGGCATCGAGGACCGCATCCTCCCGACCGCCCGCGAGCTGGGCATCGGCGTGACCGCCTACGGCGTCCTCTCCCGCGGCCTGATCAGCGGCCACTTCGGTCGTGACCGCCGGCTCGCCGCCGACGACTTCCGCGGGGTGAGCCCCCGCTTCCAGGGCGAGAACCTCCAGCGCAACCTGGACCTGGTCGACGCCCTCCGCAAGGCCGCCGAGCAGCGGGGCGCGACCGTCGCCCAGACGGCCATCGCCTGGGTCCTCGCCCAGGGCGCCGACATCGTCCCCCTGGTGGGCGCCCGCACCCGCGAGAGGCTCGGCGAGGCGCTCGGCGCGCTGGACGTCACCCTGGGCCCCGACGACCTCGCCGCCATCGAGACGGCCATACCCGCGGACGCGGCGGCGGGCGACCGCTACCCGGCGGACCAGATGGCGCACCTGGACAGCGAGCGGTGAGGGGGGCGGGGGAGACCGCCGGGGGCCCGGGGCCGCCGCCGGGCACCCGGGGGACGCCGCCGAGTGCCCGGGGGACGGCACCGGGCGCCCCGGCCGCGCCCCCGGCCGGGTACGGTCGTCCCAGGCGCGTAGGCGCCGAAGGAAAGGATCCGTACCCACATGCCGCCCGAGCCCCTGACCCAAGACCGCATCCTCGAAGCCACCGAGGACGTCCTGCGCCGCTTCGGCCCGGCCAAGGCGACCGTCGTCGACGTCGCCCGCGCGCTCGGCGTCAGCCACGGCAGCGTCTACCGGCACTTCGGCAGCAAGTCCGCCCTCCGGGAGGCCGTCACGGAGCGCTGGCTCGACCAGTCCCACGCGGCCCTGTCCGCCATCGCCTCCGCCGACGCCCCCGCCGAACGCCGCCTGCGCGACTGGCTGACCGCCCTCTTCGCCGCCAAGCGCCGCAAGGCGGGCGACGACCCCGAGCTGTTCGCCACGTACATGGTCCTGGTCGGCGAGAACAGCTCCACGGTCGAACGGCACGTCGCGACGATGGTCGGCCAGCTCGCCGGCATCCTCCGCGACGGCACCGAGAGCGGCGAGTTCTCCCTCCCCGACCCCGACCGCACCGCCCGCGCCGTCTGGGACGCCACCAACCGCTTCCACGACCCGGCCTACGCGCCCGAGTGGTCCCACCCGGACATCGACACGGCCTTCGACACGGTCTGCGGCCTGGTGTTGCACGGGCTGCATGGCTGATACACCGATACTGACGGCTCCTTGACATCTTGATAACGGGCTCCTGATGGACCGGCGCAAGCCGCCTTCCTAGGCTGTTCTCCTGCCTCAACCGACCCGCTTGTGCAGGAGAGTTGCCATGAGTACCCCCGCACTCGCCGACGACGAGATAGTTCTCGCGCCGGCGCGGCCCCGCCCGGCGGACGGCCGGCAGAGGACCCAGAACCAGGTCGAGTTCGAGACCTGGCGCACCGCCGGTGGGAGCGACTGCGGGATGGCCTTCACCTCGGCCCGCCGTCTGGTCGCCTGCCTCGGACCGGACCAGCCGTGGCTGGCGCTGCCCGTGGGCGCGCTGCGTCTCATTCTCGGCGAGGCGGGCATACCTCGCCTGGTCGTCGATCCTCCGCCCGCCCCGGCGTCGGAGCACTCGTCCCACGCGCACCACCGGGAGAACCTCCATGGCTGACCGGCTCAACGCCACGGTGGAACACATAGAGGACGCGGGCAGGGGCTTCCACCGGGAGGCGCTGCACCTCGCCGAGTTCCGCCATCTCGCCTCGCCACCCACTCCCCGCGTCGACGATGCCGCCCTGGGCTCCGCACTCGCCCGGCTCAGCGAGGCGTTCGGCATCGGCCACCAGGCGCTCACCGCGCTGGTGACCCGACACGGCCACAACCTCCAGGCGGCGGCCGGTGATTACCGGAACCAGGACATCGACACCCGGGGCATCTTCGCCGACCTCATGGGCAAGGCGGCGAAGTGATCGAGGATGACATCGCCGGCCTCAAGAAGGTCGCCACGGACTACACGTCGGCCACCGAGAAGTACGACACGACCTCCAAGGTGCTCGACAAGAAGGTCAGCGGCGTCGTCCATGAGGCCGGCTGGGCCGGCGACGGCGCGGACGCGTTTCAGACCGTATGGGCGCACGACGGCACGATCGGCGCCGCACTGGCGGAGGCGATGTCGCGGGTTTCCGATGTCGTCACCGTCCTCTCCGAGGAGTTGGAGCGAGCGAAGCACGATCTCGGCGATGCCCAGGACATGGCACGCGCGGCCGGCTTGACACTCGACGGCCAGGGTGGCGCCAAGGGCACGACGGATCAGCAGGCCGCCCTGGACGCCTACCGGAAGGACCGTGACGCCGCGCTGCAACGCGCCCAGGACGCACGGACCTTGGCGGGAGACAGTCTCCGGTCCGTCCTGGACCAGATGCTCAACAAAGGCAACCCGAACCTGCTCAACGGCGCCGACTCTTTCACTTGGGCCGAGATCCTGCGCGGCCTCTACACCACACCCGCCGCCCTCACTCAGGAGAGCGCCCAGAAGCTGGCGAAGCTCAGGCAAGAGGTCAAGGACCTGAAGCGGCAGGCACGGAAGCTGCCCAAGAACAGCGGCGCCTGGGACAAGATGCTCGCGGACCGCCGCTCCGCCCGAGCCGCACTGAGCGAGCAGCGGCTGCGCACCGCGTCCGTCCAGGGCTGGCAGCAGCGGGTCAAGGGCAGCGCGACGGCCCGGGTCACCATCGGTGACATAGCCGAGAAGTACCGTGTCCGAGGAGCCGGCCCCGTGGTGGGCAGATTCGGTGCCGTCAGCACCGGACTGACCGGCGCCATGGTCGGCTTGCAGATGTACGACGACCATCGCACGCGGGGCTGGTCCTGGCGCGAGTCCTTCGCCAGGGACGCCACACCCGCGGCCGTGGGCATGTGGGCCGGCGCGGGTGCGGAAAGCCTGATCGTCGGGGCCTCGGCCTCGAATCCCGTGGTCGCCGTCGGCGTGCTCGGCGGAGTCGCGGTGGGGTACGGCGTCGGAACCTTCGGCTATGAACTCACCCACGCCCACTGGGGCGACAAGATCCACAAGTATGGAGTCCTCAAGGGCATCGGCTACAGCATCGGGGAGGCGGGGGGCAAGTGGATCGACAACGACCTGGTGGACATGAAAGACAAGACCGTCGAGACGGCGAAGAAGGTGGGCAGCGGCATCAAGGGCGGCGTTAAAAAGGCTTGGCATGGCATCTTCGGGTAGCCGGCGCCGCCACGAACCGCGCGTCGCGGGTGCCGTGCCCAGACGGCTCCAGTTCGTCGGCACCACCTGGATCCACCGAGGCGCGCTCTATTGGGCGCACCGCGTCCGGATGACGCTCACGTGGCTGTCCATCACCGCGCTGACGGCCGTGATGACGGTATTTGTCAGCCTGTCGGCGGTCTCCGACGGTGTCGTGGCCGTCATCTTGGCAGGTCTCTACCTCGCGCTCTGCGGCGGTGCGGTCTACATCATCACGCGGCACATCCGGACCATCGATCGCTGCGGCGTCGGAGGCGGGAAGTCGGCGCCTTTCGGCAAGCGATGGGACAGGCTCGCGACCGTGGCCGTACTGCTCGTGGGCATCTCGGTCGTCTTCTCCTTCCCCGTGGGCTTCGGCGCGGCTCTTCCCTACCTCGTGCGCAGCTTCGGCCGCTACGCACCCGGTGAGCGCTTCGAGCGCAGGCGCCTCGGTCTCGGCGACTGATCCCGCGGCAGGCCGACATGGCACACAGAACACGTCCTCGCAGGCGCGCGGTCCCACCGGCGAAGTCCGGAAACCGGGGCGCGGCGGTGCGTTTCGGCAGCGTTCTCATCGTCCTCACCGGGCTGCTCCTCGGCGCCTTCGGCGCCGGTATCTCCAGTCATGCGTCCGGGCTGCTGGGAGCGCGAGGAACATTCACGGTCGAACGATGTGAGCACCTTCCGTCCTCGCATCGCGGCGGCGCGGACACCGTGCAGTGTTCGGGCACCTTCCGCCCGTCGGACGGCGGCTCCCCGAGGGCCGGCCTCGACATCGACCGCGACTACGAGCCGGGACGCCGTGTCACCGCCTCCTGTGACTTCATCGGCATCTGCTACAAGGTCGACCGCGTCAACGCCTGCGGCTGGTTCGCCGGACTCCTGGCCGCCCTCCTCCTGGTGTGCCTCGGCGGGCCGGGCGCCCTACGCGGCAGCGCGTGGCTGACGGAACGGTACGAGCGGGGGCGCGTCATCCAATGGCAGCTGGCCAAGGGCCTGTTCTGGACGGGCCTCGGCTTCTTCACGGTGTTCCTGGTGCTGCGCAACGTACTGTGAACGGCCGTGCGGCTCCCGCCCCTCACCCCACCCCGAGGAACCGCAACACAGCCAGCACCCGCCGGTGGTCCGCGTCCGCCCTCGGCAGGTCCAGTTTGGCCAGGATGTTGTTGATGTGCTTCGCCACCGCGCTCTCGCTGACGACCAGTTGGCCGGCGATGCCCGCGTTGGAGCGCCCGGAGGCCATCAGTTCCAGCACCTCGCGTTCGCGCGGGGTGAGCCGGTCGAGGGGATCGCTGTGCCGCCGGATCAGGAGCTGGGAGACGACCTGCGGGTCCAACGCCGTGCCGCCCGCGGCCACCCGCCGCAGTGCGTCGATGAACTCCTCGACGTCGGCGACCCGCTGCTTGAGCAGGTAGCCGACGCCCCGGGTGTCGCCGGTCAGCAGGTCGGCCGCGTACCGCTCCTCCACGTACTGCGACAGCAGCAGCACCGCGACGTCCGGCCACTGCCGGCGGATCAGGAGCGCGGCCCGGACGCCCTCGTCGGTGAAGCCGGGCGGCATCCGGACGTCGCTGACCACCAGGTCCGGCCGGTGCTCCTCGACCGCCGCGAGCAGCGCCTCCGCGTCGCCGGCCTCGGCGGCCACCTCGAAGCCCGCCGCTTCCAGGACCTTCACCAGTCCCACCCGCAGCAGTACGGAATCCTCGGCGATCACGGCGCGCACGGCAGCTCCACAGTCACAACGGTCGGGCCCCCCACGGGGCTGCTGATCGAGAAGGTGCCGTCCACCGACGCGACCCGCTTGGCCAGCCCCGCCAGGCCCGTCCCGCCCGACTCGTCCGCCCCGCCCACGCCGTCGTCGGAGACGACCACGAGCAGTATCCCCCGAACCGTTCGACGGTGACCTCCGCCCGGGACGCCTGCGCGTGCTTGACGACGTTGGCGAGCGCCTCGGAGACGACGAAGTAGGCCACGGCCTCGATCGCGGGCGCCGGACGGGACTCCAGGTCGACCCGGACGCGCACGGGCAGCGGGGCGCGGTCGGCGATCCCGGACAGGGCCGCGTCCAGGCCGCGGTCCTCCAGGACGGCCGGGTGCAGGCCCCGGACGAGGTCGCTCAGTTCCTGGATCGCCGCCTTCGCCTCCCGGTGCGCCTCGTCGATGACCTTCCGCGCGTCCTCGGGCAGATCGGTCAGCGTGACCTTCGCCAGCCCGAGGTTGACGGCCATCGACACCAGCCGCTGCTGGGCACCGTCGTGCAGATCGCGTTCGATGCGCCGCCGCTCGGCGTCGGCCGCGTCCACGACCCCGGCCCTGCTCTCCGTGACCTCCTCGACCCGGCGCGCCAGCAGCTCGGCGGGGGTGGGCCCGAGGCGGCTCAGGGCGACGCGCGTGTCGAGCCGGGCGAGGGCCTTCAGCAGCCAGACCGACCCGTACAGCCCGCCCGCGCCGGCGACGGTCACATACGCGGCCGGCGTCCAGTAACCGCGGTGGGAGAGGCGGAAGTCCAGTGGCAGCGCCCCGAACCAGAGGTACACGCTCACCGCCGCCGCGGACGCCACCGCGACGGCCAGCGTCGCCAGCGCGGCGGCGGAGATGAACGGACCGATCGCCAAGTGGTACTGCACCTGCCGCCAGGTCCGCTCCGAACGGATCCCCGCCTTCCCCTCCGGCCGGGGTATGTCCACCCCCAGCCAGCCCCGGAAGCGCGCCCGCTGCAGTGTCGTCAGCAAGGGCGAGGCCGCCGCGAGCAGCGCGAACATCCCGAAGACCGCCGCGAGGACGCTCAACGCCCGCGTCGGCCCGCCGGACAGCCACGGCAGCGCGAGCACCGTCAGCCCCAGGAGATGGATCAGGCCGCCGGAGAAGTGGAAGGCGACCGGACCGCCGCTGTTCTCGAAGGGGCGCAGCAGACGGCGCAGGGTGTTGGACATGTGCATGAAAGAACCGTAGATGCGCAGGTCGGGCGCAGGCCATGGCACACGTTCCCGTCCCGGGGGTGAAGCCAGTACCACCCCGGAACGGACAGCGATGCCAGTGACCGGCGAAGCCCGGGCCGCCATCGTTGGAGACGTCACCCCGCCGCCCGCCGATCGAACCACGGAGCCCCGATGACCGTCCTCCACCTCCCCCGCGCCGCACGGTCCGGACGTGACGCGTCGGACGAGCCGGGCCCGGCGGACGGGCGAGGCCCGACGGACGGGCGGGGTGCGCGGAACGGACGGGACGCGTGGGACGAAGCGAGCGCGTCGGATGGATCGGGCGCATCGGACGGATCGGGCGGGTCAAACCGACCGGGCGCGTCAGACCGACCGGGCACGTGGGACGGACCGAGCACGACGGACCGACCGAGCGCGTCAGACCGACCGGGCACGATAGCCGAGGTCGTCCCCCTGCACCCGCCCATCACCCCCGCGCCCCGGCCGCGCCCCCGCCTCCTCGGTTACGCCCTGGCCGCCTGCGGCATAGCCCTGCTCCCCTGGCTGTTCGTCCTCGCCACGAGCCTGCCGGCCGAGACGACGGCCGCGAAGTGGTCGACTGCCTGGGTCGGGCTGGACGCGCTGGAGGCCCTCGCCCTCATCACGACGGGCGTCCTGGCCGTACGCCGGCACGCCCTCCACACGCTCACGGCCGCGGTGGCCGCGACCCTGCTCGTCGCCGACGCCTGGTTCGATGTGATGACGGCCGCCCCGGGCGCCGACCTGGCCTCGGCCCTGGTCATGGCCGCTGCGGCGGAACTCCCGCTGGCGGCGGTGTGCGCGGTGGCGGCGGCCCGCGGTCACCGAGGCGGCGCCGGCCGCAACGGCTAGCGTGTGCCCATGACGCCGACGGATGACGGCCGCGGTCCCGCTCTCCTCCAGGCCCTGGCGAGCGTCGAGTTCGGCTACGGCCCGGCGGAGGACGGCATCGATTTCGAGCTCTACCCCGAGTTCCTGTCCGCCGAGGAGACGACCGCGTGGTTCCGCGCCTGGACGGGCAACAGCGGCCTGGACGGGCAACAGCGAGGTGACGGGCGACGCGTTCCGCGTCTTCGGCCAGGACGCGTCGGGCGGTCTCACGGCCGCGTGGCTCGTCCGGCCGGCCGCACCCCTCAGCGCCCAACCCGTCGTGCACCTCGGTTCGGAGGGCGAGACGGGCGTCGTCGCCCGTGACCTGCCGGCCTTCCTCTGGCTACTGGCCGACGGCTTCGGCCCGTGCGAGGCCGTCGACCCGCTGGAACGCCACCACCCCACACGCCGCGATCCCGAACTTGTCGCGACAGCCGGCCGATTCGCCCCGGAGCGGCAGCAGTCCGCGAGGGCGGTCCTGGCGGAGGCGGCAGGGGAGTTCCCGGACTTCGAGGACACCATCCAGCGGCTCTGCGCCTGACGCCGCGCGCGCCACCGCAGTGTCACCGCAATGTCATCGCCCGAACTTCTCCCTGGCCGCCGGGGTCACGGGCGTGAAGAAGTTGACGAGGTTGCCGTCGGGGTCGCGGAACAGCAGCGACCGGTTGCCCCACGGCATCGTGGTGGGCCCGCTGACGACGTCGGTGACGAAGCCGGCCAGGTCCCGGTGCGCGCGGTCCACGTCGTCGACGAGGAACTCGGTGATCACACTGCGGTTCTCCGCCGGGCGGGCGGAACCGGGGGCGAACAGCGGAACGGTCCGGGTGCCCGCGATGGCGAGGGTCGCGCCCGCCGTTCTGACTTCCGCGAAGTCCTCGGTGGCCCACGCCGCGCGCACCCCGGTGGCCCGCTCGTAGAAGGCGACGAGACGCGCCACGTCGCCGGTGATGACGCGGATCGAGACGAAGTCCATGGAGATCTCCCTTGAGGGCCGTGCCGGAAGCGTGCACCGCGCAGGCTAGGAGCAATAGCGGACAGAATCGGTCCCGTATGGGCATTAGGTTGTGCCGCATGTCCCGACCCACCGGCCGCGTGCTGACCCTCCTGGAACTCCTGCGGTCGGGCGGCACCCGCACCGTGGCCGAACTCGCCGACCGGCTCGGCGTCGACGGACGCACGGTGCGGCGGTACGTGTCCCAGCTGGTCGACCTGGACGTGCCCGTGGAGTCGGTGCGCGGCCGGCACGGCGGCTACCGCCTCGCCCCCGGGTACCGCCTGCCTCCGCTCATGCTCGGTGACGACGAGGCCCTCGCCGTGCTCCTCGGCCTGGTCGCCGGCCGCCGGACCGGGCTGACGTCCGCCGTGCGCACGGCGGACGAGACGGCGTCCGCGAAGATCCGGCGGGTGCTGCCCCGGCACCTCGCCCGCCGGCTCGACACCCTCCTCGAAGCCCTGGACTTCACCGACCGGCCCGGCGAGTTCGCCACCCCTGACGCCGGGATCCTGCTCACCCTCGCCGACGCGGTGCGGCACCGCCGGCCGGCCTCGATCGGCTACACCGACCGCGACGGGCGGCGCGGCGAACGCACGCTGCACGCGTACGGGATCGTCGCCCACGCCGGCCGGTGGTACGTCACGGGCGAGGACCCCCGGACCGGCGAGGACCGGACCCTCCGGCTCGACCGCGTCACGGACGCGCGGACCCTGCCCGGCTCGTTCCCGGCGCCCACGGGGCCCGGCCCGGCCCAACGGGTCCTGTCGGGCTTCGCCACGGCCGCGTACCGGCATGAGGTGACCTTGCGCATCCACGCAACGGTCGAGCGGATCCGCGCCCGTCTGCCCGCCTCCGTCGCCGTCCTGGACGAGGCCGGGCCGGAGGCGGACGGGGATCGCGCGGCCGAGCGCTGGCGGCGCGTCGAGCTGCGGGTGGAGCGGCTCGACTGGCTGCCTCCGGTACTCGCCTCACTCGACCGGCCGTTCGTCGTCGAGCGCCCGGACGCACTGCGTGACCTCGTCGCCGCGCTCGCGGAGCGCCTGGGGTCGTACGCGCGCGAAGCGTGACGGCTACGGGCGGCGCGGGAACGGCAGGTACGGCGGGCGGGTACGGCGGGTACGCGGCCACCGCACCGCGCGGACCACCCCGTCCCGCACACCGCGCCGTACCCGCCGTACCCGCCCCGCCGCCACCGCGTTTCGCCCGCACCCGACGGACGACAACACGCGCGCACCGTCCCGGATGAGGCCGGGGCCGACGAGTGCAGGGCGTGCGGCACCGCGCCTGACGCCGTGCCGTGCGCGCCCTTCAATCCCCCGGCGCCCAAGTCGCGGCCGGCAGCGACAGATAGACACCGACATTCCGCGACCCGCTCGCCGACCGGACGCCGGCGCACAGCCGGTCGCCCCGCTCCTGACGGTGGGCGGCCCGGCTCGCGGACCACTTCGACCGCACCTCCACGACGGGGTCCAGCCCGCTGCCGTCCAGCGGCCCGAGCGGCCGGAAGCGCAACGCGACGTCGCCGGGCCGCAGATCGCCGTCGCACGGTTCCTCGGGACACTCCACCACCAGGAACACCAAGTGCGCCAATAAGCCCCGGAGTTCACGGAGGGTGGGTCCGGGCATGTGGGGCGCGTAGGTGATCTCCAGCAAGTGGCATCGGCCCGCCTACGCGGACGACGGCCGCACTCCCCACGTGACGGACGCCCCGCCATTCCCCGCTCTCCCGCCTGGCCGCGCGAGCAGCGCACGCACCTCCTCGCCCCCGGCCAGCACCTCGTCCGCGTGCGGCGCGGGCAGCAGCCAGAAGTCACCCGGCCCCTGGCGCCGGCCGGGGTGCGGTGTGCGCAGGTACCGCAGGTGGTCGTCGATCCCGACGGCCCGCGTCCCGTTCCCGGCGGCCCACGTCCGCGCCGTACCCGCCCGCACCAGAACGCTGTAGACGTCCCGCCGACGGGTCGCCACCACGCCGTAGGCGATCCCCGCCGCCCGGAACGCCGCCTCCACCGCGTCATCCGTCCGCACCGCGCCGATGCCGCCCTCGACCGCCTCCGCCGGCAGGTGGACCACGTCGAAGCGCCGCCCGATCTCGATCGCGGGCGTCCGGCCCTCCGCCCACTCCTCGTGGATCTCGCGCGGCCGAAGGGCCCGGGAGACGAGCCACAAGGCGCCGGGGTGGCGCTGGGTGGGGTACGTCATGGGGAGCGGCGGGTACGTCATCGGGCCGCCTCCCCGGGGACGGCGACCTCGGAGGCCGGGTCCACCCGCCAGAACGAGGTCGTCACCGCGCAGTACGTACGGTGCTCCGGGTGCAGCCGCGTGTGCTTCAGCGCCCACACCTCGGCTCCCAGGGGGTCGCCCTCGCCCGCCCGGGACGTCTTCCGGCAGGCCCGGCACTGGAACTCGTGGACCGGCTCGACGGGCAGCCCCTGCCCGCCGTCCCGCGTCAGCACGAACTCGGGCGTCACGCTGTCCACTTGCGTCACCGCCGCCTCCCGTGCGGGTGCCTGCGCAGCTCGACGTCGCAGTCGACGACGCGTGAGAAGTCACCGTCCCGCCGCGCGATGACCCGCTGCCGCGCGAGCGCTTCGCAGACGTCGCAACCGGGCGCGGGCGCGGGCCCGTTGCCGGCCGCCCCGGGCGGCTCCGCCGGAACGCCACCCACGGCGGCATCCGCCAGCGCGGCCCTGCGGGCGCGGTCCTGTGGTGTTCGTTGGTGTGGCATGTTCGACTCCACGCACAGACGATGTGTTGGCGGTCACATCGTGCTCGCGCGCAAGGGCCGGAACTGTCATGACCCGTTGATAGCCAAGGCCATGCATTGACGTTCGGTTACGCGCTCAGCCAGGCACCGAAGCTGATGAAGTCCTCCGGCATGCGCCGCTTCGCCGACTCCAGGCCGGAGTACGTCTCCCGGACGATCGGGTGGTAGCGGGTCTGCTGGGGCGCCAGCCTGCGCGCCTCCAGCAGGTTGCCGAAGGCCGCTTCCGTGCGGCCGGTCCACATCTGCGCACGCGCCACCTCGGCGTAATGGTGGGACGTCCGGGACCGCGGCCAGTCGGCGGGCAGCCGGATGCCCCGTGCCACGTCGACGGCCGCTCCGTACTCGTCCAGCTCGGCCAGCACGCTCACCCGATGTGCACCGACATTGGCCGGCCCGAACGCCAGCCAGTGGACCTTCTCGGCCGGACCCGTGTGCGAGGCGATCCGGCCCGCCTCGGCCAGGTGGCTCTCGGCCGTGTCACCGTCCTTGGCCCGGCCGGCCAGCACCGCGGCTCCCAGGTGCAGTTGCCCGGTGAGGACGTCGCGTTCGCGGCCGGGGTCCGCCTGTTGCAGCCGGGCCATCCCGAAGCGGATGAGCCGCTCTCCCGTGCGGTAGTCACTGGCCCGGAGGTACGCCAGGGCCCGCAGGTACTGCCGCATGCCGCCCAGCACCGGGTCGGAGGCGCGCTCCGCGGCCCACTCCAACCGGTCGAGGGCAATCGCCGCCAGGTCGATGAACCCCAGCTTGGTGGCGACGTCGTACGCGGTGCGGTAGCCGCTGGCCAGCGTCCGCCACGCCTCGGTCGTCCCTCCTGCGTGCGCGACCGTGGTCGCCTCGCAGATCAGGGAGGGCAGCTCGGTCGCCGCCCGCTTGATGTCGGTGGCCCGGATCAGCATGCACAACTCGTCGGCCTTGGCGGCCAGCTCGGCCGGACTGCGCGGGGTGAGGTCCGGATCCACGCCGAGGTCGTACACGTTGAGGGCCTCACGGATCGGGTTGATCAGCCCGTCGAGATGGTCCTGACGCAGCTCTTCAAGGTACGGCTGCCCCGTCAACTCGACGACGGGCACCGACAGAGCGCGCGCGAGGGCGCCGATCACGGACGGGCTGGCCGGCATCTGGCCCTGCTCGACCTTGGTGAGGGTGCTGTACGAAACGTTGCTCCGGTAGGCCAGTTCGCGCTGAGTCAGTCGGCGACGCTTCCGCGTCTTCGCGATCCGCGCACCGGTGTGCTCCGACATGCTGAACTCCGATCTGCTCTCGACACCAGGACGATACCCATCCCGATCCCCGCAGCACCCGCCTTCATCACCCGCGCATCCGGAACCACATGCGCCTCGGCGTTCCGCTCGACGCCACGCGACACGTGCGTCAAGCCGTCGCCCGGCCAGCGCACTCGGCCGACCCGTCGTGGCCGTCCCGTAGCGAAGAATGAGCACAGGGCAGTTGCCTCACCCACCCCTCCGGAGGAGACGCATGCACACGAGCGAGCTGGTCGGCGCCGACGAGTGGCACACCGTCGAGGGGCGCCCCTACGTCGTCTACAAATACGCCGCCACGCTGGACGGCCGCATCGCCGCGGCGGACGGCACCAGCCAGTGGATCATCAGCGCTAAGCCCCGCGCCGAAGTGCACGCGCTGCGCGCCGCCTGCCAGGCGACCGTCGTGGGTTCGGGCACGCAGCAAGCGGACGACCCGCACCTGGCCGTGCGCTCGGCGAAGGACGACCCGAACCTCAAGATCGCCGCACCGGCCGAGCGCCAGCCGTGGCGCGTCGTCGTGGACACCCACGCCCGTACGCCGCGAGGCGCCCGCGTACTCGACGACGCCGCGCCGACGCTGATCGCCGTGGCGGACAGCGCAGACGCGTCGCACCTGGAGGACCGGGCGACCGTCGTCCGGCTGCCGAAGGCGGCGGAGGGCCTGGACATCGCGGCGCTGTTGCGCGAACTGTACGGACGCGACGTGCGCGGCATGTTCCTGGAGGGCGGACCCACCCTCGCCGCCTCGTTCGTGTCGGTGGGGCTGGTCGACCGCGTCATCGCGTACATCGCGCCCACCCTCCTGGGCCGGGGCAAGAGCGCCCTCCAGGGCGGAACGATCGGCACGATCGCGGACACGCTGCGCTGCGATTTGATCGACGTGGCCCGCTCGGGCCCGGACGTCCGTTTGGTGGCGCGGCCGCGTTAAACAGTGGCCGGACGGGCGGCCGATCGCCACGCAGGGGCCATGGAGTTCCGCCCCGAAGACGTGCAGAACCCCGCGTGGCTCGGCGCCCCGATCGACGCCCGTCCGCTGCTCGCTCCCGAACACGCCGCGCTGACGGCCACGCTGCGCGGACTGGCGCCCTCCGAGTGGGACGAGGAAGCGGTGCCGGGCTGGACTGTGCGCGACCTCGCCGCACATCTGCTGGGCGACTGATACGGACGTCTGGCCCGCGACCGCGACCACCACGCCGGAGGCCCGGCCCCCGCCCCGGGCGAACCCCTCGAAGCGTTCACCCACCGCATCAACCGGCAATGGGTAGCCGCCTTCATCCGGGTCAGTCCCGCCGCGCTGACCGAGACCCTGAACGTGATCGGAGCGCAGACGACACGCTTCTTCGAATCCGTCGACCTCACCACACCCTCACTGGGGGTGTCCTGGGCCGGGGATCGACCCGGCGCCGATGTGGCTGGACAGCGCCCGGGAGCTCACCGAGTTCTGGACACACCGCCGGCGGATCCGCCACGCCGTCGGTCTGCCGACCGACCCGGACCCACGGTCGCTGTCGGTGGCCCTGGACACGTTCATGCGGGCTGTGCCGCACACCCTGCGCACAGTAGACGCGCCGCCCGGCACGCAGGTCCGGGTGGAGGTCGACGGTCCGGCGGGCGGCGCCTGGACGGCTACGGCCACAGCCACGGCCACCGGGACCCGCTGGTCACTTGCCGAACCGGACGCCGGCCGTCCGGCCGCGCTGCTCCGCCTGGACACGGAGACGGCCTGGCGCCTGTGCACCCGGGGCATCGAACCGGGCACGGCCCTGGCCCGCGCCCGCATCGCCGGTGACCACACCCTGGCCGAGGCCGCCTGCCGCATCGTGTCGATCGTCCACTGACGGTGTACGCCGTCTACGGGCGAGACGGTGCCGCGCCCACCTGCGCCTCGCCCGCCGGCTCGACAAGTCGGCATGCTCGTCACGCCGTCGATTGCACAGCCCCGGGCCTGGTGGCGGAGCCGCCCGGGACGCCTGACCACTCAGCGAGAAGGAGACCTTCGCAGGTGTGGCGCCGGCAGGAGGGCACATCAAGTGCGCGGGTGCGGACGAGGCGAACCGGCCACGGCAGGGGTGTGGGCGGGCGCGTCCTGAAGGAATCGGCGTTGTGCACGCCCGCCGCCGACGCGTTCGGCCTGGTCGCCGAGTGCCGTAAGGAGGTCGCCGGGTGGCCTGCCGTGACGTGCGCCAAGGCCAGTGCGATGGAAGAAAGCAACCGGCGCAATCCGGGGCGGGGGCGCCGGCGGCCCGGAAGGTCCAGGGCCTCCACCGCGCACGGGCCCGGCACTTCGCCTCCGGCCGCCGATGGACAGGGCTCGCTCACGCCCGTCGAAGACGCGAACAGGCCGCTCTTCGAGGCTGCGTTCCACGGCTCGTCGTCCGGGGCCGCCGTCCGCCTGGCAACCGCCCTGTCGATCGAGGCGAGCCGCAGGAGGTAAGGGCGCAGGCCCATTACGCGGGCGGGTGGGCCGTGCGAGCACCCCAGTGGAACCCAACTGGTCGCGATTCGCACACACTTGACCTGTCAATCACCTCATGCGCCCCGGCAGCTTCATCACACCCCACCGCTTGCGGCTCGCGCCGCATCGTCCGGACAAGGTGGCGATTTCGGATACCACCGCGCTACCGCACGGCACTCGCCCGGTCCGAGCCGGTGCGGATCCAGAACCGCAGTTTGCCCGACCGTTCGTCCTCGAAGGCGCCACCGCACGCCTCGATGACCTTGCGGGAGCCGGTATTGTCCGGGTCGCAGGTGACCAGGACCGGGTCGATGCCCAGGTCGGCGACGACGGGCAGGACGGCACGCAGCATCGCCGTGGCGTGCCCGCGCCGGCGCGCGGAGGGGCGGACGTCGTATCCGATGTGGCCTCCCCATTCCAGCAGGCGCGGGGTGGCCCGGTGGCGGACGGCGATCCGTCCGAGGTAGGCGTCACCGTCGACGTACCAGAGGGTGGTGGCGGGGACGCGGCCCTCGGGTCGCGGCGTGTCTTCGCGCGCGTCGGCGATCACCGACTCCACATAACCCGCGAAGACTTGCGGGTCCCGCCACCGTGGGTGGTACCGCAGGATGTCCCTGCCGACCATCGATTCGTCCTCGGGAACCCCCGCCCCTCCGCTCGGAACTCGGCCATGGCCTCGACGAACGAGGCGTGAACGCGCACATCGGGTCTGATCAGTTGAGGCATCCGCACAGTGTGCCCGATCACTCCGCCCCTGCGGATTCCGCCTGCCGGAAGGCGACGCGGCAGGCTTTGCCCCGCCCGGCCGCACGTTCCGTGCACCAGCACCCGGTCTCGATGTGGGATGACGCGCCCGCCCCCGCCCGCCCTCGGATGGACGACGACTCAGCCAGGCGGGTGCCCCGGACGATTCCATGGGGGGACGCGGAGCACGTCGCGCTCCGCGGGCCTCGACGTATCGACCCCGCTGTTCAGGCGCGTCGCCCACTCCGTTCAGGCGTCTCGACCGGGCCGTTCGGAAGGCAGCCGTGATTCCGGCAGAGACGCCCACCTGCGCGGCGAAGACCGTCGCCCGTGCCGACGGGTGCGCGGATGCCTCCACTCCTCTCCCCCCAGCCCCCGCTGGATCGCCCTGGCGGCGCACGCCGTACCGCTCGCGGTGCTGCCGTCGGGCCTCTGGCGGATGCACCGGGCACGAAGACCGCACGGCCTCCCTTGCCAGTGGGGCCCGCTACGGTGTGTAGTGAACGGCTTACTCGTCAGGGGAGGCGCATGATGGCAACCATGGTGGACATTCCGCACGAGGCGCTCCAGTCGATACACGGCGGTGGGGACGGGGAGGAGCCGAAGGCCGATTTCGAGCAGCTCTGCCGCGATCTGGAGCAGGTCAACGACAGCCTGCCCGACGGGTATCGCGTGGAGATCATCGGGGGGAAAATCATCATGTCGCCGTGGTCCCAGGGGCGCTATCTGCGTGCCATGCGCAGCCTGGAGCGCCAGCTCAGGCCGCACGCCCCGGAAGGGCATGAAGTGGGCACCGAACCCTGCCTGTTCCGCTTCCCCGAACAAGAGCGAGGCTACGGGCCCGACCTGCACGTGGCCGACGAAGCCCTCATCGACGTCGAGAGCATCTTCTTGCCGGGCGAGGCCCTCTCCCTGGTCGGAGAAGTGACGTCATCGTCAACACGGGCGTTCGACCTCACCGACAAGGTGGAGGTCTACGGCCGGGGCGGCGTCCCCGTCTACGTCCTGATCGACATGGCCGTCAAGGCGGTCACCGTTTACCACGACCCCACGCCCGACCGCGGCTACCGGGCCCACACCCAGGTCAAGTTCGGCGACAAGGTGTACGTCCCCGCGCCCTTCGACTGCGAGGTGGACACTGCCACTTGGTGAAGACGACGGGCATCGAGGGCGGACGCCCCGCGCCGAAATCCCGTGACGGAGGCCCGCGCCCCGCCTAGGATCGGCTGCCGTGCTCTCCCGACCCTCCTTCATCGACGACCACACCGTCACCGACGTGGTCACCACGCACTGGTCCCTGCCCGGCCCGGTCGAAGTCGCCTACCTGCCCTGGGGGTTCGGCGCCTACCACTGGCGTGTGACGGCCGGCGACGGTACGGCGCTGTTCGTCACGCTCGACCGGTTGGAGCCGCGTCATACCGCCGGGTCGCTGGAGGCCGCCTACGCGGGGGCCGCCGCGCTGGCCGGTGGCGGGCTGGAGGTGGTGTGCGCGCCGCTGCGGGCCCGTGGCGGGCGGTTCACCGTGGGCGTGGGCGGCGGGGCGCTGAGCGTGACGCCGTGGCTGGACGGCCGGTCGCCCGGCGAGGAGGAGGCCGGGCGCCCGGAGCACGTCGGCAGGGTCGTCGAGGCGCTCGCCGCGCTGCACGGTGCCGCGCCTCCGGAAGGACTGCGGTCCTGGGCCCCGCGGGTGGGGCCGGGGTTCGCCGAGGACGTGCGGGACCGTACGGCCCGGCCGTGGACGTCCGGGCCGCTGGCGGAGGAGGCCAGGACGGCGATCGGGGCGCGCTCGGCCGCCATCGCGCGCTGGACGGCCCGCTACCACGAGCTGGCGGACCTGGCCCGTTCCCGCCGGGACAGCTGGGTGCCGACCCACGGCGAGCCGCACCACGACAACCAGCTCGTCGGCGCGTTCGGCCTCCGCCTGGTCGACTGGGAGTCGCTGGCCCTCGCCCCGCGCGAGCGGGACCACACGGACCTGCCGCCGACGCGCCGCGCGGGCGCCGACCCGGCCATGCTCGAACTCTTCACCCTCGACTGGCGCCTCTCCGAGATCGACGAGTACCTCCGCTGGTTCACCGCCCCGCACACCGGCACCGAGGACGACCACACCGCCCTCGCCGATCTTCACGAGGAACTCGCGGCGGAGTGATCGAGAGCGGGCGAGCAGCGGAGCGCGGACAGCCCGGAGGCCCCGTCCCCGCGCCGAGCGCGCGGGGGACGGGGCCTCCGGGTACGGACCGGCGACGTCAGCAGCCGAGGAGGCGGCCGCCCAGGTAGCTCTCGATCTGGTCGAGGGAGACGCGCTCCTGCTTCATCGTGTCGCGCTCGCGCACGGTCACCGCGTTGTCGTCCAGGGTGTCGAAGTCGACGGTGACGCAGAACGGCGTGCCGATCTCGTCCTGGCGGCGGTAGCGGCGGCCGATGGCGCCGGCGTCGTCGAACTCGATGTTCCAGTGCTTGCGCAGGTCCGCCGCGAGGCCCTTGGCCTTCGGGGAGAGCTGCGGGTTGCGGGACAGCGGGAGGACGGCGACCTTGACCGGGGCCAGGCGCGGGTCGAGGCGCATGACGACGCGCTTCTCCATGACGCCCTTGGCGTTGGGCGCCTCGTCCTCGACGTACGCGTCGAGCATGAAGGCGAGCATGGCGCGGTTCAGACCGGCCGCCGGCTCGATGACGTACGGGAAGTAGCGCTCGCCGGCCTCCTGGTCGAAGTACGACAGGTCCTGGCCGGAGGCGGCGGAGTGGGCCTTGAGGTCGTAGTCGGTGCGGTTGGCGAGGCCCTCCAGCTCCGAGAACTCGGTGCCGCCGAAGTTGAAGCGGTACTCGATGTCAACGGTGCGCTTGGAGTAGTGCGAGAGCTTCTCGGCGGCGTGCTCGTACCACCGCATGTTCTCCTCGCGCATGCCGAGGCCGGTGTACCAGCTCCAGCGCTGCTCCATCCAGTACTCGTGCCACTGCTCGTCCTCGCCCGGCTTGACGAAGAACTCCATCTCCATCTGCTCGAACTCGCGGGTGCGGAAGATGAAGTTGCCCGGCGTGATCTCGTTGCGGAACGACTTGCCGGTCTGGGCGATGCCGAACGGCGGCTTGCGGCGCGACGTCTGCTGCACCTGGGCGAAGTTGGTGAAGATGCCCTGCGCGGTCTCGGGGCGCAGGTAGCTCACCGAGCCGCTGTCCTGCGTCGGGCCGAGGTGGGTGGAGAGCAGGCCGGAGAACTGCTTGGGCTCGGTGAAACCGCCCTTGTTGCCGCAGTGCGGGCAGTTGAGGTCGGCGAGGCCGTTCTCGGGGAGGCGGCCGTGCTTGGCCTCGTACGCCTCCTCCAGGTGGTCGGCACGGAAGCGCTTGTGGCAGGAGGTGCACTCGGTCAGCGGGTCGGTGAAGGTGGCGACGTGACCGGACGCCTCCCACACCTCGCGGGCCAGGATCACCGACGAGTCGAGACCGACCACGTCGTCGCGCGAGGTGACCATGGAACGCCACCACTGGCGCTTGATGTTCTCCTTGAGCTCCACACCGAGCGGCCCGTAGTCCCAGGCGGCACGCTGACCGCCGTAGATCTCACTGCACGGATAGACGAAGCCACGGCGCTTGCTCAGGCTGACGATGGTGTCGATCTTCTCGGCGGCCACGGTGCTCTCTTCATTGCGACGATGAACAGCGAATGCTTCAGGTTACCGGCGCGGCACCCCCTCTCATCAAATCGGTCCCGCCCCGACCGCTCGTCAACCGGCCACCGGCCCGCCGGCCCGTCCCCCGGCCCATCCCCCGGGCCGTCCTACGACCACTCTCCGGACCATCCCGCGACCGCTCTTGTTGACAATCGTTTCCATTTTCGTTGAAAATGAGTGTCATGAACGACAACCCTCGTCGCCCCGCCTCCCGGTCCCCCCGAATATCCGGGATCGCCGTCGCCCTGGCGGCGGCGCTCGGTCTCGGCACGCTCTCCGCCTGTGCCTCCGACGAGCAGACGGGGGCGAAGAACGGCAAGCTGGACGTCGTGGCGTCGTTCTACCCGATGGAGTTCCTCGTCCGGCAGATCGGCGGGGACCACGTCCACGTCACCGGCCTCACCAAGCCCGGACAGGAACCGCACGACCTGGAGCTCAAGCCCCGGCAGGTCGCCTCCCTGGAGAAGGCGGACGCCGTGGTCTACCTCAAGGGGCTCCAGCCCGCCGTGGACGAGGCGATCAAGCAGTCCGGCGCGAAGAACGTCGCCGACGCGGCCTCCCTCACCACCATGGAGTCCCACGGCGACGAGGTCGACGGCCACGACCACGGCGCCCACGCCGACCACGGGGGCCACGAGGGCACCGCCGACCCGCACATCTGGCTCGACCCCGTGAAGTACGCCGAGGTCGCCCAGGGCGTGAACAAGACCCTCGCCAAGGCCGCCCCGGACCACCGGGAGATCTTCCAGAAGAACACCGACATCCTGGTGTCCCGCCTCAAGGACCTGAACACGAAGTTCGCGGACGGCCTGCGGAACCGCGCCTCCGACACCTTCATCACCACCCACGCCGCCTTCGGCTACCTCGCCGAGCGCTACGGGCTCACCGAGGAGGCCGTCAGCGGCGTCGACCCGGAGGCCGAGCCCAGCGCGGCGCGGATCAAGGACCTGCACAAGCTGGCGAAGGACCACCACGTCAACACGGTCTTCTTCGAGACCATCGCCAGCCCGGCCACCGCCAGGACCATCGCCGGCGACCTCAACCTGCGGACCGACGTCCTCGACCCGCTGGAGGGCATCACGGACCACTCCAAGGGACACGATTACTTCGAGGTCATGGAGTCCAACCTGGCGGCCCTGCGGAAAGCGCTCGGTGCGAAGTGAGCACGCGGACGGAGACCGGCACCCAGAGCACGTCGGCGCCCGACGCGCGCACCCCCGAGGAGGCGGACATGGAACAGACCGAACGGCCCGAGCAGCCCGTCATATCCCTGCGCGGGGCGACCGCGTCGCTCGGCGCGCGGCCCGTCCTGCGCGGGGTCGACCTGGAGGTCCGGCGCGGCGAGGTCGTCGCGCTGCTCGGCGCCAACGGCTCCGGGAAGTCCACGGCGGTCCGGGCGATCGTCGGCCAGGTCCCGCTGACCGGCGGTGAGCTGGAGCTGTTCGGCACGCCGAAGCGCCGCTTCCGCGACTGGGCGCGGATCGGGTACGTACCGCAGCGCACCACCGCCGCGGCCGGCGTCCCCGCGACCGTGCGCGAGGTGGTCTCCGCCGGACGGCTGGCCCGGACGAAGCTCGGGTTCAGCCGCCGCGCCGACCGCGACGCCGTGGTGAAGGCGCTGGAGCTGGTCGGCATGGCGGACCGGCTCAAGGACTCGGTGAACGCCCTCTCCGGCGGCCAGCACCAGCGGGTGCTGATCGCCCGCGCGCTCGCCGTCGAACCCGAACTGCTGATCATGGACGAGCCGATGGCCGGCGTGGACCTCGCCAGCCAGGAGGTGCTGGCCAACGCCCTCCGCGAGGAGGTCGCCCGCGGCACCACCGTCCTGCTCGTCCTGCACGAACTGGGGCCGCTGGAGCCCCTCATCGACCGGGCGGTCGTCCTCCGGGACGGCTGCGTCGTCCACGACGGGCCGCCGCCCGAGGCCGTGGGCCAGCACGCGCTCCCCGGCCACGACCACGTACACCCGCACGCCGACCCGGCCGCGGAACCGACTCGGACAGGTTTGCTGAGCTGATGGAGATCCTCGACGCCGCGTTCATGCAACGCGCACTGCTCGCCGCGCTCCTCGTGGGCATCACCGCCCCCGCGATCGGCATCTACCTCGTCCAGCGCCACCAGGCGCTGATGGGCGACGGCATCGGCCACGTCGCCCTCACCGGCGTGGGCCTGGGCTTCCTGCTCCACACCAGTCCGGTGTGGGTGGCCGCGACGGTGTGCGTGGTGGGCGCCGTCGTGATGGAGCTGATCCGCTCCTACGGCAAGGCCCGCGGCGACATCGCCCTCGCCATGCTGTTCTACGGCGGCATGGCCGGCGGCGTGATGCTGATCAACCTCTCGGACAACGGCTCCAACGCCAACCTGGTCACCTACCTCTTCGGTTCGCTGACCACGGTCTCGCGGCAGGACATCGTCGCGATCTGCGTCCTGGGCGCCTTTGTGATCCTCGCCACGCTGGGCCTGCGACGGCAGCTTTTCGCCATCTGCCAGGACGAGGAGTTCGCCCGCGTCACCGGCCTCCCGGTGCGCCTGCTCAACCTGCTGGTCGCCGTCACGGCCGCGCTGACGGTCACCGTCGCCATGCGGGTGGTCGGGCTGCTGCTGGTAAGCGCCCTGATGGTGATCCCGGTGGCCGCGTCGCAGCAGATCGCCCGCAGCTTCGCCAGCACGCTGGCGCTGTCCATGGGCATCGGGGTGCTGGTCACCCTGTCCGGCACCACGACCTCGTACTACGTGGACGTGCCGCCGGGCGCCACCATCGTCCTGATGGCCATCGGCGTCTTCGTCGCCCTCACGGCCGTCGCCGCGCCCCTGGCCGGATCCCGCGCCCGGAGGAAGGCCCTCGACGAGGAGCGGTGCACGCTGACGGACCCCGGCACTCCGGGCACTTCGGGCTCCACGGACGACGTACGCGTCTGAGGCCCCGGCGCCCCTCGTGCGACGGCGGTCACATCGGCGATCACAACTGCTGCGGCGACAGCGGGGTGCAGGTTAGGCTAACCAAACCTGCACCCCGCAGGACGTCCGGAACGCATGGATCATGGCAGACGACCGGTGCGCGGGGCCTGGCACAATTGGCCCGCACGCCGCCGAAATCCGTGCGTGGGTGTGTCAGCCGAGCTTGAGGAGGCAACTGTGGCGACCGCGGGTCCCCCGGTACGCGGCCGAGCCACCAAGCAGCGTGCCGCCGTCGCGGCGGCGCTCGACGAGGTGGACGAGTTCCGCAGCGCTCAGGAACTCCACGACATGCTCAGGCACCGCGGCGCGTCCGTGGGACTGACCACGGTCTACCGCACCCTCCAGTCCCTCGCCGACGCCGGCGAGGTGGACGTCCTGCGCACCAGCGAGGGCGAGGCGGTCTACCGCCGCTGCTCCAGCGGACACCACCACCACCTGGTCTGCCGGATGTGCGGCAAGGCGGTCGAGGTCGAGGGACCGGCCGTGGAGACGTGGGCGGACACCATCGCCCGCGAACACGGCTTCGTGGACGTGGCCCACACGGTCGAGGTCTTCGGCACCTGCGGGGACTGCGCCCGCACCGCCGCCTCCTGAGACCTCCCGCCGTACGGCGAACGCCCGGCCCGCGAAGGCCGGGCGTTTCCCTTGCCCGCTCAGGCCGACGCGCCGTCGCCCTCCACCGCGTTGGGGATCGCCCCGCCGAACCGCCGGTCCCGCTGCGCGTACTCCAGGCAGGCGCGCCACAGGTCGCGGCGGTCGAAGTCCGGCCACAGCACGTCCTGGAACACCATCTCCGCGTAGGCGCTCTGCCAGAGCAGGTAGTTGGACGTGCGCTGCTCGCCGGACGGGCGCAGGAACAGGTCCACGTCCGGCATGTCCGGGTAGTAGAGGTACTTCGCGAAGGTCTTCTCGCTGACCTTCGACGGGTCCAGCCGGCCGGCCCGGACGTCCTCGGCCAGCGCCTGGGCGGCATCCGCGATCTCGGCACGCCCGCCGTAGTTCATGCAGAAGTACAGCGTGAGCAGGTCGTTGTCCTTGGTCTGCTCCTGGGCGATCTGGAGCTCCTTGGCGACCGAACGCCACAGCTTGGGCATCCGGCCCACCCAGCGCACCCGGATGCCGAGCGCGTCGAGCTGGTCGCGGGTCTTGCGGATGAAGTCCCGGTTGAAGTTCATCAGGAAGCGCACCTCGTCCGGGGAGCGCCGCCAGTTCTCGGTGGAGAAGGCGTACAGGGAGATGCTCCCGACGCCCATCTCGATCGCGCCCTGGAGGACGTCCAGCACCCGCTCGGCACCGACCTTGTGCCCCTCGGTGCGCGGCAGCCCGCGCTCCTTGGCCCACCGGCCGTTGCCGTCCATGACGATCGCGACGTGCCCGGGGACGAGCTCACCGGGAATCTTCGGCGGCCGCGCGCCCGAGGGGTGCGGCTCGGGGGTGCGGTACTCGCGACGGGAACGGCCCAGAAGCCCACGTCGTGCCATGGCTGCCACTACTCCTATTTACTTCTCCACGTAGCGGAGCGAACGAAGCCCCCGCTCGAGGTGCCAGTGCAGATATGCGGCGACGAGGCCGCTGCCCTCCCGGACGTGCCGCGCCTCGCACGCGTCCGCCGTGGCCCAGTCCCCGGACAGCAGGGCGGCGAGGAGCCCGATCGCCTCCGAGGAGGGTACGACGCTTCCGGGCACCCGGCAGTCACCGCAGACCACGCCGCCGGCCGCCGTCGAGAAGAACCGGTTGGGGCCCGGCATCCCGCAGCGCGCGCACGCGTCGAAGCTCGGCGCGTACCCGTTGACGGCGAGCGAGCGCAGCAGGAACGCGTCGAGGATCAGATGCGGCGCGTGCTCCCCGGCCGCGAGCGTCCGCAGCCCCCCGACGAGCAGCAGGTACTGCTGGACGGCCGGCTCCCCCTCGTGGTCCGTGAACCGCTCCGCGGTCTCCAGCATGGCCGTCCCGGCGGTGTACCGGGCGTAGTCCATGACGATCGGCCCGCCGTACGCCGCGATCGTCTCGCTCTGCGTGCACAGCGGCAGGCTGCGCCCCACCAGCTCGCCGCCGCGGGCGAAGAACTGCACGTCCACGTGCGAGAACGGTTCGAGGCGAGCCCCGAACTTGGACTTCGTCCGCCGCACACCGCGGGCCACGGCGCGGACGCGGCCGTGGGCGCGGGTGAGGAGGGTGATGATGCGGTCGGCTTCGCCGAGTTTCTGGGTTCTGAGGACGATGCCATCGTCACGGAACAGGGTCATCGCCCGCCGCCGAGCCTTTGCGTGCGGAGCACGGTGACTGCGTCGCGGGAGAGGGTCATGGGGCCATTGTCCCGCACGGTGGGGGTGCCCCGGTCCCTCCCTTTCACCGTTTCTTGCGGGGGTAAGCCCCCGCACCCCCAAGCGCCCTGCGGGCGCTGTCCTCAAACGCCGGACGGGCTGAATATCAGCCCGTCCGGCGTTTGAGGACGAGCGGCGAAGCCGCGAAAAGGGGGGTCTGGGGCGCAGCCCCAGGAAGCGGCGAAGGGGTGGGACCGGGGCAAACCCCCCGCCGTCTACGACGGCGTCCGCGCCGCCGCCGCCAGCAACCGGTCCGTATCCTCCGGACAGATCATCAACGCCCGCCCCACCGTCGCCAGAACCTCCCGCTCCGCGGGCCGGTACGGCCCGTCCGCGAGCGCGATCCGAGCCCCCTGCAGCAGGATCGACTCCCGCCCGGCGGGAGCGAGATGCGGAGCCAGCGGCTCCAGCGCCTCGTGCAGCTCGATGGCGAGCGCCGTGCCGCACGGATCGAATCCGTCACGCCCGGACACCGCGGGACCGGCGGGGAACCTGCCGGGGCCGGGCAGCCGGCCCGTGTCGGCGGCCAGCGCCTCGATCAGCGTGACGAGCTGCTCCTCGCTGCAGTCCGCGAAGCCCGCAGCCCGCACCGCGCCCACCGCCGCCCGGCGGACCGTACGGGCCTCCGTGCCGCCCGCCGCGAGGACCGCGAGCGCGACCGTGTGCACGGCGTCCCGCAGCATCGCGGAGAACCGGGTGGTCGTGGGGTGGTCGAGGACGTCCATCGGGTACTGCTCGCGGCACGCCGTGCATTCGACCACCGGCCCCACCGGCCCGCGCGGCAGCAGTGGCAGCCCCAGGACGACGAGGCGCCGGCGGCCGGTGCGCCGGTGGTAGTTGCGGTCGCCGCCGCAGCCGGGGCAGAAGAACTCGCCGTCGCCGACGGTGCGCCATACGGTGCGCACGCCCAGCACACACCGGTCGGGGTTCGGTCGGCCTTGCGCATGCTTCACGGCGCACACCTCCTGACGCCACGGCCTCGTCGCCGCGTTGACGTGATGTTAGCCACATCGTCGACGTGGCGTCAGCACCCCGTGCGCAGTCTCGGGCCGGTCCGGGGCGTCCGGGTACCGGTCGCGCCCCCGAGCCCACCGGATGCGGTGGTTTCGGAGGCGCGCCGTTGACGACCGGGGTGCAGCGTCCGGCTCGCCGCCGGACGCCAACTCCCGTCTCTGTCAGGGACGGTACGCGCGGTTCACCGCGGACACGACCGCCTTGATGGAGGCGCGGGTGGTGTTGGGGTCGATGCCGATGCCCCACAGCACCTTGCCGTCGATCACGCACTCGATGTACGAGGCGGCCTGGGCGCTGGCGCCCTCGCTCATGGTGTGCTCGGTGTAGTCGAGCAGGCGGGCGTCGATGCCGGTGGCGGCGAGCGCGTCGAAGAAGGCGGAGATCGGACCGTTGCCGGTGCCGGTCAGGACCGTCTCCTCGCCGTCCACGACGGCCTCGACGGTGAGGACGTCGGCGCCCTCCCCGGCCGTGGTGGTCTGGGCGGCGCGCAGTTCGACGCGTCCCCAGGGGTTCTCGTCGGTGGGCAGGTACTCGTCGCGGAAGACGGACCAGATCTCCTGCGGGGTGACCTCGCCGCCGCCCGCGTCGGTCCGCGCCTGGATGATCTTCGAGAACTCGATCTGCATCCGGCGCGGCAGGTCCAGCTTGTGTTCGTTCTTCAGGACGTAGGCGATGCCGCCCTTGCCTGACTGCGAGTTGACGCGGATGACCGCCTCGTAGGACCGTCCGACGTCCTTGGGGTCGATGGGCAGGTACGGGACCGCCCACTCGATCTCGTCCACGCTCCGGCCCTCGGCGGCGGCGGTGGCCTCCATCGCCTCGAAGCCCTTCTTGATGGCGTCCTGGTGGGAGCCGGAGAAGGCGGTGTAGACCAGGTCGCCCGCGTAGGGGTGGCGCGGGTGGACCTCCATCTGGTTGCAGTACTCGGCGGTGCGGCGGATGTCGTCGATCCGCGAGAAGTCGATCTCGGGGTCGACGCCCTGGGAGAACAGGTTCATGCCCAGCGTCACCAGGTCGACGTTGCCCGTCCGCTCGCCCTGGCCGAACAGGCAGCCCTCGACGCGGTCGGCGCCGGCCATGACGGCGAGTTCGGCGGCGGCGACGGCGGTGCCGCGGTCGTTGTGCGGGTGGGCGGAGAGGCAGACGAACTCGCGGCGGGACAGGTGGCGTCCCATCCACTCGAAGCGGTCGGCATGGGTGGAGGGGGTCGAACGCTCCACCGTCGCGGGCAGGTTGAGAATGATCTCCCGGCCCGCCTCCGGCTGCCAGACGTCCATGACGCCCTCGCAGACCTCCAGGGCGAAGTCGAGCTCGGTGTCGGTGAAGATCTCCGGGCTGTACTGGTACCCGAACACGGTCTCGTCCCCGAGGACCTTCTCCGCGTACTCCATGACCAGCCGCGTCCCGTCCACCGCGATCTGTTTCACCTGCTCGCGGGAGCCGCGGAAGACGACGCGGCGGAAGACCGGCGCGGTGGCGTTGTAGAGGTGCACGGTGGCCCGGTGGGCGCCGCGCAGCGACTCCACGGTCCGTTCGATCAGCTCCTCGCGGGCCTGGGTGAGGACGGAGATCGTCACGTCCTCGGGGATCGCGCCCTCCTCGATGATCGAGCGGACGAACGCGAAGTCCGTGGCGCCGGAGGAGGGGAAGCCGACCTCGATCTCCTTGTAGCCCATGCGGACCAGCAGGTCGAACATCTCCCGCTTGCGGGCTGGAGACATGGGGTCGATCAGGGCCTGGTTGCCGTCGCGCAGGTCGGTGGAGAGCCAGCGCGGGGCCTTGGTGATGCGGCGGTCCGGCCAGGTGCGACCGGGCAGGTCCACGGCCTCGTACCGGCCGTACTTGTGCACCGGCATTCCGGAGGGGCGCTGGGTGAGGGTGGTGGCGGTGAGGGGGGTGGGACGACCGACGGAATCGGAGGCGGATTCGGAGGCGGATTCGGAGGCGGATTCGGAGGCGGAATCGGCGATCCGGGTCGTCCGGGACGGCTGCGGGGACATCTGCTGGGACATCTGCGTAGGTCTCCTCGGGTGCTCCACGTGGGTCCCGGGCTCCGTCACGGCGGAGCCGGGGGGCCGACGGGGGCGGGCGATGCTCCCAGGGCTGCCCGAGGGGCTCCCGGGCCGGGCACCGCACCACCGGTCTCCGCGGGGAGGGGGTCGGCCGACGACTACGGACCCTCGCCGCGGCAGCTAAGGAGAAGCAGCCCACAACGCATGATGCGTCGCACAGTAGCGGAGTGCGGCGGAACGCGGCCCGCCCGTATCAGCATGCGGGACGCCCGTCCGGCAGCCACGGTCCGTTACCAGAAGGGGCGCGAACCGACCGGTCAAAGAATCCGCAAGCACACTTTTTCGTTAAATCATGGCGGCAGGGAGTGACAGGTGCGTGACCCTGTGCGACATTCCGGCCATGAATGGCGACTCCACCGGGACCGTGCCCGCACGCCGTCCCTTCTGCACGATCGTCCCCCACACGTCCTGGACCGACTGGCCTCCTCCGAGGACCCCCGCCACTTCGAGCCCGCCCGCCGCACCCTGGAGCACGACGGCGCCCTCCGCGCCCGCCGCCGCGTCACCGCCCTCCGCGGCGCGGCCGCCGACGCCGGCACCCCGACCCCGTCCGACAAGCCGGACCGCACCGTCTACGACGCCGGCCACCGCACCGTACTGCCCGGCGGCAAGGTGCGCGGCGAGGGCGACGCCCCCTGCAAGGACGCCACCGTCAACCGGGCCCACGCGGGCCTCGGCGCCACCTTCGACCTCTACCTCAAGGTCTACGGCCGACACTCCATCGACGACCGCGGCCTGCCGCTGAACGCCTCCGTCCACTACGGCCAGGAGTACAACAACGCCTTCTGGGACGGCGACCAGATGGTCTTCGGCGACGGCGACGGCGAGATCTTCCTCGACTTCACCCTCCCCGTCGACGTCATCGGCCACGAACTGACCCACGGCGTCACCCAGCACACCGCCAACCTGGAGTACTACGGCCAGTCCGGCGCGCTCAACGAGTCCCTCTCGGACGTCTTCGGCTCCCTGATCAAGCAGTACGCCCTCGGCCAGTCCACCGCCCAGGCGGACTGGCTCATCGGCGAGGGCCTCCTCGGGCCGGACGTCCACGGCACCGCCCTCCGCTCCATGAAGCAGCCCGGCACCGCCTACGACGACCCCCGCCTGGGCAAGGACCCCCAGCCCGCCGTCATGGACGACTTCGTCCGCACCTCCCGCGACAACGGCGGCGTGCACATCAACTCGGGCATCCCCAACCACGCCTTCTACCTGCTGGCCACCGAACTCGGCGGCAACGCCTGGGAACGCGCCGGCAGGATCTGGTACGCCACCCTCACCGGCGGCGCCCTCCCCTCCGACGCCGACTTCGCCACGTTCGCCCGCCTCAGCGCCGCCTCGGCCCGCACCCTCTTCGGCGAGGGCGACGAGACCCGCGCCGTCATCAAGGCCTGGTCCCAGGTGGGCGTCCCCACCTCGTAAGGCGGCCGCCGGCGGGCCACAATGACGCCATGCGGATCGTCATCACACGAACCGGCGGCTTCGCCGGGATCGAGCGCCGGGCCGAACTGGACACCACAGGCCGGCCCGACGCCACCCACCTGGAAGCCCTCGCCCACCGCGCCCTCGCCCCCGGCCGTGACGCCCCGGCCCGCGGCGTCCCCGACGGCTTCCACTACGAAATCACGGTCGACAGCCGCAAGGTCCACCTCGCGGACCCCCATCTCACGGACGACCAGCGGGAACTGATCAGGACGGTGCTGCGGGAAGGGGCGTGACTGCGGGGGCATGACAGCGGGGGCTGCGCGGTAGCGGGGGGGACGGCAGGACCGTGTGCGCTCGACGGGGGCCGGGATTAACGCCCCGCCCCCGCCCGGCTCGTCCGGCCTTCGGCCTAGAAGCCCAGCTTGCGGAGCTGCTTCGGGTCGCGCTGCCAGTCCTTGGCGACCTTGACGTGCAGGTCGAGGTAGACGGGCGTGCCGAGCAGGGCCTCGATGTGCTTGCGGGACTTCATGCCGACCTGCTTCAGGCGGGCGCCCTTGGGGCCGATGATGATGCCCTTCTGGCTGGGGCGCTCGATGTAGACGTTGGCGTGGATGTCGAGCAGCGGCTTGTCGGCCGGCCGGTCCTCGCGGGGGATCATCTCCTCGACGACGACGGCGATGGAGTGCGGCAGCTCGTCGCGGACGCCTTCCAGGGCGGCCTCGCGGATCAGCTCGGCGACCATGATCTGCTCGGGCTCGTCGGTGAGGTCGCCCTCGGGGTAGAGCGGCGGGCTCTCGGGGAGCATCGGGACCAGCAGGTCGGCGAGGAGCGAGACCTGCTGGTCGCCCACCGCCGAGACCGGGACGATCTCCGCCCATTCGATGCCCAGCTCCTGGCCGAGCTGCTGGACGGCGAGCAGCTGCTCGGCGAGGGCCTTGGAGTCGACCAGGTCCGTCTTGGTGACGATGGCCACCTTGGGCGTCTTCTTGATCCCGGCCAGCTCGCCCGCGATGAAGCGGTCGCCGGGGCCCAGCTTCTGGTCGGCCGGCAGGCAGAAGCCGATCACGTCGACCTCGGCCCAGGTGGTCCGGACGACGTCGTTCAGCCGCTCGCCGAGCAGGGTGCGCGGCTTGTGCAGACCCGGGGTGTCGACCAGCACCAGCTGGGCGTCGGGCCGGTGCACGATGCCGCGCACGGTGTGGCGGGTGGTCTGCGGCCGGTTGGAGGTGATCGCGACCTTCGTCCCCACCAGAGCGTTGGTCAGGGTCGACTTGCCCGCGTTGGGGCGGCCGACGAAGCACGCGAAACCCGCGCGGTGGGGCGCCTGGGAGGGGGATGAAGCTCTGTCCATGGGGTTCATTCTCCCCGATCGCCCGGCCTTCGCCGACCAGCGGGCGCGGGGAGCCGGCCGGCCCGCCGTCGGGAGCCGGTCAGCCCGCCGTCACGACCGCCGACGGGGTGCCGTCCGGGCCCGCGAGCAGCACCGGGGTGTCCGGGCCGCCCAGGTCACGGACGGCCGCGCGGTCGGCGTCGGGGACAGCCGCCGCCTCGGAGACGACCGCCGCCGCCTCCAGCGAGCGGGCCCCGCTGGCCACGGCCATGGCCACGGCGGTGGCCAGGGCGCTGAGCCGGAGCGAGTCGAGGGCGACGGTGCCGGCCACGTACGTACGGCCCGTCTCGTCCCGTACGGCCGCGCCCTCGGGCACGGCGTTGCGGGCGCGGGTGGCGCGGGCGAGCGTGATGAGCTTGCGGTCCTCGGGGTCGAGCTCGGTGATCTCCGTCATGGCCCGAGGATAGTGAAGCGGTCCGGCACGCCTGCCACCGGTCAGGCCACCGGCCGGCCCGCCACCGGTCAGTCCCCCACCCGTCAGCCCGCCACCGGCCCGTCCACCTGTCAGCTCGCCACCATCCGGCCCGTCCGTCAGCCCGCCACCGGCCGGCCCACCCGTCAGCTCGCCACCGAGACGGAGTGCAGGCCGCCCCGCCGCGCCTCCGGCGAGTTCAGCCAGGCCACCCGCTCGGCGGTGTTCGTGCCCGGCACCGGGTTGTGCATCACGATCATGAGGTCCGGCCGGGCCGGCACCTGGAGCGCGGTGTTCTCGAAGGACAGCGTGCCGACCACCGGGTGCGCGTACTCCTTGACGAGCTGCCCGGCGGGCTGCACGTCGTTGCGCGCCCACAGTTCGGCGAACTCCGGGCTTTCCGCCGCCAGTTCCTCGATGATCAGCGCGAACCCCTCGTCGTCCGGGCGCTGTGCCCAGGCGGCGCGGTACTGGGCGACGACGTGCCCGGCGTTCCGTTCCCAGTTCGCCGCGCGCGAGCGGTAGACGGGGTCCGTGAAGTAGGAGATCAGGCAGTTCTGCCGGATCTCCGGTCGGAAGCCCAGAACGACGGCGGCCGCCTCGTTGTAGGCGACGATGTTCCAGTAGGGGTCCATGATGTGGGCGGGGTTGGGCAGCCAGCCGTCGATCAGCCGCAGCAGGCCGTCGCAGAGGTGTTCCGGGTCGTCGACGACGGAGTCGGGCAGCGGCGGGTTCAGCCCGGCGAGGACGTACAGGTGGCGGCGCTCGCTGCCGGTCAGGCGGAGGACGCGGGACACCGCGTCGAGGACCTGCGGGGAGACGGTGATGTCCCGCCCCTGCTCCAGCCACTGGTACCAGGAGGCGCCCACGCCCGCGAGCACGGCGACCTCCTCGCGGCGCAGCCCCGGCGTGCGGCGGCGGCCGCCGCCGTCCGGAAGGCCGGCCTCCGCCGGGGTCACGCGGGCCCGCCGGCTCATCAGGAAGTCGCGCAGTTCCGGGCGGCGGTTCGTCCCGGTGGCGTGCGGGCGTGTCGTCACGGTTCCCCCCTCGTCCGCGTGTCGTACGCGTCTCGTCGCATCCTCGTGTGTCTGGTGGTGCGGCCACCACCATAAGTACCGACTCCCCGGCCTTATTCCGGGAGCCCGAGGGTGGACGCATGCCGCTCGAAACGTCCCCTTCCCCGACCGTCACTTCCACCCCCGACGCCATTCCCGACGCATCTCCCGCCGCTTCCCCCGCCGCTTCTCCCGGCCCGGAACCGGCGGGCGCCCGGATGACCACCCGCGCGAAACTCGTCCTGCTGGTGCTGTGCGCCGCGCAGTTCATGGTCGCGCTGGACTTCTCCATCCTGAACGTCGCGCTGCCCGTCCTCGGCGACGACCTCGGCATGGGCCGGGCCGACCTCCAGTGGGCCGTCACCGCGTTCGCCCTGCCCTCCGGCGGCTTCCTGCTCCTCTTCGGCCGGATCGCCGACCTCTACGGCCGGCGCCGCCTCTTCCTCGCCGGACTGAGCCTGTTCACGGCGGCCTCCGTCCTGGCCACCCTCGCCTGGGACCCCGCCTCCTTCCTCGCCGGACGGGCCCTCCAGGGCCTCGGCGCGGCAGTCATCGTCCCGACGGGCATGTCCCTGCTGACCACCACCTTCCGCGAAGGCCCGCAGCGCGCACGCGCCCTCGGCATCAGCAGCACCCTCATGTCCCTGGGCTTCACCATCGGCATGGTGCTCGGCGGCGTCATGACGGACGGCCTCGGCTGGCGCTCCACCATGGGCCTGCTCGGCGTCGCCGGCCTCGCCGTGCTCCTGCTCGCCCCCGGCCTGCTCACCGAATCCAGGCACCCCGAACGCCCCCGGCTCGACCTGCCCGGCGCGGCGACCGTCACCGGCGGACTGCTGGCCCTGATCTACGCCCTGTCCACCGCCGCCGAGGGCGGATTCGGCCGTACGGACGTCGTCGTCGCCCTCGTCGCCGGAGTCGTGCTGCTCGGCGCGTTCGCCGTCGTGGAGTCCCGGACCGCCCAGCCGCTGGTGAACCTGTCCATGCTGCGCCGCCCGACGGTCGCCTTCGGCAACCTCGCCGGCCTGACGACGTTCGCGACGATGACCGCGGCCATCTTCCTCCTCACCCTCTACCTCCAGGACGTCCTGCACCTCTCGGCGTTCCGCACCGGCCTGATCTTCGGCGTCGAGGGCGTCGTCGCGGTGCTCTCCGGCACGGTGGCGTCCAGGGTGATCGCCCGCTTCGGCACCCGCACCACCCTCTTCGCCGGGCTGCTGAGCCAGGCGGTCTGCACCGCGCTGCTCCTCGGCATCGGCCGCTCGTCGGGCGCCTGGCTGACGCTCGTGGGCATCTCCCTCGCCGTCATCGGCCACCTGTGGGCGATCGTCGCCTACGGCGTCACCGCCACCTCCGGCCTCCCGGACGGCGAACAGGGCCTGGCCACCGGCCTGGTGACCAGCTCCCAGCAGATCGGCCTCACCATCGGCATCCCGCTGCTCAGCGCCCTCGCCTCGGCACACACCGCCGCGCTGCGGACGGACGGCGAGGACGCCGCCGGGGCCGCGCTCGGCGGGATCAGGCTGGGGCTCGGGGTCGACGCGGCCGTCCTGGCGGCGGTGGCGGTCCTGGTGGCGGTGGGGCTGCGGGCGCGGGGCGCGAAGCGGTAGCGCTGCGCGGGCTTCGGGGTGAGGCCCCAGCCCCGCTTTTTCTCCCCCGGCTACCGCTGGGAGGTGCCCCCAGTTTCTTGCGGGGGCAAGCCCCCGCACCCCCGGAACCGCGCTCCGCGCGGTTGTCCTCAAACTCCCCCAGAGGGGGCACCCTCACCCCGCGAGCAACCGCTCCACCTTCTCCGCCGTCCCCGTCCCCGGCACGGGGTTGTGCAGCGCGATCACCAGATCCGGCCGCGACGGAATCCGCAACGGACTGCTCTCGAAGCACAGCCGCCCCACGACCGGATGATCGATCTCGTACACCAACTGCCCCTCCGGATGCACATCCCCCGCCTCCCACAACCGCGCGAACTCCCCGCTGAGCGCGCACAGCCCGGCGACCGTCCCGGCCACCTCCGCCGCCGCCTCCGACCCCGGCCGCTCACTGCGCGAGGCGCGGAACTGGGCGACGAGGCGGCGGGCGTTCTCCTCCCGCCGGGCGGCCTCCGCGGGCCCGGCCGCGGCCGTCCGGTAGCCGGGGTCGGTGAAGAAGTCGGCCAGCCAGTTGCGGCGCTCGCCCGGGCGGAAGCCCCAGACGAGCGCCGCCGCCGCGTTGTGGGCCACGGTGTTCCAGCAGGGGTCCAGGATGTGCGCCGGCCAGGGCAGCCACCCGTCGATCAGCCGCCGCAGCCCCGGACACAGGTCGTCCGGCCGCTGCCCGGACTCCGGCGGCGGCGGGTTCAGCCCGGCCAGGACGTAGAGGTGGCGCCGCTCGACGGACGACAGCCGCAGCACCCGGGCGACCCCGTCGAGGACCTGCGGCGAGACGGTGATGTCCCGGCCCTGCTCCAGCCACTGGTACCAGGTGGTGCCCACCCCGGCGAGGACGGCGACCTCCTCGCGCCGCAGCCCCGGCGTCCGGCGGACGCCCCCGGCCGGCAGGCCCGCCTCCGCCGGGGTCACCCGGGCCCGCCGGGTCATGAGGAATCGGCGCAGTTCGTCACGGCGGTGCGGCCGTTCGCCGCCCGCGCGCGGTGCGGTGGTCACGGGTCCCCCCTCGCTCTGCCACCCCGGCTGGTAGTCCGACTGCCACCATAAACACGCTCTCCCCGGCGGTATTCCGGGCGGCCGAGGGTGGGGGCATGCCGCACGACACGTCCGACAACCGCGCGACCCCCTCATCGCCCTCGTCTCCCTCGTCCCCTTCGTCACCCGCGACCGCCGCCCCGCCGCACCCGGCACTAGCCCCCGATCCCGATCCCGTCCCCGCCCTGTCCGCGCGGGCCCGGCTGACGCTCTTGGTGCTGTGCACCGCGCAGTTCGTCGTCACGCTCGACTTCTCGATCCTCAACGTGGCGCTGCCCGTCCTCGGCGACGACCTCGGCATGGGCCGGGCCGACCTCCAGTGGGCCGTCACCGCGTTCGCCCTGCCCTCCGGCGGCCTCCTGCTGCTGTCCGGCCGGCTCGCCGACCGGTACGGGCGACGACGGCTGTTCCTGCTGGGGCTGACCGTGTTCACCGTGGCGTCGGTGCTCGTCACCCTCGCCTGGAACCCCGCCTCGTTCCTGGCCGGCCGCGCCCTCCAAGGCGTCGGCGCGGCCCTGATCGTCCCGACCGGCATGGCCCTGCTGACCACCACCTTCCCCGAAGGGCCCCAGCGCGAACGGGCCTTGGGGATCAGCGGCACTCTGCTCTCGCTGGGCTACACCACCGGCATGGTGCTCGGCGGGGTGCTGACGGACGGCCTCGGGTGGCGGTCCACGATGGGCCTGCTCGCGGCGGCGGGGGCCGCGGTCCTCGTGGTGGCTCCGTGGGCGCTGCCGCCGCGTGCCGGCGAGGCGGATGCCGGCCGTCGGCGCCCGATCGACCTGCCCGGCGCGCTGACCGTCACCGGCGGGCTGTTCGCCCTCGTCTACGCCCTGTCGACAGCGGCCGAGCACGGGTTCGGCGGCGCCGACGTGATCAGCTCGCTCGCCGTCGCCGCGGTCCTGCTGGGCGCCTTCGTGACCGTCGAGTCGCGGGTCGCCGACCCGCTGGTCCCGCTGCCGATGCTGTGCCGGCCGACGGTCGCCTGGGGAAATCTCGGCGGGTTGGCGACGGTCTCGACGATGACCGCCCTGATCTTCCTGCTGTCCCTCTGCTTCCAGGAGGAGCTGGGGCTCTCGCCCTTCCGCACCGGCCTGCTCTTCGGCGTGCAGGGCCTGTTCGCCGCCCTCGCCGGACTGACCGCCTCCCGCGTCATCGGCCGCCTCGGCGCCCACCGGACGCTGGTCGCCGGACTGCTGCTGCAGACCGTCTGCACCGCGCCGCTGCTGTGGCTGGGCACCGGCCCGGCCGCCGCCTGGTGGGCCCTGGCCGCGGCCTCCGCCGGCGTCGTCGGCAACCTCTGGGCCGTCGTCGCCTACGGCGTCACCGCCACGGCCGGCCTCCCGCCCGCCACGCAGGGCCTGGCGACGGGACTGGTGACCACGGCCCAGCAGCTGGGCACGACGGTCGGGATCCCCCTGCTCAGCGCGGCGGCGTCGGCATGGGGGTCGCGGGCGGCGTTCGGGGTGGACGCGGTGGCAGTGGGTGCGGCGGCGGTGGTGGTGGCGCTGGGCCTGCGAATCAGCCCGTCCGGCGTTTGAGGACGAGCGGCGAAGCCGCGAAAAGCGGGGTCTGGGGCGGAGCCCCCAGGAATCGGCGAAGGGGAGGGACCGGGGCACAGCCCGCCGCGGGCGCGCCCCGCGCTCCCCCGTCTCACCCCGGCCCCTCCCCCGCAGCCGCACCTGCTCCTCCAGCCGCTCCAGGCTCTTGTCCAGCGCCTCCTCCACCACCCCGTCGTCCGGCCGCTGCGAGCCCTGGTGGAAGGAGAGGTGCACGGTGACCTGGCTGGAGCCGCTGCCGTTGCCGGCGACCTGGAGCCAGCCGCTGTAGCGGCCGTCCTCGCGGGTCCCCCACTCCAGCCGCATCTGTTCCTTGCGCGCGCGGACGAGCGCGTCGGCGTCCTCGCCCGTCCGGTCCTCGTGCACGGTGACGGCCGGCGGGTCCTCGGGGTGGACGTGCAGGTCGCGGGGGAGCCAGCTGTCGAGCCGGTTGAGGTCGCAGACCTGGTCGAAGACCATCTCGGGCTGCGCGGGCAGGGTGCGGGTGCGTTCGAACTCGCTCATGGAGGGCGGGTAACCGGCCCCGCCCCCATCCATGCGGCGGGACGGCCCGGATTCCCCCGGACGGCCCGCCCGTCGCCGAGCGGGCCTGCCGCGCGCCGTCGGCCGCCTCACCGGGCCCGGACGGCCCGCGCGACACCGAGCGGGCCGTCCGGGACTTCCCGGTCCCGGCAGCACGCGGCCTACTCCGAGGCCGTCGCCTCCACCCGCACCGGCTCCACCAGCACCGTCACGATCCGGTTCCGCCGCCCCGCCGGCGCCTCCGCGATCAGACGCAGCGCCGTCACCGACGGGTCGGCACCGTGCTCGGGGAGCGGCACGTCGGCCGTCGCGCCCGCGATCGGCACCCGCCCCAGCGCCTTGGCGAGCAGCCCGCCGACCGTCTCCACGTCCTCGTCGTCCAGCTCCTCGATCCCGTACAGCTCGCCGAGATCGCCGATGTCCAGCCGGGCCGTGACCCGGTAGCGGCCGTCGCCCAGCTCCTCCACGGGCGGCAGCTCCCGGTCGTACTCGTCGGTGATCTCGCCGACGATCTCCTCCAGGATGTCCTCGATGGTGACGATGCCGGCCGTCCCGCCGTACTCGTCTACGACGACCGCGCAGTGGTTGCGCTGCTGCTGCATCTCGCGCAGCAGATCACCGGCGTTCTTGGTGTCGGGGACGAAGACGGCCGGCCGCATGGCCGTGGAGACCGGCTCCGACTCGGCCTCGCGATTGATGTGCGTCCGCCGGACCAGGTCCTTCAGGTACACGATGCCGACGACGTCGTCCTCGTTCTCGCCCGTCACCGGTATCCGGGAGAAACCGGAGCGCAGCGCCAGGGTGAGCGCCTGCCGGATGGTCTTGCCGCGCTCTATGACCACGAGGTCGGTGCGCGGCACCATCACCTCGCGGACGAGGGTGTCGCCGAGCTCGAAGACGGAGTGGACCATGCGCCGCTCGTCGTCCTCGATCAGCGACTCCTTCTCGGCCAGGTCGACCATCGCCCGCAGCTCCGCCTCGGAGGCGAACGGGCCCATGCGGAAGCCTCGGCCCGGGGTGAGGGCGTTACCGATGAGGATCAGCAGCCGGGGCACCGGGCCCATGATCCGGGCCAGCGGCAGCAGGACGTACGCCGCGGCGGTCGCCGTGTTCAGCGGGTGCTGGCGGCCGATGGTGCGCGGCGAGACGCCGACGGCGACGTAGGAGACGAGGACCATCACCGCGACGGCGACGGTCAGCGCCTCCCAGGTCGCGTCGAACTCGCGGAGGCAGACGTACGTGGTGAGCACCCCGGCCGCCATCTCACAGGCGACCCGCACCAGCAGCGCCACGTTGAGGTAGCGGGTGGGGTCGGAGGCGACAGCCATCAGCTTCGCGCTGCCGCGGCGGCCCGCCCGTACCGCCTCCTCGGCCCGGAACCGGGTGGTCCGGGCGAGGCCGGCCTCCGCGCAGGCGGCGAGCCAGGCGACGACGAGCAGGAGGACCGCCGCGGCGATCAGCTGGCCGGTCACGTGATCGTGGGAGCCGGGGAGGGCCCTTCGATCCCGCGCTCGGCGCGCCAGCCGTCGATGATCGCCGCCTGGAGGCCGAACATCTCGGCCTTCTCGTCGGGTTCCTCGTGGTCGTAACCGAGGAGGTGGAGCACCCCGTGCACGGTGAGGAGCTGGAGCTCCTCGTCCATCGAGTGCCGGGTGGGGGCCGCCTCGCCCTGCTGCTTGGCGACCTCCGGGCAGAGCACGATGTCACCGAGCAGCCCCTGCGGGGGCTCGTCGTCGTCCTTGGCCGGCGGACGGAGCTCGTCCATCGGGAAGGACATCACGTCGGTCGGCCCGGGCAGGTCCATCCACTGGATGTGGAGCTGCTCCATGGCCTCGGTGTCGACGACGATGACCGAGAGCTCGGAGAGCGGGTGGATGCGCATCCGGGCGAGCGCGTACCGGGCGACGTCGAGGATCGCCTTCTCGTCGACCTCGGTGCCGGATTCGTTGTTGACGTCGATCGCCATGGTGCTCAGCTTTTTACTTTCCCTCGCCGCGGCTGTCGTACTTCTCGTACGCGTCCACGATACGGCCGACCAGCTTGTGCCGGACGACGTCATTGCTGGTGAGGCGCGAGAAGTGGACGTCCTCGACGCCCTCCAGGATCTGCTGGACCTGCCGCAGACCGCTCTTGGCGCCGCCGGGCAGGTCGACCTGGGTGACGTCACCCGTGATCACGATCTTGGAGTCGAACCCGAGCCGGGTGAGGAACATCTTCATCTGCTCGGGGCTGGTGTTCTGCGCCTCGTCAAGGATGATGAACGCGTCATTCAGGGTGTTGTGCGTCAGCAGGTAGTCCTGAGTGACGTACAGCGAGTCCTCGGCCGCCACCTGAATGCAGACCGCCTCCTCCCGGCCCGCCGGCTCGATCGAGTCGATGAAGCGCATCGGACGGCCGCCGCCTCCGGCGGCGAGGTACTTGTCGAGCTTGCGGGTGAGGCGGAAGGGCTCGATGCCTTCGGGCAGACGGATGTCGACGACGTGCGAGTCGTACCGGTGGGCGCCCCGTGCGGTGCCCTGCTTGCGCCCCTTGGCCGAACGACGGCGGGCGTAGGCTACGCCGCCGAGCGACTGGACCAGAGCGATGATGTCGTCACGTAGGAGGATCGACGCAGTCGAAAACTGGATCCGGCACGTGCGGTCCTTCTGTGTCACCGGGCCGCCGTCGGAGTCGAGGAGCCCCTGAAGAACGGCAAGGCGAACCTTAGCGGTGTTGAGAAGGTAGTCGTCCGGAATGAACTTGGATACCGATCGGGTGCCGAAAAGTTCCAGCGTGCGCAGCGACGTTGCGACCGGATTCGGTACTCGGCTCCCCGGATCGCCGGGTTGCCTGTCCCGGAGGAGGAAGTAGTCGTAGCGCCCCTTGTGGCGCAGCCTCACGCCTGGAAGGGCCACTTCTAGCGCAGAGACGAGCTCTGGATCCGCTGTGGTGAACGTAGGAGTGATCTTGCCCGTGATGCACCCGTCCCCCAGCAGCAATCCCAATGCGTAGGGATCCATCGGAACCTCGCGCTCAGGAAATTCGACCGGAGCGGTGAGCAGCGGCAGCTCATACCGGCGGTAGTGCGCCGCCCGCAGGTTGCCGATCATCTCCTGAGTCTCCAGGACTCGCCACGGCTTGTTGCGGCGCGCGTCGTCGCGTGTCCTGACTGTCCACAGATGCTCGCCACAGCACAGCGTCCAGGAACCGTCTTGAGCGGTGACGCGGTAGATGTCCCGCTCCCCCTGCGGGTAGACGCCGAGAACCGGAGTCGGTTCACCGTTCGAGCCGATGACCAGGTCACCGACTTGGAGGTCTCCGATAGGGCGCCAACCGTCTGGTGTAAGCACGTTCGTAAAGACCGGTTGACTGCGACCCCGCATATATGCGAGCGGCGCCACCTCGATCGTCCCCGCCGCCATCAGCCGGGGGATGGAGTCCGGGTCGATCATGTCGTGCAGCGCGTCGTAGAGCGGGCGCAGGTACGGGTCGATCTTCTCGTAGAGGGTGCCGGGGAGGAAGCCCAGGCGTTCGCCGGCCTCGACGGCGGGGCGGGTGAGGATGATGCGGTTGACCTGCTTGGACTGGAGGGCCTGGACGGCCTTGGCCATGGCCAGGTAGGTCTTGCCGGTGCCCGCGGGGCCGATGCCGAAGACGACGGTGTGCTTGTCGATCGCGTCGACGTACCGCTTCTGGTTGAGCGTCTTGGGACGGATGGTGCGGCCGCGGTTGGAGAGGATGTTCTGGGTGAGCACCTCGGCGGGCGTCTCGGGCTGGGACTCGGCGTCCCGCAGCATGGCGATCGAGCGTTCCACCGCGTCCTCCGTCATCGGCGCACCGGTCCGGAGCACCAGCATCATCTCGTCGAACAAGCGCTGGACGAGGGCGACTTCCCGCCGGTCCCCCGTCGCGCTGACCTCATTGCCCCGTACGTGGATGTCCGTCGACGGGAACGCGTTCTCGATCACGCGCAGGAGGCTGTCCCCGGAGCCCAGCACGGTCACCATGGGGTGCTTGGCGGGGACCGTGAAGCGGGCTTGTGCCTGCGCTCGTGTGGGTGTCTGAGTCATGGGCCGGCACTGTGGCCTGCTCATCCCTCTTTCCGTGTCCGTGCGTGCGTCCGGCGGCGGGCGCTCTCGCGTCCGTCCGCCCCGTACGGTCCAGGGTACGCCGGTGGCCGGACGGGCCCGAGGGGTTTTCGACGCCCCTCCCCGGCGCGGTCTCAGACGCCTCGGAAGCCGAGCGTGGGCTGCGCGCGGCGGAGCGGCCACGGGCGGGCGGCGCCCGGCAGGAGGCCGTCGAGGAAGGCGTAGCGGCGGAGGGTGTCGCGGGACTGGTCGTCGTAGGCGCGGACGTGCTGCCACCAGGCGGCGACCTCCCGCCAGCCGGGGGCGGAGAGCGAGCCGCCGAACTCCTGGACGGAGAGGGCGGAGGTCAGGCAGGCGAAGGCGAGTCGGTCGGCCAGCGGCCAGTCGGCGAGGGTGCCGGCGACGAAGCCGGCGACGAATACGTCCCCGGCGCCGGTGGGGTCGAGGGCCTCGACGACGATGGCGGGGACCTCGGCGGTCTCGCCGGTGCGTCCGTCGGCGGCGTAGGCGCCCTTCTCGCCCATGGTGACGACGGCCAGCGGGACGCGGTCGGCGAGGGCGCGGGCGGCGGCCCGGGGGCAGTCGGCGCGGGTGTAGCGCATGGCCTCCTCGGCGTTGGGGAGGAACGCCTCGCAGTGCTCCAGGTCGGCGAGGTCGGACGGGTCCCAGCGGCCGGTGTCGTCCCAGCCGACGTCGGCGAAGACGCGGCTGCCGGAGCGGGCGGCGTTGGCGAGCCACTCCTCGCGGCGGCCGGGGACGAGCAGGGCGACGGCGGCCTTGGCCGGGACCGGGCAGACGGGGGCGGGCGGCTCGGGGGGCGGGGCCTCGTGGCCGTGCGAGACCATGGTCCGCTCGCCCTCGTAGGCCATGGAGACGGTCACCGGGGAGTGCCAGCCGGGGACCGTCCGGGAGGGGCCGAGGTCGATGCCCTCGCCGCGCGAGAGCGCCTCCCAGCAGTATTCGCCGTACATGTCGTCGCCGAAGGCGGCGGCGAGGGTGGTGCGCAGGCCCAGCCGAGCCAGGGCGGTGGCCATGTTGGCGATGCCGCCGGGGCTGGAGCCCATGCCGCGCGCCCAGGACTCGGTGCCGCGCACGGGGGCGGAGTCGAGGCCGGTGAAGATGATGTCGAGGAACACGGTGCCGGTCAGGTAGACGTCGAACTCCGGTCCGCCCTCCGCCCGTACGCCCGCCAGGGGGTCGAGCACCGGGGCCTGCCCGCCGAGGGGCGACAGGGGCCCGCCCGGGGCCGGCGCCCTGTCCGGCCGGCCTTCCGGACGGTTTCCCGGCCGGCTTTCCTGACGGCTTTCCGGGCGGCTTCCCGGCCGGCGCGGGGCGGCACCCTTGGCGGGGTCCGCGGAGGCACGGTCCGCAGAGATCGTCATGCTTTCGCTGCTCCTCTCAGGGGGTGCGGTCCGGACAGTGTGCCCGATGCTGCGGTACGTTCCGGCCATGAGGCTGACGATTCTCGGCGGTGGCGGCTTCCGGGTGCCGTTGGTGCACCGGGCCCTTCTTGACGACGCGCGGCGCGACGCGCCCGGCCGCGTCACCGAACTGGTGCTCTTCGACACGGATTCGATGCGGGCAAGAGTGATCAGATCCGTTCTGGCGGCCCAGGCGGAGGGGGTGCCGGGCGCCCCTTCCGTCCGGGTGTCCGACGACCTCGACGAGGCCGTGCGCGGCACGGACTTCGTCTTCTCCGCGATCCGCGTGGGCGGGACGGCGGGACGGGTGCGGGACGAGCGGATCGCCCTGGACGAGGGGGTGTTGGGGCAGGAGACGGTCGGCGCGGGCGGCGTGCTGTACGGGCTGCGGACGGTGCCGGTGGCCGTGGACATCGCGCGGCGGGTGGCCGAACTCGCCCCGGACGCGTGGGTCATCAACTTCACCAATCCGGCGGGCATGGTGACGGAGGCGATGTCCGCCGTCCTGGGTGACCGCGTGATCGGCATCTGCGACTCACCCGTGGGGCTGGTCCGCCGCGCGGCGCGGGCGGCGGGCGCCGACCCGGACCGGGTGGAGTACGACTACGTGGGGCTCAACCACCTCGGCTGGCTGCGCCGGTTGACGCTGGACGGCCGGGACCTGCTGCCGGGCCTGCTGGGCGACGGGGAGGCGCTGGCCTCGTTCGAGGAGGGGAAGCTGTTCGGCGCCGAGTGGCTCCGGGCGCTGGAGGCGCTGCCCAACGAGTACCTCCAGTACTACTACTTCCGGCGGGAGACGCTGCGGGCGACGAGCGACGCGGAGCACACGCGCGGTGAGTATCTCGACCGCCAGCAGGGCGACTTCTTCTCCCGGGCGGCGGGCGCCCCCGAGCGGGCGTACGAGCTGTGGCAGCGCGCCCGGCTGGAGCGCGAGGAGACGTACGGCGCCGCGAGCCGGGCGGCGAGCGGGGGCTGGCAGCGGGACTCGTGCGACCTGGAGGGCGGCGGCTACGAGCGGGTGGCGCTGGCGCTGATGCGGGCGGTGGCCCGGGACGAGCGGGCGCGGCTGATCCTCAACGTCCGCAATATGGGCACCGTTCCGGAGATCGACCGGGAGGCGATCATCGAGACGGTGTGCGAGGTGGGCGCCAAGGGCGCGCGGCCGCTGCCGTGCGACCCGCTGCGGGCGGACCAGCTCGGGCTGATGCTCCAGCTCAAGGCGGTGGAGCGGGCGGTGATCGAGGCGGCGGTGAGCCGGGACCGGGGCGCCGCGCTCCGGGCGCTGGCGCTGCATCCGCTGGTGGACTCGCCGGCGGTGGCGGCGCGGATCCTGGAGCGGGCGGGGGCGTGAGGAGCCGGGTGCGGGCGGGGTGTGAGGAGTCGGATGTGGGTTGGGCGTGAGGAGCCGGATGTGGGTTGGGCGTGAGGAGCCGGATGAGGGCGGGGCGTGAGAGGCCCGGTACGGCCCATTCGGTGATCTTTGGGCGAGCCTTGAACGAAGGGTGATCCATCCGACATTGACCGGGTGTGGAGTGGGGCCCTAGCTTCGCGCTGCACCCGCTCATCTGTTTATCAGGAGTTCACACGTGTCGCCCTCGCTGAAGTCTTCCCCCCGGCGCGTCCGCATGGCGGTCGCCGGTGCCGCCGCCGTCGCCGTCGGCGCCGGCCTGTTCGCGACCGGCGCGGCGACCGCGGACCACTCGGTGCCCCGCTCGGACAAGGAGATCCCGAACCTCACCCTCGTCCAGGAGAAGATCAAGGCGTACTACGGCGACACGGTCGACAAGAAGGGCGAGCACTACGCCTCCCCGAAGAGCAGCTACGCCAAGCAGGTCGCCGAGATCGAGAAGAAGGCCAAGGCCCACCTCGAGGGCGTCGCGCGGAACGCGCCGCGGAAGGGCGCGAAGCCGGCCATCGTGCTGGACGTGGACGACACCACGCTGCTGACCTACAACTACGAGCTGAAGCAGGGCTTCCACTTCACGCCCGAGTCGCAGGACGCGTACCTGAAGTCGACCGACATGGCCGCCGTCTTCGGCATGCCGAAGCTGGTCAACTGGGCGCAGTCGAAGGGCATCACGGTCTTCTTCGTGACCGGCCGCGACGAGCACCAGCGCGCGTGGAGCGTGCGCAACCTGAAGAACGCCGGTTACAAGCCGGTGGCCGACCGGGCGCACTTCTTCCTGAAGGACAAGAAGAACCCGCCGTCCTACCTGAAGTGCGGCGCGAACTGCACCACGGTCGAGTACAAGTCCGGCACTCGCAAGCACATCGAGGCCCAGGGCTACCGGATCGTCGCCAACTTCGGCGACCAGTACAGCGACCTCCAGGGCGGCGCGTCGGGCCGCGAGTTCAAGCTCCCGAACCCGATGTACTACCTGCCGTAGGGCCCCTTGTTCACCGTTCCCGCTTGGGAACGGGGACGCGCGTGAGGTCCCGGGCGACGGTGAGCTCCCCGTCGAAGCCCGCCGCCCGGGCCTGCCGTTCGAAGACCTCCGGGTCCGCGTACCGCTGCGAGAAGTGCGTCAGCACCAGGTGACGCACCCCGCTCTCGGCCGCCACCCGGGCCGCCTGACCGGCCGTCAGGTGCCCGTGGTCGGCGGCCAGGGCGGCGTCCTCGTCCGTGAACGTGGACTCGATGACGAGCATGTCGCAGCCCTCCGCCAGGGCGTACACCCCGTCGCAGAGCCGGGTGTCCATCACGAACGCGAACCGCTGGCCGCGCCGCGCCTCGCTGACGTCCGCCAGCGTCACCCCGCCGAGGACTCCGTCCTTCTGGAGCCGTCCCACGTCCGGGCCGGTGATGCCGTGCTCGGCCAGCAGCGCGGGCAGCATCCGCCGCCCGTCGGGCTCCACGACCCGGTACCCGTAGGACTCGACGGGGTGGGAGAGCCGGCGCGCCTCCAGCGTGTACGACGGCGTCTCGGCCAGCACGCGGCCCTTGCCGGACACCGGCTCCTGGGCCAGCTCCACGGTCTCCCGGTAGGCGGTCGCGTAGCGCAGCCGCTCGAAGAAGCGGCGGCCGCTCGCCGGGTAGTGCGCGGTGACCGGGTGCGGCACCTGGTCCAGGTTGATCCGCTGGATCACGCCGGCGAGACCGAGCGAGTGGTCGCCGTGGAAGTGCGTGACGCAGATCCGGTTGAGGTCGTGGGCGGCCACCCCGGCCCGCACCATCTGGCGCTGCGTCCCCTCCCCCGGGTCGAAGAGCAGGCCCTCGCCGTCCCAGAGCAGGACGTAGCCGTTGTGGTTGCGGTGGCGGGTGGGCACCTGGCTGGCGGTGCCGAGGACGACGAGTTCACGTACGGACACGGTGGAGGCTCCCGTTGTGCGGTGCTGGCCGGTTCCAGCCGGTTCTGGCCGGTTCTAGCCGGGGGGCCAGTTGAGCCCACGTCCCCCGAGCACGTGCGCGTGCGCGTGGAACACGGTCTGCCCCGCCCCGGCCCCGGTGTTGAAGACGATCCGGTACCCCGAGCCGTCCACGCCCTCTCCGGCGGCCACCTCGCCCGCCTCCCGCAGTATGTCCGCGGCGATCAGCGGCTCGGCGGCGGCCAGCGACGCGGCGTCCGGGTAGTGCGCCTTGGGGATCACCAGGACGTGCGTGGGTGCCTGGGGGTTGATGTCCCGGAACGCCACGGTCGTCTCGGTCTCCCGGACGACGGTCGCGGGCACCTCCTTAGCGATGATCTTGCAGAACAGGCAGTCGGCCTGCGGTTCTCCCGCCACCGTGCACTCCCTCCGGGTCGTCGGCTGATCGTGATCGGATCGTACCGGGCGGGACTGACAACGAGGCGGGCCGCCGGCCGCGACGGGGGCGGGGACCGTCAGGCCACCAGCGCGGCGGCCGCCTCCCGCGCCTCCGCGAGCCATGCCTCGCGCTCCGCCGCCGTGGAACCCGAGACCGTCCGGAAGACCTTCCGCCGTACGTCGGTGACGCCGACGTACGGCAGCACGCAGGCGGCCCAGATCCGCTGGAGCGGATCCCCGAACTCCTCCCGCTCCCGCGCCTCCGGGGTGTCGGACGTGTTGAGCACCAGCGCCCGGCCGGCCCGGAGCAGCCCCTCGGGTTCGCCGTCCGCGTGCTCCAGCTTGTAGGCGACGCCGGGCGCGAGCACCCGCTGTATCCAGCCGACCAGCACCGCCGGGGGCATCCCCCACCAGTTGGGGTGCACGAACACCAGACCGTCCGCCCCGGCGAGCTCCGCGCGGTACCGGGCCACGAGCGCGTCGCCCGTCGCCCCGGCGTCCGTCACCGTCCCCGTCTCGTCGGCCCGCAGGAGCGGATCGAACCCCTCCGCACAGAGGTCGTGCGCGAGGACCTCACACCCGCGGGCGCTCAACTCATCGGTCACCGCTTCGAAAAGCGTGTGGTTGAAACTGCCGGGCTGGGGGTGGGCGAGGAGGGCGACGACGCGCACGGGGAACTCCCTTCAGGGGTGCGGCGCTTCCCGCGCCGCACGGTCGTGGGTGAGGAAAACCGGTTCGCCGGCGGGCGTCCGGACGCCGGGCCACGGCCGCGTCCTCGCACACCGCCCAAGGGTCACAGCGCGATTGGGCGGTATGCCAGTGCCGCGGCGACGACCTGCTCCGCCGTGGGTTCCGGGTGGGTGTGGAAGATCAGGTCGGTGATGGCCGGGTGGGGGACGTGACGCTCCAGGAGGGCGACGAGGGCGTCGTCCTCGGCTTCCGTGGCGCCGTCCGCGTCCATGACGCGCCGGACCAGTGCGACCAGTTCGTCCTCGGTCATACGGGCTCCTCTCCCCACGCCACTCCGCCGCCGGCCGGGCCTCGGGCCCGGCTCAGCTCCACCGCCCCGTCCGCCCCAGCAGCAGCGCCGTCGCCGCCGTGCCCGCCGTGGAGGTGCGGAGGACGGTGGGGCCGAGGCGGTAAGGGTGGGCGCCGGCGGCTTCGAAGGACGTCAGTTCGTCCGGGGAGACGCCGCCCTCGGGGCCGACGACGAGGACGATGTCGCCGGTCTCCGGGAGGTCGGCGGTGGCCAGGGGGGTGCTGCCCTCCTCGTGGAGGACGGCGGCGAAGGCGGCGCCGGCGAGGAGGTCGGCGACCTGGCGGGTCGTCATGAGGTCCGTGACGTCGGGGAAGCGGAGGCGGCGGGACTGCTTGCCGGCCTCTCTCGCCGTCGCCCGCCACTTGCCGAGGGACTTCAGGCCGCGGTCGCCCTTCCACTGGGTGACGCAGCGGGAGGCGGCCCAGGGGACGATCGCGTCGACGCCGGTCTCCGTCATGGTCTCGACGGCGAGTTCGCCGCGGTCGCCCTTGGGGAGGGCCTGGACGACGGTGATCCGAGGCTGGGGCAGGGGCTCGGAGCGGACGGACGTGACGGCGACGTCGAGGTGGTCCTTGCCGCTGACGGCGGCCACCGTGCCGTGCGCGCCCGTACCCCGGCCGTCCGTCAGCACGATGTCCTCGCCGACGCGCAGCCGGCGGACGGAGACGGCGTGCCGGCCCTCGGGACCGTCGAGGGGGAAGACGGTGCCGGGGAAGACGCCCGTGAGGGAGTCCTCCTCGACCAGGAAGACCGGCGCTGTCATGAGTCGCTCCCTCGGGATGGTGCTGTCAAGGACGCGCGGGCCGCGTCGAGTTCGGCGGCCAGGACCTCGACGAGGCGGGCCGCCGGGAGGTCGCGGGCCAGGCGGTGGCCCTGGCCCGCCCACAGGTTGACGGCTTGGGGGTCGCCGGCCGCGGCGGCGGCCTTGCGGAGGCCGGCCGTCAGGTAGTGGACCTGGGGGTAGGCGGCGGGGGCGTAGGGGCCGTGCTCCCGGATGAACCGGTTCACCAGGCCGCGGGCCGGGCGCCCGGAGAAGGCGCGGGTCAGCTCGGTGCCGGTGAACAGCGGGTCGGTCAGCGCCCGTTTGTGCAGCTCGCTCGCGCCGGACTCGGGGCAGGCGAGGAACGCCGTGCCGAGCTGGGCGGCACAGGCGCCCGCGGCCAGCACGGACGCTATCTGGGCGCCGCGCATCAGCCCGCCCGCGGCGACCAGCGGCAGCGGGACAGCCTCCCGGACCTCGGTGAGCAGGGCGAGCAGCCCGGCGCCGGCCCCGGCGCCGTCCAGCCGGGGATCGTCGTGGTGGGTGCCCTGGTGGCCGCCCGCCTCGACGCCCTGGACGCAGAGCGCGGCGGCACCCGCCTCGTACGCGGCCCGGGCCTCGGCGACGGAGGTGACGGTCACCGCCGTGACCGTGCCGGCCGCGGCGAGCGCCGCGAGGCCCTCGGCGGACGGGCAGCCGAAGGTGAACGAGACGACCGGGACGGGGTCGTCGAGGAGGATGGCGAGCTTGGCCTCGTACCCGTCGTCGGTGGCCCGGTCCCAGTCGCCCAGGGGCACGTCGTACCAGGTGGCCTCGCCCGCGAGTTGCTCGGCGTAGACCTCGACGGCCGCGGGGTCCGCGGCGGGCGGCTGCGGCATGAACAGGTTCACGCCGAAGGGCCGGGACGTACGGGCGCGGAGCTGCTTGATCTCCTCGTACATCGCGGCCGGCGTCTTGTAGCCGGCGGCGAGGAAGCCGAGGCCGCCGGCCTCGGAGACGGCCGCGGCGAGCGGTGGGCAGGAGCCGCCGCCCGCCATCGGGGCCTGCACGATCGGGTGCCGGAACAGGCCGGTCAGCGCGGTGTCCCCAACGGGTGCCCCTACGGATTCCCCAACGGATTCATAGGCCATGACCACATCGTGTCACGCCGTCGGAACCGCGCCGAACGGAACCCGGGCCGCGCCGGAACGGAACCACGGACGCGCCGAACGGACCACGGGGCACGCCGGACGGACGGACCGCGCCGACGGATCGCGGGCCGCGCCGGACGGAGCCGGGGCCGCCCCGGACCGGATCCGGGCGCCCCCGGATCCGTCCGTTCCGCCGGTACCCGGCGAGCCGCTGCCCCGGCGCCGCCTCAGCGTCGTCTCAGCGCCGTTTCTGCACCGCCTCAGCGCCCGTTGAACGCGTCCTTCAGCCGCGAGAACAGCCCCTGCTGCCCCGGCTTGAACTCGCCCGTCGGCCGCTCCTCGCCACGGATCTTGGCGAGCTGCCGGAGCAGCTCCTCCTGCTGCGCGTCGAGCTTGCCGGGCGTCAGCACCTCGACGTGCACGATGAGATCGCCACGCCCGCCGCCGCGCAGGTGCGTGACGCCGCGCTGGTGCAGCGGGATGGCCTGGCCGGACTGGGTGCCGGGCCGGATGTCGATCTCCTCCATGCCGTCCAGCGTCTCCAGCGGCACCTTGGTGCCCAGCGCCGCCGCGGTCATCGGGATGGTGACCGTGCAGTGCAGGTCGTCGCCGCGCCGCTGGAAGACCGGGTGCGGCTTCTCGTGGATCTCGACGTAGAGGTCGCCGGCCGGGCCGCCGCCGGGGCCGACCTCGCCCTCGCCCGCGAGCTGGATGCGGGTGCCGTTGTCGACACCGGCGGGGATCTTGACCGTCAGCGTGCGGCGCGACCGGACGCGGCCGTCGCCGGCGCACTCCGGGCACGGGGTCGGCACGACCGTGCCGAAGCCCTGGCACTGCGGGCACGGGCGGGAGGTCATGACCTGGCCCAGGAACGAGCGGGTGACCTGCGAGACCTCACCGCGGCCGCGGCACATGTCACAGGTCTGCGCGGACGTGCCGGGGGCGGCGCCCTCGCCGCTGCACGTGGTGCAGACGACGGCCGTGTCGACCTGGATCTCCTTGGTCGTGCCGAACGTCGCCTCGTCCAGGTCGACTTCCAGCCGGATCATCGCGTCCTGGCCGCGGCGGGTGCGCGAGCGCGGGCCGCGCTGCGACGCCTGGCCGAAGAAGGCGTCCATGATGTCGGAGAAGTTGCCGAACCCGGCACCGAAGCCGCCGGCGCCACCGCCGCCGCCCGAGGACGAGAGCGGGTCGCCGCCGAGGTCGTAGACCTGCTTCTTCTGCGGGTCCGAGAGCACCTCGTAAGCGGCGTTGATCTCCTTGAACCGCTCCTGCGTCTTGGGGTCCGGATTGACGTCCGGGTGCAGCTCGCGGGCGAGGCGGCGGAATGCCTTCTTGATCTCGTCCTGCGAGGCATCGCGCCGTACGCCCAGGACCGCGTAGTAGTCCGTGGCCACTTACGACTCCGCCAGGATCTGTCCGACGTAACGTGCCACTGCGCGTACCGCTCCCATCGTTCCGGGGTAATCCATGCGGGTCGGTCCGACCACGCCGAGTTTGGCGACGGCTTCGTCGCCCGAACCGTAGCCGACGGCGACGACGGATGTGGAGTTCAGGCCCTCGTGGGCGTTCTCATGACCGATGCGGACGGTCATGCCCGAGTCCGTGGCCTCGCCGAGCAGCTTGAGGAGGACGACCTGCTCCTCCAACGCCTCCAGCACGGGCCGGATCGTCAGCGGGAAGTCATGACCGAAACGGGTGAGATTGGCGGTGCCGCCGATCATCAGCCGCTCCTCGGTCTCCTCGACCAGGGTCTCCAGGAGAACGGCCAGGACCGTCGAAACGGTTCCCCGATCGTCCTGCTCGAAGGAATCGGGGAGATCCTGCACCAACTGCGGCACGTCCGTGAACCGGCGGCCCACGACGCGGCTGTTGAGCCGCGCCCGCAGATCCGCGAGCGCCACCTCGCCGACCGGCGCCGGGCAGTCGACCATCCGCTGCTCAACCCGCCCGGTGTCCGTGATCAGCACCAGCATCACCCGCGCGGGAGCGAGCGGCAGCAGCTCCACGTGCCGGACGGTCGACCGGGTCAGCGACGGGTACTGCACGACCGCCACCTGCCGGGTGAGCTGCGCCAGCAGCCGCACCGTGCGGGCCACCACGTCGTCCAGGTCGACCGCGCCGTCCAGGAAGTTCTGGATCGCGCGCCGCTCCGCGGAGGACAGCGGCTTGACGCCCGCCAGCCGGTCGACGAAGAGGCGGTAGCCCTTGTCGGTCGGGATCCGGCCGGCGCTGGTGTGGGGCTGGGCGATGAAGCCCTCCTCCTCCAGCACCGCCATGTCGTTGCGCACCGTCGCCGGGGACACACCGAGGTGGTGACGCTCGGTGAGGGCCTTGGAGCCGACGGGCTCCTCGGTGCCCACGTAGTCCTGGACGATGGCACGCAGGACCTTGAGCCTGCGTTCGCTCAGCATCCGCGCACACCTCCAGTCCAGCGGGTCCAGCCGTCTCGCGGGGTTCTCCCCGGGTCCTACCCGGGTCTCCTGCCTGGCACTCAAAGGTCACGAGTGCCAAACCCCACACGTCAGTGTACGGCGGTCCACCACGGCCACGGCAAGGCAGTCGCGCTCCGTATCCGATCCGCGTCCGATCCGCGTGCGCCGCCGGACGGGTCACCGTACCGCGCGCGCGTTAGGTTCCCGGCATGGGAAACCACGGAGGAACGGACCAGGAGCAGCACAGGGGGGCGCGCTGGGAACGGCTCGCGCCGGGGGTGGCCCGGCGCAGGCTGCCGGGCTGGGACGCGACGACGGGGGCGGTCGCCGGGGCGTCGGGCGTCCTGGTCGTGGACACGGGCTCGACGCTCCGTGAGGGCGCGGAGATCGAGCGGGAGGTACGGGAGCTCTTCGGGCGGCCCGTGACGCACATCGCACTCACGCATGGTCACTTCGACCACGTCTTCGGCACCGCCGCGTTCGCGGACGCGGCGGTGTACGGGGCGGCGGGGCTCGCGGGCCGGCTCGTCCCCGCGGAGCTGCGCGAGGACGCGGTCCGGTACGGGATGGACGCGCGCGACGCCGCCGAGGCGGCGGCCCGGCTGGTGGCCCCGGCCCACGAGGTCGCCGACGAGTCGGAACTCGACCTGGGCGGCGGGCGCCGGGTCCGGCTCGTCTCGCTCGGAGCCGCCCACAGCGCCCATGACCTGGCCGTCCTGGTGCCGGGCGACGGCGGCGCCCCGGACGTCGTCTTCTGCGGCGACCTGGTCGAGGAGTCCGGCGAGCCGCAGGCCGGCCCCGACGCCACCCCGGCCGCCTGGCCGGCGGCGCTAGACCGGCTGCTCGCCCTCGGCGGGCCGGACGCGGTGTACGTGCCGGGGCACGGCGCGGCGGTCGACGCCCGGTTTGTCCGTGAGCAACGCAACGCGCTGGCACGCCGCTTCGGCGTGTCGTAGGCCGGAAGGGCGGGTTTTTCCTATCGTCTGCGCGTGCGCAGCAGACAGTACGACCCCGACCTGACGCCTCCCTGGAAGCGGAGCGTCCCCGTCCCGGAGGTGCCGGCCGAGCCGGACCTGGTGGTGGAGGAGGTCACAACCGGCTTCTGCGGGGCGGTCGTCCGCTGCGAGAAGACCGCGCAGGGGCCGACCGTGACCCTGGAGGACCGCTTCGGCAAGCACCGCGTCTTCCCGCTGGAACCGCGCGGCTTCCTGCTGGAGGGCCGCGTCGTCACCCTCGTCCGGCCCTCCGCGGCGCCGCGCACACCGTCCGGCCCGGCCCGTACCGCCTCCGGCTCCCTCGCCGTCCCCGGTGCCCGGGCGCGCGTGGCACGGGCCGGGCGGATCTACGTCGAGGGCCGGCACGACGCGGAGCTCGTGGAACGGGTCTGGGGCGACGACCTGCGCATCGAGGGCGTCGTCGTCGAGTACCTGGAGGGCGTCGACGATCTCCCGTCCATCGTCCGCGACTTCGCCCCTGGCCCGGACGCCCGGCTGGGCGTCCTGGTGGACCACTTGGTCCCGGGCTCGAAGGAGTCGCGTATCGCGTCGGAGGTCACGGGCGAGCACGTGCTCGTCGTCGGGCATCCGTACGTGGACGTGTGGGAGGCGGTGAAGCCGTCGTCCGTGGGGATCGCCGGGTGGCCGCGGGTGCCGCGGGGGCAGGACTGGAAGACGGGGGTCTGCCGGGCGCTGGGCTGGCCGGTGAACACGGGGCCGCGTGGCAGCGGATCCTGGCGGGGGTGCGGTCGTACAAGGACCTGGAGCCGGAGCTTCTGGGGCGGGTGGAGGAGCTGATCGACTTTGTGACGTGCCCCTAACCCGCCCTTTCACCGTTTCTCGCGGGGGCTGCGCCCCGCACCCGCGAAGCGCGCTGCGCGCTCCCCCAGAGGGGGTGCCCCCAGTCCTCAATCGCCGGACGGGCTGAAATCAGCCCGTCCGGCGTTTGGAAACGGTGAAAGGGCGGGGCCGGGGCTCAGTCCACCAGATCCCGCACCACCGCGTCGGCGAGCAGCCGTCCACGCAACGTCAACACAGCCCGCCCCGCCTCGTACGGCCCCGGCTGGAGCAGCCCGTCGGCGAGAGCCTTCTCCGCCGCCCGCGCGCCCGCGGGCTTCAGCAGGGACAGCGGACACCCGTCCACCAGCCGCAGCTCCAGCAGGATCCGCTCGACGCGCCGGTCCTCGTCGCTCAGGACCTCGCGCCCCGCCCCGGGCGACCGCCCCTCGGCCAGAGCCTGCGCGTAGGCGCCCGGGTGCTTGACGTTCCACCACCGCACCCCGCCGACGTGCGAGTGGGCGCCGGGCCCCGCGCCCCACCAGTCGGCGCCCCGCCAGTACAGCTCGTTGTGGCGGCAGCGGCCGGCGTCCGTGGTGGCCCAGTTGGAGACCTCGTACCAGGCGTAACCGGCGGCCGTAAGGCGGTCCTCGGCGATCAGGTAGCGGTCGGCGTGGACGTCGTCGTCGGTCATGGGGACCTCGCCGCGGCGGATGCGGCGGGCCAGCTGGGTGCCCTCCTCGACGATCAGGGCGTAGGCCGAGACGTGGTCCGGGCCGGCGGCGATGGCGGCGTCCAGCGAGGCACGCCAGTCGTCGTCGCTCTCGCCGGGGGTGCCGTAGATCAGGTCGAGGTTGACGTGGTCGAAGCCGGCGGCGCGGGCCTCGGCGACGCACGCTTCGGGGCGGCCGGGGGTGTGCGTGCGGTCGAGGATCCTGAGGACGTGCTGCCGGGCGCTCTGCATGCCGAAGGAGACCCGGTTGAAGCCGGCGGCCCGCAGTTCCTCCAGGTAGCGGGGGTCGACGGACTCCGGGTTGGCCTCGGTGGTGATCTCGGCGCCGGGGGCGAACCCGAACTCGTCGCGGACGGCGGCGAGCATCCGGCCCAGGTCGGCGGCGGGCAGCAGGGTGGGCGTGCCGCCGCCGACGAAGACCGTCTCGACCGGGCGCGGGTCGTCGCCGAGCACCTTGCGCGCCAGCCGGATCTCCTCGGCGACGGTGTCGGCGTAGTTGTCACGGGAGGCCAGGGCGCCGCCCGAGCCGCGCAGCTCGCTCGCGGTGTAGGTGTTGAAGTCGCAGTAGCCGCAGCGGGTGGCGCAGTAGGGGACGTGCAGGTAGAAGCCGAGGGGCCGCCGGCCCGCGTCGGCGAGGGCGTGCGGGGGCAGCGCCCCGTCGTCGGGCACGGGCTCGCCGTCGGGCAGTACGGAAGGCATGGGTCCATTGTCCGGCATGACCGCCGGAGGCCGGACCGTCCCCGAGCCGCCCGGCGCCGGGGCGCGGGCAGGCGCACCGGTCAGCGCTCGCGCGTCCCCTCGTACATCTCCTCGATCAGGTCCTTGTACTCCCGCTCCACGACGGGCCGCTTCAGCTTGAGGCTGGGCGTGAGCTCCCCGTGCTCCACGTCCAGGTCGCGCGGCAGCAGCCGGAACTTCTTGATCGTCTGCCAGCGCTGGAGGCCCTCGTTGAGCCGTCGCACGTACTCCCCGACCATCTCCTCGGTCTGCGGCGCGGCGACCACCTCGGCGTAGGTGCGGCCGCCGAGCCCGTGGTCGGCCGCCCACTTGAGGAGGGAGGTCTCGTCCAGGGCGATGAGGGCGGTGCAGTAGTTCCGGTCGGCGCCGTGGACCAGGATGTTGGAGACGAAGGGACAGATGCCCTTGAAGCGGCCCTCGACCTCGGCGGGGGCGACGTACTTGCCGCCCGACGTCTTGATCAGGTCCTTCTTGCGGTCGGTGATGCGCAGGAAGCCGTCGGGCGACAGTTCGCCGATGTCGCCGGTGTGGAACCAGCCGTCCGGTTCGAGGACTTCCGCCGTGCGGTCGGGCAGGCCGTGGTAGCCCTCCATGATCCCGGGGCCGCGCAGCAGGACCTCGCCGTCGTCCGCTATCCGCACCTCGGTGCCGGGGAGCGGCTTGCCGACGGTGCCGGTGCGGTACGCCTCGCCGGGGTTGACGAAGTTGGCGGCGCTGGTCTCGGTGAGGCCGTAGCCCTCCAGGATGTGGATGCCGGCGCCGGAGAAGAAGAGGCCGATGTCGGGGGCGAGGGCGGAGGCGCCGGAGATGCAGGCGCGCAGCCGGCCGCCGAACGCCTCTCTGATCTTGGCGTAGACGAGGACGTCGGCGGCCTTGTGGCGGGCGGCGAGGGCGAAGGGGACGGAACGGCTGCCGGTGCGGCGGTAGTTGTCCTGCGAGACTCTGGCGTACTCGCGGGACACCTCGGCGGCCCACTGGAAGATCTTGTACTTGGCCCCGCCGCCCTCCCGGGCCTTGGCGACGACGCCGTTGTAGACCTTCTCGAAGACGCGGGGCACGGCCGCCATGTAGGTCGGCCGGACGACCGGCAGGTTCTCGACGATCTTGTCCGCACGGCCGTCGACGGCGGTGACGTGGCCGATGCCGATGTGGCCGGCCGTGAGCACCTTGCCGAAGACGTGGGCCAGCGGGAGCCAGAGGTACTGGACGTCGTCGGGCCGGACCAGGCCGGTGGCCTCGATGGCGCGGGCCATGTACGACCAGCTGTCCTGGCGGAGACGGACGCCCTTGGGGCGGCCGGTGGTACCGGAGGTGTAGATGAGGGTGGCGAGCTGCTCGGAGCGGATCTCGCCGACCCGGTCGCGGACCAGGTCCGGGGTCTCCTTCAGGCGGGCCGCGCCGCGTCGTTCCAGCTCGGCGAGGGAGAGCACCCAGCCGTCCGGGTCGCCCTCGGCGGGTACCGCGTCCGCTTCGTCGATCACCACGACGTGCGCCAGGCCGGGGAGGGCGCCGCGCTGCTCGCGGGCCTTGGCGAGCTGGGCGGCGTTCTCCGCGATGAGCACCTTGCTCTCGGAGTCGGCGAGCATGAACGCCGACTCCTCGGCGTTGGTGCTGGGGTAGAGGGGGTGGTGGCGGCGCCGGAGCAGAGGATGCCCAGGTCGGCGAGGATCCACTCGACGCGGGTGTCGGAGGCGAGGGCGACGCGCTCCTCGGCGGCGACGCCGAGTCCGATCAGCCCGGCGGAGATCGCGAACACCCGCTCGGCGGCCTGCTTCCAGGTGAGCGAGGCCCAGGCGGACGGGCCGCGGCCGGAGGGGGGCGGCACGGGATACCGGTACGCCTCGGCATCGGGGGTGGCGGCGACGCGTTCGAGGAAGAGCGTCGCCACGGAGGGCGGCCGGTTCTCGAGCAAAGTCCTGGTGTCGGTCACGGCATCCTCCGGGGCCCGCCTCGTTGCTGGGTGACTCGCGAGTAACCTTCAAGCAGTGATCAGCCTAGAGGCGCCGGGGCCCGCACGTAAGAGGCCCTGAGGGCCTTGTTGAAGCTGTGACCGAAAGTGATTGGTGGCGTTTACACGTACCGCGCGGGATGCCTCTCGGGGCGGCGGGAACGCCGTACGGGCCCGTGCGCCTACGGAAAACGCCCGCTCCCTCGCGGGGAGCGGGCGTCCGTGCGCCACCGGGGGCGCGGCGGGAGCGGGACCGGCTACTTCTTGCCCTTCTCGCCGCTCTCGTCCGAGGAGAGCACCGCGATGAACGCCTCCTGCGGAACTTCCACGCTGCCGACCATCTTCATTCGCTTCTTGCCCTCCTTCTGCTTCTCCAGGAGCTTCCGCTTACGGGAGATGTCACCGCCGTAGCACTTCGCGAGAACGTCCTTGCGAATGGCGCGGACGGTCTCACGGGCGATGACGCGGGCGCCGATCGCGGCCTGGATCGGCACCTCGAAGTTCTGCCGCGGGATGAGCTCGCGGAGCTTGGCGACGAGCCGGACGCCGTAGGCGTACGCCTTGTCCTTGTGGGTGATCGCCGAGAAGGCGTCGACCTTGTCGCCGTGCAGCAGGATGTCGACCTTGACCAGGTCGGAGACCTGCTCGCCGGTGGGCTCGTAGTCCAGCGAGGCGTAGCCGCGGGTCTTGGACTTGAGCTGGTCGAAGAAGTCGAAGACGACCTCGGCGAGGGGCAGCGTGTAGCGGATCTCGACGCGGTCCTCGGAGAGGTAGTCCATGCCCAGCAGGACGCCGCGGCGGGTCTGGCAGAGCTCCATGATCGCGCCGATGAACTCGCTGGGCGCCAGGATGGTGGCCCGGACGACCGGCTCGTGCACCTCGGCGATCTTGCCGGTCGGGAACTCGCTCGGGTTGGTCACCTCGTGCTCGGTCCCGTCCTCCATGAGGACGTTGTAGACCACGTTCGGCGCGGTGGCGATCAGGTCGAGACCGAACTCGCGCTCCAGGCGCTCGCGGATGACCTCCAGGTGGAGCAGGCCCAGGAAGCCGACGCGGAAGCCGAAGCCCAGCGCGGCGGACGTCTCCGGCTCGTACACCAGGGCGGCGTCGTTGAGCTGGAGCTTGTCGAGCGCCTCGCGCAGCTCCGGGTAGTCCGAGCCGTCCAGCGGGTAGAGGCCGGAGAAGACCATCGGCTTGGGGTCCTTGTACCCGCCCAGCGCCTGGGTGGCCCCGTTCTGGTACTGGGTGATGGTGTCGCCGACCTTGGACTGGCGGACGTCCTTCACACCGGTGATCAGGTAGCCGACCTCGCCGACGGACAGGCCGTCCGCGGGCAGCATCTCCGGGGAGTTGGTGCCGATCTCCAGCAGCTCGTGCTGGGCACCGGTCGACATCATCCGGATCCGCTCGCGCTTGCGCAGCGTGCCGTCGACGACCTTCACGTACGTCACGACGCCCCGGTAGGCGTCGTAGACCGAGTCGAAGATCATCGCGCGGGCCGGGGCGTCCTTGACGCCGACCGGGGCCGGGACGTCGCGGACGACGCGGTCCAGCAGCTCGGGGACGCCGACGCCGGTCTTGGCGGACACCTTGAGGACGTCGGACGGGTCGCAGCCGACGAGGTTGGCCAGCTCGGCGGCGAACTTCTCGGGCTGCGCGGCCGGCAGGTCGATCTTGTTGAGGACCGGGATGATCGTGAGGTCGTTCTCCATCGCCAGGTAGAGGTTGGCGAGGGTCTGGGCCTCGATGCCCTGGGCCGCGTCCACCAGGAGGATGCAGCCCTCGCACGCGGCGAGGGAACGGGAGACCTCGTAGGTGAAGTCGACGTGACCCGGGGTGTCGATCATGTTGAGGATGTGCGTCGTCTTCGACTCGTCCTCGGAGGGCGCCCAGGGGAGACGGACCGCCTGCGACTTGATCGTGATGCCGCGCTCGCGCTCGATGTCCATCCGGTCGAGGTACTGCGCACGCATCTGCCGCGAGTCGACCACGCCGGTCAGCTGAAGCATCCGGTCGGCGAGCGTCGACTTGCCGTGGTCGATGTGCGCGATGATGCAGAAGTTACGGATCAGAGCCGGGTCGGTACGGCTCGGCTCGGGCACGTTGGTAGGGGTCGCGGGCACGCAGGATCCATTCGGTGACTTCGGCGTTTGCACGCCAGTCTCGGCGGGAGTCGGGTATACGACTCCTCCATCGTCCCATGAGCGGCGGCCGCCGTCCGGTTTGGGACGGCCCGGGGCGGGCTGGTAGCCTGGTCCACTGTGCTTCGCGACCCTCTCACGCGCGGAGCGCACTCTCGAAATCCAACGAACCTGAAAAGGCTCTTTCGTGGCGAACATCAAGTCCCAGATCAAGCGGAACAAGACCAACGAGAAGGCGCGCCTGCGCAACAAGGCCGTCAAGTCCTCGGTCAAGACCGCTGTCCGCGCGGCCCGCGAGGCCATCGTCGCCGGTGACGCCGCCAAGGCCACCGCCGCCGTCGCCCTGGCCGGCAAGAAGCTCGACAAGGCCGCCAGCAAGGGTGTCCTGCACAAGAACGCCGCCGCCAACAAGAAGTCGGCGCTGGCCAAGCAGGTTGCCGCCCTCCAGGGCTGAAGCCTCTCCGGGGCGTGAGCCCCGGCCCCTGCCGGTACCGGAACCAGCGGCCCCTCTACCGCTCCGGAACGGCACCCCGCCGCGCTCGGTCGTTCGCCACGCGGGCGCGGCAAGAGCCTGACGGCTCACAGAACGAAACCGAGGGCCCGGGCCCGTCCTTCCCCAGGACGGACCGGGGCCTTCGGCATACCCGGGGCGCGGGAGGAGCGCCCCGGGCACGCAGCACTCAGGAGCGGCTGCGGGCCGCCCGGGCCACGGCGACCACGGCCTTCTCCAACGCGTACTCCGGATCGTCGCCACCGCCCTTGACCCCGGCGTCCGCCTCGGCGACGGCGCGCAGCGCGGCCGCGACGCCGTCCGCCGACCAGCCGCGCATCTGCTGCCGCACCCGGTCGATCTTCCACGGCGGCATGCCGAGCTCACGGGCCAGGTCACCCGGGCGGGCGCCGCGCGGCGCCGAGGCGAGCTTGCCGATCGAGCGCACCCCCTGGGCGAGGGCGCTGGTGATCAGCACCGGGGCGACGCCCGTGGACATCGCCCAGCGCAGCGCCTCCAGGGCCTCGGCGGCCCGGCCCTCCACGGCCCGGTCGGCGACGGTGAAGCTGGACGCCTCGGCCCGGCCGGTGTAGTAGCGGGCGACGACCGCCTCGTCGATCGTGCCCTCGACGTCGGCGACGAGCTGCGCGCAGGCGCTGGCCAGCTCGCGCAGGTCGCTGCCGATGGAGTCGACGAGCGCCTGGCACGCCTCCGGCGTCACGGACCGGCGCGTGGACCGGAACTCCTGCCGGACGAACGCCAGCCGGTCGGCCGGCTTGGTCATCTTGGGGCAGGCGACCTCCCGTGCCCCCGCCTTCCGGGCGGCGTCGAGCAGCCCCTTGCCCTTCGCACCGCCGGCGTGCAGCAGAACGAGGGTGATCTCCTCGGCCGGGGCGCCCAGGTAGCCCTTCACGTCCTTGATCGTGTCCGCCGAGAGGTCCTGGGCGTTGCGCACGATCACGACCTTGCGCTCCGCGAACAGCGACGGGCTGGTCAACTCGGCGAGCGTGCCCGGCTGGAGGGCGTCCGGTGCGAGGTCGCGGACGTCGGTGTCCGCGTCGGCGGCACGGGCCGCGGCCACCACCTCCTGCACGGCGCGGTCGAGGAGAAGCTCTTCCTGCCCCACGGCGAGCGTGACGGGGGCGAGCAGATCGTCGTTCGCGGCTTTGCCCGCGGTGTTCCTGGCCATCGGATCCAGCATCCCACGCGGGTCGGACACTCCTCCCACCTCGGGGCCGGACGTTCCTTCCCACTCGGGCCCGAACACTCCCCTCCGCGGTGGTGCGGGCATACCGCACAATGGGCGGGTGAGCAGCGTTCCCCCTTCTTCCCCCTCTCCTTCCTCTTCCTCCGTCGGTCGTCCTTCCCGCTTCCTGCTGGTGCTTCCGGACCGGGAGGCCGCCGAGGAGGCGGCCGAGCGGGCCGCCGAGGAACAGCCCCTGGAAGGGATGCCGCAGATCGTCCGCGAGGCGCTGGCCGGGGAGGACGACGCGGAGGACGCGCAGTGGCTGGTCGTCCTGGAGGACCCGGACGGCGTGCTGGACCGCGCGGCGCTGCACGCGCTCGCCGAGGAGTACGAGGGCTGGGTCGAGACGGACTGAACCGTCCGGTCCCCCGCTCCGTCCCCCGTTCCGGAGGTCGCGCCCCGGGGTCCGGGCCGCCCAGGACGGCTTCGGCCGCACCCGTCACCGCCACCGGCCCGTCCCGGTCGGTCCGCAGCACCACCGCGCCCTCCGCACGCAGAGCGCTGAGCGTCCGCGGCGCGGGATGCCCGTATGGGTTGCCCGTCCCCACCGAGACGACGGCCAGCCGGGGTCGCACCCGCTGGAGCAGCTCGGCGTCCTGATGGGCCGAGCCGTGGTGCGCGACCTTCAGGACGTCCACCGGCGGCAGCTCCGGATGCCGCGCCAAAAGGGCGTGCTGGGCGGGTGGTTCGAGGTCGCCGAGGAGCAGGAGGGTCAGCTCCCGGGCGTGTACGAGCAGGGTGACGCTGGCGTCGTTGGGGCCGTCCTCCGCCTCGGCGGCCTCCCCTGGCGGCGGCGGCCACAGCACCTCCCAGGACAGCGGGCCGAGCCGGCCGCGCTCGCCGGGTGCCGCGGCGACGACCGGGACGCCCACGCGGCGGGCCTCGCGGCGCACGAACGCGGCCTGGCCGGGCGGCTCTTCGAACGGACTGCCCTCGATCGTCCCCACCGCCCGGCCGCGCAGGACGCCGGGCAGTCCGTCCACGTGATCGGCGTGGTAGTGCGTCAGCAGCAGGAGCGGCACGGTCCGCACGCCCAGCGCGCGCAGGCAGTGGTCCACGGTCCGGGGCTCGGGCCCGGCGTCCACGATGACGGCCGCGCCGTCGCCCGCCGCGAGCGCCAGGGCGTCGCCCTGCCCCACGTCGCAGGCCGCGAACCGCCAGCCGGGCGGCGGCCAGCCGGTGACGATCCGGGTCAGCGGGGCCGGCCGGAGGATCGCCAGGGCGAGGAAGAGCGCGCAGAGCGCGCCGATCCATCGCCGCCGACGCCGACGGCGGGGCGGGTGCCGCTCGGAGTGCCGCTCGGGGCGCCGGGCGGCTCGGTGGGCCGCGTACCCGGTGGCCAGAAGGGCCGCGGTCATCAGCGCCGCCCCTGACCAGCCACCCGGCCAGGCGGCCTCCGCGCCGGGGAGGGCCGCGCCGGTCCGCGCCACGGCCGCCGTCCAGGAGGCGGGCCAGCCCGCGAGCCAGGCGAGGCCGTGCGCCACCGGAGTGGCGAACGGGGCGGTGACCAGGGCCGCGAAGCCCAGGACCGTGGCCGGGGCGACCGCGAGCTCCGCGAGCAGGTTGCAGGGGACACCGACCAGACTCACCCGGGACGACATCAGCACGATCACCGGCGCGCAGGCGGCCTGCGCCGCGGCGGTCGCCGCGAGGGCCTCCGCGAACCGGGCCGGCATCCCGCGCCGGCGCAGCGCCGCGCTCCAGCTCGGGGCCACCGTCAGCAGGGCACCGGTGGCCAGGACGGACAGCAGGAACCCGTAACTCCGCGCGAGCCAGGGGTCGTAGAGCACCAGCGCCAGGATGGCCGCCGCGAGGGCGGGCAGCAGGGCGCGGCGGCGGCCCGTGGCGAGGGCGAGCAGGGCGACCGAGCCGCAGGCCGCGGCCCGGAGCACGCTCGGGTCCGGCCGGCACACCACGACGAACCCCAGCACGAGCAGCCCGCCCACGACCGCCGTCCCCCGCAGGGGAATGCCCAATCGCCCGGCCAGGCCCTTGCGTTCGGCTCGCGCCGCCAGATGCGCGGGGCCGACCAGCAGGGTGAGCAGGATGGTCAGGTTGCTTCCGGAGACGGCCAGGAGGTGGGTGAGATCCGTGGTGTGGAACGCCTCGTCGAGGTCGGGTGGGATGCGGGAGGTGTCTCCGACCACCAGGCCCGGCAGCAGGGCCCGCGCGTCCGGCGCCAGTCCGTCGGTGGCCTCCCGCAGGCCCGCGCGGAGCCGCGCGGCGGCCTGCTGGAGCCCGGTGGGCTGCCCGATCACTCGGGGCGGTCCGTGCCGGACGCGGACGACGGCCGCGATCCTGTCGCCGTCGTAGGTGGGCGGCGCCAGCCGTCCGGTCACCCGGAGCCGGGTGGAGGGCAGGATGCCCAGCCAGTCGGGCCGGACGAGGAGCAGGACTGGTGTCCGTACCTCGGTCGCGGTCGCAGTCCCTCTCTTAGTGACCACGACCCGGGTCGCCTCCCCCTCCACGGTGACGGCCGGGGCGGCCTGCGCCGATCCGCGCACGCGCGGTCGGACCGCCCGGGGGTCCTTGGTCACCGTGACGTCGAGCGTCGCCTCCGCGTACTCCGCCGCCAGCCCCGGCACCGGCCCCCGCCGGCCGTCCGCGGCCCGCAGCGCACCGACCACGGCCCCGGCGGCACCGCACAGCAGCGCGGCGGCGGTGGCCGCGGCGAGTGTCGCGCCCCAGCGGCGCGTGGCGCGGCGCAGACGGGCCCGGCGCGCGGGGCCGCCGGGATGCGGCGGGCGGTCCCGGCGCGTGTCTCCATCGCCGTGCGCGAACCGTTGCGGGCGCGCCGGATCGCCGGTGGGCGCCGGACTGCGAACGGACGCGCGCCGGTTGGAGCGCGTTGCGCCGGGCGGGTGCGCGGGTCCATCGGCGTGCGCGAACCGTTGCGGGCGCGCCGGATCGCCGGTGGGCGCCGGGCTGCGAACGGACGCGGGCCGGCTGGAACGCGTTGCGCCGGGCGGGTGCGCGGGTCCATCGGCGTGCGCGGGACGTTGCGCACGCACCGGATCACCGGCGGTCGCCGCACTGCGGACGGACGTGGATCCGCCGGAGCGACCTCCGTCGCCCGGTCTCGTGGGGCTGTCGGTGGGCGCGGCTCCCTTCGGGTGTGTCGGTTTGTGGGGGTGCGCGGTCCCGTTACGGCGCGTCGAGCCGTTTGGCCGTCGCGCGTCGCCGGGGTGTGCGGGCGCTTCCGGGTGTCTCCGTTCGTCGTGGCGCGCCGGCCTGTCCGGGTGCTCGGACGCGTCGGACACCGTCCCTCTGTCGGACACCGTCCCTCTACGGCATTTCACCGCGATGCCGGCCGACGCGGCGGCGAGGAGCAGGGCCACTGCGCACAGTGCGGTGACCGTCGTCGCGTCCGCGGTCAGCGCGGCGGCGGCTCCGGCCCAGGCGGCGAGCGCCGGCGCCATCAGCCGGAGGTCGGCGGGGACGGCGGGCGGGGGCTCGGGCCGGGCCGGCGGGGTGTCCGGCGGGTCGGTCGCGGGTGGTGGGAGAGCCTTTCTCATGGCTGCACCAAAGGGCGCAGGTCGGCGAAGCGGCGGGCTCCGATGCCGTTGACCTGGCGGAGGTCGGTCACCGAGCGGAAACCGCCGTGTTCGGTGCGGTAGTCGACGATGTGCTGTGCCAGGACCGGGCCGACGCCCGGCAGCGCGTCCAGTTGCTCCACCGTTGCCGTGTTGAGGCTGAGCGGGCTGTTGGGGCCTGCCGCGGGTGTGTTTCCCGTCGCCGGCCTGGAACTGCCGCCCGGGCTTGCGCCGTTCGCTCGGGCCGGTGTGTTGGGGGGTGGCGAGCCGGCGCCCGGGGGTGCTCCGACCACGATCTGTTCGCCGTCCGCCAGCACGCGGGCCCGGTTGAGCACCGTCATGTCGACGCCGGGGCTCGCGCCGCCTGCCGCGTCCAGGGCGTCGACGACCCGGGAGCCGGCCGGCAGCCGCTGGATGCCGGGGTGACGGACCTTGCCGGAGACGTCCACCACCACTCCCCCGGTGTTCGGGGCTGGTGTGCCGCCCGGCGGGACCGATACAGCGGCCACCGGCGCGGGCGGGGGTGCGGCCGGTCGGCCGCGCACCGACGGCAGGGGTGCGGCGACAGGGGTCTCTCGGCTGGGGGCCGGAACGGTTCGCGGTCTGCCCGTCCAGAAGTGGAAGGCCGCGAAGAGGCCGACGGCGGCGAGGACGATCGCGAGGGCGGCGAGGGTTCGCGGCTCGATTCCGCAACGGAGTTGGAACCAGAGGGGCAGTTTCTCCTGGAGCGCCAGGCGCCAGCGGGTGGGGCGTGGGAGGGGGTCGGGGCTGCTCGCTGTCGGTACGGGGTCGGGGCGGGTGGCTCGGGTCGTTCCTGGACGCGGCCCGTCCGCGCATGGCCGTTCCGTCGTTCCGGAGTGCGTTCCCCGTCCCGGGCCGGATCCGGCTCGGCAGCCGCCTCGGATCCGGCGGGGGCGGCCTGGTGGGCGGTCGTTGGCGGGTGGGGGTGCGGTTCTCTTCTGGGCGGCAGGTTCCTTCGCCGTGGCTGGCTTCTTCGGGACCGGGGCTCCCATCAGTGCGGAAGCGCGGTCGCGGAGGGTGGGGTCGGGTGTGGGCGCGGGTGCGTCGAGTGCGGCCGTCGTCGTCATGGAAGTTGACGGTAGGAGTGCGCCGCACGAGTAGGGGATCTTGAGTAAAACCGGTGGATGAGTGCGGAGTTGTGGATAACTTCGTCACCCGATCGATGGACGCAAGCGGTTGCGGGCAGGGGCGCGCCGAGCGAATTCCGGCGGTTGGCGGGCAGGAGGAGTGCCCCGGCCCCGCCCTTTCACCGTTTCTTCGGGGGCTCCGCCCCCGCACCCCCGGCCCTGCACCCGCAGCCCCCTTCGGAGCTCCACCCCGAACCCCCGACCCCACGACCGCAGGCCCTCCCGCGGCTCCGCCCCCGGCACCCCCAACCCCGCGCCCACAGCGCCCCTTCAGAGCTCCACCCCAAGCCCCCGACCCCACAACCGCAAGCCTCCCCTACGTCCCTACCGCCCCGACACCACCACCCCCAGCAACCCCGGCCCCGTATGCGCCCCGATCACCGCGCCCACCTCGCTCACGTGCAACTCGCCCAGGTTCGGCACCCGTTCGCGCAGATGGTTTGCCAGTTGGGCGGCGCGGTCGGGGGTGGCCAGGTGGTGGACGGCGATGTCCACGGGGGTGGAGCCGGCGTGGGTGAGGGCGATCTCTTCCAGGCGGGCCACCGCCCGGGAGGCGGTGCGGACCTTTTCGCGCAGGTCGATGCGGCCGTCGACGAGTTGGAGCAGGGGCTTGACGGCCAGCGCGGAGCCCAGCAGGGCCTGGGCGGCGCCGATGCGGCCTCCCCTGCGCAGGTAGTCGAGGGTGTCGACGTAGAAGAAGGCGGCCGTACCCGCCGCCCGCTTCTCCGCGGCGGCCACCGCCTCGTCGAGCGTGCCGCCCGCCGAGGCCGTGTCGGCGGCGGCCAGGGCACAGAAGCCGAGGGCCATCGCCACCATGCCCGTGTCGACGACCCGGACGGGGACCGGCGCCTCCCGGGCCGCGAGCAGCGCGGCGTCGTACGTGCCGGAGAACTCGGCGGACAGGTGGAGGGAGACCACGCCCTCGGCTCCGGATTCGGCCGCCGCGCGGTAGGCGGCGGCGAAGACCTCGGGGGCGGGCCGGGACGTCGTCACCGGCCGCCGTTTCTGCAGGGCGTGGGCGACCGAGCGGGCGGAGACCTCGGTGCCTTCCTCCAGGGCCGTGTCGCCCAGCACCACCGTCAGCGGCACGGACGTGATGCCGTGCCGCTCCATCGCCTGTTGGGGCAGGTAGGCCGTGGAATCGGTGACGATCGCGACATGGCGGGACATGAACCGGAGGTTACCCGCACGGCGGCGGGACAAGCAGCCCGGGCCGGGATGGTGATCGCTTCGGATCGCGGGGGCCGCCCTCGGGGCGGCCGCCGGTCAGCTCGTGCCCTCCGGGTGTCCGTTCTTCTGCCACTTCTCCCAAGGGCGGGCGTCTTTCCGCCACATGTCCTGTCCCGCTATCGCGGGCCGTGCCCGCTCCGGCTCCGGCCGCGGTCCCGATGCCGGCTTCGATGCCGGTTCCGATGTCAATTTCGATTCCGGTTTCGTTTCCCGCTTCGGCTCATGCCGCGACGTGCCCTCCTCCGCGTCCACCGGCGTCCAGTGCCGCAGCGCCCCCGCCTCCATCCGGATCTGCTCGCTGAGATCCGCCAGGTCGTCGTCCGAGAACCGGCGGGCGCGGTCCTGGGCGGCCCAGCGCAGCGAGTCCGCCGCCTGCCGGACGCGCTCCGTGCGTTCGCGCATCTCGGGGAGGGCGGCGTCCAGCCGCTCGCGGCTGGGCTCGGTCTCCAGTCGCCGCAGGTCGTCGTCCAGCTCGTGGCCGTGGGCGCTCAGGCGCTCGAAGAGGGCGAGGGACTCGGAGAGGGACGGGTCCTCGGGGGCGCGCAGCCGCAGCGCCTCCTGCGTGGCCCGCATCGTCGTCCGCAGGGACAGCCGCAGCTGGGCCACCTCGCCCGCGGCGCCCGGCACGGTGTACTGGCGGGCCTTGAGCCGGGTGTCCTCCACCGTGCGCCGGGCCTGGGTCACCGTACGGTCCACGCCGCGCTTGACGGCTTTCACAGTGCGGACCGTCGCCACCACGGCGAGCGCGACGAGGACCGCGAAGATCAGGGCGATGATCACGGCCGCGGCTTCCATGGGCGCTCCTCGACGGGCTCTCGGTCGGACCGGCGGGCCGGTCGGTTCACGGGTTCTTGAGGCACCTCTCCACGGTAAACGGCACGGGCAGGCCGTGGGTTCCATCGGAACCCCCAACCTGCCCGTAGGGGAAACCCCCGAGTCCCGGGCGTCACACCCGGAACGAAACCGGCGTCACACCCGGGACGACCCCGACGTCACACCGGGACGACCCCGACGTCACACCGGGGACGACCCCGACGTCACACCCAAAACGGCACCGGCGTCACGCCGGGACGATGTTCACCAGCTTCGGCGCCCGCACGACGACCTTGCGGATGCCCGCCCCGCCCAGCGCCGCGATCACCGCGGGCTCGGCGAGCGCCACCCGCTCCAGCTCCTCGTCGGAGATCGACGGGGCGACCTCCAGCCGCGCCTTGACCTTGCCCTTGATCTGGACGACGCAGGTCACGGCCTCGTCGACCAGGTACGCGGGGTCGGCCACCGGGAAGTCCCGGTGCACGACCGATTCAGTGTGGCCCAGCCGGCGCCACAGCTCCTCCGCGATGTGCGGGGCCAGCGGCGCCACCAGCAGCACCAGCCGCTCCGCCACCGAGCGCGGCACCTCGGTCAGCTTGGTGACGTGGTTGTTCAGCTCGGTGATCTTGGCGATGGCGGTGTTGAAGCGCAGGTTGGCCATGTCCTGGCCGACACCGTCGATCGTCTTGTGCAGGACGCGCAGCGTCGCCTCGTCCGGCTCGGCGTCGACGACGGTGACCTCACCGGTGGCCTCGTCGACCACGTTCCGCCACAGGCGCTGCAGCAGCCGGTACTGGCCGACGACGGCGCGGGTGTCCCAGGGGCGGGAGACGTCCAGGGGGCCCATCGCCATCTCGTACAGGCGCAGGGTGTCGGCGCCGTACTCGGAGCAGATCTCGTCCGGCGTGACGGCGTTCTTCAGGGACTTGCCCATCTTGCCCAGCAGCCGGGAGACCTTCTCGCCCCGGTACCAGTAGGCGCCGTCGCGCTCCTCGACCTCGGCGGCCGGCACGGCGATGCCGCGGGCGTCGCGGTAGACGTATGCCTGGATCATGCCCTGGTTGAACAGCTTGTGGAACGGCTCGGCCGAGGAGACGTGCCCCAGGTCGAACAGCACCTTGGACCAGAAGCGGGCGTACAGCAGGTGCAGTACGGCGTGCTCGGCGCCGCCGACGTACAGGTCGACGCCGCCGTGCGGCTTGTCCTCGCGCGGGCCCATCCAGTAGCGCTCGGCCTCGGGCGAGACCAGCCGCTCGTCGTTGTGCGGGTCCAGGTAGCGCAGCTCGTACCAGCAGGAACCGGCCCAGTTGGGCATGGTGTTGGTCTCGCGGCGGTACCGCTTCACACCGTCGCCCAGGTCCAGTTCGACGTGCACCCAGTCCGCGTTGCGGGACAGCGGGGTCTCCGGCTCCGTGTCCGCGTCGTCCGGCTCGAAGGTGCGCGGGGCGTAGTCCTCGACCTCGGGCAGTTCCAGCGGCAGCATCGACTCGGGCAGCGCGTGGGCGACGCCGTCCTCGTCGTAGACGATCGGGAAGGGCTCGCCCCAGTAGCGCTGGCGGCTGAACAGCCAGTCGCGCAGCCGAAAGTTGACGGTGCCCTCGCCGATGCCCCGCTCGGTCAGCCAGGCGGCCATCCGGGCCTTGGCGTCGGGCACGACCAGCCCGTCCAGGGAGATCTCGGGGCCGGCCGAGTTGATGATCTCGGCTTCCTTGGAGTCGAAGGAGTCCGCCCACTCCGCCGGGTCGGTGCCCCGGTCGTCCGACGGCTTGACGACGCAGCGCATCGGCAGGTCGAAGGCGCGGGCGAAGGCGAAGTCGCGGCTGTCGTGCGCGGGGACGGCCATGATGGCGCCGGTGCCGTAGCCCATCAGGACGTAGTCGGCGACGAAGACGGGGATCCGGTCGCCGGTCGCCGGGTTGACGGCGTACGCGCCGGTGAAGACGCCGGTCTTCTCCTTGGCGTCGGCCTGCCGCTCGACGTCCGACTTGGCGGCGGCCTCCTTGCGGTACGCGGCGACGGCCTCGGCCGGGGTGGCGTGCCCGCCGGTCCAGTCGTCGTGGGTGCCCTCGGGCCAGCTCGCCGGAACGGCGGAGTCCTCGGTGACCAGCGGGTGCTCGGGCGCCAGCACCAGGTAGGTGGCGCCGAACAGGGTGTCGTGCCGGGTGGTGAAGACGGTGGCCTTCGCCCCCGGACGGCCGTCGATCGCGAAGTCGACGTGGGCGCCCTCGCTGCGGCCGATCCAGTTGCGCTGCTGCAGCTTGATGGCCTCGGGCCAGTCCAGCGCGTCCAGGTCGTCCAGCAGCCGGTCGCCGTAGGCGGTGATGCGCATGTTCCACTGGCGCAGCTTGGACTTGAAGACCGGGAAGTTGCCGCGCTCGGAACGGCCGTCGGCGGTGACCTCCTCGTTGGCCAGCACGGTGCCCAGGCCCGGGCACCAGTTGACCGGCGCGTCGGAGGCGTACGCCAGGCGGTATTCGCCCAGCACGTCGGCGCGCTCGACGGCGCTCAGCTCACTCCAGGAGCGCCCGTCGGGCGTCGCGCGCTCTCCGCTCTCGAACTGCGCCACCAGCTCGGCGATCGGCCGGGCCTTCTTCGCGTCCTCGTCGAACCACGAGTTGAAGATCTGCAGGAAGATCCACTGCGTCCACTTGTAGTACTCGGGGTCGATCGTCGCGAACGACCGCCGCTTGTCGTGGCCCAGGCCCAGCCGGCGCAGCTGCGCCTTCATGTTCTCCATGTTGGCCTCGGTGGACACCCGCGGGTGGGTGCCGGTCTGCACCGCGTACTGCTCGGCGGGCAGGCCGAAGGCGTCGAAGCCCAGGGTGTGCAGGACGTTGTGGCCGGTCATCCGGTGGTACCGGGCGGTGACGTCCGTGGCGATGTAGCCCAGCGGGTGGCCGACGTGCAGGCCCGCGCCCGAGGGGTACGGGAACATGTCCATGATGAACTTGCGCGGCCGGGCCACGACCTCGGGGTCACCGGCCAGTTCGCCGTCCGGGTTGGGCGCCTCGTACGTCCCGTTCGCGTCCCAGAAGTCCTGCCAGCGTGCCTCGATGTCGGCGGCCAGCGCGGCCGTGTAGCGGTGCGGGGCAGCCACCTCGGCGGCGGTAGTGGTCTCGCTCATCGTCCTCAAAGCTCCATCGATCGTCGTCTCTGCCTGCGGTCGCGCTACGGTCCCCGGGTCCCCTGCCGGATCCGGAAACGAAAAATCCCCTCGCACAGGAGGGGAGGCCGCGCCGATGCCGACCTGACCGGTCGGGATTGATCAGCGCGGCTCGCTAAGCAGGAGGCGTACGGCACGCATGGGGCCAGGTTACCGCAGGGGCCCCGAGGCCCGCACCGAGCCGGGGGCCGGTGCGGCGGCCCCCCGGCGGCCTCAGCGGGCCTCAGCGGGCTCCGGTGGGCCTCCGCCGGCCTCGGCGACCCGCGAACGGGCCGGGCGCCGCCCCCGCGAGGGCGACGGCGTCCGGCCCCGCGCTCAGCGCCGGTGCCCGGGCACGTACGAGGTGACGTAGTCACTGCCCGGCGAGCCGACGCCGGTCACGTCGTCGTAGCCGACGGTCGCCGAGAGCGAGCCGTCGTCGCCCAGGCTGCGCAGCGACACGGTGGTGCCGGCCTTGGCGTCGACGCTGTTGTTGAAGTCGACGCGGACGTTGCCGATGCCCTGCCCCTTGCCGAGCGGGTGGTCGGTGACGTCGTGGTACGCGGCGGTGCCGTAGCGGTCGTAGATGGCGGGGTTGGCGAAGCCGATCGGCACGCCGTGCCGGGCCTGCTGGGCCAGCGCCTGCACACCGGCGATGACCGGGGCGGCGAGCGAGGTGCCGCCGATGCGGTACTCGCCGTACTTCACGGACTTGTCCGGGAAGGTCTGCGTCTGGCCGACCAGGAAGCCGGTGGTGGAGTCGGCGACCGCAGCGATGTCCGGCCCGACGCGCATCGGCTTGGCCGCGCCGTCGGCCTTGGCGAGCGTGTCGGGGACCACGCCGCGCTGGTAGTACGGCTGCTCGAAGATCTTGCTGGTGCCGCCGCCGGCCCCGCCGGTGAACTCACCCGGGAAGCCGGTCCAGGTGCGCCCGTCCTTCGACAGCGGCGCCTTGTGGGTGCCCCAGCCGGTCTCCCACAGGTAGTGGTCGCCCTTGCCGACGGCCAGCGAGGTGCCGCCGACGGAGGTCGCCCACGGCGAGTTGGCGGGGGTGTCGACCGTCTTCTCGCCGTGCTTGTGGCTGTTGTCGCCGTCATCGCCGGACGAGAAGTAGAAGCCGATGCCTTCCACGGCGCCCTGCTGGAAGACGTGGTCGTAGGCGGTGGCGACGTCCGGCGTCTCGTGGGTCTCGATGTCGCTCCAGGAGTTGGAGACGATGTCGGCCAGCCGGTTGTCGACGATCTTGTGCAGCGAGTCGATCAGGTCGTCGTCCTGGCAGGAGGCCCCGGCCACGTAGACGATGTCGGACTCGGGGGCCACCGCGTGCACGGCCTCGATGTCGAGGGTCTCCTCGCCGTACCAGCCGGCCGCGTCGCACTCGTCGGGCGAGCCGTGCTTCCAGTCGGCGGGCAGCACCTGCGAGAACTGGCCCTTGCGGTACGCCTTGTCGCCGTTGCGCTTGGCGTACTGCTCGATGTCCTTGCCGATCGTCGGCGAGGCGTACGCGTCGGTGATCGCGACCGTGACGCCCTTGCCGGAGAAGTTCTTGGCACCGTACGCGGCCCGCAGCTGTTTGCCGGTGTAGCCCTTGATCGCGTACGGGGCGTGGCCGCCGTAGGCCGACGGCAGGCTCTTGTTCACGTTCGAGCCGTAGTAGGTCGAGAACGGACCGGCGTTGACGAACGCGGAGCTCGGGCCGGGCAGGGTCTCGTCCCGGTGCGCGCGCCGGGGGGCGTCGTTGAGGCCGACGACGGTGAGGACCGCGCCGTGCAGGGAGACGGGGACGGTGGCGGTCGAGGACGGCGCGTGGTACGTCCGGCCGTCCTTGACGTAGTCGTGCAGCCGGGTGCCGAACGCCTTCTGCACCGCCGCGGCGTCACCGGTGACGGTGACGTAGTGCTCGTTGGTGCCGGTCACCTTGAGGCCCGCGGACTTCAGCCATCCGGTGACCTCGGCTATCTGCCCCTTGGTCGGGCCGAAACGATCCTTCGCCTGGCGCGCCGTCAGGTACCTGCCGTAGGAGGCGGACCGGGGGTCGGAGACGGCCCGGGCGTAGTCGGCGAGCCCTTTGGCGTCCCGGCCGGCGAGGTAGACGCGGGCGGTGACGGCCTTCTTCACCGAGGTGCTGCCCCGGTCGGCGGCGGCCGTGGCCCACTCGGGTTTGGTGCCGGCCAGCGACTGCCGGGCGGGCGGCCCGCTGTCGGCGCCGGCGGTGGGCGCGCCGAGCGCCAACACTCCGGTCACCAAGGGCAGCGCGGCGGCCAGGGCCAGGCCCGCGCGGGCTCCGGAGTGACGAGAACGGCGAGATCTCATAAAACCCCCTGCGATGCGATGAGTCGCGTGCGGTCATGTGTGACGGCCGCGACGGAAGCGGCGCGCACACGGCACGTCACTCTTTCGGCGAACGGTTCATGCAGGGGACATGTGTTCGCCAACAAGCGGGCAAGGAAGGGTCATGAACATGCAAGAAGTGCGCGAACGCCCGGGAAAGGGGCCGCGAACGGCCGACCGCACAACGAAAAGCGGGCCGCCCTTTCGGACGACCCGCTCATCTCCTGTGGAGCTAAGGAGAATTGAACTCCTGACCTCCTGCATGCCATGCAGGCGCTCTACCAACTGAGCTATAGCCCCTTGTTCTCTTGTCCGCCGCCCGGGCTTTCCCGCCGTTTCCGGCCGGTTCCCCCTGGCGACATCGACTACATTACACGGACCCCCCTGCCATCTGCCAAATCGATGGTTCCCCTGACCGATTTCGCCCGGTTTGCCCGAGGGTTCGGAGCCCTCACGCGGTAGCGAACGAATAGAACCGCTTCAGGGCGCAGTGCTCGTCGAGCAACCGCCCGTAGATCGGCTCCCCCTCCAGTTCACGGTAGGTCTCGATGGGGTCCCCTTTTATGATCAGCGCCCGTGCGCACTCGACGCACCAGTACTGGTAGTCGGCGTTGATCGGTTCCATGTCGCGAACGATGGGCGTCCCGCTGCCGCACCAGTCGCATTTCCGGCTGTGTGCACCCATTCACTCAGCTCCAGCTGTGGCCGCAGGCCGTGCGGACGTACGAAACACCGCCGTTGTCGCCGAGCGCCTGGGCCGCATGAGCGGATCCACAAGCCGGGCATCGGAGGGCGGTCACTCCTGGGGATCCGGGAATTCGCATCCCGGGAACACCGGAGGCTCCGGGAACTCCGGGAAGGGCGTCGGTCGTCGCGAACACGCTCCCCGGCATGTCAGCTTCCCTCCCCTTCACCCCGTCCGCGCCCGGCCGTCCGATTCTGCCACGGGACGGGCGCCGGGTCAGCGCCGCCGACGCGGCAGGGCCGTCCCCACCGCGGCCACCGCCGTCCCCGCCAGCGCGCACGAGGTGATCCATACCCCGTGCGCCGAGGAGGCCGCCGTCCCGCCGCCGGCCTCGGCGAGGTAGCCGGCGCCGTAGACGGCCACCCCGGTGAGCAGGCCGAGCTGGCTGGTGGTGGTGAGCAGTCCACTGGCGTCGGCGGCGTGCTCCGGCCGCACCCCGGCCAGCGTACGGCCGAGCGTCGGGCTGAAGGCCAGGCCGAGCCCGCCACCGCCGCCGAGCAGCGCCGCGTACAGCCACAGGCCGCCGTCGCCGCCGTCGCGCAGGACCAGCCCGGTACCCGCGAAGGACACCGCCGCCAGCAGCAGTCCGGCCGTGGGCAGGGCGCCGTGCCAACGCTCGGGGAACCTGCGCCAGTTGAGGCCGACGCCGCCGAAGGCCACCGCCGTGGGCAGGAAGGTCAGCCCGGTGCGCAGCGGCCCGAAGCCGAGCCCGCTCTGCAGGTGCAGGGAGAGCGACAGGAGGACGCCGGCGTTCATCGCCATGGTGAGCCCGAGCCGCGCCACCGCCTGCGGCACGCCCGGCACCCGCAGCACCGCGGGGGCGATCAGCGGCGCCCCGCCGCGACGGGCCAGCCGCGCCTCGTACCCGGCGAAGGCCGCCGCGAGCACGGCGCAGAGCGCGAACGACAGCCAGGTCCACAGCGGCCAGTCCTGCTCCTCGCCCAGCACCATCGGCACCGTGAAGCACATGACGGCCGCCGCGAGGAGCACCAGGCCCGCCAGGTCGAGCCCCCGCGCGCGCTCCCCGGCGTGCGGCTCGTCGCGGGGCATCAGCCGGACGCCCAGGAGGAGGAGCAGCAGCCCGATGGGCACGTTGACCAGGAAGACCGGCCGCCAGCTCCAGCCGAACAGGTCCGCGTCGACCAGCAGGCCGCCGACGGTCATCCCGATCGCGGCGCCCGAGGCGATCACGGCCGAGAAGAGGCCGAGCGCCCGCGCCCGCGCGGGACCGTCGTAGGCGCGCTGGATCAGGCTCAGCACCTGCGGCAGCATCACGGCCGCGCCGGCGCCCTGGACGAACCGGAAGGCGATCAGCGCCCCGGTGCCGTCGGCCAGTCCGCAGCACAGCGAGGCGAGGGTGAACAGGGCGAGCCCGGCGAGGAAGACCCGCCGGTGGCCGTGGCGGGCGCCGAGCCGGGCGCCGGTGATCAGCAGCACCGCGTAGCTGATCGTGTAGCCGGCGACGACCAGTTGCAGCCCGGAACCGGAGGCGTGCAGTTCCGTCCGGATGGTGGCGGTGGCCACGTTGACGACGAACGAGTCGAGGATCGCCATGAACTGGCCGAGCAGCACGATCGGCAGCAGCAGGCCGGGCCGTACGGGCCCGCGGGGGCCGGGAGCGCCGGCGCCGTTGTCAGTGGGGTCCGCTTCACTGGTACCGGGCACTTCACCGGGGCCCGGAGCGGGCGTCGTTCGGGGGACGGGATCGTGGACATGCCCTACAGGCTGTGTGCGGACGGGTACGGGTGGCGAGAGCCCACCGCACCTATTACCAGTGGCACCTGGCGGCATTCCCGCGCCGCGACGACCATGGGGGACGTGACGACGATGGCGACGCTGAACGGACGCAGGCGAACGGAGCTGGCCGCCTTCCTGCGCGGTCGGCGGGCCAGGGTGAGACCGGCCGACGTGGGCATCCCCGAGGGCCTGCGCCGGCGCACCCCCGGCCTCCGGCGCGAGGAGGTGGCGCAGCTCTCCGGGGTCGGCATCACCTGGTACACCTGGCTGGAACAGGGCCGCCCCATCAACGCCAGCGTGCAGGTGCTGGACGCCATCGCCCGGACGCTGCGCCTGGACGAGAACGAGCGCGAGCACCTCTACCAGCTGGCCGAAGTCCCGTACGCGCCGCGGCGGGTGGCCGACGCGGACGCGGTCGGCCCGGCGGTGCAGGCGGTCATCGACGCCCTCGGCCCGAATCCGGCCGTCGTCTACAACGCCCGCTACGACGTGCTGGCCACCAACGCGTCCTACCGCGCCCTCTTCCCGCTGGTGTACCTGACGGCGGACTGGAAGGCCAACGTCCTCTGGCAGCTCTTCACCCGGCCCGAGTGCTGCGGCCCGGTCGTCGACCGGGAGGCGGAACTGCCGCTGCTGGTGGCCACGTTCCGCGGCGCGTACGGGCGGCACGTCGGCGAGCCGGCGTGGGAGGAGTTCCTGCGCCTGCTCACCGCGTCCAGCGAGGAGTTCCGCCGGCTGTGGGAGGCCGGGGACGTCATCCCGCCGGGCCGCCGCACCAAGGTCATGCGGCACGCCTCGGTGGGCGAGCTCCGGCTGGTCTCCACCTCGCTCGCGCCGGCGGAGGCGCCCGAGACGCGCGTGGTCGTCTACACGCCGGAGGACGCGGAGACCGCCCGCCTCCTGGCCAGGCTGGCCGCCCTGGAGGATCCGCTGGTGGGCTGCCCGGAGCACGGGATGAGGCTGTCGGAGATACGCGACCGGCTGGCGCGGAAGGAGCCGCGGCGGGCCTCCTGAACCCCGGTCCCGTCGCGGCGGCCGTACCGCACAAAACGAAGATCCCGCCCGGTCTTGCCGACCGGACGGGATCCCCTTTCTGTGGAGCTAAGGAGAATTGAACTCCTGACCTCCTGCATGCCATGCAGGCGCTCTACCAACTGAGCTATAGCCCCGCTGTTCTCGGCTCCCCCGGAGGTTTTCCCCCGCGTTCCCCGCGAACAAGAAGAACTTTAGCCTGCCACCTGCCCGAATGGGAAATCGGGCCCGGTGGCGGGCCCGCACCCCGGAACCCGGGGTTCCGGGAGGGCTCAGTCGTCGTCGCCGAGGACCGGCTCCGGCAGGGTGCCCGCGTTGTGCTCCAGCAGCCGCCAGCCGCGCGCGCCCTCGCCCAGGACGGACCAGCAGCAGTTGCTGAGCCCGCCCAGCGCCTCCCAGGAGAGCGGGTCCAGCCCGAGCAGCCGTCCGATGGTGGTGCGGATGGTGCCACCGTGGCTGACGACGACGAGCGTGCCGCCGTCCGGCAGCCGGTCGGCGTGGTCCAGGACGACGGGGGCCGCCCGTTCGGCGACCTCGGTCTCCAGCTCGCCGCCACCGCGCCGCACGGGCTCCCCGCGCTTCCAGGCCGCGTACTGCTCGCCGTACCGCTCGCTGATCTCCTCGTGCGTGAGGCCCTGCCAGGCCCCGGCGTACGTCTCGCGCAGCCCGGCGTCGTGGGTGATCTCCAGGCCGGTGAGCGCCGCCAGCTCGGCGGCGGTGCCGGCGGCGCGGCGGAGGTCGGAGGCGACGACGGCGTCCGGCTTCATCGCCGCCAGCAGCCGGGCCGCCCGGCGCGCCTGGGCGACGCCGGTCTCCGTCAGCTCGATGTCTGTGGTGCCCTGGAAGCGGCGCTCGACGTTCCAGGCCGTCTGGCCGTGCCGCCACAGGACGATGCGGCGGCCCCGGCCGCCTCCCCTGCTGCCGTTCAGCTCAGCTCACCGTCCAGCCCGTCGGCGGCCTCCTGGGCGCGGGCGTGTTCCGCGCCCTTGCCGCGGGTGGCCACCGCGTCGGCGGGCAGCTCCATCTCCGGGCAGTCCTTCCACAGCCGCTCCAGGGCGTAGAAGACGCGCTCCTCGCTGTGCTGGACGTGCACGACGATGTCCATGTAGTCCAGGAGGACCCAGCGCGCGTCACGGTCGCCCTCGCGCCGGACCGGCTTGGCGCCCAGCTCCTTGAGCAGCCGCTCCTCGATCTCGTCGACGATCGACTTGACCTGGCGGTCGTTGGGGGCCGAGGCCAGCAGGAAGGCGTCGGTGATCGACAGCACGTCGCTGACGTCGTACGCGACGATGTCATGCGCGAGCTTGTCGGCGGCAGCCTGGGCGGCGGCCTGAATGAGCTGTGCGGAGCGGTCCGTGGCGGTCACTGGCCATGCTTTCGGTAGAGAGCGGGTACGCCCTCAAGGGTCTCACGACCCGCCGCGGCCCCTCCCGGGCTTTCCCGGCACTCCCCGCACCGGCACGGCACCGCTCAGCCCTTGTAATTCCTGCCGAGCACCACGGTCACGTCCGCGTTGGCCGCGACGTCCGACGCCTGCCCCTTCCGAACCGCGCCGGCCGGCAGCCCCAGCGTCTTGGCGACCTCCTTGGCGTCCGCCGCCCGCTTGTCGTCCGCGTAGTACACGGTGGAGGCGCCCGCCGCGGCGGCCGTGCCCGCGTCGAGGTAGGTGTAGCCGCCGTTGACGAGGGCGACCCGGGCCGCGCCCGCGCCGGCCGCGCCGCCTGTGGCGTTCTTCACGCTGACCCGGGGCGTGCTGCCGGCGCCCGCGCTCCCCACCGCGCCCCCGAGCACCTCCTTGACCACGCCGTCCGCCTCCTCGCCGCCGAGGGTCCCGTCCGGCCGCACGGGCAGCACGGCGGTGCGGTACGCGCCCGCCTTGGCGCGGGCCGCCAGCTGGGCCAGGGAGGCGCCGAGCTGCGGGACGGAGAGCGACGGGTCGGGGATCTGCGCCAGCGCCTCGACCGTGGTCGTCGCGGCCTTGGGGTCGGTGGACATCCTCTTCAGGACGGCCTGCATGACCTGCCCGAACCGGTTGAGCTGCCGGTCGGGGGCCTCACCCGGCGCCCGGTGGGTGGCGTAGGCGACGGCCGCCTGGCCGTTGAGGCTCTGCCCGGCGCCCCGCCGCACCAGCGGGTCGTCCCCCGGCTTGGCCCCGGGGACGTCGGTGTCCGCGTCGACCGTCACACCGCCGACCAGCTGGACGAGGTTCTCCAGGTACGGGGTGTCCAGCCGCCAGCTGCCCTTGATCTGCGAGCCGAGCAGGGTGTTGAGGGCGTCGCGGGTGCCCCCGGTGCCCGCCTCCTGCACGGACTTGCCGAGGGTCGTGGACCCGCCGCCCTCCTTGGCGACGGCGAGCGCGTTGGGCAGCAGGACGGCGGTGGCCTTCTTCGTCGTCGCGTTGTCGACGAGCAGGGCCGTCGAGCTGCCGCCGCCCTTGGTCTGCCGCAGGTGCACGACGATGACGTCGCGCTTCTGCCCGACGCCCGCCGAGGCACCGCCGCCCTTGTCGTCACCGCCCGCCAGGAAGAGGTAGCCGAGCACTCCGCCCAGGACCAGCACGAACGCCACGGCGAGCGCGACGTAGCGGTTGCGGCCGCGGCGCTTGCGCTCGTCCCGGCGCTCGGTGCGGCTCTCGCTGAACTTCAGCCAGTCGATGACGTCCTCGGCGTCCTCGTCCGGCGCCTCGACGAAGGAGAACTGCTCGGTGCGGTAGTCCGGGGCCGCCGCCGGGTCGTCGTCGGGCGCCTGCCGCGGCTCGGGGACGGCACCGGCCGGCGCCGCGCCCTCCGCGCCGCCGGGGGCCTCCACGCGTCCGGCGCGGTCCGCCTGGCGGGGGATCCGCTCCTGCGGGCGCTCGTCGTCGACGGCGGGGGCTTGGGCCTGCTGCTGTGTTTGAACGTGGCCTTGGGGCTGGGCGTACCCCTGCGGCTGCTGGAACGCGGGGTACTCCTGCGCCTGCTGGTACCCGCCCTGCCCGCCGGTGCCCTGCCCCTCGACGGCGTACGGGTCGTAACCGCCGTACCCCTGTCCGTACCCTTGCCCGTACTCCTGGACGCCCCCCTGCTGCTGCACCGAGGCGTCGAATCCGGCGAGCGGCCTGCCGTAGGCGTCATACGCCATCCGCGGATCGTCCGGACGGTGGACCGGACCGCCGTAGGCGTCGTAGCCGTACACCTGCGGCTGCTGTCCGTACGGATCCCGGGCGTGGGGGTCATGCCCGTGGGGATCGTGCGCGTACGGGTCCTGGCGGTCGTTCAACGGTGCCCCTCGGTGGCGCTGGAGCCGGTTCGGCCGGTTGTCAGCCGTCGTGACGGTACAGCTTGCGCTTGGCGATATAGCGCACGACACCGTCCGGCACCAGGTACCAGACGGGCTCCCCCTCGGCCACACGCGCGCGGCAGTCGGACGAGGAGATCGCGAGGGCCGGGACCTCGACGAACGAGACCCGGTCGTCCGGCAGCCCCGGGTTGGCCAGTATGTGCCCGGGGCGGGTGACGCCGATGAAATGGGCGAGGGAGAACAACTCGTCCGTGTTGTGCCAGGTGAGGATCTGCGCGAGCGCGTCCGCGCCGGTGATGAAGAACAGGTCCGCGTCGTCGTTGAGGGCGCGCAGGTCCCGGAGCGTGTCGACGGTGTACGTCGGTCCCCCGCGGTCGATGTCGATCCTGCTGACCGAGAACTGCGGGTTGGACGCCGTGGCGATGACCGTCATCAGGTAGCGGTCCTCGGCCGGGGACACCGCCTTGTGGCTCTTCTGCCACGGGTGGCCGGTCGGGACGAACACCACCTCGTCCAGGTGGAACTGCGAGGCGACCTCACTCGCGGCGACCAGGTGGCCGTGGTGGACGGGATCGAACGTCCCGCCCATGACGCCGAGCCGCCGCTTCGCGGGCTCTGTCTGCTCTTCCATGCGTGCAGACCCTACTGGGCACGGCGGCGCGCCGGCCCTGCGGGAGGGTGCGCCCCGGCCGGTCAGCGGTCCCGGTTGAAGCGGGTCGTCACGTAGAGCAGGAGCAGCAGGATGAAGAGCGCGGCGCCGCCGGTGACGTAGGGGCTGAGGCTCTCGTGGGTGTCGACGTGCTCGCTCTCGGAAGCGAGCGTGACCAGGGCCGAGTGGGCTGAGGTGAGGGACATCGTCGGCAGGACCTCTCCGGAGGCGATCGGTTGGAGACTTCCGCCACATCGTATGCGGACGTGGTCGCCGGGCTCACGCCGACTCCGCGCGGCGGCACCGGCGCCGCGCCGTCAGCCCTTCTTGCGGTACCCGCGGAGCAGCAGCCAGGCGGTGAGCGGCACGCCGATCAGGGCGACGATGACGACGGTGCGCAGCACCGGTCCCGGTCCCTGGTCGTGGGCGGAGACGGCCAGCGTCCCGGTGAACGCCGGGGACGCCGCGAGGTGGGTGAAACCCTGGAGAGCGGACATGCCTCCACGGTAGCCCTGTCAGCGGCAGCGCCTAGGGTGGGGTCCGTCAGCCGGGGGACGGGCCACGATCGAGCCCAGTTGAGGGGGTCGCCATGAGTGACAGCAACGCCGCGAACGGCTCCGGCCGCGCGGAGGGGGACGCGGAAGGACGCGTTCCGGGCCGCGACCGGAGGCGCTTCCCGGACATCTCGTCCCGGGCGTACGAGCACCCCGCGGACCGCTCCGCCCTGGTCGCCCTGCGCAAGCTGAGCGGTTTCGACACCGTGTTCAAGGCCCTGAGCGGCCTGCTGCCGGAGCGCAGCCTGCGGCTGCTGTTCCTGTCCGACTCGGTGCGGGTGAGCGACCAGCAGTTCCCGCACCTGCACACGATGCTGCTGGACGCCTGCTACATCCTGGACCTGCCCAAGGTCCCGCCGATGTACGTCACCCAGGACCCGCAGCCCAACGCGATGTGCGTCGGCCTCGACGAGCCGGTCATCGTGGTGACGACGGGCCTGGTCGAGCTGCTGGACGACGAGGAGATGCGGGCGGTCGTGGGCCACGAGGTGGGCCACGCGCTGTCGGGCCACTCGGTTTACCGCACGATCCTGCTGTTCCTGACCAACTTCGCGCTGAAGGTGGCCTGGATCCCGCTGGGCGGCATAGCGGTCACGGCGATCGTGACGGCGCTGCGCGAGTGGTTCCGCAAGTCGGAGCTGTCGGCGGACCGGGCCGGGCTGCTGGTGGGCCAGGACCTGCGGGCGTCGCTGCGCGGCCTGATGAAGCTGGCGGGCGGCAACCACCTCCACGAGATGAACGTGGACGCCTTCCTCGCCCAGGCCGCCGAGTACGAGGCGGGCGGCGATCTGCGGGACTCCGTCCTGAAGATCATGAACGTGCTGCCGCGCAGCCACCCGTTCGCCACCGTGCGGGCGGCCGAGCTCAAGCGCTGGGCGGAGAGCCGGGACTTCCAGCGGCTGATGGACGGCCACTACCCGCGGCGCGCGGAGGACAAGGACGCCTCCATAACGGACTCCTTCCGCGAGTCGGCCGGCCATTACGCGGAGTCCGTCCGGTCGAGCAAGGACCCGCTGATGGGGCTGGTCCGGGACATCGCGGGCGGGGCCAACGACCTGGGCAGCCGGCTCCGGGACACCTTCACGGGCCGCTCCGGCGCGGCCGGCGGGCCGAAGGACGCCCCGAAGGAGGACGCCCCGAAGGACACCCCGAAGGACACGCCGCGCGACGAACCCCGGGACGAGCCACGCGACGGCGACGGCAGGGGCTGACGGGAAAGCCAGAGGGGCCGAAGCGGCGCTCAGCGTCCCGGCGGGGCCGGCCCGCCCGCCGGGGCCATGGCTCCCGGCGCCAGCACGCCGCACAGCCCGACGGACGGCCGGCCGGTCGCGTACGGGTCGGTGAGGGGCTGCCGGCTGTTGTCCGCGGTGCGGCCGGCCAGGAGGGGCCGGAGATACGCCGCGTCGTCCGCGCCGCAGGACTCGGGCCCCGCCTCGACCGTGCTCCGCAGCACCTGGACGTGGTGGTCCTGGAGATCGTCGCGGTCGAAGCGGAAGCGGACGATCCGGCGGACGGTGAACAGCGAGGTGTCCGCGCCCGGCCCGTCCCCCGCCGCCGTCCCCGCCTTCGCCGGTCCCGTGCCCGCCGGACGGACGGCGTAGACGAAGGTGTGGTCGGCGGAGACCTCCAGCGCGGCCGGGGAGACCTCGGTGAGGGAGAAGGCGCCCTCGACCCGGACGGGCGCGTCGTCCAGGGCCACCTGGGCGGGGTCGAAGCGGACCACCCAGCCGGTGATCGCGTGCTGCCCGTCGGCCGCGGGGTGCTCGAAGCTGCGGTCGTACTGCTCCACCTGCGAGGGGGCGAGCAGCACGCGCACGGCCCGGCCGTCGCCGCCGCCGAGCACCTCCCGGTCCAGCGCGGACCTGACCGTGTACTCCTTCGCGGTGGCGAGGGCGGCCATCACCAGCCCCTCGGAGAAGTTCTGGGTGCGCCGCACGTCCGGCAGCGTCACGCCCCCCGCGCCCTCCCCGAACCGCTGGGCGGGGCTGCCGTCGAAGAGCCGCGCCGCGGGCCCGCCGGGCACCGTGCCGCGCGGGGCGAGCGGTATCACGGTGGTCTGCAGCGGCTCGGCGGACGGCGGCCTGGGCTCCTTGTAGGGGTGGCGCAGCCCCATGTAGACGGCCGTGCCGAAGGCCAGCGCGATCAGCAGGACGAGGAGCAGCAGTTGGCGCGAGGCGCCGAGCCGGGCCCAGGCGTGCCGGGTGCGCACGGCGGGGGCGTGGTCGCCGAGCCGCTCCCGGGCCGAGGACTCCTGGAGGCGCGCGGCCCGGACGAACGACTCGTCGAAGACGACCGACCGGTACTCTTCGTCACCACCTCCCGGGGCACCCTCGGGCGTCCCCTCAGGCGGGTCTCCAGGCCCTTCCATACCTCAAGGGTAGGTCGCCGGGCCCCTCCGTAAACGCGCTGGTACACGACAACTTGCCGTGAGCGCCCGGGGAAACGCCGCCCGGTACCGCGGCTTCCGGGCCGGTGCCGTCACCCCAGCTCACCCCAGCCATGATCACGGAGGGTGACGAACGGGCGCGGAGAGCGGTCGTCATCCGCGCCGGACCGCCGGTGCCGTGACCGCGGCCGAGGAAGCCGCCGACGCGACCGGAGCCCTGGGGTCCGCCGCGGCGTCCGGCCGGCCCGCGTGCGGCAGGGCCTCCTGCCGCTGCGGGGGCGCGTCCACCCCGGTGGTGGCGGGCGGGGGCGCGGGCTCGCGGCGGTCGGAGGACGCCCCGCGGTAGACCGCCGCGAACGCCAGGGCCACCGCGCCGATGCCCAGCAGCACGCAGAGCAGCCAGGCCACCGGCCGGTACCAGCGCGGGCGGCCCCGGTAGGGCCGCCGGCGGGCGCCGTAGCGGCCGTAGGGACCGTAGGCGTCGTCCGGATCCAGGTCGTGGGTGAGCGCCCGCCAGGCGCCCGGCCCGCCCGTGCGGCGGCGGGTCCGCCCGTCGGCGCGCCGCTCGTACGCGTCGTAGCCGTCGTCCTCGCCCGGTCCGCCGCCCGAGCGGGCCCGGGCGGCGAGCACGCGCTCGGCCGCGCTGGGCTCGTGCACCACGGCGGCCCGCACGAACTCCTCGTCGAAGACCACCGCGGCGAACTCGTCCTCGCCTCCGCGGCGGTGGCTGTCGGGCTCCTCGCCGTCCGGGAACGGCTTGCCCCCCACGTCGTCCGGCACGCCACCAGCGTAGACCCGAAACGGTCAATCCGCGCGGGCGGTACGGGAATTAGGGCCGCCACACAGCCGCCACACAGCCGCCGCCGACCCCCGCCGAGCCGACCCGGGCCGCACCGCCACGCCTCGTACCGGCCCCGCCGCAGGTCAGCCCGGCCGGCCCGGCCCGGTCAGCCCCGGATGTGCCCGTCGCCCGTGACGATGTACTTGGTCGAGGTGAGCTCCGGCAGCCCCATCGGTCCGCGCGCGTGCAGCTTCTGGGTGGAGATCCCGATCTCGGCGCCGAAGCCGAACTGGCCGCCGTCGGTGAACCGCGTCGACGCGTTCACCGCGACCGTCGTGGAATCCACCAGCCGGGTGAACCGGCGGGCCGCCTGCTGCGAGGTGGTGACGATCGCCTCGGTGTGTCCGGAGGACCACTGCCGGATGTGCCGCACGGCGTCGTCCAGCGAGTCCACCACCGCGGCCGCGATGTCGTAGGAGAGGTACTCGGTCGCCCAGTCCTCCTCGGTGGCGGGCACCACGGTCGCCTTCGTCGCGCCGGCCAGCGCCCGCACCCGCTCGTCGGCGTGCACCGTGACCCCGGCCTCCGCCAGGGCGTCCAGCGCGGCCGGGATCAGGCGCTCGGCGATGTCCCGGTGGACGAGGAGGGTCTCGGCGGCGTTGCAGACGCTGACGCGGTGCGCCTTGGAGTTGACGAGCACCCGGACCGCCGTGTCGAGGTCGGCGTCGGCGTCCACGTACACGTGGCAGTTGCCGGTGCCCGTCTCGATCACCGGAACCGTGGACTCCTCGACGACGGTCCTGATCAGCGAGGCGCCGCCGCGCGGGATCAGCACGTCGACCAGGCCGCGGGCGCGCATCAGCTCCTTCACGGACTCCCGGCTCTCCCCCGGCACCAGCTGCACGGCGTCCGCGGGCAGCCCCGCACCCGCCACCGCGTCGCGCACGACGGCCACCAGCGCGGTGTTCGACGCGTACGCCGAGGAGGAGCCGCGCAGCAGGACCGCGTTGCCGGACTTCAGGCAGAGCGCGGCGGCGTCCACCGTCACGTTCGGCCGCGCCTCGTAGACGATCCCGACGACGCCCAGCGGCACCCGGACCTGCCGCAGGTCGATGCCGTTGGGCAGGGTGGAGCCGCGCACCACCTCGCCGACCGGGTCGGGCAGCCCGGCCACGCTGCGCACGTCCGCGGCGATGGCCAGGACCCGCTCGGGAGTGAGCGTCAGCCGGTCGACGACGCCCTCGGCGGTGCCGGCGGCGCGCGCCCGGGCGACGTCCTCGGCGTTGGCGGCGACGATGTCGGCGGTACGGGCCTCCAGGGCGTCCGCGACGGCGAGCAGCGCCGCGTCCTTGGCCGCGCGTGGCAGCGGCGCGAGCTCGGCGGCGGCGGTACGGGCGCGGACCGCGGCACGGAGCACGGGGGACTCGGGGAGAGTGCCGGAGGGGCTGGACGGGAGGGTGTCGCTGCTCATGGGCACGCAGCTTAGTTGCGGCCCGGCCGGCGTGCGCCGGCCGTTCACACCTCGGACGGACGGGCGGGACGCGCCTCGAACCGAGGGCGGGACGCGCCTCGGATCGACGGACGGGACGCGACCTCGGGCGGATGGGACGCCGTGGGGGCCGCCCGCCGCCGTCGGAGCCGCCGTCAAAACGGATGCACCCCCACCGGCGCCGCCGGCAGCGGACCGCAGCCCTCCGCCACCCGCTGGTGGTACGTCTCCCGGTCGATGACCTCGAGACCCACGATCTCCCACGGGGGCAGCCGGGCCGTCGAGCGGTGCTCGCCCCAGAGCCGCAGGGCGACGGCCGCCGCGTCGTGCAGGTCGCGGGCCTCCTCCCAGTACCGGATCTCGGCGTGGTCGTTGGCGTAGCGGCTGGTCAGGAGGAAGGGGTGGTCGTGCGCGAGCTGCTCCAGCGCCCGCCGCACCTCGCCGAGCGGCGCCTCCGCCCCGAGACGCTGAGGGTGACGTGCCACAGCCGGGACCCGCCGGCGCCGGGCCCGTCCGGGCGGTCCGTGCCGGTGTCCTTCCCCGTGCCGCACGCCCCGACGCTGGTCAGGACGGGCTCCTCCCCCGCGGCCCGCGGGATGCGGGAGACCGATCCCCCACCTCGGGGCGGGGCCCCTGGGCGCCCTCGTCTCACCGGCGGCCTCCCTGTTCTGGCCGGCCCCGTGCGCGTCTGCGGCGGAGCCGTGTCGTGCTGGTTCTCCCGCGTACCCGGATTTCCGTCCGGGGCACCGCCCGCCCGCGGCGGCCCCGGCCGGAACGGACCCGGCCCTTAAGAGTTGACCAGCCCGGGGACGGCCGCGGGGTGGTTTTCCGGAAAGGCCGGAAGAAAGGCTGGACTTACCTCGGGACGGGCCTCGGCACGCGCCCGGATGCCGTACATTCCCCCGCCGGCTCCCGCTCCGCCGTTCCGCCCGCCTGACGGCCGTCGGGAAGACGCCGGAACCAACGGTCGGGAAAACGCCGGAATCCAGCCGTCGACAAGACCCCGGAACTCAGCGGTGGAGGACGACCAGATCGTCCCGGTGCACGACCTCGCGCTCGTACTCGGGCCCGAGCTCGCGGGCCAGGTCCCGGGTGGAGCGGCCGAGCAGCTGCGGGATCTCCCCCGCGTCGTAGGCCACCAGCCCGCGGGCCACCGCGCGCCCCGCGCCGTCCCGCAGCTCGACCGGGTCGCCCGCGCTGAACTCGCCCTCGACGGCCGCGATGCCCGCCGGCAGCAGCGAGCCGGTGCCCTGGACCACCGCGCGCACCGCGCCGTCGTCCAGGGTGAGCGCGCCGCGCGGGGCGGAGGCGTGCGCCAGCCACAGCAGCCGGTCGGCGGAGCGGCGGCCGGTGCGGTGGAAGAGGGTGCCGGTGGGCCGGCCGAGGAGGGCGTCGGCGGCGCGGCTGGCGGAGGTGAGGACGACCGGGATGCCGGCGGCGGCGGCGATCCGGGCGGCCTCGACCTTGGTGACCATGCCGCCGGTGCCGACGCCGGCCTTGCCGGCGCTGCCGATGGAGACGCCTTCCAGGTCCCGCGGCCCGCTGACCTCGGCGATCCGGGAGGTGCCGGGGGTGCTGGGGTCGCCGTCGTAGAGGCCGTCGACGTCGGAGAGGAGGACGAGCAGGTCGGCGCGGACGAGGTGGGCGACGAGGGCGGCGAGCCGGTCGTTGTCGCCGAACCGGATCTCGTCCGTGGCCACCGTGTCGTTCTCGTTGACGATCGGGACCGCTCCCATGGCCAGCAGCTGGTCCAGGGTGCGGCGGGCGTTGCGGTAGTGCGCGCGCCGGCTGGTGTCGTCGGTGGTCAGCAGCACCTGCCCGACGCGGCGGCCGTAGCGCGCGAAGGACGCGGTGTAGCGGGCGACCAGCAGCCCCTGGCCGACGCTGGCGGCGGCCTGCTGGCGGGCCAGGTCCTTCGGCCGCCGGTCGAGGCCCAGCGGCGCGAGGCCGGCGGCGATGGCACCGGACGAGACGAGGACGATCTCCTTGCCGGCCGCCGGATCGCCCAGGATCCGGGCGAGGACGTCGACGAGCGCGTCAACCCGGTCGGCGTCCAGTCCCCCGCCCGCGGTGGTGAGAGAGGACGAGCCCACCTTGACCACGATCCTGCGGGCGCCGGTGACCTCCGGCCGGATCCCTCCGTCCACTCCGGTCGCCGTTTCCTCCGCCGTCCCTGCCCGCACCGTGCTCCGCACCTCTGCTCTCGCCCGCCGACGCCGTGCCGGCGCGGCCCGTCTCCGCTGGGAGCGGCCAATCTACCGCCTGGCGATTGTGGTCGTTCGACCCTAGTTTGTGACGGTTGCCGTGACCGAAGATTGCTCCTGGCCCAGCGGCCGTCATACGGTCGGTTGCGGCCGTTGTCCCGACCGTTGTCCCATGACGTGTCCGACCCGGTCCGTCCCGATCCTTCAGTTCTCCTGCCAGGAGCCCGCCCAGTGCCTGCCGGAACAGTCCCCCGCCGAGCCGTACAGGCCGCGGCGCTACTCGCGATGCTGGTGTCGTTCGTACTCCAGCTCGTGGGCGCGCTGCTGCCCAACGTGCCGCTCTTGATCGCCACCTCGGCGGCGGGCCTCGCGCTCGATCTCTATCTGCAGCACCGCGACCCCGGTCTGCTCGCCCTGCTCGGCAAGGTCCGGTTCGACGTCATGGTGCGGCAGCTGCTGCGCGACATGGTGATCATGCTGGGGCTGCTGCGGCTGCACGACGACGGCTCGCTGCGCGACTACGCGCCGGTCTTCGTCGGCGTCGTCCTCTTCTACGCGGCCCACCTCGGCTGCCAGGCCGTCGCCATCCTGGTCCGCCGCACGCGCACCCTGCCGTTCGTGACGCGCAACATCGACGCGTCCGGTCTGCACCTGACCGCCGCCCCGCCGCGCATCCTGGCCCGCCAGCACGGCCGCCGCCTGGTCCGCTTCGCCGTCCCGGCGACGGTGGGCCTGCTGGTCACCGTGGGCACCGGCAAGGCCGCGGGCGCCATGGCCGGCGTCGGCCTGGCCCTGGTGCTGGCCGTCGGCGGGCTGCTGTTCCTGGCGAGCTGGCTGCGCCCGGCCAAGCGGATCGCCACCGAGGCGCAGGCCATAGAGTGGCTCGACCGCTGGCTGGCCGACTACCGGCCGACCGTCGGCATGTACTTCTCCGGCGGCACCAGCTCCGCCTACCAGGCGAACATGTGGCTCTCCACGCTCGCCCAGCTCGACGGCAAGCCGATCATCGTGCTGCGCGAGCGCTTCATGGTGAAGAAGATCGACGCCACGGACATCCCGATCGTCTGCATCCCCAAGGTGCACCACCTGATGGCCCTGGAGCAGTCGACCCTCAAGGTGCTGCTGCACCCGTCGAACTCCGGCAAGACCTCGCAGGTCCTGCGCATGCCGTCGATCAAGCACGCGTTCATCAACCACGGCGAGAGCGACAAGCTCTCCAGCTGCAACCCGTACTCCAAGGCGTACGACGAGATCTGGGTCGCCGGCCCGGCCGCGCGCGAGCGCTACCAGCTCGCCGACATCGGTGTCGACGACCGGGACGTCGTCGAGGTCGGCCGTCCGCAGCTGGCCCCGATCCTGCCGTACACGGGCGCCCCCACGCGCCCGTTCACCACCGTCCTGTACGCCCCCACCTGGGAGGGCTGGGACGGCAACCCGGGCAACACCTCGGTCATGCTGGCCGGCGAGAACATCGTCCGCGAGCTGCTCGCCGACCCCGGCGTCCGGCTGCTCTACAAGCCGCACCCGATGACCGGCTCCGTCGACCCGCGCGCGGGCGAGGCGAACCGGCGCATCAAGGACATGATCCGCGAGGCCAACGAGCGCCGCGGGGGCCCGCGCCCCGGCCCGGAGGCCGCCGCCGAGCTGGAGCGGCTCACCGCCGAGCTCCAGGCGCTCACCACCAGCACCTTCCGCCCCAGCGTGGACGAGGCGGAGCGGATGCTCGTCCAGACCGCCCCCGAGCCGGGCCGGTCCGCGGCGGTCGAGGCCGCCACGGCCGCCTGGGAGGCCGCGTACTGGGCCTCGCTGCCCGAGTGGGAGCACCAGATCGTCACCGGCCCGCGGCCGGCCCTGTTCAGCTGCTTCAACCAGGCCGACGTGCTGATCAGCGACGTCTCCAGCGTCGTCTCGGACTACCTGATCAGCGAGAAGCCGTACGCGGTGGCCAACACCAGCGGCATGAGCGAGGAGGAGTTCCTCGCGAACTTCCCGACCGTCACCGCGGCCACCATCCTGACGCCCGACGGCTCCGGCGTCCGCGCCCTGCTCGCCGCGGTCCGCGACCCGCGCCTGGACCGCCTCGCCGAGGCCCGCGCCCAGCTCAAGGTCCAGCTCCTCGGCCCGTCCGACCCGCCGTCCCTGGTCCGCTTCAACCAGGCGGCCCTGGACCTGGCCCGGGCGGCCGACGAGCGCGCGGCGCGCGTCGCGGCGCGGGCGGCGGCGTCCGAGATCCCGGGCCAGCGGGAGGCGGCAGGCGCCGCTCTGCCGGACGACGGCGCGGCCCCCGCCGCTCCGGGCGGGGGCGACTGGTTCAGCCCGGCACAGGGCCGCTGAGGCGGTTTCCGGCGCGTAGCGCGAAGGGCGGGACCGGGGTGTGGTTGCCCCGGTCCCGCCCTTTCTCCGTTTCTTGCGGGGGCGAGCCCCCGCACCCCGGGCGGGCTGATGTCAGCCCGTCCGGCGTTTGAGGACGAGCGGCGAAGCCGCGAACAAGGGGGTCTGGGGCGCAGCCCCAGGAAACGGCGAAGGGGCGGGCCAGGGGCAGACACCCCCGAACCCGCCCCCGCAGGGCCCCGCTTACGCGAAGGGGTCGAACCCCCGGTACTCCTGCTCCGCCTCGTCCCGCTCCGCCTGCCGGTCCCGCCGCCGCTGCGCGGCGGGCCGCGGCGCCTCCATCCGGTGGTCCTCGCCACGGCGGCCGAGCATCTCCGCACCGGCGGCCATCGTCGGCTCCCAGTCGAAGACGACCGCGTTCTCCTCGGAGCCGATGGCGACGCCGTCGCCCGCGCGGGCACCGGCCTTCATCAGCTCGTCCTCGACGCCGAGGCGGTTGAGGCGGTCGGCCAGGTAGCCGACGGCCTCGTCGTTGTTGAAGTCGGTCTGCCGCACCCACCGCTCGGGCTTCTCACCGCGCACGCGGTAGATGCCGTCGTCCTCCAGGGTGACGGTGAAGCCTGCGTCGTCGACGGCCTTGGGCCGGATGACGATGCGGGTCGCCTCCTCCTTCGGCTTGGCGGCGCGCGCCTCGGCGACGATGCCGGCGAGCGCGAAGGACAGCTCCTTCAGGCCCTGCCGGGAGACGGCCGACACCTCGAAGACGCGCAGGCCGCGGGCCTCCAGGTCGGGGCGGATCATGTCGGCGAGGTCCTGGCCGTCGGGGATGTCGACCTTGTTGAGGACGACGATCCGCGGCCGGTTCTCCAGGCCGCCGTACTCCTTGAGCTCCGCCTCGATGACGTCGAGGTCGCTCAGCGGGTCGCGCTCGGACTCCAGCGTCGCCGTGTCCAGCACGTGCACCAGCACCGAGCAGCGCTCGACGTGCCGCAGGAACTCCAGGCCCAGCCCCTTGCCCTGGCTGGCGCCGGGGATCAGGCCGGGGACGTCGGCGATGGTGTAGACGGTCGAGCCGGCCGTCACGACGCCGAGGTTCGGGACGAGCGTGGTGAACGGATAGTCGGCGATCTTCGGCTTCGCGGCGGAGAGCACCGAGATCAGCGAGGACTTGCCGGCGCTCGGGTAGCCGACGAGCGCCACGTCGGCGACGGTCTTCAGCTCCAGGACGATGTCCTGCGCCTCGCCGGGCTCGCCGAGCAGCGCGAAGCCGGGCGCCTTGCGGCGGGCCGAGGCGAGCGCCGCGTTGCCGAGGCCGCCGCGGCCGCCCTGGGCGGCGATGAAGGTGGTGCCCTGGCCGACGAGGTCCGCGAGGACGTTCCCGCGCCGGTCGAGCACGACGGTGCCGTCCGGCACCGCCAGGACCAGGTCCTGGCCGTCCTTGCCGGAGCGGTTGCCGCCCTCGCCGGGCTTGCCGTTGGTGGCCTTGCGGTGCGGGCTGTGGTGGTAGTCCAGCAGCGTGGTGACGGACTGGTCGACGACCAGGATCACGTCGCCGCCGCGGCCGCCGTTGCCGCCGTCCGGGCCGCCGAGCGGCTTGAACTTCTCACGGTGCACGGAGGCGCAGCCATGGCCTCCGTTACCCGCGGCGACATGCAGCTCGACGCGGTCCACGAAGGTGGTCATAGCGGGTTGCCTCCGATACGTAGGTGGGGGTTTGTCTGTTGTAACGCAGCGAGGGCGGACCCGCTTCCCCGCCGGGGAAGGGAGGTCCGCCCTCGCTGTATCGCTCTACGGAAACCGTGATCGGAAGATCAGGCGACCGGAACGATGTTGACGACCTTGCGGCCACGGTGGGTGCCGAACTGCACCGCACCGGCGTTCAGCGCGAACAGCGTGTCGTCGCCACCGCGACCGACACCGGCACCCGGGTGGAAGTGGGTGCCACGCTGGCGGACCAGGATCTCACCGGCGCTGACGACCTGACCGCCGAAGCGCTTCACGCCGAGCCGCTGAGCGTTGGAGTCGCGACCGTTCCGGGTGGACGATGCGCCCTTCTTGTGTGCCATGTCTCCTCAGTCCCTTACTTCGCGGCCGTCGGGATGCCGGTGATCTTCAGCGCGGTGTACTGCTGGCGGTGACCAATCCGCTTGCGGTAACCGGTCTTGTTCTTGTACTTCAGGATGTCGATCTTGGCACCCTTGTGGTGGTCCACGATCTCGGCCTGAACCTTGATGCCCGCCAGGACCCACGGGTCGCTGGTGACGGACTCGCCGTCGACGACGAGCAGCGTCGAGAGCTCGACCTGGTCGCCCACCTTGCCGTCGGAAATCTTGTCAACCTCGACGATGTCGCCGACAGCAACCTTGTGCTGACGACCACCGCTACGCACGACTGCGTACACGCGGATCTCACTCTCGCTAGTAATCGGGACCTCTGATGCCAGCCGCTCAGACGGGCGCGAGCCCGTGCTCTCCGAGTGGATGAGCGGCCTCTCCCGGACGGAGCCGGGAGGGATTTGCTCAGGGGTGGGCGTACAGACGCCGAATGGCAAGGTTACGGGGCCCCAGGCAAGGGGTCAAACCGGGTCCGATGCAGCCCGTTGGGGGCGCCCCCTCTGGGGGAGTTCGAGGACAACCGCGCGCAGCGCGGTTTCGGGGCGCGGGGGCACAGCCCCCGCAAGAAACGGGAAGGGGCGGGACAGGGGCACACCCCCATCCCGCCCCCCAAGGGCGGACCCTTACTCCTCCGAAGCCACGGCCTTCTTGGCCGGCGCCTTCTTCGCAGCGGTCTTCTTCGTGGCCGCCTTCTTGGTCGTGGCCGCCTTCTTGGCGGTCGTCGACTTGGCAGCCGTCTTCTTGGCCACGGCCTTCTTGGCAGTGGTCGTCTTCTTCGCAGCCGCCTTCTTGGTGGTGGCCTTCTTGGCGGCCGTCTTACGGGCCGCCTTCTTGGCCGGAGCCGCCTCGGCAGGCTCCTCCACCTCCGCCTCGGCGGCGTCAGCCGCCTCCGGCGTCTCCGGCGTCACCATGGCCTCGGCGGTCTCGGCCACGGCGGACGCCTGGACGGCCTCCGGAGCGGACTCGACCGCCGCGGGGGCGGTGACGACGACCACGGCCGCCTCCTCGGCGCCCGCGGGCGGCCCCGCCGGAGCGGTGACCTTCCGGGTCGCGCGACGGCGCGGACGGGCGGGCGCCGCCGGAGCGGGCTCCGGCTCGGCGACGGGCTCGGCGGCGGCCTCGGCGACGGGCTCCGCCACCGGCTCGGCAGCGACCTCGGCGACCTCCGCGACCGGCTCGGCAACGGCTTCCGCCACCGGCTCGGCGACCGGCTCCACGACGGCCTCCGCCTCCGCCCGCTCGACCCGCTCCATGCGCTCGGCCCGCTCAGCCCGCTCGGCCCGCTTCGGCGCACCCGCCGGCGCGGACGCCTTCCGGGTCGCCCGGCGGCGGCCACGGCCGCCCCGGGTCGCCGCCGCGGCCTCCGCCTCGGCCGGGCTGGAGAACCACTCGTCCTCGTCCCCGCCGACCGACGGCACCAGCTCCGCCTCGGTCACCGGGGCCGGCTCCAGCTCGGGAGCCTCGGGCGCCTCCAGCGTCTCCTCGGCAGGCTCGACGGACTCGACGGACTCGGCGGTCTCGGCGGTCTCGGCCGACTCGACGGCCTCGCCCTGCGAACCGGCACCGCCCTTCCCGCCGCCCCGCTTCTTGCCGCGCTTGCCGCCGCCCCCACCGCCGCCGACCGACGTCGGCTGGTCCATGTGGACGATCACACCACGGCCGTTGCAGTGGACGCACGACTCGGAGAAGGACTCCAGCAGCCCCTGGCCGACCCGCTTGCGGGTCATCTGCACCAGACCCAGCGAGGTCACCTCGGCGACCTGGTGCTTCGTCCGGTCCCGGCCCAGGCACTCCAGCAGGCGCCGCAGCACCAGGTCCCGGTTGGACTCCAGCACCATGTCGATGAAGTCGATCACGATGATGCCGCCGAGGTCGCGCAGCCGCAGCTGGCGCACGATCTCCTCGGCCGCCTCCAGGTTGTTCCTGGTGACCGTCTCCTCCAGGTTGCCGCCCTGGCCGGTGAACTTGCCGGTGTTGACGTCGACGACGACCATCGCCTCGGTCCGGTCGATGACGAGCGAACCGCCGCTCGGCAGCCACACCTTGCGGTCCAGCGCCTTCATCAGCTGCTCGTCGATCCGGTACGTGGCGAAGACGTCGACGTCCGACGTCCACTTCTGCAGCCGGTCGACCAGGTCGGGCGCGACGTGCGAGACGTACCCGTGGATGGTCTCCCAGGCGCCCTCGCCGCTCACGATGACCTTGGAGAAGTCCTCGTTGAAGATGTCGCGGACCACCCGCACGGTCATGTCCGGCTCGCCGTACAGCAGGCTCGGCGAGCTGGTGGAGATCATCTTGGACTTCTTCTGGATGTCCTCCCACTGCGCCTGCAGCCGCTCGACGTCACGGCGCAGCTCGTCCTCGCTCGCGCCCTCGGCCGCGGTGCGCACGATGACGCCGGCGTCCTCGGGGACGATCTTCTTGAGGATCTGCTTCAGGCGCGCCCGCTCGGTGTCGGGCAGCTTCCGGCTGATGCCGGTCATCGAGCCCTCGGGCACGTAGACCAGGTAGCGGCCGGGCAGCGAGACCTGGCTGGTCAGGCGGGCGCCCTTGTGGCCGATCGGGTCCTTGGTGACCTGGACGAGCACGGACTGGCCGGACTTCAGCGCGGACTCGATGCGGCGCGGGCCGTTGCCCATGCCGAGCGCGTCGAAGTTGACCTCACCGGCGTAGAGCACGGCGTTGCGGCCCTTGCCGATGTCGACGAACGCGGCCTCCATCGACGGCAGCACGTTCTGGACCTTGCCCAGGTAGACGTTGCCGACGTAGCTGGTGGCCTGCTCCTTGTTGACGAAGTGCTCGACGAGGACGTTGTCCTCCAGCACGCCGATCTGCGTCCGGTCGCCGTTCTGGCGGACGACCATCACGCGCTCGACGGCCTCGCGGCGCGCCAGGAACTCGGCCTCGGTGATGATCGGCACCCGGCGGCGGCCCTGCTCGCGCCCCTCGCGGCGGCGCTGCTTCTTGGCCTCCATACGGGTCGAGCCCTTGATGGACTGGACCTCGTCGAAGCCGGTGCCGCCCTCCTTGAGGCGGTCGCGCGGCTCGCGGACCTTGACGACGGTGCGCTCCGGGTCATCGGCGGTGCCGTTCGCCTCCTCCATCGCCTCGCCGGACCGGCGACGACGACGGCGGCGACGGCGGCTGCCCGCGGTCGAACCGGCGAACTCGGCGCCGGACTCCTCGGCCTCGGCACCCTCGTCGTCGGCCTGCTCGGCCTCCTCGGCCTCTTCCGTCTCCTCGCCCTCGCCCTCGGCGTCCGCGGCCTCGCCGCGGCGACGGCGCCGGCCGCCCCGGCGACGACGGCGCGAGGGACGCTCGCCGTGCTCCTCGTCCTCGGCGGCGCCCTCGACGGTCTCCGCCTCCTCGGCTTCCTCGGCCTCGGACGCACCGACGGTCACGACGGCCTCGGCAGCCTCCACGGGCTCCGCGGGCTCGCCCCGACGGCGGCGACGGCGACGGCCGGACGCGGCCGACTCCGCCGGCTCGGTCTCCTCCGCGACGGGCTCCGCGACCGGCCGCTCCCCGGCCGCGTACGCGGCGGCGGCGGACTCCGGCGTCTGGAACATCGGCTCGGTGAACACCGGCGCCTGGAACACGGCGGTCGGCGGACGCACCGCGCGGCGCCGCGTACGGCCCGGGGCCGCCTCCTCGACGGGCGCGGCGGCCTCGGCCGCGGCCTGCTGCTCGGCCTCGGCGCTCACGGCCCGGCGGCGCGTACGGCGGGACCGCGGCTCCTGCTCGGCGGCGGCCGGCTCGGCGACGGGCACCTCCGCGCCCTCGACGGCACCGGCCCGACGGCGGGTGCGACGGGCGCGCGGCTCCTCGGCCACGGGCTCGGCGGCCTCGGCGGCGGCCGGCTCGGCCGTCGCGTCGGCGGCGGCGGAACCGGCGGGGCGGGTCACCCGGCGACGGCTCCGCGCGGGACGCGACGGCTCGGCGGGCGCCTCCATGGTCTCTTCCGCCTCTTCCGCCTCTACTGCTTCCTCTGCTTCTTCCTCGGGCTCCCCGGCCTCGTCCTCGACCGGGACGGGCGCCGCGACGGGACGGACCGCACGGCGGCGCGTACGCGCCGGGGCGACGGGTGCGGCCTCGGGCTCGACGGCCTCGACGTCTTCGGCGACAGGCTCGGCGCCGGCCGGCTCAACGGTCACCTCGGCCTCGGCCGCCGCACGCGGCGCACCCGCCGGAGCACTGGCCCGGCGGACGGCCCGGCGACGGGAACGAGCGGGAGCCTCCGCTTCCGCGGCGGGGGCAGGCACGGCCTCAGCCTCGGGCTCGACGGCCGGCTCGGTCTGGGCGGACACCTCACCGGTGCTCACGACGGGGCTGGTGGCCTTGCGCGTCGCACGGCGGCGCGGGCGCGCCGGGGTGGCGGGCGCCTCGGAAGACCGGTCCGGCTCGGCGGCGGCCTCGGCGTCGCTCGGCTCACCGGCGGGCTGCCGGTCGACGGCCTCGGCCGGTCCGCCGGCCTTGCGGACGGCCCGGCGACGCGGACGCGCCGGAGTGGCGGGCGCCTCGGCCGGCTCGGCGGCGGCGGTGTTCTCAGGGGTCTCGGGGGCCTCGGGGGTCGCGGCCTTCTCGGCCGCGGCCGTGGCACGGGTCGCGCGGCGGCGCGTGCGCGCCGGGGCGGCGGCCTCGGCGGCGGGCTCCGCCGGTGCGGGCTCGGCGGACGCCGTCGCCCCGGGCGCGTCGGCGGACGCGTCGGTCACCGGCGGGCCGGCCGGGCGGGAGGCCACCCGGCGACGGCGGCGCGGGGGCAGCGTGTCGCTGGGGCTCCCGGTCGCGCCGCCGGCCGGCGACGCGCTGGTGGTGTCGTTCCCGGGCGCGTCGTGCGCGTTACCGGATTCCATGGGCTCAGTGGGTTCGAGCATGCGGGCGGTTCTCCCGTCACGCTCCCGGGCGCCGCGTCGGATTCCGGCCCGCCGGCCCGCGTGATGTGCGCGGTACCGCCGTCCGGGGCGCGGTCGCCGCACGGGAGCTGTCGTCTCGCTCGCCGGGTCCGATCTGCGGCACCGGCGAAAGTCTCCTGGTCAATGCGCCGTACCGGACCGGGGAGGCTCCCTGGTGCACCGGCGGCGCGCGACGCGTCCTTACGCTGGTCCGCCCGCCGCCGTCGCCGCGCCGGCGGCCGGTGATGAAACGGCCGTGGCAGCGTCGCGATCGGGCGCGAGCGGATCGGTCACCGTTCCGGTCTCATCGTCGAGCGGCCCCTGCGCCAGCCTGGTCACCGCAGCGGGGACCGGCGGCGCCAGGTCGGCCGTGGCGCGGAGCCCGGACAGGACGTCGTCGGGTCGAACGGCGGGTGTCGAATGCCGAACAACCAGCCGCAGTATCGCACAGGCACCGGTACCGGGCCTATCGGCCGGAGCGGCCGCGGCCTCGAGTCGGCACACGGCACCCCGCGCGTCGAAGGTGCGCATCCCGTTCTTGGTGCGGCGCGCGACCTCCACGGTCTCGGCCGCGAGGAACGCCGCCACGGCCCGCTCGGCGTCGGCGACCTCCACCCCGTCCAGCCGCAGCTCCCAGAGGGAGCCCTCCAGCCGGTCGGCGAAGGAGGGCGTCCGCGCCTCCACCGCGTCGACGATGTCGAGCCCGGCGGGCAGCGACTCGTCGAGCAGCTCCCGCAGCAGCGCGGGGTCGCGCGCCTCGGCGAGCTGGATCTCCAGGTACTCGGCCTCACTGCCCGTGCCGGTGGGTGCGGCATTGGCGTACGACACCTTGGGGTGCGGCGTGAAGCCGGCCGAATACGCCATGGGCACCTCGGCCCGGCGCAGCGCCCGCTCGAAGGCGCGCTGGAAGTCACGGTGGCTGGTGAACCGGAGGCGGCCGCGCTTGGTGTAGCGGAGGCGGATGCGCTGCACCGCGGGTGCGGGCGGCGGGCCTTCGGGCTGTCGCTTGCCCAGTGGTCTGATCCTTCGTGAGAGCGGTCGTACTGCTACCTAGAGTACGTGCATCAGCGCCCTCGCAAACCCGCCAGGGCCCCTGTTCGAACTCAGGTCCCTATTTGTCACCGCCGTGGGGCGGCGGCGGACCGCTCCCGATTCCGCGTGCCGGCGGGGCTCCCCGCCCTCGCCGGACGACCCGGCCCCGCCCTGTACGGCGACCCCGGCCGGGCGGGCCGGGGCAGAGGCCGCCGGCGCTCCGGGTCCCCTCCGGCGCCGAGGAGCGCCCGACCGTCAAGCCGACGCCTTCCCGGACACCGCCCGTTGACGCCGTCGGCCCCGTCCGCAGTGGACGGGGCCGACGCGGCGTGGGGTGCCGCTACTTGTTGACGACCGAGAGCGGCAGCAGCTTCTTGCCCGTGGGGCCGATCTGAATGCTGGTGTCCATCTGCGGGCACACGCCGCAGTCGAAGCACGGCGTCCACCGGCAGTCGTCGACCTCGGTCTCGTCGAGGGCGTCCTGCCAGTCCTCCCAGAGCCAGTCCTTGTCGAGGCCCGAGTCCAGGTGGTCCCAGGGCAGGACCTCCTCGTAGGTGCGCTCGCGGGTGGTGTACCAGTCGACGTCGACGCCCTGCGGGGGCAGGGTCTCCTCGGCGCACTTCATCCACTGGTCGTAGCTGAAGTGCTCGCGCCAGCCGTCGAAGCGGCCGCCGGACTCGTAGACCGCGCGGATGACCGCGCCGACGCGGCGGTCGCCGCGCGAGAGCAGGCCCTCGACGATGCCGGGCTTGCCGTCGTGGTAGCGGAAGCCGATCGAGCGGCCGTACTTCTTGTCGCCGCGGATCTTGTCGCGCAACTTCTCCAGGCGGGCGTCGGTCTCCTCGGCGGAGAGCTGCGGCGCCCACTGGAACGGGGTGTGCGGCTTGGGCACGAAGCCGCCGATGGACACCGTGCAGCGGATGTCGTTGGAGCCGGAGACCTCGCGGCCCTTGGCGATGACGTTGACCGCCATGTCGCCGATCTGGAGGACGTCCTCGTCGGTCTCGGTCGGCAGGCCGCACATGAAGTACAGCTTCACCTGGCGCCAGCCGTTGCCGTACGCGGTGGCGACGGTCCGGATCAGGTCCTCTTCGGAGACCATCTTGTTGATGACCTTGCGCATCCGCTCGGAGCCGCCCTCGGGGGCGAAGGTCAGGCCGGAGCGGCGGCCGTTGCGGGTCAGCTCGTTGGCGAGGTCGACGTTGAACGCGTCCACGCGGGTCGACGGCAGCGAGAGGCCGATCTTGTCCTCTTCGTAGCGGTCGGCGAGGCCCTTGGCGATGTCACCGATCTCGGTGTGGTCGGCGGAGGACAGCGACAGCAGACCGACCTCCTCGAAGCCGGTCGCCTTCAGCCCCTTCTCGACCATCTCGCCGATGCCCGTGATCGAGCGCTCGCGCACCGGGCGGGTGATCATGCCCGCCTGGCAGAAGCGGCAGCCGCGGGTGCAGCCGCGGAAGATCTCGACGGACATCCGCTCGTGCACGGTCTCGGCCAGCGGGACGAGCGGCTGCTTGGGGTACGGCCACTCGTCGAGGTCCATGACGGTGTGCTTGGACACGCGCCACGGCACGCCGGAGCGGTTGGGGACGACGCGGGCGATCCGGCCGTCGGCCAGGTACTCGACGTCGTAGAACCGCGGGACGTACACGCCGCCGGTCTTCGCCAGGCGGAACAGCACCTCGTCGCGCCCGCCCGGCCAGCCCTCCGCCTTCCAGGCCCGGACGATCTCCGTCATCTCCAGGACGGCCTGCTCGCCGTCGCCGATGACCGCGCAGTCGATGAAGTCGGCGATCGGCTCCGGGTTGAACGCCGCGTGCCCGCCCGCGACGACGATCGGGTCGTCCACCGTGCGCTCGCTCGCGTCCAGCGGGATGCCCGCGAGGTCCAGCGCGGTGAGCATGTTGGTGTAGCCGAGCTCGGTGGAGAAGCTGAGGCCGAAGAGGTCGAACTCCTTGACCGGCCGGTGGGCGTCCACCGTGAACTGCGGCACGCCGTGCTCGCGCATCAGCGCTTCCAGGTCCGGCCAGACGCTGTACGTGCGCTCGGCGAGGACGCCCTCGCGCTCGTTGAGGACCTCGTACAGGATCATGACGCCCTGGTTGGGCAGCCCGACCTCGTAGGCGTCGGGGTACATGAGCGCCCAGCGGACGTCGCACGCGTCCCACGGCTTGACGGTGGAGTTGAGCTCGCCGCCGACGTACTGGATGGGCTTCTGCACATGCGGGAGCAGGGCCTCGAGCTGTGGGAAGACCGATTCGACAGGCATCTCGACGAACTTTCGTGAGCTGGCAAGGGGCGACTCTCAAGCGTAACGTGCCGCGACCACGCCCCTGGCACCACGATCTTCCGCACCCCGCGACGGCGGGGACACCGGGACACCTCCCGCGTACCGGTCGGTCCGGCCGGAACACTCGCGCCAGGGCGGGAACACCGTTCACCTCGACGGCCGCGCCGCCCTCGCGTCACCACTGCGGCACACGTTCCCACACCCCCGCCAGCGCCCGTTCCCCCTCCGCGGCCCGCGCCTCCTCGCGCCCGTACAGCAGTCCGTACGTGAACGTCGCCTCCCCGGACACCGCCGCCTGGGCGCTGATCAGGCGCAGCGCGTTCCGGGTGAGGACGCTGTCCTGGTGGTCGCCGAGGACGGTCTGGACGGCCTTGAGCCGCTTGGCGAGGCGCTTGGCGTCCTTGCCGAGCGCCGGGACCGCCGCCTCGGCCGCGTAGCGGGCGCGTTTGGCGGCCTTGCGGGCGTCGTGGAGGGCGGCGTCGCGGACCGGCCCCGGGTCGGTGGCGAGGGCGTGCGCGATCCGGGCCGCGAGCCGCTCATGGTCCCGGCGCACCGCCTTGACCAGGGCTTTCCCGGAGGCTTCGACGGCTGCCGGGCGCAGCGGCGGGTCGGTGACGAGGGCGTCGAGCCGGTCCAGCAGGGCCAGGTGGCGCTCGCTGTCGAGGGCGTCGGTGACGCGGCGGCGGGTCTCGGCGCGGCTGCGGTTGGACCAGATGCGCAGGCGGGCGCGGACCGGGCCGCGGACGAGGGGGCGCGGGAGGTCGTCGAGGTGGTGCCGGAGCCGTTCCACGACCACCTCGCGGTCGCGGTCCGCGCCCAACTCTACGGCCAGCCATCGGAGTTCGGCGCCCAGTGGGTCGGTGGCCCGGGGTTCGAGGAATCCGCCGTAGGTGCGGAGGGCGCTGCGCAGCCGCCGGGTGGCGACGCGCATCTGGTGGACGGCGTCCTCGGTGCCGAGGCGGGCGCCGGGGTCGAGGGCGACGACAGCCTCGGCCTGTTCGCGGAGGTGGGCGAGGACGACGCGGGCGGCGTCGCCGGCGTCGGGTCCGGGCGGCGGGGGCTCCGGCGCGGTCTCGCAGGCGAGGGCCCGCGCGAGCTTGCTCCCCGCTCCCGACGGGCACAGTCCGGCCTCGCGCAGGCGTGGTTCGAGGACGTCGAGGAGGCCGGGGTCGGCGCCGGGGGCGAGTTCCACCTCGACCTCGGTCCAGGCGGCCGTCGCCCCGGGGTCCTCCCCCGCCGGTCGCCCGGCGGTGACGGAGTCGGTGCTCACCTCGGCGAGGAGGGTGCCGCGCGCGTCGAGGAGGTGTCGTACGTCGCGGCGTGAGACGACGCGGGCCAGTGGGACGAGCGGGGCGCCCCGGGTGCGGGCGCGGACGAGGGAGGCGAGCCGGCGCGGGATCCCGTCCGCGAGCGGGGCGCGCACCTCGTCGCGCACTCCGGGGGCGACGGGCAGCTTGAGGTGCCATCCGGCGTCGCCTCCGGTGCGGCGGCGCAGGGTGATGCCGGCGGCGAGGAGGCAGCGGTCGGCGGTGTCGTAGTAGACGGCGTCGAGGACGTCGGTCCCCCGGTCGACGACGCGGGCGACGGGCCCGGTCCCGTCGAGGTCGGGCAGCCGCACCGGGGACGTTCCGTCACCGGCCTCGTACTTCCGCTCGATCTCCCGCGCGATCGTGCCCCGGACCCGGTCCATGCCGTCGAATCTAGCCGCCGGACGCGCCCGGCGGCAGGTCCGGTCTCGGACACGGCAGACTCACAAGCCCGGCCCCGCCCGTCACGCGCCGACCCGCCGGAGGCACCCCCCGGCGGGCCGTCCCGCGCTAGGCCGACGCCAGCGGCCGCTGCACCTTGATCGATTGAAGGAGTCCGACGGCGATCCAGGCGACGAACATCGACGTGCCGCCGTACGAGACGAACGGCAGCGGCAGTCCCGTCACGGGCATGATCCCCAGCGTCATGCCGATGTTCTCGAAGGCCTGGAAGGCGAACCAGGCGATGATCCCGGCGGCCACGACCGTCCCGTAGAGCTCGGTCGTCTCACGGGCGATGCGGCAGGCGCGCCAGAGGACGACGCCGATCAGGAAGATGATCGTGCCCGCCCCGACGAAGCCCAGCTCCTCGCCCGCGACGGTGAAGATGAAGTCCGTCTGCTGCTCGGGGACGAACTGCCCGGTGGTCTGGGAGCCGTGGAAGAGGCCGGAACCGGTCAGGCCGCCGGAGCCGATGGCGATGCGGGCCTGCTTGGTGTTGTAGCCGACGCCGGCGGGGTCGAAGGCGGGGTTGGCGAACGCGGCGAAGCGGTTGATCTGGTACTCGTCCAGTATCCCGAGCTGCCAGATCAGCACACAGCCCAGCACGCCCGCTCCCAGCAGCCCGGCGATCCAGCGGTTGGAGGCGCCGGAGGCCAGCAGCACGGCGAGCACGATGACGACGAGGACCATCACCGAGCCCAGGTCCGGCATCAGCAGGATGACGAGGATGGGCACGGCGGCGATGCCGAGCGCCTGGAGGACGGTGCGGTGGTCGGGGTGCGGCCGGTCGCCGGCGTCCACGGCCTGGGCCAGCAGCATGGCCATGCCCAGGATGATGGTGATCTTGGTGAACTCGGAGGGCTGGATGGAGAACCCGCCGCCGAGCTGGATCCACGACCGGGCGCCATTGATCGTCGCGCCCAGCGGGGTGAGCACGGAGAGGCAGCCGAGCACGGAGACCACGTAGAGCACCGGGACCGCGCCGCGCAGCGTCCGGTGGCCGGCCCAGACGGCGCCGGCGGCGAGGGCGAGCCCTATGCCGATGTTGAGGAGGTTGCGCAGCAGGAAGTAGTACGGGTCGCCGTGGGTGAGCTCGGTGCGGCCGCGGGTGGCGGAGTAGACGAGCAGGGTGCTGAAGCCCGACAGGACGAGCGCGGCGAGGAGCATCACCCAGTCGAGGCGGCGGACCACGGAGTCGCGGTCGGTGAGCCGGGCCCAGGCCGAGCGCTGCGGGGCGAAGCGGCGGATGCGGAAGCCGTCGGCGCTCATACCGCTCATGTCGCTCACTCTTCCTGCTTCTCTTCCTTGCGGGCGGGCTCGGACGGCGGCGGGTCGATGTGCGCGGCGACGATGCTGCCGTCCTTGTCGATCTTCGGCAGACCGGCCTCGGGATGCGGCAGGAGCGCCTTCTTGGCGTCGATCTTCCCCTGTTCGTCCACCCCGTACAGGGCGTTGTAGATCTTCCGGACGGCCGGTCCCGAGGCGCCGGAGCCGGTGCCGCCCTGGGAGATCGTCATGACGACGGTGAAGTCCTTGGTGTACGTGGCGAACCAGGACGTCGTCTGCTTGCCGGCGACCTCGGCGGTGCCGGTCTTGGCGTGCATCGGGATCTCCTTCTGCGGCCAGCCCTGGAAGCGCCAGGCGGCGCTGCCCTGGGTGGCGACGCCGGCCAGCGCGGCGTCGAGCTGGTCGCGGGTCTTCCCGTCGAAGGGCAGTTTCCCGTGCGCCTTCGGCCGGATCTCGCGGATCCGCTTGCCGTCGGGGCTGACGATCGCCTTGCCGACGGTCGGGTCGTGCAGGGTGCCGCCGTTGCTGATGGCCGCGTAGATGGTGGCCATCTGGACGGGGGTGACGAGGGTGTCGCCCTGCCCGATGGAGTAGTTGACGGAGTCACCGGCGCGCATCCGGGCGAACGACTCGCAGTTCTCCTTGGCGATCTCGGCCGCGTAGTCGCCCTTCCCCGCCCCCTGGCCCTGTTTGCACCAGGTGTCCTTGTTGGCCTCCCAGTACCGCTTCTTCCAGTCGCGGTCCGGGACCCGGCCGCGGACCTCGTTGGGCAGGTCGATGCCGGTGGGCTTGCCGAGGCCGAACTCGTGGGCGGTCCGGTAGAACCAGTCCTTGGGGTTCTTGGGGTTGTTGCCGCCGTCCTTCTGCCACTGCCGGTAGGCCAGGTCGTAGAAGACGGTGTCGCAGGAGACCTCCAGGGCCCGGCCGAGGTCGATCGGGCCGTATCCCTTGGACTCGAAGTTCTTGAAGACCTGGTGACCGATGTTGTACGAACTCGAACAGTTGTATTTGTCGGTGAAGGAGTACCCCGCGTTGACGGCCGCCGTGGCGGAGATGACCTTGAACACCGAACCGGGGGCCGCCTGCCCCTGGATGGCCCGGTTGAGCAGCGGGTAGTCGGAGTCCTTGCCGGTCAGGGCCTGGTAGTCCTTGGCGGAGATGCCGCCCACCCAGGCGTTGGGGTCGTAGGTGGGGTTGGAGGCCATGGCCACCACCCGGCCGGTCTTGGACTCCATGACGACGACGGCGCCCGCGTCGGCCTTGTAGGTGGTGCCGGTGTTGCGGTCCATCTCCTGCCGGGCGTCCTTCATCGCTTGGTCCAGCTCGCGTTCCGCTATGGCCTGCACACGGGCGTCGACGCTGGTGACGACGTTGGAGCCGGGCTCGGCGCGGTCGCTCCTGGCCTTGCCGATGACGCGGCCGAGGTTGTCCACCTCGTACCGGGTGACGCCGGCCCGGCCGCGCAGCTCGCCGTCGTACTGCCGCTCCAGCCCGTTGCGGCCGATCTCGTCGGAGCGCATCAGGGGCGTGCGGGAGTCCTTGGCCTTGGTGATCTCGTCGTCGGTGACGGGCGACAGATAGCCCAGCACCTGGGCGGTGTTGGAGCCGCCGGGGCCGGGGTAGCGGCGGACGGCCATCGGCTCGGCGGTGACGCCGGGGAAGTCCTCGGCGCGCTCGCGGATCTGCAGGGCCTGCTGGGTGGTGGCCTCGTCGGTGATGGGGATCGGCTGGTAGGGCGAGCCGGCCCAGCAGGGCTTGGGCGTCTTCGCGTCGCACAGCCGCACCTTGGCGGCGACGTCCTCCGGCTTCAGGCCGAGCACCCCGGCGAGCCGGGTCAGGACGCCCTTGCCCTTGTCCCTCATCTTCATCAGGTCGGTGCGGTCGGCCGAGACGACCAGCCGCGTCTGGTTGTCGGCGAGCGGGATGCCGCGCGCGTCCAGGATCGAGCCGCGGGTGGCGGGGACGATGACCTGCTGGATGTGGTTGCTGGCCGCCTCGGCGGTGTACTCGTCGCCGTTGCGGATCTGCAGGTACCACAGGCGTCCGCCCAGCGTGACCAGGAGCGAGACGACGAGGATCTGGATGACGACCAGCCGGATGGTCACCCGTGAAGTGCGGCCGGTCTCGGGGATGTTGCTCACCGGGCGGCTCCCGGGCCGAGGGGCGCGCGAACGGTTCGACTGTCACAGGTGCTTGCCGCCCTTCCACTTGCTCCGCGTCCCCCTCGACAGCCGCGTTCTGCGGATCTGCAGTCCGCCCGGCCCCTTGCCGCGCCCGCGCCCGCCGAGGCCGGACATCCGGCCGTACGCGCCCTCGCCGGCCGCGACGGCGGTGGCGCCCTCGCCGGTGAGCGGGTCGTTCTCGGCCCGCCGCGCCAGCGCCATGATCAACGGCACGGTGAAGGGGGCCAGCAGCAGGTCGTAGAGGGCGGCGGTGAGCAGCAGTCCGGTGAGGCCGACGTGCCGGGCGGCGGTGTCCCCGACCAGGGCGCCCACGCCCGCGTAGAGCAGGGTGGAGACGACGGCCGCGCCGAGGACGACGAGCAGCGGCACGGTGGCCGAGCGCAGCCGCCCGGTCTCCGGCCGGGCCAGCCCGACGAGGTAGCCGACGACGCAGAGCACCAGCGCGTAGCGGCCGGTCGCGTGGTCGGCGGGCGGGGCGAGGTCGGCGAGCAGGCCGGCGCCGAAGCCGACCAGGGCGCCGCCGGTGTGTCCGTAGACCAGGCCGAGGGCGACGACGACGAGGAGCAGCAGGTCGGGGACGGCGCCGGGCAGGTGGAGCCGGGCGAAGACGCTCACCTGGAGGACGAGGGCCACCACCACCAGCGCGGTCGAGAGCAGGATCCGGTTCAGGCGCATGGGCATGGGGTCAGTCCCTGGGTTCGGCGCTCGGCGTCGGGGTGGCCGTGACGGTCACCGTGGGCGTGGGCTTGGGGGCCTCGGGCTTGGGCGGCAGCACGCTGTCGCGCGGGTCGGTCTTGGGCGGTTCGACGACGACGCCCACGAGGTCGAGCTTGCTGAACCCGACGAAGGGGCGCACCTGGAGGGTGCGGGTGAGCCGGCCACCGGAGGGTTCGACGCGGACGACCTCGCCGACGGGGACGCCGGGGACGAACGGCTTGTCCTTGCTGGACCCGAAGGTGACCAGGCGGTCGCCGGGGCGGACCGCGGCCTTGCCGTTGAGCAGTTCGACGCGCAGGCTGCTGTCGCCCTGGCCGCCCGCGAAGCCGATCTCGCCGCTCTTCTCCAGCCGGGTGCCGACGGTGAACTTGGGGTCGGTGACGAGGAGGACGGTCGAGGTGGACGGGCCGACGGTGGTGACGCGGCCGACGAGCCCGTCGCCGTTGAGGACGGTCATGTCGCGCCGGACGCCGTCGTTGCTCCCGAGGTCGATGGTGACGGTCCAGGAGAAGCCCTGGGCCGCTCCTATGGCGATGACCTGGGCGCCCTTGATGCCGTACTGGCCGCGTCCCGCGGTGCCCAGCATCTTGTCGAGCTCGCGGACCCGGGCGTTGTTGCGGTCGTCGCTGCCGAGCCGCTGCTTGAGGGCGGTGTTCTCGCGCTCCAGCCGGGTGATCCGGTCGCTGCGGCCGCCCGAGTCGCGGACGGCGGCGGCCGCGTCGGCGACCGGGTCGACGATCCCGGCGACGCCCTTCTCCACCGGCCCGAAGGCGGTGGCGGCGGCGCGCCGGGCGCCGTCGAGCGGGGACCGGTCGCCGCCCCGGATGTCGACCGTGATCAGCGCGAACGCGACGGCGATCAGCAGTACCAACAGCAGCCGGCTCTCTCGTGTGTCCCTCACGTGCGGCGGCATGCCCTTCTCGTCGGGTCTCCTGTGACCGGCGGGCCGGGCGGACGCCGGTCACCGGCAGCAGCGTTCTGCCTGTATATCAGGTTGTTTCCGCCGGGCGGCGGCGCCGGGGGCGGGTCACCTGCGGGGCTGTGCGTCCAGCACCTGCTGGAGGGCCTCGAACTCCTCCACGCACTTGCCGGAGCCGAGCGCGACGGAGTCCAGCGGGTCCTCGGCGATGTGGATCGGCATGCCGGTCTCCCGGCGCAGCCGCTCGTCCAGGCCGCGCAGCAGGGCGCCGCCGCCGGTGAGCACGATGCCGCGGTCCATGACGTCGCCGGAGAGCTCGGGCGGGCACTTGTCGAGGGTGGTCTTGACCGCGTCGACGATGGAGTTGACCGGTTCCTCGATGGCCTTGCGGACCTCGGCGGCGGAGATGACGACGGTCTTGGGCAGGCCGCTGACCAGGTCCCGGCCGCGGATCTCGGTGTGCTCGTCCTGCTCCAGGTCGTAGGCCGACCCGATGGTGATCTTGATCTGTTCGGCGGTGCGCTCGCCCAGCAGGAGGCTGTACTCCTTCTTGATGTGCTGGATGATCGCGTTGTCCAGCTCGTCGCCCGCGACGCGGATGGACTGGGCGGTGACGATGCCGCCGAGGGAGATCACGGCGACCTCGGTGGTGCCGCCGCCGATGTCGACGACCATGTTGCCGGTGGCCTCGTGGACCGGGAGGCCCGAGCCGATCGCGGCGGCCATGGGCTCCTCGATGATGTGCACCTGCCGGGCGCCGGCCTGGGTGCTGGCCTCGATCACCGCGCGCCGCTCCACGCCGGTGATGCCGGAGGGGACGCAGACGACCACGCGGGGGCGGGCCATCCAGCGGCGCTTGTGGATTTTGAGGATGAAGTAGCGGAGCATCCGCTCGGTGATCTCGAAGTCGGCGATGACGCCGTCCTTCAGGGGGCGGACCGCCACGATGTTGCCGGGCGTCCGCCCGATCATCTTCTTCGCCTCGGCGCCGACCGCGAGGATGCCGCCCGTGTTCGTATTGATGGCGACGACGGACGGTTCGTTGAGGACGATCCCGCGGCCTCTGACGTACACCAGCGTGTTGGCGGTCCCGAGGTCGACAGCCATGTCACGGCCGATGAACGACATGTTGTTCCCCATGAGGATACGTCTGGCCTTCCCAGCTGGAGCGATTGCTTACTTGAGGTCGGCAGGTGGTGCGCTGCGGGGCGCGGAAGCTCTCATCGTAGTCTCGCCGACGGAAAGCGACGCGACAGCTGCTCCGCCATTGTCGGCGGAACGCGAGCCCGCCCCGGTAATGGTGACGTCGTGTCGGAGTGAGAGGTTCCCCCGATCGCCACGCATATGTCGGAGGGCGACCGAAAAGAAATCGGTCGCCCCTGATCAGAATGGGAGCCGGCCTGATCCGGTATCAGCCGTGGTCGGGAAAGAAAATCTTGATTTCCCGCTCGGCGGACTCCACCGAGTCCGAGGCATGGATGAGGTTCTCGCGCGTGATGGTGCCGAAGTCACCACGGATGGAACCCGGGGCGGCCGAAATCGGGTCGGTCGGACCCGCCAGCGCCCGGACGCCCTCGATGACGCGCTCGCCCTCGACGACCATGGCGACGACCGGACCGGACGACATGAACCCCATCAGCGGCTCGTAGAAGTCGCGGCCGACGTGCTCGGCGTAGTGCTGTTCGAGGACGGCACGGTCCAGGGTGCGCAGCTCCAGCGCGCTGATCGTCCAGTTCGCCTTCCGCTCGATGCGGGCGACGATCTCGCCCACGAGCTTGCGGGCGACCGCGTCGGGCTTCAAGAGGACGAGGGTGCGCTGGCTCATACTGCGGCTCCTTGCGGAAGATCGTGTGTGTGGGGCCAGAGGGTACAGGGGCGCGGGGGGCCCGCCGTCACCCGGTGGGCCGGCCACCCCGCGAGGGCACGCGCCGCTACGACGCCTCGGCCTCCGCCGCGAACCGCGCCTTCGCCGCGTCGATCTTCCGTCCGAAGTGCACCGACGCCCACCACAGGGCGCCGAAGATCAGCCCCAGGGCGAACATCAGCGGCACCACGAAGCCGCTCGCGACCAGCCCGACCTGGAGCAGCCAGCCGAGCTGCACCCCGCCGGGGCGGGTGATCATCCCGCACAGCACCACGCTGAGCAGCATCGCCGTCCCGCTGACCACCCAGACCGTCCCGGTGGACAGGTCCTCGTTCTTCATGGCCACCAGCCCGGCGAAGCCGATGATGAAGAATTCACCGATCAGGGTGCTCGCGCACAGCGTCCGCATGGTCAGTCCCTCCCGAGCAGCAGCAGGCGGGCGTCGCCCACCGTGAAGACCGAGCCGGTCACCAGGACGCCGGCGCCGGCGTACTCGCCCTCCTCCTCGGCGAGCGTGATCGCCGCCTCCAGGGCGTCGTCCAGCCGCGGCTCCACCTGGACCCGCTCCTCGCCGAAGACCTCGACGGCGAGCGCGGCCAGCTCGTCGACGTCCATCGAGCGGTCGGTGGAGTTGCGGGTGACGACGACCTCGGCGAAGACCGGTTCGAACGCTTCCAGCACCCCGCGCACGTCCTTGTCGGCGCTGGTGCCCACGACGCCGATCAGCCGGCTGAAGCCGAACGCCTCGGTGACCGCCTCGGCCGCCGCACGGGCGCCCGCCGGGTTGTGCGCGGCGTCCAGGACGACCGTGGGGCTGCGGCGGACCACCTCCAGCCGGCCCGGCGAGGTGACGGAGGCGAAGGCGCGGCGGACCACGTCGATGTCCAGGGTGCGGGCGTGCTGCGAGCCGATGCCGAAGAACGCCTCGACCGCCGCCAGCGCCACGGCGGCGTTGTGCGCCTGGTGGGCGCCGTACAGCGGCAGGAAGACCTCGGGGTACTCGCCGCCGAGACCGCGCAGGGTGAGCAGCTGGCCGCCGACCGCGACCTCGCGGGCGACGACGCCGAACTCCATGCCCTCGCGGGCGACCGTGGCGTCCACCTCGACGGCGCGCTTCAGCAGCACCTGGGCGGCGTCCACCGGCTGCTGGGCGAGGACGACGGTGGCGTCCTGCTTGATGATCCCGGCCTTCTCCAGGGCGATCTCGCCGGGGGTCGAGCCGAGCCGGTCGGTGTGGTCCAGCGCTATCGGCGTCACCACGGCGACCGTGCCGTCCACCACATTGGTGGCGTCCCAGGTGCCGCCCATGCCGACCTCGACCACCGCGACGTCCACCGGGGCGTCGGCGAAGGCGGCGAACGCCATGCCGGTGAGCACCTCGAAGAAGGACAGCCGGAAGTCCTCGCGCTCGTCGACCATCCGCACATAGGGCTCGATGTCCCGGTACGTCTCGACGAACCGCTCGGCGCTGATCGGCGCGCCGTCCAGGCTGATCCGCTCCAGGTAGGTCTGCACGTGCGGGCTGGTGTAACGGCCGGTGCGCAGGTCGAAGGCGCTCAGCAGGGCCTCGATCATGCGGGCGGTGCTGGTCTTGCCGTTGGTGCCGGTGATGTGGATGGACGGGTACGCGTGCTGGGGCTGGCCCAGGACGTCCATCAGCTTCCGGATGCGCTCCAGCGACGGGTCGAGCTTGGTCTCCCCCAGCGGCCCGCCAGCTCGGCCTCCACCTCGCGCAGCGCCCGCTCGACCTCGGGGTCGGCGGGGCGGGCGGGGATGCCGTCGCCCTGCGGCGGGCCGGCCTGGGCGCGCAGGGTGCGGCTGCCGGCCTCGATCACCGCGAGGTCGGGGTCTCGGTCGGTCTCGGCGTCGACGATCTCCTCGAACCGGTCGCTGCCGGGTCTGTTCTCGCCGAGGTCGTCGTGGTCGTCGTTCTGGGGGCGCTCGCTCACGCCGCCCAGTCTACGGAGCCGGGGCGGTGCGCCGGGGCGGGGGCCGAGGTCCGGGAAGCGCTGCGGGAGCGTTATGTTCCGCTTTGCCCTACGGTTTTAGTGCGGATTTCGATTGATTGCGGAGGGATTCACCGGAGACGTCCGTGGGAGCGGGTGAGAAACATGGCCTCCGAGGACCGTGATCTGCTCCAGGCCGTTCTGGAGGCCCTGCCCGCCGGCGCCCTGCTGCAGAGCCCCGCCGACGAGATCCTCGCCGTCAACCGCCTTTTCGCCCGCATGTTCGACCTCGAAGGGCGGGTCGACCTCTCCCGGGGCGCCCCGATGCGCCCGGTCGTCCCCCTGGTCCGCGCCCATTTCGCCCCCGGCTACACCGGCACCGGCAGCCCCGGCGAGATCCTGGCCCGCCGGCCCGTCCACCGGGAGGCCGAGATCCCGCTCGCCGACGGGCGCGTCGTCCGCCGCGAGGTGGAACCCCTGCGCCACGACGGCACCTACCTCGGCGCCCTGTGGTCCTTCACCGACATCACCGACCGCAAACGCCGCGAACACGACCTCGAACGGGACAACGTCGCCCTCACCGAGCTCGCCCGGCAGCGCAACGCCTTCACCGCCGCCGCCTCCCACGAGCTCCGCACCCCGCTCACCACCGTCATCAGCTTCGGCGAACTCCTCGTCGACCCGGCGTTCGGCGCCCTCACCGACCAGCAGCGGGCCTTCGTGGACGCCATCCGCCGCAACGGCGAACGGATGCAACGCGTCATCGCCGACCTGCTGTTCACCACCCGGATGCGGGCCACCGGGCCGGAGCTGGAGTTCGGCTGGGTGGACGTGCCGGACATGCTGCGCGACGCCGTCCTGGAATCCCTCTGCGTCCCGGCCGACGCCCCCGGGCCGGTCTTCACCGTCCTGCGCTGCACCCCCGGACCGCCCCTGCGCGGCGACCGCCACCGGCTCCGGCACGTGCTCGGGAACCTGCTGGAGAACGCCGCCAAGTTCACCCCGCCCGACGGCCGGATCACCGTCACCGCCGCGCCGCACGGCGAGCACTGGGAGATCGAGGTCGCCGACACCGGCATCGGCATACCCGAGGCCGCCCGCGAGGAGATCTTCACCGGCTTCGTCCGCGCCGCCAACGCCCGCTCCGGCGGCTACCCCGGCACCGGCCTCGGCCTGGCCATCGGCCGCACCCTCGTCGAACTGCACGGCGGCACGCTGACCGCGGGCGGTACGGAGGGCGAGGGCGCGGTCTTCCGCCTCCTGCTGCCCGTGGCGGGCCCCCGGGCGCGACCGCGTCCGGCGCCGAGGAGGACGTCCCATGACCCGCATCCTCGTCGTCGAGGACGACCCCGACCTGGCCCTCGCCCTGCGCGTCCTGCTCGAACGCGCCGGCCACACCGTGATCCCCGCCGACGACGGCCGCGAGGCGCTGCGGCTCCTCTTCGCCGAACGCCCCGCCTTGGTGATCCTCGACATCGGGCTCCCCGAACTGGACGGCTGGGAGGTCCTGGAACGCACCCGCGACCTCAGTGACCTCCCCGTCCTCCTGCTCACCGCACGCGGCGCCGAGACCGACCGCGTACGCGGCCTGCGCTCCGGCGCCGACGACTACCTCCCCAAGCCCTTCGGCAACGAGGAGCTCCTCGCCCGCGTCGAAGCCCTGCTCCGCCGCGCCGCCCCCGCCCGCTGGGCCGGCGAGTCCTTCGACGACGGCCTCCGCCTCGTCCCCGAGCGCCGCTCCGCCGTCTGGCAGGGCCAGGAGGCCCGCCTCAGCGACATCGAGTACCGCCTCCTCCAGATCCTCGTCCGCAACCGCGGCCGCGTCATCACCACCGAACAGCTCCTCGACCGCGTCTGGGACGACCACGCGGCCACGGGCCGCGAACGCGTGAAGTTCGCCGTCCTGCGGCTGCGACGCAAGCTGCGGCAGGCGGCGGGGGACGAGGCGGCGGATCCGGTGGAGGCGGTGCGGGGGCTGGGGTACCGGTACCGGACGTAGTCCGGGGGGTGCCCCGGTCCCTCCCCCAAAGGGGGCACCCCCATTCACCGTTTCTCGCGGGGGCAGGCCCCCGCACCCCCGAAGCGCCCTGCGGGCTCCCCCAGAGGGGGTGCCCCCAGAGGGGTGCCCCCAGTCCTCAAACGCCGGACGGGCTGATATTCAGCCCGTCCGGCGTCTGAGGACGAGCGGCGAAGCCGCGACAAGCGGGGGCTGGGGCGCAGCCCCAGGAAACGGTGAAAGGGAGGGACCGGGGCACCCCACCCGGGACGAAAGTCCCGATCCGAACCCGCAACCGTCGAGCAACCGGCACTCATCCGGGCCCGCAACCGACCCACCCCACTCTCGAGGCTGCCCAGTCCCCGCAGCCTCAGGAGACCCCGTGCCCGCGTCCCTGCCCACCCGCAGCATCGCCCTGGTCCTCGGCACCCGCCCAGAACTCATCAAGCTCACGGACCTGGCCCGTCTCCTCGGCCCCGCCGCCCACCTCGTCCACACCGGCCAGCACTACGACGAGAACCTCTCGGGCCGCTTCCTGACGGAACTGGGCCTCCCGCAGCCCACCCTCCTCACCGGCGTCGGCGGCAAGCCCCGCGCCGTACAGATCTCCGCCGCCCTGGAGCAGCTCGACGAGCTGTTCACCGCCGAGCCGCCGCTCGCCGTCGTCGTCCAGGGCGACACCAACGCCGCCCTGGCCGGCGCGCTGGCCGCCAACGCCCGGGGCATCCCGCTGGTGCACGTGGAGGCCGGCCTGCGCAGCCACGACCGGAACATGCCGGAGGAGCACAACCGCGTCCTCATCGACCGCGTCGCGGACGTGCTCTGCGCGGCCACCGAGGACAACCGCGCCAACCTCCTCGCCGAGGGCCTGGAGGACGCCCGGATCGCCGTCACCGGCAACACCGTCGTCGAGGCCGTCCGCAACCAGCTCCCGGCCGCCGACGCGCGCGCCGCCCTGCTGGACGCGCACGGCCTGACCGCCGACGGCTACGTCCTGGCCACCGTGCACCGCCCGGAGAACACCGACGACCCCGCCGCCCTGCGCGCGATCCTCACCGAGCTCGCCGCGCTCGTCACCGGCGACCGCCCGGTCCTGCTGCCGCTGCACCCCCGCACCCGCGCCCGGATCGAGGCGGCCGGCCTCACCGCTCTCCTCACGCCGCTGACGGTGACCGCGCCGCTCGGCTACTCCGAGTTCCTGGCGCTGGCCCGGCACGCGGCGCTGCTGGTGTCCGACTCCGGCGGCATCCAGGAGGAGTGCACGGTCCTCGGCCGCCCGCTGGTGGTCGTCCGGCGCTCCACGGAGCGGCCAGAGGCGATGACCGACTTCGCGGAGCTCGTCGTTCCGGGCCCGGCGATCGGCGCGGCCGCGCGCCGGCGGCTCGCGGAGGGCCCCGAGGGCCTCGCCCGCCTCGCCGCGCTGCCCAGCCCGTTCGGCGACGGTCTCGCCTCGGAGCGGATCACGGCGCTGCTGGCCGGGATCGCGACGCCGGTGCGCCTGGCGGCTTGAGCGCCCCAGCACCGGCCCCGCCACCACCGCCCGCTCTCCCGTCGCCCCACCAGGACTCCGCGTGTTCCAGCACCCCTTCTTCCTCATATTCCCCTTCTTCCTCCTCGCCTGCTTCCTCCTCTACTGGGCGGGCGCCCGCCACGCCTACACCCGCCGTCCGCTCGCCGAGCACGGCGACCCGAACGCCTTCGACTGGCACTTCTTCGTCCCCTGCCGGGACGAGGAGGCCGTGGTCGCGACGACCGTCGGCCGGCTGCGCGCCGACCACCCCCGGGCGCACGTCTGGGTCATCGACGACGACAGCGACGACCGCACCGGCGCGATCGTCGCCGAGCTCGCCGAGCGCGACCGCCGCGTCCACCTGGTGCGCCGACACCGCCCGGAGGCCCGGCAGGGCAAGGGCGCTGCGCTCAACGCCGCGTACGACGAGCTGAACCAGTTCCTGTCCCGGGACACCGACCGCGAGCGGGTCGTCGTCTGCGTCGTCGACGCCGACGGGCAGCTGGACCCCAACGCCCTGAACGTCGTCAGCGGCCCGCAGGGCTTCGGCGACCCCGAGACCGGCGGCGTCCAGGTCAGCGTCCGGATGCGGAACACCGAGGACGAGCGCCCGCTGCCGGACCGCGGCCGGGCGCGGAACGCCGTCGCGCGCCTCCTGGTGCGCATGCAGGACATGGAGTTCTCCGTCTCCAACGCCGGGATGCAGCTGCTCCGGGCCCGTACCGGCTCCGTCGGCCTGGGCGGCAACGGGCAGTTCACCCGCCTCGCCTCGCTCGACCGGATAGCCGCGGCCGAGCGGCGGCCCTGGAAGCGCGGCGCCCTGCTGGAGGACTACGAGCTGGGCCTGCACATGATCCTCACCGGTGACCGGATCAACCACCTTGCCGACACCTGGGTCTCCCAGGAGGGGCTGCCGCACGGCCGCCGTTTCCTCACCCAGCGCACCCGCTGGGCGCAGGGCAACCTCCAGTGCGTCCGCTACGCGCCGCGCATCATCTCCTCGCGCCACTACGGCGGCCGCGGCATCCTGGAGACCCTCTACACCTTCCTCCAGCCGGTCGCCCACCTGGTGACGCTCGCGCTGTGCGCCGTCATGTTCGCGCTGCTGGGCCTGACCGCGGCCGAGGACGGCGTGGACGCGGCGTTCGGCGGGATGCTGGCGCTGTGGCCGCTGGTCCTCGCGCTGGCCGTCGTCTCCGTGCTGCCGTTCGTGCTGTGGGGCCCGGTCTACCGCCGGGACCGCGCCGACGACCGCTCGCTGCTCACCGCCCTGCTGTGGGGGCTGGCCCTGTGGCTGTACGCCTACCACCTCTTCCCGGCGTCGGCCCGCGGTTTCGTGCGGATGCTGCGCGGCCGCAACGGCTGGGCGAAGACCCGCCGCAACGCGGAGGCGACGGACTCCGGACCGGTCGCCATCGAGGCTTGAGTTCGAACACAGTTTGGAACGCGGTGTTCCGCTGCTCACATCGGCCGCCCGGAGGGCAACCTCCGGGCGGCTTCCGCCATCTGACCGCCGGTGACAGTTGTGCCCGGACCCGACGGTGGCCGGGTGGTGGACGGGAGCGTTGTGCGGATACCGGAACTCAGCACGCGGATGCACTTGCTGTTGCTCACCGCGTGGGCCGCGCTCTGGTTCGTGGTCGTGGAACCGAGCGGCGGCTTCTCCTGGCACTACCTGCGCACGGGCGGCGAACTGATCTACGACGGCTCGTCCGGCGACGGCGGCCTCAACCTCTACGCCCGCCACCCCGAGCTTCAGATGGGGCCCATCAGCTTCCTGGTGGCCGGGCTGTTCAACCCCTTCCCCGCCGAGGTCGGGCAGGTGCTCGCCGAGGCGTTCATGTCGGTGCTCGGCCTGGTGGTCCTGGTGCTCACCGGGCGCAGCGCCGCCCGGCACTTCCTGGGCACCGGCACCAACCACCAGCGGCTGCGGCGGCGCGTCCTCATCGCCGGCCTCGCCTTCATCCCGATGTGGATCGAGGTCTCGGTCCGCTTCGCCCATCTCGACGACGTGCTGGCGCTGTTCTTCACCGCCCTCGCCGTCCGTTCCATGACGCGCTGCGACGCGGCGGCCACCGGCATCTGGATGGCCTTCGCCCTGGACTCCAAGCCCACCGCGCTGGCCTTCGTCCCGCTCCTGCTGGCGCTGCCGAAGGAACGCTGGCTGCGGGCCGGGCTCTGGTGTGCCGCCCTGGTCGCCGTCGCCTGGGTGCCGTTCTTCCTCGTCGACGCGCACTCCTTCGCCGCCGCCGAGTTCACCATCCCCAACAACCCGGCGTCCGCCCTCCGCTGGCTCGGCGCCAACGACCCCGAGACCCCGAGCTGGGCCCGCCCGGCCCAGGCCGCCCTCGGCCTCTTCCTCGGCACCGTCGCCGTCTGGCGCGGCCGCTGGGCGGCGGTCGTCCTGCTGGGCGCCAACGCGCGCATCGTCCTCGACCCGAGCGTCTACACGTACTACACGGCGTCCGTACTGCTCGGCACGCTGCTGTGGGACGTGTGCGGGCAGCGGCGGCTGGTGCCGCTGTGGAGCTGGCTGGCGTTGGTGGCGCTGTACGGGAGTGTGTTCGTCGTCCACGACGATGCGGCGCGGGGCTTCATCCGGTTGGCCTTCGTCGTCGTGTCGACGGCGTACGTTCTGTTCGCGCCGGTGCGTGACCGGCGGCGCCGCTCGCCCGATCGCGCTGAGCTGCACGACGAGCCCGTCGAGGGCCCGTGGGGGCCGATGTGGGATCCGGGGCGGTCGCGACCGTGGTCGCGGTGAGGTGCCCCGACCCCGCCCTTTCACCGTTTCCTGCGGGAGGGCCCGCGCCCCGGCATCGCGGCTTCGCCGCGAGGTCCTCAAACGCCGGACGGGCTGGATATCGCGCCCGGGCGCGCACTTCAGCCCGTCCGGCGTTTGAGGACAACCGCGCGAAGTGCGGTTTCGGGGGTGCGGGGGCGCAGCCCCCGCAAGAAACGGGAAGGGGCGGGACAGGGGCACACCCCCATCCCGCCCCAGCCAGGGCCGAACCCTAACCCCTACGCGCCCGGCAGCCCGTCGAGCTGGGCCTTGATCCGCTCGATGTCAGCCTCAGCCTTCGCAAGCCGCGTACGAATCTTCTCGACGGCCGCTTCGGCCGCCTTCGCCAGGAACGCCTCGTTCCCAAGCTTGGCCGTCGCCTGGGACTTCTCCTTCTCCGCCGCCGCCAACGCCTTGGCAAGCCGCTTCCGCTCCGCCTCGACGTCGATCGTCCCAGACAGGTCCAGGGAGACCGTCGCACCGGCGATCGTCAGGTTGGCGGTGGCCTGGAAGCCGTCTTCGGCAGGCTGGAGCCGCAGGAGCTGCCGAATGGCACCCTCATGCGCGGCCAGAGCCGTGCCTTCCAGAGCGAGCCGCGCGGGCACCCGCTGCCCCGGCTGGAGCCCCTGGTCGGCGCGGAACCGCCGGACCTCGGTGATCACCTGCTGGAGGTTCTCGATCTCCGCCTCGGCCGCCGCGTCCCGGAATCCGCTGTCGGTCGGCCAGTCGGCGACGACGAGCGACTCCTTGCCGGTGAGGGTCGTCCACAGCGCCTCGGTGACGAAGGGGACGATCGGGTGGAGCAGCTTGAGGGTGACGTCCAGGACCTCGCCGAGGACGCGCGCCGACACCTTCGCCTGCTCGCCGCCGCCCATGAACGTGGTCTTGGACAGCTCGACGTACCAGTCGAAGACCTCGTCCCACGCGAAGTGGTAGAGGGCGTCCGAGACCTTGGAGAACTGGTAGTCCTCGTAGTACGCGTCCACCTCGGCGACGGTCGCGTTCAGCCGGGAGAGGATCCACCGGTCGGTGGCCGACAGCCGCTCGGCCGCCGGGAGTTCGCCCTCGACCGTCGCGCCGTTCATCAGCGCGAACCGCGTCGCGTTCCAGATCTTGTTGGCGAAGTTGCGGGACGCCTGGACCCAGTCCTCGCCGATCGGCACGTCCGTACCGGGGTTGGCGCCCTTGGCCAGGGTGAAGCGGACGGCGTCGGAGCCGTACGCGTCCATCCAGTCCAGCGGATCGACCACGTTCCCGAAGGACTTGGACATCTTCTTGCCGCGCTCGTCGCGCACCAGGCCGGTGAGGGCGATGGTGTGGAACGGCGCGACGCCGTCCATCGCGTAGAGGCCGAACATCATCATCCGGGCGACCCAGAAGAAGATGATGTCGTGGCCGGTGAGCAGGACGTCGGTGGCGTAGAACTTCGCCAGGTCCGGCGTCTTCTCCGGCCAGCCGAGCGTGGAGAACGGCCACAGGCCGGAGGAGAACCAGGTGTCGAGGACGTCGGTCTCCTGGTGCCAGCCCTCGCCGGACGGCGGCTCCTCGTCCGGGCCGACGCAGACGACCTGGCCCTCGGGGCCGTACCAGACCGGGATGCGGTGCCCCCACCACAGCTGACGCGAGATGCACCAGTCGTGCATGTTGTCGACCCAGTCGAAGTAGCGCTTCGACATGTCCTCCGGGTGGATCTTCACCCGGCCGTCGCGGACCGCGTCGCCGGCGGCCTGCGCCAGCGGGCCGACCTTGACCCACCACTGCATGGACAGCCGCGGCTCGACGGTCGTGCTGCACCGGGAGCAGTGGCCGACGGAGTGGACGTACGGGCGCTTCTCGGCGACGATCCGGCCCTGCTCGCGCAGCGCGCCGACGATCGCCGAGCGCGCCTCGAAGCGGTCCAGGCCGAGGAACGGGCCGTGCACGGTGATGACGCCGTGCTCGTCCATGACCGTCATCGACGGCAGGCCGTGGCGCTGGCCGATGGCGAAGTCGTTGGGGTCGTGCGCCGGGGTCACCTTGACGGCGCCGGTGCCGAACTCCGGGTCGACGTGCGTGTCGGCGACGACGGGGATCGTGCGGTCCGTCAGCGGCAGCTTGATCTGCTTGCCGACGAGGTGCGCGTACCGCTCGTCCTCCGGGTGGACGGCGACGGCCGTGTCACCGAGCATCGTCTCGGCGCGGGTGGTGGCGACGACCAGCGACTCCTCGCCCTCGCCGTACCGGATGGAGACGAGCTCGCCGTCGTCCTCCTGGTACTCCACCTCGATGTCCGAGATGGCCGTGAGACAGCGGGGGCACCAGTTGATGATGCGCTCGGCGCGGTAGATCAGCTCGTCGTCGTAGAGCTTCTTGAAGATCGTCTGGACGGCCTTGGACAGGCCCTCGTCCATGGTGAAGCGCTCGCGCGACCAGTCGACGCCGTCGCCGAGCCGGCGCATCTGGCCGAGGATCTTCCCGCCGTACTCCTCCTTCCACTGCCAGACGCGCTCGGTGAACGCCTCCCGGCCGAGGTCGTGGCGGGACTTGCCCTCCTCGGCGAGCTGCTGCTCGACCTTGTTCTGCGTGGCGATGCCGGCGTGGTCCATGCCCGGCAGCCACAGCGCCTCGTAACCCTGCATCCGCTTGCGGCGGGTGAGGGCGTCCATCAGCGTGTGCTGGAAGGCGTGGCCCAGGTGGAGCGAGCCGGTGACGTTGGGCGGGGGGATGACGATCGTGTACGGCTTCTTATCGCTCGTCGCGTCGGCCGTGAAGTAGCCCCGCTCTACCCAGCGCTCGTACAGCGGCCCCTCTACTTCGGCCGGCGCGTACTGGGTCGGCAGTTCGGGGACGCTGTCGTGTTGCTGCTGAGTGTTCTCGGTCACGGGGGAAATTCTACGGGGCCCGGGCGGCCCGGCACGAACCCGTTTGCCCCTGACATGACCCGGAACCCGACCCTGAGCACGGTCGGGGGAAAATGCCACAAACGCCGCACCGGCCCCATGAAGAACGGCACGCACGATGAACACGCCCCTCCCGACCGCTCCTCCCCTGCACCAGCAGCCCCCGCCGCGCCGCGGCGGAAGGCGCCGGACGGCCCTCCTAGCCGGCAGCGCGGCCCTCCTGATCGCGGGCGCGGCCGTGGGCGGCGTCCTCTGGCTCCGGGACGGCGACGGCGGTGATGGCACGGAGCCGTACACCGTCGCCCTGCCCGACCGCCTCCTCGACGGCGCGTACAAGAAGGAGCCCGTCCGGCCCGGCGACGCCGACGGGACCGAGGACCTGACCGGCGACGCGCAGGCCGGGAAGCTGGGCATCGCCCACGGCAAGGGCTTCATGGGCGGCTACGTCAACGACAAGAAGCAGAAGCTGAACATCTACGGGGCGAGCGGCGACATCGCCGACCCACGCAAGACGCTCGACGCGCTGGTGGCCATGGCGGACGAGGGCACCGCGAAACATCCGGCCGCAGCGGCCGACGGCGGGCGCCGCACCGTCACCCCATGGACCGAGTTCCACCCGTCGGGTTCCCGCGGCGTGTTCGTGAAGTGCACGTCCTCGAAAAGCGCGAGCAGAACGGGCGCCATCTCCGTCAGGCTGGGCATCAGCCAGTGCTTGTGGGCGGACCACAGTGCCGTGGGCAGCGTGCAGCACACGGTGCTGGCCTTCGAGGGCCTGCCGTCCAACGTCCGGAACACCCCGGGTGCCACCGGTGACGTGATGTCGGCCGAGGAGCTGTCCGAGGCGACGGTTAAGGTGCGGGACGAAGCGCGCGGCAAGAAGTAGGAGCGCGCAGTAAGAAACGGCGACCGCGGGGAGCGGTCGTGACGGGGGGAGAAGACGCGATGAGTCGCATCCGGTTGCCCGGATCCGGGCGCCCACGCTCGTGTGCCGCGGCCGGCCCCACACCCCCGGCCGCCGCTCCCTCGCCTGCCCGCGCGGCGGGCGTGCCGCATCCGTACGGCTGTGCCGAAACCGTTGCCGACCCGAGGTAAAGCCGGGATAAGGCATCGGAAAAGATGACGCGGAACGCCGCCCCATCCCCCCACACGTCGAGAGAGAACACCGACACACCATGAGCTTCAACCAGCCGGGCCCTTACGGCCAGCCCCCACAGCAGCCGCACCCCCCGCAGGGCCCCAACCCCTACGGCCAGGGCGGCGCCCCCGGCCAGCCCGGTTACGGCTACCCCCGCCCCCGCAGCAGCCCGGCCCGTACGGCGCGCCCCCGCCCCAGCCGGGCCCCTACGGCCAGCCCCCGCAGCACCCCTACGGCCAGCAGCCCGGCATGCCCGGCCCGTACCCGCCGCCGATCCCCCCGCAGAGCGGCGGCAAGGGCAAGACGATCGGCATCGTCCTCGTCATCGTCCTGGTGATCGGCGCCCTCGCGGGCGGCGGTTACATGCTCCTGGGCAAGGGCGGCGGGGGTGGCTCCTACACGATCGTGCTGCCGGAGAAGCTGCTGGACGGGAAGTACACCAAGAAGTCGGGATCCGACTCCAACGGGCCCAAGAAGACCAACGACGACAAGACGCGGGAACACGGCCTCACCAACGCCGAAGCCGTGGCCGCCGCCTACACCAGTGACGCCAAGGTGAACCTCAACGTCCACGGGATCTACGGCGACGTGTCGGACCCGAAGAAGGCGGTCAACGACATGATTGCCGACCTGGACAAGAGCTCGCCCGGCTCGCGGTTCGAAACCGTGACGCCTTACACGGAGTTCCACCCCTCCGGCTTCGACGGCGCGGTGTTGAAGTGCAACCTCAAGAAGATGACCTCCAGCTACGGCTCCTACAGCAGCGAGTCGCGGATCAGCCAGTGCCTCTGGGGTGACGGCAGCACCTTGGGGATCGTGGTCAACAGCTCGTCCAAGAGCAACTCCTCCTTCAGCTCGAGCACCGGCTCCACCGCCGACGCCATGACCGCCGAGGAACTGGCCGAGGCCACCGCGAAGATCCGCAACGAGGTCCGCAAGGAGAAGTAGCAAGCGCCGCAAGGCGATCGGTCCCGAAGGGAAAGAAAGACATGAGCTCAGACCAGCCCAACCCGTACGGTCAGCCGACCCCGCCCGACCCCTACGGGCAGGGCGCCGGTGCGCCGGGCGGGCAGCCGGGCTACGGCTACCCTTCGGGACAACCGCCATACCCGCAGCAGCCGAACCCGTACGGGCAGCCCCCACAGCAGCCGCCGGTGAGCCCCTACGGGCAGCCGCCGCAGCCCGGCCCCTACGGCCCGTACGGCGGGTACGGCGCGTACCCGCCGCCCATACCCCCGCAGCGCTCCGGCAAGGGCAAGGCGATCGGGATCACCGTCGGCGTGCTGGCCGTCGTGGGCGCGCTCGTCGTCGGCATGGTGCTCTTCAGCAAGAGCAGTGGCGGCGGTTCCGTGCCCGACGACGGGAAGCGGTACACGCTGAGGGCTCCGGCCACGGTGCTCGGGGATTACAGGAAGGACCCCAGCGAAACCGCCAAGGGCTTCGGGCCCGACGGCAAGGAGAAGGCCGAGGCGTTGGGCGTCGCCGACGCGGAGAAGGCGGGCGCCGGCTACGAGTCCGGCTCGGGCTTCTCCCAGAAGTACCTGTTCTTCAACGGCGTCTACGGGAAGATCAAGAACCCGGAGAGGACCCTCGACCGGCTCTTCGACCTGATGGGCGCATCCCTCAAGGAGAAGTCCGAGGCCGAGAAGGGTGAACTCGTGGGCAGCCCCGAGAAGGTCACCCCGCAGGGGCTCGGAAACGCCGTGATGAAGTGCCAGTACGTGAGGACCGCCGGCGCCGGCGCCTCCTCCGGCGGAAGCGGAACCCCCGGAGCCCCCGGGGCCCCCTCCGGCTTCAAGGCGCCCCTCTGTGCCTGGGCCGACCACAGCACCACCGCCATCGTCATGCACGTCGATGTGACGTCCGCCTTGGGCGGCGGTGACAGCATGTCCCTCCGGCAGGCGGCCGAGCAGGCCGTGAAGCTCCGCGACGAGGTCCGGGTCGAGGCGGGCGCCTGACGTGACCGGGCCCGCATGGGACGCACTAGCGTGACGGGTGATCACCGAGCACCTCAAGGAGCCCCCATGCCGGCCCTCGCCCCGTCGTCCCCCCGCCCCCGCGTCCTCTACGTCACCGACCTCGCCTACGAGGCCAAGGGGCGCCGGTACTGCGACGAGGACATCTTCCTCACCTCCCGGCTCCGCGAGTGGTTCGACGTCGCGCTCTGCCACCCGCTGGACGCCGTCGCGCTGATGGACGGATTCGATCTCGTCGTCGTCCGCAACAGCGGACCGGTGCTCAACTACCAGGCCGCGTACGACCACTTCCGCGCCGAGGCCGCCCGCCGGGGCACGCGGGTGCACAACAAGCTCACCGGCAAGGGCGACATGGCGGGCAAGCGGTACCTGCTCGACCTCACCGCCGCGGGGTACCCGGTCATCCCGACCGTCGACCGGGCGGCGGACGTCGGCCGCCTCCCGGTCGTCGACGAGTACGCGGTCAAGCCCAAGCTGGGCGCCGACTCGATAGGTCTGGAGTTCGTGCCCCGCGAGCGGCTGACGGAAGGCATCGCGGACGGCGAGGTCCTCGTCCAGCCGCGGATCCGCTTCGCGTACGAGGTGTCGTTCTACTTCGTCGACGACACCTTCCAGTACGCGCTGTACGCCCCCGACCCGGACCGCCGCTGGGACCTGGAGCCCTACGAGGCCACCGACGCCGACCTCGCGTTCGCCCGCCGCTTCGTCGAGTGGAACGGCACCGACCACGGCATCCAGCGCGTCGACGCCTGCCGTACGCCCGAGGGCGGGCTGCTCCTCGTCGAGTTGGAGGACCTCAACCCGTACCTCTCCCTGGACCTGCTGCCGGGCGCCACCCGCGACGCGTTCGTCGACGCCCTGGCCGCTTCCCTGCGCAGGGCTCTCTAACCGCAGGGCACGGCACGGCACACGACAAAGCGCCCGGCCGCCGGTTCGGAAACCGGCGGCCGGGCGCCCGCGAAGACCGCCGAGCGCTACGCGCTCTTCTCGTGCCGCTCCCCCGAGCCCGGCTCGTTGCCCCGGGTGCGCGGCACCAGGGTGGGGTTGACGTTCGACTGCACGACGTCCGCCGTGATGACGACCCGGGCGACGTCCTTGCGGGACGGCACCTCGTACATCACCGACTGGAGGACCTCCTCCATGATGGCCCGCAGGCCCCGCGCGCCCGTGCCCCGCAGGATCGCCTGGTCGGCGATGGCCTCCAGCGCCGGGCGGTCGAAGTCCAGCTCCACGCCGTCGAGTTCGAAGAGGCGCTGGTACTGCTTGACCAGCGCGTTGCGCGGCTCGACGAGAATCTTCAGCAGGGCCGCGCGGTCCAGGTTGTGGACGCTGGTGATCACCGGCAGCCGGCCGATGAACTCGGGGATCATGCCGAACTTGACCAGGTCCTCCGGCATGACCTCCTGGAACTGGTCGCTCGCCTCGATCTCGCGCTTGGAGCGGATCGTCGCGCCGAAGCCGATGCCCTTGGCACCCGCCCGCGACTCGATGATCTTCTCCAGGCCGGAGAACGCGCCGCCCACGATGAACAGCACGTTCGTCGTGTCGATCTGGATGAACTCCTGGTGCGGGTGCTTCCGGCCGCCCTGCGGGGGCACCGACGCCGTGGTCCCTTCCAGGATCTTCAGCAGCGCCTGCTGCACACCCTCGCCGGAGACGTCCCGGGTGATCGACGGATTTTCGCTCTTTCGGGCGACCTTGTCGATCTCGTCGATGTAGATGATGCCGGTCTCGGCCTTCTTGACGTCGTAGTCGGCGGCCTGGATCAGCTTCAGCAGGATGTTCTCGACGTCCTCGCCCACGTAGCCCGCCTCGGTCAGCGCCGTGGCGTCCGCGATGGCGAACGGGACGTTCAGCATGCGGGCGAGCGTCTGCGCCAGCAGCGTCTTGCCGGACCCGGTGGGGCCGAGCAGCAGGATGTTGGACTTGGACAGCTCGATGGCGTCGTCACGGTCGCGCCCGCCGGCCTCGCCGGCCTGGACGCGCTTGTAGTGGTTGTAGACGGCCACCGAGAGGGCCTTCTTGGCGGCCTCCTGGCCGACGACGTAACCCTCGAGGAACTCGTAGATCTCCCGGGGCTTGGGCAGTTCCTCCCAGCGCACCTCGGAGGTCTCCGCGAGCTCTTCCTCGATGATCTCGTTGCAGAGGTCGATGCACTCGTCGCAGATGTACACACCAGGACCCGCGATGAGCTTCTTCACCTGCTTCTGGCTCTTCCCGCAGAACGAGCACTTGAGCAGGTCGCCGCCGTCACCGATGCGTGCCACGAGGTGCTTCCCCTTCGCCTGGGATCCGCCTTGCTCTGCGAACCCGAGTGCTTGCCTATCGACGGTACCTTGCCGGGCCCCCGTGCGGGCCCCCCTCGCACCTACTCGGCCAAGGGGGGTACCGGCGGCGCGGTGTCCGGGAGGCCCGGGAGCCCGCCGCCGGCCGGTCCCCGGACCGTCACGTCAGAACGTCAGACCGCGACGGACGACTTGCGCGTCGAGACGATCTGGTCCACGAGACCGTACGCCAGCGCGTCCTCGGCCGTGAGGATCTTGTCGCGCTCGATGTCGTCGCGGATCTTCTCGATCGGCGTGGTGGAGTGCTTGGCCAGCATCTCCTCCAGCTGCGTCCGCATCCGCATGATCTCGTTCGCCGCGATCTCCAGGTCGGAGAGCTGCTCGCGGCCCGTCTGGCTGGACGGCTGGTGGATCAGGACACGGGCGTTGGGCAGCGCCATGCGCTTGCCCGGGGTGCCGGCGGCCAGCAGGATCGCCGCGGCGGAGGCGGCCTGGCCCATGCAGACCGTCTGGATGTCCGGCTTCACGAACTGCATCGTGTCGTAGATGGCGGTCAGCGCGGTGAACGAGCCGCCGGGCGAGTTGATGTAGATCGAGATGTCCCGGTCGGGGTCCATCGACTCCAGGCACAGCAGCTGCGCCATCACGTCGTTGGCGGAGGCGTCGTCGATCTGCACGCCCAGGAAGATCACGCGCTCCTCGAAGAGCTTCGCGTACGGGTCGTACTCGCGGACGCCCTGGGAGGTGCGCTCGACGAAACGGGGGACGACGTAACGACTCTCGGCGGGCAGGCCGGAGAACTGCGCCTGCGGGCCCATGTGGAGGCCGCTGCCGGGGAAGTTGTTCATGCGGGTGTTCACCATCCTGATGGCGGTCGTTGGCTGGGATTCGACGGTCGGGCGGTACTCCCGGGGACCGGCCCCCGGGCTCCGGGGCTCAGGCCCCGGTGCCGCCGCCGCCCGGAACGCCGGAGGCGTGCGTGATGATCTCGTCGATGATCCCGTACGCCTTCGCCTCCTCCGCGCTGAACCAGCGGTCGCGGTCGCCGTCACGGATGATCGTTTCGACGGTCTGGCCGGTGTGGTGGGCGGTGATCTCCGCCATGCGCTTCTTGGTGCGGAGCAGCTGCTCGGCCTGGATCTTGATGTCCGAGGCGGTACCGCCGAGACCCGCGGAACCCTGGTGCATCAGGATGTCGGTGTTGGGCAGCGCGAAGCGCTTGCCCGGGGTGCCACCGGTCAGCAGGAACTGGCCCATCGAGGCCGCCAGGCCCATGCCGATGGTGACCACGTCGTTCGGGATGTACTGCATGGTGTCGTAGACCGCCATGCCGGCCGTCACCGAGCCGCCGGGGCTGTTGATGTAGAGGTAGATGTCCTTGTCGGGGTCGGCGGCAAGGAGCAGCAGCTGAGCCGTGATCTTGTTGGCGATGTCGTCGTCGACCTGCTGGCCCAGGAAGATGATCCGCTCGTCGAGCAGTCGGCTGTAGACCTGGTCGCCGAGGCCACCACCGATGGAAGGACCGCCGGCGGCGGAAGGCATCAGATTCGTCACGTGATCCACCTGCTCGTCTCTGACGGCAACGGGCCGTCTCCGCGTCTTCTCTCGGGGCCGGGGGGCTTCGGGCCGGTAGGGTCCGGCGCGCTCAAAGTCTCCCCTGCCCTCGTATCTACGGACCCTAACGCGCTGGTCGGCGGGCGCCATCCCGCATGAGGAACTGTTCGCTCTGAGCGCATGTTCCGGGCGGTACGGGCCCTGTCGAGTGCGGCCGGTACGGCCCCGCGGGTCCCGGTCGGTACAGCCCCGCGGCTCCGGCCGCTGTGGCCTTGCGAGTCCGGCCGGTACGACCCCGCGGAGTCACCGCCCACGGCGCCCGGGCCGCCGGGCACGCCCCCGCGTGCACGCGGTCCGGCGCCCGGAGCCAGGACGGGCCCGGACACGGCCCGCGCCGGCCGGCGGCGGGGTCATGTCCGGGCCCGTCCCGGAAGGCCGTCCCCGCGGCCGCCGCACCCGGGGGCGCGGCGGTCGCGGAGCGCGGCCGGTGGGCGTTCGGGGGCTCAGCCCTCGTTCTTCGCCTCGGCGCCCTCGGCGGCGGCCTCGGTGGCCTCGGCGGCCTCGTCCTCGCCGTCCTCCAGGTCGACGACCTCGCCGTTGGAGTCCTTGACCGTGGCGGCCTCGACGACGGTCGCGAGGGCCTTGCCGCGGGCGACCTCACCGACGAGCATCGGGACCTGGCCCTGCTCGACGACGGCCTGGGCGAACTGGTCGGGGCTCATGCCGGAGGACTGGGCACGGCGCATCAGGTGCTCGGTGAGCTCGTCCTGGCCGACCGACAGCTTCTCCTTGTTGACGATCTCGTCGAGGACGAACTGGGTGCGGATGCCCTTCTCGGCCTGCTCCTTGAGCTCGGCGTCGAACTCCTCGGCGGTCTTGCCCTGGATCTCCAGGTACTTCGCCAGGGTGAGGCCCATCTGGCCCAGCTGGTGGTGCTCCAGGTTGTGCTTCCGAGTGTTGATCTCGTCCTCGAGCAGCTTCTCCGGCATCGGGACCTCGACCAGCTTCAGGAGCTCCTCGAGCACCTTCTCCTGGGCCTGGGTGGCCTGGTCGAACTTCTTCATCCGGGCGAGGCGCTCACGGCTGTCGGCCTTGAGCTCCTCCAGCGTGTCGAACTCGCTCGCGAGCTGGGCGAACTCGTCGTCCAGGGCGGGCAGTTCGCGGGACTTCACCGCGGTGACGTCGACCTTGACCTCGGCCTCCTTGCCCTCGGCGCTGCCGCCCTTGAGCTCGGAGGTGAAGGTGGCGGAGGCGCCGGCCTCCAGGCCGGTGACGGCCTCGTCGATGCCGTCGAGCAGCTGGCCGGAGCCGATGGTGTAGTCGACGCCCTTGGCGACGCCGTCCTCCAGCACCTCGCCGTCGACCTTGGCCTCCAGGTCGAGGGTGACGATGTCGCCCTCGGCGGCGGCGCGCTCGACCGGGGAGGTGGTGGCGAAGCGCTCGCGGAGCTGCTCGACCGACTTCTCCACGTCCTCATCGGTGACCTCGACGGCGTCGACGGTGACCTCGATGCCGGAGTAGTCCGGGATCTCCAGGGCGGGACGGATGTCGACCTCGGCGGTGAAGGTCAGCAGCTCGCCGTCCTTCAGCTCCGTGATGTCCACCTCGGGCTGGCCCAGCGGGTTCAGCTCACCCTCGTTGACGGCCTCGGTGTAGAACTTCGGGAGGGCGTCGTTGACGGCCTCCTCCAGCACCGCACCGCGGCCGAAACGCTGGTCGATGACCCGGGCCGGGATCTTGCCCTTCCGGAAGCCAGGCACCGAGACCTGCTGGTTGATCTTCTTGTACGCCGCGTCGAGGCTGGGCTTGAGCTCCTCGAAGGGCACCTCGACAGTGAGCCGAACCCGGGTCGGGTTCAGGGTCTCCACGGCGCTCTTCACGGTTCGGTCTCCTTGGGGCTGACTTCGGGTTTTTCTGCCGAGGTTCTGCTGAGCCTCAGCCGATCGCGCCCGGTAGTAGAGACACAGACGCGCAACCTGCATAGTAACCGCACGCAGGATGAGCCCCACAAGGCGATCTTGCTGGTCGGGGTGGCCGGATTCGAACCGACGACCTTCCGCTCCCAAAGCGGACGCGCTACCAAGCTGCGCCACACCCCGTCGGTGCGACACGTAGGGTACATGCCCCCGGGAGCGTGGACCGACCTTTGACCGCGCCGTGACCGCGGGCATGCTCGGCCATGACCATGGCAGTGACCACGAGGGTTGCCCGTGAGGCAAACGGGGTGGAGGGGGCGGGCGTGTGCCGTCGCGGGCCCCGAGGGGCGGGGCCGGCACCGGGTGTGCGGCGAGGGGCCGGGACCCGCTACGATGCACGTCAGTGCCGCGCCCCCCTCGGGGTGAAAACGGCACGCGCGGGCGTAGCTCAATGGTAGAGCCCCAGTCTTCCAAACTGGCTACGCGGGTTCGATTCCCGTCGCCCGCTCGGACGACGCCCCCGGCCATCGGCCGGGGGCGTTTCTCGTGTGCCGAGCCGCGCCTTTCGGAGGATCTCCTCCGGAAGGCGGCGGGTCAGAGCTTGATGTTGCTGATCGTCTGGGCGAGCGAGTTGAGGAACCGGTGGATCGACGGGGCCATGCCCGACGACGCCAGGAAGAAGCCGAAGAGGGCCGCGACGGTGGCCGCCCCGGCTTTGATCTTCCCGCCGCGGATCATCATCACCAGGATGATCGCCAAGAGCAGCACCGCAGACACCGATATGGCCACAACTGATCACACCCTCGGTCGAAGAACCTGGCCCGGTCCCCGGAGCACCACCTCGTCGGGCTCCACCGCACCATCGTGCCATCAACTTGCCCTCCGTGGAGGTGATGTGACGATTCATCGACGATTTGACCGGCTCCGTCAGGGGTCGATTTCCGGCCGCCATGGCCGGTCGGCGGACCCCGCCCCTCTCGGGGCACCGGCGGGAGCCGACCGGAAGCATTGCCGCCGCTTTGCCGGACCCCGCTAGTCTGCGTCGAATGTCCCGTACCGCCACGTCCCCGGCGCGTACCGCGGCCCCCGCTCCCGGCCCGCCCCAGGCCGGTTCCGCCGCCGTACCGCGCGACCCGTTCTTCGACAACGCGAAGTACCTGGCCATCGTGCTCGTCGTGCTCGGCCACGCCTGGGAACCGCTCACCCACGGCAGCAGGGCCGCGACGGCGCTCTACCTCACCGTCTACACGTTCCACATGCCGGCGTTCATCCTGATCTCCGGCTACTTCTCGCGGGGCTTCGACCTGAGCCCGCCCAAGGTCAAGCGACTGGTCACCAGCGTCCTGGTGCCGTACCTGATCTTCCAGTTGGCCTTCGTGGAGTTCCAGCACCTGGCCGAGGACGGCGCCGACCCCGAGCCGTTCACCCTGCTGGAACCCTGGTACCTCAACTGGTTCCTGGCCGCGCTCTTCCTGTGGCGGCTGACGACGCCGCTGTGGCGGGCCGTGCGCTGGCCCGTCCCGCTGTCCTTCGCCGTCGCGATCGTGGCGATGCTGTCCCCCGAGGTGGGGAGCGAGTTCGACGTGATGCGGGTGATGCAGTTCATGCCGTTCTTCGTGATCGGCCTGCACCTGAAGCCCGCCCACTTCGAGCTGGTGCGACGGCGCTGGGTGCGGATCGCGGCGGTGCCGCTGTTCGCCTGCGCGGTCGTCACGGCGTACCTGCTCGCCCCGCGGCTGGACACCGGCTGGTTCTACCGCAACTCCACCATCCGGGACCTGCGCGAACCCGTGTGGACGGCGCCCGTGATGACCTTCGCGCTGTTCCTGTGCGCCGCCGCGCTGACCGTGGGCTTCCTGGCCTGGGTGCCGCGCCGGCGGACCTGGTTCACGGCGCTCGGCACCGGGACGATGTACGGCTTCCTGCTGCACGGCTTTGTGATCAAGCTGTCGCGCTGGTGGGAGTGGTACGACCTGTACGACTGGATCCGGCGGCCGGCGGGCGAGGTCCTGGTGTCGGTCCTCGCCGTCGCCCTGGTCACCGTGTTGTGCACGTCTCCGGTGCGGCGGGTGTTCCGCCCGGTGATCGAACCTCGAATGGACTGGGCCTTCCGCGTGCCGCCCCGGCCCGCCACGGACGCGGCGGCGGGTGCCGGTGCGGCTACGGACGCGGCCGCGGGTGCCGGTGCCGGTACGGCTACGGCTACGGCTACGGCTACGGCTACGGCTACGGCTAAAGATGCAGCGCGATCTGCGCCGCCAGCGCCACCCACCATCCCACCGGCCCGATCAGACCGATCACTCCAGGGCGGCTGAACAGCGGGGCCCCGGGGTCGGGCTGCGGCCCGTGGCCACCGGGGGCCGGGGGCGCCAGCTTCTTGAGCTTCGCGTGCACGCTCAGGTTCCAGAGCAGGGTCAGCGGCGTGAAGACGATCAGTGAGAACGGGCTCCACCACTGCCAGCAGGTCTTCGCGGTCATCTCCCGGAGCAGCGCGGTCCCGCAGGTCCGGCAGAACCGGCCCTTCTGCGAGAAGAACCGCATCAGGAAGACCAGGCCCTGGTGGCGGCGGATGGTCATCTGGGCGGCCGGGAACCCGCCGCACATCTGACAGCTGCCGTGCGCGCCCGGCATTGGCTGCGGCGCGGCGCCGTAGGGGTCGGGGCCGGGCTGCCGCGGGGCGGCGTACGGGCCGGCGTACGGACCGGTGCCCGGCTGCGGCGGGGCCGCGTAGGGGCCCGCGTTCCCGTACGGGCTCCCCTGTGGGGCGGTGGTCCCGTACGGATTCGCCTGCGGCGCGGCTCCGTACGGATCCCCTTGCGGCGGGGCCCCGTACGGGTTGCCCTGCGGCGCGGCGGGCGGGGCCGGGTACGGGCCGGGCTGCTGCTGGGCGTACGGGTTGTGCGGCTGGGGCGAAGGCGGCGGCGCGGCGCCCTGCGGCTGCTGCGGGTATCCATAGGGCGCCTGGGGATGTTGAGGCGGCTGAGGTGACTGAGGCGTGGTCATGCGAATCCCCCGTGGAAAGTCGTGAACGCGGTGAGCGTGATGAGCGTGTTGCGCCACCAGCGCGGCGGGACAACGTGAAGCGGCGGAATCGCCGGCCCGGTGGTCCCACGGCGGCGCGCATCCGCCGCCGTGCGCGGCGGGCGGACGGACATGTTTATCAACGCGCACGCGAAAACCGCAACGCCGTGACGGCGCAATGCCGTACCGCCCCACGGACTTGTGCCGAGAGGACGCCACCGACAACGAACACGGGGAAATGGCGCCGCCGGAAAGGCGGTCGAGCGGGAGCCGGAAAAGGGGACTCATGCCCGGAATTCCCACCACCCGCTCCGGGCGCGTCGCCCAGTCACGTCAGATCAGCAGCACTCGCGGCAGATCAGCAGCAGTCGTGTCAGATCAGCAGCAGCCGCGTCAGTCGCGGCAGATCAGCAGCAGCGCCCGGTCGTCGTTGACGTCCTTGGCCACGGCCTCGATCAAGTGCCAGGCGGCGCCCGCGAATCCGGTGGTGACGTACCGGTCGGCCTCGCCGGTCAGCCGGTCCATGCCCTCGGTCAGCTCGCGTTCGGCGGTCTCCACCAGGCCGTCGGTGAACAGCATCAGGACGTCGCCGGGGCGCAGCCGCCCCTTGACGGAGTCGAACTCGGCGCCGTCGTAGACCCCGAGCAGCGGCCCCTCCGCGGCCTTCTCCTCCCAGCGGCCGGACCCGGCGCTGAGCTGGAGCGCGGGCACGTGTCCGGCGGAGAAGAGCTCGTAGTCGCCGCTGTCCAGGTCCAGGACGAGGTGCACGGAGGTGGCGAAGCCCTCGTCCCAGTCCTGCCGGAGGAGGTAGCCGTTGGCGGCGGGGAGGAAGGCGTGCGGGGGCAGCGAGCCGAGCAGTCCGCCGAAGGCGCCGGAGAGGAGCAGCGCGCGGGAGGCGGCGTCCATGCCCTTGCCGGAGACGTCCGTGAGGACGACTTCGAGCGTCCGGCCGCCGTTGGTGCGGGCGGCGACGACGAAGTCGCCGGAGAAGGACTGCCCGCCGGCGGGCCGCAGGGCCATCTCGCGGTGCCAGCCGCGGGGCAGCGCGGGCAGCTTGCTCTGGACGCGGATGCGCTCGCGGAGGTCGAAGAGCATCGTTCCGCCGCGCCGCCAGGGGACGCCGACGCGGCTGCGGAACTGGGCGATGAGCAGGCCGAGGAAGCCGACGGCGGCGACGACGAGGATGGTGCCGGGGGTGACGCGGTCGGCGCCGTACGCGGCGGGGTCGAGGACCGCCGACTCGACGATGAGGGCGGTCGCGGCCGCCGCGTAGAGGCCGAGGAGGCTGGCGGGGCGGAGCAGCAGTCCGCCGGCGACGATGGGCAGCACCAGCGCGGCGGGGGCGCACCATTCGGGCTGGGCGATGGTGCCGATGGCGAGGGCGGGGACGGAGAAGAGGAGGGCGCTGAGGGCGAGCCAGTCGGAGCCGTCGCCGCGGAAGTAGTCGACCCCGGCCTTGCGCACGCTCGTGCGGGCCCGGTGCAGTGCTTTGCGCATCCGGGCCGTCGGGGTCTCCGCACCGCCAGTCATTGCTTCGGGACCTTATCCACCCATTCGGCGGCGCGTCGATTCACGCCGCGCCGACACGGCTGCCCTTGGGGCACCTGGGGTGCAACCCTATGCGAAAGACGCTCACCTGAGCGGTTATACGGCTCCTCGCATGGCTGTACAGCGGGGAATCCGGTCGTACGACCGGAGCGCGCCGGCCGGCCGCGCTCCCCCGCCGTGTTCACTTCCGCTGGCAGCCCGGGCACCAGAAGAGGTTGCGGGCGGCGAGCCCGGCCGTACGGACCTCTTCCCCGCAGACGTGGCACGGCTGTCCGGCGCGCCGGTAGACGTAGACCTCGCCGCCGTGGTCGTCCACCCGCGGCGGCCGGCCCATGGCCTCGGGGGTGTGGTCGGGCCGTACCGTGTCGATTCTGTTGTCGCGCACGCCTTCGCGCATCAGCGCCACCAGGTCGTGCCAGATCGCGTCCCATTCGGACCGGGTGAGATCGCGGCCCGCCCGGTAGGGGTCGATCCCATGGCGGAAGAGGACCTCCGCCCGGTAGACGTTGCCCACCCCGGCGATCACCTTCTGGTCCATCAGCAGGGCGGCGACGCTCGTCCTGCTGCGCGATATCCGTCGCCAGGCCGGCTCGGGGTCCTCGTCCTCGCGGAGCGGGTCGGGTCCCAGCCGGTCGTGTATCGCCTGCTTCTCACCGTCCGTCAGCAGCGCGCAGGCGGTCGGGCCGCGCAGGTCGGCGTACGCGTCGGGGCCGGCGAGCCGCAGCCGGACGGTGTCCGTGGGCGGGGGCGTGGGGGCGGTGCCGAGCGTGTACTTGCCGAAGAGGCCGAGGTGGACGTGGATCCAGCCGGTGGGCCCGAAGCCGAGGAAGAGGTGCTTGCCGTGCGCCTCCGCCTCCTCCAGCACCCGGCCGTCCACGAGCGCGGCGCCGTCCGAGAACTTGCCCTGCGGGCTCGCCGCCCGGACCGGGCGCCCCGCGAACAGGGCGCGGTGGTCCGCCGCCAGGCGGTGGATCGTGTGCCCCTCGGGCATGGCTGCGTCCTCCCGGACGGTGTCGGCGGAACGGCGAGGGGCCCGCCGCGCGACTGCGGCGGGCCCGGTGACGTCAGAAGGGGACGTCCGAAGGAGACACCGGAAGGGGCCGGCACACGGCCCGGCCCCGGTCCGTCCGGCTGGTCAGTCCTGCTGCGGGTGGTGCGCGGGGATGGCGGGCAGCTCGCCCGTCGTCTCGTAGCGGCCGAGCATCTCGATGCGGCGGGTGTGACGCTCCTCACCCGAGTACGGCGTGGCGAGGAACACCTCGACGAACCTGGTCGCCTCCTCCTCGGAGTGCATCCGGGCGCCCACCGCGATCACGTTCGCGTTGTTGTGCTCGCGGCCCAGCGCGGCCGTCTGCTCGCTCCAGGCCAGCGCGGCGCGGACGCCCTTGACCTTGTTCGCGGCGATCTGCTCGCCGTTCCCGGAGCCGCCGATCACGATGCCGAGGCTGCCCTCGTCCGCGGCGGTCCGCTCGGCGGCCCGCAGGCAGAACGGCGGGTAGTCGTCCTGGGCGTCGTAGATGTGCGGGCCGCAGTCGACGGGCTCGTGGCCGTGGGCCTTGAGCCACTCGACGAGGTGGGTCTTGAGTTCGTAACCGGCATGGTCGGAGCCGAGGTACACGCGCATGCGTCCGAGTGTGGCACGTCCCGGCGGGTACCCGTGCCGGTACCCCTGATGGGCACACCGGGTGAACACAACGATACGGATTCGGGTCTTCCGCAATACACCTTCGAAAAGTTCTAATGCGGGGACTCTCAACCCGAGAACCAAAGGAAACTGCCCATGAGCGCGATACCGCCGATCATGACGAAGGCGTCACCCGGCGATCCCGCGGACGCCGCGCCGGCGACGGGGGACGGCCTCAAGGCCGGCCTCAAGAACCGCCACCTTTCCATGATCGCCATTGGTGGCGTCATCGGCGCCGGACTCTTCGTGGGTTCCGGGTCCGGTATCGCCGCCGCCGGCCCCGGCATTCTGATCTCGTACGCCCTCGTGGGCGCGATGGTCGTCCTCGTCATGCGGATGCTCGGCGAAATGGCCGCCGCCAACCCGACGTCCGGTTCCTTCTCCGCCTACGCGGACCGCGGCCTGGGCCGCTGGGCCGGTTTCACCATCGGCTGGCTCTACTGGTTCTTCTGGGTCGTCGTGCTGGCGGTCGAGGCGACGGCGGGCGCCGCGATCCTCAACACCTGGGTGCCGGCCGTGCCCAAGTGGGCCTGGGCGCTGATCGTCATGGTCGTGCTCACCGCCACCAACCTGGCCTCGGTCAGCTCCTACGGCGAGTTCGAGTTCTGGTTCGCGGGCATCAAGGTCGTCGCCATCGCCGCGTTCGTGATCGTCGGCGGGCTCGCGGTCTTCGGCGTGCTGCCCGGCTCGAAGAACGACGGTGCGGGCCTGGCCCACCTCACCGACGCGGGCGGCTTCCTGCCGCACGGCCCCGGCGCGATCCTCACCGGCGTGCTGATGGTCGTCTTCTCCTTCATGGGCAGCGAGATCGTCACCCTCGCCGCCGGCGAGTCCGAGAACCCGCAGAAGGCCGTCCGGCAGGCGACCAACAGCGTCATCTGGCGCATCGCCGTCTTCTACCTCGGCTCGATCTTCGTCGTCATCACGCTGCTGCCCTGGAACTCCGAGGCGATCGCCAAGGACGGCAGTTACGTCGCGGCGCTGAACTCGATCGGCATCCCGCACGCCGGCCAGGTCATGAACGTCATCGTCCTGACCGCCGTCCTCTCCTGCCTCAACTCGGGCCTCTACACCGCCTCCCGCATGGCCTTCTCGCTCGGCCGGCGCGGCGACGCGCCGAAGGCGTTCGCCCGCGTCAACGGCCGGGGCGTGCCGCAGGCGGCGATCCTGGGATCGGTCGTCTTCGGCTTCCTGTCGGTCTTCTTCAACTACATGTGGCCCGACACGGTCTTCAAGTTCCTGCTCAACTCATCGGGCGCGGTCGCCCTGTTCGTGTGGCTGGTCATCTGCTTCACGCAGCTCAAGATGCGCGGCATCATCCTGCGCGAGATGCCGGAGAAGCTGGTGGTGCGGATGTGGCTGTTCCCGTACCTGACGTGGGCCACGATCGGCATGATCCTCTTCGTGCTCGGCTACATGGTCTACGACGGTGGCGACAACCGCGAGCAGGTCGCCCTCTCCGTCCTGGTGGCCGTGGTGGTCCTGGCCATCGGCCTGGTCCTGGACCGTCGCCGGCGGGCGGTCAATTAGCGAACGCACGGACGCCCGGTCCTTCGCCCTTCCGAGGGCGATGGCCGGGCGTTTGTCGTTTTGCGCCGTGAAACGGACGGATCCCCGCGCCCCGTCGGGCACAGGCGAGCGGAATACGAGCGGCTACGCGAAAAAATCCGTCCGCTCAGCAGGGAGATCACCTGGCCCCCTACCGTCGGAGTACGGCACCGGGCCGCCCCCTCCCGTCACCGGGCAGACTGGGCATCACCACGGGAAGGAGTGAGCATGTCCGCGCAGCCCGTCCACTACGAGTACCCGGACCACGAGCCCCGCAGGGACGCGCAGGTGACGCCAAGGATCACGGGGGAGCCGCGGGAGATCGCCGAACAGATCGAGCAGGCGTCCGGCCTCCGGGTCGAGATCATCCGAGGAACGCTCATGATGTCCCCCACCCCGCGGCGGCGGCACAACCTCACCATCCGCTGTCTGCGCAAGCTTCTGGCTCCGCACATCGACCCGGACCGCGACCTCTTCGAGGTCACCTCCATCCCGCTCCCCGCGGATCCGGACGATTACGCCACCCCGGACGGGGTGGTATGTCCGGTCGAGGCGATGGACTCCGATGACTGGCTGCTGCCCGGTGAGGACGTCGACCTCGCGGTCGAAGTGACCTCCCCGTCCGAACGTGCCGTCGGCACCGCGGACAAGATCGTCTGGTACGCGGAGGCCCGCGTGCCCGTGCTGCTCTATCTGCACCCGGCAACCGGCGACTGGGCCCTGTACTCACGCCCGTCCGAGGACGGCTACCGCACTGTCACCCAGGGCAAGTACGGCGACCCCGCGCCCCTCCCCGAGCACCTGGGCGGCGACCTGCCGACGGAGCACCTGCCGCGTTACACGCGGTAGCGCGTACGGGCGCGGGCCCGCACCTCCCCCGAAGGGAAGTGCGGGCCCGCGCCCGTACGGAAAGAAACGAAAAGAAGAAGCCTCAGCCCCGCCGACCCAGCAGCTTCCAAGCCGCCGGCAGCGCCCCCATCGCCAGCGCTGCCTTGAGCGCGTCGCCGATGAGGAACGGGGTCAGGCCGGCCGCGACGGCGTCGCCGAGCGGCATGTGGAGGGCGAGGGCCAGGTACGGGACGCCGACGGCGTAGATGATCGCCGTGCCGAGGGCCATCGTGCCCGCGGTGCGCAGGACCGAGCGGTCGGCGCCGCGGCGGGCGAGGGCGCCGACGACGGTGGCGGCCAGCAGCATGCCGAGGACGTAGCCGAAGGAGGGGAAGGCGGCGCCGGACTTGCCCTCGGCGAACCAGGGCAGGCCGGCGATGCCGGCGAGCGCGTAGAGGGCCAGCGAGAGGAAGCCGCGGCGGGCGCCGAGGGACGTACCGACGAGGAGGGCCGCGAAGGTCTGGCCGGAGACCGGGACGGGCGAGCCCGGAACCGGCACGGTGAGCTGGGCGGCCAGGCCGGTGAGGGCGGCGCCGCCGGCGACGAGGGCGACGTCCCGGGCCCGGGAGGAGGACGCGGGCAGGAGATCGGCGAGGACCGTACCGGTCCGGGGGACTGAAACTGCGGCGGTGGCCATCGGTACTCCGCTGGAGGAAGGGTCGGATACAGGACTCGGGACTCGGGACTCGCACGAGAACCGAGGACTTACGGGGCTCATACACAGAACACCGCGACGTTAGCCCAGCTCTCCCGAATCGGCATGAGGCAGCCGTCACAAAGGCCCCCCGCCCCCTTTGGAAGGTTCCCGAAGGCGGCGACGGGCCGAGTGATGCTCGTCACCGAACGGGCCGCTCGGCTTGGTTCACGCCGCCGCACCGGGAGAATGGTGAGACTTGCGCGCACTTTTCACGTGTCGCATGCTTTGCGCCCCCGCCGACCCGTGGGCGGCGCGGGCACCGCCGAGACGTCGCGCCACCGCATCCCGTGCGCCCCGGGCGCGCGCCGCACGAACCGAGAGTACGAGCCCCATGCACGACGCACCCCCCGCCGCCGAGCCGCTCGCCGGTGAGAGAGAGCCGCTGTCCGCGGGGCTCAAGCAGCGGCATCTGACGATGCTGGGGCTGGGCGGTGTGATCGGCGCCGGCCTGTTCGTGGGTTCGGGCGCCGGGATCTCCGTCGCGGGTCCCGGGATCATCGTTTCCTACCTGCTGGCGGGCGCCCTCGCCATGCTGGTGATGCGGATGCTGGGCGAGCTGTCGTCGGCGATGCCCGCGTCCGGTTCGTTCTCGGTGCACGCGGAGCGGGCACTCGGCCGCTGGGCCGGGTTCACGGTGGGCTGGCTCTACTGGTTCCTGCTGGTGATCGTGCTGGCAGTGGAGGCGACGGCCGCCGCGCAGATCGCGCACGGCTGGGTGCCGGGGATGCCGCAGTGGGCCTGGGTGCTGGTGTTCATGGTGGTGTTCACCACCGCCAACCTCACGGCCGTGAAGAACTTCGGCGAGTTCGAGTTCTGGTTCGCCGCCCTGAAGATCGGCGCGATCCTCCTCTTCCTCGGCCTCAGCCTGCTGGCGATCTTCGGTCTGCTCCCGGACACCGACCCCGTGGGCCTCTCCAACCTCACCGGCCAGGGCGGCTTCCTGCCCAACGGCTGGAGCGGCGTGATCTCCGGCGTGCTCGCGGTGGCCTTCGCCTTCGGCGGCCTGGAGGTCGTCACGATCGCCGCCGCCGAGTCCGAGGACCCGGAGCGCGCGGTGGGCCGCGCGGTGCGCAGCGCCGTCTGGCGCATCCTCTTCTTCTACGTGGGCTCGATGCTCGTCATCGTCACCCTCCTCCCCTGGTCGTCGCTGAAGCCCGGGCAGAGCCCGTACGTGGCGGTGCTGGACCGCATCGGGGTGCCTGCGTCCGGTCAGATCATGCAGGTCGTGATCTTCGTGGCGCTGCTGTCGGCGCTCAACGCCAACCTCTACGGCTCGTCCCGCATGGTGTTCTCGCTCGCCGAGCGCGGCGAGGCCCCGCGCTCGCTGCTGACGGTCTCGCGCGGCGGGGTGCCGCGCCGGGCGGTGTTCGCCTCCGTGGCGTTCGGTTTCGCGTCCGTCGTCCTCAATCTCGAGTGGCCGGATTCGATCTTCCGCTATCTGCTCAACTCGGTCGGCGCGGTCCTCCTCTTCGTCTGGGGCCTGATCGCCGCCTCCCAGTTGCGGCTGCGCCGCCGCATCGAACGGGAGATGCCCGAGCGGCTGACGTTGCGGATGTGGTGCTTTCCCTATCTGACCTGGGCCGCCCTGGCGGGAATGGCCGCGGTGCTGGTGCTGATGCTCACCGACGACGCCGCCCGGCCGCAGTTGCTGTGGTCGGCGGCGGCCACCGGCGCGGTGCTCGCCGTCGCCGGGATCCGGGAACTCCGAATCCGCCGTCGCGACCGCGCTTAGCGCGTAAAGACATTGATTCTGGCGATATATCAGGTGCGGAGAGTAACCCTCGCGTCTAAATATCGGACATCCGTGTGACAAGTGTTGTCCTGAGCGAACATCACCCCCACACTGAGGCAACTTTTCCGGGTTGTTGCCTGTTGTAACAACCCTTTCATCACTCATTCCACGGGGACAGACACGACCATGACTCGGACAGATGCGACCCCCGCGCCCGAGCGCGAGGTCACCGATGCGGCGCCGGGCCACGGCGCCGCCCTGTCGCACGGCCTCAAGCAGCGCCATCTCTCGATGATCGCCCTGGGCGGCGTGATCGGCGCCGGTCTCTTCGTCGGCTCGGGCACCGGCATCGCCGCCGCGGGCCCCGGCATCGTCCTCGCGTATGCGGTGTCCGGGCTTCTGGTGATGCTCGTGATGCGCATGCTGGGTGAAATGGCCGCGGCCAACCCCGCGTCCGGCACCTTCTCGGTGCACGCGGAGAAGGCCATCGGCCCGTGGGCCGGCTTCACCGCCGGCTGGATGTTCTGGATCGAGCTCTGCGTGGGCATCGCCGTCGAGGCGATCGGTGCCGCCACGATCATGGTGAAGTGGTTCCCGTCCACGGACTCCTGGATGTGGGTCCTGCTGTTCATGGCCGTCTTCTGCGGTACGAACCTGGCGGCCGTCGGAAACTTCGGCGAGTTCGAGTTCTGGTTCGCCACCCTGAAGGTCGCGGCGATCGGCGCCTTCCTGGTCCTGGGCGTGCTGGCGATCTGCGGTCTGCTGCCGGGCACCGACGCGCCGGGCTCCGACAACCTCACCGGCCACGGCGGTTTCCTCCCCAACGGCACCGACGGCCTGGTCGCGGGCCTGCTCGCGTCCGTCTTCGCGTACGGCGGCCTGGAGACGGTGACCATCGCCGCGGCCGAGTCCGAGCAGCCGGTCAAGGGCGTCGCCAAGGCGGTGCGCACCGCGATGTGGCGGATCGCCCTCTTCTACGTGGGCTCGATGCTCGTCGTCGTCACCCTGATCCCGTGGACGGACAAGTCCGTCCTGGAGGGCCCCTACGTGGCGGTCCTGAAGTACCTGGACGTCCCCGCCGCCGGCGAGATCATGAACGTGATCGTGCTGATCGCGCTGCTCTCCGCGATGAACGCCAACATCTACGGCGCGTCCCGGATGGCCCACTCGCTCGTCGAGCGCGGCGAGGGCCCCCGCTTCCTCGGCAAGGTCTCCTCCGGCGTCCCGCGCCGGACGGTCGTCGCCTCCTCCGCCTTCGGCTTCTTCGCGGTGCTGCTGAGCTACTGGTGGCCGGACACCGTCTTCAAGTGGCTGCTCTACATGACGGGCGCCGCCGTCCTCGTGGTGTGGGGCTTCATCGCCGTCACCCAGCTGATGATGCGGCACCGCCTGCAGCAGGAGCAGCCGGGGCGGCTCGTGGTGCGGATGTGGTGGTTCCCGTACCTGACCATCGCCGCGCTCCTCGGCATCCTCTGCACCCTCGGCCTGATGCTGCGTGAGAAGGACACCGCCCAGCAGCTCTACGCCACCGCCGGCCTCACCGTCGCGCTGGCCCTCGTCGGCTACCTGCGGCAGCGCGCCACGGCGCGGCGGCGGAACTGACGGCCCGTACATCCCGAGCAACCCCGAGGCGGGGTCGGTCCTGAGCTCCAGGACCGACCCCGCCTCGGTCTTTTGACGGAGAAGGCCCCTTGACCCACGGTCCGAAGGGAAAGAAGACGCACTTGCTGATAGCGTCTACCTGCAAGTTAATTGCAATAAGCAGTCGGAGGGCTCGGCATGGCCATCTACACACTTCCTGAACTTCCGTACGACTACGCGGCGCTCCAGCCGGTGATCGACGCGAAGATCATCGAGCTGCACCACGACAAGCACCACGCGGCGTACGTCAAGGGCGCCAACGACACGCTGGAGCAGCTCGCCGAGGCCCGGGACAAGGACCAGTGGGGCGCGGTCAACGGCTTGGAGAAGAACCTCGCGTTCCACCTCTCCGGCCACATCCTGCACAGCATCTACTGGCAGAACATGACCGGCGAAGGCGGCGGCGAGCCCCTGGAGAAGGACGGCGTCGGCGAGTTGGCCGACGCGATCGCCGAGTCCTTCGGCTCCTTCGCCAAGTTCAAGGCGCAGCTGTCCAAGGCGTCCGCCACCACGCAGGGCTCCGGCTGGGGCGTCCTCGCCTACGAGCCGCTCAGCGGCAAGCTGATCGTCGAGCAGGTCTACGACCACCAGGGCAACGTGGGCCAGGGCTCCACCCCGATCCTGGTCTTCGACGCCTGGGAGCACGCCTTCTACCTGCAGTACAAGAACCAGAAGGTGGACTTCATCGAGGCCATGTGGCAGGTCGTCAACTGGCAGGACGTGGCGAAGCGTTACGCCGCCGCCAAGGAGCGCGTCAACGCGCTGCTGCTCGCCCCCTGAGCCCGGCCTTCCCGAACGGGAAGCCCGGCAGGGCCCCTCGAACGGCCTGCTCGTGATCGTCTTCTCACCCGTGTCACGCGGCAGGCACGGGAAGGCCCCGCGCGGTCGATGCGCGCGGGGCCTTCCCCATGCTCTCATCCTCGGGGCGTCCTCCGGGCATCCCCGAAGTGCCCCCGGGCGTCCCCGGGCTCGCGCGGCGCTCACCCGTGCCCGAACGCCTCGCCCGTCACGGTGAACTCCCGGGCCAGACCCGTCTCGTGGAGGCGGGCGAACGGCGCGAACGGAACGCCGAGTTCCGATTTTCCCCGGTCGAAGTTCCACGCCTTGTGCACCGCGAAGCGGTAGTCGACGACCGCCCTCCCGGCCGCGTCCACCCGTACCGTGCCCGTCAGCCGGAACTCCACGCAGCGCAGGGCCAGCCACCAGTCAAGGTGCGTCCGCCGGGTGATCAGCAGGTCGCGCCAGCCGCTGTCGGCGGGGTACGCGGCGGGGGTCCGCTCCCCCAGTGGCCACCGCTCCTCCGCCGGCCACCGGCCGTCCCCCGACCACCGTTCGCCCTCGGCCCACCGGTCGAGCGCCTCCGCGCGCCAGCGGTCGAGCTGCCCGTCGACCACGGCCCGGACGGGCGGCAGGGCCAGCAGCTCGTCCGCGTCGATCCGGCGGTTGCCGCCCGTGGCGCGCAGGTAGTGCCGCAGCATGCCCGCCGCCCGGCGCAGCCGCAGCGCGGACCACAGGGCCGCCAGCGCCCGGCAGGCCCCCAGCGTGAGCAGGTCGTACGGGCGTACGGGAAGCTCGGCGAAGGCGGCGTTGCGGCAGGGCGGCTCGGCTTCGGCCCAGCCGCCGTCGCGGCCCAGCGGCCGGGAGAGGTCGGTCTGGCCCATGGTTCGGACCCTAAGGGAGGGGAGGGACGGGCGCGCGCCGACCGGGTTCGGTCGGGGGACCGCCCCTCCGGGGCCTCCCGAGGCGCTCCTCGGGTCAGTCGAAGATCGGCCCGACCGTCCGGGTCCGCTTGATCTCGAAGAAGCCCGGCGTCGAGGCGACCAGCAGCGTGCCGTCCCAGAGCCGCGCCGCCGCCTCGCCCTTGGGGGCCGGGGTGACGACCGGACCGAAGAAGGCGACCTCCGAGCCGTCCGGCCCGGGTACGGCGATCACCGGGGTGCCGACGTCCTCGCCGACCTTCTCGATGCCACCGCGGTGCGAGGCGCGCAGCTCCTCGTCGTACGCGTCCGTGTCGGCGGCGTCCGCCAGCGAGGCGGGCAGGCCGGCCTCCTCCAGCGCGGCGACGAGCGTCGCGCGCTCCTGCGGGAGGGCCTGGTTGTGGAAGCGGGTGCCGATCGCGGTGTAGAGGCGGCCGAGCACCTCCTCGCCGTGCTCCTTGGCGGCGGCGACGCACACCCGCACCGGGCCCCAGGCCCGGACCATCAGCTCGCGGTACTTCTCGTCCACCTCGTCGAGCCGGTGCTCGTTGAGCACGGCCAGGCTCATCACGTGCCAGCGCACCTCGACGGGTCTGACCTTCTCGACCTCCAGCATCCAGCGGGACGTCATCCAGGCCCAGGGGCAGAGCGGGTCGAACCAGAAGTCGGCGGTGACCTTCTCGGTCTCGGTCATGCGGGTCTCCTCGGGTCTCCACAGGGAAGCGGGACGGTCTCGGTTGCAACGACGCCGTGCGTGCCATGATTCCTGATGTTCGAAACATGTCGGAGGACGGCTTCGAACGCCGCGTCCTTCGCGATACTTCGCGCGCCGCATCCGTGGAAGACACCCATCCGCGGAATACACAGAAGACCCAGAAGACACAAACGCCGCAGACGAGACGAGGGAGCCCCGCCGTGCCCGGTGAGAACCTGACCCGTGAGGAGGCCCGGGAACGGGCCGCGCTGCTGACCGTGGACGCCTACGAGGTGGCGCTGGACCTGCGGTCCGCGGTGGGTCCGGAGAACCCGGCGGACGGCGGCCCGCGCACCTTCCGGTCGGTCTCCACCATCCGCTTCCGCTGCGCCGAGCCGGGCGCTTCCTCCTTCGCGGACCTCGTCGCCCCCTCCGTCGCCGCCGTGACCCTCAACGGCCGGGAGCTGGACCCGGCCGCGGTCTTCGACGGCACCCGGATCGCGCTGGAGGACCTGGCGGCCGAGAACGTCCTGACCGTCGACGCGCACTGCGCCTACAGCCGGACGGGCGAGGGGCTGCACCGCTTCGTCGACCCCGAGGACGGCGAGGTCTACCTCTACACGCACTACGAACCGGCCGACGCGCGCCGGGTGTTCGCCAACTTCGAGCAGCCCGACCTCAAGGCCCCCTACACCTTCACCGTGACCGCCCCCGCCGAGTGGACGGTGATCAGCAACGGTGCCCAGGACGGTCCCGTGGAGCCGGCCGACGACACGGCGGCGACCTGGCGTTTCGTCCCCACGAAGCCGATCGGCACCTACATCACGGCGGTCGTCGCGGGCCCGTACCACGTCGTCCGCGACCACTACAGCCACAAGCTTCCCGACGGCAAAACGCTGGAGATCCCGCTCTCCGCGCTCTGCCGCAAGGGGCTGGCCCCGCACTTCGACGCGGACGAGATCCTCACCGTCACCAAGCAGGGCCTGGACTTCTTCCACGAGCACTTCGACTTCCCGTACCCCTTCGGCAAGTACGACCAGGCGTTCGTCCCGGAGTACAACATCGGCGCGATGGAGAACCCGGGCTGCGTCACCTTCCGCGAGGAGTTCGTCTACCGGGGCAAGGTGACCCAGGCGGCGTACGAGCGCCGGGCCAACGTGATCCTGCACGAGATGGCGCACATGTGGTTCGGCGACCTGGTGACCATGGAGTGGTGGGACGACCTGTGGCTCAAGGAGTCGTTCGCCGACTTCATGGGCTCGTTCTCGCAGGTCGAGGCCACCCGTTACACCAGCGCCTGGGTCACCTTCGCCAACCGGCGCAAGGCGTGGGCGTACCGGGCCGACCAGCTGCCCTCCACCCACCCGGTCACGGCGGACATCCACGACCTGGAGGACGCCAAGCTCAACTTCGACGGCATCACGTACGCCAAGGGCGCGTCGGTGCTCAAGCAGCTCGTGGCCTACGCCGGGCGGGACGCCTTCCTGGAGGGCGCGCGCCGCTACTTCAAGCGCCACGCGTACGGCAACACGCGCCTGACCGACCTGCTGTCCGTCCTGGAGGAGACCTCCGGGCGCGACATGACCGCCTGGTCGCGGTCCTGGCTGCAGACCGCGGGCGTCAACTCGCTGACGCCGCAGCTGACGTACGACGCCGCCGACCGCGTCACCGAGCTGGCCGTCCTCCAGGAGGCCCCGGCCGGCCACCCCGAGCTGCGTCCGCACCGGGTGGCGGTCGGCCTCTACCGCCGGCAGGCCGGCGAGCTGGTGCGCTACGCGCGCGTCGAGGTCGACGTCGACGGGCCGCGCACGGTCGTCCCCGAGCTGCGGGGCGCCGAGCGGCCGGACCTCGTCCTCGTCAACGACGACGACCTGACGTACTGCAAGATGCGCTTCGACGAGCAGTCCCTCGCCACCCTCCGCGGCCACCTGGGCGAGCTCACCGACCCGCTGGCCCGGGCCCTGTGCTGGTCCGCGCTGTGGAACCTCACCCGCGACGGGCTGATGCCCGCCCGCGACTACCTGGACCTGGTGCTGCGCTTCGCGGGCGCCGAGACCGACATCGGCGTCCTCCAGATGCTCCAGCTCTGCGCCCGCACCGCGCTCGTCCACTACGCGGCGCCGGAGTGGCGCGAGCGCGGCGCCGCCGAGCTGGCCCGCGGCGCACTGAGCGAGCTGCGGCTGGCCGAGCCGGGCAGCGGGCACCAGCTCACCTGGGCCCGGTTCCTGGCCCAGACCGCCGGCACCGAGGCCGACCTCCAGCTGCTGCGCGGGCTGCTCGACGGCACCGCCCGGATCGACGGCCTGGACGTCGACCAGGAACTGCGCTGGACCTTCCTGGCCGCCCTGGCCTCGGCGGGCGCGGCCGACAAGGCGCTCATCGACGCCGAACTCGCCCGCGACGACACCGCGTCCGGCCGCCGTCACCACGTCCGCTGCCTGGCCTCGCGCCCGGACCCGGAGGTGAAGGCGGACGCGTGGACGACCGTCGTCGAGTCCGACACCCTGTCCAACGCGCTCACCGAGGCCACCCTCGCGGGCTTCGACCAGCCGGGGCGGCGGGACCTGCTCGCGCCCTACGTCGAGCCGTACTTCGCGGCGCTGGAGCGCGTCTGGCGGGAGCGGTCGATCGAGATCGCCATGGCGATCGTGCGCGGCCTGTTCCCGATGCTCCAGGACGACCGGCGCACCCTGGACCTCACCGACGCCTGGCTCGCGGAACACGCCGACGCGCCGCCGGCCCTGCGCCGGCTGGTGCTGGAGGCGCGGGACGACCTGGCGCGCGCCCTGAGGGCACAGGAGTGCGACGCGGCGGCGTGACCCTGTCGCTCGCCATGGCTCTTCGAACTCCCGTGCATCTGCCCGGAGTTGTCCCCACTTGTCGACGAGCCTGTAACAGGGGTTAAGGAGCGGGCGCGGCGCGGGAATGGGCGGGTCATGAGCTACGAGACCCCCCTCTCCCCGCGCCCGCTCCACCACCTCTCCGACGTCCGCCACCGCGTCCTCACCTCACGGCAGCTGCGCGAGCACGGCGTCCCCTCGTCCACGGTCAACGAGCGCTGCCGCCCCGGCGGCCCCTGGCAGCAGCTGCTGCCCGGCGTCTACCTGCTCCACACCGGACCCGCCACCAGCGAGGAGCGGCTGCACGCCGCCCTCATGTACACCCGGGCCCGCACCCAGGGCATCCCGGTCCAGGAACCGCGCGACGCCCAGGCCGGCGCCCCCTACGGGGAGGCGATGATCACCGGCCTGGCGGCGCTGGCCCTCTACCGCTTCACCAGCGCTCCCCCGCTGCTGCGCATCGACCACATCGACGTCCTCGTCCCCGGCACCCGGCGGCTCCGCGAGACCGGTTTCGTCCGTCCCGTCCGCGCGCACACCATCCCCCGGCCCCGACTGGTGACCGGCGTCCCCGTGGCCCCGGTCGCCCGCGCCGTCGCGGACGCCGTCACCCGCCTCACCGACCCCGACCGGATCCGCCGGCTCCTCACCGAGGCCGTCCGCGGCGGCCACTGCGAGGCGGCCCGCCTGGTCCGCGAACTCTCCCGGGCCCGGCTGCTGAACCGCCCGCACATCGTGGACGCCGTCGACGTCCTCCTCGCCGAGGGCCGCTCCCTGGCCGAGGACCACCTCTACGCCCTGGTCGCCGACCACGCCCTCCCCGCCCCGCTCTGGAACGTCGAACTCCGCCTCCCCGGCGGCCCGTCCCTCGGCCCGGTCGACGCCTACTGGCCCGACCACGGCGTCGTCGTCGAGATCGACACCCGCGCCCCCCGCCAGGAACCCGACGCCACCTGGACCCGCCAGGCCCAGAAGCGCCACCACCTCGAACACCTCGGCCTCACCGTCATCCACCTCACCCCCCGCAAACTCCGCGAGTCCCCCGAACAACAGGCCGCCGTCATCCGCACGGCCCTGGCGACGTCGGCGGAGCGGGGGGCGCGGGGGTATGTGGTGGTGCTGCCGCGGTGAGGGCTCGTGGCCGAATGTAATCGACAGCAACTCGCCCGGACCTCAATCCCTTTGGTCGCCCCACCGAGCGCCTGATAGAGCTGTTCGAGACACCGCGTGCCATACGAGGGTGATGGGGGTGGGTTCGTGAAGTTCGACATGGGACAGGCGACACTGTCCGGCCTGGTCTCGCGGACGCATGGTTCGCATGGCGATCTGGCTCAGCTGATCCAGCAGTTGATCGTGGCGGCCCAGCCGCTGGAAGGGAAGTTCAACGGCGCCGGGCGAGCCGCGTTCGATCAATTCAAGTCACATTCCGAACAGGTCGCCGCCGAGCTCAACGGCGCGCTCAGCGCCATCCTGGGCGGCCAGGCCGGCATGGACACCTCGTTCGGCGAGGGCGACCAGGAGCACGCCGACAACGCGCGCCGGCAGATGGCCGCCGCGAACTTCGACGCGGCGCGGTTCGCGGGCCGCCAGGGAGGCTGACGATGTCGACCACCGACCGTCGGAGCTACGACCTGGGCGCCTCCACGCAGGTGCAGACGACGCTGCACGGGATCATCTCCCGGCTGGAGGCCGTACTGAACGAGCGGGACACCGCGGTGAAGTCGGCCATGGCCGACTTCCAGGCCGACGGCGTCTCCGAGCAGTACCACGAGAAGGAACTGCGCTGGCAGCGCGCCGCCGCCGAAGTACGCCAGATCATCACGCTGCTGCGCTCGACGATGGAGCAGAACGACGCCACGGCGCAATCCACGCTGGCACGGGCGAAGGCCGCGGTGGACGGGATCGGGTAAGCCCGATCGGGGGGGGAGGTGAACCATGTCCGGTTGGGACATCGACGTGAACGGCGTGGACGGCACGCTGCGGAACACGGCCGAGGCGGCGGCCGCGTTGAAGGACGAACTGGCCGACTACGTCGCCGACATACAGCACGCGGGTACCAGCGCCGGAACGCTCGCCTACGCCGGGACACCGGAAAAGGGCGGCAACGGCGGCGCCGGGGGCAGCGCCTCGGGCATCATCGCCGGGGCGCTCGGGTACTTCGCCCAGCACACCGAGGAGGAACTGCTGTTCGTCGCGGCCCGCGCGGGCCAGTCGATCAACGGCGCGCACCAGGCGACCTCGGAGTACATCAAGGGTGACCTGACCATGGCCGCCCGCGCCCAGCACGACGCCCTCCGGGCTCCGGACATCAAGGCACTCACCGCCCGGTCCCGGAAGGGCGGAAGACCGTGAAGCTGCTCGATCCGGCCAACATCCCCGTCTTCACCGGCAACCTGGAACTCCTCGAAAGCTACATCGGCGCGCTGCGCAAGGACGCCGCCCGGCTGCGGGCCACCGGCTCGGACATCCATTCCCGCTTCCAGGGACTGGCGGCTCACTACCGGGCGCCGGAGGCGGAGCAGTTGTTCGCGACGACCCTGCCGGTACGGGAACGCGCGCACGCCTTCGCCGCGAAGCTGGACAAGGTCGCGGGCGCGCTCTCCGACTATGCGACGGAGGCCCGCCCGCTCGCCCACAAGCTGGCCGCCCTGTCCCTGGAGGCCGAGACGTTCCTGATGTCGGTCGAGGGCGACGACCGCTGGACGCACGACAGCAAGAAGACCGACCACCACAACCGCATACGGGACGACATCACGGCCGCCCAAGCGGCCTTCCAGGATGCCGAACGCCGGTGCGCCAGCAAGATCACGGCCCTGGTCGGCGGCCCCCGCTTCGTCACCGACGACGGCACCCACAAGCCGAACATGTACGGCTACGACGCCGAGACGCTCGAACACGCCAAGCTGCCGTGGGGCGACCCGGTGGAACGCGTGTACGACTGGTACGAGCCGCACTCGATCAAGAGCTTCGCCTGGGACGGCGTGGTCGTCGACGGCATCGGGGGCACCCTCAAGGGCCTGGGGACCCTGGTCGGCGTCGACGGCTGGGACCGGATGGGCCAGGCCTGGGCCGGCCTGGGCAAGACCGCCGTCGGCGCCCTCGTCTACGGCACGGGGGCGTACGAGATCCCCGACGACTACCTCCCCCAGTTCTTCAAGGACTCCAAGAACTCCGCCCGCGACACCGCCAAGGCGCTCGTCGCCTACGACGAGTGGGGCAAGGACCGCGCCCGGGCGGCGGGCGCCGCCTCCTTCAACATCCTCACGACCGCCACCGGCACGGGAGCCCTGGCGAAGGGCGGCGCCGGTGCCGCCGCGAAGGTGGTCAACGTCGTCGGGAAGGCCGGCCGGGTCATCGACCCGATGACATACGTCGGCAAGGGCGCCGGCTTCGTCATCGGCAAGTCCCTCACCAAACTCTCCTCCTCCCTCCCGGCGGCAGGCGACCTGGTCAACACCCTCCGCGACCGCCTCCCCGGCACAGAACGCCTCCCCGACGGCTCGGTCCGCCTCCCGAACGCGAGCGTCCTCCCGGGCAAGGCCCGCTACCTCCGGCCGGACGGAGCTCTGGTGGACGTGCGGGGGCGGGGGGTGCGGGGGCATGGACCGATAGTGCAGGAATCACCCGTGAGTGTGGGCTCGCCGCACACAAGCACTCAGCACACGCCTCGGACAAGCGACCCCATTCAGGAGGAAACCAGGCGGGTGCACAGTACGCACGAGCGTGAACCCATCATGGCCGGCGCGGCCAAGCAGAACTCCGTTCCCATGCATGCAGACCACTCCCCCAGGGCCTCAGGCCATCACTCGGGCAACGGTTCCCAAGCCGCCGGCCACACCGACCCGCCACAGTCGGGGCAAGGCGCGGACCACAACAGCAGCACGGGCGACCACTCGTCCCATGGTGGTCCACACTCGGCGGGAGACCAAGCACCGGATCCTCATGGCCACCACGGTGGCAACGGTTCAGGTGCCAATATGGGCAGCGGCACCGGACATCAACCCCACAGCCAGGCCACGGCGCCACAACACGGGCCGTGGCCCGTGAAGGACAACGTGCCTGGCCCGGCTGCGGGCGAAGAACTGAAACGGCCGCACTCTCGGCATTCGCCGAACGGAGCGGCCAGGGGTGAGATCAAGGAGAAGAACAGCGTCATTTTGCAGGGTTACGCGGACGATGTGGACAGGGACATCGCCGCCATCGCCGAAGGGCGTGCCAAACTCACCGCAGACGGCAATCGCTACGAAATCAACGGTCGCACCTACGGCGTCGAGCCGGGAGGGAGGGTCTACCCGGACTCCGGACCCGGTATCGCCATCCTCGACAGGAACGAATATGCCGCACTTCAACAAGTAGCCAAGGCCAAGGGTGACATCTCGGCAGCCCCGCAGCTGACGAAGAACCCACGCTTTGTAAACAACCCGCAGGCAGTCCAAAAAGCGCTGGCCATTTACCACGGGACCTATCCATGACCTACAATTTCCTCACGGCCGACCGCTTGCACCCCGAAGCCATCCGGCAAGCGCTTTCGACATGCTTTGCCGTGGAAACAAGCAGTGTCGATGTTGCCGACGCGGAGAGCGATCAAGATCGGCGCAACTGGGACGCCCTGGTTTTGTGCGATTTCTCAGGCATCAACGGGCAGTTGTCGCTGTCCTTGGACATTTACGTCCAGGAGTCGGTGATCAGTCAGCCGACTGAGGCAGAAGCCGCCCTGAGGTTTGCTGCGGCTACACGGACGGTGGTGCTCTACCCGGCGGAAGAAAACATTCCGAGTGCTTACTGGGCCATCACTCCGGACATGAAAACCACGAGAGTAAGGCTCTCGACAACGGATGACGAGAGACCCGCATACTCCATCGATGCTGCAGAATCCGAGATTCCGCAGTTCCCGGACGCCCACGTCACTCTGCTCCCCGAAGTCATCCGAGAGCATCCGGTGGCCATTCCAGCGACGGAATCTTTCCTCGCCAAGGCTGAGGCAGTCCTTTCGCCCGACAAGCGCGAAGACGCAACTCAACCGGAAAAGAATGACGCCGATAACCTATCGGATCGCGCTCGCAACTCACTGGCAGCATGGGAAAGAATGACCCGACGCATGGCTACAGGTTGGCCACCATCAGGGGGCTACCCATTCGACATGTACATGAATGACCTAAGAGCACGGGACGACCTAGCGGCCATTCTCGCAAAATACCCGGAACCGGTCCATCATTTCTTGCTCGAGTCTGTACACCTGGTCGATTCCGAATTCAAAAGACTCACCGAGCCCGACCGCGACCACGTCATCAAGCGCTTGACAGGCGCACCGCAAGGCGACGTGACCGAGTCCGACTGGTGGTGGTATCGAAAGCCCATCGCCCTGCCGTGGTCACGACAGTAATAATTGACACGGGTCCGCCGGTGTGATCGTCACGCGTACAACTCCCTTGCTGCGAAGGAGGCGGTGACAGTGAAGGACTACGACAGTCAGCTACTCGAATCCGTCTCCGTGCGGCGGCGGCGGTTGCGGGATGCGTTGTTGTTCGGGGTGGAGCGGGCGCGGCGGACCGCGGATGAGAAGTTCGGGCGGGTGTTCGCGGGGGTCGCGTTGGCCGCTGTGGTGTGTGCGGGGTGTGTGGGGTGGGGGTTTGTGCAACATATGATCGCCAAGCAGCGGGAGCAGCAGAGGCAGCAGCAACAGCAACAGCGGGAACGGGAGCGGCCGTTGCCGCAGCCGACCATGGCGCCGGTGGTGCCCGTCGTGCCGACGGCGCCTGTCACGCCGTCCTCTCCGCCTTCACCGAGCGTGGGACCGACCGTTCCGTCGGTCTCCCCCGTGCCGTCGCGGAGTTCCGGCCCGACGTTCTCCGCGAAGCCGTCGGCGACGACGAAGCCGACGCCGACGCCGGCGGCCAAGCCGAAGAAGCCGCGGCCCTCCAAGTCACCGTCGGTCAAACCCGTTGTCACACCCCGGTGATAGGTTCAGGCGAGTGGCGAACGTAGGGACGAAGACGAAACTGCGGGCCGCGCCGGGGCGGTTGAGCAGGGTGACGCTCGTCGCCGAGCACCGGCGGGTCGATGTCGTTCTGCCCGCCGACGAGCCGATCGGGCGCCTGTTGCCGGACGTCCTGCGTCTGTTGGGCGATCGGGTCGACGGTCCGCCCGCCGCGCGGCACTTGATGACCGTGGACGGAACCCTGCTGCCGCAGGAGGGGTCGCTCGCCGAGGCGGGTGTGGTCGACGGAGCGATCCTGCGACTGGTGCGGATCGAGGACGCGCCGTCGGCGCCCGTCGTGCACGACGTCACGGACGAAGTCGCGGACGACCTCGGGGTGCGGGCCTGGCGCTGGCGGCCCGCCGCCCGGCAGTGGACGGCGGGGGTGGCGGCCGGGGTACTGGCCGCCGTGGCGGCGCTGTTCGCCTGGGCCTCGACGGGAGCCACCGCCGTCGCCCCGCCCCTCGCCGGCGCGGCCGTGCTCGCCGCGCTGCTCGGAGCGGCGGCCGCCGCGCGGGGCGGGCGGCCGCTCGGCACCGCGCTGGTGCTGGTCGCCGGTGAGGTCGGCACGCTGGCCGTCTGGGCCGCCGCCGACGGGCACAGCTGGTCCTGGGAGGTGCGGCTCGCCGAGGCCGCCGCCGTCTGGGCGTGGGCGCTCGTGCTCCTCGGCCTGCCCAAGGCCCCGCTGGGCCGCGGCGGGCTGATCGGCGCCGGTGCCGTCGTCGTCACCACCGCGGTCTGGGAGGGCGTCGCCCTCGTGCAGCCGGATGCGGCCCGCGTGGGCTGCGTCCTCGTCGTCGTCTCCGCCGTCGCGCTCGGCGCGCTGCCCCGGGCCGCCCTGATGGCGGCCGGACTGACCGCACTGGACGACCGCCGCGCGGGGGGCGCCTCGGTGAGCCGGTACGAGGTGCGGACCGCCCTGGCTGCCGCGCACCGGGGCCTCGTCCTCGCCACGGCGGTCACCGCCGTGTCCGTCACCGCCGGCGGCCTGGTGGCGGTGTCCGGCCGCTTCTCCCCGTGGAGCGTCGCGCTCACCGCCGTGGCCGCCCTCGTCCTGTTCTCCCGGTCCCGGGCCTTCCCGCTGATACCCGAAGTCGTGGCGCTGTTGGCCGGAGCCTGCGTGCTCCTGGTGCGGCTGGTGCTGCTGTGGCACGACGAGGTCGGCGGCCCGCCGTACGGGCCCGTCGCCGCCCTGGCGGCGCTCGCCCTGATACCGCTCGGGGTGCTGGCGGTCCAGCCGCCGGAGCATGTGCGCGTACGGCTCCGCAGAGCCGCCGACGTGGCCGAGACGCTGGGCCTGGTCGCGCTGTTCCCCCTCGCGGTCGGCGAGTTCGGGGTGTTCGAGCGTCTGCTCCACCAGTTCTAGGAGATGTGGATGCCGGCACGGGATTGGCAGAGCGACGTCCTGCGTGAGCTCGGTGGCGCGGTGCCGAGCCGGGCACCCGGCGACCCCGCGTCCCCGGGGCCCACACCCGGCGGCCCCGCATCCGTGAGCCCCACGCCCGGCGGCCTCGCACCCGTGAGCCCCGCACCCGCAGGGCCCGCACCCGTAGGCCCTACCCCCACGGAACCTGCGCCCGCGGGGCCCCCGCCCGTGAGCCCTCCCACCCCCGGCCCCGCACCCGCCGAGCCGTCGTTCACAAGTCCCGTCGTCGCCGGCCCCGTTCCGCCCGGTACCCATCCCGTCGAGCCGTCGCACCGCGTACAGGGAGAACCTCTCGCCACCACTCCACCCGCGCCGCCGGTTCCCGCCGCCCTCCTCAAGTCCCGCCCCCGACACGGCGACCCGGCCACCCGCCGCGTCGCCCGCGCCCTCCGCCGTCTGACCGGCGCGTCCGTCGCCCGCGAGGTGGAGCGCACGGCACGGGTCGCGGAGGCGCTCCAGCAACCGGTCACCACCGGACGGCAGATCGCGGTGACGGGCATCCGCGGCGGCGCGGGCAAGACGACCGTCACGGCGCTGCTGGGCCGTACCTACGCGCACTTCCGGCAGGACCCCGTGCTGATGCTGGAGGCGGACGCCGCGCTGGGCACCCTGCCCGCCCGGCTCGGCGCGCCCGACGTGCGGTGGACCTGCGGCGACCTGGCGCGGATCATCACGCCGTCCATGCAGCTCACCGACGTCACCGGATATCTGGTGCAGCTGCCCGGCCGCGGCTGGCTGCTGCCCGGCAGCCAGGGCAGGGTGGGAGCCCGGCTGGAGCTGGCCGAATACCGCGCCGTCATGCTCGCCCTGCGACGGTACTTCGGGATCACCGTCGTCGACTGCGACTCGCTGCCGAGCGAACTGTCCCGCACCGCGCTGGTGGCCGCCCAGGCCCGGGTGCTCGTCACGCCCGCCACCGCCGAGGGCATGGCGGCCACGCGCGCCGTCCTCGACTGGATGGTGACACTGCGCCGCGGCGGGATGCTGCGGCGGACGGTGGTGGTCGTGACGGAAGGGACCCCGCATACGGCGATCGACTTCTCCGTCGCCCGCGAGGCACTGGGCGTCGACGGGGTGTCCGTGCGCGCGCTCCCCTACGACCGCCACCTCGCCGCGGGCGGCGTCGTCAGGTCGGAGCTGCTCGCCCGGCGCACCCATGACGAGGTCACGGAGCTCGCCGCGGACGTGCTGACCCGGTCCCTGACCGGAGGCGCCGGAGGCGGGCTCCCGTCATGACCACCCGGATCGTGCACCGCCCCGCCCGTGCCACCCGTCCCCCGGCGCCGTTCCCGGAACGGATCGTGGAGCCGCCGCCGAACCTCCCGGAGGGCAGGGTCGGCGGGGCGCTGCATTCGTTGATGCCGGTGGCGGGCGTGATGAGTTCGGTCGTCATGATGACGGTGATCCGCAACAGCCAGTTCGCGGCGATCGGCGCGCTCGTCCTCGCCGTCACGGTCGTCGGCTCGGTGGCGCTGCTGTTGTCGCAGCGCGGGAAGGCCCAGCGCACCCGGAGGCGCCAGCGGGAGCGGTATCTGGAGTATCTGGAGGGGCTCCGGGAGGAGCTCGTCGCCGAGGAACGGGCCCACCGGGCCGCGGCCCGGCTGCTCGACCCGACCCCGGCCGCCCTCCACGACCTGGTGCGCGACCCGGCGCGGCTGTGGGAGCGGCGGCGTACGGACCCGGACTTCCTCAAGGTGCGCATGGGAACCGGGCGGATGCCGGTGCGCACGCTCGTGATCGGCACTTCGGGGGGCGGCGTGCTGACGCCTCCGGACCCGTTCATGCTCAACGAGGCCGGCGCGCTCGCCCACCGGTTCGGGACCGCCGCGGACCTGCCGCTCACCGTTCCCCTGGACCGGGCCGGCAACGTCAGCGTCGTCGGGGAGCGCCGGGACGTCCTGCGCGTCGCCCGCGCGCTGCTCGTCCAGACGGCCGCGGCCCACGCGCCGGACGACGTCGCTCTCGCACTGGCCTGTCCTCCGGACCGGCTGCCCGACTGGGAGTGGCTCAAATGGCTGCCGCACGTCCTCGATCCGGGAACGCGCGACGGTCCGGTGCCCGCCCGCCGGATCGCCTTCGGGCCCGCCGAGCTGGCCCGGCTGCTTAGGGACGAGCTACGCGACCGCACGGCGTACGCCGCGGAGGCCCGGCGCGGCCTCGCGGGTGCGGACGCCCGGAACCTGCTCGGCCGGATGCTCGTCGTCAGCGACGGGCACGGCGCGGACGCCGTGGAGCTCCCCCAGCCCGACGAGACGGTGCCCCTCGGCGAGCTGGGCGTCACCGTCCTCCACCTGGTGGCCGAGCGGGTACAGGAGCCGGGCGAGGTGGCGCTGCGCATCACCGTCGACGGCGACCGGGTGCGGGTGGAGGACCTCCGGGCGCCGGACGCTCCCGCCGGCACCGGCGGCGTCGATCCCGTGTCCGCCGCCGAGGCCGAAGGGCTCGCCCGGACACTGGCCCCGGTCCGGCTGTCCGCCGAGTCCGTCGTCGACGCGCCGCTCGCCGGGACCGTCGACTTCACCGGCCTCCTGGGGCTCGACGATCCGGCCGCTCCCGACCCGCGCGTGCTGTGGCGGCCGCGGAGCGAGCGGGCCTTTCTGCGCGTGCCCATCGGGGTCGACGACGCCGGCGAGCCGGTGCTGCTCGACCTCAAGGAGTCGTCGGAGTTCGGCATGGGCCCGCACGGGCTCTGTGTGGGGGCGACCGGTTCGGGCAAGAGCGAACTGCTGCGCACCCTGGTGCTCGGGCTGGTCTCCTCCCATCCCCCGGAGGACCTGGCCCTGGTCCTCGTCGACTACAAGGGAGGCGCCACCTTCGCCCCGTTCGCCGGCCTGCCGCACGTCGCCGGGGTCATCACCAACCTGGAGCACCGCACGGGGCTGGTGGAGCGGGTGCACACCTCGCTCGCCGGTGAGGTGCGCCGCCGCCAGCAGGTACTGCGGGACGCGGGCAACCTGGCCGACATCGGACAGTACCGGGCGGCGCGGGTCTCCCGGCCCGGCCTGGAGCCGATGCCACACCTCTTCGTGATCATCGACGAGTTCGGGGAACTCCTCACCGAACGCCCCGATTTCGGCGACCTGTTCCTTTCCATCGGCCGCATCGGCCGGTCCATCGGCGTCCACCTGCTGCTCGCCAGCCAGCGCATCGAGAGCGGCAAACTGAAGGGGCTGGAGACCTACCTCTCCTACCGACTGGGCCTCCGTACATTCTCCGCCGAGGAGAGCCGGACCGTGCTGGACACTCCCGACGCGTTCCGGCTGCCGCCCCTCCCCGGATTCGGCTACCTCAAGGTCGACACGAGCGTGTACCGGCGGTTCAAGGCGGGCTTCGTCTCGGGCCCTTACCGCGGTCCTACCGTCCTGGACGCGGATGAGACCGGGCCGGTGGTCCGCCCCTACCCCGCCGTCAACGCTCCCGAGGAGCCGCCGGCCGCGCCGTCGGGCGAGCCTTCCGAGCGCCACCGCGCGCCCGGCCCCACCTTGATGTCGGTGCTGGTCGACCGCCTGCGGGACGCCGCACCGCCCACCCGCGCGGTCTGGCTGCCGCCCCTGCCCCGGACCGTACCGCTCGACGCCTGCGCGCCGCCGCCTTCCGAGGGCCTCCGCCTTGCCGGCCATGACGGGCCGATGAGGGTGCCACTCGGGCTGCTCGACGATCCGGCCCGGCAGTGGCAGGGCCGCTGGGTCCTCGACCTGACGGTCTCCGGCGGGCACGCCGCCGTCATCGGCGGCCCGCAGTCCGGCAAGACGACGCTGCTGCGCTCGCTGGTGCTGTCGCTGGCCCTGACACACACTCCGCGCGACGTCGCCGTGTACGGGCTCGACCTGGCGGGCGGCGGGCTGTCGGCGCTCGCCGGACTCCCCCACGTGGGCGGTGTGGCGGGGCGCGCCGACGCCGAGCGCGTCGCCCGTACGGTCGAGGAGGTGCGCCTGATGCTCGACGAGCGGGCCGACCTCTTCCGCGAGCACGGCATCGACTCCGTGGAGCACCTGCGCGAACTCCGGGCCCGGGGCGCGCTGCCCGAGCTGTCCTCCACCGAGGTCGTGCTGGTCGTCGACGGCTTCGGCGCCCTGCGCGACGGCTTCGGCGGCCCGTTCGACGCGCTTGAGGACGCGGTGACCGACATCCTCAAGCGCGGCGGCGGTTACGGCGTACACGTCGTCGCCTCGATGCTCCGCTGGAACGACGTGCGCATCGCCACCCAGGCGGCCTTCGGTACCCGGGTCGAGCTGCGGCTGAACGATCCGGGCGACAGCGGCATCGACCGGAAGCTCGCCGCGTCCCTGGCCCCGGACGAGCCGGGCCGGGCGCTCACCGACGGCAAGTTGTTCGCCCAGACCGCGTTGCCCCGCCTCGACGGGCGATCGACGACTGCCGGGCTGGCGTCCGCCGTCGAGCAGGCGGTGGCGGCGGTCCGGGCGGCGTGGCCCGGCGAGGGCGTACGGCAGGTGCGCGTCCTCCCCGCCCGCCTTCCCGCGGCGGAGCTCCCCTCCGCGGCGGAGGAACCGTTCCGGATACCCCTCGGGGTCGACCAGGCGGCGCTGCGCCCGGTCTCCCTCGACCTGTTCGGCGTCGACCAGCACCTGCTCGTCCTCGGCGACGGCGAGTGCGGGAAGACGAACCTGCTGCGGCTGGTCGCCGGGGGGCTGATGGCGCGCCGGAGCGACGAGGAGATCGTCTTCGCGGTGATGGACCCGCGCCGCGGTCTGCACGCCGTCGTCCCGGAGTCCTACCGCGGCGGGTATGCGACGAACTCCCGCGTCTGCGAAGGGCTCTCGTCCGTCATCGCCACCGAGCTGGAGAAGCGGATGCCCGACGGGACACAGCCGTCCGAGCCCGCCGGCCGGCACCCCGGGCCGAAGATCGTCGTCCTCGTGGACGACTACGACGCCCTCGCGGCGGCGGGGCAGCAACCGCTGGCGCCGTTCCTGCCGTTCGTCCCGGCGGCGGTGGACATCGGGCTGCACTTCGTCGTGGCACGGCGGGTGGCCGGTGCCTCCCGCGCCCTGTACGAGCCGTTCCTGATGGCCCTCCGGGAGAGCGGCGCCACGGCCCTGGTGATGGCGGGCGACCGGCAGGAGGGGCAGCTCTTCCCCGGGGTCCACGCCGCGCCGCAGCCCCCGGGACGGGGTTTCCTCGTGCGCCGGGGCGCGGCGGCGCGGTTGGTCCAGACGGCCCTGGCGGACGGAGAACCCGCGTGACGAAGGACGTGATCGCCCTCACCGAGCGGATGCCGGACCCGTGGAGCATCCTGGCGGCCCTGCTGGCGGGCGGGCCTGAGCCCGGGGTGCGGACGGCCGCGCAAGGGGCGGTCCTCCAGCTCTGCGACCCGGAGGGCGCCCCGCTGGTCTCGGTGGAGGCACCGCTGGAGATGCGGGTGCGGGGCGAGGCCGAGCGGCTGCTGGGGGTTCCCGTGGGGGACGGAACCGGCTGGTGGACCGAGGTCCGGGCCGCCACGGGCGTCCCCGGGGCGGCCCGGCTGGCGGGCGCGGTGGCGGCCCGGCTCACCGGGCTGCTGGGCGGCACGGTGTGGCCGCCGGACGTTTCCTCGGAGGACGGCCTCGTGGACGTCTCGGACGTCACCGCCACGGAGCCTCCGGAGCTCCCGGCCGTGGACGTGCTCACCGAACAGGCCGCCGTGATCCTCCAGGACCGCCCGCTGGTCGCCATGACCAGCCGGCTGTCCGAGGCGCTGCGCACCTCGGCGGACGCGGACCGGGGCCTCCAGATCGTCACCCCGGGCGACAGCCGCCTCTCCCTGCCCACCCGCACGCTCCTCACCGGGCCGCCGGGCCGCTGGGTGGTGCGGGACGAGCGGTGCGGCTACTACGACGGGCTGTCCGGGGCGGTGCTCCACTGGCGGGACGGCGTCTTCGCCCCCACCGCCGACGTCCAGGGGAGAACCCTGGTCGCCGAGGCGTTCCGGGAGGTCGGGCACGGCGGTGAGCGGCAGCTCGTGGTCGCGTTCCGCACCGCCCTCCCCGCGACCGAGGACCTCGTCCTCGGCGGTGGTGTGGAGGCCGCCTGGCGGGCCCTCACCGGCGCGCCCCCGGCGGGCTGGGGTTCCGCCGAGCCGGCCGGCCTCCCGTGGTCCCGCGACGAGCTGACCGCGCGGGCGCGCCACCGCAGCCCGCGCCCCACCTGGCTCGTCGTGGTGGGCACGGCGGACCGGCCGGGCATCGCCACGCTGCGCGTGGACCGCACGCCGGAGGGTGTCGCGGAGGAGGTGACCCTGGCCTTCGGGTACGGCCCGGGCGAACGGCCGCCGGTGGACGCGCTGCCGGGACTGGCCGACACCCTGGCGTCCCGGCTGGGGCTGCGCTCCCTGCTCTGTCAACTGCGGCCGGCGCGCCGTGACCTGAGCGTGCCGCCGCGGTTCGAGGCGCCGCCCGTACCCCTCGCCTTCGCGCTCGGCCCCGAGGGCGTCCGGAGCATCGGGCTCGCGCGCGCCGCCCGTCCGCCGCTGGCCGGCTCCCCGCTCCGCGTCGGCCCGCCCGGGCTACCGGGCCTGTACTACCCGCTGGGCGACGGCTCGTCGCACGGGGACGGATGGAGTGCCCTGGACCGGCTGACGCGGCACCTGCGGGGAGCCGCGCCCGTCACCGCTTGAGCAGCAGCTCCGTGTTCCGGTCCGTCGAATCGCCCACCAGAGTCGGGTCGTTGCCCGGGGCGTTGAAGGCGAGTTCGCGGTAGAGGGCGGCGAGGCCCGTCTGGGAGAGGTCGTGGTAGTCGGTGCGGTGGGGGCCGCGGACTCGATGAGGGTGGTGTAGAGGGAGATCGTGCCGTCGCGGTTGTCGGTGATCTCGATGACGCGGGCGAGCTGCGGGTAGTCGACGTGGGAGGCGGTGGCGATCTCCCAGAAGGTGCCGCGGGGGCGGATGCGGTTGCGGTGGCTGTGGCCGTTGATCCAGGCGAGGACGTTCTTGTGGCGCTGGAGGAGGGCGATCAGCTCGTCGCCGCCGTGCCGCTGTTCCTTGGGGCGGGCGGGGTCGGGGACGGTGTTGTTCATGCTCCAGCTGGGGTGATGGCTGAAGACCAGGGCGTACTCGTCGCGGTGGGCCTTGAGGGTGCGGTCCAGCCAGTCGAGCTGGGCGGTGCCGATGGAGCCCTGGTAGTGGCCGCCGGGGTCGGTGGAGTCGAGGCTGATGCCGACGACCCGGTCGGAGACGCGGAAGCTGTAGTAGAGGTTGCCGGAGTCGAGGTTGTCCTTGGTGTAGCCGTGGCCGACCGGGCCGCGGCCGGTGTACCGGCGGTCCAGGTGCATGGCGACGTACTGACGCTGCGTCAACGGCACGCGGCGGGCGTCCGGGGTGACGCTGCGGAGCTCCTTCTTGTGCTTGCGCAGCAGTTCCTCTATGCGCTTGCCCTTGGGGTCGACGCCGTGCAGCTCCCCGTCCATCAGCCACTTCGCCTCGTCGGCGGAGATGGTGTACAGCTTCTTGCCGCCCACGGCGACGTCGGAGATGAACGAGCCGGCGGCCGGGTAGCAACCGCCGGAGAGCAGGTCGTGGTTGCCGAAGGTGGAGTACCAGGGGATGTTCAGGCCGGGGCTGTTGACGCTCCGCATGGCGGCGTTGAGGTAGCCGGGGATGCGCGGGTAGCCGACGGCCTTGTCCTGGTCGCGGAGGGAGCTCTCGGGGTGCCAGTAGAGCTTGAGGCCACTGTTCTGGACGCCCTCGTAGCGGTGCGGGTCACCGGTGTTGGGGTTCATCCGGCCGCCGCTGAGGGCGGTGAGGAACCACTCGGCCTCGATCTTGGCGTTCTCGTCGCCGTTGTCGCCGGTGGTGATGACGAAGCGGAGCGGGGTGCCGGTGGCCGGGCCGCGGCGCAGCTTGTTGACGCGCTCGACGAGCGAGGCCACGCCGGGCAGGGTCAGCGCCTCGTGCGGGCGCCAGGCGCCCTCGCCGCCGGCGCGGAAGAACTCGTAGCGCAGCGGGTGTTGGACGTCCGTCAGGTGCAGGTCGGTGAACTGCACGAACGACGCGAGCGTGGTGCGCCGCCGGGTGCGGTCGGCGCGGGCGGCGGCCAGCTCCGTACGGACGACGCGGGGCCAGCCGGGGCCGTCGCCGAGCCGCTTGTACTTTCCGGTGCCGCGCGGGGTGGCGACGGAGGCGAGCGTGGTGCCGGCGCCGGTGGGGGCGGCCGCCATGGTCTCGGCGCCGGGTGTCCCCGGGGTCTGTCCGGGCGTCTCCGGGTTCTGGCCGGCCGTCCCCGGGGCGTGCGGGACGGGCTCGTCGGCGGCGGCCGAGCCGGTGGCGCCCAGGGCGAGGCCGGTGCCGACGGCGCCCGCGGCGGCCAGAAACCCGCGGCGGTCGAAGTGCGAGGCTGATCTGCCGGATCTGCTGTGCATGGCGGTCTCCCCGAGTGCGAACGCGAATGCGAGCGGAGGTGCAGGCGGTCTGCGGCTGCTGTCACCGAGGATCGTTGGCAGCGCGCATGACCTGGGCGTGAACAGGGCGGCAACGGTCGCCGCCGATCACCTCACATCGATCTTGGCTACTGCAAGCGACATAGAGGACTCGTCCCCTGGAACGCTGAACCTCACTCAGCGTTCACCCGACAGGGAAAGCATCCCCGAAAACCCTATGGCCCCGCCGGTCCCGCTGTACTCCGTTTGCACTGAATGGCTGAACCGTGGACCCCCGTCTCTCGTCCCTCAGAGGGGCCCTCGGGGAACGTTCCGCGCGCGGTTCACGGCCTCCGTCCCGCTTCCTCCCGCTGTGCCCGCTGGCGGGTTTACGCCATCTTTATTTTCCCTCCCTGGCAACTCTCCCCAAAAGCCCGTCACTTCCATAAAAGTGAGCCCCCATCCGGTTCCGATATCCGGACCTGCCGTCGGCTATCCGGACCCGCCGTCGGCAGCCGTTCACTCACCAGCCAGGGATGTCCATGAACACCCCCACATCTCGCCACGCGTCCCGCGGCGGCGCGAGACGCGCGTCCCGAATAGCCGTCGCCGCCGCCGCGGCGGTGGCACTCGCCGCCACGGGCGCGGCGCCCGCCTTCGCCGACGGCCCGCAGCCGCCGGCCGCGACGCCGGCCCCGGGGCCGGTCAAGCCGGTCAACCCCGAGAAGGACAAGCTCGGTTCGCACGGCGCGGACCTGCTCGCCAAGGCCAAGTCCGCGGGCGAGCGGACCGTCACCATGATGATCGCCACCGCCCCGGGCCAGACGGAGCAGATCGCCGGGAAGCTCGACTCCGTCCCGGGCGCCTCGGTGGGCAAGGAGTACGACAAGCTCGGTTACGTCCGGGCGACCGTACCCACCGCCAAGGCCGACGCCGTGATCGCCGAGGCGCAGAAGCTGTCGTCGGTGCACGGCATCGACCTCAAGCAGGAGATCAAGCTTCCCGACCCGACGCCGCGCGGTGACGCGGTGACGGGCGCCAAGGGGCCGAAGAGCCGCTCCTACCCGGCGCCCGGAAAGCGGACCCCCGCCAAGAACCCGTACCAGCCGGCCTTCGAGACCGGCGCCGTGGACTTCGTCGAGGACCACCCCAAGGCCGACGGCCGGGGCGTCACCATCGGCATCCTGGACTCCGGCGTGGACCTGGCGCACCCCGCGCTGCAGAAGACCACCACCGGCGAGCGCAAGATCGTCGACTGGGTGACGTCCACCGACCCGCTGACGGACGACGACGGCACCTGGCTGCCGATGACGCAGAACGTGTCCGGCCCCTCGTTCTCCTTCAACGGCCGCACCTACACCGCCCCCGCGGGCTCCTACCAGGTGGCCCTGTTCCGTGAGAGCGCGACCGCCGGCGGCGACATGAAGGGCGACCTCAACCGGGACGGCGACACCACCGACTCGTGGGCCGTCCTCTACGACAAGGCCAAGGGCACCGTCCGCGTCGACCTCGACGCCGACGGCGACTTCCGGAACGACGCCGAGATGAAGCCGTACAAGGACGGCTACCAGGTCGGCTACTTCGGCAAGGACGACCCGAAGACCCCCATCGCCGAGCGCATCCCGTTCGTCGTGCAGGTCCGCAAGGACGTCCCGATGGACCCGAAGGGCGGCAGCTGGGTCGGCAAGAAGGCCGACTTCGTCAACATCGGCGTCATCGAGTCGGAGCACGGCACGCACGTCGCGGGCATCACCGCGGCCAACGGCCTGTTCGGCGGGAAGATGAGCGGCGCCGCCCCCGGCGCGAAGATCGTCTCCTCGCGCGCCTGCACCTGGAGCGGCGGCTGCACCAACGTCGCGCTCACCGAGGGCATGATCGACCTGGTCGTCAACCACGGCGTCGACATCGTCAACATGTCGATCGGCGGCCTGCCGGCCCTCAACGACGGCAACAACGCCCGCTCCGAGCTCTACACGCGCCTCATCGACACCTACGGCGTGCAGCTCGTCATCTCCGCGGGCAACAGCGGCCCCGGCGCCAACACCATCGGCGACCCCGGCCTCGCGGACAAGGTCCTCAGCGTCGGCGCCTCCGTCTCCAAGGAGACCTGGGCCGCCAACTACGGGTCCGAGGTGCGGACGAAGTACGCGATGATGCCGTTCTCCTCCCGCGGCCCGCGCGAGGACGGCGGCTTCGCCCCGATCATCACCGCCCCCGGCGCGTCGATCAACACCACGCCGACCTGGGAGCCGGGCGCGCCCGTCGCCGAGTCCGGCTACGACCTGCCGCCGGGCTACGGCATGCTCCAGGGCACCTCGATGGCCTCCCCGCAGGCCGCGGGCGCCTCGGCGCTGCTGATCTCGGCCGCCAAGCAGAAGGGGATGAAGCTCACCCCCGCCGACCTGCGCACGGCCCTCACCAGCACCGCCAAGCAGATCAAGGGCTTCCAGGCGTACGAGCAGGGCTCCGGCCTGATCGACATCAACGAGGCGTGGAACGCGCTGCGCCACAAGGCCACCGCGCACGACTACACGGTGAAGGCCCCGGTCTCCACGGCCCTCTCCGGCTCCCTGAAGACGCCGGGCTTCGGCACCGGCATCTACGACCGCGAGGGCGGCCTCAAGGCGGGCGAGTCGAAGACGTACGACGTGACCGTCACCCGCACCTCCGGTCCGGACAAGGACGTCTGGCACGAGCTGAAGTGGCGCAACAACGACGGAACGTTCAAGCTGGCGAGCCGTGACGAGGTCCGGCTGCCGCTGAACAAGCCCGTCACCGTCAAGGTCACGGCGAAGCCGAAGTCGGCGGGCATCCACAGCGCGATCCTCACCGTGGACGACGACCGCACCGAGGGCATCGACAAGCAGATCATGACGACGGTGGTCGCCGCCGAGCCGCTGGCCGCCCCGGCCTACCGGATCGAGAAGCGCGGTACGGCCCAGCGCAACGCCACCACCTCGTACTTCGTGACCGTGCCCAAGGGCGCCAAGACGCTGGAGATCGCGATGAGCGGTCTGGCGAAGGACAGCCAGACCCGGTTCATCGCCATCAACTCCTACGGCGTCCCGGTCGACCCGACCTCCACGGTCAACTGCTACCCGAACTACGCGAACCCGGCCAACACCTGCCGTCCGGACGTGCGCTCGTACGCCAACCCGCTGCCGGGCGTCTGGGAGATCGAGGTCGAGTCTCGGCGCACCTCGCCGCTGCTGGACAACCCCTACACGGTGACCGCCACCGTGCTGGGCGCCTCCTTCGACCCGGCCGTGCAGAAGGTGAAGGAGGCGAAGGTCGGCACCCCGGCCACCGTCACCTGGAAGGCGACGAACGACTTCGCGCAGCTCGACGGCAAGCTCCAGGGCGGCCGCCTCGGCTCGTCCAAGGTCGCCCGCCAGCAGATCGGCAAGGGCCAGAAGCAGACGTCCAAGGTCACCATCGGTGAGGGCGTCACCCGCTTCGAGGCCGCCATCGGCGGCGCCGCCGACCCCAAGGCCGACCTCGACCTCACCGTCTACAAGGACGGCAAGCCGGTCGGCTCCTCCACCAGCGGCGGCTCCGACGAGCAGGTCGTCCTGACCAAGCCCGCCCCGGGCGAGTACACGGTCGAGGTCACCGGCTACGAGGTGCCCTCCGGCACCACGGCCTACGACTACCGGGACGTCTACTTCGCCCCCTCCCTCGGCGAGGTCAAGGTCCCGGCCGGCCAGGCCGTAAAGCTCGGCAACGGCCAGTCCGCCCAGGTCACGGCCGACGTCGTGGTCGCCGGCGCGGCCCCCGAGGGCCGGACGTTCTCCGGCGAGGTCCAGCTCGTCAACGAGCGCGGGACGGTCGCGGGGACCGGGAGCGTGACGATCGAGAAGGTCGTTTCCTGATCGGTCGGTGATATTCGTGGCAGGGCGGGCGTCCGGTTTCCGGGCGCCCGCCCTGTCCTTTCCGGTCGCACGGGTACCGTCGGGCATCGGCACGGCAGACTGAAGTGACGCGTGGACGTCGAAGGAGACCCAGCTTCGTGAGCGCACACCCCGTACACCACCGCGACCCGGACGAACCGCTGTTCCCCATGCCCCCACTCACCGAGGCGGCCCTCCGCGTGGCGGTGACCAGAGTCGACCTGAGCGCCGCCGTCCGTTTCGAGCAGGAGTTCCACGCCGCCTGGCAGGAAGCCGTCCAGACGGACAGCACCGTGCCCATGCACACGTTCCTGCACCGTTGGGGGGTGTTCGTGGCACTGCGCCGCCATCCCGCGCGGGCCACACGGCTCGCCGAGCTGGAGAGGGCGGTGGCCGAGGCCACCACCCGCGAGGAGGCCCGCACCAGATCCTCGGAGCTCGCGGCGCTCCTCGACGAGGCCGCGCGCGAGGTCGCCACGTGACCGACTGGACGTGGGAGTACCTGCCCGACGCGGAGCACGTCGTGGGCGGTCTGCCCCCGGACGTCCGGCGCGATGTGGAACGGCTCGCCGGCCGGCTGGCGGAAGCGGCCTCGGTCAGGCATCTCGGCGATCCGCCGGTCCACGAGTCCGGGGTCTCCCGCCTGCTCGATCATGCCGAGGGGCGGTTGATCGTCTGGTATCAGGAGCACCGCCGGCTGGCGACCGTCTTCGTCGTCCGCATCGCGCACTGGCCCCTGGACGCGGCCGCCGCCCCGGAGGAATGACGGCCACCACCGTAGTGCCGAGCACCGCACAGCGGCGGCCGCCCCCGGTGCGTCGTCCCACCCTCCGGACAATGGATTGGACTTTCGGGCCCCCGACGCGCGCATGATGGAACCGCGCCTGCCGGTCCCACCGTCGTCCGGCAGTGACGCATATGTCCTAGACGAGCAATGGGAGCCCCCCTGTGAGAGTCGGAATCGTCGGAGCCACCGGACAGGTCGGCGGAGTCATGCGCAAGATCCTCGCCGAGCGCGACTTCCCGGTGACGGAGCTGCGCCTGTTCGCCTCGGCGCGGTCCGCCGGGTCCACGATCGACTGGCAGGGCACGGACGTCACCGTCGAGGACGCGGCCACGGCCGACTACACCGGGCTGGACATCGTCCTCTTCTCGGCCGGCGGCGCCACCTCCAAGGCGCTCGCGGAGAAGGTCGCCGGGCAGGGCGCCGTCGTGATCGACAACTCGTCCGCCTGGCGCCGCGACCCCGAGGTGCCGCTCGTCGTCTCCGAGGTCAACCCGCACGCCATCGCCGATCGCCCCAAGGGCATCATCGCCAACCCCAACTGCACCACCATGGCCGCCATGCCGGCCCTGAAGGTGCTGCACCGCGAGGCCGGGCTGCGCAGCCTCGTCGCCACCACCTACCAGGCCGTCTCCGGCTCCGGCCTGGCCGGCGTCGCCGAGCTCGACGGGCAGCTGCGCAAGGTCGCCGACCACGCGACCGGGCTGACGCACGACGGCGAGGCCGTCGAGTTCCCCGAGCCCGCCGTCTACAAGCGGCCCATCGCCTTCAACGTGCTGCCGATGGCCGGCTCGATCGTGGACGACGGCCTCTTCGAGACCGACGAGGAGCAGAAGCTCCGCCACGAGTCCCGCAAGATCCTGGAGATCCCCGACCTCAAGGTCTCCGGCACCTGCGTCCGCGTCCCGGTCTTCACCGGCCACTCGGTGCAGGTCAACGCCTCCTTCGACGGTCCGCTGAGCGTCGAGCGCGCCTACGAGCTGCTCAAGGACGCCCCGGGCGTCGAGCTGTCCGAGATCCCGACGCCGCTCCAGGCGGCGGGCAAGGACGTCACCTACGTCGGCCGCGTGCGCGTGGACGAGACGGTCGAGCACGGCCTCGCGTTCTTCGTCGTCGGCGACAACCTGCGCAAGGGCGCGGCGCTGAACGCGGTGCAGATCGCGGAGCTGGTGGCCGCGGAGCTGCGCGGCTGAGCCGCTTCGGGTGATACGGCGGGGCCTTCGGGCCCCGCCCGTCGTCGTTCCGGGGCTCGTGGGCGGGCCCGGCGGGCTTATTCGGACCGCGATGTCCGACCCCCGTGGGAGAGTTCCGTTCATGAACCGGATAGCCAGAGGCGAACATCTGACCGTCCCGGCCGAGCCGTTGCACGCCGCGGTCACCTGGACCGCCGTGCCCGCACTCCCCGACGCCGGGGCCCTCACCGTCGCCGCCCTGCTCCTCGACGCGCGCGGAACCCTCCGCTCCGACGCCGACCTCGTCTCCTCCCAGCACGCCGGGCACCCCTCCGGGCCGTGCACCACCTGGGCACCTCGGAGGGCGACGCGGGCCTGGTGGCCGAGTGGCTGGTGATCGACCCCGCGCTGATCGAGCCGGACGTGACGCGGATCGTCGTGGCCGCCGCCACCAAGGGCCGCGCCCTCGGCCGCGTCCCCGGCCTCGGCCTGGCCGTGACGACGGCCACGGGCGAACCGGTCGCCCACGTCGCCGTCGAGGACGGGGTGCGGTTCGACGACGCGGACGGACGCGGCGGGCCGGGCGGCATCGGAGCCTCCGACGAGCTGGGCGGTCCCGGCGGGCGGGACGGCCAGGCCGACGCGGACCCCGGGGCGGCCGCCGTGGCCACCGCGACCGCCGCCGTCCTCGGCGAGTTCCGCCGGGACGGTGAGGGCGGCGGAGTCGGCGGCTGGCGGTTCGCGGCCGTCCTCCGGGGCTACGCCTCCGGCCTCGGCGGCGTGGTCGAGGCGCACCGCGCGGGGGCGGGAGGCGACGGGACGTACGCCGCTCCGGGACCGGTCGGCGGCCTCTCGGGGGACGACGGCACGTACGGGAACGGCCTCGGCTTCGAGGGCGGCGAGGCGTACGCGGCACCGGCGGACAGCGGCCATCTGGCGGGGGCGGAGCCGTATCCCGCGGCGGCCGGTCACGGGTTCCCCGGGGCTCCCGGGGGCCTCATGGCGGAGGCGGAGCCGCCGTATCCGGCGGAGACGGGTACCTACGTATCCGGGCCGGGCGAGTCACTGTCCGACGCAGCCGGAGCCGGTATCGGCGTACGGGTGCCCGGAGGCCCGGACGGCCATGTGCCGGAAGCCGAACCGTCGTACGGGCCGGACGCGGGGGTCCATGTGCCGACGGTGGGTGTTCACCCGGCCGCCGCCGAGGCCGGAGTCCTGGCGGCGGAAGCCGGTATGCCGCAGGCCGGCGTGCTGGGCGCTCCCGGATACGAAGGACTTGGTGACGGGGTTTCCGTCCCCGTCGCTCCGGCGCGTGTGCCGGAGATGCCCGCCTATCCACCGGGCGTGCCCGATCCCGGGCTTCCCCGGGGTGCTGCGGCCGGTCAGGAAGCGCCCGTTCCGAGCGTCTTCGATGACGCCGCCCTCGGTGTCCCCGCGTACGAGTCCGGTGCGGCGGCCGAGCCGGTCCTGAGGCCGCCCGTCCCCGGGGCCGTCCCGGAGCCGCTGTTCGCCGGGGCGCCCGCTGCGGAACCCGGGCGGCTCGTCGAGGACGCGCCGACCGTCGGCCTCGCCGTCGTCGGTACGCCCGCGCGGAAGCCGGCCGAGGCGCAGGCGCCGGTGGGGGAACGGGGCGTGGAGGAGCCGGCCGGGGCGGAGCGGGCCGTGGTCGGGCGGATCACCAACCGCCCGGTCTCGTCCGAGCCGGGAACCGAGGGTTCGGCGGCGGAAGCGTCGGCGCAGGCAGAGGCACTGTCGCAGGCGCAGGAGCCGGCAGGCGCCCGCACCGCCGACGGTCGGTCCCCCAGCGCCCAGCCGTTCATGGCCGGCCCGGCCGACGCCACGGCCCACCTCCACGGGCAGGCCGAATCCGGCGCGGAGGCCGCAGCGCACACGAACATCGCTTCCGTCCCACAAACCGCCCTCATCACCGACGCCGCTCCCACCTCGGACGTCGCTCTCATAACGGACGCCGCTCCGGCCTCCGAAGCCGCTCTCATCACAGACGTCGCTCCGGCCTCCGCAGCCGCCCCGACCGGCCCCGTCGCCGACGCGGCTCCGGCCTCGGAACCCGTCCTCATCACGGACGTCATTCCGGCCTCGGAAGCCGTCCCCATCGCTGACGCCGATCCGGCCGCGGCTCCGGCCGCCGATCCGGCCGCCGAGGCCGCTCCCCGCGCGAAGGCCGCCCCCGCCTTCACCCCCTGGGAGCAGACCGGCACCGGCGACGAGGACGTCGTCCCCGAAGGGCCGTTGCCCGAGGGGCCGGTGCTGGTCGAGTTCGCCAGCCCCGGCGGTCCGGCGGCGGTGGAGGTCGTGGAGTCGGTGGAGACCGCCGACGGGGAGCAGCGGACGGCGAGTCCGTTGCTGTCCGGGACGGGCCGGTTCCGCGGACGGGCGGTGTTCTCGCCACGGGCCGGCCGGCCCGCGATGCTGCGGGTGGCGGCGCGACGGCAGTGGAGCCTGACGTTCCTGCCGCTCGCCGAGGCCCGCGTCCTGGAGCCTGACGGCACGCTCCACGGCACCGGCCCCGACGTGCTGCGCTACGCCGGCCCCGCCGCCGACCTGCGCGTCAACCACACGGGCGGCCGGGCCGACCGCGGCAGCCTCACGCTCCGCGCCGTCTACCCGGGGGGCGACCCGGCCGACCGCGACGGTGCCGACCTGCTCGCCCAGGGCCGGGGAGCGCTCATCGACGTGACGCCCGTCGCCGGCCCCTGCCTGCTCCTCGTCGACGCCGACGGCCCCTGGTCGCTCGCCGCCCGGCCGTCCGCCGCGCCCGGGCCGGACGCCGCGGACGCCGACGGGGTGCTCGCCGAGTACGCGGGCCAGGGCCGGAACCTGGAGGTCGTCGAGATCGCCCACCCGTGCCCCGGCTCGCCGGTGATCCTGGAGTACGACCTGGAGGGCTCCGACTTCTTCGCGGTCACGGAGATCGATCCGTACGGCGACACGCGCGAGCTGATCTCGAAGGACGAGGGGTTCCAGGGCCGCCGCCTCCTCTTCACCGGACTCACGGAGGGCGAAACGGCCACCCGCCTGGAGCTCGGCGCCCTCACCCGCTGGCGTTTCCGCCTCCTCCCGCTCTCCGCCGCCCGCCCGCTGACCGACGCGACCACCGCCACGGCCACCGCCACCGGGAGCACCATCGACACCGGGACCGCCATCGGCTCGACCATCGACAACGGCACCGGCACCGGCACACCCCCCGGCACCGACGTGGTCACCGGCACCGGCTGCGACGTCCTCGTCCACCACGGCCCGCCCGCGGCGCTCACCCTGACCTCGGCGGAAGCGGGGCCCGTGCATGTCACCAGCCTGGAGCCCGGCGGGCTCGCCCGGGTGCGCGTGACCCGCGCGCACACCCCCCGCCCGGCGCACGGCCCGCTGCGCGCGCGGCCCGGCGCCCCCACGTACGTCCTCGTCACGGCGGCGGGCGACCAGTCCTGGCAGCTGACGCTCCGCCCGCCGGAGGAGATACGGTCGTTCGTCACCGCGATCGCCGGCCACGGCCATGACGTCGTCCGCTGGACCGGCGCGCCCGGGCCCGTCCGGTTCGACTACGACTTCGACGACGGTGAGCCGCTCCTCGACGAGATCCCCCGGCCGGAGCTGTGGGCGCTCGACGAGCACCTGTCGCCGTTGCACCGGGTGGCCGCGGGGACAGGTGTCCACCACGTCCCGACCGGCTGCCTCCAGGTGCGCGCGCACCGGGCCTGGCGGCTCACGGCGGGCGGCTGACGGCAGGGCACACGGCAGGCGCCCGGCGCCGCCTCCGTGGAAGGATGGCCGGGAACGTCATGACACGCGTGATGCGAAGGAGATGCCCAGGTGCCAGGCACGAATCTGACCCGCGAAGAGGCCGAGCGGCGGGCCACGCTGCTGACGGTGGAGGCGTATGAGATCGACCTCGACCTCTCCGGCGCGCAGGAGGGCGGGACGTTCCGCTCGGAGACGGTCGTGCGGTTCGACTCCGCCGAGGCCGGCGCCGAGACGTTCATCGACCTGGTGGCCCCGACCGTGCACGAGGTCGTGCTCAACGGTGAGGCGCTGGACCCGGCCGTGGTCTTCGCGGACAGCCGGATCACCCTGCCCTCGCTGCACGGCGGGGAGAACGAGCTGCGCGTCGTCGCCGACTGCGCGTACACCAACACGGGTGAAGGTCTGCACCGGTTCGTGGACCCGGTGGACGACCAGGCGTACCTGTACACGCAGTTCGAGGTGCCGGACGCCCGTCGCGTCTTCGCGTCGTTCGAGCAGCCGGACCTGAAGGCGACGTTCCGGTTCACCGTGAAGGCCCCCGAGGGCTGGACGGTCATCTCCAACTCGCCCACGCCGGAGGCCCCGGCGGACCACGTCTGGCGCTTCGAGCCCACCCCGCGCATCTCCACCTACATCACCGCGCTGATCGCCGGCCCGTACCACAGCGTGCACAGCACCTACGAGAAGGACGGCCGGACGGTCCCGCTGGGCATCTACTGCCGGCCGTCGCTCGCCGAGTACCTGGACGCGGACGCCATCTTCGAGGTCACGCGGCAGGGCTTCGACTGGTTCCAGGAGAAGTTCGACTACCACTACCCCTTCGCCAAGTACGACCAGCTGTTCGTGCCGGAGTTCAACGCGGGCGCGATGGAGAACGCGGGCGCGGTCACCATCCGCGACCAGTACGTCTTCCGGTCGAAGGTGACGGACGCGGCGTACGAGGTGCGGGCCGAGACGATCCTGCACGAGCTGGCGCACATGTGGTTCGGCGACCTCGTCACCATGAAGTGGTGGAACGACCTGTGGCTGAACGAGTCGTTCGCCACCTACACCTCGGTCGCCTGCCAGGCCGCCGCCCCCGGCTCCAAGTGGCCCCACTCCTGGACCACCTTCGCCAACTCCATGAAGACCTGGGCCTACCGGCAGGACCAGCTGCCCTCGACCCACCCGATCATGGCCGAGATCCGCGACCTGGACGACGTCCTCGTCAACTTCGACGGCATCACCTACGCCAAGGGCGCCTCGGTGCTCAAGCAGCTCGTGGCGTACGTCGGCGAGGACAAGTTCTTCCAGGGCGTGCAGGCGTACTTCAAGACCCACGCCTACGGCAACACCCGCCTCTCCGACCTGCTCGGCGCCCTGGAGCTGATGAGCGGCCGCGACCTCAAGACCTGGTCGAAGGCGTGGCTGGAGACGGCCGGCATCAACGTCCTGCGCCCCGAGATCACCACGGACGACGACGGCGTCATCACCTCCTTCGCCGTCCGCCAGGAGGCCACCCCGCTGCCCGAGGGCGCGAAGGGCGAGCCGACGCTGCGCCCGCACCGGATCGCGATCGGCGCGTACGACCTGAAGGACGGCAAGCTGGTCCGCACCGAGCGGATCGAGCTGGACGTCGACGGCCGACGCACCGAGGTCCCGGCCCTCGTCGGGCAGCGGCGCCCGGCCGTCGTCCTGCTCAACGACGACGACCTGTCGTACGCGAAGGTGCGCCTCGACGAGGAGTCGCTGCGCACCGTCACCGCCCACCTCGGCGACTTCGCCGAGTCGCTGCCGCGCGCCCTGTGCTGGGCCTCCGCCTGGGACATGACCCGCGACGGCGAGCTGGCCACCCGCGACTACCTGGAGCTGGTGCTCTCGGGCATCGCCAAGGAGTCGGACATCGGCGTCGTCCAGTCGCTCCAGCGGCAGGTCAAGCTGGCCCTCGACCTGTACGCGGCGCCCGACTGGCGCGAGACCGGCCTCCGGAAGTGGACGGACGCGGCGCTCGAACAGCTCCGCGCGGCCGAGCCCGGCAGCGACCACCAGCTGGCCTGGGCCCGCGCGTTCGCCGCCACGGCTCGCACGGACGAGCAGCTGGACTTCCTCGCCGGCCTGCTGGAGGGCACCGAGCTCGTCACCGGCCTCGCCGTCGACACCGACCTGCGCTGGGACCTCCTCACCCGCCTCGCCGCCACCGGCCGCGCCGACGAGAAGGCCATCGCCGCCGAGCTCGACCGCGACCGCACCTCGGCGGGCGAGCAGCACGCGGCCGCGGCCCGCTCGGCCCGCCCGACCGCCGGGGCCAAGGCGGAGGCGTGGGCGTCGGTCGTCGAGTCCGACCGGCTCACCAACGCCCTCCAGGAGGCCGTGATCAGCGGCTTCGTCGTCGCCGACCAGCGCGAGCTGCTGGCGCCCTACGCGGCGAAGTACTTCTCCGTCGTCAAGGGCATCTGGGAGACCCGCAGCCACGAGGTCGCGCAGCAGATCGCCGTCGGCCTCTACCCCGCGCTCCAGATCTCCCAGGAGACCCTGGACGCGACGGACGCCTGGCTCGCCTCCGCGAACCCGAGCGCGGGCCTCCGCCGCCTCGTCCTGGAGTCCCGCGCGGGCGTCGAGCGCGCCCTGAAGGCCCAGGCGGCGGACGCGGCGGCGGCCTGACGGCCCCGGGAGCGCCCCTGGCCGGAGGGCCGGGCCGGGGGCGCTCTAGGGTGCTCGGATGTTCGAAGAACCGGAGACGGCCGAGCTTCCCCGGACCGCCCTCCCCGCCGGAGGCACCACGGCCCTCCTGTACGACACCGCCGTCGTGCTCGTCCGGAAGCGGACGCGCCGCCGCGTCCCGTTCGAGGCGATCGAGCGCGTCGGCGTCCCCGGGCCGGACGGCCGCACCCTGCGGATCGAGCTGACCTCGCCCCACGCCGCGGGCGAGGTCATCACGCTGCGGAACGACGACGCGGCAGCCGTCGGAGGCTTCGCCGCCGCCCTCGCGTCGTCCCTGCCGCCCCGCACGCCGCACGGGGCGCGGCAGGACGGCCGGCGGCTGACGAGCGTGGAGCGGATCGGCCTCGCTCCGGCGCGGGAGTTGCAGGCAGCGGGAGGAAGCCCGACGCTCCGGATCCTGGCGGTCCTCTACGTGCTCGCCCTCCCCGTCGTCTTCCTGGCCTCGGAGGACCTCGGCCGTTCCACCGCCTCCTTCAACGCCCTCGGCGACTGGCTCCGCGCGGGGGTGTTCCTGCTGCCGGGCGCGGCCCTCGCCCGCGTGACGGCGTCCACCGCCCGCACCGCCTGCCTCCTGCGCCTCCGGGGTGTCACCACCACCGGTACTCTCACCGGCGTCCACCAAGGCGACGACGCCGACGAACCGGCCGTGTACCACTACACGTTCACGGACCGGGAAGGAACCGACCACCCCCACGAGAGCCACGCCTGGCCCCTGTCCGCCGACGGCCGGACGACGCCGATCCGCTACGACTCCCGGGCGCCGGAGCGGAGTTACGCGCCCGGCGACCGGATGGGCTTCCCGGCCCACGCCGCCCTCGGGGCCATCGGCCTGGCCCTGCTCTGGCTCGGGCTGGACCTCGCGGTGCCGACCGCGCTGGAGGCGGTGCGGGTGCTGCGGGAGGACTGGTGAAACGACCCTGGCCGGGGGCCGGACGGCGCTCTACTGTGAGCGTTGTGGCGGATGAACTTGCCTCAAGTGCGTCCGACTTGGTCGTTCGCGGCCGACGGGCATGGGTCCGGTTGTTCGCGGACGAAATCGTGGTGGAGCAAAAGGGAATCCGCACCAGGGTGCCCCTGGAAGCCTTGAAGCGGGTGGAGGCGAGGGGGCGGGGCCGCCGCACCCTGCGGATCGTCCTCGCCTCACCGCACGCGGGGAGCGGCACGGTGTCCGTACGCTGCCACAGCGCCCCGGCCGTCCTGGTGTTCGCGGCACGGGCGACCGCGACGGTCCCGGTACGGGACCGGGAGGAGGCGCGGACGGGTGGGGCCACGCGGGTGACCGTCGAGCCGGTCACCGGCCCGGTCCGGCTGCGGATGTCGCGGGCGGCGCGCTGGGGGTGGGCGGTCATCGCGGTCTACGCGGCCGTTCTGCCGGTGCTCGGGTTCGTCAAGGGATGGCGTTCTTCCCTGGGCCTCTGGGCGTTCGCGCCGCTCCTGCTGCTGCCCGGCGGCGGCATGACGTGGTTCGCGGTGTCCGGAGCCCGTACGAGGTGGATCATGCGTACTCGCGGCATCACCGTCGTGGCCCGGCACACCCACACGGACTGGGGTGGGGAGGACGAGTCCGCGACCTGCACCTACGAGTACACGGACACCGCCGGAACGGTGCGCGAGCACCGGGGCGAGGGTCCGCCCCGGTCCGACGACGGCGAGCACACCGAGGTCACGTACGATCCGCGCCACCCGGACCGGTCGTACGCCCGGGGGGACCAGAGTCTCGCGGAGTACGTCGCCTACTGGGTCGGGGGTCCACTGGCACTGCTGGCAGGGTTGTACTACGCGGCCGGTGCCGTGCTCGCGTGAGGTACGGGCAGCGGCGTCGCGCCCTCTGAGGGCCGGTCGCGCCGCGCTCCCGGCGGCAGCACGAACGCCGGACCGGCTCGATCAGCCGTCCGGCGCCCGGTTCAACCACGTGGCATGCGGCGGGAGCGCGCGACAGGCGCGCCCCCGCAGGGGACTAGCGCGACGTCCGCGGGTAGTGCGTGTCGTGCGTGCGCTTGTTGTCCGAGTTGCGGGCCAGGACCATCGTCAGGCCGGCGATCACGAGGAAGAGCACGATCGGCGCGGCGACGTAGAGGCCGAGCGTGTTGATCACGCTGAGGCCGGGGCCCGGGTCGTCGCCGTCGTCGCGGGTGAGCGCGAACGCGGGGGACGACATCAGCAGCATCAGCAGCGTGCCGGCGGACACGACCCCGGCGCGCTTGGCGTTCATCTTCTTATTGCTCACGGGCTCAAAATATCGGACCCCCGTGGACCGCGCGCGTCCGGGGTGGCCTTCGGGGGCACCGCCCGCGGGCGGGCGGTCAGCGCGCGGATCTCGTCCATCAGGGCGTGCAGCCGGGGTGAGGAGGCCAGCTGCTCCAGGGAGAGCGGCCGGCCGGCGGGGTCGGCGACGGGCAGGCGCCAGTTGGGGTACTCGTCTGAGGTGCCGGGGAGGTTCTGCGGCCGGCGGTCGCCGACCGTGTCGGGCAGCCAGACGCCGACCATCCGCGCGGGGGTGCGCAGCAGGAAGCGGTGGACCGCGCGGACGGCCGCCTCCTCGTCGTCCGGCCCCTCGGGCAGCAGTCCGAGCCGGCCGAAGAGGGCCAGCCACTCGGCGAGGCCCTTGGCGTCCTCGCGCTGCTCGACGGCGAGCGGGCGGCGCAGCAGGCCCAGGCGGTGGCGGAGGGCGACGTGGTCGCCGGTGAGGCGGGCGGCCGTGCTGGGCAGGTCGTGGGTGGTGGCGGTGGCGAGGCAGCCCTCGCGCCAGCGCTCGGGCGGCAGCGGCTGGGCCCGCCGGGCGCCGCGCGACCAGTCGCGTTCGAACCAGAGGACGGACGTGCCGAGCACGCCGCGCTCGGATAGCGCCTCGCGGACGCCCGGCTCGACGGTCCCCAGGTCCTCGCCGATCACGGCGGCCCCCGCGCGGTGCGCCTCGACGGCGAGGACGCCGAGCATGGCCTCGGCGTCGTATCGGACGTACGTCCCCTGTCCCGGCTCGCGGCCCTCGGGCACCCACCACAGCCGGAACAGCCCCATCACATGGTCGATCCGCAGCGCGCCCGCGTGCCGGAGGAGGCCGCGCAGCAGGTCGCGGTAGGGGGCGTAGCCGGTGGCGCGCAGGGCGTCGGGGCGCCAGGGCGGGAGTCCCCAGTCCTGGCCGCGGGAGTTGAACGCGTCGGGGGGCGCGCCGACGGACATCCCCGCGGCGAGCGACTCCTGCTGCGCCCACGCGTCGGAGCCGCCGGGGTGCACGCCCACCGCCAGGTCGTGGACGAGTCCGACGCGCATCCCGGCGTCGCGGGCGGCGCGCTGGGCGGTGGCGAGCTGGCGGTCGGTGAGCCAGGCGAGCCAGCAGTGGAAGTCGACGCGGTCGAGGAGTTCGCCGCGGGCGCGGGCCGTGCGGGCGGAGCGGGGGTCCTTGAGGCCGGCGGGCCAGGAGTGCCAGTCGGGGCCGTGTGCCTCGGCGAGGGCGCACCAGGTGGCGTGGTCGTCGAGTGCCTGTCCCTGCTCGGCGAGGAACTCGCAGTAGGAGGCGCGTCGTCCGGGCCCGAGCGGCACCGCGCGGACGAGTTCGAGGGCGCGCAGCTTCAGGGCGCGGACGGCGTCGTGGTCGATGGGTTCGCCCCGGCGGAGGACGGCCGCGTTCAGCTCGGCCGCCTCGGCGAGCAGCCGCTGGGCCTCCTCGCGGGCGGGTCCGGCGAGCCGGCCGAACTCGGTGATCTCCTCGACGCGCAGGTGCACCGGGTCGGGGAAGCGGCGGGAGGACGGCCGGTACGGGGACGGGTCGGCGGGCCGGCCGGGCGCGCCGGGGACGGCCGCGTGCAACGGGTTGACCTGGAGGAAGTCGGTGCCGAAGGCCCGGCCCGACCAGGCGGCGAGCTCGGCCAGGTCGCCGAGGTCGCCCATGCCCCAGGAGCGGGCGGACAGCAGGGAGTAGAGCTGGACGAGGAAGCCGTGGCAGCGCTCGGGCGGCTGCGGGACCCGCTCGGGGGCGACGATCAGCGGGGCGGCGGCCGACCGCCCGTCGGGGGTCCGGGCGCGCAGCAGGTGGGTGCCGAGCGGCAGTGGATCGTCCCAGGTCAGCGCCTGTCCGTCGGATGTCTCGACGCGGAGGGCGGTGTCCTCGGGCAGGTCCGGCGGCCGGGGCCGGGCGGGGCCGCGCAGGACGACGGCCGGGGGCAGCAGCCGGTTGCGGGCGGTACGGGCGTGGGCGTCCAGGGCGTCGCGGACGGCCCGCGGGGTGGAGGCGTCGACGCCGAGCGCGGCGAGGACGGCGAGGACCGTGTCCTCGGGGACGGGGACGCTCTGCCCGGGGGCGGGTTCGTAGGACGTGGCCACACCGTGCAGCGCGGCGAGGCGCGCGCGGTCGGCGCCCGTCTCGGTACGGCCTTCGAAACGACCCTCGCTGCGGCCTTCGGTACGGCCCTCCGCGCGGTCCATGCCTGCCTCCAGAGGACGGCGGGGACGGCGCCGCACCGGCCGGCGCGGGGTCGCTCGGCGGCCGGCACGGTGCTCCCCGGTGACGGCCGGGACGGTGTCAGCTTACTTACGGCGGCGTCGCCCTGACGGGGCTTTGGCACTTTCCGGCCGCCGCCGGCACCACCCCCGTCCTCGCCCTCTCCGCAACCCCCGGGCCGGGCAATACCGGCAGTTCGGTCACCCGCGTTGACACGTTCCGCCCCTGGTGATGGGCTCATCGCTCACATCACCACCATGACGTACGGCAGCGGGGCGAGGAGAAGGCTTGCGGTTCCAGGGCGACGACCCCGCGCGCGGCGATCAGGGCTCCGAGCAGCACGTTCGGGGTGCCTCCGACCGGCGCGGAGACCGGACCGCAGACCGGGCCGCAGACCGGCCCGCGGGCCGGCCCGGCCGGGCGCTCGGCACCGGCCGGTTCGGCGGCCCGTACGCCGTCCGGCCGCGCCGCGCCGGGGTGACCGTCCTGGCCGTCGCGCTCCTCGGCGGGCTGCTCGGCAGCGTCCCCGTGGCCGCCGCGCCCGCCGGACCCGCCGCCCCGGCGGCGGGCAGTCCGGACGCCGCCGACCCGGAGGGGGCCGACGCGCTGCCGCCGGTCTGGCCGCGACCGCAGTCGGCCCGTGCCCAGGGCGCGCCGGTGCCGGTGGGCGCCGAGGTCACCCTGATGGCCGAGCCGGGCACGGACCCGTACGCCCTGACGGCGCTGCGGGAGGTGCTGCGCGACGCGGGGGCCCGGACGGTCGTGGACGCGCAGCCCGGCGGCACCCCGCCGCCGCGCGGGCTGATCTTGTTCGCGGGCGGGCGGCAGGCCGAGGAGGCGCTGGCCACGCTCGGCGCCCCGGCCGCCGGCGACCTGTCCAAGGGCGGCTACCGGCTGGCGTCCGGGCAGCTCGACGGCCGGCCGGCGGTGGCGCTGGCGGGTGTCGGCGACGACGGCCTGTTCCACGCGGCGCAGACGCTGCGACAGCTGGTGGTGCGGTCCGACGGCGGGACGGCCTTCGCCGGGGCCGTGATCCGCGACTGGCCGGTGACGGCGGTGCGCGGGGTCACCGAGGGGTTCTACGGGCAGCCGTGGTCGACGCCGCAGCGCCTCGCACAGCTGGACTTCATGGGCCGGACGAAGCTGAACCGGTACCTGTACGCGCCCGGCGACGACCCGTACCGCCAGGCGAAGTGGCGCGATCCGTACCCCGCCGACCGGCGCGAGGAGTTCCGCGCGCTGGCGGACCGGGCTCGGCGCAACCATGTGACGCTGGGCTGGGCGGTGGCGCCCGGGCAGGCCATGTGCTTCTCGTCGGAGGAGGACGTACGGGCGCTGAAGCGCAAGGTGGACGCGATGTGGGCGCTGGGCGTCCGGGCGTTCCAGCTGCAGTTCCAGGACGTCAGCTACAGCGAGTGGCACTGCGGGGCCGACCGGGACGCCTTCGGCTCGGGGCCGAAGGCCGCGGCGGAGGCGCAGGCGAAGGTGGCGGGGGCGCTGTCCCGGCACCTGGCGGCGAAGGGCGGCGAGGCGGTGCCACTGTCCCTGCTGCCCACCGAATACTTCCAGGACGGCCGGACGGCCTTCCGGCGGGCGCTCGCCGACCGGCTCGACCCGCGCGTCGAGGTGGCCTGGACGGGTGTGGGCGTGGTGCCGCGGACGATCACCGGCGGCGAACTGGCCTCCGCCCGCGCGGCGTTCGGCCACCAGCTCGTCACCATGGACAACTATCCGGTGAACGACTTCGCGCAGGACCGTATCTTCCTCGGCCCCTACACCGGGCGGGAACCGGCCGTCGCCGTCGGCTCGGCCGCCCTGCTCGCCAACGCCTCGGCGCAGCCCACCGCGTCCCGCATCCCGCTGTTCACCACGGCCGACTACGCCTGGAACCCGCGCGGCTACCGCCCCGAGGAGTCCTGGAAGGCCGCGGTCGACGACCTCGCGGGGGCCGATCCGAAAGCCCGCGAGGCCCTGCGGGCGCTGGCCGGGAACGACGCGTCGTCCGTCCTCGGCGGCGAGGAGTCGGCGTACCTGCGCCCCCTGATGGACGACTTCTGGACGGCGCTCTCCGGCACGGACGCCGACCGGCTGAAGACGGCCGCGGACCGGCTGCGCGCCGCCTTCCGGACCATGGCGGACGCGCCCGGCCGGCTGACGGACGCGCTGGGCGCCGAGGTACGGCCATGGGTACGGCAGTTGGCCCGGCACGGCGAGGCCGGGCTGCGCGCCGTCGACATGCTCACCGCGCAGGCGCGCGGCGACGGCGCGGACGCCTGGCGCGCGGAACTCGACGTGCTGCGACTGCGCGACCGGATCACCTCCGAACAGGTGACCGTCGGCGACGGCGTGCTGACGCCTTTCCTCCAACAGGCCCTCGCCCGCGCCAACGGCTGGCTCGGCGTCGACCGCCCGCTGCGCACGTCCGGCGCGGCGACCGACGGCGACCCGGCGACGACCGTCCCCGCACCGGCGGACGGCCCGCTGACGGTGCGGCTCCGCGAACCCCACCCGATGACCGCCGTCACCGTGCTCACGGCCGCCGCTCCCGGCGCGCGCGGCACGGTCGAGGCACACACCCCCGACAAGGGCTGGCAGCCGCTGGGCCCGCTCTCGGCCGGCGGCTGGACGCAACTGCCCGGCAAGGGCGTCCGGGCCGACGCCCTGCGGCTGGTCTGGTCGGGCCCCACCCGCCCGGCCGCGGTCCACGAGATCACCCCCTGGTTCGCGGACACCGCCGCCACCCACTTCGAGCTCACCCACGCGGAGGCGACGGCCGAGGCGGGCGGGGCTCCCGCGGTGGTCGAGGCGCGCGTGATCAACCAGCGCCCGGGGGCGGTCAAGCAGAAGCTGACCGTCCGCGCGCCCAAGGGCGTCACCGTCAAGGCCCCCGACGAGGTGACGGCCGTCCGCGGCGGCGTGACCACCCTGCGCGTCGAGCTCTCCGTCCCGGCCGACGCGGCGTCCCGCGTCTTCACCGTCCCGATCCGCCTCGGCGACCAGGAGCGCACGGTGACCGTCCGCGCGTACCCCGCCGCCGGCGGCCCCGACCTGGCCCGCACCGGCGAGGCCACCTCCTCCGGCGACGAGGCGTCCGACTTCCCGCCCTTCGCCGCCCTCGACGGCGACCCCAAGACCCGCTGGTCCTCCCCACCCGTCGACGACGCCTGGTGGCAACTCCAACTCCCCCGCCCCACCCGCCTCGGCCGCCTCGTCCTCCACTGGCAGGAAGAACTCCACGCCACCCGCTACCGCATCCAGGTCTCCCCCGACGGCCGCACCTGGCGCGACGCGGCCACGATCACGGACGGCAAGGGCGGCACGGAGACGGTCCGCTTGGACGCCCCGGGGACGCGCTTCGTCCGCGTCCAGGGGGTGAAGCGGGCGGCGCGGTCGGCGGGGTACTCGCTGGTGGACGTGGAGGCTTACGCGGTGCGGAAGGGGTAGGCGGGGCGGCCCGCGCCGGCGCGAAGGGGCGGGCCAGGGGCCTCCCCCTCCCCGGTCACCCCACCCGCACGCCGGCCCGCCCCGCCTGCTCCCGGCTCGGGCGGCGGTAGCCGCAGTTGCAGACCCAGTCGTCGTAGCGCGAGATGGTGCCGTCGTGACCCATGTGAATCTCGCGCACCATGGTGCGGTCCATGCAGCGGGTGCACCGCACTCCCTCGCACATGGTCCTGGGGAACCTCTCCTGCTGCGCGGCCTTCTTGTTCATGTCCGCGATGATGCGCCCAAGTTGGACCGATGGCACCGGCATGTGCGACAGCCTCCCCCTAAGTGCGTACTTCCGAACTTTCTTGTCGGACGAGGGCCGGCCGTGATCACTCACGGGGAGCGGACGGCGGACGACGCGCCGGCGCCGGCGCCGGCGCCGGGCGGGGAACGGGGTGCGCCGGGGACGGATGCAGCCGAAGGGGGAAACGCTGCGGCTTGACGTTCCGAACAGGTTGACGATCCAGTGGTCAGCGGGCCGCTCGGGAGCGTGACGTCCGGGCCGGGGTTCGGGATGGGGCGGACGGCGGGCGGTGAGTGCCGCTATCGTGGAAGTGCTCAGCGGTTGGTCGCCGGGGCCTACTGGTTATAGGCCCCGTAGGCCGAGCGTAAGAGGAAAGTCCGCCACGGGGGACCGTTCCCCGTGACGGACAGGCTGACGGATGGATCGACGGGGCCTAATGGGTTTAGGCCCCGTCGATCACCCCTTGCCGATCACCACCAGGATCAGCGTGGTCACGGCGACGAACAGTTCCACCCACGGTGTCACCGCCTTCGCCCCACTCCGCACCCGGCGCCAGTCGATCGCGCTTCTCAGCCTCCTGTGACGGGCCATGTAGTCCCTCTCCCTTGGATCGGAACCCCGCCGACTGCGAGGCTCCACGAGGGGACCTCGGACAGAACGGCACATGGGCCGACCCCGCCCGAGACCCCTGGGTGGGGCCCCGAACGCGGCGAGCGAGCCGACCCGGAGGAAGGCTCACGAATGGCACGTCACGCGGCTGAGCCTAGCGCCAACCAGGCGGCTTTCCGGACGAGTTGGGGCGACGGGTATACATTCACCCTTTCGTGGCGGGTGCGAACATTCGCGTGAACGGCAGGCGAAGCGTCACCCGCGCCCGAAGCTCGACGCTCGAACCCCGGGTCCGGCCACCCCGGCTCCCCTCGCCCGGCCCACCTGCGACGATCCGCGCACCGCACCCCTGAAGCCCAAGACCCGAGCTTCGGGCCTCGGAATCCGAGCCCTCTTTCCAAGGAATGGGTGGTGTGGGTTCGATCCCACCCACCCTCCCAACCCCCGCGCCCGCACTCGCGGTTCACTTTCCGCGACCGCGTCGCGACGCAGCGCCGCGACCGTGTACCGTGCCCCGCAGACAACGAAACGGCCCCCGCTGGTGCGGCAAACACCGAGCGAGGGCCTGACCATCCAGATCGAATGAGAGTCGATCCCATGGCTGTCGCCAATCGTAGCGCCGACGCGCGCCCGTACACGCCGCCTCCGCCCCTCCCGCCCCAGCAGCCGCCCATGGCCAGGCCCGGCTACGGCAAGCGCTCCGCACCCGACCAAGCCCCGCGCACCGCCCGGGACTTCGGGCACCTCCCCACCCGCGAGGCGTACATCGCCGCGTACCTCGACCGCCTCCCCGACGGCGCGGCGATGGATCACAAGACGCTCGCCAAGGAACTCCCGTACGGCCAGCAGGCCGTGCGCACGGCGCTGCGCCTCCTCTCCGAGGCGGGCCACCTGCGCGTCTGCCGGGAACGGGTCAGCGCGGAGCGGACGCAGTGGGTCTCGCGGACGTACTTCTCCCGCACCGCGCGCGACGACGCCTGGTGGTCGGCGTTCCTGCGGGGCGACGCGCCGCAGGCCAGGGACGCGGACGAGACCACGCGCCCGCCCTCGCCCTCCCACCGCTCCCCCGCCCACGACGTCCTCGCCTCCGTCGGCCACGCCGACCCGCGCATGGCCCTGTCGGCCCACGAGTGCGCGGCCCTGGAACCGCTGGCGGCGGAGTGGCTGGCACGCGGCGCGAGCCCGGCGGCGATCAGGCACGCGCTGGTCAACGCGCTGCCGGACGTCATCACCGCACCGGGTGCGTTCGCCCGCAGGCGGCTGACGGACCGGATGCCCCCGGAGGCCGTCGCGGCACACCCGGAACAGCAGCCCGCGCCCCGCCGGATCATGGAGTGCACGAACTGCCACGACCCCGGCGCGCCGGAGGCCCTGCCGGGCGGCCTGTGCCGCGTCTGCCACGGGACGGCGCCGGACACCGGCCCGTCCCCCGAGACCGAGGACGCCGTCCGGCGCCGGGTCGACGAACTCCGCGCCGTCGTCCGCGACCGCCCCAGGGCCCCCGCCCGGCCGCCGAAGCCCCGCGGGCGCCGGGGGTGACACCCCGGCCGGACGCCTGAGCGCCAGGCCGGGGACACCGGCGCCGGGTACGAAGAAGGCCCGGTGCTCTCAGGCGGAAATGCCGTCGATCCGGGCCATCGCGTCCTCCGCGCCGTATGCCTCCAGGTAAGGCAGCCAGCGCGGATCCCTATGCCCCGTGCCGATGATCCGCCAGGCGAGGCCGGACGGCGGGGCGGGTTGGTGCCGCAGCCGCCAGCCCAGCTCGGAGACGTGCCGGTCGGCTTTGACGTGGTTGCAGCGGCGGCAGGCGGCCACCACGTTCTCCCAGGCGTGCTGCCCGCCACGGCTGCGCGGGACGACGTGGTCGACGCTGGTTGCGACGCCACCGCAGTAGGCGCAGCGCCCGCCGTCACGGGCGAAGAGGGCCCGGCGGGTGAGCGGGACGGGGCCCCGAAAGGGGACCCGCACGAAGCGCTTGAGCCTGACGACGCTGGGTGCGGGGATGGTGCAGCTGGCGCTGTGCAGGTAGGCGCCCGTGTCCTCGAGGCTGATGGCCTTCTCGTTGAGGACGAGTATGAGCGCGCGGCGGAGCGGTACGACGCCGAGCGGCTCGTACGACGCATTGAGGACCAGGACATGCGGCACGGGTGCCTCCTTGTACGCCGGCGGCGCGTGGCTCGCGCCGGGACGATCTCCTGCAAGTGTCCCCTGGCCCCTGGCCGGTGCGCCACCATCGGCGGGTAACGGGTCACAGGTGTTTTGGAACACACCTCGGTCAACTGCGCGCAGGACCTGTCCCTTCTCGAACACAACAACGGAATACCCGCTCTGCCCCGTTAGTGTGGTGATTCTGCCCGTGCCGATGTTCGGCGCCGGGCATGTCCATTACGAAGGGTTCCCGCTGTGTCCTGGTCCGCTGCCCTCGTCGCCGCTGACTCGACGCCTCGTCCCTCGTCCCTCGACGAGGCACAGAAGACCGCCAACGACGCCGCCGGCTGGCTGGAGGCGAACTGGTCCGTCTGGATCAGCAACGGTCTGCGCATCGTCCTGATCGTCACCATCGCGATCGTGCTGCGCTCGCTCGTCCGCCGGGGGATCACCAAGCTCATAGCCCGGATGAACCGCACGGCCCAGGCCGTGGACAACGCCCTGGGCGGCATCCTCGTCAACGCCGAGCGCCGCCGCCAGCGCTCCGAGGCCATCGGCTCGGTGCTGCGCAGCGTCGCCTCGTTCCTGATCATGGGAACGGCGGCGCTGACGGTGCTGTCGGTCCTGAAGATCAACCTGGCACCGCTGCTGGCGAGCGCCGGTGTGGCCGGTGTGGCCATCGGTTTCGGCGCCCGCAACCTGGTCACGGACTTCCTGTCCGGCGTCTTCATGATCCTGGAGGACCAGTACGGCGTGGGCGACGAGATCGACGCGGGCGTGGCGACGGGCACCGTCGTCGAGGTCGGACTCCGCGTGACCAAGCTGCGGGGCGCGAACGGCGCCATCTGGTACGTCCGCAACGGCGAGGTCAAGCGGATCGGCAACCTGAGCCAGGGCTGGGCCATGGCCGAGGTGGACGTCACGCTGCGTTACGACGAGGATCTGGACCGCGCCCGTCAGGTGATAGGGGAGGTGGGCGAGGAGATGTCCAAGACCGCCCCCTGGGACGAGAAGCTGTGGGAGCCCGTCGAGGTCATGGGGCTGGACTCGGTCTCCCTCGACTCCGTCGTGGTCCGGGTCCAGGCGAAGGCCGCGCCGGGCGAGGCGGCGGCCGTCGCGCGGGAGCTGCGCTGGCGGATCAAGAGGGCGCTGGACGCGGCGGGCATCCGGATGGGGCCGCCGCCGGCGGTGGCGGAGGAGACGGACCCCGCCGACCCGACCGCCGTCGTCGCACCGCCGTCCGCCCTGGCCAACCCGACGTCGCCGCAGGCGCTGGCCACGGCGCCGATACCGCCCGTGACTGCGGTGCCGCCGGGGGCGACGTTGGGGAAGTGAGCCCCGGTCCCGCCCCAGAGGGGGGACCCCCACTTCGCCGCTTCCTGGGGCTGCGCCCCAGACCCCGCTGTCGCGGCTTCGCCGCTCGTCCTCAAACGCCGGACGGGCTGAATCGTGCGCCCGGGCGCGACATCCGGCCCGTTGGGGCCCCTCTGGGGGAGTTTGAGGACAACCGCGCGGAGCGCGGTTTCGGGGGTCCGGGGGCTTGCCCCCAGGAGGGCTGGTCCGGCGGCGCCAGCGTGGTGGTGTCGAAGAACAGCTCCCCCATCTCCGGATGCCGCACCGCCTTCACCACCTGCCCCGGCACCCCCACGTCGTGCCGCGCCCACAGTGCGTCGAACTCCGGGCTCACCGCGCGCAGCCCCTCGGCTATCCGGTCGAACGCGGGGTCGTCGGGATGCCGTGCCGCGGCGGCGCGGAACGCGGCGACCACGCCGGGCGCGACGGCTTCCCAGTGGGTGTGCAGCGCCCGGTAGCGGGCGTTGGTGAAGAACGCGACGAGGCAGTTGCGGTCGGTGTCCGTGTAGCCGAACACCGCGCGGGCGGCGCCGTTGACGGCCACGATGTTCTCGTAGCGGTCCAGCAGCACGGCCGGCCGGGGCGACCAGACCTCGATCAGCCGCCGGAGCTCGGGCGTGACCTGGGCGCGGGGGACGCCGACCGGAGGCGGCGGATTGAGCCCGGTCAGCAGGTACAGGTGCTCGCGCTCCGGCTCATCCAGCCGCAACGCGCGGGCTATCGCGTCGAGGACGTCGGCGGAGACGTTGATGGGCCGGCCCTGTTCGAGCCACGTGTACCAGGAGACGCCAACCCCGGCCGGCAGCGCGACCTCCTCGCGCCGCAGCCCGGGCGTACGGCGCCGGGCCGCCGGGGGCAGCCCCACGTCCTCGGGGGCGAGGCGGGCCCGGCGGCTGCGCAGGAAGCCGCGCAGGCGCTCGCGGCGACCGGAGGCGGAAGGCGTGTCGGTGGCCATACGAGCACCGTAACGGAGGGGTCTGACAACGCCCTTAGCAGCGGCGCCCGTTCCCCGGACGACCCTCTTCGATCAGCCGGGGCCCCCGACCGTCAGGCGGCCCCGCCCGTCAGGCCGCCCCGACCTTCCGCAGGAACTCGTCCACATTCCCGAGCATCCGCGCCACCTGCTCGTCCACGCTCAGCGACTCCTTGTACCGGGGGCCGCTGAACTCCGGCACCTTCTTGCCCCGCACATACAGCGGGCAGGCCAGGTCGGCGCACATGTAGGCGCCCACCGTGTTGCCGTCGCGGCCGGAGGCGCCGACCTTGCGGGCGGCGAGCAGGGAGACGCCGGATCCGGGGTGGCCGGTCAGGCAGAACGAGCAGATGGTCGTCTTGGCGAGGCTGCGCGGGCCGCCCTGGGGGACCCGCAGGGTGATCCCCTGGGGCTTGCCGTCGCGGACGACGACCAGGTAGCCGCGATCGGGGGCGCCGGGATCGCGCCAGCCCAGGAAGTCGAGGTCTGCCCAGGGGAGTTCGGCCAGTCCCCGGGGCAGGCTGATCCTGCGCGCCTCGCCTTTCGAGCAATTGATGAAAGAGGCTCGTATCTCGTTCTCGCCGAGTGGTTCCATGGGGCGAGAAATTAACAGTGTGCCCGTTGTGACGTCATGCGAATTTCGTTCATCCCGTTCCGCTTCTCGTCCCGCTCGCTCTTCCGCTTCCTGTCCCACTTCCTGTCCGCTCCCGCACCAACGGCTCGAAGAGGTCTGATCCCGTGAAACTCGCAGTGGTCGGCGGAGGCTCGACCTACACCCCCGAACTCGTCGACGGCTTCGCCCGGTTGCGGGCCGCCCTGCCCGTCGACGAGCTCGTACTGATCGATCCGGCCGTCGACCGCCTGGAGCCGGTCGGCGGCCTGGCCCGCCGGATCTTCGCCCGCCAGGGCCACCCCGGCCGGGTGACGTGGACCACTGACCTGGACGCGGGCGTGGACGGCGCCGCGGCCGTCCTCCTGCAACTGCGGGTGGGCGGACAGGCGGCCAGGGCGCGGGACGAGACCTGGCCGCTGGAGTGCGGCTGCGTCGGCCAGGAGACCACCGGCGCCGGGGGCCTGGCCAAGGCGCTGCGTACGGTGCCGGTCGTGCTGGACATCGCCGAACGGGTCCGCCGGCGCAGCCCGGACGCCTGGATCGTGGACTTCACCAACCCCGTCGGCATCGTGACCCGGGCCCTGCTCACCGCGGGGCACCGGGCGGTCGGGCTGTGCAACGTGGCCATCGGCTTCCAGCGGAAGTTCGCGGCCCTGCTCGGCGTCACCCCCAGGAGGTCACCCTCGGCCACGTGGGCCTCAACCACCTCACCTGGGAGCGCGAGGTGCGCGTCGGGGGCGTGGACGTCCTGCCCAAGCTGCTCGCCGAGCACGGCGACGCCATCGCGGCGGACCTGCGCCTCCCCCGCGAACTGCCCGCCCGGCTGGGCGCCGTCCCCTCCTACTACCTGCGCTACTTCTACCGGCACGACGAGGTCGTCGAGGAGCTGCGCACCAAACCGTCGCGCGCGGAGGAAGTGGCCGCGATGGAACGCGAGCTGCTGGAGATGTACCGGGATCCGACGCTCGACGAGAAGCCGGCGCTGCTGGCGAAGCGCGGGGGCGCCTACTACTCGGAGGCGGCCGTCGCCCTCACCTCGGCGCTGCTCGGGGACACCGGGGAGGTGCAGGTGGTCAACACGCTGAACAACGGCACCCTGCCGTTCCTCCCGGACGACGCGGTGATCGAGGTCCCGGCGTCGGTCGACGCGCGCGGCGCGCACCCGCTTCCCGTGCGGCCGCTGGAACCCCTCTTCTCCGGCCTGGTCGCGGGCGTCACGGCGTACGAGCACCTGGCCCTGCGCGCGGCCCTGGAGGGCGGCCGGGACCGGGTGTTCCAGGCCCTGCTGGCCCACCCCCTGATCGGCCAGGACGCGACCGCGGACCGGTTGACGGACACGCTGATCGCGCACAACCGCGGGCATCTGGCGTGGGCGTGACGGCGGCCGGCGGCGGGGGCGGGGGCGCGGGAGGAGGCGCGCGGCCCGGTACACCCGCGGGCGCGCGCGGTGTCTCAAACGCCGGCCCGCGCCCCCGTACGGCACTGGCGGTGGACGCGGGCAACAGCAAGACGGACGTGGCGCTGGTGGACACCGCCGGCCGGGTCCTGGGCACGGCCCGCGGCGGCGGTTTCCGGCCGCACGCCGAGGGCGTGGAAGCGGCCGTGGCCGAGCTCGCCCGCCTGGTGGCCGCGGCGGGGGCGGGGCCGGGCGCCGCACCCGTGGACCACGTCCAGGCGTGCCTCGCCAACGCGGACCTCCCGGTGGAGGAGGAACGGCTGGCGGCGGCGATCGAACGGTACGGCTGGGGGCGGACGGTCACCGTCGTCAACGACACCTTCGCCCTGCTGCGGGCCGGGCTGCCGGACGGTTCCGCGCCCGAGGGCGTGGCCGTGGTGTGCGGGGCGGGCATCAACTGCGCCGGCCTGACGCCCGACGGCCGTACCGCCCGTTTCCCGTCCCTCGGCCGGATCTCGGGCGACTGGGGTGGCGGGAGCCACCTCGCGGGCGAGGCCCTGTGGTGGGCCGCCCGCGCCGCCGACGGCCGGGGCGGGCCCAGCGCCCTCGCGACCGCCCTGCCCGCCCACTTCGGGCTGCCGGGCATGCCGGAACTGATCGAGGCGCTGCACCTGGGCGCCGTCGCGCGGGCGCGGACGCACGAGCTGGCACCGGTCCTCTTCGCCGTCGCGGCGGCCGGCGACGCCGTCGCCCGGGCGATCGTCGCGCGGCAGGCCGAGGAGGTCGTGGTCATGGCACACACCGCGCTGACCAGGCTGGACCTGCTGGGCGAGCGGGTGCCCGTCGTCCTCGGCGGCAGCGTCCTGGCGGCCCGGCACCCGCTCCTCCACGACGACGTGCTCAAAGGGCTGGCCGCCCGCGCCCCCCGGGCCGAGCCGGTGGTGGTCACGGCCCCACCCGTCCTCGGCGCGGCCCTGCTCGCCCTGGACCTGCTGGGGGCGGAGGCCGGCGGGTACGCGGCGCTGCGGGCCCGATGGGCTTAGCGAAGAGGCCGATGGGCTTAGCGAAGAGGCCGGCGGCGGCCGGCGGGCCCACGGCCGCAGGCCCGGGCCGACCGCCCCTCCCCACCCGCCCGCGCGGAACCGCCCGGCACCCGCGTCGCGTGAACACCTGCACAGAGACCGGTCGACCGCGCCCCGCCCTGATCGCGATCCGAACAAGATCGCGAAGTACGTGGTGTCTTTGTCAGTCCCTGCCGCCATACTTCTGGCCAGGTGCCCGTCCCGCCCCGCGCCGGGTGGCGGCGGCGCACCGGCGACCAAGGGGGAGGTCTCGTGTCACAACCGCTGAGGACGGCCGCGCCGCCGGGGCCGAAGCCGGGCCCGGGGCAGGCACCGGGGCCGGCGGGGGTTCCGGCCCGCGGCTCGGAGCGCGCCGCCTGGCGCGCGCAGTTCGCCCGGATGCGGACGGCCGCGACGAGAACGGAGCCGGGCAGGCTCCGGGTGATCGGCGCCGCGCTGGCCGCGCTGCTGATCGCCTTCGGCGCGGTCACCGCCTGGCAGGTCACGGACCGGTCCCGGGCGGCCGACGCGGTCGTGGAGCGCAGCGAGCCCCTGAGCGCCGCCGCGGCGGACATCTACGCCTCGCTGGCGGACGCGGACACCACGGCGGCCACCGGCTTCCTCGCGGGATCCAAGGAGACGCACGGGGTGCGCCGGCGGTACGAGAAGGACATCGCCACCGCGTCCGAGCTGCTGGTCAAGGCGGCGGCCAACACCGGCGGTTCCCCGGCCGAGCGCGAGCAGATAGCGACGCTGAACGAGCGGCTGCCCGTCTACACGGGCCTGGTCGAGCAGGCCCGGGCCGACAACCGGCAGGGCCTGCCGCTGGGCGGCGCCTACCTGCGCTACGCCAGCGACCGCATGCGCCAGGACCTGCTGCCCGCCGCCCGCCGGCTGTACGAGGCGGAGCGTGACCGGCTGGCGGCGGACTACGCGGACGCCGAGGAACCGCCCTGGCCGGCGATAGCCGTGGGGCTGGTCGCGCTCGGGGCGCTCGTCTGGTTCCAGCGCCGCGCGTACCTGCGGACCAACCGGGTGTTCGACCGCGGCCTGCTGGCCGCGACGGCGACCACGCTGGTGGTGCTGGTGTGGCTGGGGGTGGGCCAGGGCCTGGCCCGGGCGGAGTTGCGGGACTCGTACGACCACGGCGCCAAGTCCCTCCAGGTGATCGGCATGGCCCGGATCAGCGCCCTCCAGGCGCACGGCGCCGAGAGCCTGTCACTGGTGGCGCGCGGCGCCGTCCTCACCGACGACGGCAAGGACGCCTACGAGGAGGGCTACGGGCGGGACATGCGCGACCTCTTCGGCGGCACGGGCGACTCGCCGTCCGACGAAAGCCTGCTGGGCAGGGCGGCGTCCCTCGCCGACGGCGCGGACGGCCGCGCCCCGGTCGCGGAGGCGATCGACGGGGTGCGCGACTGGAAGCGGCGGCACGACGCGGCCCGCGCGGCGGACGTCGCCGGCGACTACGACCGCGCGCTGCCGCAGGTGATCGGCGAACGGGACAGCACCGGCGAGTCGTTCGACCGCGTGGACACCGCGCTGCGGAAGGCGCTGGACCGCGAGAAGGACGACTTCCGGCAGGCCGCCGACGACGGGCGCGACGCCCTGACCGGGCTCGCGGTGGGCGCCGGCGTCCTCGCCGTGCTGGGCGCCGCCGCCGTGGTGACGGGCATCGGCCGCAGGCTCTCGGAGTACCGATGAGCGGGCCGGCGCGGAAAAACGGCACCCCACAGCGGATGAACACCGCACAGGGGAACGGCATCGCACGGACGGACGGGGGAGGGACCATGCGCGGCAACGGAAGAGCGGCCCCGGCGGCGGGGGTGGCAGCGGAAGGGGCGGGAGCGACGGCACGACGGCGCCGGACCGCCCGGACGGTGTTCGGCGCCACCGTCGCCATGCTCGTGACGTGCGCCCTGGCGGCGGTCACGGCCCTGCTCCTCCCCGGCGGCGGGCCCGGACGGGACGGCGGCCGGGGGACGGCGGCAGCGGTGCGCCCGGCCGCCGCGGCGGCGCCCGCCGCCGACTGCACGGACCCCGAGGCCAGCCTGCGCCCGTCCACCTCCGACGGCCCGGCCGTGCGCCGGATCAAGGAGCGCGGCCGGCTGATCGCGGGCGTCGACCAGAACAGCTACCGCTGGGGCTACCGCGACCCGGCCACGGGCAGGCTGGACGGCTTCGACATCGCGTTGGTGCGGGCCATCGCCAAGGCCATCCTGGGCGATCCGGACAAGGTGACGTTCCTGGCCATCCCCACCAATCAGCGCATTCCCGCCCTCAAGTCGGGCAAGGTGGATATCGTCGCGCGTACGATGAGCATCAGCTGCGACAGGATCAAGGAAGTTGCCTTCTCCACGGCCTACTTCCAGGCCGGCCAGCAACTGCTGGTACCCAAGGGATCGAAGGTCACCGGCCTCGACGACGCCTTGATGACCGGGCGGAAGATCTGCGCCGCCGCCGGCTCCACGGCCGAGGCCGAGCTGACGAAGCGGGCGGCGTCCGCGAGCGTGACCACCGTCCCCAACCAACTCGACTGCCTGGTACGGCTCCAGCTCGGCCAGGTCGACGCCATCCTCACGGACAACGCACTGGGCGCCGGACAGGCGGCGCAGGACCCGTCCGTGGTACTCGTCGGCAAACCGTTCACCACCGAGTACTACGGCGTGGCGATGAACCGCGGGGCGGAGGACCTGGTACGCCGGGTCAACGCGGTGCTGGACGACTACCGCGCGGGCGGCACGTCGAGCCCGTGGATGCAGGCGTACCGCCAGTGGCTGGCCCGCGCCGACCTCGGCATCACGGCTCCCCCGGAGCCCAAGTACCGGGACTGACGGGCGGAAACGCGGCCCCGGCCCGGCCGCCGGGCCCCGCGCACCCCGCGGGCGGCCCACCGGCACGCATCGGGCGGGCCCCGGCGAGGAAGGCGGGAACAGAGCGAGGGGAAAGGACCCGGGAGACACGGGAACGAAGCGGGAGGCCGACCGGCGGGCTCCCGGCACAGCACCGGTACGAAGCGGCGCGGGCCGCGGACAGGAGAGGGGACCGATGGCGGTCGCGGGGCCCACCGGGCCGGTCTTGAGCCGCGAGGAGGTCGACCGCGCGCTGGCGCGGCTCGGCGCGGAGCACGAGGCCGTCGAATCCTCCCTGCTCGCCCTGCAGGACCACGCCGGCCGCCGACTGCTGGAGGGCGCCGACCTGTCCGGCGTCACCAGAGCCCGGTGGGCGGTCGCCGAGCAGCTCATCAACCGGCTCTGGACGTACTTCGACGCCTACACCGACGCCCTCACCCGGGCCCGCGAGCTGCGCTCCCGCCGCCGCTGGCCGCACCAGAGCGAGCTGTCGGAGCTCACCGACCTGCTGCGCGGCGCCCGCGTCACCCTGCCGGCCGGCGACCCGTCCGCCGGACTGGCGACGCTCGGCGGCGCGGCCAAGCTGAGCGAGCGGCTGACCCTCGAAGAGCTCGTCGACCGGATGAACGGCTGGTACGCGCAGGCCCTGGACGTGGTGGTGGTCGCCGACGCCGTCTGGTCCGCGCTCCCCGCCCGCATCGACCTGCTCGCCGCCGAGCTGGGACGCACCCGCTCGCTGGCCCACTCCGTCGGCGTCCGCCCCGGCGAACACCCGTCCGGGGACGACCTGGAGGAGATCACCCGCGAACTGTCCGCCCTGCGGGCCGAGGTGATATCCGACCCGCTGGCCTTCTGGACGGGCGCCTCCCCGAGCTCCGCGCCCGGCGGCGGCCGCGCCGACACCACGCGCTACGACCGCGCCGCCCGTGCCCTGGAGGACGTCCGGCGGGAGATCGAGGCGGTGCTGACGGTCCGGCAGGACGCCGAGCAGCGGCTGATGCGGGTGCGCGACGTCCTCTCCCGGGCGGATCGCACCCTGGAGGAGGCCCGGCAGGCCCGCGCGGAGGTGCTGTCCAAGATCGCGGCCTCGGTGGTCCCCGCCGTCTCCGGCCCGCCGACCGCCCTCTACGAGCAGCTGTCCGCCGCCGCCGAGCACCGCAGACGCGCCCGCTGGCACCGGCTCTCGCCGCTCCTGGAGAGCCTGGAGCAGCGCGCCGAGGAGGAGTTGCTGCGGGCCCGCGCCTCGCTGACCGCGGTCACCGCGCCCCTGGCCGTCCGGGCGGAACTGCGCGGCCGGCTGGACGCCTACCGGGCGAAGGCGGGCCGGCACGGTCTGGCGGAGGATCCGTTCATCGGCGAACGCTACGACGTCGCCCGCCGGATGCTCTGGAGCGCTCCCTGCGATCTGACGGCCGCCGAACAGGCCGTCCTGCGCTACCAGCAGGCGGTCTCCGGGGCCCTGGCCCCGCCGGGCAACGGAAGCCCGGGCCACAGCGTCCATGACCACAGGGGGGAAAGATGAGCGGAGAGAACGGCACCACGGCCTGCCAGCGGCCGGGCTGCGGGGGCACCTACGAGGACGTCGGCGGCGGCGAGACGTACTGCGACACCTGCGGCCTCGCGCCGGTCGTCTCGCCCACGGGGACGCTCTCCTCGCCGGCCACCGGCATCGTCGCGGGCGGCACCGGAGGACGGTCCTCCGAAAGATCGACGAGCTCGACGGGGCCGACGGGTTCCACCCAGCCACCCTCCTCGACCCGTTCCACCCGGTCCTCCCGCTCCGCCCCCTCCCGCCGTTCGGTGTCCGGCCGCCTGTCCCGCTCCACCCTCGGCGACGGAAGCACGCCCTCCCGCCCGGTGTCCGTCCGCAGTTCACGCTCCGGAACCGCCGCCTCCGCCCGGAACAGGCTGGGTGCCGGCCTGGTCAGCATGCCGGGCGTGCCGCGCCCCGACCCCCGCGCGGCGGTCCTGGCCAACCCCGAGGTGCCCGAGCGCAAGCGTTTCTGCAGCAAAAGCGACTGCGGCGAGCCGGTGGGCCGCTCGCGCGGCGACCGCCCCGGCCGCACCGAGGGCTTCTGCACCAAGTGCGGCCACCCCTACTCGTTCGTCCCCAAGCTGCGCGCCGGCGACGTCGTACACGGGCAGTACGAGGTGGCGGGCTGCCTGGCCCACGGCGGCCTGGGCTGGATCTACCTGGCCATGGACCGCGCGGTCTCCGACCGCTGGGTCGTCCTCAAGGGCCTGCTCGACACGGGCGACGAGGACGCGCTCGCCGTCGCCCTCGCCGAGCGCCGCTTCCTGGCCGAGATCGAACACGCCAACATCGTCCGCATCTACAACTTCGTCGAGCACCTCGACCAGCGGACCGGCAGCCTCGACGGCTACATCGTCATGGAGTACGTCGGCGGCAAGTCCCTCAAGGACATCGCCAACGAGCGCCGGCTGCCGGACGGCCGGCGCGACCCGCTGCCCGTCGAACGGGCCTGCGCCTACGGCATCGAGGCCCTGGAGGCGCTCGGCCACCTGCACAGCCGCAACCTGCTCTACTGCGACTTCAAGGTCGACAACGCGATACAGCAGCAGGACCAGCTCAAGCTGATCGACATGGGCGCGGTCCGGCGGATGGACGACGACGAGAGCGCCATCTACGGCACGATCGGCTACCAGGCGCCCGAGGTCGCCGAGGTCGGCCCGTCCGTCGCCTCCGACCTGTACACGGTGGCCCGCACCCTCGCCGTCCTCACCTTCGACTTCCAGGGCTACACCAACGTCTTCGTCGACAGCCTGCCCGACCCGGACAACATCGAGGTCTTCAGCCGCTACGAGTCGTTCTACCGGCTGCTGGTCCGCGCCACGGACCCCGACCCGGCCCGCCGCTTCTCCTCGGCCGCGGAGATGGCCGACCAGCTCACGGGCGTCCTCCGGGAGGTGGTGTCGCTCCAGACGGGCACCCCGCGGCCCGCCCTGTCCACGCTGTTCGGGCCCGAGCCGCGGGTGGTGGACACCGTCCTGTTCGCGGACGAGGCCGGGGACGCCTCGGCGCTCGGCGCCCGCCCGTCCCGTTCCGTGCTGTCGCGGGCGCCCCGGCAGGCCCCGCCGCCCGTCGCCGCCGCGCCCCCGGCCATGCCGCCCGCCCTGGCGCCGCTCGACGTGCCCGCCGCCGCGTTCGCGCTGCCCGTCCCGATGGCCGACCCGTCCGACCCCAACGCCGGCTTCCTCGCCGGTCTGCTCTCCGCGCGCCCGGCGGAGACCTACGCGGCCCTCCAGGCGGCGCCCGTCAACTCGCTGGAGCTGCGGCTGCGCCGCTTCCGGGCCCAACTGGAGCTCGGCGAGCTCGTGCACGCCGGGAAGGCGATGGCCTCCCTGGAGGCCGAGTACCCCGACGACTGGCGGATCGTCTGGTACCGCGGCCTGCACGCGCTGGTGACCGGCGACAAGGAGACCGCCGCGCTCTCCTTCGACGCCGTCTACGACGCGTTCCCGGGCGAGCCGGCCCCCAAGCTGGCCCTCGGCGTCTGCGCGGAGGTCCTGGGCCAGCTCGACAACGCCGCCGAGTACTACCGTCTGGTGTGGAGCACCGACCCCGGCTTCGTCAGCGCCGCCTTCGGGCTGGCCCGGGTGCGGCTGGCGGCCGGGGACCGCACCGGCGCGGTGGAGGTGCTGGAGTCCGTGCCGGAGGCGTCCATCCACTTCACGGCGGCCCGCGTCGCGGCGGTCCGCGCCCGGCTGCGCCACCGGTCGCCGCACGAGCACCTGCTCGACGACCTGACGGCCGCCGCCGGGCAGGTCGAGCGGCTCTCGGAGGTCGGCCTGGACCAGGAGCGCCGCGAGCGGCTGGCCACGGAGGTGCTGGGCACCGCCCTGGACTGGGTGCTGTCCGGCCGCGCGGGCGCGCCGGTCGCGGACGGCCGGCGGACCGCCCTGCTCGGCGCCGGCACGGACGAACGGAGCCTGCGCTTCGGGCTGGAACGCTCGTACCGCGTGCTCGCACGCCTCGCCCGGGACGGCGGGGAAAGGATCGAACTGGTGGAACGGGCCAACCGCTTCCGCCCCAGGACATGGGTGTGATCGATGTCGCAACTGCCGCAATCCGCACAGCTGACGGCCTGTCCCGTCTGCCATGAGCCGTTGGACCCCGCCGACAACTTCTGCGGCGGCTGCGGCGCGGACCTCTCGGCGGCGGCCCCTGCGGCGGTCCCCCCGGCGGCGGTACGGCCGGGGACTCCCGGCGGACCGCCCGCTACCGCGAGCCGGACGGCCACCGGCCGGCCCCGCCCGGAACGCCGGCCGTCCCGGGTCAGACCGGGCTCCCACCGGCTGGCACATCCGGCGCGTACGCCACTTCCGCGGCGTCCGGCACTCCCGGCACGGCAGGCACTCCCGGCGCGTCCGCCGCTCTCGGCGCGTCCGGCACTCCCGGGGCGACCGGCACGACGAGCGCGACAGGCCGCCGGCGCGTCTGCGGGGCCTGCCGGTCCGGCATGATCGACGACGACGGGTACTGCGAGCACTGCGGGCATGCACAGCCGCGCGAACGGGATCACATGGAGCACGAGACGCCGGGCGTCGCCGCGGTCAGCGACCGCGGCCTGCGCCACCACCGCAACGAGGACGCCTTCGCGGTGTCGACCACGACCCAGCCGGACGGCGGCACGGCCGTCCTCGCCGTCGTCTGCGACGGCGTGTCGTCCGCCGCCCGGTCCGACGAGGCGTCGACCGCCGCGAGCGCCGGCGCCCTGGCCTCCCTGGAGGCCGCCCTCGCGGCCGGCACCCCGCCGCGGGAGGCCACCCACCGGGCGATCCTGGACGCCGCGCGGGCGGTCGACGCCCTGGCCTCGTCCGGCCACCGGGCCCGCGAGCACCGCCACCACCAGCAGGAGAACGCTCCCGCCTGCACCATCGTCAGCGCCGTCATCACCGGGGAACTGCTGACCGTCGGCTGGGTCGGCGACAGCCGCGCCTACTGGGTCCCCGACGACCGCGCCACCCAGCCCGCCCGGCTCACCGAGGACGACTCCTGGGCCGCCCAGATGGTGGCGGCCGGCCTGCTGTCGGAGGCGGAGGCGTACGCGGACGAGCGCGCCCACGCCATCACCGGCTGGCTGGGCGCGGACGCCTACGAAGTGGAGCCGCACACCGCGGCGTTCCAGCCGGACCGGCCCGGCGTCGTCATCGTCTGCACCGACGGCCTGTGGAACTACGCCGAGACCGCCGAGCGGATGGCCGCCGTCGTCCCCTCCGACGCCCGCGAGCGGCCCCTGGAGACCGCGCGCAGGCTGGTCGGTTACGCCCTTGACGGCGGGGGCACGACAACGTAACCGTTGCGGTACTGCCGTTCCCCGCCCGCTCCGCGGAGCCGGGGGCGGCCTGACGCCCGAGCGTCAACGGGGGGATCCGCACGCCGGTGCCGGGGGAGGCGCCGCGCGCGTCCGTCCGTCCGTCGGTCGCCATGTGACCAGGTGAGTGCGAAGGAGCGGATCGGATGTCGAACTTGTCCAAGCCGGACGTACCGCGTTTCTCGGTCGACGTGTACCAGAACGAGTTCCTGCCGGAGGGCGGGCGCGAGGTGAACGCGATCGTCACCGTGACGTCCACCGGCGGCGGGACGGCCGCCGGCGCGTCGGCCGCGTCGGCGCCGGACACCGCCGTGGTGATCATGGTGGACTGCTCCGGCTCGATGGATTACCCGCCGGCCAAGATGCGCAACGCCCGGCAGGCCACGGCCGCGGCGATAGACGTGCTGCGCGAGGGCGTCTCCTTCGCGGTGGTGGCCGGCACCCACCAGGCCAAGGAGGTCTACCCCGGGCTCGGCCGGCTGGCGGTCGCCGACGCCACCACCCGCGCCCAGGCGAAGGAGGCGCTGCGCAAGCTGACCCCCGGCGGCGGCACGGCCATCGGCACCTGGCTGCGGCTGGCCGAACGGCTGTTGGCCTCGTCCGACGCCTCCATACGCCACGGCATCCTGCTCACCGACGGCCGCAACGAGCACGAGGAGCCGGACGCCCTGCGGGCCTCCCTGGACGCATGCGCCGGAAGGTTCACCTGTGACGCGCGGGGCGTGGGGACGGACTGGGAGGTCAAGGAGGTCACCGGCATAGCCTCCGCCCTGCTGGGCAGCGCCGACATCGTCGCCGACCCGTCGGCCCTGGCGACCGACTTCACCGGGATGATGGAGAACGTCATGGGCAAGGAGCTCGCCGACGTCTCGCTCCGGCTGTGGACCCCGCAGGGCACCGAGGTGCAGTTCGTGAAGCAGGTCGCGCCCACCGTAAGGGACCTGACGGACCGTCGGACCGAGGCCGGTCCCCGCGCGGGCGACTACCCCACCGGCTCCTGGGGAGACGAGTCCCGCGACTACCACGTGTGCGTGCGGGTGCCCGACGCCGGTGTGGGCCGGGAGATGCTGGCCGCCCGGGCGTCCCTGGTGCGGCCCACGCGCGACGGCTCGGCGGAGGTCCTGGCCCAGGGCCTGGTCCGGGCGGTATGGACGGACGACCTCGCCGCCTCCACCACGATCAACCCGCAGGTCGCGCACTACACCGGCCAGGCCGAGCTGGCGCAGGCCATCCAACAGGGCCTGGAACTGCGCAAGTCCGGCGACCTGGACGGCGCCACGGCCAAGCTCGGCCGGGCCGTGCAGCTCGCCAGCCGATCCGGCAACGAGGACACCGCGAAACTGCTGGCCAAGGTGGTGGACGTGGTGGACGCCGTGAACGGTACTGTGCGGCTGAAGGCCAAGGTCTCGGCCGAGGCGGAGAAGACATTGGAGACACGCTCGACCAAAACGGTCCGCGTGAAGAAGTAGCACGCCGGCCGGGCGAACACCGCAAGGTCATGGGAACACCGGAAACGGCGCAAGAGGGGGAACGACCGACATGCCGACCTGCCCGAACGGTCACCAGTCGGTGGCCGACGACTGGTGCGAGGTGTGCGGCCACCGGATGACCGGGGTCTCCGCGCCCACGGGTGCCGTCCCTCCGCCACCACCGCCCACAGCACCCCCTTCCTACCCGGGAGGCACGGCCGAGGCCACCATGCAGGCGGAACTCTGCCCGCAGTGCCGCACGCCCCGCGAGGCCCAGGCGCCGTTCTGCGAGGAGTGCGCGTACAACTTCCTCACCGGGACCGCCTCGCCGTACGTGACCCCGCCGCAGCCGCACGGCTTCCAGTCGGCCCCTCCCCCGCCGCCGCAGCCCACCCCGCCGCACACCTTCGACTACCACGGCTCCCGCCCGTCACGGATCAACCGCGCGGCGGAACCGCTGACTCCGCAGCACACGTCGCCGGGCCCCGCCGGGGACGACGACTGGATGCTGCCCCCGCCGGCCCCCGCGCCCGACAACCCGTACGCGTACGAGCCGGGGCTTCAACAGCCGGCACAGCCGGCGCCACCGGCCGGCTGGGTCGCGGTGATAGCTCCCGACCGCGACTACTTCCGGTCGATGATGAACCGCAGCGGACCCGAGGCGGCCGGCCTCAACCTGCCCGCCTACTCTCCCGAGCAGCAGTGCCGCCTCACCGGCCCCCAGGTCACCATCGGCCGCCGCCGGCACAGCACGGGCGAGTCCCCCGACATCGACCTCTCCCGCCCCCGGAGGACCCGGGCGTCTCCCACCAGCACGCCGTGCTGGTGGAGCAGCCGGACGGCGGCTGGGCCGTGGTCGACCAGGACTCCACCAACGGCACCACGATCAACGGCTCCGAGGAGCCGATCCAGCCCTACGTCCCGGTCCCGCTGAACGACGGCGACCGGGTCCACGTGGGCGCCTGGACGACGATCACCGTCCGGCGCGGCTGAGGCGTCGCACGGGCCGGCGTCCCCTTCCGGCCGGGGAGTCCTACGACGGGAGTCCTCGGCCGGGTCGTCTGCGACCATGGAGGGGTGAAAGAGATTCCGCGCGGCACGCTTCAGGAGCAGACCTTCTTCGAGCAGGTCGGCGGCGAGGAGACCTTCCGGCGCCTGGCCCACCGCTTCTACGAGGGGGTGGCCGAGGACCCCCTGCTCCGGCCCATGTACCCCGAAGGCGACCTCGGCCCCGCCGAGGAGCGCATGGCCCTCTTCCTCATGCAGTACTGGGGCGGCCCCCGCACCTACAGCGAAAACCGCGGCCACCCCCGCCTCCGCATGCGCCACGCCCCTTTCACCGTCGACCGGGCCGCCCACGACGCCTGGCTCCGCCACATGCGGGAGGCGGTGGACAGCCTGGACCTCTCGCAAGCGCACAAGGACGAGATGTGGCGCTACTTGACGTATGCGGCGGCGTCGATGATCAACACACCGGAGTGAATCAGCCTGTCCGGCTCCCGCCCAGCCCGTCCGGCATCTGAGGACAAGCGGCGTAGCCGCTTTCGGGGGGCCGGGGCTCGGCCCCCGGGAAACGGCGAAAGGGCGGGGCCGGGGCACCCTCCCAAGACCGTCACACAGGCGTGACGGTCAACCCCCCGACCCCACCGCCACCGGTCCGCACCGCGACGGACCCGTAAGGCGTCCGCAACCGCAACCACCCGCCGGCGGCGAAGAGCGCCAAAGGCTCCGCGTCGGCGGGGCCGCCCGCGCCCGCGGCGGCGCGCACCCGCGAGGGACGCAAAAACCCGAGCGCCTGAGCCGCGTGCACCACCCGCAACGGCACCCCCGTCTCCCCGAGCGTCCGCGACCAGATCTCCCGCCCGATGCGGTCCCGCTCGGCCCTGTTCCGCCGCTGCGCGGGCAACGCCTCGTCGCGGGCCCGGAACTCCCCGACCGCCGCGGCGACGACGCCGCGTACCTCCTCGACGGAAGGCAGCCCGGGCACCCGGCGCCAGCCGCCGCGCGGCGGCAGCACGCCGGCCCACGGCGGCCCGGTGACGGTCTCGGGAACAGAGACGTCAAGCCCGCCCCCGACCGGGGAACCGGCATCGATCTCATCGGCCAGCCGCCCGGCCGACACGGTCACATCGAGCGCGCCCTCGTCACTCACCCGAGCGGTACGGATGGCGAGGACCTCGAAGGACGGCGGGCGCCCGAAAACGCCGAGCACCCCGCCCCCCGCCTGCAGCCGCACCGCGGCCGCCCGGTCGTAGTGGATCAGCCGGGCCAGGAAGGCGGCCAGGTCGGCGGCCTCCCGGGCGTCGGCGAACCGCAACCGCGGCCCCCGCGAAGAGGGGGCCGGAGGCGGAGCCGGGGACGCCGTCATACGGCGACGGCCCCCTCGACGGCGTCGGCCGGGTCGGCGTCCGGCTCGTCGTCCCGGAACTCCGCCAGCAGCTCCCGCTCCTCCTCGGAGATCCGCCGCGGCCGCCCGGTCTCCCGGTCGATCGGCACGACGACCGTGGACGCCCGGGCGTACACCCGGTCCTCGTCCTTGATCTCGTAACCGACGGTCAGCGAGGAGCGGGAGATGTGCGTCACCCAGCTCTCGATGACCACCGGCTCGGGCCGGTGGACGAGCGGCCGGAGGTAGTCGATCTCGTGCCGGGCCACCACGGACCCGTCCGAGAACGAGTGCTTCCCCTTGCCGAACGCGGAACTGAAGAGGAAGTCGATCCGGGCCTCCTCCAGGTACCGGAGGAACACGGCGTTGTTGACATGGCCGAAGGCGTCCATGTCGGACCAGCGCAGCGGGCAGGAGTAGGTATGGCGCGCCACGTCAGCCCCGGGTGAGCTTCTTGTAGGAAGCACGGTGCGGACGCGCGGCGTCCGGGCCGAGCCGCTCGATCTTGTTCTTCTCGTAGGACTCGAAGTTGCCCTCGAACCAGAACCACTTGGAGTCGCCCTCGTACGCCAGGATGTGGGTGGCGACGCGGTCGAGGAACCAGCGGTCGTGGGAGACGACCACGGCCGCGCCGGGGAAGTCCAGCAGCGCGTTCTCCAGCGAGGACAGGGTCTCGACGTCGAGGTCGTTGGTCGGCTCGTCGAGGAGCAGCAGGTTGCCGCCCTGCTTGAGGGTGAGCGCCAGGTTGAGGCGGTTGCGCTCACCGCCGGAGAGCACGCCGGCCGGCTTCTGCTGGTCCGGGCCCTTGAAGCCGAACGCGGAGACGTAGGCGCGGGACGGCATCTCGACCTGGCCGACGTTGATGTAGTCCAGCTCGTCGGAGACGACGGCCCACAGCGTCTTCTTGGGGTCGATGTTGGAGCGGCTCTGGTCGACGTAGGAGATCTTGACGGTCTCGCCGACCTTGATGGTGCCGGAGTCCGGCTTCTCCAGACCCTGGATCATCTTGAAGAGGGTCGTCTTGCCGGCGCCGTTCGGGCCGATGACGCCCACGATGCCGTTGCGCGGCAGCGTGAACGACAGGTCGTCGATGAGGACCTTGTCACCGAACGCCTTGGAGAGGTTGCTGACCTCGACGACGACGGAGCCCAGACGCGGGCCCGGCGGGATCTGGATCTCCTCGAAGTCCAGCTTCCGCATCTTGTCGGCCTCGGCGGCCATCTCCTCGTAGCGGGCCAGACGCGCCTTCGACTTGGCCTGGCGGCCCTTGGCGTTGGAGCGGACCCACTCCAGCTCTTCCTTGAGCCGCTTCTGGCGCTTGGCGTCCTTCTGGCCCTCGACCTTCAGACGGGCGGCCTTGTTCTCCAGGTAGGTGGAGTAGTTGCCCTCGTAGGGGTGGGCGCGGCCGCGGTCGAGCTCCAGGATCCACTCGGCGACGTTGTCGAGGAAGTACCGGTCGTGGGTGATCGCCACGACGGTGCCCGCGTACTTGGCGAGGTGCTGCTCCAGCCAGTTCACGGACTCGGCGTCGAGGTGGTTGGTGGGCTCGTCGAGGAGCAGCAGGTCGGGGGCCTCCAGCAGCAGCTTGCAGAGGGCGACGCGGCGCTTCTCACCACCGGAGAGGTTGACGACCGGCCAGTCGCCGGGGGGCAGCCCAGGGCGTCCATGGCCTGCTCCAGCTGGGCGTCCAGGTCCCAGGCGTTGGCGTGGTCCAGCTCCTCCTGGAGCTTGCCCATCTCCTCCAGCAGCGCGTCGGAGTAGTCGGTGGCCATCAGCTCGGCGATCTCGTTGAACCGGTCGAGCTTGCCCTTGGTCTCGGCGACGCCGTCCTGGACGTTCTCCAGCACCGTCTTGGACTCGTCGAGCTCCGGCTCCTGCATGAGGATGCCGACGCTGTAGCCGGGCGACAGGAAGGCATCGCCGTTGGAGGGCTGCTCCAGACCGGCCATGATCTTCAGGACGGTGGACTTACCGGCGCCGTTCGGGCCGACCACACCGATCTTCGCACCGGGCAGGAAGCTCAGCGTCACGTCATCGAGGATGACCTTGTCGCCGTGCGCCTTGCGCGTCTTGCGCATGGTGTAGATGTACTCAGCCAAGAGAAACCGTCCGGCATTCGAGAAGGGCCAATGTGCGGCTCCGCCGCGTGAGGGCAGACACACCCATCTTGCCGTACCGGCGGCCCGGGGCGAAAACGCGATTCGGCACGGCCCGGGGCGGTGCGCCGCCCCGTCACGCCGGGAGGCGCCGGCCGTGCCCGCCCGCGCCGGGCCCGGCGTCACTCTCCGGAAGCCTCCGAGGCGGCGTTCCTGCGCCGCCGCAGGAGGTACACCGTCGCGGCGCCGACCACCACCAGGGCCGCCCCGACGCCCACGGCCGTCGGCGTGGTGCCGCTGCCGCCGGTGTCCGCGAGGTCACGGTCCGCGGCGGCCCCTCCGGAGCCTCCGCCGCCGGGCCCGGGGCCACCACTCGGCGCACCCGACGTGCCCGGCGCTCCCGGCGTACCGGACGGGGAGGGCGGCGGGCCCGCGGCCGTCGCGTCCTTCGCCTCCAGCCCCTCCCGGCCGGCGGTGTCGCCGGTCCGGCAGTCGAGCACCCCGGAGACGGTCGTGGAGGCTCCGTCGGGCCCGTCGACGCCGATCCGGTACGCCTGGTCCTCCGCGACCTTGACCAGGACCGTCTCGGACGTGTTCGGCTTCACCGTGTGCGGCGCGCCGGCTATCCGGAAGGCGTAGGGCGCGTCACCCCGGTTGGCGACGGTGATCTCCACGCCGCCCTTGGCGCAGTCCTTCCGGGCGGACACCGCGGGGGCGGCGCCCTTGTCCGCCCACGCGGCGACGGCGCCGGCGGTGGCGGTGCTGCGGCTGGAACCGGCCAGGATCATCGTCTGGGTGCGGACCCGGTCGCCGGTGAACACCCGGCCGACCGGGACCTGGGTGTTGGCGGTGGCCATGACCCCGGCCGCTCCGGGCCGGGCGCCGGCGGGCACCCCGAAGTAGAGCTGTCCGCCGTCGCCGAGGGTGGTGACGGGTTTGCCCGCCTTGTCCACGATGCGTATGTTCCGGGCGATCGCCTCCGCGGTGGGCGTGAGGGTGACGCTGTCCGCGGTGGTCCGGACCGTGACCGGGCCGATCCGCCCGCCGGACCGGCCGGACACGGCGAGCGTGTCCAGAGAGAGGGATGCCTTGGGCTCCGCCAGGTCCTCGGCGTTCTTGTAGAGGTAGTCGGCGAGCTTCTCGGCCGCGGGGTTGTCGGCCTCGACGGTGGCGCCGTCCGAGTAGCGCCAGATGGCGACCTGGGTGCCGGCCGCGGCGAGGCCGGGGTCGAGGGTGCCGGTCCCGGCCTTCTCGGCGAGCGCGGCGAGGTCGTCGACCTGGGGGTAGGAGTTCTGCAGGATCCACCGGATCCGGCCCGCGTTCCGGTTGCGCCGCAGCGAGGACTCGCCCCAGCTCACCTCCCGGTAGTTGGCCCCGTTGACGGTCGCCGCCTCGGCGTCGACGCAATAGGTCTGCACCGTTCCGCCGCCGTCGACCTTCATCTCGTACAGCCCGGCCGCGACGGGGGTCGACGTGCCGCCCTTCTTGAGGTGCGCTCCGGATCTGGCGGGCATCTCGCTGCCCAGCACCGCGCTGACGCCCCCCGAGTGCTGCGGCGCCTCCGCCGCCACCGCGTCGGCCGCGGACGCCGCTCCGGCCGCCGACACCGCACCGGTCAGGGCGAGGGCCCAGGCCAGGACGGCCGCGGCGGGGCGCGCGGGCCACCGCCTCGTTCTAGAGCTCATGGACTTCCTTTCGGGCGCGCGCGAGCCGTCGCAGGGCCTCACGCGACACTCCGGGCAATTCAAAAGCGGCAGCCCCCGTTGGTACGTGTGGGGGATCCTATGAAGCGCCCACGACGCGAACGCCGCGCACGCCTGCCGGGCGGACGATCCGAATCGGAATCGTTATCGGAACCAGGTGTTCAGTCCGGGTTTATCGACAAATCACCCGGACAAACGCCGCACTTCAAGGGGCGCTTGGCACCAACGAGCCGTCGACCATCCCCATGCCCTCACGAACCGAGAACTCGTCAGATGGCTCACCGGCCTTCGTGGTCCGGGCCGGCAACGCCTCCGCCCCGCCCACGACCGCGCCCATCCGCGCCGCCTCCACGTCCGTGACCACCTTCCCCATGACGCCCGCCAGGCGCACCGGTTCGACCGGCAGCGGCCGCGCCGGCGACACCCTGCGGAACGCCGAGGTCCCGCGCGCGAGATCGTGCCCGATCGCCACCGCGTCGATGTCCGCCGACGTCCACCGTCTCCCGTCCCGCTCCTGGGTGTTGATGCGCAACTTGCCTTGCACCAGCACCGGTTCGCCGATCGTCACCGAGGCGACCACGTTGCTCGCCAGCGTGCGCCACGCCCACACCGAGTAGAAGCTCGTGTAGGCGTCGGCCCACTCCTCCCGCCCCCGGTCCCAGCGGCGCACCGTCGCGGCGAGCCGGAAGCGGGCGACGGCCGCCCCGTTGGCGGCTTTCCGGAAGTCGGGCTGGGTCGCCACATTGCCCACGACCGTCACCAGTGTCTCGTTCATCGCGCTGTCTCCCCCGTTTCACGACAGCCGGGACCATGCGCGCGGCACGGCACGCCCCCGGCGAGGGCGGTGAAGCCGCCCGTGACCTCATCGTGCACGCGGCGGGCAAGGGCCGCCGGGGCCTGTGGACAGCGGGCGAGCACACGGGAGAAATCCGTCACTCACAGGAGCGCACAGTCGCCCCTCTGCTCCCTCTCCTCACCCATCAAGCGATTGCCGACGGGTTTTTCCACAAGCCGGGTCCGCACCACCCTGCTGTCGCCGCCCGGATTCACCAAGTTCCTCGGACTCACCCCTCCCCCGCGGCCACCACGTACTGCCCCCGCAGCTCCCGGTACCGCAGCAACTCCGCCGCCACCGGCTCCAGCACCCGTTCCCGCCCGCAGGCCGCCGCGGCGTTCCGCAGCCGCCGTTCCGTCTCCAGTCCGTACCCCCGGGCCGGCCCCCGTGCGGCCATCCGGCAGCCCCACGACAGCAGCGGCGCCCCCGCCGCGCAGCCCGCCGTCAGCCCGGCGGGCACCCACCAGGGCACCCCCGTGCCGCCGCAGAGCGCGGTCAGGAGCCACACCAGTCCACCCAGTTGCAGCAGCACCAGCATCACCTGAGCAGCCGTGGCCAGGGCCCACCACCGGGGCCGCACCAGCCGGGGCGCGCCCCCGCCGCGCGTCCGCCCGACGCCCGTACGCCCGGCCCCCCTACGCCCGGCGCCCGTACGCCGTCCCCCGGTACGCCGGTCCCCGGCACGCCAGCCGCCGGTCCGCCGGTCCCCAGTACGCCGGCCGCCGGTGCGCCACCCGCCCGTATCCCGGCCGGCAGCACGCCGTCCGCCCGCCCTCGCGCCCTCCGCGCCACCGGACGAGGGCTTCGCCGCCCGTCGCCCGCCCACCCACCGGACGCCGGACGCGCCACGGCGTGCGGCGGGCAGGGACGCCGCCGCGCCGGCCTCGTCCAGGGCCTCGGACAGTCCCTCGGCACCGTTGACGGCGGCCTCGCGGACGGCCAGGGCCCACGGTTCCGGCAGCCCGGCGGACGCCTCGTGCACCAGCGCGCGCACGGCCTGCTCGACCAGCGGCCGGGAGGCGGTACGCCGCTGCGGCGGCGCCACGTCCGTACCACTGCCCGCACCGGCCTCACCCGTGCGCGCTCCCCGGGTCTTTCGGTAATGCCGCCAGGCGTGGCCCCAGACCGTCCCGCAGGCCCGTTCGGCGCCGCGCAGCCAGGTCCGTTCGGCACGCAGCCCGGACGCGCGGGCGCCGACCGCCTCCGCCAGCCGGTCCTCGAAGTCCAGCCGCGCCCCGTCCGTCAGCCCGGGCCGGCCCTCGGCGACGTAGACGGGCCGCAGCCGGGCCGAGGCGCCGTCGACGTCGGCGGTGAGGCGCAGTTCGGCGGCCTTCCTGCGGGTGACGAACTGACCGAGGACTTCCCGCAGTTCGCCGACTCCTTCGCCGGTCAGCGCGGACAGCGCCAGGACGGCCGCCCCGGGCTCACCGTGCTCGCCGAGGGCCAGGCCGTCCTCGTCGAGGAGCCGCCGCAGGTCGTCCAGGACCTGGTCCGCGGCGTCCCCGGAGAGCCGGTCGAGCTGGTTGAGGACGACGAAGGTGACCTCCGCGTAGCCGGCCAGCGGGCGGAGGTAGCGCTCGTGCAGCACCGCGTCGGCGTACTTCTCGGGGTCGACCACCCAGATCACCGCGTCCACCAACTCCAGCAGCCGGTCCACCTGCTCGCGGTGGCCGGCCGCCGCCGAGTCGTGGTCCGGGAGGTCGAGGAGGACGAGACCCGCGAACGCGGGGTCGCGGGGGCGCGGCGGCTTGCGGCGCGCCCCCTCCGCGATCCCGAGCCGGTCCAGCAGTCCGTCCGCGCGGTCGGTCCAGGCGCAGGCGACGGGCGCGGAAGTGGTGGGCCGGCGCACCCCGGCCTCGGAGAGCTGGGCGCGGGCGAGGGTGTTGAAGAGGGTGGACTTGCCGCTTCCGGTCGATCCGGCGATGGCCACGACCGTCAGGTCGAGGGGGTGCCGCTGGCGGACGGCGGCCTCCTCCAGCACGCGTCCGGCCTCGTCGAGCGTTCCGCCGTCGAGCCGCGCCCGGGAGAGCCCGACCAGTTGGCGGAGGGCGTCGAGGCGGGTGAGGAGGGGGCCGCCGAGAACGGTGGCGACGCTCGGCGCCGGGCGCGCGGGAGCCGCCGGGCGCTCCCGCTGTTCCTGGTGCGCCTTGTCCGGCCGCGTACGCTCCGGGCGCGCGCGGCGGGCGATGAGACCGTCGTCCCAGGAACGGTCGACGGCGTCGGACGCGGGCGGCCTCCCCGGCCCGCGGCGGCTGTCGGCTGAATGCACCGCGGTCACCTTTCCTTCTGCAACACGGATAGCGCGGCGATGAGTTCGACCTGGTGGTCGGGGGTCACGTCGAGGGCTTCCAGGGGGGCGGTCCTGCGGTCGCGCTCGGTCTCCAGCACGCGCTCCACGCACTCGTCGAGGAGCGCGCCGCCGCGTTCGCGCAACCGGAGCGCGCTCCGGGCGCCGAGCGCCTCGGCGAGCGCCTCGCTCGCGGACTGCGCCCGCCGCCCGCCCAGCAGCGCAGCGGCGAGCAGCGCGGTCACCCGGTCGGCGTCGGGAAGCCCACCGCGTTCGGAACCGTGCGCGGGACGGACCTGCCGAACCTGACGCGCCTCCCGCGTCCCACGAACCTCACGCACCTCCTCCTCCGCGTGCTCCTCCAGGCAGCGGCGCCAGTAGCGCACGGCCACCCCGATCCGGGCGGCGGCGCCGTCCGCGTCCCGCGGGGCCAGCGCGGTGGCGGCGGCCGGGTCGCCCGCGCAGGCGGTGGCGATCTCCTCGTCGGCGGCGTCGACGGCGCAGGCCAGGAGGGCGATGAAGGCGTTGGTAAGGGCGGTCAGCAGCTCGTCGGAGGTGCTGTCGCGCGGGTGGCCGCGCCAGTGCGTGAGCGCGTCGCCGGCCAGCGCCTCGCCACCGGCCGCGTCCCGCCGGACCCGGTCCGCGGCCCGGGCGTACGCGTCCTCGACCCGCTGGAGCAGCCGCACCGCCGCCGAGTGCTGCCCCGCCGCGGCCCCGGCCAGCCCCGGCAGCCGCGAACCGAGCGAGGCCAGCACGCCGTTGGCGGTACGGGCCCGCGCCACCGTCCGCGAGGCGGGGTCCTGGGCGCGCTGGATCAGCCAGGCCCGCAGCCCCGCCACGGCCGTGACCGGCAGCAGCCCGCTCCCGCCGGCCACCGACTCGGGCAGCTCGGGAATGGTGAACCGGGGGACGTCCCCCAGCCCCGCCGCCTCCAGCAGCGCCCCGAACTGCCGCGCCACCTCCCCCGTCACCTGGTGCGGCACCCGGTCCACGACGGTGGCCAGCGTGACGTCGTACTCCTTGGCCGCCCGCAGCAGGTGCCAGGGCACCGCGTCCGCGTACCGGGTGGCCGTGGTGACCAGCACCCACACGTCCGCCGCGCAGATCAGCTGCGCGGCCAGCTCCCGGTTGCGCTCCACGAGGGAGTCGATGTCGGGCGCGTCCAGCAACGCCAGCCCGCGGGGCAGCGCCCGGTCGGTCTCCAGCCGCAGCCCGGGCCGGTCGTCGTCCTCGTCACCCGAAGGGGTCACCTCTACGGGAACGTCCTCCAGCAGCCCGTCCCGTACGGGCCCCCTCACCCTCCGCAGCGCCGGCAGCACCCGCGGCCCGGCGAACCAGTGGTGATCGTCCGGATTGCAGACGAGCACCGGCACCCGCGTCGTCGGCCGCAGCACCCCCGCCTCCGTCACCCGCCGCCCCACCAGCGAGTTCACCAGCGTGGACTTCCCCGCCCCGGTGGATCCCCCGACCACCGCGAGCAACGGCGCTTCGGGGGCGCACAACCGGGGCACGAGGTAGTCGTCAAGCTGCGCCAGAAGCTCGGCCCGGTTGCGACGGGCGCGAACGGCGCCGGGAAGGGGGAGCGGAAACCGAGCGGCCTCGACGCGGTCCCGCAGTGCGGACAGCGCGTCGATCAGCCGGGGCCGTACGTCCAAGGTCGCCACATGTGCAGAATGCCCAATTCTGAGGTGTTTTTGAAGCGTATAGACCATGCCGCGCGGGGCGTGGCGAATGGGGCCCGGGCATAACGAGTACACAACACCCGCCGCAGGAGGCGTCAAAAACGGTGCACGATTCGCACTCGCCTGCGATTATCAGGACCGCTTCACCGAACCTCCACATCGTGTCACGGAGGTGAAGCAACCGGGACGAGGTACGCGGAGCCCTATCCTTGTCCCCGGCAAGGTCACGGCACCACCGAGCCCGGGGCTTCAGCCGTCCGCGACACCGCCGCACCACACCGGCCCCCGTAGCTCAGTGGATAGAGCAGGCGCCTTCTAAGCGCTTGGCCGCAGGTTCGAGTCCTGCCGGGGGCGCACGGTCAGACCCTCCCTTCGGGAGGGTCTTTTTGCTGGTCAGCGTGGGGGTGCTTGGTTCCGGGGCTGCTGTTGTTCTCGATCTGTGTCGGATCCGACGCGGACGGCGGCCGCACGAGGGGCGGTTGCGGGCGCATACTGGAGGCAATGACTAAGCCTGCTGCACTGAAGCGCCATCTGCCCACCAGCCCCTTCGCGGCCAAGGTCACACCGGCTCCCAAGGACTTCGCCGTGGGCGACCAGGTAACGCACGACATGTACGGACTCGGCCGGGTGACCGGTGTCGAGGACGGGATCGCCGTGCTCGTGGATTTCGGATCCACGGAAGAGCGGATCTTGAGTCCGTACGCCAAGATGACCAAACTCTAGGACCTCTGTGCCGTGTCTCGGCACGCCGGTCCCTCCGCGGGCCGGCAACGCAAAGGGAGACCTCTCATCGACTCGACCTCGCTGTTCTCTGCCCCGGAAGGGGCACACCACCGCTCGGCCCTCGAACTGCCGCCTCCGACGACGAACCCCTTCCAGGCCCCGGACTTCGGGGAGGACGAGGCCGTCGCGGCCGAGGATCCGGTCACGAGTACGTCGCTCTGAAGTGACGCCCCTTCTTCGATAGGAGGGGCGTTCTTTTGTCGGAGGGGCAGGTGGGTGGGCAGGTCAGGCCGCCTGCGGGTCGGGCCGGCTGCCGGTCGGGCCGCTGCGGGCCAGGCCGGTCGTCCGGCTGCTTCGGAGCCTCCCGTTCCGGGTTTCCCGTGGGGCGGGAGGCTCCGATGTCAGGACGGGTCGGGCCACGACACGTGCGGACGGACAGGTCAGCCCGTCTGCGGCAGCAGGGCCGCCCGCTGCTTGAGCGGTTCCCACCAGGCGCGGTTGTCGCGGTACCAGGCGATCGTCTCCGCCAGAGCCTCCTCGAAGTCTCGGACCGGCCGGTAGCCCAGCTCGTCGCGGATCTTGCTCCAGTCGAGCGAGTAGCGGCGGTCGTGGGCCTTGCGGTCCTCGACGTGCCGGACGAGCGACGGGTCCGCGCCGACCGCCTTCACCAGCATGTCGGTGAGCTCGCGGTTGGTCAGTTCGGCGCCGCCGCCGATGTGGTAGATCTCGCCAGCCCGGCCGCGGGTGCGGACGAGCTCGATGCCGCGGATGTGGTCGTCGATGTGCAGCCAGTCGCGGACGTTGCGCCCGTCCCCGTAGAGCGGCACCTCCAGGCCGTCCATCAGGTTGGTGACGAACAGCGGTATCAGCTTCTCGGGAAAGTGGTGGTGGCCGTAGTTGTTGGAGCAGCGGGTGACGCGTACGTCGAGGTCGTGGGTGCGGTGGCAGGCGAGGGCGAAGAGGTCGCCGGCCGCCTTGGCCGCCGCGTAGGGCGAGTTGGGGGACAGCGGCGCGTCCTCGGTCCAGGAGCCGTGGTCGATCGACCCGTAGACCTCGTCGGTGGAGATGTGCACGAAGACCCGGACACCGTTGTGCAGCGCCGCGTCCAGGAGCCTCTGGGTGCCCAGCACATTGGTGCGGACGAAGGCGTCCGCCTCCCGTACGGAACGGTCGACGTGTGACTCGGCGGCGAAGTGGACGATCTGGTCGTGCTCGGCGGCCAGCCGGTCGACCAGACCGATGTCGCAGATGTCGCCCTGGACGAAACGGAAGCGGTCGGAGTGGCGGACGGGGTCGAGGTTGGCCGGGACGCCGGCGTAGGTGAGCTTGTCGAGGACGGTGAGGTACGGGCGTTCCGGTCCGTCCCCGGCCAGCAGGGTGCGGACGTAGTGGGAACCGATGAACCCGGCGCCGCCGGTGACGAGGATCCTGGGAGCGGCGGCGGTCTTCTGCGCGGCGGTGCGCGTCTCCGTGGTGCGCGTCTCAGTGCTCATGGGGACAGCTCTACCGTGCCGTGATCGTCCGCTACCAGGCGGTGGGCGTGCGGAGATCCGGGGCCTGGCCCTCCGGATCGCGGTGGTCATCTTCCGTTCGCCGCGGCGGGAGGAGTTCTCGCGGCGGTCGGAGCGAAACCGCGCCTCGCTTGACTTGGCATGGAATTCATGTCCTTGGAATTACCCGCCGACGCGATTTGACACCGCGGGAAAACATGCTCTGGGAATGCCTTCGGAGAAATTCCGGCTGAAAAGGGGCGGGATGACCGGATCTCGCCGGGCACCTCCCCGTCCGGACGCCCCCGAGTGCCACCCTGCCCAGTCGGCGCACGGCCGATCCGACTGCGGAAGATTTCGGCCGACGACCCCGGGAGCGTTCGACCGACACACTCGGAACGCACGCGCACCCCCCTCGGAAATATCGCCCTCCACCAACCTCATATGAAATTCCGGCATTTCCTGGTTATGCTGTCCGCTTCCTGAAGTCCGTATTGCCGAACAGATGGGACCGCTGTATGGGCACGCCGGAGTTTCCCGGCCGCTTGCAGGCGACGTTCGTTCCGGATCCCGATGTGCCGGGGCACGGTGTCATGGCCTTCTGGGGCACCCCCGAACCCTCGGCGGAGGCGGCGGCGCTGGGCCTGCCGGCCGCCGCCGGCACCACGGGCACCGGCACCCGGCTCACCACTCCCCCCATGCTTCCCACCCTTCTGCCGCACGGCGGCTCCCTGGTGGACGTGGACGTTCCCGCGTTGCTGGTCCCGGTCGGCGAGGCGGTCGGCGCGCTGGCCGCCCTCACCGCGACCGAAGCCGCAACCCAAGCCGGAGTCGAAACCGGAATCGAAGCCGCGACCGGAAGCGGAACCGGAGTCAGAGCCGACGCCGAGGAGGTCGAGGGCGCCGAGAACGCCAACGACGTCGACGACGCCGAGGACGAGGCAGAGCCCGCCGCACCCGACCGCCCCTGGGGCCACTCCGTCCACGCCTGGGTCGTCGCCGCCCGGCTCGCCCTGGAGCACGTCACCGCCGGCCACCTCGTCCCCGTCCTGCGCGAGGCCGGCGAGGGCCGGGTCCGCGCCCACTGGCGGGCCGTGACCGACGGCGACCCCCGGCTGGCGGCCCTCGCCACGGCCCTGCCCGCCGCCGCCCACGCGCTGCGCGTCCCGACGCCGGACGGCACCCCCGGGTCCGACGGCACGGACCCCGGGGAGGCGCGCGTCTGGTCCCCGCTCGCCCTGCTCACCGCGTTCTGCGACGCCGTCGCCGATGCCTGCGCCCGCGCCTCCGCACCGGCGGCCGACGGCACCGCCGACTCCTGGACCACCATCCTCACCACCACCCCCGCCAGCACCGTCACCACCGCACTCACCACCACCCCACCAGCACCGAAACCACCACCCCTGCCACCGCCCTCACCACCACCTCCAACCCCGCCGAGGTACCAGCCCCCACCACGCCCACCCCCGCACAGCTCGCGGACTGGGTGGCGGCCGGCGGCGGCGAGCGGGCCGCCGTCCGGCTCCGCCTCCGCCTCGGCACGCCCGCCGGCCCGGATGCGCTCTGGCCGCTGACCTTCCATCTGGAGGCGGTGGACGAACCGGACGTCCTCCTCTCCGCCCACCGCGTCTGGGACGCCGGCTCGGGCACCCTCTCCCTCGGCGGCCGGATCCTCGACGCCCCGCAGGAGGCGCTGACCGAGGGGCTGGGCCGCGCGGCCCGCGTGTTCCGGCCCCTCGCCGCCTGCCTGGACGAGAGCCGGCCCACCCGGGTCCTGCTCAACCCCTTCCAGGCGGCGCGGCTGTTCGGCGACACCGCGACCGCCCTGGACACCGCGGGCATCGGGCTCACCGTCCCGGAGGAGCTGAGCGGCGAGGGCGGCAACGCCCTCGTCCCCCGCCTCCGCGTCGGCACCCGCCGGAGCCCGCGCGGGAACGGCGCCGCGCCCCGCGCCCGTACCGTCACCTACCGCTGGGAAGCCGTCGTCGGCGACGAGGTGGCGACCCCTGACGAGGTCGCCCTCCTCGCCTCCCGCGGCGAGCCCCTCGCCCCCTGGCGGAACACCTGGATCCGCCTCGACCCCGACCGGGTCGGCGAACTGGCCGCCCTCGTCGGGACGCCGGGGCGGCTCTCGACCGCCGAGGCGCTGTCCATCGCGTTGTGCGGCCGCCACCGCACCGAGGAGTTCGGCGACGTGCCGGCCGTCGCCGACGGCTCGGTCGCCGACCTCGTCGGCCGGCTGCGCGAGGCGGGCAGGCGTACCGAGCCCGACCTCACCGGCGTGTGCGCGGACCTCCGTGACTACCAGCGGCGCGGCGTCGCCTGGCTGCAGTCCCTCACCGACCTGGGCTTCGGCGCGCTGCTCGCCGACGACATGGGCCTCGGCAAGACCCTCCAGACCATCGCGCTGCTCGCCGGCCGCACCGGCGACCGCCCCCGGCTCGTCGTCTGCCCGACCTCCGTCGTGAGCAACTGGGAACGTGAACTGGCCCGGTTCGCCCCCGGCCTCACCGTGCTCCGCCACCACGGCGCGCGACGCGCCACCGACCCGGCCGCGTTCACGCCGGGCGCGGTCGTCGTCACCAGCTACGCCCTGCTGCGCCTGGACGCCGAGCTGCTCGCCTCCGTCGGCTGGGACCTCGTCGTCCTGGACGAGGCGCAGCAGATCAAGAACCACACCGCGCAGACCGCCCGCGCGGCCCAGCGCCTCGACGCCCGGGCCCGCGTCGCGCTGACCGGCACCCCGGTCGAGAACCGGCTGTCGGAGCTGTGGTCGATCGCGCACTTCACCAATCCCGGGCTGCTCGGTTCGCACCGGCGGTTCAGGGAGCAGTTCGCAGGGCCGATCGAGCGCGACGGCGACCGGGAGGCGGCCGGGCGGCTGCGCGCCGTCGTCTCGCCGTTCGTGCTGCGGCGGATGAAGAGCGCGGTGGCGGACGAGCTGCCGGCCAAGATGGAGTCCACGGTTCCGTGCGACCTCACCGCCGAGCAGACCCGGCTCTACCGGGCCGCCGTCGCGGAGGCGCTCGACGGCGGCGACGGGCTCGGCTCCGGCAGCCGCCGGCAGGGCAACGTGCTGCGGCTGCTCACCCACCTGAAGCAGATCTGCAACCACCCGGTCCAGTACCTGGGCGAGGAGGACACGGCGGCGGCCGGCTCGCTGGCGGGCCGCTCCGGGAAGCTGATGCGGGCGACCGAGATGCTGGGCGAGGCCGTCGCGGCGGGCGACCGGGCCCTCGTCTTCACCCAGTACCGCGTCATGGGAGAGTTGCTGGCCCGCCACCTCTCCGCCGAACTCGGGCTGGAGGAGGTGCCGTTCCTGCACGGCGGCACCCCGGCCGAGCGGCGCGACGCGATGGTGGACGCGTTCCAGCACGACGACACGGCGTCCCCGCTGCTCGTCATCAGCCTCAAGGCGGGCGGCTTCGGCCTCAACCTCACCCGCGCCTCGCACGTCCTGCACTACGACCGTTGGTGGAATCCCGCCGTCGAGGACCAGGCCACCGACCGCGCCCACCGCATCGGCCAGACCAGGACCGTGCACGTGCACAAGCTGGTCACCGCCGACACCTTCGAGGAGCGCGTCGCCGCGCTCCTGGAGAGCAAGCGCTCGCTCGCGGACTCCGTCGTCGGTACGAGCGAGACCTGGCTGGCCGAGCTCGACGACGACGCCCTGCGCGCCCTCGTCCGCCTCGCCGGCTCGGAGGAGTCCACGGGCGCGGGCGACCCGACCCCATCGGCAGCCACAGGAGAGACGGCATGAGCCCGCCACCCGCCGCGGCACGACTTCCCGAGGCACCACACCCGCCGGGGAAGAGCCCACCACCCGGAGGAGCCCGACCGTCCGCAAGAAATCCGCCACCCGTGAGAAGCCGTCCGCCCCGAGCGGCACCTGGTGGAGCAGGCGCTGGGTCCGCGCCCTGGAGTCGCTGGGCGCCACCTACCCCAACCCCCGTCTCCCGCGCGGCCGTACGCTGGCCCGCCAGGGCGCGGTCCAGGGCCTGACGGTCCGGCCGGGCGAGATCACCGCCCGGGTGGAACTGGCCAAGTCGGGATACGAGGTGACGCTGCGGCTGCCGGTCTTCGGCGACGCCGAGTGGTCGGCCGGCGTCCGGGTGCTGGCCGGGCAGCTCCGGCACGCGGCGGCGCTGCTCGAAGGCCGGATGCCGGAGGACATCGACGACACCTTCGGCAAGGCCGGGCCGGCCCTCTTCCCCCGGCGCGGGGAACTTTCCTGCCACTGCGACTGCCGGGACGCCGGTGACCCTTGTTCCCACGGTGCCGCCGTCCACTACGCGTTCGCGGAAGCCCTCCAGGACAACCCCTTCCTGCTGCCCGCCCTGCGCGGACGCGACAGGGAGAGGCTCCTGACCGAGCTGCGGGCGGCCCGGTCGAGCAGCACCACCGACGCGTCCGCCACCCCGTCGACCATGACGGTCTCCGAACTCCCGTCCGCCGCCGCCTACTTCACCGGCGGCGATCTCTCCGCCGTCCCCCTGCACCCCCAGCCGCCCGCCGACCCCGCCCACGGGCTGCGCCGGCTCGGGCCGCCGCCGGGCTGCTCACCGGCCGACGCCGAACTGCTGGCCGGCGCGGTGGAACGAGCCGCCGCCCACGCGTGGCGCACGGCCGGAGGAAGCACCTGAGCGAAAACGGAACCCCCCAGCCTCACTTCTCCTTGAGCTTGAGGTACCGCAGGACCTCCTTGTACAGCTTGTCGCCGTCCGCCCGCGCCTTGCCCTTCTCCGGCATCGTCACCTCCAGGTACCAGGCGGTGTCCTTCGCCTTGTTGACGATGACGCGGGTGCGGCGGACGGCCTTGGGGTCGTCGTCGCCGGAGCCGGACTTCCGGTAGACGGTCGTCATCTCCACCGACTCCCGGCCGTCGAAGGAGGGCGCGGACCCGACCGACACCCGGGCGTCGGCGACCCCGGTGATCTCGCCCTTCTCCAGTCTCGTCCTGCGCTTGGCGGCCTGGATGCGGGCCGAGTCGACCTGCTTGTCCTTGTCGGACGCGTCGACGGAGCCGGCGGGCGGGTCGTTGTGGGTGAACAGGGAGACCCGGTAGACCCCGCCGGGGTCGTTGAAGAGCACCAAGTGCTCGTCGGGCTTGATCTCCTTGACGTAGTCCTCCGGCACGGCCAGCGACGCCTTGACGACCTCCGGCTCTTCGACGACCTTCCAGTGCAGCGGCGTCGCCGGCCCGTAGCCGAACGGGTTGACGGCGAACAGCGCCACGGCGGCCCCCACCACCACGACCCCGACGCCCAACGACCACTGCGTCTTCCGCTTGTGGTGCAGCACCGGCGGGATCCACCGGCTGCCGGTGACCGGTACCGCCGGGGCGACGGGCACCGGCGGAGCCGGCCGCGCGACCTCCTCCAGGGCCGCGCGCACCTCGGACGTCGTCGGCCGGGCGGACGGCTCCTTGCGCAGCAGGCGCATCACGATGTCGGTGAGGGCGGCCGGGCCCCGGGTCGGCCGCGGCGGTTCCGCGGAGAGCACGGCCTGCATCGTCGCCTGCGTGTTGGAACGGCGGAACGGCGACATGCCCTCGACGGCCGCGTACAGCACGACGCCCAGCGACCACAGGTCGGACGCGGGCCCGGGCCGCTGCCCCAACGCCCGTTCCGGCGCGACGAACTCGGGCGAGCCGATGAAGCCGCCGGTCTCCGTGAGGCCCTGCTCGCCCTCGATCTGCGCGATGCCGAAGTCGGTGAGCACCACCCGGTCGTGCCGCCCGAGCAGGACGTTGTCCGGCTTGACGTCCCGGTGCAGCACCCCGGCCTCGTGCGCCGCCTCCAGCGCGCCCAGCACGGCGAGGCCGACGCGGGCGGCCTCGCGGGCGTCCAGCGTCCCCTCGTTCAGCCGGCCGCCCAGCGACTGGCCCTTGACCAGCTCCATGACGATCCAGGGCCGGCCGTCCTCCACCACCACGTCGTGCACGGCGACGACGGAGGGGTGCGCGACGCGGGCCGCGGCGCGGGCCTCGCGCTGCATCCGCAGGTGGATGGTCTGCCGCATGGACTCCGGCAGGTGGTCCGGGACGCGCGGCTCCTTGACGGCGACCTCGCGGTCCACGACCTCGTCGTGTGCCCGCCACACCGTGCCCATGCCGCCGTGGCCCAGCCGCGACCGGAGCAGGTACCGGCCGCCGATCCGACGGCCCGCGCCCGGCTCGGCGGCTCCGGCGGCGGCCGTTCCCGGGCCTCCGGCCGCCACCGAAGCCCCGGCCGCCCCCGGAGCCCCGGCCGTCCCTGAACTCACGGCCGCCCCCGGGCCCACCGCCGTCCCCGGCCCCCGACCGGTCCCGTCCCGCCGGGTGCCACGTCGGCAGCCGCACCGGGCGCGACGGCCATCGCGGCCGGGTCCTGGGTCAGCGGCGGCGCCGCCGGGTCCGCGTACGGGTTCGGCCAGGCCGGGGCCGGCGGCCGCAGGTCGTAACTGGTGGGCTGATGCGCCCTTCCCCCGTCGTTGGTCATGCCCCCATCATCGGCCACGCGCGCCGGGCCCCGTAATCCTCCCCGTGGCCGCCCTCGGCGCCCCCTCCCCAAGTCCCGCCTCCCCCGCCGTCCGTCGCCCCTCGCCCCCGAGGCCCGAGCGCCACGCCCCACCCGCCCCTACCGCCTCGGCCACCCCGAACAGGGGTTCCGCCCGGCCGGACCGCCGTATTAGCGTGAGGGGCCGGGCGCGGGACGCGGGCCTGGAACGACGGGACGACAGAACGACGGGACGGCCGCCACCGGCCGGGAACCGACCAGCAGTTCACGAGTACGACGGAACACACGAGTACGACGGAACGACGGAACGACGAAAGACCGCAAAGGACCCAGCCGTGCCCCACCCGCAAACCGTGCCTCCCTCGCAACCGGAGCCCCACCACCCGGCCGGAAGACTGCTCGCCGTCAGCGACCTCCACATCGCCCACGCCGAGAACCGCGCCCTCACCGAGACCCTGCGCCCCACCCACGACGACGACTGGCTGATCGTCGCCGGCGACGTCGCGGAGCGGTACGACGACGTCGAGTGGGCCCTGCGGCTGCTCGCCGGCCGCTTCGCCAAGGTGATCTGGGCGCCCGGCAACCACGAGTTGTGGACCCCGCCCAAGGACCCCTGCGACCTGCGCGGCGAGAAGCGCTACCTGCGCCTGGTGGAGCTCTGCCGCGAACTCGGCGTCGCCACGCCCGAGGACCCCTACCCGGTGTGGGAGGGCGACGGCGGCCCGGTGGCCGTCGCGCCGCTGTTCACCCTCTACGACTACACGTTCCGCGTCCCCGGCGCCGACACCAAGGAGGAGTCGCTGCGCCGGGCCTACGAGGCGGGCGTCGTCTGCACCGACGAGCACTTCCTGCACCCGGACCCGTACGCCACCCGCGACGACTGGTGCCGGGCGCGCGTCGCCTACACCGAGCGCCGGCTGGCGGAGCTCGACCCCGGTATGCGGACGGTCCTCGTCAGCCACTGGCCACTGGTCCGCGAACCCACCCGGATCCTGCGCTACCCGGACTTCGCCCAGTGGTGCGGCACCGAGCTCACCGCCGACTGGCACGTCCGCTTCCGGGCCGCCGCCGCGGTCTACGGGCACCTGCACATCCCCCGCGTGACCCGGTACGACGGGGTCCGCTTCGAGGAGGTGTCGGTCGGCTACCCGCGCGAGTGGCGGCCCCGGCCGCCCCGGGAGCCGCTCCGGCAGATCCTGCCCCAGCCCGTGGACGAGCCGGGAGCCGTCTGGTGATCGCCGCACTCCTGCCCGCCTGGGCCGTCACCGAACACGCCTTCACCGACGCCCCGGACGACCCGGTGAGCCTCCTCTTCCCCGAGGAGGCCGCCCACGTCGCCCGCGCCGTCCCCAAGCGCCTGCACGAGTTCGCCACCGTCCGGGTGTGCGCCCGCGCCGCCCTCGGCCGGCTGGGCCTCCCGCCCGGTCCGCTGCTGCCCGGCAAGCGGGGCGCGCCGGGCTGGCCGGACGGCGTGGTGGGGAGCATGACGCACTGCCAGGGCTTCCGCGGTGCCGCGGTCGCGCGGGCCGCCGACGCGGCGTCGCTCGGGATAGACGCCGAGCCGAACGGGCCGCTCCCGGACGGCGTCCTCGCCATGGTCTCGCTGCCGTCCGAGCGCGAGTGGCTGGCCGGCCTGGCGGCCCGCCGGCCGGACGTGCACTGGGACCGGCTGCTGTTCAGCGCCAAGGAGAGCGTCTTCAAGGCGTGGTACCCGCTGACCGGCCTGGAGCTGGACTTCGACGAGGCCGAGCTCACCGTCGATCCGGACGCCGGCACGTTCACGGCCCGGCTGCTGGTGCCGGGCCCGGTCGTCGGCGGCCGCCGGCTGGACGGCTTCGAGGGGCGCTGGACGGCGGGCGAGGGCCTCGTCGTCACGGCCATCGCCGTCGCGGCGCCGACCGGTGCCGCGACGGAAGGAACCGCGGAGGCCGAGGACGACCGGGCCGCCGTCCCGTAGAACCGGTGTGGAATCCGGCGCGGAATCCGGTGTGGCGACGGGTGTGGCGGCGGATGTGAACACCGGCGTGGCGCCCGCCGACCGCGTCGGGGGCGCCACGAACGGGCGCCGGTCCCGCGGGGCCCTCCGCCGTGCGGAGCGGAGGCCCGGCGCGGACGCGCCCGGTGTCGTCGGGGTGCGGTGCGTCAGTCGGCGACGCAGACGTTGCCGTTGGTCGAGTTGAGCAGACCGACGATGTCGATGGTGTTGCCGCAGAGGTTGATGGGGAGGTGGATCGGGATCTGGATGACGTTGCCCGAGATGACGCCCGGGGAGCCGACGGCCGCCCCCTTGGCGTTCGAGTCGGCGAGGGCGGTGCCGGAGACGCCGGCGAGCGCCGTGCCCACGGTGGCGGTGAGGGCCGCTGCCTTGGCGATTCGTGACATGGGGTGACACCTTCGTTCGGTCTGACAGGGTCGAGACTCACGGCCGCTGACGGCCGGGAGCCCGGATCAACGCCCGATCACCCCGAAGGTTTCGAATCGTGCGGCGGACGGGTGACCGGCGGCCGAACGGCCCCGCCGGGCCCCGGAAGCTGCCATGACGTCCGTGCGACGTCTGTACAGCCGCGCCCCGCACCGCGTCCAAGGGACGGACGGACGACCGGCGGGGAGGGACGGCCATGCGCGGGATCGATCGTCGGAGCGGGCCAGGCCGGACTGGTCTGGCGCTGGGGCTGCTGGGGACGGACGGCGGCCCTTCCGGTGGTGAGGTGGGGTGGCGCTCGATGAGCGGCGGGTGGCGCTCGGCGGGTGGCGGGTGGCGCTCGGCGGGTGGTGCCAGTGCTCGGCGGGTGGCCGCTCGGGGCGTGCGTTAGCGTGGCCGGATGAGCACGACACCGGCCGCCCCGGCCACCGCACGGCGCAATCCCGGTCAGGGGCCCGTCGTAGCCGCGGTGTCCCTCGGCGGCGGGCTGGGCGCGGCGGCCCGCTACGGCGCCGGTCTGCTGTGGCCGACGCCGGACGGTGCCTTCCCCTGGACGACGTTCCTGGTCAACGCGACCGGCTGCGCCCTGATCGGCGTCCTGCTGGTGACCATCGCCGAACGGGGTTCCCCGCACCGGCTGCTGCGTCCCTTCCTCGGCACCGGGGTGCTCGGCGGCTACACGACGTTCTCCACCTACGCCGTCGACGTCCGTGACTTCCTGGCGGACGGCCGCACGGCGACCGGGCTGCTGTACCTGGCCGCGACGCCGCTCGCCGCGCTGGCGGCGGTGTGGGCCGCGTCGGCCGTGACGCGCCGGCTGGTGCGGGGAGGACGACGGTGATCCCGCGCGGGCCGGCGCTCCGGCTGACGGTGTACCTCGGCGAGTCCGACACCGCGCACGGCCGGCCGCTCGCCTCCGAGCTCGTCCACCGCGCCCACCGCGCCGGGCTGGCGGGTGCCAGCGTGTTCCGGGGCGTCGAGGGGTTCGGCGCCTCGTCCCGCGTGCACACCGCGCGGCTGCTGTCGCTGAGCGAGGACCTGCCGGTGGCGGTGGTGATCGTGGACGCGCCGGAACGGGTACGGGCGTTCCTGCCCGTCGTCGACGAGCTGCTGGACGAGGGGTCCGGCGGGCTCGTCACCCTGGACGAGGTCGAGGTCCACCGGGGGTGAACTGGCTGTTCGTCGTCGCCGGCGCCATGGCCGGCGCTCCGCTGCGCTACCTCACCGACCGGGCCGTGCAGGCGCGGCACGATGCGGTGTTCCCCTGGGGGACGTTCACGGTCAACGTCGTCGGCTGCTTCGTGCTGGGCGTGGTGACCGCCGTGGCTCCGGAGGACGTCCGGCTGGGGCTGGGTACCGGGCTGTGCGGGGCGCTGACCACGTACTCGACGTTCTCGTACGAGACGCTGCGGCTGGCGGAGGACGGGGCGCGGGGGCCGGCGGTGCTCAACGTGCTGGGGAGCGTGGGCGCGGGGCTGGGGGCGGCGTACGCGGGGGTGTGGCTCGGCGGGTGGCTCGGCGGGGTTTTCTAGCGGGGTCTGGTCACGGTCCCCCGCCGCACGGCCTGTTCACGCCTCCCCCAAGTGCTCCAGCAACACCCCCCACAACTCCCGTGCCGCGCGCGGCGGGGGCGCGTCCTTGCGGTGGGCCACCGCGACCGTCCGCCGCATCCGGTCGCCCTCGAACGGCGTGACGCGCAGCCCCGAGCGGGCGGCGACCATGCCGGGGACGACGGCGACGCCCAGCCCGGCCCGGACGAAGCCCAGGACGGCGTCCATCTCGCCGCCCTCCACCGTGAACGACGGCTCGAAGCCGGCCGCCCGGCAGGCCGCGATCGTCATCTCCCGCAGGTCGTAGCCCCGCCGGAACATCGCCATCGGCAGCCCGCGCAGGTCCTCCACCCGGATCCGGGCCCGCCGGACCGGCGGCGGGGCGGACGTGGACGAGACGACGACCAGGTCCTCGTGGAGCAGTTCGGTGGTGGTCAGGGCGGGGGCGCCGACGCCCAGCGGGGTGATGATCAGGGCCAGGTCGAGATCACCGCCGGCCAGGCCGCGGACCAGGTCGCGGGAGCCGCCCTCGTCGATGAACAGCTCGATCCCCGGGTAGCGCGCGTGGTAGGCCCGCAGCACGTCCGGGACCAGGCTGGCGCACAGGCTCGGCGGCGCGCCGAGCCGTACCCGGCCGCGCCGGAGCTGGGCCACCTCCTGGACCTCACGCCGCGCGGTGTCGGTGTCGGCGAGGATGCGGCGGGCGAGGGGCAGCAGCGCCTCGCCCGCGTCGGTCAGCGTGATGTTGCCGCGCACCCGGTGGAACAGGTCGGCGCCCAGCTCCCGTTCGAGCGTCCGGATCTGCTGAGAGAGCGACGGCTGGGCGACGTGGAGGGTCTCGGCGGCGCGGGTGAAGTGCCGTACCTCGGCCACCGTCGCGAAGTAGCGGAGCTGCTGGAGTTGCACGCCGAACAGGATAGATAGGCGTTGCCTATGGAAACCAGGTCCGTCATGTCTTGGACGCATGAATCTTGCCGACCTACTGTCGGCGCATGGCACTGGCGACCCGGACGGAGCGTTCCCCGTCCCCCACCGAGCCCCCCACCGGGCGTTCCCCGTCCCTCGTGGGCCTGCTGTGGCGCTCGACCGTCGGCAAGAAGGCGGTCATGGCGACCACCGGGCTGATCATGCTGGCGTACCTGGTCGCCCACATGCTGGGCAACCTGAAGGTCTTCTTCGGGCCAGGGGAGCTCAACCACTACGGGCACTGGATCCGCACCATCGGCGAGCCTTTCCTGCACCGCATGTGGTTCCTGTGGCTGACGCGCGTGGTGCTCACGGCGTCCGTGGTGCTGCACGGCGTGGCCGCCTACCAGTTGAGCCGCCGGGACCTGGCCGCGCGGCCGGCGCGGTACGAGCGGAAGCGGGCCCGGGCGAGCTACGCCACCCGGACCATGCGCTGGGGCGGGGTGATCCTCGGTTTGTTCATCGTCTGGCACATCCTCGATCTCACCACCCTCACCGTGAACCCCAACGCCGAGGAGGGGCACCCGTACCAGAACCTGGTGGCGTCCTTCGACCGCTGGTACGTGAGCGCCTTCTACATCGCCGCGATGCTCGCCCTCGGCCTGCATGTCCGGCACGGCTTCTGGAGCGCGGCCCAGACGCTGGGCGCCAACTCCCCGCGCCGCGACCGGGCGTTCAAGGTGATCGCCAACGGGCTGGCCGCCCTGCTGACCCTCGGCTTCCTCGCCGTCCCGATCGGCGTGCTGACAGGAATCGTGAGCTGACATGTCCGACCATGACGTCCGTTGGACCACGGACGACGACCACGACCGGCCGGCCGGCCGCCGGACCGCCGGCGACGACCACACCCGCTGGAGCGTCGGCGCCCCGATCGCCGACACCAAGGCCCCCGACGGACCGATAGCCGAGCGCTGGGACCGCCGGCGGTTCGAGGCCAGGCTCGTCAACCCGGCCAACCGCCGCAAACAGACCGTCATCGTCGTCGGCACCGGCCTGGCGGGCGGCGCGGCCGGCGCCACCCTCGGCGAACAGGGCTACCACGTCGTCCAGTTCTGCTACCAGGACTCGCCGCGCCGGGCGCATTCCATCGCCGCCCAGGGCGGCATCAACGCGGCGAAGAACTACCGCAACGACGGCGACTCCGTCCACCGCCTCTTCTACGACACGGTCAAGGGAGGCGACTTCCGCGCCCGCGAGTCCAACGTGCACCGCCTCGCCCAGATCTCCGTCGAGATCATCGACCAGTGCGTGGCCCAGGGCGTGCCGTTCGCCCGCGAGTACGGCGGCCTGCTCGACACCCGCTCGTTCGGCGGCGTCCAGGTGTCGCGGACGTTCTACGCCCGCGGCCAGACGGGCCAGCAGCTGCTGCTCGGCGCGTACCAGGCGCTGTCCCGGCAGATCGCGGCCGGGAACGTCGAGATGCACCCGCGCACGGAGATGCTGGACCTGATCGTCGTGGACGGGCGGGCGCGCGGCATCGTCGCCCGCGACCTGATCACGGGGGCCGTCCGGACGTACTTCGCGGACGCCGTGGTCCTGGCGACGGGCGGCTACGGCAACGTCTTTTACCTCTCCACGAACGCCAAGAACTCCAACGCCACGGCCATCTGGCGGGCGCACCGGCGCGGCGCGTACTTCGCCAACCCCTGCTTCACCCAGATCCACCCCACCTGCATCCCGCGCTCCGGCGACCACCAGTCCAAGCTGACGCTGATGAGCGAGTCGCTGCGCAACGACGGCCGCATCTGGGTGCCGAAGGCGCGGGGCGACACGCGCCCGCCGGCCGAGATCCCGGAGGACGAGCGCGACTACTACCTGGAGCGGATCTACCCGTCCTTCGGCAACCTCGTCCCGCGCGACATCGCCTCGCGCGCCGCGAAGAACGTCTGCGACGAGGGGCGCGGCGTCGGCCCCGGCGGGCAGGGCGTGTACCTGGACTTCGCGGACGCGATCCGGCGGATGGGCCGGAAGGCGGTGGAGGCGAAGTACGGCAACCTCTTCGAGATGTACGAGCGGATCACCGCCGAGGATCCGTACGAGGTGCCGATGCGCATCTATCCGGCGATCCACTACACGATGGGCGGTCTGTGGGTCGACTACGACCTTCAGACGACCGTTCCGGGTCTGTTCGCGATCGGCGAGGCCAACTTCTCGGACCACGGCGCCAACCGGCTCGGCGCGTCCGCCCTGATGCAGGGCCTGGCCGACGGCTATTTCGTCCTGCCGTCGACGATCAACGACTACCTGGCCCGGCACCCGCACGCCCCCGTCCCGGAGGACCACCCGGCGGTGACGGAGGCGGTGGGCGAGGCCACGGACCGTCTGGCCCGGTTGCTGTCCGTAGACGGCGACCGGACGCCGGACTCGTTCCACCGCGAGCTGGGTGAACTGCTGTGGGACGAGTGCGGCATGGCACGGACGGAGAGCGGCCTGCGCAAGGCCCTGGACCGCATCCCTTCGTTGCGGGAGGAATTCTGGCGCCGGATCAAGGTCCCGGGGACCGGTGAGGAACTGAACCAGTCCCTGGAGAAGGCCAACCGGATCGTCGACTACCTGGAACTGGCCGAGCTGATGTGCCTGGACGCGCTGCACCGCACCGAGTCCTGCGGCGGCCACTTCCGCGAGGAGAGCCGGACGCCGGAGGGCGAGGCGGCGCGCAAGGACGACGAGTTCTCGTACGCGGCGGCCTGGGAGTTCACGGGGACGGGCGGCCCACCCGTACTCCACCGGGAAGAGCTCACCTTCGAATACGTCCACCCCACCCAGCGGAGCTACGCGTGAACCTCACCCTGCGCATCTGGCGCCAGCGCGACGCCGGTTCGCCCGGCGCCATGACCACCTACGAGGTCAGGGGCATCAGCGAGGACATGTCCTTCCTGGAGATGCTCGACCACCTCAACGAGGAACTGATCCTCGCCGGCGACGAGCCCGTCGCCTTCGACCACGACTGCCGCGAGGGCATCTGCGGCGCCTGCGGCATGGTCATCAACGGCCGGGCCCACGGCCCGGAGCGCACCACGACCTGCCAGCTCCACATGCGCCACTTCACCGACGGAGACACCATCGACGTCGAGCCGTGGCGGGCCGCGGCGTTCCCGGTCGTGAAGGACCTGGTCGTCGACCGCTCGGCGTTCGACCGCATCATCGGCGCCGGCGGCTACGTCTCCGTCCCCACCGGCTCCGCTCCCGAGGCCCACGCCACCCCGGTCCCCAAACCGACCGCCGACCTCGCCTTCGAACACGCCGAGTGCATAGGCTGCGGCGCCTGCGTCGCCGCCTGCCCCAACGGCTCCGCCATGCTCTTCACCTCCGCGAAGGTCGTCCACCTCAACGTCCTCCCCCAGGGCGCCCCGGAGCGGGAGTCCCGCGTCCTCGACATGATCGGCACCATGGACGCGGAGGGCTTCGGCGGCTGCACCAACACGGGCGAATGCGCCACGGCGTGCCCGAAGGGCATCCCGCTGACGGCGATCGGGCGGATGAACCGGGAGTATCTGCGGGCTACGGTGAAGGGGCGGGGCGGGCGGCCGTAAAAGGGACGCCCAAGTCCCCGTCGTTCGGTCGGTATTGCCGAGGTGAACATGCCGAGCCCACTCGTCCCGACCGGGCCCAGCGACCGGAAGCAGGGAGCTCCCCGAAAATGTCGGCTTTCATCCGAGAAGGGCGCCTCTTCCGAGTCGCCGGCTTCACCGCGACACACCGGCAGTTGATCCTGGTGAGTGAAGCCACTGCGATCGACAAGACGACGACGCACATCGAGGTCTATGCCGGCCACGTGGAGCTGATGTTCCTCAAGCCCATCTACCACGACGGGTTGCACCTTCGGCGCGCCTCGGACGTGGAATTCGAGACGCTGAGGGAGCGACATGACCTGAAGGCAGAGGACGCAGAATGGACCTGGATGCTGGAGCCAGGGAATGGGAGCTTCATCGTCAGCGGCCGGCCCGCTTGGCGTGAGGTCGAATACTCGCTGATGGACCGCGAGTCACTGTTCGATTTCTCCCGTCCTTGGCCCCCGGATCACCCCGCTCAATGGGGCGACGTGGGCTAGGCGCTCGACGCCAAGGGGTCAGTGGTCGTAGGAGACCAGGGCAGATGCTGTGCGGCATACGGTGGATCGATGACCTCGGGTTACTGGAACCACAATGTTCACTACCATCGGCTCGTGCTCGACGCTGTGCCGGTTGGGTGCCGTGCGGCATTGGACGTCGGATGCGGCGAGGGACTGCTGGTGCGCAAGCTGGCCCGACGAGCCCAGTCGGTGACCGGTGTGGACAGCTCCGGCCCGATGATCCGCCTGGCTCGTGAAGGCAGTGCGGGTCTGAGCAGGGTGACCTTCTCTGAGGCGGACTTCCTCGACGGGGCTTCGCATGGACCGCTTGCCGCGGGCACGTACGACTTCATCAGTGCCGTAGCGGTGGTCCATCACGTCGAGTTCGAACAGGCGGTCAAGGCCATGGTTCGCCTGCTCACGCCCGGCGGACGTCTGGTGATCGTCGGCTTGGCCCGCAACCGGACGCCGCAGGACTGGATCATCAGCGGCGCGGGGGTCCCGGCCGCCCGGTTCCATGCCCGCCGCCACGGCGGCAAGACCGACCCGGACGGCATGCCCGTCCGGATGCCTGCCATGGCTTGGGGCGAGGTTCGCAAGGAGGCGAGACGACTGCTGCCCGGCTGCCGCTTCCGTCGCCATCTGCTGTGGCGTTATTCGCTCATTTGGGACAACCTCCAGTACTGATACCGCGCCGGTCATCGCCGCTACTTCGGGGTTCGCGGCCGCCCCCGGACCGCACCCTGCACGGCCTCACGGCCGCCTTCGCGCTGACCGGCACCAAGGCGTCGCACACCACCTAGGGCGAGGCCCGGGAGGCCGTGAGCGAGGGGGCCTGCGTGCACGAACGCAGGCAAGGAGGCGCGCGTTTACGCGTACCCCGGCCGCTCGGAGCTGTTCGTCTCTTCGGGCGGCGGTGCGGGGCGCTTAGCATGGACGTATGAGTGAGCTGCTGCCGGTCGCCGGCGATGACGGGTCCGTGCGTGCGTCGCACGCCGAGCGGGACGCGATCGTGGAGCGGTTGAACGAGGCGGCGGCCGAAGGGCGACTCGACTTCGGCGAGTTGGAGGAGCGGGTGGAGCGGGCGCTGAGCGCCCGGACGCATGGCGAACTCGCCGCGCTCACCGCCGACCTGCCCGCCCGGCCGGGCGCGGATCCGGCCAAGCCGCTGACACTCAAGGGCGGCATGCACGGCGCGAAGCGCGAGGGCCTCTGGACGGTGCCCGCGCGGATCGTCGCCCACGGCGGCATGGGCGGCGTCGTCCTCGACTTCACCGCGGCCGAGTGTCGGCTGCCGGAGGTCGCGGTGGAGGCGGAGGGCGGCATGGGCGGTGTCGTGCTCGTCGTCCCCGAGGGCTGGGGCGTGAACACCGACGGCATGGAGGGCGGGGTCAAGGACAAGACCGCCACCACACCGCGCCTTCCCGGGACCCCGCTGATCCGCGTCAGCGGAAAACCGGGCATGGCGGGCGTCGTCGTCCGCCACCCCAAGCGGCGCGAACTACGGCGGAGCAAGCGGCGCGCGGAGCTCACGCAGGGCTGAGGCCGCGCTCCCGCGTGGAGTCGAGGCTTTACGCGGAGCTGAGACACCCATGGCTACGGTGCCGGGATGAGCGACGACGCGATCCGGTTGCGCCCGGTTCAGGACGATGACTTCCCCGAACTCAATCGCTTTCTGACCGACCCTGAGACCGTCGGGCCGTTCCAATGGACCGGATGGACCGATCCCCGCGCCTGGCGGCGGCGTTGGGAGGAGAACGGGATGCTGTCCGACGACGGCGGCGTGTTGGCGATCGTCTCGGGCGGTGGTGACGACGGCGCCCGGCTCGGCATCGTCGGATGGCGGAAGGTCGTCAACTGGCGCACGTCCTTCTCCTGGAACATGGGCGCCCAGCTCTTCCCCGCATTCCGCGGTCGCGGTGCCGGCACCGGCGCCGGCACCCGGGCCCAACGGCTGCTGGTGGAATACCTGTTCGCCCACACGATCGCGCATCGCGTCGAAGCGGACACCGAGGCGGAGAACGTCGCCGAACGGCGCGCCCTGGAGAAGGCGGGCTTCACCTTCGAGGGGATCATGCGCGGCTTCGCCTTCCGGGACGGGAAGTGGCGGGACGCGGCCCGGTACGGCGTGCTCCGGGATGATCTGCTGCCGGGCTCCGGGTAGACCCGGGGCAGCCTGTTCCCCGGCCCCGGGCACGCCAGGCCGGGAACCCGGGCCCTCCCCCGCACGACTCCCTTGAAGTCAGCTGATCGCCAAGGGGGTTTGGATGACTTCGGCAGTACAGCCGTCGCGCCGCGGGGTGCTGGGGGCGGCGGCCACGGGCGCTCTCGCCGTGGGGCTCAGCGGGGCGGGCGGCCCGGCCGCCGCCGCCTCGACGTACCGGAGCGACCGCGGTGACCGGAGTGGCCTCGGTGCCGGGGGCGACCAGAGTGACCGCGGGGACCGGGGTGCCGGCCGCCCCGTGGACGGGAACCGGCACAGAACGGTCGCGATCCTGCTCTACGACGGTTTCACCGCGCTGGACGCCGTCGGCCCGTACGAGATGCTCTGCCGCCTCCCCGACGTCCGCGTCGTCACCGTCGCCCACCGCCCCGGCCCCGTGCGTACGGACACCGGGCAGCTCGCCCTGACCGCCGAGCGGGCCCTGGCGGACGTACGCCACGCCGACGTCCTCCTCGTCCCCGGCGGCGGCAACCGCGGCACGACCGCCACCATGGAGGACCGGGCGATCCTGAACTGGGTGCGCCTTCTGCACCGCCGTACGACGTGGACCACCTCCGTCTGCACCGGCTCGCTGATCCTCGGCTCCGCCGGACTGCTGAAGGGACTGCCCGCGACGACGTACTGGGCCTCCCGCCCCTACCTGGCGAAGCTCGGCGCCGTCTGGACGCCCGGCCGCTTCGTCGAGACGGGCCGGATCATCACGGCGGCCGGCGTCTCGGCCGGCCTCGACATGGGCCTCCACCTCGCCGCCCGCCTCTGCGACGACCTCACCGCCCGGGCGACGCAGCTCGCCGTCGAGTACGACCCGCACCCGCCGTTCGACTCCGGCAGTCCCGAGAAGGCGGACGAGGCGACGCGACGGCTCGCGCTCAGGCTGATCGACGACGCGGCGGTCCCGGCGGCGTGAGGGGCGGGGTCGTCGGCGTGAGAGTGCAGGGTCGTCGGCATGAGGGGGCAGAGTCGTCGGCGCCTTACGGACTTACGGAAAGGGGTGTTGCCGCGTCATGGGCAGGGTGTGGTGCCTCATGAACCGGGGGCGTTGACGTCGCACGGTCGGGGGCTTGGTCCCTGAAGCACGGGGACGTCGGCGGCTCAAGTGCAGAACCTTCGACATCTCAGGGACACGTGTGCCCCATGGGGCGACGGCCGATGACGGCGATGCCGTGTACCGGATCCTTGCCCGCGCAGAAGTTGACGTCGGGGCCACCGTTACGGGTGGGCGTGCACGACAGGCCGACCGGAGTGTCCGGGTTCCGCAGGACGACGCCGAGGGGCTGGAGGACGGACGCCACGTCGGCGTCCCGCGCCGTACCGACGCTCCGGCACCGCATCGGTGCCGTAGAACCGCCGCCGGCCGCGAGCGCGTCCCCGCCGGCGGGCAGGTACAGGACGAGAGCGGCGGCGGCCGAGAGGCCGGCGAGGCAACGGACGATCGTCTTCTTCACGTTCACGGCAGTCCTTCGAGCGGCGGCCGGGAAGCCGGCGGTTGACGCTTTCCTCTTTCACGTTGACGCGTTTCTCGTTCAACCCTTGCTCCGCTGCTGCGCGGACAACCCGTCCGGGCGCGGGAACCACCCGATGGGGGACACCTCCGAGCCCTCTCCCCGTTTTTTCACCCGAAGCCGGGAGGGGGAGTTGCCGCAAGACCGGCACCGCGCCGTAGAGCGGCCTCCCCCGCCGCATCCGCCGGCCGGAATGGTCCCCGCACGGCGGGGGGCGTCGCCATGCGCGCGTACTGCTGTCGGCCACCGGAACCCGGGCCAAGGGCAGCCGATGCCCGCCCCGCCCCGGCCAACGTCCCCTTCCCCGGCCGGGACCAAGACGTGAAGAATCACGGCATGTACGTGACATTCTCCAAGAGACCTCCGACCACCCTCGCGCGCCGCCTCGGCGCCCTGGTGCTGGCCGGGGCCTGATCCAGTGGCCGCACCAGCGGAACCCCAACGGCGCCGGTCATCAACGAGTCGCTCTACTTCCACCCGCGTTTCTGAGCGCGGCCCGTCCCGCGGGCAGGGGGGAGGCGCCGACCGCGAGGGAGCGGCCGGCGCCTTCTCCGCCCCCGCCCCGCCGGGCCCGCAGCACACCCGTCCCCGTCACGGACGCCGTCGGCCCGGCCACCGCCCGCCCCGGCACCTCGCGCCACAGCGCCGCGTACGCGGTGAACCGCCGCACGCCGCAACGGCAACAAGTCGCGACCCCGCTCCGGCCCACCACCCACGCCCCGGGCGCGTGCCCGCACCCCGTCGCGGGCATCAGTGCACCCACCGGTGATGCCGCCCCATCGCGACGATCCACCCCTGCGCGGCGACCCGGTCCCCCTGCCGCGACGCGGCGTAGTACGCCTCCCGGATCCGCCGGCACTCGACACAGGGCGCGGGGCGGCGGGACGCGGGGGGTGGGGGGAGGGTGGTTTCGGGCATGGGGGTACCCCTTCCGGAGGTCAATTGACCGATGTGGTCTCAGGGTTGCGCTCCGCGAGTACGCTCCGGAAGGGCCGGATTCATAACATCACCGAAGTTATTGATGCGAGGTGCACTGCTCATGCCCGTCGAGACGGACGTACCGGACCCGCTGTCGTCGCCGCTCACGTTCTTCGGCGAGGAACTGTGCCGGCTGCGCAACGAGGCGAAGCTGTCGCAGGCCCGGATGGCCAGGCAGGCGCGCACCACCCAGGCAATGATCAGCTATGTGGAGAACGCGAAACGGGTTCCCTCCGAGGACCTGGCCAAGGATCTCGACCTGGCTCTGGGGACGGGAGATTACTTCGCTCGCCTGTTCACGTTGGTGGTGAAGTTCGTCTATCCGGGCTGGTTCCGCTCGTACATCGACTTCGAGTGCGAGGCTTCTGCGATCAGCGCGTACCAGAGCCACTTCATCCCTGGCCTGCTCCAGACCGAGGACTACGCCCGCGCGATCCTCGCCGGCGGCCGCCCGAACAATCTTGACGGCCTGGTGACCGCCCGGCTGTCGCGCCAGGACATCTTCGACCGGGCAGACCGGCCGCTGACGTGGTTCATCGTCGACGAGTACGCGATCAGCCGCATGCTGACCACGCCGACCGTCATGAGGGCGCAGCTCGATCGAGTGCTGGATGCCCAAGACCACCCGAAAACCATCATCCAGGTGGTCCCGCACGACGCCCCTCCACATCCCGGTATGAGCGGGTCCTTCGTCAACCTGAACTTCGACGTCGGGGCGGACGTCGTACACATCGACGGCTTCTTGCAAGGCCGTACCGCCCTGGATCCGGACGAGGTGTCCGTTGCGGCACACGCATACGACTTGATCAGGGCGGTCGCCTTGTCCCCGCAGACGTCCGCCGACCTGATCTGGCGGCGCAGGAAGGAGCTGGCCCGTGCGTGACGTGCGCCTCGGCTGGGTCGCCTCCCAGCGCATCACCAATGGCGGGAACCGCCTTGAGTGGTCACCCACTCGCGCTCGCACCGGCACCGTCCCCGTGCGGGACAGCAAGAACCCCGAGGGCCCAGCCCTCCTCCTCCCCGCCCCCGCGTGGACCGCGTTCCTGCGCCTGGTCGCGACGCCGGGCGACTGACCACCGGACGGCGGAAAGGCCAACAACGGCGACGCCGAACAAGCGCCGCCGCGCAGCCGCACCAGGCTGCGAAGTGCCGCCCGCGAGCGCATCGGGCCGGAACAACTCGTCCGCCGCTCCTCCGAATCCCGCTTGATCAAGCGGAGGAGCATCGGTGGCTGTGTTGCCGGGGCCTCCAGCGGTCCCGAGGACCTGGCCGCTGCGGCTGGTAACGATCGGGCCCTGTCACCAGCGGCTCAAGACGCAACCATCCAGCCTCGCTGCTCCAGCAAGGCGCCGTTTGCCCCGACGGCAGTCACCGGGCAGCGTCATCTCGTCCAGGCTGCAACCACCGCGCAGAACCAACAGCACCGTACGCACGGCCACATGCACCCTCACCGCGGCTGCCGGCGCTCCGGCGTCCGCCCCGGCTGACCGGCCGGTACAAGACCCGCGCGGCGAGCACGTCCGTTCCGCTCCCAACAGGCAATGCCAGTGCCCCGCACGGCGACGGATCGGGGACGGGCCCCCGCTGCAGTCACAGCGCAATCCGGCTCAGCAGTCGAATGCCGACCAGCAGATGCCAGTCCGCAACCTCTGGTCGTCAAGCACAAGGTCACGGATCGCCCCGGGAGCTGAGCGCACTGCCACTTGGCCACATGCCGAGATCGTTAGGACTCGTTCGTTCCTGAGACCGTCCAGACAGCGAGGCCGCCTCCGGGCAGTGATACGAAGCGCCACCCCGTGGGGCCCGTGACCTGCCACGCTTCGAAGGACGGATCGGACGGGCAGGTCAGGTGATGGCCGGTGTCGAAAACGAGGCGCAGAGCGCCGGACTTGAACGCGACCGCCGACAGGACTTTCGCGCGGAAGAGATGCAGGGCCGCTGCGACGTCCTGCGATTCCGGCTTCAGGGGCACGGGCGGGTTGGTACGGGCCGTTCCGTGTGAAAGGCCGGCGGGGGATTCCAGTGCGACTTCCCACTCCGAGTCGAGGGCGAGAACAAGCCGGAAGTTCACGCCGATCTCCGCTACGGCCATGCCGCGAAGGGGCAGGACCCACGGTCCTCCTGTTCGACAGGATCCTCTTCAGTGCTCACTCCTGCACCTTGGTTCATCCATCAGCCGGCCGCCACGGGATTTCCGACGTCCGGACAGCCGGCACCCGAACCCGCGCGCCCGCGACGTACCGCATGTAGCCCGCCGTCCGGCAACACGCGTCCGAGGCGGAGAACGTCCGAGGCAGAGAACTGGCGGGCCCGCCCGAACACCCGGCTGAGGGAGCGATACGGCCGTTCCCGTAGGGAGGACATCGCGCGTACCGGTACACCGAACGGGGAGCACTGCTCCGTCAGCCACTCTGACGAAAGGTGAACTCATGCTTCTCCGAGGCGTCGACTCCCTCGTCGGGCCTACCGTTCACCTACTGGTTCTGGGCGCGGGCAGCGTGCCCTGAGGGCCGACTGCCCCCAAGGCCCCCCGACAGGTCAGGTGGCCGAAGCCCCTCGGTCGGGTGGTTTGAGACCGCCCATCGCCGTAACGTCGAACTGATACGGAAAAGGTCAGCCTGTTGGCGCCGCCGGGGTCGCGTCCGGTCCGGCGCGATCGAGGGAGATGGAATCGCGATGGGGACGAAGTGGTCCGCCGTTCCATGGGGCTTGGCGCTGGCCCTGGTCACCGGCGTGCCCGCCACCGCGGCACCGGCGGCCGCACCCGGCCTGGCACTCGACCGCGCCCGGCCGGCTCAGCACATCACGCTCACGAACTCGGACAACGACGGGTCCGTGACCGCGAGCTCGGGTGACGGCATCGAAGTCCGGCTCACCGGCTACCGGGAAAACGGACTCACCTGGACTTGGAGCACCCCGACATCCAGCGACTCCGCCGTTCTCCGGCTCACCGCCGGCCGTACGGCACCGAACGGCGACGCGTCAGCGACCTTCCGCGCCGAACATGACGGCACCGCCACCATCACCGCGGAACGACGCTGCCGCCCCGACACAGGTCGTATCTGTCCCATGGTGATCACGCCATGGAAGGTCACGGTCGAAGTGAAGTGACCTCATGAAGGGCGTCGGCGTCCGCCGGTCGCCGGACCCGTAGGACACGGCCTGGCCGTCGGCCAGTCCCGAGGCGCTGAGGCTCGCCCCCAGCGGCTGACCGCCCCTGAGCGTCGTCGCCCCTCCGGCACCCGGTTCGGCCCCCAAGGCGCCGAGCGAAGCCGGACGGAGCCGGCGGCCCGACGCCTCACCCTCACTGCCCTCACTCACCTCACTTGACGGACGTCAGGAAGCCGACCATCAGGTTCAGCCACTCCTGCGGGTTCTCGATGAACGGCGCGTGGCCGGTGGGGAGTTCGGCGAGGCGGGCGCCGGGGATTCCGTCGGCGAGTCGGCGGTGGTGGAAGGGGTGACCAGGTTGTCCAGGGTGGTGGAGATGACGAGGGTGGGGACGGTGATGTTCGGGAGGTCGGCGAGGACGTCGACGCGGTCGGCGAGGTCGAGGTGGTCCGGGGTGCCCGGGGGACGGAGTCCCGGCCGGCCGCCAGCATGGCGTCGACGTCGTCCTGCGAGAACGCGTCCGCCGTGGGCGCGCCGAAACCGAGGAGGGCACCGAAAGCGGTGATGCCCGCCGGGTCGTCGGTCTTCTCGATCAAGTCACGCCAGAGGCGGGTGGCGAGGGAGAAGCGAGGGTTGGGGCGGGCGAAACCGGCGGTGAGGACGAGGGCGGTGACACGGTCGGGGTGTCGTGTGGCCGCCCGGACGGCGACGGCGGCGCCCAGCGAGTAGCCGGTGACGGCGAACGTCTCCAGGCCCTCCGCGACAGCGGCGGCGACGAGTTGGTCGGCGAGGCCGTCGAGGGTGAGGGGTTCGTCGGAGCGCGGAGTGCGGCCCGTGCCCGGGTAGTCGGGGCCGACGACGGTGAAGTGCTCGGCGAGACCGTCCATGATCGGGCCGTAGTTGGGCTGGATGCCGCCGCCGGCGCCGTGAGCGAGGAGGAGACCGGGGCCGCTGCCTCGGGTGATGCGGGCGAGGCTGGGGGTGGGGGTGGGGAGTTCTATGGAGGACATGATTCCTGCTCTCTGTGTGCGTGTGTGGGGAGGTTGTGGGGGGTGGGGTCGGGGTCGTGGAAGGCTCAGGGGCTGGGGTGTGCTCCCGGCCGGGTGAAGGCCGCGAGGACAGCGGCGGCCGTGACGACGAGCCCGCCGAGCCAGGGGAGGTCATCGAGGCCCAGGCCGGAGCCGAGGGCCTGACCGCCGAGCGCGGAACCGCCCGCCGTGCCCAGGTTGAAGGCGGAGGCGGTGACGGCGGTGATCAGGGTGGGCGCTCCGGGGGCGGCCGCGAGGGCGCGTTCCTGGAGCAGCGGGGTGAGTGCGGCTGTGACCAGCCCGAGGAGGGGCACGGTGAGCGCGGCGGACGGGCGGGCATGACTGGTGAGGGTGAAGGTCACCAGGGCGGCGGCGAGGACGAAGAGGGTTGTCCGAAGGGCGCGTTCGGGAGTGCGGTCGGCGAGGCGGCCGCCCAGGACGTTGCCGAGCAGCGCGCCTGCGCCGAAGGAGGCGAGGAGGAGGGTCACCGCGTTCGCCGAGAAGCCGCTCACGTCACCGAGGAGCGGAGACACGTAGGTGTGGACGGTGAAGAGGCCGGCCTGCGCCAGGACGGTCACCGCCAGGACGCGGGCCGGGCCGCGTCCGTGCAGCGCGCGGACCTCCGCCCGGGGCGCGGGACGCGTCCTGGGTTCTGGGGGACGGACGAGGACGGCCACGGCGAGCAGGACGAGCGCGGTGAGCGCTGCGATCCCCCAGAACGTCACCCGCCGGCCGTACCGGTCCCCGAGCCACGTCCCGAGCGGGGCGCCGAGGACGGTGGCGAGGTTCCACCCGGCGGCGACCACCGAGATCGCCCGGCCGCGGCGCGCGGCGGGCACGGTGGAGACGGCTATGACCAGGGCCGTCGCGAAGGCGGTGCTGTGCGTGAGCGCGGTGGCCACGCGGGCGGCCGCGAGCGTTCCGAGCCCGTCGGCCAGGGCCGCTGCCGCGTTGCCGGCTGTGAACAGGACCAGCAGCCCGAGCAGCGCCCGGCGCCGAGACAGCCGCAGCACGCCCACGGTAACGACCGGCCCGGCCACAGTGACGGTGAGGGCGTACCAGGTGACCAGCGAGCCGACGGCGGGGAGCGGACACCGCAACTCGACGGCCAGCCCCGGCAGCAGCCCGACCATGACCCACTCGCCGGTTCCTATGAGGAAGACGCAGGCGGTGAGGGTGGCGAGGACGGCGGTGGGGTGGTTGGGGCGGCTGGTGGGGAGTCGGGCTGATGGGGCCGGGGTGGGGTGGTGGGCCGTCCCCGGTGGGGTGCTTGGGGCCATGTCGCGACGCTAAGGTCTGACATCGGTGTGAGAGTCAAGTGCGAGTGTGGGTGGGGGTGGGGGTGGGGGTGGCAGGGGTGGCGCGGCTCGCGGATTTCATCGGGGTTCCCGCGGCGGATGGTATGGCGGTTTTGCCGGGCTCCGAGCAAGTGAGTAAAAAAGCGGTTCCGCCGGGCTAAAACACCAGGTGGCGCCCTGTGGTCCCCGCGTATGCGGGGGTGGTCCCCACGGCTACCCGCCGTACCCCTACACCACGGTGTGGTCCCCGCGTACGCGGGGATGGTCCCGCCACCGCGCTCGTCGCCGACCTCGCCTGACCGTGTTCCCTGCGCGCGCGGGGACCCGTCGGCGACAAGCTCACTCTTGGCGCCGAGGTGGTCCCCGCGTGCGCGGAGTTGGTCCTGACTGCACCTTGCTCCGCCCGATGGGCGATCAGCGTTTCCCGCGAGTGCGGAGGTGATCCGCCCCGGCACTCACCTCGGAACCGATCGCCCCAGCGACCCTTCGCGCAGGGCTGGCCCCCTGCGCGAAGGGGGCAGTGGCCGATGCCGCCGCCCGCCCCTCGGTGCAGGCAGGCAGCGGCTCCGTACGCGGCCGCGGTTTGGCAACCGCGGCCGCCGGCGGTTACTTCGCCGCCGAGTCGACCGTGCTGGAGGCGCCGGAAAGGGCCGACTGCGCGGTGGAGTTGGCCGCGTCCTTCAGGTTGGTCACCGGGCCCGGCTGCTCGGAGGGGGAGGAAGCGGAGGGGCTGGAGGGGGGCGGCTGCTCCTCCGAGGACGAGGAGCTGGAGCCGCCCTTGGGGTCGTACTTGTAGGTCTCGGTGACCTTGTGCTCCTTGGTGATCTGGCCCGGAGCCGGGGAGACGATCGCCACGGGCAGGGGGCCCAGGCCGTGGCCCTCGTGGTGGCGGCCGTGGTGGTCGTCCGCCATGGCCGTACCGGCCTGGCCCAGCACCATGCCACCGGCCAGTACGGCCAGCGCCACGCCAACCACACGGTTGCGCATCGACATCTTCGGGTCTCCTTAGGAGAGGGGGGTACGGGGACGCCGCCTCCGAGACGGAAGCGGCGCCGTATGCACGGCGGGGCACCGCGGTGTTCCCGGGCCGGGCGTGGCCCGTGCCACCGGGGGTCGGATGGAATGGCACGGGCCACCGGCCGGGAAGGCCGCCCCTGCCGAGGCAGCAGAGAACTACCGGTGCGATCAGCGGTCAGTCAAAACATCCGACCGGAAAGCCACGCCCGCTCGTCGAACCTCTCGACGTTCACTGAACGGAGGTTCCCCGCGCGGGTGTTGTGGGTGCGTCCCCTGCACTCCGTACGTCACCTCAAACGTGCGTCGCGCCCCCTGATGTGGTGGCCTGCGTTCACCCCGCCTGACGGCCGCCACCTGAACGGAGGACGACATCTCGCCACCCCGTCCCTCTCCCCGTAACAGCAGTGCCCGAGTGTCACCGGGTTGACCGGCCCGGGCTCGCGCCCCCTCCCCGGCTTGCGCCCCTCCCCGGTTCGTCCCTCTCCCCGGCTCACGCCCCGACGTCGTGGGACGGGTCGGGGCGCCGTGGGACGCGTCCGGGCCCCGTGGGACGCATCGGGGCCCGAGCCGGGGAGACGTACAGCGACGAAACGTCACTGCGCCCCGAAGACCTGCGTCCACCGCGGGCCGCCGGGCGCCTTGTTGATGCCGACGCCTATCTCGTCGAACGAGCAGTTGAGTATGTTCGCCCGGTGCCCCTCGCTGTGCATCCAGGTGTCCATCACGGAGGCGGGGGTCTGCTGGCCGTAGGCGATGTTCTCGCCGTACGTGCTCCACCGGTAGCCGGCGGCGGTGATGCGGTCGCCGGGGCCCTTGCCGTCCGGGTTGGTGTGGTCGAAGAAGTTGCGGGCGGCCATGTCGTCGGAGTGGCCTTGGGCGGCCTGTGTGAGCCGCGAGTTGAGGCGCACGGGCGAGCAGCCGGCCTTGGCCCGCTCGGCGTTGACGATCGCCGTGACCTGCTGCTGGAGCGAGCCGCCCACGTCGCCCCTGGACGCTGCCGGGGCGTTGGCGGCCGACTTCGGGGACGTACGGCCCGAGTCGGACGTCCGCGAGCCCTGCTGCTGCGATCCCGACCCGGCCCCGGAGCCGGAGCCCGAACCGGAGCCGGACGAAGGTGAGGAGGGAGCCGCGGCGGAACGTTCCTCCGCCGACTTCCCCTCCTCGTCCTTCTTGCCCGCCTTGCCCTCGTCCTTCCCCTTCTCCTCGTCCTTCCCCTTCTCCTTGTCCTTCTTCTCCTTCTTGTCGCCCTTTCCGTCCTTCGCGGCCTTCGCCGACGTGGAGGGGTGGGCGCTCGGGGAGGGGGCGGCGGTGCTCGACCGGTCGCCGAGGGGGACCGCCGCGTCGCCGGTGGTGACGCGGGTGCTCGCCTCGGTGCCGGAGGACGAGTCGGAGAAGAACTCCGTCCCCCCGATGACCGCGCCGCCCGCCACGACGGCGAGCGCGGCCGCGCCGATCGCGACCCGCTTGCCCTTCGTGCCGTGCTTCGCCTTCGCCCTGGGGTTGTTCCGCTTCGCGTGGGTCACGCCGTGCTTGCCTTTCGTCGTCTTCATCGGCTCTACCGGGGTCGCCGGATTCACCGGATTCGCTTGGTTCACCGGATTCACCTGGTTCGCCGGATGGCTGTGGTGCTGCGCGGTGTTCGTGGTGTCGTATGCGGCCTGTGGTGTGTCGGGTCCGTGCCCCGCGAGGGGGTGACCGCCGGCGTCCGGGCCGGGCACGTCCCCGTACCCGCCCGGATGTACGGCGGCCACCGCCTCCGTCCGCAGCACGGTGGCGGTGCCCCACCAGTCGAGGAGGGCCCCGGCGACGGGGACCAGACCGAAGCCGACCAGCAGCCCCTCGGCCGGGACGAGCGACGTCCACGCGCCGCCGCAGGCGCCGCACCCGCGCGCGTGGCGGGCGACGCGCTTGCGCCAGAGGGCGGAGGGGGTTCCGTCCCACGCCGCGACCAGCCCGTCGAGGGCGGGGCAGCGCGGCGAGGCGCCGAGGGCGCGGACGACGCCGCGGGCCGTGTCGAGCCGCTCCTTGATGCGCTGGACGCGGACGGCGGTGTGCTGCGGCGTGAGGCCGAGCGCGGCGGCGACCTCGGCACGGGTCAGTTCGCCGGCGGCCTCCAGCCACCACAGGGAGAGCACCTCGCGCTCGCCCTCGTCCAGCCAGCGCGTGGCCTCGGCGACCTCCCTGCGCTGGCCTTCGAGGCCGAGCCGCTCGATGGTGACGGCGACGAAGTCGGCCGCCGGGTCGGGGACGTCGGCGCCGGTCCCGGGGAACCCGTCGAGGGGGGTCTCCGGGCGGCGCTCGCGCCAGTGGGTGCGGAGCTGGTTGGTGGTGATCGCCACCAGCCAGGAACGGAAACCGGCCGGGTCGCGCAGCTCCCCCAGCCCGTTGATGACGCGCAGCATCGTCTCCTGCACGACGTCGTCGACGTCCGCGTGCCCGTTGAGGGCGCGGCCGACGATGTTGTAGACGAGCGGCAGGCAGGCGGCGACGAGTTCGTCCTGTGCCGCCGTGTCACCGGCCCGCGCGGCTTCGACCAGCGCAGCGTTATCGGTTCCCACGCCTCACGCACCTCTCTCCGTTCGCATCCGACACCTGGGAGACGGGGTGCTCCCGGCCGGATAACAAAAATTGCAAGATTCTTGCATCACAGGGGAGGGAGGTGGGGCGGGGGTGCGCGGAGGTGGGAGCGGCGGCTGCGCGGGGCGCGTCAGCGGTGGCCGAGGACGTTGACCACGCGGCCGTTGGGGTCGCGGACGAAGAAGCGCCGCACGCCCCACTCCTCGTCCTGGAGGACGTGGACGATCTCGGCGCCGCTGTCCCGCATGGCCGCGTAGGCGGCGTCCACGTCGTCCACCTCGATACTCATATCGGGAGCAACCGGGGCGGTCTTGTCACGGGCCATGAAACTGACCTGCGCCGACGGATCGGAGGCGGAGGCGAGCGTCATGATCCACCCGTGGTTCATGACCTCCTCGAAACCCAGCAGGCCGTAGAACTCCCGGTTCTCCTGCACGGACTCCGACTGGACGTTGGGTACGACACGACGAACGGCCATGGACGCCTCCGGGTGGGATGGGCTGGTCGGCTGGTTACCGGATCCCACAGGTACTACGACGGGGTCGCTGCCGCACAGGTTTTGGTGACAGGGGGCAACTCGCTGTCCGCTGTCACCGCAGCGGGGCATCTCCGGGGCAGCCGGCCGCCGTCGGTCATCCGTCCGGCTGACCGGCTCAAGGTGACCGAGCCGAAGGCGCTTCGTTGATCCGGCATGAAGAAAATCATCACGCTTGTGATCACGACCGCGGCCGCTCTCGCGCTGGCCACTCCCGCTGACGCCGACAGCACCGGCGGGGGCACGGGCTCAGTCGACCCTCACAACTTCACCTCTTCCGCCGTGTGCCTGCAGGAGCTGGCCGTGGTACCCGTGGGTGGTCCCGCGCTCGAAGGCTTTGCCTGCGAGGTCGGCAACGTGCTGGGGCTCTAGCAGACCACCGTCCGCTGCCCTTACGGCACCGATCCGGCTCCGGCCCGGCTCCGGCCCGGCTCGGCTCCCGCCCCCGGCTCCGACGCCGGGGGTGGGCGCTGGGCAGCACTCCGTACGAGGCTTCGGCGCGGGTGAGTAGGGCGACTTCTCCGCATCCTCTCCGCGCCCTCACTCGAAAACGGGGGCCTCATCCCTCCCCACCGGCACCAGGAACTCCCGCAGCATCCCGGGCGTCACCGCGTTCGCGAACGCCGCCGCCTCACCGGCCGCCATGTCGCGGATGCGGTACGCCTCTTCACCGGCCGCGACGGCGGCCGTCGCGGTGACGACGCCGGCGCGGCGGGCGAACGGGGTGCGGGTGAAGGTCCAGGCGAGTACCGCGTCGCGGTCGAGGAGGACCGTGTCGCGGGTGAGGCTGCCGGAGCGGATGACGAGCCAGTGGCCGCGGAGGGCGTGGCCGAGGGCGCGGTAGGCGTCGTCGGCGAGGGCGCAGGCCACCGGGGTGGAGAGGAGCAGCCAGGCCGCCGCGCAGTACAGGAGTACCGGAGTGAGCAGGGTGCCGAGCACGGCGAGGACGGTGGTCGGCGGCAGGACGCACCACAACAGGACGCGGACGACGCGCCGGCGCCGGGCGGCCGGGGGGTGGGGGCGCAGGCCGCCGGTGTCCACGTGTTCGCCGAGGACGCCGGCACAGACGCGTTCGCCCTCGGAACGGGGTGCGGGCGGGAGGAGGGTGCTGCGTTTGCGGTTCTCCTCGCGGTCGCCGAGTCCGCTCGCGACGGCGCGTACGGTGGCGCCGCCGCCGCTGCGGAGCAGCAGCGGCTCGCGGAGGACGACGCCGCGCAGGCGGGCGCGTTCGATGGAGACGGACCGGGTGGTGAGCAGGCCGTGGCGGACCCTGAGGGTGTCCGCGTCCGTCCGTTCCAGCCGGTACCCCCACCACGTCTCGGCGTAGAGGACGACGGATCCGATCGTGCCGAGAACGGTGATCGTGAGGATGAGGAGGGGGACGGTGATCCAGAGGGCGCTGTTGCCGAACTCGTCGAACGCGCGGCGGACGAAGCCACTCCGCCACGGTTCGACGCCCATCCCGTCGAGGACGCGCCAGACCGCGCCGGCGGCGGTGAGGACGCCGCCGAACACCCAGAAGGTGAGCGGCGCGTACCGCAGCCAGCGGGGGTCGGCGCTGGACAGGACCGGGTCGTCGGCGTCCATCCGCCTGGTCCGGGCGAGGAGTTCGGAGCGCAGACGTTCCGCGTCGGCGCGGCACAAGGCGTCCAGCGACACCTGACCGTGCCCGCCGGTGCCGGCGCGCAGCACGACGAGGCCGAGGGCCCGGTGGACGGGGTGGGCGGTGAGGTCGACGTTGCGGACGCGGTGCAGGGGGACGGACTTGGTGCGCCGGGTGAGCAGGCCGGTGCGGAGTTCGAGCGCGTCCGCCGTGACGCGGTAGTGAGTGCGGAGCCAGGAGAGGGCGCCGAGGGCGGTGAGGGCCGCGAACACGGCCGCGACGACCGCGAGGCTGATCCACACGCGGGCGCCGGGGCGGCCGCCGGTGGCGAGGACGGCGAGGACGAAGGAGCCGAGGGGGCGCCGAGCCAGGAGCAGTGGGAGAGGAGGGTTCGGGGGGACGGGCGGTGCCAGGTGGGCGGGGGTGGGGTGGTGGTGGGCGGGGTGGTGTTGGTGGGCCGGGGCGCGCTTGTGGGCGTGGGATGGGTTGTGGGCGCGGGATGGCTTGCGTGTGCGGGGTGGCTTGTGGGCGCGGGGTGGCCTGGGGTGCGTGTGCCCGGCGTCGTCGGCGTCCGGGCGTCGGGCGTACCGGCGCTGTACGTACCGCCGCCCTGGAGCTCGTCGTTGCGCATACCGCCGTCGTACGTACCGCCGTCGCACCCGCCCGGGTCCTCCTGCCGCCACGGCCCGCTGTCTCCGGTGCGCCTCACGTCGCGTCCTCCCGTACGTATCGGACGGCCCGGCCGACGTGTTCGGCCATCCGCCGGGCGTCGTCCGCCGCCAAGCCGGCGATCTTCACGGCGCCGGCCGTGGACGCGGTGGTGACGACGACGGTGGCGAGTCCGAAGTGGCGCTGGAGCGGGCCGACCGTCGTGTCGACGGTCTGCACCCGCGAGAGCGGCGCGATGCGGCTGCGCTGCCAGAACCAGCCGTTCGCCGTGTAGACGGCGGTCTCGCCGACCTCCCAGGCGTGGATCCGGTAGCGCCAGGCGGGCATGGCCAGTTGATAGCCGAGCGCGGGTGCGACGAGCGCGACCGCGAGGAGGGGGGCGAGCCAGGGCAGGGCGCCGGGGAAGAGGAGTACCGACAGTACGAGCAGCGTCGCCGCCGTCAGGAGGAGCGGGCCGCTGACGGTCAGCAGCGCCTGCACCGCCCACCAGCGGCGGGCCCGGGGATCGACGCGGTGGCGGGGTGGCCGGAGGGTGACGGACGGGCCGTCGGCGGTGGTGCCCGTGGCGCCGGTGGTGTGCATGGGATTGCCCCCTGGGACCCGGGACCTTGGCAGGCCATCCGTTTTCAGGTCGGTCGTATTGCAAACGTCACCGGTAAGGTATGGCAATACGACCGACTTGTAAAACGGAGGTGACCGTCGCGGTGCCGAAGCGGGTGGATCACGAGGAACGGCGGCGCCTGATCGCCGAGGCGCTCTGGCGCATCGCGAGCTCGCGCGGGCTGGAGGGCGCGAGCCTGCGCGACGTCGCCGCCGAGGCGGGCATCTCGCTGGGGCAGTTGCAGCACTACTTCTCGGGCAAGGACGAGATGCTCGTCTTCGCGCTGGAGCACATCTCCGCTCTGGCGGAGGCGCGGATCCGGGAACGGATCCTGGCGCTGTGGAGACCCGGGGACAGGCAGGGGGACGGGCCGGAGGCCGGGAACGGGCAGGGGTCCGGGGGCGGGCCGAACTCCGCGGCCGCCTCCGACAGGCCCTCGCCCCGGACCGTCCTGCGCGAGTGCGCCGCCGAGATGCTGCCCCTGGACGACGAGACCCGCACCGGCCTCCTCGTCGGCATCGCCTACTTCGTCCGCGCCATCAACGACGAGCGCCTCCGGCGCCACGCCCAGGAGGGGGAGCCGAAGCTGCGCGCCTTCTTCGCCGAACAATTCCGGGAGGCCGTCGAGCGGAGGGAGGCGGTGCCGGGGCTGGACCCGGACATGGAGGCGATGCTGCTGATCGCTTTGACGGACGGGTTGACGAGCTCCGCGTTGATGGAGGTGATTACGCCGGAGGAGGCGATGGGATTGGTGGATCGGCACTTGGGGCGGTTGTTCGTGCGGTGAGCTTTGTTATTGGCTGCGGTGGGTGGGGTTGGCCCCCGTCCCCTCCCCCAGAGGGGGCACCCCCATTTCACCGTTTCCTGCGGGGGAACGCCCCCCGCGCCCCCTCCCGTACGCGGCCGGGGCCCGCTGCCGGCTCCCGGGTCGTCCGGGTCAGAATGATCCGACCGAACCACCCCGGGAGTGACGAGTGCACCAACTCACCTACCGCGACATCGAGTCCGCCGGCGAACGGATCGCCGGGCGCGTCCGCCCGGTCGCCCTGGCCCCGGCGGGTCCCGACACGACCGACCCGGCCGGGCCGCCCTGCGAGCTGTGGCTCGCGCTGGAGTTCCTGCAGCACACCGGCTCGTTCAAGGCGCGCGGCGCCCTCAACTTCCTCCAGGCCCACCTCGACGCCGGCACCCTCCCCGACGCCGGCGTCACCATCGCGTCCGGCGGCAACGCCGGGCTGGCCTGCGCCTGGGCCGCCCGGCGGCAGGGCGTCCGCGCCACGGTCTTCCTGCCCGCCACCGCGCCGGTGGTGAAGGTCGCCAGGCTGCGCGGGTACGGGGCCGACGTGCGGCTGGTCGGCGACGAGTACGCCGAAGCGGCGTCCGCCTGCGCGGAGTTCGCCGCCACGACCGGGGCGCTCGCCTCGCACGCCTACGACCACCCGCTGATCGCCGCCGGCGCCGGCACCCTCCTGGACGAGATCCACCGCCGGATCCCCGACCTGGACACCGTGGTCGTGGCGGTGGGCGGCGGCGGCCTGTTCGCCGGCGTCGCCACCGCGGCCCGGCAGCGCGGCGTCCGCACGGTCGCCGTGGAACCGGAGGGTTCCCGTGCCCTCAACGCCGCCCTCGCCGCCGGGCATCCGGTCGACGTCCCGATCGACTCGATCGCCGCCGACTCCCTCGGCGCCCGGCGCGCGTCGGCTCTGGCCTTGCACGCGGCGCAGCAGGGCGATGTGCGTTCCGTGGTGGTCCCGGACGCCGAAATCGCCCGCGCCCGGCAGGGGTTGTGGGACGAGCGCCGCATCGCCGTGGAACACGGCGGGGCTACGGCGCTGGCGGCGATGACGGCCGGGGAGGCGGACTCCGCACATTACGGGTACCGGCCACGGGAGGGCGAGAAGGTGTGCGTGGTCCTGTGCGGCGCCAACACGGATCCCGCTACGCTCACGGGTCCGATGGACTGACTACCGCCGGGCAGAGGAAGGACGGGCAATGCCCAATATTTCAGCTTTGCCCGTTCCCGCGAAAGTGAGTAAAAACGCCACCTCTCACGGATAAACCCGCAGGTCGCGCCCTGTGGTCCCCGCGCATGCGGGGGTGGTCCCTTCTTGAACGCCTCCTCGGCCGCGCCCTGGTCGTGGTCCCCGCGCACGCGGGGGTGGTCCCGGGAGACAGATCGTCGTCCAGCCCTTCGGGGGGTGGTCCCCGCGCACGCGGGGGCAGAGCCATCAACACGAAAGCCGGTACCCTCCCCGCCCAACGCCGAATCCCCCTCACCTCACCCTCCGAGCCGCCCGGTTCCTCCCCCAGGCCCCGGCGACAGCGCCTCCGCCAGCTCGTCCAGGGCATCCGTCAGAAGCTCCGCGCCCCGCACCGTCACCCCCGTGTCCCCCTCCGCCGCGGCCCAGGCCGCCACCCGCAGCCTCAGCGGCGTCCAGTCCAGCGGCCGGCGTTCGCGCAGCGCCTCCACCGCGTCCGGGAGCAGTTCGCGCAGCGTCGCCGCGAAAGCCGCCGCCCCCGGGGACGGCGGAGCATCCGGCTCCGGCAAGTGGGCTTCCATGAGCATCGTGACGCGGCCCATCGTCGCCAGGGCGGATTCCGCCGAGCGCTCGGCGCTGCGGGAGAGGCCGCGGTGGCGGACGGGTTCCTTTTGGGCGCGTTCGGCCGTGTCCTCCCATTCGCGCCTCGCCGCGCGCGCGTCCAGCAGCGCCTCGCGGACGTGGCGGGGGCTGCGGCCGGCCGGGTCGGCGTGGGCGGTGAGGACGGCGAGGGTGTACTCGCCGTTGGCGCGCAGCCATTCGGCGAGGCGGTCGCGGAGGCGGCGGGTCTCCCAGACGGGGAACAGGGCGTACGCCGCCACCGCCAGCAGCCCGCCCAGCAGCGTCAGGGCCACCCGCGCCTGGACCGTCTGCGACCACCCCTCCCCCACCACCCCCAGCAGGAACACCACATACCCGCCGACACACGCCGACGCGACGATGTAGCCCGTTCCCGTGAAGAGGTACAGCAGGCCGACGCAGACCACGGCCAGCGACGCGCACACGTACGGGTCCGGGTGGAGCAGCGCGGTGATGGCCGCGCCCGCCAGGACGCCGACCAGCGTGCCGACGAAGCGGGCCACGCCCCGCGAGTACGTCTGCGCGAAGTCCGGGCGCATGATCATCACGGAGGCCATCGGGGCCCAGTAGCCGTGCCCCCATGGCAGCGCCGTGCCCAGGACGTACCCGACGCTCGCGACCGCCGACAGGCGGACCGCGTGCCGGCCGATCGGCGACGACCAGCGCGCCTCCCGCCGTACCGCCCGGAGGGCCACTGGGATCAGCCGGTGGACGGTCGGGCGGAGGAGGTGGCGGTACGGCTCCGGCGGGTGGTCCGCGGGCGGGGTGTCCGTCGCGCGGCGCGCCTGCCTAACCGGCTCGTCGCTGCCCTCGACCGCGTCGCCGAGCAGCGCGATCAGCCGGTACGCGGAACGGCGCGCCGCGCCCGTGAGCATCGGGCCGGACTCCGGCACCCGCAGCACGTCCAGCGCCTCCGGCGGCAGCCGGACCGGGCCGCCCCTGCGGACCGAGCGGGCGACCGCGTCGAGGACGGTCGCGGCGGCGCCCAGCAGGTCGCGGACGCGGTCGCGTTCCGGGCCCTCGGGCGGCGCGCCGACGACGGGGTCGGCGAGCGCCGCCAGTACCGGACGGAGTCGTTCCGCGAGTCCGCGCGGGCCGCCGAGCTGGCGCGGACGGCTGCGGGCCTGACGGGGTGTGACCGCGGCAGCGCTGCGCGCCTCCATCAGCGGCTGCGGATCGAAGTGCGCCACCGGGTCGTGCCGCAGCCGGCGCGCGTAGTCCGCCTCGGCGGCCAGCGCGTCGGCGAGCGCGTCCCGCTGCCGGCCCCACGGTCTGATCGGGAACACCACGATGAGCAGCGCCTGCACCAGGCCGCCGACCGCAATCAGCCCGGCGTGCTCGGCCGCCCCGGCGACGGACGTCGGCAGGGTGACGGTGATCAGCATCACCGCGACCGTCTGGGTGGCCACCAGTCCCGACACCGGCCCGACCGCCCACGCCATGCCCGCCAGCAGTGTCCAGGCGGCCAGCAGGAGGAGGAACAGGACGTGGCTGTAGGCCGCCAGGTAGCCCAGGAACGTGCTGGCCGCCAGCCCGACCGCCACCCCCAGCGCCAGCACCGGCCGCGGCCGCCAGCTCCGCTGGAACGTCGCGAGGCCGGCCGCGAAGGCGCCGAACGCGGAGGATACGGCGAGGGCCGGGCTGCCGAAGGTGAGCATGAGGGCCATGACGATCGCCACACCCGCCGTACTGCGGACGGCCAGGAGCGGTTCCGGGGCCGCCCGCTCGATCGTCAGGCCGGCGCGGGCCGTGTCCTTGAGGGCGCTCAACCAGGGCATGATCTTGAGCTTACGTTCCGGTGGGTGATTCGGAGGTGGGGGTTCCGGGGTGGCTCCGTCCCGGGTCCGGGAGCGGGTCCGGGAACGGTCCGTCCCAGGTTCGGGAGCAGGTCCGTGCCGGTTACCCCCGGTTCGCCTCGAGTAACGTCCGACGCTCCCGCACCCTCAGCCCCCTCAACGTCCGCGCCGCCCAGCACCCCCGAGACCGGACACGCCCGAAGGCCGGCCGACCCCGCCTCACCCCACGCGAGCCGGCCTCCGGCCCCGAGCACCCACCCCCACCCGCCTACTTGTGGCTCGGGAACCCCAGGTCCACCCCGCCGTCCTCCGGGTCCGGCCAGCGCGTCGTCACGACCTTGCCCCGCGTATAGAAGTGGACGCCGTCGTTCCCGTAGATGTGGTGGTCCCCGAACAGGGAGTCCTTCCAGCCGCCGAACGAGTGGTAGCCCACCGGCACGGGGATCGGCACGTTCACGCCCACCATCCCCGCCTGCACCTCCAGTTGGAAGCGGCGGGCCGCGCCGCCGTCGCGGGTGAAGACGGCGGTGCCGTTGCCCCAGGGGGAGGCGTTGATCAGGGCCACCCCCTCCTCGTACGTCTCCGCGCGCAGCACGCACAGCACCGGGCCGAAGATCTCGTCGCGGTAGGCGTCCGACTCCGGCGACACCTTGTCGAGCAGCGACAGGCCGATCCAGTGGCCCTTCTCGTACCCCTCGACCGTGAAACCGGTGCCGTCGAGGACGACCTCCGCGCCCTGCGCCGCCGCGCCCGTCACGTACGAGGCGACGCGGTCGCGGTGCTCGGCGGTGATCAGCGGGCCCATCTCGGACGCGGGGTCGGAACCCGGGCCGATCTTGATCTTCTCGGCGCGGTCGCGGATCTTCGCGACCAGCGCGTCGCCCGTGTCGCCGACCGCCACCACCGCCGAGACGGCCATGCAGCGCTCCCCCGCCGAGCCGTACGCGGCCGACACGGCGGCGTCCGCGGCGGCGTCGAGGTCGGCGTCGGGCAGGACGAGCATGTGGTTCTTGGCGCCGCCGAGCGCCTGGACGCGCTTGCCGTGCGCGGAGGCGGTGGCGTGGATGTGCCGGGCGATCGGGGTCGAGCCGACGAACGAGACGGCGGCGACGTCCGGGTGCTCCAGCAGCCGCTCCACCGCCACCCGGTCGCCGTTGACGACGTTGAGCACACCCTCCGGAAGCCCTGCCTCCGCCGCCAGTTCGGCCAGCAGCAGCGCCGCGGACGGGTCCTTCTCGCTCGGCTTGAGCACGAACGTGTTCCCGCACGCGACGGCCAGCGGGAACATCCACATCGGCACCATCGCCGGGAAGTTGAACGGCGTGATGCCCGCCACCACACCAAGCGGCTGCCGGATCGCGGCGACGTCCACCCGGCTGGACACCTGCGTGGACAGCTCGCCCTTCAGCTGCGTGGTGATGCCGCACGCAAGCTCGACGATCTCCAGGCCGCGCGCGACCTCCCCCAGCGCGTCGGCGTGCACCTTGCCGTGCTCGGCCGTGATCAGCCGGGCCAGGTCCTCGCGGCGCGCGTCGAGCAGCGCGCGGTACGCGAAGAGGACGGACGTGCGGGTGGCGAGCGAGGACGTCCCCCACGAGGCGTACGCCTCCTTCGCCGCCGCCACCGCGGCGTCCACCTCCTCCGCCGACGCCAGCGCCACCCGCGTCGTCACCTCGCCCGTCGCCGGGTCGGTGACCGGCCCGTACGCGCCCGACGCGCCCTCGACGGCCCGGCCGCCGATCCAGTGGCCGACGGTCTTCGTTTCCGACGTCATCTCCACGTCTCCTTCTTCGTCTTCGGGCGTTCCCCGACGGCCTGCGAACACGCCTCGCGCGCACGCGCCTCACAGATGGCGGCGGCGCCCCGCGGCCCCCCGCTCGTACTCCTCCCGGGCCCGCACGGCGGCCGGGCGGGTCGCGGTCCGGGCGACGGGCACATCCCACCACGCCTGGGCGGGCGGCGCGCCCGGCACACTGTCGGGCGTCGCGGTCTCCACGTGGACACATGTGGGCCGCGTCGCCGCCCGCGCCGCCGCCAGCGCCTCCGGCAGCTCGCCGGCGGTCCGGACGCGGAGGACGTCGAGGCCCAGGGAGGCGGCGTTGGCGGCGAGGTCCACCGGAAGCGGATCGCCGGTGTACGTGCCGTCGGGCGCCAGCCGCCGGTACGCGGTGCCGAACCCCTCGGCGCCCACCGCCTCCGACAGGCCGCCGATGGACGCGTAGCCGTGGTTCTGGAGGATCACCACCTTGATGTCCAGCCCCTCCTGCACCGCCGTCACCAGCTCCGTCGGCATCATCAGGTACGTGCCGTCACCCACCAGCGCCCACACCGGGCCGCGGCCCGCCAGCCGGACGCCGATCGCGGCCGGGATCTCATAGCCCATGCAGGAGTAGCCGTACTCGACGTGGTAGTCGCCGGCGCGCGACCGCCACAGCCGGTGCAGGTCGCCGGGGAGCGAGCCGGCCGCGTTGACGAGCACGTCGGACCCGTCGGCGATCCGGTCGAGCGCGCCGAGGACCTGCGCCTGCGTGGGGCGGGCGGACGGGTCGGGGTGCGGCGCGAAGGCCCGGCCGACCGCCCGGTCCCACTCCTCCCTCCCCCGGCGTACTCCCGTACGTACTCCTCCGGCACCCGGTATCCGGCCAACTCTGCGGCCAGCGCCTCCAGTCCGGCCCGCGCGTCGGCGGCCACGGCGAGGCCGGCGAGCTTGTGGGCGTCGGCGGACGACAGGTTGAGGTTGACGAAGCGGACACCTGGGGCGGCGAAGAGGGTGGACGAGGCGGTGGTGAAGTCGGTGTAGCGGGTGCCGACGCCGACGACCACGTCCGCCGTCCGGGCCAGCGCGTCGGCGACGGCCGTACCGGTGTGTCCGATGCCGCCGACGTCGGTGGGCGTCGCGTGGTGCACGGCGCCCTTGCCGGACTGGGTGAAGGCCATCGGGATGCCGGTGGCCTCGGAGAACGAGCGCAGCACCGCCCCGGCGCCGCTGTGCCGGACCCCGCCGCCGCAGACCAGCAGCGGCCGGCGGGCCGAGCGGACGACGGCCGCCGCCTCCGCCACGGCCGCCGGGTCGGGGGCCGGGCGGCGGACGTGCCAGACGCGGTCGGCGAAGAACTCCTCCGGCCAGTCGTACGCCTCCGCCTGCACGTCCTGCGGCAGGGCGAGGGTCACCGCGCCCGTCTCCACCGGGTCCGCGAGCACCCGCATCGCCTGCAACGCGGCCGGAACGAGCGCCTCCGGGCGGGTGATCCGGTCGAACCACCGCGACACCGGCCGCAGGCAGTCGTTCACCGACACATCGCCCGCGCCCGGGTGTTCGAGCTGCTGGAGGACGGGGTCGGCGGGGCGCGTCGCGAACGTGTCACCCGGGAGCAGCAGGACGGGCAGATGGTTGACGGTCGCGAGGGCGGCGCCGGTGACGAGGTTGGTGGCGCCGGGGCCGATGGACGTGGTGACGGCGTGCGTGGACAGCCGGTCCTCGGTCCGGGCGTAGCCGACGGCCGCGTGGACCATGGCCTGTTCGTTGCGCCCCTGGTGGAACGGCATGCGCTCGCGGCCGGTCTCCAGCAGCGCCTGCCCGACGCCGGCGACGTTGCCGTGCCCGAAGATGCCCCAGCAGGCGGCGATCAGCCGACGGCGTTCGCCGTCCCGCTCGGTGTACTGGTGGGCCAGGAACTCCACCAGGGCCTGGGCGACGGTCAGCCGTCGGGTTCCTTGGGTCCCTTGGGCCTCTTCGGCCCGTCGGGTCCCTTGGGTCTCTTCGGCCCCTCGGGTCCCTTCGATCCGTCCGGTCCCTTCGGTCCCCGGGTCTCGTCGGTCCGTCGGGTCCGTGGCGTCATCGGGCGTCTCCCGCGGGGTAGAGCGGCAGCCGGGGGTCGACCGGCTGCCGGGGCCAGGTGGCGCGGATCCAGGCGTGGTCGGGGTGGTCGCGGATCAGCCACTCCCGGGGGCCGGGCCCCGCCATGACGTTGAGGTAGTACATCGGGTGCCCGGGCGCGGCGACGGACGGCCCGTGCCAGCCGTCGGGGATCAGCACCGCGTCGCCGGTGCGGATCTCCGCGAGGACATCGGTTCCCCCGGCGCGGGAGGGCGACACCCGCTGGTAGCCGAGACCGGGTTCGCCGCCGGGGCCGGGGGCGATCTCGAAGTAGTAGACCTCCTCCAGCCGGGACTCCTCCCCCGGCCGGTCCTCGTCGTGCTTGTGCGGCGGGTACGAGGACCAGTTGCCGCCGGGGGTGAGGACCTCGACGGCGATCAGCCGGTCACAGGCGAACACATCCGCCGCCGCGAAGTTGTTGACCTGCCGCGAACAGCCGCCCGCACCGCGCAGTTCGACGGGGACGGCCGGGGCGGGCCCGTACCGGGCGGGGAAGCGGTGCTCGCACCGCGCCCCGGCGAGCGCGAACCGCCCGCCGGCGGGCGCCGTGACGGTGACGCGCGCGTCCCGTGGGACGTACGCGAAGTCGGTGACGGCCGTGAACACGCTGTCCCGCCCGCGCAGGGTGAAGGTCACGGTGTCGAGGACGGCGACCGTACAGCCGCCCGCCAGCGGCAGCACGATCCACTCGCTGTCGCCGGTGGGGAAGGTGTGGGTGCCGCCGGGCGGGAGGCTGAGGATCCGCAGGGACGAACGGTCCCAGCCGGCGCGGGCGGGGTCGACGTCCAGGGAATAGGGACCACGGGCGGCGCTGCCGGCGGGGAGGTGGGTCATGGGGTGCGGACTCCTGCGGAGGGCTGGGACGGGGCGGGGTCGGGCGGGGCGAGGTCGGTTCGGGTGCTCCCGGCCTCCGACTCCTCCCTTCCCCCGGCCGCGGGCGGGGACGCGTGGGCGCGTGACGGGTGGGAGGAGGGCGGTGCGGAGGTTTCGCCTGAGGGCCTCGCGGGTGGGTGGGTTGCCCCTGTCCCGCCCCTTCCCGTTTCTTGCAGGGGCTGCGCCCCCGCCCCCCCAAACCGCGCTCCGCGCGGTTGTCCTCAAGCGCCGGACGGGCTGATTCATCCGACCAGCCCCGCCACTCGGTCCACCGCCCCCGCCACATCCCCGTCCGGCGGATAGAGCAGCGCCCGCCCCGCCACCATCCCCCGTACCCCCGGCAACGCGAGCACCGCGCCCCACCGCTCGTACGCCCGCTCGGCGTCGTCGGGGCGGGAGCCCGCGTCGCCGCCGAGGAGGACGACCGGGAGGGTCGTGGCCCGCAGTACGTGGGCCATGGCGTCGGTGTCGTCGCTGACGGGGACCTTGAGCCAGGTGTAGGCGGAGGTGGCGCCGAGGCCGGAGGCGATGGTGAGGGAGGTGGTGATGGCCTCGGCGGTGAGGTCGGTGCGGAGCGGGCCGCCGCCGTCGCGGCGGCATAGGAACGGTTCGACGAAGACCGGCAGCCGGTGCGCGGCCATGGCGTCGACGGCCCGGGCGGCGGACTCCAGGGTGCGCAGCGAGCCGGGGTCGTCCGGATCGATGCGGAGCAGCAGCTTCCCCGCGTCGAAGCCGCGTCGGGCGAGGTCGTCGGCGCTCGGGCCGGTGAAGCGGTCGTCGAGTTCGAAGGAGGCGCCGAAGAGGCCGCCGCGGTTCATGGACCCCATGACGACCTTGCCGTCCAGGGCGCCGAGCAGCAGCAGGTCGTCGAGGATGTCGGAGCTGGCGAGCACGCCGTCCACGCCCGGCCGGGAGAGGGCGACGCAGAGACGTTCCAGCAGGTCGGTCCGGTCGGCCATGGCGAGGCGGCGCCCGCCGGCGGAGAGGGCGCCGCGCGCGGTGTGGTCGGCGGCGACGACCAGCAGCCGGCCGGACGGCCCGAGCAGCGGACGGCGCGGCCGGCGCGCGGCCGCCTCGGCGATGGCCTCGGGATGGCGACTGCGGACGGTGGTGAGGTCGGAGATGCGCACGGGCGGGCTCACGGCCGCTCGTCCCCTCGCGCGGCGGGCCGGGGAGCGGCGGGGCGAGGGGCCTGGGGTCGGGGGTCCGCTGACCCGGGCGCTCGGGGTCGGGAGTCCGCGGGTTTGGGCGCTGCGGGACGGGAATCCGCAGGCCCGGGCGCCACGGGACGGAAGTCCACTGATCCGGGCGCCACGGGCCGGGAGTCCACGGGGGTGGGCGCTCCGGGTCGGGAATCCGCAGGCCCAGGCGCCACAGCTCCGGAATCCGCAGGCCCGGGCGCCACGGCTCGGGAGTCCGCAGGCCCAGGCGCCACAGCTCGGGAGTCCGCAGGCCCAGGCGCCACAGCTCGGGAGTCCGCAGGCCCAGGCGCCACAGTTCCGGAATCCACAGGCCCAGGTGCCACACCTCGGGCATCCCCGGCCCCCGTCCCCCCGCACCGGAGCGTCCCCGCCCGGTGGGCCGTCAGCAGTGCCTCCACCTCCTCCGGCCGCGGCATCGCCGACGAGCAGGCGAGCCGGGACGCGACGAGGGCGCCCGCGGCGTTGGCGAAGCGGAGGACGTCCGGCAGGGGGCGGCCCGCGAGGAGGCCGTGGCAGAGGGCGCCGCCGAACGCGTCCCCCGCCCCGAGGCCGTTGAGGACCTCGACCGGGACGGGCGGCACCTCGGCGCGGATGCCGTCGCGGTGCAGGGCGAGGACGCCGTCGGGCCCACGCTTCACGACGGCGAGTTCGACGCCCGCGGCCAGCAACGCCCGGGCGGCGGCCTCGGGTTCGCGTTCACCGGTGGCGACCTCGCACTCGTCGAGGTTGCCGACGGCGACCGTCGCGTGCCGCAGGGCCGCCGCGTAGTGCGGGCGCGCGGCGGCGGCCGCGGCGGCGCCCGTCCGGCCGCCCGCGCCGGAGGCGCCGCCCTCGCCGCCCCAGAACAGCGGCCGCCAGTCGAGGTCGAACACGGTGTGGCCGCGCCGCTCGCGGGCCGCGAGCGCGGCGAGGGTGGCGGACCGGCTGGGCTCCTCGCACAGGCCCGTTCCGGTGACCCAGAGGATCCGGGCGGCGCGGATCGCCGCCACGTCCAGTTCCTCGGGGCGGATTTCCAGGTCGGGCGCCTTGGGCCGGCGGTAGAAGTACAGCGGGAAGTCGTCGGGCGGGAAGATCTCGCAGAAGGTGAGGGGCGTCGGGTAGGCGGGGACGGGCGTCACCCAGCGGTCGTCGACGCCGAAGCCGCGGAGTTCGGTGTGCAGGTAGGCGCCGAAGGGGTCGGCGCCGGTGCGGCTGATCAGGGCCGTGCGGCGGCCCAGCCGGGCGGCGGCGACGGCGACGTTGGCCGCCGAGCCACCGAGGAACTTCCCGAAGGCGTCCACCTCCGCCAGCGGCACACCGGCCCGGAGCGGGTAGAGGTCCACGCCGAGCCGGCCCATGGCGATCAGGTCGTGGGCGTGGGGGATCTGCGGTCCGTCCGGCTCGCTCATGGGGTCAGGTGTAACCGGGGCCGCCGAACACTGTCAAGGAATTGTCCTTACATACTGACGTCCCGTGCCGGCCGCTTGACGTTACGTCCGTATGTCCTGTCGAAGCCTTGACACCCCCTCACCGGCCCAGGAAGCTACGGACATCCCCACTGCCCGCTGGGAGGAGAGCCGCATGCTCGACCGGATCCGCGTCGGTTCGGCGCCCGACTCCTGGGGCGTCTGGTTCGCCGACGATCCAGCGCAGGTGCCCTGGCGGCGCTTCCTGGACGAGGTGGCCGACGCGGGCTACCGCTGGATCGAGCTCGGCCCGTACGGCTACCTGCCCACCGACCCCGCCCGGCTGCGCGACGAGACCGCCCGGCGCGGCCTGAGCGTCTCGGCCGGAACGGTCTTCACGGCCCTGCACCGCGGCCCGGCCGTCTGGGACGCCACCTGGGAACAGGTCTCCCGGGTCGCCGCCCTGGCCCGCGACACCGGCGCCCGCCACCTCGTCGTCATCCCGTCCTTCTGGCGCGACGACCGCACCGCCGAACTCCTGGAGGACCCCGAACTGACGCCCGAGCAGTGGCGTTCGCTCGCCGCCGGCACGGAACGGCTCGCCCGCGAGGTCCGCGACGCGTACGGGCTGGAGATCGTCGTCCACCCGCACGCCGACACGCACATCGACACCGAGGAGCACGTCGCCCGCTTCCTCGACGCGACCGATCCGGAACTGGTGCGGCTGTGCCTGGACACCGGGCACTACGCGTACTGCGGCGGCGACAGCGTCCGGCTCATCGAGACGTACGGAGAGCGGATCGGCTACCTCCACCTGAAGCAGGTGGATCCCGGCGTGCTCGCCGACGTCGTCGCGCGGGGGACGGCGTTCGGGCCGGCGGTGCGGCAGGGGGTGATGTGCGAGCCCCCTCGCGGGGTGCCGGCATTGGAGCCCGTGCTTGCGGCCGCGGCGCGCCTCGACGTCGACCTGTTCGCCATCGTCGAGCAGGACATGTATCCGTGCGCGCCGGACGCGCCCTTGCCGATCGCGCGGCGGACGCGAGCGTTCCTGCGCTCGTGCGGCGCGTAGCGCCGCGGTGTCTGAGCCCCGATCCCGCCCTTTCACCGTTTCTTCCAGGGCTGCGCCCCGGACCCCGGCATCGCGGCTTCGCCGCGAGGTCCTCAAACGCCGGACGGGCTGATTCAGCCCGCCCGGCGTTTGAGGACAACCGCGCGGAGCGCGGTTTCGGGGGTGCGGGGGCTTGCCCCCGCAAGAAACGGTGAAAGGGCGGGCCCGGGGCACCCCACCCACCCACAAGGACCACCGCATGAGAAACCTCCGCATCGCCCTCCTGGGAGCCGGCCGCATCGGCTCCTTCCACGCCGCCACCCTGACCCGCACAACCGGCGTCGGCGACCTCTTGATCGCCGACGCCGACCCGGCCCGCGCCGCCGCCCTCGCGGCACGCATCCAAGCGAAAGCCCTCGACTCGCCGGAGGAGGCGTTCACGACGGCCGACGTGGACGCCGTGGTCATCGCCACGGCCACAGCCGCCCACGCCGACCTCATCACAAGAGCCGCCCGGGCCGGCCTCCCCGCCTTCTGCGAGAAGCCGATCGCCGTCGACCTCCCGGGCACGGCCCGCGCCCTGGCCGAGGCCGAGCGAGCGGGCACGCTGCTCCAGATCGGCTTCCAGCGCCGCTTCGACGCCGGTTACCGCGCCGCCCGCGAGGCCCTGCGCGCCGGGCGCCTCGGGCGGGTGCACACCATCCGGGCCGTGACGTCCGATCCGGCGCCGCCGCCGGCGGAGTTCCTGCCCCTCTCCGGCGGCCTCTTCCGCGACTGCATGGTGCACGACTTCGACACCGTCCGGTGGCTGACGGGACGGGAGGTGACCGAGGTGTACGCCCGGGGCTCGGACGCGGGCGCGCCGGCCTTCCGGGAGCACGGTGACGTGGACACCGCCTGCGCGCTGCTCACCCTGGACGACGGCACGCTGGTGTCGGCCACGGCCACCCGCTACAACGGCGCGGGCTACGACGTCCGTACGGAGCTGTGCGGGGACCGTGACCAGTGGGCGGTGGGCCTGGACGCCCGGACGCCGCTCACCTCGGCGGAGCCGGCCGGGCCCGGGGCCCCGGAGCGTCCCTGGCCCGGGTTCCTCGAACGCTTCGAGAGCGCGTACCGCGCCGAGCTGGACGCCTTCGTGCGCGCCGTGCGCGGCGCGCTGGACAGCCCGTGCCCCGGCCGCGAGGGCCTGAACGCCCTGCTGATCGCCGAGGCGTGCGAGCTGTCCCGCCGGGAGAACCGGCCGGTGGGACCGGCCGAGCCGGCCGTGGCGGCCGGGCTCGGCTGACCGTACGGACGCGCGGCCGCCCGAACACCACGTCGCCGCCGGGTTACGAGCGTCACGACTCGGTCAGTCTTCCTCGACAGCCGTCCCACAGCCCTGCCCGCCCGGCTCGCCCGGGCCGCTCCCCGGGTGAGGCTGCGTGATCGAGAACGGCAGCGTCGCGGACCCCCCGACGGAACCCCCTCCGTGGCCGCGGCGCAGTGGAGAGGCGCGAGAGATGACCGACCGTCGACTCTGGTCCTACAAAGAGATCGCCGCACACATCGGGGTGCAGACCGATACGGTGCGGTCCTACCGCAAGCACGGTCTGCTGCCGTCGCCCGACCTCACCGAGGACGGGAAGCCGTACTGGTTCGCCGACACCATCCGGCTGTGGGTCGCCGAACGCCCCGGCAACCGGGCCCGGCGGGCGCGCCGGGGCTGACTGCCCCGAAGCCCGTCCCGAAGCCTGGCGCAATACCCCGGGGGGTACGATGGCGGCGCAGTCGCCAACCGGTCCACTTCACCGAGGAGCACAGCATGACGCACGGAACGACCGCCGGGACCACCACCGTCTACCAGGTGACCGGCATGACCTGCGGCCACTGCGAGAGCGCGGTCGGCAGCGAGCTCTCCGCGCTCGACGGGGTGACCTCCGTCAAGGCCGAGGCGGCCACCGGCCGGGTCACCGTGGTCTCGGAAGGCCCGTTGGACGACGAGGCCGTCCGGGCCGCCGTGGACGAGGCGGGGTACGAGCTGGTGGGCCGCGGCTGATCCACCCTCTCGCCGTACCCCGACAAGGGCCCTGATTTCCGTTCAGGGCCCTTGCCCTTTTCCGTCCCCTTTGCCACACGAAAACAAGAGACCTAGATCACAGCAATTCCGGGGTAACCATTCCGCACATGGATTGGTCTAACCAGGCAGTGCTGGATCGTCTTGGGGGACGGGCCGGCCACGCGTGGCCGGGACACGTACCCGGGGAGCTTTGAGCGGCCCTCCCGTCCGTACGTTGTCCCGGCAGATCGCGTCCGAGAGGCGGCGCACCCCGGTGCGCCGCGGGAACGGTGAGCGCGCGGCGCGCATTCGGACTCCCGGGCGGATCCCGTGGGGGAATCCGCTTCGGGACGGAAAGCGCCCCGCTCCGACCCGTGGGGGGATCGGAGCCGGGGCGCTTTTCATTGATGCCATGTACAACTTCCTGCGTTGCCATGTACATGTGCTACGTACATCATTTTTATTAGGGGTAACCGCCGGTATCGCCTTGACAGGCGGCGGATCCGGTACGGGCCCGGGGCGGCGTCCGGTACGAACCCGGTACGGCGTGGGGTACGGCCCCGCACGCGAACGGCGCCCCCGCCGCCCCCGGAGGGGAAGCGGGGGCGCCGTACCGGCGACCCGGGAAGCGAGGGTCAGCGGGCCTCGACGGGCACGAAGTCGCGCTCGACGACGCCGGTGTAGATCTGGCGCGGGCGGCCGATGCGGGAACCCGGCTCCTTGATCATCTCGTGCCACTGGGCGATCCAGCCGGGCAGCCGGCCGAGCGCGAAGAGCACGGTGAACATCTCGGTCGGGAAGCCCATCGCCCGGTAGATGAGACCGGTGTAGAAGTCCACGTTGGGGTAGAGGTTGCGCGAGACGAAGTAGTCGTCGCTGAGCGCGTGCTCCTCCAGCTTGAGCGCGATCTCCAGCAGCTCGTCGTCCTTGCCCAGGGCGGAGAGGACGTCGTGCGCCGCGGCCTTGATGATCTTCGCCCGGGGGTCGAAGCTCTTGTAGACGCGGTGGCCGAAGCCCATCAGGCGGACGCCGTCCTCCTTGTTCTTCACCTTGCGGATGAAGGCGTCGACGTCGCCGCCGGAGTTCTTGATGGACTCCAGCATCTCCAGGACGGCCTGGTTGGCGCCGCCGTGCAGGGGGCCCCACAGGGCGTTGATGCCCGCGGAGATGGACGCGAACAGGTTGGCCTGCGAGGAGCCCACCAGGCGCACGGTCGAGGTGGAGCAGTTCTGCTCGTGGTCGGCGTGCAGGATGAGCAGCTTGTCCAGGGCGCTCACCACGACCGGGTCCAGGTCGTACTCGGCGGCCGGCACCGAGAAGGTCATGCGCAGGAAGTTCTCGACGTAGCCGAGGTCGTTACGCGGGTAGACCACGGGGTGGCCGACCGACTTCTTGTACGCGTAGGCCGCGATCGTCGGCAGCTTGGCGAGCAGGCGGATCGTGGAGAGGTCGCGCTGCTTCTCGTCGAAGGGGTTGTGGCTGTCCTGGTAGAACGTCGACAGGGCGCTGACCACGGACGACAGCATGGCCATCGGGTGGGCGTCGCGCGGGAAGCCGTCGTAGAACCGCTTGACGTCCTCGTGCAGCAGGGTGTGCCGGGTGATCTCGTCCTGGAAGCGCGACTGCTCGTCGGCGGTCGGCAGCTCGCCGTTGATCAGCAGGTACGCCGTCTCGAGGAACGTGCTGCGCTCGGCCAGCTGCTCGATGGGGTAGCCGCGGTAGCGCAGGATGCCCTGCTCGCCGTCCAGGTAGGTGATGGCGGACTTGTAGGCCGCCGTGTTGCCGTAACCGGAGTCCAGGGTCACCAGACCGGTCTGGGCGCGCAGCTTGCCGATGTCGAAGCCCTTGTCACCGACGGTGCTGTCGATCACCGGGTAGCTGTACTCGCCGTCCCCGTAACGCACTACTACAGAGTTGTCGCTCACGTCATCCCTCACCGACGTTGTGCCTCTTCTTCGAGGTGCCCTGACTACCCCTACCTTCCCCCATTTGGACGCGGTCCGTGCACTCGGGGTCGGCCATAGGGCCCAAGAGCGGCACTGAGTGCCGTCCAGCGTGCCATCCTGCCCCCTTCGCCCCGATTGGTAAACCGCTCAGAGACGAACACCACCTCCCATGGCGAGCCGGTGATCGAGAGCGGTGCAGCGCCGGCCCGCGCCGACCGTGCGCACGGCCTGCCCGAGGGCGCGCCGCGAGCCGACCAGGACGACCAGCCGTTTCGCCCGGGTTACCGCCGTATAGAGAAGATTGCGCTGGAGCATCGTCCAGGCGCTCGTCGTCACCGGGATCACCACCGCCGGGTATTCGCTGCCCTGGGAACGGTGGATCGTCACGGCGTAGGCGTGGGCGAGTTCGTCGAGTTCCGTGAAGTCGTAGCCGACCTCCTCGTCCTCGTCGGTGCGGACCGTCAGCCGCTGCTCGACCGGGTCGAGGCCGGTGACCACGCCGACCGTGCCGTTGAAGACGCCGTTCTCCCCCTTCTCGTAGTTGTTCCGGATCTGCGTCACCTTGTCGCCGACCCGGAAGACGCGGCCTCCGAAGCGGCGCTCGGGCAGGTCGGGGCGGGCGGGGGTGACGGCCTGCTGGAGGAGCGCGTTGAGGGCGGCGGCCCCGGCCGGGCCGCGGTGCATCGGGGCGAGCACCTGGACGTCCCGGCGCGGGTCCAGGCCGAACTTGGCGGGGATGCGGCGGGCGGCCACGTCCACGGTGAGCCGGCCCGTCTCCTCGGTGTCCTCCTCGGCGAAGAGGAAGAAGTCCGCGAGGCCCGTGGTGACGGGCGGGACGCCGGAGTTGATGCGGTGGGCGTTGGTGACCACGCCGGACTGCTGCGCCTGCCGGAAGATGCGGGTGAGGCGGACGGCGGGGACCGGGCTGCCCGGGGCCAGCAGGTCGCGCAGCACCTCGCCCGCGCCCACCGACGGCAACTGGTCGACGTCCCCGACGAGCAGCAGGTGGGCGCCGGGGGCCACGGCCTTGGCCAGCTTGTTGGCCAGCAGCAGATCGAGCATGGACGCCTCGTCGACGACGACCAGGTCGGCGTCGAGCGGCCGGTCCCGGTCGTAGGCGGCGTCGCCGCCGGGCTTGAGCTCCAGCAGTCGGTGGACGGTGGACGCCTCGGCCCCGGTGAGCTCCGCGAGGCGCTTGGCGGCCCGGCCGGTGGGCGCGGCGAGGACCACCTTCGCGCGTTTGGCGCGGGCGAGTTCGACGACGGACCGGACGGTGAAGGACTTGCCGCAGCCGGGACCGCCGGTGAGGACGGCGACCTTGCCGGTGAGCGCCAGCCGGACGGCGTCCCGCTGCTCGGGCGCGAGTTCGGCGCCCGTCCGGCCGGCGAGCCAGGTCAGGGCGCGGTCCCAGTCGACGTCGCGGAACGCGGCCAGCCGGTCGTCCTCGGCGCGCAGCAGCCGGGACAGCTGGGCGGACAGGGAGAGTTCGGCCCGGTGGAAGGGGACGAGGTAGACGGCGGTGACCGGCTGCCCGTCCTCCGGGCCCGGCACGGTCTCCCGCACCACGCCCTCCTCGTCGGCGGCGAGTTCGGCCAGGCACTCGATCACCAGGCCGGTGTCCACCTGGAGGAGCTTCACCGCGTCGGCGATCAGCCGCTCCTCGGGCAGGAAGCAGTGCCCCTGGTCGGCGGACTGCGAAAGGGCGTACTGCAGGCCCGCCTTGACGCGTTCGGGGCTGTCGTGCGGGATGCCGACGGACTGGGCGATCCGGTCGGCGGTGAGGAAGCCGATGCCCCACACGTCGGCGGCCAGCCGGTACGGCTCCTTCCGGACGACGGAGATGGAGTCGTCGCCGTACTTCTTGTAGATGCGGACGGCGATGGAGGTGGAGACCTCGACGGTCTGGAGGAAGAGCATCACCTCCTTGATGGCCTTCTGCTCCTCCCAGGCGTCGGCGATCTTCTTCGTCCGCTTGGGGCCGAGGCCCGGGACCTCGATCAGCCGCCCGGTCTCCTCCTCGATGATCCGGAGGGTGTCGGTGCCGAAGTGCTGCGTGATGCGGTCGGCGAAGACCGGGCCGATGCCCTTGACCAGGCCGGATCCCAGGTAGCGGCGGATGCCCTGGACGGTGGCGGGGAGCACCGTCGTGTAGTTCTCCACCGTGAACTGGCGGCCGTACTGCGGGTGGGAGCCCCAGCGGCCCTCCATCCGCAGCGATTCGCCCACCTGGGCGCCGAGGAGCGAGCCGACGACGGTGAGCAGGTCGCCGGCACCACGGCCGGTGTCCACCCGGGCGACGGTGTAGCCGTTCTCCTCGTTGGCGTAGGTGATGCGTTCGAGCACCCCTTCGACCACTGCCGGTTGTGCCATGGAGTGACGGTACCGCCGGGGTCGGACAACGCCCGTCGCGGGTGCGAGGCGAGGGGCCGTCCCAGGTGCGACGTGAGGGGAACGGGGTGACACGAGGGGCGGGCGGGAGCGACGCGAGGGGGCGGGCGGGAGCGACGCGAGGGGGCGGCCCGGGCGACGCGAGGGGCCCGGTCCCTGACCGAGCCCCTCGTTTCTCCCCCCGGCCGGCTTCCCCTTGATCCCCCGGATACCTCCCCCGGGAAGCCGGATGCCACATACGACAACCCTCGCGCCCGGGAGGTTGCGGCCCCTCCGAAGCGTTATCGATCCGTTACCTGAAGTGGCGGGAAGTCCGTTACGCACGGGGAAGCCGGTTCTCTGTGAAACTCGCTTTCTCCACTCTCGCTGTCCCCGGTCTCCCCCTCCCCGACGTCTCCCGGCTCGCCGCCGAGCACGGCTGGGACGGCGTCGAGCTCCGCGCCCACCCCGAGGAGCCCCTGCACACCGGCAGCGGCCCGGCCGAACGGGCCGCCGCGGTACGGCGGTTCGCGGCGGACGGGGTGGAGATCCTGGGGGTGGCCGGGTACGCCCGGGTGGCCGGGCCCGGCCCCGACGAGCCGGTGTTCGACGAGCTGGACGCGCTCGTCCGGCTCGCCGCCGACCTCAGCGCGCCGTTCGTCCGGGTGTTCCCGGGCGCCGGGGAGCAGCCGGTGGAGGAGGCGGAGGCCACGGCCGCGCGCCGGCTGGCCTGGGTCGCGCCGCTCGCCGCCGACCTGGGCGTCCGCGTACTGCTGGAGACCCACGACTCGCACCCCCGCGCGCAGGACGCCGTGCGGGTGCTCGGCCCGGTCGGGCACCGCAACGTCGGCGCCCTCTGGGACCTCCTGCACACCTGGCGCAACGGCGAGCCGCCCGCCGCCACCCTGCCCGCCCTCGCCCCGCACCTCGGCTACGTCCAGGTCAAGGACGTCGCCTCGGCGGAGGACACCGCTCCGCTGCCGCTGGGCACGGGCGCGGTGCCGATCGCCGCGTGCGTGGCGGAACTGGTCGCCGCCGGCTGGGAAGGCTGGCTGTGCTGGGAGTACGAGAAGCGGTGGCACCCCGAGGCGCCGGACTTCGCGGGGCTCGCCGGGCCGGGGCGGGAGTACCTGGGCGGCCTGCTCCGGCGCTGAGCGCCCGTCAGTCGGCCGCGACCGTCACGGCGATGCCCGCCAGGGCCGTCCCCGTGACGTACCGCTGTACGCGCAGCCAGCGCGGGCGGCGGCCGAGGAACGAGGCCACGGACCCGGCCGAGACGGCGATCAGGCCGTTGACGGTGAGCGCCACGGTGACCTGGGTGAGCCCGATCAGCAGGCTCTGCAGGGGGACGGACCCCCGGTCCGGGTCGACGAACTGCGGCAGCACCGACACGTAGAGGATCGCGATCTTCGGGTTGAGCAGGTTGGTGACGAAGCCCATCACGAAGAGGCGGCGGGCCGGGTCCGGGGGCAGCGGCTTGGGGGCGAACGCCGAGGTGCCGCCCGGCCGCAGGGCCTGCCACGCCAGCCAGGCCAGATAGCAGGCGCCGGCGAGCTTCACCGCCGTGTAGACGGCCGGGACCAGCGCGAAGAGGGCGGCGATCCCGGCGACCGCGGCCAGCAGGTACACGAGGAAGCCCGCGGCGACGCCCAGCAGTGAGATCAGCCCCGCGCGCCGCCCCTGGGTCACCGAGCGGGACACCAGGTACATCATGTTGGGCCCCGGGGTGAGCACCATGCCGAGGGCCACCAGGGCCATGCCCGTCACCGCGTGCCAGGTGACCACGGAGAACTCCTTTCCGGGACCGGTCTCGTCGTAGCGGGGTCGCGTCGTACGGGAGCGCAATGGCGTGCCGAGGGGGACGGGGTCGCGTCTTGGGGGACGGATCACCAGCGTCGCGTGCGACCGCCGCGCGGCACCAGTCCGATGTTCTTCACGGTGCGTTTGAGCGGTGCTTCACGGAACGGCGTCCCGCGGAACGGCACTTCAGGGAACGGCGTTACCCGGGGCGACGCTCGGCCGCGCGGCTGCCGCCCCGGCGGCTGCTTCCCCGGCGGCGGCCGCCCCGGTGGTGGCCTCCCCCGTAGCGGCCTCCCCGGCGGTGGCCTCCCCCGCGGCGGCCGGCCCGCCCGTACGCACCACCCGCCGGAAGCCCGGCCGCCCCGTCCCCGCCAGCGAGGCCACCGCGATGCCGCCGACCAGCAGCACCGCCGCGCCCCACCGCAGCGGAGTCACCTCCTCGTCGAGCAGCAGCGCGGCCGACGACATCCCGAAGACCGGTACGAGCAGCGAGAAGGGGGCCACGGCCGAGGCGTCGTAGGTGCGCAGCAGGTGGCCCCAGAGGCCGAAGCCGAGCACGGTACTGATCCAGGCGACGAACAGCAGGGCCCCGACGCCGCTCCAGTCGAGGGAGCGCAGCGCCTCCGCGTCGGCGTGCGGGCCCTCCACGGCGAGGGAGAGCAGGAGCAGCGGCAGCACCGGGACGGCGCTCACCCAGACGATGAACCGGAAGGCGTCCGGCGCGGCGGCCTTGCGGGTGAGGATGTTGGAGACGCCCCAGAAGGCCGCCGCGGCGATGACGAGGGCGAAGCCGAGGAACGGCCCGGACAGCCCTTCGTCGACCGCCGCGACCACGATGCCGGCGACGGCCACGGCCAGGCCCACCGCCCGCGCTCCGCGCAGCCGTTCGCCCAGCGCGACGACGGCGAAGAGGGCGGTGAACACCGCCTGCGCCTGGAGGACGAGCGAGGACAGCCCGGCGGGCATCCCGGCGCCCATGCCGACGAACAGCAGCCCGAACTTGCCCACGCCCAGCGTCAGTCCGACCCCGATGATCCAGCGCCACTTCACCGGTGGCCGGCCGACGAGGAAGACCGCGGGCACGGCGGCGGCGAGGAAGCGCAGGGCGCCGAAGAGGAGGGGCGGGAAGTGGTCGAGGCCGACGTCGATGACGACGAAGTTGACGCCCCACAAGGCGGCGACGAAGACGGCGAGGAGGAGGTGGCGCGGACGCATGGGACCAGCATCACGGGCCGGGACCGTGCAGCACCAGTTCACCTTCCTTCACTATGGGGTTGAGCAATGCTTCAACGAGCGGCCGATGCGACGGCAGAAGGTAGGGGAACGTGCTGGACCTGTCCCGAATGCGCGCCCTGCACGCCGTGTCCGTCCACGGCTCGGTCAGCGCGGCGGCGCTCGCCCTGGGCTACACGCCGTCCGCCGTGTCCCAGGCCATCGCCAAGCTGGAGCGGGAGACCCGGACGCCCCTGCTGGAGCGGCGCGGCCGGGGCGTGGTCCTCACCGACGCCGCCGTACGGCTCGCGGACACCGCGCGGGAGCTGCTGGCGCTGGTCGAACGGGCCGAGACCGAGCTGGACGAGCGCCGCGGGCTGCCCACCGGGCGGCTGACGGTCGCCGCGTTCCCCACGGCGGCCAGGGACCTGCTGCCGGGCGTCCTGGCCCGGTTGGCGCGGGAGCACCCGACCGTGGACGCGCGGATGTCGGAGGTCGACCCGCACCTTTCGGTGGGGCTGGTCGCGCAGGGGGCGGTCGACCTGGCCGTGGCCCACGACTGGGACATCAGCCCGCTGCCCGCGCCGGAGGGCATGGCGCGGGTGACGCTGGGCGAGGACCGGTGCGACGTGATCGTCCCCCGCGGCCACCGGCTGGCCGGACGGGACGTGATCGTCGCGACGGACCTGGTCCACGAGCACTGGATCTGCCAGCCGCCCGGCACCATCTGTCACGACTGGCTGGTACGGACGCTGCGGGCGACCGGCCACGAGCCGGACCTCGCCCACCAGGTGGCCGAGTTCCAGACCCAACTGGCCCTGGTGGACGCCGGTCTGGGCATCGCCCTCGTCCCCCGGCTGGGCCGCGGGGCGCTGCCGTCCGGCGTGGTCGCGCTGCGGCTCGAACCCCAGCCCGTACGCCGGCTGTACGCCTACTGGCGAGTCGGCGCGGCGCGGCGTCCCGCGATCACCGAGACGGTCCGGCTGCTGCGCGCGGCGGCGGCCGGCGCGTAGCCCGGGAACCGGCTGACCGGCCGGACCGTCCAAGGGCCGTGCCGTCGGCGAGTCCTCGCGGCGCGGTGCCGGGGCCGTCGCACGCCGCGTCGCCCGGCCGCCCACCCACCGGCCGCGGCCGCGGCACGCCGCCGCCGGTGCGTGCCCTCCCGAAGCACCGGCGGCGGCACCCGGGAACGCGACGGCGGGCGCCCCCTCGCCGGGAACGCCCGCCGCTCTCGCGTGCTCCGGCCCTACGGCCGCAGCGCGCTCTGCTTGTCGTTCTTCACGCGGTCGAGCTTGGCGTCGAACGGCGCGAGCGGCTTGGCTGCCTTCTCGTCCTTCTGGACGGCCTGCGGCGCCACGCCGGCCCACTTCAGGACCTCGGCCGTGGCCTTGGCCCGCTCGTCGGCCACCAACTGGGCGATGTTCGAGCCGTGGTTGCCGCCCGGCGCGTAGAAGCGGTAGTCGTGCCGCGCCTCGGCGCCCCTGCCCAGGCGGAACGGTTCACCGCTCCACGGGTCGTTCTGCCCGTACACGAAGAGCATGTTCCGGCTGTCCTCGCGCACCCAACGGTCGACGTCCGCCATCGCGCCGGGGTGGAAGGTCATCGGGATGTCCCGGGGGACGTACGAGCGCGGCTGGTTGATGCCGGGGTAGCGCAGCACGCCCTTGAGGTGCGGGTTCTTCACCGTGGGGGACCCCAGCTGGGTGCCCGCCTGGTAGTAGTACGGGGTGAAGCGCTCCAGGCCCTGGTCCGTGTAGCCGTCGAAGCCCGAGATGTCGTCGATGAACTTGTACAGCTCGTCGGTGGACGCCTTGGTGGCCGGGACGGACGCGCAGTCGCTCTGCAGGTGGTACTGCCAGAAGGACCACACCAGGTCCAGGACGACGTTCTCGTACGCCTTGTCGGCGCTGCCGACGACCTTGAACGTCTTGCCGTTCTCCTTCGCCCACTTCTCGTAGCGGGCGACGATCTCGTCCCGGCGGACGAGCGCCTCGCGCTGCACCGAGTTGAGCTGGGTGCGGCAGGCCTTGTCACCGACGTTCTGGAAGAACTTGTCGTACGCCGAGTCTTCCTTGTCGTTCACGTCGTTGGGCGCGACGTAGGCGACCGTGCCGTTCATGTCGTTCGGGTAGAAGCGGCGGAAGTAGGTGGCCGTCATGCCGCCCTTGCTGCCGCCCGTGGCCAGCCAGTTCTTGCCGTAGATCGGCTTGAGCGCCTTGTACAGGCGGTGCTGGTCGCTCGCCGCCTGCCAGATGTCCAGCTTCGACCAGTCGGCGGGCTGCGGCCGGGACGGCGTGAAGAACCGGTACTCCATCGACACCTGGTTGCCGTCCACGATGCGCGTGGGCTCGCTGCGGCTGGGGTTCGTGGAGACGTTGTAGCCGGACGTGAAGAACACGGTCGGCCGGTCGGTGTCCTTGTGCAGCAGGGTGAAGCGCTGCTCGAAGGTCCCCTTGCCGGGATTCCGGTGGTCCACCGGCTGCCGGTACGTCATCACGAGGTAGCGGTAGCCCTGGTAGGGCTTCTCCTCGACGAACTTCATCCCGGGAATCTTCAGGATGCGGTCCTTGATGTCGTTCTGCGGAGCGGTGATCGCCGCCGCCTCCGCCGTGGCGCTGCCGGCGCCGATCGCTCCTATGAGCATCGTCGCCGCCAGCAGCGATCTGAGAGCCTTGCGCATGCGCCCTCCCCTGGGTTCGCAAAGGTCGCCGCGAACCTACCCGGGGTGACATACGTTGCGCCAGACCCTTTGTCCTCGCAGTTCACACGGCTTGGCCCGTTCCCTTCGACGCTCACACGCCCGGCACGGGCCGACCGGGCGCGTCCAGCCACACGTGCTCGCCGTCGGCGTCCACGGTCAGACCGAACCGCTCGAACCCGGGCCGCCCACGGGCTTCCCACCAGTGGTAGGCCGCGCTCACCTCTGCCCACAGCTTCCGGGGGCCCGACTGGCACACCTCGAACTCGGCCTTACCCGGCTCGTAGTCCACCGTCGCCCACGACGTGACGGCCGTGTCGCGAAGCCACAGCGTGTAGGAGCCGTCTCCGTACGCCTCCGCCCACGGGAACGCTCCCGGCACCTGAACGCCGATCGCGAACATCACGTGCCAGTCGCCCACGGCGTCCGGAGACAGGGTGGTCATGGAGCACACACCGTCCGCCGGCCATTTCCTGCCGCCGAGGTACTCCCGGACGTGCGTCCGTGCGGTCCGCTGGGCCCGGAGCCGCATGAACGCGGACGACCCGACGAACCGGCCGGCCGCCGACCCGTCCCCCGCGACGGTGAGGCGGACCACCGCTTCCCCGCCGTAGACGGGCCCCCACGGAGCGACGATGGCGCCGCCGGGTCTCGTCTGCGTGATCCACGGCCGGGGCAGGCTGCCGACGGAACAGGTGGCGATCACCCGGTCGTACGGCGCTCTCTCGGGGAACCCCTCGGCTCCGTCTCCTACGACAGTGAGCGGCTCGTACCCCGCCGCGTGCAATCGGGCCCGCGCTGCCCGAGCGCTGGCCTCATCCACCTCGACCGTGACGACGTTCGCGGCACCGACGCGGTGGGACAACAGGGCGGCGTTCCAGCCGGTCCCGGTGCCGATCTCCAACACCCGGTGGCCTTCTTCGACGCTCAGCTCGGCGAGCATCGAGAAGACCATGGTGGGCATGGAGTTGGAGCAGGACGGCACCTTCCCCTTCCCCGGTCCCGTGTACGTACCGTCGTCCCATTGGGTCGTGATCGGCGCGTCCCGGTACACGGCGGCCCACCAGGCTTCGGGGTCCTCTGCGCGGACCACGCGGTCGCTCTGCCGGTTCATGCCGGCGCGGCCGGGCCAGATGACGTCGGGCACGAACAGGTGCCGGGGCACCGCCTCGAAGGCGGGCAACCAATCGCTCGTCAGCGCTCCGGACGCGGTGAGCGCGGAGGCGAGCCCCTTCGGCCCCGCCTCCTCCATGCCGTCGGCGCTCACTCAGTCACCGTCTGCCGGGTTCTTGCCGTCGTTGGTGTTACCGCCCTCATCGGACCCGCCGCCGCCGTGCTTGTTGCCGCTGTCGCTGTCGTCCTGCGGGTTGCCGTCCGCCATCGTCTGCCACCAGGGCATGGCTCTTCCTAGGGTGAGGGGTGGTACCGGTGGGGAGTCTCCCCACGTCACCGTGCGGTTGGGCACCCGTCCGGAGGGACGGGCGTCGCGCCCCGCGTGCCGCGCCGGAAGTCGCCGTTGGGGGGGCACGGTCGGGTCCGCCGGTGAGGCAGACGGGAGTCTGCAGGGGGCCTACGCGCCCCGGGGGCCCCAGTGGGCCGCATACAGGTGCAACCCACGGACAGTCAGCACACGTTCGCCTTCGCCACGGTCACCGCTGTCGAGTGCTCGCGCGAACTCGCTCTTCAACCGGGCGCACTCAAGGCATCCGGTGCGCCCACAGCCGCCCGGTGCGCTGCTCACCGGCGGTTCCTCACCACCACTCCCCACGGCCGTCACCATCCGCGCCGCCCCTCCCGGTTCAGCTCGCGCACACGAGCGCGCAGCTTGTCGGTAGTGGTGGCGCGGCGGTATCGCGTCGGCTGCCAGGTGCGGCCGCCCTCCGGCGGGCGGAGGGTGATCCGGCGGGTGTCGTGGTCCCAGCCGACGACGACGCCGACCCGGTCGCGCTCGGTGTCGAGGATGAGTTCGAGCGGTTGAGGGATCCAGTCATCGACCACAGTGCACCTCGTCCCCGTGCCGCAGCCCCTCCCGCCGCAGCAGCTCCACGCGCTTCCAGTCGCCGGCGCGCCCGGCGGCGTGACGCGCGTCGGTGATCCTCGTGCACGCGGCGCACGGCACGTGCGGGTTGGGCACGAGCGCGGGCCGCGCTGCGACCCCGAAGGGCATGTGCGTCATACGTTCGAACCTCCGCAAATCCTGCTCGTGGGTGCCGATCAACCGACCGAGCCACCATCGGTGATCGGGCACTGTCAGGTTGGACCTGTGTAACGTCGGAGGACAGGGGTTTGGGGTACCCAGCGGGTACCCAAACACCGTGCCAGGGGCGCCCGTTGCCGGATCACGGCGACGGCGAACGTCGATTCGAAAGCCGGGCAGAATGAGCGCGATCATTGAGGTTCCGGGGCCGGGAGCGAACGTGAGGCTGCTCCGGGACGAACGCGGCTGGAAGCAGGAGGAGCTGGCGCGGCGCGCCGGACTGTCCAGGCCGCATATCGGAAAGATCGAACGCGGCGAGCGGACGCTGACCCAGGGCGTGGCTGCTGCACTGGCGCGCGCATTCGGCGTCAGCCTTGAAGTGATCCTGGGATCCACACCGGTCGTCGGCGCCGAGGAATCACTGAAGGCCCTGAATTCGGCGATTCGACGATTCGACCTCCCGGCCGAGTCCACGGCGAGCCCGGAACAGCTCAAAGCAGCGTTGGCCGAGATGGCCGAGATCCGCGGGAAGGCCGACCTGACCCAGGTGCTGCTGAAACTCCCGCCGCTTGTGTCGGAGGTGACGAACCACGCGCACAGGACGGGAACTCCGGAGGCGTGGGCCATGGTGGCGGAGGCATACTCGTGCGTCTACTGGCTTGCCGCACGTCACCGTTGGATGACCCTGGCCGACCTGGCGGTCACCAAGCAGAAGATCGCCGCACAGCAAGCCGACCCGGTGACACTGGCGGTCGCCGCCAGGGACGAAGCCGGGGTCTACCTGAATCACGGGGAATTCGAAGACGGCCTGGCCGTCGTGGACCGCGCCATCACTCAAGTGGAGCGGGGGGACGCGACCGGGTTCGAGCGCTCCTACGCGCTGGGAACCCTGCACCTTCGGGGACTGACACTGGCCGGGCGATTGGGAGACAAGCGTACGGCCGACCGCCACATCGACAGCGCTTGGGCTCTCGCCGAGGATTTCGACCGGGATGTCTGCCGCGCCGGCGGGATCGGCGGGATCCACTTCGGCCCGCAGAACACCGCCATCCACGTCGTCGCGACGTGCAGTGACCTCCGGAGGCACGCCGACGCCATCGCGGTCATGCGGGACCTCACCAAAGACCCGGCACGACGGCCCTTGAGGCTTCCCGCCACGCGAACCAGCCCGATGTACATGAACACCGCCCGCTCCAAGCTGGCGCTAGGCGACCGGGAAGGAGCCCTTGAGGACTTGGAGAACGCTTGGAGCATCGCTCCTCAAATGGCGAAGGTGCATCCCACCAGCCAGGAGCTCATCCGAGTCCTGACGACGCTGCACAAGCGGAGCAACCCGCGGCTCGTCAGGCTCGCCCGAAAGGCCGAAATCGAATTCTGACAGCCCCTGGGAGGCACCCCATGACGACAGAGCCGCACACCGACGGGACGGCCGGCTTTCTGCTGGAGATGGGCATGTTGAAGCGTGCCAAGAGGTCCGGGTGGTGGATCGCCGGGGTGAAGGATCCGGAGTCGATCGCGGAGCACTCGTTCCGGACGGGGATCATCGGTTCGGTCCTGGCCATGATGGAGGGGGCCGACCCCGCCAAGGTGGCTCTTTTGTGCCTCTTCCACGACACCCAGGAGACCCGTGTCGGGGACATCCCACACATCGGGCGCCGGTATCTGACCGCGGCGTCGAACGAGAACGTGACCGGGGACCAGGTCTCGGGTGCTCATCCCGCCGTCCGGGCGGGCGTTCAGCACATCGTGGAAGAGTACGAGAACGGAACCGGACCGGAGGTTCTGTGCGCCCACGACGCCGACAAGTTGGAGTGCCTGATTCAGGCGGTGGAATACCGAGAGCAGGGATATCAGAACGTGCAGAACTGGATCGACACCAGCCGTTCCCGGCTCAAGACGGCGTCGGCGCAATCCCTTGCCGAGGCGGCTTTGCGTATGACGTCGGTGCAGTGGCAGGAGACCTATCTTCGTTGATGCCCAGGGAAGGGCCCCAGTCCCGCCCCTTCGCCATTTCCTGCAGGGGCAAGCCCCCGCACCCCCGAAACCGCGCTACGCGCGGTTGTCCTCAAACACCGGGTGAATTTCGGCCCCAAGGAGGTCGAGCGCGTGCCCCGCATCATCTCCCCGGACGCCTTCGGGAAGCTGTTCGAAATCTTCGAGCACAGCGCGTGGCGGCTTGAGACCCGAGCACGTTACGCCTCCGACGAGTCCACTGGCACGTACGCCCAGTTCGTCAAGGGCGAGCATCCGCAATGGGACCTCACCACTCCCTGGTCGGTGACCGTCAAGGGGAAGACCGCGAGCGGGGCGACGGTCGGCCGAGTGCGCGTTGTCGACGCCCCGCCCACTCCGGGTCAGCGCTACCTCTTGGCACACGCCGAGAAGAACATCGCACTCGGCGAAGACATCCGATACCTGTGGCGCGCGGACGCCGAGCAGCGGAACCTGCCCGCCGAGGACTTCTGGATCTTCGACTCCCGCCTGGTCGCCCTGCTCAACTTCGACGAGGCCGACAACCTCGTCGACGTCGAACTGATGACCGATCCAGCAGAGGTCAACCGCTACTCTCAAGTGCGCGAAGTGGCTTGGCATTACGCAGTCGGTCACGCGGTGTTCACGACCGAGCCCGGTCCCGCCAAGTAGCCGTTAGCGTGTACCGGTGAGCACCGACTTCCAGCAGGCCCGACAAGCCCTCGGAGCACGGCTCAGGGAACTGCGCGTCTCCGGCCCTGACGGCCGGCTCACCGGTACGGCGCTCGCGAAACGGCTGGGGTGGCCGCACTCCAAGGTGTACAAGCTGGAGAACGGACGCCAGACCGCGACAGCCGAAGACCTCACCGCCTGGGCCGAAGCGACCGGCCGGCCCGCGGTCACCAACGAGCTCCACTCCCGCCTCAGAGGGCTGGAATCACGCCATCGCTCCTGGCGGCGCCAGCTGTCGGGGGGCCACCGCGCAGTCCAGGAAGCACACAATGAGGCACAGGCGAACTCGGCCGTTCTGCGCGCCTGGGAATCGTCCTGGATCGTCGGAGTCCTTCAGACACCCGACTACGCACGGGCCATCCTGACCCGCTTCACCGAACTCCAACGGTCGAAACGCGACGTCGAAGAGGCGGTACGGGCCCGCATGAAACGGCAGTCGGGGCTGTACAGCCCGGACAAGCGCTACCACGTACTGCTATGGGAGGCAGTACTGCACACCCGGATCTGCCCGCCCTCCGTCCTCGCGGGCCAGCTCGATCGGCTCCTGGGAATCGTCGGCCTCGACACGGTCGAACTCGGCATCGTGCCTCTCAAAGCGACTCTGAAGGTTCCGCCCGGAGTCGGTTTCTGGATTTACGATGACCGCCGGGTGATCGTGGAGACCTGGGACGCGGAGCTGTGGCTGGACGACACCGACAGTGTCACCACTCACCTCCGCACCTGGCACACGCTGCGGGAGTCCGCGGTGTTCGGATCCGACGCGCAGCGGCTCATCAGTCAGGCGCGGCACGCCCTGAGCACGTGATCGGCATAGCTGCCGGCGCCCCGCGGCCCGGGTGTCGGTCCCGCCTCGGCGCCCGGCGCGGGAAAAGCGAGGGCGTCGGCCCTCGCGCGTGTGCCAGGCTCACCCGACCGGTTTCGCGGAAGCTGTGCGGAGGGGAGTCCGGGCATGGAAAAGGACGACGAGGCAACGCGGTGCAACCGCCTCAACTGGGATGAGCGCGCGAGCATTCACGGTCAGGACCGCTACTACGACACAGCGGGATTCCTCGCGGGCGGCAGCTCGTTGCGGGAGGCCGAGTTGTCGCTCGTCGGGAATGTGGAGGGCCGGAAGCTGCTGCACCTCCAGTGCCACACCGGCCTGGACACCCTCAGCTGGGCGCGCCGGGGAGCCGAGGTCACCGGGCTGGACTTCTCCCCGGTCGCCGTCCGGCGGGCCCGTGAGCTCGCCGAACGGGCGGGCCTTGACGCCGACTTCGTGGAAGGGGACGCCCGGCGCCTGCCGCCGGAGCTGCGCGGCCGGTTCGACGTGGTCGTCGCGACGTACGGGGTGTTCGCCTGGATCGACGACGTGGCCGCCTGGGCGGGCAGCGCCGCGGCGGCACTGCGCCCGGGCGGGCGGCTGGTCGTCGTCGACCTCCATCCGCTGGCCCAGATGATCGATCGCGGCGACCCGCTCGTCGTCGACGCGTCGTACGCGAACACGGGCCCGCAGCGCTTCCGCTCCGAGACCAGCTATGCCGATCCGTCGACGCCGTTGCGTCACCAGGAGACGGTCCAGTGGTCGCACTCGCTGGGCGAGATCGTCTCGGCGGTCGCCGGGGCCGGGCTGCGCGTCGAAGTCCTCGACGAGTATCTGTCCAGTGACCGCGACGACCGGGGGTCGGTCCTGCGGCAGGGGCAGGACGGGCGGTGGCGGCTGCGGATCTGGCCGCACGACCTGCCCGTCCTGTTCGGCCTCGCCGCCGTCAAGCCCGTCTGACGGCCGACGCCCGCGCGCGAAGAGACGAACGAAGGGACGCGCGCGGAACGCGAAGCGGCGGAACGGCGGGCGCGCCCCTCACGCCCCCACCCCGAGCGCCTCCTCCCGCCCCGCGCCGCCCGTGAACGTCCGCCAGAGCGCCGCGTACCGGCCGTCCAGCGCCAGGAGTTCCTCGTGGGTGCCGTCTTCCACGACCCGGCCCCCGTCCAGGACGACCACCCGGTCCGCCCGCGCCGCCGTCGTCAGGCGGTGGGCCACGACGAGCGTCGTGCGACGGCCGGCCAGCCGGTCCGTGGCCTCGTTGACCAGGGCCTCCGTGGCGAGGTCGAGGGCCGCCGTCGCCTCGTCCAACAACAGCACGTCCGGATCGACGAGCTCCGCCCGCGCCAGGGCGATCAACTGCCGCTGCCCGGCGGAGAGATTGCGACCGCGCTCCGCGACCGGATGCAGATAACCGCCGTCCAGCGTCGCGATCATCGGGTGGGCCCCGACCGCCCGCGCCGCCGCCTCGACCTCCGCGTCGGTCGCGTCCGGGCGGCCGTAGGCGATGGCGTCGCGGACCGTGCCGGGGAAGAGGTAGGGCTCCTGCGGGACGACGCCCAGGCGGTGGTGGTACGCCACCGGGTCCAGGGTCCGCAGGTCGTGGCCGTCCACCAGGACCGCGCCCGCCGTCGGGTCGTAGTACCGCGCGACCATCTTCACCAGCGTGGACTTGCCCGCGCCCGTCTCACCGACGAACGCGACGGTCTGGCCGGCCGGGATGGTCAGGTCGATGCCGCCGAGGGCCTGGGCGCGGCCGCCGGTGTCGGAGTCGGCCGAGCCGTACCGGAAGTGCACGTCGTCGAAGACGATCTCCCCCCGCAGCTTCCGCACCGGACGCGGATCCTCCGCCACCGGCGTCGACGTCCGCTCGCGCAGCAGCGCCTGGATCCGGCCCAGCGAGACCGTCGCCTGCTGGTAGCCGTCGAAGACCTGCGAGAGCTGCTGCACGGGGGCGAAGAACAGGTCGATGTACAGCAGGTAGGCGACCAGCGCGCCGGTCGTCAGCGTTCCGTCGTCCACCCGGCCGGCGCCGACGATCAACACCGCCGCCGACGCCACCGACGAGAGGAGCTGGACGAACGGGAAGTAGACCGAGATCAGCCACTGGCCGCGCACCCGCGCCCGCCGGTAGCCGTCGCTCCGCTCGGCGAACCGGTCGGCGCCCGCCTCCTCGCGGCGGTACGCCTGGACGATCCGCAGCCCGGCGACGCTCTCCTGGAGGTCCGCGTTGACCAGGCCGACCCGCTCCCGGGCGAGTTCGTACGCCTTGACGCTCTGCCGCCGGAAGAAGACCGTGCCGACGACGAGCAGCGGCAGCGTCGCGAAGACCACCAGGGCCAGCTGCACGTCGATGACGAGCAGCGCGACGAGGATGCCGAGGAAGGTGAGCACGGAGACGACGGCGGTGACGAGACCGGTCTGGAGGAACGAGGACAGGGCGTCCACGTCCGTCGTCATCCGGGTCATGATCTTGCCGGTGAGCTCGCGCTCGTAGTAGTCGAGGCCGAGCCGCTGGAGCTGCGCGAAGATCTTCAACCGGAGTGAGTAAAGGACGCGTTCACCGGTCCGTCCGGTCACCCGGGTCTCGCCGACCTGCGCCGCCCACTGGGCGACGACGACCAGCAGCGCCAGCCCGGAGGCCGCCCACACCGCGCCGAGCGCCATCCGCTCGACGCCCTGGTCGATGCCGTGCCGGATCAGGACGGGCAGCAGCAGACCGGCGACCGCGTCGACCGCCAGCAGCAGCAGGCTGAGCGCCAGCGGAGCGCCGAAGCCGCGCAGCAACTGCCGCAGCCCGTACGACTCCTCGGGGCGGGCGGCCCGCTCCTCGTCGATGTCCGGGGTGTCGGTGGCCGGCGGCAGCGCCGCGACCTTGGCGAGCAGGTCAGGGGTGGCGGGCATGCCGGTGAGGGAGCCGTGCGGATCGTCCGCGTCCGCACCCCTTCCGTCGCGGACCCACAGCGCCGGGGTGACGCCGTCCACACGGCCGTCCACCGCGTCCTCGACGGTGTCGACGGGCGGTTCCGTGGCGCCCGCCGGGTCCTTGGCGACGCCGCCCAGCTCGTCGGGGTCGGTCAGCAGCCGCCGGTAGAGGGCGCACCGCTCCTGGAGCTCGGCCGCCGTGCCGACGTCCACCAGCCGGCCGCCGTCGAGGACCGCGATCCGGTCGGCGAGGCCGAGGGTGGACGCGCGGTGGGCGATCAGCAGCGTCGTCCGACCGGCCATGACGCCGCGCAGCGCCTCGTGGATCTCGTGCTCGACGCGGGCGTCGACCGCCGAGGTGGCGTCGTCGAGGAGGAGCAGCCGGGGGTCGGCGAGGATCGCGCGGGCGAGGGCGATGCGCTGCCGCTGGCCGCCGGAGAGGGTCAGGCCCTGCTCGCCGACCTTGGTGTCGTAGCCCTCGGGGAGCGCGGAGATGAAGCCGTCGGCCTGCGCGGCCCGGGCGGCGGCGCGGACCTGCTCGTCGGTGGCGCCGGGGAGGCCGTAGGCGATGTTGTCGCGGACGCTGTCGGAGAACAGGAAGCTGTCCTCCGGAACCAGGCCGATCGCGGCCCGCAGCGAGGCGTGGGTGAGGTCACGGACGTCGTGCCCGCCGATCCGGACGGCGCCGGACGTCACGTCGTAGAAGCGCGGCAGCAGCAGGGACAGCGTCGACTTGCCGCTGCCGGAGGCGCCGACGACGGCGACCGTCTCGCCGGGCTCGATCCGCAGGGTGACGCCGTCGAGGACGGGCCGCTTGGCGTCGTAGCCGAACGAGACGTCGTCGAACTCGACGGTCGCGGGCGCGTCGGCGGGCAGCTCGTGGGCGTCGGGCCGCTCGTCGATGACGGGCTCGGTGTCGATCAGTTCCAGGACGCGTTCGACGCCGGCGCGGGCCTGCTGGCCCACGGTGAGGATCATCGTCAGCATCCGGACCGGGCCGACGAGCTGCGCGAGGTAGGTGGAGAAGGCGACGAACGTGCCCAGGGTGATCTGCCCGCGGGTCGCCAGCCAGCCGCCGAGCGCCAGCATGGCCACCTGGCCGAGCGCGGGGACGGCCTGGAGGGCCGGGGTGTAGCGGGAGTTGAGCCGGACCGTGCGCAGCCGCCCGGCGAACAGCCGGCGGCTGACCTTCCGCAGCTTCCCGGCCTCCTGCGCCTCCTGCCCGAAGCCCTTGACGACCCGGACGCCGCCGACCGCGCCGTCCACGACGCCGGCGACGGCGGCGGCCTGCCCCTGGGCGAACCAGGTGGCGGGGAAGAGCTTGACGCGGCTGCGGGAGGCGAGGAACCACAGGGCGGGGGCGACGGCGAGGGCGACCACGGTGAGCAGCGGCGAGAGGACCGCCATCACGACCAGCGAGATCAGGAAGAGGAGAATGTTGCCGATCATCATCGGCAGCATGAACAGCAGGCCCTGGATCAGCTGGAGGTCGCTGGTGGCCCGGCCGACGACCTGGCCGGTGGAGAGCTCGTCCTGCCGCTTGCCGTCCAGCCGGGCGATGGACGCGTACATCTCGGTGCGCAGGTCGTGCTGGACGTCGAGGGCGAGTCGGCCGCCGTAGTAGCGGCGGACGTAGGTGAGGCCGTAGACGACGGCGGCGGCGACGATCAGCAGGGTGGCCCAGGGGGCCAGGGGGCGGTGGTGACCACCGATGACGTCATCGATGATCACCTTGGGTATCAGCGGGACGAGGGCCGTGACGGCCATGCCGCCCAGCGAGGAGCCCAGCGCCAGCAGCACCGCCCGCCGGTAGCGCCAGCAGTAGCCGGCGAGCCGCCTGGCCCAGCCCGGACCGTCGGCCCGCCCGTCACCGCGACCGTCCGCTCGTCCGCCGTCGCGTCCGTCCCTGTGACCGCCCGCGCGTATCTCCGCGCGTTGCTCCGCCTTCTCCGCCACCCGGGTCCTCCCGCCTCGTACGCCTTACCGAGAGGCGCCAACGCCAGGAGGGGCGGATTTCATCCCGCCGTAACGAACGGGGGCGGGGTGGCCCCCGTTCGTTACGGGTCCCAGGCGTTCCGGGCGGCCGCGCTGTGCGACTGGCCCGGCCTGGCGGCCGCACTGTGCCTACTGCCCCGCCCTGGCGGCCGCGATCTGCCGCGACATGATCGTCGTCAGCTCGTACGCCGTGTGGGACGCGGCCACGGCCGTGATCTCCGCGTGATCGTACGCGGGGGCCACCTCGACGACGTCCGCGGAGACCAGGTTGCAGGAGGCCAGGCCGCGCAGGATCTCCAGCAGCTCGCGGGAGGTCATGCCGCCGGCCTCGGGGGTGCCGGTGCCGGGGGCGTGCGCCGGGTCGAGGCAGTCGATGTCGATCGAGATGTACAGCGGGCGGTCGCCGATGCGCTGCCGGAGCTGGTCGGCGACCTCGTCGGCGCCACGGCGGTAGACGTCCGCCGAGGTGACGATGCCGAAGCCCATCTTCTCGTCGTCGGTCAGGTCCTGCTTGCCGTAGAGCGGGCCGCGGGTGCCGACGTGGGAGAGGGCGGAGGTGTCGAGGATGCCCTCCTCGACGGCCCGGCGGAACGGGGTGCCGTGGGTGTACTCGGCGCCGAAGTAGGTGTCCCAGGTGTCCAGGTGCGCGTCGAAGTGCAGCAGCGCGACCGGGCCGTGCTTCTTGGCGACCGAGCGGAGCAGCGGCAGCGCGATGGTGTGGTCGCCGCCGAGCGTCATCATGCGGGCGCCGGTGCCGAGGATGTCGTCGGCCGCGGCCTCGATCGTCTCGACGGCCTCGTTGATGTCGAACGGGTTGGCGGCGATGTCACCGGCGTCCGCGACCTGCGCGAGGGCGAACGGCGACGCGTCCTGCGCCGGGTTGTAGGGGCGCAGCAGCCGGGACGCCTCGCGGATGGCGTTGCCGCCGAAGCGGGCGCCGGGGCGGTAGGAGACGCCGGTGTCGAAGGGCACGCCGACGACGGCGACGTCGGCCGTGCCGACCTCGTCGAGCCGCGGCAGCCGGGCGAAGGTCGCCGGCCCGGCGTAGCGCGGGATGCGGGACGAGTCGACGGGGCCGCGCGGTTCACGGGGGGCGACGGTGGTCATGCGGGGAGCCTCTCGGATCGCTGCCTGGGTCGTTCCAGAGGGTAGGCAGGGGGCGGGGTTCCGCACATGTACGGAATTGTGGGTCCGCACTCCTCTTATGGACACGGCGTCCATCGCGGCCGGGGGGAGACGGCGGATCGGCGGGCGGGAAGAATGCCCCCATGCCGACGTCGCAGACCGTACCCAGCCGAGCCGAGCTGTTCGACCATCTCGTCCGGACGCACATCGCGGGGGTCGTCGCGACGCCCCGCCGGAACAGCCTCGACCACTACCGCAAGCTCGCGCACGGCGACCGGTCGCACTGGCTCGGCGTGGAGCTGGGCGACCGCTGGACCGACGAGCAGGACGTGCTCGCCGTCATGGCCGAGCGCTGCGGGGTCAGCGACGATCCCGCGCTGCGGTCCGGACAGGACACCATCGACCCGGAGCTGACGATCACCGCGCTGGAGCGGGCGGCCCTGTTCCTGCGCAAGGCGGCGGAGGCGCGGCAGCGGGTGCTGTTCGCCACCGGCCACCCCGGCGGCCTGCTGGACGCGCACCGGACGGTCGCCGCCGCCCTGCGCGCCGCCGGCTGCGAGATCGTCTCCGTGCCCGGCGTGCCGCGGGCGGACGAGGGCGCGGTGTACCAGGTCGCGGACGTGGCGGTGTTCGAGGGCGGGGCCACGCTGTGGCACACCCACTCCCCCGCCCCGATGGCCGCGGTCCTGGACGCGCTGGCGCGCGAGGGCCGCCCGCTGCCCGACCTGGTGGTCGCCGACCACGGCTGGGCGGGGTGCGCGGCGCAGCGCGGGATCGACGCGATCGGCTTCGCGGACTGCAACGATCCGGCGCTGTTCCTCGCGGAGGCGGAGGGGGTGCTGCGGGTGGCGGTGCCGCTCGACGACCATGTCGTCGACCCTCGGTTCTACGAGCCGGTGACGGCGTACTTGCTGGACGCGGCGGGGGTGGCGGCGGTGGGGTGAGCTTCCCCGGTCCCGCCCTTTCTCCCCCGGCTACCGCTGGGAGGTGCCCCCAGTTTCCTGGGGCTGCGCCCCAGACCCCCTTTTCGCGGCTGCGCCGCTCGTCCTCAATCGCCGGACGGGCTGATTTTTCAGCCCGTCCGGCGATTGAGGACAACCGCGCGGAGCGCGGTTTCAGGGGGTGCGGGGGCTCCGCCCCCGCAGAAACGGTGAAAGGGCGGGACCGGGGCCAAGCCCCCCACCGCGTTCAGGCTGTCCGCCGCCCGTTCCAGCCCCGGACGCACAGCCACGTCCCCCCGTACAGCGCCCCCATCTCGACGGCGCGCCCGGCGAGGCCGAAGGCGAAGCGGGAGCCTTCGGTCTGGTCCAGGAGCCACTGGTGCCAGAAGAACATCACCAGGACCGTCAGGACGATGACGACGGCTCCGGCTGCCATCAGCAGGATGTTGCGCACGAGACTTCCCCCCTCTTCGGTCGACGAGCCTACCGGGGGGCCGTCGCGACCGGCTGACGCGGCCGACTGACGCGGCGTCAGTCCGCAGCGACGCGCGGAATCCTCACCAACCCCTCCTGAATCACCGACACCGCCAGCTCCCCGCCCTCCGTGAAGATCCGGCCGCGCGCGAGCCCCCGGCCGCCCTGGGAGGTGGGGCTCTCCTGGTCGTAGAGCAGCCACTCGTCCGCGCGGAACGGCCGGTGGAACCACATGGCGTGGTCCAGGCTGGCGCCGACGACGTCGCCGACCACCCAGCCGCCGCGGCCGTGGGCGAGCAGGACGGAGTCGAGCAGCGTCATGTCGGAGACGTAGGTGGCCAGGCAGACGTGGAGCAGCGGATCGTCGGCGAGCTTGCCGTTGGTGCGGAACCACACCTGCGACCGCGGTTCGCGCGGCTCCCCGTACCGGGCGAAGGGCGGGTCGCCGACGTACCGCAGGTCGACGGCGGCCCGGGCCTCCAGCAGCCGTTCGACGACGTCCGGGCCCGCGAACCGGTCGGCGTAGCGGGGCAGCAGCTCGGCGGCGGTCGGCAGGGTGAGCGGGTCGGGCGCGGGCGGGGCCGGCTCCTGGTGCTCCAGGCCCTCCTCGTACAGTTGGAAGGAGGCCGAGAGGTGGAAGATCGCCCGGCCGCGCTGGACGGCCACCACGCGACGGGTGGTGAAGGAGCGGCCGTCGCGGATGCGGTCCACCGTGTAGACGATGGGCGCGCCGGGGTCGCCCGCCCGCAGGAAGTAGGCGTGCAGGGAGTGCGGGAAGCGGTCGTCCGGGACCGTCCGGCCGGCCGCGACCAGCGCCTGGGCGGCGACCTGGCCGCCGAAGACCCGGGGGATCAGCGCGGGCCGGCTGGTGCCGCGGAAGATGTCCTCCTCGATCCGTTCGAGGTCGAGGAGGTCGAGGAGGTCCTGCAGCGGGGCCGGGGCCGGGGGTTCGTTCACGTGCGGTGCCGTTCCGTTCCTGAGAGAGCTCGGGGAGCTCAGAGGCCCATCGACTTGGCGACGATGGAGCGCATGACCTCGCTGGTGCCGCCGTAGATCCGGCTGACCCGGGTGTCGGCGTACAGCCGCGCGATGGGGTACTCCATCATGTAGCCGTAACCGCCGTGCAGCTGGAGGCACTTGTCGATGACGACGGCGGCGCGTTCGGTGGTGAAGAGCTTGGCGGACGCGGCGTCGGCGGCGCTCAGTTCGCGCGCGTCGTGCGCGTCCAGCGCCCGGTCGACGACGGCCTGCATGGCGTCGACCTCGGCCTTGCAGTCGGCGAGGACGAACTTGGTGTTCTGGAACGACGCCACCGGCTGCCCGAAGACCGTGCGCTCGGCCACGTACTTCCGCGCGAACTCCACGGCGGCGGCGGACTGCGCGTACGCCGAGAAGGCGATGCCCAGCCGCTCCTGCGGCAGGTTGTGCGCGAGGTAGGAGAACGCCTTGCCCTCCTCGCCGAGCCGGTCCCCGACGGGCACCTTGACGTCGGTGAAGGAGAGTTCGGCGGTGTCGGAGGTCTTCAGGCCCAGCTTCTCCAGCTTGCGGCCGACCGCGTAGCCCTCGGAGCGGGCGTCGACGAACAGGAGCGTGATCCCGCCGCGCCGGTCCTCGGGGGAGGGCGGCGCGGTACGGGCGCAGACGATCACCCGATCGGCGAGCACGCCGCCGGTGATGAAGGTCTTGGCGCCGTTGAGGACGTAGTGGCTGCCGTCGGCGGAGAGCTTGGCGGTGGTCTTCATGCCGGCCAGGTCGGAGCCGGTGCCGGGCTCGGTCATGGCGATGGCGGTCATCATGTCGCCGCTGACGAACGGCGGCAGCCAGCGCCGCTTCTGCTCCTCGGTGGCGTACTTCAGGAGGTACGGCAGCACGAGCGCGGTGTGCACACTGCTGCCGCCGAAGCTGACGGCCGCGCGGGCGCACTCCTCGGTGATGACGGCCTGGTACTTGAAGCTCGTCTCACCCGCGCCGCCGTACTCCTCGGGCACCTCGATGCCGAAGACGCCCAGTTCGCCGAGCTTCTTGTAGAAGTCGCGCGGCGCCTGCCCGGCCTCGCGCCACTCGTCGTAGCAGGGGACGACCTCCGCGGCGATGAAGGCGCGGATGGTCTCCCGGAACGCCTCGTGGTCCTCGTTGAACACCGTCCGACGCACAACTACCCCCTCGGCGGGGCCGGTTCCTCCGTCCCCCGGTCGGCTGAGCGCTTGCTCAGCGAAAGCTACCCGGCGGTCTCCGGGACTGTCCAGATCCCGCCGGGGCCGGTCGTGTCGGCGACGTGGGCGTCGTGGGCGACGTGGGCGACGTGGGCGACGTGGGCGACGTGGGCGACTGCAGACGACCGCAGTCGACTTCAGAGGCGGGCGGGGCCGGTGAGCGCCGCGAGCGCCCCGTGCGCCAGCCGGCGGAGCAGTGCGGCGGTGGCGTCGCGGCCGGGCAGCCCGCCGGCACGGCCGAGGTGCGGGGTGGAGTTGAGCAGGCCGAACACCGCGTGCACGGCGGCCCGGGCGTCGTCCTCGGCGACCGCGGGGTGCAGCGCGCGCACGACCTCGACCCACAGCTCCACGTACTGCCGCTGGAGCGAGCGGACCTGCTTGCGGTCCACGTCACGGAGCCGGCCCAGCTCCCGGTCGTGCAGGATGATCAGGGCCCGGTCGTCCAGGGCGAAGGCGATGTGCCCGTCGATCAGCGAGTCCAGGACGGCGGCGGGTCCGGCGTCCGCCGCCTCGGCCGCGGCGCGGCGCTCCCGGCCGCTCGCCAGGAGCCGGCCGCTGATGCCGACCAGCAGTTCGGCGAGCATCGCGTCCTTGCCCGCGAAGTGGCGGTAGAGCCCGGGGCCGCTGATGCCGACCGCGGCCCCTATCTCGTCCACTCCGACGCCGTGGAAGCCGCGCTCGGCGAAGAGGCGGGCGGCCTCGCGGAGGATCTGCTCGCGGCGCGTGGGGGCGGGGCCGGCGGCGTCGGCGGGGGCGGCGGTTTCGGCGGGGCTGGCGGGGCCGGCGGGGGCGGCGGCGGTCGGCCGGGCGGTGGTCTCCGCCGAGGGGGCGGATCCGGGCGCTCCGGCGGCTGCGCGGGCGGGGTTCACGGGGGTCACCGAACAAATTGTAGACAGCGCCGTTAGCGGCCGTTAACCTGAAGGAGATCTGTTAACGCTTATTAACCGCAACGGATATTCACCGCACGTGGCACGGGAGCAAGGGAGCTTCGAGTCCATGCAGCAGGCACCGGCGCTGGTCAGCGCCGCAGATCCGGCGTCCGAAGGCTGGCGGGGCAACGAGGCCGCGCACCGCGAGCTCGTCGCGCGGCTGCGCGAGAAGCTGGCGGCGGCCCGGCTGGGCGGGGGCGAGCGCGCCCGCGCCCGGCACACCGCGCGCGGCAAGCTGCTCCCCCGGGACCGGGTGGACACCCTGCTGGACCCCGGCTCCCCCTTCCTCGAACTGGCCCCGCTGGCCGCCGACGGCATGTACGGCGGGGCGGCCCCCGCCGCCGGGGTGATCGCGGGCATCGGCCGGGTCTCGGGCCGCGAGGTGGTGATCGTCGCCAACGACGCGACGGTCAAGGGCGGCACCTACTACCCGATGACCGTCAAGAAGCACCTCCGGGCCCAGGAGATCGCCCTGGAGAACCGGCTCCCCTGCCTCTACCTGGTGGACTCCGGCGGCGCCTTCCTGCCGATGCAGGACGAGGTCTTCCCGGACCGCGAGCACTTCGGCCGGATCTTCTACAACCAGGCCCGGATGTCCGGCGCCGGCATCCCCCAGATCGCGGCGGTCCTCGGCTCCTGCACGGCCGGCGGCGCGTACGTCCCGGCGATGAGCGACGAGGCCGTGATCGTGCGCGACCAGGGCACGATCTTCCTGGGCGGCCCGCCGCTGGTGAAGGCGGCCACCGGTGAGGTCGTCACCGCCGAGGAACTGGGCGGCGGCGAGGTGCACTCCAAGGTCTCCGGCGTCACCGACCACCTTGCGGAGGACGACGCGCACGCGCTGCGGATCGTCCGCACGATCGTCTCGACGCTCGGCGACCGCGGGCCGCTCCCCTGGCGGGTCGAGCCCGTCGAGGAGCCCAAGGTCGACCCCGCCGGGCTCTACGGCGTCGTCCCGGTCGACTCCCGCACCCCCTACGACGTCCGCGAGGTCATCGCGCGGGTGGTGGACGGCTCGCGGTTCGCCGAGTTCAAGGCCGAGTTCGGGCAGACGCTGGTGACCGGCTTCGCCCGGATCCACGGCCACCCGGTCGGAATCATCGCCAACAACGGCATCCTGTTCGCCGAATCCGCCCAGAAGGGCGCCCACTTCATCGAGCTCTGCGACCAGCGCGGCATACCCCTGGTCTTCCTCCAGAACATCTCCGGCTTCATGGTCGGCCGGCAGTACGAGGCCGGCGGCATCGCCAAGCACGGCGCCAAGATGGTGACGGCGGTGGCCTGCGCCCGCGTCCCCAAGCTGACGGTCGTCATCGGCGGCTCGTACGGCGCCGGCAACTACTCGATGTGCGGCCGGGCCTACTCGCCCCGCTTCCTGTGGATGTGGCCCAACGCCAAGATCTCCGTCATGGGCGGCGAACAGGCCGCCTCGGTGCTCGCCACCGTCAAGCGCGACCAGCTGGAGGCGCGCGGCGAGGAGTGGAGCGCGGAGGACGAGGAGGCGTTCAAGGCGCCCGTCCGCGAGCAGTACGAGACCCAGGGCAACGCCTACTACGCGACCGCCCGGCTGTGGGACGACGGCGTCATCGACCCGCTGGAGACCCGCCGGGTCCTCGGCCTCGCCCTCACCGCCTGCGCCAACGCGCCCCTGCCCGAACGCGACCCGAACGCGCCCGGCTACGGCGTCTTCCGGATGTGAGAGGAGTACCGACCATGCCCAAGCCGATCACGTCCGAACAGATCACGTCCGAGCCGGTCACGTCCGAGCCGAGCGCGTCCGAGGCGGCCATGTTCGAGAGCGTTCTGGTGGCCAACCGCGGCGAGATCGCCGTCCGCGTCATCCGCACCCTGCGCGAGCTGGGCATCCGCTCGGTCGCCGTGTACAGCGACGCGGACGCCGACGCCCGGCACGTCCGCGAGGCCGACACGGCCGTCCGCCTCGGCCCCGCCTCCGCCGCCGAGAGCTACCTGTCCGTCGACCGGCTGCTGGCCGCCGCCGAACGCGCCGGCGCGCAGGCCGTCCACCCCGGCTACGGCTTCCTCGCCGAGAACGCGGCCTTCGCCCGGGCCTGCGCGGACGCCGGCCTGGTCTTCATCGGCCCGCCGGCCGACGCGATCGACCTCATGGGCGACAAGATCCGCGCCAAGGAGACGGTCCGGGCGGCGGGCGTCCCGGTCGTCCCGGGTTCGACGGGCAGCGGCCTGACCGACGCCCAACTGATCGACGCGGCACGGGAGATCGGCATGCCCGTCCTGCTGAAGCCGTCCGCGGGCGGCGGCGGCAAGGGCATGCGGCTGGTCCGTGACGAGGCGCTGCTCGCCGAGGAGATCGCGGCGGCCCGGCGCGAGGCGCGCGGTTCCTTCGGCGACGACACGCTGCTGGTGGAACGGTGGATCGACCGTCCTCGGCACATCGAGATCCAGGTCCTCGCGGACGGCCACGGCAACGTCGTCCACCTGGGCGAGCGCGAGTGCTCGCTCCAGCGCCGCCACCAGAAGATCATCGAAGAGGCGCCGAGCGTCCTGCTGGACGAGGCCACCCGCGCGGCGATGGGCGCCGCCGCCGTCCAGGCAGCCCGCTCCTGCGGCTACACCGGGGCGGGCACGGTCGAGTTCATCGTCCCCGGCGGGGATCCGTCCGCCTACTACTTCATGGAGATGAACACCCGTCTCCAGGTGGAGCACCCGGTCACGGAGCTGGTGACCGGCCTGGACCTGGTGGAATGGCAGCTCCGCGTGGCGGCGGGCGAGCCCCTGGACTTCGCCCAGGACGACGTGTCGCTCACCGGCCACGCCGTCGAGGCCCGCATCTGCGCCGAGGTCCCGGCCCGCGGATTCCTCCCCTCCGCCGGCAGGATCGTCGCCCTTCACGAGCCGGAGGGCCCGGGCGTCCGCGTCGACTCCGGCTTGCTCCCGGGCACGGAGGTCGGTACGGACTACGACCCGATGCTCGCCAAGGTCATCGCTTACGGCCCCGACCGCGCCACGGCCCTCCGCCGCCTCCGCGCCGCCCTCGCGGACACGACCATCCTCGGCCTGGAGACCAACACCGGCTTCCTCCGCCGCCTCCTGGCCCACCCGTCGGTGGTCTCGGGCGACCTGGACACGGGCCTGGTCGACCGCGACGGCCCGTCCCTCCTGTCGGACACGGTCCCGGCCGAGGTCTACACGACGGCGGCCCTCACCCGCCAGGCCGCCCTGTCCCCCGCCCCCGCTTCGTGGACGGACCCGTTCTCCACCCCGGACGCCTGGCGCCTGGGCGGCACCCCCGCCTGGACACCCCACCACTTCCGCGTCCCCGGACATGACCCGGTCACCGTCCGGGTCCGGACGACGGCGACGGGGACGGAGGTGCTGGTGGACACGCCGGAGGGCGCGGAGGCGCCTGGGACGGCGGGTGACGGGAAGGCGGCGGGCGGCGCCCAAGCACCCGTGCGGCCGGCGCAGCACGGGCAGGCGGCGGGCGGCGCCGAAGGCGCCACGGCCGGCGCGGCCGCCACGGCAGCGACCAGCGCAACAGCGGCCGGCGGCGGGCAGCGCGCGGACGACGCGGGCGCTGTGCGCGGCAGCGCGGCAACCGCAGACGGTGCCACGGCGCCCGCCGGCCGTACGGCCGGCGCGGCAGCGGCCGGCACGAGCACGGCCCGCGTGACGGCGTCCGCCGCCGCCCTGCCCGCGCAGCAGGGCGCGGCGATCGGGGGGTCCGGGGGCCTGCCCCCGGTTTTGGGAAGGGGCGGGGCTGGGGAACAGCCCGCCGCAGGCGCCCCCCGCCGCGCCCGCCTCCTCCCCACCGGCCCCCACCGCCTCACCCTCGACCTCGACGGCCGCACCACCCCCTTCGTCATAAGCCCCGACGGGGCCTGGCTGGCCCACCAAGGCGACACCTGGCACGTCCTCGACCACGACCCCGTAGCCGCCGGGGGCGCGAGCGCCGCCGCGCACGCCGGGGCGCTCACCGCTCCCATGCCGGGCACGGTCACCGTCGTCAAGGCGGCCGTCGGGGACACGGTCACCGCCGGCCAGAGCCTGCTCGTCGTGGAGGCGATGAAGATGGAGCACGTCATCGCCGCCCCGCACGACGGCACGGTCACGGAACTGGACGTCACCCCCGGCAGCACGGTCGCCATGGACCAGGTCCTGGCCGTCGTCGCCCCGGACCAGCCCTCCGGCCAGCCGGCAGACCAGCCCGTCGACCAGCCCGCCGCCCAGGAGGAAGCATGACGGCCGCCGGCCTCCCCATGCCCGTACGGGACCCCGCCCTCCCGGACCGCGTCCGGATCCACGAGGTCGGCCCCCGCGACGGCCTGCAGAACGAGAAGGCGATCGTCCCGGTCGAGGTGAAGGCGGACTTCATCCGCCGCCTCGCCGACGCGGGCCTGCGCACCGTCGAGGCGACGAGCTTCGTCCGCCCCGAGTGGGTACCGCAGCTCGCCGACGCCGAGGAGCTGCTGCCGCTCGTCGAGGGGATCGGCGTCCGCCTCCCCGTCCTCGTCCCCAACGAGCGCGGCCTCGACCGCGCCCTCGCCCTGGGCGCACGCGAGGTCGCGGTCTTCGCCAGCGCCACCGAGTCGTTCGCCAAGGCCAACCTCAACCGCACGGTCGACGCGTCGCTCGCCATGTTCGCGCCGGTGGTGCGCCGGGCGAAGGACGAGGGCGCGCGCGTCCGCGGCTATCTGTCGATGTGCTTCGGCGATCCCTGGGAGGGCCCGGTCCCGATCGAGCGGGTCGCGGCCGTCGGCCGTCGCCTGTACGAGATGGGCTGCGACGAGCTGAGCCTCGGCGACACCATCGGCGTCGCGACCCCGGGCCACGTCAGCGCCCTCCTCACCGCGTTCGACGCGGCGGGCGTCCCCACCGAGCACCTCGCCGTGCACTTCCACGACACCTACGGCCAGGCCCTGGCCAACACCCTCACGGCCCTGCGCCACGGCGTGACCACCGTGGACGCCTCCGCGGGCGGCCTCGGCGGCTGCCCGTACGCGAAGAGCGCCACCGGCAACCTCGCCACCGAAGACCTCGTCTGGATGCTCCACGGCCTCGGCATCGACACCGGGGTCGACCTCGGCCGGCTCACCGCCACAAGCGTGTGGATGGCCGCCCACCTGGGACGGCCGAGCCCGTCCCGTACCGTCCGCGCCATCTCCCACCAGGAGTCCTGAGCCATGCTGGACCACCGCCTCACCCCCGAGCACGAGGAACTCCGGCGTACCGTCGAGGAGTTCGCCCACGATGTGATCGCCCCGAAGATCGGGGACTTCTACGAGCGCCACGAGTTCCCCTACGAGATCGTCCGCGACATGGGCCGCATGGGCCTCTTCGGCCTCCCCTTCCCCGAGGAGTACGGCGGAATGGGCGGCGACTACCTCGCCCTGGGCATCGCCCTGGAGGAGCTGGCCCGCGTCGACTCGTCCGTGGCGATCACCCTGGAGGCGGGCGTCTCCCTGGGCGCCATGCCGATCTTCCGCTTCGGCACGGAGGAGCAGAAGCGCGAGTGGCTGCCCCGGCTGTGCGCCGGCGAGATACTGGGCGGCTTCGGGCTGACGGAGCCGGAGTGCGGTTCGGACGCGGGCGGCACCCGCACCACCGCCCGGCTGGACGAGGCCACCGACGAGTGGGTCATCAACGGCACCAAGTGCTTCATCACCAACTCGGGCACCGACATCACCGCCCTGGTCACCGTCACCGCCGTGACCGGCCGTACGCCGGACGGCAAGCCGCTGATCTCCTCGATCATCGTCCCGTCGGGCACCCCCGGCTTCACCGTCGCGGCCCCTTACTCCAAGGTCGGCTGGAACGCCTCGGACACGCGTGAGCTGTCCTTCTCCGACGTCCGGGTGCCGCGCGCGAACCTGCTGGGCGAGGAGGGCCGGGGCTACGCCCAGTTCCTGCGCATCCTCGACGAGGGCCGGATCGCGATCTCCGCGCTGGCCACCGGGCTGGCGCAGGGCTGCGTCGACGAGTCGCTGACGTACGCGAGGACCCGACGGGCGTTCGGCCGGCCGATCGGCGACAACCAGGCCATCCAGTTCAAGATCGCCGACATGGAGATGCGCGCCCACACCGCCCGTCTCGCCTGGCGCGACGCGGCCTCCCGGCTGGTGCACGGCGAGCCGTTCAAGAAGCAGGCGGCGCTGGCCAAGCTCTACTCGTCGGAGATCGCGGTCGACAACGCCCGCGAGGCCACCCAGATCCACGGCGGCTACGGCTTCATGAACGAGTACCCGGTGGCCCGGATGTGGCGCGACGCCAAGATCCTGGAGATCGGCGAGGGCACCAGCGAGGTGCAGCGGATGCTGATCGCCCGGGAGCTGGGCCTCACGGGCTGACGCCGGACGGGTCCGCGGGCGGTGGTGCGTACGGCACCGCCGCCCCGGGCCCGCGCACCGCCCGCGCCCCCCGCCCGGCCTGCCCAAGCCGCCTCCCGCCTGCGAGAATTCGCCCATGGCAGAGATCTTCCAGAAGGACGGCACGTGGACGTTCGACGGGGACGCGATACGCATCGTCCCGGGCCGGGAACGCGGGGTCCATCTGGTCCGCCAGACGCTGGGTGAGCTGACCGTGCCGCTGGAGGCCGTGGCGGGCATCGCCTTCGAGCCGGGCCGCAAGGCCGGCCGGCTGCGGCTGCGGCTGCGCGAGGGGGCCGACCCGCTGTCCCAGGTGACGCGCGGCCGGATGGCCGACGCCATCGACCCGTACCAGCTGAGGACGGAGCCGGACCGGGCCGGCGTCGCCGAGTACTTCGCGGAGGAGGTCCGTACCGCCCTGCTGCTGGAGCAGGTGCCGGACGGCCCGGCGGACCGCTATCTGCTGCCCGGCCCCGCCGTCCCGCTGGCGGTCGGCGCCGGGGACGGCACCGCCTCCTTCGACGGCGAGACGGTCCGGCTGGAATGGAACTGGGTCACCGACGACGGCAAGGCGTCGGGCGGCCCGCGGGAGCTGCCGCTGGCCGACATCACGGGCGTGGAGTGGCTGCCGAGCATCGGGCTGGAGAACGGCTACCTGCGGTTCGTCGTCCGGGGCGCGCCCTCGAAGACGCCCGCCAAGCACGACCCGAACGCCATCGAGCTGTTCGGTTTCAAGAAGGACGGGCTGATGGCCCTGCTGGGCGCCGCCGTCACGGCCCGGCTGCCGCACCCCGCCGCCCCGGTGCACGAGGTCCCGGCGGTCACCGCGCCCGCGACGGCCGCCGCGCTCGACCGGGCCCCGTCCGACGCGCCGCCGGCCGACGATCACGACACCCTGCTCCGCCGGCTGCGGGAACTGGGCGAGCTGCACCGGTCCGGGATCCTCACGGACGAGGAGTTCACCGCCGCGAAACAGGCGATTCTCCAGCGTTTCTAGGTAAAACGATCACTAATTCATCGCGAGTCCTGCCCGAAATCGGGCAGGATTCTTGCGAAACGCTTCGACACCCCTCAGTATCAACGGGTGCTCGAACGCCGTATGTCCCATGACGACCTGGTGGACCACCTGGTGCGCAGCACGCCGCTCCAGCGCGGCGAGGCCGCCCGGGTGGTCCTGGACGTCCTGGCGTACTTCGACGAGACGGCCGAGGAGTTCGTCCGCCGCCGCCACCGCGAACTGCAGTCCGGTGGCCTGGCGAACGCGGAGATCTTCGAGCGGATCGCGGCGGAGCTGCCGCACCGCGCGGTCGCCCCGCCCCCGCTCTCGCTGCGCCAGCTGCGGCGCATCGTCTACGGCTGAGGCGGACCGGGGGCCGGGACGCCCGTCCCCGGCGAAGGCGGAACGGCGGCTGCTGCCGCCCGCGGGCATCATCGATCGTTTGTCAGGGAGGGTCATCACCTTATGTGCGGAATCGTCGGTTACATCGGAAAGCGCGACGTCGCCCCGCTGCTGCTCGAAGGGCTGCAGCGGCTGGAGTACCGCGGCTACGACTCCGCGGGCATCGCCCTGCACGCGAGCGGCAAGGCCGGCGGCCTGAAGACCGCCAAGGCCAAGGGCCGCGTCCGTGAGCTGGAGGCCCGCCTCCCCAAGCGCTTCAACGGCACCACCGGCATCGCGCACACCCGCTGGGCCACCCACGGCGCCCCCAACGACGTCAACGCCCACCCGCACGTGGACGCCGACGAGAAGGTCGCCGTCGTCCACAACGGCATCATCGACAACGCCTCCGAGCTGCGCGCCAAGCTGACGGCCGACGGCGTGACGTTCCTCTCCGACACCGACACCGAGGTGCTCGCCCACCTGATCGGCCGCTCGCAGGCCGCCACGCTGGAGGAGAAGGTCCGCGAGGCCGTCCGCCACATCGAGGGCACCTACGGCATCGCCGTGCTGCACGCCGACTTCCCGGACCGCATCGTCGTCGCCCGCAACGGCTCGCCGGTCGTCCTCGGCATAGGCGAGAAGGAGATGTTCGTCTCCTCCGACGTCGCCGCGCTGGTCAGCCACACCCGCCAGGTCGTCACCCTGGACGACGGCGAGATGGCCACCCTGAAGGCCGACGACTACCGCACCTACACCACCGAGGGCTCCACCACCTCGTCGCAGCCCACCACCGTGGAGTGGGAGGCCGAGTCGTACGACATGGGCGGCCACGACACGTACATGCACAAGGAGATCCACGAGCAGGCCGACGCCGTGGACCGCGCCCTGCGCGGCCGCATCGACGACCGCTTCTCCACCGTGCACCTCGGTGGCCTCAACCTGGACGCCCGCGACGCCCGCGCCGTGCGCCGGGTGAAGATCCTCGGCTGCGGCACCTCGTACCACGCCGGCCAGATCGGCGCCCAGATGATCGAGGAGCTGGCCCGCATCCCCGCGGACGCCGAGCCGGCCTCCGAGTTCCGCTACCGCAACCCGGTCGTGGACCCCGACACCCTCTACATCGCGGTGTCCCAGTCCGGCGAGACCTACGACGTGCTCGCCGCCGTCCAGGAGCTCAAGCGCAAGGGCGCCCGCGTCCTCGGCCTGGTCAACGTGGTCGGCTCGGCCATCGCCCGGGAGACCGACGGCGGCATCTACGTGCACGCGGGACCCGAGGTCTGCGTCGTCTCCACCAAGTGCTTCACCAACATGGTGGTCTCCTTCGGCCTGCTCGCCCTGCACCTGGGCCGCACTCGCGACCTGTCCGTCGCCGACGGCAAGCGGATCATCGAGGGCCTGCGCAAGCTGCCCGCGCAGATCGAGGAGATCCTCGGCAACGAGGCGGAGATCGAGAAGCTGGCGGCCGAGTACGCCGACGCCAAGTCGATGATGTTCATCGGCCGCGTCCGCGGCTACCCGGTGGCCCGCGAGGCGTCCCTCAAGCTCAAGGAGGTCTCATACATCCACGCCGAGGCATACCCGGCGTCGGAGCTCAAGCACGGCCCGCTGGCCCTGATCGAGCCCGCCATGCCGACCGTCGCGATCGTCCCCGACGACGAGCTGCTGGAGAAGAACCGCGCCGCCCTGGAGGAGATCAAGGCCCGCAGCGGCCGCATCCTCGCCGTCGCGCACCAGGAGCAGGAGAAGGCCGACCACACGATCGTGGTGCCGAAGAACGAGGACGAGCTGGACCCGATCCTCATGGGCATCCCGCTCCAGCTCTTCGCCTACTACACGGCCAAGGCCATGGGCCGCGACATCGACAAGCCGCGCAACCTCGCCAAGTCCGTCACGGTCGAGTAGTCGCTACGGTCGGGCAGCCGCGACGGTCGAGCGGTCCGGACGGTCGAGCGTCGCGCCTGGCGGGCCTGCGCGTCGCGCCCGATGGGGCTCCTCGTCACGCCTGACGGCTCTGGCCGTCACGTCCTACGGCTCCGCCCATGGAGTCTGACGGACCGTCACGACCGACGGCGCTCCCCGCGCGTGCCACCCGGCGCGCGGGGAGGACCGCCTCCCCGGTGCCGGCGCCGCCCTCGCGCCGGCGGTGATGCCACCGGTCCCGGGAACCGTCACCTCCCGCCCGGCGGCACGTTCGCTCACCGGACTTGTACCCGGGGGAAGCGACTTTCGCACACCTGAACAGGCGCGCGCTTCCGCATCGCAGGGGCGCGCGCCTGTCGCGTCCGCCGGCGGGTCCGGCGCTCACCACCCGCGCGGGGCAGGGAGTTGGGCTTGTGCTCGCGTGAGAGGTGCGAGCGTGAGACATGGGGTGCGTGAGGCACGTGAAACGCTTGAGGCGCGTCCCATACATACGCCCTACGCCCCGGATGCTCCCGCCGCCCCGCGCCCCACGCATCTCGGGGTCACGGGGCCACGGGGCCACGGGGCCACGGGGTCAGGGGGTCACGGGGTCAGGGGGTCACGGGGTCAGGGAATGACCACCACGGGCCGCTGCGCCCGCCGGGCCAGCCGTCCGGCCACCGAGCCGAAGATCCGGCCGACGATCCCATGGGTGGAACCCACCACGATGGCGTCGGCCGCGTACTCCCGCCCGACCTCCTCCAGTTCGTGGCAGATGTCCCCGCCCCGCTCGACGAGGATCCAGGGGACCTCGGAGAGGTGGTCGGCGCAGGCCAGTTCCAGGCCCAGGACCTCGGTGCGGTGGTCGGGGACGTCCACGAAGACCGGCGGTTCACAGCCCGCCCAGACGGTCGTCGGCAGCCGGTTGGCCACATGGACGATGATCAGGCCCGAGCCGGAGCGCCGGGCCATGCCGATTGCATAAGCAAGCGCCCGTTCGCTCGACGTGGAGCCGTCGAAACCCACCACGACACCGTGCTGGAACGCGGGATCGCAGGAATGGCGTGCTTCTTCCGCCGCTTCGGGAAGCGCCGTCTGATCGGCGATCCGCTTGCGGTCCGCGGGTTCGGAGAATTCGTGACCGGCCATCGGTGTCTCGGCGAAGGAATTCCTCTTGCGGAGGGTCGGCGGTGGGCTGCGATGGACTGAAGGGACATTTCCCGTCGTACGGGACACCGCGCGGGCGCATGGATGTCAGTACGGCGACAAAAATCCGTCCGGGATTCATCTTTTCAAGGACTTACCCCCCAGGGTACGGCCCCGCCCTCCGGGTGCCCAGAGGCCGGCCCGCCGAACGGGGCCGGAAGACGCCGGCCTCCGCCCGCCTGCGACGGCCGCCCCCGAGGGGCGGACGTCCGGACGACGGGTGCGACACGCGGTGTCCCCTCGACGGGTGTGACGGCTGACGGGTGAGCGTTCCCCGGAGCATGCACGAGGGCCGCCCCCAGCGCAATGCCCCGTGTGCCCCTACCTCTGCCCGTTCGCCGAGTGACCCACACGCCCGGACGGCGTTGTACTACCGCCAGCAGCCGCCACCAGGGAGCCGCTCCGTGCCCGGAACCCGCGACGACGCCCACGCCGCAGAACCCGACCGGGAATCGCCCGATCCGGTGAGCGACGTGGTGCGCTGGGCGGCGTTCAGCTGCGCCCTGGTCCCCGTCGTCCTGCTGATGTGCGGCCGGTCCTTCGGCGGGGCGGCCGGCACCGCCGCCGGACTCGTGGCGCTCACCTGCGCCTGCCACGCCCTGCTCCGCCGCTCGGAACGGGCCGCCGGACGCGCCCCGCGGGCCACCGGCCGGGGCGGCGCGGACCGCCGGACGGACCGTGGCGAACAGCCCGCCGGAGCGCTCGAAGAGGACCTGGAAGAAGCCCTCGAAGGGGCACTCGGACGAGTCGCGGCACCGGTCTCCCCGCACCGCGGCCGGCACGGCCGCACCGGTACCGGTACGCACCGCGGCGCACGCCATCCGGGCGCCAGTACGTACGTCGACTGATTTTTCGTACGCCGACACCCGTATGTTTTCGGCCAACTTCAGGCCGAGGGCCCTCGCTTGGCCTGACCAGCCCCCAACAGCCGGGCGACCAGCAAGGAAAGGACCGCTGAGGGCGGTTGATCCCTACGACGCTGGGGCAGAGCCGAGAGGCGTACTTTTCAGCGGGGCCTGCAAGTGCAACGCTTCGTGATCGAACGCTTCGCGCCAAGTTGTCATGTCGACATAGAGCCGGATGGTGAACTGGTCACCGCGACTACATCCGACACAGTAGATTCGATCTTGGCCATGACCGGCGGGGGAACCGTTCAGGACCGAGGGGAAACGTGCAGGACCGAGAGGACTCGACCGCCGAGGGGGCTTAGCGCCATGAGCCAGGACTCCACGACCGTACCGGAGACCGTGCGCAAGCTCTCCGGACGCCGCCGCCGGGAGATCGTCGCCGTACTGCTCTTCAGCGGCGGCCCGATTTTCGAAAGCTCCATTCCGCTCTCCGTATTCGGGATCGACCGGCAGGACGCCGGGGTTCCCCGTTATCGCCTGCTCGTCTGCGCGGGCGAAGATGTGCCATTGCGAACGACCGGCGGTCTGGAACTGACCGCGCCGTACGGCCTGGAGGCGCTCTCCAGGGCCGGCACCGTCGTCGTACCGGCCTGGCGGTCCATCACCCAGCCACCGCCGCCCGCCGCCCTCGACGCACTGCGCCGCGCCCACGAGGAAGGCGCCCGCATCGTCGGGCTGTGCACCGGGGCCTTCGTGCTGGCCGCCGCGGGACTGCTCGACGGCAGACCCGCCACCACCCACTGGATGTACGCGCCGACGCTCGCCAAGCGCTACCCCTCGGTCCATGTGGACCCCCGGGAGCTCTTCGTGGACGACGGTGACGTCCTGACCTCCGCGGGCACCGCCGCCGGCATCGATCTGTGCCTGCACATCGTCCGCACCGACCACGGCGCGGACGCCGCCGGGGCGCTCGCCCGACGCCTCGTCGTACCGCCGCGCCGCAGTGGCGGCCAGGAGCGCTACCTCGACCGGTCTTTACCGGAGGAGATCGGCGCCGACCCGCTCGCCGAGGTCGTCGCCTGGGCGCTGGAGCACCTCCACGAGCAGTTCGACGTGGAGACCCTGGCCGCCCGCGCCTATATGAGCCGTCGCACCTTCGACCGCAGGTTCCGCTCGCTCACCGGCAGCGCGCCGCTCCAGTGGCTGATCACCCAGCGGGTGCTCCAGGCACAGCGGCTCCTGGAGACGTCCGACTACTCCGTGGACGAGGTCGCCGGGCGCTGCGGTTTCCGTTCCCCCGTCGCCCTGCGCGGCCACTTCCGGCGGCAGCTGGGGTCCTCCCCCGCGGCCTACCGGGCGGCCTACCGGGCGCGGCGGCCCCAGGGCGGCCCCGACGGCCGGCCGGACCGGCCCGAGCGGCCGGACCGGGACGGACGGGGTGACCGCTTCGGCGGTCCGGATCCGCTGGAACCCCGGTCCGGGGAGCCTGCGGTCGTCGGGCTGAGACGGACGGCCCTGGCCGCCGCGCACGCCGCGGCCGGCCCGCTCGGCGGTCCGCCGCACCCCGGCGGGCACGGCGGACACGGCGGCCACCCCGGACACGGGGTGCCCCTGGGGCACGGACAGGGGAACCCGGGGTTCGGCCATGGACCGGGACACGGCCCGGGTGCCGTCGACCCGGGCAAGCCGGAGTCCGACCTGTACAGCCCGCACCTGCCCGGCCAGCGGGAACGCCCCGTAGGGTGAGTTCCATGAACGATCGCATGGTGTGGATCGACTGCGAGATGACCGGGCTCTCGCTGTCGACCGACGCGCTCATCGAGGTGGCCGCCCTGGTGACCGACTCGGAGCTGAACATCCTCGGCGACGGTGTGGACATCGTCATCCGCCCGCCCGCCGAGGCCCTGACCACCATGCCCGAGGTGGTGCGCCAGATGCACACGGCCTCCGGGCTGCTCGACGAGCTGGACGGCGGGACGACGCTCGAGGAAGCGGAGCGGCAGGTCCTGGCGTACATCCGCGAGTACGTCCCGGAGCCCGGCAAGGCCCCGCTGTGCGGAAACTCGGTCGGCACCGACCGCGGTTTCCTGCTGCGGGACATGCCGGAGCTGGAGAAGCACCTGCACTACCGCATCGTCGACGTCTCGTCGGTGAAGGAGCTGTCCCGGCGCTGGTTCCCCCGGGCCTACTTCGCCAGCCCGAAGAAGGCCGGCAACCACCGGGCCCTCGCCGACATCCGTGAGTCGATCGCCGAGCTCCGCTACTACCGCGAGGCGATCTTCGTGCCGCAGCCCGGTCCGGACTCGGACACGGCGAAGGCGATCGCGGCCAAGCACGTCCTTCCTGTTCAGTCGTAGTCCGGCCGGATCCCCGCGGGCTCTCCGTGGGGTTTCGGCGGGGATTCCGGCGGAGTGACGCAGCTCGCTCCCGGCACGGCGAAAGCCGGGAGCGAGCACCCCTCCGGACCCTGTACACTTTTTCTCGGCCGGTGGGAAACACGGAAACAAACGCCGGACATGGTGGGTATAGCTCAGCTGGTAGAGCACCTGGTTGTGGTCCAGGATGTCGCGGGTTCGAGTCCCGTTACTCACCCTCAGAGCCGAAGGCCCTGATCTGGGAAACCAGGTCGGGGCCTTCGGCGTTCCCGGCCTCGGTCGTGTCCGCGCGTCCGAATGGCCGTCAGCCCTTGCCGGGCCTCCCGCCGCCCCACCACGACGACACGCCGGAAGCGCTTCCCGCGCCCCTTTCACCCCCCAGGCCACGTCACGCAGCGCGTCCTTGACACTACGCCAGGTTGCGGCAAGTCTCGGAGCAGCCCCGAAACCCCCAATGCTCCGGTCCGGCACGCCTCTTGGCGGGCCCCGCCGGCCGGCGGGGCGGGCACGGCATCAGGAGGAGGCATGCGCGGCGGCACGCACGGACGGCGGCCCCGGGCCCGGCGGGTACGGGCGGCACCGGCGGCACTGACGGCCGGGCTGCTCCTGGCCGCGGCGCTCACCGGCTGCGCGGCCGACGGCGACGGGCGGACCACGCTCTCCGTCGGCACCTTCGGGGTCTTCGGCTACCGGCAGGCCGGCCTCTACGCCGAGTACGAGCGGCTGCACCCGGAGATCCGGATCAAGGAGAACGTGATCGAGCGGAGCGACACCTACTTCCCGCAGTTCCTGACGCACCTGGTGACCGGCAGCGGGCTGGCGGACGTCCAGGCCGTCGAGGTCGGCACCCTGCACGACCTGGCGGCGGGCCAGGGCCGACGGCTGGAGGACCTGTCCCGGGCGCCGGGCGTGCGCCGGGCCGACTGGCTGGGGTGGAAATGGGCCCAGGCCACCACCCCCGACGGCCGGACGGTCGGGCTCGGCACGGACATCGGGCCGATCGCCGTCTGCTACCGGAAGGACCTCTTCCGCCGGGCCGGGCTGCCCACCGGCCGGGAGGCCGTCGGCCGCCTGTGGGCCGGCGACTGGCGGAAGTACCTCGACGTGGGCCGCGCCTACCGGAAGCGGGCCCCGGCGGGCACGGTCTTCACCGACTCGGCGGCGGGCGTCTACAACGCCGCCATCCACGGCTATCCGGAGCGCTATTACGACCGGTCCGGCCGCCCGCTGTACACCGGCGGCCCGGCCGTCCGGGCGGCCTGGGACCTGGCGGTGCGGGCGGCCCGCGAGGGGCTGACCGCGCGGCTGAGACAGTTCGAGAAACCCTGGGACCAGGCGTACGCGAACGGCCGCTTCGCCACCGTCGCCTGCCCGCCGTGGATGCTCGGCTACATCAAGGAGAAGTCGGGCGACGCGGGCCGGGGCCTGTGGGACGTGGCGCCGGCGCCCCGGCCGGCCAGCTGGGGCGGCTCGTTCCTCACCGTCCCGAAGGCCGCCCGGCACCGGGCGCAGGCCATGGCGCTCGCCGCCTGGCTGACCGCGCCCGCCCAGCAGGCCCGCCTCTTCGCCCGGCAGTCGAGCTTCCCCTCCACCCCCGCCTCGTACGGCATGCCGGAGCTGCGGGACGCGCGGAACCCCTACTTCGGCGGGGCGCCGGTCGCGCGGATCTTCGCCCGGGCCGCCGAGGGCGCGCCCACGCTGGTGACCGGACCGCACGAGCAGCAGATCGGCACCGCCTTCACCGACGTCGGCATCCCGCAGGTCGAGCAGCAGGGCAGGTCTCCACGGGCGGCCTGGGCGGCGGCCCAGAAGGAGATTCACAACGCGGTGGACGAATGACCTCGGCGCCGCCCACCACCGTCGAGGACCCCGGCGCGGATCCCGCTCCGGGCCCGTCGGCCGCCCCGCCCGCCCCCGGCCGGGACCGCCGCGCCGCCTGGCGCACCCGCCGTCACCGGTGGGACGTGCGCTGGAGCCCGTACGCGTTCGTGGCGCCGTTCTTCCTGTTCTTCTCCGCATTCGGTCTCTTCCCCCTCCTCTGGACCGGCTGGGCCTCACTGCACCGGCTCGAACTCACGGACATGAGCCGGATGGAGTGGACCGGGGCGCACAACTACCTCCGGCTGCTGCACGACGAGTTCTTCTGGAACGCCCTGCGGAACACCTTCACCATCGGTGTGCTCTCGACCGTCCCCCAACTGCTGACGGCCCTCTGCCTCGCACATCTGCTGCACCAGCGGCTGCGGGCCGCCACCTTCTGGCGCGTCGCCCTCCTCACCCCGTACGCCACGTCGGTCGCCGCGGCCACCCTGGTCTTCGTCCTCCTCTACGGGCGGGACTACGGCCTGATCAACTGGGCGCTGGGGCTCGCCGGCATCGCCCCGATCGACTGGCAGAACGGCACCTGGAGCTCCCGGATCGCCGTCTCCTCGATCGTCGTCTGGCGGTGGACGGGCTACAACGCGCTGATCTACCTCGCCGCCATGCAGGCCGTCCCCGACGAGCTGTACGAGTCGGCGGCGCTGGACGGCGCCTCGCGGGTGCGGCAGTTCCTGCACGTCACCGTGCCCTCGCTGCGGCCGACGATCCTGTTCACCGTCGTCGTCTCGACGATCGGGGCAACGCAGCTGTTCGGCGAGCCCCTGCTCTTCGGCGGGGCGGCCGGGCAGAAGGGCGGGGCCTCGCACCAGTTCCAGACCCTGGGCCTCTATCTGTACGAGCAGGGGTGGTTCGGCTTCCATCTCGGCCGTGCCTCCGCCGTGGCCTGGGCCATGTTCCTGATCCTGCTGCTGGTCGCCGCCGTGGGCGGGCTGCTCGCCCGCCGGCTGCGCGCGGACCGGTGAGGAGCCGCCGTGCCCGTCCCCATCCCCGCCACCCGCGTCACCCGCGCGCCGGCCGGCGGCCGGCCGCGCACCGGGCCGCTCGGATACACCGTGCTCGTCCTCTTCACCGCGGGCTCGGTGCTGCCCCTGGTGTGGACGGCCGTGGCCGCCTCGCACGGCAACACCCGGCTGGCGCACACCCCGCCGCCCCTCTGGTTCGGCGGCAACCTGGCGCACAACCTGGGCATCGCGTGGAGCGACGCCAACCTGGGCCTGGCCCTGCTGAACACGACGCTGGTCGCCGGCTGCGTCGCCCTGGGCACCGTCCTCTTCTGCACCCTCGCCGGCTTCGCCTTCGCCAAGCTGCGGTTCCGGGGGCGGAACGCCCTGCTGGCGGTGGTGGTCGGCACGATGATGGTGCCCCCGCAGCTCTCCGTGGTCCCCCTGTTCGCACTCGTCGCGGAGCTGGGCTGGACCGACCGGCTGCAGACGGTCGTCCTGCCCACCCTGGTCAGCGCGTTCGGCGTGTTCTTCATGCGGCAGTACCTCGTGGAGGCGCTGCCCACCGAGCTGATCGAGGCCGCCCGGGTCGACGGCGCCGACAGCCTGCGCGTCGTACGGCACGTCGTCCTCCCCGTCGCCCGGCCCGCGATGGCGGTGCTCGGGATGCTCTCCTTCGTGCAGTCCTGGAACGACTTCTTCTGGCCGGTGATCGCGCTGACCCAGGACAACCCGACCGTCCAGGTGGCCCTCACCGGCCTCGGCCGCGGCTACGTCCCCGACCAGGCCGTCGTGATGGCCGGGGCGCTGCTCGGCACGCTCCCGCTGCTGCTCGTCCTCGCCCTCTTCGGGCGGCACATCGTCGGCGGCATCATGCGCGGCGCGGTCAAGGGCTGACGCCCGTGCCGGCTCCGTCATCTCCCCCGTCCCCCTCTTCCCTCTCCTCCGGAGCGATCTCATGCCCACGACCTTCCCTCCCGGCTTCGTCTGGGGCGCCGCGACCGCCGCGTACCAGGTGGAGGGCGCGGTCCACGAGGACGGCCGCACCCCCTCCATCTGGGACACCTTCAGCCACACGCCCGGCAAGGTGCTGAACGGCGACACCGGCGACACGGCCACCGACCACTACCACCGGTACGCCGAGGACGTCCGCCTGATGTCCGGCCTCGGCCTGGGCGCCTACCGCTTCTCCGTCTCCTGGCCCCGCGTCCAGCCCACCGGCAGCGGACCCGCCTCCCCCAAGGGCCTCGACTTCTACCGCCGGCTCGTCGACGAGCTCCTCGCCCACGGCGTCAAGCCCGTCCTGACCCTCTACCACTGGGACCTGCCCCAGGAGCTGGAGACGGCGGGCGGCTGGCCGGACCGCGAGACCGCGTACCGCTTCGCCGACTACGCCGAGCTCGTCGCCCGGGCACTGGGCGATCGGGTCGAGTGCTGGGCCACCCTCAACGAGCCCTGGTGCAGCGCCTTCCTGGGCTACGCCTCGGGGGTGCACGCCCCCGGGCGCACCGACGACGCCGCGGCCCTGCGCGCCGCGCACCACCTCAACCTCGCCCATGGGCTGGGCGCCCAGGCGCTGCGCGCCACCCTGCCGCGCCGGGCGCGCGTCGCGGTCGTCCTCAACCCCAACGCCGTCCGGGCCCGCACCACGTCACCCGCCGACCTGGACGCTCAGCGGCGTATCGACGCGCTCTCCACCCGTATCTTCACCGGGCCCATGCTCCACGGCGCGTACCCCGCGGACCTGATCGAGGACACGGCCGGGATCACGGACTGGTCGTTCGTCCGCGACGGCGACACCTCCGTCATCAAGCACCCCCTGGACTGGCTGGGCATCAACTACTACACGCCGTCCGTTGTATCAGCCACCACTGACAACCGCCCCTCACCTGCGCCTTCGCCCTACCCCGGGCCCAGGGCGTCGCCTTCCACCAGCCGCCGGGCCCCGGACGGCCATGGACTGGACCGTCGACCCCAGCGGCCTGTACGACCTCCTGATGCGCTTCACCCGCGAGGCTCCCGGCCTCCCCCTCGCCGTCTCCGAGAACGGCGCCGCCTACGACGACAAGCCGGACGGCCGAGGGGCCGTGCACGATCCCGACCGGATCGCCTATCTGCGCGGGCATCTCGACGCCGTGCTGCGGGCGTTGGCGGACGGGGCGGATGTGTGGGGGTTCTTCGTGTGGTCGCTGCTGGACAACTTCGAGTGGGCGTACGGGTACAGCAAGCGGTTTGGGATCGTGTACGTCGATTACGCGACGTTGTCGCGGACGGTGAAGGGGAGTGGGGAGTGGTATCGGGGGGTGATCCGGGCTGGGCGGGTGGGGTGAGTCGCCCCTGCCCCACCCCTTCGCCGATTCCCGGGGCTACGCCCCGGACCCCGAAACCGCGCTCCGCGCGGTTGTCCTCAAACGCCGGACGGGCTGGATTCAGCCCGTCCGGCGCTTGAGGACCTCGCGGCGAAGCCGCGATGCCGGGGTGCGGGCCTTCCCGCGGAAACGGTGAAAGGGCGGGGCCGGGGCACCCTCACTCGAACACCGACGGCGGCGGCTCCGGCGACGGCTTCGCGTCGGCATCGGTGACGGGCTCGGCCCCACCGCAGAAGTCGTCCACGGCCCGCCCGGACTCAACCCGCCCCTGCGCCGCGTCCGTCGCACACCGCCGTGTCAACTCCCCCACGGGAAACGAGGAATCCGACGCCACAAGAATCACGTTCCCGAACCGCCGTCCCCGCAACACCGCCGGTTCCGCCGCCAGGCACAGCTCCGGAAAGACCGTCCGCACGGTCGCGATCTGCGACTTGACGAAGGCGAGAGAGGGCGGACCGTCCGCCAGATTGGCCGCGTAACAGCCCCCGGCCGCAACACCCGCCGCACCTCCGCGGCGAACTCGACGCTCGTCAGATGGGCGGGCGTCCGCGCGCCGGCGAACACGTCGGCGATGATCAGGTCCGCCCACCCGTCGGCCACCTTGGCGAGCACCTCGCGCGCGTCCCCGGAGCGCACCCGGATCCGCCACGACGGGTCGAGCGGCAGCTCGCGCCGGACGAAGGCGACCAGGGGGGCGTCGATCTCGACGACCTGCTGGGTGGAGCGCGGCCGGGTCGCGGCGACGTAGCGGGCCAGGGTGAAGGCGCCGCCGCCGAGGTGGAGGGCCTGGACCGGGCGTCCGGGCGGGGCCGCGAGGTCGGCGACGTGGCCGAGCCGCCGCTGGTAGGAGAACTCCAGGCGGGCGGGGTCCTCCGGGTCCACATGGGACTGCGGCGCGCCGTCGATCAGCAGCGTCCGGGCCCGCGGACGGTCGGGGTCCGGCCGCAGCTCCGCGAGGCCGCCCGCCACCTGCTCGGTGACGGGCTCCGCGGCGCGCCCGCGCCCCGCCCGCCGTCCGCTCCGGCCCGTCTCCCCGGCCGCCCGCCTGCCTTTAGCCATCCGTCAAGTATCGCCCGGTTCGTCCGGGCGCCCCGCCGGAACCGTCAGCGGCAGCGGTCGACGGCCTCGATGGTGCGGGCCGCCTCCCCGAGCGCGGCCCGCAGCACGGCCGGGTCGGTCGCCTCGGAGAGCGCCGCCTCGGGGGCCACCAGCCAGCCGCTGCCCGTCACGGGCGGCTCGTGCCGGCCGGCGCGCACCCCGCGTCCGTACGCCTGGGTGCAGGCGCTGCCGGGGACGTCCCAGGCCGCCGCGGTGCCGGCCGGGACGAGGAATCCGAGGGTGTGGCACTCGCCGTCGTGCAGGACGGGTCCGACCCCGTCGCGGAGCCGGAGGATGTCCACCGCCTCCAGTCCCTGCCGGGCGGGCACGGTGACCAGGTCGCAGGGGACGCCCTCACCCTGCGCCCGGGCCGGGCGCGCGGCCTGGCCGTGTCCGGGGCGCGCCTGGTGAAGGGCCGCCGTCCGCGAGCCGCCGATGTTCACTCCGGCTTCCGCCAAGGGGAACGCCTCCTCCGCACGTTTCGCTGAACCCGTCGCCGCCGTTCCGCACCCGCCGGGGGCGCGGCACGGGCGGCAGGCACCTGCTCGTACTGTTCAACTCCCTTGAGCCGTCAACGGCTACGGCGCCGCGCCGCCGTAAAGGATGGCAGTTCATGGCGGATCGCGAGTGGGATATCCGTTTTGTAGCCAAAGCGGACGTACGGGATTCCCGGCAGCCGGTACGGTCATCACGCCGTACGGCAGCACCACCGTCCGCCCCGGATGCCGGAGGGGCGGCACTCGCCAGGAGAGGGTCCGGCCATGGCGTCGCCCCACGCGTCCCCGTCACCTCGCGCCCCCCGTCCGAACACCGTCTTCCGCGAGCTGCGCGGACCCCGGTCACCTGCGGAATTCGCGGCGGCGGTACGGCGTGCGGCCCGGGAGATCGGGGAACAGGTCTCGTGTGACGCGCGGTACATCGGGCGCGTCGAATCCGGCGAGATCCGCTGCCCCAACTACGCCTACGAGCGGGTGTTCCGCCATATGTTCCCCGGTCGCGAGCCGGCGGACATGGGCTTCCTCCCCCGCGAGACCGTACGCGGACGGGGGGCGCGAAACAAGGGCGGTGCGCCGCCCGCTCACATCGAAAGCCCCGCCGACGACGGTGAAGCGACGGGTCCCGGCGCACCGGGCCTCCGGGACGCCGGCGCCCCCGGCACCGGCGGTACCAGTGACGAGGAGAGCGACGTGTTGCGTCGCGCGTTCATGACCCATGGCACGGCCGCGGTGGCCGTCGTCTCCCTGGGCGGCGCCGCGGGCGCCCGCCCGCGGCGCCACGCCGGCGAGGCGGAGGCCCTGGCGGTGGAGGAGGCCGTCCGCCGCATCCGGCTGCTCGACGACCGGCACGGCGCCGACGGCCTCTACCGGCGCGCCACCCGGCCGCTGCGGGCCGCGTACGACCTGCTGGACGCGGAGGCCCGACGGCAGTCGGTGGCCGACCGGCTGCACGCGGGCGCCGGTGAACTGGCCATCTCCGTCGGGTGGTTGGCACACGACTCCGGCCGGTTCGCCGACGCCCGCTCGCACTACGCCGAGGCGCTGGCCACCGCGCGGGTCGCCGGGGACGCGGCGCTGGAGGCGCACGCGTTCTGCAACACCGCGTTCCTGGCCCGGGACGCCGACCGGCCCCGCGAGGCCGTCCGGGCCGCCCAGGCCGCCCAGCATGTGGGCCGGCGGCTGGGCTCGGCCCGGCTGATGTCGCTGCTGGCGCTGCGCGAGGCCGGCGGCTGGGCCCGGCTGGGCGACCGGGCGGCCTGCGCGGGCGCCCTGCTGCGGGCCCGGACCCTCTTCGGGCAGGGCGCGTGCGAGGCCGATCCCGAGTGGATGACGTTCTTCGGGGAGGCCGAGCTGGAGGGACTGGAGGCACAGTGCTGGTCCGCCCTGGGCGACCGGTCCCGCGCGGCGGAGCACGGCGAACGGGCCGTGGCGCTGGCCGACCCCCATTTCGCCCGCAATATCGCGCTCTACACGGCGCAGCTCGCGGACGACCTGGCGCACTCCGGCTCCCCCGACGCGGCGGCGGCGGCCGGGGAACGCGTCCTGGACCTGCTCGGCCAGGTCCGGTCCGCCCGCATCCGCGGGATGCTCGACGGCACGTCCCGGACGCTGCGCCGGTTCACGGAGGACCCGGCGGTGGAGTCGTTCCTGGCGCGGCGGGCGGCCTGACGCGTACGTGACGGCCGGCCGCTCGACCCGGGTTGCTCCGGGGTCCGGCCGCTCGGCCCGGGTCGCCCCGGCGTCCGGCCGCTCGACCCCGGTTACTCCGGCGTCCGGCCGCTCGGCCCGGGTCGGGCGGCCGGCCGGCTCCGTTCAGCCCAGGTGGCCCGTGTCGTTCCAGCGCTCGATCGCCGGCTCGCCGTAGGCCCAGCCGAGGATCGACAGCGACGTCGGCTCCAGCCGGATCCGCGCCGCGAAGGACGCCTCGAAGCCGAGCCAGCGGGCGGCGATGACGCGCAGGATGTGGCCGTGGGCGAAGACGAGGACGTCCCGGTCGGCGGCGGAGCGCGCCCAGTGGACGACCTCGTCGGCGCGGGCCGCGACCTGGTCGAGGGTCTCGCCGCCGGGGACGCCGTCGCGCCAGATCAGCCAGCCGGGCCGCTGGGCCTTGATCTCGGCGGGTGTCATGCCCTCGTAGGCGCCGTAGTCGAACTCCATCAGGGCGTCCCACGCGGTGGCCCGCTCGCCGAAGCCGGCGAGGTCGCAGGTTTCACTCGCCCGGAGCAACGGACTGGTACGGACCTCGACGCCCGGCAGGCCGTCCCAGGGGGCGCGGTGCAGGCGCTCACCCAGGAGCTTGGCCCCGTGCCGTCCCTCGTCGAGGAGGGGGATGTCCGTGCGGCCGGTGTGCCTTCCGGACAGCGACCACTCGGTCTGTCCGTGCCGGGCCAGCAGGATGCGCGGTGCCATGGAGCGGGCTCCCTCGGGATCTCGGTGACTTCCCCCACAAAATGGCGGGAGCTGCCACAAAAGTGATGTGCGGTACGGATGCCTTAGACCCGTCGGAACTATCATCACTCACTTGCGCCACAGGCAACCCGACGCCATATTCGGTCGTCTCCCTCCTTATGCGCCGCGCCCAGGAGCCGAACACCGGGTGACCCCGATGTTTCCGTGGCCCGACGGGGCGGTGTGCGGCGGATGCGGCGTACGCCGTACGGTTGCATGCGCGCTTATTGGCCGCCTGAACACATGGAGAGCGTCCGGATGTACCGCACCGCACCACTCGGGAAGCGGCCGCGCTGGTGGACCGAACTGCCACTGATCGCCGTCGTCTACGCCCTGTACTCGGCGGGCCGCCTGCTGGTCCGCGGCGATGTGCAGTCGGCCGTCGATCACGGTGTGTCGATACTCGATATCGAGAAGCAGTTTCGAATAAATTTCGAACATCCACTCAACCGGCTGTTCACGGACCACGCCATCCTCGGCGTACCCGCGGACTTCGTGTACGCCTCGCTGCACTACGTGGTCACCCCGGCCATCCTGGTGTGGGTCTTCCGCCGCCATGCCGAGCACTACCGCCAGGGCCGGACCTGGCTGATGCTCTCCACCCTCATCGGCCTGGTGGGCTTCACCCTGCTGCCCACCTGCCCGCCCCGGCTCCTGCCGGACGGCTACGGCTTCATCGACACCATGCACCAGTACTCGTCGTACGGGTGGTGGGGCGGTGACGCCAGCGCCCCGCGCGGACTGGGCGGGCTCACCAACCAGTACGCGGCCATGCCGAGCCTGCACGTCGGCTGGGCGCTGTGGTGCGGGGTCATGCTGTGGCGCCACGGGCGCGGCACCTGGGCAAAGGTCCTCGGCGTCGGTTACCCCCTCACCATCACGCTCGTCGTCATGGGCACGGCCAACCACTACTTCCTGGACGCCGTCGCCGGTGCCGCCGTCATGGGCGTCGGCCTGCTGCTGACCCGTCCCGCGCTGCGCCTCGGCGAGCGGATCCGCGCCCGGGCGCCCCGCTCCCTGCCCTCGCTCGACCCGGCCGGGCCTGCGGGAATGCCCGAGAGCCCGGCGATTGTCAGTGCCGGGTGCGAGACTTCGGCTCGTACTGCGCACCCGCGCACGACCGGGTCCGGCATGCCCGCCGGGGGCGGACGGGCGGGCGCGCCGGAGAGACAGCGCGAGGCGGACGGCAGTGAGCACATCCCTTCGATCCCTTCGGACATCCCCCGGCAGTCCCGCGGCGGAGCCGGCGGCAGCCGGCCCGACGGCGCTCCGGCGGCGGCTCGCTGAGCTGCGCGGGCCGGACGTCCCACCGCGCCCGCTGGACGCCCGCGCCCTGGCGGCCCTCGCCGCCAACCCCGGCTGCCGCCGCCGCGCCCTGCTCGACGGCGCCGGGGTCGACAAGGCGGCCCTCGCGCGGGCGCTCGGCACGCCCGCGGCGTTCGGGCAGTCGCAGTTCGCCATAGCGCGCGGCAACGCCTTCGAGGCCCGGGTCAAGGCCGACGGCGGTACGGAGCTCGTCCGGCTGCTGCACGCGGCGCTCCCCGCCGGGGAGGCGCCGGAGCCCCCGGACGTGGTGGACGCGCCGGACCTCTCCGCCGCCGGCCCCGAGGGGCGCACGGCCCGTACCGCCCTGGCCCTGCGGGAGGCCACGGCCGCCGGCCGGTGGGCGCTGCTCGACCACCCCATGCTGGCGCTCACCGTGGCCGGCACCTCCGCCTACCTGGAGCCGGACGCCGTCGTCGTACACCCGGACGGCACCTGGACGGTGGTCGAGATCAAGTCCTTCGCCATGATCGACGGCGCGGCCGACGCCGCCAAGGCCGGGGCCGCCGCCCGGCAGGCCGCGGTGTACGCGCTCGCCCTGGAGACGGTGGCCGAGCGGCTGCCGGACCCGGCCCGGGAGGATGGCCGGGTGCGCCACGAGGCGCTGCTGGTCTGCCCCAAGGACTTTTCCAACCTGCCCGCCGCCGCCCTCCTCGACCTCCGCAAGCAGCGCGCCACCACCCGCCGGCAGCTCGCCCGGCTGACCCGGGTCGAGGAGATCGCCGCCGCCCTCCCGCCCGGCACCACCTTCGCCCCGGACCGGCCCGCCGCGGAGCTGACCGCCGCCGTCGAGGCGGTCGACGCCGCGTACGCCCCGGACTGCCTCGCCGCCTGCGAGCTGGCCTTCCACTGCCGCGACCGGGCGCGCGCCGAGGGCGACGTCCGGCACCTGGGGCGGAACGTCCGCTCCGGGCTCGGCGGGCTGACCACGGTCGGGGAGGTCCTCGCGGCGGCCCGGGGCGACCGCCCGTGCCACGGGTCCGAGGACGACCCCGCCGTCGCCGCCCTCCGCCGCGCCGCCGCCCTGCGCGCCGCGGCCCTCGCCGCCGCCGGTTCGCCGGAAGGGGCGACAGGATGTCGCTGATCACCTCCCTCGCCCGCCTGGAGGCCCTGCACACCGGCCGGGCCCGCCCCTTGGCCACCGTCCGCCACCGGCACCTGTCGGACCGCCCGCTCGTGCTCGTCCCGCTCACCACCGCCGGTGAGACGGGTGCGCCCCTCGGCGCCCTCGTCGGCACCGAGCGCGACGCGCCCCGCCTGCTGACGGTGGCTCAGCCGCGCGACCGCGCCCTGCGGTTCGCCTTCCTGGCCGAGCTCGCCGAGGCCGTCCTGCCGTACGTCGAGGGGTACGCGGACGACACGGTCACCGAGGAGCGCAAGGAGACCGACCCGGCGACCGGCCGCCGGACGACCGTCGAGGTCGAGCTCTGCGCGGACGCCCCGCAGCTGCTGGTCCCCGGCCCGGCCGCGGTCGAGTACGTCCGGCTGCTCGGCCGGTCCATGCGCTTCCGGCGCACCGCCGAGGAGGATCCGGCGGCCGACTGGCCGGCGCCGCCCCGCGTCCCGCTGCTCGGCCGCTGGCTCACCCACTACGGGGAGCGCGCCCGCCTCCCCGGCAGCGCCCTCCTGCAGCCGATGACCGAGCTGCTCTCCCGGCACTGGGCCACCGGCCAGAGCCACCTGGAGGACCAGCACCTGAGCGCGCTGCTTGCCTGGATCGACCCGCCCGAGGGGAGCACCGGGCCGGAGGCGGCCCGCCGCGCCGAACTGGCGCGCGACGCCGACGGCCTGCTGCTCCACCCGCCCGCGGGCCCGGCCACCGACCCGGCCTTCGACAACAAGCTGCTGGCCCCCGCCATCGCCCGCTACGACCGGGCCCGCGCGTCGGTCCTGGAGACCGGCCGGGGCCACGCCGAACTGCGGGCCGCCGACGCCGCGATACGCACGCTGCTCCTCTCCCAGCTGCGGCCCACCTGGGACGCCGTCTGGCGTGGCGTCGACCTGCTGCGCGCCCTCCCCGAGGGCGCCTCGGTCGCCGAGCGCTGGAAGCGCGACCGCTGGTCGTACACCGGCCACCGGGACCGGCTGCGGGCCGGCGAGCCGCCGCAGCCGCGCCGGGACGACGCGGTCACCGCCGCGCGGAAGCTCGCCGCCCGCGAGACCGCGCAGGCCCGGCTGGACGCCCAGGAGGCGTTGGACGACCCGCTGGTCATGGCCGGGCGGCGGCTCGCCGGCGAGGCGTTCGCCGGGGAGGTCACCGAGGTGGTCATGGCCCTTTCGGAGGCGAAGGTGCCGCGCCCGCGCCCGCTGGTCACCGTCCGTACGGACGACGCGCCGCTGCTGGAGGAGGGCGCGCGGGTGCACCGGGCGCTGGCCGACGGCCGGTCGCAGCCGGCCGAGTTCGTGGCGGCCGGCCCGGCGGGGCTGACGGTCCGGCTGACGGGTGGCATGGGCCGCGGCAAGGTCCCCGACGAGGGGACGGTGCCCGCGCCCGGTGACCGGGTGTGCTGGACGCTGTTCGAGCACGCGCCCAGGGGCGGCCCCGAGCTGCCCGAGCCCGAGCACACGCCCTGGACCCACGGCGGGCCGCCCGGCACGGCGGCGGAGGACCCCGATCCGGTGACCGCGGAGGATCTGCTGTGACCCAGGAATCCGCTGCGCCCCGGGAGCCCGCTGTGCCCGGGAAGTCCACCACGCCCCAGGAGTCCCCTGCGCCCGGGGAGTCCGCCGTGCCCGAGGAAGCGATCCCGGCCCCCGCCGGTCCGGTGCGGGCGTCCCGCGCCTTCGACCCGTCCGAGGCGGCCGCCGCGGCCACGCGAGCCATCCTGCGCGACACGCTGGACGGACGGCACCGCGGCGTCGTCGTCGACTCGCCGCCCGGCGCCGGCAAGTCGACGCTGGTCGTCCGCGCCGCCCTGGAGCTGGCCCGGGCGGGCCGGCCGCTGATGGTCGTCGCGCAGACCAACGCCCAGGTGGACGACCTGGTGCTGCGGCTGGCCGAGGAGGACGCCGACCTGCCGGTCGGCCGGCTGCACAGCAGCGACCCGCGGCCCTACGACCCGGCGCTGGACGGGCTCGACCAGGTCGTCACGTCGACCAAGGCCGCGGACCTCGCCGGTCTCGACGTGGTCGTCTCCACCGCCGCGAAGTGGGCGCACACCAAGGTCACCGAGCCCTGGGGCCAGGCGATCGTGGACGAGGCGTACCAGATGCGCTCGGACGCGCTGCTGGCCGTGGCGGGCCTGTTCGACCGGGCCCTGTTCGTCGGCGACCCGGGCCAGCTCGACCCGTTCAGCGTGGTCGGCGCCGAGGGGACGGCGCAGTGGGCCGGCCTGTCGTACGACCCGTCGGTGAGCGCGGTGAGCACGCTCCTCGCCCACAATCCCGGGCTGCCGCAGCACCGGCTGCCGGTGTCCTGGCGGCTGCCGGCGTCGGCCGCGCGCCTGGTGTCGGACGCGTTCTACCCGTACACCCGCTTCCGCAGCGGCACGGACCACGGCGACCGCCTGATGTCCTTCGGCGTCCGGGAGGACGGGTCGGCGGTGGACCGGGTCCTCGACGAGGCCGCCTCGTCCGGCTGGGGGCTGCTGGAGCTGCCCGAGCGGCACGTGCCGCGTACCGACCCCGAGGCGGTCGAGGCGGTGGCCCTGGTGGTGCGCCGGATGCTCGACCGGGGCGCGGCCGTGACCAGCGAGCGCGCCCCCGATCCCGTCCCGCTCACCGCCGCCCGGATCGCGGTGGGCACCGCCCACCGGGACCAGGCGGCGGCCGTCCGCGCCGCGCTGGCCGAGCACGGGGTCGTCGGCGTGACGGTGGACACGGCCAACCGGCTCCAGGGCCGCGAGTTCGACGTCACCGTCGTCCTCCACCCCCTCTCGGGGCGCCCCGACGCCACCGCCTTCCACCTGGAGACCGGCCGCCTCTGCGTCCTGGCCTCCCGCCACCGGCACGCCTGCGTGGTGGTGTGCCGCGCGGGAGTGGACCGGCTGCTGGACGAGCACCCGTCGACGGAACCGGTGCGGCTGGGCGTCGCGGTGAAGTTCCCGGACGGGTGGGAGGCGAACTTCGCGGTCCTGACCCACCTGAACGAACACCGGGTCCGATGGCGCCCCTGACCACCGCCCGGCACCCGTCGGCGAAAGCGGCCGGTGATCACAGCCCGGACGGGCGGGAGGCGGATTTCGCGGTCCTCACCCACCCGCCCGAGCACCGCGTCCGGCGGTGCCCACCCGCCCGAGCACCGCGTCCGGCGGTGCCCCTGACCGCCGTCCCCGGCGGGAAGAGCGGGCCCCCTTGCGCGCGGCGCGACAATGGATGGCGGCGCAGACGATCCTGGAGGTATGTACATGTGCGAGTGCGAGCCGAAACAGGCTCCCGGTCCGGGCGGTGGCGCGGCCCCCCGCCGCAGGCCCGCGCCGCTGCTCTTCGAGCCGCCCGAGGCCGTCTCGGAGGCCGAGCACTTCTTCGACCTGGAGTCGATCGAGGACCCGCGCGAACTGCTGGCCCGCTCGACGGAGCTGGCCCTGGCCTTCCGGGCGGCGGCCGACCGCGCGATCGAGTTCCAGGCCGTGGCGGCGGCCCAGCTCGCCGACCCCCGGCGGTTCGACCGGCTGCCCACCGCCGTGATCGCGGAGCGCGCCGAGTGGAGCGAGGACTACGCCAAGAAGATGGTGGAGTTCGGCCGCGAGCTGCTGCGCAGCGGCAGAACGGCCGACTGAGCCCGCCCCTGCGGCCCCTCGCCGCGCATCCGGCCCATGACACCGGCTCATGGGCCGTTGGCATATGCGGCGCACAACCTAGCGCACCCCGTCCCGCGCTGTCCCGAATTCCCGGAACTGCCGCCGCCCGCCCCCGGTCGCGCGCCGACCATGAGGGCATGGACTCCAGGCCACGCGTTCCGCACCCCGCCCGCCTCCCGCAGCCGACCGTCCCGAGCGAGCCGGTGCGCCCCGCCGGCGCCGAGTGGCTGGCCTCGGCCAGTCCGCTCCCCCGCAGCGTGCTGGCCCTGTGGGCGGCCGACCCGCGGACGACGCTGCTGCTCCCCTGCGGGCGGGCCTTCGACGTGATCGGCGTCCCGTCGCTGTTCGGCCGCCGGATGCTGGACCGGCTGTGGTCGGACGGGCCCGGTTCCGGACCGGTCGCCGCGCAGCAGGGCCGGCTGCTGCTGTTCGCGGCGCCCGGCACGGCCCAGCGGCTGCCGGCGCTGCTGCGCTGGGAGGAGTGGGCCCGGGCCGTCCCGCCCCTGCTGTGCCTGGGCACGGGCGACGCGGTGACGGTCCCCCCGCCGTATCCGCCGGACGGGACGGAGCCGGTCCCGCCGGCCTCGCGCTGGGTGGTCGCCCCGGACGTCCGGCATCCCTGGCTGCCGGGGCCCGATGTTCTGCTCTGGTCCTGCGTCCGCACCGCCCGCGCCGGGCTCAAACATACGGATTTTCTTTCCACCGGATCAGGGTGCTAGAGTCTTCTCTGTCAGCAGGCGCCGCTAGCTCAGTTGGTTAGAGCAGCTGACTCTTAATCAGCGGGTCCGGGGTTCGAGTCCCTGGCGGCGCACAGACAGAGGAAGCCCCTCCACTTCGGTGGAGGGGCTTTTTCGTTCCCCGGAGAAGCGGGTGGGGAGATCACTCCCGGGTGACCCGGACCGTCCACGCCCCGTCCGCCGTCCGCCCCCGTACCGCCACCCGGATCCCGCCCTCCGCGACGGTCAGGGACTCCCCGACCCCGAGCGGCGCGTCGGCCAGCGGCGGGTAGACGGCCTCTCCGGGGCAGGCCGAGGTGCCGGGATGGCCGTCCACCACTTGCACGGGCCCGCCGCCGGACGGCGTGTCGCTGTCCACTCGGTAGACCAGTACGCCCTCGGTGCAGGTGGCGGCGTCGTTGCCGGTCGCGGTCCGGACCTCGACCACGACGGCGCTGCCGGCCCCGGTCCTGGCCACCACCAGCCGGGTGCGGGTGTCCCCCCGCCGCATCGGGGCCTCCAGCGGCTGGACGGTGTGCACGGCGCCGCCCCGGCCGATGACGCAGTCCACCTGCCGGGCGTCGAGCCAGCCGAGCTTCCACTTGTGCCAGCCGAAGGGGTCGGCGGCCAGCCCGAACTGGCTGCCCATGAGGTCCCAGTCGCCGACGTGGGTGTCCCAGTCGCCCTTTCCCTCGGAGGGCCGGTGGTAGAGGTCGGGCAGGTCCAGGACGTGCCCGGTCTCGTGGGCGAGGACGTTCCGGTCGGGCGGGTGGTGCTCGAAGACGGTGACGACCCGGCGCAGCTCGGCGCCGTCGACCTCCAGCGGCCGTTCCAGGTTGACGACCTTGGTGGCGTCGGAGTCCACCCCGGGCGCGTCCGGGTCGGCGACCAGGTAGACCAGCCCGTAACGGCCGAAGTCCACGGCACCGCGCGCGGCGGTGATGGCGTCCCTCAGATAGGCGGTGCGCAGTTCGCCGTCCCAGTCGCGCTGTATCCGGTACGCGGTGGAGGGCCGGGGCATCCGGAACCACCGGTCCACGGGGTGGGCGCGGACGGAGAACCGGCCGTACGAGGCGCGTTCGAAGAACCGGGAGGTACCGGGGAAATGGTCCGCCATGAGCTGGGCGGGGGTGGCGACCGGACGGGAGTCCGGGAAGGAGAGGAAGACCATGACGGCGTCCAGCCGGCCGAGGGGGCGCGGGTAGGACGGGTTCCAGGTGTCCAGCCCCTCGGAGTGGTGGGCGTCGCTGCGGGGCAGCGCGCAGGGGCCGCCGGGCCCGACGGCCCGGGCGGGGGCCGCCACCAGGGTCGCCGCGATGGCGCACAGGCAGGTCAGCACCGCCCACAGCCGGCGCAGCCCGGACCGTTCCACCCCCATGGGTGTCTGCGGACGCACCACGTCGACCTCCCGGGACGGATTCGGGACACCTCTCCCACCCTCGGATGGTTTGTATGGTTATGCCCTGTTCCGGTCCCCCGGTCGAGTGACTGGGCCGACTTCTGGGTACATCACACTCAGTCACGGACGGTCAATCGAGATGCCATCGAGATGCACGCCCATGCAGCCTCGGCCCCGAGCGGGCATGGACGTACAGAAACGGTCGAATCCAGGGTCGCGGCTCCCCTGATCGAGACCCGGCCGCTGGAACGGGCCCCGTACGAGCCCTATGATCGCCACATTTGCAGCATGGATTGCCCCAACCGGCGGCCCAATGCCGTCAATTCGACCACGCGTACGAGACTCATGAAAGCCGCACCAGACAGGTGCGGAACGATTGCCACGCGGGAGCGAGCGGTGAGCGGAACCCTCGACGGACAGGGCGGCGTGCCGGGTGCGGCGGCGCCCGTCGTCACACAACGTCACGTCAACGCGGACGATTTCCGCGCTGCCTTCCGGGCCGCGCACCTCGGGATGGCCGTCGTCGGGGCCGACGGCCTGGTGCGCGTCGCCAACGACGCCCTCGGGGCACTGCTGGGCACCGACCCCGCCCGGCTGGAGGGCTGTCCCGCGGCCGAGTTCACCGGGCTGCGCGAGGACTCCCGGACCTGGAACGCGTACCGGGAAGTGCTGCTCGGCCGCCGGGCCCGGCTCAACTGCACGCGTCGGCTGCGGCGTCCCGGCGGCCGGGCGGTGTGGGCCGAGGTGGCCGTCACCCCGCTGCCGGGCGGCCGCGACGCCCTGCTGTCCGTCGCCGACATCAGCGAGCGCCGGGACCTGCGCGCCCGGCTGCGGCACCTGCGGATGCACGACCCGGTGACCCGGCTGCCCAACCGCAGCCTGTTCTTCGAGCGGCTGGCCGCCGCGCTGGCCGCGGCGGAGGAGGATCCGGACGCCCGGATCGGCCTGTGCTACCTGGACCTCGACGGCTTCAAGGCCGTCAACGACACCCTCGGCCACCGCGCCGGCGACCGGCTGCTCTGCGCGGTGGCCCGCCGGCTGCGCGACTGCGCCGCGGAGGGCGGCCATCTGGTGGCCCGGCTGGGCGGCGACGAGTTCGCGCTGCTGGTCGAGGAGTCGGCCGGCACCGAGCAGCTCGTCACGCTCGCCACCGCCGTACTGGCCGCGCTCCAGCGGCCGTTCGAGGTGAACGGGCAGCGGCTGGCGGTGTCGGCGAGCATCGGCGTCGTCGAGCGCCCGGCGGCCGGGACGCACGCGACCGAGCTGATGCAGGCCGCGGACACCACGCTGTACTGGGCGAAGGCCGACGGCAAGGCGCGCTGGGCCCTCTTCGACCCGGAGCGCAACGCCCACCGGATGACCCGGCAGGCGCTCTCCAGCACCCTCCGACCGGCCGTCGACCGCGGCGAGTTCGTCCTCCAGTACCAGCCGCTGGTCGGGCTGGGCGACGGTGTCGTCCGCGGGGTGGAGGCCCTGGTGCGCTGGCACCACCCGCAGTTCGGCACGCTCGCGCCGAATCGGTTCATCGGACTGGCCGAGGAGACCGGCGCGATCGTGCCGCTGGGCCGCTGGGTGCTGGAGACCGCCTGCCGCCAGGCCCGCCGCTGGCAGCTGGAGCGTCCCGACGAACCGCTGGTGGTGAGCGTCAATGTGGCGGTCCGGCAGGTGTGGGACTCGGACCTGGTCGCGGACGTGGCGGCGATCCTGGCCGAGACGGGGCTGCCGCCGCGCCTGCTCCAACTGGAGCTCACGGAATCGGCGGTGATGGGCTCGGCGGGCCGGCCGCTCCAGCAGCTGCGCCGGCTGAGCGACATGGGCGTCGCCATCGCCATCGACGACTTCGGCACCGGCTACTCCAACCTCTCCTACCTCAGCAGACTCCCGGTCTCCACGCTGAAGCTGGACGGCTCGTTCGTCCACGGCTTCCGCACCGACGAGCCGCCGAACCCGGCGGACGAGACCATCGTCGAGGCCCTGGTGCAACTGGCGCACCGACTGGGGCTGACGGTGACGGCGGAGTGCGTGGAGAACGCGGAACAGGCGGAACGGCTGGGGCGGATCGGCTGCGACACCGGGCAGGGCTGGTTCTACTCCCGCCCGGTCAGCGCGGAGCGGATCTCCGCGCTGCTGGGGGTGAAGGCGCGCGCGGCGGTGTGAGCGGGCGCGCCCCGAGCGGGGCGCGAGTGGCGGCCGAGCCACGCGCGTGCGCTGACGCGGTACGCGAGCGACGCCGCGCGCCCATCTGCGGCCGGGCATACCGAGCGCGGCGGGCCACACACGCCGGCCTTTCCCGCATCCAGGGCGCCCCGGGCGCGCCTCCCGAGCAGGGCGCGAGTGACGGCCGAGCCACACGCCCGCGTGCGCCGACGCGGCACGGACTGCGACACGCCCGTCCCGCCGGGCACACCGCACGCGGAGGGCCGCACACGCCGGCCCTCCCACACCCAGAGCGTCCCAGGCGCGCCACACCTTCTTCGGCGCCCCGGCACAACCGGCCGCCTCCCGGTGCCCCGGTGCGTCCGGCTGGCCCGCACCGGGTGTGACCGGCCGCCCGCCCGGAGGCCCGGCATGCCCGTATGCCCGGCCGGCCGGGCCGGTGCCCGGAGGTGGCCGGCCGTGCGCCCGGCGCCCTGGCCGCATGGCGTCGACCCCGCCGGCGACGCCGGTCACTCCGATCGGGCCGAGTGTGCTGGTCACTCCGATCGGACAGCGTGGGCCGGTCGGGCCACGCAGGCCGGCCGCACCCCCACCACACCAGCCCCCTACGCGCCGGAGGCGCCCGGCATCCCGTACGCGTCCGCGATCAGCTCATAGCTGCGCAGCCGGGCATCCGCGCCATGCACATTGGCCGTGATCATCAGCTCGTCGACGCCCGTCCGCCGCACCAGCGCGTCCAGCCCCTCCCGTACCTCGTCCGGGGTGCCGTAGACCACGTTCCGCAGCCAGTCGCCGACGAAGTCCCGTTCCGCCTCGCCGAATTCGTACGCCTCGGCCTCCTCGGGAGTGGGCACCAGCCCCGGCCGTCCCCGACGCAGCCGGAGCATGGACAGCGCCCCGGTGAGCACCTGGCGGCGCGCCTCCGCCGGGTCGTCCGCCGCCAGCGCCTGGACGCCGATCTTGGCGTACGGGCGGTCGAGGACGGCCGACGGGCGGAAGGACGCGCGGTAGAGGTCGAGGGCGGGGACGGTGTTGGCCGCCGAGAAGTGGTGGGCGAAGGAGAAGGGCAGTCCCAGCGCCCCGGCCAGCCGGGCGCTGAACCCGGAGGAGCCGAGCAGCCAGACGGACGGCCGGTCGGCCCGCTGCACCCCGCCGGGCACGCGGCCCTGGACGGGACCGGGCACGGCGTGGATCCGGGCGTAGGGGTGGCCGTCCGGGAAGTCGTCGTCAAGGAAGCGGATCAGCTCCGAGAGCTGCTGCGGGAACTCGTCCGCCCCCTCCGCGAGCCGGTCCGCCCGGCGCAGGGCGGCGGCGGTGGCGCCGTCCGTGCCGGGAGCGCGCCCTAGACCCAGATCGATGCGCCCCGGCGCGAACGCCTCCAGGGTGCCGAACTGCTCGGCGATCACCAGCGGAGCGTGGTTGGGCAGCATCACCCCGCCGGACCCCAGCCGGATCCGGTCCGTCCGGGCCGCGAGGTGGGACAGGATCACGGCGGGCGAGGAGCTGGCGACGCCGGGCATGGAGTGGTGCTCGGCGACCCAGTAGCGGTGGTAGCCGCGCCGTTCGGTCAGCCGGGCCAGCTCGACGGTGGTCTCCAGCGCCTGCCGCGCCGTGCGGCCGGCGCCCACGGTGGCCAGGTCCAGTACGGACAGCGGGACGGGGGCGCGTCCGCGAGGGGTCGCCCGGATGATCTCGTCGTGCTCGTCGGCCACGGTGGCCCGCCTCCCTGCTCGCGGTCGCGCGGTGCGCGCTGTTCTGTCGTGGGCCCGGCGGGCGTGCCGTGCGATCACTTCCACGCGCCGCGGCCGCCCGTGAGGGCGTCCTTCCGCCGGTCCCGCCGGAAGAGAACCGGAGCCCCACTCCGCTTTATTCCCGCACCGGACGGCGGCCCGGCCGGACGCCCGCCCCGGCATACCGACGGCACGCCATACCGGCGGCATATGCCTCCGACCGGCCCCACAGCCCGGAGCGTTCCGGAGCCTCCCCTTCTCGCGCAACACCCTCTCCGCACGGCCCGCTTCGCCCTATCGTGAGAAGCGGAACACCCGCGCGACCAGCCAAGGGGAGACCGTGGCGCTCAAGCCCGAGCCGATCACACCGTTCCACTCGGTGCAGCACGCCCTGCGCGTCCTGGAGACGGTCACCAAGTACTCCGGCGGCGTGAGCGAGGCCCAGCTCGCCCGGGAGTCCGGCCTGCCCGCCGGGCGCCTCGCCCACCTGCTGGCGATGCTCCGCCGCGAGCGGTACGTGACCCGGGTCGGGGAGGACGCCTACGCCGCGGGCCCCGCGCTCGCCCTGCTGACCATGGGCGGCGACCGCGACGCGGCCCTCACCGGCCGGCTCCAGCGGGCGCTCGCCCGGCTGCGCGACACCGTCGGCGCGGCCGTCTACCTCAGCGGGTACGTCGACGGGGAGGTCCGGATCACCCAGTACGCGGACGGGCCGGGCACGCCCCGCGTGCACGAGTGGGTCGACTTCCGCACCGCCGCCCACGCCAGCGCGCTGGGCAAGTGCCTGCTCACCCAGCTCGACCACGACGACCGGCGCGACCACTTCTCCCGGCACCGGACCGCCCGGCTCACCTCCCGGACGATCACCGACGAGAAGACGCTGCTCACCCGGCTCGCCGCGCAGCCCGCCAGCGTTCCCGTCCTCGACCTGCAGGAGTACGCGGTGGGCACGGTCTGCGCCGCCGTCCCCGTCACGGCGGGCAAGCGGGTCGGCTGCCTCGCCCTCTCGCTCCCGCTCGCCCACGCCCACCGGCTCCGCCAGGCGGCGGACGCACTCAACCGGCACGCCGCCCCGATGCTGCTCTCCCTGGCCCTCCAGTGAGGCCGGAGTGGCCCGCGAGTGACGGGTGGTGCGAAGCACCCCTCGGGACCAGGTAGTATTTATCTCGTCAGCAGGCGCCGCTAGCTCAGTTGGTTAGAGCAGCTGACTCTTAATCAGCGGGTCCGGGGTTCGAGTCCCTGGCGGCGCACAGACGGCAGAAGGCCCCTCACTCCGGTGAGGGGCCTTCTGCGTAGCGGAGTTCAACGGACATCCGAGGAGCCGGCGGAACCTCGGAGGAATCGGCGGAAGGAGCAGCCACGTGCCCCAGCGGCGCCGCACCCCGGCAGCCGGCCTGATGCTGCTGCTCCTGCTGGCCGTCCTCGGCCCGGCCTTCGCCGGCCCCGCCCTCTTCGGCCTGCCCGGCCCGGCACCGACTGCCGCCGCCGCCCGTCCGCACACCGCGTCGCGGCCGGAGACGCCGTCCCCGACCGGAGCGGTGATCGTCTCCGTCCGGAACGACCAGGACACCGGCGGCGGGAGCTGCCGGCCGCTCGACGTGCCGCTGAAGGGCACGGAGATCGTCGTCCCGCACGCCCCCCATGACCCCTGACCGCGTCCGCCACCGCGCGCACGCCGCTCCCCCAGGCCGCGGCGCCACAGGCCCGCGTCCCCCGGGCGCCGCCCGCGTCGCTCGTCGGCAGCGCCGAGCTCCTCCCCGTCCTGCGGATCTAGACCCGCCCGTACGGCCCGCGCCGGGCCGTACTCCGGCATGCCTGGATTCCGCCGAGACCTTGGGAGCTCCGCCCACCATGACCCCTTCCGCCAAGAAGAACGCGCCCGGCCCGAAGAACGGGCGGAAAGCGCGGCCCGACAAGAAGACCCCGGCCGCCCCCTCCGCCACCGGCCGCCGGCTCGCCGCCGTGGGCGCGGGCGCCGCCCTGGCCGTGGCCGTCGTCGCCGCGGGCCTGGCGATCGCCAAGAGCTCCGGCGGCTCCGACGGCGGGGACGACCGCGCCAAGCCCGCCGCCACCGCCTCCGCCGACCCCCAGCAGTCCCTCTTCGACGAGGCCGAGCGGATGACCAGCCGCCGCGAGAAGGGCGACCCGCTCGCCCTCGGCAAGCCGGACGCGCCCGTGGTGCTGGTGGAGTACGCCGACTACCAGTGTTCGTTCTGCGGCCGTTTCACCCGCGAGAGCCAGCCGGAACTGATCAAGAAGTATGTGGACGAGGGCGTCCTGCGGATCGAGTTCCGCAACTTCCCGATCTTCGGTGATCCCTCGCAGCGCGCCGCCCGCGCCTCCTGGGCGGCCGGCCGACAGGGCCGCTTCTGGCAGTTCCACGACGAGCTCTACGCCAAGACCCGCAAGGGCGACGCTTTGGCCGAGGACAAGCTCGTCGACATGGCCCGCACCGCCGGGGTGGGCGACCTCGACCGCTTCCGCGCCGACATGAAGAGCGACGCCTCCGAGGAGGCCGTCAAGAAGGACCAGCAGGAGGGCTACCGCCTCGGCGTCAGCAGCACCCCGTCCTTCCTCGTCGGCGGCCGGCCGCTCGCCGGCGCCCAGCCGATGAAGGAGTTCGAGGCGGCCATCGAGCAGGCCCGGCTGGTCAAGGCGGCCAAGAACCCCCAGGACGCCAAGGACTCCGGGAAGCCGAAGGGCGGGCCGGGCGCATGACCGACATCGGCTACCTCGCCGCGTTCCTCGGCGGCGTCCTCGCCCTGGTCAGCCCGTGCAGCGCCCTGCTGCTGCCCGCGTTCTTCGCCTACTCGCTCGCGAGCCCGGGCCGGCTGCTGGCCCGGACCGGCGTCTTCTACCTCGGGCTCGCCACCACGCTGGTCCCGCTGGGCGCGGCCTCCAGTGCGGCCAGCCGGCTGTTCAACGGACACCGCGAGGCGCTCGTGACGGCCGGCGGGTGGATCGTCATCGCCCTGGGCGCCGCCCAGATCCTCGGCCTGGGCTTCGCCTCGCGCCGGGCCCAGGCCGCGGCCGGCCGGATCACCCCGCGCACGGCGGCCTCCACCTACCTGCTGGGCTGCGTGTACGGGCTGGCCGGTTTCTGTGCGGGCCCGATCCTCGGTTCGGTCCTGGCCATGACGGCGATGCGCGGCGAGGCACTGCAGGGTGCGGCCATGCTCGCCGTCTACGCCCTGGGCATGGCGCTCCCCCTGTTCGTCCTGGCCCTCTTTTGGGACCGCTTCCGGCTGGGCACCCGCGGCTGGCTCCGGGGCCGCGAGATACGGATGGGCCGCCTCCGCCTCCACACCACCTCCCTCCTCTCCGGCCTCTTCTTCATCGCCATCGGCGTCCTCTTCCTCCGGTACGACGGCACCACCGGGCTTCCCGGTCTCCTCGACGCCGACCAGGAGGCGAGCCTGGAGGAGACCGCCTCCCGCCTCGGCAACGCCGTTCCGGACCTCGTGGTGCTGGCGGTCGTGGCACTGGTGGTGGCCGGGGTGCTGGCAAGGGTGGCGTTCCGGAAGCGGTGACAAGGCCCCCTGCGGAACGGCGGGGGCTCAGGGCAGCCGCACCCGCCCGTACAGGTTCGGCTTGTACCGGGCGAACGTCGAGATCCGCACCTTGGTGCCCGGCCGGGCCGCCTCCAGGTACCGGCTGCCGCCGAGGTAGATCGCCACGTGGTGGACGCCCGACGCCCGCCCGTTCCGCGACCAGAACACCAGGTCCCCGCGGCGCAGGGACGTGCGCGGAATCCGTGCCGTGGCCCGGTACTGATCCGCGGCGACGCGGGGCAGCCGGACGCCCGCCCGGCGGTACGCCACCTGTACCAGCCCGGAGCAGTCCCAGCGGTGCGGACCCGTGCCGCCGAGCGCGTACGCGTCGCCGACGTGCGCCAGCGCGTACGCGACGGCCGCTTCCAGCCCCTTGGCCACGGCGGCGGCGTCCATGGCGTCCGCGCCGGCGGCCGGCGCCCCGGTTACGGGAACGGGCAAGGCGGCCGGTTCCGCGGGGACGATCGCGTCTCCCGAGCCCCCGGCGGCGGCCGCCGTCCCGTCCGTCTCCGGCAGGACCGCTTCCTCCGCCCCGGGCCTCTCGGGATGCGCGGGGAGCACACCGGTCTCCTCCTCGCCCCCGGCACCGGACGCCTCCTCCGCCACTCCGTCCTCGTCCGCGCCGGCGTCCGCGTCCGTATCCGGCCTCGCCGCGTCCTCGGGCGCGGCGGGAGCGGCGGCGGGCGCCGCCACCGGGTCCGGCGGGTCGCCCGGTGCGGCCGCGGCCGTGCCCGAGCCGGCTATGACGGCCGCGCCCACGGCCGCCACGATGGCGCCCCGGACGGCGTACCTCCGGTGTCCGGCGTCCTCGTCACTCTCCGCAGCGCCACCGCCCGTGCCGGGCGGGACGGAGGCCGTGCCGCGCCGGGGGCGCACACGGCCGTCCGGTATCGGTCCACCGGCTGTCGTCCGCACCGTTCCACCGCCTTCCGCCCTCGGTCCGCGGTCGCCCGCGGGCGTGCGATCGATTGCCTCAGGCACCGCTCCGCCAGCTTCTCAACGGTCCGCGCGACCCGCACCTCACGGCGGTCCACCGGCTCCGCCGGGCCTCCCACCAGCGCGGACCGGGGCGGCGGTCCGATCTGGCGCGGCTCTGTACTCCACCGGGGTGGTCATCGGCACTCCCAGGAGTGAGGTAGAGTTTTCTCTGTCAGCAGGCGCCGCTAGCTCAGTTGGTTAGAGCAGCTGACTCTTAATCAGCGGGTCCGGGGTTCGAGTCCCTGGCGGCGCACAGACAGCCGAGAGGCCCCTCACTCACCGTGAGGGGTCTCTCGGCGTTCCCGCCACCGTCCGCACGTTCTCCCCCAAGCTTTCGTGTGCTGGCCAAGCGGATGGCGCCCGGGCACAGTCTCCCAATGGCCAGTGACCATCCGGAGCGGATCAAGAGGCTCATCGTCGACCGCCGGCTGTCGCCGGGAGCACCGCTGCCCACCGAGCGCGAACTGACGGAGCTGCTGGGGACGGGCCGCACGGGGGTGCGCGAGGCGCTGAAGGCGCTCCAGGCGATGGGCATCGTGGAGATCCGGCACGGCTTCGGCACCTACGTCGGCCCGATGACCATGGAACCCGTGGTCGAGGCCCTTGCCTTCCGTACCGTCGCGGGCCACCGGCGCGGTGAGGACAGCCTGCTCCAACTGCTGGAACTGCGGGAGGCGGTGGAGGCGGGACTGGCCCGGCGGCTCGCGGGGCGGGTGGCCGCGGCCGATCTGGCCGAACTGGACGCGATCGTCGCCCGGATGGCGGACGAGGCCCTGACCGGCCCCGTCCGGGCGGAGACCGACCGGGCCTTCCACGCCGTCCTCCGCCGGGGGCTGGACAACCCTCTGCTCGACACGGTCCCGGAGGCGTACTGGACCGCCTTCCACCGGGTGCGCCCCGGCCCGTCCTCCGCGTCGGCCGACCCGGGGACGGTCTGCGCCCGGCACCGGGTCATCGTCGCGGCGGTTCGAACGGGTGACGCAGAACGAACGGAAGAGGCCATCCGTGATCACTTCTGCGACATTCGTACACGTCTCCGACTGGACTACCGCTTTGCCCGGTAAACCGATCGTTTCACCCTTGCGATCATGAAGAGGCGTCGGAGATCCTGAACGGCGGCTGTGATCCCCGGCTCACCGTGCACACAGTGAGCCGGGAGACACCGGAGGGAGCCGGTGTCCAGGCGCCCGCGCCGGCCGAGGGGAGCCGGCCGGGGTTCATGTACCGGCGTACCACGCGGGATTCCCGCGTGTGGGGGGAATGACTGATGACGTCCACGCCTGCCGACGCGCGACGGCAGATCCCGTACGATCCGCCCCGCGACCCGTCGGTCACCACCCGGCCGCGCATCCCCGCGCCCCCGGGGCCGGACGACGCGCGGCGCAGAGCCGCCCCTCCGCACCCGGCCCGCCCGCGCACCCCCAGACCCTTCCACCCCCGCTACGACTACGAGCACTACAGCCGGCTCGCCGGCCCGCTCACCCGCCCGGCGGATGGCCCCTACACCGTCCGCTACCGCAGCCTGCTGGCCGACGAGCCGCACCGCATCCGGGCCGCGCTCCTGCTGGGCGCGGCCCCCGTCGTCTCCGTCGTCCTCCTCCTCTGGCTGCTCCAGCCCGCCCACTGGGTGCAGCGCGACCACGCCGGACCGCTGATGCGCGTCCTCGACCTGGTCATGCTGGTCTCCATCGGCCTGATCGAGATCTTCCGGACGCTGAACGTCGTCTCCAACGCCCACGCCACCCTGGTCGCCCGCGACCCCATACCCGTCGTCCCCGAGACCGGCACCCGGGTCGCGTTCCTCACCTCGTTCGTGCCCGGCAAGGAGCCGATCGCGATGGTCACCCGCACGCTGGAGGCCGCCGTGCGGGTCCGCCACCGCGGCCCGGTGGACGTCTGGCTGCTCGACGAGGGCGACGATCCCGAGGTCAAGGCGGTCTGCGCCCGGCTGGGCGTGCGCCACTTCACCCGCAAGGGGATCGAGAAGTGGAACCGTCCCAAGGGCCCGCACCGGGCGAGGACCAAGCACGGCAACTACAACGCCTGGCTGGACGCACACGGCGACGACTACGACTTCTTCGCCTCCGTGGACACCGACCATGTGCCGCTGCCCAACTTCCTGGAGCGCATGCTCGGTTACTTCCGTGACCCCAATGTCGCCTTTGTCGTTGGACCTCAGGTGTACGGGAACTACGACGCGACGGTCACCAAGGCCGCCGAGAGCCAGCAGTTCCTCTTCCATGCCCTCATCCAGCGCGCGGGCAACCGCTACGGCGCCCCCATGTTCGTCGGCACCAACAACGCGGTGCGGATCAGCGCCCTCAAGGGCGTCGGCGGCCTCTACGACTCGATCACCGAGGACATGGCCACCGGCTTCGAGCTCCACCGCCACCGCAACCCGGCCACCGGCCGCCGCTGGCGCTCCGTCTACACGCCCGACGTCCTCGCCGTCGGGGAGGGCCCCAACGCCTGGACGGACTTCTTCACCCAGCAGCTCCGCTGGTCCCGGGGCACCTACGAGACGATCATCAAGCAGTACTGGAAGGGCCCCTTCACCCTCGCGCCCGGCCCCTTCCTCAACTACACGCTGATGGTCATCTACTATCCGATGACCGCGGTCAACTGGATGCTCGGCGCCCTCAGTTGCACCCTCTTCCTGGGCCTGGGCGCGGCCGGCATCCGGATCGACTCGCAGATCTGGATGATGCTCTACAGCGACGCCGCCGCCCTCCAGATCGGCCTCTACGTCTGGAACCGCCGGCACAACGTGTCCCCCCACGAGCCCGAGGGCTCCGGCGGGGTCGCCGGCATGGTGATGTCCGCGCTGTCCGCGCCCGTGTACGCCCGTTCGCTGCTCGACGCGGTCCTGCGCCGCAAGAGCCGCTTCGTGGTGACCCCCAAGGGTGACTCCGCCAGCCCGGACACCCTCTTCGGCACCTTCCGCATCCACCTCTTCTTCCTACTGATCTTCGGCGGTTCACTGGTGGCCTCGTTCTTCCTCGGTCACAGCCACGCGGCGATGCGCACGTGGGCGGCCCTGGCCGTCGTCATCACGGTCGCGCCGATCGCCGCCTGGTGGTGGACCGCGCGCCACGGCAAACAGCCCGAGGGAGCCCAGCCATGAGACTCCGGCACCTGACCGACCGCCGTTCCGGGCCCGTCATCGGCCGCCGCACCCGCCGCACGGCGGTGGGCGCGGCGGTGGTCCTCGCCCTGGCGGGCATGAACGGGCCGGCGATCTGGGGCTACGCCTCGCACCAGTACCACGAGTACAAGATCAACAAGCCGGAGTACAAGGCGGAGAACGGCCACTGGGACGTCGTGGACGTCCCGGACGAGTACCGGATCAACACCATCCACGCGGCACTGCTGCAGACGGGCAAGGTGCTGCTGGTCGCCGGGTCGGGCAACAACGCCGCCAACTTCGCGGCGAAGACGTTCCGGACGGTCCTGTGGGACCCGGAGAAGAACACCTTCAAGAACGTCCCCACCCCCAAGGACCTCTTCTGCTCCGGCCACACCCAGCTGCCGGACGGGAAGCTGCTGGTCGCGGGCGGCACCCAGCGCTACGAGAAGCTGGAGGGCGATGTCACCCGGGCGGGCGGGCTGATGATCGTCCACAACGAGAACCCGGACAAGCCGATGACCTTCCCGGCCGGCACCCGGTTCACCGGCAAGCAGTCCGGCAAGACCTTCGAGTCGAAGGACGCCGTCCTGGTGCCGCGCGCCAAGAAGGAGCAGGGCAAGGACGGCAAGGTCAAGGTCACCGTCAGCACCGCCCGGGTCTATGTGGAGGCGCTGGAAAAGGGCCAGGAGCATGCCACCGGCCTCACCGACAACTACCGCATCGAGGGCCTCACCGGCGACGACGCCCGCAACTTCTACGGCATCGCCAACAAGCTGTCGTTCGACAAGAAGGACTTCCAGGGCATCAAGGACGCCTTCGAGTTCGACCCGGTCGCGGAGCGCTACGTCACCGTCGACCCGATGAACGAGGCCCGCTGGTACCCCACGCTGACCACCCTCCAGGACGGCAAGGTCCTCTCCGTCTCCGGCCTGGACGAGATCGGCCAGGTGGTCCCGGGCAAGAACGAGGTCTACGACCCCAAGACCAAGAAGTGGACCTACCTCCCGCAGGAGCGGTTCTTCCCCACCTACCCGGCCCTCTTCCTCACCGACAAGGGCAAGATCTTCTACACCGGTTCCAACGCGGGCTACGGCCCCGCCGACAAGGGCCGCGACCCGGGCGTGTGGGACCTGGGGAACAACTCGTTCATCCCGGTCCCCGGCATCAGCGACCCGGACGCCCTGGAGACGTCGATGTCCGTCCTGCTGCCGCCCGCCCAGGACCAGCGGTACATGGTGCTCGGCGGCGGCGGGGTCGGCGAGGACAAGAAGTCGACGGCGAAGACGCGCATCGTCGACCTGCACACCGAGCGCCCCCGCTTCCACGACGGCCCCGACCTCTACGCCAAGGCCCGCTACCCCAGCAGCGTCATCCTGCCGGACGACACGGTCCTCACCACCAACGGCTCGGGCGACTACCGCGGCCGCAGTGCCTCCAACGTCCTCAAGGCCGAGATCTACGACCCCAAGGCCAACTCCTCCCACCGGGTCGCCGACCCGCTGGTCGGCCGCAACTACCACTCCGGCGCGCTGCTGCTGCCGGACGGACGGGTGATGACCTTCGGCTCGGACTCCCTCTTCCGGGACAAGGACAACACCCAGCCCGGCGTCTTCCAGCAGCAGATCGACCTGTACACCCCGCCGTACCTCTTCCACAAGGGCGACCGTCCGGAGATCAGGGACACCGACCGGCGGACCGTGAAGCTCGGCGACAAGACCACCTACCGGATCACTTCCGCGCACGGAGTCGCCAAGGTCCGGCTTCTCCGGCCGGGTTCGTTCACCCACGTGACCAACATCGAGCAGCGGTCGATCGCACTGGACCTCAAGAGGGAGGAAGCCGACCGTTTCACCGTGACCCTCCCGAAGGACCCGTCCCTGGTGCCGCCCGGGTGGTACATGGTCATGGCGGTGGACGAGAAGGGCACCCCGTCCAAGGCGGTCTGGGTGAAGGTGCCGGCGGCGGAGAAGAAGGACGAGAAGAAGGACGAGGACAAAGAGGAGAAGAAGGACTGAGCCGCCTTCGCGAGGGGGGCCGCGCCCGGCTCAGGAGCGGGCGTTCCTGGCCAGCTCCAGGGCGTAGGTCTCCCACCACTCCCCCGCGTCGGGGCCGCCCTTGCAGGCACCGTCCGACTCACCGGGCCGCTTGACCCACAGGTAGGCGTCGACCAGCCGGTCGCCGGTACGGGTGGTGGGCGGCTCGCCGAGCGCCCGCCCGGAGGGGTTGCACCAGGCCTTCTCGTGGTCGCCGTCGGAGAGCGGCCCGTTCCCGTTGCGGCTGGTGTCGATGACGAAGTGCTTGTAGCCCACCAGCGCCGAGAGGGTGTGCCCGTACTCCTTGCTGGCCTGCGTGGTCTGGAAGTTGGAGACGTTGAGCGCGAAGCCGTCCGCCCGGTCGATGCCCGCGCGGCGCAGCGGCTCGGCCATCCGGTCGGCCGGGGTGACCCAGCTGGGGTTGCCGGCGTCCAGGTAGACCTTGGTCCGCGGCAGCGCCTTCAGCCTGCGGACGGCCTCCTTGAGCAGCGCGTAGCGCTCCTCGTGGAACTGCTGGGGCGTGCAGCCGTCCTCCATGTGCGGCAGCGCGTCGGGCTCCAGGATCACGGTGGCGCTGCGGTCTCCGATGCCGCTCGCCGCGCGGTCCAGCCAGGCGCGGTAGGAGTCGCCGTCGGCGGCGCCGCCCTGGGAGTACTGGCCGCAGTCGCGGTGCGGGATGTTGTAGAGGACGAGGAGGGCGTCGCGGTCGGCCTTGGCCGCCGCCTCGGTGAAGCCGCGGGTCTGGCTCTCGGGGTCGTCGACGCCGATCCACTCGGCCACCGGCTGCTGGGCGATCTTCGTGATCAGCCGGGCCTCCTGCTCCTTGCCGGAGCCGAGGAGCCGGGCCGCCTGCCGGGCGGCGTTGCCGTTGGGGTTCACCCAGTACGGGGAGCGCTCCCGGGGGAGCTGGGACGGGGAGGCGGCGGACGGCTGCGGACGGGGGCCCGCGGCCTCGTCGTCGGAGGAGGAGCAGCCGGTGAGTCCGGTGAGACCGGCGAGCGCGGCCAGGACGGCCATCGCGGTGCCGGTACGGGTCAGTGCCGGGTGAGCCGAACAGGCTGGGCGGGTGTGGCCGGTGTGACTGCCGTACATCCACTCCCCCTTGGGTGTACTTCCGGGAGACGTCTCTGGTCCCCTCGGGACAATGAACCGGTCGCCCCCATGCTGGCACAGCGCGCCCAGGAGTGTGGGCAGTCATCTCATGACATGACGGCAGATCGCTCTCTCGGAGCACAATTGCCGCTTCTTGCACGGTTCAGGCGCGTCCGCTTCCGGTCAGGTAGGCGGAGACGACCACATTGGCGCTGTACTCACGGCGGGCCCGGTCGTAGTCGCCGCCGCAGGTGATCAGCCGGAGCTCGGCCCGGCCGGTGTCGTGCGGTCCGTAGACCTTGGCGGCGTCGAACCGGTCCTTGGCGAAGACCGTGACGTCCTCGACGGTGAAGTCGGCGGTGGAGCCGTCGACCCTGGTGACGGTGACGGTCTCGCCGCGCTTGAGCTTGCCCAGATCGGCGAAGACGGCGGGTGCCCGCTCGGTGTCGACGTGTCCGACGAGCACGGCCGCGCCGAGGCTGCCCGGCTGCGGGCCGCCCCGGTACCAGGCGACGGCGCCCGGCCGCTCGTACGGCGGCGGCTCCACCGCCCCCTGCGGCGTGAGGCCGTGGCCCTCGATCGGGGCGCGCAGCCCCATCGCCCGGACGGCCAGCCGCTCCGGCTCGGCGCCGGGCAACGGGGCGAGCGGCGGCGGCAGTTCCCGGGCGGGGGGCCGGCCGGCGGCCGCGACGTCGCCGGTGGCCGGCCAGGCGCCCATGGGCACCTCGGTGGCCTCGCGTCCCCACAGCCACAGGGCGAACAGCAGGGCGGCCCAGGCCAGGCCCGTCAGGAGGCGGCCGTGGCCGCTGGCGCGTGGTTCCGACATGGCACCCGGTCGCTTCCGTTCACCTTCTGCCCGCCTCGGTACGTCGGCGGTACCAGATCAGACCACCGGCGATCAGGACGCCGACGCCGCCGACGACCAGGCCGGGGGTACCGGGCGTACCCGAGGCGGCGACGGGGGCGGTGCCGCCGCCTCCGGCCGGGACCGGCGCGACGGGGACGCCGTGATCGTGCTCCGGAGCGCGCTCCTGGGCGTGCTCCTGGGCGGCGAAGCCGTCGTGCCCGTCATGGGCGCCTCCGGCGGGGACCCGGCCGTCGTGGCCGTCGTGGCCGTCGGCCAGGGAGGCGGCGCCGGCCTCCGGAAGGACGATCAACTGGCCTTCCGCGACGCCGTCCCGCCCGTCGCAGCTGATCCGCACCGGGTAGGTGCCGGCCGTCGTGGTGGAGCGGACCGTGGCGTCGGCGAGGTGCCCGGTGCTGTCGCGGGTGAGCTTGGCGTCGGTCACGAACGCCTCCGAGGCGGCCGTGGCGCGTTCGCCGGTGCACCCGGAGACGCGGACGCGGACGTCGGCGCCGGGCTTCGCGGTGAGGGGACGATGTCGACCGTCGTGGTCCGGGTGGTCACGGGGTCATCGAGGGCATGGGCGGGAGCGGCACCGACGGCGACCGCCGCCAGCGCACCACAGAGTGCGGAGCGGACTGAAACCATGATGAACCTCCTGATACCTCAGAAGTTCACCTGCCCGGGAGCCGCGGCGCATCCGCTCCGTGCTCCCGTTACTCCAACCGGTGACGAACCGGATGTCCGTACCGCCCGGACGGCGGGCAACGGTGTCCGCCGTCCGAGGCGGCCTCGGTAGCCGCCTATGACCGTTTCAGATCAGTTCGGTGAGATCCGCGATCGAGTCGACGACGCGGGACGGCCGGAAGGGGTAGCGGTCGATCTCGTCGGGCCGGGTCAGCCCGGTGAGCACCAGGAACGTCTCCATGCCGGCCTCCAGTCCGGCGAGGACGTCGGTGTCCATCCGGTCGCCGATCATCGCGCTGGTCTCCGAGTGGGCGCCGATGGCGTTCAGACCGGCCCGCATCATCAGCGGGTTGGGCTTGCCGACGAAGTAGGGCTCGCGGCCGGTCGCCTTGGTGATCAGCGCGGCGACGGAACCGGTGGCGGGCAGGGCCCCCTCGGCGGAGGGGCCCGTCTCGTCGGGGTTGGTGGCGATGAACCGGGCACCCGCGTTGATCAGCCGGATCGCCTTGGTGAGCGCTTCGAAGGAGTAGGTCCGCGTTTCGCCCAGAACGACGTAATCGGGGTCGGCGTCGGTGAGGACGTAACCGATGTCGTGCAGCGCGGTGGTCAGCCCGGCCTCGCCGATGACGTACGCGGTGCCGCCCGGCCGCTGATCGCCCAGGAACTGGGCGGTGGCCAGGGCCGAGGTCCAGATGTTGCCGACGGGCACGTCGAGACCGATCCGCTGGAGGCGGGCGTGCAGGTCGCGCGGGGTGTAGATGGAGTTGTTGGTGAGCACCAGGAAGGGCTTGCCGGAGTCCCGTAGGCGGGAAATGAAGGTGTCCGCCCCCGGCACCGGGACGCCTTCGTGCATCAGCACACCGTCCATGTCGGTGAGCCAGGACTCGATGGGCTTGCGCTCTGCCACTGCGGAACTCCTGCCATGCTGGGCGGCCCGCCGCCGGGCCCGGAGGCCCCTCGCCGGATCGGGGACGAACCGGACCGGCGGGGCTCGCCCGCCGGCCGGCACCTCCCAGCCTAGTCAGCCCGCGGTGGCGGGCTTCCTGACGGCTTGCCCGCTTCTTCGCCGGGGCCCGGTCAGCGCCGCATCCGGCGGGCCCACAGCAGCAGTCCCGCCCCGCCGGCGAGGCAGACGCAGGCGGCGGCGCCGAGCACGGGGACGGTGTGCGAACCGCCGGTCGCGGCGAGGACCGGCGGGCCCGGGTCGCGGCCCGGCGCGGGGACGGCGTGCGGCGTGAGGCCCGGTCTGACGGAAGCGGCGGCAGGGGCGGACGGGGCGGGGGTGGGGGCGACGGTGAAGGTGTAGTCGCCGGACTCCCCGACCCAGGCGCCGTCCGCGCCGCGCCGCTGGACGGCGGTGACGTTCGCGGTGACGGGCCCGTCCGGGGCGGCGTCGGTGAAACCGAGCCGCACGGGGACGACGACGCTCCGGCGGGCGGGGACCGAAAAGCCGTGGAAGCCGGGCGAACCACCGTCGAAGACGCCGACGTTCTCCGCCTCCTCGGTCCGCTCGAACCGCACCGGCCGCCAGCGCGCGCCCTCCTTGTCGTAGAACTCCAGGTGGATGTGCTCGGGCCGGAGCGCCCGCTTGCCGTCGGCCAGGACGGCGACGGGGTGCACGTCCCGGCACTCCTGGCCCGTGACGTTGCGGAGCTCCAGTTCCCAGGCCGGCGCGGGGGCGCCGCGCTCGTAGACGTCGGGACCGCCGGCGAGGCGGGAGGCGATGGGGAACTCGGTGCGGTTCGCCTCCCCGCATCCCGGCCGGTCACCGCGGTGGACGGCGACGGGCGCGGCCGCTGCCATGGGCGGGACGGAGTTGGCGGACGCTGCTGACGCGTTGGGGCCGAGGACGAGCGCCGGCAGGGCGATCAGCGGCAGGGCGAGCGCCGCCGCGCGCGCCGGGAGGGCGTGCGCGGCGGGTACGGAGGTCGGCAGCGCGCGGGACAACGGCATCGGGGAACCTTTACTGCAGGGGACTCCGGGAACTCGGATGACTCGGGCGACCCGGGTGGCTCGGTTGACCCGGGTAGCTCCGGTGACTCCCGGTGGCCGGGAACATGCCCGTCACGCGTCGGATGGCGAAGGACACGACGGACATGTCCCCCGGCCGGCGGCAGACTTCCGCCCGTTGGGACGAAGGGCGGGTCACTCGGACGGGGCGGGGGGGGCGGGCGGGGCAGTCGGACGGGGGGCAGTCAGACGGGGGGGAGTCAGACGGGGGCGGGCGGATGGGGCGGGCGGTCCTGGCGTTCGCCGGTTCGCCGCTCGCCCTGATGGCGCGTCCGGTCAGGCGCAGAGGACGTAGAGGGTCACCTTGCGGGCCCGGGTGTTGCCGGGGAGCGGCTCGGTCGTGATCGTCCAGCCGCGGCGGTCGTCCGTCGGCGCGGAGCTCGCCACGTAGTTGTGCGGCTCCACCTGCGCTCCTCCGCTGTGCGCGTGTTCGCGTCCGGGGCAAAGGAGGGTGTGGGTGGCGGCCTTCCCGGCCGGGTCCTGGTACGTGCGGCTGATCCCGTGGGGCGCGGCGGTGGCGGGGGCCGCGGCGGTGAGCAGCAGGGCGGCGGCGAGGGCGGGGAGGAGGGCGGCGGTTCTCATGGGGTTTCCTTCCGTGGGGCGGTTCGGAAAGCGGACATCGCATGAGGAACAACGCCGTTGGTCGGTAAGGGTGCATTTCGTTCCCCCGGAGGGGTGAGGGCACCGAATGGCCGGGGCCCGCCGACCGCCTGTCAACGGCTTGGTGCGGGCGCGAGTCAGACCCCGAACAGGGGGGCGAGCACCAGTTCCGCCGCTCCCCCGACGACCGCCCGTGCCCCTTCGGGGGCGACGTCGACCGGCACCGCGCCGCCGAGCGCGTCCCGGACCCCGTCCACGAAGACCGCGGGCCGCGCGAGCACCACACCGCCGCCCAGCAGGACGCCGTCGATGTCGAGGAGGCGTACGAGGTTGAGCGCACCGACGCCGAGCAGCCGCGCGGCGCGCAGCGTGTCGCCCTCGGCGACGGCGGCCAGGCAGAGCGCTTCGAGGCAGCCCCGGTCCCCGCAGGCGCACAGGGGGCCGTCGACCATGACGACCTGGTGACCGAACTCGCCCGCGCCCGTGCGCGGTCCGCGGTGGACGCCGCCGTCGAGGACGAGTCCGGCGCCGAGGCCGGTGCCCAGGTGCAGATAGGCGAAGGAGCCGGTGGCGCGGGGGGTGCGGAGGGCGAGGCCGAGGGCGGCGGCGTTGGTGTCCTTGTCGACGACGACGGGCAGGCCGAGCCGTTCGCCCAGCGCGTCGCGCAACGGGAAGCCGTCCCACCGGGGGAAGCCGGTGACCCGGTGCAGGACGCCGCTGCGATGGTCGAGGGGACCGGGGACGGCGACGCCGGCGCCGAGCACACCGCCGGTGGCGTGGTCGGTGAGCAGCGCGGTCACCGCGCCGGCCACGGCGTCCAGCACGGCCTCCGCCCCGGCCCCGAAGTCGAGCGGCGCGGTACGGGTGGCCGTCTCGGTGCCGGTGAGGTCGACGAGGGTGACGGTGAGGGCGTCCCTGTCGAGGTGCACCCCCACGGCGTGGGCGGCCCCGGGGACCAGGCGCAGGGCCGTCGCCGGCTTGCCGCCGGTGGAGGCGCGGCGGCCCGCCTCGGCTGCCAGCCCCGCGTCCCGCAGCCGGCCCGTGATCTTGCTGACGGCCTGCGGGGTGAGCCCTGCCCGGGCGGCGAGCTCGGCGCGGCTGGCGCCGGCCGGGCCGGCGCAGCGGAGCAGCCCGAGGACGACGGCGGTGTTGTGGTCGCGCAGGGCGGCCAGGTTGGCTCCGGGATCGGTCCTGTTCACGGGACCATTGTCGTGGGCGCTTGCACTTTTGCAACACTGTTGCCAAAGTGGCGGGCATGGACGGCATCTCCGACACCCCCCTCCGCGTCGGCCTGATCGGCTACGGCGTCGCGGGGTCGTTCTTCCACGCCCCGCTGATCGCCGCCACCGAGGGCCTGGTCCTCGACACGGTCGTCACCGCCAACCCGGAACGGCAGCGACAGGTCGCCACCGAACACCCCGGGGCCCGGACCGCCGCCGACCCCGACGAGCTCTTCGCCCGCGCCGGCGACCTCGACCTGATCGTCGTCGCCTCCCCCAACCGCACTCACGTGCCGCTGGCCCGCCGCGCCCTGGAGTCCGGGCTGCCGGTCGTCGTCGACAAGCCCCTCGCCGCCACCGCCGCCGAGGCGGAGGAACTGGGCGCGCTGGCCGAGCGGCGCGGGCTGCTGCTCAGCGTCTTCCAGAACCGGCGCTGGGACAACGACTTCCGTACCGTCCGGTCCCTAATCGGCGACGGCAGCCTCGGCCGCGTGCTGCGCTTCGAGTCCCGCTTCGAACGGTGGCGCCCGCGCCCCAAGGGCGGCTGGCGCGAATCCGGCGACCCCGCCGAACTGGGCGGCCTCCTCTACGATCTCGGCAGCCACCTGGTCGACCAAGCGCTGACCCTCTTCGGACCTGTTGTCGGCGTCTACGCCGAGGCGGACGTCCGCCGACCGGGCGCCGAGGCGGACGACGACACCTTCATCGCCCTCCGCCACGCCGACGGCGTCCGCTCCCACCTCTGGATGAGCGCCACCACCGCCCAACTCGGCCCCCGTTTCCGGGTACTGGGCAGCGACGGCGGTTACGTCAAGTACGGCCTCGACCCGCAGGAGGCCGCCCTCCGCGAGGGCCTGCGCCCGGACGACGGGACGCCCTGGGGTGTCGAGCCGCGGTCCCTGTGGGGGCGGCTCGGCGAGGGCGAGTCCCCCCTGACCGGCGGCGGCGAACCCGTGCCGACCCTCCCCGGCGACTACCCCGCCTACTACGCGGCGGTCGTCGAGGCCCTGCGCACCGGCGGCCGGCCACCGGTCACCGCGTCGGAGGCCGCGGCGGCGCTGCGCGTCCTGGAGGCGGCGAGGGTGTCGGCGACGGAGGGCCGCACGGTCAGTCTCTGACCGCCGGCCTCGCGTACGCGCGGGTCGGTGCGGTCGGTCCGGTCGGACCGGTCGGCTCAGTCGGCCGGGTCGGCATATGCGGTCGAGCACCGCCCGCAGACCGCGCGGCGCGCCCGACCGCCGACTGCCGACCGCCGACCGCCGACCATGATCGAACGGTCGTGCATCCGGAGGGCGTTGTCCAGGACGAGCCCTCGTGGACGAGGAAGAAACGGGTGCCCCCGTCCTCCCTCTCCAGGATCCAGGTGATCGCCCACTCGGCGCCGGACCGGGAGTCGGGACCAGCGCCCCGCCACCCGACCCTTGGCACCCGCTCCGGCTCGGAGGCCGGGACCCCGGCCCGTATCGTTCCGGGAAGCCCGGTGCCGGACACGGCCGTGACCGTCATCGTGTTCGCCTCCTTCTCCTCGCCCCGCCCGGACTTCGCCCCGCACCGGATGCTGCAATGGCGGCCATGACGCACTCCGCCTCCCGCGCCGCCGCCGATCTCCCCGCCGTGGAGACCATGAACGGCCCGGCGGCGGTCCGGGCCGTGGGCGCCTTCCGACTGGTCTACGCCGAGGCGTTCACCGAACCCCCGTACAGCGAGAAGGAAGCGGACGTCGCCCTGACCTTCGACCGTTTCCGCGCGGAGGCCGCGCACCCCGCCTTTCGCGCGGCCCTCGCCCGTACGGCGACGGGCGAACCCGTCGGCATGGCACTGGGCACCACCCTCGGCCGGCGGTCCGGCTGGTGGGACCCGTACGTCGCCCCCTCCGACCGGCACCGGACCTTCTGCCTGCTGGAACTCGCCGTCCGCGCCGCCCACCGACGGCAGGGCCTCGCCCGCCGGCTGCACGACACCCTGCTCCGCACCACCGACGCGGACCGGCTCCTCCTCACCGTCCACCACGCCGCTGCCCCCGCCCGAACCGCGTACCACTCGTGGGGCTACCGGACGGTCGCCGAGACCGAGCTCTGGGGCGATGACGTCCACGCCGTGATGCTCTTCGATCACCCGGCGGCTGGTCGGGATCGGTGAGGCGTGGCCTCTCCCCCGTCGAGCCCTGAACCTAGGCCGCCCGCGCGGCCGTTACCCCCTTCCCCTCCGTGTCGGCGAGCCGTCGGGCGGTGGCGGCCCCGGCGGCAGTGGGCCGGGCGGCCGTACCGCTCGGTATTCCGTGAACCGGCACGTCCCGCAAGCCCGGCAGCGGTCCGCGCCGCCGCGGGAGTCCCAGCCCGCCGTGTGCTTGCAGTGCCGCACGAGGCGGCCGGTGGTGCTGTCCGTCTTCGCCGTTCCCGCCCTCATCGTCGCCCCTCGTCGTCTCGCCCGCAGTGCTCCGTCACCCAGTGGGTCAGCGCCGCCGCCGTCGCGTCCCCCGACACCGCCGATGCACCCCCGCTCGCGGCGGCCCGCCTCGCCGCCTCCAGTTCCGCACACCGGCCGCAACCGGTCTGATACGGACGCAACCCCGCCGCGTTGCGCTCCTCTCGCGTTGCCAACCGCAGAGCGGATGGCGGCACTTCCCACTCCAGACCCCCGCCCGGCCGACAGACCTGCACGCGGTCCTCGGCGGCGCCGATCACTTGGACCAGCCGGTTCTCCCGCACGTCGACGACGTAGGTGCCGGTTCTGTATGTCATGAGCCCCGCCCCCCGATGGTGAACAGCAACGCGCCTGTGCAGGTTGCCCGTTGTGACCTTGCTCCATCAGTCTGCACCCACCCGGCAAGGAATAGCCTTCCAAATTGGAGGAATCACCCTTCCGAGTGATCAACCCGCACATTGAGGCGACGCGCCCATCCCACGCAGCACGCTGGACCCGAACGCTTAAGGGGAGAAGCAGCACATGGCACACGCGTCCCGCCGTACCGCCCGTCGCCGCAGGCTCGGCACCATCCTCAGGGAGGCCCGCGAGGCAGCGGGCATCACCGCCACCGACGCGGCCCAGGCGATCCACACCGACAACACGAAGATCAGCCGCATCGAGACGGGACGCCACCGCGTGACCCGCCTGGAACTGGAGACGCTCTTCGCGCTGTACGAGATCGCCGACGAGAAGACGCGCGACTGGCTGATCGCGCTCGCCGCCGAAGGAAACCAGCGCACGTGGTGGCGGGGCCACAGCAGCAAACTCCGGACGGATTTCAAGGAGTTGCTGGCTCTGGAATCGGAGGCCGCGCGCATCACCACGCTCCAGACCCAAGTCGTCCCGGGCCTGTTGCAGACCCGGGGATACGCCACGTCGATCATCCGCCGCGCATCCCCGCACTTGTCCAGCGAGGAAGTCGACTTCTGGGCCGATTTCCGCCTCGCGCGGCAGAACATCCTCCGGCGGGACAATCCGCCGCGATACCTGGTCCTTCTCCAGGAAGGCGTCCTACATCAGCAGATCGGCGGCCCGGCCGTCCTTGCGGACCAGCTTCGCCATCTCATCGCCGTGAGCCGGCCACCCGAGCTGACGATTCAGGTCGTTCCCTTCCGTCAGCCTGAATGGACCGTCTGCCAGGGCTCCTTCACCTTGTTCTCGTACCCCAAAGTCCTCGACCTGGAAGTCGTACACATTCCGTACCTCGACGACAGTCTGTACCTGGAGGATGATGAAGCGGTCAGGAAATCCTGGAAAGCGATCAACCGCCTGAGAGCAGTCGCACTGTCGGCAGCACAGTCCGTAGAGCTGATGGAGTCCCTCGTGCGCGAGCTCGAACAGCATCAAGGGGGCGCGTGATGATAGGCCCCCACTCGCCGCAAGGCCACTGGCGCACGTCGTCGTACAGCGGCGACGGCGGGAGCCAACAATGCGTCGAGTACCGGCCCACCCCCAACCGCCGCATAGCCGTCCGTGACAGCAAGGCGCGGCCCCGAGGGACCTGCACCTTCGGCCCGGACACCTGGGCGGCGTTCATCGCGGCGGTGCGGGAGCAGGATGGCTTGAAGTGAGCGTGGCAGATACAGCGACAACGAATCGACGGCGTTCTCACGCCGCCGCCTCGGCGTACTGCCTGCCGATTCGGCGCGCGGGATGCGCGGCGTATACGGACACGCCGACGGTCAGTACGAGTGTCGCCACGGTGACGCCTGTCAGCCACGGCCAGTTGAAGGCCGGCCACAGGCCCTGACCCAACTGATTCGCCAGGGGCGCCAGGCAGACGAGAGAGACGAAGAAGGCCAGGACGGCGCCCACGGCCGTCGCGGCCAGCGTTTCCAGGGCGACCACTCGGAAGAGTTGTGGCCGGCTCAGGCCCATGGCGCGGAGGCGGGCTCTCTCGGAGTTCCGGTCCCTTTGGGCCAGGGCGCAGGTGTTGGCCGCGGACAGCAACGCGTAGCCGGTGACGACGGCCACGATCAGGTAAGTGGCGAAGGAATCCGCCGGGTTGCGTGGCTGAAGTCGCGAGAGGTAGTCGTCGTGTGACCGCACCCGCTGCCCGGGAGCGGTCGGCCACGCGCTGCCGTCACCGGTGAGGAAGATCCGATCGGCCGGCGCGTCCGGTGTGTGCGCCAGCACGGATTCACGGGACAGCAGCAGGCCCGGGAACACGAAATCCCGGTGGTAGATCGCGGCCAGTCGCAGTGTTTCCTGCCGTCCGTCGGTGAAGGTGAGGCGCACCCGCCGACCCAGGTGCCAGCCCTGGGCCTCGGCGACGGTCGATCCGGCGGCGAAGGATCCGGTACCGATCCGTCCGAGGTCTCCCTGTGCGACATCGAGGTCGAGCACCTTTTTCAGGGTCTTGCCGTCGACGCCCCAGGCGCGTTGCGGCTTCGGGTGTTTCTCCCAGAAGGAAGGCGGTGTCTTCAGACGTGCGGCCAGCACCGGAACCGCTGTCGCCCGCTGTAGAGCCGGCGGTTCGGCGGGCAGTCGGGCACCGTCGTGGGCGGTGACCACGGCGTGTGCACGCAGGGCCTGGGCGGTCTGCTCCCGTACGGCCTTGTTGACGTTGGTGTCGGCGCCGAGCATGCAGGTCGAGATGCCCAGCGCGAGCAGGACCGGGACGGCGACAGCGGCGGTGCGGGTGGACGTGCCGCGCAGGCCGGCGGCCGCGACCTTTCCCAGCCGGCGGTCCGCCAGGCGCAGGGCGGTGGCGAAGGGGCGGCTCAGAGCGGGGATGATCCACGGTCCCAGCACGGCCAGCGTGGGCAGGAGGACGAGCGCCAGCCCCGTCGCCATGGCCGCCCGGTACATGTCCGGCATCTGCGGCAGCATGATGATGATCAGGAGAGGGAGGCACAGGAACAGCGCCATGCCCAGCCCCGCGAACAAGCGGGCCCGGCGTCGTCCGCCTTCCGGTTGGTCCGTCCCGCCGCGCACCGCGGCGATCACGCTGACACGGCCTGCCGCGTGGATGGCCCCCAGCCCGGCGAGAACGGCGATGCAGCAGACCGCGGCACACACCGCCCCGGCGACGAGCGCGGTCGTGCCCGCCCCCGGCAACACCACGGACTCGGGAAGCAACTCCCGTGACACCAGCAGCCGTCTGCACCGCCACGCGAGCGGCACCGCCCCCACCCCGAGCCCCAGTACCGATGCGAGGGCCGCGAGGCACAGGACGTCGGTGGTCACCAGGGTCCTGATCCGGCCGGCGGTCGTGCCCTGAGCCCTGAGGACGGCGAACTCCGGGAGGCGCTGCGAGGTCCACAAGGACACCGTGGTCCCCAGCACCATCACCGCCGACATGACCATGAGCGTGATCAGCAGGCTGAGCAGGTTCTCGGTGTCCCGCATGCCCTGTGAACCCGACGCCCAGGCGCCCAGCGGCGACTGCTCCACCGCGGCGAGCAGCAGCCCGCAGGCCCCTACCGTGGCCGCCGTCGCCGCGCAGGCGAACGCCGCACCGAGCACGCGTGCGGGGTACACCCGCACTTCGGCCAGGAAAAGACGATGTAGACGCACCGTTGATTCGTACCGCAGTTCCCATGGTGGCCGAGGCCCAACCGCCTTATCCGGCCATCACTTTCACGATCAGCCGACCGTCCGGGAACCGAGGCGTCCGGCTGCCGGGCATCACGTGCGTCAGGACGTCCGCGCGGCGACGCCGGATCTCGCCGCCCGCCACTCCGGAGCGAGGACCGACCAGACCTCGAAGTCGTGGCGCTTGCCCGCGTGGAGGAAGTGCTCCCGCAGGACGCCCTCCTTCGTCATGCCGAGGCGGCGGGCGACGGCGATGCTGGGCTGGTTGTCGGTCGCGGCGCGCCACTCGATGCGGTGGAGGCCCCGTTCCTCGACGGCCCAGTCGATGATGTGCCGGGCGGCCCGGGTGACCAGGCCCTTGCCCGCGGCCGCCGGTTCGAGCCAACAGCCGACCTCCGCCGTGCCCTGTTCGACGTCCATGACGCGGAACAGGACCACGCCGACCAGCGTGCCGTCCAGCCGGATGCCGTACAGCCGGCCGGTGTCGGCGGCGGCCTTCTCCATGTACGAGCGGAGGTACGCGCGGCTCGACTCCAGGTCGGTGATCTTGTGCGGTACGGGGAGGAACCGTCCGACGAAGTCCCGGCTCCGGATGACGCAGGCCAGGAACTCCTCGGCGTGCCACGGTTCGAGGGGACCCAGCTCGCCACCGTTGTCGTCGAGGGGTATCGCGTACATCGTCGTTCTCCACGGGTCGGAACCGGCGGGCAGGGCACGGATCTTCTCATGGGCGCCGTGGGGCGACGGTGGCGTGAAATGTGCGATCCGGGACGATCCCGGGGCGCCCGCGGGTCGGCCGATGGCCTGTCGGGGGGCGCCCGATGGTCTGTCGCGGGTCTGCCGCTGGTCTCTCGTGGGTCTCTCGTGGGTCTCTCGCGAACCGGAATCGCTCAGGATTTGTCAGGTCCGGGCCGTCGCCGTGGTGAGGGACCGGTCGGCGGCGTTGAGGATGTCGGCGAAGACGCGGGTGATGACGGGCTTGGCCACGTGGCGGGCGACGCGGGCGCCGCCCGGGAAGGGGAGGCCGAAGGTGGTCGTCCAGGTGACGAGGGTGCCCTCGGGGACTTCGGTGAACGTCATGCGGCCGAGTTCATGGCGGGCCGGCGGGTAGCTGCGGTCGACGTCGTAGGCGAAGTCGTAGGGCGGGTTGTAGGACGTGATGCGTTCGCGGAACCAGCCGATCAGCCAGGTGTGCAGCCGGACGGCGCCCACCCCGTACGGCGCGTCCGCGCCCGGGCGGGCCAGGCGGGCCTTGAGGACGAACGGGGAGCGGGTGTAGTTGGTGGTCGTGGCGCACCACTCGAAGACGTCGGCGATCGGGGCCGCGATGACGCGTCGTACCGTCACGGTTTCCATGTCTCGTCCTCTCTCCAGGCCGGGCCGGTCGTCTGCGGAGCCGGTCGGTGTCAGGACGGGGGGCGGGGCGTGGGCGTGACAAACCTGCGGAGTGACGTGCATCACATTTCATTCTCCGTCCGTGAGCGGTACAGGACGGCGAGTGCCAGGCCCGAGCCCAGGAGGACCAGGGAGCCGCCGAGGGCCATGTCGCCGCTCATCGGCGGACCGTGGTGGCCCTGTTCGCGGCCGTCGTCGGCGGGACGGGCGGCGGACAAGGGGGCGACGGTGATGGGGAGACGGGCGCGGAGGGCGGGGTCGGTGGGGAGGGAGGTGGGGGTCGCGGAGCCGAGGGGCCAGGGCGGCGCGTCCTGATCGCCGTCTTGGCCCGCCTCCGTTTCGAGCCGGTCGGCGCCGGTGAGAGGGGCGCCGCCGACGCAGGCGCCCGGGGCGCCCGCCGCGCAGCGGGCCGCGGCATCGGGGTCGGTGGTGGCGGGGGCGGTGAAGGCGCAGAGCAGCAGGGCGCCGCTGATCGTCGCCGCCATGACCGTCGCCGTCGCGGCGACCGTGGCCCGGGCGGTGGGACGGACCCGGAGGCGGGCCCGGCGAAGTCTGTGCCGCATATCCGAAAATAAGCACACCGCGACCGACCCCCTCGGGCAGCACACGCGCCCGTTCCCCCGAACGCACCCCGCCCCGCCGCCCGGGAGACCGCCGCGCCTACCCGCCTTTGAGGTGCTGCCGCTGCCGCCCCAGGCCGTCGATCGCGAGTTCGACGACGTCTCCGGAGCGGAGGTACGGCTTGGGCTCGGGTCGGCCCAGGGCGACGCCCGCCGGGGTACCGGTGTTGATGACGTCACCAGGGTAGAGCGTCATGAACCGACTGATATAGCGCACGAGATGAGCCACGGGAAAGATCTGGTCCGCCGTGCTCCCCTCTTGCATCAGCGCGCCGTTGACCCAGGCGCGGATCGTCAGTTCCTGCGGGTCGGGCACCTCGTCGGCGGTGACGAGCCAGGGGCCGAGCGGGTTGAACGTCTCGCAGTTCTTGCCCTTGTCCCACTGGCCGCCGTGTTCGAGCTGGTAGGCGCGCTCGGACAGGTCGTTGCTGATGGTGTAGCCGGCGACGGCGGCGAGCGCCTCCTCGTCCGTGGCCAGCCGGCGGGCCGTACGGCCGATGACGACGGCGAGTTCGGCCTCCCAGTCGGTCTTGAGGCTGCCGGGCGGGACGAGCACGGGGTCGTCCGGGCCGACGACGGTGTCCGGAGCCTTGAGGAAGAGGACGGGCTCGGCGGGCGTGCGGGCGCCGATCTCCGCGACGTGTGCACGGTAGTTGAGCCCCACGCAGACGATCTTGCCGATCCGGGCCACCGGCGGGCCGATGCGCAGGCCCGCCGGGTCCAGGGCCGCGAGCACGCGCGCGCCGACGGCCGCCCGGATGTGGGCGAGCAGCGGCCGATCGCCGAGCAGCGCGCCGTCCACGTCCGGGACGAGCGCGGAGAGGTCGCGCAGCGTGCCCTCCTCGTCCAGCAGCGCGGGGCGCTCCGCCCCCGCCGGGCCGACCCGGAGCAGCTTCATCGATCCAACCCTCCGGTGCTTCGGCGAACTCGGTGCGTGAGGCGCGGGCCCGGTGCGCTCGGTGCGCCCGTCATGCTCGGTGCGTCGTACACGACCGATCGATCGTCCAAGATCCTGGGGGCGCTCGGCAAGTGGCGTTTCGGCCTGTGGACGGCGACGACCGGCCTTCGGACAGCCGTCTCCGCCCGCCCGTTCACCCGGTCGTGGGACGGCGGCGACGGGACTTCGGTGCGCCTCCGGCAGCCTTCGGACCGGGCGCCGGCCCGGCCTTCGCCCGGGACCGCGGCCCTGTCTCCGGGGCGGCAGCCGCCTCGTTCCGTACCCCGGCCTCCGTGCCGGTCATCGGCCTGGTCTCCGCGCCGGTCTCCCCCCTGGTCTCCGTTCCGGATTCCGCGCCGGTCCGGCCCCGGTGGAGGTACGCCCGTTCCGCCGCCGTCCACAGCGTCGTCGTCACCACGTACAGGGCCGCCGCGAGCGGTACGACCGCCACGGTGATCAGGGTGGCGAAGGACAGGAACGGCGAGATGCGCGCCGCCAGGGCGACCGCCTCCGCGCCCGGAGCGGAGTCGCCGGTGGCGGGGGGCGGCGTCGCGGCGGCCGTGCGGCGGGCGCGCCGGAACGTCCAGGTGGCGACGGCGGCCACCACCGCGAACAGGGTCAGGTAGACGAGGCCGTGCGCGCCCAGCGGACCACCGTCGGCGAGGGCGTTCATCCACCGGCCGCCGAGCGGGGCACCGAACAGGGTGTGGTCGAGGAGATCACCTCCGGATCCGGTCGAGAACAGGTGGTACATGACGTAGAAGACGGGCAGTTGGACGAGCATGGGCAGGCAGCCCGCCAGCGGGGACACGCCGGTCTCCGCGTACAGCTCGGCCGTCGCTTGCCGCAGCCGCTCCGGGTCCTTGCCGTGCTTGCGCTTCAGTTCCGCCAGCCGCGGGGCCAGGGCCGCCCTGGCCCGTTCGCCGCGGGCGGCGGACCGGGACAGGGGGTGCAGGCAGAGCCGTACGACCAGGGTGAGCAGGACGATGGTGGCGGCCGTCGCCGAGGCCCCGAAGGCGGGTTCGAGCGCGTCGGCGACATGGGACAGGAGTGCGCCCAGGGGTGCGAAAAAGGACATCGGTAGAGCCCTCCACGGGTCTCGTCGTGCCGGAGTTCGGTACGGCGGGCCGGTGGTGGCGTGTCGTGGTCGGCGTTGTAGCCGGCACAGCCACCGGGCCGCCGGATTCGGCGTGACGAGCCGCGCTGCTCCTCGCCGTCGGCCCGCCCCCTGGCGGTGATGGGGGCGGTGTCGACGTGCGGTGCTCGGCGGGGGGACGGGCCGTCCTCCGAGCCGTCAAGCGGCCCGGCCGGGAGGGCGCGTCGAGTGTCGCCCGTGGCGCACCGCTGCCGTTTCGGAGGCGGTGCGCGCACGCGGCAGGGGGCGGTGAGGCCCCGCGCCGGAGCGGCGGGGAGCGGCTACGCGGCCGTCAGGACGAGACGTCCGGGCGCCCTCGGGCGCCGGCGGCCCCTGGCGTCGGGGTCGCATTGGGCGAGGAAGGCCGTGCGCAGTTCCCTGTCCCGGATCGCGGTGCGTATTCGGGTCGGCGTCAGCGGGCCCGTGCGGACGGCCGCCGCCACGAGGACGGCGCGTACCGTCAGGGCCGCCGCGACGGCGGTCGTCGAAGCGACGGCGACCGCGCTCATCAGGATGCTCAGCAGTCCGCACTGCGCGAGCAGGAGTTCCGCGCACAGGATGAGGAACATGGCGATGTGTGTGCGGATGACGCGCTTCATCGTGCTCCCCCCTGGTCCGATCCGGTCGGTCCTTCAGTCGTTCCGATAGTAGACGGCCCCACTGACAACGGCTGCTCCGGGACCGTCCGCCCTGTTCAGGGCCGCTCGGGTCCCGTTCAGGCCCCGTTCAGGCCCCGCTTGGGCCCCCGCTCAGGCTCCGTTCAGGCCCCGTCCGCCGCGGGCGTTCGTCCGGTCCCGGCCGCCCCGGCTTCCCCGGCCGCCCGGGACTCCTCGGGCCCCGGGTCCGAGGCCAGTACCTCGGCGTCCGGCCGGTCGTCCGCCGGCTTCGGCCCCAGCCACGAGACCGCGAGCGCGACGACGAGGTTCACGCCGAGCGCCAGCGCTCCCGCGTTCACCCCGCCCACCGGGTCGTGCTCGGTGAAGACGAGCGCGCAGACCAGGGCGCCGCCCACGGCCAGTCCGCTCAGCGCGCTCCACAGCGTCATCCTCCGCCACACCAGGCCCAGCAGGATCATGGGGACGAGCTGGGCCATGCCCTCGTAGGAGATCAGCGACAGCCGGACGAGCGTGTTGGGCGCGGCGTACGTCAGGATCAGCGCCGCCGCCCCCGCCACGACCACCACGGTCTGCGCCGCGAACCGCTGCCGTCGCGGCCTGTCCACGAGGGCGGGCACGGCGCCCAGTACGCTCCGGCCCCACATCGTCCCGATGACCAGCATGAACACCGCCATCGGCACGATCGACGACAGGGCCGCCGCCACCCCGATCACCCCGACCAGCCAGGCCGGCAGCGAGTCGACGACCAGCTTGAACAGGGCCAGGTTGGAACCCGCCCCGGTGAGACCGGGCACGACGAAGATCGCGGCCATGCCCAGCAGCATGGGGACGAAGAGCAGCACGTTGTAGAACGGCAGCAGGACGGCGTTGCGCCGCAGGGCATCGGCGCTCCGCGCGCCCAGGTAACCGGCCACCGTGGTGGGGAAGATGACGACGGTGAGCGAGTTGAGGAAGCTGGTGGTCGCGAACCAGGTCGCGCCCAGTCCGCTGCCGCCGTGCCCGCTCAACGTCAGCCACTCCGGCTTCTCGGCCACCAGCCGGTCGAGGAACGGGCCGTAGCCGTCGAAGTGGTGCATCGGGACGTAGATCGCGAGGAACGCGAGGGTGCCGATGACGAGGACGTCCTTCAGCACCGAGACCCATGCGCTGCCGCGCAGTCCGCTGACCACGACGAAGGCCGTGGTGACGGCGAAGGCGATGAAATAGGCCCAGTTGAGGCTGATGGCGCCGTAGGAGATGGTCGAGACGACGACGCCCATGCCGGTGATCTGGAGCTGGATGTACGGCAGGAGGCAGACGGTCGCCAGTACCGCGACCAGGGCGCCGAGCCAGGGGCGGCCGTAGCGGTGGGCGACCATGTCCGTGATCGAGACGAGGCCGTGCCGGCGGGCGTACGACCAGAGGGTCGGGCCGACGACGTAACCGATCGCGTATCCGCAGGAGAGGTAGGCGATGACGTAGAGGACGGGCGAGCCGAAGTTGTAGCCCCACCCGGCGGCGCCCAGGTAGCTGAAGCTGGTGTAGCCCTCGCCGGCCATCAGCACCCAGATCATCACCGTGCCGAGGCTGCGGCCGCCCACCGACCACTCGGCGATGCCGCCGCCTCCGCCCCTGCCCCGGACGGCCAGGAGGCCCAGGGCGACGGTGAGGACCATGAAGACGCCGAAGACGGTCGTCGCGACGGTGGCGTTGGTGGCGTTCACACTCGGCCTCGCTTGCGGTCGCCGCGCCAGGCGAGCCAGACGGCGGCGGGGGTGAGGAGGGTTGCGAGGAGCAGCCAGAAGAAGAGGAAGGGGAGGCCGAGGACGGTGGGGTGGACCCGGTTCGTCAGGGGGAGGGTGGCCAGGTAGAGCGCGTAGGGGGCCAGGAGCCAGAGGAGGGTGGGACGTTTCTTCAACACGGCGTTGACCCTAGGTGGTCTGGTTTGTGTGGCGGGTTCGCCCCGCCTTGTGCGGTGGGTCCGCCCCGGGCGGTGGATCCGCCCCGCCCGGCGGGGGCGGTTCGCCGGGGCGGCGCCGTGGCTGATCTTGGGCGCTCGGGGCGGCGGTTGTCGGCCCGGGAGGGTGTTGCGGTCGCGTGGTGATATTTGGGGGTGCCCCGGTCCCGCCCTTTCACCGTTTCTTGCGGGGGCAAGCCCCCGCACCCCCGAAGCACGCTTCGCGCGCTGTCCTCAAACGCCGGACGGGCTGGGTGAGTGGGCGGCGGGGGGTGGGTGGGTCGGTGCTGGGTGCGCCGTCCTCACATGACGGACGGCTGATGGGGCTCGCGACCTTGAGCGGCTGCGCCAGCCTCGGATGGAGGCCGTCGGCCGGGCCGCCGCCGTGACGAACCGGGCCAAGGCCGGCATCGGTGCCGGTGCCGGCTCCTTCGCCCTCCCCGCCCCCCTCCCCGCCCCCGTCCCCGAGCGGATGTTCGGGCATCTGCACCGGTTCCGCGTCGGCTGGGAGGCGGAAGTGCGGGCCTGAAGTCGGGAAGGGCGCCTCACCCGGACCTCACGCCCCCAGCAGCCGCGACGCCGCGTAGATGAGCAGCCCCGCCAGCGCGCCCACCACCGTGCCGTTGATGCGGATGAACTGCAGGTCCCGCCCGATGTGCGCCTCGATCTTGCGGGACGTCTGCTCCGCGTCCCAGCCCGCGACGGTCTCCGTGATCAGCGACGTGATCTCGTCCCGGTACGTCGTCACCACGTACACGGCCGCGTCCTCCAGCCAGCCGTCGACCTTGGCGCGCAGCCGCTCGTCGGCGGTCATCCGGGCGCCGAGGGAGAGGATCGCCGTGCGGGTGCGGAGCCGCAGTTCGCTGCGTTCGTCCTCGGCGGCGGCCACCACCATCGCCCGGACGGAACTCCAGGCCGACGCGATCAGGTCCTGCACCTCACTGCGGCCCAGGATCTCCGACTTCAGCCGCTCGACCCGCGCCCGGGTGTCCGGGTCGGACTGGAGATCGTGCGCGAAGTCCGCGAGGAAGCGGTCCACTGCGCCGCGTGCCGGATGTTCGGGCATGTCGCGCATCTCGGTGACGAAGCGCAGCAACTCCTTGTAGACCCGCTCGCCGACCTTGCGGTCGACGAAGCGCGGCGTCCAGCCCGGCGCGCCGCCGGCGACCGCGTGCATCACCGAATCGCCGTGCGTGACCAGCCAGTCGTGGGCGCGGGCGCACACCAGGTCGACGGCCTTGTGGTGGCCGCCGTCGGCGATGATCCGCTCCAGCATCCGGCCGACGCCCGGGGCGATCTCCTGGGCGTCGGCCCGCCGGGTGACGGCCTCCCCGACCACCGCCTGCACGTCCGCGTCGCGGAGGACGCGCAGGGCGCCGCGCAGGGCGGTGGACAGTTCGGCGGTCACCCGGTCCGCGTGCTCGGGGGCCGCGAGCCAGGCGGCGAGGCGGGAGCCGATGCCGACGGCACGCAGTCGGCGGCGGACGACGTCTCCGGAGAGGAAGTTCTCGCCGACGAACTCGCCGAGGCTCTGTCCGAGCTGGTCCTTCTTGGTCGGGATGATCGCGGTGTGCGGGATCGGCAGGCCCAGCGGGTGGCGGAACAGCGCGGTGACGGCGAACCAGTCGGCGAGCGCGCCCACCATGCCCGCCTCCGCCGCCGCGGCCACGTAGCCCGCCCACGGGCCCGCGCCCGACGACTTGGCCCAGGTGGCGAGCGCGTAGACGAGGGCGACGCCGAGCAGCAGGCCGGTCGCGAACGCCTTCATCCGGCGGACGCCGCGGCGCTTGCGCTCGTCGGCCTCGCTGTAGGTGAAGCCGACGGGTGGGGTGGGCGCGGGCGCGCTTGTGAACGGGGCCTCGCCGCGTGCCCTCGTCCCTCCCGACGGGGTCGCGCCGCGCGTCTTCGTCCCTCCCGACGGGGTCGCGCCCGTCGGCCGAGCCGTACCCGGCTTCGCGCCCGGCGGCCGAGCCGCGCCAGGCTTGGCCCCCGCCGACCGGTCCGCACCCGGCTTCGCCCCCACCGGCCGATCCCCTCCCGGCTTCGCCCCCGCCAGTCGGTCCGTCCCAGGCCGGGCCCTTTCGGGCATCACTCCCTCGGAGGGCCGCTCTTCGGGCGTCTTCCCGGGTGCCCCGCCGGAAGTCTTCCGAGACGTCTCCGCGGGGGTCTCCGCCGGGGGCTCCGCAAGGGCCCCCTCTGGAGCCTCCCCAGGGGTCTCACCCGGCACCCCTCCCCCGCCGCCCCCGCGCCGGAGCGTTCGCCTCCGGACGGCTTCCCACCGTCGTCGGCGCCCGCCGCCTCGTCCTCTCGGGACCGATTCATCCGCATCACCCGTCCGCTTTTCCTCGGCAGTTTCCCCGTCCCACTCGGGAAAGCTCTTTTCTCTCTCTACCCGCTCGACTCGGGGAACGGCCCGGTAGTTCCCACCGTCTGACACGTCGCGGCCGGCCCGCACCGGTGACCGGCCGCCCGGAGCTCCCGCGACCCGCGTGGGATCATGGACCAGGCGACCGGGCCGCGGCGGCGCCTCCGAGGGCGCCTTCCCCGGCGGCCCGCCCGGATCCCGCTCCGTCCGCCCGCCGTTCAGGAGATTTCCCGCGATGACCAGGTCCCCTCTGTCCCGCGGCGCCGCCGGTGCCCTGCTCGCCGCGCTGGTGACCGTCGTCACCCTGGTCTCCGTGGTGATCTTCCTGGGGACCGCGGACGTCACCACGGGCGGCGAGGAACCGGAGCACCGGCGGCCGGACGCCGCGCCCGCCGCGGTGAGCGGCTGGACCGGTTCCTGGGCCACCGCGCCCGCCGCCGCGGATCCCCGGGCGCCGACCGGGCTCCCCGGCACGACCATCCGCAACGTGATCCACACCAGCGTCGGTGGCACCGGTGCTCGCATCCACCTCTCCAACCTCTTCGGCAACCGGCCGCTGCACCTCACCCACGCCTCGATCGCCGTCTCCGCCGGGCCCGGCACGGCCGCCGCGGTGCCCGGGACGATGCGGCGGCTGTCGTTCGGCGGCCGGGTCGCGGTGGACGTGCCCGCCGGCGGAGACGCCGTCAGCGACCCCGTGCCGCTCACCGTCGCCCCCGCGTCCGACCTGCTCGTCACCCTCTACTCGGCGACGCCGTCCGGACCGGTGACGCTGCATCCGCATGCCCGGCAGATCTCCTGGCTCGCCCGTGGCGACCGGACGGAGGACCCGGGCGGTGCCTCCTACACCGTCCGGACGCCCTACTGGCGGTACGTCACCGGGGTCGACGTCTGGGGGACGCAGGCCGCGGGCTCGGTCGTCGCCATCGGCGACTCCATCACCGACGGCGTCAACTCGACGATGAGCGCCAATCACCGCTGGACCGATTTCCTGGCCGCACGGCTGCGCTCCGAGCTCGGCACGCCACGGTACGGCGTCCTCAACGAGGGCATCAGCGGCAACCGCATCCTTCTCAGCAACCGCGGCGGCGGCCGGGAGCGGCCCAACAACCCCAGCGCGCTCGACCGGTTCGACCGGGACGTGCTCGGGCGGACGGGCGTCCGGGCCGTCGTCGTCGAGCTCGGGGTGAACGACATCCTGCGGCGGCCGCAGCAGCTCGACGCCCGGCGCATCGTCGACGGGCTGCGGCGGCTGGTGGCGCGGGCGCATGCGCGGGGGCTGGTCGTGGTCGGATCCACGCTGACGCCGTTCGGCGGGCATCCGGGGGTGGTGCCGGCGCGGCAGGAGCCTGTGCGGCTGGCCGTCAACGCGGAGATTCGGGCGGGGCGGGTGTTCGACTCCGTGGTGGATTTCGATCGGGTGTTGCGGGATCCGGGGGATCCGCAGCGGCTGCTGCCCGCTTATGACAGTGGGGATCGGCTGCATCCGAATGATGCGGGGTATCAGCGGATGGCCGAGGCGCTTGATCTGGGGGCGTTGGCGGGGCGGCCGGTGGATGCGGCGCTTTAGCCGCCCCGGGGGGCGGGAGGGGATTCCCCAGCCCCTCCCCAGAGGGGGCGCCCCCACTTCCCGTTTCCTGCAGGAGCTCCGCCCCCGCGCCCCCGAGCGCACCTGCGGCGCGCGTCCTCAAACGCCGGACGGGCTATAGGCGGCTGGTGTTCACCCTTCGCCCTTTTCCAGGGACATCCGTGCCCGCTTCTCCCTGCGTTCCTTCCGCGTCACGCCCACCCCGCCCCAGAACGCGAACCCCGTGATCCGCACGCGCGGGGAGCCCGGGGAGCCCGCGCCCGTGCCCTTCGTGTCGAAGCCGCCCATCAGGCCGAGGCCGTTGACCTGTACGTCCAGGTCCGGGGGGACGACGACCTCCATGCCGCCCATCACGGCGATGCAGCGGATCGTCACGTCGCGGTCCTCGAAGTGCGCCTGGCGGAGGTCGATCTGCCCGCCGCCCCAGAAGGTGAAGGCGATGAAGTTACGGGGCACGGTCCAGCGGCCGTGCCGGCGGAAGCCGCCCATGACGGCGACGGCGCCCTTGGAGGAGGGGGTGCCGCCGATGCGGCCCTCCCAGCCCTCGCCGGTGGCGGCGGGGGTCGCCGCGGCGGGGACGGCGAGCTCGGTCCCGGCGGCCGGCAGGTCGCTGACGAGGGGCGCGAGGTCGGCGTGCGTCCGGGCCTTGTAGGCCGCGTCCAGGCGCTCCCCGAACTCCTCCATGTCCAGCCGCCCTTCGGCGACGGCCGTACGCAGCGCCTCGGCGACGCGCTCGCGCTCGGCGTCGGAGGCGCGCATCTCAGGACGTTCGCTTGTCATGACCACAGGGTAGGGCCTGGCGACGTCACAGACTCGGCCGATCGGCGTAGAGCCGGGCGATGACCTGCTCGATGTCCGGTTCGCGCACCGAGAGGTCGACCAGGGGGTAGCGCTCGGCGACGGCCGCCACGATGGGGGCGGCGCTGCGGGCGGCCGGGAAGGCCAGCCACTGGCGGGGGCCTTCCACCCGGTCGACGCGGGTGCCGGGGACGTCGTCGATCGGCGGGAGTTCGCGTTCGAGGTCGACGACGAGCATCCGTTCGCTCTCCCCCACGGTGTGCAGGCCGTCCAGCCCGCCGTCGTAGACCAGCCGGCCGTGGTCGATCACCATCACCCGGCCGCACAGCTGCTCGATGTCGGTCAGATCGTGGGTGGTCAGCAGGACGGTGGTGCCGTGCTCGGCGTTGAGGTCGCGGAGGAAGCCGCGCACCTTCGCCTTGCTGACCACGTCGAGGCCGATCGTCGGTTCGTCCAGGTAGAGCACGTCGGGGTCGTGCAGCAGGGCCGCCGCGATGTCGCCGCGCATCCGCTGGCCGAGGGAGAGCTGCCGGACGGGGACGTCGAGGAGGTCGCCCAGGTCGAGGAGGTCGACGCAGCGTTCCATGTTGGCGCGGTAACGGGCGTCGGGGATGCGGTACATGCGGCGCACCAGGCCGTAGGAGTCGCGCAGCGGCAGGTCCCACCACAGGGTGGTGCGCTGCCCGAAGACGACGCCGATCCGGCGGGCCAGCCGGGTGCGGTCGCGGGTCGGGTCGATGCCGGCGACGCGCAGCCGGCCGCTGCTGGGCATCAGGATGCCGGTGAGCATCTTGATCGTCGTGGACTTGCCGGCGCCGTTGGGGCCGATGTAGCCGACGATCTCGCCGCGCGGCACGCGGAAGGAGAGGCCGTCGACGGCCCGGACCTCGCGGCGCTCCCGGCGCAGCAGGCCGGCACGCCGGCGGACATGGAACACCTTCTCCACGCCGTCCAGTTCGATGAACGCCTCATCGTTTTCTTCCCGCTCGTTCACTCTCAGCTCCCCGTGCTCCTGTAGCTTCTCAGCCCCGCTCGCCACAACAGCCCGGTGAGCCCGAGCAGCAGCACTGCCACCAGCGGACCGCAGAGCGACACCCACCCGGGCAGGTGCAGCGGGTCGTCCCGGCCCAGCAGCCGCAGTACGGGCAGCCAGTTGACGAAGGCGAGCGGGACGACGAACGTCACCCCGCGCACCAGGTCACGGGCGAAGACCGTCGGCGGGTACTGGAGCAGCGTGACGCCGCCGTACGTGAAGGAGTTCGCCACCTCCGAGGCGTCGGACGCCCAGAACTGGAACGCCGCCCCGGCCAGGAACACGGCGCAGAAGATCGCCGTCCCGGCGACCACGGTCACCAGCAAAAACAGCGCCTTGAGCGGCGTCCAGGCCACGTCCGCCGAGGCCGCGCCCCAGCCCAGCACCGCGAGACCCTGGCTGGTCCGGCCCAGCCGGCGGAGCGCGAAGCGGTCGGCGGCCACCTGGGCGAGGACGGGCACCGGGCGCACCAGCAGGGTGTCGAACGTACCGTCGCGCACCCGCTGTCCCACGCGTTCCGCGTTGCCGAGGATCAGGTCGGCGAGCCCGAACGAGGTGCAGGTCGCGCCGTAGAGCAGCGCGACCTCGGGGAGGGTGAAGCCGCCCAGGGTGTCGATGTGGGAGAACATCAGCAGGATGGTGACGAAGTCCAAGGCGCCCGCGACGCAGTTGCCGAGCGTCATGAGGACGAAGGACGCGCGGTAGGTCATCGTCGAGCGCACCCACATCGCGGCGATCAGCAGGTACGCGCGGACGGCGTGCACCACGTGACCCGCGCGCTCAGCCACCCTGGACCACCGCCTTCCGGGTGGCGCGCGCCTGGGTCAGCCGGCCCAGGGCCAGCAGCACCGCCGCCCAGCCGGCCTGGAAGCCGAGCGCGCCCGCCAGGCCCGCCCCGGCGTACCGGCCGAGCAGCACGTCCACCGGCACCTGGAAGACGGCGGACCACGGCAGGGCCCGCGCCACGTCGGCGAAGGCGCCGGGGAAGACGGTGAGCGGCAGCAGGGTGCCCGAGAAGAACATGCACAGCAGTTGGCCGATCATGATGACGCCGTCGCCGTCGAGGAGCCAGAAGGCGCACAGCGCCAGCAGGAAGCGCAGCGCGAAGCCCACGACGACGGCCAGGATGACGGCGCACAGGAACAACAGCCAGCGCAATGGGTCGTGGGGGAGCGTGAGTTCGAAGCAGAGGGCGCCCGCGGTCAGCGGCACCACCCCGCGGCCCAGCAGCTGGAAGGCGGCCCGTCCCAGGTCGGCGGCGAGCCACCAGAGCTGGAGGTCGGCGGGCCGGTGGAGGTCGATCGCGATGTCGCCGTTGCGGATGCGAGCCTGCAACTCCTGCTCGAATCCGCCGCCGAGCAGCGAGACCGCCGCCAGCAGGGCCTGGCCGACCCAGACGAAGGTGAGGGCCTGCCCCCGGTCGTAGCCGCCCAGGTGCGGGCGCTCGTCCCAGAGGGCCATGAAGGTGTAGGCGAGGATGAATCCGAAGACCGTATTGGTGAACACCCCGGCGGCGGTGGCCATGCGGTACGTGGCGTGGCGCCGGAAGCCGCTCACCGCCACGGCGGCGTACAGCCGCATCCCACGCCCCCTCGTCTCGTTGAACCTTGTCAGTCCGCCGACCGGCCGGGCCGAACCCGAAGCGCAGGAGCGTAGCCGTATCCCTCAGTCCCGTGCCATGGATTATTCACCCCTCGGAGTGGTCGCCCGCCGCCGAACGGACCTGACCGCGCCGTACGGGGGCGCTGGATCCCCCCGGCCGGGACCGGTGGTGCGACAGTGCTTCCGGGAAGCACGGCAGCGCTGCCGGGTCGTGCGGCACCGCCTGACCGACACCGTCCGCCGTGGCCGCAACCCCGGCGGCGGGCCGAGGAGTTCCGGGAAACATGAGCGACGAGCAGTCACAGCACCGCACCCGTGCCAGGGGTGACGACCCGCCGGGCTGGGCGCCGAGAGGCGACGCCGCCCGCCCCCGTAAGCGCACCGGCTGGCGACGGCTGTTGCCCACGTGGCGCATGGTGCTCGGCGGGTTCCTGCTGGTCGTCCTCCTCCTCGCGGGCGGCCTGATCGCCGGGTACACGCTGGTCGACATCCCGGCCGCCAACAAGGCGGCGACCGCGGAGAGCAACGTCTTCCTCTACGCGGACGGCACCCAGCTCGCCCGCGACGGGGAGGTCAACCGGGAGAGCGTCCCGCTCAGCCGCATCCCCAAGGCCGTCCAGCACGCGGTGCTCGCCGCCGAGGACCGCGACTTCTACGGGGAGTCCGCCGTCAACCCCGAGGCGATGGTCCGCGCGGCCTGGAACACCGTCACCGGCAAGGGCAAGCAGTCGGGCTCCACGATCACCCAGCAGTACGTGAAGAACTACTACCTGGGCCAGGAGCAGACCATCAGCCGCAAGGTGAAGGAGTTCTTCATCGCCATCAAGCTGGACCGCGAGTCCGGCAAGAACGACATCCTGGAGGGCTACCTCAACACCAGCTACTTCGGGCGCAACGCCTACGGCATCCAGGCCGCCGCCCAGGCGTACTACGGCAAGGACTCCGACAAGCTGGACGTCGCGCAGGGCGCCTACCTCGCCACCCTGCTCAACGCGCCGAGCGCGTACGACGTCGGCGCCCACCCCGAGAACAAGCCGCGGGCCGTGGCCCGCTGGAACTACGTCCTCGACGGCATGGTCAAGAAGAAGTGGCTGACCCGCGAGCAGCGGGCCGCGGTGAAGTTCCCCGCGCCCGGCAAGAGCAAGCCGCGGCTCGGCATGTCCGGCCAGCGCGGCTACCTCGTCGAGGCGGTCAAGGACTACCTCACCGGCAACAAGATCGTCGACGAACAGACGCTGGCCGCCGGCGGCTACCGCATCACCACCACCATCGACCGCAAGAAGCAGAAGGCGTTCGCCGACGCCGTGCAGTCCGAGCTGATGAACGAGCTCAGCGACTCCCGGAAGACCGACTCCTACGTCCGCGCGGGCGGCGCCTCCATCGACCCGCGCACGGGCCGGATCGTCGCCCTCTACGGCGGCATCGACTACACGCGGCAGTACGTCAACAACGCCACCCGCCGCGACTACCAGGTCGGCTCCACCTTCAAGCCGTTCGTCTTCACGTCGGCCGTGCAGAACGGCTCCGGCACGCAGCAGGGCCGGCCCATCACCCCGTACACGGTGTACGACGGCACCAACAAGCGCCCGGTGCAGGGCCCCGACGGGCCCGTCGGCTACGCCCCCGCCAACGAGGACGACCGCAGCTACGGACCGATCACCGTCACCAAGGCCACCGACCTTTCGGTGAACGCCGTCTACGCGCAGATGGCCGAGGACGTCGGCCCGTCACGGGTGAAGGCGACCGCCGTCTCCCTCGGCATCCCCGAGAAGACGCCCGACCTGACCGCGTCCCCCTCCATCGCCCTCGGCCCGGCCACCGCCAGCGTCCTGGACATGGCGCAGGCGTACGCCACCCTCGCCAACCACGGGCGGCACGGCCCGTACACGCTGGTGGAGAAGGCCACCAAGGGCGGCGAGACCCTCCACCTGCCCGACCGGCAGGAGCGGAAACAGACCGTCCCCCGGGAGGCCGCCGACACCACCACCTCCGTCCTGCGGAGCGTGGTCGACAGCCCGGGCGGGACGGGCGCCGCCGCGCGCGCCTCCGGGCGGCCGGCGGCCGGCAAGACCGGCACCGCGGAGGAGGACAAGGCCGCCTGGTTCGCGGGATACACCCCCGACCTGGCCACCGTCGTCGCCGTCATGGGCCAGGACTCCGAGAGCGGCGAGCAGAAGCCGCTGTACGGCGCCACCGGGCTGCCCCGCATCAACGGCGGCGGCTACCCGGCGCAGATCTGGGCCGCGTACACCGCCGACGCGCTGCAGGGCACTCCGGCGCACGACTTCGACCTGGAGGTCCAGCAGGGCGCCGAGAGCCCGCCCCCGGAGCCGCCCGCCACCTCCGCGCCCCCGCCGTCCTCCAGTCCGCCCCCGCCCACCTCCGCGCCCCCGCGCAGGCCCACGACGACCGCGCCCCCGTCGCGTCCGGTACGCCCCTCGTTCCCGACGCAGCCGCCGGAGCCGACCGGGCCGCCCTCGCTGCCGATCATCACGCTCGGGCCCAACCCGGGACGCGAGGCGCGGAACGGTGAGCACGATCTGCTGGGGTACGACTACTGAGCCGTCGCGGCGCGGTGCCCCGGCCCGGGGAAGGGCCGGGGCACCGCGCGTCTCGATCGGGGTTCAGTGGCCGGGCGTCCGGGGTTCAGTGGCCGGACGTCGCCTTGAGGCCGACCACGGCCGCCAGCAGCAGTACGACGAAGAAGATCCGGGCCGCGCCGGCCGGCTCGCCCAGCACCGTCATGCCGAGCACGGCGGCACCCGCCGCGCCGATGCCGACCCACACCCCGTAGGCCGTGCCGATGGGCAGCGTCCGGGCGGCCCGCGACAGCAGCAGCATGCTGGCCACGATCCCCGCGATGGTGAGGACGCTCGGCCAGAGCCGGGTGAAGCCGTCGGTGTACTTCATGCCGACCGACCAGCCCACCTCCAGCAGGCCGGCGACGACGAGCAGGATCCATGCCATGACGGCACCTCCGTGGAATCGGTTCTCCAGGGGTGCGTCGTCTTGTCCTGACCCGGTACGGCGCGTCTCGTCGGGGTCCTTCCGACGGTAGCAAACGGCCGGCCGACAGCGGCCGGCCGACAGGACCGCGCTACAGGTACAGCCCGGTGGAGTCGTCCGACCCCTCCAGCCGCTCCGCCGCCACCGCGTGCAGGTCGCGCTCGCGCATCAGTACGTAGGCCACGCCGCGGACCTCGACCTCGGCGCGGTCCTCGGGGTCGTACAGGACCCGGTCGCCGGGCTCCACCGTGCGCACGCTCTGCCCCACGGCCACGACCTCCGCCCAGGCCAGCCGGCGGCCCACCGCCGCCGTCGCGGGGATGACGATGCCGCCGGTGGAGCGGCGCTCGCCCTCGGGGATGTCGGTCCGGACCAGCACACGGTCGTGGAGCATCCGGATGGGCAGCTTGTCGTGGGTCGTGTTCGTACGCACGGCACGACCGTACCCGGCCGGGCGGGCCCGTGAGACCAGAGCGGGAGAGGCCGGGACGCCGGTTCCGGGACGGAAGACCCGTCCGCCACACGCCGCGTACCGCCCGTCACGCGCCGCGACCGGCGGGCGCCGTACGGGGCCGCGCGCGGACGGCCGCCGTACGGGCCCGGCGGTCGCCGCCTCCGACGGACGGGGAACGCTACTTCTTGTCCTTGCCGCGGCGCGAGGACACCGTCAGCAGCCCGATCACTCCGACGGCCACCATCGCCGCCGGAACGATCCGCTCCAGACGCGGCACGCCCTCGTCCGTCACGAACTGCGCCCGCACATCCGAGACCACCCGGTTCGCGATCGCACAGGCCCGCCCGAGGGTGTGGTCCACCTTCGAGGCCGCCTTCGCCTTCGCGTCGCCGATGATCGTACTGGGGTGCATCCGCACACCGATCTCGTCGAGCGTCACGGCGAGCTCACTGCGCCTGCGGGCGATGTCCGCCTCGATCTGAGCAGGGGTCCTGGCTTCCGGCACCGCGCTGCCTCCGTAGTCTCATAAGAGTGATGACGAGTGATGACAACAGTCTGTCAGTTCGCTCGGCGCCCCGCCCCATGGCACCCCCGGTGGGCCCGCACTGCGGCCGTCAGGGGTCGTTAGGCTCGGTCCCCGGCAGACCCGCCCACCGCCCCGAAGCACAGGAGAACCATGAGCGAGCGACTCCAGCCCGGCGACACCGCCCCCGCCTTCACCCTGCCCGACGCGGACGGCCGGCCCGTCTCCCTCGCCGACCACAAGGGCCGCAAGGTCATCGTCTACTTCTACCCCGCCGCCCTCACCCCCGGCTGCACCAAGCAGGCGTGCGACTTCACCGACAACCTGGAGTTCCTCGCGGGCCACGGCTACGACGTCATCGGCGTCTCGCCCGACAAGCCGGAGAAGCTCGCGAAGTTCCGCGAGAAGGAGGAGCTGCGGGTCACCCTCGTCGGCGACCCCGAGAAGAAGGTCCTGGAGGCGTACGGCGCCTTCGGCGAGAAGAAGCTCTACGGCAAGACCGTGACCGGCGTGATCCGCTCCACCGTGATCGTGGACGAGGAGGGGAAGGTCGAGCGCGCGCTGTACAACGTCAAGGCCACCGGACACGTCGCGAAGATCATCAAGGACCTCGGGCTCTGAGGGGCCCCGGGTCCCGAGGCGCTCACCGCCCGTACGCCCCCTCACCGCGCAGCACGGGACGGTCCTCCGGCTCGTCCTCGGCCTCCGGCAGGTCGAGGACGGCCTGGGCGCCGCCGCCCTCCGCCGAGCCGAACTCCAGCCGGGCGCCCAGCACCGCGGCCTGCCCCACGGCGATCGTCAGGCCGAGACCGTGCCCGGTGCCCCGCTCCGGGGCCGCCGTGCGGAACCGCCGCGGCCCCTGGCTGACCAGCTCCGGCGGATAGCCGCCGCCGTGGTCCCGGACGACGATCCGGGTACCCTCCACCCGCACCTCGATCGGCGGCTTCCCGTGCTTCGCCGCGTTGGCCAGGATGTTCACCAGGATCCGCTCCACCCGGCGGGCGTCCGTCGCCACGATGCGGCCCTCGCCGACCACCTCGACCGCCACGTCGTCCACCCCGCGCTGGCCCCGCGCCCGCTTCACCACGCCACGGACCAGCGACGGCAGTTCGACCGCGTCCAGTTGGGCGCTCTCCACCCCCGCGTCCAGCCGCGAGACCTCCAGCAGGTCCTCCACCAGCGCCCGCAGCGTCTGCGCCCGCTCCTGCACCATCTCCACGGCGCGCGGGTGCGGCAGCAGTTCGGCCGAGGCCACCAGGCCCGCGACCGGCGTGCGCAGCTCGTGCGCCACGTCGGCCGTGAACTCGCGCTCCGCCTCCACCCGGGCCGCCAGCGCCGTCGCCATCGCCCGCACCGAGCGCTCCAGCTCCGCCACCTCGTCCCGACCCACCGGCCCGGTCCCGACCGCCGCGGGCGCCTCGCCCGCCGCGATCCGGCGCGCCTCGGCCGCGCTCAGCCGCAGCCGCCGGGACAGGCCCTGCGCCACGAACCAGCCCACCACCGCCATCAGCAGCACGGTCACCGCGCCGGCCAGCAGCAGCGCCCAGTCCAGGGCGCGCTGGAAGGCGTCCCGCTTGGGGAAGGACGCCGAGACCGACAGCACCTTGCCGGACCCCACGCCCGTCGCCGCCCACACCCGCGGGTCCTCGCCGCCGCTGATGTACGTCCCGGAGCGCCCCTTCGCCACCGCCTTGGCCAGCGGCGCCGGCAGCGCCGCGTCGTCGAGCTGAGCGTTCAGCGTCACCTGGCCCTCCCGCTGGTACAGCTGGAGGGCGGAGCTCAGCAACCTGTCCTGCTGGGCCCGCGCCTGGCGGTCCCGCTCCAGCCCGGAGACGTGGTGCACGGCCACGCCGAGCAGGACGACCGCCAGCGCGGTGACGGAGGAGATCGCCAGCGCGATCCGGCCACGGATGCCCATCACGTGATCGAGTACGTCTCGGTCGTCTTCCCGGCCGGGGTGAGCCCCGTGTAACGCACCTCCACCGAGGTGAACGCCAGCATCCCGTCGACCTTCCGCGGCCGGGAGAGCGTCAGCCGCGCCGGGAACGAGGTGCGCGCCGAGCCGTTCGCACCGCTGGACACCAGGACCACGCCGTCGCCCTCGGCCTTGTCCGTGCCGTATTTGTCCCACTCGATGTCGCTCGCCACCGCGCCGCCGTTGGCACAGCTCAGGGTGATGATCTTCGGTTCCAGCAGCAGCTCGCCGTACCCGCAGTCGCGGACGCCCGGCAGTTCCTGGGCGGCGCCCGGCGCGAACTCGGCCGAGGCCGTCGTGCGGTCCCGCTGCTCCTGCTGCTCCTTCTTGGCCCTGGCCGTCTGCGGCGCGTCGGACACGGCGTTCGCCCGGTCCGCCCCCTGCCCCAGCCACACGCCCCCGAGGGCCAGCACCGCCACCACGGCGGACACCCCCAGGAGGGTGCGCGCGCGGACCCGCCGACGGGGTACGGCACGGTCGGTCATCGGACTCTCTTCCTCGATCGGGCGGTCGGAGGCGGCATATGACGAGAACAGTCGGGAACAGTCGGAAGCGGTCGGGTGGCGGGCGGCCGGTCCGCGGCGCGGCGGGCCCGTCTCTCCCCCGGTGTGAGGGACGGGTAAATCGGGGGCCGCGTTCCCTTTGGGGGACGACCGGTTCGCGGCGGAACGTGGGTGTGTGACGCGTCGCACGCGCGTCCGGCACCTCGGGGGCGAAACGTTCCGCGGCGGGCACGGGCCGCGGCGCTCCTGACCGGCGTCGCCGACGCTCCGTCACCGGGCCCCGCCGCGGGCCCCGGACGGCTCCCGGACGAGGCCGGACTCTCCTCCCCCGCGCGCGGCCCGGCCCAGTACAGTAGGCACGGCACCGGCGCCCGTACGCCAAGGGCTGAGCGGCGATCTTTAGGTGGTCGTGTTTGTCGGTTCGAATCCGACCGGGCGCACCGATGCCGAGGGCCCGGCTCGCAGTCGACTGTGAGCCGGGCCCTCGGCATGTCCGGCACCGGTGTGCGGCTCCGGGCGGCCGGGCGGTTCCGGGACGCTCGGGGCTGTTCCGGGTTGTTTTGGCTTGCTCCGGGCGAACGGCGGTCTGGAACGGTCGGACCGGGCGCTCGGCGGCTCAGGGCGTCAGCCCAGCAACTCCCGCACCACCGGCACCAGTGCGCGGAAAGCCTGGCCGCGGTGGCTGATGGCGTTCTTCTCCTCGGCGGTCAGCTCGGCGCAGGTACGCGTCTCGCCGTCGGGCTGGAGGATCGGGTCGTAGCCGAAGCCGCCACCGCCGGCGGGCTCGGTGCGGAGCGTGCCGCGCAGCCGTCCCTCGACCACCCGCTCGGTGCCGTCCGGCAGGGCCAGCGCGGCGGCGCAGGCGAAGTGCGCGGCGCGGTGCGGGGCGGCGATGTCGGAGAGCTGGGCGAGGAGCAGGTCCAGATTGGCCTTGTCGTCGCCGTGCCGGCCCGCCCAGCGGGCCGAGAAGATGCCGGGGGCGCCGTTCAGGACGTCCACACAGAGGCCGGAGTCGTCGGCCACGGCGGGCAGTCCGGTGGCGCGGGCCAGGGCGTGCGCCTTGAGGAGGGCGTTCTCGGCGAAGGTGACGCCGGTCTCCTTGACGTCGGGGATCTCGGGGTAGGCGTCGGCGCCCACGAGTTCGACGTTCAGGCCGGCTCCGGTGAGGATCGAGCGCAGTTCGGTGACCTTGTGGGCATTGCGGGTGGCGAGGATCAGGCGCTTCATGGGGCCCGATTATTCACGCCGGACGCGGTACATCCTGTTCCGCATGTCCCCTTCCGCACGCCCTGTTCCGCACGTCCCGCCCGGAACTCCCTGCCCCGCGCGCACCGTTCGGCCCGTTACGCCCCGCGCGTAGGGTCCGAGCACGTCCCGCCCCGCCCCGCACGTCCCGCCCCCGCACGTCCCGTTCCGCCCTCCGCCGCCGGACGGCGTCGCCGGCCCCTGGCACACGGCGTCGGCCATGGTGCGCCGCGCACGGCGTCAGCCCTTGGTGCACGCCGCGGTCAGCGAACCGGCCGCCTCGGTCAGGGCGGTGACGTCGGGACGCTCGCCGTCGCCGACGCTGTCCTGGATGTCGTCCACGGCCGCGGTGAGCGCGCCGACGGCGTCCTTGACCGGGGACTCCCCGTCGCTGTCGGTGTCGGTCCCGGTCCTGCGGGTCAGTTCACCGAGATCCCGGTTGATCTTGTCGATGTACTCCTGGCCGCTCTGCGGGTCCTTGGAGTCGTCGGCGATGGTCCGCCGCAGGTTCTGGACGTCGCGCTGCACGTCCTTGGCGAAGGCGCCGCAGTCCGCCGCCGCCCGCGCCTGCGAGCAGGCGGTCACGGCGGGCAGCGCGAGGGCCGCCGCGGCTAGGGCCGCGACGGCGGTGGTGCGGCGCGGGCGGTGGTGGCGCGAGGCCATGCGGCGGTTCCCCTCCGGTGGGCGTGCTGCCCGGTGGTCACGGGGGCACGGACCCCTCGCCGCGCCCCCAGCATGGTAGCTACATCGTCTGCTCAAGGGCGGCGCGCTGGGCGGCGTCGAGGTCGGCGCAGCCCTTGACGGCGAGGTCGAGGAGGGCGTCGAGCTCGGCGCGGTCGAAGGGCTGGGCCTCGGCGGTGCCCTGGACCTCGACGAAGCGGCCGTCGCCGGTGCAGACGACGTTCATGTCGGTCTCGGCGCGGACGTCCTCCTCGTAGCGGAGGTCGAGCAGCGGGACGCCGTCGACGATGCCGACGCTGACGGCGGAGACGGTGCCGGTGAGGGGGTGGCGGCCGTGCTTGACCAGCTTCTTCCGCTGGGCCCAGGCGACGGCGTCGGCGAGCGCCACGTAGGCGCCGGTGATGGCGGCCGTGCGCGTGCCGCCGTCGGCCTGGAGGACGTCGCAGTCCAGGACGATGGTGTTCTCGCCGAGCGCCTTGTAGTCGATGACGGCGCGCAGGGAGCGGCCGATGAGGCGGGAGATCTCGTGGGTGCGCCCGCCGATCTTGCCGCGGACCGACTCGCGGTCGCCGCGGGTGTTGGTGGCGCGGGGCAGCATCGCGTACTCGGCGGTGACCCAGCCCTCGCCGCTGCCCTTGCGCCAGCGGGGGACGCCCTCGGTGACGGTGGCGGTGCAGAGGACCTTGGTGTCGCCGAAGGAGACGAGGACGGAGCCCTCGGCGTGCTTGCTCCAGCCACGCTGGATGGTCACGGGGCGGAGCTGGTCGGGCGTGCGGCCGTCGATGCGAGACATGGTGATGAGCCTATCGGGATCGCGAAGGGCCCTGTTCCGGTTCGTGCGCGATCACGCGTCACTGGCCGGAACAGGGCCCTTCAGGGGAGCTCAGCGGCTCACATCATGTCTTCGATCTCCGCGGCGATCGGGTCGGCGTCGGTGCCGATGACGACCTGGATGGCGGTGCCCATCTTCACGACGCCGTGCGCGCCGGCGGCCTTGAGGGCGGCCTCGTCGACCAGCTCGGGGTCGACGACCTCGGTGCGGAGACGGGTGATGCAGCCCTCGATCTCCTCGATGTTGTCGAGCCCGCCGAGACCGGCGACGATCTTCTCTGCCTTGCTGGCCATGTGCACTCCTGTTGTCTCGGCCCTCGGCGGTCCCGCCGACCGGCTTTCACACGGTAACCCACGTTCAGAGCAACTATGCGGGCGTATGTCCGTCATCTGGCGAAGGATGGCGGCCACCGGGCCCCGCGTTCCGGAGGACCGAAAACGTACCCCAAGTGGTCTACACCAGTATGCCAGCCCCGGGAGGACGCAGATGAGTGCGGAGGCCGCGAGCCGGCCGCGGCGGAAGCGGTGGCAGGGCCTGCTGGGCGGACTGCAGAAGATGGGGCGCAGCCTCCAGCTGCCGATCGCGGTGCTCCCGGCCGCCGGCATCCTCAACCGGCTGGGCCAGCCCGACGTCTTCGGCGCCGACGGCCTGGGCTGGACGGACGTCGCCAAGGTCTTCGCCGGGGCCGGCGGCGCGCTGCTCGACTCGGCGCTCGGACTGCCGCTGCTGTTCTGCGTCGGCGTCGCCATCGGCATGGCGAAGAAGGCGGACGGCTCGACGGCGCTGGCGGCGGTCGTGGCCTTCCTCGTCTACTTCTCCGTCCTGCACCAGTTCCCCGAGGACTGCCCGCAGACCGCGAAGTTCGCGGGGGCCGGGCTGTGGAGCGGCGTCTGTGTCTCGGGGTCGGGCGCCGCGACGCTCGCCGGCTACCAGAACCCCGGAGTCTTCGGCGGCATCGTGATCGGCCTGCTCAGCGCCTGGTTCTGGGTCCGCTTCCACCGGGTGCGGCTGGTGGACTGGCTGGGCTTCTTCAACGGGCGGCGGCTGGTCCCGATCATGATGTCGTTCGTCGCGCTGCTCTTCGCCGTGGTCTGCCTGTGGGTCTGGCCGCCGGTCGGCCACGCCCTGACGAGTTTCAGCCAGTGGCTGGCGGACCTCGGCGAGACGGGCTCGGGCGTCTTCGGGGTGGCGAACCGCGCGCTGCTGGTCGTGGGGCTGCACCAGTTCCTGAACACCTTCATGTGGTTCCAGTTCGGCGACTTCACCAAGCCGGACGGAACCGTGGTGCACGGCGACATCAACCGCTTCCTGGCCGGCGACCCGTCGGCCGGCCAGTTCACCACCGGCTTCTTCCCCATCATGATGTTCGCCCTGCCGGCGGCGGCCCTGGCGATCACCCACACGGCCCGGCCGGAGAACCGCAAGATGGTCGGCGGCATGATGCTGTCGGTGGCCCTGACGTCGTTCGTGACGGGCGTGACGGAGCCCATCGAGTACTCGTTCCTCTTCATCGCACCGCTGCTGTACGTGGCACACGTCCTGCTCACGGGCGTCTCGATGGCCGTGACGTGGGCGTTCGGCGTGCACGACGGCTTCAGCTTCTCGGCCGGCCTGATCGACTACGTGATCAACTGGGGGCTGGCGACGCGGCCCTGGCTGATCATCCCGATCGGTTTCGGGTTCGCCGTCGTCTATTACGCGGTGTTCCGCTTCGCCATCACCCGGTTCGATCTGCCCACGCCGGGACGGGAGCCGGAGGATGTGGCTCGGGAGATGGAACGGGAGAAGACGGAGTAAAGGGCCGAATGGGACCACTCTGAGAGTGATTCGCCCCACAGGTCCCGTGTGTCACACCCCACCACCGTTGACGGATTCCTTTATGCCCGCTTCACGTGCTACAACAGGTCTAAACCACTGAGTGGTGTAGACCAGAAAATTCAGCGTTTTTCAGCGGGCACATCCAAGAGGGCCGTCGCCCCGATCTCCGAGCGCCCGCCTCACCTGGAGGAATCCGATGAGTACGGCTAGCGCCTCAGCGGCCGATAAAAAGGGCTTCGGCAAAAGCGCGATGGCTGTGGCCCAGCGTATCGGCCGCAGCCTCATGCTGCCGGTCGCGGTGCTGCCCGCAGCGGCGCTGATGGTCCGCCTGGGCCAGGACGACATGCTGGGCAAGGCGTCGTTCCCGCACTTCCTGAACAAGATCGCCCAGTTCCTGTCGGCCGGTGGCGGCGCGATCCTCGACAACATGGCGCTGCTGTTCGCCGTCGGTGTCGCCATCGGTTTCGCCAAGAAGTCGGACGGTTCGACCGCGCTGGCCGCCGTCGCCGGCTACCTGGTCTTCCAGAAGGTGCTCGGCACCTTCACCGACAGCAGCCTCCCCAAGAAGGAGGCGGTGGTCGACCACAAGGTCGCCCTCGTCGAGCAGACCGTCGACGCCAAGGTGCTCGGCGGCATCGTGATGGGCCTCGTGGTCGCGCTGCTCTACCAGCGCTTCTACCGGACCAAGCTGCCGGACTGGGCGGGCTTCTTCGGCGGCCGCCGCCTGGTGCCGATCCTGTCGTCCTTCGCGGGCCTGCTCATCGGCATCGTCTTCGGCTACATCTGGCCGGTCCTCGGCACGGGTCTGCACAACTTCGGTGAGTGGCTGGTCGGTTCCGGCGCCGTCGGCGCGGGCATCTTCGGTGTCGCCAACCGCGGTCTGATCCCGATCGGCATGCACCACCTGCTCAACTCCTTCCCGTGGTTCCAGGCCGGCTCCTTCGACGGCCCCAAGGGCACCGTCAACGGCGACATCGCCCGCTTCCTCGCCAAGGACCCGTCCGCGGGCCAGTTCATGACCGGCTTTTTCCCGATCATGATGTTCGCCCTGCCGGCCGCCTGCCTGGCGATCGTGCACTGCGCCCGCCCGGAGAACCGCAAGGTCGTCGGCGGCATGATGGGTTCGCTCGCGCTCACCGCGTTCGTCACCGGTGTCACCGAGCCGATCGAGTTCACGTTCATGTTCGTCGCCCCGGTGCTGTACGCGATCCACGCGGTGCTGACCGGTGTCTCCATGGCGCTGACCTGGGCGCTCGGCATGAAGGACGGCTTCGGGTTCTCCGCCGGCGCGGTGGACTTCGTGCTCAACTGGGGCATCGCCAGCAAGCCGTGGGCGCTGATCCTGGTGGGTCTGGGCTTCGCGGCGATCTACTACTTCGTCTTCCGGTTCGCGATCATCAAGTTCAACCTGATGACGCCGGGGCGTGAGGTGGATCCGGAGTTCGCTGAGGCGACTGCGCAGGTGGAGGCGAAGGCTGCCGCGAAGCCGGCTGCGGCCAAGGCCGACGTGACGGCCGACGCGAAGGCCGACGCGAAGGCCGACGCCAAGCCGGCTGCGGCGAAGTCGGCTGCCGCCAAGCCGGGTGCCGCCAAGGGCGGGGCGAAGAAGACGCCCCAGCAGCGGAAGCGGAAGCCTGCGGCGAAGGCCAAGCGCTGATCTTGCGCTGAGCGCTGCCGAGCCCCCGGGACCGACCACGGTCCCGGGGGTTTCGCTTTGCCCCGGACCCGCCCTTTCACCGTTTCCTGGGGCTGCGCCCCAGCCCCCCTTTCGCGGCTCCGCCGCTCGTCCTCAAACGCCGGACGGGCTGACTTTCAGCCCGTTGGGGGCCCCCTCTGGGGGCGGGCCCGGGGCACCCTAAAACTCGTACACCGCCCCCGCGTGGGCCAGCTCCGCGGGCCCGTCGTACAGCGAGCGCGCGTCGCGCAGGTTGCGCAGGGGGTCGGTCCACGGCGGGATGTGGGTGAGGACGAGGCGCTCGGCGCGGGCGGAGGCGGCGAGCCGGCCGGCTTCCAGGCCGTTGAGGTGGAGGTCGGGGATGTCCTCCTTGCCGTGGGTGAAGGACGCTTCGCAGAGCAGCAGGTCGGCGTCCTTGGCGAGGGAGTCGAGCGCCTGGCAGGGGCCGGTGTCGCCGGAGTAGACGAGGGCGGAGCCGCCGTGTTCCACCCGGAAGGCGAACGCCTCGACGGGGTGGTTGACGCGGTCGGTGAAGACGGTGAACGGGCCGACGGAGAAGCCGCCGGGTTCGAGGGTGCGGAAGTCGAAGACCTCGCGCATGCAGGCGGGGTCCGGTACGTCGCCGTAGGCGGTGAGCAGCCGCTGTTCGGTGCCCTCCGGGCCGTGGACGGGGATGGCGCCGGCCCGGCCGCCCTCGTGCCGGTAGTAGCGGGCCACGAAGTACCCGCACATGTCGATGCAGTGGTCGGGGTGGAGGTGGGACAGCAGCACCGCGTCGAGGTCGTAGAGGCCGATGTGGCGCTGGAGCTCGCCCAGGGCACCGTTGCCCATGTCGAGGAGCAGCCGGTAGCCGTCGGCCTCCACCAGATAGCTGGAACAGGCGGATTCCGTGGACGGGAACGAGCCCGCGCATCCGACGACGGTGAGCTTCATGCGGGCCTGAACCTCCGTGGGCCGGTGACGGGGGGCCGGTGACCGTGCGGTGCGTCCGAGGGTAAGGCGGGAACCGGGCGGCCGCTCCATCGCGGGCCGGGTCTGTGGCTGGAATCACCAGGACGGACGGCGCCGGGCGCCGGGGCGCGCGAAAACCCGCCCGCGCCCCCTGAAGGGCGGCGGACGGGTCCGCAGTGCGGTGGAGGCGGCGGCGGCCCGCTAGAGCGGCCGGACCCGCTCCGCCCGGTCGAGGGTGTCCATGAAGCGCCGGAAGCGCTCGGCGGACTCCTCGCTGCCGGCCGTCACCGTGAACTCCTCCGGCGACATGACGGCCGCCAGCCGTTCACGCGTCTCAGGGTCGAGCGCATCCCAGGCCGCCCGATCCAGCCGTGACTGCGCCGCAGTTTCCGCACTGCCAGTTTCCATTGTTGAGTTGCCTCATGTCCGAAGATCCACATGCGGGACAGTTCATGTGCGTCTCCTACGGGATGATGTCAGCCGGTCGCCAACATCGGTAGGGGCAGTCTCTCCGGCGGTCCCGGCCCGCTCCCGGGCGGGTGCTCAGGCCCAGAGCTGCCCGTGCAGCGCGGCCACCGCGGCCTCGGTGGTGGGCGCGGTGTAGAGGCCGGTCGACAGGTACTTCCAGCCGCCGTCGGCCACGATGAAGACGATGTCCGCGCGCTCCCCGGCGCGTTGGGCCTTGCGCGCGACGCCGAGCGCGGCATGCAGGACGGCGCCGGTGGAGACGCCCGCGAAGATGCCCTCCTCGGCGAGGAGTTCGCGGGTGCGCCGCACGGCGTCCTCGGAGCCGACGGAGTAGCGGGTGGTGAGGACCGTCTCGTCGTAGAGCTCGGGCACGAAGCCCTCGTCGAGGTTGCGCAGGCCGTAGACGACGTCGTCGTAGCGCGGTTCGGCGGCGACGATCCGTACGTCCGGTACGTGTTCGCGCAGGTAGCGGCCGACGCCCATCAGGGTCCCGGTGGTGCCGAGGCCGGCCACGAAGTGGGTGATCCCCGGGAGGTCGGCGAGGATCTCGGGGCCGGTGGTGGCGTAGTGGGCGCCGGCGTTGTCGGGGTTCCCGTACTGGTAGAGCATCACCCAGTCGGGGTGCTCGGCGGCCAGCTCCTTGGCCATGCGCACGGCCGTGTTCGAACCCCCGGCCGCGGGCGAGGAGATGATCTCGGCGCCCCACATGGCGAGCAGTTGCCGGCGCTCCTCGCTGGTGTTCTCCGGCATCACGCAGACGATGCGGTAGCCCTTGAGGCGGGCGGCCATGGCCAGGGAGATGCCGGTGTTGCCGGACGTGGGCTCCAGGATGGTGCACCCGGGGGTCAGCCGGCCCGCCTTCTCCGCCTGCTCGATCATGTGCAGGGCGGGACGGTCCTTGACGGAGCCGGTGGGATTGCGGTCCTCCAGCTTCGCCCAGATCCGGACGTCCCCGGAGGGGGACAGCCGGGGCAGGCGGACCAGCGGAGTGTCGCCGACCGCGGCCAGCGGGCTGTCGTACCGCATGCCTAGCGGGCCCCGCCCGCGACGGCCGGGAGGATCGTGACGCTGTCGCCGTCGGCGAGTTCGGTGCCCGGGCCGGCCAGGAAGCGGACGTCCTCGTCGTTCAGGTAGACGTTGACGAACCGGCGCAGCGCGCCGCCCTCGTCCACCAGCCGCTCGCGGATGCCCGGGTGGCGGGCGTCCAGGTCCTTGAAGAGGTCGTCGAGCGTGGCCCCGGCGCCCTCGACGGCCTTCTCGCCGTCGGTGTAGGTGCGGAGGATGGTCGGGATGCGTACCTCGATGGCCATGGTGGTGCTCCTCGTCGAGTGCGTGGGTGCGGGGAGGCGGGCGGAACGGCTGGGACGCGGGGACGGAACGGGTGTTCTCCCGGGACAACCGTGGGCGCATGCTATCGATTCCCCGCCCCGCTCCCCCATGGCCGTCCCGGTGGGCGGGACGGCCGTTCCCGCCTGGTGGGACGCTCAGTACGCCGCCACGATCCGGACCTCTTCCTCGGTGATCCCACCGTCCACGATGCGGAACGAGCGGAACTGGAAGGGGCCGGAGCCGTCCGTGTCCGCCGTGGAGACCAGCACGTAGTGGGCGCCCGGTTCGTTGGCGTACGAGACGTCCGTGCGGGACGGGTACGCCTCGGTGGCGGTGTGCGAGTGGTAGATGACCACCGGCTCCTCGTCGCGGTCGTCCATCTCGCGGTACAGCTTGAGCAGATCGGTGGAGTCGAACTCGTAGAACGTGGGCGAGCGGGCGGCGTTGAGCATCGGGACGAACCGCTCGGGGCGGTCGCCGCCGGCCGGTCCGGCGACCACACCGCACGCCTCGTCGGGGTGGTCGGCGCGGGCGTGCTCGACGATCCGGTCGTACAGGGCCTGGGTGATGGTCAGCATGCGGGCCAGCATAGGTCGGGGCGCGCGGGGCCCCGCGGGGCCGTGACGGACACCACTCGCCGCACCGCCTTCGGCCCGGCCCCGGAAACGCGACGGGCCCGCCGCGCACCGGGGGGAGGGTGCGGGGCGGGCCCGATGGCCCGGCGTGATGCCGGCGTCAGGCGGCCTGGTCGACGCTTTCCCGGGCCGCGGCCGAGTAATCCTTGCGCTCGAACGCCTGCGGGTTGCGGGCCTTGAGCACGAAGTACGACACGACCATGAGCCCGGCCCAGACGGGCGCGCAGTACAGCGAGATCCGCGCGTCCTTGTCGATGCCCATCAGCACGATCACCATGCCGATGAAGGCGAGGGCGAAGAGGCTGGTCCAGGGCGCTCCGGGGGCCTTGAACTCCGACTGCGGCAGCTCGCCGCGGTCGGCCTTGCGGCGGTAGCGGAGCTGGGCCAGCAGGATCATGATCCAGGCCCACATACCGGAGATGGTGGCGAAGGAGACGACGTACTCGAACGCCTTGCCCGGCCACTGGTAGTTGATCCACACGCCGACGAGCATGCACGCGGCGGAGACCGTGGTGCCGCGCAGCGGCAGGCCGCGCTTGGTCAGGGCGGCGAAGAACTTCGGGCCCTGGCCGTTGAGGGACAGGTCGCGCAGCATGCGGCCGGTGGAGTACATGCCGGAGTTGCAGGAGGACAGCGCCGCGGTGAGGACCACGAAGTTGACGATTCCGGCACCGGCCGGCAGGCCGATCTTGGCGAACGCCTCGACGAACGGGCTGACGCCCGGCTCGAAGACGGTCCAGCTGACCACGGACAGGATGATGATGAGCGCGCCCAGGTAGAAGACGGCGATGCGCCACGGCACGGTGTTGATGGCCTTGGGCAGCGTCTTCTTGGGGTCGGTCGCCTCGCCCGCGGTGACGCCGACGAGCTCGACGGCGAGGAAGGCGAACATGACGATCTGCAGCGTCATCAGCGTGCCGCCGATGCCCTTGGGGAAGAACCCGCCGTGGGACCAGAGCTGCGAGAAGGACGCGGTGTCACCGGCGTCGGAGAACCCGAGGGTGATGACGCCGATGCCGATCAGGATCATGCCGATGATGGCGGTGACCTTGACCATGGAGAACCAGAACTCCAGCTCGCCGAAGAGCTTCACGGAGATCAGGTTGACGAGGTAGAGGACGGCCGTGAAGACCAGCGCCGAGGCCCACTGCGGGATCGACTTGTCCCAGTACTGGACGTACTTGGCCGCCGCGGTCACCTCGGTGATGCCGGTGACCACCCAGAACAGCCAGTAGGTCCAGCCAGTCACATAGCCCCAGAACGGCCCGAGGAACTCACGGGCGTAGTCCGAGAACGAGCCCGAGACCGGGCGGTACATGAGGAGCTCGCCGAGCGCCCGCATGATGAAGAAGATGACGAGTCCCGCCACCGCGTACGCGAGGATGAGACTCGGTCCGGCCTTGGATATGGCCGTGCCGGCGCCGAGGAAGAGCCCGGTGCCGATGGCGCCACCAATGGCGATCATCTGGATCTGTCGGTTGCCCAGCCCCCGCTGGTAACCCTCGGAAGCTTCGCCGCTTCCGTCCCGCTCGCCGGCCTCGCCTGCGACGCGGTCCGCGACCTGCTCAGAGGTCATGGTGGAACGCCTTTCTCCATACCGATCCGGATCGTCCGGATCGGGTTCCGATCCCCCGGATGGAGTCCTGCACGAGCCGACGGTCGGTCGGCCATAGCGCTCCCGCTCCACGACATGGATGGCGTCGGTGGATGCAGGTCGTGAAGATTTATCACGGGTAATACGTAGATCGCCAGTTCGAATGTGCGCCAAGCCACAGGCAGAGTGGGGCAAACCCCGTAAAGATGGGCGTTCACCGCCACCGCGGTGATGCGATCGTTATGCGGACACCGTTACCCGAAAAGCGGACGGAGATCGTCCGGAAAGACCGAAAAGGGCCGGACGGGAAAGAGCCGGTCCGGAAAGAACGGGAACGCGCCGGAATGAGCCGGACCGGGCCGGAACGAGAGCGGGCGCCGGCTAGCGCGGGCCCAGCGTCTCGATCAGCGTCTCCTGGAGTCCGCCCAGCCACAGGTAGGCCATCACCATCGGCTTGCGGGGGTCGTCGTCCGGCAGCCGGAAGAGGGCGTCGCTCTCGTCCTCGTCGGTGATGTCCAGCCGGGCGGCGATGGTCAGCCGGAGGTCGTTGAGCGTGCCCAGCCACTGCCGGGAGCCCTCCGGGGAGAGCCGGAGCACCGCCGCGCCGCCCCCGGGCCCGTCCGCCGTCGGGAGCCCGTCGAGCGAGCGGACGACCGCGAGGCCGTCGTCGCGCTTGCGGGCGCGCAGGTCGTTCTCGGTGTAGCGGCGGAACTCGGCGGCGTACGCGCGGGCCTGCTCGTCCTGCTCGGCGCCGGGCGTGCCGTAGGCGTCCGGGAAGAGGCGGGCCAGCGCCGGATCGGCGGGCGGCTCGCTGGGGCCCTCGGCGAAGAGGCGGGCCAGCGGATCGTCGTCCTCCGCGCCCGCGGGCCCGGCGTCGGGGCCGATCAGCTCCAGGAGCTGCACGGTGAGGTTGCGGAGGATGGAGACCTCGATCTCGTCCAGGGCGATGGCTGCCCCGCCGCCGGGCAGCGGCTCGAAGTGCCCGGCCATCAGCGGTCCTGGGAGAGGGTCGCCCACAGGCCGTAGCCGTGCATCGCCTGCACGTCGCGCTCCATCTCCTCGCGCGATCCGCTGGAGACCGTGGCGCGGCCCTTGTGGTGGACGTCGAGCATCAGTTTGCGGGCCTTGTCCTTGGAGTAACCGAAGTACGCCTGGAAGACGTAGGTCACATAGCTCATGAGGTTCACGGGGTCGTTGTGGACGAGGGTGACCCAGGGGACGTCGGGTTCGGCCACGGCGAAGGGGGATTCGCCCGTCTCCGGACGTTCGATCTCGACAGGTGCCACACTCACGCCCGCTCCACGCCTCGCTTCTCCGTCGGGACACGGCGGTCCATACGCACTTCCCATGCTGCCACTTCGCGGCCCCCGACGCACAAACGGCCCCCCGAAATCGTCACTCTGACGAGTATTCGCGGTAGCATCCGGTCGACGCCAGAACGGGAATGCGAGGTAGGACCAAGTGAACGCTGCGGACCTGGGGCTGCCGGTGGCTGTGCCGTCGACGGCGCTCTTCACCGACCGGTACGAACTCACGATGGTGCAGGCCGCGCTGCGCGCCGGGACGGCCGGTCGGCGCTCGGTGTTCGAGGTCTTCAGCCGGCGGCTGCCCGAGGGCCGCCGGTACGGCGTGGTCGCGGGCACCGGCCGGGTCCTGGACGCCGTCGAGAACTTCCGCTTCGACCCCGGCGTCCTGGAGTTCCTCGCCGACCGCGGCATCGTCGACGCGCCCACCCTGGACTGGTTGTCCGGCTACCGCTTCCGCGGCGACATCTTCGGCTACCCCGAGGGCGAGGTGTACTTCCCCGGCTCGCCGATCATGCGGGTGGAGGGCACCTTCGCCGAATGCGTGCTGCTGGAGACGGTGATCCTCTCGATCCTCAACCACGACTCCGCGGTCGCCGCCGCGGCCTCCCGGATGGCCGTCGCGGCCGGCGGCCGGCCGCTGATCGAGATGGGTGCCCGGCGCACCCACGAACTGGCCGCCGTCGCCGCGGCCCGCGCGGCCTACGTGGGCGGCTTCGCCACCACCTCCGACCTCGCCGCCGGCTTCCGCTACAACATCCCGACCGTCGGCACCAGCGCGCACGCCTTCACCCTGCTGCACGACAGCGAGCGCGACGCCTTCCGCGCCCAGGTCGACTCGCTGGGCGGCGGCACCACCCTGCTCGTCGACACCTACGACGTGACGGAGGCGGTCCGGATGGCCGTCGAGATCGCCGGTCCTGAGCTCGGCGCCGTCCGCATCGACTCCGGCGACCTGCTGCTGCTCGCCCACCGGGTGCGCCAGCAGCTCGACGACCTGGGCGCCCACAAGACGAAGATCGTCGTGACCAGCGACCTGGACGAGTACGCCATCGCCTCGCTGGCCGCCGCCCCCGTGGACGCCTACGGCGTCGGCACCCAGCTGGTGACCGGGAGCGGGCACCCCACCTGCTCGATGGTCTACAAGCTGGTCGCCCGCGCGGACACGGCGGAACCGGGCGCCCCGCTGCGGCCGGTCGCCAAGAAGTCGATGGGCGGCAAGATGTCCATGGGCGGACGCAAGTGGGCCGCCCGGCGCACGGACGCGGACGGCGTCGCGGAGGCCGAGGTCGTGGGCACCGGGCCGGTGCCGGAGGAGCTCGCGGGGCGGCAGTTGCTCGTCGAGCTCGTCCGGGGCGGCGAGGTCGTCGCCCGGGAACCGCTGGACGCGGCCCGGGACCGGCACACCGCGGCCCGCGGCGCGCTGCCGCTGTCCGCCACGCAGCTGTCGAAGGGCGAGCCGGTGCTGCCCACGGAGTACCTCTGACCGGTCCCCGGGGGCCGGGCCGTCGCCGACGCACCGTCGGCGTACCTCCGACCGCCCCCTGTGCCCCTCCCCCGTCCCAGGGGACTCACTACCCTCGGTCACAGAGAGTCGAACAGCGTCGCCGCCGCCGCGGCCCCGGCCGCGGCGCGCCGTGGCGGAGCGGCCGATTCCGTGGCGGCGTCCGCGGCGGCGGCTTCGCCGTCACCGTCCGCACCTTCACCACTGTCATCACCGTCCGCACCGTCGGCCGAGGGCCCTTCCGTAAAGGATCAAGCGCCATGAACCGTGCACTGATCATCGTCGACGTGCAGAACGACTTCTGCGAGGGCGGCGCCCTCGCGGTGGCCGGCGGCGCCGACGTGGCGGCGGCGATAACCGACCTGGTGGGCGAGGCCACCGCCGGTTACGCCCACATCGTCGCCTCGCGCGACATGCACATCGACCCCGGCGACCACTTCTCGGAGCACCCGGACTACGTCGACTCGTGGCCCGTCCACTGCGTGGCCGGCACCGAGGGCAGCGGGTTCCACCCGAACCTGGCGCCCGCCATCGCCTCGGGCGCGATCGGCGCGGTGTTCGACAAGGGCGCCTACGCGGCCGGCTACAGCGCCTTCCAGGGCGCGGACGAGAACGGGACCGGCCTCGCCGACTGGCTGCACGCCCGCGATGTGGCGGAGGTCGACGTGGTCGGCATCGCCACCGACCACTGCGTCCGGGCGACCGCGCTGGACGCCCGCCGGCAGGGGTTCCGCACCACCGTCCTGCTGGACCTGACGGCGGGCGTGGCCCGGGAGACCGTCGACGCCGCGCTGGAGGAGCTGCGCGGGGCGGGCGTGGAGCTGATGGGCAAGCCCGTGGTGGGCTGACGGGCCACCCCAGGGGGTGTCAGGCGGCTCCCGCCGGGCGGCGGAGCAGCCGCGCTATCGGATGCCACCACTCCGTCTCGTCCTCCGGCGCCGACCGCCACACCAGCCCGTCCGGGTGGTGCAGCGCGGCGCTCACCTCGTCCGGGCTCGGCGGTTCGCTGTTCCCGCGGAGGAAGACCGCCCGGAGGCCGAGATTCCGTACCCGGGTGAGCGCCCGTTGCCGGTTCGCGGCGTGCACCAGCACCCGTACCCGCGACCCCGGCCGCGCCTCGCCGCCGGGCGGGCTGGGCAGGGAGAGGGCGACGACCACACTGCCGTCCGGGAGCTTGACGAATCCGCCGCCGGCCATCCGCATCACCCTCCGTGGAGCCTCCGAGTCGGCCCCCGTGTCAACAAGGGACCGTCACCACCGCATCCAACCCCGATCGACGGCGACCCGCCAGGGAAATCCGGAAAAACGCCTCTGACCTGGGGATTCATCGAGCTTTTGGATGATCTTGTGGCTCGGGGACGACCGCCGCCCGACGCCTCCTCCGGCCGTCCGGGAGGCGGCTGTCAGTAGCGGGGGCGCCTGCCGCGGGCGGGTACGCGGGCGCATCCGGTCCACCACCCGGGCGGGCGGGCCGCTCCCCGCGCCTCTCACGCCTCGGGACGGTGGGCAAGGGCGTGCTTACCGGCCGTTCCCCTAGGGCAGACAGGACCGTAGAGTCTTTTTGCGGTACGTACCTGTCGGCTCTGCACCCCACCATGCCCCCCGAGGACGGATTCCGTCATGCCGCGTCCGACGTCAGCACAGATCGTTTACGGCTCGGCCACCGTTGTTCTCTCGACCCTCCTCATGCTGCTGCTGTCGCGGACGAGTTCGGGCGTCGGGGTCGCCGTCGTCGCCCTGGGCGCGCTGGCACTCGGCCTGCTCGTGGCCGCGCTGGTGCCCGGCGCGCGCCGGAGCCCACGGGCGGAGGCGGTGGAACCCCCCGTGCGCCGGCCCGCCGGGGCGCGTCCGGCGGGCCCGCGCGTGGGCGGACGGCTGGGTGATCGGGTGAGCGAGCACTCACTGCACGGCTGAGACCACCACGGTCTTGGCCGCCTTGTCGTGGACGCACTGCTGATACGGCTTGTCCCACGCGCACCAGAGGACGTTGACCAGCCAGAACAGCGGTCCACAGCAGGGCACGATCCACGGCAGGCAGTAGACGGCGGCGCGGATCCAGCCCGGCGCGTTCCGGGGCACGGCGCCGTTCTCCAGCATCGCGACGCGGATGCCCATCGCCATCTTGCCGACCGTCTGCCCACGGGCCGTCAGCATCAGGCCCTCGTAGAGGAAGTAGACGATCGCCACGAGGACACTGAGGCCGGTGTTCTTGGTGTTGTCCTGGGACGGGTCCCAGTGGTCCCAGACGAACGCCGAGTAGATCAGGCTGACCGGGACGAAGACGATCAGGAAGTCGATGATCCGGGCGAGCAGCCGTTTGAAGCGGCTCGCGAGCGGCGGCATCCCGGCCAGCGGGTCCGCCGCACCGAACCCGTCCCCGTAGGGGTTGCCCGGACCGCCGTGCGGAGGCGGCCCCCCGGCGCCGTAGGGGCCGCCGGGGCCGGGGCCGGGCCCGTACTGGCCGCCCCCGTGGGGACCGCCGGCGGGCGGGCCGCCGCCGGGCGCTCCCCCGTACGGCGGAAGGTCCTCCGGCGGCTTCTTGCCGAACGGGTCGTTGTCCTGCGGCTGGTCCGTGCTCATGGCCCGAGTACACCCCGGAGGGCGGGCCGCCGCATCCGACCGTATGCCGTTCGAGTTGCCCCCGGCCCGGCGGTCAGCCGCGGCCCGACGCGACGAAGGTGCGGGCCGCCTTGTCGTGCCAGCACTGCCGCCAGGGGCGGTCGAACAGGCACCACATCGCGTTGACCACCCCGACGGCCACCACGCCCAGCAGGCTGTACACCAGCCAGCGGCGCAGCGCGGCGGCGAACGACGGGGTGTCGTGCGACTCGATGCCCAGCACGCGCACCCCACACAGCTTCTTGCCCGGCGTGCGGCCCCAGGTGGCGGTCGGCAGCACCTCGTAGAGCACGCCGCCGAGCAGCAGGGCGGCGAGGACGACCGCGAGGTACGTGCCGGTGGTGCCGTCGAGCAGCCAGACGGTGACGGTCTCGCCCGAGCGCTTGGCCCGGTTCACCTTCTCGTCGATGTGGCTCACGGCCTTGGCCCAGAGCGGCACGGCGACGGCGGCGACGGCGCCGCCGAGCACGACCGTGTCGATCAGCCGGGCCGCGAGGCGCCGCCCGAGCCCCGCCGGACGGCCCTCCTGCCGGGCGGCGAGCAGGAACGGGTTCTCCGCCGGCGGCTTCCACGGCGCGGGGGCCGCGGCCTGCTGCTGGGCGGGGAGGGGCTGCGCGGCGGAGGCCGGCTGGGGGGTGGGCGCGGGCTGCGGGGCGACGGGAGCCGGCTGCCGCGCGGACACCGGGTGCGGGGCGGCGGCCGACTGCTGCACGGGCAGGGACTGGGCCTGCGGCTGCGGCTGCGGTGGTGACTGCGGCTGCGGCTGTCGCTGCGGGGGCGCCTGGTGGGCGGCCTGCTGCGGCGGCTGGGCCTGGTGTGGCTGGTGCGGTTGTGCTCGGTGCTGGGGGCGGGTTGAGCTTGAGACTGCGGCTGGGGTTGGGGTTGGGGCTGCTGCTGGTACTGGTCCTGGTGCCGATTCTGGTTCGAGTGCTGGTGAGGCTGCTGGGGGCGCTGAGGCTGCTCCTGCGGCGCCCAGCCGCCGTAGGGCGACTGCCCCGGAACGCCCTGCGCCTGCGCCTGTGCCTGTCCCGGAACGCCCTGCCCCTGCCCCTGACCTTGCCCCTGTACCTGCCCCTGCCCCTGCCGCCCTGCCGGAGCCTCGGACCGTCCCCGCACCGGCTCCTGTGCCTGCTGCGGAAGCGGCCGCGCCGTCACCGGCCGGGGCGTCGGGTCCGGCTCCCCGTGCCATGCCTCCCCGCCGCCCGGCCGCCGCCGCTGCTCTCCGCCCGGCGCCGCCGCCGGGGCGGGCCGACCGCCGAGATCGACGGTCCCCTGACCGCCCTGCGGCCCGGCGGCGTCCGGCAGCCGCGGGTCGCGGCCGTCCGGAACGGATCGCTCCGGTACGGACGCGTCCCCGCCCCATCCACCGTGCGCCCCGAGCACTCCGGGCACCTCGGCCACTCCGGGCGACGAGGCCACCGGGGCCACCGAGGCCGCCCCGGCGCCGTACCCCCGCTCGTACCCGTCCCCGTAACCGCTCCCGCCGGCGCGCCCGTCCGCCCGGCCGCTCCCGGCGTCCCAGGGGTCACGGACGTCACGGACGCCATCGACGGCTCCCGCCACCGGCTCCTCGTCCAGGAACACCGGCCCCGTCTCGTTCGACGAGGCGGCGCCGGTCCGCCGCGGCGTGGACGGCCCCGGCCCCTGCCGCGCGGGCGGCGTCGGGACCCGCGGAACGGCCGGCGGCGGCACGGGCAGACCGGGCGGCGGTGCCGGCAGCGGCTCGCCCTCGGCGGGCGCGGGCCGGCTCGTCCCGGGGACCCAGGCGGTGCCGCTCCAGTAACGGATGTAGCCGGGGATGGACGGGTCCGGGTAGAAGCCGGCGCCGGGGCTGCTGCCGGCGGATCCCGGGATGGGTGCGCTCATGGTCTCCGGTGTCCCGTATCTGTTCGGCCGTGCTGGGATGTCAGGCAGTCTGCCGCACTGGCGTGGTGTCCTGTGTACCGCTCCGGTGCCTGTGCTCGCGACTGCGGACGCGTTTCCCTGTGACATCTATGCGCAAAAGACAACCCGGGGCGCGGCCAACAGGTCTACCAGACGGCATTCCTCCGTGGGATGCGTTGCCGACGGAACCACTCACACGTGCGACCGGGGACACCACGCGATGCCGCACGCGGGTGGTGTGGAGGGTGAGACGCGCGAGCAGGCGAGGAGGCGGTGCGAAGTCGCGTCATGACCCGGGGCCGGTCCGCTCTGTTCTGTGCGGACCCGGTTCGCGAAAGACCGCGCACCGGGCACTGGAACGGAGCGAGAGGGCGCACTTCATGTATTCCGTGGTGGAGCGAGACCTGGAGATCGACCTGGTGCTGTCGCCGGGGCACCGCGTTCCGGTGCCGGCGCGGCTGCACTACCGGGCGGAGGATCCGTACGCCGTGCGGATCTCCTTCCATGTGACGTCGGACGAGCCGGTCAACTGGACGTTCGGGCGCGAGCTGTTGACGGAGGGACTGCGGCGGGCCAGCGGTACGGGTGACGTCCGGGTGTGGCCGGCGCGGAGCGGGGGACGGTCGGTGGTGTGCGTCGGACTGACCTCGCCGGACGGGGAGGCGCTGCTCCAGGCGCCGGCCGAGGAGGTGGCGGGCTGGCTGGCCGGCACCCTGCGGCTGGTGCCGCTGGGTGCGGAGCGGGAACGGCTCGGACTGGACGAGGGGCTGCGGGAGTTGCTGGCGCAAGGGGCCTGAGAGGAGCGGGCCACGGGGGACGGGCCCGGCCCCCGTGGCCCCGGGGCGGATCGGCCTCAGAACACCTTGCCCGGGTTGAGGATCCCCAGCGGATCGAACACCGCCTTGATCCCCCGCTGCATCTCCATCGCCACCGGCCCGGCCTCCCGCGCCAGCCACTCCTTCTTCAGCAGCCCCACTCCATGCTCCCCGGTGATCGTGCCGCCGAGCTCCAGGCCGAGCGCCATGATCTCGTCGAACGACTCCCTGGCGCGGCGTGCCTCGTCCTCGTCGGCGGGGTCGAAGCAGACGACGGGGTGGGTGTTGCCGTCGCCGGCGTGGGCGCAGACGCCGATGGTGAGGCCGTGCCGCTCGGCGATGGCGCTGGTGGCGTCGACGAAGGCGGCGAGGCGGCCGCGCGGTACGCACACGTCGTCGATCATGGTGGCCGGACTCAGCGCCTCCAGGGCGGGCAGCGCGACGCGCCGGGCGTGGAGCAGGAGTTCGGACTCGGCCGGGTCGTCGGCGGGGACGACCTCGGTGGCCCCCGCGGCGGTGCACACCTCGGCGACGGCGGCGAGGTCGGGGCCGGGGTCGGGGGTGTCGAAGGCGGCGAGGAGCAGGGCTTCCGTGGACTCCGGAAGCCCCATGCCCGTCAGGGAGTTGACGGCGCGGACGGTGGTGCGGTCCATCAGCTCCAGCAGCGACGGCGCGTGCCCGCGCGCCATGATCCGGCGGACCGCCTCGCAGGCCGTGGCGGTGGACGGGAACTCGGCGGCCAGCGCGAGCTGCGCGGGCGGTGCCGGACGGAGCGCGAGGACGGCCCGGACGACGATGCCGAGGCTGCCCTCGGAACCGACGAACAGCCGGGTCAGGTCGTAGCCGGCGACGCCCTTGGCGGTGCGGCGGCCGGTGGTGAGCAGCCGGCCGTCGGCGAGGACGACGTCCAGGCCGAGCACGTACTCGGCGGTCACGCCGTACTTGACGCAGCAGAGACCGCCGGACGCGGTGCCGATGTTGCCGCCGATGGTGCACTGCTCCCAGCTGGAAGGGTCCGGCGGGTAGTACAGCCCGTGCTCCAGGACCGCCCGGGAGAGCACGGCGTTGACGACGCCCGGTTCGACGACGGCGATGCGCTCGACCGGGTCGATCTCCAGGATCCGGTCCATCTTGACCAGCGACAGCACCACACAGCCGTCCACGGCGTTCGCCGCGCCCGACAGGCCGGTGCGGGCGCCCTGCGGCACGACGGGGACGCGGAGCGCGGTCGCCGTGCGCATCACGTGCCGCACCTGCTCGACCGTACGGGGCAGGACGACGGCGACGGGGGCGCCGGCCGGGCAGAAGCTCGCCATGTCGTTGGCGTAGGAGGCGGTGACGTCGGGGTCGGTGAGGACCGCGCTCTCGGGCAGCCCTTCGCGCAGGAGACTGATCAGATCACCCATGCGTTCACCCTCCCACCACCCGGCGGGCCGGGGAAGATCGCGCGGCGGCCGGTCGCGTGGCGGCCGGTCGCGCGGCACGGCGCGGCCCCGCCGGGAAGGGCGGGACCGCGCCGGGTGGGGGGTGTGCCCGCAGTGGATCGGGGGCCCGGCTCAGAGGTTGCCGCGCTTCTCCTGCTCGCGCTCGATGGCCTCGAAGAGGGCCTTGAAGTTGCCCTTGCCGAAGCCCATGGAGCCGTGGCGCTCGATCATCTCGAAGAAGACGGTCGGGCGGTCCTGGACCGGCTTGGTGAAGATCTGCAGCAGGTAGCCGTCCTCGTCGCGGTCCACCAGGATCTTCAGCTCGCGCAGCGTCTCGACGGGCACCCGGGTCTCGCCGGCCCACTCGCCGAGGGTGTCGTAGTAGCTGTCCGGGGTGTCCAGGAACTCGACGCCGGCCGCCTTCATCTGCCGCACGGTGGTGACGATGTCGTTGGTGGCCAGGGCGATGTGCTGGAGGCCGGGGCCGCCGTAGAACTCCAGGTACTCGTCGATCTGCGACTTCTTCTTGGCGATCGCGGGCTCGTTGAGCGGGAACTTCACCTTCCGGGTGCCGTCCGCGACGACCTTGGACATCAGCGCGGAGTACTCGGTGGCGATGTCGTCGCCGACGAACTCCTTCATGTTCGTGAAGCCCATGACCCGGTGGTAGAACTCCACCCACTCATCCATCCGGCCGAGTTCGACGTTGCCGACGCAGTGGTCGATGGCCTGGAAGTTCCGCTTGGCGGGCGGCGCCACGACCGGGGTGGCGGCGACGAAACCGGGCAGGTACGGGCCGCTGTAGCCGGAGCGGTCCACCAGGGTGTGGCGGGTCTTGCCGTAGGTGGCGATGGCGGCGAGGACGACGGTCCCGTGCTCGTCCTTCAGCTCGTACGGCTCGTCCAGGCCCCGCGCGCCGTGCTCGACCGCGTAGGCGTAGGCGGCGCGGGCGTCCGGCACCTCGATCGCCAGGTCCACGACGCCGTCGCCGTGCTCGGCGACGTGCTCCGCCAGGAAGCGGCCGCGGTCGGTGGCCGCCTTGATGACGGTGGTGAACACGAACCGGGCACCGCCCGACTCCAGGACGTAACTCGCCGTCTCCCGGCTGCCGTTCTCCGGCCCGGAGTAGGCGACCAGCTTCATGCCGAAGGCCGACGCGTAGTAGTGCGCGGCCTGCTTGGCGTTCCCGACGGCGAAGACCACCGCGTCCATCCCCTTGACCGGGAAGGGGTCGGCCTGCCGAGCGGTGTCAAAGGCGTGTTCTGTGGTCTGCGTCATACGCGCAGCGTCTCGCCGATCCACAAGGTGCGCAATAGTTTCAGTTTTCGCTGGGCAATCTGCACAGTAGACGCCCGGAACCGCCGGACGTTCTGTACATGGTGACCACGAGGGGTCGGCTGTGGCGATCGATCGTTTGGACGGCAGGCTGATCGAGCTGCTGGCACAGGAACCGCGCATCGGCGTCCTGGAGGCGTCCCGGCGCCTCGGCGTGGCCCGCGGCACGGTCCAGGCCCGCCTGGACCGGCTGCTCTCCCAGGGCGTCATCCGCGGCTTCGGCCCCGACGTCGACCCGGCCGCGCTCGGCTACCCCGTGACGGCGTTCGCGACGCTGGAGATCAAGCAAGGGGAGGGCCCGGACGTCCGGTCCCACCTGGCCGGGGTGCCGGAGGTCCTGGAACTGCACACCATCACCGGGCACGGCGACATGCTGTGCCGGCTCGTCGCGCGGTCGAACGCGGATTTGCAGCGGGTGATCGACAAGGTGGTGGGGATCGAGGGCATCGTGCGGGCCTCCACGGCGATCGTGATGGAGGACGCGGTGCCGCTGCGGATCATTCCGCTCGTGCGGCAGGCTGCCGGGGGGTGAGGTGTGCCCCGGACCCTCCCCCAGAGGGGGTGCCCCCACCTTCGCCGATTCCCGGGGGCAAGCCCCCCGGACCCCCGAAACCGCGCAGCGCGCTTCGGGGGTGCGGGGGCAGAGCCCCCGCAAGAAACGGTGAAAGGGCGGGTCAGGGGCAACCCCACCGCGTCAGCAACGAGGCACCGAGCCCCCCGACTCCAACGCCCGCAACGACTCCACCGCATCCCCAAGCTTCCGTACCGGAACGAGGCGCAAGCCAGCAGGCGCCCCCGCCGAAGCCTCCGCGCACTGCGCCTTGGGCACAAGAAACACCCCAGCCCCATCCCGCCCCGCAGCCTGCACCTTCAGCCCCACGCCCCCCACCGGCCCGACCGTCCCGTCAGGATCGATCGTCCCGGTCCCCGCGATCGTCCGCCCCCCGGTGAGGTCACCACCCCGCCCGTCCCCGTCGAGCTTGTCGATGATCCCGAGCGTGAACATCAGCCCCGCGCTGGGCCCTCCGATGTCGCCCAGGCTCAGACTGACCTTCACGTCGGAAGGCGACCGGTGAAGGTGCCGCAGGGCGGCCCGCACAGCCGAGTCCTGCGACTTCTTCATCTCCTCGACGTTCCGCTCCTCCGTCTCCTTGTCCGACTTCCCGGGCGGGAACACGGAGTCGTGCGGCATCACCGTCCGGTCCGTGCGGAACCAGTCCGACGCGACCTCGGGCAGCGTGACCTCCGCGTCCGGCCCGGTCGCGATGATCGAGACCATGCGGAGCTGGCCGCTGGTCCGCCGGGCTTCCGCGCCGCCGACCGTGATCACCGGCTTGCCCTGGTGGGCGCCGAGGACGTCCACCGTCCAGCCGGGTCTCGCGATCGTGAACGGCAGCGGCGCGAACGCGGCGGTCACGAGCAGCGCCAGGACGGGCACGGCGCAGACGGCGAGGGTCCGGGTGCGGCGGGACCACGCGGACGGAGACCACGCGGACGGAGACGAAAGTGGCATACCGCGAATCTAGTTCACCGCCGCACCACCGGAGGCCGCGCCCTCACCGGAGCGCGTCGGCCACCTCCTTCGCCGCCTCCATGACCCGCGGCCCGACCCGGTGCGGTACGGCGTCGGTGAGCATGACGACGCCGACGCTGCCCTCGATGCCGCTCACCCCGAGCAGGGGGGCGGCGGCGCCGCTGGCGCCCGTCTCCAGTTCGCCGTGGGTGAGCGCGTACCCGGGGTTGTCGACCTCGCCCGCGCGGGCGGCGAGTATCGCCCGGCCGGCCGCGCCGCGGTCCAGGGGGTGGCGGAACCCGGCGCGGTAGGCGACGTGGTAGTCGGTCCAGGTCGGCTCGACGACGGCGACGGCCAGCGCCTCCGCGCCGTCGACGAGCGTGAGGTGGGCCGTCGCCCCGACGTCCTCGGCGAGCGCCCGCAGCGCGGGCAGCGCGGCCTCCCTGACCAGTGGGTGGACCTGGCGTCCGAGTCGTAGGACGCCGAGCCCGACGCGGGCCCGGCCACCGATGTCCCGGCGGACGAGTTCGTGCTGCTCCAGCGTGGCGAGCAGCCGGTAGACGACCGTGCGGTTGACGCCGAGCCGGCTGGCCAGCTCGGTGACGGTCAACCCGTGATCGGTCTCGGCGAGCAGTTTCAGGACACGCAGTCCTCTGTCGAGCGTCTGCGAAGTCTCCGCGGTCACGACGCCCCCTCCTCCGATGAAAGGCGGGCTCCCATCGCGGTGGGGTTGCGCTTCCGGTCCCGTCCGGCAGCGCGCGAGGAGAGGCCGCCGGGTCGCTTGACGCATACGTTCCTTGACGCATACCACCGGCCGCGCTCCGCGGCGGCGCTGCCACGGGGCGTGTACGTGACCGGCACGGTAGCGAGCCGGTCCGCTCTCCGGAAGAGTCTGCCCACAATCCGGGCGCCCCGCAGAGTATTTGAGAAACGGACGATCAACGAATCGTTTCACCACGGGGCACCCGGACTGCGAGAGCCGCTCACGTCACTTCATGCGCGTGGCCCACTCGCGCACCTTCTTGATGCGCTCGTTCAGCTGCCCGGCCGTGGCCTCGGCGCTCGGCGGGCCGCCGCAGGTGCGGCGCAGCTCGGTGTGGATCACGCCATGCGGCTTGCCGCTCTGGTGCGCGTAGGCGCCGACCAGGGAGTTCAGCCGCTTGCGGAGCTCCAGCAGCTCCTTGTGCGTGACCACGGGCCGGCGCTCGGCCGGCATCTCCAGCAGGTCGGCCTCCTCGTCGGGCTTCCGCCTGCTGTGCGCGATCTGCCGCGCCTGCCGCTTCTGCAGCAGCAGTTGCACCTGCTCCGGCTCCAGCAGCCCGGGAATGCCGAGGTAGTCCTGCTCCTCCTCGCTGCCGGGGTGGGCCTGCATGCCGAACTCGGCGCTGTTGTACAGCACCCGGTCGAAGACCGCGTCCGACTCCAGGGCCTCGAACGGCAGCACGTCCTGCTCGCCCGTGTCCTCGTCCTGCTGCTTCTCCGCCTCCGCCATCTCCTTCTCGGACTCGGCGTAGGGGTCCTCCTCGCCCTCCTTCTTGGGCTTGTCGAGGACGTGGTCGCGCTCCACCTCCATCTCGTTGGCGAAGCCGAGCAGCATGGGGATGGTCGGCAGGAAGACCGATGCCGTCTCGCCGCGCCGCCGCGACCGCACGAAGCGGCCGACCGCCTGCGCGAAGAACAGCGGCGTCGAGATCGTCGTCGCGTAGACGCCGACCGCGAGCCGGGGCACGTCCACGCCCTCGGACACCATGCGGACGGCGACCATCCAGCGGGAGTCGCCCGCCGAGAAGTCGTCGATGCGCTGCGACGCCCCCGAGTCGTCGGAGAGGACGACCGTCGGGCCCTCGCCGGTGATCTCGCGGAGGAGCTTGGCGTAGGCGCGGGCCGAGTCCTGGTCGGAGGCGATGACGAGGGCGCCCGCGTCCGGGATGCTCTTGCGGACCTCGGTCAGCCGCCGGTCCGCGGCGCGCAGCACGTTGGGCATCCAGTCGCCGCGCGGGTCGAGCGCGGTGCGCCACGCCTGGCTGATCGCGTCCTTGGTCATCGGCTCGCCGAGCCGGGCCTCCAGCTCGTCGCCGGCCTTGGTGCGCCAGCGCATGTTGCCGCTGTAGGAGAGGAAGATCACCGGGCGGACGACGCCGTCGTTGAGGGCGTTGCCGTAGCCGTAGGTGTAGTCGGCGGCGGACCGCCGGATTCCGTCGTTGCCCTCCTCGTAGGTGACGAACGGGATCGGGTTGGTGTCGGAGCGGAACGGCGTGCCGGTGAGGGCGAGCCGGCGGGTGGCCGGCTCGAACGCCTCAAGGCACGCCTCGCCCCAGGACTTGGAGTCGCCGGCGTGGTGGATCTCGTCGAGGATGACGAGCGTCTTGCGCTGTTCGCAGCGGTTGCGGTGCAGCATCGGGCGTACGCCGACACCCGCGTACGTCACGGCGACGCCGTGGTACTCGCGGCCCAGCGGGCCCGCGCTGTACTCCGGGTCGAGCTTGATGCCTATGCGGGCGGCGGCCTCCGCCCACTGCTTCTTCAGGTGCTCGGTCGGTGCGACGACGGTCACCTGCTGGACGACGTGGTGGTGCAGCAGCCAGGACGCGAGGGTGAGCGCGAAGGTGGTCTTGCCGGCGCCGGGGGTGGCGACGGCGAGGAAGTCGCGCGGCTGCTCCTGGATGTACTTCCCCATCGCGCCCTCCTGCCAGGCGCGCAGCTTGTTCGCGGTACCCCAAGGGGCCCGGCCGGGGAAGGCGGGCGAGAGATGGTGGTTGGCTGTGGTGGTAGTCACGGTCTCCGTCGGCTGGATCGGGGCCTTGAGAAATCGGTAAACGACAACCGCGTCAGCCTACCGGGGACCGGCCGGGGACCGTCCTCGTGCGCGGGCACCTAGACGGTCCCGGCCGGTCCCGGCCGGTCCCGGCCGGTCTCGACCGGTTCCGGCCGGTTCCGGATCATTTCGGACAAGCCCTGGCGGGCGCGGGCGGCAGGCCCCCGCCCGTCAGCCCGCGAGCAGCTCCCCGAGCCGCCGTGAGACTTCCGCCACGTCCCGCACCCGGCCCGTCGTCACGTCGAGGACGAGCCGCTCGGCGGCGTCGACGTCCGGCCGGAGCTCCACTCCGTGCAGGGCCAGGAACGTGACGCAGGCCAGCCAGGCGGTGCGCTTGTTCCCGTCGACCAGCGGGTGGTTGACCGCCAGGCCCTGGAGCAGCGACGCGGCCTTGCCGATCAGCTCCGGGTGCACCTCGTGCCCGTACATCTCCGCCGCCGGCCGGTGCAGGGCGGACGCCAGCCCTCCGGCGTCCCGGACGACGACCTCCGTGTCGCCGGCGCAGGCGCAGCCGGCCACGACGAGGGCGTCGTCCGGGGTCAGGTAGTCCGTCGCCATGGTCGTCATGGTCGTCATTTGAGCCGGTCCAGGAGCTCGCGCCAGACCTCCGCCTGCCGCCCGGCGGTCCGCCGGACGCGGGCCCGGCGGCCGGTCGCGGACAGGTACTCGTCCACCGCGCGCAGGGCGGCGGCCCGCGGAGTGATGCCTTCGCTGCGGGCGCGCTCGCGCAGCGCCGCCGTACGGTCGTCGTCGAGGCGGAGGTTCAGGGACATGTTCGAACATTAGGGCGTCAACGGGCGGCGGCAGTACCGGTTTTCGACTCGACGCCGCTCGCCGGTCCGCCGTTTCCGCGGACGGCCGTTCCCTCCGCCGCCGGCCGCAGCCGGGTCGTGATCCAGGCGCCGGCCAGGGCCACCGCCGCCAGCGTCACGTAGACGGAGACGAAGGCGGCGGGCGGGGCCGCCGTGTCGGCCGCGTCGCCGTCCGTGGCCACGGTCGCGCCGCCGAAGGCGCCGAAGAGGACGCCGCCCGCACCGACGAGGACGATGTTCCCGAGGGCGTCGGAGAGCTGGAGGGCGGCCGAGTTGATCCCCTCCTCGCCGGGCCGGGACAGGGAGAGGACGAGGATGCCGCTGCTGGAGATCGTCAGGCCGATGCCGTAACCGCCGATGATCCACGCGACGGCCACCAGCCAGACCGGCACCCCGTCGACCAGCACCAGCGGCACCAGCGCGACGGACACGGCGACGAGCACCATGCCCAGGCCCATCAGCCGGTCCCGGTGCCGCTCCGCGCCCGAGCGGCTCTGGGTGAACGAGCCGAGGGCCCAGGCGAGGCCCCCGCCGGTCAGGGAGAGGCCGGCGGCCGTGGCGGACAGGCCGCGCTCGCTGACCAGCATCAGCGGGATGAAGCTCTCCGCGCCCAGGAAGGCGCCGGCCGCGACGCCGCGCAGCAGTACCACGGACGGCAGCCCGCGCGCGGCCCGGAACGTGCCCTTCGGCACCAGCCTGACGATCGACGGCGCGAGCAGCGCGAGCCCGACGACGGCCGGGACCAGGGCGAGCCAGGTGCGGTCCTGCCCGGCGTACTGGAGCAGTCCGGCGCCGCCGGCGACGGCCAGCGCGAGCAGGACGCGCCGCCGGTCCACGCTCCCGCCGCGGTCGGTCCGCGGCAGCTTCCGCAGGGCCGGCAGCATGATCAGCAGCGGCAGCAGGACCAGGACCGGGATCGCCAGGAAGACCCAGCGCCAGCTCAGCCGCTCGGCGACCGACCCCGCGACCACCGGCCCGACCAGGACCGGGACCACCCAGGCCGCCGAGAACGCGGCGAGGATCTTCGCCCGCAGCCGCTCGGGGTAGGCGCGGCCCACGACCACGTACAGCGAGACGAGCACCATGCCGCCGCCCAGCCCCTGCACGAAGCGGGATCCCACGAACATCCACATGTCCTGCGAACAGCCCGCGAGGACCAGCCCGGTGCCGAACGCGGCGATGCCGGTGAACAGCGGCCCGAGCGGGCCGGAACGGTCGCTCCACTCCCCCGACAGCGCCATGGAGAACAGGCTCGCCGTGAAGTAGGCGGAGAACGCGAAGGCGTAGAGGCCGATGCCGTCGAGCGCGCGGGCGGCGATCGGCATGGCCGTACTGACCGCGCTGGCCTCGAAGGCGATGAGCGAGATCACGGAGATGATGCCGAAGGTGAGCCCGCGGTAGCGGCGGCCGAGCACACCGCCTTCGTCGTCCGGCGGAGCCGCGGCGGGGGACGCGGCGGGGGACGCGGCGGGGGACGCGGCGGGGGACGCGGCGGGGGACGCGGCAGGAGACGCGGCAGGAGACGCGGCGGGGGTCGGGGGGACGGCGGCGGGGTCCGGCGGCGGGGGTATGGAGTCGGCGGTGCTCATGCGAGGCAGCGTAGGGAGGGGCCGTTCGGACCGCCTCTGGCTCCGGAACCGTTTCGGCCTCATCCCTTCGCCCTACCTCCGGAGTCACGCGGCCCCCCTGAACCCCGGGCCCCCGGCCCCGTCCTCGCCCCCGTCACACCGCTACTCCGCCACGACGTCATGCCGCCACTCCGCTACGCCGCCACTCCGCTACGCCGTCACGCCGTCACGCCCTCACGCCGTCACGCCGTCACGCCGTCACGCCGTCACGCCGTCACGCCGTCATCCGAGGATGGTCACGCCGTGAGCAGCACACCCGCGTAGGACACCCCCGCGATGACCACCCACGAGCACAGCCCCAGCGCCGCGACCCGCCCCCCGGTCCGCACCAGCGAGGGCAGGTGCACCGCGCTGCCGAGCCCGAACAGGGCGGCGGCGAGGAGCAGTTCCTGGACGTGCTGGGCGCCGTCCAGCACCCCGTCCGGCACGAGCCCGGTGCTGCGCACCGCGACCATGGTGAGGAAGCCGAGGACGAAGAGGGGGACGAGCGGGGGCCGCTTCTGCTGGTCCGCGGGCACCCCCGTGCCGCCGGCCGCCGCCCGGGCCTGGGCGCGCCGCCGGCTCACGGACACGGCGACGGCCGCCACCAGCGGTGCCAGCAGCGCCACACGCATCAGCTTCACCAGGACGGCCTCGCCGAGCGCCGTCGGACCGGCCGTCTGCGCGGTCGCCACCACCTGGCCGACGTCGTGCACGCCCGCGCCGACCCAGCGTCCGAACTGCGTGTCGTCGAGCCCGAGCGGGTGGTGCAGCAGCGGCAGCACGGCGATGGCGAGCGTCCCGCACAGCGTGACGAGGGCGACGGACGTGGCGACGTCCTCCTCGTCGCTGCCGGAGACCTCGCTGACCGCGCCGATCGCGGAGGCGCCGCAGATCGAGTAGCCGGTCGCGATCAGCAGCGGCTGGTCGCCGCGCAGCCCGAGCCGGCGGCCGAGCCAGAGCGTGCCGAAGAAGGTGGCCGTGACGACGACGAGCACCATCGCCACCGTCGCCCAGCCGACCCCGAGCACATCGCCGATGCTCAGCTTCAGCCCGAGGAGCACGACGCCCACGCGCATCAGCCGCTTCCCGGCGAGCGTCAGCCCCGGCCGTCCGACGCCCCGCACCCGGGCCTTGACGCCCGGCAGGTGGGCGGCGGCGATGCCGAGCACCACGGCCGCGGTGAGCATGGGGACGGCGGGGACGAGCCGGTGGACCGTCCAGGCCAGGGCGACGCCGAGGACGGCCATGGCCAGTCCGGGGAGCTTGCCGGGGGGCGCGGCGGCCGTTCCGGCGCGGGCGCCGCCCGGCCGCGCGTTGGTCAACGCCATGACGGCTGTTCCCCCTGCTGTTCCTGTTCCGGCTGATGTGCCCGTTCCGGCCGATGTGCCCGTTCCGGCTGTTGTTGCCGTTCCGGCTCGTACGGCCGGTAAACCCTATATGGCCGGATCACCTGGTATATCCGGCCCGCTCTCCACCGCTCCCGCATCACAGCTCGTCGGCCGGCAGGTGGTAGACGCGCCGCACGCTGGAGCCCAGCCGCGCGATGTCCGCGCCGTAGACGTGGATCGAGATCGCGGTGGACGAACAGGCGTTGCGCACCCGGTGGATGTCCCCGGGGGGCGCGAAGCCGCAGACGTCGCCCTGGGCGTTGACGACGTCCTCGGTGGCGACCAGCCGGCAGCTCGTGCCGTCCGGGACGAGCCGGTACCGGCGCTCGCTCTCGGCGCCCTGGTGGACGCCGGTCACGCACCACGAGACGTGGTCGTGGACGGAGGTCTGCTGCCCCGGCAGCCAGACCAGGGCCACGAGCGAGAAGCTGCCGTCCGGTTCCGCGTGCAGGATGTGCTGGCGGTAGCGCTCGGGGTCGCCCTCGCACTGCTCGGGGGTGAGCAGGTCGTCGGAGCCGAGGTGGCCCGCGAGCCGCTCGCCGACGAGGTAGGCCGTCGTGTCCGGCGGCAGGCCGCGGCCCACTGCCTCCCGGACGTCGTCGATGAGCCCGCGGAGGCGGGCGGTCGTCGGGGCTGCGGTAGGAGTGGTCATACGGGCAGGTTCGAGGGCGTGATCCATCACGTCCAACGACAGTTTGTTGGCCGGGGCCCAACTCCCGCTTATGGATCGCGCGGGCGCGCCGTCCCGCACCCGGCCCTCGGACGGGACCCGCTCAGCACCCCACCCGCCGCGCCGCCGCGGCCTTGAGCTCGTCGAGGACCAGCGCGGTGGCGGGGACGCGCAGGTGGTCGCGGAGGACGTACGCGGAGACGCGGCGGCGGGAGGCGGGGTCGAGCGCCCGGCCGGTGATCCGGTCGTGGCGCAGGAACGACAGCACGAGCCCCGGCATCATCGCCACCCCCAGCCCCTCGGCGACGAGGGACTGCACGACCAGGTTGTCGTCGGTGGTGAAGGCTATGTCGGGAGCGAAGCCGACCTCGGCGCACTCGTGCAGGAAGTTGGTGCGGCAGCGCAGGCAGCCGGCGATCCACCGCTCGTCGGCGAGGTCGGCCAGGCCCACGGCGCGGCGGCGGGCCAGCGGGTGCCCGGCGGGGAGCAGTACGGTCAGCTGGTCCTCCAGCAGCGGTATCTCCGCGAGCTCGTCCGGGACCTCGTCGTGCAGCCCGGGATAGGTGAAGGCGAGGGTGATGTCGCACTCCCCGCGCACCAGCCGGCGGAGCGAGTCGGGCGGCTCGCCCTCCAGCAGCTCGACGCGGACGCCGGGGTGGTCGGCGGCGAGCCGGGCGAGGGCCTCCGGGACGAGGGTGGCGCCCGCGCTGGGGAACGCGCAGACCCGCACCCGCCCGGCCCGCAGCCGCGTCAGCGAACTCATCTGCTGCTGGGCCACGGTGAGGGTGTCCAGGATCGTCTCGGCGTGCCGCGCCAGCGCCTCCCCCGCCTCCGTCAGCCGCATCCTGCGGCCCACGCGGGTGAACAGCGGAGTGCCGACCGACCGCTCCAGGGCCTTCATCTGCTGGGTGATCGCGGGCTGGGTGTAGCCGAGGGCCCGCGCGGCGGCGGAGTACGAACCGGCCGCGACCACCGCGTGGAACGTCTTGATGTGCCGGGAGTCGAACACGCCGGAATCATAAGCGGAATTTGGGGTAGCGGGCAGATCCGGCTTGAATGACTTCTGGATCAACGGACCTTTGGTGCATGGTGGACTTATGGCGCCTCACGCAGCTCACACATCACGCTACGTCTCGTACGACGCGGCGGAACTGGCCTACCGAGTGCTGGAAGCGCGCACCGCCGACACCCCCGGCCCGCCGGTCGTCTGCCTCGCCGGCGGCCCCGGCCGGGACGCCGCCTACCTGGGCGACCTCGGCGGCCTCGACGCCCGGCACACCCTCGTCGTCCCCGACAGCCGGGGCACCGGCGACTCCCCGCCCGCCGACGACCCCCGCGGCTACGCCTTCCCGGCCCTCGCCGAGGACGTCGAGGCGCTCCGCGGCCACCTCGGCCTCGACCGCTTCGCCCTCCTCGCCCACGACGCCGGCTGCGCCACCGCCCAGGCGTACGCCGCCCTCTACCCGCACCGGGTCAGCCACCTCGTCCTCGTCGCCCCCGGCGCCCGCCTCCAGGGCGAACTGCCCACGGACGCCGAGGAGATCTTCGAGTCGCGGGCCACCGAGGACTGGTGGGTGGACGCCTACGTCGCCGTCCACTCCCTCGCCGAGACCCGCGACTTCACCGAGGCCCGCACCCTCCTCCGGCGCGCCGCCCCCATGGGCTACGGCCGCTGGGACGCCCCGCAACAGGCACACGCCGCCACGGAGGACGGCCAGCTCCACCCCGTCCCCCGCATCGCCTTCTGGCAGGGCGTGGACGAGCCGGCCCGCCGCGCCCTCCTCGACCACCTCCGCTCGGCCGCCTTCCCGCTCCTGGTCGTCACCGGCGACCGCGACGCCATCACCGGCGTCCGCGCCGGCGAGACGGTCGCCGCCTCCTTCCCCGCCGCCACCCGCACGGAGGTGCGGACGCTGTACGGAGTGGGGCACTACCCGTGGGTGGACGAGCCGGAGATGTTCCGCCCGCTCGTCGAGGACTTCCTGGCCGCCCCGTGACGGCCACTGTGAACGCCGCGTGACACTCATGTGGCGCATGCGGCAGGACAGTTGTGGCCCGCCGGCACCCTCCCTATCGTCGACGACGGAGCACGATGACACGGCCGTGTGCCCGAGTGGTTCAGGGGCTCGCCTGCAAAGCGAGTTACGCCGGTTCGAATCCGGTCACGGCCTCCGCTGACGCGCGGGGTGGCTGAGTAGCGATACTCAGCCACCCCGCGCGTCACGTCGGTACGCGTACGGATGCCGGGCCCGGGGCGGCGCGCCTAGCGTGACGGCATGGCTTCAACTGATGGGACGCGTGCACTGACCAGGGGGTCTAAGGGGCCCGGGGGGTCTCAGGGTTCCGCGGGCTCTGGGGGCCTTGTGGACTCTGCGGGTTCCATGGCCTCTGCGGGTTCTGTGAACTCTGCGGTCGACATCGCCCTGAAGGCCGTGGGCATGGCGGCACTGTGGATCTTCGCCGGGCTCACCTTCCTGTTCCTCCCGCTCTCGGTCATGGCCAGTGACGGCTGTGACCAGGGCGACACCCGCACCATCTGCACCACGGCCGCTCAACAGGCCGTCGGCTGGATCCCGTTGCTCACCGCCCCCACCGCCGCCCTGCTGGGCACCTGGGGCCTGGTCTCGCGGCGGGAGGGAGCGCCGGTCGCGTGGGGGGTGGCGGTGGCGATGCTGATGGGGGCGTGGGTGGTGGTGGACGGCATCGTGGGATGAGGAGTGCCGGGCGGCGCGTCGGGGGGCGGGCGGCACCGGCGTGGCATGCCCGGCCACCGGTGAACGGCCGCGGCCCCCGCGACCGGCCAAGCGCCTCTGAGGGACTGCCAGTCGTCGGCTTCCCCAACCTTCACTCCACCCCCACCTGTAACCGTCCGCCGGCACGGCGGGAGAATCGGCCGGTCGACCACCGGCTTCACGTCCGCCACCCGCCCTCCTCCCCCGAACAGGCCCGTCATTCCATGGATGCCCTCACCACCGGAGACCCCCTCCGCCTCGGCCCGTACCGTCTCGTCGGCGTGCTCGGCGCGGGTGGCATGGGCAAGGTGTACCTCGGCCGGGACGCCGCCGGGGCCGCGGCCGCCGTCAAGGTGCTGCACCCGGAGATGGCGCACGACCCGCACCTGGCGCAGCGCTTCGTCCGCGAGGCGCAGGCCGCGCGGGCGGTGACGAGCCCGGGTGTCGCACGGGTGCTCGGGGCGTGGACGGAGGGCGGACGGCCGTGGATCGCCGCGGAGTTCCTGGCCGGGCCGACGCTGACCGAGGCGGTGGCGGAGCACGGGCCGTTCGACGAGGCGGGGGTCAGGGCCCTGGGCGCCGCGCTGGCGCGGACCCTCGGGGACGTCCACGCCGCCGGCCTGGTGCACCGTGACATCAAGCCGTCCAACATCGTCCTGACCTCCTCGGGCCCGCGCGTCATCGACTTCGGCATCGCGCGCCCCGAGCACGGCCTCACCCTCACCACCACCGGGACCAACCCCGTCACCCCCGGCTACGGCGCCCCCGAGCAGGTGCTCGGCCGGCGCGTCGGCCCGCCCGGCGACGTGTTCTCGCTCGGGGCCGTGCTCGCCTTCGCGGCCACCGGCCGCCGCGCCTACGACGGCACGGACGTGGCGTCCGTCCAGTACAAGGTCGTCCACGAGGAACCGGACCTGGCGGGCCTCCCCGCCCCGCTGCACGCCCTGATCGCCCCCTGCCTGGCCCGCGAACCCGGCCACCGCCCGCAGCCCGCCCTCATCGCCGCGGCGATGGCCCCGCCCAAAGGCGCCGACCGCGCCTGGCGCCGCGGCCCCCTCGCCGCCGACATCGCCCGCCGCGAGACCGCCGCCCGCCGACTGACCGCCCTGACCGACGCCCCCGCCACCGCCTCGGGCCCCTCCCGGCGCCGCCTGGTCACCGCCCTCGTCGCGGGCGGCGTCACCGTGGCCGCGGGGGGCGGCACGGCGGCGTGGTGGTTCCTCCGCGACGAACACCCGGCTGCCGAGTCCCTGAAGGCCGACCCGCCGCCCCCGCCCCACCCTTGGGACGCCAAGCCCCTGACGACCGGCCAGTACGAGGAGGACCGCCCGCCCGCCGAACTCTGGGGCCCGGTCGTCACCTTCCCCTTCGCCCCCGCCCCGCTTCCCGTGCGCGACCTGGTCGTCGCCATGGCGAGCGACGGCCTGACGGCCTTCTCCGTACGCGACGGCAGACCGAAATGGCGGGTGGACAGCGAGAAGTACGGCCGGTTCGCGGGCCGTGCCGACGTCGTGGCGGCCCCGTTCGACGGCGGCCGGCTCGTCGGTCTGGACGCCGCCACGGGCCACGAGCGCTGGAGCGCGTCCGTCGACGCGGACCACGTCCTCGCGATGGACGACGGGACGGTCTACTTCGTGGACGGCGCGAGGACCCTGCGCCCCAACCGGATCAGCGCCCTCGACATCCGTTCCCGCACGGTCCGTTGGGCCGTCCCCCACCCGGACCGGGAACCGGACCACTCCGAGTCCGCGCTGGCCGTCCCCGCCGGGAACCGCCTCGTCGTCTACGGCCGGAACGGCGACGTCTACGCCCTCGACACCGCCACCGGCCGCACCGCGTGGAAGCTCACCCAGCGCCCTTACGCACAGGACGCGGTGCTGCCGGCGGTCCGCGACGGCATCGTGTACCTCGGCGGGAAGACCCTGGCCGCACACCGCCTGGACGACGGCGAGAAGCTGTGGTCCCTGCCCTCCGCCTCCTTCCGGACCAGCCCCGCGATGAACGGCGGCACCTGCTCCTACCAGGGCTGGTCGGGCCCGTCCGTCGACGGCTCCTTCCTCTACGCCGTGGACGCCCCGACCGTCCACTGCCTCGACCGCCGCACCGGCGAGACCGTCTGGACCCACCGCCTGGACGACCGCGCCTACCCACCCCTCACACCCCCCGCCGTCCAGGGCCGCACCCTCTGGACCGCCACCGGCGGCAGCGCCTCCGCCGCCCTGGCCCTCGACAAACGAACCGGCAAGCCCCTCTGGTCCTACCCCTGGCGCGGCAGCGTCTCCCCCTGGCTCGTCGGCTCGGGCAACCGCGTCTTCCTGTCCGCGGACGGGTCGCTTACGGCGATGCCGGTGGTGTGAGACCGCGGACGGAGGCGCGCGGCTACCGGTCCCCTCGTCGGCATTCACCCATGGGCAGGAGGCCCGAATCCGGGCCTCTCCCGACGCCGCCTCGCGACCACCAGAGCCCCCGCGCCCCCGGCTCCGACGGCCAACGCGCCTCCGGCCCCCAGCAGTATCCAGGTCGTGGTGCCCGTCCCCCCGCCGCCGGCCTCGCGGGCGGCTCCCGCCGAGGGCGCGTCACCCGGCCGGGCGTCCGGCCGGCGCGAGGGCACCGGCTTGACGACCACACCTGAACCCCCGGCGCCCGTAAGGGGGTTGACGTCCGCCGGCCCCGGGTCGCCGGGGTCCTTCAGGGCGACCCGGGGCCGGACCACGCCGTAACCAAGGGTGTCGCTCCGCTTCTCACCGCTCTTGGGGCCACCGGCCGTGTTGATGAGCACGCGGAGGACCTGATTGGCCGTCCAGTCCGGGTGGACCGACCAGAGGAGGGCGGCGGAGGCGGAGGCGAGGGCGCTGGCGGCGCTGGTGCCGTGGCTGCGGCAAATACCGGTACTGCCGGGGCAACTGTGGATCATGTCATCCCCCGGGGCCGCCAATGAGACGTGCGGCCCTCGCACCGATTCCTCCGTCACCCGCGCGTCCTTGCCGATCGCGCTGACGGCCACCACCCCCGGGGAGGCCGCCGGATACTCGACCGGGTTGCCCTCACGCCCTTCGTTTCCCGACGAGGCGAACAGCAACTTGCCCCGGGAAAGGGCGTATCGCACGGCCTCGTCCATCGACCGGCCCTGGCCCGGGTTGCCGAACGACATGTTGATGATCTTCGCCGGAGAGTCGGCCGCGTATCGGATGGCCCGGACGATGGCCTCGTTCTGCGCCGCCCACCCGTCGACGTGGCTCAGGACGCGCAGGGGAAGGATCTTGGCCCCGGGTGCCAGACCTTTGGTCGCCGACTTCTCCGGCCCCTTGCCGGTCCCGGCGATCAATACCGCCATCGAGGTGCCGTGCCCCACGGCGTCCTTGTGGGCACCGGTCCCGGAAGGCAGGAAGTCCTTTCCGGGCAACACCTGTCCGCGCAAGTCGGGAAGACTGTCGTCGACGCCGCTGTCGATCACGGCGACCGTCACCCCGGATCCCGTGCTGGTCCGCCACATCTCCTCGGCGTGCATGCCGTCGAGGTACCACTGGTGGTCTCTGACCGTGTCCGCCCAGGCCGGCCCGCCCGGGACCAGCAGAAGGAAGAGTGCGGTGGCGAGACCGCGTACAGCCGTCCTGAGGATGGGCTTCCTGTACCCGATCATCTGCGGAAACGTCCTCTTCCTCGGGTGAGTTCAGTCGACGACGGGGGGAATGACGCCGTACCGCCCGTGAGACGGGTTCTCCTCCTCTACCAGGTACTCGGGCCGGCGGCTGCCGCTACCGCCTTCCCGCCCGGATGGCGCCTCCGCGGAACCCCGGGTCAGGCCGGACCCACCCTGGGTGAAGGGGCGGCCTCCCGAAATGGCGTCGCGGGCGGCCTGACCGCCTGCCACGCCACCGGCCTCGGACGACAAGCGACGGCCACCCGCCCGGCCGAGCCCGCCCCCCGCTCCGCCGCCGGCCGGCGAGCCCGCGAAACCGGGCCCGTAGCCCATGCCAGGGCGCCCCTGCCCCGCCGCGGATCCGGGCTCGGCGCCGACGACCGTGCCCCTGGTCGCCGAGGGCAGCCCCTGGCCGGGAGCCTTGGGCGCAGGACGTCCGCCCACCACGCCGTCGGCGGGTCCCCGGGAACCGACCGGGCGCGCGTCCGCGACTCCGGGCAGTCCCGGCGTGACGGACGGCCGTGCCACCGGCGTCCCTCCACGCCCCGTGCCCGAACGTCCCTCGGTCACCTGAGCGACGCGCCCGCGCCGAGGCTTTCCGTCATCCGGGTCCCCACCGTGCCCGGATGCCGGAGGTCTGCGGTCCGGCCACGTCGGCGGCATCCCCGGGACACTGGTCAAGGGGCCCCGGGGGTGGTGCGACGGGACCGGGGGCACCGTGGACACCGGTCCCGACGGACCGGGCGCCGGCTGCCCCCCGTCCGGCATCGTGGGCACCGGGGCCGGGGGACGGGGGACCCCGCCGTCCGTCTTGGTCGGGATGCCAGGGTGGCCGGCCGGCGGAACGGTCGTCGTGCCACCGGTCGTTCCACCGTGTCCGCTCGTCGTACTTCCGGCCACCGGACCGCTCGGCACGGCGGTGCCCCCGAGAGGTGTCCCGCCTCCGTCCACGCGGTCAGCGACGGCGGCGGCACTCGCGCTACCGCCGGAGCCGGTGCCACCGGCTCCGGCGCCACCGCCCTCCGTCCCGTCGAGCGAGACATGCTCGGAACCGGCCTTGCCTTCCGGAGGAAGCATCACATCCGGCATCGGCGGAAAGTTCGGCCGCACCCCCTTGGTGATCTCGTCACCGGAGTCGTTGTACGCCTGGGCGAGCCGCGTCATCGCCTCGGCGGCGTGATCGTGCTCCTGGCGGAGCTTGGTGAGCGCGGTCGCGACCTCCGCGGGGCTGGGGCCGTCCTTGGCGTAGAGGGTCCGCACGTCGTGGAACTTGTCGGCGTTGTCGCGCAGCCCGGGGTTGAGCCGGTCGAACTTGTCCACCTTCGCCTTGGCGTCGGCCGGGACGGGCGGCATCTTCTGGGCCGCGCTGAGGGCGTTGGCGGCGGCACAGATCCACATGCCGACCTTCTCGCTGTAACCGCTCAAGGACAGGGTGGCGTTGGACATGTCGGCACCCCAGGCATGGAAGGCCCGGGCGCCCTCGCCGTCCCACTCCAGACGGCTCATGTGCTCCTTGAGCCCTTGCCCCACCTCACCGATCGTCTGAGCCGCCTCCTGGAGCCTGAGCCCGATGGCCCTGATCTTGTGCTCGTCGGCGTGCTCGACCATGGCGAGGAGCTGCTCGTGGGAGTACGTGCCGAAGTCGGGAACCGCTGCCGGTGTGAACGCGGGCCTGGCCGATCCGGGGTGCGTGTTCCTCTCCTGGCCGGTCATGTCACATACCCCCCTTGTCGTGGTCCCCACCTGCGTGGCCCACGTCGCCGCCGCCGGGTGCGTGCGGATCAGACTTCGGGTCGTAGTACTTCGCGACCTCCTGCCGGACCGCCCATATACGGCGCTGGTGCTCCTGGTCCGTCTCCTGGTAGCCGTTGTGCGCCCCTTGAAGGGCGAGGCTCAGGGCTTCGATCTGGTCGGCGAGCAGCTTCGACAGGGCAGCCAGATCCTGATGCACGGCCCGGTAGGCGCCGTACAGCGCCCCTACCGCGTCGAAGCCCTTGCCCAGATGCCCCTGGTCGAACGTCGCTTCCCCTACGCGCGACGGATCCGCTTCGGAACCGCTGAGTTTGACCAGCGCTTCGTCGATGCGCCCCTTGAAGGTCTTGAGCGTGCCGAGTTCAACCTTCAGCCTGTCGCTCGCGGAGTGTGTCCCCACTGCCGCCCCACCCCTCGTCCACCCAATCCATGGGCCCTACATCAAGCCACGCAAGCCTACCGGCAAGTAGGCGCGCGTACGCCCCGGACGAGTCCAATTCCGCACTTCCGTCGAGAAGTTGAATGCCCAAGTAGACAACCAGGCTCACACCCGGCCTCGTCGTCGGCGGCCACCGCCCATAGCGACGATTGATGCGCCGGATGAGCGTGGGCACCCGGCGCGATTGCCCACGCCGCTCCACATGGCAGTCTCTGTCAGAATCTTGCCAGCTTCAGGCACTTGACTTACAGTCACCGACGCGCGCCCCGATGCGCCAACCGCACCTCCATCCGCGCCCAAGGCGTCAATTGATCAAGGAGGGATGATGTCCGATTTCGGCCACGCCGATGACGGCATGGCGGACCTGCTGCGAAGGCTGAACGAGGTGACGGAACGGATGCACGACGCCTGCGCCTCATTGAAAAAGGTCGGACCGAAAGGCCTGGGCACACAGGGCCTCGACGCAGCCTGCTACCACTTCCAGGACAACTGGCACGACGGCATCAAACGCATAGCCAAGGGATCCAAGCACATCCACAGCGCCTTGAAGGAGGTCTCGAAGGAGTTCACGGAATACGAACACGTCCTGCGCCGGGGGTTCAGCCCCAGCGAACGGTAGGCCGCCGGCGGCACTCCGCATCCGACCACCGGACTCACACGTGGGAGAAACATGTCCGACTCAGCGTGGCCTGGTCTTGGCTTCAATCCCGCAAAAGGCAGCGTAAAGACAACCGAGTGGCTCGCACACGACGTCGGCCGAGTCGCAGACGAACTGGAAGAGCTCCATCGCCTGGTAGAGCAAATCGGAAAGTCGGACAAAGTCTGGAAGGGGGAGGCGGCCACGGCCTTCAGAGGTCAGCTCGGCAAGCTGCCCACCTATCTGCAACAGGGCAGCAAGTCCATGCATGACTGCTCGCACGCCCTGAAGCAGTGGCGTGAGAACCTCCACGCCCACCAGGAGACAGCGAAGAGGCTCGAAAACGACGCGGTCGCCGCAAGGTCAAAAGTCAAGGAGACGGTCGAAGCCAGCAAACTCATCAATCAGAAGATCGATGACATCAACCATAATCATGTGCAGATCTCCAAGGCCGAGGCCGACAAGCTGACCAGCGACAGCAGCAAGGCGGCCTCGGACGCCGCCAAGGCCGTGCACGCACTCGATTTGATCATCGCCGAGGCCGAGCGCCTGCGGGAGAAGTGGGAACGGCACTCGGAAGAAGCGGCCAAGGCGATACGCGAGGCCGCCAAGAACCACCCGCCGGACATCAGTGTGTGGGAGCGGATATCGGGTGGCCTCAACAAGGCGTGGAAGGGTTTCAAGAACTTCCTCGTCAAGCACGCCGATCTGTTCTCCACGCTGTCAAGCGCATTGGCCTTGGCAGCCATCGTAGCCAGCGCATTCCCACCTGCGGGAGTCGTCCTCGGCGGATTGTCGGTCGCCTGCGCCAGCGCAGCTGCGGCAGGACACTACATGGCCTGGAAACGCGGCCTCATCGACGGAAAGACGACGATCGCCAAAGTCGGAATGGACAGTTTGGGACTCTTTCCCGGCTTCGGGGCGGGTAATGGACTCTTCCAAGGGGTGAAGGCAGGCGCCAAGGGAGCCAAGTTGCTCAACGGCGCCAGAGAGGCGGGCACAGGCTTCCTGGAGGCTTTCAAGAATCCCCTTACCACGAAGGGGATCAGTCCTCAGGTGAACCGGGTCGCCGGGATGTTCAAGAAAGAGGTCTCGCCCGAAGCGATCACAGGAACGGTGAAGGCCATGTCCACTGTCCACGGTTTGGAGAAGTTGCTCACGCATGGTGAGACTTCCAGCCACCACGAAAGGGAGCCCCGTATTCAAGCACCCGCTCCTTACACAGGCAGGAGAGGTACGCCCGCCGCATTCCATGAGGCTCTGGCTGGCTGACTGAGCAGGTGAACCCACATGGATAACACTGCGCGTGCCGACCTCCACATGACCTGGCTCCCCCCTGCCTTCTTCCACCCCCTTCCACTGGACTCTGCGGATGCCGAAGAGGCAGCCGACCGGCTTTATTCCCTGGCCGAAAGGCTTCTGCCTTCCGGCACCGACGAGGACAGGGTTCGCATGTGTGTGGCCTACGGGTTTCTTCTCCAGGATTTCATCGAAGCTGGAGCCGAGTACGCGGCATTCTGCGCTCTAGACATGGGCGACGGCAGGCGGAGCACTGCTTCCTTGGCGATGTACAGGATCCCGCTTGAGGGCTACGCAGACCTGGACCTCCTCGACCAGATGGCGTCCGCTCTAAGAGACGCCTACCCACGCGATGATGTACGTTTCTCCGAATTGTCTTGCGGCAGGGTCGTCGTGCGCATAGGAGATGAACCGTTCGTAGTCCCCTCGGAGTTTTCAGGGGCGGGAACCTCGATCGAGATGCTAAAAGGTATAATCCAGGTCTATATCCCCCTGCCTGACCGTTCAGAAATCGCGGTACTGGAACTTGCGACTCCCGCCATGGACGACTGGGATTTTTATTCGGAACTGTTCGCCAGTATCGTTCAGACCGTGAGCTGGGCAACCGAGGAAGAAATTCTCTTCCTCACGACTCCTTCGCAGATCTTCCATCCTTCCGATAGCGTGTCCGTCGCTGCCGCGCAAGAGGTGTACGCACATTCCAGCAATATTCTGGACGCATTGGCACTGCACGGCTCTGTCAGCCCTGAGAGCCGATTGACCAAAGTTGTCTGCCCTGACTGCCGAGTAGCAAGCCGGACGGTTCCATGTTCACTACTGCACGAGTGGTTCGCGCACGCTTTGGCAAGTTCCGCCGATTACACCGACGTGGTTCGGCGTGCTGAAGCCTCCCTACTGGCCCGCACATGGAAGCCGATTACCCCATTGGCGACGGGAGACCGCTCTTTTTCAGCCGTGCATACCGCAGGATACCGCCTTGGCTTGACCCCTTGTCCCAGTAACTTGCGCCTGCTTGTGAAGGTACTCGGCCCTTGCCGGAGATCAATCGAGGCGTCGGCGGGGCACGGTCTGCCGCCTGATGAGGTTTGAGAGCTCCCTATGCCAGAGAAGTTTCATGATCAGATCCCGCCCAAAACGAAACCCGTTACCGACTACGAGCGGATCGCCGGCAAGGGTCGGTGGTACAGCGAGGCAGGGTGCACTCTCGCTGTCTTTCCCATAATCGGAACCCTGGTCGGCTTCAGCAGCGACTTCCCAGAAGGCTATGCGACTCTCCTCCTCGTCCCTGCCGTGATTTGGTTGTGGGCCCTCGCCATCCGGCGTGCCTTCCGACTGAGGCCGTTGTACGGTGAGGCCCGTGACTACGTGCGGCGCCTGGTGGATGCCGAAGAGCGGGGGGTAAGGGTTCCGCAGCCGTCTCCCGCATTGCGGCTGATGTACCGGGTGGAGAAAAACGGCCGCGAGCACCTTGCGAAGAAAGCCGGCAAGCAGCGCTGACACCGGCCCCGCCTGACCGCCTCGGTCCACTGGTAGTTGAAAAGGCGCTCACGCGGCAGGAGTTTGACGATCCCTTCCGTCGAAACTCCGCGTAGCGGAGTACGAGCGTGTCGCGGGCAAGGGCAAGTGGTACGACGAGGGGGATGCCTGCCTGCTGTTGCGGGTGCTCACGGTGGGGGCATAGGGGGCCGCTCGCCTCCAGGAGCGGAGCGTCGCGCCGCCCGGCTTGTCGCCGCGGCTGGAGGAGATACTCACCGGCGAGAAGCGCAACCGCCGCTACCACCGGTGGAAGAGAGACCGGAAGCAGTTGTGGACAGCGCCTCCGGTTCCCTCCCGCCCGCCCCCGCCGTCACACCCCCGTCGTCGCCACCGCCGCCTGCGGTCGGATCGGCAGTCGGTTCACCGGGCGGCCCGTGGCCGCGCGGACGGCCGAGGCGATGGCGGCCGGGGAGGTGACGACCGGGACCGCGCTGATGGCCTTGGCGCCGAAGGGGGCGACCACGTCGCGTTCCTCGACGAGCTTGACGATGCGGATGTCCGGGGCGTCCAGGGAGGTCGGCAGGGCGTAGCCGCCGAGGTCGGGGCGGCGGACCTGGCCGGACGACGTGCGGAGGTTCTCGGTGAGGGCCGCGCCGAGGCCCTGGGTGAGGCCGGCCTCGATGCGGGCGTGCGCCTGGGCGGGGTTGAGGACGCGGCCGACGTCCTGGGCGACGGCCATCTCGACGACGCGGACGGAGCCGAGTTCGACGTCGACGTCCACCACGGCCCGTACCGCGCAGAAGGCGATGCCGACGAAGGCGTCGCCCTGGCCGGTCTCGTCCAGCGGCTCGGTGGGGTGGGGGCGGCACTGGGCGGTGGCCCAGAGTTCCTTGCCGTCCAGGGCCTCGGCGACGGTGGTGCTGAGCACGCCGTCGTACGAGGTGATCTTGCCGTCGGCGATCGTCAGCAGCTCGGTGGACATGCCGAACTGGGCGGCCAGCGGCTGCAACAACTGCGTGCGCACCATGCGGGCGGCCCGCTCGACCGCGCCGCCCGAAACCCAGGTGTGGCGGCCGTGGGCGGCCGGGCCGCAGGGGGGCTGGTCGGTGTCGACCGGCGCCACGTACACGTCCGTGATGCCCAGGACCTCCTGGACGATCTGCCGGGCCAGCGTGGAGAAGCCCTGACCGGTCTCGACGGCGGCGCAGATGACGGTCGCGACGGAACCGCTGACCTTCACCGTCGCCGTGGACACCTCGTCCGCGCCCTCCGCGCCGAGCATGTGCACCATGCCGACGCCGTAGCCGACGCCGCGCCGGACGGCGCCCGGTTCGCCGGCGCCCTCCAAGCCGCCGGGAAGCAGCCACTCCTCCTCGGGGTCGTCCTTGGGCAGGGCGGGGAGGGGGAAGTCGCGTACCGCGGCGAGGAGTTCGGCGACGGGGGCCGGGCAGGTGACCGTCTGGCCGGTGGGCAGGATGTCGCCCGTCGCCATGATGTTGCGCATGCGCAGTTCGGCGGGGTCGATGCCGAGCCGCGCGGCCAGCTTGTCCATCTGGCCCTCGTAGGCGGCGCACACCTGCATGGCGCCCTCGCCGCGCACATGGCCGGACGGCGGGTTGTTGGTGCGGACGGCCCAGCCCTCGACGAAGGCGTGCGGGACGACGTACGGGCCGCAGGCGAAGGCGACGGCGGCGGCGAGCGCGTCCGACGAGGAGTCGGCGTAGGCGCCGGCGTCCATCAGGATCTGCGCCTCGACCTTGACCAGCTTGCCCTCGGCGTCCGCGTGGTGGCGGTAGCGCAGCAGCGTCGGGTGGCGGTGGGCGTGGCTGAGGAACGACTCCTCGCGGGTGGCCGCGAGCTTCACCGGGTGGCCGGTGCGCAACGCGAGGAGGCCGAGCGGCAGTTGGACGCCGGAGTCCTCGCGGTCGCCCATCGCGCCGGGCACACCGGTGACGACGATCTTGACGCGTTCCGGTTCGAGCGCGAAGCAGGCGGCGGCCAGGTCGCGGTCGGCGTGCGGGTCGGTGGAGGCGCAGTAGATCTCGACGCCGCCGTCGGGCCGGGGCACGGCGAGCCCGGCCTCGGCGCCGATGGGCGCCGGGTCCTGCCGGCCGATGCGGTACAGCCCCTCGACCACCACCTCGCCGGTGATCTCGGGGTCGCCGAAGCGCAGCGGGATGTGGCGGATGAGGTTGCCGTCCGGGTGCAACGGCTCGGCGGAAAAGGCCAGTTCGGGGTCGGTGACCGGCTCCAGCACCTCGTACTCGACGGCGATGGCGGCGGCGGCCAGCCGGGCGGTGTCCGGGTGGTCGGCGGCGACCGCGGCGATCGGCTCGCCGTGGTGGCGCACGACGTCGGACGCGAACACCGGGCGGTCCGTGACCCGCCGGCCGTGGGCGGCGTCGCCCGGCACGTCGGCGTGGGTGACGACGGCGTGCACGCCCGGCATGGCCGCGGCCGTGGCGGTGTCGATGGAGACGATCCGGGCGTGCGGGTGCGGGGACCGCAGCACCGCCGCCCACAGCAGCCCCTCCGCCCACAGGTCGGCGGCGTACGGGAAGGTGCCCTGCGTCTTGGCCCCGGCGTCGGCGGCCGGGACGGACACGCCGATGCCCTGCGGAGGCCCGTCGGGGACCGGCGCGGGCGCGGTCACGGACGAGGTGACCAGAGCGCCGAGCACGCCCGTCACGTCGTCCGGCCCTCCCGAGCCGCCCGCTCCGGCGCTGCCGCCCATCCCCGTCATGCCGTCGCCTTTCCACTGCCGCCGTCGTGCGGCCCCGTCTGGTGCGGGATGCGTCCCGTCGCCGCGTCCTGTTCCCCGGACGCCTGCTCCTCGAGCGCCGCGGCCGCCTCGGCGCGCTCGTCGGCGACCTGGCGGACGGCCTCCAGGACCCCCCGGTAGCCCGAGCAGCGGCAGAGGTTGCCGCAGATGGCCTGGCGGGTCTCCAGTTCGGTGGGGGCGTGGTTGCCCTCCAGGAGGTCGTGGACCGTCATGGCCAGACCGGGCACGCAGAAACCGCACTGCACGGCGCCGCAGTCGGCGAGCGCGCGCTGCACGTCGGAGGGCTGCCCGTCCTGGGCCAGCCCCTCGACCGTCCGCACCTCGGAACCGGCGGTCAGCGCGGCGGGCACCAGGCAGGAGGCCACGAGCCGGCCGTCCACCTGCACCGAACACGCTCCGCACTCACCCTGCGAGCAGCCGTCCTTGGCGCCGGCCAGGCCGAGGCGCTCGCGCAGGACGTAGAGCAGGGACTCGCCGATCCACGCGTCGGTGACCGGCCGGTCCGTGCCGTTGACGCGCAGGACGTACGAGGCGCAGGGGTGCTCGGTGGCGGGTGCCTGCGGCTCGTCGAGCGCGGAGGAGGGGGCGGGGAGGCCGACGGGATCCGCGGGATCCGTGGAATGCGCGGGGTCCGTGTGATTGGTGACGTCGGTGCCGTCCGTGACGTCCGTGTGGCCCGTGGCATGGTCGGAGCCGGCGGGGTCGGAGCCTTCCGAGGGGACGGAGGCGTCGGACGAGTCCGGGGAGGCGGACGCGTCGAACGGGCCGTCCGGGCCGGGCTGTTCGTGCCGCTGCTCGTGAGGCGTGCCCGGGGCGCCTTCCTCGGGCAGGTGCTCCGCGGGTACGGACGCGTCGTGCGCGTCGTTCGGCACGGGGGCGTCGTTCGGCACGGGTGAGCCGTGCGGTGCAGGTGCGTCGTGCGGCGCGGGCGGGTCCTGCGATACGGGCGCGGCGGTGTCCGGTCCCGGCGCGGGCTCCTGTCCGGCGGACGGCTCATGGCCCGCCGCCTGGACGTCGGCGGCCTCGGCCCCGTGCCGCCCGTGCTCCACGGAGGCGTGCGGCTGCTCCGGGCCGTGACCCGGTACGGACTCGGCGGCGTGCGCGAGGGGTTCGGTGTGCGGGACGGCCTCGGGGGCCGCGCCGGAGGCGGCACCGGGGACGTCATGCGGCACGGCGAGGCCGTGCTGCCGATACCCGCCGTACGTGTCGTGCGCGTCACGCGTGTCATGCGCGTCATGGGTGCTGTGCGCGTCATGGGTGCCGTGCGCGTCGTGCGTGCCGGCGTGCGGGACTGCCGTAGGGGCGCCCGGAACGTCGGTCACCACCTCCCACGCGCCACTGACCACCTGTTCGCCCGTATCGGTGACGTTCGTGGCGTTCGTACCGGGGTGCGGCGTCAACCCGTCGCCCGGGTACGCGTTCGCCGCGTCCAGGCGGTACTCCCCCGACGCGTCGGGCGTGTCGCCCGTCGCCGCAGGGGCGGCCGGCACCGACCACTGCCCGGCCGAACCGGCGTGGGCGACGTGATCGGCGTGATCAACATGACCGACGTGATCGGCCGCGTCGGCGGAAGAGGCCGGAGACACGGGCACACCGGCCCCGCCCGTCCCCTCCGTACCGCCGCCGACGGGCTGGTGCCAAGCCCCGGTGTCCGCGGAACCGGGCGCGGGCACGGGCCACTCCGCCGCCGGGTGCGCGGCGGCGGGCGCGGCGCCCGTCCCCTGCGGGGCGGCGTGCAGCGCGTACTCGCCGGACTCGTCGACCGGGTCGTCCCCGGCCGCCGGGACCGACCACTGCCCGGTCGAACCGCTCTGTTCGGCGGCGTCCGGCTCCATGCCGGGCGGGTACGGCAGCGGCCACTGCGCGGTGTCCTGCAACCCACCGGAACCATCGGGGCCACCGGCCGCGCCCGGCGCGCCGGGGGCCGGGGAGCCGTCGGAAGCGCCGGCCGCGGGCACGCCGGAACCGTACGTGCCGCCGGGCCCGTACGCGTCCGCCGCGTACACCCCGGCGCCGTACGCCTCGCCACCGTGGACGTCACCACCGTGGACATCGGCACCGCGCACGCCGGCACCGCGCACGTCGGCCCCATGGGCCTCGCCACCATGCCCGTCACCACCGGGCACGCCGGAGCCGTACGTATCGGTGGCGCCGGAGCCGTACGCGTCCGCGGGCGCGGCCCACTCCGCCGGCCCGTCGACCATGCCGGAGACGTACGGGCCGGCCGGCCAGTCGTCATGCTCGGACGACGGCGCCGGCGACGGCGCGGACGCCGGCGCCGCGCGCCCGGCGTCCCCGGAGCGCGCGCCGGCCTGCTGCGGCACGGACGCGCCCTGGTGCGCCTGCGGACCCGCCTGCTGATGATGCTGATGATGCGCCACGGACTGGTGGGGCACCGACTGCTGGACGCCGGACTGCTGGACACCGGGCTGCTGGACACCGGCCTGATGCTGCCCAGCGGCCTGGTGCTGCGGCCCCCGGCCTGCCGGCCGCCCTGGGGATAGCCGGCGCCGGCCGCGCCCTGATGCTCCTGGCCGCCCCCCGGATACTGCGGCACCGCGTCCCAGGAGGACGCCGCCGCGGGCGGCGCGTACCCCGTCCCGGGCGCGGCCAGCGGCGCCCAGCCGGTGTCGCCGCCGGGGCCCGGGTGCGCCAGCAGTTCGGGCGGGAGCTGGACGAACGCCGTGCCCTCCGCGTCGATCTCCGCCCCGCGCGGCATGGGCTGCCAGCCGCCCTCGACGGGCGTGCGGGCGTGTCGCTGCTGATCGTCACTCACGCGAGTGCCCTCCCCAGTGCTCGGCGGGCCAGAGTCGCCACGGTACGCCGCAGATGCAGCACGGCCGGCGGCAGGGTACCTTCTCCCGGCGCCTGGACGGAGTGGCCGGTGCCGTCGTCGGCGCCCTGCGGGACGGGCGGCGGGTCGGGGATGCAGGCGGCGGCCACGTAGTCGCCGAAGGCGGCCAGCGCCTCGGGGGCCAGGGTCCGTTCGCCGTCCCAGTCGATGAGCGAGGCGACCCAGTGCTCGGCGTCGTACGGGCGCAGCGGCATCGGCGCGACCGCGCCGACCGCGCACCGGACCATCCGCCGGGCCGGGTCCAGGACCACGGCGACGGAGGCGGTGGCGCGGCCGGGGCCGGTCCGGCCGGTGGCCTTGAGGAAGGTCTGCGGGGCGTGCAGGAGCGGGACGCGGACGTAGCCGATGAGCTCGCCCGGGTGCAGCAGTTCGATCCCGGCGAGCAGCCTGCCGACCGGGATCTCGCGCCGCCCGCCGGGGCCCGCGATGACGAGGGACGCCTCCAGGGCGGCGAGGACGGGCAGCGCGTCCCCGGTCGGCGCGGCGGAGGCGATGTTGCCGCCGAGGGTGCCCGCGTTGCGGATCTGCGGGGCCCGGCGGCGCGGGCGGCGGCGGCGAGCGCGGGGATGAGGGCGGCGAAGTCCGGCCGCCCCATGCGGGCGTGGGTCAGTCCGGCGCCGAGCAGGGCGTGGCCGTCCTGGTACTGCCAGCCGCGGATCTCGCTGATGCGCCCGAGGCCGACGAGCGCGGCGGGGCGCAGCAGGCCCGAGTTGACCGCTGCCATGAGATCGGTGCCGCCCGCGACGGGCACGGCGGCGGGCATGGCGGCCAGCGCCGCCACGGCCTCGTCGAGCGAGCCCGGCAACGTCACCGTGTGCGCCGCCTGCGGTGCGTGCGTGGTCAACCCAGCTGCCCCTTCCCCGGTGGTCCCGGCTGTTCCGGCCGTCGCGCCGGCATTCCGCCGTACGGTACGTGCTCACGGTCCGGACGTGGCAACTCTGGCACATCTTCGGAGCCCGCCGTCGCGAGGGTCCGCGAACCGCCGCCCGTCCCCGCCCGCCCCGGAGCGGCGAGCGCGGTGACCGCCGGGCGCGCCGCCCGGACGCCGCCGGGCGGCGGAGGCGTCGCGGCCCGGGGGCCGAACGCCCGGGCGCGTCGCGGCCGGAGGCACCGAGGCACCCGCCCGGGCGCGGCACGGCGTGCGCCGGGGACGGGACCGGACAGCGGGAGGCGACCGCCGGCCGGAGAGGTCCCGCCCCTGACGGACGAGGCCGCTCCGGCCGCCGTCAAGACGGCGCGCGGACGCCTCGCGGCGCGCGAGGTCCCGGCGGTTCCGGTCGACCCGGTCGGCCCGGTCATCGTCTCGTCATCGTCTCGGCTGCCGCTCCGGCCCTCGTCCCCGTCCCGCTCCGTCCGGCTCCGTCCCGCCACGCTCCGCCACATCCGCCACGTCCCGTCACGTCCCGCCCACCATGGCGGCATATGACCGTCTTTGGCCGGGCCTTGTACGACTTACGGCGGTGTGCGGAGGTCCACCGTGCCAGGGCCGCACCGGGCGGACCGGGACCTTCCGCTCCACGTCACACGATCGGGGGCGCCCCCTCGATCGGGCGTCCGAGCACACCGGGCCGGCGCTGCCAGGGGCGGGGGCCGCCGGGCGGGCGGTAGGCCACGCCCAGCGCGTCCAGCCGCCGGTAGTGGACGGCCATGCGCTGTTCGAAGTGCGCGAAGTCCCGTTCGGCGGGCGGCGGAAGGGCCGACCACACCGCCTCGGCGAAGGCGGCCAGCCGGGGGAACGCCTGGTAGTCGAGGCGCTGCTGGTCCTCCATCACCTCCGTCCAGAGGTTGGCCTGGGCCCCGAGGACGTGCCCGGCCTCCTCCGCTGTGAGCCCGGCCGGCACCGGCTCGAAGCGGTAGACGTCCTCCAGGGTGCGGACCCAGCCGATGGGCACGGGCTCGTCCGGTCCCGGTGCCTGCCGGTGGTCGAGGTAGACCTGCTGTTCGGGGCACATGACGACGTCGTGTCCGGCCCGGGCCGCGGCGACGCCGCCCGCGTAGCCGCGCCAGGACGCCACGGCGGCCCCCTCGGCCAGGCCGCCCTCCAGGATCTCGTCCCAGCCGATCAGCCGCCGTCCGCGCGCGGCAAGCCAGCGGTCGAAGTGCCGGATGAACCAGCTCTGGAGCTCCTTCTCGTCGGCCAGCCCCTCGGCCGCCATCCGGGCCCGCGCCGCCGGGGACGCCTTCCACTGGTCCTTGGGGCACTCGTCGCCGCCGATGTGCACGAAGCGCGAGGGGAAGACGTCGAGGACCTCCGTCAGCACGTTCTCGTAGAAGGCGAGGGTGCCGTCGGCCGGGGCGAGCACGTTCGGGCTGACGCCCCAGGTGTCCCACACGCCGAGGGCGGCCGTGTCGACGACGTCGGCGTTGCCGAGTTCGGGGTACGCGGCGATGGCGGCCTGCGAGTGGCCGGGCAGGTCGATCTCGGGGACGACGGTGATGTGCCGCGCGGCGGCGTACGCGACGATCTCGCGCAGGTCGTCCTTCGTGTAGTAGCCGCCGTGCGGGCGCTCGTCCCAGAGCGGCGAGGCCCGGTGCCCGAGCTTCGTCCGCGGCCGCCAGGCACCGACCTCGGTCAGCCGCGGATAGCGCTCGACCTCGACGCGCCAGCCCTGGTCGTCGGTCAGGTGCAGGTGCAGGACGTTGAGTTTGTGCGCGGCGAGCAGGTCGAGGAAGCGGAGGACGCCGTCCTTGGGGACGAAGTGGCGGGCCACGTCGAGGAGGGCGCCGCGCCAGCCGAAGCGCGGCGCGTCCTGGACGCCGACGCGCGGAACGTGCCATTCCCGCCGCGCCGCGACGGGCGCCCGCCGGAAGGCGTCGGGGCCCAGCAACTGACGGAAGGTCTGGGCGGCCCAGAAGAGCCCGGCCGGATCGGCGCCGTCGAGGAAGACGCCGTGTCCGTCGATGACGATCCGGTAGCCCTCCGGTCCCAGCTCGCCGGCCACCCGCGGGTCGATGCGCAGGACGAGGTGGTCGTGGTGGCCGTCGCCGTCGGGCAGCGGCAGCCCGGTGGCGGCGCCGACCGTGGCGCGCAGCCAGCGGGCGGTGCTCTCGGTGCCCGGGCCGGCGTCGATCCCCGTCTCCCCGTCCAGCACCGCCAGGCCCTCGTCGGGCGGGACCCGGGCGAAGCGGCGCGGGGCGGGGACGAGTCCGGTCTCGGTGTCGCTCATGGCAGCCCTTCCGGCAGGCGGTCCTGGTCCGGTTCCGGAACGGATCCTCCCCCGGCCGGACGGGCGGCGGCCAGCCCCCGGGCCCTGCCGCGTCCCGCCCCCCGCGCGGCCCTGCACGGCTGCGAACGCGCGACGGCTCCCCGGCCGCGTGGTCGACGCGTCCGGGGAGCCGTGAGGTCAGACAGAGCCGTGAGGTCAGACAGAGCCGTGCAGTCGGGCAGAGCCGTGCGGTCGGACAGGGTGGCGGCGCGGCCGGGCGGGGCGCGCCGTGGGGCTACTTCTTGTCGCCGCCCTTGCCGCCCTTGTCGTCCCCGCCGGCGCCCATGCCCTCGAAGATCTCCTTGCACATCGGGCAGACCGGGTACTTCTTGGGGTCGCGCCCGGGCACCCAGACCTTGCCGCAGAGGGCGACGACCGGGGAGCCGGAGAGCGCACTCTCCATGATCTTGTCCTTCTGGACGTAATGGGCGTAGCGCTCGTGGTCGCCGTCGCCGTGCGACACCTGCGGTGTCGGCTCTACGAGGGTGCCTGTACCTGCCCCGCGCTCGGGCTCGAGAGTGCTCATGGTCCCCAAGGGTACTGGGGAGCGGCGCGGTCGGCCGAGGCTCGGCGGACGCGGCGTCCGGCCGCCGCCGCGCGCCCGGCCCGCACCGCCCGCGCCTCGGTCCGGACGGGGACCGTCTCAGTTCAGACTGGGGTCGTCCGGATAGGTCGCCACCATGGCCAGCTCGTTCCGCTGCCGCCGCAGCACCGACCGCCAGAGCCGGGACGGGTCCGGGGACGAGACGTCGCCCGGCTCGGACTCCACCACGTACCAGGCGCCCTCCACCAACTCCTCCTCCAGCTGCCCGGGCCCCCAGCCCGAGTACCCGGCGAAGATGCGCAGCGAGCCGACGGCGGACCCCAGCAGTTCGGGCGGGGCCTCCAGGTCGACGAGGCCGATGGCGCCGTGCACCCGCCGCCAGCCGACGGGATCGCCCCGGCCCGGGCGGCGCGCGGGGCCGGAGCCGGGCGGGCCGCCGGCGGGGGCGTCCTTGCCGGGCTCGTCCCCGGGGACGACGGCCACGCCGAGCGCCGAGTCCAGCGAGACGGGTCCGCCCTGGAACACCACGCCCGGCTCGCCGGCCAGCGCGGCCCACGACGCGAGGATGTCGCCCACGCCGACCGGCGTGGGCCGGTTGAGGACCACTCCGAGCGAGCCCTCCTCGTCGTGGTCGAGCAGCAGCACGACCGCGCGGTCGAAGTTCGGGTCCGCCAGCGCCGGGGTCGCGACCAGCAGCCGCCCTGTGAGCGAGGACACCTCCGTCATGGCGACATGATCCCGCATTCCGGGCCCGCGGGAGCCCCCGGAAGGGACGAAAAACCGGCCGGTACGAAGCGTTCCGGAGCACGGCGGAGGGGGCGCGCCGGACGACGCCCTTTACCGGTGGCCGACGATAACCGGTAGCGACCACTCCGTTAACGCAGCGTGTTGTGACAAACCCATGACGTACCAAGGCCCCCCTCGGGGCGGCATCGGGCCCCTCCGGTCGCATTACCCTTTCTTCTTGCCCCCTGCCCAACTCCAGGAACGCGAGATCCATGACCGGCCCTGACGATGTCCTGCTTGTCCACGGCGGTACCCCGCTCGAGGGCGAGATCCGTGTCCGCGGTGCGAAGAACCTCGTGCCGAAGGCCATGGTCGCCGCCCTGCTCGGCAGCGGCCCCAGCCGCCTGCGCAACGTCCCCGACATCCGTGACGTGCGGGTCGTCCGCGGGCTGCTGCAGCTGCACGGCGTGACCGTGCGCCCCGGCGACGAGCCGGGCGAGCTGGTTCTCGACCCCTCGCACGTGGAGAGCGCGAACGTCGCCGACATCGACGCGCACGCCGGCTCCTCGCGCATCCCGATCCTCTTCTGCGGCCCCCTGCTGCACCGCCTCGGCCACGCCTTCATCCCGGGCCTCGGCGGCTGTGACATCGGCGGCCGGCCCATCGACTTCCACTTCGAGGTGCTCCGCCAGTTCGGCGCCACCATCGAGAAGCGCGAGGGCGGCCAGTACCTGGAGGCCCCGCAGCGGCTGCGCGGCACCAAGATCCAGCTGCCGTACCCGTCGGTCGGCGCGACCGAGCAGGTGCTGCTGACGGCCGTGCTCGCGGAGGGCGTCACCGTCCTGTCCAACGCGGCCGTGGAGCCGGAGATCGAGGACCTCATCTGCGTACTGCAGAAGATGGGCGCGATCATCTCCATGGACACCGACCGGACGATCCGCATCACCGGTGTGGACTCGCTCGGCGGCTACAACCACCGCGCGCTCCCCGACCGCCTGGAGTCCGCCTCCTGGGCGAGCGCGGCGCTCGCCACCAAGGGCAACATCTACGTCCGCGGCGCCAGCCAGCGCGAGATGATGACCTTCCTCAACACCTACCGCAAGGTCGGCGGCGCCTTCGAGATCGACGACGAGGGCATCCGCTTCTGGCACCCCGGCGGCGAGCTCAACGCCATAGCGCTGGAGACGGACGTCCACCCCGGCTTCCAGACCGACTGGCAGCAGCCGCTCGTCGTCGCCCTGACCCAGGCGTCCGGCCTGTCCATCGTCCACGAGACGGTGTACGAGTCCCGGCTGGGCTTCACCTCCGCCCTCAACCAGATGGGCGCCCACATCCAGCTCTACCGCGAGTGCCTCGGCGGCTCCGCCTGCCGCTTCGGCCAGCGGAACTTCCTCCACTCGGCGGTCGTCTCCGGCCCCACGAAGCTCCAGGGCGCCGACCTGGTCATCCCCGACCTGCGGGGCGGCTTCTCCTACCTGATCGCGGCGCTGGCCGCGGACGGGACGTCGCGGGTGCACGGGATCGAGCTGATCAACCGCGGGTACGAGAACTTCATGCAGAAGCTGCAGGATCTGGGTGCGAACGTGGAGCGTCCGCAGGGAGCCTGACGGGTTTTCCGCCGTGGGGGCGGGGCGGGGGTGGGATGCCCCGGTCCCGCCCCTTCGCCGTTTCTCGCAGGGGCTGCGCCCCCGCACCCACTAAACCGCGCTGCGCGCGGTTGTCCTCAAGCGCCGGACGGGCTGATTTCAGCCCGTCCGGCGCTTGAGGACAAGCGGCGAAGCCGCGAAAAAAAGGGGGGCAGGGGGCTTGCCCCCAGGAAACGGCGAAGGGGCGGGACCGGGGCACAGCCCGCCGCAGGCGCCCGCGCAGCGGCCGCGCACGCGAAAGGGCGGCCGCCCCCGCCCGGGGAACGGCCGCCCTCCGGCGTCCGAAGGCTTACTTGCCCTTCGCGGCTTCCTTGAGCTTGGAGCCCGCGGAGACCTTCACGCTGTAACCGGCAGCGATCTGGATCGGCTCGCCCGTCTGCGGGTTCCGGGCGGTGCGAGCGGCACGGTGGGTGCGCTCGAAGGTCAGGAAGCCGGGGATGGTCACCTTCTCGTCGCCCTTGGCGACGACCTCACCGACGGTCTCGGCGAGGGCGGCCAGAACGGCGTCGGCGTCCTTGCGGGTCACCTCGGCACGGTCGGCCAGAGCGGCCACCAGCTCACTGCGGTTCATGTTGTACTCCCGTGTCTTTCTTGCCAATGAGGCGTGAGATCGAAGCCGATGCTGCCAGGGCCCTCGGACAGTCCCCGGACCCGGGTCCGCCACTAGATCCCTCGCGCCCCGGGGGGTGCCCCCTGGACGGAGTCCTCGGGGGAGCATCCTGCCCCCACCAGTGGTGGGAAAGCCAATCCGGCACCCTGGAGAGTCACACGGAAAGCGCCACAGCCTCGGAGGGGGCCGCGTTTCCGCGGCCCGTTCACTGCCCGACACCCTATGGGGGCCGTAGGAGCGCCGCGTCACGCGACGCGCCGTGGTCAGGCCGTCGTGGCGGCCGTCACAGCCACTCCGGCGGCCTTCGCGGCCTCGCGGACGGCTCCGGCGACCGCGCCCGCGGCCTTCTCGTTGAAGACGCTCGGGATGATGTAGTTCGCGTTCAGCTCGTCCTCGGCGACGACGTCGGCGAGGGCGCCGGCGGCGGCCAGCATCATCTCGGTGTTCACGGTGCGCGACTGGGCGTCCAGGAGGCCGCGGAAGACGCCCGGGAAGACCAGCACGTTGTTGATCTGGTTGGGGAAGTCCGAGCGGCCCGTGGCGACCACGGCGGCCGTCTGGCGGGCGATCGCCGGGTCGACCTCGGGGTCGGGGTTGGCGAGCGCGAAGACGATCGCGCCGCCGGCCATGGCGGCCACGTCCTCGGCGCCGAGGACGTTGGGGGCGGAGACGCCGATGAAGACGTCGGCGCCGCGCACGGCCTCCTTGAGCGTCCCGGTGATGCCCTCGGGGTTGGTGTTGTCGGCGATCCAGCGCAGCGCCGAGCCGGGGTCGGCGGAGACCAGGTCGTCGCGGTCGGCGTGCACGACGCCGTGGATGTCGGCGACGACGGCGTGCTTGACGCCGGCGGCGATCAGCAGCTTCAGGATGGCCGTACCGGCCGCGCCGGCGCCGGACATGACGACGCGTACGTCGCCGATGGACTTGTCGACGACGCGGAGCGCGTTGGTGAGCGCGGCGAGCACGACGATGGCGGTGCCGTGCTGGTCGTCGTGGAAGACCGGGATGTCGAGGGCCTCGCGCAGCCGGGCCTCGATCTCGAAGCAGCGGGGCGCGGAGATGTCCTCCAGGTTGATGCCCGCGAAGCCGGGGGCGATGGCCTTGACGATCTCGACGATGGCGTCGGAGTCCTGGGTGTCCAGGCAGATCGGCCAGGCGTCGATGCCGGCGAAGCGCTTGAAGAGGGCCGCCTTGCCCTCCATGACGGGCAGCGCGGCCTTGGGGCCGATGTTGCCCAGGCCGAGCACGGCGGAGCCGTCGGTGACCACCGCGACGGAGTTGCGCTTGATGGTCAGGCGGCGGGCGTCCTCGGGGTTCTCGGCGATGGCCATGCAGACGCGGGCGACGCCCGGCGTGTAGACCATGGAGAGGTCGTCGCGGTTGCGGATGGGGTGCTTGGACGCCATCTCGATCTTGCCGCCGAGGTGCATCAGGAAGGTCCGGTCGGAGACCTTGCCGACGCTGACGCCCTCGATGCCGCGCAGCTTCTGCACGATCTCGTCGGCGTGGGCGGTGGACGTCGCGGCGACGGTGACGTCGATCCGCAGCTTCTCGTGGCCGGAGGCGGTGACGTCCAGGCCGGTCACCGATCCGCCGGAGGACTCCACGGCCGTGGTGAGCTGGCTGACCGCGGTACCGCCGGCGGGCACCTCCAGTCGGACCGTCATCGAGTACGAGACGCTAGGCGCCGTTGCCATGGCCGCTTTCCCCTGCTTTCGCTGATTGCGTTGTTCCGCGCGCCCGCCGTGCGGTCCGGCCGGAGGCCGACCCGCGCCGGGCGACGTCCGATCGTCGCACCTACCGGCCGGTAGACGGTAACCAGCACCGTCTTTCCGGAAGGTGGGTTTCACCATATGAGAGCGCTCGGGGCCGCCCACCTGGGCAAACCCCGCCTTCCCATCATGCGCCGCCCCGGGCAAACCCCGGGCAAAGCCGGTACGGACGACGACCGCACACGACTGGACACGATCGAACACGAACGGGCGGTTCCCTCCAAGGTCTTCGGAGGGAACCGCCCGTTGCGCGGAAGGTTCAGCGGCACCGACCCGCCATGCTCGCCTCGCGGCAAGTGGTCGCTCGAAGCGACTAAGGTTGGGCCCGGGGGCTTGGATCGAGCCGGTGCCGTATTCAGGCTAACAAACGCCTCCCGGAAGTCATTCCCGGTACCGGGAGTTCCGCCGGAACCGGCCGGACGACCATCCGGGCGGCGTACGGCACTTCCGCCGCCCGTAGACCCCCGACCCCCGGACGCCTCAGTCCCGCAGCAGGTCCGGCACCCCGTCCGCGTCCGGCTCGTCCCGCTCCCCCGCCAGCACCGTCAGCCGCTGCGTGGCACGGGTCAGGGCCACGTACAGGACGCGGAGTCCGGCCGGGGACTCGTCGGCGATCTCGGCCGGTGTGACCACGACCGTCGCGTCGTACTCCAGGCCCTTGGCCTCCAGGCTGCCCAGCGCCACCACCCGGTCGCCGAGGCCGGCCAGCCACGCCCGCGCCTCGGCCCGCCGGCCCATGGGCACGACGACGCCGACCGTCCCGTCCACCTCGGCCAGCAGGTGCTCCGCCTCGGCGCGGACGGACGCGGCGAGGTCGGGGCCGGCGACGGCGAAGCGCGGTTCGACGCCCGTGGAGCGGACGGCGGACGGGGACTCCATCCCCGGCATGGCCAGCGCCAGCACCCTCGACGCCAGTTCGGCGATCTCGGCCGGGTTGCGGTAGTTCACGGTGAGCCGGAAGCGGCGGCGGGGGCGGGTGCCCAGCGCCTCGTCCCGGGCCGCCGCGGCCTCGTCCGGGTCGGACCAGGACGACTGGGCCGCGTCGCCGACGATCGTCCAGGTGGCGTGGCGGCCCCGGCGGCCGACCATCCGCCACTGCATCGGCGTCAGGTCCTGCGCCTCGTCGACGATGACGTGCGCGTAGTCGCGGCGTTCCTGCGCCAGCCGCTCCGCCCGCTCGCGGCGGCTCTCCATCCGCTCGGGCATCAGCTCCTCCAGGCCGGTGAGCTGGTCGAGCGGGTCGAGCTCGCGGGGTCTGCGGGGCCGGGGCGGGGCGCCGAGCAGCGTCTCCAGCTCGTCCAGCAGCGCCACGTCGTGCACCGAGAGCGGACCCTTGCCCTCCGCGTCCAGCCGGCCCAGCGAGCGGGCGAGCTGCCGGATCTCGCGCGGGTTGAGCACACGGCGGGCCCAGCGCCCGAGCCGCCGCTCGTCGGCGAGCAGCGCCAGGACCTGACGCGGCGCCAGCTCCGGCCACCAGGCGGCCAGGAAGGACAGGAAGTCGTCCTCGGTGGTGATGTCCTCGTCGAACGCCGCGCGGGCCTCGGCGGCCATCTCCGGGTCGGTGTACCGCTTGGGGCCGCCCGCGCGGGACCACAGGGCGTCCAGCAGCAGCCGGCGCGCGCGGGGCCGCAGCAGGTTGACGGGGGCGGTGCCGCCGAGCGCGGACTGCCGGATGCGGTCCAGCTCCTCGGGGCCCAGCTCGACGCGGGCGCCGAAGGCGACGACGCGCAGCCGGTCGGGGACGGCCCCGGCGCGGGGGACGTCGAGGGCGCCGCGCGCGGCCTTGCGGAGCACCTTGAGCATGCGCGACGAGCCCTTGACCCGGGCCACGGCCGGCTCGTCGTAGGTCTCCGCCTCCGCGCCGTCCACCAGCGAACCGAGGGCGCGGATGGCGACCTGCCCCTCCTCGCCCAGCGACGGCAGCACGCCCTCGGTGTAGGCGACGAGCAGCGGCGTCGGCGAGACGATCAGGATGCCGCCCGCGTAGCGTCTGCGGTCCTGGTAGAGCAGGTAGGCGGCGCGGTGCAGGGCCACCGCGGTCTTGCCGGTGCCCGGGCCGCCCTCGACCTCGGTCACCGAGGCGGCGGGGGCGCGGATCACCATGTCCTGCTCGGCCTGGATCGAAGAAACGATGTCCCTCATGGTGTGGCTGCGGGCCTGGCCGAGCGCGGCCATCAGGGCACCGTCGCCGACCACCGGCAGCGCGGCGCCGTCCAGGGTCGCCCGCAGCTCCGGGCGGAGCAGGTCGTCCTCGACGCCGAGCACCCGGCGGCCCTTGGAGCGGATCACCCGGCGGCGCACCACGCGGCCGGGCGCCACCGGCGTCGACCGGTAGAAGGGCGCGGCGGCGGGCGCCCGCCAGTCGATGACGAGCGGCGAGTAGTCGGTGTCCAGGACGCCGATGCGGCCGATGTGCAGCGTCTCGGCGATCTCGGCCCGGCCGTCGCGGACGGCGTCGTCGGCGGGCTCGACGGAGGTGTACGCGCCGTCGGGCCCCTTCTTGCCGTCCTTGCCGGGCAGCAGGTCGATGCGGCCGAAGAGGAAGTCCTCGAACTCGCTGTTCAGCCGGTTGAGGTGGACCCCGGCGCGGAACACCTGGGCGTCCCGTTCGGCGAGCGCCCCCGGCGTCCCCACCTGGCCGCGCTTGGCGGCGTCGTCCATGAGGAACTCGGCCTCGTGGATCTTCTCCTCGAGGCGCCGGTACACCCGGTCGAGATGGTGCTGCTCGGCACCGATCTCACGGTCACGGATCCCGTCCGGATGCGTGGTCCCCCCGCCGTTCCCGGCGTTTCCGGCGTTCTGCGGATCCGTCGCCACCTGCGCGCGTGTGGCGTTCTGCGCGGCCACCCAGGCCCCCTTCTGTGTGCGTAGGGCAGCCTTCAACCGTACGCGAACAGGGGTACCTAGCGCACCTGTCAGGACATGAGAGGTTTGGCACGGTCGGTCATGGCTTGGCGGGGTGCGGTGACGGCGCAACGTCCGCGCGGCCGGGCCCGGTTGCGGACGCCTCGGCGGTCCCGCCCGAATCTCGCGCCCCTTCTTGCACTCCCTCGCCGTTCATCACGCGGCGGCGGTGCCGGGCCACGCGCTCCCGGTTGCCGCACACCTCGCTGGAGCACCAGCGGCGCCGCCGGCCCCGGGAGGTGTCCAGGTAGAGCAGGGTGCAGCTCTCGCCCTCGCACTGGCGCAGCAGGCCGCGGACGGCCGGGTCGGTGAGCAGTTCGACCGCGTCCCGGGCCACCAGGGACACCAGCGCCGCGCAGTCCGGCGGGGCGGCGACGGCGCGGACGAGACCGCCGTCGGCGCCCCGGACGGCCCGCGGGGCGGGCGGGGGCTCGGCGGCGAGGGCGTTGACCCGTTCGAGGTCCGCCTCGGCGGCGTGCTCCGGACCGTCCGCGGCCTCCGCACGGACGACGCGGTGCAGCAGGTGGCGCAGGGCGTGGAAGCGCCCGAGCCAGCCGGCGTCGACGGCTTCCAGCGGTGTGCCCGGGGGTACGACGCGGGCGCCCAGCAGCCAGGCGCGCAGCCGCTCCGGCGTGCCGAGCCGCTCCCCGGGACCGTCGCCGGGCCGCCCCACCCCGGTGGCCACCAGGTCCAGGCAGAGCCGCCCGGAGTCGAACCGCAGGTCGTGGGAGGCCGCCGCCATCTGCCTGTCACCTTTTCCCTGGGGGAGCCCTGTGCGGAGCTGCGCCGCGCGGAGAGACGCACCACCCCACAGGGTGCCCGGCCGGACGCCCGGCCGGAACCCCCACGACCGGCGGACGCGCCACCGCGCGGAGGGGCTTGGAGGGGCCTGGAGGGCCCTCCACCCCGGCGTCAGCCGCGCAGGAACCCGTCGCCGTGGACGGCGATGTGCGCCTCCAGGGCGTTGAGGGCGTCCTGGGTGGTCTGGCCGCTGCCCTTGCCGCGCTGCTCGGCGTAGTAGGCGGCGCCGAGCCTCTTCAGCAGCTCGCCGCCCGCCCGTTGGGCCTGCACCTCGTCGACCTTCTGCTTGCCTTGCTGCAACGCCTGCTGGGCCTGTTCTTTGGCCCGGTCGAGGAATCCCGCCATGTCGGCCTCCGTGGCACGAGTGGAGCACGCTTCGGTCCGGCGGCTCCGGCCGGACGGTTCGGCTCCCGGACCGGATCACCGGACCAATTGTCGGCCGCCGTGCCGCCGGGCGGCAACCGCCCGCGATCACCCGCCGGAGTACACGGCCGGCACCGTGCTCCCGCCCTGATCACGGGCCCGCCCGGCCGGCACCGCCGCCCGTGGCCCCGGCGGGCCCGCCCATCGCCGCCGCGTCCTCCGCCGGGAGCCACGCCCCGGGCGGGCGGTCCAGCCACCGCTCCTCCGGGAAGCCGGAGGCGGCGGCGAGGAGGGCGTCGAGGCCGGGGTGGCGGAGGCCCTTGCGCCAGACCATCGAGACCGGGGAAAGGGGAACCGGGTCGGTGAGGGGGCGCAGGACCATCCCGGGCACCTTCAGGAACTCGGTGCCCGCCAGCACCGACCACCCCCGCTTGCGCACGACGCGCGCGAACTCCTCGTCCCCCTCCAGTTCGGGGAAGGGCTCGGCCATCGCGATGCCGCGGCCCTCGAAGAGGCGGCGGGCGAGGTCGGTCCACTCGGCGGTGGCCGGATTGCCGGCGGCGGCGTACAGCGTCTCGCCGCGCAGCGCCTCCAGGGGTACGGCCGCGCGGCCCGCCAGCCGGTGGTTGGCGGGCAGCAGGACGGCCATCCGCTCGTACCGCACGGGCCGGTGCTCCAGCGCCGTCCTGACCTCCACCGGCAGCCCCGCGACCCGGCCGAAGGCGACGTCCAGCCGTCCCGCCAGGATCGCGGCGGCGGCGCCGGTGAGGCCACTGTGGTGGCGGGCGACCAGCTCCACCCGGGGCGCGGCGGCGCGGGCCCGGACGACGATCCGGTGGGCGGTGCTCGCCGGGGAGACGACGTCCACCAGCAGCGGGCGCTCCTCGCGCGCCCAGGCCGCCGCCAGTTCGTCCTGCGCGGCGAGCACACGCCGGGCGTACGGCAGCAGCCGCGCGCCCTCCGCCGTCAGCGTCACCGCCCGCGTCGTCCGGCTGAACAGCTGCGCCCCCAGCCGCTGTTCGAGGCGCCGGATGTCCCGGCTGAGCGCCTGCTGCGCGAGGTGGAGCCGTGCGGCGGCCCGGGTGAAGTGCAGTTCGTCGGCGACGGCGGCGAACGCTCGCAGCAGGCGCGGCTCGATGTCGTGCGGCATGCGGCGCAGTCAACAACAAGAGTGCGTGAATGGCCATCGATCAGGTGTTGGACCGGGACCGCTGCCCGGCCCGAGGCTGGTCACATGACCACCCACCTCCCCTTCCTCCTCGTCCCGCCCCGCCACCGCGACGCTCCCGCGCCGCCCCGCGACCGGACGCCCCTGCTCCGCCGGCTCCGCCCGGCGCGGACCGGCGGGCACAAGCCCGCCCCCACCGGCCCCCGCTAGCCGATCGCCCGCGCCCGGCGCCGCCGGACCAGCACGACGCCCAGCGCCGCCGCGCCGGCCACGCCTCCGCCGGCCCCCGCCAGCGCGGCCACCGGCACGCCGGACCCTCCGCCGCCGGCCGGCTCCGCGGCCCGTCCGCCCCGGTCGTCCGCCGCGCTCACGGCGGGGCGTATGGCACCGCCCGGTCGCTCGGCGGTGGCACTCCCCTCACCGGTGCCGGTGACCAGCAGCCGCCCCGTCTTCCGCACCCGCCCGTGGTGGCTGACCACGGTCACCGGGTACGCGCCCGGGCCCAGCGTCCGGCGGATGCGCGCCGGTCCGTAGTAGCGCGGGTCGTCGCCGTCGCCCGCCTTGCTGTCGTCGCGCCGGAGCGGCACCGGCGTCTCGAAGGCCGGGGACGTCGCCGTCAGCCGGCCGTCCTCGCCGGGGTCGGGCGACGCGTCGCGCCACAGGACGTTGACCGTCCCGCCGGCGCCCACCCGCTGCCCGTCCGTGCGGGCCCGTTCGGGCGTTCCGGGAACGGTGAAGAAGGCCGGCCCGCGCGCCCGGCCCACGTAGTCGCCGTCGCCCGGGCGGGCGGCGCGCACCACGAGCCGCGCCTCGCGGAGCGCCCGGCCGCCCGGCCCGGTGAGCGTCACCTTGTATGTGCCGTCCTTGGCGCCGAGCGGCAGCGCCACCGAGGCGCCGAACATCCGCGGGTTGTTCCAGTGGCTGCCCCTGGGGTCGTGGACCAGCCGCACGGGCGCCGGGAAGACCGGCGAGCGGACCGTGTAGGAGGTGCCCCGCTCCCCCGGGCAGAGATCGTCGTACCAGAGGCCGACCCGCTCCCCCGGCCGCAGCGCCCCGCCCCCGTCCGTCACCTGGAACAGCGGCGGCCTCGGGGCCCGTACCCGCACCAGGTCCTCGGCCACCGTCCGGCCGCCGACCCGGACGGTCAGCGGGTACGCGCCGGGGCGGGCGGACGCGGCGACGGCGGGCCGCGCGTGGTGGCCCTGCCCGGCGTCCGGCGCCCGTCCGCCGTAGGGCGTGAGGCGCACCGGCCCGCGGAAGGCCGGCGAGTGGGCGGTCACGGCGGCGCCCGCCCGGACGCCCTGCACGTCGATGTCGACCAGCTCCCCCGGCCGGTTCTCGAACGCCCCGTTGACGAGCACGTGGACGGCCCCGCGGCCGGGCCCGTCGGCGGCCGACGCCCCGGCGCCCCCCACCAGCAGCACCGCACCCGCACCGGCCGCGACCGTGGCGGCCGCTCGGACGATCCTCTTCATGGCGCCACCCCCCTTTGTCTCTGGAAGAGGGCCTCCGGGGCCCTCCGGTTGCGCTGCCTCCTGCCATGGAACCACTCGGGTACGACATCGGGCATCGGGCACGGCCCGGGCCGGGGTACGACAAAGGCCCCACCGCCGGGGCGGTGGGGCCTCTGCCTCACATGGGTGATCTGTGGAGATGGCGGGAATCGAACCCGCGTCCAACGGTGCGGAATCAGGGCTTCTCCGAGCGCAGTCCGCTGCGATTTTCTCGGCCCCGGAGATCACACGGACAAGTCTCCGACGGGCCCAGCCACTGTTTGGTTTCCCACCAGGCCCCGTGGCCGGGCCTAGTGGTTTAGTTCCCTAGCTGATGCCAGGATCCGGGTCGGGAACAGCCCCGGGCTGACACTTCGCAAGTCGCTACTTAGGCAGCGAGGGCGAAGGAATCGCGCTTGGTGTTGGCGATTATTGGTTGCGACATATGGTTTACGAGATCATTGCCGCTTCCTCGGCTCGCTTCCCCTGCTTCGACATCCGCTGTCGAAACCGATCATCCCCATGTTGTTTTTTCAACGTGCAACCCACGGTGGGGTGTGCGCTGCCCATCGTACGTGACCAACGCCGAACGGTGCCAGCGCATTCCCGGGAGGTCCCCCCGGGGAGCTACCGGGGCGCCTGCGCGCGCTGACGCCGGCGGGCGGCGGAGATGGCGCGGTCCGCCTCGCGGCGGTCCGTCTTCTCCCGCAGCGTCTGCCGCTTGTCGTACTCCTTCTTGCCCTTGGCCAGCGCGATCTCGACCTTGGCGCGGCCCGAGGTGAAGTACAGCGCGAGGGGCACGATCGTGTGACCGGTCTCGTCGGCCTTCGAGGACAGCTTGTCGATCTCGGCGCGGTGCAGCAGCAGCTTGCGCTTGCGGCGCGCGCTGTGGTTCGTCCACGTGCCCTGCGCGTATTCGGGGATGTGCACGTTGTGCAGCCACGCCTCGCCGCCGTCGATCTGCACGAAGCCGTCCACCAGCGAGGACCGGCCCTGCCGCAGCGACTTGACCTCGGTGCCGGTCAGGACCATGCCGCACTCGTACGTGGTGATGATGTGGTAGTCGTGCCGCGCCTTCTTGTTCTGCGCGACGAGCTTGCGCCCGGGTTCCTTGGGCTGCTTCTGCTGCTTTCCCATAGTGCGGTCATTCTCGCACTAGGCCCCCGGCCCGAGGCCACCCAATACCGCGCGGGCCCGGGACTCCGCGTCCCCGTGGACGACCAGATCGGGGGTGATCCCCCGGCCGTCCACGGCCTGTCCGGAGGGGGTGCGCCAGTGGCCGACGGTCTGCTCGGCGACCGAGCCGTCGGGCAGCGGCCGGGGCATCTGGACCGAGCCCTTGCCGAACGTCCGGGAGCCGACGACGACGGCCCGCCCCCGGTCCTGGAGGGCGCCCGCCAGCAGTTCGCCGGCGCTCATGGTGCCCCCGTCGACCAGGACGACGAGCGGACGTCTCGTGTCGCCGCCCGGACGCGCCTCCAGCACCCGCTGCCGGCCGTGCACGTCGTACGTGCCGACGAGCCCGCCGTCCAGAAAGGCGGAGGCGCTGGTGACAGCCTCGGTGACCAGCCCGCCCGAGTTGCCGCGCAGGTCGAGCAGGACTCCCTCGCGAGGCCCGGCGCCCCGGACCGCGGCCCGCACCTGCTTGCCGGTGCCATGGGTGAACGACTCCACCTTGATCCGGGTGCCCGCGGCGGGCCCGTCCCGGAAGCGTTCGGCGACGACGCTGCGGGTGCGCAGCCGCGCGCGCCGCAGGGTGCTCTCCCACTCCCGGCCGCCGTCCCGCGCCAGGCCGAGGGTGACGGGCGTACCGCTGCCCGACGGGCCGCCGCGCAGCCGGGCGACGACCTCGGTGACCGGCCGCCCGGTCACCTCCGTGCCGTCCACCGACCGCAGCCGGTCCCCCGGGGCGATCCCGGCGCGGGCGGCCGGGCCGCCGCGCTCGACGCCGTCGACCTCCATCCGCCCGTCGGCGGCCCGGCGCACGGACAGCCCGACGCCGACGTACTCGCCGCGCAGGGCGTGCTGGAACCCCTCGTACTCGGTGGCGCTGTAGACCCCGCCCCAGCGGTCCGCGGAGCGCCCGGTGTTCGCGGGGGCGCGGACGGGCGGCCGGGCGCTCTTCGTGTGCGGTGCCGGGGCGGACGAACGCGGGGCGCGGGCCGCCGCGGACGGCGGCCCACCGCGGGCGTCCGCGCCCCAGGAGCCGGTGGCCGCCCCGGTCGCCAGCGCCCCGGCGAAGACCAGCGTCAGGACCGCGCCGCGCCGGTGACGGCGGTGCGGTACGAACATCGTCGGGCCGGGCATGCGCGAGAGTCTAGGACACCGCCGGGCGCCGTACGGGGAGTTGGCCGCTCCCGGACCGTACGGCACCCGGCGCCTCGGGGCCCCTCGGACCTTCGGGCACTCCGGATTTCCGGGTACGTCGGATCTTCCGATGCTTCGGATCTTCGGAACGTCCGACCTTCGAATGCTTCGGACCTTCGGAACGTCGGACCTTCCGTCGCGTCAGACCTTCAGGTACTTCCACAGCGCCGCGAACGCGGCCAGCGCCGGCATCAGCAGGCCGGTCGCCAGGATCAGCGGCAGCTTGGTCAGCACCGCGCTCCAGCCGATGAACTGGATGACGTCGATGTGCGTGGCCAGCAGGTCGTTCACCAGGAACTGCTGGCCGCAGACGAGCAGCACGCAGGCGAGCCCGCCGCCCAGCAGCCCGGCGACGGCCGCCTCCGCGATGAACGGCACCTGGATGTAGAAGCTGGACGCCCCGACGAGCCGCATGATCCCGGTCTCCCGGCGGCGGCTGAACGCGGACACCCGGACCGTGTTGACGATCAGCAGCAGCGCGACGACGAGCATCAGGAACATGACGCCCAGCGCACCCCAGTTCATGTACCTCAGGAGGTTGAACAGGCTCTTGAGGGTGTCCTTCTGGTCCTCGACCGTCTGCACGCCCGGGCGTTTCTGGAAGGCGCTGGAGATGACCTCGTACTTGGTGGGGTCCTTGAGCTTGACGCGGAAGGACTCCTGCATCTGGTCGGCGGTCACCACGGTGGCCAGCGGCTGGTTGCCGAACTGCTCCTTGTAGTGCTTGTACGCCTCGTCCGTCGTCTCGAACTGGATGCTCTGGACGATCGGCATCTTCTCCAGATCGGCCTTGATCTGCTTCTTCTGCTCATCCGTGACCGCGCCCTTGGCGCAGGACGGGAAGTTCGCCTTGTCGGTCTTGTTGCAGAGGTAGATCGAGACGTTGGCCTTGTCGTACCAGTAACCCTTCATCGAGTTGACCTGCTCGTTCATCAGCAGCGAACCGCCGAACAGGGCGAGCGAGAGGGCGACCGACACGATCACCGCGAAGGTCATCGTGAGATTGCGGCGGAGACCGACGCCGATCTCCGACAGAACGAACTGGGCGCGCATGGCGTCCTTTCACTGCCTTTCAGTGCTGGTAGCCGTAGACGCCGCGCGACTGGTCGCGCACGAGACGGCCTTGGTCGAGCTCGATGACCCGCTTGCGCATCTGGTCCACGATCTGCTGGTCGTGGGTGGCCATGATGACGGTGGTGCCGGTCCGGTTGATCCGGTCGAGCAGCTTCATGATGCCGACCGAGGTCTGCGGGTCGAGGTTGCCCGTCGGCTCGTCGGCGATCAGCAGCATCGGCCGGTTGACGAACGCCCGGGCGATGGCCACCCGCTGCTGCTCGCCGCCGGAGAGCTCACCGGGCATCCGGCCCTCCTTGCCGCCGAGCCCGACCAGCTCCAGCACCTGCGGGACGGCCTTGCGGATCTCGCCGCGCGGCTTGCCGATGACCTCCAGGGCGAAGGCCACGTTCTGGGCGACCGTCTTGTTGGGCAGCAGGCGGAAGTCCTGGAACACCGTGCCCAACTGGCGGCGCATGTGCGGCACTTTCCAGTTGGAGAGCCGGGCGAGGTCCTTGCCCAGGACGTGCACCCGGCCGTGGCTGGCCCGCTCCTCGCGCAGCAGGAGTCTGAGGAAGGTGGACTTGCCGGAACCCGAGGAACCGACCAGGAAGACGAACTCGCCCTTCTCGATCTCGAGCGAGACGTCCCGGAGCGCCGGGCGGCTCTGCTTCGGGTAGGACTTGGAGACGTTGTCGAATCGAATCACGAGTGCACCACGTGCGACCTGGAGAGCGGCACGGAACGCCACGGCCGTGGCGCCCGTCGGTGAGCGTGACCATACGCGAACGACCCGTGTACGCGCAGTCGGCGTCCTGTGTCGAGGCGTCCGCGGGCTGCTTCGTCTCCGGCGGCCGGGTCGGACGCGGGGAATAAAAGGGGACAATCGGCTCGCACGGGCGTCAGCGGGACGTACGGAGGTACCGTTCGAGGCGGCTCCCGGACACCGGTCGCGCCGAAGGGCGGGAAAGCTGGCACAGTGGTAGGGGGAACCGCACGGCTCTCTCGCGCGTTGGACGTACCGGAGGAGGAATTCGCATGACATGCGACCGACTGGTGTGCGCCAACTGTGCGTCCCCGGTCAGCGAGGGACGGTGTCCGGTCTGCCGGGCGAGCCGCGAGCGGCTGCAGCAGCAGGAGGGCCTCTTCGCGGGCCTGACCCCGGCCGCGCTGGTGGCGCTCCTGGTGGCACTGGTGGCCCTGGCGGTCGTCGCGCGCAGTTTCGCGGCATGAGTCGACGGTAGCGATCCGGTCGGAGGTTCCCCTCGGTACGGACCACGACGGACGACGAGGCCCGGGGTGCGGTACGGCACCCCGGGCCTCGTCGCGTCAGCGCCTTCGCACCGGGCCGCGCCGGAACGTTTCCGCGCGGCGGTCGGGCGTGTTCGCGGTCAGGCGACGGTCTTGCGGTTGATCGCCCGCGGCAGCAGCCGGAAGCCGATGCCACCCGCGATCATCGTCGCGGCGCCGGCGACCAGGAACTCGGTCTGACCGGCACCGGTCTGCGCCAGCTCCTCCTTGGGCTTGGCCTGCTGGACAGGCTTGACGGCCGCGCCGTCCGCACCGGTGTTGCAGTTGCCGCTGCTGGTGTCCACCGGGCACGCCTTGTCGGTGGCGCCGGGACCGGTGCCGCTGCCGGTGGAGGGCGAGCTGGTGGTGCCGGGGGTCGGCTCGCCCGTGGGGTCGCTCGTCGGCTTCGGGTCCGTCGTCGGCGGCTTGGGGTCCGTCGTCGGAGGCTGCGGGTCCCCCGTGGGCGGCTTCGGGTCCGTCGTCGGCGGCTTGGGGTCCGTCGTCGGAGGCTGCGGATCCTCCGTGGGCGGCTTCGGGTCCGTCGTCGGAGGCTTCGGGTCCTCCGTGGGCGGCTTGGGATCCGTCGTCGGAGGCTTCGGGTCCTCCGTAGGCGGCTTCGGGTCCGTCGTCGGAGGCTGCGGAATGCTCGTCGGCGGCTGCGTGGTGTCCCCGCCGCCCGGCGGCGGGGTCTGGCCGTCGCCCGGCCCGTCGGGCACCGACACGGACTTGCCCTTCTTCAGGCCGTCCAGCGGAACGTCCACGCCGGCGGCCGACGCCACACCCGCGGCCGTCAGCGAAGCACCCGCGGCGATCACCGCACCCGCGGTGATGCGCGCAACGCGCAACCGCGTCTTGTTGGTCATATGCCTGCTACCCCCAGTAGCTGGTCTCGTCGATGGAGCAGCCATCCACGGGGCGGCGGCTCCGGGGAACCGTGCGCGACGACTCCGGCCGTACGGCCGGGTGGCACGCCCCCCGCCACACGCACCCCAGTGATACGCATGCCGCTCGCCAGCCTTCCGAGATTCCAGGGCAGCGTCAAGCGGGATCCGGACGCTATGCCCGGATCCTTCAGCATTTCGTCCTACTTTTCCTGCTGCTTACGCCAGCGGATGCCGGCCTCCAGGAAGCCGTCGATGTCACCGTCGAGAACGGCCTGCGGGTTGCCGACCTCGTGCTCGGTGCGCAGGTCCTTCACCATCTGGTAGGGGTGCAGGACGTACGAACGCATCTGGTTGCCCCAGGAGCCGCCGCTGTCGCCCTTGAGGGCGTCCATCTTGGCCTGCTCCTCCTGGCGGCGCCGCTCCAGCAGCTTGGCCTGGAGGACGTTCATCGCGGTCGCCTTGTTCTGGATCTGCGAGCGCTCGTTCTGGCAGGAGACGACGATGCCGGTCGGGAGGTGCGTCAGTCGCACCGCGGAGTCGGTGGTGTTGACGCCCTGGCCGCCGGGGCCGGAGGAGCGGTACACGTCGACGCGCAGCTCGGACTCGTCGATCTCGACGTGGTCGGTCTGCTCGACCACGGGCAGCACCTCGACGCCCGCGAAGGACGTCTGGCGGCGGCCCTGGTTGTCGAAGGGCGAGATGCGGACGAGGCGGTGGGTGCCCTGCTCGACGGAGAGGGTGCCGTAGGCGTAGGGGACCTGGACGGCGAAGGTGGTCGACTTGATGCCGGCCTCTTCGGCGTACGAGGTCTCGTAGATCTCCGTCTTGTAGCCGTGGCGCTCGGCCCAGCGCAGGTACATCCGCTGGAGCCGCTCGGCGAAGTCGGAGGCGTCCACGCCGCCGGCCTCGGCCCGGATGTTGACGAGCGCCTCACGGGCGTCGTACTCGCCGGACAGAAGGGTGCGGACCTCCATCTCGTCCAGCGCCTTGCGGACGGAGCCCAGCTCCGCCTCGGCCTCGGCGAGGGCGTCGGCGTCGTCCTCGGCCTCGGCGAGCTCGAAGAGCACCCCGAGGTCGTCGATGCGGCCGCGCAGCGTCTCGGCCTTGCGCAGCTCGGCCTGGAGGTGCGACAGCTGACTGGTGATCTTCTGCGCCGCCTCCGGGTCGTCCCACAGCGACGGGGCTGCCGCCTGCTCCTCGAGCACGGCGATGTCGGCCCTCATCTTGTCGAGATCCAGGACGGCCTCGATCGACCCCATGGTGGAGGAGAGGGACTTGAGCTCTTCGGATACGTCAACGACTGCCACGCAACCAGCCTAACCGGTGCGCGGGGCGGCGGGGGACGCCCTGCGGGACCGGGGTGTCCGGCCGGGAACCGGGGGCGCGCGGGACGGTCCCGGCGGCCCCCGGACGACCGGGCGCTCCTCCTTGGACGTGCGGCGCGCCCTCCCCGGGCGGGCGGCGCGTCCGCTACGGGAGTTCGCCCTGGGGCGTGTCCGTGCGGTGCACGCCCGGCTTGGCATCGCCGGAGTCGTGGTGGGCGGTGGCCAGCCAGCCGCCCACGCCGGCCGCCGCGGCCAGGGCCGCCGCCGCGGCGCCCAGCTTGATCCGGCGGCGGCGCCGGGCCTCGGCGGGGGTGCGGTGCCGGGCGGAGCCGGCCCGGGGCTCACCGGCGGCCCGAGGGGCGCGGGCCGTGCCGTGCGCGCCGCCCGCGAGCTCCTCGGGACCCGGTACGCGCATGCTCGTATGCGTGTCCCGGGTGGAGTCGAAGGCCGGGGTGGGCACGAGGGGGACCGCACCCCGGCGACGCGGCGCGGGCGCCGCCCCGGCGGGCGCACCCTGCCCGTCGTACGCCGTACCGGGAGCCCCCGCGCCGTCGCCGGACGTGTCACCGTGACCGGCGTACTCCGCGTGCTCCTCGGCACCCGGCTCGTCGATGTCCAGCGGCGGCAGCCCGGCCAGGCCGGGAAGCAGTTCCCGCAGGCGGGAGGCCAGCTCGGAGGCGCGCAGCCGGGAGGCGGGCGCCTTGGCCAGGCACTGGACGATCAGCTGCCACAGCTCGTCGGGGATGCCCGGCAGCGGCGCCACCGTCTCGGTGACGTGCCGCCGCAGGACGGCCCCGGGGTGCCCGCCGCCGAACGGCGTGAACCCGGCGAGCAGCTCGTAGAGGACGGTCGCCAGCGCGTACACGTCGACGGAGGCGCGCGGCGGCAGCCCCTCGATGATCTCGGGCGCGAGGTAGTCGGGGGTGCCGATGACGCTCCGCTGCGCGGCCCCCGGCCGCCCGCGCCCGGCTGCCGCTCCCGGGCCGGGCGCGGGGCGTCCACGAGGCGGGCGATGCCGAAGTCGGTGAGCAGCGCCGGATGGGCGCCGCCGGGCCCGAGCGGGCCCTGCATGTCGAGGAGGACGTTCTCCGGTTTGACGTCGCGGTGGACGACCCCGGCCTTGTGTGCGGCGGCCAGGGCGTCGGCGACGTCCGCGACGATGGCGACGGCCGCCTCGGGCGCCAGCCGGCGCTCGTGGTCGAGCCGGGTGCGCAGGTCCGTGCCCCGGACCAGGTCCATCACCAGGGCGAGGTCGGCGCCGTCCACGACCAGGTCGCGGACGCCGACCACGCGCGGGTGGTCGAGACCGAGGAGGGCGGCGCGCTCCTGGACGAACCGGCCGACGAGCTCCTGGTCGGACGCGAGGTCCTCGCGCAGGAGCTTGATCGCGACCGGGCCCTCGGGCCCCTCGCCGAGCCACACCGTTCCGGCGCTGCCCCGGCCGAGGACCTGGTGGGCGGTGTACCGGCTGCCGATCTTCCGTGCCAAGACTGTTCCCCGACTCCTCCGACATCCGACAGGCGCGTCAGCGACAACCTACGCGGCCGAGGGGATGCTAGGGGCACCGGCCGGTGCCGGACGCCCATTCCGCGGCACAAGCCACCCTACGGGTGGCGGCCCGTTCCGGACCCCGGCCGTCCACCGGTCGCGTTCCCGCCGGCCGGTTGTGTTTTCGAGGCCGGGGCGCAACGTTTCACCACCCCGGCCGGATGGGCCGACATCCCGGCGGCATCCCATCGGCACCACCTACCGGCACCCACCGGCACCCGTCGGCGTCACATCGTCCGCCGCTCCGTCCGGGGCCGTCCGGGGCCGTCCGTCCGGGACTACGCCTTCGACCCCAGCTCGGACACCCAGTCCTTGGCCTTGGTGACCCAGTCCCAGGCGGCGTCCCAGAAGCTCCTGCCGTCGGCGACCCAGTCCTTCAGCGGGGTGAACTCCCACACCGCCCAGGAACCGATGACCAAGATGACGATCACAAAAAGGCAGCCCTTGAGGCACCCGAGGCCAGGGATGCGCATGGGATTCGCGCTGCGCTGCCGGGGCGGACGGGGCTCACGCCGGGGCGCGGGCTCCGGCTCGGGGGCGCGTACCGCTGCGGCTCCGGAGCGGGCGCGGGCTGCTGCCGGCGCGGCTCGGGGCGACGACGCTCGGGCCGCTCGGGGGCGGGCCGCTGCGGCGCGGCCTGACGCTGTTGCTGCGGCTGCTGCGGCGGGTACTGCTGCGCCTGCTGCTGCGGATAAGAGGACTGCTGGGGGTTGGGGTACGGAGGGTTCCCGTAACCCTGCCGGTCCGGGTAGCCCTGCTGCGGATACGGCTGCTGATAGGGCTGCTGCTGGTACGGCTGCTGCTGCGGGGCCGGGCGGCGGGTGGGGCGCCGGCGCAGCGGGTCCTCGCTGGGGTCCAGGTACTGGACCTGCGTCTGGTCGTTGCGGTCGCGGGCCGCGCGCAGCTGCGTCTGCCAGGGGTGCGGGCCGTCGGCCTGCTGCTGGTCCGGGTCGACGGGCGGCATGGCGCGCGTCGGGTCCGCCCCGCCGTACCCGCCGGGGCCGGTGGGCATGACCCGGGTGCCGTCTGGGCCCGGCGCGGAGCCGGTGGGCAGGATCCGGGTCGGGCCGGCGTCGGGGCCCGGCGGGGTGCTGGGCAGCACGCTGGTGGCCGCGTTCGGGTCATACGCGCCCGGGCCCCGGCCGGCCGACGGGTCGACGGTCGGGGGCAGCACCTGGGTGGGGTCCGCGTCGCCGAAGCCGGCGCCGGGCCCGCCCTGACCCGCCTGGCCGGTACCGGGGACGGGGGCCGGCTGCGGGTCCGGGGCGAGCAGCGCGGCGACGCCGAGCGCCGCCTCCGCCTGGGCCGGGCTGGCGTGCACACCGATGCCGGCCGCCACCACGCGCAGGGCACGGGCCAGGCTCTCGGCGCTCGGCCGCTCCTCCGGGCGCTTGCGGAGGCAGCGGTCGATGACCGTCCACAGGGGCTCGGGGACGGTGGTGGGGCGGCGCGGCTCCGCGCTCAGATGCTGGTGCAGCACCTCCAGGGCGGTCGCCCCAGCGAACGGCGGGCGGCCGGTGACCAGCTCGTACAGCAGGATGCCGGCGCCGTAGATGTCGACGGCGGAGGTCTGCGGGCGGCCCTCGGCGGACTCCGGGGCGACGTACGCCGGGGTGCCGACGAACTCGTGGGTGCGGGTCAGTCCTGGCGAGTCCGCGAGGCGGGCGATGCCGAAGTCCGTGAGCATCGGGTGCATCCGGCCGTCCTCGTTCTTCAGGAGGACGTTGGCCGGCTTGAGGTCGCGGTGGACGATGCCGTCGGCGTGGCTGGCCGCCAGGGCGTCGGCGATCTGGGCGGTCAGCAGGGCCGCGGCCACCGGGGTGAACGGGCCGTTCTCCCGCAGGTAGCGGTGCAGGTCCGGGCCGTCGACCAGGTCCATCACCAGGGCCAGCAGGTCGCCCTCGACGACGAGGTCGCGGGTACGGACGATGTTCGGGTGGGTGAGCCGCAGCAGCACGGAGCGCTCGCGCAGGAAGCGCATGACGACGTCCGCGTCGTTGGCCAGCTCCTCCTTGAGGACCTTGATGGCGACGGTCTCGCCGGGCTGCCCGGCCACGGCCGCCTCGGCACCCGCCGCCTCCCGCTGGCTCGCCCGCCAGACGGTGCCCGTCGCTCCGCGTCCGAGCGGCTCTTCGAGCAGGTATTTGCTGCCTACCGGCCGCACGTCATGCGCTCCCTGGTCGTGTGCTCCGGCCCGGTGGCCGGCCCGCGGTCGTGCCGCGAACCGGATGCCGGGCCGCTTCTTCGTTCCGGTTCTTCCCGGTTCTTCGTTCCGGTTCTTCCCGGTTCTCGCCGGTTGTCCTCGGTTCGGTCCGGCCTTCCGGCTCCCGGTCTCCCGGGACCGGCCCTCCGGCCCACTGTAGTGCGGCCCCACGCGCCGCCGTCCTGGCGAATCGGTGGGGCACGGGGGAAAGACGCGCCGCCGGGACGGTTGGTTGCCACGGGCGGTGGCGGGAGTTCCGGCGGGGGCGCGGGCGGGCGTGGGCCGGCAAGGTCAGGCCAGGTCAGGGTGTCGCCAAACGAAGGAAAGCGAAGAAGAAAGGAAGAAAGTCCCCAAGTATCCGATCGATCCACGATCGCGATCGGACGTTTTCTCCACCACACCGTACGGGCCGCCGGATTTCAAGATCACGAAACGGGTTGCGCCGGGCACACTGTCAGTGGCAGGTGCGAGGATGCTCGCAGCACGGTGCGGTGGGGGCGGAGCCGAGGCCCCGCGCTCCGTGGTGACCTGTACGTGCCGAAGCGCCCGTGCGGCCGGTGGGGGAGCGTCCTGCCCCTGTCGGGTGCATCAGGGGCAGGAAGGGACTGTGGACGCCGATGCAGATCCGGCTGACCGTCCTCGGGCCGTCGCTCGGCGGCCACGCCGCGCACGCCTGCGACGTTCTGGTGACCGCTCCGGCGGGCACCGCCCTCGCCGGTGTGACGAGCGGTCTGGCCGCCGTCCTGGCCGCGGCCGGTTCCGACCTCGGTACCGGGGCCGTCACCGTCTACGCGGGCACCGAGCGGCTGGACGCCCAGCGCTGCGCGCTGGGCGAGCCCCCGCTGATCGACGGCGCGGTGCTCTCCCTCGGCGCCCCCGCCGACCCGGAGCGGCACCCCACCACGCCCCTCGCCCTGCTGGCGGAGACCACCGCCCGGCTCCACGTCGTCTCCGGGCCGGACGCGGGCGGGGTGCACCTGCTGCACGGCGGCGAGGTCCGCATCGGCCGCTCCTCGACGGCCGACATCCCGGTGGACGACCCCGACGTCTCCCGGCTGCACTGCGCGGTCACCCTGGGCGACGACGGCCGTGTGACCCTCCACGACCTCGGCTCGACCAACGGCACCACCCTGGACGCGACCCCGGTCGACGAACGTCCTGTGCCGTTCCGCCCCGGGGCACTGCTCCGCGCGGGCGAATCGACCCTGGTCCTGCACGGTCCCGACGGCACGGACGGCCGTTCCGCCACGTCCGTCCCCGCGACCGGCGCGACGACGGAAGGGCCCGGTTCGCCGCTTCTCCTCCCCACATCGCCCGACGGCGAGGGACACCTTCGGGTGACGCCCCGGGCACACCGTCCGACGACCGTCACCCGGACGGACGTCCCCGGGCCTCGGGACGCGGACGCGGGACGCCGCCCGGACGGGCGCGCGGCGGGCGGTGCGAGCAGTGCGAACGGGACGGCCGGGGGCGCCCCGGCGCACGCGCCGTCGCGCGACGGCGCCGGTTCCGGACCGGCCGGGCGGAGCACGCCGGTCACGCCCGACGGGCGGTCCGCCGCGTCGGGCACGGACGGGCGCGGGAGCGGGCAGGGACGCGCGGAGACGCCCGACCGCCGCACCGCGCGCTCTGCCGAGACCGCCGCGACGGCCAGGGCCGCCGGCGCATATGGCACACACGGGCTGCCGCACGGCGGCACGGGCTCCGCGCCGGCCGCGCCCGACGGGCGGCCCGCCGCCTCGGGAGCGGAGGCACCCGGAGACACGCAGGGGCACGCGGAGGCGCCCGGCCGCACTGCGCGGGCCGCCGGGACCGCCGGCGGAACGGCGTTCGCCGGGGCGGGTTCCGCCGAGTCCCGGCCGGATCTCCGCTCCGGCACCACCGGTTCCCGCAGTTTCCAAGACGATCACGGCCCAGGCAGGGCACAGCCGTCCGGAACCACCACTACGCCCCACGCCGCCGAGCCGGCACCCGTAGTCCGTCCCGCCGGAGACGCGGCACGCGCCGGTCAGCACCACGGATCCGGCCACTCCCCCGAAGCGGCCGACGTTCCGTCCGCCGGGCAGACGCGCGCCCACGGGCCGCGCTCCGGGGCCGCGGCCCCGCGCACGCGGGGGCTGTCCGGCAGGGAGGGTGCGGCCGTGGAGGCCCGCGCGGCCGGTTCCGGTCCGTCGCAGGCCGATGCCGCAGCCGACGGCGTACCGGAGTCCGGGGCGTCCCGGGCCGGGCGGGTGCCCGCCCACCGGCCGGCGAGCGCGTCCCCCGGCACGAACCACACATCCCGGAGCAGCGACGCCGACGGCTCGGCGACAGCGGGAAGCCCGCAGCACCGCGCCCCGTCCACCACGGGCACCCACGCCTCCCCCAAGACCCGGCGGCGGTGTCCGCCGGTCCCGACGCGTCCCCCGCCGGCACCCGCCCGGACGCGGGCTCCCGGCCGGGAGCCCGTGGTGAGTCGGCGGCCGAGGCCGGGCACGACCCGTCGGCCGGAGCCGTGGACGGTCGGGCGCCGAGCGCGGCCCGCCCTCCGCACGGCGAGGAGTACGGCACGCACGGCCGCGGGGTGGCGGGAGACACCCAGCGGCCCCCGGCCGCCGGGCAGTTCGGGAGTTCCCGGCAGGGAATCGCCGAGACGGCGGTGTATCCGGCCCAGGGCCGGCCACGCAGTACGCGTGACGGAGCGGCGACCGTGCCGGACGCGGCCCGGGACGGCCTGTCGCCGCAGGACACCGGGGCCTCCGCCCGGGACGCCGCGCACCCGGCGCAGGGCACCGCCACGTCCCGCCCCGACCGCGCCGTCATGGACCACCGGACGCCCGGCGCGGCCCCCCGCGCGGGCTCAGAAGACCGTGCCGCGCGCGCCGACGGACCGGCGGCCGGCGGCTCGGCGCAGCCGTACGAGGCCCCCACCCCGGCCACCCGTGTCACCGCCGACGGCGGCGGAACGGCGGGTTCGAACCGCTCGGCAAAGGACGGGACCCCCGCCGGACGCGGCGGTGAATCGGCGCCGCGCGGCTCCCGGATGAGCGGATTCGCCTACGACACGTCGGGGGGCCGTACGGACTCCGGCTGCCGGCCGTCGGAAGCGGCCGGGCGCGGACGCGGACCGGGCGCGCCGGACCGGGCACGCGACCTCGGCGGCGCCCGGGCGGCGGATCCGGGTGCGGCCCCGCAGACCGGGGCCCGGTCGGGTGGCGGACGAGGCCAGGAGGCGGGGGCCGACTCCCGCTTCCGTCCCGGTTCCGGTTCCGGTGCGCAGCGGCCGGGTTGGGCCGGGCAGGCCCCCGACTCAGGCGCCGCACCTGGCGACGGCCGCGCCTGGGACGCGACTTCACGCACGGGCGGCGCGACCCCGGCCGGTCACGGCCACGGCGCCCCCACGCTCCGACAGGGAGCCACAAGCCCCGACGACCGTCAGGCGGGCGCTCCCGGCCAGGGCTCCCGCGTGCCGGGGGGCTCCGATGAGCCGGCCGGCCGTGACGGCTCGTTCCGTCACACCGGTGTGGCACGAGCCGGCGGCGCGTCCGAGACACGAGGCGTTCCGGGCGGCGGGCGGCCGGGGAACGCCGGAGCGTCCCCGGCCGCGGCCGACGGCCATGACAGCCACGTACCCGGCGCGGGCTCCGCGACGTCCCGCGTCCCCGCGACCGCCGACTCCGAACGCAGCACGCACGCGCGCGGGTTCAGGGCGGAGGGCGTCGCCACAGACGGCGGTTCCCGGACGGAGGGCGCGGAGGCACTCGACGCCGCTCGACGTGCCGTCACCCACCACGGTGACCCGACGGCGACCGACAGCCGGCGCACCGCCGCGGGCGCGAGCATTCCCGGGCAGGCCAGGGCCGCGAGCGGCGCCGAGGTGCCGGGGCGTGCCGCGTCCGCCCCCTCCGCCACGTCCGCCCCCTCCGCCACGTCCGCCCCCTCCGCCACGTCCCCCTCCACCGCGACGGACAGCGCGCGGTGGGGCCACGACGGGACGGGTCACCGGGCCCGCGGTTCGTCCGCCGCCGCGGAGGACTCCGGAAGCAGGCGACGCGCGCCGGGTGCCGGGCTGTCGGCGGACGGCCGGACGGACGCCGGCCCGGCGGAGGCCGCCACCTCCGCGAACGGCGCCCGACGCGGCATGACCACGGGTACGACCGGTACCGGCACCGCCCGCTTCGCCGCGGCCTCGACGGCCGACGAGTCCCGCACCGGCAGTCTCCCCGGCCACTCCGGTCGCACGGCGCCTCACGTACCCCAGCCTCACGTACCCCAACAGCCCCGCACCGAGCACCGGGACGCCGCTCCCGTCACCGGGCCGGACACGCCTTCGAGGGCCGGACGCCCCTCCAGGGCCACCGGCCGCGACTCCGGCACCGGCCACCCCGTACCCGGCGCCGAGCACGCCCCCGGCACCGCTTCGGCGCACGCCCCGGCCGCGCCGACGACCGACCACCGGGGAGCCGCGCATCTCCGCTCCTCGGCGGCCGAGCCCTCCGCGCCCGCCCCCGTCACGGGCGGACTCGCCGGGCAGCGCAGGACCGACGCGCTCGCGGCGCACGCGCCCAGGGTCACCGCACGGATCCCCGTCGGCTCCGAGGCCGCGGACACCGCCCCGGCCCCCGGGCTGGACGCCCCTTCCGGCGACGGTTTCGGCGACGGCAACCGCCCGGCCGCCACATCGCACGCGCCCGTCGCATCGCACCCCGCCCCGGCAACCGCGACGAACGCGGAGCCGGCCGACCCCGGTTCGGCAGCCGTACCCGCGCCCGCTGCCGGAAAGCGCCCCCGCGGCCGCGGCATAGCGGCCTGGGCGCGCCGCCTGACCGGCGGTCGCGGCGACCGTCAGCCGCAGACCGCCGACACCGGCGCCGACGACGTCCGGCTCCCGGTCACCGCTGTGGCCGTCGAAGCGGGCACCGGGCGCGCGGACGCGCACAGCGCCGCCGCGACCGCCGTGAGTCTGCGTGAGCGCTGGCCGGACCCGGCCGCCGTACTGCTCACGGCGCTCGGCCCGGGCCCGCGCCTGTGGGAGCGCGGCCCGGACCACGCGGACCTGCTGACCGTCCGCCTGGGTACGGCCGACCGCTACGCCCCCGCCCCGGACACGGCCACCGGCCGCACCCTGTTGCCCGCCGTGCCCGTCACCGTCCCCCTGCGGCAGGCCGGTTCGCTCGGGCTGGCCGGGCCCCGGGGGCGGCTGGCCGGACTGGCCCGGTCCGCTCTCGCCCACCTCGCGGCCCTGCACTCGCCGTCGGTGCTGGAGTTCGTCCTGATCGCCGCCGATCCCGCCCGCCCCGCGGACCGGCGGCAGGCGGAGTGGGCCTGGCTGGGCTGGCTCCCGCATCTCCGCCCGGCGTACGGCCAGGACTGCCGGCTGCTGGTCGCCTACGACCGGGAGCAGGCCGCGGCGCGCGTCGCCGAGCTGGTGCGCCGGCTGGACGACGGCCCGCTCGGCCCCGGCTGGCCGACCGCTTCCCCGGAGGACGTCGCGGCGGCGGCCGACCGCCACCCCGGGCCGTACACGGTGGTGATCGTGGACGGCGACCCGGGCACGTCCACGCTGCGCGAGACCGTCGCCCGGCTGGCCGCGCGCGGCGGCGCCGCGGGCGTCCACCTGATCTGCCTCGCCGAGGCACCGGCGACGACGGCCAGTTCCCCGGTCCCGGCGGCGCTGGAGACCGCCGCCGCCGGCTCCCCCGCGTTCCCGCACTGCGGTGCGGTGGCGCTGCTCGGCGGCGACGTGGCCACGGTGGTGCAGGTCATCGACCGGGCCGCGCTGCCGGGCGACCGGTCCGCGTCCGCCCCGGCGCCCGGCGGCTCGGTCGTGGCCGCGGTGGACGCCGTGTCCGGCGCCTGGGCGGAGCGGTTCGCCCGGGCCCTCGCGCCGCTGCGGGTCACCGACGCCGACCCGACGGGCCGTTCGGCGCGCGTCGCCGCCCTGCCCAGGACCGCGCGGCTGCTGGACGAGCTCGGCCTGGCCCGCGCCACCCCCGCCTCGCTGACCGCCCGCTGGGCCGAGGCCACCGACCCCGGCAGCCGCCCCGGCGGCCGGGCCGTCGCCGTCCTCGGCGCGGGCCCGCACGGTCCGCTCGCCGTCGACCTGGCGGCCGACGGCCCGCACCTGCTGGTCGAGGGCGGCCCGGGCAGCGGCAAGACGGAGCTGCTGCGCTCGCTGGCCGCCTCGCTCGCCGCCGCCGACCGGCCGGACCGGCTCTCCCTCGTCCTCGTGGACGGCGCGGCGGCCGAACGCGGCGAGGGCCTGCGCGTGTGCACGGACCTGCCGCACGTCTCCACCTACCTGGCGGCCTCCGACCCGGTGCGGATGCGGGAGTTCGCGCAGGCCCTCGGTTCGGAGCTGAAACGCCGCGCCGAGCTGCTGGGCACGCTCGACTTCGCCGCCTGGCACGAGCGGCACGCCCCGCCGTCGCCCCAGGTGGTGGGCCCCCGGCGGTCCGCCGACCCGTCGTCCGGCGACCTGGACTCGCCCCCCACCGGCACCCTCCGGCTGCGCCCCGCGCGGGGCGGCGACAGCGCCGCCCGGACGGCCGAGACCGCGCTGCCGCGGCTCGTCGTCCTGGTCGACGACTACGACGCGCTGGTCGCCCCGGCCCTCGGCAGCACCGGCCGGCCGGCCGCCGGTTCGGTGGTCCGGGCCCTGGAAGCCGTCGCCCGGGACGGCGAGCGGCTCGGCATCCACCTGGTCGCCGCCTCCGGCCGCCCGGACCGCACCGACAGCACCGAGGCCGCCGAACGGGCCGCCCTGCGGGCGGCGTTGGAGATCGCCCCGGCCGAGACGGGGGCGCAGGGCGACGGCGGGCCGGCGCCCGGCCGGGGCCGGCTGCGCCGCCCCGACGACGAGGCCGCGACCCCGTTCCAGGCGGGCCGGGTCACCGGCCGCATCCCCCGGACGGCGACGCTCCGCCCGACCGTGGTCCCGCTGGACTGGCAGCGCATGGGCGATCCGCCGACCCGCCGGCCGGTGCGCGAGCTGGGCAACGGCCCGACCGACCTGGCCCTGCTCGCCAGCGCCCTGCAGCGGGCCGCCCAGTCGGCGGGCGCCCGCCCGGCGCCGCCCCTGCTGTGACCCGGCGGCGGTCCGGCGCGGGGCCGCGTCGGCGCCGCGCCGGACCGGGCCCCCGTCACCGCGAGCGTGGTGCCGGCGCGGCACCGTGCCAGGTCGGGCACGCGTCACCGCCGCAGTGGTGCCCGCGCGGCACCGTGCCGGGCCGGGCTCGCATCACCGCAGGTGCGTGCCGGTAGCCGCGTCGAGCCGGGACCGGGTGCGCGCCGCAGCCGGGGTCGCCCGGACCGCCGGCACCCGGCCCGGTGGACGCCCGCCGCCGCCACCGCGTGATCCGTTCCCGCCCCCGGAAACGGCCCCGGGGCGCGTCCACCGCGACCCGGTGCCCGCCCACGGCCCGGGAGGCGCCCGTCGACACCCCGGGCGGAATCGGCGCCAATGACATCTTCCGGGCCCTTCCGGACCCTTCCGCCCCACCGCTCCCGCGCCTCCCCGGCCGTTTCCGAACGTCCGCCCACGCGACATCACATCCCGGTCACGATCGGCGAGTTGACACCGGAGCCGCTATTGCGGGCACCTCCGGGGCGGCGTAGGACTGTCGCACGGGAGTGCGGTCGTACGGGGGACGACGTACGGGGCGGCCGTCCGCTGCGACCGGGCACGGAAGGGACGGCAATGCGTACAACGCTGTGGAGGAACCGCGTGGCGCGCGGCGCGCTGGCGGTGCTGGCCTCGGGCGCCCTTGCCCTGTCGGCGGCGGCCTGCGGTGGTGGCGGTGACGGTGACAGTGACGGGAAGAAGGACGAGGGGAAGCCGAACGCCTCCGCGTCCGGCTCCTCGGACGTCATACCGAACACCGTCCGGCTCCCCAAGCTGAACGGGCAGAAGCTCAAGGTGACCGCCGTCTGGACCGGCGCCGAGCAGGCCAACTTCACCAAGGTCCTCGACGAGTTCGCCAAGCGCACCGGCGCCTCGGTCTCGTACGTCCCCAGCGGCGACGACATGTCGGCGTTCATCGGCTCGAAGGTCGCGGGCGGCGACCCGCCGGACGTCGCGCTCCTGCAACAGCCGGGCGCGCTGCGCGAGTTCGCGGAGAAGGGCTGGCTCAAGCCGCTCTCCACCGAGGCCACCACGGAGCTGCGGAAGAACTTCGCCAAGGGCTGGGTGGACCTCGGCTCCCACCAGGGCAAGCCGTACGGCGTCTACTTCAAGGCCAGCAACAAGTCGCTGGTCTGGTACAACACCAAGATCTTCGATGCCGCGGGCGTCAAGGAGCCGGCGACCTGGCCGGAGCTGATGAAGACGGCCCAGGCGATCGCCGACTACGGCGTCTCCCCGGTCTCGATCGGCGGCGCGGACGGCTGGACGCTCACCGACTGGTTCGAGAACGTCTATCTCTCCCAGGCCGGCCCCGAGAAGTACGACCAGCTGGCCGCACACAAGATCAAGTGGACGGATCCGTCCGTCAAGGACGCCCTCACCACGCTGGGGCAGCTGCTCGGCAAGAAGGAACTGCTGGCGGGCGGCAACAGCGGGGCGCTCCAGACGCAGTTCCCCACCTCCGTCACCCAGACGTTCAGCGGCGGCGAGAAGGCGAAGGCCGCCATGGTGTACGAGGGGGACTTCGCCGCCGCGAACATCACCGCTGCCAAGGCGAAGATCGGCACGGACGCCAAGGTCTTCCCGTTCCCGAAGGTGGGCGACCGGGCCCCGGTGGTCACCGGCGGCGACGTGGGCGTGGCCCTCAAGGACGGGCAGGCCGCGCAGGCGCTGCTGACCTTCCTGGCCTCGCCGGACGCGGCGCAGGTCTGGGCCCACCGCGGCGGCTTCATCTCCGGCAACAAGAACCTGGATCTCGCCGCCTATCCGGACGACACCCAGCGGACCATCGCCAAGGCGCTGGTGCAGGCCGGCGACGCGTTCCGGTTCGACATGTCGGACCAAGCGCCGGCGGCCTTCGGCGGCAAGCCGGGCCAGGGCGAGTGGAAGGACCTCCAGGACTTCCTGCGGAACCCGGCGGACGTGGCGGGCATCCAGCAGCGGCTGGAGTCCGACGCGGCCAAGGCATTTAAGAACTGACGGGCCCGGTCCCATGAGCTCCGTCACGACGGGGGTCCCACCGGGCCCCGGCACTGTGCGGCCGCAACGGAAGCAACGGGGGCGGCGGACCGTCCTGGGCACCCGCCCCTGGGTGGCCGCGCTGTTCCTGCTGCCCGCGCTGGTCCTGCTGGGCGCGCTGGTCGTCTACCCGATCGGCTGGTCCGTCCACCGCAGCTTCTTCGACGCCTCGGGCGACGGCTTCGTGGGGCTGGACAACTACCACGAGGTCTTCTCCGACGACCGGATCCGCACCGCTCTGAAGAACAACGTCATCTGGGTCGTCGTCGCCCCCAGCATCGCCACCGTCCTCGGCCTGATCTTCGCCGTGCTGACCGAACGGGTGCGCTGGGGAACGGCGTTCAAGATGATCGTCTTCATGCCGATGGCGATCTCCATGCTCGCCGCGGGCATCATCTTCCGCCTGGTGTACGAGCAGGACCCGGACCGCGGCGTCGCGAACGCCGTGTGGGTCGGCATCCACGACACCTTCTCCGACCCCGCGCCCTACCCGGGCGCGCGCCCTCGCCCCAACGGCGACCTCGCCGCCGCCTCCGACGGCTCGTTCACCTCCAAGTCGGTGCTCCGGCAGGGCAGTCCGGCGGCCGTGCCGCTGGTGGCGGTGAAGCCGGGGGACGCCAAGGGAGCGCGGGACGCCGTACCCGCCCGGCCCGAGCCCGGGAAGGTGACGGGCACCGTCTGGCTGGACTTCGTCCGGGGCGGCGGTGGCACCCCGGGCCGGATCGACCAGGGCGAGAAGGCCCTGTCGGGCATCACCGTGCAGGCCGTGAAGGACGGCCGGACGGTGGCCTCCGCCACCACCGCCGCCGACGGGACGTTCACGCTCCCGGCGAAGGCCGACGGTGCCCGGCTGCGGCTGCCCGCGGGCAACTTCGCCGAGCGCTACCGCGGCGCCGAATGGCTCGGCCCGACGCTGGTCACCCCCTCGATCATCGGCGCGTACATCTGGATGTGGGCCGGCTTCGCGATGGTCCTCATCGCGGCGGGCCTGGCGGGCGTGCCCCGCGAACTGCTGGAGGCCGCCCGGGTGGACGGCGCCAACGAATGGCAGGTCTTCCGCCGCGTCACCGTGCCGCTGCTGGCGCCCGTGCTCGGGGTCGTCGTCATCACGCTGGTGATCAACGTCCTGAAGATCTTCGACCTCGTGTACATCATCGCCCCCGGCTCCAGCCTGCCGGACGCCAACGTGCTGGCGCTCCAGCTCTACCAGTCGTCCTTCGGCACGGCCGTCAACCAGGGCCTGGGCAGCGCCATCGCCGTGCTCCTGCTGTTGCTGGTGCTGCCGGTGGTGATCGTGAACATCCGGCGCATGCGTAAGGAGCGGCGGCGATGACCACTGCGGACCCCCTCACCGGCGCACCCGCGCCCTCCGCCACCACCGTGCGGCCCCGGCGGTCCCTGCCCGCGCGGCTGGCCTCCCGCCTCGGCGGCGGCGTCACCCGCTTCTTCCTCGTCGCCGTCGGGCTGTTCTGGCTGATGCCGACGGTCGGACTGCTCCTCTCCTCGCTCCGGGACCGGTCGGACATCGCGTCCTCCGGGTGGTGGAAGGTCTTCAGCCACCCGGGGCAGCTGACGACGTCGAGCTACGACACGCTGTTCCACAACGACAAGGTGATGCACTCGCTGCTCACCACCACCTTCATCACCGTGCCGGCGACGGTCCTGGTGATCCTCATCGGCGCGTTCGCGGGCTACGCCTTCGCCTGGCTCGACTTCCCGGGCCGCGACTGGTGGTTCATGGCCGTCGTCGCCCTCCTCGTGGTGCCCGTCCAGGTCGCCCTCATCCCGGTGGCGAAGCTCTTCAACACCCTCGGCATCTTCGAGACGACCGCGGGCGTGGTGCTCTTCCACACGGCGTTCGGGCTGCCGTTCGCCATCTTCCTGCTCCGCAACTTCTTCGCCGAGATCCCCCGCGAGCTCCTGGAGGCGGCCCGGCTGGACGGCGCGGGCGAGTTCCGGCTGTTCTTCCGGGTGGTCCTGCCGCTGGGCGGCCCGGCCATCGCCTCCCTGGGGATCTTCCAGTTCCTCTGGGTGTGGAACGACATGCTGGTCGGACTGATCTTCGCGGACAGCGCCAACCCCCCGATCACCGTGGCCCTCCAGCAGCAGGTGCGGCAGTTCGGCGACAACGTGGACATCCTCGCCTCGGGCGCCTTCCTCTCCATGATCGTGCCGCTGGCGGTGTTCTTCGCCTTCCAACGGCAGTTCGTGAGCGGCGTGATGGCGGGTGCGGTGAAGTAGCGCGCGGCACGCCCGGACGCGCGGCCGGAGGGGACGGCCGGACGGGCTGCGGGAGGGACGGCCGGACGGGCGCCGGGAGAGAGGGCCGGACGGGCGCCGGCCGCTCCCCCGGTCACGGCGCCCGCCCCCGCGGCGGACCGCACGTGTACCGGGAGACCGAGCCCCCGCGCACGTACACCGTCGACTCCGGCCGCGCGCGGCACAGTTCCCCGAGCACCCGCGTCTTGGCGGTCTCCGCACGCTGGGCGCGGAACCAGCGGCCGCCCACGGTGGTCGTGTCCGACACCACCCACACCGGCCGCCCAGCCGGCAGCGCGGCCAGCCGAGCGCGCAGCTCCGCCGCGCCGACCTCCTCCCCGTAGAGCGTGCCGGAGGCGGCGGCCGAGCGCTTGAGGGTGAGGTCCCGCAGGCCGGTGAACTCCTCCGGGTAGAAGAGGGCTGTCCGCCGTTCGTGGTGCGGCAGGAACAGCACCGCGTCCCCCGGCCGCGCCAGCCGCCCGACCGCCCGGGCCACCGCCGCCGGTTCGTCCCCGCGACTGCCCGGCAGCCGCTCGCGCTGCTGCTGGGGCAGCTGCCACACGAACCCGGCCGCCACCAGGACCGCCCCGGCCGCCGCCACCGCCCGCTGCCCGGGCAGCGCCCCCAGCACCCGCTCCAGCCCCGCGGCGGCCAGCAACGGCACGCCCGCCACGCTGAACAGCAGATACCGGTCCAGGAACAGGGGCGTGCGCTGCGACGCGGCGTAGAGGAGGACGGGCGGGACGAGCGCCAGCGGCAGGGCCACCGCGTTCAGCGGGAGCCGCCGCGCCCCGGGCGGGCCGGTCCGCGGCAGCGGCGCCACCAGGGCGAGGGCGGCCAGCGCGAGTGTCACGCCGGCGATGAGACCGGTGGGGCCCGCGAAGGCGAGCACGAGCCCCTTCGCCTCCGCGTACCCGGGCGTCCGGATCCAGGAGACCTGCGCGCTCTGCCGCCGGGACAGCACCGCCAAGGGTGCCGCCGCGGCACAGGCGGCCAGGCCCGCGTACAGCCACCCGCGCCAGGTCCGCCACGGCACCCGGGAGGCGAGGAGGGTCAGCCCGTGCGCCGCGAGCAACAGGATCGCGAACTCGTGCAGCAGGGAGGTGACGGCCACGACGGCCCCGTAGCCGGTCCAGCGGAGCCCGGTCCCCCGTTCTGCGGCCCGCACCAGCAGCCAGGTGGCCCCCGCCGCCCCCGCCGCGACCAGCGCGTACGAACGCCCTTCCTGGGCGTAGTGCCCGACGAACGGGGTGGCGGCGTACGCCAGTCCGGCCCACAGCCCCACCCGGGGCCGCGCGAGCCGGCACCCGATCGCCGCGACGAGGGCCGCCGTCCCGGCCGCGGCGGCGACGGACGGCAGCCGCACCGTCACCTCGTCGTCGTGCACGGCCACGACGGCGTGCATCAGCAGGTAGTACAGGCCGTGCACGAGGTCGACGTCGCGGAGCAGCCGCACGATCTCCGGCAGCGACCGGCGAGCCACCTGAAGGGTGGCCCCCTCGTCACGCCACACGGTCCTGCGGTCCAGCCCCCACAGACCGAGGACGAGCATCACCCCGCCCGGCAGCAGGACGGCCGCCGTCGCCGCTCGCGAGCGGCCGGCACGGCTCGCGCCCACGGCGCCGTCCGTCCCGCGCGGCCGCCCCCGGGCCCGTCCGGGCGGCGTACCGCCCCCGCCGTCCCGCGCCCCGGGCACCGGCCCGGCCGCCGGTCCCGCGCCGTCCTCCCGCCCGAGGGCACCCTCCGCCGCACCGCCTCCCACGTCCGCGCGGTCACCGACCGCACCCCTCGAACCGCCCCGCCCGGTCAGCACCGCGCGCAATGGCCCCCGCACCATCGCCTCCCCCTTCCAGTCCGTCCAGTCCACGATCAGTGACCCACGCCCGGCACACCCGGGCCCAGAATCACCCGATTCATCCCTCTTAACCGATAAAAATGTCTTTCGTGACAGTGAACGAGAGCGGAACCCCTGCCCTGCCACGCGCTCCCGGCACCCTGCCCACCGGCCTCGTCACCGTGATCGTCATCGGCTACGACGACGCCGCCCACATCGCCACCGCCGTGCGGTCGGCCCTCGCGCAGGGCCCCGCCGTCGCCGAGGTCATCGCCGTCGACGACGCCTCCACGGACGGCACCGGTGCCGTCCTCGACCGGCTGGCCGCCCGCGACCCCCGGCTCCGGGTCATCCACCGCGCCGTCAACAGCGGCGGCTGCGGCACCCCGCGCAACGACGGCGTCCGGGCCGCGGGGACGCGGTACGTGATGTTCCTCGACAGCGACGACGTCCTCCCGGAGGGCGCCGCGGAGACGCTCCTGGCCGCCGCCCTCCGCCATGAGGCGCCCGTCGCCGCCGGCCTGTGCGTACGCCGCGAGCTCCCCCAGCGCCTCGACACCCGCTGGCAGCCCGGCCTCTACCGCGCCGCCGCCCTGCACCGCTCCCCCGAGCACCATCCCGCGCTCCTCCACGACACCCTCTGCGTCAACAAGCTCTACGACCGCCGCTTCCTCACCGAGCACGGCATCACCTTCCCCGAAGGGGCCTATCCCTACGAGGACTTCGTCTTCAGCGCCCGCCTCCTCGCCGCCGCCCCCCGCATCGCGACCGTCCCCGACACCGTCTACGTCTGGCACGTGCGGCGCGGCGCCCGCCGGCCGTCGATCTCCCTGGACCGGGACCGGATCGGCAACTGGCACGCCCGGCTGCGCGCCCACCGGCGCGGGGTGGAGATCTACCGGGCGGCCGGCCGGGACCCGCTCGCACACGCCGCGCGGGTGAAGTTCCTCGACCACGACCTGCGCATGTACGTCCGGGAACTGCCCGCCCGCGGCGACGGCTACCGGCACGCCTGGTGGCGTGCCACCCGCGAGTGCCTGACCGGCTATGCCGAAGCGGAGCTGGCCGCGGCCGGGGCCCCCGCCCGCTGGATCGCGCGGGTCGTGCTGGCCGCCGCGGACCCGCGCGACCTCGACCGCCTCGCCCAGCTCGCCGCCCGCCCGGCCCGGCTGCTGCCGCCCTACGCCCGGGCCGGCGGCCGTCCCGTCTGGGCGGAGGACCTGCCCGCGGTCACTCTCGACGGCCTCGTCGGCCCCGGAGCCGCACCCGCCCGCCGGCTGCCGGTGTCCGTCGACGCCACGCTCCGCCTGCTGACCGGCCCGCCCCGGGCCGAGCTCCGGCTCCGCGTCCACGAACTCTACGGACGGCTCGCCGCGGCCCGCCCGCACACCGTGGACGTCGAACTCCGGCCGCGCGGCGGCGGCACGGCGCTCGAAGCCCGCGCCTCCCTCTCGCCCGACGGCCCCGACTGGACCGCCCGGCTGTGGATCGGCCTGGGCCCACTGGCCGCACCGGGGCACGGCCACCGGCCGCGCACCTGGGACCTGCGGGTCCGGCTGCACTGCGCGCACGGCGGCGTCATCCGCACCGCCGTCCGGGCGGCCGGCGGCACCCTGGGCCGCCGCGCCCTGCCCAGCGCACGTCACGGGCTGCTGCTGGTGCACCCGTACGCGGCGGCGAACGGCTCGCTCTCCCTGCGGATCGCCGCCGGACCGCGGTGCGCGCTGCTCCTCGCCGCGCGGCGCCTCCGCCCCCTCCGAACCACCCGTCCGTAACGCCCGGAAGGACCAGAACGGACCCGCCGCGCACCATCGGGAACAGGTCCGCGCCGTCCTCTCCCACCGACGCCACGAGGAACCGCCCCGGCACCCGGCACCCACGTTCCGACGAGGCCCGACACCGCTTCCGCGCCCCGCGGTCGCTCCCCGTCGCCACCGGGAGCCACGCGCGACCCCCACCTTGGGAACCGTTCGAACCTCGCGGACCTTGCGAACCGTCCGAAGACACCCCCGAAGTCCACCCCCACACCCCACCCTCACCGGTCCACCTCCTCGAACAGTTCCTCCCACCGGTCCAGCACCCCCGGCAGCGCCAGCGGCGCCACGTGCTCCCGCGCGGCCCGCCCGTACCGCTCCCGCAGCCCCGCGTCCCGCACCAACTCCCCCAGCGCCGAGGCCAGAGCATCCCCGTCCCCGGCGGCACCAGCACCCCGGTCCGCCCGTGGTCCACCAACTCCCGCACCCCGCCCGACAGATCGAAGCTCACGCACGGCACCCCGCAGGCGGACGCCTCCGCCAGGGCCATGGGCCGGCCCTCGCACTCGCTGGTGAGCGCCACCACGGACAGCTCCCGGTAGGCGGGGGCCATGTCCCGGACGGTGCCCCGGAAGCGGACCCGGTCCGCGATCCCGTGCCGTACGGCCCGTTCGCGCAGGGCCGCCTCCTCCGGACCATCCCCGAAGAAGTGCAGCTCCCAGTCCGGCCGCCCGGCGCAGGCCGCGGCGAACGCGTCGACGAGGCGGTCGAGCCGTTTGACCGGCTCCAGCCGGCCGACCGCGCCGACGCGCCGGGTGTCCAGCGGTGCCGGCGGTCCGGGGGCGAAGGGGAGCGGGTTGGGCACCACCGCCGCGTTGGGAAGGCGCCGGCGGCGGAACTCCTCGGCGTCCGGCTCGCTGAGGAACACCGCCTTCTCCAGGGCCGGGTAGTGCCGCAGGATCAGCCGGAGGTTGGCGGACGCCGCGGCCTGCGCGAAGGACTCGTGGTACTGGCCGACGGCCTTCAGGTGCCGGTGGTCCACCGTCCGCAGCCAGTCCGCCGCCCACGGCGACCCGATGACGACGTAGCCGTGCGGCACGGCCGCGAACCGCCGGGCGAGCCGCTCCCGGGCCCGCTCCCCGTCCCGCCGTGCCGCGCGCAGGGCCCGCAGCCGGGACGGCCGCAACCGCTCGGCCGGACTGACGGCGTCCCGGGCGGGCGTCGCCGGCATGCGGTGCAGCGTGGCCCGTCGATAGGCCGGGCGCGCGTGGTAGGTGTGCGGTTCGGGGCTGGGACGGATGCCGATCAGCTCCACCCGGTGCCCGCGCTCCGCGAAACCCTGGGCGAGGGTGTGCAGCACCCGCTGGGAGCCACCCATCGAGTCCACGTCGATGCCGACCAGGAAGAGGTTGCGGCGGGAGGCGGCTGGACCGCGGCTCTCCGGCGGCCGGTTCATCGTGCGTCCCCGGTGAAGAAGAGGTCGACCACGGCCTTGGCGGCCCGCCCGGTCTCGTACGGGTTGAACCGCGCCCGGAACCTGTCGTACGCCCCCGCCCACTCCTCCCGTACCGCCCCCAGGTCCCGCAGTGCCGCGGCGAGTTCACCGGTCCCGGTGAGCAGCGGACCGGGGGCGATGTCCGTCAGCTCGTAGTAGGTGCCGCGCAGGGTGGACCGGTAGGCCGGGTAGTCGTCGGCGTAGAGCAGCACCGGCCGGCCCAGGTTGACGTAGTCGAACATGACGGACGAGTAGTCGGTGAGGAGCGCGTCCGAGGCCAGCAACAGGTCGTTCAGGTCGGCGAACTCCCGCCCGTCGCGCACCGCGTGACCCACCTCCCGGGCGACCGTGAACCGCTCGTAGTAGTGCGGCCGGACCACCACCGTCCACTCGTCCCCCACCCGGCGCACGAGCTCTTCGAGGTCCACCCGGATCGACTCGCCGCTGGCCCGCGCGCCGTCGCGGAAGGTCGGCGCGTAGAGCAGCACCTTCTTCCCGTCGGGGATTTCGAGCCGCTCGCGGGCGGCGGCGGCCCGCTCACGCTGGGCGGGTTCGTCCCACCGGACGAGGACGTCGTTGCGCGGGAGGCCGGTGCGCAGCAGCTCGCCGCCGTAGGCGTTGCCGCGGACGAAGGTGCGTTCGAACTCCTCGCTGGGGGCGATGAGGGCGTCCCAGCGGTCGACCATGGCCCGGTGCCGTGCCCGCCGGGCGGGCCCGGCGAGCCGCAGCTCGGGGGCGTCGTAACCCATGTGCTTGAGCGCCTGGCCGTGCCAGGTCTGGAGGTAGCGGGTGCCGGGGTGCTTGGGAACGTGCGCGGGGAAGCCGTGCGAGTCGATCCAGTAGCGGGCGCGGGCGACCGTCCGGACGTACTCCCAGCTGCCGCGCCGGACCAGCGGTACGCCCTTCGGGTAGCCGGCCCGGCTGCCGCTGTACGACCAGACGGCGTACAGCGGGAGGTCGCGGCGGAGCAGCTCCTCGTGGATGTAGCGGGGGCTGTCGGCGTAGCCGCGGCCCTCCAGCGCCTCGAAGACGACGAGCTGTTCGTCGACGGGGAGCCGGTGGAGCTCGTGGGAGACCAGGGCCTTGGCGCCGGGCCCGGTGACCCGGCGGGCCAGCCGCGCGCAGCGGGCGCGGACGGGTTCCAGACGCGGGGCCAGGGCTTCGGCGCGGGCCCGCGGGCCGGTCCGCTCCCACCGGATCTCCAGCCGCCCCGGCCCCCCGTCCTCGCAGCCGACGCGGACGTCGTGCCCGCCGACGCGGGCCAGCAGCCCGGGCCGCCCTGCGGGGGCGAGGACGGGATCGGTGCGGCGCAGCCCCAGCCGGCCGAGGGTCACCACCGGATGGCGCCGGCCGGTGAAGCCCTTGGGGCCGAGCGGCACCCGGGCCAGGTCGAGGACGAGCTCCGCGCTGCGGACACCGGCGTCGTCGGGCGCCGGGGCGTAGCCGAAGGGGATGACGAGGGGGGCGGCCCGGGCGGCGACGCGGAGTTCGGCGGTGACGTCGGCGGGGCCGGCGAGGAGCCCGCCCGGGTCGTAGGTGCGCAGGGTGATCCGCAGCCGGGTGCCGTGCGGTTCGACGAGCGTCACCTCGTGGCGGAGCGGGCCGGTGGTGAAGGGCTGGGCGTCCAGGTGCCAGTCGGTGACGTCGAGTTCGGCGGCCTCCCGGGCGTCCGCGGGCGCGGTGCCGCCCCAGTAGGTGCGCCCCTCGTGCCGGACGACGCGGCGCGGGGCGAGCCGCGGCCGGTCGAGGGTGCGCGCGCACTCGGCGGCCTCGGCGAGGCGCCCGGCGCTCAGCAGGTACTGGCAGATCCGCTGTTCCCGGGGCAGGGCCTCGACCGCCCGCGGGTCGACGTCGGCCAGGAAGGGGGTGACGACCTCCGCGAACCGCTCGGCCCACCGCCGGTCCCGGAACGGCAGGTCGCCGAGGTGGAGGCGGAGGGCGTGGCGGAGGACCGCCTCGTCCTTGGCCGGTTTGAGCGCCGTGCGGCCCGCCTCCTCCAGGAAGGCGTCGGTCATCCGGGAGGCGGTGACGCGGTCCCTGATGTTCCGGATGCGATGTCTGCCGGAGGAGATGGAGAGGGTGGCCGGGTCGGCGGCCAGCCGCCAGGTGTAGACGGACCAGGGGACGACGGCGAAGCGTTCGGCGAGCGTGTAGGCGCGGGCGCTGAAGTACTGGTCCTCGTAGTGGATGTGCTCGGGGAAGCGCAGCCGGTGGCGGGCGAGGAAATCGGCGCGGTAGAGCTTGTTGGTGGAGAGGTGGTCGAGGAAGTACTCGGGGGCCGACTCGATGCCGTCCACGACGCGGGGTTCGGCGAACAGGCGGGGGTACCAGAGGCCGGTGGTGCCGGTGGCCTCGTAGAGCCGGGTGACCTCGCCGGCCACCAGGTCGGCGCCGGTCCGTTCGGCGGTGAGCAGCAGGGATTTGCAGGCGTGGTACGGCAGTTCGTCGTCGCTGTCGAGGAACATCAGGTACGGCGCGCGGGCGGCGTCGACGCCCGCGTTGCGCGGCGCCCCGCAGCCGCCGCTGTTGACGGGCAGCCGGAGAGCGCTCACCCGCGGGTCGGCGGCGGCCAGCCGGCGCACCTGCTCGGGGGTGCCGTCGGTGGAGCAGTCGTCCACGACGATCACTTCGAGGTTGCGCAGCGACTGGCCGAGGACGGACCGCACGGCACGCGGCAGCCGGTCCTCGTCGTTGTGGACGATGACGACGACGCTGACGTCGGGGACGGGACGCGGGGGCGCGGCGGGCACAAGTCACCTCATCTCGGAAGGATCCCGGGGACCCGGTTCACTACTCAGAGAGTAGACGGCACCACTGACAGTCACCGTCGGAGCGGTCCGCGGACGGCTCCGCCAAGCGCAGGCCGCGAGCACCGCCGCCATCCCGGTGAACATCACGATGTCCTTGAACGCGTGCCGCCGCGCGCTGCCCAGCTCCGGCCAGGCCACCCCGGCGAGCTGCGGCAGCAGGGCCATCCAGAACCACACCGAGCGCGCGGCGGCGTCCCGCACCACCACCGACGCGACGAGCGCGGGCACGATCACCAGGGCGTAGTGCAGGAAGGACGGCCGGGACACCAGGAACGCGGCGAGCATCAGCAGCGACCCGCACTCGACGAGCCGCAGCGCCTCGTCGCCCCCGCGCCGCCAGCGCTGCCGGGCGACGGCGAGCACCGCCGCGGCGGCGCAGGCGGCGAGCACGAACGCCAGGTGGTGGGGGACGCCGAGACGGGGCAGGACAGCGGTCCACGAGGCGTCGAAAGGCGCGGCGTAGTCGTCCTGGCCGTGCAGCAGGAACGGCAGCGTCTTGGTGAGTAACAGCCCCGGCCGGGGCATGGCGAGCGCCGCCGCGAGGGAGATCGTCGCAGGCAGGGCCACCGCCCAGGCCAGCGCCCGCCACCGCCGGGCGAGCACGAGGAGCAGCAGCAGCGGCACGAGCATCGGCTTGAGCGCGACGGCCAGGCCGATGGTGACGCCGGCGGCCGTCCAGCGGCCGCGGAGGGCCAGCAGCAGCGCGGCGGGGAAGGCCACGGCCGAGGCGGCCGTCCAGTTGCCCAGGTGGACGATGCTCTGGAAGGGGAGGAAGAGGCCCAGTCCGGCGGTCAGGGCGGCGGCGAGCCGGCTGTCCGCCCGGACGTCGAAGATCCGCATGGCGAGCACGACGCCGGCGAGCACCAGGGCGGCGGTGGCGAACGGCACGGCGCGGGACAGCGTCGCGTTGCCGAACGGTGCTTGCGGCAGCGCCGCGAACACCGCGCCCGGCAGATAGAGGAACCGTTTGTCCGCGTACGGCGAGCCGCCCTCCAGCAGGGCGCGGGCGGCCCGGACGACGACCGCGTTGTCCATGCCCGCCCGGCGGACGCCCAGCATCCGTCCGGCGCTCAGCACATAGACCAGCAGGGCCGCCGCCAGTACGGGCCACGAGGCCCGGCCGGCGATCCAGCGCGCGAAGCCGTCCCGGGACGGGGGCCCGTCGTCCGGCGCACTCATCGTTCCACCTCCAGCAACATCAGTCCTCCGGGGCCCGGGGCGGCACGCCGCAGGGCCGGGTCGTCGGGCGGCAGGCCGGGCCCGCCGTCCTTCTGCAGCACCCATCGCGCCCCGTACTCCCGGAGGGCGCCCAGCCGTTGCGCGCGCGTGGCGGAGGGCGCGTAATAGCGGCGTGTCACCGCCCTGCGCTCCCGTTCATCGGGGAGGAACACGTCCGGATAGGCGGGGGCGACGGTGTACGGCCCGTAGGCGGGCAGCATCCGCAGCGCGTGGTAGTCGTCGGTCATGACCGTCTCTCCGGCCGGCACCCGAGCGGCCGCCCAGGTGAACGACGGCCACGGGGCGATGGACGGAACGTGCGCCCGGACCATCCGGGCGGCGCGGGCCGGCAGGGCGTAGGCCACGGCACCGGCCTGGACGCACGCTCCCACCAGGAGGGCGGCGGTGGTCGCCCCGGCGAGCAACGGCCCCGCCCTGCGGCCGGTCCGCCCGGCCGCCTCCACCGCGAGGGCGAGTTGGGCGGGGAGCAGCACGGCGGGCAGGATCCGCCCCCACGACCAGTGGCCGGTCAGCCCGCCCGCGGCGAAGACCGCCGCGCCCAGGGCGAACAGGAGGGCGAGCGGATCGCGCCGGTCCCGCCACCACCGCGCGCCGAGTGCCACCACTCCCAGTGCCACCAGGCAGAACTTGGACACCAGATGCTGGTAGAGCGGCCGGTGGATCTCCTCCAGGCCGTCGGCCCCGGACAGCGCGGTGAACGGGTAGTACGGCCATGCCGCGAGCACCGCTCCGGCGAGCAGCGCGCCGGCGCCCACCCGAAGCCAGACGGCGCGCGCGGGCAGAGGCCGCGCCCCGAAGAGCACCGACACCACCCCCAACGCCGCGACGGCTCCGGTGAATTGGTGCACCAGGAGCACCAGGGCGAGCAGCAGCCCCAGCCCCAGAAACCGGACCGTCCCCCACCGCTCTTCGACCGCCCGGCGCAGCAGGGCCCACAGATGCAGCGCCAGCCCCAGCGCCAGCGTGCTCGGATAGGCGACGGTCAGGGCCAGCGAGGTGAGGCCGGGCACCCCGCTCCAGGCGAACAGCCGGGTGCCGTACAGGAAGAGGACGCACAGCAGCGCCAGCGGCACCGCCGTCCGCCGGCCGGTCAGCGTCCGGACGAACGCGCGCACCCCGGTGCCCAGCGCGACGAGCCCGGCGAGCGCGGCCAGGTGCAGCACCGCCAGCGCGCTCTCCCCGGTCGCCGCAGCGAGCAGCGCCAGCAGGACCATCCAGGGGGAGTAATAAGGGCTCGGCACGTCCGCGTCCACCAGCGGATGCCCCGGGTGCAGCGGGTCCGCGCGCAGCCGCTCCACCACGGCCGCGTGCATCCCCAGGTCACCGGCCCACGGCAGCCGCACCACGGCGGCCAGCAGCAGAGCGGCCGGGACCAGGACGACCAGCAGCAGGGCGCGGTACGGCAGCTCCGTCGCGGCGCCGGCGGCCGGCGGGGCCTCCGTCCGGGTGGTCACGGCGCGCGGCTCAGCGGGCCCGCCCACCGCTCGAACGCATCTCCTTGGCCCGCAGCCGCCAGGGCATCGCGACCGATTCGAGCTGCACCGCCAGGCTCATCTTGGACTCGCCCACCGTCCGGTCCTCGAAGTGGATCGGCACCTCCAGCACCGTGAACCCCGCCCGCAGCGCCCGGTACTTGGCCTCGACCTGGAAGCTGTAGCCCGCGCTGTCGATGGTGTCGAGGTCGAGGGAGCGCAGCGCCGCCGCGCTCCACAGGTTGAAGCCGCCGGTGATGTCGCGCAGCCGGGTGCCGAGGATGGTGCCGGCGTAGGCGTTGGCCCAGCGGGAGAGCAGTCTGCGGTGGGCCCCCAGGCGGCGGACAGCGTGCCGCCGGGCACGTAGCGGCTGCCGACGACGACGTCCGCCCCGGTGGACAGGGCGACGCCCAGCATCTCGGCGACCTTGCCGACCGGGTGGCTGCCGTCGGCGTCCATCTGCAGGACGTACGCGGCACCGTCCTCGACGGCCCGCGCCATGCCGGCCGCGTACGCCCGCCCGAGGCCCTCCTTGGTGGTGCGGTGCAGCACGGAGACGCGGGGGCGGCCGGGCTCGTGGTACTTCTCGGCCAGCTGCTCGGCGACTTTCCCGGTGCCGTCCGGGCTGTCGTCGTCCACGACCAGCAGCCGCAGCCCCTCCAGCGGCAGCGCCATCAGCGCCTCCGCCATCATCGGGAGGTTCTCCGCCTCGTTGTAGGTGGGCATCACCACGGTGGTCACCGTGCGGGCCCACTCGGCGGGCAGCGGGGTCAGGACGGCGGGGGTGTGCGGAATGCTCATGGGCTGTCCTCTTCGGTAGGGAGCGGGGGCGGGGGCGTACGGAACGACGGGTCCCCGGTCAGGCGGCGCCGAAGCGGATGGCGGCGTCGGGAATGGCGGTGCCGCACCAGACACGGGCCCCCTCGCGGAGTTCGTTGTCCGCTCCGATTTCAGCGTGATCGCCGATGACGGCGCCGTCCAGGACGGTGCGCGGCCCCACCCGGGCGGCGGTGCCGATCATGGACGCCCGGATCCGCGCCCCCGCCTCGATCCGGGCCCCGTCCAGCACCACGGACCCGGTGATCTCGGCACCGGCCCCGATCCGCGCCCCCGTGCCGACGACCGTCCCGCCGGCCAGCCGCACCCCGGGCTCGACATGGGCCCCGGGTAGCACCAGGTGCTCGCCCGGTTCGCCCGGCACCGCCGGGGAGCGGACGATGCCGCGCACCAGGTCGGCGGATGCCTGGATGAACGAGGCCGGCCGGCCCAGGTCCAGCCAGTACGACGCGTCGACGACGCCGTGCAGCAGCGCGCCGCCGTCCAGCAGCCCGGGGAAGGTCTCCCGCTCGACGGAGACCGGGCGGCCGGCGGGAATGGCGTCGATGACCTCCCGCCGGAAGACGTAGCAGCCGGCGTTGATCTGGTCGGTGACGATCTCGTCGGGGTGGCGGGGCTTCTCGGTGAAGGCGAGCACGCGGCCGTCGGGGCCGGTGGGGACCAGGCCGTACGCCCGGGGGTCGGCGACCCGGGTGAGGTGCAGGGTGACGTCAGCCTGGGCCTGCTCGTGGCGTCTGAGCAGGGCGGGGATGTCGAGGCCGGTGAGGATGTCGCCGTTGAAGACGAGCACGGGTTCGCCCGGCCGGGTGGTGAGCGCGTCGGCCGCGCCCCGGATCGCTCCGCCCGTGCCGAGCGGCTGGTCCTCGGTGACGTAGGTGAGCCGCAGGCCGTAGGCGGAGCCGTCGCCGAAGTAGGGCTCGAAGACCTCGGCGAGGTAGGAGGTGGCCAGCACGACGTGGTCGACGCCGGCCGCCCGGGCCCGGGCGAGCTGGTGGGCGAGGAACGGCACCCCCGCCGCGGGGACCATGGGCTTGGGTGTGTTCAGCGTGAGCGGCTGGAGCCGAGTGCCCTTGCCGCCGACGAGCAGTACCGCCTCTGTCATGCCACTGTCCTCGCGCATCGTCGTCGCATCGTCGCACTGCGTTAGTTTTCGCGGGAAATTACACTACAATCGGCTGTCTGCGTGCAATGTCCGCTATGCGTGGCGACCGTTTCGGGAGATGCCCTTGCGACAGACGACGGCAAGAGGGAGACGCCTGCCCGGCGCGGCGAGGCTGTTGGCGCTCGGACACGAGTTCGCGAAATTCGGCACCGTCGGGGTGCTGGGGATCTTCGTCAACTTCGGCGTCTTCAACCTGTGCCGGGGCATCACCAGGCTCCCCGTCGTGCGGTGCAGCGTGGTCGCCACCGTCGTCGCCATCGCCTTCAACTACCTGGGCCTGCGGTACTTCACCTACCGCGACCGCGACAAGAGCCACCGCAGCAGGGAGGTACTGCTCTTCGCGGTGTTCAGCGCCCTCGGCCTGATCATCGAGAACGGCGTCCTGTACATCGCCACCTACGGCTTCGGCTGGGGCTCGCCGTTCCAGAGCAACCTCTTCAAGTTCCTCGGCATCGGGACCGCCACCCTGTTCCGCTTCTGGGCGTACCGGGCCTGGGTCTTCCGGGCCATGCCCCGCCACGGACCGCGGCACGGCCGGCCCCATGCCGAGCCCGCTCCCGCCGCGCCCGCTCCCGCCGCGCCCGGTCACGACGCGCCCGCAGGACCCGCCGGGCCCGACCCGGCCGCGTACCGCCCCGAGACCACCGCACCTCCACCGTAGGAACCACCGGCCCCCAGGACAGCAGGGCCGGGCGGACGGGCCGCCAACGCCGGCGGAACCGGCAGGAACGCGGGGATGAAGAAGGACGAAAAGGGGCGGCCCCGGGGTGGTGGAACCCCGGGGCCGCCCCTGTGCGACGAACGTCAGCTGTGCGTCCGCAGCAGGGTGCGCATCGTCCGCATGGCCACCGACAGGTTGGCCAGGTCGAACGAGTCCGAGCCGCGGATCTCGTCCAGCGTGCTCCGCGCGCGGCTCAGGATCGGCGCGTTCTTCTCCTCCCACGCCGTGAAGCGCTGCTCCGGCGTGGAGGAGCCGTTGCCCACCGAGAGGATGTCGGCGGTGAGCGCGGCGTGGCACGCGTACAGGTCCTCGCGGATGGAGGCGCGGGCCATGGACTGCCAGCGGTCGGCGCGCGGCAGCTCGATGATCTTGTCCATCAGCTGGGTGATGTGCAGCCGGTCGCCGAGGTCGTAGTAGACCTCCGCCACGAACAGCGGCTCCTTGCCGGTGCGCTCCGCGATGGCGACGATGTCCAGCGCCGGGAAGACGGACGAGAAGCCCGCGACCCGGACGGCCAGCTCGCCGGGGATCCCGGCCTCCGTCAGCTCGTCGTGGATGGACTGCCACCAGTCGAGGTCCGCGCCGCGCAGCAGCTTGGGCAGCTCACCCCAGACCGTCGCCACGCCGTCGCGGAAGAACTCGATGGTCTCGGCCAGCCGGAGCGGCTGCGGACGGTTGTTGAGCAGCCAGCGGGTGCCGCGCTCGACCAGCCGCCGGGAGTGCAGCCGCACCCGCGTCTGCACGTCCGCCGCGACCTTGTTGTCCAGCGCCTCGACGGCGTCCCACACCGCGCCCAGACCGAAGATCTCGCGGGCCGCGGCCTGCGCCCGGACGATCTCCTCCAGCGACGCCCCGGTCTCCTCCCGCAGCCGGTGCAGGAAGGTCGAACCGCCGGTGTTGACCGTGTCGTTGACGAGGACGGTCGTCACGATCTCGCGGCGCAGGGCGTGGTGGTCGATCTGCTCGCCGAACGTCTGCCGCAGGGCGCCCGGGAAGTAGGCGTAGAGCAGGCGCTGGAGGTACGGGTCGTCCGGCAGCTCGGTGTCCAGCAGCTCCTCGGCGGTCGTGATCTTGATGTAGGCGAGCAGGACCGCCAGCTCCGGCTGGGACAGGCCGCGCCCGGCGGAGAGCCGCTCGCGGATCTGCCGGTCGGTGGGCAGGAATTCCAGCGCGCGGTCCAGGTGGCCGTCCCGGCTGAGGCGGCGCATGATCCGCTGGTGGGCGTGGAGCAGGCTCGGCGCCTGGGCCTCCGCGTTGGCCAGCGCGACGTTCTGCGCGTAGTTGTTGCGCAGGACCAGCTCGCCGACCTCGTCGGTCATCTCCGCCAGCAGCTTGTTGCGCTGCTTGACGGTCATGTCGCCGTCGGTGACCAGCGCGTTGAGCAGGATCTTGATGTTCACCTCGTGGTCCGAGGTGTCCACGCCGGCGCTGTTGTCGATGGCGTCGGTGTTGACCCGGCCGCCCGCGAGCGCGAACTCGATCCGGCCCAGCTGGGTCAGGCCCAGGTTTCCGCCCTCGCCGACGATCTTGACCCGCAGGTCGCCGCCGTCGACGCGGATCGCGTCGTTCGCCTTGTCCCCGACGTCCGCGTGGGACTCGGTGGACGCCTTGACGTAGGTGCCGATGCCGCCGTTCCACAGCAGGTCGACCGGGGCCCGCAGGATGGCCTTCATCAGCTCGGCGGGGGTCATCTTGGTGATGCCCGGCTCGATGCCGAGGGCCTCGCGGACGTGCGCGTTGAGCGGGATCGACTTGGCCGTCCGCGGGTGCACGCCGCCGCCCTTGGACAGCAGCGAGGTGTCGTAGTCGGCCCACGAGGAGCGCGGCAGCTCGAACAGGCGCCGGCGCTCGGCGTACGAGGTGGCGGCGTCCGGGTTCGGGTCCAGGAAGATGTGCCGGTGGTCGAAGGCGGCCACCAGGCGGATGTGCTCCGACAGCAGCATGCCGTTGCCGAACACGTCACCCGACATGTCGCCGACGCCGACGACCGTGAAGTCCTCGGTCTGGGTGTTGTGCCCCAGCTCCCGGAAGTGGCGCTTCACCGACTCCCAGGCACCCCGGGCGGTGATGCCCATCCCCTTGTGGTCGTAGCCCGCCGAACCACCGGAGGCGAAGGCGTCGCCGAGCCAGAAGCCGTACGACTGGGCGACCTCGTTGGCGATGTCGGAGAACGTCGCGGTGCCCTTGTCGGCCGCGACCACCAGGTAGGTGTCGTCCTCGTCGTGCCGCACGACGTCCTTCGGCGGCACGACCTCGCCGCCGACCATGTTGTCGGTGATGTCGAGGAGACCGGAGATGAACGTCTTGTACGAGGCGATGCCCTCGGCCAGCCACGCGTCACGGTCCACCGACGGGTCCGGCAGCCGCTTGCCGACGAAGCCGCCCTTGGCACCCACCGGCACGATGACGGTGTTCTTCACCATCTGCGCCTTGACCAGGCCCAGCACCTCGGTACGGAAGTCCTCGCGCCGGTCGGACCAGCGCAGACCACCGCGGGCGACCTTGCCGAAGCGCAGGTGCACACCCTCGACGCGCGGCGAGTAGACCCAGATCTCGAAGGCCGGGCGCGGCGCAGGGAGGTCCGGGATGGCCTGCGGGTCCAGCTTGATCGACAGGTAGTCCCGCGGCTCGCCGTGCTCGTCGCGCTGGCCTCCTCCTTCGCTTCCGGCGCTGACGCGCTGGAAGTGGTTGGTCCGCAGCGTCGCCTTGATGACCGTGAGGAACGCCCGCAGGATGCGGTCCTCGTCCAGGCTCGCGACCTGGTCGAGGGCGCCGTCCAGCTCCTCCAGCAGCCCGTCGGTCAGCTCCCGGCCCGCCCGCTGGAGCGCCGGCGACATCCGGGCCTCGAACAGGTTGATCAGCAGGCGCGTGGTGTGGACGTTGTTGCTGAGGGTGTCCTCCATGTACGACTGGCTGAACGTCGTACCGGCCTGCCGGAGGTACTTGGCGTAGGCGCGCAGCACCATCGCCTGCCGCCAGTCGAGACCGGCGCGCAGCACGAGCTGGTTGAAGTTGTCGTTCTCCGCCTTGCCCGTCCAGACCGCGGCGAAAGCGTCCTGGAAGCGGCCGCGGGCGTCGTCGCCCTCGACGTGCTCGGGCATCCGCAGCCCGAAGTCGTAGATCCACGCGGTCGTCCGGTCCGAGCAGCGCAGCTCGTACGGGCGCTCGTCGACGACCTCGACGCCCAGCCGGCTGAGGACCGGCAGCACGGCGGAGAGCGAGACCGGCTCACCGGTGCGGTAGATCTTGAAGCGGCGCTCGTTGGGGGCCGCGCCGACCGGCTCGTAGAGGCTGAACGCGAAGTCGCGGTCGCCGCCGGCCGTGGTCAGCTTCTCCAGGTGCTGGAGGTCGGCGACGGCGCCGCGGGGGCTGTGGTCGGCCTTGTAGCCCTCGGAGAAGGCGTGGGCGTAGCGGCGCAGCAGCTCGGCGGCGCGCTCCTCGCCGACCTCGGCGGTGAGGGTCTCGGCGAAGCCGTCGGCCCAGGAGCGGGCGGCGTCGACCAGGCGGCCCTCGATGCGCTCGGCGTCGGCGTCGCTCAGCTCCGGCAGCGTGGAGCCGGGCTCGACCCGGACGACGAAGTGCAGCCGGGACAGGACGGACTCGGTGTTCCAGGCCGTGAAGTCGACGCTGGTGCCGTTGAGCTCTTCCTTGAGGATGTCGATCAGCCGCAGCCGGACACCGGTGGTGTAGCGGTCGCGCGGCAGGTAGACCAGGGCGGAGTAGTAGCGCCCGTACTCGTCACGGCGTAGGAACAGCCGCAGCCGGCGGCGCTCCTGGAGGTAGAGCACGTTGGTGGCGATGGAGCGCAGCTGGTCGGCCGGGGTCTGGAACAGCTCGTCGCGCGGGTAGGTCTCCAGGATCTGGAGCAGGTCGCGCCCGTCGTGGCTGTGCGGCGTGAACCCGGCGTCGGACAGCACCTGGGCCACCTTGCGGCGGATGACCGGGACCCGGCGCACCGACTCGGTGTAGGCGGCCGAGGAGAACAGGCCCAGGAAGCGGCGCTCGCCGACGACGTTGCCCTCGGCGTCGAACTTCTTGACGCCCACGTAGTCGAGGTACGAGGGGCGGTGCACGGTGGCGCGGCTGTTGGCCTTGGTCAGCACGAGGAGCTTGTGCTCGCGGGCCTTGGCCCGGGCGTCGGCCGGCAGCCGGCTGAAGGACGCCGAGGCGGGCCGGGACAGCGGCGCGTGCGGGCCTTCGTGGTGCCCGTCGGCCGTGTGCGCGGGATCGGAGCGGAGGATGCCGAGGCCGGTGCCGGGGACGGCGGTCAGCGCGTCCTCGTCGCCACTGTCGGCGGGCACCTTGGTCAGCTCGTACTCGCGGTAGCCGAGGAACGTGAAGTGGTCGGCGGAGAGCCAGCGCAGCAGCTCGCGGGCCTCGTCCACCTCGGTGACCGGCAGGTCGGCGGGGGCCGGCTCGTCCTGCAGGCCGTCGGCCAGCCGCAGCGCGGCCTCCCGCATCTTCTCCCAGTCCTCGACGGCCTCGCGGACGTCGGAGAGGACCCGCAGCAGGTCGGCGCCGATCTGCTTGAGGTCGTCGCGGTCGGTCTCGCGGTCGATCTCGACGTGGATCCAGGACTCGACGAGCGCGTCATGCGGCAGCTGGGCGTCCTTGCCGCTGCCGTGCGCGTCGCAGTTGGAGCCGAGGACCTCCAGCAGACGACCGGTCAGATCGCGGCGGACGACCATCTGCGGGTGGATGACGACGTGGATTCCGCGGTTCTGCCGGGAGAGCTCGTTGGTGACCGAGTCGACCAGGAACGGCATGTCGTCGGTGACCACCTCCACCACCGAATGACTGCACGTCCAGCCGTTCTCCTCGACCGTGGGCGTGTGCACCCGCACGTTCGCGGTGCCCTGCGGCCGGTTCTCGGCGAGCCGGTGGTGCGACAGCGCGGCGCCGAAGACGTCGACGGGGTCGCGGCCCGTCAGGTCCTCCGGCGCCGTGTGCAGGTAGTAGCGCTGGAGGTACGCGGTCAGGGTGTCCTGGTCGAGCCCGCCCTCACCGTTCGGCCCGGTCGGGTGCTGTCCCCCGGCCGGCGTGTTCTCGGCGACGCGGGCCGCCCGCGCGAGCAGCTCGGCCTTGGCTTCGTCCAGCTTGGTCTGCATGTCCTCTGGCTCCTGTCGCGCGCCGTTGCGTGACATAGGTGGTGAAGGCATCACGCCGCGACGCCGGTTCTCCGGTCGACTTCGACGGTATGCCGGGATGAGGGGCGACCGGGCCGTTCTCGGACAACTCTGTCAGAAACGTCAGAAGCGTCGGACGGACCCGGTTCCGGGGACCAGCGGTGGCCCGGGCGCCTTGGCGCTCCGGGCGGCGCACAGGGGCATCGTCGCCCCCGCGGGATATCGCGCTGATCACCCGGTAAGGCTATCGCTCTTCCGGGGGACCGCGTCATGAGCCGATTGTGTACAAAAGACGGCCCCTGTCTTTGACGGTCTGGACAGCGACCCGACCCCGGCCGCGGCCCGGCACCCCTTCCCGGCGCTCCCCTCACCGCTTTCCCCCCGTTCACCTCGCCATTCGCCCCATACCAGCGGCCTGTCGGCAGCCGCCGGCCTCACGCCACCAGACGCTCCGCGAGCTCGACCGCCTCCGTCAGGGTGTCGACCACCGGCACCCCGGCGGCGGACAGGCTCGCCCTGCTGTGCGACCCCCCGGTGTACAGCACCGCCTTCGCACCCACGTGCGCCGCCGCGAGCGCGTCGTCCACCGCGTCCCCGACCACGACCACCCGCTCCGGAACCATGCCCTCCAGGGCCGCCACGTGCCGGGCCATCTGCTCGGCCTTGCCCCGGTCGCTCCGGCCCGTACGGCCGTCGACGCGGACGAAGTGGTGCTCGATGCCGTACGTCCGCACCAGGGGTATCAGGTCGTCGTGCGACGCCAGCGAACACAGCGACTGGGTGCGGCCCGCCGCCTGCCGGTCGGCGAGCAGCTGCCGGGCCCCCTCGGCCAACTCGGCCTCCACGGCGTACTTCGCGTAGTGCCGGTGGAACGCCGCGTCCATCACCTGCCACTCGGCGTCGCTGGGCAGCCGGCCCATGAGCCGCTCGTAGAACCGCGGCACGGGCACGCAGTACAGGTCCCGGTACCGCTCCAGCGTGATCGGGGCAAGCCCCACCTCGGCGAACGAGGCGTTCGTCGCGGCCATGACCGCGTCGACGTCGTGCAGCAGCGTGCCGTTCCAGTCCCAGACGATGTGCGCCCCGTGCCGTGTCATGGAAAGACCGTACCGGCCCCCACTGACAACGCCCCCGGCCACCCGTCCGACCAGGGCGGACGCCCCACCGGCGACGCCCCGGACCAGCCGCCCGCCCAGAGCGGACGCCCCTCGGACCGGCCGGCTCAGATCAGGTTGGGGATCTCCTGCACGCCGAACCACATCAGCTCGTGGTCCTCCGCGCCGTCCACCGTGAAACGGGCGTCCTCGTCGCCCTGGTCGGCCGCGCCGAGCGCCGCCGCGGCGGCCGCGACGTCCGCCTCGGCGTCGTCCGCGTCCACGTGCACGGCCGCGGCCTTCGCCAGCGGCACCGGCCGGGACAGCCGCACCTCGCCGAGCGCCGACTCGTCGAGTCCGCGGTCGGGGTCGACGGCCGCCTCCCGGTCCGGGACGTCGACCGCGACGACCACGCGGCGGCGCGGCGACCCCGGGTCGGTGGCGATCCGACGGAGCGACGCCTGCGCGGCGCGCCCGAGCGCCGCGTACTCCAGCTCCTCCATGTCGTCGGAGACGTACCACTCGCGCAGCGCGGGGGTGACGGCGTAGGCGTCGAACGGGGCCGGGCCGAGCTCGCCCGTCCGGTGTGCCTCGGCGAGACCGGGGAGGGTCAGAGGGACGTAGACGCGCATGTCCGCCGCTTTCCGGAGTACCTGTGGATGGGTGCGCTGCCAGCATACGGGGGCCCGTCGGGCCGGGGCGCGTCCCCCTTCGAAGTGCCGGACACCGGTCGGCCGGCCCCCGGCCCTCACCCGGCCTACCGCCGCGACCAGCGGAAACCGCACATCCCTCACCCGGATAGGTGAATCGCTCCCGGCCGCCGGAGGTCCTTGCCGGGCCCGTCCGCGCGCCGGTAGAAGATCCCCGACCGAAGGGGGCGAACAGCGTTGCACAGGACCACCGGACCGGGCCGGGACACCGCCCGGCGCACCGCACCACCACGGCGGACGGACGCCCGGCGCCCGGGCGCCGGCCCGGCCGCACGGCAGCTCCGCGCGGGCATCCCGCGCTACTGGTTCGCCGAACAGCTGCTGCTCACCCTGAGCGGCCAGCGCCCGGTGCACCGGATGCTCGGCTACACCCTGCCCGCCGCCTACGACCTGCTCGTCGAGCTCGCGCCGAGGGCGCCCCTGCGCCCGCCGGCCCCCGGCGGCACCCCGGTCGTACACCGCTGCGACCAGTTCCAGCCGCGCCCCGGCGTGATCGAGGCGTTCGCGCGGATCACCTCCGGCGACCGGGTGCGGGCCCTGGCCTTCCGGCTGGAGCGGGGCACCGACCAGCGCTGGCGGTGTTCCGCCGTCGAACTGGGCGGCGCGCACGCCTGAGCACGCCGGAGGGGCGGGACGCACCCGCGTCCCGCCCCTCCTCGCGACCTCTCAGGTCACTTCTTGCGACGCCGGCCACCGCCGCCGTTCCGCTGCGCCTTGCGGCGCTCGGCCCGGGTCATCCCGTCCGCCGCGGAGCGGACCGGACCGTCGTCGTTGGTGAAGTCGCCCTCGACGACGCCGCCCTCGCCGTCCACCGTCGGGGCGGAGAAGTGCAGCCGGTCGGGGCGCTGCGGGGCGTCGAGGCCCTTGGCCCGGATCTCCGGACGGGCGGCCGGCACCGCGTCGGCCGGGGTCTTCTCCAGCGAGGGCGCCTCGCCGGCCTGGACCGGGACCTCCTCCAGCTGCTGGTCGACCTGGACCTCCAGGTTGAAGAGGTAGCCGACCGACTCCTCCTTGATGCCCTCCATCATGGCCTGGAACATGTCGAAGCCCTCGCGCTGGTACTCGACCAGCGGGTCCTTCTGGGCCATCGCGCGGAGGCCGATGCCCTCCTGGAGGTAGTCCATCTCGTAGAGGTGCTCACGCCACTTGCGGTCCAGGACCGACAGGACGACGCGGCGCTCCAGCTCGCGCATGATGTCCGAGCCCAGCTGCTCCTCGCGGGCCGCGTACTGCTCGTGGATGTCGTCCTTGACGGACTCGGCGATGAACTCGGCGGTGATGCCCGCGCGGTCGCCCGCCGCCTCCTCCAGCTCCTCGATGGTCACCTTGACCGGGTAGAGCTGCTTGAACGCACTCCACAGCCGCTCCAGGTCCCACTCCTCCGCGAACCCCTCGACGGTCTCCTGGCGGATGTAGTCGTCGATGGTGTCGTCCATGAAGTGCAGGATCTGCTCGCGCAGGTCCTCACCCTCCAGGACGCGCCGGCGCTCGCCGTAGATGACCTCGCGCTGGCGGTTGAGCACCTCGTCGTACTTGAGGACGTTCTTGCGGGTCTCGAAGTTCTGCTGCTCGACCTGCGACTGGGCGGAGGCGATGGCCCGGGTGACCATCTTGTTCTCGATCGGCACGTCGTCGGGAACGTTGGCCATGGCCATCACGCGCTCGACCATCTGGGCCTTGAACAGGCGCATCAGGTCGTCGCCGAGCGACAGGTAGAAGCGGGACTCGCCGGGGTCGCCCTGACGACCGGAACGACCGCGGAGCTGGTTGTCGATCCGGCGCGACTCGTGCCGCTCGGTGCCCAGGACGTAGAGCCCGCCGAGCGACTTGACCTCCTCGAACTCCGCCTTGACCGCGGCCTCGGCCTTCTCCAGCGCGGCGGGCAGGGCGGCGGCCCACTCCTCGACGTGCTCCACCGGGTCCAGGCCGCGCTGGCGCAGCTCCGCCTCGGCGAGGTCGTCGGGGTTGCCGCCGAGCTTGATGTCGGTACCGCGGCCGGCCATGTTGGTGGCGACGGTGACGGCGCCCTTGCGGCCGGCCTGCGCGACGATCTGCGCCTCGCGCTCGTGGTGCTTGGCGTTGAGGACCTCGTGCGGGATGCCGCGCTTGGAGAGCTGCTGGGAGAGGTACTCCGACTTCTCCACCGAGGTGGTGCCGACGAGGATCGGCTGGCCCTTGGCGTGCTTCTCGGCGATGTCCTCGACGACCGCGTCGAACTTCGCGACCTCGGTGCGGTAGATCAGGTCCGACTGGTCCATGCGCTGCATCGGACGGTTCGTCGGGATCGGCACCACGCCGAGCTTGTAGATCTGGTGGAACTCGGCGGCCTCGGTCATGGCCGTACCGGTCATGCCGGAGAGCTTGTTGTAGAGGCGGAAGAAGTTCTGCAGGGTGATCGTGGCGAGCGTCTGGTTCTCGTCCTTGATGTCCACCCCTTCCTTCGCCTCGATCGCCTGGTGCATGCCCTCGTTGTAGCGGCGGCCGGCGAGGATACGGCCGGTGTGCTCGTCGACGATCATGACTTCGCCGTCCATGACGACGTAGTCCTTGTCCTTCTTGAACAGTTCCTTCGCCTTGATGGCGTTGTTGAGATAACCGACGAGCGGCGTGTTGACCGATTCGTAGAGGTTGTCGATGCCCAGCCAGTCCTCGACCTTGGTGACACCGGACTCGTGGATGCCGACCGTGCGCTTCTTCTCGTCGACCTCGTAGTCGCCGGTCTCCTCGATGCCCTTCTGCGGGTTGGCCGGCTCGCCGCGCTTCAGCCGGGTGACCAGCTTGGCGAAGTCGCCGTACCACTTGGTGGCCTGGTCGGCGGGGCCCGAGATGATCAGCGGGGTACGGGCCTCGTCGACGAGGATCGAGTCGACCTCGTCGACGATCGCGAAGTTGTGCCCGCGCTGCACGAGCTCGTCCTGCGACCACGCCATGTTGTCGCGCAGGTAGTCGAAGCCGAACTCGTTGTTCGTGCCGTACGTGATGTCGCAGCCGTACATCTCGCGGCGCTGGGCCGGCGTCATGTTGGCCAGGATGCAGCCGACCGACAGACCCAGGAACTTGTGGACCCGGCCCATCATTTCGGAGTCGCGCTCGGCGAGGTAGTCGTTGACCGTGATGAGGTGCACGCCGTCGCCGGAGAGCGCGTTCAGATAGGCGGGCAGGGTGCCGACGAGGGTCTTGCCCTCACCGGTCTTCATCTCCGCCACGTATCCGAGGTGCAGGGCGGCGCCGCCCATGAGCTGGACGTCGTAGTGGCGCTGGCCGAGCACGCGCTTGGCCGCCTCGCGGACGGTCGCGAACGCCTCGGGGAGCAGGTCGTCGAGGCTCTCGCCGTCGGCGTACCGCTGCTTGTACTCCTCGGTCAGGGCGCGCAGCTCGGCGTCGGAGAGGGTGAGGAAGTCCTCTTCGATGGAATTGACCTGGTCCGCGATGCGGTGCAGCTTGCGCAGGATCTTGCCTTCTCCTGCACGCATGATCTTGCCGAAGACGGACACGTAGGCTGACTCCTTGCCGGTCGGGCCTGGCACTGACTGTCCCCCGCCACCGGCGGGGAGAGGGTGCGCGGGCACGACGGGACAGTCCCCGCCGCAACGGCCATCGTAAGCGAGGACCCCACCGCGCCGGGAGGTCCGTCATCGCGGAGGCCGGGGATCACCCGCACGGTGAACGCACGGGGTGCCCGGAAGGTGCCCGACGGGGGTAACCGAGATGCGGAATGTTGCCTTCCGGCCGGTTGTACGTGCCGATGTGACGCTCCCGCCGCGAAACCCCCGAACCCCCGCGACACCGTGGCGCCCACCCACCAGACTTTCGGATCATGGAACCGACATCCCTCACCACCGAGCGCCTGCTCCTGCGCCCCTTCACCCCGGACGACGTCCCGGCCGTGCACGCCGCCTGCCAGGACCCCGCGATCCCGCGCTACACCCCGGTGCCCTCCCCGTACACGCTCGAGGACGCCCGGCTCTTCGTCGAGGAGCGCTGCCCGGCGGGCTGGCGTGACGACACCGCGTACACGTTCGGGGTCTTCACCCGCGACGACGGCCGGCTCGTCGGCTCGATGTCCCTGATACAGCTCAGACTCGCCGCCCCCGAACGGCAGGCCGAGATCGGCTACTGGACCGCCAAGGAGCGGCGCGGCCGCGGCTACACCGTCGAGGCGGCCCGCGAACTCGTCCGATGGGCGTTCCGGGACCTCGGCGCGGAACGGCTGGAGTGGATCGCGGAGGCCGGGAACGAGGGCTCCCGGGCGGTCGCGTCGAAGGTCGGGTTCCGGATGGACGGCACGGTCCGCGCCCTGATCCCGCACAACGGGACGCGCCGCGACGCCTGGACGGGCACGCTGCTCCCCTCGGACCTGGGCCTGCCGTCCGCGACGCCCTACCTGCCCTACCCCCACCGGGAACGCCCCGCCGAGGGCTGACCGAGGGGCGTTGTCAGTGCCACGTCCTAGGGTGATCGCATGACAACCGCCGCCACCGCGAAGGGCCGTAGGGCCGACATCAGCCTCTCCGCCGACGAGGCGCGCCGCATCGCGCTGCGCGCCCAGGGCCTGCTCGGCGCGCCGGACCGGCGGGCCGGGGTGCGCGGGGTGCTGCGGCGGCTGGGCGCCGTCCAGTTGGACACCATCTCGGTGCTGGCCCGTTCGCACGAGCTGGTCCCCTACGCACGGCTGGGCGCCGTGGGGCGGGACGCGGTGGAGTCCGCCTACTGGACGCCGCGGCCGGCCGGCGGCGCGGCGGAGCCGCCGCACGGCTTCGAGTACTGGTCGCACGCCGCGTGCGTGCTGCCCATCGAGGAGTGGCCCCTCTTCGCGTTCCGGCGGCGAGCGCTCCGGAAGCGCGGCTACCGCTGGCACATCATGGCGGACGCGGAGCGCTCCTGCGCCGCCGTACGCGACCGCCTGCTGGCCGACGGACCGCTCACCGCGACCGAGTTGGGCGGCGCCAAGAAGGGCGGCCCCTGGTGGGACTGGTCCGAGACGAAGATCGCCGTCGAGTGGCTGCTCGACACCGGGGAGGTGGTCTGCACCGAACGGCGCGGCTGGAAGCGGGTGTACGACCTGGCGGAACGCGCGGTGCCGGCCGGCTTCTTCCACGACGGCCTGGACGACGCGGCATGCATACGGCGGCTGGTCGCCCAGGCCGGAGCGGCCATGGGGGTGGCCACCCGGGCGGACCTGGCGGACTACCACCGGCTGAAGGGGGAGCAGGTGGACGCGGCGCTGGAGGGCTCCGGCCTGGTCCCGGTGGACGTGGCCGGGTGGCCCGCGCCCGCCTGGGCGGATCCGGCGGCGCTGGACGCGGAGTCGACGGGCCGGGGGCAGCGGCACCGTACGACCCTGCTGTCCCCTTTCGACTCGCTGATCTGGGACCGGCCGCGCACCGAGCGGATCTTCGGCTTCACGCACCGCCTGGAGGCGTACGTCCCCAAGGCCAAGCGCGTGCACGGCTACTTCGCGATGCCCCTGCTGGCGGGCGGCCGCCTGATGGGCCGGGTGGACCCGGCCCGCGAGGGACGGACGCTGGTGGCCCGCCAGGTCTCACTCGCCGGCACCGGAGCGGTGGCACCGATGGCCCGGGCGCTGCGCGAGGCGGCCGAGTGGGTCGGCTGCGACGACGTACGCGTGGAGCGCTGCGACGACGCACGACTGAGGGAGGCGCTGCGGACCGCACTCACAGCCTGACCGGCCACGGGATCAGCGGATCTCCAGGATCTTCTCCCGCATCGCGTACACCACCGCCTCCATCCTGGAGTGCAACTGCAACTTCTCCAGGATGTTGCGCACATGATTCTTGACCGTGTTCTCGCTGATGAACAACTCCTTGGCGATGTCACGGTTGTTCATGCCGGTGGCCACCAGCTTGAGCACTTCCAGCTCGCGGTCGGTCAGCCGGGGCGCGGGCACCAGCCGGCGCTCGTCGGTGCGCTGGATCATGGACTTGAACTCGGTGAGGAGCTTGGACGCCATGGAGGGGCTGATCTGCGACTGGCCGTCGGCGACCGCCCGGATCGCGGTGGCCACCTCGTCGGTGGAGATCTCCTTGAGCAGGTAGCCGGTGGCGCCCGCCTTGATCGCGTCGTAGAGGTCGGCTTCCTCGTCGCTGATCGTCAGCATGATGATCTTGGCGCTGGGGGCCACCTCCTTGATGGAGGTGCACGCCTCGATCCCGCCGCGCCGCGGCATCCGCACGTCCATCAGCACGATGTCCGGCAGCAGGTCGGCCGCCTTGTCCACGGCCTCGGCCCCATCGCCCGCCTCGCCCACGACGAGGATGTCCTCCTCGTGCGCCAGCACGATCTCCAGCCCGCGGCGGAAGAGCGCGTGGTCGTCCACGACCAGGACCCGGATCGGCTCGCTCCGCGGGGCCGCGCCCGCGACCGGGTCCGTGCGGGCGCCCTCGACGTCGTCCTCGCCGGCGCCGGTCACGGATCCGAACCTGTCCGCCATTGTTCCTCCCCCTGAAGGCCATGGCCCCTCGCGGTTGCACGGTGCACACCCCAACCGGTCCCGCCGGACCAGCCGTTGCCGCCCGCCCATGATTCCATGCCGGGCCGCACCGCGCTGCCGCCGCGGCCGGGCGCGGGACGCACGACGGAGCCCCGGAAGCCCTCCCGGGCTCCGGGGCGCCGCCTCGGATGGATCCGCGGCCCGGCGGCCGGCGTGGCGTGTCGCGATCAGACGCTCCCGGCGCCGCGCCGCGGCCCGGCGTCAGCCGCCGAGCGCTCCGCCCGCGCCGCCGGGCTCCGCCTCGGCGAAGGGGTCGGCGTTGAGGTGGATGACGCCGTAGTCGTAGGCGTGCCGCCGGTAGACGACACTGGGCAGCTTGGTGTCGGAGTCGACGAACAGGTAGAAGTCGTGGCCGACCAACTCCATTTCGTAGAGCGCCTGGTCGAGCGTCATCGGAGCGGCGGTGTGGGTCTTCTCGCGGACCACGACGGGGCCCTCGCCCCGGATCTCCAGCGGCCCGATACGGGTCACCGGCACCTCGTCCGCGGTCTCCGTGGCCAGTTGGCCGCTGTCGTCGAGGCGCGCGGCGCCGTCGACGGCCACTCCGACCTCGCTCGCCGGGATGCGTCCGTTGCCCCGGCGGTCGAGTCGCTTGTCGTGCTGCTTGCGCAGCCGCGCTTCCAGCTTGGCCGTGGCCAGGTCCAGCGCGGCGTAGGGATCCGTCGCGGCGGCCTCCGCCCGGATCACCGGTCCGCGACCGCGCAGGGTGATCTCGACACGGTCCGAACGGTCCGCCTGCCTGGGGTTGGGCTCCTTGGACACCTCCACGTCGAGGCTGATCACCTTGCCGTCGAGCTTCTGGATCTTGTCGACCTTCAGCTTCTCGGCCACGTGCTTGCGAAAGCGCTCGGGCACCTCTGTCTTGCGGCCCTTGACGACGATGTCCACGCAGAACTCCGTTCCCGGATCGCCCCGCCGAAGGTGCGGAGCGCATCCCTCTTGCATCAGGCCCCGGAGTTGACCGGAGCCACCGACACGGCGGTTCCACCTCCTCCTCCCCCGGCGGCAAGACCTGCGTCCCACCCGGTTCCAGCTTCTTCGAAGGCGTGCAAAACGCGCCATTCGGAGATATGAGTCATAGCTTTCGCCATTCCTCACAACCGAACATATCTCGCGGGGAGGCCCGTCGGTACCCCTTACCCCGCCGTACCTCCATTCAGGTGTTCTCCACCCGTTTCCATGTGGAACGACGGGGCTTACCCGCGAGTTCCGCTTCTCGGCCCGGCGCGCCTCCGCGCCTGGTTGACGTCTGTCCCCCACCGACGCCCCTCATTCCACCGAAAGCACCTTCGCCCCCACGAATCCCGGCCACCGTCACCGCCGGGCCGCGAGTCCCCCCGATCTCCCGGTGCTCCCCGGGCTCCCCCGCCCGGCCTCCCGCGGCGGCACCGCGACCACCGCCGCGCCCGCCACCCGGCCGCCCGCCGCGCCCACCGCCCGCGCCGCCTCGGCCAGCGACGCCCCCGTCGTCATCAGGTCGTCGACCAGTACCACCACCGCACCCCCGTCCCACAGCCGCGCCGCCCCCGCCGGCACGGCCAGCGCGCCGGCCACATTGGCCCGCCGCCCCCGCCCGTCCAACCCCACCTGGTCGGCCACCGCCCGGCACTGCCGCAGCACGGGCGCCGCCCGGGCCTCGGTGCCGGACCGCCGCAGCACCCCGGCCGCCGCCACCGACAGCCGACGCACCGGATCGTGCCCGCGCCGCGCCACGGCACGCCGCGCGGAAGGCACCGGGACGAGCAGCAGAGGCCCGCCCAGGGCCCGCGCGCCCCGGCGCGCGCCACCCGTACCGGCCCGGAACACCGCGCCCGCCAGCGCGCCGCCCAGGGCCTCCGTCAGCGCCAGCGCTCCCCGTTCCTTGTGGGCGAGCAGCACCGATCGCACCGCGTCCGCGTACCAGGCCGCGGCGTACACCGGCGGCAGCCCGGCCGGCACCGGATCCGGCCACGCCCGCCGCGCCGACCGCGCGAACAGCTCCTCCCGGCACTCCCCGCACAAGACGCGGCGGGCGACCCCGCATCCCGCACAGCCGGCCGGGAGCACCAGCCCGGCGATCTCCTGCCACCACCCCCGCACGGTCCCCACTCTCCCGCCGGGAGACCGGCCCCGCCACCCCTGTGGACAACTCCGGCCATGGGCACGACACCCTGTGGACAGCCATGGCAACCCCGCCCGTCGCCCCCTCGCAACCCCACCCGACGCGCCCCGGCAGCCCCGCCAACCCCCGGTCGAAAGCCCCACCCGACGCGACCGGCCGAACCCACCCACCCCGACCGGGCCGCCCTGACCCGCCGGCCCGGACCGGCCGTCCCCGTCTCACCCCACCCCGGACGCCCGCCCGGCGAAAGCCCTACCCGGGATAAACCGGCGCCGCCCCGTCCTTCGCCACCGGCTTCCAGTTGGTGTCCGGCAAAAGCCGCACGATGTCCCCGTCCCGCTCCGCGAGCAGCGCCGTCGCCCGCCCCTGCTCCTCCGGAGCCGCGACCCCGCCGACACCGGTGATGCCCGGCAGCGCCGAGACGCCGGACAGCGAACCGTCCGTCTCGATGAACTCCACCTGCTGCAGCCCGCCCTGTTCGTTCCCCGCGACCAGCAGCCGGCTCCCGCCGGCCCAGGAGACGGCGTCCACACGCACGAAGTTCGGCGCCACCGACCGCAGGTCACGCACCGACAACCCCGGCCGCCCCCCGACGCCCTGCCGTTCCACCCGGCCCAACCACAGCCCGGAACGGTCCCCCTTAGTCACCACCAGGGCGATCCGCACTCCGTCCGCCGCTATCCGGACCCCGGTGATCCGGCCACTGCCGAGCCCCGTCACCGGCACCTCCTCCGGTGCCCCCTTGCCTCCGGGCAGCCGCAGCAGCCGCGGGTGTTCGGGATCCTGGTCCGCGACCCACAGATCGCCCAGGCCATCCCAACTGGGCGTGGTCAGCCCGGCCTTGGCACCACCGCGCGACGTCAACCGGGCCTCCCCCGGCTGCGCCCCCGACTCCAGGCCCGCGACGAACAGCGACTGGCCGTTCGCGCTCACGACGGCGGCCGTCCGCTCGCTCCGGTCCACCGCCACCGACCCCAGGCGCGGCCCGTCCGCCCCGAACGGCCCGGCCACCCGCCGCGCCTCGTCCTCGCCGTCCGTCAGCTCGACCACCCGGCGCCGGTTGTCGAGGAAGTACTGCCGCTCCATCCGCCCCGCGGTCTGGTCCAGCCCGAACTCCGGGGCGCGGCCCCGCTTCAGCGAGCACAGCGTCTCGTCGCCGCTCTGCAGCGTCACGGTCTCCACCCGCGCCGACTCCTGTGCCGTGTAGAAGAGCTGAGCCGCCATCCGCCGGCACTGCCGCTCCCCGACCCCGGCCGCCTTGCCGTCGAGGCGCACCTTGAGGTTGTTCGAGTCGTCCAGGGACAGCCGCTCGTCCGTCAGCCGCGTCTTCGGCGGGAACGCCGTCGCCGCGACCGGGTCCAGCCACGTCGTCGGCCCGTCGAGCAGCGCCTTGACGGCGGAGGTCACCGTGTCTATCCGCTTGCGCAGGTACACCGGGTCGGCGACGAGCACGTCCTGCCCCTTGCCGGCCGTCCCCGGTCCCAGCTCGGCGAAGTAGTACTTGTTGACCGACCGGTAGATGCGCTGGAAGTCCGGCACGCCGACCACCAGGCCGGTGGGCGGCGCGTCGATGCGCCACTCCCCGTCCTCATACGTCAGGTGCACCGACTGCTCGTACGTCCGAGCGTCGGGCTTGTACGCGTGCTTGTCGTCCACCCGCGCGACCTGCTTGCCGGTCAGCTTGACCCGCGGCGAAGGACCCGCGCCCGGGTCCCGGTCCCGGCTCTCCGGCACGAGCTGCACCTGCGGCATCTCCGCGAGCACCGTCGTCGAGGCGGCCGGGTCCCACTTCCGCTTGACGGCCTTCGCCAGGTACATCCGCGCCGTCGCGTAGTCCGGGTCGTCACTGGTCGTGGCCTCCAGGAAGCCCTTCACCAGTTCCGCCGGCTGCTCGCCCTTGCGCGGCGGCACCCCGTACACCCGCACCTGCGAGTCCGCGTCCGCGCGCTGCGAGGAGTCCACGGCGTGCACCTCGCCGCTGTCCGGCATCGAAGCGCAGCCGGCCAGCAGCAGCCCGGCCACGGCCGCCACCGCCGGCAGTCCCGCACGCCACCGGTCGTTCCGCCTGCTCACGGCCGCCTCCGCTCTTGAACGCCCTGAACGCCCTGAACACCTGGGGAGCCTTGGGCACCTTGGACGCCGCCCATCGAACCGTCCGCCCCCGTTCCGCCCGGCCGCGCCACCACCCGCGCCCCGCTGCCCGGCAGCGCGGTCGGATCCACCGCCGGCGTCTGCCGCGTCTGCGGCGGTACGGACGTCCCGCGGCCGGCCGCCGCCAGCGGCACCCCGGCCTCGTTCACCCCGCGGTTGCGCCGCGAGTCCGCGGGCTCCAACGGAATCGGCGAACCGCGCAGCGGCTCACCCGCCGTACAGGGCAGCGTCAGCCGGAACTGCGAACCGCCGCCCGGCTCGCCCCACGCCTGGAGCCAGCCGCCGTGCAGCCGCGCGTCCTCCACCGCGATGGACAGCCCGAGACCCGTCCCGCCGGTCGTCCGGGCCCGCGCCGGATCGGCACGCCAGAACCGGTTGAACACCCGGGTGGCCTCGCCCGGCTTGAGCCCGACGCCGTAGTCCCGGACGGCCACCGCGACCGCCCCGCCGGCCATCGCCAGCCGCACCACCACGTCCCGTCCCTCGCCGTGCTCCACGGCGTTGACGACGAGGTTCCGCAGCACGCGCTCCACCCGCCGGGCGTCCGCCTCCGCGATCACCGGCCGCTCACCGCCCTCGACGAGCAGCCGGGTGCCCTTCCGCTCGGCCAGCGGCAGCGCGCCCTCGATGACGCGGTTGACGACGTCCCGCAGATCGATCGGCTCGGCCTCCAGGGCCGCGGCGCCCGCGTCGAACCGGCTGATCTCCAGCAGGTCCGCGAGCAGCGACTCGAACCGGTCCAGCTGCCCGAAGAGGAGCTCCGCCGAGCGCGCCGTGACCGGGTCGAAGGTGTCCCGGGCCTCGTGGATCACCTCGGCCGCCATCCGCACGGTCGTCAGCGGCGTCCGCAGCTCGTGCGACACATCGGAGACGAACCGTCTCTGCATCCGCGAGAGCTCCTCCAGCTGCTGGATCTTCACCTGGAGGGTCTGCGCCATCTTGTTGAACGACTCGCCCAACCGCGCGATGTCGTCCTCGCCCGTGACCTTCATCCGTTCCTGGAGCACCCCGGCCGCCAGCCGCTCGGAGATGCTGGCCGCCATCCGCACGGGAGTGACGATCTGCCGCACCACCAGCCACGCGATGGCCCCCAGCAGCACCACCAGGAACACCCCGGCGGTCGCCAGCGTCCCCTTCACCAGGCTCAGCGACTTCTCCTCCTGAGTGAACGGGAAGAGGTAGTACAGCTGGTACGGCTTGCCGCTGATGTCGTAGAGGCGCTTGCCGACGACGAGCGCGGGCTCCCCCTCGTCGGAACCACTGCGCCGGATCGACGTGGGCTCCTCGAAGGCCCCCTGTTTCTCCAGCCGCTTGCGCAGGTCCTGCGGCACACTGCGCTCGGGGTCGATGTCCCCGGAGGCCCGCGGCCCGCGCGTCCCCACGTGCGCCCCGTCGGAACCGCCGTCACTCAGCGCGACGACGTAGTAGACGCCCTGGCCGCCACTGGCGAGCTGCTGGACGAGCCCGGTGAGCCAGGCACCCGGGTCGGGCGTCCTGCCGCCCGTCTGCGACGCGTCCTGGGCCCGCCCGTCCGCACCGGTCGCCCCAGCGTCGGCGGCGTCCCTGGCGGCCTTGAAGCCGCCCTCGGCCTGGCTCTGCGCCGCGTTCCGCTTGGCCTCCAGCAGCCCGTTGCGCACCTGGCCGATCACCACAATGCCCAGCAGCAGCACCACGCCCAGGGACATCAGCAGTGTGGTGGCAACCACACGCAACTGGATGTTCCGCAGCCACAACCGCATCACCGGCAGCAGCGGCCGGCGCACCCAGCGCGCGTAGAGGCGCAGCACCGGGTGGACGGGCGCCGTCGCCGCCCCGTCGGGGAGCAGCCGGCCGGCGCGCCACAGCCGCCGGAAGAGGGATACCCCGCCCGCCACCTCGGCGGGCCGCCCCGCACCCCGCTCCGGAGCGGCACCGCCGTCCGTCATGTCAGCTCGGCCCGGCCTTGTAGCCGACGCCGCGCACAGTCACCACGATCTCCGGGCGCTCGGGGTCCTTCTCGACCTTCGAGCGCAGCCGCTGCACGTGCACGTTGACCAGCCGAGTGTCGGCCGCGTGCCGGTACCCCCACACCTGCTCCAGCAGCACCTCGCGCGTGAACACCTGCCACGGCTTCCTGGCCAGCGCCACCAGCAGGTCGAACTCCAGCGGAGTCAGGGCGATCGCCTGCCCGTCCCGCTTCACGGAGTGCCCCGCCACGTCGATGACGAGATCGCCGATGGTCAGCTGCTCGGGAGCCGGCTCCTCCGATCTCCGCAGCCGGGCTCTGATCCGGGCAACCAGCTCCTTGGGTTTGAACGGCTTGACGATGTAGTCGTCCGCCCCGGACTCCAGACCGACCACCACGTCGACGGTGTCGCTCTTCGCCGTCAGCATCACGATCGGCACACCGGACTCGGCACGGATCAGCCGGCACACCTCGATACCGTCCCGGCCGGGCAGCATCAGATCAAGCAAAACAAGATCGGGTTTGGCCTCGCGAAAAGCGGCGAGTGCCTTGTCACCGTCGGCCACGAACGACGGCTCGAAACCCTCACCACGAAGCACAATTCCGAGCATCTCGGCCAGTGCGGTGTCGTCGTCGACGACAAGGACGCGTCCCTTCATATCGACATCATCCCATTACCCGATCGTGACCTGTCACACAGCTCCGCCAGACCGGCCTTCGTCACGGGGGAAACAACCCCGTATTCCGTGACAATCGCGGTCGTCAACTCGGGAGGTGTGATGTCGAACGCAGGGTTGTACGCCTGCGCTCCCAGCGGCGCCAGCGGCACTCCGGCCCCCGTTCCCACACCCGCCGCCTGCGTCGGAACAGGGATTTCGGTGACCTCGTGGCCGGGCCGCTGCTCCACTTCGATATCCGCGCCGCCTTCCGTGCCGAGGTCCACCGTCGTGCTCGGCGCCACCACGACGAACGGGATGTGGTGATAGCGGGCCAGCACGGCGAGCGGATAGCTGCCCACCTTGTTGGCCACCGAACCGTCCGCCGCGATCCGGTCCGCGCCCACGAGGACGGCGTCCACCTCCCCGGCGGCGAACAGCGAGCCGGCGGCACTGTCCGTGAGCACCGTGTACGCCATCCCGGCGCGCGCCGCCTCGTACGCGGTCAGCCGCGCGCCCTGGAACAGCGGACGCGTCTCGTCCACCCAGAGCCGCCGCAGCCGCCCCGCGCCGTGCAGGGCCCCGGCGACGGCGAACGCCGTGCCCTGGCCGCCGGAGACCAGGGCCCCGGTGTTGCAGTGGGTCAGGATGCGGTAGCCGCCGCCCGGCAGCAGTTCCTCGAGCAGGGCGACGCCGTGCTCGGCCATCCGGGTACTGGCCTCCGCGTCCTCCCGGTGCACCGCCCGCGCCTCCGCGAGCGCGGCCGCCGCGGCGGCCCGCCCGTCGCCCCCGGCCTTCCGGACCGCGGCGCGATGGGCGTCCCGCACCCGGGCGACGCCGTAGGCGAGGTTGACCGCGGTGGGACGGGCCCGGGCCAGCATCTCGGCGGCCTCCTCCACATCGAACCCGCGCACCGCCGCCAGCGCCACACCGTACGCACCGGCCACACCCAGCAGCGGGGCCCCGCGGACGGCGAGCGTCTGCACGGCGTCGACGAGGGCCGGCACATCCGTACAGACCAGTTCCACTTCCTCGGCGGGCAGGCGCCGCTGGTCGAGGAGGACGATCACGGGCCCTTCCGGTGGTTCCTCCCAGCGGAGGGGCGAGGCGGCGGAAAGAGCAGCGGCATCCGAAGGTCGCGCGTACTGATCGGCCATTTACCCAGTCTGCCCCGTCCCGGGGCGACTATTGAAGGTCCCCCCGCTTCTCTCCCCCTTATGAGGCCAGGGGGCGCCGACGGGAGTCCCGAACCGGTCACCGCACGCCCCTCACCCGCCCCCGTCAGGCTTCCGTCAGGGCCCCTCCGGCCGCTCTGCGGGCCCCGGGGAGCCCCCGGGCCCCCGTGACACGATGTCCGGGTACGGCTCGGACGCCGCACCGGCACGCGGGCCCAGAAGGAGCGACACACCATGAACGACTCTCCGGGCCGGAACTCGCCCGGACCCCATCCACCCGGCCCTCCCGGCCCTCCGCCGCCCCCGGCGTGGCAGAACGGCCCCGGGTGGGGCCACCACCCGTGGGCACCTCCGCCGAGGGCCCCACAGCCCGGCGTCATCCCGCTGCGCCCCCTCGGCCTGGGCGAGATCCTCCAGGGTTCGTTCTCGACCCTGTCGCGGTACTGGCGGACGGTGCTGCCGGTCTCCTTCGGCATCGCCCTGGTCACCCAGGCCGCGACGACGGTGGCCAACGGTCTGTGGCTCAAGGACGGTCAGGCCCTGGACGACCTGCGGGACGACGCCACGTCCCAACAGGTGCTGGACACCATGAAGGACAGCCTCGGCGCGCTGGGCATCACCATGATCGCCGGGCTCGTCGGCTCGATCCTCGCCTCGTCCATCCTGACGGTCGTGGTCAGCCGGGCCGTTCTCGGACGGCCCGTCAGCACGGCGGAGGCGTGGCGCGACGCGCGTCCCCAACTGGCCCGCATGGCAGGGCTGCTGTGCCTGATCCCGCTGTTGCTCCTCGGCGTCTTCGCCCTCGGCACTGCTCCGGGCCTGCTTCTTTTCGCGGTCGGAGCGGATTCCGCCGGCGTCGCGCTCGCGCTGTTCGGCTCGCTGGCCGGGCTGGCCGCCATGGTGTGGCTGTGGGTGCGCTACTCCCTCGCGGCGCCGGCGCTGATGCTGGAAAAGCAGGGTGTGACGGAATCTCTGCGCCGGAGTGCGAAGCTGGTCCGGGGGGTCTGGTGGCGGATTCTCGGAGTGCAGGTCGTCGCCCTGCTGGTCATATCCGCGATCACCATGGTCGTACAGGTTCCGGTCAGCGTCATTCAATTGATCACTATTGGCGGTCTTGATTCCGGCGCATCCGTCACCTGGCCTTCCTTGATCATTAGCGGTGTGGGCGCCGTCATCAGCTCCACGGTCGCCCTGCCGTTTATGGCCGGCGTGACGGCCCTGATCTATATGGACCAGCGGATTCGTCGAGAATCGCTGGACGTGGAACTCATCCGCGCCACGAACTCCGGTTGATCCACTTCTCTCCCACGGCAAACTCGCTACCCGGGGGCGCGAAAGCGCCCTCGGGGCGGGCCCGTCCTGCCGTACAGGTGCGTAAACGCAAGTAAGCCCTGGCAGGGAGCGATGCTCCCCACCAGGGCTTACTTGTAATTTTAGTTCGGCGGCGTCCTACTCTCCCACACGGTCCCCCATGCAGTACCATCGGCGCTGAAAGGCTTAGCTTCCGGGTTCGGAATGTAACCGGGCGTTTCCCTAACGCTATGACCACCGAAACACTATGAAACAATTTCAACAACCGGCACTTTGGTTGTTCGTGGTTTCAGAACCAACACAGTGGACGCGAGCAACTGAGGACAAGCCCTCGGCCTATTAGTACCAGTCAGCTCCAACCGTTACCGGTCTTCCACACCTGGCCTATCAACCCAGTCGTCTACTGGGAGCCTTACCCCATCAAGTGGGTGGGAGTCCTCATCTCGAAGCAGGCTTCCCGCTTAGATGCTTTCAGCGGTTATCCCTCCCGAACGTAGCCAACCAGCCATGCCCTTGGCAGAACAACTGGCACACCAGAGGTTCGTCCGTCCCGGTCCTCTCGTACTAGGGACAGCCCTTCTCAAGACTCCTACGCGCACAGCGGATAGGGACCGAACTGTCTCACGACGTTCTAAACCCAGCTCGCGTACCGCTTTAATGGGCGAACAGCCCAACCCTTGGGACCGACTCCAGCCCCAGGATGCGACGAGCCGACATCGAGGTGCCAAACCATCCCGTCGATATGGACTCTTGGGGAAGATCAGCCTGTTATCCCCGGGGTACCTTTTATCCGTTGAGCGACGGCGCTTCCACAAGCCACCGCCGGATCACTAGTCCCGACTTTCGTCCCTGCTCGACCCGTCGGTCTCACAGTCAAGCTCCCTTGTGCACTTACACTCAACACCTGATTGCCAACCAGGCTGAGGGAACCTTTGGGCGCCTCCGTTACCCTTTAGGAGGCAACCGCCCCAGTTAAACTACCCACCAGACACTGTCCCTGATCCGGATCACGGACCCAGGTTAGACATCCAGCACGACCAGAGTGGTATTTCAACGACGACTCCACACACACTGGCGTGCATGCTTCACAGTCTCCCACCTATCCTACACAAGCCGAACCGAACACCAATATCAAGCTATAGTAAAGGTCCCGGGGTCTTTCCGTCCTGCTGCGCGAAACGAGCATCTTTACTCGTAGTGCAATTTCACCGGGCCTATGGTTGAGACAGTCGAGAAGTCGTTACGCCATTCGTGCAGGTCGGAACTTACCCGACAAGGAATTTCGCTACCTTAGGATGGTTATAGTTACCACCGCCGTTTACTGGCGCTTAAGTTCTCAGCTTCGCCCCACCGAAATGGAGCTAACCGGTCCCCTTAACGTTCCAGCACCGGGCAGGCGTCAGTCCGTATACATCGCCTTACGGCTTCGCACGGACCTGTGTTTTTAGTAAACAGTCGCTTCTCGCTGGTCTCTGCGGCCACACCCAGCTCAAGGAGTAAATCCCATCACCGGACATGGCCCCCTTCTCCCGAAGTTACGGGGGCATTTTGCCGAGTTCCTTAACCATAGTTCACCCGAACGCCTCGGTATTCTCTACCTGACCACCTGAGTCGGTTTAGGGTACGGGCCGCCATGAAACTCGCTAGAGGCTTTTCTCGACAGCATAGGATCATCCACTTCACCACAATCGGCTCGGCATCAGGTCTCAGCCTTAACGTGTGACGGATTTGCCTACCACACGGCCTACACCCTTACCCGGGACAACCACCGCCCGGGCTGGACTACCTTCCTGCGTCACCCCATCGCTTACCTACTACAAGTCTGGGTCGTCGGCTCCACCACTTTCCATCACCCGAAGGATCCGGAACGGCTTCACGGACTTAGCATCGCCTGATTCGATATTGGGCGTTTCAAAGCGGGTACCGGAATATCAACCGGTTGTCCATCGACTACGCCTGTCGGCCTCGCCTTAGGTCCCGACTTACCCTGGGCAGATCAGCTTGACCCAGGAACCCTTAGTCAATCGGCGCACACGTTTCCCACGTGTGTATCGCTACTCATGCCTGCATTCTCACTCGTGAACCGTCCACAACTCGCTTCCGCGGCTGCTTCACCCGGCACACGACGCTCCCCTACCCATCACAGTCCCCGTTGGGGGTATGTACTGCAATGACACGACTTCGGCGGTACGCTTGAGCCCCGCTACATTGTCGGCGCGGAATCACTTGACCAGTGAGCTATTACGCACTCTTTCAAGGGTGGCTGCTTCTAAGCCAACCTCCTGGTTGTCTCTGCGACTCCACATCCTTTCCCACTTAGCGTACGCTTAGGGGCCTTAGTCGATGCTCTGGGCTGTTTCCCTCTCGACCATGGAGCTTATCCCCCACAGTCTCACTGCCGCGCTCTCACTTACCGGCATTCGGAGTTTGGCTAAGGTCAGTAACCCGGTAGGGCCCATCGCCTATCCAGTGCTCTACCTCCGGCAAGAAACACACGACGCTGCACCTAAATGCATTTCGGGGAGAACCAGCTATCACGGAGTTTGATTGGCCTTTCACCCCTAACCACAGGTCATCCCCCAGGTTTTCAACCCTGGTGGGTTCGGTCCTCCACGAAGTCTTACCTCCGCTTCAACCTGCCCATGGCTAGATCACTCCGCTTCGGGTCTTGGGCGCGCTACTCTGGTCGCCCTATTCGGACTCGCTTTCGCTACGGCTTCCCCACACGGGTTAACCTCGCAACACACCGCAAACTCGCAGGCTCATTCTTCAAAAGGCACGCAGTCACGACACAAGAAGCAAGCTCCTTGTGCGACGCTCCCACGGCTTGTAGGCACACGGTTTCAGGTACTATTTCACTCCGCTCCCGCGGTACTTTTCACCATTCCCTCACGGTACTATCCGCTATCGGTCACCAGGGAATATTTAGGCTTAGCGGGTGGTCCCGCCAGATTCACACGGGATTTCTCGGGCCCCGTGCTACTTGGGTGTCTCTCAAACGAGCCGCAATGATTTCAGCTACGGGGGTCTTACCCTCTACGCCGGACCTTTCGCATGTCCTTCGCCTATCACTACGGTTTCTGACTCGTCTCACAGCCGGCAGACTATGAAAGAGAGATCCCACAACCCCCACGACGCAACCCCTGCCGGGTATCACACGTCGAAGGTTTGGCCTCATCCGGTTTCGCTCGCCACTACTCCCGGAATCACGGTTGTTTTCTCTTCCTGCGGGTACTGAGATGTTTCACTTCCCCGCGTTCCCTCCACACTGCCTATGTGTTCAGCAGCGGGTGACAGCCCATGACGACTGCCGGGTTTCCCCATTCGGACACCCCCGGATCACAGCTCGGTTGACAGCTCCCCGGGGCCTATCGCGGCCTCCCACGTCCTTCATCGGTTCCTGGTGCCAAGGCATCCACCGTGCGCCCTTAAAAACTTGGCCACAGATGCTCGCGTCCACTGTGCAGTTCTCAAACAACGACCAGCCACCCGTCACACACCAGACAAGCTGGCGCTTCACCGGGGCCGGACCGAAGATACAGACCGTAGCCCGTACCCTCAGACACCCAACAGCGTGCCCGACCCAGTCACATCAGATCCTGTGTTCCACGCCGAAGCAGTACTAACAAGTCCCTTGCAACTGTGCCGAATAGTCAACGTTCCACCCATGAGCAACCGTGCAGAACGTTTGTCTGCAGTCGGCTATGTGCTCCTTAGAAAGGAGGTGATCCAGCCGCACCTTCCGGTACGGCTACCTTGTTACGACTTCGTCCCAATCGCCAGTCCCACCTTCGACGGCTCCCTCCACAAGGGTTGGGCCACCGGCTTCGGGTGTTACCGACTTTCGTGACGTGACGGGCGGTGTGTACAAGGCCCGGGAACGTATTCACCGCAGCAATGCTGATCTGCGATTACTAGCAACTCCAACTTCATGGGGTCGAGTTGCAGACCCCAATCCGAACTGAGACCGGCTTTTTGAGATTCGCTCCACCTCACGGTATCGCAGCTCATTGTACCGGCCATTGTAGCACGTGTGCAGCCCAAGACATAAGGGGCATGATGACTTGACGTCGTCCCCACCTTCCTCCGAGTTGACCCCGGCAGTCTCCTGTGAGTCCCCATCACCCCGAAAGGCATGCTGGCAACACAGAACAAGGGTTGCGCTCGTTGCGGGACTTAACCCAACATCTCACGACACGAGCTGACGACAGCCATGCACCACCTGTACACCGACCACAAGGGGGGCACTATCTCTAGCGCTTTCCGGTGTATGTCAAGCCTTGGTAAGGTTCTTCGCGTTGCGTCGAATTAAGCCACATGCTCCGCTGCTTGTGCGGGCCCCCGTCAATTCCTTTGAGTTTTAGCCTTGCGGCCGTACTCCCCAGGCGGGGAACTTAATGCGTTAGCTGCGGCACGGACGACGTGGAATGTCGCCCACACCTAGTTCCCAACGTTTACGGCGTGGACTACCAGGGTATCTAATCCTGTTCGCTCCCCACGCTTTCGCTCCTCAGCGTCAGTATCGGCCCAGAGATCCGCCTTCGCCACCGGTGTTCCTCCTGATATCTGCGCATTTCACCGCTACACCAGGAATTCCGATCTCCCCTACCGAACTCTAGCCTGCCCGTATCGAATGCAGACCCGGGGTTAAGCCCCGGGCTTTCACATCCGACGCGACAAGCCGCCTACGAGCTCTTTACGCCCAATAATTCCGGACAACGCTTGCGCCCTACGTATTACCGCGGCTGCTGGCACGTAGTTAGCCGGCGCTTCTTCTGCAGGTACCGTCACTTTCGCTTCTTCCCTGCTGAAAGAGGTTTACAACCCGAAGGCCGTCATCCCTCACGCGGCGTCGCTGCATCAGGCTTTCGCCCATTGTGCAATATTCCCCACTGCTGCCTCCCGTAGGAGTCTGGGCCGTGTCTCAGTCCCAGTGTGGCCGGTCGCCCTCTCAGGCCGGCTACCCGTCGTCGCCTTGGTAGGCCATCACCCCACCAACAAGCTGATAGGCCGCGGGCTCATCCTGCACCGCCGGAGCTTTCCACCACCGAGCATGCGCTCAGTAGTCGTATCCGGTATTAGACCCCGTTTCCAGGGCTTGTCCCAGAGTGCAGGGCAGATTGCCCACGTGTTACTCACCCGTTCGCCACTAATCCCCTCCCGAAGGAGGTTCATCGTTCGACTTGCATGTGTTAAGCACGCCGCCAGCGTTCGTCCTGAGCCAGGATCAAACTCTCCGTGAATGTTTACCCGTAATCGGGTGACACTCGCGTTGAGCGGAACGACCAGGCGGAATAGGCCCGGTCGTTCACAGCGTCCTCGCTGTGTTTTTCAAAGGAACCTCATCCAGGACCACAAGGATCCGTGGACGGGGTTGTTTTATAGTCTGGCGTTGACTTTTGGCACGCTGTTGAGTTCTCAAGGAACGGACGCTTCCTTTGTACTCACCCGAGAGACTCTCTCAGGCTTTCCTCCGGGCGCTTCCCTTCGGTGTTTCCAACCTTACCAGATCCGTTTTCCGTTCCGTTTCCGGCCCGGATTCGAAATCCGATCCCCGTTGGAGAGGGGGTTTCGCCTTCTTGCTTTCGCTTTCCGGCGATTCCGACTTTATCAGATTTTCAGCGGGCCGATTTACTCGGCCGATTCGCTTCCTTCTGAGGGAGTCGAGAGGCTTCGCGATCAATGTGAGCGGCGCTCACGACTCGAAGCGATGTAGATGCTAGCTGTTGGCGGCGACCAAGTCCAGTCGTCCCAACCGTTCGAATCTACCTCCCCCACCCACCCGTGTCAACAGGTTTGTGGGGCAGAAGGAAACCCTACCAGCCCTCCGCCTCAGTCGAACACCGACGGCGGGCTCTCCAACTCCTCCAGTTCGATGCCCGGCGCGGACAGGACGACGTCGCCGGCCAGGTGGACCGTGTGGCGCTCCCCCGTGTCGAGGGCGCTGACCTGGTACTCGTCCACTTCCAGGGTCCCGTTGTCAGTGGGGTGTGGTGTCCTGCTGACCAAGGTCCACGACTGGTCGACGGTGAGGGGGGCGAGCACGGGGGCGGTGAAGGAGACCAGGCGGACGCGGGCCGGGGGCCGCCGGGGGTGAGGCGGAGCAGCCGGGCGAGGGCCACGTGGAAGGCCGGGGAAGCCCCGGTGAAGGCGTGGGCCCGGACGTTTCCCTCCGTCGCGTGTTCGCCGGACGGGTCCGTGCGGACCCAGGTGACACCGTCGAGTGCCGCCGCCCGCACCTGCCAGTCGGCGGACCGGAGCTGAAGGCGGATGGGCCGGCCCAGCGCGTCGATCGCCAGGTCGACCGAGCCGGCCGGTGCGCCGGACGCGTGAGTGGTCGTGGAGACATAGCGCCAGCCGGACGGGCCGGTGGCGCACTGGAAGCGTTCCTCACCGAGGGGGGTGTGGTCGTGTGGATCGTGGAGCGAGTAGCGGCCGCGGGGCATGGAGGGTTCCTTGACACGAACGGGCCAGGCCCCCGCCGCGGGGGCAGGGGCCTGGCCGGCCGGCTGGTGTGCCGGCTGCTGACGCTGCTGTGGCTCTCGGCGTCGCGCATGCCACGCGGAGCGCGTGCACCGCGTGCACCGCTTGTGCCGCACGTGCCACGAAGGCGGCCGGGAGGGCCGCCGGCGCCGAGGGAGCCGTCAGTAACGGTAGTGGTCGGGCTTGTACGGGCCCTCGACCTTGACGCCGATGTACTCCGCCTGCTCCGGGCGGAGGGTCGTCAGCTTCACGCCGAGCGCGTCGAGGTGGAGCCGGGCGACCTTCTCGTCCAGGTGCTTGGGCAGCACGTAGACGTCGGTCGGGTACGACTCCGGCTTGGTGAAGAGCTCGATCTGGGCCAGGGTCTGGTCGGCGAAGGAGTTCGACATCACGAACGACGGGTGGCCGGTCGCGTTGCCCAGGTTCAGCAGGCGGCCCTCGGACAGCACGATGAGGACCTTGCCGTCGGGGAAGGTCCAGGTGTGGACCTGCGGCTTGACCTCGTCCTTGACGATGCCGGGAATCTTCGCGAGACCGGCCATGTCGATCTCGTTGTCGAAGTGGCCGATGTTCCCGACGATGGCCTGGTGCTTCATCTTGGCCATGTCGGAGGCCATGATGATGTCCTTGTTGCCGGTCGTGGTGATGAAGATGTCGGCGGTCTCCACGACGTCGTCCAGGGTGGCGACCTGGTAGCCGTCCATCGCCGCCTGCAGCGCGCAGATCGGGTCGATCTCGGTGACGATGACGCGGGCGCCCTGGCCGCGGAGCGACTCCGCACAGCCCTTGCCGACGTCGCCGTAGCCGCAGACGACCGCGACCTTGCCGCCGATCAGGACGTCGGTGGCGCGGTTGATGCCGTCGATGAGGGAGTGGCGGCAGCCGTACTTGTTGTCGAACTTCGACTTGGTCACGGCGTCGTTCACGTTGATCGCCGGGAAGAGCAGAGTGCCCGCCGACTGCATCTCGTAGAGGCGGTGGACGCCGGTGGTCGTCTCCTCGGTGACGCCGCGGATCTCCGACGCCAGCTGGGTCCACTTCTGGGGGTTCTCCCCCAGGGTGCGGTTCAGCAGGGTGAGGATCTGGGCGTACTCCTCGCTGTCCGCCGTGGACGGGTCCGGGGCCGCGCCGGCCTTCTCGAACTCGACGCCCTTGTGCACGAGCAGGGTGGCGTCACCGCCGTCGTCCAGGATCATGTTCGGGCCGCCGGTGGGGGTGTCGGACCAGGTCAGCGCCTGCTCCGTGCACCACCAGTACTCCTCCAGCGTCTCGCCCTTCCAGGCGAAGACGGGGACGCCCTGCGGGTCGTCCGGCGTACCGTTCGGGCCCACCGCGATGGCGGCGGCGGCGTGGTCCTGGGTGGAGAAGATGTTGCAGGACGCCCAGCGCACCCGCGCGCCCAGCGCCACCAGGGTCTCGATCAGCACCGCCGTCTGCACGGTCATGTGCAGCGAGCCGGTGATGCGGGCGCCGGCCAGCGGCTGCGCCTCCGCGTACTCCTTGCGGATCGCCATCAGACCGGGCATCTCGTGCTCGGCGAGGGTGATCTCCTTACGGCCGAATGCCGCCAGGGAAAGGTCCGCGACCTTGAAGTCCTGGCCGGTGGAGGTGGTGGTCATACGGGCTGCTCCTCCTGAAGGGCGAGCGAGAGTGTGGGTACGGCCGTGCGACGGACAGGTCGTCGTGCGTGCCGGTTCTCCTCGACACGCGCACGTCACACCTGGCCGCAGCGCAGTCCGTCGGAGGTCCTCTCTCCCTCGGCCGGCCCGTCGTGCGAACCGCCCGACCGCCATCAGCAGCGACGTCTGGCACCGCGTCCGAATCTACACCGGCCGGCCCCCGGATCCCCAGCCCCTCCTTGGGATCCGGGCCCGCTGACGGTGAATCGGTGACGGATCGTCGGGACCCGCGGAGGGTTCCGGGGGCGTGCGGGGTCGTGTGTGACCGGTGGGAGGTCGTCCGGTTTCGGCGCCGACCGCGCCGGGCGGGCCTCGCCTTCCCGGAGTCCGGCGCCCGCCTGTGAAGGATCCGAGCGGCTGACGTACGCCGCGACGCCGGCGACGCGGCTTCGCCATGCGGTCCTCAATCGCCGGACCGGATGAAAACCGGCCCCCGCCCGGCGCCTCGGCAACGCGGATTCGCCGCGTCGTCCTCAGACGCCGGCCGGGCCGGAAGTGGGCCCCGCGCCCCCCGGTGTCGCCGCCGGGTCCGGGCCCGCCGCTGCCGCGGCCTCGCTGTAGACGTCGGGTTCGAGGTAGATGACGCGGGCGATGGGGACGGCCGCGCGGATGCGGGTTTCGGCGGCGTCGATGGCTCGGGCCACGTCGGCGGCGGTGTCGTCGTGGCGTACGGCGATCTTGGCGGCGACGAGAAGTTCCTCGGGGCCGAGGTGGAGGGTGCGCATGTGGATGACGCCCGTCACGGTGGCGCCGTCGACGGCGGCTTCGCGGATGCGGGCGACCTGCTCGGGCCCGGCGGCCTCGCCGAGCAGCAGGGACTTGGTCTCGGCGGCCAGGACCAGGGCGATGAGGACGAGGAGGGCGCCGATGCAGAGGGTGCCGATGCCGTCCCAGACGCCGTCGCCGGTGGCGACGGTGAGGCCGACGCCGCAGAGGGCGAGGACGAGGCCGACGAGGGCGCCGAAGTCCTCCAGCAGGACGACGGGCAGTTCGGGGGCCTTGGCCGTGCGGACGAACTGCTTCCAGGACTGCCGGCCGCGCAGCTCGTTCGACTCGGCGACGGCCGTGCGGAAGGAGAAGCCCTCGGCGACGACGGCGAACAGCAGCACGCCCACCGGCCAGTACCAGTTGTCGAGCTCGTGCGGGTCCTTGATCTTCTCGTAGCCCTCGTAGAGGGCGAAGACGCCGCCGATGGTGAACAGGACAATGGCGACGAGGAAGCCGTAGACGTACCGCTCGCGGCCGTAGCCGAAGGGGTGTTCCTCGCTCGCCGCCTTCTTCGCCTTCTTACCGCCGACCAGCAGCAGCGCCTGGTTGCCGGAGTCGGCGACCGAGTGCACGCCCTCCGCGAGCATCGACGACGAGCCGCTGAACGCGAAGGCGACGAACTTCGCCACGGCGATGGCCATGTTGGCCCCCAGCGCGGCGACGATGGCCTTCGTTCCGCCTTGAGCACTCATACGTACGGGGTGTCCCTTCCGCCACGGGCCCATCGCGGATTCCGCCGCGGTGGTCTTTGCTGTTTCTTTGCCGCCCTCGGCGGGCCATTGTGTCAGCAGGGGCGGCCGGGCCGCCTTCAGACGGCGACCGTGGCGCGGAAGAGCGTGCACTCGCCCCGCAGTTCCACGCGCTCCCCCGCCGGGACGAACGCCGACTCACCCCGGGCCAGCTCCAGTTCACCGTCGTCACCGTCGAGGCGGGCGGTGCCGGCGGTGCACAGGAGGATCTGCGGAGCGGGCGCGTCCAGGCGCACGGGCAGCGCGTCGGCGGCCCGTACGCGCCGGGAGAGGCGGAACTCGTCGACGGGCGCGTCGTACACCTCCTCCTCGTCCGGCCCGGCCTCCGGCCGGAGCACCGACGGGACGGCGGGTTCGAAGCGGACGACGCGCAGCAGTTCGGGGACGTCGACGTGCTTGGGCGTCAGCCCGCACCGCAGCACGTTGTCCGAGCCGGCCATGATCTCGACGCCGAAGCCGTCCAGGTAGGCGTGCGGCACGCCGGCGCCGAGGTACAGGGCCTCGCCGGGCTGGAGGCGGACGTGGTTGAGGAGCATGGCGGCGAGGACGCCGGGGTCGCCGGGGTAGTGGCGGGCGACGAAGGCGTAGGCGGCGCAGTCGTCCCGGTACGGGCCGTCCCCGCCGGCCAGCCGCTCGGCCGCGGCAGTCGCCTGCGCGACGGTCTCGGCGATCGCCGTGCGGTCGGCGGTGAGGACGGCGGTCAGGACCTCGCGGAGCGCGTCGGACGCGGGGCGGGCGTGCAGCAGGTCGACGTACGGCTTGAGGGCGTCGACGTCGAGGGCCGCGAAGAGGTCCGCCGTCCGCACCGGTTCCCGGAAGCCGCACAGACCGTCGAAGGGCGTGAGCGCGCAGAGGAGTTCGGGCTTGTGGTGCGGGTCCTTGTAGGTGCGGTGCGGTGCGTCGAGGGGAATGCCCCGGGCCTCCTCGGCGGCGTGACCGGCCTCCGCGCGGGCGCGGTCGGGGTGCACCTGGAGGGAGAGCGGGGCGGCGGCGGCGAGCAGCTTGAGCAGGAACGGGAGCCGGGGGCCGAAGGCGCGGACGGCCGGGGCGCCGAGCTCACGCTCGGGGTCGGCGGCGATGACGTCGGTGAGCGGCCGGGGCCCGTCGCCCCGGTCGACACGGGAGGGGGCGCCGGGGTGGGCACCCATCCAGAGTTCGGCCTGGGGCTCTCCGGTGACCGGGGTGCCGAGCAGGCCGGGGATCGCGGTGGTGGAGCCCCAGGCGTAGGGGCGCACGGTGTTGGCGAGGCGGTCCATGGGAGCGGTTCCTGACTTGTACGGGCGGTTCCTGGCGGTACGGACGGGTCCGGCGCGATGCGTACGGTCGCGCGCGATGTGTACGTGCCCGGCTCGGCGTGAACGTACCCGGCTCGGCGCGTACGGGTCCGGCGCGGCGTGTGTGCGGCTCCGGCGCCGCGCACGGACCATGGAGCCCGGCGCGCGGCGGCCTCCGCGTCCCGGGCCACGGCCGCTGGTTCAGGGGGTACCCGCGAGGGCCAGGTAGACGGCGGCGAAGTCGGTGACGGCCAGCAGTTCGGCGGCGGTTTCCAGGGGGCTCGCGTCCTCGGCGGCCTCCAGCTCGCTGACCGGGGTGTCCCGGTGCAGGGCCAGATCGCGGGCGCCGGGAACGGCCGAGGTGATGTCGGGAGCGCGTTCGCGCAGCAGGACGACCCGGGCGTGCAGCGCCTCGGGGTCCTCGACGCGGTCGCGGAAGAAGTCGTCGGGGTCGGCCCCGGCGGCGAAGGAGCCGGACAGCAGGGCGCTGTGCGCGGTGAGCGCCTCGGGCAGTTCGGCGGCGAGCGCCGGGCGGCCGGCCAGGGCGGCGAGGACGGTCGCGAAGCGGCGTCCCGCGGCGCCCGCGAGGTCGCCCTCGGTCCAGATCAGCGGGAGGCTGTCGGCCAGTTCGGCGGCGAGGGTCTTGGCCGGGTTGCCGTAAGTAGCGGTGGCCGGGCCGCAGCGTTCGGCGAGCCGGTCGAGCCGGTCGGCGAGCGCGTCGAGGGCGGACCTCGGGGCCTCGAACAGGCCGATGCGGTCGGCGAGCGCGAGCAGCGGGGTGAGCAGGGACCAGAGTGTGCCGGGGCCGGTCGGCAGGACGTTCTCGCCGTTCTCGGGGCGCGCGGGGGCGTCGTCGCCGGCCATCGTCGCCTCGTACGGAGTGCTGGTCAGCGGGATGGCCAGGCCGCGGACCTGGGCGGTGGCGTCGGCTAGCGGGGTGCCGGCCGGCGTGACGCAGACGACGGAGCAGCCGCGGCGGTACGCCTGTTCCAGCAGCAGGGCGAGGCCGGGCTCGGTGCCGTCGGGGCTGACGGCGAGGAGCAGGTCGAGGGGGCCGGCCCAGCCGGGGAGCGTCCAGCGCAGGGCGCCGGGCGCGGCCGCGACGCCGGTGGGGCGGAGGTGGGCGACGGGACAGCCGCCGCCCGAGAGCGCGCCCAGCAGTTCGGCCGTCGAGGCGGCGGCCGGGCCGGGTCCCACGACGAGGACGGCGCGCGGGCGCCCGTCGGGGTGCAGGGCCCCGATGCCCGCTTCGTCGGCGTTGCGGGCGGCCGTCCGGACCCGGGCGCCGGACTCGGCGGCGCCGCGCAGCAGTCCGTGGACGTCGGCGCGGGAGAGGGCGTCGGGGTCATCGAGGAGAGACTCGTCGAACACCGTTGATCAGCTCCGATCGCCGTGGTGTGCGGGGTGCCGGCCGGGGCGGCGCGGCTCAGTGGGGGCGTCGGGCCTCGTCCACCAGGAGGACGGGGATGCCGTCGCGGACGGGGTACGCCAGGGCGCAGCTCTCGCTCTCGCACACCAGCTCGGTGGTCTCGTCGGAAGCGTCCGCTTCCTGCCGCAGGGGCGCGTGGCACGCCGGGCAGGCGAGGATCTCCAGGAGGCCGGCTTCGAGCGGCATGGGGGTTCCCTTCGGGAGGTGTGCGTCGGGTGTGCGTCTCTGTGCGGTCAGGGTACCGCCGGACGTCACCCTGGTGACGTCCGGCGGGAAGCCCGGGCCGGCCGGGCGCCCCTCGTGGCCCTCGGGGCCCGGAGCCTCGGGGTCCCGAGAGCCCGAAACCCCAAGACCTCGGAGCCTCAGGCGCGGACGATGGCGAGGACCTCGTCGCGGACCCGGGCGACCGTCTCCTCGTCGCGGGCCTCGACGTTGAGCCGCAGCAGCGGTTCGGTGTTGGAGGCGCGGAGGTTGAACCACCAGTCGGCGGCGGTGACGGTGAGGCCGTCCAGCTCGTCGAGTTCGACGTCGTCGCGGTCCGCGTAGGCGGCGCGGACGGCCGCGGCCCGGCCCGGCTGGTCGGCGACGGTGCTGTTGATCTCGCCGGAGGCGGCGTAGCGGTCGTACTCGCGGACGAGCTCGGAGAGCGGCTTGTCCTGGCCGCCGAGGGCGGCGAGGACGTGCAGCGCGGCGAGCATGCCGGTGTCGGCGTTCCAGAAGTCGCGGAAGTAGTAGTGCGCGGAGTGCTCGCCGCCGAAGATGGCGCCCGTGCGGGCCATCTCCTGCTTGATGAACGAGTGGCCGACGCGGGTGCGGACGGGCTTGCCGCCGTGCTCCTTGACGACCTCGGGCACCGACCAGGAGGTGATCAGGTTGTGGATGACCGTTCCGCCGGGGTGCTTTCCGAGTTCGCGGGCGGCGACCAGGGCGGTGATCGCGGACGGGGAGACGGGGTCGCCGTTCTCGTCGACGACGAAGCAGCGGTCGGCGTCGCCGTCGAAGGCGAGGCCGATGTCGGCGCCGGTCTCCCGGACCTTGGCCTGGAGGTCGACCAGGTTCTTGGGGTCGAGGGGGTTGGCCTCGTGGTTGGGGAACGTCCCGTCGAGCTCGAAGTAGAGGGCGATCAGGTCGATCGGCAGGCCCTCCAGGACGGTGGGGACGGTGTGGCCGCCCATGCCGTTGCCGGCGTCCACGACGGTCTTCAGCCGGCGGATCCGGCCGAGGTCGACCAGGGAGCGCAGGTGGGCGGCGTAGTCGGCGAGGGTGTCCCGCTGCGACAGGGTGCCGGGGGTGGCGACGGGCTCGGGGGCGCCGTTCTCCGACCAGTCCTCCACGAGGGCGCGGATCTCGGCGAGGCCGGTGTCCTGGCCGACGGGGGCGGCGCCGGCGCGGCACATCTTGATGCCGTTGTACCGCGCCGGGTTGTGGCTGGCCGTGAACATGGCGCCGGGCAGGCCGAGATGGCCGCTGGCGAAGTAGAGCTGGTCGGTCGAGCAGAGACCGATCTCGGTGACGTCGGCGCCCCGGGCGGCGGCGCCGCGCGCGAAGGCCCGGGCCAGCCCCGGCGACGAGGGCCGCATGTCGTGCCCGACGACGATCGCGTCCGCCTCCGTCACCTTGGCGAAGGCAGCGCCGAAGAGCTCGGCGAGCGCCTCGTCCCACTGGTCGGGGACCACACCACGCACGTCGTACGCCTTCACGAGCTGCGACAGATCAGCCACGTCTCACCCTCCTGGAGTCCGGTACAGGTCCGGTACAGGTACCCAAACCTACCCGGACCCACCGCCCGTTCCGGCGCCGGACGGCCGACGGGCCCGAGAACCGGGGACGAACCCGGGGCGAATCGGGGACGAAACGGGGGTGGGTCAGGGGTTTGAACGCCTCGCGCGCGCAGATCGGCGAGCTAACCCCGGCACCCGCACGGAACACGCTCCACCAGAGCCCGCGAAGCGCCGCGAACCGGCCGAATGTGACGGAAACGTCAGACACGCCGGCCGGAATTCGCCACCGGAGGACGGGGCTTCGGGGCCGCGGGCGTTCAGGAGTCGGGCGAGCGCAGCACCCTGAGATGGCCCCGGCGGGCGACCTCCATCGGGTTGACGTCGCGCGTGCTGGGACCGACGGGCCCCTTCATCTGGCTGCCGACCGTGCCGGTGGCGGACCCGCCGCCCGCGGCGCGCTCCTGCGGACGGGCCGCCTCCCGCACGGCGTTGGCCAGCGCTTCGAGGTCGTCACTGCTGCGACGGGCGGGGCCGGTGTCCACGGCGAGCCGGACGACCTCCCACCCGCGGGGGGCCGTCAACCGCTCCGAGTGCTCGGCGCACAGGTCGTAGCAGTGGGGTTCGGCGTAGGTGGCGAGCGGGCCGAGGACGGCGGTCGAATCGGCGTAGACGTACGTCAGCGTCGCGACGGCCGGGCGGCCACACGCGGTGCGCGAACAGCGACGTACAGGGCTCACGACGTGGGACGGTACCGCACTCTTGAGCGGGCCGCGACGACTCACTCCTGGCTCACCCCTCCGTGTCGTGCCGGAGCGCCCGGTGGACACCGCCCCCGAACCGCCGGGTCGACCTGCGCGGGGAGGGCGTGGAACACAACGCGCGGCCCTGGAACTCTGTCATCACTCAGCCACCATAGTGTCATTCGGCATGCGATCGACGGTCTCCCCATCGGCTTTATCCGATCGCAAGCAACAACGGAACGCTCATCGGGCGACATCCGATGAGATGCGCGGCTACCGCGCGTACACGGCCGACCGGCGGATACCCTTCGAGGTGATGGACAGCCCCGACAGCCCCGTACCTCCACCGGCCGGTCCGCCCGGGCCGCCCGGCCGGCGCCCGCGCCACCGCGACCGGCACGGCCGCGGCATGCGCGGTCCGATCGCCCCGCCGCAGGTCCCGCTGTCGGTGAGCCGCGCCGAGGCGTTCGTCGACCTCGTCCACGATTCGGCGGAGCGGCTGGAGCGCCGCTGGCCGCAACTGGCGTCGGTGGACTTCGTGGTGCGCGAGGTGCCCGTGCCGGGCGAGGACGGTGAGCCGGGCGAGGCGCTGTTCCTCGACGGCGGCTCGGTCCCGCTCGGCCGGTACGTCGCGGCGCGCGGCGACGACCCCGACCGGATCGTCATCTACCGCCGCCCGGTGGAGATCCGCACCAAGAACCGCGACGACCGGGCGCTGCTGGTGCACGAGGTCGTCGTCGAGCAGGTCGCCGAACTCCTGGGGCTGGCCCCGGAGTCGGTGGATCCGCGCTACGGGCAGGACTGACCGGGGCGGGACGGGTCTCGCCGCCCCGCCCTCGCTAGCGCGTGACCGTCGTCAGGTCCGAGCGCACCGCCGGCGTCTCCACCGTGGAACGGTCGTCCGGGACCGGCTGCACGGTGAACGCCGGGACGCCGTCCTGCGGGAGCGTCAGCGTCCGGGCGGCGTGCACCGGCCCGCCGGAGACCGTCTCCACCGTGAGCGCGTACCCGCCCTTGCCGCCGCCACCCGGAACCGGCGGCTCGACCGTGAGCGTGGTGCCGGACCGGACGGTGTACGTCCGGGTGGCCGGGGTCCCGCCGCCGGCCGCCCACGCCGTGACCTTGACCCGCGCCTCCGCGCCGGGCGCGGCCAGGGACAGCGAGGTGCCCTTGGCCCGGTCGTCCGCCACCGTGCCGCGCGCGCCGACCGGCTCGACCGCCGGGAGGAACGCCGTCTCCTGCTTGTCCCCCTTGCCGCGGGTCACCCGCAGCCCGGCGACGACCTTCCCGCCGTCCTCGGCGGTGAGCAGCAGCGACCCGGTCTCGCCCCGGGCGACGCCGTCCAGTTCGGCCGTCTCCGTGGTGCCGCTCCTGACGTGCAGCGTCTCGTGGCCCGCAGGGGTGATCGAGCCGGTGGGACCCGCGAAGCGGAGCTTGAGGTCGGCGTCGTCGGCGCCGGGCGCGAAGGCGACGAGCCGCACGGAGGTGGCGTCGGCCGGGATGCCCGGGAGGACGGCGGCCGCGGCCGGCTCGGAGGCGGGCAGCCAGTCGCCGCCCTGCTTCTCGTCGGACGCCTGCACCGCCGCGCCGACCCGCCCGGAGCGGGCGGTGACGTGCAGGGTGAGGGCGTCGGCGGGGGTGTCGCTCAGGGTGCTCAGCAGGACGGGCACCGACGAGCGCGGCGGGACGGTGACGCCCTCGCCCGCGGGCGCCGCGACGCGGCCGTCCTTGCCGTACAGCTCCAGGTCGACGACGGCGGCCGCGGCGGGGTCGGGGTTGGTGAGGTGGACGTAGTCCTGGCGGCCCTTGGCCGTGGAGACGCCCGGGAACCAGAACGACGTGTCGGCCGGCGCGCACGTCAGTCCGTGCAGGCCGCGCCCGCTGCCGGCGGCGACGGCCGTGGTCTGCTGCACGGTGTAGCCGGGGGCGAGCGGTCCGTCGGCGGAGCCGAGGAGGGCGGGGGCGTCGGAGCGGTCGGTGGTGGCGGTCGCGGGGGCGCCGGGGGCCTTGAGGGTCAGGACCGGGCCGGTCCCGGCCGCCTTGCCGTCGCCCGCCTTCTTCTCGCCCTTCTCACTCTTCTTCGCCGGCGCCTGGCTCTTCGTCGTCGTCACCGGCAGCAGATCGGCGGGCCGCCGCGCGTCCCGGCCTCCGGTGGCCGCCTTGGCGGTCGCGGGGGCGCCGGGGGAGAACGCCGTGTACGTCGTCTCCGCGACCTCGGACGAGGTCGGCGCCGGGCAGACCACGGCCGAGCGCTGGACCGGCATCCGGGCGGCGGACCTCGTCGCCCGGGCGGTGCCGGTACCGGCGCCGCTCCCGGCGTCGCCCGAGGGCGCGGTGACCACCGCGACGCCGGTGACGGCGGCGAGCGCCGCCGCCGTCGCGAACAGCGAGAGGGTCGTGCGCCCCACTCGCGCCCGCTCGCGCTTCGCTCCCGCCCGCTCGCGCTTCCCTGCTGATCGCTGGCGCTTCACTGCTGCTCGCTCCCGTCGCGGCGGAGGCCGTGGCCGGCGTCGTACGTCGTGTGGTGCCCCTGGCCGTTCTGCCCGCCCTGCCCGCCGGCCCCGTACCCGTACGGGTCGTGCACGCCGTAAGGGCCGGGCGCGGACGAGGCGTCGTACCCGGCGGCGTCCGGGTAGGCACCGGCTTGATGGCCCTGCTCCTGGTACCCGCCCGTCTCCTGCGGACAGGGCTGCGGGGCCTCCTGCGGGTACGCGGCGGACCCGTACGACCCGTAGCCGCCGTAGGAGTAAGGGTCGGTCCCCCAGCCGCCGTCCGCCGGCCCCTGGGCGTACTGCGGGGCGGGCGCCGCGGCGTACGGATCCGCCGCGTAGGGATCGGCGGCCGTGTACGCGTCCGCCGAGGGCTCTTCGTAGGGGTCGGCCGGGACCGGCGCGGACACCGGCGCACCGGTCCCGTCCTCCGCCGCCGCGGTCTGCCGTCCCTCGGCCGCGGCGCGCAGCCGGCGGGCCCGGCGGCCCTCCCCGGCCGGCGCCTGCTCGGGCAGGGACACGGGCTCCGCGACGGGCACCACCGCGTCGGGCAGGTCGTCGTCGACGTGCCGGCGGCGGCCCGGCAGGGCCAGGACGACCAGGACGACGGCGAGCAGCCCCTGGGTCCACACCCACGCGGTCCGGGCGAACGGCGTCTCGTAGGAGAGCGCCAGCCGGCCGCCGCCGGCCGGGAGCCGGAAGCCCTGCGCCCAGCCGTCGAGGGTGACGCGCGGCAGCGGGTGCCCGTCGAGGGTGGCCCGCCAGCCGGGCGCGGCCCGGTCGGCGAGGCGCAGCACCCGGCCGTCCTTCCCGGCGGGGACCGTCGCCCGGGCCCCCACGGGCCCGGAGGGGACGGCCACCGGGTCGGCGCCCTCGGTGACGACGCTCACCCGGGAGACGGGCCGGTCGACCCGCCAGAGCGCGGTGCGCCCCTCCTGGCTGAGCCGGGTGAGGCCGGGGGCGGCGTCCAGGGCGGCGCCGAGGTCCTTGGCGGCGCCGTCGCGGACGAGGACGAAGCCGACGGCGTAGTCGGCGAGGCGGGCGGCCTGGTCGGCGCCGGAGCCGGCGACGAGGTCGGCGACGACGGAGTCCAGCCGCGCGTCCCGGCCGGGCGCCACCGCGTCGTCGCCCATCCGGATGCCGGAGCCGCGGACGAGCGCGTAGGTCAGGTGCGTGGTGTGTCCCGGCTCCTGGGCGAGGACCAGGGTCCTGGCCCGGTCGCGGGTGGTCGCCGCCTCCGCGACGAACGCCGGGACCTGCACCGGGTCCCGCCGCTCCAGCGGCCCCCCGGCCCCGCCGGCCGCCCAGGCGACCGCGGCGGCGAGCGGCCCCGCGGCGGCGGCGAGGGCGACGAGCCCGGCGACGGGCTGCCGCCAGCCGAAACTCTTGGCGGCGACGCGCTCGCGGGCCCCCTCGGCGCCGACCACGGCCGCGGCGGTCAGCGCCAGGCCGTACACCAGGAGGACGGGCCCGGCCCAGGCCGTGTGGTTGACGAGCGCCGCGCAGAACAGTCCGGCGAGCGCGACCGTCCAGGCGGTGCCCACCGCGGTCCGCCGGTCGGCGCGGAGCAGCGCGCCGAGCGCGGCGAGCAGGACGCCGGCGAACAGCAGCCCGCCGAACGTCCGGGGCCCGCCCGGGTCGGCGGTGAGCAGGCGCAGCGGCGCGCCGGTGCCGCCGCCGTACTCCGTCCCCGCCTCGGTGAGGAGCCGGCCGGGGTCCGTGAGCAGCCCCAGTGACCAGGGCGCGAGGACGAGCAGTGGGGTGGCGGCGACGGCGAGCAGGGCTAGCGCGTGCGGGACGAGCCCGCCGCCGCGGGCGCGCAGCGCGAGGACGCCGAGGCCGAGGACGACGGCGAGCGGCCACACCAGCGGGGTGAACGCGGTGGCGACGGTCAGGAGCAGGGCGTACGTCCAGACGGCCCGCCACACCGGCCGGGCGCCCGGCGAGCGGAACCCGCCGGCGGCGACGGCGGCCCGGGCGACGAGCGGGAGCAGGACCGCGAGGACGGCCGTGCCGAGCCGGCCCGTCGCGAGGGCGCCCGTGGTGGCGGGCAGGAACGCGTAGGCGACGCTGCCCCACGCCCGCAGCGGCCGCGAGGCGACGAGCGGGCGGGAGGCGAAGTAGGCGGTCAGCCCGGCCAGCGGGACCGAGCAGACGAGCAGCAGGGTGACGGCGAGGTCCGGCGAGCCGAGAAGCAGGGTGGAGAGGGCCGCGAGCACCGCGAGGTAGGGCGGGGCGCCCGCGGTGCCGCCGGTGCCGACGGCGTGCCAGCCGTCCGCGTACAGCGACCACAGGTCGGACGCGCCCTCCGGCACGGGCAGCAGGGCGCCGCCGGACAGCGCGCCGCCGCCGTACAGCCCGCGGCAGGCGACGGCGGAGACCAGCAGCAGGGCGGTGAAGAGGACGGGGGCGGGCTTGCGGGCGATCCGCCGCAACCGGGCGAACTGCTCGATCTCCAGGAAGTCCGCCTCGTCGCCGCCGGGCCCGGACTCGACGGCGCCGTGCCGGCCCGCCGACCGCGCCTCGGGGTCGGACCGCCCGCCGAAGAAGGCCGCCAGCTGCTCGAACACCACTCTGAGGGTGGCGCCCGGCGGGGGAAGAGGGGCCGCAGCTCCTTGGCGTCGACGGCGCCGGCGCGGCGTCTCCGGGCGGCGCGGACCCGGCCGGGGCGCAGCAGTACCGCGCCCAGGCCGGTGAGTTCGTCGAGGGCCTGGCCGGGGACCTTGCCGACGAGGTGGCCGAGCGCGCTCAGCAGGGTGCCGAGGACGATCCGCAGCAGGACGTAGGGCAGGGCCGCGCCGCGGGTGTTGGCGAGCAGCGCGTAGACGGCGCCCGCCTTGTCGACGCGGTGCGGGGAGGCCGGCCGGCGGCCGACGCAGTCGACCGGGCGGCGCTCCCGGGAGGCGGCCTCGGCGTGCCGGAGGACGGCGTCGGGGGCGACGAGGACGCGGTGGCCGGCGGCGTGGGCGCGCCAGCAGAAGTCGACGTCGTCGCGCATCAGGGGCAGCCGGGGGTCGAAACCGCCGAGCGCCTCCCAGACGTCCCGCCGGACGAGCATGCCCGCGGTGGAGACGGAGAGGACGGACCGCACCTGGTCGTGCTGGCCCTGGTCCTGTTCGCGGCGGTCGAGGCCGGTCCAGCGGCGCCCGCCGCGGGCGACGGTGACGCCCACTTCGAGCAGCTGCCTGCGGTCGTACCAGCTGCGGAGCTTGGGGCCGAGGACGGCGGCGGGCCGTCCCGCGGCGATCTCCTGGTCGGCGACGCGCAGCAGTTCGCGGAGGGCGCCGGGCTCGGGGGCGCAGTCGTCGTGCAGCAGCCACAGCCACTGGACGGGCTCCGCGTCGCGGTCGTGCGCGTCCGGGGACCCGTAGGGGTCGTGGGGGTCGTCGCGCCAGGTGCGGCTGACGGGGTCCCAGCCGCTGGAGCCGGCGAGGTAGGGGAGGTCGTCGGCGGTGGGCGCGGGGGCCGCGCGGACCGCCTCGTCGACGGCGGTGCCGAAGCCGGCGCGGCGGGCGAGGTGCAGGACGCGGTCGGCGCCGAGCGCGTCGGCGAGCAGCCGGGCCGAGTCGTCGTCGCTGCCGGTGTCGGCGGCGACGACCCGCTGGACGGGCCGCTCTTGGCCGAGCAGCCCGGCGAGCGCGTCGGGCAGCCAGCGGGCACCGTCGTGGGCCACGAGCACGGCGGTGACGACGTGCCGGGGGAACGCCGGGGGGTGGCTGAGGTCGAACGCGGGGGTACCGGCCGGTGGGCCGGCGGATCGCTGTGCGCGGACATCGGGTACGGGCCCTCCGGCCGGGGGCGGCCGGGGCGGGAGCGGTCGGCGCTCCCGGGTACGGCCGCGGTGCTGGACTGCGGTGGACGCCCGAGGGCGTCGGTCGTCTCGGACGGCACCCCACCCTAGTGGCTGGGAACGGACCGCTCCGCCCCTCGGCGCGGGGCGCGGACGGCGGCGTCGCACCATGCGAGCAGGCGTTCGACCTGGTGCGGCGGGTGCGCGGGCGGCCCCGGGCGGCGGCCGCGTACGCGCGGTCGTGGGACGGAGGAGCACGGCGGGACGGCGGCGCGGCGCGCTCCGGCGCAGAAGGCCGCGGGCTCGCGCCGGAGGTGGGGTGGGCGGACGTGCGGTGGGCGGCGGTGCGCCGGGCTCAGCGGGTCTGCGGGCCGGGGTTGCCTGGGGCCTGCGGGTCCTGCGGCCGGCGATCGTGCGGGAAGGATCGGCGATCGTGAAGGGAGGCCGGCGCGCGGCCGGCACGGGCCACGGCCCTTCACGGGCTCGGCCGGGCCTCGTCGGTGCGGCCCGGCGGTGACCGGGCGTCAGGTGCCGGGTGCGGCACGGCGTCCGGTGCTGCGCGCCGCCGCGTACGGCGCTCGGCCGGTGACACCCGGGAAACGGCGCTCAAGCGGTGCGCCGGAGATGACGGGGGCTCAGCCCCCTCAGACCGCGGCCTTCTTCAGGCGGCGGCGTTCCCGCTCGGACAAGCCGCCCCAGATGCCGAAGCGTTCGTCGTTGGCGAGTGCGTATTCGAGGCATTCGGACCGGACTTCGCAGGCGAGGCAGACCTTCTTGGCCTCGCGGGTCGATCCGCCTTTCTCGGGGAAGAAGGACTCGGGATCGGTCTGGGCGCACAGTGCGCGCTCCTGCCAGCCGAGCTCCTCGTCCGCCTCCTCGACCAGCAGTTGCTGAAACAGCTCGGTCATGTGCGCCCCTCGTCTGTCATTGCGTCCCCGTGATGCTGCCGTGATCAGGTACGGCAGAACGACACGAGTGAAATTACAAGTGCGCCGATCCGGGCCAGTCAAGCCGAGATCTGCTATTGAGCCCCTTATTCACTCTGCGGAACCAAGGCCGAGCGGAAAGTTGCCAAACCGCCACAAGAGTGGACACATCTCTCGCTCGCCACAGCCGTCCCGCGGCTCCCTTGTCTTCAAGAGGGACGCGAGGGGCGACCGTCCAGTTGCACCGCCCGGAACCGGGCGATGTTTCAACATCAGGATGCCGGGCGATTGTCCCGGCAGCCACAAAACAAACCTCTTTCCGATCTCCGCTACCGGATGAGGTGAAAGATTGGCATCAAACCGGACATCCGGTTGACACGGCGCAACGGATGCCGGTCTCCTTGTCAGCATGCTCGCGACCGCATCCTCCCCGACGTCCGCCCGGACGTCCGTCCCGGGGATCCCCGGCCTGACCCGTTCGTACGGGTCGCGCTGTGCCGTTCAGGCGCGCTGTCGCTGTTCCAGCTGTTGATGCCGCAGAGCTCCGGCTGACGCTTTCCCCTTTCGCCCGGTTCTCCCCGGTCTCGTCACCGCGGTCCCGCCCGTGCTCCGTCGCGGCGGCCGCGTCGTCGACCACCGGACGCGTCCCCGTACGTCCGTAGGTCCCGGCCGGCCCTGTCCGCCGGCCGCCGCGCCGTACGCGTGACGCCCGTACCGCCAGTGCCCCACCGCCCTCCGGCCCCGCGCCTCCCGCCACCCGTCGAGGAACCCCTCTCATGAACAGCGACGTCCAGATCGCCGGCGACCCGCTCGCCCTCCCCCACCTCATGCCGCCGCCGGCCGCCCACCCCGCCACCGTCGCCGAGTTCGCCGGGCTGGCCCGGCGCATCGCCGCCGACCGGGCCGCGTGGTCCCGGCTGGTCCGCTTCGACGCCGGCAGCCGCTGGTACCACCGGCTGCGTACCGGCCCCGGCTACGAGGTGTGGCTGCTGAGCTGGGTCCCCGGCCAGGGCAGCGGACTGCACGACCACGGACGCTCGTCCGGCGTCCTCACCGTCCTCCAGGGCACGCTGACCGAACTGCAGGAGGCGTCCGGGACGGCCGTCCGGCGCCGGCTCGGCGCCGGCGACCAGCGGGTCTTCGCCCCCGGCTACGCCCACGAGGTCGTCAACGACTCCCTCGAACCCGCCGTCAGCCTGCACGTCTACTCCCCCGGCCTCACCGAGATGCCCCAGCACCGCCCGCTCCGCGTCGCGGACGGCCGCCCGTCGGCCGCGCCCGTCCGGTGACACCCCGTCGCACCACCCCTCGGAGGCGCCGGCCGGGGCTGACAGACTGGCCCGCATGCAGCGCATTGTGGTTCTGGCCGGCGGGATCGGGGGCGCCCGCTTCCTCCGTGGCCTGACATCAGCAGCCCCGGACGCGGACATCACCGTCATCGGCAACACCGGTGACGACATCCACCTCTTCGGCCTCAAGGTCTGTCCCGACCTCGACACCGTGATGTACACGCTCGGCGGCGGCATCCACGAGGAGCAGGGGTGGGGCCGCGCCGACGAGACCTTCGCCGTGAAGGAGGAACTGGCCGCCTACGGCGTCGGCCCCGAGTGGTTCGGGCTGGGCGACCGCGACTTCGCCACGCACATCGTCCGCACCCAGATGCTCGCCGCCGGCTACCCGCTCAGCGCCGTCACCGAGGCGCTCTGCGAGCGGTGGAAGCCCGGCGTGCGACTGCTGCCGATGAGCGACGACCGCGTCGAAACGCACGTGATGATCGACGACCCGGACGGCGCCGAGGGTGCCCGCAAGGCCGTGCACTTCCAGGAGTACTGGGTGCGGCTCCGGGCCCAGGTGCCCGCACACGCGATCATCCCCGTCGGCGCGGAGCAGGCGAAGCCGGCGCCCGGTGTGCTGGAGGCGATCGGCACGGCCGACGTCATCCTCTTCCCGCCGTCCAACCCGGTCGTCAGCGTCGGCACCATCCTCGCCGTGCCCGGCGTCCGGGAGGCCGTCGCCGCCGCCGGCGCGCCCGTCGTCGGGCTGTCGCCGATCGTCGGCGACGCGCCGGTGCGCGGCATGGCCGACAAGGTGCTGGAGGCCGTCGGCGTCGAGTCCACGGCCTCGGCGGTCGCCAGGCACTACGGTCCCGACCTGATCGACGGCTGGCTGGTCGACACCGTCGACGCGGCGCGGACCGCCGAGGTGGAGGCCGCCGGCATCCGCTGCCGGGCCGTCCAGCTGATGATGACGGACGTCCCGGCGACCGCGCGGATGGCCGCCGAGGCCCTGGCCCTGGCCGAGGAGGTGCGCGCGTGACCGAGGCCCCGTCCTACCGCGTCTGGGCGCTGCCCGGACTGCCGGAGGTCCGGCCCGGCGACGACCTGGTCAAGCTCGTCGCCGCGGCGGCCACCGCCGAGGGCCTGCCCGGGCTGGCCGACGGCGACGTCCTGCTCGTCACCTCGAAGATCGTCAGCAAGGCGGAGGGGCGCGTCGCCGAGGCGCCCGACCGCGAGGCGGCGATCGACGCGGAGACCGTCCGGCTGGTCGCCCGGCGCGGCCCGCTGCGCATCGTCGAGAACCGGCTCGGCCTCGTCATGGCCGCCGCGGGCGTCGACGCCTCCAACACCCCCGAGGGCACGATCCTGCTGCTGCCCGAGGACCCCGACGCCTCCGCCCGCGCGCTGCGCGCCGGGCTCCGGGACACGCTCGGCGTGGACGTCGGCGTGATCGTCACCGACACCGCCGGACGGCCCTGGCGCGCCGGGCTGACGGACATGGCGATCGGCGCGGCCGGGGTGCGCGTCCTGGACGACCTGCGCGGCGGCACCGACGCGCACGGCAACCCGCTGACGGCCACCGTCGTCGCCACCGCCGACGAACTCGCCGCCGCCGGCGACCTGGTGAAGGGCAAGGTGGCCGGGCTCCCGGTCGCGGTCGTCCGCGGCCTGCCGCACGTCGTGTCCTCCGCCGGGGACACGGCGGGCGCGCGGAAGCTGATCCGCTCGGGCGCGGACGACATGTTCCGGCTGGGCACCTCCGAGGCCGTCCGCGAGGCGGTCCGACTGCGGCGCACCGTGCGGGAGTTCACCGACGATCCGGTGGACCCGGGCGCCGTACGCCGCGCCGTCGCCGCGGCCCTCACCGCACCGGCGCCCCACCACACCACCCCGTGGCGCTTCGTCCTCCTGGAGTCCGAGGAGTCCCGGCTGCGGCTGCTGGACGCCATGCGCGACGCCTGGATCGCCGACCTGCGGACCGACGGCCGCTCCGAGGAGAGCGTCGCCAAGCGCGTCCGCCGCGGCGATCTGCTGCGCGACGCGCCCTGTCTGGTGGTGCCGTGCCTGGTCATGGACGGCTCCCACACGTACCCGGACGCGCGGCGGGCCACGGCCGAGCGCGAGATGTTCGTCGTCTCCATGGGCGCCGGCGTGCAGAACTTCCTCGTCGCGCTGGCGGCGGAGCGGCTCGGCTCCGCGTGGGTGTCCTCCACCATGTTCTGCCGGGACGTCGTCCGCGACGTCCTGGAGCTTCCGGCCGACTGGGACCCGATGGGGCCGTGGCGGTGGGACGGCCCGCGGCGGCGCCTCGGGAGCGGGCGGAGCGGGTTGCTGACGCGTTCGTCGTGGTGCGGTAGCGCTGCGCTCGGCTGGTGCGGGGCATTCGGGCGCCGCCCCCAGCCCGTCCGGCGTTTGAGGACAGCGCGCGCAGCGTGCTGCGGGGGTGCGGGGCTTGCCCCCGCGAGAAACGGTGAAAGGGCGGGGCTGGGGCCACTTCCCCTGGGCCCACGCGGCGTCCGGGCCCTGACAGTGTCCGGGCAGCGGGCCGGTGGGTGGGGGACGGTGCCCCGGTCCCGCCCTTTCACCGTTTCTCGCAGGGGCTCCGCCCCCGCACCCCCGAGCGCGCCTGCGGCGCGCGTCCTCAAACGCCGGACGGGCTGGAGAGTTACAGGTGCCTGATGTCGTTCACCGAGAAGCGCGGCGCCCGCCGCTCCGGGCGGATGCCCGTGAGGAGGATGAGGCGGCAGGCGCGGTGGCGCTGGCCGGTGTAGGGGGCGAGGAGTTCGAGCATGCCGGCGTCGTCGGTGCCCCGGGCACCGGTGAGCGCGTAGCCGATCGTCTTCGGCAGGTGCAGGTCGCCCACGGTCACCGCGTCCGGGGCGCCGTTGCTGCGCTGGAGGGTTTCCGCGGCCGTCCAGGGGCCGATGCCGGGGACGAGCCGCAGCCGGGCGGCGGCGCGTTCGTCGTCCATCGCCGCGGCCTCCTCCAGGCGGGCGGCGACGCGGGCCGCCTGGACGACGGTCGCCGAGCGCTTGCCGTCGACGCCGGCCCGGTGCCACTCCCAGGAGGGGAGGAGGGCCCAGGCGCGGGCGTCGGGCATGACGCGCATCCGGCCCGCGGGCCCGTCGGCGGGGCCCGGCGCGGGCTCGCCGTGCCGTTGGAGGAGCAGCCGCCAGGCGCGGTACGCCTCGTCGCTGGTGACCTTCTGCTCCAGGATGGAGGGGATCAGCGACTCCAGCACCAGCCCGGTGCGGGCCAGCCGCAGGCCGGGGTGGCGGCGGTGCGTCTCGTGCAGGAGGCGGTGGCGCGGGGTGAAGGCGGTGGGGTCGTCGTCCGCGCCGAGGAGCGCGGGGAGGGTGTCCAGGAGCCAGTTCGCGCCGGGTCCCCACGCCTCGGCGCGCACCTCGCCGGCGCGCGCGGCGATCCGGACGGTGCCGGGGCCTTCGGGGGTCCGGCTGGCGCGCCAGACGGCGCCGTCCGGGGCCACGCGGTACGCCGGGTCGCCGGGGCCGCGCGCCAGGACGCCGAGGGTGCGTCCCAGGTCGAGGGGGCCCGGCGGGGCCCAGGTACGGGTGGCCATCCGGCCAGGGTAACGCCGGGATCCGGCCAGTGGGCGGCCCGCCGGTCACGCTGGAGGCCCGGCTGGGGGCGTCCCGGATCCCGGAGTCCGTCGCACCCCCGAACCGGGGTGTCGCGACGACCGCCGGACCCCGGGAGGCCCGGCCGCCGTCCCCGCTACTGGTCCGACGAGAAGCGCACCGCGCCGCACGGGATCCGCGCGTCGCACCACACCCGGGCGCCCGCCCGGAGTTCGTTGTCGGCGCCGATCTCCGCGTGGTCGCCGACGACCGCGCCGTCCAGGACCGTACGCGCCCCGACGCGCGCCCCCGCGCCCACGAGGGAGTCGCGGACGGAGGCGCCCGCCTCGATGACCGCGCCGTCGAGGACCGTGCTGCCGTCGACCCGGGCGCCGGACGCGACCCGCGCGCCGGCGCCGATCACCGTGCCGCCCATGAGCTTGGCGTCGGGGGCCACCTCGGCGGTGGGCAGCACCAGGCGCTCGCCGCAGCGGCCGGGGACCGCCGGGGAGGGGGCGCGGCCGAGGACGAGGTCGGCGGAGCCGCGGACGAACGCCTGCGGGGTGCCCAGGTCCAGCCAGTAGGTGGAGTCGACCATGCCGTGCAGGTGGGCGCCGTCGGCCAGCAGGCCGGGGAAGGTCTCGCGCTCGACGGAGACCGGCCGGCCGGCCGGGATGGTGTCGATCACGGACCGGTTGAAGACGTAGGCGCCGGCGTTGATCTGGTCGGTGACGATCTCCTCGGGGGTCTGCGGCTTCTCCAGGAAGGCCGTGACGCGCCCGTCGGCGTCGGTGGGGACGAGGCCGTACGCCCGGGGGTCCGTCACCCGGGTGAGGTGGAGGGAGACGTCCGCGCCCGCCGTGCGGTGAGTGGAGATCAGGGCCTCGATGTCGAGCCCGGTGAGGATGTCGCCGTTGAAGATGAGCACGGGGTCGTCGGGGCCGGAGTGCAGCCGGTGGGCGACGTTGCGGATGGCGCCGCCGGTGCCCAGGGGTTCGACCTCGGTGACGTACTCCAGGTGCAGGCCGAGCGCCGAGCCGTCGCCGAAGTACGGCTCGAAGACCTCGGCGAGGTAGGAGGTGGCGAGCACGATGTGCTCGATGCCCGCCGCCCGGGCCCGGGCCAGCTGGTGGGTGAGGAAGGGCACCCCCGCCGCCGGGACCATGGGTTTGGGCGTGTGCACGGTGAGCGGACGCAGCCGGGTCCCCTTGCCGCCGACCAGGAGGATCGCTTCTCTCGGAGGCGGCTGATGCGGTTCAGTCAACGTGTTCGTCTCTGCTTCCTGGTGGGGCCGGGCCGTGAACGGCGGCCAGTGTATGCAGACCGCACCGGCCAGGCGGACGGTGCGCCTCCTCTTAGGGCCGGTCGGCTTGGGGCCGGTCAGCGCCCCTGGAGCCGGGCCGCGGTGCTGCGGGCGGTGCCGAGCTTGGCGTAGAGGCGGTCGCCGGGGCATTCGGTGGAGTAGCCGTCACGGTGTCCGGAGATGACCTTGAGTTTGACCTTCGCCCCCTTCTTGAAGAGGTTCCCGCCGGCCGACACCAGGGTCGTGGTGCCGCGGGGGTTGGCGTTGTACAGGCCGAGCTTCCAGGCGGTGAGGGCGGCCACGGCGTTCACCGCGGCCTTGGCCGGGCTGGTGGTCCCATAGGTGCCGAGCACCGCGATCCCCATGCTGTTCGTGTTGAAACCGAGAGTATGGGCGCCCTTGACGGGCTTTGCCACCCCGCCTGCCCGGCCCTCGTAGACGGTGCCGCACTTGTCGATGAGGAAGTTGTAGCCGATGTCCCGCCAGCCGCTGCTGACGACGTGATAGCGGTAGATACCTCGGATGACGGAGGGCGACTGGGCGCAGGTGTAGCCGTTGCCGGAGGCGGTGTGGTGGACGAAGGCCGCCTTCACCTTCTTGGTATAGACGAAGCCCCGTTCGCGCATCGACTCGTCGGCGCCCCAGCCGGCGCGGGTGACGATGCGGGGGCGGGGGCCGGCGTGTCCGGCGTAGGCGGCGCCGGTGTCGGTGTCCTCGTCGGCGGCCGAGTCCATCGGGCCGTTCTCGCCGCTCACACCGGCGTCACCGTGCGCACCGGTCTCCCCGGACTCGCCGGACTCGCCGCTCGTGTCCACGCCCGTGCCCCCGCTCGCGTCCGACGCGTCACCGGGGTCCGTACCGTCGGCCGACCCGGCCGGCCGGCCGGACTCGGCCGATCCCTCGGCCCCCGCGCCCTCCGCCGCCGAGGCGTCCTCCTCCGCCCCGGACCGGCCGCCCGTACCGCCGGCGCTGTCTGCCTTGCCCGACTTGTCCGAGGACGAGCTCACATTGGCGCCCGGCGCGACCGCGGTGAGCGTCGCGACCTCCTCGGCGGTGGGCCGGTGGGTGGCGGCGGGGATCTCGTGGGCGCCCAGCGGGGCGAGCGGCGAGTTGGCCGCGGAGGTGGCGCGTTCCTCGTCGTCGGGGGCGGGCGCCGCCGCGCGGGAGCGGGTCCGGGCGACAGGCGCCGAGCCGGGGTCGACGAGTTCGGCGCGCAGTCCGCGCGGCAGCGTGGCGGAGCCCGCCGGCCGGCCGGCGGCGGCGCCCGGCCGGACCCGTACCTCGATGGCGTCCGAGGCCCCGACCCACAGCGGCGCCGAGGCCCCGCGCAGGCCGGAGCGCGCCTCGGAACCGTCGGGCCGGTCGAGGTCCTGGACCTGGACGTCCTGCCAGCCGGACCAGGCCCGGCCGCCCACGGCCCGGGTACGGACCTGGGCCCGGCCGCGGAGCTCGGCCCCCACGTCGTCCCAGACGATGCCGACCATGGAGAACGGTTTCACCCGCTGGGGCCGCAGCCCCCGGACGCCGGTCACGGCCGGCTGCGTCTGGGTCCTGCCGTGCAAGGTGGTTTCTGAGCCGTCCGCGGTCGGCAGCGGGACGAGGGGCAGCGAGTACGTCGCGCCGGGGATCCGCGCCGGGGCGGCACCCGGGGCCGCCGCCGCGCCGGGGGCCTTCGGCGGGGCGGCGGCGGCCGGGCGGGCGGGCGCGGAGGCCGCACCGGACGCGCCGAGGACGGGCAGGGTCAAGGTGGCGGCACAGGCGGTGACCGCCGAGGTGACGAGGAATCCACGCATGACACAGATCCTGCGCATATCCAGTCAAACCTGTCCATTCCTATCCAGTCGTCCGGTGACGGCCTGTCGGCCCGCGACGGCCCGCGCACCGCGCCCGTCCGACTGACCGTCACGCCCCGCCCGGCGTACCCTTCCGGAGATGAACGCCACCGACCGCACCCCCGCCGACCTGCTGCGTTCCGCCCTCGCCGCGGACCCGACGCGCCCGCTCGTGACCTTCTACGACGACGCCACCGGCGAACGCGTGGAACTGTCCGTGGCCACCTTCGCCAATTGGGTGGCCAAGACCGCCAACCTGCTCCAGGGCGAGCTCGCCGCCGCGCCCGGCGACCGCCTCGCGCTCCTCCTCCCCGCCCACTGGCAGACCGCCGTCTGGCTGGTCGCCTGCTCGTCCGTCGGGGTGGTGGCCGAGGTGGGCGGCGACCCGGCCGCGGCCGATCTCGTGGTGACCGGCCCGGACCGACTGGAGGAGGCGCGCGCCTGCTCCGGGGAGCGCGTGGCGCTCGCCCTGCGCCCGCTGGGCGGACGCTTCCCGCAGCCGCCGGAAGGCTTCCTCGACTACGCCGTCGAGGTCCCCGGCCAGGGCGACCGCTTCGCCCCGTACGCCCCGGTCGACCCGCAGGCCCCGGCGCTCGTCGTGGACGGGCGGGAACTGACGGGTGCGCAGGTGGTCGAGCGGGCGCGCGAGGACGCGGCGGGACGCGGGCTGGAGCCCGGTGCTCGGCTGCTCTCCGGGCTGGCGTACGACACGTGGGACGGCCTCTCCGCCGGCCTGTACGCCCCACTGGCCGCGGACGCCTCGGTGGTGCTCTGCCGTCACCTCGGCGAGCTTTCCGAGGAGGCCCTGGCACAGCGCCGGGCGAGCGAACGCGTCACCGTGACGGCCCTCTGACGGCCCTCTGGCGCTGCCGGGTCGCGACTCCGGGGCGATGATCGGCGGGTAGGCACCCCGAGACCCGCTCCGGAGGGAGTCGCGCACCCGTGGCCCACAGCTCAGGCGCACCTCTCCGGCCGTCCGGCCCCTCCGACCCCGGCGCGGACGGCGGCTTCCGCACGCCGCGGCGCCGCCGCCGCTGGGTGCGCCGGCTGCTGCTGGGCCTCGCGGTGCTGCTGGTGGCCGTGACGGCGCTGACCTGGGTGCTCTACGCGCGCCTGGACGGCAACATCACCACGGACACCCGCACGGCGAACGAGCTGGCGCAGTACGAGCGGGAGCGTCCCACCGCCCTGGTCGCGGGCGCCCAGAACATCCTGATCATCGGCTCCGACACCCGCGGCGGCGCCGAGAACGGCAAGTACGGCACGGACAGCGGCACCCAGCGCTCGGACACCACGATTCTGCTGCACCTCGCCGCCGACCGGCGGAGCGCGACGGCCGTCAGCATGCCGCGCGACCTGATGGCGAAGATCCCGAGCTGCCGTAAACCGGACGGACGTTACACCAACGAGCATTTCGCCCAGTTCAACTGGGCCTTCGAGGACGCCGGCGCCGCTTGCACCATCCGCACCCTGGAGAACATCACCCACGTCCGCGTCGACCACCACATCATCGTGGACTTCGCCAGCTTCAAACGGCTGGTGGACGCGGTCGACGGGGTCGAGGTCTGCCTGAAGAAGCCGATGGACGACCCCGACGCCCGGCTGAAGCTGCCCGCCGGCCGGCAGGTGCTGCACGGCGAGGCGGCCCTCGGCTACGTCCGCGCCCGGTACGGCCTCGGCGACGGCAGCGACACCGAACGCATGGGTCGTCAGCAGGAATTCCTGGGAGCCCTGTTCCAGGAGATGCACAGCGACGGGGTGCTCCTCAACCCCACCCGGCTCTACCCCGTGCTCGACGCGGCCACGAAGTCCCTCACCACGGACGCCGGGCTGGACTCCCTCCGCAAGATGTACGACCTGGTGCGCACGGTGCGCAACATCCCCACGGACCACGTCCAGTTCCTGACCGTGCCGCGCCGGCCGTACCAGTACAACGCGGACCGCGACGAGTTGGTGCAGCCGGACGCGGACCACCTCTTCGAGCTGCTGCGGTACGACCGGCCGGTGCCCGTCACCGCCCACGTCCGCCCGGCCGACGGCAAGAACGCCGATGACAAGAACGCCGAAGGCGAGAACGCTCAAGGCAAGAACGCCCGAGGCACCGGGGGCGCCGGGGGCAAGCGCCCCGCGCCGCCCCGCGAACCGGACCCCTCCGAGGCTCCGGCGGAGGCCCCTGCCACGGGTTCCGGGAGCCCGTCGCCCACCGCTCCCCCCACCTACGAGGGCACCACGGCCGCCCGCGGCATCTGTGGTTGACGGCACCGGGGGTACGATCGGACTTTTCGCCCCGGCGAAAACGTCGGGGGCGGTACTCCGGCGAAGAGATGGGGCGGAATGCCCAGTTGTAGGGGTGCGTGATTTGTCACTGACGTCGCTAGCCGCTGAACTGGGCGGATAGTGTGAGCGGTCCGGTGCGCACGGCCGGTGACCGCGCACTGCAAGACGACATGACCGAGCGCCTCGGGGGTAGGCGCCGCGTGGCACCGACGGAGGACTCAAGCGACCGTGGACGCGCAAGGCCGTGGGCGGGCGGACGGCATCGACCCCGCCGACCAGTGGGTGTTCGACCCCAAGACCGGCAGCTACGAGCTGCGCCTCGACCCCTCCGACACGTCGGGTCCCTCCTCTGACCATGTCTCCCCAGCCGGCGCGCGGTCCAATCCCGTCGGCGGCAATCCGCCCGGCGGCACCTCCGGCCCGCGGAAGAAGCCCGTACCGGGCGCGCGGCCCGGCGGGCGGCCCCTCCCCGAGCAGCGTGGCGGCCGGCGGGCCGGCAAGGCGCCGGCCGGGAAGGCCGACAGCGCGGCCGCCGCGGCGGGCCGCCGCAAGGCGAAGCCGAAGAAGAGCACGAAGAAGAAGGTCCTGCTGTGGACCGGCGGCACCCTGGCGTTCGTGCTGGTGGGCGGCTCGCTGGGCGCGTACCTCCTCTACGAGCACCTCAACGGCAACATCGAGAAGGTCGACGTCGGGGTGGACAACGAGGCCGTCCCCGACGGCCCGGTGAACATCCTGGTGATCGGCACGGACAAGCGCTCGGGCAAGGGCAACACCGGCTACGGCGACGACGGCAGCGTCGGTCACGCCGACACCACGCTGCTCTTCCACGTCGCCGAGGACCGCTCCAACGCGACGGTGATCTCCATCCCGCGCGACATGATCACCGACATCCCCGAGTGCCCCACCAAGAAGGACGGCGCCACCCGGAACATCCCCGGCTCCAAGAAGGTGCGCTTCAACGAGAGCCTGGGCCAGGAGGACCGCGACCCCGGCTGCACCTGGCGGACGGTCGAGAAGATCACCGGACTGAAGGTCAGCCACTTCATGATGGCGGACTTCAACGCCGTCAAGTCGCTGTCCTCGGCGGTGGGCGGTGTCGAGGTGTGCGTGGCCAAGAACGTCAACGACCCCAAGTCGCACCTCAAGCTCTCGGCCGGCAAGCACGAGATCGAGGGCGAGCAGGCCCTGGCGTTCGTCCGCACCCGGCACAGCTTCGGCTTCGAGAGCGACCTGGACCGCATCAAGCTCCAGCAGCAGTTCCTGAGTTCGATGATTCGCAAGATGAAGTCGGACGACACCCTCACCAACCCCAAGAAGCTCTACGACCTCAGCAACGCGGCCACCAAGTCGCTGACCGTCGACACGGGCATAGGGTCCATCACCAAGCTCACCAGCCTGGCCAAGGAGCTGAGCAAGGTGAGCCTGAAGAACATCACCTTCACCACGCTGCCGGTCCTGGACAACCCCGCCGACGGCAAGCAGCGCAAGACGGTCATCATCGATGAGGCCAGGGCCGAGCCGCTGCTCGCCATGGTCCGCGAGGACGTCTCCCTCACCGAGGTGAAGCGCAAGGAGAAGGCCGCCAAGGACAAGGCGGACGCCGCCGCGAAGGAGAAGGACGCCAAGCAGGCGGCCCTCCTCAAGGGCCCCAAGGCCGAGCCGGCCAAGGTCCGCGTCAAGGTGCTCAACGGCAGCGGGAAGGTGGGCGCCGCGCAGGAGACCGTGACCTGGATGCAGAACATCAAGGCCATGCCGCACGCCGGCAACGGCGGCAACGCGGGTCCCGGCGGCCAGAAGGTCTCCAAGACGGTCCTGCAGTTCGCCCCCAACCAGGCGGACCAGGCACGGACCCTGGCGGAGGCCATGGGCCTGCCCGCCGACGCCCTCCACCAGACCGACAAGGACGCGGCCCCCTTGGCCGAGATGACCCTCACCCTCGGGGCCGACTTCAAGGGGGCCGGTGTGCCGGTCACCCCGCCGAAGGCCCCGAAGCAGGCCCCCAAGGACATCCAGCGGGTCGAGGCGGACAACCAAATCTGCGCGAAGTGAATCCTGCGAACACACTTGTGCATCTCACTACCCGGTAACAGAGTCACCAGGTACAACGCACCTGCCCTGCGGGCCGTGCGCACCAGTCAGGGGGAGGCCCAATGCGGCTCAACGGTCTACGGGGGGAAGAGAAGGCCGACAACGGGGGCACAGAGGAGTCCGGCAAGGAGGGGGCGGCCGGCAAGGACGCCTCCTCGCCCGCCGGAAACGGCGACGGTGCCAAGGGAACTGACCGGCCGTCGGGCGGCGGCAGACCGCCGCGCCGCCGCGCGATCCGAATAGTCCGCTGGACCGCGCTCTGCCTCGCGATCCTCGTCCTCGGGGCGTCCGCGGCCGGCTACGTCTACTACCAGCACCTCAACGGCAACATACGCAAGGGCAAGCTCAACCTCGGTGACAAGCAGCTCGACCGGAGCGTCCCCAACGCGGCGGGCCAGCGCCCCCTGAACATCCTCCTCCTGGGCTCGGACAGCCGGAGCGGCAAGGAGAACCAAAACCTCGGCGGCGCCCGCGAGGACGCCGACCGACCGGGCCTCGCCGACGTCCAGATGCTCGTCCACGTCTCCGCCGACCGCAGCAACATGTCGGTCATCAGCGTCCCGCGCGACACCCGCGTGACCATCCCCAAGTGCACCGACCCCGCCGACGGCAAGGTCTACCAGGAGACCAGCAGCCAGATCATCAACACCAGCCTCCAGAACGGCGGTCCCGGCTGCACGGTGGCCACCTGGGAGGAGCTCACCGGCATCCCCATCGACCACTTCATGATGATCGACTTCGCGGGCGTGGTGAGCATGGCCGACGCGGTGGGCGGCGTACCGGTCTGCGTGAAGAGCAACATCCGCGACGACAAGTCGGGGCTGCGGCTGGAGAAGGGCACCCACACCATCAAGGGCGAACAGGCCCTCCAGTGGCTGCGCACCCGGCACGGCTTCGAGGACGGCAGCGACATCGGCCGGACCCACGCCCAGCACCTCTACATGAACTCGATGGTCCGTCAGCTGAAGTCCGGCAGCCGGCTCAGCGACCCCGGACAGCTCACCGACCTCGCCGAGTCGGCCACCAAGGCCGTGACCGTCGACAAGGACCTGGGCTCGGTCAAGAAGCTCTACGACCTCGGCAACGACATCAAGCGGGTGCCGTCGGCCCGGATCACCATGACCACCATGCCCTGGGTGCAGGACCCGCAGGACCCGGACGCCCACGTCATCCCCAAGAAGGGCGACGCCGACAAGCTGTTCTCGCTCGTCCGCAACGACATCGCGCTCGACGGCAAGGACAAGAAGAAGCCCGAGTCCGCGGACGCCAAGGGCCCGGCGCAGCACGCCGCCAAGGTCGCCAAGGACAAGATCGCCGTCACCGTCTTCAACGGCACCGGCACCCCCGTCCTCCCGCCCACCGCCGGGCGCGGTTCGGACGTCGCGGCGTACCTCGTCAAGCAGGGCTTCACCAAGACGACGTCGGACTCGACCCCGCGCGCCCAGGCCGACACCACGATCACCTATCCGAAGCAGACGCAGCGCCCCGACGCCCTGGCCGTGGCCAAGGCACTCGGGCTGCCGGAGGACGCCATCCGGCTGTCCCCGGCGGCGGAGCAGGTGACGCTGGTGATCGGCGGCGACTGGCGCGAGGGCGACACGTACCCGAAGCCCGGGGGCACCAAGGGCGACGGGAAGGGCGACGCCAAGAAGGCGGACGGGAAGAAGTCCGGCGGGAGCAAGCCGGGCGGCGGGGACGACGAGGACCCGAAGAACGGCAAGGGCAAGCAGGAAGACAACGCCGACAACAAGGCCCCGGAGAGCGCCGACCCGCTCAACGGCGACGACAAGTCCGCCTGCATGGAGGTCAACCCGATCAACCGGTTCTGACCGGTGGGGGGACGACACCGCCCCGAAAGACGACGAAGGGCCGCCCCCGTACGCCGGAGGCGGCCCTTCCCGCGGTGTCCGCTACGCCCGCACCGCCGGGCGGCGGCTGGCGATGACGCGCTTCGCGAGCGAGCGCGGGCTGGTCAGGAAGCCGAAGCCCCACGACATGTGCATGGTCGCCAGCGCCACCGGGATCTGCGCCCGCGCCTTCAGCGGCAGCCCCTTGCCCGCGGGCACCGAGCCGGCGACGATCGCCGCCAGGTAGCCGCCCGGTACGACCAGCGCCCACGGCGTCACCGCGGCGCCCACCACGATCCCGGCCGCGATGGCGACGACGGCGGTCGGCGGGGCCAGGTAGCGGAGGTTGATCGAGCCCTTGTGGAAGCGGGCGACGACGTGCCGCCAGCGGCCGTAGTCCTTGTACTGCTTGGCGAGCGCGCGCACGCTCGGCCGGGGGCGGTAGGAGACCTTGAGCTCCGGCGAGAACCAGATCAGCCCGCCGGCCTCGCGGATGCGGAAGTTCAGCTCCCAGTCCTGGGCGCGGATGAACTCCTCGTTGTACCCGCCCTGCCGCTCCAGCGCCTCACGCCGGAAGACGCCCAGGTAGACCGTCTCGGCCGGCCCCGCCTCGCCACCCGTGTGGAACGCGGCGTTGCCGACCCCGATCTTCGAGGTCATGGCGGCGGCGACGGCCCGCTCCCAGTCGTTCTCCCCCTCGGCGTGCATGATGCCGCCGACGTTCTGCGCGCCCGTCTCGTCGAGCAGCCGCACGGCCGTCTTGATGTAGTCGGGCGAGAGCATGCCGTGCCCGTCCACCCGCACCACGATCGGGTGGCGCGACGCCTTGATCGCCGCGTTCAGGGCGGCGGGCGTGCGGCCGGTGGGGTTGGGCACCGTGTGGACCCTGGGGTCCTCCCGGACGAGCTCGGCGGCGATCTCGTCCGTGCGGTCGGCGGACGGACCGAGGGCGATCACCACCTCCAGCTCACCGGCGTAGTCCTGCTCCAGGATGTGCCGCACGGAGGTGCGCAGATGACGCTCCTCGTTGAGCACCGGCATGATCACGGAAACTGCGGGCGGCTGCTGCTCTGGCATGGTTCCTCGGAGGTACGGGGGTCAGGGGTTCACCCCGCGGTGGACGGAAACGCCGCCACGTTACCGCGAACGGGGGACGCGGACCCGCGCCGCCCGGGTGGCGGGCGGGCGCCGGACGGCGTGGAACCGCGGCCCGTTGATCGTATTGACCTACGGTGACCCGGTTCCGTCCCCCTGCCGCGCCGGGGGTGTCCCCAGTTCGTCGCGGAGGTCACGAAGTGCCCGTACCAGACCCAGTACCGGCCGGCACTCCCCGCCCGGACCGCGGCCGGCACGGCGCCCCGCGCCGGCCCCGCTGGGGGCTGCGCGTCGCCACCGCGCTCGCCCTCGTCATCCTCGTCGCCGGCGGCGCCGGGCACGCGGTGGTGCACGGCATCGACCGGGGCATCCGCCGCGTCGACCCCTTCACCGGCCTCTCCCACCGCCCCCGCACCGGCCACGGCACCAACATCCTGGTGGTCGGCACCGACGGCCGCGACACCATCACCGAGGACGAGCGCACCCGCTACCGCCTGGGCGGCGAACCCTGCCACTGCACGGACACCGTGCTGCTGGTCCACCTCTCCGAGGGCCGCGACCGGGCGTCCGTCGTCAGCCTCCCCCGCGACACGTACACCGTCCTCCCCGCCCGCACCGACGCCTCCGGCGCCCTCCGCCCGGCCCATCCGCAGAAGCTCAACGCCGCGTACGCGGAGGGCGGGCCCGCGCTGACCGTCAGCACCGTCGAGCAGCTCACCGGAGTGCACATCGACCACTACCTGGAGGTCGACTTCGCCGGCTTCATGCGCACGGTCGACCTGGTCGGCGGGGTGCGCCTCTGCACCGAGGTGCCGCTCCGGGACGACCACAGCGGTCTCGACCTGCCGGCCGGGACCAGCACGCTGAACGGCGGCCAGGCCCTGCAGTACGTCCGCTCCCGGCACCTCGACGCCAGCGCCGACCTCGGCCGGATGCGCCGCCAGCAGCGCTTCGTCGCCGCCCTGCTCCAGCGGGCGACGAGCGGCGGGGTGCTCCTCGACCCGCCGGTGTTCCGCCGGGTCGCCACCGCCCTGCTCGGCGCGGTCCGCGCGGACCGCGGCTTCGACGCGGCCGAGCTCGTCGAGCTGGGCCGTACGCTGCGGGGGCTCCGGCCGGCCTCGACGGAGTTCACCTCGGTGCCGATCGCGGCCGTCGACTTCCCCGTGCCCGGGGTCGGGTCGACCGTGCGATGGGACGAGGGCGCGGCCGCGCCGCTGTTCCGGGCGCTGCGGGCGGACCGGCCGCTGGCGGGGGTGGGTGGCGCGGGCGGGAGCGCGACCCCGACGCCGGAGCCGACGGAGGGGGAAGCGGAGACGGAGGCGGAGACGGACGGGAAGGGGCCGGGGCCGGTGGGCGCCCCCGGGCCATCGGCGGCACCGGCGTCCGGCGGGGTGCCCGCCGCGCCGGGTGTGCCGGTCGCTCCGGCCACTCCGGTCCCGTCCGCCCCGCCCGCGGAGGCGACGGCGACGCCGGCCGGCCCCGCGCCCGTCGAAGTGGCCCCCGGGCAGATCCGGGTCCAGCTCCTCAACGGCTCAGGCCGCCCCGAGCTCGGGCAGGACACCGACGCGGCGCTGCGGTCCGCCGGCTTCCTCACCACCGGCCTGCCGCTCGACGCCCCGCCGCCGACCGCCCTGCGCACGGTGATCGCCTTCGATCCGCGCTGGGACCGCTCCGCCCGCTCCCTCGCGGCGGCTCTGCCCGGCGCCGAGCTGCGGGCCGTGCCGGGGCAGGGGGCGCTGATGCAGGTGACGCTGGGGGCGGATTTCGGCGGAGTGCGGGCGGTCCGGGGGCCGGAGCCGCTGCCTGGGCAGGGGCCGGCGTCCGTGCGGCAGGAGGTGGTCACGGGGGATCGGGTGGTGTGCGGCGGGTGAGTGTTGGGGGGTGCCCCGGTCCCTCCCTTTCTCCCCCAGCTACCGCTGGGAGGTGCCCCCAGTTTCTTGCGGGGGCTCTGCCCCCGCACCCCCGAAACCGCGCTCCGCGCGGTTGTCCTCAAACGCCGGACGGGCTGAAGAGCACGCCCGGGCGCGAAGCCAGCCCGTTGGGGGTGTGCCCCCTCCGGGGGAGTTCGAGGGCGGGCGGCGAAGGGGTGGGCCGGGGCTCAGTCCTCCAGCCCCTCCGCCGCCCGGTTCATCCGCAGCTCCTTGATCGCACGCCGTCGCGCAAGCCGGTGTGTGCGCCGGATCTGCGCCTCCTGGTAGCGCCGCCGGTCCCGCTCCGTCTCCGGCAGCACCGGCGGCACGGGCCGCGGCTTGCCCTCCTCGTCGACGGCGGCGAAGACCAGGTAGGCGCTGCCGACCTGTACGGCCGGCGCGGACTCGTTCCAGCGCTCGGCCATGACGCGGACGCCGACCTCCATGGAGGAGCGTCCGGTCCAGTTGCACTGGGCCTGGACGTGGACGAGGTCACCGACGCGGACCGGCTCCAGGAAGGCCATCTCGTCCATGGACGCCGTCACGGCGGGGCCGCCGGAGTGCCGGCCGGCGACCGCGCCGGCGACGTCGTCCACCAATTTCATGATCACCCCGCCGTGCACGGTGCCCAGAAGGTTCGTGTCGCTCGCGGTCATGATGTGGGACAGCGTCGTGCGCGAGGCCGAGGTCGGCTTGCCGGGTATCCCGGCCGCGCCGGACTCGGCGGTCCGGTCCTGAGTGGTCATGCACCCCACTGTATGCGGGGTGCATGTACCCGGCCGCCCGTGTGTCAGCTCTGCAACAGCCGTGACCCGGTCCGGTACCACCCGGCCGGAGCAGTCGCGCGGGCGGGCACACTTCTTCTCATGAGTGAGTGGCCCGAAGTGCGGAACAACGACCGCCGGTACCCGTACGGAGGCGACGGCGCCCACCCGCGCGCGCACCGGAGCGGGCCGCCGCCGCAGTACGGGCAGCCCGGACGGCCCGGTCCGTCCGGCGCACCGGGCGGCCACCGTGACGACGGTTACAACACCGGCCGGGTCTACGGACGCGGCGGCGGCCCGGGGGCACCCCCGGCGGTCCGGCCGCGCCGGGGCGCGCGCCGCGCGGCGGCCGGCCGGGCCGGCCGAACTGGCGCAGGCGGATCACCATAGGTCTGCTCGCCTTCCTCGCCGTGGTGCTGGTGGTCTCCGTGAGCACCTACTTCTGGGCCGACTCCAAGCTGCGCCGCGAGGTCGACCTCGGGAAGGTGGAGGACCGGCCGCCGGGCGGCGAGGGCACGAACTACCTGATCGTCGGCTCGGACAGCCGGGAGGGGCTGACCGAGCAGGACAAGAAGGAGCTGCACACCGGGTCGGCCGACGGCAAGCGCACCGACTCGATGATGATCCTGCACACCGGTGACAACGGCACCACCATGCTCAGCCTCCCCCGCGACTCGTACGTCACCATCCCGGCGTTCACCGGCCAGAAGACCGGCAAGCGGTTCCCGGCCTCCACCCACAAGCTGAACGCCGCCTACGCGGACGGCGGCCCCGAACTGCTCGTCCGGACCATCGAGTTCAACACCGGGCTGCGCATCGACCACTACGCGGAGATCGGCTTCGGCGGGTTCCGCAGCCTGGTCGACTCGCTCGGCGGCGTCGACATGTGCCTCGACAAGCCGATCAAGGACCGTGACTCGGGCGCCGACCTCAAGGCCGGCTGCCAGACGCTGGACGGCAAGCAGTCGCTGGCCTTCGTCCGCCAGCGCCACCAGGAGGCCGACCAGGACCTCGGCCGGATGCGCAACCAGCAGAAGTTCCTGAACACCCTCGCCAAGCAGGCGGCCTCGCCGTCCACCGTGCTCAACCCATTCACCCTCTACCCGGTGATCGGCTCCGGCCTCGACACCCTGATCGTCGACGACGGCATGGAGCTGTGGGACCTGACGTCGATGTTCTGGGCGATGAAGGGCGTCACGGGCGGCGACGGCAAGCAGATGACGGTGCCGATAGGCAACGCCAACCTGGCCACGCGCGGCGACGGCGTCGCGGTAAAGTGGGACCCGGTCAAGTCGAAGCAGCTCTTCGAGCAGCTGAAGAAGGACGAGAAGGTGACGGTGGAGTAGGCCCGCCGGGGCGGGGCCGGGCTCAGGCCGGTTCCGCCCCCTGGATGACGGCGAAGATCCCGCCCTGCGGGTCGGCGACCACGGACATCCGGCCCGCCACCATGTCGAACGGCGGCACCAGCACCGAGCCGCCCGCCCGGACGAGCGCGTCGACCGTGGTGTCCGTGCCGTCGACGGCGAAGTACGTCAGCCAGTGCGAGGGCGTGCCCTCCGGGAACCGCTCCAGCCCCTGCATCCCGCCGATCGGCCTCCCGTCCGCCCTCAGCGCGAAGTAGCCGGGCGCCTCCTCCATCGGCACCGCCTCGATCCCGAACGCGGCCCGGTAGAACGTTCCCGCCGCCTCCGGGTCGGAGGTGTTCAGCTCGTTCCAGATCACCGCACCGGGTTCGTTGACCACCTCGCAGCCGAAGAAGTCCCTGGTCTGCCAGAGTCCGAACACGGCGTCCGTGGAGTCCGCGACCACCGCCATCCGGCCGAAGGTCAGCACGTCCATCCCGGGCACCAGCACCCGCCCGCCGTGCTCCGCGACCGCGCCGGCCGCGGCGTCGGTGTCCGCCACCGCCAGGTACGTCGTCCACGCGGTCTGCGGCGGGGGCTGCCCCTCCTGCGCCATCGCGGGCCCGATGCCCGCCACGGCCCGGCCGTCCAGCGTGCACACCGCGTACCCGCCCGTCTCCGGCGGCCCGGGCTCCCCCTGCCACCCGAAGAGGTCCCGGTAGAAGTCCAGTGCCGCCCGCTGATCGGGCGCCATCAGATCCACCCAGCAGGGCGTACCGGGCGCGTACGTCTCACGTACCTCGGGCATGACGCTCGCCTCCTGGCGCACGGCGGTCCCCCCAGGGGTCGTGTCCAGGGTGGGGGGCGTCGGGCGGGGGCGCCACTTGGGGGCTCGCGCCGGTTCGGGACAGCGGTTTCCTGTTCCCTCAACCGGCGCTCCTTGACCCTCGGGTCACGGCTCCGGAAGCATCGGAACGCGGGGAGCGCACCTCAGGGGAGGAACCGATGACGCTCAAGGCGACACTGCTGGTCAGCACGTGTGACCTCAAGGACTGCCCGGCCCTGTACACGACGGACCGCGACACGTTGCTCGTGCAGGGCGAGACACCGACCGACCACGGGCTCGAGATTCCCGCTCACGAAACCCTGGTGGAGATCCCGATGGAGCTCATCCGGAAGGTCATCCGTGAGCAGCTCGTCTAAAAACCTGGGCGACCTCTTCGCGGAATTCGGACAGGAAGCGTTTCGACTGGAGACCTTGGACGACTACGGCAGGTCGGGAAACGTCGACGCGTATCGGACGTTCCTCTCCGGCGCGCCGCGGCCCGTCGACTACAACGCCGACTGGGTGGAGGAAGTCCGCTCGCACACCGGCCGTGGCAAGCGCGTCTATCGGGTACACGTACTGACGCGTCCGCTGACGGACTACCTCCGGTACGAACTCGGCTGGGGGTACCGGAAGAACATGACCGGAGGGGAAGAATTCTTCATCCTCGACGTCACGGACAAACCCAATCCGCTGGCGGGGAGCCCGGATTTCTGGCTGTTCGACTCCAAGACGGCGGCCGTCATGCGGTACGACGACCAGGGCGCCTTTCTGGGGGCTGAGATCCTCCCTCAGAGCATGGCGGAGGAATACGTCCGGCGCCGGGACACGGCGCTCGCCCAGGCGGAACCGTTCGTGAGCTGGTGGGCCGAGCACGGCGAGTGAACGGAGCACAGCTCGGGGCGGCATTGCGGGCGCTGCGCGAGGCATCCGGCAGGGAGGCCAAGGCAGTCGCCCGCAGCGCTCTCATGTCCCCTTCGAAATTGTCGAAGATCGAGAACTCGAGGCTCGCCCCCAGTGCGACCGACGTGGAACGCATCCTGACCGCCATCGGCGTGTCCGAGGCGGTCAAAGCGGAGTACACGGGGGCCGCCCGCGCCGTGGCCACGGAGGCGACGGCGTGGCGGCTGCTGAAGAGGGCCGGTGTTCACAAGGGCCAGCAAGCCGTCAAAGCGCTCGAAGCCCAGATGTCCGTTCTCCGGCTGTTCCAGCCGGCTCTCGTTCCCGGCCTGTTGCAGACGGCGGAGTACATCAGGGCTGTCCTGCGGCGCCACGGCCTGAGCGACGACACGCTCACCCGGACGATCGACGGCAGACTCGAACGGCAGGCCGTCCTCTATGACGCTACGAAGGAACTGCACTTCGTCATCACGGAACCGGCCCTTCGCTGGCAGATCGTGCCCCGCCCCATGCTGGCTGCTCAGCTGGACAGGATCGTGTCCATATCCCGGCTTTCCCACGTTGACATTCGCGTGGTCCCTCTGCGGTTCCAGCAGGCCGACGTGGCCAATCACGCCTTCGTCATCAGGGACAACCGCATGGTCACAGTGGAAACCGTCCATGCCGAACTGGTCGTGACGGAGCCGAAAGACGTGGAGCTGTACGTCCGGAAGTTCGAAGGGTTCGCACGAGCGGCACTGTCCGGGAGCGAGATGCGCGCCATGGTCGAGGCGATCCGCGACGAATTCTTGAGCGAACAGGAAACGGCATAGACCGTCCCCGCCCGCGCCGCCACGCTGGTCCCGTGACCCCGGAAACCGAATGCACCGCCAAAGCAGCCGCCGTCTTCCTGGCGGGCAAGAAGAAATCCGACGACGTCGCGTTCATGCTGGAGCGCGCGCTCGCCGCGCTGGGCATCACCGTGGGCGATCAGGACGCGTGGCCGCGGCTCACGGGACGGGCGTCGCTGTCCGGCGAGCCGTACGTGTACCTGGGGACCGTGCCGGTGGCGACCGCGCTCAAGCTCGTCGACACCTTGGTGTACGCGCACTCCGAGCGGCGTAGACGCGCCGACGCGCTCGACGCTCGAGGAGGCGCCCGCGATCCACGGCGAGAACCTGGCACAGGATGTGCGCCGTGATCGCGGCTTCGCGCACGTCGGACGGACCGGGGACGGCAAGGCCGTCGTCATGCGCAAGCGCGGCAGGTGGACCGTGGTCGGTCCTCCTGCGGCGGCGCACCGAGGACGCGGTGGAGACCGTCAAGGCTCCTCGAAGGCTACGGCCGGTGGCGTGGGAGAACGCGAACGCCCCGGTCGGCTTCGACCGGGGCGTTCGCGCCGCCGTTACGGCAGGTTGCGCGCCATGACGATGCGCTGGACCTGGTTCGTGCCCTCGTAGATCTGCGTGCTTTACGGCATGTGGGGCCCTGACCTGCACGAACGCACCCTTCTCGGGGTGCTCCCCCAGCATTTCCCCATGATCACTAGGTCACTCCAGGGACGCCACCGCATCCGCGATCAGAGAACGCGCTGCCGCTCCGCGTACGGCCCCTTGGGAGAGCCGCTCAAACGCTCGGGCATACAGCTCGACCTGACTGGGCTGCGTGAGCGTGGAAGCAGCGTCCAACGTGTCCGCGTGCACCCGGCCGTCATCGAAGATCGTGAAGGTAGGCATGGGCCACACGGGCCGTTGCGCCGAGAACGGGACGATGCCTACAGCGACGTTCTGGAGGTCCATAGCCCCGAGCAAGTGGCCAAGCTGTGCCGCCATGGTTTCGGCGCTGCACAGCCGATAGCGCAACACCGACTCCTCCAACACGAACGAGAAACGGTGTGCGCCATTGCTCAGCACCGCGTTACGCCTCATGCGGGCCGCCACGGCATCGCTCACATCATCCGGAGTTCCCCGGAAATCCGCGATGGAGGACAGCAGAGCAGCGGCGTATCCGGGCGTCTGGAGGAAGCCGGGGATCACGTCGGAGACATAGACGCGGAAGGTCTTGGTTTCTTGGTACAGATCCCCAGTGGATTCTTGCAGGCGTCGAAGGCCGCTCCGCTGGAGTCGTTTCCACTGCACATGCGCATCGGCGGACTGCCGGTTTGCCGCGATCAAGTCGGGGATTTGATCGCCAGCGGCGCAGGCACGGCACCACGCCCGGATGTCCGCGTCCGAGGGAGGCGTCTTGGCATTCTCGATCCGGGATGACTTCGACTCCGACCAACCACACCTGATAGCCAGCTCCCGCCCGTTGATCCCCGCGTCCTGCCGGATCTCACGCAGACGCGCCGCAAGATCCTCGCGGGCCTTCTGGACGCGTGAAGAGGGGTGTGGGGGCATGGAGCTGACTTTCGTCAGACCTCGTACTGGTGGTGCGGGATCGCTCGCTCCCAAACCGTTTCGAAGGCGGCAGCGCACAGCTTCACGGCTTCCGGGTCCACCGTGATCTCGTCCTCCACTACCGCGCCGTCACCTGAGAAGTGGTGCACCCGGAGCAGCTCGTCATCGAACAGCCAGAAGTCATTTCCCGGCAGGGCGACAGCCGTGGCCCGCCGCCGTGGCAGCCACCGGACTTCCTCGCCAGCCGTGACGTTGGCATGAGTGACGTAGTGCTCCCACCGGATGTAGTCCGATACCGGCTCGGAGATCACCCGAGCCCTGCGGATCACCACGCCCCTGGCCACGGTGTCCGCGATCAATTGGTCATAGGGATGCCACCAGGACTCGCGATCCTCCCAATTGATCCGCTCCCCACGCCTCCATGCCTCGAACCGGTCCGTGGTGGCGTACGAGTCGCGCAGTTCCAGATGGACGGCGGATCGCTGGCACTGGCCAAGCAGCTCAGCGAAGCTGGGCACGCTCGACGGCATCACACGCCTCCCTGATCATCGGAATCATCCGGGCCGGAACCCTGACGATGGCCTCGCTGTCGGGCACCGAGCCGTTCGCGGGGCTGGTTCCCTCACACTCCGCCTGAGTCTCGGGGTTCGGCTTCCACCCCTGCAACAAGATCTCCTGAGCTTCAGCGTCCGCCCACACGGTGGGGCAGTGGTCCCGGTCGGTGTTGGGGTCGATCCCAACGAACTCTACGGCCATGGCAGGCTCCCTGGTCTAGGTACTTGCTCGGGCTTGCATCAGCTTCTTTGAGCTGGAGAGATACCGTCAATACCGCTATGAGCCATGCCAACTGACGTGCAAGCTCATGCAAGTTTGTGGAGCCCGGCACTCCCTGATTCCTACGGTCCGCACATCGACCTCGGAATCGATCGGGAGGGCGCGGCGCGATGACCGAGAGCAGGGCACACGGTAAGGGAGCGACTGATCAGGCGGGCGGCAGTGAGGCCCGGCAGTTTCTCTCCCGTCTCTCCCGGGCGGGCGGCGTCGGCGGTGTGCTCTTGGTGCGCAAGTTCGACCCTGGGCCCGAGGGAGCGGACGTTGCCCCTGGCGATGGTCTGAAGTGGCCCAAGTGCCAGTGCGGTAGCCCGAAGTGCCCCGACTACGAGCCGCTCGCGGAGCCGTTAGGCGACCGGTTGAGCATCAAGGTGGCCGAAGCCAACAGACGGAGCCGCAGGGGTGGGCTATGAGCCCGCAGACGGCGACGAAAGCGGCTAGGAAGCGTGAGCCCCGCAAGGGGGCACCGAAACGAGCGGCCAAGGCGCCCGAGCCACTGATCACGTTCTGCGGGATGTGCACCGGTCACCGCTCGATCTGGTGTCCCGACTGCTGGGGATTTGCTGGGTGCGACACCTGCCACCACACGTTCAAGGTTCCCTGCCCGGTCTGCGCGGGAGGCAAGTTGGGGCCGATCAGATGGTGATCCTTCATTCTCCGTCCCTGTCGGACGTAGCCGAACTGGGCTCCCCGTGCCCAATCGGAATCCCGGCGGGGGCGGTGCAGACTCCCGCCCCGGTGGTGGAAACCCTGGACAGGTCGAGCGGCCGGGGCGGGTTGTACGACGGCGCGGGGACCGCTTCCCCGCACGCACGGCGAAGGGATAGGCACGATGACCGCAGTCCCCGAGTTCGAGTTCCGCACGTCCAGCGCATGCAAGTACGACAACAACAACAAGCTGTGTGTCGAGGTGGTGACCAACGTTCCCGGTAGGGTCGCGGTCCGCAACTCCGCGACGGGCCAGACGGTCGAGTTCACGGCCGTGGAGTGGGCGGCCTTCCTCCCCGGTGCCAAGCTGGGGGAGTTCGACGTCACGGTGTAGGGAGTCGTCATGCAGCAGTGCTCCTTGTGTGGTGCTAGGGCGGAGCGCGACCCGGAGCACTCTGAAGTGACGCGCTGCATGTCGTGCTGGGAAGTGTGGGTGCTGCCGACTGATCGACGGTGCCCAGGAGCAGGGCGGGGCACATTCGCCCCCGCTCTGCGGCTGTTGGAGGAGTACCGGGACTTGAACCGCTGAGCAAGCAAAGGTACGCCTCTGCGCCGTGATCACGTTCGACGGAAAGGGAGGGTGCGAAAGTGGGTAAGAAGAACGAAGACGAGTGGGACCCACAGGCCAACCAGGGCCAGGCGACCGATCCTGACACCCGTGTCTCTCAGAACGGTGATGTGCACAGCAGCATGGCGGACGACGAGGACCGCGAAGGGAAGTAGCGCCCGTGATCCACGGTGAGAACCTGGTGAAAGACCTGCGGCGTGATCACGGCTTCATCCACGTCGGGCGCACCAGGGACGGCAACGCCGTGGTCATGCGCAAGGGCGACAAGTGGACCGTCGTCCCGCTTCGCTGGCTCACCGAAGAGGCCGTGGACACTATCAAGGCCCAGGCCGGAATCAGTCTCGTGTGAGTCGTCCAGCAGCAAAGGAACGCCCCTGCCGGTAGTGGCAGGGGCGTTCTTTGGTTGCTTCGAGGCTTAGAGCAGCGCCAAGAAGGGGTTGGTGCCGGCGAGCGGTTCCGACCGCTTCACCGGTTCCGACAAGGCCGCCGGGGCCGGGCCCTGCTTGGTGGCAGGGCGGTAGGCGTCGAGCTGGACGACCGTGGCGCGGTTCTCCTCACGCTCGGCGCTGGCCGGCTGCGGCTCTGCGTGACGGAAACCGTCAACACGGAGCGTGAAAACCGTCTTCGGCCGGCAAGGCTGAGCGGCTGCCGCTTGATCTTGGGAGCATCGGCCCCCTTGTCCTGGGTGGCGTTCCGGAGGGTGGACCCGTCCCACGCGGCGCGGAGTTTGGTCGTGAACGAGGGGTCGCGCTTGACCCGCTTCAGGACCTCTGTCCATTCCTCTTCTACGACCAAGGCGCGCACGTCCCGCCCGTGCTCGGTTTCGGCGGTCGCTTCCTGCTGCTCCCACAGGGGGTTGACGAGACTGGCGCCGGACGTGATGCCGGATGTGGTGTGGGTGGCCAGGAAACGGCCCAGGGGCTCGTCCAAGACGTGATGAGCGGTCCGGAGCGCGATCCCGCCTGCTCTACGCGGGCCTCCCTGAGAACGACGTAGCGATGGGGCACAGCAGCACGGGCGTGCTGCGGCAGCACTACCACTACATCTTCGAGGGAGCCGAACAGCGCGGCAGCGCCGCCATCGCAACGATGCTGACGCCCGGCGCGGACGACCCCACGGAGCGGGCCGAGGTTGCATGACCCGACCAAGGCGAACGGCCCCCGGCATCAAGTCGGGGGCCGCGTCGTTTGCCCAGGTCAGCGGGGCTTTTCGTCCCAGTGTCAGCCCAGGATTTCCCCAGCATGACGCCCAGGAACACCCCGATCCGGACCGGAACGGGCCGAAACCCGAGATGACCTTGCCAGCGACGGAAAACCGCCTCTGACCTGTGAGAAAGGCTCTACGGCAGGTTCCTCGCCATGACGATCCGCTGGACCTGGTTCGTGCCCTCGTAGATCTGCGTGATCTTCGCGTCGCGCATCATCCGCTCCAGCGGGTAGTCGCGCGTGTAGCCGTAGCCGCCGAGGAGCTGGACGGCGTCCGTGGTGATGTCCATGGCCGCGTCGGAGGCGAAGCACTTCGCCGCCGCGCCGTGGAAGGTGAGGTCGTCGTCGAGGCGCTCGGACTTGGCCGCCGCCGCGTAGGTGAGCTGGCGGGCCGCCTCCAGCTTCATGGCCATGTCGGCGAGCATGAACTGGACGCCCTGGAAGTCGCCGATCGGCTTGCCGAACTGCTTGCGCTCCTTGACGTAGCCCTTGGCGTAGTCGAGGGCGCCCTGGGCGATGCCGAGGGCCTGGGCCGCGATGGTGATGCGGGTGTGGTCCAGGGTCTTCATCGCCGTGGCGAAGCCCGTGCCCTCCTCGCCGATCATGCGGTCGGCGGGGATGCGGACGTTGTCGAGGTAGACCTCGCGGGTCGGCGAGCCCTTGATGCCGAGCTTCTTCTCCGGTGCGCCGAAGGAGACGCCGGCGTCGGACTTCTCGACGACGAACGCGGAGATGCCCTTGGAGCGCTTCTCCGGGTCGGTCACGGCCATGACCGTGTAGTACTCGCTGACGCCCGCGTTGGTGATCCAGCGCTTGACGCCGTTGAGGACCCAGAAGTCGCCGTCGCGCACGGCGCGCGTCTTCATGCCGGCCGCGTCCGAGCCGGCGTCGGGCTCGCTGAGGCAGTACGAGAACATCCCGTCGCCCTTGGCGAGCGGGCCCAGGTACTTCTTCTTCAGCTCCTCGGAGCCGGAGAGGACGACCGGCAGCGAGCCGAGCTTGTTGACCGCCGGGATGAGGGAGGAGGAGGCGCAGACACGGGCCACCTCCTCGATGACGATCACCGTCGCGAGGGCGTCGGCGCCCGCGCCGCCGAACTCCTCGGGCACGTGCACCGCGTGCAGATCGGCCGCGGTCAGCGCGTCGAGCGCTTCCTGCGGAAAGCGACCCTCCTCGTCCACCGCCGCGGCGAACGGCGCGATCTTCGCCTCGGCGAGCGAGCGAACGACCTTGCGGAGCTCGTCGTGCTCCTCGGACGGCCGGTACAGGTCGAAGTCCTTGTTTCCCGCCAAGGCGAACTCCCCAGAGCGTTAACTACCGTTTAGTAACCGTGATTCTAGGGGCGCCGGCCCGGCCGGGGATACGTGAGCTTGCCGACAGCGGCGGATCATGCGAATCCTTCCCCCGACCGCCCCGGACTATGCTCGGGCCACGCAGTCAGCACGCCCGTACGTAACTGGAGCACGCATGGCCCCCAAGATCACTGTGATCGGCACCGGCTACCTCGGCGCCACCCACGCGGCGGCCATGGCCGAGCTGGGCTTCGAAGTGCTGGGCCTCGACGTGGTCCCGGAGAAGGTCGAGATGCTCGGACGGGCCGAGGTGCCCATGTACGAGCCGGGGCTGGAAGAGCTGCTGCGCAAGCACGTCGCGGGGCTGGAGGGGTCCAGCGGGCGGCTGCGCTTCACCACCTCCTGGGAGGAGGTCGGCGAGTTCGGCGACGTCCACTTCATCTGCGTCAACACCCCGCAGAAGCACGGCGAGTACGCGTGCGACATGTCGTACGTGGAAGCCGCCGTCGCCTCGCTCGCCCCGCGGCTGAGCCGTCCCGCGCTCGTCGTCGGGAAGTCCACCGTGCCCGTCGGCAGCGCCGCCCGCCTCGCCCGCAAGCTCACCGAACTCGCCCCCGCCGGCGAGGAGGTGGAACTCGCCTGGAACCCGGAGTTCCTCCGCGAGGGCTTCGCCGTCCAGGACACCCTGCACCCCGACCGCATCGTCGTCGGCGTCGCGGGCGAACGCGCGGAGAAGGCGCTGCGCGAGGTGTACGCGACGCCGATCGGCGAGGGTTCGCCGTTCGTCGTCACCGACTACCCGACCGCCGAACTGGTGAAGACCGCCGCCAACTCCTTCCTCGCCACGAAGATCTCGTTCATCAACGCGATGGCCGAGGTGTGCGAGGCGGCCGACGGCGACGTCGCCAAGCTGGCCGAGGCCATAGGGCACGACGAGCGGATCGGGAAGAAGTTCCTCCGCGCCGGCATCGGCTTCGGCGGCGGCTGCCTGCCCAAGGACATCCGCGCCTTCATGGCGCGAGCGGGCGAGCTGGGTGCCGACCAGGCGCTCACTTTCCTGCGCGAGGTCGACTCCATCAACATGCGGCGGCGCGGGCACATGGTCGAGCTCGCTCGTGAGGCGGTGGGGGGTGGGTTCCTCGGGCGGCGCGTCGCCGTCCTCGGCGCCACCTTCAAGCCGGACTCGGACGACGTCCGGGACTCGCCCGCGCTCAATGTCGCCGGGCAGATCCATCTGCAGGGCGGTCAGGTGACCGTGTACGACCCGAAGGGGATGGAGAACGCTCGGCGGGTGTTCCCGACGCTTGGGTACGCGGGGAGCGCGTCGGAGGCTTGCCGGGGGGCGCATGTGGTGCTGCACCTGACCGAGTGGGCGGAGTTCCGGGAGCTCGATCCGGCGGCGCTGCGGGAGGTCGTGGCTTCGCCGCAGATCCTGGACGGCCGCAATGCGTTGCACGCTGACGCGTGGCGGGCGGCCGGGTGGACGTTCCGGGCGATGGGGCGGCCGCGGGCTTAGCCCATCGGGCGGGGTGCCCCAGCCCCGCCCCTTCGCCGATTCCCGGGGGCAAGCCCCCCGGACCCCCGAAAACGCGCGGAGCCGCGATGCCGGGGCGCGGGCCCTCCCGCAGAATCGGTGAAAGGGCGGGCCCGGGGCTCCCTCAACCGTCCAACTGCCCGATCGTCGCGATCGACGGCCCGCGCCGCCCGCTCACCTCACGGGAAACCGCTTCCGCGCCCCGCAACACCCGCACCGCGTTCTTCCAGGTCAACTTCGCCAAGTCGCCATCCGACCAACCCCGCCGCAGCAACTCCGCGATCAGGTTCGGATACCCGGCCACGTCCGCCAGGTCCGACGGCGTGAAGGCGGTGCCGTCGAAATCACCGCCGATGCCGATGTGGCCGGCCCCGGCGACCTCCCGCATGTGGTCCAGGTGGTCCGCGACCGTCGCCGCCGTCGCGACCGGGCGCGGGTGGCCGGCCTCGAAAGCCTGGTGGACGGCCATCGCCTCAGGCGTCGTGTCCAGGTGGTGGAAGCCGTGCGCGCGCATGTTCTCGTCGGCCGCGCGGGTCCAGGCGACGGCCTCGGGGAGGACGAACTTGGGGACGAACGTGACCATCGCGACGCCCCCGTTGGCCGGCAGTGCGGCCAGGACGTCGTCGGGAACGTTGCGGGGGTGGTCGCAGACCGCGCGTGCGGAGGAGTGCGAGAAGATCACCGGCGCTTCGCTGACGCGCAGCGCGTCCCGCATCGTGTCGGCGGAGACGTGCGACAGGTCGACGAGCATGCCGAGGCGGTTCATCTCGCGCACGACCTCCTCGCCGAAGCGGGTGAGGCCGCCGGCGCGCGGCTCGTCGGTCGCGGAGTCGGCCCACGGGATGTTGTCGTTGTGCGTGAGGGTCATGTAGCGCACGCCCAGGGCGTACAGGGCGCGCAGGGTGGCGAGGGAGCAGTTGATGCTGTGGCCGCCCTCGGCGCCCATCAGGGAGGCGATGCGGCCCTCGGCGCGCGCGGCCTCCATGTCGTCGGCGGTGAAGGCGAGCCGCAGGTCGGCCGGGTGGCGGTCGGCCAGCCGCCGGACGACGTCGATCTGTTCGAGGGTCGCGCTCACCGCGTCGTCGCCGGCCATGTCGCTGCGTACGTACACGGACCAGAACTGGGCGCCGATGCCGCCGGCGCGCAGCCGGGGCAGGTCGGTGTGGAGGCCAGCGGCGCTCTGGTCGGTGGCGATGTCGCGGCGGTCGAGGTCGTAGGAGACCTGTTCGCGCAGTGCCCAGGGGAGGTCGTTGTGCCCGTCGACGATGGGGTGGGCGGCCAGCAGTTCGCGGGCGCGGTCGAGCGGTTCCGTCACGTCCGTCCTCCTACTTTCCGAAGCCGAAGCCGGTGTCGCCCTGCGCCTTGGCGCGCAGGCGGCGGCCCTTCTCCGTCGCCTGCTCGTTGAGCTCCTCCTGGAAGCGGCTCATCCGGGCGCTCAGGCCGGGGTCGTGCGCGGCGAGCATGCGGACCGCGAGCAGGCCCGCGTTGCGGGCGCCGCCGACGGAGACGGTGGCGACGGGGACGCCGGCCGGCATCTGGACGATGGAGAGGAGCGAGTCCATGCCGTCCAGGTACTTGAGCGGGACCGGGACGCCGATCACCGGGAGGGTGGTGACGGAGGCCAGCATGCCGGGCAGGTGGGCCGCGCCGCCGGCGCCCGCAATGATCGCCTTCAGTCCCCGGCCGGCCGCCCGCTCGCCGTACGCGACCATCTCGCGGGGCATCCGGTGCGCGGAGACGACGTCGACCTCGTAGGGGACCTCGAACTCGGCGAGCGCCTCGGCGGCGGCCTCCATGACGGGCCAGTCGGAGTCGGAGCCCATGACGATGCCGACGACCGGTGCGCCGGGGGAGCTGCTCATTCGGTGATCGTCCCTCGCAGGTATCCGGCGGCGTGGGCGGCGCGCTCGCGCACGTCGTCCAGGTCGTCGCCGTAGGTGTTGACGTGTCCGACCTTGCGGCCGGGCTTGACGTCCTTGCCGTACATATGGATCTTCAGCCCGGGGTCGCGTGCCATGCAATGGAGGTACGCGGAATACATGTCCGGATAGTCGCCGCCGAGAACATTGGCCATGACGGTCCACCGGGCGCGCGGGCGCGGGTCGCCGAGCGGCAGGTCGAGGACGGCCCGGACGTGGTTGGCGAACTGCGAGGTGACCGCGCCGTCCTGGGTCCAGTGGCCGGAGTTGTGCGGGCGCATGGCCAGTTCGTTGACGAGGATCCGGCCATCCCGGGTCTCGAACAGCTCGACGGCCAAGTGGCCGACGACGCCCAGCTCCTGGGCGATCCGCAGCGCGAGCCGCTGGGCCTCGGCGGACAGGCCGGGGGACAGTCCGGGGGCGGGGGCGATGACCGTGTCGCAGACGCCGTCGACCTGGATCGACTCGACGACCGGGTAGGCGACGGCCTGGCCGTGCGGGGAGCGGACGACGTTGGCGGCGAGCTCTCGGACGAAGTCGACCTTCTCCTCGGCGAGGACGGGCACCCCGGCGCGAAAGGCGTCCTGCGCCCCGGCGGTGTCGCGGACCACCCAGACGCCCTTGCCGTCGTAGCCGCCGCGCACGGTCTTGAGGACGACTGGCCACCCCTCGCCCTCGGCGGCGAACCGCTCGACATCGGCCGGATCGGCCACGATGCGGTGGCGCGGACAGGGAACGCCGATCTCCGTGAGCTTCGCCCGCATCACGCCCTTGTCCTGGGCGTGCACCAACGCGTCGGGCCCCGGGCGGACGGGGATGCCGTCCGCCTCCAGGGCCCGTAGGTGCTCGGTCGGAACGTGCTCGTGATCGAAGGTGATCACATCGCAGCCTTGTGCGAACGCACGAAGGGTGTCGAGGTCGCGGTAGTCCCCCACCACCACCTCGTTCGCGACCTGCGCCGCCGAGTCCTGCGGAGTGTCACTGAGCAGCTTGAATCTGATGCCGAGGGGGATGCCCGCCTCGTGGGTCATACGGGCGAGCTGACCGCCGCCGACCATGCCGACTACCGGGAACGTCACGCCAACAGGGTATCCGTACGCACGACCGGCCCGGCCCCCTGCTTGGATGATCGTCCAAGCCGGACGGCCACCGGTCGGTGGCGGGCGGGGCGGCGGGCGTTCGTCCGGTATTCACCCGGCCCCCGGCCGCATCCCGAAAGCGCTCGCTAGCATGGTGAGTCGCCCCACGCCCTGACCGCCTTCCCCACGGAGCCTGACGAAACCATGAGTCATCGGCGCGCAGTGCGTTCCCGGCTGGAGCGGCTGGTCCGCGAAATCGCCAAGTTCGGCGCCATCGGCGCCGTCGGTTTCGTGGTCAACACCGTCGTCTTCAACATGTGCAGGCACTCCGGGCTGGCCGTGGTCCGCTCGGGTGTGATCGCCACCTGCTTCGCCATCGCGGCGAACTACGTCGGCAACCGGTACTGGACGTACCGCGACTGCGACAAGAGCCGCCGCAGCCGGGAGCTCACGCTGTTCCTGCTGTTCAGCGGGGTCGGCCTGGTGATCGAGAACGGCATCCTGGCGCTGTCGCACTACGGCTTCGGCTTCACCTCCACGGTGGCGGACAACATCGCCAAGAACGTGGTCGGGCTGGGCATCGGCACGGTGTTCCGATTCTGGTCGTACCGGACGTGGGTGTTCAAGCGGCTGCCGGTGACGCAGGCGGCCGTCGAGGCGGCTGAATCGTTTCTGGCGCAGGCTCCGCAGGTCACGCAGGCTCCGGCGGCCGCGGAGATCCCGCGGCAGCGGCACCGGGCCTCGTCCACGCACTCCTGACGGCCGTCCTTCCCCGTCCCGGCCTGCACCGGCGCGTGCCGGCGGGCGCCCGTAGACGTCCGTACCGGCGCCCGTACCGACGCCCGCCGGAGCTCAGTCCTCCCGCTCGTCCTCTTCCGGCTCGTGGGTCCCCGGCCGCGCCTCCATGCTCAGGAACAGCGCGAACACCGGCGGGCGCTGCTGGAGCAGTTCCAGCCGGCCGCCGTCCGCCTCCGCCAGGTCCCGGGCGACGGCCAGGCCCAGGCCCGTCGAGTTCCGGCCGCTGACCGTCCGTTCGAAGACCCGCGCGCCCAGGTCCGTCGGGACGCCCGGGCCCTCGTCGGAGACCTCGACCACCGCCTGGTTGCCGGTGACCCGGGTGCGCAGGGCGACGGCTCCGTCGCCATGGGTCAGGGAGTTCTCGATCAGCGTCGCGATGACCTGGGAGACCGCGCCCGGCGTGCCCACCGCGCGCAGCCCCTGCTTGCCCGAGCGGACCAGGGCCCGGCCGCCGGCGCGGATGGCGGGCCGCCACTCCTCCAGTTGCTGCTTGATCACTTCGTCGAGGTCGAAGGTGACGGCCGAGCCGGTCTTGGGGTCGCGGGAGTTGGTCAGCAGCCGCTGGACGACGTCGGTGAGCCGCTCGACCTGGGTGAGGGCGATCGTCGCCTCCTCCTTGACCGTGTCCGGGTCGTCGGTGAGCGTGATCTCCTCCAGCCGCATGGACAGCGCGGTCAGCGGGGTGCGGAGCTGGTGGGAGGCGTCGGCCGCGAGCCGCCGTTCCGCCGTGAGCATCCGGGCGATGCGTTCCGCGCTGCCGTCCAGGACGTCGGCGACCCGGTCGAGCTCGGGGACGCCGTAGCGGCGGTGGCGGGGGCGGGGGTCGCCGGAGCCGAGCCGCTCGGCGGTCTCGGCCAGGTCGGTGAGGGGCGCGGTCAGCCGGTTGGCCTGCCGCACGGCCAGGAAGACGGCGGCGACGACGGCCAGCAGCGCCACCGCGAGGATCACCAGCAGCGTCCGGCCGACCTCCTTGCTGACGGCCGAGCGGGACTCCTCCACCCGGACCCGCTCGCCGTGCTCCCCGGTCTGCTCCGAGACGATCAGGCCGCCCTCGGGCGGGTGCCGACCTCGATGGGCTTGCGGCCGGGGATCTCCACCCGCGCGTACCGGTCCTGGGCGATCTGCTGCTGCAGCACGCCCGCCTCGACCCGTTCGCCGCCGGCCAGCCGCCCTTCGACGCTGCTGACCAGCCGCACCGCCTCGGACTGCACGCTCTCCTGCGCGCTGCTCTCGATGGTGCGGGTCTCGACGATGACCAGCGAGATCCCGAAGACCGCGATCACGACGAGGACGACGGCGAGCGTGGAGTTGATCAATCGGCGGCGCACGGGCGGTTCTCCGGCTCGTTGTTCCGTTGTTCGGACGCCCCCCGGTCCCGGGGCTAGTTCTTCTCGAACCGGAAGCCGACGCCGCGCACGGTGGCGATGTAGCGCGGGTTGGCCGCGTCGTCCCCGAGCTTCTTGCGCAGCCAGGAGATGTGCATGTCGAGGGTCTTGGTGGACGACCACCAGGTGGTGTCCCAGACCTCGCGCATCAGCTGGTCGCGGGTGACGACCCGGCCCGCGTCCCGGACCAGGACCCGGAGCAGGTCGAACTCCTTGGCCGTGAGCTGCAGTTCCTCGTCGCCCATCCAGGCGCGGTGCGACTCGACGTCGATCCGGACGCCGTGCGTCGCCGTCCCCTGCTGGGGGGAGTCGGCGGCGCCGCGCCGGAGCAGGGCCCGGACGCGGGCCAGCAGTTCGGCGAGGCGGAACGGCTTGGTGACGTAGTCGTCGGCACCGGCGTCCAGACCGACGACGGTGTCGACCTCGTCGGCCCGGGCGGTGAGGACCAGCACGGGGAAGCCGTGGCCCTCGGTGCGCAGCCGCCGGCAGACCTCCAGACCGTCCATTCCGGGCAGCCCGAGATCGAGGACGAGCAGGTCGACGTCTCCCTTGATCCCCGCGGCGAGCGCTGTGGGACCGTCTTCTCGTACCTCCACCTCATACCCCTCACGGCGCAGCGCGCGTGCGAGCGGCTCCGAGATGGACGCGTCATCCTCGGCGAGCAGTACTCGGGTCATGCACGTGATGGTAGTCCGCTCGGGCGCACGTCAGAGCGCAGTCCGGGCACCCGGGACCCGGCGAGCGCCGAAGTGGCGGACACATCGGAACCCCGATGAATGGTTCCACCATGCATTGTGATCCATGTCTCAACTCCTTCCATATGCGGGCGGGGTGTGACGTATGGTTACCAGAAGTCTGTACCAGCGTTGGAGACCTTCGGCTCGGCAGTAGCGCCGGAGGTCTCTTCCGTACGCGGGACTTATACGTCACTCTTATGTGAAACGTGAACGACCTGTCGGCCGGGTCCACCGCGCGAAGATGCGCGGGGGCGTGGATCCCGGAATCAAGGCCGCTCTGCCGGCTCCCCCGAGGGGGAGGCGAACCCCAAGGGCGTGGGGGCGAGCGATGCCGTGATCCGGTGCCGGCCAACCCCCACACGGGCGCGCAGCAGCTCCACGCGCGTCCTCGGAACCCAAGGATCGACCATGGCGTCCAGCCTGACGAAGGAGTCAACCGCGCGGGACAACACCCCCGTCGCCGGCGGCAAGACCCTCTTCGGCCACCCCCTCGGCCTGGCCCCCCTCTTCCTGACGGAGATGTGGGAGCGCTTTTCCTACTACGGAATGCGCGCCCTCCTCGTCCTCTACCTGATCTCCGGTGGCCCGGACGCCAAGTCCGGCAGCCAGGGCGGCGGTCTGGCCATGCCGGAGTCGACGTCGCTGGCCATCTACTCGGTGTACGTGGCCATGGTGTACCTGCTGGCCATGCCCGGCGGCTGGTTCGGCGACCGCGTCTGGGGTCCGCGCAAGACGGTGGCCATCGCGGCCAGCGTCATCATGTGCGGTCACCTGCTGCTCGCGCTGCCCGGCAAGCCGACCTTCTTCGCCGGTCTGGCGCTGGTGGCGATCGGTTCGGGTCTGCTGAAGTCCAACATCTCGACGATGGTCGGCCACCTCTACAACGGCCCCAAGGACCCGCGTCGCGACGGTGGCTTCACCCTCTTCTACATCGGCATCAACCTCGGTGGCCTCGGCGCGCCCCTGATCATCGGCACCGTCGGCCAGCAGGTCAGCTGGCACCTGGGCTTCACCCTCGCCGCGATCGGCATGGGCCTCGGCCTGGTGGCGTTCCTCATCGGCACCCGCTGGCTGGACCCGAAGAGCGCCGAGGTCCCGATGCCGCTGACGGCGGCCGAGCGGAACTCCTGGCTGCTCAAGGGCCTGGTCTGGCTGGTCATCGCCGCGATCTTCTACGGCGTCGTGGTCGGCACCGGTCACTTCACGATCAACTGGGCCCTCGTTCCGATCGCCCTCGTCGGCCTGATCGTCCCGATCTTCGTCCTGGCCCGCATCAAGCGGGACAAGGAGCTGACGTCGGAGGAGCAGACCAAGGTCAGCGGCTACATCTGGTTCTTCGTCGCCGCCGCCGTGTTCTGGGGCATCTTCGACCAGGCCGGCTCGACGATGTCGACCTTCGCCGAGAAGAAGACCACGGACAACGTCTTCGGCATCCACTTCCCGTCCACCTGGTTCCAGTCGATCAACTCCGCGTGGGTGCTGGTCCTCGCACCGATCTTCGCCGCGATGTGGGTGTCCATGGCGCGCCGCAAGCGCGAGCCCAGCTCCACGGTGAAGTTCTCCGCGGCGATGCTGCTGGCCGGTGCCTCCTTCGTGCTGTTCGCCATCCCCATGAAGATGGCCACGGGCGGTTCGACCGTCAGCCCCATGTGGCTGATCACCATCTACATGCTGCAGACCCTCGGTGAACTCTGCCTGTCCCCCGTGGGTCTGTCGCTGACCACCAAGATGGCGCCGAAGAAGTACGCCAGCCAGATGATGGGTGTCTGGTTCCTCGCGGTCACCGCGGGTGACTGCATCATGACCCTGATGGCGACGGCGGGCGTCGACCTCAACGGCTTCGGCGTGATCCTCGGCGAGGCCGGCGTCGCGGTCCTGGCGGGTGTGGCGGTCTGGACGTTCCGCAAGAAGATCGAGGCCCTCATGGGCGACGTGCGCTGACCCGCACGTGAGACGGCCCGTCGGCCGCCTCCCGCACAATGCCCCCGGCGCGATGACGCGCCGGGGGCATTCGTGTGCGCGGGGAGGGCGCGCGGGGCGGACGGGCGCGGGTGGGAGCTTCCGTGCGGGGCTGCGGGGGTGGTGGTGTCGTTCGGCGCATACATCGGCGCAGCGCCCGCTCAGCGCCTCTCCGGCGCCTCGCAGTGCCTCTCCGGCGCCTCGCAGTGCCTCTCCGGCGCCTCGCAGTGCCACTCAGCGCCTCTCTGCGCCTCTCAGAAGACCCTCGACGGTCCTCGCGGGCCTTCGGTGGCCCTCGGTGGCCCTCGGTGGCCCTCGGTGGCCCTCCGGCGATTCTCAGCGCCCTCCGGCCGCCTCGGCCGTCCGCAGCGGGCCCGGCGTCCCGCACACGGCCCCGGGCGCACCAAAACGGCCACTGGCGGAGCGCCGTGGCCGTACGGGGCGGGGTCGGGGCGTGCGGGAAAGGGCACGCCGTACGAGCGTACGTCTAGGAGGGGGCGGCCAGTTCCGCCCACACCGTCTTGCCGGCGCCGTCCGCGTTCCGGACGACACCCCAGTCCAGACACAGCCGCTGGACGATGAACATGCCGTGCCCGCCGGGGCGGCCCGCGCGGTGGGGGGTCCGGGGCACCGGCTCACCGTTGCCGAGGTCGGAGACCTCCAGCCGCAGCACCTTCGTCCCGCGGCTGACGAGCAGCTCGGCGGGGCCGCCCGCGTGCAGGCAGGCGTTGGTGACGAGCTCGGAGACGACCAGCAGGACGTCCTCGGCGGCGGCCCGGTGATCGGCGTTGGCCGCGGGCAGCCAGCCCCAGTCCCGGAGCGCCTGGCGGGTGAAGTCACGGGACAGGGGGACGGCGCCGCTGACCTCGACGAGGGACAGCCGGCGGGCCGGTCCGCCCGGTGGCCCCGCTTCGGCGGGCGCGGCCGCGGCTGAGCCGTGCGCCTCCGGGCCGGGGTCGCCCGGCGCCGGCGGGTACGGCCGGGTGGTGCTCATCAGCGCTTCACCTCACCGATTCACCGATTGAGAAAGAGACTCTGTCGTCACGTACACAGTCTTCGCGTACAAAGCGGTCAGCCTGCTCCTGCCCGGACGTACGCGGTGAACACCTACGACACCGTTCCGGTGGCCCGCACAACACACCGTTGTCCGCCCGTCACTCGGCGAGAGCCGCGTCGAGGCTGCTGTGCACCGCGAAGACCGCGCCGGCGCCCGTGATCTCGAACACCCGGGCCACCACCGGCCGCATCGCCGCGAGATGGACGGATCCGCCCGCGGCCTCGGCCTTCAGCCGGGCGCCGAGCAGCACGTTGAGCCCGGTGGAGTCGCAGAACTCCAGCCCGGAGCAGTCGACGACGATGCGCGCGCCGACCTCCTCGGCGCAGCTCTCCAGCGGTTCACGCAGGAGATCGGCCGTATGGTGATCGAGCTCACCCTCCGGCTTCACGACCGCGCTCGCGCCGTGCCGCCGGACCTCCACCCGTAGCCGGGTCCCGCTCACGACTCCGACACCTTTTCCCTGGTATCTCCGCATGCCATCGCGCATCCCTTCATGGTGTGCCCGTGCCCTGCCTGCCCGCTCAGGACAGCGGAAACCCTACGCGTTCCCTACGCCTGCGGAAAGTCGAACAACCGTCATTCACCGCCAAATACGGACATTCGGGACTTGCCAAGCATAGGTAAAGACCGATACGGCTAGAGGAAGACATCACCCACCACGGACGGCCCGGAGGCGCCGCAAACCGCAGCACGAGCTCATGGCACCGGCGGCCATATGCCGAGAACGATGGAGGAGACCATGTCACCCCGGCTCGACGAACCGCGTTCCCCCCTCTCCCCGGAGGCAATCCCCCTGCTCTCCGAGAACGAGGACACCGTCCCCCACGGGACGGCGGAGACCGCCTCGTCGACATTCCCGCCCCTTCCGGAGATCCCCCGTACAACGAGGTGGAACCGGTCGACGCGCGGGCCCTGTCCAAAACCCTCTTCGCCCGCCTCGAATCCCTCGAGGAAGGCACGCACGAGTACGCCTACGTGCGCAACACCCTGGTCGAACTCAACCTGGCCCTCGTCAGGTTCGCCGCCTCCCGGTTCCGCACCCGCAGCGAACCGATGGAGGACATCGTCCAGGTCGGCACCATCGGCCTCATCAAGGCCATCGACCGCTTCGAGCTCAGCCGCGGCGTCGAGTTCCCGACCTTCGCGATGCCGACGATCATCGGTGAGATCAAGCGCTTCTTCCGCGACACCAGCTGGTCCGTGCGCGTCCCGCGCCGGCTCCAGGAGCTCCGGCTCACCCTCGCCAAGGCCGGCGACGAACTCGCCCAGCGCCTCGACCGCTCCCCCACGGTCGCCGAACTCGCCCGGCACCTGGGCATTTCGGAGGAGGAGGTCGTCGAGGGCATGGGCGCCAGCAACGCGTACACCGCGAGCTCGCTGGACGCGCCCTCCGAGGACGACGACGGCGATGGGGGCACCCTCTCGGCCCGCATCGGCTACGAGGACCACGACCTCGAAGGCGTCGAGTACATCGAGTCGTTGAAGCCCCTGATCGCCGAGCTGCCGCCGCGCGACCGCACGATCCTGTCGCTGCGGTTCGTCGGGAACATGACCCAGTCGGAAATCGGCGAGGAGCTCGGCATCTCCCAGATGCACGTCTCCCGGCTGCTCTCCCGGACGCTCGTGCGGCTGCGGCGCGGGCTGCTGGCCGACGAGTAGCACGAAGGACGGACCGGCCGGCCGGTCCGTCGCCTCCGGGTGCACGGTGCGCCGCGCGGAACTCCCGCGCGGCGCACCGTCGTTTCCGGGTGCCTTCTGTTTCCGCTCGGCTGTGGCGGCGGACGCAACGGGGGTTCCGCGGGAAACGTGGGGGTGATGTGATGACGGTGATGATCCACACTCGATCCCTCGATCTCGGCCGCTTCGCCTGGGAGAAGAGACGCACGCAACGTTCCGGCGCTTCCGGCGGTTCCTACGCTCCTGGGGCTTCCGTCACGCCTTCCGCTTCGTTAGGACGCCGCTCGCTCCTCCGGGCCTCGGTCGGCGCGGTGGGCGCCGCCGTGGCCGGCGGAGCCGCGGGCACCCTGGGCCCGGCAGCGCGCGCCGCGACGCACGCGCCCCGCACACCGTCCACGGACCCCGTACCGCTCCCGGCCCCCTCCGGCCCCTGCCCGGTGGGCACCACCAGGCTGCACCTCGTGGACACCCGTCGTACGGACCCCTACGCGCCCACGCGGACGCCGCGGGAGCTCATGGTGCAGGTCTGGTACGCCGCGGACACCGGCTCCGCGCGGACGACCGCCCCCTACCTCACCGGCGGCCTCCTGCCTTTGGTGGAGCAGCGCTTCACCCTGCCGACGGGCTCGCTCTCGCGGGTGCGCACGCAGTCGCGCGCCGGCGCGCCCGTGAGCCGCGCGCTCCGGGACGCGCCCCTGATCCTCTACAGCCCCGGCCGCCGGGACCCGGCCGCGACGGGCACCGCGTTCGCCCAGGAACTGGCCTCCCAGGGCTGTGTGGTGGTGGGCGTCAGCCACACCTACGACGGGCCCGCCGAGTTCCCCGACGGCCGCGTCGTCCCCGGCGCCCCGCCGACGAGCGACCCCGAGCGGCTCCGGCGGTACTCCGACGTCCGGACGGCGGACCTGCGCTTCGTCCTGGACGTGCTGAGCGGCGAGCGAGGGCCGAGCCCGGCGCCCGCGGTCAGCGCCGCCGTGGACTTCGACCGGGTCGGCGCGTTCGGGCACTCGCTGGGCGGCTCCGCCTCCGCCGAGGCGCTGCGCACGGACGCCCGGTTCTCGGCCGGCGCCGCGCTCGACGGCCGGCTGTGGACGGACGCCGTCCACACCGGGCTGACGCAGCCGTTCATGTCATTCACGGCGGCCGCTAAGGACGCGTCGGGCTCGTCGGACGCGCCCCGGGACGCGTTCACGGCGGCCCACCGAGCGTGGGGCCGCACGGTACACCTGCCGGGCACCGGGCACTACGGCTTCACCGACCTCGCGCCGCTGGGCGTCGGCCTGCAACTGGCGGACTCCTGGCCGCCGGAGCGGTTCCGGCGGTTCTTCGGCACCCTGGACGGCCGCCGGGCGCAGGCGGTGACGAGCCGGTACGTGGCGGCCTTCTTCGGGCTCCACCTGCGCGGCCGCCCCGCGCCGGAGCTGGACGCACCGGGGGCGGACCTGCCGGACCTGCCGGAGGTGCGGGTCGCTCGGCGGCGGGAGGCGAAGGGCTGAGCGGTGGGGCGGGTTGAGCCGTCGGCCGTACGGATCGTGAGCCGTCCGGTTGGCGCGCTGTCGGGCTGTCGGGCTGCGAACCGTGGGTCGCGAACCGCGGGACGACGCGTCGGTCGGCGAACCGTCGGTCGGGGAGCCCTCGGTCGGCGGCCCACCCCCGGCTCGGTGCGGGAGCGGGCCGCCGGTCTGAGGTGCCGGCCGTCCGGGTCAGACCTCGCGTACGCCCCGGCGCCAGACCGCGGAGACCAGCGGGACGCCCGGCCGGTACGCGAGGTGGACGTGGCTCGGCGCGTCCAGCAGGACGAGGTCGGCGCGGGCGCCGGGGGTGACGCGGCCGATGTCGGTGCGGCGCAGGGCCGCGGCGCCGCCCGCGGTGGCGGCCCAGACGGCCTCGTCGGGGGTCATCCCCATGTCGCGGACGGCCAGGGCGACGCAGAACGGCACCGAACTGGTGAAGGACGAGCCGGGGTTGCAGTCCGTGGAGAGCGCGACGGTGACGCCCGCGTCGAGGAGCCGGCGCGCGTCCGGCCAAGGGGCGCGCGTGGAGAACTCCGCGCCGGGCAGCAGGGTGGCGACCGTGTCGCCGGAGGCCAGGGCGTCGACGTCCGCGTCGGTGAGGTGGGTGCAGTGGTCGGCGGAGGCGGCGCCCAGCTCGACCGCGAGCCGGACGCCGGGGCCGTGGCCCAGCTGGTTGGCGTGGACGCGGGCGTGCAGCCCCTTGGCGATCCCCGCCTCCAGGACCGTACGGGCCTGGTCGCCGTCGAACGCGCCGCGCTCGCAGAAGACGTCGACCCAACGGGCGTGCGGGGCGCAGGCGTCGAGCATCTCGCCGGTGACGAGCGCGACGTAGCCGTCCGGGTCGTCGGCGAACTCGGGGGCGACGACGTGGGCGCCGAGGTAGGTGACCTCGTCGGTGTGGGCGGCGGCGATCCGCAGGGCGCGGGCCTCGTCGTGGACGCTGAGGCCGTAGCCGGACTTGGTCTCCAGGGTGGTGGTGCCCTGGCGGAGGGCCTCGTCGAGGTGGCGCCGGAGGTTGGCCTCCAGCTCGGCGTCGGTCGCGGCGCGGGTGGCGGCGACGGTCGTGCGGATGCCGCCGGCGCTGTAGCTCCGGCCGGACATCCGGGCGTTGAACTCCTCGGTCCGGTCACCGGCGAAGACCAGGTGGGAGTGGGAGTCCACGAAGCCCGGGAGGACCGCCCGGCCCCCGGCGTCGACGGCGTTGTCAGTGGCGGGTGCTTTGCTTGTCGGACCGACCCAGGCGATGCGGTCGCCGTCGATGACGACCGCCGCGTCCTGGATCACGCCGAGGGGGCCTGTACCGGGGAGGGAGGGATCGTTGGTGACGAGGCTGCCGATGTTGGTGATCGCCGTGGTGATGGGAGCCATGGGGGTGAGGACGTCCTTCGGGTTCGGGCGCTTCGGGCTCGGCCGCTTCTTGCCGGGGGCTGGATGGGGGGCTTGCCGGGGGTCCGTTCGGGGGTTCGGGCGGGGGTTCGCGAAGCGGTCGGGCCCGGCGGGTCCGCGGGCCCGGGCGGGCCCGACCGCTTCAAGAACGCAGGGCCGCGATGGAGTCGGCCAGGGCGCCCGCCACGTTCTCCACGAGCAGGTGGGCACCGTCCCGTACGACGTGCCGTCCGCCGACGACGGTGTGCCGTACGTCCGCGTTGCTCGCCGCGAATACGGCCGTCTCGGCGCCCAGCCGGGGGTGCGGTCCGGCCGTGCGGACGGAGTCCAGTGCGACGGTCGTGAGGTCGGCGAGGGCGCCGGGCTCGATGCGGCCGGCGTCGGGCCAGCCGAGGGCGGTGTGGCCGTCGGCGGTGGCGGCGCGCAGCAGGGCGGCGGCCGTCCAGTGGCCTCGGGTGCGGGTGCGCAGGCGCTCGTCGAGTTCCATCGCGCGGGCCTCTTCGAGGAGGTCGATGACGGCGTGGCTGTCGCTGCCCAGGGAGAGCGGGGAGCCGGCCCGCTGGAGGGCGGCGGCGGGGCCGATGCCGTCGGCGAGGTCGCGTTCGGTGGTGGGGCACATGCAGGTGCCGGTGCCGGATCCGCCGAGCAGGGCGATGTCCTCGTCGGTGAGGTGTGTGGCGTGCACGGCCGTGGTGCGCGGGCCGAGGACGCCGTTGTCGGCGAGGAGCCGGGTGGGCGTGACGCCGTGGGCGGCGCGGCAGGCGTCGTTCTCGGCGGTCTGCTCGGACAGGTGCACGTGCAGGGGGCCTCGCGGTCGGCGGCCCAGGCGGCGACGGTGGCCAACTGCTCGGCGGGCACGGCGCGCACGGAGTGCACGGCCGCCCCGATCCGGGCGTGCCCGCACCCCTTGAGGGCGTCGGCGCGTTCGGCCCAGGCGTCGGCCGTGCCGTCGGAGAAGCGGAGCTGGTGCCGGTTGGGCGGTTCGCCGAAGCCGGCGGAGAGGTAGGCGGTGTCGAGGAGGGTGATGCGGATGCCGGCTTCGGCGGCGGCGGCGAGCAGCGCCTCGCCCATGGCGTTGGGGTCGTCGTAGCGGGAGCCGCCGGGCGCGTGGTGGAGGTAGTGGAACTCGCCGACGCAGGTGACGCCGGCGAGGGCCATCTCGGCGTAGGTGGCGCGGGCGAGCGCGAAATAGCGATCGGGGGTGAGCTTGTCGGAGACGCCGTACATGGTGTCGCGCCAGGTCCAGAAGGTGCCGGAGCCGATCTGGACGGCGCCCCGCAGGGCCCGGTGGAAGGCGTGGCTGTGGGCGTTGGCCAGGCCCGGGAGGGTGAGCCCGCGCAGGGTCACCGCCCCGGGCGGGGGTGCCGTCACCTCGGTGCGCACGGCCGTGATCCGGCCGTCGGCCGGGTCGGCGTCGATGGCCACGCCGGGTTCGACGTGGGTGCCGAGCCAGGCGTGTTCCGCCCAGTAGGTGGTGGTCACCGGCACGCGAGGCCCTCCAGTACGTCGGTCAGTGCGGTCACCCCGGCCAGGCAGTCGTCCTCGGTGGCCGTCTCGGCCGGCGAGTGCGAGACGCCAGTGGGGTTGCGTACGAACAGCATGGCGGTGGGGACGGCGGCGGAGAGGATCCCGGCGTCGTGTCCGGCGCCCGTGGGGAGCACGGGGACGCCGCCGAGCAGCCCGGCGAGCTCGTCGCGCAGGCCGTGGGCGAACTCCACGACGGGGGTGAACGACTCGCGGGTGACGCGGACGTCCACGCCGTCCCGCAGGCCGCGTTCGACGGCGGCCTGCTCGATGGCGGCGACGACCTCGGCCAAGGTGGCCTCGTCGGCCGCCCGCGAGTCGAGCCAGCCGCGGACGAGGGACGCGATGGCGTTGACGCCGTTGGGTTCTACGGCGACCTTGCCGAAGGTGGCGAGGGCGCCGGCGAGGCGCGCCTTCTTGCGGGCGGCCAGGACGGTGTTGGCGTAGGTGAGCATCGGATCCCTGCGGTCCTCGATGCGCGTGGTGCCCGCGTGGTTGGCCTCGCCGTGGAAGTCGAACCGCCAGCGGCCGTGCGGCCAGATCGCGGAGGCGACGCCGACGGGATGCGGCGTCTCGGCGAGCGCGCGGCCCTGCTCCACGTGCAGCTCGACGAACGCGCCGATGCGGGCGAGGCGTTCGGGGTCCGGGCCGATGGCCTCCGGGTCGTACCCGGCCCGTTCCATCGCCTGCGGCAGGCCGACGCCGTCGGCGCCGCGCAGCGCGTGCGCGGCCTCGGGGGTCAGAGTGCCGGCGGCGAGCCGGGAGCCGACGCAGGCGACGCCGAACCGGGCGCCCTCCTCGTCGCCGAAGTTGACGACGGCGAGGGGGCGGGTGGGCGCGGCGCCGCGCGCGCGGAGCCCGTCGAGGGCGGCGAAGGACGAGACGACGCCGAGGGGGCCGTCGAAGGCGCCGCCGTCGGGGACGGAGTCGAGGTGGGAGCCGGTGACGACGGCGTCGCCCGCGGTGGGGTCGCCGAGCCAGGCCCACTGGTTGCCGTTGCGGTCGACCTCGTAGGTGAGGCCGCGGGTCTCCGCCTGGGCCTTGAACCACTCACGGCAGTCGGTGTCGGCGCCGGTCCAGGCGTGGCGGCGGTAGCCGCCGCTTTCGGGGTTCCGGCCGATGGGGGCGAGGTCGCGCCACATCTCGTGGAAGCTCGCGCCTGCGGCGGGCTGCTCCCCTGTCCCGCCCCTTCCCGAAACCGGGGGCGATCCCCCGGGCCCCCGAACCGCGCTCCGCGCGGTGTCCTCAAACTCCCCCAGACGGGCTGAATGGCTCACGCGTCACCCTCGCGCATCGGCACCCGAACGCCCCGGTCCTCGGCCACCGACTCCGCGATGTCGTACCCGGCGTCGACATGCCGGATCACACCCATCCCCGGGTCGTTCGTCAGCACCCGGCGGATCTTCTCGCCGGCCAGCGGCGTGCCGTCGGCGACCGTCACCTGGCCCGCGTGGAGGGAGCGGCCCATGCCGACGCCGCCGCCGTGGTGGAGGGAGACCCAGGAGGCGCCGGAAGCCACGTTGACCATGGCGTTGAGCAGCGGCCAGTCGGCGATGGCGTCGGAGCCGTCGAGCATGGCCTCCGTCTCGCGGTAGGGCGAGGCGACAGAGCCGCAGTCGAGGTGGTCGCGGCCGATGACGACGGGGGCGGACAGCTCGCCGCTCGCCACCATGTCGTTGAAGCGCTCGCCGGCCCGGTCGCGTTCGCCGTAGCCGAGCCAGCAGATGCGGGCGGGCAGCCCCTGGTAGTGGACGCGCTCCCCGGCCATCTTGATCCAGCGGGCCAGGGACTCGTTCTCGGGGAAGAGGTCGAAGATCGCCTTGTCGGTGCGGGCGATGTCGGCGGGGTCGCCGGAGAGGGCGGCCCAGCGGAAGGGGCCCTTGCCCTCGCAGAACAGCGGCCGGATGTAGGCGGGGACGAAGCCGGGGAAGGCGAACGCCCGGTCGTACCCGGCGAGCCGGGCCTCGCCGCGGATGGAGTTGCCGTAGTCGAAGACCTCGGCGCCGGCGTCCTGGAAGCCGACCATGGCCTCGACGTGCTTCGCCATGGACTCGCGGGCCCGCGTGGTGAAGCCGGCCGGGTCCTTGGCGGCGGCGTCGGCCATGTCCTCGAAGGCGATGCCGGTCGGCAGGTAGGCGAGCGGGTCGTGGGCGGAGGTCTGGTCGGTGACGATGTCGATGGGCGCGCCCATCGCGAGCAGCTCCGGGACGAGTTCGGCCGCGTTGCCGAGGACGCCGATGGACAGCGGACGGCGGGCGTCGCGGGCCTCGACGGCCAGCCGGAGCGCGTGGTCGACGGAGTCGGCCTTCACGTCGAGGTAGCGGTGTTCGATGCGGCGGTCGATGGCGCGCGGGTCACAGTCGACGCAGATCGCGACGCCGTCGTTCATGGTGACGGCGAGCGGCTGGGCGCCGCCCATGCCGCCGAGGCCGGCGGTGAGGGTGATCGTCCCGGCGAGGGTGCCCTGGAACTTCTTGGCGGCGACGGCGGCGAAGGTCTCGTAGGTGCCCTGGAGGATGCCCTGGGTACCGATGTAGATCCACGAACCGGCGGTCATCTGGCCGTACATGGTGAGGCCGAGGGCCTCCAGACGGCGGAACTCCTCCCAGTTCGCCCAGTCGCCGACCAGGTTGGAGTTGGCGATCAGGACGCGCGGCGCCCACTCGTGCGTCTGCATCACACCGACCGGGCGGCCGGACTGGACGAGCATGGTCTCGTCCTGCTTGAGCGTCCGCAGCGTGCGGACCATGGCGTCGAAGGAGCGCCAGTCGCGGGCGGCCTTGCCGGTGCCGCCGTAGACGACGAGCTTGTCGGGGTGCTCGGCGACCTCGGGGTCGAGGTTGTTCTGGAGCATGCGCAGGGCGGCCTCCTGCTGCCAGCCCAGGGCGCTGAGCTCGGTGCCTCGCGGCGCTCGCACGGGTCGCGGTCCTGACATGGGCCCTGCCTCCCTGACTCCCGGCCTCGTCGGACGCCGGCCGTGGGTGAGAAGAACGGTGAGAAGAAAGTCGAGTGGAACGTGCGGAGAACGTGCTGAATAGAACTTCTGCACATACTGGGCCGGTGAATACGTCTAGTCAACAGGTGGTGTGGCCCCCTTCGCGCCGTGGCGCGGCACCGGGTCCGGTGGTGAAGTAGGAGGGTGGGCCTGAAGGGGAACGGTCGGTCGGAGCCCGGCCCGGCGGAGCGGCGGGACGCCGCCGTCCGGGCGGCGGTGGCGCGGGGGCTGGTGGACGAGGGGCGCCCGGTGGCCGGGCTGCTGGACGTGGCCGGGATACGGGCGTCGGCGGCGGGCCTGCGCGCGGCGTTCGACGAGGTCCGCACCGGCGGCGGGCGGGGTGTGCTGCACGCCTTCGCGGTCAAGGCCGCCTCCCTGGTGCCGGTGCTGCGGCTGCTCGCCGACGAGGGGCTGGGCTGCGAGGCGGCCAGCCCCGGCGAACTGGCCCTGGCCCGCGCCGCCGGCGTGCCGCCCGGCCGCATCGTCCTCGACTCCCCCGCCAAGACGCCCGCCGAGCTGCGCGAGGCGCTGGCGCTCGGCGTCGCAGTCAACGTCGACAGCCGGGCCGAACTCGCCCGTCTCGACGCATTGGTGGCGGCCGGCGGGCCCCCCGCCGCCCCGCTGGGCGTCCGGGTCAACCCGCAGGTCGGCGGCGGCAGCATCGGTGCGATGAGCACCGCCACGGAGAGCTCGAAGTTCGGTGTGGCGCTCCGCGACCCGGGTGCCCGCGCCTGGCTGCTGCGGGCGTACGCGGACCGCCCCTGGCTGACCCGGCTGCACGGTCACGTCGGCTCGCAGGGCTGCCCGCCGGAGCTGCTCGCGGAGGGCGCGCGGATCGTCTACGAACTGGCCGAGGAGATCAACGGGCTCGCCGGGCGGCAGCAGGTCGACACTCTGGACATCGGCGGCGGCCTCCCCGTCAACTTCGCCTCCGACGAGGAGACCCCGAGCCACCGGGATTACGCCCGGCTGCTCGCCGCGACCGTGCCCGGACTCCTCGACGGGCGGTACGGGCTGGTCACCGAGTTCGGCCGGTCGCTGACGGCCAAGCACGGGCTGGTGCTGGCCCGCGTGGAGTACGCCAAGTCGGCGGGGGGCCGCCGGATCGCCGTGACGCACGCGGGCGCCCAGGTCGCCACGCGAACGGTGTTCGCGCCGGACGCCTGGCCGCTGCGGGTGGCCGCGTACGACGCCCAAGGGTTGCCGAAGACGGGTACGCCGGTGGCCCAGGACGTCGCCGGCCCGTGCTGCTTCGCGGGCGACCTGGTGGCCGTGGACCGGGCGCTGCCGCCGCTGGAGGCCGGCGACCACGTCGCCCTGCTCGACACCGGCGCGTACTACTTCTCCACGCCCTTCGGCTACAACGCGCTGCCGCGGCCGGGGGTGTACGGGTGGACGGGCACGGCGGACGGGGTGCGGTTCGCGCCGGTTCGCGCGGCGCAGACCCTCGACGAGCTCATCGCCGAGAGCGGCGGCGCGCACGCCGGAGCGCTCAGCGGGCTGCGCTGACCGCCGCCCGGCCGACAGGCCGCCGGGGACGGCGGGCGCCGCCCGGGGCGGCGTCGCCCGCCGCGAGGCCGGTGGTCAGATAGCCGTGGACCTGCCTGCCGGCCGGGCTGCCCTTCGCCCACTCCGTGCGCACCCACAGCAGCGCCTCCGTCCTGCGCTCCAGCCCGCCCAGCCACTGGGCCTTCGCCCACAGGCCCGCGCCGACGCCCGCCATCGCCAGGCCGGCGGTGCCGGGGGCCGCGAGGGAGGAGGCCACGGCGGCCGGGAACGCGAGCGCGAGCCACCAGCGGCGGGCTTGCCGCCAGGTGCGGGCGGTGACGGCGCGGTCCTGGAGGAACACCGCCTTCCCCGCCCGCGAGGCGGCGCGCGCCAGGTGCGCGTAGCGCTTGCGGCGGGCCGTGAACGCGGTGGCGGCCGTCGCCAGGAACAGGGCCGCTCCGGCGAGCAGGCCGATGCGGCGGCCGGTCAGGCCCGGGAGGGCGGCGCCGATCCCCGCCGCCAGCAGGCCGAGCCACCACAGGGGGGCGGCCGGAGCCCGCACGATCACCGCTACGCGTGCCAGTGAGCGGCTTCCGCTTCCGCGGCCCATGTCGAACCTCCTCACATCGGCTGGATTCAGGGCGGAGGGTAGCGGGCGAATCTGAGGAGAAGCTGAGGATGGTGGGGCGGGGGCGCCTGCGGCGGGCGGTGCCCCGGTCCCTCCCCTTCGCCGATTCCTGGGGCTGCGCCCCAGACCCCCTTTTCGCGGCACCCCACATGACCGAACGATGACAACGGCGTCATACCCCGGTATCACCTGCCACTGAGCGCCCACGTATGACGTGAACACACTCCCGCCCCCGCTACCGTCAAAGCAGCGCACGGGGGCGGACCAACGAGTGGAGGAACCCGGAAATGCCGATCGACAAGCGGGGATTGAGGCGACGCGCAGCGGTCGCGGCGGTGGCGCTGGTGCTGACGGGGCTGATGAGTCTGCTGGGTTCCGCGACGGAGGCGAGCGCGTACCCGCATCAGAAGGCGGCTAGCACGCAGGACCACTGACGTCGCGTCACTCCGTGAAAAGCCCCCGCGCCACCGCCTTGACATCGAACTCCTCCAGCCGCGCCTGCGCGTCGGGCAGCGCGTCGCACATCGCCTCCAGGAGCACCCGCCCCAGCAGCATCGGCGCGCAGGCCGTGTCGAAGACCAGGCCGGTGCCGACGGCGGCGGGCAGCAGAAGGTCGCTGTGGCGGGCCACGGGGGCGAAGGTGGAGTCGGCGACGGTGACGACGGTGAGGCCCGTGCTCCGCGCGTACTCCAGCGCCTCGACGACCTCGCGCGGGTGGCGCGGGAGCGCGAAGCACAGCAGGACGCTCGCCCCGGCCCGTACCGCCGCGTCGAGGCGGTCGACGAGGAGGCTGCCGCCCTCGTCGAGCAGCCGGACGTCGGGGTGGACCTTGCGGGCGAAGTAGGTGAAGCCGGCGGCCTGGGCGCCTGCGGCGCGCAGGCCGAGCACCGGCAGCGGCCGGGACGCCGCGAGCAGCCGCCCCGCGCGGGCGACGGGCTCGGGGTCGGCGAGCAGCGACGCGAGGTGCCGCAGGTTGTCGATCTCGGCGTGGACCGCCTGCTGGTACGCGTTCTCCGTGGCCGGCGCCGTCTCCGGCGCCGCCGGGACCGCCTCCCGGAGGTGGCGGCGGAGCGCCGGATAGCCGTCGAAGCCGAGGGCCACGGCGAAGCGGGTCACGGACGGCTGGCTGACCCCGGCGAGTTCGGCCAGTTCGACGCTGGAGAGGAAGGGCGCGTCGGCGGCCCGGCGCACCATGCAATGGGCGATCCGGCGCTGCGTGGGCGTCAGCCGGTGCCCCTCGAAGAGCTTCTGCAGCCGTGCGGTGGCCTCCGGTGCCGCGCCGGTCTCCGTCATCCGCTCTTCCTCTCCCCGTCACCCCGGGTCATTCATCCGAACCGGGCTCTGCATGGAATTATGCAGGCGGCGGACGGGTCCGCCGCCCCTACAGCCCTTCCAGCAGCTTCTTCTGCGGCTTGCCCATGGCGTTGCGCGGCAACGCCTCCAGGAACCGGACCCTGCGCGGCCTCTTGTGCACGGACAACCGCCCGGCCACGAAGTCGATCAGCGCCTGCTCCGTCACGCCCTCCGCCACCACATACGCGACGATCTCCTGGCCGAGGTCGTCGTGCGGCAGCCCGACGACGGCCGCCTCCGCCACCGCCGGATGGTCGAGCAGCGCGTTCTCCACCTCCCCTGCACCGATCCGGTAACCCCCGGACTTGATCAGGTCGATGGAGGCGCGGCCGACGATGCGGTGGGTGCCGTCGGGGTCCAGCGCGGCGATGTCGCCGGTACGGAACCAGCCGTCGGCGGTGTGCGCGCGGGCCGTGTCCTCGGGGCGGCCGAGGTAACCGGAGAAGAGGGTGGGCCCGGACACCTCCAGTTCGCCGATGCCGCCGCCGTCCTCGACGGCCGCGAGCCGGGTGCGCGTCCCCGGCAGCGGTACGCCGACGCGCCCCGGCACCCGCTCTCCGTCCGCCCGCGCCGCGACGGTGATCAGCGTCTCCGTCATGCCGTACCGCTCGACGGGCCGCTGTCCGGTCAGCGCCTCCAGTTCCCGGAAGACCGGCGCGGGCAGCGCGGCGCTGCCGGAGACCAGCAGCCGCGCCCCGGCCAGCCGCCGGGCCGCGGCGGGCTCGCGGACGACGCGGGACCACACCGTCGGCACGCCGAAGTACAGGCTGCCGCCCGCCGCCGCGTACGCCTCGGGGGTCGGCCGCCCGGTGTGGACCAGCCGGCAGCCGGTGCGCAGCGCGCCCAGCACACCGAGGACGAGCCCGTGCACGTGGAACAGCGGCAGCCCGTGCACCAGGGTGTCCTCCGCCGTCCACTGCCAGACGTCGGCGAGCCCGTCGAGGCAGGCGGTGATCGCGTCGTGCGGTATCAGCACGCCCTTGGGGGCGCCGGTGGTGCCGGAGGTGTAGAGGATCAGCGCCGGACGGTCCGGGTCCGCCGTCCGCACCGGGCGGTCGGCCCGTTCCCGGACGTCCACGGGGACGGCCGCGACGCCGTCGTCGCCGTCCTCCGCCTCCCCGCCGAGGACGAGTGCGGCGCCGGAGTCGCGCAGGATGTGCCGCCGTTCGACGGGCCCGGCGTCCGGCGGCAGCGGCACCACCGGCACCCCGGCGAGCAGCCCGCCGACGACCGCGACGGCCGTCTCGGCCGTCGCCGTCGCGCGGACGGCGACGCACTCCGCGCCGGCGATCCGGTGTGCCACGGCCCCCGCGGCACCGAGCAGGTCCTCGCGGGAGAGGGTGCGGCCGGCGAAGGAGAGGGCGTCCGGCCGGTCGGCGGTGTCGCCGTCGGTGAGGGACGACAGGAGGGCGGCTGTCACGGGCTGCTCCTTCCACGGAGCCGCCTCGGGGGCGGCCCCACTGCGGATACTGGTGCTGCCCCCACCGACGGGGGCCACGGGCCGACCGTACCGTTGTCGCCATGACCGGCCACGACCCTGACCTGAAGCCCGACCTCAAGAAGGACCTCGACGCGTCCCTCCAGGCCCGCAAGGAGCTGGGCGCCGACTACGAGGCGGAGCTCGTCGACTCGTTCCTGGAGAAGGTGGAGGACAAGCTCGACGGCGCGGTGGCGCGGCGGCTGCGCCGCCAGGCCGCCGAGCAGCAGATGACGGCCGCGCGCGGCGGACGACCCGACGCCGGCGGCGAGTTCGGGAGCTTCGGCGAGCGGTTCGGCTTCGCGACGGTGACGCTGGTGCTGGCGATCCCGCTGTCCGCGATCGGCGTGGGCAGCGCCGGGCTGGCCGGTCTGCTGGTGACCTGGGCCGGGATCGTGGGGGTCAACGCGGTGCACGTGCTGCGCGGGTTCCCGTGGCAGCGGAACCAGGGCCGCGACGTCTCGGAGTGGGACTGACGGGCCGTCCGCCGGGGGGGGTGGGTGGCTGCGGGGCCCCGGGTGGCTCAGGGGCCCCGGGTGACGCGGGGTCCGGGTGGCACCGGGGCCCGGATGACGCGGGGCCCGGGTGACACCGGGAACGGACCGCACGGCGAACGGACGGCACGGGGAACGGACTCCGCGCGGGACGAATCGAGCGAGGGCCGGACCCCGCGGGAAACGGACTGCGCGGGGGCCGCCGCACCCCGGGCCGAGCCCGGGGCCGGGACGGCGGCGGTCCCCCGCGGGGACGCGGCCCGGGCCGTAGGGCGCCGGCCACCGCGTCCGGACGGCCGTGGAGTCCGGGAGCCGCTCCGGAAGTCCCGCCGTCGCACCGATGTGCCGCCCGGGACGCTTCCGCCCCGCGGCACGCCTCCAGTGTGGCGGGGCCGTGTTAAGTCCGTGCTGCCGTCGCGTGACACATACGTTCCTTTTACGGGACGGGCGCGGGCGTTGACGCCCTCCGAACGGCCCTGAGCGCACCACGACCGACCCGCGAACGACCGGCGAACGACTTCGGAGCCACCCCGGAGCGTCCCCCGGCCCCGCGAGGACGCGCACCGCACGCGCACCGCACGGCCGTCGGACGGACCCGAGCCGCCCCCGGGCGGGCGGGCCGCCCCGCATGCCCCCGACGACGGAGCCCGCCGGTCCGGCTCCCGCCGGCCCGACGGGCCCCACCGGCCGTCAGACGGCCCGCACTCCGAGCTACTTGCTGCCCTCCGCCAGGAACGCCAGCAGGTCCTGACGGCTCACCACACCGGTCGGCTTGCCGTCGACCAGCACGATCGCCGCGTCCGCCGCGCCCAGGACGGCCATCAGGTCGCCGACCGGCTCGCCGGAGCCGACCTGCGGCAGCGGCGCGCTCATGTGCTTCTCCAGCGGGTCGGAGAGCGACGCGCGCTGGGTGAACAGGGCGTCCAGCAGCTCCCGTTCCACGACCGAGCCGATGACCTCGGCGGCCATCACGTCCGGGTGGCCGGCGCCCGGCTTGACGATCGGCATCTGCGAGACGCCGTACTCGCGCAGCACCTCGATCGCCTCGCCGACCGTCTCCTCGGGGTGCATGTGCACCAGCGAGGGCAGGCCGCCGTCCTTGCGCCGCAGCACGTGGCCGACGCGGGCGGCGTCGCCCGGCTCCTCCAGGAAGCCGTAGTCCGCCATCCACTCGTCGTTGAAGATCTTGCTGAGGTAGCCGCGGCCGCTGTCCGGCAGCAGGACGACCACCACGTCGTCCTCCGTCAGCCGCTCGGCCAGGCGCAGCGCGCTGACGACGGCCATGCCGCAGGAGCCGCCGACGAGCAGGCCCTCCTCGCGGGCGAGGCGGCGGGTCATCTGGAAGGCGTCCTTGTCGGAGACCGCGATGATCTCGTCGGTCACCGTGCCGTCGTAGGCGGTCGGCCAGAAGTCCTCGCCGACGCCCTCGATCAGGTACGGGCGGCCGGAGCCGCCGCTGTAGACGGAGCCCTCGGGGTCCGAGCCGACGATCTTGACCTTGCCGCCGCTGACCTCCTTCAGGTACCGGCCGGTGCCGCTGATCGTGCCGCCGGTGCCGACGCCCGCGACGAAGTGCGTGATCTTGCCCTCGGTCTGCTCCCACACCTCGGGACCGGTGGAGTGGTAGTGCGACAGCGGGTTGTTCTTGTTGCTGTACTGGTCGGGCTTCCAGGCGTTGGGGATCTCACGGACCAGCCGGTCGGACACGTTGTAGTACGAGTCCGGGTGCTCCGGGTCGACGGCGGTGGGGCAGACGACGACCTCGGCACCGTAGGCCCGCAGCACGTTGATCTTGTCCTGGGACACCTTGTCCGGGCAGACGAAGACGCACTTGTAGCCCTTCTGCTGGGCCACCATCGCGAGGCCCACACCCGTGTTGCCCGACGTCGGCTCGACGATGGTGCCGCCCGGCTTCAGGTCACCGGACTTCTCCGCGGCCTCGATCATCCGCACGGCGATGCGGTCCTTCACCGATCCGCCGGGGTTGAAGTACTCGACCTTGGCCAGCACGGTCGCCTTGATGCCCTCGGTCACGCTGTTGAGCCTCACGAGCGGGGTGTTCCCGATGAGCTCGATCATCGAATCGTGATACTGCACGGTGGTCTCCGCGGTCGGGGGCACTAGCGGTTCGTCGCGTGCCCGTACAACCAGCCTATTCGGACGATTCGAGGGCCGAGTGCACCAGTGACGCGTTGCACTGACCGGTGCTCGGGGCACGTAGCCATCAACACGGTCGAGCAAGGGTGCACAGCGCTCGTGGAGCGGGAGGAGACCCGCCTTATGTCCATGTCGAGGGCGAGGGCAGCGCGACGGATCGCGGCGGCGGCGGCGTACGGAGGCGGCGGCATCGGGCTGCTGGGCGGGGCGGCCCTGGGGCTGCTGGTGACGGAGGTGGCGCTGGCCCGGCGGGTGGTCGGCGGCAACCACGACACCCCGCCGCAGGCGGACGGCCGCTACGGATCGGCGTTCGTCCACCGGGCCGGGAACGAACCCCTGGTCCTCGGCATGCTGGGCGACTCCACGGCCGCGGGCAAGGGCGTCCACCGGCCCCGGCAGACGCCCGGCGCCCTGCTGGCCACCGGGCTGGCGGCGGTCGCCGAACGGCCGGTGGACCTGCGCAACGTGGCGCTCTCCGGCGCCCAGTCCTGCGACCTGGAACGGCAGGTCACCCTGCTGCTGTCCGGCCACGACCGAGCACCCGACGTCTGCGTGATCATGATCGGCGCCAACGACGTCACCCACCGGGTGCCGGCCGCCCGCTCGGTCCGGCTGCTGTCGGAGGCCGTGCGCAGGCTCCGCGAGGCGGACTGCGAGGTCGTGGTCGGCACCTGCCCCGACCTCGGCACGATCGAACCGGTGTATCAGCCGCTGCGCTGGCTGGCCCGGCGGCTGAGCCGCCAGCTCGCGGCGGCACAGACGATAGGGGTGCTGGAGGCGGGCGGGCGCTCGGTCTCGCTGGGCGACCTGCTCGGCCCCGAGTTCGAGTCCAACCCCCGCGAGCTGTTCGGACCCGACAACTACCACCCCTCGGCGGAGGGCTACGCGACCGCCGCCATGGCCGTCCTGCCCACGCTCTGCGCCGCGCTCGGCCTGTGGCCGGAGGACGAGGAGCGGCCGGACGCCGCCCGCCGCGAGGGCATCCTGCCGGTGGCCCGGGCCGCGGCCCAGGCGGCGGCCGAGGGCGGCACGGAGGTCACGGCCGCCCGCGGCCGCTGGGCCCTCCTCAAGCACCGCCGCCGCCGGCAGCTTCCGCCCCCGGAGGGGCCGGAGGGACCGGGGACGGGCCGGAGCGGCACCATGTGTGGCACCGGGTGGGGAGGTAGCCCCGGACCCTCCCTTTCACCGTTTCTTGCGGGGCAGGCCCCCGCACCCCCGCAGCGCCCTGCGGGCGCTGTCCTCAAGTGCCGGACGGGCTGAATTCAGCCCGTCCGGCGCTTGAGGACGAGCGGCGCAGCCGCGACAACCGTCGCGGAGCGACAATGGACGCACACCCCGCCGTCGAACACCGGCCCGACGGCCATGAGTCACATCACAGCCGCGGCCTCGTGACCTTGACCTTACGTGCGGGTAACTTCACCGGAGTCCTGCCGTCGCGTCGACTGGAGCCGTGATGCCCGAAGCCGTGATCGTCTCAGCTGCTCGTTCCCCCATCGGCCGGGCCTTCAAGGGCTCGCTGAAGGAGCTGCGGCCGGACGACCTGACCGCCACGATCATCCAGGCCGCCCTCGACAAGGTCCCCGGCCTGGACCCGCGCGAGATCGACGACCTGATGCTCGGCTGCGGCCTGCCCGGGGGCGAGCAGGGCCACAACCTCGCCCGGATCGTCGCCGTGCAGATGGGCATGGACCACCTGCCCGCCACCACGGTCACCCGCTACTGCGCCTCGTCCCTCCAGACGTCGCGGATGGCCTTCCATGCCATCAAGGCGGGCGAGGGCGACGTCTTCCTCTCGGCGGGCGTCGAGATGGTGTCCCGGTCCGTCAACGGCACGTCGGACGGCATGCCCGGCACCCACAACCCGCTGTTCGCCGACGCCGAGGCGCGCACCGCGGCCCGCGCCGAGCAGGGCGGCGAGGGCTGGCACGACCCGCGCGAGGACGGTCTCGTCCCGGACGCCTACATCGCCATGGGGCAGACGGCCGAGAACCTCGCCCGCCTCAAGGGCATCACCCGCGAGGAGATGGACGAGTTCGGCGTCCGCTCGCAGAACCTCGCCGAGCAGGCCCTCGCCAACGGCTTCTGGGAGCGCGAGATCACCCCGGTGACCACCCCGGACGGGACGGTCGTCGCGAAGGACGACGGCCCGCGCGCGGGCGTCACCATGGAGGGCGTCAGCGGCCTCAAGCCGTCGTTCCGCCCGGACGGCCTGGTCACGGCCGGCAACTGCTGTCCGCTGAACGACGGCGCCGCCGCCCTGGTGATCATGTCCGACACCAAGGCGCGCGAGCTGGGCCTCACCCCGCTCGCCCGGATCGTCTCCACCGGCGTCTCCGCCCTCTCCCCGAGATCATGGGCTACGGCCCGGTCGAGGCGAGCCGCCAAGCGCTGAAGCGGGCCGGCATGACCATCGGCGACATCGACCTCGTCGAGATCAACGAGGCGTTCGCCGCGCAGGTCATCCCGTCCTACCGCGACCTGGGCGTCGACATCGACAAGCTCAACGTCAACGGCGGCGCCATCGCGGTCGGCCACCCGTTCGGCATGACGGGCGCGCGCATCACCGGCACGCTCATCAACTCGCTGCGGTTCCACGACAAGCAGTTCGCGCTGGAGACGATGTGCGTGGGCGGCGGTCAGGGCATGGCCATGGTGATCGAGCGGCTGAGCTGATCCTCAAGGGGAGCCCCTGCCCGTCTCCCCGTTCGTGACCCAATCTCCCCCAGGATGTGACCAACGTCCCGGGGGAGATTCGTTTCCGCTGGTCAGCTATGTTGAAGTCACCACCCCCGGGCCCTAAGTCCCGCCGGTTTCATGACGTTTTGCACTGGGGACCGGGAAAGCCGCGCGCGAAGCTGAGATAGGAATTCGGGGACCGACAGCAACCGGGAGTACGTCAGTGAGCGCCATGTCCCTTGCCCTGCTGCTGGCCGCCGCCACTGCCACCGCCGCGGGCACCGCCGCCCTGTGGACGACCCGCGGGCTGCGCCGGCAGATCCACGCACTCCGCGCCGACCTGGCCGAGGCCGGGGCCCGGCACACGGCGACCACGACGGACCGGGCGCACCCGGGCGGCACGACCGGCACGACGGCCGCGGCGGTCCCGGCCGCCCGGACGGCACCCGCCGAGGAGCCCGGCGTCGTCCTCTCCGACATACGGGCTGCCGTCGCCGACGCGCTCGCGGAGGAGCGCGAGCGGGAGCTCGCCGAGGCCCGGGCGTTCTGGGCCGCGCAGGAGGCCCTCGACCTGGGGGGCGCGTCCGACGCGCCGTCCCTGCTGTCGGGCCTGCCGGGCGCCGTCGACGAGGTGCCCGCCCCCGAACTGCTGTACGGCGACGTTCCGCAGGGCCCGTTCCCGTACCTGCCCCGGCAGACCGACGCCGCCGCGGCGGACGAGGCGGAGTCCCCGGAACTGGCCGCGGCCCGCCGCCGGCACCCGTCGCACCCCGACTTCTCGCCCGCCGACCTCTCGTCCGCCGGCGCCCCGGTCGGCGACCACGAGCGCACGGTCGAGCGGCTGTCCGAACTGGCCGAGGCCGGCGTGCCGCTGGCGGACGTCCGCCCCGGCCCGCTCGGCACCCTCGACGTCTACGTCTTCGCCGACGGCACCACCGTCTGCATGACGCCCGGCCACCGGGAGACCGCGGAGAGCCTGGCGCACGCGCTGCGCACCGGCGAGGCGCCGGTGCTGCTCGGCGGCTCCGGGGTGGCGGGCGCCTACGCCCTCACCTTCGGCTGCGCGACGGGCAACGTCTACGTCCTCGCGGACCGGGTCATCGCTTCCCTCTGACCCCGCGTTTCGCTCCGCCCCCCGCTTCCCCCTGGCCCGCGTTTCGCTCCGCCCCCGCGGCCTCACTGCAGCCCGCACCGCCGCGCCGCCCCCGCCACCAGCTCCACCGCCTCGGCGACCGCGCCCTCCGGCGCGCCGCCGGCGCCCAGCGCCTCGGCCAAGTCGTGGCCGGCGACGGCGACCTGGTCCGCGACGGCGAACATCCCGGCGTCCGGCATCTCGCGCGGCGCGGTCTCCCCGGGCTCCTCCATCCGCTGGGCCCGGGCCGCCAGCTCGCGGGCGAGGGCCAGCGCCTCGGCGGCGGCCCCCCGGCTCAGCCGGGACTGGGGCAGGGCGCGCAGGCGGTCGGCGAAGGTGTCCACGGCGGTCAGCAGAGGCGTCACATCATCCACGCCCCGAGACTATGCGGCGGCCACCGACTGTTGCCAATGACTGAACACTCGGGCACGGTGACATGAAGGACCATCATCCGACGCGTCCGGAGGCGCCGATGTCCTACGTCATCTCCGACGAAACCCACCGGAACCTGCTCTCCCGAATCCCCCACTGCACCGGCCGAGAAATCGCCGACTGGCTGCGCACGGTCGACGAAGGCCCATCCCTGTCCCGGTTCGAGGAGAAGGTGAGCTGGCTGCGCGGAGAGCACGGCCTCGCCTACGGCCACGCCAAGGCGATCGTGCACGAGTACGACCTCCGACGGGCCGCGCGCAGGCTCCTGTAGCCCTGGAGCCGCGGGCGGCCGGTCCGCACCCCGCACGACGACCCCGTACAGCAGACGATCCCGTACAGACGGGCAGGGCCCGGGAAGACCGTGTGGACGGTCTTCCCGGGCCCTGCTTCGTCTCGCGTCCCCCGGGGGACTAGTCGTCGCTCATCACCAGGGCGATGACGCGCAGCAGCTCGGTGTAGATCCACACGAGCGACAGCGTCAGGCCGAACGCGGCCAGCCACGACTCCTCGCGGGGGGCGCCGTACTGGACGCCGTCCTCGACCTGCTTGAAGTCGAGCGCCAGGAACGCGGCACCGATCAGCACGCCGACGACGCCGACGAGGATGCCCACCGGGCCGGTGCGGAAGCCGAGGCCGTTGCCGCCGCCGAACACGGCGAACAGCATGTTGACGACGCCCAGCAGCAGGAAGCCGATCGCGGCACCGGCCACGAAGCGGACGAACCTGCGGTTCACGTTGATGATCCGGGCCCGGTACGCGAAGAGGACACCGGCGAACACCGCCACCGTGCCCAGCACCGCCTGCATCGGGGCGCCCTTGGCGACCTCGTTGTACGCCTGGCTGATGACGCCGAGGAAGAGGCCCTCGAACGCCGCGTAGGCCAGGATCAGCGCCGGGGACGGCTTGGCCTTGAACGACTGGACCAGGCCCAGCACCATCGCGATCACCGCGGCGCCGAAGCCGAGGCCGACGGGCAGCTTGAGCGCCCACGCCGCGCCGGCCGCGACGATGACCAGGCCCAGCGTGATGGCGGTACGGCTGACGACGTCGTCCATCGTCATGGCGCCCGGGCGGGCCGGCGCCTGCGGCATCCCCTGCTGGAGATCGGGGGCGCCCTGCGCGTACGGGTTGCCGGGCTGGCCGTACGGGTTGCCCGCGTACGGGTCGGCCGGCTGCGCGTACGGGCTGTTCGCGTAGGGGTTCCCCTGCGTCGCGGACCCGGACGGCGGTGCCGCGTTGAAGTTCGCGTAGCCGCCTCCGGGAGTGAACCCCCGTCGCGAGAAGACCGGGTTCCTGCTCCTCATTTCACTCCTCCATGGCCACCCTGCGCGGCCTTGCCGTCAAGGGTAATAGGTAGGCAAAGGAATGGCTCTCGTGCTGTGGGACGATCTTTTGCCGTACACCTCTCCTACCAGAGAACGCGATACACAAACGACGGGTTCCGCGCGGACGGCCGAAAGCCGGGCGGCCCGTCCGAAGACGGCCCGCCCGGCCCGTTCACCCCGCCGTGCGCCCGGTCAGCCGGCGACGGCGTTCACCCGGACGGCCATGTTCCCGGACGGGTGCCGGTTCTCGTACATGAGCTGGTGCGCCCGGCCGGTGTCGGCGAAATCACCGGTCCAGGACAGGCACGGGTCGAGTTTTCCGCTCGCGGCGAGTTCGATGACCTGGCGGCACTGCCGGATGTTCGCGAAGTGCGAGCCCTGCAGCCGCTTCTGCCGCATCCAGAGGAATCGCAGGTCGAGGTCGCCGTTGTAACCGCTGGTGCCCCCGCAGATGACCACCATTCCGGCGGTGTCGCACAAATACATCGACGTGGGAATGGTGTTCTGCCCGCTGTGTTCCAGGACGATCCGGGGCGCCCGGCGTTCGCCCAGGATCTCCCAGAAGCGGTTGCCGAAGGCGCGGGCGCCCTTCATCCATTTCGCCATGGCGGCGTTGTCCGAGGTGTCGGGGAGCCGGCCCCAGTGGTCGAAGTCGTTGCGGTTGATGAACCCCTCCGCGCCGAGCTCCAGGCAGTGCTTGCCGCGCTCGTCGTCCGAGACCACGGCCACGGGGACGCCGCCGCGGATCCGGGTGATCTGGATCGCCATCGAACCGAGGCCGCCCGCGCCGCCCCAGATCAGCACCGGGTCGCCGGGCTCCACGGTGTGCGGGGCCCAGCCGCAGAGCTGGCGGTAGGCGGTGGCGCCGGTCAGCAGGAAGCAGGCCGCCGCCTCCCAGGACAGGTTCTTCGGCTTGGGGTGGCACTGGAAGTCCTTGACCAGGGCGTACTGGGCGAAGGTGCCGTAGTTGGTCTCGTAGCCCCACGCCTTCTGGGTGACCGACGTCATCGGGTCGGCGCCCAGCCGGATGTCCTCGGCGGTCTCGTCCCAGGTGCAGCCGGAGAGGGTGACCTCGTCACCGACCTTCACCGAGGTGACGCCCTCGCCGACGGCCCAGACGATGCCGGAGCCCTCCGAGCCGCCGATGTGGAAGTCCTCGGGCTCGCCCTTTTTTTGCCGGCCGGCCACCACGTCGTACGGGTAGCCGAGGGAGGCCCACACGTTGTTGTAGTTGATGCCCGCGGCCATGACGTAGACGAGCACCTGGCCGCGGCCGACCTCCGGCACGTCCACGACCTCCATGGCGAAGCCCTGGGACGGCGGCCCGTAGCGCTCCGGGCGGATGACCGACGCGTGCATCCGCGCCGGAACCTCGCCCAGGGGCGGCATCTCGCCGATGTCGTACAGGTCCTTGGTCAACTCTTCCTCCACGTCGGGTGACTGGCGTCACATGCGTCATGCGGTACGAGGGGTGGCCGGTGCTTCAGGGCCGGATGTCTCGAAGCCGGATCTCTCGGGGTCGGATCTCTCGGGGTCGGGTGCCTCGGGATCGGCTGCTTCGGGCCGGGTGTCTCAGGCAGGGATCTCCGCCGCCAGCTCCCGGGCCAGGGACGCGGTGGTGGTGCCGCGGGCCAGGCGGGCCACGGGAAGGGCGACGCCCAGCTCCCGTTCGAGCCGCTTGCGCAGCTCCGTGGCCATGAGCGAGTCCATGCCGAGCCGGTGGAACGGCTTGTCGACGTCGAGCCGGCCCGCCCGCATCCCCAGCACCGCGGCGACGTGCTCGGCCACCCGCTCGGCGACCGGGCGGTCGGGGGCGGCGGGGGTCTCGGCGGGCGCGGCGGGTGCGGCGGCCGGGGCCTCGGGAGTGACGGGCGCGGGAGCGGGCGCGGCGGGAGCCACGCGCGCCTCCGCCGCCACGGGCTCGGCGGCTCGCACGGGCGCCGGGGCCGGCGCCGCCTCCCCGCGCACCGCCCCCGCCGTGATGCGGAGGCTGCCGCGCAGCTCGATCACGAACCCGCTCGCCGGGTCCGTCAGCCGCAGTTCACCGGTCAGTTCGACGCCCTGGTCCGCCGTGTTCGCCGCGGCCCGCCGCCCGCTCGTCTCGTCCGCCCGCGCGTGCTCGGTCACCACGGTCCCGTCCTCGCCCACTTCGCTCACGTGCTCCGGTTCCTTCCTGTCGTCGGCCGGGGTCCGGCCGACGGGCATGCCCTTGGCCTCGGCGACGGCCCGGCCGGCCGCGTCGAAGAGGACGGTGTCCAGGGCGAGCGCCCCGCCGGCGCCCTCGGTGATCCGGCAGACCGTCCACAGCTCCTCCGTCGCCTCGCCCGTCACCGCGAACCCGGTCAGGTGCGGGGAGAGCAGCGACGGGTCGGGCAGCAGGGCCAGGGCGGGCTGGTAGGCGGACCGGACGAGTTCGGGGTGGACTGGATGGCCCGGCCGGGGTTCCGTCCCGGCGGGCCGGCGCAGCCGGGCGACGGCCTCGCCCCGCCCGAGCCACACCTCTTCCAGGACGGGCCGGAGGGCGCCGGCCGCCGGGACGCGCCGCCGGAAGGCGTCGCCGTCGAGGTGCTCGGGGCAGCGGGCGAGGACGGTGGCGGGCGGCTCGTGCCCGGCGCCCTCCAGGCCGACGGAGGCGGTGCCCCGGGCGCGTCCGGTCCACTCCGCCGCGCCGTCGGTCCGGCTCTCGACGGTGAACGTCCACTCCCCGTCCGCCGCGCCCGGTGTGACGGTGGCCCGCAGCACGGCGGCCGTGCCGGGCGGGACGAGGAGGGCCTCCCCGATGTCGGCGGCGGTGAGCCGGACGTCGTCGGTGCCGGCGGCCCGTGCCACGGCGGTCCGCGCGGCCTCGACGCACTCGGGGCCGTGGACGACGGCGGGGCCGTCAACGGGCGCGGGCGGCGGCAGGAACGGCGTCCCCGGCTCGTCCAGCCGGAACTCGTACGTCCGGGGCAGCGCGTCCAGGTCCTCCACCCAGTGGCTCTCCCGCTGCCAGGGGTAGGCGGGCAGCGGGACGCACCGCCCGCCGCCGTAAAGGGCGGTCCAGTCGACGGGCGCGCCCGCCTCGTAGACCCGGCCTAGGTGGGCGAGGAGCGTCTCGCGCTCGGGCTGGTCGCGCAGCAGGGAGCCGACGGCGGTGCCGGGGAGGCCGGCGTCGGTCAGGGTCTCCTGGACGGCCTTGGAGAGGACGGGGTGCGGGCTGATCTCGACGAAGACGGTCTCGCCGGCCTCGGCGGTGGCGAGCACGGCCTCGTGGAAGTGGACGCGGCCGCGGATGTTGCGGGTCCAGTACGCGGCGTCGAGCCCGGAGCCGTCGACGAGTTCGCCGGTGACGGTGGAGCGCATCGGGACCGTCCCGGCGCGGGGCGCCAGGTCCCGCAGCTCATGGGCGAGTTCGTCGAGCAGCGGGTCCATGCGGGAGCAGTGGGAGGCGGCCTCGGCCTTCATCACGCGGCAGAAGACGTCGCGGGCGTCCAGCTCCGCCTTGATCTTCTCGATGCCCTCGACCTCGCCGGCGAGGACGGTGGTGCGCGGGCCGTTGCTGGCCGCGACGGAGACGTCGACGGCGAGTTCGGCGATGAGCCGGTCGGCCTCGTCGGCGGTGAGGGCGGCCACCGACATCGTCCCCTGGCCCGCGACGCGGTCCCGGATGAGCCGGGCGCGGCGGCAGACGACGGCGGCGGCGTCGGCGTGGCTCAGCGCGCCGGCGACGCAGGCGGCGGCGGACTCGCCCATGCTGTGCCCGAGGACGACGTCGGGTTCGACGCCCCAGGCGCGCCAGGTCTCGGCGAGCGACACCTGCACCGCCCACAGCACCGGGTGGACGACGGCGACGGTCTCGTGCACCAGGTCGGTGCCGTCGGTCAGCCGGTCGATGACGGACCAGCCGGTCTCGGCGCGGACGGCCTCGTCGCAGCGGATCAGGGACGCGCTGAACGCCGGTGAGGCGTCCATGAGTTCGCGGGCCATGCCGATCCACTGGGAGCCGTGGCCGGAGAAGACGAAGGCGACGCGCGGGCGGCCCGCGTAGCCGGCGTCGGAGGCGTCCTCGGCGGCCTCGCGCAGCCGGGCGGCGAGCGCCCCGGGTCCGTCGCCGACGACGGCCGCCCGGCAGTCGTGGTGGGCGCGGCGGACGGCGGCGGTGTGGCAGAGGTCGGCGAGGGGCGTGGCGTGGCCTTCGGTTTCGAGGTGGCCGGCCAGGTCCAGCAGGCGCTGCCGCAGGGCCTCGGGGGAGGCGGCGGAGACGGGCAGCAGGTGCGCGGTGCCGCGCTCGGCGCCGGCCGGCCGTGCGGCGGGTTCGGCGCCCGGCCCGGCCTCGGTGAGGACCACGTGGACATTGGTGCCGGAGACGCCGAAGCCGCTCACCCCGGCGGTCAGCGGCCGCCCCTCGACGGCGAGCGGCACGGCGCCGGCGTGCGGGAGGTCCAGGCCGGCGGCGTCCCAGTCGACGGCGGGGGTGCGCTCGGTGACGTGCAGGGTGCGGGGGACGGTGCGGTGCTGGAGGGCGAGGACGGTCTTGATCAGGCCGAGGACGCCCGCGGCGGCGCCGGTGTGCCCGATGTTGCTCTTGACCGAGCCGACGAGCAGCGGCGCGCGGTCCGCGCGGGTGTCGCCGAGGACGGCCACGATGGCGCCGAGTTCGACGGGGTCGCCGGCGCGGGTGCCGGTGCCGTGGGCCTCGATGTAGTCGACGTCGGCGAGCGGGATCCCGGCGTGCTCGTAGGCGAGTTCCAGCATCTGCCGCTGGCCGCTCAGCGCCGGGTTGATCATGGTGTCGCTGCCGGCGCCGTCGTTGTTGACGCTCCAGCCGCGGATGACGGCCCGTACGGGGTCGCCGTCGGCGAGCGCGCGGTCCAGCGGCTTGAGGATCACCGCGCCGACGCCCTCGCTGAACACGAAGCCGTCGGCGGAGGCGTCGCCGAAGCGGCAGTTGTCCGAGAAGACGTTCGCGTCGACGAAGCCGTGGTTCTCGGTGTTGGTGAGCAGCAGCTGCGAGCCGCCGGCGATGGCCACGGTGGACTCGCCGGCGGCCAGGCTCTGGCAGGCGAGGGCGAGGGCGGTCAGCGAGGACGAGCAGGCGGTGTCCACGGAGAGGCCGGGGCCGGTGACGTCCAGGGCGAAGGAGACGCGGCCGGTGGTGGTGGAGCGGGAGCCGGCGCCGAGCGAGGCGTGGATGTCCGGGTGGCCGACGGACTGCTGGAGCTCCCAGTAGTGGACGTTGGTGGTGCCGACCCAGACGCCGGTGCGGGTGCCGGCCAGGGCGGTGGTGTTCTGCCCGGCGTCCTCCAGCGCCTCCCAGACGGCCTCCATGAACAGCCGCTGCTGCGGGTCCATGCCCGCCGCCTCGCGCGGGGAGATCCCGAAGAACGCGGCGTCGAAGCGGTCCACGTCGTCCAGCAGCCCGGAGCGGACGCGGGCGCCCGGGATCTCGTACGGCCGCCCGAAGCGGGTCGACGGCACGTCACGCACCGTGCAGGTCTCGTCCGTCAGCAACCGCCAGAACGCGTCGGGGCCGTCGGCGCCGGGCACCCGGCAGCCGATGCCCACGACGGCTATGGGAGCGGACCGCGCCCCGTCGTAATCGCCCATGGTGTACGTGACTTCCTCGATTTCGGCTCGATTCCGGGGCCCGCGCGGCCGGCGCCGGCGCGGGTTCGGTCTCCGGATCTCGGATACGTCACGACTCTCGGGGGTGGCACGGGGCGGTTCAACGGGCCGGTCCGGAAACTGCCGGGCGGCCCGCGGAATGGCGTGAATTCCCTGCCGGGCCCGGGCCGGTGGTGGCAGCTTCCTGCCTCCGATTCACCTGGATGTCACATCCATGGACTTATGCGCGCAACAAACCGGCGCCGGCCGCGTAGAGGCCGGCCTGGAATCGGGAACGGGCGCCGAGCAGCCGCATGATGTCGGCGACGCGGCGGCGGTAGGTGCGGACGGAGATGTCGAGTTCGCGGGCGGCCACCTCGTCCGTGTAGCCCTCGCCGAGCATGCGCAGGATGCGGGCGCCGGAGTCGCGGCGCAGGCACTCCTGGAGCCGCTGGTAGCGGGTCAGGGGGGCGGCCCGGTACCAGGCCGTCATGAGGATGTCGTACAGCGCGCGGACCACGCTGGGGGCCCGGACGAGCGACGCCTCGGCGCCGAACACGGTGGCCTCACCGGCCCTGACCAGCGCCACTCGCTGGTCGATGACGGCCGCCGCGTGCCGTACGCCCGCGGCCAGCCGGATCTCCACGCCGTCCAGCAGCGTCGCCAGCCCGGCCAGCCGGGCGTCGGCGGCCAGTTCGGGCGGGGCGAGGACCCGCACCCGGGCGTCGTCCGGGTGCCGGCGGGCCAGCGCCTCCAGCGCGTCGGTCACCAGCCGCAGGGCCTCACCCGCGGGCGGGACGAGGAGGGTGACCGACGTCTCCGCCCGGCGCACCAGGTCGATGAGCGCGTCGACGGCGACGGCGCGGTCGCCGATGACCGCGAGGCTCGATTCCTCCAGCGCCCGGATCTGTGTGTTCTGCATCACGGATTCGATGAGCGGGCGCATTTGTAAAAGGACTTGGTCGACGTCTCCGGGCGGTGTGCCGTCACCTGCCCGGGAACCGTCCGCGGCGTCCCGCTCGCGCGGGTCAGAAAGCATGTGACCCGGGACCATGTAAAGGGAATTGGGAATACGCATGCACGCCCCAGTGAGTTTCTTTGCGGACCGTCCGGATGGCGGGCCGCCGCGGTAACCGCCGGTACGGGCCGGAAGGCGGCCGGAAGGGGCCGGAAAAGGCCGGTGGAGAACGGGGAATTCACGGGCCGCCGCCCCGCCGCCCCGCCGGACGTCCGGACCGCCCGCCTCACCCGCCCCTCCGTCCCCAGCGATCACAACGCTACCGACCGGTAACGCTACATACCGTAGCGTTGGGGCGTCAACGCGTAGTAGTGGGCCGACAGTTGACATTCGGCCAGGCGGCCGACACGCGCACCCTTCGACGGCACCTCCTTGCGTGATACGCAAACTTGCGGGGCACGCAGGTTTCTGGGACGGTGAGGCGCATGAGCACCAGGGCCGCGAGAACGACGGCGCGGGCGACGGCACAGCGGGAGACCGCCGGGCCGGCGCCCGGGCCGGCACCGGCGGAGCGTCCGGCAGAACACCCGGCGGAGCATACGGCGGAGCACCCGGCGGAGCCTCGGAATCCAGGGCTCCGGGAGCGGAAGAAGCAGGCCACGCGGACGGCGCTCGGCCTCGCGGCGCTGCGGCTCGCCGCCGAGCGCGGCTGGGCCGCCGTCCGGGTGGAGGACATCGCGGCCGAGGCCGGCGTCTCGGCCCGGACGTTCAACAACTACTTCTCCAGCAAGGAGGAGGCCGTCATGGCCTCCGGCACCGAACGGACCGAACGGGTCCGCGCGGCGCTGGCCGCCCGCCCGCCGGAGGAACCGCTGTGGGACGCCCTCACGCACGCCTTCGCCACCGCGCTGGAGGAGCACTCCGCCGTCGACCCCGGCACCCTCCTGCGCGCGCGGCTGGCCCTGGCCCACGCGCAACTGGCGGCGGAACAGGTGCGGTTCGAGGCCGGGATGGCCGCCACCCTGGCCACCGAGATCGCCCGCCGCACCGGCACCGACCCCGAGCACGACCTGTACCCGCTGCTCGCCGCCACGGTCGCGCTCACCACGACCCGGCTCACCTTCGAGCACTGGGTGCGCACCGGATCCCGCGCGCCCGTGGCGGAGGCGGTGCGCCGGGAACTGCAGCGCGTACGCGTCGACCCCTGACCGGCCACCCCGCCCGTACGCCCCCGCCATGCCCCGGCACTCCCCGGCGCGCGGGGCGTGGGGGCGCGCCGGGGGCGTTCCGACCGGGCCGTTCACACGGCCTCGGGGGCGCGGTGTCCGCCGGGGCACCGGACCGTCGGCGTCCGCCCCCGGACCGTCCGCCCCTGGACCGTTCGCCCCTGGACCGTCGGCGCCGCGTCCGGCGGACCGCGTGCACGGGCGGAACGTACGCGGCCCGACGCCGGAACGTCGGCGAAGGTACGCGGACCAACGCCGGTACAGGGACGGCACGTACGCGAGCCGACGCCGGAACACCGGCGGCACATCGGCCGTGCCTCAGCGGACCGTCCGCCGGACCTCGGCGGGAACCCGCGGCACGCCAGCACCACAGCAGGCGCAGCATCCGGCACCACAGCAGGCGCGACACCCGGCGCTGAAGCAGAGCAACACCCGGCACCACAGCACGCGCGGCACGTGCCGACACACACCGCAACGGCACTCCGCACCACAGCACGCGCAGCACTCCGCACCACAGCACGGCACCAGGAGCACGTCACCCGCCCCGAGGGGAACTCCCATGTCCCGTACGCCCACTGATACGGCCGGCTCCGCCGGCACCCGCGCCGACGAGTCTCGGGGCGCCGCCCCCGATCCGGACGCCGCCGCCGAAGCGGCGGCGGGGTGGCGGAAGGTCCCGGTTCTGATCGTCGGCCTCACCGCCCTGCTCGCCGCCATGCTGACGGCGTTCGCCCTGCCGGCGATCAACTCCGGCCCGCACGAGGTGCCGATCGCGGTCGCGGGCCCCGGCCCGGTGGCCGACCGGGTCGCGGACCGGCTGGCGGAGGCCCGGCCCGGCGCGTTCCGCGTCACGAAGGTGCCGGACGCGGCCGCCGCCCGGCAGCGGATCGACGACCGGAAGGCGTACGGCGCGGTGGTCCTGGGCGCGGCGCCCGGCGACAAGCCGGAGGTGCTGGTCGCCACCACGGCCGGCCCGTCCGTCGCCGCCACCCTGCGCGCCCTCGCGCCGTCCCTCGACCCGTCCGCGCCCCGCCCCTCGGTGGCCGTGCACGACCTGCACCCGCCGACGAAGGACGACCCCAACGCGGCCGGACTCGCCGCCGGCGCCCTGCCGTTGGTGCTCGGCGGCTACCTGGCGACCGTCGCCATCGTGATGCTGCTCCGCCGCCCGGCCCAGCGGGCCGCGACCTCCCTCGGCTTCTCGGTCCTCGCCGGCTTCGCCCTCAGCGCCGTGCTCCAGTACGGCTTCGGGGTCACGGACGGCGACTACGCGCTGATCGCCCTGGCCGTCACCTTCAGCACCGCCGCCACCTCCGTCACCATCATGGGTCTCCACTCGCTGCTCGGCGGACCCGGCCTCGGTCTGGGCGCGGCCATGATGATCTTCCTCGGCAACCCACTGTCCGGCCTGGCCTCCGGGCCGGAGTGGTTGCCCTCCGGCTGGGGAACGTTCGGCCAGTTCCTGCCGCCCGGCGCGGGCGGCACCCTGCTGCGGTCGACGGCCTTCTTCGACGGCGCGGGGAGCGGGCGGGCGCTGGTCGTGCTGTCCTGCTGGCTGGTCGGGGGGCTCGCCCTCTTCGCGGTGGGCTCGCGGCGGGCCACGGCGGTGCGGGTGAAGGCTTCCTGAGCCCCGGACCCCCTTTTTCGCGGCTCCGCCGCTCGTCGTCAAACGCCGGACGGGCTGAAAGTCAGCCCGTCCGGCGTTTGAGGACTGGGGGCACCCCCTCTGGGGGAGCCCGCAGGGCGCTTCGGGGGTGCGGGGGCCGGCCCCCGCAAGAAACGGTGAAATGGGGGTGCCCCCTCTGGGGGAGGGACCGGGGCTCACCCCTCCAAGAACGCCACCACCCGCGCCGGCGCCGCACTCGTCCCCGTCAGCTTCAACGGGAAGAACCCGACCATGAATCCGGTCGGCGGAAGCTCGCCGAGATTCACCAACTGCTGAACGATGAACGCCTCCTTCTCCTGGATCGCGTAGTGCCCGTCCCAGATGTGCCCGGAATCCCCCGTCTCCTCGAAAGCCCGCCGCATCGCCGGAATAGGCCGGTCCCAGCCGATCGCGTCCGTGCCCAGCACGGTCGCCCCCAGCCCGGTGAGGTACCGCGTACCGGCCCCCGACATCCCCGGATAGGCGAAGTACTCCGGCTCGCCCAGCCGGTACCGCTCCTGCCCGGTCCTGATGAGCACCGCGTCACCCGGCTCGACGTCCCGCCCGGTCGCCGCGATGGCCTGCTTCAGGGCCTCGACCGGGATGGCCTCCCCGGCTTGGCCCAGGGCCGTACGTCGAGGACCATGCCCGGCCGGTACAGCTCCTCCAGGGAGATGTCGCTCAGCGTCCGGGACGGCCGGCCCTCGCACATGCGCCCGCTGTGCAGCGGGGCGTCCACGTGCGTCCCGCAGTGGGTGCTGATCTCGTGCATGACCTCCCCGGCCGGGCCCTCGCGCCCGGGAAGGTCGTCCGGGTCGCACCCGAAGGAGGCGACCATGAAGTCCCGTCCCCACTCGTCGTGCGTGTGGTAGTCCATGCGCGGGGCGACGACCAGCGCCAGGTCCGGCATGCTCTCGGGGACGAGGTCGAGGTCACGGGGGTCGATGGGGGAGGTGAGGTCGACGATGCGGCGGCTCATATCGCGGTACCAGCTCTCGGGTTGTCGGGTTCCGGGGGCCGGCCGATCAGCCCCCGCAGTTCGGTCTTGAGCACCTTTCCGTAGCTGTTCTTGGGCAGCGCGGCGACGAACAGGAAGCGGCGGGGCCGCTTGTAGCGGGCCATGCGGCCGAGGCAGTGCGCCTCCAGGGCGGCGGCGAGTCCACCGTCCGTGCCGCCGTCGGCCCGCACCACGAAGGCGACGGGCAGTTCCCCCCATTCGGGGTCCGGTGCGCCGACCACCGCCGCTTCCGCGACGGCGGGGTGGCGCAGCAGGACCTCCTCCACTTCCCGCGGGTAGATGTTGGAGCCTCCGGAGATGACCAGGTCCTTGGCCCGGTCGACGAGGGTGAGGAAACCGTCGGCGTCCAGCCGGCCCAGGTCGCCGGTGTGCAGCCAACCGCCGCGCAGGGTACGGGCGGTGGCCTCCGGCGCGTTCCAGTAGCCGGACATCACGGTGGTCCCGCGGACCAGCACCTCGCCGGTCGTCCCGGCCGGCACCTCCCGCCCGTCGGGGTCCGCCACCCGCACCTCGACACCGGTCCGCGCCCGGCCGACGCTCGCCAGCCTGCGCCCCAGCGCCTCGGGATCGTCCCCGGCGTGGTCCTCGGGGCGCAGGTGGGTGATGGTGCCGGGCGACTCCCCCTGCCCGTAGCCCTGCCAGAGCCGGCCGGGCCCGAAGCGGGCGACGACCCGTTCCAGGTCCTCCCGGTACATCGGCGCCCCGCCGTAGAGGATGCGGTGCACGCGCGGGACGAGCCCGTCGGGCAGCAGGGCGGGGTCGAGCAGGCGGCGCAGGATCGTCGGCACCGCGAAGAACGTCACCGGGCCGAACGCCCGCAGCGCCTCTTCCAGGGTGTCCGCGGTGACCGCGCCGCCGCGCGGGAAGACCTGGGCCCGGGCGCGGGCGACGTGGGCGAGGCCGAAGAGGCCGCCGGCGTGCGACATGGGGGCGATGTGCAGCATCGACGCCTCGACGCCGGCCCCGATGTCGGCGAGGGCGCTGTCGGTGGCGGCCCGCAGGTTGCCGTGGGTGAGGGTCGCGCCCTTGGGCCGGCCGGTGGTGCCGCTGGTGTAGAACAGCCACGCCGGCGCGTCTTCCGCCACGTCGGCGGGCGGCCGCACGGCACCCACGGCCGCCGCACCCACGGCCACCTCACCCCCGCCCGTCGCATTCACGCCGCCCGTCGCACCCCCGCCCGCCACCGCCCCGCCCGCCGCGCCCTCCGCGCTCGCGAGTGCGTCGACGGCCACCAAGGCGGCCGGTCCGACCCCCTGTTCACCCAGCGGGCCGATCAGTTCACCGGTGGCGACGCAGACCCGCGCGCCGCAGTCCTCCGCCAGCTGCGCGAACTCCCGGGGATGCAGCCGGGCGTTCATCGGGACCGCCACCAGCCCGGCCCACCAGACCCCGAACAGCACCTCCGGATAGAGCGGGGTGTTCCGCATGGCCAGCGCCACCCGGTCCCCGGCCCGCAGACCGTGTTCCCGCAGCAGCGTCGCGCCGATCGCGGCGGCGCGCTCGGCGAGCCCCCGGTAGTCCCGGAGCACGTCCGCCCCCTCGCACACGGCGGGCGCGTCCGGCTGCTCGGCGGCGGCCCGGTACAGCAGGTACGCGACGTTGACGCACCCGGTGGCCCGCGCGAACGCTCCGGCACGCGGCGCGTCACCGTCCGGCCGGGCGCCCGCCGTCGGCTCCGCGCCGCCCGCCGGCATCCCGCGCGCCCCGGCCGTCCCGGCGCCGCCCGACACCGTCCTTCCCTCCCCCACCGTTCCACCCCTCACGGCCGCCTCCCCGGTGCCTCCAGTACCACCACCGCCGCCGCGGCCTCCTCGAAGTCCAGGAAGCCGCCGCCGTTCTCGGCGAGGCCGACGCGGGCGCCGGGGACCTGGCGGTCGCCCGCCTCGCCGCGGAGCTGGGTGACGAGTTCGTGGATCTGGCCGACGCCGGTGGCGCCGACGGGGTGTCCGTTGCTCTCCAGGCCGCCGGAGGTGTTGACCGGCAGCCGGCCGCCGAGGGCGGTCTCGCCGCGTTCGGCGGCGTGCGCGCCCTCCCCGTCCGGGATCAGGCCCAGCGCCTCCACCTGGAGCACCTCGCCGATCGCGGTGGCGTCATGGACCTCCGCGAGCGAGACGTCGGACGGGCCGAGGCAGGCCCGTTCGTAGGCGACGGCCGAGGCGAGGCGGGTGATCCGGCGGGCCTCCTCGTCGAGGGTCCGGCCGGTGCCGGAGGCGACGACGCTGGCCCGGATCCGTACCGCCCGGCCGGCACCCAGCCGGCGGGCCGCCGCGGGCGAGCAGACGAGGGCCGCCGCGGCGCCGTCCCCGATGGGCGCGCACATGGGCTGGGTCAGCGGCGGCACGATCGGCCGCGCGGCCAGCACCTCGTCCACCGTGAGCGCCTCGCGGCGGGCGGCCCGGGGGTTGAGCGCGCCGTGCCGCCGGTTCTTGGCGGTGACGGCGGCGAGCCGCCGGGGGTGAGGCCGGGGTGGCGGCGGCGGTAGTCGGCGGCGAGCGCGGCGTAGACGTCCATGAACACCGAGCGCCGGCCCGGCGGGGCCGCCTCCGCGCCCGCCGCCTCGCGGAGGGCCTTGAGCCCCTCCTCCCACCGGGCGACGTCGAGTCCGCCGTGGAAGGCGGCGGCCAGCCGCTCCTCGTCGGCGCCGTACATCTTCTCGGCGCCGACGGCGAGGGCGATGTCCGCCTCCCCGGCCCGGACCGCGGTGGCCGCCAAGTGGACGGCGGCGGTCCCGGAGGCGCAGGCGTTCTCGACGTTGAACACCGGGACGCCCGCCACCCCCGCGTCCCGCAGCGCCACCTGGCCGCGCACCAGGTGCTGCCCCTCCAGGGCGCCCTGGGTGGCGTTGGCGAAGAACACCGCGTCCACGGCGGCGGGTTCCACGCCGGCGTCGGCCAGGCACAGGGCGAGCGCCTCGCCCGCGAGCGCCGCGACGGTCCGGCCGGGGAAGCGGCCGTACGCCGTGCGGCCGACGCCGAGCACGTACGCGTCGCTCATGACCCACCCGTGTCCCGCGCGGGCACCCGGACGGTGTTGCGGAGCACGCCGATGCCCTCGACCTCCAGCTCGACCACGTCCCCGTCCTTCAGGTGCCGCCCGAGGTCGAACCCGGTGCCGGACGGGACGGTTCCGGAGCCGATGACCTCCCCGGCGTGCACCGCGCGGTCCCGGCTGAGGTGCACCACGGCGTCCTCGAAGCCGTGCTCCATCCCGTCGGTGGTGCCGCGCGACCACTCCTCGCCGTTGACCCGGGCGGTCATGGTCAGGGAGTACGGGTCGGTGAGCTCGTCGCGGGTCACGACGCAGGGGCCGAGGGTGTTGGAGCCGGCGAAGTCCTTGCCCTCGCAGGGTCCGACGCCGGCCCGCATGAGGGCGGCCTGGAGGTCGCGGGCGCTCCAGTCGTTGTAGACGGTGTAGCCGAAGATGTGGGCGGGGGCGTCGGCGGGCTTCACGTCCCGGCCGGTCCGCCCCACCACAGCCGCGAACTCCAGTTCGAAGTCGAGTTCCCGCGATCCGGTGGGCGCGGCGATCTCGTCCTCCGGCCCGCTCACGCAGAGGTGGTCCGCCGTGTAGTACATGACCCGCTCCCGGAACAGCGGGCTCAGGTCGAACTTCCCACTGGCCATCAGCCGTTCGAACTCCGCGGCCGGGTCGTCCGCCGCCGCGGCCTGCCGCCGCGCCAGCTCCCGCAGCCCGCTCTCCAGGTGGGCGATGAACAGCCCGCAGTCGCGCAGCCGTACCGGCCGGGGCAGCGGCGCCAGCAGCCGGATGCCGCCCAGGGCGCGTACGGCCTCGCCGGGACGCCGTTCGCACAGCTCCCGCGCCCGGTCGAGGCCGGCCTCGCCGGACTCGATCAGCGCCTGGAGGGAGGCGAGCCGGGGGTCGTCGGGCGCGGCGGCGGTGAGGTCGAGGACGGCGCCGTCCGGGGCGTCGCCGCCCAGCAGGACGCCGGCGTGCGGCCGGCCCGGCGGAGGCGGTCCGGCGGAGTACTTGTCTACGAACGTGATCAGGCGCATGACGGCTCCGATCGTGCGGTCGGTGGTCCCGGGCGGACGGACGAGCACACGGGGAGGCCCGGGGGTGGCGTGAATCGACCGGCGTACGGCCGGCGAGGAGCGGTACGGGGAACGTGCGGCGACGTGCGGCTCGGAACGTGTCCCGCCACTTCTGCGGTGCGAGCCGTCGTGCACCAGGGCATTCAAGGTCCCCGGCTTCGCTCACCCGCGAAAACTGGACGGTGGTCCAATCGTTGAACGCCCGGCACAGACCGTCAAGTAGTGTGCGGGGATTGGTTTTCCGGACACGGAACGGAAAACGGAGGCATACATACCTCTTCGGTGGTGCGAACCCCCGTGGAACAATCACCGCATGACAGCCGGCCGTCGTGAGGAGTCCGCCCGGGAGAGCCGCCGGCGGCTGCTGGAGGCGGCGACCGAACTGGTCGCCGAGGGCGGCCCGCGGGCCGCCTCCGTGCAGGCCGTCGCCGACCGCGCCGGCATCAGCCGGGGCTCGGTCGCCTGGCACTTCGGTTCCAAGGAGGGCCTGATCGCCGAGGTGATCGGGCAGGCGTTCCACACCGCCGAGGAGGAGTACCGCCGGGTGCTCCCGGAGTCCGGGCCGCTCACCTTCGACGCCCTGCTCGACGCCCACCTCACGGTGGTGGACGCACCCTGCGGCCGGGTCTTCGCGACGGTCCTGCCGGAGGTCATGGGCGGGCCGGGGCCGCTGCGCGACGCCTATGTGCGGGGGTACGAGGGGACCCGGCGCGCCTGGGTCGGCTATCTGGAACGGATCACCGCCGGCACCCCCGGACTGCCGGACGCCAAGAGCCTGGCCTCGCTGGTCTTCGGCAGCGGCGTGGGCGTGAACACGCTGCACGGCCTCGACGGCCTGGTGGACCGGGCGGAGGCGTTCGCCGCCCTCCGGACCCTCTTCGAGCTGGCGGGCGGAACGGCGCCGGCCGGGGACGGCTGAGGCACGCGGGACGCCGGAGCACGACGGCCGACGGCCCGACCGGTACGGGCGGACCCTGACCGGACGGCCGGGGTCCGCCCGTCGCCGGGCACACGCGCCCGCCCACAGGCGAACGGTGAACGTGCGGATGTGCCCGGAGCCGGACTCGAACCGGCACGGCCCGAAGGGCCAGCGAGGTTTAAGCTCGCCGTGTCTGCATTCCACCATCCGGGCGGGCCCTCGGGCCACGCGTGCACGGACGCGCGCGCGGGTTCCCTCGAGGAGAACAGGATGAGCCTATCCGGGTGGCGCCCCCCAAACAGCGGAACACTGACCAGAGGTTGTCTTATTTTATGGGCAACTGAGGAGCTGTCAGTGCAGCAATGACGCCATAGGCACATGCCAGCGGCCGATCCATCCCGTTCACCACCCCACCCGGGCACTCTCCCGGAATTGTCGCAATCTCGACTCCCCCCGCGCCGCTCCGTAGCCGTTCCCTCACCGCCCGGCCGCTCCGGCGCCGGAGGCCCCGGCGAGGACGGCGACCTCGGCGGCGGCGGTCCCGCCGCCCTCATACCGGAGGATGACCCGGCCCCCGCCCGTACCTCTGGAGACGGTCCCGCGAACGGGAGCCTGGTCTGATCCGAGCCGGGCAGGCGGACAGGACCATGGAATCACGTCCCGTTCCGCCTCCCGACAGGAGTGTCCCCCGTGACCACCAGCCCCTACGGCGCCCCGACCGCCGTCCGCACCGCCGAGGTGGCGGCCCGCGCCACGGATCTCACCAAGGTCTACGGCCAGGGCGAGACCCAGGTGGTCGCCCTGGACGCCGTGTCCGTGGATTTCCGCAGGGCCGAGTTCACCGCGATCATGGGGCCGTCGGGCTCGGGCAAGTCGACGCTGATGCACTGCATGGCCGGGCTGGACACGGTCTCCGGCGGCTCCGCCCGCATCGGGGACACCGAGCTCACCGCGCTCAACGACAAGAAGCTGACCCAGCTCCGCCGGGACAAGATCGGCTTCATCTTCCAGGCGTTCAACCTGCTGCCCACGCTCAACGCCCTGGAGAACATCACGCTGCCGATGGACATCGCCGGCCGCAAGCCCGACAAGAAGTGGCTGGACACGGTCGTGGACACCGTCGGCCTCTCCGGCCGGCTCAAGCACCGCCCGAACCAGCTCTCCGGCGGCCAGCAGCAGCGCGTCGCCGTGGCCCGCGCCCTCGCCGGCCGCCCCGAGATCATGTTCGCCGACGAGCCGACCGGCAACCTCGACTCCCGCTCCGGCGCCGAGGTCCTGGGCTTCCTCCGCAACTCGGTGCGCGAGCTGGGCCAGACCGTCGTCATGGTCACCCACGACCCGGTCGCCGCCTCCTACGCGAACCGCGTGGTCTTCCTCGCCGACGGCCGCATCGTCGACGAGATGTACGAGCCGACCGCCGACGCCGTCCTGGACCGCATGAAGGCGTTCGACGCCAAGGGCCGCACCAGCTGACCCGTCCGGCAGCCCCCACCAGGCAGCCAGGTACCGGCCCCCGATAACGGACACCAGCCGGCAGCCGATAACGGACACCAGCCGGCACCCAAAAGCGGACCCAACTGGCAGCCGAAAACGGACATCAGCCGACCAGCCCACCCGAGCCCAGGACCACCAATGTTTCGTACCGCCCTGCGCAACGTCCTCGCGCACAAAGCCCGATTGCTGATGACCGTCCTCGCCGTGATGCTCGGCGTGGCCTTCGTCTCCGGCACCCTCGTCTTCACCGAGACCTTCTCCAGCGCCCTCCAGCACAGCAGCCAGAAGGGCTTCGCCGACGTCGACGTCGCCGTCCGGCCGCACGTCGAGGACCGCGACGAGAGCAAGCCCGGCGCGCCCCCGTCGCTGACCCAGCGTCTGCTGGACAAGGCGGCCCAGGTGCCCGGCGCCGCCTCGGCCACCGGCAGCATCGACGGCCACGCCTACCTCGCCGGCAAGGACGGCGAGCTGGTGGGCTCCGGCTTCACCCGGGCCGGCTCCAACTACTTCCCCGGCAAGGACGGCAAGGACGCCCGCTACCCGCTGAAGTCCGGCCGGGCGCCGCAGCGCGCCGGCGAGATCGCCGTCGACGCCAAGACCGCCGAGCGCGCGGGCTTCAAGGTCGGCGACACCGTCCGGATGTCCGTCCGGGGCCCGGTCCTCACCCAGAAGATCACCGGTGTCTTCACCACCGACAAGGGCCAGGTGACGGCCGGCGGCACGCTCACCCTCTTCGACACCGCCACCGCCCAGAAGCTTTTCACCAAGCCCGGCCGGTTCGACGAGATCGACGTCAAGGCCGCCCCCGGCACGTCCCAGGACCGGCTGAAGGCCGAGATCGACAAGATCCTGCCGCGCGACGCCGAGGCCACCACCGGCAAGAAGCTCGCCGACGACGAGGCCGAGGTGATCGCCCAGGGCATGGACGGGGTGAAGACCGGTCTGCTGGTCTTCGCCGGGATAGCCCTGTTCGTCGGCATCTTCATCATCGCCAACACCTTCACCATGCTGGTCGCCCAGCGCACCAAGGAACTCGCCCTGCTCCGCGCGGTCGGCGCCAGCCGCCGCCAGGTGACCCGCTCGGTGCTCGTCGAGGCGTTCGTCGTCGGCGCGGTCGCGGCCGTCGCCGGTCTGCTCGCCGGCATCGGCATCGGCGCCGGGATGAAGGCCCTGATGCCCTCCGACGCCATGCCGGACGGCCCGCTCGTCGTCCCCTCGTCGGCGATCGTCTCCTCGCTCGCCGTCGGCATCCTGGTGACCATGCTCGCCGCCTGGCTGCCGGGCCGGCGCGCCGCGAAGATCCCGCCGGTGGCCGCCATGAACAGCGTCCACGCGGTGGCCACCACCAAGTCCCTGGTGGTCCGCAACACCATCGGCGCGCTCCTCACGGCCGCGGGCGCCGCGATCTCCGTCGCGGCGGGCGACGAGAAGGGCCTCGGCCTCGGTGCCGGCCTGCTGCTCATCGGCGTGTTCGTGCTGACGCCGCTGCTCTCCCGTCCGCTGATCGCCGCCGCCGGGCCGGTGCTGCGCCGCTTCGGGATGCCCGGCAAGCTCGCCGGCCAGAACGCGGTCCGCAACCCGCGCCGCACCGCCGCGACCGCCGCCGCGCTGATGATCGGTCTCACCCTGATCACCGGCCTCACGGTCATCGGCAACAGCGTCCAGAAGGCCATCGACAAGATGGCCGCCGACTCGCTGAAGGCCGACTTCGTGGTCGCCATGGAGGGCGGCAACGACCTCTCCCCCGACGTGGCCAGGAAGCTGGCCGCGCAGCCCGGCGTCACCGCCGTCAGCGCCCTCCGCCAGACGTCCACCCGCATCGACGGCGACCTCGAATCCGTGGTCGGCGTGGACGCGGGGGCCATCGACAAGCTGACCCGCCTCGACTTCACCGCCGGCTCGGAAGCCTCGCTCTCCCAGCGGCAGCGGGTCATCGTGGACGACTCGACGGCCAAGAGCCACCACTGGAAGGCCGGTTCGTCCTTCGAGGCCACCTACGAGGACGGCAAGAAGGGCCGCCTGACGGTCGGCGGGATCTACAAGGGCAACGACATGCTCAAGGGGATCATGGTCGACCACCGGACGGTCACCCCGCACATGCCCGAGGTCGTCGACCGGCAGGTGCTGGTCAAGACGGACGCCGGGGCGACCACCGCCGAGAAGAAGGCGCTGCGCAAGGCCCTCGGCGACAACCCGGCGATCCAGGTCAAGACCAGGGACGACATCACCCGCGAGATCGCGTCGATGATCGACATGATGCTGAACGTCCTCTACGGCCTCCTCGCCATGGCGGTGATCGTCGCGGTGCTGGGCGTCGTCAACACCCTCGCGATGTCCGTCTTCGAGCGTCAGCAGGAGATCGGCATGCTGCGGGCCATCGGGCTGGACCGCAGCGGCATCAAGCGGATGGTCCGCCTGGAGTCGCTGGTCATCTCGCTCTTCGGCGGGGTGCTGGGCATCGTCCTCGGCGTCTTCTTCGGCTGGGCCGCCGGCCAGCAGATCGCCACCAGCATGGCGACCTACGAACTGGCCTTGCCCTGGGACCGGATGGGCCTGTTCCTGCTGCTGGCCGCCGTGGTCGGCGTGCTGGCGGCGCTCTGGCCGGCCCGCCGGGCGGCGCGGCTGAACATGCTCTCCGCCATCAAGGCCGACTGACGGCCCCGATCCCCGGGAGGGCCCGGCTCCGCCACCGGAGCCGGGCCCTCCCGTCGTTCAGACCCGCCACTCCCGGGTGCGCAGCGGCAGTCCCGGGTCACCGGATCCGGGGGTCCGTACGGCCAGCACCTGGTTGACGCCGATGCGGTTGCGCTCGAACGACAGGGCCGAGGCGGCCATGTAGAGCCGCCACACCCGGGCGCGGCCCGGCGAGGTCAGCCGCACGGCCTCGGTCCAGTGCGCCTCCAGGTTGGCCACCCACCGCCGGAGGGTCAGCGCGTAGTGCTCGCGCAGCGCCTCCACGTCCCGGACCTCGAACCCGGCCTCCTCCAGCTGCGCCACCGTCCGTCCGACGGGCGCGAGTTCGCCGTCCGGGAAGACGTAGCGGTCGATGAACTCGTCGACCCGGTACGCCTCCTCGTCGCGCAGCGGGCGGCGGGCGATCTGGTGGTTGAGCAGCCGGCCGCCGGGGCGCAGCAGGGCGTACAGGTCGGCGGCGTACTCGGCGTAGCGCTCGCGGCCGACGTGCTCGGCCATGCCGATGGAGGAGACCGCGTCGAAGGGCCCGTCGGAGATCTCGCGGTAGTCCTGGACGCGGATCTCCACCCGGTCCGTCAGCCCGGCCTCGGCGATCCGCTTGCGGGCGTATCCGGCCTGCTCCTCGGAGAGGGTGATGCCGACCGCGCTCACCCCGTACTCGCGGGCGGCGTGCAGCACCATCGAGCCCCAGCCGCAGCCGACGTCGAGCAGGCGCATGCCGGGGGCCAGGCCGAGCTTGCGGCAGACCAGGTCGATCTTGGCGCGCTGGGCGTCCTCCAGGGTGCCGCCGGGCTCCCAGTAGGCGCAGGAGTAGACCATCGACGGGCCGAGGACGAGCTCGTAGAAGGCGTTGCCGACGTCGTAGTGGTGGCTGATGGCCTGCTTGTCGCGGCGGAGGCTGTGCAGCCGCCCGGACGTCCCGCGGGCCTCCTCCGGGGGCGGCGCGGGCGGCGCCCAGGGCCCGGCGAGCTTCAGCAGCTCACGGCCGGCGGCCCGGAAGTCCGGGTCCCGGAGGACGTCGAGGGCCGCCCGGAGGCCGGTGCGGCGGGCGGGTTCCTCGCCGCGCTCCCAGACGGACCCGGCGAGCAGGTCGAGGGCCGCGTAGAGGTCGCCCTCGACGTCGAGGTCCCCGGCCACCCAGGCGCGGGCCAGGCCGAGCTCGCCCGGCTTCCAGAGCAGGCGGCGGAGGGCGCGGCGGTTGCGGACGACGAGCACCGGCCCACCGGGCGGACCCGCCTCGCTGCGGTCCCAGGCGCGGAGGCGGATGGGGAGTGGTGCCCCCAGTACCCGTTCCGCGAGGTCGGCGAGCCGTCGGGCGGCCTGGGCCATGTCGCACACCTCCATGATGCAGTGTCAGGAGCGTCGGAAGAGACGATCAGAAGATTGATTCATCTGACACCTAAACACCGGCGAGCCGTGCTGTAGTCCTTCCCTGCCGGAGTGCGTCATCTTCGCGCCGGGGAGGGAAAATCGCCATGACGGCCGAGCAGAGGGGTGCGTGGAACGGCGCGCGGGGGCGGCCGGCGCACGCGGGCACGCCGAAGGGCGCCCACCCCACGGATTTGGTGGACGCCCTTGTGCGGATGCCGTGCGTTCGCCGCGCGGCGGAGGACTCAGCCGGCCTTGGCCTTCTGGGTCGGGACCGCGTCGGCCGGCTGCGGAGCGGGCTTGGCGGCCTCGTAGAACTCCTCGCGGGGGTTCTCCATGGCGCCGAGCGAGACGACCTCGCGCTTGAGGAACATGCCCAGCGTCCAGTCGGCGAAGACGCGGATCTTGCGGTTCCAGGTCGGCATGGCCATGCCGTGGTAGCCGCGGTGCATGTACCAGGCGAGACGGCCCTTGAGCTTGATCTTCATCTTGCCCATGACGATCATCGCGACGCCCTTGTGCAGGCCGAGACCGGCGACCGCACCCTTGTTGGCGTGGCTGTACTCCTTCTGCGGGAAGCCCCGCATGCCGGAGACCACGTTGTCGCCGAGGACCTTGGCCTGGCGCAGCGCGTGCTGGGCGTTCGGCGGGCACCAGGCGTTCTCGTTGCCCGCCTTGCGGCCGACGAGGTCCGGGACCTGGGCGTTGTCGCCCGCGGCCCAGATGTAGTCGGTGCCCTGCACCTGGAGGGTCGCCTGGGTGTCCACGTGGCCGCGCGGACCGAGCGGCAGGCCGAAGCGGGCCAGCGCCGGGTTGGGCTTGACGCCCGCCGTCCACACGATCGTGTTGGCGTCGACCTCGAGGCCGTTCTTGAGCACGACGTGGCCGTCGACGCAGGAGTCCATGGACGTCGAGAGGTGGACCTCCACCCCGCGGCTCTCCAGGTGCTCCTTGCCGTACTGGCCGAGCTTGGGGCCGACCTCGGGGAGGATCTTGTCGGCGGCGTCGACCAGGATGAAGCGCATGTCCTCGCGCTTCACGTTCCGGTAGTGCTTGGCCGCGTCGCGGGCCATGTCCTCGACCTCGCCGATCGTCTCGGCGCCGGCGAAGCCGCCGCCGACGAAGACGAAGGTGAGCGCCTTGCGGCGGATCTCCTCGTCGGTGGTCGAGTCGGCCTTGTCCAGCTGCTCCAGGACGTGGTTGCGCAGGCCGATGGCCTCCTCGATGCCCTTCATGCCGATGCCGTTCTCGGCGAGGCCGGGGATCGGGAAGGTACGGGAGACCGCGCCCATCGCGATGACCAGGTAGTCGAAGGGCAGCTCGTACGCCTCGCCCACCAGCGGGGCGATCGTGGCGACCTTGCGGTCCTGGTCGATGGTGGTGACGCGGCCGGTGAGGACCTCCGCCTTGGGGAGCACACGTCGCAGCGGCACCACGACGTGACGCGGCGAGATGCTGCCGGCCGCTGCTTCGGGGAGGAAGGGCTGGTACGTCATGTACGAGCGCGGGTCGACGACCGTGACGGTCGCCTCGCCGTATCGCATCTTCTTCAGAATGCGACGCGCCGCATACAGGCCGACGTACCCACCGCCTACTACGAGGATCCGTGGACGCTCCGTGGTGCTCATGATTCGAGTATCCAGCACACCCCGAAGGGGTGCTCGTGCGCCCCTTCACAAGACGCGGGGTGCTGTCTGCTACACTGCGCCGCCCACGTGACCGACGCCATACCCCTCACAGGGAACCACTGACCCCCGAAACGCGTTGACCACCCCCGCTGAGCTGGCCTTGCGACCCGAAACGCAACTGGACCACTCGGTTCCGTCGCCCTGCCTGAACGTTCCTGCCGACCGGACGCGGAACGCCCATTCCCGCTCATCGGGGCCGGTTCGGCCCCGGATGGGGGCCGAACGGCACTGGACCAGCGTTCCAGTCCCATTTTTTCATGTGAAGGATTTCACGAACCTTTTCCCCGGGGGTGCGACGGCCCGCCCTTGCGGGTCACTTCAGCACGCCTGGACACACCCGTAACAGCGCCTCCAGGCCGGCGGCCGCCCCTCAGTCCAACCCCGCCAGCACGTCCACCAGCACACGCCCCTCCCGAGCCCCACGCCGCAACAGCAGCGCCGCCACCGCGTGCAACTCACCCCACGCATGCGGACGCCCGACCTCCGCAGCGTCCCGAACGACGGCCAGCGCCGCCTCCAACGCCGCTTCGGCCTCACCGGCACCCGCGTGGGCGTGGGCGAGGCAGGCTCCGTACCAGGCCCTGTCGCGCCGGAAGCCGGGGGCGAAACCGGCGAGCCCCGCCACCAAGTGGTCGACGGCACTCCCCCAGGCCCGCAGGTGCAGGTCCGCCATGCCCCGCTGCGCCGAGAACCAGGACTCGCCGTAGAAGTACAGCCAGGGCGGGGCGTCGCACGCCTCCCGAATAACCCGGTGCGCTTCGTCCAGATCGCGGTACGCGCCCTCGGCGTCACCGTCGAGCGCACACCCCCGTCCCGCCATCTGCAGCGCCATGGCCCGCGTCGCCCGGCTCACCCCGGCCGTACCCGCCGCCGCCTCCGCGAGCCTGACGCACGCGCGCCCCCTCCCCTTCGACCAGGCGAGATGGGCCTTCATGCTCATGGTGGTCGCCGCCAGGTCACCGTGCCCGGCCTCCAACGCCCAGTCATAGGACCGGTCGAACCACCCCAAAGCCACCGGGGTGTTGTCCTGGTCCTGCGCCATCCACGCGAGGAACTGCGCGTACTCGGCCATCAGCTTCACCAACCGATCGGCGAGCGGCCCCCGCGCCTGGCCGTACAACCCGGCCACCCGCTCAAACTGCGCTGCCACGACCCCGGCCACGACCCGCGAACCGAGCGTGTCCTCGGCCCGGCGATGGGAGGCGAGCAACCCTTCCATGACCTCGAGGGAGTCCGCGTCCACCCGCACCCGCCCGCCCCCGACCCGCCGCAGCCGGTCCACAGCGGCCTCCGCGACCACCTCCGGCAACACCAGTGACGGCAACGGCATCTCCGTCATCGCGGCCCCGAGCAACTCGACCGGAACCCCGAGCCCCTGAATGATCCGCTGCCGCACCTCGGCCGAGGTCACCGCCCGCCGCCGGTTCTCGATCGCGGACACATCAGGCTGCGACAGCCCCACCCGGGCCCCGAGTTCACTCTGGTTGGCACGGGTCAGCACCCGCCACCCTTTCAACAACGCAGCCCAGTCCTCGACCGCGACGGCGGCCCGCAACCGCGGATGCGCCCAGACGTCCGGCTCCGGCTCCATGGCCGCAATATACGGCGGTCGTATATGACCCGGAGGTGGATCGGCGCGATGGCGGACCGGCATGGTGAAGGCCGCCGCACAGGCAACCGCCGATCCCACACAGGAAGAGAGCCATGCCGCCTGCCTCCCACGTCCTGGGACTCGCCCATATCACCGATGCCGACGGACGTCTCCTCATGTTGAAGGGAGAGGACGGGAGTTGGCGGCTCCCCGGAGGGCCGGCCCTGCCGGAGGAATCGGCCCGGAACGCGATGACCTACCACGTACGCCGAGACCTCCGGCTCCGCGTCGAACCGCGCTTCCTCCTCGGTGTGGAACCGGTCGCCGGCACCGGTTCCACGGCCTACCTCTTCGCGTGCGAAAGCCTGACCCCCGACGACATCGCACGCATCGAACTCCCGGGCGGCATTGCCCGTTCCACCGTCGTGGCACTGGCCTTCGTGGACTACCCCGGCACTACCGAACGGGTCAGCCCCCACGAGCACCGGCTCATCGTCAACGCCGCCGCGGCCGTCCTGAGAAGGACCCCCTCCTGACCTTTGGTTTCGACCAGCCGCCGACAACGGCTCGGTCCGCCCCGGTCCCGGTGGGCGTGCAGGTTCCTGAAACGCCGGAAGGGAAACCCCTGCCGATGGTTGACTACCGGCCGTGAGTGCCGACGCGTACCGCCCGTACGTTCCGCAGAGGCCGCCGGTCCAGTGCGTCAAATGCCGGGGCATCCACGTGATCCTGAACAAGGCCCTGCATCCGCAGCTCCTGCAGGACCAGTGGCGGTTCACCTGCCTGGACTGCCGGGTGGCCTGGCCACAGGAGCAGCACGGAGGGGAGCCGGACGAGTACGCGTGACCGGCACGGTGTACACGCTCATGCGTACACTGGTGTCATGGCCGAGAACACGGTGACCGTACGGGAAGCCCGCGCCCACCTCGCGGACCACATCAACCGGGCCGAGGAAGGAATTCCCACGGTCATCACGCGCAACGGCGCGCCCGTGGCGGCCGTGGTGCCGATCGCGGACTTCGAAGCGCTGGAGGAAGCGGCGGACGTGATGCTGGCGCGGGAGGCGGAGGCGGTGCTGGCCGAGGGCGGGCCCACCGTGACGATGGCCGAGCTGCTGGCCGACCTGTTCGCGGAGCAGGCGCAGGGCGAGGACGCGGCGTGAAGTACGCGTTCCGCTTCACCGCTGCGGCGCAGCGGCAGCTCCGGGCCGTCAGCCGGCCCGATGCCATGCGCATCCTGGCGGCGCTGACCGCGCTCGGCGACGACCCGTACCGCGAGGACGCCGACATCAAGAAGCTCAGCGGCCCCTCGGGGCTCTACCGGCTCCGGGTCGGCAACTACCGGGTCGCCTACCGTATCGACGACGGCGAACTCGTGGTCCTCGTCGTCAAGGTAGGCGACCGGCGGGACGTCTACCGCAACCTGTAGACCCGGCTCACCTCACGCCTCTTCTGCCGTTTTCCAGGCGATTCCATCCAAAATGTCATGTTCGCTCACCACGACGTCCTCCGCCCCGATCCGCTCCATCAGGCACTGGAGGACGAGCGCGCCCGCCGCGATCACGTCCACCCGCCCCGGGTGCAGCACCGGGATCGCCGTCCGCTCCTCGTGGGTGGAGGTGAGGAGGCGGGAGGTGACCTCGCGGACGCGGGCCAGCGGGATCCGCGCGTGGTGGATGGCCGTCGAGTCGTACTCGGCGAGGCCGAGGGCGATGGCCGCCACCGTGGTGACCGAGCCGGCCAGGCCGACGAGCGTGCGGGCCTCGCGCAGGGGGACGGTCTGCTCGGCGAGGTCGAGGGCGGCCTCGACGTCGGCCCGTATGGCGGCGATCCGCTCCGGCGACGGCGGGTCCACGACCGCGCCGTCGGCGACGAGATGACGTTCCGTCATCCGGACGCAGCCGACGTCCACGCTGCGCGCCGCCCGTACCCGGTCGTCGCCGACGACGAACTCCGTCGAGCCGCCGCCGATGTCCACGACCAGGAAGGGACGGTCGAGGTCGGTACGGCCGGTGAGCTCCTTGGTGGCGCCGGTGAAGGAGAACTCCGCCTCCAGGTCGCCCGTGATCACCTCGGGCTCGACGCCCAGGATGTCCACGACACCCGCCACGAACTCCGCGCGGTTCCGCACGTCCCGGGACGCGGAGGTGGCGACGAACCGCACGCGCTCCGCGCCGTGCGCCCGGATCACCTCGGCGTACTCCCGGCACGCGGCGAACGTCCGCTCCAGCGCCTCCGGCGCGAACCGGCCCGTGCGGTCCACGCCCTGGCCGAGCCGGACGATCGTCATCCGCCGGTCGAGCTCCTTGAACCCGCCCGTGGCGGGGTCGAGGTCGGCGACGAGCAGTCGGATCGAGTTCGTACCGCAGTCGATCGCGGCAACGCGCGTCATACGTGCTCCTCTTATTCCGCGGTGTCGGAGGTGGCGGACGTGCCGGACGTGTCGGAGGCGTCGGAGACTTCGGATGTGTCCGACGGCGACGGCGCGCCGCACGGCGTCACACACGGCCCCTTGCGCCACCACTCCGGCAGCATCGCGATCGTCTCGTCACCCAGCGGGTTGACGCCGGGACCGGCCGCCAGCGAGTGTCCCACCAGCACGTGCAGGCACTTCACCCGGTCCGGCATGCCGCCCGCGCTGGGGAAGCCCTCCAGCACCTCGATCGCGTCCCGCCGCCGGATGTAGTCCTCGTGCGCGGCGCGGTACGCGGCGGCCAGCTCCGGGTCGCTCTGCAGCCGGGCGCTCATCTCCTTCATCACGCCCTCGGCCTCCAGCGTGCCGATGGCGGAGGCCGCGCGGGGGCACGTCAGGTAGTAGAGGGTCGGGAACGGCGTGCCGTCCTCCAGCCGCGGCGCGGTCTCGACGACGTCCGGGTTGCCGCAGGGGCAGCGGTGGGCGATCGCCCGCAGGCCGCGCGGGGGGCGGCCGAGCTGCTCCTTGAACGCGGCGATGTCCGCGTCGGTGGGCTGGGTGGGCTCGGTCTGGGGAGGAGGGGTGTCCATGTGCTCACTCGTGTCGGAGGGTCGGAAAGTCGGGGCCTGAAAGTGGAGGCCGGGAAGCCGAAGGCCGGAAAGCCGGAGGCCGGAGAGTCGGAGGAGGCCCGAAGAGTCGGAGGGGAGCGCGTCAGCGGTGGGCGTCCGACGTGTCCACGCCGTCCCAAAGGTTGACGTACCACGGCCGGTCGGCGGCGCCCTGGTCGCGGCGGTGCCGGGCGTTGCCGCTGCCGTCCACCACCGTGTAGCCGGTCTCGCCGGGCCGGACGTAATGCAGGTGCTCGCGCGCCAGCCGTTCCACGTACGCCGGGTCCTCCAGCCGCGCCTTCTCCTCGCGCAACCGCTTCACCTGCTCCTTGGCCTGCTCGGAGCGGTGCCGCTGGTCGTCGATGTCCGAACGCTGGGTGACCCACTGGCGCATGGGGTAGGCCAGGGCGACGATCAGCGAGCAGACGACGAGCGCCAGCAGCGCCGCGCGGCCGGTGAGCCGGCTGCGCCGCGGCGGACGGGTGCGCCGGCCCCGGGCGTCCGGCCCCTGGACCAGGACCGAGCCGATCGCCTTGAGCCTGGTCGCGGTGGAGAACCGTTCCGCCGCCACATCGCCTCCCCGCTGCCGGCTTCACCGAAGCCGGACCGCATGCCAAAACCGTCCCCGGCCACGGTACGGGACCATGGCCGGGGACGGGGTGAGGCGTGAGGCTTTGTCAGCCTCGTACGCGCACTGCCAGGTGTGGCTCAGCCCTGGCGGAAGCGCGGGAACGCGCTGCGGCCGGCGTACACCGCGGCGTCGTCGAGGATCTCCTCGATGCGCAGCAGCTGGTTGTACTTGGCGACGCGCTCGGAGCGGGCCGGGGCACCGGTCTTGATCTGGCCGCAGTTGGTGGCGACGGCCAGGTCGGCGATGGTGACGTCCTCGGTCTCGCCGGAGCGGTGGGACATCATGCACTTGAAGCCGCTGCGCTGGGCCAGCTCGACGGCGTCCAGGGTCTCGGTCAGCGAACCGATCTGGTTGACCTTGACCAGCAGGGCGTTGGCGGCGCCCTCCTCGATGCCGCGCGCGAGGCGCTCCGGGTTGGTGACGAACAGGTCGTCACCGACGAGCTGGACCGCGTCGCCGAGGCGCTCGGTGATGGTCTTCCAGCCGTCCCAGTCGTCCTCGAACAGCGGGTCCTCGATGGAGACCAGCGGGTACGCGTCGACGAGCTCGGCGTAGTAGTCGGTCATCTCGGCGGCGGTACGGCTCTTGCCCTCGAAGGTGTAGACGCCGTCCTTGTAGAACTCGGACGCGGCGACGTCGAGCGCGAGCGCGATGTCCTGGCCGGGGGTGTAGCCGGCCTGCTTGATGGCCTCGAGGATGAGGTCCAGGGCCTCGCGGTTGGAGCCGAGGTTCGGGGCGAAGCCGCCCTCGTCGCCCAGGCCGGTGGAGAGGCCCTTGGCCTTCAGCACGGCCTTGAGGGTGTGGTAGACCTCGGTGCCCCAGCGCAGCGCCTCGGAGAAGGACTCGGCGCCGATCGGCGCGATCATGAACTCCTGGATGTCCACGTTGGAGTCGGCGTGCGAGCCGCCGTTCAGGATGTTCATCATCGGAACGGGCAGCAGGTGCGCGTTCGGGCCGCCGAGGTAGCGGAAGAGGGGGAGGTCCGACGCCTCGGAGGCGGCGTGCGCGACGGCCAGGGAGACGCCCAGGATGGCGTTGGCGCCCAGGGAGCCCTTGTTGTCGGTGGCGTCCAGGTCGAACATGGCCTGGTCGATCAGGCGCTGCTCGGTGGCGTCGTAGCCGACGAGCTCCGGGCCGATCTGCTCGATGACGGCCAGCACGGCCTTCTCGACGCCCTTGCCCAGGTAGCGGTTCTTGTCCCCGTCACGGAGCTCGATGGCCTCGAAGGCACCGGTCGAGGCGCCGGACGGCACGGCGGCGCGGCCGGTGGAGCCGTCGTCGAGGCCGACCTCGACCTCGACCGTGGGGTTGCCTCGCGAGTCGAGGATCTCGCGAGCTACGACGACGTCGATGGACGGCACGAGGGTCTCCTTCGTGTGTGTCTGGGTACTCCAGCGTTCTGCAGCACGAGCCTAACGGGCGCCGGAGGGTCCACCTGCCCCCGGAGCGCCACCCCGCCGGAAAAATGGCACAAACGCCGAGATCAAGGGACGAATGGGCGAGCTGTTCGCTCAACGGGGAACCGGCGCGGGAAGCGGGAAGCGGGAAGCGGGGGCTGGGAAACGGGAGCCGGGTACCGGACGACGGGGCCGGACGGGCGGAGCCGGCGCGCGGGGCCGGCGCGCGGGGCCGGCGCGCGGGGCGACCGCCGGGCGCACGGAAGCGGCGGGCGTACGGGAGCGGTTCGCGCTCTGAAGCCGTTCGCGTACGGGAGCGGTTCACGCTCCGAAGCCGTTCGCGCACCCGAGGGCTCAGCCCTGGAACGGCCCGCCCCCACAACCCGCCCACCCACCACCCCGCAACAGTTCACACCCGGGAACGGCGAAGCCCCGCTCCGATGCGGCTCGGGGGGGATCGATCGCATCAAAGCGGGGCGGTTCCGCTGCGGCCCGGGAAGGGGAACCCGGGCCGGTGGTTCGGGTGCCGCGCCGGGGACGCCGGCGGTACGGGCGGCGGTACGGGCCGCCCGGCCGCGGAACCCCGGTCAGGGCCTGGACGACCAGGGGCGCGGCCGCGTACGGCTCACGCCCCCGGAAGCCCTCTCAGCCTCAGCTGAGGTGCAGCTTCTGGCCGGGGAAGATGAGGTCGGCGCTCTCCACGATGTCCTTGTTGCGGTCGTAGAGCTTCTCCCAGCCGCCCTTGACCTTCTTGGCCTCGGCGATCTTGGCGAGGGTGTCGCCTTCCTTGACCTCGTAATTCCCGTCGCCGATCTTGACGGTCTTCGGCGCGGCGTGCTTCGGCGTGGCCGGCTTGGCGGCCGGCGCGGCCGGGGCCTCCTCGGCCTCCTGCTGCGGAGCGGCGTGCTTCGGCGCGGCCTTGCGCTCGCTGCGGTCGGCGTGGCTCTGGCCGGTCGAACGCTGGCCCGAGGCCGACTTGGAGACGACCTTGCCGGAGCCGGAGTCGTCGACCGACGGGGACCCGCCACCGCGGGTCAGGCCGCCCTCGCCGGCGCAGCCCCAGGCGCCGGGGCCCTGGGCCGCGAGCAGCTTCTCGGCGACCAGGATCTGCTGGCCCTTGCTGGCGAGGTCGGCACGCGGCGCGTACTGGGTGCCGCCCATGGCCGCCCACGAGGACTGCGAGAACTGCAGACCGCCGTAGTAGCCGTTGCCGGTGTTGATCGACCAGTTGCCGCCGGACTCGCACTGGGCGACGCGGTCCCAGGTATCCACGGAGGCGGCGTGGGCGGACGTGGCCATCATCAGCGGGGCGGCGACTGCGGCGCCGGTGACACCCGCGAGCGTGGCGATGCGGACGGCCTTGTTCGGACGACGGTGCTTGCCCTTGGACATGACTCGGTTTCCTCACCGGCGCCTACGAGGTGAGCTGTCGGGTTCGGGCGTGAGTTGCCCGGCCCGGTGGCTTGCGCTCACCAGGCTTCACCCCAAGCCGTTCCGGTACGTCGGTCGTTGACCGATGAACCGTTCCGGCGACCTACCGTGGTTCCCCCGCTCCTGCCTACGGCGCTTGCGCGACGACTCCCCCGGTCGCCGGCAGGATTCGGCGTGACGACCGTGGTGCTCGCGATGGCGAGCGATGAAGACGGTAAGCACAGACGGCCGACGGGTTCAAACCCTCCTTTTCAGCCACCGCCTGCTCCACCCACCCCGGGGAACTCACTGTTTCCGCAGGTGGGAATGGCTTCACGGGTTTCTGACGAGCCGTCTCCGCGCGGATGTCAACGAGACCCATGTCTCACTTTCATCCGGAACGGACATTCGACGCGAACTCCCCCGCTACTTCTTCAGTTCGAGCTGCTGACCGGGGCGAATGAGGTCCGGATCGCCCCCGACGACCTTTTTGTTGTCCTGGTACACGCGATGCCAGCCACCCTCGACCCGATGCTGTTCCGCGATCTCTGACAGGTTGTCACCAGGGCGCACGGTGTAGTCGTGCACGGACGGTGCGTCCGCGCGCCCGCGCTCCGCGCCGCGCGACGCGCGCTCGCCGCTCGAACCGGACGGTTCCGCGCGGTGCTTGCCCGTCCCGGTGTCGTCCGCGCCGGCGCGCACGGGCTCATCGGTCGTACCGGAGGCGGACGTTCCGGAGTCCGCTCCGCCGTCCCGGTCGGACCGCTGCCCGTCCTTCGAGGCGCCCGTGGCGTCGCCGTCCGGCTTGCGGTGCTTGCCGCCGGCGGAGGAACCGGTGGAGGTGTCGCGGTCCTCACCGGACGGCTTCTCCGGCTGCCCGGGCTTCCCGGAGGGGTCGGCGGTACCGGAGTTGCCGGTGGTGCCGTGTTCGCCGGCCTTCTCGCCCTTGCCACCGGTCGTCGACCGGTCGGAGGCGGCGTCCTTCCCGGCGGACGTGTCCGACGTCTTCCCGGACGGCTTCTCGCCGGACGTCCCGTCGCCCTTCTCGCCGGCCTTGTCGGACGACACGTCCCGCGACCGGCCGGAGTCGGACTTCCCGGACGTTCCACTCGTCCCGGATGTTGCACTTGTCCCGGACGATCCGGAAGCCGGCACGTGCGACGACCCCTCGACGGCGTCGTGCGACATCCCGGGATTGACCTCGGGCGCCCGGCCGTCCTTGGCCAGGTCGGACTTCACCGCGCAGGCGGGCCAGGCGTACGCGCCGCGGGCGTCGAGGATCCGCTGGGCGACGGCGATCTGCTGGGCCCGGCTGGCCTGGTCGGGGCGCGGCGCGAACTCCGTTCCGCCGTACTGCTTCCACATGTCGGTGGTGAGCTGCAGTCCGCCGTAGAACCCGTTGCCCGTGTCCGCGCTCCACAGGCCGCCGCTCTCGCACTGGGCGACGCGGTCCCAGGTGGGGGCGTCGGCGGCGTCGGCGGTGGTGGCGCCGAGCAGGGGCATGGCGATCCCGGCACCCGCCACGCCCGCAGCGACGACCACGGCGGGCAGTTGACGGGGACGACGATGTCGGCCTTTCCCGGAGAGCATGCGATCACCTCTCATATGGCTGCCGACCGGCTGCTGACCGCTGCCGATCGTGTGGCTGCTGAATATGACGGCAGAAGATAGCCACGGCCCCCGGGCGCCACAACCCACCGTGATCGGCGCCGGGAGACGGTCAAGCCGAGTTGACGTATAGTCATGTGCCCGTCTGTCCGGGCTCCGGAGAGAAGGCCACGGGCAGCGTCCGCAGGCCCCGCATGATGAGCCCGCCGCGCCACCTGAGATCGGCCGGATCAGCGGAAAGCCGCAGGTCGGGAAGGCGTCGCAGCAGTGTCGCGAGCGCCGTGCGGCCCTCCAGTCGCGCCAACGGCGCCCCGAGGCAGTAGTGGATGCCGTGGCCGTACCCGAGGTGCTGATTGTCACTGCGGGCGAGGTCGAGGGTGTCGGGCTCGGCGAACCGTTGCGGGTCGCGGTCGGCCGCCGCGAGGACGACGAGCACGGGGTCGCCCTCCGCGATCCGCCGGCCGCCGATCGTCAGGTCCTGGGTGGCGAACCGCCAGGTGGCCAGTTCCACGGGACCGTCGTACCGCAGCAGCTCCTCCACCCCGGTCTCCAACAGGCTCTCGTCCCCGGCGGCCAGCGCGCGCTGCAGGCGCTCGCGCTCTCCGGGGTTGCGCAGCAGCGCGTACGTGCCGTTGCCGATGAGGTTGACGGTGGTCTCGAAACCGGCGAAGAGCAGGATGAAGGCCATGGCGGCGGCCTCGTTCTCGGTGAGGTGCTCACCGTGGTCACTGGCCCTGATCAGCCCGGAGATCAGGTCGTCGCCGAGGTCCTCGCGCTTGCGGTGGATCAGCTCGGCGAGGTAGGTCCGCATCCGCTTCACGGAACGGGCCACTCCGCCGCGCGGCCCGCCGCCGTGCCGGATCATCATCCCGGCCCAGTCCCGGAAGTCGTCCTGGTCCTCCGGCGGGACGCCGAGCATGTCGCAGATGGCGTAGATGGGGAGCGGGAACGCGAACTCGTGGATGAGGTCCGCCTCCCCACGCCCCGCGAACCCGTCGATGAGCCGGTCGGTGAGCTCCTGCACGCGGGGCGCGAACTCCGCCACGCGCCGGGGCGTGAACGCCTTGGAGACCAGACGCCGGAGGCGGGTGTGGTCCGGGGGGTCGATGTTGAGCAGGTGCGTCATGAGGTTGGCACTCCGCTCGCCCGGAATGCCCACCTTGCCCTTGCCGTGCGCGGTCTCGGAGTGGTGCACGGGGTTCTTCGACAACCGCTGGTCGGCCAGCGCCTGCCGCGCGTCGGCGTACCGGGTCACCAGCCACGCCTCCACCCCGCTCGGCAGGGCGGTCCGGTGCACGGGGGCGTGCTCGCGTAGCCAGGCGTACGCCGGGTAGGGGTCGCTCGCGAACTCCCAGGTGAAGAGGGGAGGCGTGGGCCCCTCAGGGGCGTCGGGCGCGGCGGGAGCGGTGTGGTCGTCGGTTTTGTCGTGCACGGTCCGACGCTACTAGGGGGCGCGGGGCGGGGTCGCGGCCCCGCCCGCTCGCTCTTCACGATGGCCGACCGACCGCGACCGTCCGACCGCGGCCGTTGGCGGTGACCGTTTGGCGATGACCGTTTGGCGGAGGCGGTTGGGTGGTGGCCGTTCGGTGGAGGTGGCTTAGTGGTGGCCGTTTGATGGTGGCTGCCCCCGCCGTTCCAGTGGTGGCCGCCCCCGGCTCTAGTGGTGGCCGCCCCCGCCGCTGCCGAAGGCGCCGCTGCTCCCCGGGTTCCACTTCCTCTGCTCCTCGGTGAGCTCCTCCTCGTGGCTGCCGGGGTTCCGGAGCTCGTGCGGCAGGACCCGCTCCCCGGCCCCTCGGTGCGCAGCGGATCCGCCTCCCGGTGCTCGGTCACGTAGCCGACGGCGTCGTCGTTGTCCTCGTGCCCCGGCCCGTGGTCCGGCGAGGACGGCCCCCGGTCGTGCTCCTCGCGCGTCTGCCAGGCGCCCTGCCGCCGCTGCGGCTGGCTCGGGGGCGGCGGTTCCTTGTCGCGCCAGCGCCGTCCGTACACGAAGGCGAGCAGCAGCAGGGCGCCGACGCAGAGCCCGACGGCGAAGGGGGCGGCGCCGCCGACCCAGGCGGGTAGGGCGAGAACCATCTCATCGGTACGCATGCAGTCCGGTTACCCGGAGGGCGCCCGGTCAAGACCGTCACTGAGCCGAACGGGGTGCAACCGCCGTCCGGGCGCGAAGGGCCGCACGGGACTACGCGGCCCCGTCCCCTCCGCCGGCCCCTCCGCCGTCCGTCTCGACCCCGGCTTCGGCCTCGGCCTGCCGGATCGCGTCCCGGTACGTGCGGGCGGCCGCCCGCAGCGCGGTCTCCGGCTCGACGCCCTCCGCCTCGGCCCGCACCGCCATGGCCAGCAGCGCGTACCCGACGCCCTCCCCGGCCGGAAGCGGAACGTCCAGCCCCTCGGACCGGACGCGGGAGGCCAGCTTGGCGGCCAGCGCGAGGGCCGGCTGCCCCAGCGGGACGCCCTCGGTCAGGGACGCGCGGCGCTTCTCGGCGGCCTTGGTCCGCGTCCAGTGCGCCCTGACGTCCTCCGGAGTCTCCGCCTCCGCGTCCCCGAAGACATGGGGGTGCCGGTGGACGAGCTTCTCGACGATGGTCCCCGCCACGTCGTCGATCGCGAACGGCTCGTCGGGGTCGTCCTGGGCGATGCGCGCGTGGAAGACCACCTGGAGCAGTACGTCGCCGAGCTCCTCGCGGAGCGCCTCGCGGTCGCCCGTCTCGATGGCCTCGACGAGCTCGTACATCTCCTCCAGGCCGTATTTGCCCAGGTCCTCGTGGGTGCGGATGCCGCTCCACGGGCAGGCGACCCGGATCCGGTCCATGACCTGCACCAGGTCGAGGAGGCGGGCGCCGGGCAGGTCGTACGAACCGGGCAGCAGCTCCAGCGCCGGCATCCGCTGCCGGCCGGAGCCCGCGAGCCGGGCCAGGCCGTCGGTCAGGGCCGACTCCCCCGCCGCCGACGTGATCACGACGACGGTCCGGCCGCCGGCCAGGCAGTCGTCGACGAGCGCCCGGGCGTCGAAGGACCCCTCCGGGGTCTCGGCGGTGATCCCGGCCTCCCCGAGATAGGGCAGCAGCGGGTGGGCCGGGTCGGCGCACAGCACCCGGTCGGCGGCGTGCAGCGTCTGCCACGCCGGCCAGGACAACAGTCCGGGCGCGACGCGGTGGCTGGTGGTGAGCAGGACGATCCGGCCGGCCGCCGGGGACGCAGAGTCGTTCACCCTGTCGAGCGTAGGGGACGGCGGCCGGGCCGGGCCCCGAGGGGCCCGCCGCCTGCGCCGCGCCCGCTACACCGGGCTCTCCGCGGCGGGCGGGGCGACGGGCCGCAGCCAGGGCTCCTGAAGCGGGCGGGCGGTGCCGCGCTTGGCGTCCCAGGCCCCGTACCGCGGGTTGATGTCGACGCGCAGCGCCTGGGAGGTCTTCATCAGCACGTCGTTGGTGCGCGCGGCGCCCAGCTTGCCGTCCAGCTTGGTGCGGACGAGGTCCATGGCGAGGGCCTGGTCGATCTGCGAGGGGGCGATGCCCAGGGCCAGGAAGCGGGCGCGCACCGCCTCGGCGCCGCCGTTGGCGCGCTCGACCTGCGACCGCTCGTCCTGGAGCTCGCGGCGGGTGACGTCCACCCCGTTGTCCTGCCCGGCCTTCTCGATGATCCGGTACTGGACGAGCCGGATGAGGGTGTCCTGGCTGAGCCGTGCGCTGTTCGCCGTGAGCTGCTCGCCCTGCGGGGACGACTCCTGCGCGTCGCGTACGTCCTTCACCTGGCTCTGGAGCTGCGCCACGGTGATCCGGTCGTCGCCCACGACGGCCGCGGCGCCGGGGTGCGGGGTGGACCCGCAGGCGGTGAGCAGGGGTGTCGCGGCCAACAGCCCGGCGGCGGCGGAGAGCGCGGTCCTTCGGCGGATCATGGAGCCTCCCGGCAGTGCTCGTGCGGCGGTACGGCGATCGACCTGGCGTTGATCGATGGTAGGGAGTCCGTGTGGCGGAGGCCACTGATTCGACCAACGATTCGCCGGCGCCCGGGATGTGCGGGCCTGGTGGGGCGGGAGGGGCTGACGGGCACTCAGTCCCCGCTCCCTACCGCCTTTCCACACCCCTCTTTACGCCGCCCTTCTCACGTCTTCATGCCGCGCTCTCATGCCGCTTCATGCCGCGCTCTTCACGCCCGGACCTCGCCCAGCCAGCGGAGGGTGTGGCGGATCTCCGCGGGGAGCGGGTGGTGCGGCCCGTGCACCCGCTCGGCGTCGAAGAGCAGGGCCATCAGGGTCTCGTGCGCGGCGTGGCGGTCGCCGAGGGAGAGCAGGAGGTGGCCCGTGCGCCGGCGTATCTCGAACGCGGTCGCCAGGTCGTCCGGGTCGTGCTGGAAGTGCGGCAGCAGCGCGCGGTACTCGTCGAGCGCTGCTGCCGCCTCGCCCAGCTGCTCCAGGCACTGGGCGGCGTCGTACCGGAAACGCAGCACCTGGCGGGCGGCCCGGGGACCGGTCTCCGCGGCGTAGTCGTCCATCAGCCGGTGCAGCTCGGGGAGGGCGCGGCGGTACTGGCCGTCGTCCATGAGCGTCGCCGCGTACTGCTTGCGCAGGCTCCGGACGACGCCGGAGTGCTCGCCGTGCTCGTCCGCGGCGGCCGGGAGGATCGCTCCGAGGATGTCGACGGCCTGGGTGATGCCGCCCTGGTCGAGCAGCCGCTTGACCTCCTCGACGGCTCCGGCGACATCGGCTCCGCCGGTGGGCGTATGGCCCGCGGGGACACCGGCGTCGGCGGCGGCCGGGAACGCCGGTGCTCCGGAGGAGACATGGGCGCCACCTGGGACGGAGGTCCCGGCCAGGGCCGTCGCCCCGGCGGGGGCGGGGACGGTCGCGGAACGGTCGGGCCAGGGGGCGTGCGGGAGCAGGAAGGGGCGCGTGGGGTTCATCGGGCCCATGATCGGGGCCGTGATCGGGGCCGTGATCGGGGCCGTGGTTCCGCCGGCCGTTCCGCCCGGGTGGCCCGCGGCTCCCGCGTGGGAGCCGTCCGCGGTCCGGCCGGGGGTGGGGAGGAGCGGGACGAGGGCCCGGTAGACCTCCTGGGCGTCGGCGGGGCGGTCCTGCGGATCCTTGGCCAACAGCCGCAGGACCAGCTCCTCCAGCGCCGGGGGCGTCTCGGGCCGGAGCCGGCGGACGGGGACGGGCGGTTCGTAGAGGTGCCGGTGCAGCACGCCGAGCGCCGTCGAACCGGCGAACGGCACTTCGCCGCTGAGCAGTTCGTGCAGCAGCACGCCGAGTGCGTAGAGATCGGTGTATGGGCCGACGGCTCCGCCCATCGCCTGCTCGGGCGCCATGTAGGCCGGGCTGCCGATGGGGGAACCGGTACGGGTGAGGCGCGTGGTGTCGGCGTCCATGACGGAGGCGACACCGAGGTCCAGGACGAGCACCGAACCATCCGGGCGGATCATCACGTTCCGCGGCTTGAGGTCGCGGTGGATGATCGGGACGGCGTGCACCGCCGCGAGCACCGAACAGAGCTGCGCGGCCACCGAGACGGCCCACGGCCAGGGGTAGGGCTCGTGCTCGGCCAGGTGGTCGGCGAGGTCGGCGCCCTCGACGAACTGCATGACGAGGTAGAGGTCCTCGCCGTCGCTGCCCGCGTCGTGCACGGTGACCAGGCCGTGGTGGTCGACCTGCGCGGTGACCCGGCACTCGCGGACGAAGCGGCGGCGGAGCTCGTCCCCGCCGTCGGTGCCGGCCATCCGGTCGGGGCGCAGCAGCTTCACGGCCACGCGGCGGTCCAGCCGCCGGTCGTAGCCGGTCCACACCTGACCCATGCCACCCTGGCCGATGACCGTCGCCAACTCGTACCGGTCGGCGATGACGCGCCCGTTCACTGCTCCCGCTCCCCCTGGTGGCCCGGACCCCTGCGGAGGAGGTCGCTCAGTTCGTCCAGCTCGGCCCGGACCTGGTCGATCCGCTGCGGCCGGCGGGCCCCGTCCGCCGGAGACGGCGCCTGCCGGGTCGGCTGGACCGGCGTTTGCGGGTGCGCGGGCGGCTGGTGCCGGTGCGCTGCCTGGGGGTCCGCGGGCGGTTGATGCGGGGTGGCTCGGTGGCCTTGGTCACCGGGGTGCCGCGGGTGCGACGGCACGGTGGCCTGCGCGTGCGGGTCCGGCTGCGGATAGCCGTAGGCCGACACCTGCCCGGCGAGTGGCGGGCTTGACTGATGAGGCGTCATAAACCCTGTCCCGCCAGCAGGATGAGACGTCGGCTCCTCCACGGGGGCCGGACGAGCGTGGCGCGGCCGGTACGGACGCTCCGCACCGGCCCCGGGCAGGGTCGGCGCGGCACCGGGCGCCATCGGGTTGGCGGGGTTCACGGGACCGGCGGTTCCTGCGATACCGGCGATTCCACCGAGCCCGGGAGATCCAGGCTGCCCGATCGGCCCGGCCTGCCCCGTCGGCCCGTTCTGCCCGGGCACGGCACCCATGGGGTGCCCGGACACCATGGCACCGTTCGGAGAGACGGCCGAAGGCGGTGGTATCGAAGGGTGCCCGACGCCCGGATGACCACCTGCCAGATGGCCATACGGAGGTTGCCCGACCGCGGGCGGGGTCGGACCGTACCGGTTGTAGGAGGGCGGCGGCAGGTGGCCGCTCAGGGGCTGCCCACCGGGGTGGACCGGAGCGTAGGGGCCGTGGGCGACCGCCGGGAAGGCGGTCGGGCCGGGTCCGGCATGCGACGGAGCCCATCCGGTCACGGTGGTCCGGTGGTGACGGATGTCGGACCAGAGGTAGTAGGCAGTCGCGGTCACCCCGGTCACGATCGCGCAGATCATGCCCACGGTGTTCCAGACCGTCTTCGAGAACCGGTCCTCCAACATGACCAACCAGACCACAGAGGCCACCAACGCCACCCAGAACAGCGCCCAGTCGAGGGCTCTACGTCGGACGATGGCCACCCGCAACATCGGTATCCAACTCAGCAGAAACACCGTGCAGACCGTGATGGCGACGATGACCACGCGGATGGTGACGACCACCGCTCCACCGGGGCGGTGGGGCTGTCGCTGTGCCGGGCCGGGGCCATTCATCACTGCTCCTGGGGTACGGGATGTCACAGAGCCTATCCATCGACCCCCGAACGATCGCGAGGGTTGCCTCGATCCGGCGGCCGAGGGATCGCTCACAGCCGATTGAGACCCCGCGCGCGCCGGCCCGCCCGGCCGCACCACGCCGCCCCACCGGCCTTGCCGAACCGGCCCGTTCCGGCCGTCCCACCCGGTTCGGCCGGCCCGCCCGGCCCGGTTGGGCCCGGCCGTCCCGCCCGGCTCAGTCCGGCCGTACCGTCCCGTCGGTCAGCCCGTCGTACAGCCCTTGGACCAACTGCTCCCCCAGTCGTTCGGTCAGCCGTAGCGCCTCCTCGAAAGCGGCCAGGGCACGGAACCGGGCACCGTAGCGGCGCTGTTCCGCCAACGGCAGCCGGGGCACCTGGAGTCTGCGCACATCGAGCCGGGTCGCCGTGGACGCGTAACTGCTCGCCTGGCGCTGGTTGGCGGTGCCGCGCAGGAACCCGGCGAGGAACCAGGGGTCGAGCGCGGCCGGGTCGGGCCGGAGCAGGAACAGTCCGCGGCCGAGCGCCGCCCCGGCGGTGGCCTCGTCGACGACACGGGCCACGGTGACGTCACCGAGCACCGGCACCACGACATCGTCCGCCTGCACCGGCACCGGCTCCTCGGCCGGCCCTTCGGGCAGTGTGCCGGAGGGCGCGCCGCCCGCCTTGACGTCGTAGTCCGTGAGTACGGGGGGCGCGCCGGGCCCGGTGGCGGTGCCGGGCCCGCCGGCCCGGAGGACGAGGGCGCCGGCCCGTGCGAGCTCCCCGACGGTGGTGGTCGGCCATCGGGCGCCCGAGCCCTCCTCCGGTACCCCGGGGGCGAGTTCGGCGGCCCGGCCCAGGGCGACGGTGAGCCGGTCCTGGACGTCCGTGAGGTCGGCGACCCCGCCGGCCGACGCGGGCGGCGGGAGGTGGCGGGCCGGGGCCAGGTCCACGTCGTCGTCCAGCAGGTCGATGACGGGCAGCGAGCGGTGCTGGCCCGGTTTCTCCTCGACCGTGCCGGTCCGGTCGAAGTCCTCCCAGGCTTCCAGCACCGCGGTGCTGACGGCCTGCCAGGGAAGCTTGTCGCGGCCGGCCGGGGCGAGGTCGGCGGTGTCGATGAGCAGTACCTGTGGGGTGGGCGACTGCTGTGCGCCGGGGCGGCGCAGCACCCACAGGTGCAGCGGGATGCCGTACGGCGGGGCCGCGCCGGCGGGCAGTGAGATCACGGCCCGGAGCGCGCCGCGGCGGAGCAGGTCGGCGCGGATGCGGCGGCCGGACCGGCGGGAGGCGACGGCCGGGGGCATCAGCAGGACGGCGGTGCCGCCCTCGCGGAGGCGGGCGAGGGCGTGCTGGACCCAGGCGAGCTCCGATTCGGTGCGGGCGGGGAACCCGTACTCCCAGCGCGGGTCGTAGGCCAGCTCGTCGTGGCCCCAGTTGCGTTCGTTGAACGGCGGGTGGCACAGCACGACGTCGACAGCCAGGTCCGTGAAGGCGTCCGCGCGGAGGCTGTCGCCCGGGCGCACTCGCACCTGGGCGTCGGAGTGCAGGGCCAGGCGCAGGGCGGTGAGTGCCGCCAGGTCGGCGTCGGATTCCTGGCCGAGGACGGTGAGCCGCTCGGCCGGGCCGGCCGAGCCGGCCGCGCTGAGCAGTCCACCGGTGCCGCACGCGGGGTCGAGGACCGCGCGTTCCCGCCGCTCGCTCTTGGGCCCGTGGCCCAGGGCGGCCATGAGCTCGGCGACGCCCGGCGGGGTGAGGGAGTACTGCCGGGGGTTGGCGTCGAGGTGACGGCCGAGGAGGAATTCGTAGGCGGGGCCGGCGCCGCGCACCGTGGCGAGGTCCGCGGTGCCGCGCAGCAGTCCGGGGGAGGCGGCGAGCTCGGCCGGGCCGGGGACGGCGACGGCGTGGTGTTCGCCGAGCCGGGCGGCCAGCACGGTTTCCAGAGCGGTGGGCAGGGCTTCCGCGAGCTCGGCGTCGGGGAGCTCCGCCAGCTCCAGCCAGTCCATGGGCCGGTTCTTGACCAGGAGCAGAACGGCCCCCGCGTAGCGGAGGGCGGTGACGGCACCGGCCGGATGCCCGACGAGCTGCTGCCAGACCCGCTCGCGCAGCGGCACCTCCTCGATCTTGCCCTGATGCCTCAGCCACCGCTCGACGTCGGTGAGATAGAAGGTCGGGCTGGTCTCCGTACCTCCTATGGGCTGGGGAAAGTCCGCGTGCCGGCGGCGCCAGTTGCTGACCGCCGCGCGTCCCACTCCGGCCAGCCGGGCGATCCCGGCCGCGGTCACCTCCACCGCACTCTCCGACATCTGACTCCCCTCCTCCTCGGTGCTGCCGCTCGTTCGATGTGGTGCCGAGCATACCCCCGACCCTCGAACCGACCCCTTCACAGGCGTGAAGTCACTCGATCACGTGAACGTCGTTGACTCGGTTAACAGCATCTGCTGTGATTGCCTCATCGGAACACGGATCTCTCGCCGAAAGGTGTTCGCCATGTATCAGCACGCCCAGCAGAAGCAGCGGAACTGGTTCGCCCGGCACAAGGTGCTCACCGCGGCCGGCGCCCTCGTCCTCGTCGTGGGCGCGGGTGCCGCGCTCTCGGGCGGCGGTGACGACAGCGCCTCCGACAAGGTCGTGACCGCCGGCGACGGCGGCGCGGGGGGCAAGGGCGCCGGTAAAGAGGGGAAAGCGGCGAAGAAGGCCGACATCCCCGGCAGCGGAACGTTCCAGGTCGGCTCCGACGTCAAGCCCGGCACCTACCGGAGCGTCGGCAACAAGTCCTCGGGCAACTGCTACTGGGAGCGCGCCAAGGACTCCAAGGGCGAACCCGACTCGATCATCGCCAACGACAACGTCACCGGCTCCAGCTACGTGACGATCAAGGCGGACGACAAGATCTTCAAGTCTCAGGGCTGCAAGGGCTGGGAGCTCGTCCCCGCCAAGGCGGACGGCGCCCCGAAGACCACCTCGGTGTCCGGCAACGGCATGTACCGGGTGGGGGCCGACATAGCCCCCGGCACCTACCGGTCCACCGGCAACAAGGCGGACGGCAACTGCTACTGGGAGCGCGCCAAGGACGCGCTGCACGGCGTGGACTCGATCGCGGCCAACGAGAACGTCACCGGCAACGGCCTCGTGACGATCACCGCACAGGACGCCTACTTCAAGACCGCCGGCTGTGCCGAGTGGAAGAAGACCGGCTGACCCGGTACCCGGCGGCGACCGCGCCCGCCACGGCGTCCGGCGGTTGCGCGTATCTTTTCGACAGTCGTCAGCCGAACCGGAAAGCCAGCAGGAGGAGAGGACCCCCATGGACTCGGCCGCAGCCGCCGTCTCGGCTCCGGGCCCGGACACGGTCGCCGCCCCGGCCGGGGCCGGGCGTGGACCAGCACCCTGCGGGCTCCGCGGCTCGACCCCTACTGGGTGGCCGGGGCGCTGTTCGTCCTCTACACCGCTCTCTCGGTGACCCGGCACCGCCGGATGCTGACCATGTCCTGGGACATCGGCATCTTCGAGCAGGCCATCCGGACCTACGCCCGGTTCCAGGCGCCCGTCGCCGATCTGAAGGGTCCCGGCGCCAACATCCTCGGCGACCACTTCAGTCCCATCACCGCCCTGATAGCCCCCTTCTACCGGCTCTTCCCCAGCCCCGTCACCCTGCTCGTCGTCCAAGCCGCGCTGTTTGCGGTGTCCGCCGTCCCCGTCGTCCGGCTCGCCGCCGGAAAGCTGGGGCGCGCCCGCGGGCTGGCGATAGGCATCGCCTACGGCTTCTCCTGGGGCATACAGCGCGCGGTCGACTTCGACTTCCACGAGATCGCCTTCGCCATGCCGCTCCTGGCCTTCTCCCTCGAAGCCGCGGTCGGCCGACGGTGGCGCACGGCGATGTGGTGGGCGCTGCCCTTGGTCCTGGTGAAGGAGGACCTGGGCGTCACCGTCGCCGCGATCGGCGCGGCGGTCCTCCTGCTGGAGCGCCGGGACCGACGCCACGGCCCCGACGGGACCCCGCGCGACACCACGGCCACGACGGTCGGCGGCATCCTCGTCGTCTTCGGGCTCGCCGCCAGCGCCCTCGCCCTCGGCGTCGCGATCCCCTCCTTCAACAACACCGGCTCCTACGGCTACTGGAACAAGCTCGACGGCGGTTCCACCGCCACCATCCCGCCACTGACCGCCGCCCGCACCCTGCTGTGGATACTGCTGCCGACCACCGGCCTGCTGGCCCTCCGGTCACCGGTCGCGATCGTCGCCCTGCCGACGCTTGCCTGGCGGTTCGTCTCCCACGACGACCACTACTGGGGAACGGACTGGCACTACAACGCCGTCCTGATGCCCGTCGTCCTCATCGCGCTCACCGACGCGCTCACCACCGCCCACCGCAGCCCGCGGGCCTGGCTGCGCCGGTACGCCCGGCAACTGCCCGCCGCCGTCGCGGGCGCGGCCCTGGCGCTCAGCGCGTCCCTCCCCCTCTACACGCTGACCGAGCCCGCCACCTACGAGATACCCGCGAGCGTCAAGGCCACTGAGCGGCTGCTGGCCCGCATACCGGACGGCGCCACCGTCGAGGCGTCGGACGTCGCCGCCATAAGCCGGCTGACCGGCCGCTGCCGCGTCTTCTGGTTCGGGGACACCCAGGGGATCACGCCGGCCTACATAACCCAGCGCGTCGACGACGGCAGGCCCGTCAAGGACCTCGTCGCCGACGCGGCCCGGATGCATCCGGGGGCCCGGTACGACCTGGTGGGCGTGGAGGGCACGACCGTGGTACTCAAGCGCGTCGCCTGACGCGCTCGGGTCGCCCGGCGGAAGCGCTTCGGGCCCGGGCCGGCACCGGCCAGGCGGCGCCGCGCCGGGCCCCGCCCCTCCGCCGGCCCCGGCGCCCACCGGTCAGCCGAGGATGGTCGTGAGGAACTCCCCGGTCCAGGCCAGCAGTTCCCTTCCGACCAGCGGCTTGCCTCCGATGGGGCGGGTGGCCGGCCGGGGCACCAGGATCTGCCGGTTGGCGGGCTTCATGACCGTGCGCGGATAGAGCCGCTTGAGCCGCAGTTCCTGCGACTCGCGCAACTCGACCGGACCGAAGCGGACGTTGGAGCCCTGCAGGGTGATGTCCGTGACCCCGCAGGCCCGGGCGAGCATCCGCAGGCCCGCGACCAGCAGCAGGTTCTCCACCGGCTCGGGGAGCTTGCCGTAGCGGTCGGTCAGCTCCTCGCGGACGGCCTTGATGTCCTCCTCGCTGTTGGCGGAGGCGATGGCCCGGTACGCCTGGAGGCGCAACCGCTCGCCCGGCGCGTAGTCGTGCGGGACGTGCGCGTCCACCGGCAGTTCGATCTTCACCTCGAGCGGCGGCGGCTCCTCCGCGCCACCGGCCTCCAGGGAGGCGCGGTAGTCCGCCACCGCCTCGCCGACCATGCGGATGTAGAGGTCGAAGCCGACGCCGGCGATGTGCCCGGACTGCTCGCCGCCCAGCAGGTTGCCGGCGCCGCGGATCTCCAGGTCCTTCATCGCCACGTACATGCCGGCGCCCATCTCGGTGTGCTGGGCGATGGTGGCCAGCCGCTCGTGCGCGGTCTCGGTGAGCGGCTTCTCCGGCGGATACAGGAAGTAGGCGTAGCCCCGCTCGCGGCTGCGGCCGACGCGGCCGCGGAGCTGGTGGAGCTGCGAGAGGCCGAAGTTGTCACCGCGCTCGACGATGAGGGTGTTGGCGTTGGAGATGTCGATACCGGACTCCACGATCGTCGTGGAGACCAGCACGTCGAACTTCTTCTCCCAGAAGTCGACCACGACCTGCTCCAGCGCGGACTCCGACATCTGGCCGTGCGCGGTGGCGATCCGCGCCTCGGGCACGATCTCGCGCAGCCGGGCGGCGGCCCGGTCGATGGACTCGACACGGTTGTGGATGTAGAAGACCTGCCCCTCGCGGAGCAGTTCGCGCCGGATGGCGGCGCCGATCTGCTTCGGGTCGTAGGGCCCGACGAAGGTGAGGACCGGATGGCGCTCCTCCGGCGGAGTGGTGATCGTGGACATCTCGCGGATGCCGGTGACGGCCATCTCCAGCGTCCGCGGGATCGGTGTCGCGGACATGGTGAGGACGTCCACGTTGGCGCGCAGCTTCTTCAGCTGCTCCTTGTGCTCGACGCCGAAGCGCTGCTCCTCGTCGACGATGACCAGCCCCAGGTCCTTGAACTTCGTCTCGGACGAGAACAGCCGGTGGGTACCGATGACGATGTCCACGGACCCCTCGCGCAGCCCCTCCAACACCGCCTTCGCCTCGGTGTCCGTCTGGAACCGGGAGAGCGCCTTCACCACCACGGGGAACTGGGCGTACCGCTCCGAGAAGGTCCCGAAGTGCTGCTGCACCAGCAGCGTGGTGGGCACCAGCACCGCCACCTGCTTGCCGTCCTGCACCGCCTTGAAGGCCGCGCGCACCGCGATCTCCGTCTTGCCGTAGCCGACGTCGCCGCAGACCAGGCGGTCCATGGGAACGGACTTCTCCATGTCCTCCTTGACCTCGGCGATGGTGGTGAGCTGGTCCGGGGTCTCGGCGTACGGGAAGGCGTCCTCCAGCTCCCGCTGCCAGGGGGTGTCCGCCCCGAAGGCGTGGCCGGGAGCGGCCATCCGCGCCGAGTAGAGCTTGATCAGGTCGGCGGCGATCTCCTTGACGGCTTTCTTGGCGCGCGCCTTGGTCTTGGTCCAGTCGGCGCCGCCGAGCCGGTGCAGCGTCGGCGCCTCGCCGCCCACGTACTTGGTGACCTGCTCCAGCTGGTCGGTGGGGATGTAGAGGCGGTCGCCGGGCTGGCCGCGCTTGGCGGGCGCGTACTCGACGAGCAGATACTCACGCGTGGCGCCCTGGACGGTGCGCTGCACCATCTCGATGTAGCGGCCGACGCCGTGCTGTTCGTGGACGATGTAGTCGCCCGCCTGGAGGGTCAGCGGGTCGATGGTCTTCCGGCGGCGGGCCGGCATCCGGCCCATGTCCTTGCTCGCCGACTTCTGGCCGGACAGGTCGGTCTCGGTGAGGACGGCGACCTTCAGGCCCGGGTGGACGAAGCCGCTGTCCAGGCTCCCGCAGGAGACGTGCACCAAGGCCGGGGAGAAGTCGTCGAGTTCGGCGTCGAGCCGGGCCGGGATGCCCTCGTTGCCCAGTACCTCCACCGTCCGCGCGGCCGGACCGTGCCCCTCGGTGAGGAACAGCGTCCGCCAGCCGTCGGCCAGCCAGCCCTTGGTGTCGGCCAGGGCGCGGGCGGTGTCGCCGCGGTAGGTCTCGGGGGCGTGCATGCCCAGGGTGAGGGTGTCGCTGTCCAGGTCCTCGTCGGCGGCGAAGGGGCTGACGGACCACCACATCACGCCCAGTTCGCGGGCCCGGTCGCGGACGTCGGCGATGCTCCACAGCGAGGCGGCGTCCACGTCGATGGGCGCCTCGCCGCCGCCCGCGGTGGCGGCCCACGACGCCTGGAGGAACTCCTGGGAGGTGGCGACGAGGTCCGCGGCGCGGGTCCGTACCCGCTCCGGGTCGCAGACGACCGCCATGCTGCCGGCCGGGAGGACGTCGAGCAGCAGCTCCATGTCGTCCACCAGCACCGGGGCGAGGGACTCCATGCCCTCGACCGCGATGCCCTCGGCGATCTTCCCGAGCAGCTCTCCGAGCTCCGGGTGGTCCTCGGCGAGCGCGGCGGCCCGCTCCCGGACGGCGTCGGTGAGCAGCAGCTCGCGGCAGGGCGGCGCCCACAGCCCGTGCTCGGCCACCTCCAGCGACCGCTGGTCCGCCACCTTGAAGTAGCGGATCTCCTCCACGTCGTCGCCCCAGAACTCCACCCGCAGCGGGTGCTCCTCGGTGGGCGGGAAGACGTCGAGGATGCCGCCGCGGACGGCGAACTCGCCGCGCTTCTCGACCAGCTCGACCCGCGCGTACGCGGCGGCGGCCAGCGCCTCGGTGACCTCGCCGAGGTCGGCGCTCTGCCCGCTGCGCAGACTGACGGGCTCCAGGTCGCCAAGCCCCTTGACCTGCGGCTGGAGCACGGACCGGACGGGCGCGACGACGACGCTGACGGGCCCGGCGGCCGGGTCGTCGGGGCTGGGGTGGGCGAGCCGGCGGAGCACGGCCAGCCGGCGGCCCACGGTGTCGGAGCGCGGGGAGAGGCGCTCGTGCGGCAGCGTCTCCCACGACGGGTACTCGACGATGCCGTCCGGCGGCAGCAGCGAACGCAGCGCGGCGGCCAGGTCCTCGGCCTCCCGCCCGGTGGCGGTGACGGCCAGGACGGGCCGGCCGGCGCGGGCCAGGGCGGCGATGGTGAACGGCCGGGCGGCGGGCGGTCCGACGAGGTCGACGTGCGGCCGGTTGCCGTCGCCCGCGGCCTTCACCGCTTCGGCGAGCGCCGGATCGTTGACGACGGCGTCGAGCAGACCGTGCAGGCTCATGAGGGGCTTCCGTCCCGGGAGGGTGACAACACGAATCGCCCGACGCGTGGGGGACGAGCCGGGTGTGTCTCCAGCGTACGACGCGGGGGCGGGGTGGGGGCGGGCGTCGGGGCGCCGCCGGGCGCGGGCCGGTGGTTGGCGGGCGGCCCGCGCCCCGACGGCGGGGAAGCGCCCCCGGGCGGCCGCGGGCCGGTTCCGCCTCGGGCGGGGGGCTTGCCCCTGTCCCGCCCTTTCCCGTTTCTCACGGGGGCTGCGCCCCCGCGCCCCCGAAGCACGCTTCGCGTGCTGCCCTCAAACGCCGGACGGGCTGGAGGGGGCCGGCGTCCTCAAGCGACGGACGGGCTGGATGCGGCGCCAGGCCCGGCCGCGCACCCCCGTGGCGCGGCCGGGCCCTGGTCGACCCTGGTGGGGTCAGTCGGTGGCGATGGCGTTCAGCACGTTCATCCGGCCCGCCCGGAAGGCCGGGATCAGGGCGGCGAGGAGGCCGACCACCGCGGAGCCGAGGAAGACGGCGGTGATCGTGGGCCAGGGGATGTCCAGGACACCGAGGCCCTCCAGGGCCAGCAGCTTCTGGGCCGTCGTTCCCCAGCCCATGCCGAGCCCGAGGCCCAGCAGGGCGCCGAAGAGGGCGATGACCACCGACTCCAGGCGGATCATGCGGCGCAGCTGGCGGCGGGAGAGGCCGATGGCGCGCATCAGGCCGATCTCGCGGGTCCGCTCGACGACCGACAGGGCGAGGGTGTTCACGACGCCGAGGATGGCGACGATGATCGCCAGGGCCAGCAGTCCGTAGATGATGTTGAGGAGCTGTCCGACCTGGTCCTTGATCATGGTCTTGTAGTCGGCCTGGTCGCGGACCTTGACCTGCGGGTACTCGGCGACGGCGGCCTTGAGGGAGGCGGCGGCCTCCGTGGTCCGGCCGTCCTTCGCCTTGGCGAGGATCATGCCGGTCAGCGGCATCGCGCCGGCCGGCAGGTACCGCCGGGTAGTGGCGAGGTCCAGGTACATCGCGCCTTTGTCCAGCGACGTGTCGTCCGAGGTGACGGCGGCGACCCGGAGCCGGGCCGTCCGGCCGTCGATCATGGTGACGGTGAGCCGGTCGCCGCGCCGGATGCCGTGGTCCTTGGCGAAGCCCTCGGGCACGGACATGGCGTCCCTGGCGTAGGCGTCCTTCAGCCGGCCCTGGACGGTCTGGGAGCGGACGTCGTCGGCGTAGGTGGGGTCGGTGGCGGTGAGCCGCTGGGTGGCGGTCTTGCCGTCGGGGGTGGTGACCTCGGCCATGACGCCGACGTAGCGGCTGAAGTGCTCGATGTCGTGGGCCGACAGGACGGCCTTCTCCACGGCCGGGCTCAGGGCCTTGTCGCCGCCGTCCTGGATGATGAAGTCCGCTCCGACGGACTTGTCCAGCTGGTCGGTGGCGGAGGCGACCATCGAGGAGCCGACCACGGACAGGGCGGCGACCAGCGCGAGGCCGATCATCAGGGCGGAGCCGGTCGCTCCGGTGCGGCGCGGGTTGCGCAGCGCGTTGCGCTCGGCGAGCCGTCCGACGGGGCCGAAGACGCGGAGGACGACGGCGCCGAGGCCGCGGACGAGGAAGCCGGCGAGCAGCGGCCCGACGACCACGAACCCGACGAGGCTCAACAGCACGCCGAGGCCGAGGTAACCCGAGCCGGCGGCGGCCTCGTCGGCGTTCCCGGCGGCGAGCAGCGCGGCGGCTCCGGCGGCGGTCAGCGCCAGCCCGATGCCGGCCCGCACCCGGCCGGCGCGGCCGTCGGCGGGGGTGCCGGCGTCGCGCAGGGCGGCCATCGGCGAGATCTTCCCGGCCCGGCGGGCGGGCAGGTAGGCGGCGAGCACGGTGACGAGCACGCCGATGGCGAGGCCGACGAGCGGCGTGGTGGCCTTGATCGTCAGTTCGCCGGTGTCCAGGTTCATGCCGACGGACTCCATCAGCCCCATCAGCCCGACGGCCAGTCCGATGCCGCCGCCGATGCCCAGCACCGAGCCGATGACACCGAGCATCAGCGCCTCGACGAGCACCGACCGGTTGACCTGGCGGCGGCCGGCGCCGATCGCCCGCATCAGGCCGATCTCGCGGGTGCGCTGGGCGACCAGCATGGAGAAGGTGTTGACGATCAGGAAGATGCCCACGAGGACGGCGATGCCGGCGAAGCCGAGCAGCGCGTACTTCATGACGTCGAGGACGGAGCCGAAGTTCTCCTTGTTCTCCTTCTTCGTCTCGGCGGCGGTGTACACGGTCAGGTGCGGGCCGACGGCCGCGGTGACGCGCTCCTTGAGCTGCTCGTCGCTGACGCCGGGCGCGGCGGTCAGCCCGAAGCCGCTGTACCCGCCGGTGGTGCCGAGCAGCCGGGTCTGGGCGGTACGCGTGTCGAGGTAGACGACCGCGGCGCCCGGGTTGGTGGTCTTGTACGTGGCGAGGCCGACGACGCGGACGCGGAAGTCGCCCGGGGCAGCGATGACGCGGAGGGTGTCGCCGACGCGGACGCCGCGCTTGTCGGCGGTGTCGGAGTCGAGGACGGCCTCGGTGGCCCCGCGCGGCTCGTGGCCGCTGGTGATCTCGACGGACTTCTTCTGCCGCTCGCTCCAGTTGGTGCCCACGGTGGGGGCGCCGGAGTCGGGGCCGATGTCCTTGTTGCGGGCATCGGCGACGGTGATCTGCTGGCTGCTCGCCTCGGGCTCGACCCTGGCGACGCCGGGCACGGTGGCCAGCTTGCCCTGGAGGGAGGCGGGCACGGTCCGCGGTGTCCCGGTCTGCTGGACGTCGTCCTTCTTCTCCGGCGCGACCGAGACGTCGGAGGCGGTGGCCGCGAAGAGCTTGTCGAACGTCGCGTTCATGGTGTCCGTGAACACCAGCGTGCCGCAGACGAACGCCACCGACAGCAGCACGGCCACGGCGGACAGCGCCATCCGGCCCTTGTGGGCCAGGAGGTTGCGCAGGGAGGTCTTGAAGACGGTCACGAGACCCGCCCGCGGGCGTCGAAGTGCTTCATCCGTTCCAGCACCATGTCCGCGGTGGGCTGGTGCATCTCGTCGACGATCCGTCCGTCCGCCAGGTAGAGCACGCGGTCGGCGTAGGAGGCGGCGACGGCGTCGTGGGTGACCATCACGATGGTCTGGCCGAGTTCGTCCACCGAGCGGCGGAGGAAGCCCAGCACCTCGGCGCCGGCCCGGGAGTCAAGGTTGCCGGTCGGCTCGTCGCCGAAGATGATCTCGGGCCGGGCGGCGAGCGCGCGGGCCACGGCGACGCGCTGCTGCTGACCGCCGGAGAGCTGGTTGGGCCGGTGCTTGAGGCGTCCCGCCAGGCCGACGGTCTCCACCACTCGGTTCAGCCACTCCCGGTCGGGTTTGCGGCCGGCGATGTCCATGGGGAGCGTGATGTTCTCGAGGGCGTTGAGGGTCGGCAGCAGGTTGAACGCCTGAAAGATAAAGCCGATCCGGTCGCGGCGGAGCTGGGTGAGCTTCTTGTCCTTGAGCCGGGTTATCTCGGTCTCGTCGATCCAGATCTCGCCGGAGGTGACCGTGTCGAGGCCGGCGAGGCAGTGCATCAGGGTCGACTTGCCGGAGCCGGACGGGCCCATGATCGCCGTGAACTGCCCGCAGGCGATGTCGACGTCGACGTGGTCCAGCGCGGTGACGCGGGTCTCCCCCGAGCCGTACGCCTTGAGGACCTGACGCGCCCTCGCCGCGACGGCCGTCCGTCCTCCGTCGCTCCCGGTCATGGGAATCGATACAGCCGTCTTCACGGTGAGGTCTCCTGATTCTGCTGCTGCTTCTGTTACTGCTGCTGTTTCGGCTACTGCTGCTGCTTCTGCCGGGACCGTCCGGCGGGCTCCTCCGGCCCCGCACCAGCCTGCTGTTCCACGGCGGGCACCGCGATGGGGCGCAGGGGTGTTCCGATGGTGGGGCTGACCCCACCCCCGGCCCTCCGGCCTGCCCTCGCATGACGAGCCTAGGGAGCGGGAGGACCGCCACCCCTCCTGCTGCGGGACGAGCGCCACCGGTGGGGACGTAGGGGCCGACCCCTAGGGGACGCACCCCTCAAGGCGGGTGTCTTCTCAGGGTCGTGCAGAATCGGAATGCCATCTTCCGAGAGCTGCGAGCCACCGGCGCGCGGGGGAAACGGCCGAACCGCGGTCCCTTCCGGGGGAACGCGTCGCGAAGAAACCGTGAAGCCCGTCCCGGGGCAAGACAATTGGGGCTTGAGGGAATTAGTGTTCGGGTCTATGGCCGAGGGGGGCGTCCGACAGCCTCCCCTGCGCCCGGCCGCCGGTCTCCCAAGGAAGCAGCCTCAGTGAAGATACTTCGTACGCGCGCTGCCAGCGTCTCCCGACAGGGACTGTGCACTGCTCTGCTCGTCGCCAGCCTCACCACCGCGGCGGTGGGCGCCAGTCCGCCGCACCACACGGCGGACGCCGGCGACCCCGCCCCCGGACCCGGCAACCCGCAGAGACTGCCGCATGGCTCCCCCAACCTCGCCCTGCCCGACCTCGTCCCTCCGCCGGGCACTCCAGGAGCGCCGGGCAGCGGCACTCCCGACGGCGGCCCGGACAAGGCCACCGGCATCCCGGCGACCGCCCTGGCCGCCTACAAGAACGCCGAGAAGCTCGCCGGGGAGCAGTGGCCGAACTGCCACGTCCCCTGGGAACTCATCGCGGGCATCGGCAAGGTGGAGTCCGACCACGGCACCATGGGCGGCGGCCTCCGCACCGACGGGTCCACCGCGAAGCCCATCATCGGCCCGCCCCTGACGGGCGACAAGTTCGCGCTCGTCCGTGACACCGACGGCGGCCGGTACGACGGCGACCGGCAGTTCGACCACGCCGTCGGGCCGATGCAGTTCATCCCGTCCACCTGGGAGAGCTACGCCGCCGACGGACGCGGCACCGGCCAGAAGGACCCCAACAACATCTTCGACGCGGCAGCCGGCACCGCCCGTTACTTGTGCGCCGGCGGCCTCGACCTGAGCAAGCAGGGCGACGTCGAGAAGGCCGTCCTGCGCTACAACTCCTCCCGCGACTACCTCAACACGGTGCTCGCCTGGATGCGCACGTACCAGAACGGCGGCGGGGGCGCCGTGGCCGATGTGCCCGTCGGGTCGCCGTCGGGGGGCAGCACGCTGCCGACGATTCCGACGGTGCCGCCCGTGCCCTCGGTGCCGACCGTGCCCACGACGCCGTCCCGGCCCGCGCCGGGGAACACGACGCCGGCGACGCCCAAGCCCAACCCGAAGCCGAAGCCCGACCAGAGCAAGCCGGGCGGGGACAAGGGCAAGCCCGGGGACCACAAGCCGAAGCCGCCGGCCACGGCCTCCAGCCTGGAACTGAAGAGCGATCAGGAAGTGACGGCCGACACGGGCAAGGCTTTCCCGTCCCTGACGGTGCGCGCGGTCACCGCCGACGGGGATCCCGTCACAGGCACCCGGGTGCAGTTCGAGGTCATCGGCAAGAACGGCCCGCGCTTCCACCACGGCCGGACCGCCACCGCCACCGTCACCGCCACCACCGGCAAGGACGGCCTGGCCACGGTGACGGGTCTCACCGCCGGCGCCACGTCCGGGACGTACACGGTCCGCGCGACCATCGGCGACCGGGGCAGTACGCACGCCGACTTCACCGCGGTCGTCACGGAACCGACGCCGCCCAAGGCCGACGAGATCGTCCGGCCCGGCAACACCCCCTTGTCGGCCAACGCGGGTGCCTCCTTCGGGCAGCCGATCAGCCTCCAGGCCAACGCCAAGGGCAAGGGCAAGGACAAGAGCAAGCCGGTAGCCAAGGTGAAGATCACGGCGACCGTTTACGCGGACGGCAAGGTGGCGAAGACCGGTCCGTACTTCAAGGAGGGCGACAACCGGTCCCGCACGGTGACGGTCACCACGGGCGACGACGGCAAGGTGGATCTACCGCCGCTCTTCGCCGACGACCGGACGGGCAGCTTCACGCTTCTCCTCACCACCGGTGACGGCGTCCAGCTTTCCCTGCCCCTGACTGTCACTTCCAAGCCCGGCGAGCCCACCGAATCCGGACAGCCCGGTGACAAGGGCAAGGACACCGGCAAGGGCGAGAAGAAGGACACCAAGGGCAGCGGCAAGAAGGGCGCACCCGCCTCCGCTTCCTCGAGCCCCAAGGCCACCCGCACCACCGACTGATCCGAGTTCACCACCCCGTACGTCCCGTCCACCCCACCCGCCGGAGGACGGGACGTACGGCCGCTCAGTCCCCCAGCGCCGGATCCTCCGCCACCGGCTTGCCCGTCAGGGCGGCGAGGCTGTGCCGCACGTGGGCCATGTGCGATCGCAACTCCTCGCGTCGTTCCTCGTGCTCCCGGAGCACCCGCTCGGTCTCCCGCGCGATGCGCTCCTCCCGCACCCGGGCCTGTGCGATGAGCGACGCGGCCTGCGCCTCCGCGTCCTCTTGGCCGTGCCGCGCCGCCTCCTCGGCGTCCGCGTAGCGGCGCTGCGCCTCGTTGAGGGTCGACCGCGCGTACTCCTCCATCGCTGCCACGCGCGCGTCCATCGCGGCCTCGCGCTCGGCGTCCTCGCGGCCCGCCGCGTCCCAGCGCTCGGCGTGCTCCTTCTCCTGGTCGGCGAGCATCGTGGCGGCGCGCTCGCGCATCTCCTGAAGGGCCGCCTCGGCGTCCGCGCGCCACTGCTTGGCGTCCTGGCGGGCCGTCGCGCGGAGCTCGTCCGCGACCGTCTGGGCCGCGAGTTGCGCCTGCCGGGCCCACTCCTCGGCCTCCGCCCGCACCTCGACCTGGTACTCGTGGGCGGCGTCGCGGACCTTGCGGGCGTAGGCGCCCGCCGCGTCGTGCATCTCGGCGGCCTCGGCGTCGGTCCGCTCCTTCAGACCGAGCGCCTCCGCCTCCGCCGTGGCGATCAGGCCCTGGGCGCGGGGCCCCAGCGTCTCGTACGTCTGCGGGGGCAGCTGCGCCACCACCTGCCGGAGGCGCTGGACCTCGTCCTCCATCTCCCGCGCGAGGACGGTGAGCCGCGCCGCGCGCTCCCAGGAGGTGTCGCGCTGGCGCGCGAACTCGGCGAGGGCGCGCTCAACCTGGTCAGGCCGGTAGCCGCGGCCTCGTACGACAGTGAAACCGTCAGGTGACACCGATGCACTCATGCTTGTAGCCCCTTATATCCGGAAACCCGGTCTGCGACGCGGTCAGGCGCACATCATTCCCGCACGAGGGAAGTGCCCAAAACACGACACTCCGCCTGGTTGTTCTGTCAAGGATGCGCCGACCGACAACGCAGAGCGCCCGGTCCCCCGTGCGCGGGGCCGAGCGCCCTGCCGCCGTCGAATCCCGGCCGGCCGCTAGAAGAGACCGTCCCACATCTGCTCCAGCAGCACCGCCCACCAGTTCTCCGGCGACGAGAAGGCCACCGGGTCCAGCGCGGCGATCTGGTCCTGGAAGTCCACGGTCCAGCGCCCCGCCTGCTCCGGCGTCAAACCGTAGCGCCAGCGCCACATGCGCCCGAGCAACGCCAAAGAGCGTACGAACTGAGGAAGGCTCGTGTTGACGAACTGCGGCACCGCCGGCCGGCCGTCGGGGCCCGCCTCCAGCGGGACGGCCACGATGTGCGCCGTACCGTACTGGACGCAGAGCTGCCGACCGAAGTCGCTGCCCATCACCAGGTACGAGCCGGCGTCCGACGCCGGCCGCGCCCCGCGCTCGGCCGCCAGCTCCGCGAGCGTCGGCACCGGGCGGCCCGGCTGGGCCTGCGCCCAGAAGAACGGCCCGAAGTCGGTCGGCAGCCCCGCCCACACCAGCGTCTGCGCCACCACGTCCGGCACGCCCTGCCGGGACACGGCACGCTGGTCGAAGCGGAAGACACCCTGCGGACCGAACGATTCCAGCAGCTCCTGCGCGATGGCCTCCGCCGCGAGCGGCGGGGCCGGGCGCACCTGGTGCGGCTGCGGCAGCGGCACCCGGTTCGGGGCCGGACGGGCGGGGGCGCCCGCGACCTGGTGCAGCTCGCCCTGGTGCTCCAGCAGGTGCCGAACGCCCTGCTGGCGGCCGGCGTGGTCGCTGCCGTACGCCGCGGTGTGGCTGACGCGCACCTGCGGCCAGGTCTCGCGGATCATCCGCGCGCAGTAACCGCCCGGCAGGTCACAGGACTCCAGCTCGGTGTGGAGTTCGAGCACCTGCTGCGGCGGCACGTTCATCGACCGCAGCTCGTGCAGGATCTGCCACTCCGGGTGCGGGGTGCCCGGCGCGCTGCGCCGGATGACCTGCTGCTCCGAGCCGTCCTGGGCACGGTAGCGGAGGACGGCCATATAGCCGGGGCCGACGGTCGGGACGCCGGCCGGGGGCTGCGGATAGCCATAACCGCCGGGCGGCTGCGGGGCGTTGGGTGCCGGCGGGACGCCCGGCGCGCCAGGGCTCGCGAGCATCGTCGCCGCGGCGTGCACGCCGCCCGCCGGGGCGCCCGGGACTCCGGGAGCGCCCGGAGCGTGCGGAGCCGGCGCGACGGCGCCGGGGGCGGCGCCCGGAGCACCCGGGGCGGCCGGCGGGTGTACGCCGGGTCCTCCCGGAGCACCCGGGGGCGTGGAACCGCCTTGCGCGCCTGGGGAGTTCGGGGCGCCCGGGGCTCCGGGGACTCCCGGTGCGGCGGGTGCGGCGGGCACGTTCGGGGCGCCGGGCACGTTCGCCCCGGCGAGCATCGTCGCGGCGGCGTGCACACCGCCCGGCGGCGTCCCGGGCGCGGCGGGCGGCGTTCCCGGCGGCGCGGGAGGTACGCCGGGTGTTGCGGGCGCGCCGGGTACGGGCGGGACACCCGGGGCGGACGGGCCCGCTCCCGCGGCGGACGGGGCACCAGGGCCCACGGGGGCGCCGGGAACTCCAGGCGCGCCGGGAGCTCCGGGGGCACCCGGCATCCCGGGCGCACCCGGCGTCGCGAGCATCGTCGCCGCGTAGGCGGCCGACCTGCCGCCGGGCGGCTGAGAGTTCGAACTCCCGGCGCCCGCAGGGGCGTTGGGGGCTGCGGGCGGAGCGGACGGCGGCGCGGCCGGGCTCACGGGCGGCACGTTCGGTGCATGCGGTGCGGGCGATGCATGTGATGCGGGCGGCGCCTGCGGTGCGGGCGAGGTCTGCGGCGAGGCGGCGGGGCCGGGCGCGGCCGGCGGTACGGCCGGGGCGCCCTGCCCCGGACGCACGCCCCCCGGCTCCTCGATCGCGGGAGCCAGCCGCGTTCGCGGCAGCGAACTGCCCCCGGGCATCAGCTCGGTCTTCGCGTCCGGCCGCACACCCGGCGGAGGCGTGTCGTCGGCATCCGAACCGGACAGCGCCGGCGCGAGGACGGTCGCGGGCAGATTCCCGGTGTCGCCGTCGCCCGCACGCGTCGAGACGTCGGCACCCGCCCAGTCGGGCTCGGGGGCCGGCGCCTGAGAAGGCGGGGAAGAGGGGATGGCCGGAGGCGTGGAGGCCGGCACGGCCCGGTCCGACGCCTTGTCCGGAACGGGCGCGCCGGACGCACCGAGCGCCTCCGACGTACCGCCCGACACGGAAGCGGAGGCGTCCGCTCCGTCGGAACCCGTCCCTCCCGAGGCGCTCGACGACAGCCCGCCCGATCCCGTCACACCGGCGGAACCCTCGTCGGGCGCACCGCCGGACGCACCACCAGACGCACCGCCGGACTCACCCGGCGTAAGAGAAACACCGGACGTACCAGGCACGTCCGTCACGCCGGGCCCACCCGACGTACCGGAAACACCAGATGCACCCGACGCACCCGAAGCATCCGCCGCACCCGATCCACCCGACGTGTCACCCGAGCCGGACCGTGGCGCCGGCACGCCCTCCGCACCCCGCCGCGCCGCGGAGTCCTCCTCCGCCTCACGGTCCCGCTCGCGGTCCGGGATGCCCATCGCGTCCGCCGCGTCCTGGAGCCACTGCGGCGGGCTCAGCAGGAACGACGTCGCGTTCAGGTCCACCCGTCGCGGCGGCTCGGCCGCCACCGGCGCCGGCTCGGCCGCGGTGCCGTACTCCTCCTCGTACCGCCGGATCACCTCGCCGACCGGCAGCCCGGGCCACAGCGTGGTCTCCCCGCTGTCGCGCGCGATCACCAGTCGCGAGCGGGCGCTGTCCGTGGAGGCCACGCCCTCGCGGTCCTCGGCCCAGGCGACGAAGCCCAGGTCGAACTCGCGCACCTTCACCTCGCGGTGCAGATACGCCGGAACGTCGCCGTTGACCCAGCGCTCCGCGCGCTCCTGAGCCTGCGCGAAGGTCACCACCGCGCTCACCCCTCCACCGGGACGGCGTACGCGAAGCCGCCGTCGACCATCAGGTTCGCCACCGTCTCCAGCTCGGGCGGACCGCCCGCCAGCCGGGACAGGAAGGCGTCGAAATCCTCACCGCAGGGCAGCAGCAGCCGCTCCACCCGCTCCTGCACCGTCCAGCCGTCCCGGTCGCGGGCGTCGTCGTACGGGCAGAACCAGACCGACCCCGTCGCCTCGCCCTTCACCTTGACCGCCAGCACACCGCCCTGCACGAAGGCCACCCCGAGGTAGTCCTTGGTGAAGTGGTCGCGCAGGCACTTGTTGACGTAGACGAGGTCGTTGACCGCCGCTTCCTCGCGGACGGTGAAGAACGGCTGGTCCAGCAGCAGTCCCAGCTCCGCGTCGAGCGCGGCGCCCACCGGGGCGCAGCCGCCGGCCGCCTTGAGGAACGCCCGGTAGGCGCCGGGCAGCCGGTAGCCGAGGTCCTCCTCGACGCCCTGCACCTGCTCCTCCGTCACGGCCAGTTCCCGCTGCGGGAGCGCGAAGTGCACCGGCCGGGTCTCCTGGAGCGGGCGGGTACCGCGCTTCTCCTGGTCCACGGCGGCCGTCGCCAGCCCGCCGTGGTGCCGCAGGAGCGCCTTCACCTCCGCCGGCACCAGCTCCAGCCGGCGCGTTCCGGCCACGTGGTGCCAGGTCCAGCCGTGCGGAGTGGCCACCGGGTGCAGGCTCGCCCAGAGTTCGTGGCCCTCCGCGTGCAGCGCGGCGTTGGCGGAGACGTAGTCGGTCAGCCGCAGTTCGTCCACGCCGAAGCCCTCCGGCGGGTCCGCGATCTCGGCGGCGGCCCGGGCGTACGGGGAGAAGTCGGGGTAACCGTCCTCGTCCACCCGCACACCCTGGGGGTAACGGCCGTGCCGGACGGGGTCCGGGAAGTGCACGACCTGCCCGGCGTAGGCCGTGTTCGGTGGCGCGGCCTGCTGCCCGAGCCGACCTGTCGTCATGGCGGATGCCCCCTGCTTGGCTGGCGTGTTCTGCGACGTTCGCGGTCCCGGCGGCGGGTGACGGATCCCACGGCCGGAACGGCCTCGTGACGGACAGCCTATGCGGTGCCGCAAGACGGCTCCCCCGCCCGTGGGTGGGGAGGGGGGCACGGAGGACGCCCCCTCCTGACAACGCCCGCACAGGCGGCCCCGGTTCCGGCCTCACCCCCGGTCACGGCCCCGGCCCGCAGGGGCCGCTGTGCGCGACGGAACGCCGGACGGTGCCTGCTCCCGGAACCTGTACACGGTGCGCGCTCCGGGGACCTCGTACGGGCGCCCGCTCCCCACCCCCGTACGGCAACCGCTCCCGAAACCGGGACGGCACCCGCTTCCGGACCCCGGACGGCACCTGCCCCCTACAGCACCCGCTCCCGAAAGCGGCAGACCGCACCGGACCCGGGAGAACCGCAGAAACCCCTCACGTCCCGGCAAACCCCTCCACCGCGACCGTCTCACCCCCGTGCCACGACTCGGGCCCCTCTCACCTATTCCGGCACACCAGACACACGCAACACCGCCCTGCCTTCCACTCCCACCACCCCGTTTGGCAGGCTGATCCCCGCAACAGGGGGATTGCAGGGAGGGAAGAACCACCATGCACACGACGCAGGACCACCAACCCCTGACCGGGAGCACCGACGGACGGACCGCCGCACCCGGCGACCCCCGGCTCAGCTGGAGCACGACCGAGGACGCCGACCGTCCACCGGTGCTGCTCCACCGACGCGACGGCATCCTGCCCGCCGTCGCCGCCGCGCTCTCCGTCCGCGGCACCACGCTGACCTGCACCGCGGGCAAGGCCGAACAGCCGCCCGCCCTGCACCCCCTCGTCCAGGACTTCCTGGACACGCTCACCAGCGACCGCCGCGAGCGCTTCACCGGCCGCTGCCCCGAGGCACTGCTCCTCACCCGCTTCCTCACCACCCATGAGGCGGGCCGCAGCAAACGCGCCTCCCGCAAACCGCTCACCCACGGCGAGGCCCGCCGCGCGCTCAAGCAGTCGAAGATCACCGCCCGGCACATCCGCGAGGACGGCGACCCCCGGCACGGCGCCTACGCCCCGCCCTGCCGGTCCTGTACCGCGCTCCTCACCCACTTCGGCGTCCGCGCCATCGACCCCACCACCACGGAACGAGGCAGGCCCTGACCTCCATGCGCGCTTTCGACCGCACCGCAGCCACCCGGTTCCCCGTAGCCGTCGACGCCGCCCTGCGCGAGGCGGGCTGGCAGCCCGGCCGCTGGGACATCAAGGCCGCCGAGAAGTGGGCCGACGCCCTGCGCGCCCACGTGTCGCCCGCCGGGCACCGGCACACCGTCTTCCCCGCCGCCGTCGAGGCGTGGGCGGAGTTCGGCGGACTGCGGATCGCGGGACCGGGTTCGGGCAAGCACATCGCGCCGACCCCGTTCCACATCGACCCACTGCACGGGCTGCACCTCGCCCGGACCGTCGCCGACCTCGGCCGCGCGCTCGGCACCGAGGTCTGCCCCCTCGGGCAGGAGCTCGACGGGCAGGCGCTGCTCACCATCGACGCCCATGGGCGGGTGTACAGCCTCGACCACACCGGCGACTGGTTCCTCGGGGCCGACATCGATCACGCGATCGGGGCGCTGGTGACCGGGACGCGGCCGGCCCGGCTCTCGTTCGGCGGCTGAGGCGACCGTCGCGGAGGGGCGGCCGTGTCCCGGCCCCGCCCCACCGCCGTTTCCCGGGCACGGAGCCCCCAGACCCCCGCACCGCGGCGGCGCCGCGAGGTCCAAAGACCGGACGGGCTGCTCACGCCGCGTCCGCCGCCTCCGCCACGTCCGGGATCACGGCCGAGACGCGGAAACCACCCCGGTCCGTGGGTCCGGAGACGAACACCCCGCCCAGCGCCGTGACCCGCTCCCGCATGCCGACGAGACCGTTGCCGCCACTCGGCAGCCCGGCGTCCGTCCCGCCGTCCGACGGGCCGTTCTCCACCTGGAGGGCCACCTCGCCCTCCCGGTGCGCGACCCGCACCCGGGCCGCGGCCCCGGGCGCGTGCTTGTGGACGTTGGTCAGGGCCTCCTGCACCACCCGGTACGCCGTGCTCTCCACCCGCGCGGTGTACCCGCGCTGCTCACCCTCGACCGAGAACTCGACGGCCATCCCCGCCTGCCGCGACTGCCCCACCAGATCCGCGAGTTGGCCGAGGCGCGGCCCGTCCGCGGTGCCGGTGGCGGCCAAGGCGTCGGCGGAACGGCGTACCCGGGCCGAGGCCGCCGCGGCCACCGCCGCGAGCCGCTCGGGCTCCTGCGCCACCGCGGGCTCGGCCGCGCCGTCGGGCTTGGCACGCAGCACACCGAGCATCTCGCGCAGCTCGGTCAGCGCCTGCCGGCCCATGTCACCGACGAGCTCGGCGTTCCGGGACGCCTTCTCCGGGTCCTTCAGGGCCACCGCCTGAAGCGCCGCCGCGTGCACCACCATCAGGGAGACCCGGTGCGCGACCACGTCGTGCATCTCGCGGGCGATCCGCGTCCGCTCCTCGCTGCGGGCCCACTCGGCCCGCTCCTCGGCCCGCTCCGCCAGCAGCGACAGTTCCCGCTCCAGCCCGTCGGCCCGTTCGCGCAGGCTCTCCACCAGCCTGCGGCGGGCGCCCACGTACAGGCCCAGGAGCAGCGGCGGCGCCGTCAGCCCCAGGGCCATCACGGAGGAGAAGAGGACCGCCGTGACCAGGCTCGACTGCAGGCCCGAGGCCGTGGCGTCACGGTGGAACCGGGCCGCGGAGACGAGCAGCGTCCCGGCCATGGACGCGACCGCGAGGACGACGACGATCCGCCGCGGCACGTCCGCCGCGGCGAGGGTGTACAACCCGACGATCCCGAGCAGGAAGCCCATCTCGGCCGGGGTGACGGCGATCGACACCAGCACCACCGCCACCGGCCACTTCCGGCGCACCAGCAGCGCGCCGCCGACCGGTATGCCCGCCAGCGCTCCGAGCGCCCCCGGAGCCCCCACCTCATGCGCGAACGAGAGCCCCTCGAAGGTGCACTCGATCACCGACATCAACGCCAGGACGACGTCCAGCACCATGCCCCGCCGCCTGGCCCACCACCACGGCCCCGCGGGCGCGCCCCGGGCGCCCGCCTCCGTGATTGCCCCCGTTGTGGTCATACCACCCAGACTACGGGGGCGGGCCAACGGTTTTCGAAAAACTGACAGCAGCACGCAAACGGCAGGAGCGGAAGCGAGCGCGCCCCACTTCGCTCGAACTGGTGAATCGCTCAGGCATTCGCCGACAGCGGCCGACGATCGCGGCACTCTGCTCACATGACAGAGGCACCGGGCAATGGTGACGGCGCGGGGACGGACGGCTCGCGGGACGGTGACGCGGCATTCGAAGAGTTGCGCTCGCGAGCCGTCGCCCTGCGCCGGGAGGGGCTCAGCACACGCACCATCGGCGAAAGGCTCGGCATCGGAAGTCACGGCCTGCTCACCAGGCTGCTGCGTGGCGAGCCGGCGCCGGAGTGGACCAAGCGCCCCGGGCGAAGGACGCACTCCGGGAGGAGGCCAGAGCCTTGAGGCTGGCCGGGAAGACGTACGACGAGATCACGGCGGAGCTGGGGGTCGCGAAGAGTTCGGTGTCTTTGTGGGTGCGGGACCTCCCCAAGCCCCGGAAGACTCCGGAACAACTGCATGCGATGCGGGAGGCGAGGTGGGAACCCCATCGGCGTGAGGTCGCGGCCAAGCGCATCCGGACGAGGCTGGACGCCGCCTGCGAGATCGGGCGGATGACGGAACGGGAGTTGTTCCTCCTCGGGGTCGGGCTCTACTGGGCCGAGGGAGCCAAGAGCAAGCCGTATCAGGTGCGGGAGGCAGTCCACTTCGTCAACAGCGACCCGGGCGTGATCCAGGTCTACCGAGCGTGGCTCGCCCTCCTGGGGATCGGACCGGACCGCGTCCAATACCGCGTGATGATTCACGAGTCCGCCGATGTGGCGGCCGCGGAAGCGTACTGGGCGAAGCTGGTGGGGGTCGATGTATCGAGCCTGTGCAAGACGACCCTGAAGCGGCACAACCCGAAAACCGTCCGCAAGAACACAGGCTCCGGCTACCACGGCTGCCTCGTGGTGCAGGTCCTCCAAGGCGCCGACCTATACCGTCGCATTGAGGGCTGGTGGTACGGCATAGTGTTGGGGGTCAAACAGGATCACCTGGCGAATAGTCCCTTTTGGCCCTGTTAGCTGTCCCCTGTGGTGTAATCGGCAGCACGGCGACCTTTGGAGTCGCTTGTCCAGGTTCGAGTCCTGGCGGGGGAGCATTCACCGCGGGTCCTGACCGCCCAGGTCAGGACCCGTCCGCGTTCCGGCCCTTCTACGCACCGGTATCCTGCGGGTGTCACCCCCTCGTAACCCCGAAGCCGAAGGGCACACCCGTGAGCGCCAACCGCCCGGCAGCCGTCGTCGTTCTCGCAGCGGGTGAGGGCACCCGCATGAAGTCGGCGACCCCCAAGGTCCTGCACTCGATCTGCGGCCGCTCCCTCGTCGGGCACGTCGTCGCCGCCGCGCGCGAGCTGGAGCCGGAGCAGCTCGTCGTGATCGTCGGGCACGCGCGGGAGCAGGTGTCGGCGCACCTCGGCGAGATCGACCCCGATGTCCGTACCGCCGTCCAGCTGGAGCAGAACGGCACCGGGCACGCGGTGCGCATGGGTCTGGAGGAGCTGTCCCGCGAGGGCATCCGCCCCGACGGCACCGTGATCGTCGTCTGCGGTGACACTCCGCTGCTCACCGGCGCCACCCTGCGGAGCCTGGCCGAGACCCACGCCGCCGACGGCAACGCGGTGACCGTGCTGTCGGCCGAGGTGCCGGACTCCACGGGGTACGGGCGGATCGTCCGCGACGCCGCGACGGGTGCGGTGACCGAGATCGTCGAGCACAAGGACGCCACCGAGGAGCAGCGGGCGATCCGCGAGATCAACTCCGGGGTGTTCGCGTTCGACGGCCGGCTGCTGGCGGACGCGCTGGGCAAGGTGCGGACGGACAACAGCCAGGGTGAGGAGTACCTCACCGATGTGCTCGGGATCCTGCGCGAGGCCGGGCACCGGGTGGGTGCGGCGGTCGCCGGTGACCACCGGGAGATCCTGGGCATCAACAACCGCGTCCAGCTGGCGGAGGCCCGCCGGCTGCTCAACGAGCGGCTGTTGCACGACGCGATGATGGCCGGTGTGACGGTGGTGGACCCGGCGACGACGTGGGTGGACGTCACGGTGACGTTCGAGCCGGACGCGCTGGTGCACCCGGGGACGCAGCTGCTGGGCGCCACGCACGTGGCCACCGGCGCCGAGGTCGGCCCGAACACGCGGCTGACGGACACCACAGTGGCGGCCGGTGCCCGGGTGGACAACTCGGTGGCCGACGGCGCGGTGGTCGGCGAGGGGGCCCTGGTCGGCCCGTACGCCTACCTGCGGCCCGGGACGAAGCTCGGCCGCAAGTCGAAGGCCGGCGCGTATGTGGAGATGAAGAACGCCGAGGTCGGCGAGGGCACGAAGGTGCCGCATCTCTCCTACGTGGGCGATGCCACGATCGGCGACCACACCAACATCGGCGCCGCGAGCGTCTTCGTGAACTACGACGGTGTGAACAAGCACCACACGACGATCGGCTCGCACTGCCGCACCGGCAGCGACAACATGTTTGTGGCTCCGGTCACGATCGGGGACGGCGTGTACACCGCCGCCGGCTCCGTCATCACCAAGGATGTGCCCCCGGGTTCGCTCGCTGTCGCACGCGGCCAGCAGCGGAATATCGAGGGCTGGGTGGCTCGAAAGCGCCCTGGAAGCGCCGCCGCACAGGCCGCTTCCGCCGCTCTCCAGGAGCACGACGGGGAGCAGTGACCTGACAACGGCAGCGTCGAACGGGGCGTACCGTGATAAGCGCACACAATGCGACATCCAAGGAGACTGTGCTGTGACCGGGATCAAGACGACCGGCGAGAAGAAGCTGATGCTCTTCTCCGGCCGCGCCCACCCCGAGCTTGCCGAGGAGGTCGCGCATCAGCTGGGCGTCGGCCTGGTCCCGACCAAGGCCTTCGACTTCGCCAACGGTGAGATCTACGTCCGCTTCCAGGAGTCCGCGCGCGGCGCCGACTGCTTCCTGATGCAGAGCCACACGGCTCCCATCAACAAGTGGGTCATGGAGCAGCTGATCATGATCGACGCTCTGAAGCGGGCTTCCGCGCGGAGCATCACCGTGATCCTGCCGTTCTACGGCTACGCCCGTCAGGACAAGAAGCACCGCGGCCGCGAGCCCATCTCGGCCCGTCTCATCGCCGACCTGATGAAGACGGCCGGTGCCGACCGCCTCCTCACGGTCGACCTGCACACCGACCAGATCCAGGGCTTCTTCGACGGCCCGGTGGACCACCTGTTCGCGCTGCCGATCCTGGCGGACTACGTGGGCGCCAAGGTCGACCGCGACAAGCTGACCGTCGTCTCCCCGGACGCCGGCCGTGTGCGCGTCGCCGACCGCTGGTGCGACCGGCTCGGCGCCCCGCTGGCGATCGTGCACAAGCGCCGTGACAAGGATGTCGCCAACCAGGTCACGGTGCACGAGGTCGTCGGTGACGTGAAGGATCGTGTCTGCGTACTGGTGGACGACATGATCGACACCGGTGGCACCATTTGCGCCGCGGCGGACGCCCTGTTCGCCCACGGTGCCGCGGACGTCATCGTGACCGCCACCCACGGTGTGCTCTCCGGCCCGGCCGCGGACCGGCTGAAGAACTCCAAGGTCAGCGAGTTCGTGTTCACCAACACCCTGCCGACCCCGGACGAGCTGGAGCTCGACAAGATCACGGTGCTGTCGATCGCCCCGACGATCGCCCGCGCGGTGCGCGAGGTCTTCGAGGACGGTTCGGTGACGAGCCTCTTCGACGAGCAGGCGTGACCGTCGCCTAGGACCCTCGCCTAGATCGATTTCGGTGCGGCCTCCCGCGCCGGGTAGACTCCTGGAGTTGCTCGGCGAGGGAGGCCGCACCGTTTTCTCCACGGTGTGGCGGTCCGTTATCGACGCGCTCTTCGTAGCAGGCCGTTCGTGGCCGGGTGACCCTGTCCACACACGACCTCCGAGGAGTGCACCATGGCCGAGATCAAGCTCGCCGCCGCCGTCCGCACCGAGTTCGGCAAGGGCTCCGCCCGCCGCATCCGTCGCGCCAACCAGGTTCCCGCCGTCGTCTACGGCCACGGTGGCGAGCCCGTCCACGTGTCCCTCCCGGGCCACGACCTGATGATGGCGCTCAAGACCCCCAACGTCCTGCTCTCCCTGGACATCGAGGGCCGCGACGAGCTCGTCATCCCCAAGCAGGTCCAGCGTGACCCGCTGAAGGGCTTCCTGGAGCACGTCGACCTGCTGGTCGTCGAGCGCGGCGAGAAGGTCACCGTCGAGATCCCGGTGCAGACCGAGGGCGACCTGGCCCCCGGCAACAACCTGCTCGAGCACACCCTGACCACCCTGCCGGTCCTGGCCGAGGCCACCCACATCCCCGAGGCCGTCACCATCTCCATCGCGGGCCTGGAGGCCGGTGCCTCCGTCCTCGCCAAGGACGTCGTCCTGCCGGCCGGTTCCGAGCTGGCCGTCGACGCCGACACGGTCGTCCTGCACGTCGTCGCCGGTCAGTCCGCCCCGGCGGACGAGGCCGCCGAGGGCGCCGAGGCCTGAGCCTCGCGCTGAGCCTCACTTTCCTCCGGCCGCCGCCCCGCTCCTGACCCGGAGCGGGGCGGCGGTCTGTGTATGAAGGAGTTATGCGGATGACGACGGACGCCACGAGCACGAGCCCCTGGCTGATCGTGGGCCTGGGCAACCCCGGCGGCGAGTACGCGGGCAACCGGCACAACGTGGGCTTCATGGTCGCCGACCTGCTCGCGGAGCGGATCGGCGCGAAGTTCAAGGCGCACAAGGCTCGCGCCCAGGTCGTGGAGGGACGGCTCGGCCCGCCCGGCCCGTCGAGCCGCCGCGTCGTGATCGCCAAGCCGATGTCCTTCATGAACCTGTCCGGCGGGCCGACGGCCGCGCTGCGCGACTTCTACAAGGTGCCGGTCGAGCGGATCGTCGCCGTGCACGACGAGTTGGACATCGACTTCGGGCAGTTGCGGCTGAAGCTCGGGGGTGGGGACAACGGGCACAACGGTCTGAAGTCGATCACCAAGACGCTTGGTTCCGATTACTGCCGGGTGCGGTTCGGGATTGGGCGGCCGCCGGGGCGGATGCAGGTTGCGGACTTCGTGCTGAAGGATTTTTCTTCCGCCGAGCGGAAGGATCTCGCTTTCGAGGTCGACCGGGCTGCCGATGCGGTGGAGTCGTTGATCGTGGACGGTCTGGAGCGGGCGCAGAGCACGTACAACTCGTAGGGGGTTCGCCCCGGCCCCGCCCTTTCACCGTTTCTTGCGGGGGCTGCGCCCCCGCACCCCCAAGCGCGCCTGCGGCGCGCGTCCTCAAACGCCGGACGGGCTGACTTGTCAGCCCGTCCGGCGTTTGAGGGCAAGGGGGTCTGGGGCGCAGCCCCAGGAATCGGCGAAGGGGTGGGACCGGGGCGCCGCCCGCCGCAGGCGCCCCACCATGGCCTCAGCCCGTGTTGCGCAACCCCGCCGCCACCCCGTTCACGGTGAGCAGCAGCGCCCGGGCCAGCAGCGGATCGGGAGCCTCCCCCCGGGCCGCCGCCTCTCGCTGCCGGTGCAGCAGCGTGACCTGGAGGTACGAGATCGGGTCGAGGTAGGCGTCCCGGATGTGGAACGTCTGCCGCAACACCGGGTTGGAGTCGAGGAGTTCCCGCTCGCCCGTGATGCGCAGCACCTCCTGGACCGTCAGTTCGTGCTCGGCCTGGATCGTCTCGAAGACGTGCTTGAGTTCGTCGGGCACGAGCGTGTCGACGTAGTGCCGGGCGATGCGCAGGTCGGTCTTCGCGAGCGTCATCTCCACGTTGGAGAGGAAGTTGCGGAAGAAGTGCCAGCGCTCGTGCATCTCCTCCAGGACCCTGTCGAGGCCGGCCTCGCGGGCGGCCTTGAGGCCGGAGCCGACGCCGTACCAGCCGGGGACGATCTGCCGGGACTGGGTCCAGCCGAAGACCCAGGGGATGGCGCGGAGTCCGTCGAGGCCGGCGCCGGAGTCGGGGCGGCGGGACGGGCGGGAGCCGAGGTGGAGTTCGGCGAGCTGGTCCACGGGGGTGGAGGCGAAGAAGTAGGCGGGCAGGTCGGGGTCCTCGACGAGCCGCCGGTACGCGCCGTGTGCCGCGTCGGAGACCGTGTCCATGGCCGCGTCCCAGCGGGCGAGCGCCTCGTCGGACTGGCGGGGCGCGGTGTGCAGGGCGGATGCCTGGAGGGTGGCGGCGACGGTCAGTTCGAGGTTCTCCCGGGCGAGGGCGGGGATCAGGTACTTGTCGGAGATGACCTCGCCCTGCTCGGTGACCTTGATCTCGCCGTCGAGGGTGCCCCAGGGCTGGGCGAGGATCGCGTCGTGGGTGGGGCCGCCGCCGCGGCCGACGGTGCCGCCGCGGCCGTGGAACAGCCGGAGCCGGACGCCGTAGCGGTGGGCGACGTCGCGCAGCCGGCGCTGGGCGCGGTGGATCTCCCACTGGCTGGTGGTGATGCCGCCGAACTTGGAGGAGTCGGAGTAGCCGAGCATGACCTCCTGGACGTCGCCGCGGAGGGCGACGAGCCGCCGGTAGGAGGGGTCGGCGAGCATGTCGTCGAGGATCCGGTCGGCTTCGCGGAGTTCGTCGGTGGTCTCCAGGAGCGGGACGATGCCGATCTTCGCCCAGCCGCCGTGCAGGTCCATCAGCCCGGCCTCGCGGGCGAGGACGGCGGCGGCGAAGACGTCGTCGGCGCCCTGGCACATGGAGATGATGTACGACTCGACGACCTCGGGGCCGAAGCGGTCCAGGGCCTCGCGGACGGTGTGGAAGACGCCGAGGGTCTTCGCGCCGGCCGCGTCGAGGGGGGCCGGGCTGGGGGCGAGCGGGCGGCGGGAGCGCAGTTCCTTGGCGAGGAGCTTGCGGCGGTACTCGCGCGGCATGTCGGCGTAGCGCCAGGATTCCTCGCCGAGCCGGTCGAAGAGCTGGCCGAGGGCGTGGTGGTGGGCGTCGGCGTGCTCGCGGACGTCCATGGTGGCGAGGTGGAGGCCGAACGCGGCGAGGGTGCGCAGGGCGCGCTCCAGCCGGCCGTCGGCGATGAGGCCGCCGCGGTGGGCGCGCAGCGAGTCCTGGACGAGCTGGAGGTCGGCGAGCAGGTCGGCGGTGCCGAGGTAGTCGCGGCCTTCCTGGTGGGGGGTGTTGTGGGCCAGGCGCTCGCGGGTGTTGAGGAGCTTCTGGCGGATGCAGGTGGCCTTGAGCCGGTAGGGCTCTTCGGCGTTGAGCCGCTTGTAGCGGGGGCTGATCTCGGGGAGGAGTTCGAGGTCGCGCTGAAGGGAGGCGAGCAGTTCCTCGGTGGCGCCGCTGTTGCGGATGGAGTTGGAGAGGGCGACGCGGAGCTTGTCGACGAGCTCGACGGCGTCGGTGATGCCGTGTTCGTGCTGGAGGATCAGCACGTCCCAGGTGACCTGGGGGTGACGTTGGGGTTGCCGTCGCGGTCGCCGCCGATCCAGGTGCCGAAGGTGAGCGGGCGGGTGGTGGCGGGCAGCGGGACGCCGACCCGGTCGAGCTCGGCGGCCAGGTCCTCCAGGACGTCGCCGACGGCGCCGGCGTGGAGCTCGTCCAGGTAGTAGATGGCGTTGCGGGCCTCGTCGGTGGGTTCCGGGCGGGCGACGCGGAGTTCGTCGGTCTGCCAGAGCAGGTCGATGTTCTCGGCGAGGCGGAGGTCGGTGCGGCGCTTCTCGCCCTCGCCGGTGGCGTGGTGGCCCAGGAGTTCGGCGATGCGCAGGAGCTTGTTGAGGACGCTGCGGCGGGCGGCTTCGGTGGGGTGCGCGGTGAAGACGGGACGGACGCCGAGGTGCTCGACGGCTTCCTTGAGGTGCTCGGGGTCGGCGTCCTTCAGCCGGTCCGCGGTACGGGCCAGGATCGAGCCCTCGGCGTCGCGGCGGGCGCCGAGCTCGCGGGCGCGGTGCACCTGCTCGGTGACGTTGGCCAGGTGGAAGTAGGTGGAGAAGGCGCGGACCAGCTTGGCGGCGGTCTCGGGGTCGGTCTCCCCCAGCAGACGGGCGGCGGCCTCGCCGTCGGTCCGGGTGAGCGCCCGGACCCGTTCGACCAGGGTGAGGAGTTCCTCGCCCTCTTGGCGGACGAGGGTCGCGCCGAGGAGGTCGCCCAGGCGGCGGATGTCGGCGCGCAGTGCGGCGCCGCTTTGTGCTTCGAGGCTGGTGGGGTCGGCACTGCTCACAGGTGCTGCTCCTAGCGGTGTTTCCGAGCACGTCTGGAGGGGTGGCGGACCGCGCTGTCCGACGCCCACCAGCATAGGTCGCCACCCCGTGCGCCCGGTGGCGGCCGACAGCCCTCTTGCCCCCAGCCGGGCCCTGCCATACTTACGATGCCGTAGGTTACGGAACCGTAGCCAGCCCCCGACCCCACGAGGGAATCCATGACTGCAAGCCCCGACCTGATCGAGGACGTGCCGAAGGCCCAGGAGGCCCCGCTCCCCGTCGCCACGCTGGGTGGTGACAGCAAGCGTTCGATCGAACAGATCACCCTGTTGCTGTTCATCACCATCCCCTTCGTCGCCCTGCTCGCCGCGGTCCCCCTGGCCTGGGGGTGGGGGGTCAGCTGGCTGGATCTGGGGCTGATGGCGGCGATGTACTTCATCGGCTGCCACGGCATCACCATCGGTTACCACCGTTACTTCACCCATGGCTCGTTCAAGGCCAAGCGGCCGCTGCGCGTCGCCTTGGCGATCATGGGTTCGCTGGCGGTGGAGGGGCCGGTGGTGCGCTGGGTGGCGGACCACCGCAGGCACCACAAGTTCTCCGACGCCGAGGGCGACCCGCACTCCCCGTGGCGCTACGGCGAGACCGTGCCGGCCCTGATGAAGGGCCTGTGGTGGGCGCACGTCGGCTGGATGTTCGACGAGGAGCGGACGCCGCAGCACAAGTACGCGCCGGACCTCATCAAGGACCCGGCGATCCGGGCCGTCTCCCGTACATTCGTCCTGTGGACGACGGTCTCGCTGCTGATCCCGCCGCTCGTCGGCGGGCTGGTGACGTGGTCCTGGCAGGGGGCGGCGACGGCGTTCTTCTGGGGTTCACTGGTCCGGGTGGCGCTGCTGCACCATGTGACCTGGTCGATCAACTCGATCTGCCACGCGGTCGGCAAGCGGCCGTTCAAGTCCCGGGACCGCTCCGGGAACGTGTGGTGGCTGGCGATCCTGTCGTGCGGTGAGTCCTGGCACAACCTGCACCACGCCGACCCGACCTCGGCGCGGCACGGGGTGCTGCGGGGCCAGCTGGACTCCAGCGCCCGCCTCATCCGCTGGTTCGAGCTGGCCGGCTGGGCGTACGACGTGCGCTGGCCGAGCGCGGGCCGCGTCGCGGCGCGGCGCAAGCCGCGGCCCGGCGAGGAGAGCGTCCGCGCGGCCGACGGCGAGCAGAAGGACGCCGCTCAGGCGGCATGATGGACGGCGTGGCGATCGACAGCAAAACCTCCGGTAAGAAGGATCTGACCCCCGCGCAGGGGGCCAGACGCACCCGTCGGGTGCGGATGACCGGCGCGGAGCGCCGGGAGCAGTTGCTGGACATCGGTCGCACGCTCTTCGCCGAGCGGGGGTTCGAGGGCACGTCGGTGGAGGAGATCGCGGCCAAGGCCGGGGTCTCCAAGCCGGTGGTGTACGAGCACTTCGGGGGCAAGGAGGGGCTGTACGCGGTGGTCGTCGACCGCGAGATGCGGCAGCTCCTCGACATGGTGACGGGCGCCCTCACCGCGGGCCACCCGCGCGAGCTCCTGGAGCAGGCCGCGTTCGCCCTGCTCGACTACATCGAGACCTATACGGACGGTTTCCGCATCCTCGTCCGCGACTCCCCCGTCGCCCAGTCGACGGGCACCTTCGCCTCGCTGATCAGCGACATCGCCACGCAGGTGGAGGACATCCTGGGTCTGGAGTTCAAGACCCGCGGCTTCGACCAGAAGCTCGCCCCGCTCTACGCGCAGGCGCTGGTCGGCATGGTGGCCCTGACGGGCCAGTGGTGGCTCGACGTCCGCAAGCCCAAGAAGGCCGAGGTGGCGGCCCACCTGGTCAACCTGGCCTGGCACGGCCTCGACGGCCTGGAGCAGCGGCCGCGTCTGGTGGGCCACCGCAAGAGCTGAGCCGCTCCACCGGAGGCCGCCCTCTCCGCACCCTTCACGCGAAAGGGTGATCGGATCATCACTCCCCCTCCTCACCCCCCGGCTTCCGGGCCACCACGAAGATCCGCCGGAACGGGAAGACCGTCCCGTGCGGACCCGGCGGGTACGCCTCGCGGAGGAGGGCCGCGTACCCGGTGAGGAATTCCTCCCGCTCCTCGGGGGCGTCGGCGAGGGCGGTGAGGACCGGGCGGAGGCCGGTGCCCTTGAGCCAGTCGAGGACGGGGTCGGGGCCGGGGAGGAGGTGGGTGTAGGTGGTCTCCCAGGCGTCGACGGTGAGTCCCAGGTCGGCGAGGAGGGTGAGGTAGGCCGCCGGGTCGAGGACGTGGACGGGGCCTCGGGCGGCGCCGGCGAGGCGGTCGCGCCAGCGCGGGGTGTCGCAGAGGCGGCGCATCAGGGTGTGCGAGGGCGCGTCCTGGTTGCCGGGCACCTGGAAGGCGAGGACGCCTCCGGGGGCGAGCGCCGCGGTCCAGGCGGGGAAGGACGCGGGGTGGTCCGGCACCCACTGGAGCAGGGCGTTCGCGATGATCAGGTCGAGTGGGCCGTCGGGGGTCCAGTCGGACGCGTCGGCGGCGGCGAAGGAGATACTGCCGCCGCCGCTGGTCGGACCGGCGTGCGCGGCCGCCGCGCGCAGCATTTCCGGGGAGTTGTCGAGCCCGGTGATCAGGGCGTCGGGCCAGCGGTCGGCGAGCAGCGCGGTGACGTTGCCGGGGCCGCAGCCGAGGTCGGCGATCCGGGCCGGGCCGGGGCCGGGCAGCCCGGGGACGCGGGCGAGCAGATCGTGGAAGGGGCGGGTGCGGGGGCCGGAGTGGCGGAGGTACTGCCGTGGGTCCCAGGTCGGGGTGTGGGGCATGGGGGCCTCCTGGGGGCCGGGAGCGTGGAGGGCTCTGTCGGGCCCAGCATCCTCCGCCGATATCTTGACGTCAAGAGACTTCATGTCGACAGACCCACTACACTGATCTCATGGAGGACGAGGTCGATCGGCTGGTCGCAGCGTGGCGCCGGGAGCGCCCGGACCTCGACGTGGAGCCACTGGAGGTTCTGAGCCGGGTCAGCAGGCTCGCCCGGCACCTCGACCGGGCGCGGCGGATCGCCTTCACCGAGCATCAGTTGGAGCCCTGGGAGTTCGACGTCCTGACGTCGCTGCGGCGCGCGGGCGCGCCGTACCAGCTGTCCCCCGGGCAGTTGTTGACCCAGACGCTGGTCACCTCGGGCACCATGACCAACCGCATCGACCGGCTGGCCAAGAAGGGCCTGGTCCGGCGGGAGCCCGACCCCAACGACCGGCGCGGCGTCCTGGTACGGCTGACGGAGGAGGGGCGGGACCGCGCGGACGAGGCGCTCGCCGGGCTGCTCGCCCAGGAGCGGGCCATCCTCGCCGAACTCTCCACCGCGCAGCGCGTCGAACTCGCCGCCCTGCTACGCCAGTTGACCGCCCCGTTCGACAACGTCCCCGGCTAGGTCGACCGGGCCGACCCCGGCCCGGCGGGCCAGCGCGACGGCCGCGAGCGTGGAGTGCACGCCCAGCTTGCCCAGGACGTTCTGCATGTGCGTCCGCACCGTGTGCGGGGAGAGGAAGAGCCGTTCGGCCACGGCCTTCCGGCCGAGCCCGGCCACCATGCAGCGCAGCACCTCCCGCTCGCGCGGGGTGAGCGACTCCACCAGGCGCTCGCTCTCCGTACGGTGCTTGCGCGCGGCCGTCAGCTCCCGCAGTACGCCCGTCAGCAGGGCGGGCGGCAGATGCGTCTCGTCCCGCAGCACACCTCGTATCACCGCGAGCAGGCGCGAGAGCGAACAGTCCTTCGCCACCCAGCCGCCGGCCCCGGCCTGGAGCGCCGACGCCGCCCGGCGCGGGTCGTCCCGCTCCGCGAGCACCACCGTGCGCACCCCCGGATGCCCGGAGCGCACCCCGGCCACCAGGGAGATCCCGTCCACCACACCCTCGGGCTGACCCGTCGGCGGCCGCCCGGGAGGCCGGCGCTGCTCCGGGACCCGGGCCGCTTCCACGGCCGACGCGCCCAGATCGGCGTCGATCAACAGGACGTCGTAACGCCGCCCTTCCGCCGCCGCGCGCTCCAGAGCGCGCAGCGCCGCCGGCCCGCTGCCGGCCGCCGAGACGTCCACGTCCTGCTCGGCCGCGAGGGCGGCGGCGAGCGACTCGGCGAAGATACGGTGGTCGTCGACCACCAATACCCGAATACGTGCCACAACCACCCCCAAATCCGGGGAGGCGTGCAGTGCGGGTACGGCGCCCGGTACGGAGCCGTCGCACGCGCACGGCCGCCGCCGTGCCCTGACAACTACCCCACCCCGGGCGACGTACCTGCCTGTCTCGCCCCCTGATCGGCGTCGGCCCCCACCGACGCTGTGCTCAGCGTACGGCCGGGGTCCGACAACGGAAGCCGATTCGCAAAACTGCTTGACCCAGATGTTTATCGTGAGCTTTATGTTCAGTATTGAGGTAGTGAACGACGCGGAACGACGCGATGTGGTCGAGCAGCGCCTCACCGAGACCAACTCCGAACGGTCCGCCGTGCTTCGCTCCCTGCGCGGCACCCCCGCCGAGGACAGCGTCCCACTCCAGGTCTACGCGACGGGCGCGGACGGGGAGTTGGCGGGTGGCCTCACCGGATACGTCCAGTACCACTGGCTGCACATCGACCTCCTCTGGGTCGACGCGCGGCACCGCGGCACGGGACTCGGCGGGCGACTCGTGGCCGCTGCCGAGGAGAGCGCCCGCCGGCGGCACGGCTGCGTCGGCAGCCGCGTGCAGACCTGGGACTTCCAGGCCCCGGACTTCTACCGCAAGCAGGGCTACCGGGTGGTGGCCACGGTGGAGGACTACCCCCCGGGCGTCACCGACTACACATTGATCAAGTCCCTTGCCACGGACGGGTGATCGGGCCGCCCCCGCCGGACGCCTCGGCCAGGTGCCTCGTCGGGCGTCCCGACCGGTCGCCTCGGTCAGGCGCCCCCGTCAGACGCCCCCGTCAGACGCCCCCGTCAGACGCCCCGGTCAAGCGTCCCCATCAGGCGTCCCGCCGCGCCCCCTCCCCCGCCGTCACCGCGAAGACGGCCGGCGCCCCGAACCCGGCGGACGCGAAGGCCGCCGTGACGGCCCGGACCACCGCCTCCGCCCGCTCCTCCGCCACCAGCGCGATGGCCGACCCGCCGAAACCCCCGCCGGTCATCCGGGCGCCCAGCGCGCCCGCCGCGCGGGCGGTGTCGACCGCCAGGTCCAGTTCGGGGCAGGAGACGGCGAAGTCGTCGCGGAGCGAGGCGTGCCCGGCGGTGAGCAGCGGCCCGGCCGCCCGGAGGTCCCCGGCCGCCAGCAGCGCGGCCACCCGTGCCACCCGGTCGTTCTCCGTGACGACGTGCCGGACCGCCGGCCGCAGCCCGGCGGGCAACACAGGCAGGGCGTCGGGGAGTTGTGCGGGAGTGACATCCCGCAGGGCGCGTACGCCGAGCGCCCGCGCGCCCGCCTCGCACGCGGCGCGGCGCGCCGCGTAGGCGCCGTCCGCGAGCGCGTGCCGGACTCCGACGTCGACGACGAGCAGCCGCAGTCCGTGCGCGGCGGGGTCGAACGGCAGGTGGCGGACGGTGAGATCGCGGGTGTCGAGGTGGAGCGCGTGCCCGGCGCGGCAGCGGGCGGCGGCGGTCTGGTCCATGATCCCGCAGGGGACGCCGACGAAGGCGTGCTCCGCGTGCCGCGCCAGCCGGGCCAGTTCGGCCGGTTCCGGCGCGAGGCCGTGGACGCCGGCGACGGCCAGCGCCGTCGCGACCTCCAGGGCGGCGGACGAGGAGAGGCCGGCCCCCTGCGGCACGTCGCTCGTCACGTGCAGGTCCACGCCGCCTACGGGCAGGCCGGCCGTACGCAGTGCCCAGACGACGCCCGCCGGGTAGGCCGCCCAGCCCCTGATCCGCCCCGGCACGAGCGCGGCCGGCTCCAGCGTCACCACCCCGCCGTCCGCCCGCGCGGAGTGCAGCCGCAGCAGCCCGTCCGGGCGGGCGGCGGCGGCCACCCGGGTGCGCCGCGACAGGGCCGTCGGCAGCACCAGGCCGTCGTTGTAGTCGGTGTGCTCGCCGATGAGGTTGACGCGGCCGGGCGCCGACCAGACGCCGTCCGGGGCGCGGCCGTAGACCGCCCGGAAGCCCGCCGCGGGGTTCACCGCGGCTCCGCGCGGCGGGCGAACTCCCAGGCGTCCGCGATGATCGCGGCCAGCTCGGGGCGCCGCGGCTTCCAGCCGAGCACCTCGCGGGCGCGCTCGGCCGACGCGACGAGGACGGCCGGGTCGCCGGGACGGCGGGGGCCCGTACGGCACGGGAGGGGTCGGCCGGTGACCTCGCGGGCGGTCTCGACGACCTGGCGGACGGAGAAGCCGTTGCCGTTGCCGAGGTTGCAGATCAGGTGCTCGCCGGGGCGTGCGGCGTCCAGGGCGAGCAGATGCGCCTCGGCCAGGTCGCCGACGTGCAGGTAGTCGCGGACGCAGGTGCCGTCCGGGGTGGGGTAGTCGTCCCCGTGCACGGTGATCTCCGCACGCTCGCCGAGGGCCGCCTGGAGGACGATCGGGATCAGGTGCGTCTCCGGGGCGTGCCGCTCGCCGTACCGGCCGTGCGCGCCCGCCACGTTGAAGTAGCGCAGCGAGACGGCGGCGAGGCCGTGTGCCGCGCACTCCCCGGCGATCATGTGGTCGACGGCGAGCTTGGAGGCGCCGTAGGGGTTGGTGGGAGCGGTGGTGTCGGTTTCGGTCAGCGGGACGGGGTCCCGCGGGTCGCCGTAGGTGGCGGCGGTGGAGGAGAAGACGAGGGTGCGGACGCCCGCCTCCCGCATGGCGTCGAGCAGGTCGAGGCTGCCGCCGACGTTGTTGCGCCAGTACTTCTCGGGGGCGGCGACGGACTCCCCCACCTGCGAGCAGGCGGCGAAGTGCAGGACGGCGTCGTACGAGCCGTCCAGCCAGCGCGCGGCGTCCTGTACACGCCCCTCGATGAAGCGCGCGCCCTGCGGGACCGCGTCGCGGTGGCCGGTGGACAGGTCGTCGAGCACGGTCACCCGGTGCCCGGCGGCCACCAGGTGGGCCGCGACGACGCTGCCGATATAGCCGGCGCCGCCCGTGACCAGGCACGTCCTCGTGTTCATCCGGTTGCCGCCTCTCGCAGTCGCTCCGCCGCGGTCTCCGGCGGCACGTCGTTGACGAACACGTTCATGCCGGACTCGGAACCCGCGAGGAATTTGAGCTTGCCGGGAGCCCGGCGGACGGTGAAGAGCTCGGCGTGGAGCGCGAATTCACTCCTGAGGGGGTGGCGCACGGGTGCCTGGTGCCAGCCGGAGATGTACGGGGTGGGCGGCGCGTCCGGCCCGAACAGGCGGTCGAAGCGGCGCAGCAGCTCCCGGTGGACGCCCGGCAGCTCGGCCCGGGCGTCCGGTCCCAGGGCGGGCAGGTCGGGCACCCGGCGCCGCGGGTACAGGTGCACCTCGTACGGCCAGCGGGCGGCGTACGGTACGAACGCCGTCCAGTGCTCCCCGGCGAGGACGACGCGGCGCCCGTCGGCCTCCTCCCGCGCCACGACGTCGTCGAACAGGTTCCGCCCGCCCGTGCGCTCGCGGTGCGCGGCGAGGGAGGCGAGGGCGCGCTCGGTGCGCGGGGTGACGAAGGGGTACGCGTAGATCTGGCCGTGCGGGTGGGCGAGGGTGACGCCGATCTCCGTGCCGCGGTTCTCGAAGCAGTAGACCTGGGCGGTGCCGGGGCGGGCGGACAGCTCGGCCGTGCGGTCGGTCCAGGCGTCGAGGACGAGCGCGGCCCGCTCGTCGTCCAGCGCGGCGGCGGAGCCGTGGTGGTCGGCGGTGAAGCAGACCACCTCGCAGCGGCCGGCCTCGGGGCCGGCGAGGGCCGGGAAGCGGTTCTCGAAGACCACGACCTCGTAGTCGGCGTCCGGGATCTCGGTGGGCCGGCCGGGCCGGGAGGGGCAGAGCGGGCAGGCGTCGGGCGGCGGGTGGTGTGTGCGGCCCTGGCGGTGGGCGGCGATGACGACGGTGTCGCCGAGCAGCGGGTCGGCGCGCAGCTCGCTGCCGCGGTCCGCGCCGGCGGGGCCGTCCGGTTCCGGGCCGCCCGGCACCGGCCCGCGGCGGTCCGCCGCGTCGCGGACCGTGTCGTCCCGGGCGTCGTAATAGAACAGCTCGCGGCCGTCGGCGAGCCGGGTGGCCGTTCTCTTCATTTCCGCACTCTGCCCGCTCGTACCGTCCGGCACACCGGTCCCGTCGGTGACGGCCGGTCCGGCGGTGCGCCGTGCCACGGACGCGGGTGGGGTTCCCGCCGGTACCACGGTCGCTCCGGCCCCGCGGCCCGCCAGGCCACGGCGAGCGGACGTCCGCCCGTACCGCCGCCCCTACGGTCCTTGGCGGCCCACCGCTCCCCGGGCGACGGCCGGGGCCGGGACGGACGGCGTCCGGCCGCCGGCGGCGCGGTCGAGGAGGCCCGTGCGGGCCGCCAGGGCGGCGGCCTCCAGCCGGGAGCCCACGCCGAGCTTCATCAGCACCCGCTGCACATGCGTCCGGGCGGTGCTGGGCGCTATGCCCATCCCGGCCGCGATCAGCCGGGTGTCCTCGCCCTCGGCCACCCGGACCAGCACCTCGACCTCGCGCGGGGTCAGCAGCTGGAGCAGCCGGGCGCCTTCGTCGTCGGGCTGGGCGGCGGGGTTGAGCAGTTCGGCGAAGGCGCCCTGGAGCAGCTGGGGCTCCACGGCGGCCTCGCCGGCGCGGGCCTTCATCATGGCGCGCTCGACGCCCTCGATGCGCTCGTTGTGCCGTACGTAGCCGGAGGCGCCGGCGGCGAAGGCGGCGGCGATGCCGAGCGGGCTGGGCACCGGGCCGAGCACCACGACGGCGACCTGCGGGCGCTCGCGTTTGATCCGGACCACGGGGTCGAAGGCCCCGGGCTCCGCCGGGGCGGCGGTCCCGAGCAGGCACACCTCGGGTGCCCGGCTCACCACCAGATCGGCCGCTCCCGCGCTCGGCGCCGCCGCGGCCAGCACCCGGTGCCCCCGCAGCTTCAGCGCCGAGGCGAGCGCCTCGGCCAGCAGCCGGTGGTCGTCGACCACCATGAGCCGCACGCCCATGCGCTGCCCCCCTGTCGCCCGCGTACGTCTCTCGTCGCCCTCTGCCCCCGGAAGCTACACGCTTGTTCGACGTTCCGCGCCCCCTACTCGTGAGAAGTCCCCCGGAATGCCGAAATCCCTGTCAATCACGTGTACTTCGCGTCTGAAACGGATCGTTCAGGCATGTACGCGTGATGGACAGGGATACGGCGTGTAGTGCTCGCCGAATGATCAACTCACGCAGCGGAAACGATCGTTCACGTGACCGTCCCGGCGGCCCCCCACACGGTCGTTCAGAGGCGGACCCGGCCGCTCACTCGGCGCCCCAGATCATGGCGACGTACTCCTTGCCGCCCGCGAACTGGCTCGGCTTGTGCAGGTAATTGCGGCCCAGGTAGAGCCGGCCCTGCGCCCAGATCGCCTGCTCGAAGAGGGGCGAGATCTGGCTCTCGGTCTGCTGGGTGGCGACCGGGTTCTTCAGCAGCACCCGGGTGGCGAAGGTCTGCGGGTCGATGCTCACCACGGTGCCGCCGTTGCGCCAGCCCGCCGTCTGGTAGCCGATGACCGCGCCGTCCTTCCCCACGCCCAGCGGCACCAGCGTGGAGCTGACGCGGCCGTCGACCTTGCCCTTCGTCTGCCCGCTGGACAGGTCGAACGCGACGATCTCGTTGACGCGGCCGACCTCGTCGGCCTTGCCGGTCTGGTGGTCGTCGGTGGGCAGGTAGAGCTTGTCCTTGTCGACGGCCAGCTTGTAACAGGACTCGACGCCGCTCGACGAGCAGCGCGGCTGGTACTTGCCGTTCTCCGTGGAGATCTTGCTGCGCAGCTTGCCGTCGGAACCGCTGTCGTCGATGGCCATGAAGTCCGAGACGCCGGTGCCGCTGTGGTCGCCCACCTTGACGCCGATGACCAGCGGGTCGGTCGACACCACGTGCGCGTCGTCGACGCCGTTCGGCAGGTTGAAGGTGGACTTGGTTTTGCCGGACGCCGGGTCGAGCGTCTGGATCTTCATCTGCGGGCGCTCGTAGTCGCCGCAGCGCCGGACCGCGACGAGCTTGGTGCCGCCGCCGTAGCCGTCGTCCTTGCAGAGGTCCTCCGGCTTGGGCTTCCACAGCTCCTTGCCGTCCATCGTCCAGGCGGCGCCGCCCTGGAGGCTGCCCGCCGCGACGGTCCCGCCGCCGATGGTGACGTCTTGGAACTGGACCGTTCGGTCACCGATCTTGACCGACTTCTGCCACAGTTTCTTCCCGTTGTTCAGGTCCAGGGCCACGACCTGATTGCACGGGCCGCCGTAGGGCTTGTTGGAGGACGGCGGCTCCTCCTCGACGACCACGGCCGTCCTGCCGTCCTCGGTGACGTGCTTCGGCGCCTGGCAGATGTCGCCGGGCAGCGGGATCTCCCACTGCTTGCCGCCGGACAGGCCGTAGCCGACGACCTTGTCGAGGTCGCTCTTGGCGAAGACCTTGTCGGTGACCCACATGCCGGCCGCCGAGCGGCTGTCGTCGACCACCGGCTGGTCGGCGCCGAAGAGGAGCTTGCCGTCCTTCGGCTTCCCGTCCTCGGACCCGCCCTTGCCGCCGGTCCCCTTGCCCTGCTCCTGCTTCCCGCCCTTGTCGGCGGAGTTGGTGGGCTTGTCGTCCTTACTGTCACCGCCCGTGGTGGCGTACCAGACACCGCCGCCGACGGCGAGCACCAGCGCGGTCACCGCGCTGACAATGACCGTCATCCGCTTCTTGGAGCCACCGCCGGACGGCGCGGGCGGCGGCGGGTAGCCGCCGCCCCCGTACTGCGGGAACGGCTGGACGGGCGTGGGGGCGCCGGGGCCGGCCGGGCCCGGGTAGCCGTAACCGCCCGCCGGGAAGGGCGGGGTGTACGGCGCCCCCGGCGGAGGCGGCGGCTGGGGAGCGCCCGGCGGCGGAGCGAGCGGCGCGCCGGGGGGCGCGGGCGGGGCCTGGGGGGTACCCGGCGGCGGTGGGGGCGCCTGCGGGTAGCCGTACGCGGGCTGACCCGCGGGCGGCGCGGCCGGCGGCTGGTCCTGCGGCCGCGGCGGCATGGCCGGCGGGGCTCCGAACCCGGGCGCGGTGCCCTGCGGCGCGCCGAAGCCCGGCGCCGCGGGCGGTGCCGCGGGCGCCGGTCCGCCGGGCGCGAAGACCGTGGGCGTGGGACCGGGGCGGTCCTGGGGCGCCGCGGCCGACGAGTCGGGGCCCTGGGGTGCCGCGGCCGTCGGGGTGGGGTCCTGGGGCGCGCCGAAGCCTCCGGCCGGCTGCTCCGGGGGCACCCCCTGCGGTGGCTGAGGCGGCTTGGGCGGCTGTGACATCGGCTTTCCTCTTTAGGCGCGGGAAGCCGCGGCCCGACCGGCCTCCCCCGCGATCCCGGTGGCGGGCGGCCATCGGGAAGGAGCGCATCGGGTGCGGATCCCGCCAGTGAGCGGCAGGCGAGCGGGGGTTCTTTGTATCACTCTGCGCCGCCGGGGCAGGGAGAGCCGTCTGAGGTGCCGAGCCACCGATACCGGGCTGTGACGAGACCGTTGCGGCTTCGATGGAGGGCGCGCGCCGCCTCGCGCACGCCATACCATCCGCCCCACCCGTCACACGGCGTCGGCCAGTTCCAGCCAGCGCGACTCCAGCTCATCGCGCTCCGCGGCGAGTTCGCGGAGTTCGGCGTCGAGCTTGGCCACCGCCTCGAAGTCGGTGGCCTGTTCGGCGATGCGCTCGTGCAGCTTCGCCTCCAGCTCGCTCACCTTGTCGAGCCGGCGCTCGATCTTCTGCAGTTCCTTCTTGGCGGCCCGGGCGTCACCCGCGCTCTTCTGCCTGGCCGGGGCCGCGGCGGCCGCGGGGGCGGCGGGCGCCGCCGCGTCCAGGACGGCCTGCCGCCGCTCCAGGTACTCGTCGAGGCCGCGCGGCAGCATCCGCAGGAAGCGGTCGCCCAGCAGCGCGAACACCCGGTCGGTGGTGCGCTCGACGAAGTACCGGTCGTGGCTGATGACGACCATCGAGCCGGGCCAGCCGTCGAGCAGGTCCTCCAGCTGGGTCAGGGTCTCGATGTCGAGGTCGTTGGTGGGCTCGTCGAGGAAGAGGACGTTGGGCTCGTCCATCAGCAGCCGCAGCAGCTGCAGGCGGCGGCGCTCACCACCGGAGAGGTCACCGACCGGCGTCCACTGCTTCTCCTTGGTGAAGCCGAACTTCTCGCACAGCTGCCCCGCCGTCATCTCCCGGCCCTTGCCGAGGTCGACGCGGTCGCGCACCTGCTGGACGGCCTCCAGCACCCGCAGGGCGGGGGCGAGTTCGGCGACCTCCTGCGACAGGTAGGCGAGCTTGACGGTCTTGCCGACCACGACCTTGCCGGCCGCGGGCTGCTTCTCGCCTTCCGTCCGGGCGGCCTCGGCGAGGGTGCGCAGCAGCGAGGTCTTGCCGGCGCCGTTGACGCCGACGAGGCCGATCCGGTCGCCGGGGCCGAGCTGCCAGGTCAGGTGCTCGATGAGGACCTTGGGGCCGGCCTGGACGGTCACGTCCTCCAGGTCGAAGACGGTCTTGCCCAGCCGGGAGCTCGCGAACTTCATCAGCTCGGCGTTGTCGCGCGGCGGCGGCACGTCCGCGATCAGCTCGTTGGCGGCCTCGATGCGGAAGCGCGGCTTGCTGGTGCGGGCCGGGGCGCCGCGGCGCAGCCAGGCGAGCTCCTTGCGCATCAGGTTCTGCCGCTTGGCCTCCTCGGTGGCGGCGATCCGCTCGCGCTCGGCGCGGGCGAAGACGTAGTCGCTGTAGCCGCCCTCGTACTCGTGGACGGTGCCGCGCTGGACGTCCCACATGCGGGTGCACACCTGGTCGAGGAACCAGCGGTCGTGCGTGACGCAGACGAGCGCAGAGCGACGCGCCCGCAGGTGGCTCGCGAGCCAGGAGATGCCCTCGACGTCCAGGTGGTTGGTGGGCTCGTCGAGGACGATGAGGTCCTGGTCGGCGATCAGCAGCTTGGCGAGCGCGATGCGGCGCCGCTCGCCGCCGGAGAGCGGGCCGATGACCGTGTCCAGGCCCTGCGGGAAGCCGGGCAGGTCGAGGCCGCCGAAGAGGCCGGTGAGAACGTCGCGGATCTTGGCGTTGCCCGCCCACTCGTGGTCGGCGAGGTCGCCGATGACCTCGTGCCGGACGGTGGCCTCGGGGTCGAGGGAGTCGTGCTGGGTGAGGACGCCGAGACGTACGTGACCCGCGTGGGTGACGCGGCCCTTGTCGGCGTCCTCCAGCTTGGCGAGGATGCGGATCAGGGTGGTCTTGCCGTCGCCGTTGCGGCCGACCACGCCGATCCGGTCGCCCTCGCTGACGCCGAGGGAGACGCCGTCGAGCAGCGCACGGGTGCCGTACACCTTGTCGACGGCTTCCAGATTGACCAGGTTGGCTGCCATTCCGCTCCTCGCTCCGCGGTCTCCCCTTCAGGAGCCCTGTGGTCCTCCCTTCAGGATCCCACGCCCGCCGGGCACCCCGGCCGCGGAGTCTCCCCCCTCACGCCTTCGCCGCCTCCACGGGCCGGGCACGCAGCGCGGCCCAGGTGGGGAGGAGCGTCGAGACGAGCGTGACGGTCCCGGCGGCGGCCACCACCGCCAGGTAGATCGAGGCGGGCCCGGACGGCCGCCAGGTGCCGGAGACGGACAGGCTGAACGGGACGAGCGTGGTGGCCGCCGCGAGGGTGCCGAGGATCAGCCCGACCGCGGCGACGTACAGGCTCTCGACGGTCATCATCCGCAGCACCTGGCCCTTGGTGGCCCCCGTGAGCCGCTGGAGGGCGAACTCCCGGCGGCGGGCGCCGACCGCGACGACCGTCGAGTTGACGACGGCGAGGGTGGTGTAGGCCACGAGCATGCCCACGATGAGGTAGTTCACCCACATCTGGGTGCGGGTGTTCTCCGCGCGCTGAGCCGTCACCTCGTTCCGGTCGCTGACCTTGAGCCCGGGGTGCCGGGCCGCCAGCCGGCCCAGCTCGTCGGTGAGCCGCTCGGCGGGGACGCCTGGGGCGGCCTTGACCAGGATCTGCGTCGGCAGTCCGGTGGTGGTGTGCCTGGCGAGCAGCATGGTGCTGGTGAGGGCCGTCTCGAAGCCCTCGCGGGCCGGGAAGAGGGCCACGATCCGGACGTCCGCCGAGGCGCCGTCGCCCATCCGCAGCCCGATGGTGTCGCCGACCCCGCGGTGCATGCGGCGGGCGGCGGCCTCGGGGAGCGCGACGGCGTTCCCCGTGAGGTCGGCCAGCCGGCCGGCGGTCGGCCGGATCGCGAGGACCTGCCCGGCCCCCTCGGCGTCCACGCCCCGGAGGGCCGCGCCGCGCTTGTTCTCCGCGCCGTCGTGCGGGCGTTCGGTGAACGCGGTGCCGGTGACGGACGCGCTCGCGGCGGCGACGCCGGGCAGCCCGCGCACGGTGGCCGCCAGCGCCGGGTCGATGCCGCCGGCCGCCGAGGTGAGCACCGCGTCGGCCCGCAGGTTCCCGGTGAACTCCCGGTCGGTGGCCGCGGCCACGCTGGTCTGGAGGTAGAGCATGCCGGTGGTGATCGCCGTCGCCAGCATCACCGGGGTGGCGACGGCGGCCGTACGGAGGGCGCTCGCCCGGCAGTTGAGGGCGGCCAGCCGGCCGGACGCGCCGGTCAGCAGCCGCACCGGCCAGTGCAGCAGGACGCTCACCAGCTTCACGAACCACGGCCCCAGCAGCGCCAGGCCGATGACGCAGCACATCACCGTCGGCCCGGCCGTGCTCGCCGCCACCGGGCCGCGCAGGACGAGCGCGGTGACCAGCGCGAGGGCGGTGGCCCCGGCCAGGAACAGCAGCCCGAGCCCCAGCCGCACGGGGTGGAACCACCGCTGCGGCGCGGCGGCCTCGCCCAGTGCCTCGACCGGCTTGGCGCGCACGGCCCGCAGGGTGCCGACGAGCGTGCCGACGACGGACGTCAGCAGGAGGGAGCCGTACGCGGGCAGGGCCGGGATCCAGCCCTGGCTGAACTCGACGGTCTCCGCCACCATCCCGGTGTCGGTCATCCGCCCGAACAGCCACCGGCCCAGCGCGGGACCGGCGGGCCACGCGGCGGCCCCCGCGAACACCGCGATCAGCAGCGTCTCGCCGAGGAGCAGCCGGCGGATCTGGCCCGTGGTGGCGCCGACGGCCCGCAGCAGGGCCAGCTCGCGGAACCGCTGCCGGGCGGACAGTCCGACCGTGCCGGCCACGACGAACATCGCCACCGTGATGCCCAGCCCGCCGAACACCCCCGAGATCGCGATCAGGTCCTCGCCGCCCGCGAGCACCTCCGGGTGCTCGACCGCACCCCGGTCGTCACCGGTCAGCAGGGTGACCGGCTGTCCGGCGAGCGCCGCCTTGACGCCCTTGCGGACGGCGCCGGCGTCCGCGCCGGGCTCGGTGACGACCGCGATGTCGGCGACCGTCCCCGGGTGGGCGGACAGCCGCTCGGCGTCCGGCGCCGAGAAGAACAGCGTCCGCCGCGGCACGTCCCGCCCGGCGGCCGGCCGGGCCACGCCGCTCACCCGGTACTCGGCCACGCCGCCGTGCGCCACGACGCGGACGCGGTCGCCCGCCCCGGCCCGGGCACGCCGGGCGAGCGCCGCGTCGAGGACCACCTCGCCGCGGGCGGGCGCGGCGCCCTGCGCGAGGGCATACGGGGTGAGGGCCGCGGACTCCCACGCGTGCGCCTCCGCCGTCCCGCCGCTGTCCGGCAGCGCGACGTCGAACGACCGCTCCCCGACGGCCTTCCGGACCCCCGGCACGGCCTCCACCCTGCCGGTGAGCCCGGCCGGCAGCTCCACGCGCTCCGCGAGCACCCGTTGCTTCTTGTCCCCGGCTGGTGGTGGATCCGGTCACCCGTGACCAGGATCCGCGCCCCCGCGAGGCGCTGCGGCGGAACGTTGTTGCGGATGCCCGTCTCCATCAGGCCGCCGCACGCCATCACGATCGTGGCACCGATGAGGAGGGCCAGGAAGGTGGCGAGGAAGGCGGGGGTTCTGTGGCGGAGGGAGCGGAGGGCGAGCTTGCCGATCATTCCCGCAACGGTAGGTTTCGGGGCGGGCTCGGCCCATGGGAGCAGCGGGTGGGTTGGGGGTGGGGTTTTCCCCAGTCCCTTCCCCAGAGGGGGCACCCCCAACGGGCTGGATATCAGCCCGTCCGGCGTTTGAGGACAGCGCGCACAGCGCGCTTCGGGGGACGCGGGGGCTCGCCCCCGCAAGAAACGGTGAAAGGGCGGGACTGGGGCTCAACCCACCACGGTGGCACCCGCCACCGGCCCCGACGCCACCCGTACCGCCCGGCACGTCCCTGACGCCCGCAACGCGGCAGCCACCCTCTCGGCGTCCTCCGCACCCCCCACAAGAAACGCGGTCGTCGGCCCCGACCCCGACACCATCGCCGCGAGCGCCCCGGCCGCCGCCCCGGCCGAAAGAGTCTCCGCGAGCGACGGCCGCAACGAAACAGCCGCGTCCTGCAGGTCATTGGAGACGGCGGCGGCCAGCGCACCCGCGTCCCCCGACCGCAGAGCGCCAAGCAGCGCGTCGGAAGCCACAGGCTGCCCAGGCCCGGGATCCGTCCCCGCCGACGCCCGCAGCCGGTCGCACTCCGCGTACACGGCCGGCGTCGACAGCCCGCCGTCCGCGACGGCGAAGACCCAGTGGAACGTCCCGCCCGCCTCCAGCGGCGTCAGCCGCTCCCCGCGGCCGACGCCGAGCGCGACCCCGCCGAGCAGGCTGAACGGCACGTCGCTGCCCAACTCCGCGCAAATATCAAGCAGTTCGTCCCGCGAAGCGCCCGTCCCCCACAGCGCGTCGCAGGCGAGCAGCGCGCCCGCACCATCCGCGCTGCCGCCCGCCATCCCCCCGGCGACGGGGATGTCCTTGTCGATGTGCAGGTGGACGCGCGCCTCGCGCCCGTACCGCCCGGCGAGGGCGAGGGCCGCGCGGGCGGCGAGGTTGGAGGTGTCGAGGGGGACCTGGTCGGCGTCGGGGCCGGAGCACGTCACCCTCAGTTCGTCGGCCGGCGTCGCGGTGACGCGGTCGTACAACGAGACGGCCAGGAAGACGTTGGCGAGGTTGTGGAAGCCGTCGGCGCGCGGGCCGGCGACGGCCAGCTGGACGTTGACCTTGGCGGGGACGCGGACGGTGACGGACTGCGCGGTCACGGGGGACGGCTCCTCGGGTCGGGAACGACGATCGGGGGTCGGACGGATCGTACGGCGGACGTGGCACGCGAAGCGGACCCCGCCCGTGGAGTGGGCGCGGAGCACGGGCCGGGCCCCGCCCGTACATCCGACGCGGCCCACCGAGTGGGTCCGGCCCGGCGAGCGGCCCCGGGCGGATGAACGGGCCCCGCCCCGCGTAAGCGGGCCCGCTCAGCCCGCCTTGTGCTCGGCGATGGCCACGAACTCGTCCACCGTCAGCGACTCGCCGCGCGCCTGCGGCGAGACCCCGGCGGCGACCAGCGCGGCCTCCGCGGCGGCCGCGGAGCCCGCCCAGCCGGCGAGCGCGGCGCGCAGCGTCTTGCGGCGCTGCGCGAAGGCCGCGTCGACGACCGCGAAGACTTCCTCCCTGGTCGCCGTGGTGGCGATGGGTTCGGCGCGACGGACGAGGGAGACGAGGCCGGAGTCGACGTTCGGGGCGGGCCAGAAGACGTTGCGGCCGATGGCACCGGCCCGCTTGACCTCGGCGTACCAGGCGGCCTTGACCGACGGGACGCCGTACACCTTGGAGCCGGGCGGGGCGGCGAGCCGGTCGGCGACCTCGGCCTGGACCATGACGAGGGTGCGCTCGATGCTGGGGAACCGCTCCAGCATGTGCAGCAGCACGGGCACGGCGACGTTGTACGGGAGGTTGGCGACCAGCGCGGTGGGCGGCGGGCCGGGCAGTTCGGTGACGCGCATGGCGTCGCTGTGCACGAGTGCGAAGCGGTCGGCGCGGCCGGGGAGCCGGGCGGCGATGGTCGCCGGCAGGGCCGCGGCCAGGACGTCGTCGATCTCGACGGCGGTGACCCGGTCGGCGGCCTCCAGCAGGGCGAGCGTCAGCGACCCCAGGCCGGGGCCGACCTCGACGACCACGTCGTCGGGGCGCACCTCGGCGGTGCGGACGATGCGCCGGACCGTGTTGGCGTCGATCACGAAGTTCTGACCGCGCTGCTTGGTGGGGCGCACCCCGAGGGCGGCGGCCAGTTCGCGGATGTCGGCGGGGCCGAGCAGGGCGCCGGACTCGTCTGTGCTGGGGCTGGAGCTCACCCGTGAAGTTTACGGCCGCACACGGGCCACGGGCTCGCCCCCCGGCGGACGTAGAGCTTCTTGGCGCGCAGGGTCTGTTCCTCGGCGCTGGCCTCCTGCGGGCGGCCGCTGCCGCCGAGGGACTGCCAGGTGCCGACGTCGAACTGGTACAGCCCGCCGTAGGTGCCCGACGGATCCACCGCGTCCGGCCGGCCGCCGGCCTCGCACTGGGCGAGCCCGTGCCAGTTCAGGCCCTCCGCGCCCTGCACGGTGGTGGGCATCTTCTTGGTGCCCACCTTGATGATCTGGGTGCGGGGCTTGCGGACGATCTCGGAGGAGACCTTGCGGGGTCGCTGACGGACGCCGTTGACGGTCCGGAGCGCGTAGGTGATGCGTTCGACGCCCTTCTCGCCGCGCTGGGCGACGACCTCGGTGCCCTTGGCGAGGTGGGGGTCGTCGTGGCGCTCGGTGGTGAAGTCGATCGGCACCTCGCGGACCTCGCGGCCGCCGGTGATGCGCATGATCGAGACGGTCTGGCCGTCGCGCGGGAAGCTGTCGGGGTCGACGGAGGCGGTGTCCTCGCCGTCGAGGGTGATCCCGGCCTGGGCGATGGCTTCGCGGACGGTCGCGGCATTGGTGCGGATGGTGCGGGTGCGGCCGTCGGCCATGAAGGTGAGGGTCCGCTCGGTGCGGACGTCCAGGTTCAGGCCGTGCCGGCCGATGGGCGCGGAGCGGGAGGCGGACAGGTAGGCGCCCTCGGCCCGGACGCCGAGCTGGCGCAGGGCGCCGTCCACGGTCCGGGCGGTGGTCCACACCTGGCGGCGCTCCCCGTCGAGGGTGAGGGTGACCGGGCGGCCGTAGCGGACGATGACCTGATCGCCGGAGGCCAGGCCGTGGTGGCGACCGGGGGCGACGATGTCGTGCTCGCCGACGTCCATGCCCTCGTCGGCCAGCAGTTCCTCGACGTCGTCCGCGAAGGTGTGCAGGGTGCGCGGCCGGCCGTCGACGCTGAGCTGGACGGCCTTGTCGCCGGCGACGAACGCGGAGGTGCCGCCGGCCAGGAAGGCGACCACCAGGGCCTGCGGGAGCAGCCGGCGCAGCGGGTCGCCGCCCTGCCGGGGCGCCGCCCGCGCGGCCCGCTTGCGGCGCCCGGCCCTGCGGGCGCCCGCCCGGCCGGGCGGGGGCGCCTCGCCGTGGAGGTCGTCGGGCGGTTCGCCGTCGGGCTCGTCGTCGAGGGCGCTGAACGGGCCGCTCCGGAAGGTGTCCTCCGGTTCGTCCTCCTCGGAGGGGACGGCGACGGCGGGCGCGTACCCCTCGTACGGGTGACCGTCGTACGGGGCGTGGACGACGCCGGTGAGCACCGCGGCGGAGGGCGGCGGCGCGGCCGTCCCGGGCGGGGCGGAGGTCTGCCGGGGCACGTACGCCTCGTAGCCGGTGTACGCCCCGGCGCCCCCCTGGTCCTGGCCCTGGCCGGGCCGGCTCCCCAGCCCGTGCCCGCCCAGGCCCCCGTGGGGCCCGTACGGGTCGGGCCGGCCGTAGTCGCCGTGGGGCGCGTACGGACCGTACGGCGGCGGCTCGGCCGCGCCGCGGCGCGCGGCGTGGGGGCTGCCCTGCGGATGGCTCACGACACTCCACTGGGTCCGGACTGACGGGACCGGGACTGTAGCGGAGGCGGGGTGACTCTCCCAAGCCCGTCCATCACCCTGTGTCGTCGGAATCCGGGGGTCAGTACCCGAACGCGCGTGCGGTATTCGCCGCGACCGCCGTGGCCAGGGCGTCCTCGTCCACACCCTTCACCGCGGCCATCGCCCGGAGAGTGACCGGAATGAGGTACGGCGCGTTGGGCCGTCCGCGATACGGGGCGGGGGTGAGGAACGGCGCGTCGGTCTCGACGAGGACGCGGTCGAGCGGGGCGACCGCGAGGGCGTCGCGCAGCGGCTGGGCGTTCTTGAAGGTGATGTTCCCGGCGAAGGAGAGGTAGTACCCGGCCTCGGCGCAGACCTTCGCCATCGCCGCGTCGCCGGAGAAGCAGTGGAAGACGACCGTCTCGGGCGCCCCCTCCTCGGCGAGCACCCGCAGGACGTCGTCGTGCGCGTCCCGGTCGTGGATGACGAGGGCCTTGCCGTGCCGCTTGGCGATGGCGATGTGCCGGCGGAACGAGCGCTCCTGCGCGGCGACGCCCTCCGGGCCGGTGCGGAAGAAGTCGAGGCCCGTCTCGCCCACGCCCCGGACGTGGTCCAGGGCGGCCAGGGCGTCGATCTCGTCCAGGGCCGCGTCGAGGGCGGCGTCCCCGCCGGGCTCGCGGGCGCCCTGGCGGGACCAGCCGTCGGGATCCCCCAGGACGATCCGGGGCGCTTCGTTGGGGTGCAGGGCCACGGTGGCCCAGACCGCCTCGTGGGCGGCGGCCGTCTCGGCGGCCCAGCGGGAACCGGCCAGGTCGCACCCCACCTGGATCACCGTGGTGACCCCGACGGCGGCGGCCTTGGCCAGGGCGTCGGCGACCGTGCCGTCCTGCATGTCCAGATGGGTGTGCGAGTCGGCCACCGGCACGTTCAGCGGCGCCGGCGGGGGCGGAGGGGCGCTCTTGTCGTCCTTGTCGCCCTTCTTCCGTCCGCCGTCCGCCGTGCCGCTGTTCGATGCATTCGCCGCCATGGTCGGGATTCTAGGGACCGCTCCCGGGCCGTGCCCGGGGCGGGCTCCCCGTCCCCGCCGGCCTCGCGGTGGAGACCCGCCTACTTGCGGTGGAAGGGGTGCAGCAGGTCGGAGAGGTGCCAGTGCCGCGGTTCCCGGGGGGCGCGCTGCTCGTTGCCGACCGGGATGCCGCCGCTCATGAACGGCCCGGCGGGGGACGCCGGCGAGACCGTCGTCCGGGAGGCCAGGTGCAGCGCGTCCGCGATCTGGGAGACCTGTCCCGAGCGCATGATGCGGACGAGGTGTTCCCCGCAATTGGGGCAGGTGGGGCGGGTGAGCGGGGACGGGACGCGGTCGCCGTCCGTGTGGTACGTGACGAAGGGACGGCCCTCCGGGTCCACGTGGTGCACTATCTCGTACGACTGTTCCCAGCTGTGCGCGCACCTCATGCAGGCGAAGGCGTAGGACTCGTGCACCGTGTCGAGCCCCGTCCGGACGGCCGGCGCACCGGTTTCCGTCGCGGTGCGGATGGCGGTGCCGGACTCCACGCCTCGTGAGGTCCCTGCGGTCTCGCTCATGGCAGCTCCTCTTGTCCTCCGGACATTTCCCAGTCCGTTCGGACGTCCATCGGGATCGGATGTCCCACAACCAGGGAACGCCCATTCCCGCGTCGACGCAGCAGCCCATTCCTCGAATTGGGGCAAACTTAACCGCTACATGCCCGAAGAGCCCGGGAGCGAGGTCTGACCTTTGCTTTTCGCTCCAGCCCTTTACTTTACGGCGGGGCGCGGCGGCCGGCATTTCGTGAGGGAGGCGGCCGGGGCCCCGGTCCAGGCCATTCCGGGGCCGGTACCTGCGGTTCCGGGCGCCCGCTGGGGCTCGGCGGGCCGTTTCCGCAGTTCCGCGGGGGTGCTTCCCGGTAAACCGGCCGGCGGCCGGCTTCCGGTTTCCCGGAGGGAGCGCTTCCGACGGGTTCCGGCAGTTCCGGAGCGGTCCCCGCCCGGTTCCCGGAGAACGCCTCCGGGTTACCGGCGAGAATCGTTCCGTTACCGCTTCCCGGGACCCCGCGCTACCGCTGCCCTTCCCCGGATCCCCCGGCTCCCCCGGATTTCGCCGCGGTTTTCGCCGCCACGACCGCGTCGAACACCTCGCGCTTGGGCAGCCCGGCCTCGGCCGCGACCGCGGCGATGGCCTCCTTGCGGCGCTCGCCCGCCTCCTCCCGGACGCGTACCCGCCGGACCAGTTCGTCGGCGTCGACCTCTCCCGGCCCCTTCTCGGGGGCGCCCTCCACGACGACGGTGATCTCCCCGCGGACGCCCTCGGCGGCCCACGCGGCCAGCTCGGCCAGCGGGCCCCGCCGCACCTCCTCGTAGGTCTTGGTCAGCTCACGGCAGACCGCGGCCCGCCGCTCGCCGCCGAACACCTCGGCCATCGCGGCGAGGGTGTCGTCCAGCCGGTGCGGCGCCTCGAAGTAGACGAGGGTGCGGCGCTCGTCCGCCACCTCGCGCAGCCGCCCGAGCCGCTCCCCGGCCTTGCGCGGCAGGAAGCCCTCGAAGCAGAACCGGTCCACCGGCAGCCCGGAGACGGCCAGCGCGGTCAGCACCGCGGACGGCCCGGGGACGGCCGTCACCTTCACCCCGCGCTCCACGGCGGCGGCCACCAGCCGGTAGCCGGGGTCCGAGACCGACGGCATTCCGGCGTCGGTGACCAGCAGCACCCGCGCGCCCCCGGTCAGCGCCTCGACGAGCTCGGGCGTGCGGGACGACTCGTTGCCCTCGAAGTAGGAGACGACCCGGCCGGTGGTGTGCACCCCCAGCGCCTGGGTGAGCCGGCGCAGCCGCCGGGTGTCCTCCGCCGCGATCACTTCGGCGGCGGCGAGCTCGGCGGCCAGCCGGGGCGGCGCGTCGGCGACGTCGCCGATGGGGGTTCCTGCCAATACGAGCGTTCCAGTCACGCCCCCATCCTCGCAGGCGCGCCCCGGGCCCCCGGGGCGCCGGGCCGCGACCGCGCGCTCCCCGGCGCCCGCGGCGGCCGGTTCCCTACGATGGCGCGGTGACCAGTGACACCGCGACCCAGGGCCGGCCGAGCCGCGCGGCGGCCGGACAGCCGCCTTCGTGGCCGACCCGGCTGCGCCGCTTCGGATACGCGGCCCCCGAGCGCCGGACCGGCGTGCGGGAGCGGCTCGTGCCCCCGTACCGGGAGCCGGGCACCGGCGTGTGGGAGGCGCTCGGCGTGCGGCCGGGGCCCGCGCGGCTGCTGGCGCGCTCCCTGGGCTGGCTGGGGCCGCTGCTGGTCACACTGATCGCCGGGCTGACGCGGTTCCACAACCTGGGCAGCCCGCGAGCGGTGATATTCGACGAGACGTACTACGCCAAGGACGCCTGGGCGCTCTGGAAGTACGGCTACGAGGCCAAGTGGCCTGAGGACAAGGACCTCAACCAGCGGATCGTCGACGGGTACGACCACATCGCCGACGTGCCGTCGTACGTGGTCCACCCGCCGGCCGGCAAGTGGGTCATCGGCCTGGGCGAGCAGTTCTTCGGCCTGACGCCCTTCGGCTGGCGCTTCATGCTCGCGCTGCTCGGCACGCTCTCCGTGCTGATGCTGTGCCGCATCGGCCGCCGGCTCTTCCGCTCCACGCTGCTGGGCTGCGTCGCGGGCGCGCTGATGGCCGTGGACGGCATGCACTTCGTGATGAGCCGCACCTCGCTGCTCGACCTGGTCCTGATGTTCTTCGTGCTGGCGGCGTTCGGCTGCGTACTGGTCGACCGCGACCGGGCGCGGGCCCGGCTGGCCGCCGCGCTGCCCGACGACCCGGCGACCGGCGACGTCCGCCCCGACGCGGAGACCGCCCGGACCCTGCGACTCGGTTGGCGGCCGTGGCGGATCGCCGCCGGGGTGTTCCTGGGGCTGGCGGCGGCGACGAAGTGGAACGGCGCTGTCTACCTGGCGGCGTTCGGGGTGCTCGTCGTGCTGTGGGACGTCGGCTCGCGCCGCCTGGCCGGGGCCCGCCGCCCCTGGCGCACGGTACTGCGGCGGGACGCGCCGTGGGCGTTCCTCTCCCTGGTCCCGGTCGCGGTCGCGACCTACCTGGCCACCTGGACCGGCTGGTTCGCCAACAGCGGCACCTACAGCCGGACCCAGGGCTGGCAGCACAGCGGCTACTACCGGCACTGGGCGGAGACCGAGGGCGGCTACGGCACGGACGGCTTCCTCGCCGGCGTCCTCAACCCGCTGCGCAGCCTCTGGCACTACGAGCAGGAGGTGTGGAGGTTCAACACCACCCTCAACTCGCCGCACACTTACCAGTCCAACCCGTGGAGCTGGCTGGTCCAGGGCCGTCCCGTCTCCTACTTCTACGAGTCGCCCGCCGCGGGCGTCGACGGCTGCCCGTCCGACGCCGGGGGGAAGTGCGCGCGCGAGGTGCTGGCGCTCGGCACGCCCCTGCTGTGGTGGGCCGCCTGCTTCGCCCTCGCCTACCTGCTCTTCCGCTGGTTCTTCCGGCGGGACTGGCGGGCCGGCGCGATCCTGTGCGGGACGGCCGCGGGCCTGCTGCCGTGGTTCCAGTGGCAGGACCGGACCATCTTCGACTTCTACACCGTGGTCTTCGTGCCGTTCCTGTGCCTGGCGGTGGCCATGATGATCGGAGCGATCAGCGGGCCACGGGGGGCGTCGGAACGCCGGAGGGTGACGGGCGTGGTCGGCGCGGGCGCGCTCTTCCTGCTCATCGTCTGGAACTTCATCTACTTCTTCCCCATCTACACCGGGCAGCCGATCCCCATGGACGCCTGGCGGAACCGGATGTGGCTGGACACCTGGATCTGACGGTCCCCGCCCGGCCATCTCCCTTTCCATACGCGCGTATTGAGCACCCTTGATGTACAAGCGTATTGAGCACCCGCGCGTGGTTCGTCTCACGCCGTCACCGCGGGTGCGTTGTCAGTGCCCTCCCGTAATGTGCTGACCCGTGACGGACCGCGACCGTCCGGGTCGCGGCCGGGGAGGGGGTCGATCATGGGCGCGGGAACGAAGGCCGTGGTGGCGGCCGTCGTCGCGGTGGCGCTGGGGGGCGCCGGGTACGCGGGGTACGCCTTGGTGGACGACGTGGACCGGAGCACGCACCGGGAGGCGGCGCCGGCCCGGACGGGTCCGCCGAAGGCGCCGGAAGTGGAAGGGACCGCGCGGGACTTCCTGGCCGCCTGGTCCCGCGGCGACGTGGAGGAGGCCGCGGCCCTCACCGACAACGCGCCGGCCGCCTCGGTCGCGCTGACCGGCTACCGCGACGACGCACACATCCGGAAGGTGACGTTCCGGCAGGGTGCGGCCACGGGGACCGAGGTGCCGTTCACCGTCACCGCCGAGATCGTCTACAAGGGCCGCGCCACCACCTGGACGTACCCCTCCAAGCTGGGCGTGGTGCGCGGCAGAACGAGCGGGCGGGCCGTCGTCGACTGGCGGCCGGCCGTCCTCCACCCCCGGCTGACCGCCGGCGAGACGCTGACCACCGGGCCCGCCCGGGGATCCGCCGTGACGGTCACCGACCGTGCCGGCAAGCCGCTGGACGCCCGGACCTACCCCTCGCTCGCGGGCATCCTGCCGGAACTGCGCAAGCGGTTCGGGGAGAAGGCGATGGACGGCCGCCCGCGGGTGGAGGTACGGGCCGAGGGGCCGGGGAGCGGCACCGGACAAGAGGCGTCGGCCGGGCAGGGGACGTCGGCAGGAGAAGGGGCGTCCACCGGGCAAGGCGCGGAGAAGGTCCTGCACGTGGTCTCCGAGGGCGGCCCGGCCGAGATCCGGACGACGCTGGACGCGGGGGCGCAGCGGGCGGCCGAGGCGGCCGTGGCCGCGCGGTCCGAGGCGTCGGTGGTGGCCGTCCGGCCGAGCACCGGGGAGATCCTGGCCGTCGCGGACACCGGCGCACGGCGGGCCGGCTTCAACGCGGCGCTGCTGGGCCGGACCGCCCCCGGCTCGACGATGAAGATGGTCACCGCCGCGCTGCTGCTGGAGCGCGGCAAGGCACGGCCGGATCTGCCGCTCCCCTGCCTCCGATACGCGACGTACGGCAAGCAGTTCCACAACGTGGAGCGGAGCGAGAACCCCGGGGCCACCTTCGCCCAGGACTTCGCCGCCTCCTGCAACACCGCCTTCGTCTCGCTCGCCGGCCACATCGCCGACGGCGACCTCGCCGCCGAGGCGCGGGACGTGTTCGGCATCGGCGGGGACGACTGGCAGACCGGGGTCACCACGTTCGACGGCCGGATACCGCCCGACACCGGCGCGGGGAAGGCGGCGGCGATGATAGGCCAGGGCACGGTCCAGATGAACCCGCTCACCATGGCCTCGGTCACGGCCACCGTCCGCGACGGCACGTTCCGCCAGCCGCACCTGGTGGACCCCAAGCGCTTCGGCCTGCAACCGGCGCACGCGGCCCGCCCGTTGTCTCCGGTGACGGCCCGCGCACTGCGCGGAATGATGCGGCTGACCGCCGTCTCCGGAACGGGACGGACGGCGATGTCCGGCCTCGGCGGCGAGATAGGCGCCAAGACGGGATCCGCCGAGATCGACCGACAGCCGCAGCCCAACGGCTGGTTCGCCGCCTACCGCGACGACATGGCCGCGGCGGCGGTCGTCCCCCGGGGCGGCCACGGCGGCGATTCGGCGGGGCCGGTGGTGGCGGCGGTGCTGCGGGCGGGGTGAGCGGCCGGCCCGTCCGGCGTTCGTGGGGGCCGGGGCACCCCGGCCGACCCGCACACCCCGGCCGACCCGCACACAGAGGCCGACCCGCGCACAGTGACGGAGGTGACAGCAGAAAGCAACCGACCCGCATAGCGTCGCGGGCATGCGCACTCACGACTCCCCACACGGCCCCGCCTCGTGACCCCGCTGGTCATCGCCGCCGTCCTGGCCGCGGCGGTCACCCACGCAGGCTGGAACGCCATCGCCCACGGCATCCGCGACCAGTTGACGGCCTTCACCCTGGTCGGGGCGGGCAACTGCCTCGGCGGGCTGGCGCTGATGCCGTTCGTCCCGGCACCGGACGCGGACTCCTGGCCGTACCTGGCGGCGTCCGGGGTGCTGCACGTGCTCTACATGGCCCTGCTGATGCGCTCGTTCTCCCTCGGCGACTTCGGCCAGGCGTACCCGATCGCCCGGGGCACCGCGCCCCTGGTGGTCACCGTCCTGGCCGCCGTCCTCGCGGGCGAATTGCCGAACGGGTGGCAACTGGCCGGAGTGGCCGTGGCGTCCACCGGCCTGGTGGGCGTCGCCCTCTGGGGCATCAGGGGCTCGGGCGCTCCCCCGCAGTGGCCGGCGATCGGCGCGGCGGCGGCCACCGGCCTGGCCATCGCCGGGTACACGGTCGTCGACGGCATGGGCGTCCGCGTGTCCGGCTCCTCTCTTGGTTTCACCGCCTGGTTGATGGTGCTGGAGGGACTGCCGGTGCCGCTGTACGCCCTGGCGGTCCGGAAGCGGGACGCGCTCGCCGCGGCGCGGCCGTACGCGGTGCGGGGCCTGCTCGGCGGGTTCATGTCGATGCTCGCCTATGGGTTGGTGCTGTGGGCGCAGACGCGGGGGCGGATGGCACCGATCGCCGCGCTGCGGGAGTCGTCGATCATCGTCGGCGCGGCGATCGGGACGCTGCTCTTCAAGGAGCGCTTCGGTGCGCCGCGGGTCGCGGCGGCGGCTTTGGTGGTGGCGGGGATAGGGCTGATGTTGCACGCCGGTTGAGGCCGGCGGTTGTGGGGCCCCGGTCCCTCCCCAGAGGGGGGACCCCCACTTCGCCGTTTCCGCGGGGGCCAGCCCCCGTACCCCCGAAACCGCGCTTCGCGCGGTTGTCCTCAATCGCCGGACGGGCTGAAGTGTGCGCCCGGGCGCGATATCCAGCCCGTTGGGGGTCCCCCTCTGGGGGAGGGACCGGGGCGCACCCACCCCTCACCTCCCCCGAAGCGCTCCCCGCAGGCCGACGTTGGCCACCAGGATCCCGCCGTCGACGGGAAGGGTCACCCCAGTGATCCACGACGCGTCCCGCGAAGCGAGGAACGCGACGGCAGCGGCGACATCCTCCGGCCGTCCCACCCGCCCCAGCGGATAATGCGCGGCGGCCCGCGCCAAAGCATCCTCCCGCCCGTCCCAGTTGGGCGTGTGCACCGTCCCCGGAGCGATGAGGTTGACGCGGACCCCGCGTGCCGCCGCCTCGCCCGCGAGGGTGCGGGTGAGGCTCGCGAGGCCCGCCTTGGCCGCGCTGTAGGCGTGGTTGCCGAAGTCCTGTTCGCCGTTGACGGAGCCGATGTTGACGATCGCGCCGCGCCCGCCCGCGGCGGCCAGGTGCGGCAGGGCCGCGCGGGCGCAGCGGAAGGCGCCGCCGAGGGTGACGTCGAGGTCGCGGTGCCAGAGCTCGTCGGAGTGGTCCTCGAAGTGCTCGGGGTCACGGCCGCAGGAGAGGGCGTTGTTGACGAGGACGTCGAGGCCGCCGAAGCGGTCGGCCGCGTGGGCCACGGCCGCTTCCACGGCCTGCCGGTCCGTGACGTCGCAGACGTGCGCCTCGGCGACGAGGCCGGCCTCGCGAATGGCGTGGGCGGTTCCTTCGGCCCGGTCGCCGTCCGCGTCCGTGACGAGGACGTGGGCGCCCTCGCCGGCGAGCCGCAGGGCGGTGGCGGCGCCGATGCCCCGCCCGGCGCCCGTGATCAGGACGGACCAGCCGTCGAACCGCCGCGTCATGGAAGCCCCTTTCGCACCACCGGTCACACCGTCCGGGGGCTGTTCCCTACCCCGCCAGGGCGCGGGCAACCGCCCGGACCAGGGCCTGCGCGCGCGGGTCGGCCGTCACGTTCTTCTGCATGCCGTTGGTGACGTAGCCGAGGGAGATGCCGGATTCGGGGTCGGCGAAGCCCAGGGAGCCGCCGCGGCCCGGGTGGCCGAAGGAGCCGGCCGCGAGCAGCGGCGAGGCGGGTCCGTGCAGCATGTAGCCCAGTCCGAAACGGGTGTTGGCTATGAGGACGCGGTCGGGCCCGGCGGACTCCTCGCTGCGGGCCAGGGTGAGCGTGGCGGGCGCGAACAACCGCCGTCCGCCGTCCTCGACGTCGCCGATGAGCGCCGCGTAGAAGCGCGACAGCGCCTCCGCCGTGGCGACGCCCGCCGAGGCCGGGAGCACGGCGGCCCGGTAGGCGGGGTCGTTCTCGTCGGGCAGCGGGTCGATGGCCGCGAACGCGCGCCGGGTGAGCGACGCGGGGTCGCGGTAGGCGTCGGAGACGGCCCGCTTGGGGCGGACGCGCAGGCCGGGCGTGCCGGTCCCGGCGGGCGGTTCGACGTCGCCGATGCGCCCGGCGCGGTGCTGTTCGGTCTCCGGCAGCCCGAGCCACAGGTCGAGTCCCAGGGGTGCGGCGATCTCGTCGGCGATCCACGCGCCGATGTCGCGGCCGGTGACGCGCCGGACGAGTTCGCCGACGGTCCAGCTGTAGGTCTGGGCGTGGTAGCCGTGGTCGGTGCCCGGCTCCCAGGCGGGCGCCTGCGCGGCGACGGCGCGCGGACCGCTGACGCCGTCGCGGGCCTGCTCGGGGGTGAGCGGGGTGTCGAGGACGGGCACGCCCGCGCGGTGCGCGAGGAGGTGCCGGACGAGGACGCGCTCCTTGCCTGCGGCCTTGAACTCGGGCCAGTAGGTGCCGACGGGCGCGTCGAGGTCCACCTGCCCGCGCTGGTGCAGCAGCAACGGCACGGCCGCCGCGACGCCCTTGGTGGCGGAGCGCACGATCTGCGCGGTGTCCGGCGTCCACGGCGTACCGCCGTCGACGTCCCGGGTGCCGCCCCACAGGTCGACGACCTTCCGGCCGTCCCGGTGGACGACCACGGCCGCGCCGCGCTCGCCGCGGCGCGCGAAGTTGTCGGCGAAGGCGTCCCGGACCGGTTCGAAACCGTCCGCCACCGTGCCCTGGACGTCCGTCACTGCTGTTCTGCTCCCCTTGATCCCGCTGGTCCCACAGGTCCCACCGGTCCGTTCGCCGTACATGTCCTTCCATGGTGCATCGCGTCCGGCACCTCCCGGTGACCGGGGCGCCCGCCGCCGTCGCCCGGCCGGCCGGGCGTCCCCGCTCCCCGGCGGCCTCCTGACGCTTTGCCGGGCCGGGAGCGGCCATCCCCTGACGTGACGGGGATCACGCCCCGGGCCGGGCCGCGACCGCCCGCGGGTCGAAGCCGAAGGGGAGTTCCAGCCGGTGTGACCGCAGCAGTTCCGCGTCGCCGAGCAGGGTCCGCGTCGGCCCGTCGGCGACGATCGTCCCGCCGCTGAGGACGACGGACCGCTCGCAGAGTTCCAGGGCGTAGGGGAGGTCGTGGGTGACCATCAGCACGGTGACGTCCAGGCTCCGCAGGACGTCGGCGAGTTCCCGGCGGGAGGCGGGGTCGAGGTTGGAGGACGGCTCGTCGAGGACGAGGATCTCGGGCTCCATGGCCAGGACGGTGGCGACCGCGACCCGCCGCCGCTGCCCGAACGACAGGTGGTGCGGCGGCCGGTCGGCGAAGCCGGCCATGCCCACCCGGTCCAGGGCCCGGCGCACACAGGCGTCGAGCGCGGCACCGCGCGTCCCGGCCGTGGCCGGCCCGAACGCGACGTCCTCCCGGACGGTGGGCATGAACAGCTGGTCGTCCGGGTCCTGGAAGACGACGCCGACCCGCCGCCGGATCTCGGCGAGGTGCGGCGCGGCGACCGGCAGCCCGGCCACCCGCACCGTTCCTGCGCCGCCGCCGAGGATGCCGTTGAGGTGCAGGACGAGGGTGGTCTTGCCGGCCCCGTTGGGTCCGAGCAGGGCCACACGCTCGCTCTGACGTATCGTCAGATCGACGCTGTGGAGCGCCTGATGGCCGTCCGGGTAGGCGAAGGCGAGCCCCGCGACCTCCAGTGAGAACGGAACCGTCACAGCGGCACCCCTTCCGTCGTCAGGCGGACCGCCAGCGCGGCCAGCGGCAGGACGGCGGCGCACGCCCACTGCGCGCGGCTCGCGCCGGCCGCCCCCGTCACGCCCCCGGTCTCGGGGAGGGTGCCGGTGTAACCGCGGCTGACCATCGCGAGGTGGACGCGCTCGCCGCGCTCGTAGGCGCGGATGAACAGCGCCCCGGCGGACGCGGCCAGCACCCGCCAGTGGCGCACGCCCCGGGCGGTGTGGCCCCGGGACTCGCGGGCGACGCGCATGCGCCGCATCTCGTCGGCGACCACGTCCCCGTACCGGATCATGAACGCGGCGATCTGCACCAGCAGGGCGGGCACCCGCAGGCGTCGCAGGCCGAGCAGCAGGTCCCGCAGGCCGGTGGTGGAGGCGAGCAGGACGGACGCGGCGACGCCCAGCGTGCCCTTGGCCAGCAGCGTCCCGGCGTCCCGGAGGCCGGACTCGCTCAGCGGCAGCCCCAGCACGTCCACCCGCGGTCCCCGCGCCACGAACGGCAGCAGCAGCGCGAACGCCACGAACGGCAGCTCGATCGCCAGCCGGCGCAGGACGGTCCCGGCGGGCAGCCGGGCGACGGCCGTGACGGCGGCGAGCAGCGCCGCGTGGCACGCGAACGCCCATGGCGGCGTGGCCGGGGTGGCGGCCACGACGAGCATGAAGCCGCACGCCGACACGACCTTGCACTGCGCGGGCAGCGTGTGCACGGGCGAGTCGCCCGGCCGGTACAGCGATCCGTGGACGGCCGCCGCGTGCCCGGCGCCCATGTCAGACGGCCTCGGTCCGCCGGGCCTCCGCCTCGGCCACCGGCGGCGCGGCCGGCCGGGCCCGCCGGCGGCGCAGCACCACGAGGACGCCCGTGCCGGCCGCCAGGGTGACGCCGACGCCGACGACCCCGGCGAGCGCCCCGGACGCGCGGGCGTCGGAGACGTCCTTCACCCGGTAGTCGGCCAGCGGCGAACCCTCGGTGGCGGTCTCCCGGGCCTTGCGGTCGATGCCCTTGTCCCGGGCGACCTTCTCCAGGCCGTCGGGGGTGCTCGCCGCGTAGTAGCTGACGAATCCGGCGAGTACGACGGTGACGGCCATGACCACGGCGGCGAAACGGCGGCGCGGGCGGGGGGCGCGGGCCGACGCGGCGGGGGCGCGGGTCACGGCGCGGGCGCCGTGGACGAGGTCGGGGCGGACGGCCATGACCGCGCCCACCGTCATGGCCGTGATCACCGCCTCGCCCACGCCGATCAGCACGTGCACCCCGGTCATGGCCGCGAACACCGTCCCGACCGGCACGTCGGTCGTGCCGCCGAGGGCGTAGAACAGGGTGAAGACGCAGGCCGCGGCCGGGACGGAGACCAGCGCCGCGCCGAACGACGCGAACGTGACCGCGCGCGGCCGGCGCGGCAGCACCGCCAGCAGACCGCGGAACACCGCGTAGCCGACGACCGTCGTCGTCACGGCCATGTCGGTGATGTTGACGCCGAGCGCGGTGAGGCCGCCGTCCGCGAAGAGGAACGCCTGGGCCAGCAGGACGACCGTTATGCAGAGCAGGCCCGTCCACGGGCCGGCCAGGATCGCGGCGAGGGCGCCGCCCAGCAGGTGGCCGCTGGTGCCCGCGGCGACCGGGAAGTTGAGCATCTGCACGGCGAACACGAACGCCGCGACCAGGCCGGCGAGGGGCGCGGCGCCGGCGTCGAGCTCCCGGCGCGCGCCACGCAGGGCCAGGGCCACGGCGGTGGCGGCGACGGCTCCCGCGGCGAGGGAGACGGGTGGGTCGATGTATCCGTCCGGTACGTGCATGGGCGCCCACTTTCGGTCCGTGCCGATCGTGCAGGGGTGAACCGCTCGCATGATGGGCGCGTTGCGAAGCCCTCGCAAGAGCGTGCGGCGCGCGCTTGCGCGCCCCCGGCGGGGGCTGTGCCCCGGTCCCTCCACTTCGCCGATTCCTGGGGGCGAGCCCCCCAGACCCCCGAAACCGCGCTCCGCGCGGTTGTCCTCAATCGCCGGACGGGCTGATCAAAGCGCCGCCCTGCTCCCCGTGCTCACCGCCTGCGTAGCCGTCGCCCCCAGCCGCGCGTCCTCCGCCACCTGTGCGGCGGTCAGCACGTACCCCGTCTCCGCATTGGCCGTCGACCGCGCGAAAACGACCCCGTACACCTTCCCCGAAGGAGTAAGCAGCGGCCCGCCCGAGTTCCCCGGCCGCACAGTGGACCGCACCGAGTACACCTGCCGGGTCGCGAGCCCGTCCCCGTAGATGTCCTGCCCCTTCGCCCGCAGCTCGTTGGCGACGGTCGCGGCCCGCAGGTCGAGGCCGCCGTTCTCGGGGAAGCCCGCGACGACCGCGGCGTCGCCCCGCTTGGCGGACTTGTCGAAGGGCAGGACGGGCGCGTCGAGGCCGGGGACGTCGAGGACGGCGACGTCCGTCTCGGGGTCGAAGAGGACGACCTTGGCGCGGTGCGGGCGGCCGACGCCGCCGACGCGGACGGTCGGGTCGGTGACGCCGGCGACCACGTGCGCGTTGGTCATCACGTGCCCGGAGGCGTAGACGAAGCCGCTGCCCTCCTGGCCGCGCCGCCCGCCGTCGACGTCGGCGACGCCCTCGACCTTGACGACGGACGTCCGCGCGGCGCGGTTGGCGGCGACGGTGACGGCGTCGCCGGAGGGCTTGGCGACGCTGGTGGCGGGCTCGTTCTCGAACGGGTTGAAGACCTGGGGGAAGCCGGCGCCGGTGAGGGCGTCGGTGGTCCGGCTGAACCAGGTCGGGGCCTGCTCGGGCATCGTGTCCTGGACCGCGCCGAGCACCCGCGAGTCGCGTATCTGCCCGGTGAGCAGCGTGGAGTTCGCCGAGACGAGGACGCTGGCGGCGACCCAGGCCACCAGCAGGACGGCCAGCCCGTTGACGACCGCGCCGCCGGCGCCGTCCACCCCGCGCACGGGCGCCCAGGTGAGCCGCCGACGCAGGCTCCAGGCGAGCCGCCCGGCCAGGGCGTGCCCGAGGACGGCCGGGACGAGGACGACGAGGACCGCCACCACGGCGGCCGACGACGAGCCGGGCTCGAAGTGGCCGACGACGGAGGGCAGCGCCCAGACGCCCAGGACGGCACCGCCCAGGAAGCCGGCGAGCAGCACGGCGCTCGCCACGAGGCCGCGCCGGAAGCCGGAGACGGCGTAGCCGAGGACGACGAGGAGCAGAAGCACATCGAGCAGGTTCACCAGTGGAGCCCTTTCCCTTCACCCGCGCCCCCGACCGCGGCCACGGTCGCATGCGCCCGTGGATTAGGGAAAACGCGCGTTTCCGTACGAACGGTTCCCCGAGGTGGGCTTCGCCACGTCGGGGAATACGGAACAGGCCCGTCCCCCGCCGAGGCGGAAGGACGGGCCCGAGGCACCCAGCGCGAGCGTCAGACGCGGGTCAGCCGGGGGTCGGCGTCCGGGTCGGGGTCGCCGGCCCGGTCCTCCGCGGCGCCCGAGGGAGCGGCCAGCTGCTTCCGCAGCCCCTCCCCCTCGACGTCCACGTTCGGCAGGGCCTTGTCCAGCCAGGACGGCAGCCACCAGGCCGCCTTGCCGAGCAGCGCGAGGACGGCGGGGACGATGGCCATGCGGACGATGAACGCGTCGAAGAAGACGGCGATGGCGAGACCGAAGCCGATCATCTTGATCATCGACTCGGAGGAGCCGATGAACCCGGCGAAGACGCTGATCATGATGACCGCCGCCGCCGTGACCACCCGCGCGCCGTGCCGGAAGCCGGTCACCACGGCGTCGCCCGGGCTCTCGCCGTGGACGAACGCCTCGCGCATCCGGGTCACGAGGAAGACCTCGTAGTCCATGGCCAGGCCGAAGACCACGCCGACCATGAAGATCGGCATCATGCTCATGATGGGGCCGGTCTCCTCGACGCCGAACACCCCGCTGAGCCAGCCCCACTGGAAGACGGCCACGACCGCGCCGAGCGCCGCCACGACGGAGAGCAGGAAGCCCAGGGCCGCCTTGAGCGGCACGAGCACCGACCGGAAGACGACGATCAGCAGCAGGAAGGCGAGGCCGACGACCAGCGCCAGGTAGGGCAGCAGCGCGTCGTTCAGCTTCTGCGAGACGTCGATGTTCATCGCCGTCGTGCCGGTGACCAGGACGGTCGCGCCGGTCTCCGCCTTCAGGCCGGTGCGCTCGGCCCGGATCGCGTGGACGAGGTCCTCGGTCTGCTCGCCGCTCGGCTTGGAGGTGGGGACGACGTTGAAGACGGCCGTGTCGCCGTCCTTGTTGGGCATCGGCGGGGTGACCGCGGCGACGCCCTTCATGCCGCCCACGGTCTTGGCCACGGTCTGCGCGGCCTTCGGGTCCTTGGCGCCCTTGGCGTCCACGACGACCATCAGCGGCCCGTTGTAGCCGGGGCCGAAGCCCTCGGCGATCATGTCGTACGCCTTGCGCTGCGTGGTCTTCACCGGCTGCGAGCTGTCGTCCGGCAGGCCGAGCTGGAGGGACGCGGCGGGCGCGGCGAGCGCGCCGAGGCCGACGATGCCCGCCACCAGCACCCACACCGGGCGGCGCAGGACGAAACGGGCCCAGCGGGTGCCCATGTTGGGCTTGTCCGCGGCCGGGGCCGGGGTCCCGCCCTCGTCCGCCGTCTTGGCCTTGCCGGCCTTGCGGACCTTGCGGGCCAGCACCTGGCGGCCGGCGAAGCCCAGCAGCGCGGGGATGAGGGTGAGCGCGACGAGGACGGCGACGACCACCGTGCCGGCCGCGGCCATGCCCATCTTGGTGAGCATCGGGATGTTGACGACCGCGAGGCCGACCAGGGCGATGACGACGGTGAGGCCGGCGAAGACCACCGCGGAGCCGGCGGTTCCGACCGCGCGGCCCGCGGCTTCCTCCCGTTCCCTGCCCTCGGCGAGTTCGGCCCGGTACCGGGAGACGATGAACAGCGCGTAGTCGATGCCGACCGCGAGGCCGATCATCATGGCGAGCGTCGAGGTGTTGCCGGAGAGGTTCAGCGTGGACGCGAGCGCGGCGATGGACGAGACGCCGATGCCCACCCCGATGAGCGCGGTGAGCAGCGGGAGTCCGGCCGCGATCAGCGAACCGAAGGTGATCACCAGGACGACCGCGGAGACGATGATGCCGATGATCTCGGTGGACCCGGTCTCCGGCATCTTCTGCAGGGCGCTGCCGCCCATCTCGACGGTGAGCCCGCTCTCCCGCCCGTGCTTCTGCGCCGCGTCGAGGGTGTCGCGGGAGGCGTCGGTGAGCTTGTTGGAGGCTTCCTTGTAGGTCACCAGGACGTACGCGGTGCTGCCGTCCTTGCTGACGGTGTGCGCCTGGAATGGGCTGGGCGCCGACGCGACCTGTGGGCCGGTCAGCTCGCCGACGACCTTCTCGACGGCGGCCTTGTTCTTCGGCTCGGTGATCTTCTGGCCGTCGGGGGCCTGGAAGACGACGCGCGCGGAGGCGGCGTCGGCCTTCTTGCCGGGGTACCGGTGGCCCAGCAGGTCGAAGGCGGTCTGCGCCTCCGTGCCGGGTATGGAGAAGCTGTCGTTGGTGGACTTGGACGCGGTGGCGGCGCCGGCGCCGGCGAGGCCGAGCAGCAGCACCCATATGAGGGCTACGTACCAGCGGCGCCGGAAGGCGAGCCGGCCGAGTTTGTAGAGGAAGGTGGCCACGAGGAGGTCTACTCCCGTCGGGTCGGAGAAACGAGCAACTGGCAGTGGGGAACCAGCCCGACGACGAGAGCGGCGCGCCAGGTGGATCAGTGGGGAGATATCGGGATGTACCGGCTCGTCGCGGTAAGGGTCCGGGACGAGCCGGGGCTCAGCGGCCGAGGGCGGGGAGCACCACGGCGTCGATGAAGCGGGCGAGGTAGTCGGCGTCCGCCGGCCGGTCCTCGACCAGCGGGCGAGTGACGAAGGCGCCGAGCAGGATGTGTGCGACGAACTCCATCGCGGGGGTGTCCGGCGCGACCTCGCCGCGGGCCACGGCCCGGTCCAGCAGCCGTCGCAGGGCCGCCTTCTCGGGCTCGACCAGCAGCTCCCGCAGGGCCCGGTGGAGTTCGGGGTTGCAGTGGACGGCGTGGCCGAGGCCCCGCACGAGCGCCGCGTCCCGTTCCATCTGCGCGGGGTCCGCGCAGGCCGTCAGGGCCACCAGGTCGCCGCGCAGGGTCCCGGTGTCGATGTCGTCGAGCTTGAGCGGCTTGGTGTGCCGCAGGGCGCTCGCGACCAGTTCCGGCTTGCCCTTCCACTGGCGGTAGAGGGTGGCCTTGCTGGACCGGGTGCGGGCCGCCACGGCGTCCATGGTCAGCGCCTCGTACCCGACCTCGCGGAGGATCGCGAGGACGGCCTCGTAGAGCTCCGCCTCGCGTTCCGGCGTGAGCCGGGTACGGCGGGCCGGCGGCGCCGCGGGTTCCTCGGGCATGCCGCACCTCCTCGGCTGGGTGTCGACGTGAGTCTCGACTCGGGGTCTCGAACGTGAGGTCCCGGCTCCGGGCCTCAGCTTGAGATCCCGTCTTCGGGCCTCGACTTGCGGTCCCGACTCGGGGCCTCAACTGAACGAAACTGTTTCGTACAGTACGAGCGTACGACCGCCCTTAACGAAACGACGCCGTTTCGACCGTGGCGTGCGTCACGCGTGGCGCGTGTCACGGCCCGGGTTGCCGGTGCACCGAACGGTGGAAACCATGAAGTGGTGAGCGATGCCTACCTGAGGTACCCCCATCTCCACGGCGATCTGCTCTGTTTCGTCGCGGAGGACGACCTGTGGCTGTCCCCCCTGCCGGGGGCGGAGGGCGGCAAGGACCGCGCGTGGCGGCTGACCGTCGACCGCACCCGGCTGGGCCACCCGAGGTTCTCCCCCGACGGCCGCCGGATCGCCTTCACCAGCTGGCGCAGCCTCGACCCCGAGGTGCACCTCGTCCCCGTCGACGGCGGGCCGGCCCGCAGACTGACGTACTGGGGCAGCACCGACGCCCGGGTGTGCGGCTGGACGCCGCCGGGCCGCGACGGCGGCAGCGACATCCTCGCCGTCTCCTCGCACGGCCAGCCCTTCTCGTACTTCTCCTGGGCCTACCGGCTGCCCACCGACGGCAGCCCCGGCCTGCGCCTGCCGTGGGGTCCGGTGTCCGACATCGCGATGCGCGGCGGGCACGGCCCCGGCGACGCGCCCGGCGAGACCCTGCTGCTCACCGGCAAGCCGCCGCACGAGCCGGCCTCCTGGAAGCGGTACCGGGGCGGGGCCATGGGACGGCTGTGGCTGATGGAGAAGCGGCTGGTGCCGGAGCTGGGCGGGCACCTGGACGCGGTGATGTTCGTCGGCGACCGGATCGCGTTCCTCTCCGACCACGAGGGCATCGCCAACCTCTACTCCTGCCTCCCCGACGGCACCGGTCTCCGCCGCCACACCGACCACGCCGACTTCTACGCCCGGCACGCCTCCACCGACGGCAGCCGGGTCGTCTACCAGTGCGCGGGCGACCTGTGGCTGGTGGACGACCTCGGCCCGGACTCCGTCCCGCGCCGGCTGGACCTCCGCCTCGGCGGGCCGCGCGCCGGGCGGCGCACGTACCAGGTGCAGGCCGCCTCGCACGTCGACGCGCTGGCCGTCGACACCACGGGCCGGGCGAGCGCCGTCCAGGTACGCGGCAGCCTCTACTGGCTGACGCACCGCGACGGTCCCGCGCGGGCCATCGCGGACACCCCGGGCGTCCGCGTCCGGCTGCCCGAGATGCTCGGTTCGACGGGCCGGGTCGCGTACATCACCGACGCGGAGGGCGAGGACGCCGTCGAGATCGCCCGGCTGCCGAGCGCGGCGGGGACGGGGGAGCACCGGCGGCTGGCGGCAGGGCGGATCGGGCGGGTGCACGAGACGCTGTCGTCGCCGGACGGCTCGCGGCTGGCGATCGCCGCGCACGACGGGCGGCTGCTGCTGGTGGACACGTCCGCGGAGGGGAACGCGGAGGGGAACGACCCGGCGGAGGGCGGGGAGGACCCGTCGCGGGCCGGGGAGGGCTCGCCGGAGGTGAGCGAGCTCGTCCGCTCCGACAACGGCCCGGTCCGCGACCTGGCCTTCTCCCCCGACTCCGGCTGGCTGGCCTGGTCCCACCCGGGCGTCGGCCGCTCCCTGCGCCAGATCAGGATCGCGCGCCTCTCCGACCGGATGGTCGTGGACGTCACCAACGGCCGCTTCGAGGACGAGCAGCCCGTCTTCACCCGCGACGGCCGCTACCTCGCCTTCCTCTCCTGGCGCGGCTTCGATCCGGTGTACGACGTGCACACCGGCGACCTGTCGTTCCCGCTGGGCTGCCGCCCGTACCTCGTCCCGCTCTCCTCGGCGACCCCCTCGCCGTTCGCGCTGACGGCGGAGGGCCGCCCGGCCGGGGGCGGGCTGGACGTCGACGGCACAGCCGGTACGGACGGCGGCGGCCCGGTGACCGTGGAGACGGAGGGGCTGGAGAACCGCGTCACGCCGTTCCCCGTGGCCGCCTCCAAGTACTCACACCTCCGCCCGGTGCACGGCGGCGGACTGGTGTGGCTGCGCTGGCCCATCTCCGGCGCCCTCGGCGAGACCTTCGCCAACCCCGCCGACACCTCCGGCCGCCCCACGCTCGAACACTTCGACCTGTGCAAGGCCAAGCGCACCGAACTCACCGCCTCCCTCGACTGGTTCGAGGTCAGCGGCGACGGCACCCGGCTCGTCGTCAACGACGAGGGCGAGCTGCGGGCCGCGCCCGCGACGGAGGGCGGCGACGCCGACTCCGTCGTCCACATCGACATGCGCCGCATCCTGCACGAGGTGGACCCGGCCGCCGAGTGGCGGCAGGCGTACGCGGAGGCCGGCCGGATCGTCCGCGCCTACTTCTGGGAGCCCGGCATGGGCGGCGTCGACTGGGACGCGGTCCTGGAGCAGTACCGTCCGCTGGTCGAACGCGTCGCCTCCCCCGACGACTTCGCCGACCTCCTCCGCGAGGTGCTGGGCGAACTGGGCACCTCCCACGCGTACGTCATCGGCTCCCGCCGCAACGAGGGCCCGCCGCACTACCAGCGCGCCATCGGCCTGCTCGGCGCCAACCTCGTCCGGCTCAAGGACGGCCGCTGGGCGGTGCGCCGCATCCTGCCCGGCGACTCGTCGGACTCCAAGGCCCGCTCGCCGCTGGCCGGTTCGGGCATCCGGGAGGGCGCCGTCCTCACCCACGTGGACGGCCGGCCGGTCGACCCGGTCGCCGGCCCGTACCCGCTGCTGGCCGCCGCCGGCGGTACCACCGTCGAGCTCGCCTTCGCCCCGGCGGAAGGCGACGGCCCCGCCCGCCGGGTGGCGGTGGTGCCCCTGATCGACGAACGCCCGCTCCGCTACCAGGACTGGGTGGCGAAACGCCGCGCGGTCGTCCGCGAACTGAGCGGCGGCAAATGCGGCTACCTGCACATCCCCGACATGGGCGGCTCCGGCTGGGCCCAGTTCAACCGCGACCTGCGGATGGAGATGTCCCGGCCCGCCCTGATCGTGGACGTCCGCGGCAACGCGGGCGGCAACATCAGCGAACTGGTCGTGGAGAAGCTCACCCGGACCATCATCGGCTGGGACGTCACCCGGGGCGCGAAGCCGGTCAGCTACGCCTCCAACGCGCCGCGCGGCCCGGTCGTCGCCATCGCCGACGAGATGACGTCCTCCGACGGCGACATGATCACCGCCGCGTTCAAGCTCCAGGGCATCGGGCCCGTCGTCGGCCTGCGCACCTGGGGCGGCGTCATCGGCATGACCGGCCGGCACCGGCTCGGGGACGGCACGGCGATCACGGTGCCGACGAACGCGGCGTGGTTCGACGCGTACGGCTGGGACGTCGAGAACCACGGCGTGGAGCCGGACATCGAGGTCGACCGGACGCCGGTGGACTGGGCCGAGGGCCGCCACAAGCAACTCGACGACGCGGTCCGCCTGGCCCTGGACCTCCTGGAACGCCACGGCGCGACCACCCCGCCGGACTACACCGCCGTCCCGGACCGCGCCCGCCCCGTACTCCCGCCACGGAGCGGCTGATCAGCCCCCCACCAGCCCGTCCGGCGCTTGAGGACAGCGCGCGAAGCGCGCTTCGGGGGCCGCGGGGCACAGCCCCCGCAAGAAACGGGAAGGGGCGGGGCTGGGGAACACCCCAAAAGGGCGCGCCCTGAAACCAGGGCGCGCCCCTCACACCACGAGCCGGGACGGCTCGACGACGTCAGCGATCGTCGATCTCATCACGAACGTCGTCGAACGACGCCTGCCGCCCCTGCTCCCCCTTCTCCCGCAGCCGGTCCTGCCCCTGCTGCCCCCGCTGCTGCGCCTGCTCCTTCGCCTGCTGCATCTTCTCCTTGGCCTTCTGGGCCTTGCCCTGCATCTCGTCCTTCATACCCATGCGTGTTCACTCCTCGGAGAGATCAAACCGATCGAACCGGGACCAGCCTCACACGCTCCGACAAGCCCCGCATTTCGATCAGTGACGCTCCGTACTCACCCGCCCGATCCCCTTCCCACGGGCATCGGCGGCCCCACCGGCGCCCAACAGCCCCGAGGCTTTCACCGAGGCGAGCCGGGGCCCGAACCGCCGCATCTCGCGCCGCGCCCCGAGCGCCACCAGCGCGGGCAGCGCCGCCCGCACCGGCTGGACGCCGCGCAGCCACCGCTGGGCGTACACGTGCGCCGAGCGCCGTTCGATGCCCGCCACGAGCCGCTCGACGGCGGGGTCGAGCGGATACGTCCGGTTCGCCGGCCACGGCAGCCGCTGCCGCATCTCCCGCATCACGGCGTTCTCGTCGGCGCCGCGCACCATGTCGGTCTCCGTCCAGCTCAGGTACCCCACACCGACCCGTACGCCCCGGTGCGCGACCTCGGCGCGCAGCCCGTGCGCGTACGCCTCCACGCCCGCCTTGGACGCGCAGTACGCGGTCATCATCGGCGCGGGCGCGAGCGCGGCGAACGAGGCGATCTGCAACAGATAGCCGCGGCTTTCGAGGAGGGCCGGCAGGAAGGCGCGGCCGGTGACGGCGGAGCCGATCAGGTTGACCTCGACGACCCGCCGCCAGACGGCGAAGTCGCAGCCGTCGAGCGGACTGCCGGTGGCGACACCGGCGTTGGCGACGACGGCGTCGATCCGCCCGAAGCGCTCGCCGACCTCGTGGGCGACCTGCTCCATCGCCTCCTGATCGGTGACATCGGCGGTCCAGCACCCCGCGTCCGTCCGCAACCCTCCGGCCACCCGGCGGAGTTCGTCCGGCTCCAGCCCGACGAGGGCGAGCCGGGCGCCGCGCGCCGACAGCTTGCGGGCGAGCAACTCCCCCACCCCACGTGCCGCTCCGGTCACGACGACGACCTGACCGGCGAGGCCGTTCCGACGGATTCCCGCGCTCATCGCGCCACCACCCCTTCACCCTGCTCCGCCACGACACCCGTACGGCGCCGCCGGGGTTCCCGCAGCACCTGGTACTCCTGCAGATCCACCCGCCGGGTGACCCGGCGGAACTCGGCCGTCGTCCCCGGCCAGGCCGTGGTGTTACGGCCCTCGGAGTCGAGATACCAGCTGTCGCAACCGCCGGTGTTCCACACGGTCCGCTCCATCCGCCGCTGGAGGCCGCGGTTCCAGGCGTTGACGGCGGACGGCCGGGCGACGAGCGCGGTCCGCCCGCCGAGAACGTCGAGTTGACGCAGGAAATCGGCCAGATAGTTCAGCTGCGACTCGATCATCAGGATCATCGAGCTGTTCCCGAGGCCGGTGTTGGGCCCGATGATGAAGAGGAGGTTGGGGAATCCGGCGGCGGTGGTGCCGCGCAGCGCGGCCATGCCGTCCTTCCACGTCTCGGCGAGCGTCGTGCCGTCGGCGCCGGTGATCCGCCGGGCGATCGGCATGTCGGTCACCCGGAACCCGGTGCCGAAGACGAGCGCGTCGGCCTCGACCCGCGCCCCGTCGGCGGCGACGAGTCCGGACCCGCGCACCTCGGCCAGCCCGGACGCCACGACATCGACGTTCTCCCTGGTCAGGGCCGGATAGTAGTCGTTGGAGAGCAGGATGCGCTTGCAGCCGATGCGGTAGTCGGGGGTGAGCCTCGCCCGCAGCTCGGGGTCCTTCACGGAGCGACGCAGATGGGCCTTGGCCAGCGTCTCCACGAAGCCGAGCCGCTCGGGCCGTCTCGTGAACGCTCCCACCTGCGCCTCGCGTATGCCCCACAGCATCCCGCGCCGCACGGCCCGCGTCGCCGGAACCTTCCCGTGCAGCCACCGCTCCACTCCGGTGATCCGCCGGTCGGCCCGGGGCAGCACCCAGGCCGGCGTGCGCTGGAAGAGGGTGAGCCGGGAGACGTCCGGCTGGATCGCGGGGACGATCTGGATCGCCGAAGCCCCCGTGCCGACCACGGCGACGCGCTTGCCGCGCAGGTCGATGTCGTGGTCCCAGCGGGCGGAGTGGAAGACGGGCCCGGGGAACGCGTCCAGCCCCGGGATCTCCGGCAGCCGCGGGTCGGAGAGCGGCCCGGTGGCGGAGACGACGACGTCGGCGGTGTACGCGCCGGAGGCGGTGTCCAGCTCCCAGCGCATCCGCTCGGCGTCCCACCGCGCCGATCGCACCTCGGAGTTCAGCCGGAGATGCGGCCGGAGCCCGAACGTGTCGGTGACGCGCTCCAGGTACGCCCGTATGTGCGGCTGCCCGGAGAAGTTGCGCGGCCACTCGGCGTTGGGCGCGAAGGAGAAGGAGTAGAGATGCGACGGAACATCGCAGGCGCACCCGGGATAGGTGTTGTCCCGCCAGGTCCCGCCGATCGCCCCGGCCCGTTCGAGGACGACGAAGTCCGTCACCCCCTCCCGCCGAAGCCGCACGGCCGCCCCCAGCCCCCCGAACCCGGACCCGATCACCGCCACGCGCACGTGCTCGGCCATACCACTGCCTCCCGGATCGCAACGCATCGCGCCAGTGATTGCTGGCACGGTGCGAGCGTAGGGGGGCGCCGTACCGAGCGGTAGGGGTGCGACAGAAGGAAGTTACCCTCGGTTGCACCCTCCAGCCCGTCCGGCGCCGAAGACCGCCGGCCCCTCCGGCCCGTCCGGCGTTTGAGGACAGCGCGCGAAGCGCGCTTCCGGGGCACGCGGGGCGCCGCCCCCGCAAGAAACAGTGAATGGGGGTGCCCCCTCTGGGGGAGGGACAGGGGCACCCTCCCCCGCCCACCCCTTTACGCTGCCCGCGTGACCACCGAACCCCCCAACGCCGCCCCGCCCACCCCCGAAAAGCGCGAGTACCGCACGGCAGAACTCGCGGAAGCAGCCGGCATCCCCCTCCGAACCCTCCGCTTCTACCGCGAACGCAAACTCCTCCCACCCCCACGCCGCGAGGGCCGCATCGCCTGGTACGACGGCACCCACCTCACCCGCCTCCGCACCATCACCGCCCTCCTGGAGCGCGGCCACACCCTAGGTGGCATCGCGGACCTGCTGGCCGCCTTCGAAGGCGGCCGCAACGTGGCCGAACTCCTCGGCATGGACGGCACGCTGAGCACCCCTTGGTCCGGGGAGACCCCGGCCCGCCTGAGCGCGGAAGAACTGGCGGACACCTTCGCGGGCCAGGTCACGCCCGAGAACCTCGCCGCCGCACTCGACATCGGCTACCTCGCCGTGGACGGCGAGGAGTTCGTTCACGTCAGCCGCCGCCTCCTGGACGCGTCCACCGAACTGGTCCGCGCCGGCGTCCCCCTGTCCGCCGTCCTGGAGGCCGGCCGCCAGGTCCGCGCCCACGCCGACGCCCTGGCCGAACTCTTCACCGACCTCATCCGCACCCACGCCCAGAAAAACGCCCCCACCCCCGACGAGGCCGACGCCACCCTGCGCACCCTGGAAAAACTCCGCCCGGTCTCCCAGACCGTGGTCGACGCGGAGGTCTCCATGGCCATGGACCGCCACATAAGAGCGAACGCGGAAGGCTGGGCGCAGACACCCGCACCCGAGAACAACCCGGCCGAGGCCGGGAATCACCGCAACTCGACGTCCACCTGAAACTCTCCCAGCACCTCGAGAACCGCCTCGAAGAAGCTGTACTCCTCCCCTTGCGGCGACAACCGTCGCCCAAGAGCACGCCGGGCGACATCGGAGTGCTCCCAGACAAGCGTGAAGGGCGCCGTCACACCGAACCCCCCGCCCAGACAATCGTCGAGAGCGTCGAGACACCCGCCGAAGTACCCGCCGGGCCCGTTGACGGCCTCACCGAGGGCCAGGTAAAGACCGGGCTTATCGGTGACGAACCGTCCGTCCAGGTGATACCGACGCCCGGGCGGAGGTGCGGTATGCCACTTCCGACAGCCATGGCTCCGCACCAGGTGAAGCCATGCCTCCCGCTCCGGTGTCCCGTACGACGACCATGAGTTGACGCGTTCGGGCATCCCGCCCCGCCGCCTTTCCCAGGCCGTCCGCTCGTACGGAAAGGGCCCCTCCCACGACTCACCGACGACGTCGATATCCACCAGCCCGTCCCCGAACGCGGAGGGCCGCCACCCGGCCACCTCGATGCTCGTGTAGTGCTCGGCGAAGCTCTCCCCCCGCAGATCCAATGGCCCCAGCCACACCCGCCCCAACCGCAGCGCCCGCCGCGTCCCCCGGGCGAGGGCGTCCCGCAACTCCTTCTCGGGCGCGACGCCGAGCAACCGCAGCCGTCCGCTCCCCCGCGCGCCGTCGGCTGCGGGCACGATCTCGGTGAAGTCCCCGCACCGCCCGAGCCACTGCCCCTCGTCGTGCAGCCGGACGCCCGCGCCCAGGTATGGGTCGTCGGGCATCCCGTAGACGTCCTCTGCCCCTTCGACACTGACATCAAACAGCCCGCTTTGCCCCGCGTGCGGCCGCCACCCGGTCACCCGCGCGTCCCGTACCTGCCACGCGTCGAGCCGCTCGTCGCCTACGGGACACGAGTCATCGGCCTGCGGCACGACCCAGATGTCCCCGAGCGACGCCCCGACCACCCCACCGTGAACCGCCGCGGCCAACGGCCCACTGGGCTCGCACCCGATCAACTCATAGGTCCACCGAGGCGGCCCGTCAAAGAACTCGGGCGCGTCAGCGCAAACGCCCCAGAAAACCTCGCCATCCTCGTCCCCGACCAGAGCGAACCCCGGCCCTTCCCTCAACTCGACCCCAACAGGCCATCCGTACCGCAGTGTTTTCCCCTTGCCGTATGGTTCCACCGAGATCGTAAACGGCCCACGCCACACAGACGCCGATATCCCCAGGCAGGGCAAGGCGTGCCTCTCCAGAGGCCGACGAATCGCTCAACTCCCTACCGCGCAGCGACCACCATGCTGTTCGGCGCGGAACGATGTGCTGATCAGGCGCTCACAATCTCAGCCATGAGCAGGCGCAGCGTCAGCGAGTACTTTTCCGATGGCAACTCGCTCATCGCTTGACGTGCGCATTCCACACCGCCTTCTCGAGCTCCCGATCGGGCGATCACGAGCCCCCGGCGCACCTCAAGGCGCGTTGCGAAGCGCGGCAGCGCTCACGGCAAAGCTTGTCGCGCTGCGTCCTGGGCCGATCGCCGTACACTCGTCCCCCAGCCGCGCGGCGAGCAGCGACAGGAAGACGTTCATTCGCCACCCCGAGGCCCCGGATCGGTGGCGTGGCCAGTAGCGGTGTCGGAGCGCGCTGAAACGCTCACTGGCCGGAGTGCGAACCGGTCACTGCCAGAAGACTTCTTCTACCACGAGTTGTGGGTCATCGGTCCGGCGCACAAACGTGTACTTCAACCAGCCGTGTCCACTGTCGAAGTAGAGAACGCGAGGGCCTTTCGGATCACTGGACCGGGCGGGCTCGACGAACATGCCTTCGGGCAGAGCGGCACCCACGTCGACCCCACGGAAGTACGGGTCATCCACCGTGACCAGCTCCGCGCGGGCTGCGTCGATCGTCTTCCGCACACTCTCCGGCAGGGCGTCGCGTGCGGCTTGGGCCTTGAGGGTCCAGTCCAGTTGCCACGGCGGCCCCATGAATCCTTCGGTCACCGGCCGGGCTCCGTGCGGGCCGCCATATGGCGAATGTTGGACGCCTCCTCAAGGAGCGCTTTGGCTTCGGCCGAGTCGGTGCACTCGTAAGCGGCCCGGTGCTCCAGGCCGGTGACGTGGGCGTCAAGCCGCGGGTCGCGGGCGATCGCGTACTCACCCCACCAGCGGGCCATGAAGGCGGGCACGGTACTGATGTCGTACGTGTCCGCTACGTACCGCTTCCAGTGCGCGTCGAAGTCGGGCAAGAGTTGCGGGGCGTGCTGGGCAATGGCTTCACGGAGGGCCCTTGGGGTCCTTTCCGGCATGGGCGGAACGCCCGGGTCGTCCGCTGCGGCAGTGGTCATCGCGCCCCTCCTCAGTCGGCCTGTGCTACCTGGTGCGGAACTGCCTGCGCAGCCTATCGCCGCGGCCCCTGGCGTGGGCGCGGCGACAGACTCTCTCCCCCCAGCACACGGCGCATGCCGCGTGCCGCACTACCCCCCGTACACCACCGTCACCGGCGCATGATCACTCCACCGCTCCCCGTGCGAAGCCGCCCGCTCCACGTGCGCCTTGAGCGCCCGCTCCGCGAGGCCCGGCGTCGCGACGTGGTAGTCGATGCGCCAGCCGGAGTCGTTGTCGAAGGCGCGGCCGCGGTAGGACCACCAGGAGTAGGGGCCGGCGACGTCGGGGTGCTGGGCGCGGACGACGTCGACGTACTCCTCGAAGACCTTGGTGAGCCAGGCACGCTCCTCGGGGAGGAAGCCGGCGCTCTTCCGGTTGGCCTTCCAGTTCTTGAGGTCGGCCTCCTGGTGGGCGATGTTCCAGTCGCCGCAGACGAGGACCTCGCGGCCGTCCGCCGCGGCGCGGGTCTTCAGGGAGACGAGGTAGGGGAGGAACGCGTCCATGAAGCGCTCCTTCTCGTCCTGCCGCTCGGTGCCCACCTCGCCCGAGGGCAGGTAGAGGCTGGCGACGGTGACGCCCGGGAGGTCGATCTCCAGGTAGCGCCCGGTGCCGTCGAACTCGGCGGAGCCGAAGCCGACCCGTACCGCGTCGGGCTCGCGCCGGGTGTAGACGGAGACGCCGGCCCGGCCCTTGGCCGCGGCGGGGGCGTGGAAGGCGTGCCAGCCCTCGGGCTCGCGCACCTCGTCGGGGAGCTGCTGCGGCTCCGCGCGGACCTCCTGGAGGCAGACGACGTCGGCGTCGGTCGCCGCCAGCCACTCCACGAAACCCTTTTTGGCGGCGGCGCGCAGGCCGTTCACGTTCACGGAAGTCACAGTCAGGGTGAGCATTCCGGCACGATACCGACTTTGCGGGCGCCCCTGTCGTCCCCGGTCAGGTGATCGTACGATCGCGGGATGCGGATTCTGCCTGTGTCCTTCGGCCATCCGGACGCCGTGAAACTCAGCGATGAAGTGCAGCTGGAGTACCAGGTGCTCTACGGGGACGGGGGCGACATGACCCCCCTGGAGCCCGCGCACTTCGCCCCGCCGCGTGGCCTATATCTCATCGCGTACGAGGACGACGGCACTCCCGTGGCCTCCGGCGGCTGGCGCGCGCAGGACCGCGGCGACGAGGGGTACGCGGACGGCGACGCCGAGCTCAAGCGGATGTACGTGGTGCCGGCCGCGCGGGGACGCGGGCTGGCGCGGCGGATCCTCGCGCTGCTGGAGGAGGACGCGCTGGCGGCGGGCCGGCTGCGGATGGTCCTGGAGACCGGGACGAAGCAACCGGAGGCGATCACCCTCTACACGTCGAGCGGTTACGCGCCGGCGGAGCGGAAGTTCGGCCTCTACCGGGAGTACGAGTCGAGCCGCTGCTTCGCCAAACCGCTGCGGCGCGGAGCCGTCCCCCCGGCCGTCGCCGTCCCCCCGGCCGTCGCCGTCCCCCCGGCCGTCGCCACCCCCACGGCCATCGCCGCCCCCACGGCCGTCGGGGCGGACACCGGTGGTGCCGTCCCGCAGGAGCCCCCGTCCCGCTCCCGGCGGTAACAGGGCCCCCGATGGCCAGGAGTTCCGGCCGTCCTAGGGTGGCGGAGTACGGCATCGCCGGCCCGAGTTGCCAGGAGGTACGCATGATCGACGCGGTCAGCCACCGTGACGTCGAGGTGAACGGCGTCAGACTGCACATCGCGGAGCAGGGCGAGGGCCCGCTGGTCCTGCTGCTGCACGGCTTCCCCGAGTGCTGGTATTCCTGGCGGCACCAGTTCGGGCCGCTGGCCGCGGCCGGCTACCGGGTGGTGGCGCCGGACCAGCGCGGCTACGCCCGCAGCGACCAGCCGGAGCGGATCGACGCCTACACCATGCTGCACCTGACCGGTGACGTGGTCGGCCTGATCCACGCCCTGGGCGAGCGGCAGGCCGTGGTCGTCGGACACGACTGGGGCGCACCGGTCGCCTGGAGCACCGCCCTGCTGCGCCCGGACCTCGTACGCGGCGTGGCCGGGCTGAGCGTCCCGCCGACCCCGCGCGGCACGCTCCGGCCGCTGAGCGAGATGCGCGCGAAGCTGGGCGACGACTTCTACCAGGTGCACTTCCAGGAACCGGGCGTCGCCGACGCCGAGTACGCCGCCGACATCGCCGGCACCTTCCGCGGACTGCTGACCGCCGCCTCCGGCGACAGCCCCACCCCCATGGGCGTGGTGGCCGGAAGCGGATCCTCCGCGGCCGCCATGCCGCGGCCCGACCGGCTGCCCGGCTGGCTGACCGAGGCGGACATCGAGGTCTTCGCCGGCGAGTACGCCCGGCACGGGGAGCGGGCCTTCACCGGCGGCCTCAACTGGTACCGCAACATCGACCGCAGCTGGGAGCTGCTGGCCGCCTTCGACAGCCGGGTCATCGAGGTTCCGGCGCTGTACGTGGCGGGCGACCGCGACCTGGTGATGTCCTTCCCCGGCATGGACGAACTGCTGCCCGCGCTGCCCGAGGTGCTGCCCGGCCTGCACCGCAGCCTGATCCTCCCCGGCTGCGGCCACTGGACCCAGCAGGAGCGGCCCGAGGAGGTCAACTCGGCGCTGCTGGACTTCCTGGGGAGCCTGCCCGAGGACTCGTAAGGGCACGGAGGGCTCGTAAGGGCGCGGAGGGCTCGTAAGGGCGCGGAGGGCTCGTAAGGATACGGAGGGCTCGTAAGGGCGCGGAGAACTCGTAAGGATACGGAGGGCTCGTAAGGGCACACAGGACTCGTAAAGGCGCAGAGGCACCCCCTCTACCCCCGCCCTCCCCCGTCCGGCACCGCCCCCCGCACCGCTCCCCGCAGGTCCAGCACCGCCTCCGCCCCGCCCTCCGGCCGGTTCGCGAAGGTCAGCTGGGCGCCCAGCACCCGCGCCTGCCCCGCGGCGATCGTCAGTCCGAGGCCGAGCCCGGCGCCGGACTCCGTACGGAAGCGCTGCGGGCCGTGGAGCAGCAGCGGTTCGGGGAAGCCGGGGCCGGCGTCGCGGACGCGGATGACGCCGCCGTCCACCTCGGCGACGACGGGTTCGGCGCCGTGCCGGTAGGCGTTGGTGACGAGGTTGGTCAGTATGCGTTCGACGCGCCGCGCGTCCGTCTCCACCAGGCAGTCGCGCACCACCCGCACCTCCGCCGCCGTACCGCCGGGTCCGGCCGCAGCGCCGGCGGCGCGGCGGGTGAGGTCGCCGAGGGCGCGGACGTCGGTCTCGACCCGTTCGGTGTCGGCGTCCAGCCGGGCCACCTCCAGGACGTCCTCCATGAGGGTGTGGACCCGCCGGGCCCGCTCCTGGACCATCTCGGCGGGCCGGCCGGGCGGCAGCAGGGCCGCCGCGGCGACCAGCCCGGCGACGGGGGTGCGCAGTTCGTGTGCGATGTTGGCGGTCACCTCGCGCTCGGCCTGGAGGCGGGCGGCGAGCGCGTCGGCCATGGTGTTGACGGCGATGGTCAGCCGGGCGATCTCGTCCTTGCCGCCGCGCGGCCGGAGCCGGGCGGTGAGGTCGCCGTCGGCGATGCGCTCGGCGATGCGGGCGGAGGCGTTCAGCCGGCGGCCGGCGAACGTCGCCAGGCCGACGCCGACGATGCCGGAGAAGGCGGTGCCCAGTCCGCCGGCCGCCCACAGGACGTCGTCGAGGTCCTCCAGGTTGCGGGTCTCGCGGCGGTAGGGCCGCTTGAGGACGATCATGTCGTCGCCGACCCGGGTGGCCGCCCACAGCACCGGTTCCCGGCCGCCGCGCTCCAGGTAGGTGGCGCGTTCGCCGGCCTCCGCCGCCTCGCGCAGCGGGGCCGGCATGCCGTCGGGGTTGACGAGGGTGTGCTGCCGGTCGATGCCCGCCGCGTGGTCGTCGACGGCGTTGGCCAGCCGCGCCTCGATGGACTCGCGGGCCGTGGCGAGCTGGTTGACGCCGGTCCGGTGGTGCACTACGAACCCGATGAGGACGGAGACCAGCGCGGCGGTGACGGTGATCGCCGCGCCGATCTTCGTTCGCAGTCCCATGGGTCAAGGCTCCTCGACGGCCGACGCTCCCGGCTGACGCTCGGGTACGAAGAGCCGCAGATCACGCAGCTCGTTGTGCTGCTCGGGCGGGAGCCCGTCGACGAGGACGGAGACCCGGCTGTAGTAGGAGTGACGATCCTGCCTTACCCGTCCGGAGAACCTGACGCGGGCCTCCCGCGGCCGGTCCCCGCAGACCGGGACGCACCAGGGCCCGGCGACCGTGCCGGCCGCCTCGGCGACCGGCCCGCCCCAGGACCGCCAGCGCAGCCGCGTGAGCCGTACGGCCCCGGCGATCTCGAACGTCGCCGGGCGGCTCAGCCCCGGCCGGCCGGGGCCCTCGCTGACGCGCACGGGCGGCGCGACGGGCGCCGGCGTCCGCGCCGGACCGCTCACCTCCAGCCCACCGGGCTCCGAACAGCCGGTGAGCAGCCCGCCGGACAGGCCCGTGGCGAGGAGCGTGAGGATGCCGGAGACGGCACCGAGTCGTCGCACGGCGTTCCTCGGGTACGGGAGGGGGCCCGGGTTCCCCGGGTACGGAAGGGGGCCTGCGGGCGGGAGGGTCCTCGGGGACGACAGGGAGGGCAGGGAAGGCACGGAAGGCGGAAAGGGCACGGACACGACGGCCCCGGCGATCGGGGCGGCCGCCGGAAAGCGCCGAATGGGGGACGGACCACCGACCCGAAAGGGGCCATTCGCAGTAAATATTACCGGTGTGACTGATTCGCCCAGGGCGCTCTTGACGTTCGGCGGTCGCGGGCTCATAGGATCTCGGCGCTCAAGTGGTCCAGGCCGGTAGCCGCAGCTGCCTCGGAGGTCACTCATGCACATCGCCCGTCGCTCGGTCCTCGGCGCCCTGGCCGGCTCCGCCGCGCTCGGCGCCCTCGGCGCCTCCTCCGGGGAGGCCGCGGCGGCCGCCCAGCCGCCCCCGGTGCCCCGGGAGTCCCGGCCGCACAAGGCAGACCGGACGGCCCGGACGGACCGGACGCGCCGGCCGAGCCGGACGGGGCGACCACCACGGGCAGCGCCACGGGCAGCGCCGCCGCCACCGCGCTGGCCCGCCTCCTCCCCCGCCACCACCGCCAGGTCACCTTCCGCACCGTGCCCCGCCGCTCCGGCGCGGACGTCTACCGGGTCACCGGCCGGGCCGGGCACATCCTCGTCGAGGGCAGCACCCCGGCCGTCCAGCTGACCGGCTTCCACCGCTACCTGCGGGACGTCGCCCACGCGCACTTCTCCTGGAGCGGCGAGCGGACCGCCCTGCCCGCCACGCTCCCCGCCGTCCGCGGCACGGTCGCCGCCGAGGCGAACGTCCGCCACCGCTTCGCGCTCAACGACACCAACGACGGCTACACCGGGCCCTACCGGGACTGGGCCTACTGGGAACGCGAGATCGACGTCCTCGCCCTGCACGGCTTCAACGAGGTGCTGGTCTACGCGGGCGCCGACGAGGTCTACCGTCGAACGTTCATCGAACACGGTTACACCGACGCGGAACTCCGGAACTGGGTTCCCGGGCCCGCCCACCAGCCCTGGTGGCTCATGCAGAACATGAGCGCCTTCGGCGGCCCCGTCTCCCGCGCCCTCCTCGACCGCCGGACCGCCCTGGCCCAGCGGATCGTGCGCCGCCTGCGCGAGCTCGGCATCACCCCCGTCCTCCCCGGCTACTCGGGCACCGTCCCTCCCGGCTTCACCCGGCGCAACCGGGGTGCCCGCACCGTCCCGCAGGGCGACTGGGCCGGCTTCCCCCGGCCCGACTGGCTCGACCCGCGCACCGCCCACTTCGCGCGCGTCGCCCGCACGTACTACCGGGTGCAACAGGACCTGTACGGCGCCTCCTCGATGTACAAGATCGACCTGCTGCACGAGGGCGGCACCCCCGGCCCCGTCCCCGTCGGCGCCGCCGCCCAGGCCGTCGAGAGGGCCCTGCGCACCGCGCACCCCGGCGCGACCTGGGCGATCCTCGGCTGGCAGACCAACCCCCGGCGGGAGATCCTCGACGCCGTCGACCGCTCCCGGATGCTCGTCCTCGACGGCATCCCGGACCACTACCCGCGCGTCACCGACCGCGAGAAGGACTGGGGCGGCACCCCGTACGCCTTCGGCACCATCTGGAACTTCGGCGGCCACACGGCGATGGGTGCCAACACCCGGGACTGGGTCTCCCTCTTCCACCGCTGGCGCACCAAGAAGGGCAGCGCCCTGCGCGGCATCGCCCTGATGCCGGAGGCGGCCGACAACAACCCCGCCGGGCTCGCCCTCTTCTCCGACCTGGCCTGGACCGAGGGGCGGATCGACCTCGAGGACTGGTTCGCGCGGTGGTCCGTCCAGCGGTACGGCGCCGCCGACCCCAACGCCCGCCGCGCCTGGGACGTCCTGCGCCGCACCGCCTACGGCACCACCCGCGCCGACGGCTGGAGCGAGGCGGCCGACGGCCTCTTCGGCGCCCGCCCCGACCTGGCCGTCGACCACGCCGCGGCCTGGTCGCCGCGGCGACTGCGCTACGACGCCGCGGCCTTCGACGAGGCGCTGCCCGCGCTGCTCGCCGTCGCGCCCGCGCTGCGCGGCAGTTCGGCGTACCGGTACGACCTGATGGACGTCGCCCGGCAGTGCGTCAGCAACCGGAGCCGGCTGCTCCTCCCCCGGATCAAGGCGGCCTACGACGCGGGCGACCGGGCCCGCTTCCGGTCCCTGACCCGGCAGTGGCTGGACTGGACGGACCTCCTGGAGGAGACCGTCGCCACCAGCGAGCGCCACCTGCTCGGCCGCTGGACCGCCGAGGCCCGCGCCTGGGGCGGCACGGCCGCCGAACGCGACCGGCTGGAGCACGACGCCGTCTCCCTGCTGACCGTCTGGGGCCCGCGCGCCTCGGCGGACGGCGGCAAGCTGCACGACTACGCCAACCGCGAGTGGGCGGGACTGGTCGGCGGCCTGTACCGGCTGCGCTGGAAGACGTACTTCACGGAGCTGGAGGCGGCGCTCGCGGCCCGGCGGAAGCCCAAGCCCATCGACTGGTACGCGCTGGAGGACCGCTGGACGCGCAAGCGGCCGGCGTACCCGGCGAAGCCGTCGGGCGACATCGTGGCGGTGGCCAGAAAGGTGGCGGCGCGGCTGGTATAGCCCGTTGGGGGTGCCCCCTCTGGGGGAGTTCGAGGACGAGCGACGAAGTCGCGACAAGGGGGGTTGGGGCGCAGCCCCAGGAAACGGCGAATGGGGGTGCCCCCTCTGGGGGAGGGACCGGGGCACAACCCCCCGGCCCCACCCCCGGGTCACCCCCGGGTCACCCCTTCGACCCGGCGAGCTTCCACTCCCGGTGCAGCCCCGGCAGCGGCAGCTTCCGCTCGAACACCGGCGTGCCGAAGATCCTCAGCTGGAGCTGGAGCGCGCCGTTGAGGTCGACGCCGCCGAACGCGCCCCACTTCCCCTTCAGCGACTTCTTCCCGTCGCTCGACGCCTTGGCGGCGACCTCGCCCTCGGCCCGCAGGTACGGCGAGAGGTCGCCCGTCACGCCGACCGTGCCGTACAGCCCGACGGACGCCTCCGCGCCCAGCGCGGCCCGCACCCGGCCGCCGGCCGCCACCGTGGCGCGCACCGGGGAGCCCTTCATGGCCGTCTTGCTGACAGGCGCCCAGCCCTTGGCCCTGCTGTACGAGCCGCCGACCCGGAAGTCGCCCTTGACGTCCTGCTTCACATCGACGCTGATCTTCCCGTCGGCGTCCACCTGGAGGTAGCAGGTGAGGTCGGCGTTGACCACGACCGGCACCGGCCCGACCTGGACGACGGGGGCGGCGTGCAGCTTGGCGAACGGCAGGCGCAGCGGCTTGCCCTCCGTCGACGCGGCGGCCTGCCCCTTCAGCTCCCACTGCGCCGACCAGTCGCCGGCCAGGGCGAGGGACGCCGTACCGGGCGCGCGGCCGTCCGTACCGCGGCCGTCGTAGGCGAAGTCGACCTCGGGGGCGAGCTGCACGAAGCCGTCGACCGACGCCTTGGCCGAGGCGGGGGCGCCCTTCGCGGTGGCGACGGCCGTGGACACGTCCACGCGCAGATTGCCCAGCGGCAGCTTCGCGCCCTGCGGACCGAAGCGGAGGTTCCCGCGCTTGGCCCAGGACACCTTGACGCCCGGCACGAGCGGCTTGACCTTGACGGCGGACGGGTCGACGGCCACGGTGCCGTCGGCCTTGGCGTCGCCGAGGAGCGCCGGGAGGGTGGCGGGGGCGGTGCGCACCTCCAGGCCCTTGTCCGTCGTCCCGACGACCTTCGTGACCTTGGCCAGGACGCCGTTGGGGGCGCCGGGGGTGGGCGCGCTGGCGAAGACGTCGCCGACGGCGACGGTCTTCGCGGGGGCCGCCGGGCCGGTGCCGGGCTTGCCGCTCGGCCGCGTGCTCGGCCGGTCGCCGGGCTTGCCGGTGGGCTCGGTGCCCGGCTTGGCGGTGGTGACGCCGGAGATGACGGCGCGTCCGGTGGCGCGGTCGTAGGAGGCCACCTTGAGCGTCGACGTCCGCGCCCGCTGCTGCCGGGGGGCCGCCGAGGGGCGGTCCGTCGGCGCGCCGGGCGCGACCGCGGCGGCGCGCGACCCGAGGGGGGCCGCGGCGACCGCGAACTCCTGCTCGTGCGGCGCGGCCGGGGCGGCGGCGGCCGGCGCCGCGGCCCGGTCGTCCGGCTTGTCGGCGGCCTCGGAGCCGGACGACGAACACCCGGCGACCGCCAGGGACATGGCGGTCAGGACGGGGAACAGCACTCTCTTGTGGCGCTTGCGCAAGGGGGATCCTTCAGGGGGCGTGCCGCGCGGCAGCGGGACAGACTGCGATTACTCACTGGTAAGGAACCGCATGATCGTGTCATGCACGCCGCGACCCGAGGATCCGTCGGACGACGTCCGCCGGATGATCTCCGTCACAGCGAGAGGGTGGGCCGGTCCGTGAGCGAACGTTCCGTCAGGCGGCGCGGTACACCGACACCCGGCAGGAGACGGTGACGGGCAGCGGCAGCTCCAACGAGGCGAGCCGGTCCCGTAGTTCGTCCGGTGTCACATGCCGCGCGCTGGGCCCCATCAGCACCAGGTCCGTCACGTCCTCCGCGGACAGGGCGACGGTGTGCTCGTGCGTCTCCGCGCCGTCGGCCTCGAAGCGGTCGCCGAGCGTCCGCCGCAGCCGGTCCTCCTTGTCCGCGTCCACCGCGAGCAGTCCGAGGCTCTCGCGCAGCCCGGCCAGGTGGCGGGCGGTCGGCGTCACGACGACGAGCGCGCCGCCGGGGCGCAGCACGCGGTGGAACTCCTCGCCGTTGCGCGGCGCGAAGACGTTCAGCACGACGTCCACGGACCCGCCGCGCACCGGCAGCGGGCGCCAGACGTCCCACGTGGCCGCCCACGCCCGCGGGTGCGCCCGGGCCGCCTGCCGCAGCGCGTACTTGGACGCGTCGAGCCCCAGCCCGACGGCGCCCGGCAGCGCGTCCAGCGCGGCGGCGAGGTAGTACCCGGTGCCGGCGCCGGCGTCGAGCAGCGTGCCGCCGTCCGGGCAGTGCGGCGCCACGGCACCGGCCAGGGCCGCGGCCAGCGGGGCGTAGTGCCCGGCGCCCAGGAACGCCGTCCGGGCCCGCACCATGTCGGCCGTGTCGGCGCTGCCGGCCCGCATGCCGCCGGTCAGCAGACCGACGTACCCCTGGCGCGCGACGTCGAACGAGTGCCGCCCCGCGCACCGTACGGAACCCTCGGCCAGGGTGAGCCGCTCACCGCAGTGCGGACAGGCCAGGACGTCGAGGAGGCGGAGCCGCGCCTCGGGCGCGACGGGAAGGGCGGGCATGCGTGGTCCTCCGCAGCGATGGGCCGCGTGTCAGCAGTCGGACGGTCGGGATCGTCGGCGGCCCGGGCCGGCGCCTCGGGCGTGATCCCGCCTCAGCGAAAGACGTGCGGACAGCTGGAGAACGCCATGGTCACGAGGCTAACACGGGCCCCCTGACCCCCCGCTGGACCGCACACGCGCGCCCCCTTCCCCTTCCGCCCCTCCCCTTCGTCCCCTCACCCGCACTGCCAGGTGAGCACGGCCCGCTCGAACCGCCGCTCCGCCAGGTCCCGCCGGCGTATGAGCCAGTAGAGCGTGCCGGCGTCGCCCTCGGCCGCCGGGACCAGCCGGGCACCGGGCCGCAGCAACGCATGCCAGCGCTCGGCGACATCGGACGGAAGATGGGCACGGGCGATGCCCCGCAAGGTGTCTGCGGCGGACTGCTCTGCGGGAGGCTGCTCCACGGTGGACCGCGTCATGCTCCGATGATGCCGGGCACCACTGACAACGCCCCTCCGGTCACTTGGGCCCCTCCGCTCCGTCCCGCGCCGACGCCGCCCAGCGCACCGAAGGCGCGCCGACCGTCCGCAAGGAATTCCCCCGGCGCACCCATACGGAACGTTCAAGTGAGGCCACGAGAAGACCGGCCACCCGGAAATTATCGGAGCGCCGCCTTCCGCTCACTTTCCCCTCACCCGGACGACACGATCCATCACCGGATACCCCGGCCGACACGAATACGGAAAAGATCCTTCAACTCCGCGCGGACAACGCCTAGATCATCCCTCGTGGCCAGTTGAACCTTCCGCTTTCCCGCCCCTCCGCCGCCCACTAGCATCCGCGAAGAAACGGCCAGAGAAACAATCAGAGAAACCTCCAAAAGAACGACCGGAAAAGAAAACTTCCGACAATTTCCGATGGTGAGGGTGACATGGCGGCACCGCTGGTCAACGCAGACGCCCTGGTCAAGACCGACCGATCCCGGCTGATCCACCCGCACCTGCCCGGTGCCGCCGTCGATCGGATCATCATGGTGGAGGGCTCCGGCTGCCGGTTACGCGACGCGCACGGCCGCGAGTATCTCGACGCCACCGGCGGACTCATGCTCGCGCACGTCGGACATGGGCGGCGCGAGATGGTCGAGGCCGCCGCCGGGCAGATGACGAAACTCGAGTACTACAGCAGTTTCCACGAGTTCACCAACGAACCGTCCATCCAACTGGCCGACCGGCTCATCGACTTGGCGCCCGCTCCGATGGAGCGGGTGTACTTCACGAGCGGCGGCGCCGAAGCGGTCGACGCCGCACTCCGGATGGCCCGGCTCTACCACCACCGGCTCGGCCGGCCCGAGCGGACCTGGGTCCTCGCCCGCCACTTCGGCTACCACGGCGTCACATACGGCGGCGCCGCGGCCACCGGAATGCCCATGTTCCACCAGGGCTTCGGCCCCATGATGCCGAACGTCCGGCACCTGACGCCGCCGCTCCCCTTCCACCCGGAGATGTACGGCGGCGAGGACCCCACCGAATACTGCCTGCGCGAGCTCCGGGAGACGATCGAGGAGATCGGCGCGGAGAACATCGCGGTGATGATCGGTGAGCCGATCCTCGGCGTGGCCGGCGTCGTCGAACCCCCGGCCGACTACTGGCCGCGGGTCCGCGAACTGCTGTCGGCCCACGGCATCCTCCTCATCCTCGACGAGGTCATCACGGCGTTCGGCAGGACCGGCCACTGGTTCGCCTCCGAACGGCTCGGCGTCGCACCGGACTTCATCGTCACCGCCAAGGGGCTCACCTCGGGGTACTTCCCCATGGGCGCGCTCCTCGTGGCCGATCACGTGGCGGACGTGGCCACCCGGGACGAGGGGTTCCTCGGCGGGTACACCTACAGCGGCCACGCCACCGGCTGCGCGGTGGCCCTGAAGAACCTCGACATCCTGGAGCGCGAGAACCTCCTCGCGGCCGCCGTCGAGGTCGGCGACCGCCTCGGCGCCCGCCTGCGCCGCCTGGAGGAGCTGCCCATCGTCGGCCAGGTGCGGCAGACCGGGCTCATGCTCGGCATCGAGCTGACCGAGGACCCGGCCACCGGCGAACCGCTGTCGGCCGAGTGGGTACCGCCCCTGGTCCGGGAGCGCGCCGGAGTCATCGTCCGCAACAACCCCGACACCGTCCTGCTCAGCCCGCCCCTGGTGATGACCCACGAGGAGGCCGACCGGGTCGCGGCGGCGGTGACGGACGTCCTCACCGAGTACGCCGCCGGGACCCGCCGGACGACCCGCGCGCCGGCCCCGCCCGCGTCGGTCCTCGACACCCCCTGGGACCGCCCGCCCTCGATGCCCGACCTGCTCGCCGCCGCCATGGAATGGCACTTCGGCCCCAGGACCGGCTCCCGCTTCTGGCTGGAGCGGGCCAGGACCCTCGACTTCGACCCGCGGAAGGACGTCCGCACCGAAGCCGACCTCGGACTGTTCCCCAACGTCGTCGACGAGCTGCGCGACGCCCGCGTCGAGGACCTCGTCCCGCGCGGATACGGTGACGGGCCGATCCCGCTGGACATCTTCGAGAGCGGCGGCACGACCGGAGCGCCCAAGCGCGTCGTCTGGCTCCCCGACCTCCACGAGCGGCTGACCTCCTGGCACTCCCGCGTCCTGGACGAGCGCGGCGTCCCCCGAGGGGTGAACTGGCTGACGATCGGGCCGAGCGGACCGCACCTCTTCGCGCCCACGAGCCGGACGCTGGCGCATCTGCGGGGCGGCATCCCGTTCACCGTGGACCTCGATCCGCGGTGGGTGAAGAAGTGCGTCGGCGAGGGCCGGGCGGAGGAGACAAAGCGGTACGTGGAGCACGTCCTCGACCAGGTCGCGGCGATCCTGCGGAGCCAGGACGTCGGCGTCGTCTTCACCACGCCCCCGCTGCTGGAGGCGCTGGCCGGCCGCGAGGAACTCGCCGAGCTCGTCAACCGGAAGGTCCACACCCTCATCTGGGGCGGCTCCTCCATGAGCGTCGACACCCGCGCCCTGCTCCGCACCCAGGTGTTCCCCGAGGCGCGGCTGCTGGGCTTCTACGGGAGCACGATGGTCGGCGGCGGCATGTACGAGCGGGACGGCGTCGCCGAGCACGAACCGTCCGTCTTCGACCCGCCGTACCCGTTCATCAGCATGCGGGTCGTCGACCCGGACACCGGGAAGCCGGTGCCGTACGGCGAACGCGGCCAGGTGGTCATGAACCACATCAGCCGCGGCATGCTGCTGCCCAACAACCTCGAACGGGACACCGCGCTCCGCATACGCCCCGCCGAGCACTCCGGCGGCGACGCGGTCGCCGACATCCAGCCGGTCCGGACGTTCGACGGCACGAAGGTCATCGAGGGGGTGTACTAGGAATGCCCGGCTCCCCCGCTCCCCTCCTCCTCGACGCCCTCGGGCCCGGCGGCCCCTACCGCACCCAGGCCAGGGAGACCGTCCACGACGTCACCGGCCGACCGGTCGCGGAACTGAGCGTCGTGCCGCGCCTCTACGTCCGCCGCACCCTGGCGGCCCTCCGCCGCGCGGAGACCCCGCCGCTGGACGAGCGGACGGCGGCCCTGGCGGAGGCAGGCCGGCTGTTCGCGACCGCCACGATCGACGGCATGTCCGTCGAGCGGTACGAGCACACCGTCGCCCGGGTCGGCGGCCTGCCCGTGTCGGTCGTGCGGCAGGCCACCGGCACACTGGCGACGGGCCTGGCCGGCGCGTACGGCTTCGCCTCCCAGGCCCGGCCGCGCGGCAGCCGCGATGTGTCGGCCGGCGCCGGCACCGCGCGCTGGATCCGGCGCGGTGACGTGCTGTCCGTACTCGCCGCCGGCAACCACCCTGGCATCCACGCCCAGTGGGTGGAGGCGCTGGCCCTCGGCTACCGCGTCGCCGTACGCCCCTCCCGCCGCGAACCGCTGAGCGCGCACCGGCTGGTGACCGCCCTGCACGAAGCCGGCTTCGGCTCGGACCACGTCGCACTCCTGCCGACCGACCACGGCGTCGCCGACGAACTGATCGGCGGCGGCGACCTGGCCCTGGTCTACGGCGGCGACGCCGTGGTGGAGAAGTACCGTTCCGGCACGACCGTCCTGCCCCACGGCCCGGGCCGCGCCAAGATCCTCATCACCGCGGACGCCGACTTCACGCGCCACCTCGACACGATCGTCGACTCGATCGGCGCGCACGCCGGCGCGTCCTGCGTGAACACCACCGCCGTCTTCGTCGAGGGCGACCCGACCCCGGTGGCCGAAGCCGTCGCCGACCGGCTGGCCCGCCTGCCCTCCCTGCCACCGGAACACGACCAGGCGGTCCTGCCGGTCCAACGGCTGGACGAGGCACGGGCCCTGGAGAAGTACGTACACGCGGAGGCCGCCGGAACCACGGCCCGGCTCGGCGGCGACACCCTCGTCCACGACCTCGGCGACGGCGCCGCGGTGCTGCGTCCCGCGGTGTTCCAGGTGGACCGCGCCGATGCGCCGCAGACCCGCCTGGAAATGCCGTTCCCCTGCGCGTGGATCGCCCCCTGGAGCCGGACCGACGGCCTCGCCCCGCTCCGCGACACCCTCGTCCTCACCGCCCTCACCACCGACCGCCACCTGGTCTCCCGCCTCCTGGACGAGCCCACCATCCGCAACCTCCACGTGGGCGACCACCCGACCCACGTGTTGACACCGGGCCTTCCCCACGACGGCTACTTCGGCGAGTTCCTGATGCGCGGCAAGACCTTCACCGACCGGTCCGGTCTCTGACTCCTCGCACCGGGATCCCGCTCGGCCTTCCGCCGGACGGGATCCCGGTCACCGCGGGCTCCCCGACCCGCAGCCGCGCCACCAGGTCCGCCTTCCCCTTGGGCAGGGCGTCGCGTACGACGTACGGCGCATCAGGGCCGTCGAGCGCGAGCAGCGCTCCCCGCGGCTCGGCGGCGGGCAGCGGGCAGCGGGCAGCGGGCAGCGGGCAGCGGGCAGCGGGCAGCGGGCAGCGGGCAGCGGGCAGCGGGCAGCGGCACGCTACCGCCGGCCGGATACCGGGTGCCCGTGTACGCGTCCCAGAGCCGGACCGTCCCCTACACCCCCGCGTCCGGCCTCCGGTCGATGAGGACGGCGAGCCCGTCGAGGACGCGGCCGAGGCCGAACTCCCAGGCGTGCCCGGGGCTGTACGCGGCTCCCTGCGCGCTGCCCGCCGCCGTGCCCACGCGGGCGGCGACGGGATAGGCGCGGGGGTCGAAGACCTTCTCCAGCAAGGGGGCGTTGGCCGCCCACCACTGCTCGTCGTCCATCGCGCTGTCCTGCCGGGCGGCGCGAGCGTCCGCCGCCGAGCGGGCGTTGGCCTGGACGAAGGTGAGCAGAAAGGTCAGGGCGGCGTCCATCTCGACATCATCGAGGCCGAGTCCGTCCAGTGCCGACAGTTCGTGCTCGTATTTGGCCATCAGCCCCGGTCCCAGCGGCGGCCGGCCGGTGGAGACCGTCGCGGCCCACGGATGTTCCTCGAACATCTCCCTGTTCTCCTCGGCCACGGCGGTCAGCCTGGCCCGCCACGGCTGCCCGGCGGTGTCGGTCCGCGGCATCCGCAGATAGGCGGTGTCCAGCATGAGGTCCAGGAGTTCGGCCTTGCCCGGCACATAGGTGTACAGCGTCATCGGGACGACCCCCAACCGCTGCGCGACGCGGCGCATCGTGACCGCGTCCAGGCCGTCGGCGTCCGCCAGGTCGATGGCGACGGCGACGACCGTGTCGATGCTCAGCCGCTGCTGCGGACCACGCCGTGGGGCGTCCACCGGGACGCGCCAGAGCAGCTTCAGGGAACGGGCCGGATCGCCGGAGCCGCTTCGGTCAGGAGTCACATGGACATTCTGACCCACAACGCTTCTCTGTACATGGTACGGTGTACTGCGTACAGAGAAGTTGGGCCCGTTCGAGGAGGACTTTTGCCGATCACCGCTTCCGCCGTGTCCCTGAACGTCGACGACGTCGAGGCGTCCAGCGCCTTCCTCACCGACCACTTCGGATTCCGCAAGGAGATGAGCGCCGACGGCTTCGCTTCACTGACCCGCCCGGACGCCGGGATGAACGTCATCTACCTGCGGCGGGGCCTGGCGACCCTCCCCGACGACCAGCGCGACGACCACGCCGACGGAGTGATCCTCGCCTTCACCGTCGACAACCTCGAAGCCGAACTGGCCCGCCTGACCGCCGAAGACGTCACGATCACGATGCCGCTGCGCGAGGAACCATGGGGCGAGCGCGCCTTCCAGGTCACCGACCCCAACGGCGTCATCATCCAACTCATCGACTGGAACGCGCCCGTCACCCGCTGAGCCGCTCGCCGAAGGCACGTCGAGAAGGGGCTCACAACCGGCCGAGGTACGGCCCGATTTCGGGGGACACTCCCCACAGACCCCGCAAACGCAGAGATCCCGCCCGGCCTTTCGGCCGGGCGGGATCTCCCGTGACTGCTCCGGAACAGTCGTGTTGTGGACCTGAGGGGATTTGAACCCCTGACCCCCTCGATGCGAACGAGGTGCGCTACCGGACTGCGCCACAGGCCCTTGCAACGAGTGAAACTCTAGCACCCCGACCGGCTGAGAAGAAAATCGCCCTTCACGGCCCTCCCGCCGCTGACCAGCGCGAGGGCGCCCGAAGGGCGAGGGGGCGGCCGGAGCCGGGGTCACTCGTTGGCGGCGCGGGGGCGCTCCTCGTCCGCGTACTGGTCGAACAGCGGGGTGCGGCCGCGCTCGCGGGGGCGGCGGCGGGGCGGACGCCCCGGCGGTCGTCGGCCGGCTTGCGGTCGGGGGAGGGACCGGCGGTGCTGGAGCGGGCGGCGCTCCAGGTGTCCGGGGTGCCGAGGTCGGCGGCGTCGCCGGCGCGGGGGGCGACGGGGGCGGTGACGTAGGTGGGCAGCGGGACGGGTACGGGCTCCCAGCCGTCGCCCTCGGTGCCGCGGTCGCGCTGCTGGTCCACCCACTCCGCGTGGTCGGTCTGTTCGACCAGGGCGCGGCGGCCGGCGCTCGGCGAGGGTGTGGCCGGGGCGGCCGGGGCGCCCGCGGGCTCAGCCGCGACGGCGGGGGCGGGCCGACGGACGGTGTCCGCGGGGACGGGGGCGGGGGCGGCGACGGTCGTGGGGTCCGCCGCCTGCTGAGGGCGCGGGCGGCCCTCGCGGAGCCGCTGGGCGGCGAGTTCGGCCCGGCGCTGGTCCATGACGAAGGCGAACCGCCGCCGCTCCTGGACGCGCAGGTAGCAGATGTACGCGCTGAGGAGCAGCGCCGGGACGCCGGGGGCCCAGAGGAAGGCGATGCCGCCGACGCCCGCGACGACCGCGCCGAGGGTGAAGGCGAGGAAGAGGAGGACGGTGGTGCGGCGGCGGCGCGCGAGGACCTTGGAGCGGCGGGCGCGTTCGGCCGGGGTGGGCGACGTCTGGCCGGGCGCGGGCATGGCGGAGGGCCGGGCGGCGACCGGTGCGGTCGCGGCGTCCGGCTCCTGGGGACGCGCCGTCGGGGCGTCCGCCTTCACGTCCGGTGCCGGCGCGTCGGCGGAGGCGCCGGCGCGTTCGAGCTCCTTGGCGTAACGGCGCTCCATCCCCGCCCGTCCGGACAGCAGCCGGATGGCGGTGCTGAAGCGTTCCGTCGGACGGGCTTCGTTGAGCTCGTCCTGCCTACGGAGCCACATCGGCACCAAGTAGGCGGCCCAGGCCCCGACGATGACTGCGTAGATCAGGCCGCTGCTGCTCACACTGCACACGGTAGAGGGGTCCGCTCGGCGGATTCCGCCAATTGGCGCGGTGTGTCGCACGAACCGGCTGATATCTCGAACTTTTTTTGTGATTGTTGGGTTCGAAACCGAACATCGGCCGTCATTCGACAGTCAAATTCGAACGTTTATTTTATTTGGTGAGGCGGGACCGGTGCCACCGGCTGACCACCCCGTCCACCGCCTCCTCCGCGGTGAGCGCGTAGACCAGGTGGTCCCGCCAGGCGCCGTCGATGTGCAGGTAGCGCGGGCGGACGCCCTCTTCGCGGAAGCCGAGCTTCTCCACCACCCGGCGGCTGGGCACGTTCTCCGGGCGGATGCACACCTCGACGCGGTGCAGGCCGAGGGTGCGGAAGCAGTGGTCGGTGACGAGGGCGACGGCGGTCGGCATGACGCCCCGCCCGGCCACCGCCTCGTCCACCCAGTAGCCGACGTGCGCCGAGCACATCGACCCCCAGGTGATGCCCGCCACCGTCAACTGCCCGGACAGCCGCCCCTGGTACTCGATGACGAAGGGCAGCATGCGGCCCGCGTGCGCCTCCGACCGCAGGTGACGGACCATCTGCCGGTAGGTGGGGCGCCGGGCGGGCGGGCCGCCGGGCGGGGGCGGCGGGACGGTGGCCTCCCAGGGGCGCAGCCAGTCGCGGTTGCGCCGGTTGACCTCGCGCCAGGCGCGCTGGTCGCGCATGCGGATGGGGCGGAGCAGGACGTCGCCGTCCCGGAGCACCACCGGCCACATGGTCATGCCGGGTTCCGCGACGCGGGTCCCGGGTGATCACCGCCGTGCAACTGGTCCACGGCGTGGGCGAGTACCCGCCCGAGGACGGCCAGGCCGTCCCGCACCCCGCCCGTCGACCCGGGGAGGTTGACGATCAGGGTGCGTCCGGCGACGCCGGCCAGACCGCGGGAGAGCGCGGCCGTCGGCACCTTGGCGAGCCCCTCGGCGCGGACGGCCTCGGCGATGCCGGGCACCTCGTAGTCCAGGACGGCCCGGGTGGCCTCGGGGGTGCGGTCGGTGGGCGAGACGCCCGTGCCGCCGGTGGTCACCACCACGTCGTACCCCTCGGCGACGGCCGTCCGCAGGGCGGCCTCGACCGGGTCGCCGTCGGGCACCACCAAGGGGCCCTCGACCGTGCAGCCCAGCTCGGTCAGCCCGGTGACCAGCAACGGACCACCCCGGTCCGGATAGACGCCGGCGGCGGCGCGGTTGGAGGCGGTGACGACCAGGGCTCTCACGCGCGCCGCCAGTCGCCGGACTTCCCGCCGGACTTCTCCTCGACCCGGACGTCCGTGATGACGGCGCCCTTGTCGACCGCCTTGACCATGTCGACGACGGTGAGGGCGGCCGTGGTGACGGCGGTCAGGGCCTCCATCTCGACACCGGTGCGGCCGGTGGTGCGGACGGTGGCGGTGATCTCGATGCTGTCGTCGGTCAGCGCGAGGTCGACGGTGACGCCCGAGAGGGCCAGCGGGTGGCAGAGCGGGATGATCTCCGGGGTCCGCTTGGCGCCCATGATCCCGGCGATCCGGGCGGTGGCCAGCACGTCGCCCTTGGGCAGGCCCTCGCCGCGCAGCAGTTCCACCACGCGCGGCGCGACCAGCACCCGTCCGCTCGCCCGCGCGGTGCGGGCGGTGACGTCCTTGGCCGTGATGTCGACCATGCGCGCCGCGCCCGCGTCGTCGAGGTGGGTCAGCCGGGCGGGTGGGGGCTGGGTGCTGCTCATCGTTCTCCCGGTCCAAGGCCAAGGCCGTCAGTGGGGTGCCACCGTACCCGGAGGCGGCGGCGGTCGGTCGAGAGGATGACGTCCACTTCGGCGCCGGTCGGTCAGGAACGACGACGCGCGCCTGCGCGGCGGTCGGTCGAGAAGGATGACGCACCTCGGCGACGGTCAGTCGAGGAGGATGACGTCCACTTCGGCGCCGGCCGGGACGGAGGTGACGTCCTCCGGCACGACGATCAGCGCGTCGGCCCGCGCGAGCGCCCCCACCAAGTGCGATCCCGCGCCCCCGACGGGGGTGACCCGCCCGTCCTCGTACCGGCCGCGCAGGTACTGGCGGCGGCCCTTCGGCGACGGGCCGACGGACTCGGCGCACTCGGCGCGGACGACGGGGCGCTCCGGCGGTTCGAGGCCCATCATGGCGCGGACGGCGGGCCGGACGAACAGCTCGAAGGAGACGTAGGCGCTGACCGGGTTGCCCGGGAGGGCGAAGAGGGGGGTGCGGCCGGGTCCGAGCCGGCCGAAGCCCTGCGGCTTGCCGGGCTGCATGGCCAGCTTGCGGAACTCGACGCGGCCCTCGTCGCCGGAGAGCCCGGTCAGCGCCGCCTTGACGACGTCGTAGGCGCCGACGCTGACGCCGCCGCTGGTGACGATGGCGTCGGCGCGGACGATCTGGTCCTCCAGGGTGGCGCGCAGCGTCGCCGCGTCGTCCTCGACCGCGCCGACGCGGTAGGCGAGGGCCCCGGCGTCGCGGGCGCAGGCGGCGAGGAGGTAGCTGTTCGAGTCGTGGATGCGGCCGGGGGCGAGCTCGGCGCCGGGCGGGACGAGTTCGCTGCCGGTGGAGAGGACGACGACGCGGGGGCGCGGGCGGACGGTCACGGTGGCGCGGCCGATCGCGGCCAGCAGCCCGAGCTGGGCGGGGCCGAGGACGGTGCCGGCGGCGAGGGCGAGGTCGCCGGCGGTGACGTCGCTGCCGCGGGCGCGCACATGGGCGCGGGCGGTGACGGGACGGTGCACGCGGACCGAGCCGAGGCCGTCCCCCGCTCCGGAGGCCCCCGAGGCCCCGAGGCTCCGGAGGCGATGCCGCCGGCGGACATGGTGGTGGCGGGGCCGCCGCCGAGGCCGCCGTCGGTCCACTCGACGGGGACGACCGCCTCGGCGCCGGGCGGCAGCGGCGCCCCGGTCATGATCCGCGCGGCCTGGCCGGGCCCCACGGCGACGAGCGTCCCGTCGCCGCCCGCCGCGACGTCACCGACGACCGTGAGCACCGCCGGGAACTTCTCGCTCGCGTCCCGGACGTCGGCGGCCCGGACCGCGTAGCCGTCCATGGAGCTGTTGTCGAAGGGCGGCAGGGCGGCCGGGACCGTGACGTCCTCGACGAGCACGCAGCCCTGGGCGTCGAGCAGTTGGAGCTCGATGGGCTCCAACGGACGGACCGTGCGCAGGATGTCGGCGAGGTGCTCGTCCACGGACCAGAGGCGGTCCGCGCCCGTCGCGGCCGCGGCGGCGTCGCTCACAAGGCTCACAGGGCTACATCTCCTCGGTGACGTACCTACGAAGCCAGGCCCGGAAGTCCGGTCCCAGGTCTTCACGTTCGCATGCCAGTCTGACAATGGCACGCAGGTAGTCACCACGGTCACCGGTGTCATACCGGCGTCCCTTGAACACCACGCCGTGCACCGGTCCGCCGAGGCCCGGCTCGGCGGCCAGGGCCTGCAGGGCGTCGGTGAGCTGGATCTCGCCGCCGCGTCCGGGCGGGGTCTCGCGCAGCACGTCGAAGATCGCGGGGTCGAGGACATAGCGGCCGATGACGGCGTAATTGCTGGGCGCCTCGGCCGGATCGGGCTTCTCGACGAGCCCGGTGACCTCGACGACGTCCTCGGCGTCGGTGGGCTTGACCGCCGCGCAGCCGTAGAGGTGGACCTGCGAGGGGTCGACCTCCAGCAGGGCGATCACACTGCCGCCGGAGCGCCGCTGGATGTCGACCATGCGGGAGAGGAGGGCGTCCCGCTCGTCGATCAGGTCGTCGCCGAGGAGGACGGCGAACGGCTCGTTGCCCACGTGCGGCGCGGCGCAGAGCACGGCGTGGCCGAGGCCCTTGGGGTCGCCCTGGCGGACGTAGTGCATCGTCCCCAGGTTGCTGGACTCCTGCACGCGGGCCAGCCGGGAGGCGTCGCCCTTGCGGCGGAGGGCCTCCTCCAACTCGTAGTTCCGGTCGAAGTGATCTTCCAGGGGGCGCTTGTTGCGGCCTGTGATCATCAGGACGTCCGTGAGGCCCGCGGCGACCGCTTCCTCCACCACGTACTGGATGGCCGGCTTGTCGACGACCGGCAGCATTTCCTTGGGCGTGGCCTTCGTCGCCGGGAGGAACCGGGTTCCCAGGCCGGCGGCGGGAATGACAGCCTTGCTGATCCGAGGTCGCGCGTGAGTCATGGGACGAACACTATCCGTTGCGAATGAGTGGAAGATGCGGCTCCACCGAGTATGAACCGAGAAAAGGAGTTTGTACGAACAATGGGCACGGCAGATGGCGACAAGGCCGACTTGCGGCGAATTCTCCTGGACCGGCGCGCGGCCCTGAGCCCCGGAACGATCGAGTCCGCGCAGGAGGCACTGGGACGGCGCGCGCTCGGCCTGCCCGAGCTCGCGGACGCCGGCACGGTCGCCGCCTACGTCTCCGTCGGCCGCGAACCGGGCACCCGCGCCCTGCTGGAGGCCCTGCGCGACCGCGGCGTCCGGGTACTGCTGCCCGTCCTGCTGCCCGACAACGACCTCGACTGGGGCCTCTACCGCGGCCCCGACCACCTGGCCAGGGCCGGCCGCGGCCTGCTGGAGCCGGACGGGCCCCGGCTCGGCCCCGACGCCGTCACCGGGGCGGACGCCGTCCTGCTGCCCGGCCTCGCGGTGGACGGGCGGGGCATGCGGCTGGGGCGCGGGGGCGGCTCGTACGACCGCGTACTGGCGCGCCTGGAGCGCGCGGACGCGACGCCCGCCCTCGTCGTGCTCCTCTACGACGACGAGGTGGTCGCGCGGGTCCCGGAGGAACCGCACGACCACCCCGTGCACGCGGTGGTCACCCCTGGCGGGGTGCGCCGCTTCGCGCCGGCCTGACCGGCGCCCGTTCATCCGACGGAGGAGGACACGAGCCTCACGGCGTGAGCGTGAGCGTGTTCTCCGACGCCTTCTTCACCGCCCCCGGGGTGAAGGCCCACGGCAGCAGCTCGCCCTTGGCCCACTTGTCCGTCTGGTCGTAGTAGTTGGCGTGGTAGGCGTGGCCGGACGCGCCGGTGAGGTTGATCCACCGGGACTTGTCCAGGTCCTCCAGGTTGACGACCATCCGCATCGACGGCACCCAGACCACGTCGTAGCCGCCCGCCGCGTTCCAGCCGGCCGCGTCGACGGCGGCCTCGCCGCCGGCCAGGTTCCAGGGCCCGCGGTTGAGCATCCACCGGACGATCGCGGGGCCCTCCTTGCCGAGCGTCTGGTTCTTCAGGGTGAGCTGGTGCAGCCGGCCCCAGCTCCAGGAGGAGACGTCCTTGCCGAGCTTGGAGGTGAGTTCCCAGCGGGCGTCCTTCATGGCCCGGGCCAGCAGGTCGTCGCGGTTCTTCGCGCCCTTGCGCCCGCTGGTCTTCCACCACGCGTCGTCCGGCTTGTCGAGGATCGAGCGGACGACCTCGGTCCAGCGGTCGCCGCCGTCCGGCTGCGCCGCGTCCGGCTCGCGCTCGCCGCACTCGGTGACCAGGCGGGTCCCGCCGTTCAGGTCCTCCTTGGGACCGGAGTCGTTGGCCGGGGGCACCCGCAGGCACTGGCCCTTGACGCGCAGCTCCTTGGGGAGCTTGTTGCCGAAGGCGAGCTTGAGGGTGTTGCGCCAGACCGCGTTGAAGTAGGCGGCGGCGGCCGAGTCGGCGTCCTGCTTGTAGTCCCAGTCCTTCAGCAGGTCCTGGGCCTCGCGCAGGTACTTCGTCTCACGCTCGTTGGGACCCTTGAGGTTGATCTTGAGCAGGTAGGGCGTCAGGAGCTTGCCGATCTCGCTGGCGTTGTCCATCTGCATCTTCTGCATGTCCTCGGTCGAGATCTTCCCGCCGTCCTTGATCTTCGACTGGATGAGCTCGGTGATGCGGTGGCTGCGGGTGCCGTAGCCCCAGTCCGTGGTGAGCGGGATCGGGTACTTCGGGTCGATGACGGCCTGGTTGGCGGTCACGATGTAGCCGCGCTTGGGGTTGTAGTCCCAGGGCAGCGCGGTCGACGGGACGAAGCCCTTCCACTTGTAGGACGGGTCCCAGCCGGGCGCCGGGAGGCGGCCGTCGTGCTTCTTGTTGCGCATCGGGATCTGCCCGGGGGCCTGGTAACCGATGTTGCCCTTGGTGTCCGCGTAGATCAGGTTCTGCGAGGGGACGGCGAAGTCGAACGCGGCCTTCCGGAACGACTCCCAGTCCGTGGCCCGGTTCAGCTCGAAGACCGCGTCCATCGACTTGCCCGGGTCCAGGGCGGTCCAGCGCAGCGCGACGGCGTAGCCCTCGGCGCGATCGGGGGCCGAGCCCTTGACCGGTGCGTCCTGGCCGACCTTGCCCAGCTCGTCGTTGCGGTCGGAGACGAGCGGCCCGTTGTTGGTCTCGCGGATCGTGAACTCGCGGTCCTTGCCGCCCGCGACCTTCACGGTCTCCTTGCGGGTGTCGAGTTTCAGCTCCTTGCCGCCGAACTGGTAGGTGCCGTTGGGGGTGACCTTCTCCAGGTAGAAGTCGGCGACGTCGGCGCCCAGGTTCGTCATGCCCCAGGCGATGTCCTTGTTGTGGCCGATGACGACGCCGGGCATGCCCGCGAAGGTGTAGCCGGCCACGTCGTACGGGCACTGCTCGCTGGTCCTGGTGCAGTGCAGGCCCATCTGGTACCAGACGGACGGCAGCTGCGGCGCGAGGTGCGGGTCGTTGGCCAGCAGCGGCTTGCCGGTGGTCGTGTACTGGCCCGAGACCACCCACGAGTTGGAGCCGATCCCGTTGCCGTTGGGGCCGAGCAGGGCCGGGAGCTGGTCGAGCGTCTTCGACAGCGAGGCCAGGCCGGTGCGCAGGCCGCCGGTGGAGGCGCCGCCGGTGCCCTTGCCGGGGAGGCCGCCGTTGGGAACGCCCTGGGTGCCGGTGCCCGGAGTGCCCTGGGTGCCCTGGCTTCCCTGCGTGCCACGGTTGCCTTGGGTGCCGGGCGTGCCCTGAGTACCGGAAGTGCCCTGCGTGCCCCGGCCGCCGGGCGTCCCCTGAGTGCCCTGCGTCCCCTGCCCGCCGGTCTGCGACGACGGCGTGCCCTTGGGGTCGAAGGTCCTGTCGGCCGCGTCATAGGCGCCGCCCTCGACGATCGGCTTGTTCCGGTCGTACGGGTACGCCGGGTAGAGCTGATCGATCTGCTGCGGGCTCAGCCGGGTGGCGGCGAGCGAGCGGTCGATCTCGTCGCGCATGTTGGCCCGCAGGTCCCAGGCCATCGCCTTCAGCCACGCGACGGAGTCGACCGGCGTCCACTTCTCCGGCTTGTAGTCGTTCTCGAACTCCAGGGCCGCGTACTCGACGGACAGCGACTTGCCCTTGTGGTCGGCGAGATAGGCGTTGACGCCGTCCGCGTACGCCTGGAGGTACTTCTTGGTCTCCGGCGACAGCTTGCTGTCGTATTCCTTCTGCGCGGTCCTGCGCCAGCCCATGGTGCGGACGAAGGCGTCGGTCTCCACCTGTCCGGAACCGAACATCTCGGACAGCCGTCCGGCCGTCAGATGCCGCCGGACGTCCATCTCCCAGAAGCGGTCCTGCGCCTGGACGAAGCCCTGGGCGCGGAAGAGGTCCTCGGCGTTGTCCGCGTAGACCTGGGGAATCCCGTTGCCGTCCCGCTCGACCTTGACCTGACTCTTCAGTCCCTTGAGCGCGAGCGTTCCGGACGTCTCCGGGAACGAGGCGCGGACGGTACTGACGCCCCAGTACGCCCCGAATCCGACACCTGCCACGAGCAGCAGCACGAGGCTGATCACGATCAGGCGAGCGCGTCGTCCCTTCTTTTTCTTGCCGGAAGGGCCGGTGTTGTTGGGGGGCATCGCTGTCCTTCGCGGGGCCGGGTGGTCCTGGAGTGCTGGAAGCAACCATAGGCGCAGGGCGCCCGGCGGCCCGACGCGGAGTCGTCGCGGGGGCCGGGCACGGCCGTTCAGGCGAGCCGGGGGAGGCGGTCCGACGGGAGGTGCGGGAGTGGTCCCGTGGGGCGTGCGGGGCGGTCTCACGGGATGCCGGCGGGTGGTCCCGTGGGGCGGCGGCGGGTGGACTCGTGGAGGCTCGGCGGGTGGTCCCGTGGGGGTTCGCCCACCCTCGTCCCGACCGGACCGCGTTAAGAACCCGTAAAATATTAGGAGAGGCAATGAAGTTCCGGTCGTTCGTAGGAAGGCGTTCGCAGGAACGTTCCTTCAGACAACGGCCGGAGTCCTAGTGATGGGAGCGGCCCCTGACTGTCCACCACCTCAACGAACTCCTGCTCGTCTGCTCGCTCGTGCTGCTCGTAGCGGTGGCGGCGGTACGGGTTTCCTCCCGGAGCGGGCTGCCCAGCCTGCTCGTCTATCTCGGCATAGGCGTCGCGATAGGACAGGACGGCATCGGCGTCTCCTTCAACGACGTCGGGCTGACCCAGGTCATCGGATACGCGGCCCTCGTGGTGATCCTGGCCGAGGGCGGCCTCGGCACCAAGTGGCAGGAGATCAAGCCCGCCCTGCCCGCCGCCGCGGTCCTCTCCACCTTCGGCGTCGCGGTGAGCGTGGGGGTCACCGCGGCCGCCGCCCACTACCTCGCCGGAGTGGACTGGCGGCAGTCCCTGATCATCGGTGCGGTGGTGTCGTCGACGGACGCCGCGGCTGTCTTCTCCGTCCTGCGGAACGTCCCCCTCCCCGCCCGGCTCACCGGCATCCTGGAGGCGGAGTCCGGTTTCAACGACGCACCCGTCGTCATCCTCGTCGTCGCCTTCTCGGCCGCCGGACCGGTCGAGCACTGGTACCTGCTCCTGGGCAAGATCGCCCTGGAACTGGCCATCGGCGCGGCCGTCGGTCTCGCCATCGGCTTCCTCGGCGCGTACGGCATGCGGCACGTGGCCCTGCCCGCCTCCGGCCTCTACCCCATCGCCGTCATGGCCATCGCCACCGTCGCCTACGCCGGCGGCGCCCTGGCCCACGGCTCCGGCTTCCTCGCCGTCTATCTCGCCGCCCTGATACTGGGGAACGCGAAACTGCCCCACTGGCCGGCCACCCGCGGCTTCGCCGAAGGGCTCGGCTGGATCGCCCAGATCGGGATGTTCGTCCTGCTCGGCCTGCTGGTCACGCCGCACGAACTCGGCGGCGACATCGTCCCCGCGCTCGTCGTCGGCCTGGTCCTGACGATGGTCGCGCGGCCGGTCTCCGTCTTCCTCAGCACGGCGCCGTTCCGCACTCCGTGGCGGGAGAAGGCACTTCTCTCCTGGGCGGGGCTGCGCGGTGCGGTGCCGATCGTGCTCGCCACCATCCCGATGGTGGCGGCGGTCCCCGACAGCCGGCGGATCTTCAACATCGTCTTCGTGCTGGTGATCGTCTACACGCTGGTCCAGGGGCCGACGCTGCCCTGGCTGGCCCGCCGCCTCGGCCTGGGCGAGGCCGAGGCCCTGGACCTGGGGATCGAATCGGCTCCCCTGGAGCGGCTGCGCGGGCACCTGCTGTCGGTGGCCGTCCCCGAGGGATCGAAGATGCACGGCGTCGAGGTCTCCGAACTCCGGTTGCCGGCCGGCTCGGCCGTCACGCTCGTGGTGCGGGAGGAGACGAGCTTCGTCCCGGCCCCGTCGACCGTCCTGCGGTACGGGGACGAGCTGCTGGTCGTGGCCACGGACCCGGTGCGGGACGCGGCCGAGAAGCGGCTGCGCGCGGTCGGCGAGGGCGGCAAGCTGGCCGGGTGGCTGGGGACGGGATCGGATTCCGTTTCGCCTTCCGCCCCGGCTTCGGCTGCCGCCAAGGGGAGACGAAAAGCGGAGTCCGGCCGAAAGACCGGGCCCACGGGCAAGCCCGCCGAGAGGAGCCCGGCGGCGGCGGCCGACCCCGGCACCGCTCGAAGCGGAACCGATTCCTCAGCGAAGAGCGTGCGGAAGCGAGCGCCAGGTATGGTAGGGAGGAAGTAGGTTCTTCGTATGATCCTCCGGCTGGTGCCGGAGGCCCCGACGGGTTCGTCCCCACGGGCCGGAGGACCCGCTCTTTTCCTTACGTATCACTACTGAACAACACCGAACCATCTCTGCCTGATGCAGAGCTGGCGCGACCGCACGGCGGCCGTGGCCGCGATTCACGAGGCGGCCGGATCGGCATCTACCACGGTCCTGCGCGAGAGGACAGCTCTCGGCGCGCTCCGTGACGGCTTTCCCCGTTCGGGGCGTGCTACCAGGCGGCGGAAAGGCAAGGGCCGTGGAGACCACGGTCAATGACTCCGCCGGGGCCCGTCCCGGGTACGGCCGGCTGCTGCGTACGCGCGGCGCCTGGACGTTCCTGCTCCCCGGCTTCCTGGCCCGGCAGCCGTTCGCGATGCTGACCATCGGGATCCTGCTGCTCGTCCAGAACACCACCGGCTCGTACACCACGGCCGGTGCCGTATCGGCGACGGCCGGCGTTTCCATGGCGCTGTTCGCCCCGCAGAGCGGCAAGCTCGCGGACCGCTTCGGGCAGGCCGCGGTGCTGCTCCCCGGCATCGTGGTGCACGCCGCGGCGATCTCCCTGCTCATCACGCTGGCGCTGTCCCACGCGCCACTGTGGGCACTGTTCGTCGCGGCCGTGCCCGCCGGTGCGTCCACCCCGCAGATCGGCCCGATGGTGCGGGCCCGCTGGGCGGCCAAGCTGGAGGGCTCGCCGCTGATGGCGACCTCGGCGGCCTTCGAGTCCGTGACGGACGAGTTCACGTTCGTGATCGGTCCGGTGCTGGCCACCGCGCTCTGCACCGGCGTCCACCCGTCGGCCGGTCTGATCGCCGAGGCGGTCCTCACGGTCGTCGGCGGCGCCCTGTTCGCCACCCAGCGGCGCACCCAGCCGCAGCCCGACCGCACCGCTGCGGGCAACCGGCAGAAGGGCTCCTCCGCCCTGTCGGTGCCGGGCATCCGCGTGCTGATCTTCGCCTTCCTGGGCATCGGCTCGGTCTTCGGCGGCATGCAGATGTCGCTGACCGCCTTCACCAAGGAGATCGGCGAGCCGGGCATCAACGGCCTGCTCTACGGCGCCTTCGCGGCCGGGAACATGATCGCGGGCATCGTCTGCGGCACCGTCGCCTGGCGCAGCACCCCGCAGCGCCGGCTGCTGGCCGCGTACCCGCTGCTGGCCCTGGCCACCACGCCCCTGTGGGCGGTGCACGCGGTGCCGCTGCTGGGCGGGCTCGGCCTGATCGTCGGCCTGTGCATCGCCCCGGCGCTGATCACCGGCTACACGCTGGTCGAGTCGCTGGTCCCGGCGGGCTCCCGGACGGAGGCGTTCACCTGGCTGACCGGCGCCGTCGGCCTGGGCCAGGCCGCCGGCTCCACGGTGGCCGGCCGCCTCGTGGACTCGCACAGCGCCAGCACCGGCTTCCTGGTCCCCCTGTGCGGCACCACGCTGGCACTGGTGGTGCTGCTGGTGCTGCGCAACCGGCTCACCCCGGAGGCCACCGCGTCGCGGATCGTCGGGCGTGGGGTCGGTCACCGCGAGCCCGTCTCGGTGGACTGAGGCGCCGGAATACTGCACTATGGAGCATCGTTAGCACTCATTGAGTGAGAGTGCCAGGAGGAGAAGTGCCGACTTACCAGTACCAGTGCACCGAGTGCGGCGAGGGCCTTGAGGCGGTGCAGAAGTTCACCGACGACGCGTTGACCGTGTGCCCCAGCTGCGACGGACGCCTGAAGAAGGTGTTCTCGGCCGTCGGCATCGTGTTCAAGGGCTCCGGCTTCTACCGGAACGACAGCCGCGGCTCGTCGTCCAGCAGCACGCCGGCGTCGTCGTCCTCGAAGACGTCCTCGTCTTCGGCCGCCTCGTCGTCCTCGTCCTCGACGAGCGGCTCGTCCTCGTCGGGCAGCGGGCCCACGACCACGGCGTCGTCCGCCGCCTGAGGCACTCACTCAACCGGACAGCACACACGGAGTCCGTCGCCCCACAGGGGCGGCGGACTCCGTGTCGCATTCCGCCGCGGCCCGGTGCGCGCGGGGGGTGCGCCGCTAGGGTGACGCCATGGTCAACATGAGCATGTCCGAGACGGTCGAGACAGGCGGGACGCGGGCGGAGATAGGCGTCATCGGGGGCTCGGGGTTCTACTCCTTCCTCGACGACGTGACCGAGATCACCGTCGAGACGCCCTACGGGCCGCCGAGCGACTCCCTGTTCCTCGGCGAGGTGGCGGGCCGCCGGGTCGCCTTCCTCCCCCGCCACGGCCGGGGCCACCACCTGCCGCCGCACCGCATCAACTACCGGGCCAATCTGTGGGCCCTGCGCTCCGTGGGCGTCCGCCAGGTCCTCGGCCCGTGCGCCGTGGGCGGACTGCGGCCCGAGTACGGGCCCGGCACCCTGCTGGTGCCCGACCAGCTCGTGGACCGGACGAAGTCCCGGACGCAGACCTACTTCGACGGCGAGCCGCTCCCCGACGGCACCGTCCCCGAGGTCGTCCACCTCGCCTTCGCCGACCCCTACTGCCCCGCCGGACGCGCGGTGGTGCTCGCGGCGGCGCGCGGCCGGGACTGGGAGCCGGTGGACGGCGGAACCATGGTCGTGACCGAGGGGCCGCGCTTCTCCACCCGGGCGGAGTCGCGCTGGCACGCGGCGCAGGGCTGGTCGGTCGTCGGCATGACCGGCCACCCGGAGGCCGCGCTCGCCCGTGAGCTGGGCCTCTGCTACACGTCGATGGCGCTGGTCACGGACCTGGACGCCGGGGCCGAGACGGGCGACGGCGTGACGCACGAGGAGGTGCTGCGGGTCTTCGCGGAGAACGTGGAGCGGCTGCGCGGCGTGCTCTTCGACGTGGTCGGGGGGCTGCCGGTGACCGCGGACCGGGACTGCCTGTGCGTGCGCGTGCACGACGGGTGGGAGCTGGGGATCAAGCTGCCTTGAGGGGTGGGGCTGGGGGCCGCTTTGACGGGCGGGAGCTGGGGCGAGCTGCCTTGACGGGTGGAAGCTGGGGGCTGCCTTGAGGGGGCGGGGCTGGGGCGACCCGCCTCGACGGGTGGGGGCTGGGTGTCGAGCCGCCCTGACGGAGTGGGGCGGGGCCGTGCCAGCGCTGCTGTGCGCGGTGGCTCCGCACGGCGACCGAAGTTTTCCACAGCCTCACGATTTATCCACAGGCTCCAGCGGGGCTTGCGGAAACCCGGGATCGTAGAGGGCGTCGGTGGTCGGAACTCCCCCACGCTAGGCGGTGTTTGCCATGCCCTCTCCCTCTTGCGTCCCCTCGCACGCCTCCCCGTCATCGCCCTCCCCAGCTGTTCCCCGACGCGCCCGCCCCAGGCCGTCCTGGGCCCCGCCGCCCGCCTGTGAGGTGCCGCACTTCGCTCCCGTGCGGGTGGGGCGGCGGGCGCGGGGGAAGACTGCCGGGCGGGCCCTGCTCACGGCCGGGGTGGTGATCCTGTGCTGGGCACTGCTCGCGTACGGCGGCCTGCGCTGACGCCTCCGGGGCGGCCCGGGCCGATCCCTCCGGCGACGTCGGTCGGGGCGGCGGATTGGACAGACCGGCCGGACCGTCTCGTATGTTATGGAACCCACCATTCCGGTACAGAGACGCACAGAGAAGGGCCGTTCGGTGAGCGAGAAGAAGACAGGGATCCTTGGAGGCTTCAAGGCGTTCCTGATGCGGGGCAACGTGATCGACCTGGCGGTCGCCGTTGTCATCGGCGCGGCGTTCACCAACATCGTGAACTCGGTCGTCAAGGGCGTGATCAACCCCATCGTCGGCGCGTTCGGCACCACGGATCTGGACCGTTACGCGGCCTGCCTCAAGGGCCCGTGCGTCAGGAAGGCGTCGGGCGAGGTCACCCAGGGCGTCTACATCCAGTGGGGCTCGGTGCTCAGCGCCACGCTCACCTTCCTGATCACCGCCGCGGTGGTCTACTTCCTGATGCTGCTGCCGATGAAGCGCTGGCAGGATCGCCAGGCGGCCCGCCGACCGGAGGACGGCGGCCCGGCCGCGCCGACGGAGATCGAGCTGCTCGCGCAGATCCGGGACACCCTCGTCGAGCAGCGGCGCGGCCCCGGCTCGGACTCCGTACCGGCCCAGCGCTAGACCGCACCCGCGCGGCCGCGGAAGTCGCGGAAGGCCGCGCCCGGGGCACGGCGCGGCCGTCGCGGTCAGATGTGGTGCGGCGGCTTCTCGTCCAGGAACCGGGCGAGGTCGGCGGCGGAGTCCTGGCCCGTGGGGCGCTCGCCCCAGCCGCGGTCGGTGTCGTCCGCCGACTGCCGGTCCAGCGGATCGTCGAAGATCAGGGCCGCGGGCTTGGGTTCGGGGGCGGTGCTGCTCATGACACCAGGGTACGGGTGGCCCCGGTCGCGGCCCCCGCCGCGAGCGGTGACAATCGCCGCATGAGCGATACGCCGCGTCGGCGGCTCGCGGCGGGCTCGGGCGTCCTGCGCCGGATGGCCACCCGGGGCCGGGACGAGGAGCACCGCGTCGCCACCCCCCTGGAGCTGTTCTTCGACCTCTGTTTCGTGGTCGCGGTGGCCCAGGCGGGCGGGCAGCTGGTGCACGCGCTGGCCGAGGCGCACTTGGGCCACGGCGTCCAGGGCTACCTGATGGTGTTCTTCGCCATCTGGTGGGCCTGGATGAACTTCACCTGGTTCGCCTCCGCCTACGACACGGACGACGTGCTGTTCCGCGGCACGACGCTGATCCAGATCGCGGGAGTGCTGGTGTTCGCGGCGGGGATCCCGCGCGCCTTCGACTCCGGCGACTTCCGGGTGATCTGGTTCGGCTACCTGGTGATGCGGCTGGCCATGGTGGCCCAGTGGCTGCGGGCCGGCTTCTCCACGGCCGGCCGCGAGCGCCGGACCGCGCTGCGGTACGCGGTGGGGGTGTCCGCCTGCCAAGTCGGCTGGCTGGGGCTGCTGTTCCTGCCCGCCGACGCCAAGCCCTGGCTGCTCCTGGGGATGGCGATATGCGAGATGGCCGTCCCGGTCTGGGCCGAGCACGACTACCAGACCGGCTGGCACCCGCACCACATCGCGGAACGCTACGGCCTGTTCACCATCATCGTGCTCGGCGAAACGGTGTCGGCCGCCACCGTGGCCGTCCAGTCCGCCGTCGACGAACACCGGGCGCTGGGCGTCCTGTTGCCCATAGCCGCGGGCGGGCTCCTCATCACCTTCGCCGCCTACTGGATCTACTTCGCCGTCCCCATCCACCTGCACCTGATCTCCAACCGCCAGGCGTTCCTCTGGGGTTACGGCCACTACCTCGTCTTCGGGTCGGTCGCGGCGATCGGCGCCGGCATCGAGGTCGCGATCGAGGAGGCCACGGGCAAGGCCCACATCTCCACGTTCGCGGCGTCCGGGACGGTCACCCTCGCCGCGGCCCTCTTCATGTTCACGGTGTGGCTGATCCACTCCCGGCACCAGAAACGCGGCCCGGCACAGCAGGCGGTACTCCCCGTCTCGGCGGTGCTCGTGCTGGCTTGCACCTTCGCGGGACGCTGGGCCGTCCCGCTGGCCGGGGCGGTGGCCACCGCCACCGTCGTCGTGGGCGTCACCCTGACGGCGCGGGGCGGGACCGCGCTGGGGCAGGAGGAGGGGCGAGACGGCTCGGGGACAGGGCACGGGGAAGGGGAAGGGGAAGGGGAGGCGCGCCGGGAAAGGGAATGAGACGGGGAAGGGACCGCAGGCCGAGGGCATCGAGGCGGCCGGAAGGCTGAGGACGTCGAGGAAGCCGGAAAGCTGAGGACGTTGCGAAGTCGGAAGGCTGAGGACGTTGCGGAGCCGGAAGGCTGAGGGCGGGAAAGAGGCCGGCGAAAGCCGGGTCCGGTCCGGGGCGGCCGTGGTACGCAAGGCCCATGACCGACACCGACAGCACTCGGAACGCCGCCGTACGGACCGGACCGCTGGACGCGCTCACCGACGTACCGGGGCTGCGCGTCGGGCACGCCGAACTGGCCGGCCCGGGGGCCCTCACCGGAACGACGGTGGTCCTCACCGAGCCGGACGGCGCGGTCGCGGCCGTCGACGTCCGGGGCGGCGGCCCCGGCACCCGGGAGACGGACGCGCTCGACCCCCGCAACCTCGTCCAGCGGGTGGAGGCCGTCGTCCTCACCGGCGGCAGCGCCTTCGGGCTGGACGCCGCGTCCGGCGCGGTGGCCTGGCTGGAGGAGGCCGGCCGGGGCGTGCCGGTCGGCCCGGACCCGGCCCAGGTGGTGCCCGTCGTACCCGCCGCCGCCCTCTTCGACCTCGGCCGAGGCGGCGTCTGGCGGGCCCGTCCGGACGCGGCCCTCGGCCGGGCGGCGATCGAGGCGGCGGCGGGGACGGCCCCCGGTACGCCGGTGGTGCAGGGCAACGTGGGCGCGGGCAGAGGTGCCGTCGTCGGAGGCATGAAGGGAGGCATCGGTACGGCGAGCGTCGTCCTGCCCTCGGGGGTCACCGTCGCGGCGCTCGCGGCCGTCAACGCGGCGGGCTCGGCGGCCGATCCGGAGACGGGAGTGCTGTACGGGCGGCTGTACGCCGGCGAGCGGGTCCGCTACGCCGATCCCGCGCGCCACGAGGCGGCGCGGCGCGCCCTGGCCGCCGCCCGGGAGGAGACGGCCCGACGCACGGCGGGCTCGATCCGGCAGCCGCTGAACACGACGCTCGCCGTCGTCGCCACCGACGCCGCCCTCACCCGCGCCCAGGCGCAGAAGCTCGCCGGTACGGCCCACGACGGATTGGCCCGCGCGGTCCGGCCGGTCCACCTCCTCACGGACGGCGACACGGTCTTCACCCTGGCGACGGGCGCCAGGTCCCTGCCCTCCGCCCAGGACGCGGCTCCCGCCGACGTCTCCGCCCTCGTCGCCCTCAACGAGATCCTCGCCGCCGGTGCGGACGCCCTGACCCGGGCCGTGGCCAAGGCCGTCCTCGCGGCGGAGAGCGTGGACGGCCCGGGCGGGGTGTTCCCGTCGTACCGGGAGCTGTACGGAGGCTAGTGCGCGGCGTTCCGGGCGGTCGCGCTCTTCAGCAGGACGACCAGGCCGGCGCTCAGCGCCGTGCCGGCGGCGATGGCGAGGAGGTAGAGGAAGGGGGCGCCGATCAGGGGGATGACGAACGCGCCGCCGTGAGGGGCGCGGAGGGTGCAGTCGAAGGCCATGGAGAGGGCGCCGGTGACGGCGCCGCCGGCCATCGCCGACGGGATGACGCGCAGCGGGTCCGCCGCCGCGAACGGGATGGCGCCCTCGGTGATGAAGGAGGCGCCGAGCACCCAGGCGGCCTTGCCGTTCTCCCGTTCGGCCGGGGTGAAGAGCCGGCCGCGCACGGTCGTCGCGAGGGCCAGGGCGAGCGGGGGGACCATGCCGGCGGCCATGACGGCGGCCATCACCTTGAGGCTGCCGTCGTTGGGGTCGGCGAGGCCGCCGACGGCGAAGGCGTAGGCGACCTTGTTGAGCGGGCCGCCGAGGTCGAAGCACATCATCAGGCCGAGCAGCGCGCCGAGGACCACGGCGTTCGTGCCGTTCAGCCCGCTCAGCCAGTCCGTCAGCGCGGACTGGAGGGAAGCGAGCGGCTTGCCCACCACCAGGAACATCAGGAAGCCGACGATCGCCGAGGACAGCAGCGGGATGACGACCACCGGCATGATCCCGCGCAGCACGGCCGGCACCCGCGCCCGCTGTACGGCCATCACCACCCCGCCCGCGAGCAGACCGGCGATCAGTCCCCCGAGGAAGCCGGCGTCGACCGTCACCGCGATGGCTCCGCCGACGAAACCGGGGACGAGCCCGGGGCGGTCGGCCATCCCGTACGCGATGAAGCCGGCCAGGACCGCCACCAGGAAGCCGAACGCGACGCCTCCCGTCTGGAAGAACAGCGCGGCCCAGCTCGCGGACTCGGTCCAGACGAAGTGCTTGGCCACCGACGGGGCCTTGTTGATTTCGTAGCCGCCGATGGCGAAGCCCAGGGCGATCAGCAGACCGCCCGCCGCGACGAAGGGCACCATGTAACTCACGCCCGTCATCAGCCACTTGCGGAGCCGCGTACCGAAGCCGTCACCGCCCTCGGCGCCGGTGTCCATGGGCGCGGCGGGCCGGGGCGCTCGGACGTCCCCGCGGGCTGCCTTCTCCCGTACCTCCGCCACCAGCTCGGCGGCGCGGTTCACGCCCGCCTTGACGCCGACGTCCACGACCGGCTTTCCCGCGAAGCGGTCCCTGTCGCGAACCTCGACGTCGTGGGCGAGGATCACGCCGTCCGCGGCCTCGACCACGGCCGGGTCGAGCCGGGTGAATCCGGCCGACCCCTGCGTCTCGACGGCTATCTCGACACCCGCGTCCCGCGCGGCGCGCTCCAGCGCCTCGGCGGCCATGTACGTGTGCGCGATGCCGGTGGGGCAGGAGGTGACGGCGACGATGCGGAAGGCCCGCTCGGGTCTGGGCTCGGGCTCGGGTGCGGATTGGGGCTCGGGTGTGGACTTGGGCTCGGGCTTGCGCTCGGGTTCGGGTTCGGAGCCGGGCTCAGATTCCGGCTCGGACTCAGGTTCCGGCTCGGGCTCGGCGACAGGTGCCGGGGCAGGTGCGGTCACGGGCGCGGTCACGGCCACGGCCACGGGCGCGGTCGCGGTCGCCGGGACGAGTGCGGGTTCGTCGCCCCTGATCAGCGCCGCGGCCTCCCCCGCGTCCGTCACCGTGCGCAGCGCCCCCGTGAACTCCTCGTTCATCAGCCGCCGCGCGAGGCCCGAGAGGATTACGAGGTGGTCGCTGTCCGCCCCGGCCGGGGCGGCGATCAGGAAGATCAGGTCGGCCGGACCGTCCGGGGCGCCGAAGTCGACTCGGGCGGCGCAGCGGCCGAAGGCCAGGGTCGGCGCGGTGACGTGGGCGCTGCGGCAGTGCGGGATGCCGATGCCGCCGTCGAGGCCGGTCGGCATCCGGGCCTCGCGCGCCGCCACGTCGGCCAGGAATCCGTCCAGGTCCGTGACGCGGCCGAGGTCCCGCATGCGGACGGCGAGCGACCGGGCGGCCGCCTCCTTGGTGTCGGCGGCCAGGTCCAGGTCGACCAGTTCCGCCGTGATCAGTTCACTCGTCGCGTCGCTCATCGCATTGCTCATCGCGGGCTCCCTTGCTCGCGGTAGCGCCTTGCCGGCGGCTGGGTGGGGGAGGTGGACCGGTGGACCCGGTGGACCGCCGGCGTCAGACGCCGGACGCCGGTTCGGTCAGGGCGCGGCCGCCCGGGACGTCCCGGGTGACCGTCACGGTGGACGGTTCGAGGTCGCCCGGGGCGGGCATCGCGCTGCCGGGCAGCCGGACGGCCGCCGCGCCGTGGGCCAGGGCCGACGCGAGGGCGGCCGGGCCTTCGCCGCCGGCGGCGAGGAAGCCGGCCAGGGAGGCGTCGCCGGCGCCGACGTTGCTGCGGACCCGCGTCACGGGGGCCGTTCCGTAGTACGTGCCGGAGTCGTCGACGAGCAGTTGACCGTCGGCGCCGAGGCTGGCGAGGACGGTCCACGCGCCGAGGCCGCGTAGTTCCTCCGCCGCCCGGGCCGCGTCCCCGACCGTCGCCAGCGGGCGGCCGACGGCCTGGGCCAGTTCCTCGGTGTTGGGCTTGACGACGTCGGGGCGTTCGCGCAGCGCGGCGGTGAGGGACGGGCCGGAGGTGTCGAGCGCGATCCGGGCCCCGGCGGCGTGGGCGCGGGCCACCAGCAGCGCGTACCACTCGGGCGCGAGTCCGCGCGGCAGGCTGCCGCAGCAGGCGATCCAGCCGGCGCCCGCCGACCGCTCCCCCACGCTGCCCAGCAGCGCCTCGGCCTCGGCGGCGGTCAGTTCGGGGCCGGCCGCGTTGACCTTGGTGAGCGTGCCGTCGGGCTCGGCGACGGCCACGTTGACCCGCGTTGCGCCGGACAGGGGGACGCCCGCCACGTCGATGCCCTGCTCGCGGAGGAGACGTTCCAGCAGGGCGCCCTCCGCGCCGCCGAGCGGCAGCACGGCCGTGGTGGCGTGCCCGGCCGCCGCGACCGCGCGCGAGACGTTGACGCCCTTGCCGCCCGGGTCGACGCGGTCGGCCGCCGCGCGCAGGACGGCGCCGCGCCGCAGCGCGGGAACCTCGTAGGTGCGGTCGAGGCTGGGGTTGGGGGTGACGGTGAGGATCACGCGCGGATCACCGCCGGGCCGCGGCGTTCGATCTCCTCGGCGTCCTCGGAGCTCAGCCCGGTGTCGGTGATCAGCAGGTCCACGTCGGAGAGGTCGCCGAAGCGGGCGAAGTGCCGCTGCCCGGACTTGCCGGAGTCCGCGAGCAGGACGACGCGCCGGGCGGCGGCGATCGTCGCCCGCTTCACCGCCGCCTCGGCGAGGTCCGGGGTGGTCAGTCCGCCGTCCGGGGAGAAGCCGTTGGTGGCGACGAAGGCGACGTCGGCCGCGATCTCGCCGTACGCGCGCAGCGCCCAGGCGTCGACGGCCGCCCGGGTGCGGTGCCGTACCCGGCCTCCGACCAGGTGCAGGGCGATGCCCGGGTGGTCCGCCAGCCGGGCGGCGACGGGCAACGCGTGGGTGACGACCGTCAGCTCCGCGCCCGGGTCGACGTCCAGCGGGAAGAGCGCGGCGAGGCGGGCGACCGTGGTCCCGGCGTCCAGGATCACGCTGCCGCCGGCGGGCAGTTCGGCCAGGGCCGCCCGGGCGATGCGGTCCTTCTCGTCCGCCGCCGTGGACTCGCGTTCCGCGAGGTCCGGTTCGAAGTCCAGCCGGCCGACGGGGATCGCGCCGCCGTGCACGCGCCGGAGCAGCCCGGCCCGGTCCAGCGCCTTGAGGTCGCGGCGCACCGTCTCGGCGGTGACCTGGAACGTCTCCGCCAGTGACAGCACGTCCACCCGCCCGCTCTCGCGGGCGAGCCGCAGGATCTCCTGCTGGCGTTCCGGTCCGTACATGGCAGTTCGCTTCCGTTCCTACGCCCGCTTGTGTGGGATCAGCCGCAGACTACGGGCATAGCGGACGCGAAGTAAACACTTCCGGAAAGCATCTGGGCGCAAACGGGCACGATCTTATGCACTAGGGCGAACCACTCTTGCCCCTAGTGTGAAATGCCCCTACGTTCCTGAGTCGTGATCACGAAGCTGCCCGCGCGCACCACCGTCCTGACCGGTCGGCACGTCCGCCTGGAACCCCTCGACCACACGCACGTGCCCGACCTGTTCCGCGCCGTCGGCGGCGACGACGAGGTCTGGCGCTGGACGTACGACCTCACCCCGCGCACGGAGGGCGAGCTCGACGCCATCCTCAAGGGCCGGCTCGCCGACCCCTCCTGCGTCCCGTTCGCCGTCGTCCACCTCGCGAGCGGCCGGACCGCCGGCGTCACCTGCTGCTTCGAGGCGAGCACCGCGCACGAGCAGATGGAGATCGGCGGGACCTGGTACGGGCGGGAGTACTGGCGCACCGCCGTCAACACCGAAAGCAAGCTCCTGCTGCTCACGCACGCGTTCGAGGAGCTCGGCATGGGCCGCGTCTACTGGAAGACCGACCATCGGAACGAGCGGTCCCAGGCGGCGATACGGCGGCTCGGGGCCGTGTACGAGGGCACGTTTCGGCGACACCGGCAGCGACCGGACGGGAGTTGGCGGGACAGCGTCTACTTCTCGATGCTGCGGGACGAGTGGCCCTCGGTGCGGGAGCGGCTCGTGAGCCGTCTCGACCGGGGGTGACCCGCGAGAACACGGGAGACGCGCCGCCCCGCACACACCGGGGGTGACCCGCGAGAACACGGACGACTCGCCGGCCCCCGCGCCGGAGGCGATCCGCCGGAACGCGAAAAACGCGCCGGCCCCCGTCCGGACCACCGTCACGGTGGCGGCCCGGGCGGAGGCCGGCGCGCGTCCCCGTCCCCGGGACCGTCACGCGGCTATCGGTTCGCCCTTCTCCGCGGGCACCGCGTCCGCCGCCGGAACCTCGGTGCGGGAGCGGCGCGGGAGCGCGAAGACCAGCAGGAAGACGAGGACGAGCAGGCCCGCGACCCACCACAGGGCGTTGCCGTACGCGTCGCCGAAGGCCGTGGCGCCCCGGCCCTTCGCGACCGCGTCCTCGTCCAGGACGCCGAAGAAGACCACCGACACGAGCCCCAGGCCGATCGCGTTGCCCAACTGCTGCGTGGTGTTTATCAGTCCGGACGCGGAGCCCGCGTGCTCGCGGGGCACCTCGGAGAGGACGGCGTCGGTGAGCGGGGCGACGACGAAGCCCATGCCCGCGCCCATGACGATCAGCGGCAGGGCCATCTGCCAGGAGGTGATGTCGGCGCCGTAGCGGTCGGCCTCCCAGATGTAGAGCAGCACACCGGCGGCCATGACCAGCGCGCCCGCCTGGAGGACCTTGCGGCCGAAGCGCGGGACGAGCTTCTGGACGGACATGCCGGCCGTGATCGACACGGCGATGGAGAACGGAATGCCGGTCAGGCCGGACCGCAGCGCGCTCCAGCCGAGGCCGAGCTGCATGTAGAGGGTCCAGCAGAGGAAGTAGATGCCGGTGAGGATGCCGAAGGCCAGCTGGACGCCGATGCCGGCGGCGAAGCTCTTCACGGTGAACAGGGAGAGCTCGACCAGCGGCGAGCCGTCCTTCCGCTTCTTGTGGCGCTCGTAGACGACGAACAGGGCCAGCACCACGGCGCTGCCGCCCATCAGCAGGAAGCCCCAGAGCGGCCAGCCCAGTTCGCGGCCCTGGGTGAGCGGGTAGAGGAACATGACGATGCCGAGGGTCGCGAGGGCGACGCCGACGAGGTCGAGCTTGAGCGCGTTCTCGGCCTTGGACTCGGCGATGAAGCGGCGCCCGAGGATCAGGCCGGCGATGCCGACGGGCAGGTTGACCAGGAAGATCGGCCGCCATTCCAGGCCGAGGATGTTCCACTCGGTGAGCAGCGCGCCCAGGATCGGGCCGGAGACGGCGCCCAGTCCGACGATGGCGCCGAACATGCCGAAGACCTTGCCGCGCTCGTGCGCCGGGAAGGTGGAGTGCACGATCGCCAGCACCTGGGGCACCATCAGCGCGGCGGTGCCGCCCTGGAGGACGCGGGCGGCGACGAGCAGGTGCGGGTCGCCGGCGAGGCCGCAGAGCATCGAGGCGAGGGTGAAGCCGCTCATGCCGAGCAGGAAGACGCGTCGGCGCCCGTATATGTCCCCGAGCCGGCCGCCGGTGATCAGGCCGGCGGCGAAGGCGAGGGCGTAGCCCTCGGTGATCCACTGGAGGACGCTGAACGACGCGCCGAGGTCATGGCTGATGCTGGGCATCGCGATGTTGACGATCGTCACGTCGACGAGGTCCATGAAGGACGCGGTCAGCACGACGGCCAGCGCGATCCAGCGGCGGCGGTCGGGGGGCGTACCGGTGCGCGGACCGGTGCCGGGATCGGTGCTCGGATCAGTGCTCGGGGAGCTCACGGGGTAATGCCTTCCACTTCGTGTTCCGGGTGTCCCACGCTAGAGCCCGTCTAGGTCAAGCTGTGTCCTAGATCCCTGGCACGCTGGCGTTATGACCGACACACCCGTACGGCTTCTGAATCTGCTCTCCCTTCTGCAGACCCCACGCGAATGGCCGGGCAGCGAACTCGCCGAACGGCTCGGTGTGAGCCCGCGGACGATCCGGCGGGACATCGAGCGGCTGCGCGACCTCGGCTACCCCGTACAGGCAACGATGGGAGCCGTCGGTGGGTACCGGCTGGCCGCCGGGGCGGCGATGCCGCCGCTGGTCCTGGACGACGAGGAGGCGGTGGCCATCGCGGTGGGCCTGCGAGCCGGGGCCGGGCACGCGGTGGAAGGCATCGAGGAGGCGTCCGTACGGGCGCTCGCCAAGCTCGAACAGGTGCTGCCGTCCCGGCTCCGCCACCGCGTGACCGCCCTCCAGGCCGCCACCGTGCCGCTCACCTGGGGCGACGGCGCGACGGTCGACCCGCGGACGCTCACCGTCATGGCCGCCGCCACGACCGGCAACGAGCGGCTGCGGTTCTCGTACCGCACCGCCGAGGGCGTGGAGACCAAACGGCTGGTGGAGCCGAACCGGCTGGTGAGCACCGGCCGCCGCTGGTACCTGGTCGCCTACGACAACGACCGCGAGGACTGGCGCACCTTCCGGGTGGACCGGGTCGGCGACCCCTTCCCGACGGGCGCCCGCTTCGAGCCGCGCGAGCTGCCCGCGGAGAACGCGGCGGAGTTCGTCAGCGGCCCCGCGACCCGGCGCCGGCCCGAACTGCGGATGGTGGTGACGCTGCACGCGCCCGCGTCGGCCGTCGCGGGCCGGCTGCCGCACTGGATGGGGGCGCCCCGGCCGGTCGACGACGAGACCTGCCGGCTGGACACGGAGTGCGCCGACTCCGTCGAGTGGGTGGCCATGCACCTGGCGATGCTCGGCTGCGAGTTCGAGGTGCACGAGCCGGAGCAGCTGGTCACGTGCACTCGGCTGCTCGGGGAGCGGATCACCCGGGCGGCGGGCGGGACCACCGGGGGCCACGGGACCGCCGGGGACCACGGGACCGCCGGGGAGTAGCGGAGAGGCCCGGAGATCGGCGGAGAGGCCCGGGGCAAGAGAAGGACCCCGGCGCAGGGGGGGGAGGCGCCGGGGTCCGATCTATAAGGATATGCCCTTTTAGGCCGCCGCGTCGAACCCGGTGTCGTGAGCCATCTTCTTCAGCTCCATCAGCGCGTGCTTCTCGATCTGCCGAATCCGCTCCCGGGTGAGCCCGTGCTGCTTGCCGACCTCCGTCAGCGTGCGCTCCCGCCCGTCCTCGATCCCGTAGCGCGCCTTGATGATCGACGCGGTCCGGTGGTCGAGCCGGCCGATGAGGGTCTCCAGCTCCTCGCTGCGCAGCAGCGCGATGACCGACTGCTCCGGCGACACGGCGGAGGTGTCCTCCAGCAGGTCGCCGAACTGGGTCTCGCCCTCGTCGTCCACCGACATGTTCAGGCTGACCGGGTCCCGGGCCCAGTCGAGGACGTCGCCCACGCGCTCGGGCGTGGTGCCCAGCTCCGCGGCGATCTCGGCGTGCTCGGGGTCGCGGCCGTTCTCCCGGTTGAACTCGCGCTGCACCCGGCGGATGCGGCCCAGCTCCTCGACGAGGTGGACGGGGAGCCGGATGGTGCGCGACTGGTCGGCGATCGAGCGGGTGATCGCCTGGCGGATCCACCACGTCGCGTACGTGGAGAACTTGAATCCCTTGGTGTAGTCGAACTTCTCCACCGCGCGGACCAGGCCGGCGTTGCCCTCCTGGATCAGGTCGAGCAGCGGCAGCCCGCTGCGCGGGTACCGGCGGGCGACGGCGACCACGAGCCGCAGGTTCGACTTGATGAAGACGTCCTTGGCGCGGGCGCCCTCGTCGGCTATCGCCTCCAGCTCCTCGCGCGAGGCGCCCCCCGCCTCGCCGGACTCCAGGCCGTCCAGGATCTGCCGGGCGTAGACGCCCGCCTCGATGGCCTGCGACAGCTCGACCTCCTTGGCGGCGTCGAGCAGGGGCGTCCGCGCGATCTCGTCCAGGTACATGCCGACCAGGTCGCGATCGGCGATCTCCCCGCTCGAGGCGCGAACACTGCTTGCCTCGTCGGCGCCCTTGGCTGCGGGCTGACGACGGGCGACGGCACGGGTTGCCATGCGTACTCCCTTGCGATGAGACGGTCGCGGGATGGTGGGGGCTCGCGCTCAGCGAACCCGTCCGAAGGAAAGAACGACTGGAATCCGGACAGAATTCCCAAGAGGCGTCTTCTTTTTTACGATCATGCAGTACCCTGTCCCGCCACACGCGGGGCACGCATGCCGGACGGACCGATGGACGTCCTGGTCAGGGCGGGTGCGAGCGCCCACGGAGCGACCACCGGGGTCCCGCTCGCACCGCGACCATCGCGTCCGGTCGAGACGGCCGTCACCCTTGACGCCTTCCCCGCGGCTTCGGAAGAACGCCGCCCCGGCGCCTCGGGGCGCGTCCGCCACCTCGAAGGACGGCTCGCGCCGCCTTACGGTTGCGCGGGCCGGGGGAGGCGGGGGGACGTGACGGAGTGCGGGCGCCGCCGGTTCCGGTCGCGCGGGCCGGGCGAACGGGGCGGAACGCGCCCTTCCGCTGATCCACTTGCCGCCGCGCGGGCGCGGGTGTGCGCTGGTTCTCAGGGGCCGGTTCCCCCGGACGGACGCGGCCGGTCCCCGGACGGACGAGAGGAGCCCTGCCATGCCGGCGCACGCAATCCTGCCTTCCCACCACACCCCGGACGGCCCCGGTCCGGTGCCCAGGGGCGCCCGTCTCCCGGTGCGCGGGACGCGGGCGGGCCCGGTTCCCGACCGGAGCCGCCCCGTCTGGGCCGTACCCGCCTGCCTGGGGTTCGTCCTCTTCCTGTACACCGTGTTCCTCGCGCACGAGAACGGCTTCTCGGAGCTGGGCGGCTGGTTGCTCGGCCTGGTCACCGCGGCGGTCGCGACCGGCATCGGCCTCCTCTTGGTGCGCCACCGCAACGCGATGATCACCGAGGTGCGCGCGGCGGCGTACGGCGCGCTCGCCGGCGGCACCCTCGGCTTCCTGCACAGCGTGGCCGGCGGGTCCTGGCTGCGCTCCGTCGGCGTCGGGCTCGGCTTCGCCGTCCTGATCGGGCTGGCGTCGTACAACCTCTTCCACTGGAACGAGCGCCACGTCCGCCGGTAGGCCGGCAACCGCCGCTTCCGCAGAGGGCGTTCCGGTGCCCTGCGAAGGCGGCCGAAGTCCGGAGGTGTACGTCCGCAGACCGTTTCCGGTGTGACGGGAGAGGCTTAGCGTGGCGTCATGGCCGACACCACCGGAACATCCCGCGAGCCCCTCGAACGCCTCCGCACCAAGGGCCCGGAGCTTGAGGGCCGGCGCACCGGCCACGCCCCCATGGCCGTCGGGGCGCCGGTCCGCCGCGGTCCGCGGCGTCGGGCGGGTCGCACCGCCGGGCACCCGTCGGCGGGCTTCGCGGCCGCCGGGGAGTCGTCAGCCGAACTGCACCGACCGCTTGGCCAGTCCCAGCCAGAACCCGTCGATCACACTGCGCTGGCTGTCGAGTTGCCCCTCGGCCGCCCCCAACGTGACGAAGAGGGGCGCGAAATGCTCCGTGCGCGGATGCGCCAGACGGGCCGCGGGCGACTTGCGCGTGAAGTCCAGCAGGGCGTCCACGTCCTGCGCCTCCAGCGCCTCCCGCCCCCAGTGGTCGAACTCGGCGGACCAGGCGGGCGTACCGCCCTGGTGCCGCAGGGCGGCCAGGTTGTGGGTGAAGAAGCCGCTGCCGACGATCAGCACGCCCTCGTCGCGGAGGGGTGCGAGCCGGCGGCCGATCTCCATGAGGCGCACCGGGTCGAGCGACGGCATCGACATCTGGAGCACCGGAATGTCGGCGTCCGGGTACATCTCGACCAGGGGGACGTACGCGCCGTGGTCCAGCCCGCGTTCGGGCATGTCCTGGACGGGGAGGCCGGCGCCGCGCAGCGTGGAGCGGACCCGTTCCGCCAGGGCGGGGGCGCCCGGGGCGGCGTACCGGACGCGGTAGTAGTGCTCCGGGAAGCCCCAGAAGTCGTAGACGAGCGGGACGGTCCGCGTCGCGCCGAGCGCGAGCGGCGCCTCCTCCCAGTGCGCCGAGACCATGAGGATGGCGCGCGGCCTGGGCAACTCGGCCGACCAGGCGGCGAGCTGGCCGGGCCACAGCGCGTCGTCGGCGAGGGGCGGGGCGCCGTGGGAGAGGTAGAGGGCAGGCATCCGTCCGGAGGCCGGGGCGGAGGCGGGGTTTGGGCGGGGGGCCGAGGTGTCGTCCGGCACGGTCACTCCTGAGCTCGCTCGATCGACGTGATCGACGTACTGGACGCGATCAGCGGGGTCGACGTGATCAATGTGCTTGAACTTTCAAGCTCTACAGCCTCACTTTAGACCGGCTTTATTTAGACTTCAAGAATCCCCGAGGGGCCGACCGACCGGCCGCCCGACGAGTGGAACAGTGGATGTCATGAGGAAAGAACCCGCAACGGACCCGGCGGAGCCCCGCTGGCTCTCCGCCGAGGAGCAGGCGACCTGGCAGGCGTACCTGCACGCCACCACGCTCCTGGAGGACCATCTCGACCGCCAGCTCCAGCGTGACGCGGGGATGCCGCACATCTACTACGCGCTGCTCGTCCAGCTCTCGGAGGCCCCCCGGCGCCGGATGCGGATGACCGAACTGGCCCAGCAGGTCAAGATCACCCGGTCCCGGCTGTCGCACGCCGTGGCGCGGCTGGAGAAGAACGGCTGGATGCGGCGCGAGGACTGCCCCTCCGACCGGCGCGGGCAGGTGGCGGTGCTCACGGACGAGGGGTACGAGGTGCTGCGGAGGACGGCGCCCGGCCATGTCGCGGCGGTACGGGCCGCGATCTTCGACCGGCTCACGCCCGAGCAGGTCGCCGAGCTGGGCGAGATCTGCGCGACCATCGCGCGCGGCCTCCAGCCGGCCGGCGCGGACCTGCCCTGGCTGCGCTGAGGCAACCGCCCGCGGCCCTTCCGGATACGGCGAAGCCCCCGCACGGAGCGATCCGTGCGGGGGCTTCGGCCTCGTTCGGCCTCTCGGCCACCGGAGGAACCGCGGCCGCCGGGCAGCGCGGGCCTCGGTGGGGCCTACGGTCTCAGTGGGCCATCACCGGGACGGCGTCCTCGACGGCGCCTTCCCCGTCGCCCGCGCCCGCCTTGGCCGCGGCGTTCGGGCGGCCGGCGTTGACGAAGACCACGGCCACCAGGGCGGCCAGCGTCAGGATGCCCGTCGCCCAGGCGATGCCGACCTGGAAGCTGTGCACCGTCGCCTTGATGCCCAGGACCTGGATGGCCTCCTTCGTCGTGGCACCCGCGCGGTGGGACGCGGCGTAGTCGTCCCTGGCGCTGTTGGCCAGGGTGTTCAGCAGGGCCGTGCCGATCGCGCCGCCGACCTGCTGCGAGGTGTTGACCATCGCGGAGGCGACACCGGCGTCACGGGCCTGGACGCCGTGCGTCGCGAGGCTCATCGCCGGCATGAACGCCGTACCCATGCCGATGCCCATGAGCAGCAGGCCCGGCAGGATGCCCGTCACGTACGAGGTGTCGACGTCGATCCGGGTGAGCCACGCCATGCCGAGGGCGGCGGTCAGGAAGCCGGGGCCCATCAGCCAGCGGGCCGGGACCCGGGTCATCAGCCGGGCGCCGATCTGGGTCGAACCGGTGACCATCATGGCGATCATCGGGAGGAAGGCCAGACCGTTGGTGATCGGGCTGTACTCCTTGATGCCCTGGAGGTAGAAGACCAGGAAGAGGAACAGACCGAACATGCCGATCGAGGCCAGGCCGAGCGCGCCGTACACGCCGCCCCGGTTGCGGTCGGCCACGACGCGCAACGGCAGCAGCGGCGACTTGACCTTGCCCTCGACGACGACGAACGACACCAGCAGCACCGCCGCGGCGGCGAACAGGGTGAGCGTCAGACCGGCGGTCCAGCCGTCGGTCTCGGCGCGGGTGAAGCCGTAGACCAGCGAGACCAGGCCGAGGGTGGCCAGGATGACGCCGGGGATGTCCAGCTTCGACGGGTTGCGGCTGCCCTCGGGCTCGTGGATGACGGCGACGGCACCGGCGGCGGCCACGGCGGCGAAGGGGATGTTCACGAAGAACGTCCAGCGCCAGTTGAGGTACTCGGTGAACACACCGCCGAGCAGCAGACCGACGGCACCGCCGCCACCGGCGATGGCACCGAAGATGCCGAACGCCTTGGCGCGCTCCTTCGCCTCGGTGAAGCTGACGGCGAGCAGCGACAGCGCCGACGGCGCGAGCAGCGCGCCGAAGACGCCCTGGAGGCCGCGGGCGGCCAGCAGCATGCCGGTGTTGACGGCGACACCACCGAGCGCGGAAGCGACGGCGAAACCGATGAGGCCGGTGATGAAGGTCTGCTTGCGGCCCCACAGGTCGGCTATTCGGCCGCCGAAGAGGAGCAGTCCGCCGAACGCGAGCGCGTAGGCGGTGATGACCCACTGCCGGTTGCCGTCCGAGATGCCGAGGTCGGCCTGGGCGGACGGCAGCGCGATGTTCACGATGGTCGCGTCGAGGACGACCATCAGCTGGGCCATGGCGATGAAGATCAGCGCTTTCCAGCGCCGGGGATCCGGGGTGGTGATGTCTGGCATGGAAGGGCCTGCCTAGTGATGCGAGAGGTGAACGAGAACCGAAGGAATGACGGAGCGCCGGGTGCGGGTGTGACGTGCCGTGGGCGAGACGGCGGACACACCCGGCACGGCCGGTGAAGCGGCTGGCGCGAAGCACTCGGGCCGGTGGGGTTCGACGGATCGAACGGGCCTGGGTACCGCACGAGTTGGAAGGACCGGACGGACTGGACGGGTCGAGCGGGCCGGACGGACCGGAAGGGGCGGACGGGCTGGACGGGTGGAGCGGTGGATCAGGACGGACGGTACGAAGGACGTTCGGATCGGACCGAAGGACCTTCGGATCGGACTATGGCAGACGGGTCTGACAACGGGGCCGGACCTACCGCCGGTTGTGGCGCAGTTCGTCGAGAGTCGCCGCCGAACCGGGCAGTTCGGAACGGGCCGGGGTCATCAGGCCGTCCAGGAACAGCTGGAGGTGCCGGTGGACGAACCGGTCGAAGTCCAGACAGCCCTTGCCCGGCAGCGGTCTGGTCAGTTGGGTGAGGGCGACCATGAGGTCACCGACGTCGATGTCGGAACGCAACTGCCCCGCTTCGCGGGCGGCGGCCATCAGCTCCCGGATGTTCCGGTCGAGCCGGTCGCGCGCCTCGACGAGATCCGGATGACCGCGATCCACATCGGAGTCGAGCAACGGGCACAGCGCGCCCACCCGTTCGTCTGCCGCGGCGTGGACGAACCGCCTCAGCGCACGGAAAGCATCGGGCTCCTCGGCTCGTGCTGTCTCGGCGCAGTCCGCGATGCGGTCCATCACCGAGAGGGTGACATGGTGGATCAGCTCGCGGCGGTCCGCGAAGTGACGGTACAGCGTCGCATTGCCGACCCCGACGCGTCGAGCGATTTTGTCGAAGGAGAACTCGGCCCCGTGCTCGACCAGCACTTCGCGGGCGGCGGCGATGATGCGCTCCCGATTGCGCTGGGCATCGGCGCGCAGCCGCGGCGAGGGTGTGGTCACGACGGGTCTCCTCTCTCCTTGCGGGCCTCTTCTTGCGGGTCTCTCCCCGCGAGCCGAGCCGGCCCCGGGCCAAACGGGGAAGGCTTCCCCGTTTGCGCGGGGACGAGAGGTTAAACGGGGAGAAGCTCCCCGGAAATTTCCCCTCCGCGGGAATTTACGATGTGGCCTGCGTCACGTTTGAAACGACCGCTGTCCCCCGCTTGCCGTACCCCCGGAAGCGCACGGGCGTACGACCGCCCAGGGTGTTAGTCACCCGGCAGGAGGTGACAGGCATGAAAACCCTGGCCATCCCCGTGGTGGCGGCCGCGCTGTTCGCCCTCACCGCACCGGTGGCGGGCCGGGCGGGCGCCCACGAGCCGGTGGCGATGCCCGCCGCCGGACCGGATCCCACCGGCCGCCCCCCGTCCGGGCCCTGCGCCCTGCGCTCGGGCACCCGCTCCGTCTCCGAGAGCGCCCGCACCCCGCGCGGCTACGCCCGCTCCCGGGGGACCGTACGGGCGATGACCCTCTTCATCGACTTCCCGGACGCCCCGGGCAAGGGCAGCCCGCGGAAGCGGTACGCCGAGTTCTTCCCGGCCGTCTCCGACTTCTACCGGACCAGCTCCTACGGGCGCCTGGACTACCGCTCCACGCCGCTGCTGCGCTGGATCCGCATGTCGCGCCCGTACGCCGCGTACGGCATCCGGCGCGGCACGCCGTTCGACACCCGCAGCGACAGCGGCTACCACGCGCTCGCCAAGGAGATCGTCGCCGCCATCGACGGCACGGTGGACCTGCGCCGCTACGACCTGGTCAACGTCCTGGCCAGCCCGGACGCCGGGCCTCCGGCGACGGAGGACGTCCGTTCGGTGACCTTCGCGGGGGCCCCGACGGGCCTGCGGACCCGCCACGGCGCCGCCCTGAAGAACGTCTCGTTCATATGGAGCCGCCAGACGGGCGACAGCCCGTACCGCGTCCTCGTGCACGAGAACGCCCACAGCTTCGGCCTCCCCGACCTCTACGCCGCCGGTCGCGGGGACCGCGTCGTCTCCCCCGTCGGGCACTGGGACCCGATGGACGAGGACTGGGGACCTTCGAACGACTTCCTCGCCTGGCACAAGTGGAAGCTGGGGTGGCTCGCGCCACGGCAGGTGCAGTGCGTCACCGTGGCCGGCAGCCGTACGTTCACGCTCACCCCCACCGCGACTCCCGGTGGTACCAAACTCGTCGTCGTCCCCGTCTCCCGCCGCCGCGCCGTCACCCTGGAGGCCCGCACCCGGGGCCCCCTCGACCACGCGGTCTGCCGCCCCGGGGTCCTCGTCGCCACCGTCGCCACCGACCGGCCCTCGGGCACCGGCCCGGTCCGTGCCATCGACGCCACCCCTCACGGCCGCGGCTGCTACACCACCGACCCCAATGTGACGGCGAGCCTGAGCGACGCTCCCTACCCGGTCGGCGGGCACTGTGTGGTCGACGGCGTCACCGTCGACGTCCTCGGCCGGGACGCGCACGGCAAGTGGCGGGTGAGGGTGACGCGTTCACGGCACTGAGCCTCGGGGGCCGCGGAGACCGTCAGGTGACGAGTGCGACGGCAGTAACGTGGCGGGGGAAGGCGGGGAGGAGTTGCCGCCGTCGGTGAGCGGGTGAGCGTGACGAGGGGGACCTGGGGTGCGGGACGACGTGCGGGAGTTCGTGCCGGAACGGGTGCCGGTGCCGGTTCCGGTAGCGGTTCCGGTTCCGGGACGGATACGGGTGCCGGTGGGCGCGGACGCCGTGCGGTGGGTGACCCGCGGCCGGGTGAAGCGGGTGCTGTTCGTCGTCCACAACGTCACGTCGGCGACGCGGTTGCTCGATGTGATGCCGCTGTTCGACGGGGACCTGCGGGTACAGATGGCGGTGACGTGCACCGGGTCGTCACCGTTTCTCGCGGGGGTACCGGAGCTGCTGGCGGGGGTGGGGCTGCCGGTGCTGCCGTGGGAGCAGGCGAAGGAGGAGGCGCGTGGCTTCGATGTGGTGATCGCGGCCAGTTACGGTGGTGAACTGGAGTTCTTTGAGGGGAAGTTGGTGGTCCTCTCGCATGGAGTTGGCTACAATAAAAGGCTGGCCGCGCCGGGAGCCGGGAGCCGGGAGCCGGGAGCCGGGAGCCGGGAGCCGGGAGCCGGGAGCCGCTGCCGTCGCCCTCGCCGCCCCTGCGACCGCCGCGCCCGTCTTCGGCCTCGGCCCCGAGTGGCTGCTCCATGACGGACGCCCCCTCGCGACGGCGACCGTCCTCTCCCACCCCGAGCAGCTCCGGCGCCTGCGCGCCGCCTGCCCGGAGGCGGCCCCCACGGCCGTCCTCGCGGGCGACCCCTGCTACGACCGCATCCTCGAAGCGCTCCCCCAACGCGACCGCTTCCGCCGCGCGTTCGGCGTCGCCCCCGGTCAGCGGCTCGTCGTCCTCAACTCCACCTGGGCGCCGCGCGCGCTGTTCGGTGACGGCGCGGAGGACCGGCTGTCCTGGCTGCTGTCCCGGCTGACCTCCGAGCTGCCCGCGGACGAGTACCGGACGGTCGCCGTCCTGCACCCCAACATCTGGTACGGGCACGGGCCCGGGCAGGTCCGCGCCTGGCTGGAGCGGGCCCGGCGGGCGGGGCTGACGCCGGTCGACCCGCTGGAGGACTGGCGGCAGGCCCTCATCGCCGCCGACTGCGTCATCGGCGACCACGGCAGCGTCACGTACTACGCCGCGGCCATCGGCCGGCCGGTTCTCCTCGCTTCCTTCCCGGAAGCCGATCTCGACCCCGACTCGCCGGTGGCCGCGCTCGGCCGGACCGCGCCGCGCCTGCAGGCGTCGGACGATCTGCGGCACCGGATAGCGGCGGTGATCGAGTCCCACGACCCGCGCGGCTACGCCACTTTGGCGGAGCTGACGAGCTCGGCGCCGGGGCGTTCGGCCGTGCTGCTGCGCCGCCTCCTCTACCGGATCATGGAGCTTCCCGAGCCGGCCGGGCGCCCGGCGCTCCTCGGCCGGCTGCCTCTTCCCGTTCACCAGCCCGCCGTGCGGACCGCTCCCGTCCGCGTCCTCACGCGCGTCCTGCGGGTCGAGCCGCCCGAGGTGGCCGTCGTCCGGTACACCGATCCGGCGTACGAGCCGGAGGAGCCCGGCGCGGAGGCCGCGCATACGGTGGTGCACGAGGACACGTCCGACGTGTCTCTTTTGGAGAACGCCGATGTCATCCTCCGGGATGGTGATCCGGACGATCCGCGGGTCGGGCCACCCGCTGTCTGGGCCTCCGAAGTCGCCGCGCGGTATCCGTATTGCGGGCTCGCCGCTTATCTCACCGGGGTCGATCGCGGGACCGTCCGTACGCGCGGGGGTGAGCTGCTGCGGCTGGCTGCCGTGCCGGGTGGGGACGGGCGGGCCGATCTTTGTGATCCGGCCGCGTATGTGTCGGGGCTGTACGCCTGGTTGGGGGATGGGCATGAGGTTCCGGCTGAGCTGACCGTCGTCACGGGGGCGGTGCGGCATCGTGTCGTAGTGGAGCGGGTGGACGCTTCGCGGTGAGGGTGCCCCGGTCCCGCCCTTTCACCATTTCTTGCGGGGCAATCCCCCGCACCCCCTAAGCGCCCTGCGGGCGCTGTCCTCAAACGCCGGACGGGCTGACTGTTCAGCCCGTCCGGCGCTTGAGGACGAGCGGCGCAGCCGCGAAAAAGGGGGTCTGGGGGCTTGCCCCCAGGAATCGGCGAAGGAGCGGGACCGGGGCCGGGGCACCCTCACCCCCCAGTCAAACCCGCCCGCACCCGCGCCGCCCCCACCCCGTCCCCGCCCCGCTCGTACAACTCCTCCGCGCGGCGCAAGAACGCCACCCTCCGTTCCGCGTCCTCCGCGCAGCGGGCCCGCATTTCGGCCGCGTCCGCCTGCTGCAGCTCGGCGCCCTCGTGGTCCATGACGGCCAGGGCCTCGTCGAGGCAGAGCCGGGCCGCGTCGGGGGCGCCGGCGGCGAGGTGGGTTTCGCCGAGGCTCATGTAGACGCGGCCCTCGTTGTAGAGGTCGCGCTCGGGCAGGGCCCGGAACAGGGCCAGGGCCGTGTGCAGGGTGCGGACGGCCTCCTCGTACCGTCCCGCGCCGCGCAGGGCGCGGCCGATGTGGTCCTCCAGGAGGGCGAGGCCGCGGGGGACGTCCCGGGCGCCGTCCTCTCCCGGCCCGATGCGTCGCAGGAGTTCCCGGGCGCTCGTGAAGCAGTCCCGTGCCTCCTGCCACCGCCACTGCCTCAGCCGCAGCAGTCCCAGGGATTCGACGGCGGTGGCCTGGCCGCGGAGGTGGCCGGCGGCGCGGTCGGCGTCGGCGGCCTCGGTCAGCGCGGTCTCGGCCTCGTCCCACTGGCCCCGGCCCAGGTACGCGAAGGCGAGCTGGGCGAGCACGCGTCCGACCGCCCGCGCGTCGCCGAACTCTCCGGCCTGGCGGCGGGCGGCGGCGGCGCCGCGCCGGTGGGTGTCGATCCACTGGTCGTGGAAGCCCAGCCGCAGGTGCAGCCCCCAAGTGGCCTCGCACAGCTGCCAGACCAGGTCGTCGAGACCGAAGTGCTCGGCGACCCGGACCGCCGCCGCGAGGTTCGCGCGTTCGCGGCGCAGTGCGGCGAGAGCGGTCCGGCCGTCGTGGGGATCGCGGCCGGCGGGCAGGGTCAGGCCGTGGTAGGCGGGGCCCAGGCGCCAGCGGCCGGGCATCACCCGGAAGTCGGCCGCCGCCGCGAACCGCAGGTACCAGATGATCATCCGGCGTGTCGCAGCGGCGAGTTCGGCGGGGGCGTCCTCCGCGCGGGCCCGCCGTTCGGCGTCCGCGCGGACGAGGTCGTGGAGGCGGTACCGCTCCTCCCCGACCTCCTGAAGGAGGTGGACGCCGGCCAGTTCCTCCAACAGGACGCGCGCCGCGCCCTCGGTGGTGCCGGCCAGCCGCGCGGCGGCTTCCACGCCGGTCTCCGGCCCCGGCCAGAAGCCCAACAGCCGGTAGAGCCGGGCGGCTTCGGGGCTCAGCTCGCGGTAGGTCAGGTCGTGAGTGCGGCGGACGGCGTCCGTCCCGTTACGGTCGTCCATCCCCTCAGGGTTCCCCGGAACCGGCCCGGCGAGCCGTCGTTCGACGGTCTCCCAGCTGAGGTGCTCGCGGCCGGCGACCAGCGCGCCCGTCTCGCAGAGCGCCAGGGGCACCCGTCCACAGCGCCGCGCGACCGCCGCCATGCGCGCCGCGTCGCGCGCCCCCTCGCGTCGTCCGCCCATCGCCACCACCCGCTCCAGCAGGAGGACGGCGTCGGCCTCCGGCAGCGGGTCCAGGGTGAGGAAGCGCGCTCCTGGGTCACCGGCGAGGCCGTTCAGCCGGTAGCGGCTGGTGACGATCACCAGCGAGCCGGGGGCGGCCGGGATCAGCGGTCTGACCTGCGCTTCGCCGGCCGCGTCGTCGAGGAGGACGAGCATCCTGCGGCCGGCGGTGAGGTTCCGGTACAGGTTCTCCTGGCGACGCGGATCGGCGGGGACGCGGTGCGCCGCCAGCCCGAGATCTCCCAGGAGCACGGACAGCGCCTCTCCGGGCCGCGCGGCCGTGCCGGCCGCAGGGCCGCCCAGCCGGACGAACAACTGCCCGTCCGGGAAGCGCTCCTTGAGCCGGTGGGCGCAGTGCACGGCGGTGGCCGTCTTCCCGATGCCGCCCTGGCCGGTGAGTACGGCGACGTGCGCCCCCGGACGTTCGTCGCCGTCGATCAGCTCCTCCAGCGCGGCCAGCACCGGCTCCCGGTCGGTGAACACCCCGCTGGCGGCCGGCAGGACGCGCGGTACGTGTCCGGGACCGGCCCCGAGGCTCGGCGCGTCGGTCTCCCGCACCCAGGCGAGCAGTTCCCGGGCGAAGCCGGGGTCGGTCAGTGCGCGGGCGTGCAGGGCCTCGGCGAGCCGCCGTACCTCGTCCACGCCGACCGGCGGCCCGTCCCCGCCCTCGTCCTCCCCGGCCCGCCGGCCGCGGCCGAGCAGCCGCGCCAGTCCCTCGGCGGCCCGGCGGCCCATCTCCCCCGCGGCCCCGCCCAGCGTCCCCGACGCGGCCGTCTCCAGCGCCCCGAGCACGGCCTCCACGCTGATCGCCAGATCCACAGACCCTCCCCGCCCTCCCCGATTCGACCCGCCGGGACACGCTATCGGTGCGCCCGGCTCCGTCCCAGACCTGCCGCGCATGCGCCCGGCGCGACTCCACGGCACACGCCCGTATGAAGCCGATCACAACCCCTACCGTGGACGGCCCGGCCGTTGGATCGTGATCGACGTCATCCCGAAGCTCCGGAGGTATCGCATGGTGGACATCGGCAAGCTCGCACCGTCCGACAGAGAGGCATGGGAGGCCCTGTTCCGGGCCTACATCGACTTCTACGAGCGCGACGAGCCGCAGGAGATGTACAACACGGCCTGGGCGGCGTTCCAGGAGGACACAACGCTGCACGCGTTCGGCGCGCGGGTGGACGGCCGGCTCGTGGGCTTCACGCACTTCTTCATCCACCCGAACACCTCGGGACCGCAGGTCTGTTACCTCCAGGACCTGTTCACCGACCCGTCCGCGCGCCGGCAGGGCGTGGGCGAGGCGCTGATCGCCGCCGTCGTGGACTGGGCGAAGGAGCGCGGCTGCTCGCGCGTGTACTGGAGCACCCACGAGACGAACGCCACGGCGCGCGGGCTGTACGACCGGGTGGCCGACTACAAGGGGTTCATCCGCTACCAGATCGAACTGCCGCGCTGACGGCGGACGGACGCGGCGGCGCGGCTTCGAGGGAGAGCCGTGGCGCCTTCACGTAGCCACCGAGCCTTCGGGCGGCCCCGCCAGGGGGCACCGCACCTTCAGGGGGCCGGTGCGCCTTCAGCAGGCCGGCGCGCTCTCAGGAGGCCGGCGTGCCTTCGGGGGGGGCGCCGCGACGTCAGGAGGCCAGCGGAGTGGCGGTCGCGTCCTCCGCTCCGGCCCGGTCCCCGCGTCCGTCCACGCGCCCGTCCACGCGGAACGTGCGCCGGTAGGTGTCCGGGGGCACGCCGAACGCGCGGTTGAAGTGCCGGCGCAGCGTCGCCCCGCTGCCCATCCCGACCTGCGCGGCGATCCGGTCGACGCTGTCGTCGGTGCGCTCCAGGAACTCCTGGGCCCGGTGCAGGCGTTGGGTCAGCAGCCACTGGAGGGGCGTGGTGCCGGTGACGGCGGCGAAGTGCCGGCCGAGGTTGCGCGGGCTCATGTGGGCCCGGCGGGCCAGGTCGGTGACGGTCAGCGGCCGGTGCAGCTCCTCCAGCGCCCAGGCCAGCACGTCGGTCAGGCTGTTGCCGTTCTCGGGCGGCACGGGAGCGGTGATGAACTGGGCCTGTCCGCCGGACCGGTGTGGCGCGACGACGAGCCGGCGGGCCACGCCGTTGGCGATGGCGGTGCCGTGGTCGGTGCGGACCATGTGCAGGCAGAGGTCGATGCCGGCGGCCCGGCCGGCCGAGGTGAGCACCGAGCCCTCGTCGATGTAGAGCACCCGCGGGTCGACCTCGACCTCCGGGTGGCGCCGCGCCAGCGCGTCGGCGTGCAGCCAGTGCGTGGTGGCACGCCGCCCGTCGAGCAGCCCGGCGGCGGCCAGGGTGAACGCCCCGGTGCAGATGGACGCCACCCGGGCGCCCGCGTCGTGCGCGGCCCGGACGGCCTCGATCAGGTCGGCGGGCTGCGGCTGGTCGACGTCCTGGCAGGCCGGGACGATGACGGTGTCCGCCTTGGCCAGCTCGTCGAGACCGTGCGGGGTGTCGGCCTGCAGCCAGCCCCCGACCTGTGCGCCCGCCGGGGCGCAGACGGTGAAGTCGTACCAGGAGTCGACGAGGTCCGGTCGGTCCGTTCCGAAGATGGCGCAGGCGGCGGCGAGTTCCAGCAACGGCATGCCGTCGGTGACGGCCAGCGCGACAGAAGCCATGTCCGTAACTGTACGCCCCTCGTCGTTCCGGACACTCGTGGCGGCGGCGGGGCCTCGACAGCATGGGGGCATGACCAAGCATGCGTTGACCAATCGCGCGGCCCCGGCGGCGGTGTCCGGGCCGTCCGCCGGCATCGGCGGCCGGGCGTGGCTGCGGGCCGGCGTCGCGGTGGCGGCGGTGGGCTGGGGGGCCAACCAGTTCGCGCCGCTGCTGCTGCTCTACCGCTCGGAGCTGGGCCTGTCGGCCGCCACGGTGCAGGCCACGTTCGGCCTGTACGCCATCGGCCTGGTCCCGGGGCTGCTGCTCGGCGGTCCCGTCTCGGACCGGTACGGCCGCCGCCGGCTGATGCTGCCGGCGCTGTTCGTCTCGGTGCTGGCGAGCCTGCTGCTGATCGCGGGCGGTTCGCAGGAGGAGCTGTTGTTCGTCGGCCGGCTGGTCTCCGGCGTCGCCAGCGGCGCCGCGTTCAGCTCCGGCACCGTCTGGATCAAGGAGTTGTCCCTCGCGGGCTCCACCCGGGAGGCCAACCCGGGCCCGCGGCGGGCGACGATCACCATGACCACCGGCTTCGCCGTGGGCCCCCTGGTGGCCGGACTGCTCGCGCAGTGGGCGCCGTCCCCCATGACCGTCGCCTACCTGCCGCACCTGGCCCTGGCCCTGGTCTCCATCCCGCTGGTCTGGGGCGCGCCCGAGACCTGCGGCGGCTCGCGTGAGGGCAGCGTGTGGCGGCAGGTGCGGGTGCCCGCCGTGCGCGAGCCGCGGTTCCGTAACGTCGTCGCGCCGCTGGCCCCCTGGGTGTTCGGCTCCGCGTCGGTCGCCCTGGCCTATCTGCCCGGCCTGGTGAAGGACCGCGTCGGCGGCAACGCCCTCGTCTTCGGCGCCGTCGTCACCGCCCTGACCGGCTTCGCGGGCATCCTGGTGCAACCGCTGGCCCGCCGGATGGACGATCCGCGACGGCCGCGGCTGATCGCGTCGTCGATGGCGATCGTGGTGGCGGGACTGCTGGTCTCGGCCGCCGCCGCGGAGACGCTCCAGCCGGTACTGGTGGTGCTCGCGGCACTGGTGCTCGGCGCGGGATACGGGTGCTGCCAGGTGTGCGGGCTGCTGGAGGTGCAGCGGATGGCCGGTCCGAAGGACCTGGCCGGGTTGACCGCCGTCTACCAGGCGCTCTCGTACATCGGTTTCGCCGCGCCGTTCATCCTGGCGGCGCTCCAGGGCTCCGTGCGGGCGAGCGTACTGCTGTGCTGTGCCGCCGGGTTGGCGGTCCTCACCCTGGCGTACGTCACGCTGCGGGCGGCGCGGGGGCAGGGCCCGGCGGTGGCCGGGGCCAAGTCAACTGCCGAAGCAGTGACGGAGGTTGGGACGGCGGCTGAAGCGGCGACGGCTGAGGCCGCGGCGATCGAGACGGCGGATGTCGTGTCGGTTCCCATCACGGGCGCGCCGGTTGACCCGGTCGGCGCGGCAGCCCCGGTCGGCTCGGGTGCTTCGGGCGCCCCAGCCGGCTCGGCCGCCCCGAGTGCCCCGGTTGGCCCGGTCGCCCCGGTCGGCTCGACGCCCGTCGCGCCGCAGCCGGGGGACAGCTCGACCTGACCCGATCAAATCCGGTCCAGCTCAAAGCAATCCGATCAGATTCAGCCTGATCCGATCCGCACAGATCCGGACCCACCCCTCCAGCCGGCCGGGCCGGCGCCGGACGGAAACCGCGAACCCCCGTCGCCCCGTCCCGCCGTCCCGGCCTTCCAGACCCCCGGCTCCTGTGCCCGCCACCCGGCGGGCACAGGAGTTTCCGGGGCCGTTTTCCCGTACGAGGGCATTACCGTGCAGGGGCACCGGGTGGCCGATATCCGTACGCTCCACGCCCGTGTGGCGCGGACCACGTTTACATAATTTCCTTACACACCGGATACCGGAAGAAATAATTCCGTCATCCATTCCCGCAGGTGACGCCGGTCAATTCCAACCGCCCGGACACCAACGGAAGTTCAGGGTTGACCCTTCAAGCGCCTTCATGGAGGATTGGCGTCGTCCTCAGGACGGAAGTTCACACGCGGACGGACGCGGTGACGGCACCCCGGCATTCACACCGGGAAGCCGGAACCGCGCCAGCTACGGGGGGATTGATTATTGAGGCCTGACACGACGCGACCTCGGCCGGCAGGGCCGGCGGCCTGCCGCCGCCCGTCCTGCCCCGCTCCGGCGTCCGACGCGCGATAGCGACCGCGACGAAGAGCAGCGGCCCGGCGACGACGGCTGCGAGCGCCGCCCTACGGGCGGGCGACCGCCCTGTTCCCTAGGGCGTCCCGGTCACCCGGGAGACCGCCGCGCACGTCATCGCGCATCGCGCGGCTCCGCGAGGACGCCATCTCGCCCCCACCCCACCCCACCCCTCTCCTTTCACCGGCTCCGGCGAAGTGCGCTTTCCGCTGCCCGCCACCGGTTTCCGGTCGACGGCCCCCGGCCGCCCCGACGACGACTCCCCCACCCACACACCCCTTTACCGAATTCACCGCAGAGTTTATCAGCGGTTTACCCGGCCTGCGCTCCCAGAGATTCACGATGATTTCACCGGAGCCTTCCCCTGCATTCCCGGCGCTTTCCGGCGCGCGTTTACCGGTGACGCCCGGGGACGGCATCCGTCGGAATTCCTGCGCGCCCGCCCACCAGCCGCGCCCTACCTCCACCCGGGCCCGGCCCGGCCACCGGCCGAGCCCGTCCACCAGCCGCGTCCGCGCACACTCGCGCGGCCGGCCACCAGGAAAAGGATTCGCCACCATGTATGTACGCACCACGGCCGAAGACGGCTATGTACGCAAGAACAACATCGACGTCCGCCAGCTCTACCCGTGGGACGGCGTCGTCGTGCCGCCGTGGAACAGCACCCTGTGCAGCGTCCACCCGCACGAGTCCAGCACCAAGCACCAGCACGCCACGGACGAGACGTTCATCTTCACGGGCGGCTCCGGCACGGTCCGGGTGGGCGACGAGCAGCGCGACGTCACCGTGGGCGACGTCATCTACATCCCGAACGGCAACGACCACGTCGTCACCAACACCAGCGACGACACCCTGCTGACCTTCGTCAGCATCTACTGGCCGCAGCCCACCGGGCAGCCCGCCACCGAGCTGCAGGCCCAGACGCAGCCCCAGACGCAGGAGCCCGCCCGTGGCTGAGCGAACGGACGGCGCCGTGCGCCGCGTCAATGTCAGCTTCTCCCCGCCCACGCCCAACGGCGACTTACACCTCGGCCACCTCGCCGGCCCGGTGCTCGGCAGCGACGTGTGCGCGCGGTCCCAGAAGATCCTGGGCAACGACGTGGTGTACGCGTGCAGCACCGACGACAACCAGACCTACGTGGTCACCACCGCCCAGCAGGTGGGCGTGACCCCCGAGGAGCTGATCCGGCAGGCCCTGGACGGCACCCGCCGGTCCCTGGAGCTCGCGGGCGTCGAGGTCGACCTCTACGAGCGGCCCGACGAGCGATACACCACGTTCGTCCGGGACTTCTTCACCCACCTGTGGAAGCACGGCGCCTTCGACCGCCGCGAGGTGCAACTCCCCTACGACGCCGAGGCGGACGAGTACCGCGCCGAGGCGTTCGTCACCGGCCGCTGCCCGACCTGCCTGGCCCACGCCCGGGCGGGCGTCTGCGAAGCCTGCGGCCTGTACAACCTGCCGGGCGCCCTGCTGGCGAGCGACACCGAGACCGCGCTGCCGACCCGCCCGGTCTCCATCTGGGTCCTCGACCTGGAGCGTTACCGCTCCCTCCTGACCCACTGGTACCAGGTCTCCGACGTCCCGCTCCGACCCGACCTCCAGAAGGTCGTCGACCTGACGCTCGCCGGACGGCTGCCGTACATCCCCATCACCTACCCTTCCACCTGGGGCATCCAGGTGGACTGGGACGGGCCCGACGCGCCCCCGCAGGCGATCAACGCCTGGCCGGAGATCTACGTCGGCCACCTCTACTGGCCGCAGCGCGTCCGCGAGCGCGGCCGGGCCGGCTGCGACGAGTTCGTCCAGTTCATCGGGATCGACAACGGCTTCTACAACGCCTTCGTCTACGTCGCGCTGAAGCTGCTGGCGGTCCGGCACGGGCTCCCCGTCGAGCTTCCCGTCACCCGCACGCTCACCAACCAGTACTACCTGCTGGAGGGCCGCAAGTTCTCCACCAGCAAGGGCGACGTGCTGTGGGCGGGCGAGTACCTGGAGAAGGCCGGGCGGGACCGCGCCCGCTTCGTCCTGGCGCTGACCAGCCCGGAGCTCCAGCAGTCCGAGTTCACCGAGCAGGTGGCCGAGGGTACGCTCAGCGCCCGCTTCGACACCCCGCTCGCCACCATCGCCCGGACGTTCGGCGAGAAGCTCGCCGGCCGGAGCGTCGACGCGCCGCCGTCCGCCTGGTGGGCCGCCGCCATCGAGGCGTCCCGGCAGCGGTTCGAGGCCGCGTACACCCTGGAGACCTTCAGCATCCGCAAGGCCGCCGAGGCGCTCGCCCTCCACCTGGAGGTCCTGGCCCTGCGGGCCGGGCAGGTCCGTACCGACGACGCGAGCGACGTCTCCGGCGCCCTGCTGTTCCTGTGGACGCTGCGCACGCTCGCCTGGCCGGTCACCCCCGACCTGGCCGGGGCCGTGGCCGAGGCGTTCGGCGCCGACGCCACCGGCACCCCGCTGCTGCGGGACGCCGCCGAGCCGCCGGCCGGGGAGTTCCGCGCGCTGTCGGTGTGACGGCCCGCCCGTCCCTGAGACGGCCCGGACCGTCCCTGCGACGGCCCGCACCTCCCCTCGTACAACCTCCTTAAGAAGCGCTCGACTTCACGAAGCGTCCGGCTTCAAGAAGCGCCTGACTTCCTCAAGAAACGTGCGCCTCCTGCAAGAAGCGCGCGACTTCGCCCTTCACCACGCTCACTCACCAAGGAGAACGACATCATGCTGCGCACCTTCATGCGTTCGAAGATCCACCGCGCCACCATCACCGACAGCAACCTCAACTACGTCGGCTCCATCACCATCTCGCCGGAGTTGCTCGACGCCGCCGACATCGGCATCCACGAGCTCGTCCACGTCGTCAACATCAACAACGGCGCGCGCTTCGAGACGTACACCATCCTGGGCGCCCCGGGCGCCAACGAGGTCATCGTCAACGGCGCCGCCGCCCGCCTGGTGCAGCCCGCCGACAAGGTGATCATCATCGCCTACGGCCAGCTCACCGACGAAGAGGTGGCCGAGCACCGGCCGCGCGTCGTGCACGTGGACGAGAGCAACAAGATCCTCGAAACGGTCACGGCATGAGCCACCCGCGCCGCTTCCCCCTCATCGCACGGCGCCTCCCCGGCGCGTTACGTACGACCTGATCAGAAGGTACGAGCCATGACGGAGCACGAGATCCATTCGGTGCTGGGCATCGGTTTCGGCCCGGCCAACCTGTCCCTCGCCGTGACCATGGAGGAACTCGGCTACACCGGCCGGTCCCGGTTCGTCGAGCGGGCCGGCGACTTCCAGTGGCAGGACGAGCAGCTGATCGACGGCGCGGACATCCAGAACAACCCGTTCCGCGACCTGACCATGCCGCGCAACACCGGAAGCGCCTACACGTTCGTCAACTACCTCGCCTCACAAGGCCGGTTGACGGACTACCTGCACCTGAACTCCAAGTTCCCACTGCGCCGCGAGTACGCCGGCTACCTGCGCTGGGTCGCCGACTCCTTCCGCGACGCGGTCGACTACGGACGGTCGGCCACCCGGCTGACCGTGGCGGACACCGCGGACGGCGAGGTGTTCCGGCTGGAGACCGACGACGGCCGGCAGTACCTGGGCGAGACGGTCGTCATCGGCACCGGCCGCTCACCGCGGATCCCCCCGGCGTTCCGCCGGAGCCTGGGACCGACGGTCTTCCACGCCACCCGCTACCTGAGTTCGCTGCGGCGACTGCGCGGACGGGCTCTGCGCGTCGCGGTCGTCGGCGGCAGCCAGAGCGCCATCGAGATCGTCCTCGACCTGCTCGGCCGGGACGACGTCGCGCAGGTGGTGTCCGTCCAGCGGGGCATCGGCTTCCGGCTGAAGGACACCAGCCCGTACAGCCGCCGCGTCTTCCTGCCGGAGTTCATCGACTACTTCTATCCGCTCCCCGCCGAGACCAAGCGGCGGATCCGCGCGGAGCTGCGGTCGATCAACTACGCGGCGTGCGACCAGGACGTCATCGACCGGCTGGCCACCGTCCAGCACGAGTACGAGCTGAAGGGCTCCGACCGGCTGCGGCTGATGCCGTTCTCGGAGGTGTCCGAGGTGGCCCCGCACGGGGGCGGCGGCGTGCACCGGCTCGTCGTCCGCGACGTCAACACCGACACGCGCAGCGTCTACGACGCCGACGTCGTCGTGCTGGCGACGGGCTTCCGGGACTTCGGCCTCGGACCCGACGACGAGCCCTACCACCCGCTGCTGACGGACGTGGCCGACCGGCTCGCGCTGACCGAGGAGGGCATCCCCGCCGTGGCCCGCGACTACTCGGTCCCGGTCGCACGGCGCTCCTCACGGCACTCCTACGGCTCGCGGCCGCTGCGCCTGTACCTCAACGGGCTGTGCGAGGCGAGCCACGGCATGGGGGACGCGGGGGCGCTGGCGGTGCTGTCCGCGCGGTCCACGGACATCGTGGAGTCGCTGATGCTGGAACCGTTGGAGTCGGACGGGGTGTTGGAGCCGGAGGGGGTGCTGGCACCGGAGGGGATGTTGGAGCCGGACGCTCTTCTTCCGGACCGCCGCATCGCGGGCCTCGTCCCGGACGAGGCCCTCCGGTGACGACTGCCGTCACCACCGGTGAACGCGTCACCACCGGTGAACGCGTCACCACCGACGTCGCCGTGGTCGGCGCCGGCGTCATCGGCCTCGCCACCGCCGAACGCCTCGCCGCCCGCGGCCACTCCGTGATCGTCATCGACGACCACGGGGTGGCGGGCGGCGTCACCGGGGCGTCCGGCGGGCTGGTCCGGGCGCTGGATCCGTCCTTCGACGACTCCGAATCGGGCTCGGGGTCCGGCTCGGGCTCGGGGTCCGATTCAAGCTCGGGCTCGGGCTCCGGTTCAGGCGCGGGCTCCGGCTTCGACTCCGGCCCCGGCTCCGGCCCCGGACCCGGCTTCGATTCCTCCGCCGCCCGGGACTGGGCGGCGGAGGGGCTCGGACGCTACCTGCGGCGCGGCGACCGCGGCCGCTGGCCGGCCGTCCGGGAGCACGGCAGCCTCACCCTGTTCCCCGCGGCCGCCGCCGGGCGGGCCGCGGCGGGCGCCGATCGGGTACGGGCCGCGGGCCACCCGGCGGAGGTCCTCGACGCGCGGGAGATCGCCGCGGCCTTCCCCGGCCTGGCCCCGCCCGAGGGACTGGTCGGAGTCCACGAACCCCACGCCGGCTGGCTGCCGGCCCGGGCCGTGGCCGAGGCGATGCTCCGGGACGCGGACACGGTCACCGTGCTCCGCGCCCGGGCGCTGGAGATCGTCACCGCGCGCTCCAGGGTGACCGGCGTCCGGACCACCGACGGCTTCGTCGCGGCCGGGGCCGTGCTGCTGGCCGCGGGGGTCGGCAGCACGGCCCTGGCCCGCACGGCCGGCGTCGAACTCCCGCTGCGCACACGGTCGGTGAGCTTCTGCCTCTTCGCGCCGCGCGTGCCCGTCCCGGGCGACCTCCCGGCCCTCCTCGACACCACGACCGGCGGCTGGCTGCGGCGCTGGGACGACGGCTCCGCCGTGCTGGCCGGGGTGCCGTCCCGGGAGTGCGACGTACCGCCGGTGATCACCCGGGGCGTACCGGACACGGAGGCGAAGCGCGTCCGGGAGGTCGCGCGGTACCGCTGTCCCGCGCTCGGTGACGCGGACGTCGTCGGCGGAGTCACCGCCTTCGACGCCCTCGCCCCGGAGGGCGAGGGCGCGGTGACGGCCTGGCCGGAGCCGCGGGGCCTGGTCACGGCCGTCGGCTGGAACGGCGGCGGCTTCAAGAAGGCGCCCGCGGTGGGGCGGTACGCGGCGGAGTTGATCGGGGAGGTCATCGCGTGAGGGGAGGTGGTCGTGCGAGAGGAAGGGATCGTGTGAGAGGAAGGGATCACGTCAAGGGACGTGCCCGCGGGACGGGACGGGAGCGCGGAACGGGACATGAGCCCGTGACGGGCCGGGAGCGCGGGACGGGACATGAGCCCGTAACGGGCCGGGAGCCCGTGACGGAACGTGGCCGCGTGGCGGAACGAGACAGCGCGGCCGGGGGCCAGTACCGGACCCGCCCCGCTCCCCCGTCCGCCCGGCTCAACCCCACGGACGAGATGCTGTACCGCGCCGAACGGGCCCTCGGCTCGTCCCGGATCGTGCAGTTGCTGTGGCGCCTTCCGGAGCCGGTGACGCCGGCCGCACTGCGCGCGGAGTGGGAGCGGCTCGACCGCGGCCGGCTCAGCCGCCGTCCGGCCGCGGCCCGCGTCCCCGGCGCGCGCCGTGCGTGGGTGCCCGCGCACAACGCGGAACCCCCGCGCCCGTACCCGGCGCCCCTCACGCACGACACGGTGTGGGAGTGGATCGACGAGCAGGTCCGCGCTCCCCTGCCGGCGGGCTCGGGGGCCCTCTGGCGGCTGGCGTCGGCTCCGTACGGCCAGGGGGCGCTGGTGTCACTCACCGTGCCGCACTTCCGCGCCGACGGGATGGGGATCTTCACGGCCCTGACGGAGGACGGTCCGCCGCCTGCCCGCCGGGGGCCGTTCGCCGGGGCGGCGGACGGCGATCTCGCCGACGCCGTAGGGCAGGTGGCGCGTGCCGTGACCGCGACGGCGGCCTGGGCCGCGCGAACGCTCCCCGACCGGCGGTCCCGCGCGGAGCTCGCCGCGGCCCTGCGGCCGGCACCGAAGCCCCCCGCGTCCGACCCGCGGTTCTTCTCCACCGCCGTGTTCGACTTCGACGCCGCGGAGTGGGAGGAACGGGCGCGGGCCCGCGGCGGCACGGCCAACAGCCTGTTCGTCGAGATCGCCGCCAACCTCGTCCGCGCCCGCGTACCGCTCGGCGACCGCACCGGGATCCGGGTCGGCGTACCGGTGAGCCTGCGGCGTACGGCCGCCGACGCGCGCGCCAACGCCCTCGTCGTCGTCCCGCTGTCCGTACCGGCGGGCCAGGTCCGCCGGACGGACCTCGGGCCGACGCGCCGGAGCACCAAGGCCGCGCTCGACGGGACCGGCGAGCACAGCGCCACGCTGGTGCCCGAGCCGCTGTGGCACCTGCTGCCGCGCCGGTACGCCGACCGGCTCAAGGCGCCCGGCGCCCAGGCGACCGACGTCGTCGCGTCCAACTTCGGCGCGCTGCCGGAAGGCGCGCGCCGTTTCGCGGGCCAGTGGGCCGACGGCGCGGCCCTGCGCACGATGAACGTGCCCGGTCTGGTACCCGAACGGGCGGGCCTGCGCGTGTCGTTGTGCGCGGTACGCGTCGGCGAGCGGCTGACCGTGACCGTGACGGCGATCCCCGACCATTTCGGCGACGCCCGGTCGCTGCGCGAGCTGGCGGCGGAGGAGTTCGCGGCGTGGGGGCTGCGGGGCCGGGAGTGGTGGACGGAATGAACAGAACAGAGACGAACAGCGAGTGAGAGAGAGCGACTTGATGCGGTCCGAAACCCGACCGAAAAGCGGGACGACGGGAAGCGTGACGGTGGGGAGCGGGACGACGGGAAGCGCCACGATGGGCAGCGTGACGGCGGGAAGCGTGACGGCACGGACCCCGGCGGCGGACCGCTGGTTCCGCACCCGTCCGGACTCGTCCTCCCTCGACCGCCCCCGGCTGCTGGCGAGGCTGCTGATCGACCTGGCGGACCTGGACGACCGGATCGCGTTCTACGAGCGCCTCCTCGGCGTCCCGGCCGATCTGCGCATGCCGATCCCGGACTTCGGCGGCCTGGAACTGGCCGCCGTGGGCAACCTGCTCCTGATCGCGAGCGAGCGCCCCTTCACGCCCGTCCAGCGGCGGACGGCGTACTCGCTCATCGTGCCGTCCCTGACCGGCCAACTGCGGCTGCTGGAGCGGACGGGGACGGAGGTCCTGGAGCCGGTCGAGGCGATCAAGCCGGGCTCGCGGGCCCGGGTGCGCTACCCGGACGGCTCCCTCGCCGAGCTGGTCGAACACCGCCCGCAGCCCGGCGAACGCCCCTCCTCCCGCCCCGGCATCGCCGTCCGCGAGGCGATGGACACGGGCGTACGCCTCCTGGCCCGGCGCGCGGTGCCGGCGGACGGGCTGGACGAGGCCGTCCGCTTCTACCGGACGGCGCTGGAAACGGAACCGGAGGCGGGGGCGCCCGGGGGCACGGCGATCGTGGGCAACCTGCTGCTGACGACAGCGGCCGCGACGGATGCGGGACCGATCGCGTTCACGCTGCTGGCACCGTCACCGGAACACGTCGCGGAACTGGCGGGGACGGCCCAGACGGAAGCGGCCCAGACGGGAACGACCCAGGCGGAAGCGGCCCAGGCGGGCGGCGGCGCGCCCGGAGGCCCCGCGCTCCTGACGCTGCCGTACGGGACCAGGGCCGAGATAAGGACGCCACCCCGCCGGCTTCCCGCCCAGGGAACGGACGCCTGAATTCCGCCCCCGGCCACAACCACCCGGACGCCACCTGAGACCGTACGCACGACACCGCAGGAATGAGGCAGAGGGGAGAGCCGGCCCGATGGCACCGGACGGTTCCGCTGACAGCGCACGGTTGCCCGAGTCCTTCTACCGGGACGCGGGGGACGGCCGCTACGAGAGCACGCCCGCCACCGCGGGCCCGTGGAGCCCCGAGGCCCAGCACGCGGGCCCGCCGTCCGCCCTCCTGGGACGGGCACTGGAACGGCACGAGCCCCGGGAAGGCTTCCGGGTCGCCCGCGTGACGCTGGAGATCCCGGCACCGGTGCCGGTGGGCGACCTGCTGGTGCGGGTACGCACGATCCGCGGCGGCCGCCGCACGGAACTCCTGGAAGGCGAGATCACCGCGAACGGCCGCCCGGTGATGCTGGCCCGAGCCTGGCGAACGGCGGCCGCCCCACCGGCCACCCCCACCCTGCGCCACGACCCGCCCCCGCCTGCCCTCCCGCAGCCCCAGCCGGAGCACGGCTTCAAGGGCGCGTACACGAACGGCTACGTCTCGGCGATGGAGTGGCGCTTCACATCCGGCGGCGGCTTCGACACCCCCGGCCCCGGCACGGCCTGGGCACGCCAGCGGATCCCGCTGGTGGCGGGCGAGGAGGACACCCCGCTGACCCGCGCCCTGACCCTGGCCGACAGCAGCTGGGCCGTCGGCTTCGAACTCGACCACGTCAACGGCCTCGTGATCAACACCGACGTCACCCTCGCCCTGCACCGCGACCCGGTCGGCGAATGGCTCTGCCTGACCTCTTCGACCGCCGCCACCCCCGCGGGCTCGGGCCTGGCCGAAGGCCGCCTGGACGACACATCGGGCAACTGCGGACGAATCCTCCAGACCCTCCTGATCGCCCCTCGCTGACCACCCACCCCCACCACCCAGCACGGATCCCCTACCATCCGCTAACCTGTCCTCGGCCGCCCCTCCACGGACGGCCCCGCCTCCGTAGCTCAGGGGATAGAGCACCGCTCTCCTAAAGCGGGTGTCGGCAGTTCGAATCTGCCCGGGGGCACACTGCAGTATGCGCTGACCTGGGGTTTCTCCCCAGGGAGGCGCTCTATTCGGCCCCGGACTCCTCGTCCGGGGCCGTTTGCGTGAGCGGACGGGCCGCCAGGCCCCGATATTTCCGCGGATTGCTCAGCACCATCTGGCACCGGATCCGCTGCGGGCCTCGACGCCATCAGGCTCCGGCCGGCTTCCGGGCCCGTCGACGGCCCTGCTCACACGCGCTCGCGGCACGAGGTGGGCCGCGGCCTCGGCGATCGCCAGGTCGGCCCCGGGGAGGAGGCTTGTGTACGTGTCCGCAGTGATGGTGATCGAGAAGTGCCCGAGCATCTCCTGGATGTCCTTCAGGTCGGCCCCGGCCGCGTGGGCCAGTGTCGCCGCGCCGTGACGTAGCTCATGGAGCCGGATCGGCGGAAGGCCGATCTCCTCGTACAGCTCGATGAGGTGATGCCGATTGCCAAGGGCGCTCACGCGGCCATGGCCGGGACGTTCGCGCTGCTGGAGTTCGGCACGAAGGCGCCCACCATCGTCTACGTCGATTCGATCGCCGGAAACGTGTACCTGGAGAAGGAACGCGATGTCCGCAGGTTCATCCAGACCTTCGACCTGGTACGAGCCGCGGGCCCTGACCCACAGGAGACCCCCGCCATCCTGGAGAACATCGCAAGGGAGATGCAGAAGACATGAGCACGAATCACAGGCGGCCGGCTTACGAGGCCGACCCGAGCGGCGCCTGCTGGCGCAAGAGCAGTCACAGCTCCGGCAACGGAGCGTGCGTCGAGGTCGCCGAGGCCGGTGGCATCGTTGCCGTCCGGGACTCCAAGGGCCGCAGCGGCCCCGTCCTGCGGTTCAACCCGACCCAGTGGGCCCATTTCGTCAGCGACACGGCCGAAAGGACAGCTGCCCGCAACTGATCTACGGTCACGTTGCTGGTGATAACGCAGCCGGTCCGAACGAAACACGGTCGCTCGGACCGGCCACAAGTCACACATCTGCCCCACCTGCCCGCCAGACAACCCATAGGAGGCCAACTCAGCGGCTCCGGTTACCAGACCGAGGTCTGCGCCTTCAGCCACCTGGAGTGCCCTGTGTCCAGAATCCAGCGGACATCCGTCTGAGGTCGGTCTGAGGCGCTAGCATCCGCAGGTTCTGCCACTCGGGGGAAGGGTGAGGATACTCCAGGTAGAGTCACTTCAACTCAGGTTTCAGGCCGCACACTTGGGCAACCTTTGCGGTGGTCCCGGTCATGACGTCGTTCAATAGTTCTCCCGTACGTACTCATACGTTCGATCGAACAACTCGCCCTTGATCGGCAAGCTGTACTCTTTCAAGACGGAACGCAGCTCGCGACGGACGCGTTTGTCGCCCGCGTCGCTCGCACTCCAACCGGCATAGGCGACCTCGACGACGATCGAGTCGATCCGCCAGGCTATGTCGGGGACGATCTTGTGCAGCCCGGGCGGTGTGTTCTCCGCGACGATCTGAGTGAGCGACCCACGCTTCGGATCGGCCAGCCGGTCGAGCGCTCCCTGGTCGCCCTGTTCCGCTGCCCGGTCCGCGGCGACCACGTCCTGAGCGATCTTCAGCGCTTCCTCGAGGAACGCCAGCGAGTCCTCGACGTTCTCGATCACCTTGGCACGGAGCTTCTCGATCCGCTCCGCCAGCGACCGGTACGCCGGGCTCTCGGTATCGGCGAGCCGACGCCTGAGGCGCGCCTCGATGGAGTCGAGGACCTCCTGGTACACGCCATCGGCTTTCGACTCCGGCATCTGCTGCTCGGAGAGCTTCAGCTGCTCGGCGATCTTCTTCACCAGCGCCAGGCCGGCAGCGTCGAGCGTGACTGTCTTCGATGGCATCGACTTCACGCCCACGTCGGTCATGTGACCGTGGATCAGGTCAGTGGTCTTCGCGCCGAGACGTGCCCAGAGGAACGTCTTGGAGACGTCCTTGGGCCGAATCGACTCGTACACCTTCGCGAGCCAGAAGTACTGCCCCTTGAATGGCCGGAGCATCGGGTGCGGGTCGAGGAACTCCCACACCGTCTGCAGCGCGACGTAGGTCTCGATGAACTCGCTGCGCTGCGCAGCGCCCTCGGGGATCCGCTCGTGGGCCTCGGTGAGCGACTCGAACGACGAGTCACTGGTGTCAATGCCGTCGAACAGATACAGCAGACGTGTGAGGTCGGCGACGAACTTCCCCGCTAGCTTGGAGGCATCGGTGACGTTGAGCTCATCCTCTCCGTCATCCTTCACCTTCGGGCCGGCGACTGCCTTGCCGATGGCCTTCGCGAGCCCTATGTAGTCGACGACCCGCCCGAAGTCCTTGCGCTGCCCGGTGACGGGGTTCTTCCATGGGCGGTTGGGCCGCGTGATCGTCTGGAACAGGTTCGTGTCCTTGGCCGGCTTGTCGAGATACAGCACACCCTCGATGGGCGCATTGAAGCCGGTCATCCACTTCGCAGTGACGACGATGAACGACATCGGGTCATCGACCTTCTTGAAGCGGCGCTTGAGCGCCTCCTCTTGCTCTGGGGTGAGCAGGTGCTTCTTATGCTCCTTGGGGGTCTCCTTGCTGTCGGCGACGTGCATCACCACCCCGACTTCACGGAGTCGTCCGTCCGGCATGACTGCAGCACGGCGCTCCAGCTCGGCCTCGATGGCTCTGGTGTACGCGATCACAAGGCGCTGGTTGTAGGCCACGACCTGAGCCTTCTGCCCCAGAGGCGCGACATAGGTAAGGAAGTGGTCGACGATGTCGGCACACACAGCAGCCACGCGCTCGGGGTTGGAGAGGATCGTCTCGATGTGAGAAGCCTTCCCCGACAGGAAGACCTTCTCCTCCTCGTCCAGGCCCTCCTCCGTGGCCAGCTCGTCGAACGCCTCGTCCAAGGCTTCCTTGTCGAGGTTGAACCCGACAGACCGGCCCTCCACGATCACCGGCTTGGTGAACCCATCGGCGATGGACTGCTCCGGCGTGTATCGCGACATCACAAAGTCCGGGTCGTCAGGGTCACCGAACAGCTTGAAGGTCGAACGGTCCTTGTCCTGGATCGCCGTGCCCGACGCGCCGAAGAACTTCGCGTTCGGCACCGCCGCGCGCCACGCATCGCCGAACTTCCCCTCCTGCGAGCGGTGCGCCTCGTCGACGAGGACCACGATGTTCAACCGGTTGTTCAGATGGCCGGCCTCGGCGAACTTGTGCACCGTCGTGATGACCACACCGGGCTCACCGCTGCGCAGCAGAGCGTGCAGCTCGCGCCGGTTACGGGGCACCGACATCCGCGGCATGCCAGCGGTCTCGAACATCTCCGCGGTCTGCCGGACCAGGTCCTTGCGGTCGGCGATCACGATGACCGTTGGCGCGCTCCCGAACTTCCCCGTCACCGCGTCATCGCGCAGCAAACGGGCGGCGGCGAACGCCATGAGTTCGGTCTTGCCCGATCCCTGGTGATGCCAGATCAGTCCGCCAGGGCGGCCTGCGAGCACCTTGGCGTGGATCGCCAGAGCCGCCTCGAACTGTGGGTAACGAGGCAAGAATTTGACGTCGACCTCGGAGGCGTCCCGAGCGTGACGGAACATCACTAGGTCCTTGAGGATCGGCAGGATCGTCTCCGGCCGCAGCAGCAAGCGGGCGGCCCGCTCAACTCGAGCCGGGCCCGTGAAGCTTTTTAGATCGTCCTCAGTGGACCCCCACGGGGCCCAGATCTCGGAGTCGGGGTCCGGGACCGCCCGGATCGGAGCCATCCGGAACTCCAGTCCCTCGGTGGCGACGTTGAAGACGTTCGTCGCGAAGAAGTTCGGGTATTCCTCCTCGTACACGTCGTAAAGGTCCTTCGCGGCGTTGACCCATGAGACCTGATGCTTCACAGGCGTCTTGGTCTCGGCAACGACCAGCGGGAACCCGTTGACGTAGTAGACGACGTCGAACCGGCGCGGTTTGGTCGCACCGTTGACGGTAACCTCGTCAGCGACGGTGAAGCGGTTGTTGTTGAGGTCTTTGAAGTCGATCAGCCGACGAGGCACATGCCTACCGTCGATCGTCGTGAATGAGTGGTCGCCACGAAGCATCACGGTCAGCCGCTCGTTGGCTGCAACGAGACCGTTGTGCGCATCGAGGACAGCCTGATTGAGTTCATGCAGAACGAGGTCCGCCGACTCGGGGTCGTCGACCAGCTCCGGGTTCAGGGCGAGCAAGGCTTCGCGTGCCCAGCCCTCGACGATGACGTCGTGCTCATCACGCGGTAGATCGTCTCCTCGGAGACGCTCCCAGCCGGCCTCCTCCGCCCACTCGAGCAGTGAACGCTGAATCGTGCTCGCTTCTGTCCAACCCATGTCAGGACACCTCCTCGAGCAGGGCGTCGTACGCCTCCGGGATCTCGATTTCCTGGTTGAGGAGGGAGGCCAGGAGCGCGGAGCGGAAGGCGCGGAGATTGGCGAGCTCCAGATCCAGGTCATCTACTGCGAACGCGACAGCATCACAGTGCTGAACGTACTTGGACTGCTCCTCAAGCGACGGGATCGGCAGACGCAGAGAACCCAAAAGGGCCTTATTGATCTTTCTCATCGAAGCGGTCCCGCGCGCCGATGCTGTGATAATTGAGCGCACTGACGGGGAACACAGTAGATGTGCCAGAAACGTCGCCTGGCAGACCTCGGGCTTTGTTTGGATTCGCCAGATAAGGTCAGGCAAGTAGGTCTGGGGGGCTACGTTTCGCGCGATGGCGGCATAACCGACGCGATCGGATGAACCACTGGCTCTAGTGATAAGAAGGTCGCCCTCCGCCACTAGGTGGGCATTGGTGTAACCCGTCAGGTCAACAAGTCGCTTTGCTTCGGAGGTCACGAAAGTACCCAGCTGGATTGCGCTCAGTTTCAGGACAGCTGGCTCTCCGGTTCGCGGCTTTTCATCCGAAGCCTGAACACTCTTTCCTCCTTGAATCCTGGAAACAACGCTGCGTAGATCGTGTTCGGTACCTTCCGGATACGCGTTGCGAACGAGTGCCAGCAATGAGACTGCCTTCTGTTTCTCGGCGTCCAACCCGTCAATCTGAGCGTCCACCGCTGTCATGACATCGACGATGCGGCGCTGCTCAGACAAGGACGGGAGAGCGACTTCAATCGTCAAGAAGTCAGCGGGCTTGACCCGTTCGCGCCTGCCGCCCATGCCGGTCGACAACGCCTGCAGTTGCTCCCACAGTCGTTTTGTGGTCGTAAGGAGCCGGAAGTATTCGGGAAGCATTCGCTCGCCACATGTGAACGTCGGAAACTCTTGCGACGCGTAGACCTCGCCCAGATCGTTCGGAGCAACGGTGATCGCTCCTTCGAACGCCTTCAAGCGGCTGTAGACGACCTGGTTCGGCCGGATGCGATTCAGCGTCTTGTACGAGGTCTGATCGCCAGAGATCGCTTCCCGGAGCAACAGGCCCCGACCGCGGTTCAAGACACCGACGATGTCGTAGGAGGTCGTCGCCGTGACCGGGACCGTGTCGACGTCCAGCGCGATGACCTCGTCGAGCCGGACCCGCTCCCACTCACTCACTGGACACCCCGAACACGCTCGTGTCGACGCCTGCCGCTGCGAGCCGCTCGAACATGAGAGCCTCGGTGTCGATGCGGTGCTGCCGAGCGTCGGCATACGCCACGAGCGCGGTGCCCAGATCGGCGGTCTCTTCTGCAGCGACCTTGATGTAGCGGCCGATGTTCAGGTCGAAGCCGTTCTGCTCGATCTCCTCGAACGGCACCAGCCGGACGTTCGCGCCGCCCTCACCCGCTGAGTCGCTACCTGCCTGGTACGCCTCGATGACAGCTCTGACGTCATCCTCGGACATCAGGTTCTGCTTCTTGCCCTTGATGAACCGCGCCGAGCCGTCGATGAAGAGCACGTGATCCTTGCGCTCAGTTGGCTTCTGGTCTCGGAAGATCAAGAGACATGCCGGGATTTCGGTCGAGTAAAACAGCTTAGGCGGCAGCCCGACGACGGCTTCCAGAACGTCCTTCTCGATGAGGCCCCGGCGGATCTTCGCCTCCGCGCCTCCGCGGAACAACACGCCGTGGGGCATCACCACGCCGACACGACCGGATCCAGGCTTCATCGACGAGACCATGTGCTGGACGAAGGCGTAGTCGCCGTTCTTCGCCGGCGGCACGCCGCAGATGGCTCGCGGATCCGAGGGCCAACGGTCCGCTCCCCAATTCGCCAGCGAGAAGGGCGGGTTGGCGATCACGACGTCGAACCGGCGGACCGCACCGCTGGGGGCCTTGAACGCCGGAGCGCGGAGGGTGTCTCCGCGCTTGATGTCGAAGTCCTCGATCTCGTGCAGGAACAGGTTCATCCGGGCGATCGAGGCCGTCGTCAGGTTGATCTCCTGGCCGTACGCCCTGAGAGTGCGGTGGTCCTTGCCGGACTCGCGCAGCTGGTTGATCGTCGCGACAAGCATCCCGCCGGAGCCGCAGGACGGGTCGTAGACGGACTCGCCCGGCTCAGGCTGGAGGATCCCGACGAGCAGGCTCACGACCTCACGGGGCGTGAAGAACTCGCCGGCCTTCTTGCCCGACTCGTCGGCGAAGTTCTTCAGCAAGTACTCGTAGCCCGCACCGAGCAGGTCGTGCGAGACCGTCGACGGGTCGAGCCTGATCTTGTTGAACGCTTGAATGAGCCCCAGCAGAGCCGACTCCGGGATGCGCTCCTTGTTGCCCCACGAGGCGTCGCCGAAGACGCCAGCCAGCGAGCGCGGGTTGGCCATTTCGATTCGCTGGAAGGCCTTCGCGATCTCCGCACCGAGGTTGGTGACCTTCTCGGTGACCTCGCTCCACAGCGTGCCCTCGGGCAGCTCGAACCGGTGGAACTCGGCCTCGATCTCATCGTCGAGGTCGTCGCCGTACTTATCGAATGCCGCGTCGTGCTCGTGAACCCAGGTGTCGCTGATCCACTTCCAGAACAGCATCGGGAAGACGTAGGTCTTGAAGTCAGCCGGGTCGACGGGGCCGCGGAGCGCATTCGCGGCGTCCCACAGCCGGGATTCGAGCTCGTGCTGGGTGATCGTCACAGAGATGAGGTCCTTCGTTGAAGACGGTGCCCCGATTATGGAGGAGGGCACTGACATTTCGGGAGTCCGCTACGGCAGGCAGTAGCGACCAGTAGACGAGACCAGCACCCACGCTTCAAACCGAGCGTGATCGTGGACGCACTGAGAGTAGACCCCTGTGTGCCTCCGCGTCTGAGTCACAGCGTATGAGAATCACCAGCGAACTGGATCGCGAGCGTCCCGAGGGCTGGGCCCCTGAATGGAGCGGGAGCTTGTCGTCGCGGCCCAGCGGACCGCTCGCCCCCTACCACGTGAAGGGGATACCGGTCCCCTGATCAGCCACCCGCCATGCGTGAGCGATGCGTGAGCGATGCGTGAGCGATGCGTGAGCGGACTGATCAGTGCCAGGCGTCACCCTCAGGACGAGGCAGCATGCCGCGTAGCGCTGATCAGGCAGAACAGCACCACGCGGCACGGCCGAGCACCCATCGTCACAGGTCCGATCCCACTCCTAAAGCGGGTGTCGGCAGTTCGAATCTGCCCGGGGGCACTGATGCCGAAGGGGCACCTAGGAACATTCCTAGGTGCCCCTTCGGCATCAGTCGACGCCTCGGGCATCCGCTTCGACCGACGACAACTCCTCGGCGCATCCGCGGCGCGGGTGGGAAGACCGCCTGAGCGGCTCAAGTGGCGGGTAGTTGGTAGGCGAGAACGTACGCGTCGGCCGCCATGACGGTGTCGCAAACCTCGACGGCACGGCCCTCGGTGTTGAAGGCGGTCCGCACCAGGTGGATGACCGGAACGCCCGACGCCAGGCGGAGCGTCTTCACCTCGGCCGGCGAGGGCATCCGGGCCCGGATCTCCTCGTCGAAGTGGTCGAGGCGGTGGCCGAGTTCTTCGAGACGGGCGTAGATGCCGCCCGGGCCGGGGTTGGGCTCGGCGATCGCAGTGTTCCTGGCCAGGTCCAGCGGGATGTAGGAGGTGGCGAACTCAACCGGACGTTGATCGAGGAGGTAGCGCCGCCGTCGGGCGAGCACTCGCCGGGCGCCGCCGAGGCGGGCGGCGATGTCGGGCGCAGGCCGTTCCTCCCGGACCTCCAGACTGTCAACCTCCGGGCGGCTTCCCGCGCCTTCCGCTTCCACCGTAAAGGCGGACTTTCCTTGCTCGCGGTGACGCCGGGCGAAGCGGTCGGAGGCCAGCCGGCGCACCGGTGGGCGCGACCGGACGAAGACACCCTTGCCGTGCTCGGACGACACCAGGCCCTCGCCCTGGAGGATGGAAAGCGAGTTCCGCACGGTCATCCGTGAGACGGCGAAGTGCTCCACCAGCTCGGATTCCGATGGCAGCTTGTCGCCCTCGCGGAAGCGCCCCTTGTCGATCGCCTCGCGCAGTCGGTCGGTGATCTGGCGGAAGACCGCCCGATCACTCATCGGGTCCAGTGCGCCGAGCAGGCCGGAAGGCAGAGGAGCCATCGGGTACTCCTTTAGGTGTCTAGACAAGCGGCTGAGTTCCGTTGCTACGGTGGAGAGCCTAGCCAGCCAAAGGGGACCGAGGAACGTGAGCACAGAGCGCCCTCACTCCGTGAGCGTCGCCGGGATCATCGTCGACGACCAGGGCCGCGCCCTGCTGATCAAGCGGCGGGACAACGGTCGCTGGGAACCGCCCGGCGGGGTGCTGGAGGCCGGGGAGACGATCCCCGACGCCCTTGAGCGCGAAGTGCTCGAAGAGACCGGAATCAAGATCGCGACTCCGGCGGTCCTGACTGGCGTGTACAAGAACATGACCGGCTTGATCGTCTCCCTCGTCTTCCGCTGTGAGGCGATCGACGGGAACCCGACCACGGGCGCCGAGACCCGGGCACTGCGCTGGGCGACGCGCGACGAGGTCGTGGAGCTTGCCGACGAGGCGTATGCGATACGCGTCCTGGACGCGCTCGACGCGGCGAACCCGCCGGCCGTCCGAGCCCATGACGGCGTTCGACTCGTCTAGCTGAAATCCACTACCCATAGCGGCCTACCAGCACAAAGGAACTTGTATGGATGAGTATACGAGTGAGGCGCGGGTCTGGGGGCTCACTTGCCCAGGTTCCGTGGAAGAGGTCGGGCGCGTGCGGCGCTGGACGCGCGACGTGCTGCGGCACTCGCCGTACGCCGGTGACGCCGAGGTGATCGTGAGCGAGCTGAGCAGCAACGCCGTGCTGCACACCGCGAGCGGCTGCCGGGTCGGGCACTTCCACGTCGCCCTGTGCGTATCCGAACACGTCATCGCCATCTCCGTCGCGGACGCCGGCAGCTCCCCCACCAGGCCGGTGATCGGACGCCCGCAGCCGACCGCGTCCAGCGGCCGGGGCCTGTCCCTCGTCTGCTGCCTCGCGACCAGGACGACGGTCCGCGGGGACCGGAGGGGCCACACCGTGACCGCCGAGCTCGTGACCACCCCGACAACCATGGGAGAAGAATGATGAAGCGACGTGACTCATCAGCCTTAAAGGGCGGTTACTGGTGCTCCTGCGACGTCGTCTTCGGCGGAGTCACCGACGGCCCCAAGCTGGTCACGGCCTTTGACGCGCGGAGCGCGGCCGAGGCCGTCATCAGCGTGATCGTGGCCATGGAGATGATGGCGGTCGGCCCGGAGGAGAAGGAGGCGACGGCCGTCCGGGCATGGGCCGAGAGGACCCAGGCCGCGTCATCGCTCATCGCGGGCCAGATGTGCACCTACACGGTGACCCGGGGCGAGCTGGAGGTGACGTGGACGATCCGACCGGTCCTCTTCCTCCCCCTGGCCGACCGCTCGGAGTCCCGACTCCCCACCTGCTCCCGGCGGTTCACCACCTACCCCTTCAGACCGCTGTTGCCGCCCCGGCCGACTGAGTAACAACCTTCTCTACGGGTTCAAGGCGGCTCGCTCCGCTCGCCGCGCGCGGCCCGGCTCCCCCGGGCCGCCGCTCCTGTCTCCGCCCCGCTCCGGCCCGGGTCCGCCCGGCCGCGCGGCTGAAGCGGAGTCGCTGCTTTCCCTCAGAACGGATGCCTCCGGCGGGGGCGCTCCGACTCCGGGATGGCGGGGGGGCCGGCGGGCGGGCGCGGGCCCCATTTGGGCTGAGGAAGAAGCTGCCATCCCGTCCACCGTCGTCCCAGGCGAAGCCGAGCAGCCTTGGCCCGGGGCGTCCAGGTCGTTCGTACAGTGGCGCGCTCCACCTGGACGCCCCGGGCCAAGCCCGCTCCACCTGCGTGTGGGACGACGGCGGACGGGATGGCAGCGGGGAACGCTGTGGTTCGCGCCGATCGAGCCTGTCCCTAGACCGTCCCCATTGTGAGCTCAATCACTCCGCCGAGCAGTGCTTCGGTGCGCGGCCGCGACCAACGCAGCTCGAACCTCACAGCGGTGCGTTGCAAAATGATACTCGTGCGGAACCGCCGCCCTGCGGACAGCGCCGCCCTGACGTGTGAAATCGCCGTCCAACCAGGCAAGTTTTCGGTTCAAAACTAGTACTCTTATTGGGAGTGGATTCCGTTAAACGGAGCGATGCATTCGCAAACATTGCGAACGATTCCCGGGTGACGGCAGGTCGCTAGGGGTGGGCGAAGACCCCATCATGGGAGCTCGGTCGCCCACCCCAACCGCCTGGGCTGCAACCGCGACGGTGGGGGTGGGCCAGAACCTTGGAGGTTCCATGACGAGTTTGGCCCTATGCGGTCAGGAGTCAAATAGCTGGCGCACCAACGGGTTGATCACGGTGCTAGTCATCGCGCTGATCCTCTGGCCAGTTGCAGCCGAGGCCGTTGATGCCTACATAAACGTGATGACGCTGGCAACAGTCCTGGCTGGTGGAGGTGCAGCAGTGACATATCGCAACCGAAGCCGCCGTCCCTGACGGAAAGCACTTCTGCCGGTAGCTGTCCGACCGCTGACATCCGTCGGTGACATCAACGACGACGGACGAGGGCATTTGCAAGCAGTCGGCCACGGTAGACGCGCTCAGGGTGACCGCTCTCGTAAGGACAGGCCGATCGAACTCCTAAAGCGGGTGTCGGCAGTTCGAATCTGCCCGGGGGCACCTGGGCGAAGGCCCCGGGCCGGTCACGGTCCGGGGCCTTTTGCATGCAGTGCGGAGTCGTTGGGCCGGGGGCACGACGGGCCCTTCGGGAGCCTCACGCCGCGAAGGCGGCGGTGGTCACGTCGCGCTTCAGGGTGGCGCGGTGGTGGGCGTAGGTGTGGATGTCGGAGACGCTGATGAGGACGCAGAAGCGTTCTGTGGTCGCGATGGTTTTGGCGACCGTTGCGAATTCGCGGCGGAGGTAGTGGATGGCGGCCAGGTTGGACAGGGAGCTCTGGCCGCAGACCAGGAATACCGGGCTGGTCGACTCCGGGGGAGTGAATTTGGCGACGAGGACGTGTTCGTGGTTGCCGCGGTCGAAGAGGTGCTTTTCGCCGTCGACTTCTACGGCGATCGAGTCGGTGTCCGCGGTGTTGTAAGGGTGGAGGGTGACGCCGGGGAGATGGGCGGCGAGGTGGCCGCCCGTGCGGGGGTTGACGCCTCCCGAGGGGCCGCCCACGCAGAATTCGGTGCGGTCGCCATTGCTGCCACGGAAGTTGCCGGGTTCGACGAGGACGTCACAGCCCAGTTCCCCTGCCAGCAGAGCCAGTTCCACGGCCGCGCGGGTGTCGGGGTAGGCGGTCGCCTTGGGGGCGTTGTATTTGTTGCCCAGGACTACGAGGCATGTCTGACCGGGGCGGACGCCGAAGAAACGTGCCCTTCTGTTCACCTCGCGGGTCCGCTTGGCCCGTTCCCACAGCCATACGAACGCGCCGCCGAGAAAGCTGGTCACCAGGCCGATGACGATGTTCTCCAGCACCGATTGAATCGGGTCCCCCCTCCATGGCATCGCGGCTGCTCAGTATCGCGAGTCGCGCATCGGGCGGCAATCTCCGGCCCTCGTGCGTCAACTCCTCGCCCGGTCGGCGGGATGCCGGGGCGTGGGAGGGGGCGCCGGGCGGCAGAGTGGTTCGTTTCGGAGACTCTGTCGGGAGGGCAGGCGCTTGGGCGGGGACGTCGGGCGGCGTGGGTTGTTGCGGATGGCTGCTGGAACGGTCGGGGTGGCCGGGGTGGCTGGAGCGGCCGGGGTGGCCGGGGCGGCGGTCGCCGGGTGGAGTGGGGTGGCTCGGGGTGCTGACGGTGCTCTCGGCGGGGTGGATTTGGCCGTCGTGCCCACCCGGGAGCGGAAGGTTGCCCTCACGTTCGACTGCGGGGGTGGGGATCAAGGTGTTGATGAGGTACTGGGGGTGCTCGGTGCCTGGGGAGTCGCCGCTGCGTTCTTCATGACCGGGCAGTTCGCTTCCGTTCATGGCGACGCCGCGCGGCGGATCGCCCGCGCGTACCCCGTGGGCAACCACTCCATGACGCACCCCGCCTTCCCCGGCCTCACCCGTGAGCAGCGGGTGGTGGAGGTGCGGTCGGCCGCGGAGGCCGTGGAACGGGCGGTCGGGCGGCCGCCGGTGCGGCTGTTCCGGTTCCCCTACGGGGAGGTGGACCGGGAGTGCATCGCCGATGTGAACGCCGAGGGTTACACGTGTGTCCGCTGGACCGTGGACACGTTGGGGTGGAAGGGCGCCGGCGGAGGCAGCACGACGGACCGCGTCGTCGGGCGGGTGCTCGACGCCCTCGTCCCCGGCGCCGTCGTGCTGATGCATGTGGGACGGACCAGTTCCGCCGACCCGTCCACCGTGGACGCCACGGCGCTGCCCCACCTCATCAGGGCCGTCAGCGGTCGGGGGTATGGGTTCCTCTCACTTGACGGGTTGCCCGGTAGCCGCGGCGGCGTGGCGTGAAGGGGGCTGTGATAGTCATTCCGGGTGGTCTGGCCCCGTACCACGGCGGAAGGTGACGGCCTCGCCGTCCCGGTCGGCCTCGCCGCACAGACCCACGCGGCAGTAGCAGTAGCAGGGAGCAGGGAGGCGTGGTCCGAGCCTGGTCGTCCAGCCGTCTCGGCGAGAGTGGATCTGTCGTCGCCATGGCGCGCTTTCGCGGAGGACGCGGAGGAATCGCCCGAAATCCGACCAAGCGTCAGGACACACCCAACACTTCCGCCACCGCCGCCCCGCCCCGTACGCTGACGGCCGTCCTCCAGTTGAAGATCGCCTCCCGGGAACCGTCTGATGATGCCGATAACGGAGGCCGTGTCCCTGGGCCTGGCCGCGGGCACGGCCACCGCCGCTGTGATCGCCGCGCCGATGTTGATCCGCGCCCGGCGCCTGACCGCGCGGCTGCGCGAGGAGCTGTCGGCCGCCACGGAGTACGGCTCCCGGCTGGGCGACCGGCAGCGGGCCTGGATGGAGGAGCTGGAGCGGCTGGTCGAGGTCCGGCTGCCCGCGGTCCTGGAGGGCGTACCGGAGGCGGACGTTCCGAAGCCGCTGTACGCCGTTCGCGACGGAGATCCGGAGGCCGCTGTCCTCGCAGCCCGTCACGAGGCGCTGCTGTCGCGGACGGCGGCGGCCATCCGGACGCGGAAGGATCTTGAGGAGTCCGGGCGCGCCGCGTTCCTGGTCATGGCGGACCGCATCCAGGTGATGGCCCTCGCCCAGCAGCAGGGCCTCGACGTGCTGGAACAGAGCGCCGAGGACCCGGTGCTGATGGCCGGACTGATGCGCGCCGACCACGCGGCGGCGCAGCTCGCTCGGCAGGCCCAGACGATGAAGGTACTGTGCGGCGCGTGGCCCGGACGGCAGTGGCCCGACGCCGTCTCACTGCTGGACGTGGTGCGCGGCGCCCAGTCGCGGATCCTGGAGTACCAGCGGGTGCGCGTCCAGGGCGCGCGGGACGCCGCCGTCGAGCCGCGCGCGGTCGAGGCGCTGATCCACGCGGTCGCCGAGCTGCTCGACAACGCCACCCGGTACTCGCCGCCGACCGTGACCGTGCTGGTGGGCATCCGCCCGGTGCACAGCGGCGCCGTGATCGAGATCGACGACGGCGGCCTGGGCATGACCGAACAGGCCCTCGCCGAGGCCGAGGTCCGGCTCGGCGGCGGCGCGGCGGCCCAGGGACGCGGCCTGGGCGCCAAGCCGCAACTCGGCCTGGCCGCCGTGGGCATGCTGGCCCGGCGGTACGGCTTCTCGGTGAAGCTGGACTCGCCGTCGGCGTACGGGGGCGTCCGGGCCGTCGTCCTCGTCCCGTCCGCCCTGCTCACCCAGGGGCCGACGACCCCGGCCACCCCCGCGCCCCCGCGCGCTCCTGGGCTGCGGGAACAGGCGGAGCAGGAGCAGGCGGAACGGCGGCGTGCGCGGCGGGAGGCACACGGGTACGCGGCGGGGGCGCGGACAGCCGCGCGAGCGACCGCTGTTGCGGACACGGGCGTTCCGTCGGCATCGGAGGCCGGGGCGAGCGCGTCGAGTGACGTCGCTCCGGCGGCGTGGGACGTGGCGCGGGAGCATGCGCGGCCGGAGCAGATGCCGCGTCAGGACGGTTTCGACGACGGCGCCGGGGTGCGCGGCGGGTACGGGGCCGGGGTGCGCGACGGGGCGGGGGCGCGCGACGGGCACGCCGCGCACGCCGTCGTCGACCCGGGGGCGGACGGTGCCGGCGGACGCGGTACGGGCGCGCGCCGCCCCGGAGTTCCGGCCGCCGGCGCCTCGGAGCCCGCCGGGATCACCCCCGGCGGTCTCCCGCGCCGGCGCAGCCGCCGGGCGGCAGGCCAAGGGCAAGAGGCGGCCCGGGGCCCGGTGCCTCGGAGGTCGGCGGCTCCGGCGTCCGTTGCGCGGGACGCGGAGCCCGTCCGGTCGCCGCAGCAGGCCGCGGCCTTCATGAGCAGCCTGCAGGCCGGGACCCGGCTGGGGCGTGAGGAGGCGGCGGAAGCCGCGGAGGCGGCTGCCGGAAGCGCCCGTACGCCGGTGGGTGCGCCGGCGACGGCTCCCCCAGCGGAAGCGGCAACGGAACCGGTGGCGCGACCAGTAGCGGAACCGGTAGCGGAATCGTCGGCGATGGCGGCAGCGGAGACGAGGGCCGAGGTGCCCGCACACACGTCTTCGGCCGCGCCCGCCCCAGAGTCGCCGCAGGCGGGTGGCGATGGAGAAGCGGAGGCGGCGACGGCCTCCCGGACGCCACAGGCCACAATGGCGGCGGAGGCCACCGGTCCGGTCGGCCCGTCGGATACTGCCGTAGCGGAAGGAGCTGCCGTGCGAGCGGGAGCTGCCATGCCTACGGAATCCGCCGAGCGGGCGGGTTTCGCCCTGTCATCAGCGGATGCTGATGGCCCGGCAAGTGGGGTCGGCGGGCTGGGGACTTCGGCCGGATCATCGGGCTCGGACGAACCGTCGGGTCGCGTCGGCCCGGCGCGCCGCGTCGGGTTGTCGGAGCATGGCGGGTCGTCGGAGCATGTCGGGACGTCCGAGCACGCCGGGGCGCCCGACCACGTCGGGTTGTCGGAGCACATTGGGCTGCCGGAGCCCGCCGGCTCATCGGATGGCTTCGAGCTGCCGGGTTCCGTCGGTTCCTCGGAGCACGTCGGGCCGTCCGACCACGCCGGGGCATCGGAGCACGTCGAGTTGCCGGAGCACGTCAACTCGCCGGATCACGTCGGCCCATCGGAGCACGCCGACCCGCCGGAGCGCGTCGAACCGCCGGAGTCCGTCGGCTCCTCGGAGCACGTCGGGCCGTCCGACCACGCCGGGGCGTCGCAGCACGTCGGGTTGCCGGAGCACGTCGGCGCGCCGGACCGCTTCGGTCCGTCGCATCGCGTCGACCCGTCCGAACCCGTCCGAGTGGAACGTTCCCCCGACTCGACGGGCCCGGCCGGGCCGGCGGAAACAGCGGGTCCGGCCGGTCGACCGAACCCGGCGGACCCGGTGAACACCGCTGAAGCGGAAGCAAAAGCGGAACCGGAAGCACCGGACGCCGCAGAGCCGGCGCGGCCCCGTGAGCCGAACGACAGCGAAAGGGAATCGCGTTGAGTACGAACGGGAATCTGGAGTGGCTTCTCGCCGACATCTTGCGGGTGCCCGCGGTGCGGCACGCGCTCGTGGTGTCCCGCGACGGGCTGCGGCTGGCCGGTTCGCCCGACATATCCACCGATGACGCCGACCGCCTGTCGGCGATCTGCTCCGGCCTGCTCTCGCTCGGCCACGAGGCCGCGGCGCAGCTCGCGGGCGACGGGAGCGCGCCGCGTCAGGTGATGGTGGAGTTCGACGGCGGTTTCCTGTTCCTGGTGGCCGCCGGGCCGGGCGCCTCGCTGGCCGTGGCCACGGCGGCGGACGTGGACGCCGGGCTGGTCGCGCGGGAGATGCAGCACATGGTGGTGCGCATAGGGCAGCACCTCAGCAGCCCGCCCCGCGCCCGTACCGCCACTCCGTGAGCGGCGCGACCGGCGCGGGGCCGGTACGCCCCTATGTGATCACCGGTGGCCGGGTGGCCCCTTCCCGGGACACCCTCGCCCTGGAAACCCTGGTGGTGGCCGCCGAAAGCGCCGGAGCCACCGGAGCCACCGGGGTCCCCGGCGCCGCCGCGTCCACCGGTGAGCACGCGCCCGACCTCAGTCCGGAGTGCGCCGAGATCCTCGAACTCTGCGTCCGGCTGCTGTCCGTGGCGGAGGTCGCCGCTCACCTGCGCCAGCCGGTCGCGGTGATCAAGGTGCTGCTCGCCGACCTGCTCGACGCCGGCCTGGTCGTCGCCCGTCCCCCGGTCACGGCCGCCGACCGGCACGATCCCGCCCTGCTGAAAGAGGTACTCGATGGACTCCGCCAACTCTGAGGGCGGCCGCTACCTTCCCCCGACCGTGCGCACGTCCGTGAAGATCGTGATCGCCGGCCCGCTGGGCGTCGGCAAGACGACGCTCATCGGCTCGCTCAGCGAGATCCCGCCGCTGCGTACCGAGGAGACCATGACGCAGGCGGGGCAGGGCGTCGACGACGTGCTGCCGGGCAAGGCCACCACCACCGTGGCCATGGACTTCGGGCGGATCACCCTCAACCGGCGGCGCGTCCTCTACCTCTTCGGCACCCCCGGCCAGCCGCGTTTCTTCCCGCTGTGGCGGCACCTCACGCACGGCGCGCTCGGCGCGCTCGCGCTGATCGACACGCGCCGGCTGGAGGCGAGTTTCGACGTGCTCGGGCACCTGGAGGACCTGGGCGTCCCGTTCGCCGTCGCCGCCAACGCGTTCCCGGACGCGCCGGTGTACCCGGCGGACGAGCTGCGCGAGGCGCTGGACCTGCTGCCGGACACCCCGGTGATGCTCTGCGACGCCCGGGACCGGGGGTCGAGCGCGCGGGCGCTGGTCACGCTCGTCGACCACCTGTACACGACCGCCGCCGGCGCCGCGCCGCTGGAGGTACCGGCGTCATGAGCGCACCGATACCGGAGATACCGGAGGTCTCGGGTTTCTCTGAGGCATCAGAGGTCTCGGGGGCCTCGAAGATTTCGGGGGTCTCGGAGGTCTCGGGTGTCCCCAACACCCTGAGCGTCCCCAGCGCCCCGGGCGTCCCCAGCACCCCCGACGTCCCGAACACCCCAGGCATCCCCCACACCCTGGAAACATCGGCGGGCGCGGATACCCCCGGCGCCTCGCAGGCCCTGCCCGCCACCCAGGCCCCGGCGGGCACGGAAAGCCCCCGCCACCCGGCTCCCCCCGCGTACCCCCGACCTCCGCACCCTCCGCGCACTCGCCGACCCCGTCGACCCCGCCCATCCCCTCGATCCCGCCACCCCCGGCAGGCCCCCCTTCCGCCGTTCCGCAACCCCCGCCCGGCTGCCCGGCCCACCAGCCGCCGCCCGGTCGGGCGGCTGCCGAACAGTGGACGGCCGACCGGCCGACGGCCGAACACCCGACAGCAGGGAGCCCGTCGACCCACCCGACCACCACCCCCACCACTCCCTCCCCACCCCCCGCCACCCCCCTCTACGGCGAGATCCTCACCGGCGACACCCACGCCCTCTACGAGCGCCTCCGCCGCGAGCACGGTCCGGTCGTCCCCGTCGAGCTGGAACCGGGCGTTCCCGTCTGGCTGGTGATCGGTTACCGGGAGCTGCTGGAGGTGACCCGCAACGAGGAGTGCTTCTCCCACGACTCGCGCCGCTGGCGGGCGTTGCGCGAGGGGCTGGTGCGGCCCGATTCGCCGCTGTTGCCGATGATGGGATACCGGCCGACCGTGCTGTTCGCCGACGGGCCCGAGCACCGCCGGCTCTACCGCGCGGTGAACGACGGCTTCGCCCGCCTCGACCAGCACCGGCTGCGCCGCAGCATCGCCCAGCTGTCGAACATGCTCCTCGACGCGATCGCCCCGCGTGGCGAGGCCGATCTGCTGGCCGAGTACGCGCAGCAGCTGCCGCTGTGGGCCGCCTCCCGGATGCTGGGCCTGTCCGACGACGTGGCGCCCGAACTGATCGCCGCCGTGCGCGGGATGGTGGACAGCGGTCCGGAGGCGACCGCCGCCAACCGGGCGCTCCAGCGGATCCTCGGCGACCTGGTGCACCGCAAGCTGGCCGAGCCGGGCGACGACCTGACCTCCTGGCTGCTCGCGCACCCCGAGGGCCTGTCGCCCGAGGAGGTCCTGCACCACCTGGCCGTCATCATCGTGGCGGGCAACGGGCCCGCCGCCAACTGGACGGCGGCGACGGTCCGGTTGCTGCTCACCGACACCCGCTTCCGCACCCATGTCACCGGCGGCCGGCTCACCGTGGACTCGGCCCTCGACGAGGTGCTGTGGCGGGACGCGCCGGTGCAGAACTTCCCGGGCCGGTACGCGACCCGGGACCTGCGCTTCGGCGGGCGTTACGTGCGCGAGGGCGACGCGCTGCTGCTCGGCCTCGCCGCCGCCAACCACGATCCCGCCGTACTGCCGCCGGACGGCCAGATCGTCCCCGGCAACCGCTCCCACCTGGCGTTCGGCGCGGGCCCGCACACCTGCCCGGCCCGCGACCAGGCCCGGGTGATCGCCCACACCGCCGTCGACACCCTCGTCCACCGCCTGCCCGACATCCGGCTCGCGGTGCCCGCCGGGGAGCTGTCCTACCGGCCGTCCCCCTGGGCCCGCGCCCTCACCGCCCTGCCCGTGCGTTTCAGCCCCGTCGTACCGAGCACCGCCGTCAAACACCGCACAGCCGCCGTTGGAGGCCAGCCATGGACGACACCCGCACCGACGACGCACGACTCTTCCGCGACGCGCCGCTCTTCCGCCTGGACGTGACCGGAGCCGACCTCCACGGGGAGGTCCGGCGGCTGCGCGACACCGGTCCCGTCGTCCGCGTCGAGCTCCCGGACGGGATACCCGCCTGGGTGGTCACCCGCCACCGGCTGCTGCGCGACCTGCTCACCGACCCGCGCGTCGTCAAGGACCCGGTCAACTGGACGCTGCTGCGTGACGGTTCGGTGCCGGAGGGCTGGCCGCTGATCAACTTCGTCGCTCCGGCAGGCATGGTGACCGCCGACGGTGACGACCACCGGCGGCTGCGCACCCTGGTCACCCAGGCGTTCACGCCCCGGCGCATCGCCGGGATGCGCGCGCCCGTCGAGGCGAACGTGCGCGGGCTGCTGGACCGGCTCGCCGCGCAGCCGCCCGGACCGGTGGACGTACGGGCGCTGTTCGCCTACCCGCTGGCCATGCGGACGATCGGCGACCTGCTCGGCGTCCCGGAGGAGCGGTACGACGAGTTCCGCGCCCTCTCCGCCAGCCTCACCAGCAGCGCCACCGGGCCCGACGAAGTCCTCGCGACCCGGCGCAGACTGCTCGCGCTGCTCGCCGCGCTGGTGGCCGAGAAGCGGGCGGCCCCCGGCGAGGACATCATCAGCGACCTGATCGCCGCCCGGGAGGACGCCGACCGGCTCTCCGAGGAGGAACTCATCGGCACCCTCCTCCTCATGCTCGTCGCGGGCCACGGCACCACCCTCAACCTCGTCACCAACGCGGTGCGCGCCCTCCTCACCCACCCCGGGCAACTGGCCCGCGTCCGCGCCGGCGAGCTGCCCTGGACGGCGGTGGTCGAGGAGACGCTGCGCTGGGACTCACCCGTCGCCCACTTCCCGATGCGCTATGCCAAGGAGGACATCCCGCTGGAGGGCGCGGTGATCCGGCGCGGCGACGCGATCCTCGCCTCGTACGTGGCGGCGGGCCGGGACCCGGAGCAGTACGGGCCGACGGCGGGCGCCTTCGACACCGCGCGCGAGAACAAGCGCCACCTCACCTTCGGGCACGGCGCCCACTTCTGCGTCGGCGCCGCGCTGGCCCGGCTGCAGGCCGAGACCGCCCTGCCGGCCCTCTTCACACGCTTCCCGGACCTCTCCCTCGCCGCCACCCCGGAGGAGCTCCTCCCGCTCCCCTCCTTCATCAGCAACAGCGTCCGGACGCTTCCGGTGCTGCTCGGCTGATCCTCGTACGACGCGGGGGGCGGAGCCGCGTTGATGTCCGTACGACGCGGGGGCGGGGCCGCGCTGACGCCCGCACGAGGCGTGGGCGGAGCAGCGCTGACGCCCGTATGAGACGTGGGCGGAGCAGCGCCGACACTCCTACGACGCGAGGGCGGGGCCCGGCGGAGCCCCGCCCGTCACTCCTGATCCCGGCAGGCTCCGGCAAAGCCCCACCCACGGCTCCGGCGCCGACTCCGGCGGGCCCACCCGCAACCCCAACGGCCCCCACCCATGACATTCGTCCTGCCGTATCCCCCACACCCGGCCCTGCCGCCGGGCACCCCCGCTCCGCGAAGCTGTGATCAACACCCCGGGATCAGCCCGGCACCAGTCCAGGAGCAGCAAGCATGTCGCAGGCACCGGCTCAGCCCGCCACCGCCACCGCCGCCACCACCCCCGCCGCCCCGGCGCGCGAGGAGCACCCGCTCTCCACCGCCCTCATGCCGCTGCTGCTGGACGTCGCCGTGCCGCTGGGCGGCTACTACCTGCTGCACGCGGGCCTCGGGCTCAGCCTCGTCCTCTCGCTGGCCCTCAGCAGCGTGGTGCCTGCCATCCGCACCGTCCTCAGCCTGGTGCGCGACCGGACGGTGAACGGGCTGGCCGGCGTGATGCTGGTGGTCAACATCCTCTCCCTGGTGCTGAGTTTCGCCACCGGCGACGCCCGGCTGATGATCGCCAAGGACTCCGTCATCAGCAGCTTCGTCGGCGGCGCCATCCTCTGGTCCGCCGTCCGGGGCACCCCCCTGATGACGGCCGGCCTCAAGCCCATGCTGGTCAAGGGTAGTTCGGCGAAGGCCGCCGCGTGGGACCGTCTGACGTCGGGGAACGCCCGCTTCCGGAGCCTGGAGCGCCGTTACAGCGCCATCTGGGGCGCGGCCCTGCTCACCGAGTGCGTCGCCCGCGTGATCGGCGCCTACACGCTGCCCGTCGACGTGATGGCGTCCTGGGGTTCGACGGTGATGCTGCTGGGCGCCATCGTGGTGGGCATGGTGGTCGGCGGCGCGGTGGGCGTGGGCCCGATGGAGAAGCTGCTGGACGCCGAGGCGGAAGCGGGAGCGGAGTTCGAGGCGGCCGCCCGCGTCTGACGGACCGCCGGCCCGACACCGGCCCGCCGCGACTAGAGTTGGCGGGTCACCGCTGGTCATGGAGCCAGTACGTATCGCGGTTCCGGGACGGATCGGTCTCGGGGGGAGGGCTGAATCCGCCATGACTCGTCGCTCCAACGGACTGATAGGCATCTGGGCGGAGGCCCAGCGCGCGCAGAACCGGCAGCAGGAGCTCCGGCACCGGGCCGAGGTGCAGGAACAGCGGGAACGGGAGCGGGTGCAGCGGGCGGACCAGCGCGAGGCTGCGCGGCTGGACCGGGAGCGGCGGACGGCCTACCGGCAGGCGCGGGAGGCCGAGGCGCGGCGGCGGACGGAGGAGCTGGAGACCCGGGTCGCGGAGCTGGAGGGGCTGCTGCGCACCGGGTGCGCGGCGCCCGCGTTCTCGGCGGCGCGGCTGACGGAGCCGGAGGCGCTGGAGCCCTTCAACCCGGGTCACCTGGGGGTGCCGGCGCCGCTGCCGGACCCGGCGCGGTACGGGTTCGGGCGACGGTCGCAGTACGAGCGCGACCTGCGGGCGGCCCAGGAGGCGGAGGCGCTGCGGCAGCGGCAGCTGGCCGCCTACCGGCAGCAGTACGACCAGTGGGCGGCGGCCCGGCTGGCGCAGGTGCGGCAGCACAACGCGGGCGTCGCGGAGCTGGTGGCGGCGCTGCGGGCCGGTGATCCGGACGCGGTGGTGGAGTACTTCTCGGCGGCGCTGTACGCGTCGTCCGCCTGGCCGGAGGAGTTCCCGCACCAGGTGTCCGCCGCCTACGACCCGGGGGCGCGCCAGCTCGTCCTGGAGTGGGAGCTTCCGGGGTTCGACGTGGTGCCCGAGGTGAAGTCGGTGCGCTACATGCCGACCGCCGACCAGGAGAAGGAGACGGCCCGCCCGGTGACCCAGCGCCGGGCGCTGTACCGGGACGTGGTGGCGCAGTGTGTGCTGCTGGCGGTGCGGGAGCTGTTCGCGGCGGACGAGTTCGGGGCGCTGGAGTCCGTCGCCCTCAACGGTTTCGTGGACGACCACGACCCGGCGACGGGCCGCCGGGCGCGGCTGGTGCTGGCGGCGGTCACGGTGGACCGGGCGGCGTTCGGGCGGCTGCACCTGGAGCAGGTGAGCGCGCCGGACTGTCTGGTGGACGGGCTGGGCGGGCGGCTGTCGGCGCGGCCCGACCAGCGCACGGCCGTCCGGGCCGAGCGGACGCCGGACGAGGTCGGCTGGGGCGTGGTGTCGCACGGCGGCGGGGACGACGGCGACCCGGACCTGTTCGAGATGGACCCCGTGGAGTTCGAGGCGCTGGTCGCGGAGCTGTTCCGGGCGCGCGGGATGCGGGCGGTGATGACGACCCGGTCGAATGACGGCGGGGTGGACGTCGAGGCGCTGGACCCGGACCCGATCAGCGGCGGCCGGATCATCGTGCAGGTGAAGCGGTACCGGAAGACGGTGCCCCCGACGGCGGTCCGGGATCTGTTCGGGACGGTGCAGGGGGCGGGGGCCAACAAGGGCGTGCTGGTGACGACGTCCCGGTTCGGTCCCGGCTCGTACGCGTTCGCGAACGGCAAGCCGCTGACGCTGGTGAACGGCGAGGAGCTGGTGGGACTGCTGACGCAGCACGGGCTGCGGGGGCGGCTGGGGCCGGCGGACGGTGCGGGGCAGGCGCACGGAGCGGGGGCGGACGGAGCGGGGGCGGACGGCGGCGCGGCGTCCCGTACGGCCGCTCCCGGAGCCGGTGCCGCGGAACCCGCCGACCACAACGTGCTGGGCATGTCCTGGTCCGGCGGCGTGGCCCTGGACGTCTGCGCCCTGGTCTGCCGGGGGTCCCGGGTCCTCAGCGAGGACCACTTCGTCTTCTACAACAACCCCCGCACCCCGGACGGCACCGTGCGGTCCGTCGAGCCGCTGCCCGGTGACAAGGCGGCCCTGCGAGTGGCGTTCGACGCGCTCCCCGAGCCGGCGGACCGGCTGGTGCTGGCGGCGGCCATAGACCCCGAGGCCAATCCGGAGGCCGACCTTTCCCGCTTCACGGACGCGCGGATACGGCTCTCGGACGCGGCCGGGGCGGAGCTCGGGCAGCTGGAGGTCTCGGACGGCCGGCCCGGCGAGACGGCGCTGGTGCTGGGGTCGTTCCGGAAGCGGTCGGGCGGGAACTGGGACTTCGTGGTGGGGGGCAAGGGGTATTCGGGGGGCCTGGAGGCCCTGGTGCAGGAGTACGGGATAGAGGTGGCGTAGGGCGGTCCGGGGGACGGCCGGGCGCCCACCGGGACACCTGTGGGTGACGGAGTTGTCCACAAGTGCCCGGCCGTCCACAGGCTTCCTTGATCGCCCGCTCGGCCGTGCCATTCCTCGTAGACTGCCCGAATGGCCGACCCCACCGAGACCACCGCGACCGTCGAGTCCGCCGAGACCACCGAGCCCGCCGAGACCGCCGTGGCCCGCGAGCCCGGAGCCTCGAGCGAGGCGCTGGGCGTCCTGCGCCGCGTCTTCGGTTACGACGCGTTCCGCGGGGCGCAGGAAGAGATCATCGAGCACGTCGTCGCGGGTGGCGACGCGCTCGTCCTGATGCCCACGGGCGGCGGCAAGTCGCTGTGCTACCAGATTCCCGCCCTGGTCAGACCGGGTGTCGGGGTGGTCGTCTCGCCGCTGATCGCGTTGATGCAGGACCAGGTGGACGCGCTCCGCGCACTCGGCGTCCGCGCGGGCTTCCTGAACTCGACGCAGGACCTGGACGAGCGCCGCATGGTCGAGGCCGAGTTCCTGGCGGGCGAGCTGGACGTGCTCTACCTCGCCCCCGAGCGGCTGCGTCTCGAATCGACGATGAGCCTGCTGGACCGGGGCAAGGTCTCGGTCTTCGCGATCGACGAGGCGCACTGCGTCGCCCAGTGGGGCCACGACTTCCGGCCCGACTACCTGGCCCTGTCCGCGCTGCACGAGCGCTGGCCCGACGTGCCGCGCATCGCCCTGACCGCCACCGCCACGGACGCCACCCGCCGGGAGATCGCCGCGCGGCTGCGGCTCGGTGACGCCCGCCACTTCGTGGCGAGCTTCGACCGGCCCAACATCCAGTACCGCATCGTGCAGAAGAACGAGCCGCGCCGCCAGCTCCTGGAGCTGATCCGCGGCGAGCACGCGGGCGACGCGGGCGTCGTCTACTGCCTGTCCCGCAAGAGCGTGGAGGACACGGCCGCGTTCCTGGTGCGGGAGGGCGTCGAGGCGCTGCCGTACCACGCGGGCCTGGACGCCCGGGTCCGCGCCGCCAACCAGGCGCGCTTCCTGCGGGAGGACGGCCTGGTGATGGTCGCCACGATCGCCTTCGGCATGGGCATCGACAAGCCGGACGTCCGTTTCGTGGCCCACCTGGACCTGCCGAAGTCCGTCGAGGGCTACTACCAGGAGACCGGCCGCGCCGGGCGCGACGGCCTGCCGTCGACGGCCTGGCTGGCGTACGGCCTCCAGGACGTGGTCCAGCAGCGGAAGATGATCGACGGCTCGGAGGGCGACGAGGCGCACCGCCGGCGGCTGGCCGCCCACCTGGAGGCGATGCTCGCCCTCTGCGAGACGGTGGAGTGCCGCCGCGTCCGGCTGCTGGCCTACTTCGGTCAGCACGGCGAGCCGTGCGGCAACTGCGACACCTGTCTGGCGCCGCCCGTCACCTGGGACGGCACGATCGCCGCCCAGAAGTTCCTCTCGGCGGTCTTCCGGCTGGCCCGCGAGCGCCGCCAGAAGTTCGGCGCCGGCCAGATCATCGACATCCTGCTCGGCAAGCGGAACGCCAAGGTCATCCAGCACGACCACGACCAGCTCACCGTCTTCGGCATCGGCACGGAGCTCAGCGCCGTCGAATGGCGGGGCGTGGTGCGGCAGTTGCTCGCCGAGGGGCTGCTCACGGTGGAGGGCGAGTACGGCACGCTCGTCCTCACCGACGCCAGCGGCGACGTGCTGGGCGGCCGGCGCAAGGTGCTGCTGCGGCGCGAGCCGGAGCGGAAGGCGGCCCGGACGAAGTCCGCGTCCGGCGGTGGCGGCGGCCGGTCGGGGAGCCGCGCGGCGGTGGCCGAGCTCCCGGTGGCCGCGGTGCCGGTCTTCGAGGAGCTCCGCGCCTGGCGCGCCGCCACGGCCAAGGAGCAGGGCGTCCCCGCGTACGTCATCTTCCACGACGCGACGCTGCGGGAGATCGCGACGGCCCTGCCCGACTCGCTGGACGGCCTGGCGGCCGTCAACGGCGTCGGCGAGAACAAGCTGGTGAAGTACGGGGACGCGATCCTGGAGGTGCTCAAGGGGCTGGGCGCGCCGGAGCCGGAAGAGGGGGAGGAGGAGGCGATGGCGACGACGGACTGACGCCCCGCGCTCCCCGAGGGCACCCAAGTGACCCCGTACTCCCTGGCGTTCTACGTGGACGTCGTCACCACCGGCACCGTGCTCGGGCTGCGCCCGGCGGACTCCCCCGAGCGCGTCGCCGAACTCCTCGGCCCGGACTTCGGCGACAACGTCCACGAGTACGGCCTGTGCCGGGACCACGGCCTGACCGAGTTCCACTGGACGCGCGCGTCGGCCGGATCCCCCTGGGAGGGACACCACTTCACCCTCCAGGTGCACCGCCTGGCCCACCGGCGGCGGGAGGTCCCGGAGCCGGCGTTCCGGGAGCGGTACGGGCGCTTCACCCCCCGGCTCCGCTTCGGCAAGCTCCGCCGCCTGCTGGAGCGGCGCGGAGTGCCGCTGGTGGAGATACCGGAGATCCGGCCAACGCGCCGTACTACCGCACTTTCTGGCAGCCGGCGTCGGAGGTCGGGATCTCCGTCATCGGCCTGTGCGGGGAGTACCGCACCCCCGCGGGTCTGCGGGTCGGTGACGTGTACGCCATCCACGCCCCGCTGCCGGCGGACGTGGTGGGGATACGGCGGGAGCGACAGCGGGAGCGGTCCCGCTCCGTCAACGGGGGCTTGCCTTCGGGGACTTCGCCGGAGCGCTAGGCGAAGGTGGCCGGACGGCCCCGCTCCGGCGGCCACCGGCCTTCGGCGACGCGGACGGCGCCGGGGAGGGCGCCCGCGACGGCCCGGCGTGCTTCGTCGCGGGGCCGGCCGTTCGCGGAAGCGCGGCCGAAGACGGCGGAAGAGCAGAAGGAGAGGACGAAGAGGAAGGAGAGGACACAGACCCGGCCCCGGCCCCCGCACTCCCCCGCCCGCCGCCCGCCTCGACGACCTTCGCGAGGTGTGCGTACACCACCACGTTGCCCAGGTACGCGTGGTGCTCCTCCGAGAACCCGCCCCCGCACGTGATCACCCGCAACTCGGCCCGCCCCGAGGCCCCGTACACCTTCCGGGACGGGAAGTCCCCCCGGTCGTACACCTCGATCGCGTCGATGGTGAACACCGCCGTGCGCCCGTCGGCGCGGACGATCTCGACGAGGTCCTTCTTCTTGAGGGCGCCGAGGTTGTAGAAGACGGCCGGTCCGGTGGGCGTGTCCACGTGGCCGGCGACGACGGCGGTGCCGATGGCGCCGGGCGCGGTGCCCGACTCGTACCAGCCGGCGAGGTTCCTGTCGTCCTGCGGCGGGCTGGCGAGGCTGCCGTCGGCCTGCAGCCGGAGCCCGCGCAGCGGGGCGTCGACCTTGATCTCGGGGATGCGCACCCGGACCGGGGTGACGGGTGGCAGCGGCCGGATCAGCGGGTCGCGGCGGTGCGGGGCCAGGGCGCCCGCCCCGCCCGCGGGGAACGCCTCGGCCCGGGAGGGCTGCGGCGGCGGGGCGGCGGCCCGGGACCCGCTGTCTATCAGCCAGCAGCCGGAGAACAGTCCGGCCGTGACGAGTACGGCGGCGGCCACGGGCCGCGAGCCGAGCCACATGATGAGCGCGGCGAGCGCGGTGCGCGTCGTCCGGAGCATCGAGGTGTCACCGTCCTCCACCGGCGGATGTACGGCGGTCCCCCCGTCGCCCCCCGGCTGATTTCCCCGAAACCCCCCGGCCGGCCCGCCGGTTCCCGGCCCCGACGCGGGCCGGGAACCGGCGGGCGGAACGGGCCTCTCAGGCCCGGTCGGTGCCCGCGCGGCGGCGCAGGAACCAGGTGCCGCCCACCGCGGCGGCGCCCAGCACGGACGCGCCCGCGATGATCTCCGCCGTGCCCGAGCCCTCGCTCGTGCCGCCGGCGCCCGTCCGCATGCCGCCCTTGGGCGGGCTGGCCGGCTTGCCGGGTTTCGCGGGGGCGGAGGAGGGCGAACCGGTGGTGACGACCAGGTCGCCGGTGGCTTCCTTGCCGTTCTTGCACTTCACGCCGATGCCGTAGGTACCGGCCTTGGCCGCCTCCGGCACGTTGAACTGGCCGACCACCAGCTCCTTGTGGGCGCCCGGCTTGAGCTCGAACGACGAGGGCCCGCCGACGGCGCTCGCGTCACCGGAGCCCATGCCGTGCTTGCCGCAGGCGAGCGTGCTCACCGTGACCGTCGCGCCCGGCGAGGCGGTACCCGGCTCGATCTCCAGCTTGTCGAAGTCCCCGGCGAAGGCGGGGACGCAGGGCAGCCCGGCGACGGCTATGGTCAGGACGGCTCCGGCCAGCACTCGTGCAGTACGCATGCTCGTTCCTCCGTGCGCGGACGCGGCACACCGATGTGCCGCAGCAGGTGGGAGGTTCCGCGCACTTCCGAGCGAAACGGTCCGTGGCCGGTGCCGCACGCCGCGCGACGACGAACGGGTGATCTCCGACGGCCGGTACCGGCAGGGGACGAACGGGTGACGGACACCCGCCGTACGGGGCATGCCACCGGCGCGGCGCGCACGCCGGGCCGGTGGCGGCCGTTACCGGCCTCGCCGCCGCTACGGCGCCATGTCGTCGGGGCAGCCCGTCCCGCGCGGCAGCTTGTAGGGCGCGCCGATGCGGTACGTACCGGGGTGCGGCGCGTGCAGCACCGTCCAGTCGTCCTCGGGGTCGTCCTCGCCCGGCGGCTGCTCGACCTTCTTGGTGAGGCAGCCGCGCTCGTTCACCGCCGGCCCGCCGTCGGGGCCGGCCTTCGGCGGCTCGACGGGCTTGCCCGACTCGTCCACCAGGCCCAGCCACGGGGTGTAGGGGATGCGGATGAGGACGGGCCCGGGGGACCGGACGGTGAGGGAGAGCTCGTCGGCATCGGCGCGCAGCACCTCCGCCGGGGGCGCGGCGAGCGGCGTCGGGTTCTTGACGGCGAACAGGCGCCAGTTGGAGTCGTGCCACACCTCGTCGAGGTAGGGCTGGCCCTTGCCGACGAGCTCGGCCTCCTTGACGGCGGCGTGGTCGGGCTCGCCTATCGGCAGGACGACGTAGTGCACGGCCCAGCGGTCGAGCCAGGTGCGGTAGCTCTGCGGGGTGAGCAGGCCCTCCTTGTAGAAGACGGGGTTCCGCTTCATGTCGGCCTGCCGGTTCCAGCCGCGCGCCAGGTTCACGTACGGGGCGAGGGCGGACGCCTCGCGGTGGCTGCGGGCCGGGACGACCTCGACCCGGCCGCGGTCGGCGTCGACCTTCTGCAGCCGGTCCACGAGGGGCGCCATCTCGCGCGCCCAGGAGGCGGCGGGGGTGGTGTTGATGATGTCGGCGGTGGAGTTCACCACCTGCCAGACGGTCACGGTGACCAGCGCGAGGACGGACGCGGTCCACATCCGGCCCGCGCGCAGCCACTGCGCCCGCGGAGGCACCTCGGCCTCCTGCAGGGCGGCGAGCAGCACCACGCCACCGAAGATCATGCCGAGCCGGGCGATGTTGGTGCCGATCTGGGAGGGGATCAGCCACACCAGTATCACGCCGACCACGTACAGCCCGGCCGTCATCCGGACCGTCCGCCAGGACCGCGGGGCGAAGGCGAACGCGAAGGCGCCCGAGAGCAGCGGCAGGACCGTCGAGGGAACGTCCATCGGCTGCTGCCCGGAGAACGGGAAGAGCCACGCCGACAGGCCCACCACCACGACCGGCGCCAGACCCAGCGAGTAGGAGGCGGCCCGGCGCCTGCTCAGCCACAGCGCGGCGGCCACTATCCCCACGAACAGGCCCGCCACCGGGCTGGACGCCGTCGCCAGGCCCGCCATCAGGGCGGCGAGCAGCGCCCGCGGCCAGCGATACCGGCGCTCGACGCGCCAACGCGTCGGCCAGGCGAATATCACGGCCACCGCCGCCAGGCCGAACATCGAACCCAGCGCGAAGGTCACCCGCCCGGAGATCGCGTTGCAGACCAGCGCGAAGGCGCCGTACAGCGACGGCCACAGCGGCTGCCGGACGGCCTTGCTGCGCACCAGCAGCAGCGCGATCAGCCCGGACGCGACGGTCCCCGCGATCATCATCGTGGGACGCACACCGAGCTGCGCCATCAGGTACGGCGAGATCACGCTGTACGAGACGGGGTGCATGCCGCCGTACCAGGCGAGGTTGTACGCGGAGGTCGGGTGCTGGAGCGCGAACTCGGCCCAGGCGTCCTGCGCCGCGAGGTCGCCGCCGCTGTTGGCGAAGACGAACCGCCACACCACGTGCAGCACCGCGGCCACGAACAGGGTGACCGGCACGGTGCCGGTGAGCACCGCACGGGCCCGCGGCCAAGCACCGGGGCGCGCCGGAGCGGCGCCCGCCCCTGCCGGTGCGGCGCCTGCCTGCTCTTCGGATTTCCCGGCCCGCGCCGGGCCCACGGTGGTCACTGCGGCTCTCCCCGTCTCCCCGAGGTCTTCCCCCATCTTCCCGCATGCCCCGGCCGTCCCGGTGCCTCCGGGTACGCGACCGGGTCCGGCACGCGACAGGCCCGCGACCTGCGCGGACCCCGCGCGACGCTAGCACGGGCGGCGGCGCGGTCCCCGGACCGCGAAATGGCTCCGGGCCGTTACGGAGTGCCGGGCGCCCGTGCGAGCCGCCCTCGCGGGCCGGCGGGACGGCCCGGCCCGCGGGCGGAACCCGGCCGCGAAACGGCCACCGGCCCCTGCGGGCCGGTGGCCGGACGGTTCCCGTCGGACCGGGGCCGGTCGGCCACGACCGGCCGTCGGACTGGCCGGCCGTAGCCGGTCGGCCGGGGCCGGTCGGCCGTAGCCGGTCGGTCGGGGTCGGTCAGCCCAGGCGGGTCAGCTTCGAACCGAAGGACGGCTCGCTGAGCGCCTTCTTCAACGCCACCGGCACCCGCACCGCCTCGGACCCACTGCCGACGACGAGCTCACCGACGACCGTGCCGGCCTTGGCCGAGTGCGGCAGCGCCGCGCCCTTCTTCTTGTCCAGGGCGAACTTCGCCTGCAGACCGCCCCAGCCGTAGCTCTTGACGTCCTTGGTGGCGACGACCTCGGTCTTCCCGCCGAGCTGGTCGTCGACGCAGCCCACGACCTGGCCCTTCTTGACGACGACGGCCTGCTGGAGGGCGTTCTGCACGGCGGTCAGCTGCTCGTAGCTGACGCGCTTGACCATCCTGAGGCTCATCTCGGCGTTGACGTCCGGACCGCCCTTGAAGTGCTGGTCCATGGTGGCGCCGACGATCAGCACCTCCTCGCCGTTCAGCCGCTTGCGCGCCGCCCACATCAGGGTGCCGCCGGCCGGCGAGGACGAGCCCGTCTTGATGCCCAGCACACCGCTGTGCTTGATCAGCAGGTCGTCGATGTTGCTGTTGATGCCCTCGTTGAGGCCCTTGATCGGGGTGTTGGGCTTGGTGGTGATGGACCGGACGACCGGGTCCTTGATGACCTGCTCGGCGAGCAGCACCTGGTCCACGGCGGTGCTCACGGTGGTCTTGTTGAGGCCACTGGCATCGGTGTAGGTGGTGTTCTTCATGCCGAGCTGCTTGGCGGTGTCGTTCATCTTCTTGAGGAACGCCTCCTCCGAGCCGGCGTCCCACCGCGCGAGCTGACGGGCGATGTTGTTGCCGGACGGGATCAGCAGCATCTGGAGCATGTCGTACTCCGAGAAGGTCTGCCCGGCCCGCAGGCCGCGGATGGCCGACTCGTCCTTGGCCTTGCCCTCCTTCTCCGCCCGCTCGTCGATGGTGACGGCCGGACCCTGCTCGGGAACGTCCTGGCCGCCCGGCCCCTTGCGCATCTTCAGCGGGTGGTCGCGCAGCACGACGTACGCCGTCATGACCTTGGCCATGCTCGCCGTCGGCACCGGCTTCTGCGGCCCGTACGTGCCGAGGTCGCCGACGCCGAGCACCTTGGCGGCGGACTGGCCCTCGGTGGGCCACTTCATGTCGAACTTCTCGCCACCGAAGGTGTAGGCGGCCTGCTTGCCGCGCACCAGCGACGCGTCGGGCAACGGGCGGAACGCCTGCACCACGCAGAAGACGATCAGCAGGAGCACCACTATAGGCGTCCAGATCTTCACCCGGCGCATCGCCGTCCGCACCGGTGTCTCCGGCGGCGGCGGGGTGTTGGTGAGCTGGGCCAGCAGGTCCAGAGGCGCCTGCTTCTCGCCGTCCGGGCCGACGGGCATCGGCGTCTGCGTGGTGCGCTCGGGGCCGCCGGGACCGGCGGGGCCGGGCACCGGGCGGGCCGCGGGGGCGGGCGGGGTGACCTTGACGGGGACGGCGGGGCGCTCCGGTGCCTCGGGCCGCGCGGGGGCGGAGGGCGTGCCGGCGGACGCCGCGGGGGCGCCGGGCGCGGCCTTCTTGCCGAGCGCGGGCGCCTCGTCGTCCGACTTCAGCGGAACGAACCGGCTGCTCCGGCCCTGGTCGGCACCCGGGCGGGCACCCGCCTTGGGCGCGCCGGGGGCCTCCGGCGGGACGGCGGGGGCCTTGAGCAGGGCGGTCGGCTGGTCGGGGGAGGAGGCGCCGGAGCCGGAGGGCTTCCCGGCGTCCCGTCCGGTGCCGTTCGCGCCGCCCTTCGGGGCATCCTTCGGGGCGTCCTTAGCACCGCCCTTCGGGCCGTTCTCAGAGTCGCTCTTCGTCCCGGCGTCCGGGCGGACGATGCCGAAGGCGGCGGTCGGCCGGTCCACGGGACGGGCGTCGGAGCCGTCGCGGTCCTTGCCGTTCTTCGGCTCGGCGGCCTCGCCGGCCGGGGCCTGGGCCTGAGCCGGGGCCTTGATCAGCTGCGTCGGCTGGTCGGCGGGAGAAGCGTCGGTCTTGCCGCCCGTCTTGCTCCCCGTCTTGCCCTCGGCCTTGTTCTCGGGTCCGCCCTCGGACTCCTCGTCGTCCGAGTTCGCCATCCACGCGGCGACGGCGGCCTTCAGCCGGGCGTCGCCGGGCGGCACCCGGCCCGCTCCCGAGGCGGCGGGCTTTGCATCCGCATCGGCTTCCGCGTCGCCCTCGGACGGCGAGGCGGAAGGGCCGACGGAGGCGTCGGCCTTCGCGCCGCCCGCGTCCTTCGCACCCTTCGCGTCCTTCACGTCCGGCCGGGGCGCCGAAGACGAGGACGCCGAAGAGGAGGACGCGGTGCCCTCATCGGCACCCTCCGCGTCTCTCTCGCCGTCCTCGCCGTCCTCGCCGCGCTCGCTCCCGTTGACGCCCTTGCCGTCGGCGTCCTTGGCGCCGGTGGCACCCTTGGCGCCCCCGGCCGCGGTGTCGTCGCCGTCCTGGTCGTCCTGATCCGCGTGGGAACCGGTGCCACCGGCCACGGCCACGGCCGCTCCGGTCTCCCGGTGCATCCCGAGCCTCGGGTCGCGCTCGCCGCCGGCCGCCTCCCCCGACGGCTTCCCCTGCTCAGACTTGTCGGGGGACTCGCCCGCCACCGATGCCTCCTCGATTCCCACGCCGTACGCCGGGACGAAGCGCCGCGCGCTCCGCCGTTCCGGACATTCTCAACGTCTACCAGTGTGCTCTGCCGTCGGCGTGCCACCGCGCGACCACCCGGCAGGCGGCTTCCCCGGCTTCACCCATGTGCAAGACGAGACGACATACCTACCGGTTCCCACCCGAAGCCACCACGCACTCTCGACAGACCAATGTGAGAGGGGTCACCCTGTCACTCATCCACGCGGGGAGGCATGGATGGGCAGGAGCCGCAGAACAATTCCGGAGGAGCTTCTGCTGCTCGCCTTGGACCCGGCCACGGGGACCACGGCGCAGCCGCAGTCGCTCGACCTCGGTCTCGCCGGAGCCCAGCTAGTGGAGCTGGCTCTGGCCGGACGGATAGCCCCTGACGGGGATCGTATCGCCGTGGTGATGCCACGGCCGACAGGAGATCCGACCCTGGACACCGCGCTCGAACTGCTGCGCCGCCGCGGCAGTCCGGTCCGCGCGGTCCACTGGATCGGCGGGCCCCGGCTGGGGCTGCGTCAGACGTACCTCACCCATCTGGAGCGGTGCGGCATGGTGCACGCCGTCGCCGGCCAGATGTGCGGGGTGCTGCCGACCACCCGGTACCAGGCGACGGACACGGCCATCAGCCGGGAGATCAGGGCCCGGCTGGACAGTGCGATCCGCACCGGCGTGCCGCCGGACCCGCGGACCGCGGCGCTCGCCGCGCTGGCCCACGCGGTCGGCCTGGGCAAGCACCTCTATCCGGGCAACGAGGGCCGCTCGTCGCGCTCCAGGCTCCGGGACCTCATCCGGCACGATCCGATGGGCGGACTCGTGGCGCACGCCGTGATGGACGTCCAGAACGGCGTCGGGGCGCAGCCGCGCCGGCCCGCGGCAGCGGCCGTGGCCGGCGGCGGGAACGGCGGTTCGGGCCGCCGGACGGCGGCCGTCCGCAGCGGTGTGGCACCTGCTGAAACCGTTCCTCAGCAAGCGGCCCACCACGGCGGGGTGATGGCGCGCGCGGCGGCCTCGTGACGCCGCGGCAGGACTCGGGAGCACCGGACGGGCGACGCGGCGTACGGCGGCGACACCCGGCACGGTGAACGCCGGGCGGCGGTGGCCGCCGGCACGACCACCGACGGCCACCGCGACCCCGGTCGGCGCGTCCCAGCCATCGCGTCCCGGCCGGCGTGATCCCGGTCGGCGGACGGCGGCAGACACCGCGTCACCTCATGTGCGCGCCGGCGCGGAGCACACCCGCACCGGCGTCACCGGGTCCGGTCGCTTCCCTACCGGTGGGCATCCGCCGTGACGGAGCCGCCACCACGCCGTAAGGCCGCCGTGGCGGAGCCGCACCAGCCGTAAGGTCGCCGTACCGACGCCGCCGCCACGCCGTGAGGTCGCCGTGGCGACATCGCGACCGCGCCGCAGCGGCACCGCACCGCCGCCCGACCGGGCCGCACGGCACCGGCGGCGCGGCGGAGCGGTCAACTCCGGTCACGGAGACGGCGATCACGGTGAGGTGACGGCCCCGACGCAGGGCTGACCGCACCATCGGGCACGCCGCGCACAGGCGTCACGCACGAGCGCAACGCACCACACCCCCCGGCCGCGGAACCGGAAGGGACCGCGGCCGCCGCGGGGGCCACGGGGCGGCAACCCCCCGGACCCCACAGGGAACGCCGAAACGGAATCGCGGCCTACGGCGTGACCGACCGCCCCGGCGCACCCCGGGGCACAGTGGGCGCACCGCCGGACGCTTCCGGCGGGGATGTCGCCGTCGTGACCACGGTCACCGTGAGCGAGATCCTGTGTCGGCGTTTTCCAGCGCCGCCCCGGCCGGTGGTGGCAGGCTGCGGGAGCAGGAGACAGCAGCATGACGGAGCCGGAGGTGCGTCCCGTGGCGTCCAGTGTCAATCCCACCGTAAGGCGGCGCCGCTTGGGGCAGGAGCTGCGCAAGCTCCGTGAGCTCAAGGGGATGACGGCGGAGGAGGTCGCCGAACGGCTGCTGGTGTCGCAGTCGAAGATCAGCCGGCTGGAGAACGGCCGCCGCAGCATCAGCCAGCGCGACGTCCGCGACCTCTGCGGGGTGTACGGGGTCGAGGACCACCGCATCGTCGATTCGCTGATGCAGATGGCCAAGGAGTCGCGCCAGCAGGGCTGGTGGCACGCGTTCGGCGACATCCCGTACAGCGTCTACATCGGCCTGGAGACGGACGCGGCCTCGCTGCGCATCTACGAGGCGTCGCTCGTCCCCGGCCTGCTCCAGACGCCCGGTTACGCCGGCGCCGTCACCGAGGGTTCCTGGCCGGAGGCCACGGCGGCGGAGGTCGAACGCCGGGTGCAGGTACGGATGCGGCGGCAGGAGCGCATCAGCGACCCCGACAACCCGCTGCGCCTGTGGGCGGTCATCGACGAGGCGGCGCTGCGCCGGGTGGTGGGCAGCCGGGCCGTGATGTGCGAACAGCTGGAGCACCTGGTGGAGTTCAGTCTCCAGCCGCACATCACCGTGCAGGTGCTGCCGTACGACGTGGGCGCGCACCCGGGCATGTACGGCAAGTTCTGCATCCTGGAGTTCCACGACCCGCAGGACGCGAGCACGGTGTACCTGGAGGGGATCACCAGCGACCTCTACCTGGAGAAGCCGAACGACGTCCAGGCGTACAGCGTGATGTACGAGCATTTGCGGATGCAGGCACTGAACGCCGAGCACTCACGGCAGTTCATGCTCCGCGTCGCGGAGGAGTACCGGGCCGCCGACGGCGCCCGCGCGTAGCCCCTGCCGCAACCCCCGCCACGCGGGAGGCGGAACGGTACACCTGCCGCCACCTCCGCGGAAGGGGTGCCTGGAATATGCCATCCGGTCGGGTGAACAGCCAGCTCAGCATCTGATGTTGGCGCGTACCGTCGATTCCACCTCGGGAAACCGGCGTTTCTGACCACAGGCAGTACTCACAGGCAACGGAGCAACACCATGGCCATTCAGCAGGGCAAGTCCACCTGGCGGAAGTCCTCCTACTCGCTGGCGCACGGCGACTGTGTGGAGGTCGCCTCCCCCCTTCCCCGCGCCATCGCCGTCCGCGACTCCAAGGACCCGCAGAGCCCGGTGCTCGGTTTCACCCCCGAGGCGTGGAGCGCGTTCACCGCGACGGTCACGGACGGCGAGTGAGGCGACGCGTGGCCTGACCGCCCGAGGGCGTGGCGGCGCGCGAGGCCCGGCCCGGTGCCGGGCGGCACCCGGGGGCCACACCCCTCCGAGGTCCTCGGGTGCTCGCCGCCGTCGTGCCGCGGGCCGGGCCATGCGCGGTCATCGCCCGGCCGGCCCCCGCTCGACGCCCGGCCGGCGTTCGCTCAAGGCTCACTCAACGCCCGCTCAGTGCGCGCTCAATGCGCGGCGGCCGGACGGACCGTCTGCATGATCTTGTCGATCTGCGCCTCGGACAGCGCGTCCGGGACGCCCTGGTCCGCGTAGATCACCCAGCCGTGGAAAGTGCCGTCCGGCAGCTTCTGCGCGATGCTCTTCACGATCGCGGTGGGCGGCACACAGGCGCTCGGCCGGTGGGTCACCTTGACCTTCGCGGTGGCGGTGTAGCCCTCGATGCCGTTGTGCTTCCACGGCGTCGCCTGGCCGACCTCGATCTTCGGCTTGTTGGCGCCGGTGCCGCCGTAGGCCATGACGCCCCAGTTCCCCGCCCAGTTACGGGCGTTGGTCTGGAGGTCGCCGTCCTTGCCGCCGCCGGTGGTGCCGACGGTGGCGAGCTGGCCCTTGCCGGCCTCGCCGAAGGTGTCGGGGTTGGGATTCGACGAGCAGCCGCCCTCATGGAAGTCGGCGGTGCCCGACATGGCGACGACCGGCTTGCCGTCGGCGGTGTACGAGATCATCGTGTCGCCGGGCAGGACCTTCCACTTCTCGCCCTTGCCGGGGACGTCGTAGGCGAAGCCGTGCCGCTCGTAGACCTGCGTCTGCCAGCCCGCGGGGGCCTTCCCGCCGCCGTCCGCGGCGGGCGCCGAAGCCGACGCCGACGCCTGCGGGGCGGACGGGTCCTTGGGCGCGGTGGACGCCGCCCCCTTGGCCTCCTCCTTCTTGTCCTTGTCGTCGTTCCCGGACCCGCCCTTGACCGCGAACGCGATGCCGCCGCCGATGACCGCCAGGGCGACGACGCCGCCGACGATGGCGAGCACCTTCTTGTTCCCGCGTCGCGGCGGCGGTGTGGGCGCGGGCATGGGTGCCATGCCGGGCCCCGCGCCGTACGGGCCGGGCGCCCCGCCCCCGTACGGCCCCGGAGCGCCGCCGGGCACCGGGCCGGGCGGGGGCGGTACGGAACCGTGGGCCGGTGGCGGGGGCGGTACGGAGCCGTGACCCGGTGGCGGCGCCGGTACGGCCGGCTGGCCGCCGACCATCGTCGGCTGGGCATGGCCCGTGCCCTCCGGGCCCCAGGTGGGCGGCGGGCCTCCGAAGCCGCCGCCCTGCGGGGCTTGCGGGGGCGGGGGCCCTGGTGGTGCGGCTGCTGGGGCTGGTGGGGGTTCTGGGGCGTAGACATGCGGCACACCCTATGCGCGGGAGTGTTGCCGTCCGATCGAGTGTGTGCGACAGGTCGGCAACACGCGGGGGCCCCTGCGGGGGGCTGTGCCCCGGTCCCTCCCCCAGAGGGGGCACCCCCATTCACCGTTTCTTGCGGGGGCAAGCCCCCGCACCCCCGAAGCGCCCTGCGGGCGCTGTCCTCAATCGCCGGACGGGCTGTGGGGCGTCCCCAACACCGGCAGCAGCCGCGGCAGATGCCCGTCCGAAGCCGCCGCGGCGGCCCGCCGCTCCTCCGGCACCTCCCCGTAAAGCGTCGTCCGCGCCCGCGACGGCCGCCCCGCCTCGTCCGCGATGGCGACGAGGTCGCGCACCGAGCGGTACGAGCCGTACGAGGAGCCCGCCATCCGCGAGATGGTCTCCTCCATCAGCGTGCCCCCCAGATCGTTGGCACCCGACCGCAGCATTTCGGCGGCGCCCTCGGTGCCCAGTTTCACCCAGCTCGTCTGGATGTTGGTGATGTGGGGGTGGAGCAGCACCCGGGCCATGGCCGTCACCGCCCGGTTGTCCCGCATCGTCGGCCCGGGGCGGGCGATGCCGGCGAGGTAGACGGGGGCGTTGGTGTGGATGAAGGGCAGGGTCACGAACTCCGTGAAGCCGCCCGTCTCCTTCTGGATCTCCACCAGCTTCCGGAAGTGGCCGAGCCAGTGCCGGGGCTGGTCCACGTGCCCGTACATCATCGTGGACGAGCTGCGGATGCCGAGCGAGTGGGCGGTGGTGACGACCTCCACCCAGTCCTTCGTCGGCAGCTTGCCCTTGGTGAGCACCCAGCGGACCTCGTCGTCGAGGATCTCGGCGGCCGTGCCGGGGATGCTGTCGAGGCCGGCCTCCTTGGCAGCGGCGAGCCAGTCGCGGATCGAAAGCCCGGTCCGGGAGGCGCCGTTGACGACCTCCATCGGCGAGAAGGCGTGCACGTGCATCCCAGGCACCCGCTCCTTCACCGCCCGCGCGATGTCGAAGTAGGCGGTGCCGGGCAGGTCGGGGTGGATGCCGCCCTGCATGCAGACCTCGACGGCGCCGACCTCCCACGCCTGCTGGGCGCGGTCCGCGACCTGGTCCAGCGAGAGCGTGTAGGCGTCGGCGTCGGTGCGGCGCTGCGCGAAGGCGCAGAAGCGGCAGCCGGTGTAGCAGACGTTGGTGAAGTTGATGTTGCGCGTGACGATGTAGGTGACGTCGTCGCCGACCGTCGCCCGCCGCAGGTCGTCGGCGATGCCGCAGAGGGCGTCCAGGGCAGGCCCGTCGGCGTGCAGGAGCGCGAGTGCTTCGGCGTCCGTCAGGCGCGTGGGGTCGTCCGCGGCCTGCCGCAGCGCCGCGCGGACGTCGCCGTCCAGCCGCTCGGGCACCATGCCGGGGGCCGCCGCCTCGCGGAGCGCCTCCCAGTCGCCGTACACCTCGTCGAAGTCGGCGCGCCGGTCGCCGGTGCGGCCCTCGCTGTCGATGGTGCGGTGGAGGTCGGTGCGGCCGGTGGGGACGAACACCTCCTCCGGCTCCTGCCAGGGGCGGCCCTCCACGACGGCGTCTTCACGTGCCAGCCCGGTCTCCGGGTCGGCCAGCGCGCGCACGTGCGGGAGGATGCGCGGGTCCAGCCACGGTTCTCCGCGCCGGATGAACTCCGGGTAGACGGCGAGACGTTCCTTCAGTTCGAAGCCCTCGGCGGCGGACCGCGCGGCGAGCTCGTCGATCTGCGGCCAGGGCCGCTCGGGGTTGACGTGGTCGGGGGTGAGCGGCGAGACGCCGCCCCAGTCGTCGACGCCCGCCCGGATCAGCCGGCCGAACTCCTCGTCCACCAGGTTCGGCGGCGCCTGGAGGCAGGCGGAGGGGCCCATGATGTGCCGGGCGACGGCGACCGTGGCCACGAGGTCGTCCAGTTCGGCGTCGGGCATCCCGCGCATCGCCGTGTCCGGCTTGGCGCGGAAGTTCTGCAGGATGAGCTCCTGGATGCCGTGGTACGCGCGGGAGACGCGGCGGAGCGCGAACAGCGAGTCGGCGCGCTCCTCCACCGTCTCCCCGATCCCCAGCAGCAGTCCGCTGGTGAGCGGTACGGAGCTGCGGCCCGCGTCCTCCAGGTGCCGCAGCCGGACGGCGGGTTCCTTGTCGGGCGAGCCGTGGTGCGGGCCGCCCGGCTCGCTCCACAGCCGCTCCGCGGTGGTCTCCAGCATCAGGCCCATGGACGGTGAGACGGGCTTGAGCCGCTGGAAGTCGGTCCAGGACATGACGCCCGGGTTGAGGTGGGGCAGCAGCCCGGTCTCCTCCAGGATGCGGATGGAGATCGCCCGGACGTAGGCGAGGGTGTCGTCGTAGCCGTGCGCGTCCAGCCACTCGCGCGCCTCGGGCCAGCGGTCCTCGGGCTTGTCGCCGAGGGTGATCAGGACTTCCTTGCAGCCCATCGCGGCGCCCCGGCGGGCGACGGCCAGCACCTCGTCCGGGGACATGAACATCCCCTCGCCCGCCCGGCGCAGCTTGCCGGGGACGGTGGCGAAGGTGCAGTAGTGGCAGCGGTCGCGGCAGAGGCGGGTGAGGGGGATGAAGACGCTCTTGGAGTAGGTGATGACCCCGGGCCGCCCGGCGGCCTCCAGCCCCGCGTCCCGGACGCGGGCGGCCGAGGCGCACAGGTCCTCCAGGTCGTCCCCGCGCGCCTGGAGCAGCACGGCCGCCTCGGTGACGTCCAGCGCGACGCCGTCCCGGGCCCGTTTGAGCGCGCGTCGCATCGCGTTGGCGGTCGGCGGTGACGAGACGGGCCGTTGTGCGCTCGAAGTCATCCCCCGAGCATACGAGGGCGGTGCGGTGCGGCCAGGGGGCATTCCGCCAGGGATTTTGTGCCGATGCTCACGGTCCGTGAGGTAGGGGTTCGCCCCGGTCCCGCCCTTTCTCCCCCAGCTACCGCCGGGAGGTGCCCCCAGTTTCTTGCGGGGGCGAGCCCCCGCACCCCCGGACGGGCTGACTGTCCAGCCCGTCCGGCGATTGAGGACGAGCGGCGAAGCCGCGACAAGGGGGTCTGGGGCACAGCCCCAGGAAGCGGCGAAGGGGAGGGACCGGGGCACCCCACCCCTCACAAGAACTCCGCATGCGCGTCCAGCGCCCGCAGTACCTCCCCCTCCCCCGCCGCCGGCAGCCCCACCACGACTTCCTCGATGCCCAGCTCGGCGAGGTGCGCGAGCTTGCCCGCCGACGGATGGACGGCGTACGGCACCACGGCCGGCTCCCCCGGCCGGCCCGCGTCCGCCCACGCCTGCCGCAGCCGGGGCAGCGCCTCGCGCAGCCCGCCGGCGCCGATGGGCAGCCAGCCGTCCGCGTACTCCGCGACGGCCGCGAACAGCCCGGGCCCGGCGGACCCGCCGATCAGCGTCCTCGGCCCGACGAGCGGCGGCGCGCCGACCCGCTGCCGCGCCGGCAGCAGCGGCTTGGGGTATGCCCAACTGGCCCGCACGGACGCGAACTCGCCCTCGTACGCCGTCGGTTCCTCCTGCCACAGCGCCCGCATCAGCGCCATCCGGTCCCTGACCAGCCGACGCCGCGTCCGCCACTCGACGCCGTGGTCAGCGGCCTCCTCGACGTTCCAGCCGTAGCCGATGCCGAGGGTGAAGCGGCCGCCGCTGAGGTGGTCCAGGGTGGCGGCCTGCTTGGCGAGGACGACGGGGTCCTGCTGGGCGACGAGGGCGACGCCCGTCCCCACGGTGATCCGGTGGGTGACGGCGGCGGCCTGCGCCAGCGCGACGAACGGGTCGTAGGCCCGCCCGTACTCGCGCGGCAGCGGGTCGCCCATGGGCGCGGGCGTCGTCCGCTCGACCGGGATGTGGGTGTGCTGGGGCAGGTAGAGACCCGAGAAGCCGCGTTGTTCGAGCTCTCGGGCGAGCCGGACCGGGGTGATCGTCTCGTCCGTGAGGAAGACCGTGGTCGCGATCCGCATGCGGGAGAACCTCCGTCTGTCGCCTGTACCCACGGTAATCCCTGGGCGGCCGCGCGTGACCCATGTCGAACGGGCGACACACGACCGTCATCCGCCGTCCGTCGCACCGTCCGTTCCGCGGGGCGCGCGGGTGGCGTAGAACGGTGGGATCCGGTCCGCGGAGGGCGGGCCCGGGGCGGGGCGCGGGCCCGGGGCAGGGCGCGGGGACGGGGCGGGGCGCGGGGACGGCACGGCACGAGGTCTGCACGGCACGACGACTGCACGGCACGAGGTCTGCACGGCGTGAGGACTGCACGGCACGAGACGACGGCACCGGAGGTCTTGCGTGGAGCGGCGGATGGGACGACGGGGTGTCCTGAAACTGACGGCTGTCGCGGGGGCGGCGGGTGCCCTTACGCTCGACGGCGTGACGTTCGCTCACGCCGCCGGCCCACCGGGGCGCGGCGGTGACGGCACGACGGAGACGCGCAAGGTGACCGGCAGCCTGCCGGCCGGCGCGCCCGACTTCGTCCACCTCCCCGTGGAAGTACCGCGCGGCGTCCGCGAGATCGCGGTCTCGTACACCTACGACCGGCCGCCCGTCCCGCCCGGGGTGCCGGGCAACGCCTGCGACATCGGGATCTTCGACGAGCGCGGCACCGGCCCCGACGGCTTCCGGGGCTGGTCGGGCGGCGCCCGTACGGAGTTCGCGATCAGCGCCGAACGGGCCACCCCCGGCTATCTGCCCGGTCCCGTCCGGCCCGGCACCTGGCACGTCGTCCTCGGCCCGTACACGGTGGCGCCGGCGGGGATGACGTACGAGGTGACGGTGACCCTCCGGTACGGTCCGCCGGGAACCACGCCGAAGCCGGTCTACCCGCCGCGGCGGGCGAAGGGCCGCGGCCGGGCCTGGTACCGCGGCGACGGGCACCTGCACAGCGTCCACTCGGACGGCCTCCGCACCCCGGCCGCGATCGCGGCGGCGGCCCGCGCCGCCGGGCTCGACTGGATCGTCACCACCGAGCACAACACCACGTCCGGCCACGCCGCCTGGCAGGGCCTGTGGGGCGACGACCTGCTGATCCTCACCGGCGAGGAGGTCACCACCCGCAACGGCCACGTCCTGGCCCTGGGCACCGACCCCGGTACGTTCGTCGACTGGCGTTACCGCGTCCGGGACGACGCGTTCGGCCGGCACGCGCGGGCGATCCGGCGCGCCAGCGGCCTGGTCGTCCCGGCGCACCCGTACGGCACGTGCGTCGGCTGCTCCTGGAAGTTCGGCTACGAGCACGCGGACGCCGTGGAGGTGTGGAACGGCCCGTTCACCCCGGACGACGAGATGGCCGTCGCCACCTGGGACGCCCTGCTCGCCGGCGCGGCCCGGGAGGGCGGCCGGTGGCTGCCCGCCATGGGGAACAGCGACGCCCACCGCGAGCCGCAGACCGTCGGCCTCCCCCAGACGGTCGTCCTCGCCGACGAGCTGTCCCACGACGCCGTCCTGGCGGGCATCCGGGCGGGGCGGAGCTGGATCGCCGAGTCCTCGGCGATCGGCCTCTCCTTCGCCGCCACGACCGGCGGCGGCGCCCACGCGGGCATCGGCGGCCGCCTCCCGGCCGGGTCCGGCACCGAGGTGACGGTCCGCCTGGCGGTCACCGGGGCGCCGGCGGGCTGCACGGCGGCGTTCGTGACGGACCAGGGCACGGTGCTGTCCGTACCGCTCCCGGCGGACGGCCGGGTGGAATGGCGGACGACGCCGGCGCGGGCCGCGTACGTACGGGCGGAGGTCCGCCGCCCGGCCACGGTGCGGGAGTTGCCGGGGTGATGGTGGCGATGACCAATCCGGTGTTCTTGGGGCGGGTTGGGCGCTGAGGGGTGCAGGGGGTGAGGTGAGTGTTGAGGGGTGGGAGGGAGGTGGGGGGTGGAGTGGGGAGGGTTGCGCGTGTGGCACGGAGATGGGCGAGTCGAGCGCTGAGACGCCGACACGGGCGAACCGAGCGCGCGGGAGCGGACCGTACGCGGGACGGTCGAACGCCGGTAAGGAACGGACCGTACGCGGGACGGCCGAACGCCCGGTAGGAACGGACCGTACGCGGGGCGGTCGAACGACCGGTAAGGAGCGGACCGCGCGAGCGGCCGGCACCGGTTCGGCAGGGGCGGACGAGCCGACCGGGACGCGTGCGGCGAGCGGCGGCTCCACCGCAACCCCCGCTTCACCGGCGGTGATTACCACCCGCATCAACACGCTCACCCTGCACCCGCGCCACATCCGGCCCACCAGTCAAACGGAATCCCGCCCGCATCTCTCGGCCGGGCGGGGGCGGCGTGTTAGCGTGCACGGCACGTCAAGCACGCGGCGTCGTTCACCCTTTTCGGAAGAAGCGGCTCCGTGCCGTGCTCAACGAAGGGGGATCGGTGAACGGCGACCCGTTCGCGGACTTGCACCAGGCCCGGGAGCACATCCTGGGCATCCAACGGCTGATGGCGGACATGCGGGAACAGGTACCGCGGGAGGTCACCGGCAGTGACCCCCAAGGCGCCGTCACCGTGAGGCTCGCCGGCGACGGACTGCCCGAGCGCGTCGCCTTCGCCACGGACTGGCAGCGGCGGCAGGCGCCCGACGCCCTGGACGCCGCCGTCACCGCGGCCTACGAATCCGCGCTGCGGGAACGGCTGGAGGGCTGGTCGCGGTCGCTGGAGGGCACGGACTGGGAGCGCCGGGCCGAACGGCTCGACGCCGCCTCACCGTTCACCGCCGCCGCCCCCGGGGGCGCGGCGGAATCCGCCGGGGCGCCGCCCGAGTTGCCGGAGCTCGACCTCCGGCACGTCCTCCCGCGCCGCCTCGACGAGGTGGCCGAGGAGATGCTGTCCCTGTTCGACCTGGACGCGATCACCGGGCCGGCCGCGGCCGAGCCGGAGACGTTCACCGGCAGGTCGGCCGGCGGTCAGGTGTCCGTCACCGTGGCCCAGGGTTCGCTGGTCTCCTGTTCCGTGGACCCCGCGTGGGCGGACGGCCGGTCCGCCGTGCGGCTGAACCAGGCGCTCGCCGAGGCCCTGGCCGACGCCCGCGACCGCCTCGCCGCCGGGGCCTCGCGGGGGCCGTCCGCACCTCAGTTGGACGGCCTGTTCAAGGAGGCCATGGCCATCCTCGCCGATCCGGCGCGGTTCGCCGACTGAACCGGCTGGGCCGACCGGGTCGGCTGGGCCGACCCGCCAACCGGCCAACCGGCCAACCGGGCCGACTGAACCGGCGCAGCCGACCGCGCCGTCCAGCCGGACCGAACCGTCCGCGCCGACCAACCGGCCGCGCCATCCAGCCGGCCGAGCCGGCTTCGGTCGCGCGCGGATCCGTCCCGACCGGCCGCGTCCGCAGCGGCCGAACACCACCGGAGGCAGCAGCCCATGGGCGACACCGACCTCAAGGTCATCACCGACGGCATCCGCACCGACGCGCGGATGTGGGACAAGCAGAGCACCACGCTGGCCGGCATCCACAACACCGTGGAGGGCCTGCGTATGACCCGTCTGGAGGCCGGCCTGTTCCAGATCCTCGTCTCCGCCTATATGGACGCGGTGAACCAGATCTCCTCCCGGACCTCCGAGGGCCGGGACCGCACGAAGGAGGTCGCGGACGCGCTGGCGGTCAACGCCCGCGCGTACGACGACCACGAGGTGGAGACCACGAAGAGCGTCACCAAGGCGTACTGAACCACGGCACGGGCACAGCGGCACAGCGGCACAGCGGACACGGCAGTACGCCTGGCACGGCAAGCGCAACAGGCATGGCAGGCACGGCAAGCACGGCAACAACAGGGGGAATCGTGGCATTCAACGCCGCGCAGTACACGGCGACCGTCGACAAGCTGAACTCCGGGCTGACCACCCTGACGGCGAAGCTCAACCAGGTGGGCCCGAAAGCGGAGTCGACCGCCAACAAGTGGTACGTACCCGAGATCATCGGCAAGGCGCTGATCTGGTGCGCCAACAAGCTGATCGAACTGGGCAAGTGGATCCTGAACAAGATCGGTGAGCTCCTCAAGGGGCCGCCGTCCCCGTCACCGCCTTCAAGGACGCGTACACCTGGCAGCACGACGTCCGCGGGCACGCCACCGACGTGGCCGGCAACGTCGCCGCCGACGCGCTCCGGGCCCCCAAGCAGTGGAAGGGCGAGGGCGCGACCGCCTACACCTCGGCCGTGAAGCTCCAGCCCACGGCGGCGACGCAGATCGCCACCAGCGCCGACAAGATCGCCACGGCGCTCACCCTCTCCGCCGTCGCGGGCCTCGCCTTCTACGTGGCCCTCGGCGTCATCCTGGTGAAGTTCATCGCCGCCATCATCGCCGCCATCGCCGCGCTCGGCTCGGTGGTGTTCTCGGCGGCCGGCGCGGCCATCATCGTGGAGGAGGCCGGCGTCAACACCGCCCTCATCATCACCGCCGTCACCACGCTCGTCGCCGCGCTCGGCGCCCAGGCGCAGCAGATGACGGCCGTGGAGGGCGAGGCGAAGGACAACCGGGCGTTCCCGGGCGGGCAGTGGCCGGTGGCGACGGCCTGAACGGCTAGGGTCCGAGCGACCGCGCTGCGGAGCGGCGGCCGCGGCCGCCCTGTTCAGCACCGCACGACACAGGAGGCACTCCGCCCATGCACCTTCCCCGCCTGGCCCTGTGGTGCGGCGCGGCCGTCGCCTTCGTCCTGGCCGTCGTCGCCTACGCCGCCCACGCCTTCTGGGCCCTCGCCCTCTGCGCCGCGCTCGGCACCGTCCTCGCCGGCACGGCGGAGGCGTACGCGGACCGCCGCAGGCGACGCGACTGGTACACCCGGACCTTCGCCTCCTTCGACGAACTCCGCGCCGCCGTCGACGCCCCCGCCCTGCGCCGGATCCGCGACGAGCGGGGCGTGGCGGCGGCGGTACGGGCGGTCCGGGGCACATACCCGTCGCTGCCGCTGGCGGAGGCGGCGCGGCTGGTCAAGACGCTGTGAGGGCCGCCGCCCCCGTTTCTCGGCCCCTCTCAGACTCTCCGGCCCGAGAGCCGCAGGAAGCGGCGCACCCACAGCACGGCCAGGGCCACCGGCAGGGCGACGACGGGCACGGACCAGGGCAGCACTCCGAACGCCGTCAGGGCGCAGCAGGCGGGGAGGGCGAGGAGGAGAAGCGGAAGGAGGGGGACCAAGGCGCGGACGTGCGCGCTGAAATCCCTTTCATGGACGCGGACTTGACGACGCCTACCGGCACGGCGGCTCATCCGTCCACTCCCCGCCGGGCGGCGTCCAGATAGGCGGACAGGTCACGCCAGTCGTCCGCCGGGGCGTCCGGGTCGCCGGACAGGGCGGCGGGGTCCGCGTCCCACGCCCGCCGCACCCCCGCCGAGACCTCGCGGTCGCCGCCGGTGAACAGCGTGCTCAGCTCGTCCATGCGGGCGGCCAGCCGCCGCACCCGGGCATCGGCCGGCGGCACCCCGTCCACGCGCAGCCGCTCCGCGCGGCGGTAGAGCTCGGGCCACTCGACCTCCAGCAGATAGTGCGCGGCGGGGCCGAGACCGGCGGCGCGAGTGCCCAGGACGTCGATGCCGTCGGCGTCCACGTGCCGCCGGAGCACCCGCTCGCCGTGGCCGGCGGCGCCGCCGGTCGCGCGCAGGGCGTCGAGCAGCGGACCGATCGGGGACGGCGGCCGGCCCGGTCCGTCCGCGACCCCGGGCCCGTCCGGCGCACCCTCCGGCCCTTCCAGCGCGTCCCCGGGCCCTTCCAGCGCGTCCCGCAGCCGGGCGAGCCGCTGCCGCAGGGTGCCGAGCCGCGCGAGTGACGCCTCCACCTCGGCCAGGTGGTCCCGGACGACGCGGGCGGGGTCGACGCCGGAGTCGAGGCACAGGCCGATGGTCTCCAGGCCCAGACCGAGGCCGCGCAGCGCGAGCACCTGGTAGAGGCGGACGACGTCGGTCTCCGTGTACTCCCGGTGGCCGCCGGCGGTGCGCCGGGACGGGCTCAGCAGCCCGATGTCGTCCCAGTGGTGGAGGGTGCGCACGGTCAAGCCACTGGCCTCGGCCAGTGGGCCCACGCGCCAGGTCGTGGAAGGGGAAGCGATCACCGCTCCACCTTGCCTCCTCACGGGACGTGAGGTTCAAGCCGCGCTGCCGAAAGGCGGAGTCCGGCGTGCCGCGGGCCCGGCCCCGAAAGAGTGGTGACGGCCGGAACCAGCGGCCGACAAGCGGAGTTCGCGATGCGAGGCGCCAGGAAGCACGGGAACGGCGGAGGACGCGGGCGCGGCGGCGCCGCCGGGCGACGGCGCCGGGTGGTGGCCGCGGCGCCCACGGTGGCCACCGCGTGCGCCGCCGTTTCCTGGTCCGGCCCCACCGACCGTTCCCGTCCGCGACGTCACCCGTCCGGCCCACGCCGTTCGCCGCCCACCGCCGTGCGCGCCTACGTTCATGAGGACGGGCCGGACGTGCCGGGCATGCCGGCTGGGACGGCCGGGACGTCCGAGGACCGACGAACCGAGGAGAGCGCCATGGCCGGTCTCATGCGGAAGGGTTTCGACGCCCCGGAGGAGGTCCGGCCGTTCGAGGACGGCAAGGGGCGGCTGGAGCTGGTGAGCCTGAGCACCGGGCCGGTGGGCCGGGCGACGTTCGAGCCGGGGTGGCGGTGGTCCACGCACGTCGGGCCGATCGCCGGCACCGACAGCTGCCAGGCCGCGCACACGTCGTACGTCGTGTCGGGCCGCCTCAAGGTCGTGATGGACGACGGGCAGGAGGAGGAGTTCGGCCCCGGCGACGTCATGTCCTGCCCGCCGGGCCACGACGCCTGGGTCGTGGGCGACGAGGCGTGCGTGCTCGTCGACTGGCAGGGGTTCACGGACTACGCGAAGCGGTGACGGGGGACGGTGACACGGCACGCCGACATCGGCCGGTGACGCGGGCCGACGGCGCGGGACGGCGACGTCAGGCGGGACGCACGGCAGTGACGCGGCACGACGACACCAGACGCTGACCTACAGCAGCGGCACGGCACAACAACACCAGACGCCGGCACACGGCAGCGACGCGGCACGACAACGCCGGACACTGACACACAGCAGCGACGCGGCACGACAACGTCGGCCGGTGACACGGTGCGACGACGCACCAACCCCCTCCACTCCGCCCTCCACTCCCCCACGCGCCCCACACACCCCACCCTCCCCCTGCGACTCTCGTCACCCTCCGGTTCCGGCCCCCTGGAGCATCCGACGGCGACATCCAGCCGTACGACGCGTCCCGCGAAAGCCCCCGAAACCGCTCCGCGCCACCAAGCGAACCGGCACCCGGCTCCGCCACGCCCCCGCCGAGGCACCACCGGTCCGGCCCCGCCGTACGGCCTAAGCCCCTGCCCACGGCGGGAGTTGACGAGTCCGACCCTCCCCGCTCTCCCTGTTCACGTCGCTGCCGGCCCGCGCCCCACCCCCCGTACCCCCGCCCGCCGCGACGGCGGCCCGGCGGACTCCGTGCCTCCGCCGGAGCGCCGCGCGGCCCCCGGACTCCCCCCGCCGGGGCCCGTCCACAGCGTTTGAAGGCCCTGTGGAGAGGGCCGGACCGGTGCTGACGCCGGGGCCCCGGACAGGGCAGACTGGCCGGTGCCACCGAGCAGGACGAGCAGGGGGTCACGATGGCCGGCGACACAGGGCACGGACAGCGACTGCGCTTCGCCGTGCTCGGGCCCGTCCGCGCCTGGCGCGGCGGCGAGGAACTGCGGACCGGTTCGCCCCAGCAACGGGCCCTGCTCGCCGCACTGCTGCTGCGCGGCGGCCGGACGGCCACGGCCGCGGAGCTCGTGGACGCGCTCTGGGGCGACGACCCCCCGCACGCGGCGCTCGCCGCGCTGCGCACCTACGCGTCCCGGCTCCGCAAGGCGTTCGGTCCGGACGCGGACGTGCTGGCGAGCGAGGCGGGCGGGTACGCGCTCCGGGCGGGTGTGGGCTGCCTGGACATCGACTCCGCGGAACGCCTCGCCGCCGAGGCCGAGAAGGCCCGCGCCGCGGGCAACGGCACCCGGGCCAGGGCGCTCATCAGCGAGGCCCTGGCCGTCTGGGACGGCGAGCCGCTCGCGCACGTCCCCGGCCCGTACGCCGACACCCAGCGCGCCCGCCTGGAGGAGTGGCGGCTCGGCCTGGTGGAGACCCGGCTCGACCTGGACCTGGAGCTCGGCCACCACGCGGAGGCGGTGTCGGAGCTGACCGCGCTCACCGCCGCGCACCCGCTGCGCGAGCGGCTGCGCGAACTCCTGATGCTGGCCCTGTACCGCAGCGGCCGGCAGGCCGAGGCGCTGGCCGTGTACACCGACACCCGGCGGCTGCTCGACGACGAACTGGGCGTCGAGCCGTGCGCGGAGCTCTCCGAGCTCCAGCAGCGCATCCTGCGCGGCGACGCCGACCTCGCGCCGCACCCGTCGGGCGACCGCGGCGGCACGGGCCCGTCGTTCGTCCGGCCCGCCCAGCTCCCGGCCACCGTCCCCGACTTCACCGGCCGGGACGCGTTCGTCCAAGAGCTCAGCCACCAGCTGGCGACGGCCGAGGGGCGGGTGATGGCGGTGTCCGCGGTGGCGGGCATCGGGGGCGTCGGCAAGACGACGCTGGCGGTGCACGTCGCGCACGCGGCCCGCGAGCACTTCCCCGACGGGCAGCTGTACGTCGACCTCCAGGGCACCGGACCCGTCGTCGCCGAACCCGAGGCCGTCCTCGGCGCGTTCCTGCGCGCCCTCGGCGTCGCCGACTCGGCGATACCCGAGGGCCTCCAGGAGCGCTCCGCCCTCTTCCGCTCCACCCTCGACGGCCGCCGCGTCCTCGCCCTCCTCGACAACGCGCGCGACGCCGCCCAGATCCGCCCGCTGCTCCCGGGCACGGAGGGCTGCGCGGCCCTCGTCACCAGCCGCACCCGCATGGTCGACCTGGCCGGCGCGCACCTCGTGGACCTGGACGTGATGAGCCCCGAGGAGGCCCTCGTCCTGTTCACCCGCATCGTCGGCACCGAACGCGTCGCCGCCGAACGCGACGCGGCCATGGACACCGTCGCCGCCTGCGGCTTCCTGCCGCTCGCCATCCGCATCGCGGCGTCCCGCCTCGCCGCCCGCCGCACCTGGACGGTCTCCGTCCTCGCCCGCAAGCTCGGCGACGAACGCCGCCGCCTCGACGAACTCCGCGCCGGCGACCTCGCCGTCAAGGCCACCTTCGAACTCGGCTACGGCCAGCTCGAACCGGCCCAGGCCCGCGCCTTCCGCCTCCTCGGCCTCCCCGACGGCCCGGACATCTCCCTCCCGGCCGCCGCGGCCGTCCTCGACCTGGACGTCGACACCACGGAAGAACTCCTCGAAACCCTCGTCGACGCCTCCCTCCTCGAATCCGCCGCCCCCGGCCGCTACCGCTTCCACGACCTCCTCCGCCTCTACGCCCGCTCCTGCGCCGAACGCGACGAACAGCCCCCGGCGGAGCGCGAGGCGGCGATGTCGCGGCTGCTCGACTTCTACCTGTCGACGGCGGCGGGGGTGTACGTGCTGGAGCGGCCGGGGGAGCAGTTACTGAAACACCTGACACCCACCCGTCACCCCGGCCTTGTCTTCACCGACAGCGAGAGGGCGAGCGACTGGCTGTACGCCGAGGCACCCTCGCTTCTGGCATGCGCATGGCAATACGCCGACAGTCGCGGCGACTCCCTGCGCCGCGCGGTCGATCTGCTGCGGGCGGCCAAGGACCTGACCGAGTCGGGGGCCCACTCGCGGCAGTACCGCCAAGTGGCCACCGCCCTGCTCTCTGCCGCGCAGGCCGCCGGCGACACCTGGGCCGAGGGGCGCGCGCGTACCGTGCTGGCGCACGTCCACAGCCTCGCCGGGCAGTTCGACGCCGCGGACGAGCAGGCCATGCACGCCGTCCGGCTGGGGCTCGCCAACGACGACGCCCTGCCCTGCTGCTACGCCTCGAACATCCGCGGCATCACGGCCGTCTACCAGCACCGCCTGGAAGACGCCGAGCGGTACATCGAGCAGGCCCTGGAGTGGTTCCGCAAGGACGGCAACCGGCCCGGCGAGGCCAGCGCCCTGAGCAACCTCTCACGGGTCCACGCCGACACCGGGCGCACCGGCACGGCCGTCGGGCTCGCCGAGCAGAGCCTGGCCATCTACCGCGAGACGAACGGGACCTGGCGCATCGCGAACGCCCTCTACACGTACGCCTTGATCCTCGCCACGGCGGGGAACCACGCGCACGCCCTGCGCGTGTACATGGAGGCGCTCGAAATCTTCCGTACCCACCGCCAGCGCATGTGGGAAGGCTGGACGCTCTACCGCATGGCCGAGCTGTACTGCGAGACCGGGGACTCCGCGCGCGGCGCGTCCCATGCCGAACAGGCGCTGGTCCAGGTGCGGGGGATCGGAGGCGAGTGGCGGCGGGGCAGCATCCTGGCGGTGCTCGGCCGGTGCCTCGCCGCGCTCGGGCAGCCGGAACGCGCCCGCGCGTGCTGGACGGAGGCGCTGGCGATCTTCCGGCAGCGAGGTGCCCGTACGGAAGCCGCGGAGGTGCACCGGCTGCTCGACAACGTGTCCGCCTGAAGCCTCCGGCGCCCTCGCGGGCCGGCGGACGCGGCACAGCGCACCGAACGGCGTCTCAGCTGGCCGTTCATCGATCGTTTATCCGGGTGCGCCACTCTTATTGCATCGATCCGTCGCGTCGGGGGGCAGGCGGGTCGTAGCAAGGGTTAGGCCTCACTTTCGGAGACATCCGAAACCCCGCCCGTCCGGCAGCCCTCGGGGGAGTTGCCGGGCGGGCTCTTCAGTCCTCCGTTGCACCACTACGACTCGCACCTCATCACGGAGTTGAGAACCATGACCGATCAGAACAACCTCGCGCACGTCCCACCAGCCCCACAGGACGAGCACGTGGGCACCCCTGCCACCGTGACCGCGTCCGTCACCGCCACGGGGGACAAGGGCAAGGGCGCGCCGGTCGTCGTGCAGGACGAGCACGTGGGCTCCGAGCCCGTCTGAGCGCACCACTGGACCACAGGACGCCGGTACCGGGCACCCGCCCGGCCGGCACGGGGGTTCCGGCTCCGGAAGGACGGAGCCCCCGCTCCTGAAGAGAACGGGTCCGCGGCTCCCCGGGGGACATGAGGGCAGCCGTGGTCCGCGGCGGAGGAGCCGGTGTCGGCGGCGCGGAGGGGGATTCGCCGGCACCGGCTCCTGTGGCGAGCGAACGGGCAGCGATGCCCGGCCCGCCGGCCACATCCGCTGTCACACGCCGCGGCGGCGCGGATGCCACACCACCACCCATAGGAGACACGATGACCCGCTCCATATCGCACCGGCTCCGCGCAGCCGCGATCGTCCTGACTGCCGCGGGCGCGCTCACCGGGCTGGGGTCACTCGCCGCATCGGCCGACGAGCACGTCGCCGGCACCGCGAGCGTCCGGTCGGCGGGGGTGGGGAAGTACGTCGACATCGCGCAGGACGAGCACCTGGGCAGCACCGACGTCTGACACGTCTCACTTCCGTGTGCCGCGCCGTCCCGTCTCGTCACGCCGCCCTCGGTCGCCCGACAGGCGTGCCGCCTCCGTGCGGCAGGCGTGCGCACGGCCCGGGTGCCCCACCCGGTCCAGGGCGTCCGCCAGGACGGAGAGCACTTCGCCTTCCTTGTGGTCCGTGCCCAAGAGCCTCAACAACGAGAGGGCCAGCTCCGCATGGCGTGCGGCCTGGGCCGGGAGCCCACCGAGGAGATGTGCTCGGGCGATACGCCAATGGGACCAGGCCTGCCAGCGCGTCTTCCGGGATTCTCGGAAAATGTCCAGAGCGGCCGTGAGGTCGTGGACGGCTTCCCCGAACCGGTCCAGTTCGATAAGGGCGCAGCCCCGTGTGTAAAGGCTGTTGGCACGACGCCATGAAGGGCTGCCTGGCTCGCTGTGAATGGCCAGAGCCTGCTCCGCCAGAGTCAACGCGAGGGCACCGTCGCCGCTTTGGGAATGGGCGATCGAGAGGTTGTTGAGAACACTGGCCTCGCCGGGGCGGTCTCCTTCCGCGCGGAATGCGTCCAGCGCTTCCGCGAACCACCGCAGGTGCTCGCCGGAAGTCCCGCGGTAATGCCAGATGATGCCCCGCACATTCGCCGCGCGGGATCGGGTCAGCATGTCCCCTTCCGAGAGGGAAAGCGCGATGGACCGGTCCGCGTGCTCCGCCGCCGCGTCGAAGTCTCCCTTGATCGATAAATGACCGGCGATCACCAGGCGGACCCGCCCCTCGGCGAAAGCGTCCTGTTCCTTGAGAGCGGCTTCGAGGGCAACCATGGCCGTCTCCTCATAAGCGCGTTGTCCCGGACCGGACTCGGATATGTCCCGTGCCGTGTAAAGAAGGTCCACCGCTCTTCTCAGGGTGGCGCCCCGAGCCAGTGACCGGACACACGACAAGAGGCAGTCCGTCTCGGTGATGAGCCACTCCGCCGCGGTCGCCAGATCCGCGGGGGCCGAGTCGGGCACCGGTGCCGCGGCCACGTGATCACCCAGGCGGTCCCCCGGCCGTCCCAGCAGGTACACGTGCAGGGCCATCCCCTGGTAGAAGTCCAGCAGCCGGGAGAGCGCCGCCGTGCGCTCCGCCGCCGGTTCGTCCCGCTCGGCCCGGGCCCGGGCGTACAGCCGCACCAGGTCGTGGAAGTGGTAGCGCCCCGCCTTGGCGGACACCAGCAGCGAGGCGTCGACGAGGGACTCCAGCACGGCTTCCGCGGCATGCGCCGACAGCTTCAGCAGGGCGGCTGCCGCGGCCAGGGAGACGTCCGGGCCGTCGGCCAGGGCGAGCAGGCGGAACGCGCGGGCCTGCGCGGCGTCGAGGTGGGCGTACGACATGCCGAAGGCCGCGGCGACGGCCATGTCGCCCACGTGCAGCTCGTCCAGCCGGCGGTGCTCGTCGCCGAGGCGGCCGGCGAGGAAGCCGATGTCCCAGGTGGGGCGGGAGGCCAGCCGTGCGGCGGCGATGCGCAGGGCGAGGGGCAGCCGGCCGCAGGCGGCCACCACGTCCCACGCCTCGGTGCGCTCCGCCGCGGTCCGTGCCTCGCCGACGATACGGGTGAAGAGGCCGAACGCCTCGCCGTGCCCCATGACGTCCAGGTCGACGAGGTGCGCGTCCTCCAGGTCGACGAGACGGGCACGGCTGGTCACGAGCACCGCGCTCTTCTCGGCACCCGGCAGCAGCGGCCGCACCTGCGCGGCGTCCCGTGCGTTGTCGAGCAGGACCAGTACGCGACGGCGGGCCAGCAGGGACCGGTAGAGCGCCGCCCTCTCGTCCATGCCGCCGGGGATGGCCGCGTCGGGCATCCCGAGGGCGCGGAGGAAGGCCCCGAGCACCGTGTGGGGATCCGCCGGATCGTTCCCGGCGCCGCGGAGGTCGGTGTGGAGCTGCCCGTCGGGAAAGCACTCGCGCACGCCCCGCGCGGCGTACAGCGCCAGGGCCGTCTTCCCCACGCCGCCCACGCCGGAGACGGCGCACAAGCCGGTCCCGTCCGCGGCGGTCAGGTGTTTCCTGATCTCGGCCGCCACCGGCTCGCGGCCGGTGAAGTGCGCTGTGACCGCCGGAAGTTGCGCCGGCCGGACATGCGGTACGACCTCCGAGGGCCCCCTGGGTCCGGGTCCGGCCGGCTCGGGGCCGGCGGCGAGCACGCGGCGACGCAGCTCTGTCAGCCCCGGCCCCGGCTCGACACCCAGTTCCCCGACGAGGAGGCGCCGGGCGTCGGTGAAGACCGCCAGCGCCTCGCACCGGCGGCCGCTGCGGTGGAGGGCGAGCATCAAGAGCTCGCGGAACCGCTCGCGGTAGGGGTGCTCGGCCACGAGGAGCGTCAACTCGGAGACGGTGTCGGCGCATCGGCCCGCTGCGACGTCCAGTTCCAGGCGGGACTCCAGGAGCGTGAGCCTCCACTCCTCCAGCCGGGCGCGCTGCGCCGCGGCGTACGGTCCCGGCACGCCCGCCAGCGTCTCGCCCGTCCATGCGGACAGCGCGGCGGTGAACAGCTCGCGTGCCTCGGCCGGCTTTCCGGCGCGGCCCGCGCGCCGGGCCGCGGCGGCCGCCTCCTCGGCGCGGTGGAGGTCGACGAGCCCGCGCCGGACGGGCAGCGAGTAGCCCCCCGAATCGCTGAGCAGCACCGACGTCCGGCCCAGTACTTTGCGCAGCCCCGACGCGTGGGTCCGGAGCGCCGTGACGGCGGACGGAGGAGGGTGCGCGCCCCAGAGGTCACCGACGAGCTCCGCCGGGGTGGCGCTGCGGCCGTCCCGCAGCAGGAGCGCGGCCAGCAGGGCGCACCGCTGCGGCGGGCCGACGGGCGCCCACGCGGCGCCCCGGCGGTACCGGACCGGGCCGAGTACCGCCAGCAGGGGCCCGTCGTCCCGGCCGCTCTCCGCATCACCGGCCACGGACTCGGCCGGGGAACCGTACGCCACGGGCGGCGCCGCCGCGTCCTCGCTCCTCACGGCCGCGGCATGCAGCGCCCGCGCTCTTCGCCACAGCCGCTCCTTCGCGCGGGCGTCGGGCACCTCGCCGTCGAGCACCTTCCGCAGGAGCGGAAGGGGAATCGTCCGGGCCCCGGATCGGTACTCGCCCCAGGCCGTTTTGCCCGCCGCGTATCGGGCGGCCAATTGGCGTACCGTCAGGTGATCGGTGGCGCTCCTCAACAGTGCGGCGAGTTCATTGGCTTCCGTGCTCCTTCCCTTCGGACCTTCCTGCGGGCGCCCGGGCCTTCCCACCTTCCGCCTCCTTGGGGCGACTGTCCTGGGGCACATCTGCATTGTCCGTCAATCGAACACCGATGACATGCGGTTGAGCACATTCGTACTGGCGGACAAAAGCCTGTCCGGCGAGAGTCCTGTCCGGCCGTCCACCGACCGCAGAAAGGAGTCACGCCGTGCGGCATTCCGCAGCACACTTCCCGATCGGCGCCGCGGCCTTCACCATTCTGCTCACCCTCTGCTCGAGGGCGAGCGGAGGCCGGCGCCGTCGTCTCAGGACGCTGCGCCGGGCCCCCAGGTGGTTATGAACTGCACCGTACTACCGCGCAGTTGACATCGCCTTCCTATATTGGCCGGCGATCTTGCCTCTCGCGACGCGAGAATCCGGGCGCCGCTCACCGGCAGACCGAAAACCCCACGTGCTCGTCACTGCCGCTACCGCGTACGGCCTCGCACCGCACGGCATTCTTCGTCATCCTGTTCCACCGCATCATGCTGCCCCCGCTCCAGTTGCACGCCGGGCCCTGGCATCCCGCGTCCGCCCACACCGAAGTCGCCTGTCCGCGCAGGCGTGAGGAGGGGATGCGAGACGTCGGCCCGGAACCGATGACCAGTACCCCCATCATGAGGGCCACCACTGACATCGGTCCTCTCCATTAAGCCGAGCAGGAAGGAGTCCCATGGACCAAAGCCGTCACGGGACACGGTTTCACGGGGCATAACGATGAAGACCCCCGGAGAACACCGGTGCCGGGACGGCACGCCGGCACCATGCCCGGTTCATGCGGGCGCCCGGCACACCCTCGCTTCCCCGCGGCGTCGCCGGGCGCCCGGAGTACGGCAGTACCGCCGCGCCGTACCGGGTGGACCGACGGCGGGTGGGGCCGCCCCCATGGAAGGGCCGACCCCACCCGCCGATCCGTAAGCCGCGTGCCGGAGCGGCGCTCACCTCACCGCCGCGCCTGCCCCGTCCCCTTCGCCGCGTCCAGGGCGTAGACGCAGCGGTCCTTGCTGCAGGCGTAGACCACGCCACCGGACGCCAGGGGGGTGCCGGTGATCTCGCCGCCGGTGGCGAGTTTCCAGCGGAGTTGGCCGCCGGTGGCGTCGAGGGCGTAGAGGCAGTGGTCGGCGGAGCCGAAGTGGACGCGGCCGTCGGCGACGACGGGGGAGCCGACGATGTCGCCGCCGGCGGCGAAGCGCCAGCGGGGGGTGCCGGTGACGGCGTCGAGGGTGTAGAGGGCGCCGCCGCTGCCGAGGTGGACGAGGCCGTTGGAGACGAGGACGGGCTCGGTGGACTGGCGGGCCTCGGTGGCGATGCGCCAGCGCTCCTGGCCGCCGGCGGCGTCGAGGGCGTAGACGGTGCCGAGGTAGTCGGCCGCGTAGACGCCGCCGTTGCCGACGGCGGGCGGGCTGAGGAAGACCGCGGGGGCCTCGAAGCGCCAGCGGACGTCGCCGCGGGCGGTGTCGACGGCGAGCAGGCGGGTGCCGGCGGCGACGTAGACGACGCCGTCGGGGGCGACGTGCAGCCGGACGGGGACGCCGCCGCAGGAGCCGGTGTCGCCGACGGGGTAGCTCCAGCGCTCGGTGCCGGAGCGGGCGTCGAGGGCGCGCAGCCGGGCGTCGGACCAGAGGAAGACCGTGCCGTCCTGGACGACCGGACCGCAGTCGGGGGTCTCGAAGTCGGTCTGGAGGCCGGAGGTCTCCCAGAGGAGTTCGCCGGTGGCCGCCTCCCATGCCTGGGCGCCGCCGCCGCGGGTGCCGGTGACGACCGTGCCCCGGTCGACGCCGAGCGAGTACACCCAACCGTCGGTGGACAGCCGCCAGCGCTCGCCGCCGTCGGCGGCGTCGAGGGCGTAGAGCGTCGGGCCGTCGGAGGCGTGTATGCGGCCGTCGGCGACGGACATGGCCCAGGCGACGTCGCGCGTCTTGAACTGCCGCCGCCCGCTGGCCACATCGAGCGCGTGCACCTCGAAGGAGGTGACGTACACCAGGTCGCCGGCGACGACGGGCGTGCCCCAGACGTCGTTGGACATCCGGAACCGCCACGGCCGCCAACGGGCCGGGTCCACCGTGGCGTTGGGGACCGGGTCGGGTGCCGCGGGGGCCGCGGTGCCGCCGGGCGGGCGGACCCAGCCGGTGGCGGTGCCGGCCGCCGAGGGCGCGTACGGCTCGCGGGCGTCGGCGACGCGCGGTCCGGGGCCGATCGGCAGCTGCGCGCCGGAGAGCCGTACCGAGCCGTCGTCGGCGTAGGCGGGCGCGGGCGCGGCGGCGTGCCGGCCCTGCGCCGGGGCCGGGACGGGCGCGGAGACGGGGACGGGAACGGGCGCGGGGGCCACGGCCGACGCCCCGCGCGGGTCGGGCGCCCCGGCGGGCCGCCCGTGCTGCGGGCCCGTCGCCCGGGCGTCGCTCCAGCTCGGCGGCTGGGCGGCGCGGGACGGGTCGTACGGGGGCTCGGCCGGCGGCCGGGCCGGGGGCGGCGGGACGGCGGAACGGCCGGAGCGCCCCCGGGCGGGGGGCGCGGCGGGCCGCTGTCCGGCGCGGCGGCGCTCGATGAGCGAGACGGCGTCGGGCGGCAGCCAGGCGGACGCCGTGCCGCTGTCGTCGCCCCCGCCGGAGGCGAAGAGGTGCGGGCCGAGCTGGGCCTGGAGGTCGGCCGGGCTGGGCCGGTGCTCGGCCGCCATCTGCATGCAGGAGTCGATGAGCGGGCGCAGCTCGTCGGGCAGGCCGGAGAGGTCCGGGCCCTCCCGGAGCAGCATGAAGACCGTCTCGACCGGGTTCGCGCCGTGGAAGGGGGCGTGGCCGGTGGCGGCGAAGACGAGGGTGGAGCCGAGCGAGAAGACGTCGCTGGCGCCGGTGACGCTGCGCGAGTCCCTGGCCTGTTCGGGGGACATGTACGCGGGCGTGCCGACGGCCACGTTGGTCATGGTCAGCCGGGTGTTGGAGACGCCGGAGGCGATGCCGAAGTCGATGACGCGCGGCCCGTCCTCGACCACCAGCACGTTGGACGGCTTGAGGTCGCGGTGGACGAGCCCGGCGCCGTGGATGGACTGGAGCGCCTCCGCGATGCCGGCCGCCAGCCAGCGCACCGCCTGGGCCGGGAGCGGCCCGCACTCGTTGATGATCTCTTCCAGGGAGGGCGCGGGGACGTACGCGGTGGCCAGCCAGGGCACGGCGGCGCGCGGGTCGGCGTCCACGACGGCGGCCGTGTAGAAGCCGCTGACCGCCCGGGCCGCTTCCACCTCACGGGTGAAGCGGACGCGGAAGAGCTGGTCCTCGGCCAGTTCCGTACGGACCGTCTTGATCGCGACCCGTCGGCCCGACGCCGAGCGGGCGAGATAGACCAGTCCCATGCCGCCGGCCCCGAGCCGGCCGAGCACCTCGAACGGGCCGATCCGTCTCGGGTCGTGCTGTGTGAGCTGCTCCAACTGGCCTGCCACCTCCCCGTGGGGGCTCGAAAGGATTGTTCCGGCCCCGTGCAGCGTCTCACCGCGAATTATCCCGGGGTACGCCCTCTGATTCTCCCTGGCCGGGGCGGTGGTGGCGAACCCGGGTCGTGCTTCGGCGTGTCCATGCCGAAAGCGGAAGTTCCGCCCCCGCGCCGTCGGCCTTTCCCATCCGTCACAGGGGACCGGGAAGCCTCTCCACACACAGCAGCACCAGGCGTTTCGGGCAGCTCACGGCCCCACCCGGCCCCTCAGTCCTCGCCCGCCCGCGCCGGATCGACGACCGCGAAGTCCGCCCCCTGATCGTCGGTCAGCACGGCGAACCGCCCGTACGCCGAGTCCCGCGCCTCACGCCGGATGCGGCCGCCCAGCCGCCGGGCCGCGCGGCACGCCTCGTCGCAGTCGGCGACGACGAAGTAGACGAGGAAGTGGGCCGGCATCGCCGCCGGGAAGGACGCCTCGTCCATGACGGCCCGCCCGCCGACCGCGTGCTCCGGCGCGAGCGGCTCCCCGGCGGGCGTCCAGACGGCGTAGTCGAACCCGGCAGCCTCCCCTGACTCTCCTGACTCCCCCGACTCCCCCAGGTCGTGTGCCGTGAGCCCGAAGACCCGCTCGTAGAAGGCGTCGACGGCCGCCGGCGCCCGCGTGTACACCTCCGCCCAGCCGTACGCGCCGGGGGCGCCGCGCTTGCCGAACCCCCGGTGCGCGGCGGCCTGCCAGACGCCGAACACGGCCCCGCCCGGGTCCGCGGCGAGCAGCAGCGTGCCGTACCCACCCGCCCGGGACGGCCCGGTGACGACCTGTCCGCCCTCCGCCCGGATCCGCTCGGCGGTGGCCTCGGCGTCGGGCGAGGAGAAGTAGACGCACCAGGCCGTGGGCATCCGCCCGTCCGGCTTGGGCGCGAGGGCCGCGACCTCCGCGCCCTCGTGCAAGGCCCGCGCGTACGGCCCCGCCTCCGGGTCTCCCTCCTCGAAGGTCCAGCCGAAGAGCCCGCCGTAGAAGCGCTTGCCCGCCTCGACGTCGGGCAGGGTCACGTCCGCCCAGCACGGCGTGGTCCGCGGGGCTCCGTCCGTAGCTGCGCCCATGGCGCCCGCTCCCTTCCTTCCGCACCGCACCGGTCCGGCCCGCGCGGGCCGGCCGGCCGCGCGGGGTGTCGCACCGGCCACGGTAGCGACGGACGCCCGGTCCCGCGCGGCCGCCGCCGGGAGCCGGTACACGGCACACCTGGCCCGCGCCCGCGCCCCCGTACGGACGAGCCGGTCCCGCCGACGTGGCCACCGGACGGGCCCGTACGGCCCCGGCACCACCCCCGTCACCACCCCTGGCGTCGGCCCGGCCCGGCCTCCCGGGCGGCCCCCGCCACCCCTCGCCCGAAGGCCGGATCCACGACTTGTCGATAAGACAATTCACCGGTACGGGCCAATCCGCGACCGCCCGTTAATTGGCCCCGGAAACGCCCCTGACCTGCTTATCCACCCCTATTCACACCCCCGCCCCCATTTGCATGCGACCGAATCGCGCTCCGATCACCCCTCGGTAAGCTGACGGCATGACAGGACAAGTACGCACCGTCGACGGCCGGGTGGCCGGCCGCCGAGGACAGGCGACGCGACAGAAGCTGCTCGACTGCCTCGGAGAAATGCTCAGCTCCTCCCCCTACCGCGACGTCAAGGTCATCGACGTCGCCCGGCGGGCCGGCACCTCGCCCGCGACCTTCTACCAGTACTTCCCGGACGTCGAGGGCGCCGTTCTGGAACTCGCCGAGGAAGTGGCGCGGGAAGGGACGGGTCTCAGGGAACTCGTGGCCGGCCGTTCCTGGGCGGGCAAGGCGGGCCGGCAGGCCGCCGAGGAATTGGTGGACGGATTCCTCGCCTTCTGGCGGCGGAACGACGCGATCCTGCGCGTGATCGACCTGGGCGCGGCCGAGGGGGACAAGCGGTTCGCCAAGATCCGTATGCGGATCCTCAACGCCGTGACCGACTCCCTCACCGAATCCGTGAAGGATCTCCAGGCCAAGAACAAGGTGGACAAGGACGTCAGCGCCGCCGCCGTGGCCGGCTCGCTGGTCGTGATGCTGGCGGGCGTCGCCTCCCATCAGAAGGGCTTCCAGGGCTGGGGCGTCAAGCAGGCCGACCTCAAGCCCAACCTGGCGCTCCTGGTGCACCTGGGCATCACCGGCAAGAAGCCCGCGCGGTAACCGCACGGCGCACACCCGTCCTGTCAGCAACGGCGGCGGGTCACCGGGGCACGGCCAGCCCGCCCGGTGACCCGCCGTTCGCGCGTCCGAGGGCCGGTCACGGCCCGGACCCCACGGGCCCGCGGCCGAGCGCCCGCGCCCACGCGCCCACGCGCCCGCCCCCACCCCGCGAAGCCGCGCGTCCTCAGCCCTTGGTCCCGTGCATCTTCTTCAGCATGTAGCGCTTGCCCGATCCCTGCTTGCCGATCTCGTGGAAGATCCGCGGCTCCTTCGCCGTGCCGGCGACGCTCCAGTTCTTCTCGTACCGCCCGCAGCCGTCGATCTTCAGCCCGACCCCGACGACCGCCCCGCTCTCCTTGACCGGGGTCCAGCTGCCGGAGCCGTTGCAGTCCTGGATCCGGTCGTGGCCCATGCCGTCCCAGTCGAACGTGTCGAGCCCGTCGGCGACCGCGCTGCCGTCCTCCTTCAGCCGGACGGTGCCGCCCCGGCCGTCGTTCCAGACGCCGGCGATGTCGGAGCGGCGCAGCTTCGGCGGCTCGTAGACGGTGGCGAGCCCGGTCCCGTACGCGGTCGCGCCGATCGCGCCGACGAGCAGCCAGGCGAGGACGCCGTCCCTGGCCACCCGGCGGGCCACGCTCCCCGGGCGGTCCTCCCGCACCCGGCGGGCGGCGCGGCGTGCCGCGAGGGCGGGCGGCAGCAGGCCGACGGTGAGGGCGCCCCACCAGATCAGGTACTTGAGGGGGTGGGCCGGCGCGAGGGCGCCGAGCGCCGCCACGGCACCGAAGACGATCACCAGCGCGGCGGCCACCGCCGGCACCGCGCCGACCGTCCACCAGCGGCCCTCGGGCCGGCCTGCGCGCGCGGCGGCGCGGCGGGAGAGCTCCAGCGCGGGCATCACGGCCGCCGCCGTCACGAACCCGCTGAGCAGCACGATGAGCAGCAGCGCGCCGAGCGCCACGGCGACGGCGAGGGCGGGGGCGGTGGGCAGCCCCTGGTGCTCCCGCGACAGCAGGACGAGCACGCCGACGCTGGCCGCGACGACGACCTCGGCGCAGAGCGCGGCCATCGAGGCGCAGAACGCGGCGCCGAAACCGTCCGGGTGGCGGGGCGCGCGCGCCCGGCCGGACGCGTCCTTCCGCTCCGCGCGGTCCGACGGTTCCTTCAGCTCGGTGCGGTCCGACGAACCCTCCGGCTCGGTGCGGTCCGACGAGCCCTCCGGCTCCGCGCGGTCCGACGAACCCTTCCGCTCCGTCCGGTCCGATGCATCCGGCCGCTCCGCGCGCTCCCGGCCTCCGGCGTCGTCCACCCCGGCGGAGTCGTCGGGTGCGGCCGCCGGCGCCTCGTCCGGTATCGCGCCCGGCTCAGCTTGCTGTGTCATATCCGCCCCTCTCTCCAAGAATGATTCCCTCAGAGGCCAAGAGGTTCCCTGGCAAAGGGTCGTTACCGCGAAATGCCCGTTTTGCTCCGAGTGCCGGCCCGAGCCCCGGCGGCCGCCTCACCCCGAGGCGGCCGGGAAGCCGTTCCACCGAGAAGGACCGCACCGGCCCCCACTCGGACGGCAATCGCCCCGAATCTGTGACGCGGTTCACCCCTGGAGGTTTCGACGGACGGATACGGGCCATCCGCGAGACGAGCCGGCGGCGGCGCCTCGATGCGCACCCCGAGCACGGCACCGCACGCCGCCGCCGCCCAGCTCCGGCGCCTGAGCCCTGTCGTCGCGCCGGACCGCGACCCGTACTCGCCAAGTCGTCCGGGGTCACCTGGGCGTCTCGACGTCCCCTCGCAACGAATCGCTTCATCCAAGGGTGATCAGGTGAACACTTCCCGTCAACACCTGGTCTGGACTTTGCCTCCTACGCCCCATTTGTGAGGGCGTGTTGTGGCTCGAAAGCACCGTTCCAGCGGGGCGGCGTCCGCGTCGGGACGGGACTCCGGTCGATCTCGCACCAGATGCGCTTGCCCGAACCCTCCTGCTGCCAGCCCCAGCGGTCGGCCAGTCCGTCCACCAACTCCAGGCCCCGGCCGCCCGTGTCGTCACCCCTGGCACACCGCCGGCGCGGCGGCCGGGCGCTGATGTCCGCGACCTCGACGCGAACCGTGCCGGCGCCGCAGCCCCCGCCGCGAGACCCGCGACGCCCGGGACTCCCGGGGCGCCGGGGACCCCCGGGAAGAACATCCGCAGCACGGCCGGACAGCCCGTGTGCACCACGGCGTTGGTCACCAGCTCGGAGATCAGCAGGATCAGCGTCTCGGCCAGCGGCTCGTCGAGCCCTATCCCGGACTTCGCCAGCCGCGACCGCGCCCATCTGCGGGCCCGCCCCACCTCCGCGGGGTCGACCCCGACCTCCATCTGCATTTGAAGCACCTGCACCGCTCACACCATCCGAACCGGCGGACACAACGCCTCGCGTCTCCAGGGAATCACGCAGTGTGACCCCCCTCCCGTACAGCATGGTTGACCCACAGTTACCCCAACAACCACTTCAGGGATATTCCGGCGCAAAGAAGTATCTGCGCCACACGGCGTGCGAAGCACACCACGCGAACTCGAACACGGGGGAATCGCGACCTCCATGCCGATACGAGCACGGACATTCCAGGGAGAGTACCCGAGGCGAACCCTACTCCGATGCGTGACGAGTTCCACGGAGAACACAACTCGATATCAACACAGCGTGATCATTCCGAACGCGCCACCCGGGTATTTCCCGTTCCCGATTACGGTGTGCATTTCCGTCGCTCAGAATTTCGCCCGAGCGAATTTCCGGACCGTTACCACCCGTGTTCGGCCTACGGGCCCTTCCGGACGCGACAACGCCCCCGACGGCCGGATCACCGCGGCTCCCGGCGTTCGATTCCCCCGCCTTCCGTGCCCGACGTCGCACCCCTATGCGACACGCAGACGCAAATCCTGTGCACGCAGGGCGAGATGACGCTATGTCAGCCAGCGCCCGCCCGATACGTGGCGGTCGCCTGGTCGAAGAAGCCGTCCACCGAGCGCTGCCCGTCCATCGGCCCCAGCACCTGGATCACGTGGTAGCGCCCGTCGAGGATGACCGCCGAGTTGCGGACGTACACCTGGCGCCCGCTGTCGTCGTTCCAGTTGAACGTCCCCTCGGCGCCGGCCGTCCGGCCCACGTCCACCCGCCGCAGCCCGGAGGAGGCGGACCAGGAGGACGACCGGAAGGCGGCGAGCTCCGGTTCCTTCTCCTCCTGGTAGGCCATCGGATCGGCCCCGAACTCGGACACCTTGTCCCGTCCCGGCACCACGATGAGCTCGAAGTCCCCGTCCGCGTAGACGACCTGGCCGCGCTCGTTGTCGCCCCGGCGCTGCCACTCCCGGGCCACGGCGACGGTGAACCCCTTGGGGTCGCGGCGCAGGGTGAAGCCCCTGGCCACGCCGCCGGTTTCGGCGGTCGCCTGGTCCTCCCGGGGCGCGCCCGAGCGGCCGGCCGCGCCACCGGGCGCCGGGGCCGCGCTCAGCGCGTCGGCCGTCCGCCGCGTGCCCTGCCCGGCGCCCGCGCTCTCCGAGGCGCGCGGCATGAACAGCAGCGCGTAGAGGACCGCGCCGATGAGCAGCAGCAGGACGGCCCCCAACAGGAGCCGGCCGAGCCGGTGGGCGGGCGGGGCCGCGTAGACGTGCTGCTCCTGGAGGTGTCCCGTGGCGGCGACGCCGCCGGGCACCTGTGGTCTGCCGCGGTCGGCCCGCTTGTGCCGGCCGTGCGCCGCGGGCGCGGCGGCCCCGCGTCCCCGGCGGCGGCGCACCAGTTCGCCGCGGCGGCGGACGATGGGCAGCCGGCCGCCGCTCCTGCCGGCGGGCGCCGCCGCCGGATCGCCGGGCAGGGGCGGCGGCACGGTGACCGTACGGCTGCCGACGTCCGGCTCGGGGGCGGACCGGATCAGGGACCGCAGCCAGCCGCGCAGCTCCTCGAAGTCCGGCCGCTCCTCCGGGTCCTTGCGCATCAGGGACTCGACGACCGGGCGCAGGGCGCCGCACTCCTCGGCGTAGGCCGGGGGTTCGGAGCAGACGATCCGGACGAGCTCGGCGGCGCTCTCCTCGGGGTACGGCGCGTGGCCCTGCACCGCGCGGAACAGCAGGGCGCCCAGCGCCCAGAGGTCGGCGGCCGGGCCGACGGGCGGGGCCAGCTGCCAGTCCTCCCGCACCGGCCACGCCTGTTCGGGCGCCCAGCGCTCGGTGACCGGCCCCACGACGAGCATCCGCGCCTGCCGGGCCCGCTCGGCGGCGAGCGCCCCGGCGGAGCCGGCCGGCCTCCCCCACGAGGAAGGGGCCGTGGCACCGGCGGACGGCGGGGTCTCGCCCGCCCCTTCGGCAGGCGCGGCGGATTCCGGCGCCGCGCCGCCCACCAGCGCGTCGGCGCTCCAGGGCGCGGTGGTGCCGGGGCCGGGGCGGTGCCGCTGGCGGCGCTGCCGCCGCCCCAGGTGGAGGCGCTCGTCGGGGGCCGCCCGGCGCGGGCGGCCGCGAGGGTGCCCGCCCGGTACGCGGCGATGGCGTCGGCGCGCGGACCGCGCCGGGCGCCGTGCGGGACGGGCCGCCCGTCACCGGGGGCCCGCCACCCCCGGGCGCGCCCCTCGTGGATCCGCCGCCGGGCTCCGTGGCACCGGCCCCCGGGCCCGTACCGCCGCCCGTGCCGGTACGGCCGGTTCCGGCCCCCGGGCCCCCGCTCTCGTCCGCCCCCGAGTCCCCCGCGGGCACCGGGTCGTAGCCGCAGAGCGCCTCCTCCGCCGCGCCCGCCGCCAGGCCGGTCAGGACGGCCCGGCCGTCCTCGCAGATGAGGACCGTGCGGGTGGTGATGTTCCGGTGGGTCCAGCCCTGGGCGTGCAGGGCGCGCAGGGCCGTGAGCACGTCGGCGGCGACCTCGGCCGCCCGGTGCGGGGAGAGGGTGCGCTCGGCGAGTACGGCGGCGAGCGGGCGGGCCGGGACGAGTTCGCTGACGATCCAGAGGCTGCCCGCCTCGGCGAAGACGTGGAAGACCTGGTCGAGGCGGGGGTGGTCGGGGATCCGGGCGGCGGCCGTCGCGGCGTCCAGCGCGCGGCGCACCGCCGGGTCCGAGGCCCCGGCGACCGTCCGGCCGGGCTGCCGGCCCGGCCCGGTCTTGCCCGTGCCCGGCCGCGCGGGCGGCACGGGCCCGCCCTCGACGAGCTCCGCTTCGACCACCTCCGGCAGCGGGATCTGCCGGACCAGCACCTCTTGGCCGCTGTACGTGTCGAACGCGCGCGTCTCGACCAGCTCGAACGCGTCGGACGGAGGCAGCGGAAGGCGGTACCGGTCGGCGAGCACCCGGCCCGCATAGTCGTCCACGACGCCTCCCCAAAGCGCGCGATCCCTGCACCCGACGCCCGATCCGGCCGCTGCCGAGGGGCACTTGGCGGTGCCGCGCGGCTGCGTTCCGTCCCCGGCCCTTCACGATACGTGCCGAACGCGCCGCGGCGGGCGCGTACCGCTCAGATCGTCGGACCTGATGAACCCCACCGAACGCCCGCTGCCCATCCGGCTGTTCGGGCTCCGTACACAACACCGGTCACCGGTCCGGACCTTCCCGCCCCAGCCCGCCGTTCACCCCGGCGCCGGCGGCGGTCACAGGCCCGCTCCCCACCAGAGGCGGGACGCCGGCTTCCTACTTCTGGACGGCGAGGGCGATGACCGTCCCGATGACCGCCAGGAGGACCACCGCCACCACCAGGAGCAGCACGCGCTTCTGCACCGGGGGACGCATCCGCACCAGCGTCTCGGTGTAGGCGCCGCCCGTCGGTTCCGGCTCGGTGCGTGCCGTGGCCGCGGAGCCGGAGGGCGTCGCGTCGCGCAGCGGCCGGAAGGCGCTGCCGGACGTCTCGCCGCTCCCCTGGGCCCTTCCGGCGCCTCTGGGACCCCGGGAACCCGCCGCGCCCGGGGAACCCAAGCCCCCGCCGGACCGCTCGGTGGACGCGGAGGACGCCGAGGCGGTGGCGGGCTTCCGCGCCGCCTTCCCCGACGCGGGCCGCTCGGGCCGCGCCGTCCGCTCGGTCCGCTCGCCGCCGGCGGCACCGCCGGCCCTGTCGGCGCCCTTCGCCGGCGTGGGCCCGGCGAGGCCCTTGGGGACGGCGATGGCCTGCGTGGCGTCCGTGGCCGGCGTCCGGGCGGGCAGCCGCTCGTCGGGCGCGTTGACCGCCTCCGTCAGCAGCGCCCGCGCGCCCGCCTCGTCCAGCCGCTTCTGCGGGTCCTTGGCGAGCAGCCCGTACATGACACCCTCCAGCGGACCCGCGTTCTTCGGCGGGCCCAGCGGCTCGGTCATGACGGCGGTCAGGGTGGCGATGGCCGACCCCTTGTCGTACGGCGGGGCGCCCTCGACGGCCGCGTAGAGCAGGCCGCCCAGCGACCACAGGTCGGCCGGCGGGCCGGGCTTCTGGCCGCGCGCCCGCTCCGGGGATATGTACGAGGGGGCGCCGACGAGCATGCCCGTCGAGGTGACGGAGGGGTCGCCCTCGACCTGGGCGATGCCGAAGTCGGTGAGGACGACGCGGCCGTCGTCGGCGATGAGCACGTTGGACGGCTTCACGTCGCGGTGCAGGATGCCCTGGAGGTGCGCCGCGCGCAGCACGTCGAGGACGGCCAGGCCGACCTCGGCGGCGCGCCGCCACTTCAGCGGCCCGTCCTCGCGGATGACGTCGGCGAGCGAGCGGCCCTCGATGAGCTCCATGACGATCCAGGGGCGGTCGTCCTCGTGCACCACGTCGAAGACGGTGACGGCGCCGGCGCTGCGGATCCGGGCGATCGCCTTGGCCTCGCGGAGGGTGCGGGTGATGAGGCGGCGCTTCTCGTCCTCGTCGATGTTGGCGGGGAAGCGCAGTTCCTTGACGGCGACGACGCGTCCCAGCGTCTCGTCGGTGGCCCGCCAGACCGTGCCCATGCCACCCCGGCCGAGCACGTCGCCGAGGCGGTAGCGCCCGGCGAGGAGGCGCCCGGTCGTGCCCTGCGTCTGCTCCGCGTCCGACATGCGTCCCCTCTGGCATTCAGCTCTGCGACCAACCGACCCCGGCCGAGGGACCATTGTCTCTCATCCGCCGACCAGAGGAAGGCCAGGGTCCGGGCGACCATGGATGATGAGCGCATGCCGACGCGCAGTGCCTTCTCGCGCCTCACGGCGGCCATGACCGCGCTGTGCTGCACCGTCACGGCCCTGACGACGGCGTGCGATGGCGACCCTGCCCGCTCCCCTGTACAGGACATCGTTGCACGAGGACCGGTTCCCGGCGCCGCCGAGCTGTCACAAGATGCTCACGGTGTCTCCCGGTTCACCACCGCCGGGGTGGCGGACCTGCGCACCGGACGGCGCATCCGCCGCACGGACCGCTTCCGGGCCGGCAGCATCACCAAGACCGTCGTCGCGACGGTCGTCCTCCAACTGGCGGCCGAGGGGCGGCTGCGGCTGGACGCCCCGGTCGCCGGGCTGCTGCCGCGCCCGGCCGCGGCCTGGCTGCGCCGGGCGGGAAGCCGGGCGGAAAGCAGCACAGGAAACGGACGGAACGTCACGATCCGCCAACTCCTCACCCATACCAGTGGTCTGTACTCCTATACGGACGACGCGGCGTTGCTCCGCTCCTCCTTCGGCGCGGGGTTCGCCGGTCACCGTTTCGAGACGCACCCGCCCGAGGCATTGGTACGGACCGCCCTCGGCCACCGCCCGTACGCCCCGCCCGGCGCCCGCTACCACTACTCGAACACCGACTACGTACTCCTCGGTATGGCCATCCGTCAGGTGACGGGCCGTTCCTACGCCACCGAGGTACGCAGCCGCGTCATCCGGCGGCTCGGCCTCACCGGCACCAGCCTGCCCGGCACCCGCGTCACCCTGCCCGAGCCGCACGGCCGCGCCTACTCCCCCACGCCCCGGGGCGGACCGGCGGACGTCACCGACCTCAACCCGTCGGTCGCGGGCGCGGCGGGCGAGCTCGTCTCCACCCTCCCGGACCTCGACCGCTTCCTCGCCGCCCTGCTGAGCGGCGAGCTCCTCCCCGCCGGCGCCCTCCGCCTGATGCGCGACACGGGCGCCTCGCGCGGCCGGTACGGCATGGGCCTCTTCCCGGTGCGCCTGCCGTGCGGGGTGACGCTGTGGGGGCACAACGGCGAGATCAACGGCTCGTACGCGGGCATGATGGGGACGGCGGACGGGCGGCACGTCCTCACCTACCGGGCCAACTCGGACGCGGGCGTGGACGCGGCGGCGGAGGAGCGCCTGCTGAGCGCGGAGTTCTGCTGACGGACGCGCCCGCCCGCACCCGCTCACGCCAGCGGCTGGATCTCCGGCGCCCCCAGCCGCGCCGCGTCCGCCGTCCGGTCGTCGGGCTGGAGCTGCGACTCCCGTTCCGCCTCCACCCGCTTCTCGTAGTGCGCGATCTCCTTCTCCACCTGCTCCACGTCCCAGCCCAGCACCGGCGCCATCAGCTCGGCCGCCTCCCGGGCGCACCGCGTGCCCCGGTCGAAGGTCTCGATGGAGATGCGGGTGCGCCGGGTGAGGACGTCGTCGAGGTGACGGGCGCCCTCGTGGGACGCGGCGTAGACGACCTCGGCGCGCAGGTAGTCCTCGGCGCCGCCGAGCGGCCGGCCGAGGGAGGGGTCGGCGGTCACCAGGTCGAGGACCTCGCCGACCAGCGAGCCGTACCGGTTGAGCAGGTGCTCGACCCGGGCGACGTGCAGACCCGTGCGCCGGGCCAGTTGCGCGCGGCCGTTCCACAGCGCCCGGTAGCCCTCGGCGCCGGCGAGCGGCACGTCCTCGGTGACGCAGTCGGCGACCTTCTCCGCGAGCCCGTGCACCGCCTCGTCCACCGCGTCCTTGGCCATCACCCGGTAGGTGGTGTACTTCCCGCCCGCCACCACGACCAGCCCCGGCACGGGGTGCGCCACGGTGTGCTCGCGGGACAGCTTGCTGGTCGCGTCCGACTCCCCGGCCAGCAGCGGGCGCAGCCCGGCGTAGACGCCCTGCACGTCGTCCCGGGTGAGGGGGACGGCGAGCACCGAGTTGACGTGCTCCAGCAGGTAGTCGATGTCGGCGCTGGACGCGGCGGGGTGGGCCTTGTCGAGGTCCCAGTCGGTGTCCGTGGTGCCGATGATCCAGTGGCGTCCCCAGGGGATGACGAAGAGGACGCTCTTCTCGGTGCGCAGGATGAGCCCGGTGGTGGAGTGGATGCGGTCCTTGGGGACGACGAGATGGATGCCCTTGGACGCCCGGACGTGGAACTGCCCGCGCTCGGCGATGAGCTGCTGCGTGTCATCCGTCCACACCCCGGTCGCGTTGACGACCTGCCGGGCCCGCACCTCGTACTCGCCGCCCTGCTCCAGGTCGCGCACCCGCGCCCCGACGACCCGTTCGCCCTCGCGCAGGAAGCCCACGACCCGCGCCCGGTTGGCGACGGCGGCGCCGTACGCGGCGGCGGTACGCACCAGGGTGGTGACGTAGCGGGCGTCGTCCATCTGGGCGTCGTAGTACTGGAGGGCGCCGACCAGGGCGTCCTTGCGCAGGCAGGGCGCCACGCGCAGGGCGTGCTTCCGGGTGAGGTGCCGGTGGACGGGTAGCCCGCGGCCGTGGCCGGAGGAGACGGACATCGCGTCGTAGAGCGCCACGCCGGAGCCCGCGTAGAGCCGCTCCCAGCCGCGGTGCTGGAGCGGATAGAGGAACGGCACGGGCTTGACGAGGTGCGGGGCGAGCCGCTGGAGCAGCAGACCGCGTTCCTTGAGCGCCTCGCGCACGAGGGCGAAGTCGAGCATCTCCAGATAGCGCAGGCCGCCGTGGATGAGCTTGCTGGACCGGCTGGAGGTGCCGGCGGCCCAGTCCCGGGCCTCGACCAGCCCGGTGGCCAGGCCGCGCGTGGCGGCGTCCAGCGCGGTGCCCGCGCCGACGACGCCGGCGCCGACCACCAGGATGTCGAGTTCCCGTTCCGCCATCCGGGCGAGTGCCTCGCCGCGCTCGGCCGGCCCGAGTGTCGCTGTCCTCACCGCTGCCTCCCGCTGCCGCGTCCGCTGCGTGTGCTCTGTCCTGCCGGGCGCCCGTCGGGTCCCGCACCGGGCGCCACCGGCCCGTACGCCGGTCGTGCGCCGAACCGTACGCCCGTCCCGCGGGCGGCCCACCGGCGCCACCTCCGATGCTGCACCAGATCCGGCGCCCCGGCTGTGCCGGATACCCGGACGGGCCCGACTCACCCCACGTCACGCCGGGCTCTTGACCCGCCTCCCGCCACAGCCGTGACACGAACGGCCGACGCCCGGCGCGACAATGCCCGGAATATGTCGTATATCCCCTTAACCTGATCTACGACATCGTCCTACGTCATCCGACATTCGGGGATCGGTCCGGCGTCCCCGCCCGCAGGACCCCACGGCTCCTCACCGGGAAGGACCGCTCGCACATGCCCGCAGATCTCGCCGTCATCGGCCTCGGCCACCTCGGCCTACCGCTCGCCCAGGCCGCCACCGCCGCCTCCCTGGTCACCATCGGCTACGACCCCGACCCGCACACCGTCACCGAACTGCGCGCCGGCCGGCCGCCCGCCGAGGACGGCGGCACCCTCACCGCCGCCGAGCTCCGCCGGATGCTGGCCGCCGGCTTCCGCGCCACGACGGAGGACGCCGAGCTCGGCCGGGTGCGCACGGCCGTCATCTGCGCCCCCACCCGGCTCGGCGAGAACCGGGCGCTGGACCTCGGGGCCGTCGAGGACGCCGCCCGCGCCCTCGCGGCCCGGCTCCGGCCGCACACCACCGTCCTCCTGGAGTCCGCGGTCCACCCGGGCGCCACCGAGGACGTCGTGCGCCCCCTGCTGGAAGCGGGCTCCGGCCTGCGCGCCGGCCGCGACTTCCACCTCGCCTACTGCCCCGGCCGCGCCGACCCCGGCAACCGGGACCGCGGCGTCGCCCGCGTCCCCAAGGTCGTCGGCGGCCTGACCCCCGCCTGCACCGAGGCCGCCGCCGCCTTCTACGGCCGCTTCTGCGAGAAGATCGTCCGCGCCCGGGGCCCCGCGAAGCCGAGACCGTCCGCATGTGGGAGACCAACTACCGGCACGTCAACATCGCGTTCGCCAACGAGATGGCCGTCTTCTGCCACGACATCGGCGTCGACCTCTGGGACGTCGTCCGCTGCGCCGAGACCAAACCCTTCGGCTTCCAGGCGTTCCGCCCCGGCCCCGGCGTCGGCGGCCACGGCACCCCCGTCGACCCCAACTACCTCTCCTACCAAGGCCGCAGCCTCGGCTACCCGCTCCGCATGGTCGAACTGGCGCAGGAGGTCAACGGCCGCATGCCGCGCTACGTCACCCAGCGCTGCGCCGCCCTCCTCAACGAACACGGCAAGTCCGCCCGCGGCGCCCGCGTCCTCCTCCTCGGCGTCGGCTACAAGGCCGACATCGGCGACCAGGAGGGCTCCCCCGCCCGCGAGATCGCCTGCCGCCTGATGGAACTCGGCGCGCAGATCGGCTTCCACGACCCGTACGTGCCGCAGTGGCGGGTCATGGGACGGCCGGTGCCCCGGGTGGACTGCCTGTACGAGGCGGCGGCCGCGGCCGACCTCACGGTGCTCCTCCAGCACCACCGGACGTACGACTTGCAGGGCTTGGCCGTGAAGGCGCAGCTCCTGCTGGACACGCGGGGCGCGAGCCCGGCGGGGGCGGCGCACCGGCTGTGAAACCGCGCTGCGCGCGGTTGTCCTCAAACGCCGGACGGGCTGATCACCCAGCCCGTCCGGCGTTTGAGGACAGCGCCCGCAGGGCGCTTCGGGGGTGCGGGGGCGCAGCCCCTGCAAGAAACGGGAAGGGGCGGGGCTGGGGCTACAACCGCCCGCTGGCGGGCAACCGCGGCTGAGCGTCGAGCAGAGTCCGCAACTTGGCGAAATCCTCGACACACCGCCCCGTCCCGACAGCGACGCAGTCAAGCGGCTCATCCGCGACCAGGACCGGAATATCGAGCTCCCGACTCAACCGCACATCCAGCCCCCGCAACAACGCACCCCCACCCGTCAGCACGATCCCCGGTCCATGATGTCCCCCGACAACTCCGGCGGCGTCTCGTCCAGCGTCTGCCGCACCGCCATCACGATCGCGTCCACCGGCTCGCTCAGCGCGTGCCGGATCTCGTCGGCGGTCAGCTCCAGCGTCTTCGGGAGACCGCTCACCTGGTCCCGCCCCCGGATGGCGAACCGGTCGGGGGGCAGCAGCCCCTGCGTCTCCTCGGGGTCGCCGCCCCCGTCGGCCTCCGGGTGCTTCTCCAACTGCCGCGCGACGGCCGCGAGTCCGGCGGCCGTCCACTTCCCGGTGGGCGCCGCGGAGCCGATGCTCAGCTTGATCTCCTCGGCGGTGCGCTCACCGATCGCGAGCGCGTACTCCTTCTTCACATAGGAGATGATCGCCGCGTCCATCGCGTCGCCGGCCGTCCGCACGGACCGCGCGGTGACGATGCCGCCCAGGGAGATCACGGCGACCTCGGTCGTGCCGCCGCCGATGTCGACGACCATGCAGCCGGTGGGCTCGCTGACCGGCAGGCCCGCGCCGATCGCCGCCGCCATGGGCTCCTCGACGAGGTGCACGGCGCGCGCCCCGGCCTGGGAGGCGGCCTCGATGACGGCCCGGCGCTCCACGCCCGTGATGCCCGACGGCACGCACACCACGACCCGCGGCCGGGAGAACCGCCGGTTCCCGGTGACCTTCTTGATGAAGTGCCGCAGCATCCGCTCGGCTACCTCGAAGTCGGCTATGACGCCGTCGCGCATCGGGCGGATGGCCACGATGTTCGACGGGGTGCGGCCGATGGTCTCCTTCGCCTCGGAACCCACGGACAGCACACTGCCGTCATCAGCGTTGACGGCCACGACCGAAGGCTCGTTGAGCACCACTCCCTTCCCCCGCACGTACACCAGCGTGTTGGCGGTGCCGAGGTCGATGCCCATGTCCCTGCCGCTGAACGACTTACTTTGCGCCATAAGTCGCCAGTATTCACCATCACCGAACCTTTATACGGAGTTGACGGCGGAGACCGGCCGCCCGACCGGCCGCCCGGAAGGCCCGGAAGACGCCGAAGGGCCCGGCCGCCGAAACGGCCCGGGCCCTCCTGCCGCGAAAAGACGGAGCGTCAGCGGTTGTCGTGCTGCGACGGCGCGACCGTCACCTCGACCCGCTGGAACTCCTTGAGCTCGCTGTAGCCCGTGGTCGCCATCGCCCGGCGCAGCGCGCCGAAGAAGTTCATCGACCCGTCGGGGGTGTGCGAGGGGCCGAGGAGGATCTCCTCGGTGGTGCCCACGGCGCCCAGGTTCATCCGCTTGCCGCGCGGCACGTCCTCGTGGACGGCCTCCATGCCCCAGTGGTGGCCGCGGCCCGGCGCGTCGGTGGCGCGGGCGAGCGGGGAGCCCATCATCACGGCGTCGGCGCCGCAGGCGATGGCCTTGGGCAGGTCGCCGGACCAGCCCACGCCGCCGTCGGCGATGACGTGCACGTAACGGCCGCCGGACTCGTCCATGTAGTCGCGGCGGGCGGCGGCCACGTCGGCGACCGCGGTCGCCATCGGGACCTGGATGCCCAGCACGTTGCGGGTGGTGTGCGCGGCGCCGCCGCCGAAGCCGACGAGGACGCCGGCCGCGCCGGTGCGCATCAGGTGCAGGGCGGCGGTGTACGTGGCGCAGCCGCCGACGATCACCGGCACGTCGAGCTCGTAGATGAACTGCTTGAGGTTCAGCGGCTCGGCGGCGCCGGAGACGTGCTCGGCGGAGACGGTGGTGCCGCGGATGACGAAGATGTCCACACCGGCGTCGACGACGGCCTTCGAGAACTGCGCGGTGCGCTGCGGGGAGAGCGCGGCGGCGGTCACGACACCGGAGTCGCGGACCTCCTTGATGCGCTGCCCGATCAGCTCTTCCTTGATCGGCGCGGCGTAGATCTCCTGCATGCGCTTGGTGGCGGCGTGCTCGTCCAGCTCGGCGATCTCCGCGAGCAGCGGCTCCGGGTCCTCGTACCGGGTCCACAGGCCCTCGAGGTTGAGCACGCCGAGGCCGCCCAGCTCACCGATGCGGATGGCCGTCTCGGGGGAGACGACGGAGTCCATCGGCGCGGCCAGGAACGGCAGCTCGAACCGGTAGGCGTCGATCTGCCAGGCGATCGAGACCTCCTTCGGGTCACGGGTGCGCCGGCTGGGGACGACGGCGATGTCGTCGAACGCGTACGCCCGGCGCCCGCGCTTGCCGCGCCCGATCTCGATCTCAGTCACGTGTGTGGCCTTTCCTTCTACGACTGCCGCACTCCAGTATCACCGACGCGGCCGACTCGGCCCGTACGGCGTCCGGGGGTGCGGGGGCGGAGCCCCCGCAGGAAACGGGAAGGGGCGGGGCGGGGACAGAACCCCACCCCGCCCCCACGGGTTCACCGCCGCGAGTAGTTCGGCGCCTCGACCGTCATCTGGATGTCGTGCGGGTGGCTCTCCTTGAGCCCCGCCGAGGTGATCCGCACGAAGGTGCCCTTGTCCTTGAGCTCCTGCACATTGGCGGATCCCACATACCCCATGGACGCCCGGAGTCCACCGATCAGCTGGTGGGCGACGGAGGACAGCGGACCGCGGTAGGGCACCTGGCCCTCGATGCCCTCGGGGACCAGCTTGTCCTCGGAGAGGACGTTGTCCTGGAAGTAGCGGTCCTTGGAGAAGGACTTCGCCTGGCCGCGCGACTGCATGGCGCCGAGCGAGCCCATGCCCCGGTAGGACTTGAACTGCTTGCCGTTGATGAAGACCATCTCGCCCGGCGACTCCTCGCAGCCCGCGAGCAGCGAGCCGAGCATCACCGTGTCGGCACCGGCGGCGATGGCCTTGGCGATGTCGCCGGAGTACTGCAGGCCGCCGTCGCCGATAAGCGGGACGCCCGCCGCGTGGCACGCCTGCGCGGCCTCGTAGATGGCGGTGACCTGCGGGACGCCGATGCCGGCGACCACGCGGGTGGTGCAGATCGAGCCGGGGCCGACGCCGACCTTGACGCCGTCCACACCGGCGTCGATCAGCGCCTGGGCGCCGTCGCGGGTGGCGACGTTGCCGCCGACGACGTCCACGCTGATGTTGGACTTCACCTTGGCGATCATGTCGAGGATGCCGCGGCTGTGCCCGTGGGCGCTGTCGACGACGAGGAAGTCCGCGCCGGCCTCGACGAGCGCCTGGGCCCGCTCGTACGCCTCGGCGCCGACGCCGACCGCCGCGCCGACGACCAGCCGGCCCTCGGCGTCCTTGGCGGCGTTGGGGTACTGCTCGGCCTTGACGAAGTCCTTGACCGTGATGAGGCCCTTGAGCACACCGGCGTCGTCCACCAGCGGCAGCTTCTCGATCTTGTGACGGCGGAGCAGCTCCATGGCGTCCTCGCCGGAGATGCCGACCTTGCCGGTGACCAGCGGCATCGGCGTCATGACCTCGCGCACGGCCCGGCTGCGGTCCGTCTCGAAGGCCATGTCGCGGTTGGTGACGATGCCGAGCAGCTTGCCCGCCGGGTCGGTGACCGGCACACCGCTGATGCGGAAGCGGGCGCACAGCGCGTCGGCCTCGGCCAGGGTGGCGTCCGGGCGGACGGTGATCGGGTCGGTCACCATGCCGGACTCGGAGCGCTTGACCAGGTCGACCTGGTTGGCCTGGTCCTCGATGGACAGGTTCCGGTGGAGCACGCCCGCGCCGCCCTGGCGGGCCATGGCGATGGCCATCCGGGCCTCGGTGACCTTGTCCATGGCGGCGGAGAGCAGCGGGATGTTCACCCGGACGTTGCGGGAGACGCGGGAGGAGGTGTCGACCGCGTTCGGCAGCACCTCGGAGGCGCCCGGCAGCAGCAGGACGTCGTCGTAGGTCAGACCGAGCATCGCGAACTTCGCGGGCATCCCGGCGGCGTGGTCAGTCATGACACCTTCCCAAATACAGAGTTCGGCGGGCGGGCCGGGCGGGGCCGTCACCACCGGCGGCTGTCGCCGCGGGACCCGGAACCCCCTTGCCTCAGCGAGGACTCCCATGCTAACGGCCACCGAAGGTGTCCCATTCCACGATCGGTGAGGATCGCGTCACTTGGATTTTCCTACCAAGGGCCGGTGCCTCACTGCTCGGCGAGCGCCCGCAGCCTGCTCAGCGCCCGGTGCTGCGCGACCCGGACCGCGCCCGGCGACATGCCCAGCATCTGCCCGGTCTCCTCCGCGGTCAGACCCACGGCGACCCGGAGCAGCACCAGCTCGCGCTGGTTCTCCGGGAGGTTGGCGAGCAGCTTCTTGGCCCACTCCGCGTCGCTGCTGAGCAGCGCCCGCTCCTCGGGACCGAGGGAGTCGTCGGGCTGCTCGGGCATCTCGTCGGAGGGGACGGCCGTGCTCCCGGGGTGGCGCATGGCCGCCCGCTGGAGGTCGGCGACCTTGTGCGCGGCGATGGCCACGACGAACGCCTCGAAGGGCCGGCCGGTGTCCCGGTAGCGGGGCAGCGCGCAGAGCACGGCGAGACAGACCTCCTGGGCGAGGTCGTCCACAAAGTGCCGGGCGTCGCCGGGCAGCCGCGACAGCCGGGTGCGGCAGTAGCGCAGCGCCAGCGGGTGCACCAGGGCGAGCAGGTCGTGGGTGGCGCGCCGGTCGCCCTCGACGGCCCGGGTGACGAGGGCGCCGATCTCGCCCGGCCCCGCCGCCGCTCCGGACGACGCCGTACCGGCGGGCGTTCCCGAGGGTGCGCCGGCGGCCGGGCCCGCGCCGGGGCCCGTCGGGGGTGCTGCGGCCGGACCCGTGGCGAGGAACGGCCCCGGGGTCTCGTCGTCGCGCATCGGTCCATGGTGCCTGGGTGTCCGACGATCCACGGCACCGCCTTCATAGTTGTGCGTCGAACCGTTACGCGTCGGTGTCCTCGCACTCACGTCTCGCGTCGCCCCCTTCCGGGTATACCCGCCCCGCGCCCACGACTCCGCCGATAGCTTGGGCCCGTGCCGTATGACGTCCGGCCGTACGACAACGGGCTGCGCCTGTCCGTCATGAGGTCTCTTCTGGCCGAGCGAGAAGAGCCGGCCTCTGGCGGGGAGGAGTCACACCTCAAGGATGCGGCATCCGTCGGGCTTTCGGCGCCGGGCGTCGGCGCCGCGGGGTCGCCGTGCGCGTCACCCGGCACCGCGCCGGTCCCGGAACGCCCGTCCGCGCGGTGTCCGTCCGGTCCTCTCGGCTACGGCCCCGCCGACACCGGCCGTCGTCGCCCGAGGTGTGACCACGCGCCGCGACCGCGCGGCGCCGCGTACCCGCTCCGCCGCTAGCGGACCAGGCCCCAGCGGAAGCCGAGCGCCACGGCGTGCGCCCGGTCGGAGGCGCCCAGCTTCTTGAACAGCCGCCGGGCGTGCGTCTTCACGGTGTCCTCGGAGAGGAAGAGCTCGCGGCCGATCTCGGCGTTCGACCGCCCGTGGCTCATGCCCTCCAGCACCTGGATCTCCCGGGCGGTGAGGGTGGGCGCCGCGCCCATCTCGGCCGAGCGCAGCCGGCGGGGGGCGAGCCGCCAGGTGGGGTCGGCGAGCGCCTGGGTCACCGTGGCCCGCAGCTCGGCGCGCGAGGCGTCCTTGTGCAGGTAGCCGCGGGCGCCGGCGGCGACCGCGAGCGCCACCCCGTCCAGGTCCTCGGCGACCGTGAGCATGATGATCCGGGCGCCCGGGTCGGCGGAGAGCAGCCGGCGCACCGTCTCGACGCCGCCCAGTCCGGGCATGCGTACGTCCATCAGAATGAGGTCCGAACGATCGGCGCCCCAGCGGCGGAGGACTTCCTCGCCGTTGGCCGCCGTCGTCACGCGCTCGACGCCGGGCACGGTCGCCACCGCACGCCGGAGCGCCTCTCGGGCAAGCGGGGAGTCGTCGCAGACGAGGACGGATGTCATGGCCGTCCTCCGCAGCTGATGCGCGTCACCTTGAGCCTCCAGGCTGGTACTGATCGTCACCTGCGCGATTGGCGAGACGCCTGCTGAGCAGACCACCGCGGACCATCTCGGACACCTGCCCGACCGCTGCATTCGCCAACCGCCTCCGCACTCTCAACGACGGTCACCCGAAAGAGTTACGGGCTTGGTCGGCCGTGTTCGGCACTCTACGTGAGGGCCCGGATACGGAGCAGGGCGCACGGGGGCGCTCGTCAGATCGTTCGAGTCGTGCCCCATTTGCCCGCTTGGAGCCGTTTTTCTTCACATTCGTGGACAACTGTGGCTAGATTCGCAATGAGTCATATTTTCATCTGCTCATAGGGATCCTGACGGGCCCGCCGGTTCCACCGCGGTCCCACCACCGTCGCATCGATGCGCTTCGATCCGTTTCGAGGGGACACGCAATGGCAGATTTCTCCCGGCTCCCCGGCCCCAACGCCGACCTGTGGGACTGGCAGCTGCTGGCCGCCTGCCGCGGCGTCGACAGCTCGCTGTTCTTCCACCCGGAGGGTGAGCGCGGCGCCGCCCGCAGCGCCCGCGAGGCCTCGGCGAAAGAGGTCTGCATGCGCTGCCCGGTGCGCGCGGAGTGCGCGGCGCACGCGCTGGCGGTCCGGGAACCCTACGGGGTGTGGGGCGGACTCACCGAGGACGAACGCGAGGAACTCATGGGCCGGGCGCGACAGCGGCCGGTGCCGGCGGGCGGCACGAGTCCGATGAGCGCGTGAGGCCGGCGGGGCGGCCGAACGGACACCCTCCGGAACCACCCGGCTCCCGGAGCCCCCAGGGGCACCGGCCGCCCCGTGGCGGAGGGTGAGGCATGCCCCCGTCCGGTCACGCAGCGTGTTCGGCCCGCGGAGCCCCGGGACCGCGCCCGCCGGCCCGCGCTCAGCGGCGCGCCGCCGCCGCCAGCCGGTCGAGCATCTCCGCGACGGCCGGCACCCGCGCCAGGTCGGGCAGCGTCAGGGCCACGATCTCCCGCTCCACGGCCGGCTCCACCGGCACCGTCCTGGCGCCCCGGTGGCGTACCGACTCCACCGCGAGCTCCGGCATCACGGCCACCCCGAGACCGGCGCCGACCAGACCGAAGACCGCCGGGTAGTCGTCGGTCGCGAAGTCGATCCGCGGGGTGAAGCCCGCGTTCTCGCAGATCTCCACCAGGTGCCGGCGGCAGCGCGGGCAGCCCGCGATCCACGGCTCGCCGGCGAACTCGTCGATGCCGATCCGCTCCGCGTCCGCCAGCGGGTGTCCCTCGGGGACCACGCCGACGAGCCGGTCGGTGAGCAGCGGCCGGACGACGAGGTCGTCCTTGCCCCAGCCCCCGTCGGCCTCCGCGTCCGCGCCGGCCGGAGAGCCCGGGCCGCGCGTCTCGGGGTAGCGGAAGGCCAGCGCGATCTCGCAGTCGCCGGCCCGCAGCATCTCCACCGAGCGCGGCGGCTCGGCCTCCTCCAGGGAGATCTGGATGCCGGGGCGGGCGGCGCGCATCCCGGCGAGGGCGGTGGGGACCAGCGTCGAGCTGCCGCTGGGGAAGGAGACGAGCCGCACCCGGCCGGCGCGCAGCCCGGCGATGGCGGCGATCTCCTCCTCGGCCGCGGTGAGCCCGGCGAGGATGCCGGCGGCGTGCCGGACGAGCGCCCGGCCCGCCTCGGTGAGGCGCGTCTCCCGGCCGGTGCGGACGAGCAGCGGAGTGCCCGCGGACTGCTCCAGGGCCTTCATCTGCTGGCTGACGGCCGGCTGGGTGCAGCCCAGCTCACGGGCGGCGGCGGAGAACGAACCGGTGGTGGCCACGGCGCGCAGCACGCGCAGGTGGCGGGCCTCGATCATAGAAAAAGCATAAGCGGCGCTTGGAGGAGACCGGAAATACCGTTTAGGGCCTTTGGGGCGGCCGGGAGGTGGACGGGTGCGGCGGCCGGGGCGGCCGTGGGCCGGCGCCCACCGCCTAACCTCGTCGGATGCGCATCCTCTCCGTCAACGTCGGCCGTCCCCGGACCGCCGCCGACCGCTCCCTGCCGGGCAGCGCCTTCGCGGCCGGCCTCGCCTCCGGCATCGACAAGCGGCCCGTGCCCGGACCGGTGGCGGTGGCCGCGCCCGGACCCAAGGGCGCGGCCGGCAGCGGGCTCGCCGGTGACGCGGTCGTCTCGTGGAAGCACCACGGCGGGAACGACCAGGCGGTGTACGCCTTCGCCCGGGAGGACCTCGACCGCTGGGAGCGGGAGTTGGGCCGGACGCTGCCGGACGGGTCGTTCGGCGAGAACCTCACCACGTCCGGGGTGGACGTGAGCGGCGCCCGGATCGGGGAGCGGTGGCGGGTCGGCGACCGGCTGCTGCTGGAGGTCACCTCGCCGCGTATCCCGTGCCGGACGTTCGCGGACTGGCTGGGCGAGCGGGGCTGGATGCGGCGGTTCACGGAGGAGGCCGCCCCGGGCGCGTACCTGCGGGTGCTCGAACCGGGGGAGGTCCGTGCGGGTGATCCCGTCACCGTCGTCCACCGCCCCGGTCACGAGGTCAGCGTCGCCTTCGCCTTCCGCGCCCGGACGACCGAACGGGCGCTGCTGCCCCGCGTTCTGGCGGCCGGCGACGGGTTGCACCCCGACCTGCGGGCGAAGGCCGAGCGGTACGTGGCGTCGCCACCGGCCGCCGAGGAGGTACCGGCCTGACGGAGGGCAAGCCGCCACGCGGTGTCGCCGGGCACTAACGTTCCCGTATGACGACTGCACTGATCACGGGAGCGACGGCCGGCATCGGCGCGGCCTTCGCGCGACGGCTGGCCGCCGAGGGTCACCACCTGGTGCTGGTGGCCCGCGACGAGAAGCGGCTGGGCGAGCAGGCGACCGAACTCCACGACCGGCACCGGGTGGAGGTGGAGGTGCTGCGGGCCGACCTCTCGACGGAGGACGGCATCGCCGCCGTCGAGGAACGGCTCTCGGACCGCAAGCAGCCCGTCGATCTGCTGGTCAACAACGCCGGGTTCGGCAACAAGGGCCGCTTCCTGGAGGTCACCGTCCAGGACGAGCTCACCATGCTCAAGGTGCACTGCGAGGCGGTGCTGCGGCTGACCATGGCGGCCACGCGCGGGATGCGGGAGCGGCGGCGCGGCGGGGTGATCAACGTGGCGTCCGTCGCCGCGTTCGTGCCGCGCGGGACGTACGGGGCGAGCAAGGCGTGGGTGGTGCAGTTCACCCAGGGCGCGGCGCGGGACCTGGCGGGCAGCGGGGTGCGGCTGATGGCGCTGTGCCCGGGCTTCGTCCGGACGGAGTTCCACGCGCGGGCCGGGATGGGGACGGACAACATCCCGGGCTGGATGTGGCTGGACGCCGACCGGCTGGTGGACGCGGCGCTGAAGGACCTGGCGCGCGGGAAGTCCCTGTCGGTGCCCGACCCGCGGTACAAGGCGCTGACGGGTCTGTCGAAGCTGATGCCGCGCGGGGCGGTCGCCCGGGTGTCGTCCTCGACGGGCCGCAGGTACGGGCCCAACTGACGCGCCGCGGGCCTGACATGCCGGAGGCCCGGCACCCCCGCGGGCGGGGGTGCCGGGCCTCGGCGGTGCTGCCGGTGCCTCGGCGGTGCTGCCGGTGCCTCGGTGGGCGTGGCCTCAGTGGGAGTGGCCGTGACCGTGGCCGTGACCGGCCTCGGGCTCCTCTTCCTTCTTCTCGACGACCAGGGTCTCGGTCGTGAGCAGCAGGGAGGCGATGGAGGCGGCGTTCTCCAGGGCGGAGCGGGTGACCTTCACCGGGTCGATGACGCCGGCGGCGACCAGGTCGCCGTACTCGCCGGTCGCGGCGTTGAAGCCCTGGCCCTTGTCGAGCTCGGCGACCTTGGAGGTGATGACGTAGCCCTCCAGGCCGGCGTTCTCGGCGATCCAGCGCAGCGGCTCGACGGCGGCGCGGCGGACGACCGCGACACCGGTGGCCTCGTCGCCGGTCTTGCCCAGGTTGTCGTCCAGCACCTTGACGGCGTGGACCAGGGCGGAGCCACCACCGGAGACGATGCCCTCCTCGACCGCGGCGCGGGTCGCGGAGATGGCGTCCTCCAGACGGTGCTTCTTCTCCTTGAGCTCGACCTCGGTGGCCGCGCCGACGCGGATGACGCACACGCCGCCGGCGAGCTTGGCGAGGCGCTCCTGGAGCTTCTCGCGGTCCCAGTCCGAGTCGGTGGTCTCGATCTCGGCCTTGATCTGGGCCACGCGGCCGGCGACCTCGTCCGAGTTGCCGCCGCCGTCGACGATGGTGGTGTCGTCCTTGGTGATGGTCACGCGGCGGGCGGAGCCGAGCACGTCCAGGCCGACCTGGTCGAGCTTGAGGCCGACCTCCTCGGCGACGACGGTGGCACCGGTGAGGGTGGCCATGTCGCCCAGCATCGCCTTGCGGCGGTCGCCGAAGCCGGGGGCCTTGACGGCGACGGCGTTGAACGTGCCGCGGATCTTGTTGACGACGAGGGTGGAGAGGGCCTCGCCCTCGACGTCCTCGGCGATGATCAGCAGCGGCTTGGAGCCACCGGCCTGGATGACCTTCTCCAGCAGCGGGAGCAGGTCGGCGATGGCGGAGATCTTGCCCTGGTGGATCAGGATGTACGGGTCGTCGAGGACGGCCTCCATACGCTCCTGGTCGGTGACCATGTAGGGCGAGAGGTAGCCCTTGTCGAAGGCCATGCCCTCGGTGAAGTCGAGCTCCAGGCCGAAGGTGTTGGACTCCTCGACGGTGATGACGCCGTCCTTGCCGACCTTGTCCATCGCCTCGGCGATGAGCTCGCCGACCTGCTTGTCCTGGGCGGACAGCGCGGCCACGGCGGCGATGTCGGACTTGGAGTCGATCGGACGCGAGGTCGCGAGCAGCTCGTCGGAGACGGCCTTGACCGCGGCGTCGATGCCCTTCTTCAGGGCGGCCGGGGAGGCGCCGGCGGCGACGTTGCGCAGACCCTCGCGGACCAGCGCCTGGGCCAGCACGGTCGCGGTGGTGGTGCCGTCACCCGCGATGTCGTTGGTCTTGGTCGCCACCTCCTTGACGAGCTGGGCGCCCAGGTTCTCGTACGCGTCCTCCAGCTCGACCTCGCGCGCGATGGTGACGCCGTCGTTGGTGATGGTGGGGGCGCCGAACTTCTTGTCGATGACGACGTTGCGGCCCTTGGGGCCGATCGTCACCTTGACCGTGTCGGCAAGCTTGTTGACGCCGCGCTCGAGGGCGCGACGGGCGTCCTCGTCGAACTTCAGGGTCTTCGCCATGGGTTACGTATCCTTCGCCGTGTCTCTCAAACGAACTGCGCCCCCGGCGCCCGGTTGTTGGACGCGGGTACCAGGGGCACAGAACAAAAGCCTCGAGAATTCGAAAGCTTCGGGGTGAACTACTTCTCGATGATCGCGAGCACGTCGCGGGCCGAGAGGACGAGGTACTCGTCGCCGTTGTACTTCACCTCGGTGCCGCCGTACTTGCTGTAGAGCACGACGTCGCCGACCTTGACGTCGAGCGGCAGGCGCTCGCCGTTCTCGAATCGGCCCGGGCCCACGGCGAGGACGGCGCCCTCCTGGGGCTTCTCCTTCGCGGTGTCCGGGATGACCAGGCCAGAGGCCGTGGTCTGCTCGGCGTCCAGCGGCTGGACCACAATGCGGTCCTCAAGCGGCTTGATGGCAACCTTGGAGCTGGCGGTCGTCACGATCCGACCTCCCCCTTCGGAGATCTCACGGGGTCAATTGTCTGAGGTGGCGACCAGGTGGATCCGTCGTCGCGGGTGCCGGACCTGCCCGTCGCTGTGTTTGGCACTCGCCGGTGGAGAGTGCCAACGGAGCCGAGACTATGACGCGCTTAGCACTCGGTCAAGCGGAGTGCCAATTTGCGGGCGCGCGCCGGGGGCTTCCGGGCGCGTCGCGCGCCCCTTGGGGCGGGTGTCGGACCGCTGTCAGACGTAGTCCTCCAGCCGCGCCACGGTGAACCCCTGCCGCTGGACGCTGCGCACCATGTTGGCGACCATCCGCGTCATGGTCGTGCCCTTGAGCTCGGCGGGACCGCGGAAATGCGCGAGCACGATGTCGCCGGGACGAAGCTTCCCCGCTTCGGCGTACCTCATGTCATTGATCTGCATGGTGGCCTCCCACAGCACGACGGCCTTGATCCCGCAGGAGCCGGCCGCCGCCAGGGTGGCGTCGTTGTAGTTGCCGTACGGCGGACGGAACAGCTCCGGCCGCTTGCCGAACCGCTTCTTCAGCGTCTCCTGCTGCCCGCAGATCTCCCGCTTCTGCGCCTCGGGGGAGAGGGTGCGCAGGTTGGGGTGGGTGAGCGTGTGGTTGTGCACGCCGTTGCCCAGGGCGCGCAGCTCGTCGAAGTAGCCGTAGCCGCGCCCGGCGCGCGCCGCGCTGTCCGTCAGGAACATGCTGAACGGCAGCTTGAGGTCCTTGGCCATGCGCAGGAACGCCGGGTCCTTCTCGGCGCCGTCGTCGAAGGTCAGGAAGACGACCTTGTCCTTGGTCGGCACCCGCCGGACGATCTGCGGCGTTCCGCCCTTGTGCTGCTCGGTGAGCCGGGTGGCGGGCGGGGCCGGAGGCGGGGCGAGCGGCTTGTCGAGCCCCCAGCGGCGGTACGCGGCGGGGTCGGGGGCGGGGGGCTCCGCTTCTCCTTGGGCTGCTCCGCGGCCTTCGCGGTGCCGGTGGCCGTCCCGCCGCTCCCGTCCTTCCTGCCGTCCGACCCGGAGGAGCACCCGGAGAGCAGCAGGGCGGCGGCGCAGAGCGGGACGAGGGAGAGGCGGGCGGAGCTGCGGAGGCGGCTGCGTATGCGGCGTATTCGGCTGCGGTTTCGGCTGCTGTTTCGGCCGGTTCCAGGCGGAGTCACAAGAACGATTCTTGTTCATTCATTCGAGTGATCGCACTGCGGAGGGGGCGGGGTGAGTGGTGCACGAGAATGGAACCGTGCCCGCCCCGAACACCGATACCAGCGCCCCCGCCGCCGTCGACGGCTTCACCGCCCTCCTCACCGACGAGGGCCGGCGGCTCCTGGAGGAGCTGCGCGACCACGACCCGGCCCGGGAGCTGGCCGTCGCGACCCGGCTGCGCCGCGACCACCCCGCCGACCTGGTCTCCGCCGCCCTCGGGCAGGCGCGGCTGCGGCAGCGGGCGGTGGCGAAGTTCGGTACCGAGGACGCGTACCGCATGTACTTCACGCCGAACGGCGTCGAACAGGCCACCCGCGCCTCCGTCGCCACCTACCGGGCCCGCCGCTTCGCGGACCTCGGCGTACGCCGCCTGGCCGACCTGTGCTGCGGCATCGGCGGCGACGCCATCGCCCTGGCCCGGGCCGGCGTCTCCGTCCTCGCCGTCGACCGTGACCCGCTGACCTGCGCCGTGGCCCGCGCCAACGCGGCGGCCCTGGGCCTGTCGGACCTGATCGAGGTGCGCTGCGCGGACGTGGCCGAGGTCGGGGTCTCCGGGTACGACGCGGTCTTCGTCGACCCGGCGCGGCGCGGCGGCCGGGGCCGCATCTTCGACCCCGAGGCGTACTCCCCTCCCCTGTCCTGGGCCGTCGAGACGGCCCGCACGGCCCCGCACACCGCCCTGAAGATCGCTCCGGGCGTCCCGCACGAGGCGATCCCCGAGGACGCCGAGGCGGAGTGGATCTCGGACGGCGGCGACGTGAAGGAAGCCGTCCTGTGGTTCGGCACCACCCCGGGCACCCGCCGCGCGACCCTCCTCCCGTCCGGCACCACCCTGACCGGCACCGGCCTCCCCGACCCCGCCGTCCGCCCGGTCGGCCGCTACCTCTACGAACCGGACGGCGCCGTCATCCGCGCCCACCTCGTCGCGGACGTCGCGGCCGACGTCGCGGGCGGCCTGATCGACGAGACGATCGCCTACGTCACCTCCGACGAGCTCCACCCCACCCCCTACGCCTCCGCGTACGAGATCACCGACGTCCTCCCCTTCAACCTCAAGAAGCTCAAGGCCCTCGTCCGCGAGCGCGGCATCGGCGTGGCCGTCATCAAGAAGCGGGGCTCGGCGGTGGAGCCGGAGGAACTGCGCAAGAAGCTGAAGCTCGAAGGAGTGAACTCTTGTGTGATCGTCCTTACGCGGGTGGCGGGGCCCCGACGATGCTGCTGGGGCAGGAGATCCGGGCGTAGCACCGGCCGTGGGCGGCCGGCCGACGAGGACCAGGAAGGGCGGCGATGGACACCCATCCCCTCACCGAGCCGGTGGTGGACGAGCCGCGTGGGCAAGGCCCCGGTGAACAGGACCCCGTCGATCTGCTGATCGCGTTCGAGGAGGCGTCCGAGGCGCCGATCCGGCCGGAGTACCTGGAGGGGACGGTGATCGTGCCACCGCCGCCGGACTACGGCCACGGCAAGGCACGGCTCACGCTCTCCCACTGGTTGTACTCGGCCGGGGTCCGGTGGGCGGGCACGGGAATGGGCTTCCGCGACGGCGGGGACGGCGACGGCGGGACCCGCACCCTGGTCATCCCCGACTTCTACGTTCTGAGGCACCCGCCCACCGAGCAGGACGAGGCGCACTACAAGGCCCACAGGGGCTGGTACCCGATGCACCTGCTCGCCCTCGTCGGCGAGGTGACGTCCGACCACCACGAGACGGACACCGGGCCCAAGTACCGCGGTTACGCCGCCGCGGAGATCCCGGTCTACGTGCTCGTCAACCGGGAGGACGGGCGGGTGTACGTCCACTCCGAGCCCGGCGAGGACCCCCGGCGCCCGGGCCGGAGCCGCTATCGGACCACCACGAGCACCGAGTTCGGCGGCACGCTCACGCTCCCCGGCCCCTATCCCCCGCTGGACACCTCCGTCCTGCTTCCCGCACTGTGACGCGAGACCCGGAAGGGCCACCCGGGCCCCCGGCGGAACGGAGGCGCCGTGCGTAAGACCCCTCGCCCGTCCCGCCCCGTCGACCACGAACCCGTCGACCACGAGCTCGTCGACCACGAGCTCGTCGACCACGAGCTCGTCGAGGCGGCCGCCCGCGTCGTCCGGGAGCACGCCTCCGGCGAGGAGCACACCGTGGCCGCCGCGGGCCGTACGGACGACGGGCGTGTCGTCACCGCCCTGAACGTCCACCACTTCACCGGCGGCCCCTGCGCCGAGCTCGTCGTGATCGGCGCCGCGGCGGCCCAGGGCGCCCGCTCCCTGACGGCGATCGTCGCCGTGGGCGGGGACGGCCGTGACATCCTCCCGCCGTGCGGCCGGTGCCGGCAGGTGCTGCTCGACTGCTACCCGGCCGTCGAGGTGATCGTCGACGACGGACGGCCGCGGTCCGTCCCGGTCACCGACCTCCTCCCCGGCGCGTACGTCAACGCGGAACACCAGTAGCGGCCTCAACAGCCGTAGCGGCCCATGCCGTTGCGGCCACTCGCCCCCGATCCCTGGAGTCGACCCGCTCGCCTGATACAGCAGAGGTGCCCGTATCCGCAGGGGGTTCCGGGATGGGTGTCGTCCTGCCCGACAGGCCGGCCTTCGTCCTCGACCTGATCGGCGTCTCCTGGCCGAACGTCGACGAGGACGACTACCGGGGCCCGCCGCACAGCGCGAAAGTCTGCCTGGCTTCCGCCGGACCGGCGGACCTACCGGAAGGACCGGTACTGAGAGGCACGTGACCGGCCGTCGGTGGCAGGCCCTCACCGCCAGAGCCGGGGCCGCCGGCACCGCGTCCCGACGCAGACGGTCACGGGTTCCGCGACCGCCACCGCGCCGCCTTCGCCCGGGCCTCCTCCAGCGTCAGGCCGGCGACCTGCGCCAGCGGGACGTCCTTCAGCGGGCAGTCCGCGTAGTGGGCGTCCCGTTCGCTCGGGGCGGCGTCGCACGCGGGGCACTGGCGTGGGGGCATGGTGCTCCTTGTCGGTGGGTCGGTCGTATTCCGGCGGGCCGACAGGCCGTCGCTCTCAGCCGCTCTCAGCGCCGCGGTACGGCGCGCAGGGAGCGCAGCGCCCAGCCCAGGAGCACGGCCGCAACCGGGGCGGCCGTCGTCGCCGCGGCGCACCAGCGCCACGCGGGCGCCGCCGCGTGTGCCGGCGGGGCCAAGGCCAGGCTGCTGCCCGCGGCCAGGCACAGGAGTCCGGCCGAGTAGCAGAAGTCCGCCCGGCCGGCCAGCCTGGCCCACGTGGCGTAGTGCTCCCGCTGGTCCTGGATCAGCTCCACGTGCCGGTCGTCGGGCATCTCCGACAGCGGGCCCCACCACGCCTCGACGTCGCCGCGCGAGTAGAGGTACTGGCGGGAGCGGACTCCCCAGACCACCGCCATGACCATGAAGAGCGCGGTCAGGGCGAGGGCGAACAGCGTGGGGTCCGGCCAGCGGAACTTCTCCCGGTCCGTGATGACGAGGCCCAGCAGCGTGATGCCCGCGCCGCCCAGGAGGGGTGCCGCGGTCGTGTACTGCCCCTCGCGCGCGGCCGACCAGCCCAGTGGCGCGGGCTTGCGCCAGGAAGGATTCACGCTGCCCCCTCGACACCCGGAAAAGGTACAGCGCGGCGGCTCGGGGCGGAATGCCGCGAACCGGCCACCGGGAGCGGGCCGTTGGCGCGGCGGGCGCGTGAGTGCGTGACGCGCCCGCCGCGGGCGGGCGCTAGGCGTCGTACAGGTTCTGCTTGCTCAACTCGTGCACGTGGTCGTGGGAGTGGGAGTGAGCGTGACCGTGCCCGTGCTCGTGCGAATGGCCATGGTCGTGTTCGGCCGTCTCCTCGTGCGTGCTCGGGATGTGCGGCTCCGTCACCGGCAGGGACGAGTCCGCCGGGAGGTCCCAGGAGGAGGCGGCGCGGCCTCGGGCGACCATTTCGGCGCCGAGGGCCGCGACCATCGCGCCGTTGTCGGTGCAGAGCTTGGGGCGGGGGACGCGCAGGGTGATGCCGGCGTCCTCGCAGCGGCGTTCGGCCATGGCGCGCAGGCGGGTGTTCGCGGCGACGCCGCCGCCGATCATCAGGTGGTCGACGCCGTGGTCCTTGCAGGCGCGGACGGCCTTGCGGGTGAGGACGTCCACCACGGCCTCCTGGAAGGAGGCGGCGACGTCCGCCACCGGCACCGTCTCGCCCGCCGCGCGCTTCGCCTCGATCCAGCGGGCGACGGCGGTCTTGAGGCCGGAGAAGGAGAAGTCGTAGATCGGGTCGCGGGGACCGGTGAGGCCGCGGGGGAAGCGGATGGCCTCGGGGTCGCCCTCGCGGGCGTAGCGGTCGATGACCGGGCCGCCCGGGAAGCCCAGGTTGAGCACGCGGGCCACCTTGTCGAACGCCTCACCCGCCGCGTCGTCGATGGTCGAGCCGAGGGGGCGGACGTCGGAGGTGATGTCCGGGGCGAGGAGGAGGGACGAGTGGCCGCCGCTGACCAGCAGGGCCATCGTCGGCTCGGGCAGGGCACCGTGCTCCAGCTGGTCGACGCAGATGTGCGACGCGAGGTGGTTGACGCCGTAGAGCGGCTTGCCGAGGGCGTACGCGTACGCCTTCGCCGCCGAGACGCCGACGAGGAGGGCGCCCGCGAGGCCGGGGCCCGCGGTGACGGCGATGCCGTCGAGGTCCTTGGCGGAGACGCCGGCCTCCTTCAGCGCCCGCTGGATGGTGGGGACCATCGCCTCCAGGTGGGCCCTGGAGGCCACCTCGGGGACGACGCCGCCGAACCGCGCGTGCTCGTCCACGCTGGAGGCGACCGCGTCGGCGAGCAGGGTGTGACCGCGGACGATGCCGACGCCCGTCTCGTCGCACGAGGTCTCGATGCCGAGGACGAGTGGTTCGTCAGTCAGTGGAGCCATGGGTCATTCCCTCTTGCACAGCGTTGATGTCCGCGGCGGGGCCGCCGTCGGATTCCGTGGGCAGGCGCATCACGAGCGCGTCGACGTTGCCCGGCTGGTAGTAGCCGCGCCGGATGCCGACGGGCTCGAAGCCGAAGCGCTCGTACAGGCGCTGGGCGCGGGTGTTGTCCACCCGGACCTCCAGGAGCACCTCGCGGCACTCGAAGGCGGTGGCGGCGGCGAGCAGTTCGCGGAGCAGCCGGGTGCCGAGGCCGGTGCTCCAGTGGTCGGTGGCGACGGCGATGGTCTGCACGTCGCCCGTGCCGTCGACGGCGGCGAGGCCCGCGTAGCCGACGACGCGACGGGCGGCGCCCGCGGCGGCGTCCTCGGCGGTGCCCTCCGGGACGTTCCCCGCGGCGTTCCCCGCCGCGTCCCCCACGGCGCCCGCTGCGACGTTCTCCGCGACGAGGTAGCGGCGGTTGGCGTTCGCGCCGCGCGCGTGTGCCAGTTCGGACCAGAACAGCCCCTTGGACCAGGCGTCCTGGGGAAACAGCGCGCGTTCCAGCTCCAGCACGGCCGGGATGTCCCACCAGCGCATCTCACGGACGCGCACGGTCTCCGCCCCGGGGTCCGAGGGGCCCGCCGACGGGCTCGCTGAAGGGCTCACTTCGGTGTGACCACCTTGTAGTTGGCCGGCACCTGGGCGTCGGGGCGGCGCAGGTACAGCGGCTGGACGGGCAGGAACCCGGCGTCCGGACCCTCCGTGCGCAGCTTCTCCGCGGCGAGCGCGGCCAGCGCCGCCGCCGACTGGTGCTGCGGCAGGTCGGCCCGGACGTCCGTGAAGGCGTCGGCGTACAGGACGGCTCCCGCGCCGACGGCCGTCAGCCCGGCCAGCGGCTCCGTCAGCTCGGCGGGCCGGTCGACGGCGGGCTCGGTGACGCGGGTCCGGGCGTCGGCGTAGCGCGCCCAGTAGACCTCCTTGCGGCGGGCGTCCGTGGCGACCACGAACTCGCCGGCCAGCCCGGCGGCCCCGGCCGCGTAGGCGATGCCGTCCAGCGTGCACAGGCCGTGCACCGGCACGTCGAGCGCCGCGCCGAAGGTCAGGGCCGTGACGATGCCGACGCGCAGGCCGGTGTACGGGCCGGGTCCGACGCCGACGACGACGCCCGTGAGCTCGTCCAGCGTGCGGCCGGCCTCGGCGAGCACCCGGTCCACGGCCGGCAGCAGGAGCTCCCCGTGGCGGCGGGCGTCCACCTGGTGGGCCTCGGCGACGGCGGAGTCCCCGTCGTGGAGGGCTACGGTGACGGCGGGCGTGGCGGTATCAAGAGCGAGCAGCAGCACAATGACAAGCCTACGGCGCGCCGTGGGGCCACCGGTGCCCGCGTGGGCCCGGTTCAGGGGTACCCCAGGGGCGCCCCGGGAGCGTCTCGGGGGCGCGGCGGTGGTGCGCCCGAGTGCTACGGTCGGGGCGGATGACCGTACGCCGCATGGCCGTACGGGGGACGAAAGGGTGCGCAGGGTGGCACGCAGCAGCTCCGGGGTGTTCGTGACCGGGCTCACCGCGGCGGCACTGGCCGTGGTGGGTTACCTCGCCTACGAGGCGTCGGCCGCGCCCCACCGCGTCCACCGTTCGTCCGCCGCCGCCTCCGCGACGCCCGGCGACGCCAAGGGATCCGGCAAGGACGACAAGGGCAAGGGCGGCGACGCGCGCAAGGACGCCCCGCCGGCCGTGCCGAGCGGCTCGGGCACGGGCAAGCGGGTCGTCTACTCGGTGGGCCAGAAGCGGGTGTGGCTGGTGGGCGGCGACACCAAGGACGTGCGGTCCTTCGAGGTCACACCCAGCACGGTGAACCCGCCGCCGGGGACGTACTCGGTGAGGTCTCGAGACCCCAACGGGCCGGGTTCGGACGGCGTCCGCCTCGAACACATCGTCCGGTTCTTCGTCGACGCGAAGGGCGTCGTCTTCGGTTTCAGCGCCGCCGTGGACGGCTCCCCGCCGCAGCCGGACCCGGCGAAGAAGACGGGCGGCATCCGCGAGAAGCCGGCGGACGGGCGCGCCATGTGGGAGTTCGCGCCCAACGGCACCAAGGTGGTCGTGGTCCCTTAGCGACACGCACCCCGCCTCAGGCCGCCGCCCGTCCGTGCGGACCGTCCGGCTCCCCCTCGTCGTCCGCGCCCGGCACGGGACCGGGCGACGGCGCGCGCGGCGGCGTGGAGACCGCGTCGGCGGCGGCGCAGGCGGCCAGGAGGTCGCGCACCGACGGCGTCCGCTCGCCGGACCCGCTCTCCTCACGGCACGCACCGGCCGGCCGCGCGCGATCGTCCATGGCTGCTGGGGCTGGGGCTCGTGGGCCGACATGTACGCCTCCTCGGGCAGCCGGTCAAGGTCAGGCATGCCTAACCGTGTCTCTGCCTCCATGTCACCACGCCCGGCGGCAACATCGCAACATCTTCCCGACACCTTGTCGGTTACTTTTCGCGGGCCGGCTTTGACACGTGCGCGCGCGGGAGGAGCGGCTGCGGGAGGACCGGCGGCGGTTCCGGCTGGGCCCGGTGGGCGCTCGGGCTCACGCCCCTCACCCGCTTGAACGCCGCGCTGAAGCCGAACGGATCGGCGTAGCCGACGCGCCGGGCGACGGCCGCCACCGTCATGCCGGGCTCGGACAGCAGGTCGGCGGCCAGCGCCATGCGCCATTCCGTCAGGTAGGTCAGCGGCGGCTCGCCCAGCAGCGCCTGGAAGCGCTTGGCGAACGTGGACCGGGACACCCCGGCGACCGCGGCCAGCGACGGCAGGGTCCAGGCCCGCTCCGGGGCGTCGTGCATCGCGCGCAGGGCGGGCCCCACGACGTCGTCCCCCAGCGCCAGGTACCAGGCGGGCGGGGCGGCCCCTGGCCGGTCGAACCACTGGCGCAGCGTGCACACCAGCAGCCAGTCGAGCAGCCGGTCGACCACGATCTGCCGGCCGGGCAGGCCGGTGGTGAGCTGCGCCTCCAGGTAGCCGCGCATGGCGGCGCAGTCGTGTTCGTCGGGGACGACGGCGACCGGCGGGAGGGCGCACAGCAGCCTGCGGGGCACTTCGCCGGGGACGCGGTAGGCGCCGGCCAGGAGCATGGCCGGGCCGTCGCCGCCCGGTGCGTCCACGCCCGTCCCGGGATCGTCCATGAAGGCGAACGGCTCGGGTCCGCGCACGATCGCGGCCTCGCCCGTGCGCAGCGGCCGCGGCTCCCCGCCGTCGTCCCGGACGATCCAGCCCGTCCCGCACAGGGGGACGCACAGGGTGAGGTAGGCGTCCTCGGTGAAGCGCAGCGTCCACGGCGGTGTCAGCACCGAGCCGGCGAAGACGGCGCCGTTGGCGCGGACGCCGCGCAGCAGGTCGTCGAAGGGGTCCATGATCGGCACGATATGCGGAGCCGCGCGGCCGGCGCGGACGACCGGACATGGAGTGCGGATGACCGCCTATGTCCCGTGCGGCGGACGCCGGGTCGACTCGTCCGCATGACCAACAGCCTTACGTCTTCCGGCCTTGTGCCCTCCACCGATCCGCGCCCGGTCCTGGTCCTCGGGGCGACCGGCAAGACCGGCCGCCGCGTGGTGCGCGAGCTGCGCGCCGCGGGCGTGCCCGTCCGGGCCGCGTCCCGCTCCGGCGAGGTCCGCTTCGACTGGACGGAGCCGGCCGGCTGGTCCGGCGCCCTGGACGGCGCCTCGGCCGTCTACCTGGTCGCCCCCGACGAAGGGTACGAGGCGGTACCGGAGTTCACCGCCCGGGCCGTACGGGCGGGTGTCGGCCGGTTCGTGGCCCTCTCGGGCCGGGGCATCGAACACGTCGGCCCGGACTTCGGGCAGGGCATGGCCGCGGCCGAGGAGGCGGTACGCGCCTCCGGAGCGGAGTGGGCCGTCCTGCGGGCGAACAACTTCAACCAGAACTTCGACGAGGACCTGTGGCGGGGCCCGCTGCTCGACGGCCGCCTGGCCCTGCCGATCGGGGACGTCCCGGAGCCGTTCGTCGACGCGGACGACGTCGCGGCGGTGGCCGCCGCGCTGCTCACGCGCACCGCGCACACGGACGGCGTGACCGAGGTGTCCGGCCCGCGCCCCCTGACGTTCGGCGAGGCCGTGACGGCGGTGGGCCGGGCGGCCGGCCGGAAGATGACGTACGTGGAGCTGACCCCGGCGGAGTACCGCGCCGAACTGCTGGCCGCGGGCCTCCCGGAACCGGCGGTCAGGGCCCTGGACGCGCTGTTCGCCCTCCACCGGGAGGGGCACACGGCCACCGTGACCGACGGCGTGCGGCGGGTGCTGGGCCGTGAGCCGGTGGACTTCACGACGTACGCGGAGCGGGCCGCGGCGGCGGGGGCGTGGACGTAGGCGCTAGGAGAAGGCCAGCGGAGACAGATCGGCCCCGGCCCAGCGCTCGCCCACACCGCTCACCGTGACCGTACGGACGTCGTCTGCCTCGGCCTCGGCGTCGTCGCCGTCCGGAACGGGCGCCTCGGCGCCCACCGCGCGTTCGATGACGACGCGGAGGCGGTCCTCGGTCAGGTCCTCGGCCCGGCGGACCGGAAACGGGCGCGACCGTTGACCGGCGACACCAAGGACGTGCGGCCCTTCAGGGCCCCGCCCGGCGCGGCACCCCCAACCGTGGACGTAAGCGATGAGCTCCCGCGGCCACATTGCTGCCGACATAGCAGAGATCGTTCCGCTATGGCCAGGGGCCGACCGGCGAACAGGGAGGGTTAGTTGACTGTTGTACGAATATTGAAGCCGGCAGAAGATCAGAGTGTCGATTCTCCACGCACACGACAGAGGAGAGAGCCCTCCAATGGAGGCATCGCGCCCTCCGCGTGTGGCGGGATGTCCACGTCCCAACCGGTTGCCTTGCGGGGACGGGAGCCCCTTACGCAAGGAGCGAAGCACATGAACCAGAAGTCTCTTCGCATATGGGCGGCAGCGGCGACGGCCGCCATCGCGCTCGGTGTCGCCGGAACCACCGCTCAGGCCGCAACCGTTCAGCCGGTGCGCGCCGAGTCGGCCTCCGCCGCGGCCGCGCTCCCCCAGGCCGAAGCCGCACAGCAGCTGGCCGCGAACCTCCTGAAGTACGAAGGTGACCGTTTCGGCGCCCAGGAGCGCGCGGAACTCCGGGCCATCGCCGATGGCACGTCCACGGACAACCGCGCCGCCCTCGGCGCCCTGGTCAAGCTCCTGAAGAAGGTCAAGGGGTTCCCCACGGCCGTCGCCAAGTCGTACAGCGCCTTCAAGAAGTGGTACAACGACCTGCCCTGGTACGTGAAGGGCCCCCTGACCGGTGCGGGCATCGCCGACAACCTCTACGACATCTGGAAGTTGTTCCACTGAGCCCCTCCGGACCGCGGCCCCGCACGGCTCCTTGCGTGCGAGGGCCGCAGCCCCCGGAAAGAGGAGGAGCCGCGTGTCCCCCACCGCTCACGTCCCGGCGAAGAAGTCCGAAGCGAAGAACCTGCCGCTTTGGGTGACCATCCCGGTCGCCCTTGCCATCGCCTACATCCTTGACGAACTCTGCGGCTTCGCACGATGGCAGCGCTTCGCGGTCGTAGCCGCCGCCTCAGTCGCCCTCGAAGGCGCCAACCAGGCCGTGCGCCGCTTGATGGGTCGCAAGCGTCCAGGCGGGAACCGCTGAGGCCCCCTTCTCGCCGAATCGTCTGGATTACGCCGCCCGCTCCCGGACAGCCGCACTGGCCGCCCGCCCTCGCGCCGTGGCCCTCTACGGCTCCTACGCCTGTATCGCGTCGGAAACGGGCCTGTCGTCGTCGGACACCCCGGCCCCGGCGGCAAGGGGAGCAGCGATCCGTTGACTCCGGGAAGTCCTGACCGCCCGCTCACCGCCATCACGGCCCGTTGCCGGGACAGGCGTCCGGTCAGGAAAGAGCCAGGGGGGACAAATCGGCCCCGGCCCAGCGCTCCCCCACACCGCTCACCGTGACCGTACGGACGTCGTCTGCCTCGGCCTCGGCGTCGTCGCCGTCCGGAACGGGCGCCTCGGCGCCCACCGCGCGTTCGATGACGACGCGGAGGCGTTCCTCCGACAGGTCCTCGACCTTGCCGTCGCCCCACTCCACGACCGTCACCGACTCGGGCAGCGAGACATCGAGGTCCAGGTCCTCCATCTCGTCGAGCCCGCCGGACAGCCGGTAGGCGTCGACGTGCACGAGGGCCGGCCCGCCGGTCAGCGACGGGTGCACCCGGGCGATCACGAACGTCGGCGACGTGACGGCCCCCCGGACCCCCAGTCCCTCACCGAGCCCGCGCGTCAGCGTCGTCTTCCCCGCGCCCAGCTCGCCCGAGAGCAGCACCAGATCACCGGCGCGCAGCAGCCCGGCGAGCCTGCGGCCCAGTTCCCGCATGTCCTCGGACGTCCGGACGGTGAGCTGCGCGGCGGTCGTAGGGGTCGCGCCGGTGGAATGGAGCGGGGCGTTCATACCGCCCGATGGTACGGGGTGTGGGGGGCTCAGCCCCTCCCCTCACCCCTCCCCGTACCTCCGCCGCGTCACAGCGCCCCGCACCCGCCGCCGTGAGCAGATCGGCCAGGCGCGCGTCGACCGTCGCGGGCTGTTCGAGCATCACCAGATGACCCGCCCCGGGGACGAGGACGAGCTCCGCGTCGGGAAGCGCCGCGGCCATGGCCTCGCTGTGCGACGCAGGAGTGATCAGATCCTTCTCGCCGGCGAGCACAAGCACCGGCACCCCGCGGAAGACGTCGAGCGCCGCCGTCTTGTCGTGTTCGGCGAACGCCGGGTAGAACTCGGCGACGACGTCGACCGGGGTGCTCTCCAGCAGCCGCTCGGCGAACCGGGCCACCCGGGGTCGACGTCCCGGGCGCCGAACGAGTAGCGCCGGTAGACCCCGGCGAGCAGGTCGGCGCTGAGCCGGCGGCCCTTCTCGATCAGTTCCGTCTGGGCGGTCATCAGCCGGAAGGCGCCGGGCAGCACGCGCCGCACCACGTTGATGCCCAGGGCGGGCAGCCCGAAGGTCACCTCGGCGAGCCGGCCCGAGGACGTGCCGACGAACGCGGCGGCGGCCACCCGTTCCTCGATCAGCCCGGGGTACTGGGAGGCCAGCGCCATCTGCGTCATCCCGCCCATCGAGTGCCCCACCAGCACCAGCGGCCCCTCGGGCGCCGCCGCCTCGATGACGGCCTTGAGGTCGCGGCCCAGCAGGTCGATGGAGACCGTCCCGGAGCCGTCGCGCTGCCCGCGCCCCCGCTCGGAGCGGCCGTGGCTGCGCTGGTCCCAGTAGACGGCGCGGACGGCGCCGCGCAGAGCGGCGCGCTGGAAGTGCCAGGAGTCCTGGTTGAGGCAGTAGCCGTGGCTGAAGACGATGGTCACGGGCGGGCGGCCGGACCGCCCGGAGGCGTCCTCCACCTCCTCGACCTCGTAGTAGAGCTCCGTCCCGTCGTCGGCGACCGCCGTACCCGGCGTGCCGCGCAGCGTCCCGTAGGGGCCCGTCGAGTCCAGGGCCAGCCGTGCCTTGCGGCGCATGCCGCGGCCGACGGTCAGCCGTTCCACGGCGACGCCCGCCGCCGCGCCGGCCGCGAGGACGCCCACGGCCGCGCCGGCGACCCCGGCGCCACGCAGCCAGCCGGACGCGCCGGCCCGGCCGGGACGAGCGGCCGCGGCGGCGACGAGGGCGGCCGGGTCCGGGGCGCCGCCCGCCCCGCTCATCCGGCGGCCCCCGGCTCGGCGGGCCCCGGCTCGGCGGGCCCCGGCTCGGCGGTTCCCGGCTCAGCGGGCCCCGGCTCAGCGGCCCCCTGCCCGACGGGCGCGTCGGGCGCGTCGGGCGCGTCGGGCCCGTCCGACGAGTCCTCCGCCCCCACGTACACCCGCGGCACCCGCTGCGTGATCCGGGTGACGACCTCGTACCCGATCGTCCCGGTCGCCCGTCCCCAGTCCTCCGCCGTCGGTTCGCCCCGGTCGCCGGGGCCGAAGAGGACGGCCTCGTCGCCGGCCTCGGCCGTGTCGTCGCCGAGGTCGACCACGAACTGGTCCATCGCGACGCGCCCCGCGATCCGCCGCCGCCTGCCGCCGATCAGCACCTCGCCGGTGCCGGAGGCGGCGCGCGGGATGCCGTCCGCGTAGCCGAGGGGGACGAGGGCGAGGGTGGTCTCGCCGGGGGTCGTGTACTGGTGGCCGTACGACACGCCCAGCCCGCCGGGCACCCGCTTCACGGACGCCAGGGAGGCGGTCAGGGTCATCACGGGGCGCAGCCCGAAGTCGGCCGGGGTGCCGATCTCGGGGCTCGGGGATATCCCGTAGACGGCCACCCCGGAGCGGACCAGGTCGAAGTGGGCCTCGGGGAGGGTCAGCACGGCGGGCGAGTTGGCGATGTGCCGCACCTCGGGGTCGAGGCCCTGGGCCTCCGCGTACGCGACCGCGTCCCGGAAGACGTCGAGCTGGGCCCGGATGGACGGGTGCCCGGGCTCGTCCGCGCACGCGAAGTGCGACCAGACGCCGGTGACGCGGAGCGCGCCGCCGATCTCCGCCTCGCGGGCGGCGGCGACCAGCTTCTCCCAGTCGCCGGGGGTGCAGCCGTTGCGGCCGAGCCCCGTGTCGATCTTCAGCTGGACCCTGGCCGGGCGGCCGGCGGCGCGGACCGCCGCCAGCACCTCCTCCAGCGCCCACAGCCCGCTCACCGAGATGTCGACATCCGCCTCGACGGCCTCCCGGAACGGCCCGCCCGGCGTCCACAGCCAGCACAGCAGCCGGCCTCTGTCGCCCGCCGCGCGCAGCGCCAGCGCCTCCGTCGGCAGCGCCGTACCGATCCAGGCCGCCCCCGCCCGGCGGGCCGCCCGCGCACAGGGCACCATGCCGTGCCCGTACGCGTTCGCCTTGACCACTGCCATCAGCTGCGCCTTGGGGGCAAGGGCCCGCAGAACGCGCACATTGGCCCGCAACGCGGCCAGGTCGACCACGGCACGGGCGCGCATCGGTGTCTCGTTCATCCCGGCCAGTGTCTCAGGCCACGGCCCGGGCGGGCGCGGTCCGGGGTGAGGGGGCGTGGAAGTGCCGGGATCGAGACCATGGTGCCGTTCCACCATGGGTCGCAGCCAAGGCGTAGTCACAGGGCCTCCGGAAGATCACCGCCGGAGTTTCTCCTATAGGCGCCTACGCTGCCCTCGCTCGGGCACCACGCCCTAATTGCCCTGATCCGTTTAGCGGTGGCAGCAGGGCGTGGTGGGTGCTACAGATGATTGGCAGATGGGACGTGGGGGGAACGATCACTGCCGTCGAAGAAGAAACACTCGATGCTGTCATAAGCCCAGCGCAAGAGCAGCAAGAGCATCTCGGTGGTGGCCAGCAGCCGGGTCATGACGAGATGTGCTTTGGAGCCCGGTGGAGAGGCCTTCAAGGTGTGCTGGAGCGCGGCCTGGAAGTGGGTGATCCGACTCCGGGCACGAGCGTGCAGGGCCAGCGCCTCCTGCCGATCGACGGTGCAGCACACGACTCCTTCCCTGAGTTGCGTGAGGTTGAGGTGACTCTCGGTGAGGAAGTCCGCCGCGAGCCCCCATGGGGCGCGCATGCTGTCCGGCAGCAGGGCTCGACCAACGACCATCATGGTCCTAGTGGTTGAAACGGCCTTGTTGAGCTGTTGGGACAGGGTGTGTGGCGCCGCGAGCGCGACCCAGTGGGCGATGCTGTCGGCGGCCTCCCGCAGCACGGCCTCCAGATGTGCCCATTGCTCCGGTTTCTCCTCCATCGTGGGCACGCTCTCTGCAGTGACGGATGCCGCGAAGATCTGGGCGCGTCCAGCGTCGAGATCCAGCCCGGCTTCCACCTTGTCGTGGAGGGCGGCGTCTGTGGCGGCAAGCCAAGCATCGAACGCAGCCTCGCCGCCGGCGCTGGTCTCCGGGCGCGGTGCTGCCTCGCTCACTGGTGATCCTCCTTCAACGTTTCCCAGGCCCTTCTCAGGCTCTTGCGGGCTCGCGCCAGGTTCTGCCTGACGGCCTCTGGGGTAATTTTCAGCAGTTCAGCGGTCTCCCGAGCGGAGAACCCGTCGTAGATCCAGGCAAAAACGCGGCGTTGCTGCATCGGCAGGTCTGCCAGCACCTTCAGGACGAGCGCTTCCTGCGCATCAAGCTCGATCCGCTCAAGGGGACACACTCCGCCGGGCGGATCCTCCAGATTCTGGAAAGGGCCTTCCCGGCGGTCGCGGAGTCGCAGCAGATGACGGAAGGCGACCGTTCTCAACCACGCGTTGGGATGCTCGATGGTCTCCCACCGCTCCCACGCCTGGACGAAGGCGGCCTGCGCGGCCTCCGCAGCTTCATGAACGTCGGCTCCGTGCCGCAGAACAAATACCACCAGCCGGGGCATCGTCTGCGCGTAGAAGCTGGCAAACTCGGACCGGCCAGCCGAATCGACCGGAGGACGCGGGCGGTGTCGGCTGTCGACCAGCTGATCCCGTTGTGCCACAGCCGTCCACGGCTCCCGTGGAGGATTCGGGTCAGTCATCACCACCGCCGCGCCCGCCGAAGTATCCGCCCACCTCGATGACCACCTCGCTGCGGTCCGCGCGCCGTTCAACCAGGCGGCTACCTGGGGGAAGGGCCTGCACGCGATGAGTGAGACCCCGGTCATGCAACTGGATGATCTGTATCGCGGCCCGTCCACGCAACCACACATAGAGCGTGCGCCCGACCCAAGCAATCACTCCTGCGGTCAGGGACATCACCGCTATCGCATTCATGGTCGACCCATTCGCTCGGAGCACCACAACTCGCAGGGTGCTGAAGCTTGTTGACGAGAGATAGTGCGATCCAAGCCTCCAGCCGTGACGCGCCAGCGAGCCCCAACCTCAAACTGTGTCCGGCATCACATCGCGTCGAAGCGGACCGTCCTCCCCCGTACGCAGCCACACCAGGCGCCTTCATGTCGTCCGCTCGCACAACAGTCCGCAAAGCCGCATCGACACGCCATGTGGCCACCCGGCACTTGGCCTAGAAGCCATCGCGCACCTCGCGTGCCCTCACGGCTTGGCGCCGCCTTGCCACCCAACGCTCGATCCCGAACAACTGAACATCGCACGGTGTGATCACAAGGGGAACGGTGCGCTGCCATTAGAAAGGTGGCTCATGCCTGAGCTTCGGTAGCTGACCAGAGCGCGTGATGATTGGGGTGGGTGCATCAGCACCATCGTCCCAGCGATCCCCCGGAAACCGGCTCAAGCGCGGGACGCGACCATAGCCCGTGACGGACATGAGCCATCCGACACCGGACACGGCAGGCGCAGTCGGGCAACGCAAGAGACACCGATCGATCCCAGCCTCGGCACCAGCCCCGATGGCCGCCCGCCCCCGCCCCGGGGACACTGGACGGCATGAGAACCGGCTTCCGCGTGGACACCGTACGGGCCGCCGAGCGCGCGCTCATGGCCGAACTCCCCGAGGGCGCCCTCATGCAGCGCGCCGCCGCCGGCCTCGCCGCCGCGTGCGCGGGGCTGCTCGGGCGGGTGTCGGGGGCGCGGGTCGCGCTGCTGGTGGGCAGCGGGGACAACGGGGGCGACGCCCTGTACGCCGGCGCCCGTCTCGCACGGCGCGGGGCGGGGGTGACCGCCGTGCTCCTCGCGCCGGAGCGGGCGCACCCGGGCGGCGTACGGGCGCTGCTGGCCGCCGGGGGGCGTACGCGGGACGCGGGGCCCGAGGGCATACGGGCCGTCGAGCGGGCCGGACTCGTCCTGGACGGCATCGTGGGCATCGGCGGCAAGGGCGGTCTCCGCCCGGACGCGCTGCCGCTGGTCCGCGCGGCCGAGGGTGCCCTCGTCGTCGCCGTCGACCTGCCCAGCGGGGTCGACGCGGACACCGGGGAGGTGCGCGGCGACGCGGTCCGGGCCGACGCGACGGTCACCTTCGGCACGTACAAGCCCGGCCTGCTCGTCGATCCGGCCCGCGAGCACGCGGGGGCGCTGCGCCTGGTCGACATCGGCCTCGGACCCCACCTGCCCGCCGTCCCGGACGTCGAGGCGCTCCAGCACGCGGACGTCGCCCGGCTGCTGCCGCGCCCCGCCGCGGAGAGCGACAAGTACCGGCGGGGCGTCGTGGGCGTGGTCGCGGGCTCGGTCCGCTACCCGGGCGCGGCGGTCATGTGCGTCGCGGGCGCGCTGCACGGCGGCGCGGGGGCGGTCCGCTACGCCGGTCCCGGGGCGGACGCGGTGATCGCCCGCTTCCCCGAGACGCTGGTCTCCTCCGGCCGCCCGGCCGACGCCGGCCGCGTCCAGGCGTGGGTCGTCGGCCCGGGCCTGGGCGACGGTACGGAGGCGCGGCGGGCCCTCGACGACGTGCTGGCCTCCGACGTCCCGGTCCTGGTGGACGCGGACGGGCTGCGCCTGCTCACCCCCGACGCGGTCCGCGCCCGCCGCGCCCCGACCGTCCTCACCCCGCACGCGGGCGAGGCGGCGGCGCTGCTCGGCACGGCGCGCGAGGAGGTCGAGGGCGCCCGCCTCGCCGCCGTCCGCGCCCTGGCCGAGCGGTACGGCGCGACGGCGCTCCTCAAGGGCTCGACCACCGTCGTCGCGGCCCCGGACGGCGGCCCGGTCAGGGTCAACCCCACCGGCACCCCCTGGCTGGCCACCGCCGGCAGCGGCGACGTCCTCAGCGGCCTCACGGGCTCCCTCCTCGCCGCCGGCCTCCCCGGCCACGACGCGGCCGCGGCGGGCGCGTACCTCCACGGCCTCGCGGCGCGCGCCCTGGGCGAGGCGCCGATCACCGCGATGGGTGTGGCGGAGGAGCTGCGGGGGGTGTGGGAGGACGTGGTGGCGGGCTGAGGACGGGGACGCGGTCCGGTGCGCGCACGACCGTGGACGGGCACTCGAACCCCCGTTCCGCACCGGCGCCTTGGCCACATGGCCCCGGTGTGGCGCGGATAGACTGAGACCGTGAGCCTTGATGAGATCTACCGGCACCTGCGCGAGTACCGGGATGAGCTCGTGCCGCCCCGGGGTTCGCCCCGCCGGAAATCAGCGGCGGACAGATCATCATGATGCCGAGCCCGTCCCGGGCCCACGACCTCAACGCCCTGCGCATCCGGCGCCAACTCGACTCGCAGCTCACCGGCGACCTCGTCGCCGTGAACCTGGGCGACGTCGAGGACGTGTCCCTGGGCAAGCTCCGGCGCCCGGACGTGCTCGTCGTCCCGGAGTCCGCCTTCGAGGCGGACAGCAGCGCGGAGGACGCGCGGGGCATCGACCCCCATGCCGCGCGGCTCGTCGTGGAGATCGTCTCCCCCACCAACCCGGAGAACGACTACGAGGGCAAGCTGCGCGACTACCCGGCCATGGGCGTGCCGCACTACCTGATCGTCGACCCCCGCCGGGGCGTGTGTGTCCACCACTGGCACATCGGCTCCCGGGACGGCAGGCCCGTCTACGAGGGCACGGCTCCCTACACCTTCGGCGACAAGATCACCATCGGCGAGTGGACTCTCGACACGAGCGAACTGCGCCGGTACCGGCCGGAGGCCGCCTAGCGGCCGGCTCACCCTCCGAAGGGAACTCATACCCGGCAGGCGCTGCACGCCTGGAACGGCTACGACCCGGGCCCGGAAGAGGAGGCACGGCCGGACGCGGAGCCGGACCGCCGTATCGCCGAGGCGGCCGCCCCCGGGTGACGCGCCGACGGCACGCACCGTGGACGCCCCTCACTCCCCCGATACGTGAGAAACCGCCCCCGCATCGTCTCCTGATACCCCGTCAGCAACTCCGCGTTGGCCACCGGCCCCGAGTGCTTGATGTACACCTCGACCCCCGCAGGTCCCGCAGGAACGACAGGTCCATCACCTCGCCCGTGCCCTCGGGCGTGTGCAGGGTGAGCACCTTGAGGCGGGGGTAGGCGGACGGCAGGTGGGAGAGGCCGGTGAGGGAGTCGAGGCCGAGGGAGAGGTGGCGGACGCGGGGCAGGGGTTCGGCGCGTTCCAGGAAGCGCGGGTCCTCGCCCATGATGCTCAGGGTGTGCAGGCCGCGCAGAGTGGCCAGCGCGGCGCGGGCGTCCGCCGGGAAGAGGGAGTACTCGAAGGAGAGCCGGCGCAGGCAGGGGTGGCCTTCCAGGCGGATGGCCTCCGGTTCCCAGGCGGAGGCCCAGCGGCCGAGGACCAGTTCCTCCAGGCCGGCCGGCAGCCGCAGGGCCGGCGGTTCGCCCTCCGGCTGGAGCCAGTCGAGGTGGAGGGAGCGCAGCCGGGCCATGCCGGGCAGCCGCTCCAGCCCGTCCGGGCGTTCCCGCAGCGAGAGCCGGAGGCGTTCGAGGGCGCCGCTGGGGACGGACGCCAGGTGGCTGACGCGCCGGGTGTCGGCGATCCGCAGGGACCGCAGCGGCTGGGCGTCCCGGAGGAAGCGGAGGTCGGTCTCCTCCGGGCCCTCCCGCAGGGACAGGTCCCGGAGGACGGGCGTCACCGCCTCCCGCAGCTCCTCCGGCCGCCACACCCCCGGCACCACACCTCCGGCCGTCCGCCCAGCCGGGCCAGCTCCCGCAGGTGCGCGACGCTCTTGGCGACGAAGGCCAGCCCGTCGTCGTGGGAGAGCTCGCCGATGACGGCGTCGGCGTAGTGCCGGGTGTCGAAGTTGTCCCAGGACCAGGCCAGTTGGGCGCGCACCTGGCGGAACGGGTGCCGGGCGTAGCGGGCCAGCAGCGGGATCGCCCGGTCGTCGGCGACCGCCGTCGCGGTGACGACGACCGCGTGCGCGACCTCGTCGCTCAGCCCCCCGCCCGGCGGCCCGCTCAGCCCCTCCGGCCCGGGCAGCAGATCGAGGACGACCTGTCCCGCCTCCGCGAGCGCCTTCGCCGCCTCCGTGTCGCGCGGCGGCACCAGCTCGGCGGCGGCCCGCTCGACGCGGTCCCGTACGTCCGGGGCGATCTCCGTCGCGTGCTCCAGGCAGGCGGCGGCGAGCAGCCGCAGCCGGTGCCGGTGGTGCTCCTCGCGTTCGCCGCGGTCCAGCAGCATCCGCAGCAGCTCGCCCCGGGCGCGGGGCGGGGCGTGGCCGACGGCCATCCGCAGGACGTCCTCCCACTGGTCGTCGTGGGCGTTGTTGACGAGCAGGTCGAAGTCCCAGTCGTCGACGGCGGCCTGGGCGCCCAGGAAGTCCTGGAAGGTGCGGTGGATGAAGTCCAGCGTCTCGGTCGTGGGCTGCCGCAGCAGGCCGCTGCGCAGCACCAGGTGGCGCAGGATCTCCTCGGCGCTGCCGCGCGCGGCGACGGCGGGCATGGCGGGCAGCGCCCGGTCCAGGATCTCGACGGCCTTGTGCCACTCGATCTGCGAACGCCCGTTGCGGATCAGCCAGTAGGCGATCTTCTGGAGCAGCGCGGGCTGCGCCTGCTCCAGCTCGGGGCCCTCCGGCCCCACCGCGATGTCCCGTTCGCGGTCGCGCCGGATCAGCAGCAGGTCCAGGGCCGCGCGGTACAGCTCCATCCGCCCGTGCGGGAGGTAGCCGCGCCGGGACCGGTTGAGGGCGCAGATCAGCGCGCACATCAGCGGGTTGGTGGCCAGCCGGCCGAGGTCGCGTTTGGCGACGACGGCGGCGGCCAGCGCGTCCCGGAAGCCGCGCAGCCGCTCGTCCCGGGACTGCCCGGCGGCCGTGTGCCAGCGGTCGATGAAGGCGAGGACGTCGGCGCGGCCCATCGGGAGCAGTTCCAGCTCGACGAACCCGGCGTCGGCGAGCCAGCCCTCGCGGACCGCCGACGGCCGCGTGGTGATCATGTAGCGGGCCTCGGGGTACGCGGCGAGCAGGTCCTTCACCCAGGCCAGGGTGCGTCTGCGGTCCGCCTCGGGGACCTCGTCCACCCCGTCGATCAGCAGCAGCACCGTGCCCTCGGTGAGCCGGCGGGTCACCCAGCCCTGCGCGGCCGGCAGCCCGGCCAGCGGGCGGGCCGCGGCGGCCAGGAACTCCTCCGGCTGCGGCGGCTCCCCGCCGCGGACGAGGTTCCGCAGCGGCAGCAGCAGCGGTAAGCATCCGCTCAAGTGCCCCAGCCCCGGCGGCAGATCGCCGCGCGCGGTGACGGTGGCCAGCCACTGGAGCAGCGTCGTCTTGCCCGAGCCGGCCGCGCCGCGCAGCAGCACCCGCCGGTGCCCGGCCAGCGCCTCCTCGGCGCGGCGGGGCGTCGGTTCGGCGCGGTCGGGCGGTTCGACGGCCGTCCGCAGCCCGAACCCGTCCCGGCGCGCGTCCCGTGCCCGGCCGACGAGCTCCAGGCTGAGGTACGCGGTGTCGAGCGGCCACGTCTCGGCCTCGCCGTCGGAGAGGGTCAGTCCGATGATCGTCAGTTCGCCGGACTTCTCGATCACGTACTCGCGCAACCGCCGCTCGAACTCCTCGGTCTCCAGCTGCCGGGGCGTGGCCAGCGACCGCGACTCCGGCTTGTGCCCGGCCAGCAGGCACTCGCTCAGGAACCGGAAGTCCGCCCACAGCGTGGCCGACGGCGTCACCGTCAGCCGCCCGTGCCGCCAGCCCGCCGGGTCCGCGCACACCACGCCCGCGAGCAGCCCGTCCACGAACACGGCGGCACCCGACATCCCGGCCCACGGCGAACCACCGCCGCCCGGCGGCTCGGGCGCGCCGTACTCGCAGTCGAGGACGTGCCGGCCGCTGAGCAGATTGCTGCCCGGCTTGAGCGTGCCGAGCAACTGCTCGGTGTCCAGCTCGCCGTGCCCGTCCCGCTGCACCCGCGGAAACCCGATCGCCTGCGCCCCGGCCCAGGCCCGCAGGTCGTACGCCCGCCCCCAGACCAGCGGCTCGAAGGCGCCCGCCGCCTCCTCCGGCACGACGTCCCGCTCCGCGACGAGCAGCGCGGCGTCGCACCGCCGGCTGTCGTCCCGCGCCCACACCACCCGGCAGCCCACCTGCCCGACACCACCGGGCACGATCACCCGCGGCGCGTCACAGCCGCCGACGACGTGGGCGGCGGTGAGGACCACCCGGGGGGTGAGGAGGTAGCCGCTGCCCTGGGTTTCCCCGAACACCGCGGCGATGCGTTCCTTTGCGGGGTGCACGTGTGTCCCTTTCGGCGCTTGCCGCTCTTGAGCGTCAACGCCGACCATACGCGCGGGAGATGAGCGGCGCGTGGGAACGCGCGGATCGGGGCACCCTCACCCCCCGACCACCGCGAACGCCTCCACCTCGATCAACAGGTCCGGCCGGAACAGTGCGACGACCTGCACAGCCGAACTCGCCGGCAGGCGCCCCGCGTCCACGAACTCGTCCCGCACCTCCCGGATCACCGGCAGATCCGCCACGTCCGTCACGAAGTACGTCAACTTCACGACGTCGTCGAACGAAGCCCCCGCCGCCTTCAGACACCGCCGCAGGTTTCCGAACACCTGCCGCGTCTGGGCGCGGATGTCGCCCTCCCCGACGACGTGTCCGTCCTCGTCGAGGGCGACTTGGCCCGAGACGGCGACCAGCCGCCCGGTCGCGGTCACGACGTGGCTGTAGCCGCGGGCGGGGGCGACCCCGTCGGGGCCGGGATGTGGGTCAGGTGCGCACCGTCCGTCATGCGCGGCATCCTGCCCCTCCCCGACCGTCCCCGCCAGCGCGAAGATCACATCGCGAAGGCTCACGCCTCCGCGATCACCACCGCCGAAGCCACCCCCGCGTCATGGCTGAGGGACACGTGCCACGACCGCACCCCGAGCGCCTCCGCCCGCGCCGCGACCGTCCCGGACACGGTGAGCCCGGGCCGCCCATGCGCCCCGGTGGTCACCTCCGCGTCCGTCCACAGCAGCCCGGGCGGCGCGCCCAGCGCCTTCGCCAGGGCCTCCTTGGCGGCGAACCGCGCGGCCAGGGACGCGGTCCCGCGCCGCTCGCCGCTCGGCAGGTACAGCTCGCGCTCGACGAAGAGCCGCTCGGCCATCCCGGGCGTGCGCCGCAGCGCCGCGCCGAAGCGGTCGATCTCGGCCACGTCGATGCCCACGCCCACGATCATTCGACGGTCACCGACTTCGCCAGGTTGCGCGGCTGGTCGACCTCGTTGCCGCGCGCGGTGGCCAGTTCGCAGGCGAAGACCTGCAGCGGCACGGTGGCGACGAGCGGCTGGAGGAGCACCGGGGTGGCCGGGATCTCGACGAGGTGGTCGGCGTACGGGCGGACCGCCTCGTCGCCGCGCTCGGCGATGACGATCGTCCGGGCGCCCCGGGCCCGGATCTCCTGGATATTGGAGACGATCTTGTCGTGCAGGACGGACCGGCCGCGCGGCGACGGGACGACGACGACCACCGGCAGGTCGTCCTCAATCAGCGCGATCGGCCCGTGTTTGAGCTCGCCGGCCGCGAAGCCCTCGGCGTGCATGTAGGCGAGCTCCTTGAGCTTGAGCGCGCCCTCCAGGGCCACCGGGTAGCCGACGTGCCGGCCGAGGAAGAGGACGGTGTTCTTGCCGGCCAGCGAGCGCGCCAGCTCGCGCACCGGCTCCATGGTCTCCAGGACCTCCTCGACCTGCGTCCCGATGCCGTCCAGCTCCCGGATCACCGACTGGATCTCGTCGCCCCACTTCGTCCCGCGCACCTGACCCAGGTACAGCGCGACCAGGTAGCAGGCCACGAGCTGCGTCAGGAACGCCTTCGTCGACGCGACGGCGACCTCGGGACCGGCGTGCGTGTACAGCACGGCGTCCGACTCCCGGGGATCGTCGAGCCGTTGGTGTTGCAGATGGCGAGCACCTTCGCGCCCTGCTCGCGCGCGTGCCGCAGCGCCATCAGCGTGTCCATCGTCTCGCCGGACTGCGAGATGGCGATCACCAGCGTGCGCTGGTCGAGGATCGGGTCGCGGTAGCGGAACTCGCTGGCCAGCTCGGTCTCGCAGGGGATGCGGGTCCAGTGCTCGATCGCGTACTTGGCGATCATCCCCGCGTGGTACGCCGTCCCGCACGCGACGATGACGACCTTGTCGACCTCGCGCAGCACGGACGCCGGGATGCGGACCTCGTCCAGCGTCAGCGACCCCGCGGCGTCGATGCGCCCCAGCAGGGTGTCGGCGACGGCCTTCGGCTGCTCGGCGATCTCCTTGAGCATGAAGTAGTCGTAGCCGCCCTTCTCGGCGGCGGACGCGTCCCAGTCCACGTGGTACGCCCGGACGTCCGCCGGGGCGCCCTCGAAGTCCGTCACGGTGACCGCGTCCCGGCGCAGTTCGACGACCTGGTCCTGGCCGAGCTCGACGGCCTCGCGGGTGTGCGCGATGAACGCGGCGACGTCGGAGGCGAGGAATGCCTCGCCGTCGCCGACGCCCACCACCAGCGGCGAGTTGCGGCGGGCGCCCACGACCACGTCGGGGTCGTCGGCATGCACGGCGACGAGCGTGAACGCGCCCTCCAGGCGGCGGCAGACCTGCCGCATGGCCTCGGCGAGGTCGCCGCAGGAGGAGAACGCCTCGGACAGCAGGTGCGAGACGACCTCGGTGTCCGTCTCGGAGGCCAGCGCGTGCCCGCGCTCGGCGAGCTCGGCGCGGAGGGCGGCGAAGTTCTCGATGATGCCGTTGTGGACGACGGCGACCCGCCCGGGGTTGTCGAGGTGCGGGTGGGCGTTGGTGTCCGTGGGGCCGCCGTGGGTGGCCCAGCGGGTGTGGCCGATGCCGGTGGTGCCGGAGGGCAGCGGCCGGTCGGCGAGTTCCTTCTCCAGGTTGGCGAGCTTGCCCGCCTTCTTGGCCGCGGCGAGCCCGCCGTCGGCGAGCACGGCGACCCCGGCCGAGTCGTAGCCGCGGTACTCCAGCCGACGCAGCCCGGCCAAGACGACGTCGAGGGCGGACCGCCCTCCCACATAACCCACGATTCCGCACATGGAGTGCAGCGTACGGCCCCGGCGTCACCGCCCGCCGGTCAACGTCGACGCTCGGTCCAACGTCCGCGCTCGATGCGGTCGATGGCCTCCTGGACGAGCTCCAGGTACTCGACCTCCTCGCAGCGCGGCTTGCTGCCGAAGTGGTACTGGTCGAGGCAGTCCCCCAGGTCCTGGCCGAGGTCCTCGTCGGGCAGGTCGTCACAGAGCTCGGCGCGCACCCGGTCGGCGAAGGCGTCACCCGCCTCGTACGCCCCCGGGCGTACGCCGGGGGCGTACGCCCGGGGGCGTGTGACGCGGTGGAAGGTCTTGCGGATGAGCCGGAGAACGAGCCGGAGAACGAACACGGGGGGTTCCTCGCAGGATGCCGGGGCGGCCGGAGGGTGGGACCGTATTCCTGACCCACGAGTAGGTACAGGGCCCGCGCCGGATCTTCACTCCCCCGCGCCGCCGGGGCCTCTACGGGTACCCCGCGGACCCCACCGGATCCCTGAAAGTTTTCACCCGGTACCCCGAACCCCACACCCCGCAGTGATCGCCCCGCGCCTCACACGCACAATGGGCCCCGTGCCGACCACCCCAGAGCAGCCGCAGCCACGACGCCGCACGGCTCACTCGTCCACGCACCAGTCGTCGCTCTTCGTCGACCTGACGCGTGCCGAGTGGAGCGCGCTGCGCGAGAACACGCCCCTCCCGCTCACCGCGGAGGAGGTCGAGCGCCTGCGCGGGCTGGGCGACGTCGTCGACCTGGACGAGGTCCGCGACGTCTACCTGCCGCTCTCCCGGCTGCTCAACCTCTACGTGGGCGCCAGCGGCAGCCTGCGCGGCGCGCTGAACACCTTCCTCGGAGAGAAGGGCGCCCAGCGCGGCACGCCGTTCGTCATCGGCGTCGCCGGCAGCGTCGCGGTCGGCAAGTCGACCACGGCCCGGCTGCTGCGCGCCCTGCTGGCCCGCTGGCCCGAGCACCCGCGCGTCGAGCTGGTGACCACGGACGGCTTCCTGCTGCCCAACGCGGAACTCCAGCGGCGCGGCCTGATGTCCCGCAAGGGCTTCCCGGAGTCGTACGACCGCCGGGCCCTGACGCGCTTCGTGGCGGACGTGAAGGCCGGGAAGGACGAGGTGTCCGCGCCCGTCTACTCCCACCTGATCTACGACATCGTCCCCGACGAGCGCCTCACCGTGCACCGCCCGGACATCCTGATCATCGAGGGCCTCAACGTCCTCCAGCCCGCCCTGCCCGGCCGCGACGGCCGGACCCGGGTCGGGCTCGCGGACTTCTTCGACTTCAGCATCTACGTGGACGCGCGCGCCGAGGACATCGAGCGCTGGTACTACTCGCGGTTCAAGAAGCTCCGCGAGACGGCGTTCCAGGACCCCGACTCGTTCTTCCGCCGCTACACCCAGGTCTCGGAGGAGGAGGCCCTGGCCTTCGCCCGCCGCAACTGGCGGACCATCAACAAGCCCAACCTCCTGGAGAACGTGGCCCCCACCCGAGGCCGCTCCAGCCTCATCCTCCGCAAGGGCCCGGACCACAAGGTGCAGCGACTGTCGCTCCGCAAGCTGTGATCAGCCCGTCCGGAGCTTGAGGACAGCGCGCGAAGCGCTCACCCACCCACCCCCGCCGCCCACCCACCCAGCCCGTCCGGCGTTTGAGGACGCGTGCCGCAGGCGCGCTCGGGGGTGCGGGGGCTCGCCCCCCCGCAAGAAACGGGAAGGGGCGGGACAGGGGCACCCCCCATCCCGCCCCCGGCGGCACCCGCAGCGGAACTACCCGAGCGCCGACTTCACGACATCGGCGAGCCGCTGAGCCACAGCCCGAGCCTGCTCGATATCGGCGGCCTCCACCATCACCCGCACCAGCGGCTCGGTCCCGGACGACCGCAGCAGCACCCGCCCGGTGGCCCCGAGCTCCCGCTCCGCGTCGGCCACGGACTCGGCGAGCTCCTGCGACGACCCGACCCGCGACTTGTCGACGTCCCGGACGTTGATGAGCACCTGGGGCAGCCGCTCCATGACCCCCGCGAGCTCCCGCAGCGGCCGTCCCGTCGCCGCGACGCGAGCGGCCAGCATCAGCCCGGTCAGCGTGCCGTCGCCGGTCGTCGCGTGGTCGAGCGCGATGACGTGCCCGGACTGCTCGCCGCCGAGGGCGAAGCCGTTCGCCTTCATCTCCTCCAGGACGTAGCGGTCGCCGACCGCGGTCTGGACGAGCTGGACGCCCTCCCGCTCCATGGCGAGCTTGAAGCCCAGGTTGGACATGACGGTGGCGACGACGGTGTTCTTCCGCAGCGAGCCCGCCTCGCGCATGGCGAGCGCGAGGACCGCGAGGATCTGGTCGCCGTCGACCTCGGCACCGGTCGCGTCCACGGCGAGGCACCGGTCGGCGTCACCGTCGTGGGCGACACCGAGATCCGCGCCGTGCTCGACAACCGCGGCCCGCAGCTTGTCCAGGTACGTGGAGCCGCACTCGTGGTTGATGTTGAGCCCGTCGGGGTCGGTGCCGATGGTGACGACCTCGGCGCCGGCCCGCGAGAACGCCTCGGGGGAGACGCGCGACGCGGCACCGTGCGCGCCGTCGATGACGACCTTGAGGCCGTCGAGGCGGTTGGGCAGCACGCCGATCAGGTGGGCGACGTAATTGTCGAAGCCCTGGTCGTAGTCGCGGACGCGGCCGACGCCGGCACCGGTGGGCCGGTCCCAGGGCTCGCCGGTGGCGTGCGCCCGGTACGTCCGCTCGATGCGGTCCTCCAGCTCGTCGGCGAGCTTGTGGCCGCCGCGGGCGAAGAACTTGATCCCGTTGTCGGGCATCGCGTTGTGGCTGGCGGAGAGCATGACGCCCAGGTCGGCGCCGAGGGCGCCGGTCAGGTAGGCGACGGCGGGCGTCGGCAGCACGCCGACCCGCAGCACGTCGACGCCCGCGCTGGCCAGTCCGGCCACCACGGCGGCCTCCAGGAACTCCCCGGACGCCCGCGGATCGCGGCCCACCACCGCCACCGGGCGATGGCCCTCGAACGTCCCCGCCTCGGCGAGCACGTGCGCCGCGGCGACCGACAGGCCGAGCGCGAGCTCGGCCGTCAGATCGGCGTTGGCGACGCCGCGCACACCGTCCGTACCGAAGAGTCGTCCCACTGGTGTCCTCCGAAAAACGCGGGAGTGCGGGGCCCTGGAGGGAGCCCCTTGTACTTGAGCCTTGTACTTGAGGTGTCGAGCCCTGGGCCAAAGCGTTGCCGCCAGGTGACCGAAGTCTCCCAGGTATACGGGGTACCCGCCCCGAGTGGCCCGTACGAGTGACCCCTGACCCGTACGGGTGGCGCGTGGTCACAGAGACCACAGACGCCACAGAGCAACCGGTGCCACATAGCCGAACGCCCCGGCAGCACGGATCGTGCCGCCGGGGCGTTCGAGCAGAAGCAGCGAACCGCCGGATTAGCGCTTGCTGTACTGCGGGGCCTTGCGGGCCTTCTTGAGACCGGCCTTCTTGCGCTCGACCGCACGGTCGTCGCGCTTGAGGAAGCCGGCCTTCTTCAGCGGGCCGCGGTTGTTGTCGACGTCGGCCTCGTTGAGGGCGCGGGCCACGCCGAGGCGCAGGGCGCCGGCCTGGCCGGAGACGCCGCCACCCGAGATGCGGGCGATGACGTCGTAACGGTCGTCGAGCTCGAGCACCTTGAAGGGCTCGTTGACTTCCTGCTGGTGCACCTTGTTGGGGAAGTAGTCCTCAAGGGTGCGACCGTTGATCTTCCACTTGCCGGAGCCCGGAACGATCCGGACACGGGCGATGGCGTTCTTGCGACGGCCCAGGCCGGCGGCCGGCTGCGGGTCTCCGAAGCGGGACGCGAGGGACTCGGAGGTGTACTCCGACTCCACGGTCTCGGTCTCGGTGGTGTACTCCTCGACGCCCTCGACCGGCATCTCGGCGGTGGTCTCAGCCACGATTCTCCTCAGACTTTCTGGTTCGGCGGTGGCCGGGACTTAGCCCTGCTTGACCTGGGTGATCTCGAACGGCTGCGGCTGCTGGGCGGCGTGCGGGTGCTGGTCGCCCGAGTAGACCTTCAGCTTCGAGAGCATCTGACGGCCGAGGGAGTTCTTGGGCAGCATGCCCTTGATCGCCTTCTCGACGGCCTTCTCGGGGTTCTTGTCGAGCAGCTCGTCGTAACGGACGGAGCGCAGACCACCCGGGAAGCCAGAGTGGCGGTACGCCATCTTCTGGGTCTTCTTGTTGCCGGACAGGTGGACCTTGTCGGCGTTGATGATGACGACGAAGTCACCCATGTCCATGTGCGGGGCATACACAGGCTTGTGCTTGCCGCGCAGCAGGGAGGCGGCCTGAGAGGCCAGACGGCCCAGGACGACGTCCTGCGCGTCGATGATGTGCCACTGGCGCTGGACATCGCCGGGCTTGGGGCTGAACGTACGCACGGTCGTAGCCTTCGCTTCTTCAGTGAGTGTGGGTCCTGACACGGTCCGCATGGGACGATCGCGCGAGCCTGGCCGCACAACGGGGACGCAACCCGTGTGCCGACCGCCGGCGATCGGCCTGACGGACAAGCGTAAGGGCCCCTCGCGTGAGAACGACCAAGCCAATACGCATAACGAACTCGTAGAGTACCGGGCGGCCACCCACGGGGTCAAAACACATGGTCCCACCGGCGGCGGACCCCAGGCCCCCCACCGGCCTCACCGCACCCGAGCCACCCGCTTCTCGTCCACCGCGCCCTCCCGGGGGCAACCCCGGGCCCCCGGACGCCCCCACCACTTCCCGCCCGGCCTCACCGCACCCGCGCGACCCGCCCCTCGTCCCACACCGGCTCCGCCGCCTCCCGGACCCGCCCGTCCGTCCCGAAGACCAGGAAGCGATCGAACGCGCGCGCGAACCAGCGGTCGTGGGTGACGGCGAGCACCGTCCCCTCGTACGCCTCCAGCCCCTGCTGGAGCGCCTCCGCGCTCTCCAGGTCCAGGTTGTCCGTCGGCTCGTCCAGCAGCAGTGCCGTGGTGCCCGCCAGCTCCAGCAGCAGGATCTGGAAGCGGGCCTGCTGCCCGCCGGAGAGCCGGTCGAAGAGCTGGTCGCCCTGCCGGTCCAGCTCGTAGCGGCGCAGCGCGGACATCGCGCCGCCCCGGTCCTTCGCATGCTCGGTCCACAGGATGTCGACGAGCGTGCGGCCCATCAGCTCGGGGTGGGCGTGCGTCTGCGCGAAGTGGCCGGGGACGACGCGGGCGCCCAGCTTCCACTGCCCGCTGTGCGCGACGTCCTCCCCCGCCAGCAGCCGCAGGAAGTGCGACTTCCCCGACCCGTTCGACCCCAGGACGGCGACCCGCTCCCCGTAGAAGACCTCCAGGTCGAACGGCTTCATCAGGCCGGTCAGCTCCAGCCCCGCGCAGGTCACGGCCCGCACCCCGGTCCGCCCGCCGCGCAGCCGCATCCGGATGTCCTGCTCGCGCGGCGGCTCGGGCGGCGGGCCGGCCTCCTCGAACTTGCGCAGCCGGGTCTGGGCGGCGGCGTAGCGGGAGGCCAGCTCGTGGCTGATGCTGGCGGCCTGCCGCAGCGAGAGCACCAGCTTCTTCAGCTGGGCGTGCTTCTCGTCCCACCGCCTGCGCAGCTCCTCGAAGCGGGCGAAGCGCTCCTTGCGGGCCTCGTGGTACGTGGCGAAGCCGCCGCCGTGCACCCACACGTCGCTGCCCGCAGGCCCCGGCTCCACGCTGATGATCTTCTCGGCGGAACGGGCGAGCAGCTCGCGGTCGTGCGACACGAAGAGGACCGTCTTCTTCGTCTCGCGCAGCCTCTCCTCCAGCCAGCGCTTGCCGGGGACGTCGAGGTAGTTGTCCGGCTCGTCCAGGAGCAGCACCTCGTCGGTGCCGCGCAGCAGCGACTCCAGCACCAGGCGCTTCTGCTCGCCGCCGGAGAGGGTGCGCACCTGCCGCCACTGGGCCTGCTCGTACGGCACGCCGAGCGCCGCCATCGTGCACATGTCCCATGTGGTCTCGGCCTCGTAGCCGCGCGCCTCGGCCCAGTCGGAGAGGGCCTGGGCGTACGCCATCTGCGCGGCCTCGTCGTCGACCGTCATGATCGCGTGCTCGGCCGCGTCGACGGCCGCGGCGGCCTCTCTGATCCGCGGCGGCGCCACGGAGACGAGCAGGTCGCGCACGGTCCGCTCGTCCCGTACGGACCCCACGAACTGCGGCATCACCCCGAGCCCGCCCCCGACGCCGACCGTCCCGCCGTGCGGCTGGAGATCACCGGCGATCAGCCGCAGCAGCGTCGTCTTCCCGGCGCCGTTGGCGCCGACCAGCGCGACGGCGGCCCCTTCGCCGACGCGGAAGGACACGTCCCCCAGCAGCGGCCGGCCGTCCGGCAGGTAGTACTCGACGTGCGCGACCTCGACATGCCCCATAGCGCGCATTGTGTCGGCTTTCCCGAACGCCACCAACCGGTTTACATGCCGGGCGCCCGGTCTACGATGCGCCCCATGAGCTTTGGGCAGGGGGGACCGGGCGGGGGAACACCGGACTGGGCGGCGCTCGCCGCGGACACGGCGGCGCGCGACCGTCGCCGGAAGCTGCTGATGATCGGCGGCGGGGTACTGGCCGCGGGCGGGGTGGCGGCGATCGTGGCCACCGCGATCGTGCGGTCGGACGGTGACGGCGGCAACGGGAGCGGCAGCGGCGGCAAGCAGGCCGCCGGGGCCTCCGCGCCCCCCACCCCCTCCGCCGGCACCCCCGAACCCACCTTCGCCCCGGTCGCCCCGCCCCGCCCCAGGACCCGCGGGCCTTCATCTCCAGCGCGGAGAAGGACAAGGCCCCGCTGACCACCGGAACGCTGTTCCCCGACGCCAAGCCCGTGCTGTCGGGCCGGACGTACGAACGGACCGCCACCGCGGCCACCACGGACTGCGCCTCCGTCACCCAGGGCGCCCTCGGCTCCGTCCTGTCCTCCAACGGCTGCCGCCAGGTGCTGCGCGCCACGTACGTACGCGACGGGGTGGCCGTGACGGTCGGCGTCGCCGTCTTCGACACCAAGGCCGCGGCGGACAAGGCCAAGGCCCAGTCGGCGGGCAACATCGAAGCGCTGCCGGGCGACGGCACCGCCGCCTTCTGCCGGGCCACGGCCTGCCGGCTGACGACGAACGCGGAGGGGCGGTACGCGTACTTCACGGTCGCGGGGAACGCGGACAACAGGCCGGTGTCCGCGGACGACACCGCGGCGCTCAACGCCGGCCGCGACATTTCGACGTACGCGTTCGGCCGCGTGCTCGCCCGGGGACGGGCGGCGGCTGCGGCAGCGGCGGCGTCGTCGGTCACGCACTGAGGGGGACGCCTGCGGCGGGTAGCGCCCCGGCAACGCGGCTCCGCCGCGAGGTCCTCAAACGCCGGACGGGCTGACTATTCAGCCCGTTGGGGGTGCCCCCTCTGGGGGAGTTTGAGGACGAGCGGCGAAGCCGCGAAAGGGGGGCTGGGGCGCAGCCCCAGGAATCGGCGAAGGGGCGGGCCCGGGGCACCAGCCCGCCGCAGGCGCTACCCCTCATCCCCCTGCGGCAGCACACCCGCCCCACCAACCCCCTTGTCATCGGCGGCCCCCGCCGCCTCAACCCGCCGCACCTGCGCCGCGACCAACCGCTCGGGAATCACCGCCCGCCCCGCATCCCCGAGGCTCGTGGCGAAGAACATGGACAGCACATCCCCCGACCGCACCACGGTGATCAGCGTCGGCGCCTCCTCCACCGCGTTGGTGAGCCGGTAGGCCGCCGCCTCATCGCCCAGCCGAGGCGCCGCCACGCGCTCGACCGCGTCGAACACCTGCCGTTCCCCCTCCCCCGTCCGCATGGTGAACCCGCCCGCGCAGCCCGCCGCCGCGTCCCGCAGCCCGCGGAGGGTGGCGGCCGCGTCGCCGGGCCGGTACTCGGCGACCCGGACGGTGCCGAGCAGCCCCTCGTCGGGTCCGTCCTGCTCGCCCGCGAACGTGGTCACCACCGACCCCAGCGGCCGCGGCTGCGGCTGTGAGCCCAGCGCCGTGGCCAGCGGCCGGCACACGGCCCGGTCGGCGCCGGGCCTGCCGCGGCCGGCGGCGCCCGCCGGCGCCTGCTCGATCACCAGCCCGGGCACCTCGTCCTTGGTGAGCTCGACGGCGCCGAGCCGCCCGGCCGGCCGGCCGTCGCCGCCCTCCTCCGGCGCGCCGGGCGACGCACCGGGCGGCTCGCCGGCCGTCTCGCCAGGCGCCGTCCCCCGGTCCCGCGCGTCCGGGGCCCCCACCGAGCGCTTCCCGTCGTTCCCGTGCCCGCCCCCGGACCCGTCCCCCGCGCATCCGGCCACCGGCACCAGCATTCCCACCGTCACGGCCGCACACAGCGCGGCCGCCGTTCTCGCCTTCACGTCCCCCACCCTTCCAGTCGCCGGGGGCCGGGGCCCGTCACGCCACACCGGCGCCGCGCCGGCGTTCCCCCGAGGCCCCGCGTCCCGCACCCCGGCGACCGGCGGTCCTTCCGGTCGCGGGGTCCCCCGGGGGACGTCTCGATCTCGTCGAGCTCTCAGGATGAGCGGACGGCGCCACGATTGACGCACGGGGACATCACGACGCGAGCACGAAACGCGAACGCGCACCCGAACGCGGAGCGGCCGGGAGGGCCTCCGCCCACCACCGCCCGGTGCCGTGACAGAGGCCACAATGTAGGCTGCCCAGGCAACCGAACCCCCCGTCGGCGGTCTCATCCGGTACAGACCGGTCTCCACGACCGGCCGGCAGGGGACGGACCCCGAGTACCCAGGCCAGGGGGAAGGACGGACGCGGCGCCGGCTGAGGCGTGCCGCGCACACACCGCCATGAAGATCTCTTTCCTGTTGCAGAACGCGTACGGCATCGGCGGCACCATCCGCTCCACGTTCAACGTCGCCAGTGCGCTCGCCGCCCGGCACGACGTGGAGATCGTGTCGATCCTGCGGACCGGCAAGGTCCCCCGGCTGCCGCTCCACCCCAAGGTCAAGCTGGTCAACCTGATCGACACCCGCGAGGACCACGGGGCCGACCGCGGTGACCCGCTTCTGTCCCAGGACAGCGCCTACATCCCGCCCAAGGAGGCGAAGGGCGCCCACTTCAGCGCCCTCACCGACCGCCGGGTGGCCGACCACCTGGCCGAGACGGACGCCGACGTCGTCGTCGCCACCCGTCCCGGCCTGGTGATGTACCTGGCCGGCTTCGGCCAGGACCGCTACCTGAAGATCGGTCAGGAGCACCGGATCTACGGCACCCACGAGCCGAACATCCGCGCCGCCCAGGACCGCGCCATCCCGCACCTGGACGCCCACACCACCGTCTCCGAGGCGGACGCCCGCACCCACCGCGAGCAGTTCCCCGACGTCAAGACGAAGATCATCTGCATTCCCAACGGCTGCCCGCCCTCCGAGGTCGAGCCCGCCGACCCGGCCACCAAGCTCGTCGTCGCCGCCGGCCGCCTCATCCCGGTCAAGCGCTACGACCTGCTGGTCGCCGCCTGGGCCACCGTGCACGCCAAGCGCCCCGACTGGAACCTGCGGATCTACGGCCGCGGTCCCGAACTGGCCAAGCTGCGCGCCCAGATCGACCGCCTGGACCTCACGGAGACCATCACCCTCATGGGCGCCCACTCGCCCATCGAGACCGAGTGGGCCAAGGGCTCCATCGCCGCCGTCACCTCCCGCGAGGAGTCGTTCGGCATGACGATCGTGGAGGCCATGAACTGCGGCGTCCCCGTCGTCGCCACCGACTGCCCGCACGGCCCCGGCGAGATCATCACCGACGGCAAGGACGGCCTCCTCGTCCCCGTCGGCGACAGCGAGGGCATCGCCAAGGGCCTGCTCCGGCTCATCGAGGACGACGAGCTGCGCCGCACCATGGGCGCCGCCGCCCAGGTCTCCGCCCAGCGCTACGCCCCCGAGCAGATCGCCGACGCCTACGAGGACCTGATCCGGAGCCTGGGCGTCGACACCACCCCGCGCTCCGCCGACGCCGCGGCCGCCCCGGACAAGAACGTCCCGCTGGGCCAGAGCCTGCGCCGCACCATCGGCAAGGTCATCCGGCCGCTGCGGCACCGCCCGGTCGCCCAGCCGGCCCGCAAGCCGGTGACCGAGGCGCTGAAGGAGATAGTGCGCCGGCCGCTGAAGGCCACCGCCTCCACCCGCGTCGACGCCGACGGCAACATCGTCGTCTCCGTCGACGGCAAGGGCCTGGCCGGCGACGACCTCTCACTGACCGTCACCCGCCGCAAGGAGGGCAAGCCGGTCAGCGTCCCCCTCGCCACCCCCGCCACTCCGGGCGCGCCCTACACGGCCGTCCTGGACCGCGCCAAGCTGCGCCTGGCGGAAGGCCGTTGGGACCTGCACGTCGTCCGCGACGAGGACAAGGCGCGCCGCCGCGTCGTCTCCCACCTCGCCGAGGGCAAGAACCTGCTGGGCCTGGAGCCGCTGCCCGGCTCCCCGTTCACCTGGATGATCGCCTACCCGACGGTGGACGGCTACCTGGCGCTGCGCGCCTGGCACCGCCCCGCGCACGCCGAGGCGCTGTCGATCCGCCAGACCGAGACGTCGCTGACGGTTCAGGGACGGCTCTACGGCACCTCGTTCACCGAGGACACCAAGCCGTTCGTCATCGGCACCCCGCGCGCGGAGTCCGCGGCCGACATCTCGGCCGAGGTCACCGTCCTGGACCCGACGTCCTTCCGCTTCACCCTGCGCACCTCCCAGCTGAAGGCGGCCCGCGGCGACGAGGGCGCGATCTGGGACCTGGCGCTGCGGCTGGCCGGCGACGCCGAGCCGGTGCGGATCGGCCGGATCGTCGGGGACATCGTCGACCGCAACAAGACCGACCTCTACCCGACGGTCGGCGGCGTCCGCCCGTACCTCACCGTCAACAGCGACCTGGCCGTCAACTGCCCGGCCGCTGAATCACAGTGACGGTCTGAAAGCAGCGACGGACTAGCAGCAGCCGCCGGTACGCCCGGGGAGCGTGCGCTTGTTGCGCGCTTCCCGGTTGCGGGCCGCGAGCTCGGAGTCGGCCGGGTAGCCGACCTCCTCCAGGGTCAGCCCGTGCGGCCGCACCACGTGCACCGCCGAGTCGCGCACCCCGGCCGCCAGCACCTTGCCCGGCCAGTCCACCGGCCGGTGCCCGTCGCCGACGAACAGCAGCGCGCCGACCAGCGACCGCACCATGTTGTGGCAGAACGCGTCGGCCTTGACGGTCGCGGTGATCACCCCGTCGGCGTCCCGCTCCCAGTCGAGCCGCTGGAGCGTACGGATGGTCGTGGCGCCCTCGCGCTTCTTGCAGTACGCCGCGAAGTCGTGTTCCCCGACGAGCCGTTGGGCCGCCGCGTTCATCGCGTCGACGTCCAGCGGCCAGTCGTGCCACAGCACGTGCCCGCGCAGCAGCGGGTCGACTCCCGCCGGGTGGTCCACGACCCGGTAGGCGTACCGCCGCCAGATCGCGGAGAACCGCGCGTTGAACCCGGCGGGCGCCTCCGCGACCCGCCACACCCGCACGTCGTGCGACAGCCGGCCGGCCAGCCGGCGCAGCAGCTTGTCCTCGTGCTCGGCCCACACCTCGACGGGCAGATCGACGTGCGCGACCTGGCCGCGGGCGTGCACCCCGGCGTCCGTCCGGCCGGCGACCGTCAGCTCGTAGGTCCGCTTGGACCGCGTCACGGTCCGGATCGCGTCCTCCAGCTCGCCCTGGACCGTCCGCTGGCCCTCGCGCTGCTTGGCCCAGCCGGAGAAGTCCTTGCCGTCGTACGACAGGTCCAGCCGCACCCGGACGTAACCGGGCTCCACCTCGTCACTCACCGAGTGCTTCCTCTCAGAATGCGGGACGGGCCCGCCCCCGGAAAGGGGCGGGCCCGTCACTGACACGTCAGACGCGTCAGGCGTCCTTCGACTCCTCGGCCGCCTCGGCGGCCTTGGCCTCGTCGGCCTCCTTGACCGCGCGCTTGGCGGCGGCCTCGGCCTCGGCGACGGTCGCCTTCTTGGCGATCTCGCCCTCGACCAGCTCGATCACGGCCATGGGCGCGTTGTCGCCACGGCGGTTACCGATCTTGGTGATCCGGGTGTAGCCACCCGGACGCTCGGCGTAGCGCGGAGCGATCTCGGTGAAGAGGGTGTGGACGATGCCCTTGTCGGTGATCGTCTGCAGCACCTGGCGACGGTTGTGGATGTCGCCCTTCTTCGCCTTGGTGATCAGGCGCTCCGCCACCGGACGCAGGCGACGGGCCTTGGCCTCGGTGGTGGTGATGCGGCCGTGCTCGAAGAGGGAGCGGGCGAGGTTCGCCAGCATCAGCTTCTCGTGCGCGGCACCGCCGCCCAGACGGGCACCCTTGGTGGGACGCGGCATGGTGTTTCTCCTTAGGTCTGCCCCGGCCGTATCAGGTACCGGAGTCAGTATCCGAGCGGGCGGACGCCCGTCGGAGATCCGGACAGGCCCCGAAGGGGCCGTCCGGAAGGGGCGCGGGGAACTGCGCGATCAAGCACAGCGCACCCGCACCCGGGTACGGACCGTGAGGCCCGAGCTCTCAGTACTGCTCGGTCTCGACGAACCCCGCGTCCGCGTCGTCGTCGGCGCCAAAGGCGTCGGCGGCGGCGGTCGGGTCGAAGCCGGGAGGCGAGTCCTTCAGCGCGAGGCCCATACCGGCCAGCTTCGCCTTGACCTCGTCGATCGACTTCGCACCGAAGTTGCGGATGTCGAGCAGGTCGGCCTCGGAGCGGGCGACGAGCTCACCCACGGAGTGGATGCCCTCGCGCTTGAGGCAGTTGTACGACCGAACGGTGAGCTCCAGCTCCTCGATCGGCAGCGCCAGGTCGGCGGCCAGGGCGGCGTCCGTCGGGGACGGACCCATGTCGATGCCCTCGGCGTCGATGTTCAGCTCGCGGGCGAGACCGAACAGCTCGACCAGGGTCTTGCCGGCGGACGCCATGGCGTCACGCGGGCGCATGGCCTGCTTGGTCTCGACGTCGACGATCAGCTTGTCGAAGTCGGTGCGCTGCTCGACTCGGGTCGCCTCGACCTTGTAGGTGACCTTGAGGACCGGCGAGTAGATGGAGTCGACCGGGATACGGCCGATCTCCTGGCCCACCTGCTTGTTCTGGACGGCGGAGACGTAGCCGCGACCGCGCTCGACGGTCAGCTCCATCTCCAGCTTGCCCTTGGCGTTCAGCGTCGCCAGGACCAGGTCGGGGTTGTGCACCTCGACGCCGGCCGGCGGGGCGATGTCCGCGGCGGTGACCAGGCCGGGGCCCTGCTTGCGCAGGTACATCACGACCGGCTCGTCGTGCTCCGAGGAGACGACCAGCTGCTTGATGTTGAGGATGAGGTCGGTGACGTCCTCCTTGACGCCCGGCACGGTGGTGAACTCGTGCAGGACACCGTCGATGCGGATGGACGTGACCGCCGCACCCGGGATCGAGGAGAGGAGCGTACGACGCAGGGAGTTGCCGAGGGTGTAGCCGAAGCCCGGCTCCAGCGGCTCGATCACGAACCGCGAGCGGAACTCGTCGACGACCTCTTCGGTCAGCGAGGGACGCTGAGCGATCAGCATGCGATGAATCCTTCAGTCATGGGCGCCCGCTATTTGACGCCCTTCTGGTACTGCAAGGGTACGGGCGGCACGGCCTCCGCGAGAGAAGCCGTACCGCCCGAAAACCATGCCTTGCGGCGACGCGTCAGACGCGGCGACGCTTGGGCGGACGGCAGCCGTTGTGCGGCGTGGGCGTCACGTCCTGGATCGAGCCGACCTCAAGACCGGTCGCCTGGAGCGAACGGATGGCGGTCTCACGGCCGGAGCCCGGACCCTTGACGAAGACGTCGACCTTGCGCATGCCGTGCTCCTGCGCGCGGCGAGCGGCCGACTCGGCGGCCATCTGCGCGGCGAACGGGGTGGACTTGCGCGAGCCCTTGAAGCCGACGTGGCCGGCGGAGGCCCAGGAGATCACGTTGCCGGTCGGGTCCGTGATGGACACGATCGTGTTGTTGAACGTGCTCTTGATGTGCGCGTGGCCGTGAGCGACGTTCTTCTTTTCCTTGCGGCGCACCTTCTTGGCAGCGCCCTGACGACCCTTGGGGGGCATCTCTTACTCCTACAGGGAGGTGGTCGGTCCTTACAGCGAAGTTCGCGAGAAGACCGCTGACGAGCGTCCGCTGAGGACTACTTCTTGCCCGGCTTCTTCTTGCCGGCGATGGCGCGACGCGGGCCCTTGCGGGTACGAGCGTTCGTGCTGGTGCGCTGACCGTGGACCGGCAGGCCACGACGGTGACGCAGACCCTGGTAGCAGCCGATCTCGACCTTGCGGCGGATGTCGGCCTGGATCTCGCGACGGAGGTCACCCTCGGTCTTGAGGTTGGCGTCCACGTACTCGCGGATCTTGACCAGGTCCTCTTCGGCCAGGTCACGAACGCGGGTGTTCGGGTTCACACCGGTCGCGGCGAGGGTCGCCTTCGACTGGGTGCGGCCGATACCGAAGACGTAGGTGAGTGCGACCTCCACGCGCTTGTCACGCGGGATGTCGACACCGGAAACGCGTGCCATTGAATGGCTCCAGATGTTCGTCGGAGGTCTTCCACAGGACCGCTCCCAGCCGCCGTCCCCTCCGCCGTGGCGAAGAGTTGGTACGGACTGGGTCCCCGGCCTCCGAAACCGGGGGTGTCGCCCTCCTTACAGAGAGGGACGGGCCCTGCGTATGTACATTGCTCGCGTCGCGCGAAGAACTGCGGAGTGCGGTTCGGTGTGCGTCAGCCCTGGCGCTGCTTGTGGCGCAGGTTGTCGCAGATGACCATGACCCGGCCGTGGCGGCGGATCACCTTGCACTTGTCGCAGATCTTCTTGACGCTCGGCTTGACCTTCATGGGATGTGAGGTTCTCCGGGTCAGTGCCACCACCCCGCCGAGACGGGATGCCGACAAGATCTACTTGTAGCGGTAGACGATCCGTCCGCGCGTCAGGTCGTACGGAGAGAGCTCCACTACGACCCGGTCGTCGGGAAGGATACGGATGTAGTGCATCCGCATCTTGCCGCTGATGTGCGCGAGGACCTTGTGACCGTTCTGGAGCTCCACCTTGAACATGGCGTTCGGCAGAGACTCGATCACGGTGCCCTCAATCTCGATGGCACCTTGCTTCTTGGCCACGCTTCGCCTTTCGAATCGGCTACCTTGATCGACTCCGGGATTCGTACCCCCGCACGAACGCGGGCATGCGGATACACGAGAGCCGACGCATCAGTCTACGTCAGGGCAACCGGAAAGACTAATCCAGGGGTGCTTGCCCAGCCGCGGTGATCCTTAAGCGGCGGCTCGACGGCGGGAAGCACCCGCCCCGCCGTCCCTCAACCCAACGGGTCCGGCGCCGCCGTCACGCCCAGCTCCGCCAGCTTCGCCTTGCCGCCGTCGACCGCGGTGAGCACCAGCGGCCCCTCCTCCGTCAGGGCGACGGAGTGCTCCCAGTGCGACGACCAGGTCAGATCGTCGGTGAGGACCGTCCACTCGTCCTCCAGGACGTGCGTCCGCGGCGTGCCCAGGGAGACCATCGGCTCGATCGCGATGCAGAAGCCGGGGACCAGCTTCGGCCCGCGGCCCCGCTTGCGGGAGACGTAGTTCAGCAGGTGCGGGTCCATGTGCATCTCGGAGCCGATGCCGTGCCCGCCGTAGTCCTCGATGATCCCGTACTTGCCGGTCGCCGGGCGCGGCTGGCGGCGGATGTACGTCTCGATGGCCCGGGAGACGTCCACCAGCCGGTTGCCGTTCCGCACGGCCGCGATGCCGGCCCACATGGACTCCTCGGTGACCCGGGAGAGCTCCACCAGCTCCGGCGCGTGCCCGCCGCCCACGAAGGCCGTGAAGGCCGCGTCGCCGTGCCAGCCGTCCACGATGGCGCCGGCGTCGATCGAGATGATGTCGCCGTCCTTCAGGACGGTGTCCGCGCTCGGGATGCCGTGCACGACGACCTCGTTCACCGAGGTGCAGATCGTCGCGGGGAAGCCGCCGTAGCCGAGGAAGTTCGACTTGGCGCCGTGCTCGGCCAGCACCTTGCGGGCGACGTCGTCGAGGTCCTTGGTGGTCGCGCCGGGGACGGCCGCCTCCCGGGTGGCGGCGTGGATGGCGGCGACGACCAGCCCCGCCTCGCGCATCTTCGCGATCTGGTCCGGGGTCTTGATCTCTACCGCCATGGGGGCCTTCCTCGGCTCGACGACATGTCCTGTGAAAACTGTTCAAACAACACTACGGCCGCGATCCCCCGAAGGGCATCGCGGCCGTACACCACCGGTGGCTCAGGCGCTGTCCCGCGCGGGGAGCGCCTCCATGGCCCGCTGGGTCACCTCGGCGACCTTGCCGAGCGCGGAGATCGTCACCACCAGGCCCTGGGCCTTGTAGTAGTCGATGATCGGCTCGGTCTCGCTGTGGTAGACCTCCAGCCGCTTGCGGACCGTGTCCTCACGGTCGTCGTCGCGCTGGTAGAGCTCGCCGCCGCAGGCGTCGCAGACGCCCTCGGTCTGCGAGCGGTTGTAGATCACGTGGAAGACGTGGCTGCTGTCCGCGCGGCAGATCCGGCGGCCGGCGATCCGCTTGACGACCTCGTCCTCGGGGACCTCCAGGTCCAGGACGGCGTCGAGCTTCAGGCCCTTGCCCTTCAGGTACGCGTCCAGCGCCTCGGCCTGGCCGATGTTGCGCGGGAAGCCGTCCAGCAGGAAACCGCGGGCCGCGTCGTCCTGGTCCATCCGGTCCTCGGCCATGCCGATGGTCACCGAGTCCGGCACCAGCTGGCCGGCGCGCATGTACTCCTGGGCCTGGACGCCCAGCGGGGTGCCCTGGCTGATGTTCGCCCGGAAGAGGTCGCCCGTCGAGATGTGCGGGATCGCGAGATTCTTGGCGAGGTACGCGGCCTGCGTACCCTTGCCGGCGCCGGGCGGCCCGACGAGGACGATTCGCATCAGCGGAGGAACCCTTCGTAGTTGCGCTGCTGAAGCTGGCTCTCGATCTGCTTCACCGTCTCCAGACCGACACCCACGATGATCAGGATGCTGGTTCCCCCGAATGGGAAGTTCTGGTTCGCGTTGAGTGTGACCAGCGCCACGGTGGGCACCAGGGCGATCACGCCCAGGTAGAGAGAGCCCGGCCACGTGATGCGGTTCAGCACGTAGCTCAGGTACTCCGCGGTGGGACGTCCCGCCCGGATGCCCGGGATGAACCCACCATACTTCTTCATGTTGTCTGCAACTTCTTCGGGGTTGAAGGAGATGGCGACGTAGAAGAAGGCGAAGAAAACGATCAGCAGGAAGTAGGTGACCATGTAGATCGGGTGGTCGCCCTTGACCAGGTTGGCCTGGATCCACTGCGCCCAGCCCGAGTCCTTGGAGTCGGTGAACTGCACCAGCAGCGCCGGGATGTAGAGCAGCGACGAGGCGAAAATCACGGGGATGACGCCCGCCTGGTTCACCTTCAACGGGATGTAGGTCGACGTCCCGCCGTAGGACCGGCGGCCGATCATGCGCTTCGCGTACTGCACGGGCACGCGCCGCTGCGCCTGCTCGACGAAGACCACCAGGCCGACCATGGCCAGGCCGCAGAGGATGACGAGGCCGAACTCCAGCCAGCCGCCCATCAGCTTGCCCTGGAGCTTGATCGCCCACAGCGCGCTCGGGAACTGCGCGGCGATCGAGGTGAACATCAGGATCGACATGCCGTTGCCGATGCCGCGGTCGGTGACGAGCTCACCGAGCCACATGATCAGCGCGGTGCCCGCGGTCATGGTGACGACCATCGTGATGGTCGTGAAGATCGAGTGGTTGGGCACGATGTCGGACGCGACCGGGCAGTTGCCGAAGAGCGCGCCGTTGCGCGCGACGGCGACCAGACCGGTGCCCTGGAGCACGGCGAGCGCGATGGTCAGATAACGCGTGTACTGCGTGATCTTGGCCTGGCCGGACTGCCCTTCCTTCTTCAGGGCTTCCAGCCGGGGGATCACGACCGTGAGCAGCTGCAGGATGATGCTCGCCGTGATGTACGGCATGACCCCCAGCGCGAAGATCGTGATCTGCAGCAGCGCGCCACCACTGAACATGTTCACGAGGCCGAACAGGCCCTGACCACTCTTGGCCTGGTCGACACACGTCTGGACGTTCTGGTAGTTGACCCCCGGGATCGGGACCTGCGACCCGAGCCGGTAGAGCACCATGATGCCCAGCGTGAACAGCAGCTTCTTGCGCAGGTCGGGCGTCTTGAACGCCCGGGCGAACGCGGTGAGCACGGTGCCTCCTGCGCCTCTCACGCACCCACGTGAGAGGTAACGGTCTTGAGGATCGACGAATACATATCAGTCATGGCCGTACGAGCACAGTCCGCACGACCCGGGGGTGATTCCCCCCGTGGGTACAGCAACAGTCCACGCCACCTTACCGGCGACCGTGCCCGGCTAGGAACGACCAACCGGGGATGCCCCTATGGGACATCCCCGGTTGTCGGGTCAACGAACTCAGATGAGTTCGGTGACGGTGCCGCCGGCGGCGGCGATCTTCTCCTTGGCGGAACCGGAGACGGCGTCGACCGTCACCTGGATCGCCACGGAGATCTCGCCCTGGCCCAGGACCTTGACGAGCTCGTTCTTGCGCACCGCGCCCTTGGCGACCAGATCGGCCACCGTGACCTCGCCACCCTGCGGGTAGAGCGCGGCCAGCTTGTCCAGGTTCACGACCTGGAACTGCTTGTGGGCGGGGTTCTTGAAGCCCTTCAGCTTCGGGAGGCGCATGTGGAGGGGCATCTGCCCGCCCTCGAAGCGCTCCGGAACCTGGTAACGGGCCTTGGTGCCCTTGGTACCACGGCCGGCCGTCTTACCCTTCGACGCCTCACCACGACCGACACGGGTCTTGGCGGTCTTGGCACCGGGGGCCGGACGGAGGTTGTGGACCTTCAGCGGGTTCTGCTCCGCCATGTCAGTCGACCTCCTCGACCGTGACGAGGTGGCGGACGGTCTGCACCATGCCGCGGATCTCGGGACGGTCTTCCTTGACAACCACGTCGTTGATCTTCTTCAGACCGAGCGAACGCAGGGTGTCGCGGTGGTTCTGCTTGCTGCCGATGTAGGACTTGGTCTGCGTGACCTTGAGACGAGCCATTACGCACCCGCCCCCGCACGCGCACGCAGCAGGGCGGCGGGCGCGACGTCCTCGAGCGGCAGACCACGACGGGCGGCGATCTCCTCGGGACGCTGCAGTCCCTTGAGGGCCTCCACCGTGGCGTGCACGATGTTGATCGGGTTCGACGAACCGAGCGACTTCGACAGGATGTCGTGGATGCCGGCGCACTCGAGCACCGCGCGCACCGGGCCACCGGCGATAACACCGGTACCGGGGGACGCGGGCTTGAGCATGACGACGCCGGCCGCCTTCTCGCCCTGGATCGGGTGCGGGACGGTGCCCTGGATCCGGGGGACCTTGAAGAAGTTCTTCTTGGCCTCTTCCACGCCCTTGGCGATGGCAGCCGGAACTTCCTTGGCCTTGCCGTAACCGACACCGACCGTGCCGTCACCGTCGCCCACCACGACCAGCGCGGTGAAGCTGAAGCGGCGACCACCCTTGACAACCTTGGCGACGCGGTTGATCGCGACTACGCGCTCAACGTACGCGGTCTTCTCGGCGGCAGCGCCACCGTCGCGACCCTTCCGGTCCCGCCGCTCGCCGCCACCGGCACCGCTTCCGCGGCGCTGGGGTCCAGCCATTGGAATTACCTCTCTCTGTTACGTCCGCTAGCTCCGGAACCGGGGCTTAGAACTTCAGCCCGGCTTCGCGGGCGGCGTCCGCCAGAGCGGCAATGCGCCCGGCGTACTGGTTGCCACCGCGGTCGAACACGACGGCCTCGACACCGGCGGCCTTGGCACGCTCGGCGACCAGGGCGCCAACCTTCTTGGCCTGGGCGCTCTTGTCACCCTCGCCACCGCGGATCGACGCGTCCAGGGTCGACGCCGACGCCAGGGTGTGACCCTTGATGTCGTCGATGACCTGGGCGGTGATGCCGCGGTTGGAGCGCGTGACGACCAGGCGGGGGCGCTCGGCCGTACCGGAGATCCGCTTGCGGATGCGGATGTGGCGGCGCTTCGCGGCGGCGCGCTTGTAGGCGTCGCCCTTAGCGATCTTCACACCGTATGCCATGGCTTACTTACCCGCCTTTCCGACCTTGCGGCGGATGACTTCGCCCTCGTACTTGACGCCCTTGGCCTTGTACGGGTCGGGCTTCCGCAGCTTGCGGATGTTCGCGGCGACCTCGCCGACCTTCTGCTTGTCGATGCCCTCGACCGTCAGCTTGGTCGGGGACTCCACCTTGAAGGTGATGCCCTCGGGCGCCTCGACCAGGATCGGGTGGCTGTAGCCCAGGGCGAACTCCAGGTTGGAGCCCTTCGCCTGGACGCGGTAACCGACACCGCTGATCTCGAGCTTCTTGCTGTAGCCCTGGGTCACGCCGGTGATCATGTTCGCCACCAGCGTGCGCGACAGACCGTGCAGGGCCTTGTTCTGACGCTCGTCGTTCGGGCGGATGACGTTGAGCACGCCGTCCTCACCCTTATCGATAACGATGGGCGCCGACAGGGTCAGGCTCAGGGTGCCCTTGGGGCCCTTCACCTGCACGTCACGGCCATCGATGGTGACGTCCACACCAGCGGGAACCTGGATGGGCAGCTTGCCAATACGCGACATTAGCTATTCCTCCGTTCCCGGGTTACCAGACGTAGGCGAGGACTTCCCCACCCACGCCCTTCTTGCTGGCCTGCTGGCCGGTCAGGAGACCGTGGGACGTGGAGATGATCGCCACGCCCAGGCCGCCGAGGACCTTCGGCAGGTTGGTGGACTTTGCGTAGACCCGCAGGCCCGGCTTCGAGATCCGCTTGATGCCCGCGATGGAGCGCTCACGGTTCGGGCCGAACTTCAGCTCGAGGATCAGGGACTTGCCGACCTCGGCGTCCTCGACCTTCCAGCCGGTGATGTAGCCCTCCTGCTGCAGGATCTCGGCGATGTGCGCCTTGATCTTGCTGTGGGGCATGGCCACGGTGTCGTGGTAAGCCGAGTTCGCGTTCCGCAGACGGGTCAGCATGTCTGCGATCGGATCGGTCATGGTCATGTTTGGCCTTCGGCCTCTCTCGCCGGGGTTTCCTATCTGCGCCATCCCTCTCCCCGAGCTTGTCGGAGCGGGTGCGGTGCGGGGACCTACGGCGTAGTAAGCGACGTTATGCGGCCCGCACAGAGGTGCGGGACACGTGCGGTCATGGGCGGCGGGCGCCCAACCCCTCAACTCTACGGGAGAGCCGGGGGCGGGTACCCGCCGTCCATTGGCTTACCGAGAGTCCTGGTTACCCAGATTAAAAACTGTCGTCCGCCAGGACGCCCTTGAGGGGCGGTGGTTGGGCGACGGGTGGGAATTACCAGGAGCTCTTGGTCACGCCCGGCAGCTCGCCACGGTGAGCCATCTCACGAAGGCACACGCGGCAGAGGCCGAACTTGCGGTAAACGGAGTGCGGCCGGCCGCAGCGGTTGCAGCGGGTGTACGCGCGGACCGAGAACTTCGGCTTGCGCGCGGCCTTCGCGATCAGAGACTTCTTCGCCATCTCGGTCACGCCTCCTTGAAGGGGAAGCCGAGGTGACGAAGGAGGGCGCGGCCCTCGTCGTCGTTGGTCGCCGTGGTGACCACGGTGATGTCCATACCCCGGACGCGGTCGATCTTGTCCTGGTCGATCTCGTGGAACATGACCTGCTCCGTGAGACCGAAGGTGTAGTTGCCCCGGCCGTCGAACTGCTTCGGGGACAGACCACGGAAGTCGCGGATGCGCGGGAGCGCCAGCGACAGGGTGCGGTCCAGGAACTCCCACATGCGGTCGCCGCGGAGGGTGACGTGGGCACCGATCGGCTGGCCCTCACGCAGCTTGAACTGCGCGATGGACTTGCGGGCCTTGGTCACGGCGGGCTTCTGGCCGGTGATCGTGGTGAGGTCGCGGATGGCGCCCTCGATCAGCTTGGAGTCGCGGGCGGCGTCGCCCACACCCATGTTGACCACGATCTTGGTCAGACCCGGAACCTGCATGATGTTCTCGTAGGAGAACTCCTCACGCAGCTTGCCGATGATCTCTTCGCGGTAGCGCTGCTTGAGGCGCGGTGCGTTGGTGGTGGCAGTCATCAGATGTCCTCACCGGTCCGCTTGGCAACGCGGATCTTGTTGCCGTCCTCGTCGAAGCGGTAGCCGACGCGGGTGACGACCTTCTTGCCGTCCTTCTCCACGACGAGCTGAACGTTGCTCACGTGGATGGGGGCCTCGGTCGTGACGATGCCGCCGGTCTTCGAACCACGGGCGGTCTGGCCGGCCTTGGTGTGCTTCTTGACCCGGTTGACACCCTCGACCAGGACGCGGTCCTCGGCGGGCATGGCCTGGATGACCTTGCCCGTCTTGCCCTTGTCCTTGCCGGTGATGACCTGTACCAGGTCGCCCTTCTTGATCTTCATGCTTACAGCACCTCCGGCGCGAGCGAGACGATCTTCATGAACTTCTTCTCGCGCAGCTCTCGGCCGACGGGGCCGAAGATACGGGTGCCGCGGGGGTCACCGTCGTTCTTGAGGATGACGGCCGCGTTCTCGTCGAAGCGGATGTACGAGCCGTCCGGACGGCGGCGCTCCTTGACGGTGCGAACGACGACGGCCTTGACGACGTCGCCCTTCTTCACGTTGCCACCGGGGATCGCGTCCTTGACGGTGGCGACGATGACGTCACCGATGCCCGCGTAGCGGCGACCCGAGCCACCGAGAACACGGATGCAAAGGATCTCCTTGGCACCAGTGTTGTCGGCGACGCGAAGTCGCGACTCCTGCTGGATCACGTCTATCTCCTGATCGTCTGCCGGTTCCCGGCGGGGGCCTCACGGATGAGGCCCCACGCCGAGCCTGGCGGAACTTACCTGGGGGCTAATGCCCTCAGGTGATTACTTGGCCTTCTCGAGGATCTCGACGACGCGCCAGCGCTTCGTCGCGGACAGCGGCCGGGTCTCCATGAGGAGGACGCGGTCGCCGACACCCGCGGCGTTCTGCTCGTCGTGCGCCTTGAGCTTGTTGGTACGGCGGATGACCTTGCCGTACAGCGCGTGCTTGACGCGGTCCTCGACAGCGACGACGACGGTCTTGTCCATCTTGTCGCTGACGACGAGGCCCTCACGGGTCTTGCGGAAACCGCGCTCGTTCGTCTCAGTCATGTTCTTCTCGCTCATCAGGCGCTCTCCACCGTCTCGATGCCGAGCTCGCGCTCCCGCATCAGGGTGTAGATCCGGGCGATGTCCTTACGGACGGACTTGAGCCGACCGTGGTTCTCAAGCTGCCCGGTCGCCGCCTGGAAGCGGAGGTTGAACAGCTCTTCCTTGGCCTCACGGAGCTTCGCGACGAGGTCCTCGTCGTTCAGCTCACGCAGCTCGGTCGCCTTGATACCAGCGGCCATCACGACTCACCTGCCTCGCGCCGAACAATGCGGCACTTCATCGGAAGCTTGTGAGCGGCGCGGGTCAGCGCCTCACGAGCGACCTTTTCGTTCGGGAAAGACAGCTCGAACATCACCCGACCGGGCTTGACGTTCGCGATCCACCACTCCGGAGAACCCTTACCGGAACCCATGCGGGTCTCGGCCGGCTTCTTCGTCAGCGGACGGTCCGGGTAGATGTTGATCCACACCTTGCCGCCACGCTTGATGTGACGGGTCATGGCGATACGAGCGGACTCGATCTGCCGGTTCGTCACGTAGGCCGGGGTCAGGGCCTGGATGCCGTACTCACCGAACGCGAGCTCGGTGCCACCCTTGGCCATGCCGTTCCGCTTGGGGTGGTGCTGCTTGCGGTGCTTGACCCTGCGAGGGATCAGCATGTCGGTCAGGCCTCCGTTCCGGTGGACTCAGCCGGAGCAGCGGTGGCCTCGGCCTTGGGGGCCTCGGCAGCCTGCTGCGGCTTGCGGCCGCGGCCGCCACGCTCGCCGCCGCGGCCACCACGGGCCGGACGGTCGCCGGCGCCACGGGACGGGCGGTTGCCCGCACGGGCGGCGGCGTTCTCGGCGCGGACCTCGGCGATGTTCTTGACGTCGCCCTTGTAGATCCAGACCTTCACGCCGATGCGGCCGAAGGTGGTCTTGGCCTCGAAGAAGCCGTAGTCGACGTTCGCGCGGAGCGTGTGCAGGGGCACACGGCCCTCGCGGTAGAACTCCGAGCGGGACATCTCGGCGCCGCCGAGACGGCCACCGCACTGGATCTTGATGCCCTTGGCGCCGGCCTTCATCGTCGACTGCATGCTCTTGCGCATGGCGCGACGGAAGGAGACGCGGGAGGACAGCTGCTCGGCGACGGCCTGGGCCACCAGCTGAGCGTCCACCTCGGGGTTCTTGACCTCGAGGATGTTCAGCTGGACCTGCTTGCCGGTCAGCTTCTCCAGCTCGCCGCGGATGCGGTCGGCCTCGGCGCCGCGGCGGCCGATGACGATGCCCGGACGAGCGGTGTGGATGTCGACGCGGACGCGGTCGCGGGTGCGCTCGATCTCGACCTTCGAGATACCGGCGCGCTCCATGCCCTTCGTCATCATGCGACGAATGGCGACGTCTTCCTTGACGTAGTCCTTGTACAGCTTGTCGGCGTACCAACGGGACTTGAAGTCCGTGGTGATGCCGAGGCGGAACCCGTGCGGGTTAACCTTCTGGCCCATTACCGGGTTCCTTCCTTGCTGCTGACGACCACGGTGATGTGGCTGGTCCGCTTGCGGATCCGGTAGGCGCGGCCCTGGGCGCGCGGACGGAACCGCTTCAGGGTCGGGCCCTCGTCGACGTAGGCCTCGGAAATGTAGAGGCTGTCGACGTCAGAGTGGTCGTAGTTGTGCGCGGCGTTGGCAATGGCGCTGTCCAGCACCTTGCCGACCGGCACGCTCGCGGCCTGCGGGGCGAAACGCAGGACCGCCTGAGCCTCCGTGGCGTCCATGCCACGGATGAGGTCCACCACGCGGCGGGCCTTCATGGGCGTGACGCGGATGTACCGCGCCTGGGCCCTGGCTTCCATGGTTGTCCCTTCGGTGTCAGTCATAGTCGTTCACACCCCGCGTTAGCGGCGCTTCGACTTCCGGTCGTCCTTGACGTGGCCGCGGAAGGTGCGGGTCGGCGAGAACTCGCCGAGCTTGTGGCCGACCATCGACTCGGTGACGAACACCGGGACGTGGGTCTTGCCGTTGTGCACCGCCAGCGTGTGGCCGAGCATGGCCGGCACGATCATGGAGCGGCGGGACCAGGTCTTGATGACGTTCTTGGTACCAGCTTCGTTCTGGGCGTCCACCTTCTTGATGAGGTGGCCGTCGACGAAGGGTCCCTTCTTGAGACTACGCGGCATCTAAACCCGCTCCTAGCGCTTCTTGTTCGTCTTGCGGCGGCGGACGATGTACTTGTTGCTCGCCTTCTTGGGAGAACGAGTACGACCCTCCTTCTGACCCCACGGGGAGACCGGGTGGCGACCACCGGAGGTCTTGCCCTCACCACCACCGTGCGGGTGGTCGACCGGGTTCATCGCGACACCGCGGACGGTCGGGCGGACGCCCTTCCAGCGCATGCGGCCGGCCTTGCCCCAGTTGATGTTCGACTGCTCGGCGTTGCCGACCTCGCCGACGGTGGCGCGGCAGCGCACGTCGACCAGGCGGATCTCACCGGACGGCATACGAAGGTGGGCCATCGTGCCCTCCTTCGCCAGCAGCTGCACGGAGGAACCGGCGGAGCGGGCGATCTTCGCGCCGCCACCGGGACGCAGCTCGATGGCGTGGATGGTCGTACCGACCGGGATGTTGCGCAGCGGCAGGTTGTTGCCCGGCTTGATGTCGGCCCCGGGGCCGTTCTCAATGCGGTCACCCTGGCCGAGGCCGCGCGGCGCGATGATGTAGCGCTTCTCGCCGTCCACGTAGTGGAGCAGCGCGATGCGTGCGGTGCGGTTGGGGTCGTACTCGATGTGAGCGACCTTGGCCGGCACGCCGTCCTTGTCGTGACGACGGAAGTCGATCACACGGTAGGCGCGCTTGTGGCCACCGCCCTGGTGGCGGACGGTCACACGACCGGCGTTGTTACGGCCGCCCTTGCTGTGCAGCGGGCGGACCAGCGACTTCTCCGGCGTGGACCGCGTGATCTCGACAAAGTCGGCGACGCTGGAGCCACGACGGCCCGGGGTCGTCGGCTTGTACTTGCGGATACCCATTTCTCAGTCCTCGTCCGATTCCGGACGACTCGGACTCCGTTAGGAGACCGGGCCGCCGAAGATGTCGATACGGTCGCCCTCGGCGAGGGTCACGATGGCGCGCTTGGTGTTGGCGCGCTTGCCGAAACCGGTCTTGGTGCGCTTGCGCTTACCCTGACGGTTGATCGTGTTGACCCCGGTGACCTTGACCGAGAAGACCGCCTCGACGGCCTGCTTGATCTGGGTCTTGTTGGCGCGCGGGTCGACGATGAACGTGTACTTGTTCTCGTCCAGCAGCGCGTAGCTCTTCTCGGAGACGACCGGCTTGACCAGGAGGTCACGCGGGTCCGAGAACGTCTTGCTGGTGACGACGGCCTCAGTCATCAGGCTTCGCTCCCTTCAGCGGCCTTGGGGCCAGACACGAAGGACTCGAAAGCGGCCTGGGTGAAGACCACGTCGTCGGAGACGAGCACGTCGTACGTGTTCAGCTGGCCCGGCTCCAGGATGTGCACCTGGGGCAGGTTGCGGGCGGACAGCCACGCGGCCTCGTCGGACCGGTCGGCGACCAGGAGCACGTTCTTGCGCTCGGAGATCTTGCCGAACAGGTTCTTGGCGGCCTTGGTGGACGCAGCGCCGTCGACCACGCCGGAGACGACGTGGATGCGGCTGTGGCGGGCCCGGTCCGAGAGGGCACCGCGCAGGGCGGCGGCCTTCATCTTCTTGGGGGTCCGCTGCGAGTAGTCACGCGGCACGGGACCGTGCACGACGCCACCACCGGCGAACTGCGGCGCGCGGGTCGAACCCTGACGGGCGCGACCGGTGCCCTTCTGGCGGTACGGCTTCTTGCCACCGCCGCGGACCTCGCCACGAGTCTTGGTCTTGTGCGTGCCCTGACGGGCAGCGGCCAGCTGCGCGACGACGACCTGGTGGATCAGCGGGACGCTGACCTTCGCGTCGAAGATCTCCGCGGGGAGCTCGACGGTCCCGGCCTTGTCGCCTGCCGGCGAAAGGATGTCAATGGTGCTCATCGGTTACCTCAGGCCCCCTTGGCCGCGGTACGGACCAGGACGAGGCCGCCGTTCGGACCAGGAACCGCGCCCTTGATGAGGAGCAGGCCCTTCTCCGCGTCAACGGCGTGGACGGTCAGGTTCTGGGTGGTCACACGCTCGTTGCCCATGCGGCCCGCCATGCGGAGGCCCTTGAACACGCGGCCCGGGGTGGCGCAGCCACCGATGGAACCGGGCGAGCGGTGCTTGCGCTGGGTGCCGTGACCGGCGCCGAGGCCCTTGAAGTTGTGACGCTTCATGACACCGGCGAAGCCCTTGCCCTTGCTCTTGCCCGTGACGTCAACCTTGACGCCGGACTCGAACACGGCAGCGGTGATCTCCTGGCCGAGCGTGTACTCGCTGGCGTCAGCGGTACGCAGCTCCACCAGGTGGCGGCGCGGGGTGACGTCGGCCTTGGCGAAGTGACCCTTGAGGGGCTTGTTCACCTTGCGCGGGTCGATCTCGCCGAAGGCGATCTGGACCGACTCGTAGCCGTCGCTGTCGTTGGTGCGGACCTGGGTGACGACGCAGGGCCCGGCCTTGACGACGGTCACCGGGACGACCCGGTTGTTCTCGTCCCAGACCTGGGTCATGCCGAGCTTCTCGCCCAGGACGCCCTTAATGTTCTTAGCCATCTCGCGCGTCACCTCAGAGCTTGATCTCGATGTCGACGCCCGCCGGCAGGTCGAGGCGCATGAGCGAGTCAACCGTCTTCGGCGTGGGGTCGAGGATGTCGATGAGGCGCTTGTGCGTGCGCATCTCGAAGTGCTCGCGCGAGTCCTTGTACTTGTGCGGCGACTTGATGACGCAGTACACGTTCTTCTCAGTGGGCAGCGGCACCGGGCCCGCGACCGACGCACCAGTGCGGGTCACCGTCTCGACGATCTTCTTCGCCGAGGAGTCGATGACCTCGTGGTCGTAGGCCTTGAGCCGGATGCGGATCTTCTGTCCCGCCATGGCTACTTCGTAGTCCTGTCTCTCGTAACGCTCTGGGACTCGGCCGGGCTGCGCGCTCCTCGCGGAACATCGCGGTCCGTTCCCACTCACCCTCCGACCCACGCGGTCGGGCGTGTCGCCCCCCTTCCAGCAGATCTCCCATACGGGAGATCCCTGCTCAAGGGGTTCGTGGGGGAAGGACACCCACCGAGTGCCTGGCTGGCACCCCGCTGACACTTCCCGGAAGATTCCCGTACTTCCACCTCTGAGAAGAGGTGACGAGTACTGCGGGACTCGCTTCCAGTCCTCCCGGCGGGAGGCGCGCAGCATCGGCACTCAACCGAGCAACCTGAACAGTGTGCCATACGGGACGGAAGCCGCGCCAATCGCAGCCGATGAACGTACCCCGACCGGCGCAGATGTCAAACCGCCCTGCCGAGTTTATGCGGGCATTCGGGGCGGAACGGTCAATCTTCACCATGGCGAGGTGGCGCGAAGGTGTCGTGCGCGCCACAGTGGCCGAAAACCGCCAGGTCGTGCGAAGGGGAAATCAGGCTTTGTAGCAAGTTGGGCAACCCGCCGGGCCTCTTCCCCGTCCCTTTTCACACTGGGGGGCGCTGGACAATGAAGCGGAGTCAGGTAGTTGAACATCTCACAGCGCAGAACCGTTCCGTTCCAGAACGCTCGTCCGGTCGGGCGTCGGTCTGTGCTCGCCGGGATCGCGGCCGTCACGGCCGCCGTGGCGACGGGATGCAGCGACAGCGGTTCCGAGAAGTCCGCCCCCCTCTCCCCGGTCCGCGCCGTGGACCCGCGCACCACCCAGTCCTTCGGTGAGGCGCGCGGCCCCCTGCTGCTCCAGATCCTGGCCCACCCGGACGACGACCTGTTCTTCATGAACCCGGACGCGCTGCACATGGTCCGCGCCGGCGTCCCGGTCGTCTCCGTCTACGTCACGGCCGGCGAGGCCATAGGACAGAACTGGGTGGAGGGCATGCCACGCAAGGAGCGGCAGCACCACGACAAGGCGGCCTACTCCTCCGCCCGCCACCAGGGCCTCCGCCAGGCGTACGCGCGGATGCTGGGCAAGCACCCGTTCACCCCCTGGCAGAAGTCCGTGCTGAGCCTGCCGGGCGGGGTGAAGGCCGAGACCGACGAGCTCGTCGCCGGGGACCGCCGGGCCCGCCTGATCTTCCTCAACGTCGCCATGCTCTCCGAGCACAGCGTCCGCATGCCGCAGCTCTGGGACCAGCCGGGGGCGGAGGCGAAGTCCCTGGTCGCCAAGGGTTCGCCCTGCACCGAGGCGAGCACCTACCGGCACAGCACGCTGGTGGACGCCCTGGCAACGATCATGGACCGTTTCCGGCCGACGGTGGTCCACACCATGGACCCGGACCCCGACTACCAGGTCCACGACGCCACGCACCCCAAGGACAACGACTACGGTGCGTGCTCGGACCACCGCGACCACACCCCGACGGCCCTCTTCACCTGGAAGGCGCTCTCCCAGTGGTCGGCGGACACGACGCGCCGCGAGAAGCACCCGCCGCGCTTCGTCACCACGTCCTACCGCGGCTACTACAACCAGCGCTGGCCGCACAATCTCCCCCACGAGATCGTCGCGCAGAAGCACGAGCTGGTGGAGGCGTACGGCGGCGCCCCCGACTGGCACTGCGGCAACGACGGCGGCTGCGGCGACTACGGCCAGGGCGGCGACCGCCCGCTGAAGAACCGCAAGGGCTGGATCCGCTCCACCCACTACCGCCACCCGGGCGCCACGCCGACGGTGGACAGCGACCGCGGCGGCCGCCTGGAGGCGTACGGGGTCCTCGGCCTGCACGCCGTGCGCTGGCGCGAGACGTCGGCGGGCAGCGGCCGCTGGGGCACCCCCGAGAACCTCGGCGGCGGCCCGCTGGCCCCCGCTCTGTCCACGGTCAAGGACGCCGAAGGCCGCCGCCTGGTCTTCGCCCTGCGCTTCTCCGCCCTCGAAGGCGAGGGCCGGAAGAACACCCGCGAGATCGTCGTCCTGGGCCAGCGCACCCCCGACGGCCCGTTCACCGGCTGGACCGGCCTCGGCAACCCCGAGCACAGCGCCGACCGCGGCCGCCGGGTGGGCATCCCGGTGGCGGTCACGGACACCGACGGACGCGTCCACCTGTTCGTCCGCAACGCCGGCAAGGGCGTCTCCACCCGGGTCCGCGAGCGGAACGGCAAGTGGGGCAAGTGGAGCAACCTGGGCGGCCAGGACGTCCAGGAGGGCCTGACCGTCGCCCTGGACGGGGACCGCCGGATCCACGTCCTGGGCGTCGGCCGCGACACGGTCCACCACTGGTCCCAGGACGCCCCGGGCAAGCCGATGCGCTTCCTCCCCCTGGACGGCCTCCCGAAGCCGGCGGGCGACCCGGTGGCGGCCCACCCCGGCACCGACGGAAAGCTGGTGGTCGTCTACCGCCAGCCGGCCCAGAGCCGCCCCGAGGCATACCGCCTCACCGGCGACGCGGCCACGGAAAAGCTCAAGGACTCCGCGGTACGCGACCTCACCGGCTACGGCCCCCTCACGGCCGGCGCCCTGCCGCAACGCGGCCGCGGCGACGCCCTGATGGTCCTGGGCAAGAACCTGGACGGCCGCGCCCAGGTCCTGGACGCCGCCTCCGACGACGCCCACCCGACGGTCGCCGACCACCAGCCGATCCCGGTGGCCACCCCGGCCCTCCACACGGACGGCGCCCACCGCCTCTGCGTGGTGGGCCTGTCCCCGGACGCGACCCCGTGGATCTGGCGCCCGGAGACGAGCTAGCCCGTCCGGCGGAGGACAACACGCGCAGCGCGCACCGCCACCCACCCCCGCCCCCTCCAGCCCGTCCGGCGCTTGAGGACAACCGCGCGAAGCGCGGTTGCGGGGGGGCGCGGGGGCACCCCGCAAGAAACGGAGAAAGGGCGGGACAGGGGCACACCCCCACCCACCTTGCTATCGTGCTGCCCCCGCCGTACCGGAGGCCGCCTCACCGGGGGAAGGGCGCACCCACATGCTCGTCGACCGCGAAGCCGAACTCGCCACCCTCTCCGCGGCCCTGGCGGAAAGCGCCCGCGGCACCGGCGCCTTCGCGGTCGTCCACGGCGCGACGGCCCTGGGCAAATCGGAACTCCTCCACGCCCTCCGCGCCCGGGCCACGGAACACGGCTTCACGGTCCGCACCGCGCTGGGCAGCCCCACCGAACAGCCCTTCCCCTACGCACTGGTGGACCAGCTGCTGCCCGAACTGGGGCTCCCGCCAGAGGAGTTGACGCCGGGCGGTGCGACGGACGCCGTCCCCCCGCACCTCCTCCGCCGCGCCTACCAGGCGACCCTCACCCTCGCGGCGGACCGCCCCCTCCTCCTCTGCGTCGACGACCTCCACTACGCGGACCACGCCTCCCAGCAGTGCCTCCTCTACCTCGTCCGAAGGCTGCGCACGGCCCGCGCCGCCCTCGTCGTCACCGAGGCACCGCACGGAACGGCCCACCGCACCCTGTTGGGCGAACTCCAGTACCAGCCACGAACACGCCACCTGTTCCTCACCCCGCTCACCGCCCGCGGGATCACCCGCCTCCTCACCCACCACCTCGGCGAGCCCGCCGCGGCCCGCCTGACCGCGCACTTCCACCGCCTGACCGGCGGCAACCCGCTCCTCCTCCGCGCCCTGCTGGACGACGCGGCCGCCGCGCCGGACACGGTCCCCCTGCCCGGCGCGGCGTACCGGAGCGCGGTGCTGGCCTGCGCCCACCGCAGCGGTGCCGACGCCCTGGCCGTGGCCCGCGCCTCGGCCGTCCTCGACACCACGAACACCCCACACCCCGAGACCGCCCCCCTCAAGAACCCCGAGAACACCGAGAACCCCGAGAACACCGAGAACACCGAGAACACCGGCACCCTCAACACCCCCGACGCCACCCTCCTCGCATCCACCGCGGCCCTCACCCCCCACGCCGTCCCCCAGGCCCTGGACGCCCTCACCACCTCGGCCCTCTACGACGCCCACCGCCGCCCCCGCCACCCCGCCGTGGCCGAAGCCCTCCTCGCCGACCCCGACCTCTCCTCCGCCGCCCACACCGCCCTGCGCGCCCGCGCGGCCCGCGCGCTGCACGCCCAGGGCGCCCCGGCCGTCGCCGTGGCCGCGCAGCTGATGGCGGGCGCCCCGCTGGGCGAGAGCTGGGAGGCGCCGGCGCTCCGCGCGGCGGCCGAGGAGCACCTGGCGGCCGGCGACACCGCCCTCGCCGGCCGCTGCCTCCGCTGCGCCGTGCTCCGCGCGGACGACTCCCCCCAGGGTCTGGCGGACCGCCTGGCCACCGTGGCCGTCGCCTGGCGGCTCGACCCGCCGGGCGTGATCACCCAGCTCAGGGCACTCACGGGCCACGCCCGTACCGGCCTCCTGCCGCCCCGCGCGACCCTGCACCTCATCCAGGCCCTGCTGTGGCACGGCCGCGAGGAGGACGCGATCACGGCTGCCGAGACGCTGCCGGCCGAGGACGCGGACCCCCGCTACGCCACCGAGCTGGCCGTCACCCGCCTCCGCCTGACCCATACCTATCCCGGCACGCTCCCCTGGATGCCGGAGGTCCTCCGGCGCCCCACCCCCGAGCCCGCCCCCGACGGCCGGCCGGAACCCGTGGAGGTGGCGGCGGCTCGCACCCTCCACATCGCGCTGACCGGCGCCGGCCCCGACACCGTGGCCGCGGCCGCGGAACGCGTCCTGCGCTCCCCCGGCGTCATCGACCACCGCCCGGACGCCGTGGTCGTCGCCGTGCAGTCGCTGGTGCACATCGATCGTCTCGACTCCGCGGACGCCTGGTCCGAACGGTTCCTGGCCCCCCGCCCCGGCTTCCCGGCCCCGCCTCCCGTCCGGCAGGCCCTGCTGCACCAGACCAGGTCGTTCGTCCTCCTGCGCCGGGGCGAACTGACCGCCGCGTGCGAGCACGGCGTCCGCGCCCTGGAGCTGATGCCCGAGGCGGGCTGGGGCACGGCCCTCGCCTTCCCCCTGGCCGTCCTCGCGGAGGCGCACACCGCGCTGGGCGAGCACGACCGGGCCGCCGAGCTGCTGAACCGGCCGCTCCCCGAGGCGACCCACCGGACGATCTTCACCATCCACCACCAGTACGCCCGCGGCCTCCACCACCTCGCGCTCGACCGCCCGCGCGACGCCCTGGCCTGCTTCGTCTCCTGCGGTGAGACCCTGCGCTCCTGGGGTCTCGACACCCCGTCGCTCGCGCCCTGGCGGACCGGCGCCGCCGAGGCGTGGCTGGCCCTGGGCCGCCCGGAGCGGGCCGTCCGCCTGCTGGACGACCGGCAGGCCGCTCCCGTCCACCGGCGCCCCCGCCCCCGCGCCGGCGCGCTGCGCGTCCTGGCCGCCACCGAGCCGCCGGAGCGCCGCGCGGCGACGCTCACGCGCGCCCTGGAGCTCTACCGCGTCTGCGGCGACCGGCACGGCATCGCCCGTACCCTCGCGGATCTCGACACCGCGACGGAGCGACGTCCCGCCCCGGCCGCGGGCGTCGTCCTCACCACCGCCGAGCACCGGGTGGCCGTCCTGGCGGCGCGGGGCCTGTCCAACCGCGAGGTGGCGGCCGAGCTGTCGATCGCGGTGAGCACGGTCGAGCAGCACCTCACCCGCGTCTACCGCAAGTACCGCATCAGACACCGCCGCGACCTGAGCACCCGCCTGTCCGCCGGCGCCTGAAAACCCCCGTACACAAAGCGAGCGGGCCCGCACATCCGAAGATGTGCGGGCCCGCTCAGACCTGAAAGGTCTCAGACCGGCAAGTAAGAGGACTTACTTGTTGATCTTGGTGACCTGGCCGGCGCCGACGGTGCGGCCGCCCTCACGGATGGTGAAGCGCAGGCCCTCCTCCATCGCGACGGGCTGGATCAGGGAGACGGACATCTCGGCGTTGTCGCCGGGCATGACCATCTCCGTGCCCTCCTTGAGGGTCACGACACCGGTCACGTCAGTCGTACGGAAGTAGAACTGCGGACGGTAGTTGTTGAAGAACGGGGTGTGACGGCCACCCTCGTCCTTCGACAGGATGTAGGCCGTGGCCTCGAACTCGGTGTGCGGGGTGACCGAACCCGGCTTGATGATGCACTGGCCGCGCTCGACGTCCTCGCGCTTGATGCCACGGAGGAGCAGACCGACGTTCTCACCGGCCTGGCCCTCGTCGAGCAGCTTGCGGAACATCTCGATACCGGTGACCGTGGTGGTGGTCTTCTCGGTCTTGATGCCGATGATGTCGACGGTCTCGTTGACCTTCAGGACACCACGCTCGATACGACCGGTGACGACGGTGCCACGACCGGTGATCGTGAAGACGTCCTCGATCGGCATCAGGAACGGCTTGTCGACGTCACGCTCGGGCTGCGGGATGTTCTCGTCGACGGCGTTCATGAGGTTCATGACCGACTGGCCCCACTCGGCGTCGCCCTCGAGCGCCTTCAGCGCCGAGACCTTGACGACCGGAGCGTCGTCGCCCGGGAACTCGTACTCGTTGAGGAGCTCACGGACCTCGAGCTCGACGAGCTCCAGGATCTCCTCGTCGTCCACCATGTCGGCCTTGTTCAGGGCGACGACGATGTACGGAACGCCGGACTGGCGGGCCAGGAGCACGTGCTCCTTGGTCTGCGGCATCGGACCGTCGGTCGCGGCGACCACGAGGATCGCGCCGTCCATCTGGGCGGCACCGGTGATCATGTTCTTGATGTAGTCCGCGTGACCCGGGCAGTCGACGTGGGCGTAGTGACGCGACTCGGTCTGGTACTCGACGTGCGCGATGGAGATGGTGATACCGCGCTGCCGCTCCTCAGGCGCCTTGTCGATCTGGTCGAACGGCGTGAAGGGGTTCAGCTCCGGGTGCGCGTCGTGCAGCACCTTGGTGATCGCCGCGGTAAGAGTGGTCTTACCGTGGTCGACGTGACCGATGGTGCCGATGTTGACGTGCGGCTTAGTCCGCTCGAACTTCGCCTTCGCCACTGGGGTCCTCCTGGGAGTGGTTCTGTACGCCTTACGTTACGGCGCCAGGGATCTTTGCTGGGGTGCCGTCCGGCGGGGCACCCGCCGCGCACCGGGAGGTGGCCGGTAGGACCGGGTTCCTCACGATTCGCGGCGGTATGCCCCGACGGTCGGTGTCAAGCCTAAGGCGTCAGCCCCGTCTGTGGAGACGGGAGCCGGTTACTCGCCCTTGGCCTTCGCGATGATCTCCTCGGCGACGTTCCGGGGAACCTCGGCGTAGGAGTCGAACTGCATCGAGTAGCTTGCGCGACCCGACGTCTTGCTGCGGAGGTCTCCGACGTAGCCGAACATCTCCGACAGCGGGACCAGGCCCTTGACGAGCTTGGCGCCGTGACGGTCCTCCATGGCCTGGATCTGGCCACGGCGGGAGTTGATGTCGCCGATCACATCGCCCATGTAGTCCTCGGGGGTGGTGACCTCGACGGACATCATCGGCTCGAGCAGAGCCGGCGACGCCTTGCGGGCACCCTCCTTGAACGCCATGGAACCGGCGATCTTGAAGGCGAGCTCGGAGGAGTCGACGTCGTGGTAGGCACCGTCGAGCAGCGTCACCTTGACGCCGGTCAGCGGGTAGCCGGCCAGCACGCCGAACTCCATGGCCTCCTGGCAGCCCGCGTCCACCGACGGGATGTACTCCCGCGGGATACGGCCACCGGTGACCTTGTTCTCGAATTCGTAGCCGTCGCCCTCAAGAGGCTCGATCGCGATCTGGACCTTCGCGAACTGACCGGAACCACCGGTCTGCTTCTTGTGGGTGTAGTCGATGCGCTCGACGGCCTTGCGGATCGTCTCGCGGTACGCGACCTGCGGCTTGCCGACGTTGGCCTCGACCTTGAACTCACGCTTCATACGGTCGACCAGCACGTCGAGGTGCAGCTCGCCCATACCCGCGATGATGGTCTGGCCCGTCTCCTCGTCCGTGTGGACCTGGAAGGACGGGTCCTCCTCGGCCAGGCGCTGGATGGCGACACCCAGCTTCTCCTGGTCGCCCTTGGACTTGGGCTCGATCGCGACCTGGATGACCGGCGCCGGGAAGTCCATGGACTCCAGGATCACCGGGTTCGCGGCGTCGCAGAGGGTCTCACCGGTGGTGGTCTGCTTCAGACCCATGACGGCGACGATGTCGCCGGCACCCACCGACTCGATCTCCTCACGCTTGTTCGCGTGCATCCGGTAGATCTTGCCGATGCGCTCCTTCTTGCCCTTGACGGAGTTCTGCACCTGGGTGCCCGCCGTCATGCGGCCCGAGTAAACCCGGACGAAGGTGAGCTTGCCGAGGTGCGGGTCGCTCATGATCTTGAACGCGAGGCCCGCGAACGGCTCGTCGTCGGAGGGCTTGCGCTTGACGACCTCGTCGGGGTCGTTGACGGCGTGGCCCTCGACGGCCTCGATGTCCAGCGGCGACGGCAGGTAACGGACCACGGCGTCGAGCAGGGGCTGAACGCCCTTGTTCTTGAACGCGGTACCGCAGAACACCGGGGTGACGGTGACGGAGTCGCCGCCGCCACGCGACGCGAGGGTGATGCGGCGGATGGCCGCCATCAGCTGCTCCTGGGTGGGCTCGGTGCCCTCCAGGAACAGCTCCATCATCTCTTCGTCGTTCTCGGCGACGCCCTCGAGGAGCTTGCCGCGCCATTCCTCGGCAGCCTCGATGTGGGTGTCCGGGATGTCGACGACGTCGTACATCTCGCCCTTGGCGGCCTCGGCGGACCAGACCAGCGCCTTCATCTGGACGAGGTCGACCACGCCCTTGAAGTCGGCCTCGGCACCGATCGGCAGCTGCATGACCAGCGGAACCGCGCCCAGGCGGTCGACGATCATGTCGACGCAGCGGTGGAACTCGGCACCCGTGCGGTCGAGCTTGTTGACGAAGCAGATACGCGGCACGCCGTAGCGGTCCGCCTGACGCCAAACGGTCTCGGACTGCGGCTCAACACCGGCGACGCCGTCGAACACCGTCACGGCACCGTCGAGGACGCGCAGCGAGCGCTCCACCTCGACCGTGAAGTCGACGTGGCCCGGGGTGTCGATGATGTTGATGGTGTGGTCAACGTTGTCCAGCGGCCAGTGGCAGGTCGTCGCGGCAGACGTGATCGTGATGCCGCGCTCCTGCTCCTGCTCCATCCAGTCCATCGTGGCAGCGCCATCGTGGACTTCACCGATCTTGTACGAGACACCGGTGTAGAACAGGATCCGCTCGGTGGTGGTCGTCTTGCCCGCGTCGATGTGGGCCATGATCCCGATGTTGCGGACCTTGGCCAGGTCAAGCGAAGTGGTGGCCATATGGCTCAGTCTTCTCTCGGTTCTCGATGGGGTAGCGACTACCAGCGGTAGTGCGCGAAGGCCTTGTTGGACTCGGCCATCTTGTGCGTGTCCTCACGCTTCTTGACCGAGGCGCCGAGACCGTTCGAAGCGTCCAGCAGCTCGTTCATGAGGCGCTCGGTCATGGTCTTCTCGCGACGGGCGCGGGAGTAACCGACCAGCCAGCGCAGCGCCAGGGTGGAGGCGCGGCCCGGACGGACCTCGACCGGCACCTGGTAGGTGGCGCCACCGACACGGCGGGACTTGACCTCGAGGGCGGGCTTGACGTTCTCAAGCGCGCGCTTCAGCGTGATGACCGGGTCGTTGCCGGTCTTCTCGCGGAGACCCTCCATGGCGCCGTACACGATGCGCTCGGCGGTGGAGCGCTTGCCGTGCAGCAGGATCTTGTTGATCAGGGACGTGACCAGAGGAGAGCCGTAGACCGGGTCGATGATGACCGGGCGCTTCGGGGCGGGGCCCTTACGAGGCATTCTTACTTCTCCTTCTTGGCGCCGTAGCGGCTGCGAGCCTGCTTGCGGTTCTTGACGCCCTGGGTGTCGAGCGAGCCACGGATGATCTTGTAGCGAACGCCCGGCAGGTCCTTCACACGGCCGCCGCGCACGAGCACGATGGAGTGCTCCTGCAGGTTGTGGCCCTCACCCGGAATGTAAGCGGTGACCTCGATGCCGCTGGTCAGACGCACACGCGCGACCTTACGCAGGGCCGAGTTCGGCTTCTTCGGGGTGGTCGTGAAAACACGCGTGCAGACGCCACGACGCTGGGGCGAACCCTCGAGTGCGGGCGTCTTGTTCTTCTCGACCTTGTCCTGCCGGCCCTTTCGGACCAGCTGCTGGATCGTAGGCACCGTTTCTCCGGTTTCTGTGTGCCGATCACGATAAAACTAACCTGGGACTACCCCCGACCCACGCGGTCGGGTGTGTCGAGGGCTGCACACCCCCGCCGACGGGCGGTTCGGCGCAGATTTCGGTGTCTTTGAACCGTTCGGGACCACGGAGGACCGTTCAGGACCTGGCCTCTTGCGCGGTTCGAAGGCACGCACAAGAGCCCAGGGACACCCCAGGCACAAGGTCAGAGCGTACCTACCGCATGGGCTGCGGTCAAAACAAATGCACACGCGGAGGACGTACCGATGTGCGTTGTATGTCCAGTATGAACGAAGGTCCGGCGCCACCGGCGGGCGGGGGCCGGGGAACCGGGGAGAGGATCAGCTCCGCCCGGACGCCCCCGTGCCGCGCCGCCCACGCCCGCCCACGGCCGCCGCTCCGCTGACCGCCAGGATCATCTCCGTCATCTCCACGAACTGCCGGCGGTGACTGCCGGGGATCCCGAGCAACACGGCGGCCTCCTCCGGGGTCACCCGCCCGCGCCCGCCGGCGGCCGGCTCCTCACCGCCGGAGCCCGGTAGCGGCAGCTCCGCCTCGGAGGCCCGGCCGGACCGGATGAGCATGTCGCGCAGGCCGACGCCGAGCACCCGGGCCAGACCGCGCATGGTCTCCAGGTCGGGCATGCTCTGCCGTTGCAACAGCCGGGTGACCGCGGCCCGGTGCACCCCGGCATCCTCGGCGAGCCGCGTCCGGCCGCCCCCACGCGGGCTGTCGATGTCGTACCCGCGCTCCCGCATCAGGTCCTCGACCCAGGCCGCGAACCGTTCGATCTCCGTACCCCTGTTGGTCATTCCTCACACTCCCTCCGCGCTCCCGACCCTACCGGTCGTTCGCGCACGCAAGGACAGGGTCCGCAAGACGTCTCAAACTTTGGCGAACAACGTGCGCAGGCAACGCGAAGAAGATGTGTGTTGCGCGCTCGCACGCACGATCGGTACGGTGGCGTCGTCGCGAACGAACGCCCCAGAGCTGCGGTCCGGCCCCGGGGTCTCGTCTTTCCTCTTTCTCCTCACCGCTCAATCGCGCCCGCCCCGCCCTCCGCACCCGCACTTCGTCCCCCTCACCCGCACCTCGCACCTCCCACCCCGCAGGAGCAGCCATGACCGACAGCCCCAGTCGCCCCCGAAGCGCCGCTGTATGGCTGGGCGTTCTCCGCCGCCAGTTCCCCGAGCTGGGCAAGGAGCTCGCCCCGAGCCGCGGTGCCGCGCTCTCCCCCACCGGCCGCCGTACCCGCTCGGCCCCCGGCGCGGCCGTTCGCCTCTTCGTCTCCGACACCATCCGCGACATCACCGACGGGGTGATCGAGCTGGAGGAGGCGGTCTGCGAGCGGCTGCGGCTGCCGCGCCCGCCGCGCGGCACGGTGGACCAGCGGCTCGTCCGGATCACCGCCCTGCTGGACCGGGCCGCCGCCGACCCCGTACTCGACGAGCACATCCGGAGCGAGGCGCGCCGGATGGCCGGGCGCTGCTCGGCCGCGCTCGGCGAGGCGGACCCGCCGGTCCGGGTCGAGGGCCGCTGCCGGCACTGCGGCTCGGTGTCCCTGCGCGTCTTCCCCCAGCGCGAGGCCGTCCTGTGCGTCAACCCGGGCTGCCGCTGCTCCGACCCGGCCTGCGCCTGCCGGACGGACGCCTCCCACCGGCACCGGTGGACGCGGGCGGAGTGGCTGCACGCGACGGCCGACCGGGCGGACGGGACGGCGGCCGGAACGGAGGAGAACGCCTGATGACGCACCGGATCCCGACCGTGCCCACGAGCACCGCCCTCATCACCACCGCCATGGCCGCGCGCGAGGCGGGGGTGAGCCAGGACGCGGTACGGAAGTGGGTCCAGCTCGGCCATCTCACGCCGGCGGCCCGGCAGGGCCGCGCCAACCTCTTCCGCCTGGAGGACGTCTTCGCCGCCGAACGGGCCACCCGGCGCGCCCACACCCTCCGCCCGCCGGTCTGACGCCGGGGCGGCGATGGGACGGCGACGGCATCACGGACCGGCCCGCGACGGCATCGCGGAGGCGCCCCGCCGACCTCGGCGGGGCGCCTCCGCGCGTGACGCGCGAGCCGCCCCCTGACTCAGTCCTCTGCCTGGTGGATCCGGAACACCCGGGCGCCGTCGGCCCCTTCCTCCACCTCCATCGCCCGCACCGCTTCCTGCCAGCCGCTGACGAACCCGTCCCGCTCGGCGTCGTCCACCGCCCGGGCCGCGACCTTGCCGACCACGGCGGTCAGCGCCTGGGCCACCTCGTCGGTGAACGCGCCCGCGTGCCCGGACTCCGCCGCCACCTCGACGGTGGCCGCCACGACATCGACGAGCCGGTCGCTGTGCGCGCTCACCGGATGATTCCCCCACGCATCACGAACCGCTCGCTCATGCCACCCCAGGTGCTGTCCGTCCCGTTATTGGCCCCGTCCCCCGTGCCACACCTCCGCTCGCTCCCGCCGCTGCCGCGCCGGAACGCCAAACGTGCGTGCGATTGCCCATAACCTAACCCGAGACACTGACAGACCGTCCTGACAGACCAACAGCGTGCGACGGCGCCCTCGCGGGCGCGCCTCTCGGAGGGCCGGGCAGCGGGGGTCCGCCGAGGGTGGGGAGGGGGAGCCTGACGTGTGGGGACGGAAGCGACGACTGGCGGAGGCGGAGCGGCGCCTCGCCGACGCGATGGAGGCCGCGGCCGAGGCCCATCGACGCCTGGCGGCGCCGGCCGACCGCATCGACGGCCTCTACCGCGCGATCCAGGGAACCTGCGGTCACGGGGACGGCATACCGACGAGTTCCACGCGGGAGGCGCTCGCCGACGTTCCGGGGACGCTGGAGAGCTGCCGGCACGTGCTCGCCTCGTACGCGGAGATCCGCGGCGAGTGGACGCACACGGAGGTCCCCGACCCGGACGACGCCGACCGCGCCGCCGACCTCTTCACCTCCTGGGCCGAGCAGACCGACGAAGCCGCGGCCCAGTTGGAGGAGCTCCTCGCCGCCCTGACGGAGGTCCGGGCGAACCTGGACGAACTCCGCATCGCCCTCCCGCCCGTACGCGCCCGCGCCCACGCGGCGGTGACGGCGGCCCGCGACGACCTCCTCTGGGCGAGGAGCCCGCTCCCCGGCCGGTTCGCCCTGGAGGCCCGGCTCAACGCGCTCGGCGACCGGCTGCGGGAGCTGGACGCGGGCCGCGTCGAGCTCGTCGGGGACGGGGACGAGGTCACGGACTGGTACCGCGAGGTGGAACGGAGCGCGGCAGAGATCCGCGACACCCTGTCACGTCCGCTCAGCCCCGGAGATCACTGAGGAAGGCGGCCCAGGCGGGGGCGGGTATGAGGAGCGCCGGTCCGTGGGGGCGCTTGGAGTCGCGGACGGGGACAACACCGGGGATGTTGTCAGCGACTTCGACGCAGTCGGGAGCCCCCTGGCCGTTGCCTCCGCCGCTGTGCCTGCTCTTCCGCCAGCCCGCAGAACTCAGGTCAAGGTTGCTCTTCATCCGTGTACCTTTCCGCCACCGACTCGATGAGGTCCAGGGAAGCACGTGGCGAGAGGGCAGCGGCCCTGACAAGGTCGTAAGCCAACTTGCAGCGGGCGACCTGATCGGGTTCGTCCAGGATGCTCCCGCTCTGAACGCCTTCCGTATACGCCACGGGCGGAGCGTCCGCAAAGTCCATCAGCTTGAGCAAAGCATCCACCGGCGGTGCGCCGGCTCCGTACGGCAGCACCTGCACGACCATACGACGGCAACGTGCAAGCGAGGCCACTCGCAGCAACTGCTCACTCATCACCATCGGCCCGCCGACCGGCCGGCGGAGGACGCTCTCGTCGAGCACCGACCACAACATGGGCTTTGTTGGATGCCCCAGGAGGCCCTGCCTGCCCAGCCGAGCACCGACCCAGTTCTCGAGCTCCTTGTCAGTTGCGAAGGGATAGCCGGCCAAAAAGACGGCACGAGCGTAGGCAGCCGTCTGAAAGAGGCCCGGCACAAACGTCGGAGCGTAGCTCCGGATGACCGTCGCCTCCGCCTCCAGGCACAACACCCCCTCAAACCAGTCGGCGTTCGGTGACCCCTCGATCAGCTCGTCGTACACACGCTTGAAGTAGCCACCCGTCTTCAGCACCTCGTCGATCCGCTCGGCGATGGCCGGCTGGGGCCTGCGGATGCCCTTCTCGAACTGCCCGATATACGAGCCGGAGCAGAACACCAGGCCGCCCAGGGCCTCCTGCGACAGGCCGGCAGCCTCACGATGGATCTTCAGCTCGTTTCCGAAGAATCCCCAGCCGAACCGGGGATTGCTGGGCTTCGTTGACCCACCAGCCTTGGCCATGACTTAACTCCGTTTCCCGACAAGGGCGTTGTAGCGGCGGCACCCCTTCCGAGCCTAGTGAGGGCCCTCCACCCTGGAAGCCGCATCGGTATGGACAACTCGAAGGGAACCCCCCATGACGTACCGCGAAGGCGCCTACGTGGTGGACACACGCAGCGCGAAACTCGCACAGGTCATGGCCCAGGCGGGCCGCCGCGTCTACGTCAGACCGCCCCGCGGCGGTCGGGAGTGGGAGGCGCCGGCGGAGGTGCTGCGCCTGGCGACGCGGGACGAGCAGGCCGCGGCGGGGCTGGCGGCGCGGAGGCCGCGGTGAGCGCGGGCGGGGTCCGGACGGTGACGGGCCGGCTCGTACGGAACTGCGCGCACCGCGAGGGCTGGGCTACGGCGCCGGGCGGGATCCGCCGCTGCGTCGAGTGCGGCGTGGAGCGGTACGGCGCGTACGGACCGCTGCGACTGCCGGAGGAGCGGAACCCGCTGACGGCGAAGACGGGCGCCGAGCGGGCGGCCGCGGCGGCGACGGTGATCGCGGCACTGGGAACCCGCTTCCTGGAGGAGCGCGCCCGCCTCCTCCGACGCCGCCGGCAGGCGGTGGCCGCATGAGCGCCGTCGCGCACACCATCACCTACGCGGACGTGTCGGCCGTCCGCCCCGGCGCGATACTCGTCGCGCCATGGCGGACGCCGTTCAGCGAGCAGCAGGCGTTCGTCACTCTGACCGTCGCGCCGGACGGCAGGAGCGCGGAGGGCCGCTTCTCCCTGCCGGCGCGCCGCTCGGAACCCCCGCGGGCGGAACACGCGCCGACCGTGGACGTCACCACCCTCGGGGACATCTCCTCGACCCGCCTCTCGGAGGCGGAGTTCGGCGCGGCGACATTCGCCCTTGGCGTCAGGCTGCGGGGGATCCGTCAACAGGCGGACGCCAGACGCCGCTACGGCAGAGCGGTCTGGCTCCGGGGCCTCGCCGACGCCCCGTCCTGGGCGTGCGCCCTCTTCCGGGCCGAGCCGGGTCTGACGACGCTCGTCTGGCAGGGCGGCCCGCGCCGCCTCTGGGACGAGGCGGAGGCGGCGTACGACTGGTGGGTGGCGCAGGGCGCGCCCGCGCCCGCCCGCTTCGGGCTGACGGTGGACGGCGCGGGCGGACGGATCTGGCTGGACGAGCCGGAGAACGTCGTCAGACACCTGTAACGCGCGGGCTCGAAACTAATTGTTGCGCGTTCGCGCGAAGTCGTTCACAATAGATGCAGCGGCGGAGCTGTGCCCGGACCCCGGGCCACGGCATCCGCCGCTTCGCGTTGAGCGGGCGGGCGGGTCGGTGCACGGTTCCGCCCGGCCATTCCTCCCTCCCTCCGCACGGCACGCGGCGCCCGTTCGCGCCGTCCGTCCGCTCGACGCGCCCCACGGAAAGGAGCACCCATGTAATGGAAGCCCCGATCTCGTTCCCCGATGTGGAACGCCTCATCGTCGACCACCTCAGGTTCCGTTCGGAGCTGGCGGGGGTGGTCGTGGACAACCGACCGCCGGCCGCGTTCGACGGGACGCAGAAGGCGGTGCTGGTCTCGCGGACCGGCGGCGCCTGGGTGGACGACCTCCATCTCGACCAGCCGCTGGTGGAGTTGGAGGTGTACGGCCCGGACAAGACGGCGGCGCACACGCTGTCCCTGCTGGTCCGCACCGCGCTGCTGCAACTGCGCGGGACGGCCTACGGGACGGCGGTGGTGACGGACGTCGTCGAGACGGAGGCGGTGCGCTGGTTCCCGGACTACAACCGGCCGGGCGCGAACCGCTACCGGACGACGGTGTGGCTGTCGCTCCGTCCCGCCTGAGACTCACCTCTGCTTCGCAAGGCCCCGCCGACCCGGCGGGGCCTTTCCTGTACCTCACTTCAAGGAGACACCCATGCCCGGTATGAACCCGAGCGAGATCCGCGTGGCCGGCACCGGCCGCGTCCTGATCGCCAAGGTCGGCACGGACGCGCCGGCCGACATCAACACCGACTGGGGCGCGGCCTGGCACGACCTGGGCTACACCAGCACGGACGGCGTGAAGTTCGGCCGCAAGGGCAAGACCGCCAACGTCGACACCTGGCAGTCGCTGACCCCGGCGCGCACGATCTACACCGAGCGGGAGCTGACCCTGAAGTTCGGGATGCTCCAGCTGAACGAGGACACACTGCCGTTCTTCTTCGGCGGCGGCACGGTGGGCGAGACCGCCCCGAACTCCGGCGTCTACAAGTACGAGGTGGACGGCGACCAGGGCGAGGACGAGCGCGCGCTGGGCCTGGAGTTCAACGACGGCACCGAGATCCGCTACCGCTTCGTCGTGCCGCGCGGCCTGGTGACCACCAGCGACGACTTCGACCTCAACCGCAAGGGCGCGGTGAAGCTCGGCGTGACCTTCACGGCGCTGGGCTCGAAGCCGGGGGCGCCGCTGGCGACATGGCTGATGAAGGACAAGGCGTACGCGGTGGCCCCGCCGAAGTGACGCACGGCCCCGCCGGGGCCACGCCGTGACCGCGGGCGCCGCGACCAGGCGGCGCCCGCCCCTCGTACCACCCCATCCAAGGAGAGAGACATGCCCGCATTCGACGTCAACGCCGCCCGCGCGCAGCGCCTGGAGGCGCACGGCCGAGCCTGGTCCTTCACCCTCGACGGCGACACCTTCGAACTCCCCACGGAGATCAACCACCGCACGGCACGCGCTCTGCGCGACCTCGACGACAACGACGTGGACGGCCTGCTGGCCCTGCTGATGGGCGAAAAGCAGTACGCCCACTTCGCCGAGCACGACGTGACCATGCAGGACATCGCCGCAATCCTGGAGGTCTACGGCAAGGAGACCGGGCTCGGCCTGGGGGAAGACTGAGCCTCGACGCGTTCGTCGACGAACACGCCGAGGCTCTCGAAGCGGATCTGCTCCGTCATTACGGCGTGGACCTCCTCGACTGGCACCGCGGCCGGCTCACCTCCCGCCGCCTCACGGTCCTGATCAAGCACCTCCCCCGCGACAGCGCCGTCAACCGCAACCTCCACGGCGAGGCCACCGACTGGGGCCCGGCGGAACACCTCCTCGCCGCGATGGTCGACCACCTGGCCGTCGCCAACTGGATCACGGTCACAATGAACAGTGATGAGGAGGCGGAACCGTTGCCCTACCCTGAGCCGGTTCCGAGGCCAGGTCATGACGACGGGGCGTCCGAACTTTCGGACACAGGCGAAGATAAAGCGGAGCCCCTTCCCGCCCCGGACCAGCTTGCCCGCTTCTTCGCCTGATCTGCAGTCCATGGACGCGCTCATTGCCCCCGGGCATAAGCAGGCACACAACGGGAATTCTTCACCGGCGCAGCAACCTTGAGCCGTTGTTTCGCCTTTCTGTCGCCGACTCGGCAGCCCCAGCCACGAGCAGCGGCACGTGACGGAAACACCGCATCCCCACTCAGCTACCGATATGAATCTGCGAGTAGGCGACAATCCCACTTATCACGGTGGCCACTACTCCGGCCAGGATGTGGTTTCGAATGCTGCTGCGCCTGATCGGCCAGACCTCCGCCCTGTCCCCACGCCAGATATACGCCTTCGGAGTCGGATCGTAAACAACCTCCACCGACTCCCCCAGCGGAATGGTAATTCTCGAAGAAGTAGGCCCCAACGCCCACGATCTTTCCCCGGAAGGCTTGAAAAATTCGAGCCAGGAGGCGATCCCGCTCCGGAAGTGCTCGAAGTTTTTGCACTCCGCCATGGTTCGTATGCCGACACGCTGGAGCCTCTTCAGGCGCCACGCCTCGACAAACGATAACCGGACAATCACCAGCCAGATACCCAAAACAAGCGAAAAGGTGCAGAACTTCAAGATAGTCACTGCCATGGCGGGAGTGTACCGCTCAGCACCTCACCTGCCCCGGACATTACGTAGCCACCACTCCAGCACTTCTCAAGCACAGAGCCCTGGAAGATAGCAACCTGAACGCGGGCACATTCAGCGCGATCCCTTGTGCCCTTCAGCATTACATGTCTACGTGATGGAGACGCGCAGAGCCAATAGAACAACGCCGGCCAGAGCGAGGCACGCGAGAAACCCTCACCTTGAGCCCGCGCAACTCGCGGGTCACCACTCCGCCTGCGCCGCTCGGTCAAAGGCGCATGGCACCCGTCACGAGCAAGTAGATCCAAATCAGCTGCGGCACCAGAAAAAGCAACTCGACGTACACGATCGGGTCGCCGAAAAACCCCTCTTTGGCTTCGTCGATCTCACTGCTCAGGCATGCCCTTACCGGCCGTCGGGGGTCGTAGGTGATTCTCACCGCGTCCCCTCGCTCTACCCTGGCGAGATGCAAGGGATCACTGCGATGACAGAACCGGCGGCCATCACGAGTGTCGTACTCGACGGCGATCACGGCAGAATTCGAATCCCATGCCACACGCACACACTCGCCGGTGACCTCTATACCGCTCGCCCGTAGACGCCTCCTCAGGCGCCAGGGAATGACATGCACGTACATCACGATCGGCACGGGCAGAAAGAGCATGAAGGTGATCAGAAGAGTAAGCCCCACGACGGACCCTCCTCTGGGATCACGCCAGATCCTTGATAAAGAATCCGACACTTACAAACACGAATACCGCGACACCGATCCAAATCAAATGATGATCCCCCTCGACGTATTCCGGAATCACCGCATTTTCTGGCGCCCGAGCATCGTAACGAGCCGTCACCACTTCTCCTACCTCAAGGACCGGCTCCTTGAAATATGGAGTTTGCACCTTCACCGCTTCCCCATTGGGTGCGACGAAGACACAGACACTGGACACCATCCCCTCGTTCCACTTGTTGTGGTCGCAGACCGCTTCGACTGCCACACCCCTCCAGGCAATCGATCTCATACGCACAATCTGGACCACCATCCAGAAGGCCACTGCCGCACATACCACGCCGGGCACCAAGCTGATCATCCCCCTCGAACGACGCAACCCGACCGCTTGAACGGGCTGGCGGGAGCGTAACACCGAAAGACAGGAGAGAGGAATGCCCCCCTCAGAGAACACACCCAGCTCGTTCCCGGGACCACCGCCACAGATCCCCAACCCCCTGCCGGTATCGCCTGACCAGTGGCAGACGGCGGTGAACGAGATATGGACGAGAGTCAAAAGTGCGCTGGACTTCACGTTCGGCCCCACCCAATTCCATAAAGCCGGCGGCCTGCAGGCCGTCACCTCGTCCGGACAGCTCCTCAAGTTCGACCCCTCACTCGTCAAATACGACGAGAAGGGGCTGACGATCGCAGGCGTCCAGATATTTGAGCACAAAAAAATCTCTCTACAGGACGCGTTCGGCGAGCAAGTAAAGGATCTCAAGGCGAAGTATCCGTTCCTGGACGGCGGAAAAACGAAGCGCGCTCGAGAGGAGAAGAAGAGCACTCCAAGCACGGAAGAAAGCCCCTTGGGGGTGGCAAAAGAGGCCCGCACGCTTGCTCGAGAAGCGCATGCACGGCTCAATAAGCAGCGCGATGCACTCAAGCGAACTTCGACAGCCCGCCAAGGGGCGAGCGCGCCCGCGCCTCAAGGACGCAGGCCCCGGTTCTCCACCAGAACCGCTCGGAACGTACGGGACCTGGAGGAACGCGTGCGCAACCTCGAATCCGCCCTGGGGTGAACAAGAGCCGAACCGCGGCCTCTCCGAGCGAACGGGATGACCCATGTCACTGAACAGCGCTCTCCTGCGCATCAACGGAACCGCCCGAGGCGCCAAATCCGCCCTCGACGCCACCGGCAAATCCGCACAGAAACTCTCCACCCACACCGGCGCCCTCAACACCGGCATGGGCAAGGTCAGGACCTCCGCCCAGCAGGCCGGCCGTGAGGTCAAGAACGTGAAGGGCGGCGCCGACGCGACCGCGAAGGCGATCGGGAAGATGGGGAAGGAGTCCGGGAAGGCGGCGCCCGGGCTGGACAAGGCCGGGGGGAGCCTGAAGAAGGCCACGAAGAGCACCGACGGCCTCAACCGGTCGATGAAGAGGAACTTCCTCGCTCAACTGGTCACCCTCTTCCAGCCGTTGATCGAGAAGGTCATCGAGATGGCCTCCAAGTCGACGACCATGCGCCGCATCATGAAGAAGGCCTTCGAGGTCATCGGCAAGGCCGTCGACGCGGCGGCGAAGGTCATCGGCCCGCTGATGCGGGGGCTCGGCCAGTTGATGTCGGGCGTCTGGAACGGGATCAAGAAGGCGATCATGCCCATCGCCCTCTGGTTCGTCACCGACCTGCCGGACGTGTTCAACACCGTGAAGGCGGCGCTGCACGCGGCGTGGGACGCGCTCCCCGAGTCCGTCAAGAGCATCTTCCGGGCGATCGTCACGGTGGTGCGGGACCCCATCAACGGCCTGATCGGAATGGTCAACGCCGTCATCACCTCGCTCAACGGCATTCACGTCAGCGTCCCGAGCTGGATCCCGCACTTCGGCGGCAGAGGCTTCACCATCGATGTGTCGCCGATCGCCATGCTCGCCGAAGGCGGCATCGTCACCCCGCGCACCGGCGGCGTGCCGGCCCTCGTCGCCGAGGCGGGCGAGGCCGAGGCCGTGCTGCCGCTGTCGCGGCTGGACCGGCTGCTGACCCGGACGGCCATCGCCGGACGCCTCTCGGCCGCCGGCGTGGACCCGAACGGCGCGGGCGGCGGCGGGTTCCACATCGAGAACTACTACGCACGGGCCGACGACCCCCGGGACACCGCCATGGCGCTGATGTTCCTCGCCAAGGCCCGCGGATGAGGAGGCCCGCATGGCGGCAGCAGCAGCACTCACCGGGCCGGTCCGGAACCCGCTCGCCGGAACCGCGGGCCCCCTCGCCGCCTTCTCGTCCGGCGTGGGCCGGCTCGACGGGTCGGTACGCGGCGCGCTGACCGGCGTCCAGGCGGCCACCCGGTTCGTCGAGCGCCTGGCCGCGTCCCTGGGACCGGGCGGCACCGCCGCGACCAAGCAGCTGGGCAGCGCCGCGTCCGCCGCCGGCCCGGCCCTGGCGAATGCCGGCAAGGAGGCGTCCGGCGCCGCCAAGGGCCTGGACCGCCAGAAGGACGCCCACCGCCGGCTGAACCGGCAGTTCTCCGGGCTGCCCGGCAAGTTCCGCGGCCTCGGCGGACTCTTCGGCGGGCTCGGCAGCGTCGGGACGAAGGCCGGCGGCGCGATCGGCAAGGCGGCGTCCGTCCTGGGCATCCTCGCGGGGGTCATGGAAGCGGTGAACCTCCTGATGCGGGGCAACCCCTGGACACTCGCGGCCTCCCTGCTCCTCCCGATCGCCACCGAACTGATCACTTTCGCCCTGGAGTCGGAGACCGGACAGCGGATCATGGAAGGGGTCTTCTCCCACGTGGGAGAGGCGTTCGTGACCGCCACGGCGGCGATCATCATTCCGGTCCGCGAGTACCTGACCGCCGTCATGAAGATCTGGAACGGGCTCAAGATGTTCGTCGAGCCGGTCCGCAAGTTCCTCCACGGCGACTTCTCCGGCGGCTTCAGCAGCCTCGGCAAGGCCCTGCTGAGCACCCTCGGCGGCGTCGCCGATCTCCTCAGGGCCGGGTTCCACCTGGTCGCCGGGGTGGTGGCCGCTCCGATCAACGCGTTGATCAGCTTCGCCAACGCCATCATCGACGCGCTCAACACCGTGCCGTTCGTCAACCTGCCCCACATCCCGCGGCTCGCTCAAGGCGGCGTGGTCACCGCGCGCGACGGCGGTGTCCCCGTGATCCTCGCGGAGGCCGGCGAGGCGGAGGCCGTCCTGCCGCTCCCGAAGCTCGAACGGCTGCTGACGGCGACCGCCGAGGCGGCCCGCGCCACGGCCCCCCACCGGGCCGGCGGGCCGGACAGGCTGAACGGGCTGTACGGGCCCGACCTGCGTGAGTACCACGAACCCGCGCATCGCGGTGCGTACGGCATCGCCGAGGACCTGCTGTTCCGAGCCCGGACGCGTGCCTGAACCAGCGCACGCCTCCGGGCTCGGAGCGAAACCGGGCGAGCCCCGCCTTCGGACACGCACCGGAACCGACAAACTCCGGCCCTGGCCCCGTACCTGAGCCCCCGCCCGCGTACCGGCCCCCGGCACATACCGGCCCCGAGACGCGACCGGCCCGGAGACGCCGCCCAACCCCAGCCTCAACCGGACCCCAACCACGCACCGGAAGGTGAAGGCCGACCTCCCATGCCCCCTACATTCACCACACCCACACCCACACTCACACCCACACCCACACCACCCCCGGCCACCCCCGACCAGCCCCCCGGCTCACTGATCACCCGCGACGGGCAGATCCAGTGGGCCGGACTGCTGATCGGCCCGGGCACCGACTACCAGATCGCCGACTCCGGCCTCACCGGCTGGGCCGACCTCCCCGGCCTGGACAGTGGCGACGTCCTCCGCCCCGACCAGCACGGCGCCTGGCCCGGCGCCCAGTGGGCCCAGGCGCGTACGGTCACCGCGCCCGTCTGGCTGCTCCCCGACCAGCCCGAACGGGCCGCCGAGGTCACCCGGGCGTTCAACGCGGCGACCGGCGTGCACACCGGCGAGCAGTGGCTGGCCGTGCGCCTGCACGGCGAGACGCTGGCCTGCCGGGCCCGCGTGTCCCAGCGCGTCGTGCCGCACGACCGGATGTACGTCACCCGGGGCGCCGCGAAGGCGACCGTGCAGTGGATCTGCGCGGACCCGCGCCGTTTCTCCGTCGAGGAGCGGTCCGCCGTCACCGGCCTCCCCCGGCCGGAGGGCGGCCTGTTCTGGGGCCAGGACCAGACCCGTGCCCCCGGGCAGGGGCTCACCTGGCCCATCGCCTGGGGCGAGCCCGGCTCCACCGGACTGCTGACCGTGTTCAACGACGGTGACGCGCCCACGAGTCCGGTCGTCGAGTTCCGGGGCCAGGTGAGCAGGCCGTCCCTGACCCGGCTCGGCGACGGGCTGCGGATCGAGTACGACATCACGCTCGCGCCGTCCGACGTCCTGACCGTCGACACCTCCGCGGGCACGGTCCTGCTCAACGGCAGCACCTCACGCCTGCACACCGCCACCTCGTCGTCCGTCCCGGAGCAGCTCTTCCAACTGCCGCCCGGCGAAAGCACCTTCGCCTTCCGGGCCGACCCCGACGCGCCGGGCGCCGGCGCCACCGCGGCCGTCACCTGGCGCGGAGCCCGTTGGTGAGCACGCGCCTCCCCCGTCCCTCCCGCCACCACCACCCCAGGAGAACATCATGAACCTCGGCAGCGCGTGGCTGCTCAACTCCACCAACGGCGAGGGCGGCCAGTCCCGCCTCGACACCCGACTCGCCCCGCTGGGCGCGATGGCCCCGGCCGGCCCGCTGGCCTCCCGGCCCGGCGTGCTGCCCGGCTCGGCCGACGGCCGCGAGACCGTCACCGGCCTCGCCGTCGCCACCGACGGCACCGGCATGAGCACCCGGGTCGGCCCCGGGCGCGCCGTCGTCCAGGGCACCGCCGCCGCGGGCGCCTACCCCGTCTACCTCCCCGAGCCCACCAGCATCACCTTCGCCGACGGCGACCCTGGCAACCCGCGCGTCGACCTCGTCGTCGCCCGGATCTACGACGACCAGCAGGACGCCTCCGGCAAGACCGGCGCGTTCATCGAGATCGTGCCCGGCACCCCGGCGGCGAAGCCCGTCGCTCCCCCGGTCCCGCCGGCGTCCCTGGCCCTGGCCGAGGTGACGGTGAAGGCCGGCGCCTCGGCCGGCACCGGTGGCATCGACTGGCGGACCGGCGCCGTCCGCGACCGCCGGCAGGCCACCGTCGCCGCTGGCGGCATCCTCCCCGCCGACTGGGGCCCGGGCTTCGCCGGCGCGTACCCCGGCCAGTACCGCGACAACGGCACCGGCCTCCAGCGCTGGAACGGCAAGGAGTGGCAGGACCTGCGGCCGACCTGGCAGTCGTACGCGCCGACGTGGGGCGCCGAAGACGGCCCCAAGGTCGCACTGGGCAACGGCAGCGTGTCCGGCCGCTACCTCAAGGACGGACCGCAGGTCCAGTTCTATGCCTCGCTCACCATCGGTACGACGACCAACTGGGGCGGACCCAACCGCAACGGCAACTGGTACCTGACCCTGCCGTTCCCGCCGTCCCTGGCCATGCCCGGCACCTTCCGCGCCCGCACGGGCCCCGACACGGGCGCCTACTACTTCGGCGGTTGCTACATCTACCGGAACGGATCCGGTTCGGAGAAGCCGATCAAGGGTCTGGACATCGGCAAGGGAGTGGCCCGCGGCTGGTCCTGCGCGGGCCCCGACGGCAAGGCCTCCAGCGCCTGGGTGGACGCCGACTTCCCCGCCACCCCCAGCCCGGTTCCTGGTACGAGGTCTGGGGCACCTACGAGGTCGACGCATGACGGATACGCCCCCCTTCGCCGCTCCGTCCGCGGACATCACCTACCGCGCCCTCTTCTGCGACCTCCTCACCGACCGCGTGATCGACGTGCTGCCGCTCACCGACGTCGAGTTCGACGACTACATCGGCAAGCCGGGGCAGCTCCGCGCGACCGTCCCGCTGCCCGACGAGGCCCTCGCCCGCCGGGCGCGCGCCGCGCTCCGGACCGGCCGCACCGCGGTCTGGCTGGAGCGCGGCTCCGAGATCTGGTGGGGCGGCATCCTGTGGACCTGCACCGCGGAGGGGGACGAACGCGGCCGGCTCCGCGTCCAGTTCCAGGCGGGCACCTTCGACTCGTACTTCGAGCACCGCATCCTGGCGTCGAGCTACGTCTTCAAGAAGCGCGACCAGTTCCACATCGTCCGCGAACTCCTCCAGCACGCCCAGTCCCAGCCGGGCGGCGACATCAGGCTGACGTTCGGGGACGAGACCTCCGGGGTGGTCCTGGACGAACGCGCCTACGCCTACACCGACCTGGCCCGCGTCCGGGAACTGATCGACGGGCTCGCCGCGCTGGAGAACGGCTTCGAGTGGCGGATCCAGTGCTACCGCCACCCGGAGACCGGCGAACGGACCAAGCGGCTGCAACTGGGCCACCCGAAGATCCTCACCGGCGCGTCCGACATCGTCCTCGACCGCCCCGGGCAACTCCTCACCTACAGCCTGCCCGTGGACTCGACCGTGCAGGCCAACGTCTGGGTGGCGCGCGGCGAGTCCGCCAACCGCGACCAGGCCACGGACTCCCTCCCCGAGGTGTCCGAGCCCCAGGTCGCCGAGGAGCTCGCCGCCGGCTGGCCGCGCCTCGAAGGGACCTCGGACCACAGCGGCGTCTCCGACAAGAAGCTGCTCACCAGCGCGGCCGTCGCCGAGCTCGACCGGGCCCGGCAGCCGCAGTCCATCCCCGAGGCCACCTTCCGGCTGGACGGCCGGATCACCCCCGCCCTCATCGGCGGCACGGTCCGGCTGCGCATCCGCGACGGCTGGCACGCACGCACCCCCGACCGGCGGTACCGCGTCGTCGGACTGACGGTGACACCCCCGGACCGGTCCAAGGCCGAGACGGCCCGGCTCTACCTGGAGGCGATGTAAGTGGCCGCCATCCCGCTCGATCTGCTCGACCGCATCCGCTCCCTGGAACGCCAGGTCCGCGCCCTCATGGGCAGCGCCAACACCCGCCCGGCCATGGACCGTGTCAAGGGCGGCAACGTCGTCATCAGCGACGGCGGCCGGCTCGCCGTCCGCGACAGCGAGGGCGAGAAGGGCGCCGAACTGCTCTACATCGGCAAGAGCCCCGACGTCTTCCCCAACCGGCCCGACGGCACCGGCCAGAGCGGCTTCATGTTGCGCCGCGACGACGGCTCGGTGGCAATGGCGGTACGCACCGACGCGCCCGACATCGAACCGCGCCAGTCGGTACGGATCTTCGACGGCCGGTCCAACGCCATCGTCGCCGACGACACGGCGGGCGAGGGCCTGGCCAGGCCCTACCTGGCGTATCCGCTGCCGATGCCGGTGAGCACCGCGCGGTGGGAGACCACCGCCTCGGCGGAGTGGACGACGCTCCACAGCAGCACCGGCATCGTCCAGCACCCCGCGCTCCGCTGTCTGATCCTCACCACGGACGGCGGCGAGGCCCGGCTGCTGGTGAACGGCGTCCCGGTGGGCCCGGCCGGCCCCGGGCCGCTCGACTTCACCGCGCCCGTCGGGCTGCCCTTCGACACCCTCGCCACCTTCGAGGTGCAGGCCCGCGCCACCACACCCGGCGCGACGGTCGGCTGCTCCCCGCGCGCCCTGTACGGCGTCAAGTCCTAAGCACGTGTCCTAACCACGTGTCCCATCCACGTCAGGAGGCACACCCGTGTTGCCCAACGGCATCCCCACGGTGACCGTCACCGCCCGCTACCTCACCCCGGACGGCCGGCCGCTGAGCGGCACCCTCACCTTCCGGGCCCCCACCCTGCTCACCCACACCGGCAGCGACACCATCCTGGGCGGCCCGATCACGGCCCCCCTGGACGCGGACGGCCGCGTCCAGGCCGTCCTGCCCGCCACCGACACCCCCGGCATGAACCCGGCCAAGTGGACGTACACCGTCGTCGAGCAGCTGGCCGGGATACCGGTCAACCGGACGTACGACATCGTCCTCCCCGCCACGCAGAAGACGGTGGACCTCGCCGACCTCGCACCCGTCGACCCGGAGGCCCCGCACTACGTCGCCGTCCCCGGCCCGCCCGGCCCGGCCGGCGCCCCCGGCCCGGCGGGTCCGGCGGGCGCGCCGGGCCTGATCCAGTCCGTGAACGGCAAGAGCGCCGCGGCCGTCACGCTGAGCGCGGCCGACCTCCAGGCCGTACCGGCGGCGACGGTCGGCCAGGCGGGCGGAGTCGCCTCCCTCGACGCCACCGGCAAGGTCCCCACCACCCAACTGCCGCCGGGCGCGGTCGCCCCCGTCTCGTCGGTCAACGGCAAGAAGGGCGAGGTGGCCCTCGTCGCCTCGGACGTCGGCGCCCTCGACCAGGCGGCGGCGGACCTGCGGTACGTCCAGCAGTCGACGGCCGTCCTGTCGGTGAACGGCCGTACGGGCGCGGTCACCCTCGACGCGACCATGCTCGGCGCGGCGCCGGCCGGCGCGGTGGTCGCCCTGACCGGCGACCAGACGGTCTCCGGCACGAAGACCTTCACCAACGTGCCCATGGTCAAGGCCGACCCGACGTCCGCCGACCACCTGGTCCGCAAGAGCTACGTGGACGCCCTCGGCACACCGGGCACCTGGGGGCCGACGGACCTCGGGTTCAAGGCGTGGACGTTCGACCCGGCGACGGCGTCGATGTCGACGACGATCCCCAACGACAAGGCCTACGCCACACCGCAGTACTGCCCGCCGGGCCAGGTCTACCTGATGGGCCTCATGCTCCGTGCCGCCACGGAAATCAACAACATCGTCTTCTACGTCCACGGCTACGTCGGCAACACCCTCGCCGCCGCCTCATACGCGGGCCTGTACGACGCGACGGGCAAGCGGGTGGCGATGACCCCGTCGCTGAAGGACATCTTCCCGAAGGTCATGGAAGGCACCACCGTCCCGCTCCCGCTGACCGCGCCGTATGTCGCGCCGCCCGGCTGCTACTGGGTGGCGTTCGTCCTGAACGGGCCGGACAAGGCGAACAGCGGCCCCGGCTTCGCCGTCGCGGCGAACTACGGTCTCCGCCCCTCCAGCGGCGCCCGCATGCCCGGAGCCTTCGTCCGCCACGGCCGCTTGCCGGCCACGGGCCAGACGTCGCTGCCTACGTCGTTCAACCCGTCCACTGTCATCGACGACGCCAACGCCATTTGGGCCGCGATCGCCTGACCCGGACCTTCCCCCTCAACGGCCGCGCCCCGCACCGCAGTCAGCGGTACGGGGCGCGGCCGTCCCCTGAAGGAGCCCGACCACATGGCAACACCCCTCACCCCGGATCCCCTTCTCACCGCCCTCCGCACCGAGGGCGTCACCGTCGTCGAGGTCGGCGACTGGCGCACCCACAACCGCGATCACAAAGGCGCCTGGGGCCCGGTCAACGGCATCGTCATCCACCACACCGCCACCACCGGCACCCGCGACTCCGTCGACCTCTGCTACGACGGCTACGACGAGCTGCCCGGCCCGCTCTGTCACGGCGTGATCGACAAGGAGGGCACCGTCCACCTCGTCGGCAACGGCCGTACCAACCACGCCGGCCTGGGCGACGGCGACGTGCTGGAGGCCGTCGTCAGCGAGTCCGCGCTCCCCCGCCCGACGGCGATGGACACCGACGGCAACGCCCGCTTCTACGGCTTCGAGTGCGTCAACGAGGGCGACGGCGAGGACCCCTGGCCGGCCGCCCAACTGGACGCGATCGTACGGACGTCGGCGGCGCTCTGCCGGGCGCACGGCTGGACCGCGGCCTCCGTCATCGGCCACAAGGAGTGGACGAACCAGAAGATCGACCCGCTCGGCTTCACCATGGACGACCTGCGCGCCCGGATCGCGCGGCGGCTCGCCGGCGCGTCCCGCGAGACCGTCCGCACCGCCTCCTTCCCCGGTCGGGACTTCTTCCGTACCGGCACGGACTCGCCCCTCATCACGGCCATGGGCCGCCGCCTCGTCGAGGAGGGCTGCGCGGCGTACGCGGAGGGCCCCGGCCCGCGCTGGACCGACGCGGACCGCGCGTCGTACGCCCGCTGGCAGCGCAAGCTCGGCTACACCGGCGACGACGCCGACGGCCGGCCCGGCCCGTCGTCCTGGGACGCCCTCAAAGTCCCGAGCTCTTCCTGAAAGGCAACCAACCTCATGAGCAGCATGATCCGCGGCATCGACATCTCGTCCTACCAGTCGTCCGCCTACTCCACCTCCGACCTTGACTTCGTCCTGATCAAGGCGACCGAGGGCCGCTCGTACGTCAACCCGCGCATGCGCGACCAGGCCGCCCGGGCCCGCCGGGCCGGGCTCGTCGTCGGCTTCTACCACTTCCTCCACCCGGGGAACCTGGACGAGCAGGCCGCGTACTTCGTCGAACGCTGCGACTCCGCCGAGGGCGACATCCTCGCCGTCGACTGGGAGACGACCGACGGCGGCGTCGCGACCTGCGCGGAGAAGGACGCCTTCCTCCGCAAGGTGAAGGCCCTGCGCCCCGGCCACCGGGTGATCCTCTACTGCAACCGCGACTTCTGGCTGAACCGCGACAGCAGCGGGTACGCCGGGGACGGACTGTGGATCGCCGCCTACGGGACGGGGGCCGGGGCGCCCGGCATACGGGCGGACTGGCTGATCCACCAGTTCACGGACGACCCGGTGGACAGCAACGTGGCCCGCTTCGCCTCGCGCGACGAGATGCGGGCGTGGGCGGCGGGCGGTGGCACGACGCCGTCCCCGGACCGGCAGCCGGCCTACGAACCGTTCCCCGGCGCCGACTTCTTCCGCTCCGGCCCGAACTCCCCCGTCGTCACCGCCATGGGCCGCCGCCTCGTCGAGGAAGGCTGCTCGGCGTACGCCGAGGGCCCCGGCCCCCGCTGGACGGAGTCCGACCGGCGCTCGTACGCCCGCTGGCAGCGCAAGCTCGGCTACTCCGGCGACGACGCCGACGGCTGGCCGGGGCAAGCGAGTTGGGACGCGCTGAAGGTGCCGCGCGCATGACCGACTCCACGAAGCGCACCCTGCGCACCCTCGTCCAGACGGCGGTGGCCTTCGCCGTCGCCCTCCCCGCGATCGCCGACGCGTCCGGGGTCCCGTCCACCCTCCCCTGGGTCGCCGGCGCGCTCGCCGTGGCCGGCGGCCTGGCCCGGGTCATGGCCCTGCCCGCCGTCCAGGCCCTCCTCCCGCGCTGGCTGCGCACGGACGACCGGGGCGGCTCATGATCCCACCCACCCCCCACACCGACGTCGCCCTGGAGCTCGAACGCCTCCGCGGCACGATGGAGGCCGGCTTCGCCCGCGTCGACGGCGCTCTCGCCCTCGTCGTCCAGCGGAACGACCAGACGGATCGGCTGCTTGCCGATCATGAGGCGCGGCTCGATGCGTTGGAGCGGGCGCGCTGGCCGCTCGCCAGTGTGGCGGCTCTGGTGGGGGTGGCAGGGGCCGTCGTCGCCGCGCTGGAGCTTGTGGGTCGATAAGGGGAGGGTGCCCCAGCCCCGCCCCTTCGCCGATTCCTGGGGCTGCGCCCCAGACCCCGAAACCGCGCTCCGCGCGGTTGTCCTCAAACGCCGGACGGGCTGTATTCAGCCCGTCCGGCGTTTGAGGACAGCGCCCGCAGGGCGCTTCGGGGGTGCGGGGGCCTGCCCCCCGCAAGAAACGGTGAAAGGGAGGGACCGGGGCACCCCCAAACGCCGCGAGGCGGCCGCCCAAAGGGCGACCGCCTCGCGAACCGCGAACCGCTTACTGGTTGTACGGCCCGTAGTCGTAGTCCTCCAGCGGAACCGCCTGACCCGACCCCGTCCCGAAGGGCGAGTAGTCGATGTCGTCGTACCCGACGGCCGAGTACATGGCGGCCTTCGCCTCCTCGGTCGGCTCGACCCGGATGTTCCGGTAGCGGGACAGACCCGTACCGGCCGGGATGAGCTTACCGATGATCACGTTCTCCTTGAGGCCGATGAGCGAGTCGGACTTGGCGTTGATCGCCGCGTCCGTCAGCACTCGGGTCGTCTCCTGGAAGGAGGCGGCCGACAGCCAGGACTCCGTGGCCAGCGAGGCCTTGGTGATACCCATCAGCTGCGGACGGCCGGAGGCCGGGTGGCCGCCTTCCTGGACCACGCGACGGTTCTCCGCCTCGAAGCGCGAGCGCTCCACGAGCTCGCCCGGCAGCAGCTCCGCGTCGCCGGACTCGATGATCGTCACGCGGCGCAGCATCTGCCGGATGATGATCTCGATGTGCTTGTCGTGGATCGACACACCCTGCGAGTTGTAGACCTTCTGGACCTCGCCGACCAGGTGGACCTGGACGGCACGCTGGCCGAGAATGCGCAGCACGTCGTGCGGGTTGGTGGCACCCACGGTGAGCTTCTGGCCCACCTCGACGTGGTCGCCCTCGCCCACCAGCAGACGGGCACGCTTCGAGATCGCGTAGGCGGTCTCGTCGGAGCCGTCGTCCGGGGTGACGACGATCTTCTTGGTCTTCTCGGTCTCCTCGATCCGGACGCGGCCGGCGGCCTCGGAGATCGGGGCGACACCCTTCGGCGTACGGGCCTCGAAGAGCTCGACGACACGGGGCAGACCCTGGGTGATGTCGTCACCGGCCACACCACCGGTGTGGAAGGTACGCATCGTCAGCTGGGTACCGGGCTCACCGATCGACTGGGCGGCGATGATGCCCGCCGCCTCGCCGATGTCCACCAGCTTGCCGGTCGCCAGCGAGCGGCCGTAGCAGTAGGCACAGGTGCCGACCGCGGACTCACAGGTGAGGACCGAGCGGGTCTTGACCGTCTCGACGCCGTGGGCGACGAGCTGGTCGATGAGCACGTCACCGAGGTCGACGTTGGCCGGCGCGATGACCTTGCCGTCGACGACGACGTCCTCGGCCAGCATGCGGGCGTACACCGAGGTCTCGACGTCGTCGGCCTTGCGCAGCACGCCGTTGGCGTCCTTGGTCGCGATCGTCAGCTTGAGGCCGCGGTCGGTGCCACAGTCCTCCTCGCGGATGATCACGTCCTGGGAGACGTCCACGAGACGACGGGTCAGGTAACCCGAGTCGGCGGTACGGAGGGCGGTGTCCGCGAGACCCTTACGGGCACCGTGGGTGGAGATGAAGTACTCCAGCACGGAGAGACCCTCACGGAACGACGCCTTAATGGGTCGCGGGATGGTCTCGTTCTTCGCGTTCGACACCAGACCACGCATACCGGCGATCTGCCGCATCTGCATCATGTTTCCTCGGGCACCCGAGTCAACCATCATGAAGATGGGGTTCGTCTTGGGGAAGTTCGCGTTCATCGCCTCGGCGACCTCGTTGGTCGCCTTGGTCCAGATCGCGATGAGCTCCTGCGTGCGCTCGTCCTTGGTGATCAGACCGCGCTCGTACTGCTTCTGGACCTTCTCGTCCTGGGCCTCGTAGCCCGCGACGATCTCCTTCTTCGCCTCAGGCACGACGACGTCGGAGATGGCCACGGTGACGCCGGAACGGGTCGCCCAGTGGAAGCCAGCCGCCTTCAGGTTGTCGAGCGTCGCCGCCACGATGACCTTGGGGTAGCGCTCGGCCAGGTCGTTGACGATCTCGGAGAGCTGCTTCTTGCCCACCGAGTAGTCGACGAACGGGTAGTCCTCGGGCAGCAGCTCGTTGAAGAGCGCGCGGCCCAGCGTGGTGCGCAGACGGAACGAGTCCCCCTGCTGCCACTCCGGCTCGCCCTCCTCCGCCACCGGCGGGGTCCAGCCACGCGGCGGGACGGTGCCGATCGGGAAGCGGATGTCGACCTTCGCCTGGAGCGAGAGCTCCCGGGCGTCGAACGCCATGATCGCCTCGGCGACGGACGCGAACGAGCGGCCCTCGCCGATGACCTCGCGCTCCTCCTCGTCGGTGGTGAGGAAGAACAGACCGAGCACCATGTCCTGCGTCGGCATGGTGACCGGACGGCCGTCGGCCGGCTTGAGGATGTTGTTCGAGGACAGCATCAGGATGCGGGCCTCGGCCTGCGCCTCCGCGGAGAGCGGCAGGTGGACGGCCATCTGGTCACCGTCGAAGTCCGCGTTGAACGCGGTGCAGACGAGCGGGTGGATCTGGATGGCCTTGCCCTCGACCAGCTGCGGCTCGAAGGCCTGGATGCCGAGTCGGTGCAGGGTGGGCGCACGGTTCAGCAGAACCGGGTGCTCCGCGATGACCTCTTCGAGGACGTCGTACACGACCGTGCGGCCGCGCTCGACCATGCGCTTCGCGCTCTTGATGTTCTGCGCGTGGTTCAGGTCGACCAGGCGCTTCATCACGAACGGCTTGAAGAGCTCCAGCGCCATGGCCTTGGGCAGACCACACTGGTGCAGCTTCAGCTGCGGGCCGACGACGATGACGGAACGCGCCGAGTAGTCGACTCGCTTGCCGAGCAGGTTCTGACGGAAGCGACCCTGCTTGCCCTTGAGCATGTCGGACAGCGACTTCAGCGGACGGTTGCCGGGGCCCGTGACCGGGCGACCACGACGGCCGTTGTCGAAGAGCGCGTCGACGGCCTCCTGAAGCATGCGCTTCTCGTTGTTCACGATGATCTCGGGGGCACCGAGGTCAAGGAGTCGCTTGAGGCGGTTGTTGCGGTTGATGACGCGGCGGTACAGGTCGTTCAGGTCGGAGGTCGCGAAGCGGCCACCGTCCAGCTGCACCATCGGACGCAGGTCCGGCGGGATCACCGGGATGCAGTCCAGCACCATGCCGCTGGGGCTGTTGCGGGTCTGCAGGAACGCGGAGACGACCTTGAGGCGCTTGAGCGCACGGGTCTTCTTCTGGCCCTTGCCGGTACGGATGATCTCGCGGAGGCGCTCGGCCTCCTCGTCGAGGTCGAAGGACTCCAGGCGCTTCTGCAGCGCGGCGGCGCCCATCGCACCCGAGAAGTAGGTGCCGAAGCGGTCGCGCAGCTCGCGGTAGAGCAGCTCGTCGCCCTCGAGGTCCTGGACCTTGAGGTTCTTGAAGCGGTTCCAGACCTCGTCGAGACGGTCGATCTCGCGCTGCGCACGGTCGCGCAGCTGCTTCATCTCACGCTCGGCACCCTCGCGCACCTTGCGGCGCACGTCGGCCTTGGCGCCCTCGGCCTCCAGCTCGGCCAGGTCGGACTCGAGCTTCTTGGCGCGGGCCTCCAGGTCGGCGTCGCGGCGCTGCTCGATCTGCTGGCGCTCGACGGAGACGTGGGCCTCCAGCGAGGGCAGGTCGCGCGTCCGGCGCTCCTCGTCCACCCACGTGATCATGTAGGCGGCGAAGTAGATGACCTTCTCGAGGTCCTTCGGGGCGAGGTCGAGCAGGTAGCCCAGCCGCGACGGAACGCCCTTGAAGTACCAGATGTGGGTGACGGGGGCGGCGAGCTCGATGTGGCCCATCCGCTCACGGCGCACCTTGGCGCGGGTGACCTCGACGCCACAGCGCTCACAGATGATGCCCTTGAAGCGGACACGCTTGTACTTGCCGCAGTAGCACTCCCAGTCCCGGGTGGGGCCGAAGATCTTCTCGCAGAAGAGCCCGTCCTTTTCCGGCTTCAGGGTGCGGTAGTTGATGGTCTCCGGCTTCTTGACCTCGCCGTGGGACCAGGTTCGGATGTCGTCCGCGGTCGCCAGGCCGATCCGCAGCTCGTCGAAGAAGTTGACGTCGAGCACTTTGTCGTCAATCCCTCTTTCAGGGTTCGTGCCCTCTCGCACTAGCGAGGTGTGGGCTCTACATCAGTGGTCTGGGGGTCCAGGGACGACCGGGGCCTCACAGGGAGGCCCCGGTCAGACCCGTCAGACCTCTTCGACGCTGCTCGGCTCGCGCCGGGACAGGTCGATACCGAGCTCCTCCGCCGCGCGGAAGACGTCCTCGTCGGTGTCCCGCATCTCGATGGACATGCCGTCCGAGGACAGCACCTCCACGTTGAGGCAGAGGGACTGCATCTCCTTGATGAGCACCTTGAAGGACTCGGGGATGCCGGGCTCGGGGATGTTCTCGCCCTTGACGATCGCCTCGTAGACCTTCACGCGGCCGGTGACGTCGTCGGACTTGATGGTCAGCAGCTCCTGGAGGGCGTACGCGGCGCCATAAGCCTCCAGCGCCCACACCTCCATCTCACCGAAGCGCTGGCCACCGAACTGAGCCTTACCACCCAGCGGCTGCTGGGTGATCATGGAGTACGGACCGGTCGAACGGGCGTGCAGCTTGTCGTCGACCAGGTGGTGGAGCTTGAGGATGTACATGTACCCGACCGAGATCGGGTCCGGGAACGGCTCGCCGGAGCGGCCGTCGAACAGCCGGGCCTTGCCGGACGGGAGCACCATGCGCTCGCCGTCGCGGTTGGGCACGGTGTGCTCGAACAGACCGGCCAGCTCGTCCTCGCGGGCACCGTCGAAGACCGGGGTCGCGACGTTGGTGCCCGGGGCGACCTCGTCGGCGCCGATGGCCTTGAGGCGCTCCATCCACTCCTCGCTGCCCTCGACGTTCCAGCCCTGGCTGGCGAGCCAGCCGAGGTGGATCTCGAGGACCTGTCCCGGGTTCATTCGGGACGGGACACCCAGCGGGTTGAGGATGATGTCGACCGGGGTGCCGTCCTCAAGGAACGGCATGTCCTCGACCGGCAGGATCTTGGAGATGACGCCCTTGTTGCCGTGACGGCCGGCGAGCTTGTCACCGTCGGTGATCTTGCGCTTCTGGGCGACGTAGACGCGGACCAGCTGGTTCACGCCCGGAGGAAGCTCGTCGCCCTCCTCGCGGTCGAAGACGCGGACGCCGATGACCTTGCCGATCTCGCCGTGCGGGACCTTCAGCGAGGTGTCACGGACCTCGCGCGCCTTCTCACCGAAGATCGCGCGGAGCAGGCGCTCCTCGGGGGTCAGCTCGGTCTCACCCTTCGGGGTGACCTTGCCGACGAGGATGTCGCCGCCGATGACCTCGGCACCGATCCGGATGATGCCGCGCTCGTCGAGGTCGGAGAGGACCTCCTCGGAGACGTTCGGGATGTCCCGGGTGATCTCCTCCGGGCCGAGCTTGGTGTCACGGGCGTCGACCTCGTGCTCCTCGATGTGGATCGAGGAGAGGACGTCGTCCTGCACGAGGCGCTGCGACAGGATGATCGCGTCCTCGTAGTTGTGACCCTCCCACGGCATGAACGCGACGAGCAGGTTCTTGCCGAGCGCCATCTCACCGTTCTCGGTGGACGGACCGTCGGCGAGCACCTGGCCGGCGACGACGCGGGCGCCCTCGTCGACGACGACCTTCTGGTTGAAGGACGTGCCCTGGTTCGAGCGGGAGAACTTCGCGACGCGGTACGTGTTGTACGTGCCGTCGTCGTTGGCGACCGTGACGTAGTCCGCGGAGATCTCCTGGACCACGCCGTCCTTCTCGGCCTTGATGACGTCACCGGCGTCGACCGCGCAGCGGTACTCCATGCCGGTGCCGACCAGCGGCGCCTCCGCCTTGATCAGCGGAACGGCCTGGCGCATCATGTTCGATCCCATGAGCGCGCGGTTGGCGTCGTCGTGCTCGAGGAACGGGATCATCGCGGTCGCGACCGACACCATCTGGCGCGGGGAGACGTCCATGTAGTCGACGTCGTCGCCGGCGATGTAGTCGATCTCGCCGCCACGGCGGCGGACCAGGACGCGGGCCTCGGCGTAGCGCATGTCCTCGGTGAGGGGCGCGTTCGCCTGGGCGATGACGAAGCGGTCCTCTTCGTCGGCGGTCAGGTAGTCGACGTCGTCGGTGACGACGCCGTTGACGACCTTGCGGTACGGGGTCTCGACGAAACCGAACGCGTTGACGCGGCCGTAGGACGCGAGCGAGCCGATCAGACCGATGTTCGGGCCTTCGGGGGTCTCGATCGGGCACATGCGGCCGTAGTGCGACGGGTGGACGTCTCGGACCTCGAAGCCGGCCCGCTCACGGGAGAGACCGCCCGGACCCAGCGCCGACAGACGGCGCTTGTGGGTCAGACCCGACAGCGGGTTGGTCTGGTCCATGAACTGGGACAGCTGGCTGGTGCCGAAGAACTCCTTGATGGAGGCGACGACCGGCCGGATGTTGATCAGGGTCTGCGGCGTGATCGCCTCGACGTCCTGGGTGGTCATCCGCTCGCGGACGACGCGCTCCATACGAGCCAGACCCGTGCGGACCTGGTTCTGGATGAGCTCGCCGACGTTGCGCAGACGACGGTTGCCGAAGTGGTCGATGTCATCGGTCTCGACGACGATCGAGGTGCCGTTCTCGCCGAGCGTCTCCTGCTCGCCGGCGTGCAGCTTCACCAGGTACTTGATCGTCGCGATGACGTCGTCGACGGTGAGCACACCGGCGTCGAGCGGGGCGTCGGCGCCCAGCTTCTTGTTGACCTTGTAGCGGCCGACCTTGGCCAGGTCGTAGCGCTTCGGGTTGAAGTAGAGGTTCTCGAGCAGCGTCTGCGCGGCCTCACGCGTGGGCGGCTCGCCCGGACGCAGCTTGCGGTAGATGTCGAGCAGCGCGTCGTCCTGGCCCTGGGTGTGGTCCTTCTCCAGGGTGGCGCGCATGGACTCGTACTCGCCGAACTCCTCGAGGATCTGCTCGGTCGTCCAGCCGAGAGCCTTGAGCAGCACGGTGACGGACTGCTTGCGCTTGCGGTCGATGCGGACGCCGACCATGTCGCGCTTGTCGACCTCCATCTCCAGCCAGGCACCCCGGGACGGGATGATCTTGGCGGTGAAGATGTCCTTGTCGGACGTCTTGTCGATGGCGGAGTCGAAGTAGACACCGGGCGAACGGACCAGCTGCGAGACGACGACACGCTCGGTGCCGTTGATGCAGAAGGTGCCCTTGGGCGTCATGAGCGGGAAGTCGCCCATGAAGACCGTCTGGGACTTGATCTCGCCGGTCTCGTTGTTGGTGAACTCGGCGGTGACGAAGAGCGGGGCCGCGTACGTGAAGTCGCGCTCCTTGCACTCGTCGATCGAGTTCTTCGGAGGCTCGAAACGGTGGTCACGGAACGTCAGCGACATCGACCCGGAGAAGTCCTCGATCGGGGAGATCTCCTCGAAGATCTCCTCCAGACCGGACTTGGTGGGGACGTCCTGACCAGACTCCAGCGCAGCCTCGACGCGAGCCTTCCAGGCGGCGTTGCCGAGCAGCCAGTCGAAGCTCTCGGTCTGCAGCGCAAGGAGGTTCGGAACCTCGAGAGGCTCCTTGATCTTCGCAAATGAGATGCGCAGCGGGGCAGTGCTGGCGCCGTTGTTCGTATTGGCGGTCGAGGCGTTGCGCGAGGCGGCCAAGAGGGGGTCCTTCCGAGGGCTCGGACTCACTACGCGCGTACCGGTCCCACCCCGTGCTTCGACAGAGAACCCCAGGTCAGAGGGGATTCATCGAGGATGCTCGGCAGTGGGCATGCCCCTGGTGACGGGCAGGGAGCAGCTAACAGGCAGCGCAAAGGGTCAGTGTAGCCACTTGGCCCACTGATGTCCAGAGCGGATGTCGCGAGACCGGTGCGATACCAATCTCTCCCTCCGGGATCCTGTTGTCCTTGCCTGTCCGAGCCTGTCTTGGGCCCGCCTGAGCCCTGTCCGAGCCTGCCCGACGCGCCCGGTGCGCCGGGGGCTCCACCCGCCGGCCGCGCCCGGAAGCGCAGGACGATACTTCCCTCTCCGCCGGCGTTCCATGCCTCGGACGGTGCCTCGAATGGAACTTCGGTCCGAACCGGCCCCAAGCGGCCGCCGGACCGGCGGAGTTCCGAAAGTCACCGCGTCCCGAGAATTGCGCGCGGCGTCCCGTTCGTCAAGGCCCTCCGGCTGCCGAGCGGCCCTGACCGGCCCGTAACAGCCAAGGTCGGGCCACTGCTCCGGGGCAACAAAGATCACCATACTCGTCTCCGGGACCCGGCGCTGCAGCCCTCCCGGGTACGCCGAAGGGCGACCACCCGCATGGGTGATCGCCCTTGGCGTCGAGAGGTACGTCAGACGTACGTCAGAGGGGAGTCCAGAGGACCCCGTGAGGTCACTTGACCTCGACGGAGGCGCCGGCGCCCTTGAGGGCCTCGGCGGCCTTCTCGGCGGCGTCCTTGGCGACCTTCTCGAGGACGGGCTTCGGGGTGCCGTCGACGAGGTCCTTGGCCTCCTTCAGGCCGAGGGAGGTCAGCTCACGCACGACCTTGATGACCTGGATCTTCTTGTCGCCGGCGCCGGTGAGGATGACGTCGAACTCGTCCTTCTCCTCGACGGCCTCGGCGGCGGCGCCACCAGCGACACCGGCGACCATGACCGGCGCGGCGGCGGCGGCGGTGACGTCGAACTTCTCCTCGAACGCGGCAACGAAGCCGGCGAGCTCGATGAGGGTCATCTCCTCGAACTGCGCGAGCAGCTCGTCCTGGGACAGCTTCGCCATGATGGCGGTCCTTCCACTAAATCGGCAGGTGCCGGGATGTACATGTCGGCGGGCGTACGGCCCGCTGCGACCGGTGCCGGGTGGCGCCGGTCAATGCGCGAGCCGAATTACTCGGCACCGCCCTGCTCGGCGAGCTTGGCGCGCAGCGCGTCCGCGGTGCGGACGAACTTCGTCGGCAGCGCCTGGAAGAGCGAGGCAGCCTGCGACTGCTTGCCCTTCATGGCACCGGCCAGCTTGCTGAGCAGAACCTCGCGGGACTCGAGGTCCGCAAGCTTCTTGATCTCATCGGCGGACAGCGCCTTGCCGTCAAGGACACCGCCCTTGATGATGAGATTCGGGTTGTCCTTGGCGAAGTCACGCAGACCCTTCGCCGACGCCACCGGGTCACCGGTGATGAAGGCGACGGCCGTCGGGCCAGCGAAGAGCTGGTCCTCCAGCGTGATCCCGGCCTCACCAGCCGCGATCTTGGTCAGCGTGTTCTTCACCACGGCGTACTGCGCGTTCTCACCGAGCGAACGGCGCAGCGTCTTGAGCTGCGCCACGGTGAGACCGCGGTACTCGGTCAGCACGGCGGCGTTGGAGCTGCGGAACTTGTCCGTCAGCTCGGCAACCGCGGCGGACTTGTCGGGCCTCGCCATGAGCCTCGGCCTCCTTCCGGGTGAATAGGACCGCATAGACGCGAGAAGGGACCTGGGCAAAACGAAACGCCCCGGCGCGGGCGCTCGGGGCGTGACTCGACCACATGAACAAGAAGTCCACACGGGAGTTCAACCACAGTCACCTGCGCAGGTCGCCCGCAGCTAGCGGATCCTTCGGCCACCACACCTCCGGATGGAGGCGCAGCAACGACCAGCGGTCTTTGGCTTCTGGTTGAGAGTACGTGACCGGGCCGCCGTCAAGCAAATCGCGTCGGCGGCGGTCCCCGGTCCGGCCGCGGAGATCAGGCCGCGGGCTCCTTCTTGGCGTCCGCCATCGGGTCCATGACGTCACCGGCCGGCGGCGCCTCGACCTCGACCGGCTTGTTGTAGTCGAGGAACTTGATGGTCAGGTCCAGCGGACCCTTCCCCGTGGCGGACCGCATGCGGAACTGCTTGGTGTGGTCCTGGCCGTCGATCCACATGTCCATCGCGAACTTGTCGACGCCGAGCTTCTCGAAGCCCTTGAGCTTGGCCTCCTGGCGCTCCCTGGCGGCCGCGTCCTTCTGCGCCAGTTTCTCGCGCATCTGGGCGATGGTGACGGTGCCCTTGTAGTGGGTCGTCCGCACCCCGTCGACGGTCTCCTCGCCGACCTTCGTGAGGTCCTTCGACGCGTTCATGGAGGCGGAGTCCTCCATGGGGTTCTGCCGGGCCTGGCCGCCCATCCCGAACGGGTTGTCCGCGCCGCCGGGGCCCTTGCCGGCACCCACGTTCGGGAGCTTGATCCAGCTCTTGCCGCCGCTCTGCTGCCCCTTGGCGCTGAGGTAAATGGCGCCGTCGACGAGGCGGAGTTCCATTTCCCCGCTCTCGTCCGGGGAAGATCCCTTGGCCTTCATCCTCATCTGCATGGCCAGGGGCTTCATGTTCATCGACGCCGTGGCCTCGATGTGCCCGTTCTCGGGCATGTCGCCGCTCATCGAGTACCGCAGCGACGTGATCGTCTCGTTCTTCTTCGTGGCCCGTTCCACGGCCGCCGCGAACGAGGCGTCCACCGGCTTCTGCGCGGACTTCCCGGCCGCCTCGGAGCTCTTCTTCGCGTCGTCGGAGGAATCCGAGGAGCAGGCGGCCGTACCGCACAGCAGGGCACCGGCGAGCAGGGCTCCGGCGGCCTTCCGGTGGATGTTCTTCATGATCTTTTCCCCAGTGGGCATGGCGATTTCTTTCGCAAAACTTTGCGAACTCCGGTGACAATACCCTTTGGCGGAGCGAAGGCGACACACGATTGACGGCCCCCGTTCCCGGGGTGGGGAACGGGGGCCGTCGAAATGCCCTGCGGGGAGAATCAGCCGGTATTACGCACCGGCGCCCGGGCCGGCGGCGGAGCCGTCCTTCAGGCCCTTCATCATCTCCATGAGGTCGAGGGTCTCACCGGCGGGCGGCGCCTGGACGTCGGCCTTGGCGCCGTAGTCCTTGTAGTCCGCGGTGATCTTCATCTTGCCCTGCGCGCTGTCCATGCCCATGAGCATCCGGACCGGCAGGTCCTGGTCGTTGAGCCAGAACTCCAGGTCGTAGCCCTTGATGCCGGCCTTCTTGATGCCGTCGAGCATCTGCTGGCGGTCCTTGGGGTCCAGGAGCTTGGTGGACTCGTTGCCCTTCATCATCTCCTCGACGGTCAGCGTGCCCTTGTAGTGCCGGGCGTCGACGCCGTTGACCTTCTCCGAGCCGAGGTTCTTGAGGTTGGGCGAGTCGAGCAGGACGGCCATCTGCTTGGACGGGTCCTGGTTCATGTTGTCCATGTTCCCCGTGAGCTGCTTCTGCAGGGCGGGGTTGCCGGACTCCTTGGCGGCCGCGGCCAAGTCGATCTTCATCCACTTCTTGCCGCGCATTTCGGCGGGGGCGGATTCCATGGACTTGGCCGGCATCTGCATGTACATCACGTTGTTCACCATGACCATGCGGGTGGCGCCCGGGCCGTCCTTGCCCTCCATCGCCGCACCGCTCACGGTCATATCGGCCACCGTGGGGTTCCAGCCCGTGACGCCGTCGATCACCATCGGCCCGGAAGGCGCGTCCTTCATCGCCGCCGTCGGCATTTCCATGGTCATGTGGACCTTGGCCGACTTCGCCGCGCTGGTCTTCTTGAACGCCGCCTGCAGGGCCTCGACGGGGCTCCGGCCGTCGTTCTTCGGCTCGCTCTTCGACTGGCTCTGCGGCGCGCTCTTGTCGTCCTTCTTGTCATCGGAGTCACACGCGACGGCACCGACGAGAATCGCGGCGGCGGAAAGCGAGATGCCGACGCGACGGATCGTGGACTTGGACATATCCCCCACCTTTTTGGAGACCTCTTGCACGTTCGTTCGCACGACGATAACGCAGCGGTCGGACAAGGGGACGCGGGGGAACGGGAAAGAGGCCGGCCCCCGCACCCGGAACGGATGCGGGGGCCGGCCCCTGAACACACGCGGTCACACGCGGTGCGAGAACGTCTCTCAGACGGTCTCGTCCTCGACGAGGAGGTTGCGGGTGCGGTTCGGGTCCACCGGGATGCCGGGGCCCATGGTGGTCGACAGGGTCGCCTTCTTGACGTAGCGGCCCTTGGCGGCGGACGGCTTGAGGCGGAGGATCTCCTCGAGCGCGGCGCTGTAGTTCTCGATCAGCGACTTCTCGTCGAACGACGTCTTGCCGATGATGAAGTGCAGGTTCGCGTGCTTGTCGACACGGAACTCGATCTTGCCGCCCTTGATCTCGGTCACGGCCTTGGCCGTGTCCGGGTGACCGTGCCGGTCTTCGGGTTCGGCATCAGACCACGGGGACCGAGCACGCGGCCGAGGCGGCCGACCTTGCCCATGAGGTCCGGGGTGGCGACGACGGCGTCGAAGTCCAGACGGCCCTTGGCGACCTCGTCGATGAGCTCGTCGGCGCCGACGATGTCGGCGCCCGCGGCACGCGCGGCCTCGGCACGGTCGCCGGTCGCGAAGACCAGGACCCGGGCGGTCTTACCGGTGCCGTGCGGAAGGTTCACGGTGCCACGGACCATCTGGTCCGCCTTGCGCGGGTCGACGCCCAGACGCAGGGCGACCTCGACGGTGCTGTCGAACTTGGTGCCGGAGGTGTCCTTCGCCAGACGGACGGCCTCGAGCGGGGCGTACAGGCGCTCCCGGTCGATCTTCGCGTCCGCGTTGCGAAGAGTCTTGCTGCGCTTCACTGAAACTCCTCAGTGGTGAATGGAGTCGTGGTGCGGGCCAGCGCTGGCCCTTCCACGGGTGCCTTGATGGGCGGGGACGATCAGCCCTCGACCGTGATGCCCATGGAACGGGCGGTGCCGGCGATGATCTTCTCGGCGGCGTCCAGGTCGTTGGCGTTCAGGTCGGGCATCTTGGTGGTGGCGATGTCACGGACCTGGTCGCGCGTGATCTTGGCGACCTTGGTCTTGTGCGGCTCGCCGGAGCCCTTGTCCACGCCCGCGGCCTTGAGGATCAGCTTCGCGGCCGGCGGAGTCTTGGTGACGAAGGTGAAGGAACGGTCCTCGTAGACCGTGATCTCCACCGGCACGACCATGCCACGCTGCGACTCGGTCGCGGCGTTGTAGGCCTTGCAGAACTCCATGATGTTGACGCCGTGCTGACCCAGCGCGGGGCCGACCGGCGGAGCCGGGTTGGCCGCACCGGCCTGGATCTGGAGCTTGATAAGCCCCGTGACCTTCTTCTTCTTGGGAGGCATTGCTCTCTCCGGGTCCTAGTGAGAGTTTTCTGCCCACGACACACTGCGCGCAGGCATACCGCACCACGATAACGGGTAACGTGGCCGGCCCAAAAACCGAGAGGTCAGGCCGCCCCTCGCGGGGCGACCCGACCTGTTCGGAAGCGTACGGCCAGAAGATCAGTTCTTCTGGATCTGGTCGAAGCTCAGCTCGACCGGGGTCTCGCGGCCGAAGATCTCGACGAGGCCCTTGACCTTCTTCGAGTCGGCGTTGATCTCGTTGATCGTCGCCTGGAGCGTCGCGAACGGGCCGTCGGTGACGGTGACCGAGTCGCCGACCTCGAAGTCCAGCACCTGGACCTCGAGCTTGCGGCTGGGGGCCGGACGGCCCTCGGCCTCGGCGGCCTCCTTGGCGGCCTTCTCCTCGGCCTCCGGGGCGAGCATCTTGACGATCTCGTCCAGGGTCAGCGGGTACGGGTCGTAGGCGTTGCCCACGAAGCCGGTGACGCCCGGGGTGTTGCGGACGACGCCCCACGACTCGTTCGTCAGGTCCATGCGCACCAGGACGTAGCCGGGGAGCTTGTTCTGGCGGACGGTGCGGCGGTCGCCGTTCTTGATCTGGACGACCTCTTCCTGCGGCACCTCGGCCTGGAAGATGTAGTCCTCGACGTTCAGCGAGACGGCGCGCTGCTCGAGGTTGGTCTTCACGCGGTTCTCGTAACCGGCGTAGGTGTGGATGACGTACCACTCGCCGGGCAGACCGCGCAGCTCCTCGCGGAGCGCGGCGACGGGGTCCACCGGAGCGGCTTCCTCGGCGGGCTCGGCCTCGGCGGCCTCCTCGGCCTCTTCCGCGTCGGCGTCGGCTTCGGCGGAAACCGCGTCCGCGCCGGCCTCCTCGGCACCCTCGGTGTCGGCGGCGGGCTCGCGCCCGGCGTCGTCAGCGGTCGCAGCGTCGCCCTCGACCTCGGCCGAGACAGCCGCGTCCACGTCGGCCTCTGCCGCCTCGACGGGCTCGACGGCGTCGTTCAGGTTCGGGTCAGACACGTGGCTGCTTCTTCCTGGCTTCAAGGGGTGGAACGTGCGAAAAGGCGGCTCTCCGGAACCCTCCCGGAGGCGACCGCCTTGGCGCGCGGGCGGGCTCAGCCGAAGACGTACTTGACGGCGTTGCTGAACCCATAGTCAATCACGGTCACGAGACCAATGACGATGACGACGAAGACGATCACCACGGAGGTGTACGTCGAAAGCTGGCCGCGCGTGGGCCAGACGACCTTGCGGAGCTCCGCGACGACCTGGCGGTAGAACAGCGCCATGCGCCCGAGCGGGCCCTTCTTGCCGCGCTTGCCGCCGCGGCGCTTCTTGACGGCGACCTCGTCCTCGGGACGACCGCTCTCAGGCGTCGCGGTGGAGCCAAGGGCTTCCGTCACTACGTCCTCACCTGAATCCGGGTCGTGGCCGTGCCGCGCCCGGTGGAGCCGCACGGCGGTGCATCAGTGCGTACGCACGCACCTCGGTGACGATGCGTGTAGCAGGGCCGAAGGGACTTGAACCCCCAACCGCTGGTTTTGGAGACCAGTGCTCTACCAATTGAGCTACGACCCTTTGTGGTTCCCCCAACGTACCGCATCCGCTCGACCGCACGATGTGTCCGGTACGGATTCGCCTGTGAGGGGCCAACGACGCATGAGTGTACGTGGTTCGGGGGCCGCCGTCGAACAGATACCGCCGCCGTCGTGGGAAAAGCTCCGGAATCCGGGATTCCGTACGGCCTCCGGGCAGGCGCTCGGCCGCTCCGTGGACCGCCCGTACCGTTCCGTGGAACCACCGCTCCCGGTGCCCGCCGGTTCTGCGACGATGCCTGTATGACCGATGCCACCGCTCCCTTCCCCGCCGCTCAGGCACCCACCGACCGCCGGGTCTCCACCCGCATCGGGTCGATCTCCGAGTCCGCGACGCTCGCCGTGGACGCCAAGGCCAAGGCCCTCAAGGCGGCCGGGCGCCCGGTGATCGGCTTCGGCGCGGGCGAGCCCGACTTCCCCACCCCGGACTACATCGTCGAGGCCGCCGTCGAGGCGTGCCGCGACCCCAGGAACCACCGCTACACCCCGGCCGGCGGCCTCCCCGAGCTGAAGGCCGCCATCGCCGCCAAGACGCTGCGCGACTCGGGCTACGAGGTCGAGGCGTCCCAGGTGCTCGTCACCAACGGCGGCAAGCAGGCCATCTACGAGGCGTTCGCGGCGATTCTCGACCCGGGTGACGAGGTGATCGTCCCGGCGCCGTACTGGACCACGTACCCCGAGTCCATCCGCCTCGCGGGCGGTGTGCCGGTGGACGTCGTGGCCGACGAGACGACCGGCTACCGGGTCTCCGTCGAGCAGCTGGAGGCGGCCCGCACCGAGCGCACCAAGGTGCTGCTGTTCGTCTCCCCCTCCAACCCGACCGGCGCGGTCTACCCGCGCGCCCAGGTCGAGGAGATCGGCCGCTGGGCCGCGGAGCACGGCCTGTGGGTGCTGACGGACGAGATCTACGAGCACCTCGTCTACGGCGACGCCGAGTTCGCGTCGCTGCCGGTGGTGGTGCCGGAGCTGCGTGACAAGTGCGTCGTGGTCAACGGCGTCGCCAAGACGTACGCCATGACGGGCTGGCGCGTGGGGTGGGTCATCGGCCCGCAGGACGTGGTGAAGGCGGCGACCAACCTCCACTCGCACGCCACCTCCAACGTGAGCAACGTCGCGCAGCGCGCAGCGCTGGCCGCCGTCGCCGGCGACCTGAAGGCCGTCGAGGAGATGAAGACCGCCTTCGACCGCCGCCGTCGGACGATGGTGCGCATGCTCAACGAGATCGAGGGCGTCGTCTGCCCGGAGCCGGAGGGCGCGTTCTACGCCTACCCGTCGGTCAAGGCGCTGCTCGGCAAGGAGATCCGCGGCAGGCGGCCGGCCACCTCGGTGGAGCTGGCGGCGCTGATCCTGGAGGAGGCCGAGGTCGCGGTCGTCCCGGGCGAGGCGTTCGGCACGCCGGGCTACCTGCGGCTGTCGTACGCGCTGGGCGACGAGGACCTGGCGGAGGGCGTCTCCCGGATCCAGAAGCTGCTGGCCGAGGCGCGCGACTGACGCGGCGGGCACGAGGGAGGCCCGGGCACCGGGCCCCCTCGTTCTCCCTTTCGGACCCTTCCCCGATCAGGGACGATCAGGGAAACGCCTTCCGGACGCCGGGGTCGATGCGGCAGGATCCACAGATGGAGAACGTTCGTGACGTCCGTCTGCTGCCGAAGGCCCACCTGCACCTGCACTTCACCGGCTCGATGCGGCCGGGGACGCTGCTGGAGCTGGCCGACAAGTACGGCGTGCACCTGCCGGAGGCGCTGAGCGGCGGCGAGCCCCCCAGATTGCGGGCGACGGACGAACGCGGCTGGTTCCGCTTCCAGCGGCTCTACGACATCGCGCGCTCCTGCCTGCGCACCCCCGACGACATCCGGCGGCTGGTGCGCGAGGCCGCCGAGGAGGACGTCCGGGACGGCTCCGGGTGGCTGGAGATCCAGGTCGACCCCACCTCGTACGCGCCCCGGCTGGGCGGCCTGATCCCCGCACTGGAGGTCATCCTGGACGCGGTGGAGACCGCGTCCCGCGACACCGGCCTGGGGATACGGGTCCTGGTGGCCGCGAACCGGATGAAGCACCCCCTGGACGCCCGCACCCTGGCCCGGCTGGCGGTGCGCTACGCCGGCAAGGGCGTGGTCGGCTTCGGCCTCTCCAACGACGAGCGGCGCGGCTTCGCCCGGGACTTCGACCGGGCCTTCGAGATCGCCCGGGAGGGCGGCCTGCTGGCCGCGCCGCACGGCGGCGAGCTGGCGGGCCCGGCGAGCGTCCGCGACTGCCTCGACGACCTGCGCGCCGGCCGGGTGGGCCACGGCGTACGGGCCGCCGAGGACCCGCGCCTGCTGCGCAAGCTGGCGGACCGGGGCGTGACGTGCGAGGTCTGCCCGTCGTCGAACGTGGCCCTCGGCGTCTACGAGAAACCCGCGGACGTCCCACTGCGCACCCTCTTCGAGGCCGGCGTCCCCATGGCCCTCGGCGCCGACGACCCCCTCCTCTTCGGCTCCCGCCTGGCCGCCCAGTACGAGCTGGCCCGCGAGCACCACGGCTTCACGGACGAGGAACTGGCGGAACTGGCCCGCCAGTCGATCCGGGGTCGGTGGCGCCGGGGGATGTGAAGGGACGGTTGCTGGCGGGGGTGGAGGCGTGGCTGACCAGCCCGTCAGGCGCTTGAGCACGTCGGCCCACTCCAGCCCGTCCGGCGTTTGAGGACAACCGCGCGGAGCGCGGTTTCGGGGGTGCGGGGGCGCAGCCCCTGCGAGAAACGGCGAATGGGGGCGCCCCCTCTGGGGGAGGGACAGGGGCAACCCCCTCTCCCGCCCCAGCCCTACGGGGCTAAAGGCTGACGCCGACCGTCACCGGCTCGTTCACCAAGGTCACCCCGAAAGCCTCCCGGACCCCGTCCCGAACCTCCCGGGCCAGCGCCAGCAGATCCTCCGTCGTGGCCGACCCCCGGTTCGTCAGGGCGAGCGTGTGCTTCGTGGAGATCCGCGCGGGCCCGGACCCGTACCCCTTCCCGAACCCCGCCTTGTCGATCAGCCAGGCGGCGGACGTCTTCACCAGCCCGTCCCCCGCCGGGTAGGCCGGCGGGACGACGTCCGCCCCGAGCCGCTCCGCCGCCCGCACGAGGAAGGCCGCGTGCTGCGAAGCCGTGAGCACGGGGTTGGTGAAGAACGACCCGGCGGACCAGGTGTCGTGGTCCTCGGGGTCGAGCACCATGCCCTTGCCGGCGCGCAGCCGCAGCACGGTCTCGCGGGCGACGGCGGCGGGGACGCGGTCCCCGGCCTCGACGCCGAGGGCGCGGGCCGTCTCGGGGTACTTGATGGGGGCGGAGAGCCCGCCCGCGTCCTCCAGGGCGAAGCGGACGCGGAGGACGACGTGGCGGGTGGGGTCCTCCTTGAAGCGGCTGTGCCGGTAGGAGAAGCCGCACTCGGCGTTGGGCAGGACGACGGTCTCGCCGGTCCGGCGGTCGTAGGCGACGACCTCGGTGATGACGGAGGAGACCTCCTGGCCGTAGGCGCCCACGTTCTGGATCGGGGTGGCGCCGGCCGAGCCGGGGATGCCGGCCATGCACTCGATGCCGGCGAGCCCGGCCTCGACGGTGCGGGCGACGGCGTCGGACCAGTTCTCGCCGGCGGCGAGCTCCAGGTCGGTGCCCCGGAGCGAGAATCCGGCGGTGGCGATGCGCAGGGCCGTGCCGCGGAAACCCGAGTCGGAGATCACGAGGTTGCTGCCGCCGCCGATGATCAGCAGCGGCGTCCCGGACGCGTCCGCCTCCCGCACGGTCGCGATCACTTCCTCGTCGGTGACGGCCGTGACCAGACGGGTCGCGGGGCCACCGAGACGGAAGGTGGTCAGGGGGGCGAGGGGGGTGTCGTGGAGTTCCTGCACGGCGACAAGGGTACGGGGACGCGCCGCAGGGGCCCGGCCCGGCCTCGCTCGGTTCGGGGCCGGTGCTCCGGCCTGGCCGGCCCGGGTCGGCTCACCCGCGGGTGCGGTGCGCCGCACTCTCGCCCTCGTGTCCCTATGGGAAGGCCGGGGAGGCCGCGCGAGGATCAGGGGCTCCCCCAGGCGCCGGGGAGGCGCCGGCGGCTCGGGCGATGACGCGGTCGTCGGTTCACGCGGCGGCGAACGAGCACGCCGGTCCACGGGTGCGGCGGCCGCCAGGCGCGTCCGCCGCGACGTGGGAGCGCCCGGCCGCCGTCGCGCGCGGCCCGGCGCTCCCACCTGGACGGAGGGTTACCGGCCGGCCGGCACGGTCGCCCGCCCGTCCGCGCCTTCCGCCGCCTTCACCGTGGCCGCCCCCACGGCCGCGGGCCGCCCGCGCCGCGGGATGAGGGCGGCCGCCACCGCAGCGAGGGCGACGCCCGCGGCGCCGATCCACAGCGCGGGCGTGGTGCCGTCCACGACCGCCTGGGGCGACCCGAACCCGCCGCGGGCGGAGAAGACCGAGCCGAGGACGGCGACCCCGAACGCCCCGCCGACCTCGCGCAGCGCGCTGTTCGTGCCGGAGGCGATGCCCTGTTCGGCCGGACCCACCGAGGACATGGCGAGCGCCGAGGAGGGGGCGAAGAAGAGGGCCATGCCCACGCCGTTGAGCATCAGGGCGGGCAGTTGGACCGCGTAGGAGAGGTCGGCGGCGAGGACCAGGGCGTAGTAGGCGAGCCCGGCCGCCTGGAGGGCGAGGCCCCAGACGACCACGATGCGCCCGCCGACGCGGTCGGCGAGCCGGCCCGCGAGCGGGGCGACGATCAGCGACATCCCGGTCCAGGGCAGCATGCGCAGGCCCGCCTCGGTGGGCGAGTAGCCGCCGACGCCCTGCAGGAACTGGCTGAGCAGGAAGATCGAGCCGAACATGCCGAAGAACATCAGCAGCCCGGCCGCGTTCACACCGGCGAAGGCCCGGTTGCGGAAGAGGCGCATGGGCAGCATGGGCTTGTGGTGGGTGATGCCGTGCCGGACGAAGGCGGCGAGCAGTAGCGTTCCCGCGACCAGTCCGGTGAGCACCCGGCCGCCTGTCCAGCCGTACGTGTTGACGTTGACGACGGCGAAGACGACGCCGAAGAGGCCGCCGCTGACGAGGACCGTGCCGAGGATGTCGAGCCGGGCGTCCGGCGTGCGGGACTCGGCGACGCGGTAGCGGACGAGCGGGAGGAGGAGCAGCCCGATCGGGACGTTGAGCCAGAAGATCCAGTGCCAGGAGATGTTCTCGGTGAGTCCGCCGCCGATGAGCGGGCCGGTGGCGACCGCGAGACCGTTGACGGCACCCCAGATGCCGAACGCCGTGCCGCGCCGTTCGGGCGGGGTGGCGGCGGTCAGCAGGGTGAGGCTCAGCGGCGTCATGATCGCGGCGCCGACGCCCTGGACGGCCCGGAAGGCGATGAGCGCGTCGATGCCGGACGACAGCGCGGCGGCCGCGGAGGCGGCGGTGAACAGGGCGATGCCGATGCCGAAGAACCTGCGGCGGCCGAACCGGTCGCCGAGCGCGGCGCCGAACATCAGCAGGACGGCGTAGGTGAGCGTGTAGGCGCTGACCGTCCATTCGAGGTCTTCGAGCGAGCCGCCGAGGTCCCGGCGGATGGTCGGCAGCGCGGTGGTGACGACGAGGTTGTCGAGCGCGGCCATGAAGCCGGCCGCGCCCGAGACGACGAGGGCCCAGACGGCGCGTCGTGAGGGTTGCTGTTCCATTTCTCCCCCTGCTTATTTATCGGTCACTAACTTCCGTCGGCAAAAGAAAGCCGGCCCGGCGGGCCGGCGGGAGCCGGTGGCTTCCAGGGTCAGTCCTGATCGCAGGGCAGCCCGTCCCACACCCGGTGTTCGGGCGGGAAGCCCAGCGAGACCAGGGAGTTGATGAGCATCCCGTGCGCCATGAACCGGGCCGCCTGTTCCGGATCGCCCCCAGGGCGAGGCGGACCTGGTCGTCGAGCCGCTCCCAGCTCGCCCGGATCGGGCGGCCGAACTCGGTGTCGCCGGCCGCCTCGGCGGAGGCGACGGCGACGCACATCTGCAGGAGCATCAGCAGCGTCTCCTTGTCGCGGGCGATGAGACGGTCGTACGCCTGGCCCATCGCCTTCGCGACGCCCTCCGGCGGCACGCCGTCGGCGGCCTCCCGGAAGGCGTGCGCGATCTTCTCCTGGCACGCGTCGACCGCCGCGAGGAAGATCGCCTGCTTGCCCGGGAAGAGGCGGAAGAGGTACGGCTGCGACACGCCCACCCGGCGGGCGATCGTCTCCGTCGAGGTGCCGTGGTAGCCGCCGCGGGCGAACTCGGCAACCGCCGCCCGGACGACGCTCTCGCGCCGCTCCTCCGCGCTCATCCTGACCATGAAGAGGAGATTAGTGGTCGATAACTAACTTCGCAAGGTCAAAGCCGGGCGGCCCCAGGACGGCGGACACCGGCCCCGGGACCGCCCCGAAGACCTCAGGCCAGCCGCACGACGGCCCGCGGCATGCCGAGCACCCGCTGCCCCGCGCTGCGCACCAGCAGGTCCACGCGCACGGTCCGCGCCTCGCCGTCCAGCTTGGCCGCGACCTTGCCGCTGACCTCGATGACCGCGCCCTCGTCGTCGTCCGGGACGACGACCGGCTTGGTGAAGCGGACCCCGTACTCGGCCACCGCGCCCGGGTCGCCCGCCCAGTCGGTGACCACGCGGACCGCCTCGGCCATGGTGAACATGCCGTGCGCGATCACGTCCGGCAGCCCGACCTCCTTGGCGAACCGCTCGTTCCAGTGGATCGGGTTGAAGTCGCCCGAGGCGCCCGCGTAGCGCACCAGCGTGGCGCGGTTCACGGGGAACTCGCGCGCCGGCAGCTCCGTGCCGACCTCGACGTCGTCGTAGGAGACCTTGGCGGCCATCACGCTTCCCCTTCCACGGCAGCCTCGGGACCGCGGGCCACCAGCATCGTGTGGGCGGTCACCACGTGCTCCCCGAGCTCGTCGTGCACGTCGCCCCGGATGGTCAGCAGGTCGTTGCCCGCCATCGACTTGATCGCCTCGATGGTGGAGGTGACCGTCAGCCGGTCGCCGGCGCGGACCGGGCGGGTGTACGTGAACTTCTGGTCGCCGTGGACGACGCGGCTGTAGTCCAGCCCCAGCTGCGGGTCCTCGATCACCTGGCCGGCGGCCCGGTACGTGATGGCGAACACAAAGGTCGGCGGGGCGATCACATCCGGGTGACCGAGCGCCTTGGCGGCCTCGGCGTCGGTGTACGCCGGGTTCTCGTCGCCGATGGCCTCGGCGAATTCACGGATCTTCTCGCGGCCGACCTCGTAAGGGGCGGTGGCCGGATAGGTCCGTCCGACGAAGGACTGGTCGAGCGCCATCGGCTCGGCACCTCCTGGGTGTGGATACGCCATGAGGCCGCCCCCAGGAACCGGGGACGGCCTCATGAACGACTGTGCGTTATCGCGTTTCGCGGTGCGCGGTGTGCGCGTTGCAACGCGGGCAGTGCTTCTTCATCTCAAGTCGGTCCGGGTCATTGCGCCGGTTCTTCTTGGTGATGTAGTTCCGCTCCTTGCACTCCACGCAGGCCAGCGTGATCTTCGGGCGGACGTCGGTGGCAGCCACGTGAGTGCTCCTTGACGGATGGACGGATGGAACGCAGACAAGAGTAGCCGATCGGAGGACCGACCCCGCAATCGGCTACTGTGGGTAGCGGCGACCGGACTTGAACCGGTGACACAGCGATTATGAGCCGCTTGCTCTACCGACTGAGCTACGCCGCTTTGATGCGGGGGGCGCCTCCCCGTCCGAAGACGGGAAGACCCCTCACACCAGAGCCCCAAAACGGAATCGAACCGTTGACCTTCTCCTTACCATGGAGACGCTCTGCCGACTGAGCTATTGGGGCGAGCGAGGAAGACATTACACGCTCTGCGGCCGAAGGTGAAATCCGTACCGGAGCACCCCCGGGCGGAGGCCCCGGGCGGTGTCCGGCGCCGGTCCGGCAGCCCGCGCCACGGCCGCGCACCCCCGCCCCACCGGCCGCGACGCGCCCCCTCGCGGCCGCACCGGAACGCCTTCACCGGTACGACTATTGGCCGCGCGCCGCAGCCTGCTCGAACCCGCTCCCCCCGCGGCCTAGGCTCGGGATCACGCTGCGCGAATGCCCCGGACCGTAGGGAGCGCGATGCCCGACAACCAGCAGCCGCAGCCCGCGAGGAACCCCGACGGCGACGCCGGCTCCCCGCCCGGCTCCCCGGGCGGCGGCGGTCCCGGCGAGAAGCCCCTGGTGCTCCGCGGCGCCCACCTCGCCGACGGCCGGGTGGTGGACGTCCGGCTGAGCGGCGGACGCGTCGAGGCCGTCGGCACGACGGGCAGCCTCGCCCCCGGCGTCCGCTGCGACCTCGACGGCTACCTGCTGCTGCCGGCCCCCGCCGAACCGCACGCGCACGGCGACACCGCGCTGACCGCCGACCTCGCGGGCCCGGTCCCGGACGGCGTCGAGGACGTCCAGCGGCGCGCCACCGAGGCGGCGCTGCTCCAGCTCGGCCACGGCGCCACCGCCGTCCGCTCGCACGTGCGCGTCGGCGACGTGCACGGCCTGCGGGCACTGGAGGGCGTCCTGGCCGCCCGTCGCGTCCTGCGCGACCTCACCGACCTCACGGCCGTCGCCGTCCCCAGGCTGCTCACCGGCCTCGCCGGCGCCGACGGTCTCGCCATGCTCCGGGACGCGGTCAAGATGGGCGCCACCGCCGTCGGCGGCTGCCCCGACCTGGACCCGGATCCGACCGGCTACGTGGAGGCCGTCCTCCGGATCGCCGCCGAGCACGGCTGCGCCGTGGACCTGCACACCGACGCCGACGACCCGCCCCGGCTGGCCAGGATCGCCGCGATGGCCGGCGGCCTGCGCCCGGCCGTCACCCTCGGCCCGTGCGGCGGCCTGGCCCGGCTCCCCCGGGAGACCGCCGTCCGGGCCGCCGAGCAACTGGCCGCCGCCGGTGTGACGGTGGTCTGCCTGCCGCAGGGTGACTGCGGGGCCACCGCCCGCAGCCGCTACCGCGTCTCGCACGCCGCGCCCGTACGGCTGCTGCGCGCCGCCGGCGTACGGGTCGCGGCCGGCAGCGGCGCGGTCCGGGACGCCGCCAACCCGGTCGGCCGCGGCGACCCGCTGGAGGCCGCGTTCCTGCTCGCCTCCCGCGGCGAACTGCCCCCCGACCAGGCGTACGACGCGGTGAGCGGACGGGCGCGGGAGGCGATGGGGCTGCCGGAGGTCCGGGTCGAGGCCGGGTTCCCGGCCGAGCTGCTGGCGATCCGCGGGGACGGAGTGGCGGGGGTGTTGTCGCTGGGCTACAGCCGACTGGTGGTGCACCGGGGACGGGTGGTGTCGCGGACGAGCGCCGTCCGCGAGTACCGGCACTCGGCGGGGGCGCCCGCCCTGGAGCTGCCCCGGCAGGCGCCGCGCGGGGGCGAACCCTCCTCCTGAACCCCGCGACCACCGGGGCGTACGGTCGGATCATGCGCATTGTCATCGCTGGTGGACATGGACAGATCGCGCTGCGGCTGGAGCGGCTGCTCGCCCGGCGCGGAGACGAGGTGGCCGGCGTGATCCGCCGGCCGGAACAGGCGGGCGACCTGCTCGCCGCCGGAGCCGAACCGGTCGTCTGCGACCTGGAGTCGGCGTCCGTCGCGGACATCGCCCGGCACCTGGAGGGCGCCGACGCCGCCGTCTTCGCGGCCGGCGCGGGCCCCGGCAGCGGCATCGAGCGCAAGGACACCGTGGACCGCGGCGCGGCCACCCTCTTCGCCGACGCGGCGGAGGCGGCCGGGGTACGGCGCTTCGTCGTCGTCTCCAGCATGGGCGCCGACGGGCAGCCCCCCGAGGGCACCGACCCGGTCTTCGCGGCCTACCTGCGCGCCAAGGGCGCCGCGGACGCGGACGTCCGCTCCCGCGCGGGCCTGGACTGGACGATCCTGCGCCCCGGCCGGCTCACGGACGACCCGGGCACCGGCCTGGTCACGCTGGACGACTCGACGGGCCGCGGCGAGGTCACCCGGGACGACGTGGCCGCCGTCCTGCTGGGGCTGCTGGACACTCCGGGGACGGCGGGCCGCACGCTGGAGCTGATCGGCGGGCGGACGCCGGTGGAGGAGGCGGTACGGGCCGTGGCGGGGTGAGCGGGGCGGGGTAAGCGGGACGGGCGGAGGGGGTGATCCGGTCCGAGGGGCCGGTGCCCCCGCTTCCCCCGCCTCCCCCGGCCGTCGGTCGGTCCGGGGCGCCCCGGGGCGCCCTGAAAAACTCGTGAACGCAGTTGAACGCGCCCGGCCCCACCTGAACGCGGGTGAGCGCACCGGGCCGACGGCGAGCGGACCGGAGCCCCTCCCGCGCACGCACCGAGCACACCAAAGAGGCCCCTGCTCTCGGAAGAGCAGGGGCCTCACTCGGTGGCGGCGCCAGGATTCGAACCTGGGTAGGCTAAGCCGACGGATTTACAGTCCGCTCCCATTGGCCACTCGGGCACACCGCCATGGGTGCCGCCTCGGACTCCCTTTCGAGATCTCCTTGGCAACGACGTAAACCATACCCGATGACCAGGGGTGCTCCGCCACTCGATTCGGAGCCAGCCGAACGCCGCCCGGATGACTAGGCTTGCGGGGCGGCCGTCCTCCGGGCCCGTCCGGCCCCCGCCGGGAGCCCGCCACCGAGGACGCCCCCACGCCGCGCCCCTGACGGAATCTACGCACGAGGAGCCAACTCAATATGGCCGACTCCAGTTTCGACATCGTCTCGAAGGTCGAGCGGCAGGAGGTCGACAACGCCCTCAACCAGACTGCCAAGGAGATCTCGCAGCGCTACGACTTCAAGAACGTCGGCGCCTCGATCGCCTGGTCCGGCGAGAAGATCGAGATGCGGGCCAACTCCGAGGAGCGGGTGAAGGCGATTCTCGACGTCTTCCAGTCGAAGCTCATCAAGCGCGGCATCTCCCTGAAGGCTCTGGACGCGGGCGAGCCGCAGCTCTCGGGCAAGGAGTACCGGATCTCCGCGTCGCTCGAAGAGGGCATCTCCCAGGAGAACGCGAAGAAGGTCGCCAAGATCATCCGCGATGAGGGCCCCAAGGGCGTCAAGGCCCAGGTCCAGGGCGACGAGCTGCGCGTCTCCTCCAAGAGCCGCGACGACCTCCAGGCCGTGATCACCCTGCTGAAGGGCAAGGAGCTGGACTTCGCCCTCCAGTTCGTCAACTACCGGTAAACCGGCGGGGAATACCCGTAGGCGACCGGCGTCCGGACGAGGGCGCGCCGGGGAAGGTCCACGATCTTCCGCGGCGCGCCCTCGTCCCGTTCCACGGCGGCCAGGGAGCCGCGTTCGCGGCATCGTCCCGTTCCGCGGCGGTCGGCAGTCCACGTTCGCCCTCGTCCCGCCCAACGGGCGGTCGGAGGTCCACGTCCGCGCCCTCGTCTCGCCCCGCGGACGGTCAGAAGTCCACGTTCGCGGCCTCGTCCGCCCGCATCACCGCCTCCTGGTGGAACCGCTTCTTGTAGGCGGCGCGGATCTCCTGGATGCCCGCGTCCTTCGCGCGCGCCTCGGACTTCGGGTAGTAGAGGGTCAGTTCGTAGGAGCGCTCGCGGATGACGGCGCCCTTGGCGTCGCGCCACTGCCCGCGCGCGTCCTCGATGGTCAGGCCGGCGGGGAACTTCGGGGTGACGCTCCGGGTCACGAAGTCGCGGAACTGGCGATCCGTCACATCCGGTTGCCCAGCGGAGCGGGCGGTGCCGAAATAGAGGTGCGTGCCGACGTACGGGGCGCCGCGAACGGCCGTCGAACGGTCGGCGGGCGCCGGTTCGCTTCCGGCGTCCAGAGCGGCGTACGCCGTGGGGGCTCCCACGGCCAGCACGGTCGCGGCGGCCAGGGCGGCGGTGCGCAGACGGGAGGTGCGCTGGGGCACGGGCGGTGTCCTTTCGGCCGGGGCCGGTCCGGCGGGCGGGCCGGCACGCTGCTGCGCCCGGCGCGCTGCCGCGCGTCGAGGCGCGCGACCACTCTTCCGGCCGCGCCGGGGGCGCGCGGCCGATAGACGCGTCCCGATCGGAAAGTGACGCCAGGGGACGGGATGCGTTCACCTGTGTCGCACGGGTGTCAGTGGAAGTACGACTCCAGCGTGCCGCGGCGCCGGACGTCGAGCGTGGCGCAGTGGAACGAGCCGCCGAACGGCGCGTAGTGCAGGAAGTCGCAGGGGATCGGCTCGAACCCCCACTTCTTGAGCGCGTTCACCATCCCGGTGTGGTGCCGCTCCACGATCACCCGCTTCTCGTCGATCATGAGCACGTTCATGCTGAGCCACTTGCCGCACAGCGAGGTGAGCCTGAGCAGGCGGTCGTCCATCGGGTCGGGCTCGGGGGCGACGAGGATGTCCCACGACCGCAGGATGTCGGGCAGGCCGTCGACGTCGACGTACTCCGGGTTGATCATCACCTTGCCGGGGGCGAGCGGCATGAACGTCGTGTCGATGTGCATGGGCGTCCGGCAGCGGCTCGCGATCTCGTGGATCCGGTAGCCGGGGCCGAGGTGGCGGCGGAGCCAGTCGACGCCCATGCGGTTGGTGACGTTGCCGCGCGTGACGAAGAGGTCCCGGCCCACGCGGACGAAGTCCGCCGCGTCGAAGACCGGCTCGAACTCGGTGACGATGTGGCGCACCGGCTCGCCGGCCCTGGGCCTCCGGTGGCCCGGCACGAACAGCTCGTCGGTGAGCTGCGGCCGCGGCGCGGCCGTCCAGCGGGCGCCGCGCCGGAAGTAGTCCTTGAGGAGCGTGCGGTAGGAGTGCGTCTCGAAGTACCGGCACGGCCACGCCATCGGCGTCTCGATGATCTCGTCGCCGACCACCAGCAGGCAGTCCCGCGGGCAGGCGTTGCAGAAGCCGCGCGACGACCAGTGCGGGGTGCGGAAGCGCCGTCCGTGGTCCACCGGGTCGGGACGGGTGACCGTGACGCCGAGGGAACGCAGAAGCCCGACGAATCCGTCGAGTTCGCGCTGCGCCCGCTCCACCAGGATCTTCGGGTACCGGCGGCCGGCGGTGAGCCCCTGCAGCCGGGCCGCCCACGGCGGGAGGTTGCACGCCACGACCGGGTGGCGGGAAGGGACGACGGCGCCGTCGAGGCGTCCGACGACGACCTCCTCCAACGGGTCCCATTCGTTGTGCGAGTTGACCGGCGCGGCGGGCCGGTCCGCGGGGACGCCGTCGCCGGCCGAGGGCGCCCTCACCGCGCACCGGCCCCGGCCGCCGCCGTGCTGGTTCCTGATTGCAGCGCTGCGTTCATGCGCGGCAAACGGCCTGGACGGCCCCGAGGTTGCGGTGCGCGGGACGGCCTCGCCCGGGCGGGCGTCGGTTCGTCGGGGCCGTCCGCGCGCGGTTCGCACGCGGACCGGTACGGCCCTCTCCTCGCGCGCGGGTGTCCTGCGTGCCTAGCGGGTGGCGAACGGGCGGTCCGTCGGCACGATCTCGCGGCCGAGCGGCATCAGGGAGACCGGGATCAGCTTGAAGTTCGCGATGCCCAGCGGGATGCCGATGATCGTGCAGCACAGCGCGATGCCGGTGAAGATGTGCCCCAGCGCGAGCCACCATCCGGCGAAGACGATCCAGATCACGTTCCCGAGCAGCGAGCCCGCACCCGCGTCCCGGCGCTCCACGGTCGTCCGGCCGAAGGGCCAGAGGGCGTAGGAGGCGATGCGGAAAGAGGCGATGCCGAATGGAATCGTCACGATGAGCACGCAGCAGATGATGCCCGCGACCACATAGCCGAGCGCCATCCAGAGCCCGCAGAGGACCAGCCAGACGATATTCAGGATGAACCTCATGTAGACAGCCTTTCACGCGACCGGTTCCCTGACCACTCACTGTGACGCCGGGACCGGGTGGCGCGGTTGCCCTCCGTGCGGGCGGAGAGCGCCGCGGCCGGCCGTCAGGGGAGGTCGGTGACGGTTTCCGTCGCGTAGCGGCTCATCGTCTCGCGGTGCGCCCGGGGGCTCGGGGGGCGGCCGTCGGCCGCCATGTCCCGCAGGTCGCGGAAGTACTGCACGTACAGGTCCGGCGTGAACATGCTGAGCAGGACGGCCGGTTGTCCGGTCGCGTTGGCGAAGGTGTGCGGGGTTCCGGGCGGGACGAGCACGAAGGTGCCCTCGGTCGCGTCGTGTTCCCGGTCCCCGACCGTGAACCGCACGGTGCCGGAGAGGACGTAGAAGCCCTCGTCGTGCCGGGCGTGGCGGTGCTGCGGCGGGCCGGGGGTGTGCGGCGCGAGGACGGACTCGGTGACCCCGAGGCGGTGGCCGGTGTGGGCTCCGTCTTCGAGGACGCGCATGCGCGTGGGGCCCAGGAGGATCGTTTCCCCCTCGCCCGGGGCGACCACCGAGGCGGTGGGGGTGGTGGACGGTCGGCCGGTGTCGGTCTGCGGTTCGTCGGTCATGTCCTCATCTGACGGCCGGGGCAAGGCAGTTGTCCAAGACCTGTCCGGGGCGGCCGATACCGCACGGGTATCGTCCCCGCATGGAGCTGCGCACTCTGCGGTATTTCGTGGCGGTCGCCGAGGAACTCCACTTCGGCCGGGCCGCCGCCCGGCTGCACATGAGCCAGCCGCCGCTGAGCCGGGCGATCAGGCGACTGGAGGCCGACGTCGGCGCGGCGCTGTTCGACCGGTCGCCCGCCGGTGTCGCGCTCACCCCGGCGGGAGCCGTCCTGCTCGATGAGGCGCGCGCCCTGCTCGACCGGGCCGACCGGGCCCGCGACCGCGTCGCCGCGGCGGCCGGAGCGGCCGGGGGCGCCACCCTCACCGTCGGCATCCTGGGGGACGGCGGCGGTCCCGACGCGGCGCGGCTGGCCCGCGCCTTCCGCCGGCGGCACCCGCACGCCGAGGTCCGCGTCCGCGACACGGACCTGACCGACCCGACCTGCGGGCTGCACGCCGGAACGGTCGACGTCGCCCTGACCCGCGGGCCGTTCGACGACACGGGGCTGACCGTGCGCGAGCTGCGGGCCGACCCGGTGGGCGCCCTGCTGCGCGCCGACGATCCGCTGGCCCGCCGTGACCGGCTGCGGCCGGCCGATCTGGCGCACCGCCGCTGGTTCCGCTTCCCGGCGGGCACCGACCCGCTCTGGCAGGCGTACTGGCACGCCGGCCGGCCCCGCGAGGGCCCGGTGGTCCGCGCGGTCCGGGAGTGCCGGCAGGCCGTGCTCTGGAACGGCACGGTCGGCGTGACGGTCCTGGGGCACGAGCCGAGTGAGGGGCTCGCCGCGGTGCCGCTGGACGGTGTGGCGCCGAGCCCGGTGGTGGTGGCGTGGCGGGCGGGTGAGGCGAACCCGCTGGTCGGGACGTTCGTGCGGATCGCGGCCGGGGTCTCCGGCCGTTGAGCTCCTCCTCGGGGCGGCATGCGAGACGGTGGGACATTTTTCGGAGACGGAAGGCCATTCAGACGCTCGTTCCGGGTTCGTACGGTGAAGGAGTCGAAACGGACGAACGAGCAGGGAGTGTCCCCATGCGTGCTGTGGTGCAGAAGACCTTCGGCGGTCCCGAGGTGCTGGAGCTGGTGGAGGCCGAACGGCCGGTGCCGCTCGGGGCCGAGGTGCTGATACGGGTGCGGGCGAGCGCGGTGAACCCGGTGGACGTCGCCGTCCGGTCGGGGGCGTTCCCGCTGCTGGGCGAGCCGCCGTTCGGGGTCGGCTGGGACGTCTCCGGGGTCGTCGAGGAGGTCGGCGCCGGCTCCCGGTTCAAGGTCGGGGACGAGGTGTACGGGATGCCGTTCTTCCCGCGCGCCGCCAACGCGTACGCCGAGTACGTGGCCGTGCCCTCGCGCCAGGTCGCCAGGAAGCCCGCCTCGCTCGACCATGTGCACGCCGCCGCGCTGCCGCTCGCGGCGCTCACCGCCTGGCAGGGGCTGGTGGACGCGGCCGGCGTGGCGGAGGGTGACCGGGTGCTGGTCCACCGGGCGGCCGGCGGGGTCGGGCACCTCGCCGTGCAGATCGCCAAGGTCCGGGGCGCCGAGGTGATCGCGCTGGCGAGCGCGGGCAAGCACGAGTTCGTCCGCGGACTGGGCGCCGACGAGGTGATCGACTACCGGGCGGTCGACTTCACGGAGGCGGTGAAGGACGTCGACGTCGTCTTCGACTCCACGGCGCAGGGCGCCCGTTCGACGAAGGTCCTCCGGCCCGGCGGCACCCTCGTCAGCATCCTGGAGCACGGCGACCGGGAGCTCGCGGCGGCGGTGGAGGCCGACGGCTTCCGCTTCGCCGGGGTCATGGTAGAGCCGGACTACGCGGCTCTGGAGACGATCGCCGGCCTGGTGGACGCCGGGCGGATCCGGCCGCACGTCGGTGCGACCTTCCCGCTCGCCGAGGCGGGCAAGGCACACGAGTTGGTGGGGGCGGGGCGGGCGCTGGGGAAGGTTGTGCTGACGGTGGACTGAGGGGTGGGGCGGCCGGAGGGCGTCGGGCGGGGCATCAGGCCGGGCGTCGGGCCGGCTGGAGCCGCTGGTTCGGGTGAGGGCGGTGAGTCGGTGAGACTGGGGGGATCGAGCGGGCCGGCCCAACGGGGGGTCGGGTACGGCGGATGAGTCGGGTGCGCCGGATGAGTTGGGCGCGCCGGGCAAGTCGGGTGCGACGGACGAGTCGCGTACGCCGGATGCGTCGGGCACGACGGGTGCATCGGGCACGACGGTTCCGTCAGGCACGACAGGTGCATCGGGCACGCCGGGCACGACGAGTGCGCCGGGCACGACGAGTGCGTCGGGCACGCCGGGCACGTCGAGTGCGCCGCGTACACCGGATACGCCGGGTACGCCGGATACGCCGGCTGGAGGAGATCAACGTGGACATCCTGACCGAGGCCCTGGCCTCCATGCGGACCGGGAGTCCGGCCTCCGTGCGGACCGACGGGCGGGCGCCCTGGGGGCTGCGGCTGCCGTCCGTCGCCGGGGCCGGGTTCCATGTGGTGCTGCACGGCGCGTGCTGGATCCTGCCGCTGGAGGACGGGTCCGTGGACACGTACCAGGAGCCGATCCGACTGGAGGAAGGTGACGTGATCTTCCTGCGGGACGGGCGCGGGCACATCCTCGCCGACCATCCGGACACCCCGGCCCAGTCCGAGGACACGGCGGATTTCTGTGCCGGCACCCCGATCGGGACGGTCTCGGTGGGCGGCGACGGCGCCCGTACCAGTCTGCTGTGCGGCAACTACCACCTGGACCAGGGCCGGCCCCACCCGCTCGTCGGCCGGCTGCCCGCAGTGATCCACCTGCCGGCGCGGGACGGCCGTCACCCCGAACTGAGCGCCGCCGTGCGGCTGCTGGGCGCCGAGGTGGAGAACCCGCGGCCCGGCTCGGCAGGCATCGTGCCGTCGCTGATCGACTCTTTGCTCCTGTACATCCTGCGGGCCTGGCTGGCGGAGTGTCCGGCCGGGGACAGCGACGGTGCGGGGTGGGCCGCCGCGCTGGCCGATCCCGTGGTGGCCCCGGCGCTGGCGGCAATCCACGAGGAGCCTTCGGCGCAGTGGACGGTCGAGGCGCTGGCCGGGCGCTCCGGGCTGTCCCGGGCGGCGTTCGCCCGTCGCTTCACGGCGCTCGTCGGGGAGCCGCCCGTCGCGTACCTGACCCGCTGGCGGATGACGACGGCGGCGCGGCTGCTGCGGGAGTCGGACGTTCCCCTGGCGGCCGTCGCGGCGCGGGCCGGGTACGGGTCGGAGTTCGCGTTCGCGAAGGCGTTCAAGCGGGAGTTCGGGCAGGCGCCCGGGGGTACCGGCGGGCGGCGAGGGTGGAGCGGGCCGTGGCGTGAGCGGCGCTCCGCGGGTGCGGACAGGGCAGGGCAGGGCAGGGCAGGGTGCCCCGGTCCCGCCCCTTCACCGTTTCTTGTGGGGGCAAGCCCCCACACCCCCGAAACCGCGCTCGGCGCGCCCGGATGTCCCTCCAACGGCCCAACGCAGCGCGCCGCCGGACATGCCCCGTGGCCATGGTGGGCGTGCCGCCATCCGGCGGACGAACCGTCCGGGAGGAACCATGCGCAGAGCGATCCTGGCGGCGGCCCTGGCCGCCGTGAGCGTCATCGGCGTCACCAGCGCCCAGGCCGACCCCGTGGCCCCGGCCGACATCGACGTCTTCACCTGTCTGGACGGGGGTGGCGTCCCGGACTACGGCGACGCCGACCCGGGCGTGCTGACGGTCGACATCAAGGCCATCTGCAAGGGTGGTACGCACAACGGCGAGACGGTGTCCTGACGAGGCGTCTCACCCGCCGCCCGCCATCCGCTCCAGGCGGCTGATCCGTTCGGTCATCGGGGGGTGGGTGGAGAAGAGCTTGGACAGGCCCTCGCCCGGCCGGAACGGGTTGGCGATCATCATGTGGCTCGCCGTCTCCAGGCGCGGCTCCGGCGGGAGCGGGAGCTGCCGGGTGCCCGTCTCCAGTTTGCGGAGGGCCGAGGCCAGGGCCAGCGGGTCGCCGGTGAGGCGGGCGCCGGACGCGTCGGCCTCGTACTCCCGGGAACGGCTGACGGCGAGCTGGATGAGGGACGCCGCGATGGGCCCGAGCAGCATGATCATGATCATGCCGACGATTCCGGGGCCCTCCTCGTCGTCGTCGGACCGGCCGACGGGGATCAGCCAGGCGAAGTTCACCAGGAACATCACCACCGAGGCGAGCGCCCCCGCGACCGACGAGATGAGGATGTCGCGGTTGTAGACGTGGCTGAGCTCGTGGCCGATCACGCCGCGCAGCTCGCGCTCGTCGAGGAGGCGCAGGATGCCGTCGGTGCAGCAGACGGCGGCGTTGCGGGGGTTGCGGCCGGTGGCGAAGGCGTTGGGGGCCTCGGTGGGCGAGATGTACAGCCGGGGCATGGGCCGGCGGGCGGCGGTCGAGAGCTCGCGCACCATGCGGTAGAGGTCCGGCGCCTCGAACTCGCTGACCGGGCGGGCCCGCATCGCCCGCAGGGCGAGCTTGTCGCTGTTCCAGTACGCGTAGGCGTTGGTGCCCAGCGCCACCAGGACGGCGACGATCAGACCCGTCCTGCCGAAGACGCTGCCGATGACGATGATGAGCGCGGACAGCCCGCCTAGGAGTACGGCGGTCCTGAGCCCGTTGTGCCGGCGGTGCACGGTACGCCCTCCAGGTGGTGCGGCAGGGGAACCCTTGAACCAGTGGAACCTTTCGTACTGGTCAACGCGAGGCGGAAGCCGCTAGTTCCCTTGTGCACGGGGTGGGGGGTACGCCGACCGGGTGAGGCGCGCGCCGAGGCGTCCCTCTACAGCAGCGCCCCCGACGCGTACCGCAGCACCAACTGCGGCGCGCCCGACAGCGCGATGCCGGCCGCCGCGGCCAGGCCGATCGCCGCCGCGAGGGAGCGGGGCACGGGTGCCTTCGCCGCGTCGGCATCCACGGTTGCGCCCGCGCCCGTCTCCCCCGCCGGCCGGAAGAGGAACGCCGTCCACTGGAGGTAGTAGTACAGCGCGATGACGACGTTGACGGCCATGACGGCGGCCAGCCAGCCCAGCCCCGCGTCGACCGCCACCGAGAAGACGGTGACCTTGGCGAACAGCCCGATGACGCCCGGCGGCAGGCCGGCCAGGCAGAGCAGGAAGAAGGCGAGGGCGAGCGCCGCGAGGGGGTTCCGCGCGTACAGCCCGCGGTAGTCGTCGACCCGGTGGTGGGCCGCGGTGCGGCCGACGAGGACGGCGACCGCGAACGCGCCGAGGTTCACCGCCGCGTACATCAGCGCGTACGCGACGGTGGAGCCGACGGCGTGCCCGGGGTCGTTCCCGTACCCGGCGGCGGCCAGCGGCACCAGCAGGTAGCCCGCCTGGCCGACCGAGGACCAGGCGAGCAGCCGGACGGCGCTGAGCCGCCGGTCCGGGCGCTGGCGCAGCGCGGCGACGTTGCCGACGGTCATGGTGAGGGCGGCGAGGACGGCCAGGGCCGGCCCCCAGACGTCGGAGTACGACGGGAACGCGACGACCGTCACGAGGGCGATGCCCGTGAAGCCGACGGCCTTGCCGACGACGGAGAGGTAGCCGGCGACGGGCAGCGGCGCGCCGGCGTACGCGTCCGGCACCCAGAAGTGGAAGGGGACGGCGGCCGTCTTGAAGGCGAAGCCGACGAGGGTCAGGACGACGCCGGTGCGGGCGAGGACGGCGAGCCGCGGGTCGACGGCGGCGAGGCTGTGGGCGACGTCGGTGAGGTGCAGGGTGCCGGTGGCCGCGTAGACGAAGCTGACGCCGAGGAGGGTGACGGCGGTGGCGGTGACCGAGGAGAGGAAGAACTTCAGCGCCGCCTCGGAGGAGCGCCGGTCGCCGCGGCGCAGGCCGACGAGGGCGAACGCGGGAAGCGAGGCGACCTCCAGGGCGACGACGAGGGTGGCGAGGTCGCGGGAGGCGGGCAGCAGGGCGGCGCCGGCGGCGGAGGAGAGCAGCAGGAACCAGTACTCGCCGGCGGGGAGTCGCTGTTCCCGCACGGTGGTGGCGGACAGCAGCGCGGTCAGCAGGGCGCCGCCGAGGACCAGGAACTGGAGGATCAGCGTGAAGTGGTCGGCTTCGTAACTGCAGGTGTGGCTGCCGCCGGTGAGGCAGAAGGTGCTGCGAGTGCCGGAGTGCAGCGGGAGCAGAGCCAGTCCGGCCAGCAGCAGGCCGCCGACGGTGATGCCGCCGAGGACGTTCTTCCGCTCGGCGGGCAGGAAGAGGTCGGCGACGAGGACGGCGAGCGCGGCGACGGCGGCGATCAGGGGCGGTGCGACGGCGAGCCAGTCGACGGACTGGACCAGGGAGACGGCCGCGGAGTCGGCGAGGAGAACCATCAGTTGCCTCCTCCGAGGAGCTGCTGGACGGCCGGGTCGGTGAGGCCCAGGAGGGCCGCGGGCCAGAGGCCGGCGAGGACGGTGAGGACGACGAGCGGCGTCCAGGCGGCGAGCTCGTACGGGCGGACGTCCGCGAGCACCGGACCGGCCTCCGCCGCCGGGTGCCGTTCGCCGTCGCCGCCCATGCAGACGCGGCGGACGACGACCAGCAGGTAGGCGGCGGTCAGCAGGGTGCCGAGGCCGGCCAGCGCCATGAAGGTGAGGTAGGCGGGGCGGCTGAGGCCGTCGGCGGGCCGGAAGGAGGCGAACATCGCGAGCATCTCGCCCCAGAACCCGGCCAGTCCGGGCAGTCCGAGGGAGGCGACGGCGCCGAAGGCGAGGAGGCCGCCGAGGCGTGGCGCCCGGCCGTAGAGCGCGGCGCCGGTGGGGCCGGAGAGCCGGTCGAGGTCGGTGGTGCCGTAGCGGTCCTTGATGCCGCCGACCAGGAAGAAGAGGAGGCCGGTGATGAGGCCGTGGGCGATGTTGGCGAAGAGGGCCGCGTTGACGCCGGTGGGCGTGAGGGTGGAGATGCCCAGGAGGACGAAGCCCATGTGGCCGACGGAGCTGTAGGCGATGAGCCGCTTGAGGTCGCCGCCGGAGCCCCGGCGGGCCAGCGCGAGGCAGACCAGCGAGCCGTAGACGATGCCGACGGCGGCGAACGCGGCGAGGTACGGCGCGAAGGTGTGGGCGCCGTCCGGGGCCATGGGAAGGACGATGCGGACGATGCCGTAGGTGCCCATCTTCAGCAGCACGCCCGCGAGGAGCACCGAGCCGACGGTCGGCGCGGCGGTGTGCGCGTCGGGCAGCCAGCTGTGCAACGGGAACATCGGCGCCTTCACCGCGAGCCCCGCGCCGATCGCCAACACCGCGATGACCTGCGTCGAATGGCTCAGCCCCGACCCGTTGTCAGTGGCGAGTGCCACCATGTCGAAGGTGCCGCCCTTGATGCCGACGAGGAGGAGGCCGAGCAGCATGACCACGGACCCGAGCAGGGTGTAGAGGACGAAGCGCCAGGCGCCGCGCTCACGTCCCTCGCCGCCCCAGCGGGCGATGAGGAAGTACATCGGGACGAGCACCGTCTCGAACGCGAGGAAGAACAGCACGAGGTCGAGGACGGCGAACGAGGCGAGGGTGCCGGCCTCCAGGAGCAGCAGCAGCGCCACGAAAGCCTTCGGTGACGGGCCGTCGGGCACGCGGTGGTAGCTGTACAGCGCGCAGAGGAAGGTGAGGAGCGAGGTCAGGACGAGGAGGGGGAGCGAAACGCCGTCCACGCCGAGGTGGAACCGGATGCCGAGGGCCGGGATCCAGCTCACGTCGGTGGTGGCCTGCATCCGGGCCGGCCGGTCGTGGTCGAAGCCGGCGGCCAGGGCGACGGTCAGCGCGAGCACGGCGCCTGTGACGGTGACGCCGTGCCGCAGGACGGCCTGTTCGGGGCTCCGGCCCTTGAGCCCGGGCGGTGCCGGGAGGAGGGCGGCGACGGCTCCGGCGAGGGGCACGCCGACGATCGCGAGGAGGAGGATCTGGAGAACGGTATGGCTCACGGTCAGGCTCCGGAGGCGACGAGGACGGCGGCGACGGCCAGGACGACGGAGCCCGCGAACAGGACGCTCAGGTAGGTCTGGGTGTTGCCGGTCTGGGCCCGGCGGACGGCCGCGCCCAGCAGGCCGGGGGCGGACGCCGCGCCGCGCACGTAGGTCTCGACGACCTCGCGGTCGAGGAAGCGGGCGAGGCGGGCGGCACCGCGCGCCGGACGGACGGCCACCGCGTGCACGACGGCGTCCAGGTGGAAGCCGACGGCGGCGTGCCGGTGCAGCGGGCCGAGGAGGAGCCGGCCGGGGTCGGCGGGGTCCTGGGCGCCGGCGACGCTGCCGTACGCGGCCTCGTGGGTGGCGATGGCCTCCTCCTCGGAGACGGCCGGGGCCTGCTCCGGGTCCGCGGCCACCGCGCCGAGGGGGGTACGGGCGGCGAGGGCGGCGGTGCGGCGCCAGGCCGCGGTGACGACGAGCACGCCGGCGAGCGCGCAGCCGGTGGACAGGAGGGAGGTGGTGAGCGTGGGCGTCAGGGAGCCGCCGTCGAACCAGTCGGGGAGCTTCCAGGCGGCCAGGCCGAGGGCGACCGTGGGGACGAACAGCACCCACAGGACGGCCGTCATGGCGGCGGGCTGCCGGCCGTGGTCGGCGGCCTCGGGGCCGCTGCCGCGGAAGGCGAGCAGCCACAGGCGGGTGGCGTAGGCGGCGGTGAGGACGGCGGTCAGCAGGCCGGCGACCAGCACCGTCCAGCCGACCGCGCCCGGGATGCCGTCCGCCTCGCCGCGGGCGGCGTGCTCGGCGGCGCCCAGCACGGCCTCCTTGGAGAAAAAGCCGCTGAAGGGCGGGATCGCGGCGAGCGCGAGGAGGGCGACGGTCATCGTCCAGAACGCGTCGGGGACGCGCTTGGCGAGGCCGCCCATGCGGGCCGTGGCGGCCAGCGAGTTGGTGCCGGCGGCGTGGATGACCACGCCCGCCCCGAGGAAGAGGAGGGCCTTGAACGCGCCGTGCGAGACGAGGTGGAAGACGGCGGCGCCGCGGTCGCCGACGGCCAGGGCGCCGGTCATGTAGCCGAGCTGGCCGACGGTCGAGTAGGCGAGGACGCGCTTGATGTCGTCCTGCGCGAGCGCGGCGACGGCCGAGCCGACCATGGTGACCGCCGCCAGCACGGCGAGCACCGCCAGGGCCGCGGTGGAGGCGGCGAAGACGGGGAGGAGCCGGGCGACGAGGTAGACACCGGCCGCGACCATCGTCGCGGCGTGGATCAGCGCGGACACCGGCGTGGGGCCGGCCATCGCGTCGGGCAGCCATGTGTGCAGCGGGAACTGGGCCGACTTGCCCGCCACTCCGGCGAGCAGCAGCAGCGCCGTGAGGGTGGGGTGGGAGAGGTCGCCGGAGGCGGCGGTGCGCACGATGCCGTCGATCCGGAACGTCCCGGCGTCGTCGGCGAGCGCGAACACGCCGATCAGGAAGGGGACGTCGCCGAGCTTGGTGACCAGGAACGCCTTGAGGGAGGCGGCGCGGGCGGCCTCCGTCTCCCAGTAGTGGCCGACGAGGAAGTACGAGCAGATGCCCATGACCTCCCAGCCGACCAGCAGCACCATCAGGTCGCCGGAGTAGACGACGAGGAGCATCGCGGAGGTGAAGAGGGAGACGAGCGCGGCGTAGGACGGGTAGCGCGGGTCGTCGCGCAGGTAGGCCGTCGAGTACAGCTGGACGCAGGTGGCGACCACGCCGACGAGCACGGCGACGAGGACGGCGAAGCCGTCCAGGTGCAGGGCGAGGTCGATGGGGACGGAGCCGGTCGGGGTGAGCCGCGTCGCCGCGTCGAGGGCCCGGCCGCCGCCCTGCTGCCAGGCGACGACGACGGCGAGCACGGCGGCGACGGCGGTCGGCAGGAGCGCGAACGGCCGGACGAGTCCGGGCGCGCGGCGGCCCGCCAGGATGCCGCCGACGGCACCCAGGAAGGGCAGCAGCGGGACGAGGGCGGCGGTGGTCGTGGTCGTCACGAGGCGGCCTCGGCCTTCTGCTCGCGGTCGGTGGCGCTGTTTTCGGATGTGGCTCCGTCCGCGTCGTCCTCGCGGAGGTCGCGGAGCCGGTCGAGGTCGGCGGTGCCGCGGTTGCGGTGGACGAGCAGGACGATGGCCAGGCCGATGCCGATCTCGGCGGCGGCGATGGCGATGGTGAACAGGGTGAGGGCCTGCCCGGCGTGCAGCTCGTCGCGCAGCCAGACGTCGAAGGCGACGAGGTTGAGGTTGACGGCGTTGAGCATCAGCTCGACGGACATCAGCACCAGGATGGCGTTGCGCCGGGCGAGGACGCCGTAGAGGCCGGTGCAGAAGAGGAGGGCGGCGAGGACCGCGGGGTAGACCAGGTGCATCAGCGGATCTCTTCCTTCCCCTGCGGCCCCTCGGCCCCGGTCTCGTTCTCCTTGCCCCGCCGGGACAGCACGATCGCGCCGACGAGCGCGGCGAGCAGCAGGACGGACAGCGCCTCGAAGGGCAGCACCCAGTACCGGAAGAGCATCTCGCCGGACACCTTGGTCGAGCCCTGGACCGGTCCGCGGAGGTCGATCCACGTCCTCCGGAAGGCGTCCACGACGACCCAGACCAGCGCGAGGGCGGCGGCGCCGGCGACCGCGATCGCCACGGGCCGGTTACCGGAGTCGGCGTCCGGCGAGCGGCCGATGGGCGCCTTGGTCAGCATCAGCCCGAACAGCAGCAGGACGACCACCGAGCCGACGTAGATCAGCACCTGCACCCAGGCCACGAACTCGGCCGTCAGCAGCAGGTACTCGACGGCCAGCCCGCCGAGCGCCACGACCAGCCACAGGGCGGCGTGCACCAGCTGCCTGGTGGTGACGGTCAGCACGGCGGCGCCGAGGGTGACGAGGCCGACGAGGAGGAAGGCGACCTCGACGCCGGTGGGCGACAGGAAGCCGTGCGCGCCCGAGGCGAGTGCGACGCCGTGGGTGCTCATGCTCCGTCCTCCTTCGCTTCCTTCTCCTGGGCTTCCCGCGCTGCTTGCGCGGCCGCCATCTTCTCGGCCGTCTTGCGGGCCGCCGCGACCTCCTTCGGCTCCTCCGCCGCCGCGTCGAGCGCGGGCGGCTCGGGCACGGTCCACATCCACTCGCGGAGCCGGTCGCGTTCGTGGGTGAGGTCGAGGATGTCCGTCTCGGCGTACTCGAACTCCGGCGACCAGAAGAGGGCGTCGAACGGACACACCTCGATACAGATGCCGCAGTACATGCACAGCGCGAAGTCGATCGCGAACCGGTCGAGGACGTTGCGGCTGCGCTCGCGCCCGCCCGGCGCGGCCGGGGGACGGTCTCCTTGTGGGAGTCGATGTAGATGCACCAGTCGGGGCACTCGCGGGCGCACAGCATGCAGACCGTGCAGTTCTCCTCGAACAGGCCGATCACACCACGGGTGCGGGGCGCGAGTTCGGGCTGCGCGTCGGGGTACTGGACCGTCTGCGTGCGCCGGGTGAGCGTCCGCAGGGTGACGGCCAGGCCCTTGGCCAGGCCGCTGCCGGGGATGTTCATGAGATCGCCACCTTGACGACGCCGGTCAGCGCGATCTGCGCGAGGGCGAGCGGGATGAGCACGGTCCAGGCGAGCTTCTGCAACTGGTCCTCGCGCAGCCGCGGGTAGCTCACCCGCAGCCAGATCACGACGAACGCGAGCACCGCCGTCTTGAGCAGCGTCCACACCCAGCCGAGCCCGTCGGCCCCGAACGGGCCGTGCCAGCCGCCGAGGAACAGCACGGTCGTCAGCCCGCAGAGGACGACGATGCCCGCGTACTCGGACAGCAGGAACATCGCGAACCGCAGACCCGTGTACTCGGTGTACGCGCCGAAGATGATCTCGGAGTCGGCCACCGGCATGTCGAACGGCGGCCGTTGCAGCTCGGCCAGGCCGGCGGTGAAGAACACCAGCCCGCCGACGATCTGCCAGGGCACCCACCACCAGTGGAACGCGTCCAGGATCCCGGGCAGCGAGACCGTGCCCGCCGCCATCGCCACGGAGGCGGCGGCGAGCAGCATCGGCAGCTCGTACGCCATGAGCTGCGCGGCCGTCCGCAGGCCGCCGAGCAGCGAGAACTTGTTCGCCGACGCCCAGCCGGCCATGAGCGAACCGAGCACGCCCACGCCCATCACCGCGAGGACGAAGAACACGCCCGCGTCGATGTACCAGCCGACCGCCGCGCCGGGGCCGATCGGGAGGGCCACCAGGACGAGGAGGTACGGCAGGAGCGCGACGGCCGGCGCGAGCTGGAAGACCCGGCGGTCAGCGTCGGCCGGGACAATGTCCTCCTTCTGCGCGAACTTCACGCCGTCCGCGACGAGCTGCGCCCACCCGTGGAACCCGCCCGCGTACATCGGCCCGAGCCGGCCCTGCATATGGGCCATCACCTTGTGCTCCATCTGCCCCACGAGCAGCGGGAACACCAGGAAGACCCCGAACAGGGCCACGAGGCGCAGCACCACGTCGAGGGCGTCGCTGCTGCTCATGCGGGGTCGCCTCCGGCGGGGTCAGGGTCGTTCTCGGGGGCGCCGCCGTCGCGGGCGGCGGGTCGCTTCCCGCCGGGGGCGGGGGCGTTCCGGCGGGGGCGCCGGGGTGGTCGGCGGGCTCATCGCCGCGTGCGGCGGGCGCGGCGCCGGGTTTCTCGACGGGCGCTCCGGCGGGCTGCTCGCCGTAGGCGGCGGGCTTGTCGTCGGACGCGGCGGGCGTGGCACCGGACCTGTCGGCGGGCGCGACACCGGGCCTGTCGACGGGCGCAACACCGGGTCCCTCGACGGGCGCTCCGGCGGGCTGCTCGCCGGAGGCGGCGGGCTGCTCGCCGGAGGCGGCGGGCTTGTCGCCGGGCGCGGCGGGCTTGTCACCGGGCGCGGCGGGCTTGTCGCCGGGCTCCCCGGCGGGCTGCTCGCCGGACGCGGCGGCCCTCGCGGCCGGCGCGCCCTGCGGGGCGGAAGCGTCCGTCCCGGGCTCCGCCGCTTCGCGCGCGCCCGGCTTCGCAGCCTCCGCCGCTTCAGCCGCCTCCGGCGCCGCGGGCTCCGCAGCGGGCGGGGTCGAGGGGTCGGCGGGGCGATCCGACGCGGTCGGCTTCTCGGCCTGCGGCTCGTCGAAGGCGGGGCGGGCGTGGTGCCACGGGGCGTCGGACGAGCGCGGGGCCGGGTGGCGGGTGGCCGGGGTGGCTTTCGGGGCGCCCGTCGGCGTGGTCGCGGGGGCCGGGCCCGTACCCGCGTCCGTACCGGACTGGCTCACCGAGCCGTCGCTCGCGCTGCGCGCACGGCGGGGCGTCGCGCCGGCGGTCCCCTGCCGGCTCGTCGAGCCCTCGGAGGCGCTGCCCGTAGGGCGGGGAGCGGCGGCGCCGGGCCGGGTTTGGCTCTGGTCCTGGCTCGCCGAACCGTCCGACGCACTCCGGTTCCGCCGGGGGGCGGCGGCGCCGGCCTCGCTCTGGCCGGCGGAGTCCTCGGACGCGCCGCGCGTCCGGCGCGGCGCCGGAGCGGCGCCCTCCGGGGCCGTCGGCACCGACTGGCTCGCCGAGCCGTCCGACACACCGCGCGTACGCCGGGGAGCGGCGGCGCCCGCCTCACTCTGGCCGACGGAGCCCTCCGACGCGCTGCGCGTACGACGCGGAACGGCCGCACCCGCCTCGCCCTGGCTCGCCGAACCCTCCGACGCGCTCCTCGCGCGGCGCGCCGGGGCCGTCGTTTCCTGGCTCGCCGAACCGTCGCCCGCGGTGCGGGTGCGGCGGACCGGGCGGTCGCCCGCCGCGGCCGGGCCCGTCGCGCGGGCGGCGCGGGCCGGGCGGGCCGGGGCGGGCGGGAGCTGGCCCTTGAGGGGCCCCACTCGTTGGGGTCGGGGACGCCGGGCGGGAGCATCTGCCGCCGCTTGGGCCCGCCGTGATCGGATTCCCCCGGCTCCTTCGCGCCCGGCCACGCCTTGACGACCCGCGCCGCCAGGACGAAGTCCTTGCGCAGCGGGTGGCCCTCGAAGCCCTCGGGAGCAGCAGCGGCGTCAGGTTCGGGTGGCCGGTGAAGTCGACGCCGAACATCTCGTGCGTCTCGCGCTCGTGCCAGCCCGCGCCGGCGTACACCTCGACCGCGGTCGGGAGCGCGGGCGCGTCGTGCGGCACGGTGGTGCGGACGACGAGGCGGCGGACGGACGCGTCGGCGGCGGTCGGCAGGGCGACGAGGTGGGCGCAGACGAGGAAGCCCGTGCCGGGCTCGTCGACGGCGCTCAGCCAGTCGAAGAAGGTGCAGCCGAGCACGTCGCGGGCGGCGGTGAGGGCGGGGATCCAGGACGCCGCGGGGACGTCGACGGTGAGCAGGCCGTACGCCTCCTCGGCCGTGGCGTCCGCGCCGAAGAGGTCGGTGACGGGTGCGGGCAGCCAGCCGGTCATCGGCCGCCCTCCCCGGGGCCGTTCGCAGGGCCCTTCGCCGGGCCGTTCCCGGAACGGTCCTCGGAACCGTTCGCCGAGCCGCTCTCAGAGCTGTTCGCCGGGCCATCCCCGAAGCCGCTCGCAGCGCCACCCCCGGAACGGCCCCCGGAGTTGCCCTCCGCACCGTTCCCGGAGTCGGCCCCAAGGGCGCTCCCCGAGTTCCCCGCGGACCCAGCCGCCCCGGCCGTCGGTGCCACCCCCGCCGCCGGCGACGCCGGCGCCGTCACCGGCGCGCTGTGCAGCTCCGCGACGGACGCGGCCGGTACAGCGGCGGAGGGCGTCGTACCCGCCGGCGCCCCCGGCGCCACAGCGCCGTACCGCTCCGCCGTCGACTCCGCCGCGATCTTCTCCTGCAGCTTGAGGATGCCCTGGAGCAGCGCCTCCGGCCGGGGCGGGCAGCCGGGGACGTAGACGTCCACCGGGATGATCTGGTCGACACCCTTGGTGACGGAGTACGAGTCCCAGTAGGGGCCGCCGCAGTTGGAGCAGGCGCCGAACGAGATGACGTACTTCGGCTCGGGCATCTGCTCGTAGAGCCGCTTCACGGCGGGCGCCATCTTGTCCGTCACCGTGCCGGAGACGATCATGAGGTCGGCCTGCCGGGGGCCGGGCGCGAACGGGATGACGCCGAGGCGGATGAAGTCGTGCCGGGCCATGGACGCGGCGATGAACTCGATCGCACAGCAGGCGAGGCCGAAGTTGAACACCCAGAGGCTGTAGCGGCGGCCCCAGTTGAGGACCACCTTCATGGGCTCGGGGGCCAGCCGGGCCAGCGCGCCCAGGCGGCGGGGCTCGGGCAGGCCGACCGGCTCGGCGCGTGTCACGTCCACTCCAGGACGCCCTTCTTCCATGCGTACAACAGGCCAACGGCGAGGAAGCCGAGGAAGACGAACATCTCGACCAGGGTGGCGGCACCGTAGCCGGGCGCGGCGAAGACCGTGGCCCAGGGGAACAGGAAGACCGAGTCCACCGCGAAGATCACGTACAGGAAGGCGTAGACGTAGTAGCGCACCTGGGTGTGGGCCCAGCCCTCGCCGACGGGGTCGACGCCGCACTCGTACGTCAGCAGCTTCTCCGGCGTCGGCACGACGGGCCGCAGCAGCCGCCCAGCGCCGAACGCCACGGCGACGAAGAGCGCGCCGAGGACGCCGAGCAGGGCGACCAGGCCGTAGCCGTGGAAGTAGGCGGTGGACTCCGCCGCGAGCCGGATGTCGGCCGTCGCGATGCGCGCGGTTGCCTCCGGCACGTCCGGCCCCTCACTCCCTGTGTGCGGCTGTTCGTCCGCATTCGACGATCTGTACGCACAGGAGTCTAGGCGCTACGGGCCGGGGACCGGGCAGCGCTGCCCGGCCGGGGGTGGGGTTCTCCCCACCGGGACGCTCCCGGGGCCCCCATGGCGGGGACCCCGGGGCTCCGGGCAGGCTTGGACCGTGACCGCCCGTATCCCCTCCCCGACACTCACCCGCCCCCGGCCCCGGGTCCCCGGCCTCCACGAGGGCGGGCCCGAGGACGAGCGACTGCCGCCCGCCCGGTTCGCGTTCGACGCGTGGACCTGGAAAGAGGTCCTCTACCTGCTGAGCAACCTGCTGACGTCGCTCCTCGGGTTCGTGTACGTGGCGCTGTGGCTGTTCGCGGGCGTGCTGCTGTCGTTCACCGTCATCGGTCTGCCGCTGCTGGCGGTGGGCCTGGTGGGCGTGCGGTTCGTGGGGCGGATGGAGCGTGGCCGGGCGCGGGCGCTGCTGGGCGTCCGGGTCGACGAACCGAGCCCGCTGCCGCGCGGCGGATCCCGCGGCGGGGCCGTCGGCTGGGTCTGGAGGACCCTCAAGGACACGGTGGCCTGGCGGACCACGCTGTACACGCTGATCCGGCTGCCCTGGGGCGTGCTCACCTTCGGCGTGACGATCTGCGCCCTCTTCGTCGCCTGGCCGGTGCTCGGGCACCTCGCGCGGGCCATGGCCTCGGTCGACCGGGCGATGGCGCGCGGGCTGCTGAGCCCCTCCGACGAGCTGGAGCGGCGCGTGGCGGAGCTGGAGCAGGACCGGGGGATCGTGGTCGACACGGCCGCCGCCGACCTGCGGCGCATCGAACGCGACCTGCACGACGGCGCGCAGGCCCGGCTCGTCGCCCTCGCCATGGGGCTGGGGCTGGCGAAGGAGAAGGTCCTGGAGGACCCGGAGGCCGCGGCGAGGATGGTCGACGAGGCGCACGGCGAGGTGAAGCTCGCCCTCCAGGAGCTGCGGGACCTGGCCCGCGGCATCCATCCGGCGGTGCTGACGGACCGCGGCCTGGACGCCGCCCTGTCGTCGCTGGCCGGCCGCTGCACCGTCCCCGTCGCCGTCCATGTGGACCTCGACAGCCGCCCGGCGCCCGCGATCGAGGGCATCGCGTACTTCACCGTCTCCGAACTCCTCCAGAATGTCAGCAAGCACAGCCGGGCCCGGACCGCCGAGGTGGAGGTGTGGCGGAAGGGCGACCGGCTGCTGCTCCAGGTGCGGGACGACGGGCAGGGCGGCGCGTCCACCGCCGGCGGCAGCGGGCTGGCCGGGCTCGCGGAGCGGCTGGGCTCGGTCGACGGCCTGTTCGAGGTGGACTCGCCCGCCGGCGGCCCGACGATGATCACGGCCGAACTGCCCTGGCGGTCACGGAGCTGACGGCCGAGGGAGGTGGAGGCGGAAGGACACTTGTGCTTCCGCCTCGACTCCTCCTCACCATCCCCAGGGGCACCGGGGGTAGGGAGAACCCCACCCCGAGGACACCCACTCACCGCATGGCCGGGCCCTCCCCCGCGGGAGAACCTGAAGGCATCCCGCACTTCCGGCGGACGCGACGGACGCAGAGGACAGAGGAACCCTGGAGATGGCCATCGACTACGGAGACCACGGATACCCGACCGCCCCCGCGGAGCCGCACCACCGGCTGCCGCTCGTGCTGCGGGCGCCCCTGTCGGGACGCACCTGGCGCGCGTTCCTCTACCTCCAGCTGAGCCTGCCGATCTCGATCGCCGGCTTCACCTGGGCCGTCACCACGGTCTCGCTGGGCCTCGGCCTCCTGGTCACCTTCATCGGCCTGCCCGTGCTGGCCCTCGGCCTCGCCGGGGCGCGGGTGCTGGGCACGGTGGAGCGGACGCGGGCCCGGCTGCTGCTCGACGCGGACGTCGAGGGGCCGCTGCCCGTCCAGGCGGAGAACCGGAACGGCGGGTTCATGGGCTGGGTGTGGGCGCTGCTGAAGAGCGGCGCGTCCTGGCGGCACATGGTCTACGCGGTGGTGCAGATGCCGTGGGCCATCTGCACGTTCGCGGCGTCGCTGATCCTCCAGATCCTGGGCTGGGGCCTGTTCCTCTACCCGGCCTACCAGTGGATGTACCCGGCGTGGTGGGGGCAGCCGGGCATGCAGGTCTTCAGCGACCGCACCCACGAGATCTACCTCGACAACCCCTTCGAGGTCGCCGCCACGTCCGCCGTCGGCCTGGTGATCGTCCTGGCCACCCCGTGGCTGATCCACGGCATGGCCACCATGGACCGGGTGCTGGTGAAGACCCTGCTCGGCCCGTCGAAGCTGGCCGTCCGGGTCGCCAGGCTGGAGCAGGACCGGGGCGTCGTGGTCGACACCGCCGCCGCCGACCTCCGGCGCATCGAACGCGACCTGCACGACGGCGCGCAGGCCCGGCTCGTCGCCCTCGCCATGGACCTCGGCCTGGCGAAGGAGAAGCTGCTGGAGGACCCGGAGGCCGCCGCGAAGATGGTGGACGAGGCGCACGGGGAAGTGAAGATCGCCCTCCAGGAGCTGCGGGACCTCGCCCGCGGCATCCACCCCGCCGTCCTCACCGACCGCGGCCTGGACGCCGCCCTCTCCTCCGTCGCCGGCCGCTGCACCGTCCCCGTCGAGGTGCACGTGGACCTCGACCGCCGCCCGGCGCCCGCGATCGAGGGCATCGCGTACTTCACCGTCTCCGAACTCCTCCAGAACGTCAGCAAGCACAGCCGGGCCCGCGGCGCGCGGGTGGAGGTGTGGCGCTCGGGCAACCGCGTGATGCTGCAGGTGTGGGACGACGGGCGGGGCGGCGCGTCCACCGCCGACGGCAGCGGGCTGGCCGGGCTCGCCGAACGCCTCCGCTCGGTCGACGGCCTGCTGCTGGTCGACTCCCCCGCCGGCGGCCCCACCACCGTCACCGCGGAGCTGCCCTGGCGCGACCGCTGACCGTCCGCCCGGGCGACCCGCCGGCCGACCACCGGGCCGACGCGCCGGCCATCCCACCAAACGACCCGCCGCCCGCCGCTTGCCGCCCGCAGACCGCCGACTGCCGACTGCCGACTGCCGACTGCCGACTGCCGACCGATCACACCGCGGCCCCGGACCGTCCGTCCCGGGGCCGTTTTGCTGCGATGCTGTGGGGCGTCGCAGTCGTAGCGCGGGCCGGAGCGTCCGCAGGAAAGCCAGGGGGCCGGACGCGTGGTCGAGAACGCCGCGGACAGGGTGCGGGTGGTCATCGCCGAGGACTCGGTGCTGCTCAGGGAGGGCCTGACCCGGCTGCTCACCGACCGCGGTCACGAGGTCGTGGCCGGGGTCGGGGACGCCGAGGCGCTGCTGAAGGCGGTGCGGGTGCTGGCCGACGAGGGGGCGCTGCCGGACGTGGTGGTCGCGGACGTCCGCATGCCCCCCACCCACACGGACGAGGGCGTCCGCGCCTCCGTCCGGCTCCGTAAGGACCACCCGGACCTGGGTGTCCTGGTCCTTTCGCAGTATGTGGAGGAGCAGTACGCGACCGAGCTGCTCGCCGGCAGCAGCCGCGGGGTCGGCTACCTGCTCAAGGACCGGGTGGCCGAGGTGCGGGAGTTCGTGGACGCCGTGGTCCGGGTGGCCCGGGGCGGCACCGCGCTGGACCCCGAGGTCGTCGCCCAGCTGCTGGGCCGCAGCCGCAAGCAGGACGTCCTGGCCGGGCTCACCCCGCGTGAGCGGGAGGTCCTGGGGCTGATGGCGGAGGGCAGGACGAACGGTGCCATCGCCCGCCAGCTCGTGGTGAGCGACGGGGCCGTGGAGAAGCACGTCAGCAACATCTTCATGAAACTTGGGTTGTCGCCGAGTGACGGAGATCATCGGCGGGTGCTCGCGGTGCTCACGTACCTGCGGTCGTGAGCGGCGCCCCGGCTTTCCGTTCTCCGCCGGTTCCGGGGGCCGCGCCCCCCGGACCCCCTCGGCATGCGCCGTCCCCAAGCGCCGGACGGGCCGGAGCGTGCGCCGGGACGCGCTTGAACACCTTCCCGGCGCTTCCGCTTCCGCCCGCCTGACACCCCGTCAGCCCGGCGGGTGCCGGGGCCGGACGCCCGGCCTCCTCCTCCGGTCCTGGTCCCCGGGGCGGAGGGCGTACGCCGGAGCACCGACGGGATCGAGGATGGCCGGAAGCGGGCATGCCAGGATGGGGGTGCTGCGGGGCCTCCCCATCCCGTGATCCGTCCCGGATGGCCGTGCCCCGCCCACGTACGATGGCGATGGGAACGCCGGTCGGCACCTCGTGTGCGGGACCGCCGTCACGAGGGAGGTCCGAAGCAGTGACCAGCCAGGTCAGCAGCCCGGCCGAACAGGCCGAACCAGCCGAACAGCAGCCAGGCTTCTCCCCGCCCGGGGCCGGGGACGAGTCGTCGCGCCTCACCGGGCAGCGCGCCTCCGCGCCCGAGGCGGGCTCGGGCGGCAAGGAGGTCCGCCGCCTGGACCGGGTGATCATCCGTTTCGCGGGTGACTCCGGTGACGGTATGCAGCTCACGGGTGACCGTTTCACGTCCGAGACGGCCTCGTTCGGCAATGACCTGTCGACCCTGCCGAACTTCCCCGCCGAGATCCGGGCGCCCGCGGGAACCCTGCCGGGCGTCTCCTCGTTCCAGCTGCACTTCGCCGACCACGACATTCTCACCCCCGGCGACGCCCCGAACGTCCTGGTCGCGATGAACCCGGCCGCGCTCAAGGCCAACATCGCGGACGTCCCGCGCGGCGCGGAGATCATCGTCAACACCGACGAGTTCACCAAGCGCCCGATGGCCAAGGTCGGCTACGCCACGAACCCGCTGGAGGACGGCTCGCTGGACGCCTACAACGTCCACCCCGTCCCCCTGACGACGCTGACGATCGAGGCGCTCAAGGAGTTCGGGCTCTCCCGCAAGGAGGCCGAGCGCAGCAAGAACATGTTCGCGCTGGGGCTGCTGTCGTGGATGTACCACCGGCCGACGGAGAACACCGAACGGTTCCTGCGGAAGAAGTTCGCGAAGAAGCCGCAGATCGCCGAGGCGAACGTCGCCGCGTTCCGAGCGGGGTGGAACTTCGGTGAGACGACGGAGGATTTCGCGGTCTCCTACGAGGTCGCCCCGGCGGCGTCCGCGTTCCCGGCCGGTACCTACCGCAACATCTCGGGGAACCTGGCGCTGTCGTACGGGCTGATCGCCGCTTCCCGTCAGGCGGATCTGCCGCTGTACCTGGGCTCGTACCCGATCACTCCGGCCTCCGACATCCTGCACGAGCTGTCGAAGCACAAGAACTTCGGGGTGCGCACCTTCCAGGCGGAGGACGAGATCGCGGGGATCGGTGCGGCGCTGGGGGCGGCGTTCGGCGGGTCGCTGGCGGTGACGACGACGTCCGGTCCCGGGGTGGCGTTGAAGTCGGAGACGATCGGGCTCGCGGTCTCCCTCGAACTGCCGCTGCTGATCGTGGACATCCAGCGTGGTGGCCCCTCGACCGGTCTGCCGACCAAGACCGAGCAGGCGGACTTGTTGCAGGCGATGTACGGGCGCAATGGTGAGGCGCCGGTGCCGGTGGTGGCGCCGAAGACGCCGGCCGACTGTTTCGACGCCGCCCTGGACGCGGCGCGGATCGCGCTGACCTACCGCACGCCGGTCTTCCTGCTCTCCGACGGCTACCTGGCCAACGGCTCGGAGCCGTGGCGGATCCCGGAGCCGGACGAACTGCCCGATCTGCGGGTGCAGTTCGCGACCACGCCCAACCACGAACTGGCCGACGGCACCGAGGTGTTCTGGCCGTACAAGCGCGACCCCGCCACGCTGGCCCGCCCCTGGGCGGTGCCGGGGACGCCGGGGCTGGAGCACCGCATCGGCGGGATCGAGAAGCAGGACGGCACGGGCAACATCTCCTACGACCCGGCCAACCACGACTTCATGGTCCGCACCCGCCAGGCGAAGATCGACGGGATCGCGGTCCCCGACATCGAGGTGGACGACCCCGCGGGCCAGGCCCGCACCCTGGTGCTGGGCTGGGGTTCGACCTACGGTCCGATCACCGCGGCCGTACGCCGCGTCCGCGCCGCCGGCGCCCACGTCGCCCAGGCGCACCTGCGTCACCTCAACCCCTTCCCGCGCAACCTGGGCGAGGTCCTCGGCCGCTACGAGAGAGTCGTGGTGCCGGAGATGAACCTCGGCCAGCTCGCCCTGTTGCTGCGCGCCAGGTATCTGGTGGACGTGCGCTCCCACACCCAGGTCAGCGGCATGCCGTTCAAGGCCGAGCAGCTCGCCACCGTGCTCAAGGAGGCCATCGATGTCTGAGGCGCTGAAGCTGGTGCCCAAGGCGGAAGCCAAGCAGTCCATGAAGGACTTCAAGTCCGACCAGGAAGTGCGCTGGTGCCCGGGCTGCGGCGACTACGCCATCCTCGCCGCCGTGCAGGGGTTCATGCCCGAACTGGGCGTCGCCCGGGAGAACATCGTCTTCGTCTCCGGCATCGGCTGCTCCTCCCGCTTCCCGTACTACCTCAACACCTACGGGATGCACTCCATCCACGGCCGCGCCCCCGCCATCGCCACCGGGCTCGCCACCTCCCGCCGCGACCTTTCGGTGTGGGTGGTCACCGGTGACGGCGACGCGCTCTCCATCGGCGGCAACCACCTCATCCACGCGCTGCGCCGCAACGTCAACCTCAAGATCCTGCTGTTCAACAACCGGATCTACGGGCTGACCAAGGGCCAGTACAGCCCCACCTCCGAGGTCGGCAAGATCACCAAGTCGACGCCGATGGGGTCGCTGGACGCGCCCTTCAACCCCATCTCGCTGGCGATCGGCGCGGAGGCGTCATTCGTCGCCCGCACCATCGACTCCGACCGCAAGCACCTGACGGAGGTGCTGCGCCAGGCCGCCGACCACCCGGGCACGGCGCTGGTGGAGATCTACCAGAACTGCAACATCTTCAACGACAACGCCTTCGAGGCGCTGAAGGACAAGGAGCAGGCGCAGGAGGCGGTGATCCGGCTGGAGCACGGGCAGCCGATCCGCTTCGGCGCGGAGCTGTCCAAGGGCGTCGTACGCAACGCCGCGACCGGCGACTTGGAGGTCGTCGAGGTCACACCCGAGAACGAGGCCCAGATCCTCGTCCACGACGCCCACTCCACCTCCCCGACCACCGCGTTCGCACTCTCGCGGCTCGCCGACCCCGACACGCTGCACCACACGCCCATCGGCGTGCTGCGCAGCGTGCAGCGGCCGGTCTACGACACGCTGATGGCCGACCAGTTGGAGACGGCCGTGGAGCAGCGGGGCAAGGGGGACCTCGCCGGACTGCTCGCGGGGGGCGACACCTGGACGGTGGTCGGGTAGGGGATCCCCAGCCCCGCCCTTTCACCGTTTCTTCCAGGGCTGCGCCCCGGACCCCGGCAGCGCGGCTTCACCGCGAGGCCCTCAGACGCCGGACGGGCCATTCAGCCCGTCCGGCGTCTGGGGACAACCGCGCGGAGCGCGGCTTCCGGGGGTGCGGGGGCCGGCCCCCGCAAGAAACGGAGAAAGGGCGGGACCGGGGCACCACCAAACGAGTGCCCCCACCGCGTCGGGCCCGCCCGCCCCCACGACGGCCCGCTGTCATAGGGGCATGGCCGAAGCCGACGTCCCCCTTCCCCCGACCGCCTCCGCTACCGCGTGAAACGCGCCCTCCTCGGCCCACCCCTGGTGACGGAGCGCCTCGCACAGGAGAAGCTGTCCAACCCGTTGGCCCTCGGCGTCCTCGCCTCCGACTGCATCTCGTCCACCGCGTACGGCTCGGAGGAGATGCTCCGCATCCTCGTCCCGGTGGCCGGAGTCGCCGCGTTCACGCTACTGCTGCCGGTGACCGGGGCGATCCTCCTCGTCCTGCTGCTGGTGACGCTGGCCTACCGCGACGTCGTGTCCGTCTACACCCGGGCCGGCGGCTCGTACGTCGTCGCCCGGGAGAACCTGGGGCCGCGCGTCGCGCAGATCGCGGCCGTGGCGCTGCTGGTGGACTACACGGTCACGGTCGCCGTGCAGACCGCCGCCGGCACGGACGCGCTGATCTCGCTCGCCCATCTGGCCGGCCACGGCTACCACGGCATCGACCACCTCAAGCTGCCGCTCACGGTCGCCGTCGTGGTGCTGCTGATGTACGGGAATCTGCGCGGGCTCCGTGAGGCGGGCCGGGCGTTCGCGCTCCCTGCGTATCTGTTCATGGCGGCGGTGGCGCTGCTGCTGGTCGCCGGGCTGGTCCGGTGGCTGGTGACCGGCGGGCTGCCGCACGCCGACACGGCGGCGCGCGGTGCCGTACCGCTGGGCACGGCGGGGCACGGCTGGCTGTACGGCGCGTCGCTGTTCATCGTGCTGCGCGCGTTCGCGAACGGCGGTTCGTCGCTCACCGGCCTGGAGGCGATCTCCAACGGCGTGTCCGCGTTCCGTCCCCCGCAGGGCCGCAACGCGCGCCGCACCCTCACCGTGATGAGCGTGATCCTCGGGATCATGGTGTCCGGCGTCTCGGCGCTGGCCCACTTCACGCACGCCATCCCGTACGAGGACGGCAACCCGACCGTCCTCGCCCAGGAGGCGCACCTGGTCTTCGGCGACGGCCGGGCGGGGACGGCGGGGCTGGTGTTCGTCCAGCTCGCCACCGCGCTGATCCTCTACACCGGCGCCAACACACCGTTCACCGGCTTCCCCTTCCTCGCCAGCTTCGTCGCCGAGGACCGCTTCCTGCCCCGCCAGCTCACCCGGCGCGGCCACCGCCTCGCCTTCTCCAACGGCATCATCTGCCTCACCGTCGTCTCGCTGGCGCTGCTGCTCCTCACCGGCGGCAATGTCGACAAGCTGGTCGCGCTGTACGCGATCGGCGTCTTCACCGGCTTCACCATGGCGGCCGCCGGGATGACCGCGCACCACCTGCGCTCGTCCGGACCGGGCCGGCGGGCGAAGGTCGGGGTGAACCTCGCCGCCGCCGTCGTCTCGGCCCTGGTGGTGCTGATCTTCGCGATCACCAAGTTCACGGAGGGCGCGTGGCTGGTGGTCGTGGTCTTCCCGCTCGGCGTGTGGGCGCTGATCCGCATCAACCGCCACTACCGGACGGAGGCGGCGGTGCTGGAGAACGTCCCCGCCTTCACCACCGGCGGGCCGCACTGGCGGCGGCACCTGGTGTACGTCCTGGTCGACAGCCTCGACCTGGCCGCCGTCAAGGCGCTGCGGTACGCGCACGAGCTGCGGCCGGACGAGGTCCGCGCCCTGCACTTCGTCATCGACGAGGCCCGGGCGCGGCGGCTGGCCGCCCGCTGGGAGGCGACGCCCGGCACGAACGTCCCGCTGGAGCTGATCGACTGCCCGGACCGCCGGCTCCGGCACGCCGTCCTCGAACTCGCGGCCCGGACCACCTCCGACGGGTCGACCGCGCTGACCCTGCTCGTCCCCCGGCGGATGTACTCGACGCCGCTCGGCCGGCTCCTGCACCGCAACACGGGCGAGCAGATGGCGCGGACGCTGGAGCAACTGCCCGACGTGGTCGTCACCATCCTGCCGTTCGACGTCTCCCGGGCGGTGGAGCGGCTGCGGGGGCGCTACGGCCGGGGTCGTCCCGCCCGTCGGCGCCGTCATGACCGTCATTCGGTACGGACATGACAGGCACCCCCGGACGGCGTTACCTTCGCGAGGTCGTCGTCGCACCGCCGGGAGGGATCCGTGAAGCCGGACACGCAGCAGAACGAGACGCGCACGGGGTTCCTGTGCGGTCTCGCCGCCTACGCGATCTGGGGGCTGTTCCCCCTGTACTGGCCGCTCCTGGAGCCGGCCGGGGCGTTCGAGATCCTGGCGCACCGGATGGTGTGGTCCTTGGTGACGGTCGTGGCCGCGCTCGCCCTCACGCGGCGCTGGGCCTGGATACCCCCGCTGCTGCGGCAGCCGAAGCGGCTCGGGATGATCGCGCTGAGCGCCGCGACGATCTCGGTGAACTGGGGCATCTACATCTGGGCCGTCAACGCGGGCCATGTGGTCGAGACGTCGCTCGGCTACTTCATCAACCCCCTCGTCGTCATCGCCCTCGGCGTCGTCGTCCTGCGCGAACGGCTGCGGCCCGCGCAGTGGGCGGCCGTCGGCGTCGGCGCGGCGGCGGTGATCGTGCTGGCGGTGGGCTACGGCAAGCTGCCGTGGATCGCGCTGGGCATCTCGGCGTCGTTCGGCACCTACAGCCTCTTCAAGAAGCAGGTGGGGCTGGGCGGACTGGAGTCGATGGCCGCCGAGACGGCCGTCCAGTTCCTGCCCGCGCTCGGCTTCCTGATCTTCCTCGGCGCGGACGGCAAGAGCACGTTCGCGAGCGAGGGCACGGGGCATCTGCTGCTGCTCCTGGCCTCCGGCGCGATCACCGCGCTGCCGCTGGTGTCGTTCGGCATGGCGGCGGTCCGGCTTCCCCTGTCCGTCCTGGGCATGCTCCAGTACCTGGCCCCGATCTTCCAGTTCGCCCTCGGCCTCGCCGTCTTCCACGAGTCGATGCCGCCGGAGCGGTGGGCGGGCTTCGCGCTGGTGTGGCTGGCGCTGGCCATGCTGACCTGGGACGCGATGCGCTCGGCGCGGGCGACGCGGGTGGAACTGGCGGCGGCCCGGGAGCGGGCGGCGGCGGAGGTGGTGGGGTCCGACGGGCCGGGTGTCACGGCGGGCGCCACGGCCCCGGCGGAGCGGACGCGGCCGGAGGCCGCCGTGGAGGCTGCGGCGGGTGTCGCGGGCGAGCCGGATGGGGCGGCGGGGGGCGGCGGGGTGTGAACGGATGGGCGGGGGCGGCGCCTGGCTCTACGATCTGGAGCCTGAGAACGCTGCCCGTGCGCTCAACGCACAGCCCTGGAGGCCGGTTTGCTACGAAACAGCCCGAATGCCGGGATCTGCGACAGTGAGTAAAAACCGGCCTGCCACTACTTAAACGCGCAGGTCACGCCCTGTGATCCCCGCGCACGCGGGGGTGGTCCCCCTTCGCAGTGACATGCTTTGAATCGGGCAAGTGGTCCCCGCGCACGCGGGGGTGGTCCCGCAGGAACAGGGTCGGCGCCCCGGGGCCCGGTGTGGTCCCCGCGCACGCGGGGGGGTGGTCCCACCCGCCCGAGCGCTTCCAGGGCGAAGGCGTCGTGGTCCCCGCGCACGCGGGGGTGGTCCCTACGGTCCGGTCACCATCGCGGGCAAGTCGCTGTGGTCCCCGCGCGCGGGGCCCCCGCCCGATATCCGGATACCGAACCCCCCTGTCCGAATTCCGCCCTTGACGCATCTCCGAAAACCCCTTGAACATCATGGGCACGTCAAAAGGACGGGAGCCCCCCATGCTTGATGTCCAAGGTCCCAGCCTGCCCACCAGCCCCCGAAGACGCCGCCGTTCCGCCGCTCTCCTCGCGTGCGGCGCGGCCGCGGCGGCGACGCTCATCGGCGTGTCTCCGTCGCTCGCGGCGCCGGTCACGACAGTGACCAGAGCGGCGAAAGCCGACGCGCCCGAGATACCCGCCGCCAACGTCAAGGCGCACCTCAACCAGCTCCAGTCGATAGCCAACGCCAACAGCGGCAACCGGGCCCACGGCCGCGCCGGCTACAAAGCGTCGCTCGACTACGTCAAGTCGAAGCTGGACGCGGCCGGTTACAAGACGACCGTGCAGCAGTTCACCACCAGCGGCGCGACCGGCTACAACCTGGTCGCCGACTGGCCCGGCGGGGACGCGAACCACGTCGTGTTCGCCGGGGCGCACCTCGACTCGGTCAGTGCGGGGCCGGGGATCAACGACAACGGGTCCGGGTCCGCCGGGATCCTCGAAGTGGCGCTCACCGTGGCCAAGTCCGGCTACAAGCCCGACAAGCACCTGCGGTTCGGCTGGTGGGGTGCGGAGGAGCTGGGCATGCGCGGCTCCTCGTACTACGTCAACCAACTGCCGTCCACCGAGCGGTCGAAGATCGACGCGTATCTGAACTTCGACATGATCGGCTCGCCCAACCCCGGCTACTTCGTCTACGGCTACGACGCCTCGCTGAAGAGCCTCTTCGAGGACTGGTTCGCCGCCCGGCAGATCGCCACCGAGGTCGACACCGAGGGCGACGGGCGCTCGGACCACGCGCCGTTCCAGCAGGCGGGCATCCGCGTGGGCGGCCTGTTCAGCGGTGCGGACTACATCAAGACCGACGAGGAGGCCCGCAACTGGGGCGGGACGGCCGGCAAGGCGTTCGACAGCTGCTACCACCGCTCGTGCGACACGATCGCGAACCTCGACGACAAGGCGCTCGGCACCAACAGCACCGCCATCGCGGGCGCCGTCTGGAAGCTGAGCGGCGGCGGGTCCACCAACCCGCCCACCGGCACCAGCTTCGAGAGCAAGACGCCGGTCGCCATTCCCGACAACGGTCCGGCCGTCGAGTCCCCGATCGCCGTCAGCGGCCTCACCGGCAACGCACCGGCCGCGCTCAAGGTGTCCGTGGACATCACGCACACCTACCGCGGCGACCTCACCGTGGACCTCGTCGGACCGAGCGGGCGCACGTACCGGCTGAAGTCCTCCAGCGCCAACGACTCGGCCGCCGACGTCGTCGCCACCTACACGGTCGACGCCTCGTCCGAGACCGCCAACGGCACCTGGAAGCTCCGCGTCCAGGACGTCGCCGCCCAGGACAGCGGCACCGTCAACAGCTGGAAGCTCACCTTCTGAGCCCTGCGGCGCGGAGCGGGTCCGGACCCCGGCCCGCTCCGCGCCGTCACGCCGTCACGCCGTCACGTCCTTCGCCGTGAAGCGGGCCCACGCCGCCGACCCGAACACCGCCGCGTACAGCGCCTGGAGGCCCAGGTTCCGTCCGATCTGGTCCCAGTACACCGGGTCCCGGAGCAGGTCGGAGAAGCTCAGCCAGTAGTGCGGGAACAGATACGGCTGGATCGTGTGCAGCTGCGGGAACTGGTCCAGGATCTGCACCGTAATCAGCAGCCCCACCGTCGTCGCCATCGCCGCGATGCCGCTGCCGGTGAGGGTCGAGACGAACAGGCCGAGCGCCGCGACGCCGATCAGCGACGCGGCCACCACCCCGGCGATGGCCACGCCGCGCAGCAGCCCGTCGCCGAAGGACACCGTCGTCCCGCTGATCAGCGTGACGTCGCCCAGTGGGAAGAGGAGCGCGCCCACCAGCAGCGCGGAGCAGGCGACGACGAGGGTGGCGGCGAGGCAGAAGACGACCGTGGCGGTGAACTTCGCGAGCAGCAGCCGGCTGCGGCCGGCCGGGGCGACCAGCAGATAGCGCAGGGTGCCGCTGCCCGCCTCGCCGGCGATCGAGTCCCCGGCGATCACGCCGATGGCCATCGGCAGGAAGAAGGGGAGCGTCGCGGCGAGCGACGCGAAGACGAGGAAGAGGCCGTTGTTGGTGACCTGGCTGACGAAGGCGGGGCCGTCGCCGCGCCCGCCACCGAACGAGCCGTCCCCGTCGCTCGTCTCGATCTTGACCGCGATGCCGACCAGCACCGGCACGGCCGCGAGCACCCCCAGCAGCGCCAGCGTGCGCCAGCGCCGGAAGACGGTGGTGATCTCGTTGCGGAACAGGGACAGCCGCCACACAGCGCGCGGCGGTCGGACGGCGACGGTCGCGGGGGCCGTCCCGGGCTCAGCCCGCGACATCGAAGCCCTCCCCGGTGAGCGCGACGAACGCGTCCTCCAGCGAGACCCGTTGGGTGCCGAACGAGCGCACCCGGACGTCCGCCCGGACCAGGGCCGCGTTGAGGTCCGCGAGGTCGGGCGGCGGGGTACCGGTGGGCAGTTCGCCGGTGACGCGGTCGTCGGCGACCGCCAGATCGTTCACGCCGTGCTCCTTGAGGACGCGGACCGCGTCCGCCGTGTCGGGGGTGGTGACGGCCAGCCGGCCGCGGGTGGACGAGGCCAGGTCGGCGACCGTGCCCTGGGTGAGCAGCCGGCCGCGCGCCATCACCGCGGCGTGCGAGCACACCTGCTCGATCTCGTCGAGGAGGTGGGAGGAGAGGAAGACGGTCGTGCCCTCCGCGGCCAGCCCCCGCACCAGGGACCGGATCTCGCGCATGCCCTGCGGGTCGAGACCGTTGGTCGGCTCGTCCAGGACCAGCAGTTCGCGCGGCTGGAGCAGCGCGGCGGCCAGGCCGAGCCGCTGCTTCATGCCGAGCGAGTAGGCGCGCGCCTTCTTCCCCGCCGCCCCCGCCAGACCCACCCGCTCCAGGGCGTCCGCCACCCGGGCGGCGCGCGTGCGCGGGTCGGCGGTGGGGTCGGCGGCGTCGTACCGGACGAGGTTGTCCCGGCCGGACAGGAACCCGTACAGCGCCGGGCCCTCGATGAGGGCCCCCACCCGGGGCAGCACCCGGCCGCCGGTCCGGGGCATCGGCTCGCCGAGCACCCGGGCCTGCCCCGACGTGGGCTCGATCAGCCCCATGAGCATCCGGATCGTCGTCGTCTTGCCCGAACCGTTGGGGCCGAGGAAGCCGAAGACGCTGCCGCGCGGCACGACGAGGTCGAGGCCGTCCACCGCGAGCTGCCCGCCGCGGTAGCGCTTGGTCAGCCCCCGCGTCTCGATGACCGGCCCGGGGGCGGGGGCAGGCGTGGGGCCGGGGGCAGGCTCGGGGCCTGGCATCGCCGCCTCGGGCCCGGGGTGCGTCATCGGCGCGGCACCCGTCATCGGCGCGGGGTCCGGCATGGGCTTCGCCTCGGGCTGCGGCACGGACTTCGCCCCAAGCTTCGGCGCGGGCTCCGGCGCGGGCTTCGCCCCCGCTCCCGACCCCGCTCCCGACCCCGCCTCCGGTTCCGTCCCCGGTTCCGTCACAGGCCCCTCTCCCCTCCCCCGTACCGCCCGCGCGCCCTACCTCGTCCCTGCCGCGGCCCTACCGCGTCTTCCGGCCGCTACCGGTTGGCGTCCGCGGCCTTCAGCAGCGCTTCCTTGGTGACCGCACCCGCGTACACCTTGCCGTCGTCCGTCAGCAGCACGTTCACCAGGCGGGTGCTGACCATCCTGCCGGAGCCGAACGAGCCCGTGACCTTGCCGGCGAAGCTGTCGAACAGCTTCTCCGCGTCCTTGGCGTGCGCCCCGCCCGCGTGGGCACCGCCCTTCGGGCCGACGCCCTTGCCGGACCCCATGGCCCCGGCGCCCGCACCGTCGCCCATGCCCTTGCCGGCGTCGAGTTCGGCGATCGTCGCCCAGCCGGTGCCCGTCGTCTTCGGGGCGGACGCGGCGTCCGTGCCCGGGGCGGCCGGGAGGCGGCCCTTGCCGTGGTCGTCCGTACCGTGGCCGGCGCCCTTGCCCTGCGATCCCTCGGTCACCTTCGCCCCCTTGGGCGGAGTGAACGAGAAGGTGGACGCGCTCGGCCGGTCGAAGGAGACCTTGGTGAAGGCCACGTCGACGGCCGCCTTGCCGCCGCCCTTCGGGGTGACCGTGAACTTCAGCGGGACGCCGTTCTTCGCGTCCACGGCTATCCGCACCGATCCGATCGTCGACTCGCTCTGCTTGGGCGTGAGGGTCAGCCGGTAGGCGTCCCGTCCGGCCACCTTGGCCGTGCCGTCGACGGCCACGTCCGTGGTGCCCTGCGCCGCGGCGAGGGTCTTCCTCGCCAGCTCCTGCGGGGAGGCGTCGGCGAGCCCGTCGGGGAGCTTGTGTTCCTTGCCCGCACCGGCCGCGCCCTTGGGCGCCGTCGCGTGGTACGCCGTGTTGCTGCCGCTGTCGTACGCCCAGACCTGCTGCCCGTTGCGGACGAGGCTGTACTCCGCGGCGCGTTCGACGATCGACACCCGCTGCTTGTCCGGGCCGTCCGCCGCGACGCGCAGCGTGTGCGAGCCGGAGGCCAGTTCCGTCAGCTTGCCGGCCGGGTTGGCGTCGCCCTTGTGCTCGCCGCCGGCCTTCCCCATCGCCCCGCCGAGCGAGACACCGGACGGGAGGGAGGGCAGGCCGAGGTCGGTGGTGACGCGGACGGAGCCGGAGAGCTGCTGTACGTCCGAGGCGGCGACCTTGGCCAGCAGGTCCTGTGCGCTGATCTTCGGCAGGTCGGGGTCGCCCGAGGTGGCGAGGGCCGAGCCGATGCCGATCGTGGCGGCGGCGACCCCGGCCACCGCGACGGGGACCGCGTAACGGACGGCCTTGCGGCGGCCGGCCCCCGAGGGCCCGGTGGCCCCGGCCGGCTCGTGGCCGTCGGCGCCGGGTGTCGGTTGGTTCCGTGCCATGTGCTCTACCTCCGTCGTCTGCGGCGGTCTCTCGCGTCGTGCACTCGTCCATCCCCTGGCTCATGTGGCCCGACCGCTCGGTGGGGGCGCCGGAGTCGGGAGGACTGCCCTCCCGCACGACTCCGTCCATTCCACCAACGCACGGTGCTCCGGTCATCAGCCGCCGGGCTCAACTCACGGTACCTCTCGGGTATGACAAGCCCTAGGGGACGAACCACCGGGAGGATGAGCGGGGTTCTCCCCGGCGACCGGCCGTGCACGGCCCGGCGGACCGTCCGGACCGGGCACGTCCGTCCGGAAGACCGCAACATCGTGCTCACGACTACCGGTTGAGCACGCCCGTTTCATCCCGGTTGGGGGACGTGGGTACGGACCGGTGCCCACCGGCCCCACCCGTCACCCGGTGGCCGGTTCGCGTCGCCCGTCTCGGGCGGCCGGTTCCCGCCGGTCGCCGAAACCGTCCCGGAAGCCACTCCGATGTGCCTCGGAAGCCCCCCGAGAACCGCCCGGCAGCCGCCCCCGGGCTGTCGGCCCAGAACCGTCGGCCCGGACCGTCGGCCGACCGTTTCCTCAACCGCCCGGACCATCAGCCGCCCGGTTCCTCGGCCACCCGGGCCCGTCAACCACCCGGTTCCTCGGCCACCCGGACCCGTCGGCCATCCGATTCCCCGGTCACCCCGGACCCGTCAATCACCCGGTCCCGCGGCCGCCCGGACCCGTCGGCCGCCCGGACCCGTCAGCCCGCGCGGTGCACGACCGCGTCGCAGAGCTCCTCCAGCGCGGCCCTGGCCGGGCACTCGGGCAGCGGCGCGAGCGTGGCGCGCGCCTCCTCGGCGTAGCGGACGGTGTCGCGGCGGGCCTGCTCCAGGGCCGGGTGGGCGCGCAGCCTGCGGAGTACCTCGGCGAGCCGGCCGTCGTCGGCGAGATCGCCGTCGAGCAGGGCGCAGAGCTCCAGGTCGTCCGGGTCGCCGGTGGCCTCGGCGCGGGCCCGCAGGTGCAGGACGGGGAGGGTGGGGATGCCCTCGCGCAGGTCGGTGCCGGGGGTCTTGCCGGACTCGTGGGAGTCGCTCGCGATGTCGAGGACGTCGTCGGCGAGCTGGAAGGCGGCGCCGAGCCGCTCGCCGTAGTGGGTGAGGGTCTCCACGACGCGCTCGTCAGCGCCGGACATCATGGCGCCGTAGCGGCCGGAGACGGCGATCAGCGAGCCCGTCTTGCCGCCGATGACGTCGAGGTAGTGCTCGATCGGGTCGCGCCCGTCGAGCGGGCCCGCGGTCTCCAGGATCTGGCCCGTCACCAGGCGTTCGAACGCCTCGGCCTGGATCCGGACGGCCTCGGGGCCGAGGTCGGCGAGGATCCAGGAGGCGCGGGAGAAGAGGAAGTCGCCGGTGAGGACGGCCAGGGAGTTGCCCCAGCGGGCGTTGGCGCTGGGCGCTCCGCGGCGCATGTCCGCCTCGTCCATGACGTCGTCGTGGTAGAGGGTCGCGAGGTGGGTGAGCTCGACGACGACGGCCGAGGGCACGACGCCGGGCGCGTACGGGTCGCCGAACTGGGCGGCGAGCATCACCAGCAGCGGCCGGAAGCGCTTGCCCCCCGCGCGGACGAGGTGCTGCGCGGCTTCGGTGATGAAGGGCACACCGCTCTTGGTGGCCTCCAGGAGGCCCTCCTCGACAGCGGCCAACCCGGCCTGGACATCGGCTTCAAGAGCCTGGTCCCGCACGCTCAGCCCGAAGGGCCCGACGACGGTCACGAGGGGTACTCCTGTCTGCCTGCGATCACGGGGATTGTCGATGTGTCGCTGTCTTCACCAAAAGTCAGCGTATCCGGTCGGTTGTGGATCACCGTGGGCGGCTGCCCGAACAGCGGCCCGCCACCGACCCTCCCCGGGGCGTTTTGTCCCCTTCTCCGCGGCTTCCCTTCGACCGTTTCCCGGCCGTTTTCCGGACCGCTCCCCGGCCCCTTCGAGCCGCCCCCGGCCCATACCGGCCGCCCCCGCCCGTCGAAAAGGGGCCGGACGGGCCGGAATCAGCCTGTCCGGCGGATGGACGGAGAGGGGAGGGCGGCCGGGTGGGAACGGGCGGGCGCGCACCGGCGGCGACCAGAAACGGAATTGTCGATTCCGGAGCTGTTTCCGACCCCGGCACCGGCGTCGGTACCGAAGCCGGTGCCCGTTCCGAAGCCGACGTCGATCCCCGAGCCCGTACTGATCCACAAGCCGATTCCGATTCCGAAGCCGGTACCGATCCCGAAGCCGACGCCGATCCCGAAGTCGGTGCCGATCCGGGCGCCGGTGCCGATCCGGGCGCCGGACCCCGCCTCCGCGGAACCGGCGTGACGAGCGGTGCCCCCTGCGGGGGACACCGCCCGGCGACCCCGACCCTGACCCCGACCCCAGCCCTGACCCTGGCCCCGCCCCCGCCCCCGCGATCACGATCCGTCAGAGCGTCGCCACCGCTCGTGCCAGGCGCGGCGACGCGTACGCCGTCCCGCAGACGAACCGCATCACCGGGCCGTAGCTCGCCGCCGCCGGCAGGCCGGTGAAGAAGAGGCCGGGGACCGACGAGTGGTAGCCCGCGCCGAGGCGGGGACCGCCGGCGCTCGCCGCCAGCCGGGCGCGGACGCTGTCCCCGAGGAAGTCCAGGGCGCCCAGGTCGACCCCGTAGCCCGTGGCGGCGATCACATGGTCGGCGGCGAGCTCGCTCTCCGGCCCGCCGGCGGTCTCCGCGAGCGTCAGCACCGGCCGGCCGTCGACCAGCCGGGCCCGGACGACCCGCTTGCCCTCGGTGACCTGCACCCGGCCCACGAAGCGCTCGCGCAGCCACCAGGCGCCGAGCGGCCCGAGCACCCGGCGGACCAGGTACGCGCGGGTCCGCGGGGGCAGCCGGCGGAAGCCGTCCGCGTGGTACGAGAACGCGTACAGCGACCAGGCCCGCCCGAACGGGGTGTCCGGCTTCAGCGGCGACTGCCCGTCCGGCGCCGCCCCGAAGCGGACCGCCCCGCGCCGCCGGGCCACGACCCGCACCGAGGCGGCGCCCGCCTCCGCGAGCAGCACGGCGGTCTCCAGCGCCGACTGCCCGGCGCCGATCACGGCGACGTGCCGGCCCGCGAAGCCGGACAGGTCGCGGTGGTGCGAGCTGTGCGAGAACGGGACGCCCTCGGCCGGCCCGCCGGGCACCGCCGCGGCCAGTTCGGCGGGGACCCGGGCCAGTCCGCTCAGCCCGGTGGCCACCACGACCGCGCGGGCGGCGAACTGCTCGCCCGAGTCCAGCTTGAGCTCGAACCCAGGGCCGCCCTGCCGCCGTTCCACGGACTTCACCCGCACCTGTTCCAGCCCCGGCACCAGCCGCCGCTGGAACCACTGCCCGTACGCCGCGAAGGTCTCGACGGGGATGACGTCCCAGTCGGACTCGTAGCGCCGCTCCCCCGCGTCCAGGCAGTAGTCGAGCAGGGTGTGGCCGGGCTGCGGGGCGTCGATGTCCGAGGCCGAGGGGGTGGATTTGAGCAGCATCCCGGCGGGCATCTGCTCCCGCCAGCTCACCATCGGCGAGCCGAAGACGCGCGTCGGGACGCCGCGCGCCTTCAGATGGGCCGCGGTCGAGAGGCCGTACGGGCCGGCCCCGATGACTGCTACCGGAAGTGTCACGAGTCCCCTCCCAGGGCGTCTACCGGTCCGCGAGGCGCTCACGGGGCCGGTCTGCTGCGTCGCTTCCGCGCACGCGGTGCGTACGCGGACCGTGCGAGGCGGGTGCGACCGCTGGGGTGCGGGAGTCGCACGGGGCGGGTACGGGCGCCGGGGACGCGCACGGGCCCTCGCTCACCCGGGCCCAGCACTCCTCACGCGGGCGACGGGAAGCGCCTGCCCCGCCCCCGTCACCCCACCCCGACCGCCCGTCGCCCCCGTCGTCACCCCGCCCCGGCCGCCCGTAGCCACCCCCGCCGCCATCCCGCCACGGCCGCCTGAAGCCACCCCGCCGTCACTCCGTCCGCTCGGCCACCGCCGCCGGGGCGGCGGGCGTCGACCGGGCGGCGGCCGCGTGGGCCCGGCGCCGGGAGCGCCACAGCTGCCACAGGTGTCTCGTCCCGGGCCGGACGAGCCGGGCGAGCATGGTCAGGAACGGCTTCATGTCGTCCCGCGCCGCCCACGCCAGCTCCGTGCCGTTGGCGCGGGCGGGGGCGTGCGGGGTGGTGTAGCCGCTGCGCCGGTAGGCGGCCAGCGCGGGCAGATCGATGTTCTCGACGACGAACCGCCGGCCGGCGAGCTGCTCGCCCTCCGGGACCGGCCGCCCGGTGAGGTCGAGGTGCTGGGCGCGGACGACGTCTATGCCCGCCTCGTTCTCGAACAGGCGGAACTGGGCGCCCATCCGGGGGTTGAAGTCCAGCAGCTTGTACCGGCCGTCACGGCGGTCGAACCGCCAGTCGAGGTCGACGATGCCGCAGAAGCCGATCTGTTTGATGAACTGGGCCGTCATCGCGGCCAGTTCGGGATTGTCGACGACGTAGGCGTTGGCGGTCATGCCCGCGTGCGGCGGCCAAGAGCGCACCTTCACGCCGGTGAACAGGGCGCGCGGCACGCTGTCGGCGTCGAAATAGGCGTGGACGATCCAGTCCTCGGCCTCCTCGCGCGGCAGGTACTCCTGGAGGATCACCCCCGGCTGGGGCCCCCAGTCGCGGGCCAGCTCCAGCAGCCGGCGGGCGTCGGCGATCCGCGTCGTCCCGGCCACGGCCGGCCTGCGGCGGCGCTCGAACGCCTCGCGGTTCTTGGCCACCAGCGGGAAGACGGCGGTGGCCGCGTACTTCTCGATCTCCTCGTAGGTGGCGGGGAACAGTGTCGTCGGGGCCGGCACCCCGTGCTCCACGCACAGCTCGTACAGCCCCTGCTTGCTCGCCAGTCGCCGTGGCAACTCCCGTTCCACCGGCGGGAAGAGGTACGGGCCGGCCAGCGTGTCCGCGTGCTCGGCGATGAGCACGGCCGCCTCCTCGTCGGTGGGCAGCAGCACGGTGGGACGGCCGATCCGCTCGGCTATCCGGAGCAGGCCCGCCACCAGCTCCCCGGCCCCTTCGGTGCCGGTCGTCGGCCAGACGAATCCGGCGTTCAGATAACGCGAGACGGCCGCCGGGGTCCACCGGTCCTCGGTGATGGCGTACATGGGTACGCCGAGTCTTCCGAGGCTGCGGATCGCACCGACGCCGCCGTGGTGCAGGGGATAGTCACCGAACTTCACGATCAACCCGGGCACTGACCCGTCCGCCGATACGGACGCGCTCCTGCTCGCCACCAGCTCCCCCCTCGGCCACCCCGCCCTCAGCGGCCCCCCACTGTGTGTGACCCGACTTAGGACGCTACTTCGGAATCATCGCCTCCAGCAAGGAGTTACCGGACATTGCCCTACCTTTTCCCCGCATTGGAACACCGTTTCCCGAAGCGGGAACGCCCCTCGAACAGCTCTTGCCCGTCGGCCGTCAACCCGTAATGTGAGGGTCCCGTGCATCCGAGGTGCATGACACGCATCCCGGCATGCGTCCCGAGTGCATCCCGACATGCATTCCGACGTGCATCCCGACGTGCATTCCCAGTGGAGAAGGCGAGGACGCGAGACCCATGCCCCAGCACAGCCCCCACGAACTGCCCGAAGGAGACCCCTTCGGCGCGGACGCGCTCCCCTATGGCGTCTTCACCACCCCGGACGCTCCCGAGCGCCCGCGGATCGGCGTGCGCTACGGCGCGTACGTCCTCGACGCGGCGACCGCCGCCGCCGAGCGCGGGTCGGCGTACGCCGATCTGCTCGACCAGCCCGTGCTCAACCCGCTGATGGCCGCCGGACGCCCGGTCTGGCAGGCCGTACGCGCGGAGATCCGCGGCATGCTCGACGACGGCACCCTGCCCGGCGGGCACGCCCACCCGCTGGACGAGGTGACCCTGCACCTGCCGTTCGAGGTCGCGGACTACGTCGACTTCTACGCGAGCGAGCACCACGCGACCAACGCGGGCCGCATCTTCCGCCCCAACGGCCAGGCACTGCCGCCCAACTGGAAGCATCTCCCCATCGGCTACCACGGCCGCGCGGGAACGGTCGTCGTCTCCGGCACGGACGTCGTACGCCCCCAGGGGCAGCGCAAGGCGCCCGACGAGGACCTCCCCTCGTTCGGCCCGTCCCGCCGGCTCGACATCGAGGCCGAGGTCGGCTTCGTCGTCGGCACCCCGGCGCCCGCCCGGACGCCCGTACCGCTGGGCGCCTTCCGCGACCACGTCTTCGGCGTCTGCCTCGTCAACGACTGGTCCGCGCGCGACATCCAGTCCTGGGAGTACGTGCCGCTCGGCCCCTTCCTCGGCAAGTCCTTCGCCACGTCGGTCTCCGCCTGGATCACCCCCCTCGAAGCCTTCGACACGGCCCGCGTCGCGCCGCCGGCCCGCGACTTCCCGCTGCTCCCGTACCTCGACGACTCCGACGCGCCCGAGCCCGGCGGCATCGACATCCGCCTGGAGGTCCGCATCAACGACGAGGTCGTCGCCCGCCCGCCCTTCTCCGCCATGTACTGGACGGCGGCGCAGCAGCTCGCCCATATGACGGTGAACGGCGCGTCCCTGCGCACCGGCGACTTCTACGCGTCCGGAACGGTGAGCGGCCCGGAGCCGGACCAGCTCGGGTGCCTGCTCGAAATCACGGCGGGCAAGGGCCCGTTCCTCGCGGACGGCGACGAGGTCGTGATCACGGCTTGGGCGCCGGGGCGCGACGGGGCGCGCATCGGACTGGGTGAGGTCGCGGGGCGCGTGCTTCCGGCCGGGGGCCGGTAAGGGGCCCCATCCCCGCCCCTTCACCGTTTCTTGCGGGGGCTTCGCCCCCGCACCCCCCGCAACCGCGCTCCGCGCGGTTGTCCTCAAACGCCGGACGGGCTGAATTCAGCCCGTCCGGCGTTTGAGGACGAGCGGCGAAGCCGCGATAAAGGGGGTCTGGGGCGCAGCCCCAGGAATCGGCGAAGGGGCGGGACCGGGGCACAGCCCGCCGCAGGCGCTCCTACCGCACGAACACCCCCGCATCCCCCGCCAGTTCCAGGAAATACTGCGGCGCCACCCCCAGCACCAAGGTCACCACGACCCCCACCCCGATCGCCACCGTCGTCAAAGCGCTCGGTACGGCGACCGTAGGTCCGTCCGCTCGCGGCTCGTTGAAGAACATCAACACGATCACCCGGATGTAGAAGAACGCGGCGATGGCCGACGACACCACACCCACGATCACCAGCGGAGTGCCCCCGCTCTCGGCCGCCGCCTTGAAGACCGCGAATTTTCCGGCGAAGCCGCTGGTCAGCGGGATGCCGGCGAAGGCGAGCAGGAAGACCGCGAAGACGGCGGCGACGAGCGGCGAACGCCGTCCGAGGCCGGCCCACTTCGACAGTTGCGTCGCCTCGCCGCCGGCGTCCCGCACCAGCGTCACGACGGCGAACGCGCCCAGCGTGACGAAGGAGTAGGCGGCCAGGTAGAAGAGGACGGACGAGACGCCGTCGGGGCTGATGGCGATGACGCCGGCGAGGATGAAGCCGGCGTGGGCGATGGAGGAGTAGGCGAGGAGCCGCTTCACGTCGGTCTGGGTGACGGCGACGATCGCGCCGACCAGCATCGTCAGGATGGCGACGCCCCACATGACCGGCCGCCAGTCCCAGCGCAGGCCGGGCAGGACGACGTAGAGCAGCCGCAGGAGGGCGCCGAAGGCGGCGACCTTGGTGGCCGCGGCCATGAAGCCGGTGACGGGCGTGGGGGCGCCCTGGTAGACGTCGGGGGTCCACATGTGGAAGGGCGCGGCGCCGACCTTGAAGAGGAGGCCCATGAGGACCATCGCGCCGCCGATGAGCAGCAGCGCGTCGTTGCCGGTGGAGGAGGCGAGGGCCGGGGAGACGGTGCGGACGGTGCCGTTGACGACGTCGGCGATGCCCGCGTAGGTGACCGTGCCGGCGTAGCCGTAGAGCAGGGCCACGCCGAACAGCAGGATGGCCGAGGAGAAGGCGCCCAGGAGGAAGTACTTGACCGCCGCCTCCTGGGAGAGCAGCCGCTTGCGGCGGGCCAGCGCGCACAGGACGTACAGCGGGAGGGAGAAGACCTCCAGCGCGACGAAGAGTGTCAGCAGGTCGTCGGCCGCGGGGAACACCAGCATGCCGGCGACCGCGAACAGCAGCAGCGGGAAGACCTCGCTGGTGGTCCAGCCGGCCTTCACCGCTTCCTGTTCGGCGTCGCCGCCGGGGACGGCGGCGGCCTGGGCGGCGAAGGAGTCGACGGGGCGGCCGTGTGTGGCGGGGTCGAGCCGGCGTTCGGCGAAGCCGAGGGCGGCGACCAGGGCGACGAGGAGGATCGTGCCCTGGAGGAAGAGGGCCGGGCCGTCGACGGCGACCGCGCCCATCGCCGCCACGTGCGCCTTGCCGGTGGCGTAGCCCTTGGCGGCGAGGGCGACGACGGCCGCGAACGCGGCGGCGAGCCCGACGACGGTGACGGCCACCTGGGCGAGGTGGCGGGACCGGCGCGGCAGGAACGCCTCCGCGAGGACGGCCACCACGGCGGCGCCGAGGACGATCAGCACCGGTGAGAGCTGGGCGTACTCGATGTGCGGTGCGGGGATCTTCCTGGGGGCGTCGGCGAGGACCGCCGACGCGGACGAGTCTGTCCACAGGCTGTGGACGGCGGCTGCTCGGCTCACTTCGCGCCCTCCGCGGTGCTCACCCGGACATCGGGCCGGGGGTCGGTCTTGTGGACCTGGGACATGGTGTGTTCGACGGCGGGGTCGAGGATCCGCGTCACCGGCTTCGGGTAGACGCCCAGGAAGAGGAGCAGGGCGATCAGCGGGGTGACGACGACCAGCTCCCGGGCCTTCAGGTCGGGCATGCCGCGCACCGGTTCCTTCACCGGCCCGGTCATGGTGCGCTGGTACAGCACGAGGACGTAGAGCGCGGCGAGGACGATGCCGACGGTGGCGACGGCGCCCGCCACCGGGTACCGGCTGAACGTGCCGACCAGGACGAGGAATTCGGAGACGAACGGCGCGAGGCCGGGCAGCGACAGGGTGGCCAGCCCGCCGATGAGGAAGGTGCCCGCGAGGACCGGGGCGACCTTCTGCACCCCGCCGTAGTCGGCGATGAGCCGCGAGCCCCGGCGGCTGATCAGGAAGCCGGCGACCAGCATCAGCGCGGCCGTGGAGATTCCGTGGTTGACCATGTAGAGGGTGGCGCCGCCCTGGCCCTGGGTGGTCATCGCGAAGACGCCCAGGATGATGAAGCCGAAGTGCGAGAGCGAGGCGTAGGCGATCAGCCGCTTGATGTCGCGCTGGGCGACGGCGAGCAGGGCGCCGTAGAGGATGCTGATCAGCGCCAGCACGATGATCACCGGGGTGGCCCACTTGGACGCGCCGGGGAAGAGCTGGAGGCAGAACCGCAGCATCGCGAAGGTGCCGACCTTGTCGACCACGGCGGTGATCAGGACGGCGACGGGCGCGGTGGCCTCGCCCATGGCGCCGGGCAGCCAGGTGTGCAGCGGCCAGAGCGGCGCCTTGACGGCGAAGGCGAAGAAGAAGCCCAGGAATAGCGCGCGTTCGGTGACGGTGGCGAACTCCAGCTTGCCCGCGGCCCGGGCCTGGACGATCTCCTGGAGGGAGAACGTGCCGGTGCCGAGCTGGTCGGCGGTGACCGCGTACAGCCCGACCACCGCGGCCAGCATGACGAGCCCGCCGGCGAGGTTGTACAGCAGGAACTTCACGGCCGCGCGGGAGCGGCGGGCCGCCGCCTCGCCCGCGTCGGCCGGTTCCCCGGTCCGGTCCCCGAAGCCGCCGATGAGGAAGTACATCGGGATGAGCATGGCTTCGAAGAAGACGTAGAAGAGGAAGACGTCGGTGGCCTCGAAGGAGATCACCACCATCGCCTCGACCATGAGGATCAGGGCGAACAGGCCCTGGGTGGGCCGCCAGCGGCGGTCGGCCGCCGCGGTCTCCAGCGGCTCGGCGTCGTGCCAGCCGGCCAGCATGACGAAGGGGACGAGCAGTGCCGTCAGGGCGACGAGGACCACGCCGATGCCGTCGACGCCCAGTTCGTAGCGGACCCCGAAGTCCGCGATCCAGGCGTGGGATTCGGTGAGCTGGAACGCGTTCCCGTCCGGGTCGAAGCGGGCCAGCTGGACGGCGGCCAGGGCGAGTGTGGCGAGGGAGAAGGTCAAAGCGAGCCATTTGGCCGCCCCTCGGCGCGCGGCCGGGACCGCGGCGGTGACCACCGCGCCCACGGCGGGGACCGCGGCGGTCGCGGTGAGCAGGGGAAATGACATGATCAAACCGCCCTCATCAGCAGGGTCGCGGCGATCAGCACCGCCGCGCCGCCGAACATCGAGACCGCGTACGACCGCGCGTAGCCGTTCTGCAGCCTGCGCATCCGGCCGGAGAGTCCGCCGACGGTGACGGCGGTCCCGTTGACGGCGCCGTCCACCACCGTGCGGTCGATCGCCTCCAGGCCCCGGGTCAGCTGTTCGCCGCCGCGGACGAGGACGATGTGGTTGAAGTCGTCCTGGAGGAGATCGCGGCGGGCCGCCCGGGTGAGCAGCGAGCCGCGCGGCGGGGTGACGGGGACGGGCTTGCGGCCGTACTGGAACCAGGCGAGCGCGACGCCGACGACGAGGACGGCCATGGTCGCCCCGGTGACGGTGAGCGCGCCGACCGGGGAGTCGCCCTCCTCGTGCCCGGTGACGGGCTCCAGCCACTTCAGGAAGGTGTCGTTGAGGGTGAACAGGCCGCCCGCGAAGACCGATCCGACGGCGAGCAGGATCATCGGGATCGTCATCGACTTCGGCGACTCGTGCGGGTGCGGGAGCTCCCCGGCGCCGTGCGTCCCGTCGCCGTGCTTCTCGGCGGCGGGCTCGGCGCTGGGCGCGTCCGGCGAGGGGGCCGGGGCCCACCGCTTCTCGCCGAAGAACGTCATGATCATCACGCGGGTCATGTAGTACGCGGTGATGGCCGCGCCGAGCAGGGCCGTGCCGCCGAGGATCCAGCCCTCGGCGCCGCCCTTGGCGAAGGCCGCCTCGATGATCTTGTCCTTGGAGAAGAAGCCGGAGAGACCGGGGAACCCGATGATGGCGAGGTAGCCGAGCCCGAAGGTGACGAAGGAGACCGGCATGTACCGCCAGAGGCCGCCGTAACGGCGCATGTCCACCTCGTCGTTCATGCCGTGCATGACCGAGCCGGCGCCGAGGAAGAGCCCGGCCTTGAAGAAGCCGTGGGTCACCAGGTGCATGATCGCGAAGACGTAGCCGATCGGGCCGAGGCCGGCGGCGAGCACCATGTAGCCGATCTGCGACATCGTCGAACCGGCCAGCGCCTTCTTGATGTCGTCCTTCGCGCAACCGACGATCGCACCGAAGAGGAGGGTGACCGCCCCGACCGTGACCACGGCCAGCTGGGCGTCCGGCGCCCCCTCGAAGATCGCCCCGGATCGGGTGATCAGGTAGACGCCGGCGGTCACCATGGTGGCCGCGTGGATCAGGGCCGAGACCGGGGTGGGGCCCTCCATGGCGTCCCCGAGCCAGCTCTGCAGCGGCACCTGGGCCGACTTGCCGCAAGCTGCCAGCAGCAGCATCAGGCCGATGGCGGTGAGCTTGCCCTCCCCCGCCCCGTCGGCCCCGGTGAGCACCGGGTCGAAGGCGAAGGTGCCGAACGTGGTGAACATCAGCATGATCGCGATGGACAGTCCGACGTCGCCGACGCGGTTGACGAGGAACGCCTTCTTGGCGGCGGTCGCGGCGCTCGGCTTGTGCTGCCAGAAGCCGATCAGCAGGTAGGACGCGAGGCCGACGCCCTCCCACCCGACGTACAGCAGCAGGTAGTTGTCGGCCACGACGAGCAGCAGCATCGCGGCGAGGAAGAGGTTCAGGTAGCCGAAGAAGCGGCGGCGCCGCTCGTCGTGCTCCATGTACCCCACGGAGTAGAGGTGGATCAGCGTGCCCACGCCCGTGATCAGCAGGACGAAGGTCATGGACAGCTGGTCGAGGTGGAAGCCGACGTCGGCGCGGAAGCCGCCGACCGGCACCCACCGGAAGACGGTGACGTCCAGCGCGCGGTCGTCGGCGTTCCGGCCCAGCATGTCGGCGAAGAGCACCGCGCCGAGGGCGAAGGAAGCGGCCGCGAGCAGGGTGCCCAGCCAGTGCCCGGCGCGGTCCAGGGCCCGTCCGCCGCAGAGCAGGATCCCCGCCCCCAGCAGGGGCGCGAGGACGAGCAGTCCGATGAGGTTCTCCATTGGCGGCGTCCCCTTACAGCTTCAGCAGACTGGCGTCGTCGACCGAGGCCGAGTGGCGGGCGCGGTAGACCGAGACGATGATCGCGAGCCCGATGACGACCTCGGCCGCGGCCACGACCATCGTGAAGAAGGCGATGATCTGGCCGTCGAGGTTGCCGTGCATCCGGGAGAAGGTGACGAACGCCAGGTTGCAGGCGTTCAGCATCAGCTCGACGCACATGAAGACGACGATCGCGTTCCGCCGGACGAGCACCCCGACGCCCCCGATGGTGAACAGCAGGGCGGACAGGTAGAGATAGCTGACCGGGTTCACTTGACGGCTCCCTTCCGGTCCTCGTCGCCGTCGCGCTCCAGCCACTCGCGCGACCGCTGCTCCAGCGCCGCGAGGTCCGCGAGCGCCTCGCCGGAGACGTCCCGCACCTGGCCACGGGCGCGGAGCGTGGGGCTGACGCTGAGATCGGACGGGGTGCCGTCCGGCAGCAGGGCGGGGATGTCGTTGGCGTTGTGCCGGGCGTAGGTGCCGGGGGCGGGCAGCGGCGCCACATGGCCGCCCTCGCGCACCCGCTGCCGCGACAGCTCCTTCTGGGTGGCGGCCCGGCGGATGCGCTCGCGGTGGGTGAGCACCATGGCGCCGACGGCGGCGGTGATCAGCAGGGCGCCGGTGATCTCGAAGGCGAAGACGTACTTGGTGAAGACCAGGGCGGCGAGCCCCTCGACGTTGCCGCCGGAGTTGGCCTGGCCGAGCCCGTCGAAGTGGTGCAGCGAGGCGTTGGAGATGCCGGCGATCAGCAGGACGCCGAAGCCCAGTCCGCACAGGGCGGCCAGCCACCGCTGGCCCCGGATGGTCTCGCGGAGGGAGTCGGCGGCGGTGACGCCGACGAGCATGACGACGAAGAGGAACAGCATCATGATCGCGCCGGTGTAGACGACGATCTGCACGATGCCGAGGAAATAGGCGCCGTTGGCGAGGTAGAACACCGCCAGCACGATCATCGTCCCGGCGAGCGACAGCGCACTGTGCACCGCCCTCTTCATCAGCACCGTGGCCAGCGCGCCGGCCGTGGCGACGACCGCGAGGATCCAGAACTGGACGGCCTCGCCGGTGGAGGTGACGGAGTCCGCGGCGAGATTCACGCCTCCACCCCCTCGGACGCGGGCTTCTCGCCCTTGGTGACCGCCACTTGGCGCTCGGTGCCGGGCGCCGCCTCGGTCACCAGCCCCCGGTAGTAGTCCTGTTCGGTCATGCCGGGGAAGATCGCGTGCGGGGAGTCGACCATGCCGTCCTCCAGGCCGGCGAGCAGCTCCTCCTTGGTGTAGATGAGCGATTCCCGGCTCTTGTCGGCGAGTTCGTACTCGTTCGTCATGGTGAGCGCCCGGGTCGGGCACGCCTCGACGCACAGCCCGCACAGGATGCAGCGCAGGTAGTTGATCTGGTAGACGCGCCCGTACCGCTCGCCCGGCGAGTAGCGCTCCTCGTCCGTGTTGTCCGCGCCCTCGACGTAGATGGCGTCGGCCGGGCAGGCCCAGGCGCACAGCTCGCAGCCGATGCACTTCTCCAAGCCGTCCGGGTGGCGGTTGAGCTGGTGCCGGCCGTGGAAGCGCGGCGCGGTGGGCTTCTTGTACTCCGGATACTGCTCGGTCAGCCGCTTCTTGAAGACGTCCTTGAACGTCACCCCGAAACCGGCCACGGGGTTCTTGCGGGGACGTGGGGCGTCCTCGCGGGCAGACTCAGGCACCGCCGGCCTCCTTTCCGTCACGAGTTCCGGCACGCGACCCCTCACAGGTCTCGTCACTCAGAGTATGCACCCCGCCACTGACAGAGACCTCGCTGAGCTCCCGCTCCCGCCGTGACCTGCGGCGCGGCACCGGTGGCAGCGTCTGCCCGGGCAGCGGCGGCACGGGGTAGCCGCCGGCCATGGGGTCGAACTCGCCGTCGCCGTCAGGGGCTTCCTCGTCCCGTCCGCCCCGGCCCCGGAAGAGGTCGGCGACGAAGGAGACCAGCAGGATCGCGACGACCGCGCCCGCGACGTAGAGGACGATCGACTGGAAGTCGTAGTCCTCGTTCCGCAGCGCCCGTACCGTCGCCACGAGCATCAGCCAGACCATCGAGACCGGGATGAGGATCTTCCAGCCCAGCTTCATGAACTGGTCGTAGCGCAGCCTCGGCAGGGTCGCGCGCAGCCAGATGAAGAAGAACAGGAGCAGCTGGAGCTTGACGACGAACCAGAGCATCGGCCACCAGCCGTGGTTCGCGCCCTCCCAGAAGGCCGAGATCGGGTACGGCGCCCGCCAGCCGCCGAGGAACAGCGTCACCGCGACCGACGAGACCGTCACCATGTTGACGTACTCGGCGAGCATGAACATCGCGAACTTGATGGACGAGTACTCGGTGTTGAAGCCGCCGACCAGGTCGCCCTCGGACTCCGGCAGGTCGAACGGCGCCCGGTTCGTCTCCCCGACCATCGCGACGATGTAGACGATGAAGGAGACCGGCAGCAGCAGCACGTACCAGCGGTTGTGCTGCGCGTCCACGATCGCCGAGGTGGACATCGAGCCGGAGTAGAGGAAGACCGCGGCGAACGACAGGCCCATCGCGATCTCGTAGGAGATCATCTGGGCGCAGGAGCGGAGGCCGCCGAGCAGCGGGTACGTGGAGCCGGAGGACCAGCCGCCGAGGACGATGCCGTAGATGCCGACGGAGGCCGTGGCCAGGATGTAGAGGACGCCGATGGGCAGGTCGGTGAGCTGCATCGTGGTCCGGGTGCCGAAGATCGACACCTCGTCGCCGGCCGGACCGAAGGGGATCACCGCGATCGCCATGAAGGCCGGCACGGCCGCGACGATCGGCGCCAGGATGTACACCACCTTGTCGGCGCGCTTGACGACGATGTCTTCCTTCAGCATCAGCTTCACACCGTCGGCCAGGGATTGCAGCATTCCCCAGGGCCCGTGCCGGTTGGGGCCGATGCGCAGCTGCATCCAGCCGATCAGCTTGCGTTCCATGACGATCGACAGCAGCACCGTCACCATCACGAACGCGAAGCAGAAGACGGCCTTGACGACCACGAGCCACCAGGGGTCGTGGCCGAACACCGACAGGTTCTCGACGGCCAGGCCGCGCAGGGAGCCGGGCTCCCCCGGCCGGACCGCGTCCACGGCGGGGATCACGACAGCACCTCCGGTCCCTCGACGCCTCCGCCGGGTGCGATGCGCACGGCCTCCCCGGGGCGCGCCCCGGTGTCGGAGGCGACGCCGCCGCCGGCGCAGTTCAGCGGGAGCCAGACCACCCGGTCCGGCATGGGCGTGATCAGCAGCGGCAGCCGGACGGTGCCGGCCGGTCCGGTGACGGCCAGCGGCTCGCCGTCCGCGACGCCCGTCTCGGCCGCGGTGGCCGGGGAGAGCCGGGCGACGGCCGGGTGCCGGGTGGCGGCCAGGGCGTCGTCGCCGTCCTGGAGCCGGCCCTGGTCGAGCAGCAGCCGGTGGCCGGCGAGCACGGCCTCGCCCGGGCCCGCGGCGGGCGCCGGGCGGGCGGGTTCGGCGGGGTCGGCGGCGCGGGCGCCGGTCCAGGCGCCCAGCCGGGCCAGTTCGGCGCGCGCCGCCCGGACGTCGGGCAGCCGCAGCGGTACGGGACCGTGCGGACCCGTACCTTCCGCCGCCATGGCATCGGCGAGCATGTGCAGGACGCGCAGATCCGGCACGACGTGCCGGCGCACCATCTGGTCGGGCTTGAGCGCCGCCTCGAACGGGCGGGCCCGGCCCTCCCAGTCGACGAAGGTGCCGGACCGCTCGACGACGGCCGAGACGGGGAAGACCACGTCCGCCCGGTCCGTCACCTCGCTCGGCCGCTGCTCCAGCGAGACCAGGAAGCCGACCGCGTCCAGCGCCTCGCGCGCCCGCGCCGGGTCGGGCAGGTCGGCGGGCTCCACCCCGGCGACGAGCAGGGCGCCCAACTCGCCGGTGGCGGCCGCCTGGACGATCTGCCCGGTGTCCCGGCCCGTCGCGCGCGGCAGTTCGGACAGCCCCCAGGCGGCGGCCGTCTCCTCGCGGGCGCGCGGATCGGTGGCGGGCCGGCCGCCGGGCAGCAGCCCGGGCAGGGTGCCCGCCTCGACCGCGCCGCGCTCCCCGGCCCGGCGCGGGATCCACACCAGCTCGGCGCCGGTCGCGGCGGCCGCCGCCACGGCGGCGGTCAGCAGGCCCGGCACCCCGGCCGCCCGCTCGCCGACGACGATCACGGCGCCTTCGGCACGCAGCGCCTCGGCCGCCGCACGGGCGTCCTGGGCGGTGCCGTCGGCCAGCGCGCGCAGCCACTCCGGCTCGGTACCGGGTGCGGCGGGCAGCAGTGTGCCGCCCGCCTTCTCCAGCCCCCGCGTGGCGAACGGCGCGACGGAGAAGACGCGTTGGCCGTGCTTGCGCCACGCCTTCCGCAGCCGCAGGAAGACGCCCGGCGCCTCCTCCTCGGCCTCGAAGCCGACGAGCAGCACGGCCGGCGCCCGCTCCAGCGAGCGGTACGTCACCCCCGTGCCGTCGAGGTCCCGGCCGCGGCCGGCCACCCGGGCGGCCAGGAAGTCGGCCTCCTCGCCGCTGTGCACCCGGGCGCGGAAGTCGACGTCGTGCGTGCCGAGCGCGACACGCGCGAACTTGGCGTACGCGTAGGCGTCCTCCAGCGTCAGCCGGCCGCCGGTCAGCACCCCGGCCCGGCCGTGCGCGGCGGCAAGCCCGCGGGCCGCCGCCTCCAGCGCCTCCGGCCAGCTCGCCGGCTCCAGGACGCCCTCGGCGTTGCGCACCAGCGGCGTCTCCAGCCGCTCGGGCCGCTGCGCGTAACGGAACGCGAAGCGCCCCTTGTCGCACAGCCATTCCTCGTTGACCTCGGGGTCCTCCTGCGCGAGCCGGCGCATCACCTTGCCGCGCCGGTGGTCGGTGCGGGTCGCGCAGCCGCCCGCGCAGTGCTCGCACACCGTCGGCGACGAGACGAGGTCGAACGGCCGGGCGCGGAACCGGTACGCCACCGAGGTCAGCGCGCCCACCGGGCAGATCTGGATGGTGTTGCCCGAGTGGTACGAGAGGAAGGGGTCGCCCTCGCCGGTGCCGACCTGCTCCAGCGCCCCGCGCTCCAGCAACTCGATCATCGGGTCGCCGGCGATCTCGTTGGAGAACCGCGTGCAGCGGGCGCAGAGCACGCACCGCTCGCGGTCCAGCAGGATCTGCGGCGAGACCGGCACCGGCTTCTCGTAGGTGCGCTTGCGGCCCTCGAACCGGGTGTCCGCCTGCCCGGCGGTCATCGCCTGGTTCTGCAGCGGGCACTCGCCGCCCTTGTCGCAGACCGGGCAGTCCAGCGGGTGGTTGATGAGCAGCAGCTCCATCACCCCGCGCTGCGCCTTCCCCGCCACCGGCGAGGTGAGCTGGGTCTTCACCACCATCCCGTCGGTGCAGGTGATGGTGCAGGACGCCATGGGCTTGCGCTGGCCCTCGACCTCCACGATGCACTGCCGGCAGGCACCCACCGGGTCGAGCAGCGGGTGGTCGCAGAACCGGGGGATCTCGATGCCCACCAGCTCCGCGGCGCGGATGACGAGGGTGCCCTTGGGGACGGAGACCGGGATGCCGTCGATGGTGACGGACACCAGGTCGTCGGGGGGTACGGCCGCGTTCCCCCCGCCGGAGGGCGCGGACGTGGTGACGGTCATACGTGCACCTCCGGGTGCGACTGGTCGGCCCACACCGTGGACTTCGCCGGGTCGAAGGGGCAGCCACGGCCCTTGACGTGCTGCTCGTACTCGGCCCGGAAGTACTTCAGCGAGGAGAAGATCGGGCTCGCCGCGCCGTCGCCAAGGGCGCAGAACGACTTGCCGTTGATGTTGTCGGCGATGTCGTTGAGCTTGTCGAGGTCGGTGAGCCGGCCTCGGCCCGCCTCGATGTCGCGCAGCAACTGGACGAGCCAGTACGTCCCTTCGCGGCAGGGCGTGCACTTGCCGCAGGACTCGTGCGCGTAGAACTCGGTCCACCGGGTGACCGCCCGGACGACGCAGGTGGTCTCGTCGAAGCATTGGAGCGCCTTGGTGCCCAGCATCGAGCCGGCGGCGCCCACCGCCTCGTAGTCCAGCGGCACGTCCAGGTGCTCGTCCGTGAGCAGCGGGGTCGAAGAGCCGCCGGGCGTCCAGAACTTGAGCCGGTGGCCGGGGCGCATCCCGCCGCTCATGTCGAGCAGCTGGCGCAGGGTGATCCCGAGCGGCGCCTCGTACTGGCCGGGCCGGACGACATGGCCGCTCAGCGAATACAGCGTGAAGCCCGGGGACTTCTCGCTGCCCATCGAACGGAACCATTCCTTGCCCCGGTTGAGGATCGCGGGAACCGAGGCGATGGATTCGACGTTGTTCACCACAGTGGGGCAGGCGTAGAGGCCCGCCACCGCGGGGAAGGGGGGTCGCAGCCGAGGCTGGCCGCGGCGGCCTTCGAGCGAGTCGAGGAGGGCCGTCTCCTCGCCGCAGATGTAGGCGCCCGCGCCCGCGTGCACGGTGATGTCCAGGTCGATGCCGCTGCCGAGGATGTTCCGGCCGAGGTAGCCGGCCGCGTACGCCTCGCGGACGGCCTCGTGCAGCCGGCGCAGGACGGGGACGGTCTCGCCGCGCAGGTAGACGAACGCCCGCTCGGAGCGGATCGCGTAGCAGGCGATGATCATTCCCTCGACGAGGGAGTGCGGGTTGGCGAAGAGGAGGGGGATGTCCTTGCAGGTGCCCGGCTCGGACTCGTCCGCGTTGACGACGAGGTAGTGCGGCTTGCCGTCGTTCTGCGGGATGAACTGCCACTTCATCCCGGTGGGGAAGCCCGCGCCGCCGCGGCCGCGCAGTCCGGAGTCCTTCACATAGGCGATCACGTCGTCCGGTGACATCGCCAGGGCCTTGCGCAGCCCCTGGTAGCCGTCGTGCCGGAGGTAGGTCTCCAGCGTCCAGGAGCGGGGTTCGTCCCAGAAGGCGCTGAGCACGGGCGCGAGCAGCTTCTCGGGCCCTTCCCCGCCGCCGGCCTCCGGCCGCGGGGTCCCGCCGTAGTCGGTGGACACGGTCATTCCTCCCCCTCCTCGGTGGCCCCGGTGAGCGGCCCGGTCCCGGTGACCGGCCCGCTGGGATGGGCGGGGTCCGAGGCGGACGTGGGCCGGGGTGCGTCGTGGGAGCTCGGGTGCTCCGGGGGGCGCTCGCCCAACGGCGGTGCGCCGCGCGGTGGTCCGACGCGCGCCGGGCCGGTCTCGCCCCTGGCCAGCCGCAGCCCGGCCAGCGAGGCGTGCCCGGCGCCGCCGCCCGCCTCTACCGCGCCCGGCCGCTCGTCCGGGAAACCGGCCAGGATGCGGGAGGTCTCGCGGTACGTGCAGAGGGGCGCCCCGCGCGTGGGCTCGACCGTGCGCCCGGCGCGCAGGTCGTCCACCAGGCGCTTGGCGCTCTCGACGGTCTGGTTGTCGAAGAACTCCCAGTTGACCATCAGCACCGGCGCGAAGTCGCAGGCCGCGTTGCACTCGATGTGTTCCAGGGTGACCTTGCCGTCGCCGGTGGTCTCCCCGTTCTCCACGCCCAGGTGCGTCTTGAGCGCGTCGAAGATGGCGTCGCCGCCGAGCACCGCGCACAGCGTGTTGGTGCACACCCCCACCTGGTAGTCGCCGCTCGGCTTGCGGCGGTACATGGTGTAGAAGGTGGCGACCGCCGTCACCTCGGCCGTGGTCAGGCCCAGTTGCTCGGCGCAGAAGCGGACGCCGGTGCGGGTGACGTACCCCTCCTCGGCCTGCACCAGGTGCAGCAGCGGCAACAGCGCGCTGCGGCTGTCCGGATACCGGCCGATCACCTCCCGCGCGTCGGCCTCCAGCCGGGCGCGCACCTCGGCGGGGTAGTCGGGGGCGGGGAGCTGGGGCATCCCCAGGTCTGTTCCTGTGCTCACCGGTCGACGCCTCCCATCACAGGATCGATGGACGCCACCGCGACGATGACGTCGGCGACCTGGCCGCCCTCGCACATCGCCGCCATGGACTGGAGGTTGTGGAAGGAGGGGTCGCGGAAGTGGACCCGGTACGGGCGGGTGCCGCCGTCGCTGACGACGTGGGCGCCCAGCTCGCCGCGCGGCGACTCCAGGGCCGCGTACGCCTGCCCCGGGGGCACCCGGAACCCCTCCGTCACCAGCTTGAAGTGGTGGATCAGGGCCTCCATCGAGGTGCCCATGATCTTCTTGATGTGGTCGAGGGAGTTGCCGAGCCCGTCCGGCCCCAGGGCCAGCTGCGCGGGCCAGGCGATCTTCCTGTCCGCGACCATGACCGGCCCCGGCTCCAGCCGGTCCAGGCACTGCTCGACGATCCGCAGCGACTGCCGCATCTCCTCCAGCCGGAGGAGGAGGCGCCCGTACGCGTCGCAGGTGTCCGCCGTCGGCACCTCGAAGTCGTACGTCTCGTAGCCGCAGTACGGGTCGGACTTCCGCAGGTCGTGCGGGAGTCCGGCGGCGCGGAGCACCGGGCCGGTGACGCCGAGGGCCATGCAGCCGGTGAGGTCGAGGTAACCGACGTTCTGCAGGCGGGCCTTGTAGGCGGGGCTGCCGACCACGAGCTTGTCGTACTCGGTCAGGTTCTTGCGCATCTTCTTCACGAACTCGCGCACCTGGTCCACCGCGCCGGGCGGCAGGTCCTGGGCGAGGCCGCCGGGGCGGACGTACGCGTGGTTCATCCGCAGGCCGGTGATCAGCTCGAAGATGTCAAGGATCATCTCGCGGTCCCGGAAGCCGAAGATGGCGACCGTGGTGGCGCCGAGCTCCATGCCGCCGGTGGCGATGAACACCAGGTGCGAGGAGATGCGGTTGAGCTCCATGAGCAGCACGCGCAGCGTCGTGGCCCGCTCGGGGATCTGGTCCTCGATGCCGAGCAGCCGCTCCACGCCCAGGCAGTACACCGTCTCGTTGAAGAGCGGCATGAGGTAGTCCATGCGCGTGACGAAGGTGGTCGCCTGCGTCCAGTTGCGGTATTCGAGGTTCTTCTCGATGCCGGTGTGGAGGTAGCCGATGCCCGCGCGGGCCTCGGTGACCGTCTCGCCGTCGATCTCCAGGATCAGGCGGAGCACGCCGTGCGTGGAGGGGTGCTGGGGGCCCATGTTGACGACGATGTGCTCGTCGTCGGTCTTGCGGGCGGCGGAGACGACCTCGTCCCAGTCCCCGCCGGTGACGGTGTAGACGGGCCCTTCGGTGGTCTCGCGGGGCCCTTCGGTGCTTCTGGGGCCCTTCTCCGTGCCCGGGGGTGGGCCGCCGTGCCGTTCGCGTGCGCGTTCGCGGAACCGTGCGGGCTCGTGTTCGCGGAACCGTGCGGGCTCGTCGGGGATTCGCTGGTGGACATCAGCTGTACGACCTCCGCTGGTCCGGAGACGGGATCTGAGCGCCCTTGTACTCGACGGGGATGCCGCCGAGCGGGTAGTCCTTGCGCTGCGGGAAGCCCTGCCAGTCGTCCGGCATCATGATCCGGGTGAGCGCCGGATGGCCGTCGAAGACCAGGCCGAAGAAGTCGTAGACCTCGCGCTCGTGCCAGTTGTTGGCCGGGTAGACGTCGACGACGGACGGCACGTGCGGATCGGCGTCGGGGGCGGTGACCTCCAGCCGGATCAGCCGGGCGTGCGTCACCGAGCGCAGGTGGTAGACGGCGTGCAGCTCGCGGCCCTTGTCCCCCGGGTAGTGGACGCCGCTGACGCCGGTGCAGAGTTCGAAGCGGAGCGCCGGGTCGTCGCGGAGCGTCCGGGCGACGCGCGGCAGGTGCTCGCGCGCGATGTGGAAGGTGATCTGCCCGCGGTCGACGACGGTCTTCTCGATGGCGTTCGACGGGACGACGCCCTGCTCCTCCAGCGCGCCCTCCAGCTCGTCGGCCACCTCGTCGAACCAGCCCCCGTAGGGCCGGGCGGTCTCGCCGGGCAGCCGGACGGTCCGGACCAGGCGGCCGTAACCGGTGGTGTCGCCGCCGTTGTTGGCGCCGAACATGCCCCTGCGGACGCCGATGACCTCGCCGGTGTCACCGCGCTGGACGGGGACCCGGTCGTCCGGGCGGCCCCGCTCGTCCTGCTCGCTCACGGCAACAGCCCCTTCATCTCGATGAGCGGCAGGGACTTCAGCGCCGCCCGCTCGGCCTCGCGGTCGGCCTCGGCCCGGTGCGGGCCGAGCTTCTCGCCCTGGATCTTCTTGTGGAGCTTGAGGATCGAGTCCATGAGCATCTCGGGGCGCGGTGGGCAGCCGGGCAGGTAGATGTCGACGGGGACGATGTGGTCGACGCCCTGGACGATCGCGTAGTTGTTGAACATGCCGCCGCTGGAGGCGCAGACGCCCATGGCGATGACCCACTTGGGGTTGGGCATCTGGTCGTAGACCTGGCGCAGCACCGGCGCCATCTTCTGGCTGACCCGGCCGGCGACGATCATCAGGTCGGCCTGGCGGGGGGAGCCGCGGAACACCTCCATGCCGAAGCGGGCCAGGTCGTAGCGGCCGGCGCCGGTGGTCATCATCTCGATGGCGCAGCAGGCGAGGCCGAAGGTGGCGGGGAAGACCGACGCCTTGCGGACCCAGCCGGCGGCCTGTTCGACGGTGGTCAGCAGAAAGCCGCTGGGCAGCTTCTCCTCAAGACCCATGTGCGTGTGGCCCCCTAGTCCCATTCCAGGCCGCCGCGCCGCCAGACGTAGGCGTAGGCGACGAAGACGGTGAGTACGAAGAGCAGCATTTCGACGAGGCCGAACAGCCCGAGGGAGTCGAAGGCGACGGCCCAGGGGTAGAGGAAGACGATCTCGATGTCGAAGACGATGAAGAGCATCGCCGTCAGGTAGTACTTGATCGGGAAGCGGCCGCCGCCGGAGGGCTGCGGCGTCGGCTCGATGCCGCATTCGTAGGCTTCGAGCTTGGCGCGGTTGTACCTCTTCGGCCCGATGAGCGATGCCATGACCACGGAGAAGATCGCGAAGCCGGCACCGAGGGCTCCCAGTACGAGGATGGGCGCGTAGGCGTTCACCGCTCCTCGCTCCTTCCAGTCGACGATGACTGCTGGCTGACCGGGCCTTCGCGCGGACCGCTCACCGGCGAACACCGCGGAAGGGTTCTGCGAAGATCGCGGGTATGTGAGGCAGTTCACAAGCCCGGGTCGAGGGCATCTTATGCCCGGCGGTCTGTGATCTGCGACACGGCGAACAGCACGGCGTTTGTGATCTCCACCACCTGACGAACGATCATCAAGTCGGATGATCGGTGATCTTCTCACCCGAAGCGTCCGAGTGATCGCCAGTGGTCACATTCCGGTGCTTTCCCGCTGGTCGAGGCGGCCTCCGAGGGGTGAGGCGTTATCAAGCCATGCGGGCCGCAGGCAAATTGGCACCTGCCACCGTCAACTGATATAGGCGCACGCCCCGCTGAGGGGCCGTGACCGATCGTCGGCTCGTGCCCGGATTCACCATCGGCCGGACGACCGCCCGGCGGTCGCGCGGCGGCCGCACCCCGGCCGTCGACAAGAGCGCGCGCACGTGAAGTCCGCCACGTACGCGTCCGAACAGTGTCCGATTTGCCCAGTGATCTTCGACGACCGAGACCGGAACGTGATATGCCGCGCCGCCGAACGCCCTCCGCGCCCAAATGCCATGCTTAACCGCATGATCACGATTGGGGGAAGGGGCAGCGGAAAGCCCGCTTCCGGTGCGCCTGCCCCGAATTCCGGGCACTCGAACGCCGATTGTGGTCCACGTCACTTATATTGAACTCCACCTACGGCGCCTGGTAAGCCCTTGTCCCATGTCCCCCAACGCGCACATAACCAGCCACCGGAAGCCCCGTCGCCCCGCGACGCAGTCGTGGGCCATCCGCTCGGGTGTTGCCGGTGGCGTCCTCAGCACCCTGGCCGTCACGGGCGCCGCGCAGGCGACCGCCGCCGAGAAGCCGGCCGAGGCCACGATCGAGATGCCGGCCATCAACGCCGCGCTCTCCGCCTCGGTCGCCGAAAGCGCCGCGGCCACGCAGCAGACCGCGAACGACTACCAGGTCCGTGCGCAGGTGGACAAGGCCGTCGACCACGCCCGCGTCGCCGCCAAGAAGGCCAAGCAGGAGGCCGACCGCAAGGCCGAGGCCGAGCGCAAGGCCGCCGAGGCCAAGGAGAAGCGCGAGGCCGAGCAGGCCCGCGCCTCCCGCGACGCCCAGCGCACCACCCTCGGCACCAAGGCCGGCGCCTCCGCCGACAGCGACGACGAGGGCACCGGCGCGCAGGGCTCCGGCACGAGCACCACCACCACGTCCACGAAGAGCACGGGCGCGACGGGCAACGCCGCCACCCTCATCTCCTTCCTCCGGGCGCAGGTCGGCAAGGCGTACGTGATGGGCTCCACCGGCCCGTCCTCCTACGACTGCTCCGGCCTGGTCATGGCCGCCTACCAGCAGATCGGCATCAGCCTCCCCCGCGTCTCCCAGGACCAGTCGACCGCCGGCACCCAGGTCTCCCTCTCCAACCTGCAGCCGGGCGACATCGTCTACTGGGGCGCCGCGGGCAGCGCCTACCACGTCGGCGTCTACATCGGCGGCGGCAAGTTCATCGGCGCCCAGAACCCGAGCACGGGCATCGTCGAGCGCGACATGAGCTACTCCCCGCCCACCGGCGCGGTCCGCGTCATGTGACGCACCCACAGGACGAGTGAAGGGCCGCCACCCCACCGGGGGTGGCGGCCCTTCGCCGTACCCGAGTGGCCTCAGCCGTTCCTGACCTTCAGGGCGCCGCTGGACGTCGTCAGGGCCAGGTGGTGGGGGGCCGAGGGGGACTGGGGGACGGATATGTCTTTGGCGCCGCTGTCGGTGGTGGCGGTGACGCGGTAGGGGCCGGCGGGGGCGGTGAGGGTGAGGGAGCCGCTGGAGGTTTCGGCTTCGACGTCCTGGGGGGACGCGAGGGTGAGGTTGAGGGCTCCGCTGGTGGCCTTCGCCTTCACGGGGCCGGACTTGAGGTCGTGTCCCGTCACCGCGCCGCTGGTGGACTCGACGTCGAGCGGGCCCGCGACGTCGGTCAGCTCGATGGCGCCCGATGACGACTTCACATGCGTCGCGCCCACGCCGTTCAGGTCGAGGGAGCCGCTGGACGTCCCGCCGCTGACGGGGATTCCGGCGGGGACGGTGGCCTCGTAGTCGACCGAGCAGTCCTCGCCGCAGCCGCCGAGGACGAGGACGCCGTTCTCGACGCGGTGGGTGGGGCCGTCCGGGCGGTCGTCGCGGTAGTGGACGGTCCGGTGGAGCTCGGCGCCGGTGGTGCCGGGCTTGCCGTGGAGGGTGATGGCGCCCGAGTCGCCGTCGATGCGGATCGCGCTGATCTTCCGGGACACCGTGGCGTCGTCCTCGGACTTCTTCATCGGGCCAAGGTCGCACGCGCTGAGTGCGCCGACGGCGGCCACGGCCGTCAGAAGGGCGGCGGCGATCGGACGAAGGCGGGAGCGCATGGGTACGTCACCGTTCCTCACGGGTGGAAGGAGTCCTCGGGCTGTGCGTCGAGGTTAGATCCGGCCGGTGGTGCCTCGGTATGGGGAAACCCCCGGTTCTTCCCTGACTCCTTCGCCACCCCGGCGTCAGGGTCGGCCTTCCGGCCGGGCCCGCGCCGGGCGGTTGCGGGGCCGGCTCGCCGTTCCAGGCCGCCGTTCCAGGGGAGCGGTATTTCCGCAGGTCAGCAGGTATGACGACAGTTCGGCGTCCCCTCTTCTCCCCGGCTCGTTGCGGGTCCGGACGAGGCGCCGCGAAGCTTCTTCCCGTCGACGGCGGCGCCCTTCTCCGCGCCGTTCCCGACCGATCCGGTAAGACCAGTGAGACCACTACGGGGGACCACCCATGCGCAAGAACCTCATCCGCTCGGCCGCACTGGCCGCCACGGCGCTGGCCGGCGTGCTGTCGCTGAGCGCCTGCGACAAGGGCGATTCCGGGAACGGGGCTTCCGCTCCGGCCGCCTCCTCCGCGCCCTCCGCCTCGGACGGCACGTCACGCCCCGCGGACCAGGGCTCCGCGAACAAGGGCCAGGAGGCCGGCCCCGGCGGCGGCAAGGGCTCGGGTTCGCAGGGGACGTCGGCGGAGAAGGCGACCGGGAAGCCGGGCCACAGCGGCAAGGCGCCCGCCCCCGGCGGCAGGAACACCCCGGGCGAGAGCGGTGACAAGAAGGGCTACGGCCAGGTCTGCGGCACCAACGACCTGACCTGGGCCGCCACCTCGAAGACCCAGGCCGGCGGCTACATCGAGATATCCGTGCGGGCCAAGCCGGGCATCACCTGCTCGCTCCCCGGCGTGTACCCGGTCGTGGCGATCGGCTCCGACGGCACCGAGGCGCAGCCGGCCGAGCAGTCCGTCGGCAAGCAGATCAAGCTGAGCGGCGGCACCACCGCGTACGCCGGGCTGAACCCCAAGACCACCAACGACCACTCCGGCAAGGAACTGGACGACATCACCGTCATGGTGAGCCGGGACGACAGCGGCGACCCGGTCGGCCTCAAGGTCGGCAGCACCCGGTTCGACCGGCCGGAGGTCACCAACTGGCACGCCTCGCCGCAGGGGGCCGTCCCCGGCGTCGGCGCCAACGACCAGTAGCTCAAGCCCTTAAGGGATCCGGCCCAGAGCCCGGTCCACCAGTTCCCCCGCGCTCCCCGTGTACCGCGCCGGATCGCACAGTTCGGCGCACTCCTCCGCCGTGAGGACGCCGGACAGCCGGGGGTCGGCGGCCAGCACCTCGGCCAGGGGCCGGCCCGTACGGGCCGCCTCGCCGGTGAGTTCGGTCAGCAGCCGCTTCGCCTCCGCCTTCCCCAGCCGGGGGGCGAGGACGGCGGAGACCCGCTCCGACACCATCTGGCCGCCCGTCAACGCCAGGTTGGCGGCCATCCGCTCCGGGCGGATCTCCAGGCCCTCCGCGAGCTCTACGGCCGTGTGTGCCGCACCGCCCGTCAGCCGCAGGCACTCGCGCAACGGCAGCCACTCCGCATGCCAGGTGCCTCCCGAGCGCTCGTCCTCCGCGAGGAGCTGCTGCGTGAGGACGGTCGCGAGCGCGGGCACCTGGAGGGCGGCCGTGCGGATCATCGTGGCCAGCACCGGGTTCCGCTTGTGCGGCATCGCCGACGACGAACCGCGCCCGGCCACCGCCGGCTCGGCGACCTCGCCGACCTCCGTGCGGGTCAGGTTCTGCACATCCACGGCGAACTTGCCCAGCGCCCCCGCGGCCAGCCCGAGGACCGCCCCCAGGTCGGCCATCGGCGTGCGCAGCGCGTGCCACGGCAGCGCGGGCCGGCCCAGCCCGGTCTCCTCGGCGAACAGCGCGCCGAGCCGGCCCGCGTACGCGTCCGGGTCGGGCTCCCCCGCCAGGCGCGCGTATTCGAGGTAGCCCGCCAGCGTCCCCGCCGCGCCGCCCAGCGCGACGGGCAGCCCGCCGTCCAGCAACCGTTCGATCCGCCCGGCGGCGTCCAGTACGAGCTGCCGCCATCCGGCCGCGCGCAGCCCGAAGGTGGTGGGGACGGCCTGGAGGGCGAGGGTACGGGCGGCGGCCGGCGTGTCGCGGTGCGCGGCGGCCAGCCGGCCGAGCGCGCCGGCGGTCCGCAGCAGGTCCGCGTGGATCAGCCGCAGCACCCGCGCCGCGACCAGCAGGGCACCCGTGTCGAAGACGTCCTGGCTGGTGGATCCCCGGTGGACGTACTCGGCCGCCGCCGGGTCCCGTTCCGCGACCACCGCGGTGAACGCTGCCACCAGCCCCACCACCGGGTTGGCCGTCTCGCGCGCCGCGAGCGCCAGCGCGCGGACGTCCAAGCGCGCCGCGCCGGCCGCCTCGCTGATGACCAGGGCCGCTTCCGGCGGCACGGTCCCGAGCCGGGCCTGCGCCCGGGCCAGTGCCGCCTCCGCGTCGAGCATGGCCCGCACCCAGGCGGCGTCGCCGGTGGCCTCCTCCACAGGGGTGCCGGCCCGTACGGGAGAGAGCAGGCCGGTGTCGTGGAAGGCGTCCCGGTCGTGGGCGGTCATCGAGTCTCCTCGCGCGGGGTGGTGATGCGTGCCGAATCGGTGGTGGTGATACGTACCGGACAGTGGTGGTGGCACGTCCGGAATCAGCGGTTGTGAGACATGCCGAGTCACACGAAACCCCTGACGAGCCTCGGCAGTTCCGCGCCCCCACAGCCCAGCGGCGGAGGTCACCGGCCCCGTCGGAGCCGGGCCGGTGACCTCCGCCGCGCAACCCACCCGTCAGACGAGTACCCCGGCGAGCGCCGCCGACGCCTCCGGCGCCGCGTCCGCGGGTGTGAGCCCGAGCACGGAACGGGCGATGGCGTCCGCGTCGGCGAGCGTCACCGAGTCGACGCCGGGGCGGGTGCCGGCGGCCGTGACCCAGTGGACGGCCTCCGTCGGGACGCCGTAGGCGAAGCGGCGCGGGTGCGCGGTGCCGTCGGCGGCGACGACGCGGTACGGGCGTTCGGTGACGGCGAGTCCGCCCGTCTCGTACGCCGGCCCGTCCGCCGCCGGGATCCTGTACGGCGCGCACTGTCCGGTGTCGAGCAGGTGCCGGAGCAGCGGGTCCTCGGTGCGCCGCAGGTCGGGTTCGGGGAGCCGGGCCTCGATCAGCACCCGGGCCCGTACGGGCTCCCCCGGCACCCGCGGCGACGACGCGGTGAACGCGCCGGCCGCCGGGTCGAGGCGTACGTCGGTGCCGGGCCCGGTCACCTCCAGCACGCCGGCCTCGACGAGCGCGGCCATCTCCTCGATGCGGGAGGCGGGCGGGCCGATGGAGAGGAAGGCGTTGAGCGGCGTGTACCAGCGTTCCAGCTCGTCGCGGTGGGAGGCGCCGTCGAGCCCGGCGTGGTCGACGGCGAGCCGGATCTCGTTGCGGAGGTCGCGCAGCACGTCCAGGGCCGCCTTGAGCGGGCCGTCCACGTTGCCCTCGCGGGCCGCGCGCGCGTCGGCGCGCAGCCGGTCGAGCAGCCAGCGGCGGAACGCGCCGCGGTCGGCGAAGTCCCGGCCCTTGTGCGGGGCGGCGAGCCGCTCCCAGTCCCAGCGGTGGTGCGGGGCGATGCCGAGGGCGTCGAGGAGTTCCTCGCGCTCCCCGGCCGCTTGGGCCGCGGCTCCGATCCCGACCCCGGCCGCCTGGGCCGCGGGGTCGGATCCCACCGCCTGGGCCCCGACCCCGTCCGCCCGGGCCTCAGACCCGCGCCCGCCGGCCCCGCCCGCCCCGGCGGCCAGGTACCGCTCCGTGAACTCCGCGCGTTCCGCGTCCCGGCCGAGGGCGGTCAGCAGGGTGCCGTAGTAGACGCTCTCCACCTCGGCGGCGATCAACGGCCAGAGGTCGGCGGTGAAACGGACCGGCTCACCGCTCCGCGCGCGGGCGCGCAGCGCGTCGATGCGCTCCGGCGTGAGCAACCGGGGCAGGTACCTCCCGGAGGCGCCCTTCTGGTTGTCGCCACGCGCGTGGTACGGCACGCCGCGCCGCGAGAACGCGTACAGCCGCGGCTCGCGCCCGGAGGGCCGGTAGACCACAGCCCCGCCCTCCTCGCGGACGTAGGCACCGCCCCGCCCGGTCGTGAACAGGGCCATGTAGTCGAAGAAGTTGAGCCCCAGGCCGCGCAGCAGGACGGGTTCGCCGGGCTCGACGCCGTCCAGGTCGGCGTCGGCCGGGTTGACCGGCGGCAGGTAGGTGAGCCCGTGCAGCCGGGCCAAGTGGGCGGCGCGCGCCTCGGGGACGGTGGGCCGGGCGGGGACGTGCCCCTGCGCGAGGACGACGGCGTCGAGCCCGTCGAGCCGTGTGCCGTCGGCGAGCAGCAGGCTCTGCGGCCCGCCCGCCGCACCGAGCGCGTCCGCCAGCGCGACGGCGCGCGAGCGGTGCGTCCGCACGGTGAGGTGCGCGGGGGCGCCCGAGAGCACGCGCCGGTAGCAGTCGTGCAGATAGCGGCCGTAGAACGCGCGGGTGGGGTACGCGTCGGGGCCGAGCGCCCGCGCCTCGCGCAGCACCCAGTCGTCCTCGCCTGAGCACTCGCCCAGGGAGGCCACGTCCTCGGCCCACTCGTGGAGGGTGGGCCCCGGCTCCACGGGCCCGTCGATCCGCGAACTCCCGTCCGTGAACAGGGTGATCTGCGAGGCGACGGTGTTCATCAGCAGGTGCCGCGACTGGTCCGGGCGCCAGACGGCGCCCGCTCCCGGCAGCGCCGGGTCGACGAGGTGGACGGTGACCGCGCCGTGCGAGGGGCGGCCCGCTCGTTGGCACAGAGCCGTTCCAGGACGGAAAGGCCGCGTGGTCCCGCGCCCACCACGCATGTCTCGAAGGTGTCGGTCTGCGCACGGGGCGCACGGGCTGCCACGGAACGCGCTCCATTCGGTACGCCCGCGCGGGCCGGTCGGGCCCGCGGGGCAGGGGAGGGTGGGGGTGGGGCCGGGGGATCCCCGGCCCCGGATCAGACGGCCGACGTGTCCCCCGCGGCAGTGGCGGACGCGGCGGACTCACCGCCCTCACCGGAGGGCACGGCACCGGCTTCCGCACCGGCCTCGGCCGCCGTCCCGCCCCGCAGCCACACCAGCGCGACGACGGCGGAGAGCAGGCCGATCCCGGCGGTGAGCCACATGGTGGTCTGCAGGGCGTCGAGGAACGCGTCCGCCGCCCGGTCGAGGATGGTCCGGGCCGAACGGACGGCGGGCAGCAGCTCCTTGAGCTCCGCCTGCGACGCGGCGTCCCGGGCGCCCTGGAGCTCCCTCGCCCGCTCGGTCACCTCGTGCAGGGCGCCCGCCGTGCTGCCGAGGGAGTCCCCGGCCTGGTCGCGGACGGAGGCGGGCAGCGGGTCGGTGGTGTCGCCGAGCCTGTGGCGGTACACCGCGCCGAGGACGGCGCCGAGCACGGCGATGCCCAGGGCGCTGCCGACGTGCCGCGCGGTGTTGGCGAGGGCGCTGCCGGCGCCCGCCTTCTCCTCGGGGACCATGGCGACGGTCGCCGCCATCGCCGCGGAGAACGCCAGGCCGAAGCCGAGGCCGCCGAGGAACTGGGCGGCGCCGAAGCGCCAGATGGGCGTGGACGCGCCGAGCAGGCCGATCAGCCCCAGCCCGGCGGACATCAGGACCGCGCCCACCGCGATGGCGGAGGCCGCGCCGAACCGTTTCACCAGTCCGTCGCTCACCCCGGCGCTGATCATCGAACCGACGGCGAGCGGCAGCATCAGCAGTCCGGAGTCCAACGGGCTGTAGCCGCGCAGAATCTGGAGATAGAAGACGACGACGAAGCTGGCGCCCATCGCGGTGAAGAAGATGATCGCGAGGGCCCCGGAGCCCGCCGCGAACCGCGGCCTGCGCAGCAGCCCGAAGTCGACGGCCGGGTTGGCGGCCCGCCGCTCCACCTTCGCCAGGACGGCGTAGAGGACGACGCTCGCGACGAGCGGCACCCAGACGATCGCATCCGCGAGGGTGGAGCGTTCGCCGCCCTCGATGATGCCGAACACCAGGGCGCCGGTGGCCGCGGTGGAGAGCAGGACGCCGGGGAGGTCGATCCGGGCGGTGCTGTTGCCGCCGCGGTTCTCCGGCACGCAGAAGACGATCAGGCCGATCGCCACCAGCACGAACGGCACGTTCACCAGCAGGGCGGAGCCCCACCAGAAGTGCTCCAGCAGGGCGCCGCCGATGATCGGTCCGGCGGCGATGCCGACGCCGGCCGCGGCGGACCAGAGGCCGATGGCCTTGGCCCGCTCGTGCCGCGGCACGGCGGTGGTGATCACGGCCATGGTGCAGCCCGGCACGACGGCGGCGCCGACGCCCATCGCGGCGCGCCAGCCGATGAGTTGGCCCGCGCTCCCGGACCACGCGCCGGCGGCGGAGACCAGGGCGAAGAACACCAGCCCGGCGACCAGCACCTTGCGCCGGCCGTAGCGGTCGCCGAGCAGTCCGGCGGTGAGCAGCAGGGCCGCGAAGGTGAGGGTGTAGGCGTCCATCGACCACTGGAGCGAGGCGTTGGAGGCGTCCAGGTCCTTCTGGATGGAGGCCAGCGCCACGGTCAGGACGGTGTTGTCCATGACGGCGATGAACATGCAGAGCGACATCGCGCCGACGATCAGCCACCTGCGAGGATGGCCGGCCTCCGGCACCCCTGCCGCAGTACCGCCGCTCTCGGTCTGGGTTGTCATGTTTCCTCTCAGCGGGTCGGCCGGACGGACGGCACGGCGCGCGGAGGCGTCCCGGAGGAGTCCCGCGCGCCGCGCCCTCGCGGCCGGTTGACGTGACCGCTACGTCCAGGTGCCGTAACCGATGCCGTCGGCGTCCTCGAGCAGCTGCTCGCGGAGCATGACGCGGCGCACCTTCCACGTGGCGGTTCGGGGGAACTCCTCCCATCGGATGTGGATGGGCTCGGCCATCTCCGGCAGGTCCGCGGTGGCCGCGCACCACTGCGCCTCGGTCACCGGCTGGTCGAACTGGGAGCTGTAGACGGGCTGCGGCTTCCCGCCCGCGACGGCGAGGACGATGACCTCGGTGGTCCGCGGCAGCCGGTCCAGCAGCACGTCCTCGATCTCCAGGGCGCTGGCGCCGGGGATCCGGTCGACCTCGCGGTCGATGAGCCGGACGGCGCCGAGGCGGTTGATCACCGCCATGTCGCCGAGGTTCCACCAGTGGCCCTCGCGCTTGAGGTCGTGCCGCTCCTTCTCGCCGACGTAGGTGAGGCAGCGGCCCGGCGCGGAGAACTGGATCAGACCGACCTCGCCGCGGCGCACCGGCACGCCCGTGTCCGGGTCGACGGCGCGGAGCCTGCCGAAGCCGGGAACGGGCCAGCCGAGGACCTGGGTGGGCGGCGGCCGGTGGCCGCGTCGCTTGACCGAGCCGCGCGTGTACGGGCGGATGGCCACCGCGCCGGCCTCGGTCTGGCTCCAGGACTGCACCCAGACCGGCAGCTTCCGCTCGGTCGCGGCGAGGAAGGTGCGGACGGTGCGGGTGTGGATGGCGTCGAAGGAGTTGACGAAGACGCGGACGTTCGCGAACGGCTTCGCCGGGTCCTGCGCCAGCTCCTCCCAGGCGAGGAAGGCGTTGGGCAGCGTCTCGACGAACGTCGGCTTGTGCTCGACGAGCAGGTCGCGGACGACCGGCGCGAGCGGGTCCGACATCATGACGAGCTTGGGCGCGACGGTCGCCAGCGGCAGCAGCCCGGTGATGATGCGCTGGTGCGAGTACGGCTCGCAGAACGCGACGGTGTCGTCGTCCCGCAGCCGGAAGAACGGCCACCGCTCGGCCTCGACCAGGCCCAGCGAGTACAGCGACTCGGCCGAGTGCAGCACCAGCTTGGGGACGCCGGTGGTGCCCGAGGTGTGGGTGATGACCATCGGTTCTTCCCAGGCCCGGAGCCGGGGTTCGACGACCGGGCCGCCGCGCAGCCCGTCGAAGGAGACGACGTCGGGCCGGTCCTCCGGGGCGTCGTCGACGCAGGCCGTCTTCTCGGTGAGCCCGGCGACGGCCTCCTTGTCGAGGCCCATCCGCTCCAGCGCCTGCCGGTCCGTGATCAGGAACGGCTTCTCCAGCCGGCCGAGCATCACCGCGAGGGTGCGCGCGTCGTGGTGGTCGGTGATCAGCGCGGGCACGGCGCCGATCCGCGCGGCGGCGGAGGCGAGCAGGGCCACGTCGAGGTGGTTCCGCTTCACGACGGCGACCCGGTCCCACTCCCGCACGCCCAGGGCGTGCAGCCGCGACGCGAGGTCGTCGACGAGCGCGGCCCACTGCAGGTAGCTGCGCTCCAGCGGGCCGTCGCGGTCCACGTCGGGGGCGCGGTCGACGATGACCGGGTTGCGGGGGTGACGCTGGGCGGCGAGGTGCCAGACCTCGCCGATGCGGCCGGTGATGGGGACTCGGGAGAGGGGGGTGAGGCGTTTGCGGTAGCGGGTGGGGGTGTAGTCGGTGAGGAAGGTGGGGCGGGGGCGGGTGGCTTGTGTGGTTTCCGTGGTCATGGGTGCACCTGTGTTCGTGGGTGGGCGTGGTCGTGGGGGGTGGGGGTGCCCCGGCCCTCCCCCAGAGGGGGCACCCCCATTCACCGTTTCTTGCGGGAGGGCCCGCGCCCCCGGCATCGCGGCTTCGCCGCGAGGTCCTCAAACGCCGGACGGGCTGGACAGTCAGCCCGTTGGGGGTGCCCCCTCTGGGGGAGTTTGAGGACAACCGCGCGGAGCGCGGTTTCGGGGTCTGGGGCAGCGCCCCAGGAATCGGAGAAGGGGCGGGACTGGGGAACAACCCCGGCTCAGCCGGCCCGCACCCCCGTCTCCTCCGCGATGTACCGGGCCATCCCCTCCAGGGACCCGATCACCGCCTCGTCCACATCGTCGTCCCAGATCAGATCGAACTCGTCCTCGACCGCGACCAGGAACTCCATCAGCCGCACCGACGTCAGCCCGAGGTTCCGCAGCGATTCCGGGCCCGTCTCGGTGACCGGGCGGCCGCCCAGTTCGACGGCGGCGACCCGCTCCAGCAGGGCGACGAGCCGGCTCAACACCTCGTCCGTCATACCAACGCTCCGACCGCCCGCGGCACGAACGTCTCCGGGAAGCCGCCGCCCTCGACGGACGCCACGAACCGGGCGATCGCGTCCTGGAAGTCGTCCGGCCGCTCGAAGTACGGCAGGTGCCCGCACTCCTCGATGATCTCGACGGCGGCGCTCTTCAGCAGCCCCGCGACGTTCCGCAGCGTGGACTCCGTCGTCGAGAAGTCGTCGTCGCCGCTGAGCAGCAGCGTCGGCGCGGGGATCCGCTCCAGCAACTCGGCCTTGTCGTCCGCCTCCAGCGCCTCGCGCAGGTTGGCGGCGAGCTGGGCGGTGGAGTTCATGGCGAGGAAGCGCTCGCGCAGGGCGAGGTAGGCGCCGGAGCCGCCCTCGGCGATGGCCTTCTCGCCGAAGACCAGCGGGTAGATGAGGTCGAACAGGGCCCGCGGCCCGCCCGTCTCCAGCGCGTTCAGCCAGGACTTGGCGATGCGGCGGCGGCGCGACGAGCCCTTCGGGCTGAGCGGCGGGCCGACGAGCACCAGGCCGGCCACCCGGTCGGGGTGGGCGACGGCGAAGTCACGGCAGATCAGGGTGGAGATGGAGGTGCCGACCAGGTACGTCTTCTCGATCCCCAGCCCGTCCAGCAGCGACCGCAGGTCGTCGGCGTGCCGGGCGAAGTCCGCCGGCTTGCTCTCCGACGCGCCCTGGTTGCGCAGGTCGTAGGTGAGCAGCCGGTGGCCGTCCACCAGGGAACCGGTGAAGTTCCGCCAGGCCGTGCTGACCACGTAGATGGTGGAGACGAAGGTGACCACCGGGCCGCTCTCGCCGCGCATCTCGTAGTACAGCTTGCAGCCGTCCTCCGTCTCGTGGAGGTCCTGCTTGCCGTCGTAGGCGAGGTCCCAGGACTCGATGCCTTCGCGCTTCACGCGTTCTTTCCCTTCCGTGCGCGGTGGTGCTCCAGGTACCAGCCGATGAACTCGGCGAGCCGCTCGCGCGGCAGGGCGTGGCCGAGGACGTCGTCGCCGAGCAGCTTCTGCACGTTGGCGACGTCGAAGTCCTTGGTGCCGTTGACGTACGAGCGGTAGAACTCGACGCGCTCGTCGACCCGTTCGTCGATGAGCGTGAACTCGTCGGTGCTGTCGACATACTGCGGGTGCTTGATCGCGAGCTGGTCGCAGAGCTCCGCGAGGGTGTCGCCGACGGTCGGCTGCTCGGTGTTGGCCAGGTGATAGACGTCGGTGGGGCCGTCCGCCAGGGCCACGCCGACGGCCGCCGAGACGACGAGGTCGACGGGGATGAAGTTGACCAGCGCGTCCTCGGTGGCGCGGAGCCGCAGCGGGCGGAAGACGAGCATGTCGCCGAGGGTGGCGCGGACCTCCGAGCGGGCCTTCTGGAGGCCCTTCACAAAGCCGTAGAGGCCGGTGAAGCTGGTCGCCGCGAAGGTGCGGCTGTGGCCGATGACGATGCTGGGGCGGAAGATGCGGGTGCGCTCGAACCCGGCCGCGTAGACCGCCCGTTCGGCCTGGATCTTGCTGTGCTCGTAGGCGTTGTTGCTGACCACGCCCTCGCCGACGCGCTCGGCGGGGATGAAGCCGGTGCGGTCGCCCGCCACGTACGCCGTGGAGACGTAGTTGAACGTGGGCGACTTCAGCGCCCGGGCCAGCTCCAGGACGTGCTGGGTACCACCGAGGTTGTCGCGGAGGATCTCCTCCCGGCGGTGCTCCTCGTAGGCGAGCGAGGCGGCGACGTGCCAGACCTGCTCGACCTCGGGCAGCGCGGCCGCGTCGACGCCGCACGCCTCGGCGGTGAGGTCGCCGGCCACGGCGTGGCAGCGGGTGGCGATGGCCTCGTCGAGGTCCGTGATGCCGTACGAGGCGGCGGCCGTGGCCAGCGCGGTGCGCAGCCGGTCGTCGGCGGAGAGGTCCTCGCGCGGGCGGACGACGCAGTGGATCTCGGCGTCGGTGCGGGCGAGGAGTTCGAGGACGAGGGCGCCGCCGACGAATCCGGTGGCGCCGGTGACCAGGTGGTGGGGGACGTGCGTCATGCCGGGCTCCCGGGGGTGGGCAGGGCCGCGGCGAGCGCGGGCCAGTCGTTCAGGTCGTCGCCGTGGGCGTTGATCAGGGCGAGCGCGACGCGCTCCAGGCCGAAGGCGGCGCAGGCGCTGTGCGCGGTGCCGCCGCCGGGCAGCCGGACGGCGAACCGGGCGCCCAGGTGGTCCTTGTGGCAGTTGGCGGAGGCGATGGCCGTGCCGGGGTCCTCGGGGGACACCTTGGCCACGAACTCGTACTTCAGGTCCTGTTCCAGTTGGCTGGCGCGCATCAGGCGCCCGCCGGGCCCGAAGAACGGGTCGGTGGCCGACTTCACCTCGACGGCCACACCGAGCTCGGCGAAGAGCTTCTCGCCGCGCTCGATCCAGGCGTCCCGCCAGGCGGTCACCGGCTCCTCGGCACCGACGGTGACGAACTCGCGCATCCGGAACGTACGGAACCGGCCGAGCTCGCTGGTGGCCTCGTGGCGGTAGCAGTAGCCGGCCACGTCGAAGTGGGCCTGCTCCTCGACCGTGCCGTCCGCGAGCCCCGGGTAGACCGGGTAGCAGGCGGCGGGCGCGAGCACCACGCCGTCGGCGTCCTCTTCCATGGCGTTCACCGAGCCCAGCAGGTGCGGGAACGATTCCGCGTACTCGGCGCGGTCGATCAGGGGCCGGGAGAGCACCGGCGGGTGCCAGACCGGCCCCTCGGTGCCGCCCAGGGCGGTCAGCCGGGCCTGGAGGCCGGTGATCACCGCCTCGAACTTCGGGGTGAAGCGGTGGGTCCCCACCACGCCGGCGGGCAGCGCCCAGCCCCCGGCCGTCAGGTCGTCGGCGGCGCGGGCCGCCCGGGTGTCGATGCTCGTCATTCCTGTATCAGGTCCCCCGTGAGAAGCAGCAGTTCCGAATTGGCCAGCTCAAGGCGGCCGTTGGCGATCATCAGGCGGGCCGAGTAGAGGTCCCGCAGGTGGCGGGCGACGGAGTACGGACCGGACTCGCTGTAACCGGCCATCCCGCAGATCTCCAGCGCCTGCTCCACCACCCGCACCGCGTCCACCGACACGCCGGTCTTCAGCGCGTTGGCCCGGACCGTCATGGCGGTGGTGTCCGCGTCCTGGGCGGCCTCCCACACGGCGTAGTCGTCGGCGAACCGCGCCACCGTGTCCTGGAGCACCCGCAGGTCGGCGTAGGCCCGGCCGAGGCGCGGGTCGTCCTGCGTGCGCCCGGCCTTCAGCTGGGCGCGCATCCGGATCTTCGAGTAGGCCACCGCGCGGCGCACCGCGTCCGCGGCGACGCCCGTCCACACACCCGACCACAGCAGGTGCGAGAGCGGCACCATGCAGCGGGTGGCGGTCTCCCCGAACGGCTCGGGCAGCACCATGCCGGCGGGCACGGTCGCGCTCATCGTGAACGGCGGGCTGCACGTGCCGCGCATGCCCAGCGGGTTCCAGTCGCCGGTCCGCTCCAGCTCCGCGTGCTCGGCCATGACGAGCACCGCGACCTGGTCGGTGGGCGCCGCGTCGGGGCCCGAGCGGGCGGTGACGAGGAAGCCGTCGGCGTGCTCGCCGTACGAGACGGTGGTGGCCTTCTTGGTCAGCCGGACCGTGCCGTCGCCCGCCGGCTCCACGGCGGCGACGCTGCGCCGCATGTCGCCGCCGACGCCCACCTCGGAGGTGATGGAGGCGATCAGCAGCTGCCGTCCGGCGATGTCCGCCAGGGCCGCCGCGATCTCGGGCGAGGCCACGGCGCCGCGGGCCAGGCAGGCCACCTGGAGCTGGTGCATCGCCCAGATCATGGCGGTGGCGGCGCAGCCGCCGGCCAGTCGGGCGCCGATCCGGGTCAGGGTGCGCGGGTCGAGGCCGTGGCCGCCGTACTCCTTGGGGACGGCGGCGGACAGCAGGCCGTGCTCCCGGAGGGCGGCGACGCCGGCGGCCGGGAAGGCCGCGTCGCGGTCGGTGGCGGCGGCGTGCTCGGCCGCCGCCTTCGCCACCGCGACGGCCGCGTCCAGGGCCTGACGCCCCGTCAGCACGACGCGTTCGGGAGCGGGTGCGGTCATCGGCCGGCCCCCACGGCCTGGTCGCGGTCGCCCGTCAACTCGGTGAGGACGCCGGTGAGATGGGCGATCGAGGCGAACAGGGCGCGGCCGATGCGCTCCTCGGGGATCTCGACCGAGAGCCGCTCCTCCAGGGCGAGCATCACCCGCACGGACGCCAGCGAGGTGAGCCCGGCGGCGTAGAGGTCGCCGTCGGCGAGCAGTTCGTGCGCGGCGTCGCCGAGGTCGGAGTGCCGGGCGAGCGCCTCACGGACGGCCTGCTCGCAGGGTATTGCGCTTTCGGGCACGGGAAGTACTCCTAGCCTTACAGAGAGTGCTGATGCGCGAGTGCGCGAAGCAAAGGGTGGGAGAGTGGAAAGATCGGCCCAGGGAGCGGTCCCTCAGGGAACCGCCCTCGCGGGGTGGGCCGCTTGGGGACTACGCGTCCAGGGCGGCGACGGCTTCGTCGACGTGGGCCGCCAGCCGCTCTTCGCGGCTCCGCAGGTCGCGCAGCATGCGGACCAGGCGCCGCCGTCCCTCCGGCGAACCGCCGGACTCGCGGGACAGCGTGTGCACCAGGTACCAGCGCCGGGTGAGGGACGCGGCCTCGACGGCCACGGCCTCCAACTCCGGTACGGAAGCCGCGAGATGACGGAGGAGTCTGCCGACGAAGTGCCGCTCGGCGGCGGCGCCGCTCACGTCGAGGGTGCCGGCCTCCACCGCGTCGCACGCCTCGACGTACGCCGCGAGGGCCGCGGTGTCGCGCTCGCGGTGGGTGCGCCGGTCCTCGCTCACGGCCCGCGCCAGGTCGTGGGCGGACGGCTTGCGGGTGGGCCCGCCGGACAGCAGGAAGGTACGGAAGCCGTCGGCCGCGTCCGCCGAGCGCAGGGTCCGCCAGCGCTCCTCGGGGTACCGGACGGGCTCCGGGCGGTTCATGGGGTCGACGATGGTGACCCCGTCCGCATCCCGGCCGGTGAGCAGGACGCAGTGGGCGAGGTGTTCGACGCCCTCATACTCCGAGGGCAGCCAGTAGGCGTCGACGGCCGCGGCGAGCGGCCGCCCGGCGGCCAGTTCGGCCTCCTCCAGGGCGCGGAGCTCCTCGTAGGAGCCGAACCGCCGTTCCTGGAGCGGGAGTCCGTGGAGGCGGGCGGCCGCCGTCACCCAGCGGTCGCCGCCCCGCAGGACGGTTCCGCCGTCCCAGCCGAAGCCCCAGGTGGTGACGAGGACGTCCGCGGCGTCGGGCAGCCCGTACCAGGCGGCGAGGTTCGCCACGCACTGCTGGTAGCAGGTGCCGAACGGCGTGGTGCCGGTGTGGGCGGGTATGAGCTCTATGGCTAAACGGTTGACGTGATCGGTGTGCGGCACTGTGCTGTCTCCCCCGTTCCGCCCGGGGCGTCCCGGACGGCGGCGCACCGGCGGCGGTCCGCCGGCTCTGGTCGATGTGGAGCACGTTCCGTTGGTCGGTGGGCCCTGGCGTGACGCGGCACGGCGGGCCCGTAGGTCAGTCCGGCACCGCGAGGAGCTGGGCCCAGCTCTGGGTGTAATGCAACCTGCCGTCGAGAGTGACGGGGCGCATTCCGGACACCGGGCCGCCGGCCAATTCCTCGGCCAATTCGCTTTCGATGCGGGCCGCGGTCTCCGCCGGTGTACGCGCCTGTTCCAGCCAGGGCGCCAACGGCCTTCGGACGTCGATGACTTCGGTATTGCGGACATTGCCGCCGGCGGCGGCGAACAGCTCGGTGATCCGGTCGACCGTGAGCATCGCGCCGTGCGAGGGATCGCGCAGCCGCTCGATGCGGTCGGGGTCGCCGCCCAGCTCGGGACGGCGGACCATGTCGGCGACGACGATGCGCCCGCCGGGCCGGCAGACCCGTACCAGCTCCCGGACGACGGCCTCCGGGGAGGCCACGTGGTGGAGCGAGAAACGGGTGACGACCAGGGAGAACGAGGCGTCCAGGAACGGCAGCCGGGCGGCGTCGCCCTGCTGGTAGACGATCTGGGACAGCCCCTCGGCGTCGGCCTCGCGCTTGCCCGTGGCGAGCATCTCGGGGGTGGCGTCCAGCGCCGTCACATGCCGGACGTGGCCGGCGAGCGCCCTCGACACGAGCCCCGTGCCGCAGGCGACCTCCAGACAGACGTCTTCGAGCCGGGGGGCGGCGAACTCGACAAGTTCCCGCAACCGCATGGTGAACACGGTGTTCAGCCGCGCGTCCTCGAACGTACTCGCCTGACGCGCGAACTCCTGCTGATTACGTGCTAACTGGTCTTCGCCACCGCTCCGGAGCGACATGAAGTCGAGCCTTTCCCTGTACGGAGAGTCACAACTGTTTCACCAAGCACGTATGACCCTACTCGTCCGTAGCAAGCAATTGTCAATACCTGTTGGGAAATAGCTGTATCGAACGGGTTAATACCAACGGAACGCGGCGTCCCGGACCCTGACCCGCAAGGAATCAAGGGACCGGAACGCCGCGCTCCGGAAGGTTGGTTGGGCTCGCCCTGGGGCATTCCGGCCGATCAGGCCTTGGGGGCGATCCTGCTCAGCCCGTTGATCACACGGTCCATGGCATCACCATGCGTCGGATCCGTGAGATTCGCCAGGAGCTTCAGTGTGAACTTCATCAACATCGGGTGGGTCAGGCCGCGTTCGGTGGCCAGCTTCATGATCTTCGGGTTGCCGATGAGCTTCACGAAGGCGCGCCCGAGCGTGTAGTAACCGCCGTAGGTGTCCTTGAGCACCTTCGGGTAGCGGCGCAGCGCGAGTTCACGCTGCTCGGGGGTGGCCCGGCCGAGGGCCTGGACGATGACCTCGGCGGCGATCTGACCGGATTCCATCGCGTAGGCGATGCCCTCGCCGTTGAACGGGTTCACCAGCCCGCCCGCGTCTCCCACCAGCAACAGGCCGCGCGTGTAGTGCGGCTGGCGGTTGAACGCCATCGGCAGCGCGGCGCCGCGGATCGGCCCCGTCATGTTCTCCGGCGTGTAGCCCCACTCCTCCGGCATGGAGGCGCACCACGCCTTCAGCACCTCGCGCCAGTCCAGCTCCTTGAAGGACGCGGAGGTGTTGAGCACGCCGAGGCCGACGTTGCTGGTGCCGTCGCCCATGCCGAAGACCCAGCCGTAACCGGGCAGCAGCCGGTCCTCGGCGCCGCGCCGGTCCCACAGCTCCAGCCACGACTCCAGGTAGTCGTCGTCGTGGCGCGGGGAGGTGAAGTACGTGCGGACGGCCACGCCCATCGGCCGGTCGTCGCGGCGGTGCAGGCCGAGCGCGACGGAGAGCCGCGTCGAGTTGCCGTCGGCGGCGACGACGAGCGGGGCGTGGAAGGTGACCGGCGCCTTCTCCTCGCCCAGCTTCGCCTCCACGCCGGTGACCCGGCCGGTGCGCTCGTCGAGGATCGGCGCGCCCACGTTGCAGCGCTCGTACAGCCGGGCGCCCGCCTTGACGGCCTGCCGGGCGAGCTGCTCGTCGAAGTCGTCGCGCTTGCGGACCAGCCCGTAGTCGGGGAACGAGGCGAGGTCCGGCCAGTCCAGCTGGAGCCGGTTGCCGCCCGCGATGATGCGCAGGCCCTTGTTGCGCAGCCAGCCGGCCTCTTCCGAGATGTCGATGCCCATGGCGATGAGCTGTTTGGTGGCGCGCGGGGTGAGGCCGTCACCGCAGACCTTCTCGCGCGGGAACGCCGTCTTCTCCAGGAGGAGGACGTCGAGTCCGGTCCTGGCCAGGTGGTACGCGGTGGCGGAGCCGGCGGGGCCGGCCCCGACCACGATCACATCGGCGGTGTGCTCGGCAGGGGCGTCGGTCACGTCGGCTCTCCCGTTCGGGTGCGTGGAGGGGACTGCTCGGTCTCCGACGAGTCTAGGAGCCGGACGCGGCGGCCCGGCCGGTGGGCCGGTGCCCTACCGGAGGCGCGCCGGGGCCGGACGCGCGCCGGGGCGCGGGGACGGCCGCCGTCCTCACGCCCCGGGATGTCCCCTACGGGATCCGGCCGGTCCTCGCCTCAGTCCTTCCCGGCCGTCCAGTGGTCAAGCGCGGTGTCGAACGTCCGGTGCCAGCCGTCCTGGCCGCCCATGTCCTCACGGCCCTGGTAGAGGATGGCGTACTCGGTCCCGGAGGCGTCCACGTACGCCTGGTTGACGGCGTGCATGGTGCGGCCGTGGTCGTTCCAGGTCCACTCCCACAGGGCGCCGGGGCGGCCCTTGAAGGTGTTGCGGGTCAACTGGAGCCGCCGGTAGCCGTCCTCCTTGGCGACGGTCCGCTCCAGCTCGCCGAAGTGCTCGTACGCCGGCTGGTCCGCCTTCTTCACGATGCCGACGCGCAGGTGCTCGGGACCGGTGGGGCCGTGCCAGTCGATCTGGCCGCTGCCCTTGTCCTCGCGGCGCCAGCCCTCGGGGACGGCGAGCGCGAAACCTTCCGGGGCGGCGGTCAGCTCGTAGTACTTCGGCGCGGGACGGGTCGGGTCCGTCACGTGCTCGTGCGCGTCGGGCGCGGCGGTCCGGACGCCGGCGGGGACGTCCGGGGTACTCGACGGCGTCCCGGTGCCGGCCGGGTCGCCCGAGGCGGTCGCCGACGGGGTCGCCGGGCCGGCGGACGGGGAGTCCGACGGCGCGGGGGACGCGGAGGCGGCGGCGCGGCCGGCCTCCCCGTCCGGGCGCTGGTCGTGGCTCGCGGACTGCCGGGACGCGCGGTCGTCCTTCCCGCCGTCCTTGCCAGCGTCCTTGTTCACGAGCAGCACGCCGGCCGCGGCCACGCCGCCGACCACGAACGCCGCCGCGCCGACGGCGGCCCACCGCAGGGCCCGGCCGCGGGCGGGGGCCGGCGCGGCGGGGCCGGCGGGCGGGGCGGGGTCCACGGCGGTGGGGGGCTCGGCGTGCGCCGCCCCGGCGGGGCCCGCCGAGGGGCCGGCCCCACCGGCTGCGAGCGGCTCGACGGTGGTGGGCGGCTCACCGACGCTGGACTGCCCGACGGCGGTGGGCGCCTCGGAGGCAGTGGGCGGTTCGACGGCGGTGGGCGCCTCGGAGGCAGTGGGCCGTTCGACGGCGGTAGGCGCCTCGGCGGATGCCGGCGGGCCGGCCGCCGACGGCGCGCCCGCGGGTATAGGCGCGCCCGGGGACGTGGGCGCGCCCGCGGGCGGGGTGTCCCCGGCCGCGGCGCCCGCCCCCGTGCTCCCCGCCGGGGACACGGGCGCCCCGGCGGGCGGGCCGGCCGGAGGGACCGGCGGCGGTGTCACCGGCGGCGCGCCGGGAGACGCGGCCGGAGCAACCGGAGGCATCCCGGGCGCGGAGCCGGGGGCGCCCATCGGGGGCGCGTACGGCGCGTGGAGCGGCGCGGGGGGCCCGGGCGGCGGCCCGTACGGGCCCGCGAACGTCCCGCCGGTCCCGCGACCGCTGCTGAGCAGCACCGCGAGCAGCACCGCGCCGGCCGTCCACAGCATCCCGAAGAGGAACAGCTCGCCGCCGTTGACGCCGAGTTCGGTGTTGGCGAAGGTGCCGATCAGGGCGGCGTGGGAACCGCCCTTCAGCTCGACGGAGATACCGGCGGCGATTCCCAGCAGCCACATCGCCGCCAGGAAGAACACCCCGGACAGCACCTGCTCCTTGCGCCCCTCCCGGGACCGGCGCACGATCATCAGGGTCAGCGACAGGGCGCAGAGCACGCCCATGGCCACGATGCCCGCCTGGGCCCAGCCGCCCCAGAGGTCACCGGCGTCGGAGAGGCCGAAGTCGTGGCTGCGGCCGAAGCCCGAACGGCCGCTGGAGTAGCCCGGGTTCCCGTAGCCGAACAGCCCGTAGTCGTCGCCCCCGCCGGAATCCCCGCGCAGCCCGAACGTGGCGCTCAGGTCGGCGCCCCACGAGCCGCCGACACACACCAGCGCCGCGTTGACCACCACGGCCAGGAAGGTCACGAACGACCAGCCGCCCAGGCCGCCTTCCTTGTTGCCCAGGTAGACGAAGACGGCCAAGAGCGCGGCGGACCACAGCCCCACGGCCAGGGCGGCGGCGCGCAGCGCCGTTCCGCATGCCCGCAGGACCATCCGCGCGCCCGGGCCGAGCCGGGTGAGAACCGTGTCCCGGGCCAGGACGACGCCACTCAGCACGGCGGTGAGCGCGAAGGTGAACAGGGCGGCGAGCACCGGCGTGGTCGAGACCTCCGCGCCGTTCTCCTCCGGCTGCCCGTACAGGCCGAGGACCAGCACCGCGACGCCCGCCAGCAGCCCGATCCGCAGCGCCGCGTCGGGCCCGGCACCGGCCGGCCGGGCCCGGCGGAGCCACCGGGACCCCAGGATGACCGCGACGATCCACAGGACCGTCATGGTCAGCAGCCAGAACGATATGGACCCGCCGGCCTTGGTCGTCCCGAACGACGACCGCTGCGCCACCTCCAGGGTGCCGCCGAGTCCCTGGACCAGGAAGGCGATCACCACCTGGAACCGCCCGGACCAGGGCACACCGTCGTCGCCGGAGCCTCGGGAGCCGAACGTGTCGGAGCCGAAGAGGTCCGCATCACCCGAGCCCGAACCCGAGCCCCAGGACGGCACGGAGAAGCAGATCGCGAGAAGCAACAGCAGTCCCACGGGCCACAGGGCCGCCAGCGCCGAACCCGCCCAGTCGCCGGTGAACACCCGGCGCAGGAACACGGCCGCGGGCCCCGGCGCGGCCGGCGCACCCGGAGGGGCGGCGGGCGGCGGACCGTACGCGCCGGTGTGCGGGGCGTGCGATGCGTACGTGCCCTGAGCGGCGTACGGCGGCGCGGCCGGCGGCGGAGCGAACGGCGGGGGCGGCGCGCCGAACGGAGGCGCCGCGCCGGGCCGGGGCGGTGCGGCGGGCGGTGGGGGCGGCGCACCGGCCGCCTCCGCCGCGGGCCGCTCCTTGCCGCACGCCATGCAGAAGCGGGCATCAGCCACGAAGGCAGCCCCACAAGACGGGCAGAACGACGTCATACAAGCTCCGGTGACTCGGTGTCTCCCCGGCTCTGAACAGGGAAGCCGGGGCCGGAACCTTACCGAACGTCAGCTCGCGGAAGCGGCCGCTTTCCTGCCCCGGTGCAGGGCGACGATCCCGCCCGCAAGGTTGCGCCACGCCACGTCCGTCCAGCCGGCCTGCTGGAGCCGTCCCGCGAGCGCCGGCTGGTCCGGCCAGGCGGGGATGGACTCGGCGAGGTAGACGTACGCGTCCGGGCTGCTGCTCACCGCGCGCGCGACGGTGGGCAGCGCCCGCATCAGGTACTCGGTGTAGACGATCCGGAACGGCTTCCAGGTGGGGTGGCTGAACTCGCAGATCACCACGCGGCCGCCGGACTTGGTCACCCGCAGCATCTCGCGCAGCGCGGCGTCGGTGTCCTGCACGTTGCGCAGCCCGTAGGAGATGGTGACGGCGTCGAACACCTCGTCCGCGAACGGCAGCCGGGTCGCGTCACCGGCGGTCAGCGGCAGCCACTCGTGCCGCTTCTTCCCCTCGCGCAGCATGCCCAGTGAGAAGTCGCAGGGGACGACGTAGGCGCCGTCCGCGCTGAACGGGATGGACGACGTCCCCGTACCGGCGGCGAGGTCCAGCACCTTCTCCCCCGGCCGCCCCGCGACGGCCGCCGCCACGTACTTCCGCCACCGCCGGGCCTGGCCCAGCGAGATCACATCGTTGGTCAGGTCGTACTTGGCCGCCACGTCGTCGAACATCGCGGCGACTTCGTGCGGCTGCTTGTCCAGGGAGGCTCGGGTCACGTCCCCCATTGTTCACCTCCGCCCCCGGCCCCCGGACACAGGGGCCTCTGGACGGCCCGGCCGCTCCGCGACGACGTCACCTCCACGGCACGGTGAGCGCCCCTCCTGCGAGCCCCCGCGCCCCCAGGCCCACCGGCACGCCCCCCGGGACCCGCCACCGCCCGTCGACGGCCGCCGTCCCACACCGATGGCACACGCTCTTCCGACCCGCCGTCGGACGGCCGGGCCCTCAACTCCGCACCGCGGACGACCGGAGCGGCCGGCCCGCGGTGATCACTCTGCCGAGGAAAACGGAGGGGGTGGTTCTCCTTGACGGGCTACTGACGCTTCCGCCGCCGCCCGCTACGCATCCTTGACGGCAGCGCCCCCTCAGAGCTCGACCAGGCTCGCCAGGTCGATGACGACGGGGAACGGCCGGTCGGTCTCCAGCTTGCCCGTGTGCACCGGCCGGTCGAACGCGGAGACGTACTGCCCGGTCTCCTTGCGCAGCCAGAACTCGTGCACCTCCGGCATCCCGTCCTCGCCGCGCTCGACGCACCAGTAGTTCTTCACCCCGGCGGAGGCGTAGAGGGCGGGTTTGCGGACGCGGTCGTCCTGGCGGGAGCAGGGGGCGACCACCTCGACCATGAGAACGGCGTTCCGGGCAGGGATCTCGGCGTCCTCCATGAGGTCCAACCCTGACCTGTCGACGACGATGACGTCAGGCGCCGCCACGTTGCGCTCGTCGACGGGCACCCACTCCCGGGAGAGCACCGCGAGGGTCCGAGGAGCGACGTCCGCCAGGTGCCGGTGGATCCCCTGCCGGACAAGGTTGTGCCAGGGAACCATCAGTCCTCTGGGCGCGATCAGCCCGTCCACGAGCTCCCAGGCGAAGGGCAGCCACAGGTCGGCGACCTGGTCCACCGTCCAGCCGTCGGGCGGCGGGAACGCCCAGTTGTCCGCTGTCGCGGGCCTGTCCTGCCGACCGGCCGTGGTCACTGCTCCCATGAACGCGAGTGTGGACGCGCGTGCGGACCGCGGTCCTGAATACGACGGTACCGTCACCCGATGTGATGAGCGGGGCGCACCGCGCCGCCCTCTCAGGCGCCCCGGTAGACCAGCCGGCCGCCCAGTACCGTGGCCACACACGTACCCGCCCCCGCCGCCACGAGACCCGTCTCGTCCGGGACGTCGAACGCGGCCAGGTCGGCGCGGCCGCCGACGGTCAGGGGGGCGGGGATCACGTCGGCCAGGGCGGACGCGGTGCGGAACGGGTCGAGGTCCGGCGGCGCGGCGGTGATGCCGGGGGCCAGGTTCGACGGGACCTCCCGCAGGCCGGAGCGGGCCACGGCCGTGCGGACCACCGTGTCGCGGAAGGGGCCGCCGACCGCCGTCGTGCCGTAGCGCAGCATGCGCTGGAGGCCCCGGCGGACACTGCCCGACCTGCGGGTCTCCGGCATGTCCAGGGCCGCGAGGCGGTCGCCCGTCAGCGGGCGGTCGCCGAGTTCGTCGTACTCGCGCGGGTCCGGATGGTAGGCGCGGGTCAGCAGCCACAGGCCGTGCCACTGCCGGAGGCCGGGCGTCAGGACGCCCGGCCAGCGCCGTACGCGCGCGCCCGGGTACGCCGCCGTCACCTCGTCGAGCGGGCCGAGGGCCGCGACGGCCCCGCCGTCGACGAGGACCGCGCCGCCGGGCACGGGCTCCGCCGCCGGGTCGCCGGTCAGCAGCAGCCCGGCCGCGTGGATCGTCAGCACCGGAAGGTCCCGCCTCAGTCGGCGGCGACGAGCTTGAGCTCCGGGTGGGCCGTGCCGCCCTCGATCGCCGTGGAGGAGAGGTGCGAGACCACGCGGTCGTCGACCGGGTCGTTCGCCGGGTCGTCGTGGACCACGATGTGCTCGTACGTCGTCGTCCGCTGCGCCGGGACGCGGCCCGCCTTGCGGATCAGGTCGATGATCTCCTGGCGGTTCGAGCGGTGCTTGGCGCCCGCCGACGAGACGACGTTCTCCTCCAGCATGATCGAGCCCAGGTCGTCCGCGCCGTAGTGCAGCGACAGCTGGCCGACCTCCTTGCCCGTGGTGAGCCACGAGCCCTGGATGTGGGCGACGTTGTCGAGGAACAGCCGCGCGATGGCGATCATGCGCAGGTACTCGAAGATCGTCGCCTGCGTCCGGCCCTTCAGGTGGTTGTTCTCGGGCTGGTAGGTGTACGGGATGAACGCGCGGAAGCCGCCGGTGCGGTCCTGCACGTCGCGGATCATCCGGAGGTGCTCGATCCGCTCGGCGTTGGTCTCGCCCGTGCCCATCAGCATCGTGGAGGTCGACTCGACGCCCAGCCTGTGGGCGATCTCCATGATCTCCAGCCAGCGCTCGCCGGACTCCTTCAGCGGCGCGATGGCCTTGCGCGGCCGCTCGGGCAGCAGCTCCGCGCCGGCGCCCGCGAACGAGTCGAGACCGGCGGCGTGGATGCGGCGGATCGCCTCCTCGGCGGAGACGCCCGAGATCCGCGCCATGTGGTCGACCTCGGAGGCGCCCAGCGAGTGGATGACGAGTTGCGGGAACGCCTTCTTGATCGCGGAGAAGTGCTCCTCGTAGTACTCCACCCCGTACTCGGGGTGGTGCCCGCCCTGGAACATGATCTGCGTGCCGCCCAGTTCCACGGTCTCCGCGCAGCGGCGCAGGATGTCGTCGAGGGGCCGGGTCCAGACCTTGTCGCTCTTCGGCGGGGCGTAGAAGGCGCAGAACTTGCACGCCGTGACGCACGAGTTCGTGTAGTTGATGTTGCGCTCGATGATGTACGTCGCGATGTGCTCGGTACCCGCGTAGCGCCGGCGGCGCACGGCGTCCGCGGCCGCGCCCAGCGCGTGCAGCGGGGCGGACCGGTAGAGGACGAGCGCCTCCTCCGGGGTGATCCGCCCGCCGGCGGCGGCGCGGTCGAGGACGGCTGCGATCTCAGAGGGCGAGAGGTCGGCGTGCTCTGTCACCGTGCGTCCCTTCGGAGGGGGTTCGTGAAGTCCGAACCAGCCTACGCCAGGGGTCGGACAGGGCCGGGGGCGGCCGGGGTCAGCCACCGGAGCGGGTGAGGGTGGCGGTGGGCGAGCCGCCCTGCGCGTCGTCGGAGGCGTAGGAGAGCGTGCCGTCGGAGCCGAGGGTGTAGACGAGCGTCGCCTGGCTGCCGGTGCAGCCGACCGCCTTCGGCCCATCGGTCACCTCGGTGAGCGTGATCCTCGTCGCGGTGGCCGACCGCAGCGCCGCCTTGGCGCGGCACTCCAGGACGCCGAGGAGGTCGTAGCTGTTGCGGACGACGTACTCGCCCGTCCGCCCTTGGCTGATGACGGAGGTCACCGAGCCGTTGGCGGTGCCGTCGCGCTGCTTGATCTCGCCCGTCCACTTCCCGAGGAAACCGCGCGGGACGTCCCCTTCCCCAGGGGACGCGGACCCCCGGGACCCCTCCGCCCCGCCGCCGTGCCCGCCGCCCCTCTCGAACGGCCATACCCCCAGCCCCAGGAGCACGGCGAGGACGACCACCACCGCGCCGGCCGCCGGGAGGGCGAGCAGCAGGGCCCGGCGCCGCGCCTTCCGCTCCCCCGGCCCGGCCGGACCGGCCGATCCGCCCGGACCGGCGCCACGGTCCCCGTGCGGTCCCCGATCGCCGTACGGTCCGCGATCCTCGTACGGGCCACGGTCCCCGTAAGGTCCTCGGTCGCTGTACGGCCCCGCGCCCGGCCCGCTCCCCCACCGGCCGTCAGCCGCCGTCGGCGGCCCGCCGCCCCATTCCGTCGGCGCGTAGCCCGTCGCCGGGCCGAAGACGCCGCCGGACCGGCCGAAGGGTGCGCCGTCGGACCGGCCGAAGGGTGCACCGTCGGACCGGCCGAAGGGTGCGCCGTCGGACAGGCCGGACGGGACGCCGCCGCCCTCCAGCCCCAGCAGCTCCACCGCCTGCCGGCTCACCTGCTCCACCAGCGGCGCCGGCAGCCAGCCCGGCCCCACGAGGTCGCCCGCCGGGCGGCCGTCGGTGAGCCGGCGGAGGAGGTCCGCGGGGGCCGGGCGGTCGGCCGGGTCCTTGGCGAGGCAGGCCGTGATCAGCTCTCGGAGTCCACCGTCCAGCCCCGGCGCGAGCTCCGGATCGCCGTGGACCACGCGGTAGTTGATCGACGCGTGGTGCTCGCCGGGGAACGGCGCCGCGCCGCCGGCGGCGAAGGCGAGGACCGCGCCGAGCGAGAAGACGTCCGCCGCCCCGGTCAGCGGGCGCCCCAGGACCTGTTCGGGCGCCATGTACCCGGACGAGCCGATCACGACGCCGGTGGCGGTGAGCGAGGTCGTGCCGTCCATGGCCCGGGCGATGCCGAAGTCGATCAGCCGCGGACCGTCGAGCGGCAGCAGCACGTTGGAGGGCTTGACGTCCCGGTGGACGAGGCCCAGCGCGTGCACGGCGGCCAGCGCCTCGGCCAGCCCGGCGCCCACCGCGCGGACGGCCGGTCCGGGCAGCGGCCCGACGTCGGCGACCGCCCGGTCCAGCGACGGCCCGGCCACGTACCCCGTCACCACCCAGGGCACCGGCGCGTCCGGGTCCGCGTCCAGCACCGGCGCGGTCCAGGCGCCGCCGACCCGCCGCGCGGTCTCCACCTCGCGGCGGAAGCGCGAGCGGAACTCGTCGTCGAGGGCGAGCCGCGGGTGCACGACCTTCACGGCCACCGTCCGGCCGCCGGGATTGCGGCCCACGTAGACCCGGCCCATGCCGCCCGCGCCGAGCACCCCCAGCAGCCGGTACGGGCCGACGGCACGCGGATCTTCCTCCAGCAACGGCCGCATCGGGACCTTCGCCTCCCCCGGGAGGGGCCGTACGCCCCCGTCAAACCCCGATTTTCAGCCTATGACTCAATTCATGGGCTGTCCCAGGAACCCGCCTCCCCGGTTTGCCCATCCACTAGGGAGGAACAAACCGTCATGTCCTTCGGGGCAGCAGAATCGTCCGGAGCGACGCGATGACGCACTCGAGCGGGACCTACCGGTCTCAGGGCCGCCGGCGGGCCTCTGGCCGGAAACGCTGGATCATAGTGGTGGCCTCCATAGCCGTCCTCGGCCTGATAACCGCCGGTGTCATGAAGTACATGGAGATCGGCCCCTTCTCCCGGAAGGGCGAGCCGGTCAGCTTCGGCCAGGACGTTCCGGCGGGCGGCGGTCAGGCCGGGGGGAACGACGGCGGGAAGGGCGCCCAGCAGGCGTCCGACTCCAAAGTCGCGATGCCGACGGGCCCCGCGGCCCCGTTCAAGAACGCCAACACCCTGAGCGACGGCACCGAGATCGGCGTGGTGACGTACCACGGCAAGAAGTCCGGCTTCACCGGCAAGGTGTGGGTCTGGGCCCCGAAGCAGTACAAGGACCCGAAGTACAAGCACAGCGGTTTCCCGGTGCTGATCGCGCTGCCCGGCGGCCCCGGCTTCCCGATGAACTACTGGATGGGCACCGACCTCGGCCTGGAGTCGAGCGTCGCCAAGTGGTCCGAGGAGGGCACGGGCAAGCCCTTCATCATCGCGATGCCCGTCCTCAACCCGCAGAACGCCGACCCGCTGTACTGGGACGGCAGTGACATCCCGGGCCAGCCGAAGATGGGCACCTGGCTGACCGAGGACGTCCCGCAGCTCGTCAAGGAGAACTTCCGGACGATCAAGTCCCGTGACGGCTGGGCGTTCATGGGCTCCTCCACCGGCGGCTTCGCGGGCCTGAAGGCCGTGCTGAAGCACCCGGACAAGTTCAAGGCCGTCATCGCCTCCGGCCCGGACATCGTCCCCGACTCCCGGCTGTGGCAGGGCCACCAGAAGGAGATGGACGCGAACAACCCCGAGCTGCTCTCCAAGAAGCTGATCGCCAAGGGCGGCCCGGACGTCTACCTCGCCTTCCAGTACGGCACCCTTGAAGGCACCGTGAAGGGGAAGGTGGACAAGTACATCGCCACCTACGGCAACAAGGGCCCCATCCACACCCACCTCCAGGTCATCCAGGGCGGTTCGCACAACGCGAAGTCCTATGTGAAGGGGATGGGCGAGGGCAGCATGAAGTGGATCAGTGAGCACATCTCGGGGCCGGTGGACGCCTCCTGACCACCGCCGTGGGGCTCCGCCGGGGCCCCGCGGCGGCACCGCGTCCGGCCCACGCGGCGACGGCCGCGCCCATACGGAAACGACCGCCATGTCCTTCGGGACAGCAGAAACGTCCAGAGGGATCTGAGGGACAGGATGAGCAACTCAGCCAACGGCGCCTACCAGTCACGCGGCCACCGCAGGGCCAAGCGGGCGAAGCGCTGGTTCCTGGTCGCGGTGTGCATAGCCGTGCTCGGGGCCGTCGCCTATCCGGTGCTGAACTACTTCGACGTCTTCTCCGACAAGGGTGACCCGATCTCCTTCGACGACGGGTCCGGCGGCAAGAACGGCGGCGGGAAACCCGGCGCGAAGGCGCTGATGCCGACCGGCCCCAAGGCCGACTTCAAGATCTCCGGCACGGTGCAGGACGGCAGCAAGATCGCCGTCACCACGTACCAGGGCAAGAAGTCCGGCTTCACGGGCAAGGTATGGGTCTGGGCGCCCGAGGAGTACAAGGACCCGAAGTACAAGGACAGCGGCTTCCCGGTGCTGATCGCGCTGCCGGGCGGCGCGGGGTTCCCCAACAACTACTGGATGGGCGCCGACCTCAAGCTGGAGGACTCCGTCCAGAAGTGGGCGAAGGAGGGCAAGAGCCTCCCGTTCATCATCGCCATGCCGGTCCTCAACCCGGAGAACCACGACAAGCCCGGGGACAAGACGCCCGGCCGCTACTGGGACGGCAGTGACATCCCCGGCCAGCCGAAGATGGGCACCTGGCTGACCGAGGACGTTCCCCAGCTGATCAAGGAGAACTTCCGGACGATCAGGTCCCGCGACGGCTGGGCGTTCATGGGCTCCTCCACCGGCGGCACCGCCGGCCTCAAGTCGGTGCTCCAGAAGCCGGACAAGTTCAAGGCCGTCATCGCCTCCGGCCCGGACATCGTCCCCGACTCGCTCCTCTGGAAGGGCCACGAGAAGGAGCAGGCGGACAACAACTCCAAGGTCCTCGCCCAGCGGTTGATCGCCAAGGGCGGCCCGGAGGTCTACCTCGGGCTCCAGGTCGGCGGGAACGAGCCGGTCAAACCGCCGATCGACGCCTTCGTCGCCAAGTACGGCAACAAGGGTCCGGTGAAGACGAAGTACCACGTCATCCAGGGCGGCGAGCACAACGCCAAGACGTATGTGCCCGCCATGGAGGCCGGCGGCCTGATCCAGTGGATCAGCGAGCACATGCAGGGGCCCGTCGCCTGACGCACGCGGCCCGGCGCGGCCGGCGCCCGCCGGCGCCCGGCCCCCGCGGACGCCGGGTCCCCGCGGACGCCGGTCCCCGCGAACACCGCGCCCCGCGAGCGCCGGACCCCACGAGCATGGAGCCCTGCACCCCTCCCCCAAGGGGTCAGGGCTCCAGCAGTTCCACCCGGACGTCGGCGGGGAAGCCGGTCGTCGGCCCGGTCAGGCGGGCGAACTCCGTGACGCCCTCCAGCTGGCGGGGGCCGAAGCGGAAGTCCAGCGTGGTGAAGTAGCGCTCCAGCAGCTCCGCGTCGAACGCCTCCCAGCGCGCCGCCTGCTCCGCGACCTTCCCGACCTCCTCCAGGGACAGGTCCCGCGAGGCCAGGAACGCCTGGTGCACCTTGCGGACGGTCTCCGGCTCACGGGCCAGGTAGTCGCGGCGCACGGCCCACACGGCGAAGACGAACGGCAGCCCCGTCCACTCCTTCCACATCCGCCCCAGGTCGTGGACCTCCAGGCCGAGCTTGGGCGCGTAGTGCAGCGAGGCGCGCAGCGCGGCGTCGCCGATGAGCACGGCGGCGTCGGCCTCGCGCATCATCAGGCTCAGGTCGGGCGGGCAGGTGAAGTACTCCGGCCGCACCCCGATCTGCTCGGCGAGCAGGAGCTGCGCCAGGCGCACGGAGGTGCGGGAGGTGGAACCGAGGGCGACGCGCGCCCCGTCGAGCTCCTTCAGCGGCACCTGCGAGACGATCATGCAGGACATCACCGGGCCGTCGCAGCCGACGGCGATGTCCGGCAGCGCGACCAGCTCGTCGGCGTGGCGCAGGTACTCGACGAGCGTCACCGGGCCGATGTCCAGGTCCCCCCGGATGAGGGCCTCGCTGAGCCGCTCGGGGGTGTCCTTGGACAGGTCCAGGTCGAGCAGGGCCCCGGTCCGGGCGAGCCCCCAGTACAGGGGCAGGCAGTTCAGGAACTGGATGTGGCCGACCCGGGGGCGGCTGCGCCGCCTGGGGTGGGCGCCGTGGTCCTGTGCGTCGCCGTGGGAGGACGCGTCACGGGCCGGCGTGTCGCAGGCCGGTGCGTGGGCGTCCGGGGCGGCGGGGACTGGTGCGTCGGATGCTGAATTGTCCACATCCGGAGGCTAGCCCCGCGGCGTCCGGGCCACCCGTCCGGGGGGTCGGCTCGGGCTCGTGCCCGACAGACGAGTTTTTCCTGCTTTGGCGGACCGAAAACCCACCTTGAGCGTGATCTACGACTCTTCCATCGCGAGAAGGCTACGTGCTACGCTCGCCGCAAGTTGCAGTTTGGTTTCCCTTGCAGTACAGAGCCTGCGGAGCATGTAACCCGCAGGCTTTCGTCGTTTTAGGACTTCTCGCAGGTTCTGGAGCAGGGCAACCCTTTGGGCCCAAGGAGGGCTTTATGGCTACCGGAACCGTGAAGTGGTTCAACGCTGAAAAGGGCTTTGGCTTCATCGCCCAGGACGGCGGGGGCCCCGATGTCTTCGTCCACTACTCCGCGATCAACGCCGCCGGCTTCCGCTCCCTCGAGGAGAACCAGGCCGTGACCTTCGACGTCACCCAGGGTCCGAAGGGCCCGCAGGCCGAGAACGTCACCCCCGCCTGACCCGGGGCCGGCCTCCGGGCCGGCAAGCGGTGACCGGCCGATCGCGGTCGACACACAGCACCACCAAGGAGCCCTGCCCCGCCGTTTCGACGGCGGGGCAGGGCTCCTGCCTTTGCCGGGCCCGGCCCCGGCGTCAGCCCCGCCCCGGCTCCGGGCCGCCGGGCGAACCCGGATTTCCGGATTTCCCCAGTCCCGGGAGCCTCTCCCGTCGCAAAACCCCCACGACGTTCTATTTAACAAATTCTTAACCCCACACATCCATACGCTGTTCGTACAGTGCGTCGATTTCCCCCGCATGCCGTTCGAGGATTACCGAACGGCGCAGTTTGAGGGTGGGCGTCAGCTCCCCGCTCTCCACCCCGAAATCACCCGGCAGGATCGCGAACGCCCGGATCCTGGCCGGCCCCGCCGAGCGGGCGTTCACCGCGTCCACCGCCTCCTGGCACAGTCGCCGTACGGCGGGGTGCCGCTCCGGCCCGTCCGGGCCCAGGTCGACGCCCTCCCGGGCCGCCCAGGCCGCGATCTCGGCCGCGTCCAGGGTGAGCAGCGCGACGGGGTACGGGCGGCGGTCGCCGGCCAGCACCGCGTGGGAGATCCAGCGGGACTCCCGGAGGGCGGCCTCCGGGAGGGCGGGGGTGATGTTCTTGCCGTTCGAGGTGATGACGAGGTCCTTCTTGCGGCCGGTCACCGTGAGGAACCCGTCGGCGTCCAGCGTGCCGAGGTCGCCGGTCCGCAGCCAGCCGTCCGCGTCCAGGACGGCGGCGGTGGCGGCCTGGTCGCCGTGGTAGCCGGGGAAGATCCCGGGCCCCCGGGCGAGGATCTCGCCGTCGGGCGCGATGCGCACCTCGCAGCCGGGCACCGGCCGGCCGACCGTGCCGGGCCGGTACGCCCCCGGCCGGTTGAGCGAGATCACTCCGGCCGTCTCCGTCATCCCGTACCCCTCGTGCACCAGGACGCCGCACGCGCGCAGGAAGTCCAGGGTGGCCGGAGCGATGGGCGCGGCCCCGGTCAGGGCCCAGCGCAGCCGCCCGCCGAAGACCTCCCGCACCGGGGCGAACACCCGCTCCTCGGCGGCCTCCCAGGCGGCCCGCAGCGGCCCCTCGGGCTCCTCCCCGCGCTCGCGCAGGGCGGCGGCCCCGAGCCCCGCCCGTACGGCCGCCGCGAGCCGCGCCCGCCCGTCAGGCCCCTCGGCGTCGGCGAGGGCCAGCGCCATGCCGTGCACCTTCTCGAACAGGCGGGGCACCGACGGCAGGTGCGTCGGCCGGGCGGCGGCCAGCCCGGCGACGATGTCCTCGTTCCGGCCGGCGTGGTAGCAGAGCGTCGCGCCACGCAGCAGGGCGCCGAACTGCACGAGCTGGGCGAGGAGATGGGCGAGCGGGAGGTAGAGGTACGTGCTGTCGCCGGGTGCGTACGTGATGAAGCCGGCCGTCGCGTCGTGGGCGGCGGCGAGGTTGCCGTGGGTCAGCCGGCAGCCCTTGGGGAGGCCGGTGGTGCCGGAGGTGTAGATGATGCCGCAGAGGTCGGAGGAGGTGACCTGGTCGGCGCGGTCGAGGAGTCGGGAGAGGGAGGCGGTGGCCTCGATCCCGGCGAGCGGCGTACCGCCTCCCGCGCCGTCCATGACGACGACGTGCCGGAGGGCGGGCAGCCGGGCGCGGAGGGCGGCGATCCGGTCGGCCTGGGCCGCGTCCTCGGCGACGGCGACGCTCGCGCCGGAGTCGGAGAGCACCCAGCCGAGCTCGTCGTCCCCGGCCGTCGGGTAGACGGGCACCACGACGGCACCGGCGGCGAGCGCCGCGAGCTGGACGTACGTCCACTCGGGCCGGGTGCGGGCGAGGACGGCCACCCGGTCGCCGGGCCGCACCCCGAGGGTGAGCAGGGCGCGGCCCATGGTCCGTACGGTCCCGCGCAGCTCGTCGAAGCCGACGTCCGTCCACCTCCCGTCGTCCGGCCGGCGGAAGCGGAGGGCCGGGCGGCCGGCGTACCGGTCGGCCGTCCACTCGGCGAACAGGGCCAGGGTGCGGGGTCGGTCGGGCATGGCGCCTCCGGCGGTCGGGGTGGCGCGGCCCGTCGGGGAGCGGCCACCGGGCCCTCCGGACCGCGTTCCGGAACCCTACGCACACCGCCGCGTCCCCGGGATTGACCGGAACGCTCGGCACCCCCGTCCGTACCGCTCGGCGCACGATGCCTCCATGCATGAACTCGCCTTCTGCACTACCCCGTTCCCGGCCGGCGGGCCGACGATCGGCGCGCACTTCGTCCGGGCCGCCCTCGCCGGCGCGGTCCGCCTCGGCCACGACCCCGTCCCCCTGCTCCAAGCCGCCCGCATCCCCCCGCTGCTGCCGGGCGACGAACGGGCGCGGGTGACGCCCGAGCAGTTCACGAGCCTGGTCCGGGCGGTGCGCCGGACGACGCGGGACGAGTTCCTGGCCCTGGGGACGGCGCCCAGCAGGCCCGGCACGTTCGCGATGATGTGCCACGCGTGCGTCGGCTGCCCGGACCTCGGCGCGGCCGTCGACCGGGCCGCCCGCTTCTACGGCCTCTTCCCGGGCGGCCCCGCCCTGGCGCTGGAACTCGGCGCGGAGGAGACGGTGTTCGCCTTACGGAACGACCTCCGCCGGCTACCGGAAGGCCGCTTTCTCGCCGAATGCGCGCTGGTCGTCTGGCATCGGCTGGCGAGCTGGCTCATCGGCCGGCGCATCACCCTGAGCTGGGCGGAGTTCACATACCCGGCGCCGCCGTACGCGGCGGAGTACGGACGGATGTTCGGCTGTCCGGTGCGGTTCGGCGCCCGCCGGACGGGCGTCGGGCTGGCCCGGCACTGGCTGTCCGCGCCGCTCCTCCGCGACGAGGCGGGCCTGGCCGACCTCCTCCGCCGCGCCCCGGCCGATCTGCTGCTCCGCCGCGACTACGGCACGACTGTCACCGAACAGGTCCGCAGGGCCCTGGCCGGGGCCCTGCGCGAGGACCGCCGCCCGACCCGCCTCCCGGAGGCCACCGAGACGGCGGCCCGCCTGGCGGTGAGCCCGGCCACCCTCCGCCGCCGGCTGGCCGCGGAGGGCACGTCATACCGCCGCGTCAAAGACCAGGTCCGCCGCGACGCGGCCCTGGCCTCGCTGGCCGCGGGCCGCGAACCGACCACGGAACTGGCGGCCCGCCTGGGCTTCTCGGAGGCGACGGCCTTCCACCGGGCCTTCCACCGCTGGACGGGCACGACACCGGGCACGTACAGACGTCAGACGCCTCCTCCCGCCCCAGCCCCCTCCAGCCCGTCCGGCGTTTGAGGACAGCGCGCGCAGCGTGCTGCGGGGGTGCGGGGGCGCAGCCCCTGCAAGAAACGGTGAGAGGGCGGGGCAGGGGCACCCCCACCCACAAAACGAGCACCCCGGCCACCGAACCCGAGCACCCCGGCCAACCCCATACTTACCAGTCGGTCACTACGGTGCGCCCAACAACCCCTACCAGCCCATCAGTTGGGAGCGCCCCATGCGCCTCCGCACCGCAGCCCGCACCGCGGCAGCCGCACTGACCGCGACCCTCACCTTCACCGCCACGGCGGCCACGGCAACCCCGGCCGCCGCCCAAACCACCAAGGCGGCCACCACACAAACCCCCGCCCCCGGCGACATCCTCACCACCACCCCACCACCTTCCACCCCTCCCCGCCCAGCCCACCCCCACCCGCGCCTGGCACATCACCTACCGCTCGACCACCGCCAAGAACACCCCCAACACCGTCTCGGGCACAGTGATCGTCCCGAGGGACGGCAGACCCGACCGTGACCGCCCCCTGATCACGTACGCGGTGGGCACGGTCGGCCTGGCCGACCACTGCGCCCCCTCAGCCGGCTTCCCGCGAGGCACAACGGTCGAGGCCAATCTCATCCAACTGCTCACCGCACGCGGCTGGGCCGTCGCCGTGACCGACTACGAGGGGCTGGGCACCCCGGGCGACCACACCTACGTCGTCGGCCGCTCGGCGGGCCACGCCGTCCTCGACGCGGCCCGCGCCGCGCTGCGACTCCCCGAGGCGGGCCTGTCCCCGGACGCGCCCGTCGGCATCATGGGCTACTCCCAGGGCGGCCAGGCCACTTCCTGGGCGGCGGAACTGCACGGCAGCTACGCCCCCGAGCTGAACGTGAAGGGCACGGCCACCGGCGGCGTCCCCGCCGACCTCCTCAGGGTCGCGGACTTCGACAACGGCGGCATCGGCGCCGGCCTGATCCTCATGGCGGCGGCCGGCCAGGACGCCGCGTACCCCGAACTCCGCCTGGACGACTACCTCAACGACCGCGGCCGCGCCTACATCCGCTTCTTCAAGGAGCAGTGCGTCGTCGCCGACGTGGCGGCCGGCCTCTTCAAGAGGATCTCCGACGTGACCGTCCGCAACCCCCTGTACGAGGCCGACTGGCAGCGCGTCCTGCGCTCCTCGGACCTCGGCACGCACGCGCCCGACCGCCCCGTGTACCTCTACCACGGGACGGTCGACGAGCTGATCCCGTACGACGTGGGGCAGCGCCTGCGCGCGGACTGGTGCGAGCGGGGCGCGGACGTCCGCTGGACGCCACTGCCGCTCACGGAGCACGTGGGCGGCGCGGTGATCCAGGCGATCCCGGCGGCGAACTGGCTGGCGGAACGTTTCGCGGACCGCCCGGACCGGGGCAACTGCGCCTGAGCCCCAAGGAGCCTCAGCCGGGCGGTACCACTCCGGTCCCGGACGCCGCCTCCCAGCGCCGACCGCTCACCAGGTTCTGCAGCCCCACCCACGCCACGTTCATCAGCGTCTCCGCCGTCTCCTTCGCCGAGGGGACGGCGCCGGCGGGCCCGTTCGCCCACCCGGCGAGCGACTCGGCCGCGCCGACGAGGGCGTGCGCGAGCCCGACCGCCTCCCGCCCGTCGAGCGGCACCCCGCCGGCCGCCTCCCCGGCGGCGTCCTGAGCGGCCTCCTCGATCAACCGCACGACGACCTCCACGATCTCCTCGCGCAGTTCGTCCACCACCCGGTCGAACGGTTCACCGTGCGTACGGGCCCGGCAGCTGAGCACCGCCCACCCCTCCGGGTGCGCCGCGGTGTGCGCGAAGAACGCGCGCAGCCCGTCCCACAGCCGGCGGTCCGCCGGGGCGTGCGGCTCGACGGCGGACCGCACGGCGCCGAGCAGCGCCTCCGCTTCCCGCCGGATGCAGGTTCCGAACAGGTCCTCCTTCGAGTGGAGGTACAGGTAGATGAGCGGCTTGGACGCCCCGGCGAGCTCGGCGATCTCGTCCATCGAGGCGGCGCTGTAGCCGCAGCGGGCGAACACCCGCACGGCGGCGTCGATCATCTGCCGCTCCCGCACCTCCCGGGGCATCCGCCGGACCCGGGGTTTCGCCACCCCGCCCGACCCGGACGCCTTGCCACCGGCCCGGCTCCTGACAGCGTCGGTCTGTGCAGTGGTCACAACAAGCATCCCTCCGCCCCCGCTACAGTACCGGCAGGTAACATCACGCCCGGCGTACCCGTCAAGGCCCGCCCTCCGGCCATGCCGGGCCCTCCCCGCCGAGCCGAACGGCCCGTGGCACCCCACGGCAGGCGACGGCGTACGAGGCGTCGAACGGGCGCGCCACCCCGCGTGACATGCGAAGGCGCCCACCCGGGAGCCGTGCGGGACGATCACGCCGCACCCCGGATCGCCGACGCGACGGCGGGAGCCCCCGGCCTCGTTCGTCCACGAAGGCCGGGGGCTCCCGCCGTCACATGCCGGTCGCCCGGGCGGCCGCGTCAGGCCGCGCTCAGCACCGGCTCCTGCTCGTGGGCGCGCTCGCGCTCCGGCTCGCCGTCGAGCTTGGAGCCGTCGGCCGTGGCGTACGCCTCGCGGTCGAGGATGCCCTCGCGGGAGGCGACGATGATCGGGACGACGGACTGGCCGGCGACGTTGGTGGCGGTGCGGATCATGTCGACGATCGGGTCGATCGCGAGCAGCAGGCCCACGCCGGCCATCGGCAGGCCCAGCGTCGAGAGGGTCAGGGTGAGCATCACGGTGGCGCCGGTCAGGCCGGCGGTCGCGGCCGAGCCGATGACCGAGACGAACGCGATCAGCAGGTAGTCGCGGACCTCCAGCGGCACGTCGAAGACCTGGGCCACGAAGATCGCGGCGATGGCCGGGTAGATGGAGGCGCAGCCGTCCATCTTGGTCGTCGAGCCGAACGGCACGGCGAACGACGTGTACTCCTTCGGCACGCCCAGCCGCTCGGTGACCCGCTGGGTGAGCGGCATGGTGCCCACGGAGGAGCGGGAGACGAACGCGAGCTGGATCGCGGGCCAGGCGCCCTTGAAGAACCGCAGCGGGTTGACCTTGGCGACCGTCGCGAGCAGCAGCGGGTAGACGCCGAAGAGGACGATGGCGCAGCCGACGTAGATGTCCGCGGTGAAGGTCGCGTACTTGCCGACCAGGTCCCAGCCGTACTTGTGGATGGCGTGGCCGACGAGGCCGAGGCTGCCCAGCGGGGCGAGCCGGATGACCCACCACAGCACCTTCTGGAGGAGCTCCAGGACGGACTCGCTGAGGGTGAGCAGCGGGCGGGCCTTCTCGCCGACCTGGAGGACGGCGACACCGGCGACGGCGGCCATGAAGACGATCTGGAGCACGTTCAGCTGGGTGAACGGCGTGATGACGTCGGTCGGGACGATGCCGGTGATGAAGTCGAGCCAGGAGCCCTTCTTCTTGGGGTCGGCGCCGTCGGCCGCGGTGAGGCCGGTGCCGGAGCCCGGGTCCGTGAGGAGGCCGATCGTCAGGCCGATGGTGACGGCGATCAGCGACGTGATCATGAACCAGAGGAGGGTCCGGGAGGCCAGCCGCGCGGCGTTGGAGACGTTCCGCAGGTTGGTGATCGAGACCAGGATGGCGAAGAAGACCAGCGGGGCCACCACGACCATCAGCAGCTGGACGAAGATGTCACCGATCTTGTCGAGCGTGGTCTGCAGCCAGCCGATGTCGCCGCTGCGGGCCGCCCAGCCGAGCAGGGCGCCGAGGACGAGGCCGAGCAGGATCTGTGCCCAGAAGGGCACCTTGGATATCCGGCCGAGGGTCGCGCGGACCCCGGAGGACGGGGTCGCGGGGGAGGGGGGCGTCGAGGACAACGGATTCTCCGGGGACAGACGGGGGGGTGAAGAGGGCGCGAGGCGCCAGGAGGTCCGTACGTACGGGATCTCCGGCCGCGTCGGGGTGATCGGCGAGGAGCGATCAGCGGCGGCGACAGGCCGCGGACAGACAGCGGCAAAGATCGACGTGCAGGCGCGCCACGAGGCCGGGGCCCGTGGGGATTCGGTGCGCTGCTGCTGTCTTCATGTCGACACGTTAACACTGGAACTTTGAGGAACCCAAAGAGTTTCTTTGAGCTGGGGGGTCCCAGGAGCGCCGCAAGGCGCACAAAAGCGCCGCACGTCCCCCCACCGGGCGGTGGCCCGGCGGCGGAACGTGCGGCGCTATGTGACGAAAACTACCCTTGGCGGCGATGGCCGCCCTTGGCGTGAGTTGTCCGGTCGTGCCCGGTCAGGCCCGGTCCTCCTGCCCCGCGTTCGCCTGCAGCCGCTCCCGCGTCCGCTCGACGCGCTCGGCCACCTGCATCGCCATCGCGTCCCGCTGCTTGCGCAGCAGCACCCAGCTCAGCGGCGCCGAGATGACCAGGGCCAGCAGGATCATCCACACGAGGTTGGAGCCGTTCCTCCCGAGCGGGATGGCGCGGAGGTAGCAGAGCACCCACACGACGGCGAAAGAGGCGACGAGCAGGCCGAATCGCAGAGCGGTGTATCGGAGCGAGGCGTACTTCTGGCTACTCACGGGACGGACCTTCTTCTCAACGGCAGCCGAAAGGGTCCCTACCAGTCAAGCACGAGCGCGAGTGGATCTATCCAGAGGGAGCCGCATCGGCCCGGAACGAGCCGTGTCCACCCGAAACGTGGCCCGCCGGCGTGGAACGAGCCACGCCGGCCGGACCGGGCCGCGGCAGTCCATCGGGAGCCGCATCAGTCCAGCGGGAGCCACATCTGGACGTCGTCGCGGTAGTCATCCGCCGCCAGCCGCAGCCCGCCCGGCACCCGGCCGACCTCCTTGAACCCGAGCCGCCCGTAGAAGCTCTCCAGCCCCATGCCGCCGCGCACCTCCAGCCGCAGCGCCTCCAGGCCGGCGTCGCGGGCCATGTCGACCGTCTCCCGCATCAGCCGGAGCCCATGGCCGCCGCCCTGCAGGCCGGGGTCGAGCATCACCAGGACGACCATGGACCAGTGCCGCGTCTTGAAGTCGGTGTGGAGCCGGAGGAACGCCGTGCCGACCAGCCGCCCGCCGGTGGCGTCGGCGCCGGACTCGCCGTCGCCGGCGTACGCGCCGAGCATCCGGTGCTCCCCGGCGGCCACCCGCGCGAACTGCGCGCCGGCAGCCGCGCGCACCTCCTCCTCGGTCACCGAGGGCACGAACCCCACCGACCCGCCCGCGCGCGACACGTCGTACCAGAGGCGGGAGAACTCCTCCCGGAGCCCGGGGGTCACCTGCGGATCACGCACGAAGGTAAGAGACATACGGCCGATGCAAGCATTACGCCCTACGCCCCGGCAAGAGAAAGAGCCCCGGTGAGGCGCGTGCCTCACCGGGGCTCCGGGACCTGCCCGAAGGACGGGACTCGGGAACTCAGACCCGCATCGCCTGCGGCACCTCGCGCCGCGCCGGGTCCGGACCGTCGTACTCCCGGATGATCTCGTACCGCGTGTTCCGCTCCGCCGGGCGGAAGCCCGCGTCGCGGATCAGCTCCAGCAGGTCGTCGCGGGTCAGCTTGTTCGGCGTGCCGTAGTTGTCCGCGTCGTGCGTGATCTTGTACTCGACGACCGAGCCGTCCATGTCGGAGGCACCGTGCTGGAGGGCGAGCTGCGCGGTCTGGAGGCCGTGCATCACCCAGAAGACCTTGACGTGCGGGACGTTGTCGAAGAGCAGCCGGGAGACGGCGAACGTCTTCAGCGCCTCCGCGCCGGTGGCCATGGAGGTCCGCGCCTGGAGCCGGTTGCGGATCTTGCCGTCCTTCATGTCCACGAAGTCGTGCTGGTAGCGCAGCGGGATGAAGACCTGGAAGCCGCCGGTCTCGTCCTGGAGCTCGCGCAGCCGCAGCACGTGGTCCACGCGGTGGCGCGGCTCCTCGATGTGCCCGTAGAGCATCGTGGACGGGCCCTTGAGGCCCTTCTCGTGCGCGAGCCGGTGGATGCGCGACCAGTCTTCCCAGTGGGTCTCGTGGTCGACGATGTGCTGCCGGACCTCCCAGTCGAAGATCTCCGCGCCGCCGCCGGTCAGCGACTCCAGACCGGCGTCGATCAGCTCGTCGAGGATCTCGGAGGCCGGCATGCCGGAGATCTTCTCGAAGTGGTGGATCTCGGTGGCGGTGAACGCCTTCAGGGAGACCTGCGGCAACGCTTCCTTGAGCGCCTTCAGCGACCGCGGGTAGTAGCGCCACGGCAGGGTGGGGTGCAGGCCGTTGACGATGTGCAGCTCGGTGAGGTGGTCGTTCTCCATCGCCTTGGCGAGGCGGACGGCCTCCTCGATGCGCATGGTGTACGCGTCCTTCTCGCCCGGCTTGCGCTGGAACGAGCAGTAGGCGCACGACGCCGTGCACACGTTGGTCATGTTGAGGTGGCGGTTGACGTTGAAGAGGACGGTGTCCCCGTTCTTCCGCGTCCGCACCTCGTGGGCCAGACCGCCGAGCCAGGCGAGGTCGTCGGACTCGTAGAGGGCGATGCCGTCCTCGCGGGTCAGCCGCTCACCGGCGCGCACCTTCTGCTCCAGCTCGCGCTTGAGTCCCGCGTCCATGCGATCGCCTCTCTGGTATGTCCGGAGTACGTACGTCCGGTTTCCTCCGCCTGGCCCGGTCGAGCCTACTCCCCCGCCGGAGACGGCCGTCAGACGCCCTCGGGCCTCGGCCCGCCACCCGTCAGATGTCCTCGGGCAGCTCGCCCACCCGGTTCTCCCACTTGGTGGAGAGCACGATCGTGGTGCGGGTGCGGCTCACGCCCTTGGTCCCGGACAGCCGGCGGATGGTGCGCTCCAGGCCGTCGACGTCGCCGACGCGCACCTTGAGCATGTACGAGTCGTCGCCGGCGATGAACCAGCAGTCCTCGATCTCCTCCAGGTCGCGCAGCCGCTGCGCCACGTCCTCGTGGTCGGCGGCGTCCGAGAGCTGGATGCCGATGAGCGCCGTGACGCCCAGGCCCAGCGACGCGGCGTTGACGGTCGCGCGGTAGCCGGTGATGACACCGGCCGCCTCCAGGCGGTTGATCCGGTCCGTGACGCTCGGGCCGGACAGCCCGACGAGCCGGCCCAGTTCCGCGTACGAGGCCCGCCCGTTCTCCCGGAGGGCCTGGATGAGCTGCCTGTCCACCGCGTCCATGGCTGGAACCTTTCAATAATCAGCGAACTTGCCGTCTTGCATGTAGAATCTAAGGCATTGAAGGGCTGACGCCCCGAAAATCTTTCACCGAACGCTTACGGCACCAACGATCCTTCAGGAGTGAGCCCCGTGTACACGATCGAGATGGCCTACGCCCGCATGCGCGAGCTGCAGGACCTGGCCAACCGCTCGCGTGCCCATCAGTCCGTCACCGCCGCCCGCCGCGCCGAGGCCGCAGGGGCCCCCGCCGCGCGCGCCACGAAGAAGCGCTAACTCCCCTCCGGGGCCCGGCCGCCGCCGAGCTCCCCCTTCCACCTGCGGTAGTACCGGTGCGGCACCCCCGCCGCGTCCAGTACCCGCCCGGCGACGAAGTCCACGAGATCCTGGATGTGCGTCGCCCCCGCGTAGAACGCCGGAGAGGCGGGCAGCACGATCGCGCCCGCCTCGTCGAGCGCCACCAGCTGGCGCAGCGTCTGACCGCTCAGCGGCGTCTCGCGCACCGCGACCACCAGCGGCCGCCGCTCCTTGAGCGTCACGCTCGCGGCCCGCTGCAGCAGGTCCTTCGACAGCCCCAGCGCCACACCCGCCACACAGGCCGTGCTCGCCGGGACGATCAGCATCCCCTTCACCGGGTACGAACCCGACGACGGCCCCGCCGCCAGATCACCGGCGGCCCAGTACCGCACCCGGGCGAGCTCCGCGTCGCCCACCTCGAACGCCTGCGGCTTCCCGTCCGCCCCCATCGACAGCCACTGCCGCAGGTCGTCCCGCCAGTGCGCGTCCCGGAACGAGACCCCGGTCTCGTCCAGCAGCGTCAGCCGCGAGGCCCGGCTGACCACCAGGTCCACGCCCTCCCCCGCCGCCAGCAGCCCGCGCACCACGGCCGCCGCGTAGGGCGTCCCGGACGCACCGGAAACACCGACCACCCAGGGCCGGCGCTCGGATCGTTGCGTTGCGTGTTCGTACGGCTCCACGCCCCCGAGCCTAGTCGGCCGGGGTGACTACACCCCCAGCCCCCGCACCCCCAGATCCAGCAGCGCGCACACGAACAGGGCAATCCCGATGAAGCCGTTGACCGTGAAGAAGGCGCGGTTCAGGCGGGACAGGTCGTGCGGGCGGACGATCGAGTGTTCGTACAGGAACGTCGCGACGACCACCACCAGGCCGGTCCAGAAGAACACGCCCGCGTGGGTGGCCACGCCGTACCAGGCCAGCAGGGCGGAGGTGATCACGTGGCAGACGCGGGCGCCGTGGAGCGCGGCCGGGACGCCGAAGCGGGCGGGGGTCGATTTCACGCCATGTACGCGGTCGGCGGCGACGTCCTGGCAGGCGTAGATCAGGTCGAAGCCGCCGATCCAGACGCCGACCGCGAGCCCCAGTATCACCGCGTCCCAGGACCAGGAACCGGTCACCGCCAGCCAGGCGCCGACCGGGCCCATGGCCTGCGCCAGGCCCAGGATCGCGTGCGGGAAGTCGGTGAACCGTTTCCCGTACGGGTAGACCACCATCGGGATCACCGCGATCGGGGCCAGCGCCAGGCACAGCGGGTTCAGCAGGCCCGCGGCGCCCAGGAAGATGACGACGGCCACCAGCGCGCCCGTCCACGCGGAGCGGACGGAGACCGCGCCGGTGACGATCTCGCGGTTGGCGGTCCGCGGGTTGCGGGCGTCGATCTCGCGGTCGATGATCCGGTTGCAGGCCATCGCGAAGGTGCGCAGCCCGACCATCGCCACGGTGACGAGGAAGAGCTTCCACCAGTGGATGCGCCCGTCCTCCTGGTACATCGCCGTGAACGAGGCGATGTACGCGAAGGGCAGCGCGAACACCGAGTGCTCTATCAGCACCAGGCGCAGGAACGCCCGGGTGCGCCCCGGCTGCGGGACGGCGGCGGCGGAGGCGCTCATCGGCGCCACCCCCGGCCACCCGTGCGAACGGCGGCCGTAGACGTCACAGCCCGTACTCCTTCCAGCGCTTCGTCACCCGGGCGGCGGTCTCCGGGTCCGACTCCACCATCGACGGCCAGCCGCCGTCCCGCGTATAGCCCTCCTCGGGCCACTTCGCGGTGGCGTCGATGCCCGCCTTGCCGCCCCAGAACTGCTGGTACGACGCGTGGTCGAGGTGGTCGACCGGGCCCTCGACGACGGTGAGGTCGCGCGCGTAGTCGACGTTGCCGAACGCGCGCCAGGACACCTCGTGCAGGTCGTGGACGTCGCAGTCCTTGTCCACGACCACGATCAGCTTGGTCAGCGACATCATGTGCGCGCCCCAGACGGCGTGCATGACCTTCTGCGCGTGCTTCGGGTACTTCTTGTCGATCGAGACGATCGCGCAGTTGTGGAACCCGCCGGACTCCGGCAGGTGGTAGTCGACGATGTCCGGGATGATGATCTTGAGCAGGGGCAGGAAGAAACGCTCCGTCGCCCGGCCCAGCGGCCCGTCCTCCGTCGGCGGCCGGCCGACGACGATCGACTGGAGCAGCGGGCGCCGCCGCATGGTGACGCAGTCGATGGTCAGCGCGGGGAACGGTTCCTGCGGCGTATAGAAGCCGGTGTGATCACCGAACGGGCCCTCCGGGAGCATCTTCCCGGGCTCCAGCCAGCCCTCCAGCACCACCTCGGCCGCGGCCGGCACCTGGAGCGGGACGGTCTTGCAGTCGACCATGTCGATCCGCTTGCCCTGCACGAAGCCGGCGAAGAGGTACTCGTCGATGTCCGCCGGCAGCGGCGCGGTCGACGCGTACGTCACGGCGGGCGGGCAGCCGAAGGCGATGGCCACCGGCAGCCGCTCGCCGCGCCGGGCGGCGACCTGGTAGTGGTTCCGGCTGTCCTTGTGGATCTGCCAGTGCATTCCGATGGTGCGCTTGTCGTGGCGCTGGAGCCGGTAGAGGCCGAGGTTGCGGACGCCGGTCTCGGGGTCCTTGGTGTGGGTGAGCCCCAGGTTGAAGAAGGAGCCGCCGTCCTCGGGCCAGGTGAAGAGCGCCGGGAGCGCGTCCAGGTCGACGTCGTCCCCGGTGAGCACCACTTCCTGGACGGGCGCGTCGCCGGGCTTCACCTTGCGCGGCGGCACGTGCGCCATCGCGCCCAGCTTGCCGAACGCCTCCCGGATCCCGACGAAGCCCTGCGGCAGCTCGGGCTTGAGCAGCCCGCCGATCTTCTCGCCGATCTCGTCGTAGGACTTCAGGCCGAGCGACTTGAGCAGCCGCCGGTCGGTGCCGAAGACGTTCATCGCCAGGGGCATCGCCGAGCCCTTGACGTTCTCGAAGAGGAGGGCCGGGCCGCCGGCCTTGTTCACCCGGTCGACGATCTCCCCGACTTCCAGGTGGGGGTCGACTTCGGCCTTGACGCGCTTGAGGTCGCCGTCGCGTTCGAGCGCTCTGAGGAACGAGCGGAGATCGTCATAAGCCATGCGTTCCAGTATCGAGCACGGACTACCCTGGCCTTGTCACGGGGCCGCGGGACGGCCCCACCGCCACGTCCCGGGGGCCTTCGGCCAATGCTCAGGTATCTGCCGTTCCTGCTGGTCCTGGCGTTGTGGATCTACGCGTTCATCGACTGCCTGAACACGCCCGAAGAAGAGGTCCGCAAGCTGCCGAAGACCGCGTGGGTGATCATCATCCTGCTCTTCGGCGAGGTGCTGCTCGGGCCGGTCGCCTGGCTCGCCGTGGGCCGGCCGCGCGCGGCGTCCGGCCGGGCCGGCCGGCGCGGCGCCTCGGGGGCCGGCGGGAGCGGTGGCCGCGGCTGGGTGGCACCGGACGACAATCCCGAGTTCCTGCGCTCGCTGGACGAGGACCGCCGGCCGCGCGGGGAGGGCGAGGACCGGGGCTGAGCGGCGAAGACCGGGGCCGAGCGGGAGCCGGCCGGGCTCGGGCTCGGCCGGGCGCGGGGCTCGACCGGGCCGCCCGTTCGGCGGGCGCCGCGTGCGCCCATCGGCCCAGCGCCTGATCCCCCGATCGGGTAATACGATCACCATCCCATCATTCCCGCGGTCCACAACTCCCCCTCCTTTACGGCCAATTGCCGAGCATTTCACCCGCACTCCCCTATCCCCCGCACTCCCGGGCCGGGAGAGTCGCAACGGCCACACTGTGGCCTGACGCGACCTCAGGGAGGGTGCAATGCCCGGGATGATGAGCAGACGAAGACTCCTCGGCTCGGCCGCGGCCGGCGCCGGCGCCGCCGCGCTCTCGCTGCTTCCGCCCAGCGTGCAGCGCGCCGTGGCGGCCGGGCCGCCACGGCGCGGCTCGCTGGCGGACGTCGAGCACGTGGTCATGCTGATGCAGGAGAACCGCTCCTTCGACCACTACTTCGGCACCCTCAAGGGCGTCCGCGGCTTCGCCGACCCCAAGGCCCTGCGGCTCTCGACCGGCCGCAGCGTCTTCCACCAGCCGGACGCCGAGAACCCCAAGGGCTACCTGCTCCCCTTCCACCTCGACACCCGGAAGACGAGCGCGCAGGCCATCCCGTCCACCAGCCACGCCTGGTCCGTCCAGCACGAGGCGTGGAACGGCGGGAAGATGGACAAGTGGCTGCCCGCGCACCGCAAGGCGGACGGGAAGAACGGCCCGTACGTGATGGGCTACCACACCCGCGAGGACATCCCGTTCCAGTTCGCCCTCGCCGAGACGTTCACCATCTGCGACAACTACTTCTGCTCGGTCTTCGGCCCCACCTGGCCCAACCGTCTCTACTGGATGACGGGCACCATCGACCCCGGCGGCACCAAGGGCGGTCCGGTCATCAGCAACACCATGCCGTCCCCCTACCGCTGGACCACCTACGCCGAGCGCCTCCAGGCGGCGGGCATCAGCTGGCGGGTCTACCAGCAGGCGGACAACTACGGCTGCAACATGCTGGAGTGGTTCAAGCGGTTCCGCGACGCGAAGCCCGGCGATCCGCTGTACGAGCGTGGGATGCGCCGGCAGCCGGAGGGCACGTTCGAGGACGACGCCCGCAACGACCGCCTCCCGGCCGTCTCGTGGATCATCCCCACGGGCCCGCAGTCCGAGCACCCGAACTACATGCCGGCCGCCGGCGCGGACTTCGTCGCCAAGAAGATCGAGGCGATCGCGGACAACCCCAAGGTCTGGGCGAAGACCGTCTTCATCCTCAACTACGACGAGAACGACGGCCTGTTCGACCACGTCCCGCCACCGGTGCCGCCGAAGGGGACGAAGGACGAGTTCGTCAAGGGTCTGCCGATCGGCGGCGGCTTCCGGGTCCCCTGCCTGATCGTCTCGCCGTGGACGGTCGGCGGCTGGGCGGCGGGCGAGGCGTTCGACCACACCTCGGCGCTGCGCTTCCTGGAGCGCTTCACGGGCGTCCGGGAGCCCAACATCAGCGACTGGCGACGGCGTACGTTCGGGGATCTCACCTCGGCCTTCGGCTTCGACGCCCCGGCCTCCCCGGCGCCGCGGCTGCCGAGCGACACGGCGAAGGAGCTGGAGGAGGCGGAGTGGGAGGTCGCCCACCTGCCGAAGCCGACGCTGCCGGGGGCGACGCAGAAGGTCCCGGTACAGGAGAAGGGCACGCGGCCCCGACGGTGAGCGGCCCCAGGGGTGGGCCCCACCGGGCCCGCCCCTAGGGGAGCTCCCGCTTCCCCTTCCCGTACTCCGCCCGGAGCTCCCGCCACCGGTCGAGCCGCCAGTCCGTCCAGTCGGCGGGATGCCCGGCCAGCGCCCGCAGCAGGTACTCGAAGTGGTGGTGCCACCCGGCCAGGCAGTCCAGCCGCTGGTCGTCCGTCCCGGGCATCTCGTTGGTGAAGTGCAGCAGCGTCCCGCCGACGCTCGCCGGCGCCTTCTCCAGCTCGAACCGGATGCGCCCGTGGATCTCGACGGTGTACTCGGCGAGGCTCTCCGGCTCCCAGGCGGTCACCCGGCCCGGCGCGACGGTGGCGTTGCCCCGCGGGTCGGTGTTCTGCCACCGCAGCGTGATCGCCCCGCCCTCCCGCCGCTCGAACGGCTCGGCGGCGGCCAGCCAGGTCGGCAGCCCTTCCGGCGTCGCGACCGCCGCCCAGACCCGCTCCCGGGGGTACGGGAGCGACAGCTCGTAGCAGAGCGTGTGAACGTCACCGTGGGTCTCCGAGGCCCCGTAGGGGGACGGCATCTCCATGCCTCCAGCACACCACAGCCCCCCGCGTCCCGCGCGTCAGTCGCGGGGCCAGGAGGTGCTGTCGATCACGATGCCGGAGCCGGGGAGGGCGAACTTCTCGCCGAAGGTGTGGCTCGTCTCATCCGTGTACGCACCGTCGCGCGGCGCGTGGAAGACGTGCGCCACGCCCGTCTTCGGGTCGGCGATGAGGTACGTCGGGATGCCGGCGGCGGCGTAGACCTTCAGCTTGGCGTCGTAGTCGTCGCGCCTACTGCCCTTGGAGACGACCTCGGCGACGAACTCGACGTCGCGGTAGTCGAAGCACCCGCGATCATCCTCTTCCGCACCCTCCTTCACCAGAGCGATGTCGGGGGCGTAGCCGTTGAGCGTTCCCGGGAAGTCGATACGGACATCCCAGAGAATCTTGGCGTCAATCCCCAGACCGGCTTCCAGGGCGCGATTCAACCCCCGAATGATCATTGCGTGCACCGCGCGCTGCGGATTCATGACGATCTCCCCCTCGATGATCTCCGCCCGATACCCCGCAGGCACATTCATGGCCTCGATGAGGGCGAACATCTCATCCAGCTCGGCCGAGTCCTCAACGGTCACCATCGGCACCTCCCCGTCTGAAATCCGAGTCTAGGAACGCACTCCTGCCCTCACCCTCGCACAAAGGCCCGCTCCCCCCGAAAGAGGGAGCGGGCCCATATGGGTGACGCGGGACGGGTGTCCGTCAGACGCCCGAGTAGGAGTGCTTGCCGCCGAAGAGGAAGTTGACCCCGTAGTAGTTGAAGATGTAGCAGGCGAACGCGGCCAGGCCGAGGTAGGCGGCCTTGCGGCCCTTCCAGCCGGCGGTGGCGCGGGCGTGGAGGTAGGAGGCGTAGGCGACCCAGGTGATGAAGGACCAGACCTCCTTGGGGTCCCAGCCCCAGTAGCGGCCCCAGGCGGCCTCGGCCCAGATCGCGCCCGCGATGATCGTGAAGGTCCACAGCGGGAAGACGGTCGCGTTGATCCGGTAGCCGAACTTGTCGAGCGTCGCCGCGGACGGCATGCGGCTCAGCATGTTGTCCCAGGCCATGTGGAGGCGGACGCCCAGGCGGATGCCCAGGCCGGCGTCGTTCGGCAGGCCCTTGAGCTTGTTCTCCAGGACGCCCGGTCCCGTCTTGCCGGCCGCCAGCCGGAGCTCGTAGCCGTCGCGGAAGCGGTAGAAGAGGGTGGAGACGGCGCCGACGTACAGCGAGGCGCCGGAGACGATCGCACAGGAGACGTGGATCCACAGCCAGTACGAGTGCAGCGCGGGCACCAGCTGGTCGCTGGAGGTGTAGAGCACGCTCATGGCCAGACCCAGGTCGAGCAGGATCGTGGTGACCAGCGGCAGGCCCAGCCAGCGGATGTTCTTCTTGGCGACGAGCAGCCCCAGGTAGACGGCGACGGCGACCATGCCGAAGGTCGTGGAGAACTCGTACATGTTGCCCCACGGCGCCCGCCGCACCGACAGGGCGCGGGTGAGCACCCCGCCCGCGTGCAGCGCGAAGGCCAGCACGGTCAGCGAGACCGCGATGCGGCCGTACAGGTCGCCCTTCTCGCTGGTGCCGGCCGCGCCCGGGCCGTCGGGGACGTCGTCGCGGGTGCCGGGGGCCGACCGGGTGACGACCTTGGGCCGCTCCAGCACCGCCGTGCCGCCCGCCTTGCGGACGGTGACGGCGACGGCGGCCGGGCGGGGCTCCGCCGTGATCGCGGCGGCGGTCCGGCCGACGGCGCTGCGGCTGCCGAAGACCCACTCGGTGATGTGTGCGAGGAAGGCGAGGGTGTAGACGGCCATCGCCGAGTAGATCAGCACATTGCTGGTATGGGCCATGTTCTCGTTGGCCGCGGCAGCGATGTTCACGCGCGCGCTCCTTCGGAGGAATCTGTGGGTTCAGCGGATCGGGGGGATTCTTCGGCGGTCGCGTCGGCGTTCGCTTCGGCGGGCTTCTTCACGGCCCGTTCCTCGGCTGTCTCCACGGCCTTCTCTTCTTCGCTCTGTGCCGAGCTCTTGTCGGAGCTCTCATCGGAGCTCTCGTCGGACTTCTCGCCGGAGGGGGCCTTCCCGTCGGGCTCCCGTTCCTCCTCCTCCGCCACCGGCGGCGCCCCGTTCTGCAGCGCGACCGCCAGCTCGTACAGCTCGTCCGGCACCTTGGCCGACTCGCTGCGCCCGAGGCCGGCCAGCTCGACGACAGTACGCCCGTCCGCCCCGCGCACGGCACGCACCCACACCCGGCGGCGCTGGATGAACAGCGACCCGGCCACGCCGATCAGCGCCGCGACGGCACCGGCCAGCGCCGGCATGTCGCCGGGCTTGTGGGAGATCTGGAAGGTCGCCCAGGTGCCGATGCCGTCGAACTTCAGCGAGCCCGCGCCGTCGGGCAGCGTCATGGTCTCGCCGGGCCTCAGCGCCCGTGCGAAGGGCCGGTCCCCCTCCTTGAACTGCTTCATCCGCTTGGTCTCGAGCTTGTAGACGCTCTGCGGCAGACCCGAGTCGAGGCCCAGGTCGCCCTGGTAGGCGGTGAGGATCAGATACGGGTTGTCCAGCGCCGGGAACACCGACGCCATCCGGCCGGTGCGCAGGTCGAGCGTGGGGACGAAGTTGCCCCGGAAGCCGATCTGGCCCTTCTTGCCGTTCTTGTCCCAGTAGTCGGGGACCTTGATGACGGTGGTCTCGGTGATGTTGTTGTCCAGCGGCAGCGAGGCGACCGCGCCCTGGTAGACCACGGTCCCCTGGCCGTCGCGCACGGTCACCCGGGGCGCGTAGCCGTGGCCCTGGAGGTACACCTTCGAACCGTCGACCTCCAGCGGTTCGTTCACCTTGATCGTGGTGTCGCGCGGCTTGCCGTCCGCGCCCTTCCAGTAGCTGATGTGCGCCCGGTAGTCGCGCGGCGTGCCCTTCTGCGGGCCGGTGCGCTCGTACGTCCCGGTGAAGCCCTTGAGCTCGAAGCCGAACGGGGGCAGGTCATCGGCGTTGAACAGCGTGCCCGACTTGAAGTCGTCGTACTGCGTGAGCGTGTTCGAGAACTTGTCGCCCTCGACGACGAGCTTGCCGCCCTCGTACTTCCACAGCTGCGCGGACGCGAACGCCACCAGCATCACGATCAGGGAGACGTGGAAGAGGAGGTTGCCCGCCTCGCGCAGGTAGCCCTTCTCGGAGGCGACCGAGTCGCCCGCCACGACCGTGCGGAAGCGCTTGCGGCGCAGCGCCCGCCGGGCCGCCGCCAGCACCTCGTCCGGATCGGCGTCGGTGCGCCAGGTGGCGTAGGCGGGCAGCCGGTCGAGGTGGCGCGGCGCCTTCGGCGGCCGGCCGCGGAGCTGGCCGACGAACTGCCAGGTGCGCGGGACGATGCAGCCGATCAGCGAGATGAACAGCAGGAGGTAGATCGCCGAGAACCACACCGAGCTGTAGACGTGGAAGAGTTGAAGCTTCTCGTAGATCGGCGTCAGCGTCTTGTGCGCGTTCTTCCACGTGTCGGCCTTCACCGAGTCGACGCTGGTCTGCGGGATCAGCGAGCCGGGGATGGTCGCGAGGGAGAGCAGGAGCAGCAGGATCAGCGCGACCCGCATCGAGGTCAGCTGCCGCCAGAACCAGCGCAGCCAGCCGAGGACCTCCCGCCCGGTCCAGGCGAGCGCGCCCAGCGCGCCCGGGCGCCGGACCCCGCCGAACGAGCCCAGGACCGCCTGGCCGCGGTCCTCGGCCGGGGCCGTGGACAGCCGGGCGCCGGCGGCGTCGTCCTCCTGCGCCTCGGTGGTGGGCGTGCTATCGGTCTTGGCCATGGTTCAGATCCCGGGTTGGTACTTGTTCGACCACGTCTGCAGGTCCTGGATGAGGTAGTCCCACGCTCCCGTCACCAGCAGGAGGCCGACCAGGACGAGCATGCCGCCGCCGATCCGCATGACCCATGCGTAGTGCTTCTTGACCCAGCCGAAGGCGCCGAGCGCCCGGCGGAAGGCGAGGGCGGTGAGTATGAACGGCAGGCCGAGCCCGACGCAGTAGGCGAGGGTGAGCAGGGTGCCCCGGCCCGGGCTGGCCTCCTTGAACGACAGGGCCTGGACGGCGGCCAGCGTGGGCCCGATGCACGGCGTCCAGCCGACGCCGAAGCCGATGCCCAGCAGCGGCGCCCCGAGCAGCCCCATCGTGGGTTTCACGTGGAACCTGAACTCGCGCTGACCGAATCGGTTCAGCAGGCCCGTGAAGAGGAGTCCGAGGACGATCATGACGGCGCCGAGGACGGTGGAGATCGTCCCCTGGTACCGCTGGAGGGTGGTGCCGAAGTAGCCGAAGGCCGCGCCCATCGAGACGAGGACGGCGCTGAAGCCCAGGACGAAGAGGGAGGAGCCGGCCAGCATCCGGCCCCGGCGGGTCTCCGCCAGATCCGCGCCGCCGACCCCCGTCACATACGAGAGGTAGCCCGGCACCAGCGGCAGCACGCACGGGGAGAAGAACGACACCAGCCCGCCGAGCACCGCCACGGGCAGGGCCAGCAGCAGCGCTCCGGAGAGGATGGTGTGGTTCAGGCCGTCGCCGGAGGCGGCGAGGACGATCGGCGCGGCGTTCACGGCGTCACTTCTCCGCGACCAGCTGGTCGAGGGTCCCGGTCAGCTCGTCCTCGGTCAGCGGCTTGAGCGCCCGGCCGGCGATCTTCCCGTTCCGGTCGATGAAGACCGTGGAGGGGATGGCCTGCGGGTTGAGGTTGCCCTTGGGGAAGCGCAGGATCAGCTTCCCGCCGGAGTCGTGGATGCTCGGGTACGGGACCTCGAAGGTCTTCTCGAAGGCGACGGAGTTCGCCTTGTCGGGGTCGCGGACGTTGAGGCCCACGAACTCGACGCCCTTGCTCTTGTAGTCCCGGGCCGCCTTGACCAGGTTCTTCGCCTCGGCCCGGCAGGGAGCGCACCACGAGCCCCAGACGTTGAAGACAATGATCTTGCCCTTGAACTTCTGGGTGGCGTTGAGCTCCTCGCCCTGGAGGGTCGTGCCGGACAGCTCCGGCGCGTCCTTCCGGGCGCCCTGGTCCTTGACGATGTCGACCCCGCCGGTCCCCTGCACGAACTGGGTCTCACCGCCCCCGCCGGAGGTCCCGCCGGACCCGCACGCGCTCAGCGTCGTCAGCGCCACGAGGACGGCGCCGACGGCCGGCACGGTGGTACGACGGCGGAACGGGCGGAACCGGGTGCGTCGATCGGCGCGGCAGGCACTCATGTGAAAAGTTTCGCATGGCGATTTACGGGATCTTCCGCGCCCCCTTGCCCCACCCGACCCTGGTGCTCAGCGGCCCGGAGTCCACTTCTCCCCGGTCCGCAGCCGGCGCAGCCGTTCCAGCACCGCCGGATCCTGGGCGTCCAGCCAGTCGCACAGCTCCCGGAACGAGACCAAACGGACGTCCGCGTGCCGTTCGTCGGCGATGCGTTTGAGTGCCTCCTCCACGGCGTCCATGTAGATCCCGCCGTTCCAGCGCTCGAAGTGGTTGCCGATGAAGAACGGCGCCCGGTTGGTCTCGTACGCGCGCCGGAACCCGGCGAGGTACGCCTCCGTGGCCTGCCGCCGCCAGCCCGGGTAGTGGGCGGGCGGGGCGTTGGTGGAGTTGCGGGACTGGTTGGCGAGCAGGTTGTAGTCCATGGAAAGCAGCTCGAAAGAGTGACCCGGAAAGGGGATCAACTGCAACGGAAAGTCCCAAATCCCCTGCCGCTTCACCGGCCACACCTGCCGTCCGCCCGGCGAGCTCGCGTCGTACCGCCAGCCCAGCTTCGCCGCCGTGGGCAGCAGGTTCCCCCGGCCCAGCAGACAGGGTGTCCGGCCGCCGACCAGCTCCTTGCGGTAGTCGAAGGGCAGCGGCTCGACGTCGGTGAAGCCGGTGTTCGTCCGCCACGACATGACGAACGAGACGGCCTGCTCGATCTCCGACTCCCACTGCGCCGGCGTCCAGCGGGCCACCGAACCGGGCCCGGAGCAGAAGTGCCCGTTGAAGTGCGTGCCGATCTCGTGGCCCTCCAGCCACGCCGCGCGCAGGTTCCGCAGGGTTTCCTTGATGTGCTCGTCGGAGAGGTAGCCGATGGCCGAGGCGCCGACCGGGTTGTTCGGCGGCCGGTAGAGCGACTTGCGGGACTCCGGCAGGCAGTAGAGGCCGGTGAGGAAGAAGGTCATCCGCACGCCGTGGTCCCGGGCGAGCCCGCGGAAGCGCGGGAAGAGGCCGTCGCCGACCTCGCCGGCGCCGTCCCAGGAGAAGACGACGAACTGCGGCGGGCGCTGCCCGGGCTCCAGCCGCTCCGGCGGCGGGAACCGGCCCGGCTGCCGGCCCGTGTCCGCCGTCGAACCGTCGCCGATCGGCCGCACATGGGCCAGCCCCCGGGCCGGGGCGACCACCGGATGCGCGGCCCGGTCCGGGGCGGACGAACAGCTCGCGGCCGCCGACGCCACGGCCGCGCCCGCGACCGCGCCCAGGAATCCTCGTCGGCCGATGTCCGGCACGCGCGGCCTCCGCTCGTCGTCGACGCGCCCCCGCCCTCCTGTCGTCCATATAAGACGACAACTCGGACGGGGGCGCGTCGGCGTACGGCGGTCGCGGTACTCCCGGACCCGTGCGGTCAGGCCCGAACGCCTTGGCGCCGCCCTTGACCGGCTTGGCGCCCGCCCGCAGGTGGGCCGGGACCAGGTCGCGCGCCGGCTCGCTGTAGCCCACCGAAACGATTTTGTCGCCGCGGTAGGTGAACGTCGTCAGGCTGGCCAGCGTGCACTGCCGCTTCCGCGGGTCGTGCCACAGCCGGCGCCGCTCCACGAAGCTGCGCACGATCCAGATCGGCAGCTGGTGGCTGACACACACCGCCTCGTGCCCGCGGGCCGCGTCCCGCGCCGCGTTCAGCGCGCCCATCATCCGCACCACCTGCTCCACGTAGGGCTCGCCCCACGACGGCCGGAACGGGTTGGTCAGGTGCTTCCAGTTGGCCGGCTTGCGCAGCGCGCCGTCGCCGACGCCGAAGGTCTTGCCCTCGAAGACGTTCTCCGCCTCGATCAGCCGCCCGTCCGTCGCCAGGTCCAGACCGTGCGCCTTGGCGATCGGCGTCGCCGTCTCCTGCGCCCGCTCCAGCGGCGAGGCCACGACATGCGTGACGTCCCGGCCCGCCAGGTGCTCGGCCACCCGGTCCGCCATCTCCCGGCCCAGGTCCGACAGGTGGTAGCCCGGTCTGCGGCCGTACAGCACGCCGTCCGGGTTGTGCACCTCGCCGTGCCGCATCAGGTGCACGACGGTGATGTCGTTGCCCTCGCCACTCACTTCTGCTCCTCCGTCGCCTCGGCCGCCGCCCGCGCCGCCGCGGGCAGGGCCGCCGCGATCCGCTCGATCGCCGCGCTGTCGTGGGCCGTCGACACGAACCAGGACTCGAACGCCGACGGCGGCAGGTAGACGCCCTGCGCCAGCATCGAGTGGAAGAAGGCGGTGTACCGGAACGACTGCTGCCGCTTGGCCAGCTCGTAGTCCGTGACCTCCCGGTCCGTGAAGAAGACCGAGAACATGTTGCCCGCCGTCTGCAGCCGGTGCGCCACGCCCTCCTTCGTCAGCGCCGCCGTCACCAGCCCGCCGACCTCGGCCGACACCGCGTCCACCCGCTCGTACGCCGCGTCGTCCAGCAGCCGCAGCTGCGCCAGGCCCGCCGCCGTCGCCACCGGGTTCCCGGACAGCGTGCCCGCCTGGTAGACCGGGCCCGCCGGGGCCAGGTGCGCCATCACGTCGGCCCGGCCGCCGAACGCCGCCGCCGGGAAGCCGCCGCCCATCACCTTGCCGAACGTCATCAGGTCCGGCTTGACGCCGTCCACGCCGTACCAGCCGGCCTTCGAGACCCGGAAACCGGTCATGACCTCGTCGGAGATGAACAGGGCGCCGTTCTTGGCACACGCCTGCTTCAGGCCCTCGTTGAAGCCCGGCCGCGGCGGCACGACGCCCATGTTGCCCGGCGACGCCTCGGTGATCACACAGGCGATCTCGCCCGGGTGCGCGTGGAACGCCTCGTGCACGGCCTCCAGGTCGTTGTACGGCAGCACGATCGTGTCGCCCGCCTGGGCGCCGGTGACGCCCGGCGTGTCCGGCAGCCCGAACGTCGCCACACCCGAGCCGGCCGCGGCCAACAGCGCGTCCACATGACCGTGGTAGCAGCCCGCGAACTTGATCACCTTGGCCCGGCCGGTGAACCCGCGCGCCAGCCGGATCGCCGACATCGTCGCCTCGGTCCCCGACGAGACCAGGCGCACCTGCTCCACCGGCTCCACCCGCGCCACGATCTCCTCGGCGAGGGCCACCTCGCCCTCGCCGGGCGTGCCGAACGACGTACCGCGGGCCACCGCGGCCTGCACCGAAGCGATCACCTCGGGGTGCGCGTGGCCGAGAATCATCGGCCCCCACGAGCAGACCAGATCCACGTACTCCCGGCCGTCCGCGTCAGTGAGGTACGGACCGGTCGCGGACACCATGAACCGGGGCGTACCACCCACGGCACGGAACGCCCGCACCGGAGAGTTCACGCCACCGGGCGTCACGACCGCCGCGCGCTCGAAGAGCGTCTGGGACACTGGGGCTTCATATGAATAAGGCACTCTGTTCCTGCCTGCGACAGACGTAGGGAGGGACGGCGACGGCCGCCGCACGCCCCGGCTTGTGGGCCCTGCTGGGGTTCACTCGGGTTCGCTGGGTTTTCTCCTGCTTCCGACCGGGTGCCGGCCCCCGCGCATCTGGGACACTGGGGCCGAAGAGGGGTAGCTCACGCTAGCCATGGTCTCAGAGCCCCGTGGGCACGTGTGTCCGGGCGTTTCACACGCTCTCGACGGGGGAGGTGTCTGAGACGATGATCGGGTTGCGCGGCGGGGGCTGTGCTGCGTAAAAAAGCGATCGGGTGGAGATATGCATCGCGGTGGCGGACTGGGTGAGGGCACCGACGACCTGGGGCCCGAGCGAGCCCGGCCGCCCCGCAGGGGCCGGCACCGGCGGGACGACCACCTCAGGGCCGGCGGCGCGGACGGCGTCGGCGGACCCGGCGGGGCGGGCAGGGCCGACAGGACCGACGACAACGACAGGGTCGACGGGGGACACAGCGCGATCAGGAGTGGCCGAGTGGGGGTGACCTACAAGTATTTCGGCGCGCCCAACGGGGCCACCGCGGCACGCGTGCCCATTTCCATGCGCCCCGAAGAGCTCGGCGGTGACGAACTGGGCATGGGCGGCATGTTCACCAGGATCAAGCCGGAGACCGTCGCCGCCATGGTGCTCACCGGCATCCAGGGCATACCCCTGCACAAAGTGCCCCCGCTGGAACTGGTCGTGCTCCACCCCGACTACGCCGTCGTCAAGCTCCCCATGACGGTCGTCGACCCGCTGCGCGGCATCGGCGAGGAATCCGTCGGCGCCGCCGCCTTCATCTGGTCCACCGTCCCCGACCGGGGCGGCCCCCGCGACGCCTTCACGGTCTACCGGCTGCTCCACGAGTGGCAGGACTTCAGCCACCGGCTGCACGAGGCCGGCCACCAGCCGTACTGCCTGGTCTGGCCCTGACCGCACCGGGGCCCGGCCCCGGAACCGAACACCCGTCATATCCTCGGCACCAGCCACGCCCGTCCGTGACGCCACCGCCGCCCGAGGAGGCCCCATGACCACCCCCACCGCCGTGATCACCGGAGCGAGCAGCGGGATCGGCGCCGCCACCGCCCGCGCCCTGGCCGCCGCCGGCTACCGCGTCGTCCTCACCGCCCGCCGCAAGGACCGCATCGACGCCCTGGCCGCCGAACTCACCGAGGCCGGCCACCAGGCCGTCGCGTACGAGCTCGATGTGACCGACCGCGACGCCGTCACCGTCTTCTCCGTCTTCCTCGACGACTACGCCCCGGTCGAGGTCCTGGTCAACAACGCCGGCGGCGCCATCGGCACCGAGACGGTCGCCACCGCCGACCCCGCCGACTGGCGCACCATGTACGAGGTCAACGTCCTCGGCACCCTCCAGACCACCCAGGCTCTCCTCCCCCTGTGGAAGGACTCCCCCGGCACGGTCGTCATCGTCTCCTCCACCGCCGGCCTCGCCACCTACGAGGGCGGCGGCGGCTACGTCGCCGCCAAACACGGCGCCCACGTCATCGCCGAGACCCTGCGCCTGGAGCTCAACGGCCTGCCCGTGCGCGTCATCGAGATCGCCCCCGGCATGGTCCGCACCGAGGAGTTCGCCCTCAACCGCTTCCGCGGCGACGAGGGCAAGGCCGACAGCGTCTACACGGGCGTCAGCGAACCGTTGACAGCCGAGGACGTGGCGGAGACGATCACCTGGGCGGTCACCCGGCCGCACCACGTGAACGTCGACCTGCTCGTGCTGCGCCCCCGCGCCCAGGCGTCCAACTACAAGGTGCACCGCGAGCCCCAGGAGAACTGACTCATGCGCGTCACCGGCTTCGACCACCTCGTCCTCAACGTCACCGACGTCGAGCGCTCCCTGGCCTTCTACACCGGCCCGCTCGGCCTGGAGCCGGTGCGCGTCGACGAGTGGCGCGCCGGAAAGGTCCCGTTCCCGTCGGTCCGCGTCTCCTCCGGCACCATCATCGACCTGTTCCAGCGCGACCGCGGCGAGACCAACGTCGACCACTTCTGCCTGGTCGTCGAGCCCCTCGACTGGCAGCAGGTCATCGACGCCGGCACCTTCGACGTCGTCAGCGGCCCCTCGAACAACTTCGGCGCCCGCGGCCAGGCGGAGTCCCTCTACGTCCGCGACCCGGACGGCAACACGATCGAGCTCCGCTGGTACCCGCAGGACGCGTGACGGGCGGGGCGGCCGCGCGGTGTGCGCGGCCGCGGGTCAGCCCTTGACGCAGACGATCTGCTTGAGCTTGGCGACCACCTCGACGAGGTCCCGCTGCTGGTCCATGACCTGCTCGATCGGCTTGTAGGCCGCCGGGATCTCGTCCACCACGCCGCGGTCCTTGCGGCATTCCACGCCCTGGGTCTGCTCCGCCAGATCCCGCTCGGTGAACCGCTTCTTCGCCTGGTTGCGGCTCATCCGGCGGCCGGCGCCGTGGGAGGCCGAGTTGAAGGACGCGGCGTTGCCCAGGCCGCGCACGATGTACGAGCCCGTGCCCATCGAGCCGGGAATGATGCCGTACTCGCCGCCGCCCGCGCGGATCGCGCCCTTGCGGGTGACGAGCAGGTCCATGCCCTCGTAGGTCTCCTCCGCCACGTAGTTGTGGTGGCAGGAGATCACGGGCTCGAAGGCGACCTTGGCCTTCTTGAACTCCTTGCGGACGACGTCCTGGAGGAGGGCCATCATGATCTCGCGGTTGTGGCGCGCGTACTCCTGGGCCCAGAAGAGGTCGTTCCGGTAGGCCGCCATCTGCGGGGTGTCCGCCACGAAGACGGCCAGGTCACGGTCGACCAGCCCCTGGTTGTGCGGCAGCTTGCGGGCCTCGCCGATGTGGTACTCGGCCAGTTCCTTGCCGATGTTGCGGGAACCGGAGTGGAGCATCAACCAGACCAAACCGGTCTCATCCAGACAAACTTCGACAAAGTGGTTGCCACCACCGAGCGATCCCATCTGCTTCAGCGCCCGATCCCGACGGAATTTGACCGCCTCCGCGATCCCGTCGAACCGCCGCCAGAAGTCGTCCCACGGCGCCGTCGGGAAGCCGTGCAGCCGGCCCGGATTCACGGCCTCGTCGTGCATCGCGAAGCCCACCGGGATCGCCCGTTCGATGCGGGAGCGCAGGTGGGAGAGGTCGCCGGGGAGGTCGTTCGCGGTCAGGGAGGTCTTCACGGCGGACATGCCGCAGCCGATGTCCACGCCGACGGCGGCCGGGCAGACCGCGCCGCGCATGGCGATCACCGAGCCGACGGTCGCGCCCTTGCCGTAGTGCACGTCCGGCATCACGGCCAGGCCCTCGATCCACGGGAGGGTGGCGACGTTCCGCAGCTGCTGCATCGCGCCGTCCTCGACCGTCGCCGGGTCCGCCCACATACGGATCGGCACCCGGGCGCCGGGCAGCTCGGTGTACGGCATGATTTCCTCATTCCCCCATAAAAGGCAGATAACGCAAAAGCCGGATCAATCCGTGGATTCACGACAGCGGACCAGCGGTGCGGCGGCGCGTGCGGTAGACATTGTGTCCAGCGGCCCCCCGGCCGCGACAACCGGTTTTCGGCCCCCGAGCGGGCCGGGAGCCCGTGGACGAGCGGGCGAAGGGAGCCACGGACAGTGCAGCGAAAGGCGCACCGGCTGGTAGCTGCACCGGTGGCCGGACTGGCCGCCGCCGTGCTCGCGGCGGGGCTGGCCGGATGCAGCGGCGGCTCGGGAGGGGCGGGCGGGGACGACGATCCCAAGCCCGGCCTGGGCGAGTCCGCGGCACCCGCGGCCGAACCGGGCAAGTACCACAGCCTCCCCGAGCCGTGCGGCTACGTCAGCCGCGACACGCTCCGCCGGATGCTCCCCGGCGGCGGCGACGACGGCGATCCGGACGCCGAGAAGCTCTACCGGGGGCAGCCCACCCTCACCTACGACGCGGACCGCCGTGTCGGCTGCCGGTGGAACCAGGAGACCCCGGACGGCACCCGCCGGCTGTCGGTCGACTTCGAGCGGGTGGTGTCCTACCAGGCCGGGGTCAGCGACGAGGAGCGGGCGCGGCAGCTGTACGACAAGCTGGCCGACGCCGCGCACATCCCCGAGGCGTCGTCGGGTTCCTCGCCGTCCTCCCCGGCGAAGACGCCCTCGTCGCCCCCGTCGTCGGGCAAGGGCACCCCCAAGGGCGCCTCGAAGAGCACCAAGGGCGGGAAGAACGAGCCGAAGACCACCGACGCCTCGTCCCGCCCCGCCGCCTCGGCCACCCCGCCCGCCGCGCAGGAGGAGCCGGAGCTGGGCTCGCGGCCGCTGGACGACGTGGGCGACGACGCGTTCGTCAGCGACCGGCTGACGTCCGGCGGCGCCGACGTGCACCGGGACGTGACGGTGGTCTTCCGCGCCGCGAACGTCCTGGTGACGATCGTCTACCACCAGCAGCCCACCGACCGGACCCGCGTCCCGGGCAGCCAGGACCTCCAGGGCAAGGCGCACAGCCTGGCCCGTGAGATCGAGGCCGGGCACTTCAGCAACTGACCCGGCGAGTACCACCCCTTTCCGGCCGCCGCCGCGGCCCGGCCGCGTACCGTGCCAGTAGCCCTGTCCGGCCCCGCACCGATTGAGCGAAGGACCCATGCACCGACCAACAGCTCCGCGCCTCGCCCGACTCCTCGCCTGCGCCGCAGTACCGGTGATGCTCGTCGCCGGCTGCTCGGACTCGGACGGCGGGAAGAAGAGCTCCTCGAACTCCGCGACGCCCTCGGCCTCCGCCCCGGCCAAGTCCAGTGCCACGCCGCCGGTCACCACCGGGAAGTACGCCAAGGTCCCCGACCTGTGCAAGGCCCTCTCGGGCAAGACGATCGACAAGCTGGTGCCGAAGGCGAAGAACGAGCAGCTGACCGGCAGCTGCTTCTGGAGCGGGCTGGACAGCGACGACGCCGCCGACCAGCAGTTCCGCTCGCTGAACCTGCACATCATGGCCCTGAGCGGCGACCCGACGGCGGGCTCCGCCGACAAGCGCGCGCAGGACTACGCGAACCAGCAGGTCAAGATGGCCACCACCGAGGACGACCCCAAGGACGTCAAGACCGACAAGACCAGTGGCATCGGCGACTGGGCGTCGACGGTGACCACGACGACCAAGAAGAAGGACGTCGACTTCTCCAACGTCACGGTGGTCGCCCGGACGGCCAACGTGGTGGTCGCCCTCAAGTACAGCGGCGCGGGGTACGAGGGCGCGAAGCGCCCGAGCGCGGCCGATCTGACGAAGGACGCGCAGGACGCGGCGAAGGAGGCGGTGGCCTCGGTGGCCGCCGCCAACAAGAAGTAGCGCGGAAAGGCGAAGGGCCCGCCCCCCCCGAGGGGAGGCGGGCCCTTCGTCCGTGTCGCGGCGCGTCAGACGGCGAGCAGCTTGCGCACCCGGTCCGCGCCGACGGCGAGGAGCAGGGTGGGCAGTCGCGGCCCGGTGTCCCGGCCGACGAGCAGCTGGTAGAGCAGCGCGAAGAAGGAGCGCTGGGCGACCTTCAGCTCGGGGGTGGGCTTGGCGTCCGGCTCCAGGCCCGCCTGGATCTTGGGCACGCCGTAGACCAGGGTGGTGAGCCCGTCGAGCGACCAGTGCTCGTCCAGCCCGGCGAGGAGCAGCCGCAGCGATTCGCGGCCCTGCTCGTCGAGGGCGGCGAGGGTCTCGGTGTCGGGCTCGTCGCGGACGATGGTCCGCTGGTCGGCCGGGACCTGGGTGTTGATCCAGTACTCGGCGCGGTCCAGCCGGGGCCGGGTCTCGTCGAGCGAGGTGACCGGGTTCTCCGGGTCGAGGTCGCCGAGGATGCGCAGCGTCTGCTCGTCGTGGCCGGCGGTGATGTCGACGACCGAGGCGAGCGTCCGGTACGGCAGCGGGCGCGGGGTGCGGGGCAGCTCGCCGGCGGCGGTGCGGGCGGCGCGGCTGTACGCGGCGGCGTCGGCGGGCAGCACGGAGCCGTCGGCGACCTTGGCCTCCAGCTTGTCCCACTCGTCGTAGAGCCGCTGGATCTCCTGGTCGAAGGCGATCTTGAAGGACTGGTTGGGCTTGCGGCGGGCGTAGAGCCAGCGCAGCAGCGGCGCTTCCATGATCTTCAGTGCGTCGCCCGGGGTCGGGACCCCGCCCCTCGACGACGACATCTTGGCCATGCCGCTGATGCCGACGAAGGCGTACATCGGGCCGATCGGCTGCTCGCCGCCGAAGATCTTGCGGACGATCTGGCCGCCGACGACGAAGGAGGAGCCGGGCGAGGAGTGGTCGACGCCGGAGGGCTCGAAGATCACGCCCTCGAAGGCCCAGCGCATCGGCCAGTCGACCTTCCAGACCAGCTTGCCGCGGTTGAACTCGCTGAGCAGGACGGTCTCGGAGTGGCCGCAGACGCAGGTGTACGAGAGCTCGGTGCTCTCGTCGTCGTACGCCGTGACCGTGGTGAGGTCGCGCTCGCAGGCGCCGCAGTAGGGCTTGTACGGGAAGTAGCCCGCGCCGCCGCCGCTGCCGTCGTCCTCGCTCGCCGCGCCGGAGCCCTCGGCGGCCTCCAGCTCGGCCTCCTCGACCTTCTTCTGCTGCTGCTTCGGCTTGCCGGTCGCCTTGTCCTTCGTCCGGTACTGGTCGAGGACCGCGTCGATGTCGGCGCGGTGCTTCATCGCGTGCAGGATCTGCTCGCGGTAGGCACCGGAGGTGTACTGCTCGGTCTGGCTGATCGGGTCGTACTCGACGCCCAGCTCGGCCAGGGCCTCGACCATGGCGGCCTTGAAGTGCTCGGCCCAGTTCGGGTACGCCGAGCCGGCGGGGGCCGGGACCGAGGTCAGCGGCTTGCCGATGTGCTCGGCCCAGGACTCGTCGATGCCGGGGACGCCGGCCGGGACCTTGCGGTAACGGTCGTAGTCGTCCCAGGACAGCACGTGGCGGACCTGGTGGCCGCGGCGCCGGATCTCGTCGGCGACCAGGTGCGGGGTCATGACCTCGCGCAGGTTGCCCAGGTGGATCGGGCCGGAGGGGCTGAGGCCGGACGCGACGACGATGGGTTTGCCGGGCGCGCGGCGCTCGCCTTCGGCGATGACCTCGTCGGCGAAACGGGAGACCCAGTCGGCCTCGGTGCTCTGAGCCTGAGCCACGGCACTTCCTTCCTTACGGTCTGGCATGACCATTGTCCCAGACGGCGGCGGGGGGCCGCCGGTTGCCCGGGGAGGCGCGAAAAAGCGCGCGGGGCCTGTGATATCGGCATGGGATACTCGGTGCAGCGGCGCCGCTCTCATCCACAGGTCGCCCTCAGCACGCACGCCCCCTACAAGGAATGGGCCCGCTTCCCATGGCTTTGGTTCCCTCCCTCGCATCCACGCTCGACCGGCGCATCGCGGACGCGCTCTCGGCGGCCCTGCCGGAGGCCGGCGCCGCCGACCCGCTGCTGCGACGGAGCGACCGCGCGGACTTCCAGGCCAACGGGATGCTGGCGCTGGCCAAGAAGCTCAAGGGGAACCCGCGCGAGCTGGCCGCCAAGGTCGTCGGGAACCTGCCGGCGGACGAGCTGATCGCGGACGTCGAGGTGTCGGGCCCGGGCTTCCTCAACGTCACCCTCACCGACGGCGCGATCCTGCAAACGCTGGCCGCGCGGTACGCGGACGACCGCCTGGGCGTGCCCTTCAAGGAGCACCCGGGCACCACGGTCATCGACTGGGCGCAGCCGAACGTGGCCAAGGAGATGCACGTCGGCCACCTGCGGAACTCGGTGATCGGCAACTCGGTCGTCAAGACCCTGGAGTTCGTCGGCGAGAAGGTCGTCAGCCGTCACCACATCGGCGACTGGGGCACCCAGTTCGGCATGCTCATCCAGTACCTGACCGAGCACCCGCACGAGCTGGACCACGAGGGCGAGATCTCCGGCGAGGAGGCGATGTCCAACCTCAACCGGCTCTACAAGGCGTCCCGCACCCTGTTCGACTCCGACGACGCGTTCAAGGCCCGCGCCCGGCGCCGGGTGGTGGACCTCCAGGCGGGCGACGAGGAGACCCTCGCGCTCTGGCAGCGGTTCGTCGACGAGTCGAAGATCTATTTCTACTCGGTCTTCGACAAGCTGGACGTGGAGATCCGCGACGAGGACATCGTCGGCGAGTCCGGCTACAACGACATGCTCGCGGAGACCTGCCGGCTCCTGGAGGAGTCCGGTGTCGCGGTCCGTTCGGAGGGCGCGCTGTGCGTCTTCTTCGACGACGTGAAGGGCCCGGAGGGCAAGCCGGTCCCGCTGATCGTCCAGAAGTCCGACGGCGGCTTCGGCTACGCGGCGACGGACCTGTCGGCGATCCGCGACCGGGTGTTCAACCTCAAGGCCGACACCCTGCTGTATGTGGTGGACAGCCGCCAGTCGCTGCACTTCAAGATGGTCTTCGAGACGGCGCGCCGGGCGGGCTGGCTGACCGACGACACCCAGGCCGTGATGCTCGGCTTCGGCACGGTGCTCGGCAAGGACGGCAAGCCGTTCAAGACCCGTGAGGGCGAGACCGTCCGGCTGGTGGACCTGCTGGACGAGGCGATCGACCGGGCCACGGCCGTGGTGCGCGACAAGGCCGAGAAGGTGGGCCTGTCGGAGCAGGAGATCGTGGAGAACGGCCGGCACGTGGGCATCGGCGCGGTGAAGTACGCCGACCTGTCCACCTCGGTCTCCCGCGACTACAAGTTCGACCTGGACCAGATGGTGTCGCTGAACGGCGACACGTCCGTCTACCTCCAGTACGCCTACGCGCGGATCCGCTCGATCCTCCGCAAGGCGGGCGAGGTCGCGCCGGCCGCCCACCCGGAGCTGCCGCTGGCCCCGGCCGAGCGGGCGCTGGGTCTGCACCTGGACCAGTTCGGCGAGATCGTCACCGAGGTCGCCGCGTCGTACGAGCCGCACAAGCTGGCCGGCTACCTGTACCAGCTGGCCTCGCACCTGACGACGTTCTACGACCAGTGCCAGGTGCTCAGCGACGAGAACGCGCCGGAGGTCGTGGAGAACCGCCTGTTCCTCGTCGACCTGACCGCCCGCACGCTGCGGCAGGGCATGGCGCTGCTGGGCATCCACACGCCCGAGCGCCTCTGACGCCTCAGCCGGCCGCGCCCGTCGGCGCTCCGAGCTCGAACCAGATCAACTTCCCCACCAGCCCCTGGGGTTGATCCCGGAGCGCGAACCCGCCCCAGCTGTCGGCACACCGCTGGACGAGGCCGAGCCCCCGCCCCCGCTCGGCCTCCGGCCCGGCGGCGTCGGCGGGCGGCACGGCGTCCAGCGCGGGCATCCGCGGGTTGGTGTCCCAGACGGCGACCCGCACCCGGTCCCCGTCCCGCCGCACCCGCACGGACGCGGGCCCGTCGGAGTACCGGTAGGCGTTGGTGACCAGCTCGGACGTCAGCAACTCGGCGGTGTCGGCGAGTTCGAGGAACCCGTGCTCCTCGAAGATGGTGCGGAGGGTGCGCCGGGCGATGCACGGTGCCATCGGGTCGGACGGGACCTGGAGCGTGTATTCCCAGTCGTCGGCGAGATCCGGCTCATGACTCATGCACGCCTCCACAGAGTGAGCGATCTGACACGCAGAGTAGTCATGTTCGGTTTTCCGGTGCCAGGGGTGCCCGGTTTCGGGGAGAGACGACCTATGTGGGTGACACGGGGGTACGAAACGGTGGGGGTGCCCCGGTCCCTCCCCTTCGCCGATTCCTGGGGCTGCGCCCCAGACCCCGAAACCGCGCTCCGCGCGGTTGTCCTCAAACGCCGGACGGGCTGTAGTCAGCCCGTCTGGCGTTTGAGGACGCGCGCCGCAGGCGCGCTCAGGGGTGCGGGCCCTCCCGCAAGAAACGGAGAAGGGGCGGGACCGGGGCACCCCGACCGCGTCAGCCCAACTGCCGCGCGACCTCCGTCGCCCAATACGTCAGGATCATGTTGGCCCCGGCCCGCTTGATCCCCGTGAGCGTCTCCAGAATGGCCCGCTCCCGATCGATCCACCCATTGGCCGCAGCGGCCTCGACCATCGCGTACTCACCAGAGATCTGGTAAGCCGCGACGGGCACGTCCACCGCCTCGGCGACCTTGGCAAGCACGTCGAGGTAGGGCAGCGCCGGCTTCACCATGACCATGTCCGCACCCTCCTCAAGGTCGAGCGCGAGCTCACGCATCGACTCCCGAAGGTTCGCCGGATCCTGCTGGTACGTCTTCCGGTCCCCCTGCAAGGACGACCCGACGGCCTCCCGGAACGGCCCGTAGAACGCCGACGCGTACTTCGCGGTGTACGCGAGGACGGATACGTCCTCATGCCCGGTCTGGTCCAGGGCATCCCGGATGACCCCGACCTGACCGTCCATCATCCCGCTGGGGCCCACCACATGGACGCCCGCATCGGCCTGGACCTGGGCCATCTCGGCGTACCGCTCCAGAGTGGCGTCGTTGTCCACCCGCCCGTCGGAGTCGAGCACACCGCAGTGCCCGTGATCCGTGAACTCGTCCAGGCACAGGTCGGACATGATGACGAGCTCGTCGCCGACCTCGGCCTTCACATCGCGGATGGCGACCTGGAGGATGCCGTCCGGATCGGTGCCCGCGGTGCCGAGCGCGTCCTTCTTCGCCTCCTCGGGCACACCGAAGAGCATGATCCCGGAGACGCCCGCCTCGACCGCCTCGACGGCGGCCTTCCGCAGCGTGTCACGGCTGTGCTGCACGACCCCGGGCATGGCCGAGATCGGCACCGGCTCGGTGACGCCCTCCCGCACGAAGGCGGGAAGGATCAGGTCGGACGGGTGCAGCCGGTACTCGGCGACCATCCGGCGCATGGCCGGGGTGGTGCGGAGCCGGCGGGGCCGGGCCCCCGGGAACGTGCCGTACGTGGTGCTCAACTCCGTGCCCTTCTACGCGATCCGGGCCGCCGCTCGCTCGGGCGCGTGACCGGGTCACCGGCCTCGATCGCGGCGTCGCGCCGCGCGGCCCCGAACTCCGCGAGCGCCTCGGCGAGCTTGTGCACCGAGGGCTCGGGCGACAGCACGTCCACCCGCAGGCCGTGTTCCTCCGCGGTCTTCGCGGTGGCCGGGCCGATGCAGGCGATGACGGTGACGTTGTGCGGCTTGCCGGCGATGCCGACGAGGTTCCGCACGGTGGACGAGGACGTGAAGAGCACGGCGTCGAAGCCGCCGCCCTTGATCGCCTCGCGGGTCTCGGCCGGCGGCGGCGAGGCGCGCACCGTCCGGTAGGCGGTGACGTCGTCCACCTCCCAGCCGAGCTCGATCAGGCCCGCCACCAGGGTCTCGGTGGCGATGTCGGCGCGCGGCAGGAAGACGCGGTCGATCGGGTCGAAGACCGGGTCGTAGGGCGGCCAGTCCTCCAGCAGCCCGGCGGCCGACTGCTCGCCGCTCGGCACCAGGTCGGGCTTGACGCCGAACTCGATCAGCGACTTGGCGGTCTGCTCGCCGACGGCGGCGACCTTGATGCCGGCGAAGGCACGCGCGTCCAGCCCGTACTCCTCGAACTTCTCGCGCACCGCCTTGACGGCGTTCACGGACGTGAAGGCGATCCACTCGTAGCGCCCGGTGACCAGGCCCTTGACCGCGCGCTCCATCTGCTGCGGGGTGCGCGGCGGTTCGACGGCGATGGTCGGCACCTCGTGCGGCACGGCGCCGTACGAGCGGAGCTGGTCGGAGAGCGACGCGGCCTGCTCCTTGGTGCGCGGCACCAGGACGTTCCAGCCGAACAGCGGCTTGGACTCGAACCAGGACAGCGGCTCGCGGTGGTCGGCCGCGCTGCGCTCGCCGACCACGGCTATCACCGGCTGTCCGCCGTCGGGCGACGGCAGCACCTTGGCGGCCTTGAGCACCTGGGCGATCGTGCCGAGGGTGGCCGTCCAGGTGCGCTGGCGGGTGGTGGTGCCGGCGACGGTGACGCTCAGCGGGGTGTCCGGCTTGCGGCCGGCCGCGACCAGTTCGCCGGCGGCGGCGGTGACGGTGTCCAGGGTGGTCGTCACCACGACCGTGGCCTGGCTCGCGCCCACCTCGGACCAGCAGGTGTCGGAGGCGGTCCGGGCGTCGACGAACCGCACGTCGCCGCCCTTCGGGTCGCGCAGCGGCACACCGGCGTAGGCGGGTACGCCGACGGCGGTGGCGATGCCGGGGACCACCTCGAAGGTGATGCCCTCGGCGGCGCAGGCGAGCATCTCGTCGGCGGCGTTCCCGTCGAGGCCGGGGTCGCCGAGGACCGCACGGACGACCCGCTTGCCGCCGCGCGCGGCCGTCATGACAAGATTGGCCGTGTCCCTGAGGACAGGGATGCCGACGGCCTTTGACGCCTCGTCAGGGACGGGCTGCGCCGGCATGTCCACATGTGCGCGCGCATGTGCGCGCACCACCTCCAGCACCTGTGGGTCGGCGATCAGGACGTCCGCGGATGCCAGCGCCTCGACGGCGCGGAGCGTCAGCAGTCCCGGATCGCCGGGGCCCGCACCGAGGAAGGTGACGTGCCCGTGCGCGGAGTGGTTCGGGGCGGTGGGGTTCAATGTGCTCGCTCCCCCATAAGACCGGCCGCACCCTTGTCCAGCATGTCGGCCGCGAGTTCGCGTCCGAGGGCCAGGGCGTCGTGGTGCGACGCGGGAACGGGACCGGTGGTGGACAGCTGCACCAGCGTCGAGCCGTCGGTCGTGCCGACGACGCCGCGCAGGCGCATTTCGGGTACGTCCTGCTCGTCTCCCAAGGTGTCGGCCAGCGCACCCACGGGTGCGGAGCAGCCGGCCTCCAGGGCGGCGAGCAGGGAACGCTCGGCGGTCACGGCGGCCCGGGTGTACGGGTCGTCGAGCTCGGCGAGCACGGCGGCGAGCGGCGCGGCGGTGGCGGCGCACTCGATCGCCAGGGCCCCCTGGCCGGGGGCGGGCAAAACGGTGTCGGGCGACAGGAACTCGGTCGCCACGTCGATCCGGCCGAGGCGGGTCAGCCCGGCGGCGGCCAGCACGACCGCGTCGAGTTCCCCGCCGGTGACGAAGCCGAGCCGGGTGTCGACGTTGCCGCGGACCGGCACGGTCTCGATCTCCTTGCCGAGCGCGCGGGCCCAGGCGTTGAGCTGGGCCATGCGGCGCGGCGAGCCGGTGCCGATCCGGGCGCCGGCCGGCAGCTCCTCGAAGGACAGGCCGTCGCGGGCGATCAGCACGTCGCGCGGGTCCTCGCGGCGCGGGACGGCGGCCAGGACGAGGTCGTCGGGCTGCGCGGTCGGCAGGTCCTTGAGCGAGTGCACGGCGAAGTCGACCTCGCCGGCGAGCAGCGCGTCGCGCAGCGCGGAGACGAACACCCCGGTGCCGCCGATCTGCGCCAGGTGCTCGCGCGAGACGTCCCCGTAGGTGGTGATCTCGACCAGCTCGACGGGGCGTCCGGTCAGCCGGCTCACCGCCTCGGCGACCTGGCCCGACTGGGCCATGGCCAGCTTGCTGCGCCGGGTGCCCAGGCGCAGCGGGGTTGTGCCGTTCATGCCGACTCCCGTGCGTTGTTCTTGGTCTCGTGCCGCGCGTCGGCCCGGCTGACGGCGGCGACCGCCTGCGGGTCGAGGTCGAACAGCTCCCGCAGGGCGTCTGCGTAGCCGGCGCCGCCGGGGGTCGAGGCGAGTTCCTTGACGCGCACGGTGGGCGCGTGGAGGAGCTTGTCGACGACGCGGCGGACGGTCTGGGTGATCTCGGCGCGCTGCTTGTCGTCCAGCCCGGGCAGCCGCCCGTCGAGCCGGGCGATCTCGCCCGCGACCACGTCCGCGGCCATGGTGCGCAGGGCGACCACGGTGGGCGTGATGTGGGCGGCGCGCTGGGCGGCGCCGAAGGCGGCGACCTCGTCGGAGACGATGGTCCGCACCCGGTCGACGTCGGCGGCCATGGGCGCGTCGGCCGAGGCCCCGGCGAGCGCCTCGATGTCGACGAACCGCACGCCGTCGATCCCGTGCGCGGCGGCGTCGATGTCGCGCGGCATGGCGAGGTCGAGCAGGGCGAGACGGGCGCAGTCGGCGTCGACGGCGCAGCCGGGCCGGCCAGCGAGCGCGGCGGTGACCGCGTCGGCGGTGAGGACGAGTCCGGTGGCGCCGGTGCAGGAGACGACGATGTCGGCGAGCGCGAGCTCGTCCGGCAGGGCGGTCATCTCGACGGCGCTCGCGGTGACGCGCGCGGCACCGGGCTCGGTGAGGATCTCCACCAGCCGCCGGGCCCGCTCCAGGGTCCGGTTGGCGACGGCCACGTGGCCCACTCCGGCGCGCGCCAGGGTGGCGGCGGCGAGGGACGACATGGAGCCGGCGCCGATGACCAGGGCCCGCTTGCCCGCGGCCCACTCCTCGACGGACGGGCCGTCGTGGAGCTGCTGCAGGCCGAAGGTGACCAGCGACTGCCCGGCCCGGTCGATGCCGGTCTCGCTGTGGGCGCGCTTGCCGACCCGCAGGGCCTGCTGGAACAGGTCGTTGAGCAGCCGGCCGGCGGAGTGCAGCTCCTGGCCGAGGGCGAGGGCGTCCTTGATCTGGCCGAGGATCTGGCCCTCGCCGACGACCATCGAGTCCAGGCCGCAGGCCACCGAGAAGAGGTGGTGGACGGCCCGGTCCTCGTAGTGGACGTAGAGGTGCGGGGTGAGCTCGTCCAGCGGGACGCCCGTGTGGCGGGCGAGCAGCGTGGACAGCTCGGCGACACCGGCGTGGAACTTGTCCACGTCGGCGTAGAGCTCGATCCGGTTGCAGGTGGCCAGGACGGCCGCCTCGGTGGCCGGCTCGGCCGCGAGGGTGTCGTGCACCAGCGCGGCCTTGGCCTCGGGGGTCAGCGAGGCCCGCTCCAGCACGCTCACCGGTGAGCTGCGGTGGCTGAGACCGACGACGAGCAGGCTCATGCCGGCATCACGGCGGGGACGTCCCCGTCCGGACCCTTCCTGCCGCCGCGGGCCGCGGCGGCGGCCGGACGGGCGCTTCCCGATCGCGAAGCCGCGGTCCGCGCGCCCTGCCCCGGCTCCTCCCCGGCCTTGCGCTGCTCGTGGAAGGCCAGGATCTGGAGCTCGATCGACAGGTCGACCTTGCGGACGTCGACGCCGTCCGGCACCGCGAGCACGGTCGGCGCGAAGTTGAGGATCGAGGTGACCCCGGCGGCCACCAGGCGGTCGCAGACCTGCTGGGCGGCGCCGGCCGGGGTGGCGATGACGCCGATGGAGACGCCGTTGTCGCTGATGATCGACTCGAGTTCGTCGGTGTGCCGGACGGGCAGCCCGGCCACCGGCTTGCCCGCCATCGCGGGGTCGGCGTCGATCAGGGCCGCGACGCGGAAGCCGCGGGAGGCGAAGCCGCCGTAGTTGGCGAGCGCCGCGCCGAGGTTGCCGATGCCGACGATGACGACCGGCCAGTCCTGGGTCAGGCCGAGCTCACGGGAGATCTGGTAGACGAGGTACTCCACGTCGTAGCCCACGCCGCGGGTGCCGTACGAGCCGAGGTAGCTGAAGTCCTTGCGCAGCTTGGCGGAGTTGACCCCCGCCGCCGTCGCGAGCTCCTCCGAGGAGACCGTGGGGACCGAGCGCTCGGAGAGCGCGGTCAACGCGCGCAGATACAGCGGGAGCCGGGCGACGGTGGCCTCGGGGATCCCTCGGCTTCGGGTCGCCGGTCGGTGAGTTCGGCCAGTTGCCACGGTGCTCCTGCGGGTAGAGCGGGGCTGCGGGCGGCGCCCTGTCCCAGGACCGCCCCGTCGTATGCAGGCTATGTCTTTGTGAACGCGTGCACAAAGATGGTGTCCGCTTTGTCCGTGCAAAGTGACAGGCGTCACGCGGTCTTTCGGCCCGTTCGGGGAACCATTGGCCGGGTCGCGCCTACAACCACGCACGTCACGCCCGCACCAGGGGTCGGTCGACGGGGACACGGGCGCTCACTCCTCACCGCTATACCCCCGGACACCTACAAATCGCCCATGATGGTAGTCGACTCAGGCACCTATTCGCCCCGCGCGGGAACCGCCCGGGAGCGGCCGGGGAGCGCCCGCGGCAGCCGTTCGGGAACGCTCCCCTTCCCCGGTCCTCCCTGATCACCAGGGCCCGTCCGGCCCTCACCGCACCCGTCCGGCCCCGGCACAATGGCGGCATGAGTCTGCTGCGCCGCCGCAAGAACCCCGCGGATCACCTGGTCACCCTGGTCGGCAAGCCCGGCTGCCACCTCTGCGACGCCGCCGAGGCCGTGATCGCCGAGGTCTGCGGCGGCCTGGGCACCCGCTGGGAGAAGAAGGACATCAACGAGGACGAGGAGCTGCACCGCAAGTACTGGGAGCAGATCCCGGTCGTCCTGATCGACGGGGAGCAGCACGACTTCTGGCGCGTGGACCCGGACCGGCTCCGCAAGGCCCTCGGCGGCTGACCCGCCCCGCGCGGGCGGCGCCCCGAGGTTACCGACACGTATCGTTCATGTCAGGGCTCCTTCACCGTCCTGATCACTCCGAACAAACTGGCTATGCTCGCGGCATGGCCCACCCGTCGCCCGACCGCCGTCCCGGCAGGAGCCCCTTCGGGGCGCGCCTCGAATTCCGCTGGCTGTCCTGGCTCACGTGGCTCTCGCCGCGCCGCTACGCCACCGCGCGCAGCGTCCGGGCAGGCGAGGCGGCGGCCGAGGCGGCCCGCAAGACGGTCCAGGAGCAGGAGGCCCGGGAGGCCGCGCCGGCCGTCGTCGAGGAGACGCCCGCGCCGAGCGGCAAGAAGGCCGCGCGGACCGCGGAGCCGGAGTTCCCCGTGGCGGGCGACGCCAAGGCGGCGGCCTTCTTCGACCTCGACAACACCGTGATGCAGGGCGCCGCCCTCTTCCACTTCGGCCGGGGCCTGTACAAGCGGCACTTCTTCCGCAAGCGCGAACTCGCCCGGTTCGCCTGGCAGCAGGCGTGGTTCCGGCTGGCGGGCAACGAGGACCCGGCGCACATCCAGGACGCGCGCGACAGCGCCCTGTCGATCGTCAAGGGCCACCGGGTCTCCGAGCTGATGTCCGTCGGCGAGGAGATCTACGACGAGTACATGGCCGAGCGCATCTGGCCCGGCACCCGCGCCCTCGCCCAGGCCCACCTGGACGCGGGCCAGAAGGTCTGGCTGGTCACCGCGGCCCCCGTCGAGACCGCGACGATCATCGCCCGCCGGCTCGGCCTGACCGGCGCCCTGGGCACCGTCGCCGAGTCGGTCGGCGGCGTCTACACGGGCAAGCTCGTCGGCGAGATGCTGCACGGCCCGGCCAAGGCGGAGGCCGTCCGCGCGCTGGTCGCGGCCGAGGGCCTGGAGCTCTCCCGGTGCGCCGCGTACAGCGACTCCGCCAACGACATCCCGATGCTCTCGCTGGTCGGCCACCCCTGCGCGGTCAACCCCGACGCGCGGCTGCGGCGCCACGCCCGGGAGCACGGCTGGCGGCTGCGCGACTACCGCACCGGCCGCAAGGCGGCCCGGATCGGCATCCCGGCCGCCGTCGGCCTGGGCGCCCTGGCGGGCGGCGCCGCCGCGGCCGTCGCCCTGCACCGCCGCCGCCGCTGACGACCGCGCGACGCCGGGACCCCGACGCGACTCCGACACCTCCACGGCTCCGACGACGAGCCGCACTCCGGCGACAGGCCGGGGCCGCGGCGAAATGCGCCGCGGCGAAATCCCGCGCCCCGGCCCGCCACTCGCCGTCACCGGATCGGGCGATCACCCAGCCGAGCCGCAGAAGCCCCACTGGCCACTCTGCGTAACCGGCGTTCCCCCACAGGCAATCCGGTTGTCATACCCCCACTCAACCCCCGACAGTCCTGCCGTGTCCGGATTGCCACAACACGCTGCCCAATCGGCCACACCCACAGCAAATACGGTCAACTTCCGCCGGGAGTTCGATATTTGAACGTGCAGCAATAGGTGGAAGTGCGAACGGAAACGGTGATTTGAGCAACTCGGTGTAGTGCTGCCTGTACGAAGGGTTATTCTCCTCAGACGCAATCCGGTACCTCGCTTGTCCCTACGTCGAGTGAAAGCACCGGCACTGCACGTGATGGAAGCTCTGCCTCTGGGAGTCCCGTGTACCCACACGTCGGGGTTGACGCCTCGGGCCTGGCTACGCTGCGCGCAGCGGTCGTCGACCGCCTGCGCGGCTTCGTCCCCACCGCGTACGCCGTCCCCGCCTTCGCCACACCCATCCCCGCGGTAGCCGTTGGCGCTGCCGGGCAAAGGAGCCCCTGCTACGCACTCGCCGAGGCCGGCGCCGCCGTCGGCAGACGCGCCCGCCGCGGCGCTTCGGCCACCACGGCCGCCACGACCACCCCCACGCGCCGTCCCAGCGCCGACAGCGACAGCGCCCGCATGCTGGACCTCGTCGAGCGCGCCCAGGCCGGCGAGGCCGAGGCGTTCGGCCGCCTCTACGACCAGTACGCCGACACCGTCTACCGCTACATCTACTACCGCGTCGGCGGCCGGGCCACGGCCGAGGACCTGACCAGCGAGACGTTCCTGCGCGCCCTGCGCCGCATCGGCACCTTCACCTGGCAGGGCCGTGACTTCGGCGCCTGGCTGGTCACCATCGCCCGCAACCTCGTCGCGGACCACTTCAAGTCCTCCCGGTTCCGCCTGGAAGTCACCACCGGCGAGATGCTCGACGCCAACGAGGTCGAGCGCAGCCCCGAGGACTCCGTCCTCGAATCCCTGTCCAACGCCGCCCTGTTGGAGGCGGTGCGCAAGCTCAACCCCCAGCAGCAGGAGTGCGTCACCCTGCGCTTCCTCCAGGGCCTGTCGGTCGCCGAGACCGCCCGGGTCATGGGGAAGAACGAAGGCGCGATCAAGACCCTGCAGTACCGGGCCGTCCGCACCCTCGCCCGGCTCCTCCCCGACGACGCCCGCTGAGCCGCCGCCGACCCGGTGAGACGCCGCCGGGACCCCGCCGGCCGGCCGCCCCGACGGCCCGCCCGCGACGGCGGCGCGTAACCCGACTGCCACGCCGCTCGTTGTGCGGGATGCAGACTTCCCGCTGTCGCGCCATGCCCGCACACACTCACTCGATCGAGTGGATGCACTCAAGGCGTGCAACCTCCAGGTGTCCGGGGGAGTCGATGGTCATGACGAGAGGAGGTGCCGCCTGTGATCGCGAACGTTTCGGCGCACCGGCGGGCGAACGCCTTCGCCCAAGCTCTGGAGGAGCAGGAACTCCAGGGCGAGGCGGCCGTACGGACCGGCGCACCGGCGGACGAGGCCGAACGGGGGCGGTTGCTGAGCCTGGCCGACGGCCTCGCAGCGCTGCCCGCCCCGGAGCTCGATCCCGAGGTGCGGACCGTGCAGCGGGCGCAGCTGATCGCCGCCATGGAGGCCCAGTTCGCCGGTGGCACCGCGACGGTCCCGGAGCCCCGCAGGGCCCCGGCGGCCTCCGGGTCCTCCGGCCGGGGGCCCACCGGGCCGGCCCGCTCGGCCGGCTCAAGCCGCGCTCCCGCTGGTCCAAGGGACTGGCGGCCGGCGGCCTCACGGTGGGCGTGGCGGCCGGAGCCCTCGGCGGAGTCGCCGCCGCCAGCTCCAACGCCCTTCCGGGAGACACCCTTTACGGGCTCAAGCGCGGCATGGAGGACCTCAAGCTCGGCATGGCCGACAGCGATTCCGAGCGCGGTGACATCCTCCTCGACCAGGCGTCCACCCGCCTCCAGGAGGCGCGCCGGCTGATGGAGCGGGGCCGCTCCGGCCACCTCGACCACGAGTCGCTGAGCGAGATCCGCAAGACCCTCACCGGCATGCGCCAGGACGTCTCCGAGGGCCACCGCCTGCTGCGGGCCGCCTACCACCAGGACGGCTCGCTGGGCCCGCTGCGGCGGCTCTCGTCGTTCACCGCCTCGCACCGCGAGGGCTGGAGCCAGCTGCGCGACCGGCTGCCGCTCCAGCTCACCGACGTCCGGGACGACGTCAGTTCGGTCTTCAGAGCCATAGACGACGAGATCGAGCCGCTGCAGTCGCTGATCCACGACAAGGAGCGGCACGAGAACCACGGCCAGCACACCGCCACTCCTCCCCACTCCGACCACCGGAGCACCCCGGGCCACAGCGCGCCCGCGCCCCGCACGTCGGCGAGCGGCGGCGACAAGCACGCGTCCCACCGCCCGGCGGCGCCCTCCCAGAGCGCCCAGGACGAGCAGGAAGGGCTGCTCGGCGGCACGGGCCTGCTCCACCCGGCCCCGCCCGCGGAGAGCTCCGGCCCGGCCGGCACCGCGCCGCACGGCAAGGACGGCAAGCCGTCCAAGCAGCCGGACGTCACCCTCCCGCCGCTGCTCCCGGACATCATCCCGGGGCTCGGCATCCACGGCGAGGAGCAGAAGTAGCGGCCGACAGGTCCGACGCGGCGGTGGCCGGCGTTCCCACGGGGACGCCGGCCACCGTTTTCCTTCCGCCGAGATCGCGCCGGAAGGGCTCCGGGATCAGAAGAACACCGACCGCCGCTGCACCAGCAGCTTGTAGAGCGTGTGCTGGATCGTCTCCCGCACCTGGTCGGTCAGGTTGAACATCAGCATCGGGTCGTCCGCCGCCTCCGGCGGATAGCCGTCGGTGGGCACCGGCTCCCCGAACTGGATCGTCCACTTCGTCGGCAGCGGGACCGCGCCCAGCGGCCCGAGCCAGGGGAACGTCGGCGTCAGCGGGAAGTACGGCAGCCCGAGCAGCCGCGCCAGCGTCTTGGAGTTGCCGATCATCGGGTAGATCTCCTCGGCCCCGACGATCGAGCACGGCACGATCGGTGCCCCGGCCCGCAGCGCCGTCGACACGAAGCCGCCCCGGCCGAAGCGCTGCAGCCGGTACCGCTCCGAGAACGGCTTCCCGATCCCCTTGAACCCCTCCGGCATCACCCCCACCACCTCGCCGCGCTCCAGCAGCCGCTGCGCGTCCTCGGCACAGGCGAGGGTGTGGCCGAGCTTGCGGGAGATCTCGTTGACGACGGGCAGCTTGAAGACCAGGTCGGCGGCGAGCATCCGGACGTGCCGCGCCGCCGGGTGGTGGTCGTGCACGGCCACCTGGAGCATCAGCCCGTCGATCGGGAGCGTCCCGGAGTGGTTGGCGACGACCAGCGCCGCGCCCTTCTCCGGGATGTTCTCGATCCCCCGCACCTCCACCCGGAAGTACTTCTCGGCGAACGGGCGCAGGGCGGAGAGCACGACCTGGTCGGTGAGCTCCTTGTCGAAGCCGAACTCGTCCACCTCGTAGTCGCCGGTGATGCGGCGGCGCAGGAAGTTCAGGCCGTGGGCGACCTTCCGCTCCCAGCCGTCCGCGGCCGCCTCGGCGGCGCCGGGAGTCCCGGAAGCACCGTCCGTCGCGTCCGCCGCGGCCGGCTCGTCGCGCGGCGGCGGGACGGGCGCGAGGGGCGCCGCGGCGGTCCGCGGGGTACGGCCGGCCTGGGCGCCGCGCCGTGACCGCCGCCGGGAGCGCGGCTCCTCACCGAACGGGATGACCTTCGCGTCCGCCATGGTGCGTGCGCTCCTCACTTCAGGCCGCGGCCGGCAGGCACCGCGGCGGCGATCCGGTCGACGGTACGGGCGAGGGTGTGGGGCGGCAGCAGACCGGTGCCACGGCTCCGGGTGAAGTCGGCGAAGGCCCCCGCCGAGGTGTACCGGGGGTGGAAGCCGAGCGTCTCCCGCATCTGGGTGGTGTCCACGACACGGCCGTGGGTGAGGAGCCGGATCTGCTCCGGGGAGAAGTCCAGCATCCCGAGGGCGCGCAGCGCGGCGCCGGCCCAGGTGACGCTGGGGAGGAAGAACGGCAGGGTGGGGCGTCCGAGGCGCCTGGCGGCCTGTGAGAGCAGGACCACGCCGTCTCCCGCGATGTTGAACGTCCCGCTGTTGAGCGTGCCCCTGGCGGGCTCCGAGGCGGCGATCCGCAGCACCTCGACGGCGTCGTCCTCGTGTACGAACTGCAACCTGGGGTCGAAGCCGAGGACCGTGGGCAGCACGGGCAGCGAGAAGTACTCGGCGAGCGGCGAGTCGGCGTGGGGGCCGAGCAGGTTGGCGAAGCGCAGCACGCACACCGCCACGTCGGGCCGCCGGCGGGCGAATCCGCGGACGTAGCCCTCGACCTCGACGGCGTCCTTCGCGAAGCCGCCGCCGGGCAGCGACTTGGGCGGCGTCGCCTCGGTGAAGACCGCGGGGTCGCGGGGCGCCGAGCCGTAGACGCTCGTGGTGGACTTCACGACCAGCCGCCGCACGGAGGGGGTCTTCTGGCAGGCACCCAGCAGCTGCATGGTGCCGATGACGTTGGTCTCCTTGACCGTGCCCCGGCTCCCCCGGCCGCTGCCCCGCGCGCCGAGCGGGGTGCCGGTGACGTCCATGTGGACCACGGTGTCGACCGCGTGCTCGGTCAGCACCCGGGCGATGGCGGGCTGCCGGATGTCGGCCCGGACGAACTCGGCCCCGCCCAGGCCGTGCTCGGGCGGCACCACGTCCACACCCACGACCCGTTCGACGCCGGGCTCCCGCAGGATCCGGCGGACGAACCGGCCGCCCAGCCGGCGTGCCACTCCGGTGACGAGCACCACCCTGCCCAAGGTCAGCGCCTTCCCTTCCGTGAGGACGATCCCGAGGAGGATCCCGAGGGCGTCCCCGACGACGTTCCCGGAGGCGTCCCCCACCCGGTTCCGGGTGCCCTGTGGCGGCCACCGTAGCGGGTCGCCGTCGCGCTGTGACGTGCGCTCGTCGCGGGGAGCGACATTTCCGGCCGCGCGGACGGACGTGGGGACGGCCGTACGCGGCCCGGGGCGCCCCGGCCGGACCGACGGGTCCCAGGAGCCACCGCGGGTGCCGTACGCCTCACACAGGGCCCGGCGTCTCCCGGGCCTCCCGGAGCCGAACGCACCGCAGCCCTCCCACCGCCGAGGCGATGAGAGGGCTGCGGGACGAACACAGCGACGCTGCTTACTTCTTGTTGCGGCGCTGAACGCGAGTGCGCTTGAGCAGCTTGCGGTGCTTCTTCTTGGCCATCCGCTTGCGCCGCTTCTTGATAACAGAGCCCACGACTACCCTCGCTTACATCGATTCACTCGGTGCGGGGCGTCCGAGCCCACACGACCTACATCGGGCCAGCCTACCCGGCACCGGGCGAACAGCGTAATCCGAGGTCCTCGTCAGGCGGTTTCCACCCCCACAAATGACTCACGGAGGTACTCGTGCACCGCCTGCTCTGGGACCCGGAAGGACCTACCCACCCGGATCGCCGGCAGATGACCACTGTGCACCAAGCGGTACACGGTCATCTTGGACACGCGCATCACCGCGGCGACTTCCGCCACGGTCAGGAACACGACCTCGTTGAGAGGCCTTTCGCCAGCAGCCATGACACACCTGAACCTTCCGCACATGACGCGCACCGGCTTCCCCTCCGGTGACTCCTCGTCGCTGCGCGCTCACTCCCCAGATTAGGGGCGGGTGATGCGAGTGGGGAAGAGGAGCAGCCATCGGCCGCCTACCGTGACAGACACGCTCGATTGAGTACATAGCGAGTAAGCGGTCGGTAGTAATCAGACCGCACAGTGTCATCAAGCGGAACGGCCACGGACACCCTCCCCTCGGCCTCCCCGACGAAGACGGCGGGGTCGTCGGAGTCCGCCAGTCCGATGGCCTCAAAGCCCAGTTGACCTGCCCCGCAGACCCACCCGTGGTCCCCGATGACCAGGGCCGGAAGAGGGCCTCCGGCATCCGCCGCGGCGGCCAGCGCGGCACGAAGCGGGAGGGGTGAATGCGTGTGTGCGCCCGGCTCGTTCGCGGTGGCGCGCGCGCCGGGTTCGCGCACCATCGCGACTCCCCGGACGTAGTCAAGGTTGTATGTGCGTACGCCAAACCGGGTCGTTATGTCGATACTTCGACCCTGCGCCGGGGTGAGGACATCACATCCCGCCGCCGACAGACCGGCGGCCAACCCGGCGTAGAAACCCAGGAGCCGGTGGGGATGACCGGTACCGATCAGCACCGGAGCGCCCGTCGCGGCGACCGTGGCGAGGCGATTCGCGAAGGCTCCCAGCGCCGCCAGCGTTCGATCCGGATCGATCACATCATGCCCGGAAGTCTGTTCAGGATCGGCTGAAACTCCACACCTTTGGCCCATCAGCCGTAACAATTCCTCGTAGTGCCAGTCACTTTCCGGCTCCAGCCCCATCAGCACCCGGGGGTCCCCGGCCACGAACCGCCGGTACCGGTCGAGGCTCCGCTCCCGGGTGGTGGCCACGACCCCGGCGAGGCCGGCGGCGAGCAGATGCGCGCGCAAGCGTTCCACGCACGGGTAACGGGGACGGGCGGGGGCGGGGCACGGCTCCGAGCGCCGGGGGCTCGGGGCTCGGGGCTCGCGTGGCTCAGGGCCTCGGGTGGCTCAGAGGCTTGGGTGGCTCAGTGCGGCAGGCGGCTCAGAGGAGCAGGGGGTTCACGGGAGCAGGCCGTGGGCGGGGAAGGCGGCCCGGCGGGTCGCCAGGATCGCCTGGTCCAGGCGGTCCGCGGGGTCGTAGCCGGACGTCGCGAAGTCCCGCCATTCCGGCCGCAGTCCGTCGGTCATCCGCTGCGGCCCCCACTGGCGGGTGCGCCGGTAGACCTCGTGCCGCCAGTCCTCCGGGACGGCCGTGCCGGGCTCCACGGGCCGGCCGGCGGCGATGGCGCACAGGTGCGTCCAGGACCGCGGCACGACGTCGACGACCGCGTACCCACCGCCGCCCAGGGCCACCCATCGCCCGTCGGTGTGCTCGTGGGCGAGGGCGTGGCAGGACTCGGCGACGAGGCGCTGGGCGTCCAGGGAGACCGTCAGATGCGCGAGGGGGTCCTCGAAGTGCGTGTCGGCCCCGTGCTGGGTCACCAGTACCTGCGGCCGGAAGGCGGCCAGCAGCTCGGGGACGACGGCGTGGAACGCCCGCAGCCATCCGGCGTCCCCGGTCCCGGCCGGCAGCGCCACGTTGACGGCGCCGCCCTCGGCCTCGGGGGCGCCGGTCTCCTCGGGCCAGCCGGTCTCCGGGAAGAGGGTGCGGGGGTGTTCGTGCAGCGAGATGGTGAGGACGCGCGGGTCCTCCCAGAACGCGGCCTGGACGCCGTCGCCGTGGTGGACGTCCACGTCGACGTAGGCCACGCGCTCGGCGCCCAGTTCGAGGAGCCGGGCGACGGCGAGGGCGGCGTCGTTGTAGACGCAGAAGCCGGACGCCGAGCCGGGCATCGCGTGGTGCAGCCCGCCGGTGAAGTTGACGGCGTGTGCGGCCTCGCCGCGCCACACGGCCTCGGCGGCGGCGACGGACTGACCGGCGATCAGCGCGGCGGCGTCGTGCATCCCGGCGAAGGCGGGGTCGTCGGGGGTCCCGAGGCCGTAGGCGGGATCGGCGGCCCGCGGGTCGGCCGAGGCCGCCCGGACGGCCTCGATGTAGTCCTGACGGTGTACCAGCCGCAGCGTCGATTCCCCGGCCGGCCTGGCCGCGACGACCTCCACCGCCTTGTCCAGACCGAACGCCTCGACGAGCCGCATGGTGAGGGCGAGGCGTACCGGATCCATGGGATGTCCCGGTCCGAAGTCGTAACCGGTGACCGCTTCATCCCACATCAGTTGTGCGCGACCGCTCATGACGGCCACGCTATCGGGAAACGCAAAAAAGCCGTAGGCCCCGGATCGATTTCTCATCGATCCAGGGCCCACGGCTTTATCAAATTGAGTTCGGCGGCGTCCTACTCTCCCACACGGTCCCCCATGCAGTACCATCGGCGCTGAAAGGCTTAGCTTCCGGGTTCGGAATGTAACCGGGCGTTTCCCTAACGCTATGACCACCGAAACACTATGAAACAATTTCAACAACCGGCACTTTGGTTGTTCGTGGTTTCAGAACCAACACAGTGGACGCGAGCAACTGAGGACAAGCCCTCGGCCTATTAGTACCAGTCAGCTCCAACCGTTACCGGTCTTCCACACCTGGCCTATCAACCCAGTCGTCTACTGGGAGCCTTACCCCATCAAGTGGGTGGGAGTCCTCATCTCGAAGCAGGCTTCCCGCTTAGATGCTTTCAGCGGTTATCCCTCCCGAACGTAGCCAACCAGCCATGCCCTTGGCAGAACAACTGGCACACCAGAGGTTCGTCCGTCCCGGTCCTCTCGTACTAGGGACAGCCCTTCTCAAGACTCCTACGCGCACAGCGGATAGGGACCGAACTGTCTCACGACGTTCTAAACCCAGCTCGCGTACCGCTTTAATGGGCGAACAGCCCAACCCTTGGGACCGACTCCAGCCCCAGGATGCGACGAGCCGACATCGAGGTGCCAAACCATCCCGTCGATATGGACTCTTGGGGAAGATCAGCCTGTTATCCCCGGGGTACCTTTTATCCGTTGAGCGACGGCGCTTCCACAAGCCACCGCCGGATCACTAGTCCCGACTTTCGTCCCTGCTCGACCCGTCGGTCTCACAGTCAAGCTCCCTTGTGCACTTACACTCAACACCTGATTGCCAACCAGGCTGAGGGAACCTTTGGGCGCCTCCGTTACCCTTTAGGAGGCAACCGCCCCAGTTAAACTACCCACCAGACACTGTCCCTGATCCGGATCACGGACCCAGGTTAGACATCCAGCACGACCAGAGTGGTATTTCAACGACGACTCCACACACACTGGCGTGCATGCTTCACAGTCTCCCACCTATCCTACACAAGCCGAACCGAACACCAATATCAAGCTATAGTAAAGGTCCCGGGGTCTTTCCGTCCTGCTGCGCGAAACGAGCATCTTTACTCGTAGTGCAATTTCACCGGGCCTATGGTTGAGACAGTCGAGAAGTCGTTACGCCATTCGTGCAGGTCGGAACTTACCCGACAAGGAATTTCGCTACCTTAGGATGGTTATAGTTACCACCGCCGTTTACTGGCGCTTAAGTTCTCAGCTTCGCCCCACCGAAATGGAGCTAACCGGTCCCCTTAACGTTCCAGCACCGGGCAGGCGTCAGTCCGTATACATCGCCTTACGGCTTCGCACGGACCTGTGTTTTTAGTAAACAGTCGCTTCTCGCTGGTCTCTGCGGCCACACCCAGCTCAAGGAGTAAATCCCATCACCGGACATGGCCCCCTTCTCCCGAAGTTACGGGGGCATTTTGCCGAGTTCCTTAACCATAGTTCACCCGAACGCCTCGGTATTCTCTACCTGACCACCTGAGTCGGTTTAGGGTACGGGCCGCCATGAAACTCGCTAGAGGCTTTTCTCGACAGCATAGGATCATCCACTTCACCACAATCGGCTCGGCATCAGGTCTCAGGCTTCATGCTGTCCGGATTTGCCTAGACAGCGCCCTACACCCTTACCCCGGGACAACCACCGCCCGGGCTGGACTACCTTCCTGCGTCACCCCATCGCTTACCTACTACAAGTCTGGATCGTCGGCTCCACCACTTTCCATCACCCGAAGGATCCGGAACGGCTTCACGGACTTAGCATCGCCTGATTCGATATTGGGCGTTTCAAAGCGGGTACCGGAATATCAACCGGTTGTCCATCGACTACGCCTGTCGGCCTCGCCTTAGGTCCCGACTTACCCTGGGCAGATCAGCTTGACCCAGGAACCCTTAGTCAATCGGCGCACACGTTTCCCACGTGTGTATCGCTACTCATGCCTGCATTCTCACTCGTGAACCGTCCACAACTCGCTTCCGCGGCTGCTTCACCCGGCACACGACGCTCCCCTACCCATCACAGTCCCCGTTGGGGGTATGTACTGCAATGACACGACTTCGGCGGTACGCTTGAGCCCCGCTACATTGTCGGCGCGGAATCACTTGACCAGTGAGCTATTACGCACTCTTTCAAGGGTGGCTGCTTCTAAGCCAACCTCCTGGTTGTCTCTGCGACTCCACATCCTTTCCCACTTAGCGTACGCTTAGGGGCCTTAGTCGATGCTCTGGGCTGTTTCCCTCTCGACCATGGAGCTTATCCCCCACAGTCTCACTGCCGCGCTCTCACTTACCGGCATTCGGAGTTTGGCTAAGGTCAGTAACCCGGTAGGGCCCATCGCCTATCCAGTGCTCTACCTCCGGCAAGAAACACACGACGCTGCACCTAAATGCATTTCGGGGAGAACCAGCTATCACGGAGTTTGATTGGCCTTTCACCCCTAACCACAGGTCATCCCCCAGGTTTTCAACCCTGGTGGGTTCGGTCCTCCACGAAGTCTTACCTCCGCTTCAACCTGCCCATGGCTAGATCACTCCGCTTCGGGTCTTGGGCGCGCTACTCATTCGCCCTATTCGGACTCGCTTTCGCTACGGCTTCCCCACACGGGTTAACCTCGCAACACACCGCAAACTCGCAGGCTCATTCTTCAAAAGGCACGCAGTCACGACACAAGAAGCAAGCTCCTTGTGCGACGCTCCCACGGCTTGTAGGCACACGGTTTCAGGTACTATTTCACTCCGCTCCCGCGGTACTTTTCACCATTCCCTCACGGTACTATCCGCTATCGGTCACCAGGGAATATTTAGGCTTAGCGGGTGGTCCCGCCAGATTCACACGGGATTTCTCGGGCCCCGTGCTACTTGGGTGTCTCTCAAACGAGCCGCAATGATTTCAGCTACGGGGGTCTTACCCTCTACGCCGGACCTTTCGCATGTCCTTCGCCTATCACTACGGTTTCTGACTCGTCCTGTCGCCGGCAGACGACAGAAGAGAGATCCCACAACCCCCACGACGCAACCCCTGCCGGGTATCACACGTCGAAGGTTTGGCCTCATCCGGTTTCGCTCGCCACTACTCCCGGAATCACGGTTGTTTTCTCTTCCTGCGGGTACTGAGATGTTTCACTTCCCCGCGTTCCCTCCACACTGCCTATGTGTTCAGCAGCGGGTGACAGCCCATGACGACTGCCGGGTTTCCCCATTCGGACACCCCCGGATCACAGCTCGGTTGACAGCTCCCCGGGGCCTATCGCGGCCTCCCACGTCCTTCATCGGTTCCTGGTGCCAAGGCATCCACCGTGCGCCCTTAAAAACTTGGCCACAGATGCTCGCGTCCACTGTGCAGTTCTCAAACAACGACCAGCCACCCGTCACACACCAGACAAGCTGGCGCTTCACCGGGGCCGGACCGAAGATACAGACCGTAGCCCGTACCCTCAGACACCCAACAGCGTGCCCGACCCAGTCACATCAGATCCTGTGTTCCACGCCGAAGCAGTACTAACAAGTCCCTTGCAACTGTGCCGAATAGTCAACGTTCCACCCATGAGCAACCGTGCAGAACGTTTGTCTGCAGTCGGCTATGTGCTCCTTAGAAAGGAGGTGATCCAGCCGCACCTTCCGGTACGGCTACCTTGTTACGACTTCGTCCCAATCGCCAGTCCCACCTTCGACGGCTCCCTCCACAAGGGTTGGGCCACCGGCTTCGGGTGTTACCGACTTTCGTGACGTGACGGGCGGTGTGTACAAGGCCCGGGAACGTATTCACCGCAGCAATGCTGATCTGCGATTACTAGCAACTCCAACTTCATGGGGTCGAGTTGCAGACCCCAATCCGAACTGAGACCGGCTTTTTGAGATTCGCTCCACCTCACGGTATCGCAGCTCATTGTACCGGCCATTGTAGCACGTGTGCAGCCCAAGACATAAGGGGCATGATGACTTGACGTCGTCCCCACCTTCCTCCGAGTTGACCCCGGCAGTCTCCTGTGAGTCCCCATCACCCCGAAAGGCATGCTGGCAACACAGAACAAGGGTTGCGCTCGTTGCGGGACTTAACCCAACATCTCACGACACGAGCTGACGACAGCCATGCACCACCTGTACACCGACCACAAGGGGGCACTATCTCTAGCGCTTTCCGGTGTATGTCAAGCCTTGGTAAGGTTCTTCGCGTTGCGTCGAATTAAGCCACATGCTCCGCTGCTTGTGCGGGCCCCCGTCAATTCCTTTGAGTTTTAGCCTTGCGGCCGTACTCCCCAGGCGGGGAACTTAATGCGTTAGCTGCGGCACGGACGACGTGGAATGTCGCCCACACCTAGTTCCCAACGTTTACGGCGTGGACTACCAGGGTATCTAATCCTGTTCGCTCCCCACGCTTTCGCTCCTCAGCGTCAGTATCGGCCCAGAGATCCGCCTTCGCCACCGGTGTTCCTCCTGATATCTGCGCATTTCACCGCTACACCAGGAATTCCGATCTCCCCTACCGAACTCTAGCCTGCCCGTATCGAATGCAGACCCGGGGTTAAGCCCCGGGCTTTCACATCCGACGCGACAAGCCGCCTACGAGCTCTTTACGCCCAATAATTCCGGACAACGCTTGCGCCCTACGTATTACCGCGGCTGCTGGCACGTAGTTAGCCGGCGCTTCTTCTGCAGGTACCGTCACTTTCGCTTCTTCCCTGCTGAAAGAGGTTTACAACCCGAAGGCCGTCATCCCTCACGCGGCGTCGCTGCATCAGGCTTTCGCCCATTGTGCAATATTCCCCACTGCTGCCTCCCGTAGGAGTCTGGGCCGTGTCTCAGTCCCAGTGTGGCCGGTCGCCCTCTCAGGCCGGCTACCCGTCGTCGCCTTGGTAGGCCATCACCCCACCAACAAGCTGATAGGCCGCGGGCTCATCCTGCACCGCCGGAGCTTTCCACCACCGAGCATGCGCTCAGTAGTCGTATCCGGTATTAGACCCCGTTTCCAGGGCTTGTCCCAGAGTGCAGGGCAGATTGCCCACGTGTTACTCACCCGTTCGCCACTAATCCCCTCCCGAAGGAGGTTCATCGTTCGACTTGCATGTGTTAAGCACGCCGCCAGCGTTCGTCCTGAGCCAGGATCAAACTCTCCGTGAATGTTTACCCGTAATCGGGTGCACACACACGAGAGCGGAACGACCAGGCGGAATAGGCCCGGTCGTTCACAGCGTCCTCGCTGTGTTTTTCAAAGGAACCTCATCCAGGACCACAAGGATCCGTGGACGGGGTTGTTTTATAGTCTGGCGTTGACTTTTGGCACGCTGTTGAGTTCTCAAGGAACGGACGCTTCCTTTGTACTCACCCGAGAGACTCTCTCAGGCTTTCCTCCGGGCGCTTCCCTTCGGTGTTTCCAACCTTACCAGATCCGTTTTCCGTTCCGTTTCCGGTTTGGATTCCGTTTCCGGCCCCCTGTTGGAGCGGGGTTCCCGCCAGCGGAGCGGCTATTTGTTACTGCCGCGCCTTCCGGCGTGATCACTACTTTACCGGATTTCCCCGGCGGCGCCTAATCGGCGCCCGGGGCTCAAACAGAACCGAATTCCGGCATGCCGAAATCAATCCCGTTCAAGGGCCGTGCAGTAGAGGATCCCGCCGAGCTGGCGTGAAGTGCCGCCCCGGTTCCCTCTCGGGCCCCGCTGGCAACTCGAAGAACCTTACACGAGGGCCTTGGTCTGGATCAAACCCGTGGCGCAAGCGGTTTCCGGGCGGTACGGTCGGCGGCATGACCCTGCATGCCCGTAACGGCCAGTGGTGGCCCGCCTGACGGCGGCCACCCCCCTGCGCGTACCCACGCATGCACCCCACGGCCGCCGCCTCGGCGGCCGTTTTCGCTGTCCGTGGCGGTGGTCCCCGTTCCCAAGGAGAGGGACCCATGACCCCCACGACCCGCATCTTCAGCGGTGTGAAGCCCACCGGACACCTGACCCTCGGCAACTACCTGGGCGCCGTCCGGCAGTGGGTCGAGTCGGACCAGCACCGCGCCGACGCCCTCTTCTGCGTGGTGGACCTGCACGCACTGACCGTCGAGCACGACCCGGCCCGTGTCCGTCGGCTGAGCCGACAGGCCGCGACCCTGCTCCTGGCGGCCGGCCTGGACCCCTCCCTCTGCACGGTGTTTGTGCAGAGCCACGTCGACGAGCACACCCGGCTGTCCTATCTCCTGGAGTGCACGGCCGCGGACGGCGAGATGCGCCGCATGATCCAGTACAAGGAGAAGTCGGCACGCGAACGGGCGAACGGCGGAAGCGTCCGCCTGTCCCTCCTCACCTATCCCGTGCTGATGGCCGCCGACATCCTCGCGTACCGCGCCGACGAGGTCCCCGTCGGCGACGACCAGGCGCAGCACGTCGAGCTGACCCGCGACCTCGCCGTGCGCTTCAACCAGCGGTACGGGCCGACGTTCACCGTCCCCCGCGCCGTCCTCCCGCCGGTCGCGGCCCGGGTCATGGACCTCCAGGACCCGACGTCGAAGATGGGGAAGTCGCACGCGGAGACCTCCGGCATCGTCTATCTCCTCGACGAGGCGGACGTGGTGCGCAAGAAGGTGATGCGCGCGGTCACGGACAGCGCGACGGACGTCGTCTACGACCGCGCCGAGCGTCCCGGTGTCGCCAACCTCCTGGAACTGCTCGCCGCCTGTACCGGCACCGCGCCGGACGCCCTGGCCGCGAGCTACGGCTCGTACGGCGCGCTGAAGCGGGACACCGCGGACGCGGTGGTGGAACTGTTGCGCCCGGTACGTGAGAGGCACGCCGAACTCTGCGCCGACCCGACGTACGTGGACGGCGTCCTCCGCGACGGGGCCCGGCGGGCGCGGGAGTTGGCGCGGCCGACGGTCGACGCCGCGTACCGGGCCATCGGCCTGCTCCCCGCCGGCTGACCGCGGGCCACCGCCCGCCGCCTCCGGAACCGGCGGCCCGTCTCGTCAGCCCGTTCCGGAGGCCAGCTCGCGGCTGCGGTCGCGGGCCGCCTCCAGGGCGGCGATGAGCGCGTGCCGCACGCCGTGCTTCTCCAGCTCGCGGATGGCGTTGATCGTCGTGCCGGCCGGCGAGGTCACGGCCTCGCGCAGCTTGACGGGGTGTTCCCCGCTGTCGCGGAGCATCACGGCCGCGCCGATGGCCGCCTGGACGATGAGGTCGTGGGCCTTGTCCCTGGGCAGGCCGAGGAGGATGCCGGCGTCCGTCATCGCCTCGACGAGGAAGTAGAAGTACGCGGGACCGGAGCCGGAGAGCGCGGTCGCGGCGTCCTGCTGCGTCTCGGGGACGCGCAGCGTCTTGCCGACCGGCTTGAAGATCGCCTCGGTGCGCAGCAGGTGTTCCTCGGTGGCGTGCGTGCCCCCGGAGATGACCGACATCCCCTCGTCCACCAGCACCGGGGTGTTGGGCATGACGCGCACCACGGGCGTCCCGGCCGGGAGCCGCTCCTCGAAGAACGCGGTGGGGACACCGGCCGCCGCGCTGATGACGAGCCGGTCGGCCGGCAGGTGCGGGGCGAGCTCGTCGAGGAGCGTCGCCATGTCCTGCGGCTTGACGGCCAGGATGAGGGTGTCGGCGGCCTTCGCGGCGTCGGCGTTGCCGACGATCTCGACGCCGTAGCGCTCGCGCAGGGCCTCGGCGCGCTCCGGGCGTCGTGCGGTGCAGAGCAGCTGCGCGGGGTCCCAGCCTGCCCGGATCATGCCGCTGAGCAGCGCTTCACCGATCTTTCCGGTCCCGAGGACGGCGACTGTCTGGGTCACGGTGTTCACCTTTTCCGCGTTCGCTGTGCCGTGCTGTTGCCGCACTGGCCGCCATCTTCGCACCAGCCCCGACACGGCGGTGGGCAGTAGGAGCGGACGACGGCGCGGGGAGAAGGAGCCACGGCGCGCGCCGGGGCGCATGAGTCAGGGTGTCCGCCGGAGTGAACGGACGGAGCTCTTCCCTCTCCTCGATTCCGTGTTTACAACGCGGTAACGCACCGAACGGCCCGTGGGCACAGGGCTTGGTCACACTGTGGGCGGGTGTTCACGGCGCGCTGCCGGAGGGGGCGAGGACGCGTCCGTACGGGCACCGCGCGCGGACCCGTCCCGCGTCCGCCGCCTGCTCCCGCCTCTCCGTTCGCCTCCGCCCTTCGCCCTCTTCTCCACCCTCTCCCCTTCTCCACCCCTCTCCGCTCTCTTCGCCCTTCGGCCCGACCGTTGCGCACGCAGAGGCTGCCCGGTCCGTTCGCCCGCACTCGTCGTCCACCGCAGGTTCTCGGTCCCCGGCCGCCCCAGTGCGCCCGGGGGCGCTGGAGGCAACCCTCATGGAGCACAAAGACCTCGGCCCCGCCCGCTTCGTCACCTCCCGCCTCGACACCGACTCCCTCCTCCGGTTCCTTCGCCTTCCGCGGCTCCTCCGGGCCGACGTCCACGCGTCCCTCGTCGTCTTCCTCATAACCGTGCCGCTCTCGGCCGGTGTGGCCGTGGCCTCCGGGGTGCCGGTGGAGCTGGGCCTCGTCACCGGAATTGTCGGCGGGTTGCTGACCGGGCTGCTGCCGGGCAGCAGCATCCAGGTGAGCGGGCCGGCCGCGGGCCTCGCCGCGCTCGTGTACGAGGCCGTGCGCACCTACGGGCTCGGCGGCCTGGGCGTACTCGTCCTGGCCACCGGCCTGTTCCAGGTGGTGCTGGGCCTGCTGCGGCTCGGCCGCTGGTTCCGGAAGGTCCCCGTCGCCGTGGTGCAGGGGATGCTGGCGGGGACCGGACTCGTCCTGATCACAGGCCAGTTGTACGAACTCGCCGACGCGAACGCGCCCGGTGGCGGCCTGGAGCGGCTCGGCGGACTCGTCCTCCTGGCCACCGGAACCCTGGAGTCCCCGACGGCGCTGACCGCCGGAGCGGTGGGCGTCGGCACGATGGCGCTGATGGCGCTGTGGCAGCGCTGGCCACGCGGCGTGCGGCTGATGCCTGCGCCACTGGCCGCGGTCCTCGCGGCGACGGCCGTGACATCGGCGCTTCGCCTGCCGGTCGACCGGCTGCGGATCGGTGATCTGATGACCGCCGTCCAGCCGCCGGACGGCCCGGATTTCGTGCGGCTCGGGCAGGTCGGCGTCCTGGGCACGGTCCTGGCCTTCACGCTCGTCGCGTCGGCCGGCACTCTGCTCGGCGCGACGGCGGTCGACCGGCTGCACGACGGTCCGCGCACCGACTACGACAAGGAGCTCATCGCGCAGGGCGCCGGCAACACGGTGTGCGGCATGCTCGGGGCCCTTCCGCTGACCACCGTCATCGTGCGCAGTACGGCCAACGCCCGGGCGGGGGCGCGGACTCGAGCCTCCCGTGTGCTGCAGGGTGTGTGGCTGGCAGTGTTCGCCGCGCTGCTGCCCTGGGCCCTGGGGGCGGTACCGGTCGCCGCGCTCGCCGGTGTGCTGGTGCTCCTGGGCCGGCAGCTGCTGCCGGTACGGGAGTTGGGGCGGCTGTGGGACGGACATCGGGGCGAGGTCGCGGTCCTCCTCGCCACCGCGGGCGCGATCGTGGTGACCGACCCCTTCGAGGGCGCCGTCATCGGGCTGCTCCTGGCCGGCATCAAGGCCGGCTGGGAGGCGACGCGGTTCGGGGGCGACCGCGGGCGAGGAGGAAATGGGCAGGCTGACGACGGCCGTATGCCTTTGATCAGCAAGAAGTGACGGGCACCGAAGTGACGGACGCCGTGGAAGGAATGCGGACGTCTGAAAACGCAAAAAAGCCGTAGGCCCCGGATCGATTTCTCATCGATCCAGGGCCCACGGCTTTATCAAATTGAGTTCGGCGGCGTCCTACTCTCCCACACGGTCCCCCATGCAGTACCATCGGCGCTGAAAGGCTTAGCTTCCGGGTTCGGAATGTAACCGGGCGTTTCCCTAACGCTATGACCACCGAAACACTATGAAACAATTTCAACAACCGGCACTTTGGTTGTTCGTGGTTTCAGAACCAACACAGTGGACGCGAGCAACTGAGGACAAGCCCTCGGCCTATTAGTACCAGTCAGCTCCAACCGTTACCGGTCTTCCACACCTGGCCTATCAACCCAGTCGTCTACTGGGAGCCTTACCCCATCAAGTGGGTGGGAGTCCTCATCTCGAAGCAGGCTTCCCGCTTAGATGCTTTCAGCGGTTATCCCTCCCGAACGTAGCCAACCAGCCATGCCCTTGGCAGAACAACTGGCACACCAGAGGTTCGTCCGTCCCGGTCCTCTCGTACTAGGGACAGCCCTTCTCAAGACTCCTACGCGCACAGCGGATAGGGACCGAACTGTCTCACGACGTTCTAAACCCAGCTCGCGTACCGCTTTAATGGGCGAACAGCCCAACCCTTGGGACCGACTCCAGCCCCAGGATGCGACGAGCCGACATCGAGGTGCCAAACCATCCCGTCGATATGGACTCTTGGGGAAGATCAGCCTGTTATCCCCGGGGTACCTTTTATCCGTTGAGCGACGGCGCTTCCACAAGCCACCGCCGGATCACTAGTCCCGACTTTCGTCCCTGCTCGACCCGTCGGTCTCACAGTCAAGCTCCCTTGTGCACTTACACTCAACACCTGATTGCCAACCAGGCTGAGGGAACCTTTGGGCGCCTCCGTTACCCTTTAGGAGGCAACCGCCCCAGTTAAACTACCCACCAGACACTGTCCCTGATCCGGATCACGGACCCAGGTTAGACATCCAGCACGACCAGAGTGGTATTTCAACGACGACTCCACACACACTGGCGTGCATGCTTCACAGTCTCCCACCTATCCTACACAAGCCGAACCGAACACCAATATCAAGCTATAGTAAAGGTCCCGGGGTCTTTCCGTCCTGCTGCGCGAAACGAGCATCTTTACTCGTAGTGCAATTTCACCGGGCCTATGGTTGAGACAGTCGAGAAGTCGTTACGCCATTCGTGCAGGTCGGAACTTACCCGACAAGGAATTTCGCTACCTTAGGATGGTTATAGTTACCACCGCCGTTTACTGGCGCTTAAGTTCTCAGCTTCGCCCCACCGAAATGGAGCTAACCGGTCCCCTTAACGTTCCAGCACCGGGCAGGCGTCAGTCCGTATACATCGCCTTACGGCTTCGCACGGACCTGTGTTTTTAGTAAACAGTCGCTTCTCGCTGGTCTCTGCGGCCACACCCAGCTCAAGGAGTAAATCCCATCACCGGACATGGCCCCCCTTCTCCCGAAGTTACGGGGGCATTTTGCCGAGTTCCTTAACCATAGTTCACCCGAACGCCTCGGTATTCTCTACCTGACCACCTGAGTCGGTTTAGGGTACGGGCCGCCATGAAACTCGCTAGAGGCTTTTCTCGACAGCATAGGATCATCCACTTCACCACAATCGGCTCGGCATCAGGTCTCAGCCTTAACGTGTGACGGATTTGCCTACCACACGGCCTACACCCTTACCCCGGGACAACCACCGCCCGGGCTGGACTACCTTCCTGCGTCACCCCATCGCTTACCTACTACAAGTCTGGGTCGTCGGCTCCACCACTTTCCATCACCCGAAGGATCCGGAACGGCTTCACGGACTTAGCATCGCCTGATTCGATATTGGGCGTTTCAAAGCGGGTACCGGAATATCAACCGGTTGTCCATCGACTACGCCTGTCGGCCTCGCCTTAGGTCCCGACTTACCCTGGGCAGATCAGCTTGACCCAGGAACCCTTAGTCAATCGGCGCACACGTTTCCCACGTGTGTATCGCTACTCATGCCTGCATTCTCACTCGTGAACCGTCCACAACTCGCTTCCGCGGCTGCTTCACCCGGCACACGACGCTCCCCTACCCATCACAGTCCCCGTTGGGGGTATGTACTGCAATGACACGACTTCGGCGGTACGCTTGAGCCCCGCTACATTGTCGGCGCGGAATCACTTGACCAGTGAGCTATTACGCACTCTTTCAAGGGTGGCTGCTTCTAAGCCAACCTCCTGGTTGTCTCTGCGACTCCACATCCTTTCCCACTTAGCGTACGCTTAGGGGCCTTAGTCGATGCTCTGGGCTGTTTCCCTCTCGACCATGGAGCTTATCCCCCACAGTCTCACTGCCGCGCTCTCACTTACCGGCATTCGGAGTTTGGCTAAGGTCAGTAACCCGGTAGGGCCCATCGCCTATCCAGTGCTCTACCTCCGGCAAGAAACACACGACGCTGCACCTAAATGCATTTCGGGGAGAACCAGCTATCACGGAGTTTGATTGGCCTTTCACCCCTAACCACAGGTCATCCCCCAGGTTTTCAACCCTGGTGGGTTCGGTCCTCCACGAAGTCTTACCTCCGCTTCAACCTGCCCATGGCTAGATCACTCCGCTTCGGGTCTTGGGCGCGCTACTCTGGTCGCCCTATTCGGACTCGCTTTCGCTACGGCTTCCCCACACGGGTTAACCTCGCAACACACCGCAAACTCGCAGGCTCATTCTTCAAAAGGCACGCAGTCACGACACAAGAAGCAAGCTCCTTGTGCGACGCTCCCACGGCTTGTAGGCACACGGTTTCAGGTACTATTTCACTCCGCTCCCGCGGTACTTTTCACCATTCCCTCACGGTACTATCCGCTATCGGTCACCAGGGAATATTTAGGCTTAGCGGGTGGTCCCGCCAGATTCACACGGGATTTCTCGGGCCCCGTGCTACTTGGGTGTCTCTCAAACGAGCCGCAATGATTTCAGCTACGGGGGTCTTACCCTCTACGCCGGACCTTTCGCATGTCCTTCGCCTATCACTACGGTTTCTGACTCGTCTCACAGCCGGCAGACTATGAAAGAGAGATCCCACAACCCCCACGACGCAACCCCTGCCGGGTATCACACGTCGAAGGTTTGGCCTCATCCGGTTTCGCTCGCCACTACTCCCGGAATCACGGTTGTTTTCTCTTCCTGCGGGTACTGAGATGTTTCACTTCCCCGCGTTCCCTCCACACTGCCTATGTGTTCAGCAGCGGGTGACAGCCCATGACGACTGCCGGGTTTCCCCATTCGGACACCCCCGGATCACAGCTCGGTTGACAGCTCCCCGGGGCCTATCGCGGCCTCCCACGTCCTTCATCGGTTCCTGGTGCCAAGGCATCCACCGTGCGCCCTTAAAAACTTGGCCACAGATGCTCGCGTCCACTGTGCAGTTCTCAAACAACGACCAGCCACCCGTCACACACCAGACAAGCTGGCGCTTCACCGGGGCCGGACCGAAGATACAGACCGTAGCCCGTACCCTCAGACACCCAACAGCGTGCCCGACCCAGTCACATCAGATCCTGTGTTCCACGCCGAAGCAGTACTAACAAGTCCCTTGCAACTGTGCCGAATAGTCAACGTTCCACCCATGAGCAACCGTGCAGAACGTTTGTCTGCAGTCGGCTATGTGCTCCTTAGAAAGGAGGTGATCCAGCCGCACCTTCCGGTACGGCTACCTTGTTACGACTTCGTCCCAATCGCCAGTCCCACCTTCGACGGCTCCCTCCACAAGGGTTGGGCCACCGGCTTCGGGTGTTACCGACTTTCGTGACGTGACGGGCGGTGTGTACAAGGCCCGGGAACGTATTCACCGCAGCAATGCTGATCTGCGATTACTAGCAACTCCAACTTCATGGGGTCGAGTTGCAGACCCCAATCCGAACTGAGACCGGCTTTTTGAGATTCGCTCCACCTCACGGTATCGCAGCTCATTGTACCGGCCATTGTAGCACGTGTGCAGCCCAAGACATAAGGGGCATGATGACTTGACGTCGTCCCCACCTTCCTCCGAGTTGACCCCGGCAGTCTCCTGTGAGTCCCCATCACCCCGAAAGGCATGCTGGCAACACAGAACAAGGGTTGCGCTCGTTGCGGGACTTAACCCAACATCTCACGACACGAGCTGACGACAGCCATGCACCACCTGTACACCGACCACAAGGGGGGCACTATCTCTAGCGCTTTCCGGTGTATGTCAAGCCTTGGTAAGGTTCTTCGCGTTGCGTCGAATTAAGCCACATGCTCCGCTGCTTGTGCGGGCCCCCGTCAATTCCTTTGAGTTTTAGCCTTGCGGCCGTACTCCCCAGGCGGGGAACTTAATGCGTTAGCTGCGGCACGGACGACGTGGAATGTCGCCCACACCTAGTTCCCAACGTTTACGGCGTGGACTACCAGGGTATCTAATCCTGTTCGCTCCCCACGCTTTCGCTCCTCAGCGTCAGTATCGGCCCAGAGATCCGCCTTCGCCACCGGTGTTCCTCCTGATATCTGCGCATTTCACCGCTACACCAGGAATTCCGATCTCCCCTACCGAACTCTAGCCTGCCCGTATCGAATGCAGACCCGGGGTTAAGCCCCGGGCTTTCACATCCGACGCGACAAGCCGCCTACGAGCTCTTTACGCCCAATAATTCCGGACAACGCTTGCGCCCTACGTATTACCGCGGCTGCTGGCACGTAGTTAGCCGGCGCTTCTTCTGCAGGTACCGTCACTTTCGCTTCTTCCCTGCTGAAAGAGGTTTACAACCCGAAGGCCGTCATCCCTCACGCGGCGTCGCTGCATCAGGCTTTCGCCCATTGTGCAATATTCCCCACTGCTGCCTCCCGTAGGAGTCTGGGCCGTGTCTCAGTCCCAGTGTGGCCGGTCGCCCTCTCAGGCCGGCTACCCGTCGTCGCCTTGGTAGGCCATCACCCCACCAACAAGCTGATAGGCCGCGGGCTCATCCTGCACCGCCGGAGCTTTCCACCACCGAGCATGCGCTCAGTAGTCGTATCCGGTATTAGACCCCGTTTCCAGGGCTTGTCCCAGAGTGCAGGGCAGATTGCCCACGTGTTACTCACCCGTTCGCCACTAATCCCCTCCCGAAGGAGGTTCATCGTTCGACTTGCATGTGTTAAGCACGCCGCCAGCGTTCGTCCTGAGCCAGGATCAAACTCTCCGTGAATGTTTACCCGTAATCGGGTGACACTCGCGTTGAGCGGAACGACCAGGCGGAATAGGCCCGGTCGTTCACAGCGTCCTCGCTGTGTTTTTCAAAGGAACCTCATCCAGGACCACAAGGATCCGTGGACGGGGTTGTTTTATAGTCTGGCGTTGACTTTTGGCACGCTGTTGAGTTCTCAAGGAACGGACGCTTCCTTTGTACTCACCCGAGAGACTCTCTCAGGCTTTCCTCCGGGCGCTTCCCTTCGGTGTTTCCAACCTTACCAGATCCGTTTTCCGTTCCGTTTCCGGTTTGGATTCCGTTTCCGGCCCCCTGTTGGAGCGGGGTTCCCGCCAGCGGAGCGGCTATTTGTTACTGCCGCGCCTTCCGGCGTGATCACTACTTTACCGGATTTCCCCGGCGGCACCTAATCGGCGCCTGGGGCTCAAACAGAACCGAATTCCGGCATGCCGAAATCAATCCCGTTCAAGGGCCGTGCAGTAGTGGATCCCGCCGAGCTGGCGTGAAGTGCCGCCCCGAAAAGCCCTACGGCTTCGCGGCAGCTCGGAGTACATTACGGATCCGCCGACCCCGTGTCAACCCTCGTGCCGCCGTGCGCCACTGATGGGGTCAGTCGAGGTCCCTGAGGCGTCCGCCGGCGTCCGGCTGGGCCGTTTCGACGCGGCGGAGGAGACGGATCAGGAGTTCGCCGAGCTTGCCGCGGTCCTCGTAGGAGAGGTCCTGGAGGAGTTCCTCCTCGAAGACGGAGGCGAGTCGCATCGCCTCCAGCCACTTCTCCCGGCCGTCCTCCGTGATGCCGACGATGACGCGGACCCGGTTGCTGCCGTCGCGCTCCCGGGTGACGAGACCCTCCGCGACCATCCGGTCGATGCGGTGGGTCATGGCAGCCGGGGTCAGGCCCAGCCGCTTCGCCAGGTCGCCCGGGCCCAGTCGGTAGGGGTGGCCGGCGAGGACCAGGGCCTTGAGGACCTCCCACTCCGCGTTGCTGATCCCCAGCTCGGCGGTCTGCCGCCCGTAGGCGACGTTCATGCGCCGGTTGAGCCGGCTGAGGGCCGAGACGACCTTCTCCACCTGGGGATCGAGGTCCTGGAACTCGCGCTGGTAAGCGGCGATCTGCTCTTCGAGGCTCGGCTCGGCGGAGCCGGGGGTGTCGGCCATGGGCCGCAGTATGACAGACCCCTTGCCGTTAAAGACCTTTGATGTGTACTCTTTAGCTTCGAAGTTTAGCTCTGAAGTCTTCAGGTCTGGACTGTTGCCGTACGCGGCGCGGTCCGGACCGTTTTCGTGATCAAGGAAAAGGAAGGTGAGTGTGACCACCGCGATGGGCGCGGCACTGCGCCGGATCCAGCTGGGCAACGCGCTGAGTGCGTTCGGCAACGGCTTCACGGTCCCGTTCCTGTTCATCTATGTGTCACAGGTGCGGAACCTCGGAGCGAGTACGGCCGGTGTCGTGCTCGCGACGTTCGCCGTGGCCGCGTTGTTCGTGCTGCCCTTCGTCGGGCGGGTGATCGACAGGCGGGGCCCCCTGCCCGTCGCCGTCGCGGGTACGGTGTCGGCCGCCGTCGGCTCCATGGGCCTCGGCCTGGCGGACAGCGAGTTCCTGGTGGTCGTGGCCGCCGCCGCGCTCGGTGCCGGTATCGCGGTCGTCCAGCCGTCGCTGGCCACGATGATCGTCTGGTGTTCCACGACGACCACCCGGTCGCGGGCGTTCGCCACGCAGTTCTTCCTCAACAACCTCGGTCTGGGGGTCGGCGGCCTGCTGGGCGGCCAGCTCGTGGACACGTCCGACCCGTCGAGCTTCGTCCGGCTGTTCGCGATCGAGGCCGTGATGTTCCTGGTGCTGGGCGCCACCGTCGCGACCGTGCGGCTGCCGAAGGCGCCGCGGGTCGAGGACGCCGTCCCGACGGACGGCTCCGCGCGGAACGGGTGGCGGGCGCTGCTCGCCGACCGGGCGATGGTGCAGCTGTGTGTGCTGGGCTTCGTGATGTTCTTCGCCTGCTACGGGCAGTTCGAGTCGGGCCTGTCCGCGTTCGCCGTGGAGGTCACGCGGATCTCGCCCGCGACGCTCGGCATGGCCCTCGCGGCGAACACGTTGGCGATCGTGCTGACGCAGTTCGTGGTGCTGCGGCTGGTCGAGCGGCGGCGGCGGAGCCGGGTCATCGCCCTGGTCGGCCTCATATGGACGGTGGCCTGGGTGGCGGCCGGGGTCTCCGGCCTCGTACCGGGGGCGCACGCGGTCGCGACCACGCTGCTGATCTCGACGTACGCCCTCTTCGGCATCGGCGAGTCGATGCTGGCGCCGACCATGGCCCCGCTGGTCGCGGATCTGGCCGCGCCGGGGCTCGTGGGGCAGTACAACTCGGCGTTCGCCCTCGTGAAGCAGCTGGCGCTGGCCGCGGGGCCGGCCGCCGGCGGGCTGATGGCCGGTTCGGGGCTCTACGCGCCCTACATCGTGCTGCTGGTCGCCTGCTCGCTGGGCATCTCCGTGCTGGCCCTGCGCCTGGGCCGCCGGCTCACGCCCGCGCAGGAGAACCCGCTGCGGGCCCAGGAGCAGCGCACGGTGGCCGCGCGCGTCGTTCCGCAGGAGGAGCGGGCCACGGTCGGCGCCTGACGGCCGACGGGGAGTGTGACGGCGGAGTGGTGCGGTGGAGCGGTGTGCTCCGGCGGCACCGCTCCGCCGTTGTCGTTCATCGGGGCCGGCTCACGTGCGTCGTCACGAGGGCCGGCTTTCGTGCGTCGTCCCGGTGGTGGTCGGCGCGGTCATACGTGGGCGTGTTTCGTCGGCAGGGCGAATTCGCACCAGACCGCCTTGCCGCCGCCGGGGGTGCGGCGCGAACCCCAGGACGAGGCGATGGTGGCGATGATCGAGATGCCGCGGCCGGCCTCGTCGGCCGGTTCGGCGCGGCGGCGGCGCGGGAGGTGGTCGTCGCCGTCGGTGACCTCGATGATCAGACGGCGGTCGGTGCGGCGCAGGCGCAGCTTCATCGGGGGCGTGCCGTGCTGGAGGGAGTTGGCGACGAGCTCGCTGGCGGCGAGGACGCCCAGGTCGCGCAGGTCCGGTGGGAAGCGCCAGCTGGCGAGGACGCCGGAGGCGAAGGCGCGGGCGCGGGGCGCGGCCTCGACGCCGCCGAGCAGTTCGAGCGCCGCGTTGTGGAACAGCTCGGCGTCGTGGCCGGTGCGGGCGGGGTGCTGGAGGACGAGGACGGCGACGTCGTCGTCGTGCTCGTCGGTGATGCCGAGGGAGCGGATGAGGCGGTCGCACATGACCTGGGGGGTGCCCGTGGCGCCGGCGAAGGCGCGTTCGAGGGCGGCGACGCCGTCGTCGATGTCCTCGTCGCGGCGTTCGACCAGGCCGTCGGTGTAGAGGACGGCGCTGCAGCCGGGGCCGAGCGGGACGCTGCCCGAGGTGTGCACCCAGCCGCCGGTGCCGAGGGGCGGGCCGGTGGGCTCGGCGGCGCGGTGGACGGTGCCCTCGGGGTCGCGGACGAGGATGGGCAGGTGGCCGGCGGAGGCGTAGACCAGGCGGCCCTCGTTGGGGTCGTGGACGGCGTAGACGCAGGTCGCGATCTGGGTGGCGTCGATCTCGGCGGCCAGGCCGTCGAGGAGCTGGAGGACCTCGTGGGGCGGCAGGTCGAGGCGGGCGTAGGCGCGGACGGCGGTGCGGAGCTGGCCCATGACGGCCGCGGCGCGCACTCCACGGCCCATGACGTCGCCGATGACCAGGGCGGTGCGGCCGGCCCCGAGGGTGATGACGTCGTACCAGTCCCCGCCGACGGCGGTGTCCTGGCCGCCCGGCTGGTAGGTGGCGGCGACGCGGAGGTCGTCGGGCTGTTCGAGCTCCTGGGGGAGCAGGCTGCGCTGGAGGGTGACGGCGGCCTCGCGCTGGCGGCGTTCGCTGGTGCGCAGCCGTTCGGCGGCCTCGACCTGGTCGGTGACGTCGGCGGCGAAGATCAGGACGCCGGGCTGCGGCGGGCCGTCGCCGGGGACGCCGACGCGCAGCGGGGTGCAGGTGAAGGTGTAGTAGCCGTGCCGGGGGCGGGTGGTGGTGCCGTCCGGGTCCGCGGGGCTGCCGGGGGTGTCGGGGGTGGTGACGCGGCGGGATTTGACGGTGCGGGGTTTGCCGCTGCGCAGTACCTGGTCCATGAGGGCGAGGAGGCCGAGCTCTTCCAGTTCGGTGAGGGCCTCGCGGGCGGGGGCGCCGGGGGTGCGGGGTCCGAAGAGGGCGGCGTAGGCGTCGTTGACGTAGGCGATGCGGTGGTCGGGGCCGTAGACGACGGCGACGAGGGCCGGGACCTGACCGAGGACGTCGTGGACGGACAGTCCGTCGAGGGTGGCGACGGGGCCGTCGGGCGCGGGGAGCGGGCCGGAGCCGGCGCGGGCGGCGGGGACGGATCCCGTGGCAGGTGTCGCCGCGGCGGGGGCGGCCGGGGCGTTGCGGTCGGCGCGCGTCGCGGCCCGGCGCTGTGTGCCGGGGAGCCGGGCGCTCCAGCGGGTGAAGTTCACTGAGGATTACCTCGCGGAGTCGGTCCGGATCAGCTCGGCGACGCGTGGCGGCCGAGCCGCGCGCCCGGCGCGGGGGCGCGGTGGTCGGTGCGGGGGCCGGCCCCCGAGGGAATGCGACAAACGTCTGAATCCTTCGAATCCTCGCGATCGTTACTCTTCGGAAGTGCGAACCCACCCATGGTCACACGTCCAGTGTGGCCGACCGGACTGACATCCGTGAGACGTCGGAGCCGTCGGCGGGAGTTCCCCGCTCCGGTACCGGCGTGGCGTGTGCGTCACCCGGCCTCCGGATGGCGGCCGGTGCCCGCGGCGAGTTCGAATTCGGCCCGGGGGTTCTCCAGCGAGCCGAGCGAGACGATCTCCCGCTTGAAGAGGCCGGCGAGGGTCCATTCGGCGAGGACGCGGGCCTTGCGGTTGAAGGTGGGGATGCGGCTGAGGTGGTAGGCGCGGTGCAGGAACCAGGCGGGGTAGCCCTTGAACTTCTGTCCGTAGACGTGGGCGACGCCCTTGTGCAGGCCGAGTGAGGCGACCGAGCCGACGTACTTGTGCCGGTAGTCGGTGAGGGAGTGGCCGCGGAGGGAGCAGAGGACGTTGCCGGCGAGGGTCCTCGCCTGGCGGACGGCGTGTTGCGCGTTGGGGGCGCATTCGACGCCCGGTTCATGCGCCGTCAGGTCGGGGACGGCGGCGGCGTCGCCGGCGGACCAGGCGTGGTCGACCCCCTCGATCCGCAGGTCGGGGCGGCACTTCAGCCGGCCGCGGGCGTTCAGCGGCAGGCCGGTGGCAGCGAGGAGGGGGTGCGGTTTGACGCCCGCGGTCCACACGAGGGTGCGGGCGGGGTGGCGGGAGCCGTCGCTGAGCACCACGACGCGGTCCTCGCAGGAGTCGAGGCGGGTGTCGAGGCGGACGTCGATGTTCCGGCCGCGCAGCACACGGACGGCGTAACGGCCCATCTCCTCGCCGACCTCGGGGAGGATGCGGCCGGTGGCCTCGACGAGGACGAAGCGCAGGTCCTCCTGCTCGATGTTGTGGTAGTACCGGGAGGCGTAGCGGGCCATGTCCTCCAGCTCGGCCAACGCCTCCACGCCGGCATAGCCGCCGCCGACGAAGACGAAGGTGAGGGCGGCGTCGCGGACCTCCGGATCGCGGGTGGAGGAGGCGATGTCCAGTTGCTCCAGGACGTGGTTCCGCAGGCCGATGGCCTCCTCGACGGTCTTGAAGCCGATGCCGTGCTCGGCGAGGCCGGGGATCGGCAGGGTGCGGGAGACGGAGCCCGGGGCGATGATCAGCTCGTCGTAGTGGACGGTGAGGGCACCCGCGCCGGCCTCCTCGGTGGCGGCCGTCCGGACGGTGGCGGTCCGCGCCGCGTGGTCGAGCGCGGACACCTCGCCGACGAGGAGCCGGCAGCCCTTGAGGACGCTGCGCAGCGGGACGACGACGTGCCGGGGCGAGATGGAGCCGGCCGCGGCCTCGGGGAGGAAGGGCTGGTAGGTCATGTAGGGGTCGGGGCTGACGACCAGGACCTCGGCCTCGCCCTTCCGCAGCTTGCGCTGGAGGTGCAGTGCGGCGTACATGCCCACGTAGCCGCCCCCGACGACCAGAATGCGCGTCGCTTCCTTCACCGCCGGTTCTTTGGCCAAGGCTGTCCCTTCACATCCTCGCGGTCACACGGCTCCCTTCCATGACGCACCGGGTACCGGTGTTTGTCCACAGGGCCGGGCGAAACGTATGACCGGAGACGTAGCCGGAAGGCGGAGCCTCCGCTTGCCCCGCCTGGGACAAGGTATGCAGGTCAGCGCGGATCCGCCGGGGTGGTGAGGTGGTGCGGAATCAACCGCGGACCCGCGCGTACTCCTATTGGGGGCAGGATGTGCGGAACTACCCTCTTCTTTCTTGACCTGGGCTCAACTATGTTCGTACTTCGTCGGGGTTCAGGCAGCGGTCTGCTCCGGCAGTCAGGGCGGGGAGTCTCCGGGGGGAGACGTCATAACCGGGGGAACGTATGCACATTCAGGGCTCTCATTGGTCTACCGCTGTCGCGCCCTCCGAAGGGAACGGCGGCCGTAGTACGCCGTTGCGCGTGGACGCGCAGCGCAATCTGGAACATGTGCTGCGGGCGGCTCGCGAGGTCTTCGGCGAGCTGGGGTACGGAGCGCCGATGGAGGACGTGGCGCGCCGGGCCCGGGTCGGCGTGGGAACGGTCTACCGGCGGTTCCCGAGCAAGGACGTCCTGGTCAGGCGGATAGCCGAGGAAGAGACGGCACGGCTGACCGAGCAGGCTCGGACGGCGCTGGGCCAGGAGGAGGAGCCATGGTCGGCGCTCTCCCGGTTCCTGCGCACCTCGGTGGCCTCGGGCGCCGGGCGGCTGCTGCCGCCGCAGGTGCTGCGGGTCGGCGTCGAGGGCGAGTCCGCCCCGGAGGCGGCGGCACCGCCGCAGGCCCGGGTGCCGCAGCAGCGGCAGCCGGGGGCGGCCGGAGGTCAGCTCCACGAGCTGCGCCTCGTCGAGCAGCGGCCGGTGCCGGTGCCCGAGGGGCAGCGGGACGGCTCGGGCGCGGCGGCGCTGCTGGAGGTCGTCGGACGTCTGGTGGACCGGGCGCGGTCGGCGGGTGAGCTGCGGCCGGACGTGACCGTCGCGGACGTGCTGCTGGTCATCGCCACGGCGGCGCCTTCGCTGCCGGACGCGGCGCAGCAGGCGGCGGCGTCCTCGCGGCTGCTCGACATCCTGCTGGAGGGGCTTCGGTCGCGGCCGGCGGCTTGACCGGTCTGATGGCCTGACGGCTTGACGGCTTGATGTTGGGGCGCACGTTGGCCGGTTGAGGGCGGTCGTCCGATGCCGGCCTTCCCGTGGCGGCCGTTCGACCGGGCCTTCTGGTGGTTGCCGTTCGTCGGCGGATCGGCGGGACCGGTGGGGGCGTGCTTCGCCCGGATCCGGGTCCTGCCGGCGCTTCGGTTCGCTCCGGCCGGTTCGACTCGTACCGGCTCGTTCCGGCTCGTTCCGGTTGTTCCAGCCGGGCGGGCCGGGGCGGTTCACGGTGTCGGTGTGCCGGGCCGGGCCTTGTCGGACGCGGTGGGTCGTGCGGTTGCGGTCGCCGCCGCGCACATCCGGAGGGGGCACCCGGAGCGGCGCCCGAAAGCCGCACCCGAAAGGAGGGTGGCTCTTCGGAAGGTTGTTCCCGTTCGAGTGACTCCGAGAGTGGCGGAACCCGGTTCGGGGCGGGGATTTCTCCACGCTCCGGTGTGCGAACGCTCCTCGGACGAGTGGTTGCCGTTCGCGCGTCTGCCATCGCCGTGTGCGTCTGTGCCACGCTGACCCCTGTTTTGTTCGGTGGCCGGCGTGCACGGGAGCTTCCGCTATGGGTCGTGACGGGCGGGAAGAGCCGTACGGGAACGAGGAGGCGGGCGCCTCGGCGTCGCACCGGACGCCGCCCGGGGTGCCAGGGCAGGGCGGTCCGCACGGTCGCGGCCGAGGGCGGCGCGGAGGGTCCCGGGCGAGCGTTCCCAAGCAGCGCGGCAGTGCGTGGGGCGGCGCGTTCGACGCGGCCATCGCGCACCCCACCGCCGGCAGGCCGCTCCCGCGGCCGTCGGCTCCGGCGGCGCTGCCCGGGCCTGCCGGTCCCGGTGCTCGCGACGCCGACGGCGGTCCCGATGCCCCCGGCGGTTCTGACGGCGGGTCCGATGCGGATGGTGTACCCGACACATCCGGTGCGCCCTCTGCGCCGGATGCGGGGGAAACGCTCCCGGACGGCGCGGAAGACCGGCCCCGGGCCGGCGCCGATGACGACCGTGTGCCTGACGGAGCGGACGCCGGTGGCGCCGGGAAGGCGGGGGCCGTCGGAGACGGGTCGGCGCTCTCGGACACGGAGTTGGTGGCCCGGCTGCGGGACGGCGAGGACGTGAGCGGGGAGGCGTACGCCCTGCTCTACCGGCGGCACGCCGCCGCGGTCCGCGGCTACGCCCGGACCTGCTGCCGCGACGTCCACACCGCGGAGGACCTCACCAACGAGGTGTTCGCCGCCACGCTGCAGGCGGTGCGCCGGGGCGGGGGGCCCGACACGGCCGTACGCGCCTACCTGCTCACCACCGTGCGGCGGGTCGCCGCCGCCTGGACGCGGACCGCTCGGCGGGAGCGCCTCATCGAGGACTTCGCGGTGTTCGCCGTCTCCGCGGCCGGGGCCTCGATGGACCCGGAGGACACCCCCGTCGACCCGGGCGCGGACGTGCGCGCGATGCGGCAGGCCGAGACGTCCCTCGCCGTGCAGGCGTTCCGCAGCCTGCCGGAGCGGTGGCAGATGGTGCTCTGGCACACCACCGTCGAGGAGGAGTCGCCCAGCCAGGTGGCGCCGCTGCTGGGACTGAGCCCCAACGCCACCGCCGTGCTCGCGCACCGGGCCCGCGAGGGGCTGCGGCAGGCGTATCTGCAGGCGCACGTCAGCGCGTCGCTGACGGCTGCGGGGAGTTGCGCGCAGTACGCCGACCGGCTCGGGGCGTACGCGCGCGGCGGGCTGCGGGCGCGGGCCGAGCGGGGGCTGCGCAAGCACCTGGCGGAGTGCGCCCGGTGCCGTACCGCCGCGCTGGAGCTGGCGGACGTCAACGCGCGGCTGCGGGCGGTGCTGCCGGTGGCGCTCGTCGGATGGTTCACCGCCGGCGCCTCGGTCAAGGCCGTCGCCGGGCTGGCGGCCGGCGCGGGAGCCGCCGCGGGTACAGGCGCTGCGGTGAGTGGTGGGGCGGCGGGCGGCGGTGCCTCCGCGGCCGCCGGTTCGGCCGGTTCCGGTGGCAGCGCGGCGGCGGGCGAGGGGTTGGGGGCACCCGCGAAGGTCGCCCTCGGCGTCGGGGCGGCCGTCGTCGCCGCCGGTGTGGCCCTCGCCTGCGTCCTGACAGGCGGTTCCGGGGAGTCGCCCGGGAAACCGCAGGCTGTGCGGTCGGCTCCGCCACCCGTCGTACCGTCCCACCCGCCACGGCCGTCCCAGTCGGCCCACTCCGCGCCGCCCGTGGTGAAGGCGCGGCAGGCCGCCCCTCCGTCGAGTGCGTCGGCGAAGCCCACGCCCGGCCCCTCGCCCTCGCCCTCGGCCGCCCACCGGACGACGTCCCCTCCCCCGGCCCGGCCCGCGCCGCCGTCCGCGTCCCCGCCGCGGGAGCCGTCGACCACTCCCCCACCGCCCCCGACGCCCCCGCCCGCCCGTGCCGTCTACCGGCTCGACGACCTGGACTTCGACGTGTTCGGCAACGGGCGCGAACCGCATGTGCGGATCGACGAGGGCAGCCTGGTGTGGCAGCGGGACGGCCTGCGGATCGGGGGCGTCGCCTACCGCCACGGAGTGAGCGTCGGGCCGACGTCGTCCGTCGCCATCGACCTGAACCGGTCCTGTACCGCCTTCGACGCGGTGGTGGGCGTCGACGACCTGTCGCTCGGGCGGCCTGCGCTGCGGTTCTCGGTGCTCGCGGACGGGGACCCCGTGTGGCGGTCGGGCGTCGTCCGCGGGGGCGCTCCGGCCGTGCCCGTCCACGCGGCACTGTCCGGCCGGCGGACGCTGCGGCTGGTGGTGGGGACGGTGGCGCCGGCCGAGGACGCGGTGCCGGCGCCGGAGGGCCCGGCCGAGGCCGTCGACGACGGGCTGGGCCGGTGGCCGGGCGCGGCGGGCCTGGTGCCGGCGGGCCGGCGGGCGGCGCTCACGCCGGTCACCCAACCGGCGCTCGCGGACTGGGCGGTGGCCCGTATCACCTGCTCCTAGCGTCGGCTGTCGGGCGGGCTGCCCGCCGTGCGGGAGGCGGAATTTCGCGGGGCGGCCCCGGTGCGTGGGCCTCGTCAAAGGCTCGGCCGCGGCACCACTCCCCCCGCCACCGCCCGCATGCGCGGCGCCGCCGGGCCCGTCCAGCAGGTGCCCCGGCGGGCCAGCAGGCGACGGAGCCAGAGCTCGGTGGCGACCAGTTCGGCGAGGCCGTCCAGGGGCAGCGGAGCGCCCTCGGCCGCGGAGCGGAGGGCGTCGCGGACGACGCCGGCCTCGATCAGGCCCGCGTCCGCGAGCAAAGGCGCGTCGAAGAGGCGGAGGAGCAGAGCCGCGTACGCCCGCAGGCCGGCCCGGGCCGCCGCCGCGTGGGCGGCGTGGGTGGGGGCGCCCCAGCCGGGCGGCAGTTCACGGATGCCCGCCCCCGCGAGGACGGAGCGCAGGACGGTGGCACGCGCGCCGGGTTGCACGCGGAGCGCCTGGGGGAGCGCGCGGCAGGCTCGTACGACCTGGTTGTCGAGGAAGGGCGCGTGCAGGCGCTGGCCGCGGATCTCCGCGGCCTGTTCGAGGACGCGGAGGTCCGCCGCGTGCCGGGCGAGGGCGGCGGCGGCCCGGCGTTCTCCCGGGCGCTGTGCCGCTCCGGTCGGCCGGACGGCGGCGGCCTGGAGCCGGACCGACACCTCCGCGAGCGCCGCTCCGGTGAGCCAGCGGGCGGCGGGCCCCGGACGGCACCAGGTGAGGGCGGCGATGGAGGCGTCCACGGCCCCGGCCGCGCCGGTGAGGTGTTCGGCCGTGACGAAGTCCGGCGCCAGGAAGCGGGCGGCGGCGCTCTCCAGTCCTTCCCGGTAGGAGGTGCGGGCCAGCCGGCGCGCCGCACGGTAGACGGTGAAGGGGACGGACGCCGAGAAACCGGCGAGCGCCGCCGGCCCGTCCGCGCGGGCCAGGGCGGAGACCGGGCGGAGGAGGTGGCGGCGCCGGCGGCCCAGCAGGAGGTCGGCGAGGCGGGCCGGGTGGGCGTCGAGGACCTGGCGGGCGCCGTGTCCGGTGAAGTGGTCGGCGCTGCCGGCCGCGAGCCGGTGGCGGTGGCGGGCGGCGGTGACGAGGGCGGGGGACGGTTCGTCGGTGAGCGGGCCGTCGAGCAGGTCGGCGTAGGGCAGGGCTTCCTCGGCCGCGGCGACGACGACGTGGTGGAGGCGCGGGTCGGCGGCGAGCGCGCGGGCGCGTTCGAGTTCGGCCTCGCGGGCTCCGCCGCGGTCGGCCACCAGGTCGTTGAAGGTGACGACGAGGAGCCGTTCGCCCGCGCCGGTGCCGTGGCCGAGCGGGGTGCCGGGTGCGCCGGGCAGGCCCGCGGCGAGCAGGGCCAGGGTGGCGGAGGCACTGCCTCCGGAGAGGTCGGCGCCGATGCCGGGGGCGGGGCCGCCGCGGGCGGCGCGGCGGAAGGCGGGGCCCATGCCGGGTACGGGTCCGGGGTCGGCCTCGGGGGTGCGGGGGAAGCCGTTCGGGGCGTGGCGGGGGGCGGCGAGGCGGGTGCGTACCGCTTCCACGAGGGCGTCGCGGACCCCTTCGACGGCCTGGGCGGCTTCGGGTTCGGGGGCGGCGACGACGAGGGAGGCCGCCGGTTCGTAGCTCGTGACGTCGCGTGCGCCGTCGCGCACCACCAGCGCGTGCCCGGGCGGGACGCGCCGTACGCCGGTGTAGGGGGTGCTGTCGCCCAGGGCCTCCGTGGAGTCGGGGCAGGCGAGGAGGGCGGCGAGGTGACCGATGTCGAGTTCGGCCTCGACGAGGTCGGCGAGGGGCAGGGCGGCGGTGGCGTAGGCGGTGCCGCCGGCCCACGCGGCGTGGAAGACGGGCCGGGCGCCGGCCAGGTCGCCGGTGACGGTGATGCGGCGGCCGATCTGGGCGACGGCCGTGTAGCTGCCGGGCCAGGACGTCAGCGGGCGGAGGGCGCCGCCGCGGGTCGCGAGGAGGCCGGTGCGCAGCTGGTGGTCGTCGGCTCCGCAGCGGCCGAGGACGGCGAGGCGGGCGACGGGCGGCGCGGTGGTACGGCCGGTGGTGTCGGGGCGGGCTCCGGCGGGGCGGGTGCCGTTGGGGTGCGGTCCGGCGTGGACGACGCGTACCTCGTCGGGCCGCCAGTCGCCGACCGCCCACAGCGGGTCGGGGTCCTCCCACAGGAGCCGGGCGCCCACGGGCTGGACCGCGGGCGCGGCGGGGACGCCGGGCCGGGAGCTGGCGCGGCTCCACCCCACCAACCAGCGCATCGCCGCCTCCACAGGCTGTGGACAACCATCGGGTAGCAGTCATCATGCACAGCGGGACGGGCGGCGCGACATCGATCGGGCCACTCGGGCCGGTCGGCGGGCGGCCCAACTGACGGGAAAACCGGGCGAAATGGCGTTCTCCGGCGTCACACCGTGGCGCATGCGCATCCCATGCTGCCACGGTCGCGGCGGACTTGGCCGTTCCGGGCCACTGTCCGGCCATGCGGCTCCGTCGGCGTACGGCGGGTTTCAGCCGTTTCCCGCGCGCCCCGCGCGCGGTACGGGCGGCGCGCTCCCACCGCGCGTTTCCGCTCGCGAACGCCTGTGGAGCCCACTTCCGAGATGACCCTCCGTGTCGTGAACGCCGTACGGCGGAAAGGGCGTTCACCGGCGTACGGGTCCTCCGCCGGCCGGGCGCGTCGTGGAGTCCGCGCAGCCCGGGAGGCACGAGCCGCACCCCCGGGCCGGTCCGCCGCCCGCGGGGAATGGGGCGACGGCTTCCCCCAGCCCACTGGATCCAGTACAGCGGGCCAACCCACGCAGAACCATGGAACCGCCCCGGCGATGGCGTATACAAGGCGCACAGCAGGCGCACGGCCACACTCTGCCGGAGCACGTGCCCCTTCGTGCACGCGCATGCGGACCAGAATCCCGCCATCCGGGACAACGCCCCTTAACGGTCGGGATGTGGGGAACTACGCTGGGTTTACGAATGCCCCGCGCCTATGCCGGGGCGGGCATCGTTGTTGCCGAGGGGTGCGCATGTCCAGGGAGCCACGCGGACCGAACGAGAAGCTGGGCACGGTCCTCGCTCTCGCGGGGATCAGCAACGCCGGTCTGGCGCGGAGGGTCAACGACCTTGGTGCGCAGCGGGGATTGACGCTTCGGTACGACAAGACGTCGGTCGCCCGGTGGGTCAGCAAGGGCATGGTGCCGCAGGGCGCCGCGCCCCATCTGATCGCCGCCGCGATAGCGGGCAAGCTGGGCCGGCCGGTGCCGCTGCACGAGATCGGCCTCGCCGAGTCGGATCCGGCGCCGGAGGTCGGCCTCGCGTTTCCGCGCGATGTCGGCCAGGCGGTCCGGTCGGCGACCGAGCTGTACCGGCTGGATTCCGCCGGTCGCCGCGGGGGCGGCGGGATCTGGCAGAGTCTCGCGGGTTCGTTTTCCGTCAGCGCGTACTCCACGCCCGCCTCGCGCTGGCTGATCACGCCCGCGGACAGTTCGGTGGCGCGCGAGCCGCAGCAGGCGGCCCGGGAGCGCGAGGCCGGCGCGGTGCCCGACTGCGGTCTGCCGCAGCGTGTCGGCCACAGCGACGTGGCCAAACTGCGCGAGGCGGCGGACGACGCGCGCCGCTGGGACTCCAAGTACGGCGGCGGCGACTGGCGTTCGTCCATGGTGCCGGAGTGCCTGCGCGTCGACGCGGCGCCACTGCTGCTGGGGGCGTACAGCGACGAGGTGGGGCGCGCGCTGTTCGGCGCGACCGCCGAACTCACCCGGCTCGCCGGGTGGATGGCCTTCGACACCGGGCAGCAGGAGGCGGCGCAGCGCTACTACATCCAGGCGCTGCGGCTGGCCCGCGCGGCCGCCGACGTGCCGCTGGGCGGCTACGTACTGGCCTCGATGAGCCTCCAGGCCACCTACCGCGGCTACGCGGACGAGGGCGTGGACCTGGCCCAGGCCGCGCTGGAGCGCAACCGCGGCCTGGCCACCGCGCGGACGATGAGCTTCTTCCGGCTCGTCGAGGCAAGGGCGCAGGCGAAGGCCGGCGACCAGCCGGCCTGCGGAGCGGCGCTCAAGGCGGCCGAGGGCTGGCTGGAGCGGGCCCGCTCGGGCGACCCGGACCCGTCCTGGCTGGACTTCTACACCCAGGAGCGGTTCGCCGCCGACGCCGCCGAGTGCTACCGCGACCTGGGCATGCCGCGGCAGGTCCAGCGCTTCACCGAGCAGGCGCTGTCCCGGCCCACGGAGGAGTTCGTACGCTCGCACGGGCTGCGGCTGGTGGTGTCGGCGGTCGCGGAGCTGGAGTCCGGCAACCTGGACGCGGCGTGCGCGGCCGGGGTGCGGGCGGTGGAGGTCGCGGGGCGGATCTCGTCGGCGCGGACGACGGAGTACGTACGGGACCTGCTGCACCGGCTGGAGCCGTACGGGAACGAGCCGCGGGTGGTGGAGCTGCGGGAGCGGGCGCGGCCGTTATTGGTGGCCACGACGGCGTGAGGGCTGCACGGGCGGAGCGGCGGGCACCCCGGGGCCGCCCTCTCCCGTTCGCCGGACGTTGCGGCGATGTTCGCCCGGGGGCGGTGGCCGCTGCCCGCGCGCTCCTCGCGTGGCGTCGCCGGCTTCACCCGGAAAGATCCTTTCCGTCTTTCCCCTGGTCCGACGATGTTTCGGCCCGTTGTCAGTGGCGCACGTCATGATAGGAGCCGTTGAGTCGGCCGCAGCGGAGACGGCCGGTGGGTGCGGGAGGGCGGGGAGGTGAGCCCATGGGGGCGTACGACTGCGACGTGCTGGTGATCGGCGGCGGCATCGTGGGCCTGTCGACGGCCTACGCGGTCACGCGCGCCGCGCCGGGTACGAGCGTGGTCGTGCTGGAGAAGGAGCCCGGCCCCGCGCGGCACCAGACGGGGCGCAACAGCGGGGTGATCCACAGCGGGATCTACTACGCGCCGGGCTCGTTGAAGGCCGGTTTCGCGGTGCGGGGCGCGGCGGAGATGGTGAAGTTCTGCGCGGAGCACGGCCTGCCGCACGAGGTCACGGGGAAGCTGATCGTGGCGACGGAGCGGGCCGAACTGCCGCGGCTGCACGCCTTGGTGCAGCGCGGGCGGCGGCACGGCATTCCCGTTCGCGAACTGGGCCCGGCCCAGATAGCCGAGTTCGAGCCGGACGTACGGGGTGTGGGCGCGATCCACGTCGGCACCACGGGCGTCTGCGACTTCGGCGCGGTCGCGGCGCGGCTGGCCCGGCTCGCCGAGGACGCGGGGGCCTCGGTGCGGTACGGCGCGGAGGTACGGGTCGTGGGGCGGCGCGGCGCGGCGGTCGCCGTACGGACGGCGGACGGCACGGTGGTACGGGCCAGGGCCCTGGTCAACTGCGCGGGCCTGCACAGCGATCGGGTGGCCCGGCTCGCGGGCGACGACCCCGGGGTGCGGATCGTCCCGTTCCGCGGGGAGTACTACGCGCTGGCGCCCACCGCGGCGGCGCGGGTGCGCGGCCTGGTCTACCCGGTTCCGGATCCCGCCTTCCCGTTCCTGGGCGTCCACCTCACGCGGGGCGTCGACGGCGGGGTGCACGTGGGGCCGAACGCGGTGCCCGCCCTGGCGCGGGAGGGGTACGCGTGGCGGACCGTACGGCCGGCGGAGCTCGCCGCCACCGTGGCGTTCCCCGGCACGTGGCGGCTGGCGCGCCGGCACTGGCGGTACGGGGCGGCCGAGGCACGGCGCTCGCTGTCGAAGGCGGCCTTCACCGCGGCCGTCCGCCGGCTCCTGCCGGGCGTCACGGAGGACGATCTGATACCCGCGCCGTCCGGGGTCCGCGCCCAGGCGGTGCTGCGGGACGGCACGCTGGCGGACGACTTCCTGTTCGCCGGCTCGCCGCGGATGGTGCACGTCCTGAACGCGCCGTCGCCGGCGGCGACGGCCTCGCTGCCGATCGGGCGGGAGGTGGCGCGGAGGGTGCTGGCGGAGCTGCGGTGAGGCGGTCGGGCGGCCTGGGGTGCGCGACCGCGCGTGGGCTGACATGTACGGAACCGGCCGGTGCGGGCCTCGCCCGTACTATGGAAGAACTGTGTCCGAGAAGTCCGTGAACCCCGCCCGCCACGCCGTCTCCGCCGCGCCCGCGGCCGAGGACGCCCTGGCCGCCACCCCGGCCGACGCCCCCGCCGATGTCCCGGCCGACGCCCCCGCCGCCGAGCCGACGGGCGAGCCGACCGTCGAAGCCGCCGCCGTCCCGGCCGCCGCCGGTGGCGGTGCGCGCGCCCGTGGCCGCCGGGAGCCGATGTTCCCCGACGGTCCCGCCCCGGACCCGGCCGGTTCGCACCACGAGCGGCGCATCCGCTCGTTCCAGCCGCGCCGCAGCCGGGTCACGACCGGGCAGGGCGAGGCACTGCGCCGGCTCTGGCCGGTGTGGGGTCTCGACATCGACGGCATGCGCCGGATCGACCTGGGCGAGCTCTTCGGCGACCCGGCGCTGCCGGTGGTCCTGGAGATCGGCTTCGGCATGGGCGAGGCCACGGCGGAAATGGCCGCGGCGGACCCCGGCACGGGCATCCTCGCGTGCGACGTCCACACGCCGGGCCAGGGCAACCTGCTCGCGCTCGCGGAGCGGCGGGGCCTGAAGAACGTCCGGGTCGCCAACGGCGACGCGATCATCCTGCTCCGCGAGATGCTGGCGCCCGACGCACTGGCCGGCATGCGCGTGTACTTCCCGGACCCGTGGCCCAAGAAGCGGCACCACAAGCGCCGGCTGATCCAGCCCGAGTTCCTGGCCCTGGCGGCGACGCGGCTGGCGCCGGGCGCGCTGCTGCACTGCGCGACGGACTGGGAGCCGTACGCGGAGCAGATGCTGGAGGTGCTGACCGCCAGCCCGGACTTCGAGAACACCCAGCCGGACGGCGGCTTCGCCCCGCGCCCCGACTTCCGTCCGCTGACCCGCTTCGAGGGCCAGGGGCTGGAGAAGGGGCACGCGGTGCGCGACCTCCTCTTCCGCCGCCGCGGCTAGCGGGGAGCACCGGGGGCGGGAGACGCGGGGAGGCTGGGGCCCAGGGGGCCCGGGGCCGCGGCTCGGGGTGCGGAAGCCCGGGACCCGGAGCCTGGAGGTTCGGGAGCTTAGAGCCTGAAAGTCCTAGAGCCCGGAGCCTGGGCGTCCGCCAGCTTGAAGGTCCGAGAGCCCGAAGTCTGGAGCCTGGCGGTCCGGCAGCCCGGAGGCCCAAAGCGCGGAGCCTGGAAGTCCGGCAGCGAAGGTCCGAGAGCCCGGACCCCGGAGCCCGGGGTCCGGCGACCCGGCGACTCGCAGGCCCGGAAGCCCCGAGGCCGGGTAGCCCGGGAGGCAAACCACTCCGCCCGCGCCGCAGCCTTGGCTAGGGTCGTCCAGTGCATGAGTCCCAGCCTCGCCCGCCCCAGCCCGCCGACCCGGGTCCGATACCCGCGCCCGGGGCCCCGGGGGCGCCCGGGATCCCGCCGGCCTTCGGCGCCCTGCCCCCTCCGGCCCGCTGGCACTACCGGCCACGCCGAGCCTTCTGGGACAACAAGGCCGTCCGCGCCGGCACGGTCGTCCTCCTGCTGGCTCTCTGCGGCCTGCTGATCCTCGCCCTCGTCCGGGAGCAGACCGGCACCCGGGGCTTCCTGGTGGGGCTGGGGCTGGCGGTGCTGCCGGTGCCGCTGCTCATCGCCGCGTTCCGCTGGATGGACCGCGTCGAGCCGAAGCCCTGGAAGAACCTGGTCTTCGCGTTCGCGTGGGGCGCCTGCGCGGCCACCCTGGTGGCGCTCATCGCCAACAGCTACGCGACCGAGTGGATCATGAACAGTGTCGACACGGCACACCGCGAGGACGCCGGCACGTTCGGTGCCACGTTCGTCGCGCCGGTGGTCGAGGAGAGCGCGAAGGGAGCGGCGCTGCTGCTCCTCTTCCTCTTCCGGCGCCGCGACTTCAACGGCATCGTGGACGGCGTCGTCGTCGCCGGCATCACCGCCACGGGCTTCGCGTTCACCGAGAACATCCTCTACCTGGGCAACGCGTACGCCTCCGACCAGAGCTTCGGCGCCTCGGGCTTCTCGACGACGGCGGCCACGTTCTTCGTCCGCGTCCTGATGTCCCCGTTCGCCCACCCCCTCTTCACCTCCATGACGGGCCTGGGCTTCGGCATAGCCGCCGGCCTCCCCACCCGCCGCCGCGTCCTGCGCGCCCTGGTCCCCTTCGCGGGCCTGCTCACGGCGATGGTCCTGCACGGCGTGTGGAACGGCTCGGCGTCCCTCCCGGGACTGGGCTTCCTGGCCGTCTACTCACTCTTCATGCTCCCGGTCTTCGGCACCCTCACCTGGCTGACCATCTGGTCCCGCCAGACCGAACTCCGCACCGTCCGCGCCCACCTCCCCGAGTACCAGGCGGCCGGCTGGCTCACCCCGCCGGAACCCCTGGCCCTCTCCTCCATGCGCGCCCGCGGCATCGCCCGCGCCGTGGCCAAACGCACCGCGGGCCGCCCCGCCGCCCGCACGGTCGCCGAGTACATCTCCTTCGCCACGTCCCTGGCCTTCCTCCGCCAACGCGCCTACGCGGGCCGCCTGACCCCGGACTTCACGGCCCGCGAACAGGAACTCCTCCACCACCTCTGGCAGCGCAAGGACGTCGCCCAGCCGGCCCTCGAACGCGCCGCGATGTCGGTCCCCCGACCGGCGACCGCACCCGTGGGTGCCCACCCCGGCCCGATCATGCCCGGCCCGTACGGCGCCGCGCCCGGGTACGGGACCGGGACCGGGTACGGGGCCGGCTACCGGCCGCCCGGCACCGTCCACGGGCCGGGGGCCTACGGGCAGTGGCCGGGGCGCCCGTTCTGACCGCTCGCCGATCCGCTCGTGCGGCCCGGTCCCGTCCCGTCGCCGTGCGGAGACACGGCCGCCCGGTGTCCGTCCGCTACGCCTCGACCGTCGCCGCCGTCGGCCGGCCCTGCTCCCGGGGCGCCGGCTCCTGAGCACCGGTCCGCCGTCCGATCGCCGTGCTCAGGGCGCCGACGCCGAGGGCCGCGGCCGTGCCGGCGATGGCGCTGAACCACCAGATCGTGGCCGGGCCGGTGGTGGCGTAGAGGGTGGTGCCGAGGGAGAGGGCGGTGAAGCGGGCGGTGCCCCAGGTCCACTGGTAGGCGCCCTGGTAGCGGCCTCGGGCGTGGTCGGGGGCGAGGGCGGCGACGATGGAGCCGGCCACGCCGCCGATGGTGGCCTCGCCGAGGGACCAGAGGGCGACGGTGGCGGCGTAGGCCCAGGGGGTGTGGGCGACGCCGGTGAGGGCGACGCCGAGGGCGACGAGGATGCTGCCGGCCACGTAGACGGGGATCTGGCGGAAGCGGGCCAGGACGGTGATGGCGAGCGGCTGGAGGACGACGACCAGGGCGGCGTTGAGGGTGGCCATCAGGCCGAGGGTGGTCGTGGAGAGGCCGTCGTCGCGGATGGCGAGGGGGAGGGCGACCTCGGTGAAGGTGTAGATGACGAGGGCGACGTAGAAGAGGGGGAGCAGGGCGCGCATCAGGGGGTCCCGGAGGACGACTCCGTAGCCCGTGCCGCCGGTCGCGTCGCGGTGGGTGCGCTCGGCGCGGCCCGCGGGGAGGAGGGACGCGGCGATCACCGCGTAGGTGAGGGTGCTCACCACGTCGACGGTGAAGAGGAGCCAGTAGCCCCGGGCCGCCAGGAAGCCGCCCAGCATGCCGGCGACCGCGGTGCCGATGTTGACGGCCCAGTGGAACAGGGAGAACGCCGCCCGCCGGCGGTCGGCGGTGACCTGGTCGGCGAGGAGGGCGCTCGCGGCCGGGCCGACCATGCTGCCGGCGCCGCTGAGCAGGACGGCGGCGAAGGCGAGGGTGACGGTGCCGGGGGCGGTGAAGAGGAGGCCCTGGCCCGCCGCGGTGCCGACGAGACCGGCGATCATCGTGGCCCGGCGGCCCACCCGGTCGGCCAGCAGGCCGCCGAGGGCCGGGCCGATCAGGTTGCCGGCGCCCAGGGCACCGAGCACGTAGGGGATCTGTTCGGTGGGGACGCCGCGGGAGCCGAGGAAGAAGACGAGGAAGGGGGTGACGAGGTAGCCGAGTCTGTTGACGACCGTGCCGGTGAAGACGATCCAGGCGGCGCGGGGGAGACCGCTGAAGGTGGAGAGCATGCCCCGACCTTCGTCCGCCGCCGGCCCGACCTCCATTGATTAAGATCAGGCCGAATGCAACCGGACGACGGGGGTGTCCGTGCTCTCCGAACTCGCCTTTTCCGCTGACGATCTGGCGCTCACCCGCTTCGCGGTCTCACCGATGTGGGAGGTGGTCGCCGGCTTCCGGCTGCTCGTGTCACGGGCCGCCCACCCCGTCCACCGCCCCTGGACCGAGCAGGTCAGGAGCCGGGTGGACGACGCCGGGCTGACGGCCGGGTGGCTGGCCGACCTCGTACCGCCGCAGAACTACCTCTGCGACTTCCTCACCCCGTTCCCGGCCGAGCCGGCGCCGTCGCTCGACGTCGAACTGGCCGCGATCCGGGCCACGTCCGCCGAGTCCGTCCGTCTCGACATCGGCAAACTCCCCCGGGACTCCGCGCGGATCCGGGCGCTGCGCGCCGATCCGGAACGGTGGCTGCCGCAGATCACGGAGGAGATCGAGACGTTCTGGGAGCTCGCCCTCGCCCCCTACTGGGCGAAGATCCGCGCCGTCCTGGACGCGGAGGTCTTCCGCCGGGCCCGCCAGGTCGCCGAGCACGGGGCCGGGCACTTCTTCAACGACCTGCACGCGACGGTGAGCTGGGACGACAACGCCCTCCGGCTGGTCCGCCGGAGCTGTGTGCTGTCCCGGCGGACCGCCGGGCCGGGGCTGCTGCTCGTCCCGTCGGTGTTCGCCGCCGGCGTTCTGACCTGGATGCGGCACCCCGACCCGCCGCAGCTCGCCTATCCCGCGCGCGGCACCGGCACCCTGTGGGAACGGCGTCCCGTGGCCCGGTCCGAGGCCATCGCCGCGGTCCTCGGCCGCTCCCGCACCCGGCTGCTGACCGAGCTCGCGGCCCCCGCCTCCACCACCGAACTGGCCGGCCGCACCGGCATCTCCGCCGCCGGCGTCTCCCAGCACCTGGCGGCGCTGCGCGGGGCGGGCATGGTCAGCGCACACCGCGCCGGGCGGTCCGTCCTCTACGCCCGGACGGCCGTCGCCGAGACGCTGCTCACGGCGGCCGGCTGAGGACGCGCCCGGCGGCCGCGCAGAGTACGGAGGGCCGGCTTCCGCCCACTCGCCGAGGGGTGTCCGCGCGGGCGGGTTAGTGTCGGGAGAGGCGTACGCGTCTGTGGATGTCTTTGATGCGGATGTCACTGATGTGGGCGTCTTTGAGTAAACGTCTCTGATGGGGACGTCTCTGATGGGGACATCATTGATGCGGATCGACACAGGTCGACGCAGATGACGCGGATCGATGCGGAGGTTGCCGGCATGGCAGCGATGAGTGCAGTGACACGGGTTCCGGCGTCCGTGGTGGCCGCGGCCGGGCTCGTCGGCGGGTACGGCGTGGCCCGGCTGACCAAGAAGCGGCCCCTCGGCGGGATCGCCCTCGGCGCGGCCGGCGTGGCGGCGGCCCGCCGGTGGGCCGGCACGGTGGGGTCCGGCAAGGCCGCCGCCCTGACCGGGCTGTACGTGGCCGCGTTTGCCGGCTCCCACCCGCTGGCCAAGAAGGTCGGCGCCTGGCCGTCCGTCCTGGGCGTGGCCGGCACCGTCGCGCTCGCCTCCTGGGGCGTGGAGCGCACGGCGGCACGCGAGGGCTGACAGCGCGCGAGGACGGTCGGGGGCCGGCAGTGCGCGAGGACGGTCGGGGTCGGCAGCGCGTGAGGAGCGGGACGACGCGCGAGGGCTGAGCCTTCGCGCCGGCGCGCCCGTCATCGCGCGCGCCCGCGCCCCGCACCGCACTCCGTCCGCTACGCCGACGCGTCCGTCAGCCTCGCCAACTCCTCCTCCGTGAGCCGCAGATCCGCCAGCGCCAGCAGCGGCGGCAGCTGCTCGACGGTCCGGGCGCTCGCCAGCGGGGTGGCGACCGTCGGCCGGCTCGCGAGCCACGCCAGGGCCACCGTGGCGACCTCCGCGTCGTGCGCGGCGGCGATCTCGTCGAGGGCGGCCAGCACCCGCAGGCCGCGTTCGGTCCTCAGGTGTCGGGCGGCGCCCTCCGCGCGGGCGCTGTCGACGGTCGCGTCCGGCCGGTACTTGCCGGTCAGGAAGCCGGAGGCCAGGGCGTAGTACGGGACGGCGGCGAGGCCGTGCCGGGCGGCGACCTCGGCGAGCGGTCCCTCGTAGCCGTCGCGCGCGACGAGGTTGTACTCGGGCTGGATCGCGACGTACTTGGCGAGCCCGGCGGAGTCGCTGAACTCCAGCGCGCGGGCGAGCCGTTCGGGGGTGACGTTGGAGGCCGCGATCTCGCGGACCTTGCCCTCCTTCACCAGCCCGTCGAGCGTGGCGATGTAGTCCTCGACGGGCAGCGACGGGTCGTCGTAGTGCGTGTAGTACAGGTCGATGCGGTCGGTGCGCAGCCGGCGCAGGGACGCCTCGACGCCCTCCTTGATGACGGCCGCGGAGAGGCCCGGCCGCTCCGGGTAGCCCGCGCCCACCTTGGTGGCCACCACGATGTCGTCGCGGTTGCGGCGGGAGGCCATCCAGTCGCCGATGATGGTCTCGGACTCGCCCCCGGAGTTGCCGGGGACCCAGGCCGAGTAGGCGTCGGCGGTGTCGATGAAGTTGCCGCCGGCCGCGGCGTAGGCGTCCAGGACGGCGAACGACCGGTCCTTGTCGGCCGTCCAGCCGAAGACGTTGCCGCCGAGGGCGAGCGGGTGGACGGACAGACTGCCGATCTTCCGGGTGTGATGACGGTGCTTGTCGGTCATGTCCTGTTCCAGCGTGCCGGGTCCGGAGCGTATTCCTCCGCCGACTCATGTACGCGGGTCTTTCCTATCCGTCCTCTTCTACGCGGGCCTCTCCCGCGCCCTTCCACCCGTGCCTCCCGTACGCGCTGCCCCCGGCTACTCCTCCGACACCGGCGCCGGCGTCGGCTCCCCGCCCGGCCCGGCCCGGAAGGTGCTCTCCCCGCCCGGCCCGGCCCGGAGGCTGCTGCTCCAGCGCGGCGACGAAGGAGAAGCCGGCGAGGGCGGCAGCGGTTCGGGCTGGACGGAGAGCGGGGTGGCGATGTCCTCCAGGGAGCGGCCCTCGGCGCGTACCGCCAGGAAGGCGGCGGTCACCCCGGCCACGCACATCAGCGTCGCGCCGATCTGGAAGGCCAGCACCGCGTCGCTCACCACGCCCGTGGTCGTCAGCTGGGCGAAGAGCAGGGGCCCGCTGATGCCGCCGGCCGCCGTGCCCACCGCGTAGAAGAAGGCGATGGCCATGGCCCGCGTCTCCGTCGGGAACACCTCCGAGACCGTGAGGTAGGCGCTGCTCGCGCCGGCCGAGGCGAAGAAGAGGACCACGCACCAGCAGGCGGTCAGGGTGTTCGCGGTGAGGTGACCCGCGTCGAAGAGCCACGCGGTGACGAAGAGCAGCGCTCCCGACAGCAGGAACGTGGACGAGATCATCACGCGCCGGCCGATGGTGTCGAACAGTTTGCCGAGGAAAAGCGGGCCGAGGAAATTGCCCAGCGCCATCACCGCGAAGAAGTATCCGGTCCGCGCGGTGGCGACGCCGAAGAACTTGGTGAGGATCTCCCCGAATCCGAAGGTGATGGCGTTGTAGAGGAACGCCTGGCCGATGAAGAGGACGAGGCCGAGAACGGCGCGCCGCCGGTAGTCCGTGAAGACCGTTCGGGCGATGGCCCGGAATCCCGTGCGCTTGCGCTGGCGAATGGTGATCCGCCCGGCGGGCGGGGCCAGTTTGATGCCCTTGTCCGCCTCGATGCGTTGCTCGATGGCATCGACCAGCCGTTCGGCTTCCTCCGCTTTCCCGTGGATGAACAGCCAGCGGGGGCTTTCGGGAACCTGGCGGCGGACGACCAGGATGACGAGGCCGAGCACCACGCCCAGCCCGAACGTCAGCCGCCAGCCGATGTCCTTGGGGAAGATCCGGGTGTCCAGGAGGACGATCGACAGCAGCGATCCGGCGATGGCGCCCAGCCAGAAGCTGCCGTTGATGACGAGGTCGACGCGGCCCCGGTAGCGGGCCGGAATCAGCTCGTCCACGGCCGAGTTGATGGCCGCGTACTCGCCGCCGATGCCGAATCCGGTGAGGAAGCGGAAGGCGAAGAACCACCAGGACGAGTACGAGAAAGCCGTCAGGGCCGTCGCCCCCAGGTAGACCGCGAGGGTCACCATGAACAGCCTTTTACGGCCGAACCGGTCGGTGAGCCGGCCGAAGAACAGGGCCCCTAGGCAGGCGCCCGACACATAGAGCGCGGCTGCCACACCGGTCACCTGGGCCCCGGTGATGGGCAGTCCGCTGCCGTGTTCGGAGAGGCGTCCCGCGATGTTCCCGACGACCGTGACCTCCAGGCCGTCGAGGATCCAGACCGTGCCCAGCCCGATCACCACAGTCCAGTGCCACCGGGACCAGGGCAGCCGGTCCAGGCGCGCGGGCACAGAAGTGCTGATGGTCGCGGTCGTCACACAATCTGAGTTCCCGATCGCACTCGGAACATTCGCGGCAAATTTCCGGATCGGTGTGCGGGAGGACGAACCCGGCGCACGGGCGGATCTTCGAGCCCCGGACCCGCGCGGGCGGCGCCCGTCACCACCGCGGGCCCGGGGTCGACGCACGCGGCCTACGGGCGCAGGCCCTTCGACCGCAGCCAGTGCAGCGGATCGACGGGGTGCCCGCCGTGCGGCCGGACCTCCAGGTGCAGGTGCGCCCCGGTGACGTTGCCCGTCGCCCCGACGCGGCCGATGACCTGCCCGGCCGCGACCTTGCCCTTCGTCCTCACCATGGACGACAGGTGGCAGAACCACAGCTCCGTGCCGTCGTCGAGGCGCAGCACGATGCGGTACCCGTACGAACCCGCCCAGCCGGCGTGGGTGATCGTGCCCCCGTGCACCGCCTTGACCGGACTGCCCGTGGGGGCCGCGAAGTCCGTGCCGGTGTGCCGGTGGGACCACATGCCGCCGGCCTGGCCGAAACGGGCGGTGATCCGGTACGAGGAGACCGGCAGGACGTAGGCGCGCTTGGCCCGCGCGGCGGTGATCCGCTCGGCGGCGCGCCGCGCCTCGGCCTGGGCCTGGCCCGTCGCCTTGACCACCGAGGTCTGGACGCCGGCCGCGGCCTCGGCCCGGGCCTTGGGCGCGTTCCCCGCGGCGTGCGGCCGGCCGGCGTGCGCCGCGCTGTCGGCGTGCTGCGACGCCGTGGGGTGCGCGGTGGCGGGCCGGACGGTCGTGGCGTGCGCCGCCTGTGCCGCGCCCTGGGCCTTCCGGTCCGCCGTGGCCTTCGCCGCCGCCATCCGCTGGGCGTCCGCGGCGGCCCGCTCCTGCGCCTCGCGTGTCTCCTGTGCCGTGTGCGCCTCGTGCGTCGCCTCGGCACCGGCGGACTGCCGCTGGTGGTCGGCCTGCTGGAGGATGCGGGCACGCAGGGCCTCACCGGCGTCGGAGGCATCGGCGGCGCCGGAAGAGTCGGCTGCGCGTACCTGGTGCGCTTCGGCCTGGCGCGCTTCGGCCTGGTGCGCTTCGGGCCCGGTATGCGCCGGGGCGATGGCCTCGTCGTCGTCCCCGTCGTCGATCAGGTACGGGCCCGCGCCCGGCAGATGGGAGACGTCCGGCACGGATATGGCCGCCGGGCGCTCCTGCGCGCTGGCCATGCCGCCGGCGCCGACCGCCGCGATCACACCGACGCCGAGCACCGCGCCACTGCGGGCCATGGAGCCGCCGCGCTGCTTGGGGACCCGGTGCCGGCCGCGGGCCGGAGCCTCGTACTCCGCGCCGGCCTCGGCCGGACCCACGGGTTCCGAGCCCACACCGCCGTCCACCGCACCCACCCCGGCCTCTGCGACGCCCTCTCCGACTTCTCCAGACCCTCCGGCCTCTCCGACCCCTCCGGGCGTGGTGATGCCGTCATAGGAGTCGGCACTACCGAACGGGTCGTAGGCGTCGTAGGCGTCATACGTGCCATAGGGGGCGGGAGAGCCGTACGAGTCGTACGACCCCTGGACTTCGAACGGGCCGTCGGCGCCGCCGGGAGGGGGCGGGACGGGGGAGGAGCCGGGTTCGTCCCCGTAGGGGGACTCCGCCCAGGAGCCGTGCGAACCGTCTCCGCCTGCGGACCTGTTGGACGCCACGGGGGCGCTCTCCTTTCCTTCCCTCTCGCCTGCCGCGTCAGCGGTGGAAGTCCCCGGGACGTTCGGGAACGGGAGGGTGCGGAGCAGGCCGGAGAAGGTCGTCCCCTACGGGCCGGGCGCGGCCCGGCGCGATCCCGAGGGCTGGTGGTTCCCCGGTTCCCTCTCGTGCCCACGGGCCCGTACCCACGGGATTCGGCGAAAGCGCGCGGTGCCGCTTCGTGCGGCGGTATGAGGAACGCGCTGCGTTATCGAACGTTAATAGACAGGACTGGTTGTTTCCAAGCCGAAAGCGTGAATCCACGGGCCCGTTGGAAGATCTGCCGGCGATATCCACTGATGGTGTGTCACTCGTTATGCAGCGTGGCCGCAGTGCGGCGCGGTGCGGGCGGGTGGTGGTGCTCGGTGCGCCGGACGGCGAGCAGGGCCATGTCATCGTCGCCGTGCCCGCCCGTGTGCCGGTCGACGTCGGCCACGAGGTGGTCGAGCAGGGCCTCCGGGCTCCGGAACCGCCGCCCCGCGAGCCGCCGCAGGGGGTCGTAGAAGGCGCCCGCCGCGTCCCGCGCCTCCGTCACCCCGTCGGTGAACAGCAGCAGCGTCGTCCCCGGCGGGAACGGGCGTTCCTCCACCCGGTCCGGCCCCTCCCCCGAGTCCCCCAACTCCCCCATGCCCAGCGGCAGGGCGTGCGCGCTCGGCGGGACCTCGGTCACCGTGCCGTCCGGATGGGCCAGCAGCGGGGGCGGGTGGCCGCGGTTCACCAGCCGGACGACCGGGGCGCCGTCGTGCGGCACCTCCGCCAGGACGGCGGTGGTAAAGCCCTCGAACTGGTCGATGCCGGCCCGCCGGCCACCCTCCCGCAGCAGCGCGCGCTCCAGCCGCAGCGCGACCCCGTCCAGCGTCGCCTCCCCCTCCGCCGCCTCGCGGAACGCGCCGATCAGCACCGCGACGGCCTCCACGGCGCCCAGCCCCTTGCCGCGCACGTCACCGACGATCAGCCGGACGCCGTGCGGGGTGTCCTGGACGGCGTACAGGTCGCCGCCGATCCGGGCGTCGGCCTGCGCCGCCACGTACCGCGCCGCGACGCGCAGCCCGTCGAGCCGGCCCGGCGGGGCGGGCAGGACGGCCCGCTGCGCGGCCTCGGCGATACCGCGGGCGGAACGGAGGCGGCTGTCACTGCGGCGCACCACGCGGTTGATGCCCAGGGCGAGCAGGGAGACGGTCAGCACGGTGACGTTCTCGGTGACCGATTCGCCGGTGCTCGGGGAACCGCGGTGGACGGTGATGTCCACGGACGCCACCACGGCGATCGCCGCCGTCACGGCCGTGGCCCGGGCGGACAGCAGGGAGGCGGCGACGAGCGGAGCGGCGGAGAAGAAGGGGGCGGCGTTGTAGTTGGGAGGGGTGAGGAAGGCGAAGACCTCACCCGCGACGAGGAGGACGGCGGGCAGCCAGCAGGCGGCGCGCCACAGCGCGTTCGGGGCGGCGTCCGCCGGGCGCTCAGGGCGCTCGGGCCTCTCTCGCTTCCCCACCGTGCGCTCCCTGACCCGGCCGGCGCCCGACCCGGCCGGCCTCCGCTGCTCCCTCCCAGCGTCGGGGCCGGGAGGAGCGGCGTCCATCGGAGGTGGTCCGTGCGGGGCGCGCCGGGGCGCGGCCGGGCCGCGAAACAGGCGCGGCGGGTTGCAGCGGAGTGCGGCGGCGCGTACGCGGCGGGACGGCGTACGACCACGGCGCGGCGGGGACGGCGTGCGACGGGTGGGGGCGCCGCGAGCCCGTCAGGCCGCTCTGGCACCCTCCGCCACGGACGCGTCCCGGGCCACCACGCGCGTCAGCCCGCCGATGGCCACCGCGCGTGTCAGCCCGCCGACGGCCGCCGCGTGCGGCCGCCGCCGCGGGGCGCCGGGGCGGCGCCGTCCGGGCGGGGGCGGCGGCGGGGGCCGCGCGCGCCGGTGGCGCCCTGCTCGGCGCCCGTCTCCGGGCCCGCGCCGGAGCGGCCACGGCCGCGCCCGCGCCCACGCCCGGAGCGCGAGGACGACGACGAACCGGCCGAGCCGGACGAGGAGCCGGAGGACGCCTTACGGGCCGGTGCCGGCTGCGGCGGCGGAGCGATCACCACGGGCACCCCGCTGGGCTCACGCGCCCCGGTGATCCGGGTGACCTCGGCGTCCGCGGGCTGCACCCGGGACACCTGCGGCGAGATCTTGGCGTCCACCATCATGCGGGTCATCTCGCGCCGCTGCTCCGGCAGCACCAGGGTGACCACCGTGCCGGACTCCCCCGCGCGGGCCGTCCGGCCGCCGCGGTGCAGGTAGTCCTTGTGGTCCACGGGCGGATCGATGTTGACGACCAGGTCCAGGCCGTCGATGTGGATGCCGCGGGCCGCGACGTTGGTCGCGATCAGCGCGGTGACCTGGTCGGTGCGGAACTGCTCCAGGGTGCGGTTGCGCTGCGGCTGGCTCTTGCCGCCGTGCAGCGCCGCCGCGCGGACGCCCTGCGACAGCAGCCGCTTGGTCAGCCGGTCGGCGCCGCGCTTGGTGTCCACGAACATGATCACGCGCCCCTCGCGGGCGGCGATCCGGGTCACCGTGTCCTTCTTCGTGGTCTCGTCCGCGAGGTGGAAGAGGTGGTGCTCCATCGTCACCACCGCGCCCGCCGAGGGGTCCACCGAGTGGGTGACGGGGTCGGTGAGGAAGCGGCGGACGAGGCGGTCGACGTTGCGGTCGAGCGTCGCGGAGAACAGCATCCGCTGACCGCCCGGGGCGACCTGCTCCAGCAGCCGGGTGACCTGGGGCAGGAAGCCCATGTCGGCCATCTGGTCGGCCTCGTCCAGCACGGTGATCGCGACGTCGGCCAGGGAGCAGTCGCCCCGCTGGATCAGGTCGGCCAGCCGGCCCGGCGTGGCCACCAGCACCTCGGCGCCGCGGGCGAGCTGGTTGGCCTGCCGGCCGATGGACATGCCGCCGACCACGGTGGCCGTCCGCAGGTTCACCGCGGTGGCGTACGGGGCGAGCGAGTCGGTGACCTGCTGCGCCAGCTCACGGGTGGGGACGAGGACGAGCGCGAGCGGCCGGCGGGTTTCGGCGCGCCGGCCGGCGGTACGGGCCAGCAGGGCCAGTCCGAAGGCCAGCGTCTTGCCGGAGCCGGTACGGCCCCGGCCGAGGACGTCGCGGCCCGCGAGCGAGTTGGGGAGGGTGGCGGCCTGGATCGGGAAGGGCGCGGTGACGCCCTCGCGGGTCAGGGTGGACAGCAGCCCGGCGGGCAGGCCGAGCTCGCCGAAGGACTCCACCGGCGGCAGCGCGGGCGTCGTGCTCACCGGGGTCTCGAACTCCGCCGGACCGTCGGCGGACGGGGCCGGCCTGCGGCGCGCCGACTGGCCGCCGCGCGTACCGGTGGAGCGGGGCGGACGGGCGGGGCGGGCGGAGCGTGGCATTCAGGACCTTCCCTGGTGGTGGCGTGAGGTGAAGCGGGTGCGGATGGGGCGCGGCGGGCGGGGGCCGGACGGACCGGCCCGCGGCGCGCCGACGGCGGCCGTAGCGACAATGGGGCCCGCACCCAGTGGTGCGGGCCCCATGGCCTCGTGCGTCGGGCCGCGCCCCGCGCGTCGAGGGCCGTCCGCCACCGGGACGGGGCCGTTCGTCACGCGGGCGTCGCCCGTGCGTCGAGAATCGTCCGCCGACGGCCGGAGCCGCCGGTCAGTGACGACGATCGTCAGATGTTGACGATGTTCTCCGCCTGCAGGCCCTTCTGGCCCTGCGTGACGTCGAAGGAAACCTTCTGGCCCTCGAGGAGCTCACGGAAGCCCGTGGAGGCGATGTTCGAGTAGTGGGCGAAGACGTCGGGGCCGCCGCCGTCCTGCTCGATGAAGCCGAAGCCCTTTTCCGAGTTGAACCACTTCACGGTGCCAGTAGCCATGTCTATCTCCTTAGGAATGGGATGGGCCCCACGCCGGAATAGACCGGCAAAACAAAAATGCGCCTTCGGCTACATGGCCGAGGCGCACACGAGTTCATGGGTACCACAACTGCAACTTCGTCGACAGTAGCACACGCTCGGCGAGCCGTGCTGTGACCCCCGTCTCACCGGCCGCCGGCGGGGGCGACGGCCCGGAACCGCCGCCCCCGTCACCCCCGTCGCATCAGGCCCTATAACTCCACCCCCAGCGCCCGGGCGTGCCGGTCCGCCGCCACTTCCGCCTCCGCCTCGTCCAGGTACACCTCGCACACCAGCCGCCCGTCGGACGTCATGTTGTGTTCCAGCTCCCAGAGCGAGACCTCGCCGCCGCCCTCCAGCAGGAACGCGTGCTCGTAGAACCGGCACCAGGTGGCGTCCCGGTCGGGTCCGCGCCGCCGCGGCTTGGTGATCAGCGCGATGTGGTGGCCCAGGGCGCCGCGCAGGATCTCGCCGACCACCTCGCCGGGACCGTCCGGGTTCTCGGCACGGCGCAGCAGCCGCCGGGCGTGGTCGGGCGACGCCTCGGAGACGTACTCGCGGCGGGGCCGCACCGGGCCCATGGCGAGCAGCAGCTCCTCGGCCAGCCAGGCCGGCAGCTCCTCGTCCTCCGCGCCGGGGCCGATGCCGCCGCCGATCCGCTCGTGGACCCGCCGCTCGGCCTCGTCGAGGGCGTCCTCGCGGGCGTACAGCTCGTAGAGCAGGTCCTCGCTCGGCCCGGTGTCGTGCTCCAGCTCGTACAGCAGCAGGCTGCTGCCGTCCGCGAGGAGGAAGACGTGCCGGTACGTGTTGCACCGCAGCGGGCGGTCGCCGTCGTTGCGCTGCCGGTACGAGCGGAGCTCGGCCTGGTGCATCAGCGCGGTGCGCAGCCGCTCCAGCAGCGGCTCGCCGATCTCGAACCCGTTCTGCGCGCGTGCGAGCAGTCCGGCGACGTGCTCGGCGGGTGTCGGGCCACCACCCCGGTTCGCTCCCCCGCCCGTGCGCATCTGCTCCATGCCCCTCGACCTCCCGGCCTTCTCCTGCCCACCCCGCGCACTTACCGTAGCGGCGCGAACACGGGGCAGGGGCGGGTTCGCCGCATCCGCCGGGGCGCCCGGCCGACCGGCGAACGCGCGCCCCTCGGGCCTCCGGCCTACAGTCGAAGACGTGTGCCGGGCGCCGTGCGGGGCCCGCCGCACCGCCCACCGGGACCCGACGCGCAGGAGGCCGCCGTGACCGCCGCCCCGCCCCCCGAGGAACTCAGCGAACCGGTCGTCCGCGCGCTCGTCGTCGCCATGCGCGACGGCGACCGGGACGCCTTCTACGCCGCCTTCGCCGCCGGCGCCGAGCTCACCGACGACGGCGCCCTCCAGGACCTGCGCTCCTGGGCGGAACGCGAGGTGTTCGAGGCGCGCGGGAGGCTGGAGGTGGCGGAGGAGCGGCAGCACGGGCGGTACCTGCTCGGGCGCTTCCGCTCGGACCGGGCGGATCTGCACGGGACGTACTGGCACTTCCAGATCGCCGACGGACGGATCACCCGGCTCGACGTCGGCCAGGGCTGACCGGCCCGGGGCGGTCGGCTCAGGGCGGTCGGCTCGGCCGGGGCCGACCGGTCCGGGGCCGGCGGGAAGGCCACAGGGCCCGCCAAGCGTGAGGAAGTTGTGCGCACGGCCGGAACCGAGGCAACCCGCGCCCCGGCCCCCTCTTCTTACCGCCGGTGGGAGGCGACCGCCTCCCCGGGGTCAGAGGAGGATCGAGATGTCCCCGCACGAGACGCCCCTGCGTTCCCCGCGGCCCCTCAGCCGGCCGCCGCGCCCCGCCGGCCACCGGGTCGCCCTGGACTACCGGCGCCGCACGGCCGTCGTCGACGGCCGGGAACTGCGGCTCACCGGCCGCGAGTTCGAACTCCTCGCGCACCTGGTCGGCCGCCCCCACCAGGTGCACACCCGGCGCCAGCTGCTGGCCTCGGTCTGGGGACCGACCTCCGTCGGCGGCGGACGCACCGTGGACGTCCACATCGCCCGGCTGCGCGGGAAGTTGGGACCGGGGCACCGCGAGACGATCGTGACGATGCGGTATGTCGGATACGCGTACGACCCGTCGCGCGCGGCGGTGCCCGACGCTCCGTGAGCCGTGAGCCGGGCGGCCCGGCGCGGTGACGAAGTCGGGAAATCACCGGCCGGTGCGGCGGAAGCGTTCCGGCTGTGCCGTGAATCACTCCCGGCGGGCCGCGGAGAGCATTCGGACGGCGGTCCTCCGGAAGCCCGTCCCTCTCCCCCGCCACCGCCATTGCCGGGGCGTCGGCATTTCGGCCGGGCACCGCACGGACCGGCGATCCCGACCGCGCCGATAACGCCACGAAGCCCAGGTCAGATGTCTCTGACCTGGGCTCCCGTGGTAGGCCGTGTGGGACTCGAACCCACAACCAATGGATTAAAAGTCCACTGCTCTGCCAATTGAGCTAACGGCCCGCACCCCGCAGCATAGCCCGGCAGGGCGCCGGATCCCGAGTCGTTATCCCCGGCACTTTTCCGGAAGGGCTCCAGGAAGGAGCCCTTCCGCTACCGGGGCGCCGTACGGGCCCTCAGTTCCGCTGGTGGGAAGGGTGCTTGCCGTTCCCGATCCGATGATCAGCCGTTGCGCTTCCAGCGCGGCTTGTCGGCACGGCGGTCGAACGACGAGCCGGCGGCGCGGTGGTCGTCGCGGCGGCCGTAGGGGCGGTCGCCGCCACCGGAGCGGAAGCCACCGGACGGACGGTCGTCACGACGGTCGCGGTTGAACGGACGGTCGCCGCCACCGGAGCGGAAGCCGCCCGACGGGCGGTCGTCACGGCGGAAGCCGGAGGACGGACGGTCGTCGCGGCGGAAGCCGCCGGAGTGCCGGTCGTCGCGACGGAACCCACCGCGGTCGCCGCCGCGGTCGTCACGGCGCTCGTCGCGGCGGAACCCGCCACGGTCGCCACCACGGTCACCGCCGCGGTCGTCACGGTCGTCGCGGCGGAAGCCACCGGACGGACGCTCGTCACGACGGTCGCGGTTGAACGGACGGTCGCCACCGCGGTCGTCGCGGCGGAAGCCACCCGACGGGCGCTCGTCACGACGGTCCCGGTTGAACGGACGGTCGCCACCACGGTCGTCACGGCGGAAGCCGCCACGGTCGCCCCGGTCGTCGCGGCGGAAGCCACCGGACGGACGGTCGTCACGACGGTCGTCGCGGCGGAACCCGCCACGGTCGCCGCCCCGCTCCTCGCGGTCGTCCCGGCGGAAACCGCCCGAGCGGCGCTCGAAGTTGCCCCGCTCGTCACGGCGCTCGGCCTGCGCGGGCACCGCGGCGGCGGCAGCGGCCTGCTCCGCGATCCGGGCGGCCTCGGCCGCGGCCTCCTCGGCGGCGGCGGCCACGGCGGCCTCCGGGTCCTCGCCACGCTCACGGGCGGCGCGGGCCAGCAGGCGGTCGGCCTCCTCGCGCAGCTCGGTGGCGCGGCGCTGGGCGCGCTCCAGCTGGCGGTTGAGGTCGGCCAGGTCGCGCTCGGCCTGCTTGGCCGCGTTCGCGGCCGAGTCGGCCTGCACCTCGGTGAGCGAGCGGGCACCGGTGATCTCGGCGACCTCGGGGTCGAAGGCGCCGGCGCCGCCGACGATGTGGCGCGAGGCGTCCACGCCCGCGTCCTCCATCAGGCGGAAGATCTGCCGGCGCTGGTGCGGCAGGGCCAGCGAGACGACCGTGCCGGACTGCCCGGCGCGGGCCGTACGGCCGGAGCGGTGCAGGTAGTCCTTGTGGTCGCCGGCGGGGTCGACGTTGAGGACCAGGTCGATGCCGTCGACGTGGATGCCACGGGCGGCCACGTCGGTGGCGACCAGGACGTTGACCCGGCCGCCCTTGAAGTCCTCCAGGACGCGGGTACGGGCGCCCTGGGTCATGCCACCGTGCAGCGCGTCCGCGCGGACACCGGCGTCGAGCAGCTGCTCGGCGACGCGGTCGGCGCCCATCTGGGTGCGGACGAAGATGATGGTGCGGCCCTTGCGGGCGGCGATGGCGGCCGTGACCGGCGCCTTGTCCTTCGGCTTCACGACGAGGACGTGGTGGGTCATCGTGGTGACCGCGCCCTGCGCCGCGTCCACCTCGTGGGTGACCGGGTCGACCAGGTAGCGCTTGACCAGGGTGTCGATCTCGTTCTCCAGCGTCGCGGAGAACAGCAGGCGCTGACCGCCGGACGGCACCAGGTCGAGGATCTCGGTGACCTCGGGCAGGAAGCCCATGTCGGCCATCTGGTCGGCCTCGTCGAGGACGGCGACCTGGACCTTGTCGAGGGAGGCGGCACCGCGGTTGATGATGTCGCGCAGGCGGCCCGGGGTGGCGACGAGGATGTCGACGCCGCGCTCCAGGGCGTAGATCTGGTTGCCCATGGACGTACCGCCGCAGACGACCTTCATCTTCAGGCCGAGGACGTCGCCGTAGGGCTGGAGGGCGTCGGCGACCTGCATCGCCAGCTCGCGGGTCGGGGTGAGGATCAGACCGCGCGGACGCTTCTTCTCCGTGTGGCCGCCCGAGAGGATCGACAGCAGCGGCAGACCGAACGAGAGGGTCTTGCCGGAGCCGGTACGGCCGCGGCCCAGGATGTCCTTGCCGGCCAGGGCGTCCGGGATGGTCGCCGCCTGGATCGGGAAGGGGGTGGTGACGCCGTTCTGGGCGAGCTTGCGGACGATCGCCTCGTCCAGGCCCAGGTCGGCGAAGGTGATCGACGGCTCGTCGGCCTCGGGGGCCTCGGGGGCCTCGGCGGTGACGTCGGTCGCGGCGGCCTCGACGGCCTCGGCGATCTCGACGATCTCGGGGGACTCGACGATCGTCTCGTCGGCCACGGGCATGACGGTCTGGTCAGTGGAAATGGACATGCGAAATGCGAAACCTTCCGGAGTTTCGGCACGCGCCCAAGCTCCGTGTCGGCTTCACAAATGACCGCCTCGATGCGGTCAGCCACGGCAAGGTAAGGAACGCGCCACACGGCGCGCATCTGACAGGCGCCGGGCAAATGGGATCAAACGATCTACCACCATACGCACTCGACACCGTGGAGCGCAACCCCGCCCTCCTCGCCACTCCCGTGACCCACCCCACAGTGCTCATGTCGACCACCTAAGCGACCGGCCCGGCCTGCGGCGTCGGATGCGGGGCGGGCGACTCGGTGGCGGGCGCGGGCGGCGACGGCGGAACCGGTGGGTCCGGGTCGGGGGCCGGGTGGCTGGGCTGCGCGGGCGAGGCGGGCGGCTTCGCGGGGGCGGGGGACGCGCCCGGCGCGGGGGGCTTCTTCCGGTCGCCCGGCTTGGCGGGCCTGCCCTGCGGCGAGGGCGCCGACGACCCCGCGTCCGCGCCGCCGGACGGAGCGGCACCCGACGCCCCGTCGCGCGCGTCCTTGACCCCCGGACTCCCGGCGGCGCCCCGCACCCCCTTGGCGTCCGCCCGCTCCGGCCGGCCGTCCGGCGCGGTCTTCCCGCCGTCCGGCCGGGCCCCGGCCTCCCGCTGCCGCCCGGACGCGGAGGGCGCCGGCCGGCCGGGCTCGCTCACGCTCATGCAGCCGCCGAGGGCCAGGGTCGCCACGGCCACCGCCGCCAGGCGGGTGGCGGCCGACCGCAGCCGGCCGGACGCCGGGTGCACCCGGCCCGCGGGGGGTTCGGAGTGCTCGGGAATCGCGCGCATGGGAGGGACCGCCTTCGGGACTCGCGGGGACAGGCTCCCTGCCCAACTGGCCCCGCACCGCGCAGGACACGCGCCCCGCCGCACCGGCCCGAGACGGAACCCACGCCTCCGGCCGCACACGCGCCGCGCCGCCCGCCGGAGCGGCGGAGAACACCACGGGCCGGGACGTACGCCGCGCCTCGCCGCGCGGGCGACCACGCCCGGGGACCCCGCGCACGCCGGCCCCCGCGCGGCCGCCCGGCCTCAGCCGTACCCGAGCGCGTGCAGCCGCTCGTCGTCGATGCCGAAGTGGTGCGCCACCTCGTGCACCACGGTGACCTCCACCTCCGCCACGACCTCCTCCCGCGTCGCGCACATGCGCAGCGTGGGACCGCGGTAGACGGTGATCCGGTCGGGCAGCACCCCCGCGTACCACTCGCCGCGCTCCGTGAGCGGCGTCCCCTCGTAGAGTCCGAGCAGCTCCGGGTCGTCCGCCGGGGGCTCGTCCTCGACGAACACGGCGACGTTGTCCATCAGCCGCGTCAGCTCCGGCGGGATCCGGTCCAGCCCCTCGGCGACCAGCTCCTCGAACTCCTCGCGCGTCATCTCCAGCACGCTCGCCATTGTCCGCCACGGAGGGCCGCGGCGCGGGGTGCGCGGGCGGCCGCCCCCGGCCGCCGCGCCCCCGCCGCCGCCGGCCTCGGCAAACCGTTTTGGCGTTCGCTCCCGACATCCCATATGCTTCTCACGTCCCCGAGGCGCCGCAAAGCGCCCAGGTGGGCCATTCAGCCCTCATCGTCTAGTGGCCCAGGACGCCGCCCTTTCAAGGCGGTAGCACGGGTTCGAATCCCGTTGGGGGCACGCTGTACCGTGTGCGAGACTAGTGCTCGCACATAGCAAGGTCCTGTGGAGCAGTTTGGAGTGCTCGCCACCCTGTCAAGGTGGAGGCCGCGGGTTCAAATCCCGTCAGGACCGCTGCAAGCATCCCGGTGCTTGCGTGGCTGGGTAGCTCAGTTGGTACGAGCGTCCGCCTGAAAAGCGGAAGGTCGCCGGTTCGACCCCGGCCCCAGCCACAGCCAGAAGGCCCCGATCCTCGGATCGGGGCCTTCTTCGTGCGGCCTTCCGGCAGCACCGCCCGGGGAAATGCGTTCGCCGCTTCGTCCCGCCTGGTGCGATCCTGGGGTCCGTATGTCTACGCAGCCTGCCCTCACCCCCGCCGGCCTCGCCGCGCGCCTGTCCGAGCTGTCCCTGCGCGACGCGCAGCGGCTGGGCCGCAGGCTGGACGGTGCCCGCCGGATCCGCAAGCCCGAGGCCCGGGAGGCGGTCCTCGCCGAGATCGACGCCGAGATCGGCCAGGCCGAGGAGCGCGTGGCGCGCCGCGCGGCCCGGGTGCCGGCCGTCACGTACCCCGAGCAGCTCCCGGTCAGCCAGAAGAAGGACGCGATCCTGGAGGCGATACGCGACCACCAGGTCGTCATCGTCGCGGGTGAGACCGGTTCCGGCAAGACCACGCAGATCCCCAAGATCTGCCTGGAGCTCGGCCGGGGCGTCCGCGGTCTGATCGGGCACACCCAGCCCCGCCGGCTCGCCGCCCGTACGGTGGCGGAGCGGGTCGCGGAGGAGCTGCGGACGCCGCTGGGCGAGGCCGTCGGCTGGAAGGTCCGGTTCACCGACCAGGTCGGGCCGGACACCATGGTCAAGCTGATGACCGACGGCATCCTGCTGGCGGAGATCCAGACCGACCGCGAGCTGCGCCAGTACGACACGATCATCATCGACGAGGCGCACGAGCGCAGCCTCAACATCGACTTCATCCTGGGCTACCTCGCCCAGCTGCTCCCCCGCCGCCCCGACCTCAAGGTCGTCATCACCTCGGCGACGATCGACCCGGAGCGCTTCTCCCGGCACTTCGGCGACGCCCCGATCATCGAGGTCAGCGGGCGGACGTACCCGGTCGAGGTGCGCTACCGCCCGCTGCTGGAGGAGGACTCCGAGGACGCGGACCGCGACCAGATCACGGCGATCTGCGACGCGGTGGACGAGCTCCAGCGGGAGGGCGAAGGCGACATCCTGGTCTTCCTCTCCGGCGAGCGCGAGATCCGTGACACGGCGGACGCGCTGGAGAAGAAGCTCACGCGCGCCGGAGGCGCTGTCGGACGCGGGACCGAGATCCTTCCGCTGTACGCGCGCCTCTCCCACGCCGAGCAGCACCGCGTCTTCCAGCGCCACACCGGCCGCCGAGTCGTCCTCGCGACGAACGTGGCCGAGACGTCGCTCACCGTCCCCGGCATCAAGTACGTGATCGACCCAGGCTTCGCCCGGATCTCGCGCTACAGCCACCGCACCAAGGTGCAGCGGCTGCCCATCGAGCCGGTCTCGCAGGCCAGCGCCAACCAGCGCAAGGGCCGCTGCGGCCGGACGAGCGACGGCGTCTGCATCCGGCTGTACTCGGAGGACGACTTCCTCTCCCGGCCGGAGTTCACGGACGCGGAGATCCTGCGGACGAACCTCGCCTCCGTGATCCTCCAGATGACCGCCGCCGGGCTCGGGGACATCGAGAAGTTCCCGTTCATCGACCCGCCGGACCGGCGCAACATCAAGGACGGCGTCGACCTGCTCCAGGAGCTGGGCGCGCTCGACCCGCAGCAGAAGGATGCGAAGAAGCGGCTCACGCCCCTCGGCCGCAAGCTGTCACAGCTCCCCGTCGACCCGCGCCTCGCCCGGATGGTGCTGGAGGCGGACCGGAACGGCTGTGTGCGCGAGGTGATGGTGATCGCCGCCGCGCTGTCCATCCAGGACCCGCGCGAACGGCCGTCGGAGAAGCAGCAGCAGGCGGACCAGCAGCACGCCCGGTTCAAGGACGAGACGAGCGACTTCCTCGCCTTCCTCAACCTCTGGCGCTATGTGCGCGAGCAGCAGAAGGCGCTGTCGTCCTCGGCGTTCCGGCGCATGTGCAAGTCGGAGTTCCTGAACTACCTGCGGATACGCGAGTGGCAGGACATCTACACGCAGCTGCGCACGGTCGCGAAGTCGATGGGCGTGCACCTGAACGACGAGGACGCGGCCCCGGAGCGCGTCCACCAGTCGCTGCTCGCGGGCCTGCTGTCGCACCTCGGCCTGAAGGACACCGAGAAGAACGAGTACCTGGGCGCCCGCAGCGCCAAGTTCGCGGTCTTCCCCGGCTCGGCCCTCTTCAAGAAGCCGCCGCGCTGGATCATGTCGGCGGAGCTGGTGGAGACGTCCCGGCTGTGGGCCCGGGTGAACGCCCGGATCGAGCCGGAGTGGATCGAGCCGCTCGCCCAGCACCTGGTGAAGCGCACCTACAGCGAGCCGCACTGGGAGCAGAAGCAGGCGGCCGTCATGGCGTACGAGCGGGTGACGCTCTACGGCGTGCCGATCGTCGCGCAGCGCAAGGTCAACTACGGCCGGATCGACCCGGAGACCAGCCGCGAGCTGTTCATCCGCAACGCGCTGGTCGAGGGCGACTGGAAGACGCACCACCAGTTCTTCCACGACAACCGCAAGCTCCTCGGCGAGGTCGAGGAGCTGGAGCACCGGGCGCGCCGCCGGGACATCCTGGTGGACGACGAGACGCTGTTCGACTTCTACGACCGGCGGCTGCCCGAACACGTCGTGTCCGGGGCGCACTTCGACTCGTGGTGGAAGCACAAGCGCCGCGAGGAGCCGGGGCTGCTCGACTTCGAGCACTCCATGCTGATCAACGAGAACGCCGAGGCGGTCACCAAGGACGACTATCCGGACTCCTGGCGGCAGGGCCGGCTGAAGTTCCGGGTGACGTACCAGTTCGAGCCGGGGGCGGACGCGGACGGCGTGACGGTCCACATCCCGCTCCAGGTGCTCAACCAGGTCTCCCCGGAGGGCTTCGACTGGCAGATCCCGGGCCTGCGCCAGGATCTGGTGACGGAGCTGATCCGCTCGCTGCCGAAGCCGCTGCGCCGCAACTGCGTGCCGGCGCCCGACTACGCGAGGCGCTTCCTGGACTCCACCGTCCCCGTGCAGGAGCCGCTGACGACCGCGCTCGCCCGCGAACTGCACCGGATGACCGCCGTCCGGATCGAGCCGGACGACTTCGACCCGGGCCGCGTCCCCGACCACCTGAAGATCACCTTCCGGATCATCGACGAGCGCAAGCGCAAGATCACCGAGGACAAGGACCTGGAGGCGCTGCGCACCCGGCTGAAGCCTAAGACGCAGGCGGCCATCACCAGGGCCTTCGAGAAGGCCACGACGGCCACCGGGAGCGCCGCCGGACCCGAGCAGCGGTCCGGGCTCACCCAGTGGACGATCGGGGCCCTGCCGCGCACCTTCGAGACCCGGCGCGCGGGCCAGCCCGTCAAGGCGTACCCGGCCCTGGTCGACGAGGGCGCCTCGGTCGCCGTCCGCCTCTTCGACACCGAGGAGGAGCAGCGGCAAGCCATGTGGCGCGGCACCCGCCGCCTCATCCTGCTCAATCTCCCCTCCAACCCCGCCAAGTTCGCCCAGGACAAGCTGAGCAACCAGCAGAAGCTCGCCCTGTCGCGGAACCCGCACGGTTCGATCCAGGCCCTCTTCGAGGACTGCGTGGCGGGCGCGGCGGACAAGCTGATCGCCGGCCACGGCGGGCCCGCCTGGGACGAGGAGGGCTTCCGGAAGCTCTTCGACGCGGTCCGGGCGGACATCGTCGACGTGACGCTGGACACCATCCGCAAGGTGCAGGAGGTGCTGGCCGCCTGGCAGGCGTGCGAGCGCCGGCTGAAGGCCACCACCAGCCCCGTGCTGCTCACCTCCCTCACGGACGTCAAGCAGCAGCTCGCGGAGCTGGTGAAGCCCGGCTTCGTGACCGCCCACGGCGTCCGCCGGCTGCCCGACCTGCTGCGCTACCTGGTAGCCGTGGACCGGCGGCTGACCCAGCTGCCCACCAACGCGGAACGGGACCGGGCGCGGCTGGCCAAGGTCAAGGAGATGCAGGACGAGCACGCGTGGCTGCTGGAGCAGTTCCCGAAGGGGCGCCCGGTGCCCCAGGAGGCCCTGGACATCCGCTGGATGATCGAGGAGCTGCGGGTGAGCTACTTCGCGCACGCGCTCGGCACGGCGTTCCCGGTCTCGGACAAGCGCATCGTGAAGGCCATCGACGCCCTCGCGCCCTGACCTCGGGAGAGCGTCGGGACGGCCTCGGGACGGCCTCGGGAAGGCGAGTTCGACCGCACCCCCTGACCTGCTGTAGAGTCTTGCCACGCAGCACCGCGAAGGCGGGAAAGCAGCAAGGTCCTGTGGAGCAGTTTGGAGTGCTCGCCACCCTGTCAAGGTGGAGGCCGCGGGTTCAAATCCCGTCAGGACCGCATCGGAAGAGGCCCGTTCTCCGCGAGGAGAGCGGGCCTCTTCGCTTGCCACCGACGGCGTGCCGCATGGCCGAAACCCGACCCTCCCCCGCCTGGCCGGCGGATGGCCGGGGCCACCCGCCCCTCGCACACGGCTCCTTGACGGCGACACGTGCCAGGGGTACCCAGTCAGTGGGAGGTGCGCGCCCCATGACCACGACCAGCCCGACCGCGAGGACCCGGCACGAGACCGGGGCGCTGCTGCGAGCCCACCTCTCGGCGTCCGTCCGCTACCGCCACCTGACCCGTCACTGCGCAGTCTGCCACCGGCTCCTGCGGCTGGCCCTGGAAACAGCCCCCGGCGGCCCCGCGGGCACCCAGGACGGCCCGGGGGACTCCGGGGAGGGCCCGGCGGCATGACGGACGGCGTGGGTCCCCGAAACGGCGGACGACCGGCCGTACGGTACGGACGTAGGACCGGCGGAGGCGCACCGCGGCCGGCCTTTCCCGGGAACAGACGGGACGGTCGGCTTCTCTATACCGGCCCGGTGACGGGCGGCAACCTCGGGATGCTGTGACGGGAGTCACCGAAAGAGTTACGGAGATGACGGAACTCACGCCCCGGTCATCACCGGTCAATTTAATATGTGCAATTGCACCGGCCGCTCAACCATTCCGGAATGGGAGCCGGCGGTACGCCCGGGGGTTCCGCGATACGGCACGGTTCCGGAAGCGGGCACAAAAAAGACCGCGCTGGACCCGGCGGAGCCCAGCGCGATCGACGACGTCACCCGTTCCGGGCGCGGATCCCTGTTGGGGGCAGGTCTCCGCAGTCGTGTGGTACCTGGTGGAACGTGTGGAGCTGAGGGTGGGCGGTCAACGGGTTGGGGCCCCGGAAAACGCCCGGTCATGCGGTGGTTCAGGACTCGCTGCGCTGCTGCGGGATGCCTGCCAGCAGCGCCCGGACCTCCGCCTCGCGGTAACGGCGGTGGCCTCCGAGCGTACGGATCGACGTGAGCTTGCCTGCCTTCGCCCACCGCGTGACCGTCTTCGGGTCCACGCGGAACATCGTGGCAACCTCAGCCGGGGTCAACAGCGGCTCGGCATCAGGGGTGCGAGCGGTCATGAGCGGCCTCCTCGGGAGAACCGAGTTCAGGATCGGTTCTTTCCTCTAAATTCTGCACCTTGACCCGCGTTGCCCGAAATGGCGGACGCGGGCCGAGTCGGTTATAGGACGAACGGCTTGTCCTCGGCACTACAACTACACCATCTGTCCAGCCACGTCGGCCAAACCGATGGAATTGCCCTCTCAGGTGTTCAACCTCGACGGAAGCCGATGGACCATGCCATAGCGGACAGTCACGCCACCGTGACGATCAGTCACAGCGGGATCAGGGGTCACCAGACCCGCCAAGGAGTGCAATACCGATCCATCCACCCTTACTCGGACGGAAGGAGTCCTTCCCGGACTCCTTGTCCTATTTTGCCACGAGGGTGGGTGATGGGCGCAAGACCTGACGTAAGTGCGTTAGATCACGGTTGCGGCAATTGGCCGGATCAGGACCTAGGTCCTGGAATCATCAAACCCCCGCCGCCGCCCGTCAGTTCGCGAACTGCCGGTCCCGCACCGCGCGCCAACGCTCCGTCAGCCGCTCGTACGCCTCGCCCGCCCGGACGCCGTCCCCGGCCCGCAGCGCGGCCAGCCCCTCCGCCGTGTCCGCCGCGGAGCGGTCGTCGGCGAGCCGTGCCTCCGGCACCATATGCACCAGCCCGCCGTAGTCCAGCTCCACCAGGGACCGCGGATGGAACTCTTCCAGCCATCTGCCCACGTCCACCAGGCCGTCGATCAAGGGCCCCTCCTCGATCGCGTCCCGCAGCGTGCGCAGTCCGCGGGCCACCCGCCGCCGGGCCTCCACCATCGCCGTCCGGTAGCGGAGCACCAGCCCCTCCCGCACCGGGCCGCCGGGGCCGCCGGCCGTCTCGGACGCCTTGCCGTACTCGCGCTCCTCGTCGGAGAAGAGTACGAACCAGCGCAGCGGCACCTGCCAGGTGGCCGTCCTGATCCACGGCCGGGCGTCGGGGTTGCGCTCCAGCCACCGGGCGTAGTCCGCCTCGGCCTGACGCCGCACCACCGGCGGCAGGACGGCGTCGAGCACCGGCGTGGGAAAGCGCTCGGCGAGCTCCTCCAGGGCCAGCCAGCCGCGCAGCCGGGTGCGCCAGGGGCAGACGCAGACGACGCCGTCCCGCACGGCCACGAAGGCGTCGCCGCTCTCGTGCACCGGCACGGCCACGGGCGGGGTGGGCAGCAAGTCGGCGAGCGAGCGCCGGAGTTCGTCCTGCGCGGTGGGGAGCGCCGCGCGCCGGGCGTACTCCTCCCAGTACCGGCGCTCGGCCCGCGGGAAGGCGCTCAGCGGCTCGTAGACCCGCAGATAGGCCGCGTACGGGACGGTCACCGACGACGCCAGACCCACGCTCGCTCCCTCAAGCAGCAGGACACCTCGGGGGTCCGGGCGGATCTCCCCGTACGGAGCGAATCGTCCCACGGGACGGGGGCCCGGGAGAGTGATCCTCGGCACCGGCCCCTTGCGCGGGGCCGTCAGGCCCTACCCTCGTGCCAACCGGCCCTCCTCCACCCCCGGGAGGGCGAAGCGCGAGACATATGGAGTCACCACCGTGACTGACGTACGTCCCACCCCCTCAGCCGAGTCCGAGAGCGTGCTGCACACCCTGTTCGGCTCCGAACTCGGCGGGCACGAGCAGGTCGTGCTCTGCCAGGACCGCGAGACCGGCCTCAAGGCCGTGATCGCCCTCCACTCCACCGCCCTGGGCCCGGCGCTCGGCGGCACCCGCTTCCACGCCTACGCCTCCGAGGAGGCGGCCGTCCGCGACGCCCTCAACCTCTCGCGCGGCATGTCGTACAAGAACGCGCTGGCGGGTCTGGAGCACGGCGGCGGGAAGGCCGTGATCATCGGCGACCCGGACGCGATCAAGACCGAACAACTGCTGCTCGCCTACGGCCGGTTCGTGGCCTCCCTCGGCGGCCGCTATGTCACCGCGTGCGACGTTGGCACGTACGTGCGGGACATGGACGTCGTCGCCCGCGAGTGCCGCTGGACCACCGGCCGCTCCCCGAGAACGGCGGCGCCGGCGACTCGTCCGTGCTCACCGCGTTCGGCGTCTTCCAGGGCATGCGGGCCGCGGCGCGCGTCCAGTGGGGCGAGCCCACGCTGCGCGGCCGGCGGGTCGGCGTCGCCGGGGTCGGCAAGGTCGGGCGCTACCTGGTGCGGCACCTGGTCGAGGACGGCGCGGAGGTCGTCGTCACCGACGTCAAGCAGGCCGCCGTCGAGGCGGTCATCGAGGAGTTCCCGCAGGTCACTTCGGTGTCGGATGTCGACGTCCTGGTTCGCTCCCCCCTCGACGTCTACGCTCCCTGCGCCCTCGGCGGTGCCCTGGACGACGAGACGGTGGCGGCCCTCACGGCGACCGTCGTCTGCGGTGCGGCCAACAACCAGTTGGCCCACCCGGGGGTGGAGAAGGACCTCGCCGACCGCGGCATCCTCTACGCCCCGGACTACGTGGTGAACGCCGGTGGCGTCATCCAGGTCGCGGAGGAGCTCAAGGGCTTCGACTTCGACCGGGCGAAGGCCAAGGCGGCCCGGATCCACGACACCACGCTGGCCATATTCGAACGGGCGGCGGCGGACGGCATCCCGCCCGCCGCGGCGGCCGACCGGCTCGCCGAGCAGCGGATGGCGGAGGCGCGCGGAAGCCGGACGGCCGGGGTGCCGCGCCAGGTACGGCAGTGACGGCCGGGACGGTGGTGCCGGCAGCTGCATAGCCGGCCCCGGCCCGTCCGCTCGGGTGGTCGGAGCCCGCACAGTGGTCCCGACAGAGCGGCCGTCGGGGTGTGGCAAGCGAGACATCGCTCACCACCCCTCGGCGGGTCGCCGGGCGGGACGGGTTAAAATCGCAGCTGACCAGCGGGGACGGGGCGCCCTTAAGGTTGTGCTCCGTGGCACGTCATGCGGGCGACGTACCGTATGGCCGCGGAAGCAGGTACCGTTGAAGTCCTACAGGCCGGATTCCTCTGCGGGAATCCGCTCTGACTCATGACAGTGAACGCGTGTCAAGACTCTGGGGCCGTCGAGCCCCGTAATTGAGGGGGTCGAGCCATGGGGCGCGGCCGGGCCAAGGCCAAGCAGACAAAGGTCGCCCGCCAGCTGAAGTACAACAGCGGTGGGACCGACCTCTCACGCCTGGCCAACGAGCTGGGCGCATCGCCGGTAAAGCAGCCGCCGAACGGTGAGCCGCTCGACGATGAGCTGGACGACGACCCGTACGCGCAGTACGCGGCGCGTTACAACGACGAGGACGACGAGGACGAGCACCACTCGTCCGGTCAGTCCGCTTACCGTCGCCGCGCTTGACGCGATAGCTTTCTCCGACCCGGTCCGGGGCCCCGCCCCGGACCGGGTTCTGTGCTGCCCGGGCCCGGTCAGGCCGCGCGGTCACCTTGGGTGCCGTCGCCGTAGTCCCCGCTGAGCACCGCGGCCTCGGCACGGTCGCCGCGCTCGGTGATCTCGCCGGCGACCCAGGACTCGACGCCCCGGTCGGCCAGCGTGGTCAGGGCGGCGTCGGCCGACTCCGCCGGCACGACGGCCATCATGCCGACGCCCATGTTGAGGGTCTTCTCCAGTTCCGGGCGCTCCACCCCGCCGACCTCGCCGACCAGGGTGAACACCGGGTCCGGCGTCCAGGTCGCGCGGTCGATCTCCGCGTGCAGGTGGTCCGGGATCACTCGGGCGAGGTTGTTGGCCAGTCCGCCGCCGGTGATGTGCGAGAACGCGTGCACCTCGGTCGTCCGGGTGAGCGCCAGGCAGTCCAGCGAGTAGATCCGGGTCGGCTCCAGCAGCTCCTCGCCGAGGGTGCGGCCGAGCTCCGGAACCTCGCGGTCCAGCGACCAGCCGGCCCGGTCCAGGAGCACATGGCGTACCAGCGAGTACCCGTTCGAGTGAAGTCCGGAGGAGGCCATCGCGATGACGACGTCACCCGGACGGACGCGCTCCGCGCCGAGCAGCCGGTCGGCCTCGACGACTCCGGTGCCGGCGCCGGCCACGTCGAACTCGTCCGCGCCGAGCAGCCCGGGGTGCTCGGCGGTCTCGCCGCCGACCAGGGCGCAGCCGGCGAGGGTGCAGCCCTCGGCGATGCCCTTGACGATCGCGGCGACCCGCTCGGGGTACACCTTGCCGACGCAGATGTAGTCGGTCATGAACAGCGGCTCGGCGCCGCAGACCACGAGGTCGTCGACGACCATGCCGACCAGGTCGTGGCCGATGGTGTCGTAGACGCCCATGCGGCGGGCGATGTCCACCTTGGTGCCGACGCCGTCGGTGGCGGAGGCGAGCAGGGGGCGCTCGTAGCGCTTGAGGGCACTGGCGTCGAAGAGGCCGGCGAAGCCGCCGAGGCCGCCGACGACCTCGGGGCGGGTGGCCTTCTTCACCCATTCCTTCATGAGTTCGACGGCGCGGTCGCCCGCCTCGATGTCGACGCCCGCGCTTGCGTAGCTGGCACCAGTGGTCTCTGCAGAGGGCATGCTCTCGAGATCTTTCGTGTCGTTCTTACGGGCGGCGCAGGGCGTCCGCGGCGTCGTGGCCGCCTGCGAGCTCGGTCTCCAGCAGGTGCTTGCCGAGCAGCTCGGGGTCGGGCAGGTCCATCGGGTACTCGCCGTCGAAACAGGCGCGGCAGAGGTTCGACTTGGGGATGGCCGTCGCCTCGATCATGCCGTCGATGGAGATGTACGCCAGGGAGTCGGCGCCGAGGGACTTGCCGATCTCGTCGACCGTCATCCCGTTGGCGATCAGCTCCGCGCGGGTGGCGAAGTCGATGCCGAAGAAGCAGGGCCACTTGATCGGCGGGGAGGAGATCCGGATGTGGACCTCGGCGGCGCCGGCCTCGCGGAGCATCCGGACGAGGGCGCGCTGGGTGTTCCCGCGGACGATGGAGTCGTCCACGACGACCAGGCGCTTGCCGCGGATGACCTCCTTCAGCGGGTTGAGCTTCAGCCGGATGCCGAGCTGGCGGATGGTCTGGCTGGGCTGGATGAAGGTCCGGCCGACGTAGCTGTTCTTGACCAGGCCCGCGCTGTAGGGGATCCCGCTGGCCTCGGCGTAGCCGACGGCGGCCGGGGTGCCGGACTCCGGGGTCGCTATCACCAGGTCGGCCTCGGCCGGGGCCTCGGCGGCGAGCCGGCGGCCCATCTCCACCCGGGAGAGGTAGACGTTGCGGCCCGCGATGTCGGTGTCGGGGCGCGCGAGGTAGACGTACTCGAAGACGCAGCCCTTGGGGCGGGCCTCGGCGAACCGGCTGGTCCGCACGCCGTTCTCGTCGATGGCGACGAGCTCGCCGGGCTCGACCTCGCGGACGAACGCCGCGCCGACGATGTCCAGGGCGGCGGTCTCGGACGCGACCACCCAGCCGCGCTCCAGCCGGCCGAGGACCAGCGGGCGGATGCCCTGCGGGTCGCGGGCGGCGTAGAGGGTGTGCTCGTCCATGAAGACGAGCGAGAAGGCGCCCTGGACGGCGGGGAGGACCTTGGCGGCCGACTCCTCGACGGTCAGCGGCTTGCCGTCGTCGTCGGTCTGGCCGGCGAGCAGCGCGGTGACCAGGTCCGTGTCGTTGGTCGCGGCGACCTGGGTGGCCCGGCCGCCGTCGCGCGGCAGCGCGGCGACCATCTCGGCCAGCTCGGCCGTGTTGACCAGGTTGCCGTTGTGACCGAGGGCGATGGAGCCGTGGGCGGTCGCGCGGAAGGTCGGCTGGGCGTTCTCCCACACCGAGGCCCCGGTGGTGGAGTACCGGGCGTGGCCCACGGCGATATGGCCGCTCAGTGAGCCGAGGGAGGTCTCGTCGAAGACCTGGGAGACCAGGCCCATGTCCTTGAAGACCAGGATCTGGGAGCCGTTGCTCACCGCGATGCCCGCGGACTCCTGTCCACGGTGCTGCAGCGCATACAGCCCGAAATAGGTGAGTTTGGCGACCTCTTCACCCGGAGCCCAGACACCGAAGACGCCGCAAGCGTCCTGGGGGCCCTTCTCGCCGGGGAGCAGGTCGTGGTTGAGTCGTCCGTCACCACGAGGCACACCTCGAGTCTATGGCAGGGACGAGGTTCATCCGAACCGGGGACGACCGGGGATGGCTCACACCACGGACAGCGACGCCCCGTCACGGAGCAGGCGATCCGCGCGTACGTGCGCTCAGCCGAACAAAGGGAGTTGTCCGGACAGATCGGCCCGTTCGCCGCTCGCCGTGACCAGCGCGTCCTCGACCGCGGCGGCCCAGTCGGCGCGGCCGGAGGCCAGCCGGATCCAGGTCAGGGGATCGGTCTCGACGACGTTGGGCGGGGTGCCGCGGGTGTGCCGGGGGCCCTCGACGCACTGGACGACGGCGAAGGGCGGGATCCGTACCTCCACCGAGCCGCCGGGCGCGGCGGCGGCCAGCGCGTCGGCCAGCATCCGGGTGACGGTGGCCAGGGCCTGCCGGTCGTGGGCGAAGGGCACTCCGGTGGCCGCGGCGAGGTCGTCGGCGTGGACGACGGCCTCCAGGAGGCGGGTGAGCGTGTAGTCCGCGACGGTCATGGGGCCGAGCACGGTGGCGAGCGGCGCGGCCGGATCGGCGTCCGCGACGGCGGAGGCGAGCCGGTCCGCCGCCTCGTCCAACCGGGCCGCCGCGGCGGCCGGTTCGTCGCCCAGGGCACGGGCGGCGGCCGGCGCGGCGGCGGCGACGGGCTCGGCCCCGGACCGCATGGCGGCCAGGTAACCCCGCACGTCCACGCGGGGTTCGGCGGGGCCGGGCGCGGGCTGGGCGAGGCGGACGGGCAGGGACTCCAGGGCGATGGCGAGGTGCGCGATCAGGTCGCGGACGGTCCAGTCGCCCAGCCGGGTGGGCGCCGCCAGCGTCGCGGCGGCGTCGGGGCCCTCGCAGAGGGCGTTCACCGCCCGTCGCAGGGTGGTCAACTGCCCGTCCAGGGCGGCCCGGACCTTGGCCGGGTCGTAGGTGCGGGGCTTCGGCTTGCGCTGCGCGGCGGTCATGGGGCGAGCGTAACCAGCGGGGCCGCGGCGGCGTTCCGTCCGGTCGCATCGGGCGTGCTTCAGCCGGCCCTGTCCGGTCGTAGTGGCCGTGCTTCAGCCGGCCGCGTCCGGTCGTCCGGCCATGCTTCACCTGACCGCGTCCGGCCGTACCGCTCCGTAGTCGCCGAGGCCGAACTCCAGTGAGTCGAAGGCCCGTTCCGCCAGCGCCTTGGCGTCGTCCACGAAAGAGGCGGCGGGCTCCCCGCCCAGCAGGCGGCGGTGGTTGAGGGCCACGAGAGAGTAGCGGAGGCCGATGAGCTGTCCGGCGACGATGTGGGCCGTCTGGTGGTCGCCCGGGGCGGCGCTCACCGCCAGTTCCTCGGCGAGCAGCCGTTCGCTGCGGTGGGCGATCTCCCGCGCGCGGGCGAGCAGGACGGGGGTCTCGATGATCAGCCGGCGCATCCGCAGGACGAACGGTTCGTCGCTCATCCCGACCGACGGTTCGAACGCTTCGACGGCGGCGAGGAACTGCCGTCGCACCGCGCGGACCACGGACTCGCCGGGGGCCCGCTCGCGGACCGCGCGGGCGACGTCGTCGACGTGGTCCTCCAGGGCGCCGACGAGGATGTCCTCTTTGCTGCCGCAGTAGTTGAAGACCGTCATCTTCGAGACCTCCGCGGCGGCGGCGATCTCGGCGACGGAGACCTTGTCGTAGCCGCGCTCCTCGAAGAGTTCGACGGCGACCCTCATCAGCTTGGCCCGGGTCTGGAGCTTCTTGCGTTCCCGCAGGCCCGGCTGCTCTTGCGTCATGGCAGAACTGTACCAGGATGAATTTTGGGTCGAGAAAAAGAATTGACTCGGTACATGTTCGTGGTTCAGGCTGTCCCGCATGACCGCACCCATGACCGCCGCCCGGCGGCGCGTCGGCTTCGGCGTCTGTCTCGTGACGATGCTGCTGGCCGTGCTCGACCAGAACATCGTCTCGGCCGTCACCGTCCCCATCGCCCGGGACCTCGACCCCGTCCACGGCATCGACCGCATCCCCTGGCTCGTCACCGCGTTCTCCCTCGCCGCGACCGCCGCCCTGCCGCTCTACGGCAAGCTCTGCGACACCCTCGGGGCCAAGCGGGTCTTCCTGGGCGCGGTCGCGGTCTTCCTCGTCGGCTCGGCGCTGTGCGGCGCGGCCGGCTCGATGGAGTGGCTCATCGCCTTCCGCGCCCTCCAGGGCATCGGCGGCGGCGGGCTGATGAGCGTCACCATGATCGTCATCGCCCAGCTGAAGGACCCCGCGCGGGGCGCCGGCAGGGGCTCCGCCGTCGGCGGCCTCGTCGCCGGGGCCGGCATGGCGCTCGGCCCGCTGCTCGGCGCGTACCTCGCCGACCACGCGGACTGGCGCTGGATCTTCTACGTCAACCTGCCCGTCGGCATCGCCGTACTCGCCGTGTCGGCGGTCGTCCTGGACCTGCCCACGCCCGGCACCCGACACCGCGTCGACTACCTCGGCGCCGCGCTGGCCGCCGCCTTCTCCACCGCGCTGCTGCTGGTCACCGAGTGGGGCGGGCGGAAGTACGCCTGGGGGTCACCCATCGTGCTGGGGCTGATCGGCGGGGCGGTGGTGCTGCTGGCGCTGTTCCTGTGGCGGCAGGCGACGGCGGCCGAACCGGTGCTGCCGCTCGGGCTGTTCCGGGTGCGGACGGTGCGGCTCGCCTTTGCCGTGCAGGCGCTCTCCGGGGTGGCGATGATGGGGTCGATCATTTACGTGATGCTGTATTTGCAGATCGCGCGGGGGGTGGAGCCCACTGCGGCCAGCCTCTTCATGCTGCCTTTGGCCCTTGGGCTGACCGTCGCGGGGCTGGTGACCGCCCGGCTGGGCCTCGCGCCCCGTACGACCGTGCTCTCCGGGTCGGTGTGCGCCGGCGTCGCCATGGGGCTGCTGGCGCTGTCCGGTACGGAGACGGATCTGTGGGGCGTGCGGGGCGAGATGCTGCTCTTGGGGGTCGGCTTTGGGCAGTTGCTGGGCCAGCTGATCGTCATGGTGCAGCAGGCCGTGCCCGTGCGGCGGCTTGGTGTCGCCACGACCAGCATTCGCTTCTTCCAGACGCTCGGGAGTGCGCTGGGGACCGCTGTGTTCGGGACGGTGCTCGCTCGGGTGTACGCGGCGGAGGGGCCGGGTGGGTCGGCGAGTGGGATCGCGGCCCTTCGCGGGACCGAACGCGTCGACGCGGTCGAGGCGTTCACGTCCGCGGTGGACGTGGTGTTCCTGTGTGCGGCGGGGGCGATGGTGCTCGCTCTGGTCTTGGCGTTGCGGCTGCCGCGGGGTGCGGTGGCCGCGGAGGGGAGCCCCGGTCCCGCCCCTTCGCCGATTCCTGGGGCTGCGCCCCAGACCCCCTGATCGCGGCTCCGCCGCTCGTCCTCAAACGCCGGACGGGCTGAACAGTCAGCCCGCCCGGCGTTTGAGGTCGCCGCAGAGCACGGTTCCTACCCGAACAGCCCCGGCAGCGTCGCCTCGTGCGCCTCGCGCAGCTCCGCCAGCGGCAGCTCGAAGTGCCCCTGCACGTCCAGGGAATCACCGTCGACGACACCGATCCGCGTCGCCGGCAAGCCCCGCGCCCCGCACATGTCCGTGAAGCGAAGCTCCTCGCTCCGCGGCACCGACACCACCGCCCGTCCCGCCGACTCCGAGAGCAGGAACGTGAACGCGTCGAGGCCGTCCGGGACGACCAGGCGCGCGCCCTTCCCTCCCCGCAGGCAGGACTCCACGACCGCCTGGACGAGACCGCCGTCGGACAGGTCGTGCGCCGCGTCCACCATCCCGTCGCGGGAGGCCGAGATCAGGATTTCGGCGAGGAGCTTCTCGCGGGCCAGGTCCACGGCCGGCGGCAGGCCGCCGAGGTGGTCGTGGATCACCTGGGACCAGGCGGAGCCGCCCAGTTCGTCCTTGGTGTCGCCCAGGAGGTAGAGGAGCTGGCCCTCCTCGGCGAAGGCCATCGGCGTGCGGCGGGCGACGTCGTCGATGACGCCCAGGACGGCGACGACCGGCGTCGGGTGGATGGCGGTCTCGCCGGTCTGGTTGTACAGGGAGACGTTGCCGCCGGTGACCGGCGTGCCGAGTTCCAGGCAGCCGTCCGCGAGGCCGCGGGTGGCCTCGGCGAACTGCCACATGACGCCCGGGTCCTCGGGGGAGCCGAAGTTGAGGCAGTTGGAGATGGCCAGCGGGCGGGCGCCGGTGGCGGCCACGTTGCGGTACGACTCCGCCAGCGCCAACTGCGCGCCCGCGTACGGGTCGAGCTTGGCGTAGCGGCCGTTGCCGTCCGTGGCGACGGCGACGCCGAGGCCGGTCTCCTCGTCGATCCGGACCATGCCGGAGTCCTCGGGCTGGGCGAGGACCGTGTTGCCCTGGACGAAGCGGTCGTACTGGCCGGTGATCCAGGACTTGGACGCCTGGTTCGGGGACGCGACGACCTTCAGGACCTGGGCGCGCAGCTCCTCGGCCGTCTCCGGCCGGGGCAGCTTGGCCGCGTCGTCGGCCTGGAGGGCGTCCTGCCACTCGGGGCGGGCGTACGGGCGCTCGTAGACCGGGCCCTCGTGGGCGACGGTGCGCGGCGGGACGTCGACGATCTGCTCGCCGTGCCAGAAGATCTCCAGCCGCTCGCCGTCGGTGACCTCACCGATGACGGTGGCGATGACGTCCCACTTCTCGCAGATCTCCAGGAAGCGGTCGATCTTGCCGGGTTCGACGATCGCGCACATGCGCTCCTGCGACTCGCTCATGAGGATTTCCTCGGGCGAGAGCGTGGCGTCGCGCAGCGGGACGGTGTCCAGCTCGACGCGCATGCCGCCGGAACCGGCCGAGGCCAGCTCGCTGGTGGCACAGGAGAGGCCGGCGCCGCCGAGGTCCTGGATGCCCTCGACGAGGTCCTCGCGGAAGAGCTCCAGCGTGCACTCGATGAGGAGCTTCTCCTGGAAGGGGTCGCCGACCTGGACGGCCGGGCGCTTGGCCGGGCCGGTCGAGTCGAAGGTCTCCGACGCGAGGACGGAGACGCCGCCGATGCCGTCGCCGCCGGTGCGGGCGCCGTAGAGGACGACCTTGTTGCCGGTGCCGGACGCCTTGGCGAGGTGGATGTCCTCGTGCTTCATCACGCCCACGCAGAGCGCGTTGACCAGCGGGTTGCCCTGGTAGCAGGGGTCGAAGACGACCTCGCCGCCGATGTTGGGCAGGCCCAGGCAGTTGCCGTAGCCGCCGATGCCCGCGACGACGCCCGGCAGGACGCGCTTGGTGTCCGGGTGGTCGGCGGCGCCGAAGCGCAGCGGGTCCATCACGGCGACCGGGCGGGCGCCCATGGCGAGGATGTCGCGGACGATGCCGCCGATGCCGGTGGCCGCGCCCTGGTAGGGCTCGATGTACGACGGGTGGTTGTGCGACTCCACCTTGAAGGTGACCGCGTAGCCCTGGCCGACGTCGACGACGCCGGCGTTCTCGCCGATGCCGACGAGAAGCGCGTCGTTTTCGGGGGCCTTCTCGCCGAACTGGCGGAGGTGCACCTTGCTGCTCTTGTACGAGCAGTGCTCGGACCACATCACGGAGTACATGGCGAGCTCGGCGCCGGTGGGGCGGCGGCCGAGGATGGCGCGGATGCGCTCGTACTCGTCCTGCTTGAGACCGAGTTCGGCCCAGGGCTGGGCGGTGTCCGGGGTCTCGGCCGCGTGCTTGACCGTGTCCAGGCTCATGCGTTGACCAGCTTCTTGAGGAGCGAGGTGAAGAATCCGAGACCGTCGGTGCGGCCGGTGCCGATCAGCGGCTCGACCGCGTGCTCGGGGTGCGGCATCAGGCCGACGACGTTGCCGGCGGCGTTGGTGATGCCGGCGATGTCGCGGAGCGAGCCGTTGGGGTTGCCGTCCAGGTAGCGGAAGACCACCCGGCCCTCGGCCTCCAGCTCGTCCAGGGTCCGCTCGTCGGCCACGTAGCGGCCGTCGATGTTCTTCAGCGGGACGGAGATCTCCTGGCCCGCCTCGTAGTCGGCCGTCCAGGCGGTGTCCGCGTTCTCGACGCGGAGCTTCTGGTCGCGGCAGATGAAGTGCAGGTGGTTGTTGCGGAGCATCGCGCCGGGCAGCAGGTGGGTCTCGGTGAGGACCTGGAAGCCGTTGCAGATGCCGAGGACGGGCAGGCCGCCCTTCGCCTGCTCGATGACGGTCTCCATCACCGGCGAGAAGCGGGAGATGGCGCCGGCCCGCAGGTAGTCGCCGTAGGAGAAGCCGCCGGGCAGGACGACCGCGTCGACCTGGTGGAGGTCCTTGTCGCGGTGCCAGAGGGGTACGGGCTCCAGGCCGGCGATGCGGATGGCGCGCTGGGTGTCACGGTCGTCGAGGGTGCCGGGGAAGGTGACGACCCCTACGCGTGCCGTCACGAGCCGGCCTGCTCGACTCGAACGGTGAAGTCCTCGATCACGGTGTTGGCGAGAAACGTTTCCGCCATCTCGTGGATCCGGGCGAGGGCGGCGTCGTCGACCGGGCCCTCCACCTCGAGTTCAAAGCGCTTGCCCTGACGGACGTCGGCGATCCCCTCGAAGCCAAGGCGTGGCAGCGCGCGCTGCACCGCCTGCCCCTGCGGGTCGAGGATCTCCGGCTTGAGCATGACGTCGACTACGACGCGTGCCACTGGCACTCCCGGTGGTGTGGTGCGTGAGCTGAAGCGGTGAAGCCAGCGTACCGCCCTCGAAAATCTACGCGGGTAGATATCACGGGCGCTCCGAGCGCTTTACCGCGCCCTCCGCACCGGCTCCCGTCGAAAAAATCCGGGAAAAACCCCGGAAGACCACACGGTTCCCATTGCACCCGGGCGGGCCGACGGAATTAACTGGGCCCCGTCAGGCAATACCCTTTGTGGAACGCCGGAAAAGGCATTGCCCGAGAACCACCTAAACCCATGCATCGCCGCAGGTCAGCGCGGCGGTACAGGCTGAAAGGACCCATTCCGTGGCGCAGCGTGTGGTAGTGACGCTCTTTGATGACATCGACGGGGGCGAGGCCGCGGAGACCGTCACCTTCGGCATCGACGGCAAGTCGTACGAGATCGACCTCAGCACCGCCAATGCGAAGAAACTCCGGCACGCGCTGGAGCCTTACCTGGACGCAGGCCGGAAGCGCTCCCGTTCCGGGAAGGCGTACCGCCGCACCTCCGTCGAGCCGGACCCGGCGGCGGTCCGGGCCTGGGCCCGCTCGCACGGCATGGACGTCCCGCCGCGGGGCCGGATCCCGAAGAAGGTCTACGAGGCGTTCGAGTCCGCGAACTGACGGCCGGGGACGGGGGCGGCGCGGCCGGCACCGCCCCCGCCCCGCGGCCCCCCGCAGGGGTGAACCCCGCCCGGCCGCCGGAGCCCGGCATCCGGATCCGGCCACCCCTCAGATCCCGGTCCCCGCACCGGATTTGCATTCCCCCCCGCATGATCCGCTAGAGTCTGGAGCACGCCGAGGGGCGAGGCCGAAAGGCCGAAACCCCACGAGACGCGCGGGTGTAGCTCAGTAGTAGAGCGCCCCCTTTCCAAGGGGGAGGCGCAGTGTGCGATCCCTGTCACCCGCTCTCGCCGTTCATCGGTCCGCTTCGGCGGCCTGATGGGTGGACGCGCGGGTGTAGCTCAGTAGTAGAGCGCCCTCTTTCCAAGAGGGAGGCGCAGTGTGCGATTCCTGTCACCCGCTCCAGCCGTTCACCGGCCACATACGTGGCCGGAGGATGGTCTCGCGGGTGTAGCTCAGTAGTAGAGCGCCCCCTTTCCAAGGGGGAGGCGCAGTGTGCGATCCCTGTCACCCGCTCTCATCGCTCGTCCCGACCACCCCGGTGGATCAGGTAGAGTGGTGTTCGCACCGCCCGGTGAAGCCGGTCGGGAGCATGCGGACGTAGCTCAGTTGGTAGAGCGCAACCTTGCCAAGGTTGAGGTCGCGAGTTCGAGCCTCGTCGTCCGCTCCAGAGAAAGACCCCGGTCCCCGTGGCCGGGGTTTTTTCATGTCCGACGACAGGGGGTCGATCATGGGGGCCGCGGGGGCCAAGGGCGTCGCGGGGGTACGGACGCGCGTCGGCGGCTGGCGGGGGCGCAGCAGGATCGCCCAGGTCGACAGCTATATGCGCTGGACGATGTATCTGCTGCCCGGCCTCTTCCCGTTCACCCCCACCCTCGCCCTCTTCGGCGCCCCCGGCGGCTTCCGGACCGGTGACGTCGTCCTGCTGCTGCTCGGCTGGGCGCAGTGCGGTGTGGGCATGGTCCTGTTCCGGCGGGCACTGGAGCACTACCGGATGCGCCGTCCCGCGCCCTGGCGGTGGATCGCCCTCTCCGGCGCGCTCCTCTTCCTCTCCGTGGTGCAGCTGGTCGCCCTGGTGCGGGCGGACGGGCCGGAGCACCTCACGTCGCGGCCCATGGTGCTGATGGGCGGGGCGCTGGTCTTCTTCGGCTCGCTCAGCCTGGTGGCGCCCCGGGTGCGGACGTACCTGTGGTGGTGCCTGCTGGGCGGCGTCGCGGCGGCCGTCGCCGTCCTGCCGTTCGGCGGCCGGCCCGTCGGCGCGGCGATCACCATGGTGATGGTCTGGCTCGCCGCCCTGTGGTCGCTGGCCACCGTGCGCACCACGGGCTGGATGCTGGCGGTGATGTGGGAGGCGGACAACGCCCGGACCGTCCAGGCGCGGCTGGCCGTCGCGGAGGAACGGCTGCGCTTCGGCCGGGACATGCACGACGTACTCGGGCGCAACCTCACCGTGATCGCCCTCAAGAGCGAGCTCGCGGCCGAGCTCGCCCACCGCGGCTCGCCTGCCGCGCTGGAGCAGATGGCCGAGGTGCAGCGCATCGCGCGGGACGCGCAGCGCGACATGCGCGAGCTCGTACGCGGCTACCGGCAGGCCGACCTGCACACGGAACTCGTCGGCGCGCGCGGCGTACTGGGCGCGGCGGGGATCGCCTGCCGCATCGACGACGCCTCGGGGGACGCGCTCCCGGACCCGGTGCAGTCCGTCCTGGCGTGGGTCGTGCGCGAGGGCACGACGAACGTGCTGCGGCACGCGGAAGCGCGGCGCTGCACGGTACGGCTGCGGGTCGGCGGGGCGACGGTGGCGCTGGTGATGGAGAACGACGGGGCCCCCGACGAGCGGGGCGGCTCGGGTGGTTCGGGTGACTCGGGTGGTTCGGGTGGTTCGGGTGGTTCCGGGCTGGCGGGGCTGCGGGAGCGGGTGACGGCTCTCGGGGGCACGTTGGAGGCCGGATGCCGGGGCCGGGGGATGTTCCGGCTGACGGTGGAGGTGCCGCTGGCGGCGGTGGAGGTGCCGCCGGTGGTGGAGGAGGGCGCTGTGACGGATGTCGTGGGGGTGGAGGTTCCGGCGGGCGGCGTTCCGGTGTCGGACATTGCCGCGGCGGACGTTCCTGTGGGGGACATTCCCGCGGAGGGCGTTCCCGTGGCTGCCGTTCCCATGGCCGGCGTTCCCATGGCCGGCGTTCCCATGGCCGGCGTTCCAGGAGCCGTCGTTTCCGGGGCCGTGGCCGGCGGGCCGAACGCGCCGGCCGGCGGGCCGCCCGGGGCGGAAGGGCAGGCCGTCGGGCGGCCTGAGACGGAAAGGCCGGAGGACGGGGAACGGGCCGTGAACGGGGGGCCGGTCGCCCGGTCCGGAGCCGCCGCCCTCACCCGTACCCCTGGAGGAAACACGTGATCACCCTGCTCCTCGCCGACGACGAGCACCTCATCCGGGGCGCCCTCGCCGCCCTCCTGGGCCTGGAGGACGATCTCCGGGTGGTCGCGGAGGCCGCCTCGGGGACGGAGGCGATCGCCATGGCGCGGGCGCACCGGCCCGATGTGGCGGTGCTGGATCTCCAGATGCCGGGGGCGGACGGTGTGACAGTGGCCACAGCCCTGCGGGCCGAAGTCCCCGGCTGCCGCTCCATGATCGTGACGGGGCACGGGCGGCCCGGGCATCTGAAGCGGGCCCTGGAGGCGGGTGTCCGGGGGTTCGTCCCGAAGACCGTCTCGGCCCGGCGGCTCGCCGAGATCATCCGTACCGTGCACGGGGGAAGCCGTTATGTCGACCCGGAGTTGGCGGCCGACGCGATCAGCGCGGGTGACTCTCCGCTGACCGCGCGGGAGGCCGAGCTGCTGGAGCTGGCGGAGGACGGGGCCCCGATCGCGGAGATCGCGGAGCGGGCCCGGCTGACGCCGGGGACGGTCCGGAACTACCTCTCCGCGGCGGCGGCGAAGCTGGGTGCGGAGAACCGGCACGCGGCGGCGCGCATCGCACGGTCTCAGGGTTGGCTATAGTGGTACCCGCACCGCACGGAACGCGCGGAGCATGCGGACGTAGCTCAGTTGGTAGAGCGCAACCTTGCCAAGGTTGAGGTCGCGAGTTCGAGCCTCGTCGTCCGCTCAGAGTGAAGGCCCCGGTCCTGGTGACCGGGGCCTTCGTCGTGTGCCGGTGGTTCACTCCACGGCCGGGAAGCGGAGACGGAAGAGGGCGCCCGGGCCGCTCGGCGGCCGTTCCGCCGTGAGTTCCGCGCCGTGCGCGCGGGCGATCTGCCGGGCCATGGCCAGGCCGAGTCCCGAGCCGGGCAGGGCGCGGGCCTGCCGGGAGCGGTAGAAGCGGTCGAAGACGTGCGGCCGGTCCTCGTCGGAGATGCCCGGCCCGTGGTCGCGGACGGTGAGGTCCACCGCGTCCGGGCGCCGGTCCAGGCGTACCTCGACGGCGGCGCCGGGCGGGCTGAACTTGGCGGCGTTGTCCAGCAGGTTGGCGAGCAGCCGGGCGAGCCGGGCGGGGACGCCCGGCACGGTGAGGTCCGCCGCGTTCCCGATGTGCAGGGTGAAGGGGGTGGCCGGCCAGTGACCGCGCGCGGCGGCCACACAGCTCTCGGTGAGCAGGTCGAGCCGTACCCGCTCCACGAGTTGGCGCGGTTCCTCGTCGCGGGCCAGCTCGATCAGGTCGTTGACGAGGCCGGTCACCTCGCGGAGCTGGCGGCCGAGGGCGCCGGCCGCGCGGTCGCGCTGGGCGGGGGTGAGCCGTTCGGCGCGGGCGAGGAGTTCGGCGTTGGTGCGGAGGGCGGTGAGCGGGGTGCGCAGTTCGTGCGAGGCGTCGGCGACGAGCCGGCGCTGGGCCGCGACCGCGTCCTCCAGTTCGGCCAGCATGGTGTTGAAACTGGTGGCGAGCCGGGTGATCTCGTCGTGCGAGTCCTGGGAGTCCCGGGGCCGCTTGCCGTCCGGCGGCAGGGTGATCCGGTGGGCCGGGTCGCGGGTGGCGGCGATGCGTTCGGCGGTGACGGTGAGCCGGGAGACCGGGCGCAGGGCGGTCCGGGACGCGGCGTAGCCGAGGCCGGCCGCCAGCAGCACCCCGGCGCCGCCGACCGCGCCGAGCAGCAGTCCGGCCTGCTCCACGCCCTTGTCGACGGTGTCCGAACGGACCGCCACCTGCAGCGCGCGGCCCTGGCCGAGCGGGGAGGTGAGCATCCGCAGCGAGCGGCCGTCGCGGACGATGTCGCTGTAGTAGGCGCCGAGGGTGCCGGCGGCGACGCGGCGGGTGGCGCCGGTGACCGGCAGCACCAGGCCGCGCTGCCCGGGCGCGGCCGGGTCGGCGGGGACGACCTGGGCGCAGGCGGGGGCGGCCAGCCAGGCGCACTCGGCGTAGAGCACGCCGGTGCCGCCGCCGCGCGCCTGCTGGGCGAGGGTGCCGGACTGCTGCTTGAGCTGGAGGTCGAGCTGGTTCCTGATCTCGTAGCGGATCACCACGTAGGCGGCGGCGAGCACGCCCAGCGCGACGAGCGCCACGGCGGCGGAGGTGACGACGGCCAGGCGGGTGCGCAGCGGGCGGCGGCGGAACGCCCTGGGGATCACCGGTCGGCCAGCCGGTAGCCGATGCCGTGCACCGTGTGCAGCAGGCGGGGCGCGCCGTCCGCCTCCAGCTTGCGGCGCAGGTAACCGATGTAGACGGAGAGGGAGTTGGACTCGGGGCCGAAGTCGGCGCCCCAGACGTGCTGCTGGATGGTGTCGCGGGGCAGTACCTGGCCGGGGTGGCGGAGGAACAGTTCCAGCAGGGTGAACTCGGTGCGGGTGAACTCCAGGGGTGTTCCGCCGCGCTCGCCGGTGCGGGTGGCGGGGTCCACGGTGAGGTCGGCGTACCCGAGCCGGCCGGGCGCGTCCCCGGGCCCGTCGGCCGTACCGGACGGTCCCGGGGACGCGCGGCGCAGCAGGGCGCGCAGCCGGGCCAGCAACTCATCGAGGGCGAACGGTTTGACGAGGTAGTCGTCGGCCCCGGCGTCCAGGCCCGCGACCCGGTCGGAGACGGCGTCGCGGGCGGTGAGGACGAGGATGGGCGTGCGGTCGCCGAGTTCGCGCAGCCGGCGGCAGACGGCGAGGCCGTCGAGGACGGGCATGGCGAGGTCGAGGACGATCGCGGCGGGCGGGGCGACGGCCACGGCGGACAGGGCCGCGAGCCCGTCGGCGGCGTCGCGGACGTCGTAGCCCTCGACGGCGAGGCCGTCGACGACGGCGGCGCGGACGTCGGGGTCGTCGTCGACGACGAGCACGGCGGGGCTCATGGGGCTGACGGGAGGGACAGGAGCGGCCATGGTGCCCCACTGTGGCAGAGGGAGTCTGAGAGACCTCTTAGGACTCTGCCGGGACTCCGCCGCGGTCACCGGGCCGGGCGGGCCCGGATGAGCCCGCCGCGTCCGACGGCCCGCCCGCGTCCGGCGGACCGCCACATCCTTTGCGACGACGGGCCCGGGGTGCCGGCCGCCGAGGCCCACTCGCGTCCGTCAGCCCGCCGGCCGGTCAGCCCGTCACGTCCAGCGGGTGAGCGTCAGCCGCTCGTACGCCTCCACGTAGCGGGAGCGCGTCTGCTCGACGACGTCCTCGGGCAGCGGGGGCGGCGGCAGTTGGCCGTGCCGGTCCCAGCCGGCGGCGGGCGAGGTGAGCCAGTCGCGGATGTACTGCTTGTCGAACGACGGCTGCGGACGGCCCGGCTGCCACTGGTCGGCGGGCCAGAAGCGGGAGGAGTCCGGGGTCAGGACCTCGTCCGCGAGGATCAGCTCGCCGTCCTCCGCCCGGCCGAACTCGAACTTGGTGTCGGCCAGGACGATGCCGCGGTCCCGGGCGATGCCCCGGGCGCGGTCGTAGACGGCGAGGGTGATCTGGCGGAGTTCGGCGGCCGTCTCGGCGCCGACGCGCCGGGCCACCTCCTCGTAGGAGACGTTCTCGTCGTGCTCGCCGACCTCCGCCTTGGTGGCGGGGGTGAAGATCGGCGAGGGGAGTTCGGCGCCGTCGGTCAGGCCCTCGGGGAGGGCGAGGCCGCAGACGGTGCGGTTCTCCTCGTACTCGCGCAGCCCGGAGCCGGCGAGGTGGCCGCGGGCCACGCACTCGACCGGGAGCATGTCCAGGGAGCGGCACACGAGGGTGCGGCCCGCCCAGTCGGCGGGGGCGCCGGGCGGCAGCTCGGTGGAGAGGACGTGGTGCGGGACGAGGTCGGTGAGGCGCTCGAACCACCACAGGGACAGCTGGGTGAGGATGCGGCCCTTGTCCGGGATCTCGGTGGGCAGCACCCAGTCGTAGGCGGACATGCGGTCGCTGGCGACCATCACCAGCCGGCCTTCCGCGTCCCGGTAGAGGTCGCGCACCTTGCCGGTGTGCAGATGCACAAGGCCCGGCACCTCTACGGGTTCGGGCTTCTCGACGAATCCGGACACGCGTCCTCCTGGTGGTTTGTCCAAACGCCTCGATTCTGCCGTATACGCCTGCCCGGCCGGACCGGGGGTCAGGCCCGTTTGCAGATGTGGTCCAGGAGGTTGGCGGTGGCGCGCTGGACACGTGGGTCGGCGTGGCCGGGCCGGTCCAGGGCCGGGGCCCAGCCGGAGGTGCCGGAGGCGAAGACCAGGGCGCCGCCGGGTGTCCGGTAGAGGGAGGTCTCCTGGTGGCGGCGGACCCCGTCGGCGTCGCGGTACGGGGAGTGGGCGAGCAGGATGCGTTCGGAGTGCGGGGGCAGGGCGGTGCGCGGGTGGTAGCGGTCGGCGTCGCCCGCGACCAGGCCGGGCAGCTCGTCGCCCTCGGCGGCGCCGGTGCACTCCCACAGCCAGTGGTCGGTGTTGCGGACGACGAGGGGGGCGGGGCGGGGGACGCGGCCGGCGTGCTGGATGCCGAGCAGCTGCTGCTCGGGGGCGGTGTCGCGCCAGGGCGCGGCCCGGCCGCCGGAGCGCTGCCTGCGGCAGGTCAGCAGCCGGTCGGGGCCGGCCGGCGAGGGCGCCGTCACGACCTGCCGGGCCAGGGCGCCGGCGCCGAGGAAGACGAGCGAGGTGCCGGCGTCGCGGGCGGCCTCGACGGCGCGGCGCAACGGAGCGGTCCAGTACCGGTCCGGGCCGGGGAAGACCAGGCCGCGGTAGCGGGTGGGGTCGACGCGGCCGGCGTGCAGGTCGGTGGCGTGGGCGTAGCCGAGGTCGTAGCCGTAGCGCTCGGCCCAGCGGATGACGTCGTACACGGGCCCGACGTCGGGCGGCAGACCGGTGCCCGCGTACGGGCGGTCGGCGCTGACGGTGACGGCCGCGTCCGCCTCCCCGAGCAGCCGGCCCCGCTCGTCCCAGGCGTGCCGCAGCCCGGCACCGGTGCGGCCGTCCTCGGGATAGACGTTGTGCGCGTGCCAGGTGAGGTCGGGAAGGACGAGCAGCAGGTCGGCGGAGGTGCCGTCGCGGACGGTGAACGGGACGTGCGCCCGCTCCCCGTCGGCCGTGGCGAGGACGGCGACGTACGCGCCCGGCGGCCAGTGCGGCGGCACGTCCAGCCGCCAGGACCGCCACCAGTGGTGGCAGGCCACGGCCCGCCCCACCACCAGCGGCGCCGGCTGCGCCAGCCCGTCCAGCGGCGGACTGACGGCCATCCGCGCGGCGCCGTGGCCCGCGTAGTGGCCGACGCGGTACACCTCGACGGTGAACGGCCGCGGGGGCTCCACGGTGACCCGGAAGGCCACGGACTCGCCGGGGGCGACGGCGGTGTCGGAGGTGAAGCCGCGGATGGGGCGGCGGACGTCGTCGGCGGTGGCGTACCAGGGGCGGGGGTCGGCCGTCGTGGAACCGTCGAGCCAGGTGAGCGGGGCCTCGGGGAAGGGGTCGGCCGCGGCCCGGGCCATGGCGGCGGACTCCCAGGCGCCGCGGGCGACGCGGCCCGCGCCGGCCGGGCCGGGCCCGGCCGCCTCCGGGGCCGCCGGAACGCGCGGACGGCGCCGGCCGCGGGCGGGTGCGGGGGCCCGCGAGGCCGTCCCTGCCGCCTCGCCCGGCGGGACGCGGCCCGCCCCGGCCCGGCTGCCGCCCGGCGGCGGGGCCTGCATCGCGTCGTGGACCGGGCCGGCGGCGGACGCTTCGATCGGGCCGGGTGCGGGGGATTCGCGGGTGGTTCGGCCGGGGGTGCGGTCCCGGGGCCGTTCGCGGGCCGCGTCGGCCGTCCGGGCGGACCGGTGGCGGCGGTCTTCGCGATCGTCCAGGCCGTTCGCGCCCCCCTCGTTCACGCCGCCCCCCGCGTCCTCAGCCCAGCCGTACGGGTTTTTCCGGGCGGACCCCGACCTCGCCCAGCCAGGCGCGCAGGGGTTCGCCGTCGCCGTCCTCGATCAGGGAGAGGACGGTGCGGGCCAGGTCGGCGCGGCGGGTGCCGCCGACGAGGAGGGCGGGGCCGTCGAGCCAGTCCAGGCCGGGGGTGGCGCCCGCGGTGTCGACGGCGGCGCAGCAGATCATCGCCGTCACGTGGTCGGTGAGCAGCTCGCGGCCGCTGCGCGGGGGCTGGAGCGGGAACAGCGGGGCGAGGCCGGCGAGGCCCGGTTCGCAGGTGGCCGGCGGGGTCTCGGGGCCGGCGCCGGCCTCACGGGCGAGTTCGGCGCTGAGCCGGTGGCCCAGCCTCTCCCCCACGCCCGGGCCGGCCGGGCCGGTGAGGCGGTCGAGGACGCGGTCCACGGTCGGCGGGACGGGTGGGGCGGGGGTGGCGGCGCCGTCCTGGACGGGCGGCAGGGCCGGCGCGGCGCCGGGGACCGTGACGTCGTCGAGGACGTCCTCCAGGACGCGGTGCAGCCGGGCCGCCTCCACCCGCCATTTGCGGTCCACGACCTCCTCCGGGTACTGGCTCCAGCTCACCGGGGACCAGTCGGGGCCCGGCTCCGGCGGCCCGCCGTGGAACAGCCGGGCGGCCAGCAGGGAAGCCGCCTCGTCGATGACGCCCGGCTCCTCCAGGAGGTCGCAGGCGGGCCGTTCGCCCAGCCGGGAGGCGAAGCCCTCCGCGAGCCGGTCCCGGCGGGACAGCTCGGTGAGCGCCGAGACGACGCCCGCGTCCAGCCGCGACGGCCAGCGGCCCATCCGCCAGGCGGGCAGCGCAACCCGGTTGAGCAGCCGGTCCCAGCCCGCGTAGGCCAGGCCGACCTGTTCCTGGGCGACGACCCGCAGCCCGTAGTCGACGGTCTGGGCGCGCTCGGACGCCGCCGCCGCGACGCCGCGTTCCATCTCGGCGGCGTGCTCGCGGCAGGAGCGCAGCAGGAGGCGGGCCGCCCAGCCCACGAAGGCCAGCAGCGGGCGGCCCGCGGCGACCGCGACGGCCGCGTCGAGGCCGCGGACGAAGCGGCGGGCGGCCGCTATGTCCGGATGGGCGGACGGGCCGGTGCCCGCCACCACCGGGGCCAGCAGGGCGCGCAGCTCGGCGACGCGCATCCACCACAGGAACGGCGAGCCGATCACCAGGACCGGCGCGGTGGACGTCCGGCGGCGCGGCAGCGTTCCCGTGCGTCCGGCCGGGGACCCGGACAGGGCGGCGCGGTGCGCCGGGTGGGTGCGGTCCTCCAGCCAGCTGTCGCAGTCCGGGGTGAGCGCTATGGCCGAGGGGGCCGGGACGTCCATCCGGTCCGCGAGGTCGCGCACCAGGCGGTAGAGGTCCGGGGCGGTCTCCTCGGGGATCGGCACGGTGGGGCTGAGCGCGGGCCGGGCCCGGGCCACCACGGCGGCGACGACGCCGGCGACGGCCAGCGCGGCGAGGGCCGCGGCGACGACGGCGGGACGGGCCGCGTCCCCGACGCTGCCGTCCGGGAACCGGCCCATGAGCGTGCCGGCCAGCAGCACCACGGCGGCCGCCGCGGGCAGCAGGGCGACGGCGAGCGCGGTGCTGCGGACGCGCAGGACCGCCAGGGCCCTGAGACGCGCGGTGTGCGCGCCGGCTTCCGTACCTGCCACGAGACCGATCACCCCCAGTCGCCTGTAGTGCTCCGTCCGCCAGTTACCACCCCCCACTGTGGCACCGGCCTCTGACATCGCAATGCCGGTGGGCCAGTTGCCGGACGTCGCGGCGGTCGGCCTGCGCGGCACCCTAGTGGGGCGTGGGGCGTTCGTCAGCCGGTTGGCGGATCGGTCACTCGATGGAATGGCTATGCCCAAGGGTTCGGGCATGGGGTGGGGGCGCCTGCGGCGGGCTGGTGCCCCGGTCCCGCCCTTTCACCGTTTCTTGCGAGGGCCAGCCCCCGCACCCCCCGAAACCGCGCTTCGCGCGGTTGTCCTCAAACGCCGGACGGGCTGAATAGTCAGCCCGTCCGGCGTTTGAGGACGAGCGGCGAAGCCGCGACAAGGGGGGGCTGGGGCACAGCCCCAGGAATCGGCGAAGGGGTGGGACCGGGGCACAGCCCGCCGCAGGCGCGGCCCGACGCCGGGGACTACTCCTTACCCGCCGCGATATCCGTCCGGTACTGCGCCCCGCGCATCCGCACCAGCGCCACCGCCTCGTAAGCCCGCTCCCGCGCCACGGGAATCCCGGAACCCGTGGCCGTCACGGACAGCACCCGCCCCCCGGCACTGACCACGGCGCCGGAAGCCTCGTCGCGAGCCGTGCCCGCGTGCAGGACGTACGCGTCGGAAACGGCCGCCGCCTCCTCCAGCCCCTCGATGACGTCACCGGTACGCGGCGTCCCCGGGTAGTTGTGCGACGCGACCACGACGGTCACCGCCGCGTCGTCCGTCCAGCGCAGGGGCGGGAACGTCCCGAGCGCCCCGGTCGCGGCAGCGTGCAGCAGCCCCGCCAGCGGCGTCTTCAACCGCGCGAGCACGACCTGCGTCTCCGGGTCCCCGAAGCGCGCGTTGAACTCGATCACCCGTACCCCGCGCGAGGTGATCGCCAGTCCCGCGTAGAGCAGGCCGGAGAAGGGCGTGCCGCGCCGCCGCAGTTCGTCGACGGTCGGCTGGAGCACGGTCCGCAGGACCTCGTCCACCAGGCCGGGGTCGGCCCAGGGCAGCGGGGAGTAGGCGCCCATGCCGCCGGTGTTCGGCCCCTGATCGCCGTCGAGGGCGCGCTTGAAGTCCTGCGCGGGCTGGAGCGGGACGACCGTCTCGCCGTCGGTGACGGCGAACAGTGACACCTCCGGCCCGTCCAGGAACTCCTCGATCACCACTTGGTCGCAGGCGAGCGCGTGGGCGCGGGCGACGTCGACGTCGGGGGTGACGACGACACCCTTGCCGGCCGCGAGGCCGTCGTCCTTGACGACGTAGGGGGCGCCGAACGCGTCGAGCGCGGTGTCGATCTCGGCGGGGGTGGTGCAGACGTAGCTGCGGGCGGTGGGCACGTTCGCCGAGGCCATGACGGACTTGGCGAACGCTTTGGAGCCCTCCAGCCGCGCCGCCTCGGCGGACGGCCCGAAGGCGGGGATGCCGCGCGCGCGGACGGCGTCGGCGACCCCGGCGACCAGCGGGGCCTCCGGGCCGACGACGACGAGGTCGGCTTCGAGGGTGGCGGCCAGTTCCGCCACCGCCGCGCCGTCGAGGGCGTCGACCGGGTGCACCTGGGCGGTCTCGGCGATCCCGGCGTTGCCGGGAGCGCAGTGCAGGGCGGTGACGTCGGGGTCGAGGGACAGGGAGCGGCACAGGGCGTGTTCGCGGGCGCCGCCGCCGATGACGAGGACCTTCACGGGTGTCACCCTATTGCCTTCCGGAACGATCAACGCCGTGCGTCCCGGCTCCCCCACTTCTCCCGTCAGACCTCGTCAGAACGTTTCGCCGCACCCGCCCCGTCACGTCCACACAGGCCACCCACTCTTTCGGGTGAGGGGGATATCGCCCCCTATACCCGATTCCCTGGCACTTACGGGCGGCAAAGGAGCGATCCGGTCCACAAGGCCAACCGTTCGGCGGTAGGAAAGAGGCGGTGACAGGGGTACGGAGCAGCAGCGGCGTAGAGGGAGTGCAGGGGTGAGCCAGCCTGAGATGCAGCCCGAGGGGCTCCCCAAGGAGCAGGACGGGAGGCACCGGGGAGATCTGCGCGGCCGGACCTTCCCGCTCGGCGACTGGGGGGAGCCCGCTCAGCGACTCGACGAGCTGTACCGGTGGGTGGAGAGCGGCGCGCTGCTCCTCGCCGACTGGTATCTCGCCGACCGCGCCTGGAAACGCCGTTGGGCCCGCATCCTGCGGATCGCCGCCGCGGTCTTCGCCGTCATCGGCGCCGCGCTGCCGCTGCTGGAGCTGACGAAGGCCATCCGCTCGGGCTCCACTTGGGCGTTCCTCGCCCTGCTGGGCACCGTCGCGTGCGTCGCCTGCGACCGCTACTTCGGGCTGACGACGGGCTGGATGCGCGCGGTCTCCACGGCGCAGGCGGTTCAACGGCGGCTGGAGGCGCTGCAGTTCGACTGGGCGTCGGAGTGCGTACGCGAGGTGCTCGGCCCGACCGAGGGGACGGCGAGCGAGGCGGCCGAGCGCTGCCTGACGGTCCTGCGCCGTTTCTCGGAGGACGTCTCGGAGCTCGTCCGGGCCGAAACCGCCGACTGGATGGTGGAGTTCCGGGCCGGTCCCGCGCCCCTGCTGACGCAGTCGCTGGTCGCGTGGGGGCCGCGCGGGGAGAACGGCGGGCCCGTCGGCCGGTTCCCGCTGCCGCCCGGCTCCCGGCCGAACATGCCCCGGCAGCGTCCGCCGGAGCCGCCCCGCTGACGGTGAACGCGTCCGGCCCGGTACGCCGAGTACCGGGCCGGACGTCTTCGCCGGTCCGCTAGCTGAACACGATCATCGAGCCCTGGCCCAGGCTGCGCGTGACCGCCGCGTGCAGCCCCAGCCAGACGTGCCGTTCGCGCGCGAACGGGCTGTCGTCCGCCGGCCCGGGGGCGGCCCGTTCGTCCAGGGTCGTGGGCTGCCGGGGTGCGGCGGGAGCGGCCGGCGGATTGTCCGGATCGATGCCGAGCACCGGTGCCACGCTGAGGAGTTCCCGCAGCAGACCATGGCTGGATCCCAACGGTCCGCCGCCCTCCAGCAGTTCGTCGCTCGTCAGCGGATGCGTGAAGTCGACGGGCACGTAGGCGCCCGCGTGGTCGTAGTGCCACACCAGGTGCGACTGCTGGGCCGTGGTCTCGAACATCTCCAGCAACTGCTCGTAGTCCCCGCCGAGTTCGTCGACCGGCGTGACGGTCAGCCCGCAGAGGTTCAGCAGGTGGGCGCGGCGCAGGAAGTGGAGCGCGTCGTAGTCGAAGCCCGCGACCGGGGCCACGTCCCCGGACAGGCCCGGCATGTAGCCGAAGACGGGGACGGGGGCAGGCCGGCCGCGCCGAGGGCCCGGTCGTAGACGGCGATCTCTTCGGCGAAGGGGTTGTCGGGGCTGTGGCACAGCACGTCGACGAGGGGGACAAGCCAGAGGTCACATGCCACGTGAGCTCACTCTCTGTTCGCCTTCAGTGCGATGGTCGGGCCAGGGTAGTGCCGCTGAGCTGGTTGTCACACAGGGGCGACGGACATGGAGGAGCGGGTTCCGTCCGGTTTCGGGCACGTCCGGATCCCCCGGGGAACACCGGGGTTCACACCCCGTCCCGCACGTCCCACACCCAGACGCCGCCCACCCGCTCCGGCGCCCGCCCGGTCAGCCGTTGCAGGGTCTCCCGCAGCGGAGTCCCCTGGTCCTGCGGCGGCAGGACGATGGCGTCGGCCCGCCAGGTGGCCAGGTCCCGGCCGAAGGCACGGCGCGTCCGGTCGTCGACGGCCGCCGTCCGGCCGGTCTCGCGGACCTTCTTCAGCAGCTCGGACGTGACCGTGGGCACCGGGCCGTAGATGCCGCGCCGGTCCGCTCCGTAGGGTCCGTTGAAGTAGCCGCCGGGCAGGGCGAAGCCGAAGTCCGCCCGCACCTGCCAGTCCAGCGCCGCGACCTGCCCCGGGTCGGGCACCGGCACGGGCACCAGTGTCCGGCCGGGCCGGACGTAGTCCTGCCAGTGCCCGTCCGCGACGAACGCCGGCACCGGCGCGCGCTCGACGGTCCGGTACGGCGTCGGCAGCAGCGGCACCAGCGCCGCGGCCAGCGCCGCCCAGGCGAGCAACCGGCGGCTCCGCTCGCGTTCGTCGCGCGGCCGGCGGGCCGCCGCCCGGTCGCAGGCGAGGGCGAGGAGGATGCCGAGGGCCGGGACGCAGATCATGGCCGTACGGGACTCGATGACGGACTCGAACAGCGGCAGCTCGCCCACGACCCGCCACGGTCCGGGCAGCGTGTGGACCGTGCCCGGCAGCGGGATGTCCCGCCCGAGCGACAGCACGGCGGCGGCCAGGGCGGTGAACCCCAGGGCCCGCACCAGCGGCCGCCGCCGCATCCGGACCACGAGGACGGCCGCCAGCAGCACCAGCGGCCAGCCGAAGAAGGCGTTCTCCTCGGTCCGGTTGAGGGACAGCGCCGCCGCCTTGTGCTCGTCCCCGGCGAGCGAGCGGGTCGCGAACTCCAGCAGCGCCATCGGGTTGTTGCCGACCGACCCGTGCAGCACGCTGTGGTAGCTCTGCGCCCCGAAGAACTGCCGGTACAGCGGCACCGCCAGCAGCGGCACCGCCACCGCCGCCGCGACGCCCAGCCCGCGCAGCAGCGGCCCGGCGGCCGCCCGCGCCGCCGCGGGCGCGGCCACGGCGTACCCGAAGGCGAACAGCAGCAGCCCGGTCACGGCCAGCAGCAGTACCTCCTCGCCGAGGAAGACCTGGTAGACGAGGAGCAGGCCGAGGATCACCCCGTCGCGCCGGACCCGCCGGCCCTCGCAGAGCCGCAGCGCCCGCTCGATGATCAGCGGGATCACGAACAGCACGGCGAAGTTGGGGTGCGCGGTGCCGTGCGAGACCATCGGCGGCGCGAAGGCGCAGAACCCGCCGCCCAGCGCCGCCGCCCACCGCTCACGGACGAAGCGTTTCGCCAGCAGCCGGTACCAGGCCCAGGCCGTGGCGGCCACCCCGCCGGTGAGCACCACCGCCCAGGTGACGTGCGGTCCCAGGGCCAGCGTCAGGGGCGCGAGGGGGACGGAGACGCCCAGCATGGCCGTGTTGGCCATGAGGTTGACGCCGTAGGGATGGTTCTGGAGGTCGGTGAAGAGCGGATCGCGCAGGTGGGCGACGTTGTCCGCGGTGACCGCGAAGAACCACTCCCACTGCTGCTGGTCGGAGGCGGAGTCGACGAGGTACGCCGCGTTCGGCGCGGCCCACAGCCCGCCGTACAGGAAGAGGGCGAGCAGCAGGTAGAGGCCGGCGATGGCGGGCCCGGACGGGTGGACCGCCCGGATCCGCAGCCGCACGAGATCGCCGAGGACGGCGGCGTACGCCGGCGGGCGCACCTTGGAGCCGGGCCGGTGGTCCCAGCGGACGGGCACCTCGGCGACCGTCCAGCCGTGCTGGCGGAAGAAGCGCAGGATCTCGACGTCGAAGGCCCAGCCGTTCAGCCGGGACGCGGCGAACGCGGTCCGCGCCCGTTCGCCCTCGAAGAGCTTGAACCCGCACTGGGTGTCCCGCACCCCGGGCGCGGCCAGGGCGCGGATCACGCCCGCGCCCGCCCGGCCCAGGGCCTCGCGCAGGGCGTGCTGGCGGATGCCTATGCGCGATCCCGGCAGCGCCCGGGAGCCGACGGCCGCGGCGGCGCCCTCGTCCAGCCGGGCGGTCAGGAGCGGCAGTTCCGCGATGGGGGCGGCCAGGTCGGCGTCGGTGACCAGGACGCGCCGGCCGCGCGAGGCCAGCACGCCGGTGCGGACGGCGTGCCCCTTCCCGCGGTTGGCGGGCGAGCCGAGCAGCCGGACGCGGGGGTCCTCGGCGGCGGCGGCCCGGACCACGTCGGCCGTGCCGTCCGTCGACCCGTCGTCCACGACGATCAGTTCCCAGCTGTCCGGACCCTCCGCGTCGAGGTGGGCGCGGATCGCCTTGAGGCTGGGGGCGAGGCGGTCCTCCTCGTTGTAGGCCGGGACGACCACGGACAGGCCGACGGAGCCGGCGGCGGGGGGTCCGTCGGCGGGCCGCGGCGGAGGGTTCTGGGACGTCATGCTTTCCAGACGTGTCCGGGTGATCGTTGGGTTGCACACCCTGATGCGATCGGCCCGGAAAAGTGACCGAAAATACTCGCTGTTCCGGTCGCTTCGACCGGAGGTGTCCGGAATCCGCCCCTACGTCGGTCATCCGCCCGTCCGCCCGCGCCGGTCACACCGCCCACGCCCCCGGCGACCCTCACCCCGTCAGCGACCTGATGAGCGTCAGGGCGTGCGTGTTGTACCCGGTGATGATCCGCTGCACCGCCCGGCCCTCCTGCCGGGCCAGCGCGTCCACCATCTCGACGTGCCCGCACCACAGCCGTCCGCGCAGGTCCCCGACCCGGCGCAGCAGCGGCACCATGAAGACCCAGCACTGCACCCGCACCCGGTCCAGGAAGTCGGAGATGTAGGGGTTGCCGACGAGGGCCGCGAACTCCCGCCAGAAGCGCAGGTCGTAGCCGATGAGGATGTCGAGCTCCCCGGCGCCGGCGGCCCGGGCCGCCTCCTCCGCGCGCCGCCGGACGGAGGCCAGGACGGCCGGGGTGGCGGCGCTCAGGGCCTGCTCGGTGGCGTGCCGGTACATCCCCTCCAGCATCATCGTGCGCGCCTCGACCATGGCCAGGAAGTCCGCGTACGAGAACTCCCGCACCCGGTAGCCCTTGTGCAGCTCGACGTGGAGCAGGCCCTGGGAGCACAGGTCGAGCAGCGCCTCGCGGACGGGGGTGGCCGAGACCCCGTAGCTCTCGGCTATCTCCTTGACGGTGAACTGCCGTCCCGCCGGGAGCCGGCCCGCGATGACCTCCTCGCGCAGGGCGTCGGCGATCTGTGAGCGCAGCGTCGTGCGCTTGACAGCGTCGCTGCCGGGCATGGTGTCCGTCTCCCCTTCCGTGACCGCGCGCCGGCGCGCGAACGGCCCTCGCAACAAGATAGGCGAGGGCCGCCGGGGAGCGTACCGGCCCGTCCGTACGCGGAACGGATGCGGAAGGGGCGCGGGAGGGCCCTGGAACGACTCGGGAGCGACGCGGGAGAGGCCCGGAAGGTCCCCGCAGGACCCCCGGCGCCCGTCAGCCGGTGTACGTGTCGGCCACGGTGAGCGCCTCGTCCAGCAGGGCGAGGCCGTCCTTGGCCTCCGTCTCGGTGACGGTGCACGGCGGGACGGCGTGTGTCCGGTTCATGTTGACGAACGGCCACAGCCCCGCGGCACGGCAGGCCGCGGTGAAGGCGGCCATCGGGGCGTTGTCCTCCCCCGAGGCGTTGTACGGGACCAAGGGCTCCCGGGTGGCGCGGTCGCGGACCAGCTCCAGCGCCCAGAAGACGCCGGTGCCGCGCACCTCGCCCACCGACGGGTGGCGCTCGGCGAGCTCCCGCAGCCCGGGGCCGAGGACCTCCTCGCCGATGCGGGCGGCGTTCTCGACGATGCCCTCCTCGGCCATCGCCCCGATCGTCGCCACGGCGGCGGCGCAGGCCAGCGGGTGCCCGGAGTAGGTCAGGCCGCCCGGGTAGGGGCGGTGGTCGAAGGTGGCGGCGATCTCGGCGGAGATGGCGACGCCGCCGAGCGGGACGTAACCGGAGTTGACGCCCTTGGCGAAGGTCAGCAGGTCCGGGACGACGTCCCAGTGGTCGGCGGCGAACCAGCGGCCGGTACGGCCGAAACCGGCCATCACCTCGTCGAGGATCAGGACGACGCCGTACTTGTCGCACAGCTTCCGCACTCCGGGCAGGTAGCCGGGCGGCGGGACCATGATCCCCGCCGTGCCGGGCACGGTCTCCAGGACGATCGCCGCGACGGTCCGCGGCCCCTCGAAGACCAGCGTGTCCTCCAGGTGCCGCAGGGCCCGCTCGCACTCCTGCTCCTCGGTCTCCGCGTGGAACGGGGAGCGGTAGAGGAAGGGGGCCCAGAAGTGCACCACCCCGGCGGAGGCGGTGTCGGACGGCCAGCGGCGCGGGTCGCCGGTGAGGTTGATCGCGGCGGCGGTGGCGCCGTGGTACGAGCGGTAGGCGCTGAACACCTTGGTCCGCCCGGTGTGCAGCCGGGCCATGCGGACGGCGTTCTCGACGGCCTCGGCACCGCCGTTGGTGAAGAAGATCTTGTCCAGGTCGCCGGGCGTCCGCTCGGCGATCAGCCGGGCCGCCTCCCCGCGGACGTCGACGGCGAAGCCGGGCGCGATCGTGCACAGCCGCGCGGCCTGCTCCCGGACGGCCTCGACGACCTTGGGGTGCTGGTGGCCGATGTTGGTGTTGACGAGCTGGGAGGAGAAGTCGAGATAGCGGTTGCCGTCGTGGTCCCAGAAGTACGAGCCCTCGGCGCCCGCGACGGCGAGCGGGTCGATGAGGGCCTGGGCGGACCAGGAGTGGAAGACGTGGGCCCGGTCGGCGGCCTTGACGGCGGCACCTCGGGACGGATCGGGCTGCGTGCTCACGGCGGCGACCTCGGCGGTTCGGCGGTTCTCTGACGGATGCTCCCCCGCCCTCGCGGCCAGGGGGCTGTCCTGCGCTGACGCGGGCCCAGCGTACGGTCCCGGCACGTCGGGAGGCACCGGCACACTGTCAGGAACCCGGCACGCACGGCGACACACTGCCGGATCCGCGCGCCGTTCACGCGGCTGCCGCGCCCCGCGAATCACCGCACCGGAAATCCCGATTCGCCTCGGTTTCGCATGCTACGTTCGTCGCGAGTTGCAGTGGTGGTACCCATACGACATGTGCGCCCGACGGTCTGTGACCTCGGGCGCACTTTTCTTTCCGGACCCCGGCCCCCGGCCCTCCGGAACCCCCTCCCAGCCCCCGTCCCAGGAATTCCGCGCCGTCGCGGAATTTTCGCGCACCCACCTATCGAGGAGTCACCTTGGCTACCGGCATCGTGAAATGGTTCAACTCGGAGAAGGGCTTCGGCTTCATCCAGCAGGACGGCGGCGGCGCCGACGTCTTCGCGCACTACTCCAACATCGCGACCACCGGCTTCCGGGAACTGACGGAGGGCCAGAAGGTCACCTTCGACATCACCCAGGGCCACAAGGGACCGCAGGCGGAGAACATCCTCCCCACCTGAACCGGCAGCGCCCCGGACAGGAGGCCGGAGCCCCGCACTTTCCCGTGCGGGGCTCCGGCCTTCTTGCCGTACGACTATCCTCCGGCTCTGGAACAACGGGGGAAATCACGGGGGGAAGGAGTGCTGACGGCATGGATGCCCTGTCGCCCGAAGACCCACGCACACTCGGCGCCTACCGGCTGCTCCGCCGGCTCGGCGCGGGCGGCATGGGCCGGGTCTATCTGGCCCGCTCGGACCGCGGCCGTACGGTCGCGGTCAAACTCGTCCAGCCGGAGCTGGCCGGCCGGGAGGAATTCCGCGACCGCTTCCGGCGCGAGGTGCGGGCGGCCCGCCGGGTGGGCGGGGAGTGGACCGCCCCCGTCCTGGACGCCGACACGGAGGCGGCGGTGCCCTGGGTCGCCACCGGCTATATCGCCGGGCCCTCCCTGCGGCAGGTCATCGGACGCGACTTCGGGCCGCTGCCCGAACGTACCGTCCGGATCCTGGCGGCGGGGCTCGCCCGCGCCCTCCAGGCCGTCCACGCCGCGGGCATCGTCCACCGCGACCTCAAGCCGTCCAACGTGCTGATCACGCTGGACGGGCCGCGCGTCATCGACTTCGGCATCGCGCGCGCCCTGGAGACCGTCACCGACGGGGACGGCCTCACCCGCACCGGCGCGGCCGTGGGTTCCCCCGGCTTCATGTCGCCCGAGCAGGTGCGCGGCCGCGAGGTGACGCCGGCCAGCGACGTGTTCTGCATGGGCTCGGTGCTCGCCTACGCGGCGACCGGGCGGATGCCCTTCGGGACGTCCGACAGCGGCGTCCACGCCCTGATGTTCCGGGTCGCGGAGGAGGAGCCGGACCTCGTCGGCGTTCCGGAGCCGCTGCTTCCGCTGATCGCCGACTGCCTGGCCAAGGACCCCGCCGCCCGGCCCACCACCGAGCAGGTGCTGGAACGCACCGGCGCCCGCGAGGAGCTGGCCGACCTGCGGTCCGCCGAGCCGTGGCTGCCGGCCGGGCTCGTCGCCCAGCTGGGCCGGCACGCGGTGGGGCTGCTCGACGCCGAGGACCCGGTCGATGTCGACCCGCCGCCGGGACCCATATCCACGTCCGGGATACCCGCTTCCGGAACACCTGCTTCCGGGACGTCCGCGTCCGAACGGCGCACGGACGTCGTCCCGCTCACGCCGGGGACCCTGCCGCCCGGGTACCCGCCGCCGGACCCCGGGACCGCCACCGCCGCCACCACGTCCGTCGTCCATCCCGGCCACGGCGGCCCCGGTCCTCACACCCCGCCGCCGGGCTACGGCTACCCGCAGCACCCCGGCCCGTACGGCCCGCCGCCCGCCGCGTACCAGCCGGCTCCGGCGGCACCGGCGTCCCGGTCCCGCAAGCCGCTGGCCCTCGTCGCCATCGCGGCGGCCGGGCTGCTGGCGGGCGCCGGGACGGTGTACGTGGTGAAGCACCAGTCCGGGACCAAGGCGTCCCCCGCCCCGACCGCGGCCCCGCGGAGCGGTGGCGGCACCAAGGCCGCCCCCGGCACCGGCGGCACTCCGCCGACGCCCTCCACCAGCCCCTCCGCGACGCCGACGGCCACCGGCGTCGAGCGGTACAAGGGCACCTGGCAGTCGGAGTTCGGCACCGCCGGGCACCGCAGCAAGCGCGTCCTCTCCGTCCGGCCGGGCGTCTCGGGCGCCCTGGTCGAGATCACCGGCGACGGCACCCTGGACGACGGCACGGACTACCACTGCGCCTGGCAGGCCACCGTGACCGGCGGCGCCGACGCCACCACCCCCGTCCCCCTGGTCCTCGGCCCGTCCACCGTCACCAGCGCCCAGCCCACCTCCGCCTGCCAGCCGGGGGACTCCTCGGAACTGGTCCTCCTGCCGGACGGCCGGATGCGGCGCGACTTCATCGCCTCGGGGACGAAGGACGCCTCGCTGGTCTACTCCAAGCAGTGAGAACGCGGAGCGCCCCGGCGGCCGTGACGGCCGCCGGGGCGCTCCCCGTACCCCGCTCCCGTTACGACAGGAACGAGTTGATCTCGATCGTCTCGGTGCGGCCCGGGCCGACGCCGATGGCGGAGATCGGGGCGCCGGACATCTCCTCCAGCGCCTTCACGTACGCCTGGGCGTTCTTCGGCAGGTCGGAGAAGGTCTTGGCCTTGCTGATGTCCTCGGACCAGCCCGGCAGCATCTCGTAGACCGGCTTCGCGTGGTGGAAGTCGGTCTGGCTGTAGGGCAGCTCCTCGACGCGCTTGCCGTCGATCTCGTACGCGACGCAGACCGGGATCTGCTCCCAGCCGGTGAGCACGTCGAGCTTGGTGAGGAAGAAGTCCGTGAGGCCGTTGACGCGGGTCGCGTAGCGGGCGATCACCGCGTCGAACCAGCCGCAGCGGCGGTCGCGGCCGGTGGTGACACCGCGCTCGCCGCCGATGGTGCGGAGCTTCTCGCCGTCTTCGTCGAACAGCTCGGTCGGGAACGGGCCGGCGCCCACGCGGGTGGTGTACGCCTTGAGGATGCCGATCACCCGGTTGATCTTCGTGGGGCCGACGCCCGCACCCGTGCAGGCGCCGCCCGCGGTCGGGTTCGAGGAGGTCACGAAGGGGTACGTGCCGTGGTCGACGTCCAGCAGGGTGCCCTGGCCGCCCTCGAAGAGGACGACCTTGCCCTCGTCGATGGCGTTGTTCAGGACCAGCGTGGTGTCGGCCACGAACGGCTTGATCTGCTCCGCGTAGCCGAGCATCTCCTCGACGATGCGGGCCGGCTCGATCGCCCGGCGGTTGTAGAGCTTCGCCAGGATCTGGTTCTTGAAGTCGAGGGCCGCCTCGACCTTCTGGGTCAGGATCGACTCGTCGTAGAGGTCCTGGACCCGGATGCCCACGCGGTTGATCTTGTCGGCGTAGGTCGGGCCGATGCCGCGGCCGGTGGTGCCGATCTTCCGCTTCCCGAGGAAGCGTTCCGTCACCTTGTCGACCGTCGTGTGGTACGGCGTGATCAGGTGCGCGTTACCGCTGACCAGGAGCTTCGACGTGTCGACGCCGCGCTCGTTCAGCCCGCTCAGCTCGGAGAGCAGGACCGCCGGGTCGACGACGACGCCGTTGCCGATGACCGGGGTGCACCCCGGCGAGAGGATCCCGGAAGGGAGGAGATGCAGCGCGTATTTCTGGTCACCGACGACCACCGTGTGACCGGCGTTGTTGCCGCCTTGGTAACGCACCACATAGTCCACGGAGCCACCGAGCAGGTCGGTGGCCTTTCCCTTGCCCTCGTCACCCCACTGAGCACCGAGCAGCACAAGTGCGGGCACAGGCGTACACCCCTTCCGGGCGGGGCATGTCCAACGTGCGACGGGTGGCGTGAGCCCATGTTTCAGGGCGTCCACCACCGCGAGAGCCGTCGAACCGGTGCCCCGGATAGACGAAGCCCCTGGCGCAACAGCGACAGGGGCTCTTGCACCGAGAGGTTACCTGAGGAAGGACGAACGTGTCGGCTGCAGACCCGACTGGACAGCAGCTGCTGATCGTCGTCGACCCGGTCGCGCGGCGCGTGGACGGTGAATCCGTGCGGATCGCCAAGGACGTGCTGACGGCCGGGTCGATGGCCAGAATCTGCCTCCCGGACGGCCCCGGCGAGGTCGCGCGGGCGGTCGCCCGGCGCGGCCGGCGGCGGACGGTCATCGTCGGCGACGACCGGGCCTTACTGCGGGTCGTCGGCCTGCTGCACCGGGAGCGGGAGCTGATGGACGCGTCCCTCGCCTGGGTGCCCGTCGGCCCGCTGCCCGCCCTGTCGGTCGCCCGCGCGCTGGGCGTGCCCCCGGGCGCCGTGGCGGCGGCCCGAGCGGTGCTGGACGGCGTCGAACGGCGGCTGGGCCTGCTGGCCGACGAGGACGACGGCGTGGTGCTCGGCGGGCTCTGGGCGCCCGCGGAACGGCCGCGGACCCGGACCGGCTACCCGGCGGCGGCCCGCCCGGCGTACCGCCCGTGGTGGTCCCCCGCCGCCCGCACGGCCCGCACGGCCCTGGCCCTGCTCTCCCGCCCGGCGGCCCGCCCCGGGACCGGGCCCCGGCTGCGGGTGGAGGCGGACGGGGTGCTGCTGGCCGACGAGGAGCACCCGCTGGAGCGGGTGGCTGTCACGGCGGCCGGGGGCTTGGCGGAGGTGTCCGTGCAGCCGCAGGGAGCTGCCGGGCCGCTGCTCTGCCGCGCGCGGTCCGTCACCCTGTCCGGCCCCGACTTCCGGTACCGGGCCGACGAGCGGCTGCGGGGGCCGGTGGGGGAACGGACGTGGACGGCGGTGGGGGAGGCGTGGCGGCTGACGCTGCCGGGGTGAGGGGCCCCGGTCCCTCCCCCAGAGGGGGCACCCAGACTGAAGAGTGCGCCCGGGCGCGCTATCCAGCCCGTCCGGCGCTTGAGGACGAGCGGCGAAGCCGCGAAAAGCGGGGTCTGGGGCGCAGCCCCAGGAATCGGCGAAGGGGCGGGACCGGGGCACAGCCCGCCGCAGGCGCCCCCGCCCGCTACCCACCCGGCGTGATCAACCCCGCCTCGTACGCGAACACCGCGGCCTGCGTCCGGTCCCGCAACCCCAACTTCACCAGGATCCGGCTCACATGCGTCTTCACCGTCGACTCGGCGACGACCAGATACGACGCGATCTCCGCGTTCGACCGCCCCTGGGCGACCAGCACCAACACCTCCGTCTCCCGCTCCGTGAGCTCCCCGATCCGCTCCTGCGTGGGCTGCCGCGGCGTGCCGAGCCGCGAGAACTCGTGGATGAGCCGCTTGGTGACGGTCGGGGCGAGCAGCGCCTCGCCGGCGGCGACGACGCGGACGCCGTCGGCGAGCTGCCGGGCGGACGCGTCCTTGAGCAGGAAGCCGCTCGCCCCGGCGCGCAGCGCCTGGTAGACGTATTCGTCCAGGTCGAAGGTGGTGAGCACGAGCACCTTCGCGTCCGCGTCGGCGGCGACGATCTCCCGGGTCGCGTCGATTCCGTTGAGCCCGGGCATCCGGATGTCCATGAGGACGACGTCGGGCCGCAGCTCCGCGACCTTTTCCAGCGCCTGGCGCCCGTCCACCGCCTCGCCGACGACCTCGATGTCGGACTGGGCGTTGAGCAGCACGGAGAAGCCCTCGCGCACCATCATCTGATCGTCGACGATCAGCACCCGGATGCTCACGCGGCGGCCTCCGCCCGGACGTCGACGGGCAGGAAGGCGCTGACCTCGTAGCCGCCGTCCGCCGTCGGCTCGGCCGTCATCTCCCCGCCGAGCATGCCGACGCGCTCGCGCATGCCGAGGACGCCGTGGCCGGCGCCGGGCGACGGCTTGGCGGTCCGGTCGGGCGGCCCGTTGACGACGCGCAGGCCGAGCCCGCCGAGGACGTACGAGACCTCGACGCGCGCCGTGGAGCCGGGCGCGTGCCGCAGGACGTTGCTCAGCGCCTCCTGGACGATGCGGTACGCGGAGAGCTCCACGCCCTGCGGCAGCGGCCGCACCGCGCCGGTGACGACGTGCTCGACGGTCAGCCCGGCCTGCCGGACGTTGGCCAGCAGGCCGTCCAGCGCGTCCAGGGTCGGCTGCGGGGCCTCGGGCCCGTCGAGGACGTCGGAGCTGTCGGAACGGATGACGCCGAGGACGCGGCGCAGCTCGGTGAGGGCGGCCACGGCGTTCTCGCGGATGGTGGCGAACGCGGCGGCCAGCTCGGGCGGGGTGTCCTGGACGCGGTAGGGGGCCGCCTCGGCCTGGATGGCGACGACGGACATGTGGTGCGCGACGACGTCGTGCAGCTCGCGGGCGATGGTCGTGCGCTCCTCCAGGACGGTCCGCCGGGACCGCTCGACCTCGGTGACGGCCGTCTGGACGGCCACCTGCTCCCGCGATTCCCGCAGCACGCGGAACGCGAGGACCGCGAAGAGCAGGACCCCGGTGACGACGAGGTACTCGAAGAGCGAGGAGCCGGCGAGCACCGGATGGATCACGGTCAGGAAGACCCCGATGCCCGCCGTCGCCAGCCACATCTCGCCGGCCACCCGCGGCCGGCTGCGCATCGCGACGAGCAGCATGACCAGGGCGTGCACGGCGAACGGGATCGACATCGACAGGCCGGACCCCGTGACCGCGGCGCTCGACAGGAGGATCACGGCGACCGAGCACCACCACGCGCCGATCGGCCGGACCAGGGTCAGCAGGATGGGCACCCCGACGAGCAGCGAGGTCGCCGGCGTCCCCCCTGTACCAGTGCCTGGAACATCAGGAACACGGTGAACGTCACCAGTGCGGCGTGCGGCAGCCACCGGACGTAGCGGCGGGTCGCGCGCGGCACCACGGCGAGGAGCCGGCTGCCGTCCGCGAGCGGCGCCAGCGGCCGGAAGGCGAAGGCGCCGGCGAAGAGGTCGCGGTGGATGCCGTCGAGGGCGCTCTTCAGCACGAGCAGCTCACTGCGGAGGGTCGTCCCGGGGGAATGGTTCACGCGTTCCACCGTAAGCATCCGGACGGCGTACGTCGTCCCCGTTCATGGGGATCCGTCGGTGTCCGTCTCAAGTACTACGCGGCCGGTGCCGGGCTCCGGACGGACGCACGACGCGACGGCCACCAGCAACGCGTCGCAGGCCGGGGTGCCGGGCGTGACCGGCGCGTAATGCCCGACGCCGGGCAGGACGCGCAGTTCGGCCGTGCCCAGCAGCCGGGCGGCGACGGCGTAGCGGTGGGACAGCTCCACCGGCACCTCGGGGTCGGCCGAGCCGTGCAGCAGGGTGACGGGGACGCGGGGCCGCAGCAGCGCCGGGTCGGCCTCCGCCGCCGGACGGTCGCCGAGCAGCGCGTCGACGGCGCCGCCGCCGGTCCCCAGCCGCCGGGCCCGGGCCAGGTCGGCGACGGCGGCGACGGCCACCACCGCGTCCACGCCCGCGTCCTCCCGCGCGGCGGCGCACAGTGCGAGGTGGCCGCCGGCCGAGTGGCCGACGAGGACGTGCGGCCGGGTGCTCGGCGGTCCGGCGGCGAGGGCGGACCGCACGTCGTCGAAGGTGGCGGGCCAGCCGCCCCCGCCGCCGACCCTCCGGTACTCCGCGAGGGCGGTGTCGAACCCGCGCGCGGCCAGCGCGGCCGCGAGCGGGGCGAGGTGCCGGCGGTCGTACGCGGCGCGCCAGAAGCCGCCGTGCAGCAGGGTGACGCGGACGCCGTTGGGCATGCCGCGGGGCAGGTAGTGGTCGACGAGCTGGTCGGGGTGCGGACCGTAGGCGGTGGTGGCGTCGGGCGGGACGTACGGGAGCCCGAACAGCGCCTCTTCCTCGCCCTTCACAGCACCTCCGCGAGGGTCCGCGCCGCCCGCTCGGCCTCCGCGAAGGTGGTGTACAGCGGCGCGAAGCCGAATCGGAGCACGTCCGGGCGGCGGAAGTCGCCGACGACGCCGCGCCGCACCAGCGCGGCCATGACGTCCTCCGCGCCCGACGGGCAGCGCAGCGACACCTGGCTGCCGCGCTCGGCGTGCGCGGCGGGGGTGACGGGCTCCACCCGGCCGGGCGGGACGAGCGCGGCCACGCGGCGCAGGAAGAAGTCGGTGAGCGCGAGGCTCTTGGCGCGGACGGCGGCGAGGTCGACGCCGGCCCAGACGTCCAGCGCGGCGTCCAGCGCCAGCAGGGAGAGGATCTCGGGCGTCCCGGTCCGGCCGCGGGCCGCGCCGTCGGCCGGCCGGAAGGCGGGGTCCATGCCGAAGGGGTCGGCGTGCGAGTTCCAGCCGGGCAGCGGGGAGTCGAAGCGGTCCTGGTGGTCGCGGCGGACGTAGAGGAACGCGGGCGAACCGGGGCCGCCGTTCAGGTACTTGTACGTGCAGCCGACCGCGAGGTCCACGCCGTGCTCGTCCAGTCCGACGGGCAGCGCGCCCGCGCTGTGGCACAGGTCCCAGACGGCCAGCGCGCCGGCGGCGTGCAGGGCGGCGGTGGTGCCGGGCAGGTCGTGGAGCCGGCCGGTGCGGTAGTCGACGTGGTTGACCAGGGCGGCGGCGGTCCGCGGGCCGGCCGCGGCGGCGATGTCGGCGGCGGGGACGGCACGGATCCGGTGGCCCGTCAGCCGGGCGGCGGAGCCGGCGATGTAGCCGTCGGTCGGGAACGTCGCGGCGTCGACGAGGATCTCGTCGCGGCCGTCCCCCGCCAGTCGGACGGCGGCGACCACGGCCTTGAAGACGTTGACGCTGGTCGAGTCGCCCACCACCACCTGCCCGGGCGCGGCCCCGACCAGCCGCCCGATCCGGTCGCCGACGCGCTCGGGCGCGGCCCACCAGCCGGACTCCTCCCAGGAGCGGATCCGCAGCCGCCCCCACTCGCGGCGGACGACGTCGGCGAGGCGGGGGGCGACGGTGCGCGGCAGGGCGCCGAGGGAGTTGCCGTCGAGGTAGACGGTGTCGTCGTCGAGTTCGAACGCGGCGCGCTTGCCGCCGAGTTCGTCGGCGGCGTCCAGGCGCGCGGCGTCGGGGGCGGGTTCGGCGGCGCGTTCGTCAGTGTCGCGTTCGACGGCGGCGCGTCCGTCAGCGGAGCGTTCGCCGGCCTCGCATTCGTCAGCGGCACGTCCGTCCGCGTCAGACACGGCCGCGCGCCGTCCACAGCTCCGGGAACACCGTCTTGGCGGCCCGTTTCTCCAGCCAGGCGACGCCCGACGAGCCGCCGCTGCCCGGTTTGGCGCCCATCGCCCGCCGGGTGGCGATCAGATGGTCGTTGCGCCAGCGCCACACCCGCTCGGCGATCTCGGTCAGCTGCTCGCCGAGCCGGCACTCGTCGGCGCCCTGGTCGCCGGCGTAGACGCGCCGCCACACCTCCTCCACGCCCGGATCCGGTGCGTAGCGCGCGGTCACATCCCGGTCGAGCACCGCGCGGGGCACCGGGTGGCCGCGCCGGGCGAGCCAGCGCAACGCCTCGTCGTACAGGGACGGTTCGTGCAGCGCCTTCTCCAGCCGGGCGTGGACGCGCGGCACGTTGCGGTACGGCACCAGCAGGGACGTGGTCTTCTCGCCGAGCAGGAACTCCACCCGGCGGTACATGGCCGACTGGAACCCGGACGCCTCGCCGAGCGCCGGCCGGAACCGGTTGAACTGGGCGGGCGTCAGCCGGGCGACGGGCTCCCAGGAGGCGTTGAGCGAACCCAGCTCGTGCACCGACCGTTCCAGCGCGGCCAGCGCCGTGGGCAGGTCGTCCCCGCGCAGCGCGCGGGCGGCGGTCTCCCACTCGCGGACGAGGAGCGTGAACCACAGCTCCATCACCTGGGTGGTGACGAGGAACGCGAGCTCCCCGGGATCGTCGGTGACCGGGTGCTGGAGGCTGGAGAGGACCTCGGCGCGGACGTAGTCCTCGTAGGGCGTCGTGGCCTCGAACTCAAGGGAGGGGGGCGTGGGCGGCTGCGGCATCGTGGGCTCCTCGGCACTGCATGCGGCTTCCGGGTAGCGGTCCGCCCCTTTCCGTCGCGTTGGAGCCCCGGTCCCCTGTTCGCATCATGCGTCCCTGGGGGCGCGCCCGCAAGAGGCAAGCGCCGGACGCGCCTTGCGGCCCGTCCGGCGTTTGAGGACAACCGCGCGGAGCGCGGTTTCAGGGGGTCCGGGGGCTTGCCCCGGGAAACGGGGAAAGGGAGGGACCGGGGCACCAACCCGCCGCAGGCGGCTCAGCCCAGCGTGCTCGCCGCCGTAGGCGAGCTGTCCCGCAGGAACGCCGAGCACCGCTCGTACTCCTCCTGCTCCCCGATCGCCTGCGCGGCGCGGGCGAGCGCGTGCAGCGCCCGCAGGAACCCGCGGTTCGGCTCGTGCTCGAACGGCACCGGCCCGTGCCCCTTCCACCCGCTGCGCCGGAGCGCGTCGAGGCCGCGGTGGTAGCCGGTGCGGGCGTAGGCGTACGACTCGACGACCCGGCCGGCCTCGAACGCCTCGTCGGCGAGCTGCGCCCAGGCGAGCGAGGAGGCGGGGTACTTGGCGGCGACCTCGGAGGGCGCGGCGCCGGAGGCGAGCAGTTCGCGCGGCTCGGGGTCGTCGGGCAGGTGGGTCGGGGGCGGTCCCCCGAGCAGGTTCTGGTGAATGGCCATGGGCTCCAGTCTGCACTGTCGCCGCAGGCGCGCCAGGAGAGGCGTCACCCCGGCTCCGCCGGCGGCTCGGGCGGCGCCTCAGGGCCCGGCGACCGACGGGATCCATTCTCCCCGGGATCCAGCGGAGGGGCGGTCACCCCGCAGTGGAAGTCGCACTCGGGGTGGCGGCCGCCGCGCCGCGGCTCCCGGATCGTCGTCCAGGCCAGGGCCGCGCCCACCACCAGCGACCCGGCACACCAGGCCATCGCCCGCCGGAAGGCGCTGCCGAACGCGCCGGGGTCGCGGTACGCCTCGGGGCCCATCCCGGCGAGCAGCGGCAGCGCCGCCACCGCGACGAGGCCGGCGGCCCGGGCGGCGGCGTTGTTGATGCCGCTGGCCAGGCCGGCCCGGCCGACGTCGACCGAGGCCAGGACGGTGGCGGTGAGCGGGGCGACGAGGAGGGTCATGCCGAGGCCCAGGACGACGAGGGCGGGCAGCACGTCCCGCCAGTAGACGGCGCCCGCTCCGGCCCGCGTCATCAGCAGCATGCCCGCCGCGCACAGCAGCGGCCCGGCGGTGAGGGGCAGCCGGGGACCGATCGCCTGCCCGAACCGGCCCGCGCGGGAGGAGAGCAGCAGCATCAGGACCGTGGTGGGCAGTAGCGCGGTGCCGGCGGCCAGCGCGGACCAGCCGGCGACGATCTGGAGCTGGAGCACGGAGAGGAAGAAGAAGCCGCTGAAGGCCGCGTAGACGCAGACGGTGACGGCGTTGACCGCCGAGAAGGTACGGATCGCGAAGATGCCCGGCGGCAGCATCGGCTCGGCGAGGCGCCCCTCGACGTACACGAAGAGGGCGCCGAGCAGCACTCCGGCGACGGCCGGGCCGATGACCCAGGGGGACGCTCCCCGGTCGGGGGCGGCGATCAGGGCGTAGGTGACCAGGGCGAGGGCCAGCGCGCCGAGGGCGGCACCGGTCGCGTCGAAGCGGCCGCGGGCCGTGGGGTCCCGGGTCTCGGGGACGTGGCGGAGGGCCACCGGGACGCAGACGGCCGCGACCGGCAGGTTGATCAGGAAGACCCAGCGCCAGCCGGGCCCGTCCACCAGCCAGCCGCCCACGAACGGGCCGATCGCCGAGGCCACGCCGCCCAAGCCTGACCAGGCGCCCACAGCGGCGGCCCGGTCGTCGGGCCGGAACACGGACTGGAGGAGGGCGAGGGAGCCGGGGGTGAGCAGGGCACCGCCGACGCCCTGGAGCGCGCGGGCGGCGATCAGCACCCCGGCGTTCGGGGCGATCCCGCAGAGCAGGGAGGCGAGCGCGAACCACACCACGCCGACGACGAACACCCGCCGTCGCCCGAACCGGTCGCCGAGCGATCCGCCGAGGAGGATCAGCCCGGCGAGAGTGAGCATGTAGGCGTTCACCGTCCACTGGAGGACGGCCAGGTCGGCGCCGAGGTCGGCGCCGATGTGCGGCAGGGCGACGTTGACGACGGTGCTGTCCAGCATCGCCATGCCGGACCCGAGGACGGCCGTGAGCAGCACGAACCGTCCGGTGGCCGTGCCCATCCGGATCCCGGGGCCGGTGTCCGCGTCCGGTGCCCCGGGCACGGTGGTCGCGCGCTCGCGCTCGGACTCGCTCATGCTCCGATGGTCTCCCGGGGCGCCCGGGGAGGCCATGCGAAAGGGCCCGGCGCCCAAACGCCAGACCCTTCCGCGATGCCCTGCCGGCTACTCAAGCTAGTGCCCGTAGACCTACTTGAGCTTGGTGCCCGTCGAACGCAGGTCGGCGCACGCCTTGGTGACGCGCTCGGCCATGCTCGCCTCGGCCAGCTTGCCCCAGGTGCGCGGGTCGTAGGTCTTCTTGTTGCCGACCTCGCCGTCGACCTTCAGCACGCCGTCGTAGTTCTTGAACATGTGGGCCGCCACCGGACGCGTGAAGGCGTACTGGGTGTCGGTGTCGAGGTTCATCTTCACGACGCCGTTCTCCAGCGCGGTGCGGATCTCCTCCTCGGTGGAGCCGGAGCCGCCGTGGAAGACGAAGTCGAACGGGTCCTGCTTGCCGTGCTTGGCGGCGATGCCGTCCTGGAGCTCGCGGAGCAGCTCGGGGCGGAGGACGACGTTGCCCGGCTTGTAGACGCCGTGGACGTTGCCGAAGGAGGCGGCCAGCAGGTAGCGGCCCTTCTCGCCCAGGCCCAGCGCCTCGGCGGTCTTCTCGACGTCGGCGACGGTGGTGTAGAGCTCGTCGTTGATCTCGTGGGTGACGCCGTCCTCCTCGCCACCGGTCGGGGTGATCTCGACCTCAAGGATGATCTTCGCCTTGACGGCCTCGGCGAGCAGTTCCTTGGCGATGGCCAGGTTCTCGTCGAGCTTCTCGGCGGAGCCATCCCACATGTGGGACTGGAACAGCGGGTTCTGCCCGGCGGCCACGCGCTCCTGGGAGATCTTCAGCAGCGGGCGGACGTAACCGTCCAGCTTGTCCTTGGGGCAGTGGTCGGTGTGCAGGGCGATGTTGACCGGGTACTTCTTGGCCACGACGTGCGCGAACTCGGCCAGCGCGACGGCGCCGGAGACCATGTCCTTGCTGTACTGGCCGCCCAGGAACTCCGCACCACCGGTGGAGATCTGGATGATGCCGTCGCTCTCCGCCTCGGCGAAACCGCGCAGCGCGGCGTGCAGCGTCTGCGTCGAGGTCACGTTGATGGCCGGGTAGGCGAACTTGCCTGCCTTCGCCCGGTCGAGCATCTCGTTGTAGACCTCGGGAGTTGCGATGGGCATCTGTCCGCTCCTTGTGATGTGCGGGTGAAGCTACGGATGGGCCCTGACCTAGGGGCGACGTTCATCGTCGTCCCCATCTTCCCAGACTCCCCGATTTGCTCCACACGGTGCGTCCCGGCCAGGCCGCGGCCGCATACGCCGACGGGTGCGTGGTTTCACGTGAAACCACGCACCCGTCATCGATGCCCTGGGGAAACCGCAGGTCAGGCCAGACCGAGGTCCCCGAGCCGGTAACCCGTGACGTACCGCAGGCCGGCGTCGGCGATGGCCTGGGCGGCACCGCGGTCGACGATCGTCGCCACGGCGACGACCTCGGCACCGGCCTCGCGGGCGGCCTCCACGGCGGTCAGCGGCGAACCGCCGGTGGTGGAGGTGTCCTCGACGACCAGCACCCGGCGGCCCGCGATGTCCGGGCCCTCGATGCGGCGCTGCATGCCGTGCGTCTTCTGCGCCTTGCGGACGACGAAGGCGTCCAGCTTCCGGCCGCGCGCGGCGGCGGCGTGCAGCATCGAGGTGGCGACCGGGTCGGCGCCCAGGGTCAGCCCGCCCACGGCGTCGTACTCCAGGTCGGCGGTGGCGTCCAGCATCACCTGGCCGACCAGCGGGGCGGCCTCGGCGTCGAGGGTGATCCGGCGCAGGTCGATGTAGTAATCGGCCTCCTTGCCGGAGGAGAGGGTCACCTTGCCGTGGACCACGGCCTTGTCCTTGATCTGCTGCAGCAGGGCGTCACGCGCGTTCATGGGCATGAGCCTATGCCAGGCTCCGCCAGCTCCACGTGGTGGAGATCTCCAGCGGGTCGATGGGGGTGACCAGGCGGGGCATGGTGTTCAGCCCGTTGGGCGGTCCGGACTGCGGCTCGACGCAGACGGCCTCGTCCTGCTCGTCGTAGACGACGACCCACTCGGCGCGGCTGGTGATCTTGAGCTCCAGGGCCCCGGGCCAGGTCAGGGTCACCGCGACGCCGTCCGGCATGCCGAAGCAGTCGTCCCACGGGCCGGGGAGCGGGTCGATCCGCCGGCCGGTCGGCAGGTGGTCCTCGCCGCGCTCCTCCTGCCAGGCGGGGGCGAAGTCCAGCTCCGCGTCGCCGCCGGTGCCGAGGTTGCGCAGGAACCAGGGGTGCCAGCCGGCCTGGGCCGGGAAGGAGTCCGAGGCCGCCTCGACGCCCATGGTGAGGGTCAGCGAGTCCTCGGCCAGCTCCACCAACTGGGTGACGCGACCGGGGTACGGCCAGGGTTCGGCGAGGTCGTAGGTGAACGCGGCGAAGGAGTCCTCGGCCCGGGAGACCCGCCAGGCCGTGTCGCGGCCGGTGCCGTGCAGCGCGTGCGGATGCGGGAGGTGGTTCAGCGGCATCTGGTGCGTCTCGCCGCCGTTGCGGAACCGGCCTTGGGCGATCCGCCCGCACCACGGGACCATGGGGAAGGAGCCGTACTTCGGCCCTTGGCGGAGGAGTTCGGTCCCGTCGATCCTGAGACTGGAGAGGCGGCAGCCGTTCTCCGCGTCCACGGTCACCGCGGCCTTGCCTGCGGTCAGTGTCGTCTGAGCGTTGGTCACCCTCCCGACGATAGGCGGGCTCCGGCGCGCGCACGCGGCGGCGTCCCGGCCGGGCGCCGCCCCGGGTCACCGTCCCCGGGTCACCGCCTGCGGCGCAGCACCCGGCCGACGACCACGGCCGAGGCCAGGGCCACGGCCGCCGCCGGGGCCGCCCAGCGCAGGGCCGCCCGGCCGGACGTGGTCTCGGGCGCGGGGACCGGCGCGTACCGGCCGCGCGGTGGCGCGTGGTCGACCTCCTCCGCGCTGCGTCCGATCATCGTCCGGCGGGCGTGGGCCGCCTCGGCCGGCGGCTCGTCGTCCGGCAGGACCTCGGCGGGCAGCACCTCGGAGGCGGGTGCGAACGCCTCGTCGTCCAGGGGCGGCAGTTCGTCGCGGAGCGCCGCGTCCCGGACGTCCTGGGCCAGCTCCTCGGCGAGTGCCGTGGCGAAGCGGTCCAGCAGCCGGCGGGCCGTGCCCTCGGCCGTCCGGGCGTCGAACTCGGCGAGCCGGCCGGCCCGGGAGACCGTTCCGGAGCAGGCCACCCGGGTGCCTCCGGGGGCCTCCTCGGGCAGGGCGCTCAGGGTGAGCGACACGGACGCCGAGCCGCGGGCCTCGGTGCCCTCGGCGGACAGCTCGTACGCGCCGTCGTGCTCGGTCAGCCGCAGCGATCCCCGGTAGGTGATCGTCGACCCGCCGATGCGCAGCCGCAGCCGGCCGGCCACCGTGATGCCGGTGCCCGCCGGCGCGCCGTCCGCGTCGTCCGTCCCGCCCTCGTCCTGCTGGAGGCCCGGGACGCACCGGGCCACCCGGGCGGGGTCGGCCAGGGCCCGCCGGACGTCACCGACGGGGAACGGAACGAAAACCTCGTGCTCCATGGCAAGCGAGCCTACCCACCGGGTCCTTCACCATGGACTCCCCGGTCGAATCCGATCGAACTTTCCGATGGGTCGCCCTTGGCGGTGTCAGTCGGCGACCGTGAAGCGCTCGCCGATGTGCCGCGGCTTCTCGATCTCGTCGACGAGGGCGACGGCGTAGTCCTCCGCGGAGATGCGGCTCTTGCCGTTCTCGTCCACGACCAGGTCGTCCAGGCCGGTGCGGTAGGTGCCGGTGCGCTCGCCGGGCTCGATCAGGCCAGCCGGGCTGAGGTTGGTCCAGCGCACGTCGGTGACCGTGCGGTAGAAGTCCAGCGCGTCGCCGTGGGCGTGCATGATCTGGAGCAGGAACTCGGGCAGCCCCTCCGCGTCCCAGACCTGCTTGCCGTCGGGCGTGCGCAGCGAGCCGGCGCCGCCGACCGCGATCAGCCGCGGGGCCGCGTCGCCGAGCGAACGCAGGCCCTCCACCAGGGACTTGGCGGCGGGGGTGATGGTGGCGAGGTGGCCCGGGCCGTCGCCGCCGCCGACCGCGCTGACGACGACGTCCTGGCCCTGGGCCACGGCGGCGACGGACTGCGGGTCGAGCACGTCACCGGTGGTGACCGTGAGGTTGGCGTGCTGCTCGGTGAGCTTGGCGGGGTCGCGGACGACGGCCGTCACCTGGTGTCCGCGGTCGAGGGCCTCGCGCAGCACGCGGCTGCCGATCGTGCCGTTGGCGCCGAAGAGGGCGATCTTCGCCATGGGGTTCTCCTGAGGGGGTCGGTGGTGTTTCGAGGGGGGATTACGCGCCGGTTCCATGCTCGTCGAGGGCACGGGTGAGCGCCTGCGCGGAGGTCGCGGGGCCGCCGAGCCGGCGGACGCCGCCGTCGGGGGTGTGCAGCAGCAGGGTGGGGAAGCTGTCCACACCGAGCCGCCGGACCTCGCGGAAGCCGGCCAGTGCCTCCTGCCGGGTGTCGGGGCGGGCGTAGGCGGCGGCCGCCTCGTCCGCGTCCAGGCCGGCCCCGGCGGCGACGGCCTTGAGGGTGGCCGGGTCGGACAGGCTGCGCCCGTCGCGGTACCAGGCGCCCTGGAGCGCCCCCGCGAGTTCGAACGTCCGCTCGGGCGCCTGCCGGGCCAGGGCGACCAACGCCGTCGCCGCGTCGGCGGAGTCGAGCACGGTCGTGCCCTCCGTCACCGCCCGGGAGTACGCCGCGCCGAAGACCGCGCCCGTCAGCTCGGCGATCCGGGCGTCCGACTGCGGGATGTACGAGGCGTACGCGCCCACCGGCTGCGCCCGGGCGCCTGTGAACAGGCCGCCGCTCAGTACCCGGAGGTCGAGCCGGTCGGCGTTCACGGCAGCGAACTCGCGGACGGTGGGGCCATAGCCGTAGCACCAGCCGCAGTAGGCGTCGAATGCGTAGGTGACGGTCTGCCGGGGCCGTGCCATGGCGTTCACCTCGTTCTCCTTGAGTAGTTGCACGGGAAATCACTGTGGTGACTGATGGCAACGCTACGAGGGCCCGGCGGCCACGACCAGGTACGCTCGGGTCCCGTCATGGTGAAAAAGCGACACGGGTGCACGGACGCCGCCGACGGCGCCGGCGAGGCCGACGGCATCGTCGAGCTGACCTACCGGCCGCCGCCCGGCACGCCGCAGGGCATCGAGGTGATGACCGTCGCCGAGCTGCGCGCCCGGGCGCCCGAGGGCCTGCTGCCCCGGCCGCAGCGGCTGGACTTCCATCAACTGGTGGTCGTCGACTCGGGCGCCACCTCGCACACCGTGGACTTCACGGGCTACTGGCTGACCGAGGGCTCGGTGCTCTGGGTACGTCCCGGCCAGGTGCAGAGCTTCGGGGACGCGGACCGGATCGAGGGCACGGTGATCCTCGTCCAGCCGAACTTCCTCCCGCCCGGTTCGCCCGTGGCGGCGCTGGCCGACGACCCGTTCCACCCCGTGCTGTGGCAGCCCGTCGGCTCCGACCGCGAGGCGGTGACCTGCGCGGTACGCCATCTCGCGGCCGACTTCCGCACCGGCGCCGGCCTCCCCGCCGACGTGCACGCGGACGTCCTGCGCCACCTGCTGTCCGTGCTGGTCCTCCGGCTGGCGCACCTCACCGCGCCGGTGGGCAGCCGCGTCCCGGCGCCGTCGGACGCGTTCCTCCGCTTCCGCGCCGCGGTGGAACGCGACTTCGCCGGCACCCACCGGGTCACCGACTACGCCCGCGCCCTCGGCTACGCGCCCCGCACCCTCTCCCGCGCCACCCTGGCCGCGGCCGGGGTGGGCGCCAAGGAGTTCATCGACCGGCGGGTGATGCTGGAGGCCAAGCGGCTGCTCGCCCACAGCGACCTGGCGGTCGTCCGGGTCGGGGAACGGCTGGGCTTCGAGGACGCCGCGAACTTCTCGAAGTTCTTCCAGCAGCGGGCCGGGACGACCCCGGGAGCCTTCCGGGAGACGGCTCGCGGGGCGGGGCGGTAGGGGGCAGCGGGGTCCGGCGGGCGCGCGGCCCCGGAGGATCGGGGAGCGTCCGCGGCGGCGGGGCCGGAGCGCGCGTGCGGCCCCGAGCCGTCAACGCGGCGCCGCGCTCACTCCTCGTACCGCGGACGCATCAGCGTCGACGGCGGCTCCGCCGCGCCCGGCGGCCGTACGACGGGCCGGGCGCCCACGGCGGACGCCTCGGGCAGCCCCGCGAGCGGCGCCTCACCGGCTTCCGGCCGCCCCGGCCCCCGCCCCGGAGCGCCCTCCTCCGCCCGGCCGGCCAGCAGGAAGCCCCACTCCTCCCCCGCCGCCCCGGCCCGGTACGCCTCGGTGGCCAGGCCGACCGACCGCAGGGTCGCGTCCACCGTCCAGAAGTCGTGCGCGTTCCCGGACACGCGCCCGGCGTGCACCACCAGGCGCCCGCCGGGCGCGAGGCGCCGCGCGGCCAGCCCGTAGAACTCCTGCGAGTACAGCTTGGCGCCGCCGGGCCCGTCCGGCCCCGGCAGGTCGCAGACCTCCACGTCGTAGGGTTCCCCGCCGGCCGCGGCGCGCCGCAGCCAGGCGAAGGGGTCGGCGTGCGCGACGGTGACCCGGGGGTCGGCGTAGGCGTCCCGGTTGAGGCGGCGCAGGCCGGGGTCGGTGCGGGCGAGCCGCACCACCGCCGCGTCCGGCTCGACGACCGTCACCGCCGCCACGCCCGGCCGCCGCAGCACCTCGCGCAGGGCGAGGCCGTCGCCGCCGCCGAGCACCAGGACGCGCCGGTGGGGCCGGCCGTCGCGGGCCGCACCAGGGCCTCCTGGTAGCGGGAGGACTCGCCGGCGGCGCGCAGCCGCCCGTTGAGGAAGAGGGAGAGCGGACGGCCGCCGCGGCCGCCCCCGGTGAGGACGATCTCCTGGAGCTCGGTGCGGACGGCGACCCGGACGTCCCCGCCGTAGACCGCGTGCCGGGCGGCCCGTTCGAACGGTCCCGTGAGGGCGGAGCAGACCGCGAGCAGCGCCAGGACCAGCGCGTTCGCCGCTGTCACGACCCGGCGGGCGCGGGCGCTGAGGTCGCCCCGGAACACCGCGAGCACCAGCGCCCCGCCCGCGACGGCGTTGATCGCGCCGGTCACCAGCGCCCCGGTCAACTGGCCGAGCATGGGCAGCAGCAGGAACGGGAAGGCGAGCCCGCCGACGAGGGCGCCCACGTAGTCGGCGGCGAACAGGTCGGCGACCGCGCCGCCCGGGTCCTGCCGCCGGACACGCTGGATGAGGGTCATCAGCAGCGGCACCTCGGCTCCGATGAGCACCCCGATGACCAGGGAGAACACCACCAGGGCGGGCCACGCCCGGCCGTACCAGGCGAAGCAGGCGTAGAGCGCCATCGCCGACAGGCCGCCGACCAGGGCCAGTGCCGCCTCCACGGCCGCGAAGCCGAGCGCGGCGCGCCGCCGCAGCCGTTTGGCCAGCAGCGATCCCACGCCCATGGCGAAGACCATCACCGACAGCACGACGGACGCCTGGGTGACGGAATCGCCGATGAGGTACGAGGCCAGGGCGACCAGTTCCAGCTCGTACACCAGGCCGCAGGCGGCGCAGACGAAGACCGTGATCAGCACGAGCAGACGGCCGAGCCCGGCCGGTACGGGCAAGCGTGCGGGTACCGGTCGGTAGATCATGCCGGAACGCTACGTCACGATCCGGCCACGTCACGTCACCCACACGAGTTCAATGCGGGTGTTGCACGAGCTAGTTGAGGGACGGGCCGTTCGCCAGGGGGCTCGCGCCAGGGCGGGGGGCGGCGCCCCGTGCGCCCGCCGGCGCGACGTACTCGGCGCGCACGCCCACCCGGGTGCGGGTGACGACCAGCCGCCCCTCCTGCGGGTACGCGTGCCAGGTACGCCAGCTGACCTGGCCGTCCCTGCGCTGGGCGAGCAGGGCGGTGAAGGCGTGCGGGTCGCCCGGAAACGTTCCGGCGAGCCCCTGGGGGTGTTCGGCGACCAGCGCCAGCAGCTCCTGCGCGCGCCCGGCGAAGGAGCACCGGGTCAAGGTCTCGACGCGGGCCGCGAATTCGTACTCCCAGCAGCCGACGCGCTTGGCGACGCCCAGGGGCAGCGGGGTGCTGCTGCCGGGTATGCAGGCGACGGTCTCCGAACAGCTGCCGCTGTCCTCCTCCAGAAGGACCTGGTGGGAGGCGCCGAGCAGGCGCAACTGCACGGACGCCGCATCGAGTTGGAGGTCGAGTACGGCCAGCGCCGGCAGCGGTTCCCGGCCCAGGCACCAGGCCAGGTCGGCCGCGCGGGTGTCGGTATAGCTGGTCTTGAGGGTGGTGAGCATGGGTCGGCTCCGCGAGCGAACAGTGGGGGGATGGCCGGCCCACCCGAGGAGGACCAGATCTTCGAGGCGCCGGCTCATGCCCGCTTTGGAGGCTCCCGGATCCGGCGGAGGCGATTCCGAGAATCCCAGGAGTTTTCTCTGAACGTGGCTCTGATCGAAAGGAAATCATGAAGCCAACGGCGCCCACAGCATTTTTACCCATCATCGTCGATTTTCCATCCACGCGTGGGCCGGACAGCTCACATGTTCAACGAAACAACGCCCGGCGGCAGTTGTCGCCGCCGGGCGCATATGCGGTCAAGCATGGGCCACTTGCAAATCCCCAGATCAAACGGCCTTTGCCAGGGGTTTCCCGGCGGGTTTGCCCCGACGGGACGCCCACTCCTGGCTCAGCACGCCCCGGCGGACGCCGCCCGCTCCAGCCGTTCCACGGCATCGAGAACGGCTTCCTCGCGCTTGCAGAACGAGAATCGCACCAGATGGGACGGGGCGCCGGGGCGCACAAAGAAGGCGGATGTCGGAATGGCCACCACCCCGGCGCGCAAAGGGAGTTCACGGCAGAATCGCACGCCGTCCCCATGCCCCCACGCGCGGATGTCCGCCTGGACGAAATACCCGGCGTCCGCCCGGTAGGGGCGCAACCCGGCGCGCGTCAGTCCGTCGCTCAGCAGATCGCGGTTGCGCCCCAGCGTCCGCCGCAGCTCCGCCGCCCACTCCTCCACGCCCCCAGCGCGCGGGCGAGCGCGTCCTGGAAGGGCGCGCCCGAGGTGTAGGTGAGGAACTGCTTCACTCCCGCCACCGCCGCCACCAGCCGCGCGGGCCCGCAGACCCAGCCGACCTTCCAGCCCGTCACCCCGAACGTCTTGCCGGCCGACGAGATGGTCAGCGTCCGCTCCCGCATCCCGGGCAGCGCGGCGATCGTCCGGTGGACGGGCCCGTTCCCCTCTCCCTCACCGGCCCCTCCTTCGCCGAAGACCAGGTGCTCGTACACCTCGTCCGTCACGACCGTCAGCCCGTGCTCGCGGCACACCTCCGCGACGGCCGCCAGCTCCGCCGGCGTGAACACCTTGCCCGTCGGGTTGTGCGGCGTGTTCAGCACCAGGACCCGGGTCCGCGGGGTGACGGCGGCCCGCAGCGCGTCCGCGTCCAGGACGAAGGCATCCCCTTCCGTGACCAGCGGCACGGGCACGAGCTTCGCACCCGCGAAGCGGGCCACCGCCGCGTAGGCGTCGTAGCAGGGGTCGAAGGCCAGCACCTCGTCCCCCGGATCGCACAGCCCCAGCAGCGCCCCGGCGAGCGCCTCGGTGGCGCCCGTCGTCACCAGCACCTCGCCGAGCGGGTCGTACTCCAGGCCGTACCGCCGCCGCTGATGCGCGGCGACCGCCTCGCGCAGCGCGGGCGTCCCGTGCGCCGGCGGATACTGGTTGGCCCCCGCCAGCACCGCCGCCGCGACGTCCTCCAGCAGCGCGCGCGGACTGCCCAGCTCCGGCACGCCCTGCCCCAGGTTGACCGCCCCGGTGCTCCGGGCCAGCTCGGTCATCTCCGTGAACACCGACGTGCCCAGCCCCGTGAGCCGTGCCGCCGGCCCCCGCGTCCCGTACCCCGTCCCGCTCGGCGCTCCACCGTGTTCCGCGCTCATCCGCGCCCCTCCCGGTCTTCCTCCGGACTGTCCGTGACCCGGACCACCCTAGGGGGACGCGAACACCCGTGCCCGGGTACGGGCGACGCCGTCCCGGTGCGCCAGCCGGGTGGAAGCCGCGCCCCCTACGGGCGTGACGCACCGCGCCCGCGAGGCCCCGGACGCATGGTCGGTATGCCGCACGTTCCGCACCGTCCGTACCGGCGCCGTCCCCGGCGCCCCGACCGGTCCCGCCGCCCGGCCCGTCCCCGCGGGGCCCGGCCGCACCTCCCCGGCCGGCCCGGGAGGTGCCCCGAGGAGGTCCCGTGTCCGCCGACACCGCCGTGCCCGTCCGCGCCCCGGAGCCGCGCCGCGCCCCCGCCGACGGCCCGGCCCGGCGCGCGGAACGGGTGCGCGAGGCTCTGCGCCGCGCCCTGCCCGCGCTCGTGCTCTACGCCGCGGCCCGGCTGGCCGGCGTGGCCACGATGGCCTCCTGGGCCTGGTCGACCGGCCGCCATCCGCGCACCCTGCTCGGCCACTCCTGGGACGCGATCTGGTACGCGGGCATCGCCGAGGACGGCTACGGGCTGATCCTCCCGTCCCCCACCAGCCACTCGGTGATCTACAGCGACTACGCGTTCTTCCCGCTCTTCCCCGGTCTCGTGCACGCGCTGACGACGCTGACCCCGTTCTCGATCGTCTCCGCGCAGCTCGTCGTCGCCTGGACCGCCGCGGCCTGCGCGGCCTGGGGGATCTACGCCGTCGGCGAGCGGCTGTACGGACGGCGGGCGGCCACCTGGCTGGTGCTCCTCTGGGGGCTGCTGCCGCACTCCATCGTGCAGACGATGGGCTACACGGAATCCCTGATGACCGCCCTCGCCGCGTGGGCCCTCTACGCCGTCGTCACCCGCCGGCACGTCTGGGCGGGGGCGCTCGCGCTGGCCGCCGGGCTGTCCCGGCCCAACGCCATCGCCGTCGCCGCCGCCGTCGGCTGCGCCACGCTGGTCGTCCTGCACCGCGAACCGCGTTCCCGCACCGACTGGCGGCTGTGGACCGGCCTCGCGCTCGCCCCGCTGGGGTGGGGCGGTTACGTGCTGTGGGCGGGCTACCGCTCGGGGTTCGGCCCGCTGGGCTACTTCACCGTGCAGCGGCGGTGGGGGTCGCGGTTCGACTTCGGCGCGGACGCGTTCCGGTTCGTCCGGCACCTGTTCACCGGCCGCGACGGGATGGCGTACTACGGCTCCCTGGGCGTCCTGGTCGTCGCGCTGGTCGCGCTCGTCTTCCTCGTGCTGGAACGGCCGCCCGCCCCGCTGCTCGCCTACACCCTGGTGCTGTGCGTGATCGCCCTCGGCGGCTCCAGCTACTTCGCGTCCAAGCCGCGCTTCCTGCTGCCCGCCTTCCCGCTGCTGATCCCGCTGGCCCTGGGCATGACGAGAGCCCGGTCGCGCACCGTCGCGGTGACGGTCGGCGCGCTGGCCGGGCTCTCGTGCGTGTACGGGACCTACCTGGTGACGACGGCCCGCCTGCCCATGTAGGCCCCGGGCCGGCGTCGTCCGAAGATCAGGCCTCGGCGTCGGGCTTGTCGTCGCCGTCGCCGTCGCCGGACTCCAGGTCCTCCTCCAGGCCCAGCTGCTCCACCAGCCAGCGGTCGAACTCGACCGAGGCGCGGACCCAGCTGACGGTGCTGGACACGAAGTGCTCCAGCGACACCCCGACGCCGATCAGCATCTGGGCCTCGCCGATGAGGCGGACCGTGCCGTCGTCGTTGGTGTGCGTGTAGACCTTGGGCCACAGGGTGCGGCGGTTCCAGTCGTCGATGACCTCGAGCAGCTTGCCCTTGTCGTCGATGCCGTGCGGCCGGTCGTAGAACGTCCGCACGGAGAAGACCTGCTGCTCCTCCTCACCGCGGAACATGAAATACGTACGGAACTGCTCCCACGGAGCCGCGAGGTCACCCTCGTCGTCCACGAGGTACTTCAGCTCCATCTGCTCCAGGAGCTGCTTGACCAGGTCCTGGTCGGGGATGACGGGACCGGCCGGGCCCGTCTCTTCGGGCTGCGGCTCGGGCTGGCCCCCGAAATTCGGAATCGAGGACGGGTCGATGCTCACCGTGGATTTCCCTTCGTACGGTTGCGGCCATCCTCCCCCACACCAGCCCCTGCCCCGCAACCCCTGGCGCATGCGTCGCTCACCGTCCACGCCCCGGGGGTGCGCCCCGGACCATGCGAAGCCCGATCCGGCCGGGCCGCCGCCCGCTACGACGCCGCCCGCACCGACAGCCCCTCCTCGTCCGGGACCCGCTCGACGCGGACCGTGTCGCCGTCCCGCACCTCGCCGGCGAGGATCGCGCGCGCCAGCCGGTCGCCGATCGCGGTCTGCACCAGCCGGCGCAGCGGCCGGGCGCCGTAGGTGAGGTCGGGCGCCTCGTCCGGGCCCTCGTGGCCGAGAGCGGCCAGCCAGCGCAGCGCGGACTCGTCGACATCCAGCGCGAGCCGCCGGTCGGCCAGCCGCCGCTGGAGCTGGTCGATCTGGATCCGAGCGATCCGCTCCAACTGGCCGGTGCCGAGCGGATGGAACACCACGATGTCGTCGAGCCGGTTGAGGAACTCCGGGCGGAACGCGGTCCGGACCGTCTCCAGCACCTTCTCCCGCTTCTGCTCCTCCTTCAGCAGCGGGTCGACCAGGAACGTCGAGCCCAGGTTGGAGGTGAGGATGAGGATGGTGTTGCGGAAGTCGACCGTCCGGCCCTGGCCGTCGGTGAGCCGCCCGTCGTCCAGCACCTGGAGCAGGATGTCGAAGACCTCGTGGTGGGCCTTCTCCACCTCGTCCAGCAGCACCACGGTGTACGGCCGGCGCCGCACCGCCTCGGTGAGCTGGCCGCCCTCCTCGTAGCCGACGTAGCCGGGGGGCGCGCCGACCAGCCGGGCGACCGAGTGCTTCTCGCCGTACTCGCTCATGTCGATGCGGACCATCGCCCGCTCGTCGTCGAACAGGAAGTCCGCGAGCGCCTTGGCCAGCTCGGTCTTGCCGACGCCGGTCGGGCCAAGGAAGAGGAACGAGCCGGTGGGCCGGTCGGGGTCGGCGATCCCGGCGCGCGAGCGGCGTACCGCGTCGGAGACGGCCCGGACGGCCTCCTCCTGCCCGATCAGCCGCTTGCCCAGCTCCTCCTCCATGCGCAGCAGCTTCTGCGTCTCGCCCTCCAGCAGCCGGCCGGCCGGGATGCCGGTCCAGGCGGCCACGACCTCGGCGATGTCGTCGGGCCCGACCTCCTCCTTGACCATGAGGTCCCGGGAGGCCGCCTCCTGCTCGGCCTCGGCCTCCGCGGCCTCCTCGAGCTCCCGCTCGACGGCCGGGATCTCGCCGTAGAGCAGCTTGGACGCGGTGTCGAAGTCGCCGTCGCGCTGGGCGCGCTCGGCCTGTCCGCGCAGGTCGTCGAGGCGCTCCTTCAGCTCGCCGACGCGGTTGAGGGACTGCTTCTCCTTCTCCCAGCGCGCGGTGAGCCCGCGCAGCTCCTCCTCCTTGTCGGCGAGGTCGCGGCGCAGCTTGGCCAGCCGCTCCTTGCTCGCCTCGTCCGTCTCGTTGCGGAGCGCCAGCTCCTCCATCTTGAGCCGGTCGACGGCGCGCTGGAGCTCGTCGATCTCCAGCGGCGAGGAGTCGATCTCCATCCGCAGCCGGGACGCTGCCTCGTCGACCAGGTCGATCGCCTTGTCCGGCAGGAACCGGGAGGTGATGTAGCGGTCGGAGAGGGTGGCGGCGGCGACCAGCGCCGCGTCCGCGATCTGCACCTTGTGGTGCGCCTCGTAGCGGCCCTTGAGCCCGCGCAGGATCGCGATGGAGTCCTCCACCGACGGCTCGGCGACCAGTACCTGCTGGAAGCGCCGCTCCAGGGCGGGGTCCTTCTCGATCCGCTCGCGGTACTCGTCGAGCGTCGTCGCGCCGACCATGCGGAGCTCGCCGCGGGCGAGCATCGGCTTGAGCATGTTGCCCGCGTCCATCGCCGAGTCCCCGCCGGCGCCCGCGCCGACGACGGTGTGCAGCTCGTCGATGAAGGTGATGACCCGGCCCTCGCTGGCCTTGATCTCCGCCAGGACGGTCTTCAGCCGCTCCTCGAACTCGCCGCGGTACTTGGCGCCGGCCACCATCGCGCCCAGGTCCAGCGAGACCAGCCGCTTGTCCTTCAGCGACTCCGGGACGTCGCCCTTCACTATCCGCTGCGCCAGCCCCTCCACGACCGCCGTCTTGCCGACGCCCGGCTCACCGATGAGCACGGGGTTGTTCTTGGTGCGGCGGGAGAGCACCTGCACCACGCGGCGGATCTCGTGGTCCCGCCCGATGACCGGGTCGAGCTTGCCGTCCCGCGCGGCGGCGGTGAAGTCCGTGCCGAACTTCTCCAGCGCCTTGTACGTGCCCTCGGGATCGGCGGTCGTCACCCGCTGCCCGCCGCGCGCCTTCTCGAACGCGTCGAGCAGCCGCTTGGCCGAGGCCCGCTGCTGCTCCAGCAGCTCGGCGACCCGGCCGCCCTTGGCGGCGAGCCCGATCAGCAGGTGCTCGGTGGAGATGTACTCGTCGCCCAGATCACGGGCCCGCTCCCCGGCGTCCACCAGCACGGCCTGCAGCTCCCTGGTGGGCTGCGGCGGCGCCACGGTCGACCCCTGCACGCTCGGCAGCCCGGCCAGCACCCGCTCGGCCCCACCGCGCAGCACCGCGGCGTCCGCCTCCACCGCGGCCAGCAGGTCGAGCAGGTTCTCGTTCTCCTGCCCGGCCAGCAGGGCCAGCAGCAGGTGGGCGGGGGTCATATCGGCATGCCCGGCCGACACGGCCCGCTCATGGGCGGCGCTCAGCGCCTCACGGCTCTTGTTGGTCAGCTCGGCATCCACGACGGGGAGCTCCTCCTCGGATTCGCTTCTTCATCCTGCTTTCGGCAACGTGCGATAAGTTGAGTCTATTCCACTCAACCCTCACCTCGGTAGTCCGGCCGGGCACTCCCCCTTGCGAGTGAACCGGTACGACGAACGGCCCGCCACCGGGGACGGCCCGCCATGCTGGCGTTCGACCACGGGGAGGTGCAGCATGACGGCCATGGCACAAGAGCCAAGGCTTATGACGTCGGAAGAGACCCTCCTGGACTACTTCCTGGCCCTGGAGACCCCTGAGGGGTTCCGGGCGCAGCTCATCGAGGGGAGATCATCGTGTCACCGGCGCCGGACGGCGACCACGAGGACGCCATCGAGCTGATCGTCGCGCAGATGTACGACCACTCGAAAATCCGCATGCAGTACTCGGGCAACAAGGGGCTGAAGCTGCCCCGAGGCGGAGCGTGCCCGAAGAACTACGCCATTCCCGACGCCACCTTCGCCCCGCGGGAACGGCGCCTTTTCCGTGGCGCGCCGACCTGGATGTCCCCGGACGGCATCGCCATGGTCGCGGAAGTGACCAGCAGCAAGCCGGAACGCGACCGCGTCGCCAAACGCCACTGCTACGCCCGCGCCGGCATCCCCCTCTACCTCCTCGTGGACCGCGACGAGAGCACGGTCACGCTCTTCGCCGAACCGGCGCGGGAGGACTACGCCGAGATCCACAGCGTCCCCTTCGGCAAGCCCCTCCCCCTCCCCGCCCCCTTCGAGTTCGATCTCGACACCACCGACTTCCTCTGATCCCCGGACCACTACCCTGGCGGCCATGGCCCACGACCTCCGCAACCTGCCGGACGCCTACGTCGCGTTCTGGCGCGAGCGCCATTTCCCGACCCTCACCACCCTCCGCCGGGACGGCAGCCCGCACGTCGTGCCGGTGGGCGCCACGTTCGATCCGGAGACGTCCATAGCCCGGGTGATCACCCGCAAGCAGAGCACCAAGGTCTCCAACGTCCTCGCGGCCGGCCCCGGCGGTCTCCGCGTCGCGCTCTGCCAGGTCGCTCCGGGCGGGCTGTGGGCCACCCTGGAGGGCACGGCCGTCGTCCGCACGGAGCCGGAGGCCGTCGCCGACGCGGTCGCCCGCTACGCGGAGCGCTACGGGCGGACCCCGGAGCCCAACCCCGACCGCGTCCTGATCGAGATCGCGGTTAGCCGGGCGATGGGTTCCCAGCGCATCTCCTGAAGCCCGCCAACTCCTCGCGGCCGGCACAGCGTTGACTCGGCCCGGAAATCGCCGTCCCGCCCCGGCGGCCCGCGATTTAGGATGCCCCGCATGGTTCCCGTGCACTGCGAGCCCGTCACCGCCGGCACCTATGAGGCGGTGATAGCCCTCGACGTCCTGCCCGGTCAGCGCGACTACGTCGCCCCGAACGTCCGCTCGCTGGCGGACGCGTGGGCCTGCCCGGCGGCGGAGCCGCTCGCCCTCCGCCAGGGCTCCGAGCTGATCGGTTTCGCCCTGTTGAAGCCTGCGGCCGACGCCCCGGGTACCGTCACGCTCTGCCGCTACATGATCGACCACCACTTCCAGGGCCGCCGGCTCGGCCACGCCGGCCTCGCCGCCGTCCTCGACCGCGTCCGGGCCGCCGGCTACACCCGGATCCGGCTGAGCGTCGTCCCCGGCAACCACGTCGCCTTCCGCCTCTACCGGGCGGCGGGGTTCGGCGAGACGGGGGACCTGGAGGACGGGGAGATCGTCCTGACCCTGGATCTCGACCGGACCCCGGTCCAGCCGCCCTCGACGCCCCGGACGGCCGCACCGCCCCATTCGGCCGCGTCGCGCGAGTCGGCCCGGTAAGCACCGCCCCAGGCGTCCCCACCACGTCACGAAGCGAGCCGCCATCCCGCCGTCACCCCGCTCTCCCCATCCGCCGAGACCCCCGTGCCCACCGCGCCGTCCAAGGCTCGCCGGACCGTCCGCACCAGCGTCACCGGCCGCCGGAAGACGTCGTCGGCCGTGAACCGCAGCACCCGCCGCACCTCGGGGCAGCGCGTCAGCTCGTTGTAGCGGGCGATGTCCCGCTGGTGCCGGGCCCGGTCGCCGTGCCAGGCGTAGCCCTCGATCTCCACCACCAGCCCCCGTTCCCTGAAGAAGAAGTCCGGGTACACCCGGCGCCCACCGGGGAGCGACAACTCGGCCTGGGGTTCCGGGTACAGGCCCGCGTCGTTCATCCGCAGCCGGGCGATCGTCTCCGCCGGGGAGCCCGCCCGCTCGTCGGCGAGGGTCAGCCAGGCCAGCGCCCGTCTCCCTCCGCGCATCCCCGCGCCGTCCCGCACCGCGTCCCGGACGGCGTCGAGAACGGTCAGCGGTCCGCGCGTGCCCTCTTCGCCGGCGGGCCGGCGGCTCACCGCGGACTCCACCGCCACCAACGCGTCGTCCCGCGGCCCCGACCGCAAGAGGTCGGCCAGGGTGCGCGGGACCGTCGTCACCGCGAGCCCCGCGCTGCGCGTCACCTCGTCCGGCCGCAGCGGAAGGCGGTGCGCTCCCCGCCCACCGGCCGGCGCGGTGAACTCGGGCCGTTCCACGCGCCGTTCCACACCGTGCAGCAGCGCCGCCGCCCAGTGGCTGACCACCAGGTCCGGCCGGGCCAGCTGCTGCGCCCACAGGTGCGCGACCAGCCCGGCAGGCCGCCCCGGCGCCGCGAACGCACCCGGGCGCACCGCCTGCCAGCCCTCCTTCCGCAGCCGACGCCGCAGCCCGCTCCGCGACCAGCCCAGCCGCTCCGCCTGGGACAGGGCCACGACCCCGCCCTGCTCGTCCGCCAACGCGGCCACCGCCGCGAACTTCCGTGACTCACCGCACTTTTTCGCACTCATGCTCACTGAGTGTGACGGCACCCAGTGGTCTTCGCCATGCCTGTGGACAACCCTCTGTGGAGAATCGTTTCCCCAACCAAGAGAGGCCCGTCCCTCACCGGGGACGGACCTCTCGAACGACGAACGGACCGGCAACCACCGATCGGCAACCACCGATCGGTGACCAGTAATGACGACCGATCAGCGATCCCGCTTCGGCGGATGCCAGACGACCAGCGCGCTCGTCTGCTGCATCTCCTGGTACGGGACCAGGTCCCGCCGGTACGAGGCGTGCACCGCCGCCTCGCGCTGCTGCATCGCCGCGGCGGCGCCGTCGACGACCGCCTGGAGCTCGGCGACCCGGGCCGACAGCGCGGCGACCTGGTTCTCCAGTTCGATGATGCGCTTGATGCCGGCCAGGTTGATGCCCTCGTCCTGCGACAGCTGCTGCACCTGGCGGAGCTGTTCGATGTCGCGGGCCGAATAGCGGCGGCCGCGCCCCGCCGTGCGGTCGGGCGAGACCAGGCCGAGGCGGTCGTACTGGCGGAGGGTCTGCGGGTGCAGGCCCGAGAGCTGAGCCGCGACCGAGATGACGTACACGGGCGACTCATCGGTCAGCTCGTACGGCTGAGCGGGTTCGAAGCGCCGACGGGTGCGGCCGTCGCCGTTCATCACGGTCACTCTCCCTTCGCCGCCCGGAACAGCTCCGCGCGCGGGTCCTCACCCGCCGTGGCGTCGCGGAAGGTCTCCAGGGCGTCCCTGGCCTTGTCGTCGAGATCCTTGGGAACCACGACCTCCACGGTGACCAGCAGGTCGCCGCGGGTGCCGTCCTTGCGCACCGCCCCCTTGCCGCGGGCCCGCATGGTGAGCCCGTTGGGCGTGCCGGGCGGGATCCGCAGGGTGACCGGCGGTCCGCCCAGGGTGGGCACCTTCACCTCGCCGCCGAGCGCCGCCTCCGGGAAGGTGACGGGCACGGTGACGGTGAGGTTGTCGCCCTTGCGTCCGAAGACCGGGTGGGTGCCGACGTGCACCACGACGTACAGGTCGCCGTTGGGTCCGCCGCGCTCGCCCGGCGCTCCCTTGCCGCGCAGCCGGATCCGCTGGCCGTCGGAGACGCCCGCCGGGATCCGGACCTGCATGGTGCGGGAGGACGTGGCCCGGCCGCTGCCCTTGCAGACGTCGCAGGGGTTCTCGGGGATCAGCCCGCGGCCCTTGCAGTCGGGGCAGGGGTCGGTCAGCGAGAAGCCGCCGCCGGAGCCGCGCGACACCTGGCCGGTGCCCACGCAGGTCGGGCAGACCCGCGGGGTGCCGGCCTTGTCGCCGGTGCCGGAGCACGCCTTGCAGGCCGCCGAGGAGGACATCCGCAGCGGGACCGTGGCCCCGTCCACCGCCTCGGTGAAGCTGAGCGTCACCTCGGACTCGATGTCCTGCCCCCGGCGCGGCTGGGTGCGCGTGGTGCCGCCGCCCCGGTTGAAGAGGCCGCCGAAGACGTCGCCCAGGCCGCCGCCGAAGCCGCCGGCCCCCGCTCCGCCCTGGGCGCCCCCGAAGAGGTCGCCCAGGTCGAAGTTGAAGGAGCCGCCGCCCGGACCGGGCCGGAAGCCGCCGTTGCCGAACAGCGCCCGCGCCTCGTCGTACTCCTTGCGGCGCTTGGGGTCCGCGAGGACGTCATACGCCTCGGAGATCTCCTTGAACCGCTCCTCGGCCGAGGCGTCGCCCTTGTTGGCGTCCGGGTGGAACTCGCGGGCGAGCTTCCGGTACGCCTTCTTGATGTCGGCCTCGGCCGCGTCCTTGGGCACGCCGAGGACCTTGTAGTAGTCCTTCTCCACGAAGTCCTTGGTGCTCATCCCCGGCGTCCCTCCTCCCGGTACGTGCGGTCAGTGCCGTGCTTCATCGCGTCAGCCCTCGTCCGGGCCACCGCTCTCCTCGTCCGACTCGCCCTCGGCCTTGCCCTGGGCGCCCGGCTGCGGCTCGGCGACGGCGACCCGCGCGGGGCGGATCGTGCGCTCGCCGATGCGATACCCCGGCTGCAGGATCTGCACGCACGTCGTCTCGGTGACGTCCGGCGCGTAGCTGTGCATCAGGGCCTCGTGGACCAGCGGGTCGAAGGGCTCGCCCTCCTTGCCGAACTGCTGGAGGCCCATCTTCGCCACGACCGTCTCCAGCGATTCGGCGACGGACTTGAAGCCGCCGACGAGCTCGCCGTGGTCACGGGCGCGGCCGATGTCGTCGAGCGTGGGGAGCAGTTCGGACAGGAGGTTCGCGACGGCGACCTCCTTGACCTGCGCCCGGTCGCGCTCGACGCGCCGGCGGTAGTTCTGGTACTCCGCCTGGAGCCGCTGGAGGTCCGCGGTGCGCTCGTTGAGCGCGGCCTGCGCCTGGTCCAGCTGCGCCTGGAGGCCTGCCTCGACCAGCTCCTCCCCGGCCGGGGCCGGGCCCGCCTTGTCGGCGGGACCGGCGCCCTTCTCGTCGGCCGAGTCGTCGGAGGGAGTGCCTTCAGGCTTTTCGTCGAAGCCCGGGGTCTCCTCCGTCACGCCGACGCACCGCCCTTCGGCTTGTCCTCGTCCACGATCTCGGCGTCGACGACGTCGTCGTCGGCCTTGGCCTGCTGGCCCGCACCGGCACCGGCACCGGCACCGGCACCGGCACCGGCGGCACCCTCGGCGCCCTGGCCGGCCTGCGCGTCGGCGTACAGGGCCTGGCCGAGCTTCTGGCTGACGGCGGCGACCTTCTCGGACGCGGTGCGGATCTCGGCGGTGTTGTCGCCCTCGGCGGACTCGCCCTTGAGCTTGTCCTTCAGCTCGGCGACGGCGGTCTCGACCTCGGTCTTGACCTCACCGGGGACCTTGTCCGCGTTGTCCTTGAGGAACTTCTCCGTCTGGTAGACGAGCTGCTCGGCCTGGTTGCGGGTCTCGGCGGCCTCGCGGCGCTTGTGGTCCTCCTCCGCGTACTTCTCGGCCTCCTCGCGCATCCGGTCGACCTCGTCCTTCGGCAGCGAGGAGCCGCCGGTGACGGTCATCTTCTGCTCCTTGCCCGTGCCGAGGTCCTTCGCGGCCACGTGCATGATGCCGTTGGCGTCGATGTCGAAGGTGACCTCGATCTGCGGGACGCCGCGCGGCGCCGGGGGCAGACCGGTCAGCTCGAACATGCCGAGCTTCTTGTTGTACGCCGCGATCTCGCGCTCGCCCTGGTAGACCTGGATCTGCACGGACGGCTGGTTGTCCTCGGCCGTCGTGAAGATCTCGGAGCGCTTGGTCGGGATCGTGGTGTTGCGCTCGATCAGCTTGGTCATGATGCCGCCCTTGGTCTCGATGCCGAGGGACAGCGGGGTGACGTCGAGCAGCAGGACGTCCTTGACCTCGCCCTTGAGGACACCGGCCTGGAGCGAGGCGCCGATGGCGACGACCTCGTCCGGGTTGACGCCCTTGTTGGCCTCGCGGCCGCCGGTCAGCTCCTTGACGAGCTCGGCGACGGCGGGCATACGGGTGGAGCCGCCGACCAGGACCACGTGGTCGATCTCGGAGAGGGCGATGCCCGCGTCCTTGATGACGTTGTGGAACGGGGTCTTGCAGCGCTCCAGGAGGTCCGCGGTGAGCTGCTGGAACTGGGCGCGGGTGAGCTTCTCGTCCAGGTGCAGCGGGCCCTCGGCGGAAGCCGTGATGTAGGGCAGGTTGATCGTGGTCTCGGTGGACGAGGACAGCTCGATCTTGGCCTTCTCGGCGGCCTCGCGGAGGCGCTGGAGGGCCATCTTGTCCTTGGACAGGTCGACGCCGTGGCCGTTCTGGAACTGCTTGACCAGGTAGTCGACGACGCGCTGGTCCCAGTCGTCACCACCGAGGTGGTTGTCGCCGTTGGTGGCCTTCACCTCGACGACGCCGTCGCCGATCTCCAGCAGCGAGACGTCGAAGGTGCCGCCACCGAGGTCGAAGACGAGAATGGTCTGGTCGTCCTTGTCGAGGCCGTAGGCCAGCGCGGCGGCCGTCGGCTCGTTGACGATGCGCAGGACGTTGAGGCCCGCGATCTCGCCGGCCTCCTTGGTTGCCTGACGCTCGGAGTCGTTGAAGTACGCCGGGACGGTGATGACCGCGTCCGTGACCTTCTCGCCCAGGTACGCCTCGGCGTCCCGCTTCAGCTTCTGCAGGATGAAGGCGGAGATCTGCTGGGGGTTGAAGTCCTTGCCGTCCAGGTTGATCTTCCAGTCGGTGCCCATGTGGCGCTTGACCGACCGGATGGTCCTGTCGACGTTGGTCACGGCCTGGCGCTTGGCGACCTCACCGACCAGGACCTCGCCGTTCTTCGCGAAGGCGACGACGGACGGCGTGGTCCTGGCGCCCTCGGCGTTGGTGATGACGGTGGGCTCACCGCCTTCGAGAACACTGACGACGGAGTTCGTCGTACCCAGGTCGATGCCGACCGCACGTGCCATGTCGATTCCTCCAGCTGACTTGAGTGGAACAGACTCAAGGGTGCAACACGAATGGCGGACTGTCAACGGAGCTGAGTCGGGCGGACTCAAGTCTTATGCGGGCCTTATTCGCAACCCGGCGCTCGGGGCGGAGCCCCGCCTACCCGAGGCCGCCCGCGCGACGCAGATCACCGGCGCTGCGGGTATATCGCGGGCGCGAGAGTGAGTAGTCTCGTACGGACTGGATAAGTTACCGAGTAGTAATCCCGCTCTCGCAGGTCCGAGGAGCTCCAACCATGCAACTCGCCGCGATCATCGTGTCGCTGGTCCTCATCGCGATCGGCTTCGCGCTGCTCGGCCGTGCCGTCCTGCAGATCTACCAGCACATGCGCCTGGGGCAGCCGGTGCCCAAGGGCACCCGCACCGACGACCCGGTCCGGCGCACGGTCACGGTGGCCACCGAGTTCCTCGGCCACACCCGCATGAACCGGTGGGGCCTCGTCGGCGTCGCCCACTGGGGCGTCGCGCTGGGCTTCTTCTCCCTGCTGATCACCATCGTCAACGCCGTCGGACAGCTCTTCAAGGCCGACTGGCTGCTGCCATACATCGGTGAGTGGCTGCCGTTCGAGCTCTGGGTCGAGTTCTTCGCCACGACGACCACGCTGGGCATCCTCGCCCTGATCGTCGTCCGGCAGCTGAGCAAGCCGGGGAAGCCGGGACGCAAGTCGCGCTTCGCGGGCTCCAACTTCGGCCAGGCGTACTTCGTCGAGGCCGTCATCCTCATCGTCGGCTGCTCGATCGTGACGCTGCGCGGCCTGGAGGGCGCCCAGCACGGGGTCGAGAGCTACGAGGCCGGTTACTTCGCCTCGTACCCGCTGGTCGCCGCCTTCCGGGGGCTGAGCACCGAGACGCTGCAGAACCTCACCTACCTGGTCGCCATGATCAAGATCGCGACGTCCTTCATCTGGATGATCACGATCTCCCTCAAGACCGACATGGGCGTGGCCTGGCACCGCTTCCTGGCCTTCCCCAACATCTGGTTCAAGCGCGAGTCCAGCGGTGACGTCGCCCTCGGCGCGCTGCAGCCGATGACCAGCGCGGGCAAGCCGATCGACTTCGAGGACCCGGGCGAGGACGACCAGTTCGGTGTCTCCCAGATCGAGCACTTCTCCTGGAAGGGCCTGCTCGACTTCGACACCTGCACCGAGTGCGGCCGCTGCCAGTCGCAGTGCCCCGCCTGGAACACCGGCAAGCCGCTCTCCCCCAAGCTGCTGATCATGTCGCTGCGCGACCACGCGCACGCCAAGGCGCCGTACCTGCTCGCGGGTGGCGGCAAGTCCGCGGAGGGCGAGGAGAAGGCCACCGAGGAGCAGCTGAAGGACGTTCCGGCCGCCGCCCTGGCCGAGGCCGAGCGCCCGCTGATCGGGACGCTGGAGGAGAACGGCGTCATCGACCCCGACGTCCTCTGGTCCTGCACCACCTGCGGCGCGTGCGTCGAGCAGTGCCCGGTGGACATCGAGCACGTCGACCACATCGTCGACATGCGCCGCTACCAGGTGATGATCGAGTCCTCGTTCCCGTCCGAGGCGGGCACGATGCTCAAGAACCTGGAGAAGAAGGGCAACCCCTGGGGCCTCGCCAAGAAGCAGCGCCTGGCATGGACCAAGGAGGTCGACTTCGAGGTCCCGGTCGTCGGCAAGGACATCGAGGACCTCACCGAGGTCGACTACCTGTACTGGGTCGGCTGCGCCGGCGCCCTGGAGGACCGCGCCAAGAAGACCACCAAGGCGTTCGCGGAGCTGCTGCACATGGCGGGCGTGAAATTCGCCATCATGGGCGGCGACGAGGCGTGCACCGGTGACTCCGCGCGCCGCCTGGGCAACGAGTTCCTCTTCCAGCAGCTCGGTCAGCAGAACGTCGAGATGCTCAACATGGCCTTCGGCGAGTCCGCCGAAGGTGAGGACGGGGCGGAGGGCGTCAAGGTCGAGAAGTCGAAGAAGAAGATCGTCGCGACCTGCCCGCACTGCTTCAACACGATCGCCAACGAGTACCCGCAGCTCGGCGGCGAGTACGAGGTCATCCACCACACGCAGCTGCTCCAGCACCTCGTCGACGAGGGGAAGCTGGTCCCGGTCACCCCGGTCGAGGGTCTGATCACCTACCACGACCCGTGCTACCTGGGCCGGCACAACAAGGTGTACACGCCGCCGCGCGAGATCATCGCCAAGGTCCCGGGCCTGCGGAACGAGGAGATGCACCGCCACAAGGAGCGCGGCTTCTGCTGTGGCGCCGGCGGCGCGCGCATGTGGATGGAGGAGCGCATCGGCAAGCGCATCAACAACGAGCGCGTGGACGAGGCGCTGTCCCTCAACCCGGACATCGTCTCCACCGCCTGCCCCTTCTGCCTCGTCATGCTGACCGACTCGGTCAACGGGAAGAAGAACGACGGCAAGGCCAAGGAGTCCATCCAGGTCGTGGACGTCGCCCAGCTGCTGCTGGAGTCGGTGAAGACGCCGGTGGAGCCGGAGGGCGACGGCGAGACGACCGCCGCGCCGGAGCCGGATCCGGAGCCGGTGAAGTAGCGCCACGCACACGGTGACGACGGCCGGGCCCCGCGGACTTCGCGGGGCCCGGCCGTTGTCAGTGGGGCGTGGGACGATGATTCCGTCAGCGCTCGCAGCACGCTCGGCAGGAGCCGGTTCATGGATTACGCACGCATGCGCGCCATCGCGGAGGAGCTGCTGGAACATGCTCCCGACCCGATCGTGGGAGCCGAGATCACCGGTGACGGCATTTTCATGATGATGTCACCATCGCGCCCGCACGAGCTCATCGCGATGCGCCTGCGCCGCCAACTGGACCGACAACTCGCGGAAGGGCTGGTGGCACATCCGGGAGGCGAGGTGGAGGACGCCTCCATCGGCAGGCTCCGCCGCCCGGATCTGATCGTGGTCCCCGAGGAGATCTTCGCGGAGGACACCATGGACCCATTCCATCCACGGGACCTGTCCCTGGTCGCCGAGATCGTGTCCCCAACGAACCATGGCAATGACTACGTCGACAAAATGCGTGACTACCCGCTCATGGGCATCCCCCTCTACCTGCTGATCGATCCGCGCAAGGGCACGCTCTCCGTACTGTCGGATCCGCACGGCACTGACAGCGAGGGCCGTCGGAGCTACCGCCGGCGCGCCGACTACGTCTTCGGCGACTCGGTGCCTGTGGGTCCCTGGACCGTGGACAGCTCCGAGTTCCGCCGGTACCCCGAATGAGACGCGGAGGGGAACGAGGAGCGGTTTCGCCCTGATCTCAACGGACGAGGTCTTGGCGTCGCGTTCATGACCACGCCTCAACCGGTCGACCGCACCGGCCCGCCGGACAGTCCCGCGACGAGCTCATGACGCGCCTCGCCGGCACGCTCGGCGTCGCGCGGGAGGAGACCGGACAGCCTGCTCACCTGCGGCTCACTGGCCGCGGACAGCCGGGGTGCCCTCCGGCTGACGGCCGCCCGGCGGAGCGGGACCCGGTCTCCGCCCGGCCCCACCCACCCCGTCCCGAACCCATAGCGCAGCCCCGTAAACCCCCGCTTCCCCTACTTCTCCCGGGCCTCTCCCCTAGGGGATGTCACAGCTCAGCAGCAAGGAAGCCCCTGCGCCCCACCCCCGCACCACCGCTCCCCGGGAGCGGGTACGTTCGAAGGCGTGGCTGGATTCAGGATGGGACGCGGACGGGACTCGGAAGAGGGCAACGCCGCACGACAAGCAGGACACCCCGGGCAGCAGGCCCCGTACGGGGGCGCCCCCTACGGCGGTCCGGGCGGCGGCGCCCCGTACGGGCCCGGCCCGGCAGGCGCGCCCGGCGGGGTGCCCGGGCACGCCCCCGGCGCCCCCGGCGGCGGCTGGGACGGGCGGCAGTGGCAGGGCGGGCCGGCGGTCGGCGGGGACGAACCGGAGTACTTCGGCGGCGAGCCGTCGCACCACCGCCCCCCGCAGGGCCCGGGACCGTCCTACGGCGGGCAGCAGACCTACGGGGGACCGTCCTACGGCGGGCAGCACGGTGGCCAGGGCGGCCAGGGTGGCCCCGGCGGCCACCCCTATCCGGGTCCGGGCCATGCGCAAGGCCAGGGTCACGGTCAGGGCCACGGCCAAGGCCACGGCCAGGGCCACCGCCCCCCGCAGCCGTACCCCGGGCAGAGCGGGCCCCGAGCGGGCACCCGGGCGACCGCCAGGGCAGCACCCAGCAGTTCGGCCTCGGGGAGGCCCCGGACGCGTACCCACCCCAGGGCGGCAACGCCCCCTACGGGGACGGCGGTTACGACGACGGGCACGGCGACGGGTACGGCGACGACGGCTACGGCGACGCGCAGACCTACAATGGCCCCCCGCCCGGCCCCAAGCTGCACTGGAAGGACCTGCTGACCGGCTTGGTGCTGCGCCCGTCCGCCACCTTCTGGCGGATGCGCGACCACCCGATGTGGGTCCCCGCGCTGCTCGTCACCTTCATCTACGGCCTGCTCGCGGTCTTCGGCTTCGACAAGGCCCGCTCGGACGTGCTCAACGCGACGTTCGCCAACAGCATCCCGCTGGTCCTGATCGCCGGTGTGATCGTCCTCGTCTCCGGGCTGATCCTCGGCGCGGTGACCCACACGCTGGCCCGGCAGCTGGGCGGCGACGGGCTGTGGCAGCCGACCATCGGCCTGTCCATGCTCATCATGTCGATCACGGACGCCCCGCGCCTGGTCCTCGCGGTCTTCCTGGGCGGCGACAATCCGGTCGTGCAGCTGCTCGGCTGGGCCACCTGGCTGCTGGCCGGCTACCTCTTCACCTCCATGGTGAGCAAGTCGCACGACCTGCCCTGGCCGAAGGCGCTGGGCGCGTCGGCGATCCAGCTGGTCGCCCTGCTCTCGATCATCAAGCTGGGCACGCTGTAACCGCGCCGTCCGGCACACACGAAGGCCCCGGCTCCTCGCACAGGAGCCGGGGCCTTCGCGGTGGACCGGACGGTCGGGTCACGCGTCGAGGACCTGGCCCTCACGCCGCACCACCGGCGGCTCGACGCTCCACGGGAAGTTGATCCACTCGTCGGTGCGCTTCCACACGTACTCGCACTTCACCAGCGAGTGCGACTTCTCGTAGATCACCGCGCTGCGGACCTCGGCGACGTGCTCCAGGCAGAAGTCGTGGACGAGCTTGAGCGTCTTGCCGGTGTCCGCGACGTCGTCCGCGATCAGGACCTTCTTGTTGGAGAAGTCGATCGCGTTCGGGACGGGCGACAGCATGACCGGCATCTCGAGCGTCGAGCCCACGCCGGTGTAGAACTCGACGTTCACCAGGTGGATGTTCTTGCAGTCCAGCGCGTAGGCGAGGCCGCCGGCGACGAAGACGCCGCCGCGCGCGATGGACAGGATGATGTCGGGCTCGTAGCCGTCGTCCGCGACGGTCTGGGCCAGCTCCCGGATGGCCTGCCCGAAGATCGGGTAGGTCAGGTTCTCGCGGATGTCACTCACTTGCTCTTCGCCCTGTTCCCTGGTCGTCGGACCTGCGCGACCTGCGCGGTCAGACCTGCGTGCGATGGAAATTCTGGAAGGACCGCGACGGTGTCGGCCCGCGCTGACCCTGGTAACGGGAACCGTGCTTCGCGGACCCGTACGGGTGCTCGACCGGCGACGTCAGCCGGAACATGCACAGCTGCCCGATCTTCATGCCCGGCCAGAGCTTGATGGGGAGCGTCGCCATGTTCGACAGCTCCAGCGTCACGTGGCCGGAGAACCCCGGGTCGATGAAACCCGCGGTCGAGTGCGTCAGCAGGCCGAGCCGGCCCAGGCTGGACTTCCCCTCCAGCCGCGACGCGATGTCCCCGGGCAGCGTGATGACCTCGTACGTGGAGGCCAGCACGAACTCGCCCGGGTGCAGGATGAACGCCTCGTCCCCCTCCGGCACCACCTCACGGGTGAGGTCCGCCTGCTCCACGGCGGGGTCGATGTGCGGGTACCGGTGGTTCTCGAACACCCGGAAGTAGCGGTCGAGGCGCACATCGATACTCGACGGCTGCACCATCGATGCGTCGTACGGATCGATCCGCACCCGGCCGGCGTCGATCTCGGTCCGGATGTCCTTGTCTGAGAGAAGCACGGGTCGAGGATACGCGGAGAAGGAGGACGACGCGGGCCCGGTCCTGACCGGGCCGGGCCCGCGTTGCCGCTCACCGCGCGGCGATCACCGCTTCTGCTGCCCCACCGGCACCGAGTGCCGCAGCCGCGCGCAGCGCGGACAGCGCAGCAGACGGCCGGGACCGATCCGGCCGGGACCGAGGTTCTGCATCGGGAACGAAGCGGTGCTGAACACGTGCCCCTCGGCACAACGGACGACGGTGCGCTCCATCGAGTCCCTTTCCCCATGGACGTGAAAGACAAAAGCCACATTAGGGGATGTATGGGATGCGCCCGCACGCGGCACTCCCACCACCCCCGAGGCCGACCACCGCGCCCCACGGTACGCCCCAACTCCCGCACCCCACGCCGCCGTCCCCGCCCCTTCCACACCACCCCCGCAAACGAAAAAGCCCCTGCGGCACGTGCGCCGAGGGGCTCGAATGGGGTAGAGTGTGCGACGATGCGACGCCCTGATGGGGCGTCCTCGCGGGCGTAGTTTAATGGTAGAACATGAGCTTCCCAAGCTCAGAGCGCGAGTTCGATTCTCGTCGCCCGCTCTTTATAGAACCCCCAGGCTGACGGCCTGGGGGTTCGCTGTTGTCTAGACCTACCTGGGCCTGCCGTGCCCTCTGCGTGCCCCAACTCAGGGCGATGCCCTGTCGGGAGGGCCGCCCCGACCTCAGAGAGCCGTCGCCCCCCCCAAGCCGCATCTCGAATTCCGAGACACTCTTTGCGTGACCCGTGTCACCAGTGCCCTGCTGGCTCCGCAAGACCTGATCACCCCCGAGCTTGCGTATCTGCCGTACGGGGGGACTCACACCACGCGTCACCCTCAAGCCCACGGCCCCGAGCCAGCCAGTCGTGAAAATCGCGGTCATGACATCGATGACGGAGACCTTCCGCCAGGTCCTGCACAATGCGCTGGCCCGTCGGGACACAGTCAGCATCCGCAAAACTCTGATTGAGATGCTGGAACGGGATCCCTCCAAGGCGGAGATCTCGGCAGCGAACAAGGTGGCCCGAAGGATCGCCCAGGACGGGGACGCGGTCCTCATCTCTCTGCTTCCTGACCAGGCCGGTGCCGAAGCATACGTGCCTACGGCGCGCGGGGCCGGGAGGCGTGCGTCGAACTACCTGACTGTGGATGAGGAGATCATCAAGGACTTGCCCTGTCGCGTCGAGCTCGCCACAGAGAAGTGGGACGCGCTCATCGATGAAGGTATGCGGCTCACCCAACAGAAGATCCAAAGCGATCCGGTGCTCTCAGCGTTCCTGCCCGGCTGGAAAGCCGAACCGCGTGCCGAGCGGCGGACCCGCCTCGCATCAGAGGCAGCGGCCGGCTGACCGTCCGTGCACTGAGCGACGATCAGGAGCGGGCAGGCAAGGGGGCGGGAACTCAGTCGTCGCGTTCCCGCCCCTACCGACATCAGGCTTCCAGCGCGACGGGGCGCTCGGCCGCCGCCCTCTGGCGCGTGGCCCGAACCCTCGCGTCGATACCGGCGGCGACCTCCTGCTGGCGCTCGTCGTCGGAGTGCTGGTAGATCATCGCGGCCTTCTCCGAGGACTGGCCGGCGCGGACCATCGTGTCCTTCAAGGTGGCGCCGGACTGGGTGGACAGGGTGTGGCCGGTGTGGCGGAGATCGTAGAAACGGAAGCCGTCCGGCAGGCCGGCCGCTGCTCGGGCCCGTCGCCACTTGCGGCCGAAGGTGGACCGGCGGAAGGGTGCACCCTTCTCGCCGACGAACAGCAGGCCGTTCGGGTCCTTCTCCGCGAACCAGTCGAGATGCCGCTTGACCTCCATATAGAGGAAGGCGGGCAGGTGGATCGTGCGCTTGCCGGCCGCGGACTTGGTGTCGCCCTCGACGCGACGGCCGGTGCACAGCTCGGGTGCCGCTTCAGTGACCTGGGCGGCGAGGGGGTCAAGCGTGATGTCGGGCCGCCGCAGAGCCGCCTGTTCCTCCGGCCGCATCGGGCCGTAGGCACCGAAGTAGACCATCAGGCGCCACCGCGGGCCCATGGCGTCGGCGAGGGCGTCGACTTGCTCGACCGTCGCGGTCGGCCGTTCCTTCGGCTTCTCGATGCCAGCGCCCTTGATGCGGCAGGGGTTACGGCGGATCAGCTCGTCGTCGGTCGCCGTCTGGAGGATGGCCTTCAGCAGGCGGTAGGACTTGGCGGTCGTCGTGGCACCGGTGGCCTTCAACCGCTCGGCCCGCCAGGTCCGCACGCCGGGCGGCGTGATCTCGTCGAGTTCCAGCCGCTCGAAGGTGGGCAGGATGTGCAGCCGCAGAAGCCTGCGGTACAACTCGTCGGTGGTGGCGGCCAGGTCGCGCTCCTCGATCCACTTGAGGGCGTAGACCTCGAAGTTCACGGCGCCGACGTCGGGGTCGATCCAGTCGTTGCGCTCGATGTCGGCCTGGGTCAGCGTGAGCCAGGTCTGCGCGTCGGTCTTGGTACCGAAAGTCTCCGGAGCGTTGCGGCGGGCGCCGTCGGGTGCCCAGTAGCGGGCCTGCCAGCGACCGGAGGGCAACTGGCGTACGGTGCCAAACTCACGACGACGCTGTGGCCGGCGCGTCGCCATCAGGCCGCCTTCCCGTAGCGGGAGCGTATGCGGCGCGCGGGCTCGACCGTGTTGGCCTGGATGTATGCGGCGAGCACGCTGTCGGCGATGCGGACGTGGCGTCCGACCTTGACGAATGCGATGCGTCGCTCGGCGATCAGGCGCCGGATGAAACGTTCCCCCGTGCCAAGGCGCTCGGAGGCTTCGGCCACGGACAGCAGGCGGTCGGAGGGAGCAGGGGACAGTGCAGGTCGGTGCAAGGGGTGTTCCTCATCTGGCACGCGGGCTGGCAGGCCCGTTCGCGCCGGTCTTGCTCGCTCAGGCATGGGCGGGTGGTGATGGCGTCGCCTTCGGGTGTTGGCGCACCTGAAGGCCGGCGACGGGGCGCTGGGCGCTACGGCGTCCCGTGAAGGAGGGCGAGCGGCGAGACGCCGAGGGCGGCCGAGATGACGACGAGGTCGTCGACGTCGCAGCGGCGCTGTCGGCGCTCGATGCGCGACAGCATGGTGTTGGACATCGGGCGGCCCAATTCGGTGACGCGGTCGGCCAGCTGGCGCTGGGCCAGGCCGCGTGCCATTCGGGCACGTTCGATGGCGAGGGCGGTCCGCTCTCCGGCGGGACCTATTTCCAAGGGGCGTCGGGACATGCGTTCTGTTTTAACTCGCGTTCGCCGTTTTCGGTAACCGGGAACCGTGGTTTATAAAGCGCCCTGCACAAGTGGCAGTAGGTGCCGGAAAGCGGGGGCGCGGCGCCCGGACGAGGCGACCGCATGCCTTGACGTGCAGCATCCTTCATCGGGCAGCACAGCTCGCCCGCTGCTGTTTGGTCAACAGGCGATTCGGCTTTACCGTTTTGGACAACTGCCTGAGCAGCGTTCTCGGTGAGCAGACCGAGGCTGCAAATGAACGCTGGACTTTCGCGGTTCGGCTGTGGCTGTGTTGGCCACACCAGGGAAATGAAAAGGCCCCCGGCGCGCCAACGCCGAGGGCCAATGTGTCCCTACCAGTCGCCCATGCCTGAACGAACAAACGGTGGCGGCGGGCCTGCCAGCCCGCACGCCGCCGGGTGAGGAACGTCTATGCCCAACCCTACGTCCCCGACCGCAGAGACCGCAGCCAGCGGATGCACCTGGCCCCCGGTCGCGGTCCCCGGCCGGGGCCGCAGTCAGGAGGCTGACCGTGGGGACGATGCGCCCACGGATCGGTCCGCACTCCTACCGGAACAGCCGGAGGGGACGTCGGGGACCGGTCGCCGAATATCGGTCGACGAGCCGGAAGGGGACCGGTCCCCGGTCCCGATGACGTGTGAACCGGCTGAGCCCCTGGACAACGCCGAGGGCGGAAAGTTGCTGGTCAGCGTGCTGGGGACCGGTCCCGGGCTTGGGGACCGCCAGGGCGGAACGGCATCGGACGGTCCCCTGGTCCCCGCGCCCATAGCAGTGTCCGCAACGGTCGGCCCCGAGGACAGCCCGGCCGGGGACGGCGAGGAGACCGGTCCCCGACCCCCGTCCGGACCGGCGGACCGGACGGTGCCCGTCCCCAGCGAGGGCGAACGCCTGCTCAACGAGTTGCGCGAGGCCCTTGCCCGGTACGTCGTGCTGCCCGGCCCCGAGTCCCTCGACGCGGTCACGCTGTGGATCGCCGCCACCCACCTCCAGACCGTCATCCAGCACGCACCGCGTCTCGCGGTGGTGGCTCCGGTCAAGCGGTGCGGCAAATCCCGGCTGCTGGACGTCGTCACGGAGACCGTGCACAGGCCGGTCATCACCGTGAACTCGACGCCGGCCGCGATCTTCCGCTCCATCTCCAAGGACGACCCGCCGACCCTGCTGGTCGATGAGGCCGACACCATCTTCGGCACGGTCAAGGCCGCCGAGAAGAACGAGGAACTGCGCGGCCTGCTCAACGCCGGTCACCAGCGCAACCGTCCCAGCCTCCGCGTCGCCGGCCCCGACCACACACCGACCGAGTTCCCCACCTTCGCCATGGCCGCCATCGCCGGCATCGGCGACCTGCCCGACACCGTGATGGACCGCTCCATCGTCATCCGCATGCGCCGCCGCGCTCCGGGCGAGAAGGTCGCGGCCTTCCGCACCAGCCGCGACGTGCCCGCGCTCCACGCCCTGCGCGACCGCATCGCCTCCTGGCTCAAGACCCAGCGCCAGGCCGCCGCCCACTTGGAGCCCGAGATGCCCGTCGAGGACCGGGCAGCCGATACGTGGGAGCCCCTCGTCATCGTCGCCCACCTCGCCGGAGGGCGCTGGCCGGCCCTTGCCCGCGCCGCGTGCATCGCCATGGTCGGACACGAGGCCGGGGAAGAGGAGGACACCGGGATGAAGGTCCGCATCCTGGTGGATGTCCGCGCCGCCTTCACCTCCTGCGGCAACCCCGACGCGCTGCCCACCACCCGCCTGATCAGCATCCTGCGCGAAGACCCCGAAGCCCCCTGGGCCGAGTACGGCACCAACGGCCTCACCCCGCGCCTGCTCGGCATCCTGCTCCAGGACTACGGCATCCGCTCGGCCAACATCCGCTTCCCCGAAGGCGGCCAGGCCAAGGGCTTCGCCCGCAACAAGTTCCTGGACGCCTGGGAGCGCTACTGCCCCGCTCCTGCACCGGCCGGCTCCTCGGGCGCCTGACCCGTAACACTGGTCCCATCCGTCCCCGTGCAGGTCAGCGCGGGGACGGGTCTGTTGCGCGCAACGAGTCGACCCGTACCTGCGCTCTCACCCGTACCTGCTCTGACCAGGCATGCAACCGGTGGGACGAGTGCAACCGCAGCATGCCCAACCTCGCCCCGGCCGGGGAGCAAGTTATCGGCGAAGACACTCTTCGCCGGTTCGCCCGAGGGCGAGCAAGTTATCGCAAGAGCATTGCTCTTGCGGTTCGGCCGAGGCCGAGCAAGTTGGGGCGGAAGCATTGCTTCCGCCGCTCGGCCAAGCCGGGCAAGCTGCCTCCGCCCCGGAGGTGGCGAAGGCAGTCGGGCCCCAGACGCGTCCAAGAAGCCGATCGTTGAAGCCGTCGAGCTGCCGCTCCCAGCGACGCCACACGCTTCGCGCCCCCGCGTCGCTACAGCTCGCCGCTCACTACCCCTGCGCGGAACGCGTCCCATTCGGCGAGGCTGAAGCGGAGAGGTTCGAGGCGGGTGTTCTTCGAATCACGTACGGCGATGCCGCCGGGGAGGTCGGCGGTCTCGACACAGTTGCCTTCGCCTCCGCTAGCGGAGGACTTACGCCAGGTGGCGGCGGAGAGGTCGTACGCGTACAGCTCCGCCTTGGGTCCGTTCACTTTGGGCTGCCTTCTTCGATGCGTTTGATCAGTGCCAGGGAGTCGTCCACCGGTAGCGCGGCGGCGACGATCCGCTCGAAGGCGCCGGCGAAGACGCGGACGTCCTCGCTGCCCTCGACGTAGGAGTTGCCCCGGAGGTTCTCCACCAGGACCACGTCCGGCATCGGGCCGGGGAAGTTGACCACGGTGAAGCCTCCGACGACGCCCGGGTGCGGGGTGGCGCCCAGGGGCATGATCTGGAGGGTGACGTTGGGCAGCTCGGCTACGTTGAGCAGACGGTGGAGCTGTTCGCGCATCGTGGCCGGGCGGACGGCGAACCGCTGGTGCAGCACCGCTTCGGAGATCACCGCCCACACGTTCAGGGGCCCGGTGCCGTCGGGGCGGGAGAGGATGGCCTGGCGGGCCATGCGGACCTCGGCGAGCGCGGCGACTTCCTCTGGGGTGCGTGTGACGGCCGAGGCCGCGATCATTTCCCGCGCGTACGCGGCGCTCTGCAACAGGCCGGGCACGAGAGTGGGCGACCACTCGCAGACGCGCTCGGCGTCGGACTCCAGCGAGAGGTAGTCGGCGTAGGCGGGTGCGACCACGCCGCTGTAGGTCTGCCACCAGCCCTTCTTGCCGGCGTCCCGGGCCAGGTTCTCCAGCGCGGTGAACACCTCGGGGTTGGTCACGCCGTACGCCTTGAGCAGGTCGGTGACCTCGGCCGGGCGGATGCCGGCTGCGGCGTTCTCGACCTTCGACATCTTCGGCGCCTTCCAGCCCATCGCCGCGGCTGCACCATCCAAGGTCAACCCGGCGTCGTTGCGGAGCTTGCGCAGGGCTGAGCCGAGTCGGCGGCGCCGGATCGTCGGTACGACGGGGCTGTTGGGCATATGCGCAGTGTTTCACCACCGTCGGGAGAGCGGGAGCCCCTTCTTCAGATCATCCGAACGAGGTTGGTGGAAAACTTGCCACCCGTGGGCGGTTGGGTCCATCCTCTTCGGAAAGGCCGCCAGGGACGGTCAACTCACTTTCTCTGGCGGGCACTTGTGTCGATCTTGCGTGGGCGAAAGCCTGTGCGGATGGAGGGGCCATGGTCACCATGGCGGACGAGAGGGCACCGGCGGTCCCGGGCTTCTACCTCACCGAAAGGCCCGGCGGATTTGCCGTCCACATGCACTCCTCCGCCGAGCACTTACGCCGCGTCCGGCACATGACGGGCACGACGTTGTGCGAGGCCGGTGTCGCCGGCGAGACGGCCGAGTGGGCCGAGCTGGTGGCGAGCGAGCTGATCGGCAACGCGGTGGCCCGCTGCGGGCCCTTCGTGCCCCTGGTCGTGGAGGTGGCCGCAGGCCCGGCTGCGGTGTCGGTGAAGGTCCACGACCCGGACGGCGAGCACCTGCCCCGCAGGTCTCCCGTCCTGCTGGACGACCCGGAAGCCGAGTCCGGCCGTGGGCTGCCCCTGCTCGACCTGCTCGCTCCGGGCTGGCACACGGTCCTCACCCCGGTCGGCAAGCAGATCCGCTGCCGCGTGCCCTACAGAAGAGGCGGGGGTGAAACCCGTGCCTGAACCGGCCGCCGCACCACTGCCGTTCCACGTGCGCTTCGATGTCGGCACGGGCGAGGTCGTGGTGATGATGACCTTCGGGAACCCGCCTCGGCAGACGGTGCGCCGCAAGACGTACGCCTCGACCGAGGCCCTGGCCATCGCGATAGCCGAACACCACCACGAATCCCTCCTCCAGGCCCGGCTGGCCGACGAACTGGCCACCGCCGCGATCACCCACCTCGGCGCGGACCCAGGACGGCTCCAGCAGGCCGTCCGCGCGCTGTCCGACCCGACGAGCACGGTGCCGGTCGGCTCGATCCTGCGAGGCGACCCGCAGCCGTGAACCCGAGCTCCTGCCCCGCCGGTGGCATCCCGCTGGGACCCGGCCGGGCAGGTCGCACCATCCTGCACCACCCTCCGGGCCGGACGGCCTGGGGGTCACCGTGCTGGACAACGGCGTCCGGCACCCGCAGAAGGGAAGTGCCCATGAGCAAGACGACCAGCGGCGAGACGGAGACGGCCTACGAGGCCCCGAAGGTGATGGCGGTGGGCTCCTTCGCCGCCGACACCCTCGGGGACGTCAGCGTCGGCCAGAGCGACGACTCCGACGCGGGCCAGTACTACGCGCCCCTGTTCGCCCCGACCAGCCGCTCGTGACCGAGGCGGCCGGTGCGTTCAGGCCGCCGTGGTTCTGCGTTCTGCCCGATGACGCCGCTGCCGGGCCCCTGGCCCGGCGGCTCGCCCGGCAGGACGCGGCCCGCACCTTCCAGCACAGCTCGGGACGCCCGTGGCTGATCGCGTTCGGGTGGGGGACGAGGCTGCGGACGGTCGCGGCCGGTCCGCTGAAGGTGGTGCTGATCGGGTTCTGCCCGGTCAGCACCACCCGGCTGCGGGCCCTGGCCGACAGGGCGGCCGAGACGGGGAACGCGGAGGAACTGGCCGCGCTGCCCGGTAACTACTACCTGATCACCTCGCGGTCGGGGGTCCGTAGCGCACGTGGGGACGTTGCGGGCCTGAACCGGCTGTACTACGCGAGCGTGGACGGTGTGTGGGTGCTCTCCAGCAGCCTCCGGAAGCTGGCCCACGAGGTGGGCAGGGGCGTGGACGAGCGGTGGGCGGCCTTGCGGCTGCTCGCTCCGCACGCGCCCGCCCCGTTGCTGTTCGGCCGCAGCCCGTACGAGGGCGTCAAACCCGTGCCCCCGGGGTGCCAGGCCACGCTGAGCCCGTCCGGCCGGCTGGCCGTCACCCGCCACTGGACACCGCCCACGGCCGCCCTCCCGCTGGAGACGACGGCGGAACGGCTGCGGGACGTACTCGCCAAGGCGGTCGCCGGCCGGGCGGCCTCACCGCCAGTGGCCAGCGTGCAGTTGTCCGGCGGCCTGGACTCGGCGGCTCTCGCAGCCCTGGCCGCGCGGGCCCGCCCCGCGGCCACCACCATGCTGATCACCGTCGGCTCGCGGGCGGCGGACAACCCCGACGAGCGATGGGCCCGCCGCACGGCCGCCCTGCTGGACGGCGTGGACCACCTGATCCTCGACCCCGGCGTCTACCCGCGGATCTTCCAGGACCTGGAAGCGTCACAGTTCGCGCTGGACGAGCCCGCCCCGTTCGCGTCCTCGGCAGCCCGCTTCCGCCACACGCTCCACGTCCTGGCCGAGCACGACAGCGGCGCCCACCTCAACGGGCAGGGCGGTGACGAGACCCTCCTCGCCCCCCTGTCCTACCTGCCCCAGGCCGCCGGCCGCAGCCCGTACCGCGCGTGGTGGCACCTGCGCGGCCACGCGGCCCTGAACCGCACCAGCAGCCTGAGCCTCGCACGGGCCGCCGCCACGGCCGGAACCTACCGGCAGTGGCTCATCCGAGCCGCCGACCGGCTGACCCTCCCGGTCAACCCGGCTGCCGCCCTGGCCGGATGGGAGGCTCCTCCCCGCCTCCCGCCCTGGGCGGCACCCGAGGTGATCCGCGACCTGCGGCACGAACTGCTGGCGGCGGCGGAGACGGCCGAGCCGGTGTCCGGGGACATCGCGACACACGGGACGGTGATGCGCATCCGCTCGGTCGCCCGCCGCGCGAGCCTGTACCGGGACGCCGTGGAGGCCGCCGGAGTCCCCGGCCACTTCCCCTACCTGGACCGGGCAGTGATCGAGACGGCCCTGGCCACGTGGCCGGAAGACCGAGCCGACCCGTGGGCGCCCAAGCCGCTGCTGACGATGGCCGTCGCCCCGCTGGCCCCGCCGAACCTGCTCGTCCGGCGGGACAAGGGCCACTACAACCACGAGATCCACACCGGCCTCGCCGCCCACCACCGTGAAGTCGCCGAGCTGTTCCGCGGTTCGACGCTGGCCAAGGCCGGGCTGATCGACGAAGCAGCCGTCCGCCAGGCCCTGGCCCAGGCCGCCACCCGCCGCATCCCGCCCGCGTTCATCACCGAGACGGTCGCTCTGGAACTGTGGCTCCGCAGCGCCCGCCCCTGACCACCAGGAGGCCGACCGCCATGCCCTTCCGCCTCGCCCGTGGCGTCGAGCGAATCGACGCCGACGGCACGCCGATGCTCTTCAACACCCGCACCGGCGGCTACTTCGCCCTCAACGACTCGGCGTCCACCGCCCTCGACGCGCTCGTCAACCACGGCGAACAGGAGGCCGCCACCGCCCTGGTGGACACCTACGGCATCACCCCGGACCGAGCGGCGGCCGACATCCGCGACCTGACCGCGACCCTGACCGACCACAGGCTGCTGGAGGGGCGATGAGCACGGTCATCGCCCTGCCCGAACGCGTCCACCTCACCCGCACCGAGCAGGCCGCCGGACACCTCGCCGTCGGCACCGCCCACCTGATCACCGCTGCCCTCGGCTCCCGCCCGGCCCGGCTGAGGGGGCTACTGGCCGTGCTCGCTCGCCAGGCCGCCCCCGCCACCATCGAGCAGGCCGCGCGGGCGAGGGACGTGGTGACGACGGTCAGCCCCCGCTGCGGCAGCGGCTACGGCTGCCTGCCCCGCTCGATCGCCACGGCCCTGGTCTGCCGCCTCGCCGGCACATGGCCCACTTGGAAGAGCGGCGTGCGCTTCCCGCCGCTCGCCTCCCACGCGTGGGTCGAAGCCGACGGCGCGCCCGTCGGCGAGGACCCGCCCTTCATCGCCACGTTCACCACGACCCTGACCGTCGAACCCGGAGGAGCCTCGTGACCGACCAGACCACCAGCCCGTCACTGACCACGCGCATGGCCGACTATGCCGCTGCTCTGCGCGAGCGCGGGGCGATCCGCACCAGCGCCGTCGAACGAGCCTTCGCCACCGTCCCCCGGCACCTCTTCCTGCCCGGCGGCTACTACACCAGCGGCCGTTTCGTCCCCGTCGCCGCCGAGCCCGACGAGGACCTGCTGGACCGCATCTACTCCGACACCGCCCTGATGACCCACGTTCCCACGAGCGACGACGCGGCCGGCCGCTACAGCTCCACCTCCCAGCCCCGCGTCATCGCCGCCATGCTCGAAGCCCTCCTCCTCGCCCCCGGCATGAAGGTCCTGGAGATCGGCGCCGGGACCGGCTACAACGCGTCCTTGATCGCCACCATCACCGGCGCCGAGGTCGTCACCATCGACGTCTCCAACGTCATCGTCACCGAGGCCGCACGCGCTGCCGAGCGGGCCGGGGAGAAGAACGTCACCGCCCTGACCGCCGACGGCTACCTCGGCCACCCCGCCAAGGGCCCCTACGACCGGATCGTGGTCACCTGCGGCGTCACCGGCATTTCCCCGCACTGGCTCGATCAGCTCACCGACGACGGCCTGATCGTGGTCCCCGTCGCCCACGGAGGCTTCCATCCCACCCTCGCCGTTACCCGCGAAGGCGCCCAGCTCATCGGCCGCGGCGTAATGTCGAGCGACTTCATGTCCGCCGCCGGCCCTCTCTATGCCTGGCCGGAAGGCGAGACCCAAGCCCTGACCGAACCGCTCCCGTCGCAGCCGCTGACCACGAGGGAGAACGTCGGCCCGGTTCTGGAACCGGAGCAGTACTACGACCTGTGGTTCCGCCTCGGCACCCAAACCGGCCGCACTACCCGAGCCCACATCGAGCGGCTCCACCCCGCCCTCGGCATGGCCTGCCTCCATGAGCCCGGCCGTGGAACCGCCTGGATCCAGCGCAACGGCCATCTCCACCACACCGGTGACAGCGCCATCGCCGACGACTTGGAGGCACTGGTGCACCAGTGGGTGGACCTGGGCCGGCCCGGCATCTCCGACCACTACACAGTCCTCGAACGCCCCGGCACCGATGCACTGGCCTTCTACCCGGGCGCCTGGCACCTGCGCAAACCCCACGAGCACACCTGACCGCCCGACCTTCACCGGCCGGGTTCGTGTCCGCCCAGGGGCGGATGCGGGCCCGGCCGAGGTCGTCACGACGCATAACCATCACCACTACGCGGGAGCCGGCGCGCCGGCCGCGAGGAGACCGACACTCAGCGCAGCCCCGCCCTCTACAGGCCCATCAGCGCATCGGCACTGCCGACCTGCCGTTGCTGCTTCGTCCGTTCGACCAGCCTCAAGAACGACCACGTCCTGGTCGGCCCAGGCGGAGGACGCTGGGCTGTCTGTCCATTCGCCCGGTTGGGTGATCAGGCCCAGTAGCCCGGTGCTCGTGGGTGCGGAGATCCTGCCAGGTCAGCGCCATTTCAGCCGTGAAGCCTGCGTCGCTCTTCTGCACGGATGACGGGACGCGACCCGATCGTCTCTCGCTGTAATAGGGGCGGAGGTGGGGACCTGTGCCCACGGTGCTGTTCTCGCCGCATATGGATGACGTGGTGCTGTCGGCGGCGGTCTGTCTCATGCGGCCCGGAGCAGAGTTGGTGACGGTGTTCGCGGGGTCGCCGCCGGCGAGTGTCGGGCTGACTCACTGGGACCGCTTCACACGAGCGCGGAGTTCGGCCGAGCGACATGAGCAGCGGATCGCCGAGGACGATCGGGCGATGGCCGCCCTGGGGGTGACTTATCGCCGGCTGGACGAGGTGGACAACCAGTACCGGGAGAAGCCGCTGGATGAGGACGCGCTCGCGCTGCGGCTGGGCGTGTTCGTGGAGCAGGCCGATGAGGTATGGGTGCCGGCGGCGATCGGCGGCCATCCCGACCACGTCGCGGTCCGTGATGCGGTGCTGGCCGCGACGGACAGGATGAGGGACAGGCGGCCGGGTGTCGTGCTGTACGGGGACCAGCCGTACTCGCTGTTTGCCGGATGGCCGACCTGGATCACTGGCGAGAAGCCGGCCGAGTTCCTCGATCCGGACTACTGGCTGGAGAGTGAGCTCGCTGCTCAGGGCTTCCATCAGGAAAATCTCACGGGCGAGTTCGTAGAGCTCTCCGTCGACCAGCGGTGCCGGAAGCAGGCCGCGGTGCTCTGCTACCGCTCGCAGTTGGCGGCACTGCCGCTCGATCCCCGCGACACCCGGCGATGGGAGTCGTTCCTGCGGTACGAGATTGCCTGGCGCCTGGCACCCATGCCGTAGAACCCCCGACTGCAGATGGTGTGATCCATGGCCGTTCGGCCGGGAAGGACAAAGGGACTTGCGGTGAAGATCGTCGGTTGCATGCTCGTGCGCAACGAGTCGTGGGTACTGGGCTGTTCGCTGCGCGCGGCCCTGGAGTGGTGCGATGCGGTCGTGGTGATCGATCACGCTTCCACTGACCGGACACCGGCGCTGCTGGAGGAGATCGGAACGGAGGTGGGCCCGAACCGCGTGTTGGTCGACACCTGGCCGGACGCCTCACGCTGGGACGAGATGGCACAGCGGCAGCAGTTGCTGGAGATGGCCCGGAAAGTCGGCGGTACGCACCTGGCGCTGGTGGACGCGGACGAGGTTCTGACTGCGAATCTGCTTCCCTATATGCGGGATTGGGTCGGGGCTCTCGCGCCAGGTCAGGTCCTGGACGTACCCCTCGTTCCGGTCTGGCGGGACCTCGATCACTTCCGCGACGACGACTCGGAGTGGTGCCACTCGTATGTGTCGATCGCGGTCGCGGATCGGGACGACCTGTGCTGGGCTGCGGCGAAGGAAGACGGCTACCAGCATCACCACCGCGCACCCCGGCATGCTCGCGACGGGGTCATCCCCACACCGGTGTTGACCTGGCAGCGCGGCGGCATGATGCACCTGCAATGGGCCGCCTGGGACCGTCTGGTGTGGAAGCACCGGGCGTACAAGCTGTTCGAACAGTTGCGCTGGCCGGACCGGCAGAGCGTCGTGGAGCTGGACGCCAAGTACTCACGGGCGCTGGACGAGACGGGGATGGTCCTGTCCGAGGTACCGGCCGCCTGGTGGGGTACGTACCGGCGGGACCTGATCGATCCCGCTCATGAGACGTGGTACGTCGGTGAGTGCGAGCGGCTGCGGCGGGAGAACGGCCCGGAGGCGTTCGCCGGACTCAATCTGTGGGGATGGCCGGCCGATGCGCGCTGACAGCCGGCGGCTCGGACGGCACCGGGCCGCGGTCGCGCTGTGTGCCCTTCCGGCCGTGGTGTGGCTTCTGTGGCTGGTCCGCTCGGTCGGCGGACCGCTCGGGTGGGGTCTCGCCGTACTCGCTCTCGCCTGCGCGGGGTTGCCCTTCGGCCGCTCGTTGCACCGCCTGGCGCGGGTGTGCTGCGCTTGTGCCGTCGAGGCCGCAGTGCTGGCGTGCGGCGCGCTCGGCGTGCGGTTGACCGACGCCCCCGGAGCCGCCGAGGCCCTGGGAGTGACGGGTATGGCGCTGGTCGTTCTCCTGACGGCCAGCTCCCAGCTCGACCTGCTGCTGGCGATCGGCCGGCGGGCGGCCCCGACCGCGGAACTTCCCGATCCGGTGGTGTGGCCAGGCATCTGCGTGCAGGTCCCGGCCCATGACGAGCCGCCGCAACTCCTGCTCGCCACCCTGCGGCAACTCTTGGAGCAGGACTATCCCGGCCGCTGGATGATTCAGGTCATCGACAACAACACCCCTGACCGCGAGACGTGGATCCCGGTCCGGGACTTCTGCAGCCGGCACCCGGAACGGGTCGACTTCATCCACCTGGAGAACTGGCCCGGACACAAGGCGGGTGCCCTCAACGAGGGAATCCGCCGCCTGCCCGACTGGGTGGAACACATCGCCGTCGTCGACGCCGACTACCTCGTCGACCCCCACTTCCTGACGCTCGCCGCCCGGCACCTCGCCGACCCGGCCGTCGCCTTCGCCCAAGTCCCTCAGCATTACCGGCAGTGGCGCGGATCGCGCTTCCACGAAGGCGTGTTCCACATGTACGAGCAGTACTACGCCGCGATCGTCCCGGCCCGTGCCGAGGCGAACGGACTGATCTGCGTCGGCACCATGGCGGTCCTGCGCCGCCGGGCCGTCGAGAAGGCGGGCCTGTGGGACGAGACGTCGGTCACCGAAGACGCCGAACTCTCCCTCCGGCTCCTCGGTCAAGGCTGGCGAGGCGTCATCGACCCACGCATCATGGGTTCCGGCCTGATGCCGTTCGACTTCGCCGGACTGCGCCGCCAGCGGTTCCGCTGGGCCTTCGGGATGATCCACGTCCTGCGCAAACACCGCGGCGCCCTGCTCGGCCCGCCGCGCCCCGGTCGCTCCCTCTCCACGGCCCAGCGGCTGTCCTACTGGGGGTTGGCGGTCCAATACCTGACCGAACTGGTACCACTCGCCGCCACCTCTCTGGTCGCCCTGGTCCTGGTGAACACCGCCGTCATGTCACCCGGCACCCGGCTGATGCTGGTCGCCGCGCTGGGCCTGTACACCCTGGCCGCCCTGGCACGGCTGACACTCGCCGTACGCGACAGCGGCAGGTCCGTCGGCACCGCGGTCCTCGCGGCCCTGACCGCGCACTGGGCACAGTCCTGGACGATGGCCCATGCCTGCCTCAGCGCCCTCGCCCACCGGAGGGCGGTCTTCCTGCGCACCCCCAAAACGGCCGGCCACAGCACTATCACCGCCGCGCTGGGCGCCGCCCGCACCGAAACCACCCTCGCGGTCATCAACGCGACATTGGCCGTCTGCGCTCTGTACCAGCACTCGCCGCTGCTCGCAGCGGCCACCGCACTTCCCACAGCCGTCTACGGATGCGGGCCGGTCATGGCTCTCGCCTACCAGCGATCCGCAGCCCCCGACTCGCCGGCGCCGGCTCCCGTACCAGAGCCCGTCTCTGCCGCGCCGTACACCCTGGGTGCCCCTCCGGCGACCGCGAGCAGCTCGGCGGGAGAGGCGATCAGCGTGGACGGACTGTGTCACCGCTACGGCGATCGCGAAGTGCTCACCGGGCTGTCGTTCAACGTCGCAGCCGGAGAGTTCTTCGGCATCCTCGGCCCCAACGGCGCAGGCAAGAGCACCACCCTTGAGATCCTCGAAGGACTCCGCCGGCCCACCGCCGGCCTGGTCCGCGTCCTTGGAGAGACCCCCTGGCCGCGCAATCCCAAGCTGCTGCACCGGCTGGGCGTTCAGCTACAGTCGTCCGCCTTCTTCGACCACCTCACCACCCGGGAGCAACTGGAGACCTTCGCCGCCCTGCACCGCGTCGCACGCGCAAAGGCGGGAGAGGTGCTGGAGCTCGTCGGCCTCACAGAACAGGCGGGGACCCGCGAAGCCCGTCTGTCCGGCGGACAGCGCCAGCGCCTGGCCATCGCCTGCGCGTTGGTGCACGAGCCAGAAATCCTCTTCCTCGACGAGCCCACCGCCGCGCTCGACGCGCAGGCGCGCCACGATCTCTGGGACGTCCTGGGCGCCGTCCAGCAGCGTGGCACCACCATCGTCTACACCACTCACCACCTGGACGAGGCCGAGATCCTCTGCGACCGGATCGCCGTTCTCGACGGCGGCCGCATCCTCGACCTGGCCACTCCGACCGAGCTCATCCACCGCCACGGCGGTACCACTCGGGTGAATGTCAGCACCACGAGGCTGACGCTCCGGCAGGCCGAAAGCCTCGCCGCTGCCGAGCGCGTTCACCTCCACGATCAGACCCTGACCATCACCACGCACAAACCCGACCTACTTCTGACCGAACTGGCCGCACTGCACTCCCTGCACGGAATCCGCATGCACAGCCCGACCCTCGAAGACGCCTTCCTCACCCTGACCGACGGCGGGGCGAAGCACCCGTGACCCCCTTCCACGCCCTGTCCCTGGCCATGCTCAAAGGCTTCGCACGGGACCGGATCACCCTCCTGTTCACCTTCCTCTTCCCCATGATGTTCGTCGTCGCATTCGGCCTGCTGCACAGCGACGCGAACCAAGCCGACGCGCTCCTGCGGATGGTCCCCATGCTGTCCTGGGCCGTCGCCGGCACGGGCGTCTTCGGGATGGGCATGACCGTCGTCTCCTGGCGGCGCCGCGGACTCTTGCGCCGTATCCGGCTCGCCCCCGTGACCGTACCCGCCGTACTCCTGTCCCGCCTGGCGACCAACCTCCTCGTCACCCTCGCTCAGACGGCGGCCTTCCTCGGCGTCGTACTCCTCCCGGTCTTCGGGGTACGACTGGGCGACCGCTGGTGGCTGAGCGTGCCCGTCATCCTCCTCGGCGCCTCGGCCTTTTCCGCGCTCGGGCTGCTCGTCGGTGCCGTATGCCGAAGCGAGGAGGCCGCCTCCGCCCTCGCCAACTTTCTGGTCATGCCGATGGCCCTGCTGTCCGGCACCTTCTTCGACCTCGATCAAGCCCCGTCATGGTTGCGGCAGACCGCCCGGCTCCTGCCCCTGCACCACCTCGACACTGCGCTGCTGGACACGCTCACCAGCCGCCACAGCGTTACTGCGCTCCTCCAGCCCTCGACGGCCCTGGCCGGCTTCACCGCTGTGACCGCAGCACTCGCGCTCCGTCTGTTCCGATGGGACAACGAATGAGATCCGGGACGCCGGCCTCTCCGCTCCCGAGGGGGCGGTAGGGGGGCGGTCCCCCATGAGGCCGGCGCAGGACATGCCCCGCATCGCGGGGCATGAAGGGTCGACGACTCTCAGCCGATGCCGGGCTCGATCTTGCCGCGGGCGCTCGCGGGCATGAACTTCTTGTTGCCCTGGTAGTGCGCCTCGTAGCCGGAACCGAGCGCGTGGGCCCACAGCAGGGGGTCGAGGAGGTTCGATCCGCTGTCGAGGTGGGCGACACCGGTCGCGTCGGTCACCGCAGTACCGATCTGCCGGCCGTCCGAGACCGTGAAGGTGACCGGCTGCCCCTTGATGGGCTGGCCGTCGCTGTCGATCAGTTTCGCGCTGATCTGGGCCTGCGCCTGCCCGAGCACGGTGCCCTTCACGGTCGACGCCGTGAGCTGCGGGTATTCCTTCTCCGGATCCGGCTGGGGCTGCGGCGGGTAGTAGTACCCGTAGGGACCCGGCTGGGGCTGCGGCGGGTAGTACCCGTACGGTGCCGGCTGCGGCTGGGGCGGGTAGTAACCCCAGGGTCCGGGCTGCGGCTGGGGATACCCGTACGGTCCGGGCGGAGGCTGCTGCGGGTAGGGCTGCGTCACAGGAGAACTCCTCGTAGGCGTGTGCGGTGAGCTTCTCTGTCGAGCCGGCGCGGTGAAGAAGGACCCGGATCAGGCATCCGGAATGTCCCGCCCCTGCGCACTTAAAAGGTAAGTCGCCGCCCAACCCGCCCACATCAGCCGTATCTAGCCATCAGCCTCGAAAGAGAGAAACAAGACGCGGCGCCGCTGGTATCTGTCGTACGTGCAGGGCAGGGGAGTCAAACAGCGCCCTCGACCTCAACTTCACCTGCGGTCGCGGCTCTTGCGGCCGGAATCCGTACGGCAACCGTTTCTGCAGACCGAGAGCCTGACCAGAACTGGCCGGAACCGGAACCGGAATCAGAACCACGCCGAACGACGCGTCCCATCCCCCGGAAATGGCCGGAGAGGGCGACTCGTCATCACCTCACCGCCTCGTGCCCCATCCGTGCCCTCCGGGACGGCCAGCAAGGGTCACCACGGGCACCAGCAGTCAGCCACATCGAACTCGGGCCGGTACATCGGCGCAGGTCAGAGCACAGGGGACACTCCCCACACCCTCCAAACCCCCGTGATTCCCAAGCTCAGAGCGCGAGTTCGATTCTCGTCGCCCGCTCCGTACGGAACCCCCGGGTCAGCGACCCGGGGGTTCTTTGTGTTCCCGGCAAACCCCGAGACATCCGGGCTACGCCACCGGCACCCCGCCGTACAGCGCCTCTCCCATGGGGGAGTTCCCGCCGGTCACATGGGAGCGGATCGACGCGACGTAGTCGGCGCGTCGGACGCGGCCGGTGCCTTGGGGGTCGAGGATCGTGAACGCCGCTTCGGCGTTGTCGGCCGGGTTGTTGAGGGCTGTGCGGAAGGTGGTGAACTCGGCGAGGTCGAGGGTGCCGTCCCCGTCGGTGTCGGCGAGGTCGAAGAGGGCGCCGAGGAGGGGGGCACAGATGGTGTCGAACGCTTCGGCGCCCGCCCAGGCCGTGTACTCATCGAACGTCATCCGCCCGTCGCCGTCGGCGTCCATCGACGCCCACGCCCGCGCACCGAGCGCGCGGGCGGTGACGACGAGGGGGTCGTCCTCCTCGCGTCCCACCGCCCGGGCCGCGTGGGTGGTACGCGCCAGGTACTCGTCCCGGGAGACGACGCCGTCCCCGTCCGCGTCCAGCATGGCGAAGACGAGCCTGTGCGCTGCTGCCTGGTCCATCGGCATCCCTTCTGTCGAACGCCGGGGCGCTCGGCTGTGAGCGCTGCGGTCCGTTCCGGTTCGGCTGTCATACCCCTCGGGGTGAAGGCTGAGGCCCGCCTTCCGGTGCACGAGGCGCGCTTACCGCGCGCGGAGCGGACGCGCGCGGTAAGCACGCCTCAAAGAGCCGGGGTGGCAGCGGCGGGCCCGCCCGTCCGGTCAGGGCTACGAGGGCCGGCGGAGCAGGCCGCGTTCCATGGCGACGACCACGGCGCGCGTCCTGTCGTTCACGTCCAGCTTGGCGAAGAGCCGCAGCAGGTGGGTCTTCACCGTGGCCTCCGCGATGACCAGCCGGGCGCCGATCTCGGCGTTGGTGAGCCCGTCGGCGACCGCGGCCAGCACGTCCACCTCCCGTGCCGTCAGCGGAATCTCCGCCGGCTGCCGCATCCGGGCGACGAGTCTCGCGGCCACGCGCGGGGCGAGGACGGTCTCGCCGCGCGACGCCGAGTGGATCGCGTCGACGAGCTGATCGCGGGTGGTGTCCTTGAGCAGGTAGCCGATGGCGCCGGCCTCCACCCCGCGTTCGATCTCGGCGTCGGTGTCGTACGTGGTGAGGATCAGGACGCGGGTCCGCGGATGCCGGGCGACGATCTCGGCCGTGGTGGCGACGCCGTCGAGGACGGGCATCCGCAGGTCGACCAGGGCGACGTCGGGCTCGTACCGGTCGACGAGTTCGAGGGCCTGACGCCCGTCGGCGGCCTCGCCGATGATCTCGATGCTGGGCTCCGAGGCCAGCAGGGCGACGACGCCGGCGCGCATGACCGCGTGGTCGTCCACCACGAGGACGCGGAGCTTCCCGTTCGTCATGCCGCCGCCTCGCTCTCCGTGGGATCCAAGGGGGCTGTGGGGGCTGTGTGAGCTGTGGGGTCTATGGGGTTCACGCGGGCCACAGAGTCCGTTGGATCAGCCGGATCCGTGGAATCCGCCGGATCCATGGGAATCACCGCCAGGACGCGCGTACCCTCCCCCACCGAGCTGGTGACCGTCAGCCGCCCGCCCAGCTCCGCGAGCCGCTTGCGCATCCCGTCGAGTCCGAACCCCCGCGACCGGTCGACCACGAAGCCGCACCCGTCGTCGGTGATCTCCAGCTCGACGCCGAACGGCTGCCGCGTGAGGACGACGCCCACCGTGGAGGCCGCCGCGTGCTTGCGGACGTTGGCCAGCGATTCCTGCGTACAGCGCAGCAGCGCGATCCTGGTGGGCTGGTCGCACACGATGTCGGCCAGGTCGGCGTCGACGGTGAGCCCGGTGTCCTCGGTGAACCGGTCCAGCGTCCGGCGCAGGGTCCTGGCCACCGAGCCCGCGGCCACCTGGCTCCGCTGCGCGGAGCCGACCAGGACGCGCGCCTCGGCGAGGTTCTCGCGCGCCGTGCTCTCGATCGAACGCAGTTGCTGCGCGCTCCGCTCCGGATCGCTGTCGAGCCCGGCCCGCGCGGCTTCCGCGAGGACGACGATCGACGCGAACCCCTGCGCCAGCGTGTCGTGGATCTCCCGCGCCATGCGCTCCCGTTCCTCCGTGGCGCCCTGGCGCTGGTACGCCTCGGACAGTTTGAGCTGTGTCTCCTCCAATTCGGCGATCAGCCGCGCCCGTTCGCGGCTCTGCTCGACGACGGAGTGCACCCACAGTCCCATCAGGACGCTGGCGGCGACCACCACGAGCGTGGAGACGAGGGTCTCGCTGAGGAACTCCGCGCTCCATCCCTGCCGCAGCCAACTCCCGGTCAAGGACGAGACGGTGGCGAGCCCGGTGAAGACCACGGAGGTGCGCGGGGTCCTGCCGAAGAGCCAGAAGTGCGGCAGCGCCACGATGAACAGCGCCGCGTAGCCGCTGCGCAGGTAGGAGAGGCCGCCGATGCCGAGGACGAGCATCCACAGGTAGGCGTGCGGCCGGAGCACGGGGTTGTCCGGGAAGCGGTCGAGGACCGTGTAGCCGAGCACGATGCAGCCGAGCAGCGCCAGCACCCCGTACCTCGTCCCGCCGCCGCGGTCCGTCAGGACGAGCCCGAGGGCCATCGCGCCGAACAGCACCTGGCAGACGGTGTTCCACTGGCCGAGCGTCCTGATCCGGAACGGGTCGGCGGGACGGCCGGGGACCGGGCCGTGAGCGGAGTCCTCACCGTCGCCGGCCCCCGCCCCGCGGCTGCCGATCCTCGACCACAGATTCATGGGGATCAACGTACGTCGACCGGCACGCCGACGGCCGCCCCCTCCCGCGACGGGACGTCCTGCGCACGCCGCATACCGCGCGAAGGCCACCAGCTCGCCTTGCCCAGCAGCAGCATGGCCGACGGCAGGATCATGATCCGGACGACGAAGGCGTCGAGCAGGACGGCCGCCGCCAGGACGAAACCGATCTGCTTCATCTCGATCAGGTGCAGGAAGACGAAGCTCGCGAAGACCGTCACCATCACCACCGCGGCGCTGGTGACCACGCTCGCCGAGCTGCCGATGCCGTCGAGCACCGCCTTGCGGGCGGGCAGACCGCGCAGCGCGGCCTCCCTGATCCGGCTCACCACGAACACCTGGTAGTCCATGGAGAGTCCGAAGAGGATCACGAACAGGAACAGCGGCACCCGCGACCCGATCGTCCCGGTGGAGTGGAAGTCCAGCAGCCCCTCGGCCCACTTCCCCTGGAACACCAGCACCAGCAGTCCCAGCGCTGCCGCGGCGGACAGCAGATTGAGGACGACGCCGACGAGGCCGAGCACCACCGAGCGGAACGCGAGCAGCGTCATGACGAAGGTGACGAGCAACAGCGCCCCGATGACCAGCGGCAGTTTGTCCCTCTGGTGTGCCGGATAGTCGGCGTACCGCGCGACGTCCCCGGTCACCCCCGTCTCGGCCCCCGGAATCCGGCCGACCGTCCCGGGCACGTAGTCGTCGCGGAGGTGGGCGAGCGACTCCCGCGCCTCGGCGGAGTCGCCCAGGTGCGGGACGGACAGGTTCAGCACGCTGATCCGGTGGTCGGCCGAGGTCCGCAGCCGTGGCTCACCGGTGAACAGCCGGTCCGCCCGCGCCCGTCGTCCCAGTTCCCGCAGTTCCTCCGCCACGTCGCCGGCTCGGTCCGCCCCCGCGCGGACGACGACCTGGTGGGTGACCCGCAGCTCGGGGAACGCCTCGTTCAGCCGGTCGTAGGTCCGCATGGCGGGGATGGCGCGCGAGTGGGTGTCCTGGCTCATCTCGGTCAGCTTGAGCCCGGCCACCGGGGCGGCGAGGGCGAGCATGGCCGACGCCGAGACGCACAGGGTGATCGCCGGGTGCTCGCCGGCGGGCCGCATCAGGGCGGCCCACACCCGGCCGGTCCCGGACGTCCGCGCCCAGCGGGACGGGCGCGTCCTGCGGGCCGCGCGGCGCTCAGCCCGCTGTCCGATCTTGACGAGCAGGGCGGGCAGTACGGTCAGCGAACTGGCCACGGCGACCAGGACGACGAGGACGGTCCCGGTGGCCAGCGAGGAGAAGATGACGTCGGAGGCCAGGTACAGCGTCGCCGTGGAGCAGACGACCGCGAGTCCGGCGACCACGACCGCCCGGCCGGACGTCGCCGCGGCCAGCTCCACCAGCGCCTCGGGGCTGATCCGGCCGCCGGAGCGCTCGCGTTCCTCCCGCTCCCGCTTGAGGTAGAAGAGCGTGTAATCCACGCCGACGGCGAGGCCGATGAGCAGGATGACGTTGTTGCCGACCCCCGCGTCGGGAGAGACGTGCGAGGCGATCATCGACAGTCCCATCGCCGCGGCGATCGACGAGAGCGCCAGCAGCACGGGCACCAGGGCCGTGACCAACGAGCCGAACGCGACCAGCAGCGTGACCAGGGTGACCGGCAGGGTGATCTTCTCGGAGAGCGCCAGGTCGCTGTCGCGCTGGCCGTCAACGCCCTTGCCGACGGACGGGTGCCCGGTCTCCTCCACCAGCAGCCGCGGATGGCCCTTGCCCACCGCCGCCGTCTGCTCCCGCAGCGGAGCGACGTGCTTCTGGGCGTCCAGCTCCGATCCCTTCATGGTCACTTCGACCACGAGCGCCCGGCCGTCCCCCGCCGTGCGCGGGGCGCCGACCTTCTCGACCTCGGGGAGCTTCGCCATCCGCGCCGCGACGTCCCGCGCGGCGGCGCAGGCCGCCGCCCGGTCCAGGGCGCCGGCCCTGGCCGATATCAACACCTGCTCGGTGGGCCTGCGTTCCAGATGTCCCTCGGCCGCCATCGCCTCGGCACGGCCTGCCTCGCCGACCCGATAGTCCTCCGTGGTCGCGCTGTTGGTCCCGACCGCGATGCCGACGCCCAGGCACAGCACCACGAACGCCAGCCATCCGGCGATCGCGCGCCAGGGGTGCAGAGCGCTTCGGCGAGCGACGCGCACAGATAGGTCTCTCATACGGAAGACCCTGGTCGAACGGGGTCCGCCCGCGACAGCACCGCCCGGTTGTACTTCCCGTCCACCGGTCGGTGGACCCCGGGGGTGGGGGTGTCCCCACCGTGCCGGTCCGACGACGCCGTAACGAACCGCTCAGGCTCGCGCCCGGGCCGGCGTGGCGGCGCCGGGCGAGCGGCCGGCCGGGCACACGCTCGTAATCGCCGGTAAAAAGCGACGGGAAACCGACGGATTTCCGAACGACGTGCGTCCGCTCGGCGAACGCCCGGGCGTCACGGAAATGCCGGAACACCAGGGCCTGCTCCTGCCATACCGCCGAAGCCGCCACGCGAAAACACCGGGAAACAGCGAAACGCCGACCCCGCATCCGAAGATGCGGGGCCGGCGCCGAAGGTTCGCGATCAGGCGGGAACGATGTTCTCCGCCTGCGGGCCCTTCTGGCCCTGGGTCACGTCGAAGGAGACCTTCTGACCCTCCTGGAGCTCACGGAAGCCCTGGGTGGCGATGTTCGAGTAGTGGGCGAAGACGTCGGCGCCGCCGCCGTCCTGCTCGATGAAGCCGAAGCCCTTTTCCGCGTTGAACCACTTGACGATGCCGGTAGCCACGATGTTTCTCCCTCAGGGAATGCTTTGGACCCGCACTGCGCGAGCCTCGCGTCGCCGCGATGATTTCCCCGTACGGAGAGACCCGGTCACGCCGAGTGCCCGCTCCGGCCGGAGAGCCGGGAGGCACTGGGTTTTCGGGAACCACAACTGCAACTGACGTCGACGGTAGCACGGCACACCCCACCCTGCGGAAGGGATTTTGGGCCCGTTCTGAACGGCGGGATAAAAGCGGGGGCGTCGCTTTTCGGGAATCTGTAGCGACGGAATGAGAAATTCGTTTGGCGTAACGCGGCGTCCGTCCGCCGCCCCCGCCCGCTCATGGGGCCCGCCCGTCCCGTCGGGCGCCCGGCCGGGCGCCGAAATCTATCGTGGCGGCGACAGACATGCCGCCCGGCCCCTCCGTTCGACAGGATCCGCGCGTGGCGCGACGCCGACCGGCGGACGCACCCCGTCGAGTGCAGGCGGCGGCCGGCCGGCACCGTTCACCGGGCCGACGGCGACGGCCCACCCGTGGGGCCCGGGCTCGCACAGGCCCGCCGCCCGTCCGTTCCTCCGACTCCCCGACTCCCCGAAGAAGGGTGTGCATGGCTCCGGAGCCCGCCCCCTGCCCGGCCGCGCCGATCGACGGCCGGGCATCAGGACCGACGCCCGTACCTCAGCTTCCGCTCACCGTACGGCGGTCGCGCACACCCGCCGCCCGGACCGAACCCTGTGCGGGCCCCCGTTCACCAGACGAGGGCGTCGGACGGGTCCGCCTGCCAGTAGGTGACGGCGACCGAGTCGTCGATCCACGTACCGGCGGGCAGCGCGACCTTCACCGGATTCCCGGCCGGACCCGACCCATTGTCGAGGATGACCCGGACGGTACGCGCCCAACGGCCGTGGTCCGCACTGCCGTCGGCCGCGGAGAGGGCTATTCCGGCGTACGCGGACTCGCCCGGCGCGAGGGTGACCACCGCCTGCGGCTTGCTGTCCTCCACGGCGCCGGTCACCGACTGGTCATCGTCGAAGCCGATGTACGGGTACGCGTAGGCGTTGCACTTGGTGCTGCCGGTGTTGGTGAGGGTGAGGAGCTGGTGGTTGATCGGGCGGGACACGTTCTGCACGGTCAGCTTGGTGTGTGCCGCGGAACACGCGGCGGTCACGGGCGCCGACGCCGGACGGGGTGCCGGCGCGGCCTGGCTCGTCCCGGCGGCGAGTGCGAGCGTGGTGGCCGCGAGAAGGGTGGCGGCGGCGAGGCGCGAGGTACGCATGTGGGGACTCCTGTTGTCGAGAAAGGCGTTCTTGTCTGTCGATGACCAGCCGTCAAGCCGCGCCACCAGGCGGCACCTTCGGCAGGTGGCGCCCTCACAGGTGGTGCAGGAGTGCCACGACCGTCAGGACGGCCGCGAGCAGCACTCCCAGGGCCACGACGTCGACGAGTTCGAGACGGAGGCGGAATCTGATCCGCACGGCAGCTCCTGTTCCGACCGCACCCGGTGGTTCGCTTCCGGACCGCGGTCTGTGCCGACAGCCTGTGCCGTGGCGCGTTCCGGCGGCAAGGCGTGTCGCCCGCTTGGGGAAGCCGGAACGGCTGCATATAGTCCGATCTGGGAAAATGCCGCGCCCTGGAACGCGGATATGGGACGGGAAGAGCCTGTATGTCCGAGGGGATAGCCGAGTTCGCGGCCCGTTTGCGGGAGCTGAAGGGCCGTTCGGGACAGAGTTACGGAGTCCTGGCCAAGCGGCTGCACATGAGCACGTCCACACTCCACCGGTACTGCCACGGCGTCGCCGTGCCCACGGAGTACGCCCCCGTCGAGCGCTTCGCCCGGCTCTGCGGCGCCGCGCCGGACGAGCTCGTCGAGCTGCACCGCCGCTGGATCATCGCGGACGACGCCCGGCGCCGGAAGGCACAGGCGGCCGCGGACGCGGCAACGGACAAAGCGACGGACAAGGCAGCAGACAAGGCGGCAGACAAGGTCCTCGACGAGGGCCGACGTCCCGACGCGGGGACGACCGACGACGCGCAGCCGCCACAGGAGGCGACGTCGGAACGGCGCATCCCCGCCGACACCGACCCGGTCGAGCGACCGGAGCCGGAACCAGCCGCCGGAAAGCCCGCCGAGACCCCTGCCCCCGCCCCTGCCCCGACGGCCACCCCCTCGGAGGGGCCGAAACCGGCCGTTTCCGAAACGGCACCCGTGTCCGCTCCGGCCAACACGCCTGCCGAGGAAGAGGAGTCACGGGAAACCGCTCCCCCCGAAGCGCCGAAACCCGCCGCCCCGGGCCGTACCCGGGCAGTGATCGGAACCCGTCGGCCGAAAACGGCTTCCACCCGGCCGGCCACCGCCCCGCACACTTCCCGCAAGCGCGTCCGTCGTGCCCTGATCGCCGCCGCCGTGGCCGTCGCGGTCCCGGCGGCCGTCGTCGCCAGCTACGCCGCCACCAAGCCCGGTGCCCGCGCGGATGTGAGCGCCGACGGGTCGCCGACGGGCAGGACGGAACGGGGCCTCTCCGCGGACCGACGCCCCGGAGGGCCGGGCTACGCTCCCACCGCGCCGGCCCCGGGCCTGCCCGGGCTGTCCAGCCCAAGCGCCACTGCCGTCCCGTCCGTCCCGCCCTTCCCGGGTGACTCGCCCGCGTCGAGTGGCCCGCAGGGGAATCCGGCGGACACCGCGCGCGAGTCGGCGTTCCCCGGACCGACGCCCCCCGAGACCGGCAAACCCGTCCCCGACGCGCCTTCCGGGACGCCCCTGACGGTGAACACCCGCCCGTACACCGTGATCGACCGCTGCGATCAGGTGTTCGTCACGGGCCGCACCCCGGCCGAGGTGCCCCCGCCCCCGTCCGACGGGAACGCGCGGGGCTGGGTGAGCGCGTTGCGGGCGGTGCCCGGCGGGCGGATGCAGATCGAACTGGCCGTCCAGGGCACGTCCCGGCAGGCGGTCGTGCTGCGCGCGCTCCACGTGCGCGTCGTGGGGCGGACGGCGCCCCTGGCCTGGTCGGCCTATGTGATGGCGGACGGCTGCGGCAGCGGCGTCACACCGTCCACGTTCGACGTCGACCTGGACCGCGACAGCCCGCTCGCCCGGCCGGTGGCCGGAAAGCAGGGGGACGTCCGCATCCCGGCGACGGACTTCCCGTACAAGACGTCCGCCACCGACCCCCAGGTCCTGGACGTGGTCGCCCACACCACCGGCCACGACGTGCGGTGGTACCTGGAGCTGGAGTGGAGCAGCGGCGACCGGCACGGCACCCTGCGCATCGACGACCGCGGACAGCCCTTCCGCACCACAGCGATCAAGGACCGCCCCCAGTACCTCTACCGGGGGGACATCGACGTCTGGGAGGCCGCGCCGGACTACGCGCGGCGGTGAGGGCTCGACCCGGCGGTGACGGCTCGACAGCGAGGTGACCCTCCGGGTGCGGAGCGGGGGCCTGCTCCTCCCCGGCCTACTCCTCCCCGGGCTACTCCTCCGCGGGCTACTCCTCCGCGGCCTCGTCCTCGTACGGAGCCTCCTCGGCAAGCCGCTCGCCGATGTCGTCGGCCCAGAACTGCGCCCAGCGCCGCACCTCCTCCGTGGCCGCCTCGTCCAGCCCGCAAGCGCCGAACTCGGCGTCCCCGCGCCAGTCCAGCCCCTCCAGCCGGGCCTTGAGATCGGCCGGGTCGAAGGAGTCCCGGGCGTGCCGGCGGCCGAGTTCCTCCAGTTCGAGGCGCGACCAGCGGTCCGACACGGAGTGGACGTCGACGAGGTCGCGCGCGAGCCCCCGGTCGGCCAGGTCCCGGACCTTCGTCCCGACCACGTCCTCCACCGCGAGGACGCGTACGGCTCCGCAGCGGACCGGCGGGCGCCACAGCGTCTCCTTGGCGACCTCGGCTTCGCACTCCTCGTCGTTCAGCGAGTCCGTGACGACGAACCGCGCGGCGAGCGGTTCCGCCGCCGCGTCCCGCACCCGCCACCCCCGGGCCTCCAGTCCGGCCCGCACCGTCGCCAGGACGTCGGCCATGGGCGTCTGGGTGTCGGTGGCGAAGCCGAGGTCGGGGCCGGTCCCGAGGCGGCGGCCGGCATGACGGCCGGCTTCCCTGGGCAGGCCGTGGAACCGCACCGCGAGCCCGCCGGCCAGGACGAGCGGGAACGCGGCGCCCACGTCGGAGACGTCGTCGAGCAGCCGCCGCCGCGTCCCGTCGAGGAGCGCGGTGAGGCGCGGGTCCTCCACCCGGTCGGACGGCGTGGACGGCACGGAGGGCACGGACGGCGTCGGGGGCGTGGGCGGCGAGTTCGTCATCACCCGGATTATCCGGCGGCACACGGCACACCGCGAGCCACGCCCTTCCCACCACGTCCCCAGGCGCTCACGCCCCTGTCCCCCACCGGGTCGTGCCCGACGACGAACGCCGCCCCGGGCGACGGTCGGCGCCGGCCCAGGGGGTCACTCCCACGCACAGGAGCCGCCCCCGGCCGGGAGCGGCTCCGCTGTGACGCCGACAGGGTCAGTGCGAGTGGTTGTGGTCGGCGTTGAAGGACAGGATCGGGACGTTGTCCAGGAAGTGCGACAGCGGGTCGTCGCCGTCGTTGATCGTCGAGTTCTCGGTGCACATCTGCTGCTGCTGCGAGGACAGGATCGGAATGTCCTGCAGGCCGATGTTCACCAGACCGACGACGTCCTGGAGGTTCAGCCTTCCGATGGCGATACACGGCTTGTTAAACGAGCCGTTGATGAGACCCATCTGGGGACTCATATAACCGCCGGTGTAAGTGTTTCCGTACATCTGGACGGCCTGGTTGCCATTGGCGACATCCTGGCTGCGGGGTCCGTCTGCCAGGGCGGGGCCGACGGAGCCGCCGACTGCCGACGCCGTCAGGGCGGCCGTGGCCACTACCTTCTTGATCACGATGGTTCCTTCGCTCTGGTCGATTAAACGAGCGCTACTTGCCTAACTCGGCGGGGAGGGGGAAGTTATCGGCTTTCATTCATTCGGGCCTCCGTCATACGGCCCGCGGCCGGCGTCGCAGTACGCCGCTTTTCCCCCGCGCCCGGCCCGTTTTCACCGGCACCGCGAGCCGTACCACCGCCCGGAAAACGGAAACCCCCTGCCGCGGGGCCCGCACACCCGCCGCAGGGGGATTCCCGTGCTCGTTTCCGGGATCAGCCGTTGGCCGAACCGTTGCCCGAGATGATCGGGATGTCGTCGAGCAGGTGCGACAGCGGGTCATCGCCGTCGTTGATGGACGAGTTGTCGGTGCACTGCTGCTCCTGCTCCGACGAGAGGATCGGGATGTCCTGCAGCCCGATGTTGACGAGGGCCACGATGTTCTGGATGTTGGCCCGGCCCAAGCCGATGCACGGCTTGTTCAGCGTGCCCTGGATCAGGCTCATCTGCGGGCTTTCCTTGCCACCGGTCTTGGTGTTGCCGTAACCGGTCTTCGCGCCGTTCGCGTTGGCGATGTCCTGCGAGTCGTGACCCACGGCCATCGCGGGGCCACTGACGGCTCCGACCGTGGAGACCGTCAGAGCGGTCGTGGCGAGTACCTTCTTGAGCACGTCCATAGCCTTTCGATCGTGTAGCGCCCCCACTGAGAAAGCGATCTGGATAACTTCGTCCGGAAGGAGAGGTTCCGGGCTTTCACTCATTCGAGCCAGTGAGCGCACGGGGCCGGAAGGGTAAGGAGGCCGGGCCCTTCCGGTACGAAAAGAGGCTGGTCCGCACGGACGTTTTCCGGGCATTCCCTTCGGAACGCCCGTCATGATTTCCGGGGTGCCTGACGATGTGATTTCCGCGCCGCGGGAAGATGCGATTCCCGCGCCGCGGGATAACGCGGGCGGGGGCGGGGGAACGCTCCGGTCAGGCCCAGCCCTGCCAGCTGGTGGGGGCGGTGAAGCCCGTCGGCCGCCAGCGGGCCGGGGTGCACGACAGGCCGTACTCCGAGATCTCGGGAGCGGGCCCGGCTCCGAGGACGGCCTCGGGCTCGGGGCCGGCGTCGCAGCCCGTGGCGGCGCAGGCGAGGAGCACGGTGGTCACGGCGGCGAGCTCCTCCTCGCCCGCGACACCCTTCTCGACCCTCACGAACATGTCGGTCATAGCCGTTCCACTCCCTCGGCGCACCGGACGTCCGTGCGGCGACGCCGCGAGTGTCCGGTTCTTCCACCGTGCTCCCACCGGCGGCGGGGAGGAACCCCGGTACCTCCGAACGGGTGACGGCGGGCGCACCGGGCGGTTCGCGCGTCCGGATGAACCGTTCCGCCGGCCGACCGCCGCCGGGCCGCGATCAGGGCCGTGATCAGGCTGCGGGCAGGCCGTGGGCAGAGCGGGCGGGGAGCGGCCGGGCAGCGCTCCTCGGGGGTTCGGGAGGCCGGTCCGGGCAGACGCAGTCCCGGATACAGGTGCCACGCGGCTCCGCGCCGTCCCGCCGGGGGCGGGACCGGAGCACCCATGGGGGCCCGTCCGCAGGGTAGGAGGCCCGGGAGCCGATGGTTACCTGAGCCATGATCTCTCTCCCCGCGGGCGGACGCCGCCGCGGGGAGACGCTCCGACGACGGAAGTACGGGCACAGCGGAACGAAGGAGAGCAGGGACCACATGGGCAGTACCCCCCACACGCGCAGGAGCGACACCCGCGAGCGCATCCAGCGGACCGCACTCGACCTCTTCGTCACCCGAGGCTACGAGAAAACCTCCCTGCGGGAGATCGCCGAGCGGCTCGGAGTCACCAAGGCGGCGCTGTACTACCACTTCAAGACGAAGGAGGACATCCTCGTCGCCATCTCGGACCAGGTGGGGGCGCCCGTGGACGAGCTGGTCGCCTGGGGCGAGAGCCGGCCGCCCACGCTGGAGACGAAGCGCGAACTCCTGTGCCGTTACAGCGAGAAGCTGCGGGAGGCGGTGCCGGTGTTCCGCATCCTTCAGGAGAACCAGGCGTCCCTGCGGACCCTGGACATCGGGGCCCGGCTCAGAGAGCGGGTCACCCGGCTCTCCCGGCTGGTCCACTCGGGCGCGGACGACCTGGCGACCCGGGTGCGCTGCGTGAGCGCCCTGCTCACCGTCCACTTCGGGGCCCTCGCCCTGGACGACCTGGCCGGGGACCCGGAGGAGCGGCGGCTCGCCGCGCTGGCCGTCGCGCTGGAGATCCTGGACACGACGGCGTCCGGCCCGGCCGTCGCGGGCGCGGCGACCGCCTGACGTCCGCCCCGGCCCCGCTCCCGGCCGCGTAAGCGCCCCTTACGGCCCGGGGCGGGCCGGGCCGTAAGGGGCGGGGACCCGTAGGGGGCGTGCGTCCTTTACGGGTCCGGGGTCCGGGTCCCGGTCAGCCGACCCCGACGGGGGCAGGGGCCGGCGCCGGCCCGGTGGTCGCGTCCGCGCGCAGCCGCTCGGCCTCGGCCAGGGCCCGGGCGCCCCGGCCGGGGGCCATGTCGAGGCGGGCGAGCACGGAGGGCACGGCGACGCTCGGCATCACGTGCTCGTACAGGGAGATGGCGCGGCGCTCCAGGTCGGCGCGGCCCGTCACGACCTGGGACATGATGTTGATGCCCGCGTAGGCGCCGACGATCAGCTCCGCCGTGTCGGCGGGCACCACGTGCGGCAGCACCTCGCCGCGTTCCTTGCCCTCGGCGAGGACGCGGCTGTGCACCTGGCTCCAGCCCTGGAACGGGCCGCTGCGGTTGAGCGTGGTCGAGCCGTGCTCCAGGGTGAGCCGGACGCTGCCGCGCAGCAGCGGGTCCGTCCGGAGCCGGTGGGCGAAGACCAGTCCCATGTCCACGAGTTGCTGCATCCTCGACGTCGCCGGCGGTCCGAGGGTGGCCGGTGACTCCGTCAGCTGGGCGTCTATGACGGCCAGGGCGAGGTCTTCCTTGGAGGCGAAGTGGAAGTAGAGCGCGCCCTTCGTCACCGCGGCCCGCGTCAGGATCTCCGTGATGGTCGCCGCGTCGTAACCCCGTTCGTCGAACACCGCCGCGGCCGCTTCCAGGATGGTCCGGCGCGTTCTGATCGCGCGGTCCTGCTTTGCCACGGTCTGCCTCCGAATCGATAGCCCGCCCCGCCGCGCACCGGCCGACGGCGGGGCGGCGCATGACCGTGTCGTCCGACGCCTTGACGCACTTCCCGAAGCAAACCGACGCGTACGTATCGTAAGTCGCCCCGCACGGGCGGACCCGCCCGGGGAGTTCGGGGAGTTCGCGTGACGAGCCTACGCAGCGGAGGCCGCCCGGCGCGACGGTGAACCGGCCATGTGCCGACCGGTCGTGGCCGGTGTGCGATGTGTGAAGATCCATGGGAGACCGACCGGTTGGTATGGAACGGTGCCGCGCCCGCTCCGATGGCGGCGGCGACGGCGACGGCCCGTCGCGACCCTTGGCACGCGACGCGTGAGCGGAAGTCCGCGCGCGTGGGGACGGGTTGCGACGGGCCGGAGACGATTCGGTCGCCACGGAAGGGAGTTCGAGGAAGGGCGGCGGCAGCGCGCGGTGCGTGACCGGGGCGCGCGTACCGGTCCGCGGTGGCCGGGCCGGCGATCGGACCGGAGTGCGTCCGACGGTCGCCGCCGAGGGGCGGAACGGGTGTTCAGCACCGAGGTGCGGAGTCGAGCGTCGAAGTCGAGGGTCAGGGCTGAATGTTGCCGATCATGTAGCAAACGATCGCGATCACTATGAGGGCCAGAACGACAACGGTCTTTCTTTCCTTGCGCGTCATGGATTCCATCACGCCTCCCAGACAACAGCCGGTGATTCGGACCGCCCTGGCCAGGAAACTACTCGTGATGGGAGGGCGACACTACGGATGCATCGAAAGTCTGAGCTGGACTTGAGGTTGCCCCTCCGGTTGCCCGCGCGCCGGACATATGACCGTTTGGACCGCCGGACCCATCCGGGTTCTCGTCCTCGGTTCCGCCTGATACCCGCACGTTCTGTCGTTATGGTCTGCCGTGCCCGTCGCCTGTCGGCGGCCCGACCGAGGGAGATCACAGCGGGATGACTCTCAGCCTCACCGGAACCGCCTTCTTCGCCCTGCTCGTCGCCTTCACGGTGCTGTCCGTCCTGGCCACGCTGCTGTTCTGGGCGAGGATCCCGGGCCCCGGGCCGGTGCGCTGGGCGGCCCGCGTGCTGTTGATCGCCGTGTGCCAGCTCACCGCGATCTGCACGGTGGCCACCTGGATCAACAGCAGTTACGGCCTCTACGCCTCATGGGACGACCTGCTGGGCCGCACCGACGGCGCCGGGCCCGTCGCGATGCAGGGGCCGCCCGCCGAGCACGCCCAGTTCGCCGAGGACGACCACGGCATGCGGGAGACGTACTTCCACGGCACCCGGTCCGCGCTGTCGGGGCAGGTCCTGGTGTGGACCCCGCCGGAGTACGACGACCCCCGCTACCGCCGCGCCACGTTCCCCGTCGTGATGCTGCTGCACGGGGTGCCGGGGACGCCGCAGTCGTGGATCGACCAGGGCCGGATGCCCCGCTCCTACCGGCAGCTGCTCGCCGAGGGGCGCACCCGCCCGTTCATCCTCGCCGTGCCGGTCATCAACCCCGGCGGCCGGGACACGGACTGCTCCGACGCGGCCGGGCGCAAGGTCGCGACCTGGCTCGCCCGGGACGTGCCCGAGCTCGTCCGGCGGCACTTCCGGGCCGCGCCGCAGCCCGCGTCGTGGGGGCTGCTGGGGATCTCCACCGGCGGCTTCTGCGCGGCCAAGCTGCCGCTGCAGTTCCCCCGGGTCTTCGCCGCCGGCGCGGCCCTCGACCCCGACCCGCTCAACGGCGACGGCGGGGCCCTCGCCGACCCCGCCCTGCGGCAGCGCAACAGCCCCACCTGGCTCGTCGGTCACACGAAGGCGGATGTCGCCCTCTTCCTCGCGACCTCCCGGCAGGACCGCGACAGCCCTCCGGCCTACATCGAGGAGTTCCAGCGGGAGGCGGCGAGCAGCCGGGTGCGGCTGAAGACGATGCTGCTCGACAAGGGGGGCCACAACTACCGCACCTGGTCGGCGCTCTATCCGGAAGCCTTCACCTGGCTCGCCCAGCAGCTGCCGGGCGGCCCGCCGGCGCGGTGAGGTCCGGGGCGCACGGGCGGGCGGGGGCGGGGCGGGTACGGGCGGGACGGCGTGCGGCTGTACGGCCTGCGGCGGGACGGCGTAAGGGCCGGTACGGCCTGCGGGGCGGTACGGCCTGCGGCGTCGGCCGGAGTGCGCCGTGGCGGTGGCGAGGGCGTCAGCCCCGCTCGCCCTCGTCGTCGCCCTGCCGCTTCGGGGCTGCGTCTCCGTCGGCCTTCCCCTCGTCCGCCTCGGCGTCCTTGCCGTCGTCCTTGCCGTCGCCCTCCTGCCGCTTCCGGTCCGCCGCCGCCTCCTCCCGCTTCCGCTTCTCCTCCTCCTGCTTCTTCTCCTCGTCCGGCTTCTTCCCGCCCTCCGTGTCCTGCGGGAACGTGAGCTCCTTGCTCATCCACTCCATCACCGGCCCGATCTCCCGGCGCCAGGTGGAGAACTGGTGGCTCCCCTCGGGCAGGACGATCGTCGCGGTGCGGAGCTTCTTCTCGGCGGCCAGGCGCAGGAACTCCTCGGTGTCGTGGAAGTTCTTCTCGCCCTTGCGGCTGGTCGCGAGGAGCAGGGAGACGGGCGGGGTCGGGAGGTTGCGGAGGCGCCACATCAGGTCGTGCTCGCGCTTGCGCTGCTTGCCCTTCTCGCCGCCGCCGAAGAGGTCGCCGGTGGCGATGTCGTTCTTGACCGAGAGGTCTCCGGAGAGGGAGGCGGCCACCGGGTAGACGTCAGGGGCACGCATGGCGAGCTGGAGGGCGCAGGTGCCGCCGGTGGAGTAGCCCATGATCCCCCAGGCGGTGGCGTCCTGGCCGACCCGGTAGGTGCTGCGCAGCGCGTCGGGGAGGTCCTTGGTCAGGAAGGTCTCGGCCTGCGGGCCGTCCGGCACGTCGACGCACTCGGTGTCGCGGGGCTGCGCGATCGTCGGGCTGATCATCACGATGACCGTGGGGGCCATCTTCTTCTCCTCCAGGAGGCGGGCCGCGTTCAGCGGCACCTGGAGGTTGCGGGCGAGGCTGACCCGGCCGCCCGGGTAGCCGCTGACGACGACCATGACGGGGAAGTGGGCGCGCTCGTACTGCTTCTGGAAGTACTCGGGCGGCAGGTAGACGTACGCGGAGTTGACGGCCAGGGTCCGCTTGCCGATGACGCGCACCGAGCGGACGGCGCCCACCTTGTCCTCGGGTCCCTTGGGGTACCCGGCGAACTTCTCGACCCTTTCGCCGCCGGTGGGCTGGATCAGGCCGTCCTTGGTCTCGCTGACCGAGGCGCGGGGGCCGGTCCCGCTGTTCATCTGCGTCACGTTGACGGGGGCCTTGTCGACGCGGCCGAGCAGCTGGTTCCAGGTGCCGAAGAAGCCGACGCTGGAATTGACCACCAGCAGCACGGCGGCCATGATCGACAACTGCGTCAGCAGGATGGCGCCGAGCCGGCCGAACACCGGCAGCACTCCCCGCCCGGAGAGCCGCGGCCAGATCCACACCATGAGAGCCACACACAACACGGCGGCGAACGCCACCGTGTACATCAGCGACCTGCTGGTCAGGCCCATGCGGTTCTCACTCCCTGCCTCCGGTTTCCGTGGGTACTCACGTTCGGTTCCGCCGGTTCATCGGATAAGAGGCGAGAAAGGGCCGACAGGGTTGCCCTGCCTCCTGTTTCTTCCCCGGCCCTTCCCTGCTCGTTTCCTGCCCGTTTCCGGTTCGGGCCCCCGGCCTCCCCGGGGGTTCCCGTAGCGGAAGGGACGCCCGGAAGGCCCCGAACACCTGGCGCGGTCTGGCCGAACGCGGCCTTCCGCCGGATGGTGGAGAAAGGTTCCGCGGGGGCGGGCCGGGACACCGGTGGAGGTGGAGGGCATGCCGAACGACGCCGCCAGGGCGGTCACCTCGGGGGCGAACCCCTGGCTCAGTGGCTTGTTCGAGCCGGTGCGCGAGGAGATCACGGCCCTCGACCTCCCGGTGACCGGCCGGCTGCCGGACGCGCTGCGCGGCCGCTACCTGCGCAACGGGCCGAACCCGCTCCAGGTGGACGATCCGGCCGCCCACCACTGGTCCGCCGGGGAGGGCATGGTGCACGGCGTCCGGCTGCGGGACGGGCGGGCCGCCTGGTACCGCAACCGCTGGGTGCGCTCCGACGCGGTGGCCCGGCGGCTGGGCGAGAAGGTGCTGCACGGGCCCCGGCACCTGGTGGACTTCGCGCCCAACACCCACGTCCGCCGGTTCGCCGGGCACCTGCTGACCCTGGTCGAGGGCGGGGCGCTCCCCTACGAGCTGGACTCCGAGCTGGACACGGTGGGCCCGTTCGACTTCCACGGGACGCTGCCCGGCGGGCTGGCCGCGCACACCGTCCTCGACCCGGCCACCGGCGAACTGCACGCCGTCGCCTACTGCCCGGCCTGGCCGTACGTGCAGTACCTGGTCGCCGGGACGGACGGCCGGATCCGCCGGCACGTCGAGGTGCCGGTGACGGGCCGGCCGATGATGCACGACTTCTCGCTCACCGAGCACCACGTGCTGCTCTACGACCTGCCGGTCGCCTTCACCCTCGGCCCCGGCCTCTCGGTGGCCGCCTTCGGCTGGGACCCCGACCGCCCGGCGCGGCTCGGGGTGCTGCCCCGGGAGGGGAGCGCCCGGGACGTGCGCTGGCTGGAGCTGGAGCCGTGCTTCGTCTACCACGCCATGAACGCCTATGAGCGGGACGGGCTGATCACCGTCCATCTGGCCCGCTACGAGCGGCTGTTCGACGGTACCCGCAAGGGCCTGGACAAGCAGCCCGCCCATCTGGAGCGCTGGACCGTGGACCCGGCCGCGCGGACCGTCCGGCGGCTCCGGCTGGACGACCGCGCGGTGGAGTTCCCGCGCATCGACCCGCGCCGGCCGACCCGGGAGCACCGTTACGGGTACGCGGTGCGCGAGCCGCTGGGCGAGGACCGGGCCGGGTTCGGCGTCGGGCTGCTCAAGTACGACCTGGAGCGCGGGACCTGCGACGAGTACCCGGTGCCGCCGGGCGGCGACGTCGGCGAGGGCGTGTTCGTACCGGCGGCGCCCGGGGCGGCGGAGGACGACGGGTGGGTGTTGGCCTACGCCTTCGACCCGGAGCGCGGGGCCACCGATCTCCTGGTGCTGGCGGCCCGGGACTTGGCGGCGGGACCGGTCGCCCGGGTGCACCTGCCGGTGCGGGTACCGGTCGGGGCGCACGGCGATTGGATCCCGGATCCGGGGTAGACGAAGGGCAGCGCTCCGGTGGCTGGACCGGGCCCGGCGCGAACGGGACCAGCCCTGGCCCCGGACCCGGTGCGAACGGGACCAGCGAGGAGCACGTTACTGACGAGGCGTTAGAGCTAGCCTTACCGGAGTCGCACAGTAGGTACATTCCAGACAAAGGTAAGGATTTCTCCTCATGGGAATTCGCAGCCTGCTGCGGAACGCGTTCGGCCGGTCGAAGCCGGGTGACGACGGAAGGCCCGGCCTCCCCCAGCAGAGCACCGCCCCCGCCCCTACGGCGGACACGGCCGCCGCCCCGGCGTCCGTCCCCGCCCAGGCCACCACCGACCGGATCCCCGACCCCGGTCCGCTGCACCCCGTCCCCGGGCCGCCCACCCCGGGCCCGCGCCCCGACCCGGTGCCGGACCCGGAGCCCGCCCCGACGCCGATGCCCGAGCCCAAACCCGTACCGCAGCCGGAGCCCGTCCCCACCCCGGACCCCAACCCGGTGCCCGAGCCGGCGCCGGGCCCCGAGCCGGAGCCGTCGCCTGCGATGGCGGCGGCGGCCGCGTCCCCGGCGGCCGTGGCGGCACCGGTCGCACCGGCCGTCCCGGAGGCCGCCCCGGGGGCCGTCCCGGGCCCCGCCGCGCCGCCCACCGCGTCCCCCGCCGGCGGCGGGCGCGGTTCCGCCATCAGCCTGGAGAAGGTCAAGAGCTCCGCCCCCGGCCTGGTCAGCCTCTACAAGTCGGCGGGCGTCTCGCTGCGCAAACGCGGCCTCGCCGGACAGCGGGCCGCCGTCTACCTCGTCCTCGACCGCTCCGGCTCGATGCGCGAGTACTACAAGGACGGCAGCGTCCAGCGCCTCGCCGAGCAGGTGCTCGGCCTCTCGGCGCACCTCGACGACGACGGGGTCGTTCCCGTCGTCTTCTTCTCCACCGAGGTCGACGGCGTGGCCGAGCTCGACCTCACCGACTACACGGGCCGCATCGAGGAACTCCATTCCTCCCTCGGCCACATGGGCCGCACCAACTACCACCTCGCCATGCGGGAAGTGATCAAGCACTACAAGAAGTCCGGGGCCACCGACCCGGCGTTCGTCGTCTTCCAGACGGATGGTGGCCCCTACAGCAAGTCCGCCGCCGAGAAGGCGCTCTGCGAGGCCGCGAAGCTGCCGATCTACTGGCAGTTCGTGGCCTTCGGCGACCCCGAGGGCAAGGGCTTCGACTTCCTGCGCAAGCTGGACGCGCTGCCCGTGCCGGAGCGCCGCGCGGTGGACAACGCGGGCTTCTTCCACGCGGGCCGCGACCCCAAGGGCCTCTCCGACGAGCTGCTCTACGAGGAGCTGACGGCCGGGTTCCCCGCCTGGCTGGAGGAGGCCCGCGGGGCCCGGGTCATCCGGCAGCGCACCGGCTGACCCCTGTCCCGGCGCGCCTGCCGCCCTGATCCCTGGCCCCTTGGCCCCTCGGCCCCTCGGCCCTTGGTCAGGCCACCCGGGAGCCGTCCCAGCCGGACGGGGACGGCCCCCGGAGCCGGGGAATCCGGCAATTGGGGCGACGGAGAGTAACCGCCTCACCGAACGCACCGCGTAAGCACGGCGCCCGCACAGATCACCCTCCGTACTCCGCCTCTCGCTGATCAGAAGCCGCTGAAGTGGGCATCGTAGGGGTGTGAACGATGAATTCCCCCTCGGCAGCTACGTCGTCGACACCCGCACCGGCCGGCTCGGGCAGGTCATGGACACCCACGCCGGTTACGTTCAGCTACGGCCGCCGCGCGGCGGGATCGAGTGGTCCTGCCCGCCGTCGGCCATCCGGTTCCCGTCCGACGCCGAGGCGGAGGCTCAGGTTCCGGCCCAGCCCCAGGCCGGTACGGCGAGCGGCGGGCGGTCCCCCGAGCGGACCGGAGGCCGGACCGGTGGAGGGGCGGAAGCGGGCGGCAACGCCGGGGAGCGCGGCTGGAGTCGGTGAGCCCGTGCGGCGCCTCCGGCCCCGTGACCCGGCCGCGGCGGCCCGCCCGCGAGCCCGGCACCGGGCCGTCATGAACGCCGCGCTGCCGCCGCCTGGTACTCGGATACGCTAAAGGAGCCTGTGGACACAGGGTCACAGGCTCCGTACCCGAGCACCGACCAGGGAGCAGCCGGCATGGCTCGACACCTCATCACCAGCGCCCTTCCGTACATCAACGGGATCAAGCACCTGGGCAACATGGTGGGGTCCATGCTCCCGGCGGACGTGTACGCGCGCTACCTGCGCCAGACCGGCCGCGAGACGCTCTACATCTGCGCCACCGACGAGCACGGCACCCCGGCCGAACTGGCCGCGAAGGAGGCCGACCTGCCGGTGGACGCGTACTGCGCCCAGCAGCACGAGGCGCAGAAGGCGATCTACGACGGCTTCGGCCTCTCCTTCGACTACTTCGGCCGCAGCTCGTCCGCGCAGAACCGTGAGATCACCCAGCACTTCGCGCGGCAGCTGCAGAAGAACGGGTTCATCGAGGAGCGCGCGATCCGCCAGGTGTACTCGCTGGCCGACGAGCGCTTCCTGCCCGACCGCTACATCGTGGGCACCTGCCCGCACTGCGGCTACGACAAGGCGCGCGGCGACCAGTGCGAGAACTGCACGCGCGTGCTGGACCCCACGGACCTGATCGACGCCCGTTCGGCGATCAGCGGCAGCAGCGACCTGGAGGTGCGGGAGACCAAGCACCTGTTCCTGCTGCAGTCCAAGCTCCAGGGCGAGGTGGAGGCGTGGATCGACGAGCAGGGCAAGGACTGGCCGGTCCTCGCCTCGTCGATCGCCCGCAAGTGGCTGACCGAGGGCCTGCACGACCGGGCCATCACCCGCGACCTGGACTGGGGTGTTCCGGTCCCGGCCGACACCTGGCCGGAGCTGGCGGCCGAGGGCAAGGTCTTCTACGTCTGGTTCGACGCCCCGGTCGAGTACATCGGCGCCACCAAGGAGTGGGCCGACGAGCTGCCGGCGGAGCGCGACTGGAAGTCGTGGTGGTACGAGGCGTCGGACGTCCGCTACACGCAGTTCATGGGCAAGGACAACGTCCCGTTCCACACGGTGATGTTCCCGGCGACGGAGATCGGCACCCGTGAGCCGTGGAAGCGGGTCGACTACGTCAAGGCCTTCAACTGGCTGAACTACTACGGCGGCAAGTTCTCCACCTCGCAGCGGCGCGGTGTCTTCACGCACGACGCGCTGGAGATCCTGCCGGCCGACTACTGGCGCTACTTCATGATGGCCAACGCCCCCGAGTCGGACGACACCTCGTTCAGCTGGGAGCTGTTCTCCGCGACGGTCAACAAGGACCTGGCCGACGTGCTGGGCAACTTCGTCAACCGCGTCCTGTCCTTCTCCCGCAAGCGGTTCGGCGACGAGGTGCCGGCCGGCAGCGAGGCGGGCGCGGCCGAGACGGAGCTGGGCCGGGAGGTCGCGCGGCTGCTCGCCGAGTACGAGGGCCACATGGAGGAGATGCAGTTCCGCAAGGCGGCGCAGGCGCTGCGCGCCCTGTGGAGCGCGGGCAACTCCTACCTGGAGACCAAGGCGCCCTGGCTGGAGATCAAGACCGACCCGGACGCGGCGGCGCTGACGCTGCGCACGGCGATGAACCTGATCCACCTGTACTCGGTGGTCTCCGAGCCGTTCATCCCGGCGACGGCCGCCGCGATGCGGTCGGCGTTCGCGCTCGGCGCGGACGAGCGGACCTGGGTGACGCAGGACGAGGCCCGCTCGCTGTCGTCCGTCCCGGCCGGTACGCCGTTCACCGTGCCGCCGGTGCTCTTCGCGAAGATCACGGAGGAGGACCTGGAGTCCTACCGCGAGCGCTTCGGCGGGGGCGACGAGGCGGCCTGACGCGCTCCTCGAACCCTTACGCGCAGGGCCCGGAACCCCAGGTTCCGGGCCCTGCGCCGTATCCGCTCGGTACGCGTTGATCGTTCGGCAATCGTTCGTTGAGCGGGGCACGCCAGGCTGTGAGGTGTTGGCCGTGGGGGAGACCGAAGGAAGACCGGACCAGTGTTGGATGACCGAATCACCGTGAGCGTGCACGCCACCGACGAGGTGGGCCGCGCCCGACTCGTCCGCGGCCTGCGGACCCTGCCCGGCATCCGGGTGGTGAGGAACGGCGCGGCGGTGCAGATCCTGCTGCTCGGGCGGCACGACCGCGACGCCGCGGGCGAGCTGCGCCGGCGCGGCGCCGGCAGCTGGGCGCCGCTGCTGGTGGTGGCCGACGGGCTCGGCGACGCGGAGCTGATGGCCGTGTGGGAGTACGGCGCGCGGACCGTCCTCCCGATGCACCGGGTCACCCCGCGGCGGCTGGGCCGGGCGGTGCACGCGGCGGCCGGCTGCTGTCCGCGCGAACCGCTGCCGGATCTGGGTGTGCTGGTATGAGCCGGCCGTCGGCTCCCCACGGGGGTGGGGGCCGCCCCGGCCACTCGGAACATCCGGGACGCCCCGGCCACCGGAGCGCCGGTACCGGAAGGACGACGCGGAAGGGCCCGGCACATCGGCGCCGGGCCCCTCGTCGTACGGCTCTCGCGGTTACTTCACCGTCGGCGGCTTGCGCAGCGAAAGGTGCAGCTCCTTCAGCCGGGACTCGTCGACCTCGCTCGGGGCGCCCATCAGCAGGTCCTGGGCGTTGCCGTTGAGCGGGAAGGCGATGGTCTCGCGGATGTTGGGCTCGTCGGCCAGCAGCATCACGATGCGGTCGACGCCCGGGGCGATGCCGCCGTGCGGCGGGGCGCCGAACTTGAACGCGCGGAGCATGCCGCCGAACTCGCGCTCGACCTCCTCCTGCGAGTAGCCGGCGATCCCGAACGCCTTGTACATGACCTCGGGCTCGTGGTTCCGGATGGCGCCGGAGGAGAGCTCGACGCCGTTGCAGACGATGTCGTACTGCCAGGCGAGGATGTCCAGCGGGTCCATCGTCTCCAGGGCCTCGAGGCCGCCCTGGGGCATGGAGAACGGGTTGTGGGAGAACTCGATCTTCCCGGTCTCCTCGTCCTTCTCGAACATCGGGAAGTCGACGATCCAGCAGAACCGGAAGACGTTCTCCTCGAACTGGCCGGCGCGCTTGGCGGCCTCGACGCGGACCGCGCCCATGATCTTGGAGACCTCGTCGAACTCGCCCGCGCCGAAGAAGACGGCGTGGCCGGCGGCCAGGCCGAGCCGCTCGGTGAGGACCTTGACGTTCTCCTCGGTGAGGAACTTGGCGATCGGGCCGGACAGCGTCCCGTCCTCGCCGACGCGGACCCAGGCCAGGCCCTTGGCGCCCTGCTCGACGGCGAACTCGCCCAGGCCGTCGAAGAACTTGCGCGGCTGGTCCTGCACGGACGGCACCGCGAGGGCGCGCACGTGCTTGCCGGCGAACGCCTTGAACTCCGAGCCCTCGAAGACGTCGGAGATGTCCACCAGTTCCAGCTTGGCGCGCAGGTCCGGCTTGTCGGAGCCGTACTTGAGCATCGCCTCGCGGAACGGGATGCGCGGGAACGGCGAGGTGACGTGGCGGCCGTTGCCGAACTCCTCGAAGAGCTCGGTCATGACCTTCTCGATCACCTGGAAGACGTCCTCCTGCTCGACGAAGGACATCTCCATGTCGAGCTGGTAGAACTCGCCCGGCGAGCGGTCGGCGCGGGCGTCCTCGTCGCGGAAGCAGGGCGCGATCTGGAAGTAGCGGTCGAAGCCCGCGATCATCAGCAGCTGCTTGAACTGCTGCGGCGCCTGCGGCAGGGCGTAGAACTTGCCGGCGTGCAGCCGGGACGGCACCAGGAAGTCGCGCGCGCCCTCGGGGGAGGTGGCCGACAGGATCGGGGTGGCGAGCTCGTTGAAGCCCTGCGCGGTCATCTTCTCGCGGATGGCGCGGATGACGGCGCCGCGCAGCATGATGTTGCGGTGCATGCGCTCGCGGCGCAGGTCGAGGAAGCGGTACTCCAGGCGGCGCTCCTCGTTGACGCCGTCCTCGGTGTTGATCGTGAAGGGCAGCGGCTCGGCGGCGCCCAGCACCTCGACCTCGGTGACCTCGACCTCGATCTCGCCGGTGGGCAGCTCGGGGTTGACGTTCTCGGCGCCGCGGCTCATCACGCGTCCGTCGATGCGGACGACGGTCTCCTTGGTGAGCCGGCCCAGCGCCTCGTTGGCGGGGGTGCCGGGGCGGGCGACGAGCTGCACGAGACCGTGGTGGTCACGGAGATCGATGAAGAGGATGCCGCCCAGGTCGCGCCGATTGTGCAGCCAGCCACTCAGCCGCACGTCGGTGTCGACGTCAGCCGCACGGAGCTCGCCGCAGGTGTGGGACCGGTAACGATGCATCGTTCATCCAAGTCGTGGTCGAAGGCGTGGTTCGAGGGGCGCGCTGCACTGGCTCGCCGCACTGGGTTAGCGTGCATACAGCACTGAGCAAGGGTACTGCCCCACCCGCCATCGGTGGTCTGCACCGAGCGAACCCACATAAAGTGGGGCAATGCGCACCGAGGATGTGCTGGCCGCCGTCGCGACCGGCCTGTGGCACTGGGACCGGGCCACGGGACGCGTCACCTTCGACGCCGAGGCGGCCCGGCTGCTGGGGCTGCCCGCCGAACGGACGGAGCTGCCGGAGTCGGCCGCGCGCGCCCGGTTCCACGCGGTGGACTGGGTGGAGTTCCAGGGCGTGCTCAGCGTCGCCGTCTCGGAGGACGCGCTCGCCGAGGCCCGCATCCGGGTGGTGGACGAGGAGGGCCGGGTACGCCGGACGGTCCGCGCCCGCACCCGGCAGCCCGCCCACGGCGGCGCCCAGACGCTCGTCGGCACCCTGGAGGAGGTCCCGGAACCGCACCCCGGCACCTCGCCCGCCCGGACCACCGTCACCGGCGACTGGCGCCGCAACCGGGAGGCGTTCCTGCTGGACGCGGGCCGGGCGCTGGCCGAGGCCCGGTCCACGGCCGAGGTGCTGCGGGTGGCGGCGGGACTGTCGATGCCGGGCTTCGAGCCGTCGGCGCTGGCGGTCTTCGGCACCGACGGCGGCCGGGTGACGCTGATCGGCCACCACGGCTACGCGCTGGAGGACGTCGCGGCGTTCCTGGAGATACCGCTGGACGGCAACCACCCGGCGCCCGAGGTCGTCCGCACCGGCCGGGCCATCTACATCCCCTCCCCCGAGGACTACGCCCGCCGCTTCCCGAAGGTCTGGCCGCTGGTGGCCGGGTTCGGCCGGCGGTCCTGGGCCTTCCTGCCGCTGATCAACGCCGGGCAGACGATCGGCGCCTGGATGGCCGGCTTCAGCGTGCCGGTGGCCTTCACCCCGGACGAGCGGTCGGTGCTCACCACGGTCGCCCGGATGCTGGCGCAGGCGCTGAGCCGGGCGAGCGTCCACGAGTCGGAGAAGGAGCTCTCCGTCGGCCTCCAGCGCTCGATGATGCCGACCGTCCAGCCGGACATCCCCGGGATGACCGTGGCCGCCCGCTACGTGCCGACCGGCGGCGGCCTGGAGGTGGGCGGCGACTGGTACGACATGATCCCGCTGCCCTCCGGCCGGCTCGCGCTGGTCATCGGGGACGTCCAGGGGCACGACGTACGGGCCGCCGGGCTGATGGGCCAGCTCCGCATCGCGCTGCGCGCCTACGCCTCGGAGGGGCACCACCCGGACGCCGTCCTCTCCCGCGCCTCCCGCTTCCTGGCCGGCATCAACGAGAGCGGCCTGTCCGGCGTCGACGACGGCGTCCCCCAGGACCCGCGCTTCGCCACCTGCCTCTACATCGAGGTGGACCCGGCGACCGGGCTGCTGGTCATCGCCCGGGCCGGCCACCCGGACCCGGCGATCCGGATGGGCGACGGCACGATGCTCGTCCGCGCCACCGCGGGCGGCCTGCCGCTGGGCATCGACCCCGACACCGACTACCCCACCACCCGGCTGCTCCTGGAGCCCGGCGAGACGATGCTGGTCTGCACCGACGGCCTGATCGAGACCGGCGGGCACGACCTGGAGACCGGCTGGTCCCGGCTGCGGGAGGTGATCGAGGGCGAGCGGGCGGAAGGCGACCCGGAGTTCCTGGAGACGCTCGCGGACGCCCTCGTCCAGGCCGTCCACGGACCGTCCTCGCACTACACGACCGGTCCGCTGGTGGACCGGCGGGAGGACGACATCGCGCTGCTCCTGCTCCGCCGCGAGGCGCCCGCCCGCGCCGCCGCGCGGGCCGCGGAGCCGCCGTCGCGGCGGACGGTGATGAGCATCGCCCAGGCCGAGCCGGAGCGCATCGCGGAGGCCCGGCAGCAGGTGCGGGACCTGATGCACGACTGGCCGGACGCCGACCAGACCGACTCGGCGGTGCTCATGGTCTCCGAGATGCTCACCAACGTGCTGGTGCACACGGACGGGGACGCGGTGCTGAGGGCGTCCGTGTCCGGGAAGCGCGGGCACCGGCGGGTGCGCGTGGACGTCGCGGACACCAGCGACGAGCTGCCGCACCGGCGCCACCCCGGCGAGATGGCCTCGTCGGGGCGCGGGCTGGTGCTGATGGAACTGCTCGCCGGGGCCTGGGGGTGGACCCGCGGGGCGAGGGCAAGAACATCTGGTTCGAGCTGTACGAGGCGGGGCGGCCGTCGCCGGACGAGCTGGCGGCGATCACCTGACGCGTCGGGGGTGTGCGGCGGTGGAGCGTGGGGCGGTGGAGCGTGGGGCGGTGGGGGCTCACCCCCTGAACCGGGTGAGCCCCCACCGCGTCTTGGGCGCCCCTCCGGGTGGGCCCGGAGGGGCCGGGTCCGCGCGGGAGGGGCGGGCCCGATTTCTTCCCCCGCGCCGGGTGAGGGGAACACCGACCGCCTTCACTCGTTGGAGTGATTCACCGGATGAATGGACCGGTTCACCGGCGGGAGTGGCGGCCGCGTCCCGGGAAGGCGGCCTCAGGCCGCCGGGATCGTCCCCAGCCGCCCGGCCTTGAAGTCGTCGAAGGCCTGGGCGAGTTCCGCGTGGGTGTTCATGACGAACGGGCCGTAGTGCATCATCGGCTCGCGCAGCGGCAGCCCGCCGAGCAGCACCACCTCGAACCGCTCGCCGCGGGAGTCCTGGACGTCCCCGGCCTGAACCACGAGCGCGTCCCCGGCTCCGAAGACCACCGCCTGCCCGCTGCGGAACGGCCGCCGCTCGGTGCCGGCCGTGCCGTGCCCGGCCAGTCCGTAGGCCAGCGCGTTGAAGTCGGGCCGCCAGGGCAGCACCAGGCGGGCGCCCGGGCTGAGCGAGGCGTGGATCATCGTTATCGGGGTGTGCGTGGCGCCCGGGCCTGCGTGGCCCGCGACGTCCCCGGCGATCAGCCGGACCAGCGCGCCGCCGTCCTCCGAGGCGAGCAGCTTGACGTTGCCGCCGCGGATGTCCTGGTACTTGGGCGCGATCATCTTGTCCTTGCGGGGCAGGTTGACCCACAGCTGGAGGCCGTGGAACAGCCCACCGGAGACCACCAGTTCCTCGGGCGGTGTCTCGATGTGCAGCAGCCCGGAGCCGGCGGTCATCCACTGGGTGTCGCCGTCGGTGATCACGCCGCCGCCCCCGTGCGAGTCCTGGTGCACGAAGGTGCCGTCGATGATGTACGTGACGGTCTCGAAGCCGCGGTGCGGGTGCCAGGGGGTGCCCTTCGGCTCCCCGGCCGCGTAGTCCACCTCACCCATCTGGTCCATCATGATGAACGGGTCGAGGTGCCGGTAGTCGATCCCGGCGAAGGCCCGGCGGACCGGGAAGCCCTCGCCCTCGAACCCGGCGGGCGCGGTGGACACCGCCAGCACCGGGCGGGCCGCCGGGCCCACGGGTGCCGTCACGCGCGGCAGGGTCAGCGGGTTCTCCGCAGTTACAGCAGGCATGTCGCCCTCCTTCGGACGCTCCGTCCCCCGGGTCGCCTCCAATTTAGTTGAAGACTGAACAACCCGCAAGGAGTGGGTGTTCCCCGCCGGTCTCCTGGGACACTTGATCAATGCGCGCCAGATCCGCCCGGCCCGGACCGCGGCCCGGCCCCGGCAAGGCCGGGTACACCGTCCTCTTCGCCACCGTGCTGGCCCTGGCCCTGCTGGGCGTCCTGGCGGCGACCCGCGGCGCGGCCACCGACGGGCCGCTGGCCTCCGGCGCGTCCTCGGGGCACTACGCGGAGCCGGAGGCCGCTGGGGACGCGGCCGCGGACGCCATGGCCTCGGCGGTACGGATCGAGCCCGGTGGGCCGGGACGGGCCGCGGCACGGTCGGCCGACCGGGGAACGGACCGGGGGGCGCGTACGGACCCCCTCCCGCCCTCCGAGCCCCTGGAGGCCGCCCCTCAGGACCCCTCGCCCGCCATCGGCCCCCTCTTCTACACCGACCAGGACCGGCCCGGCCACGGCTGCACCGCGAGCGTCGTCCACAGCCCGAAGGGGAACCTGCTGGTCACCGCCGCGCACTGCGTCCACACCGACGGCTTCCGCACCGACATCGCCTTCGCCCCCGGCTACCACGACGGCGAGGCCCCCTACGGCGTCTGGGTCCCCACCTCGATCGACGTCGACCCCGAGTGGATGTCCGACCGGGACGAGGACCACGACGTCGCGTTCCTGCGGGTGCGCCAGGCCGGCACGGACGCGCGGGTGGAGGACGTCACGGGCGCCGAACGCATCGCCTTCCACCCGGCGGTGGACCGCCCGGCCCGGGTCCTCGGCTACCCGGGGGACGGCGAACGGCCGCTGGCCTGCCAGAGCGTGGTGCGGCGGGAGAGCGCTTCACAGCTGCGGTTCGACTGTGCGGGGCTGCCCGGGGGACGAGCGGGAGTCCGCTGCTGACGGATGTGGACCCCGGGTCGGGGCTGGGGACCGTGGTGGGGGTCCTGGGCGGGAAGGACGAGGGTGGGGACGACGAGGTGTCGTACAGCTCGTACTTCGGGGACGCGGTGGAGCGGCTGTACCGGCGGGCGACCGCCGGGTGAGGGTGCCCCGGACCCTCCCCCGAGGGGGCACCCCCATTTCGCCGTTTCCCGGGGAGGTCCCCGGGGCGCCCACCCTCAGCCGTACATCCGCCGCATCGCGAAGTCCACCATCTGCTCGACCGCCTTCGCGTCGAACACCATCCGGTGGTCCCCCTCCATGTCGAGCACGAACCCGTACCCCGTCGGCAGCAGATCGATCACCTCCGCCCCCGTGATCACGAAGTACTTCGACTCCTTGCCCGCGTAGCGCCGCAGCTCCTTCAGGGAGGTGAACATCGGGATCACCGGGTGCTGGGTGTTGTGCAGGGCGAGGAAGCCGGGGTTCTCGCCGCGGGGGCAGTAGACCTTGGAGTTGGCGAAGATCACCTGGAAGTCCTCGGCGGACATCGAGCCGGTGGTGAAGGCCCGTACCGCGTCGGCGAGCGACGGCGGGGACGGCTCGGGGTAGAGCGGCTGCTCGCCGTAGCCGCCGGGCTGCTGCGGCGGCGCGTAGCCCTGTTGTCCCACGTTCTGGTCGTAGCCGTACATGGGCCAAAGCGTAACCAGTCACAGTTGGCCCAACAGGGGTTGCTTCTTATTACCGGTGGGTAGCATCATGCAGATTACCGATCGGTACGCACTCGGTAAGCACGAGGAACGCCCTCCCGTCACCCCTTACGGAGCCGTTGTCATGGGCCACTACAAGTCGAATCTCCGCGACATCGAGTTCAACCTCTTCGAGGTGCTCGGCCGCGACAAGCTGTACGGCACCGGCCCGTTCGCGGAGATGGACGTCGAGACCGCCAAGGACATCCTGTCGGAGATCGCCCGCCTCTCGGAGAACGAGCTGGCCGCCTCCTACGCCGACACCGACCGGAACCCGCCGGTCTTCGACCCCGAGACCAACACCGCGCCGATCCCGGACACCTTCAAGAAGAGCTACCAGGCGTACATGGACGCCGAGTGGTGGCGCCTGGGCATCCCGGAGGAGATCGGCGGCACGGTCGCGCCGCGCAGCCTCCTGTGGGGCTTCGCGGAGACGATCCTCGGCGCCAACCCGGCCGTGTGGATGTATTCCTCGGGCCCGGCCTTCGCCGGTGTGCTGTTCGCGGAGGGCACCGAGCAGCAGAAGCACATCGCGAAGATCGCGGTCGAGAAGCAGTGGGGCTCGACCATGGTCCTCACCGAGCCGGACGCCGGTTCGGACGTGGGCGCCGGCCGCACCAAGGCCGTGCAGCAGGAGGACGGCTCCTGGCACATCACCGGCGTGAAGCGGTTCATCACGTCGGGTGAGCACGACATGGCCGACAACATCCTCCACTACGTGCTGGCCCGCCCCGAGGGCGCCGGTCCGGGCACCAAGGGCCTGTCGCTCTTCCTCGTGCCCAAGTACGAGTTCGACTTCGAGACCGGTGAGCTGGGCGCCCGCAACGGCGTCTACGCCACCAACGTCGAGCACAAGATGGGCCTCAAGGCGTCCAACACCTGCGAGATGACCTTCGGCGACAAGCACCCCGCCAAGGGCTGGCTCATCGGCGAGAAGCACGACGGCATCCGCCAGATGTTCATGATCATCGAGTTCGCGCGGATGATGGTCGGCACGAAGGCCATCGCCACCCTCTCGACCGGTTACCTGAACGCGCTGGAGTACGCCAAGGAGCGCGTGCAGGGCCCCGACCTGGCCAACTTCATGGACAAGACGGCCCCCAAGGTCACCATCACGCACCACCCGGACGTCCGCCGCTCGCTGATGACGCAGAAGGCGTACGCGGAGGGCATGCGCGCCCTCGTCCTCTACACGGCCGCCGTCCAGGACGAGATCCTGGTCAAGGAGGCCGCGGGCGAGGACACCAAGGCGCTGAACGGCCTCAACGACCTGCTGCTGCCGATCGTCAAGGGCTACGGCTCCGAGAAGTCGTACGAGCAGCTGGCGCAGTCGCTCCAGACGTTCGGCGGCTCCGGGTACCTCCAGGAGTACCCGATCGAGCAGTACATCCGCGACGCCAAGATCGACACCCTCTACGAGGGCACCACCGCCATCCAGGGCCAGGACTTCTTCTTCCGGAAGATCGTCCGCGACCAGGGCCAGGCGCTGACCACCCTCTCCGAGGAGATCAAGAAGTTCCTCGCCGAGGCCGCCGGCGGCGAGGAGCTGGCCGCCGCCCGCGAGCAGCTCGCCAAGGCCGCCGGGGAGCTGGAGGCCATCGTCGGCGCCATGCTGACCGACCTCGCCGCCACCGAGAAGGACGTCAAGTCCATCTACAAGGTCGGCCTCAACACCACCCGCCTGCTGATGGCCTCCGGTGACGTCGTCGTCGGCTACCTCCTCCTCCGCGGCGCGGCCGTGGCGGCCGAGAAGCTGGCGTCCGCCTCCGCCAGGGACAAGGCGTTCTACACCGGCAAGATCGCCGCCGCGAAGTTCTTCGCCGCGAACGTCCTGCCCGCCGTCTCGGTCGAGCGCACCCTCGCCGAGAACGTCGACCAGTCGCTGATGGAGCTGGACGAGGCCGCCTTCTGACAGCCCCCGCTTCTCGACGCACGAGGCCCGCTCCGCGCCGGAGCGGGCCTCCGCGCGTTCCCGCCGCGACCCTTGCCGCGCTCCTTATCCTGAGGCCATGAGCACTGCGCACCGCTTCGACCGCGGCCACACCGACGACCTCATGTCCTTCCTGGCGGCGAGCCCCTCGCCGTACCACGCGGTGGCCAACGCCGCGGCCCGGCTGGAGAAGGCGGGTTTCCGGCAGCTCGCGGAGACGGACGCGTGGGACGCGTCCACGGGCGGCAAGTTCGTCATCCGCGGCGGTGCGCTCATCGCCTGGTACGTACCCGAGGGCGCGACGGCCGCCACCCCCTTCCGCATCATCGGCGCGCACACCGACTCCCCCAACCTGCGCGTCAAGCCGCGGCCCGACACCGGCGCGCACGGCTGGCGCCAGATCGCCGTCGAGATCTACGGCGGCACCCTGCTCAACACCTGGCTCGACCGCGACCTGGGCCTCTCCGGGCGGATCACGCTGCGCGGCGGCGAGCACCGGCTCGTCCACGTCGACCGCGCGCTGCTGCGCGTCCCGCAGCTCGCCATCCACCTGGACCGCGCCGTCAACGAGGGCCTGACGCTGGACCGGCAGCGGCACATGACGCCGCTGTGGGGCCTGGGCGACGTCCGCGAGGGCGACCTCGTCCGCTTCGTCGCCGAGGAGGCGGGCGTCGGCGCCGACGAGATCACCGGCTGGGACCTGATGACGCACAGCGTCGAACCCCCGTCGTACCTCGGCCGCGACCGCGAACTCCTCGCCGGGCCGCGGATGGACAACCTCGTCTCCGTGCACGCCGGCACCGCCGCGATGGCCGCCGCCGTCAGCTCCGAGGCGCTGCCGTACATCCCCGTCCTCGCCGCCTTCGACCACGAGGAGAACGGCAGCCAGTCCGACACCGGCGCCGAGGGCCCGCTGCTCGGAAACGTCCTGGAACGCTCGGTGTTCGCGCGCGGCGGGGCGTACGAGGACCGGGCGCGCGCCTTCGCCGGCACCATCTGCTTCTCCTCCGACACCGGCCACGCCGTGCACCCCAACTACGCGGAACGGCACGAGCCCGGCCACCACCCCGTCGCCAACGGCGGCCCCATCCTGAAGACCAACGCCAACCAGCGCTACGCGACGGACGGCGGCGGGCGGGCCGCGTTCACGGAGGCGTGCGACCGGGCCGGCGTGCCCTGGCAGCACTTCGTCTCCAACAACTCCGTCCCCTGCGGCAGCACCATCGGCCCGATCACCGCCGCCCGGCACGGCATCGCCACCGTCGACATAGGCATCGCTATCCTCTCCATGCACTCCGCCCGCGAACTCTGCGGCGCGGACGACCCGCATCTGCTCGCCTCGGTGCTCACCGCCTTCCTGGCGGGCTGACACCCCGTCGGAGTCCTGGCCTCGAACCGGCGGTACCCACGGGCGGGTTGGCGCGGTGCGCACCACCGATCCACCACATCCCACCCGGGGGAACCCATGACCCACCGCCTCCTGCGGACCACCGCCGTCGCCCTCACCGCCGCGGCCGCCCTGACCCTCACCGCCTGCGGCGGGGGCGGTGGCGGCGGCGGCAAGGGCGACGGTGACGGCAAGAGCGACCAGGCGGCGGCGACGCCCTCCGACGCGCCGTCCGGCGCCGCGGGCGAGGACAGCGCGGGCAAGGGCGCCAAGAAGGGCGACGCCTGCGCCCCCGCCGACGTGAAGGTCGACGCCCGGCCGGCGAAGAAGCCCGCCGGCGCGCTGCTCCTCGTCGCCACCGCGAAGAAGGAGTGCACCGCCTACGGCTTCCCCTTCCTCCGCTTCGACAAGGACCAGGCGACCGCCGACATGGACGCCGCCAGCAAGCCGAAGGAGCCGGTCCGGCTGTCGCCCGGGAAGGCCGCCTACGCCGGCGTCCGGCCCACCTCCCCCGACGGCGGGACGGCCCGCGAGGCCAAGGAACTGTCCGTCGGCCTCCAGGCGGCGAACGGGGATCCGGTCGAGGGCGGCGAGGTCCCGGCGGCGCTGCCGGGCGGGAAGCTGCGGATCGACGATTCGGTGCGGACGTCGTACTGGGTGACGAGTGAGGCGGCTGCGCTGGGCGGGTGAGGGGCGCCCCGGTCCTCCCCCAGAGGGGGACCCCCACTTCGCCGATTCCTGGGGGCTGTGCCCCCAGACCCCCCTTATCGCGGCTGCGCCGCTCGTCCTCAAACGCCGGACAGGCTGGATAGCGCGCCCGGGCACACCACTCAGCCCGTCCGGCGTTTGAGGACGAACGCGGCGCAGCCGCGTTGCCGGGGTGCGGGCCCTCCCGCAGAAACGGAGAAAGGGCGGGACGGGGGCACATCCCCTCCCCACCCGGGGGTAGGCGCGTGGATGAACGACCGACCCCACCCGGAAGGAGTCATGCCATGGGCATGGGATGGTGCATCGGTCTCATCGCCACCGGCGCGATCCTCACCTTCGCAGTCGACTGGCACATGCAAGGCGTCAACCTCACCCTCGCCGGCCTGATCCTCATGGCCGCCGGCCTCATCGGCCTCAACGCGTACGTCGCCGTCTTCAAGCGCCGCCGTACGCAGCCGCCGCCGCCCGCGGCGCCGGTGGTCGAGGAGGACCACCGGTTCGTCCGCTGACCCCCTGACGGGAAATCAGGCGTCGAACCCGGCCAGGACCAGCGGCAGCCGGTCCGCCCCGCCGGGAACGACCCGGACGGGAACTCCCCAGTCCTGCTGGTGCACATGGCAGGCGGGGTACTCTCCCCCAGAGGGGGTGCCCCCAGCAGGGTCGTCGTCGCAGGACGCGGCCATCGCCGACACGTGCAGCACGCCCTCCCCGACGCCGTCCGCGAGGACGACGCGCCGGGCGAGGTCCGTGCCCGCGCCGGCGCCCTCGGCGAGCAGCTCCGGCGGCGTGGCACTGACCAGCAGCCGCGTGGACGGCCCGTACCGGGTGTCCAGCTTCTGGCCGGCCGGCGCGTGGAAGACGACGTCGAGCAGCAGCTCGCCGGGCGCGACCTCGGTCGCCTCGCGCCGGGTGCGGTGGGCCACGGACTCGACCCGTACCGCCTCCTCCGGCAGCCGCAGCCGCGTCAGCCGGTGCCGGGCGGACTCGACGACGACGATGTCGTCACCGTCGAGGACCGCGTCGGAAGGCTCGCGCAGGTCGGTCGCCAGCGTGGTGACCTGGCCGGTCGCGGGGTCGTAGCGGCGGAGCGCGTGGTTGTAGGTGTCGGCGACGGCGACCGAGCCGTCGGGCAGAGCGGTGACGCCCAGCGGGTGCTGGAACAGGGCCTGCGCCGCGTCGCCGTCCCGGTGCCCGAAGTCGAACAGCCCGGTGCCGACGGCGGTCCGGACCGCGAAGCCGTCGCCCTCGCGCTCGACGTAACGCAGCGCGGACGTCTCCGAGTCCGCGACCCACAGCCGGTCCTCCGCGGCCGCCAGCCCGGACGGCTGGGCGAACCACGCCTCCCCGGCGGGCCCGTCGACCAGGCCCTCGTTGGTGGTGCCGGCCGCCACCCCGACGGTGCCGGCGGCCGGGTCGTAGGCCCACAGCTGGTGGACGCCGGCCATGGCGATCCAGAGCCGGTCCGCGAACCAGGCCAGGTCCCACGGCGAGGACAGGTCGACCTCGCGCGCCGGCCCCTCGGTGGCCGCGCCCTGCCACCACTGGCGGCCGGTGCCGGCCAGCGTCCCGACCTCGTGGGTCTCCGGGTCGTAGACGCGCAGCGCGTGGTTGACGGTGTCGGCGACGGCCACCCGCCCGTCGGGCAGCAGCGCGAGCCCCTGCGGCTCGCTGAACCGCGCCGGGCTGTCACCGAACCCGCGCTCCCCCGTACCGATCCGCCGGACGACGGTCTCGCCGTCCGCGGCGAGCTCGACGAGCTGGTGCCGGGTGGTGTCCGAGACCAGGTACGTACCTCCGGGCAGGGCCAGGACCTTCCCCGGGAAGCGCAACTCCCCCGCGACCGGCTCCGGGGCCACGTAGGGGTGTCCCCGCGCCGCAGCGTCCCCTTCGCCTCGTGCTCCGCCTCCAGCTCGGCGACCAGCGTCTCCAGCGCGTGCGCGTGCCCCTCGCCCGCGTGCTGCGCCACCACGTACCCCTCGGGGTCGACGACGACGAGCGTGGGCCAGGCCCGGACGGCGTACTGCTTCCAGGTGACGAGCTCGGGGTCGTCCAGTACGGGGTGGTGGACCCCGTACCGCTCGACGGCGTCGACGACGGCCTGGTGCTCGGCCTCGTGCACGAACTTCGGCGAGTGCACCCCGATGATCACCGTGGTGTCCCGGTGCTTCTCCTCCAGCTCCCGGAGCTCGTCCAGGACGTGCAGGCAGTTCACGCAGCAGAACGTCCAGAAGTCGAGGATCACGATCCGCCCGCGCAGCGCGGCCAGGGAGAGCTCCTCGCCTCCCGTGTTCAGCCAGCCACCGGCACCGACGAGCTCGGGAGCGCGGACACGGGGACGACGGGGAGCGGGCGAAGCGGCGTTCATGACACCAGGGTGCCATCCGCTTGTGAACGCGGGATCACAACCACCTGTCGGGGTCAGGCGGTCGGCCCCGCCCGCGCGCCGGTGGGAGGAACACGTCGAAGGTGCGCGCGAGCGTCCGTACAACGGCCCCGCCCGCACACCGCGAGAGGATCAGCGGACGACTCAGCCGAGGCCGATCCCGGCCTGTGCCTTGATCGTGGCCACGGCGTCACCGGTGAGCCACCGGAGCGGCACGACGGTCCAGCGGTCGCCGTTGCGCATGATCAAGGCGTTGCCGTCCTCGGTACGCCCGATGTGCACGAACCCGTGGTCGCGTCGCAGATCTTTCGCCAGGTGCTCGCCGTGGATCACGCGCTATTTCCCTTCGCGCTCCTCATCGCCGGCCATGCTGCTGTAAACGCTACCGTTCCGGGAGACTTGCGTAGCGGGGTCGGTGGCCTGGTCACGGTTCTCGTCCGGGTCCCAGCGGTCGTCCTTCCCCTTGTTCATGGACCCGTACTCCTTTCGGGTCGGTGCTGTGTGGGCACAAGGGCGTCCTCACGCCGTTGTGCGGTGTCGGCGATGCGCCGGGTCTCGACCGCAGCACGGAACCCGACGCCGTCACGTCGGCCTGTGCGGGACCTGCGCCAGGTGTTCTCTCCACCCTTTGCGGTAGTCGGCGGCCTCGCGGCGAACGGCGTCGGCTTCATCCTGAAAGCCTTGGACACGGGCCCATTGGGCGCGCCCCATAGCACCGTTGACAGCGCTGCGGTACCGACCGCAGATCCCGCACTCGTCCCGCGTCGGGTACATGGGCGGGCCACTGGTGTGCGACACGGCGGGCGCGCACTCCAGGGCGGCCTGCGGTGCATTTCCTCGCTTGACCATGCCGGTGATCCTCCTGCCGGAGGAGTGCACCCACCAGCGGCCCCGTGTAGGCCAGGTGTCGGCCAGACTGAGGGCATGACGGGAAACGTCGCGGCCAACATCAGGCGGTTCCGCGAGCAACGCGGCTGGAGTCAGGCGCGGTTGGCACGGGAGGTGTGTCTCCTCGCCGGCGTTCAGGGGCAGCCGGTCGGGCGACAGGAAGTCAGCAGGTGGGAAACAGGGAAGCGGACGCCTCGTGAGTGGTTGCCGTTCATCGCCGCGGCTCTTGGGGTGCCTGTGCAAGCGCTCAGGGCGTCACGGGATCCCGTGGAGCCGCCCCCACCTTCGTTGACCGACTACCTGCCCGAGGGCGATCCGCTCGCTTCACTCGGTGCTCGTGAGGGACGACGCGTCGGTGTGGCCGCCGTCGCCGACTTGCGGCAGCGTGTGCACGGGCTCAGGCTCGCGGACGATGTGATCGCGGGGGGAGACTTGTTGCGCCCCGCATTACGCGAGTTCGGCTCGGCTGTACGGCTGTTCAGGGAGGGGACCCACACGGAGGCCGTGGGCCGGTCGCTGCTCGGCGTCATCGGGGAGCTGGCGCAGATCGTCGGGTGGATCGCGAGTGACGCCGGCCGGCACGCGGAAGCCGAGCGGATCTACCGGCTGGGGCTGTCGGCAGCGCACACGGCGGGCGATACGACCCTGGCGGGCAATGTGCTGGGCTCTCTCGCCTACCAGCGCACGAACACGGGGGACGTACGGGGAGGGCTCGGCATGGCCCGCGCGGCCCTTGAGACCGCCCACGAGGCACCGCCACGGGCGCGCGCCCTGTACCTGGACCGTGTGGCGTGGGCGCATGCCAAGGCCGGGGAGGACCAGGCCGCCATGAGGGCCGTCAGCGAAGCCGGCGAGGCGCTGGCGGGCCACGGCGGGGAGGACGAACCCGGCTATCTCTACTGGGTGGACGCCGGAGAGCTGCGGGTCATGGAGGCACGCGTCTACACGGAGCTGCGCCGTCCGCTTCGAGCCGTCCCTGCGCTCCGGGACGTCCTCGGCCGCTACGACGCGACGCACACGCGGGAACTCGCGCTCTACCTGTCGTGGCTGGCCGTCGCTCTGGCCGACGCCAACGAGCCGGAGGAAGCGGCGGCGACGGCGGAGCGGGTCATGACGCTGTCCGCCGGCCTGGCCAGTGACAGGACGGCACGGCGCGCCAAGGTCGTGCTCTCGCGACTGGAGAGGTTCGGCGACGTTCCGGAGGTGCGAGCCCTCCTCGGTGGTGCCGCTTGAAGCCCCCTCCGGGCGCGCGGCCCGCCCTCGCCCCTACGGACGGGCCTGGGCTCGACGTGGAGATCACCGCACAGACTCCGGCCCCCGGGAGGGGCCCGCCCTCGCCACCGCGGCGGGAACCAGGGCTCGACGTGCAGGTCACCGCACGTACACCGGCCCCTGGCAGGGGACCCGTCCTACCGCCCCAGCACCCGGTTGCGCAGCGCCGGGAACTCCTCGCGCGTCCTCGCCACGCGGCCCATGTCCAGGTCGGCGGTGAGCACCTGCTCGTCCGGGCCGGCCTCGGCCAGGGTCTCTCCCCAGGGGTCGATCACGAGGCTGTGGCCCGCCTGCTGTACGCCCGCGTGCGTTCCCGCCGTGCCGCAGGCCAGGACGTACGCCTGGTCCTCGACGGCCCGGGCGCGGGCCAGCAGGGTCCAGTGGGCGCGGCGGCGTTCGGGCCAGCCGGCGGGGACGACGAGGGTTTGGGCGCCGGCGTCGACGAGGGCCCGGAAGAGTTCGGGGAAGCGGAGGTCGTAGCAGGTGGCGAGGCCGAGGACGGTCTCCGGGAGGGGGGCCGTGACGATGTCGTGGCCCGCGCTCAGCAGGACGGCCTCGCCCTGGTCGAAGCCGAAGAGGTGGATCTTGCGGTAGGTGCGGGCGAGCGTGCCGTCGGGGGCGAAGAGGAGGGAGGTGTTGAACAGGGCGCCGTCCGGGTCGCGTTCGAGGATCGAGCCGGCGTGCAGCCAGACGCCCGCGTCCCGCGCGGCGGCCGACATCGCCGTCGCCGTGGGGCCGTTCAGCGGCTCGGAGCCCGAGGCGAAGGAGTCGAACGCGAAGGCGCCGACCGTCCAGAGCTCGGGGAGGACCACCAGGTCACGGCCCCGCTGGGCGCGGACGAGACCGGCCGCGCGCTGCCGCCGGGCGTCCGTCGTCTCCGCCGGGTCCACGGCGAGCTGGATCAGGGAGACGCGCACAGTACCACCACTCTCGGCCCGGGAAACCTCTGCCGTGCTGCCCGTGCGCAGCGTAACTTAACTGCTGAGACCCAGACAGCACTTGCCCCGTAACCATGCCGCCGAACGCTCGCACCGCACGAGGGATCACGTGACCGTCCACCCCAGTCTGCAGCCCGCCATCGACGCCTGGACCCATTCCATCGAAGCGATCAACGAGTTGGTGAAACCGCTCGCCGAGGGCGACTGGAACCGGCCCACGGAGTGCCCGGGGTGGTCGGTGCGGGACGTCGTCTCGCACGTGATCGGGGTGGAGAGCGAGATGCTGGGCGAGCCCCGGCCGATCCACACGCTGCCCCGGGACCTGTTCCACGTCACCGACGAGTTCTCGCGGTACGTGGAGGTGCAGGTCGACGTGCGGCGCTGCCACACCGCGCTGGAGATGACGTCCGAGCTGGAGTTGACGATCATCCGGCGGTCGCGGCAGCTGCGGAACGAGACGCGGTCGCCGGGGACGCCGGTGCGCTGGCCGTTGGGCAGGGGGCCCGAGCGGACGCTCGAAGACCAGCTGACCATGCGGGCCTTCGACGTGTGGGTGCACGAGCAGGACCTGCGGCGGGCGCTGGGCGTGCCCGGCAACCTGGACTCGCCGGGTGCCCTGGTGGCCCGTGACGTGCTGCTGGCCGGGCTGCCGAAGGTGGTGGCCAAGGGCGCGGGGGCGCCGCCCGGCAGCGCGGTGGTCGTGGACGTGCACGGGCCGGTGGAGTTCCTGCGGACCGTACGGGTCGACGCGGAGGGGCGGGGCACGCTCGACTCCAGCGTGTCCCTCGGGCCCGCGGCGACGCTCGCCATGGGCTGGGAGACGTACCTCCGGCTGGCCTGCGGACGGGTGCGGCCGGAGGGGGTGCCGGGCCGGGTCTCGGCGGAGGGCGATCCCCGGCTGGCGGAGGCGATCCTGCGGACGTTCGCGGTGACGCCGTAAGGGAATTCCCCCTCGGGCCGCTCCCGAGGGCTCCCCGGGGACTCCCCTAGGGGTCCGCCTAGGGCTCCGCCCCATAGGGCCGTCCCGCCCCGCCCGTCACACCGGCACGTGCACCGTCTCCACCCGCGACGCCACCACCCGTTCCCGCTCCCGCCGCCGGACCCGGTCGCGCAGCCGCAGGATCTGGGCCAGGCCCGCCGCCTGGACGGCGAAGAAGGTGGCGAAGGCGGCCCGGTAGTCGTCGTCGGTCGCGTCGAGGATGACGCCGATGGCCAGCAGGGTGGTGATGGACGCGGTGAAGCCGCCCATGTTGACGATGCCGGACGCCGTGCCCTGCCGCTCCGGCGGGTTGGCGGGCCGGGCGAAGTCGAAACCGATCATGGAGGCCGGGCCGCAGGCGCCGAGGACCGTGCACAGGGCGATCAGCAGCCACATGGGGGCGTGCGGTCCGGACCAGGCCAGGGTGGCCGCCCAGAGGAGCGCGGTCGCGCCGATCGTGCCGAGGACGAGCGGCAGCCGGGCGGCGTGGTGGCGGGCGACGATCTGGCCGTAGACCAGGCCGACGGCCATGTTCACCAGGACGACGAGGGTGAGCAGCCGGCCCGCGGTCTCCCGGCTCAGCCCCTCGGCCTCGACGAGGAACGGCATGCCCCACAGCAGCAGGAAGACGATGGCCGGGAACTGCGTGGTGAAGTGCACCCACATGCCCAGCCGGGTGCCGGGCTCCCGCCAGGCGCGGGTGATCTGCTGCCGGACGTAGCCGGCGCCCGGGTGCGGGGCGGGCTCCGGTTCGTACCCCGCCGGGTGGTCCCGGAGGAAGACCAGGAGCAGGACGAGGACGACGACGCCGGCCGCCGCGCTGCCCCCGAACGTCGTGGTCCAGCCGCGGGAGTGCAGCAGCGGGGCGAGGACGAGGGTGGAGACGAGGTTGCCGGCCATCCCGAACAGCGCCGCCACCTGGGCGACCATCGGCCCGTGCCGGGCGGGGAACCAGCGGGCGCCGAGCCGCAGGACGCTGATGAACGTCATCGCGTCACCGCAGCCGAGGAGGGCGCGGGCGGCGAGGGCCATCGCGTAGGAGTGGGAGAGCGCGAAGCACAGCTGGCCGGCGGTGAAGAGGACGGCGCCGAGGGCGAGCACCTTCTTGGTGCCCATGCGGTCGACCATCAGGCCGACGGGTATCTGCATGCCCGCGTAGACGAGCAGTTGGAGTATGGAGAACGTCGACAGGGCCGAGGCGTTGATGTGGAACCGCTCGGCCGCGTCGATCCCGGCCACGCCCAGGCTGGTGCGGAAGACGATGGCGACGAAGTAGACGCCGACCCCGACGCCCCACACCGCCGCCGCCCGCCGGCCGCCCGGCGGGTCCCGGGCAGCCCCGGGCAGGGGGCGGTCATCGGTCGTTCCCCTGGGCGAGGGTGCGCACCCAGCTGACGTGCCGGTCGACGACGGCGATGGCCGCGGGGGCGTCCCCGGCCCGCAGGGCGTCCAGGATCTCGGCGTGTTCGGCGATGTTCTTGGCGATGCGGTCGGGGTGGGCGTGCATCGCGGCGACGCCCATCCGGAGCTGGCGGTCGCGCAGCTGGTCGTAGAGGCGGGAGAGGATCTGGTTCCCGGCGCTGCGGACGATCTCCGCGTGGAAGGCGCGGTCGCTGACCGAGACGGCGGCCAGGTCGCCCTCGGCGGCCTGCCGGCGCATGTCCGCGAGCAGTTCCCCCAACCGGGTGATGAGGGCCGGCGGGGCGGGTACGGCCTTGGCCGCCGCGTGCTTCTCCACCAGCAGCCGGGTCTCCACCACATCCGCGATCTCCTGGGCGGACACGGCCAGCACGAGCGCCCCCTTCTTCGGGTAGAGCTTGAGCAGTCCCTCACCCTCCAGCCGCAGCAGCGCCTCCCGGACGGGCGTCCGGGAGACCCCTACGGCCTCCGCGAGACCGCCTTCCGTGAGCAGCGTCCCACCGGCGTACCGCCGGTGCAGGACACCGTCCTTGACGTGTGCGTAGACGCGGTCGGCCGCGGCCGGCCGGCCCGCGGGCGCCGTGGAGGGGCCACGGAGGGGTCCCTCAAGGGGGACGCGGCGGGGGTGGAAGGCATGCACACAGCATAGATACAAGACAGATGCCTTGATGAGGGGCTGTCCGCGATACGGACGGGGCGTGGTACGGACCGCGGCGTAGGCGGTGCCGACGGCATAGGCGGCGTCGGGGGAGCGGGTGGGGGTGGAGGCGGTGCCGATGGCGTAGGCGGCCTGGACGGAAGGGGCCTTGCCGGGGTCGCCGCATCGCTCCGGCGGCGCAGTGGCCGTACGCGCTCAGTCGGGCAGCGGCGTGATGAAGACGAAGCGCAGGTCCGGGCGCTGTATCGGCAGCAGCACGTGGCTGGTCACCCGGAGTTCGGCGTGGCCGTGGTACGGCAGCCGGAGCCGGAAGACGTCCCCGTCGCGGTGTTCGACGACGTCGTGCTCCTCGGCCCAGATGCGGCGGCAGTCGGCGTCGGAGTCCAGGACCTCGCGGACCAGGGCCCGCAGCCCGGCGTCGCCGGGGTTGCTGTTGGCGGCGACGCGGAGCATGGCGAGGTAGGCGCGGGCGCAGCTGTTCTCCCAGTCCAGGATCTGCTCGCGGGCCTCGGGGTGCAGCAGGCCCCAGCGCATGAGGTTGGCCCCCGGGCGGAGCACCCAGGGGAACCACTCGCCCATCAGGCGGTTGGAGGCGACGATGTTCCACGCGTTGTCGGAGAGGTAGGCGGGGTACGACGTCTGCTGGACGAGCAGGTTCCGGACGCCCTGCGGGAGTTCGCCGGCCGGGCACGGGGAGCCGGGCGGGCGCCGGCCGCAGACGGCGAGGAAGAGCGTCAGCGTCTCCGCCTCGCTCAGCCGGAGCGCCGCGGCGACCCGGAGCAGGAAGTTCTCGGAGAAGTCCTGGCGGCGCCCGGCCTCCAGGGCGCGGTACCAGCCCTCGCTGACGCCGGTGAGCCGGGCGACGTGCCGCTGCGAAAGCAGACGGCCCGGTCGGGGCTGGACGCCGCGCAGCTCGGGGACGGTCCGCGCGTCGACCCGGGTCCGCCATGCGCGGAGCAGACGGCTGATGGACTCGCCGCCCTCCGCCGGATCCGGAACACCTCCGCCCGCGCGTGCGCCCGTCACTGGGAGCCTCCGATTCCGACACTGCAAGTGTCGGCCAATCTTAAGTAAATTGCCCCACACGGGCCATTCCACCCTGCCGATGGAATGGTTCGAGGCCGCTCTGCCGTGAGAACGGGGGCCCGGATGCCGTCCGCTCCTCACTGGAGGGGGTGAGGAACGGACGGCGTCCGGGCCCTTCGTCATGCCCGGGCGAGCCCTTCGTCGTACCCGGCCGGCACAGTCGCCGCCGGTCGGAGACGTCGCAGCCGGCCGAGGGAGTCACAGCCGGTCGGAGAAGTCACAGCCGGTCAGGGGCGGGCCGGAGCGGACCGCGGGGCGCGGAAACCGACTCCCCGGTACGGAAACGGCCGGGAAGGCCGTCCGTCCGCCCCGGGGAACCGGCCCGCCGTCAGCCCACCGGCCCACCGGCCGGTCAGCCCACCGGCCCGTCGACCGGCCGGGCCCCTTCGACAGGTCGGCCGGTCCGCCCGTCAGCCCCAGGTGAGCAGCCGCTTCGGCTGCTCCAGTACCGCCGCGATGTCGGCCAGCACCCGCGAGCCCAGTTCCCCGTCCACCAGGCGGTGGTCGAAGGAGAGCGCCAGCGTGGTCACGTGCCGCGGCTTGACCTTGCCCTTGTGCACCCAGGGCTGGAGCTTGATCGCGCCGAACGCCAGGATCGCCGACTCGCCGGGGTTGAGGATGGGCGTCCCGGTGTCCACCCCGAACACCCCGACGTTGGTGATGGTGACCGTGCCGCCGGACATCTCCGCCGGGCTGGTCTTGCCCTCACGCGCCGTGCTCACCAGGTCGGAGAGCGCCCGCGACAGCTCGGGGAGCGTCTTGGCCTGCGCCTCCTTGATGTTGGGCACGATCAGCCCGCGCGGCGTCGCCGCGGCGATGCCCAGGTTGACGTAGTCCTTGCGGACGATCTCCTGGTTCTCCTCGTCCCAGGAGGCGTTGATGTCCGGGTTGCGGCGGATCGCCACCAGGAACGCCTTGGCCACCAGCAGCAGCGGGTTGACCCGCAGCCCGGCCATGTCCGGGTCGTCCTTCAGCCGCTGGACGAGCTTCATCGTGCGGGTGACGTCGACGGTGACGAACTCCGTGACGTGCGGCGCGGTGAAGGCGCTGGCCACCATCGCCTGCGCGGTCGCCTTGCGGACGCCCTTGACGGGGATCCGGGTCTCGCGTGCGGCCCACGCGCCGGCGGCCGGTGCCTCGGCCGGGGCGGCGGCGACGGGCGCCTCCGGCACCGGCGGGGCCACGCTCGCCTGGTGGGCGGCGTGCACGTCCTCGCGGGTCACGATCCCGTCGGGCCCGGTCGGGCTGACGGCGGCGAGGTCGATGCCGAGGTCCTTGGCCAGCTTGCGGACGGGCGGCTTGGCCAGCGGCCGGGCGTTCCCCGCGACGGCGGGGGCACCGGTCACCGACGGAGCGGCGGGAGCACCGGTCACCGGCGGAGCGGCGGGAGCGGGAGCCACCGGAGCGTGCCCGTTCAGCTCCGCCTGGACCGCCGCGCCGACCGTCGACGCCTCCGGACGGGCCGCCTTGCGCGGCCGCCGCTTGGTGGACGACGGCGCCGCGCCGTACCCGACGAGGACGGCCTGCCGGCCCTGCCCCTGGCCCTCGCCCTCCGGCGCGGCCGCCGTCTCGGCGTGCGCCGCGGGCTCGGCCGGGGCGCCGGCGAGGGTCGGGTCGATCGCTCCGGGCGGGGTCACCGGCCCCTCACCGGGCCGGGTGTCGACCGAGATGATCGCCGTGCCGACGTCGACCGTCACACCCTCCTCGAAGCGCAGCTCGTGCACCACGCCGTCGAAGGGGATGGGCAGTTCGACGGCGGCCTTGGCCGTCTCGACCTCGCAGACCACCTGGCCGTCGGAGACGGTGTCGCCCACCGCCACGTACCACTTGAGGATCTCGGCCTCGGTGAGGCCCTCGCCCACGTCGGGCATCTTGAACTCGCGGAAGCGCTGGTCGCTCGCTGTGCTCGCAGTCATCGTCACGACTCTCCTCAGCCCTCAGTACGCAAGCGCGCGGTCTACGGCGTCGAGCACCCGGTCCAGTCCCGGAAGGTACTCGTCCTCCAGCCGCGACGGGGGGTAGGGGGCGTGGTAGCCGCCGACCCGCAGGACGGGGGCCTCCAGGTGGTAGAAGCAGCGCTCGGTGATCCGGGCCGCGATCTCGGCGCCGGAGCCGAAGAAGACCGGGGCCTCGTGGACGACCACGAGCCGGCGGGTGCGCTCCACGGACGCCTGGACGGCGTCGAAGTCGATCGGGGAGATCGACCGCAGGTCGATCACCTCCAGGTTCTTGCCCTCCTCGGCGGCGGCCGCGGCCGCCTCCAGACAGGTCTTGACCATCGGCCCGTAGGCGACCAGCGTCAGGTCCGTGCCCTGGCGCACCGTACGGGCGGTGTGCAGCGGGCCCGGGATCGCCTCCGTGTCGACCTCGGACCGGTCGTGGTAGCGGCGCTTGGGCTCGAAGTAGATCACCGGGTCGTCGCTCTGGATGGCCTGCTGGAGCATCCAGTACGCGTCGGAGGCGTTCGACGGCGACACGATCTTCAGGCCGGCGACGTGCGCGAACAGCGACTCCGGGGACTCGCTGTGGTGCTCGACGGCCCCGATGGCACCGCCGTAGGGGATGCGGACGACGACGGGCATCTTGATCTTGCCGAGCGCGCGGGCGTGCATCTTGGCGAGCTGGGTGACGATCTGGTCGTACGCGGGGAAGACGAACCCGTCGAACTGGATCTCCACGACCGGCCGGTAGCCGCGCAGGGCCAGGCCGATGGCGGTGCCGACGATGCCGGACTCCGCGAGCGGGGTGTCGACGACCCGGTCCTCGCCGAAGTCCTTCTGGAGCCCGTCCGTTACGCGGAAGACGCCGCCGAGCTTGCCGACGTCCTCGCCCATGACGATGACCTTGGGGTCGTTCTCCAGGGCGGTGCGGAGGGAGGCGTTGATCGCCTTGACGATCGAGAGCTTCTCGGTGGCCATTACTTGCTCTCCTCGTCGGCGAACGAAGCCTGGTAGGCGATGAATTGTTCGCGTTCCTCGTCGACCAGCGCGTGGCCGTCCGCGTAGATGTTCTCGAAGATGGCCGTGCTCTCCGGGTCGGGCATGGCGCGCACGGTCTCGCGGACGCGCTTGGCCAGCGCGTCGCTCTCGGCCTCCAGGGCGGCGAAGAACTCCTCGTCGGCGAGGCCCTCGCGCTCCAGGTGGCGGCGGAGGCGCAGGATCGGGTCCTTGGCCTCCCACAGCTCCCGCTCCTCGTCCCGCCGGTAGCGGGTGGGGTCGTCGGAGGTGGTGTGGGCGCCCATCCGGTAGGTGAACGCCTCGACGAAGGTGGGGCCCTGGCCGGTGCGGGCGCGCTCCAGCGCGGCCCGGGTGACGGCGAGGCAGGCCAGCACGTCGTTGCCGTCGACGCGGACGCCGGGGAAGCCGTAGCCCTGGGCGCGGCGGTAGAGGGGCACGCGGGTCTGCTTCTCGGTGGGCTCGGAGATGGCCCACTGGTTGTTCTGGCAGAAGAAGACCACGGGGGCGTTGTAGACGGCGGCGAAGGTGAACGACTCGGCCACGTCGCCCTGGCTGGTCGCGCCGTCGCCGAAGTAGGCGATGACGGCGGAGTCGGCGCCGTCCTTGGTGATGCCCATGGCGTAACCGGTGGCGTGCAGCGCCTGCGAGCCGATGACGATCGTGTAGAGGTGGAAGTTGTTCTCGTTGGGGTCCCAGCCGCCGTTGTTGACGCCGCGGAACATCCCCAGGAGGTTGGTCGGGTCCACGCCCCGGCACCAGGCGACGCCGTGCTCGCGGTAGGTCGGGAAGACGTAGTCGTCGTCGCGGGTGGCCCGGCCGGACCCGATCTGGGCGGCCTCCTGGCCCAGCAGGGAGGCCCACAGGCCCAGTTCGCCCTGCCGCTGGAGGGTGGTCGCCTCGGCGTCGAAGCGGCGGGTCAGCACCATGTCGCGGTAGAGGCCGCGCAGTTCCTCGGGCGTCACGTCGATGGCGTAGTCCGGGTGCTCGACCCGCTCGCCCTCGGGCGTCAGCAGCTGTACGAGCTCCGGCTCGCCCGCCCCGGCGGCCGGCTTCTTCGCTCCGGCGCGTTTGCCGCCCCGCGGCTTGCGCGCGGCGGTGCTGTCCACGGTCACGTGTGCTCCTCCGTCTGTCCGGCCCCCGGGGTCGCCGGTGGCCGTAGGGGGTCCCCCCGCCGTGGGGCTGGGGGATGCTCGCCCGCTTCCCGACGGCACACGGGGTGGGTGTGCCGAGGCCGAACCGGGCGTGACAGGTGTCCCGCCGAATGGCCTGCAATATGCACGTTACCCAGTACTCCGCATTCCTGCGAAACCCTCTCTGACCTGCGATTTTGCTTGGATTTCCAAGTAAATCGAGAAAGGGCCGACAAAGCACTGGTCACAGCGTTGCGGGCCGTCCCCGCCGAGGCAGGGTTACCGCCGGAACGACGGCACGTTATCCCGGAGGACAAGAGCAGGGGAAGACTCGATGTGTGAGACTGACACTGTGCGCGAACAAGGAAAAATCACGGTATTTCTGCTCGACGACCATGAAGTCGTGCGGCGCGGCGTTCACGAGATGCTCTCCACCGAGGAGGACATCGAGGTCGTCGGAGAGGCCGGTACCGCCGCGGACGCACTGGTGCGCATTCCCGCCACCCGGCCCGACGTCGCCGTTCTGGACGTTCGGCTTCCGGATGGCAGCGGGGTCGAAGTCTGCCGTGAGATTCGTTCGCTCGACCCGCGAATCAAGTGCCTGATGCTGACGTCGTTCGCCGACGACGAGGCGCTTTTCGACGCGATCATGGCCGGGGCCTCGGGTTATGTCCTGAAGGCGATTCGCGGCAATGAGCTGCTCTCCGCCGTCCGGGACGTCGCGGCCGGGAAGTCGCTGCTCGATCCGGTGGCGACCGCGCGGGTGCTGGAGCGGCTGCGCGACGGCAAGAGCCCGCGCGGCGACGACCGGCTGGCCTCGCTGACGGAACAGGAACGGCGGATCCTGGACCTGATCGGGGAGGGGCTGACGAACCGCGTGATCGGCGAGCGGCTGCACCTGGCGGAGAAGACCATCAAGAACTACGTATCCAGCCTGCTCTCCAAGCTGGGCATGGAACGGCGTTCGCAGGCGGCCGCCTACGTCGCGCGTCTGCAGGCGGAGAAGCGCTGAGGGGAGGGGGCTTTACAGCCCCGGGAGATCCCGTACGGGGTGCCCGTTTAGGGACCAACGTCCCGCCCGCGACGGGGCGGGTGGCTCTACGTGTACCGGACGTGACGGTGCAGAGTAAGGCGCATGCCCGCACCGGTACAGCCGGCCGCCCCGCCGGCCACAGACGAACACCGAGCGCTCGAACTGCTCGGCCGCGCCCCCTACGGGCACCTTTCGGTGACCCTGCGCGCACTCCCGTTCGTCATCACCACCCGGCACATCGTGTCCGACGGGCGCGTGCTGGTGCGGCTGCACGGCGGCTACGGCTACGGCCGGGCCTGCGACGGCAGCGTCATCGCCTACAACGCCGACAACTTCGGCGGGCGGGAGGAAGGCGACGAGGACGTCTGGCACGTCCAATTCGTGGGTACCGCACGGCGGTTCACCCCGGGACCGGTGGAACTGCTGCACTTCGGGCCGGCACCGCGAGCGGCGGACAACGCACCCTTCCTTCCCGAATACCTGTGCATAGAACCGCAGTTCATCACCCTGCACCACCTCGAAGGCGTACCCGCACGACAGGCCGCGCACTCGCCGTGAACTAACATTTGGGGCGTGCCGCGCTCACTTGTCCCCCCTGTCGCACCTCCCGACGGCGGCACCCTGCGCACGCTCCTGCGCCGCTACCGGCACGCCGGCGAGCCCCTCGCCTGCGAACCGCTCAGCGAGGGTCTGCTGAACCACGGGTACCGACTCTCCACCAGCCGGGGCCACTTCTTCCTCAAGCACCACCTCGACGGCGACCGGGCCGCCATCGCCCGGCAGCACGCGGCGACGCAGCGGCTCGGCGCCCTCGGCCTGCCGGTCGCCCCGCCGGTGGCGGCGGAGGACGGATCGACCGTCGCGGTCCTCGGCGGCCGCTGCTACGCGCTGCACCCGTGGGTCGAGGGACGGCACCGGGACGGCGGCGAGCTCACCACCGCCCAGTCGCGCGGCCTGGGCGCGCTGCTCGGCACCGTCCACGTCAGCCTGGAGACGGTGATGCGGGAGGTCGCCGGGCCGGGGGCGGCGGAACGTGGGATTCCGAGGGCGCGGGCGGTCGGACGGTGGGCACCGGGGACGGCACCCGGGCGGCGCGGGCCGGGGCGGTGACGGGCGCGGCGTCGGGCGCCTGGGCCGGCACCGCCGGCGCGGGCGGGCGGAACGGGACGCTGACGGCCGCGCGGGCCGGCGCGCGGCGCGGTGACGGCACCGGAGCCCGGCTCGGCGCGGGCGTCCCCTACGGGCCGGGAGCGGCCCTCGTGCCCGGCGCGGTGGGGGCGGCCGTCGGTGCCGCGGCGGGCGGCTGGCCGCTCATCGCCCCTGGAAGGTGTCCCGCGGGGCTCAGGGGCGCCCCGCCGGGGACACCGGCGCGCCAGGCCCCCGAGAGCGCCCCTGAGGGCCCTCAGCGCGCCCCTGGGGGGCCGCCCGGGGCACCGTCCGGGGATCGGAGGCACGCCCCCGACCCCCGTCGCACCCCCGACACGCTGGACGTCGCCGCCGACCCCGAGGACACGTACGCGCTCATCGAGGAACTGCTGGTCCTGGTCCGCCGGGGCCCCCGCGACTCCTTCGACGAACTCGCCGAGCACCGCCTCGTCGAACGCCGGGCCCTGCTGGAACGGCACGCCCACCGCCGCCCGCCCCCGGCCGCGACCCCGGCGCGCGGCTGGGTACACGGCGACTTCCACCCGCTCAACCTGCTGTACCGGGACGCCGAACCCGCCGCGATCGTCGACTGGGACCGCCTCGGCGTCCGCCCCCGCGCGGAGGAGGCCGTCCGCGCCGCCGTGATCTTCTTCCTGCGCCCCGACGGCACCCTCGACTTCGCGAAGATACGCCCGTACGCCCGCGCCTACCGGCGCACCACCGGCGCCGGCCCCGAGGAACTCGCGGCGGCCGTGCACCGCGTGTGGTGGGAGCGCCTCAACGACTTCTGGATGCTCCGCTGGCGCTACCAGCTCGGCGACCACCGCGCCGACCCCGGCTTCCCGGCGTCGGCGGCGCTGGCGGTGTGGTGGACGGGCTCGTACGAGGACGTGCGGGACGCGTTCACGGACTGAGGCGGGGCACGAAGCCCCGCCTCGGCGGTCGGAACGGCCCGGTCACCGGGCCCGCGTGTTCACGACACGCTGTCAGTGGTGACGTTGGTGTTGCCGGGGTTGTTCGCGTTACCCGGGTTGTTGGCCGACCCTGGGTTGTTCGCGTTACCCGGGTTGTTGGCGTTACCCGGGTTGTTCGCCGTGCCCGGGTTGTTCGCGTTACCCGGGTTGCTGGTGGGGTTGTTGCCGTTCCCCTCGCTGGTGCCCTTGGACGTGGTTCCCTTGCCGTCGTCGGTCGGCTTGTTGCCGGTCGGCTCACCCGACGGTTCCCGGGTCGGATCCGTGGTGGGCGCCTTCGTGTAGCGGTGCCTCGACCCGCCGGTGCTGCCGTAGCTGTCGTTCTCGTCGGAGGTACCGCCCGTCGAGCCGGTCCCGTTGTCGGGCTCGGACGACTTCTCGCCCTTGGGGGTGGAGGAGGAGCCGGTGGGGCCGGGGGTCTGGGACGCGGAGTGGCTCGGCGTCTTGACGGGCTCCTCTTTCTTGGCTCCCTTGTCCTTGCCAATCGCCGCGTACGCCGCCACGGCGGCCACCACCGCCGCCACCAGCACCACGATGGCGATCAGCTTGTTGCGGCTGCCCCCGCCGCCCCGCCCGTGCCCGCCCGGCTCGTAGTCGTCGTCGCCGGACCCGCCCATGCCCTGGGGCAGGATCCGCTGCGGCGAGGTGTCGCCGTGCTGCGGGCGCTGCATGGCCGTGGTCTGGCCCAGGCCGACGCCGCCCAGGACCTGGGTGGCCGCGGCGGCCGGGATCTGGCCGGTGTCCCAGGCGCCGCTGTGGCCGCCGGCCTCGTGCAGCATCTGGAGGCTGTACTGGACGAGCGAGCGCATCTCCTCGGCGCTCTGGAAGCGGTCGTCCGGGTCCTTGGCCAGGGAGCGCATGACGAGTCCGTCGAGCTCCGGCGGGACGGAGTCCAGCACCTGGGACGGCGGGACCGGATTGTCCTGAACGTGCTGGTAGACGACCGAGAGCGGGGTCTCGCCGGTGAACGGCGGGCGCAGCGCCAGCAGTTCGTACAGCATGCAGCCGGTCGCGTAGAGGTCGGACCGGGCGTCGACGGTCTTGCCGAGCGCCTGCTCGGGGGAGAGGTACTGCGGGGTGCCCATGACCATGCCGGTCTGGGTCATGGTGGACGCGGCGCCGTGCAGGGCGCGGGCGATGCCGAAGTCCATGACCTTGACGGCGCCGTTGTTGGTGATGATGACGTTGGCGGGCTTGATGTCGCGGTGCACGATGCCGTGCTGGTGGCTGTAGGCCAGCGCGTCGAGCACCCCGGAGACGATGATCAGCGCCTGCTCGGGCGGCGGTGCCTCCGCGTTGAGCAACAGGTCCCGGATGGTGCGGCCTTCAACCAGTTCCATGACGATGTACGGCACGGTCTGGCGGCCGACGATGTCCTCGCCGGAGTCGTAGACGGCGACGACGGCGTGGTGGTTCAGTCCGGCGACGGACTGTGCCTCGCGGGTGAAGCGGGCCTTGGAGACCGGGTCCTCGGCCAGGTCGGAGCGGAGCAGCTTGACCGCAACGGTGCGGCCGAGGCGCACGTCCTCGGCGGCGAAGACCTCGGCCATGCCGCCGCGGCCGAGCCGGTGGGTGAGGCGGTAGCGGCCGTCGCCGACCACGCCGCCGTTACCCCACATTTCCGGCACATCGGGCATACCGCCCCCGTTGGCGTCAGGGTCGGACGGACCCTGGGCGCTCTGCGTCTGTGCCATCAGTCCTCGCCGTCGTGTCTGGCCGCTCGCGGGGGCCAAGCCTTGGGGCAGTGCTCACGCTGCTGAGCCGTACGCGGAGCAATGCAGTCTTCCGATAAGGCACGCTACAGGTTCCGCGACGCGCGCCGGTCGGGGATGGACGGGCAATCAAACCCGCAGCGGCCCGGGCAAGGCAAATTCCGTGACGGCTTGTCGCGCATCCGGTCACGGAACGGGCACGCGGCTTGACGTGCCCCTGGCCTGCGGCACACTTGGCCGGGATACGTGTCCGGCCGGATGGGATCCGGCCGGATCCAACCTATGAGCCGGGCCCGGCCCGGGTGTCGCGTCACCGACCGACGCCGGTCGGCGCCGAGGGGGAAGCAACACCATGAGCCAGGACGGCGCACAGGGCCGCTACGCGGGACGGGCCGTCGGCGGCGGCCGCTACCAGCTGCGCGACCTGCTCGGCGAGGGCGGCATGGCCTCCGTGCACCTCGCGTACGACTCCGTGCTCGACCGCCAGGTCGCCGTCAAGACCCTCCACACGGAACTCGGCCGGGAGTCGTCCTTCCGCGAGCGGTTCCGCCGCGAGGCCCAGGCCGTGGCCAAGCTCACCCACACCAACATCGTCTCCGTCTTCGACACCGGCGAGGACGCGCTGGACGGCACGACGATGCCGTACATCGTCATGGAGTACGTCGAGGGCAAGCCGCTGCGCTCCGTCCTCGACGCGGACGTGGCGCAGTACGGCGCGATGCCGACGGCCAAGGCGCTGAAGATCACGGCCGACGTGCTGGCCGCGCTCGAGGTCAGCCACGAGATGGGCCTGGTCCACCGGGACATCAAGCCCGGCAACGTGATGATGACCAAGCGTGATGTGGTCAAGGTCATGGACTTCGGCATCGCCCGCGCCATGCAGTCGGGGGTCACCTCGATGACGCAGACGGGCATGGTCGTCGGCACCCCGCAGTACCTCTCCCCCGAGCAGGCCCTGGGGCGCGGCGTGGACGCGCGCTCCGACCTGTATTCGGTCGGCATCATGCTCTTCGAGCTGCTGACCGGCCGGCTGCCCTTCGACGCGGACTCGCCGCTGGCCATCGCGTACGCGCACGTCCAGGAGGAGCCGGTCGCGCCCTCCACGATCAACCGCTCGATCCCGCCGGCGGTGGACGCCCTGGTGGCCCGGGCGCTGAAGAAGAACCCGAACGAGCGCTTCCCGAGCGCCGCCGCCATGCGGGACGAGTGCGCGCGCGTGGCCGGTACGGCACGCACGGCCGCTTCGCCGGTGATCTCCGGGGACGCGCCCGCTCCCGGCAGCGGTGCCGGGGTCTCCTCGGCGGTCTTCCCGCCGGTGGACCAGCAGGCGGTGCCCGCCCCGGGCATCCAGTCCGTACAGACGCCGTACCAGGCGCCGCCGCAGCAGAACCCGTACGGGGCGTACGGGTCGAATTACGCGGCCCAGCCTCCCGGCCCTTCCCCTGCCTACCAGACGCCCCCGTCGTACCAGGGCGCGCACACGCCCCCGCCCGGCGTCATGCCGGCGCCCTCCGCCGGGGGCGGCGGCGGGAACGGGAACGGTGGCCGGGGCAACAAGCCGGTCATCATCGGCTCGGCCATCGTCGCCGCGCTGGCGGTCATCGCCGTGATCGCCGTCGTCGCCCTCAAGGACAACAAGAACGACGACCCCGCCAAGGCGGACAAGCCGGTCGCCCAGGTCTCACAGTCCGCGGCCCCGGTCCCGGTGGGCGGCTCCTCCGGCGGTTCCAACGGCTCGACGGGCGGCGGCAACGGGGGCGGCGGCGTGGGCAACAAGCACGTCGACGGCGACAAGTCCAAGGTCATCGACGCGGACAAGTGCACCAACGCGCGCCCCAGCTTCCTGGACAAGACCAAGACGAGCATGCCGGAGGTCACCTTCGTCACCGCCGAGTCGGTGAAGCAGTGCTTCCAGGCCGCTCACTGGCGATACCGCGAGGACAAGCAGAACGAGAACGTGTTCGGCAAGGGCACGGTCGTGATGCAGAACCCTCAAAAGAATGATCCGTTCGACCCGAAGACCACGACGATCGTCATCACTGTCTCGACGGGCGACCCGGCTTCCTGACGGCGGAAAGCCGGAGACCGGCCGCCGCTGTATGGCGGCAACCGGTCTCCGGTGTACGTCCCTTGGCCCTACGGGCCCCCGTGGATCACAGGTACGGGCCCGAGCGCGCCCCCTGCTGGCCCCTGCCGCCGCCTTCGCCGTCGTCGTCGCCGATGCCGGCCGGGAGGGCGCGGCGCATCTGCTCCAACTGGGCGCGGGCGGCCATCTGCTGGGCGAACAGCGCCGTCTGGATGCCGTGGAAGAGCCCTTCGAGCCAGCCGACGAGCTGGGCCTGGGCGATGCGGAGTTCGGCCTCGGTGGGGATGTTGTCGTCGGTGAACGGGAGCGACAGCCGCTCCAGTTCCTCCACGAGCTCGGGGGCGAGCCCGTCTTCCAGTTCCTTGACGGAGCTGTGGTGGATCTCCTTGAGCCGGACCCGGCTCGCCTCGTCCAGGGGCGCGGCGCGTACTTCCTCCAGCAGCTGCTTGATCATGCTTCCGATGCGCATGACCTTCGCGGGCTGTTCGACCTGCTCCGTCACGGGGACCTCGCGCGACTCGTCGTCACCCGCCCCGCCGCCGGGGCTGGTGCTGCCGAGAGCCATGCCGTCCGGGCCTACGACCAGGATGTGCGGGCTCTCCTGCGACCGTTCGTTCCTCGGCATATCCATGCCGCCATTCTCTCGCACAGATGATTTCCCCCTGGTGATGCCCCCGTACGCGTCTGATCCACCGGGGTGCGCGGTGCGGGTGTGCCCCGCCGGACGGACCGGCGCGCACGCCGGTCAGCGCCGCCGCAGGCGCAGGGCGAGGAACCCCAGGCCCAGGCCGGTGAGGGTCATGCCGGTCCCCAGGGGCAGGACCCGCATCACGGGCTCCTCGTCCGGGGCGGCCCGGCCGTTCCGCACGCCGGCGCGGGCGGGCGCGGGCCGTACCGGGGGTTCCGGAACGATCTGTGCCGGGGTCCAGGCGGGTTCGGGGTCGGCGCCGGTGCCGGGGGCCGGGGACCCGTAGGGGTCCGGCCCCGGCCCGGAAGGGTTCTCGGGGTTCTCGGCGTTGGCAGGGTTCTCAGGAGCGCGTCCGGGGTGCGGGCGCCCCTGACCCGCGACGGTTCCCGCGAGGCGCCCGGCGTCGGTGGGGGCGGGGGGTACGGGCGGCGCGGGTGCGAGGACCGGTGGCGGCGCGAGGGGCCGAGGCGAGGTGAGAGACAGGGCCGGATCGACGGGCAGCAGCGGGCCCGGCGGCGCGAGGGCCGGAAGGGACGGGAGCGGTGCGATGGGCGCGGACGGCATCAGCGGTCCTGGCGGCGCCGGCAGCACCGACGGCACCGGCACCGGCGCGGGCAGGGCCGCCGAAGGCGTCAGAGGCAGGGACGGCGCAGGGGGGCCGTCCTCGGCCCGTGCCACGTCGGGCGGCCCGGCGAGGACGGCCGTGAGCGCCAGGACGGCCGCCAGCGCCAGACCGGCCGGGGCGGCCGGGCGCCCGGCCCCCGCGACACCCCAGGCCCCGGGCCCCGCGCGTCCGGGACGTCCAAGGCGCCCAGGGCGTACGTGGCCGGCCGGCCGCGGCCCGAAGCGTTCCGGCGATCACTGCGATCACCCGTCCACCGTCACACGCCCGTCGGGCCCGGGCACGCCGGGCGGCCGGACGGGTGACGGCCCGGCCGCCCGCCGACGCGCCCGCGCCGACCCGCGCTGGGCCGGGCGGCGCAGGCCGCGCCGCGCCTCGTTCCCCTCAGTCCGTGGGGAGCAGCCCCTCAGCCCGTGGTGAGCAGCACCTCAGCCCGTCGTGAGCAGCACCTCAGCCCGTCGTGAGCAGCACCTTCCCCACGTGCGAGCTGTCCTCGACGACCCGATGTGCCCGGGCCGCGTCCCGCAGCGGCATCGTCCGGTCGACGACGGGCCGGACCCGGCCGCCCGAGACGAGGGGCCAGACGTGCTCGCGGACGGCCGCGATGATGGCGGCCTTCTCGGCGAGCGGCCGGGAGCGGAGGGCGGTCGCCATGACGGCGGCCCGCTTCGTCAGCAGCTTGCCGAGGTCGAGTTCAGCCTTCCGGCCGCCTTGCAGACCGATGATGGCGAGGCGGCCGTTGGCGGCCAGGACGTCCACGTTCCGGTCCAGGTACTTGGCGCCCATGATGTCGAGGACGACGTCGACGCCGGTCCCGCCGGTCACCTTGCGGATCTCCTCGACGAAGTCCTGCTCCCGGTAGTCGACGAGGATGTCGGCGCCGAGCTCGCGGCAGCGCTCCAGCTTCTCCCGGCTTCCGGCGGTGACCGCGACCCGCGCGCCGACCGCCTTGGCGAGCTGGACGGCCATGGTGCCGATGCCGCTGCCGCCGCCGTGCACGAGCAGCGTCTCGCCGGGCCGCAGGTGGGCGAGCATGAACACGTTCGACCAGACGGTCGCGGTGACCTCGGGCAGGGCGGCGGCGGTCACGACGTCCAGGCCGTCGGGCACGGGCAGCAACTGGCCGACGGGGACGGCGACCTTCTCCGCGTATCCGCCGCCGGCGAGCAGCGCGCAGACCTGGTCGCCGACCGCCCAGCCGCTCACTCCGGGGCCGAGGGCCGCGATCCGGCCGGAACACTCCAGTCCGGGGTACGGCGAGGCGCCGGGCGGCGGATCGTAGAACCCCTGCCGCTGCATCAGGTCGGCGCGGTTGACGGCCGTCGCGGCGACCTCGACCAGCGCCTCCCCCTCACCGGGCACGGGGTCGGGCACCTCGGACCAGACCAGGGCGTCGGGTCCACCGGGCTCGGGAATGGTGATCGCATACATGGCGCGAGGCTACTCCCCGCCCGTCGAACCCCCTAGGGACCCGGCACGTACGGGGGCACTCGCGCGGGCGGGCGCCGATGCGGCCCGCGACCCGTAGGGGTCACTGAGGGTCACCCGCGCCCGCATAAGAGATCATGGGCGAGTGCCGAACCCATCGTCCTCCGCGCCCCGGAACCGGATGACCGGCGGCAACCACGCCCACTCCCCCGAGCCCCCGGCCGCCCCCGATCACCACAGGGGCGGCGGACTGCTCCTCAAGTCGCTCTGGCGCCGCACGCGCGCCGAGGCGGAGGACGCGGAGGCGGGCCGCTCCATCGTTTTGCCCGTCCAGCGGGTCACCGCGCCCCTGCAACAGGTGCTGCGACGCCTGGTGATGGCGCTGATGGTGCTGGTGGTGACGACGCTCGTGGTGTGGCTGGACGGCGACGGCTACCACGACAACGCGGGCGGCCCGGTCGGCTTCGTCGACGCCGCGTACTACGCGACCGTCACCCTCTCGACCACCGGCTACGGCGACATCACGCCGGTGAGCGACGCCGCCCGGCTGACGAACATCTTCGTCGTGACCCCGCTGCGCGTGCTGTTCCTGATCATCCTGGTCGGCACCACGCTGGAAGTGCTGACCGAGCGGACGCGCCACCAGGTCCGCATACACCGTTGGAGGTCCCGGATGCGCGACCACACCGTCGTCATCGGCTACGGCACCAAGGGCCGGCACACCATCGAGACGCTGGTCGGCCAGGGCCGCCCGAAGGACAGGATCGTCGTCGTCGACCCGCAGAAGAAGGCCGTGGACGCCGCCGCCTGCGACGGCATCGTGGGGGTCGTCGGCGACGGCACCCGCTCCGACACCCTGCTCCGCGCCGAACTCCAGAACGCCTCCCACGTGGTGATCACCACAGAGCGGGACGACACGGCCGCCCTCGTCACCCTGACGGCGCGTCAACTCAACAAGCGGGCCACGATCGTCGTCGCCGTCCGCGAGGACGAGAACGTGCCGCTGCTGCGGCAGAGCGGCGCCAACACGGTGGTGACGAGCTCCAGTTCGGCGGGCCGCATGCTCGGCATGTCGATGGTCAGCCCGTACGTCGGCACGGTGCTGGAGGACCTGCTCACGTACGGCACCGGCCTGGACGTCGCCGAACGCCCGATCACCAAGGCGGAGGCGGGCCTCTCCCCCCGCGACTGCGCCGACCTCGTCGTAGCCGTCGTCCGCGGCCACCGCCTCCTGAACTTCACCGACCCCGAGGCGACCCCCCTCCGCCTCACGGACCGCGTGATCACCATCCGCCAGGCGTCGGGACCGGCCGAGTAGCGCGCCGGGGTCAGTCGGCGAAGTCCTTCAACTCCTCGGTCTCCAGGATGAAGGCGACCGGCTCCGGGAGGCTGACGGGGGCGCCGTACGGCCGGGATACCGAGCTCAGGTACGTGCCGTCCTCGGGGTCCGAGTAGACGGTCACCATGCGGCGCTCGCGATCGACGAGAAGGTAGACGGGAATGCCCGCGGACGCGTAGCCGACCGGCTTCTCCATCCGGTCGCGCCGGTTGGTGTCCGCGTCGTCGGAGGTCACTTCGACCACCATCAGCACGCCCTTCGGGTCGGACCAGTCCCCGTGCCCGGCGAAGTGCTTGCGGGGGGCGAGGGCGGCATCGGCGATGGCGCGGCCTTTCCGGTAGCTCTCCACCTTCAGGCTCGCCTCGGCGTAGAGGCGCATGTCCGGTCGCCGGTCCCGGCATACGTCCTGCAGCCACATCACGATCTCGCGGTGGTCCCCGTCCGGCACCGGCTTGACCTCGATCCTTCCGTTGATGAGCTCCAGGCGCACGGTCTCGGGCGCGGAGCGGGCCAGTTCCTCGAACTCCTCGACACCGAGCAGGGGACGTGCGGCGGGGACCGGGGTCATGTGATCGCCTCCTCGCCTCCATGGTGCCCCGGCGAGCGACAGCATGTCGTGTATGGCGGTCATGGCTGCCCTTCGTCCTGTGCCCACGGTCACGTGCTGCGCAGGCTATGCACCGGTTACCGACTGCAGCAAACCCGGCACCGAACGTGAGGCTTCTGTGGTACGCGCGCGTCTCCGGCCGGCGTCGGCTGGCTGCCCGGTTCACCCGGGGATACAGGGCACTTCCTTCAGAGGAGCGCGTTTCGGGGGCGTGGGGCGCAGCCCCATGGGAAACGGCGAAAGGGCGGGGCAGGGGCACAACCCATGGGCGCCGGCCCGAGGTCACCCCGACTCCCATGGGGTCCAGCCGGACGGCTACCCGGGGGCCAAGCGTCGGGCATCCCGTGGCGTGCGGGCGGCCCGGAGCGGACGGCGCGCCCCCGGCCCTCAGCCGACGCCCCCGCCGGTGGCCGTCCACGGCAGGTCCAGGAGGGCCACCCGGCCCCGCGCCGTGTTCCCGCCGGGCGGGATCACCGCGATGGCGTCGGCCGCCGCCAGGCCGCGCAGCATCGCCGGTCCGTGGAAGCGCAGCGGACGCGCTCCGTCACCGCCGCGCAGCACGACCGGCACCAGGCGGGTGTCGGACGGGTGGCTCGGTACGGGGCCGGTGAGCACGGCGCGGCGGAGGGACGGCGCGGCGCGGCCGGAGAGGCCGCGCAGCAGGGGCTCGGCGAGGGTGAGCAGGCCGGCGACCGCCGCCAGCGGGTTGCCGGGCAGGCCGACGAGGTGCCGCTCAGGGGTGAGGCGGGCGAGCAGCATGGGGTGCCCGGGGCGGACGGCGACGCCGTCGACCAGCAGTTCCGCGTCGAGGCGGCGCAGGGTGGGGTGCAGGTGGTCGCGCGGGCCGGACGCCGTACCGCCGGTGGTGATCACCACGTCGGCGTCGGTCGCGGCGAGCGCGTCGTGCAGCGCGTCGGCGTCGTCGCCCAGGCGGACGGTGTCGACCGCCTCGGCCCCCAGGGAACGCAGCCAGGGAGCGAGCATCGGCCCGAGCGCGTCCCTGATGCGGCCGTCCTGGGGCAGCCCCTCGTGGACGAGTTCGTCGCCGAGGACGACGATCAGCACGCGCGGCCGGGCGGTCACGGGAAGTCCGTCGTGGCCCGCGGCGGCGGCGAGGCCGAGGACGGCCGGGGTGATCAGCGTGCCCGCAGGCAGCAGTTCGTCGTCGCGGCGGCACTCCTGGCCGCGCGGGCGGATGTCCTGGCCCTGGGCGGTCCGGCGGGTCGCGTGCAGTTCGCCCCCGCTCGTCCGGCCGTGTTCCGTGCGCAGCACGGCCGTGGCTCCGGCCGGTATGCGGGCGCCCGTCGCGATCGGCACGGCGTGGCCGTCGCGCAGGGCCTCGCCGCCGGCGTGGCCTGCGAGGATGCCCTGGTCCGCGTCGTCCGGAAGGCGCCATGGCCCCGGGCCCGCGACCGCCCAGCCGTCCATCGCCGAGGTGTCGAACGACGGCAGGTCCGTCAACGCGGTGAGCGGCGCGGCGAGCGTCCGGCCGACGGCCTCCGCCAGGGGGCTGGTCAGGGCGGGCAGGGGCTCGGCGGCCCCGGCCGCGACGCCGCCGGCCATGGCCCAGGGCATGGAACGCCGGGGCTGCTCCGACGCGGTGCGGGCGGGGTCGGGGTGGCGGGGGGCCGCGTTTTCCTTCCCATCCGCGTCCTCGGCCTCCTCTCCTCCTGCGGAGGACGTAAGGGGCTTGTCCGAACGCCGCCTGTTCTTGCGGGACTTCGGGGGCTTGGGCGCCTGGGTGTGGGCCTCCTCGACCGCGGCCGGGTCGGCCTCCGCACCGTCATCAGGACGGGTCTCCCCGCCCTCCGCCCCGGCGGTCACGTCACAGACCGACCGCCAGATGTCGGCCAACTCGCCACCGTCGTCGACATGATGCCGTCCCCTGCCGTCCTGTCCCCCGGGCGCCGTCGTGTCCGCCGGGGTCCCCGGGGGGCGTCCGTCCGAGGCGGCGGCGCCCTGTACGGAACGCCAGACGTCCGTCAGTCCCTCGCCGGCGTCGGCGTCGGCGTCGGCGGCGTCCACGTCCGCATACGCGTCCGCGTGCCCGTCGACGTCCGCGTCACCGGGCCCGCCGCCCGGACCGTTCCGCATCGGCCCCCGCGCCCGCGCCGACGCGGCGCCGAGAGGCAGTCCTTCACCACCGGCACCACCCGTCATGTCACGAATCGACCGCCACACATCCGTCAACGCCTCGCCGCCACGTGACCCGTCGCCGGACCCGCTCCCGGGATCACCGCCGCGTGACGCGGCCGGAACCCCTCCGGCCGGGCCTCTCCCGGTAGGCCCCCCTGGCCCCCTCCGGTCGAACAGGTCCCTACCCCTACGGCCCCCTGACCCGGGACGGCTCGTCCGCGCCCGCCACTTCACGGATCGACCGCCAGACGTCAGTCAGCGCCTCACCGGCATCGGACCGCCCAGGCCGTCCCCCGGAGACGGCGTGAGCGTCACGCGCCCCCGGCACCGCGGCTGCCCGGCGGCCGGAAGCGGCGTCGGCTGTCCGGCGGCCGGACGCGGCGTCCGGCACCGCACCCGCTGCCCCTTCGGCCTGAGCCCCAGGCGCCTCGCGCTCTCCGCGCTCCCCAGGCTCCTCGCGCTCCCCATGCTCCCCATGCTCCTCGAAGGGCAGGTACCCGCCCTCGACCGGCGCCACCTGCCGTTCCGGAACGCCGTGTTCACCGGAGAGCAGGGCCAGGGCCTCGTCCGTGGCGCGGTCCAGCGCCGCCGCGTCCGCCTCGCGATCCCGGTCCCTCATGAGGGGGGTCCCGCGGGGGCGCCGGCCGGGGAGTCGTCCTGTTCGGCCGCCCACCGTTCGGCCAGGGCCGCGGCCTCGCGGGCGGCCTGGGCGACCGCGTCGGGGCCGCCGCCGCGCAGGGCGGCGGCGTAGCCGACGAGGAAGGTGGTCAGGGGGCGGCGGGGCGGGCCACGCCGTGCGCGGCGTCGCGGGCCAGGTCGAGCAGGAGCGTTCTGTCGACGTCGAGTTCCATGCCGAGTTCGGCCTTGACCGCGGCGATCCATTCATCCAGCACGGTCCCATCGTCCCTGATCCTGGCGCGGGCCGTGCCGATGTCGTCCCAGGTGTCGCAGTCGAACGACGCTTCGTGGTGGGGCAGCCGTCTCAGGGACAGCCCCTGGGTGAGCAGCCGTACGGGAAGTCCCGTGAGGGTCCCGTGCTCGGTCGCCAGCAGGGCCAGTTCCCGGCGGGCCGGTTCCGCCCGGTAGGCGGCGACGAGCGGCTGGTCGCGCCCCTCGGCGTCGGTGACCAGCGCCCCTTCGGCACCGGCCGCCGCGGCCTCCAGCAGGGCCCGTACCGCCCCGGCGTCGAGGAAGGGCAGGTCGGCCGAGAGGGCGAGGACGACCTCCGCCGACGTGTGGCGCAGCCCGGCGGACAGGGCGGCCAGCGGGCCGCCGCCGGGCGGCTGTTCGCGGGTCCAGGTGACCGGCCGGACCGTGGCCCGGCGGGGTCCGACGACCACGGTGGTACGGGCGCCGGCGCACGCGCCGAGCACGCGGTCGAGCAGGGCGCGCCCACCGACGCGCAGGCCGGGCTTGTCCGCCCCGCCCAGCCGCCGGGCGGCTCCTCCGGCGAGTACCACCGCGTCGAAAACCGTGTCCGTCACCCCCGCAGTATGCGCCCGCCGGGAGACGGCCGTACGCCGGAGGGCGACGCCCTCGCCCTCAGAGTGATCGGAGGAGGTGACGCCCCGTCCTCAGAGCGATCGGAGGAGCAGGGCGGGCCGCTCCACGCAGTCGGCGACGTACCGCAGGAATCCGCCGGCCGTTCCCCCGTCGCACACCCGGTGGTCGAAGGTGAAGGACAGCTGCACCACGTGGCGTACGGCCAGTTCGCCCTCGTGCACCCAGGGTTTGGGGACGATCCGGCCGACGCCCAGCATGGCCGCCTCGGGGTGGTTGATGATCGGCGTGGAGCCGTCGACGCCGAAGACTCCGTAGTTGTTGAGGGTGAACGTGCCGCCGGTGAGCTCCGCCGGGCTCAGCCTGCCCTCGCGGGCGGCCTCGGTGAGGCGGGCGATCTCCTCCTGGAGGGAGGCCGTGCCGCGCGTGTGCGCGTCCTTGACGACCGGGACGACGAGGCCGCGTTCGGTCTGGGCGGCGAACCCCAGGTGCACGGCCGGCAGCCGGACGATCTCCCGGGCCTCGGTGTCCACCGTCGCGTTGAGCTCCGGGAACTCGGCGAGCGCGGCCGTGCAGACGCGGGCCAGGAGGGCGAGGAGGGAGATCCTGGTGCGGCCGGGTGCGTCGTTCATGGCCCGGCGGGCGGCGAGCAGTTCGGTCGCGTCGGCGTCCACCCAGCAGGTGGCGTCCGGGATCTCGCGCCGGCTGCGGCTCAGCTTCTCGGCCACGGTCCCGCGCAGCCCGCGCAGGGGGACGCGCTCACCGGTCGCGTGCTCCGCCGCCGGTGCCGATACCGACATCGACACCGGTACGGGCGCCGGCGCGGTGGCGCGTTCGACGTCCGCGCGCAGGATGAGCCCCTCGGGCCCGGTGCCGCGCAGGCTCGCGAGGTCCACCCCGCGCTCCCGGGCCAGCCGCCGTACGAGCGGCGATATCACGGCCACGGTCGCGGGCGCCGCCGCCGGGGCCGCCGCACCGCTCGCCGTCACACCGGCCACACCAGACACACCGTTCACCGCCGCGACGGCGGTCGGCTCCGGCTCGCGCCGGCCCGGTGGCCGGATCCGCGCCCGGCGGGCGGCCGGCGCCTGGGTCCCGTACCCGACGAGGACGTTCCCCGACCCCTCGCCGACCTCCTGGCTTCCCTGATCCGCACCTTGTGCGGTTTTGTCGGCCGGCTCGCCCACCGCCACCGTCAACAAGGCCGCGCCCACGGGCAGTTCCGCCCCCTCCTCCCCGAAGCGCGCCGTGACGACACCCCCGTAGGGGCACGGCACCTCGACCATCGCCTTGGCCGTCTCCACCTCCACGACCGGCTGGTCCACGGCGACGACGTCACCGACGTCGACGAGCCAGCGGATCACCTGCGCCTCGGTGAGCCCTTCCCCGAGGTCCGGCAGCGCGAATTCCTTCACGACGGCCATCAGCGCGCACCCCCCGGCGTGCCCGACTGCGAACCCGATACTCCGCGCGCCCCCGGGGCGCTCCCCCGAGAGAACCCGGAGCCGCTTTCCCGAGAGACCCCGGAGCCACTCTCCGGAGAGGTCCAGTCCGCCTCCCACTGCAACCGCGCGACCGCGTCCAGCACCCGGTCCACGCCCGGCAGATGATGCTTTTCCAGCATCGGCGGCGGATACGGGATGTCGAATCCGGTCACCCTCAGCACCGGCGCCTCCAGGTGGTGGAAGCAGCGTTCGGTGATCCGGGCGGCCAGCTCCCCGCCGGGGCCGCCGAAGCCCGTCGCCTCGTGCACCACGACCGCCCGCCCGGTGCGCCGGACGGAGGCGCACACGGTCTCCTCGTCGAGCGGGACCAGCGAGCGCAGGTCGACGACCTCCAGGTCCCAGCCCTCCGCCGTGGCGGCCTCGGCGGCCTCCAGGCAGACCGGCAGGGACGGTCCGTAGGTGACCAGCGTCGCCGAGGTGCCGCGCCGGCGGACGACGGCGGTGCCGATCCCGGGCACCTCCTCGGGCCGGTCCGGCTCCCAGTCGGCCTTCGACCAGTACAGCCGCTTGGGCTCCAGGAAGACGACCGGGTCGTCGGAGGCGATGGCCGCGCGCAGCAGCCCGTACGCGTCGGCGACGGTGGCGGGCGTGACGACGTGCAGGCCGGGGGTGGCCATGTACAGCGCCTCGGAGGAGTCGCTGTGGTGCTCGACGCCCCCGATGCCGCCCCCGTAGGGGACGCGGACGGTGATCGGCATGGGGAGGGCGCCGCGGGTGCGGTTGCGCATCCGGGCGACATGGCTGATGAGCTGCTCCAGCGCCGGGTAGGCGAACGCGTCGAACTGCATCTCGACCACCGGGCGCAGCCCGTACATCGCCATGCCGACGGCCGTGCCCAGGATGCCCGCTTCGGCCAGTGGCGTGTCGGTGCAGCGGTCCTCGCCGAACTCCTTCGCCAGCCCGTCGGTGATCCGGAAGACGCCGCCCAGGGTGCCGACGTCCTCACCGAGGACGTGCACCGCCGGATCGTCGGCCATGGCGTCGCGCAGGGCCCGGTTGAGGGCCTGGCTCATCGTCGCGGGCTTGCGGCCCGTCGGGGCGACCGCGGTGGTCATCGGTCCGTTCCTTCCCGCTCGCCGCCGGGCGCGGAGCCGTCGGCGGCACCGGCCGCCGCGAGCTCGGCGCGCAGCAGCTCGGCCTGTTCGCGCAGGCGCGCGGTGCGCCGGGCGTAGACGTGCTCGAAGAGCTCCATCGGATCCGGCTCGGGATCCTCGTTCATGCGTTCGCGCAGGCCGGCGGCCATGCGCTCGGCCGTCTCGCGGACGGCGGCGAGGCCGTCGGCGTCCACCAGTTCGCGTCGGATCAGCTCCCGTTCCACCAGTTCGACGGGGTCGTGCGAGTGCCAGGCGGCGACCTCGGCGTCACTGCGGTACCGCGTGGCGTCGTCGGCGTTGGTGTGGGCGTCGAGGCGGTAGGTGACGGCCTCGACGAGGGTGGGGCCGCCGCCCGCGCGGGCCCGCCGAACGGCCTCCGTGAGCACCTCCAGGACGGCCGGCGCGTCGTTGCCGTCGACCAGGCGGCCGGGCATGCCGTAGCCGACGGCCTTGTGGGCGAGGGAGGGCGCGGCGGTCTGTTTGGACAGCGGTACGGAGATCGCGAAGCCGTTGTTCTGCACCAGGAAGACGACGGGCGCCCGCCAGACCGCGGCGAAGTTCAGCGCCTCGTGGAAGTCGCCCTCGCTGGTGCCGCCGTCGCCGACCATGGCGAGGGCCACGACGTCGTCCCCCTTGAGCCGCGCGGCGTGCGCCAGCCCCACGGCGTGCGGGAGTTGGGTGGCGAGCGGGGTGGCCAGCGGGGCGACGCGGTGCTCGTGCGGGTCGTAGCCGGTGTGCCAGTCGCCGCGCAGCAGGGTGAGGGCCTGGACGGGGTCGAGGCCGCGGGTGACGGCGGCCAGGGTGTCGCGGTAGCTGGGGAAGAGCCAGTCGCGGTCCTCCAGGGCGAGGGCCGCCGCGATCTCGCACGCCTCCTGACCCGTCGAGGACGGGTAGACGGCCAGCCGGCCCTGCCGGGTGAGGGCGGTGGCCTGGGTGTTGTAGCGGCGCCCGCGCACCAGGTGGCCGTGGAGCAGCCGGAGCAGTTCGGGGTCCAGCGTGTCCGCGGCGGGGGTGCCCAGCAGCCGGTACGGCTCCTCGTCGGGCAGCAGCGGAGCCGGATCGGTGCGGGGCTGCCAGGCGGGGGGCGGGGTCGGCCGGTAGGCACCGGGCTGCTCCAGGACCGTCATGACGAGCACCTCCTCTGGGGGCAGGCGTGAGGCAGGCGTGACCGGAAAGCGCCCTGCGCTCTCCCTACCGATTGTTCGGTTGCCGGTGCATTTTGGCTACAGGCGGCCCGGGCCTGTGGACAAACGGTTCTCCACAGCCTGAGATATGAACAGCGCGTCCACCCAGGGGAGGCATGGCGGTATGCCGGACGAACAGATGGCCAAAACGAGCCCCAGAACGCCCGCACGACCGCTCGACGAGATCGACCGCTCGATCCTGCACATGCTCCAGACCGACGGACGGGCGTCGATACGCTCCGTGGCCGAGCGGGTGCACGTCTCCCGCGCCAACGCCTACGCGCGGATCAACCGCCTGATCGACGACGGGGTGATCCGGGGCTTCGGGGCGCGCATCGACCAGGAGCGGGCCGGGCAGGGCGCGTCCGCGTACATCACGCTGAAGATCGTGCAGAACTCCTGGCGCACCGTGCGCGAGAAACTGCGGGTGCTGCCGGGGGCCGCCCATATCGCTCTGGTGAGCGGGGACTTCGACGTCCTGCTGCTGGTCCACACCAAGGACAACCGCGCCCTCCGCGAGCTCGTGCTCACCCGGATCCAGGCCATAGAGGAGGTGCTGAGCACCCGCACTCTGCTGGTCTTCGAGGAGCAGGACCTCAAGGAGGGCGTGGACGGATGAGACGTTCAGGGCAGCCGCCGGCACAGGGCGCCGCGATCGGGCCGCTGCGTCCAGGGCCCCGCACCAAGGTCTCGGCGCCAAGGTCTCGGCTCCCAAGGCCCTGTGCCCAGGGTGCGTCCAAGGCGCGGCGTCCAGGGAAACAGCGTCCAGGCCACGACCCAGGACACAGCGTCCAGGCCGCGACCTCCAGGGCGCGGCGCTCAACGCCCTGCACGCCCCGCCTCAGTGCGCCCGCAGTCCCGCGAACGCCGTGTTGATCACCGCGTCCGCGACCTCCTCGCTGGTGGCCGCGTTGCCGCGCTGCGGCCGGTACCACTCCACCACGGAATTGATCATGCCGAAGAGGAGCCGGGTCGCCAGCCGGACGTCCACGTCGGCCCGCAGGTCGCCGTCGGCGGCGGCCTCCTTGAGGAGGGCCGCGACCCGGTGGTCGAACTCGCGCCGGCGCTCCATCGCCCAGCGCTCCGTGTCGGTATTGCCGCGCACACGCAGCAGCAGCGTCACATACGGCAGTTCGGCGATCAGCACCTCGACGGTGCGGCGGGTGACGTGTTCCAGCCGGGCCACGGCGGGCCCCGTGGTGGCGCCCGGCTCGTCCAGGACGGCGAACAGCCCGTCCAGCGCACGGCTTATGGCCCGCCGCAGCAGCTCCTCCTTGCTCCTGACGTGGTGGTAGATCGAGGACTTGGAGATTCCCGCGGCGCGCGACAGGTGCTCCATGGAGGTCCCGTCGTAGCCGCGCTCGTTGAACACCGCGACGGCGACCGCGAGCAGCGAGTCCGGCGTGTAGGTGTCGCGCTTGGGCATGGTCATGATGGAAGCAGGCTCTCCTTGACGGCGGCGGCCGCTCGGCGGCGCAGCGGCTGGGACGGGGCGTAGCGACCGCCCGGGTACTCGTACTCCATGTTCGCCAGGAAGCGGCGGACCCAGGCGGCACCGAGCTCCCGGCCCCACTCCAGCGGCCCGCGCGGGTAGTTCACGCCGAGCCGCATGGCGGTGTCGATGTCCTCCGGCCCGGCGACGCCCCGGCCGACGGCGTCCTCGGCGAGGTCGACGAGCAGGGCGACGGTCCGCGCGACGATCAGGCCGGGCGCGTCCGCCACGACGCTGACCTCCTTGCCGAGCGCCTGGAACAGGCCGACGGCGGCCCCCAGGTCGGCGGCGGAGGTGCCGACGGAGGCCGCGAGGGCCACGCGGGCGCAGGACCGGTAGTCCAGGGCCAGGTCGAAACGGACCGCCGGCTCCCCGGCGTCGCCCGTGGCGGAGCGGCCGTCGGTGAGGGCCAGCCGGGCGCCGCCGGGCAGCGCGAAGTACCCGTCGCCGTCCGCTTCCGCCCGAGTGAGGGCCATGCCCGCGGCCTCGACCAGCTCCGGCAGGACGGCCGCGGCGGGAGGCAGGGCGCCGTGCAGGACGAGCGCCCCGGGCGCCTTCTCCGGGGCCGCTGTGTGCGGTTCGGGCCGTGCGGCGCCCTCGGCGTGGTCGTACCAGCCCCGTCCGCTCTTCCGTCCCAGCAGCCCCGCCTCCACCAGGCGCCGCTGGGCGAGGGACGGCGTGAACTTCGGGTGGTGGAAGAAGGCTTCGTACACCGAACGGGTGACGGACTCGTTCACGTCCTGTCCGATGAGATCGGTCAGTTCGAACGGGCCCATGGCGAAGCCGCCGCTCTCGCGCAGCACCGCGTCGATGGTGGCGGGATCCGCGGCCCGCTCCTCCAGGAGCCGGAACGCCTCGGCGTAGAACGGCCGGGCGAGCCGGTTGACGATGAAGCCGGGGGTGTCGGCGCAGCGTACGGGCGTCTTTCCCCAGGCCGCGGCGGTGGCGTACGCGCGGTCGGCGGCGGCCGGATCGGTGGCGTGCCCCCGGACGACCTCGACCAGCGGCAGCAGTGGCGCCGGGTTGAAGAAGTGCAGGCCGACGAGGCGTCCGGGGCGGCGCAGCGGCCCGGCGACGGCCGTCACGGGCAGGGACGAGGTGTTGGTGGCGAGCAGGCAGTCGTCGTCGACGACCTCCTCCAGCTCGCGGAACAGCGTCCGCTTGACGTCCAGCCGCTCGACGACGGCCTCGACGACGAGCGCGGAGCCCGCGAGCCCGGCGGGCCCGGCGACGGGGCGCAGCCGGGCGACGGCCGCGTCCCGGGCGTCCGCCGGCATCCGGCCCTTGGCCACGAGGCGGTCCAGCCGGGCGGTGACGGCCCGCGCGGCGTCCTCCGCGCGGCCCGGGAGCGCGTCGTACAGCCGCACGGGATGGCCCGCGACCAGGGCGACCTGGGCGATGCCCTGGCCCATGGTGCCCGCGCCCACGACGGACACGGTCTGCTCCGGCTCGATTGCGGTCATGGCAGTGATCCTCCCCGATGAGGTGGTCCCGGATTCGCCGGGCCCCCTTGTCCCGACCGATCGTTCGGTTAATGTATCTGGCGGGTACGACAACGGCACCCGGCCGTACGGATCCGGCACCACCGCTTCACCTGGTTCCACTGCTTTCCCAGCTTTCACCGCGCTGTCACCAGCGCGTTCCCAGGTCCACCGCCACCGCATCCATGCCCGTCCGACGAGGAGTTGGTCAACCGTGACCGCCGGACTCACCATCGACCAGTTGGCCGAGAAGCACTCCGCCACGCTCGACACGGCCCTCGACGTCATCCGCACCCGCGCCTACTGGTCCCCGCATCCCGAGCACCCCAAGGCGTACGGCCCCGACCAGGACCGCGGCCTGGACGCCGCCGCGGGCCAGGCGGCCTTCGACGCCCTCCGGGACCGGCGCTTCGAGCTCGACCAGCCCGGCACCGACGGCTGGACCGGCTCCGAGGTCTCCCCCTACGGCCCGCGGCTCGGCGTCGAGTACCCCCACGCCGACCTCTCCGTGCTGCTCCCGGCCATGCGGTCCGCGATGCGCCCCTGGCGCGAGGCGGGCCCCCGCCACCGGGCGCTGGTGTGCCTGGAGATCCTCAAGCGGATCAGCGCCCGGACGCACGAGATGGCGCACGCGGTCATGCACACCAGCGGCCAGGCGTTCATGATGGCGTTCCAGGCCGGCGGCCCGCACGCCCAAGACCGCGGCCTGGAGGCCGTCGCCTACGCGTACGCCGCGCAGGCCGAGGCGGAGCGGACGGCCGAGTGGGTCAAGCCGCAGGGCAAGCGCGACCCGCTGAAACTGGCCAAGGAGTTCACCGCGGTGCCGCGCGGCATCGCCCTCGTCATCGGCTGCAACACCTTCCCCACCTGGAACGGTTACCCCGGCCTCTTCGCCTCGCTCGCCACCGGCAACCCCGTCCTGGTCAAGCCCCACCCGCGCGCGGTCCTGCCGCTCGCGCTGACCGTGCGCGTCGCGCGCGAGGTGCTGCGCGAGGCCGGCTTCTCCCCCGACCTCGTCGCGCTGGCCGCCGAGCGGGACGGCGAGGGCATCGCCAAGTCCCTGGCCGTCCACCCGGACGTCCGGATCATCGACTACACCGGCTCCACGGCGTTCGGCGACTGGCTGGAGGCCAACGCCCAGCAGGCCCAGGTCTTCACCGAGAAGGCCGGCGTCAACACGGTGATCATCGATTCCACCGACGACTACCGGGGGATGCTCGGCAACCTCGCCTTCTCGCTCTCCCTCTACAGCGGCCAGATGTGCACCACCCCGCAGAACCTGCTGATCCCGCGCGGCGGCATCGGCACGGACGCCGGCCACAAGACGTACGACGAGGTGGTGGCCGACCTGGCGGAGGCCGTCGGCAAGCTCCTGGGTGACGACGCCCGGGCCAACGCCCTGCTCGGGGCCATCGTCAACGACCAGGTCAAGGAGCGCGTCGAGGCGGCCGGCCGGCTGGGCGAGGTGGCGCTCGCCTCCCGCGCGGTGGACAACCCCGACTTCCCCGACGCCACCGTCCGCACCCCGGTGATCGTCAAACTCGACGGCGCCAAACCGGACGCCGAGGCCGCCTACTTCTCCGAGTGCTTCGGCCCGGTGTCCTTCGCCGTGGCCGTGGACTCCACGGCGGAGGCGGTGGAACTGCTGCGCCGCACGGTGCGGGAGAAGGGCGCGATGACCGTCGGCGCGTACACCACCTCGGCGGAGGCGGAGCGGCTGATCGAGGAGGCGTGCCTGGAGGAGTGCGCACAGCTTTCGCTGAACCTCACCGGCGGCGTCTACGTCAACCAGACCGCCGCGTTCTCCGACTACCACGGTTCGGGCGGCAACCCGGCGGCCAACGCGGCGCTGTGCGACGCGGCGTTCGTGGCGAGCCGGTTCCGCACGGTGGAGGTGCGGCGGCAGGCGTGACCCGCCGGCGGGCGGGGCGGCTGCCCGGCGCGTTCCGTCAGACCGCCGCCTTCGGCCCGCCCCAGTGGAACAGCGTCATCCCGACGCTCGTGGCGAGGTTGTAGCTCGACACCTGCGGGCGCATCGGCAGCGAGACCAGCCGGTCCGCCCGCTCCCGCACCTCGTCCGAGATGCCGTGGCGTTCGGATCCGAAGGCGAGGACGGCGTCGTCCGGCAGGACGACGGACCGGATGTCCTCGCCCTCCGGGTCCAGCGCGAACAGCGGCCCCGGAGGCAGAGCGCAGGTCTCCACCCGCTCCACGGCCGTGGCGTAGTGCAGCCCCGCGCCCGCACGGACGGCGTTCTGGTGCCACGGGTCGAGGTCCCCGGTGGTGACGACGCCGGCCGCGCCGAAGCCGGCGGCCAGCCGGACGACCGCGCCGACGTTCCCGAGGTTGCGCGGGTTGTCGAGGAGGACGACGGGCGCGGGGCGGGGCCGGCGGGCCAGCGCGGCGAGGTTGTCCTCGCGGGCGGGCCGGGCGGCCAGCGCGGCGACCTCGGTGGTGTGGCCCCGGGGCACCAGCTCGCGCAGCGCGTCCCGGTCCACCTCGGTCAGCAGCCCGCGCAGCGCCTCGGTCACGTCATCGGCGAGCCGGTCCGCGAGCGCCAGGACGGCGGCGGCGTCGGTGGTGAGCACGGGACCGACCCGGGCCCTGAAGCGCAGGGCGTGCTTGATGGCGTGGAATCCGTCGAGCAGCACGGCGCCGGGGGCCAGCTCGCCCCACTGCCGCACGGCGATACCGGTCGCGTCCTCGGTCATGGGGCTCAGCCTACGGCGCTGACCTGGGGAGTCGTGGAACGGAGCCGCGGCATCCGATGGTGGGCGGGACCGGCCGCGCCCGCTCAGCCGGTCTTCGAACGAGCCGGGTCCGCTTCGGTCGTCTCAGCCTTCGCGTCGACGTAGGGGGCTCGGTCCGCTGCCCTCCGGTTCGACTGGGCGGGAATCTCACGCCGGTTGACCCGGACGAGCGTGTTCCAGCCCCGCGCCGCCGTCCGCCCCACCACGCCGCCCGCGCGCATCAGGAAGGCGGTCGGCAGGAACACGGCGTCCGCGAAGACCATCACCAGGGAGAAGAAGGGCAGCCCCAGCAGGACCGCGATCCCCAGGTGTTCCGCGATCATCACCACCACCAAGGCGTTCTTCACCCGGCGGTTGATCAGCGTGAGGGGGAAGGCCGCCTGGACCGCCACCGTCCCGTAGCTGAGCAGCAGCACGACGACGCCGCTGGCGGCCAGGGCGTGCGACAGGCCCGGCCAAGGGGAGAAGTAGTCGAGGTGCAGCGGGTAGTAGAGCGCGGTGCCGTCCTGCCAGAGCGAGCCCTGCACCTTGTACCAGCCGGCCGCCCCGTAGATCAGGCAGACCTCGGCGAGTATCACCAGCAGGGCGGCGTTGTGCGTCAGGTTCCCGAACGCGGCCATCACGGCGCGCGGTTCGGTGCCGCCGTACCGCCGCACGGCCCACCAGAGCCCATGCCCGCACCACAGGGACCACAGCACCGCGGCCCAGCCGATGCCCGGCACCGGCCCGTGCGCCGCCCAGGCGAGCCGGGTGCCGGCGTCCGTCGTCGCCAGGGCCAGGGCGAGGCCGCAGAGCGTCCACAGCACGACCCCGGTGACGTCCCGGTCCTCGCCGGGAGCCGTGCCCGCGTCCGCCCGGCGCGCCCGGCGCCGGGCGCGCCGGGCGTCGAGTGACCACACCTGGCCGCAGCGGGTGAACACCGTGTAGATCGCCATCAGGTGCAGGACGTTGTCCCCGCCATCGCCGACGAACACGCTGCGGTTCTGCAGTGACAGCAGGCCGATCATGTAGAGGACGGACATGGTCCTGGTCCGCCAGCCGAGCATCAGCAGCAGGGCCGAGGCCATCGCCATGAGGTAGACGAGCTCGAACCACCAGCCGCTGTCGGACCACATGAGCACCGTGAAGGCGCCGTTGTCGTCCGTCAGCCGCCGGGCGAGGTCCCAGCTCCAGGCGGCGTCCGGGCCGTACAGCTCATGGCGGTTGACCCACTCGCGGGCCAGGAAGAACAGCCAGGTGAAGGAGAACCCGATCCGGATCAGGGCGGTCTGGTACGGGCCGAGGGAGCGGCCCGTGACCCGGGCGTAGGCGTCCGAGCAGGCGGTGCGTACGGAAGAGAGGCTCACCGGGACCGCACCACCTTCAGGTCCTCGGCGCTGACCTGCCACCAGGCCAGCTCACGTCGGACGGGGTCCCCGGTCTGGCCCTTGTTCCACGGCGGCGGCGCGACGTTCGAGGTCACCGAGCGGAGCTGGACGCGTTCCAGGTCACCCGCGTGGCGGTCGGGACCGATCCGGGAGACGGCGATCCGGCGCAGGTACTCCTCGGCGAGCGGGCTCCGCTTCCCCAGCGGCCTGCCCTGTTCGTCGTGCCACGAGAGGTAGAAGTCCCAGGCACGGCGGAGCTGGTTCTGCCGTGCGTGGCTCGGGAGGGGGTTGTGGTGGATGGCGGCACCGTCCTGGGCGGAGAGGTCGGTCCACGGGGTGACCGTGACCTTGCCGTCCGGGGCGCGCACCTGGGCACGGACCTGGACGTGGATGTTCTGCTGAAGCGGGTTGGGCGCGAAGAACTTCCAGTTCTGCTCGAACTCGGGCAGGACGTAGTCCGCGATGGTCGAGGCGTGCTGCTTGCTGACCGTGTTCGACGGCGCCACATGCAGGAACATCATGCCCAGATGGACCGCCGTCACCAGGGCGACGGCCAGGGCACCGAGCGCGATGACGCAGCGGGCGGGCCGGGACAGCCCGGCGGGGGCGGCCGGAGCCGCCCGTTCACCGGCGCCGTCCTTCCGCTCGCGTCCGTCGTCCGTGTCCATGTACGCCCCGTTTTCCGCTCGTCCGATCGCGCGCGGACGCCTTCCGCGCACCCGAACGGTACCGACCCGACCGCGGCCGACACAGCGGCCATAAGACCTTGGTCCCGTCGTCCGGCCCGCCGCCGGACCTCCTGGCCCCTTCCCTCCGCAGGGCCGTGGGGCCGGGCGCCCGCCCCGCAGGGGTTTCCGCTCGGTCCCCGAGACACTTCGGCACGGTTGTCCACAGCCGGTCACAGCGAGTCACAGCCGGTTATCCACAGGCTTGACACGGCTCCGGGGCCACCTCACCATTGAACCGAACGATCGGTCGGTAGCTCACCGTGGACTCTCCCCGGGCACCGCCGGACGCCCGTTCACGCGCTCACATCGGACGAGGGGGCAGAGGGGCATCGACATGACCACGACGGCACCGGAAACGGTGGACACGGCGGCTCTGGAGGCGGTGTTCGACGCCGCGGTGGCGGCGGACGAGCGCATCGAGCCGCGGGACTGGATGCCCGACGCCTACCGCGCCACCCTCATCCGGCAGATAGCCCAGCACGCCCACTCCGAGATCATCGGCATGCAGCCCGAGGCCAACTGGATCACCCGGGCTCCGTCGCTGCGGCGCAAGGCCATCCTCATGGCCAAGGTCCAGGACGAGGCCGGCCACGGCCTCTACCTCTACAGCGCCGCCGAGACCCTGGGCGTCGGCCGGGACGAGATGCTGGACAAGCTGCACTCCGGACGCCAGCGCTACTCCTCGATCTTCAACTACCCCACGCTGACCTGGGCCGACGTCGGCGCCATCGGCTGGCTGGTGGACGGCGCGGCCATCACCAACCAGGTCCCCCTCTGCCGCTGCTCCTACGGCCCGTACGCGCGCGCCATGGTCCGCGTCTGCAAGGAGGAGTCGTTCCACCAGCGCCAGGGGTACGAGCTGCTGCTCGCCCTCAGCCGCGGCACCGAGGCGCAGCACGCCATGGCCCAGGACGCGGTGAACCGCTGGTGGTGGCCGTCGCTGATGATGTTCGGCCCGCCGGACGGCGAATCACCGCACTCCGCCCAGTCCATGACCTGGAAGATCAAACGCCACTCCAATGACGAGCTGCGCCGGCGCTTCGTCGACATCTGCGTCCCGCAGGCCGAGTCCCTCGGCCTCACCCTCCCCGACCCCGAGCTCCGGTGGAACGAGGAGACCGGGCACTACGACTTCGGCCCGATCGACTGGGACGAGTTCAACGAGGTCCTGCGCGGCAACGGCCCCTGCAACGAGCAGCGGCTCGCCCGCCGCCGCGAGGCCCACGAGGAGGGCGCCTGGGTACGGGAGGCCGCCGCCGCGTACGCCGCCAAGCACGCCCCCGGGCCCCGCCCCGGCGGCACCCCGCACAGCACCCCCGAGCGCGGGACCGCCGCGTCCGGCCCCACCGAGCACCCGGAGGCGATGGCATGACCGGCACCGACTGGCCGCTGTGGGAGGTGTTCGTCCGCAGCAGGCGCGGCCTCTCGCACACCCACGCCGGCAGCCTGCACGCCCCGGACGCGCGGATGGCCCTGCGCAACGCCCGTGACCTGTACACCCGGCGCTCCGAAGGCGTCTCGATCTGGGTCGTGCCCTCCGACACCATCACCGCCTCCTCACCGGACGAGAAGGACCCCTTCTTCGAGCCGGCCGGCGACAAGGCGTACCGCCACCCGACGTTCTACGAGATCCCCGAGGGGGTGCGGCACCTGTGATCCCCGCGACCACCCGGGCGTCCACCGGCTCCGTGCCCATCGCGGCCGCCCTGGCACTCGGAGACGACGCCCTGGTCCTCGCGCACCGGCTGGGGGAGTGGGCGGGTCGCGCCCCCGTCCTGGAGGAGGAGGTCGCGCTCGCCAACATCGCCCTCGACCTGCTCGGCCAGGCCCGCACCCTGCTCTCGCTCGTCGGCGACGAGGACGAACTGGCCTACCTCCGCGAGGAGCGCGCCTTCCGCAACGTCCAGCTCGTCGAGCGGCCCAACGGGGACTTCGCCCACACCATCGCCCGGCAGCTCTACTTCTCCGCCTACCAGCACCTGCTCTACGCCCGGCTCGCCGAAGGTGAAGGGCCGTTCGCCCCGCTGGCGGCCAAGGCCGTCAAGGAGGTCGCCTACCACCTCGACCACGCCGAGCACTGGACCCTGCGGCTCGGCGACGGGACGGCCGAGAGCCACGAGCGGATGCGCCGCGCCGTGGACGCCCTGTGGCGGTACACGGGCGAGCTGTTCGAGCCCGTGGAGGGCCTCGACGGCGTCGATCCGGCCGCCCTCCGCGAGGCGTGGACGGAACGCGTCGGCGAGATCCTGCGGCGGGCCACCCTGGAGCTGCCCACCGGCCCGGCGTCGGGCGCCTGGACCGCGGGCGCCGGGCGCCAGGGCATCCACACCGAGCCCTTCGGCCGCATGCTCGCCGAGATGCAGCACCTGCACCGCAGCCACCCGGGGGCGTCATGGTGACCGGATCCGCGCCCCCGCCCCGGGCCGCCGGTGGCCTGACGCCCCTGGAGGAGCGGCTGCGCGCGCTGGCCGGCGCCGTCCCCGACCCCGAGCTGCCCGTCATCTCCCTGGAGGAGCTCGGCGTCCTGCGCGACCTGCGCGTCACCGCCCCCGGCCGGGTGGAGGTGGACCTCACCCCCACCTACACCGGCTGCCCCGCCGTCGAGGCCATGTCCGCCGACATAGAGCGCGTCCTGCACGCCGAAGGGGTCGCCGACGTCGAGGTCCGCACCGTGCTCTCGCCGCCCTGGACCACCGACGCGATCAGCGCCGAGGGCCGGCGCAAGCTCGCCGAGCACGGCGTGGCCCCGCCCCGGCCCTCGGGCCCGGGCGGCCCCGTCCCGGTACAGCTCGCCATCCGCTGCCCGCACTGCGGCTCCACGGACACCACGCTGCTCAGCCGCTTCTCCTCCACCGCCTGCAAGGCCCTGCGCCGCTGCGAGGCGTGTCGCGAACCGTTCGACCATTTCAAGGAGTTGCACTGATGGCAGCGGCCCGCCACGGCACCTTCCACCGGCTCCGGGTGGCATCCGTCGAACCGCTCACCGACGACGCGGTCGCCGTGACCTTCACCGTCCCCACGGAGCTCCGGGACGCCTTCCGCCACGCCCCCGGGCAGCACCTGACCGTTCGCCACACCGCCCAGGGCGCCGAGATACGCCGTACCTACTCCGTCTGCGGACAGGCCCCCGGCCCAGAGGGACCCGGCACCCTGCGGGTGGGCGTGCGACTGGTCGACGGCGGCGCGTTCTCCACCCACGCCTTCAAGGAACTGCGGGCGGGGGACGAGCTGGAGGTGATGACCCCGGCCGGGCGGTTCGTCCTGGAGCCGCGCCCCGGGCACTTCGCCGCCATCGTCGGGGGCAGCGGGATCACCCCCGTCCTGTCCATCGCGACGACCCTGCTCGCCCGCGAGCCCGAGGCCCGCTTCACGCTCCTGCGCAGCGACCGCACCACGGCCTCCACGATGTTCCTGGAGGAGGTCGCCGACCTCAAGGACCGCTACCCCGGCCGGCTCCAGGTCGTCCAGACCCTCTCCCGGGAGGAGCAGCAGGCAGGCCCCGCCTCCGGCCGGCTCGACGAGCGGCGGCTGACCGGCCTGCTGCCCGCGCTGCTCCCCGTCGACTCCGTGGACGGCTGGTTCCTCTGCGGCCCGCACGGGCTGGTCCTGTCCGCCGAGCGTGCCCTGCACGGCCTGGGAGTCCCCCGGGACCGCGTCCACCAGGAGATCTTCCACGTCGAGGACGGCCCGACCGCTCCGGCCCCGCCCCGGTCCGCCGCCGCGCCCACCCGCGGCACGGTGACGGCCACGCTGGACGGCCGCGGCGGGCGCTGGCCCGTCCGCGAGGGCGAATCCCTGCTGGAGGCGGTCCTGCGCAACCGCCCCGACGCGCCCTACGCCTGCAAGGGCGGCGTCTGCGGCACCTGCCGGGCGTTCCTGGTCTCCGGCGAAGTGCGGATGGACCGCAACTTCGCCCTGGAGGACGACGAACTGGCGGCGGGGTACGTCCTGGCCTGCCAGTCGCGGCCGGCCACGGAGGAGGTGGAGCTGGACTTCGACCGCTGACCCGGCGAACGGCGCGCGGCGCACGCCGGGACGTCTCCGCCCGAGTCGAATCCGCCCGAATCGGATCCGCCCGGCTCAGATCACCGCACCCGGACCCCCGCCGGACGCGACGACCGGACGGCCCTCGGCCGCCCACGCCTGCATGCCGCCGTCGACGTTCACCGCGTCCATGCCCTGCTGCACCAAGTAGGCGGTGACCTGGGCCGAGCGGCCACCCGAGCGGCAGATCACGTTGATCCGGCCGGCGGCGGGCGCCTTCTCCGTGAGCTCGCCGAAGCGCGCGGTGAACTCGCTCATCGGGATGTGCAGGGCGGCTTCGACGTGCCCGGCCTCCCACTCGTCGGCCTCGCGCACGTCCAGCAGGAAGTCGTCCGCCGCGAGCGCGCCGACCTCGACCGTGGGGATTCCGGAACCAAACATCATGCGCCCGACGCTACCCGACCGCCCGACGCCGCTCGACCGCCCAGCACCACCCGACGGCCAACCACTCGTCACTACCGACCGTTCGCCGCCCCCCGACCACCGGACCCAGCCCCACCCGACCACCCGACCACTCATCGCAACCAGCCGTTCGCCGCCCGGCTGCACGACCACCCGAGCCACCCGACCACCCGGGCCATCCGCCCGACCACCGCCACCCGACCGCCCAGCACCACCCGGACCATCCGCCCGACCCGCCGCTACCCGACCAGCGAGGCCAGCCGGGTCTCGCGCTCGGCGATCTGCGCCAGCAGCCCGCCCGCGATCTCGTCGAGCAGCCCGTCGGGGTCCTCCGGCGCCATCTTGATCATGGCGCCGATCGCCGAGGACTCCAGCTCGGCGGCCAGCTCGGCCAGCAGTTCCTTGCGCCGCGCCAGCCACTCCAGCCGCGCGTAGAGCTCCTCGGCGCGGTCCGGGCGCCGCTGCCCGGGGACGGGCCCGGCGGCCCACTCCTCGGCCAGCTCGCGCAACCGCTCCCCGTCCCCCGCCGCGTACGCCTCGTTGACCCGGACGACGAACTCCTCGCGCCGCCGCCGTTCCCCCTCCTCCGTGGCCAGGTCGGGGTGGGCCCGGCGGACGAGGTCGCGGTACGCCTTGCGGGCCGCGTCGCTGGGCCGGACGCGCTCCGGCGGCCGGACCCGCTGCCCGGTGAGCATGGCGGTCGCCTCGGGCGACAGCCCGTCGGAGTCCATCCAGCCGCCCAGCAGCTCCTCGACGTCCGGCATCGGCTGCACCAGCGCCCGCGCCTCGCGCGCACGCCGCAGGTCGTCCGGGTCGCCGGAGCGGGCGGCGACGGCCTCGGCGATGCGCGCCTCCAGCTCGTCCAGCCGCCCGTACAGCGGGCCGAGCCGCTGGTGGTGGAGCCGGGAGAAGTTCTCCACCTCCACCCGGAACGTCTCCACCGCGATCTCGAACTCGATCAGCGCCTGCTCGGCGGCCCGCACGGCCCGCTCCAGCCGCTCGGTGCCCGGTTCGGCCGGCACGTCGGTCTCGGGATTCATCACCCGCCCAGCCTACGAGCTCCGGGCCCCCTCCCGCCTCAGACGCCGACGGCTTCCTCCATCTCCTCCTCGGACTCGGGTCCGGCCGCGGCCACCGCGGCCGCCCGCGCCCCGCGCCGGCGCTCCACCGCCCAGGCGGCCCCCAGCACCACGAGCCCCACGACCAGCCAGGCCAGCAGGGTGGCCACATGGCCGCCCAGCCCGGAGTGGCCGAAGTAGACGAGGCTGCGCGTGCCCTCCACGAAGCCCGCGCCGTTCCAGAAGCCGTGCAGCCCGGCGAAGAATCCGTTCTGCAGCTCGGGCCGGAAGACGCCTCCGGCGCTGGTGAAGTTCAGCATCACGAACAGCACCATCACCCCGAGCGTGGTCCACCGCTTGAGGAAGGTGTGCAGCCCGGTACCGACGAAGAGCACGCCCGCCGAGTACAGCCAGGACAGACCCCACAGCCCCCACAGCCCGTGGTCCACCAGGTTGAAGACGGGCCCCGCCAGCACCACGCCGATCAGGCTGACCACGAGCGATGTAGCGGCGGCCAGCACCGCCCGTATCCGCAGCGCCAGCGCCCCACCGGCCCCGCCGATCACCGCGACGGAGGCGTAGGAGCCGATGCTGAGCGCGACCAGCAGGAAGAAGATGCCCTGCCCGGTCGGGTCGCCCTCGGAGGGCGGAACCACGTCCGTCACCTTCAACGGGGCGTGCTGCCGGGCGGCGACGGGCGTGAACACCTTCTGCACCGCCGACGCCGTGGTGTCCGAGCCGGCCGAGGCGATCAGCAGCTCCGGCGCCCGCCGGTCGGGGACGTAGGCACCGAAGACGTCCTGGTCCTTCAGCTCCCGCACGGCCGCCGCGCGGTCGGGGACGGTGTGGACGGACAGCTTGTCGCCGGCCTTCTCCCCGAGCGCGCCGGCCAGCCGCTCCGCGCTCGGGCCGGAGCCGACGACCGCCACCGGCAGTTCGTGCGGCGACGGGTCGGCGAAGGCGCCGAGGTAGGCGAGCCCCATGCCGACGCACATCAGCAGCGGCGTGAGCAGGTGGGTCAGTACATGCCGGAGCGCGGCGCGCGTCGCGGGCCTCATGGGCACCCCTCTCCAGGAGATCAAGGTAGTTGGCTTATACAACTTTCACTTTCAGTTGTACTATACAACCAAACGGGCGGGAAGGGACTTCCGTGGCACATCGAGCCGATCACCTCGACACCATCCAGCGGGAACTGACCGCCTTCGCGCGCCGCGCCCGCGCCGCCGCGGCCCGGCTGCACCCCGAGCTGTCGCTGGTCTCGTACACCCTGCTCGCCCACCTCCAGGACCAGCGGGGCTGCCGGGCCACCGACCTCGCCGCGCACTACCTGCTCGACAAGTCCACGGTCAGCCGGCAGGTGGCGGGCCTGGAGCGGCTGGGCCTCGTCGAGCGCCGCGCCGACCCCGACGACCAGCGGGTACAGGTCCTGCACCTCACCGACCGCGGCACCGAGGTCCTGGACCAGGTCGCGGCCAGCCGCCGCACCGCGTTCGAACACCGCCTCGCCGACTGGGACGAGGCCGACCTCGCCCGCTTCGCCGGCTACCTGCTGCGCTACAACGCCTCCGGGACCGAAGGGGATTGATCAACCCGCCCGACGGGCGGCCCCGCTGAGAGATACGGCACAGGAACGCCCCGGCACCCCGGCGAACACCGGACGGCCACCGAGCAAACAGAAAAACGGGCAAACAGAAGAACGGGCCCCGTCGTTTTCACGACGAGGCCCGTTCTCACGGTGCGCGAGGGGGGAGTTGAACCCCCACGCCCTTTCGGGCACTGGAACCTGAATCCAGCGCGTCTGCCTATTCCGCCACCCGCGCATTGGGTGTGTCTTCCGGCTTCCGCTCTCTCACCGGACTTTCGTCCGGTTCGCGGCGCGTCCGCCTTCCGACATGCAGAACATTAGCACGCTCCGGAGGGTGCCTTCACACCCGTTGTCCACCGCCCGCCCCCCGGCCGCCCCCGGTCCGTCCCCGGGGTACCGGCGGGGACCCCGCCGGTTGCGGGACACTGGCCTTCGGGCGCCTCTACGATCCCCCGTGGAGGATCCCGGCAGGAGCCGCCGACGGACCCCGGAGGATTCCGGAGGCCCCCGGAGGGTCCCGCAGGACCGCACGGAACGTGGAGGGAAACGCGGCACGGACGCGGGGGCGACACTCGTCACTCCTGGCGCCGAAGGGGAACCAGCCGTTTTCCCGGCGCGTGGATACGATCAGTAAGCAGTATCAGGAACGGCACCGGGCATCACAGGCGTCACCGAGGGAAGGAGGTGCCCCGTGGGAGTACTGAAGCGCTTCGAGCAGCGACTCGAAGGTCTCGTGAACGGCACCTTTGCCAAGGTGTTCAAGTCCGAGGTCCAGCCCGTGGAGATCGCGGGCGCACTCCAGCGGGAGTGCGACAACAACGCCACCATCTGGAACCGTGACCGCACGGTCGTTCCCAACGACTTCATCGTGGAGCTGAGCGGCCCGGATTACGAGCGGCTGAGCCCCTACTCCGGCCAGTTGGGCGACGAGCTGGCCGGCATGGTCCGCGACTACGCGAAGCAGCAGCGGTACACCTTCATGGGGACCATCCAGGTCCACCTGGAGAAGGCGGACGACCTCGACACCGGTCTGTACCGCGTCCGCAGCCGCACGCTCGCGGCCAGCGAGTCCCAGGACCATGGCCAGGACTACGGCCAAGGCCACGGGCAGAGCCCGCAGGCGTCCCACGGGCACCAGGCACCCCACGCCCCGTACGGCGGCGGCGCCGCCCGCGGCGGCGGCCCCTCCCCCGTCACCCAGGGCGGCGGCTACCCGCCGCAGCCCTCCGGCGCCCCGCCCATGCCGGCGTCCCCGCCGCCCGGCGCGGCCCGTCCCCAGCCCGCGCGGGTGGGCCGGGAGCCGGCGCGGCGGAGCGGACGCGGCGCTGGATCGAGATCAACGGTGCCCGGCACCAGATCTCCCGTTCGACGCTGGTGCTGGGCCGCAGCACCGAGGCGGACGTCCGCATCGACGACCCCGGCGTCTCCCGCAGGCACTGCGAGATCCGGGTCGGCACCCCCGCGACCATCCAGGACCTGGGGTCCACCAACGGCATCGTCGTGGACGGGCAGCACACCACGCGCGCTACGCTCCGCGACGGCTCACGGATCGTCGTGGGCAGCACCACCATCGTTTATCGGCAAGCCGAAGGGTGAAGCGGGGGCAATGTCAGAGCTGACCCTCACGGTCATGCGGTTGGGTTTCCTCGCCGTACTGTGGCTGTTCGTCATCGTGGCCGTGCAGGTCATTCGCAGTGATCTGTTCGGCACGCGGGTGACCGCGCGCGGCTCGCGCCGCGGCGGCGACGGACGTCCTGCGCAGCGGGCGGCCCAGCAGGCCACCCCGCCGCCGCAGCGCCAGCAGTCCGGCGGGCGCCGGGCCGCGGGCCGCGCCGAGAGCCGCGGCCGCCGCGGCGCGCCCACCAAGCTGGTGATCTCGGAGGGCACGCTCACCGGCACCACGGTCGCCCTGCAGGGGCAGACCATCACCCTCGGCCGCGCCCACGACTCGACGATCGTGCTGGATGACGACTACGCCTCCAGCCGGCATGCCAGGATCTATCCCGACCGCGACGGCCGCTGGATCGTCGAGGACCTCGGGTCGACCAACGGCACGTATCTCGACCGGACCCGGTTGACCACCCCGACCCCGATCCCGCTCGGCGCGCCGATCCGCATCGGCAAGACCGTCATCGAGCTGCGGAAGTAGTAGGACCATGACGACCGGAGGGTGGGCAGCGAGGTGGGCAAGGGGCTGTACCCGGAGCCGACGGGCGAGGTGCGCATGAGTCTGACACTGCGTTTCGCCGCCGGATCGCACAAGGGCATGATCCGGGAAGGCAACGAGGACTCCGGTTACGCCGGCCCCCGCCTGCTCGCCATCGCCGACGGCATGGGCGGCCAGGCCGCGGGCGAGGTGGCCAGCTCCGAGGTGATCTCCACCCTGGTGACGCTGGACGACGACGTCCCGGGTTCGGACCTGCTCACCTCGCTCGGCACCGCCGTCCACCGCGCCAACGAGCAGTTGCGCGTGATGGTCGAGGAGGATCCGCAGCTGGAGGGCATGGGCACCACGCTCACCGCCCTGCTGTGGACGGGCCAGCGGCTCGGCCTCGTGCACGTCGGCGACTCCCGCGCGTACCTGCTGCGCGACGGCGTCCTCACCCAGATCACCCAGGACCACACCTGGGTGCAGCGGCTGGTGGACGAGGGCCGGATCACCGAGGAGGAGGCCACCACCCATCCGCAGCGCTCGCTGCTGATGCGCGCGCTGGGCAGTGGCGACCACGTCGAGCCGGACCTGTCCATCCGCGAGGTGCGGGCCGGCGACCGCTATCTGATCTGCTCCGACGGCCTCTCCGGCGTGGTCAGCCACGAGACGATCGAGGAGCGGCTGGCGAGCTACCAGGGCCCGCAGGAGACGGTCCAGGAGCTGATCGAGCTGGCCCTGCGCGGTGGCGGCCCGGACAACGTGACGGTCATCGTCGCGGACGTCCTGGACGTCGACGGCGGGGACACCCTCGTCGCGCAGCAGCACAGCGACACCCCGGTGGTCGTCGGCGCGGTCGCCGAGAACCAGTTCCCGACGGGCGACCACGGCGCCATGCAGACCCCGGCCGGCCGGGCGTCCGAGCTGGGCCGCACCCCGCCGCCGGACCCGGCGGGCGGCGGCTTCGGCCCGCCCGGCAGCGGTCCGGACGGCGACGCGGCCCCGGCCGGCGAGTTCGGCGCCTTCCACGACGACTACGACGAGGGCGGCGTGGAGGCCGGCAAGCCCCGGCGGCGCGGGGGCTGGGTCAAGCGCTCCCTGATCATCGCGGTGGTGCTCGGCGTCGTCGGCGGCGGCCTGTACGGCGGCTACCAGTGGACGCAGACGCAGTACTACCTGGCGGCCAAGGACAACACCCATGTCGCCCTCTACCAGGGCATCAACCAGGACCTCGCCTGGATCAGCCTCAGCAAGCTGTACCAGGACCACCCCGAGATCGAACTCAAGTACCTCCCCGTCGACCAGCGCGGCCGGGTGGAGGACACGATCGCGGTGAGCAGCCGTTCGCAGGCGGAGCAGAAGGTCAAGGACCTCGGCACGCTGGCGAGCGCCTGCAGGAAGAAGGACGAGCAGCAGAAGGCCGAGCGCCGGCAGCGCGAGAGCCAGAAGCCCGAGACGGCCAAGCCCGACGCCGGGAAGCCGACGGGCAAGCCCACGACCGCGCCGGCCGGCGCGGGTTCGGGCCTCACCCTCCAGGCCGCACCGACCCCGGCGCCCGGTCCCACCCTCAGCGAGGAAGAACAGAAAGTGGCAGCGCAGTGCAACGGCTCCCAGCAGTAAGGCTGTAGGGGGCCAGCGACGTGTCAGCCATCTCACCCATGCCGAACACCAACACCACCACCGTCAGCACGGCGGGCCAGCCGAGCCGGCGCAACACCGAGTTGCTGCTGCTCGCCTTCGCCGTCATCCTCCCCTGTTTCGCGTACGCCAACGTGGGCCTGGCGCTGGACGGCGAGATGCCCTCCGGCATGCTCGGCTACGGCATGGGCCTCGGCCTGCTCGCCGGTGTCGGCCATCTCGTGGTGCGGAAGTTCGCGCCGTACGCCGACCCGTTGCTGCTGCCGCTGGCCACGGTCCTGAACGGGCTGGGGCTGGTCATCATCTGGCGGCTGGACCAGTCCAAGCGCCTCCAGGCGTCCAAGACGTTCGCTCCGGCCGCCACCAACCAGCTGCTGTTCTCGGCGCTGGGCATCGCGCTGTTCGTGGCCGTGGTGATCTTCCTCAAGGACCACCGGGTCCTCCAGCGCTACACGTACATCTCGATGGCCGTGGCGCTGGCGCTGCTGATCTCGCCGCTGTTCTTCCCCGCGAAGTACGGCGCCCGCATCTGGATCACCCTTCCCGGCCTGGGCAGTCTCCAGCCCGGTGAGTTCGCCAAGATCGTGCTGGCGGTGTTCTTCGCCGGCTATCTGATGGTCAAACGGGACGCGCTGGCCCTGGCCAGCCGCAGGTTCATGGGCATGTACCTGCCGCGCGGCCGCGACCTGGGCCCGATCCTGGCCGTCTGGGCGTTCAGCATCCTGATCCTGGTCTTCGAGACGGACCTCGGCACCTCGCTGCTGTTCTTCGGCATGTTCGTCGTGATGCTCTACGTCGCGACCGAGCGCACCAGCTGGATCGTCTTCGGTCTGCTGATGTCGGCGGCGGGCGCGGTCGGCGTGGCCTCGTTCGAGACGCACGTGCAGCAGCGCGTCCAGGCGTGGCTCGACCCGCTGGGCGAGTTCCTGATGAGCAAGAAGGGCATCGGGGGCCACTCCGAGCAGTCCATGCAGGCCCTGTGGGCGTTCGGCTCGGGCGGGGTCTCCGGCACCGGCTGGGGCCAGGGCAACTCGGACCTGATCGGCTTCGCCGCCAACTCCGACTTCATCCTCGCCACCGTCGGCGAGGAGCTCGGCCTGGCCGGTCTGATGGCCGTCGTGCTGATCTACGGCCTGATCGTGGAGCGCGGTGTCCGCACCTCGCTGGCCGCCCGCGACCCGTTCGGCAAGCTGCTGGCCATCGGGCTCTCCGGCGCGTTCGCCATCCAGGTGTTCGTGGTGGCCGGCGGTGTCACCGGGCTGATCCCGCTGACCGGTATGACAATGCCGTTCATGGCCCAGGGCGGATCCTCGGTGATCGCCAACTGGGCGCTGATCGCCATCCTCCTCAAGATCAGTGACGCGGCGCGCCGTCCGGCCCCGGCGCCCGTGAGCAACCCCGACGCCGAGATGACCCAGGTGGTCCGACCGTGAACAAGCCCGTGCGCCGGATCGCGATCTTCTGCGGACTCCTCGTCCTCGCACTGATGATCCGCGGCAACTGGCTCCAGTTCGTCAAGGCCGACGAGCTCAAGAACGACAAGAACAACATGCGGGTGAACATCGCCCGTTACAGCCAGCCCCGCGGCAACATCATCGTCGACGGCCAGGAGATCACCGGCTCCAAGGAAGTCAACGGCATCAACTACAAGTACAAGCGCACGTACAAGAACGGCGAGATGTGGGCGCCGGTGACCGGCTACAGCTCGCAGGTCTACAAGCCCACCCTGCTGGAGGGCGTCGAGGACAAGATCCTCACCGGTGACGACGACCGGCTGTTCTTCAACCGGACGATCGACATGATCACCGGTAAGGGCAAGAAGGGCGGTGACGTGATCACCACCCTCAACGCCAAGGCCCAGGAGGCCGCTTTCAAGGGGCTGGGCAGCAAGAAGGGCGCCGTCGCCGCCCTCGACCCGCGCACCGGCAAGATCCTGGCGCTCGCCTCCACCCCGTCGTACGACCCGTCGCGGATCGCCGGGGCCAACGACGGCGACGCCTGGACGAAGCTCAACGCCGACAAGAACAAGCCGATGCTCAACCGGGCGCTGCGGGAGACCTACCCGCCCGGTTCGACGTTCAAGGTCGTCACCGCCGCCGCGGCCCTGGAGAACAACCTCTACAAGGACGTCGACGAGAAGACGAACTCGCCCAAGGGCTGGACGCTGCCCGACACGCAGAACCTGCCGCTGCCCAACGAGACGACGATGCCCTGCGACAACGTCTCGATGCGCGCGGCCCTCCAGTGGTCCTGCAACAGCGTCTTCGGCAAGATCAGCGCCGACCTGGGCAACCAGAAGATGATCGAGCAGGCGAACAAGTTCGGCTTCAACAACGACGACCTTCAGGTCCCGGTCGGCGTCTCGAAGAGCGTCTACCCCAAGGACAACCGCCCGCAGAACGCCATGGCCGGCATCGGTCAGGCGTCCAACCGCGCCACCCCGCTCCAGATGGCCATGGTCGCCGCCGCCGTCGCCAACAACGGCAAGCTCATGGAGCCGTACATGGTGGACAAGCTGCGCGCGCCCAATCTGAACGTGATCGAGACGCACCAGCCGAAGGAGCTGAGCCGGCCGCTCAGCCCGGAGCACGCCCAGTCGCTGCAGAGCGCGATGGAGACGGTCGTCGAGGAGGGCACCGGCACCGAGGCCAAGATCGACGGCGTCAAGGTCGGCGGCAAGACGGGTACCGCCCAGCACGGCGTGGACAACAGCGGCAACCCCTACGCGTGGTTCCTCTCCTACGCCAAGAAGGGTGACGGCTCGCCGGTGGCCGTCGCGGTCGTCATCGAGGGCTCGAACACGATGCGCGACGACATCGCCGGCGGCAAGCTGGCCGCGCCGGTCGCCAGGGGCGTCATGGAGGCGGTGCTGAACTCCTCGAAGTGAGCCCCGGCACGCGCCGGCACCGCGCGCCGGTACCAGGTACGTATCGGGTGCCGGTCACGCCCGGGTGCCGTACGGGACGCCGGGTACGGTAAGCGCGGACAGCACACCGCCGGACCCACGTCGGTGCGGTCGGGAAGAACGGAAGGGCTGGAGCTATGGAAGAGCCGCGTCGCCTCGGCGGCCGGTACGAGCTGGGCTCGGTGCTCGGCCGTGGTGGCATGGCCGAGGTCTATCTCGCCCACGACACCCGGCTCGGCCGCACCGTCGCCGTGAAGACGCTCCGGGTGGACCTCGCCCGGGACCCGTCCTTCCAGGCCCGGTTCCGCCGTGAGGCCCAGTCGGCCGCCTCGCTGAACCACCCGTCCATCGTCGCGGTCTACGACACCGGCGAGGACTACGTGGACGGGGTCTCGATCCCGTACATCGTCATGGAGTACGTGGACGGGTCCACCCTCCGCGAGCTGCTCCACTCCGGCCGCAAGCTGCTTCCCGAACGTTCACTCGAAATGACCATCGGGGTCCTCCAGGCACTGGAGTACTCCCACCGGGCGGGCATCGTCCACCGCGACATCAAGCCCGCCAACGTCATGCTGACCCGCACCGGCCAGGTCAAGGTCATGGACTTCGGCATCGCCCGTGCGATGGGCGACGCCGGCATGACGATGACGCAGACGGCGGCCGTGATCGGCACCGCCCAGTACCTCTCCCCGGAGCAGGCCAAGGGCGAGCAGGTGGACGCCCGCTCCGACCTGTACTCGACGGGCTGCCTCCTCTACGAACTGCTCACCGTCCGGCCGCCGTTCATCGGCGACTCCCCGGTCGCGGTCGCGTACCAGCACGTCCGCGAGGAGCCCAACCCGCCGAGCGCCTTCGACCCCGAGATCACGCCCGAGATGGACGCCATCGTCCTGAAGGCGCTGGTCAAGGACCCGGACTACCGCTACCAGTCGGCCGACGAGATGCGCGCCGACATCGAGGCCGCCCTGGAGGGCCGCCCGGTGGCCGCCGCGGCCGGCTACGGCGCCATGGGCGCGGTCGGCTACGGCGGCGAGGACCAGCCCACCGCCATGCTCGGCCGGCACGACCCGAACGCCGCCGGGCAGACGTCCATGCTCCCGCCCGTACGGGACGGCGGGGGCTACGGGGGCGGTGGCTACGGCGGTTACGACGACGGCGGGGAAGGCCCCGGCCACGGCGGCAACGGCCGGAAGAAGAGCAGCCTTTCGACGATCCTCCTGGTGATCGCGGGCATCCTGGTGCTCGTCGGCGCGATCTTCATCGGGAAGTCGCTGTTCAGCGGCGACGGCAAGAGCGGTGACGTCGTCGTGCCCAACCTGATCGGCGAGAAGCTGGACTCCGCCCAGAAGCAGGGCGAGAACGTCGAGCTCAAGGTCGTCGACAGCGGCAAGAAGGTCAACTGCGACGCCGACCCGGGCAAGGTCTGCGAGCAGGACCCCAAGGCCGGCGCCAAGGTCGCGCGGAACAGCGAGGTCAAGGTCTCGCTGTCCAAGGGCCCGGCCAAGGTCGAGGTCCCCAACGTCCTGCACACCCAGTTCGACAAGGCGAAGAAAACGCTGGAGGACAAGGGCTTCACGGTCCACCGCGCGGAGGAGCAGACCGACGAGGCCACGGCCGGGACCGTCATCAAGCAGGACCCGGACGCCAACGAGCAGGCCGAGAAGGGCTCGGAGGTCACCCTCACCGTCGCCACGGCCGTCCCGACGAAGACCGTCCCGCCGGTGGTGGGTCAGCAGTTCGACGCGGCCAAGAAGCAGCTCGAGGACAACGGCTTCAAGGTGTCGCGGAAGGACGTCGACAACGACGCCCCGGCCGGGCAGGTGACCGACCAGTCCCCGCAGGGCAGTACGGCCGCCTCGCCCGGCTCGACGGTCGAGCTGACGGTCTCCAAGGGCCCGCAGGACGTCGATCTCCCCAACCTGGCCAACATGACCCTCAAGGACGCCAAGAAGGCCCTGGAGGACGCCGGGCTCAAGGTCGGCACCATCATGGGCCCGAACGACGACAAGGCCGTCGTGCAGACGTCCATGCCGCTCCCCGGCGGCAAGGTGAAGAAGGGCACGACGGTCAACCTGGTCACCCGCCCGCAGACCCCCGGCACCGACATCGGCGGCGCCAACCAGGGCGGTGACAACCAGGGGAACCCCGGCGGCAACGACCAGGGCGGCCCCTTCGGCGGCTTCCTCGAAGGCCGCCGGCACTGACCCGTACGCACACAGGAGCCCCGGCACCGCCTTCTTGAGGAGGACGGCGCCGGGGCTCTCGCGTGCGTGCGGGGCCCGGCCCGGGATCAGCCCCGGAGCTCCTTCGGCGGCGTCCGCTTCTCGTCGACCTTCTCCGTCCGCGACAACTCCGCCCAGACGACGTAGCGGTAGTCGGAGGTGTAGATCGGCGTACAGGTCGTCAGCGTCAGGTAGCGGCCCGGAACGGTCTTCCCGGACTCCCGGGGCACGGGGTCGAGGACCTTCACGTTGAACCGCGAGGTCTGCTTGAGCTCCTTGTAGACCGTGTAGACGTACCAGGTGTCCCGCGTCTCGAAGACGACCGGGTCACCGTCCTTGATCTTGTGGATGTTGTGGAACTTGGCGCCGTGCCCGTCCCGGTGCGCCGCCAGCGTGAGGTTGCCCTGGCCTTCCCAGGGCAGGGTGGCCTTCACCGGCTTGCGGTAGTAGCCGGCCACGCCCTCGTTGAGCACGGAGCTGCCCGTGCCGGGCTTCACCAGCACCTCGCCCTTGCCCATGGCGGGCACGTGCAGGAAGCCGACCCCGTCCTTGGTGTCCAGGGCGCCCGGCCCCTTCCGCGCCCAGTTCTCGCGCACCTGCGCGCCCTGCCGCTTCGCCTCGCGGTCGGCTATCACGTTCGTCCACCACAGCGAGTAGACGACGAACAGCGCCAGCAGCACGCCGGCGGTGATCAGCAGTTCGCCGATCACGCCGACGGTGGCGGCTATCCGGCCCCGGGTACGGCCGCGCCGCGGTGGCGCGCCGTCGGTCAGCTCCTCGGTCCCTGCCACAGCCCGCCCGTACCCCGCTCCCCTGCCGTCCGTCAGTCGACGAGCGCGTCCGGCTTGCCCTTCCCGCGCGGGCGCTCGTCCACCATCTTGCCCCACACGATCATCCGGTACGTACTGGTGAATTCGGGGGTGCAGGTGGTCAGGGTGATGTACCGGCCCGGTCCCGTGAAGCCCGAACCCTGCGGTACCGGGCGGATGACCCCGACGTTCGCCGGTGACGTCTGGTCCAGTCGGCTCGTCATCTCATAGGTGTAGAAGGCGCTCTTCGTCTCCACCACGATCTTGTCACCGGGCTGCAGCCGGTTGACGTAGCGGAACGGTTCGCCATGGGTGTTGCGATGGCCCGCGAGCGCGAAGTTGCCCTGTCGGTCCCAGGGCATCGCCGTCTTCAGCGGCCCCTTGCCGTAGTGCCCGACCATGCCGCGGTCCAGAACCTTGTGCTTCCCGGTGCCCTCGGCGATCGGGGCCTTCACGTCGAGCTTGGGGATGTAGATGATGGCGAAGCCCTCGCCGGGCGAGAACGCGCCCGCGTCCCGGTCCTTGCCGCCGTCCCGGGCCCAGCTCCTGCGGAGGTCCTTCGCCGCGCCGCCGGCCTGCTGCTGGGCGATGACGTTCGTCCACCACAGTTGGTAGGCGACGAACAGCAGCATCACCACGCCTATGGTGATGAACACTTCGCCCAGCAGCCGGCTGACGACCACCCCGAGGCCGTCCTTGCGCGCCCGCTCCGCCCGCCGGGCGGCCCGGCGCCGCTCCGCCCGCCCGCCGGCCGGGGAGCCACGGCCGGCGCCGCGGCCGAGGGGGCCGCCGTCCGGCGCAGCGGCATCGTCGCGTCGTCCTCGGGCGGCAGGGGCAGGGCACCGCCGTGGGACTGCGGGGGAATGCCCACCGGGGCTTCCGGCGGGAGGGGGCGGGAGACGGCCTCGCGCGGCATCTCGGGTGGCAGCGGCCGGGCGACGGGCCGTCCGGCGTTCTCCGGCGGCAGCGGCCGGGAGACGCCCGGGGACCAGGCGGCGAGTCCGGGCGCGGACGGCCAGGGCCCGCCGGCCCGCCCGCCCGGCACGTACTCGTACGGGTCGTCGGCCGGAACGTTCCGCCCGTGTCCGTAGGGATCGGTGGACGTCTCGCCGGCGTACGGGCCGGTGGACGACTCGCCGGCGTAAGGGCTGTTGGATGTCTCGCCGCCGTACGGGCCGGTGGACGACTCGCCCCCGTACGGGCCGCCAGCCGGCTCGCCCTGACCGTGTCCGTACGGCTCGTCGGCCGGCTCACCCGACCCGTGCCCGTACGGCTCCGCGGGCGGCCGGGGGTCCGCCGGCGGGGGCGCGTACCGCTCCGGCGCCGGCGCCCCCCAGGGGTCCCGCTCGGGGCGGAGCCCGTTCACTCTCCGGCCTTGCCCACCACCGGGGCGAGCCCGGCCGACCGTTCCACCGCCCCCGTGTCACCGCAGGAGACGAGCCAGTTGGCGAGCATCCGGTGCCCCCACTCGGTGAGCACCGACTCGGGGTGGAACTGCACGCCCTCGACGGGGAGATCGCGGTGGCGCAGGCCCATGGCGATGCCGCTCTCCGTCCAGGCGGTCATCTCCAGCTCGTCCGGCCAGCCCTCCCGCGCGACGGCGAGGGAGTGGTAGCGGGTGGCGGTGAACGGCGACGGCAGCCCCTGGAAGACGCCGGCGCCCTGGTGGCTGACGGACGAGGTCTTGCCGTGCAGCAGCTCGGGCGCCCGGCCGACCACCCCGCCGTAGGCGACGGCCATCGACTGCATGCCCAGGCAGACGCCGAACACCGGCACCCCGGTGGCCGCGCAGTGCCGCACCATGTCGATGCAGACACCGGCCTGTTCGGGCGCTCCCGGGCCGGGCGAGAGCAGTACCCCGTCGAAGCCCTCCTGGGCGTGCGCCGGTTCGACCTCGTCGTTGCGGCGCACCTCGCACTCGGCGCCGAGCTGGTAGAGGTACTGGACGAGGTTGAAGACGAAGCTGTCGTAGTTGTCCACGACGAGGATGCGCGCGCTCATCGCGTCACCGCCATTCCGTTGCCGGTGTCGGCAGGCTGTCGTTCACCGTCACGTCGTTGAACGGCAGCAGCGGTTCGGCCCAGGGGAAGACGTACTGGAAGAGGACGTAGACGACGGCCAGCACGAGGACCACGGAGATCAGGGCCTTCACCCACGCGTTGCCCGGCAGATGACGCCAGATCCAGACGTACATGCTGTCCCTACTTGCCGACGGGGATGGTCTTTGCCGGACCAGAGTAAGGGGCCGCACCCGTGCGCGGGGCGCAGCCGGGCAAACCCCGGCGCGGAGTCCCCGCCGGGCGCTCCGGGCCCGTCAGCCGGCCGGCTTGGCGTAGTGCAGGTCCACCACGCCGGTGTAGCCGGGGAGGGTCACCTTGTCGTGCTGGTCGACCTTCCAGCCGAGGCCGTAAGCGGTGACGTACTGGAGGTAGTTCTGGATGGTGGGCGACGTGTCCAGGGCCTTGCGCAGCCGGCCGCGGTCACCGACGGCGGTGATCTTGTAGGGCGGGGAGTAGACGCGGCCCTGGAGGATGAGGGTGTTGCCGACGCAGCGGACGGCGCTGGTCGAGATCAGCCGCTGGTCCATCACCTCGATGCCCTGGGCGCCGCCCCGCCAGAGGGCGTTGACGACGGCCTGGAGGTCCTGCTGGTGGATGACCAGGTCGTTGGGCTGGGGCTGCGGGACGCCGGGGACCTTGGCGGTGGCGTTGGGCGGGGCGTCGGTCAGGGTGACCGTCAGCCCGCTGCCACCGATCTCCCGGGTGCCGGCGGCGTCGCCCAGGGCGGCCAGTCGGCGGGCCTCGGCGGTGTCGCCGCCGGAGTCGCGGCCGGCGAGGGAGTCGACCTCGGCGCGCAGGGTGGCGGCGCTCCGCTCCAGTTCGCCGTTGCCCTTGCTGCGCTCCTGGATCAGGTCGGAGAGGCGGAGCATGGAGGCGTCGGTGCGGATGTCGGTGCCCTTGGCGGTGTTGAAGCTCATCCAGAAGATGAGGCCCGCGAGCGCGAAGACCGCGGCCGTCAGCAGCCGTACCGGGCGGAATCGCCGGGGAGGGCGGTGGTCGGGCGCTGCGTCGCTGGTGGAGACGGCAGAATTGCTCAACGTACCCTTGTCCTCTCCGACGCCGCTGAAGCACTACGCTAACGGACGCCCGGGGGGAGGAAGCGCTCCCCGACGCGGCCGACCAGCCCTTGTACACCCAGCGCGGTTACGCAGCGCATCGACAGGAGAGTTCCTCGTGCCGAAGTCACGGATCCGCAAGAAGGAAGACTTCACGCCCCCGCCGGCGAAGCAGCAGAGCATCAAGCTGAACAGCGGGCGGCGGTGGGTGGCTCCGCTCATGCTGGCACTGTTCCTGATCGGGCTCGCGTGGATCGTCATCTTCTACGTGACGGGCAGCGACATGCCCATCGAGTCCCTGCACAACTGGAACATCGTGGTCGGCTTCGGCTTCATCGCGGCGGGGTTCGTGGTCTCCACCCAGTGGAAGTAGCGGGTCGGAGCGGGGCGGCGGAGTAGTGGGCCAGCCCGGTTATCCACACCCTCATCCACAGTGGGGAAAAACTCAGAAGATCTGTGGATAACTTCCTCGGCGTTGACGCCGGTGTGACTGTTCGCGATCCCTGTGGATCGTCGCCCACACCGGCGTCCGTCGTCATACCCGCAGGTCGGAGCGGGTGCACCAAAAACCGGAGGCGGCTTTTCCGCCGTCCTGCACACCGGCCGGTGGATGCTGTGGACAACTCCCGGCGCACTGATGTGGGTGACAGGGGAGGGTGACGCTCCGGAGCCGGCGCCCCGGAGGGCGTCCCCTAGGTCAGCTCGGCCGTCCTGACGACCACCGTCACCAGGATCGCCACCAGCGCGGCCCCACAGGTCAGCCACTGCACCAGCGCCCGCCGCGCGCGGGGCGCGTGCACCATGCCGTACGCCACCAGGGCGCCCACCACCAGGCCGCCGATGTGCGCTTCCTTGGCGATGTTGTTCCAGGTGAAGGTGAAGATCAGGTTGAGCACGAGCAGCGCCATCACCGGCCGCATGTCGTACTTCAGCCGGCGCATCAGCACGGCGGTGGCCCCCAGCAGGCCGAAGATCGCGCCCGAGGCGCCGTACGACCGCCCGCCCGGGTCGACCATCAGATAGGTGAGCGCGCTGCCGCCGAGCCCCGACAGCAGGTAGAGCGCCAGGTACCGGGCCCGGCCGAAGGCGGCCTCCAGCGGCGGTCCCAGCCACCAGAGCGACAGCATGTTGAAGCCGATGTGCATCACCGACTCGTGGAGGAACAGCGAGGTCAGCAGCCGGTACCACTGGCCCTCGGCGACCCCCTCGCCGTCCTGGAACGGGTCGCGCCCGATCAGCTCCAGGGTGCCGACGACGTCCTGCCCCTTGACCATCACCGCGATCCAGATCGCGATGTTGATGCCGAGCAGCACCTTGGTCACCAGAAAGGGGTCACCGGGGCGTTCGACGGAGCCCGCGGCCGTACGCGGGGCGGCGTCCTCCCGGTCGTTCCCCCGCGCGGGGCCGGAGCCGCCGCCCGAGCACTCGGGGCAGTGAAAGCCGACCGAGGCGTTGACCATGCAGTCGGGACAGATCGGCCGTTCGCAGCGCGTACAGCGGATGCCCGTCTCGCGGTCCGGATGCCGGTAGCAGCAGACGGCCTGGTCGTTCATGCTCTCCCCTCGCCCCTGTGGCGGACCCGGGCGCCGCCGTTGCCGAGCAGGGCCCCGACCGTCTTACGGACGGGCGGGGCGCCGGGTTCCCTGCGTACGAAAACGGTCCTCAGCGGGACTCGATCACAACGCTCTCGATGACGACGTCCTGGACCGGACGGTCGGTGCGCGGGTTGGTCTGGGCGCCCGCGATGGCGTCCACGACCTTCTTGCCCGCGTCGGTGCTGACCTCGCCGAAGATGGTGTGCTTGCCGGTCAGCCACGTGGTCGGGGACACGGTGATGAAGAACTGCGAGCCGTTGGTGCCCGGGCCGGCGTTGGCCATGGCCAGCAGGTACGGCTTGTTGAACGCCAGGTCGGGGTGGAACTCGTCCTTGAACTCGTACCCCGGGCCGCCGGTGCCGTTGCCCAGCGGGTCACCGCCCTGGATCATGAAGCCGCTGATGACGCGGTGGAACACCGTGCCGTCGTACAGCTTGTCCGTGGACTTCTTGCCGGTCGCCGGGTGGACCCACTCGCGCTCGCCCTTGGCGAGCTCGACGAAGTTCTTGACCGTCGTCGGGGCGTGATTCGGCAGGAGCCGGATCTCGATGTCCCCCTGGTTGGTCTTCAGGGTCGCGTAGAGCTGCTCGGCCACGATCTACCTTCCATAGTCTGCACTGACAGCCACCGATCCTCGCACGGACCGGCGTCCGGCGAGTAACGCCCAAAGCCCCGCGCGCGGCGGCGAACCATGGCATTGTCGAGCCGGAGGCCCGTTGACCCGGATGCCTTACCGAACCTGCCGGACCACCCCTGGACAGGCATGATTTCCCACTGGGTGGAAAGGCGACAGTCCAGTACGCCACCGAGGAGGAGGTTCTCGTGACCCGCAAGGACAGCGTGCGCGCCGCGACCAGCACCGCCAAGGACAGCGTGCGCCACGCGGCCGAAGTGGTGGCGCCCTACGCCGGCACGGCCAAGGACGCCGCCGTGCACTACGCGCACGAAGCCCGCGTCCGGCTCGCTCCCAAGGTGGCCGAGGCCGCCCAGCAGGCGCGCTCCCAGTACGACGCGCACCTGCAGCCCCGGATCGACCATGCCCGCGAGGTGCTGCCGCCCAAGGTCAACCAGGCCGCCGCCCGGGCCCGCGCCGCGGCCGAGCCCGTCCGCGACGAGGCCGTCTCCCGCGGCACCGCCGCGCTCGCCGTGCTGCGCGGCCAGGTGCCCGCGCAGGACGTGGAGCGCCTGGGCCGCAAGCGCTCCCGCCGCGGCCGGGCCGGCCGCGTGGCGAAGCGGCTGGCCTTCGCGGGCCTGCTGGTGGGCGGCGCCGTCGCGGCCTGGCGCTGGTGGGACAAGCAGGCCAACCCGGACTGGCTGGTCGAACCCCCGGCCGCCACCGAGATCGCCGACCGCCCCCACCTCACCTCCGTCGACGGCAGCGGCGACCGCTCCCCCCTCGACCCGGAGGTCCAGGCCAAGCAGGCCGAGGCGGAGGCCGACGAAGACAAGGAAGCCGAGAGCAAGAAGAAGGACGACGACCACTCCTGACGCCCCGGCCCCATCGGCCCCGGACGTCAAAAAATCCCCTCCGACCGCGTCGACGCAGGTCGGAGGGGATTGTGCGTGGAGCCTAGGAACGCCTAGGGGGCTGGTGCCTGGTGCCTGGTGCCTGGGGAAGTCAAATCCGTAATCGCCGCTCCCGCCCCCACGTCTCCACACCGCACCGCGGGCGCCCCTCCCCTTGGCACACGTCGGCGAGATGGCCGTCATGCATCCGATCGCGAGCCGTCTGTCAGGCGGCCTCGGCCGGTTTCTCGCGGGGCAAAGCGAAGAGCAGCGCGGTGGCGACGACCGCGATGGCCAGATTCAGGATCGCCGCTGTGCCGAAGGCATGCGCATACTGCGCCACCCTGCTGCCGTGCGGCGTCAGAGCGTCGAAGAAGAACACGCCGATCACCGCGACCCCCACCGCTCCGCCGACCTGCTGGCCGGTCGACAGAACACCGGAAGCCATGCCGATCTCGCTCGGAGGGATCCGTCCGAGCACCGTGTTCAGCAGCTGGGGGAGCAGCAGGCCGTTGCCGAGTCCCACCAGGATCAGCGGCGCGATCAGCGGACCGGCCGAAAGCCGCCCACCCGCGGAGAGGGCCATCAACAGCGTGGCGAGGAAGCCCGTCGCGGCCAGCACGCTGCCGAGCTCCAGCACGCGTCGGCCGTGGCGCGGCGTCCAGCGCGCCGCCAGCAAGCTGGTGGCGAAGAAGGCGACCGCCAGCGGTGTGTACTCGAGCCCCGCGCCCAGGGCGGACATCCCGAAACCGTTCTGGAGCATCAGCGAGAGGATCAGGAAGAAGGAATTCACACCGGCGTAGGCGACGACCACGAGCGTGATGCCGATCGCGAACGGGCGCTCGGCGAACAACCGCAGGGAGACCAGCGGGGCACGCCCCGCCCGTTCCACCCAACGCTCGACCACGATGAACAGCACGAACGCGACCACACTGCCGGCGAGGCTGACCCAGCTCCAGACCGGCCAGCCTGCGTCGCGCCCCTCCACCAGCGGAATCACCAGGAGGAACAACGCCATCGTGAGCACCGCAAGACCCGGCAAGTCCAGTGAGCGGGCCTGCGGCGCCCGGGTCTCGGGCAACACCCGGGCCGCCAGCGCCAGCGTGATCAGCCCGATCGGGACGTTCACCCAGAACACCGGACGCCAGGTGGTGCCGAACAGGTCCGCCGAGATCAGCAGGCCGCCGACCAACTGACCGACGACCGTCGAAACGCCGATCACCGAGCCGAGCGCGCCGAACGCGCGGTGTCTCTGCTGTGCCGGGATCAGCACCTGGATCATCGAGAAGACCTGGGGGAACATCAGCGCCGCGCTCAGGCCCTGCGCGAGGCGCGCCCCGATGAGCACCCCGGCGGTCGGCGCCAGGGCACAGGCAACCGAGGTGAGGGTGAACAGGCCCATACCGACCATGAACAACCGCTTGCGGCCGAATGCGTCGCCGAGCCGAGCCCCGGTGATCAGAGCCACGGCGTAGGTGATCTGGTACCCGGCGACGATCAATTGGACTTCGCCGTCGGAGGCGTGCAGGTCGGCCTGGATCGCGGGGGCGGCGACCAGCACGATGAAGGTGTCGAGGATGGCCATGAAACTGCCGACGAGGATGACCGGCAGCGCCCGCCAGGGCGAGGCGGCGGTGGATCCCGCCAAGGCCGTCCCGTGGGTCGCTTGCGGCGCGCTCGTCGGTCCGTGGGCGGCCGGGCCGGCCTTACGGTGCGTCATGTCACCCAAGATTCCACTGTGTTCGGCCTCCGCACATGGGCGCGGATATGCTAGTGGTGACGGCACCAGCATCGACGGCTACGGTCCGTACCGGGGGATGGGATGGACAACACGGCGCAGCGGCAGGAGCTCGCGGACTTTCTCCGGGCCCGGCGCGGGCAGATCTCACCCCGTGACGTCGGGATCGAGCCGGGGCCCCGGAGGCGGACGCCGGGACTGCGGCGAGAAGAGGTCGCACACCTCTCCGGGGTGAGCATGACCTGGTACACCTGGCTCGAACAGGCACGGGACATCACGGTCAGCAGACAGGTGCTCGACAGCCTGGCGCGCGCGCTGCGCCTGTCGACCGCCGAGAAGCGGTACATGTACACGCTCGCCGACCAGCAAGGTGTCGTGCGTCAGGAGGTCGCCGACGCACCGAGCGGCGAGCTGCAGCGCCTCGTGGACGCGCTCAACCCGAACCCGACATATCTCATCGGCCCCAGCTGGGACCTGCTGGCCTGGAACGCGGCCGAGGCCGGGCTGATCGGCGATCCCGCCCGGCTGCCCGGCCCCGAACGCAACATCATCCGCCTGGTGTTCACCGACCCGGAGACGCGCGGCCTGCTGGTGGACTGGCGCGCCCAGGCCTCCGGGCTGCTCGCCCAGTTCCGTGCGGATGCCGCCCGCAACCTCGGCGACCCGCGCTTCGCTCAGTTGAGCGACGAGCTGTACGACGTAAGCGACGAGTTCCGCGAGTTGTGGGACGAGCACCGCGTGGCCGACTTCGGATCCGCCCGCTGGAAGTTCGATCACCCCCGGCTCGGCCGGCTGACCGTGGACTACGTGCGGCTGGCCGCCCTGCAGTCCCCGGGGGTGAAGCTGTTCACCTGCCTACCGGCGGACACGGAGACCGAGGCCAAGCTGCCCGGCTTGATCGACCCTGACCACAGGCTCGACCCGGTCGCCGCCGGGGCGACGGCGGGGACGCTCTGGAGCTAGCGGGCTGCCTGGCCGTACCTCTTCACCGTCGGTCACTCAACGCCGTCGCTCCGCAGAGGTGGCTGCACCTGTGCGAGAAGGGGTCTCCGAGAGGAGCGTCACGGTCGTGACCCCCCTCGTGTACGACGTCAGCACGCGGACCGTGACCACCCCGCGTCTCGCGTGGCGCAGTTGGCGTGGCTCGTCCCCGACACCGGTGGGCGCGTCCTCAATGTGCCGCGTACGCGAGTCGCCGCGGACGGCGTCACGCAGTTTCTGCAGGGCCGGGTCGTCCGGGTGTCGGGCGAGAGCGAGACGCAAGTCCGCGAGAAGGTGCGGCGCCCAATCCCGTTCCCAGTTCTGCAAGACCTCCTCACGGGCCTCGGCGGACAGCAGCGCCCACTCCGTCACGTTGGACGGTGGCCCACCGGTCGGGAACATCCGGGTGAAAGCGTCGTTGGCGGCGATGACGTCGCCGGCCGGAGAGCAGACGAAGGCCATCTCCGTGTGGCTGCCGACCCAGCGGTGCCAGTGTGGGGAGACGGGACCCATCGGCAACACCGGGTCCGTCCTGAAGAGATCCAGATGGGCGATGCGCAGATGATGGTCGCTGAAGTGCAGGGTCCTGGCGACGCGCAGGAAGAGTTCGCGCGACGGAGCCAGGACACCGTTCTCCAGTTTCTGATACGTGCCCGTACCCCCTCGAAGTGCTTCGTCCATGTCGGATTGGCGAAGATTTGCACTGCGTGAACGCCGCGTGGAGATACGGGGCGGCAACCCGATTAGCTCGCGGGTGACTTTGGCGCGATATCTCCGGAGAAGCTCCTGATAATCGCGGTCGGGCGGCTTCTGATTCACGGTTCCCCCCGGTTTCGGATGGCCTGTTAACGGAATAGTTGAATCCGTTGTAACTCCATGACGTAGTCCGTCCCGACGACGTGGATACGTGCGCACCCCAACAGCACTCACTATATATGCGCGCACAAGCCTGCCGTTGTCAGTTGCCTTGCCACTCCTGAATCATTACGCCCGAAACCGATCGAGCGTCCGGCTCCGATCGAATGGAATACGACGCAGAACGTCCCGAAGTAAAAGAATCGTCAATTATTTCGGAGTGCGTCTCCAATCACCGGGCAACGCCTGGACCGTACGGGGAGGAAAGATGGTTCGATCATGCCGTTGAATCGCGCGGTCATCGGCCGCAGTAGCAAATCGGAAGCTGTCCTGGTGATCAATGAGGGCACGTTGCGTGATGCGGCGGCTCAGTTCGAGGAACCACTCGCGGTCTACTGGGACTGGGAAGCGGCCCGTTCGCTCGGGCACCCCGCACCGATCGCGCCGCCGGCGTTCGCCTCACGGCTGTGGTTCCGCATGGTGTGGGCCTGGCCGATGTACGAACCCGACCTCGGGCGAAAGCCCGGCGCCAACTTGCTGCTGGCCGATCTGCACACGGTCTCGCACCGCCCCATCCGCCTCGGCGACCGGCTCACGCTGACCTCGACCGTCGCCGACATCACCGAGATCAGCCGGCGGCGCGACATCATTCACATTCAGAACGAGATCACCACCGACGACGAGCCGGTGTGCAGCACGGGCTACAAGTTCGTCATCTCTCACACGGACACCTTCGATCCGACTGCCGAGACCGAGCAGGAGAACGCGGCATGACCGCCAAGGTGCGCTACGAGGACACCACTGCCGGACAGAAACTGCCGCATAAAGAAGTATCGGTCGACCGCCTCGCGCTGCTGCTGTTCGGCGGCCGAACCATGCGCTTGGACTTCGCCGCCACCCACTGGAGCGAACGGATCTCGCGCTCCGTGGGACTCCCTGATGTGATCATGCACGGTCCCTTCACACTCGGCAAAGTGTTGGAGATCGTCAACGGGTGGACCGGCGACCCAGGCGCTCTGGTGGAGCACCGTATCCGCCTGACCCGGCCGGTTCCGGTCCCGGACGACGCGACAGGCGCGGTCTTCCTGCTGTCCGGGACCGTTGAGGAGAAACTGCCCGGCAACCGGGTACGGGTCGAGGTGACCGCCGCATCACCCGAGGGCCAAGTTCTCGCCACATTGCACGCCACCGTCCAACTGGCCTGAGCAGTCGCGTATGTGCCGGACGGTCGACCGACCGCCGGCCTTCGGACTCGCCACGCGGCCATGCCGCCTCGACCCTCTGTGCACACACCGTTGCGCCCATGGTCCGGACGACCTGTACCGTCCGCGAACCAGGGTTTCACGCCGCCGACGGCGACCGCTTGAACCAGGAGTATTCGAGTGCGCACCCTGCTAGTCGACAACCACGACTCTTACAGCTTCAATCTTTTCCAGCTAATCTCCCAGGTCACCAGCGTCGACCCAGTGGTGGTCGTCAACGACGACCCCGCCCTGCCCACGATGTCGCTGGACGGGTTCGACAACATCGTCATCTCCCCGGGTCCCGGACGGCCGCAGAACGGCCGCGACGTGGGGTACATCGGTGATCTTCTGCTGCGCACCAGTCTCCCGGTGCTCGGCGTATGCCTCGGCCACCAGGCCATCGCACACCTGGCCGACGGCACCGTCTCCTCGGCTCCGCAACCGCGGCACGGCCATCTCACTACGGTCAAACACAGCGACGACGAACTCTTCATGGGCATCCCCACCGAGTTCACCGCGGTGCGATATCACTCGCTGTGCGTTCAGGAGCCGCTGCCCGACACCTTGATCGCCACCGCCCGCTCCGAGGATGGTGTGGTCATGGCGCTGCGCCATCGCGATCTGCCGCGCTGGGGCGTCCAGTTCCACCCGGAGTCCATCGCCTCGGAGTACGGGCAGGAACTCGTCGCGAACTTCACCGACCTCACCCGCCGGACCGCGCGCACGCGCACCCATGCCGGCATACAGCCGTCGACCGTCCGGGCCCGGGCCGACGCACGACCGCAGGACACCGGTTCCGCTCCCGACGACCGACTACGGATACTGAACACCGAACTTCCCGAAGCGGTCGACACCGAGGCGGTGTTTCTGGAGCTGTTCGCCGACAGTCCGGACAGCTTCTGGCTCGACAGCAGCCGGGTGGAGGCAGGACTCTCGCGTTTCTCGTTTATGGGCGACGCCGGTGGTCCGCTCAGTGAGGTGCTCACCTACCGAGTCGGTGCCTCGGCGGTCAAGGCGCGCGATGCCTCCGGCGTGCGCGTGCTCAGCGGCAGCGTGTTCGATGTACTGCAGGCGCGACTGCGCGAGCACAAGATCGACCCGGGCTCACTGCCGTTCGACCTGACCGGCGGCTACGTGGGGTACTTGGGATACGAACTGAAGGCCGAGTGCGGCGCGAGTGTCCGGCACTCCGCCGACACCCCGGACGCTGCCTGGATGCTCGCCGACCGGCTGGTCGCGGTCGACCACCTGGAGAACCGCACCTACGTGCTGGCCCTCTACAACGAGCAGACCGAGAAGGAGGCGCGCACATGGGTGGAACGCACCGCTGCCCGCCTGGTGCGACTGTGTCCGGTACCGGTGCCGGACCTGACCGATGCGAGTCCGGCTCCCGACCTCACCGAGCACCTGGTGCGCGGGCAGGTCGGGTATGAAGACGACGTCCGAGCCGCCCAGCGTCAGCTGATTCGCGGCGAGAGCTACGAAATCTGTCTGACCAACAAGCTGCATCTGCCCTTCGACGGTGATGACACGGAGTTCTACCGCCGGTTGCGGCGATTGAATCCGGCGCCATACTCCGCGTTCCTCCGCATCGACGGAGTGACGGTGTTTTGCTCCTCGCCGGAGCGCTTTTTGCGAATCGAACGGGACAGACGGGTCGAGAGCAAGCCGATCAAGGGCACCGCCCCACGCCACGCCGACCCCACACGGGACGCCGCACTTGCCGCCGGCCTCAAGGCCAGCGCGAAGACGCAAGCAGAGAACCTGATGATCGTCGACCTGCTGCGGAACGACCTCGGTCAGGTGTGCGAGGTCGGCAGTGTGCACGTCGATCCTTACATGGCCGTCGAGAGCTACCAGACGATGCACCAGTTGGTCTCCACAGTCAAAGGACGGCTGCGCCCCTCCGTCGGCGCCGTCGACTGCGTTCGGCGTTGCTTCCCCGGCGGCTCCATGACCGGTGCGCCAAAGCTGCGCACCATGGAGATCATCGACCGCCTCGAGACCGAGGCACGCGGTGTCTACTCCGGTGTCCTGGGCTACTTCGGCTTCTCCGGGGGCACCGATCTCAACATCGTGATCCGCACGGCCGTCCGCAACGGTGACGATCTGAGTGTCGGCGCCGGAGGTGCGATCGTGCTCGACTCGGATCCGCGCGACGAGTTCCAGGAGATGATCCTCAAGGCCGACGCTCCATTGCGCGCCTACCGCGCGCCGTTCCCTGCTCAGTCGGGCACCACGGCCTGATGAGCGTCTCCACCCCGGCACGGCCCGGCCGCTATGTCTGGGATCCGGCCGCCGGTCCGCACGGTGCGCTGCTGCCCGAGCCGGAACCGGCACCGGCACCGGGCCCCACGCTCGTCGCCGATTCATGGCTGGTCGAGGACGGCAGGGTACGGGCGCTGCCGAACCACGCGCGCAGGTTCCGGGATACCTGCGGCCGACTGCTCGGCGTACCGGACGGTCACGCAACCGGCTTCCTGCGCGCGGCCGTAAACCTTCTGCCGTCTCGGGGACGCTGGTTCCCTCGGGTGGAGGCCCGGCCGGGTACGTATGGCGCGCGCCTGGTCCTGTGGCTGCGCCCCGCACCGCAGCGCGGTGGACCGGTGGTGATATGGCACCCCGGCATGGCAGACCCCCGTGAACTGCCTTGGGCCAAAGGTCCGGACCTCGCTCTGCTCGAGCGGCTGCGCGAGGCCGCCAGGGCGGCGGGCGGTGATGAGCCACTTCTGCTGTCAGCGTCCGGGCACGTACGCGAGGGCGGTACCACCAGCCTCGTCTGGTGGCGCGGTTCGGCCCTGTGTCTCCCGCCGCCCGGGCCTGACCTGCTGCCCGGAGTGACGCGGGCGCTCCTGACCGCCGAAGTGGCCGCGGCCGGCCATCGGGTGGTCTTCGAGACGGCCACCATGGCGGACCTTTCCGGCGTGCCTGTATGGGCGGTCAACTCCCTGCACGGCATCCGGCCGGTCGCCGGCTGGCTGAACCCGGCCGGCGAGCTTCCACCACCCGTGGACTCGTCGGTCGAAGCAGAGCGCTGGCAGGCGCGTCTCGATCGACTCGCCCTGCCGGCCCACCCCGGCTTGGTGCCCGATGCCGATGACCCGGCTTCGGGCGCCGCCGGGGCCTTCCCTTCCACCGACCCGCAGCATGAGGCTGACATCGCATGTCCACCGACACCCCTGCGCAACGACCGAGCTACGAGCGTGACCTGCTGGCCCAGCTCACCACGCGCTGGAGCCGACGCGTCGCAGTGAAGAAGGACGAGCTCGACCTCGATGGGCACTTCGACCCGGACCTGCCGGACTTTCCCGAGCACCTCGTACCGGTGCTCGCTCTACCCGGCGCCGAGCCACTCGACCGGGAGGCACGCCAGCGCGTACTCGCGGCCGCGTGGATCGCGTACAACGCGAAGACGACGGCCGTCGAGAACGAGATCATCCTGCCGGCCTGCCGGCTGATGCTGGAGGAGCACATCCCTGTGCGCCGCGACGACGTGTCGTTCATCGCTCTGCACCAGACCATCGTCGACGAGCACTTTCACATCCTGATGTGCCAGAACGCGGTCGGTGTCACCAAGCGCCGACGCAAGCTCGGCGACCTGGCCTTCGACCCGCGTGGCTGGTCGGTGGTGCAGGGCCTCGACCGTGCTCGCGAGGGCTTGTCGGGCTTCGGGCGCGACCTGGTCGAGATCGCCTTCTCCCTCGCCGCCGAGACCACCATCAGTGGCTTTCTTTCGGCCTTGGCCACCGCCGAGGGCATCCAGCCGATGAACCGCATGACGGTGGATATGCACCGCCGCGACGAGAGCGGGCACGCTGTCGTGTTCCGTGAGCTCGCCGGGTCGCTCTACCGCTCGCTCGACGGTTCCGAGCGCGCGCTGTTCCGCGACGCGTTGATCAGCGGGCTGGCCGCGTTCCGGGCCGCGGACTTCGACCCCTGGGTAGCGGTGGCAGCGGCCGGTGACCTGCGGTTCGATCCCGGGCACCTGGCCGAGTGGGCTTCCAGTCGCCCGGCCCCGCGTCGTGACACCGGTCCGCTGCAGTTGCTGCTCGACGACCTCGGGATCGACCAGTCGCTTGTCCACGCGATACCGCAGGGCGGTTGATCCCGGATGCCGTTCCCGGTCGCGCCGCGCCGCGTTCGGTCCTCACCACGGAAATCGAGGAGAAGATGTTCACCCTGACCGAAGAGCTCCAGGACATCGCCCGTACCGCACGGGATTTCGCCGACGAGCACCTGGCCCCAAACGCGGTGGAGTGGGACGTTAGCCACCACTTTCCCGTCGACACCCTGCGCAAGGCCGCCCAACTCGGTATGGGTGGCATCACCGTACGGGAGGACGCCGGAGGTTCGGGCCTGTCCCGGCTCGCCGGAGTGCTCGTCTTCGAGGCGCTGTCCACAGGCTGCCCGGCCGTGGCGTCGTACCTGTCCATCCACAACATGGTCGCCACGTTGATCGACACTTTCGGCGACGCCCGGCAGCGCGATCGCTTCCTACCTCAGCTGTGTTCGATGCAATCCCTGTCAAGTTACGGTTTGACCGAACCGGGCTGCGGCTCGGACGCCGCGGCACTGCGCACCACCGCCGTGCACGACGGTGACACGTACGTGCTGAACGGCGTCAAGCAGTTCATCTCCGGTGCCGGGACTTCGGATATCTATCTCGTCATGGCACGCACCGGCGGCCCCGGCCCGAGCGGCATCTCCGCGCTGCTGGTCGAGGACGGCACACCGGGCCTGTCGTTCGGGCCCAATGAGCGCAAGATGGGTTGGCATGCCCAGCCCACCCGCCAGGTCGTGCTGAACGACGTGCGGGTACCGGCCGCCAACCTGCTCGGCGGCGAGGGAAGCGGCTTCCGCATCGCCATGGCGGGTCTGAACAGCGGGCGGCTGAACATCGGGGCCTGCTCTCTCGGCGGTGGTGCGGCCGCGCTGGAGCGCACCATCGCCTACCTGCGCGAAAGGGAAGCCTTCGGCAAGCCCTTGATCGAGTCGCAAGCCCTGCAGTTCCGGCTGGCCGATCTGGCCACTGAGCTTGAAGCCGCCCGCGCCCTTCTGTGGCGCGCCGCAGCGGCGCTGGATGCCGGCGACGGGAACGCGGTCACTCTGTGCGCCATGTCCAAGCGGATGGCAACCGACGCGGGCTTCGCGGCCGCCGACGGGGCGATCCAATTGCACGGCGGCTACGGCTACCTGACCGAGTACGGCATCGAGAAGATCGCCCGTGACCTCAGGGCGCATCAAATCATCGAAGGCACGAACGAGATCATGCGGTTGATCGTGGCACGCTGCCTGGTCGCAGCGTGAAGGTCTTGCCTGTAATGCGCACCTATTTTCGACTACGCGAGATCGGCCTGCGACCGCCTGTGCGCCCTCTCCCCGCAGCTCGGATCGGCCCTCTCTGTCCCGGGGGCCGAAACCCTCATCCGTCGGCTTGCAGCGGTTCAGCGTTCCTCCCGGCGAGCATCTCGCCGAAAACCCCGCGCGTCCGGCCCTGTGCCTGCTCCGAGGCAGGCCCTTGAACCGCTCGTCGCCGGCCGTACGGCCCATGCTCGACGGCCGCCGCGATGACGACGGCCCCCTGCCCAGAGGCAGGAAGCAGCGAGACAGCCGGCGCCTTGGCCCCTGGCGGCGGATACGAGGAGCCCACGCCCCGGCTCCCCCAGCGCTGTACACCACCGGTTGTGTCGACACGGCGGAGCGGAAAAAATCGGGACAAAAAGACCCCTCTAACCGCGTTTCCGCAGGTCAGAGGGGCCTGATCTTGTGGAGCCTAGGGGAGTCGAACCCCTGACATCTGCCATGCAAAGACAGCGCTCTACCAACTGAGCTAAGGCCCCTCGGAGCACCAGGGTACCCGGTGCCGACGGCTGGGCCGACCAGGTATCGCCGCGTCCCGCCACTCTCCGTAGGATGCACCGCAAGATTCGCGGCAGCGAAGCGAAGGGGAGAGCGAGATGGACGCAGCACAGCAGGAAGCCACCGCCCGCGCACGAGAGCTGCAGCGGAGCTGGTACGGGGAGCCGCTGGGGGCGCTCTTCCGTCGGCTGATCGACGATCTCGGTCTCAACCAGGCGCGTCTGGCCTCCGTGCTGGGTCTTTCGGCGCCCATGCTCTCGCAGTTGATGAGCGGTCAGCGGGCGAAGATCGGCAACCCGGCGGTGGTACAGCGCGTCCAGGCCCTCCAGGAGCTCTCCCACCAGGTGGCCGACGGCAGTGTGAGCGCCGCCGAGGCCGCGGAGCGGATGGAGGAGGTCAAGCGGAGCTCCGGGGGCTCGGTCCTCAACTCCACGCAGACCACGGCCAGCAGCGGCGCGCCGACCGTCAAGCGGGTGGTGCGCGAGATCCAGTCGCTGCTGCGCTCGGTGGCCGCCGCCGGCGACATCATCGACGCGGCCGGCACGCTCGCCCCGACCCACCCCGAACTGGCCGAGTTCCTGCGCGTCTACGGCGCCGGCCGGACCGCCGAGGCGGTCGCCCACTACGAGGCCCACCAGAGCTGACCCGCCGCGATGGGGGAGGTCCTCGCCGGGCGGTACGAGCTGGTGGACCCCATCGGGCGCGGTGGGGTGGGGAGGTCTGGCGGGTCTGGGACCGGGTACGGTGGCGGTACGCGGCGGCGAAGGTGCTCAAGCAGAGCCACGCCCACACCCTGCTGCTGCGCTTCGTCCGGGAGCAGGCGCTGCGCATCGACCATCCCCATGTGCTGGCCCCGATCAGCTGGGGCGCCGACGACGACCGGGTGCTGTTCACCATGGACGTGGTGCACGGTGGCTCGGTCGCCCATCTCATCGGCGACTACGGGCCGTTGCCCGCGCGATTCTGCTGCGCGCTGCTGGACCAGTTGCTGGACGCACTCACCGCGGTGCACGCGGAAGGCGTGGTGCACCGGGACATCAAACCCGCGAATCTGCTTTTGGAGGCGACCGGGACCGGGCCCCCGCATTTACGCCTCTCCGATTTCGGCTGTGCGATGCGGAAGGGCGAACCGCGGCTCACCGAGACCAACTATGTGATGGGGACGCCGGGTTACTTCGCGCCCGAGCAAATGGCGGGCGAGGAGCCGGACTTCCCCGCCGATCTGTTCGCCGTCGGACTGGTCGCGCTGTATCTGCTGACCGGACGGAAACCGGACGCCGACGCCCTCGTCGGCCGGTTCCTCGCGGAGGGCCGGCCGCCAGCCCCGGACGAGGTCCCGGCGGCGCTGTGGGACGTCCTGGCCCGGCTGCTGGCCCCCGACCCTGTGCTGCGCTTCCGGAGCGCCGCGGAGGCCCGTACGGCCCTGGCCGCGGCCGTACCGCTGCTGCCCCCGCCGGCCGCCGGGGAGGAGCCGGTGGAGGTGTTCGACCAGATCGGTCCGCTGCCGCCGGGCTTCGGCCCCGAGGGCCCCGAAAGCCCCCGCGGCCAAGGGCGTCCCGAAGGCCCCGTGCCGGCGCCCCCACACGGCCCCTTGGGAGCCCCGCCGCGGCCCGCGCCGCCCCCGATGCCGCCCACGCCCCCGCAGCCCGTCGTACTCCCCTTGGCTGCGGCCCCCGGCGGCGCCGTACGCCACCGGCCGCGCTCCCGGCGACCGGCGCCACCGTCACGCTCCACGGCCGTCACCGTGCTGGTGCTGGCACTGCTGTGCCTCGTGGTGGGGGTGTGGGCCCTCGTCAGCGCCTGACCCCACCCGGGCGCTTCACAACTGCAATCACTTTATTCGCAATGGCGAATCCGAAGCGGCCGGGAAACAACGAAGCCCCGGCCGTCGTACCGGCCGGGGCTCCGCGTAGAACTCGTCGTCTCACACACCCGAACCTGCGGGCACGGAGTCGGTCGCCTCCGTCCACAGATCCTGCTCGGCGCGATCCGCCTGGATCTGGCGGTACACGAGGAGCCCGCCGATGGCGGCCAGTGCGACCAGGAGCAGCTTCTTCACCGCGCGACCTCGTCTTTCCTTGACGTAAGGGGACTCTGGTGGCCGATGATACACACCGGCCGATACCGATCGGTGACCTGTATCGGACCTTTGTGGGACCGTTCCCGGCGCCGCCCGCCCGCCCCGGCCGACCCGTACGCACTTGTCCGGAAAACAGAACGCCCCGGAAAAGCCGATCGGCCCGGCCGGAGATTTCTCTCCGTCCGGGCCGATCGGGCCGGTGGGGCTAACAGGACTTGAACCTGTGGCCTCTTCCTTATCAGGGAAGCGCTCTAACCGTCTGAGCTATAGCCCCGCGCTGCACCGAAAGATTAGCGCACTTGGGGCCCAGTCCCAAAATCGCCCGGCTGACCCTCCCCGGCGGGCTTTCCGCGAGGGCTACTCGTCCTCGGCGAGAGTGAGCTCGACACCGCCCACGAAGGACGCCGAGAGGTTGTAGACGAAGGCGATGAGGGTCGCCAGGGCGGTCGCCAGGACCACCTCGATGACCGCGATCACGACGGTGAACATCAGGACCCGCGGCAGCGACAGGAACGACTGGAGGTCGAACCCGCCGCCCTCCCCGGAGGTGGCGTCGCTGATGGTGCCGCCGACGGCGGAGAAGACCCCCATGGCGTCCAGGACGAGCCACAGCACCGTGACCGCCACGATCGTGCAGACGGCCAGGGCGAGCGACAGCAGGAAGCTGACCTTCATCACCGACCACGGGTCGGCCTTGGCCACCCGCAGCCGTGCGGAGCGGGTGCGGGGCGCCGCGGCGGCCGGCGCCGCCTGGGCGGGCACCTGCCGGGACGCGGACGGGGCCGTGGCGGTCCCCGCGGGCTTGCTCATGCTCTTGGTGCCCCCTTGGCGGCGCCCCCGGCGCCCTTGCCGGCCTTGGACGCGGTGCGCTCGGCCGGCGGCTCGTAGGCCTTCGGCGGGTGGTACGGCTTCGGGCCCTTGGTCTCCGTCATGGAGTCCCCCCTGTCGGCGGCGGTGGTGTCGCTCCCACCCGGGGAGTCTGCCCCGTCCGCGTCGGCGCCACGGGCACCTTCCTTGCCGACCGCGGTGCTCGACGAAGCACCGGCACCGCGTCGCTTGGCGTCCGCACCGCTTGCCGCGGTGCCCGTGGCTCGACTCACGACTTACTCCTCGGTGTCCTCGACCGCAGGCTCCGTGCCTCCGGCCACCTCGGGCCCCCCGCCCCCGGCCTCGGCCGACGTGTCCTCGTCGACCTCCTCGGCCTCTCGGCCGGCCTCGGCGTTCCTCGCGATGCCCACGACGGCGTCGCGCTTGCCCAAATTGATCAGTTGGACGCCCATGGTGTCACGCCCGGTTTCCCGCACTTCGTTGACCCGGGTCCGGATGACACCACCGCTGAGGGTGATCGCGAGGATCTCGTCCGTCTCCTCGACGACCAGGGCGCCGACCAGCGATCCCCGGTCCTCGACGATCTTCGCGGCCTTGATTCCGAGGCCGCCCCGGCCCTGGACGCGGTACTCGTCGACGTTGGTGCGCTTGGCGTAGCCGCCGTCGGTGGCGGTGAAGACGAACGTGCCCGGACGGACGACGTTCATCGACAGCAGCTCGTCACCCTCGCGGAAGCTCATGCCCTTGACGCCGGAGGTCGCCCGGCCCATCGGGCGGAGCGAGTCGTCCGTCGCGGTGAACCGGATGGACTGCGCCTTCTTGCTGATCAGCAGCAGGTCGTCGTCGGCCGACACCAGCTCGGCGCCGATCAGCTCGTCCTCCCGGCCGTCGTCCATCGCCCGGAGGTTGATGGCGATGACGCCGCCGGAGCGCGGGGAGTCGTAGTCCTTGAGGGACGTCTTCTTCACCAGGCCGGACTTGGTGGCGAGCACCAGGTAGGGCGCCGCCTCGTAGTCGCGGATGGCGAGGATCTGGGCGATCTGCTCGTCCGGCTGGAAGGCGAGCAGGTTGGCCACGTGCTGGCCGCGCGCGTCCCGGCCGGCGTCCGGCAGCTCGTACGCCTTGGCCCGGTAGACCCGGCCCTTGTTGGTGAAGAAGAGCAGCCAGTGGTGGGTGGTGGAGACGAAGAAGTGGTCGACGATGTCGTCCTGCTTCAGCTTGGTGCCCCGCACGCCCTTGCCGCCGCGCTTCTGCGAGCGGTAGTCCTCGGTCTTGGTGCGCTTGACGTAGCCACCGTTGGTGATGGTGACGACGATGTCCTCCTCGGCGATCAGGTCCTCGATGGACATGTCGCCTTCGAAGGGCACCAGCTTGGAGCGCCGGTCGTCGCCGAACTTCTCGACGATCGCCGTCAGTTCCTCGCTGATGATGCCGCGCTGGCGCTCCGGGGAGGCCAGGATCGCGTTGTACTGGTTGATCTTCGCCTGGAGTTCGTCGTGCTCCGCGACGATCTTCTGCCGCTCCAGGGCCGCCAGCCGGCGGAGCTGCATCTCCAGGATCGCGTTGGCCTGGATCTCGTCGATCGACAGCAGGCCCATCAGGCCCTCGCGGGCGACGTCGACGGTGTCGCTGCGCCGGATCAGCGCGATGACCTCATCGATGGCGTCCAGCGCCTTGAGCAGACCGCGCAGGATGTGGGCGCGCTCCTCGGCCTTGCGCAGCCGGAAGCGGGTGCGCCGGACGATGACCTCGATCTGGTGGGTGACCCAGTTGCGGATGAACGCGTCCAGCGAGAGGGTCCGCGGCACACCGTCGACCAGGGCGAGCATGTTCGCGCCGAAGTTGGTCTGGAGGTCGGTGTGCTTGTAGAGGTTGTTGAGGACGACCTTGGCGACCGCGTCCCGCTTGAGGACGATCACCAGGCGCTGGCCGGTCCGGGACGAGGTCTCGTCGCGGACGTCGGCGATGCCGCCGATCTTGCCGTCCTTCACCAGGTCGGCGATCTTCTGCGCGAGGTTGTCCGGGTTGACCTGGTAGGGCAGCTCGGTGACCACCAGGCACTGGCGGTTGTGGATCTCCTCGACCTCGACCACCGCGCGCATGGTGATCGAGCCGCGGCCGGTGCGGTACGCCTCCTCGATGCCCTTGCGGCCCACCACGAGGGCGCCGGTCGGGAAGTCGGGGCCCTTGATCCGGTCGATGAGCGCGTCGAGCAGCTCCTCGGGAGTGGCCTCCGGGTTGGCCAGATACCACTGGGCGCCCTCGGCGACCTCGCGCAGGTTGTGCGGCGGGATGTTGGTCGCCATGCCGACCGCGATGCCGGCGGAACCGTTCACCAGCAGGTTGGGGAAGCGCGACGGCAGCACCGTCGGCTCCTGGTTCCGGCCGTCGTAGTTGTCCTGGAAGTCGACGGTCTCCTCGTCGATGTCCCGGACCATCTCCATGGACAGCGGCGCCATCTTGCACTCGGTGTACCGCATGGCCGCCGCCGGGTCGTTGCCCGGCGAGCCGAAGTTGCCGTTGGAGTCGACCAGCGGCATCCGCATCGACCAGTGCTGCGCGAGGCGCACCAGGGCGTCGTAGATGGAGGCGTCACCGTGCGGGTGGTACGTACCCATGACGTCGCCGACGACGCGGGCACACTTGTAGAAGCCCTTCTCGGGACGGTACCCGCCGTCGTACATCGCGTAGAGCACGCGCCGGTGCACCGGCTTGAGGCCGTCCCGCACGTCGGGCAGCGCACGCGAGACGATGACGCTCATCGCGTAGTCGAGGTAGGAGCGCTGCATCTCCGTCTCGAGCCCGACGGGCTCGACGCGCATCCCGACGCCCTCGATGGTGGCGGGCTGGCCCTCCGGCGTGGTGCCGTCCGGCGTCACGGGCGTTTCAGGCATGTTCTCGTCGGCCATTGGTGTTCAAAATCCTTTCGAGCCGCGGCTGTTCGTTCAGGCCGACTCAGATGTCGAGGAAGCGGACGTCCTTGGCGTTGCGCTGGATGAACGAGCGCCGTGCCTCGACGTCCTCGCCCATGAGCACCGAGAACAGGTCGTCCGCCTGCGCCGCGTCGTCCAGGGTGACCTGGCCGAGCACCCGGTGGTCGATGTCCATCGTGGTGATGCGCAGCTCCTCGGCGTTCATCTCGCCGAGACCCTTGAAGCGCTGGACCGAGTCGTCCCTGATGCGCTTGCCGTTCTCGCGGCCGAGCTGGATCAGCGCGTCGCGCTCGCGGTCCGAGTACGCGTACTCGAAGTCGTCCCGGCCCCACTTGATCTTGTACAGCGGGGGGCGCGACAGGTAGACGTGGCCGGCCTCGACCAGCGGGCGCATGAAGCGGAAGAGGAAGGTCAGCAGCAGGGTGTTGATGTGCTGACCGTCGACGTCGGCGTCCGCCATCAAGATGATCTTGTGATAGCGGAGCTTGTCGATGTCGAAGTCCTCGTGCACGCCGGTGCCGAACGCGGAGATCAGCGCCTGGATCTCCTGGTTCTGGAGGATCTTGTCGATCCGGGCCTTCTCGACGTTGAGGATCTTGCCGCGGATCGGGAGGATCGCCTGGTACTCGGGGTTCCGGCCGGACTTGGCCGAGCCGCCGGCGGAGTCACCCTCGACGATGAAGATCTCGCACTTGGCCGGGTCGTTCGACTGGCAGTCCGACAGCTTGCCGGGCAGCGAGGCGGTCTCCAGCAGGCCCTTGCGGCGGGTCAGGTCGCGCGCCTTGCGGGCGGCGACGCGGGCCGTGGCGGCCTGGATCGACTTGCGGATGATGTCCGCGGCCTCGATCGGGTTGCGGTCCAGCCAGTCGGTGAGGTGCTCGTAGACCGCCTTCTGGACGAAGGTCTTCGCCTCCGTGTTGCCCAGCTTGGTCTTGGTCTGGCCCTCGAACTGCGGCTCGCTCAGCTTGACCGAGATGATCGCGGTCAGACCCTCGCGGATGTCGTCGCCCGTGAGGTTGTCGTCCTTCTCGCGGAGCAGCTTCTTGTCGCGCGCGTACTTGTTGATCAGCGAGGTCAGCGCCGCCCGGAAGCCCTCCTCGTGCGTGCCGCCCTCATGGGTGTGGATGATGTTGGCGAAGCTGTAGACGCCCTCGGTGTACTGGCTGTTCCACTGCATCGCGATCTCGACCGAGAGCATCCGCTCCTTGTCCTCGGCCTCCAGGGCGATCACCGTGGGGTGGATCAGTTCGCCCTTGCGCGAGTTGAGGTAGCGGACGAAGTCCGAGATGCCGCCCTCGTAGTGGTAGCGGACGGAGAGCGGCTTGCCCTCCTCGTCCACGTGGTCCGGGCGTTCGTCGGTCAGGGCGATGGTCAGGCCCTTGTTGAGGAACGCCATCTCCTGGAAACGCCGCGAGAGCGTCTCGAAGGAGTAGTCGGTGGTCTCGAAGATGTCGCCGTCGGCCCAGAAGGTGACGGAGGTGCCGGTCTCGTCCGTCGCCTCGTTCTTCTGCAGCGGGGCGGTGGGGACGCCGAGCTTGTAGTCCTGGGTCCAGCGGAAGCCGTCCGTCTTGACCTCGACGGCGACGCGCGTCGACAGCGCGTTGACGACGGAGACGCCGACGCCGTGCAGACCGCCGGAGACCGCGTAGCCGCCGCCGCCGAACTTGCCGCCCGCGTGCAGGACGGTCAGCACGACCTCCACGGCCGGCTTGCCCTCGGAGGGGACGATGCCGACCGGGATGCCTCGGCCGTTGTCGACCACGCGGACGCCGCCGTCCGGCAGGATCGTCACGTCGATGGTGTCGGCGTGGCCGGCCAGGGCCTCGTCGACCGAGTTGTCGACGACCTCCTGCACCAGGTGGTGCAGACCGCGCTCACCGGTGGAGCCGATGTACATGCCCGGCCGCTTGCGGACCGCGTCCAGACCCTCCAGCACGGTGATCGCGCTGGCGTCGTACGACGCACCTCCGCCCGGGGTGCCGGACGAGGCGTCCTCCGGCACAGGAGTGGCGCCTTCCTCGGGGGAAGGGGTGGTGTTCTCGTTGGGGTTGCCGGAATCGGCCACGAAGCGCCCTTTCTGGCACAGCACAGACCTTCTCCTGCCTGTGCGGCGGGGCGCCGTCGTCGGTCCGGGGACCGGGAGGGCAGGCGGGAGCGACTGCGTCGTTCGACTTGTTTCCGCGAAACGCGCGGGATTACCACCAGTCTACCGGTAGCGCCGACATGAATGGGGGTTTGGCGGCGCCTGAGTCCGCATGTGCCGCCCTGAACCGGCATCAGCCGACTCCCTATATGCGCCCCGGGGCTCCAAGAGGCTCACAGCGGCACTCAGCGCTTTGGGTTGTCAACCGCCCGCTACCACGCCCGGAGGACACCTCCGCCCCGTCTTCCCCAGGGCTCTTCCGCGTAGGGGACCGACGGGGTGCGGGAGGGACGCGGCTCACCCGTAGGTGTCGCCCGGTCCCGTGCTCCCCGGCGCGCGCAGCGCTCCGTACCGGCGCGACGGCCCACCCGGACCCAGCACCTTGATCAGCCGGACGGTGCCCTGGCCCAGGTCGTCGTTGAGCCGGGCCACCAGCGTCGGGGCCAGCAGCCGGAGCTGGGTCGCCCACGTCGTCGAGTCACACCGCACGGTCAGCACCCGGGCGTCCTCGTCGTAACCCTGCGGCTCGCAGTGCAGCGCCACGTTCTCGCCGACGATCTGCGGCCAGCGGCCCGTCACCCCGCCGACCGCGGCGGGCGTCTCCCAGCCGCGCTCGGTGATCAGACGGTTGATGGCCGCGCCGAGCGGCAGCGGGTCGCGTCCGTCGGCGCGCGCGCCGGAGCGCAGGCCGCCGCGGCGCGCCTGCTTCTTCTGCTGCACGGCCGCGCCCCGCGCCCGCGCCTGCTCCTTGGCCGCGCGCAGCGCGACCCGCGCCAGGTCCACGCCGGACGGCTCCGGGACCCGGCGCGCCGGGGACTGCCGCGCCTGCGAGTGCTCGGTCATACCCGCTCGACCGTCCCCTCGGAGACCGCGTACCGCGCGCCCGTCAGGACGTCCGGGACGTCGTCGTCCACCGCGGCCGTCACCAGCACCTGCTCGCCGCCGGCGACCAGCTCCGCCAGCCGCTCCCGGCGGCGGGCGTCCAGCTCGGCGAAGACGTCGTCGAGGACGAGCACCGGCTCGTTGCCCTCCGCCTTGAGCAGCTCGTACGAGGCGAGCCGCAGCGCCAGCGCGTACGACCAGGACTCGCCGTGGCTCGCGTACCCCTTGGCGGGCAGCTGCCCCAGCCGCAGCACGAGGTCGTCGCGGTGCGGGCCGACGAGCGTCACCCCCCGCTCCATCTCCTGCTTGCGCGCCTCGCCCAGCGCGGTCAGCAGCACCTCGTACAGCTCCTCGCGGGAGCGCGCGCCGTCCGGGCCGCCGACGCCGACCGGCCCGCGGTAGTCGAAGGCGACCGGGCCGCCGCCGGGCGCCAGCCGCTCGTACGCGGCGTCGGCCAGCGGCAGCAGCGCGGCGATCAGGTCCAGACGGTGCGCCAGCAGTTCGGCACCGGCGCGGGCCAGGTGCTGGTCCCAGATCTCCAGGGTGGAGACGTCCATCGACCGGCCGGCGTGCCGGCGGGCCAGCACGGCGGACTTCAGCAGGCTGTTGCGCTGCTTGAGCACGCGCTCGTAGTCCGAGCGCACGCCCGCCATCCGCGGGGACCGGGCGGTGACCAGCTCGTCGAGGAACCGGCGGCGCTCCCCGGGGTCGCCCTTGACCAGGGCCAGGTCCTCGGGGGCGAACAGCACCGTGCGCACGATGCCGAGCACGTCCCGGGGCCGGACCTGGGACGAGCGGTTGATCCTGGCGCGGTTGGCCTTGCCCGGGTTGAGCTCCAGCTCGATCAGCTGCTGCCGCTCGCCCTGGACGACGGCGGCGCGGATGAACGCCCGGTCCGCGCCGAGGCGGACCAGCGGGGCGTCGGAGGAGACCCGGTGGCTGCCGAGGGTCGCCAGATAGCCGACCGCCTCGACGAGGTTGGTCTTGCCCTGGCCGTTGGGTCCCACGAAAGCCGTGACACCCGGGTCGAGCGGGACCTCGACCCGGGCGTACGAGCGGAAGTCGGCGAGCGAGAGATGCGAAACGTGCATGGGTGCGCGCCGAGCCTCCTGATTCGCGTGGGGTGTTACTTGCTCTCGACCGCGTGGCCGCCGAACTGGTTGCGCAGCGCGGCGATCATCTTCATCTGCGGCGAGTCGTCCTGGCGGGACGCGAAGCGGGCGAAGAGGGACGCGGTGATCGCCGGGAGCGGAACCGCGTTGTCGATGGCGGCCTCGACCGTCCAGCGGCCCTCGCCCGAGTCGGACGCGTAGCCGCGCAGCTTGTCGAGGTGCTCGTCGTCGTCCAGGGCCTTGACCGCGAGGTCGAGCAGCCAGGAGCGGATGACCGTGCCCTCCTGCCAGGAACGGAAGATCTCGCGCACGTCGGTGACGGAGTCGACCGCCTCCAGCAGCTCCCAGCCCTCGGCGAACGCCTGCATCATGGCGTACTCGATGCCGTTGTGGACCATCTTGGCGAAGTGGCCCGCGCCGACCTTGCCGGCGTGCACGGAACCGAACTCGCCCTCGGGCTTCAGCGCGTCGAAGATCGGCTGCACCTTCGCGACGTCGTCGGCGTCGCCGCCGTACATCAGCGCGTAGCCGTTCTCCAGGCCCCAGACACCGCCGGAGACACCGCAGTCGACGAAGCCGATGCCCTTGGCGGCCAGCTCCTCGGCGTGCTTCTCGTCGTCCGTCCAGCGGGAGTTGCCGCCGTCCACGACGACGTCGCCGGGCGACAGCAGCTCGCCGAGCTCGTCGATGGTGGACTGGGTCGCCGCGCCCGCGGGGACCATGACCCACACGACCCGGGGACCCTTCAGGGAATCCACAAGCTCCTGGAGGCTGTGGACGTCCGCGAGGTCCGCATTGCGGTCGTATCCGATGACGGTGTGGCCTGCGCGGCGGATGCGCTCGCGCATGTTGCCGCCCATCTTGCCGAGACCGACGAGACCGAGCTCCATCAGTGATCCTCTATGCCGTAGTCGTAGCGGTTTACCCGGATCCGAGCCTACGCCCGGGGGTCCGTGCACACCTGTCGGGACCGAGCGCTCAAACGGTGGGGCGGGTACCCGCCCGTCATCCGTCCATGCGGCGCTCCGTCCCCCGTCCGCTGACCCGTACGGGGGACGTCGGTGCCCGTCGGCGGAACGTCAGCCCGACAGCCGCACCGGCATGCCGCGGTCTCGCGAGGGACGACCCTCGCGCACCCAGCCTGCCGGGGCATCGGGCCGGAGCGTCAGCCCGACAGCCGCACCGGCATGATCAGGTACTTGTACGCCTCGTCCGCCTCCGCGTCGACCGCGGGCTTGCCGCTGAGCAGCGCCGGCTTGGTAGAGGTGGTGAAGGAGAGCTGCGCGACCGGGGAGTCGATCGCGGAGAGGCCCTCCAGCAGGAAGCCGGGGTTGAAGGCGATGGAGATGTCGTCGCCCTCCAGCCGGGCGTCGACCCTTTCCACAGCCTGTGCGTCGTCGCTGGAACCGGCCTCCAGGATCAGCACACCCTGCTCGAAGCTCAGCCGGACCGGGGTGTTGCGCTCGGCGACCAGGGCCACGCGCTTGACGGCCTCGACGAAGGGGGCCGTCTCGATCACGGCGACCGAGTTGAACTCGGTCGGGAAGAGCGTGCGGTACTTCGGCAGGTCGCCTTCCAGCAGCCGGGTGGTGGTGCGGCGGCCGGCGCCCTCGAAGCCGATCAGGCCCTCGCCCGCGCCGGAGCCGGAGAGCGCCAGCGAGACGGAGTCACCGCCGCTGAGGGACTTGGCGGTGTCCAGCAGCGTCTTGGCGGGGACCAGGGCGACGGCGGAGACGTCGGGGGTCTCCGGCTTCCACATGAACTCGCGGACGGCGAAGCGGTAGCGGTCGGTGGAGGCCAGGGTGACGGTGTCCCCCTCGATCTCGATGCGCACACCGGTGAGCACCGGAAGGGTGTCGTCACGGCCGGCGGCGATGGCGACCTGGGCGGCGGCGGACGCGAAGACCTCGGCCGGGACGGTGCCGGTGGCGGTGGGCATCTGGGGCAGCGCCGGGTACTCCTCCACAGGCAGTGTGTGGAGTGTGAATCGCGAGGAGCCGCAGACCACGGTGGCGCGGACGCCGTCGGTGGAGATCTCCACAGGCCTGTTGGGAAGTGCGCGGCAGATGTCGGCGAGGAGCCGGCCGGAGACGAGGACGGTGCCGTCCTCTTCCACGTCGGCCTCGACGGAGACGCGGGCCGAGACCTCGTAGTCGAAGCCGGAGAGGCTGAGCGAGCCGTCCTCGGCCTTCAGCAGCAGTCCCGCGAGGACCGGCACCGGCGGACGGGCCGGGAGGCTGCGGGCCGCCCAGGCCACTGCCTCCGCGAGTACATCGCGCTCCACCCGGATCTTCACCGGAACCGCCTCCTGCTTGTTGCTGGCTGGCCCTGCTGGGCTGTCTTCGTCGGGGCTCCGTCGGCCTTGGACGGCTACGAAGCCGGAGACCAGTCTGACGTACGCCGCTGACAGCCGGCGCTGCTCGGGGTCAAGTCGGACCGGACGGCGTGGCGCGGCCTCGGGCCGAGTTGTGCACAGGGCCCACTTCGAAACGAGTTCCCAGCTTGATCTCAGTGGTCGTAGTAGTAGGGCCTGTGGAAACCGTGGAAAACTTCCTTTGCCCTGGTCAGGCCGGATTTTTTGTCCACTGCCCCTGTGGGCGGCCACGGTGGAAAACAGGGGGTCGCTGTGGAGAAACAAAAGTTCTGCACAGGCGGTGCACAGGCAGGGCGCACTTCTCCCCAGGCTCGTCCCCAGCTTTACCCAGGTTCCCCACAGCCCAACCCGGCAGCTTGGTGTGACGCCTTTCACTCGGCGCGGTGAGCCCGGGCGTTTCGTTGCCGAACAGTGGACAACCCTGGGGAAAGGCTGTGCACAACGCCCTTCTTCCTGTGGGCGGCCGGTGGACAACCGGCGCGGCCGCTGGGGGCCGACTCGTCATCCACAGGCTGTGGACTTCGGTTCCCCACACTTCCACACCCTGCTGACCTCGCCTGATGAGCTGTCAACAGGCCCGGCTGTGGACATCATCTGGATAACTTCCCAGTCCCCAGGATGTGGACGGGCCTCGGGGGTGGATTCTGTGGAGAACGGGGTGACGGGGGTCCCTATTCGAACGAGGTGGCCGTGAGGCGACGCGGACCGGAACGGCGAAGGGCGCCCCGGGAACCGTCCCGGAGCGCCCTGGGAGGCGTCCCCGCGCGCTCGGCGCGGCCCTGTCAGCCGTTCTTGATGCGGTTGGTCAGCTCGGTCACCTGGTTGTAGATGGACCGCCGTTCGGCCATCAGCGCGCGGATCTTGCGGTCCGCGTGCATCACGGTCGTGTGGTCGCGGCCGCCGAACTGCGCGCCGATCTTCGGCAGGGACAGGTCCGTGAGCTCACGGCAGAGGTACATGGCGATCTGGCGCGCCGTCACCAGCACCCGGCTGCGCGAGGCGCCGCACAGGTCCTCCACGGTGTGCCCGAAGTAGTCGGCCGTCGCGGCCATGATGGCCGGCGCGGTGATCTCCGGCGAGGCGTCCTCGCCACCCGGGATCAGGTCCTTGAGGACGATCTCGGTGAGGCCCAGGTCGACGGGCTGCCGGTTGAGGCTGGCGAACGCCGTGACGCGGATGAGGGCGCCCTCCAGCTCACGGATGTTGCGCGAGATCCGGGAGGCGATGAACTCCAGCACCTCCGGCGGCGCGTTGAGCTGCTCCTGGACCGCCTTCTTCCGGAGGATCGCGATCCGGGTCTCCAGCTCGGGCGGCTGGACGTCGGTGATCAGACCCCACTCGAACCGGTTGCGCAGCCGGTCCTCCAGGGTCACCAGCTGCTTGGGCGGCCGGTCGGAGGAGAGCACGATCTGCTTGTTGGCGTTGTGCAGGGTGTTGAAGGTGTGGAAGAACTCCTCCTGTGTCGACTCCTTGCTCGCGAGGAACTGGATGTCGTCGACCAGCAGGATGTCCATGTCGCGGTAGCGCTTGCGGAACGCGTCCGCCTTGCCGTCGCGGATGGAGTTGATGAACTCGTTGGTGAACTCCTCGGAGCTCACGTACCGCACCCGCGTCCCCGGGTAGAGGCTGCGCGCGTAGTGCCCGATCGCGTGCAGCAGGTGCGTCTTGCCGAGTCCCGACTCCCCGTAGATGAAGAGGGGGTTGTACGCCTTCGCCGGCGCCTCGGCGACCGCCACGGCCGCCGCGTGCGCGAACCGGTTGGACGCGCCGATGACGAAGGTGTCGAAGAGGTACTTGGGGTTCAGCCGGGCGGTCGGTTCACCCGGGCCCGACCCGGAGGACTTCCCCGGGCCCGGCGCGCCCGAGCCACCGGGCACCGGCCGGTCGCCCTGCCCGCCGCCGCGGCCGTGGGCGTCCGGGAGCTCGCGCTGCTGCTCGTAGGAGCGGTCGCCGCCGGCCGGGCGGTAGCCGCCGGTGTCCCGCGACTGCTCGTAGCCGGACGAGGTGTGCTGCGGCGAGGCATAGGGGTCGCGGTCGTTCTCCGCGAAGCCGAGCCGAGGCTGCTGCCAGCCGTAGTCGCCGCGGTCCTGCGTACGGCCCGAGGGGCCACCGTGACCGCCGGGGCCCGTGTGGCGCGGCCAGGAGCCGGGCTCGGAGCGGGACTGCTGGTAGTCGGGGTAGGCCGGGCGGACCGTCGGCAGGTCGTCGCCGGCGCCGCGGCCGTAACCGTCCCGGCCGTCGTAGCCCGAGCGCCCGTCGTACCCCTCGTACGTGTCACGGCCCTGGCCGTTGTGCGAACGCTCTTCGTGCACGGGCTGCTGCTGCGCGGCCGGCTCGCCGACGGAGTTGTCGACGGTGATCGCGATGCGGATGGGCCGGCCGCACTCCCGGCTGAGGGCGTCGCTGACCACCGGGGCCAGCCGCCCCTCCAGTACGCCCTTGGCGAACTCGTTGGGAACGGCGAGCAGCGCCGTGTCCGCGACCAGGGCCAGCGGCTGACAGCGCTTGATCCAGTGCTCGTCCTTGCTCTCGACTCTTCCCTCACCGAGGAGCTGCTCCAGCACGCGCGGCCACACTGCGGCAAGATCGGCAGGCAGGTCAGCCACAGGGCACGCTCTCTCGGTCAGCGGGGGCGCCCTCCGGTCCCACGAAGGTGTGGTTCTCGGGACGGGCGGGAAGGATTCGGAGTTCAGCCACGGTAGTCAGGCCGTGGCACGTCGTTCAAGTCGTTGTCCACAGGGTGTGTACAAATGTGCCATGGGGCCGTCCGTGGCGCCTCATCCGGGCACGGCTGGTGCTCCCGGGGCCCCAGGGAGGCTACGGTTAATGCTGGTGCGCTGCCGGTTTGACCGGATGGCGTAACGGCGCGTACCGTGACCAGGTCGAGTTGTCGATGGCTGCTGCCGCCTGCCTCCGATGGGCAAGGGTCGCACTTCTCCAAGTTGGAGTGTGATCGTGAAGCGGTGCCTTGCGTATTGCGAGCTTCCTCGTGGGCGCACGGTGACAGCCAGGCGATGTCCCGCCATCACACGATTCATTTCTGGAGCCCCCGAGTGAGCAAGCGCACCTTCCAGCCGAACAACCGCCGTCGTGCGAAGACCCACGGCTTCCGCCTGCGCATGCGCACCCGTGCCGGCCGCGCGATCCTCGCGTCCCGCCGTGGCAAGGGTCGCGCCCGCCTGTCGGCCTGAGCAGCCTGACTCAAGGTCCATGACGTGCTGCCTTCCGAGTCTCGGCTGAGGCGGCGCGAGGACTTCGCGACCGCGGTTCGACGAGGACGCAGGGCCGGGCGCCCACTCCTCGTCGTCCACCTCCGCACCGAAACGGACCCGCACGCGCCTGGGGGAACTGTCCCCCCGGCACGTGCGGGTTTCGTCGTGAGCAAGGCGGTGGGCGGCGCGGTGGTCCGCAACCGTGTCAAACGCCGGCTGCGCCACCTCGTGCGTGACCGGCTCGAAGCGCTGCCCGCCGGTAGCCTGGTGGTGGTGCGAGCCCTGCCGGGCGCGGGCGAAGCCGATCACGGTCAGCTTGCCCGCGATCTCGATACCGCATTGCAGCGGCTGTTGGGAGGGGCGCCGCGAAGCTGCAATCCCCCGGGTACCGATACCCCGGTTCCCCGGAACCCCGGCCATGACCCGGGAGGGAGTGCACGGTGAAGTACCCGCTGCTGTGGTTGATCAAGCTGTACCAGTGGACCATCAGTCCGCTGCTCGGCCCGGTCTGCAAGTACTACCCGTCGTGCTCGCACTACGGCTACACGGCCATCCAGGTGCACGGCGCGATCAAGGGGACGGTGCTGACGGCCTGGCGCATCCTGCGCTGTAACCCGTGGTCGCTCGGTGGCGTCGACCACGTACCTCCCCGGAAGCGTCCGGTCTGGCACCAGCGGCTGAGGAGCCGACTGGGCGGACACCCCGTAGCCGGGGCCGCCGCACAGCCCGAGACTCAGCCCAACGCCCAAGGAGCCTGATACGTGGACACGGTCCTCAAGCCCCTTTATTACGCAGTTTCCTGGATCATCGTCCAGTTCCACTCGTTCTTCAGTCTGATCTTCGACAAGAACAGCGGCTGGGCGTGGGGTCTGTCGATCGTCTCGCTGGTGGTCCTGATCCGTATCTGCCTGATCCCGCTCTTCGTGAAGCAGATCAAGGCGACCCGGAACATGCAGGCGCTCCAGCCGAAGATGAAGGCGATCCAGGAGCGCTACAAGAGCGACCGGCAGCGCCAGTCCGAAGAGATGATGAAGCTCTACAAGGAGACGGGCACCAACCCGCTCTCGAGCTGTCTCCCGATCCTGGCCCAGTCGCCGTTCTTCATCTCGCTGTACCAGGTCCTCAACCACATCGCCCAGGGCAAGACGGTCGGGTTCATCAACCAGGACCTGCTGGCCAGCGCCCGTGAGGCCCACATCTTCGGCGCCCCGCTGTCCGTGAAGTTCATGGACGGCGCGGCCAAGATCGAGAAGCTCGGCTCCACCGTCACCGACGTCCGCGTCGTCACGGTGGTCATGATCGTCCTGATGTCGCTGTCGCAGTTCTACACGCAGCGCCAGCTGATGACGAAGAACGTCGACCTCACGGTCAAGACGCCCTTCATGCAGCAGCAGAAGATGCTGATGTACGTCTTCCCGATCATGTTCGCCGTCTTCGGCATCAACTTCCCGGTCGGTGTCCTCGTCTACTGGCTGACCACGAACGTCTGGACCATGGGTCAGCAGATGTTCATCATCCGCCGCAACCCCACCCCGGGCAGCCTCGCCTACAAGCAGCGCCAGGAGCGTCTGCGGGCCAAGGGCCAGCTCAAGGAGGACCCGGCCGAGGTTGAGGCGAAGCAGGCAGCGGAGGCCGCGCGTGCCGCCCGCCAGCAGCCCAAGCGGCAGCCGAAGGCCAAGCGCACCGCGACCCCGGCCGCCGGGCAGCAGCCGGCCGGCCGCCCGCAGGCCCGTACCAAGGCGTCTTCGGGGAACGGTGCCGCCTCCTCGGAGAACGGTGCCAAGGAGCAGTCCGGGGACGCCAAGCCCAAGCAGGGCGGGGGCTCGTCCCGCGGTGCCAAGTCCGGGCAGCGCAAGGGCGGCCCACAGCGGCCCAAGCACCCGTCGTCCAAGAAGTAACGAAGGAGTCCCACCGTGACGGACACCCAGCACGAGACCCGTGCGGACGCCGCCGAGGGCACCGACCTGCTGACCCGCCTGGAGCAGGAGGGCGAGATCGCGGCCGACTACCTGGAGGGTCTGCTCGACATCGCCGACCTGGACGGTGACATCGACATGGACGTCGAGGCCGACCGGGCGTCCGTGTCGATCATCAGCGACTCCACCAGCCGGGATCTGCAGAAGCTGGTGGGCCGCGACGGCGAGGTGCTGGAAGCGCTCCAGGAGCTCACGCGGCTCGCGGTGAACCGGGAGACCGGCGACCGCAGCCGGCTGATGCTCGACATCGCCGGCTTCCGGGCCCGGAAGCGCGAGGAGCTCGCCAAGCTGGGTGCCCAGGCCGTCGCGGACGCGAAGGAGAGCGGCAAGCCGGTCAAGCTCGACCCGATGACGCCGTTCGAGCGCAAGGTCGTCCACGACGCGGTGGCCGCCGCCGGGCTGCGCAGCGAGTCCGAGGGTGAGGAGCCCCAGCGCCGCGTGGTCGTCCTGCCGGTGTGACCTGCTCCCGTTTCCCGGTAGCTTCGGCCCCGTCTGTGCGCAGACGGGGCCGATCCTTGTCAGCCTGACATCGGACTCCGGTGCTTGGAGTCCCACCGATTCGTCGATACGCAGAGTCGTCGATACAACGTGGTACGGAAGGACGGTTCACTGTGGAAGAGGCAGCGGAGCTCCCCCCGGCGCCCCCGGAGGCACGGGCGGTTTTCGGTGACCGCTTTCAGGACGCCGTCCGCTACGCCGAACTGCTCGCCGACGCGGGCGTCCGGCGTGGGCTGATCGGCCCGCGGGAGGTCCCCCGGCTCTGGGAGCGGCACCTGCTGAACTGCGCGGTGCTCTCCGAGGCCGTCCCCGAGGACGTCTCCGTGTGCGACGTGGGCTCGGGCGCCGGCCTGCCGGGCATCCCGCTGGCCCTGGTCCGCCCCGACCTCCAGATCACCCTGCTGGAGCCGCTGCTGCGGCGGACGACCTTCCTGTCCGAGGTCGTCGAGCTGCTCGGCCTGGACCATGTCACGGTCGTCCGCGGGCGTGCCGAAGAGGTCCTGGGCAAGCTTCCGCCGGTGCACGTGGTGACGGCGCGGGCCGTGGCCCCGCTGGACCGGCTGGCGGGCTGGGGCGTTCCCCTGCTGCGGCCCTACGGCGAGATGCTGGCCCTCAAGGGCGACACCGCGGAAGAGGAGCTGAAGGGTGCCCGGGCCGCGCTCAGCAAGCTGGGCGTCGAGCGCACCTCGGTGCTCCAGGTCGGCGAGGGCGTGGTGGATCCGCCGTCCACGCTGGTGCGGGTCGAGGTCGGGGAGAGCCCCGGCGGTGTCCGCTTCGCGGCCAAGCGGGCCAAGGCCGCCCGGGTGAGCCGGACGCGTCGCCGCCGCTGAATTACTCCGGCCGGCGGCACCGGGAGTGCTCCATACAAGCTGCCTAAAGTATGCGTCACGGAGTGTCGTGACAAGGTAGCCAAAGGTCACGGGCATCGTGTTTCACGTGAAACATCGCTCGTTGCTGCAAGGGATCATCGGTCGTGGCCGTGCGGCCGCGGCTCGCGACCGTCGGCCGGCCGACGCTGTGGAAACTTCCCCGGTATCCACAGGAACGGCGGATTCATCCACAGGAGAGTGGGCCTCACTGGTTCGTACCCGGCGAACCATGGCAGGCTCTCCCCATCGCGAGCCTGATGTCGAGGAGAGTGAATCCTTGCGGTCCGACGCCAATATCGCGGGGCCGATGGCCGACCCGGTCCCCGGTCCCCGCCCCGCCGACTCCGAGCCGGTGCCCGGCCCTCTGGGTACCGCCGAGGTCGTTTCACGTGAAACCCGGATGCCGCGACCCGATCAGACCCGGGTCATGGTGGTGGCGAACCAGAAGGGTGGCGTCGGCAAGACGACGACCACCGTGAATCTGGCGGCCTCCCTGGCGCTGCACGGCAACCGTGTGCTGGTCGTGGACCTGGACCCGCAGGGCAATGCCTCAACCGCGCTCGGCATCGACCACCACGCCGATGTGCCGTCCATCTATGACGTCCTGGTGGACCAGAGAAAGCTGTCCGACGTCGTGCAGCCGGTCCGGGACGTGGAGGGCCTCTTCTGCGCACCGGCCACCATCGACCTGGCCGGAGCCGAGATCGAACTGGTCTCCCTGGTGGCCAGGGAAAGCCGGCTGGACCGGGCCATCAAGGCGTATGAGCAGCCGCTGGACTACATCCTCATCGACTGCCCGCCCTCGCTGGGTCTGCTGACGGTCAATGCGCTGGTCGCCGGTGCCGAGGTGCTGATCCCGATCCAGTGTGAGTACTACGCGCTCGAGGGCCTGGGACAGCTGCTGCGGAACGTGGAGCTCGTCCGCGGCCACCTCAACCCGGAGCTGCATGTGTCGACGATCCTGCTGACCATGTATGACGGACGCACCCGGCTCGCCTCCCAGGTCGCCGACGAGGTGCGCAGCCACTTCGGCAAGGAGGTGCTGAGGACCAGCATCCCGCGTTCCGTCCGGATCTCCGAGGCTCCCAGCTATGGGCAGACGGTGCTCACCTATGACCCGGGGTCCAGCGGGGCGTTGTCGTACATGGAAGCGGCCCGCGAGATCGCGCTGCGGGGCATCGGCGTGCATTACGACGACAGCAGGGCCCATACCGTGGGTCATCAGCCGATGGGGCACCAGTCGGTGAGCCATCAGCAACAGCAGGACCAGCACAGCATGTCGGAGGGGCTGCAGTGAGTGAACGACGTAGAGGACTGGGCCGTGGGCTCGGGGCACTGATCCCGGCGGCGCCGAAGGGGGCGGAGATCGGCACCCCCACGGTGGGGCCCGGCGCCACGTCTCCCACTGCGGTGCCGCTGCTGACCGCCGAGCGGGGGCACGCGCCGGCAGGCGTGACGCCTCTTGAGGGCGGGGTGCCCGTGGCGGAGCCGGTGGACGTCCGGAAGCCCGAGCCGGAGCCCGAGGTCGCCGAAACGGTGGCGGGGGCGCACTTCGCCGAGCTGCCCCTGGACTCCATCACCCCCAACCCCCGGCAGCCCCGGGAGGTCTTCGACGAGGACGCCCTGGCCGAGCTGGTCACCTCCATCCGTGAGGTGGGCCTGCTGCAGCCGGTGGTCGTCCGGCAGGTGGCGCCCGAGCGCTACGAGCTCATCATGGGCGAGCGCCGCTGGCGCGCGTGCCGTGAAGCCGGGCTGGAGAGCATCCCGGCGATCGTCCGGGCTACGGAGGACGAGAAGCTCCTCCTGGACGCCCTCCTGGAGAACCTCCACCGTGCACAGCTCAATCCGCTGGAGGAGGCCGCGGCCTACGACCAGTTGCTCAAGGACTTCTCCTGCACACATGACGAACTGGCGGACCGCATCGGGCGGTCGCGCTCGCAGGTCTCCAACACGCTGCGGCTTCTGAAGCTCTCGCCCGAGGTACAGCTCCGGCTCGCTTCGGGGGTGCTGTCGGCCGGGCACGGCCGGGCGCTGCTCGCCGTGGACGACGTCGAGGAGCAGGAGAAGCTCGCCCGCCGCATCGTGCAGGAGGGCCTCTCGGTCCGGTCGGTGGAAGAGATCGTCCAGCTGATGGGGTCCCGGACGAAGAAGTCGGCGAAGGCCAAGGGGCCACGGGCCGGCGCCCGCGTATCCCCGGCTCTCAGCGATTTGGCGTCCCGCCTTTCCGACCGCTTCGAGACGCGGGTCAAGGTGGACCTCGGGCAGAAGAAGGGCAAGATCGTCGTCGAGTTCGCTTCGATCGAGGACCTTGAGCGGATCCTCAGCACACTCGCCCCGGGTGAGGGCGGTGTGCTGGAGCAGAAGTTGTCGGACGGGCACGCTGAGGACGCGGACGAGTAGGGTTCCGGCCGGATGCACCCCGGGGGCGGGGCGTGTTCCACGGGAAACACGATGTTTCACGTGGAACACGCCCCGCCCCTTTGCCTTTGTCGGCTGTCGGGCCAAACGCCCGGTGGATACGATGCGTTGAGGTATGGCACCACCACGTCGGACATGCGGACGCAGTTGACGGAGGAACGAGGCCATGCGAACGGTGAGCCGGACCGGACTGGTGGCGACGGGCCTGGGCCTGGGCGCGGTCGGCGGATTCGTCGGCGGCCTGCTCAGAGAGCGCAGCGCGCTGGGCGCCGCCCGCGGCGCGGCACAGGTAGGAAGTGAGGAACTGGCTCCATGGGGCGTCGCCTCGTACCGCTCACTCTGGACAATCTGCCGGACCTTCCCAAGCGCTGCCGGGCGTGCGTGTTCTGGGAGCTTGACCCCGTCAGCGGCGAGGCCGCACTGAGGGCGGGCCGGCCCGAGCTGGAGAAGGAGGCGTGGATCTCCGCCGTACTTCTGGAGTGGGGGTCCTGCGGCCGGGTCGTCTATGTGGACGATGAGCCGGCGGGGTTCGTCCTCTATGCTCCCCCGGCCTATGTGCCCCGGGCGACGGCGTTTCCCACCAGCCCGGTGGCCGCCGACGCCGTCCAGCTCATGACCGCCTGGCTGACACCGCGGTTCCAGGGGCAGGGTCTGGGCCGGGTCATGGTGCAGACGGTGGCCAAGGATGTGCTGAGGCGCGGTTTCAAGGCGATCGAGGCGTTCGGTGACGCGCGATGGAAGGAACCCGCGTGTGTCCTCCCGGCAGATCACCTGCTCGCGGTGGGCTTCAAGACGGTGCGTCACCACCCGCGTTACCCTCGGCTCCGGCTTGAGCTGCGGTCCGCGCTGTCCTGGAAAGAGGATGTGGAGCTGGCGCTCGACCGGCTGCTGGGTGCGGTGCAGAAAGAGCCGGCGCTACGGCCGTTGTAGCAGGGGTACTCACGGAACAGGGTCCGTTCCCTCGCGGGGACGGACCCTGTTTCACGTGAAACGTCAGAGCATTCTTACTTGGCGTGGATAACGTCCGACAGTTCGCGCTCCAGGGCGGCCTTCGGCTTGGCGCCCACGATGGTCTGCACGACCTCGCCACCCTTGTACAGGTTCAGGGTCGGGATCGACATGACGCCGTACTTGGCAGCGGTACCCGGGTTCTGGTCGATGTTCAGCTTGACGATCTCGATCTTGTCGCCGTATTCGGCGGCAATGGCCTCGAGGGAGGGAGCGATCTGACGGCACGGGCCGCACCAGTCGGCCCAGAAGTCCACCAGCACGGGCTTGTCGCTCTTGAGGACGTCGTCATCGAAGGACGCGTCGGTCACGGCCTTGAGAGCCATTACGGTCTCCTTGGTTGTTCTCTGTGGGGGAAAAGGGTCAGGCTCAGGCGCTCTGCTCGGGCTCGCGGACGTTCTCGCCGTCGCCGAGGGCGGCGAGGAAGCGCTCCGCGTCCAGGGCGGCGGAACAGCCGGTGCCCGCGGCGGTGATCGCCTGGCGGTAGGTGTGGTCCACGACGTCACCGGCGGCGAAGACGCCCGTGAGGTTGGTCCGGGTGGAGGGCGAGTCGACCTTGAGGTAGCCCTCGTCGTCCAGCTCCAGCTGGCCCTTGAGGAGCTCGGTGCGGGGGTCGTGACCGATGGCGATGAAGAGGCCGGTCACCGGCAGCTCCGAGGTCTCGCCGGTCTTGACATTGCGCAGGGTCAGACCGGAGAGCTTGGCGTCACCGTGGATCTCGGCGACCTCGCTGTCCCAGACGAAGGAGATCTTCGGGTCGGCGAAGGCCCGCTCCTGCATGGCCTTGCTGGCGCGCAGGGCCTCACGACGGTGGATGACGGTGACCGACTTGGCGAAGCGCGACAGGAAGGTGGCCTCCTCCATCGCGGTGTCGCCACCGCCGACCACGGCGATGTCCTGGTCCTTGAAGAAGAACCCGTCGCAGGTGGCGCACCAGGACACACCGCGACCGGAGAGTTCGTCCTCGCGCGGCAGGCCGAGCTTGCGGTGCTGGGAGCCGGTGGCCACGATCACGGCCTTGGCCCGGTGGACGGTACCGGCGGAGTCGGTGACGGTCTTGATCTCTTCGGTGAGGTCGACGGCCGTGACATCGTCCGGGATCAGCTCGGCGCCGAAGCGCTCGGCCTGGGCCCGCATGCTGTCCATGAGGTCCGGGCCCATGATGCCGTCGCGGAAGCCGGGGAAGTTCTCGACCTCGGTGGTGTTCATCAGCGCACCACCGGCGGTCACGGCGCCCTCGAACACCAGCGGCTTCAGCGAAGCACGGGCGGTGTAGAGCGCGGCCGTGTAGCCCGCGGGCCCGGAGCCAATAATGATCACGTTGCGGACGTCGCTCACGGGTGTCTTCCTTGTCTCTGCCGACTGCTGACTGGGTCCTTGCTGGGTCTCACCCCACCCAACGGATCCTACGGGGCGAGCATTCCCCCAGGGACATCGCAGCGGCCGGAGAGACGGCTCAGGAACGCGAGACCGTCTCGCGCGCCAGCACCTTCCCGGGGGCCCCGGGGGAAGTGACGACACAGTCCGCCGCGACGACATAGACGTCAACGAGCGCGGCATCAGAGGAGTGCGGGTAGATCACCAGGTAGGTGTCCGTTCCGGTGAAGCGCTCCTGGCGCACCGTGAGGACGTGATCCGTACGGCCGATGCCCTGGCTCACACAGTAGGGGGCGGTACCGTCCGAAGAGCCCTGGTAGGTCTCGGCGCCGTCCTGCGCGCGCATACCGCGTGTCTCGGCCGGCTTGAGATTCGACAGCGCGTCGTGGACCCGCGTCTTCAGCTCTGCCACGGCCACTGGGGACGCGTCCGTCTGTGGCGCCGCGCGGTCGCTTCCGTCGTCGCCGGCGCCCTGGATGAGGAAGGTGCTCACGCCGATGGCGGCCGCCGCGCAGGCCGTACCCAGAAGCGTGCGGCGCCAGCGTCGGCTGCGGGTGGGCGACTGACGCCCTGGACCGGCGGTGCCTTGGGGACGCCCGGCGGGTCGATCACCGGCCGGTGTTTCACGTGAAACCAGGCGCTCCATGTCGAGGGTGGGATCAAGCGGTGTTTCACGTGAAACGGGACCAGCCATCGCTGCCGTCGTTGTTTCACGTGAAACGCTCGCGGCCGCCTCCTGGGGCGCCGTCGCGTCGAGCAGCGCCTCGGCGGCGAGAGCCGCGTCGATCCTGCCGGCGACGTCCGCCGGCATCCTGGCGGGACCGGGCAGGGTGCCCAGCAACTCGCGGATCTCGTCGAGGGAGGCCCGGACGTCGTCACAGACCACGCAGTCCGCCAGATGTTCCCGCAGGTCCGCGCTGCGCGCGGGAGGGAGCACGCCCTCGGCGAGTGCGGAGATCTCGGAGACCTCCGGGTGCCCGTCCGTATCGGTCGTCGAGGTCACGCCCGCCCACCTCCGCCCTTCACTGGGTTCACGTCACTCCGTCCAGCCGGTGGTGGGACGGACGTCCCCTGCGACCGGTTCCTTTCCCCCTCGATACGAGGGCTACCCCTGCCGCCGGGGCGCAGATGGGTGAGCAATGGCAGCAGTCTCGCCCGTGCTCTGGCGCACCGGCTCTTCACCGTGCCCACGGGAACATTCAATACGGCCGCCGCCTCGGCGACGGGATAACCCTGCATATCGACCAGGACGAGAACGGCTCGCTGATCGGGCGGCAGGGTCGCGAGGGCTCTCAGCAGCTCTCTGTGGAGGTCGCTCCGCTCGGCCGGTTCGGCCGCCGACTCGTGGGGTTCCAGGAGATGCTCGAACTTCTCGGTCTCGGCGAGCGGCGACGTACGGCGTGCGGCGGCCTTGCGAGCCCGGTCCAGGCAGGCGTTCACGGTGATGCGGTGCAGCCAGGTGGTGACGGCGGACTGGCCGCGGAAAGTGTGGGCGGCGCGATAGGCGGAGACGAGGGCGTCCTGTACGGCGTCCGCCGCTTCCTCCCGGTCGCCGAGGGTCCGGAGGGCCACGGCCCAGAGCCGGTCACGATGACGCCGGACGAGTTCGCCGAAGGCATCGGGGTCCCCCGCGACATGCAGCGCGAGCAGCTCGCTGTCACTGCCGGCCATCGGCGTCCGCTGCTGCCGTCCGTCCTCTGCGATGGCACTCACCCCGCCCTGAGAGCGCTGTCCCGCGCGCGATCTGTTGTTGGGACCAACTTAGAGAGGTGGGGGATTGGCTGGGTAGGGCCCAGGGTCTCTCGGTCAGCGGCCGCGGAAGCGGACTTCGGTGATGCCCTGCTTGTGTCCGGCCTTGCTCCACGCTTCTTGTGGGGCGTTGGGCATGGCCGTGATCCACACCAGGACGTATCGCGTCTTGGCGGGTTTCTTGAGAGAAAGCTGTGCGTTGACGCCGTTCTCCGTGACCTCGGACAGTTTCTTCAGGCTGCTCGGCGGACTGGAGGGCGTCAGGCTGTCGGCCGCGTACAACGCGATCGTGGTCCCCCCGCGATGGAGCATGTCGATCTCCGCCTTGGTGACCTGCTCCTCCTTGCCGAGGTCGTAGACGATGCCGACGCCATCCTTGTAGGAGTTGGGCGCGAGCTGGTCATTGAAGGAAAGCGACCGCCAGGCCGTCCCGCTCTCCTGGTCGTAGGTGTTCGGCACCTGACCGGGATGTTGCAGGCCTCCGTCCGTCGCGTACTCCTGCGCGTTACGGATTTTCAGCAGATGGCTGGTGATCTTCTTCTTGCTCTCGTTGTCCGACAGCTGTGACTGCTGAGGATCGTCGTCCGAGTCCGTGTGCTTCAGCAGGGTGTCCGCGAGCTGCCAGCTGCCCAGGCCCAGCGCCGCGATGAGCAGCGAGGAGACGATCCACTTGATGGCGGTGCCGGTACGGCTCTGCAGTGGCGGCGGGGGCACGGGAGTGGGGTGGATGGCCTGGGGGCCGTAGGCGCCGCCCGCCTGGGGCGGGGGTAGGCCGGTGTGGCGGAGAAGGGCGTCTCCGGGGGGCGGATCCGCGGCATGGCCGAGACGGCCTTGGCGAGTTCCTCCGGAGTTGTGCAGGGCGGCTCTTGGCGGGACGCGGTGGCGCCGTCGTTGACTAGCGCGCGCATCGCCAGTTGGGAGAGCCCCCGGTGGACACCGGCCCGCACCTGGTCGGGAGGGATGAGACCGACGCCCTTGGGCAGGCCGGACAGACCGTGGGCGTCCCCCTCGTAGGGCCAGCGCTGGGTGAGGGCGGCGTACAGGAGGGCGCCGATGGCCTCGGTGTCGGTGCGCTGGGGGGTGTCCGAGGTGATGCCGCGAAGCGCCGCCATCACGGCCAGCCCGCGAATGCGGTACTGCCCGGAACCGGTGCGCAGCACGCAGCCGGGGCCCAGGCGCAGGTGGGCGAGGCCCTCGCGGTGTGCGGCGGCCATGGCCTGCGACACCTGGCTGACCAGCTGGTAGGCGTCGAAGGCCGCCATGGGCCCGGAGGCCAGTACGGAGGTCAGTTCGGAGGCGTCGGGCAGCCACTCGTGGACGACGTAGACGAGATCGTCCTCCTCGACGGCGTCGAGAACCTGGACGAAGCGCGGGTCACCCAGCAGCGCGGCGGAGCGGGCCGCGGCCAGCACCGTGCGGGCGCGCGGGTGCTCGGCCGGCAGCAGATGGACGCCGACGGCCCGGCGCAGCTTCTCGTCGACAGCACGCCAGCTGCTGAATCCCTCCAGACGGGTGACGCACTCCTCCAGGCGGTACCGTCCGGCGAGCTTGTGACCGCTGTGCAGTTCGGGCGCGCGGTCGCCGCGCTGGGCCTTTCCGCTTGTCGTGCGCTCGGTGTCCGGGGGCGCACCGGTGCCGCGCTCCCCGGTGTTCCCGGTCTCCGTCCCGTCGGCCGTGGCCTTGTCCGCCTTGGCGGACAGCGACGGTTCGTCCTGCGCGTCGCTGCTGTCTGCCACGTCGACGGCAGCCGTGCTCCGTTCCGCCACCGTCGCTCCTGCCTCCCCGTCCGTTGCACCCTGTCCGCAGCCAAGACAATTGTGCCCACACTCCGTCGCCCTGCACGACACGCGACGACGGGTGATGGTTGTGCTCCGGTCAGCGCCCCAGGCGCCCGCGGACCATGCCGACCATGGCGTTGACCTCTTCCACGCGCATGCGTTTGGCGGCGATGTAGAAGACGCCGAGCAGCATCACGCCACCGCCGATCAGGGCGGCGAGCGAGCCGAAGACGCCGCTGCCCAGGACCTGGCCGATGCCGTAGGCGATGGCGCCGCCGATGAGCGTCGCCGGGACGCACGCGCCGATGAGGCGGGCATACGTACGCACCACGCGGGTGCCGTCCAGATCGCCGCCGAGCCGGTTGCGCAGCCTGCGCCATGCGACCCCCACACCGACGGCGTAGGCCAGACCGTAGGAGACGCCCATACCGACCACGACCCAGCGGGCGGGCAGGATGAAGTAGCTGAGCGCCGAGCCCGCGGCGTTGACCGCCGCGACGATGACCGTGTTGTAGAAGGGGGTGCGGGTGTCCTCGTAGGCGTAGAAGGCGCGGAGGACGACGTACTGCACCGAGAAGGGGATCAGACCGAGGCTGAAGCCCATGAGGGCGTAGCCGAAGAAGCGGGCTCCTTCGACGCCGCCGGATCCGAAGAGCAGCGTGCAGATGGGAACGCCGAGGGCCAGAAAGGCGAAGGCGATGGGCACGATCGCCACCGCCGAGGTGCGCAGGCCCTGCGAGATGTCGTCCCGGACGGCGCTGGTGTCACCGTCGACGGCCGAGCGCGACAGCCGCGGCAGCATCGCCGCCATGATCGAGACGGTGAGGATGGCCTGCGGCATGTTCCAGATGAGCTGGGCGTTGATGTAGGCGATGATCCCGGTGCCCTTCTGGCCGCTGTGGGCACCGGCAGCAGTGGCGAGCTGGGTGACGACCAGGTTGCCCGCCTGGTTGGCGAGCACGAACAGTACGGTCCACTTGGCCAGCTTCGCGGCCTTGCCGAGGCCGTGGCCGCGCCAGTCGAAGCGGGGACGGATTTTGAAGCCCGCCGCCTTGAGGTAAGGGACCATGGCCAGGGCTTGGACGACCAAGCCGAGGAGGGTACCGACGCCCAGGAGCCGAACGCCTTCCGGCGGGATCGTGTGCTCGCTGAGATTCGAGCTGCCCGCCGTGCCGTACACCCAGAGGAACAGCCCGAACGTGGCGATGACGACGACGTTGTTGAGGACGGGCGTCCACATCATCGCGCCGAACCGACCGCGGGCGTTGAGGATTTGCCCCATCACCACGTGCACACCCATGAAGAAGATGGTGGGCATGCAGTAGCGGACGAAGGTGACCGTCACCGAGTTGGCGTCGGGCTTGTTGGCGAAGTCGTTGGACATCAAGGGGACGAGGTACTGCGCCCCCAGCACGGTGATCAGCGTGAGCCCGCCGAGGATCACCGCGACCAGCGTCAGCAGCCGGTTCGCATAGGCGTCTCCACCGTCGGCGTCCTCCTTCATGGAGCGCACGAGCTGCGGGATGAAGACCGAGTTGAGGCCACCGCCGATGGTCAGGAAGAAGATCATTGCCGGGAGCTGGTTCGCTACCGTGTAGGTGTCGCCCAGCACGCCGGCACCCAAGGCGGCGACAATCAGCGCCTGCTTCACAAAACCCAGCAGCCGGGACGCCATCGTGCCCGCCGCCATCAGGGCGCTCGACTTCAGCAGGCCCGCTGCCTTGCCGCCCTTCGCCGCCGGTGCCGCGGGAGCCGGTTCCGGCTCCACCAGGGGCTCGGCCGCCGGAGGCTCCACTGCGGGCACCATCGGCTGGGTGTGTTCCATCGAGGACGGCACCGGGTGCTGCCCGGGCGGCGGGGCCTGCCGGCCCTGCGGCCGCTGCGGCTCGTAGGGCTGCTGCTGGTCCCGGTAGAGGTGGGCGAAGGCGTCGCGCTGGGGTGGCGTGGGCGTCGTCCGGTCGGGGAAACCGCTCACGCTGCCGATGAGCTGGGTCGCGTCCTCGTCACCGGCCGCAGGCGGAGTCTGAGCCTGGGGAGCGGGCGGCCACGCCTGCTGCTGCGGGTACGAGGGGGCGGGCGGCGGGGGGCCTGTGACCCGCCCTGGGGCTGCCCGTACTGCTGCTGTCCTTGGAAGGGCTGTCCGCCCTGGTGGGAACCGCCCTGCCGCGGCTCGCCCTCGTCGGCCGGAGCCTTGCCGGGGTACGGCTCGGCGGGGTAAGGGTCCCCCAGGTATGGGTCCGGGGCGTACGGGCCCGGCTGCGGCGGCTCCTGGGCACCGGGCGGCGCCGGCGGGTACTGGTCCCGTCGGTCACCTCCCGCGCCCCGGCCGCGGTCACCGTCGTACGGCGCGTTCATCCCTAGCCCACCTCATCCGTCCGCGGCCGACCGGCCCCACGACACGTCAACGTTCCACTTTCTCACCCGGCCGGGAGGGCTCACCGCTCCCTGTACCGGTGTCCGCCGCCGGGTCCCCCGGCCGCTCGGGCTCGCCGCCACCGCTGTCACCGCCGTCCGAGGGGCCCTCGCCACCGGTCTCCGGGCCGTCCCCCGCGCCGTCGTGGCTGCCCGACCGCTTGCGCTTCAGGTAGATGCGGAGCCCCGCGAGAACCAGGAGGAGGACACCACCGGCGATGACCAGCAGAACCATAGGGGTGATGGACGTGACATGCACAGTGAAGCGCATCGCCTCACCGACCTGCTGGCCGTCGGCGGTGTAGAGCTGCGCCTTCACCGTGACCGGACCGTTGGCGTAGGCCCTGGTCTCGAACTTCACCGACTGGCTGTGACCGCCGTCGATCTTCACGGGCTGCTTGTCCGTGACCTTGAGACGGTTCGGCTGCGTGGATTCCAGCTGCAGATACAGGTGGTCGATGCCCTGGAGCAGGCCGTTCTTCACGGTTACCGGGATCGTCGCACTGCGGCCGGAAAGGGTCGCGTCGGACTTCTCCACCAGCTTGACCTGGCCCTGCAGGGTGGCGAGGTACGACTGCACGGCCGCGCGGAAGTCGGACGCGCCCGCCGGGTCACCGCGCCAGGAAGTGGACATCTCGCGGATGATCGCGCTGCCGAAGGGGATGACGACCCGGTCCGGGGAGGTCAGGATCGTCTTGAAGGAGGACAGCTCCCGCTGGGTCTTCTGGATCTCCGTGAACGCCTCGGTGGGCAGTTCCTGGGCGCGGAGGGCGTCCGGGTACGAGCCGGGGCCGGGCACCCGGCGGCCGGCGGCGGGGTCCGGTTTGGCCTTGGCCGCGTCGCTCAGGCGGTCGAGTGGCTGGGTCCAGCGTCCGGCGGACAGCCCGTTCAGCGCCGTCGCCATCGCCTGGGCCTGGCTGGTGGTCGGCATGCGCTGTGGGGCGACGACGATGCTGCGCTCGTTCTCCGGCGCCTGCTTGTTGATCATCAGGCTCTGTGCGAGGAACCGCTGCACCGCGAGCGATGCGTCGCCCGCATGGGTCATATCGCCTTCGAAGGCCGTGGAGAGGCGCGCGTCGGCGACGATGGCCGTGTTCCCCCCGCCGATCTGGCGGGCCGCCGTGGGGGCGTAGGGAGAGCCGTCGGGCTCCCGGAGGCTGTCGCTGCGGGTGATGATGTTGTGGGCGCCGGCCGAGGTGCCGACGTCGACGACGGAGCGGTCGATGGCACCGTCGACCGGCCAGGCGAAGTCCGTGCGCGGCTTCGTCTGGAGGATGGTGTCCACGGTCATGGCCGCGAGCTCGGTGGCGGACTGGAGGTGGCTGAGGCCGCCGCCGCGGTGCGCCAGCGAGGCGATGTCCGGGTCGCCGAAGGGCAGGGCGACGACCTCCTTGCCGTTCACCGCCGTCTGCAGCTGGCTGAGCCACTGCTTGGCGACCGCCTGGCCCCGGCCGGGGGTGTCCTTCCCGCCGGGCCCGGCGACCTGGTAGCTCTTGGTCATCGCCTCGACGGTGGCCAGCAGATCGGGGTCGATCACCCAGGTGACGTGCAGGTCCTGGCCCAGGGCCACCAGCTGTTGGAGTCGGCCGCCCGGGGCCAGCTCCGCGGCGAGGTCGTCGTTGGGGAAGATCGGCGTCTGCTGCTGGTCCGACTCGGTGCGGGCCGTGAGGTGGGTGCCGGAGATCAACGGCCAGAGGAAGGTGACCTTGGTCTTCTTGCCGTCGGCGCCGGACGGCTGCCACGGAAGCAGGGTGCGACGGATGCCGAGCACCCGGTCGTACTGCTGGTCGCTGGTCTGCCCGGAGAACGAGACGCCCAGCGCGTAGACACCGTCCCGGTCCAGATTGAGGTCCTTCGCGGGGACGGTCAACGTGAACTCACGGGAGATGCCCGGCTGGAGCTTTCCGATCTTCTGTGTGTGGCCGCTCAGCTCGGGGCCGTCGGTGCCCGCGGAGAAGGGGGTCCGGTCGCCGATGTCGTCGATCTCGCTGCGCGTCGAGAGCAGCCCTCCGACCCGCAGCCCGACGTGTCCGGCGCTGACCGTGGACCGTCCCTTGTTGGTGACCGTCCCCGAGACCGTGATCTTGTCGCTCTGGGTGGGGGCGACGGGGGTCAGGGAGTCGATGGAGACCGCGACCGTACGGGAGCCCGTGCCGTCGGCGCGGGCCGTGGGCGCGGTGGAGAGCTCGGTGGCGCCCAGGAGCACCAGCAGTACGGCGAGCAGGGGCAGGACCGCCCGGATCCGGTGGAAAGCGGCAGGAGGCGTCGTCCCCCGGAACGTCTCCTGGAACTCTGCCGCCTCGGCCACGCGCTCGCCCGTCCCTCGTCGTCGTCAGTGGTCGTCGGATGTGCGTCCACGAATGGTAACGAGGCGCGCTGTGCCGAAGTGCTGCGGACCGTAGCGCAAGATCACCGGAGCGGGCCGATGCCCAGGCTGTGGCGGTTTATGACGGTCCTCACACAGCTCCGCCGATAGAGGACGGCTATAGGCGTCCGGCCACGTACCCTTTCCTGTTGTGCCGAACGCCAACAACAGCCACTCCGTGCCGACGAACGAACTGAGCCAGGTGCAGCGCCGCGCCGTGAGCGAGCTCCTGCGGGTGTCCCCCGTGGCCGACGACCTCGCCCAGCGCTTCCGCGCCGCCGGGTTCACCCTCGCCCTGGTCGGCGGCTCGGTACGGGACGCGCTGCTCGGCCGTCTCGGCAACGACCTGGACTTCACCACCGACGCCCGTCCGGACGACGTGCTGAAGATCGTCCGGCCGTGGGCGGACACGGTCTGGGAGGTCGGCATCGCCTTCGGCACCGTCGGCTGCCGCAAGTCCGGCTTCGATCTTGAAATCACGACTTATCGGTCGGAGGCGTACGACCGGACCTCCCGCAAGCCGGAGGTCTCCTACGGCGACTCCATCGAGGAGGACCTGGTCCGCCGTGACTTCACCGTGAACGCCATGGCCGTGGCGCTCCCGGAGAAGGAGTTCATCGACCCGCACAACGGCCTGGAGGATCTCGCCGCCCGGGTCCTGCGGACTCCCGGCACCCCGGAGGAGTCCTTCTCCGACGACCCGCTGCGCATGATGCGGGCCGCTCGCTTCGCCGCCCAGCTCGACTTCGAGGTGGCGCCCGAGGTGGTCACCGCGATGGAGGAGATGGCCGGGCGGCTGGAAATCGTCTCCGTCGAGCGGGTCCGGGACGAGCTCAACAAGCTCGTCCTCTCCGATCACCCGCGCAAGGGTCTCCGGCTGATGGTCGACACGGGACTGGCCGCCCTGGTCCTGCCGGAGCTGCCGGCCCTGCGGCTGGAGCGTGACGAGCACCACCGCCACAAGGACGTCTACGAGCACAGCCTCACCGTCCTCGACCAGGCCATCGACCTGGAGGCCCCGCGCGGCGAGCCGGGCGGTGGTCCCGACCTGACGCTGCGGCTGGCGGCCCTGCTGCACGACATCGGCAAGCCGAGGACGCGCCGCTTCGAGAAGGACGGCAGGGTCTCCTTCCACCACCACGAGGTGGTCGGCGCGAAGATGACCAAGTCCCGGATGACCAAGCTCAAGTACCCCAACGAGCTGGTGAAGGACGTCTCCCGGCTCGTCGAGCTACACCTGCGCTTCCACGGCTACGGCACGGGCGAGTGGACGGACTCGGCCGTCCGCCGGTACGTCCGGGACGCCGGGCCCCTGCTGGACCGGCTGCACAAGCTCACCCGCTCCGACTGCACGACGCGCAACAAGCGCAAGGCGCAGGCGCTCTCCCAGGCGTACGACGGGCTGGAGCGGCGCATCGCGGACCTTCAGCAGAAGGAGCAGTTGGACGCCATCCGCCCGGACCTGGACGGCAACGACATCATGCGGATCCTGGACATCGCTCCGGGACCCCAGGTCGGCAAGGCGTACCAGCACATGCTGGAACTGCGGCTGGAGAACGGCCCCATGGAGCATGACGAGGCCGTCGCCGCGCTGAAGGAGTGGTGGGCCGCGCAGGGCTGACCGTTCCGTCGGCGATGTTTCACGTGAAACGTGGGGCATCGTCGGCGGCCTCGGGCCCGCCCTCCGTCGGCGATGTTTCACGTGAAACCCGGCCTCGGACCGCCAGCGCGGCGGCCGTCGCCGCGTAGAGCACGGCGACGGTGACGACCAGGGGCATGGACCGGCCGTCGTGCGGCAGCATCAGGGCCGCCACGGCGGCGGCCCCCACGAAGGCGACGTTGAACAGGACGTCGTAGAGGGAGAACACCCGGCCGCGGAAGGCGTCGTCCACCGAGGCCTGGACGACCGTGTCCGTCGAGATCTTGGCGCCCTGGGTGATGAGCCCCAGGACGAAGGCGGCGATCAGCATCGGGACCGGCTCGAAGGGCAGTCCCAGGGCCGGTTCGAGCACGGCGGCGATGGCGGCGCAGACGACCATCCAGCCGAGCTGCCCGAACCTGCCCACAGCCCAGGGGTGATCAGGGCCGCCGCGAAGAAGCCGGCCCCCGACACCCCGACCGCGAGCCCCAGCAGGGCAAGTCCGGCGGAGTCCGTCTCCGTCCAGGCGTAGCGGCACAGCATCAGCAGGGTGACGGTCAGGGCGCCGTAGCAGAAGCGCATCAAGGTCATCGCGGCGAGCGCCCGTGCGGCGGGCCGGCGGTGGGCCAGATGGCGGAGCCCGGCGGTCAGGCCGTGGACGGTCATCCCGATGGCCGTACGCAGGGTGGTCGGCGTTCCGTTGGTGTCCGGGCCCAGCAGGCCGGGCGGCATGCGCAGGGCGCTGAGGCCGGCGCAGAGGTAGAGCACGGCACCGACCAGGACCACCAGGGCGTCGGAGGCGCTCCCCTTGGGGGCGGCGAGCCGGACCGCGAAGGCGATTCCGCCGCCGGCGGTGGCGGCGAGAGTGCCGGCGGTGGGTGAGACCGAGTTGGCCATCACCAGCCGCTCCCGGCTGTCGACCACATGCGGCAGGGAGGCGGAGAGGCCGGACAGGACGAAGCGGTTGACGGCCGTCACCGAGAGGGCCGAGGCATAGAAGATCCAGTCGGGGACCGCCGCGAGGATGAGCACGGCGGTGCCGACGGCCAGGACGGAGCGGACCAGGTTGCCGTGGAGCAGCACCTGGCGGCGGCGCCAACGGTCCAGCAGGACGCCGGTGAACGGGCCCAGCAGCGAGTAGGGCAGCAGCAGGACGGCCATCGCCGAGGCGATGGCGGCGGGGGACGCCTGTTTCTCGGGGGAGAACACCACATAGGCGGCGAGCGCGACTTGGTAGACGCCGTCCGCGGCCTGGGAGAGCAGCCGTACGGTCAGGAGACGGCGGAAATCGCGCAGTCGGAGCAGGACGCGGAGATCACGCACAACGGGCATGGCGCACAGCCTCACACACGGGACAGGCCCTCGGGGGATTCCCTCCGAGGGCCTGAACGGGGGTGGGGTCAGCGCTCGACTTCACCCTTGATGAACTTCTCGACCTGGTCGCGCGCCTTGTCGTCGAAGTACTGGACGGGCGGCGACTTCATGAAGTACGAGGAGGCCGACAGGATCGGGCCGCCGATGCCGCGGTCCTTGGCGATCTTCGCGGCACGGAGGGCGTCGATGATGACACCGGCGGAGTTCGGGGAGTCCCAGACCTCCAGCTTGTACTCCAGGTTCAGCGGGACGTCGCCGAAGGCACGGCCCTCGAGGCGGACGTAGGCCCACTTGCGGTCGTCCAGCCAGGCCACGTAGTCGGACGGGCCGATGTGGACGTTCTTCTCGCCGAGGTCCCGGTCGGGGATCTGGGAGGTGACGGCCTGGGTCTTGGAGATCTTCTTGGACTCCAGGCGCTCGCGCTCGAGCATGTTCTTGAAGTCCATGTTGCCGCCGACGTTCAGCTGCATCGTGCGGTCCAGGATGACGCCCCGGTCCTCGAAGAGCTTGGCCATCACGCGGTGCGTGATGGTGGCGCCGACCTGGGACTTGATGTCGTCGCCGACGATCGGGACACCGGCCTCGGTGAACTTGTCCGCCCACTCCTTGGTGCCGGCGATGAAAACCGGGAGGGCGTTGACGAAGGCGACCTTGGCGTCGATGGCGCACTGCGCGTAGAACTTCGCGGCGTCCTCGGAGCCCACCGGCAGGTAGCAGACGAGCACGTCGACCTGGCGGTCCTTGAGGACCTGGACCACGTCGACGGGGGCCTCGGGGGACTCCTCGATGGTCTGGCGGTAGTACTTGCCGAGACCGTCCAGGGTGTGGCCGCGCTGGACCGTCACGCCGGTCGCGGGGACGTCGCAGATCTTGATCGTGTTGTTCTCGCTGGCACCGATGGCGTCCGCGAGGTCGAGACCGACCTTCTTGGCGTCCACGTCGAACGCGGCCACGAACTCGACGTCGCGCACGTGGTAGTCGCCGAACTGCACGTGCATCAGACCCGGCACGCGGCCGTTCGGGTCGGCGTCCTTGTAGTACTCGACGCCCTGCACCAGCGAGGCGGCGCAGTTGCCCACGCCGACGATGGCTACGCGAACCGAACCCATTCCGGTTGCTCCCTGTTCGTTCTCGACGAAGCCCTGCTGTGTGCAGGGCTCACTGGTCCGGACCGGTGCGTCTGTCACGCCCGGCCCGCTCGCTCTCGATCAGCTCGTTCAGCCAGCGGACTTCGCGCTCCACCGACTCCATGCCGTGCCGCTGGAGTTCGAGGGTGTAGCTGTCCAGCCGCTCGCGTTCGCGGGAACGGGCGAGAGAGGCACGCATCTTCTCCAGCCGCTCCTCGAGCCGGCTGCGGCGGCCTTCCAGTACCCGCATCCGTACGTCCCGCGAGGTCTGTCCGAAGAACGCGAAGCGGGCGGCGAAGTGCTCGTCCTCCCACGCGTCCGGACCGGTGTGCGCGAGCAACTCCTCGAAGTGCTCTTTTCCCTCTGCCGTCAGCCGGTAGACGATCTTCGCCCGCCGTCCGGCCAGGGACGCCGCCTTGGCGTCGTCGGGAGCACTCCCCTGCTCCTCCACCAGCCAGCCGTTCGCCACCAGGGACTTCAGGCAGGGGTAGAGGGTGCCGTAGCTGAACGCCCTGAACACCCCGAGCGAGGTGTTCAGCCGTTTCCGCAGCTCGTAGCCGTGCATGGGGGACTCGCGGAGCAGGCCGAGGACGGCGAACTCGAGGATGCCGGAGCGTCTGCTCATGTTTCGCCTCCTTGTCCCCCACAGCCTAGTCCTTTGCTCCCGCGTCTTTACTGGTCACTTATGCCGAGCTGATGTATCGACTCGATACATCCAGACGATAGAACGAGCCTCCTGAGTCGACAAGAGGAGGAACGGTGAACGAGGTCACATCACCGGTTCGTGGGACACGAGCGGCCTGAATTGGAGTGAACATCCCCAGTAGTCGCGATTTGACCGTGCGTACTCTGTGCGCCATGCAGACCACTGGGAACCGGGTGACGCGACATGACGTCCTCGTCCCGGATGCAGTGCGCCCGGCCGTTCAGGGGGCCGGATCGCACCGGGGGGAACGCAAGCCACCTGCCGCTTCCAGGCGATAGCGCCTGCCCGAGGAAGTAGTCGTTCGATGAGCGAGCATCGCCGTAAGCCGCCCCAGCCGCAGGGCGGCGGACGAGCCGCGGCCCGGCGGGCGGCGCAGCAGCCGACGCCCGGCCGCCGCGCCGCACCACGCGGCGGCCCCGCCCTGCCCGGCCGCGACCGGGCGGAGGAGCCCCGGTCGGGGGGCCGCGCCGAAGCCCGGCGGGCGGACCGGCGCGGCGCCGCGCCGGGAGGGCGCAGACGTCCGCCCGGCGGTGCGGGGCCGGGCCGGTCCCGGCGGGACGGTGGCAGGCCGGGGAAGAAGCGGTTCATCGACTATCCGCGGGCCGGCCGCGACGGCTGGCGGCGCTGGATCCCGTCCTGGCGCCTGGTCACCGGTTCGATCGCGTCGTTCATCGGGCTGATCGTGGGCACCGTGGGCGTGGCCCTGGCCGTGGTGCAGGTCCCCAGCGCCCAGCTGGCCTCGAAGGTGCAGAAGAACGTCTATTACTGGTCCGACGGCAAGCAGATGGTCGTGGCCGGCGGCGGCAGCATCAACCGGCAGATCGTGCCGATCTCGCAGATCCCGATGTCGATGCAGAACGCGGTGATCTCCGCCGAGAACGCCAGCTTCTACAAGGACTGGGGCGTGGACCCGATGGGCATCGCCCGCGCGGTCGTGAAGATGGCGCAGGGCGGTGAGACGCAGAGCGGTTCGACGATCACCCAGCAGTTCGTGAAGAACACGTACCTGAGCCAGGAGCAGACGCTCAAGCGCAAGGCCACCGAGCTGCTGATCTCGGTCAAGGTCGGGGCCACCCAGGACAAGCACGACATCCTCGCCGGCTATCTCAACACCGCCTACTACGGCCGGGGGGCCTACGGGATCCAGGCGGCGGCGCGCGCGTACTACGACAAGGACTGCGCGGACCTGACGCCGAGCGAGAGCGCCTACCTGGCGGCGACGCTGAACGGGCCAAACCTGTACGACCCGTACGGCGGCCAGGGGCCGGCGGCGACGCCGGAGAAGAACACCAAGCGGGCCACGGACCGCTGGAAGTGGACGCTGGACCGTGAGGTCCAGGTCGGCCATATGCAGGCCGCCGAGCGGGACAAGTGGGTCGGCCAGGGCTTCCCGCAGCCGCAGAAGCCGAAGCCGGCGACCAACCGCGCGGGGCAGATCGGCTACCTCACCGACCTCGCCGACAACTACATCACCAACCACTCCACGATCAGCAAGGGCGAGCTGGACAAGGGCGGTTATCAGATCTACACGACCTTCGACCGGAAAAAGGTCAACGCCCTGGCAAAGTCGGTCGAGGACGTGCGCAAGGCGAACCTCAAGCCCGATGTGCGGGACGTCGACAAGTACGTCCAGTTCGGCGGGGCGTCGGTCGAGCCGGGCACCGGGAAGATCGTGGCCATCTACGGCGGCGAGAACGCCCTGACCCACTTCACCAACAACGCGGACTACACCGGTGTCCAGGTGGGATCGACGTTCAAGCCGTTCGTGCTGGCGGCGGCCATGACGCACGGGAAGCGGAACCCCGCCCTCGGGGCGCAGCAGAGCGACAGCCAGCGCACGCTCGTCTCCCCGGAGAGCATCTACAACGGTGACAACAAGCTGGCCCTGCGGATGTACAACGGGACCGTCTGGCACGACCAGGACGGCCAGGAGTGGCACCAGAAGAACGACGGTGACGAGGACAAGGGCCTGATCAGCCTCCGGACGGCCATGCAGTTCTCCGTGAACACGCCCTACATCCAGCTGGGCATGGACGTGGGCACGGACCTGGTCCGGGAGGCGGCGCTGGCCGCGGGGCTGGACAAGGAGCAGCTGGCCTCGATCACCCCGACCTTCTCGCTGGGCACCTCCGCGCCGAGCGCGATCCGGCTGGCGGGCGCCTACGCGACCTTCGCGGACAGCGGCCGGCAGATCGACCCGTACTCCGTCGAGAAGGTGGAGAAGAACGGCAAGCCGGCCTACCAGCACGAGAAGAAGAGCGCCCAGGCGTTCAGTGCCAACGTCGCGAACAACGTCACCGACGTGCTGAAGACGGTCGTGGAGGCGGGCACCGGTACGGCGGCCAAGCTGGGCGCGCGGCCGGTGGCGGGCAAGACGGGCACGACGGACGGGAACCGCTCGGCGTGGTTCGCGGGCTACACCCCGCAGCTCTCCACGGCCATCGGGATGTACCGCGTCGACCCGAACGCCAAGAACCAGCAGTTCCTGTCGATGCGCGGGGTGGGTGGCAAGCCCACCATCCACGGTGCGTCGTTCCCGGCGGAGATCTGGGCCGACTACATGGGCAAGGCGCTCAAGGGCGTTCCCATCCGGCAGTTCGACCCGCCGCAGCCCATCGGCGAGAAGATCTTCGGCGACGGGGCCAGCCCATCCCCGGCCCCCGCGCCGTCGGCGTCGCCGTCCGCGTCGCCCTCGGAGTCGGCGCCCGCGTCCCCGTCCGCCCCGCCGTCCCCGACGCCTCGGCCCACCCGGACCTGCGGGATCCTCGACCCGCGGTGCCGGCTCGGCGACCACGGGCACAAGGACGACGGCGGGCCCGGCGGCGGCCCGGCCGGGGCCACGGGCGGCGAGCCCGGTGGTCCGGGCGGCCAGGAGGGCGACCCGGGTGGCGGCGACGACCAGATGCCGCCGGGACAGAGCCGGCGGCAGGGCGGCGGCCTCTTCGGCGGGCCGTTCGGCTGAGCGTCCACCGCCGCTGAGCGCGCGCTGAGGCTTCGGGGCCGTTCCGTTCACTCGGAACGGTCCCGAGGTTTTCCACAGGCGCGGGCTTGTCCCCGGGTTGTCCACAGCCTCCAGCGGGCCCGGGGGACGTACGGCAGGATGGGCGCATGAGGAGCGTGCGGGACGACCGGATGGTGCGGCCCACCCAGGAGGACGAGGTCGCCGCGGCCGGCAGCGAGCTGATCGGCGGGCCGGCCGGGCGGCGTGCGCTGCCCGGCGGGTGGCGGACGCCGGTACGGGTGGTCGTGCTGGTGATGATCGGCATGTTCGCGCTCGGCATGGTGCAGAAGGTCCCCTGCTACGACCACGGCTGGTTCTTCGGCGCCACCACCCAGTACACCCACGCCTGTTACTCCGACATACCGCACCTGTTCACGGGCCGCGGCTTCGACCAGGGGCTGATCCCCTACCTGGACGAGATCCCGCGCTCCATGGGCGACATGGACTACCTGGAGTACCCGGTCCTGACCGGGGCCTTCATGGAGGTCGCCGCGCTGCTGACGCCCGGTGGCGGTGCTCAGCACCGGGCCCAGCTCTACTGGTTCGTGAACTCGGGGATGCTGCTGGTCTGCGCCGTGGTGATCGCCTTCTGCGTGTCCCGGACGCATCGGCGGCGGCCCTGGGACGGGCTGCTGGTGGCCCTCGCGCCGGCCTTCGCGCTGACGGCCACCATCAACTGGGATCTGTTCGCGGTCGCCCTGACCTCGGTGGCGCTGCTCGCCTGGTCGCGGGGGCGTACCGGTACGGCGGGGGTGTTCATCGGGCTGGCGGCGGCGGCCAAGCTGTATCCGGTGCTGCTGCTGTGGCCGCTGTTCCTGCTGTGCTGGCGGGCGGGCCGATGGCGGGAGTTCCGGACCGCGCTGTCGTCGGCGGTCGTCGCCTGGCTGGTGGTGAACGTGCCGCTGATGCTGGTCGTCGACGGGCCGACGGCGCCGATCCGGGCCGGCTGGGCGAAGTTCTACACCTTCAGCCATGACCGGCCGGTCGACTACGGCTCGCTCTGGCTGCTCGTCTCCCAGCGCACGGGGGACCCGATGGACGACGTCAACACCTACGCCGTGGTGCTGATGGTCCTCGGCTCCCTGGCGATCGGCGCGCTGTGCCTCTACGCGCCGCGCCGCCCGCGCCTCGCCCAGCTGGTCTTCCTGGAGATCGCGCTGTTCGTCGTCACCAACAAGGTCTACTCGCCGCAGTACGTGCTGTGGCTGATCCCGCTGGCGGTTCTGGCCCGGCCGCGGTGGCGGGACTTCCTGATCTGGCAGACGTGCGAGGTGCTCTACTTCCTCGGCATCTGGTCGCACCTGGCGTACACGGGCGACGGCGACAAGCACCAGGGGCTGCCGCAGGACGGCTATCAACTCGCGCTGGTGCTGCACCTGCTGGGGACGCTGTACCTGTGCGCGCTGGTCGTGCGCGACGTTCTCAGGCCCGACCGGGACGTGATCCGGCGGGACGGCTCGGACGACCCGTCCGGCGGGCCGTTCGACCGGGCGCCGGACATACGCGTCCTCGGCCGGGCGCGGCCGCGGGAGTGGCAGGACGAGCGTCCGGAGACCTTGCGGGTCCAATGGGGCTCCGGGAGCGGCGGCACGGTCTAGCCGCCGCTGCGGGGCCGGTCACACGGGGAGATCAACCGGGGGGGCTCAGTGATCGAGTATCCGGTCGAACTGGGTGGTGGTGTGCCGCAGGTGGGCCACCAGTTCGTCGCCGACCTGCGGCGCGGGGGCGTCGTTGGGCACGAAGAGGATCGACACCTGCATGTGCGGGGGCTCGGCGAACCAGCGCTGCTTGCCCGCCCAGACGAAGGGCGACAGGTTGCGGTTCATGGTGGCCAGGCCCGCGCGGGCGACGCCCTTGGCGCGCGGCATCATGCCGTGCAGCGCCTTGGGAGCCTCCAGGCCCACGCCGTGCGAGGTGCCGCCGGCCACGACGACCAGGTAGCCGTCGCCGGCCGTCTTCTGCTGGCGGTAGCCGAAGCGGTCGCCCTTGGAGACGGGCGTGACGTCCAGGACCGCGCCGCGGTACTGGGTGGCGTCGTGGTCGCCCAGCCAGAGCCGGGTGCCGATCCGGGCCCGGAAGCGGGTCTGCGGGTACATCTGCTGGAGGCGGGCCAGTTCGTCGGACTTCAGGTGGCTGACGAACATGGTGTGCAGCGGCAGGTGGGCGGCGCGCAGCCGCTCCATCCACGCCGAGACCTCGTCCACGCCGGTGGTGCCGTCGGCGCGGTCCAGGGGCAGGTGTATCGCGAAGCCCTCCAAGCGCACGTCCTCGATGGCGGCGTGCAGCTTGGGCAGGTCGTCCTCGCTGATGCCGTGCCGCTTCATGCTGCTCATGACCTCGATGACGACGCGCGCGCCGACCAGGCCGCGCACCCCCTCGACCGAGGAGACCGAGCGGATGGCCCGGTCGGGCAGCGGCACCGGCTCCTCGCCGAGCCGGAACGGGGTGAGCACCAGCAGGTCACCGCCGAACAGGTCCTTGGCGCGGGCCGCTTCGTAGGTGGTGCCGACGGCGAGGATGTCCGTGCCGAAGCGGATGGCCTCCTCGGCGAGGCGTTCGTGGCCGAAGCCGTAGCCGTTGCCCTTGCAGACCGGGACGATGCCCGGGAACTGCTGGAGGACGGACTGCTGGTGTGTCCGCCAGCGCTGGGTGTCGACGTAGAGCGTGAGCGCCATGGCCGGTCCCGGAACCTTTCCCTGAGTGTGGATGGAGCTGTCGGATCAGCGGCGCGACATGTAGATGTCGAGGGCCTTGTGCAGCAGCTTGTTGAGCGGGAAGTCCCACTCGCCGAGGTACTCGGCCGCCTGTCCGCCCGTGCCGACCTTGAACTGGATGAGGCCGAAGAGGTGGTCGCTCTCGTCCAGCGAGTCGCCGATGCCACGGAGGTCGTAGACGCTGGCGCCGAGCGCGTAGGCGTCGCGCAGCATCCGCCACTGCATGGCGTTGGACGGCCGGACCTCGCGCTTGTGGTTGGCGGAGGCGCCGTAGGAGTACCAGACGTGCCCGCCGACGATCAGCATCGTCGCCGCGGCCACGGCCTCGCCCTCGTGGATGGCGAAGTAGAGCCGCATGCGGTTGGGGTCCTCGGTGTTGAGGGCGGTCCACATGCGCTGGAAGTAACTCAGCGGGCGGGGGCGGAACTTGTCGCGCTCCGCGGTGATCTCGTAGAGGTGCTGCCAGGTGGCCAGGTCCTCGTAGCCGCCCTGGACGACCTCGACGCCGGCCTTCTCGGCCTTCTTGATGTTGCGGCGCCACAGCTGGTTGAAGCCCTTGTGGACGTCCTCCAGCGACCGGTTCTCCAGCGGCACCTGGAAGACGTAGCGCGGCTGGACGTCGCCGAAGCCGGCGCCCTCCTCCTCGCCCTGCTGCCAGCCCATGCGGCGCAGCTTGTCGGAGACCTCGAAGGCGCGCGGCTCGATGAAGGTGGGCTCGACGTCGCGCAGGCGCTTGGCGTCCGGGTCGGCGATGCCGGCCTTGATCGCGTTGGCGTCCCAGCGGCGGATGACGACGGGCGGGCCCATCTTCACCGAGAACGCGCCCTGCTTCTTGAGGTGGGCCAGCATCGGCTGGAGCCACTCCTCGAGGTTCGGGGCGTACCAGTTGATCACCGGGCCCTCGGGCAGGTAGGCCAGGTAGCGCTTGATCTTCGGGAGCTGGCGGTAGAGCACCAGGCCCGCGCCGACCATCTGGCCGGTCTTGTCGAACCAGCCCAGGCTTTCCGAGCGCCACTCGGCCTTGACGTCCGCCCAGGCCGGCACCTGCATGTGACTGGCAGCGCGCAGGCTCTGGATGTATGCCAGATGCTGCTGTCGGCTGATGGTCCTCAGGGTCAGGCTCATGCGGGGCGCTCCTCGGCAGGTGTGTCCCCAGGGTCGGGGCTCCGGCTCTCGCGCCGAAGCCTACTGCGACCGGGGAGCGCCCCGTTTGGGCGTACGGTCCGTTATCCGATCACACCTCCGAAGAGGCCGCCGTGGGCCATGCCCAGGAAGAAGCCGATGGCGGACGCGCCCAGGCCGATGATCAGCAGGAAGCGCTCGCCCGTGGTGGCGGAGATGAACTGGCCCCACGCCCCGGTGAGGATCCCCACCAGGCCGCTCCAGGAGCTGAGCAGGTGGAGGTTGGACCAGGCGGAGGAGACGATGGCCAGCAGGCCCAGCACGACCGTCGCCGCGACCAGGGTGTTCTCGCGTGGATGCGGCTTTCCGTCGCTGTTGAGCACCGTGTTGATGAACGAGCGGGGGTTCCTCGATGTGGGAGTCCGGCGGACTGCCTGTGTCATGGGTCTACCTCCTGAAGGCAGGCGGCGCGGTGTAGCGCCGGTCACACCCGGTGCGTCCAGAGTGAAGGGGCGGGCGGCCGGATTTCAACCGGACGCCGTGGTGCGGGTACTCTGGACGGTCTGCATCGGTATCTGCCCGGACCCGGCTTCCGTCCCGGGGCGACCCAGGGACTTCCCGCTGATCGTCCGTGCGGTTGGCATCGGCCTCGGTGTCAGTGTCAGCCGATACCGTTGTTCACGCATCACGACCCTCCTGCCACGGATCGACCGTGGCCGCTGAGTCCAAAGGAGGTGGGTTCCACATGCGTCACTACGAGGTGATGGTCATCCTCGACCCCGATCTGGAGGAGCGCGCTGTCTCTCCCCTGATCGAGAACTTCCTCTCCGTCGTCCGTGAGGGCAACGGAAAGGTCGAGAAGGTCGACACCTGGGGCCGTCGTCGTCTCGCTTACGAGATCAAGAAGAAGCCCGAGGGCATCTACTCGGTCATCGACCTGCAGGCCGAGCCTGCGGTCGTCAAGGAGCTCGACCGCCAGATGAACCTGAACGAGTCGGTCCTCCGGACCAAGGTCCTCCGTCCCGAGACCCACTGAACCCCTTCGGTTCAGAGGTAATCGGGCTGTATCGCAACGAGTAGCAAGCAGCCAGCAGCACACCCGCCGAGAGGTTCACCCATGGCAGGCGAGACCGTCATCACGGTCGTCGGCAATCTCGTCGACGACCCCGAGCTGCGCTTCACCCCGTCCGGTGCGGCGGTCGCGAAGTTCCGCGTCGCGTCCACTCCCCGCACCTTCGACCGCCAGACCAACGAATGGAAGGACGGCGAGAGCCTCTTCCTGACGTGCTCGGTGTGGCGGCAGGCGGCGGAGAACGTCGCCGAGTCGCTTCAGCGAGGCATGCGCGTCATCGTGCAGGGCCGGCTGAAGCAGCGGTCCTACGAGGACCGCGAGGGCGTCAAGCGCACGGTCTACGAGCTCGACGTCGAAGAGGTCGGCGCCAGCCTGAAGAACGCGACGGCGAAGGTCACCAAGACCACGGGTCGTGGTGGCCAGGGTGGCTATGGCGGCGGCAACGGCGGCGGCCAGGGTGGCGGCGGCTGGGGCTCCGGTCCCAGCGCTCCGCAGGGCGGCGGGGCTCCCGCCGACGATCCCTGGGCGACCGGCGCTCCGTCCGGCGGCCAGCAGGGCGGCGGCGGAGGTGGCTGGGGCGGCGGCTCCGGCAACTCCGGCGGCGGCTACTCCGACGAACCGCCCTTCTAGGCCCTCCGGGGTCTGGAGCCAGGCCCCTCGGGGCCCGGGCCGTCCTTCGCGGACGGTCCGAGGGCGACAGCAAAAAACTTCTTGATCACACTGGAGAGAGACAATGGCTAAGCCGCCTCCGCGCAAGCCCAAGAAGAAGGTCTGCGCTTTCTGCAAGGACAAGACCGCTTACGTGGACTACAAGGACACGAACATGCTGCGGAAGTTCATTTCCGACCGCGGCAAGATCCGTGCCCGCCGCGTGACCGGCAACTGCACTCAGCACCAGCGTGACGTCGCCACGGCCGTGAAGAACAGCCGTGAGATGGCGCTGCTGCCCTACACCTCGTCCGCGCGATAAGGGAAGGGTGACCGAAAAATGAAGATCATCCTCACCCACGAGGTCTCCGGCCTCGGCACCGCCGGTGACGTCGTCGACGTCAAGGACGGCTACGCCCGCAACTACCTGGTCCCGCGCGGTTTCGCGATCCGCTGGACCAAGGGCGGCGAGAAGGACGTGGCGCAGATCCGCCGCGCCCGCAAGATCCGCGAGATCGCCACGATCGAGCAGGCCAACGAGGTCAAGGGTCAGCTGGAGGGTGTCAAGGTCCGCCTGGCCACCCGTGCCGGCGAGGCCGGCCGCCTGTTCGGCTCCGTGACCCCCGCCGACATCGCTTCCGCGATCAAGGCTTCCGGTGGTCCCGAGGTCGACAAGCGCCGTGTCGAGGTGGGCTCGCCCATCAAGACCCTGGGTGCCCACCAGGTGTCCGTGCGTCTGCACGCCGACGTCGTCGCCAAGCTCGGCATCGAGGTCGTCGCCGCGTAAGCGGAACGCCGCTCCCCAGTGGAGCGGCGTGACGAAGGGCCGTACCCCTCGGGGTGCGGCCCTTTCGGCGTTCGGGGGAGGGGTCGCCGAAAGGGGCTCAGGCCCGGTACGGCCCTGGTGACGAGCGCGGGCTCGTACGGCCCCGGTGACGGGCTGGGGCCGTGAGGCCCCGGAGGCGAGCTCAGGCTCGTACGGCCCGGTGACAAGCCAGCGGCCGGAGCGGATGCGCAACCACAGCGTGACCATGCGTACCGCCATCATCAGGGCCATCGCCCACCACAGGGCCGTGAGTCCGCCGCCCAGCGGCGGGACGAGCAGTGCGAAGGGCGCGAACACCGCGAGCACCACCAGCATCGCCCAGGCGAGGTAGGGGCCGTCCCCGGCGCCCATCAGGACCCCGTCCAGGACGAAGACGACCCCGGCGACCGGCTGGCTGAGCGCGGCCACCAGGAGGGCGGGCAGCAGCGTCCGGCGTACGTCCGGGTCGGCGGTGAACAGCGGGGTGAACAGCGGCCGGGAGGCCACCACCAGGAGCCCGAGCACGACGCCCGTCCCGATCCCCCACCGCACCATCCGCCGGCAGGCGGCCCGGGCGCCGTCGGTGTCGCCCGCGCCCAGGTACCGGCCGATGATCGACTGGCCGGCGATGGCGATGGCGTCGAGGGCGAAGGCCAGCAGGTTCCACAGGGAGAGCACGATCTGGTGGGCGGCCACCTGCCGGTCGCCCAGCCGGGCCGCGACCGCCGTGGCGATCAGCATGGCGGCGCGCAGGGCCAGCGTGCGCACGAGCAGGGGGACGCCGGCCCGGGCGCAGGCGCGGATGCCCGCCGCGTCCGGGCGCAGCGACGCGCCGTGCCGCCGGGCGCCCCGGACCACGACGACGAGGTAGGCGGCGGCCATGCCGTTCTGGGCGACGACGGTCCCCCAGGCCGAGCCGGCGATGCCCCAGCCCGCTCCGTAGACGAAGGCGAGGTTGAGCACGGCGTTGGCGGCGAAGCCGGCGACGGCCACGTACAGCGGGGTCCGGGTGTTCTGCAGGCCGCGGAGGACGCCGGTGGCGGCGAGGACGGCGAGCATGGCGGGGACGCCCAGGGCACTGACGCGCAGGTAGGTGACGGCGTGCGGGGCGGCGTCGGCCGAGGCGCCGAAGGCGTCGACGAGGGCGGGGGCGCCGGGGAGGACGGCCAGGGCGATGACGGTGCCGAGCAGCAGGGCGAGCCAGATGCCGTCCATGCCCTGCCGGATGGCGGCCGGGAGGTCGCCCGCGCCGACGCGGCGGGAGACGGCCGCGGTGGTGGCGTAGGCGAGGAAGACGCAGACGCCGACGGCGGTGGTGAGGAGCGGGGCGGCGATGGCGAGACCGGCGAGGCGGTCGGTGCCCAGGTGGCCCACGATGGCGGTGTCGGCCATGAGGAACAGGGGTTCGGCCACGAGTGCGCCGAAGGCCGGCACGGCCAGGGCGAGTATCTCGCGGTCGTGCCGCCGGGCGGGGCGCGGTCCGCGCGCGAGGGCGTCGCTCATACGTTCCATTCAATCTTCCACAGGTAATGAGCGCAACCGGCAGTCGTCTGTTACCTTGAGCGCCGGGGTGTGATCTTCTCTGCGCCGTTTGTCGCGATCCGGCCCCGGCGGGAGAACTTTTTCTCCTCAACAGCCGGTGGATGGGAAAAGTGCAGGTCAGAGGCGCTCGGACGGATCGGGTGTGGGGTTGTCCACAGCGGTTTCCCCCGGCTCGTGCACAGGATCGGGGGAGTTCTCCACAGGATGGGGCCCGTCATCCACACCTCCTGTGGATAACCAGATTGGCTGACGGTGCCCGCGGCCCTACCGTGGACCGGCGCCCGCCGTCCGTTCCCGTCCCGTTCCGCGCCTCCGGACCACCCCGTCCGGCACCGCGCGGAGCGTCGGAAACCGCGTCGAACCCGATGTGCCGGAACCGGAGTCGGGCGTCCTGTTTGTCGGTGCCGTGCCGTAAGAAAGAGGTGCACGGCGAGGTCCGCGCCGCGGACGGGAGGAGGTGGCGGGGTGAGCGTCCACGAGCCCATGGACGGCCCGTGGGGCGATGAGGGGCCGGGCGACCGGCTGCCGTTCCCCCGCTCCCGCCGGAACGACGGCAAGGGCCGTGGCGAGCGGCGCGACGGGGACGAGGGCGGCGACTGGCAGGGCTCGCAGGGCGAGCGGGGTTCTCAGGGATCGCAGGGAAGCGGTTTCGAGCGCGTCCCGCCGCAGGATCTGGACGCCGAGCAGTCGGTGCTGGGCGGCATGCTGCTGTCCAAGGACGCCATCGCCGACGTCGTCGAGGTCCTCAAGGGCCACGACTTCTACCGGCCCGCCCACGAGACCGTCTACCAGGCCATCCTCGACCTCTACGCGAAGGGCGAGCCGGCCGACCCGATCACCGTCGCCGCCGAGCTCACCAAGCGCGGTGAGATCGCCCGCGTCGGCGGCGCGGCCTATCTGCACACCCTGGTCCAGACGGTCCCCACCGCCGCCAACGCCGAGTACTACGCCGAGATCGTCCACGAGCGGGCGGTCCTGCGGCGGCTGGTCGAGGCGGGGACCCGCATCACTCAGATGGGTTATGCGGCCGACGGTGACGTGGACGACATCGTCAACAGCGCGCAGGCCGAGATCTACGCCGTCACCGAGCAGCGGACCAGCGAGGACTACCTGCCGCTGGGCGACATCATGGAGGGCGCGCTCGACGAGATCGAGGCCATCGGCTCGCGCAGCGGCCAGATGTCCGGCGTCCCCACCGGCTTCACCGACCTCGACGCGCTGACCAACGGCCTCCACCCCGGCCAGATGATCGTCATCGCGGCCCGTCCCGCGATGGGCAAGTCGACCCTGGCGCTGGACTTCGCCCGGGCCTGTTCCATCAAGCACAACATGCCGAGCGTGATCTTCTCGCTCGAAATGGGGCGCAATGAGATCGCGATGCGCCTGCTGTCCGCCGAGGCGCGGGTGGCGCTGCACCACATGCGCTCCGGCGCCATGACGGACGAGGACTGGACGCGGCTCGCCCGCCGGATGCCGGACGTCTCCCAGGCCCCGCTGTTCATCGACGACTCGCCGAACCTGTCGATGATGGAGATCCGCGCCAAGTGCCGCCGCCTGAAGCAGCGTCAGGACCTCAAGCTGGTGATCATCGACTACCTCCAGCTGATGCAGTCCGGCGGCTCCCGGCGGGCCGAGAGCCGTCAGCAGGAGGTCTCGGACATGTCGCGAAACCTCAAGCTCCTCGCCAAGGAGCTGGAGCTCCCGGTGATCGCCCTGTCCCAGCTGAACCGTGGCCCCGAGCAGCGCACCGACAAGAAGCCGATGGTCTCCGACCTCCGTGAGTCCGGCTCCATCGAGCAGGACGCCGACATGGTCATCCTGCTGCACCGCGAGGACGCCTACGAGAAGGAGTCCCCGCGCGCGGGCGAGGCCGACATCATCGTCGGCAAGCACCGAAACGGCCCCACGGCGACGATCACCGTGGCCTTCCAGGGCCACTACTCGCGGTTCGTGGACATGGCGCAGACCTGACGGGCGGCGCCGGCGGGAGTTCAGCCGCCGGTCCGGTCGCCGCGGGTGAAGAAGGCGATCAGCTCCTGGGGGGTGGGGTTGCGGCCGGCCACGGTGGCGGCCGCGGCGCCGCGGGGGAAGAGTGCCTGCTCGTACGCGGCGAGGGCGGTCTCGACGTCGTCGGGGTGGGCGGCGAGGGCCTCGCCGAGTCCGGCGCCGTCGAGCATGGCCAGGTTGGCCCCTTCCCCGTTGGGGACCGAGAGATGGGCGGCGTCGCCGAGCAGGGTCACCCCCGGCACCCGGTCCCAGCGGTGTCCGGCCGACAGGTCGTGGAGCGGACGCAGGATTGGCGCGGTGTCGCCGGCGGTGATCAGGGCGGTGAGTTCCGGGGCCCAGTCGGCGTACTCGGCGGCGAGCCGGGCGACGGTCGCGGTGGGGGTGGTGGCGTCGGTGGGGTTGGTGCGGGCGCCGGGACCGGTGGTAGGGGTGCCGGGGTCGGTGGTGGCGAATCGGGTTCGTGGTCCGGTCGCGGTGATGTAGGCGCGGAGGGTTCCGCCTCTCTCCCGGTGGGCCACCAGCCACTTCCCGTGCCCGTCCGGATCGAGCGCGACGAGCGTCCCGCCGCCGACCGCCTTCGCGGTGGCCGGGTGCCGGGTGTCGGCGTCGTGCAGGCAGGTCTCGACGACGGACCGGCCGACGTATCGCGGGACGGCGTCCGAAAGCAGCGGGCGGACGCGTGACCACGCGCCGTCCGCGCCGACCAGCAGGTTCGTGACGGTGGTGGTGCCGTCGGCGAAGGCCACCTCGTGGCGCCCCCCGGCCAGGGCCCGGACGCCGGTGGCCTTGCTGCCCCAGCGGACCGTGCCGGCGGGGAGCGCGTCGAGCAGGACCCGCCGCAGCTCGCCGCGCTGTACCTCGGGGCTCCCGCCCGTGCCGTCGTCGGCCTTCTCGAACAGGACGGTCCCCTTCCGGTCGAGGAGGCGTAGGGCTTGCCGGCCGGGCAGGATGAGATCACGGAAGGCGTCCGTCAACTCAGCGGCCTCCAAGGCGAGTCGGCCGCTGTGATCGTGGATGTCGAGCATTCCGCCCTGCGGGCGTGCCGTGGGGGAGGGATCCGCCTCGTGGACCGTGGCCGGGATGCCGTGCAGATGCAGGACGCGGGCCAGGACGAGGCCGCCGAGGCCGGCGCCGATGATCGTGACGGGAGTGCGCATGGGGCTCCTCGCTGGGAAAGGGTGACGGACCAACGGAGTTCTGATCGCCGGAGTTCGGACCATCGGAGCCGGCTCACGGGAGTCGGCTCGCCGGAGTCGGCTCGCCGGAGTCGGCTCGCCGGAGTCGGCTCACCGGCCGTTCGGCCGCGCGGCGGGTGAAGGGGTCAGACGAGCAGGACGCGGCGGCCGCGCGTATGGCCGGCCCGGCTGTCGATGTGCGCGGCGGCGGCGTCGGCGAGCGCGTACGACTTCTCGACCGGGATGCGGAGTCGTCCGCGGGAGATGAGGTCGACGGCCTCGGCGAGGGCCCGCGGCACGTCGCCGGTCACGCCGGAGAACCGGGCACCGTGGTCCGGCGCGCCGAGGTCGGCGATGGAGACGACCTTCCCCGGATCCCCGGTCAGCTCGACGAGTTCGCGGATCACGCCCGAGCCGGCCAGGTCCAGCGCGGCGTCGACGCGGCCGAGCCGCCGGACCCGTTCGGTCCAGCCCTCGTCGTACGTGGTGGCCAGAGCGCCCAGGCCGCGCAGGTAGTCCTGGTTCGCGGCCCCGGCCGTGCCGATCACCGTGATGCCCCGGTCGCGGGCGATCTGCAGCACCGCCGACCCGACGCCCCCTGACGCGCCGCTGACCAGCAGCGTCTGCCCGGGCCGCACACCGGACTCGTGGATGACGCGCAGCGCGGTCTCCACGACGGAGGGGTATCCGGCGGCCTCTTCGAAGGTCAGGCCCTCGGGCATCCGGGCCCAGGCCGACAGTACGGCGTACTCGGCATAGGTCTCGGAGCCGCGCCCGAACACGAGGTCGCCGACCGCGACCCCTTCGACGCCCTCACCGATCTCGTCCACCACCCCGGCGGCGTCCTGCCCTATCCCGGAGGGCAGTTCGATCGGGCGGGTCTTCTGGAACTGGCCTTCCCGGATTCTCCAGTCGACGGGGTTCACGCCCGCCGCCCGCACGGCGAGGCGTATGTGGCCGGGGCCCGCGTGGGGCTCCTCGGCGTCGACGAGTCGGAGCACGTCGGGACCGCCGAACTCGGTGAAGCTCACTTTCTTCATGCGGGGAACGTAGCACTAGCGGTTAGCTTTTTGGAACAGGTTGGAAGATGTAATTGGTAGGGGTTGGTGGATGGTGGGCGCTGAAGCTCCCGGGGGTACCTGCTTGTCGGTGGGTCGCTGAAGTGGGTCGCGGTGACCGCGAGGCCGAATTTATTTGACCTATGGGTCAAGAAAGCGCTAACTTGATGATCATGGGAAGGCCGAAGCAGTTCGATCCGGACGTCGCCGTCGAGCGGGCCATGGAGGTGTTCTGGAGCAAGGGGTACGCCGCCACCACGCCCCAGGACCTGGTCGACGCGCTCGGCATCGGCAAGGGCAGCCTCTACAACGCCTTCGGAAGCAAGCGGGAGTTGTTCGAGCGGGCGCTGTGCCGGTACCGCGACAGCCAGGCGCTCGCGCTCATCGAGCTGCTGGAGGCTGACGGTCCGGTGAAGGAGCGGTTGCGCCGGACGCTGCGCCTGCTCGCCGAGATGGATCTCGCCGACCCCGGTCGCCGCGGCTGCATGGCCGTCAACACGGCGGCCGAGCTGGGCGGTAGGGACGAAGAGGCCGTCGCGCTCGTCCGGCGCATGTTCGACCGCACCGAGGACGCCTTCCGCGCCCTGATCGAGAAGGGGCAGCGGGCGGGGGAGATCGCCGCCGACCGTGACGCCCGGGACGTCGGAAGCCTGCTGTTGAACACGGTGATCGGCCTGCGGCTCATGGCCCGGATCGTGGACGGGCCGGAGCGGCTGGACCGGGTGATCGACGCCGTGATCGACGGGCTCTGATCAGCGGTTTCTGGCGGCCCTGGTGGCCTTGGCGGCCCTGACGGCCCCTGTCGGGTTTCGGCGGCTCCGACGGTCTCCGGTCGGACTCTGACGGGTTCGGCGCACGATTTCGGGTGAGTTCTGCCCGGCGCCGGGTCCAAGCCGGCCGTCCGTCGGCTTCGGGCTTCCCCTGCCCTCTTTTTGTACCTGCGATTCAAGAATAATGAGGAACCATGGATCTCCACCTCACCGGCAAGACCGCCGTCGTCACCGGCGCGAGCCGCGGCATCGGCCTCGCGGCCGTCCGTTCGCTGGTCGCCGAGGGCGTCCGAGTGGTCGGAGCGGCCCGGACGATCACTCCCGAGCTCCGCGAGACCGGCGCCGTGGCCGTCTCCGCCGACCTGGGTACGCCCGAGGGCGTACGGACCCTGGAGGAGCGGGCCCTCGCCGCCCTCGGCGGCATCGACCTGCTGGTCAACAACGTCGGCGCCGGCGACGACGTCGAGCCGGGCGGCTTCTTCGACGTGGACGACGCCCGGTGGCGGGCCGTCTTCGACCTCAACCTCATGAGCGCCGTGCGCGTCTCCCGGTTCGCCCTCCCGAGCCTCGTCGAGCGCCGCGGGTCGATCGTCAACGTCTCATCGGTCAACTCCCGTCTCCCGGCCGCCGGTCCCGTCGCGTACAGCGCGGCGAAGGCGGCGCTCACCGCGTTCGGGAAGTCCCTCAACGAGGAGTTCGGGCCGCAGGGGGTGCGCGTCAACACCGTCTCCCCCGGCGTCGTCCGGACCGGTATCTGGGCCGGCCCGGACGGCTTCGGCGGGCAGGTGGCGGCGGCCGCCGGGGTCGAGAACTACGACGATTTCCTCCGGGACCTGCCGTCGGCGTTCGCCATCACCACCGGGCGGATCACCGAGCCGGAGGAGGTCGCGGCGCTGATCACGTTCCTGCTGTCCGACGTGGCGGGCAACATCTCCGGCGCGGACCACGTGATCGACGGCGGGACGGTCAAGGTGCTGTGACCCGCGGGAGCCGGCTGGTGAGCGGTCGGGAGCATCAGGGCGAGCCGGTTCGTGAGCGGTCGGGAGCAGGAGGGCGAGCCGGCTCGTGAGCGGTCGGGACGTCAGGGCGAATCGGCCCCGTGAGCAGTCGGGAGCCGCACGACAAGCCGGCAAGCCGGTCCGTGCAGGTCAGTACGCCACGGTGAACCGCGCCCCCCGGTGCCTCGGCCGCTCCGTCTCGTCCAGCAGGGCGACCGCGAAGTCCTGGTACGAGATGGCCGAGTTGCCGTCGGCGTCGATCAGCAGCTCGTCCGCGCCGGAGCGGTAGCGGCCCGTCCGTTCGCCGTTCTCCAGCAGGGCCGGCGGGCTGACGTACGTCCACTCGACGTCGGGCCCGGCGGCGCGGACGAGGGCGAACTGCTCCGTGCTCGCCTGGGCGATCGGCCGCCAGGCGGCGGGCACCCAGGCGGGGTCGTCGAGGACGGTGCGGCCGTCGCCGCCCGGTACGGTCAGGCTGCCGGCGCCGCCGACGACCAGCAGCCGGGCGCCGGTTCCGGCGACGCCCGTGAGCAGCGCCTTGGTGGCGGTGAGCAGGTCGTGTTCGCGGCCCGGCGCCGGACGGACCGCGCTCACCACGACGTCCTGGCCGGCCGCCAGCCGTGCCACGTCGCCGGGGTCGGCGGCGTCGCCGGTGCGGTGCGCGGCCGCCGTGGGCAGCCGGTCGAAGCGGGCCGCGTCCCGGACCACGGCGGTGACCTGGTGGCCGCGGGCCAGCGCCTCGGCCGCGATGGTGCTTCCCGCGTTGCCCGCCGCGCCGAAGATGGTGATGCGCATGGTCGTTCTCCTTGTGGATGCCGGTGAAGACGTTGAAGAGAGGTTGAGGAGGCTGAAGAGACGCTGAGGACGCTGAAGGGACGTCGAAGAGGTTGAAGAAGGGGGATCAGCGGATCGGGGCGGCGGCCTCGCGCCGGGCCGCCGACGGGCGGAGCTGGGCGGCGACGAGGGAGCCGAGGACGATCAGGCCGCCCAGCGACTGGAGCGCGGTGAGCCGCTCGCCGACGGCGATCAGGCCGATGGCCGTGGCGACGAGCGGGCTGAGCAGGCCGAGGAACGTCACGTCCGTGGCGGGCAGTTCGCGCAGGCCGCGGAACCACAGGGTGTAGGCGAGCGCGGTTCCGACGGCGGAGAGGTAGGCGTACCCCGCCAGGTTCCCGGCGGTCAGCCCGGCCGGCGGGAGGCCCTCGACGAGCAGCGCGACCGGGACGAGGAGCACTCCGCCGGCCACCAGCTGCCAGCCGGTGGTGGCGAGGAGGGGCGCCGGGGACGGCCAGCGCTTGCTGAGGACGACGCCCGTCGCCATGAGGAGGGCCCCGCCCAGGGCGGCGGCGACCCCGACTCCGTCCAGCCGAGCCTCGGCACGGAGGACGAGCAGGCCGACGCCGGTGACGCCCGCGATGCCGGCCACGAGGGTGCGGGTGGTGAGCCGCTTGCCGAGGAGGCCGGTGGAGAGGAGGGCGGCGATCAGGGGTTGTACGGAGCCGACGGTGGCGGCGACGCCGCCGGGGAGGCGGTACGCGGCGACGAAGAGGAGGGCGAAGAAGGCGCCGATGTTGAGCGTTCCGAGGACGAGTGCGCGCCACCACCAGTCGCCGCGCGGCAGTCGCCGGGTGAGCGCCACCAGGAACAGGCCGGCGGGCAGCGCCCGCAGGACGGCCGCCAGCAGCGGGCGGCCCGGGGGCAGCCACTCGGTGGTGACGTAGTAGGTGGTGCCCCAGAGGGCCGGTGCGAGTGCGGTGAGGAGGAGGACGCGCAGTCGTTTGCTTAGCACGAAGGTAAATTAGCTCACCGCTAAGCTAACTTGACCCCCGCTGAGGGGTGATCTACCTCACCGCTAAGACATTGCTAGGGTGAGCGCGTGGCAGATCACGTCGACCTCGTGCTGGAACAGTGGGCCGCCCAGCGGCCCGACCTGGACGTCTCGCCCATGGCCGTGTTCGGCAGGCTGAGCCGGCTCACGCGGGTGGTCGACGCCGAGTTGGGGCGGACCTTCGCCGCTCACGGCCTCGACAGAGCCTCGTTCGACGTCCTCGCCACCCTGCGCCGCAGCGCGCCCCCGCACCGTCTGACGCCGACCGAGCTGATGCGGGCCGGAATGGTGACCTCCGGCGCGATCAGCCAGCGCCTCGACCGCCTGGAGGGGCGCGGCCTGGTGGTCCGCACCCCCAACGAGGAGGACGGCCGGGGCGTCCGCGTCTCCCTGACGGACGAGGGGCGCGCGCTCATCGACCGGGCGCTGCCCGAACACCTCGCTACCGAGCGGCGCCTGCTGGGCCCGCTGTCGGACGAGAAGCGGGAACGGTTCGTCGAGACGCTGCGGGAGCTCCTGGAGGAACTTGAGGGGCCGGTCGAGCCGGTGGGGGTGGCGTGCTGCCACAAATCCCCGCGGCCGGGCGGTGCTTGCTGCGCCACGTGAGGGTGTGCCCCCGGAACGCCTCCGGACCGAGCGCCGATCTTGACCTTCAAGCCGCTCGAAGGCCGAGGATCCCCCACATGCATCCCACGGACACCCCACGTCACCCGGAAGGCGACTCCGAGCCCCTCCTGAGCATCGGCGTCTTCGCCCGCAGGGTCGGGTTGGCCCCCAGCGCCCTGCGCTTCTACGACGACTGCGGTCTGCTGCGCCCCGCCCGCGTCGACGCCGTCACCGGTTACCGCTCCTACCGCCCGGAGCAGGAGCGGCGTGCCCGGCTCGTCCGCCGGCTCCGGGACGCCGGACTGCCGCTCGTCGACGCGGTGTCCGTGCTCGACGGCCCTCCGGAACAGGCCGCACGGATCCTCCGCGACCACCTGCGGACCACCCGCGCCGCCGCCGAGGCGGCCCGGGCGGCCGTCGAGGACCTGCTCGACGCCCTGCCCGCGGCCGACGGCGGGGCGTCGGCGCGGCTGGGCGGTCCCGAACTGGCCGCGGCCGTACGGCAGGTGGCGCCCGCCGCCGCCGAGGGGCCCGTCCGGGAGGCGTTCCCGGTGCTCGGCCGGGTACTGCTGGAGCTGGAGGGGGACGAACTCGTCCTCACCGGCGGCGGTTCCGACGGCGTCACCCTGCGCGCCGTGTGCACCGGGCCGCCGCTGCGCGTCGCGTTCGACCCGGCGGTGCTCCTGCCGGCCCTGGACGCGGGTGTCGGTCCGGACGCCCTGCTGGAGATCGCGTCCCCCGCCGGCCCGGTCGTCGTACGCTCGGCCGATCAGGGGAGCTTCACGACGCTCGTCATGCCGGTCCGCGACATCGCGGCCGTGCCGGGCGGGCAGGGGTGAGCGGCGCGCCGGTCAGTTGGGGGCGATCCAGGGCAGCTGGGCGGCGAGGTCCTGGCGCAGGCGGCGCAGGGGGCGGGCGCCGACCAGGGTCAGGACGGGCTCGCCGGCGCGGAACAGGATCAGGGTCGGGGCCGACAGGACGCGGTGGGCCGCGGCCGTCGCGGGGTTGAGGTCCACGTCGAGCGCGACGACCTTCAGCCGGCCCGCCTCGGCCGTCGCCAGCTCGGCGAGGACGGGGGCGATCTGCCGGCAGGGGCCGCACCAGTCGGCGGTGAACTCCACGAGGACGGGGAGGCCGGAGGCGAGGACCTCGTCGTGGAAGGTGGCGTCGGTGACAGGAGTCACGGGGGTCGCGGGAGTCACGGGAGTGGCGGTGGTCGTGGGCATGGCGGGGTGTTCCTCCGTGAGTGGGGATGTCGCGGGTGAGAGGGATGCCGTGGGTGCTGGTGAGTCCGGTCAGGAGCGTCCGGGGTCTCCCGCGTCGCACGGCGTGAGTTCGCAGCGCGGCGGCGGGCCGCCCGGGACGTCGGCTTCCGCTTCGAGCGCGGCGCGCGCCCGCTGTGCGTCGGCCAGTTGCGCGCTCACCTCGGCGCGGACCTGGGCCAGCCGCTCGATGCACTCGTCCAGCTCGGCGAGTTTGCGCCGGTAGACCTCCAGGGACGCCGGGCAGGAGTCACCGGAGGGGTGGCCGGCGCGCAGGCACTCGACGAACGGACGCGTGTCCTCCAGGCCGAAGCCGAAGTCCTGGAGCGTACGGATCTGGCGCAGCAGCCGCAGGTCGGCCTCGTCGTAGTCCCGGTACCCGTTGCCCGCGCGGCGGGCGGGCAGGAGGCCGAGCGACTCGTAGTGCCGCAGGGCGCGCGTGCTGATGCCGGCCCGTTCGGCCAGTTCCCCGATCCGCATGAACCGACCGTAAACGTTGACGCGGACGTCAAGGCCAGCCCCGGGCAAGGGAGAAGTCGAAAATCTCCGTCCGTCACAGGGGGACTGTTTAGGCTGCGGAAATGACCAGGGATCACCAGAACACCAGGAGCACCTCCGGCATCACGGAGACCGACCGTTTCGCAGACCTGCTGCCCGCGACCCGTCGGGCGCTCCTGCACCACGTCGCCACCACCCAGGCGCAGGGCCGGGCCCCCTCCCTGGTGGCGGCCCTGGTCCGGGACGGACGGCCGGTGTGGGCCGCCGGCCGAGGGGAAGTGGACGGCCGTGAGCCGGACCCGGAGGCGACCCAGTACCGCGTCGGGTCGATCACCAAGGCCCTGATCGCCGCCCTCGTCCTGCGGCTGCGCGACGAGGGCCTGCTCGGTCTGGGCGACCCGCTCGGCCGGCACCTGGACACACCGGCCGGCGGGGAGGCGACCATCGCCCAACTCCTCGCCCACAGCTCCGGCCTGGCCGCGGAATCGCGCGGTCCGTGGTGGGAGCGGACGGCCGGGGAACTGCGCCCGGCGCCGGAGGACGTGTTCGGCGAGCGCCCGCAGCGGCACCGGGCGGGGGAGCTGTACCACTACTCCAACACCGGTTACGCCCTGCTCGGCGCGCTCGTCGAGAAGCTGCGGGGCGAGCACTGGTACCCGGTCCTGCGCCGCGAGGTGCTGCTGCCGCTGGGCATGGAGCGGACGACGTACGTACCGGAGGGCCCCCACGCGGAGGGCTGGGCCGTGCACCCCTGGGCGGACGTCGTCCTTCCGGAACCGCTCGCGGAGACCGGCCTGATGGCGCCGGCGGGACAGCTCTGGTCGACCGCCGCCGATCTGGGCCGGTTCGCCGTCTTCCTGATGGAGGGCGACGAGCGGGTGCTCTCCGCCGCGACCCTGGCGGAGATGCGGCGGCCCGTGTCCGAGCCGCAGAACGCGGACTGGAGCGCGTCCTATGGCCTCGGCCTCCAGCTGATCCGGGTGGACGGCCGGGTCCTGGTCGGCCACGCCGGGTCCATGCCGGGCTTCGTCGGGGCCGTGCTCGCCGCCCCGGAGGAGGGTCTGGCGGGCGTCACCCTCGCCAACCAGACGTCCATGCCGGAGATCGTGTCGCTCGCCGCCCGGCTCGTGTCGACCGCCGCCGACGCGGAGCCCCGCATTCCGGAGCCGTGGCGCCCGGACGCGGACCCGGACCTCGCGCTGCTGGAGCTCACCGGCCCCTGGTACTGGGGGCCCCGGGCCATGGTCCTCCGGCTGGGAGCGGGCCGGACGCTCGAACTGGCGCCGCTCACCGGCGGAGGCGCGCGCGCCTCGCGGTTCCGGCCGGAGGAGGACGGGACGTGGACCGGCCTCGACAACTACTTCACGGGTGAGACGCTCCGGGTCGTCCGGCGGGCGGACGGCACGGTGAGCCACCTGGACGTCGGCACCTTCGTCCACACACGGGAGCCGTATGCGCCGGAAGACGCCGTTCCGGGCGGGGTGGCCGAGGGCGGCTGGCGCTGAACGGCTCCGCGCCCGCCCCGACGGCCGGTACGGCCGGGGGCGGCCCGGCGTAGGGTCGGGGCAGAGACCGGCGGGCGCCGCGACCCGGCGCCACCACATCCTGGAAGGCACCGTGACCGCGAACACCGCACCGGACCTGCTCGACCTCGCGCCGCTGGGCGCGGACCACTTCGCCCGCATCGAGGACAAGATCGCGGCGCTGATGCGCACCCGCGAGACCGTCGTCACCATGCAGGGCGAGGCGCTGCTGCCGCTGGAGGCGTGCATCCGCTCGGCCGTGCGCCCCGGCAGCACCGCCCTCAACGTGATCACCGGGCCGTACGGCGAGACGTTCGGCGGGTGGCTGCGGTCCTGCGGCGCCGACGTGGTCACGGTGTCGGCGCCGTTCAGCGGCGCGGTGGGCCCGGAGCCGATCGCCGACGCGCTGCGCGCCCACCCGGAGATCGAGTTCGTCAGCCTGGTGCACGCCGAGGCGGCCACCGGCAACACCAACCCGGTCGCCGAGATCGGCCGCGTCGTGCGGGAGCACGGCGCGCTGCTGATGCTCGACGCCGTCGCATCCGTCGCCGCCGAGCCGCTGCTCACCGACGAGTGGGGCGTCGACCTGTGCGTCATCGGCGGCCAGAAGGCGATGGCCGGCCCGGCGGGCGTGTCGACGGTGTCGGTCAGCGCCCGCGCGTGGGAACGGATCGCGGCCAACGAGCAGGCGCCCCGGCGCTCGTACCTGTCCCTGCTGGACTGGAAGGAGCGCTGGATCGACGCAGGGCGCGCGGTACTGCCGCACGCCCCCGCCCAGTTGGAGATGCTGGCCCTGGAACAGGCGGCCGACCGGATCGCGGCCGACGGCCTGGACGCGGTGATCGGCCGCCACCTGGCCGCCCGGGGCGCCACCCGCACCGGCGTCCGCGCGCTGGGCGGCCTCATCCCGTACGTCGTCCGGCGGGAGCACGCGGCGCCCGCCGCGACCACGCTGCGCGCGCCCGAGGGCGTCGACGCGCGGGAGATCGTCGCCGCGGCCCTGGCGGCCGACCCCTCGGTGCCGCTCCAGGCGGGCGGCGGCGCGCTCGCCAAGGAGATGATCCGGGTGAACCACTACGGGACGGCCGCCTCCCGAGCCACTGTCCTGGACTCCCTGGCGGCCCTCGCGGCGGGCCTGCGGGCGCTCGGCGTCGCGGTCGCGGACGACGACGAGGTGCTGGCCGCGGCGGGGGCGGAGTGGGACGGTCTCGTACGGGGCTGATCTGCGACGGGGGGAAGCGGCCGGTGCGCGGGGTGCGCGCGCCGGCCGCTTCTTCGTGTCACACGCCGATCGTTTCTTCGTGTCACGCCGGCCGTTTCTTCGGGTCCGGCCGGCCGTTTCCTCGTGTCAGGGCTGGTGTGAGGGCTGATGTCAGGACCCGTGTCAGGGGCGTGACAGCCGCGTGTCAGCGCCGGCCGCGACGGTAGTGACATGAACGGTTCGGCGATCGCGGTCTCGGGACTGCGCAAGGCATACGGTGATCAAGTCGTCCTCGACGGCATCGACTTCGACGTCCCCGCGGGCTCGGTCTTCTCCCTGCTCGGCCCGAACGGCGCGGGCAAGACGACGACCGTCAACATCCTGACGACGCTGGGGAGGGCCGACGCGGGGACGGTGCGCGTCGCCGGTCACGACGTCGCGACCGGGACGCGCGACGTACGCGCCGCCATCGGCGTCACCGGGCAGTTCGCGGCGGTGGACGAGCTGCTCACCGGCCGGGAGAACCTCCGGCTGATGGCGGACCTGAAGCGCGTCCGCTCCGCCGGCCGGGTGGTCGCGGAGCTGCTGGAGCGGTTCGACCTGGCGGAGTCGGCGGACAAGCCGGCGGCGGCGTACTCCGGCGGCATGCGCCGGAAGCTGGACCTGGCGATGACGCTGGTCGGCGCCCCACGGATCATCTTCCTGGACGAGCCGACGACGGGCCTCGACCCGCGCAGCCGCCGCACGATGTGGGACGTCGTCCGCGGACTGGTGGCCGACGGCACCACCATCTTCCTCACCACCCAGTACCTGGAGGAGGCCGACGAACTCGCCGACCGCGTCGCGGTGCTGAGCGGCGGCGCCATCGCCGCCGAGGGCAGCCCCGACGAGCTGAAGCGGCTCGTCCCCGGCGGGTACGTGCGGCTGCGGTTCACCGACCCGGCCGCGTACCGGTCCGCCGCCGACGCCCTGCGCGACGTGACCGCGGACGACGAGACGCTGTCGCTGAGCATCCCCAGCGACGGCAGTCAGCGCGAACTCCGCGCCCTCCTCGACTGGCTCGACGCGGCCGGCGTCCAGGCCGACGAGCTGACGGTCCACACGCCCGACCTCGACGACGTCTTCCTCTCCCTCACCGATCACACCCGCACCGACCGCACCTCTACCGACCGCACCCGCACCGACCACACCCGCAAGGAGGCGATCGCGCCGTGAACACGCTCCCCGCGCCCCTGGCCGACTCGTTGATCATGCTGCGCCGCAACCTCAAGCACACGGTGCGGAACCCCGTCACGGTGTTCCAGGCGCTCCTGTTCCCGATCGTCATCATGCTGATGTTCGTCAAGGTGCTCGGCGGCGGCTTCGCCGTCGGGGAGAGGTACATCGACTACGTGACGCCCGGCCTGCTCGTCATGGCCGTCAGCTACGGGCTGGGGACCACCGCGGCGGCCGTCAACTCCGATATGACGAAGGGCGTCATCAACCGGTTCAAGGTCATGGACGTCTCCCGGGGCGCCGTACTGACCGGGCACGTCGTCATCACCACGCTGCGCTGCCTGGTGGCCTGCGCGGCCATCGTCGGGGTCGCCTTCGCGATGGGCTTCGACCCGGGGGCGGGCGCCCTCGACTGGCTCGGTGTGGCGGGGATGATCCTGCTGCTCGGCGTCTCGGCCGGCTGGCTCACCGTCGCCCTGGGACTGGCCGCGAAGACCGTGGAGTCGGCGGGCATGGCCGCCGTCCCGCTGATCATGCTGCCGTTCCTGAGCAGCGCGTTCGTCCCCGCGGACACGATGGGGACCGGTGTCCGGCAGTTCGTGGAGTACCAGCCCTTCACCCCGATCATCGAGACGCTGCGCGGGCTCCTGGCGGGGCACCCGTCGGGCGGCGACGCGGCCGCGGCGGTCGCCTGGTGCGTCGGGTTCGCGGTGCTGGGGTACGCGTGGGCGGTCGCGACGTTCAAGAAGCGGGCGTGACGCACCCGCTCGCCCCGGCCCCCCCGGCCCCCCCGTCCGGCCTTCGAGGACAGCGCGCGAAGCGTGCTTCGGGGGCGTGCGGGGGCGCGACTCCCGCGAGAGACGGGAAGCGGGGGTGCCCCCTCTGGGGGAGGGACAGGGCCATACGGGACAGGGGGCATACCCCTTCCTCCCGCCCACCCCTACGCCAGCGCCACCTCCACCAGCCGCTCCCAGCCTCCCTCCGCCCCCTCCCGAGCCGCCTCCGCGAAGGCCGCCTCACCGAGGTGCCCCCGCGCCGCCCGTTCGATCCGGACCGCGTCCGGGTGGGAGAGGTCCGGCAGCCCGCGCACGGCCGTGCCCGCCGCGAGCAACCGCGCCGCCTGCGCGTACTCGCCGCGGCGCAGTGCCAGGTCCGCGACCCCGACGAGCACCTGCGCGACCAGCGGCGCGTGCCCCGCCTCGGACGCGGCCGCGCAGGCCGCCGCGCGGTGCGAGCGGGACTCCTCGAAGTCGTCGGCGAGGTACGCGAGCAGATCGTGGCGCCCCGCGCGGATGTTCGGCTGTTCCGCCTCGTCGCCCCAGAGGGCCGTCGCGACGCCGAGCTGCCGGCGCGCCTCCTCGTTGTCGCCCCGCCACCGGGCGAGTTCGGCCCGCGCGAGGGCCAGGTCGATCAGCGCGTCCGGCCAGGTGACCCGCTCCGCGCGGCGCGTCGCCTCGGCGAGGGCCGCGGCGCCGGCCTCCTCGTCGCCGAGCAGCCGGTACAGGCGCGCCTGCCGGGCCCGCATCCGGATGACGTCCTCGGTGGCGCCGACCTCGGTGACCGCGGCGATCGCCTGCTCGTAATGCTCGCACCCGGCGGCGAACTCGCCGCGTACGGCGATGCGTTCGGCCAGTTCGGTCAGGGCGATCGAGATCCCGTACCGCTCGCCCAGCGCCCGGAACTCGGCCACCGCGCCCTCCAGGTACGCGTCCGCCTCCCGCCCGCCGTGGCCGAGCATGACCCGCATCTTGCCCAGGTGCCAGCGGCCCAGGGCGCGTATCCAGGGGTCCTCGTCGTCGAGGAGCGGTTCGAACGCGGACAGGGCCGCGTCGGGCGTCCGCAGCATGCGTTCCAGCGGTTCGACGAGTCTCAGCAGCGGGTAGCGGTGCCGTCCGTCCCGGCCGAGCCGGTACGCCTCGCGGATCCAGTGCTCCGCGTGGTGCTCGTCGCCCTGCCCGCCGCTCACGAACAGCACGACCAGCCCGTACGCCATCGCCCGGACCTCGTCGTCCGCCGCGCCGGGCGCCGCGGCGGCCGCCGTGACCAGCTCGTGGCCCTCGGCCTTGTGCCCGCTGAGCCACCAGTACCAGCCCGCGCCCGCCGCCAGCCGCATCGCCGCCTGCGCCTCGCCCGCCGCGAGCGCGCCGCGCAGCGCGGCGACGATGTCGTCGTGCTCGGCGTCGAGCGTGGTCAGCCAGTCGAGTTGCTCGGCGCGGCGCAGGTGCGCGTCGGCGGTCTCGGTGAGCCCGGTGAAGTACGCCAGGTGCGCGCGGCGGGCCGCCTCCGACTCGCCCGCCTCCGCGAGGCGCCGCGTGGCGTACTCCTTGATCGTGCCGAGCATGCGGTAGCGCGGGGCGCCTTCGCCCTCGGCGACCAGCAGGGACTTCTCGGTCAGGGCGGTGAGGAGGTCGAGGACGTCGTCGCGCGTCACGCCGTCCGCCTCGCTCGCGCAGACGTGTTCGGCCGCCTCCAGGCTCGCCCCGCCGGCAAACACCGCCAGCCTGCGCAGGACCGTCCGCTCGGCGTCGGTGAGCAGCTCCCAGCTCCAGTCGACGACCGCGCGCAGCGTCCGGTGGCGCGGCAGGGCGGTGCGGCTGCCGCCGGTCAGCAGGCGGAAGCGGTCGTCGAGCCGGGCGGCGAGTTGGTCGACGGACAGGCTGCGGAGCCGGGCCGCGGCCAGTTCGATCGCCAGCGGCATCCCGTCCAGCGCCCGGCAGACGCGCGCCAGCGTCGTCAGGGTGCGGTCGTCGGCCGCGAGGTCCCGGCGTACCGCCCCGGCCCGGTCGCGCAGCAGCCGGACGGCGGGGGACGACGCGATGGCGCCCGGGTCCGCGTCCGGCCCCGGCAGGGCCAGCGGCTCTACGGGCCACAGCGCCTCGCCGGTGATGCCCAGCGGCTCCCGGCTCGTCGCCAGGATCCGCAGCCGCCGGCACGCGCCGAGGAGCCGGTGGGCGAAGACCGCCGCGGACTCGATGACGTGCTCGCAGTTGTCCAGGATCAGCAGCGCCTCCCGGTCCCGGACCGCGGCGACGAGCCGGTCCGCCGGCTCCGCGTTCGGGGCCCCGCCGAGGAGGGCGTCCCGGAGGCCGAGCCCGGCGAGCGCCGCGTGCGTCACGTCGGTGACGTCGGCGTCCGGGCCGAGGGCGGCGAGCTCGATCAGCCAGACCCCGTCCGGCAGTTCGCCGAGCAGCGTCCGCGCCGTCTCCGCGGCCAGCCGGGTCTTGCCCGAGCCGCCCGGGCCGAGCACGGTGGTGAGCCGGTGCCCGGCGACGAGACCGCGGACGGCGTTCACGTCGGCGTCCCGGCCGACGAAGGTGGTCAGCTCGGCGCGCAGATTGGTCTTCGGGGGCTCCTCGCCGCGCGCCACCTCGCCTCGCAGCAGCGCGACGTGCAGCGCGGCGAGGTCCGGGGAGGGGTCGGCGCCCAGCGCGTCGGCCAGGGCCTCCCGCGTCCGCTCGTACACCAGCAGCGCCTCGCTGTCGCGGCCGGCGGCGGCGAGAACGCGCATCAGGGCGGCGGCGAACCGTTCCCGCAGGGGGTGCGCGGCCACCAGGTCGGTCAGTTCCCGGACCGTCTCCGCGCCGCGTCCGAGGGCGATCTCCACGTCGAAACGGTCCTCCAGGGCGGCCAGGCGCAGCGCCTCCAGCCGGCCGGCCGCGGCGTCGAACGCGGTGCTGTCCCGGAGGGGGACGTCCTGTAGTGCCGCGCCGCGCCACAGTCCGAGGGCTTCGCGCAGCAGCCGGGCGCGTTCGGAGGCGCCCGCCGAACCGGCGTCCGCTGCACGGGGATCTGTTGTGCGGGCATCTGTTGTGCGGGGCTGTTCCGTACGGGCGTGCGCGGCGGTGACGAGGCGCTCGAACCGCACGGCGTCGACGGCGTCGGGGTCCACGGCCAGCCGGTAGCCGTCCGGTCGGCCTTCGACCGCGTCGCCGTCCGGCAGGGCCTTCCGCAGCCGGGAGGCCAGCCGCTGCAGGGCGTTCGCCGCGTCGGCGGGCGGGTTCTCCCCCCAGATCCAGTCGACGAGCGACGCCTTGGGGACCACCCGGCCCGGCTTGAGCGCGAGGGCGGCGAGCAGCGCGCGCAACCGCGCGCCCGGCACGTCGACCAAGTCGCCGTCGTTCGCGCGTACCTCGAACGGACCCAGCATCCCGATCTGCACGCGCTGATTTTGCCACGGGCGGTGGAGCGGCTCAGCGGACCGGATCCGCTGCGGCTTTTCTCTCGGTCTGCCATGGTCTCCCGCTCGATTCGCCCTTCTGCGTGACCGCCCTTCTGCGCGTTCCGCTCTTCTGTGCGATCCGCTGCGGCCTCCCTCTCGATCTGCCGCGCTAGAATCGGAACTCGCGTCCCGTTTCCGTCCCGCTCTGCCCCGTTCTTTCATGAGGCCCTCACCATGTCGCGGAATCCCGCTCAGACGCCCTCCGGCAGCCGTCCGGGCCCGCTCCGGGCGGACGCGCGCCGCAACCGGCAACTGGTGCTCCAGGCGGCCCGATCCGCCTTCGGGGAAGTCGGGTTGAGCGTCCCGCTGGGGGAGATCGCGCGCCGGGCAGGGGTCGGCACGGGCACCGTGTACCGGCATTTCCCTTCCAAGGAAGCACTGTTCAGGGCGACGGTCGTGGACCGCGTGCGGCTCTTCACGGACACGGCAAGGGAGTTGGCCGACGCCGACGACCCCGGGCCGGTGTTCTTCAGGTACCTGGCGTCGGTGGTCCGCCTGTCGGTACGCAACAAGGGCCTCTGCGACGCCCTGGAAGCGAGCGCGGAGGGCCGGTTCGACCCGTCGCCGGGCGTGGAGCGGGACTTCCGCGAGGCGCTGGCCGTCCTGCTCGACCGGGCCCAACTCGCCGGGGCGGTACGGCGGGATGTCACGCTGGACGACGTGCTGGTCCTGCTGCTGGGCTGTCTCTCGATGGAGCAGCGGCGGGGCTCCCACGGCGAGCCGGGGCGGATGACGGCCCTGGTGTGCGACGCTCTGCGGCCCGGCCGGAACGTGACGAAACTCCCCGTTCCGGTGCCGCCGAGGCGTAACGAAACCGGTTGCCCGGTGTGCGGGGCCGTGCTGCCCGCCGCCCGCACCGGACGGCCCGCCCGGTACTGCGGCGGGGCGTGCCGGCAGAAGGCGCACCGGGCGCGGGTTCGGGGTCGGGGGCTGTAGCGGGCGGGGGCGCAGGGCCGGCGGAGTCGCGGAGCCGGCGGGGTGCAGAGCCGACGGAGTCGCAGAACCGGCGGGGTGCGGAGCCCACGTTCCCGCCGGGCGCGGGAGGCTCAGAGGTGGTACTTGAACCCGAGGTGTGACGCCTCGAAGCCCAGCCGCTCGTAGAAGCGGTGCGCCTCCACCCGCGTCGCGTCGGAGGTCAGCTGGAGCAGGACGCACCCTTGGCGGCGGGCTTCGTCGATGGCCCACCGCATGAACCGGCCCCCGATGCCGTTCCCCCGCTCGTCGGCGTGGACGCGGACCGCCTCGACGATCGCGCGCTTGGAGCCGCGCCGGGAGAGTCCGGGGATGACGGTGAGCTGGAGGGTGCCTATGGTGCGGCCGTCCCGGACGGCGACGGTCAGGTGCTGGTGGGGGTCGGCGTCCAGGGCGCGGAACGCCTCCAGGTACGGAGCCAGGTCGTCGGGTGACTCCCGCCGGGAGCCGAGCGGGTCGTCGGCCAGCATGGCCACGATGGCGGGGATGTCGTCGGCGGTCGCGCGCCGGAACTCGATGTCGCTCATGACCGGACCTTATGTGCCGGCCGGCGTCGCCACGAGGGCTGCCGCGGGGTTGTCACGAGGTGCGCCGGGAGAGTTGTCACCGGCTTGCCACAGGGTGTCGCGGGCTTGTGGTGAGGGCTGTCAGCGGTTTTCCGCGACGGTCGTCACGAGACCGGAACAAGGGCTGCGCGAAGCCGGAGCAAGGGCTGCGCGGGGCCGGACTGAGGGCTGTCACGGGGCCGGAACCAGGGTTGGCGCGGGGCCGGAGTGAGGGCTGTCGCGGGGCCGGAACCAGGGTTGGCGCGGGGCCGGAGTGAGGGCTGTCGCGGGGCCGGAACAGTGGCCGGCGCGAGGGCCGGCACGAGGCCCGAGCGAAGGCTGTCATCAGAGCTGTCATCAGAGTCGGCAAGAGGGCAGGCCGAGGGCCGGCCCGACAGCCGTCACGAAGTCGGAGCGAGGGATTCCACGGCGGCGACGAGCGGGGCGAGCTCGGGCCTGGCCGCGGCCTCCCGGAGCGCCTCGCGCAGGGCCGCGTCATTGGTCGGACGGGCCTCCGCCAGCAGCGCGAGCCCGGCCTCGGTGACGTCGGTGTAGATGCCGCGGCGGTCGGTGAGACACAGGTAGCGGGTGAGCAGGCCGCGGTCCTCCAGCCGGTTGACCAGTCGGGTCGTGGCGCTCTGGCTGAGCACCACCGCGTCGGCGACCTCGTTCATCCGCAGGTGGCCGCCCTCGCCGCTGTGCTGCCGGCTGAGCACGTCCATGACCGAGAACTCGCGGACGCTCAGGCCGTGCGCGGCCTGGAGCGCACGCTCGATGTGCGCCTCGATCCGGCCGTGCAGCGCGGAGAGGGCACACCAGCCCTGTGCCAGGCCGGCCAGTGCGGGGTCCAGGGCGCGGGTCATGGGGCCCTCCTTCGTTCGGTCGTCCGTCGGTCGGCGACGCTGCGCGCGGATGCGGGGCGGCCTCGGGGCCGTCGTTCACCAGGATATCGCCTCGACGCAATAGTCAGCGCTTGCAAGTAAAGCGCGTCTGCAATTATTGTGGACGCCGGTTGAAGCTGCGCGCATGGACCTGCGCGCGCTCCGGCCGAACCACGGGCACCGGGCCGGAACGGCCTGCCCGGCCCGGCGCCCGTACCGGCCGGCCGCGGCGCGCGCCGCACACCCCGCCCGTATCCACGCTCCGGGCCGACGACGCCCCGGACGGACCCTCCGCGTCACCGACAGCGCAAGCCCCCCACCCGACCCAAGGACCCCCTCATGCCCCTCGCCCTGCTGGCGCTCGCCATAGGCGCCTTCGGTATCGGCACCACCGAATTCGTGACCTCGGGCCTGCTTCCCGAGGTGGCGGAGGAATTCCACGTATCCGTCCCCACCGCCGGCTGGCTGACCACCGGCTACGCGCTCGGCGTCGTCATCGGCGCCCCGATCATGGCGATCCTCGGCAGCCGCGTCTCCCGCAAGAAGATGCTGATCTCCCTGATGGGCCTGTTCACCGCGGGCAACGCGCTGTCGGCGGTGGCTCCGGTCTTCGGCCTGATGCTCGCAGGCCGGATCGTCGCCTCCCTCGCGCACGGCGCGTTCTTCGGCATCGGCGCGATCGTCGCCGCGGGGCTCGTCGCCCCGCAGAAGAAGGCGGCCGCCCTCTCGATGATGTTCTCGGGACTCACGATCTCCAACATCGTCGGCGTCCCGTTCGGCACCCTGCTGGGCCAGAGCGCGGGCTGGCGCGTCACCTTCGGCGTCATCGCCGGGCTCGGACTGCTCGCCATGCTGGGCATCGCCACCCTCGTACCGCGACTGCCAAACCCCGAGCGCACCCCGGTCTCCGGCGAACTCGCCGCCTTCCGCAACCCGCAGGTGCTGCTCGCCATGGCGATGACCGTCCTGGGCTTCGGCGGGGTCTTCACCCTCAGCACCTACATGGCCCCCGTCCTCACGGACGTCGCCGGATACGCGCCCTCGTCCGTGACCTGGCTGCTGGTCCTCTTCGGCTTGGGGATGTTCGGCGGCAACCTCATCGGCGGCCGGTTCGCCGACCGCGCCCTGATGCCCATGCTCTTCACGGCCCTCGGCGGACTCACCCTGGCCCTCGCGCTGCTCCCGCCGGCCGCCGAGAACAAGGTCACCACGGCCATCGCCCTGCCGCTGATCGGCGGGTTCGGCTTCGCGACCGTGCCGCCGCTCCAGAAGCGGGTGCTCGACCAGGCCGCCGCCGCCCCCACCCTGGCCTCCGCCGGCAACATCGGCGCCTTCAACCTGGGCAACGCCATCGCCGCCTGGCTCGGCGGCCTGATCATCTCCGCCGGATTCGGCTACACGACGCCGACCTGGGCCGGCGCGGCAATGACCGCCGGTGCTCTGGCGCTCGCCCTCGTCTCGGCGGGCCTGGAGCGGCGGACGACGGCCGCGGGCCACGCCGTCGAGGCGGCCGCGGACACCTCCGACGCCCGGCCGGCCGTCGCGGTGGGACGCTGACCGACGGGCGGGGCGGACGGGGCCGGGGTGCCCCCGGGGATATTCCCTCGGGGAGCACCCCGCCGCCCGCCTACGCTTCCCGCCATGAGCAGACTGCACTTGTTCGACCTCGACGGCACCCTCCTGCACGGCTCCGCGGCGGCGATAGAGATATCGCGCCGGCTCGGCTGCGAACGGGAGATCGACGCCCTGGAGCGGGACTTCTTCAACGGCCTCATCGACCCGGCCGGCTTCGCGGCGGCCGCCTGCGCGCTGTGGGGCGAGGCGCTGACGGACGCCGTGGTGGCCGCGGCCTTCGAGAACGCGCCCTGGCTGGAAGGAATCAAGGACGTCTGGGCGGACATCGAAGCCCGGGGCGAGCGCTGCGCCGTGATCTCACTGTCCCCCCAGTTCTTCGTGGAACGCCTCACCGACTGGGGCGCCCACGCCACCCGCGGATCGCGATGGCCCGCGATCCCGTTCCGCGAACCGGTGGACCCGGCGGGCATCCTCAACGCCGAGGCGAAGGTGCGGATCGCGGACGAACTCTGCGCCGCGTACGGGCTCACGCGCGCCGACTGCGTCGCGTACGGCGACTCGATGTCCGACGCCCGGCTCTTCGCCGCCGTCCCCGTGTCCGTCGCCGTGAACGCCGACCACCACGTCCGCGACGTCGCCTCGCTCGCGTACAACGGCCGCGATCTCAGGGAGGCTTACGCGCTGGTCGGAGACGGGCGCGGGTAACGGCGGCCGGTGAGGGCGCCGGGCCCCCGCCCTCACAACGCCCATCCGTCACCGGCCCGTCACCCCCCATCGCCCGCCCGCCGCCCGTCCATCGTCCGATCGTCGTCCAACCGCCCGTTCGAACCGCGAACCATAACCGCAATCGCCCTGCCGCCGCGCGGAGTTCCGCGAAACGGCCGGTGCCGGAGCGCGGGCTGGCATGCTTCCCGGCACCGAACACCCCATCACCCCAAGGGGATCGCGGGCACCGCCCGGCTCGGCCGGGCGGCGCGTACCGACGAGAGATGGTCGAGGCGAGAGACGAATGGACGCTCCGAGCCGCCCGTCGCCCGAAGACGGCGCCCCCGGCAGGCGCGGCGACTGGGGCTGGTTCACCCCACCCGGCAGACCCCCGACGCCCCACCGCCGGCCCCCCACCCCGGAGCACCGGAACCCACCTCATCCGGACGCCCCCCAGGCCACGAACGCCTCTCAGGCCACGGACGCGTCTCGCACCACGGACGCCTCTCGCGCCCCGGACGTTTCCCAGGCCCCGGACGGCGCCCACGGCCTGGGCGGTTCCCGCCGACCGGACGGTGACCCGGACGGCTCCCGCAGGCCGGACGGCTCCCACGACCCGGGCGGCGCGCGCCGCCCCGACGCCACCACTGCCATCCGAGGCGCCTTACGCGCCGGCCCCCGCCGCCGCACCGCCGCTTCCGGGCCGAGCGCTCCGGACGGGCTCGACCGCGCCACGCCCGACAGCCCGCGGCACGACGGGAAGAAGGGCGCCCGCGGTGATCACGGCGAGGCCGCGTGCCGGACGGCGCCGAACGACGGACCGCAACGCCCAGGCGGCCATCCGCGGCCACACACCGATGAACGGCTTCCCCCGCCGCCGCCCGAACCACCCGGCGCACCGGCCGCCGACGGCGACCTCATCCGCCGGACCCTGGCCGAGATCGAGCCGATCGCCGACACGGTCGTCTCGCACTTCTACGCGCTGCTCTTCCTCCACCACCCCCCACTCCGCGACCTCTTCCCCCCGGCCATGGACGCCCAACGCGACCGCCTCTTCAAGGCCCTGCTGGCGGCGGCCCGGTGCGTCGACGACGCGGCGGCCCTCACCGCGTACCTCTCCCCGCTGGGGCGCGGGCACCGCAAGTACGGCACCCGGCCCGAGCACTACCCCGCCGTGGGCGAGAGCCTCATCGGCGCTCTCGCCCGCTTCGCCACCCGCACCTGGAGCCCGGCGGCGGAGGCCGCCTGGGTGCGGGTCTACACGGTGATCTCCCAGACCATGATCGACGCCGCCGCCGAGGACGAACCGGGCTCACCCCCTGGTGGCACGCGGAGATCGTCGGGCACGAGCTCCGCACGCCGGACATCGCCGTGCTCACCCTGCGCCCCGACCAGCCGTACCCCTTCCTCGCCGGCCAGTACACCAGCGTCGAGACCCCCTGGTGGCCGCGTGTGTGGCGGCACTACTCCTTCTCCTCCGCCCCCCGTCCGGACGGGCTGCTCTCCCTCCACGTCAAGGCCGTCCCCGCCGGCTGGGTGTCCGGTGCGCTGGTCCATCGCGCCCGCCCCGGGGACGTCCTGCGACTCGGTCCTCCCGCCGGTTCCATGATTGTGGACCACACCACTGACAACGGGCTGTTGTGCCTCGGCGGCGGCACCGGCATCGCCCCGATCAAGGCGTTGGTCGAGGACGTCGCGGAGCACGGCGGCCGCCGGCCCGTCGAGGTGTTCTACGGCGCCCGGCACGACGGCGACCTCTACGACATGGACACCATGCGGGACCTGGAACGCACCCACCCCTGGCTGTCCGTCCGCCCGGTGGTCTCCGACGGCCCGACGAGCGCCCTCAGCGGTCAACTCCCGCACGTCGTGCGCGCGTACGGGCCGTGGAACGCGTACGACGCCTACCTCTCCGGGCCGCCGGGGATGATCCGCAGCGGTCTGGACACCCTGGTCGGGGCCGGGATCCCGACCCACCGAATACGCCACGACGGGATCGACGGACTTCTTGCGGAGGCGAGAGGCTGATGCGGACGGACGAGCCGGCAGTGATGGACACGCCCGCAGTGATGGACGGGCCCGCCGCAGCGAGGGGCATGACCACAGCGGAGGGCAAGCTCGCAGTGACGGGTGAGCCGGCGGTGCAGGACGAGCCGGCGGTGTCGGACGAGCCGGTGGTGCCGGACAAGGCGGCGGTGTCGGACGAGCCGGCGGTACCGGACGAGCCGACGCTCATGGAACCGCAGGCGCCGCCGGCTCCGCGCCCGGGCAGCGCGGGCGAGCACGCCCTGCAGAAGCGATTCGGTACCGCCGACCGCGCCGACCGCTTCTACGCCGAGCAGACGCTCGCCCACGTCAACTCGGCCATGCGGGAGTTCCTGGCCCGGCAGGAGATGTTCTTCCTGGCCACCGCCGACGCGAGCGGCGCCTGCGACAACAGCTTCCGGGCCGGACCGCCCGGATTCCTCAGGGCACTTGACGAGCGCACCCTCGCCTACCCCGAGTACCGGGGCAACGGGGTCCTGGCGAGCATGGGCAACATCGAGGAGAACCCCCGGGTCGGCATCCTGCTCGTCGACTTCTTCCGCGACCGCGTCGGCCTCCACGTCAACGGGCGCGCCCGAGTGGTGGAGGACGCCGAGATGCGGACCGCCCATCCCGGCCTGCCGGTCGAGGAGGCGCCCGGTCGCCGTACGCCGGTGTGGGTGGAGATCACGGTGGAGGAGGCGTACGTGCACTGCGGCAAGTACATCCCCCGGCTGAGCCGGGTCCGGGAGGGAGCGAACGCGGAGGCCGCCCTTCCGACAGCCCGCGACAGCCGGAAGGGCGGCGACTACTTCGGAGCCGCCGCCGGCCGTCCCTGAAGGGCGTCCGGGGGCGCTATCCGAGATCGTCGGCGAGCAGCGCCCGTACCCCCTCGACGTTCTCGCGCAGATATGTGCGGAGCGAAGGCGGCACGACCTCCACCGAGGCGATGCCCTCGCGGGTGAACGGCACCCGGACCACCTCGTACGTGCCGCGCGGTTCGTCGACCTCGGGGCCGTGCCGCAGGGCGAGGTCCATCGAGGCCAGGCGGCAGACGAAGAAGTGCTGGACCTTGACGCCGCCGGGGACGGTCCGGTCGTCCGGGTCGGCGGGGTCGGGGACGTGGAGGACGGTGTCGACGAACGCGGGCACGACGTCGACGACCTTCGCGCCCAGTTCCTCGTCGACCTCCCGGTGCAGGGCGGCGATCACGGTCTCGTCACCGGCTTCGACGCCGCCTCCCGGGGTGATCCAGTAGGGGTCTTCCCCGGGTTTGGTGCGCTTGATGAGGATGAGGCGCAGCTCGCCGGAGCCGTGGCCCGGCTCGCCTTCCAGCAGAATGGCGCGGGCGGTGCGTTTGACCACCGGTCGTACGGTCATAAGCGACATCTGCCGCGCCACGACCGTCGCGAAACCCTTTCCTCACCAGGAAACGGCGGCGCGCAGCAGCCACTCGTGTGCCCGGGCCAGATGCGGGTGGGCCAGCGTGCCGGTCCGGACGACGAGGAAGTACGTGCGCAGCGGCGGCACCGGCGGGTTGAGCAGGGCGACGACCTCCCCGGTGTCCAACGCGTCCTCGCACAGGTAGCGGGGGAGGACCGCGATGCCCGCCCCCGCGACGACGCAGGACAGCACCGCTCGCAGGTCGGGGGCGATCACGGCGCCGGTGGCGAGGGGCTTGCTGTCGAAGACGGTGGCCCAGTAGCGGCTGACGAACGGCAGGCTCTCGTCCACCTCCACCACCGGCAGGTGCTCCAGGACGGCCACCCCCTTGTCGCGGACGACGGCCGCGCCGCCGAGCCGGGCCGCCCAGCGCGGTGCCGCGATCAGGACGTGCTCCTCGTCGCAGAGCGGGGTGGCGGTCAGCAGCCGGCCCCGGGGCCGGGACGTGGTGACGGCGAGTTCGTGGTGGCCGGCGGCGAGCCCTTCGAAGAGCGGTTCCGACATGCCCTGGGCGGCGCGCACGGTGAGCCCCTGGGTGATCAGCGGGCTCAGCGCGGGCAGCACGCGCAGCGCGGTGAACTCCGGCGGGCCCGCGAGGTGGAGGGTGCGGTGCGGCCACTGCTCGTCGAGCCCGGATTCGGTGATCTCCAGCAGGGCGTCGACGTGCGGGGCGATCCGGTGGGCCAGTTCGTCGCCGAGCGTCGTGGGGGTGACGCCGCGCGCCTGGCGGAGGAAGAGGGGGTGGCCGAGCCGGCGCTCCAGAGTGCGTATCTGCCCGGTGACCGCCGGCTGGGAGAGGCCCAGGAGAGCGGCGGCGCGGGTGAAGGAGCCCGCCCGGTGGACGGTGACGAAGGTGCGCAACAGGGTCAGATCCATGCTGTCTCCCCGGGAGGTCCGCCACCGACCGTAGAGGAACTATAAATAAGTCGATAGGGCTGTGTCGCCAGGGTGATTGGACACTGACGTAGAGTCAACTAGCCTTGGTCGCGCGGTTCTTCTTCACGTGAACCGCGGCGGCTCAAGCCATGAGGGGGGAGGCTTGAGCCGCCTTCGTGCTGCCAGGGCCTGTTCCGCGGTGCCCGGGCCGTACGCGCTCCGGGGCGCCACGTCGCCAAATCGCCTGCGGCCGACCCGCTTTGTGCCTGTCACTTTGTCGACGGTGGGCGACGTCCCCGCGTCGGCCGGCCTGTTGTCTTGTCGACGTTTTCGCAAGCTGCCCTCCCGGGCCTGGCCCCGCCCTGACTTCCGGTGTGCGGAACGCGGGACGAACGCGGGACACGTCGCGACGCGTCGTGCCGACAAGGTGTGCGCCGGGGTGCGCCCGTGGCAGTCTGGGGCGCATGGATGAGTTTTCCGCCGGCGCGTCCCCGGATCCTCCGTACCCATGGCGGTCACCGGCCCTGCCCGGTGAACCGCCGTACTACACCACGGACACGTGCGCCGGCTGCGGCGCCATCGTGCACGGCATCCACGGTCGCTGGACCTGCGCCGCCTGCGGGGCGTGCAGCCCGTACCAGGAGCCTCCGGAGGGTTGGTCGACGGAGATCACGCCGGAGGAGCTGGCCGCCAACACGGTCGGGTACGACCCGCCGCCGGCCGGCCGGTGAGGCGGCTTCCGCTCTCCCGCCCTCCCGTACGTGCCGCGTGAGTCCCCGCGGCGGTGCCGTACGCGCCGCGCCGGCTCCTGCCGCGGTGCTCGCCGCGCCGGCCCCTGCCGCGCGGGTGCTCGCGGTGTCGGTCCTTGTCGCGTGGTGCTCGTCGCGTCAGTCCTTGTCGTCCGGCAGGATCACATGCATCGCCCAGGCCACGATCGAGATGATCACGCCGCCCACCAGCGCCGGCCCGAAGCCCTCCACGTGGAACGCGAGATCGAACTTGTCGGCCAGCCAACTGGTCAGCAGCAGCATCAACGCGTTGATCACCAGGGTGATCAGGCCGAGCGTGAGGATGAAGAGCGGGAACGACAGCAGTTTGACGACCGGCTTGACGAGAAAGTTGACCAGGCCGAACAGGAGCGCCACGACGAGCAGCGTGATCGCCTTGGCGGCGGTCGTCTCACCGGCCAGGGTGATGCCCTTGAGCAGCCAGATCGCGACTGCGAGGGCCGCCGCATTGGCGATCGTCTTGACTACGAAATTCTTCATACGTGAGATCGTGGCAGACGGGACCGACAGGTGGGATCGGCGATCGGCGGTACGGCCGGCGCCCGGAGGAGGAGGCGACGGATGAAGGCGTTCCGGCTGGATGAGCTGGAGGCGGAGCGGGCCGCGAACGAAGGGGCGTACCTGCAGTTCCTCAAGGAACGGAACATGTCGGTCGGCCTCTACGCGCTCGACGCCGGGGACGCGGACCCGCAGGGCCCGCACAGTCAGGACGAGGTGTACGTGGTGGTGAGCGGCCGGGCGTCGATCACCGTGGGGAACGAGACGACGGAGGTCGGGCGGGGCAGCGTCGTCTACGTTCCGGCCGGGGTGACCCACCGGTTCCACCACATCAGCGAGGACCTGCGGGTCCTGGTCGTCTTCTCCCCGCCGGAGAGCTGACCCGGCCCGCCGCCCGGGGAACCGGGCCGGCGGTGGTCCGGGGAACCGGACCCGGCGGTCGTCCGGGGAACGCGCCGACCGGCCGTCCCTCCCGGAGCCGGTCCTGCCGAGGCCCTGCGGGGCCCGGGATCTCAGGGTCGCCGGCGCCCATCCCGTAGGGGGAGGTTCAGGGATGTCCGGGGGTCGCGGTGGCCCCGTTCGCACCCCGGCCCGCCCTAGCATCGAAGCAGGCCGGGGCGACCGCTCCGGACGGCCGGTGACACCGGTGGCACACGATCCGCCCGCCGCTCGCGCCGCGGACGGCGGAGTGGCACGGCGGCCGTGATCCGACAACGACGCGCTAAGCGGAGAGCAGGGAACGACATGGGTCAGAAGGGGATACTCGCGGGACTGCCGTGGTGGGTTAAGTGGATCGCCCTGCCGGTGCTCGTGTGCGTGGTGTTCGGCAGCCTGATCGTCAGCGTGCTGGGGATCGTCATCGACGTTCTGTTCAAGGCGCTGCTGCTGGTGGCGCTGATCGGTGGCCTGATCTTCGTCGTCAAGAAGTTCACGGGGTCCTCGTCGTCGAAGGGCGGCGACTGGTAGGCCCGTCGCTCCGGCGAATTCGTCAACTCAACGAATCGGAACGCGGGGAGTAACTTCGGCCGTCAGCCGGGACGGCCGGTTCACCCCGGCACCGAGTGTGCGAGGAGGGGCGGGATATCCGCCCCTCCGGCATGTCCCGGCATGATTCCAACCGGTTTGCGCGGGGCAGGAGTAGGGCGGGCCGAGCCCGCCCGTTTCCTCATCGCCCCAGCGTCGTTCGTCGTCTTTCCTCGTCGTGCCGACGGCCTCGCCCGCCGCCGGTACGCCGTCCGCCGACTGCCCGCAGGCCGTCTGCCGGACGTCCGTCCAGCGCCCCGCCCCGGCGGTGGACGCCCCGCACTTTGGCCAGTTCTCTGCTTATGTCCGCCCGGAATCCGACGGAACGACTCCGCGCCGTAGTCGAGTCGCTACTCTCCAGAGTCGAAGAGCCGTAAGCTCCCTCTCAATCTCTATCGGTAACTGAAAAATCACTCCTTGTGATCCGCAGGGCGTTGTTGTCAGACTATGGCGTCATGAGTAGGGCCATGAGGATCCAATCCCGGCCAAACCGACAAAGACGGGGCATTGGGCGATGCGCGACACAGTTCAGGCAGAAGTGATCATGACGTTCCTCGTCTCCGAGGAGCTGTCCTTCCGTATCCCGGTGGAGCTGGCCTATGACAGCAGCGATCCCTACGCGGTGAAGTTCACCTTTCATCTGCCCGGCGACGCCCCGGTGACCTGGGCTTTCGCAAGGGAGTTGTTGCTCGACGGATTGAGCCAGCCCTCTGGCGAAGGCGATGTGCACATCGCCCCCGCCTCCGCACAGCACCTCTCGGACGTCTTCATCCGTCTGCAAGTGGGCGGCGAAGGCGCGCTGTTCCGGGCCGGGGCGGCGCCCCTCGTGGCCTTCCTGGACCGGACGGACCGCGTCGCCCCGCTCGGCGAGGAGCGCTCGGTCGCCGACTTCGACTACGACCTGGCCGCGGCGCTCGAGAGCATCCTCGCCGGCAACACCGAGGGGCAGAACGCCGGTTAACGCGCCGGTGCGCCGCCACCGCCCCCGGCCGGGCCCCCGGCGGGCCGCTCGACCGGCACCCGCTCGGTGCGCGGGACGGGGCCGCCCGGCGCGGCGGCCGTGCCCCGGCCGGGGCCCGCGGCTCCGTCACTGCCGTCGGTGCCTCCCACGGCCCCCGAGGCCCGGCCGCCCCTCGCGCCGGTGCCCTCGACGCCGTCGCCGCCTTCGGGACCGCCGCTCATGGCCGTCAGCAGCTGCCGTGCCAGCCCCAGGCCCGTACCGCCCAGGGTCAGCGCCTTGGCGAACGCCTCCGACAGGCCGTCCGCGCCGTTCAGCACCACCATGTGGTCCACGCTGCCGAACGCCTGGGCGCCGGCCCCGACGATCTCGGGCCACTTCTCGGCCAGTTGCTGGGCGACCACCGCCTCCTGGTTCTCCGCCAGCGCCGCCGCCCTCGCCTTGATCGCCTCCGCCTCCGCCAGCCCCCTGGCCCGGGCCGCCTCCGCCTCGGCGAGGCCCCGGGCCCTGGCCGCCTCGGCCTCCGCCAGCCCGCGCGCCCGGGTGGCCTCGGCCTCCGCCAAACCCTGGGCCTTGGCCGCCTCGGCCTCGGCCACGCCCTGCGCCTGCCCGGACGCGGCCTCCGCCTCACCGGTGGCCCGGGTCGAGGCGGCCTCGGCCAGGCCGCGCGCCTTGGTGGCCTCCGCCTCGGCCGCGGCCTCCGTCTTCACCCGGGTCGCGTCGGCCGCCGCGGCCAGTTCCGTCTCCTTGGCCAGCGCCTGTGCCGCCGAGATCCGGGCGTCCCGCTCCGCCTCCGCCAGGGTGCGCGTCTTGTACGCGGCCGCGTCGGCCGGCTTCCGGACGTCCGCCTGGAGCTGCTGTTCCCGGCGCCGCGCCGCCAGCTCCGCGACCCGAGTCTCCTGGACCACGACCTCCTGCTGCGCGGCCGCCTCGGCCAGCGGCCCGGCCTGCCGCGCCTTGGCCGCGGCGCCGTCCCGCTCGGCCTGGTAGCCGGCCTGGAGGATCTCGCTGTCGCGGGTCGCCTCGGCCATGCGCGCGGCCGCCGCCTGCTCCGCCTCGGTGGCCAGCCGGTCCGCCTCGGCCTGGGCGATCCGGGCGTCCCGGTGCACGGCCGCGGCGTGCGGCGCGGACAGGTTCTTGATGTAGCCGGTCGGGTCCTGGATCTCGTGGATCTGCAGCGAGTCGATGATCAGGCCGAGCTTCTCCATTTCCGTGCCGGAGGCCGCGCGGGTCTCGCCCGTCAGCCGCTCCCGGTCGCGGATCATGTCCTCCACGGTCAGCCCGCCGACGATCGACCGCAGGTGTCCGGCGAACACGTTGTGCACCCGCTCGGCCATGAACTTCTGCTGGTCCAGGAAGCGGCGGGCCGCGTTGGCGATCGAGACGAAGTCGTCACCGACCTTGAAGATGACCACGCCATGGACCTTGAGCGGTATGCCCTGGTTCGTCACGCAATCCACGTTCAACTGCGCCTCGTTGAGATCCAGGGACAGCTTGCGCACCACCTGCACCCCGGGCAGCACCAGCGTGCCCCGCCCGGTGACGATCCGGAAGCCCATGCCCTCCCCGAGGCCCTCCGTGCGGTGCTTCGAGCCGGAGATGACCAGCGCCTCGTTGGGTTCCGCGACGCGCCACATCAACTTGAACAGCCCTACCGCGAGGCCGACGGCCACCACGACGGCCCCCGCCACGATCCCGATGAACATGTACCGTTTCCCCCTTTTGTGTTGAGATCCGGTGTTGCGACGGCCGCCGTCGAGCACGTCATCCGTAGGCGGACGTCACATAGACCGTGCGGGGCGGCTGGTACTCCACGACCACCACGAGCGTCCCCCGCGCGATGCGCTCGCCCGGCTCCACCGCGTACGCCAGGAACGCCTCGGCACCCCCGCGCACACGGAGCATCACCTCGCCGACCAGCCCCGGGCCGATCGCCCCCGTCACCCGGCCCGTCTCCCCGATCACCGGTACCCCCCGTCCGGTCGTCCCACCGACAAGCTCCTGCGAGCGGACGCCCGTCGGCGCCCGTACCGTCCGCCCCCGGCGCTAGCGCTTCGCCCGGCGGCGCCTTCCGCCGCCGGAGCGCGCACCGGCGCCGCCCCCGGGCACGGTCTCCGCTCCCTCACCCTCAGTGTGCCGGTCGGCACTGACAACGAGCGCCGCCAGCAGCGTCGTCACCGGTACCGAGAGCACGAGCCCGATGCTCCCGACCAGCGTCCGTACGATCTCCTCCGCGACGATCTCGCTCGTGGCCACCGTTCCCACGCCGCTGTCGGCGATCGAGAACAACAGGAGCAACGGTAGTGACGCACCGGCGTACGCCATCACGAGCGTGTTGACGACAGAGGCGATATGGTCCCGCCCGATGCGCATCGCCGCACCGTACAATTTGCGCCAACTCGCGGAGGGGTTGGCCTCCTTCAGCTCCCACACCGCAGACGTCTGCGTGACCGTCACGTCGTCGAGGACGCCCAGCGAGCCGATGATGATGCCCGCCAGCAGCAGGCCCTGGGTCTCGATGCCCGGAAAGAGGCCGTGGACGAGTCCGGTCTGGTCGTCGGTGTTCCCGGTCAGCCGCGCCCAGTCGATGAACCACGACCCCAGCACCCCGATGACCAGCAGTGAGGTGAGCGTGCCCAGGACCGCCACCGACGTGCGGGCGTTGAGGCCGTGGCACAGATACAGCGCGATCAGCATGATCGCGCTGCCGCCGACCACCGCCACCAGCAGCGGATCCGAGCCCTGGAGGATCGCGGGGAGGATGAACAGCGTCAGCACGCCGAAGCTGATGACGAGGGCCACCAGTGCGAAGACGCCGCGCAGCCGTCCGATGGCCACCACCGCCACGGCGAACAGGCCGGCCAGCAGGCCGACCGGGAGATCGCGGTCCACGTCCATGACCGAATACCGCAGGTTCTCGGGGGCCTTGGGGGCGTAGGCGAGGACGACCCGCTGGCCCACCGTGTACTGCCGGGACGCCCCGGGGTGCACGATCTCGGTGAACGTCCGGCCCTTGTCCGGCCCCGAGGAGACTTCGATGACGGCCGACAGGCAAGGGCCTTCGGCCGGGACCGGACCACCCGGCGCCCCCGCTCCCTGCGGCGGAGGAGCCTGACCGTCCCCCGGCCCGCCGGCGGCTCCCGCGCCCCCGGCGCACGCCACCTGCTCCTGCTTCACCACCCGTCCCGACTCCGTGTGCCGGTCCAGCCCGAGCCCGGTGTGCGAGTGCGGCGGCGTGCCCCCCGGCCACAGCACCACCAGTCCCACCAGCACCGCCGCCGTGAACGGGATCAGCACCGCGGCGATCACCTTGCGCAGCCGGTGGGAGACGGGAGTGGCGGGGCCGTGGCTGTGACTGTGGCTGTGCCCATGTCCATGTCCGTGGTGCCCGTGACCGTGGTGGCCATGGCCTTGGTGGCCGTGATCGGACCCGTGCCGGCCGTGCCCGTGGCCATGGCTCTGCCCGGTCCCGGTCCCGGTGTTGGCCCCGGTACCGGCCTCGGCTCCCGCACCGAACCCGAACCCCTTCCGCCGTCTGCGCCCCCGCCCGCGACCATGGCCGGATCCGTGCGGGGACGAGGGCGGCCGGGGCGGGGGAACGGCGTCGCTGGCGGTCATCGCCCGATCATCGCAAGCCCCTCTGGCACTCCGGCGCCGGAAGGCGCTAGCGTTGTGGCACCTTTGCAATCGCGGGAGCTCGGAGCACCGGGCTGAGAGGGCGCTGACCTCCGTACGAACGGTACGGAAGCCGCTGCGTCGACCGCTGAACCTGTTACCGGGTAATGCCGGCGTAGGGAGTTACGGTCATATGACCTCGCAGGACGCACGCACGTCTGCCGACCCGTCCACCACGCGACCGACGGCCGAAGCCACGGAACGTACCGGACGGACCGGGCGTATCGGCTGGCACAAGGACTACGTCACCGGCTCCCGCCCCGACCTCCGGGTCCCGGTGCGCCGGGTGCACCTGACCAACGGGCAGGACGTACAGCTGTACGACACTTCGGGCCCCTACACGGACCCGGACGTCACCACGGACGTCCGCCGGGGCCTGCCGCCGCTGCGCGAGAACTGGATCATCGGCCGCGGTGACACCGAGGAGTACGCGGGCCGCCCGATGCGCCCGGAGGACGACGGCGTCAAGCACGCGTCGCCGCGCGGCGGCCTGAAGAACCTCGACGCGGTCTTCCCCGGCCGCCCCCGCCAGCCCCGCAGGGGACGGTCCGGCACCGCCGTGACGCAGCTCGCCTACGCGCGGCGCGGGGAGATCACCGAGGAGATGGAGTACGTCGCCCTCCGGGAGAACGTCTCCCCGGAGACCGTCCGCGAGGAGATCGCGGCGGGCCGGGCCGTCCTCCCGGCCAATGTGAACCACCCGGAGATCGAGCCGATGATCATCGGCAAGAAGTTCCTGGTCAAGGTGAACGCCAACATCGGCAACTCGGCCGTCACCTCCTCGATCGAGGAGGAGGTGGAGAAGATGACCTGGGCCACCCGCTGGGGCGCCGACACGGTGATGGACCTCTCCACCGGCCGCAACATCCACACCACCCGCGAGTGGGTGCTGCGCAACTCGCCCGTCCCCATCGGCACCGTGCCGCTCTACCAGGCCCTGGAGAAGGTGGACGGCAAGGCCGAGGAGCTCAGCTGGGAGATCTACAAGGACACGGTCATCGAACAGGCCGAGCAGGGCGTGGACTACATGACCGTCCACGCCGGCGTACTCCTGCGCTACGTCCCGCTGACCGCGCGCCGGAAGACCGGCATCGTCTCCCGCGGTGGTTCGATCATGGCCGCCTGGTGCCTGGCGCACCACAAGGAATCGTTCCTCTACGAGAACTTCGAGGAGCTCTGCGAGATCCTCGCGGCCTACGACGTGACGTACTCCCTCGGCGACGGGCTCCGCCCGGGTTCGATCGCGGACGCGAACGACGAGGCGCAATTCGCCGAACTGCGCACGCTGGGCGAGCTCAACACGATCGCGAAGCGGCACAACGTCCAGACGATGATCGAGGGCCCGGGCCATGTCCCGATGCACAAGATCAAGGAGAACATCGACCTCCAGCAGGAGATCTGCGAGGAGGCGCCGTTCTACACCCTCGGCCCCCTGACGACGGACGTCGCCCCGGCGTACGACCACATCACCTCGGGCATCGGCGCCGCGATGATCGCCTGGTGGGGCACGGCGATGCTCTGCTACGTCACCCCCAAGGAGCACCTGGGGCTGCCGGACCGCGACGACGTCAAGACCGGCGTCATCACGTACAAGATCGCCGCACACGCCGCCGACCTGGCCAAGGGCCACCCCGGCGCCCAGGAATGGGACGACGCGCTCTCCGACGCGCGGTTCGAGTTCCGCTGGGAGGACCAGTTCAACCTGGCCCTCGACCCGGACACGGCCCGCGCCTTCCATGACGAGACGCTCCCCGCCGAACCGGCGAAGACCGCGCACTTCTGCTCCATGTGCGGACCCAAGTTCTGCTCGATGAAGATCAGCAGGAGCATCACGGAGCGGTTCGGCGGCGCGGACGCGGACGGGACGGCCACGCCCGACGAGGTGGAGGCGGGGATGATGCAGAAGTCGAAGGAGTTCGCGGAGGCCGGTGGCAGGGTCTACCTGCCGATCGCGGACTGAGCGGCCACTGGTCGCAGGCGGTCGGACGCGGCCGCCCCGGCAGACCGGGACGGTCTGCCAGGGCGGCTCGTGCCCCACAGGGATCGCCCTCACAGGGATCGCCCTCCCGGATACCGAGCCGCCGTTCGATCACCCCAAGTAGGGCTGCTCCCGCCCTTCCAAGAAGTGCCGGATACGCAGTCGCTGCGTATGGTGCATGGGGAGTCCCGGGATCTCATCGGGGTGTACGAACCGGAGTTCCGTGGATTCGTCGGAGATCGCGAGTTCACCACCGATGATCCGTGCGGTGAAGCACACGTTGAACTGTCGACGCACCTCCCCGTCCGAGTAGGCGATCACATGGGCGGCGGGGTCGGCGTAGTACTCGGTGCGGGTCATGGTCACCTCTGACGGTGGATGCGATGACGGGGGAGTTCCGCTCGGCGGGGTTGTTCCGGCGGGCGGCGGATTGTCCGGTTCCTCTGTTTGCCCGTGAGACTGGCCGGATGAATGACATATCTCTGGGCAAGGGCGCCAATTGTGTGGTGCCCGTGACCGCAGTGCACGCCGTGCTCCGTTGGAAAGCCGTGCCGGGGGCGCCCGACGTCGATGCCACCGCGCTGCTCCTCACCGCCGACGGAACGGCGCGCGGCGACGGTGACTTCGTCTTCTACAACCAGCCGCGGCATGCCTCGGGTGCCGTCGCGCACCGTGGCAAACGGGCGGGGGCGGACGGTCTCGTCACCGACGTCATCGCGGTCGACCGGGACGGACTGGAGGCGGACGTCGAACGGGTCGTGCTCTGCGCCGCGACGGATGGCGGGACGTTCGGCGAGGTGAGCGGGCTGACGCTGGAGCTGCTGGACGCGGCGACGGGGGCGCGGCTGGCCCGGTACGAGATGGCCGGGGGGCCGGAAACAGCGCTGATCTGTGGGGAGTTGTACGTGCGGGACGGACGCTGGAAGTTCCGGGCGGTCGGTCAGGGGTACGACACCGGACTGGCCGGACTCGCCACCGACTTCGGCGTCGTGGTGGAGGAGGAGGACGTGCCGGTTCCGGCGCAGCCCGCCGGGTCCGGGTCCGCCTCGTCCCGCCCCACTGCCTCCGGCCTCGCCGCCTCCCGCCCCGCCGCGTCCGGCCCCGTCGCCTCCGGTGAGGAGCGGCTTCCCGTCGAGTTGCGCGAGCGGCTGGCGCTGCGCAAGGAGCAGGTGTCCATCAGTCTGAGGAAGCGGGGCGCCGACGGGCTCCGGGCGCGGGTGGTCCTGGTGCTCGACGCGTCCGGTTCGATGAGCGAGTTGTACGACGACGGTGTCGTCGCCGGCGTGGTGGAGCGGATGGCGGCCGTCGCGGCGCAGTTGGACGACGACGGCACGATGGAGGCGTGGGTCTTCGCCGACCGCCCGGCCCGGCTGCCCGATCTGCGGCCGGCCGACCTGCCGGAGTGGATCTCCCTGCATGTGCGGCTGGACGACCCCTGGGAGCACGGGCAGGGTGAACGCCGTGCCGGGCAGATCGACATGCGCCGCATCGGCTGGGGGAACAACGAGCCGAGCGTGATCGCCAAGGTGCGCAAGGAGGTCCGGACGGACCCGTCCGCCGACCCGACCCTCGTCCTGTTCTTCTCCGACGGCGGTGTGTACGAGGACGAGCGGATCGAACGGCAGCTCCGGGCAGCCGTACAGGAGCCCGTTTTCTGGCAGTTCGTGGGGCTCGGGCGGGCCGACTACGGGGTGCTGGAACGGTTCGACACCCTGCCGAACCGTTCCCTCGACAACGTCGGGTTCTTCGCCGTGGACGACATCACCGCCGTTTCCGACCGCGAACTCTACGACCGGCTGCTGTCCCAGTTCCCCGGCTGGGTCGCCGCGGCCAGGCGGGCGGGCGTCCTCGGACCGGAAGCCTCCCGGACCGCGCCGTGAGCGGCGCGGGACTCACTCCCGGCCGTTCGAGCCGCCGAACTCCGGCCCGGTGTAGTCGGGGCTGCTGAAACGGGGCCGGAGGTGGGGGCCCGGCTGTTCCTCGTGGCTGGAGAAGCCGGGACTGGAGAAGCCCAGCCGCGAGTTGTGACCCCGCTCCTCCCGCGGCCCCGGCACGTACGAGGAATCGGGTGCCACGGGTGCGTCGGCCAGGGCCTGACGCAGGAAGGGCAGGACGCCGCGGTGCAGCAGGGCCTCGTGCCAGGCGTCCCGGGCCCGGTCGGCGGCCAGGGTCAGCCGGTCATGACGGGAGGTGTGGGAGGCGTGGGACGGGCGGGAGGATCCGGCAGCGGACGCTCCGCCTCCGGAAGCGCCCGGGCGGCCGTTGCGCAACGCCGTGAGCAGCAGTGCGCCCATGGCGATCAGCGCGCCGGCGGCCATGAGGCCGGCGAACCACCAGCCCGCGGTCACCATCGGCCGGGCGACCGAGCTTTCGGTGCCGATCGCCTTGAGCACATAGCCGATGAGGAGGAACAGGAAGGCGGCTATCCCGGCGAGGACCGGTGCCAGGACGGTCAGCACCGCCCCCGCGCCCGCCCCGGCACCCGTTCCGGAGGCGTCCGGGCCGTCAGGGACGTCAGGACCGTCGAGGCCGTCGTCGCCCTCCTGCCCGCCGCGTCCCCGGGAACCGGCAGAGGCGGAACGGTGGTGGTGCAGGCTGCGCAGTTCCTCGCGCGCCCGGACGTAATTCCGGTATTCCGGCAGCGCGCGCGCCGAAATGTCGGCCATGGCCCGGAGGGCCGAAGTCCGCAGCTGTTCGGTGTCGAGTCGCCGTCCTTTCGCGGCGATCAGTGCGCTGATCTCCGGATCCCGGTCCGCCGAGCGCAGTGCCAGGTCCAGGACCCGCTCGAATTCCGGGCGGTCCTCGGCCAGCAGATGCGGAGCGCTGTTCATGTGCATCCCCCGATGCTCCGTAGGGCCCTTGGCGCCGACGGCGCCTGTATGGGGCGGAAACGGAGGAGAGCCTGCTACGGATAAGCCGATGGTAGAGCCGCACCGGCGCGGGGTGACAGTGCGTTTCGCGAATTCCCCCGCGGCGGTGGGAATCCCAACCTGCCCATGAACCGGTCGGATAATCCTCAGTCCGCGAGCGGCAGTTGCACCACCAGCAGCTTTCCGGCCATGGTGACGCCGCCGTCCATGGCGAGGGCCAGCCCGTCCGCGTACAGGTGCGGCCCTTCGACGACGGGGGCGCTCTCCTCGCCGTCGGAGTCCTCGCCGGGGACCTCGCCGAGGAGGTACGGGATGGGGCTGTGGCCGTGCACCACGCGGCTGCCGCCGTAGGTCTCCAGCAGTTCGCGGGCGGCCGTGGAGCCGGACTCGTCGCGGAAGGCGAAGCGCTTGGTGAACTTGCGGAACAGGTCCCAGCACTCGTCGGGGTCGTTGCGCTGGAGGGCCTCGGTCACCGCGTCGTTGACGGCCTCGATCGAGTCGCCGTACTCCAGGTAGGCGGTGGTGTCGGAGTGGACGAGCAGGTGGCCGTCCTCCTCCGCCATCGCGTCGAGCCGCGACATCCACTGGAGGTGGTGGTCCTCCAGCCGCTCCATGTCGGTGCGCTGGCCGCCGTTGAGCAGCCAGGCGGCCTGGAACGAGGCCGTGCCGGCGCCCGAGTTGACGGGGGTGTCACCGAACCGCTTGGCGCCGATGAGCAGCAACTCGTGGTTGCCCATGAGCGCCTTGCAGTAGCCGCCGGCCGCCGCGGCCTCGGCGGAGAGCCGCATCACCAGGTCGATGACGCCGACGCCGTCCGGGCCCCGGTCGGTGAAGTCGCCGAGGAACCACAGGCGGGTGTTGCCGGCCGCCCAGTTGCCGTGCGCGTCGACGATGCCCTGCGCGGCGAGCGCCGCGTACAGCTCGTCCAGGTAACCGTGGACGTCGCCGACGACGTACAGCGGGCCCGGGCCGCCCGGGACGGGGTGGTGCTGCGGGGCGGTGATCGGGGTCAGCTCGACGGTCGGGACGTCGTGGGGCGCCTCGCCGTACGGCTGCGGCTGCCGGGGCTCGATGACCGGCAGGTCGCGCGCGGTGGGCGTGTAGCCGTCGAGGTGCCCGGGGTCGTCCGCGGCCGGGTGGTGGCCCTGTTCGTCCCCGAGGTGGTGTCCGTGGTCCTCTCCGAGGTGCTCCCCGAGGTGGTGCCCGTGGTCCTCCCCGAGCTGCTCCCCGAGGAGGTGTCCACGGTCCTCTCCGAGGAGATGCCCGTGATCCTCCCCGAGGTGCGGAGGGGGCAGCGGATGGGTGTACCCGGGCAGGGCGTACCCCGGGTAGGGCGACATCGCCTCCGCGGTCCGTCCCGCAGGTCCCTGTCCGGCCCCTGAGCCATCGACCCCTCCACCGTCGCGCCGCAGTGCACCTTGTGGACCCTGCCTGGTCATGGCGGCCCGTGGTGTCGTGCGCCCATCATAGGAATGACCGTCGCGGCTTGTGACGCACCAGGGGCCGTCAATCGGGGACGGAACCCGGGAACGCCGGTGTTTTGCCGGGTATTGGCGGTTTTGCTCCCCCTTGTCGAGGTGCTCGTGTGTGGTGGCCCATAGGAGGAGTGCGGTTGACGGGGGTGGGCGGGGGTGCCCCCCGGTCCCTCCCTTTCTCCGTTTCTTGCGGGGGCTGCGCCCCCGCACCCCCGAAACCGCGCTCCGCGAGGACGAGCGGCGAAGCCGCGACAAGCGGGGTCTGGGGGCGCAGCCCCAGGAAACGGCGAAGGGGAGAGACCGGGGCGCAGCCCGCCGCAGGCGGATTCACCCCCGCCCGCCCCCCGCGGCGCGCCCACCGTGCCGCGCGGCGGCCGGCGCTCCGACGAGGTGCGGATGATCAGTTCGGTGGATATGACCTGCTCCACCGGCCGCCCGTGGTCCAGCCCCTCGATCGCGTCGATCAGCAACTGCACCACCGCCGTGCCGATCCGCCGCGGCTTGAGCGACAGGGTGGTGATCGGCGGCTCGGTGGTGGCGTAGACCGTGGACTCGCTGCAGCAGACGAGCAGCAGGTCGTCGGGGACGCGCAGGCCGTAGCGGCGGGCGGCGGCCAGCAGGTCGGTGCCGTTGGGGTCGAAGAGGCCGTACACCGCGTCGGGGCGGTCCGGGCGGGCGAGCAGCCGGTCGGCCGCGACCGCGCCGGCGCACGGGTCGTGCGCGGGGTACTCCTCGTACACCGGGTCCTGTCCGCTCCGCTCGCACCAGTCCAGGTAGGCGTGGGTGGAGAGGCGGGTGTACGTGTCGGTGGACGTGCCGGTGAGCAGCCCGATGCGGCGGGCGCCGGCGGCGGCGAGGTGGTCCAGGATGCCCAGGACGGCCTGCTCGTGGTCGTTGTCCACCCAGGCCGTCACGGGGAGCGTGCCGGCGGGGCGGCCGTCGGAGACGACGGGGATGCCCTGCCGGACCAGTTCCGAGACGACGGGGTCGTGGTCGGAGGGGTCGATCACCACCGTGCCGTCCAGGGCCACGTTGGACCAGACGTCGTGCCGCGACGTCGCCGGGAGGATCACCAGGGCGTAGCCGCGGGCGAGCGCGGCGGAGGTGGCGGCCCTGGCCATCTCGGCGAAGTAGGCGAACTCGGTGAAGGTGAAAGGTTCATCCCCGTAGGTGGTCACGGTCAGGCCGATGAGGCCCGATTTGCCCGTGCGGAGGGTGCGGGCGGCCGCGGACGGCCGGTAGCCGAGCCGGTCGGCCACCTCGCGGACGTGGCGGCGGGTCGCGTCCGGCAGCCGGCCCTTGCCGTTGAGCGCGTCGGAGACGGTCGTGATCGAGACACCGGCGGCGGCGGCCACATCACGGATGCCCGCCCGCCCCTGCCGGGTGCCTCGCCGGGTGGTCTCCGTCCGGCTCACCTGGTGCTTCCCTGCTGCTGTCATGGCGAGCCGATAGTAGGGCTCGGCCGGTGCCCGGCCGGGGCCCCACATTTTGGAGTTGACAGGTACGTTTCTGCATGCCGGAACATGCTCAATGACCATGGAAGTACAGGCAGTTGTCCCGGCTTGCAGTGAACCGTTGGCCCCTGGCATATCTACGTCTGATGAAGGTGCCAGGTCTCGAAGAGGTCTCAACTCACCTTCACGGGGGATGCGCGCCAGGGCGCTCGCCACGGCGCACGCTCATCGGACTGGCGCGCCCGGAACTCTGGACGCCACCCGGGGCAATCCTCATAAGGTGTGCAGTATTCACGTGCACGCGGCGGTGCCACGTGGGCGCTGCCGGCCTGTGCGCCGGGTCACACGCCCCCGTGCCCACGTGTGCTGACGAGTGCGGATTCCCGGGTGGCCGGAGCGCACGGGATGCGGAGGAGGACCCGCGGTGACCGAGAAGACCCCCAGGCTGCGTCCGGCCCTGGACGACGTCCCCACCTACAAGCCCGGCCGCCCGGCCGCCAAGAACGGACCGGTCGCCTACAAGCTGTCCGCCAACGAGAACCCGTACCCGCCGCTGCCCGGTGTGCTGGAGGGCGCGGTGGCGGCTGTCGGGCAGCTCAACCGCTACCCGGACATGGCCTGCGCCGGGCTGATGGCCGAGCTCTCGGACCGCTTCGACGTGCCGCTCTCCCACCTGGCGACCGGCACCGGCTCCGTCGGCGTCGCCCAGCAGCTCGTTCAGGCCACCGCCGGCCCCGGCGACGAAGTGATCTTCCCCTGGCGCTCGTTCGAGGCGTACCCGATCGTCGTCCAGGTGGCCGGCGCCACCCCGGTGCCGGTGCCGCTGACCGCGGACGACCGGCACGACCTGGACGCCATGGCCGCCGCGATCACCGAGCGGACCCGGCTGATCTTCGTCTGCAACCCCAACAACCCCACCGGCACGGTGGTGCGCACCGCGGAGCTGGAAGCCTTCCTGGACCGCGTGCCCTCCGACGTCCTGGTCGTGCTGGACGAGGCGTACATCGAGTTCATCCGGGACGCGGACGTGCCCAACGGCATCGACCTCTACCGGACCCGCCCCAACGTCTGCGTGCTCCGGACCTTCTCGAAGGCGTACGGGCTGGCCGGGCTGCGGGTCGGCTTCGCCATCGCGCACGAGCCGGTCGCGGCGGCGCTCCGGAAGACCGCGGTGCCGTTCGGCGTGCTGCAGGTGGCGCAGGAGGCCGCCGTCCTCTCGCTGCGCAGCGAGAAGGAGCTGTGGGAGCGGGTGGACGCGCTGGTGGCCGAGCGGACCCGGGTGGTCGAGGGGCTGCTGGCGCAGGGGTGGCCGCTGACGGACACCCAGGCGAACTTCGTCTGGCTGCGGCTTGGCGAGCACACCGAGGCGTTCGCGGCGGCCTGTGAGCGGGCGGGCGTGATCGTGCGGCCGTTCGCGCCGGACGGGGTCCGGATCACGATCGGCGAGACCGACGCCAACACGATCTTCCTGCGGGTGGCCGGGGAGTTCCGCAAGGAAATGTCGCTCTAGCCGCAAGGAGACGTCGCTCCGGGCGACGGCCGCGCTCGGCAGGCGAAAGCGCCGCGCACCCCTGGAGAGGGGGCGCGGCGCTTTCGCGCGTCCGGCGCCGAGGGCGACGAGAGCCCCGTCCGCCGATCGCAAGAGCCGAAAGGGGTACCCCGCTGCTTGTCCGAAAATCTCATGCGCCATAATTGCTTGTGAATGTGAACGCGTTCACAAGCTCGCCCTTTATGTGGCCTTTCACCCGGTCATAACAGGGCGAAACGCCGGCGGGGAGCGTCGGTGAAGCGCCGGTACGGGGTGCCGGTGAGGCAAGACGCAAGGAGGGACCGAGTGAACCTGGCTCTGGCGCCGGAGACGCTGGCGCGCTGGCAGTTCGGCATCACGACCGTCTATCACTTCCTCTTCGTCCCTCTCACGATCAGCCTGGCGGCGATCACCGCGGGTCTGGAGACGGCCTGGGTCCGTACGGGCAAGGAGAAGTACTTCCACGCCACCAAGTTCTGGGGGAAGCTCTTCCTGATCAACATCGCGATGGGGGTGGTCACCGGCATCGTGCAGGAGTTCCAGTTCGGCATGAACTGGTCGGACTACTCCCGCTTCGTCGGTGACGTCTTCGGGGCGCCGCTCGCGATGGAGGCGCTGCTGGCGTTCTTCTTCGAGTCCACCTTCATCGGACTGTGGATCTTCGGCTGGGACAAGCTGCCCAAGAAGATCCACTGCGCCTGCATCTGGATCGTCGCCCTCGGCACGGTCCTGTCGTCGTACTTCATCCTGGCCGCCAACTCCTGGATGCAGCACCCCATCGGCTACGCGGTCGACAAGGCGACCGGGAAGGCGCGGCTCACCGACATCTGGGCCGTGCTCACCCAGAACACCACCCTGGTGGTGGTCTTCCACACCCTGACCGCCGCGTTCCTCACCGGTGCCGCCTTCATCGTCGGCATCTCCTCCTTCCACCTGTGGCGCGCCAAGCGCCGGCGGATCAAGGGCGAGGAGCTGGGGGAGAAGCAGCGGAAGCAGCTCCCCGCGATGCTCACCTCGCTCCGCGTCGGCCTGGTCGTCGCGGTGATCGCCGGCATGGGCACCGCGATCAGCGGTGACGAGCTGGGCAAGGTCATGTTCGAGCAGCAGCCGATGAAGATGGCCGCCGCCGAGGCCCTGTGGGAGAGCCAGTCGCCCGCGCCCTTCTCGGTCTTCGCGGTCGGCGACGTGTCCAAGGGGCACAACAGCGTCGAGATCGAGGTTCCCGGCCTGCTCTCCTTCCTCGCCCACAACAACTTCACCGAGACCGTCCCCGGCATCAAGGACACCGCCGCCAAGGAGGCGGCCCTCTACGGCGGCAGTCCGGACGACTACATCCCCAGCATCTTCATGACCTTCTGGGGCTTCCGCCTCATGATCGGGTTCGGGATGACGTCCTTCGTCGCCGGTCTCGTCGGGCTCTGGACCACGCGCAAGAAGTTCTGGCTGGCGCCTGAGTACCGCTCGGGCGAGGACGAGATCCCGCGGCTGATGCTCACCAAGCACCGCGAGATGAACCCCTTCCTCACCAAGTGGTCCTGGCGGATCGGCATCCTGACCATGGGCTTCCCGCTGATCGCCAACTCCTTCGGCTGGATCTTCACCGAGATGGGCCGCCAGCCCTGGGCCGTCTACGGCCTGATGAAGACCCGCGACGCGGTGTCGCCGGGCGTCGGCCAGGGCGAGGTGCTCACCTCCGTGGTGGTCTTCACCGCGCTGTACGCGGTGCTCGCCGTGGTCGAGGTCAAGCTCCTCACCAAGTACGCCAAGGCCGGCCCCGACACGGACGAGAAGCCCCCGGCCAAGGACCCCCGGCTGCGGTTCCCGTCGGGTGGTCCCGGCGGACCCGGCGGGCCCGGTGGACCGGGCGGCCCCGGCGCGGGCGGGTCCGCGGCGGCGGCCGAGGCCGCCGAGGAAGCCGACAAGCCGATGACCTTCGCCTACTGACGCGGCCGGCGGAGAACGGAGAACCGACCATGCACCTCCACGACTTCTGGTTCCTGCTGATCGCCGTCCTGTGGACGGGCTACTTCTTCCTCGAAGGCTTCGACTTCGGCATCGGCGTGCTCACCAAGGCACTGGCCAGGGACCGCACCGAACGGCGCGTCCTGATCAACACCATCGGTCCCGTCTGGGACGCCAACGAGGTGTGGCTGATCACCGCGGCGGGCGCCACCTTCGCGGCCTTCCCCGACTGGTACGCCACCCTCTTCAGCGGCTTCTACCTGCCGCTGCTCGCCGTCCTGGTCTGCCTGATCGTGCGCGGCGTCGCCTTCGAGTACCGCCACAAGCGCACCGGTGAGCGCTGGCAGCGCAACTGGGAACACGCCATCTTCTGGTGCTCGCTGATCCCCGCCTTCCTCTGGGGTGTCGCCTTCGCCGACATCGTGCGCGGCGTGCCGATCGGCCCGGACAAGAACTACTCGGGCGGCCCGCTCGACCTGCTGAGCCCTTACGCCCTGCTCGGCGGACTCCTCACGCTCGTCCTCTTCACCTTCCACGGAGCGCTGTTCGCGGCGCTGAAGACGGTCGGCGACATCCGGCAGCGGGCGCGGGCCTTCGCCGGTGTGTCCGGCCTGGCCGCGGGTGCCCTCGCGGTGGCCTTCCTGGCCTGGACCCAGGCCGAGTCGGGCAACGGCCGCAGCCTGCCCGCGCTCGTCGTGGCCGTCGCGGCCCTGGCCGCCGCGCTGGTGATGAACCGGCTCGGCCGGGAGGGCTGGGCGTTCGCCCTGTCCGGCCTGGCCGTCGTGGCCGCCTTCGCCATGATCTTCCTCGCCCTCTTCCCGGACGTCATGCCCTCCTCCACCGACGCCCGGTGGAGCCTCACCGTCACCAACGCCGCCTCCAGCCCCTACACGTTGAAGATCATGACCTGGGTCGCGGGCTTCATGACGCCCGTGGTCGTGGCCTACCAGGCGTGGACGTACTGGGTGTTCCGCAAGCGGATCGGCACCCAGCACATCCCCGCGGCGCACTAGAGCACCAGAGGACCGGCAGCCCATGAAGCCCGTCGACCCCCGCCTCCTCCGCCACGCGTCCGCCACCCGCCGCTTCCTGGCCGCCTCCGTGCTGCTCGGACTCGTCGGCGCGGGCCTGGTCATCGCCCAGGCCATGCTGATCGCGGAGACCGTCACGGGCGCCTTCCGGCACGGCCGCTCGCCCGGCGACCTGGCCGTGCCCCTCGCCCTGCTGGCCGCGACCGCGGCCGGCCGGGCCCTGGTCGCCTGGCTCACCGAGCTCGCCGCGCACCGGGCGAGCGCCGCCGTGAAGTCCCGGCTGCGCACCCGGCTGCTCGGCCACGCCACCCGGCTCGGCCCCGGCGCGGTGAACACCGGCGAGCTGACCACCCTGGCCACCCGGGGCGTCGACGCGCTGGACGACTACTTCGCCCGCTACCTCCCCCAGCTCGGCCTCGCGGCCGTGGTGCCCGTCGCCGTCGTCGCCCGTATCGCCGGCGCCGACTGGCTCTCCGCCCTGATCATCGTCCTCACCCTCCCCCTCGTCCCGCTGTTCATGGTCCTCATCGGCTGGGTCACCCAGTCCCGGATGGACCGCCAGTGGCGCCTGCTGGAACGGCTCTCCGGACACTTCCTCGACGTCGTCGCCGGGCTCCCCACCCTCAAGGTCTTCGGCCGGGCCAAGGCCCAGGCCGCGTCGATCCGCGCGATCACCTCGGACTACCGGCGCGCGACCCTGCGCACCCTGCGCATCGCCTTCCTCTCCTCCTTCGCCCTGGAACTGCTGTCCACCCTCTCGGTCGCCCTCGTCGCGGTCGGCATCGGCATGCGGCTCGTCCACGGCGAACTCGACCTCTACACCGGCTTGTTGGTGCTCGTCCTCGCCCCGGAGGCGTACCTCCCGCTACGCCAGGTGGGTACCCACTACCACGCGGCGGCGGAGGGTCTGGCCGCGGCGGACCGGGTCTTCGCCGTACTGGAGACCGCGCCGCCCGCGGCGGGCACCCGGCCCGCGCCCGACGCCCGCGGCGCCGTGCTCACCGTCGACCGGCTGGTGGTCCGGCACCCCGGCCGGGAGCGGCCCTCCCTGGCCGAGACCTCGTTCGAGGTGCGGCCCGGGGAGACGGTGGCCCTGACCGGCCCCAGCGGCGTCGGCAAATCGACCCTGCTGCACGTGCTCCTCGGCTTCGCCCGCCCCGCGAGCGGGCGGGTGTCGGTCGGCGGTACGGATCTGTCATCGCTCTCCCCCGAAAGCTGGCGGGACCAGGTGGCCTGGGTCCCGCAACGGCCTCATCTCTTCGCCGGCACGGTCGCCGAGAACGTCCGGCTGGCGCGGCCGGACGCCACCGACGCACAGGTGCGCGAAGCACTCCGTGCGGCCGGTGCCCTCGACTTCGTCTCCATGCTGCACCACGGCACTGACACTCGCCTCGGCGAGGACGGCGCCGGCCTGTCGGCCGGTCAGCGCCAACGCCTCGCCCTGGCCCGGGCGTTCCTCGCCGACCGGCCCGTCCTCCTCCTCGACGAGCCGACCGCGAACCTCGACGGCGAGACGGAAGCGGCCGTCGTCGAGGCCGTCCGCCGCCTCGCCGCCGGCCGGACGGTGCTCCTGGTCGTCCACCGGCCCGCGCTGTTGGCGGTGGCGGACCGGGTGGTGCGGCTGGAACGCGACGACGCGGAGGGGGAGGGCCCGGAGGGCGAGAACGAGTGGCGCGCCGGGCGGGAAGGCCAGCCTGCGCACGGGGGCTTGGTCGCGCAGGGGCGCCAGGCCGCGCGCGAGGGCCTGGTCGCGGGCGAGGGCCAGGCTGCGCACGAGGGTCTGGTCGCGCACGACGGGCCGGCGTCCGCCGAGAAACCCGCCTTCGGCGAGGTGCCTGCCTCCGGCGAGGAGCCTGCCTTCGGCGGAAAGCCGGGAGGGAACGTCTCCGCGCCCCTCCCTCGATCCCGCCTCAACCCTCCGCCCCCGCCCCCGCCCCCACACTCGTCACCACCCCAACTGGCGCCCCCCTCACCCGAGTCCGAGCCGAAGGCCGCCCCTTCCGGTCCCGCTTCCTCCTTGCCCTGCTCCTCGGCAGCCTGGCGCTCGGCAGCGCAACCGGCCTGATGGCGGTCTCCGGCTGGCTGATCTCGCGCGCCTCCCAACAGCCGCCCGTCCTCTACCTGATGGTCGCCGTCACCGCGACCCGCACCTTCGGCATCGGCCGTTCCGTCTTCCGCTACGCGGAGCGCCTCGTCTCGCACGACGCCGTGCTGCGCGCCCTGGCCGGTCTGCGGGTCTCCGTCTACCGGCGGCTGGAGCGGCTGGCGCCCGCCGGGCTGCGGGACGTGCGCCGCGGCGATCTGCTGTCCCGGCTGGTCTCCGACGTGGACGCGCTCCAGGACTACTTCCTGCGCTGGCTGCTGCCCCTCGGCTCGGCCGTCCTCGTCGGCGCGGCCTCCGTGGGCCTCACCGCCTGGCTGCTGCCGGAGGCGGGCGCGGTGCTCGCCGCCGGTCTGCTGGCCGCGGGGGTCGCCGTGCCGCTGCTGTCGGCGGCCGTGGCGCGCCGCGCGGAGCGGCGGCTGGCGCCGGCGCGCGGCGAGTTGTCCGCGCATGTGGTCGACCTGCTGTCCGGTACGGCCGAGCTGACGGTCGCGGGCGCCCTGCCCGCCCGGCTGGCGCGGCTGCGAAGGGCGGACGGCGTCCTCACGGGCATCGCCCGCCGGGCCTCCACCGCCACCGCGCTCGGTGCCGGTCTGACGGCCCTGGCCTGCGGACTCACCGTGGCGGGCGCGGCCTGGGCGGGTGTGGCGGCCGTGCACGACGGGCGGCTGGACGGCGTCCTGCTGGCCGTCGTCGTCCTGCTGCCGCTCGCCGCGTTCGAGGCGGTGACGGGGCTGCCGCTCGCCGTACAGCACCGGCAGCGCGTCCGCCGGTCCGCGGAGCGGGTGTACGAGGTGCTGGACGCGCCGGAGCCGGTGCGCGACGGAACGGAACCGGCCCCTCCGGCCCCGTTCCCGCTGCGGCTGACCGGGCTCACCGCGGCGTACCCCGGCAGCCCGGTCCCCGCGCTGCGGGGCGTCGACCTGGAGCTGACCGCCGGGCGGCGGGTGGCCGTCGTCGGCCGGTCGGGGGCGGGCAAGACGACGCTCGCCCAGGTGTTGCTGCGCTTCCTGGACGCCGACGGCGGCACGTACACGCTCGCGGGCCGGGACGCGTCGCGGATGGACGGCGACGGGGTGCGGCGGCTGGTGGGGTTGTGCGCGCAGGACGCACACATCTTCGACAGCTCCCTCCGCGAGAACCTGCGCCTCGCACGCCCCGGCGCGAGCGACGCGCGGCTGCGCCGGGCGCTGGCCGACGCGCGCCTGCTGGAGTGGGTCGACTCCCTGCCGCGGGGGCTCGACACGCCGGTCGGCGAGCACGGTGCCCGGCTCTCCGGCGGCCAGCGTCAGCGGCTGGCGCTGGCCCGGGCGCTGCTGGCCGACTTCCCCGTGCTGGTGCTGGACGAGCCGGCCGAGCACCTCGACCTGGCGACGGCCGACGCGCTCACCGCCGACCTGCTGGCGGCGACGGAGGGCCGCACCACGGTGCTGATCACGCACCGGCTGGCGGGGCTGGAGGCGGTGGACGAGGTGATCGTCCTGGACGGTGGCCGGATCGTGGAGCGGGGCCCGTACCGGGAACTGGCGGAGGCGAACGGAACGTTCCGTTCGATGCTGGAGCGGGAACGGGCCGAGCACGACATGGTGCATCCGCCGCTTTCCCTGGCAAAAGGTACTTATTAGGCTCTGCCTATGCCCGCCACCGAGGACCCCGCCCCTGAGGAACCCATCGGCACCCCGCACCCGACGCCCCCGTTCGGGCCGATGGATCCGGTGGCCGTCGCCACGGAGGCCACCCGCGGCCTCCAGGGCATGTCGACCGAGCTCACCGGCCGGGTCCCGCAGCTGCTGGAGGCCATGCGGTCGGTGGGCACGGGCCTGGAACTGCACTCCACCCTCGACCGGATCGCCCGGACCGCCGCCGAGCTCGCCGGTGCCCGTTACGCGGCCATCGCCGTCAACGGCGCGGCCGACCCGTCCGGCGAGGGCCTGGCCGACTTCGTCACCTACGGCGTTCCCGACGCGGACACCGCCGATCAGGACGTTCGCGACGGCGAACCCTCCGCCGACCGCGAGGTGCTCGACGCCCTGCTGCGCCACGCGGGCCGCCGGACGGCGGACGGTGTGGCGGACGGCGTGCCGGGCGACGTACTCGGCGTCCCGATTCGCGTGCAGGGTGAGGAGTTCGGCAACCTCTACCTGGCCGGGAAGCTCGGGGGCGGCGCGTTCGGCGTCGCCGACCTGCACATGGTGAAGATCCTCGCCACGGAGGCGGGCATCGCGATCGGGAACGCGCGGGTCTATGAGCAGGGCCGGCAGCGGATGCGCTGGATCGACGGCTCGGTCGCCGTCACCACCGCGCTGCTCTCCGGCGGCGACGCGGAGGACGCCCTCGCCGTCGTCGCCGAGCAGGCCCGCCGGCTGGCGGAGGCGGACGCGGGGATCGTGCTGCTGCCGGACGGCGAGGGCGGCCTGGAGATAGTGGTCGTCTCGGCCGACGATCCGGCGGGGCTGCTGGGAACGGTGATGCCGCCGCATAGCCCTGTGGTGTCCCAGCTCCTCGCCGGGGAGCCGGTGTTCATCGACGACTCCGCCACCGACCCCCGCATGATCACGGCGGTGGCGCCGCGCTTCGGCCCGAGCATGCTGCTGCCGCTGCGCAGCGGCGGGCGGGTGCTCGGCACCCTGGCCATCCCGCGCCGCCGGGGCGCCCGGCGGTACACGGCCACCGAACGCACGCTGGCCGCGCAGTTCGCCGCCCAGGCCGCGCTCGCGCTCGTCCTGGCCGAGGCGCAGCGCGACCGGGAGCGGCTGGCCGTCTACGAGGACCGCGATCGGATCGCCCGCGACCTGCACGATCTCGTCATCCAGCGGCTGTTCGCCACCGGCCTGCTGCTGGAGAGCGCGCAGCGCAGGGCCGTGGTGCCGGAGGTGCGGACGACCGTCGGGCAGGCCGTGGACGAGCTGGACCGGACCATCCAGGAGATCCGGACGGCGATCTTCGCCCTCCAGCAGGGCCCGGCCGAGGCGCCCGCCGGACTGCGGACCCGCGTCCTCCGGGAGATCGGCACGGCCGCCGTCCCGCTGGGCTTCCAGCCGTCCGTGAACTTCGTCGGCCCGGTGGACGCGCTCGTCGGCGAGGGCACGGGCAAGAACCTCATCGCCGCGCTGCGGGAAGCGCTGTCCAACGCCTTCCGGCACGCGCACGCCTCGCGCATCGAGGTCGTCGTCGACGCGACGGCCCGGCTGCCGGACGGCCGCGACGCGGTCCGCCTCACCGTCGCCGACGACGGCATCGGCCTCCCGGAAGGCGGCCGCCGCAGCGGTCTGCGCAACCTCGCCAAGCGGGCGGAGTCGCTGGGGGGTTCGTGCGTGTGCGGGCCGGGGCTGGGCGAGGAGGGCGGAGGGACGCGGGTGGTGTGGAAGGCGCCGCTTTAGGGAGTGGCGGGGGGCCCGTGTCGGGGTACGGCCGTGCCTTCCCCGGCTCGCCGGCCGCTGCTTCGCGCGGTGGGGCCGGGCTCGCGGCTCCTTCGCCGGGCCCGGCTCGTGCCTCTTCTGCCGGGCCGGGCTCGCGGCTTCTCCGCCGGGCCCCACTCGTGCCTCCTCTGCCGGGCCGGGCCGACGCTCCGTCCGGCCCGTGCCGTCGCCTGCCGTCCCCAGCGTCGTGGCTCGGGCCGGGACGCCGCCGACGGGGCTGGAATCCTGGCCTCTTGAGCGCGCGGAGGGGTGGTCCGGCGGTGTACGACGCCGCCGGACCAGCGGCGTAGGGCATGTGGGGGCACAGGGGGCAGGGGGACAGGGGCGTGTGAGGGAGCGCTGTCGGAGTCCACGGCGTGGAGCGCGCAGGACGGCGCGCAGGGCGGCGTGCTGGGCAGTGCCGCCGGGCCGGCAGCGGTGAGTGCGGGGGGCCGCGGGGTGGTGTGGCGCGAGCCGGCCGCGTCGTGCGGGTGGGACACGGCTCGGCGGGGCCGGACCAACGGCGCCGTCGACGCGTCCGAGCGCGTCCCAGCATGTCCGAGCGCGTCCGACCGCGCCCGAGCATGTCCCCCCGCGCCCCGCCCGCGTCCCCGCCCGCGCCTCTGCCCGCGCCTCCGGGCCCGTCCGGGCGTCGCCTGAACGGTCCCCTTGCGGAAGCGGAGGTGCCGGGTCCCGGGTCACGATCGCGTCCATGCGCCGACTTCAGCGTTCCCATACCGGCGGCGGCCGGCAGCCGTTCGGCACCTGCGGCGGCGGCCGGCCGCGGTCCCGTCCCGGCGGCGGCCGTGGTGACGACGGTGACCGGCCGCGCCCGCGCCGCACCCGCCGCCGGCTCCGCCGCGACGGCTGCCTCGTCCTCTGCGCGCTGGCCGTCACCGTGTCCCCGGTGCTCGGCTCCCGGCCGCCCGACTCGTACGCGGCCCCGGGCCGGCTCGCCCGCGCCACCTCCGACGTGTACCGGCTGACCCGCGAGGAAGCCCAGGTCAAGGAGGTCTACGCCCGCACGGAGCCGGCCGCGCGGGAGCGGCGGCGGGAGGCGGACCGGCTCGCGGAACGGCTGAACGGCCTCCGGTTCGTCTCCGGGGTGCTGCGGGAGGACGCCGGCGCCGCCGCCCGCGCGCAGTACCGCACCGGCGGCTTCACCGCCCGGGAGAGCCCCCGGCTGCTGGACGACCCGCTGGAACTGCTCTCCGTCCAGGAGGACGACACCGGACGCAGGGAGCGGCTCGCCCGGCGGCTCGGCGAGACGGACGACCGGAGCCGGGCCCTCGCCGCCGAGGCGCGCGCGACGGCCCTGTCCTGGCGGGCGCTGGACCGGGACGCCGCCCGGATGCGGACCGCCCTCGACGCCATGGCCGACCGGCTGGCCGAGGCCCGCGGCCGGCTCGACGCGCTGGCCGCCGCCGAGGTCGCCGAAGGCCGCTGCCGGACGGCCGACCGCGACGCGCTCGAACCGGACGAGGGCGAACGGCCGGACGGCGACCCGTCCCGCCACGGCTGGACGCGCCCGGTACTGGGCTACCGGCTCTCCGCGGGCTACGGCGGCTCCGGCGCGAACTGGTCCGGGACGCACACCGGCCAGGACTTCGCCGTGCCCACCGGCACACCCGTGCGCTCGGTCGGACCGGGCACGGTGGTCTCCGCGGGGTGCGGCGGCGCTTTCGGCATCAGCATGGTCATCCGGCATCCCGGGGGCTGGTACTCCCAGTACGCGCACCTGGCGGTGCCGTTCGTCGCGCCGGGGCGGAGGGTGCGGCCGGGGGAGTGGATCGGGCTGTCGGGGACGACGGGCAATTCGACCGGGCCGCATCTGCACTTCGAGGTGCGGACGACGCCGGAGTTCGGGTCCGCGGTGGATCCGGTGGAGTGGTTGCGGCGGCGGGGGGTTGGGGTCTGAGGGTGCCCGGTCCCACCCCTTCGCCGTTTCCTGGGGCTGACGCCCCAAACCCCCTTTTCGCGGCTTCGCCGCTCGTCCTCAAACTCCCCCAGAGGGGGACCCCCAACGGGCTTGATTTCGCGCCCGGGCGCACTATTCAGCCTGTCCGGCGTTTGAGGACAACCGCGCGGAGCGCGGTTTCGGGGGTGCGGGGGCGCAGCCCCCGCAAGAAACGGTGAAAGGGAGGGACCGGGGCACCCCTCCGCCGAAGGCGGCACCACCCCGCCCGTAGATCGATAGTCACTACCCGTAGTCGGCCCCCATGGTTCGGGCGATGCTTCGTGATCTCCGCCCGCTGACGTCCGTCATCCGACGGATCATCAAACTTCCTGCTCAGGGCCCTGATTGAGGCCGAAAATCAACCTCCGCTTATCGCATTGCCATGCTCAGGCCATGGTGTATGGTTCCGACCGCTGTCACCCAGAGTGCTGCTTTGGCCAGTGGTCCCCTCGCCGGACGATCACGCCCGCACCCCGGGGGCAGTGCGCAACTCCCCCACAGCGGCGCCCGCGTGGCCCGGAGCCGATCGGCCGGAACCGGACAGCGCACGCCGCGGAAAGGTTTGCTCATGTCCGGAAAACGGGCCAAGAGACGCGTCCTGAGACCCGTCCCGCTGACCGCCCTCGCGGGCGTCGGCGCTTGCCTGGTGGCCGCCGCCGTCGTACCGTCCGCGTTCGCCTCGGATGCCGCGCGTACCGAGGCCCGCGCGGCCGCCGCCCCCAGCGGCACCTGCACCATCCGCTCCGCGGACAACCGCGCGGAGACACCGCTCAGTTGCCTCGGCGTGACGGCCGCCCTCGACCACCTGCCGGCCGTCGGCGAACAGGCCACCCTCACGGTCGTCGTCAAGGCGCAGGCGAGCGTCAAGAACGCCGGCCTGTCCGTCCAACTGCCGCCCGGCCTGCGAATATCCGGCAGGGATGCCGGGCTCGCCGCCCCCACCGGGGACGCCTTCGGCCAGCGCACCGGCCGGAAGCTCGCCCTGACCCCCGGCACCCGCACCGTGAAGCTCAAGGTCAAGGCCGTCGCCGCCGGGCCCGCGCAGATCCAGGCGGACATCAGCGACATCGACCACCCGGACCCGCGCCGCGCCGGACACGACTCGGTCGAACTGACCGTCGGCGCCACCAAGGGCTCCACCGGCAAGGGCGTCACGGTCTCCAAGGGGCGCGCTACCAAGGTCCCCAGCCCCGGGGCCGGTACCCGTAAACCGCGTCAGGTCGCCCCGAAGTCCCCCGCCCCCGCCCGCTCCTCGGTCGCCCCCGCCCCGTCCGCGCGGGCCCAGGTCTGCGTCGGCGGCACCTTCCGCAACCGCTTCCAGTCCGCCGAGGGCGGCGACTGGAACGGCAAGGCCGTCCGGGACGAACCGGTCAGCAACGCCAACGTCATCCTGTGGGGCAAGCCGACCGCCAACGGCGCCACGCGCCAGCTCGCCGCGGGTATGACCGGCAACGGCGACGGCAAGTTCAACCTCTGCTACACCCCGAGCACCTCCGTCACCTCAGCGGCCTGGGTGGAGTTCCGGACGCAGGCCGGCCGCATGTGGTCGGTGGTCGATGCCGACGGCGGCCTCTACGCGACCTCGTCCTACGCGCTGAACAACGTCTCGGGCAGCACCAGCCTGGGCAACGTGTACGCCAACTCGGGCCAGAGCCGCGCGTGGCACGTCCTGGACACCCTCAACAAGCTGTGGTGGAACCGCGGTTCGACGACCGACTGCTGGGCCTCCAGCGAGCAGAACGGCCGCTGCTCCCCGATCACCGTCCAGTGGTACCCCGGCTCCACCGACGGCACGTACTGGAACGGCGGTGAGGACAAGGTCCACCTCGCGGACAACGACCCGGACTCCGAGCACACCACCGTCCACGAGGCCGGCCACGCCCTCCAGGGCAAGCTCTACCGGGGCTGGTGGCCGCGGGTGAGCAACTGCTCGCCCCACTACGTCGACCGCACCTCCTCCACCGGCTGCGCCTGGACCGAGGGCTACGCCAACGCGGTGGCGTTCCACACCTTCGGCGACACCACCTACTACTGGGGCAACGGCGCGTCGCTGAACCTCGCCAACGACCGTTCCACCCGCGGCATCGACCCGGGCGACGCCTGCGAGGCGCGCGTCGCGACCGCGCTGGTCGACCTGTGGTCCCAGGTCGACGGCGGCTGGACGAAGAGCAACACCATGATGTCCCGGGACACGCAGTCCAGCTTCCGCGAGTACTTCGTCACCGACCGGCCCGCCTACGGCCTGGACACGGGTGCGGCGGCCCGCGACATCATCTGGAAGCACACCATCTGGTACTGACCGGTATGCGGTGAGCGCCGAGCGCGGCGCTCACGGGCACGCCACCCGCACGATCCGCTCGATCACCGCCGCCACTCCGTCCTCGTTGTTGGCGGCGGTGCGGTGCGTCGTGGCGGCCAGGACCTCGGGGTGGGCGTTGGCCATGGCGTAGGAGGTGCCGGCCCAGCCGAGCATCTCCAGGTCGTTGGGCATGTCGCCGAAGGCCACGACCTCCTCGGGCGCGATGCCGTGCTCGGCGCAGTAGCCGGCGAGGGTGCTGGCCTTGCTGACGCCGAGGCCGCTGACCTCCAGCAGCGCGGTGGGGCTGGAGCGGGTGATCGAACCGTGCTCGCCGGCCGCGGTGCGGGCCAGGGCGAGGAACGCGTCGGGGGCGAGCTCCGGGTGGTGGGCGAGCAGCTTGAGGATGGGCCCGCGGGACTCACCGTCCTCTCCCGCGACGGGAGCCCCGGCCAGGAACTCCTCCGCCGGGCCGACCGTCGCGTGCGGGTCGAGCTGGTACGGCGGGTACTCCGGCTCGTAGTGGAAGCCCGTCGTGCACTCGACGGCGAACGAGGTGCCCGGCACGGCGGCGCGCACCAGCTCCACGACGGCCAGGGCGTCCGCCCGCTCCAGCGGTCTGACCTCGACGAACCGGCCGCCGCCCCGGAGGTCCACGACGGCGGCGCCGTTCGCGCAGATCGCCAGGCCGTGACCGTGCACATGCGCGCTCGCGACGTCCATCCAGCGTGCCGGGCGGCCGGTGACGAAGAAGACCTCGATCCCGGCCGCCTCGGCGGCGGCCAGCGCGGCCACGGTCCGCTCGGACACCGTCTTGTCGTCCCGCAGCAGGGTGCCGTCGAGGTCGGTGGCGATCAGCCGGGGTATCGGGGCGGTCCGGCCGGCGGCCGGGGTCTCGGGCTGCTCGGTAGCTGAAGTCACGGTTCCCATTGTCGGATACCGGACGCTTCACGGCGCACGAGTGTGCGCGGCGGCGCGCTTTTGAGTCAGGGTCCCGGGGACCGTGGTGCTCATGTGGCCCGGATCAACCAGAGAGACGTGGTCGTAGCAGGGAGGCGAGACGTAGGCTCCGACGCATGAGTCTGCGCCTGAGCACCGTGATCCTCCCTGTCGACCGCTGGCACCAGGGAGGCCGTGCGAAGTGGCAGCGCGCCGAGGAGCTCGGCTTCCACGCGGCGTACACCTACGACCACCTCTCGTGGCGCACCTTCCGCGACGGCCCGTGGTTCGGCGCCCTGCCCACCCTCACCGCCGCCGCGACGGCGACCGAGCGCCTCCGCCTGGGCACTCTCGTGACCTCGCCGAACTTCCGCCACCCGGTGACCCTCGCCAAGGAGCTGATCTCCCTCGACGACGTCTCCGGCGGCCGGATCACCCTGGGGATCGGCGCGGGCGGCAACGGCTTCGACGCGACCGCGCTCGGGCAGGAGGCGTGGACGCCGAAGGAGCGGGCGGACCGGTTCGCCGAGTTCGTGGCGCTGCTCGACCGGCTGCTCACCGAGGGCGCCGTCACACAGGAGGGCGCGTTCTACACGGCCGTCGAGGCCCGGAACGTCCCCGGCTGCGCGCAGTCCCCGCGGCTGCCCTTCGCCGTCGCGGCGACCGGCCCCCGCGGGCTGAGGCTCGCGGCCCGGTACGGGCAGGCGTGGGTGACCACGGGCGATCCGAAGCTGTACGAGACGGGCACGCCCGCCCAGTCGGACGCGGCGCTGCGGGGACAGGTCGCGAAGCTCGCCGCGGCGTGCGAGGAGACCGGCCGGAAGCCCGCCGAGCCGGACCGGATCCTCCTCACCGGCTTCACCCCGGACCGCTCCTCGATGCTCGACTCGGTCGACGCCTTCGTGGACTTCGCGGGCCGGCAGCGGGAGGCCGGCTTCACCGAGATCGTGCTGCACTGGCCGGTCCCCGACTCCGACTTCGCCGCCGATCAGGCCGTCTTCGAGCGCATCGCGACCGAGGGGCTCGCGCAGCTCGGCTGAGCGCCGGCCTCCGGCCGAGGGTGTGCATATCGCAGTATGTTCGGCGGTGTGGCGGACACGACGCGCATCACGGTGACGCTGCCGACCGAGCAGGTCGCCGAGCTGAGGAAACTCACCGACAACGTCTCCGGTTACGTCGCCGAGGCGGTGGCACGCCGGCTGCGGCACCGGCTCCTCGGCGCCGATCTGGTGCGCCACCAGGAGGAACACGGGGCTTTCACGGAGGAGGAGCTGGCGGAGGCCCGCTCCCGGATCTTCGGGACGGCGGGCGCCGACGGACCGGGAGCAGGCGTCCGCGGGCCGGCGAGCGCGGGGTGAAGGAGCACGTCGAGACCGTCGTCCTCGACTCCCAAGGGGTGTCCGCCTGGATCGCGCAGGACCGGAAGGTCCTGGCCCTGTTCCAGGTGTTCCACGCCATGGGCGCCGATTTCGTCATCGGAGCCAACTCCATCGTGGAAGTCGGTCACGCGCGGGTGAACATGTCCCGGCTGCGCTGGATGCTGTCCCGCGTCAAGGTCGAGCCGGTGATCGAGAGCGCGGCGAGGGCGTCCGCGGAGTTGCTGAAAGGCGCGGGGCTGCATGGCCACGAGAACGCGGTCGACGCGACCGTCGCCGAGGTGGCCCTGCGCCGGCCTGGTCCGGTGGCTCTGCTGACCTCCGACGTCGACGAGATGGCACGGCTGTGCGGCGACCGGGTCCGGATCATCGGGCTGTGAGCCCGGATGAGCGCAATAGGCGAGGCAAGAGGGAGAATCGTGACAGAAGGGTCTTTTCCGGCGTGACGGAGGCGTCGGCGCGGCTGTCCGCGTGACCGTGCGCGCCCGACGTGACGGAGGAGCCTCCCCCGGGCGCCGGTGCGAGGACTGGGAGGCCGCCGTGCGGAAGACGACACGGGGAACACGATTCGCCCCCGACCGCGGGCTGACCACCCGCATGGTGGGCACGATGTTCTTCATCGGGCTGCTGTACGTGGTGTTCGTCGGCGTGCTGGTGGTGCTGCTGCGCGGGGCGTGGCCGATCGTTCTGGTCCTGGCGGGCGGGCTGTTCGTCGCCCAGTTCTGGTTCAGCGACCGCATCGCCGAGTTCGGGATGGGGGCGCGCGAGGTGACCCCGCGCGAGGCACCCGAGCTGCACGGCGCGGTCGACCGGCTGTGCGCCCTCGCCGACATGCCCAAGCCGCGCGTGGCCGTCGCCGACACCGACGTCCCCAACGCCTTCGCCACCGGCCGCAACCGGAACAACGCCCTGGTCTGCGCCACGACCGGGCTGCTGCGCCGGCTGGAGCCCGAGGAGCTGGAGGGCGTCCTGGCGCACGAGTTGAGCCATGTCGCACACCGCGATGTCGCGGTGATGACGATCGCCTCCTTCCTGGGCGTCCTGGCCGGGATCATCACCCGCGTCGGCCTGTGGGGCGGCCTGCGCCGCGTGGGCGGCCGGGATGCCAACACGGCCCTCCTGATGGTGGTCGTCCCGCTGGTCAGCGCCGTCGTCTACGCCGTGAGCTTCCTGCTCACCCGGATGCTGTCGCGCTACCGGGAGCTGTCCGCCGACCGGGCCGCCGCCCTGCTGACCGGCCGCCCGTCGGCGCTCGCGTCCGCGCTCACCAAGGTCACCGGCCAGCTCGCCCGGATCCCCACCCGCGACCTGCGGCAGGCCGAGCCGTTCAACGCCTTCTGGTTCGCCCCGGCCCTCTCCCGGGAGACCCTGAGCGGCCTGCTCTCCTCGCACCCCCCGCTGGAGCGGCGGCTGGACCAGCTCGGCCGGATCGCGGCGGCCCTCGGACGGGCGGGGTGACGGCGACCCATGGGCCTCCTGGACGTGATCCTCGGGCGCACCAAGCCCGTCCGCCCCGATCTCGACCGCCTCTTCGCCCTGCCGTCCGCCGCCGTCACGCTCCGCGCCGGCGCGGGGCTGGAACCGACCGGGCGCGGCTCGGTCTGCTTCGCCAGCGTGGAGGGCGGCGCCTTCGACGCGCTGCGGGAGGACGTCCGGCGGCTGCTCGACGCGGACACCGCGCGCGGCGGGACGCCCGTCGAGTTCCGGCGAGATCCCTACGGGTACACCTGGCTGCTGGCCCAGGAGCCGCCCGACGACGTCCCGGCCCTGGTCAACGACCTGCACGCGGTCAACACGCTGCTGGAGGACGCCGGGTTCGGTCCCCAGCTCCTCTGCTCGCTGCTGGGCTTCCGGGACGGTCGCGGACGCCCGCTCGCCCTCGTCTACCTCTACAAACGCGGCACGTTCTACCCGTTCGCGCCCGTCGAGGGCGCCCGGGAACGACGCGATCACGAACTGGAGCTGCGGACGAGGGCACTGCTCACCGACGACCTGCGGATCGAGGACGATCTGAGCCGCTGGTTCCCGGTGTGGGGCGCGCCGGGCCTGTGACGGCCTGGCCCGCGCCCTGCCGATGCCGCTCGACGAGGCCGTCCATCGCCCGCGCCCGCGCCTCCCGTTCCGCCGCGGCGGCCACGAAGGCCCCCACGCCGTCCGGGCCGACCAGGTCCCGTACCGCGTCCACCGTCGCGGCGGGCAGCTCCACCGCGACCCCGGCCTCGGCCGTCGCGACGGCGGGAGCGCTGCCGTTGACCTCCCACAGATGGCGGCGCAGGTTCCGGACGGCCAGCAGCCGCATGGCGCGGGCGAGTTCGGCGTCCACGGTCTGCTGGGCGAGCGGCCGCAGCCGGCGTACGAGGGCGGCGGCGCGGTCCGCCTCCTCCTCGGACGGCGCGTGGTCGAGGTACGGCCGGAAGACGTGCTCGGTGGTGAAGTCGAGGAAGCGGCCGGCGAGGTGCTCGACCTGGGCGCGTACCTCCCGCAGGTGGGTGAGGATGGCGCGCAGCGGGACGCCGGAGGCGTGCAGTTCGGCGGCGACGGCGAGCTCCTGCGGGCTCGGCACCAGGAAGGTGTCCGGGGAGCCCGGCACCGGTTCGAGGACGCCCAGCTCCACGGCGTCCTCGACGGCGGCCTCGTCCGGCACGCCCCCGAACCGTTCGACCAGGTCGGCGCGGGTGACGCGGCCGGTCCGCTCGTCCGACCACGGCCCGTCCACCTCCGCGACGAGCCCGAGGATCCCGCCGAGCCCCCGCCCGGCGTCCCAGGCGTCCAGCAGTTCCTTGATGCTGGCGAGGGTGTAGCCGCGTTCCAGGAGGTCGCCGATCCGCCGGAGCCGTTCCAGATGGGCGTCGCCGTAGACGTTCGCCCGGCCGCGCCGCTCGGGCTTGGGGAGGAGGCCGCGGTCCTGGTAGGCGCGGATCGTGCGGACCGTGGCGCCGCTGAGGTGGGCCAGGTCCTCGATCCGGTACGCCGGCGGTTCGTTCAAGGGTCGCTCCTCCCGGAAACCACCCGTCACTCTACGACGCGACCGCGCCGCCGGGCGCCCGCCCCCGGCCCGCGGCCGGCGAGGCCGCCAGGTAGGCGACGGCCCTGCTCAACGACCCCTCCTGCGACGGGTGGTACGAACGCCGGAGGTAGCGAGGGACGGCCGCGCCCAGCTCACGCCAGGTGGGCAGCAGCCCCTTGTCGACGGCCCGCTTGTGGTGCCGCAGGGTGTAGCGGAGCCGCTTGGCGAGCCGGGGGTCGTGCCGGATCAGATAGGCGGCGCCGCGCCCCCACAGGTACGTCAGGACGGGCGCGGTGATCGCCATGCCGAGCACGCGGCGGGCGTAGCGGCCGGGCTCGTCGCCACCGCAGTGCTGGTACATGTCGAAGGCCACCGACCGGTGTTCGACCTCCTCGGCGCCGTGCCAGCGCAGCAGGTCGAGCATCACCGGGTCGGGCCGGGCGGCGTCGAGGGCGTCGGCCCGCAGCACCCAGTCGCCGAGGACGGCGGTGAACTGCTCCACCGCCGCGATCACCGACAGCCGGAACCGCAGCCACTCCCGCTCGGACACCGGCAGCCCGAACGGCGGGCGCTCGCCGAGCAGCACGTCGAAGAGGAAGTCGACCTGTCTGGTGTACGGACCGGTGTCCAGCTTCTGGTGGGCCAGGTGGTCGAGGACGTAGGAGTGCTGGACGCTGTGGGTGGCCTCCTGGCCCATGAACCCCTTGACGTCTTTCAGCAGTTCGGGGTCCCTGACCAGCGGCAGGGCCTCCTTGAAGACCTTGACGAACCACCGCTCCCCGGCGGGCAGCAGCAGGTGCAGCACGTTGATGACGTGGGTGGCCGTCGGCTCGTCGGGGATCCAGTGCAGCGGCGTCTCCCGCCAGTCGAAGGAGACGCGCCGGGGGGTTATGGGGTGGTGGTCGGTGGTCATGCGGGGTCCTCCTTCGAGGGCTTCAAGGGCTGTGGGGCTTGGGGTTGTCGCGAGGCTCCGAATGTGGCGGACGCCGTGACGGCTTCGGGGCGGCCGATGGCGGAGGCGCCGGGTCAGAGCCGGGGTTCGGCGCGTGCGACGGCCCGCCGCAGGCGGGGTGCGAAGCGGGCGAGGAGGCGGAGGCCGTGCGCCTCGGGGGTGACGGGGACGACGGGCAGGTCGTCGTGGACGGCCCGCAGGATCGCGTCGGCGACCCGCTCCGGCGGGTAGTTGCGCCGCCCGTACAGCCGGGTGGTCCGCTCCCTCAGCCGGCGCTGCTCCTCCGCCGGGACGCCGGTGAAGAGGGTGGCGGACGTGATGCCCGTGGCGACGATGCCGGGGCAGACGGCGGTGACGCCGATGTCCCGGTCGCCGAGCTCGGCACGCAGGCACTCGGAGAGCATCAGCACCGCCGCCTTGGAGGTGCTGTAGGCGGACAGCCTCCGGGAGGGCTGGAAGGCGGCGGCGGAGGCGGTGTTGACGATGTGGCCGCCCTCGCCGCGCTCGGCCATCTGCCGGCCGAAGAGGCGGCAGCCGTGCAGCACGCCCCACAGGTTGACGTCCAGGGTCTTCCGCCACGCCTCCGGCGGCGTGTCGAGGAACGGCCCGGCGACGCCGATCCCCGCGTTGTTGACCAGGACGTCCACGACGCCGTGGGACTCGGCGGTACGGGCGGCCAGCTTCTCCATCGCCGCCTCGTCGGAGACGTCGACGCACTCGGCCCACGCCCCGGGCGCGCCGAGGAGCCGGGCGAGCTCGGCGGTGCGCGTCGCGCCCTCCGCGTCCCGGTCCACCGCGACGATCCGGGCACCGGCCTCGGCGAAGGCGAAGGCGGTGGCCCGGCCGATGCCGCTCGCGGCGCCCGTCACCAGGACGAGCCGCCCGGCGAAGCGTTGCGCGTACCGCTCCGGACGGGCCTTGCCGGACCCGGGGAGGGGGCGCCGGACGGGGACGGCCGACGGGCCGTCCGCCTGCCGGCCGACGAACTCGGTGATCTGGTCCGCCAGTTGCCCGGGACGTGTGCGCGGCACCCAGTGACCCGCGCGCACGGTGCGCCGCACCAGGCCGGGCGCCCAGCGCTCCAGGCCGTCGTAGAGCCGTTCGGAGAGGAACGGGTCGTCGGTCGGCGTGATCAGCTGCACGGGGGCGTGCGCGTACGCGTCGGGGCGCGGGCGGCGCATCCGCTCCCGGACGTTGTCGCGGTAAAGCCAGGCGCCGTGCGCGGCGTCGGTGGGCAGGGACGCGGTCGGGTACGGCCCCTTCGGCACCTTCTCGGACCGCTCCAGCAGGCCCGGCCACCGCCGGCCGAGCGGCCCCCGCCAGGCCGCCTCCGGCAGCACGGGCGTGTGCAGCGCGTACACGTACCAGGACCGGGCGCCCTGCCCGAGCAGTTGGGCGGCGCGGCGCGGGGTGGGCCGGGCGGCGCGCTCCTTGATCCAGTGGCCGAAGTGGTCGAGCGAGGGCCCTGAGATGGAGGTGAAGGAGGCGACGCGCCCCTCGGTGCGAGGGACGGTGGCGAACTCCCAGCCCTGCACGGATCCCCAGTCGTGTCCGACCAGGTGCACGGGGGCGTCGGGGCTCACCGCGTCCGCGACGGCGAGGAAGTCGTCGGTCAGCTTCTCCAGGGTGAAGCCGCCGCGCAGCGGGCTGGGCGCCGTGGAGCGGCCGCAGCCGCGTACGTCGTAGAGCACGACGTGGAAACGTTCCTGCAAGTGCCGGGCGACCGGCGCCCAGACCTCTTTGCTGTCCGGGTAGCCGTGGAGGAGGACGACGGTGGGGTCGACGGCGTCGCCCAGTTCGGCGACGCACAGCTCGACCCCGGCCGACCGCACCCTGCGCTCCCGCGCCCCGCCGAGCTCCGTGCCGTGCCCGCTGCCGAGCTCCGTGCCGAAGGCGTTCATCGTCCGGTTCCCTCCTGTCCGTCCCGTCCCACTGCCTGCCGCTCTGCCTGCTGCCTTGCCTGCCGTTCCGTCTGCCGCCCCGCCTGTCGCCGCCGTACGTGCGGAAGATCGTCGTCCAGCCAGAACGCGCTTTCCTCCGGATCCCGCGAGTCGGTCACCACCAGCAGCTCCTCGAACTTCACGCCCGTCCCGCGGAATCCGAGGTGCGGCTCGACCGCCCACAGCCCGGGCGTGGGCGGGTGGTCGGAGAAGCGGTACGGACTCCACAGCGGCGACCAGCCCTCCCGGTGGCCGTGCAGCGCGTCGGAGGCCAGCCCCTTCAGCGCCTGGGTGCCGAAGCCGAGGACGCGCGGCGACCGGCGCCGGTCGCGGACCCGGCCGACCTTGTGGGCGATCACCCCGAAGGGGTAGGCGCGGTGCCGGTTGGCGTAGCCCTGGCGCATCATGAGCCGGTCGACGTCCTCGTAGACCGTGCGCAGCGGGCGGCGCTCCCGGACGCCGCGCAGGACGAGGTCGCGGTGGTCGAGGAGATCGTCCAGCATCCGGGCGTGCAGCGGGTCCGGGCCGAGACAGCCGGAGTAGCCGACGTCGGCGGTGAAGCCCCGGTACACCGGCGCGAGGTCCAGGACGAACGGCATCCCGGGCGCCAGCCGCCGGCCCGACGGGAAGAACTGCGTGGGCACCCGGAAGCCGGTGAAGGCCGTGCGGTCGCCGAACCAGGCGAAGGGCAGATGGAACCAGTCGCGCACCCCGCGCCGCCGCAGCCACTCCCGTTGCAACCGGGCGGCGTCGCGCTCGGTCATCCCGGGAACGAGCTGCGCGGCGACGGCCTCGGCGCAGTCGTAGGCGAGGCGCTGCACTTCCCGGAAGCCGGCCAGGTCCTCTGTGACGTGCGGGAGTGATGACGCGGCGGTCTTCATGACGCAACCGTCCCTGCCGGTGCGGAAGTTGACATTGATGAATGTGACAATATTTGGAGGCGGCGTCAAGGGGTGGGGCATGAGGTGCCTCCGGCAGGCCGATCCGGGGCCGTGCCCCCCGGCACCCCGATCGCCACCCCCGCCTCCGCACCCACGCCCCCGATGTCCGGTTCCGTACTTCCGGCCCATCCCCTACGGGACGGTCAGACCCGAGGACTACGCCGAAGCCGTCATCCAGACTGACGCCGACTGTGGTCCGCGCCACTACCGTCGATGACGTGACAGTGATCGCCACCGAAAGCCTCAGCAAGCGGTACCCCAAGGTGACCGCGCTCGACCGGCTCTCCGTCGACATCACTCCGGGTGTGACCGGTCTGGTGGGCGCCAACGGGGCCGGCAAGTCGACGCTGATCAAGATCCTGCTGGGGCTCTCCCCGGCCACCGAGGGCCGGGCCCACGTGCTGGGCCTGGACGTGGCCACCGAGGGCGCGGCCATCCGGGAGCGGGTCGGCTACATGCCGGAGCACGACTGCCTGCCACCCGACGTCTCGGCCACCGAGTTCGTCGTGCACATGGCGCGGATGTCCGGACTGCCGCTGTCCGCCGCGCGCGAGCGCACCGCGGACACCCTGCGCCACGTGGGCCTCTACGAGGAGCGCTACCGCCCGATGGGCGGTTACTCCACCGGCATGCAGCAGCGGGTGAAGCTGGCCCAGGCGCTGGTCCACGACCCGCGCCTGGTGCTGCTGGACGAGCCGACCAACGGCCTCGACCCCGTCGGCCGCGACGAGATGCTCGCCCTCATCCGCCGGGTCCACACCGACTTCGGCATCTCGGTGCTGGTCACCTCCCACCTGCTCGGCGAGCTGGAGCGCACCTGCGACCACGTCGTCGTCATCGACGGCGGCCGGCTGCTGCGCTCCTCCGCCACCAGCGATTTCACCCAGGCCACCGGCTCCCTCGCGGTCGAGGTCACGGACACCGACGCCCACCCGGACGGGACGGCCGCCCTCGGCGCCGCCCTGACGGCCGCCGGGCTCGCGGTCCGGGCGGCCGGCGGCGCGGGCGGCGGGTACGCGGTGGCGGGCGGCGGGCACGTCCTGCTCGTCGACCTCGCCGGCGACGAGACGTACGACGTCGTGCGCGACGCCGTGGCCGGGCTCGGGCTGGGCCTGGTGCGGATGGAGCAGCGCAGGCACCGCATCGCGGAGGTGTTCCAGGCGGACGCCGACGACAGGACGAACGACCACAGCGCGCAGAAACGGGGCACCACCCATGCCGCCTGAGACCACGGCCACGCCCGCCCAGGACGTGATCCACAACATCGGCTACCGGCCGTACACCGGCCCCCGCCTGGGCCGCGGCTACGCCCGCCGCGCGCTCTGGTCGCAGAGTCTGCGCGGCGCGTACGGGCTGGGCCGCTCGGCCAAGTCCAAGGTCCTGCCGATGACGCTGTTCGCCGTGATGTGCGCGCCGGCCGCGATCATCGTCGCGGTCGCGATCACCACGAAGCTGGACGACCTGCCGGTGGAATACACGCGGTACGCGATCCTCCTCCAGGCCGTCGTCGGCCTCTACCTCGCCTCCCAGGCGCCGCAGGCGGTCTCCCGTGACCTGCGCTTCCGGACGGTCCCGCTCTACTTCTCCCGCCCGGTGGAGCGCGTCGACTACGTGCTGGCCAAGTACGCCGCGCTCGCCTCGGCGGTGTTCCTGCTCACCGCGGCGCCCCTGCTGATCCTCTACGTGGGCGCCCTGCTGGCGAAGCTCGACTTCGCCGCCCAGACGAAAGCCTTCGCCCAAGGACTGGTCTCCGTGGCCCTGTTGTCCCTCCTCTTCGCCGGCCTCGGCCTGGTCGTCGCCGCGCTGACGCCGCGCCGCGGCTTCGGCGTCGCCGCCGTGATCGCCGTCCTGACCATCTCGTACGGCGCCGTGAGCACCGTCCAGGGCATCGCCTACGCCCGGGACAACACCGACGTCATCGGCTGGCTCGGCCTGTTCTCGCCGATCACCCTGATCGACGGCGTGCAGACGGCGTTCCTCGGCGCCACCTCCAGCTTCCCCGGCGCGCACGGCCCGGGCACCGGTGCGGGAGTCGTCTACCTGCTGGCCGTCCTCGCGCTGATCACCGGCTCGTACGCCCTCCTGATGCGCCGCTACCGGAAGGCGGGCCTGTGACAACCATCCATATCGACAACGTCTCCCGCTGGTTCGGCAACGTGGTGGCCGTCAACGACGTCTCCATGACCATCGGCCCCGGCGTCACCGGCCTGCTGGGCCCCAACGGCGCCGGAAAGTCCACGCTCATCAACATGATGGGCGGCTTCCTGGCCCCCTCCACCGGCACGGTCACCCTCGACGGGACGGTCATCTGGGGCAACGAGGAGATCTACCGGCACATCGGCGTCGTCCCCGAGCGCGAGGCGATGTACGACTTCCTCACCGGGCTGGAGTTCGTCCGCGCCAACGCCGAGCTCCACGGGCTGCCCGAAGCGGCGGCCCGACGGGCGCTGGCCACGGTCGAGATGGAGTACGCGCAGGACCGGAAGATCTCCACGTACAGCAAGGGCATGCGGCAGCGCGTCAAGATGGCGTCCGCGCTGGTCCACGACCCGTCCGTGCTGCTGCTCGACGAGCCGTTCAACGGCATGGACCCCCGTCAGCGCATGCAACTCATGGACCTGCTGCGGCGGATGGGGTCCGAGGGGCGCTCGGTGCTGTTCTCCTCGCACATCCTGGAGGAGGTCGAGCAGCTCGCGGCGCACATCGAGGTCGTGGTGGCCGGACGGCACGCCGCGTCCGGCGACTTCCGCAAGATCCGCCGGCTGATGACCAACCGGCCGCACCGCTACCTCGTCCGCTCCAGCGACGACCGCGCCCTGGCCGCCGCCCTGATCGCCGACCCGTCGACGTCCGGCATCGAGGTGGACGTCCAGGAGGGCGCGCTGCGCGTCCAGGCCGTGGACTTCGGCCGGTTCACCACCCTGCTCCCGGCCGTGGCCCGCGCGCACGGCATCCGCCTCCTCACGGTCTCGCCCTCCGACGAGTCCCTGGAATCGGTCTTCTCCTACCTCGTCGCGGCCTGAACATCCTGAAAGGAGGCGCCGAACCCATGCACCGCTTCTACCACCCGACCGTCGCCCGGCTCACCTACCGGGGACTCCTCGGCCGCCGCAGGGCCGCCGTCCTCTTCACCCTCCCCGCCCTCCTGCTGATCATCTCGGTGGCGGTCCGCCTGCTCACCGGCGCCGACGACGACACCGCCACCAAGGTCCTGGGCGGCTTCGCGCTGGCGACGATGGTCCCGCTGATCGGCGTCATCGCAGGAACGGGCGCGATCGGCCCGGAGATCGACGACGGCTCGGTCGTCTACCTCCTCGCCAAGCCGGTGAAACGACCGACGATCATCTTCACCAAGCTCATCGTCGCGACCGGCGTCACGGCCGTCTTCTCGGCCGTCCCGACCCTGCTCGCCGGGCTCGTCCTGAACGGCGACAGCCAGCGGATCGCCCTCGCCTACACGATCGCCGCGGCCGTCGCCTCCGTGACGTACAGCGCCCTCTTCCTCCTGCTGGGCACGGTGACCCGGCACGCGGTGGTCGCGGGCCTGGTGTACGCGCTGATCTGGGAATCGCTGTTCGGCAGCCTGGTACCGGGCGCGCGCACGCTCAGCGTCCAGCAGTGGGCCCTGTCCCTGGCCGAACGCATCGCGGCGCCCGGCGCCATCTCCTCCGACGTGGGCCTGCCGGTGGCGGTGGTCCTGCTCGCGGGGGTGACGGTGGCGGCCACCTGGTACGCGGGCGAAAAGCTGCGGAAGCTGACGCTGGCGGGGGAAGAGTAGGGAGCTCGGGTCCCCCAGAGGGCGCGTCCCTCCTTCGTGAAGGGAGGGACCGGGGCCCCTCACACATACCGCGCCAACGCCCGCACCACCGTCACCTGCTCCTCCTCCAGCCGCGTCCCCCGTCCTCCACCGTCCACAGCGAGTTCTGCAGCGCCCGCGCCAGAGTCCACCGCGCCGCCCGTCCCCGGTCCAGGCTCAGCACGTCCGTCATCAGGTCGAACCGCCGCCGCAGGGCCCGCTCCACGTCGCCGGTGGCGATCAGGTCGTCCCACCGGTTGTCGAGCGCCGGCATCAGGTCGAAGCAGGGGTCGCCGACGAGCGGCACGGGGTCGATGGCCAGCCACGGTCCGCGATCGGCGGCGGCGTCGGGGAGCGGCGCGAGCACGTTCTCGTAGTGCAGGTCCCAGTGCAGCAGCCGGTCGCCGGGCTCGTCGGCGACCTCGCGGACGGCCTCGGCGCAGTCGCCGAGCCAACGGCGCTCGTCCGCGTCGTCCAGGGCCGTCGAAGCCTGGGGTACGGCCGCGAGCATCTCGCGCACCACGTCCCGCAGGTGCCGCAGGCCGTCCGGCGCGGGAGCGGTGTGCAGCCGGGCCAGCAGTCCGGTGAGGGCGAGCAGCGCGGCCTCCGCGTCCGTGACGCCGCCCAACGACCGCGCGGCGTCGAGCCGTTCGAGCAGCATGGTGCCCGTCGCGGGGTCGTGTTCGAGGAGCCGGACCGCGCCCCGCCCGGACCAGGCGCGGAGCGCCGGCGGCTCGCCGGCCCGTTCCTCGTCGACGGGCTGGAGCTTGAGCGCCGCCGGGGTGCCGTCCTCCCGGCGTACGGGCAGGACGAGCGCCACGTAGCCGTGGGCCGGCTCCCCGTCGGACCGCAGGTTCCAGCGGTCCAGGAAGCCGGCCGCCAGGCCGGGCAGGCCCGCGATCCACTCGGCGGCGTGCTCCGGGTTGTGCTCCTCGTGGTGCTCGGCGAGCTGTGGGGGGACGGTGATCGGGGGCGGGGTGGGCACGGGTCGCACGCTCCTCACGGGTGACAGCGGTCTCACCCACCCCAACGTCTCAGATCTTCCGATCGCGCCCGGCGCCGAGACCCAGGAACACCAGCGCCAGACAGGCGGCGAGGAGCACACCGATCGGCAACTCCCACCCGCCCGTGGCCTGGTGGACCGCGCCGACGGCGAACGGGCCGACGGAAGCGAGCAGATAGCCCCAGGTCTGGGCCATGCCGGAGAGCCGGGCCGCGGTGTGCGCGTCGCGGCTGCGCAGCACCATCAGCGTCAGCGCCAGACCCAGCGTGCCGCCCTGGGCGACGCCCATCATGGTCGCCCACAGCCAGGCCCCCGCCACGGGAGCGAGCAGCAGGCCGGTCGTCCCGCCGGCCATCAGCAGGACGACGCAGACGGCCAGCAGCCGCTGGTCGCGCAGCCGCCCGGCGAGGACGGGCACGACGAACGAACCGGCCATCTGTACCAGCGTGTAGAAGGCGTAGACGAGCCCCGCCTCGCCCTTGTCCATGCCGTGGTCGGTGAAGACGGTCGGCATCCAGGCGATGCACACGTACGCGACCAGCGACTGGGTGCCCATGAGCAGGGTGACCTGCCAGGCCAGCCCCGAACGCAGCAGGTTCGGCCCCTCGGCGGCGGTTCCGCCGGCCGCGGGGGCGACGACGTGGTGGCCGCCGCGCCGGGCGATCAGCGCCTGCGGGATCCACACCACGACGGCGACGGCGGCGAGCAGCGCCCAGGACGCGAGCGAGCCGCGCCAGCCGCCGAGGGCGTTCTCCAGCGGGACCGCGCAGGCGGCCGAGACGGTGGCGCCGAGGATCATCGCCGTCGAGTAGAGGGCGGTCATGCTCGCGGCCCGGTCCGGGAAGTCCCGCTTGATCAGGCCGGGCATCAGGACGTTGAGGAAGGCGATCGCCGTGCCGACCAGCGCGCCGCCCACGAAGAGCGCCACCACCGGCGGCGCGACGCGCACCAGGATGCCGCCGCAGAGCAGGACGAGCGCGGCGCACAGCACCGGCTCGGTGCCGAATCGCCGGGCGAGCCGCGGCGCGGCGATCGAACCGAGGCCCATGAAGACCAGCGGGATGGTCGTGACTAGGCTGCTCGCGGTCGCGTTCAGTCCGAAGTGGTCGTTGATCTCGCCGACGAGCGGGGAGACGCCGGCGAGGGCGGCCCGCATGTTCAGCGACGCCAGGACGATGCCCGCGAGGACCAGCGCGGGGTGCGCCCGCAGGGCGCGGACGGCGGTGGGGGCGGGGGCCGCCGAGGGGGGCTCCTCGGCGGCTATGAGGGGTGTCTGGGGCCTCGATTCGGACATGTGGGTGCCTTTCGGGTGGAGCTCGGGGGTGGCGGGGGCGTGGAGAACGGCAGGCGTGACGGGTGCCGTCACGGCCGCCGGTCGGCCAGCAGCGCCTCGACCGCCTGCTTGGGGCGTTCGAGAAGCGCCCGCGCGGCACGGTCGGCCGCGTCCGGGTCGCCGGAGGCGATGGCCTCCATGAGGTCGCGGTGGTCGCCGTGGAGGACGCGCGGCATGTCCCGGTCGCCGAGCGCCGTGAGCAGCGCCTCGCGCACGGAACTGCTGAACCAGGTGTACGTCGCGGTCAGCGCGGTGTTGTGCGCCGCCTCGACGACGGCCTTGTGGAACTCGATGTCGTGGTGCGCGTACAGCTCCACGTTGTCGGCGTCCGGCTGGCCATGGTCGTCCTCCAGCTCCGTCTGGGCGTCCAGGGCGGCGCGCATCCGCTCCAGATCGGCGGGCTCGTGCCGGGTGGCGGCCAGCCGGGCGGCCTCCGCCTCCAGCGCGATCCGCAGCTCCAGGACGTCGCGTACGCCGGCGCGCTGCACGCCGCGCATGATCTCCGCCGGGTCGGCGGTGGACACGACGAACGTCCCCTCGCCCTGCCGGGAGCGCAGCATCCCCGCGTGCACCAGGACGCGGACGGCCTCGCGGACGGTGTTCCGCCCGACCTGAAGCTGCTCGGCGAGGGCGTGCTCGGTGGGGATGCGCTCGCCTACCGGCCACTCCCCGGCCGCCACCTGGGCGCGGAGCTGCTCCACGACGGTGTCGACGAGGGACTGGCGTCCTGCTGCTTGTAGTGCCACGGTCGCCTCCGGCGGGGGTTCGTCTGCGGTCCACCGGTGTCCCGGTTGCCCAGTCATCCTACAACCTGCGCTTGGTGGCGCCCCGGTCCCGCCCTTTCACCGTTTCTGCGGGAGGGCCCGCACCCCCTGAAACCGCGCTCCGCGCGGTTTCAGGACGAGCGGCGAAGCCGCGAAAAGTGGGGTCTGGGGCGCGGCCCCAGGAAGCGGCGAAGGGGCGGGGCCGGGGCACCTCACACCCCCAGCCGCGCCAGCTCCCTCCGCGAACTGATTCCAAGCTTCGGGTAGATGTTCGACAAGTGGTACCCGGCCGTCCGCGGGCTGATGAACAACCGGGCGCCGATGTCCCGATTGCTCAACCCCTCCGCCGCCAGCCGCGCCACCTGCGCCTCCTGCGGCGTGAGCCGGTCGAGGAGGCCCGGCGCCGGGGCCGGCGCCCCCAGGCTCTCGCCGGAGGCGCGCAGCTCCGCACGGGCCCGCTCCGCCCAGACGACCGCCCCCAGCCGGTCGAAGGTGTCCAGCGCCGCCCGCAGCAGGGGCCGCGCCTCGGAAGCCTGCCGGCGCCGGCGCAGATGCTCGCCGTAGAGCAGCTCGGTACGGGCCCGCTCAAAACCGGACCCCCCTTGCCGGTGCAGGCCCAGAGCCCGCACGAAGCCCGCCCCCGCGGCGGCCGGATCGGCGGCCAGCAACGCCCGGCAGCGCTCGGCGACCGCCTCCGTCCACGGCCGCGGGTACGCCGCCGCGTGCCGTTCGTACCAGGCCAGGGCCGCCCGCCCGCCCTCCGGCCGGTCCAGGCGGGCGGCGGCCTCGACGAGATCGGGAAGGCTGCCGATCACACCCTGCCGGTCCGGGCCGGCGGTGACGGCGGAGAGCCGGTCGAAGGCCGCCTCGGTGCGGCCGAGGCCCAGGTCGAGGAAGGCGAGGGCGCAGGCGGCGTGCACCGTGCCGGGGGCCACGCCCCGCGCCAGGGCATCGGCGGTCAGCTCGCGGCAGCCCTCCTCGTCGCCCCGGACGGCCGCGAGCTGGGCGAGGACGGTGGCCAGGTGGACGCGGACGCGGGCGTGCCCGGTGTCCTCGGCGACGCGCATCCCCTCCGTGGCGGTGGCCAGCGCCTCCCGGTGCAGGCCGAGGAGCAGCTGCGTCCGGGCGAGGAGCATCTGTACCAGGGCCAGCGTGCCGATCGCGCCGCTCTCCCGGCACCGCCGCTCCAGCGCGACGGCCAGGTCCCGCGCGGCCGGCAGGTCACCCGCGAACAGGTGCCACCAGCCGAGGCGCACCGCCTCCCGCAGGTCCGCCGCCGACTCCCCGTCGGCACCGATGAGCTGCCGGACGGCGTCGGCGCCGGCACCCGGGTCGTCGGGGCCGCAGCGGTGCTGCCCGGCGGCGAGCCGGGCGAGCGCGGCGATCCGCCCGGCCTCGGACAGGCCGAGCTCGGCCGCCTGCGCGGCGGTACGGTCCAGGGCGTCCTGATCCCCGGCGTGCCAGGCGGCCTGCGCGGCTTGGAAGAGCAGCGGCCCGACGAACTCGGGGGCGGGGCCGGCAGGTCTGGGGGCGGGATCGTCGAGTTCGCCGACGGAACCGTCGAGTTCGCGGCCGAAATCGGCGAGTTCGCGGCCGGAACCACCGAGTTCACGGGTGGACCCACCGCGTTCACGGCTGGATCCACCGCGTTCACGAGCGAAGGGGACGTGTTCACGAGCGAAGGGGACGTGTTCACGGGCGGCCCCGGCCGGTTCGGGGGCGGTCCCGACGAGCTCCGGTACGACCCCGGCGAGCAGGGCGTAAGCGTCCCGGGGGCGGCCCTGTTCGTCGAGGGCCTCGGCCTTGATGCGTACGGCGCCGGCCAGCGCGCCGGGTCCGTCCGCCAGGGCCACGGCCCGGCCCGCCAGCTCCTCCGCGTGGGCCGGCTGCCCGGCGTCCGCGGCGGCCCGTGCCGCGGCCGTCAGCCGGCGGCACCGGCCGGCGGCGTCCGGGGTGAGCTCGGCCGCCCGCTCGTACGCCGCCGCGACGGCGCGTGAACTGCCGCGCGCGCGGGCGCGTTCGGCGCTCTCCTCCAACAGGAGGGCGGTCTCCGGATCCGGCCCGGTCGCCGCGGCGGCGAGGTGCCAGGCCCGCTGGTCCGCCTGGTCCGGGCGGCCGGCGAGCACGTCGGCCAGCGCCCGGTGGGCGGCGATCCGGCGGATCGCGGGCGCGTCCTGGTAGACGGCGGTCCGCACGAGGGGGTGCCGGAACGCGAACCGGCCGTCCGCGAGGCCCAGCAGCCGGGCGCGTTCGGCCGGTTCGAGGTCGTCGAGGGAGGCGTCGAAACGTTCCGCCGCGCCGAGCACCGTCGCGAGGTCGGCCCCGCCCGCCGCGGCGGCGACGAGGAGCAGGGCCCGGGTGCGTTCGGGCAGCGCCGTGACCGACGTCGTGAACGCGCGCAGCAGCCTGCTGTGCCGGGGCAGCGCGGCCATGCCGTACGGGGAGGCGTACCGTTCCGCGTCGCCCTGGGCGCCGGGGAGTTCGCGCAGGGCGAGGGGGTTGCCCGCGGCCTCCTTGAGGACGAGGTCGCGCGCGTGCCGGGGCAGCCCGGCGGCCGATTCGTCCAGCAGCGCCCCGGCGGACTCCGCGTCCAGCCCGCCCAGACGCAGCTCCGGGACGCCGGGGGCGGGGAAGGCGGGCGCGTCGTCCTCGCGGACGGCCAGCAGGACGGCGATGGGCTCGGCGCCGAGCCGGCGGACGGCGAACAGGAGGGCGTCCGCGGACTCCCGGTCCAGCCAGTGCGCGTCGTCGACGACGCACAGCAGCGGCCGTTCCTCCGCCAGTCCGTCGAGGAGGGTGAGCACCGCGAGGCCGACGAGGAAGCGGTCGCCCCCGGTGCCGTCGGAGGCCATGCCGAAGGCGGACCGCAGCGCCTCCGCCTGGGCCGCGGGCAGCCCGGCGACGCGGTCGAGTACCTCGGCGAGCATCAAGTGCAGGCCGGCGTACGGAAGTTCGCCTTCCGCCTCGACGCCGGTGCCGCGCAGCACCCGCATCCCGGCGCCCTGCGCGGTGCGGGCGGCGTGGTCGAGGAGCACGGACTTGCCGATGCCGGCCTCGCCGCGGAGCAGCAGGGCGCCGCTGCGCCCTTCGCGGGCGTCGGCGAGGAGCCGGTCGAGCGCGTGGAGTTCACCGGAGCGTCCATGAAGCATGCCGGTCACAGTAACCGCTGGTCAGAGCCGTGCGAAGGGGCGAGCGAGGCGAATGGGGCCAGTGGGGAGCCAGCGTCAGGCAGCGTAGGGCACCTCGTCGCGGGCCTGCCGCAGGGCGCGGCCCCACCAGACGAGCTGGTCGAGCATGCGCTTGGCCGCGCCGTTCACCACGGCCGGGTCCAGCGGTTCGCCCGCGTCGTCGAAGCGCTCCCAGGCCATGTGGAAGCTGACCGTGTCCCGGACGGTGACGGCGTGCAACTCGGCGAAGACCTGCCGCAGGTGCTCCACGGCGCGCAGGCCGCCGCTCACCCCGCCGTAGGAGACGAAGGCGACGGGCTTGGCCTGCCACTGCGGGAAGTGCCAGTCGATGGCGGCCTTCAGGGAGGCGGGGTACGAGTGGTTGTACTCCGGCGTGATCACCACGAAGGCGTCGGCGGCGGCCAGCCGCGGGCTGACCGCGGCGACCTCGGGGGTGGGCTCGCCGGACAGGGTGCTCGGAATGCCGGCGTCCGCCAGGTCGATCACGTCCACGTCGAACCCGGTGTGGGTCCGGGCCTCGCGGACGAACCAGTCGGCCACGGTCGGGCCGAACCGGCCCTCGCGGGTGGAACCGACGATGACGGCGAGGCGGAGGGGAGCGGTGTTCATCGCGGTACGTCCTTGACGGTGTGAGGGGAAGGGCGGCCGGCCGATCGGCGGCCTCCCGGTGACGTCGAGAACGCTACGGACCCGGCCCCCACCCGCACATCTGTCGAATGACCAGGTCTCGACGACCGGGTGGACGGGTCGCCGAACCCGGTCGTCCGGCAGATGTGGCGGCCCGGCCGGTGGACCTAGCGTCGCCGCCATGAAAGCCGCCACCGTGACCACCACCGCCCCGATCACCACCGCCCCGGCGACCACCCCTCCGATCACCGCCCGCGAGGCCCCCCACCGCCCGGCCGTGACCCTCGCCCTGGTCCTGCTCGGGATGCTGACCCTGGCCATGTCGATGTCCGGCACCACCGTGGCGCTCCCGGACATCGGCGCGGACCTCGGGGCGTCCGGCGCGGGCCTGCAGTGGGCGGTCACCGGCTACTTCCTGACCGCGTCCAGCTTCATGCTGGTCACCGGCGCGCTGTCCGACCTCCTCGGCCGCCGCCGCGTCCACCGCGCCGGCGCCGCCCTGTTCACCGCCGGCCTGCTGCTGAGTGCGACGGCCACCGACGTCCTGGTGCTGGACGCGGCCCGCGCGGTCGCCGGCCTCGGCGCGGCCGGGGTGATGGCGAGCGGCGGCGCGCTGCTGGCCACCACGTTCTCCGGCCCGGCCCGCACCAAGGCGTACGCCGCCCTCGGCACGACCGGCGGCATCGGCTTGGCCGCCGGGCCGACGATCTCCGGGGCGCTCGTCGGCGGACTCGGCTGGCGGGCCGGGTTCCTGGTGTTCGCCGCGGTGGGCGTGGTGCTGCTGGCCGGCACCTTCCTCGTCGCCGAGTCGCGGGCGGCCGTCCGGCCGCGCCTGGACGTGCCCGGTGCCGTGACCTTCATCGCCGCGCTCGCCCTGGTGATGACAGGCGTCACCCAGGGCCCGCAGAACGGCTGGACGCATCCGCTGGTCCTGGCCGCCTTCGGCGCCGGCGCGCTCCTGCTCGTCCTCTTCACGGTCCTCCAGCGCCGCTCGGCCCACCCCGTCCTCGACCTGACGCTGGTCCGCGACCGCCGCTATCTGGCCTGGACGCTCGCCGGGCTGACGGGAGCCGTCGGCTTCGCCGGCTCGCTGACCTACCTGCCGACCTACTTCCAGGGCGTGAACGGCGTCCCGGCGGGCGAGGCCGGTACGACGATGCTGCTGCTGACCGCCCCCGTCCTCGTCGCGCCGCTGGTCAGCGGGCAGTTGGTGAACCGGGGCGTGCCCGCCCGGCTGCTGATCACCGTCGCCATCGCGCTGGTCGCCGCCGGCAACGCCTGGCTGACCGTCCTCACCCCGGGCGGCGGCGTCGCCCTCCTGGCCGGACCGCTGCTGACCATCGGCATCGGCACCGGACTGGCCAACGGCATCATCGACGGCCAGGCCATGAGCCTCGTCGACCCCGAGCGCTCCGGCACGGCGGCGGGCTTCCTCAACACCGTCCGCGGCGGGGGCCAGGCCATGATGATCGCCGCCCTCGGCGCGCTGATGCTCAGCCTCCTCCAGGACCGCCTCGGCTCCGCCGCCCTCGCCGCCCGCGTCGCCTCCGGCCACCTCACGGGCCCGGACCACGCCCACCTCGCCCGGCAGTTCACCGGCGTCTGGCACACGGCCCTCTGGGGCATCGCCGGCCTCACCGCCCTCCTCTGCGTCACGGTGGCCACCCTGCTCCGCGCCCCGCGGCCGACTGCCACACGGTGAGCCCCTCCCCCCTCGGAACCGGCACCGCGAACGGGCCCGGAAGGCACCCGCCTCCCGGGCCCGCGAGCCTGACGTCGGTACCCGTACCGGCGAGGTCGACGAACCGGCCGGCCGGCCAGTCGCTCCGCCTCCGCCACCACGTGCGCGGGGATTCCACCCGCGACATGGCCGTGGTCGGGGTCGTACTCCCAGCGCCAGTCCCCGCTCACCGGGGCGGCAGACCGATGGCTGCGTGGGCTCCGTCCAGAATCCGTCCGATCGCTGAGGCAGCCGCCCGTGCCTGGGCGGCATCGCCCGACTGCGCGGCGTCTTCCCAGCGGCGGAGGTCTGCGGCGAGGTCGGGCTGGCGCTGGATGCGGACATAAACCGCCCACTGGGCGATGAAGCGCTGGAGCGGCGCCAGGTCGGAGCCTTGCCGGGACTGGTCCGCGGCTTGGTCAAGCTCCCTGGTGAAAGCCGGTAGTGCGGCAGGCGCGATCTGGCTGATGGCCTGCCGCAGCGCGGTGACCGTGGCAGGGGGTTGTGGGATGAGCGGTTGCCCGGCGGCGGCGGAGGTGGTCACGGTTGCTCCCATGGGCGCGATTCTGATCCCGGCCTCAGCGTATCGGCCACGAGTGCGTTTCCCGCCGCTCGAACGAGTGAGGAAGAAGCGATTCGGCGCCCGGCTCGCCCGGCTCGTCCCGCGGCGCCCGGGGTCGTCCGCTGTCCGCCCGGCAGCCCCTCGACTACCGTCGAATGATGCAACAGGACGAACCCGAGGCCCCCGGGAGCGGCCGTCCGTCGGTTCCCGCCCGGGTGCGCCGGTACGGACGGGGCACGCTCGAGGCCCGGGACCTCGTCCGCTCCTGGGTCCGCAGTTCTCCCGGCACCCACATCTGGCTGCTCGTCATCGGCGTCACCAGCCTCGTCATCGCGGCGGCCAGCGAGGGACTGGAGACCTTCCTCCTCCACCGCACCAGCAGCAACATCCACGAGCTGAACAAACATCCGCTCCAGTCCCTGCTCATCAGCGGCTTCTGGATCGAGACGCCCTCGTCGTTCCTGCTCTACGTCGTCCTCTTCGAGCTGCTGCACGCCAACGTGGAGCGCTGGGCCGGGACCTGGCGGTGGCTGTTCACCGTCGGCGTCGCGCACATCGCGGCCACGCTGATCAGCCAGGAGGTACTGCTCGTCGCCATCGAGCACCATGCGGCGCCGCGTGCGATGCGGCACGTGGTGGACATCGGGGTGTCGTACGGGCTGGCCGCGGCGGCGGGGCTGCTCACGTACCGGATTCCGCGGCCTTGGCGGTGGGGGTGGCTGGTGGCGGTCGTCCTGTTCTTCGCCACACCGCTGGCGACCGGCGGCACCTTCACCGATGTCGGGCATGCCATCGCGGTGACCGTCGGCCTCGCCTGCGGGCTGCTCGTACGCGGCCGGCCGACGTGGGACGGCACGGCGCCGGTCCGCGCCGTCCGGGCCCTGCGTGGTGGGGGATGAGCGGTGCCCCGGCCCCGCCCTTGCACCGTTTCTCGCGGGGGCTGCGCCCCCACACCCCGAAACCGCGCTCCGCGCGTTTGAGGACGAGCGGCGAAGCCGCGACAAGGGGGGGCTGGGGCGCAGCCCCAGGAAACGGCGAAGGGGAGGGACCGGGGCACCATCCGCCGAAGGCGTACCTCCCGCCTCAGCCGAAGAGCCGCTCCACCACGACGGCGATGCCGTCCACGTCATTCCCCGCCGTCACCTCGTCGGCGACGGCCTTGAGCTCCGCGTGCGCGTTGGCCATGGCCACGCCGTACCCCGCCCAGCCGAACATCGGCACGTCGTTCGGCATGTCGCCGAAGGCGATCGTCTCGGCGGCCTTCACTCCGAGCCGCCGCGCGGCCAGCGACAGCCCGGTCGCCTTGCTCAGCCCGAGCGGAAGCAGCTCGACGATGCCCTCACCGGCCATCGTGACGTCCACGAGCCCGCCCGCGGCGGCCCGCGCGGCGTCCGCGAGGGCGTCGTCGCCGAGCCGCGGGTGCTGGAGGTAGAGCTTGTTGAGCGGCTCGGCCCACAGTTCCGCCCGGTCGGTGACGGGGACGGGCGGCCGTGGCCCCTCATGGAGCCGGTAGCCGGCGGTGACCAGCAGGTCGCCGTCGAGTCCGTCCCGGGAGGCGGCCAGGTGCAGCGGTCCGGTCTCCGCCTCGATCTTCTCGACGGCGAGCGCGGCCACCCGCCGGTCCAGGGTCACCGAGGTGAGCAGCCGGTGCTCGCCCGCGTGGTAGACCTGCGCGCCCTGCCCGCACACCGCGAGGCCCCGGTAGTCCAGCGCGTCGAGTATGTGTTTCGTCCACGCGACCGGGCGGCCGGTGACGACGATGTGCGCGGCCCCGGCCGCCGCCGCGAGGGCGAGGGCGGCGCGGGTGCGCTCGGAGACGGTCTGGTCGGACCGCAGCAGCGTGCCGTCGAGGTCGGTGGCGACGAGACGGTACGGGGGCGGGGGCGCGGACGTCACTTGGCGACCGGCTCCAGGACCTCGCGTCCGCCCAGGTACGGCCGGAGGACCTCGGGCACCCGGACCGTGCCGTCGGCCTGCTGGTGGTTCTCCAGCAGCGCGACGATCGTGCGCGGCACCGCGCACAGCGTGCCGTTCAGCGTGGCGAGCGGGCGGACGTTCTTGCCGTCGCGCATCCGCACGGACAGCCGGCGGGCCTGGAACTCGTCGCAGTTGGACGTCGAGGTCAGCTCGCGGTACTTGCCCTGGGTGGGGATCCACGCCTCGCAGTCGAACTTGCGGGAGGCGGAGGCGCCGAGGTCACCGGTGGCCGTGTCGATCACCTGGAACGGCAGCTCCAGGCTGGTCAGCCACTGCTTCTCCCACTCCAGCAGCCGGGCGTGCTCCGCCTCGGCCTCCTCCGGGGCGATGTACGAGAACATCTCCACCTTGTCGAACTGGTGGACGCGGAAGATGCCCCGGGTGTCCTTGCCGTACGTACCGGCCTCACGGCGGAAGCAGGGCGAGAAACCGGCGTACCGCAGCGGCAGCTGCGCGGCGTCGATGATCTCGTCCATGTGGTACGCGGCGAGCGGCACCTCGGACGTGCCGACGAGGTAGAGCTCGTCCTTGTCCAGGTGGTAGACGTCCTGCGCGGCCTGGCCCAGGAAGCCGGTGCCCTCCATGGCGCGCGGCTTGACCAGCGCCGGGGTGAGCATCGGGGTGAACCCGGCCGCTGTCGCCTGCGCGATGGCGGCGTTGACGAGGGCGAGCTCCAGGAGCGCGCCGACGCCGGTGAGGTAGTAGAAGCGGGAGCCGGACACCTTGGCGCCGCGCTCGACGTCGATCGCGCCGAGCGACTGGCCGAGCTCCAGGTGGTCCTTGGGCTCGAAGCCCTCGGCGGCGAAGTCGCGGGGGGTGCCGACGGTCTCCAGGACGACGAAGTCGTCCTCGCCGCCGCGCGGTACGTCGGGGTGGACGAGGTTGCCGATGCCCAGCAGGAGGCGCTGGGCCTCCGCCGCGGCCTCGTCCTGCTCGGCGTCGGCTGCCTTGACGGCGGCGGACAGCTCGCCGGCCTTCTTCAGCAGCTCGGCCTTCTCGTCGCCGGTGGCCTTGGGGATCAGCTTGCCGAGCGCCTTCTGCTCGGCGCGGAGTTCGTCGAAGCGGACGCCGGACGACCTGCGCCGCTCGTCGGCGGAGAGCAGCGCGTCGACGATGTCGACGTCCTCTCCACGGGCGCGCTGGGAGGCGCGCACACGGTCGGGGTCCTCACGAAGCAGGCGAAGGTCAATCACCCCCCCAGGCTACCGTTGACCGTCGCGATCACTCGACGCGATATTCCTCTTCGGCAGGGTTTGCCCCATTCCGGGTGGTTTTCCCGGCTTTCCGAAACCGGCTGCGGGTCGGCTGCGAAAGGGCTGCGGGCCGGATGCGAAAGGGTGGAAAACCCATGGGGCGCATGGGGTGAATTCGGCGATCCGCCGCGAAAAGGCGAGAGGTCGACGAATCGCCCCAGGGCCGTGAGGAAGCGCCTGTGGAGCCTTTGGTTGTCCACAGGAAGAGGTGATTCCGGTTTGTTGTCCACAGGGTGTGCGCGAAATCTGTGGATGCCGGAAGCGGATCTTCCGGCTGTTTTCGTTATCGGCCACGGTTTGGTGGCTTTCTGGCGGATAAACCTTGTTCCAACACTCTTTCGGGTGGAGATTTCCCGCTCTTAAGGGTTGTTCGAGACCTTTCGGCTGACTCCGGGGTGGTGGACGATCCCACCACCCGACAGCCGCCCCTGTGGACGATCCGGTGGATTGCTAGAGAGATTTGTCGACGTTGACCGATTCGTGCCGCCCGGCCGACCCTCACTCTGTCGACTTATCCCCAGGAGTGGGCCACCCTGTGGATAACTCTGTGGACGACCCCACGGCAGGCCCTCGGGACGGTGCTCAGGCCCGCCCGTCCTGGCAGCGCGCCAGCCACTCCGCCGCCGCCACGAAATCGGCGTCCGACGTCCCCGGCCGCGGCGCGCCCCCGGCCGACGCCCCCGGCTCCCCGCCCTCCGCACTCGCGCGCGGATACGACCCGAGGAACCGCACATTCGGGCAGATCCGCTTCAGGCCCATCAGCGTCTCGGCCACCCGCCGGTCCGTGATGTGCCCCTCGCAGTCGATGGAGAAGCAGTACCGGCCCATGCCCTCGCCCGTCGGCCGCGACTCGATCCAGGTCAGGTTGACGCCGCGCGCCGAGAACTCCTGCAACAGCTCCATCAGCGCACCCGGGTGGTCGTCCCGCAGCCATACGACCATGGACGTCCGGTCGGCACCCGTCCGGGCCGCGGGCCGCGCCGGCCGTCCCGCCAGCACGAACCGCGTCTCGGCGTTCCGCGCGTCGTGGATGTCGGTGACCAGCGGCTCCAGGCCGTACGTCGCGGCGGCGAACTCCCCGGCGAACGCCGCGTCGTAGCGGCCCTCCCGGACCAGCCGCGCCCCGTCCGCGTTGGACGCCGCCGACTCCCAGCGCGCGTCCGGCAGATGGGCCGCGAGCCACTTGCGCACCTGCGGCTGGGCGACCGGGTGCCCGGTCACCGTCTTGATGTCGGAGAGCTTCATCCCCGGCCGGACGAGCAGGGCGAACGCGATCCGCAGCAGCACCTCGCGGTAGATCATCAGCGGGGTGCCGGTGGCCAGTTCGTCCAGGGTCGCGGTGACGCCGCCCTCCACCGAGTTCTCGATCGGCACCAGCGCCGCCGCCGCCTCGCCGCCGCGCACGGCGTCCAGCGCGGCCGGGACGGACACCTTGGGCACGAGCTCGCGCGTCGCCGCCTCGGGGAGCGTACGCAGCGCGGCCTCGGTGAAGGTGCCTTCGGGACCGAGGTAGGTGTAGCGGCTGGCCGACATCACGCGATACTCCTCCGAACGGTCCGCTGCGGAGAGCGGGCTGCCGCCACGATACCGAGCGGGAGGGGAGGGCCCCTGCCTGCCGGCGGCCTTCCCGCCCACCGGTGGCCTTCCCACCCACCGGCGGCTCGGGCGCAGCAGCAGCCGCCACGTCCATCGACGGCCCGGACGTACCACCGAGCCCAGGCGGACCGCCGACCCCCGCCGCACCACCGTCCTCGGCCCCTCACCGCACCGCCCCCGACTACCCCTCCAGCAGCCGCTGCCCCACGTACTCGCCCTCGGCGCAGCCGCCCGGCACCGCGAACAGCCCGCTCGCCTCGTGCCGCAGGAAGCGCGACAGCCCGTCCCCCCGGTCGAGCTTCCGCTGCACCGGCACGAACCCCTTCATCGGGTCCGCCTGCCAGGCGACGAACAGCAGTCCGGCGTCCGGGGCGCCGTCGTCGCGGAAACCGTCGTGGTACGAGAAGGCGCGGCGCAGCATCGTCGCGCCCCGGTTGGCGGAGGGCGCGGCGACGCGGATGTGGGCGTCACCGGCGATGGCCAGCCCGCCGTCCGGTCCGATCTTCTCCAGGTCGACGGGGGTCGTCTCGCCGCCGCCGGACAGCGGGGCGCCGTCCGACTTGCGGCGGCCTATCACCCGTTCCTGGCGCTCCAGCGGCAGGTTGTCCCAGGTGTCCAGCAGCATCCGGATGCGCCGCACCACCGCGTACGAGCCGCCCGCCATCCAGGCGTCGGGGCCCTTGTGGTCGCGCGGGACGAAGATCTTCTCCTCGAAGTCCGGGTCCGTGGGCTTGGGGTTGTTGGTGCCGTCGACCTGGCCCATCAGGTTGCGCTGGGTCATCGGGCGCGGGGTGGCGCCGGGGGTGCGGTTGAAGCCGCTCATCTCCCAGCGCGGCCGGACGGCGTCGCCGGCCTGCTTGCGGAGCAGCCGCAGCGCGTGGAACGCGACGAGCGCGTCGTCGGCGCCGATCTGCACCCAGAGGTCGCCGTCGCCGCGCTTGGGGTCGAGGGCGTCCTGGGTGAAGGCGGGCAGTGGTTCGAGGGCGGCGGGCCGCCGGTCGGCCAGACCCGTGCGGTCGAAGAAGGTGCGGCCGAAGCCGAAGGTGACGGTCAGCGAGGACGGCCCGGCGTCCAGCGCGATGCCGGTGTCGTCGCCCTTCGGCGCCCGGCCCTCCGCCAGTTCGGCCGCCGTCGCCGACCAGCGTCTGAGCAGGGCGGCGGCGGCCTTGCGGTCCGCGCCCGGCGCGAGGTCGAAGGCCACCAGGTGGCCGTGGGCCTGGGCGGGGTCGGCGATGCCCGCCTGGTGGTCGCCGTGGAAGGGGACGGTCGCGGAGCCGACGCCGGACAGCGGGTCGGGGTCCTTGCGGACCGCCTCCGCGACCGAGGCGCCGCCCAGGCCGCCGACGACGAGCCCGCCGGCCCCCACCGCGCCGGCGGTGCCGAGCAGCCGCCGCCGGGAGAGCCCGTCCGGCTTGCCTTGGGATTCCGCCTTCTTGCCGGTCTTGGCGGTCGTGTCAGCCTTACCGGTCTTGGCGGGCTTACCGCCCTTGGCGCCGGTGTCGGCCTTCACGTCGGCCTTGCCGGTCCGCTGCGTCTTGGTCTTGCCGGAACTCTCAGCCATGAGCCTCAGCCATCTCAGCCATCACAGTCTCAGCCATCAGTCGATCTTCACGTCTTCGATCTCGGTGACCTGGTCGATCTCGGAGGTCCGTACGGTCAGGGTGAGCTGCCACCGTCCCGCCATGGGCAGCTGGAATCCGGAGGCACGCGACCGGCCGGCCGACAGGCGCTTCAGCGGCGCCCGCAGCGGGCCGATGCCCTTCTCCTTCTCGGTGAACGAAACCGCCACCTCGGGGACGTCCACCGGTCGCCCGGCGGGGTCCGTGAGCGTGACGTCGACGGTGTTGGCGCCGGAGCGCCCCGGGGCGACGGTGATCCGGGCCGTGCCGCGCCCGTCCTTCCCCCCGGTGTCGTACGCGATCCGCGCCTCGACCGGCCCGGCGGCGGACGCCGACGAGCCGCCGGCCGCGCGGCCGGCCCTCTCCTGCTCGGTCTCGGCCCGGCCGGGCTGGGTGGTGGTGAGGACGGTGGTGACGGCGAGCACCACCACGGCCACCGCGGCCTCGGCGAGCACGGTACGGCGCAGACCGGACCGGCCCTCGTCCGCGGCGCGCTCCCGCCGCCCGGCGGCCTTGGCCATCGCGGCCCGCTGCCGGGCGAGTTGGGCGGCACGCTCGGGCGACGCGCCGGCGGCCCCTTTCTCACCGGTCTTCTCGCCGGATTTCTGGCAGGCCTTCTCGCCGGTCTTCTCGGGTACGGCCTTGGGGCGCGCCCCGCGGCCCGGCGCCCGGTCGGTGAGCCGCGCCGTCCAGCGCCGCGAGAACGCCGCCAGGACGACCAGCACCCCCACCAGCCCCACCTTGACCAGCAGCCATCGCCCGTACTCCGTACCGGTCAACGCGGCCCAGCCGCCGACCTGCCGCCACGACTGGTAGGTCCCGGTGGCGACGAGGATGCAGACGGCGGTGAAGGCCAGCCGGGAGAACCGGCGGGCCGCGTCGCCGGGCAGCGGCTCCTCCGTCCCCAACGCGGCGAGCAGCGCGGCGAGTCCGCCGAGCCACACGCCGACGCCGAGCAGGTGGAGGACGTCGACGGGCATGGCCACCCAGGGCTGGAGGCCGGCCGAGGCGTGCTCGGCCGCCGCCCAGGTCGCCGCGAGCCCCGCGGCCACCAGCCCGCCGCCGGCGCCCAGCCCCCAGGCGTACGCCCGCCGCCCGCCACCCGTCCGAGCGCGCTCGCCGGAAACCCCCGGCCGCGTGCGTTCGCCGGAAACCCCCGGCCGAATGCGCTCACCGGAAACTGTCGGTTGGACGTGCTCGCCGAACACCACGGCCAGCACCACCGCCGCCGCGCTGAGCAGCAGCAGCCGCGTCAGCAGGGCGGCGCCCGGCCGGCTGGACAGCGCGTCCCCGAGCAGCGAGAGGTCGAGGACGGCACCGGGCCCCCGGCCGCTCGTGTAGGCGCCGCGCAGCACCAGCAGCGCCGCCGTCGCCAGGAACAGCGCCACCCAGCCGCCGACCGCGACCCGCCGCACCCCGCGCCCGGTGTGGCACACGGCGGCGAACACGCAGCCGCCGACGAGCAGCGCGAAGCCCGCGTACGCGGCGTACCGCGCGGTGTCGTAGAGCGTCCCGACCACCGGGTCCGTCCCCTTGACCGCCGCCTTCACCGTGGTCGCCGAGGGCGCGCCGACGGAGAAGGTGAAGGCCCCGGCCACCGGGTGGCTGTCGGCGGAGACCGCCTGCCAGGCCACGGTGTACGTCCCGTTCGCGATCCCGGCCCGCAGGGTGACGGCCGCCGTCTCGGACCGACCGTCGACGTGCGCGGGCCGCCCGTCGTCGACGCGCGCGCCCTTGGGGTCCAGGACCCGCACCGAGTCGGCGCCGAGCAGCACCCCCTCGGAGAAGGTGAGCCGGACCTGGCGCGGTGCCTCCGGCACCACCGAGCCCTGGCGGGGGTCGGTGGCGGTGAGCGCGGCGTGCGCCGACGCGGTGCCCGCGGCGGTCAGCACGCAGAGCAGGGCGGCGGCGAGCGCGCCCAGCAGGCCGCCGAGCCGACGGACGGTCGTGCTCATGCCGCGTCAGTCCTTGGGCCGGTACGACGCGTCCTCGACCGGCACCTTGATCTTCACCGGCGCGGACGTGGCGAAGTGCAGCGTGAACTCGATCTTCTCGCCCACCTTGGGCAGGTGGTCGAGCTTGCCCAGCATCAGGTGGTTGCCGCCGTGCGTGAGGGACAGGCTGCCCTTCGCCGGGACATCCAGCTTCTCGGTGTGCTTCATCCGCGAGCCGTCGGTGGTGTGCAGGGTGACGTCGCGGGAGAGCGGCGTGGTGACCTCGGTGAGCTGGTCGGTCGAGTCGCCGTCGTTCTTGACGGTGAAGTACGCCGCGGCCATGTCGTCCATGGCCGGCCGGGGCATGTAGGCGCCGCTGACGGACAGTTCGGGGCGGTCGGAGGAGCCGGTCCCGGTGCTGGCGATGGCCACCAGCGCGCCGGCCAGCAGCAGCGGGAAGGCCGCCACCGCGGCGATGACGGACTTGCGCATCAGGGGTTCTCTCCCTTGACGATCTTCGGGAGGCCCTTGGCGTACTGGTCCGCGGTGGTCTCGGCCGTGTAGAGCCAGTGGCCCTTGTCGTCCTTGGGCGAGAACCCGACGACCTGCGCGCCGTGGCTGACGGTGACCGAGCCGTCCTTCTCCTTCTTCGGCTTGTCGACCAGGATGCCCAGCGGCTTGGCCGCCGCCTGGATGGTGTCGAACGAGCCGGTGAGACCGACGATGTCCTGGCCGCCCTGGGCGTCCAGCCACTTCCGCATCCGGGCGGGGGTGTCCCGCTCGGGGTCGGTGGTCACGAAGACGATCCGCAGCTTCTCGCGGTCGGCCTGCGGCAGCTTCTTGGCGGCGGCGGCCATGTCGGACACCACCGTCGAGCAGACGTCGGGGCAGTAGGTGTAGCCGAAGTAGAGCAGCACGGGCCGGCCCGCGGTCTCCTTGACCAGCTGGTACTGCTTCTCGGAGGTGTCCTTCAGGACCAGGTCCGGCTTGGCCTTGGCGTCGTCCAGCGTGATCGGCGACTTCTTCGGCTCGCCGCCGGACACGTCGGCGATCGGCTTGTCCTCCGCCTTGTCGTCGGAACCGCCGCAGGCCGACAGGGTGAGCGCGGCGGCGAGGGCCAGCACCGTGCTCGCGGTCTTGGTACGCATGCGCATGGAGTGCTTCTCCAGGTGTGGGTTCGGGGATGGGGGCCGGCGGCCGCCCGGTGCGGCGCCGGCCCTGGCCGTTCCGTGCGTCAGGCCGCCGTGCGGCGGCGTCCGGCGAACACGCCGAAGGCGGCGCCCGCCACACCGACGACGATGCCGACGACGCCGAGGACGCGGGCGGTGGTGTCGGTGGAGTCGCCGTCGCCGGAGTCGACGGCCGCGGTCGCGGTGCCCTGGTTGTTCTTGCCGTCGTCCGCGGGCTTGCCGGCGGCCGGCTTGTCGACGAGCTTCAGGACGGGGGCGGGGTGCTCGGGCTCCTCGCCGCCCGGCTTCGACGGGTCGATCCAGCGCACCACGTCGTCGTCGGAGTACGTCTGGAGCGCCTTGAAGACCAGCTCGTCGGTGTCGGTGGGCAGCTGTCCGACCGACAGCGGGAACTGCTGGAAGTTCCCGGGCTCGATCTTGCCGCCGGTCCAGACGACCTTGCTGACGGCCTCGTCGATGGACTTGCCGTGCATCCGCACCGGCTTGTCCAGCTTGGTCTTCTCGACCTTCACGTCCCAGCCCGGCACCGCCTGTGGCATCACGGAGACGAGTGGGTGCTTGGGATCGAGGGCCAGCTCGACCTTGACCGTCGAGGCGTTGTCCTTCTCGTTCGGCACCTTGACGGAGATCGTGCTGTAGCCGCCCTTCTCGGCGGTCCCGGGCTGCACGCTGACGTGCGCCGAGGCGGGCCCGGCGAGGAACAGCACCCCGGCCGCGGCGGCGGTGCCGACGGCGGCGAGGCGGCCGGCGCGGGTGCCGAAGCGGGGGCGGGCAGCGGTCATCGTGGTCTTGGCGTTCATGCGAAAACACTCCCTGTGCAGGAGGGGGCGGATGAGGTGGCACGCGTACGGCCACCACGCGTCCGCCCTCCCGCCGTGCGGCGGACGGAGTGCGACGCGTGCTCAGGCCGCGAGGGCGAACCGCGGCGGGCCCCGCCTGATCACGACGTGGTGCAGCTCCGGCTCGCGCGCCGGGCGCTCGTCGTCCCCGCCCGCCCGGCGCGCGAGGACCACCGGCCGCCGCAGGACACCGGCCAGGAGGGCGCGGACGAGCCCCGCCGCCGCGCGCAGCGCGCGGACCAGCGCGGCCTCCACGACGACGCGCGCGGGCCGCTCCGACAGCCGCACCAGGCGCCACAGCGCCGCCTCGCCGCGCCACAGCAGCCAGCCGACGGCCAGGGCCGCGAGCAGATGGCCGAGCAGCATGGTGGGCGAGGGCATCAGGACGTGTGCGACGGCGTCCCACGGCCCGTTGCCGCCGTGGACGTCCTGGGCCGCCGGGGCCGTCGGGGCTGTCGGGGCCGAGGCGCCGAGCCCGGCGTCGGTGAGGATCCGGCGCGCCTCGGCCGGGGAGGCCGGGGGCCGCTGATTGCACAGCAGCCGGCCGGCGAAGGAGACCAGGGGCCCGTCGTGTCCGGTGCGCGGGGACGCCTCCGGGCCGCGCTGGCCCACGGCGAACAGCGCGTGCAGCGCCACCTGGCCCACCGCCAGACAGGCCGCGATCCCCGGCAGCGAGCGCTCCCGCCCGGCCAGCGGCGCGACGAGCCCGAACACCACCGCGAAGCCCGCCGCCAGTGTCCACACCGGGACGGGCGCGCAGGACGCCAGCGCGTGCCCGGCCGCGGACAGCAGAACGCAGACCGCGGTGAACACCGCGGCCCGGAGCAGTCGCAGATCGGCGCCGGCGCGCGCGACGGGGTGAGGCATGGCCGCGCCATCATCCCACCGGACGCACGCCCTCCTCACGGCAGGGTCCACCGCATACCCCAATGCGCCGTCCTGTCGCATCCGCCGAATGAGCGGACTCTCACGCCCGGCAGGCTTACCACGTGTCGCGCACGGCTATAGGTATCGGTATGTCGAGCCGCGGCCGGGAGGCTGAGCATGAGCATCTGGTGGTCACTCCATTTGCGGCGCGAGGCTGCGAGCGTTCCGCTCGCCCGGCGGCTGCTGGTCGGTGCGATGGAGACGGCCGGTGTCGACCCCGAAACGGCCTACGACCTGGCGGTCGCCCTCAGTGAGGCGTGTGCCAACGCCGTCGAGCACGGCGGTGACGAGTCCACCGGCTACCGGGTGACGGCCCGCATCGACGGGGACACCTGTCGCATCGAGGTCACCGACTCGGGCCCGGGCTTCGCCACCCCTCCGCGAGCCCCACGAAGCCCGTGAGCGCCACGAATCCCACGAGCTCCGCAGGCCCCTCGGGTGCTACGGGTGCTCCGTGCGCTACGGGTCTCAGGGCGCCCCGCCGCCTCCCGCACCGCGCCGAAGCGCGAACCTCCGCTCCGGCCCCCGCCCACACCCCCGCCTCCGCCCACGACGAGCACGGCCGGGGCCTGTTCCTCATCGAGTCCCTCACCGACCACGTCCATGTCCGCAACCGCCCGGGGCGGCAGGGGGCGGTCGTCACCTTCGACAAGATCCTCAAATGGCGCGAGGACGCGCTGCTGAAGGCGTCCTGACCGCTGCGGTCGCGGCGAGGAGCGCGGGCGCGGGCGGGGGCGCCAACCTCGCCGGACCGGCGGTCGCGCGCCGGGCCGTGTGCCGGGGACCTGACATCGAGCGAGAGGGATCCGGGATCAGCGGCCCCGACGGGCGTTGAGCCGGGCGGCCCGGCGCGTCAGATGATCGCGCTCGGCGAGCGTGGGCGCCTTGAGGGCCGCCTCGGCGTACAGCCGCGCCGCCGTCACCGGGTCGCCGTCGCGCTCGTGGAGGTACGCCGCCACCGCGGTGTACCGGGGGATGGGGTCTCCCCGCTCGAGCGAAGCCGAGAGCCTGGGGAAGAGGCGTCCAACGCCGCGAGCGCCGCCAGGCCGGCGCGCGGCCCGTCGGCCTCCCCGACGGCCACCGCGCGGTTGAGCCGGACGACCGGGCTGTCGGTCAGACGCATGAGCTCGTCGTACCACTCGACGATCTGCGCCCAGTCGGTCTCCTCGGCGGCCGGCACGTCCGCGTGCAGCGCGGCGATGGCGGCCTGGGCCTGGAACTCGCCGAGCCGGTCGCGGGCCAGGGCCGCCTGCAGGATCGCGACGCCCTCGGCGATCAGCGCGGTGTCCCACCGGCCGCGGTCCTGCTCGGCGAGCGGCACCAGACTCCCGTCGGGCGCGGTCCGGGCGGCGCGCCGGGCGTGGTGGAGCAGCATGAGCGCGAGCAGCCCGGCCACTTCCGGGTGGTCGACGGCGGCCGCGAGCTGCCGGGTGAGCCGGATCGCCTCGGCGGCGAGGTCGACGTCGCCGGAGTAGCCCTCGTTGAAGACCAGGTAGAGGACGCGCAGCACGGTGGCGACGTCGCCGGGGCGGTCGAACCGCACACCGGAGACGGTGCGCTTGGCCCGGCTGATCCGCTGGGCCATCGTCGCCTCGGGCACCAGGTAGGCACGGGCGATCTGCCGCGTGGTCAGCCCGCCGACGGCACGCAGCGTGAGCGCGACCGCTGACGACGGCGTCAGCGACGGGTGCGCGCAGAGGAAGTAGAGCCGGAGCGTGTCGTCCACCGCGGGCGCGGGTCCGGGCGGCGGCTCCTCCTCGACGCGCCCCTCCCGCCACCGGCGGGCGGCGTCGGCCCGCGTCGCGTCGAGGAACTTCCGCCACGCCACGGTGACCAGCCACCCTTTGGCGTCCCGCGGCAGATCGTCCGGCCAGACCCGCAGTGCCTCGACCAGCGCGTCCTGCACGGCGTCCTCGGCCGCCGCGAAGTCGGCTCCGCGGCGGCCGAGGACGGCGAGGACGCGCGGGGTGAGGCTCCTGAGCAGGACCTCGTCCATCAATGGCACTCGGTGATGGCAGGCGTCGCCGTCATCACCGGCCGCACCTCCAGCCACTCGTGAATCGGCTTCCCGCCGGCCCCCGGCGCGGCCGACAGTTCCCCGGCCAGCTCGACGGCCCGCTCGTGACTGTCGACGTCGATGATCATCCAGCCGGCGATCAGGTCCTTGGTCTCGGCGAACGGCCCGTCGGTCACCGGCGGCCGCCCTTCCCCGTCGTAACGCACCCACTCCCCCTCGGGCGCGAGCGCGTTCCCGTCGACGAACTCCCCGGTCTCCTCCAGCCGGGCCGCGAAGTCGTGCATGAACCACACATGCGCCGAGATCTCCTCCGGCGTCCACTGATCCATGGGCACGTTGTTCACCGGAGCCGGGGCGCCGCGGTAGTGCTTCAGCAGCAGGTACTTGGCCATCGTCGTTCTCCTCGGTGCTGGTGCGGCCCATTGTGACCGCGTCCACACCGGGGACGGAGCAGGACGGGGATTCTCGACATCGGCGGCCGAAGAATGTGCGCGGGTGGGCACCCCTCAGCCCGTCCGGCGTTTGAGGACGAGCGGCGAAGCCGTGAAAGGGGGTCTGGGGCGCAGCCCCAGGAAACGGCGAAAGGGTGGGACTGGGGCACCCCCCACCCCGACCCGCGCCCGCGGAAATCCGCTGGCGACGGTGGAACGCCCGCTGCTACGTTCCGCCCGTATCCGCCGGGGCCCGGCCCCGAAGCCCGAAAGAAGAGGTGTGTATGACGACCCGGCCCGCGCCGAGCGCCCCTCACCGCGCCGCGTGACCCGCGAAACGCCCCGAGGACCGCTCGGCCCCCTCCTGCTGACAGCGAGAACTTCCCAGCGAGGAGACCCCGGGTGTCCACCCACCACCACGACCACGCTCACCGGAGCGAATCCACCCACGCCCGTACCGCCACCGGCTTCGGCAGCACCGACACCTTCACGTGCGTCCACTGCGGCCTGACCGTCTCCGCCCTCGCGGCCGACGGCCGCCGGCGCGACCACTGCCCGTCCTGCCTGCACTCCCGGCACGTCGTCGACCACGTCGAGGGCGGCCCCTCGGAGTGCCGCGGCCGGATGACGCCCATCTCCATCGCGGTGCTGCGCACCGGCGACTGGATGGTCGTCCACCGCTGCGTGCGCTGTGACGAGCTCACCTCCACTCCCGTCCGCGCGGACGACAACCGGCTGATCCTGATGCGGATGGCCGTCCGCCCGCTCGCCCAACCCCCGTTCCCGTTGGAAGCGTTCGGGGACATCTGAGCGGCGCGAGGGAGAGGAGACGGACATGCCGCGACGCAAGAACCCGCGGGACGACGGGCGTTCACGCCGTCCGCAGCGCCGCAAGGACGTCCTGCACGGACAGGGCGGCCACCGGGCGGCCGACTTCCGGTGCGTGGGCTGCCGGCTCGGCGTGCCCCTTGCCGCACCGGGCACCGCACATCGCAACCACTGCCCGCACTGCCTGGTCAGCCTGCACGTCGACGGACGCGTGCCGGGTGACCGGGCCGCGGCCTGCCGGGGCCGGATGGAGGCGCTGAGCCTGTCCGTCCGCCCGGACGGCGAGTGGTTGATCATCCACGAGTGCCGCTCCTGCGGCGAACTGAGCGCCAACCGCATCGCCGGGGACGACAACGCCCTCGTCCTGATGCGCCTCGCGCTCCGCCCGCTCCGGGACGTCCGGGCCGAGGCGAACGGCGCGCTCATGGCGCTGTGAAACGGCGGCGGCGCAGCCCGGTGCGGGAAACTCCCGCCGGGCCGCGCCGCCGCGCCGGTACAGCCGGGGCTCAGCCCTTCAGCCGGGCCATCCACGCCTCGACGTCCGAGGACGTCCGGGGCAGGCCGGCGGACAGGTTCCGGTTGCCGTCCTCCGTGACGAGGATGTCGTCCTCGATGCGGACGCCGATGCCGCGGTACTCCTCGGGCACGGTCAGGTCGTCGGCCTGGAAGTAGAGGCCGGGCTCGACCGTCAGGACCATGCCGGGCTCCAGGACGCCGTCCACGTACGCCTCGGTGCGGGCGACCGCGCAGTCGTGGACGTCCATGCCGAGCATGTGGCCGGTGCCGTGCAGCGTCCAGCGGCGCTGCAGGCCGAGCTCCAGGACGCGCTCGACCGGGCCCTCGACCAGGCCCCACTCGACGAGCTTCTCGGCGAGGACGCGCTGGGCGGCGTCGTGGAAGTCGCGGAACTTCGCGCCCGGCTTGACCGCGGCGATGCCGGCCTCCTGCGCCTCGTACACGGCGTCGTAGATCTTGCGCTGGAGGTCGGTGTACGTGCCGTTGATCGGCAGCGTCCGGGTGACGTCGGCGGTGTAGAGGGTGTGGGTCTCCACGCCCGCGTCGAGCAGCAGGAGCTCGCCGGCGCGGACCGGGCCGTCGTTGCGCACCCAGTGCAGGGTGGTGGCGTGCGGGCCGGCGGCGCAGATGGAGCCGTAGCCGATGTCGTTGCCCTCCACGCGGGCGCGGAGGAAGAACGTCCCCTCGATGTAGCGCTCGGAAGTGGCCTCCGCCTTGTCGAGGACCTTCACGACGTCCTCGAAGCCCCGGATGGTCGAGTCGACGGCCTTCTGCAGCTCGGCGACCTCGAAGGCGTCCTTCACGAGCCGCTGCTCGCTGATGAAGATCCGCAGTTCCTCGTCGCGCTCGGCGGTGACCTTGTCGGTCAGCGCCGCCTCGATGCCGGCGTCGTGGCCGCGGACGGCGCGGACCGGGCCGGTGGCCTTGGCGAGGGCGTCGGCCAGCTCGCGCACGTCGGCGCAGGGCAGGCCGTAGAGCCGCTCGCCCTCGGTGAGGCTGTTCCGGCGGCCGACCCACAGCTCGCCCATGCCGTCGAGCCAGAACTCGCCGTTCTCACGGTTCGAGCGCGGCAGCAGGTACAGCGTGGCGTCGTGGCCGTCCGCCGTCGGCTCCAGGACCAGGACGCCGTCCTGCGTCTGGTCGCCGGTGAGGTACGCGTACTCGGTCGAGGCGCGGAAGGCGTACTCGGTGTCGTTCGAGCGGGTCTTGAGGTTGCCCGCGGGGATCACCAGGCGCTCGCCCGGGAAGCGCGCGGAGAGCTCGGCGCGGCGCCGCGCCGTCTCCTCGGCCTGGGGTATCGGCCGCAGGTCGTGCAGCTCGGTGTCGGCCCAGCCGCTCTTCATGTTCTCGGCGAGCTCGTCGGAGACGGCCGGGTAGAGGCCGTTCTTCCGCTGCTTGATCGGCTCGTCGCCTTCGGGGTTCTCGGGCGCGGGCTGCTCGGTCATGCTTTCCTCCTCGAACGGGGCCGCCCCCCATCGTAGGTGGGCGGAGGAGCGCCGGAGGCGGCCGGAAGAGGGGCATACGTCCGGATTCGCAACCGGACGAACCGGATGGGATCAGTCGAAGTGTGCCACCAGGAGGACGACGTCCTCACCGGAGCGGAGTTCGTCATATCCGCCGGACGCGTCCGTTCCGTCGCCTGAGCCCCGGCCGCGGGCGGCCGTGGCCTCGGTGTCCTCCGGCAGGACCGTGCGGAGGATGTGGTCGGCCACCGCCTCCGGATCCCGCCGCGCCGCCCGGGGGACGCTCGCCGCCGCCGCGTGCAGCCGGGCGAACGCCCGGTCCATCGCGTCGCCGGTCCGGTGCAGCAGTCCGTCGCTGTAGAGCAGGAGCGTCTCGCCCGGCGCCGGTTCGATCTCGACGCTGGGCGCCTCCCAGCAGGCCAGCATGCCCAGCGGCGCGGAGAGCGAGGTTTCCACGTACTCGGTGCGGTGGTCGCCGATGATCAGCGGCGAGCAGTGGCCCGCCGCGGCGATGACGACCTTGCGGCCGGCCGGGTCGCAGTAGGCGAAGAGGGCGGTGGCGGAGCGGGCGGGCTCGGTCAGCCGCAGCAGGAGTTCCAGGTCGGAGAGGACGGCGACCGGATCCTCGCCCTCCATCACCGCGTACGCCCGCAGGGACGCCCGCAGCCGGCCGGTCGCCGCGACGGCGGACGGGCCGGAGCCGGTGATCCCGCCGACGGCGAGGCCGAGCGCGCCCTCGGGGAGGGGAAGCGCGTCGTACCAGTCGCCGCCGCCGCGCGGGCCGGTGCGGTGCCGCACCGCGAGCCGGATCCCGGCCACGCGCGGCAGCCGGCCGGGCAGCAGTTCGTCGTGGAGCGCGGCCAGGGCCGCGCGGGCGCGGCCGAGCTCCAGCAGCCGGGCCAGGTGCCCGGCCGCGTGGGCGCAGTAGCGGGCGGCGAGCCGCCGCTGGCGCTCGGTGGGCTCGGCCGGCTCGTCGTAGAGCCAGACGGCGGCGCCGATCCGGCGGTCCGGCGGGGGCTCGGCGGGGTCGGCTCGGCCGGGGACGTCCTGGGCGGAAGCCTCCTGAGCAGGGGGTTCCTGAGCGGGAGCTTCCTGGACAGGGGTGGGCGAGGCGGCGTCCAGCGGCATCGCGTAGCTCGCGGCGTACCCGAGCCGGGCCGCGACCTCGCGGTGCCGGGGGTCCAGGTCCTCCTCCCCGGGGATGTCGGGGCGGGCGGTGCCGGAGCGGGAGCCGACGGGCGGCAGTCCCTCCAGGAGGTGAACGTACGGGTGGGACGCGGCGCAGGGGGCAGGCGCGGGGGGCGACGGACGCGAGGAGGGTGAGGAAGGAGAGGAGGGGGACGAGGGTGCGTGTGAGACGTGTGAGGTGTGCGGCGGGACCTGCGGCCCGTTCAGGCTCCGCGGACCGTACGAGGCGTTCGGGCTCTGGGAGTCGTACGAGGCGTTCGGGCTCTGCGAGCCGTACGAGACATCCGGCGCACCCGGTGCGTCTACTGCATCCGTTACGTGTGGAATGGTCTCCAAGTGGCCCAGATCCGCGCGGCCGAGCCCGAGTGTGGCGGTCGCCGTACGGCCGGTGTCGTCGACCGGGTGGAGGGTGACCAGGCCGCGGCCGGCGCCCAGGAGGGTGGCGCCGGCGCGCAGGAGTTCACGCAGTGCTTCGTCCAGGTCCGTGGTGCGGGTGAGGCGCTCGGTGAGTTCCTGGAGCGTGGTGAGGTCCGAGACCCAGCCGGCGAGCCGGTCCTGGACGAGGCCGTCAGGGCGCTGGGGGCCGCGGGGGACGCCGGTGCTCGGGGGAGACGTGGGGCCGGACGGTTCCGTGGTGGAGGACAGGTCCGTGGTGGCGGACGGGTCCGTGGTGCCGGTGAGGGGGGAGGTGGCGGCGTTCGCGGGGCACGCGGCGGAAGCAGAAGCCACGGCCGGGGCGGGGAGGGACGGATCGATTCCGGCCACTTTCGGGAGGTGGGGGGCGCTCATGGCCGTCTGCTCCGCCGGACCCGTGCGGAGGCGGCCCCGGGGTCCGCCCCGGAGGGCGCCCGCAGAGCTCCGGCGTACGGATTCGACCGGCCCGTCAGCCTGCGTGTTCCATGGAATAGCACCGCAAACCCCCTGTCGTGGTGCGCGCTATCGGTGACTCCACATGTACACGCCCCGGTGAGGCGATGTCCAGCATTGGACCAGTGGGAATGATGGTGTCTGAGGGGTTTTGAAGTTGGCCGGAAAATAGTGCCGTGCTCGCCGAATTGCGGTCGACTGGCCGTGCTCGACAGCGCGTCACCGCCACCGCGGTGGGTACGTACTTGAGGAAGGGCAGGGGGAGTTGGGGGCGCCCCGGAACCCGGCGGAAGGCCCGGGCGTCTTACCCGGCAACGGCCGTGCCCGTCCCCGAGTGGCATGGGGGAACCCATGCCGTGGGCGAGGGGCGTACCGGCCCCAGCACCAAGCGCCATGCGTGCGCCACCCTCCGCCATGTTTCACGCTCGGCCCCAGGCGTGATGCGCTGCGTTGTACGCGCAGTGACCTGTGATCCATGTGGTGCGCCGACCATGAAGCGCGGCGGCGCGTCGAGTGCCGCGCGAAGCGGCGCCCGTAGTGCCATGTAATGCGACACGCAGTGCTGCACCTGCAACGAATGCAGTGCCCTGAAGCAACGAATGCAGTGCCCTGACGGCCCTGGTCTCCGACCGGGGCCCACCTTCGGCGTTCACGGAAAGGAACGAGCGCTCATGCGCGAGATCCTCGGAAGGCGACGCAAGCTCTCGCTCCGGCGGCCCGGCCGGTCCGCGGTGGTCACCGCGGCCCTGACCTACGCCACGGAGTGGCAGTGGCCCGTACTCCCCGGTGTGGGCCTCCGGCCCGGCATCGGCCGCGTGCGCGAATGCGGCTGCGCCCACCCGGACTGCGCGGTACCGGGCGCCCACCCGTTCGACCCCGGGCTGCTGGCGGCCACCACGGACGCGCGGATGGTCCGCTGGTGGTGGACCAACCGCCCGGAGGCGCCGATCGTCCTCGCCACCGGAGGGCGCGCGGCGAGCGCCGTGAGCCTCCCCGCGATCGCCGGGGCGCGCGCGCTGGCGGCCTTCGACCGCGCGGGCGTGCGCCTCGGCCCGGTGGTGGCCACGCCGACGCGCTGGACGCTCCTGGTGGTGCCCTACTCGCTGGAGGTCCTCGGCGAACTGCTGCACAACCAGGAGTGGGTGCCCGGTTCGCTCCGCTTTCACGGCGACGGCGGCTACGTCGTCCTCCCCCCGTCCACCACGGGCCCCGGCCGGGCCCGCTGGGAGCGGACGCCGCAGCCCGTCGGAGCACCGTCCTCCGGGGCGACGCCAGGGCGGAACCGCGTCGGCCGGCCGGGCGGGCGGGCCGCCGGCGGAGCGGGCGCGGGGGCGCGGCCCTGGCTGCCGGACGTGGCCTCGGTCGTCGACGTCCTGGTCGAGCAGAGCGCGGCCACCGGATCGACGGGCGGCGGCAGCCGGCTGGCGTACTGAACGGCCGCACGGAACGGTCACACCGAACGGCCGGACTGAACGGCCCAATCCGATGGCCGCGTTGGACGGCCGCACCGGAAGGCCGGGTGCCAAGGCCCCGGAACCCGGAACGCATCGCTCGGGCGCGGCTCGCCCGTGGAGCGCGTACGGACGGGAGACGCACGCGCTCTCACTCGTACGGGTGCAAGCCGCGCCGAGAACTGCGGGATTCGGGTGGTGAACGGCAGGGTGCCGGGGGTGGGGGCCGCTATGTTCGGGGACCGGGCCTGCGTCGGAAGCGGTGCCGGTCGAACGCCGGTCGTCGCCGGCGGGTTCCGACCGGACGCCCCCTCGGCCGCGCCGGTCCGGCGGGGCGCGTTCCGAATCGCCCCGCGTCCAGTGTCCGCGGCGAGTCGCAGGTGGTCCCATGGAGCGTGCGTCCGGTGTGCCCGGCGTGTCCCAGCAACGTGCAGCGAATCTCCGGATGGTCGCGCTCGCGGCCGCGGTGGTGCTCGCCGTCGTCCTGCCGCTCGCGGCGGCGACGGCGGGTCCCGCCACCCCGGCCGACCGGGCGAAGGCCGGGCCGGACCGGAAACCGGCGGGTGCCCGCCCGGCCGGCGCGGAGCGGCCCGCGGCGCTCGGGAGCCTCGGGGACACGGCCGGTGACGCGGTCGCGGCGGCCGGTGCCCTGACGGACGGCGCGCGGAAGGGGGCGGGCGCCGGTGGCGGCTCCGGCGCGGACCGGGGTGCGCGGCCCGCGGCGGCGGCGCCCGCCGACCCGGACGAGCCCGTGACCCGCTGCGGCCCCGAACTCGGTTCCGCCGGCGGCCTGGAGGCCCAGACCTGCGTGCTGACCGAGGGCGCGGAGACCTGGGCGCGGACGTACTACCGGAACGGCACCGATGATCCGGTCACCGGCGTGTTGACCTTGATGGCGCCGGACGGCGGCTCGCTCCAGGTGCGCTGCCCGATGCCCGCGACGGACGCTCCCGACAGCTGTGAAACCCCCGGCGGCGGACGGTACGCGGACATGGCGCGTATGCGGCGGTCGCGGAGATCGCCTCGGCCGATGGGAAGCTGCTCCTCCGCTCCGGCAGCAACTCGCCGGAGGCGTCGGACGATTAGCGCGGCCCGCGCGGAACGCTCGGCTCCGGCGAGGAGCCGGCGTTCTTCGCCGCCGCCGGGCCGGCGCTCGGGACCGGCCGCCCCCGGGCAGGAGAAACGTCGTGGCCTCGGCCTGCGAGCTTCGAAGAGGTGGCATCGGGGCGGCCCGGGGATTCCCACCGGGCGAGCTCCCGGAGACGCCCGGTGATCCGCGGCGGGTTCCGCCGGCATCCGGGCATGGAAGCGCCCGATCGCTGGCGACGGGGGATGCACCAGCGACCGGGCTCCTAGAACGGTAACAAGAGATCGGCGGTTCGCAAATTCGATCGTGGATTTCCGGACGCCGATTTCCGGGCTGACAGCGGGAGTTGTGACAGGAGTCACGCGAGTGGCGCCCCCGAAAGCCCGGAACCGACGCCTCCGCCGAGCCGTGAAGCACGGGTCCCAGGGCCCCGGCCCCCGACCGGACCACCGGCCTCCGCGACGACCACCCCCTCGGGGGCACCGGACCCCACCCCGGATGCGGACGGCGAGCCGGAGGCAGGGGCCCGGCCTTTCACCGTTTCTCAAACGCCGGACGGGCTGAATCAGCCTGTCCGGCGTTTGAGGACCTCGCGGCGAAGCCGCGATGCCAGGGGTCCGGGGGCGCGCCCTGGAAGAAACGGTGAAAGGGAGGGGCCGGGGCCTCCCACCCCGCGTGCGAGCGGGCGCTAGGCTCGCGCCCGTACGGGCCGGAGCATCCGGCCTGCAGCCGGCGGGCCGGCGGGCGGACGTCCGGAGCGGACGGCCGGACGCCGGGGATCCGGCGACAGGAGATCCGGCAGCGGAGATCCGGACGTCGGGCATCCGGAAACGGAGCGCCGCGGCGCCGGAGCCCCGAGCCCGGAGTCGGAAGCATCGATCGGGAGACACGCACGCCATGGCCAAGAAGCGCCGCCCCCAGACCAAGGCCGCCGCACCGCGGGCCGTCGACGGGCCGATCCCCGTCGTCGGTGCCCGCGAGCCCTGCCCCTGCGGCTCGGGCCGCCGCTACAAGGCGTGCCACGGCCAGCAGGCCGCCCACGCCTCGGCCGAGCTGGTCCAGCGGCCCTTCGAGGGCCTGCCGGGCGAGGCCGACTGGGTCGCCCTGCGCGAGCTGGTGCCCGCCGCCACCGTGCGGCTCACGCTGAAGGACGGGCTGCCCGAGGGCGTGCCCTCGGTGACCCTGGCGACCGTCCTGCCCATGGCCTGGCCGGCCCTGCGCCGCGACAACGGTGTCGTCCTGCTCGGCCTGCAGAACGACACCGCGACCGGCGACCTCAGCCGCGACCTCGCGGACACCCTCCAGCGCGCCCTGGCCGCCGAACCGGGCACCCCCGTCGGCGGTTCCCGCACGGGCGGCGACGGGCCGCGGCTCCAGGACCTGCTGGACCTCTCGGCGCCCTTCGAGCCCGAGGTGCACACCGGCTTCGAGTTCTGGGTCGAGAACGCCGAGAACGCCACCGGCGAAGTCGCCGCCTCGCTGGAGCGGGCCAACGCCGCCGCGATCCCCACCGTCCGGCTCGCCGGGGCCGAGGGCGCGTACTGGTGCGAGACGCCCGAGAAGAACCACCTGCGCTGGGTGATGACCCACCCGGAGGAGAAGCTGCTGGACGCGCTCGCGCGGCTGCACGCGGCCGGTGAGTCGTCGCTCGGGGAAGGCACCCGGCTCGTCGGCTCGTTCCGCGCCCACGGGCTGACCGTGCCCGTCTGGGACCTGCCCACCGGCGTGGGCGCGGCGGACGTCGAGAAGCCGGCCGCCGCGTTCGCGGAGCGGCTGAACAAGGCGCTCGCCGACGAGTCGCCGCTGTCCGGCGAGGAGCGCCGGGCACGCAACGGGCTGACGAGCCGTCAGGTCACGCTGAACTGACCCTTCCGGGTTGGCCCTTCGCCGACGGCAGCCGGTCGCCTGTCGTCCGCAGCCGGTTGCCCGTTGCCCGTTGCCCGTGGGCCGCCCGCCCGCTCGTCGTCCGCCGTCGGTCTCCGCTGGTGGGCGCTGCCGGGCGGCGGCCCCCGGGGCTGGACGGTGCCGGGCGCCCCCGGGCCTGCGGCGCGTCCTGCGTCGAGCCCCGCGGCGCCTCCCGCGGCCGAGCGCCGCGAAGTCCGGCGGCGCGGCCGCGAACCCGCGGGCACGTCCCCGAACCTCCGGAAGGTACGCGTCCGCCTCCCCCGGGAGGAGCCCGCCCGCCTTCCCCGGAGGGAGCGCATGCGGCTCCCCGGAAGGGGCGCATGCGGTTTCCCGGAAGGTGCGCGTCCGGCCGCGCGACGGACTACACCAGCCCGTCCAGATCCGAGAAGTCCAGCTCCGGCGCGAGGTCGACGCGCGTAGCGAAGCCGGCGCGGGCGGAGAGCACGGCCCATACCGTCACCTCGCCCGAGGCGTCGCGGACGCCCCACTCCTGGGACAGCGCGCTGATGATGTTGAGCCCGCGGCCGCCGCGGGCCGTGACCGAGGGAGTGGCCGGAAACGGACGGGTCGGGCCGCCACCGTCGGTGACCTCCACGGTGAGCCGTCCGCGTTCGTCCACTCGCCAGGCGGCGAGGACGCCGCCTTCGCCGTCGGCCCGTGCCGGGCCGCGCTCCCGGCTCAGCGGGCGCCCGTGCCGGTACGCGTTGCTGAGCAACTCCGAAAGAATCAGTACGGCGTCGTCGATGACCGGATCCGGTACCCCGCTCGTTCGCAGGTCCTCACGCATGCGGTGTCTCGCTTCGCCCACACCGGCGGGACCATGGGGTACGGCCATGATCGACGACGTGGGCACCTCCTGTGCCACCACCAACGCCACCCCCGAGACCTCCTTTGCCCCACGTCAGGGGATGAATGCCCCAATGGCCTGGACCGGAAACCGGCCACTCCGGGTCCGGTGGGGGCACTTGAGACGGCCGAACACGGGTCGAACGCGCCGGGGCACACCCTGTCATGTGCGCGGGGGCGTGCGGACGCGCCCGACGGCGCGTGCCGCGCGGGAAGCGCGCGTTCAGCGCCGTCCCACCTGTGTGAGCACCGCCTTCGGCCGATTGGTGATCACCGCGTCGACGCCCAGCCGCAGGCACAGTCCGACGTCCTCGGGCTCGTTGACCGTCCACACGTGCACCTGGTGCCCCGCACGATGCAACCGTGCCACGTACCCCGGGTGGGAGCGCACGATCCGGATGCTGGGCCCGGCGATGCCCACACCGGGCGGCAGCCGGCCGTCGCGCAGCCGCGGCGAGAGGAACTGCATCAGGTAGACGGCGGGGAGCGCGGGCGCCGCGGCCCGGATCCGGTGCAGGGAGCGCGCGGAGAAGCTCATCACGCGGACGGCCGGGGGCTCCCCGGGCGGCGGCCGGTCGAGGCCGAAGCGGCCGAGCAGCGCGAGCAGCCGGGCCTCGACCAGGCCCGCCCAGCGCGTCGGGTGCTTGGTCTCGATGGCGAGCTCGACGCGGCGGTCCGCGTCGACGACGAGTTCGAGGAGCCGCTCCAGGGTGAGGACGGAGGTGTCGGCCGGATCGCCGGGGCCCGTCGCCTCGGTGTCCGGCGCCTCCGCGTCCGTGGCGTGCCCCTTCCACGATCCGAAGTCGAGCGCCGCGAGATCGGCCAGTTCCAGGGACGAGACGGCTCCGCGCCCGTTGGACGTGCGGTTGACCCGCCGGTCGTGGACGCAGACGAGGTGCCCGTCCGCCGTCAGCCGCACATCGCACTCCAGCGCGTCCGCGCCGTCCTCGATCGCCTTGCGGTACGCGGCGAGGGTGTGCTCCGGCGCGTCCTCGGACGCGCCGCGGTGGGCGATGACGGCCGGCGGGCGGCTCCCGGGGCGGGACGCGGGGGCCGGGTGCGCAGTGGTCACCGCGTTATGGTGCCACCGCCTGGCACAATCGCGCATGGGGCGCTTGTGCCCGGTCGGTCCGCTTGCCGCGCCGACCGGTCCGGCCGCCTGGCCACCCGGCTGCCCGGCCACCCGGCCGTTCCGGCGAATCGCCACCGCCGTCCCGTACGCCACCCAGGCCACCCGACCACCGGTCCGGGCGGCGCGGAGGCGCACAGGGACCGCTTACGGCGGCCTGACGGGCGATGGGAAAGGCTGGCGGGGGTAGGTGTTCCGGCGTGGCCCCGCCCGTCCCGCAGCGGCTCCGGCCGTGAACGAACCGACGTACCTGATGAGGAGACCACCGTGAGCACCGAGAACGAGGGCGCCGCCGTTCCTTCCGCGGGTGGTTCGCAGTCGGGATCTCCGGCTCCGGAGGGGGCGAAGGCTCCGGAGGGGGCGAGGGCTCCGGAGGCGGCGAAGGGGACGACACCGCCCGCGCCCCCGGCTCCGCCCGCCGGCGCCGCCGCGACGGAGGGCGGGGACGGCCGCACCGAGCAGCTCCCGACCGTACCGCCGCACGCTCCCGCCGGTCCTTCCGGTCATCCCGCTCCTCCCTCCGGTCACCCCGCTCCGCCCGCCCCCGGAACCCCTCCGCCGCCCGCGGGCCAGGAGGGTCCCTGGTTCAACGCGGCGGGCGCCCCGGCCGCGTACGGCGCGGCGCCGCAGGACGGCACCGGGCACGGCGGCCCGTTCGTCCCGCCGGCCGCGCCCTGGGGCGCGCCCGAACCGCCGCGGCGCCGGCGCGGGGGCGGCCTCGCGGCGGCGGTCCTGGTGGCGGCCCTGGTCGCCGGCGCGGCCGGCGGCGGCATCGGCTACTGGGCGGCGAACCGGAGCGACACCTCGTCCACGACGGTCTCGGCCCCCGGCGACCCGAAGACCGCCAGCCGGACCCCCGGTTCCGTCGCGGACATCGCCGCCAAGGCGCTGCCGAGCGTCGTGACGATCGAGGCGCAGAGCAGCGGCGGCGAGGGCGGCACCGGCACCGGCTTCGTCTACGACACCGAGGGCCACATCCTCACCAACAACCACGTCGTGGCCGCGGCCGCCGACGGCGGCCGGCTCTCCGTGACGTTCTCCAACGGCAAGCAGTACGACGCGGAGGTCATCGGCCGCGCCCAGGGTTACGACGTCGCGGTCATCAAGCTGAAGAACCCCTCCGGGGCGAAGCTCAGCCCGCTCCCGCTGGGCGACTCCGACAAGGCGGCCGTGGGCGACGCGACGGTGGCGATCGGCGCGCCGTTCGGCCTCTCCGGCACGGTCACCACGGGCATCGTCAGCGCCAAAAACCGTCCCGTGGCCTCCAGCGACGGCGGCGGCAGCGGCAACGCCTCCTACATGAGCGCCCTGCAGACCGACGCCTCGATCAACCCGGGCAACTCGGGCGGCCCGCTGCTCAACGCGCAGGGCGCGGTCATCGGCATCAACTCGGCCATCCAGTCCGCGAACAACGGCGGTGGCTTCCCCGGCGCCCAGGGCCAGTCCGGCAGCATCGGGCTGGGCTTCGCCATCCCCATCAACCAGGCCAAGAACGTCGCCGAGCAGCTGATCAAGACCGGCAAGCCGGTCTACCCCGTCATCGGCGCCACTGTGAACATGAAGGACGGCGGCACCGGCGCCCGCATCGCCGAGAACGGCACCGACGGTGCCGCGTCGGTGACCCCCGGCGGCCCGGCGGACAAGGCCGGCCTCAAGCCGGGCGACGTGATCACCAAGCTCGGCGACACCAAGATCGACAGCGGCCCCACCCTGATCAGCGAGATCTGGACCCACAAGCCCGGCACCAAGGTCCCCATCACCTACGTGCGCGGCGGCAAGCAGACGACGACGGACATCGTCCTGGGCGAACGCACCGGCGACAAGTAACCCCATCCCCACCGTCCCCATCACACCCACCACCCCCGGCAGGTCTCCCCGCCCCAACCCGCACCCGGTAGGCTGTCCCCCGCGCCGCGGCGGGCAGCCCGGCGCGGGGAGGCTTGCCCGAGCGGCCTAAGGGAACGGTCTTGAAAACCGTCGTGGCAGCGATGTCACCGAGGGTTCAAATCCCTCAGCCTCCGCCGAGGTCAGCGTAGATGCTGGTCAGAAGGGGTGCCGACCTTTCGGGCGGCACCCCTGGCGCATTTCCCGGCTAGTGCTTTTCGACGCGGACCAGGTCGCTGCGGCCGGATTCCAGGCCGTCCTTGGACACGGCGACCACGTAGTAGGTCAGGCTGCCGCGGCGGGCGTTCGTGTCCAGGAATTCCAGCCGGCCGTCGCCGGCGTTCCGGACGGAGCCGGCGGTGGTGAAGGCGGGGCCGTCGCCTTCCCGCTGGACGTAGATACGGAAGCTCGGGGCATTGTCGAGGGAACGCCAGTACAACTGGACGCCCTGAGGGGCGTCATAGGCTTCCAGGCCGAACGGGGGCTGGGGTGCTCCGCGGAATTCGGGTGTGAAGCGGACGGTCTGTACGGAACGCTTGCCCTCCTGCTCGTTCAGGGCCACCCCGCTGAGCGCGTACTCGTAGGTGGTGCCGTCGACCGTGGGGTCGTCGACGTAGAACGGCAGGCCGGCGCTGCTCTTTCCGATGGCCTTCCAGTCGTGCCGCGGGTCGCGGCGCCAGACGCGGTAGGCGATCAGGCGGTCCGCGGAGGGGCCCTTGTCCCAGGTCAGTTTGGCCCGTCGGCCGTCGATGCCCGTCACCTTGAGACCGGTCGGAATTCCCGGCTCTCCGGGGCGGCGGGCCTCGGGGGTGAAGGAAACGGGTGCGGAACGCTCCGAACGCGCTTTCTCCGAGACCGCCACGACGGCGTACTCGTATGTGGTGCCGTCATCCTTGGGAGTGTCGATGGCCGAGGTCTCGGCGGTCGTGCCGGTGAGTTCCCAGTCGTGGCCGGCGGCGCGGCGCCAGACCTGGTATTCGCGTACCTCCGGCTCGGTGTTCTTCGTCCAGGAGAGTTCGGCCTGCCGGCCGTTGGACGAGGTCGCCTTGAGCCCGGCCGGGGCGGCCGGTGCGGTGGGGGCGGGCCTGGGCGTGCTGACGCGCGCCTCGGCGGAGAGGGGGGAGACGTTGCCGGCCTTGTCGACGGCGGTGACGGCGTAGGCGTAGCCGCTGCCGTCCTTCGCCGGGCGGTCGGTGAAGGACGTGCCGGTCACCGGCTTGCCACTGCTGACGGCCTGCCACGGCCCGGGCTTGCCGGCGGCCGGGAGGGTACGGCGGTGGACCTGGTAGCCGGCCAGGTCGAGTTCGCTGTTCTTGACCCAGGTCACGGTCGCCTTGCCGGACGCCGCGTCGTAGGCGGCCCGCGTGCCGGAAGGGGCGAGGGGCTTGACCTTGTCGTCGGTCTTGCCGGTAACCGGCGTATAGGTGAATTTCACGGCGGCCGGGCCCGTGACATTCGCGTACTCGACGCGGAGCGTGTGCTTGCCCTGCGGAACGCTGATTCGAGCGGACTTCTTCCGGGTACCCTTCGCGCTCTTCCAGAGGTCGATCGCACGGGTTTTGTCCATGTAGACGCGGACGCCGCCCTGGACTTCGGTGGCGAGGGTGAAAGGGCCCCCGGAGCCGAAGTCACGGGTGGTCGTCCAGCGCACGCCGAAGTTGTCGCGCGGGAGGCCCGCCGGGGCGCCGTTTCCGTAGTTCTCGGCTATCGCGTCGTCGCAGGCGGTCTTCTTGGGCTTGCCCGCGAACGTGGTGCCGGCGAAGAATTCGGCCTTCCAGACGCCGGGAGCGCAGCCGGAAACGGGCGCCGCGAGGGCGGACCCGGTCGGCACCGTCAGTCCCAGGGCCGCGGAGGCGATGACGAGGGTGGTCGCCGATGCGCGACGTACGGCGTTTCGTCCGTGCATGCCAGATGGGTCCTTGCTGTGAAACGGATGGCGCAAGGATGTGGGGGGAACGCCGCCGTGATAGTGCCATGCGGCGGGCGGCCCCGCACACGTGGGGCCGCCGTTCCGGGTGAGGAGATGTCGTCGTACCGTCCCCAGCCGCCGGCCAACCGCTTGAGATTCACCGACGCCGGAGACAGAGCGGTTGGTTGCCATTCAGCTGGGCGTGAGTGACCGTCCGTCAACCCCGCGTAGTACGGGCTGATGACGCCTCTTCGGTACTGAGGCGCCGACATCGCTCTGTGGGCCTTCGTGCCGGTGGCCCAATGAATCACGCAGAGGCATCGGGCGGCATTCGCGTCGGGTGAAGGCGTGCTCCGGATCACAATCCGCCGCCGGTCACGTTCGTTTCCCTCGATCCGTCAGTGCGGTGTCGGCGAAGAACGAAGAACACGGCGGCGGTTCGGCCGCGGCGGTGGCGGATCGAGGAGGAGATGACGATGGCGGAGCGTGCGATCACGGCAGAGGTGGCGGCGGCCTCGCGGATGTCCGACCCGGTGGAGCTCGTGCCGGAGATGGCGGAGGTGTCGGCGGCGCTGTTCAAGGCCGTCGGGAACCGGACGGTCCCGCGGCGCACGATCGGGCTGGTGCACCTGCGGGCCGGTCAGATCGTCGGCAACACGTACCTGACCATGCTGCATACCGAGCTGCTGCGGAAGGCCGACGAGACCGAGGAGCGGATCACGGCGGTGTCCTCGTGGCAGGACGCGCCCTACTTCACCGCGGCGGAGCGGGCCGCGCTGGCCCTGGTCGAGGCGGTGTTCCAGCCGTCGGCGTGGGGTGAGCGGGTGTCCGACGAGCTGTACGCGGAGGTGGCCGAGCATTACGACGACAAGGCGCTGGCCACCTTGACGATCGCGATCGGCCAGGTCGGGTTCTTCGTTCCGCTGGCCCTCGTCGCGAAGCCGGTGCCCGGGCGGACGTTCTCCGACCAGTGGAAGTAGCGGCGTAGGGCGGCAGGGGCGGTGCGGTGGTGGTGACGCCGGTCGCCGGGCGGCGGGGGCGCCGCCCGGCGGGCGCCGGCGTTCAGGAGGCGGCCCGGCGGCGGACCGGGGCGAGCAGCGTCAGGTGCGTTCCCGGGCGGCCCACGCGGCGTCCGGCCACCGTGGGGTACGTGCCGGTGGAACCGGCCGGCCGCCAATGGTCACCGAGGCGCTTGGCCGTGTACATGGCCTCGTCGGCACCGCGCAGCAGGTCGGGCAGGGCGGCACCCGGGCGGTGCGCGGTGTGACAGAGGCCGATGGACGCGCGAGGGGCGAGTGTGACGGTTCCCGCGTCGAGAGGCGCGGACAGCCGGGCGGACAGCCCGTATGTCAGCTCGTCGTCGAGGTCGGCGTCGGGGGAGAGGCGGACCACCGCGGTGAACTCGTCGCCGCCCAGCCGTGCGGCGAAGCCGCCGCGTGAGGCGCACCAGGCGGCGAGGCGACGGCCCACGGCGGCGAGGACCTGGTCGCCCACCGCGTGCCCGTGCGTGTCGTTGATCTGTTTGAACCCGTTGAGGTCGAGCAGCAGCACCGCGGCCTGCGGGTGGCGCACCGCGCGCGGAGCACGGGCCGTGAACTCCTCGCGGCGCATCAGCCCGGTGAGCGGGTCCGTACGGGCGGTGCGGAGGCGGCGGGCGAGGACGAGGGCGTGGGCGGCCCAGCCGAGGGTGGGGGCGGCGATGGGCAGGACCTGGCATATGAGGTTCATCATCGGGTGCCTTCCTGTGCGATCGCTGGTGCTTGAGGGCGTTCCGGCGTGCCGGCCGGCGGAGGGCGCCGGCGTGGGTGAAGTTCCTTCGCTCGGTGCTCTGTTGCCTGGGGAACCGGTGCGCCGGCTTGCCGGTGCATCGCGGGTGCGCTTGCGGCCGCGCGCCCGCGCCGTGCCGTGCCGTGTCGTGCGGAACCGCGCGGACTCCCGTGCCGCGCCGAGGAGTTCGTCCGGGGCGGGCGGCGCGTCGGCCGTCGGGCGGCGGGAGCGGACGGTGCACATCCTTTGCCCGTTCCGCGCCGGGGGAGTGGCGGGGTGGCGGTGCGGGGTACGCCGGGGCGGATCGATGGTGAAACGGTTCGGTCCGTGGGGCTTTCGGGGGTTCGGGGTGGTGCGGGAAGGGTGTGCTGCCGGATGCACGGGCCTGTGGAGGTGGTGAAGGTTTATCCATGGAACGTCATGCTTGCGAGGGAATGGGGAGTCGCAGGGGGTTCGGGGGGTGCTCGGTGGGCAATTCTGCTGTCGCGACGTCGTTGATCCGCAGGGTGGCCGGCTAACCGCCTTGCACAGCAACGCAGTTCCTTTATGGAGGCATGACATGGCAAGCACCCGCACGGCCGCCCGAATCCTCGCCGCCGTAGCCGCCCTCCCGATGGCGGCGCTCCTCTTCGCCGGCTCGGCGCAGGCCGACGACGGTCCCCGTGGGCAGTTCGCCAACCGGGGTTCCAACGCGGCCATCGCCGGCGTCGTCGGCAGCGGTGTCGGCGGCAGCAACCATGGGAACTCGACGACCAGCCAGCAGGTCGCGACGGGCACGGGAGCCACGAACCAGGAGAACACCGCGAGCGTCGCCGGCCCCGGCCACACCGACATCCAGCAGGAGAACGTCCGGGTCGTCTTCGCCAACGTCCACGACGACTGATGCGCTGATCCACACCATCGCCGGGAAACGCCCATGGTGGCCGGGGAGGCGGCCGAGGTGACCGGGCCTGTCGGGGCCACCGGGGCGTTCGCGGCGGGGGTGGGGGAGTGCGGTGGGGGGAGTGGCTGAGGCGGTCTGAGGTCGGGGGGTTCCGGAAGGGTCTCGAAGGCTTCGAAGGCCCCCGGTGCCCAGGGTGCCCTGGGCGCCTCGGGCGTCTCCGGAGATCCGGAGCCCGTGGGCCCGGAGACCTGTGGGCCCACGGGCCGGTGAGCCTCCGGGCCGGTGGTGAGTCCCCGGGCCGGTGAGCCTCCGGCGTCAAGAAAGAGGCGGGGACGCCGGGGTGGGTCGGGCGTCGAGGCGGCCGGGTATCCGGAATGAGACGAGAGCCCGTAGGAAAGGGGCGGCATCGGAGGGCAACGGACAAACCAAGGGCAGGATGAGGTCAGGGTCAAGGGAAGGGCCGGGTCCAGGGGAAGGGCCAGGACCAGGGTCAAGGCCCGAACGGCCGCGCGGGGGCGCCCCGGTGCCCGTCACGCGGCCGCTCGCCGACACTGCCGGCGGGGCGGCGCCGGAACGACGGCGGGGCTGCGCCGGCGGAGCGGTGACGGGGCAGCGGCGGGGCGATGGCGGAGCGGCGGCGAAGTGTCCCGAAAGGGCGGTTTCGTCACCCTGGAGCCGGAGTTCCCACGTCCGGGCTGCCTTTCGGGCCAGACGGATGAATCGAGGGCGTGTCAGCGAAGGCCCATGGGATCCTGGACCTTGACTTCGCCGTATGGACGCACGAAGAAGGATCATCGGATATCTCGTCGCCCTGATGGCGGGCGTGGTCCAGCTCCCGGCCGGCTACGCGCCCGCCACGGCGGCCGACGCGAACGCCCCGATGGCCAAGGCCCGCGCCGTGTTCCGGGGCCGGGCGTTCGACACCTGCCAGGCTCCGTCGCTGGTGACATTGCGGGCGTGGAAGACCTCTCCGTACCGTGGCGTCGGCGTCTACTTCGCCGGTGACGGCCGGGCCTGCCCCCGCCAGCGGTGGCTCAGCCACACATGGCTCACCGGCGCCCGCGATCTCGGCTGGCGCGTGCTTCCGCTGTACGTCGGCTCGCAGTCGCCGTGCGTCCGCTCGGAGACCAAGCGGGTCATGCCCATCGGCGACGAGCCGGAGGACCAGGGGGCCGAGGAGGCCGTCGAGGCCGTGGAGAAGGCGCGGCAGCTCGGCATCCTGCCGGGCAGCCCGATCTATCTCGACATGGAGGCGTACAACGACAAGGACGAGGACTGCGCCGCGGTCACGCTGGCGTTCATCCGGTCGTGGAGCGGCACGGTCGCCCGGCACGGTTACATCTCCGGCTTCTACAGCAGCGCGGAGTCCGGCATCCGGCACATGGAGCGCGCCCGGCGCGCGGGGGTCAGGTCGCTGCCGTCGGTGATGTGGTTCGCCCGCTGGCGCGTCACCGCCTCGACGGCCAACGAACGCACCCTGTCCAAGACCGCCTGGCAGCCCCACCGCCGTATCCACCAGTACGCCGGGGAGGTCTCGGAGACCCACGGGGGCCGGAAGCTGACCATCGACCGGGACCTCGTCGACGCCCCGGTGGCCGTCATCGGGTGATGCCGCGGGTTCCGGGGGCGGACCGATACCGACGTCGCGCCGTCTACCCCTCCAGGAGGTGGGGGCGGCCCCACCCGTACGACCTGAGGGGGAGCGGTCTTCGGCACCTCCGGCCGATCCGCCGGGTACACGGGCGCTCCTAGCGTTGAGGCATGACCACGACCGTGTGCCCCAGTGCATCCACTGCCGTGTACCCGTCGTTCTCGTCGTACGTACGGGCACGCGGCCCGGTTCTGCAGCGCACCGCCCGCTCGCTGACCGCCAACCCCAGCGACGCCGAGGACCTGCTGCAGACCGCGCTCACCAAGACCTACCTGGCCTGGGAGCGGATAGAGGACCACCGGGCGCTCGACGGTTACGTCCGGCGCGCGCTGGTGAACACGCGCACCTCGCAGTGGCGCAAGCGGAAGGTCGACGAGTACCCCTGCGAGGAGCTCCCCGAACGGGAGGCGCCGCCCGCCGCCGACCCGGCGGAGGCGCAGGCGCTGCGCGACGCGATGTGGCGCGCGGTGCACCGGCTCCCCGACCGGCAGCGGGCCATGGTCGTCCTCAGGTATTACGAGGACCTCACCGAGGCGCAGACCGCCGAGCTGCTCGGCGTCTCGATCGGCACGGTCAAGAGCGCCGTCTCGCGCGCCCTGGGAAAACTGCGCGAGGACCCGGAGCTGGAGTTGGTCCGGGCGGCGTGACGGGGCGGGGCCGCGCTTCGGGCTCCCCGCTGCCTTGCGACCCGGGCTCCCCTGCCCCCGCCTCGCGATTTCCCGGATCCCCTGCCGCGGCCTCGCGCTCCGGGCTCCCCCGCCGCCCCCGCGCTCCCCGCACTTCGTACCCGCGGTGCCGCCCTCGCGTTCCCTACCCCCGGCGCGCCCCACGCTGTGCGCTCCCCCGCGAGCCCCGCGCTCCGTACCCCAGCGCGTGTCCACCCTTCATACCCACGGCGCCGCCCACCCTCCGTACCCCCACCGCGCGTCCCACGCTCCGTACGCCCCATGCTCCGTACCCCCGGCGTTCGCTCCGCGGGCCATGGCACCGCTTTCCCGAAAGATCAAGCCCCGCCGAGGTAGTGACGTACCACCGGAAACGCCACCAGAATCACCCGGGAACGACCTGACGACCTTCGCGTGACGGCCCAACCGGCCGCCACAGGTGCGAAACAGGCGAAATGGGGAGGCCCCTGGTGCAGAGCACGATGCAGGACGTACCGCTGACCGTCACTCGGATACTGGCCCACGGGACCGTGATCCACGGGCGGGCGCAGATCACGACCTGGACCGGGGACGGCACACCGCGCCGGCGGAGCTTCGCGGAGGCCGGGGCGCGGGCGACGCGGCTCGCGCACGCGCTGCGGGGGCTGGGCGTCGCCGGGGACGACGTCGTCGGGACGCTGATGTGGAACAACGCCGAGCACGTCGAGGCGTACTTCGCGATCCCCTCCATGGGCGCCGTGCTGCACACGCTCAACCTCCGGCTGCCCCCCGAGCAACTGGCCTGGATCATCCGGCACGCGGCGGACCGCGTGGTGATCGTCGACGGTTCGCTGCTGCCCCTGCTGGCACCGCTCCTGCCGCATCTCGACTGCGTGGAGCACGTGATCGTCTCCGGCCCCGGCGACCGCTCCGTCCTCGCGGACTGCCGCCCCCGCGTGCACGACTACGAGGAACTCCTCGCCGCGCAGACCGCCGACGCCTATGACTGGCCCGAGGTGGACGAACGCCGGGCCGCCGCGCTCTGCTACACCTCCGGGACGACGGGCGACCCCAAGGGCGTGGTCTACAGCCACCGGTCGCTCTACCTGCACTCGATGGAGATCAACTCGGCCGCGACGTTCGGGCTGAAGCAGGGGGAGACCTGCCTTCCGGTCGTTCCCATGTTCCATGTGAACGCGTGGGGGCTGCCGCACGCCGCCTTCATGTCGGGTACGTCGCTGCTGCTGCCCGACCGTTTCCTCCAGCCCGCGCCGCTCGCCGAGATGATCGAGCGCGAGCGGCCGACCATGACCGCCGGGGTGCCGACCATATGGCAGGGCCTGCTGGCCGAACTGGACGCCCGCCCGCGTGACACGTCCTCCCTGGAAGCCGTGATCAGCGGAGGCGCGCCCTGTCCGCCGTCGCTGATGAAGGCGTTCGAGGAGCGGCACGGGTTGCGCGTGGTGCAGGCGTGGGGGATGACGGAGACGTCGCCCCTCGGCTCGATCGCCCACCCGCCGGCCGGCCTCACGCCCGAGGAGGAGTGGCCGTACCGCATCACCCAGGGCCGCATCCCCGCCTCCGTCGAGGCGCGGCTCGCCGGGCCGGACGGCGGCTTCCTGCCGTGGGACGGCACGTCGGCCGGCGAACTGGAGATCCGCGGGGCGTACATCGCCGGGGCGTACCACGGGGGCGCGGGCGGCGAACCGATTCGCCCGGAGGACAAGTTCAGCCCCGACGGCTGGCTGCGCACCGGCGACGTCGGCACGATCACCCCCGACGGTTATCTGACCCTCACCGACCGGGTGAAGGACGTCATCAAGTCGGGCGGCGAGTGGATCTCCTCCGTCGAGCTGGAGAACCACCTCATGGCCCACCCGGAGGTGGCCGAGGCGGCCGTCGTGGCGGTCCCCGACGACAAGTGGGGCGAACGGCCGCTCGCCGTGGTGGTGTTGCGAGACGGTTGCTCGACGGGGTACGAGGTGCTGCACGCGTTCCTCGGGGAGCGCGTGGCGCGCTGGCAGTTGCCGGAACGGTGGGTCCGGGTGCCGTCCGTGCCGAAGACGACGGTGGGGAAGTTCGACAAGAAGGCGCTGCGGCGGCAGTACGCGGAGGGGGAGCTGGAGGTGACGGTCCTGCCGCCGGTGCGGGCTGAGGTGTAGGCGCGAGCGGGCGGGTGGACGGGGGGACAGGTGGTACGGGCGAGGCGCTCGGAACGAAGCCCCGCCTGTATCGCTCCGACCGCTTGTAACGCCCGTCCCGTCCGTACCGCCTGTACCGCTCGTACTGCCCGTATCGCTCGTTCCGCCGGCTTCGTCGTCCCGTAGGTCCCGTCGGTCCTATCGGTCCTGCCGGTTTCGCCCGTCCCACCCGCGTCAGTGCTCCCGCGCGTCAGCGCCCTCGCGTCACCGTTCCTGCGCGTCGCCGCTCCCGCGCGTCAGTGCTCCCGCGTCAGTGCTCCCGCGCGTCACCGCTCCCGCGTCACCGCTCCCGCTCCACCAGCGCCCCGCCGGCCCAGCCCGCCACCGCGCAGACCGCGGCGATCACGCACACGCCGTCCCAGCCCCAGTGCCCGTACGCCGGACCGGCGAGCGCCGACGTGATCGCGCCGCTCGCGAACGAGCAGACGACGTACGCGGTGTTGGCCGCGGAGGGCGTCGAGGTGGCGCCCAGGGCGCGGGTCTGATTGGCCACCTGGCCGGCCGTGAAACCGGCGTGCAGCAGGATCGCGCCGGCGCACAGCGCCCACAGCTGCCGGCCGCCGAGCCAGAAGAGGGGCAGGGAGACGACCGCCGCCAGGTAGCCCGTGGCCATCACCCGGTGGGTGCCGAAGCGGTCGATCAGGGTGCCCGCGAGGGGCGAGGCAGCGGCCGAGGTGAGGCCGAAGAGGCCGAACAGACCGGCTGTGGCCGTGGACATGACGTACGCGCCGTGCTCGTCCGTCAGCAGCAGGACGAGCGTCGTCCATAGGGCGCTCCAGGTGCCGAACACGCCGGCCTGCCGGACGCACGCCGCCCGCAGGGCCGGTGAGGAGACCATCAGGCCGGGCAGCCCGGCGATGACCTTGAGCGGCCGGGACCGGCGGACGGGACGCGTCTCGGGCGGGAGTACGGCAGCCGTCAGGACGCCGATGGCCAGGGTGAGGACGGCCGCGCCGAAGAAGACCGGCCGCCACCCGTACGCCTGGCCGGCCAGTCCGCCGAGGACCCGGGCCGCGACGCTGCCCGCGAACAGGCCGGTCACGACGGCCCCGACGTGCCGTCCCCGGCGCTCGGCGGGCGCGCGCTCGGCGACCAGGGGGACGAGCAGTTGCGGGACGACCGTGGCCGCGCACGCCACGAGGACGGCCGCCGCCAGTGCGGGCGTACCGTGCATCAGCCCGGCCGCAGCAACCGCCACGGCCGCCACGGTGGAGAGCATCCACACCAGCCGCCGCCGGTCGGCGGTGTCGCCGAGCGGGGCGAACAGCAGCAGGCCGACGGCGTAGCCGAGTTGGCCGACCGACGCCACCCAGCCGACGGAGGAGGAGGGGACGCCGAAGTCCTTGGCGATCAGGCCGAGGAGCGGGGTCGCGAGGTAGATGTTCGCGGCCGTGATGGCCGTGCATATGGAGATGACGGTCAGGAGGAGGCCGGTCCGGGGACCTTTCCGGCCGGTTCCGGGAAGGCTGGTCCGGGGGCTTTTCCCGCCCGTTCCGGGGAGTTCGGTGTGGGCGCCCGTTCCGGGGAGTTCGGTGTGGGCGGCAGTGGCAGAAGTGACGGCAGCGGCTGGGGCGGTTTCGCCAGTCGTGGCGGAGGTGGTGGGTGTGACGGGTGTGGCGGTCATCGCGGGAGGTGCTCCCCACTTTCGGTAAGGCATCGCGTCGCGCGGTTGGCAACCAACTGGTTGGTTGCAGATATTCCCGACCGACCCGGGTCCTTGTCAACCAATTAGTTGGTTACTCTGGGTGGTATGGCAGGAGCAAGGGACCCCGAGGCCACCAAGGCCCGTATCTTCGAGGCGGCCACCGCCGAGTTCGCCGCGTACGGCATCGCCGGCGCCCGGGTGGACCGCATCGCCCGCGAGGCCAAGGCCAACAAACAGCTCATCTACGCCTATTTCGGCAACAAGGCGGAGCTGTTCTCACAGGTCCTGGAGGCCCGGCTGACCCAACTCGCCGCCGAAGTCCCGGTGGACGCCGAGGAGGTCGACACCTGGATCGACCGCCTCATGGACTACCACGCCGCCCACCCCGAGCTCATCCGCCTCATCTACTGGGAGGGCCTGGAGTACGGCACCGACACCTTCCCGCACGAGGACGAGCGCAAACGGCACTACGACCGCAAGGTCGCCGTCTTCGCCGAGGCCCAGCGCAAGGGCGTGATCAGCTCCGAGATCCCGCCCGCCGACCTGCTGTTCATGCTGATCGCCATGGTCTCCTGGTCCACGGTCCAGCCGCAGATGCGCCGCGTCCTGACCGGCGACACGGACGAGGACCGCGCCCGGCTCCGCACCTCGGTACGGACCGCCGCGCGCCGGCTCGTGCGCTGAGGCGGCCCCTCACCCCGGGCTGGTGCCGATCTTCGTCAGGAGGTCGACGATCCGGCTCTGCACCTCGGCGCTGGTGGAACGCTCGGCGAGGAACAGGACCGTCTCGCCGGAGGCCAGCCGGGGAAGCTGCGCCGGGTCGATGCCGGCCGAGGTGTAGACGACCAGGGGGGTCCGGCTCAGGAGCCCCTGTGCCCGCAGCCAGTCCAGGATCCCGGCCCGGCGGCGCCGCACCTGCATCAGGTCCATCACCACCAGGTTGGGGCGGATCTGCCCGGCCAGCGCCACGGCCTCCGCGTCCGTGGCGGCACAGGCCACCTGGACGCCGCGCCGCTCCAGCGTCGCGGTGAGCGCGTTGGCGATCGGCTCGTGCTCCTCGACGAGCAGCACGCGGGCCGGGTGCATCTCGCTGTCGCGCGGCGCCAGCGCCTTGAGCAGGACGGCCGGGTCGGCACCGTACGCCGCCTCCCGCGTGGCCTGCCCGAGACCGGCCGTGACCAGGACGGGAACGCCGGCGGCCACCGCCGCCTGACGCAGCGCCTGGAGGGCGGTACGGGTGATCGGCCCGGTGAGCGGATCGACGAACAGCGCGGCCGGATAGGCCGCCATCTGCGCGTCCACCTCCTCACGCGAGTGCACGATCACCGGCCGGTAGCCGCGCTCGGTCAGGGCCTGCCGGGTGGACGTGTCCGGGGCCGGCCAGACGAGGAGACGGCGCGGGTTGTCGAGCGGCTCGGGCGGCAACTCGTCGTCCACGGGCGGCGGAACGGGCTCACCGGGGTTGATCTCGACGGCACCGTTGGGACCGTCCAGCGGCTCCGGGCCCTCGGCGCCCTCGTCCGGCGCGCCTATGGCAAAGGCGCGGCCTTCCGGCGCGGCGGCCGACGGGCGCGGGCCGTTCGGGCCGGGGTGAATGGGGCTGCCGGGGCCGCCGGGGTGGGCGGGGGCAGGGCCGACGGAACCGGAACCGATCGGACCGGAACCGATCGGACCGGAACCGATCGGGCCGGAGCCGAGAGGTCCGGAGCCGAGCGGACCGCCCGTCGGGCCGGGGCGCGGCGTGGCGACGGGCGCCTGGGCCCGGGCCTGCGCCTCCCGTTCACCGGCGTTGTCAGCCGGATTGCCCAGTTTGCGCCGCCGCCCGGAACCGGCTCCCGACGCGCTAGGGGTGCCGCCGGGCGGAGTCTCCCCGCCCTGCTGGGCGTAGGGCGCGCCCTGCCCGAGCGTGCGCACGCTGATGGCACGGGCGACGTCACCGGAGCCCGGCAGCACCGACGCGCCCGGCTCCTCGGCGAGCGCCCGGCGCGCACGCCGGCGCCCGGTGGGCGGAGCTTCGGCCGAACCGTCGAATTCCGTACCGACGTTGGGAGCCTCCTGCCCGGCCGGCGCGGCGGGACCGGCGATCCCGGGCGCGGACGGCGCGGGCGCGGGCGCCTGCGCCGACGAACCGGGCTGCTGCCCGGCCGGACCGACGGGGCTGTCGGGGCCCGCGGGGCCGACGGACATGGGCGCCCGGCCCACTTCGGGACGCCCGGCATCGGCGGCACCGGCACGCTCAGGGCCTTCGACGCGATCGGCGTGACCGACATGGGCGGGGTGCCCGGGGTGACCGACATGGCCGACATGGCCGGCTGGGTCGGCCGGACCGGCAGCGGCATGTCCCGCACCTGCGTGCCCGGCACCGGCCTGACCCCCGCCGACCGGACTCAAACCGACCTGACCGGGCTCAGCCGGGCCGGAGTGCCCCGACGCGGCGGGCGGAGCGGCGGGCCCGACGGGCCGGGCGGGCCCCATCGGCCCGGCGGCGTCCACAGGGCGTGCGGCGACGGGCGCACCGGGGGCACCGGACTGCCCGGCGGGCATCGGCACAGGACCACCGAGACCACCGGAACCACCAGGAAGACCGGGACCACCAGGACCACCGGAACCGCCCGGAGCTCCGGCCTCGCCACCGCCGCCTACGCCATCACCGGCACCGTCGACCGCATTGCCGCGCACGGGACCGCCCCGACCAGCTCCACCGTGCCCGGGACCTCCCTGCTCGGAACCCCCGTGATCGAGGCCCCCGTGACCGGGATTGCCATGCCCGACCGCCGCTGGGCCAATCGGTCCACCTTCCACGGCTCCGCCGTCAAGCGGTCCGCCCTGCGCCGGCACCGGCCGCTCAGGGACGGGTTCGGCACCCGCGCCGGGCGCCGGCTTGCGGTCGGCTTCGGCCGGCGGCAGCGCGAACGCGGTACGCGGAACGTCGGGTTCGGCATCGGCCTGGCCGGGGATCGGCCGCTCGGGCGCCTCGGCGAGAGCGCGCCGGGCGCGGCGCCCGGTGGGCACGGCGACGGCCTCGGCGGCCGAGTCGGGCCTGCGGTCCGCCTCGGCGGGCGGCAGCGCGAACGGCGTGCGCCGGGCGTCCGCGCCCGTCGCCTCCGCCGGTTCGGCCGCGGCGGCCTCGCGCCGGGCACGGCGTCCGGTCGGTTGCGCGGGCGCGGCCACCTGCGGCGGCACGAGCCCGGCACCCGGTGCGGGAGCCTGGTCGGCGCCGCGGCCGTGCCGATTGGCCCGGACCCGCTCGGCGCCGGCCGCCTCCTCCTCGTCGGGACGGGCCGGACCGCGCCGACGCCCGGTCGGCTGGGCGGGCACGGGCGCGCCGGGTACGGGACCGGGGTGCGGCGCCGCGCCCTCCGCTCCCTCGAGGGGTACCGCGGCGTTGGGAACGCCGGGTTGTGCGGGGACACCAGAGGCACCTGAGGCAGGGGCGTGCCCGGAAGGCGAACTTCCTCGCCGCGCCTGCGGAACCGGGTACGCCGGATGAGCCACGGCGACCGGATGAGACGGATCGGGCGAAAGAGGCGAAGGGGAAGCGTGCGGCCGAGGAGCCGAAGGGCCGGGCTGCGCCTGCTGGTTCTGCTGGGGCGTGGCGATCGGCCGCGCTGCGGAGTTCGGCGCATGCGGAGCAGCCGGACCGCCGGAAGCCGCACCTCCGGCCCTCCCGGCGTCACCGGCATTCCCAGCGCTCGCGGCGCCACCGGCACCCGCAGCAGGAACCGCCACTCCAGCGGAACCCGCCACTCCAGCGGAACCCACCGATCCAGCCGACCCCGTAGGCCCCGCCATCCCCACCGGCCCCGCCGCGCCTCCGGAGCCCCCGGACCCCGAGCCGTCCCAGCCCCGCCTACACCACCGGAAGCCGCAGAACCCCCGGAACTCCCAGGAACACCAGAACCCGCAGAGCCCGCCGCTCCCTCAGCCCCACCAACTCCCGCCACGGCACCGGACGCAGCAGAGCTTCCAGCGCCCCCATTCGCCCCAACCGTCCCCGGGCCGCCGCCGTCTCTCCCGACCGCTGCCCCGGCATCGGCATGATCGTCGTCCCGCTGCCGATGCTGGGCGGCGAGTCGGGCCGGTCGGACGGGTTGACGGGCCCGGCCTCCGCCGAGACCGGCACCTCCAGCACGTACGCCTTCCCGCCCCCGTTGCCCGGCACGTCGTGGGTCTGGAGGACGCCACCGTGGCGCTGGACGATGCCGCGCACGATCGGTCCGTGGACCGGGTCGCCGCCGGGGTGCGGGCCGCGCACCTCGATCCGGACGGCCGTGTCCCGCTTCGCGGCCGCGACGACGATCGTCGAGTCGCCGGACGGCGCCGCGCCGGCGGCGGCCTCGCCCGTCGCGTCCACGCCCGCGACGTCGGCGATCAGGTGGGTGAGCGCCCGGGCGAACCACTCCGCGTCGATCTCGGCCTCTATGGCCGGCGCGTGCACCGCGAACTGCGCACGGCCGGGACCGATCAGCTCGACGGCCCCCTCGACACCGGCGGCGACGACCTCGTCCAGGGCGGTCGCCACCCGCTCCAGCCGCCCCTCGCCCGCCTCCAGCCGCTGGTAGGCGAGCACGCTTTCGACGAGCCGCGCCATGCGTCCGTAACCGGCGGCGAGGTGGTGCAGGATCTGGTTGGCCTCGGGCCACAACTGCCCGGCCGGGTCGGCGGCCAGCGTGCCCAGCTCGCCGCGCAGCCGCTCCAGCGGCCCGTGCAGCGAGCCATCGAGCACAGCCACCAACTGGGCGTGCCGCGCGGCCAGCGCGTCGTACGGGCGGCGGTCGGTGAACGTCATCACCGCGCCGACCAGCTGGTCGCCGTCGCGCACCGGCGCCGTCGTCAGATCGACGGGCACCGCGCGCCCGTCCTTGGCCCACAGCACCTGCCCCCGCACCCGGTGTTTGCGACCGGAACGCAGCGTGTCGGCGATCGGCGAGTCCTCGAACGGGAACGGCGAGCCGTCCGCGCGCGAGTGGTGGATCAACGGGTGCAGTTCACGTCCGCCCAGGTCGCTGGCGCGGTAGCCGAGGATCTGCGCGGCGGAGGGGTTGACGAGGACGACCTTGCCCGCCGTGTCCACGCCGACCACGCCCTCGGCCGCCGCGCGCAGGATCATCTCCGTCTGGCGCTGCTGACGGGCGAGTTCGGCCTCGGTGTCGAGCGTGCCGGTCAGGTCGCGGACGACGAGCATCAGCAGCTCGTCGCCGGTGTACGGGCCCTGTTCGGCATACGGGGTGCGGCTGTCGGGGAGGTTGGCGCTGGTGACCTCGACGGGGAACTGGGTGCCGTCCGTCCGCCGCGCGATCATGCGCGTCGGCTTGGTGCGCCCGCCGTTCGTCCGGTCCTCGGGCAGGCGCATCGAGCCGGGGATGCGGCGCGAGTCGAACGCCGGCAGCAGGTCGAGCAGACCGCGTCCGACGAGCCCGGTGCCGGGGACCTCGAACGTCTCCAGCGCGATGTGATTGGCGTTGACGACCGTGCCGTTGCAGTTGACGAGCAACAGCGCGTCGGGCAGGGCGTCGAGTATGGCTGCGAGGCGAGCAGCGCCTCGGGATGGCCTGCTGCTCACTGCGACGCTTCCTCCCTGTTACCGCACGGTGCGACCCGAGGGACGGGGGGCACCCCCAGCTACGGCTGGGAGAGTTCCGCCGCCCCTGCGGCGTGTTGCTGGGGGAAGTCTACGGGCTGTGGAGTCCGGCGCGACGGCGGTCGAGGGGCGCGGCGCCCCTGCCGTGCGGCGCCCGGGAAGGGCGGTGTGTCGGCCCGGGGTTGGGCGGAGCGAATGGTTCCGCAGCGGGGCCGAGGTCGGAGGCCGGTGGAGGGCGGAGCCACGGGCGGTGACGACGGAAGCGGTCGTCAACGGTCGTTGGCGGTCGGAAGGGGTCGGCAGCGGGAAAGAGGCGGGCCGATGTGGAGGGGGAGGCAGGGGCGGCTCTCGGGCGGGGGAGAGCTGCCCTGGGAAGAGACGGATCAGCTTTCGGGCGGGGGAATTCGGTCCTCGGAAGGGTCGGCCCTCGGACGGGACAGCCACGGATGTAGAAGACGTAGAAGGGGTCAGCCCTCGGACGGGTGCGCGGGCTCGCCCAGGAGGCGGGAGAACCGGTTCCAGCGCGCCATCTCGCACCCGTTCACCCTGTTGAAGTCCGTGTCGACCGGCCGCCCGGCCCACGTCCCGCTCACATGCGCCCGCTCCGGACCGCCGTAGACCATCGTGCACTGCGCGTCCGCCGGCACCGGCGCGAAAAGGTCACGGTCCCAGCGCGTCTGCCCGTCGAGCTGGTCGCACGCGCCCTGTGGATCGGGGACGGTGCCGAACGTCGGGTGGCAGTGCAGCTCGTACCGGCCGTCGCTCCGTCCGCTGTCGATGATCACGACCGTGAGGTGGTCCCACGGCGTGTTCCCCTGCGCCGGCCCGGACCCGGACCCGGACCCGGACCCGGAACCGGACTCGGAACCGGATCCGGAACCCGGGCCCGGCAGTGCCGCCCCCGTGGCCGGCACCGCCCCGGGCCCCGGCGGGATCGGCAGCGGGCGGGCGGCGGCCGGCGAGGCGCCGATCAGCGGGAGCAGCAGCGGGACGAGCGCGGCGGCTGCCAGGACGGGACGGCCGGAGGGACGGGGACGGTGGAGCGGCATGCGGGGACTCCGTGGGTCGCGGGGTGGTGCGGACCGGCGGACCGGCCGCATCCTCACCCCTCTAACGCCCGGATGCGCCGTGCGTTGCGCGTCCGAAACCGCTTTGCCCGGCGGCCGTCGGGCCCGGTACCGTAGAGTGCGATTGGTGGCGAGCCCCAGGGCTGTGTCATCATCTGCACGCAACATCCGCGCACGCGCGGATGTGCTGGAGGCGTCGCCTAGTCCGGTCTATGGCGCCGCACTGCTAATGCGGTTTGGGTCTTAAAGCCCATCGAGGGTTCAAATCCCTCCGCCTCCGCAGCCGGGAGCCCCGGCCGTCGATCCGACGGCCGGGGCTTTTCCGTGTTCCCGGAGCGGTTTCCGCGGCTGTCGCCGATGGGGTCGCTGGGAGGCCCCGGACCGGGTTTCCGCAGGTCAGGCGGGGTGATGGCAATGGATTTCGCCTCACGGCGCAGTTCATGTAATGTTGTTCCCGCAACGCCGACCGGCAAGAAAGTCCGCCGGGAAGCCAAGCGCTCGTAGCTTAACGGATAGAGCACTTGACTACGGATCAAGAGGTTGCAGGTTCGAATCCTGCCGAGCGCACAGCCGAGAGGCCGGTACCAGAGTGTTGGACCCGGTCTCCCGACCGTCGCGGGGTGGAGCAGCTCGGTAGCTCGCTGGGCTCATAACCCAGAGGTCGCAGGTTCAAATCCTGTCCCCGCTACTCGATCCGAAGGCCCGGTACTCATGTACCGGGCCTTCGGCGTTCCCGGACCCGGATCCAGACCCTGACCCGGACGCGCCGAAGGGGAGCTCCGTGCGAGACGACGACGAGATCATCCGCTTCTGGCGCGCCCTCGCCCTCCCGGGCCTCATCGACGTGCACACCCACTTCATGCCCGAGCGCGTCCTCACCAAGGTCTGGTCCTACTTCGACGCGGCCGGCGAGCGGATCGGCCGCCCGTGGCCGATCACCTACCGGGACGCCGAGGACGACCGGGTGCGCACCCTGCGCGCCTTCGGGGTGCGCGCCTTCACGTCGATGATCTACCCGCACAAGCCGGGCATGGCCGACTGGCTCAACACCTGGGCGGCCGACTTCGCCGCCCGTACGCCGGACTGCCTGCACACCGCCACCTTCTTCCCCGAGCCGGGAGCCGTCCGGTCGGTCCGGACGGCGCTCGACGCCGGCGCCCGGATCTTCAAGGCGCACCTTCAAGTGGGCGCCTACGACCCGTGCGACCCCCTGCTGGACGGCGTGTGGGGGCTGCTGGCCGAGGCGGGTGTGCCGGTGGTGACGCATTGCGGTTCCGGTCCGGTGCCGGGGCCGTTCACCGGCCCGGAGCCCATCGGGCGGGTGCTGGCCCGGCATCCGCGACTCCGGCTGGTCGTGGCCCACATGGGCGTCCCCGAGTACGGCGCCTTCCTCGACCTGGCCGAGCGGTACCCGGGGGTGCACCTCGACACGACCATGGCGTTCACCGACTTCATCGAGGACGTGGCGCCGTTCCCCGTCGCGGAGCGCCCGCGGCTGGCGGCGCTGGGGGACCGGATCCTGTTCGGCAGCGACTTCCCCAACATCCCCTACGGGTACGGGCACGCCCTGACCGCCCTCACCCGGCTGGGGCAGGACGACGACTGGCTGCGCGGAGTGTGCCACGACAACGCGGCGCGGCTCCTCGGCGTCCCGGCCCCGGACGACCACGACCACGGCGGCGGAGCTCCGGCCGCCGGATGACCGCGGTCGCCACTCCTCTCCCTCCCCTCGCCCGGATTCTCAGACGTTTCCCAGATGGCGGAAAGGCGGTTCTCAGGGGCCCGGCGCACTCTCATGAGCATGACCATCGCATCGACGGAAGCGCGCCCCCGCCCCGCTCTCGGAGCCCCAAGTGCCCGGCCCTACCTGGCCGTAGGCGATCTGGTCCTGGACGAGACGAACCGTGAGGCGATCCGCGGCGGTACGGCGATCCCGCTGACGGCGACGGAGTACGCGCTGCTGCGCCAGCTCATGCGGGAGCCCGGCCGGGTGCTCAGCAAGACGCTGCTGCTGGACCGCGTGTGGGCGCACTCCTTCGGCCGGGGCGACCGGGGCAATGTGGTCGAGCTCTATATCTCCTATCTGCGCAAGAAGATCGACGCCGGCCGGCCGCCGATGATCCACACCCGGCGCGGCATGGGCTACGTCCTGAAGCCGGCGCCCTGACGCACACCGTGCGCCACACGTCGTACGTGGCACCCCCACACCCCCACACCCCCGCAGCACCCCGCGCGCCACGCCACACACCGCAAGCCACACCCCCACACACACCGCACATACCCCCGGACGACACTTCTTCTACGGCGTACGACGAATTACCTGTACACCGTAGATCTCTGCTTGTACGGTGTAGACCGATCACGTCGGCCTGCCCTGCAAGGAGCCCGCCATGGCGGCGTCCACCCCTCTCTCGTCACCCCTTTCGGAAGCACCTCACCCCGCCCGTAACCCCACCCGCTGGGTGATCCTGGGTGTCATATGCCTCGCGCAGCTCACCGTGCTGCTCGACAACACCGTTCTCAATGTGGCGATCCCGTCGCTCACCACGGAGATGGGCGCCGCGACCGCCGACATCCAGTGGATGCTCAACGCGTACTCGCTGGTGCAGTCCGGTCTGCTGCTCACCGCCGGCAACCTCGCCGACCGCTACGGCCGGAAGAAGATGCTGGCCATCGGGCTCGCGCTGTTCGGCCTCGGCTCGCTCGGCGCCGGACTGTCGGAGACCACGGGCCAGTTGATCGCCGCGCGGGCCGGCATGGGCGTCGGCGGCGCGCTGCTGATGACCACCACGCTCGCCGTCGTCGTCCAGGTCTTCGACGACGAGGAGCGCACCAAGGCGATCGGCATCTGGGGCGCGGTGAGTTCGCTGGGCTTCGCCTGCGGGCCGCTGATCGGCGGCACCCTGCTCGACCACTTCTGGTGGGGCTCGATCTTCCTGGTCAACATCCCGGTGGCGGTCGTCGGCCTGGTCGCCGTCCTCAAGCTGGTGCCCGAGTCGAAGAACCCGGCCGGCGACCGCCCCGACCTCCTCGGCGCCCTGCTCTCCACCCTCGGCATGACCGGCATCGTCTTCGCGATCATCTCCGGTCCGGAGCACGGCTGGACGTCCGGCCGGGTGCTGCTCTCCGGCGGCGCCGGCCTCCTGATCATGGCCGCGTTCGTGCTGTGGGAGCTGCGCATCCCGTACCCCATGCTCGACATGCACTTCTTCCGCAACCGCCGCTTCGTCGCGGCCGTCATGGGCGGGATCCTGGTGGCGCTCGGCATGGGCGGATCGTTCTTCCTGCTCACCTCGCACCTCCAACTGGTGCTGCACTACGGGCCGCTGGAGACCGGGCTGCGGATGACGCCGCTGGCCCTGATGATCGTCGTCCTCAACCTCACCGGTGTCGGCGCCCGGCTGATGGCGAAGCTCGGCGGTCCGTTCACCATCGCCGGCGGCATGACGCTGCTGGCCGCCGGCCTGGCCGTGATCGCCTGGACCGGAGCGCACGGGTACGGCGGGATGTTCGCCGGCCTGGTCCTGATGGGCACCGGCATCGCACTGGCCTCGCCGGCCATGGCCACCGCGATCATGTCGGCCATCCCGCCGGAGAAGGCCGGGGTCGGCGCCGGGGTCAACGGCACGCTCCAGGAGTTCGGCAACGGGCTCGGCGTCGCCGTCCTCGGCGCGGTGCTCAACTCCCGTTTCGCCGCGCTGCTCCCGGCCGTCGCCGCCGGGGCCGGTTCGCTGCCGGAGGCCCTGGGCAAGGCCCGGACGGCCGCGCAGCGCTCCGAGGTGCAGGACGCGTTCGGGTCCGGTGTGCAGGCGGGCCAGCTGGTCGGCGCGGCGGCCGTGCTGGCGGGCGGCATCGTGGCGGCCTTCCTGCTGCGCAGGGCCGAGCGGACCGACGCCGCTGCCGCCCCGGCGGGGCCGGGCGTTTGAGAACGGCGTGGTCGGCAGGGCCTAGCATCAGGGACAGGGCAGCGAAGCGGTGGAAAGGGAACGCATGACCGGCGGCAATCGCGCGGGGTACCCGAGGACCAGCATCTGGCTGGCCGAGGAGAAACCCTCGCCGCGGCGCAGGGCGTCCGCGGACCGGTCCCGGGAGCAGCCGGGCTCGCTGGACCGCGAGCGGATCATCGCCACCGCCGTCCGGCTGCTCGACGCCGAGGGGCTGGCCAAGTTCTCCATGCGCCGCCTGGCCGCGGAGCTGGGAGTGACCGCCATGTCGGTCTACTGGTACGTCGACAACAAGGACGACCTCCTCGAACTGGCCATGGACGAGGCGAGCGGCGAGATCGCGCTCCCCGACCCGGACGCCGCGGACGCCGACTGGCGCGACCAGCTCCGGCACCTCGCACACGAGTACCGCGGGGTGCTCACTCGGCACCCGTGGGTGGCCCGGCTCGTCGGCCAGTACCTCAACATCGGCCCCAAGGCGATGCGGTTCTCCGACGTCACCCTCCGGGTGCTCCGGCGCAGCGGGGTCGAGCCGAGCCGGATCGCGGGTTCGCTGGGCGCGCTGTTCCAGTTCGTCTACGGCTACGCCACCGTCCAGACGCTCTACGCGGAGCGCTGCCGGGAAGCGGGCGTCGAGCAGGACCAGTACTTCAAGGAGATCACGGACACGGTGACCGAGCGGGCGGACTTCGTGGACCGGTACCAGGAGAGCGTGGAGATGGCGCGCAGGGTGCGCGACGGGTCGCTCGACGACATGTGGGAGCGCGATTTCGCCGTCGGGCTGGACACGGTGATCGCGGGCATCGAGGTGATGCGGGCCCGGGTGCGGGACGAGACGCCGTAACGTTCCGGAGACGGTGAAGGCCCCTTCCCCGCGTCCCTGAGACGCCGAAGGCCCCGCGCGTGCGTCCCGGAGACATGCATTCCGGAGACATGGAAGGCCCCCGTCCGCGAAGGAGATTCCTTCGCGGACGGGGGCCTTCACCATCGGCGAGCGGGAAAGCACTCGGCCCCGGAAGCCGTGCGCAGGCCGTCCCCTGCCTTGTGTGCGCACCGCTTCCGGGGCCGTTCGCCCGGGGTCATCTCATGCCGTTCGGCCCCGGGCCGCCGGCCGGTCGTCTCCGCTCGTGGACGCCCGGCCGGAGTCTGTGAGGCGCGGGGCCTCAGGCCGCGTTCGCGGGCTCGGCGTCCTTCGCCGGGGCGGAGGTGTCCGCCGGCGCGCCGGGCCGGCCCTTGAGGGCCACTTCCTTGATGAACAGGGTCAGCAGGAAGGCGATCAGCGCGGTCGGGGCGGCGTAGCTGAAGACGTCGCCGACGCCGTGCCCGTAGGCGCTCTCCATGATCGAACGCAGCGGCTCGGGTAGGTGCTTGACGTCGGGGATACCGCCGCCGCCCCCGCCCTGCTTGGCGATGGCCGCGCCCTTCGGGCCGAGGGCGTCAGACCGTCCTTGACGTAGTCCGTGACCCGGTTGGCCATGACCGCGCCCAGCGCCGAGACGCCGACCGCACCACCGAGGGAGCGGAAGAACGTGACGACCGAGCTGGCGGCGCCGAGGTCCTTGGGGGCGACCTGGTTCTGCGAGGCGAGCACCAGGTTCTGCATCATCATGCCCATGCCGAGGCCCATGAGCGCCATGTAGCAGGCGAGCTGCCAGTACGGGGTGTCGTACCGGATGCTGCCCAGCAGGCCCAGACCGGCGGTGAGCAGGACGCCACCGGAGACCAGCCATGCCTTCCAGCGACCGGTCTTGGTGATGACCTGACCGGAGACGGTCGAGGAGATGAAGAGACCGGCGATCAGCGGGATGGTCATGACGCCGGACATGGTCGGCGTCTCGCCGCGGGCCAGCTGGAAGTACTGCGAGAGGAAGACGGTGCCGGCGAACATCGCCACACCGACGAAGAGGCTCGCCGCCGAGGCGAGGGCGATCGTCTTGTTGCGGAACAGCCGCAGCGGGATGATCGGCTCCGCGGCCTTGGACTCGACCAGGATGAAGATCGCGCCCAGCAGGACGGATCCGCCGATCATGACGGCGGTCTGCCAGGACAGCCAGTCGTAGTTCTTGCCGGCCAGGGTCACCCAGACCAGCAGCAGCGTGGCGGCGGCGGATATGAAGAACGCGCCGAGCCAGTCCACCTTCACCTGCCGCTTGACGACCGGGAGGTGCAGGGTGCGCTGGAGCACGATCAGGGCGAGGACCGCGAACGGCACACCGACGTAGAAGCACCAGCGCCAGCCGAGCCAGCTGGTGTCGGTGATCACGCCGCCGAGCAGCGGACCGCCGACGGTGGCGACGGCGAACGTGGCGCCCAGGTAACCGCTGTACCGGCCGCGCTCACGCGGCGAGATCATCGCGGCCATGACGATCTGGGCGAGGGCCGACAGACCGCCGACGCCGATGCCCTGCACGACACGGCAGCCGATGAGCATGCTCGTGTTCTGCGACAGACCGGCCACCACGGAACCGGCGACGTAGACCACCAGCGCGACCTGGACCAGCAGCTTCTTGCTGAAGAGGTCGGAGAGCTTGCCCCACAGCGGCGTCGACGCGGTCATCGCGAGCAGTGCGGCGGTGACGGTCCAGGTGTAGGCGGACTGGCTGCCGTGCAGATCGTGCATGATCTTCGGCAGCGCGTTGGAGACGATCGTCGACGACAGGATCGCCACGAACATGCCGAGCAGCAGGCCGGACAGCGCGCGCATGATCTGGCTGTGCGTCATGTCGATGCCGGGCGCGTCGGACGGTGCGTGATCGGTGTGGCTGTCCCGCACACCTGGCGGTGTGGTCTTGGCCATGGACTTCCTTTTCGTGATGCTGTCGGGCGGTCAGTGGGGTGTACGGGCCGACGGGCAGGCCGCGAGGTCGTGCGCCGGGGAGGCCCCGCCGGGGGCGACGGGCCGGTGGCACTCGCCGAAGCTCTCCCGGAGCCGGCCGAGCAGGCCGACGATCTGGGTGATCTCCGCGTCGCTCCAGTCACCCAGGCAGTGCGCCAGGGCCTCGGTGTAGCGGGCGCTGACGTCGTCCAGCAGCGCCTCGCCGCTGGGGGTGAGGCGCAGCAGCCGGGAGCGCTTGTCCAGCCGGTCCGGCTGCCGGTCGAGCCAGCCCCGTTCCGCGGCGTACGCCACGTGGCGGCTGGTCACCGACATGTCGACGACCAGCAGCTCCGCGAGCTTGCTCATCCGCATCTCGCCGTACCGCTTGAGCAGGGTGAGCACGATGACCGAGGTGGGCGGGCAGTCGGGGGGAAGGACCCGGGCGAGGCCGCGCTTGATGACGCCGATGGCGCTGAGCTGCTGGGCGAGCTCCTGGTACTGCTCGTGCGCGGCCAACGGATCCTCCCGTTTTAAGTTGCTTAGGGCAACCATAGAGGTTGTTGGTTGCTGAAGGCAAACGAAAAGCGGTAAAGGAGGGGTCAAGTTCAACGATAAAACGATGAGTGAAGAGCGCGTGACGGAGCGCGGCGCCTTGGTGGGCGGGGGCGGTGGGGGCGCGTGGCGGGGGCCGCGGGGGTGCGGGTCGGCCGAGGGCGCGGGAGCGGTGCCCCGCGCGCGGGGGCCGGTCCGTCTTCGCTAGGGTCCTGGTCCATGGCCAACCCCCATCAGCAGCCGCATCAGCAGCGTCCCGAGGGCAATTACGACCCGGCGGGCAGCACTCAGATGTTCCGCGCCTTCGTCGACGAGGGCGCTCCCGGGCCGCGTGCGGCCGCTCCGGCGAGCCATGGGCGCTCGTCCTCGTCCGGCCCCCGGGTGGGGCTGATCGTGGGCGTCGTGGCGGCGCTGGCGGTCGTGGCGGCGGTGGCCTGGCTCGCGCTCGGCTGAGGCTGGGGCGCGCGGCAGGGACGCTGGGCAGCGGGCGCAAGGCGGCGGCGCGAGGCGATGGCGCGGCCCTTCCGGTTCGCCCGGGGGCTCTTCCGGCTCGCTGCGGAGGTGTGCGCACGCGACGGGTGCCTCCCCGGGGGCGGGGTGTCCGCCGGGCGGGATGAGGCGCCGGCCCCGCGGCCGTCCATGGGTGGGGCGGCGGGCCGGGCGTGCCGGCGCCGGAGGCGCCGCGTACCAGCCGGACGGCCCGGCGGCCCCCGCCGCGACCTGCGTGCCGCGGCCCGCCGCTGCCGTACCGGGGGTCGGTCGACCGGTGGTGGTCCGTCCTGCCTGCGAAGGGTGGACGAGGCGGCTCAGTCGGAGATGAGGCCCTCGCGCAGCTGGGAGAGCGTCCGGGTGAGCAGCCGGGAGACGTGCATCTGGGAGATGCCGACCTCCTCGCCGATCTGCGACTGCGTCATGTTGGCGAAGAAGCGGAGCATGATGATCTGGCGCTCGCGCGGGGGCAGCTTGGCCAGCAGCGGCTTCAGCGACTCCCGGTACTCGACGCCCTCCAGCGCCGTGTCCTCGTAACCCAGCCGGTCGGCGAGCGAGCCCTCGCCGCCGTCGTCCTCCGGTGAGGGCGAGTCCAGCGAGCTGGCCGTGTAGGCGTTGCCCACCGCGAGCCCGTCGACCACGTCCTCCTCGGAGACGCCCAGGCACAGGGCCAGTTCGGGCACCGTCGGGGAGCGGTCCAGCTTCTGCGCGAGCTCGTCGCTGGCCTTGGTCAGGGCGAGCCGCAGCTCCTGCAGGCGCCGTGGCACCCGCACCGACCAGCTGGTGTCCCGGAAGAAGCGTTTGATCTCGCCGACGACCGTGGGCATCGCGAACGTCGGGAACTCCACCCCGCGTTCGCAGTCGAACCGGTCGATGGCCTTGATCAGTCCGATGGTGCCGACCTGGACGATGTCCTCCATCGGCTCGTTGCGGCTCCGGAACCGCGCCGCCGCGTAGCGCACGAGGGGGAGGTTGAGCTCGATGAGGGTGTCACGGACGTACGTACGCTCGGCGCTGTCCCGGTCCAGGGCCGCCAGCCGCAGGAACAGGGAGCGGGAGAGGGTGCGGGTGTCGATGGCTTCGCAGTCGTCGAGCACGGCGTGCGGTGCGTCGTTGGTGAGCACCTTCGCGCTGCCCAGGTCTACGGACATGCCACCCCCTTGAGGTCGCGGACGGATCACAGCACAGCCCCGGCCGCGGATTCGGCCGAGGATGCAGCCCCCACCCTGAATACCGGAGGCTGCGCTGTGGCAAACGCAGTTCCAGCAGAATGTCACATGTCGGCAACGCGCTGTAGCGTCAAGTCGACATATCTGCCGGGGAGTCCGGAGAGGGTGTCACCCACAAGGGTTAAGCATCGATACGGTTTGCGGATCTCAGCCGGGCGAAGCTCCGTGAGAGCAGCCGCGACACGTGCATCTGCGACACCCCCAACTCCGCGCTGATCTGCGACTGCGTCAGATTGCTGTAGTAGCGCAGCAGCAGGATGCGCTGCTCGCGCTCCGGCAGCTGGACGAGCAGGTGACGCACCAGGTCGCGGTGCTCGACCCCGGCCAGCGCGGGGTCCTCGTACCCGATCCGGTCCAGCAGTCCGGGCAGCCCGTCGCCCTCCTGGGCGGCCTCCAGCGAGGTGGCGTGGTACGAGCGCCCGGCCTCGATGCAGGCGAGCACCTCGTCCTCGCCGATCTTGAGGCGCTCGGCGATCTCGGCGGTGGTCGGCGACCGGCCGTGCAGCACGGTCAGGTCCTCGGTGGCGCCGTTGACCTGCACCCACAGCTCGTGCAGCCGGCGCGGTACGTGCACGGTCCGCACGTTGTCGCGGAAGTAACGCTTGATCTCGCCGACGACGGTGGGCATCGCGAACGTCGGGAACTGCACCCCTCGGTCGGGGTCGAAGCGGTCGATGGCGTTGATGAGGCCGATGGTGCCGACCTGGACGACGTCCTCCATGGGCTCGTTGCGGCTGCGAAAACGCGCCGCGGCGTACCGCACGAGGGGGAGGTTGGCTTCGATGAGGGCGGCGCGCACGCGGGCGTGCTCCGGCGTGCCGGGCTCAAGGGTGGCGAACTTCTTGAACAGCACCTGCGTCAGCGCCCGGGCGTCCGCGCCCCGGCTCTCCCGCGTCTGCGGTTCCCGCGGCGCCTCCTGCGGGGCCTCCCGAGGGGCCTCTCGCGGGATCTCCCTCCGGGGTTCCCGCGGTGGCGGGGGGTTCTCTTCTGACGCCGAGGTCTCCTCTGACGCTGTACGGGCCGGCACGGTCACACCACCCCTTCGCGGTCAGCTCCAGGTCAACTCATCCGTCAAAAGCGGTCATAGCATCACAAGACATGTCCACTGTGTGCAAGCACCGCATAACGCCGTGTTGACCGCGCGAAAAAGGCCCCTCGCCGTGGTGGCGAGGGGCCCGCGCCGGGGCTCCGGCGGAGAACGGGGCTCAGAACGGATAGTCGGCGATCACCCACGTGGCGAACTCCCGCCACAGCCCGACCCCCGCCTGGTGGGCCGGGTGGTCGAGGTAGCGCTGGAGGGCGTCGGCGTCCTCGACGGCGGAGTTGATCGCGTAGTCGTACGCGATCGGGCGCTCGGAGACGTTCCAGCCGCACTCCCAGAAGCGGAGCTCGGGGATCTCCCCGCCCAGCTTCTCGAACGCCTGGACGCCGGCGCGGACGCGGGGGTCGTCGCGCTCGACGCCCTCGTTGAGCTTGAACAGGACGAGGTGACGGATCATCGGACGGCCGCCTTCCGGACGACGGGGGGTGCGAAGGGGGGTACGAAGGGGGATGCGGGACCTGCGGTGCCGGGGTCTGTGACGACAGAGCTTGTGACGGCAGGGTCTGTGACGTCACGGCTTGTGACGCCAAGGCTTGTGGCGTCACGGCTTGTGACGCCAAGGCCTGTGGCGTCAGGGCCCGTGGCGTCCGGGGGCTCCGGCCGACGGGGGCTCACTTGATCAGCTCGGTCATGAACTCGCCGATGCTCTTGGCGGCGTCCGAGATCCCCTCGAAGCCTATCTGGACGAGCTCCGCCGCCCTGGCCGGGGAATGGATGATCGTGTAGCCGATGAAAACGGCGAGCACCCAGAACGTGATCTTCTTGGCCTGCGCCATGCCGTGCGCCTCCCCGTCCGCTTTCTTTCGTTCCTTCTCGTCGAAGTCCCCGTAGCGCTTGCGAGAGTCTATCCGCACAGATGAACGAAGCCGGAGGAGCCGGTCCGGTGCGGATCGCCGGGGATTTCGCCGGGCGGCCGTCCCCTGACGGCGACCGTTCACGCCACCTTTAAGGACTTAAGCCCCGGCGAAGGGGGTCCTTCGCCCACCCGTCCGCCGTTTTCCGGAGCGGAGGATGGGGGAGCGCCCGCCGGATCTGGCAGGAATCCGACGGGCCTGGGACATGGAACCCCTCTGCGGGGTCCGGGCCGCGAGCTTCCCCCTGACTGCGGCCCGTACTCGGGGTCCGTGTCCTCATGGGGGGAAGCGGCTTGTCCCCCCGATGCCGCTTCCCCCGCCTTCCCCCTCCTCCCCGCGTTCGGGCCCCTCCGCCGTCTCTTCGTCCCACTCCGGCCATGCCCGCGCAATTCCGGCGATACCGCCGCCCGAATCCGTACAACCCTCCCGGTGATACCGCGGGAATTTCCAACACGGATGAACTCTGGGTCAGTTGAGGTGAGAAGAGCCCGGTGCCGGGGCACCAGAAAGGCACACGGCCCGAGGCGCTCACCGGCTCGCCGGAGCGGCCGTCCCGGTGCTGTCGCGTGGGAACGGGATCCGGTGTGCTGCGGTACCGAGTGAGGGAGAACGGTGAGGTTCGCATGGGCGGGTACGAGCTCGCCTTCACCATGCGGGAGCGTGTGGCGGGGGGAGCGGTCACCATTGAACTGTCCGGAGAGATCGACATCCTGGCCGAGCAGGAGCTCGGCCCCCGGCTGGAGGCACTGGCCGGACGCCGCCGCGCCGACCTCGTCATCGACCTGCGCGGTGTGACCTTCCTGGACGCGAGCGGCCTCCGCCTGCTGCTCCGCGCCCGCAACAGGGTGGCCCGCGGCGGCGGCCGGCTGCGGGTGGTGCGGGGCGGCCCCCGGGTGTCCAAGGTGATCCGCATCGTGCGACTGGAGCCGGCCTTCCACTGGCTCGACGCGCCGCCGGGCCAGTCTGCCGGTCCCGACGCGGCACCGGGCTTGCCGGCCGGTCCCGACGCGCCATCGGGCCTGCCGGGCGGTCTCGGAGCGCCGGTCGCGACCGGCGCCGGAGCGCCGGAAGCCCCCGGCGGTCCAAGCGCTTCAAACGCTTCAAACGCTCCGGGCGCTCCGGGCGCTTCAAGCGCTCCGGGCGCGCCCGCGGCGCCGTGTTCGGCGGCCGGAGCCCCCGCCGTCCCCGACGAGAACGAGGTGGCGTGCGGGCCGCGGGACGGAAGCGTCCCGGCGTAGCGGTTTCCGGGCCGGGCGGAGGGTGGCGCGGCGGCGGCCGGAGAGGCGCCTCCGCCCACCCGCGCGGCATGTCACGAGCCTCCGCGATAGCGCGAGTGATGCCAACTCCCTTGCGGTGGCGCCATTCTGGCGCCATAGTGACGCCATGGACCTCACTCCCTACGTCGACACCCTCCGCCGGGAGCTCGCGGTCGCCGCGAGCGCGGGCGGGGACGACGCGCGCGCCCTGGCGGAACGGCTGTCCGCGCCACTGGAGTCGGCCGCCCGGCTCACCTTGCTGAACGCGCTCTCCACCGCCATGGAGGAGGTCACCCGCGACCTGGCGCCGGGCTCGGTCGACGTACGACTCCGCGGCCTGGACCCGGAGTTCGTGGTCTCGCCGCCACCGGCCCAGGGCCCCTACGCGGAGGCCGCGGTGCCCGCCACCGCCCTGCCGGCGGCCCCCGCGCAGGGCGACGGCGACGAGGGCGGCACCGCCCGAGTCAACCTGCGGCTTCCCGCGCACCTCAAGGCGCGGGCCGAGGAGGCTGCCGCCCAGGAGGGGTTGTCGGTGAACGCCTGGCTGGTCCGGGCCGTCGCCGCCGCGCTGGAGACCGGCGAGCGCGCCGGCCGCCCGGCGGGCCCCACGCGGCACCGGGGCCAGAGCTTCACGGGCTGGGTCCGCTAGCCCGGCGCCGAGCCGCACGCGCCTGACATCAGCGTGGTGCCACCATGGCGCCACCGGCGTCCTTTCCTGTTTCGCCTCCCACCCAGTCATGAGGACGGCACAGCCATGCCCTTTTTCGAGACGCCCGAACCGGTCGGCGCCACCGTCGAGTTCGACATCGGACTGCTCCGTGTCGTCGCGGGCGACCGGAGGGACACCGTCGTCGAGGTCCTGCCGACCGACCCCGGCGAGGAGGTGGACGTCCGGGCGGCCGCGCAGACGCGTATCGCCTGCTCGGACGGCGCGCTGCTGGTCAAGGGGCCCCGGCAGCGGTCGCTGTTCGGCCCGACCGGCTCGGTCGAGGTACGGATCGAGCTGCCGGCCGGTTCCGACGTGCGGGCCACCGCGCTCATCGGCGACCTCCTCTGCGAGGGCCGCCTCGGCGACTGCCGGCTGAAGACCTCGACCGGGCACGTCCGTGCCGGCGAGACGGCGGCGGCGTGGCTGCGGACGAGCCACGGCGGCATCCGGCTCGACCGCGCGCGGGGCGACGCCGAACTCGTCGGCGCGGGCCCGATCGACGCCGGATCGATCGGCGGCGCCGCCACGGTCAAGAACCTCAACGGCGAGACGGTGCTCGGCGAGGTCGGCGGCGACCTCCGGATCAGTTCGTCGAACGGGCCCATCACCGTCGGCGCCGCCCGCGGGGACGTCGAAGCGCGGTCCGCCAACGGCGGCATCCGGCTGGACGAGGTGGTCCGCGGCCGGGTCACCCTCCAGTCCTCGGCCGGCGACCTGGAGGTCGGCATCGGCCCGGCCACGGCCGCCTGGCTCGACGTCGACACCCGCCTCGGCAGCGTCCGCAACCTGCTCAGCCCGTCGGACGGCCCCGGCGGGGCCGAGCACACCGTCGAGGTCCGCGCCCGCACCGGCATCGGCGACATCGAGATCCGCCGCCCCTGACCGTCCGCCCGCTCGTGACCTCTCACCCACAGAAGGGCAGAACGTCATGAACGCACCACCGACATCCCCCGTACCACCCGGCACGGCGGCAATCAGTGCCACCGGCCTCCGCAAGAGCTACGGCGGCCGGCCGGTGCTGGACGGCATCGACCTGCGCATCCCGGCGGGAACGGTCTTCGCGCTCCTCGGCCCGAACGGCGCCGGCAAGACCACCACCGTGCGCATCCTCTCCACGCTCATCGCCCCCGACGCCGGCGAGGCCCGGGTCGCGGGCCACGACCTGCTCCTCGAGCGCGACGCGGTCCGCACTCACATCGGCGTCACGGGCCAGTTCTCCGCCGTGGACAACCTGCTCACCGCCCGCGAAAACATGACGCTCATGGCGGACCTGCACCACCTCGGCCGCCGCGAGGGCCGCCTCCGCACCGAGGACCTCCTGGACCGCTTCGACCTGACCGACGCGGCCGACAGGACCGCCGCCACGTTCTCCGGCGGCATGCGGCGCAAACTCGACCTGGCCATGACGCTCGTCGGCGCGCCGCGCGTCGTCTTCCTCGACGAACCGACCACCGGCCTCGATCCGCGCAGCCGCCGCGTCATGTGGGAGATCATCCGGGAACTGGTCGACGACGACGGCGTCACGGTGTTCCTGACGACGCAGTACCTGGAAGAGGCCGACCGGCTCGCCGACCGCATGGCCGTCCTGGACGGCGGCCGCCTGGTCGCCGAGGGCACCGCCGGAGAACTGAAGCGCCGGGTGCCCGGCGCCCACATCAGCCTCCGGTTCGCCGACGCCGTCGGACTCGCGGCGGCCACCACGGCGTTCACCACCGGCACCGCCGACCACGAGAACCTCACCCTCCGCATCCCCGGCGACGACAGCGTCCCCACCCTCCGCGCCGTCCTCGACGTCCTGGACCACGCGGCGGTCCGCGCCGAGTCGCTGACCGTGCACACCCCCGACCTCGACGACGTCTTCCTCAGCCTCACCGGCCGCCCGAAGGAGCCCGTACGGTGACCGGCCCCACCCATACCCTCACCCACACCGTCGCCGACTCCCTGACGATGCTGCGCCGCAACCTCACCCACGCCCGGCGCTACCCGTCCCTGACCGCCTCCGTCGTGCTGACGCCGGTGCTGATGCTGCTCCTCTTCACCTACGTCTTCGGAGGCACCCTCGGCGCCGGCATCGACGGCCCGGCCTCCGGCGGCGAGTACGTCGACTACCTCGCGCCCGGCATCATCCTCATGGCCGCCACCTCCGGCGCCCTGGTGACCGCCGTCGGGGTCTGCGTCGACATGACCGAGGGGATCGTCAACCGCTTCCGGACGATGCCGATCTCGCGGTCCGCCTTCCTCACCGGCCATGTGGCCGGCAGCGCCCTCCAGACCATGCTGAGCATCGTCTGCGTCGTCGCCGTCGCCCTGCTCGTCGGCTTCCGGCCGCACGCGGGCCCGGTCGAGTGGCTCGCCGCCGCGGGCCTGCTGACCCTGCTCACCTTCGCCCTCACCTGGCTCGCGGCCGGCATCGGCCTGGTGGCCAGGAACCCGGAGTCGGCCAGCAACATCCCCATGCCCCTCCAGTTCCTCCCCTTCCTCGGCAGCGCCGTAGTCCCCCCGGACTCCATGCCCACGGGCCTCCGCTGGTTCGCCGAGTACCAGCCCTTCACTCCCGTCACGGAAACCCTGCGCGGCCTCCTGACGGGCACGGAAATCGGCACCAGCGGCATCACCGCGGTCGCCTGGTGCCTGGCCCTCACCCTGACCGGCTACCTCTGGGCCCGCACGGTCTTCCACCGCGGCACGGACACCACCACCCGGAAGGAATGACGCCACACAGAAAACGCCGAGGGCCCGACGCGATCACATGGATCACGTTGGGCCCTCGGGCTTGAAGCGGTAGCGGTGGGATTTGAACCCACGGAGGAGTTGCCCCCTCACACGCTTTCGAGGCGTGCTCCTTAGGCCGCTCGGACACGCTACCGAGAGAGAGCTTAGCGGACGAGTGGCCGTGGTCCGAAATCGGTTCTTCGGAGAGCGGGGTGGAGGGGGCTCAGCGGGTGCGGAAGAAGTCGGTGAGGAGGGTGGAGCACTCGGTGGCGAGGACGCCGGCGATGACCTCGGGGCGGTGGTTGAGGCGGCGGTCGCGGACCACGTCCCAGAGGGAGCCCGCCGCGCCCGCCTTCGGGTCGGCGGCGCCGTAGACGACGCGGTCGAGCCGGGAGAGGACGATGGCGCCGGCGCACATCGTGCACGGTTCGAGGGTGACGACCAGGGTGCAGCCCGACAGGCGCCACTCGCCGACCGCGCGGGCGGCCTCGCGGACGGCGAGCACCTCCGCGTGGCCGGTGGGGTCGCCGGTGGCCTCGCGTTCGTTCCGGCCGCGGCCGATGACCGTGCCGTCCGGGGCCAGGACGACGGCCCCGACCGGGACGTCACCCGTTCCGGGGGCGCGCGCGGCCTCCTCCAGGGCGGCCCGCATCGCGGGGAGCCAGGGATCGCGGACGGGGTCGGGACCGGGCGGGCGGCCGGGGGCGGCGTCGTTCATGGCACCAGTGTGGGCGAGCCCCGCCGGCCCGCGCCCCCGCGCCCGTCAGCGGACGGCCTCCAGGACGTCGGTGCAGCCGAGGGCGTCCGCGATCTCGCTGAGGGCGTCCCCGTTCAGGGCGAGGAGCTGCCGTTCGCCGATGCCGGCGTCCTCCAGCAGCCGGGGGTCGCCCAGCGGGCCGCTCGGCACCGCCGCCGCGGCGGCTTCCGCAGTGTCGGCCTCGTCCTCGACGGGCTCCGGCTCGCCGTCCTCGGTGCCGTCGAGGTCGAGGGTGTCGAGGTCGTCGGCGTCGCTGTCGTCGCGGCCGACGAGCTCGTCGACGAGCATGGAGCCGTAGGAACTCCGCTTGGCGAGCAGGCTGTCGGAGAGGAAGATCCGCGGGTCGTCCTCGCCGTCCACCCGGACGATGCCGAACCAGGCGTCCTCCTGCTCGATGAACACCAGGACGGTCTCGTCGTCGAGCGAGGCGTCACGGGCCAGGTCGACGAGGTCGGACAGGGTTTCCACGTTGTCGAGGTCTGTGTCGCTCGCTTCCCACCCGTCGTCGGAGCGCGCGAGCAATGCGGCGAAGTACACCGTGACTCTCCCACTGGTCATAGGCGGTGCCGGGCCGGACGGGGACAGCACCCCGCCCACTCGGAATCGTGGCAGAAACCCGGCCGTTGCGAGAGGTCTTCCGCGCTGCGTCGTGCAGTAGTCCGAGAGATTCCCGGGACTTCTCCGGGGACGTTCCGGGGGCGCCGTCCCGTGGGGGCGCTCCCGGGCGGCCATCCGGGGTGTGTTCGAAGCCGTCCCGGAGCGCCTTCCGGGAAACGGCGGCGGCGTGCCGCGGGGAACGGCGGCGACGTGACGGCCGTCACCGGGGCGGCGGTCGCCGCCGCCCGCTCAGCTCACCATCTGAACGTCCGCATGCGCATCTGCTGGCGCATTCGCGCCGCCCGCGCGCGGCGCGGCTGCACCCGGTCGCGGAGCTCCCGGGCCTCGTTCAGCTCACGGAGGAACTGGGCGCGCCGGCGCCTCCGCTCCGCGTCGTCGTCCAGCGGGGTGTCCGGGTCCTGCGGGCGTTCCCGGGAGCGCTCCCGGGGACGCTCCCTGGGTCGTTTTCCCGAAACGGCCGGTTCCGCCGGGCTTTGGGGCCCTTTACGGGCTCCTGGTCCGCGTTCGTCACGCTCGGCCATGTGCAGCACCACCTCGTGCCGAGGGTCTCGCCCGGCGGAGCAGGCCGGGCGTACGTGCCCACTTTCCCCCTCAGCGGTGGTGTGATGCCACCGAGGGGCCGGGAGCCGGTGTCCGAAAGCTCGGATAATGTCGATGTCATGCGGATCCACGTCGTCGACCACCCGCTGGTGGCGCACAAACTCACCACGCTGCGCGACAAGCGCACCGACTCCCCCACGTTCCGGCGGCTCGCCGACGAGCTGGTCACCCTGCTCGCCTACGAGGCCACGCGGGACGTGCGGACCGAACAGGTCGACATCGAGTCGCCGGTCACCGCGACCACGGGCGTCAAGCTGTCCCACCCCCGCCCGCTGGTGGTGCCGATCCTCCGGGCCGGCCTGGGCATGCTCGACGGCATGGTCCGGCTGCTGCCCACGGCCGAGGTCGGCTTCCTGGGCATGATCCGCAACGAGGAGACCCTCAAGGCGGAGACGTACGCGACGCGGATGCCGGACGACCTCTCGGGCCGCCAGGTGTACGTGCTCGACCCGATGCTGGCCACCGGCGGCACGCTGGTCGCGGCCATCCGCGAGCTGATCGGGCGCGGCGCCGACGACGTCACCGCCATCTGCCTGCTGGCCGCCCCCGAGGGCGTCGAGGTCATGGAGCGCGAGCTCGCCGGCACGCCGGTGACCGTCGTCACCGCCTCCGTGGACGAGCGTCTCAACGAGGACGGCTACATCGTGCCGGGCCTCGGCGACGCGGGCGACCGGATGTACGGGACGGCCGGCTGACCGGCTGAGCGGTTCACCAGCCGGTCAGCCGGTCAGCCGAGCGGCCGAGCGGCTGAGTGGCTGACCAGCGGAGCGGCCGAGTGGTTCACCGGCCGGCCGGCTGGGCACTCGGCCGGTTCACCGGCGTACCGGCCGCGCGGGCCGGGGTCTCGGATGCCGACGTGGTCTCGGATGCCGGCGTCCCAGCCGGCGCCCGGCGCTTCGTCAGCCCGCGGTCAGCACTTCGCCGCGCTCTTCGAGGGCGCCGGGGACGACGGGTCCGGCCTGGGCGCGGCCGGTGCCCGGCTCGCGTCCGGCGCGGGCCTGAGCTCCTTGAAGCCGGTGCCGATGATCAGATCGATGTCCGTGCCCTTGCGGACGTCGCTCTTCACCGCCGCCTCGCCGACCTGCTCCTCCAGGACGCGCATCGCCCCCTCGGCGGCGTCGGGCGAGCCCAGCAGCAGCGCCGTGCCCTCGACGTTCTTGTCGTAGGGCGCGGGGGCGTTGCCGACCTTGCCGATGCGGAAGCCGCGCGCCTTCAGCTCGTCCGCCGTCGTCTTGGCCAGGCCGCTGCGCGGGGTGGCGTTGTAGACGTTGACGGTGATGTCGCCGGGCCGGGGCAGTTCGCGGGGGACCGGCCGGCCGGCGGCCCTGGCGTCCGTCTTGTCGCCGTGCCCGTCCCGGACGCAGTCGGCGTTCTTCCGGGCCGCCTGCGGGGAGCCGCCGCTCCCGCCCGAGAAGACGTCGACGAGCTGGACCGTCCCCCAGCCGCCCAGCCCCAGGACGGCCACCGCGGCGACCGCGGCGAGCACGACCCTCCGCGGGTTCCTCGGCCGGCGCATATGCGGGAACCGACGGCCCGTGATGCGGTACTTGCCGCCCATGCCAGGAGGGGTGAGCATGCTCATGGGCGCAGCGTAGTGCGGGCGGGGGCCGGTGCCTACTAAATGATCAACGGTTGCGCCGACCCCAACCCAAAAGGGCCAATAACGGCCGGAAGTGGCCGTGAACGAAGGGGTGGGAAGGGGGACGGCCCTTCCGGAGCGATGGCCGCGGCAATGACCGCAGGAATGACCGCGGCGGCGACCGCGGCGACGGCCTCGGCGTGACCGGAACGACGGCCCGGAGCGGTGACCGGGTGCGGTGACCGGACCGGCACGCGGCCGGCACGCGGCCGGTTCCCGGGGCGTCAGCCCAGTTCGAGCACGCGCGCGTGCAGCACCTGGCGCTGCTGGAGCGCGGCGCGCACGGCGCGGTGCAGCCCGTCCTCCAGGTAGAGGTCGCCCTGCCACTTCACGACGTGGGCGAAGAGGTCGCCGTAGAAGGTCGAGTCCTCCGCGAGCAGCGTTTCCAGGTCGAGCTGCTGCTTGGTGGTCACCAGCTGGTCAAGGCGTACCGGGCGCGGTGCGACGTCCGCCCACTGGCGGGTGCTTTCCCGGCCGTGGTCGGGGTACGGCCGACCGTTTCCGATGCGCTTGAAGATCACACGGAAAGCCTACCGGGCCGGTGGTGCCGAGCGCAGCCATGGCGCGGGAGTCGGAAGGCGACAATCGGCCGCATACCGGGAGCGGCGGCCCGTTCAGCGCTTCGGCGCCGCCGCCTTTCCCCGTTCCCTCTCCTGTTTCGCCTTCTGCTTGGCCGCCTGCTTGAACGCGCGGACCTCGTGCAGGGAGTCCGGGCCGGTGATGTCCGCCACCGAACGGTGGCTTCCCTCCTCGCCGTACGGGCCCGCGGCCTCCCGCCAGCCCTCGGGGCGCACCCCGAGCCGTTTGCCCAGCAGGGCGAGGAAGATCTGCGCCTTCTGCCGGCCGAAACCCGGCAGGTCGTTGAGGCGGCGCAGCAGTTCCGGGCCGGTGGCGACGTCCTGCCAGACGGCGGACGCGTCGCCGTCGTACCGCTCGGCGAGATGGCGGCAGAGCCGCTGGATCCGCTCGGCCATGGCGGCCGGGTAGCGGTGGACGGCCGGTTTGGCGGCGCAGAGCTCCGCGAACGCCTCCGGGTCGTACGCGGCGATCTCGTGCGCGTCGAGGTCGTCGCGGCCGAGCCGTCGGGCGAGGGTGTACGGGCCGGTGAAGGCCCATTCCATCGGGATCTGCTGGTCGAGCAGCATCCCGATCAGGGCGGCGAGCGGGCTTCGGGAGAGCAGCGCGTCGGCGTCCTCCTGCTGGGCGAGCCGGAGGGTGTGCTCCATGGGACCGATGGTCTCTCGGGGGCGTGTGCGCCGCATGCGGGGGCGGGGAGGGGTGGGAGCCGTGCTTGTTCATGGCTCGTTCCATGCTCACTCCCTGGAGAGGAGCAGCCGCTCCACGCCCTTGGGGTCGGTCCGGAGGAGGTCCTGGACCTGCCGGGCGAACGGGTCGGGGAAGATCTCCTCGTCGCCGGCCTCGATGCCGTCGGCGATGGCCCGGGCCGCGTCGGCGGCCGACGCGGCGGGGATGTCGCCGAGGCTGCGCAGACCGCCGGCGGCGTAGCGCAGCATGTCCGTCTCGACGGGGCCGGGGAAGACGGCGTGCACGGCGATCCCGCGCGGCGCGAGGTCCACCCGGACGGCCTGGGTGAGCAGGGCGAGCGCGGCCTTGGACGCGGGGTAGGCGCCCATCGCGGGGGTGGCGGCGAAGGCGCCGACGCTGATGACGTTGGCGACGGCGCCACCGCCGTTGCGCTCCACGACGGGCGCGAAGGCGCGCAGGACGTGGAGGGTGCCCAGCCAGTTCGTCCGCATGACCGCCTCGACGTCGGCGAGGTCCATGTCGAGCAGGTGGCCCATGCCGTGCCGGCCGGCGTTGTTGACCAGGAGCGTCACGTCGGGCGCGGCCTCGGCGGCGGCCGTGACGGCGGCCGGGTCGGTGATGTCCAGGGTGAGGGGGACGATCCGGTCCGGGGCCTCGGCGACCAGCGGTTCCAGCGTCCGGGGGTCGCGCGCGGCGGCGTGTACGCGGGTGGCGCCGCGGGACAGGAACTCGGCGACCAGGGCCCGCCCGATACCGCGGTTGGCGCCCGTCACCAGAACGACGGCCTCGTTGATCCGCACGGTGCCTCCTTCGCGTCGGCTGACGCCCCACTCGCTACCCATGCGGGGGCGGGACCCACACCTGGGGGCGCGTGGGTGACGAGAAGTGGTTAGAGCGATCGTTCCAGTGGTGTTACTGTGACTCGCGTCTGGATAGAACGTTCATTACAGGCGGGCGTTCTCCACCGATCTCTGTGGGGGGAAGTACGTGGAAACCAAGCGCGTGGAGACCAAGCGCATCACCGTGAACGGCGTCGAACTCGCCTACCTGGAGCAGGGCGAGGGCCCGCTCGCCCTGCTCCTGCACGGTTTCCCGGAGACGCCCGGGATGTTCCGGCACCTGATGCCGGTGCTCGCGGCGGCCGGTTACCGGGCCGTCGCGCCGTACATGCGGGGCTTCGCGCCCAGCCGGGTGCCGGCGGACGGCAGCATGCTGATGAAGGACCTGATCGAGGACGCCAACGCGCTGCACGAGGCGCTCGGCGGCGACGGCGACGCGGTGATCATCGGGCACGACTGGGGCGGCTTCACCACCTGGGGCGCCGCCGCGCACACTCCCGAGCGCTGGTCGCGGGTGGTCGTGGCGGACGTGCCGCCGGTGCGGTTCTACGAGCGCCGGGCCGCCGTACCCGAACAGATCCACAAGAACAGCCACTTCTACTTCTTCCAGATGGGCGTGGCCGACCAGCTCGTCCCCGCGAACGACTTCGCCTACCTCGACTGGCTGTGGCAGCACTGGAGCGGTGACGTCCCGGGCTTCGACTCCACCGAGGACCGGCTAGCGGGCAAGGACGCGCTGCGCGACCCCGCCAACCTCCGGATGGGGCTGGGGCTTTACCGGCAGAACTTCCCGTCGGACGCCTTCGGCACGGAGGACTGGGAGATGGGCCGGCTGCTCGCGGAGCTGCCGTCACAGCCGACCCTCTACCTGCACGGCAGCGAGGACCCGGTCGTGGACGAGGAGATTCTTGCGGACATCGTCGCCGCCCTCCCCGAGGGATCGGACGGCGTCCTGCTTCAGGGGGTCGGCCACTTCCCGATGGTGGAGGCGCCGGAGGAGGTCAACGAGCGGATTATGGCGTTCCTTTCGGGGGCCCGCTCTGCCGGGAAGTGATGGTCGGGTGGCCGCCGCGTCGTGGCTGCCGCGGAAGCGGCGGGCCGCCCTCTTGGAGGGGGAGGACGGACCGCCGCTCCGGGGCGACGGAGGCAATAGGGGTGATGGGGGCGGTGGTTGTGACGGGCGTGATGGGTATTGGGGGCGCTCAGGGGCGTGCCCGGTGGGGGCGGGCGCCCCTGTCAGGGTCCTGTGAGGGGCGCCAGTCCGGTCGGGAGCGCCCCTGAGTCCGAGTACACGACCCCGAGCCGCTGGGTGGCCCGTGTCAGGGCCACGTACAGGTCGCTGGTCCCCAGCCCGTCCGGCTCCGCGAGGATCACGGTGTCGAACTCCAGGCCCTTGGCCTGCCGGGGGTCGAGCAGCACCACCGGCCGGGTCAGATCGGGGGCGGCCCCGGCGGAGGCGTCCGGAAGGGCGGCGAGCAGCGCGGGATGCAGGGCGCGCGGCGCGATGACGGCGGTCCGGCCGTCCTCCTGCGCGGCGACGGCCTCGGCCACGGCCTCGGCGACCGCGCCCGGCACGTCGTCCGCCCGCCGCGCCCAGGGCCGGACGCCCGTGGAGCGGACCGAACGCGGCGGCCGGAACCCCGGATCGCCCGACGCCCGGACCACGTCCGCCGCCACCTCCATGATCTCGGCGGGCGTACGGTAGTTGACGCCCAGCCGGACGTGCTCCCAGCGGTCGCCGACGTACGGCGCGAGGGCCGCCTCCCACGATCCGCAGCCGCCCGGCTCGGCGGTCTGGGCCGGGTCGCCGACCAGTGTCATGGAGCGCGTCGGGCAGCGGCGCATCAGCAGCCGCCAGGCCATCGGGGACAGCTCCTGCGCCTCGTCCACGATGATGTGTCCGAACGCCCAGGTGCGGTCGGCCGCGGCGCGTTCGGCGGCGCTGCGGTGGTCGGCCTCCTCCTGGCGCTCCGCGAGCCGCTCCGCGTCCACGATGTCGTGGGCGGCCAGCACCTCGGAGTCGTCGTCCTCCAGGTCCTCGAACTCCTGGGTGCGGGAGCCGTACGACATGTCGAGCACGCCCTGCGCATAGGCGATTCGTTCCTGCCGGGCGGCCTCGGCAGCGGCGCGGGCGGCCGAGTCGTCCTCGCCGAGCAACTCGGCGGCCTCGTCCAGCAGCGGTACGTCGGCCGGCGTCCACGGCCCGGCGTCCCTCCGGATGGCGTCGGCGTCCGCCGGAGGCAGCCGGCGGGGTCGGCGAGGAAGTCCGTCACCAGCCGGTGCGGGGTGAGCGCCGGCCACAACGTGTCGATGGCGGCGTGCACGTCGCGGGAGGCCGCGACGGCCTTGCCGAGCTGGGCGGCGTCGTCCGGGCCGAGGAGGTTCGGGCCCCCGTAGGGGTCGGCCCCGATGCGGTCGACGAGTTGGGCGGTCAGGGCGTCGATCACGGCGAACGCGAAGGTGGGGCGCGCGAGGTTGTGCGGCAGCTTCGTGGCGCGCGCCCGGTCGCGGGCCGCCCGCGCGATGTCCTCGTCCAGTACCAGGTCGCCGTCGTCGTGCGGGATCACGATCTCCGGGTCGGGCAGCGTCTGCCGGTCCCGGACGTACGCGGCCAGCGCGTCCGCCATCGCCGCGGCGCCCTTGACCGCGGCCGCCCGCGGGGTGTCGGCGCCGGTGGCCGTGATGCCGGGGAAGAGCTCGGCGGGCGTGGCGAGCAGCACCCCCGTCTCGCCGAGGGAGGGCAGCACCTCGCCGATGTAGCCGAGGAACGCCGGGTTGGGGCCGACGATCAGCACGGCGCGGCGGGCCAGTTGCTCGCGGTGGGCGTAGAGCAGGTACGCGGCGCGGTGCAGCGCGACGACCGTCTTCCCGGTGCCGGGGCCGCCCTCCACCACCATGACGCCGTGGTGTGGGGCGCGGATGATGCGGTCCTGCTCCGCCTGGATGGTCTGCACGATGTCGTGCATCCGCCCGGTGCGGGCGGCGTCCAGCGCGGCGAGGAGGACGGCGTCGGCGTCGCTGCCCTCCAGGCCGGTGCGCTCGGGATCGGTGAGGTCCAGGATCTCGTCGTGGAGGGCCGTGACGCGGCGACCCTCGGTGCTGATGTGACGCCTGCGGCGCAGGCCCATGGGGGTGTGGCCCGTCGCCAGGTAGAACGGCCGGGCGACGTCGGCCCGCCAGTCGACGACGAGGGGCGTCCGGTCGGCGTCGTCCCGGCGGATGCCGATCCGGCCGATGTGGTGGTCGCGGCCGTCGCGGAACGCCAGCCGGCCGAAGCAGAGTCCGTTCTCCCCGGCGTTGAACGCGGCCAGCAGCCCGGACCGCTCGGCCACCAGCACATCGCGCTCCAGCCGGGCCTGGAAGGTGCCGCCGCCCGGCGCGGCGAGGGCGGCGTTCATCCCGGCTTCGGCCTCGTCGCGGAGTTCCGCGAGGCGTGTGTGGAGGTTGTCGATGAATTCCTGTTCGTCGCGCAATTCCTGGGCCGACGCGTTTGACACTGTGACTCCCGCCCCGATATCATGGCCTTACAAAGCTTCCCTATGCCTTGTTTTCTGTGCGGCATAGAAACAATCAATATACGCGAGGAAATGCCCCGGCTGTCAATATGCCGGGGCATTTGTTGTTTTGGCGCCGCCCTTTTGATCTTTCTTGGGCGGCGCCTTTTGTTGTCCGGAGCGTGGGGTGGGGGCGTGGCGTGGAGCGTGGGTCGTAGGACGGTAGCGGGGGTGGGGCGGGACCGGGGGCGGTGTCGAGTGGGCGCCCGGTGGATCAGCGGTTGCGGCGGCTGCCGGAGCGGGGCCGCAGCAGGGCGGCGGTCAGCACGGCGGGCGTGGTGAGCAACAGGGTGAGCGTGACCACCGAGGTGTGCGGTACGAGCGGGTTACCGCTCGACGCCACTGTCTTCCGGTAGATGTGATGCGGCGGGACGGGGACGTGGACCGGCGGGATCGGTGCCGGAATGTGGCTCTCCGCCGGGGGCGGGATGGCGGGCGATGGCGGCGTGGCCGGAGAGGGCGGCGTGGCCGGTGCGGGTGCCGCGGCGGCGGGGGCCGAAGCGGCGGAACGGGCGGGCGGGTTCGCGGTGACCGGGGTCGCCGGGCGGGCCGGCGGCGCGGGCGCGGGTGCCGCGGGCGCGGGGGCTGCCGGAGCGGGGGCTGCCGGAGCGGCTGGAGCCGCGGCGGCCGGAGGTGCGGCCGGTGCTGCCGGAGCCGCTGGGGCCGGTGCGGCGGGAGCCGCCGGCGCGGCCGGGGCGGGTGCTGCCGGTGCCGGGGCCGCTGGAGCGGGGGCTGCCGGGGCGGGTGCTGCGGGGGCGGGAGCGGCCGGAGCGGCGGCGGCCGGAGGGGCGGCGGCCGGAGGGGCGGCCGGGGCCGCGGCCGGTGGGGCTGCTGGTGCCGCCGGTGCCGGCGCGGCCGCAGGGGGAGCTGCCGGTGCGGCGGCGGCCGGAGGAGCCGCCGGCGCGGCGGGAGCCGGTGCCGCGGGCGCTGCGGGGGCGGGCGCCGCGGGGGCGGGCGCCGCCGGGGAGGCTGGGCCTGGCAGCCCAGCCGCACATGGGCGGTCACCCGGAGCACCCCCGCCCCGACGGCCAGGCAGCGCACCCCGTCGTCGTCCACGTTCGCGCGCACCGCGCCGCCCAGCGCGCGAACGCGCACATGCGACGGCGGATGCGGCGGCAGCAGCCTCGGCACGTGGTGGACGACCGCGTGCAGCGAACTGTTGCCGGCCGTCGCGTCCGCCTCCAGGTCGTCGGCGGCGGCCTCGCCCGCCAGCCCGAAGACCGCGAACGCCGCCAGCGCCGTCAGCCGTCCCGCTCTCAGCCATCCCCGCACCCGTACAGCGTGACCAAGGACGCGGCTCTATGGGGAAGTTCGGGCTCACATTCCACCGATGGGATGGAAAAACCCCGGGATTCGCGCGGCGACGTTTGGCACGCCGGGGCCGGCAAACCCGAGGCTCCCGACGTGCTCTCCGGTATTCCCCGGAAGGGACGGCCTCCCCGGCTCACGCCTCGGCTCACACCCCGGCTCAGGCGCCGGCGGCCGGCCCGTCCGTGATGCGCGTCGCCAGGCCGTCGAGGATGCACCGGAGCCCGTAGGTGAACGTCCCGTCCCGTGCGGGTCGCGGACGCGCAACGAGGCGTACTGGGCCCGCAATTGCGGATGCCCACCGGCCGCCTCCTCGGCCGCGGGCCGCAGTTCCCGGGCCACAGCCCCCCGGACTCACCCGCGTCCGGTCCGGCCGCTCCGGGCCACCGTCGTCGGCCACGCCGCCTCGCTGATGCTGATGCTGATGCCGATGACGCAGACGCGGAGCGTGGACACGGCGAGGTCCGCTTCGTCCGCCGGGAGGCCCGCCGCCTCGAACAGGGCCAGGAGTCCCGCGGAGAGCCGCATGGCGTCGGGGCCGAGCCGGGTGAGTCCGAGTCCGCCCGGCGCGGGGGCCGGCCAGGGGTGGCGGAGGATCGTCGTCCGCAGGTCGTGCGCGCAGTGGCCGGCGGCCTCGCGCCGGCCGGCCGGGTCGTCCGCGGCGGCCACCCCGATCCCGCCGTACACCTCGTCCACGACCGGCTCGATCAGCTCGTCCTTGGTGGAGACGTGCGTGTACGTCGAGGTGGCCCGGCGTTCAGCCGGGCGCCGGGCTTCCGCGTGCTCAGGGCTTCGAGGCCGTCCGCGTCCGGCAGGCCGCTCCGAAGGCCGCGCGGGGTACGGCTGCGGGGCCTCTCCGAGGGAGGGCCGGGGCGAGACCACCGGGGTGGGGGCTGGGGAGCGGTCGGTGTGGGCACGCGGGAGCATGAGGGAAGAGGGAAGGCGGCGCGGGCGACGGGGGCGGAAGTGGCGGGTCACGGGGAGTGGACCATCCAGCAGGTGGCGCGCCGTGCCGGCATCACCAGCCGCACGCTGCGCCACTACGACGACATCGGCCTCCTCCCGCCGTCCCGCGTCGGAGCCAACGGCTACCGCTACTACGACGTCGACGCCGTGGCCAGGCTGCAGCGCATCCTGCTCCTGCGGGACCTCGGGCTGAGCCTGCCGGTCATCGCGGAGGTGCTGGACCGGGACGCCGACGAGGAGACGGCGCTGCGGGAGCAGATCCGGTTGCTGGAGGCCGAACGCGAGCGCCTCGACCGGCGGATCAGGGCCGTCCGGCGCACCCTCGACGCCCGCCGCTCGGGGCAGGACCCGACGATGGACATGATGCTGGAGGGGTTCAACGACAGCTACGAGGACGAGGTGACCGCCCGCTGGGGCGAGCGCGCCTTCCGGCTCAGCAACGACTGGTGGCACAAGAAGACCATGCGGCAGCAGCTCGACTGGAAGCGGGACACCGACGAGCTCGTCGACGCCTGGGCCGCGGCCTGGCGGGAGGGCGCGTCCCCGCTCTCGGAGCGGGCGCAGGCGCTCGCCGCCCGGCACGTCGCCTGGCTCGGCGCGGTCCCCGGCACGCCGTTGGCCGACGGGGACCGCGAACGGTCCGCCGCGATGGTGCGCTGCCTCGGGGACATGTACGTCACGGACCCCGACTTCACCGCCACGTACGGGTCCGTGGAGGGCGCCGCTTTCGTCCGGGACGCGCTGCACGAGTACGTGCGGGTCTCCATGGCCTCGTCGTAGCGGACTTCTCGTAGCGGCGTCCTCGTATCGGGCCCCTCGTAACCGACCCCCCTCGTAACCGACCCCTCGTAGGGACCTCCTCTTAGGGACCATGCCGCGGTCCGCCCCACCTCCACCAGCTGCCGGTGGGTACTTCCGGGGCGGCGGCCCGGGTCCCGGCGGCAGGGCGATCGGGGCCCGAGCCGCTGCCCGGCCGCGCGGCGGTCGGGGGCCGCGTCACTCTGGCGCCACAGCTCCCTCCCCCTTACCTTGGCCCCGGTGGGCACCCCCATCGAACAGCTTGCCGCGTCTCCGGCGGTCAACTCCTGACGTCAGGGGACGACTTCAGACGAGAGGTGAGTCTTGTTCCTCCACCGTCACAGACGTTCACCGGGCTTACCGCCCCGCCGGGCCGGACGCGCCGGTCGCGGACGAATACGGTACGGCCGCGTCCGCGTCGTCGCCGCGCTCCTCGGGCTGACGGCCGGCGCCGTCGCCGCGGGACCCGCGCTGGCGACGCCCGACGCGGGGCCGCGGGGACGGCAGTCCCTGGTCCGCCCGATCGATCCGCAGAACTGGCGCAACCCCGACGACATGACCTGGGCGGAGTACCGCTCGGTCCCCGGGACCCGCTGGGCCGACCCCGCCCTCCAGCCCACGCAGCGCAAGTTCAAGGGCGCGCTGGTGCTCCTGGACTACCCGGACGAGGAGTTCTCGGTCAGCAGGCCGGCCGGCGCCGGCCGGTTCGGCAACCCGCAGGCGCCCGCCTCCGGCATCCCCCGCGACCGGGTGCCCGCCTTCTACCGCGACTTCCTCAACAAACCGGGCACCCTCAACCACGGGCACACGATCAACGAGTACTGGATGGAGGACTCCGGGGGCCGCTTCGGGGTCGACCTGACGGCGTTCGGGGCGTACCGGCTGCCGTGGAAGTCGTACCAGTACGGGATCGAGCCGGAGATGAACCCCGGGGCCTGTCCCCGCGGCGACACCTGTGGGAAGGACATCAGGGCCGACGGGAAGCGGGCCTGGGTCGCCGACGTGGGTGCCGACCAGGTGAAGAAGTTCGACTTCGTCTTCTACCTGACGGCGGGCGTGGACGAGTCGTCCGCCTGGCAGGAGTTCGGGCAGATGAAGTTCCGGTCGGCGGCCGACGTGCCGGCCGCCTGGGGACCGCCGTCCCCGTTGGCGTCCGGCGGCAACGCGGCGAAGACCCGCTACGTGCCCTGGACGTCCTGGCAGGCCGCCGCGCGGATCTGGCCGAACGCGGCGGACGGCTCGTCCACCCAGGCCGAGAGCTCCGGCATGGCGACGTTCGCCCATGAGCTCAGCCACATCCTGGGCATCGGGGACAACTACAACAACCCCTACGGGACGCCCCTGAGCCGCAGTTACACCGGGATCTGGGGGATGCTCTCGCGCGGATCGTTCAACGGACCCGGCGGCCCGCACACGCGGTGGCGGATCCCCGCGACCGCCGGCGGCTCCATGGGCGCCCAGCACGTCCTGCGGGACAAGATGAAGCTCGGCATCGTGGACGACAAGAACGTCCTCCGCCTCGACCGCGACGACCTCAAGAACCAGGGGCTCATCGTCGCCCGTGTCACCGCCCGCTCCGCACCACCCGGTGACAAGGGCCTCTCCGGCATCAACGTCAGCATGAGCCGCGACCTCTCTCCGGCCTGCGACCGCGCCAAGAACCCGCTCTGCGACGGCGGCGGCTACGACAACTACACCGTCGAGGTCGTCGACCGCATGGGCATGGACTCCTTCACCCCCGACCACGGCGTGCTGATCAGCAAGACCAAGAACGCCGACCGCGCCCCCTTCGCCTGGGTGATCGACGCCCATCCCGAGGACATCGGCATGGTCGACTTCAAGCGCCCCGACGGCACCGTCCAGAAGATCACCATGGGCGACTACCGGCAGCTCAGCGACGCCCTCTTCCACGCGGGCGCCGACTCCGGCAGCTCCTACGAGTACGTGGACCAGGCCAACCGCCTGCACTTCTACGTCCTCGACATCCGGCGTGACGCCTCCGGCGTCCTCTCCTACAGCGTCGGTGTGAAGTCCCTCGACGGGACCGGCCCGCAGGCGCGCGGCGCCGCCCTGGGCCGTGGCACGGCGAAGGGCCGGCCGGTCGACGGGCGCGCCCGGTGCACCTTCGACCTCGCCAACACGGGCCGCCCCGCGGAGGGCGACGACGGCTACCGCTCGGCCGACGTCTACCGGCTCTCGGCCACCGCCTCCGGCCGCGGCTGGTCCGCCTGGCTCCCCAACCGCCTCGCCACGGCCGAGGCCGGCAAGTCCGTCCCGGTCGACGTGTCCGTCGCGGCCACGACGGGCGCCGACCGCAATGGGAAGATCACCCTCACGGCCCGCTCGGAGAGCGACCCCGGCAGGACGGCGACGGCCACGTGCTCGCTCCGCAAGTCGGGTCGGTGACGCGCGCGTTGGAGTAGGGGGGTGGGAGTGGCCGGTCTCCGCCGCTCCCACCCCTCGATGCGGTGCAACGGATGCGCTGGTCGGTGCACGTCGTGGTGACGGGAGGGGCCGGACGGCTCTCGTGGTGCTCTGGTTGCGTTCAACCTGTCCGCAGAGCAGGGGGTTTGGGCGTTTATCGGGGATGCGATCAAGTCAAGATTCACCTCACCCTTGTCCGGACGGTTGCCCGGATCCGGTGCATGATTTTGAATCGCAGACGACACGCGGTAATGACCGTCACACGGATGAAGAGCATTCCGCTTGATGCCGGTGGTGACCCTCCCGGACGCGGACCGGGAAGGCGGGGTGACCCCCGGCGGGCAAGGCCGGCCGAGCAGGTCGGAACGTTGCGTGGTCAGTGTCCGGAAAGCGACGGCGGAGACGGCCCTCGCCTCCACGACGGAACTTCGTGGGGCGGGCGGCCGGCCGTGGTCCTCGACGGACTTGGCCGGGTGCGAACGAGCGCCCGGTAACGGGGAGAAGAGGCGCACAGATGCGGGACAGTCAGCAGCGAAACGATGCCGACCTGCGAAAACACCGCGAGGAACTGGTCCTCAGACACACCGCGGCGGTGATGTCGAACGCCGGGCTGGGGCCCGGCGGCGTCTGCCGCGTCGTGCCGTTCGACGAGCGGCCGTTGGTCGGCGACGACGCGGTCCGACGGCACTTCGAGGGCATGCTGGCGGCCTTCCCGGACCTCGAACACGAGGTACTGGCCATCCACCACACGGCCGACGTCGTCATCCTGGAGAGCCGGATCAACGGCACCCAGGCGGCCGACTGGCAGGACATCCCCAACCGCGGCAAGCGGATGGAGCTGCCCGTGGCCGTACTCTCCCAGTTCGACGGGGAGTTCCTCGTCGACGGGACGCTGTACTACGACCGCGTGGTGGCCGCGCGGCAGCTGGTCTGAAGCGTGGGACGGGGGGTGCCCGCGTGATGACGCCGTACCTGACACCGGCGGCGGGCGAGCGGCCGGCGGCGGGGCTGGACCTGTTCTGCCTGCCGTGCGCCGGCGGCGGCGCCTCGGCCTACGAACGGTGGCAGGAGCACCTGGACGCCCACGGCGCCGGGGTGCGCGTGCTGCCCGTCCGGCTGCCCGGGCGCGAGGACCGGGCACACGAGCCGCGGTTCACCCGGCTCGACGACCTCGTCGCCGAGCTGGACGAACAGCTCGACGAGGCGCTGTCCCGGCCGCACGTCCTGTACGGGCACAGCATGGGCGCGTTCGTCGCTCACGCCCTGACGCTGGCCCGGCAGCGGCGCGGTGCCGCGCCGCCGCGCGCCCTGGTGCTCAGTTCGCACCGCGCGCCGCACGTACGGCCGACCCGGATCCTCGACCCGGACGCCGACGACGAGACGCTCGCCGGAGTCCTGGCCGAACTCGGCGGCATTCCCTGGGAGCTGGCACGGAGGCCGCGGTTCCGCGCAGCGTACATGCCGCTCGTCCGGGACGACCTGCGGCTCTGCACGGGCTGGACGGAGCCGGCCGACGTCGAGCCGCTGGCCGTCCCGCTGCACCTGTTCGCCGGGGCGGACGACCGTCTGGTGCCCGTACCGGCGATGGCCGCGTGGCGGGACCACGCGGGCCGGGGCAGCGAGCTGCGGGTCCTGCCGGGCGGGCACTTCTTCGTCCGCACGCACGAGGAACGGCTGCTGCGCGAACTGGTGGCCGTGGTCGCGCGGTACGCCCCGCCGGTGCCGGCGGCCTGAAGCGGGACTCGACAGGGGGAACGGCGAGGTGAGGAGCAAGGAGGCTGCTCGCATGCTGGTCACGGAAGGTTCGGGGGAAGCCGGCGGGGTGGGAAGTGGCCGGGGAGGGGAAGAGGGCGGGGCCGTGAGGGGTGCCCGTCGGGGCAGGGTTCGCGGGGGGACGATTCTCAGGGGTGCTCCGGCGAGGGGGCGGCTTCCTTGGAGCGCATGCCTCCAGGGCCTGTGCCGTCGGTACCTCGCACGCCGTCGGTCCCGTCGGACCCGTCTGTCTCGTCGGTTTCGTCCGCGCCGTCGGCCCCGTCCGCGCCGTCCACGCCGTCCGTGCCGTCCGTCCCGCAAGGGCTCGCTCCTTACGGCCCCGGCGATCTCGGCTTCGGTGAGCTGTTCGGGCGGGAGAGCGAACTGCGGCGCGTACGAACCTGGTTGGCGCGCCCGGCGCAGGCGCGGCTGCTCACCTTGACCGGTCCCGCCGGAGTCGGCAAAAGCCACCTCGCGCACGCCGCCGTGACGACCGGGAGCGAGGGCGGCGCCGGGCACGACCACCGGCCCCTGGACGTCGGAGCCCCCGGGAGCCACGCGCTGCCGCTGCGGCTGCCGTTTCCTCTGGGGATGTCACCGCCGCCCCCGTCCCCGCTCCCGCCATCCGTCTGGGTCGACCTCGCCGACGCGCCGGACGCCACCGCCCTCTGGACTCGCCTGGGCGCCCGCGACGCCCGCGAGGCGGCGGCCCGGATCGCGGACGCCGGTCTGCTGCTCGTCCTGGACAACGCCGACCGCCTGGTGGCCGACATCGCCCTCGACGTGGCCGCCCTGTTGCGCTCCTGCCCGGGCCTGCGCATCCTCATCACCAGCCGGGTCCCGCTCGACATCCGCGCGGAGCGGATCCTTCCCGTCGGCCCGCTGCCCACCGGCCCCGGCTCGCCCGCCGAGGCCCTGTTCGCGGAGCGGGTGAGTCCGTACCACCGGCCCGGCGTCGACAGCGGGCCGGGGCGGCTCGCCGTGTGGGAGATCTGCCGGCTGCTGGACGGGATCCCGCTGGCCGTCGAAATGGCCGCGGAGGCGGTCGGTACGGAGGGGCCGCGCGCCCTCCTCGAACGCCTGGAACGCGGCGACTGCGACCCCGGATGCCACCGGGCGCGCGACACCCCCGAGCGGCACCGCAGCGTCGCCGCCGCCCTGACCTGGCCCGCCGGGACGCTCGCGGAAGGGGATCCGGCGCTGCTGCGGGCCCTGTCGGTGTTCGACACCTACGTCGACCCGGCCGCCGTGCGGCGCGTCACCGGGCTCGGCCACGCCGCCGCCGTCGCAGGAATCGACGGGCTGCTGCACAAGAGCCTGCTGCTGAGCACCCCCGGGCCGGACGGCGAGCCGGAACTCCGGCTTACCTACATGGCCCGCAGCCACCACCGCGCCCGGCTGGCCGCGGACCCCCGGGAGCTGCGCCGGGTCCTCGACGGGCACGCCGCCCACTGGTCCGCGTACGCCGAGGCCACGGCGGAGGCCCTGCGCGCGGGCCGGCACCTGGACCAGGTGCTGCACGCGGTCGCCGCCCGCCTTCCCGACATCCTCAAAGCGGCCCGCCACCTCGCCTCCACCGGCGACCACCTCGCCGCGCTGCGCCTGCTGACGGCCCTGGAGGTGCCGCTGCTGCGGCACCGCCTGGCCCCGGAGGCGGCGGACGCCGCAGAGGCGGCCGCGGCCGCGTGGACGGCGACAACGGCCGGCCGGCCCGCCGCCCGGGCCACGGGTGGCGAGGTCGTGGCCGGGGCGCTCGTCGCGGTTGGGCGGTGGGCCGTCGAGCGCGGTGAGTACGCCCGCGCCGCGCGGGTGCTGGAACGGGCCGACACCGCCGCCGCGGGACTCCCCGGGGCCCGGGCCCGCGTCGCGGCGGCCACGGGCGAACTTCTGCGCCGGCGCGGCGAATCCGCGCTCGCCGCCGGCGTTCTGGACTCGGCCGTGCGCCGGCTCGACGCCCACGGCGACCGCCGCACCGCCGCGCTGGCCCGGCGCGGCCAGGCCCTGCTGCGGGCCGCGCACGCCGACCCGGACGCCGAACATCTGCTGTTGCGCGCCCTGGACGACGTACCGGACGACGCGTCGCTCCGGGCGTCGCTGCTCACCGCCCTCGCCCGGGTCCGCCGGGCGCTCGGGCGCGACGGGGAGGCGCACGAGACCGCCCGCGAGGCGGCGCGGCTGCTGATGGGCACCGGCGATCCGGCGCAGGTGGCCGAGGCGCTGGAGACCGTGGCCGTCACCTCCTGCGGCACTCGCGGCGACGAGGAACGGCGGCACGCCGTCGCCCGGGTGCTGGCGCACGCGGAGGCCGTCCGGCGGCGGTACGGCGTCGTCCCCGACGACGATGACGCGGTCGGCGAGCTCGCCCGGAGCCTCGCCGGGGGCTCGACCGCGCGCCCGCTTCGGGACCTGCGCCGCGACGCGGAAGGGGTGTCCCTGCACGACGCCCTCGTCGCCGCCCTGTTCGCTCCGCCGCCCGCTCCCGAACCCGCCCGGCCGGCCCGCCGGGGGCCGCGCCGCACGGCCTCACCCCACGGCAGCACCAGATCGCGCTTCTGGTCGCGGAGGGCCTCACCAACCGGCAGATCGCGCGGCGGCTGGGGATCTCCGAGTGGACGGTTACCAATCACCTGCGCGTGGTGATGCAGAAGTTGGGGTGTGCGTCACGGGTGCATGTGGTGCGGGCTGTGCAGGGTGGTACGGCGTAGGGGCGCTGTCGCAGGAGACGTCGACGTAAGGGGCGCCGCCGTAAGGGGCACTGCGCGAGGCGGCGATCGGCGTAAGGGGCAACCAAGTTGGGGTCACCTGGGCCTCTCCGCCGCCCATATGCCGGAGGGGCGCCCCCGAGGCGGAATCCGCCCAGAGAGCGCCCCCGAAGGAACCTCGCGGATCACCCGATCCGCGGGACCGGGCCCGATATCCGTCACACCGCGCCCGATATCCGTCACGCCGGACCCGATATCCGTCGCGCCGGACCCGATATCCGTCACGCCGGACCCCTGCGTCCGTCACGCCGAACCCGGCATCCGTCGCGCCGAACCCATGCGCGTCACACCGGTCCCGGGCGCGTCGCGCCGAACCCGCGTCACACCCGGCTCAGAAGACGAGCGGACCCGGGGTCTGCAGGGACACGGCGGTGCAGGTGTTGGCCGTGCCGAGGACGTTCAGGCTGAGCGACGAGTCGCCCGAGCCCGCGGCGGGGATGTAGGAGTCGAGGCGGTCGCCCGCCGCCACCGGCCCGGTGAGCGGGCCGACGACGACCGGCTGCCCGGCCGGGGTCGCCGCGTTGGCGGTGCCGCTGAAGGAGGCGATGCCGCCGTCGGCCTTCCGCAGCCGCAGCGTGGCGCTGACCGAGTCGGCGGGGATGTCCGCCGGGGCCAGGCCGCCGCTGGTGGAGAAGCGGATGGAGCCGACGCCATGGTCGGCCGAGCCCTCGATCGTCAGGTCGGTGACGCCGAACCGGCCGCAGTCGTACCGGGCGGTGACCGTCTGGACGCCGGTGGAGGAATCGGCGGCGGCAGCGGCCGGCCCGGCGGTGGCGAGGCCGCCCAGGAGCAGGGCCGCGGCGGCGACGGAGGCGGCGGTGAGCTTCTTTCTCATGATCGGTTGCCTTTCCACTGAACGGATGGTGTGTGGAAGCGTCCGGGCGGCGGATCCACCGCCCGTCGATCACCCGGTGACGTGGATGACACGCCACCGGGGGCTTGGGGGACGGCCGGCGGACACGGGTCGGCCATGCCGTCGCGGTGACTGCGTCCGGGGCACCGGCCGACTACGTCCGGGCGCCCCCGACGGCCCCGGCTCCGGTCTCGGTTGCGGCTCCGGTCCCGGCCTCGGCTGTGGTCATGGTCCTGGCCTCGGTCTCGGCTGCGCCCCCGCCCCGGCCCCCGTCCCGCCCCCGCCACCGGACCGCCGCCGCCCCCGCGAAGTCCCCCGCGTGGGCGAAGCCGGCGAGCATCAGCAGGCTGCCGTCGGGGACGCGGCCCTCGCGGAGGCCGTGGTCCAGGGTGATGGGCACGGCGGCGCCGAAGAGGTTGCCGAACCGGTCGAAGGTGTCCAGGTGCCGGGCGGGGTCGAGGGAAAGCCGGCTGCGCCACTGTTCCAGGAACATCCGGTTCGGCTGGTTGGTGATCAGCACGTCCAGGTCGCCGATCCCCAGCCCCAGTTCCTCGCACAGGCCCGAGACCACGTCGGGCACCAGCCGGTTGCCGCGCTCGACGATGTCCTTGACCCGGCCGGGAGTGAAGCCGACGTGCATCTGGCTGGTCCCCGGCTCCCAGTACTTGCGCCCGTCGGACAGGGTCAGGCCGCAGTCCCGGGTGTACTCGCCGTGGTTGGCGACCCGGATGCCGAGCACCGGCGATTCCGACGACGCGGCCACGAGGGCCGCCCCGCAGCCGTCCCCCGGAATGACCGCTTCCGGGAGCTTGCGGACCTCGGACTGGGTCATCACCGGTCCCGCGCAGTTCTGCACGTTGATCAGCAGCGCGGACCGCGCCTGCCCGGTGCCGACGAGGACCCGGGCCAGCCGCAGCAGGTGGACGAAGGAGGCGCAGCCGCCGTTGTGGGCGTCGATCACCCAGTCGGCCCGGATGCCGAGCCGGTGCGCCACCTCGGCGCCCGGGCCGGTGAACGGCACCTCCGGCAGCAGCGTGTTGGTGAGCACCACGTCGACGCCGCGCACGGCGTCCCGCCCGACGCGTTCGGCCAGGGTGGTCGCGGCCCTCTCCATCATGTCGGCGGGGGTCTCGTCGCGGGCCGCCTGGTGGCGGAAGCGCGGTGCCTTGAACATGGTCTCGGCCCCGAACCCGCCGTCCTCACCGCCCTCTTCGCGGTGTGCGAGGAAGTACTCGGTGCCGACCGGCTCCCCGGGCAGGTAGGAGGCGACTTCGAGCAGGCTGACGTCCCTCATGCCGCGCCGCCGCCCCCGAACCGGTGCTCCAGGATCTTCTTCAGGTTGTCGATCTCCACCTGGTGGCCCGCGTAGAAGAGCGGCCACATGTCGCCGACCCACGGCCGGTCCGGGGAGGACGCCAGCTCGGGGTAGGGGTTCTTGTCGTAGTAGGGGTGGCGGCAGTTGGTCCAGATGACGACCGAGCCGGGCCTGTTCAGGACGGTCTCCGCCGGGACGATCCGGTGGAGGTAGTTCATCCACAGCTCCCGGCCCTGGTCCCAGGCGCACCGCATGTCGACGGTGAGCGCGTCCGGGTCGGCGTCGATCCGCATGAAGATCTTGGTCGTGTCGTCGAGCAGGACATCCCGGCCCTGGTGGACGCCGGGGACGTCGGTCGGTGCGAAGTCCCGGGTGCTGTACGTGTCTTCGTTGAGGTGACGGATGTCCGTGAGGTAGTCGTACACGGCCCGCGGGGGCGCGTCGATGTACTGGTGGACGGTGACGAACCGCCCGTACACCTCGTCGTAGGTGAAGCTCTCCTTGGTCAGCTCCGCGGCGATGGCCATGGCCTCCTCCCGCGGGGTCGTCTCCCAGCGCAGCAGCCCGGGGACGTCCTTGATGCCGTCCGGGACCGGGGCGGGGGCGACGTAACCGGGGACGGGGGTGGGCTGACCGCTGGGCCGGTCGACGGAGGTGGTCATCCTGGCACTGCTCCTTCACGGGCGGGCCGTCCGGGGCCGGCGGGAACCGGCTGCTGCCGGAAGGGCCGGAACGGTGGCATCTCGGTGGGGTCGACGTCCACGCAGATCAGCGCGGGCGTGGTGGTGGCATGGGCGCGGCCCAGGGCCGCGGTCAGTTCGCCGGCCGTACGGACGGTCACGGCGGGCAGGCCGGGGAACAGGGCGGCGGCGCCGTCACCGATCCGGGCCGGGCGGAAGAGGTTGTAGGAGTAGTCGCCGGAGAAGAACAGCCGCTCGCGGGTGGCGCACATGCCGTGCGCGTTGTTGTTGAACACCACGAACGTGACGGGCAGCCGGTGTTCGACGGCGGTGTGCACCTCCATGCCGTGCATGAAGAACGCGCCGTCGCCGGCGACGACGCAGGTGCGGCGGCCGGTGGCGAACGCGGCGCCGATCCCGGCGCCGAAGCTGTGGCCCATGCCGCCCATGCCGAGGGCGGCGACGAACCGGCCGCCCGGGGGCACGTCGATGTGGTGGGTGGCGACGGCGCCGGCGTTCCCGGCGTCGGCCACCACGGTCGACCCCTCGGGGAGGACGGCCGAGACGAGCAGGGCGGCCGTCCGCATGTCGAGGGGAGTGTCCGGTGGGAGCGGCGGGAGCGGTGGGGTGAGACGGGTGACCGGCCGCGCGGCACCGACGGCGGCCGGCGGGCCTGCGGTCACAGCCCTTGTCAGCAGGTCGAGTTCGGCGCCGAGGGGGCCGGTGAGGCGGACGAGTTCCCCATGCGCGTCCGCGTCGAGGAAGGGGACGCGCGGGTCGACGCAGACCACCGGTACGGCCTTGAGGCGGTCGCGCAGCCCGGCGCCGGCCATCTGCGGCAGCCGGGTGCCGACGAGCAGGACGGCGGCCGCCCGTTCCAGCGCCCACTGCGTCGCGTCCGTGCCGATGGCGCCGGCGATGCCCAGATAGCGCGGGTCGCGGGGGTCGAAGACGTCCTTGGCGTCCGGCACCACGGCGACGCGGGCCGGCAAGGCGGCGGCGAGGCGCGCGAGTCCGGGGCGGGCGTCGGCGCGTGCCACCGCCTCGCCGGCGATCACCGCGACGCCGCCGGGGTGCCGGACCGCCTCCCGCAGCAGCTCGGCGGCCCGGGTGCGTTCGGCCGCCGCCGACAGGGCGGGCACGGCCGGGGTCACCGGCCGGGGCGGCGCCCAGGCGGGGAGCACGGCCTGCTGGACGTCCTTGGGGAGCAGCAGCACCGCCGGTCCGGGCGCGGCCGGGTCCGTCGCCGCCGCGAAGGCCCGCGGCAGGACGTCGGTGATCGCCTCCGGCTCGTCCACGCGGACGCAGTGCACGCCGAGTTCGCCGAACAGCCGCACGGCGTCGATCGAACCGGCCAGGCCGCTGGTCTCCTGGAAGGAACCGTGGCCGTCCAGGGCCGCCGGCGGCTGGCCGACGAGCGCGACGGCCGGCACGCAGGACGCCCTGAGCTCGGCGATGCCGGGCACCAGGTTCATCGCGCCGGCGCCCGAGGTGGACGCGATCACCGGGACGCGCCGCGACGTGCGGTGGTAGCCGTCGGCCATGGCGGCGGCGGAGAACTCGTGCTTGGCCACCACGCCCAGCGGACCGTCCTGCGCCTGGTGCAGCGCGTCGTACAGGTCCTCGATGTTGGCGCCGCCGACTCCGAACACATGGCGGACGCCCTGCCGGCGCAGGAAGTCCACGACGAAATCGACCACGCGGGGTGAACTGCTCATGCGGCCGGCCCCCTCCGACGGTGGTGCCGCCCATTACAGGCAGCGCCGTCCGGGGCGGACAATGACCCGGTCGTGCCGGTGGACAGGGTGGGTACCGGCAGGGTTCTGCCGGTGTGGGACGCCGGACGCATGGCAGGGGAAACGTCGGTCGTATGGCAGGGATCTGCCATGTCTCCCTGTCACGTGCGGGGCGGGCGGGGCGCCGTAGGTTGCCGCAACCGGAAGCGGAGCGCACAGGAGGACGCATGGGCAGGGTTACGGCCGCGACCGCCGCACCGGCGGCGACCGGAACGGCGGGCCGGGCGGCGGGACTGGTGCTCGCCGTGACCTGCGGAGCACAGTTCATGGTCATCATCGACGACACCGTCGTCGCGATGGCGCTCCCCACCATCCGCACGTCGCTCGACTTCCGACAGGCGTCGCTGGCCTGGGTCGTGGACGCCTACATGCTGCTCTTCGGCGGCTTCCTGGTACTCGGCGGCCGCTGCGCGGACCTCTTCGGCCGGCGCCCGGTCTTCCTCACCGGCCTCGGCGTCTTCACCGCGTCGTCGCTCGCCTGCGGCCTGGCCCAGAACCCCGGGACGCTGATCGTCGCGCGCGGCGCCCAGGGCTTCGGGGCGGCCCTGCTCAGTCCGGCGGCCCTGTCCATCCTGATCACCGCGTTCTCCGAGGCGAAGGAGCGGCGCAAGGCGCTCGGCGTCTGGGGCGGCCTCACCGGCGTCTCCGGCGTCTCCGGTGTGCTGCTCGGCGGGGTCGTCACCGACACCATCGACTGGCGGTGGGTGTTCTTCATCAACATCCCCGTCGGCGTCCTTCTGCTCGCGCTCACCCTGCGCCCCGCCCTCGCCGACCGCGAGCCCCCGGCCAAGAGCACCTCGACCGACACCACGGGCGCCCTGCTCATCACGTCCGGGCTGCTGCTGCTCGTCTACACCGTGATCAGCACCAGCCACCGCCCGTGGGGATCCGCCGCGACCGTCCTCGGTCTCGTCGGCGCCGGCGTGCTGCTGGCGGGGTTCGTGGTGCGGGAGTCGCGTGCGGCACAGCCGTTGATCCGGCTGGGCATCTTCGCCCGCCGGCAGATCGCGGTGGCGAACCTGATGATGCTGCTCGCCGCCTCCGGCCTGTACGGCATCTTCTTCTTCCTCACCCAGTACATGCAGATCCTGCAGCACTGGTCGCCGCTGCGGGCCGGGCTGTCCTGGGCGCCGTTCGGCGTGACCATGGCGGCCTTCTCCGGCCTGGCCATTCAGCTGCTGCCGAAGCTCGGCAGCCGGGTGCTGTGCCTGGTCGGGCTGGGCGCGGCCACCGGCGGGCTCGCGCTGCTGCCCGGCTCGCCCGCCGAGGCGTCGTACGCGTCGGACATCCTGCCCACCCTGCTGCTGTGCGCCGCCGGCTACGGACTGGCCATGGTGCCGATGGTCGTGGCCGCCGTGAGCGGCGTGGCGAAGGCGGACTCCGGCGCCGCCTCCGGCGTCCTCAACACCGGCCAGCAGATCGGCGGCGCCACCGGCCTGGCGGTGCTGGCCGCACTCGCGAGCGGCAGGCTGGACGACGGACTGGCCGACGGCGAGGCGCTGCCCGACGCGCTGCTGAGCAGCTTCCACACGGCATTCCTCGTCGGCACGGTGCTCAGCGCGTGCGCGGCGCTGCTGGCGCCGGCCCTGCCCGCGCTGCGGACGGAGTTCGATCCGGAGACGACGTCGGGGGTGTGAGGCGGCGGGCGGGCTGTTTCGGGCTCGTGGGGCTGTTTCGAGCTCGCCGAGGTGCTTCCGGCGCGGTCCGACGGGCGGCGTGCGGCCCGTCGGGCGGCTTCCGCCTCGTACGCCGCCCCGGGCTTCCGCCTGGTTCGGCACCGGGGTCCCACCTCGTACGGCGCCGCGCTTCCGCTTCGTACGGCACCGGGGCCCCACCCGCCGCCCCACACCTCATCCACATCTCCCGCGGAAAGGTTCCACCATGTTCCAGGGCCAGGCCCTCCCACCGGGCTTCTTCGCCGACACCGGGATCCCGGACGGCGGGGACCACCTCCGCCTGCACCTCAACGAGAACCCGTACGGCCCGCCGCCCGGCACCGTCGAGGCGGTCCGGGACGAGGCCGACCGCCACCTCAACCGCTATCCGGACGCCGACTGCCGCCTGCTGCGGGAGGCGCTGGCCGCGCACTTCGGGGTGCCCGCCGACATGGTCGCCGTCGGGAACGGCACGGACGAGCTGGTGCTCGTCGCCTCGCTGACGTTCCTCCGCGAGCCGGGCACCGCGGTCCTGACCACGGCCACCACCTTCCCCGGGTACGCGATGTCCGCCGCCGCCGTGGGGCGTGTCCCGGTCACCGTGCCGCTGGACGGCGCCGACCTCCCCGTCGATGCCCTGGCCGAGCGGATCGCCGCCGGCGCCGACCTCGCGTTCGTCTGCAACCCGCTCAACCCGACCGGCGCGCTCCTCGGCCGCGCCTCCGTCGACCGGCTGCTGGACGCCGCCGAACAGGGCGGAGGCGTCGTCGTCTTCGACGAGGCGTACATCGACTTCGCGGGCCCGGAACACGAGTTCGCGCTCGAAGCGGTCCGGGCGGGCCGCCGCGCCCTGGTGACCAGGACGTTCTCCAAGGCGTGGGGCCTGGCCTCGGTACGGATGGGGGTGGCCCTCGGCCCCGCCGACCTGATCGCCCGGCTGTCCGCCACCGCGGGCGCCCTGCCGTTCAACGTCAACCGGCAGGCCCAGCGCGCCGTCCTCCGCGCCCTCGAACGCCCCGACCACCTCGACCGCGTACGGGCCGCCAACGCCCGGGCCAGGGAACTCCTCCACAAGTCCCTGGACGCCCTGGGCCTCGTCCACGCGCCGTCCGCGAGCAACTTCGTGATGGTGGACGTGCCGCAGCCGGGGGACAGCGCCCGATTCGCGGCCCGGCTGGCCGGCGAGCACCGGATCCTCGTCCGGGCGCTCGACGCCCTCGGCATGCCGGGCCGGCTGCGGATCTCGGTGGGCACGGAGGCGGAGGTGGAACGTCTGGCGGGCGCGCTGGCGGCGGTGCTGGAGGGCGACGGGTGGGCGGCCGCCGAAACCCTGTAGGGCGCGCCGAGTTGGTGCGGAGCGATCCGCCGGCGGCAGTGCCATCATCCGGGCCCGCCGGACGTCGCGCACGGGCAAGATGGCCATGGCGCCCGGCTCTTCGCCCTCTTCGCTCTCTTCGCCCTCTTCGCCCAGGAAGTGCTCGCTTCCGCCGCCGACCGCCCGCCGCGCCGTGGGAGGACCGGGCGGGCACCGCTCCGGAGCCGCGGCACCACCCTCGTGCCGTGGCCCGAGGACACCCGGTGAGACGCGCCGGCCCCCTGTCGACCCCCGAGGAGTACCGATGACCACCCAGCCCTCCTTCGCATCCCTCGCCTCCGGCCACCGGACGATGCTGCTGGCCCACCGCGCCATGGTGCGCGACCTGGACCGCGTCGCCCGCACCGCCGAGGGGCTCACCGCGACCCCGGACGCCGAACGGGCCGGGGCCCTGCGCGCGTACATAGAGAAGCTGTCCCAGATCATCGAGCACCACCACGAGGGGGAGGACGAGTTCCTCTGGCCGGCCCTCCGCCGGCTCGGGGCCGACGAGGCGGCCCTCACCCTGATGACCACCGAACACGACGAACTGGCCAAGAACCTGCACCGCTGGCAGGAGACCGCTCGGGGGCTGGGTGCCGGCGCGTCGGCCGCGGCCGAGCTGGCCCAGCTGACCCGCGGGCTCCGCGACGAACTCGCCCGGCACGCGGCGGACGAAGAACGCGAACTCTCCGGCCGCCTCGCCCCCGCGCTGAACGAGAAGGTGTGGAAGGGGTTCGCGGCGCACATGCGCAAGACGGCGCCTTCGTGGACGCTGAAGTTCATGCCGGCCTGGCTGTCGTCGGTGGCGGGCCCGGACGAGCGCTCGGGGGTGCCGGCGCCGCCGGCGGCGGCCCTGTTCAAGGGCTGGCTGGAGAAGCGCCAGCGGGCGGCGTTCGGCGAGCATTACTGACGTCACTCACATCACTGACGTCACTGATCGGACGGGTGGCGCCGGCTGACTGGACCGGTACTGCTTGCTCTCCGACCGGACCGATGCCGCTCACTGACCGAGCCGGACCGCGAGCGCGGCGATGTCGTCGTCGAGCCCGCCCCGGCTGTACCGGAGCAGATCACGATGGAGGGCGTCGAGCAGCGCCCGGGGATGCGTGGGCGTCTGCCGCCGCATCCAGTCCTGGAGCGGGAAGAACGCCCCGCCGTGCCCACGGGCCTCGGTGACCCCGTCCGTGTAGAGCAGCAGGATGTCGCCGGGGGAGACGTCGAAGACGTCGACGCTGTACGTGTCCCCGATCAGCTCTGCCAGGTTGAGCAGCGGCGAGGGGGCGCTGGACTCCAGCACCCGGAGCCCCCCGCCGCCGAGCAGCATCGGCGGGGGGTGCCCGCAGTTGAGGATGCCGATCCGGCCGCCGCCGGGCGGGATCTCGACGAGCAGGGCGGTGGTGAAGCGTTCCATGAGGTCGTCGGGGGGAAACGCGGCGCTGTACCGGGTGCTGCTGGCCTCCAGCCGGCGCGCGAGGTCCCCGAGGCCGGGGACGTCGTACGCGGCCTCGCGGAACGAGTTCACCATCGCCGCGGCCGACCCCACCGCGGGCAGGCCCTTGCCCCGTACGTCCCCGATGAGCAGCCGCACGCCGAACCGGGTGTCCGCCACCTCGTAGAAGTCGCCCCCGATCCGCGCCTCGGCCGCCGCCGCGAGGTACAGCGACTCGATCTCCAGGCTCCCGCACCGCCGCGGCATCGGACTCAGCACCACCTGCTGCGCCGCGTCCGCCACCAGCCTGACCTGGAACAACGTCCGCTCCCGCTGCAACCGCGCATGACTCCCGTACGCCGCCGCCACGGTCACCGCCACGATCCCGGCCGAGGTGTACCCCGTCCCCAGATCCGGGAACACGACCCCCAGCCCGATCATCAACAGCAGACAGATCGTCCCCAGCAGTACCGTCGGCAGCACCGGCCACATCGCCGCCGCCAGCGCGGGCGCCGCGGGCAGGAGGCGGCTGAACGCCATGCTCCGCGGCGTGTTGTACGCCAGGCTCGCGATCACGACGGTCAGGAGCACCGGCGACAGCAGGGTAAACAGCTCCCGCCCGGGCCGACGCCGGAACCACAGCCGTCCAGGCTTGATCACATTCCACAGCATAGCCAGGCAAGCCGGACATGGCTTTCCGGGCTTTCCGGCATTGCGCTGGAAGCGTCAGCGACTCGGCCCGCCGTTGGCTGCCTGGTCGCCGGGAAACGGGAAAGGGGAGTCGCCGGCGCCGGGGCGCGGCTGTACGGGGGAGACAGTGCCGGTGCCGGCTGCCAGAGCCACAAACGCGGCGCCCACGGCGAACGACGCGCACGGGACGGCGGCGGCCACGAAACATCGTCCGGTACGGCTGAGGGCCCAGAAGCGGCTGAGGGTTCAGAAGCGAGGGCCGCCGACGGAGCGAGGGCCGCCGCCTGGACCGCCCCGCCCCCTGGCCGTCGCCCCGACGACTTCCGGAACCTCAGCCGGCCCGTAGGGCCGAACTGGCCGAATAGCAGGCGTCCAGCCACCGCGCTTCGTCCCGGTTGAGAACCGTGCTGCCGCACATGGGCACATTCAACAACCCGGTGTCGACGTTCACACCCTTCAGCATCTGCCGCATTTCCTCGGGAGCGGCTTCGGCCATCGTCGTCGTGGGCCCGTTCACCGGCCTGGGCTCCCAGCCCAGATCCGAGTGCAGCAAGACGGCGGATTCCTCCCCTCGTCGCTGGAGGAAGACCAAATGCTCTCCACAGTCATTGGCGAAGTAGGAGACATAGTCCGCGGCGTCGATAGGAAAGCCGCTCAACTCCGTGAGAACCCGCCTGAGTTCGTTCCCTGCGCTGAAGGTCATGCGCGGAACGCTACCGACGTTTCCTTCGCTGATCGACAGAATCAAGCGAACCGGGCGCTCCTGAACGGCCCCGGAAGGTCCCGGAAGCAACTGGAGTGGGCGCGTCGAACCCGTAGCCGGAACCGGTGGCACGTCCCTGAACCGGGTGTTGCCATTGCGTCTGCCGGTTGTCGGCGGCTTCCGCTGTGGAGGAAGGCTGTGAGGCGGCCCCCGTCACCCCTGGGCGCGGGCCTCCCGCCATCGCGTGGCGGTGACCTCGTTGGTGGTGTAGAAGAACTCGGACTTGAGATCGGCTTCGCCGCTGGGGGCCTCCACCCAACTCATCGGCCAGTTCCGCCGACCGTAGTGCTTGTGCACGACGCGGGTGAAGGCGGACAGGACGCCTCTCAAACGCTTTCGGTCCATGTCGAGTTGTTCGACCAGCGAGGTGTAGCTGAACCGATCACCGGGTCGCTCCGCCAGGATGTCCAGCACACGGGTGACCACTTGGACCGAGTAAAGCTGATCGGCTGCCAGCGTTCGCAGATCCTGCACGCTCCACTCCACGAAGGGCCATTCGCCGTCTTCCTGTGGGCCGGCTCCGCCATCTGCCGACGGCGCCGTAGCGGTGCCCGCGAGGTCCGCGAGGAACGCGTAAACCTGTGTGACGAACTGACTCGGCACCGGCACCGAGACGAACTGCTGGTCTTCCTGTGACATCTTTCCCTCCCTATGCCCCGCCTGCCTGGCGGTACGACTGATACTTGCAGGACTCACTGCCAGATGTCCAGCCGCTAACCAGCACTAAGGCGGACTATTAATCCAGGCTACTGCCATTCGCTGTGTGTCGGACAGGCGCCGGAGCGCATGGAGCATCCTCCGGACGGCGCTCGTCATGGGCCGAAGCGCCGTCGTCTGTGTGCTCGGACATCTCCCCAACGCACCGCCGAGGCTGCTGCGACCCCACCGGGGGCTTATGAGCACGGTCGCTGTCGAAGGACACCGGGTTCGTGGTCCCACCCGATGAAACGAGGCGAATACGAAGCCTGCCGCGAGCCGACACTCAGCCGAGCGCGAAGCCGGCGCTCATCACGCCGTGGATGCGGGAGAGCGTGAAAACGCGCTCGGCGTCCCGAAGGTGGCACCAGGCTTCGAGGAAGGGCGGGTCGAGCGTGAGGCGGCTGAGGGTGCGCACGCTCCGGTTCCCCGACACGGTGACGTACTCGACGGTGATGGCCTGACCGGCATCGATGGCATGGGCGAGCAGGCGGACGTCGCTGTAAGGCAAGCGCTTCGCCCACCCCGCGACGATCTCCTCGGTGTCCGTGGCGAAGGGCGCTCCTCCGTCGAAGGGCGCCGGTTTCGGTGTCGTGGCCGGGGCGTTCAGCACCGGGTCGCCAAGGTGGTCAAGTCGACGGTCGGGAATTCCTGCGACGCGAGGCCGGCGGCGGTCCGGCCGTTGTCCGCCGCACCGGAGCCGCGCTGAGCCGGAACGGGTGCGGTGGACCGCCGCGGTCGGGCCCTTTCGATGCGGACCGTGCCGTCGGCCGCCTCCTCGACAGGGGCGTATCCCTCGGCCCGGAGCGCGGCGAGAGTCGTGTCGGGAGGGCTGCCGCTGATCAGCACCGTGGGTGCCAACTGCCGTAATCCGAGCCCCGCGAGCCCGCGGTGGGCGGCGAGTTCGGCCAGGAGGACGGGGTCGTCGCCGTGGAGGACGCAGGCCGTGGGGGCCACGCGTACGCGCCCGTGGCCGCGCGCGGTGTCGGCGATCAGGTACGACAGCGGCTGTGGCAGTGGCTCGGTGGCGACAGCGGCGAGGTCGGCCATGATGTCCTCGGGAGTGCGGCCGGTGCCCAGGGCCCGGCGGATGCTGCGGGCGCTGAACCGCCACACCGATGCCGTGCCGCTGGTCTCCCGGTCGGCGACGGAGTGCATGAGGCGGGCCAGCCGGGCGGACGGTGTGCCGGTGACGACGGCGGTGAGGTCGGCACTGATCCGGGCCGTCGCGGTGGCCCGGGGCAGCAGCCGCCGGCACTCGATGCCCAGCCCCTCAGTGTCGCCGGTCCGCAGGTGGATGCCGAGGGCGGACAGGGCACCGCGCGCGAGCACGCCGAGGAGCCCGGCTTCACGGATCACGGCGGCGAAGGGCGTCGCGTCCTGCGGCGAGGAGTCGGCGAACGGGCGGTGCCAGGCGATCAGGGGACCCAGATCCGACGTGACCCGCGCACCGCTCCCCGCCGGGAGCCGCGCGGCCGCGTCCGACAATCCCTGGCGGGCCTGCACACAACCGCCGCAGAGCGGTCGGCCGGCGAGGGCGGGGAGCGCCTTGTTGTCCCCGTCGCGGGTACGGGTGGGGGTGAGCGGCAGATTCCACCAGGTCTGCAGCAGTACGGCGAACTGCCCCGCGGGTTCCTGCTCGGCCCAGGCGTCGTACGCCCGGGTGGGCGCCATGTGATCGCCGTTCCGGCCCAGCAGACCGGCGGCGTACGCGGTCTCCAGGGTGAGGCGTACGACGGCGTCGTCGGCATGTGCGTCCTTGCCGATCCGGGCCAGTTCCCGCGCTCCGACCCCGCCGGACTTCAGGCGGGCCGGAGCAGCCGTCGAGCAGGCCGACAGGATCGACGCGGCATGGGCGGCGAACGCCGTGGCCGCGGCCGACGTCTCACGGTCCACTTCCACCGGGGTGACAGGTGTGAGCCGCGGGAAAGGCGGTGCGGGCTCGAAGGGGGCGTACCGGCCGGGCCCGCGGAGGGCGAGCGCCACCTCGGCGGGCATGCGGGCCGGACCACAGCGGTGACGGTCGTGGATCAGGAGTCCCCGTTCCAGTGCCCATCGCTCGCCCGGTTCGAGTCCCGGACCGGAAGCGCTGCCGGAAACGCTGCGGGGAGCGCTGCCGGGAGTGCCGAACGCAAGGGGCTGCGGCAGCCCCGGCACCCCCTCCGCTCGGCGTTCGAGCAGCTTGCGGGCGTCCGCAGGGGCCTTCGCGGCCAACGAGACGACCTGTTCCGGGTCGCTGTGGTGCGCCACCAGCGCGGCCAGCCGCTGCGGCTTGGTGCCCGGCGGTCTGACGTCCAGGGCCACCAGTACGCCGCGCAACTCGTCGGAGGTCATGCCCGTCAGCAGCACCTCGAGTGGAGCGTCCAGCCCCAGGGGCGTGTCCCATGCCTGTTTCAGCGGTCCGGCCAGGTGCAGCTTGCCCGCGCCGTCCGGCCAGACCAGAGCGTGATCGGCCAACACCTCCAGCGCGGCGTCCAGCGCGCGCGCCGTTTCGCCGTCCGTCGCCCCCAGCAGCCTCGCCAGTTCGTCGTGCGAAGCGGGCGCCCCCCAGTGCCGCCAGCGCCTCGGCCACTTGCAACTGCGGCAACGCGAGCCGTCGCACGGCTGCCGCCACCGACCCCGGGCGCTGAAGGCGGTCCGCCAGTTCCCCCACCGAGCGCGGCTCCGGAGAGGACACGGCGTCCACCCGCGCCTCCAGCACGCGCACCAGGTGAGCACCGTCAAGGCCGGCCAGCCATGCCACCAGCGTCGATCGGGACCTCATGCGCGGTTGCACCTCGTCGGACCATGGACCTCGTCGAACCGTGCACCTCGTTGAACCGTGCACCTCGTCGGACCAAAAGCGTCACAGCCGGCGCCGGAACCCGGCCGGCCGGGCCTCAAGGGTGGCGCATCCCCGTGATCCGCGGGTGCTGTATGCGGAGAGTTCCCCCGTAGTACGAGCCGATGGCCCGCGCGACGGCTCGCGGGCCGTCTTGCGGCGGGAAAGCCGACGGCTCGTGGGCCGCCTCCCGGCGGAAAGCCGGAGTAGTGCCTTCTCGACGAGACCGGTAAACGCCGAGGGGCCGAACCGCGATCAGCGGTCCGGCCCCTCGGTCTGCCCGTTCGGGCAACTGCGGAGGCTCCCGGGTCACTGGCCGTGATGCTCCGCTCCCATAGGAAGCGCGGTTCCGGGAGCGCGCGGCGGCTGGAAACCCATGGGCCGAGTCTGAGTACGTGTTTACCGAGCCGTTGGGCGGGCCGTTCCCGAACATGGACTATCACGACTGGAAGCGGCTGCTGGAAGATGCCGGCGTCCGGGACGGGCGTCTGCACGACGCACGGCACACCGCGGGGACCGTGCTGATGCTGCTTGGGGTCCCGGACCGGGCCATCGACCAGATCGTGGGTTGGGAGCCGGGCGGCGCCGCCCGGATGCGGGGCGCGGTACCTGCGCGTGACCGATCCCATGCTCAACGAGGCGGCCTGGAAGATCGAGCGCGCCATCTGGTGAGCCCCGGAAAACCTTGCTGTGGACAAAGACACAGGACAACGAACCGTAGGGACAACGTCGAAGGGCCCCCTGTTTCCAGGGGGCCCTTCGACATCGTGCCCGGTGAGGCACTGGCGGAGGATACGAGATTCGAACTCGTGAGGGGTTGCCCCCAACACGCTTTCCAAGCGTGCGCCCTAGGCCTCTAGGCGAATCCTCCGCCGCAAACAATACAAGACGTGGAGCAGTGCTCGCGAACCCGATCGGCGACAAGATCGTCGGGAGGGGGTGGGGTCGGGGGAGAGGACCGGGGTGGGGGTGGAGTGCGCTAGGGTGGGGGGCAAGCCCCTCACGTGGCGCTATCTCACCCAACTCCCCCAGGGCCGGAAGGCAGCAAGGGTAAGTGGGCTCTGGCGGGTGCGTGGGGGGCCCTTGTGTTTCCCGGGGTTTGCCTGGGTTTGTGGGGGCGGCGCCGGGTTGGGGCCGGGGTGCTTCCGGAGGCGCGGGGAGGGGGGTTCCGCGCGGGCCGGAGTCGAGTCGCCGCAGGCGGGGGCCGGGGTGGCACCGGCTGGAAACTGTGAGCGAGGCCACTTGTCAGTGGGGCCCGATATCGTCGTAGGTGTGTCGTCCCTCGCGCTCTACCGCCGCTACCGCCCCGAGTCCTTCGCCGAGGTCATCGGGCAAGAGCATGTCACCGCCCCGTTGCAGCAGGCGCTGCGGAACAACCGGGTCAATCACGCGTACCTGTTCAGCGGGCCGCGCGGCTGTGGCAAGACGACGAGCGCGCGCATCCTCGCGCGCTGTCTGAACTGCGAGGAGGGGCCGACGCCCACCCCTTGCGGGCAGTGCCAGTCCTGCCGGGACCTCGCGCGGAACGGGCGCGGCTCGATCGACGTGATCGAGATCGACGCCGCGTCCCACGGTGGTGTGGACGACGCCCGTGAGCTGCGGGAGAAGGCGTTCTTCGGGCCGGCCTCCAGCCGCTACAAGATCTACATCATCGACGAGGCCCACATGGTCACCTCGGCGGGCTTCAACGCCCTGCTGAAGGTGGTCGAGGAGCCGCCGGAGCACCTCAAGTTCATCTTCGCGACCACCGAGCCCGAGAAGGTCATCGGGACGATCCGGTCGCGTACGCACCATTACCCGTTCCGCCTGGTCCCGCCCGGCACGCTCCGCGAGTACCTGGGGCAGGTCTGCGAGCAGGAGAAGATCCCGGTCGAGGACGGGGTGCTGCCGCTCGTCGTCCGGGCCGGCGCGGGTTCCGTGCGTGACTCGATGTCCGTGATGGACCAGTTGCTCGCCGGTGCCGCCGAGGACGGTGTGACATACGCCATGGCGACGTCCCTCCTCGGCTACACGGACGGGTCGCTGCTCGACGCCGTCGTCGACGCGTTCGCGGCCGGTGACGGCGGCGCCGCGTTCGAGGTCGTGGACCGGGTCATCGAGGGCGGCAACGACCCCCGCCGTTTCGTGGCCGACCTCCTGGAGCGGCTGCGCGACCTCGTCATCCTCGCCGCCGTCCCGGACGCCGCCGAGAAGGGGCTCATCGACGCCCCCGTCGACGTCGTCGAACGCATGCAGGCGCAGGCGTCCGTCTTCGGCGCCGGAGAGCTCAGCCGCGCCGCCGATCTCGTCAACCAGGGGCTGACGGAGATGCGCGGCGCGACGTCCCCCGGCTCCAGTTGGAGCTGATCTGCGCGCGGGTGCTGCTCCCCGGCGCGTACGACGACGAGCGCTCCGTCCGCGCCCGGCTGGACAAGCTGGAGCGGATGGGGCTGAGCGCCGGTCCGGCCGCCGGCGGGTTCATGGGGGCGCCGCAGGGCGGCCTTTCCGCCGGGTACGAGCCGGGGGCGCAGGCGCACGCTCCTGCCGGGGTCCCCGGCGTCGCCGGTCTTTCCGGGCCTGCCGCCGCCCGCGCGGCCGTTTCGGGTGCCATTCCCGGGGGCGCGCAGCAGCCTCCGGCCCCCGCGTCCGCGGCTCCGGTGGCCGCTCCGGCCCCGGCTCCCGCTGCGCCGGCGCCCACCGCGCCCGCGCCCGTGCCTGGGCAACCGGATGCCGTCGTTCCCCAGCCTGATGCCGCCGCTCCCCGGCCGGGCGCGTGGCCCACGGCCACGGCGCCGGGGCAGGGGCCGGGACAGGGCGCTGGTCCCGCGGCTGCCGCTGCTCCCGCAGGTGGCGCGCCTGCCGCCCAGCCCGGTGCGTGGCCGTCCGCCGCCTCCCCGCAGCAGGGGGGCGCCCAGTCGGGTACGCGGCCCGGTGGCTGGCCGACCGCGACCACGCCGGCCGTGCAGGCGCCTCAGCAGTCTCAGCAACCCCAGCAGGCCCAGGCCCAGGCCCAGGCCCAGGCCCAGGCGCCGCAGCCGCAGCAGCCCCAGGCCCATGGCGGCAGCGTGGACCAAGCGCGCCAGATGTGGCCGCAGATCCTCGACGCGGTCAAGAACCGCAGACGTTTCACGTGGATCCTGCTCAGCCAGAACGCCCATGTCAGCGGCTTCGACGGCACCACGCTCCAGGTGGGCTTCTCCAACGTCGGGGCACGTGACAGCTTCGCCAACAGCGGCAGCGAGGACGTCCTCCGGCAGGCGCTCGGCGACGCCTTCGGCGTGCAGTGGAAGATCGAGCTCGTCGTGGACGTGACCGGTGCCGGTGCCGGTGGGGCCGCTGGGGCCGGTGGAGGCCCGGCCGCCGGTCCCGGCGGTGGCTTCGGCGGCGGCGGTGGTGGCGCGTACGCGGGCGGTGGCGGCTACGGCGGCGGTGGCAGCGGGTTCGGCGGTGGCGGAGGCGGCGGCTTCGCGCAGGGTGCCGCGGCGCCGGCCGCCCCCCGCCCGCAGGCCGCCGCCCCGGCTCCCACGCCTGCCCCGCAGCCCCCGCAGGCCTCTTCCGGCCCGGCGGCACCGCAGCAGGCCGCCCCGGTGGCCCCGGCGCAGCCCTACCGCGAGCCCGAGCCCCCGTCGGTCTCCATCGAGGACGACATGCCCGCCGAGGACGACCCCGACCTCGACGACACCGCCCTCACCGGCCACGACCTCATCATTCGCGAACTCGGCGCGACCGTGATCGAGGAAATCGCCAATGAGGGGTGAACAGCCGACGAGGGCCGACGAGGGCCGATGAGGGGTGAAAAGCCAATAGGGCCAACGCGGGGCGAACAGCGGGAGAAGAGCGGCAGGGGGAGCGGCGGGGAGAGTGGCGAGTACCCGATGGCAGCCGGTCCGCGCCCCCGCCCGCCCGTGAGCCGTCCGCCCTCCGGACTTCTTCCCCTCGCATGGCGCGCCGCGCCCGGCGAGCACGTAGGCTCGGGCTACCGACCCCGCGTCGGGCCGGCGCGGCGCTCAACCGCGCCGCACGGCGCGCCGTCGTACCCGTAGTCGCGAGAGCACAGGAGCGAAGCCGTGATCCCCGGTGGTGGCCAGCCCAACATGCAGCAGCTGCTTCAGCAGGCTCAGAAGATGCAGCAGGACCTTGCCGCAGCTCAGCAGGAGCTGGCGGAGACCCCGGTCGAGGGTTCGGCCGGCGGCGGCCTCGTGAAGGTCACCGTCAGCGGTGCCGGGGAGCTCCAGGGCCTGGTCATCGACCCGAAGGCCGTCGACCCCGAGGACACCGAGACCCTCGCCGACCTGATCCTCGCCGCCGTCCGCGACGCCAACAACGCCGCTCAGCAGCTTCAGCAGCAGAAGCTCGGCCCGCTCGCCCAGGGCCTCGGCGGCGGCATCCCCGGACTGCCGTTCTGACCCACTGACCGCTTGGTCGTCAGGCCGTCCGGTCGTCCGGCCGCAGGTCGTCTGACCGCCCGGTCACCCGGGCCCCCGGCCGCCAGGCCGCCCGAACCCCAGAAGGAGAACTCGATCCGTGTACGAAGGCGTGGTCCAGGACCTCATCGACGAGCTGGGCAGGCTGCCCGGCATCGGTCCGAAGAGCGCGCAGCGGATCGCCTTCCACATCCTCCAGGCCGAGCCGACCGACGTCCGTCGGCTCGCCCAGGCCCTGACCGAGGTCAAGGCCAAGGTCCGGTTCTGTGCCGTCTGCGGCAACGTCGCGCAGGAGGAGCGGTGCCGGGTCTGCCAGGACCCGCGCCGCGACCCGGCCGTCATCTGCGTCGTGGAGGAGTCCAAGGACGTCGTCGCCATCGAGCGGACGCGTGAGTTCCGCGGCCGCTACCACGTCCTCGGCGGGGCCATCAGCCCCATCGAGGGCGTCGGCCCCGACGATCTGCGCATCCGTGAGCTGCTGGCCCGGCTCGCGGACGGTGCCGTCACCGAGCTGATTCTCGCCACCGACCCCAACCTCGAGGGCGAGGCCACGGCCACGTACCTGGCGCGCATGGTGAAGCCGATGGGACTCAAAGTCACCCGGCTGGCCAGCGGGCTGCCTGTGGGCGGAGACTTGGAATATGCCGACGAGGTCACGCTCGGGCGTGCCTTCGAAGGGAGACGACTTCTCGATGTCTGACGCAACGCTCCACGACGCCAAGCGCGAACCGGACGACTTCGTCGTCTCCGTCGCCGACTCGATCGAAAGCTTCATCGTCGCCGTCACCGAGGTGTCGCGCGGCGATGAACCGGACAGCGCCGTTCCGTTCCTGCTGCTGGAGATCTCCCAGCTCATCCTCACCGGCGGCCGGCTCGGCGCGCACGAGGACTTCCTGCCCGACGAGCGCTACGAGCCCGACGTGGGCCCCGAGCCCGACGTCGACGAGCTCCGCGAACGGTTCGCCACGCTCCTCGACCCGGTCGACGTCTACTCCGAGGTCTTCGACCCGTACGTCCCGCGCAGCGCCCCCGTCGCCTGCCGGATCTCCGACGACCTCGCCGACATCATCACCGACCTGCGGCACGGCATGGCCCACTACCGGAACGGCCGCGTCAGCGAGGCGCTGTGGTGGTGGCAGTTCTCGTACCTCTCCAACTGGGGCCCCACCGCCTCCGCCTGCCTCCGCGCCCTCCAGTCCCTCGTCGCCCACGTCCGTCTCGACCAGCCCCTCGACGAACTCGACGGGCTCGACACGGACACCGTCGGCACGGAGGAGCAGTTGGAGGAGGAGGCTGGACGCGTCATGGCCGCGGAGATCGGCGGAACGGCGCGGCTGCGCTCGCTCTGACGGACGCTTGCCGAGGGGTGTCCGCCTGCTTGGCGGCGGCGCAGGCATACGGAACGGATATTCCGTGGCTGCGCGCCGCCCCAGGCGGAATGATCCTCCTCCATGGACCGGACCATCGATCTCGACCAGGCGGCCGCCGCGATCACGGAACGTTTCCCCTACTGGGAAACCATGGGCCTCAAGGCGCGGCCCCTGACGTGGCGTGACGAGACGGCTCGCTGGCCGCGGCCTCTTCTCACCGAACGGGCGGCGGTCCACGATCCCGACTCCGTCGGCCTCGTCCTCACGGGCCCGAACGAAACCGAACTCCACGTCGTCCTGTTCCGCGGTGGCTGGGCCGATATCGACTATTGCGCGGATTTCGACGGGGGCGACTTCGGATCGCTCCCCACCCCGCACTTCACTTCGGTCGCGGACTTCCCGGGCCACCTCGACCGATGCGTGCGCCGCGTATGGCCGTCGGCGGTGTAAGCAGCACGGGCAGTACAGAGCAGCCCCGAAGCTCGGAACTCGAAGCGTACGCGTCGGCGAACGCGGAATTTCCCAACTCCTGCCCTGGGGCTCAAGCTTCGGAGTCCCGAGCTCCGAGGCCCCGAGCGCTCTTTGTGCGGAATGGGTGGTGGGTTGATTTCTTCCCGCCCACCCACCCCCCGCGCGGCAACGCGCGTATACCACAGGGGAGATGACTTTCGGTGATCGGGTTGCGACGTTCGGTGGGGAACCTCTAGCGTTCGCGACAAGAAACGACCCCGGTCGGTGCGCCAACACCGGATCCGGGGTCTGACCTACGAGATCGGGACCTCGATCTGTGGCTGCCGCCCATGCTAGTGCTGACATGCCCACCCCCGCATACCCCATGGCGAAGCCGGGGTTCGGCAAACGCGAGGCTCCGGACCAACGTCCGCGCACGCGTGCCGACTTCGCGCACCTGCCCGCCCGCGAGGCGTCGATCGCGGCGTTCGTCGACCGCCTCCCCGAGGGCGCGGCGATGGACGCGAAGACCCTGGCCAAACTGCTGCCGAACTACGGCCAGGCCGCGTGCCGCACCGCGCTCAGAAACCTCGTCGCGGCCGGACACTTGATCAGCAAGCGCATGCAGGTGATCGGGGAACACGGTTCGCGCTGGGTCACCTGCACCTTCTTCTCCCGGACGCCGCGCCCGCGGGAGTGGTGGGAGAGCGTGGCGGAGGGCATGTTGCCCGCCGGGGGCGCGCGGGAGGTTGCGCACCACCTGGACGTGCTCCGGGAGCCTGTACGAGGTGGGGGAGCCGTGGAGGGCGCGCGAACCGTGGAGGGCGAACCCGGTCTCGGACGGGGTGAGCTCGACTGCGTACGGGGTGAGCCTGGCCTCGTACGGGACGAGCCCGGTCTCGTGCGGGGCGAGCCTGGTCTCGTGCGGGGCGAGCCCGACCCCGTATGGGTTGGGCCTGACCCCGTACAGAACCCCCGCCCCCCGTCCCAGGCGTCCTACCCTTCCCGCTCTTCCCGTCCTTCCCCCGCGTACCGTGCACTCGCCCTGCTCGGGACCCGGGACCCCCGCCTGACCCTGTCCGCCGCCGACTGCTCCGCCCTCGAACCGCTCGCCGCCGAGTGGCTGGCGCGGCAGGTGAGCAGGGAGCAACTGTTGGCGGCCCTGTCGAACGGGTTGCCGCCGCAGGTCCACAACCCGGCCGCCTTCGTGCGGAAGCGGCTGGAGAGCAAGATGCCGCCCATCCCGTTCCGGCCGTCCCTGCCTCCACTCCCGTCCCCACAGCCCGCACGCACGGACGAAATCATCGTCCGAAGTCATGTCGCCTGTGCCGACTGCCACGGAAGTGACGAGGCCACCCGTAAGGGTGCGGGCCTCTGTGCGACCTGCGACGCCCCGGAGGAACCCGAGTCCTCGCGGGAACCTGAGACCACGCAGGAACTTGAGCCCTCGCGGGAACCCGAGCCGCTGCCCGGCGACTTCGACGATTTGATGGCTCACGTACGCCGTGGCGTGGCACACGCACGGGCCGAGTTCCGCTCCAGGTGGGAGTACAAGCCGCGCACCGCCCGCGCCGCCGACCGCCGACGGCCCGGACGCCGCCCGGTCGAAACGGAGGAGGTCGCAACCGAGTGACTGTCACACAGGACGCTCCCGTAGGGGCACCATGGGGGCGAGGAGGCGACACCATGACACGCAGCGCCGCCGGCCGGCCCCAGATGAGCGTCGAGGACTTCGAAGAGCTCGCGCACGCGGCACCAGAGACCGTGCGCCTGGAATTCGTCAACGGAAAGCTAGAGGTCAAGCCGGTGCCGGACGGGGATCACGGAGCGATCATCATGTGGCTCCTCAAGCAGTGCATGCAGCAGCGGCCGGAGCTCGCGCTCTACCCCGAGCAGGGGCTGAAGGTCGAGGAATACCGCACCGGCCGGGCCCGGCCGGACGGCGTGCTCGTACCGGAGGACCATTTCGTCGGCCAGGGGGAGTGGGCGGATCCGGACGGCGTGCTGATGACGGTCGAGGTGACCTCGTACGACGGCGACACCGACCGGCGGGACCGCAGGGAGAAGCGTGACGGGTACGCCGCCGCGGGCATCCCCGTCTATCTGCTCATCGATCGTGACGCGTGCGAGGTGACCGTCTACAGCGAGCCGGGGAAGGGGAAGTACCGGGCCCGGAATTCGTACCCGTACGGGACGGTCGTGGAGATTCCCGGCCCGGTCGGCATCACCCTGGAGACGGACCAGTTGAAAAAGTACGTCCACTAGGGGACCCCGACCGCAAGAACTCCCGCTTCTCCCGCGGGGAGCGCCCCGGAGTTCCCGTAAGAGGCTCGCCGGATGCTTTTCGGCGTCCCTTACGGGCGCACTCGGAAGCCCATGGAGAACCTGTGGAGAAACGGGCTGCGACGTCTCAGCATGCGGCGCCCCGAGGGCGCGTTCCCGCCGCTCGTTAGACTGAGCCGACCGCATTACACAGAGCTGCGAGGAGCGCACGTGGGCCTTGTCGTGCAGAAGTACGGAGGCTCCTCCGTTGCGGATGCCGAAGGCATCAAGCGGGTTGCCAAGCGAATCGTGGAAGCCAAGAAGAACGGCCACCAGGTCGTCGTCGTGGTTTCCGCGATGGGTGACACGACGGATGAGCTGATCGACCTCGCCGAGCAGGTATCGCCGATCCCTGCCGGGCGAGAGTTCGACATGCTGCTGACCGCCGGAGAGCGTATCTCCATGGCACTGCTGGCCATGGCGATCAAAACGCTCGGCCACGAAGCGCAGTCGTTCACGGGCAGTCAGGCCGGCGTCATCACGGACTCGGTCCACAACAAGGCGCGCATCATCGATGTCACGCCCGGGCGCATCCAGCAGTCGGTCGACGCGGGCAACATCGCGATCGTGGCCGGCTTCCAGGGCGTGTCCCAGGACAAGAAGGACATCACGACGCTGGGCCGGGGCGGGTCGGACACCACCGCCGTCGCCCTCGCCGCCGCGCTGGACGCCGAGGTCTGCGAGATCTACACGGACGTCGACGGCGTGTTCACCGCCGACCCGCGCGTGGTGAAGAAGGCGCGGAAGATCGAGTGGATCTCGTTCGAGGACATGCTGGAGCTGGCGAGCTCCGGTTCCAAGGTGCTGCTGCACCGCTGCGTCGAATACGCGCGCCGTTACAACATCCCGATCCATGTGCGGTCGTCCTTCTCGGGGCTCAAGGGCACATGGGTGAGCAACGAGCCTCCAGGAGGTCAGCCGGTGGAGCAGGCGATCATCTCGGGTGTCGCGCACGACACGTCCGAGGCGAAGGTCACGGTCGTCGGGGTGCCCGACAAGCCGGGCGAGGCCGCGACGATCTTCCGCGCCATCGCGGACGCCGAGATCAACATCGACATGGTGGTGCAGAACGTCTCGGCGGCGGCCACCGGCCTGACGGACATCTCCTTCACCCTGCCGAAGGCCGAGGGCCGCAAGGCGATCGAGGCGCTGGAGAAGACCAAGGGCCGCGTCGGTTTCGAGCACCTGCGTTACGACGACCAGATCGCCAAGATCTCCCTGGTCGGCGCGGGTATGAAGACCAACCCGGGCGTCACGGCGGCCTTCTTCGAGGCGCTGTCCAACGCGGGCGTGAACATCGAGCTCATCTCGACCTCCGAGATCCGCATCTCGGTCGTGACGCGCGCCGACGACGTGAACGAGGCCGTCCGCGCCGTCCACACCGCGTTCGGCCTGGACAGCGACACGGACGAGGCAGTCGTGTACGGGGGCACCGGGCGCTGACGTGCCTGCGGCCTGTTCGCGGGCGTAGGGGACGGGCGGTGCCGTTGTCGTCGCGACACTCGACGGCATCGGCGCCGCCCGTCGCCAAGCGGCCCTTGCCGCAGGCCGGTTGACTCCTCTGGCGCGGGCCGGTTGACTCCTCGCCTGTGCCGCGCCCGCCGTCGGTGAGCGTGTGACCGGTGGCTCCGGGTCCGTATCCCGCCGCCTCCGGATCGCCGAACTCGTGGCGGCGGGTGCGGGTGCTCCGCAATACTGGGGAACGTGTGAAGGTTCTGTGATCAAGCCATTGGTCCGGGCCCCTTGAACTGCGCGGACGCTCCGTCCGAGTAGACGCTTCCCGTTTCGCGCGCTTCCCGCCGCCCCTGACCGGCTGCGGTGCGGGCGCGGCAGGACCGCGGTGCCCTACCGGCGCCAGGACCGGCGGCCCGGCGGGGGCCTGCTCGCCGCCTTCGCTCAAGGCGGCCGGGGATCAGGGCGATTCGCGGCATGAGGAGGGCTGGTACGCATGGCGGCACACGGCGCGGCGGTCCGTGGCACGTCGGCGGCCGGGGCGCCGAGTGCGTACAACCCTGTCGGGGGGAAGCGTGTCCAACAGGCGTGGCAGAGGTCATCAGCATCGCAACGGTCCCGAGGCGCGGAAGCGTCGCCGCGCGCTCGCGTACACGGGCTGTGGGCGGTATGCCGGTGATCGCCCCTTGGCCTCCGCCCTCCGCTCCGGGCTCTGAATCCGGTACGACGTCTGCCTCCGCCTCGCCCGCTTCGTCTGCCTCGCCCGCTTCGTCTGCCTCGCCCGCCACGCCTGCCGCATCCGCTAGATCCACTACGTCCACTACATCCACTACATCCACTACGTCTGCTACATCCGCTATGCCTGCCGCGCAGGAGCGGACGACGGCTCGCATTCCGACCCAGCCCACCCGGGGCCGGGCCGCCGACGCGCAGACCGGCGAGGCTCAGAGCGTCGTGACCCATGCCTCGGTGACCGCGCTGCCGGGGGCCGGGGCGCGTCAGGACGCCGGGATCCGGCCAGGGACCGCTGACGCGGAAATGCGGTCAGGGGCCGCTGAGGCGGAGGTGCGCCCAGGCACCGCTGACGCGGAGGTGCGGCCAGGGACCGCCGACGCGGCGATGGCCGTCGGTACCACGGTCGACCACCTCACCGAGACCTACCGGGCGCACTACCGGTCGCTGCTCGGCCTGGCCGCGCTGCTCCTGGACGACACCGCGTCGTGCGAAGACGTCGTGCAGGAAGCTTTCATCCGGGTGCATTCCGCCCGCAACCGGGTCCGCGACCCGGAAAAGACCCTGGCCTACCTGCGGCAGACTGTCGTCAACCTGTCCCGCTCCGCGCTGCGCCGCCGCATCCTGGGCCTCAAGCTGCTCTCCAAGCCGATGCCCGACATGGCGAGCGCCGAAGAGGGGGCGTACGAACAGCTGGAGCGAGACCAATTGATCAAGGCGATGCGCGGCCTGCAGCGCCGGCAGCGTGAGGTGCTCGTCCTGCGGTACTTCGCCGACATGACCGAGGCCCAAGTGGCCGAGGTGCTGGGCCTCTCGCTCGGCTCGGTCAAGGCGTACGGCTCACGGGGCATCGCCGCGCTCCGTGTCGCCATGGAGGCTCCGGCATGAACCACCGCAATCCGGGCGACGGCCGCTTCCGCGGCCGCCACGGCGGCCGATGGACGTCCTCCCCGAACGATCCGACGCCCGCCCACCCCGGACCGCCGCCCGCCGCACCGCCGCGCCCGGACGAACAGCACCCGAACGAGCAGCACGTGAACGACCAGTTTCCCAACCGACGCCCGTACGGAAGCCCCCGAGCGATCAGTCCCTCGACGAACAGGCGCTGCGCCGGATGCTGCGGGGCGCCGTCGAGAACCTGGAGCCCTCCGACGACGCGCTGGAACACCTGCGCCGCGCCGTGCCCGCCCGGCGCACCCGCCGACGTCAGGCGCTGGGCGGCGTGGTGGCGGCCGTGGTGCTGGTGGGGGCGGCGGTGCCCGCCCTGATGCACGTCGCCGACACCGTCGGAGTGCTCGGCTCCGACGACCGACCCGCCAACGCCGCGAGCAGCCACCGGCACGCCGAGGAGACGGTCGGAGGAGGAGAACGCGACGGCGGCCCCGCCGACACCTCACGGCCCGGCGGCGGCACGGCGGCTCGTGGCGAGCACCGCGTCGAGCAGCCGGGCGGTGAAACCGGCACCTCGGAAGCGAGCCGGGAACCGAACCGCCCCCGCGACACCACCGACGGCACCTCCCCGACCCCCGGCGTCACCTTCAGCGCCGCCGCCCCGACCTGCGACCGCGCCCAGCTGGGCAAGGGCTCGGGAACGGTCGGAGCCGCCGACGCCACGGGCCGCGTCTACGGCGCCTTCCGCATCGTCAACGTCTCGCACGCCCTCTGTGCCGTGACCGGCCCCGGAGAGCTCGTCGCCCAGACCGCGGGCGGCGCGCAGAAAGCGCGCGTCTCCGTCGTGGACCACACCGTCGGCGACCCGGCGGCCGGCCTCCCCGACCCGGAGCGGGCACCCCGCACGGTGGTCCTCCGACCGGGGCAGGCGTACGAGGTGAAGTTCGCCTGGGTCCCGGCGGCGGACGGCGGAGCGACGGCCTGTACCAAGGCCGGCGGCACCGCCACCCCGCCCCCGCCGCCGGTGCCCCCACCAAAACGGTCGGCCGGGACGCCGAAGCCCCCGCCACCTCGCCTGCGACCTCCCCTCCCGCCGTCGTCCCGCCCGAGACGCCCGCCCCGCCGGCGCCGACGGGCAGCGTCACTCTCACCAACACGCCGGTGTCCGGTGAACCGGCCGCGGCGGAGGCCCGTATCCCCGACGCGTGCGCCGGGACCGTCTACCACACGGGTGCCCTCCCGGACGCCGCCCCGCCCACCTAGGCGGTGAACCGGCCTTCGCGAGGCGGCCCAACCCGAGGGCCGCCTGCCGTCACGCTCCGCGTTCCCCGTACCGTGGGGGTGTGTACCGGTTCCTGCTGACTCCTCGCTGGTGGGGGATCAACGTCTTCGCCGTGCTCGCCATCCCCTTCTGCCTCTTCATGGGCAGCTGGCAGCTCGGCCGCTTCGAGACCCGCGTCGACTCGCACCACGAACAGCAGACCCAGGCCGACGAGGCGCGCCGCGCCGCCGCCACGCCGCTGCGCGAACTGCTGCCGGTGACGACGGAGACGTCGGGCCGCAAGGCCAGCGCCACCGGTCGCTATGACACCGAGCACCAGCTGCTCGTGCCCGACCGGGACCTCGACGACCGCAAGGGCTTCTACGTCCTGACGCCGCTGCGCACCGACGACGGCAAGGCGCTGCCCGTGGTCCGGGGCTGGGTGCCCGGCGACGCCGACTCCAAGGCGGACACGGCCAAGGTGCCGACCCCGCCGCCCGGCCGGGTCACCGTCGCGGGCGCCCTCCAGTCGTCGGAAAGCGCGACGTCGAAGGGCGTGCACACCGGCGGCCTGCCCACCGGCCAACTGGGTGTCATCAGTGCCGCTTCACTGGTCAACCTCCTTCCCTACCCGGTGTACGACGCCTGGATCACGGCGACGGACGCGCCCGCCCCTCTGACCCCGGTGCCGCCGGCCGCTCCGCCCAACACCGGCCTGGACCTCAAGGCGTTCCAGAACCTCGGTTACACGGGTGAGTGGTTCGTCTTCGTCGGCTTCGTGCTCTTCATGTGGTTCCGGCTGTTCCGGCGCGAGGTCGAGGCCGCGCGGGACGCGGCCCTGGGCCTCGCCCCGGACCCGGGCCCGGTCGCCGCATCCGCCACACCCGCCGCATCCACTGCGGCGGGCAAGGCCCCGGCGACCGGTCAAGCCTCCGCGAACGACCAAACCCCCGTGGCCTGACGGAATCCAGTTCCCGGCCGGACCCCGCTCGCCACGGACGCAGAGCCCTGTTTCGGGCAGAGCCCTGTTTCGGGCAGAGTCCCGCTTCGGGCAGAGCCCCGCTTCGGCCGGGGCCCTGCACCTACATCTCCATCCATCCGCGGCTGCGCCGGGCGCCCGGACACCTGGGTGTCCGGCCGTCACGCCGGAGCGGCGCTCCGCTGCTCCGGACGGTCGTCCCGGAGGCCAAGGTGGCGCTCCGCGAAAGCGATCTCCAGCCGGAGCTGCTTGATCCGCTCCTCCACGACCAGCGAGCCGTGGCCGGCGTCGTACCGGTACACCTCGTGCGGGTGACCGCGCTCCTCCAGCCGCCGCACGTAGTTCTCCACCTGGCGTATGGGGCAGCGGGGGTCGTTCACACCGGCCGAGATGTAGACCGGCGCCCGGACCTCGTCCACGTAAGTGATCGGTGACGAGGCGGCGAAGCGCTCCGGTACCTCCTCGGGAGTACCGCCGAGGAGGGTGCGGTCGAGGGCCTTCAGCGCCTCCATCTCGTCGTGGTAGGCCGTGACGTAGTCGGCGACGGGCACGGCGGCCAGGCCCACCGTCCAGGCGTCGGGCTGCGTGCCCACTCCCAGCAGCGTCAGGTACCCGCCCCACGAGCCGCCCGCCAGTACCAGCTTCCCGGGGTCGGCGAGCCCGGAGGTGACGACGTGCTCGCGGACGGCCGCGATGTCCTCCAACTCGATCAGTCCGACCCGGTGCTTGAGCGCGTCCGTCCACGCCCGGCCGTAGCCGGTGGAGCCTCGGTAGTTCACCCGGACGACCGCGAAACCGTGGTCCACCCAGGCCGCCGGGCCGGCGGCGAAGGCGTCGCTGTCGTGCCAGGTCGGACCTCCGTGGATCTCGAAGACCGTCGGGAAGGGGCCCTCGCCCGCCGGCTTCTGCAGCAGGGCGTGGACCATGCCGCCGGGCCCCTCCACCCATATGTCCTCCACCGGGACCGACTCGGGCGCCCGGATCACACCGTCCGCACCAGCCGGTGCCTCCAGCACCACGTGCCCTGCCGTGGAGCGGACCACGGGCGGCTTCTCCGCCGAGGACCAGAGGAACTCCACCGACCCGTCGGGGCGCGCCAGGGCGCCGGACACCGTGCCCGAAGGGGTGTCCAGACGGCTCAGGGAACCGTCCGCCAGGTCATAGCGCCACAGCTCGGTGCGGGCGTGGTGGCTGTGCTCGACGAGCAGCGCCGAACCGTCCGGGTACCAGTCGGCTTCCAGGTCGCCGGGGAGGTCGAGGGATATCACGGTCTCCTCACCGGTGACCGCGTCCCACAGCAGGGGCTCCCACCGGCCACGCCGCTGGTGCCCGAGGAGCAGCCGGGAGTCGCCGGGGACGGGGGAGAAGGCCGTCACCGACAGCCCGAGCTCCTGGGTGCCGCCCTGGGTGTCGTCCAGCTCGGCCACGGTCGTGCCGTCCAGCCGGAGGATCCGCACGGCCGAGTGCATGGCGTCGCCGTGCTCGGTGTGCTCTATCGCGATCAGGGTGCTGTCGTGCGAGAGCCCGGCGACCACGGCCGACTCGTCGTGCCGGTAGATCTCCATCGGCTCCGCGCCCGGGCGGGCCACGTGCACCGATGAGCCGGACTTGTCGGTGGACCGGCCGATGACCGCGGTGCCGTCCCGGCCCAGGGCCAGCCCGCTCGGGTAGGAGGGCTCCAGCCCGGGCACCGCCGGCTCGTCCGCCCCGCCGTGGAAGGGCTGCCGCATCCAGACGCCGAACTCGTCGCCGTCCGTGTCCGAGAACCACCAGATCCACTCGCCGTCCGGCGTCAGCACCCCGCCCGTGGTGCCGTTGGGGCGGTCCGTCACCTGCCGCCGCTCACCGCTCGCCCGGTCCCACGCGTACACCTCGTAGGTGCCCGTCGCGTTGGAGGTGAACAGCGAGCGGTCCGGCGCCTCTTCCGCCCATCCGGGCAGCCCCGTGCGGGGCGCCCGGAAGCGCTTTTCCCAATCGGGCATGGACTCGTCGCCCCGCAGGGCCCCGTTGCTCTCAGTCATGACCCCATTCTGCGCCGAACCACCGACATCCGGTCCGGACGGCACCGAGTCTGTGGACAACCACTCGCTTGTGGATAACTCCGTGACCCTCAAGGGTGGTTGCGGACCCGAATCGGCCGAACGTCGAACATGTCACCGTCCGCTGTCAGTGGCGCGGCTCATAGTGGGGACATGTACGAGACGCCGAAGGACTCGAAGTCCACGCAGCCACTCAGCCGACGCGCTCGGCCCAGCCTTCCGGAAGATCTCCGGGAGCGACGGAGACGACCGAGTCGTCGTCCACGCCGACGTACTCATCGAGCGTGATGCGGGCGAACTCCGGGACGACGTAGATGGGATAGGTCGGGCCGGCGTCGCGGTAGTCACGCATCTCGTCCAGGTGATCGTTCTGGAAGCAGACGGTCCGCTCGCCGTGCTGCCGGATCCAGTCCGGGAAGAAGATCACGCCGTGCAGGCGCCGCTTGCCCGGCATGATGTTGACGGCGACCGAGGTGCCGGTGGGCTCGGTCCAGGACACCTTGAAGCTGTCCTCGTCGAGCTGGACCAGATCGACCTCCTGGCCCTTGACCCAGCGACCGCCGACGTGACCGCTGTGGATGCGGTAGTCGATGGTGCGGTCGTTCTTCACGTACATCTCGTACTGCCAGCCGTTGGCGTACGTGTAGATGAACCGGTGGCCGACGATGCCGGAGAGGTCCTGCGCCGGGACGAGCTCGCCGAGCACGCTCATGATCTACCTCCAAGAGGACTGTTGAAGTGCGGACGACTTCATTTTGCAACAAAATAAGTTTGATGCAAAATAACCACACCGGCACAATGGGGCCATGGACACCGCGACAGAGCTCGGACGGTTGCTCGGCCCCCTCCGCCGCGCCGTGCTGCGCACCCGCCGCTCGGAAGGGCTCCCCGACCTCCCGGAAGCGCAGATCGAGCTGCTGCGCGTACTCGCCGAAACCGGGAACATCACCCCCCGCGAGGCGTCGGTACGCCTCCGCGCCGCCCCCTCCACGATCAGCAACCTCGTCCGCGCCATGGCCGCCGCGGACCTGATCGAGCGCACTCCCTCGGCCACCGACCTGCGCACGGTGCACCTGTCCGCCACCCCGCGCGCCCTCGACATGCTGGACCGCTACGACCGCACCAGCACCGCCGCCCTCCGCCAAGCCCTCGACGCCCTGCCCCCACCGCCCGCCTGGCCATCGACGAGGCCCTGCCCGCCCTGGCCGACCTGCTGGTCGCCCTGGAGCGACAGGACGCGACAGGCCGCCGCCGCGCCTGACGACCGGGTGAGAGGCGCCAGGAAGGACCACCCTGATCAGTTCACCGCCGCGGACGACCGGTTGGCGCAAGGCCGGGCCGCCTCCGCCCTGCCGGCGAGCTTGGGGCTTCTTCACAACTGCACGGCGAGCGCGGACAGGGCGCCGCGCGCAGCAGGGCGGCCGCCACCCAGGGCTGCTTGCGGCGGGTCGGCGCCGCAGAGTCCGGGCGCGGCACACATGCCGCCAACGCCAGTCTGGCGACGAGGAATTCACCGGTTCCCCACAGATCGACTGTCGGGCGGCGCCGGACTTATGTCGGGCAAAAAGACACGGCTGGCCGCTGAGGCCGAACATCAGGTGATCCGCATCACAACCACCTCGCCGCGACCCGGAGGCCGTCCGGTCGACCACCCGAAAAAGCCGGAGCCCCGATCCACTCTGTGGATCGGGGCTCCGGCCTGTGCAACCAAGTCGGGGTGGCGGGATTTGAACCCACGACCTCTTCGTCCCGAACGAAGCGCGCTGCCAAGCTGCGCTACACCCCGCTGCAACGAGCTCTACTTTAGCGGACTGGAGCCGGGAGGCGAAATCCGGTTCTCGGGGAGGTGCAGGTAGGGGGGATGAGCGGGGAAGCGGCAGGGGCCGCCCTCAGTGCTGGGGGCGGCCCCGGTGGAGCTTCGGCGGACGGAGTGCGGAGGTGTGGGTCAGGCGTCGCGGGGGGTGAGGGTGAGGAGGGTGGCCTCGGGGGGCAGGCGAAGCGGACGGGGGTGTAGCGGTTGGTGCCGCAGCCGGCCGAGACGTGGAGGTACGAGCGGTGGCCGCCGGCGCGGTGGGTGGAGAGGCCCTTGACCCGGTCGGTGTCGATGTCGCAGTTGGTGACCAGTGCCCCGTAGAAGGGGATGCAGAGCTGGCCTCCGTGGGTGTGGCCGGCGAGGATCAAGGGGTAGCCGTCGGCCGTGAAGGCGTCGAGGACCCGCAGGTAGGGGGCGTGAACGACGGCGAGGGAGAAGTCGGCGTCCTGGGCCGGGCCGCCTTGGACGGCGTCGTACCGGTCCCGCTTGATGTGCGGGTCGTCGAGCCCGGTGAGCGCGATCTCGTTGCCGCCGATCTTCAGGTGGCCCCGGGTGTTGGTGAGGTTGACCCAGCCTGCCTTGTCGAAGGCGTCCCGCAGCCCCTCCCAGGGGTTGTGGATCACGCCGACGGCCGGTGCGTTGCCGTTGAGGCCGTGCCGTCCGCTGGCCTTCTCGAAGAGGTAGCGGGCCGGGTTCCGCAGCTTGGGCCCGTAGTAGTCGTTCGAGCCGAAGACGTAGGCGCCGGGGAACTGCATCAGCGGGCCCAGCGCGTCCAGGGTCTCGGGGACGCCCTCCGGGTCGGAGAGGTTGTCGCCGGTGTTGATCACGAAGTCGGGGCGCAGGCCGGCGAGGGACTGCAGCCAGCGCTGCTTCTTGCGCTGCCCGCTGACCATGTGGATGTCCGAGACCTGCAGCACCCGCAGTGGACGCATCCCGGGCGGCAGGACGGGCACGGTCACCCGCCGGAGCCGGAAGGAGCGGACTTCGAAGCCGGCGGCGTAGGCGATGCCCGCCGCGCCGACTGCTGTGATTCCCAGGGGTACTGCGTATCGCGCGCGCATACGGCCATGGTCGCAGACGGCGGGGGACGGTCGTGCCATGGGCCGGGTGGCCAAGGGGAGTTGTGGGCCGCGAGCGCCCGCAGAGGCGGGTGCCGTCGTTAATGCGGGGCACGGGCGGGGGCGGGATGCGAAGATTGCGGCATGACCACGCTCAAGGCAAAGCTCCAGGAAGACCTCACGGCCGCCATCAAGGCGCGCGACGAGCTGCGCTCCGCCACTCTCCGTCTCACCCTCTCCGCGATCGGTTACGAGGAGACCGCGGGCAAGCAGGCCCGTGAGCTCTCCGACGACGAGGTCCTGAAGGTGATCACGCGCGAGGCGAAGAAGCGCCGCGAGGCCGCGGACGCGTTCGCGAAGGGCGGCCGGGCCGACTCCGCCGAGCGGGAGCGGGCGGAGGGCGAGGTGCTCGCCTCGTACCTGCCGCAGCAGCTGTCGGACGAGGAGCTCACCGCGCTCGTCGCCGAGGCCGTGGCGGAGGCGAAGAGCGGTGGGGCCGAGGGGCCGAAGGCCATGGGCGCCGTGATGAAGATCGTCAAGCCCAAGGTCGGCAACCGCGCCGAGGGCGGCCGGGTCTCCGCCGAGGTCAAGCGCCAGCTTTCGTAAGAGCGGAACAAGAGCGCAAACAAGAGCGGAGATAAAAGGGAGGGGCCTCCCCCGGACCATGAACGGTCCGGGGGAGGCCCCTCCCTTTTGCTCCTCTTACTCCTCTTGTCCCTCTTCGCCCTCGTGCCTCAGTGCCCTCGGCCCGGCTTGTCGTTCCCGCCGTTCTTCCCGTTCTTCCCGTTCGCCCCGGGCTTGTTGCCCTGCCGGCCCGAGCCGCCGCCCTTCTTGCCCTTCCCCTGCTTGTCCCCCTTGTCGGAGTCCCCGGTGTCGATGCCGGGCACCATGTCGAAGGTGGGGGCGGACTTGTTCTCCAGGGCGCCGCTCATGGCGTCGCGCCAGATCGGGCCGGGGGTGTCACCGCCGTAGACCTGGGCGTGGTAGACGCCACCGATGGTGATGTCCTCCATCTGCACCTCGTCGCCCGCGCCGCCGACCCAGACGGCACCGGCCATGTTCGGGGTGTAGCCGACGAACCAGGCCGCCTTCCGGCCGTCCGTCGTACCCGTCTTGCCCGCGCTGTCACGGCCGCTGAGGCCCGCCTCCTTGCCCGTGCCGTCCTCGACGACGCCCTTGAGCAGGGTGCTGATCGTCTCGGCCGTCTGCTCGGACATCGCGCGCGAACACTGCGACTTGGGGATGTTCAGCGGCTTGCCGTTCGGGCCCAGCGCGGAGGTGATGACGACGGGGGTGCAGTACGTGCCCCGGTTGGCGAAGGCCGCGTAGGCGGCGGCCATGTTCAGCGGGGCCATGCCCTGCGAACCGCCGATGGCCATCGCGGGGACCTGGTTCTTCGGGGTGAGCGTGAGCCCCAGCTTGTCCGCCATCTTCACGGCGGGGCAGAGGCCGACGTCCTCCAGCAGCTGGATGAAGTAGGTGTTGACGGACTTGGCGGTCGCCTCCGCCATCCCGTACGGGCCGACCTCGCTCCGGTTCTCGTTGCTGACCGTGTCCCCGCCGTTCTTCCAGGTGCTCTTGCAGCCCTCGATCTCGGACGGGTAGGACATGCTGTACGGCGAGGGGTACACCTGGTTCGCCGACTTGCCCTCCTCCAGCGCCGCCGCCGCGATGATCGGCTTGAAGGTGGAGCCGGGCTGGAAGCCGTAGGTCGAGCCGCCCATGTCGTGGTTGGCCGACAGGTTGATCTGGGTCTGGTTCTTGCCGAAGCCGTACGGCTTGGACTGGCCCATGCCCAGCACCTTGCCCGTCCCCGGCTCCACGATGGAGATCGCGGTGGCCACCCGGTCGCCCTGGTAGACGTGGTCGGTGATCGACTTCTGCACCGACTTCTGCGTCTGCGGGTCGAGGGTGGTGCGGATCGTCATCCCGCCCTCGTTCCACCGCTTGGCGCGGGCTTCCTTCGTCTTGCCGAAGGCGGGGTCCTGGAGGAAGGTCTGCCGGACGTAGTCGCAGAAGAAACCGGAGCCGTTGACGGCGGTGATGCAACCGCTCTTGGGGCGGCTGACGTTGAGCTTGATCGGCTTCGCCTTCTCGGCGGCCAGCTGCGCGGGCGTGATGTTCTTCAGGTCCGCCATCCGCTGGAGGACCAGATTCCGCCGCTTGGCGGCCTCCTTGGGCGCGTTGACCGGGTCGAAGCGGCTGGGCGACTGGACGATGCCGGCGAGCAGCGCGGACTCCCCGAGGGTGAGGTCCTTGGCGTGCTTGCTGAAGTAGCGCTGCGAGGCGGCCTCGACGCCGTACGCCTGCTGCCCGAAGAAGGTGATGTTCAGGTAGTTGGCGAGGATGCGCTGCTTGCCCAGCTCCTTCTCCACCTGGATGGCGTACTTCAGCTCCTTGACCTTGCGGCCGATGGTCTGCTGCGTGGCGACGGCGACCTTCTCCGGATCGTCGCCGGCCTCCTCGATGAAGACGTTCTTGACGTACTGCTGGGTGAGCGTGGACGCGCCCTCGGAGACGCCGCCGCTCTGGGCGTTGCGGTTGACGGCGCGCAGCACGCCCTTGAGGTCGACCGCGCCGTGCTCGTAGAAGCGCGCGTCCTCGATGGCGACGATCGCCTTCTGCATGTACGGGGAGATCCGGCTCAGCGGGACGACCGTGCGGTCGCGGGAGTAGACCTTGGCTATCTCCCCGCCTTCTGAGTCGAGGATGATCGTGCGCTGGCTGAGCGGGGGCGTCTTGAGGTTGGCGGGGAGTTCGTCGAACCCCTCCACCGTCCCCTTGGCCGCCAGGCCGAACGCGCCGACGGCCGGCAGGGCCAGACCGGCCAGCAGAACTCCGGAGAGGACGCTGACGCCGAGGAACTTGGCGGCTTGCTGGGCCCCTGAAGAGGCCCCCCGCCCGAGCGCTTCATAGCCATGAAGGAAAGCCTACGTTCTCATTCGGCGGACAGACGCCCGTGTGTTCGCCTACGCTGTTTTACGCCAGCCACTGCGGCTTCTTCAGCATCACCCGTGCCTTCACTCCTGTAGGTGATGAGGTGTGTCCGTATTGCCGCATGTGTCACTGGGTGTCCAGTGCGAGAAGGGTGAAGTGTCCCTGTCTGCACAGGAAAGTCTCTGATGTCGTCAGGTCACTCCGTTGGGTGATCTGCCGCGTACGCATAGTCCGTTCGGGCCATTCAAGATTGGGCCCGAAGGGGTGTTGCCCCCTGCCCTGCTTCCGTAACGTCCTCAACTGGCAACGGTGAATATGCCGCTGCCGCCGTGGGGGAGCCTCAATTCGGGAGAGGACGGCGCCAGCATGGGCTGGGTAACCGACTGGAGTGCGCAGGCCGCCTGCCGCACTACCGATCCGGATGAACTGTTCGTTCAGGGCGCAGCGCAGAACAGGGCCAAGGCGGTCTGCACCGGGTGTCCGGTCCGCACCGAGTGCCTGGCCGACGCGCTCGACAATCGCGTCGAGTTCGGCGTTTGGGGCGGGATGACCGAGCGCGAGCGGCGGGCGCTGCTACGCCGCCGGCCGACGGTCACGTCCTGGCGCAGGCTGCTGGAGACCGCCCGTACCGAGTACGAGCGCGGCGCCGGCCTCCTGCCGCTGGGCGAGGAGGAGTACGACGCGTACGCGGCGGCCGGGTAGACCGCCGGGCCTACGCGGGCTGATGCCAGGGCCACCCGCTTCCTCCGGCCGCTCCGTTCCACCACGCCGCCCGGCCCGGACCCCGTCGGACCGGACCAGGCCCTTCCACTGTTACGCGCGCTATGAACCACGGCGGCTATGGGCCACGGCGCTATGAAGCGCAGCGCTACGGATCACGGCGAACGGGTCGCAGCGCCACGGGACGCCCCCGCGGCCGCGGTCACTCCACCCGGCCCGCCCCTTGCCGGGACGGCACCGCACCCTCGGCCGCACCGCCCGGCCCGTCGGCCGCGACCGGCTGCCCGGCCAGCCGGTCGCCGATGGCCCGCAGCCCGGACAGGTCGTGCACGTCGCCGGGGAGCGCCGGCACCTCGGCCACCGGAACGTCCGGGTGCAGCGCGGTGAAACGGTCCCGGGTGCGCCGCTCGCGCGTGAGCACCCGCATGCGCTCCGCGTGCAGGCGCAGCAGCCCGGCGGCGAGTTCCTCGGCGGAGAGCGGGGTGCCCCCTCCTGTGGAACCCGGGGTTCCCGCGACGACGGCCTGCTTGGTTCCGACGACGGCCTCCGTGGTTTCCGTTACGACGGACTCCGCGCCGGAACCCGCTCGCACGGCTCCGACGGAATCCGCCTCCGCGCTCGGTGACGTCGACGACGCGGACGACACCGGTGACGAAGACGACGGCGCGGATGCGGATCCCGATGGTGCCGGCGCTGCCGGAGCTGCTGTTCCTGACGGTGCCGCGGAGTCTGCCGACACCGTGGGCACTCCGGGGGACACGGGCTGGGGGAAGCCGCTCTCGGGAGAGGATGTGTCGAGGGGAGTGACGGTGCCAGGGTCGTCAGCGGTACGTGTCCCAGCTTGCCCGCTGCCACGATCCACAATGCCGGAACCGGCAAGATTTTCTGTGTAATCCGCCGTCGCGGTGCCACCCGCGTGCGCCGGGGACCGCACGGGCTCGTCCGGCCCGCCGGTCTCGTCGGACAACGCCTCGGCCGCCGCGAGCGCCCGCTCGGCGGAGAGCCGCGCGGCACCGCTGCCGTGCACCCGGTTCAGCACCAGTCCTGCCAGCGGCATTCGCTCCGCGGCCAGCCGCTGGACGAAGTAGGCGGCCTCCCGCAACGCGTCCCGCTCGGGGGCGGCGACGACGAGGAACGCCGTCCCCGGGGCCTGGAGCAGGCGGTACGTGGCATCGGCACGGGTACGGAAACCGCCGAACATGGTGTCCATCGCCGCCACGAAGGTCTGTACGTCACGCAGCAGTTGGGCGCCCATCAGTTTGTTCAGGGGCCCGCTCATCACGGACATCCCGACGCCCAGGAACTTCATGCCGGCCCGACCGCCGATCTTCGCCGGGGCCATCAGCAGCTTGATGAGCTTGCCGTCCAGGAACGACCCCAGCCGGCTCGGCGCGTCAAGGAAGTCCAGCGCCGAACGGCTCGGTGGGGTGTCGACGACGATCAGGTCCCATTCGTCGCGGGAGCGGAGCTGGCCCAGCTTCTCCATGGCCATGTACTCCTGCGTCCCGGCGAAGCCGGCCGACAGCGACTGGTAGAAGGGATTCTCCAGGATCGCCCGGGCGCGCTCCTTGTCGGCGTGCGCCTCGACGATCTCGTCGAAGGTCCCCTTCATGTCGAGCATCATGGCGTGCAGTTCACCGCCGGCGGCCGCGTCGACGCCGGGGACCCGGCGCGGCACGTTGTCCAGCTCCTCGATCCCCATCGACTGCGCGAGCCGGCGCGCCGGGTCGATGGTGAGCACGACCACCCGCCGGCCGCGCTCCGCCGCCCGCAGGCCCAGCGCGGCGGCGGTCGTCGTCTTGCCGACCCCGCCGGAGCCGCAGCAGACCACGATTCGGGTGCGGCGGTCGTCCAGGATGGGGTCGATGTCGAGCGCGGTCGTCCTGTCCAGGCTCACTGGGCCCCCTCGGTCGTTCGGCTCGTGGCGCCTTGCGAAGTGGCGGCGTGCGAAGTGGCGCTGTGCGCGGTGACGCCGTGCGACGCGGTGGCCGGCCGCGTCGCGCCTTCCCGCTCGCCGGTGTCCCGCCGGACGATGTCCTGTTCCCGCAGCGCACGCGCCATGCGGTACAGGCCGGCCAGGTCCACGCCGTCGCCCAGCAGCCGCAATTCACTGGTGGGAAGGGACAGTTCAGCGAGCCGGGAGCGGCCGAGGCGTTCGAGCGCCAGCCGTCCGGTGTGCTCGCGAGCCTCGTCGAGCAGCGGCCCGACCAGGGCGCCCGCCGAACCCGCCCGGCTCCCGCCGCCGGACGACGTCCGGGCCAGGGCCTCGGCGAGAGCGCCGGCGACGGCGTCGCGCCGGCCGTTCGCGGCCTCCTCCACGGCCGCCTCGTCGAGGACCTCCGGGCGCACCATGTTGATGACCACGCCCCCGACCGGCAGCCCCGCGGCACGCAGCTCCGCCACGCCGTCCACCGTCTCCTGGACCGGCATCTCCTCCAGCAGCGTCACCAGGTGCACCGCCGTCTGCGGCGACTTGAGGACGCGCATCACGGCCTGCGCCTGGTTGTGGATCGGGCCGATCCGGGCCAGGCCCGCCACCTCGTCGTTGACGTTGAGGAAGCGGGTGATGCGGCCGGTCGGCGGGGCGTCCATCACGACGTGGTCGTAGACGAAGCGGCCCGCGCGGTCCTTGCGGCGCACGGCCTCACACGCCTTGCCGGTCAGCAGGACGTCCCGCAGCCCCGGGGCGATGGTCGTCGCGAAGTCGATCGCGCCGAGCTTCTTCAGGGCCCGCCCGGCGCTGCCGAGCTTGTAGAACATGTGGAGGTAGTCGAGGAGGGCGCGCTCGGCGTCGATGGCCAGCGCGTACACCTCGCCGCCTCCGGGAGCTACCGCGATCTTGCGTTCCTCATAGGGAAGCGCCTCCGTCTCGAAGAGCTGGGCGATGCCCTGCCGGCCCTCGACCTCGACCAGCAGTGCGCGTTTTCCCTCGGCCGCGAGGGCGAGGGCGAGAGCGGCGGCGACGGTGGTCTTGCCGGTACCGCCCTTGCCACTGACGACATGGAGCCTGCTCATGGTCCGGAGCCTAACCAGTCGCCCCGCGGGCTACGCACGAGGCTGTCAGTGTGAGGCATTACAGTCGGTCCATGACCAAGTGGGAATACGCGACGGTGCCGCTTCTGGTGCACGCGACCAAGCAGATTCTGGACACCTGGGGCGAGGACGGCTGGGAGCTCGTCCAGGTCGTTCCCGGGCCGAACAACCCCGAGCAGCTCGTGGCCTACCTGAAGCGGGAAAAGGCGTGAGTGCCGTCGAGGACAGGCTCGCGGAGCTCGGGCTGACCCTGCCGGACGTCGTCCCTCCGCTGGCCGCCTACCAGCCGGCCGTGCGCAGTGGCGCGTACGTCTTCACCGCGGGCCAACTGCCCATGGTCAAGGGGGCCATTCCCGTCACGGGCAAGGTCGGCGCCGAGGTCAGCCCCGAGCAGGCCAAGGAACTGGCGGGCGTCTGCGCGCTGAACGCCCTGGCCGCCGTGAAGTCGGTCGTCGGCGATCTGGACCGGATCGTCCGGGTGGTGAAGGTGGTGGGCTTCGTCGCCTCCGCGCCCGACTTCACCGGCCAGCCCGGCGTGCTGAACGGTGCCAGCGAGCTGCTGGGCGAAGTCCTCGGCGAAAAGGGCGTGCACGCGCGCTCTGCGGTGGGCGTCGCGGTGCTGCCGCTGGACGCGCCGGTCGAGGTCGAGCTCCAGGTGGAGGTCGCGGACTGACGTCCGGTTCGCTTCCGGGCGGCGGGGCCTTACCGCTTCCGGGCTGGGACGGTGTACGTCTTCCGGGCCGCTATCGGTGTACGTCCGCGGCGCGGACCGTACGAGTCCCGCAGCGCCGGGACGAGTTACGGGCGCGGAGGTCCGTGACGCCGAGCGTCCCGGGCCTCCCGCGCCCCCTCGAACATCCGCGCACCAGCGCATAGCATCCGGCCATGGTGACGACGAACGGCCGGACGGGCGGCGGCGGAGCGGACGACCCCGAGAGCGGTCGTGAGAACGGTCGCGGGAACGGGCAGTGGTATCCGCCCGAGTGGCCCGACCGGATCCGGCGGCTCGCGCACGGCGAGCTCGAGCCCGTACCGCCCCGGCGCGCCTCCACCGTCCTGCTCCTGCGGACGGACACCGACGGCGCCCTGGCCGTGCACCTGCTGCGCAGACGCGCCTCCATGGCCTTCGCCGGCGGCGCGTACGCGTACCCGGGCGGCGCCGTCGATCCCCGCGACGAACGCGACGTGCCCTGGTCAGGACCCTCGCCGCGGGAGTGGGCCGCTCGGCTCGGAGTCGAGCCGGAGGTGGCGCAGGCCGTCGTCTGCGCGGCCGTCCGCGAGACCTTCGAAGAGGCCGGCGTGCTGCTCGCCGGCCCGGACCCGGCCACGGTCGTCGCGGACACCACCGGCGAGGAATGGGAGGCCGACCGGGCCGCGCTCGCCGGTCACGAGCTCTCGTTCGGCGACTTCCTGGAACGCCGCGGACTGCTGCTCCGCAGCGATCTGCTGGGCGGCTGGGCACGCTGGATCACCCCGGAGTTCGAACCCCGGCGGTACGACACCTGGTTCTTCGTGGCGGCCCTGCCCGACGGCCAGCGCACCGCCGGTGTCTCCACCGAAGCCGACCGGGCCGTCTGGATCCGCCCCGCCGAGGCCGTCACCGGCTACGACCGCGGCGAACTGCTGATGATGCCGCCCACCGTCTCCACGCTCCGCGCGTTGCTGCCGTACGGGGACGTGCCCGCGGTGCTGACGGCGGCCGGTGAGCGGGATCTCACCCCGGTGCTCGCGCGGGCCCGGCTCGTCGGGGAAGAGATCGTGCTGAGCTGGCCCGGGCACGAGGAGTTCACCAAGCACCTCTTGTCCCGCCCTCCGGGCCCTCCGCACACTCCAGCGACCGCGACTCCGGGAGCCGACGCATGACGTACGCAGCCGTACCCGCCGAACCGCCGGGACGCCCCGGGCGGGCAGCCCGGCCGGTCCCGCCACCCCGCGCGCGGCCTGCGTCCTCGCGCCCAACCCGTCCGCGATGACACTCGACGGCACCAACACCTGGCTGCTGGCCGAGCCCGGGTCCGACGAGGCGGTGGTCGTCGACCCCGGTCCGCTCGACGAGTCCCACCTGCGGGCCGTCATCGCCGCGGCCGAGGAGTCGGGCCGACGGATCGTCCTGGCCCTGCTCACCCACGGGCACCTCGACCACTCCGGCGGTGCCGAGCGCTTCGCCGAGCTGACGGGCGCGCCCGTGCGCGCGGTGGACCCGGCCCTGCGCGTGGGCGGCGAGGGGCTCGCGGCGGGCGATGTGATCACCGTCGGCGGACTGGAACTGCGGGTGGTCCCCGCGGCCGGGCACACGGCGGACTCCGTCTGCCTCCACCTGCCCGCGGACCGGGCCCTGATCACCGGGGACACCGTCCTCGGCCGGGGCACCACCGTCGTCGCCCACCCCGACGGGCGGCTCGGCGACTACCTCGACTCACTGCGCCGGCTGCGGACGCTCGTCGTCGAGGAGGACGTACGGACGGTCCTGCCCGCCCACGGTCCGGTACTGGACGACGCGCGGGGCGCCCTGGAGTACTACCTGGCCCACCGGGCAAAGCGCCTCGCCCAGGTGGAGACCGCCGTCGAGGCGGGGCACCGCACTCCGGCCGAGGTGGTGGCGCACGTGTACGCGGACGTGGACCGCGCGGTGTGGCCGGCGGCGGAGCTGTCGGTCAGGGCGCAGCTGGACTACCTGAGCGAGCACGGGCTGATCTAGCCGGTCTTGAGCGGGTGCGGGCCGGTCTGGCGCCGGTCGCGAACGGGTGCGGGCCGGACTGACGGGGCGTGAGCGAGCAGGGGCCGATCCGGCCGGTTTCGAGCGAGCACGAGCTGACCCGGCCGGTCCGGCGGGCGCAGCGCATCCCGCCTGGCCGATGGGCGCGGAGGCCCTTCCGCCGGCCGTAGGCCGGAGTACGCCGTAGGAGGGCCCCGTCGGAACGGGACCCTCCTACGGGCGGGCGCGGCTCGGCGCCCGCGAGGTCAGCGCGAGCGCTTGGCCAGCCGCTCGACGTCCAGCAGGATCACGGCGCGGGCCTCCAGGCGCAGCCAGCCGCGGCCGGCGAAGTCGGCGAGGGCCTTGTTGACCGTCTCCCGGGAGGCGCCCACGAGCTGGGCCAGTTCTTCCTGGGTGAGGTCGTGCACCACGTGGATGCCCTCCTCGGACTGCACGCCGAACCGGCGCGACAGGTCCAGCAGCGCCTTGGCGACGCGGCCGGGGACGTCCGAGAAGACGAGGTCCGACATGGAGTCGTTGGTGCGGCGCAGCCGGCGCGCGACGGCGCGCAGCAGGGCGGTGGCCACCTCCGGGCGGGCGTTCAGCCACGGCTGGAGGTCGCCGTGGCCCAGGCCGAGGAGCTTGACCTCGGTGAGGGCGGTCGCGGTGGCGGTGCGCGGCCCGGGGTCGAAGAGGGACAGTTCGCCGATCAGCTCGCCGGGTCCCAGGACGGCGAGCATGTTCTCGCGGCCGTCGGGGGAGGTGCGGTGAAGCTTCACCTTGCCCTCGGTCACCACGTAGAGGCGGTCGCCCGGGTCGCCTTCGTGGAACAGGGCGTCGCCCCTCGCGAGGGTGACCTCGCCCATGGAGGCGCGCAGCTCAGCGGCCTGCTCGTCATCGAGCGCCGCGAAGAGCGGGGCGCGCCGCAGAACGTCGTCCACGAGTTCTCTCCTTGTCGACATGCACAGAGGACCGTGGTCCCCATGATGCCCGTCGGTAAAACTGTGTGATCAAACACAAGTGTGGCGCATCGTCGCCCGGAGCCCTACGGCAGGGGTCCGATTGGGCTGTGCTTTTCCCGCGCTCGGGGCGGATGTCAGTGCCGGGCTTTAGTCTGGCCGGGTGTCCAATACGCCGGTGAGAGCACAGGGTAAGGGGGCCGGGAGGGTGACCTCGACCCGCGATTCCGCTGTGGGCGAACAGCCCGCGGTGAAAACCGCAAAAGACGCAGACAGCACCAAATCGCAGGCCCGTGCGGAGGGCGGCCGGAGGCCGAGCGGGAAGGCGAAGGCGGCGCCGTCGGCCGAACGGGGGGTGCGGTCGGCCGACGGTGACGGCTCGGCCGCGGAGGCCGCCCCGACGACGGGCGCCGCCGGCCGGAGCGCCGCCGCCGGGAGAACGGCGGCGAAACAGGCCGCGGTGAAGCAGGCCGCGGGGAAGAAGACGGCTGCCGGCAAGAAGACCCCGGCGAGGAAGACGGCTGCTCCCAAGAAGGTCGCTGCCAAGAAGACCGCCGGTGCCAAGAAAACCGCGGTCGACAAGAAGGCCGCGGACACCAAGAAGACCGCGGCGCCGGCCACGAGCGGCAGCGGCGCCCCCGCGGAGTCGCGGACCGCGCTCGTCCGCCGCGCCCGGCGGATCAACCGCGAGCTCGCCGAGGTCTACCCGTACGCCCACCCCGAGCTGGACTTCGAGAACCCCTTCCAGCTCCTCGTGGCCACGGTCCTCTCCGCTCAGACCACCGACCTGCGCGTCAACCAGACCACCCCCGCCCTCTTCGAGGCGTACCCCACGCCCGAGGACATGGCGGCGGCCGACCCGGAGCGGCTGGAGCAGCTGATCCGCCCGACGGGGTTCTTCCGCGCGAAGGCCCGGTCCCTGCTCGGGCTTTCGGCCGCCCTGCGGGACGACTTCGGCGGCGAGGTACCCGGCCGCCTCCAGGACCTCGTCACGCTCCCGGGCGTCGGGCGCAAGACGGCCAACGTCGTTTTGGGCAACGCGTTCGGCGTCCCCGGCATAACGGTCGACACGCACTTCCAGCGGCTCGTCCGGCGCTGGAGGTGGACGGCGGAGACCGACCCGGAGAAGATCGAGGCCGAGGTCTGCGCGCTCTTCCCCAAGGGCGACTGGACGATGCTCTCGCACCGAGTGATCTTCCACGGCCGCCGCATCTGTCACTCCCGCAAGCCTGCCTGCGGCGCCTGCCCGATCGCCCCGCTCTGCCCCGCCTACGGCGAGGGCGAGACCGACCCGGAGAAGGCGCGGAAGCTGCTCAAGTACGAGAAGGGCGGCCTGCCGGGCCAGCGCCTGAAGCCCCCGCCGGACTTCCCGGGCCCGCCCGCGCCCCCGCTGGGAGCCGAGTGAGGGAGCCGCCGCGCGGAGGCACGGCGCGGATTCCGCCAGAAGACCAGGGAACGCCCGGCAGCCGCCGGGGGAGAACGTCGGGAACATTGGGGAAGCGCATGAGGAGCACGTACGGCCGCGACAGCCGTGAGATCACCGTGACCGCCGAGGGGCTGCCCGAGTGGCTGGAACCGGTGGCGCGCTTCCTGACGACCGTCGAGCCGCACCAGCTCAGCCGCTTCCTGCCGCCGGAGACCGGAGGGCGCCTCTCCGCGGTGCTGGTCCTCTTCGGCGAGGGGCAGGACGGTCCCGAGCTGCTGCTCCTCGAACGGTCCGGCACCCTGCGCTCACACGCCGGCCAGGCGTCGTTCCCCGGTGGCGCCCTCGACCCGGAGGACGGCGAGCCGGCCGACGGCGGCCTGATCCGCGCGGCGCTGCGCGAGGCCGAGGAGGAGACCGGCCTTGACCCGTCGGGCGTCCAGGTCTTCGGTGTGCTGCCGGACCTCTACATTCCGGTGAGCGGCTTCGTCGTGACCCCGGTCCTCGGCTGGTGGCGCGAGCCCAGCCCGGTCGGGCCGGTCGACCCTGCGGAGACGGCCCGCGTCTTCACCGTCCCCGTCGCCGAGCTCACCGACCCGGCGAACCGGGCGACCGCCGTCCACCCCAGCGGGCACCGCGGCCCGGTCTTCCACGTGGGCTCGGCGACGGTCTGGGGCTTCACCGCCGGGGTGATCGACCGCATCCTGCACTACGCGGGCTGGGAGCGGCCCTGGGACGCCGGCCGGGAGGTGCTGCTCGACCGGACCGCCTGACCTGCCCGCGGCACAGCCCGCGACGTCGAAACGTCATCCGCGCCGTAAAACGTCATCGGCACCGTCATCTCCGCGCTGCCACACCCCGCCGCGTCACCACCGTCGACAACCGCAATGCGAGGCACCCTTCGGTGAACGTTCTGGACATCGTGCTGTTGCTGGTCGCCGCCTGGTTCGCGGTCATCGGCTACCGCCAGGGGTTCGTGGTCGGCGTGCTCTCGGTGATCGGTTTTCTCGGCGGCGGGCTGGCCGCCCTCTACGCGCTGCCCGTGATCTGGGACAACGCCACCGGGGACCGCACCCCGGGCACCCCGGCGGCCGTCGCGGCGGTCGTCATCGTGATCGTCTGCGCCTCGGTGGGCCAGGCCGCCACCACCCACCTGGGGAACCGGCTGCGCCGCCACATCACCTGGTCCCCGGCCCGCGCCCTGGACGCGACGGGCGGCGCCCTGGTCAACGTGGTGGCCATGCTGCTGGTCGCCTGGGTGATCGGCTCCGCCCTCGCGGGCACGTCGCTGCCGACGCTCGGCAAGCAGGTCCGCACCTCGAAGGTGCTGCTCGGCGTGGCCCGGGTGGTGCCGACGGAGGCCAACACCTGGTTCGCGGACTTCAGCACGGCCCTCGCCCAGAACGGCTTCCCGCAGGTCTTCGCCCCCTTCTCGACCGAGCCGATCACCTCCGTCCCGGCCCCCGACCCCGCGCTCTCGGGCAGCACTGTCGCCGCCGAGGCGCAACGGAGCATCGTGAAGGTGGTCGGCAACGCCCCGGGCTGCGGGAAGGTGCTGGAGGGCAGTGGCTTCGTCTTCGCCCCACAGCGGGTGATGACCAACGCCCACGTGGTGGGCGGGGTGACGGACCCGACCGTGCAGGTCGGCGGGCGCGGCCGGCTCCTCGACGCCAAGGTGGTGCTCTACGACTGGAAGCGCGACATCGCCGTCCTCCAGGTCCCCGACCTGCGCGCCCCCGAGCTGCGCTTCGCCCGCGCGGAGGCCGAGAGCGGGATGAGCGCCATCGTCGCGGGCTTCCCGGAGAACGGCGCCTACGACGTCCGGTCCGCCCGCATCCGCAGCCGGGTGGACGCCAACGGCCCCGACATCTACCACCGCGGCTATGTCCGGCGTGACGTCTATTCGCTCTACGCGACCGTGCGGCAGGGCAATTCCGGCGGCCCGCTCCTCACGCCGGACGGGCGGGTGTACGGCGTGGTCTTCGCCAAGTCGCTCGACGACGCGGACACGGGGTACGCGCTGACGGCGGACGAGGTGCAGGAGGACGTCACGGAGGGGCGTACGGCCGTGGAACGGGCCGACACCCAGGGGTGCGCCCTCTGAGCGCGCCCCGCACGCCCCCGGCTCAGGGCGCGCAAGGCGCACTCCGGGGGCGTGAAGAGGGGCGTGAATGGAGCTGAGCCGCGGGCGCGAGCCCCGCGCTGCGGGCGCGCCGCGCGACGGCCCGGCGCTCAGCGCCCGCGGGGATGGCGAAGCCGTGCCGACACCCAGCGCGCGCGGCGCCGGATGATGCGCGGGATGCCGAGCTGGGGGTCCGTACCGTCCCCCGGCGGGAGGAAGCCGCCGTGCGGTCCCTCCGCCCTCTCGGATACTTCGGTCACCACAGTCACCGCGGCATCGTCATCGGCGCCGCGCTGCTGAGTCAGGTCGCGATGGTCGTGCGTCCAGCCCATACCGGGTCCTGTGCCCGGGGTGGAAGGTCGGTAATCGCCGTCGAGGCGGGCAATTGGCCTATGCACGAGGCAATGACCGATCGTCGGCCAATTGTTCGGCCGGATGTTCCGGCAGCCCTTGGGCCGGCCCCTACCGGTCCGGTTCCGGGTCCTTCAGCCAGCCGATCAGCTCCGCCGAGAACGCGTCCGGGTCCTCCTCGTGCGGGAAGTGCCCCAGGCCGTCGAAGAGGCGCCAGCGGTAGGGAGCCTCCACGTACTCGCCCGAACCCGCCGCGCTCCGGGTCCGCATCACCGGATCGAGCGACCCGTGGACGTGCAGCGTCGGGACGCGCACCGGCCGCTTCATCCGCCGGTTGAACTGGATGCCGTCCGGCCGCGCCATCGACCGCACCATCCACCGGTACGGCTCGACCGAACAGTGCGCCGTCGACGGGATCGTCATCGCCCGCCGGTACACGTCGACCGTCGCGTCATCCGGCTGCCGCGGCCCGGACCAGTCCCGGATCAGCCGGCCGACCAGCGTCGCGTCGTCCGCGACCAGCCGGCGCTCCGGGATCCACGGCCGCTGGAAGCCCCAGACGTACGACCCGGCGGCGGTCTGCTGCGGGTCGGTGAGCATCGCCGAGCGCCACCGCCTGGGATGCGGCATCGACGACACCACCAGCCGCCGCACCAACTGCGGCCGCATCACGGCCGCCGTCCACGCCAGATAGCCGCCGAGGTCGTGGCCGACCAGGGCCGCGTCCGGCTCGCCGAGCGAGCGAATCACCCCGGTGATGTCCAGGGCGAGGTTGGCCGGATCGTAGCCCCGCGGCGTGCGGTCGCTGCCGCCCACGCCGCGCAGGTCCATCGCGACCGCCCGGAACCCGGCCTCCGCCAGCGCGGGCAGCTGATTCCGCCACGTCCACCAGAACTGCGGGAAACCGTGCAGCAGCAGCACCAGCGGCCCCTCGCCCATCTCGGCGATGTGGAACCGCGCCCCGTTCGCCGCGACGTCCCGGTGCGTCCACGGTCCGTCCGGGCGCACCACCGCCGTCGGCGACGCGGCGGAGACCGCCAGCGCGGACGGATCCGGGGCCTTGGCGGGTTCGGGAGACGCGGGCGCTGCGGAGGTATCGGGCACCGTCATACGGACGAGCGTGTCACAGATGCGTCCGCAGGGCGCGTGTCCGTCAAAGGACGGGGGTGCGGCTTGACCGTGCTCAGGACGGCGGCCGTCTCCTTGGCCGATGCCATGGTCCGCTCCGGCTTGCTGATCTTCTTCAGCTTGGTGACGGCCAGCAGCCCCAGCAGACCCGCCAGCACCAGGAACGCACCGCCTGTGATCAGGAACGACCAGGCGAGGCCGAGGCCCAGGTTGTGGATGCCGTACGCCGCCGCGAAGCTCAGCACCGGCAGCGAGAAGAGCGCCAGGGTCCCCGCGGCGGCGATCGCGCCGCCGCCCACGCCGACCCGCTTGGCGTCCTCCCGCAGTTCGGCCTTGGCCAGCGCGATCTCGTCGTGCACCAGCGCGGACAGCTCCGCGGTGGCCGTCGCCACCAGCTGGCCGAGGCTGCGTTCGGCACCGTCGTCGGCTGCGCTCATCGCTGCTCCCTCATCGTCGTCGCTCCCTCGTCTGCGCGTCCTCGGCGGCCCGGACCGGGTCCGCCCTGGGTGTTCCGCCCGTCTTCGGCGGTGGTGAGGACACTCAGATCATGCCGGACCATCGTCGCCGGTGGTGCGCCCGGAGGCGACTTCCGCCCGGCGGCGGTGTTCCGCGGCCTTCGCCTCGAGGATCGCCGCCATGCGCAGGTGGTACGCCGGGTCGTCCTGTTCGTAGATGTCCGGGATGCCGTCCTGGTCCTCGTCGCGGTCCTCCTCGGCGCAGAGCTTCTTGTATTTGTTGTCGCGGAGCTTCAGCAGGATGCTCGCGAGGACCGCGGCGATCAGCGAGCCCACCAGGACCGCCGCCTTGATCTCGCCGCCCAGGACCGGATCGCCGCCGAAGGCCAGCTCACCGATGAGCAGGGAGACGGTGAAGCCGATGCCGGCCAGCGAGGCGACCGCGAGGACGTCGGGCCACTTCAGGTCCGGGTTCAGCTCGGCCCGGGTGAACCGGGCCGCCAGCCAGGTGCCGCCGAAGACCCCGATCGCCTTGCCGAGCACGAGACCGAGTACGACACCCAGCGTCTCGGGCCTGCGGAAGATGTCGGAGAGCGCGCCGCCGGAGAGCGAGACGCCCGCGGAGAACAGGGCGAAGAGGGGTACGGCGAGTCCGGCCGACAACGGGCGTACGAGGTGCTCGATGTGCTCCCCCGGGGAGACCCGCTCGTCGTCGTGCCGGTGGCAGCGGAGCATCAGCCCCATGGCGACGCCGGCGATCGTCGCGTGGACCCCGCTGTTGTACATCAGCGCCCAGTTGACGACGGCCAATGGGACGTAGACGTACCAGCCCCGGACGCCCTTCCACAGCAGCAGCCGGAAGACCGCGAGGCCGAGCACCGCGAAGCCGAGGGCGACGAAGTTCAGCTGCGAGGTGAAGAAGACGGCGATGATCAGGATCGCGAAGAGGTCGTCGACGACCGCGAGGGTGAGCAGGAAGGCGCGCAGCGCGGACGGCAGGGCCGTGCCGATGACGGCGAGGACGGCGAGGGCGAAGGCGATGTCCGTGGCGGTGGGGACGGCCCAGCCCTGGAGGGAGCCGCCGCCGCTGCTCGCGACCGCGGTGTAGACGACGGCGGGGATCGCCATGCCGCAGAGGGCGGCGACCACCGGGAGGATGGCCGCCTTGGGATCGCGGAGCTCCCCGGCGACGAGTTCGCGTTTGAGCTCGATGCCGGCGACGAAGAAGAAGACGGCCAGCAGCCCGTCGGCGGCCCAGTGCTGGACGGAGAGGTTCAGCCCGAGCGCGCCGGGTCCCAGGTGGAAGGCGCTTATGGACTCGTAGCCGTCCTTGAGCGGGGTGTTCGCCCAGATCAGGGCGGCGACAGCGGCGGCGAGCAGCAGGACGCCGCCGACGGTCTCGGTGCGCAGCGCGTCCGCGAGGTGGTTCCGCTCGGGCAGCGGCAGTCGGCCGAGGAGGACGGAACGGTTCTTCTGGGGCGCGGCCACGGTGGAGACCTCCTGGGGTCGATCGACGGACACACGTGGGGCCACGTGTGCCGAGTGCCGACCAGACTTCCCGGCGCGCCTGTGATTCTTGTCGAGATTTCTACGCGATGCGTCTTTACTTTAGCCCGAACAGGTGAAGGGCGCCCGGTGTGCACCGAGCGCCCTTCGGTAATGGAGTCTCAGGCGGGTCAGTCCTCGCTGGGCGCCGCCGGGAGCTTGGCCTGGATGAGCTCCATGACCGAGGAGTCGGTCAGCGTGGTGACGTCACCGAGGGTGCGGTTCTCGGCGACGTCGCGGAGCAGCCGGCGCATGATCTTCCCGGAGCGGGTCTTGGGGAGCTCGGCCACCGGCAGGATCCGCTTGGGCTTGGCGATCGGGCCCAGCTGCTTGCCCACGTGCGCCCGCAGCTCCTCGACCAGCGCGGCGCTCTCCTCCTCGCCGAGGTCGGCCTCGCCGCGCAGGATCACGAAGGCGCAGATCGCCTGGGTGGTCTGCGGGTCGGTCGCCCCTACGACCGCCGCCTCGGCGACCTTGGGGTGCGAGACGAGCGCCGACTCCACTTCGGTGGTGGAGATGTTGTGCCCGGACACCAGCATCACGTCGTCCACCCGGCCGAGCAGCCAGATGTCACCGTCCTCGTCCTTCTTGGCGCCGTCGCCGGCGAAGTAGCGGCCCTCGAAGCGGGACCAGTAGGTGTCGAGGTAGCGCTGGTCGTCGCCCCAGATCGTGCGGAGCATCGCCGGCCACGGCTCGGTGAGGACGAGGTAGCCGCCGGAGCCGTTCGGCACCTCGTTGGCGTCGTCGTCCACCACGGTCGCGGCGATGCCGGGCAGGGGCACCTGGGCCGAGCCGGGCTTGGTCTCGGTGACGCCGGGCAGCGGGCTGATCATGATGCCGCCGGTCTCGGTCTGCCACCAGGTGTCGACGACGGGCGTGGTGCCGGCGCCGATGTGCTCGCGGTACCAGACCCATGCCTCGGGGTTGATGGGCTCGCCCACCGAGCCGAGGACGCGCAGGCTGCCGAGGTCGAACTTGGCCGGGATGTCGTCGCCCCACTTCATGGCGGCGCGGATCGCGGTCGGCGCGGTGTAGAGGATGGTGACGCCGTACTTCTGGACGATCTCCCACCAGCGGCCCCGGTGCGGGGTGTCGGGCGTGCCCTCGTACAGCACCTCCGTGGCGCCGTTGCTGAGCGGGCCGTAGACGATGTACGAGTGGCCGGTCACCCAGCCGACGTCCGCGGTGCACCAGAAGACGTCCGACTCGGGCTTGAGGTCGAAGACCGCGTGGTGGGTGTACGAGATCTGGGTGAGGTAGCCACCGGTGGTGTGGAGGATGCCCTTCGGCTTACCGGTGGTGCCGGAGGTGTAGAGGATGAACAGCGGGTGCTCGGCGTCGAACGCCTCGGGCGTGTGCCGGTCGGACTGCCGCTCGACCAGGTCGTGCCACCAGACGTCGCGGCCCTCGGTCCAGGCGACGTCCTCCTGGCCGGTGCGGCGGACGACGAGGACGCTGCGGACGTTCTCCGTGCCCGGGCGGGTGAGGGCCTCGTCGACGGCCGGCTTGAGCGCCGAAGGCTTGCCGCGGCGGTAGCCGCCGTCGGCGGTGATGACGACGCGGGCGTCGGCGTCCTCGATGCGGGTGGCGAGGGCGTCGGCGGAGAAACCGCCGAAGACGAGCGAGTGCGGGGCACCGATGCGGGCGCAGGCGAGCATCGAGACGACCGCTTCGGGGATCATCGGCAGGTAGATGGCGACCCGGTCACCGGCCTGGACGCCCAGTTCGGTCAGGGCGTTGGCGGCCTTCGAGACCTCGCGCTGCAGCTCGGCGTAGGTGATCGAGCGGGTGTCGCCCGGCTCGCCCTCGAAGTGCAGGGCCACCCGGTCGCCGAGGCCGTTCTCGACGTGGCGGTCCACGCAGTTGTACGCCACGTTGAGCTTGCCGTCGGCGAACCACTTGGCGAACGGCGGGTTCGACCAGTCGAGGGTCTGGGTCGGCTCGGTGTGCCAGCTCAGGCGGCGTGCCTGCGCGGCCCAGAAGCCCAGCCGGTCGGCCCGCGCCTGCTCGTAGGCCTCCGCGGTGACGTTGGCCTGTGCGGCCAAGGCGGCAGGCGGTGCGAAGCGGCGCTCCTCCTTCAGAAGGTTGGCCAGGCTTTCGTTGCTCACGACATCTCCCTTTCCCAGGGGCCTCGTTGCGTCCCGGGCATAGCTCACCAGCCCGGGGCACACCCTGACAAGGGGTGTTGGCGATTGATTGGTGTAGACCTGTATGCGTCCGGGTGATAGGAGGTCGTCCGAGGTCAGACGGCATCGAGCACCTCCGGCCGGACGGCGGCGAACGTGCGGGACCGCTGGTCCAGGACGTACGCCTGGGCCTCGCCCACATGGAAGTACATGCCCTGGAGGTGGAGTGTGCCCTCCGCCACCCGCCGGGCGACACAGGAATGCGCCCGCAGGTGGTCGAGCTGCTGCATCACGTTGACGAGGGCCAGTCGCTCGGCGTCGTCCGCGACGGGCCGGTCGGCGAGCGCCACCTCACCGCGCCCGAGCCGCCCGATCCGCTGCATCCGGGCCAGACTCGGCCGACCGTGCCGCAGCCAGCGGGCGAGCGGGGTCTCCGGACCCGCGGCCGCCCCGGAACCACCGGCCGGTGCCGGGAGGGCCGCCGACGGACCCGGCACAGAATCCAGCAGCGCCTGCATCGCTCCGCAACCGGAGTGCCCGCAGACGGTGATGCTCCCGACCTTCAGCACCTCGACGGCGTACTCCACGGCGGCGGCCACCGAGTCGCAGGACGTGTCGGCGCCCGGCGGGGCATGAGGTTGCCGACGTTCCGCACGGTGAAGAGGTCGCCGGGCCCGCTCGACGTGATCATGCTGGTCACCAGGCGGGAGTCGGCGCAGGTCAGGAAGAGCTGGCTGGGGCTCTGCCCCTCCCGGGCGAGCCGTGCCAGCTCGTCGCGGACCAACGGCGCGGTGTCCCGCTGGAACGCGCTCACCCCGCCGATCAGCTGCCGCCCGCCCGCGCCCCCGCCGGATCCCCCGCCAGGCCCGGGGGCCGGCCGGGTGGAGTGGTGGTGGCGCCAGGACGTCCACGGCCGGAAGACGGGGGACGCGGCGCCGGGCGCGGAAGCGGGGGCGGGCCGTCGGCCGGCCCGTTCGGAGGAGCCCAACGGGTCCCGATGCTCCGTCACGTTCGGCTGAGCGGAAAGGCCGTGGCGCTCGGGGCGGTCCGGGTGTCCGGACCCTTCGGTGCGGTCGCACCGTTCTCCCGCCGCCGTGCTCCTCGCGTGAGCGGACTTCCGCACCGCCATCACGGCGGGCACCACGGCCGCGGCCGCCAGCCCCGGCACCACACCGAACAGCGCGACGGCCGCGAAAGCGACCACGTAGCCGGCCCGGGCCGCGCGGTCACGAGGCCGATGGGCGTGCGCGTGGTGGACCAGCCGCACACCGGCCGCCATGATCAACGCCGAGAGCGCGACCAAGGGAATGTGCTCCAGAGCGCTCGCGAAGAGCACCGCCCCCAGCGGCACACAAAGCCCGTACAGCACCAACGAGGTCCGGGACACGGTCGGACGGTCCCCGCTCGCCGGGCCGCCGGGCCGGAGCACGCCGCCTGCGACCGGCAGACCTCCCAGCAGTCCGGAGACGGCGGTGGCCGCTCCCTGGCAGATCAGCTCCCGGTCCGGCTGCTCCGGTGGCCGGCCGCCGTCGTCCGGAGCCAGCGTCGCCATGCCGGCCACGAGCGCCACGCCCAACACGGCAGAGCTGAGCGCGAGAAACGAACCGGACGGCAGGCCGGGGAGGGGGTGTGTCTCCCACCCGGTCAATTGCACCCGTGGCAGCGGCAGCCCCGCGCTCGCGGCGGTGACGACGGCCACCGCGGCGAGCGGCGCCGGTACGACCCCCGCCCAGCGGCCGGCCCGGCTCGGCAGCCTCCGCCAGACGAGGAGGACGGCGACCGTGGCCGTCCCCACCAGCACGCCCCTGAGCCATGGGTGCGTCACATCCCCGGCCAGCGCCACCAGATTCCGCAGCGTGGACGCTTCGGTGCCCTCCGCGCCGAAGACGCACCGCAGTTGCCCCAGCGCGACCGCCAGCCCGAGGCCGGCCAGTGCCCCGTGGACGAGCCCGGGTGCGACGAGGGGCACGGCCCGCGCCACCCGCAGGGCGCCCAGGGCGACTTGCACCAGACCGGCCAGCACGGTGACCGCGCAGGTCGCCCGCCAGCCGTACCGCTGGGTCAGCTCCGCCGTGACCGCCACCAGCGCGACGGCCGGTCCGCCGGCCCGGAAGGGCGCCCGGCCCAGACCGCCCACCACGAGACCGGCGGCGGCCGCCGCGATCAGCCCTGCCCGCAGTGGCGCGCCCGCCGCCAGGGCGATCCCCAGGCAGAACGGCGCGGCGGCCAGCGCCAAGGCGACGGAACGGACCAGGTCTCGCTGCCACGCGGCGCGGCGTGGTCGGTCCTGGACATCGTCGGCGGGCCCTTGGGCGGCCCGGGTCGGAGGGCTTGGCTGAACGTGCATGTCGGTCCCGTCTTCATCGTCGGCGGCCGGCGGGAGCGCTCGGGTGAGAGGAGCGCAATGGCAACTCTCGGTAAATGAATCGTAATGCTGAGTAAAGGTCGAGGGAAGGGGCAGACAGGGGTCAAGGAGGAGCTTCCTCCCATCAGGTGAATATGCACTCTTATCGGCTTGTCATACTTTTCTATGTCCTTCGTCCATGCGAGGTTGACGGCGGCTCAGGGCGTCCGTACGCCCACCGAGGGACCGGCCGAGCGGGCCGAAAGGTGAGGTGCCTGATGGCGGCTGCATGGAGATACACACTGGGCGCGCTCGCCGCGCTGTCGCTGGCGACCGGAACCGCGGCCTGCTCCGGCACCGGCCCTCCGGAGCCGAGCGGCCCCCAGGCCGCCCCCGGGCCCAACACGGTCGAGCGGCCGGTCCGCCTCCTCGGCGACGGCTCCACCGCCGACACCGGCCCGCAGCCTCGGCAGCCGAAGCCCCGGCGGATGACGTCCGGTGAGAAGCCACCGCAGTTCGTCGTCTTCTCCTGGGACGGCGCGGGGGAGGACAGCCAGCGGCTGTTCTCCCACTTCCGCAAGGTCGGCAAGAAGTACCACGCGACGATGACGTACTTCCTCAGCGGCGTCTACATGCTCCCCGAGGACAAACGCACCCTCTATGAGCCGCCCCAACACGCCGCCGGCGCCTCGGACATCGGGTTCAACGACGTCCGGGGCGTCCGCGACACCGTGGAGCAACTCCGGGGGGCCTGGCTGGACGGCAGCGAGATCGGCACCCACTTCAACGGCCACTTCTGCGGCCGGGACAGGGGCGTGGGCACCTGGTCACCGGCGGAGTGGAAGAGTGAGATCCGGCAGGCCCTGTCGTTCGTCCGCAACTGGAAGACCAACGCCGGACTGAAGAACGAGCCCCCGCTGCCCTTCGACTACGCCAAGGAGCTGGTCGGCGGGCGTGCCCCCTGCCTGGAGGGGCAGCACAACCTCGTCACCGCCGCACGGTCGCTGGGCTTCCGCTACGACGCCAGCTCGGCCGGCGGCCGGCAGGTCTGGCCGTCGAAGATCGGCGGCCTGTGGGACTTCCCGCTGCAGGACGTCCCCGTCCCCGGGCGTGGTTTCGAAACCCTGTCGATGGACTACAACTTCCTGGCGAACCAGTCGGGGACCACCAAGGGCGACCCCTCACGGCGGGAAGCCTGGGGACGGCAGATGCGCGACGGGCTGATGGCCGGCTTCGAGCGGGCGTACCACGGCAATCGCGCCCCCCTGTTCATCGGCGACCACTTCGAGTCCTGGAACGGCGGCATCTATATGAAGGCCGTCGAGAGCGTCATGGCCCGGATCTGCACCAAGGAGGGCGTGCGCTGCGTGTCCTTCAAGCAGCTCGCCGACTGGCTGGACGCCCAGGACCCCGAAGTGCTGGCCAAGCTGCGCCGGTTGGAGGTCGGCGAGGCGCCGAGGGGCGGCTGGGCTCACCTCGGTGACGCCCGGTCGTCCGCGCCCCACCAGCCCACCCCGCACCTGCCCTCGTGGCACGCGCCGTCCTCGCAGGAGCCCTCGACGCACGAGCCGTACGAGAACTCCCAGGGCGACGACGAAGAGGACGACGACAAGCCGACGCGGATCAGGCCGGTTCTGGTCAGGCCGGCTGCGGAGTAGTCGACATCCGCTCACCGAGCACGAAGGCGGGGTCGACCTGGGCGGCCAGGTCGGCGCCCGTCTTCGCGTTGCCCCAGCTCTCGGCGTTCTTGAGGTGGAAGTGCACCATCTGGCGGGTGTACCGGTGCCAGTCCCGCCGCTCGTAGGCCGCGTCCGCCGCCTCGTGAAGGGCGCCCAGCGCCTGGTGGTTGGCACCCTCGAGCAGTTCGAAGAGGGGCGGCCGGCCCTTTTCCATGGCCCGGACCCAGTCCGAGTGGCCGAAGGTGGTCAGCAGGTCGTCCCCGACCTCGTCCCGGAGGAAGTCCAGGTCGTCCTGCCCCTGCACCTTGTTCCCCACCACCCTCAGACGGACCCCGAAGTCCCGCGCGTACTCCTTGTACTGGCGGTAGACCGACACTCCCTTGCGGGTGGGCTCCGCCACCAGGAACGTCATGTCGAAGCGGGTGAACATCCCGGAGGCGAACGAGTCGCTGCCCGCCGTCATGTCGACCACGACGTACTCGCCCGGCCCGTCGACCAGGTGGTTGAGGCAGAGCTCCACGGCGCCCACCTTGGAGTGGTAGCAGGCGACGCCGAGGTCCGACTCGGTGAACGGGCCGGTGGCCATGAGGCGTACGGACGCCCCGTCGTCGAGGGTCACCGTCCGCGCGCAGGCCGCGTAGACCGGGTTGTCCTCGTCGACCCGGAGCAGCCGGGAACCCTCTCCGGGCGGCGTGGTCTTGATCATCGTGTCGGCGGAGGCGATCCGCGGGTTGGTACCGCGGAGGTAGTCCTTGATCAGCGGCAGGTGCGCGCCCATCGCGGGCAGGGCGGCGGCCTCCGTCTCGTCCAGCCCGAGCGCCGCCCCCAGGTGCTGGTTGATGTCGGCGTCCACGGCGATGACCGGGACCCGGTGGGCTGCGAGCCGGCGGATGAACAACGAGGACAGCGTAGTCTTTCCGCTGCCGCCCTTGCCTACGAAAGCGATCTTCATGTTCACCAAGAGTAGGTGCGGAGGTGCGTGGAGTGAGAGCGGTGAGTGAAGAAGACCACTCCTTCGGGGGGTGTAAGGCCGAAGTGCGTAGTGTCGTACCCATGAGTACGACTGCCGATCCCCTGGCCGCTCTGGGTTCCCTGCCGGGCGTCGCCGCATCCGTGGAGTCCGTGCGCAAGGCGGTGGACCGTGTGTACGGCCATCGGGTGATGCGCCGGCGCAGCAACGAGGTGACGTCCGAGGCGGCTCTTCGCGGCGCTCGTGGGTCGGCCGCGCTCTCTGGCGCCGACTGGGCGCTGGAAGAGGTGCGCCGCCGCACCGACTTCGGTGGCGAAGGTGAGCCGCGCACGGTCGGGGCGGCCCTGCGCCTGACCGCCGAGTCGGGGCAACTGCTGAGCGTGTGGCGGCAGTCGCCGCTGCGCGTGCTGGCCCGGCTGCATCTGGTGGCCGCGGGCGGTGCGCAGCCTGACGACGCGGTGGGCCGGCCGCGGCTGCGGGGCGAGTCCGTCGACGAGCCGCTCATCGACCTGCCGCTGCCCGACGCGGACGAGGTGTCGGGCCGCCTGGAGGGCCTGGCAGCCCTGCTGATCGCGGGAACCGAGGCGCCCGCCCTGGTGACGGCGGCCGTGGTGCACGGCGAACTCCTGGCCCTGCGCCCGTTCGGCTCGTACAACGGCTTGGTGGCGCGGGCGGCCGAACGCATCGTGCTGGTCGGCAGCGGCCTCGACCCGAAGTCGATCTGCCCGGCCGAGGTGGGCCACGCGGAACCGGGGCGGGACGCCTACGCGGCCGCCCTCGCGGGCTATGCCTCCGGTATGCCGGACGGAGTGGCGGCCTGGATCGCCCACTGCGGCCGGGCGGCGGAGCTCGGGGTGCGGGAGTCGACGGCCGTGTGCGAGGCCCTGCAGCGCGGCGCGGCCTGAGCTTTTAGGGCCGGACCGTCGGCGGGCGACGTACGTCCGGGCGCGAACAGGTCTGCGGCGGTACCGGTTTTCCCTTGGTACCGCCGCTGGCACGTCCGCCGGGTTACCAGTGCGTGCACGAGATGCGTCGATCAGGCGGGGGTACTTTGCTCCGCCTGGTGCGACAGGCCCGTAATCGACGGGTCGGCGTCGCGTGGGTGCCCGGCGTTCATGCGATCGGTCCGTGGGGCCGTGGTGCGTGAAGGGCGTCCTCTCGGATGTCCCTGGTCTCGCGGGCCGTTGACTCCTTTTTACTCCGCTCGCCGCTCAAGCGGAAGGCGAAGACGCACTTCTTTACTTTTAGCTTCAAAGACGGGTATTCCGGACGCCCGTGCCGGGAGTGCGGCGGCGGCTCGCCAGCCAGAACAGGCCCGCGGCCGTCAGCGCGGCGCCGGCCGTCGCCGCCGCCAGCAGGGTGGGGCGGGACGGCATGCGCAGCGCGGCGACGCGCTGCTTGAGCCGGACCGGACGGTCGAAGGTGAGCACCGGCCACTCCCGCGCCGTGGCCTCGCGGCGCAGGGCCCGGTCCGGATTGACGGCGTGCGGATGGCCGACGGCCTCCAGCATGGGCAGGTCGGTCGCCGAATCGCTGTACGCGTAGCAGCCCGCGAGGTCGTATCCCTCCGACGCGGCGAGCTCCCGGACGGCTTCGGCCTTGGTCGGGCCGTACGCGTAGTACTCCACCTCGCCGGTGAAGACGCCGTCCTCGACGACCATCCGGGTGGCGACGACGCGGTCCGCGCCGAGCATCCGGCCGATGGGCTCGACGACCTCGGCTCCCGAAGTGCTCACGATCACCACGTCCCGGCCGGCGGCATGGTGCTCCTCGATGAGCGAGGCGGCTTCGTCGTAAATGATCGGGTCGATGAGTTGGTGGAGGGTCTCTGCGACGATCTCGCGGACCTGGTGGACATTCCAGCCGCGGCAGAGCTCGGAGAGGTACTTCCTCATCCGCTCCATCTGCTCGTGGTCGGCCCCGCCCAGGAGGAAGACGAACTGGATGTATGCCGTACGCAGTGCGGCGCGCCGGTTGATCAAACCGCCTTGGTAGAAGGACTTGCCGAAGGTGAGCGTGCTCGACTTGGCAATGACCGTCTTGTCCAGATCAAAGAAGGCGGCCGTTCGGCGAGAGGAGTGGTTTTCCACGTCGCCGAGCATAGGGGCCCACCATTCGGCGTAAGCTGAGGCGTGTGGGTTTGCCTGAGAAGCCTCTCGGGTACACCATGGAAGTCACGGATCGTTCGCGACCGTGTCTAACCCGGTCCGACTCCTCCCCCCCGAGTCGGCCGTGGGGACGACCCCCGCTCTCCCCCCGGCGGGGGTCGTCGCATGTCCGGACGCGTTTCGCGTGTCACCCCGGGCCTCCTTCGCCCTCCGCGGGCCCCGCTCGGCGCCCTTCCTCTCCCCTTCATACGCGTGACTGTGCGTAATCGCCATGCTGCGCTGGGGAAGTCACCGGTATAGGTGAGCGGGATATCCACAACCGGTGAGTTGTCCACAGTTTTTCACCAAGATCCACACGATTTACCGCGCCCGCCGCACGGTGATTCCCCACGAGTTCCGCGATGACCGCGGATGCGAGAGCGCGCCATGGGGCGCGCCGGAGAAGCACCGGAGAAGGGGGAGGGGCCGTGAACGGACCCGAGACATCCGCTGGGGCGCGGACCGCCACGACACGCGGCGGGCCTTTGATCGCCACACAGGACGAGGACCTGCTCGACGATCTGCTGCGACTGTGCGCGGCGGCGGGGGCGCTACCGGAGGTCTGCCACGGCGCGCCCGCCCACCGCGGCACGTGGGACAGGGCCTCCCTGGTCCTGGTCGGCGGCGACTGCGCGGGCCGGCTGGCCGGCCTGCCGCACCGCGAGAACGTGGTGCTCGTCGGCCGCGAGCCCGCCGATCCGGACCTCTGGCGACGGGCCGTCCTCGTCGGCGCCCGGAACGTCGCGCTGCTGCCCGACGAGGAGGGCTGGCTCGTCGACCGGATCGCCGACACGGGCGAGGACGTGGACGGGCCGGCGCTCACCGTCGGCGTGATCGGCGGTCGTGGCGGCGCCGGAGCGAGCACCCTCGCGTGCGCCCTGGCGATCGGGGCGGCCCGGACCGGCCGGCGGACGATGCTGGTCGACGCCGACCCGCTGGGCGGCGGCCTCGACGTCCTGTTGGGGCCGAGCGGATCGACGGGCTGAGATGGCCAGCGTTCGCCGGCTCCCGGGGTCGGATGGCGGGCCGGGCTCTGGAGGAGGTGCTGCCCGAGCCGCACGGACTGCGCTTGCTGAGCTGGGACCGCAGCGACTCGGAAGTGCCGCCGGAGGCCGTACGCGCCGTCCTCGCGGCCGCTCGCAGGCGTGGTGGCGTGGTGGTCGTGGACCTCCCGCGCGGCACCGACGGCTCCGCGGTCGAGGTCCTCAGACAACTGGACCTGGGGCTGCTGGTGGTCCCTTCCGAACTGCGTGCCGTGGCCGCCGCCCATCGCGTCGCGTCGGCGATCGGCCTGATGATGGGCGACCTCCGGCTGGTCGTCCGGGGCCCGTGCGGGCCAGGGCTCGACGGCGAGGAGATCGCACGGCTCCTGGACATCCCGCTCGCGGGCGAGGTCCCGCAGGAGCCCGGCCTGGCCCAGGCGCTGATCAACGGCCGCCCGCCCGGCGGAGCCGAACGAGGCCCGCTGGCCGCATTCTGCGCGGAGTTCTGGGCCCGCGCCCTGCCCGAGGGGCCGGAGGTGCCGGCATGAACACCGCGCTGCTGGACGCCGTACGGCTACGACTGGCCGGCACGGGGACCGAGCCCACGCCCGCACGGGTCGCCGAGGCCCTGCGCCAGGAGGGCCGGCTTCTCGGCGACACGGAAGTGCTGGGCATCGCCACCCGGCTGCGCTCCGAACTCGTCGGCACCGGACCACTGGAGCCGCTCCTCGCCGAACCGGACGTCACCGACGTCCTCGTCACCGCCCCCGACCGGGTCTGGGTGGACCGCGGCTCCGGGCTGCGCCGGGTCGACGTCTCCTTCCCCGACGCCGCCGCCGTCCGACGGCTCGCGCAGCGCCTCGCCGCCGTCGCGGGCCGGCGGCTGGACGACGCCCGCCCATGGGTGGACGCGCGGCTGCCCGACGGCACCCGGCTGCACGCGGTCCTTCCCCCGGTGGCCGTCGGCTCGACCTGCCTCTCCCTGCGCGTCGTGCGCCCCCGGGCCTTCACCCTGGACGAACTGGCCGCGGCCGGCACGCTGCCGCCCAGTGGCCAGTGGCTCCTCCGCGCCGTGCTGGACGCCCGCCTCTCCTTCGTGATCAGCGGCGGCACGGGTTCGGGAAAGACCACCTTGCTGTCCAGCCTGCTGGGCCTGGTCGCCCCGGACGAACGGATCGTCCTCGCGGAGGACTCGGCCGAACTCCGGCCCGACCACCCGCACGTGGTGCGGCTGGAGAGCCGGCCCGCCAACCAGGAAGGCACCGGGCGGGTGACCTTGCGGGATCTCGTCCGGCAGGCACTGCGCATGCGACCGGACCGGCTCGTCGTCGGCGAGGTGCGCGGCCCGGAGGTCACCGACCTGCTGGCGGCGCTCAACACGGGTCACGAAGGCGGATGCGGCACCGTGCACGCCAACGCGGCCGCGGACGTTCCCGCCCGCCTGGAGGCCCTCGGGTCCACGGCGGGACTCGACCGGGCGGCGCTGCACAGCCAGTTGGCGGCCGCGTTGTCGGTGGTGATCCATCTGGTGCGGGGCCGTGACGGCCGCCGCAGGGTCGCCGAGGTCCATGTCCTGGACCGGGACCGGGCCGGTTTCGTGACGACCGTGCCGGCCGCGTTGTGGGGGCCCGGCGGATTCCGGCGCGCACCGGGCTGGGACCGGTTGATGGTCCTGTGCGGGCGCGGCGGGTACGCGGCGGACCATCCCGGCGCCCGGCCGGAAGCGGACGGGGGGCTGTCATGACGGCGCCGGTCGCGGTCGCCCTGCTCCTCTGTGCCGCCCTGATGGCATGGCAACTGGCGGGACGCGGCCGGGAAGTCCGGCGCGCGAGGATCGTCCTCGCCGGAAGCGGTCCCTTGGTGCCCTGGACCCCCACCCAGCCGACACGGATCCGCGCGGCCATCACCCGCTTGACGGAAGCGGCGTGTCAGCGGCGGGAGTTGCTGTGCCTGCCGGTGGGATGCCTGATCGGGTTGTGGGGTGATTCGCTTCTTCCGCCGCTCGTCGCGGTGGTCGCCGTGCCGCTGGTGAGGCGCCGACTGGACGCCCGGACGCGTCGGCGCGTCCGCGAGCGGCGTGCCGAGGCGGTGATCGAGCTGTGCGGGGCCGTCGCGGGCGATCTGCGGGCGGGGCGCCAGCCCGGTGAGGCGGTGCGGGCCTTCGACGGCGAAGCCCTGGGCCCGGCCTGGGCCGCGGTGCCGGCCGCCGCGCGCTTCGGCGGTGACGTCCCCGCCGCGCTGCGGGAGGCGGGGCGGCAGGAGGGGGCTGGAGGGCTGGCCGGGGTGGCCGCCTGCTGGCAGGTCGCGGTCGACGGCGGCGCGGGGCTCGCGGTCGGCCTCGAACGGGTCGGGCACGCCCTTTCCGTCGAGCGCGACCAGCGGGAGGAACTCGCGGCGCAGTTGGCGGGCACCAGATCCACCGCCGTGATGCTCGCCCTGCTGCCCGCCGTCGCCCTGGCCATGGGAACGGCCCTCGGTGCCGAGCCCCTGCGGGTTCTGCTGCACACACCGGCCGGTCTCGGCTGTCTCGCCCTCGGCGGGCTTCTGGAAGGCGCGGGCCTGGTCTGGACGCGGCGCATCGTGCGTGCCGCGGCCGGGGGAGGGGAGGGCACATGACCGGGGCGGGAGGAGAGGGCGCCGCGGCGCTCGGGCAGGCGATCGTGCCGGCCACCGTTCTGGTGGTCGTCGCGGCCGGCGCGGTGGCGGCACTGCGCACGGCCCACCGGCGGAATGCCGTCCGACGGCGCCCGGCACGGCTCTTCACGGCCGGTGCCCCGGACGGTGGTCCTCGCGAGGCCGCCCGGTTCCGGGCGTGGGTGGTGGGGCCGGTCGTCACCCGACGGGTGCTGCCCGCGATAGCGGCGGGTGGCTCGGTACTCGTCCTGGTGGACGGCGCCGGGGGTTGGGCCCTCGGCGCGGTCGCCGCCGGTGCGGCCTGGTGGTGGCGGGGGAGGGCGGCACGGGCCGCCGCGGCGCGCACGGACCTTCCGACGGACGACGTGTTACGCCACCTGCCCCTCGCGGCGGAGCTGCTGGCGGCGTGCCTCGCCGCGGGTGCCGGGCCGGGGGAGGCGGCCGAAGCGGTCGGGAGCTCGCTCGGCGGCCCGGTCGGTGAACGGCTGGCCCGGTCCGCCGCGGAGGTCCGCCTCGGTGGGGATCCGGCGGTCGCCTGGGGGCGGCTCGGCGAACTGCCGGGCGCCCGGGGGCTGGCCCTGAGCCTGGAACGGGCGCAGGCGACGGGAGTTCCGGCGGTGGACACGATGGCGCGGCTGGCCGGCCGTCTGCGCGCCGCGCGAGGCCGTACGGCGGCGGCCGGGGCGAGACGCGCCGGCGTCCTGGCCACGGCTCCCCTGGGGCTGTGCTTCCTGCCGGCCTTCCTGGCGGTCGGAGTCGTGCCCATGGTGATCGGCCTGGCGAGCGGGCTGCTGACCGGTGGATGAGCGAGCACGCGGGGGGCCCGGGATCAGCGCCGACGGGCCGGTGAGGGAACGGAACGCGAAGACGTCCGGGCGATGGGTCCGGAGAGGAAAAACGGCGAACGAAGGGGTGGAGATGGACATGCGGTGGTGGACGAGGGTCCGGTGCCGGGCCGCTGCGGCGGGGGAGGCCGGCATGACGACGGCCGAGTACGCGGTGGGCACGCTCGCGGCCTGCGCGCTGGCGGCGGTGCTCTACAAGGTGGTCACCAGCGGCGCCGTGAGCGCGGCGCTGCAGGCCCTGATCGAGAAGGGGCTCCATGCGGCGTTCTGACGGGGGTCAGGTCACCGCGGAGGCCGCGTTGGTGCTGCCGGCGCTGGTGCTGGTCGGCACGGCCCTCATGTGGGGGCTGGTGGCCGCCTCGGCGCAGCTCCAGTGTGTGGACGCCGCGCGGGCCGGGGCCCGCGCGGCGGCCCGGTCCGAATCCGGCCCCGCGGTGGTCGCCGCCGCGCGGTCGGCGGCGCCCGCCGGTGCCCGGGTGGCGCTGACGAGGGAGGGAGACCTGGTGAGAGTGCGGGTGGAGGCCCGGGCGGCGGGTCCGGGACCGCTCGCCGTCCGGCTCGACGGAGAGGCGGTGGCTCTTGCGGAGGAGACGGTGCGCTGACCGAGGGGCAGGTCGGGACCGGGGATCCGCCTCGGTCTGGACGGCGGTCGCCGTCACGGCGCTCTGCGCGGTGTTCCTGGCCCTGCTGGCCATGAGCCAGGCGGTGCTGGCCCGGCATCGCGCCGGCGGAGCCGCCGATCTGGCGGCCCTGGCCGCCGCCGATCACGCCCTGCTGGGGCAGGAGGCGGCCTGCGGCTTCGCCCGCCGGGTCGCCGACGCCCAGCGGGCGGCCGTGGTCGGGTGCGTCGTGACGGGTGAGACGGCCGAGGTGGCGGCCGAGGCGGGAGCGGGCCCTTATACGGTCCGGGTCCGCTCCCGGGCGGGTCCCGCCTCGGAGGTCGGAGCCCCAGCGGAAGCGAAGGCCGGGTCGCTGGGGAGAGGGCCTTGAGGGCGGGGCCGGGCTACCGGTTGGCGTCCGCCGTCGGGTCGTCCACCGGTTTCGGGGCGTCGGCCAGGAGGCGGGTGAGGAGGCGGATCGCGGCCCGTTTGTCGAGGGGGTCGTTGCCGTTGCCGCACTTGGGCGACTGGATGCAGGACGGGCAGCCCGCGTCGCACTCGCAGGACGCGATGGCCTCGCGGGTGGCCGCCAGCCAGCGGGCGGCCGTGTGGAAGGCGCGCTCGGCGAAGCCGGCGCCTCCCGGGTGGCCGTCGTAGACGAAGACGGTGGGCAGGAGCGTGTCGGGGTGGAGGGGCACGGAGACGCCCCCGATGTCCCAGCGGTCGCAGGTGGCGAAGAGCGGCAGCATGCCGATGGAGGCGTGCTCCGCGGCGTGCAGGGCCCCGCCGAGGGCCTCCTGCGGGATGCGGGCGTCGTCGAGCTGGTCCTCGGTGACCGTCCACCACACGGCCCGGGTGCGCAGGGTGCGCGGCGGCAGGTCCAGCTTGGACTCGCCGAGGATCTCGCCGGTGATGAGCCGGCGCCGGAGGAAGGAGACGACCTGGTTGGTGACCTCGACCGAGCCGAAGCAGAGCCGTGCGTCCCCCCAGGGGATCTCCCTGCCGGTCTCCAGGATGGAGATGGTGGTGGTGTCGCGGGCGGTCGTCGAGTAGGGCGGGTCGGCCTCCTCGACCAGGGCGACGGAGTCGTCGAGGTCGAGCCGCCGGACGAGATAGCTACGGCCCTGGTGGAGGTGGACCGCGCCCTCGTGGACGGTGGTGTGCGCGGCGGAGGCGTCCACGGTGCCCAGCAGCCGTCCGGTGCCCTCCTCGACGACCTGGACGGGCCGCCCGTCCTCGCCGCGGATGCCGGTGAGGTCGGCGGCGCGTTCCCGGCGGGTCCAGTGCCAGGCGGAGCCGCGGCGGCGGAGCAGCTTGCGGAGTTCCAGCCGGGCGAGCAGGCTCCGCGTCTCCGGGCCGAAGAGTGACAGGTCGGCTTCGGTGAGCGGCAGTTCCTCGGCCGCCGCGCACAGGTGCGGCGTCAGGACGTAGGGGTTGTCCGGGTCGAGGACGGTGGCCTCCACGGGCTGCCGGAACAGGGCGTCCGGGTGGTGCACGAGGTAGGTGTCCAGCGGGTCGTCGCGGGCGACGAGCACGGCGAGGGCGCCCTGGCCCCGGCGGCCCGCGCGGCCCGCCTGCTGCCACACCGAGGCGCGGGTGCCGGGGTAGCCGGAGAGGACGACGGCGTCGAGACCGGCCACGTCCACGCCGAGCTCCAGGGCGGTGGTGGCGGACAGGCCGAGCAGTTCGCCGGTGTGGAGGGCGCGCTCGATGGCGCGGCGTTCCTCGGGGAGGTAGCCGCCGCGGTAGGCGGCGACACGGGAGGGGAGGGAGCGGTCGACGGCCGCCAGGCGTTCCTGGGCTATGAGGGCGATCAGCTCGGCGCCGCGCCGGGAGCGGACGAAGGCGACGGTGCGGACGCCCTGCACGGCGAGGTCGGTCAGCAGGTCGGCGGTCTCGGCGGTGGCGGTGCGGCGGACGGGCGCGCCCCGTTCGCCGTGGAGTTCGGTGAGCGGCGGCTCCCAGAGGGCGAAGACGAGTTCGCCGCGCGGGGAGGCGTCATCGGTGATCTCCACCACTGGCACCCCGGTGAGGCGGGTCGCCGCGGCGGCCGGTTCCGAGGCGGTCGCGGAGGCGAGCAGGAAGACGGGTTCGGAGCCGTAGCGGGCGCAGAGCCGGCGCAGTCGGCGCAGCACCTGGGCGACGTGGGAGCCGAAGACGCCGCGGTAGGTGTGGCACTCGTCGACGACGACATAGCGCAGGGCGCGCAGGAAGGAGGCCCATCGGGGGTGGGCGGGCAGGATCGAGCGGTGGAGCATGTCGGGATTGGTGAGCGCGTAGTTGGCGTACTGCCGCACCCACTCCCGTTCCTCGAACGGGGTGTCCCCGTCGTAGACGGCGGGCCGGATGGCCTTGCCGAGCGGCGCGGCGAGTTCCCGGACGGCCCGCCGCTGGTCGGCGGCGAGCGCCTTGGTGGGCGCCAGGTAGAGGGCGGTGGCACCGCGGCCGTTGGGGGCCTCGGAGCCGTCCAGCAGGGTGCTCAGGACGGGCGCCAGGTACGCGAGGGATTTTCCGGAGGCGGTGCCGGTGGCGACCACGGCCGATTCGCCGCGCAGCGCGTGCTCGGCCATGAGCGCCTGGTGCGCCCACGGCCGGGCGATGCCGGCGGCCCGGATGGCGTCGGTCACTTCCGGCCGGATCTTCTCGGGCCAGGGGGCATGACGTCCGGGACGAGGGGGCAAGTGCTCCGTATGAGTGATGCGTGCAGCCCGGCCTGCCCCGGCGGCGAGTCGGTCGAGGACCGCCCGGGGAGCGGGATGTACGCCCGCCTCCGGCGGGAGTTGATCGTGGGCCATCGACATCGAGTGTGTCACTGGCGTGACGGACAATGGCGTCAAGGCGTCGTGCGCGCCTGCCGGTAAGTGATTGAATGCCATCGCGGCTGCCGATCCATGGGGGGCGACCGCTCGATGCAAGGTGCTGGAGGATCCGTGGACCTGTCCCTGTCGACCCGGACCGTTGGCGACCGTACGGTTGTCGAGGTGGGTGGCGAGATTGATGTGTACACCGCGCCCAAGCTGCGGGAGCAGCTGGTCGAGCTTGTCAACGACGGCAGCTACCACCTCGTCGTGGACATGGAGCGGGTCGACTTCCTCGACTCGACCGGTCTCGGCGTGCTGGTCGGCGGCCTGAAGCGGGTGCGGGCGCACGAGGGCTCGCTGCGCCTGGTCTGCAACCAGGAGCGCATTCTCAAGATTTTCCGAATCACCGGTCTGACCAAGGTGTTCCCGATCCACACCTCGGTCGACGACGCGGTGTCGGCGACCGACTGACGGTCGCCGCAGGACTGGTACGCGGGGGCGCCGGGCAGGCCGCTCGGTTCCTCCGTGATGTCGCCCTGCCCCGGAGGCGAGGGGGAGGGCACGTACGACTGAGGGGGATGGGATGGCCACCGTCGAACTGCTCTTCAGTGCCCTTCCCGAGCACGTCCGCACCGCCCGCCTGGTGGCGGCGGCGGTGGCGCGTCGGGCGGGCGTCGACGAGGCCGTGCTGGACGAGGTGCGGCTGGCCGTGGGCGAAGCGTGCTCGCGCGCCGTCGGCCTGCACCGGAACGGCGGCATCTCCTCCCCGGTCCGGGTCCGGCTCACCGAGGACGAGAAGAAGTTCTCCATCGAGGTGGGCGACGACGCGCCGCACCCGGTCGTCACCGAGGTCGTGGTGGGCGGCACCACGGTGACGACGACCGCCGAGCACGACGACGCGGGCTCCGACGGCGAGGACGACATGGGCCTCGCCGTCATCAGCGGCCTGGTCGACGACGTCGAGGTGTCCGCCGACGAGAACGGCGGCGTCATCCGGATGAGCTGGCCGACGACCGCGGCGGCCGTCCTGCCGTAGCCCCGCGTCCGCCGTTCGGGCCAGTGGCGGCTGCCGGATCCGCCGTAGCCGTGGGCCATGGCGGAATTCGCTTGTCTAGCCGTGATTTCCTGTCGGGTTTTCCCGGCCGGGCGGACCCCGTTCCGCCGGTCCCGTCGGCAAAGGGGCGCCGGGCCGGAAATGGGCGTGACGCATTTCCCGATCTTCACGGGCGGCCCGTCGAGTGTACGGATCTTCCACGGATTCTCCACCGGAGAAGACTCATTCCGTTTGTGGCGCCCTGTTGGGACCTCGTCATGCTCCCTACAATCCGTCCATCTTGAGCTCAGGACGCCTGAGCGTGGTGGCCGTCCCGTGTGAACGGTCCGGCCGCGCGCCCATGTGCCAAACGTCAAGGAGGACGAATGGCGGGGCCCTTCACCCCTGAACAGGTGGTCTTCACTCAGAATCTCGCGGTTGAGCTCACCGGTGGCAACCGCGTTCTCGTGATCGTCATCGCGGCCGTGGCCCTCGCGGCCCTCGTGGTGGCCGTGGTGCTGGTGCGGCAGGTGCTGGCGGCCGGAGAAGGCACCGAGAACATGAAGAGAATCGCCGCGGCTGTACAGGAAGGCGCGAATGCCTATCTGGCGCGGCAGTTGCGAACGCTCGGCGCGTTCGCCGTGGTCGTGTTCTTCCTTCTCATGCTTCTTCCGGCGGACAACTGGTCGCAGCGTCTGGGGCGTTCCGCGTTCTTTCTGGTCGGTGCGCTCTTTTCCGCGGCCACCGGCTATATCGGTATGTGGCTCGCGGTGCGCAGTAATGTGCGCGTGGCCGCCGCGGCGCGGGAGGCGGCGCTTTCCGTGGCCGGAACGGCAGCAGATTCCGCGGCCGGTTCCTCCATCGGCTCCCCTGCCGCCACGAGTCCGGAGAACGCCCCGGCCGCCGGGGCGGTGGATGCCACGACCGCGTCCCACCGCGCCATGAAGATCGCCTTCCGTACGGGCGGTGTCGTCGGCATGTTCACCGTCGGCCTCGGTCTGCTCGGCGCCTCCTGCGTGGTGCTGGTCTACGCGGCCGACGCGCCCAAGGTGCTGGAGGGCTTCGGTTTCGGGGCGGCGCTGCTGGCCATGTTCATGCGGGTCGGCGGCGGAATCTTCACCAAGGCGGCCGACGTGGGCGCCGACCTGGTGGGCAAGGTGGAGAAGGGGATCCCCGAGGACGATCCGCGCAACGCGGCCACCATCGCCGACAACGTGGGCGACAACGTCGGCGACTGCGCCGGCATGGCGGCCGACCTCTTCGAGTCGTACGCCGTGACCCTGGTCGCCGCGCTGATCCTCGGCAAGGCGGCCTTCGGCGACTCCGGGCTCGCGTTCCCCCTGCTCGTGCCCGCGATCGGCGTGGTCACAGCCATGATCGGCATCTTCGCGGTGGCGCCGCGCCGGGCCGACCGGAGCGGGATGACGGCCATCAACCGGGGCTTCTTCGTCTCGGCCGTCATCTCCCTCGCGCTCGTCGCGCTGGCCGTCTACACCTATCTGCCGTCCACTTATGCGGATCTGGACGGTCTCGGCGACCCGTCCATCAGTGGCCACGACGGTGACCCGCGGGTGCTGGCGCTGGTCGCCGTCGCCATCGGCATCGTCCTGGCGGCGCTCATCCAACAGCTCACGGGCTACTTCACGGAGACCGGCCGGCGGCCCGTGCGCGACATCGGCAAGACCTCGCTCACCGGCCCGGCGACCGTCGTCCTCGCGGGGATCTCGGTGGGGCTGGAGTCGGCCGTCTACTCCGCCGTGCTGATCGCCCTCGGCGTCTACGGGGCGTTCCTGCTGGGCGGTACGTCCATCATGCTCGCGCTGTTCGCGGTGGCCCTGGCCGGCACGGGCCTGCTGACCACGGTGGGCGTCATCGTCGCGATGGACACCTTCGGTCCGGTCTCCGACAACGCCCAGGGCATCGCCGAGATGTCCGGGGACGTCGAGGGCGCCGGGGCGCAGGTGCTGACCGAGCTCGACGCGGTGGGCAACACCACCAAGGCCATCACCAAGGGCATCGCCATCGCCACGGCCGTCCTGGCCGCGTCCGCGCTCTTCGGCTCGTACCGGGACGCGATCGGGACGGCGGTCGAGGACGTGGGCGCGAAGTCGACCGAGATGAACCTGAGCCTGGACATCTCACAGCCGAACAACCTCGTGGGCCTGATCCTCGGGGCGGCCGTCGTCTTCCTCTTCTCCGGACTGGCCATCAGCGCGGTGTCGCGGTCGGCGGGTTCGGTGGTGTACGAGGTGCGGCGGCAGTTCCGTGAGCACCCCGGGATCATGGATTACACCGAGAAGCCGGAGTACGGCCGCGTCGTCGACATCTGCACCAAGGACGCGCTGCGGGAACTCGCCACTCCGGGGCTGCTCGCGGTCATGGCGCCCATCGCGGTCGGCTTCGCCCTGGGCGTCGGCGCGCTCGGCTCGTACCTGGCGGGGGCGATCGGCGCCGGCACGCTGATGGCCGTGTTCCTGGCCAACTCCGGTGGCGCCTGGGACAACGCCAAGAAGCTGGTGGAGGACGGCCATCACGGCGGCAAGGGCGGTGAGGCGCACGCCGCGACGGTCATCGGCGACACGGTCGGCGATCCGTTCAAGGACACCGCGGGGCCGGCCATCAACCCGCTGCTCAAGGTGATGAACCTGGTGGCGCTGCTCATCGCGCCGGCGGTGGTGAAGTTCTCCTACGGCGCCGACGCGAGCAGGCCGTTGCGGATCGGCGTGGCGGTGCTGGCCACGCTGGTGATCGTGGCGGCCGTGTACGTGTCCAAGCGACGCAGCGTCACGGTCGACGGCGGCGCCGACCGGTCGGCCAAGTCGACCGATCCGGCGGTGGTGTCCTGACGCCGGACGGCGGCGGAAGCGCGGGCGGGACGGCGTGGGAACCGTACACCGGACGGTGTGTCATCAGCCGTCCGGCCGGGTGCCGTCCCGCTCGCGCGTGTCCGTACTCCTGAGCCTCCGGGCGGGCGTGTCCGGCGCGGCGAACGCCACATCGAGATTGCCGTAAATGGCGAGGTAGGAGGTCATATGGGATGCTCGGCTCGCGGGCCGTGCCGGTGGGACGTGTAAGTTCCGGGGCCGAGAGCCATTGAAGGGACCGATCCGGTGAACAAGAAGCTTTTGGCCGCACTGTCCGGCGGTGCGGCGCTCGTCCTGGCGCTGACGGGATGCGGTGGCGGCGGCGAGGACAAGGGCAAGAAGCTCGACGACTGGGCCAAGAAGGTCTGCGACACGATGCAGCCCCAGGTCAAGAAGATCCAGCAGGCCAACGCCTCGATCACCTCCGTGCGTACGGAGGAGGACTCGAAGAAGGTCCAGCGGACGGACTCGGCCGCCTTCCAGGCCAACGTCGACGCGTACAACGCCCTCGCCCAGTCCGTGCAGAACGCGGGCGCGCCGCCCGTCGACAGCGGCAAGGCCAACCAGGAGGACGCCGTCAAGGCGCTCAAGGACCTCGCCGCGTCGTACAAGACCCTGAAGACGAAGGTCGACGCGCTCGACACGTCCGACCGGGCCAAGTTCTCCGAGGGCCTCAAGAACATGGCCGCGGATCTCGGGAAGCTGAGCGGCAAGAGCGGCGACGCGCTCAAGAAGTTCCAGTCGGGCGACGCCGGCCAGGCGATGGCCAAGCAGGAGTCCTGCAAGATCCCGGCGTCCATGCCGCCCGCGCAGGTCTGACCTTCCCGGGGGCGCCGGCGAGGGAGGCGGCGGCGGGCTGTCACGGATTGTCAGTGGTGCCCCCGACAATGGTTCCGTGAGTACGCTGCCTTCCGCCGACGCACCCCTTGAGTCCGCGCGCACCGCCCGGTTGCGCGACGCCCTGCTCGCCGCCGCCTTCACGGCCGACGGTCTGCTCGAACTGCTCGGTGCCCCCGCCTACGCCGCGCTCGCGCGCAGCGAGACCGTCCCCGCCCTGCGCGCCACCCGGGGGGACGGTCCGCTGGAGACCCTGGTCCGGCTCTTCCTGCTGCAGCGGTCCGTCCCCGCCGCGCGGGCCGCCGCCGCGCTCCCCCTGGAGGACTGCCTCGCCGACGGCTGGCTGGTCCGCGACGGCGACACCGTCCGCGCGAGCGTGGACGTGCGCCCCTATGGCGGTCCGGAGGGGCAGGACTGGTGGATCGTCTCCGACCTCGGCTGCGCGGTCGGCGGCGCGGGCGGCATCGCCGGGGCGGAGCCGGTCCGTCCGGCATCGACCGCTCGGAGCTCGTCCTCGGCGTGGGCGGCGCCTCCACCACGCTCGCCGGCATCACCGTCCGCACGCCGGTCGGGAGCGCCCTCGACCTCGGCACGGGCTCCGGCATCCAGGCGCTGCACGCGGCCCAGCACGCCGGCCGCGTCACCGCGACCGATCTGAACCCGCGCGCCCTGCGCTTCACCCGGCTCACGCTCGCGCTCTCCGGCGCGCCCGAGGCGGACCTGCGCCAGGGCTCGCTGTTCGAGCCGGTGGCCGACGAGACGTACGACCTGATCGTCTCGAACCCGCCGTTCGTCATCTCCCCGGGGGCCCGGCTCACCTACCGGGACGGCGGCATGGGCGGGGACGACCTCTGCCGCACGCTGGTGTCCCAGGCGGCGGACCGGCTCAACGACGGCGGCTACTGCCAGCTGCTCGCCAACTGGCAGCACGTGGAGGGGGAGGACTGGCGGGAGCGGCTGTCGTCCTGGGTCCCGGCCGGCTGCGACGCCTGGATCGTCCAGCGGGAGGTCCAGGACGCGGCCCAGTACGCCGAGCTGTGGCTGCGGGACGCGGGGGACCACCGCACCTCCCCCGAGGAGTACGCGGCGCGGTACGACGCGTGGCTCGCGGAGTTCGAGGAGCGGCGGACGAAGGGGATTGGTTTCGGCTGGATCACGCTGCGCAAGTCCGGGGCCGAGCGGCCTTCGGTGATCGCCGAGGAGTGGCCGCACCCGGTGGAGCAGCCGCTGGGCGCGAGCATCCGGGACCACTTCGAACGGCAGGAGTTCCTGCGCACGCACGACGACGCCGCGCTGCTGGCAGCCCGCTTCCGGCTGGCTCCCGAGGTCGTCCAGGAGCAGGTCGGGCTGCCGGGTGCGGAGGACCCGGAGCACGTGGTGCTGCGGCAGAACCGGGGCATGCGCCGCGCCACCAAGGTCGACACGGTGGGGGCGGGGTTCGCCGGGGTCTGTGACGGGACTCTCGGCGCGGGCCGCATCCTCGACGCCATCGCCCAGCTCGTCGGCGAGGATCCGGTCCTGCTGCGCGACCGGACGCCCGAGGCGATCAGGCTGCTGGTGGAGCAGGGGTTCCTGATTCCGGAGGAGGAGGGGTGAGGGGCTCCGCCGGGTGAGGAACTCCGTCTGGTGCGGCGCCGTGTTCGGGCGGTGCCGTGTTCGGGTGGCGCCGCGTCCCTGAAGCGCCGCCTCTGTGAAGCGCCGCGTCCGTGCGGCGCCCGGAGCGGCCCCGGGGGCGGGGCCGCCTCCGGGGGCGGCGGCGCTCGCGAGGCGTCAGCCGCGGAGCACGTGGCCGTTCTTGTCGGTGCGGGTGTCGCTGACGAAGAACATGATGGCGTCTATCAGCGCCCAGAAGCCCAGGCCACCGCAGGTGAGGAGCTGGGCGACGCCCATGCCCACGTGCCCGGTGTAGAAGCGGCCGACGCCGAGGCCGCCCAGGAAGATCTGCAGGACGCCTGCCACGATCTTGGACTTCTCGGAGTACGGCTGCCCGTTGGGCGCGTAGCCGAAGGGCGCCGGCGGGCCCTGGTAGGGCGGCGGGGCGGGGTAGGACATGAGCGGACTCCCAAGTGGTCGGAGGATGCCGTCGGCCCGTCGATGGGGGAAGGGCCGGCACTGCGGCGATCAAGCAGACCGGAGGGGTGCGCGGAAAGTTGTGCCGGTTCCGTAATCGTGATCATTCGGTGACAGAGCGCAGACCGGGCCTGGCCGGGCGGATGTGACGACTTGTGAGGTGATTCGGCATCTGTCCGGTTGGCCGAAACCGGTCGGTCGGCGAGCCCGGCCCGCCGACGGCGTCGTCCGGTCAGGTCAGATTGCGTACCAGCGCCCAGACCACGGCGGTCCCCAGGACCGCGGCCGTCCCGCTTCGGCCGAGCCGCGGCCGGTAACGGCGGCCCTTCAGGCCCTCGACGAGCCAGCGGCCGCACAGGTACACGGCCGCGGGAAGCCCGAGGAGCAGGAGCAGCGCGTTGTCGTGGAACGCGCCGCCGAGGTCCCCGTGCATCAGGTCGTACGCCATGCGCGTGCCGCCGCAGGCCGGGCAGAGCAGGCCCGTCGCCCAGTGGAACGGGCAGCGGGGAAGCCACTGCCCGGGGCGGTGCGGGTCGGTGCCCCACAGGTAGGCGGCCCCGGCCGCCCCGGCCGCGAGGGCCCCGAGCGGTGCCGCGGCCGGGTGGCGGACGGCGCGCGCGACCTGGGCCCGCGCCCCTCGGCGGGGCTTCTCAGCCACGGAGCGGGCGGCCCGCCGAGTCGGTGTGGTTTCCGACCAGCAGCATGATTCCGTCGATCAGGGACCAGATGCCCAGGCCGCCGCAGGTGAAGAGCTGGCCGAGGGCGATGCCCACGTGCCCGGTGTAGAAGCGGCCGACGCCGAAGGTGCCCAGGAAGAGCTGGAGGACGCCCGCCACGATCTTGGACTTCTCGGAGTAGGGCCGGCCGTAGGGGTCGTAGCCGTAGGGGGCGTTCGGGTCTCCCATGTACATCCCGGGCGCGCCCGGCGCCATCGGCGGCGGGTAGGCGTAGCCGGGCTGCTGAGCGTAAGGGGACGACGCCTGCGGGTAGCCTGGCTGCTGCCCCTGCGGGGACTGGCCGTACGGGTCCTGCGGGTACCCGTACGGGGTCTGGTCGGACATGGGTGGAAAGCTCCTGCCGTGTGAGGTCTGGCGGAAATCAGTCGCACGATCGGATGGCATGACGTGCGGTGGTCATCCTGCCAGCAGGGTCCGACACGGCGCTCCGGGCTTTCGCCGCGGCTTCTCCGCGACGCGTTCCCGGCTTCTCCGCCGGCCCGTACGGTGCGGGGGCGGGGTACGGCGGATGTGGCGTCCGACGCTCCGGGCGGCAGACAGGACGCTTGTCGGGTTACCGTTCGAGTGGCGTTGCGGGCTTTCTCCGTTTGACACGGGGGCGGGATGTACCGTCACACTCCGCAGCGTCACCGCAACTCCCATGCCGATTGCGACCGGAAGAAGAGCGAAGTTGTCCCCGACCAGCGAGACCGCACAGGGCGGCCGCCGACTCGTCATCGTCGAGTCGCCTGCCAAGGCGAAGACGATCAAGGGCTACCTCGGCCCCGGATACGTCGTCGAGGCGAGCGTCGGGCACATCCGTGACCTGCCGAACGGGGCCGCCGAGGTCCCGGCGAAGTACAAGGGCGAGCCGTGGGCCCGCCTGGGCGTGAACGTGGACGCGGACTTCCAGCCCGTCTACGTCGTCAACGCCGACAAGAAGGACCAGGTCAAGAAGCTCAAGGAGCTGCTGGCCGAGTCGGACGAGCTCTTCCTGGCCACCGATGAGGACCGCGAGGGCGAGGCCATCGCCTGGCACCTGCAGGAGGTCCTCAAGCCCAAGGTGCCGGTCCGCCGGATGGTCTTCCACGAGATCACCAAGGACGCGATCCGGGCCGCCGTCGCCAACCCGCGCGAGCTGAACAAGAAGCTCGTCGACGCCCAGGAGACCCGGCGCATCCTCGACCGTCTCTACGGCTACGAGGTCTCGCCCGTCCTGTGGAAGAAGGTCATGCCCCGGCTGTCCGCCGGACGGGTGCAGTCCGTGGCCACCCGGCTCGTCGTGGAGCGGGAGCGCGAGCGGATCGCGTTCCGTTCCGCCGAGTACTGGGACCTCACCGGCACCTTTTCCACTGGTCGCGGCGGTGACGCCGCCGAGCCCGGCACCTTCGCCGCGCGGCTGTCCTCCGTGGACGGCCGGCGGGTCGCCCAGGGCCGTGACTTCGGTGCGAACGGGCGGCTCAAGGACGCCGCCCAGGTGCTGCACCTGGACGAGGCGAACGCCCGCGCGCTGGCCGCCGCCCTCGCCGACACCTCGTTCGCGGTGCGCTCGGTCGAGTCCAAGCCGTACCGCCGCTCCCCGTACGCCCCCTTCCGCACCACGACCCTCCAGCAGGAGGCGTCGCGCAAGCTGGGCTTCGGTGCGAAGGCGACCATGCAGGTGGCCCAGAAGCTGTACGAGAACGGCTTCATCACCTATATGCGTACGGACTCCACGACGCTGTCCGACACCGCCGTCGCGGCCGCCCGGGCGCAGGTCACCCAGCTCTACGGGGCCGACTACCTGCCGGAGAAGCCGCGTACCTACGCGGGGAAGGTCAAGAACGCGCAGGAGGCGCACGAGGCCATCCGTCCTTCGGGTGATCGTTTCCGCACTCCCGCGGAGACCGGCCTGACGGGCGACCAGTTCCGGCTGTACGAGCTCATCTGGAAGCGGACCGTCGCCTCCCAGATGAAGGACGCGGTGGGCGACTCGGTCACCGTGAAGATCGCGGGACGCGCCTCCGACGGCCGGGACGCCGAGTTCAGCGCCTCCGGCAAGACGATCACCTTCCACGGCTTCATGAAGGCGTACGTCGAGGGCGCCGACGACCCGAACGCCGAGCTGGACGACCGCGAGCGCCGGCTGCCGCAGGTCACCGAGGGCGACGCGCTGACCGCCGAGGAGATCACCGCCGACGGCCACGCCACCAAGCCCCCGGCCCGCTACACCGAGGCGTCGCTGGTCAAGGAGCTGGAAGAGCGCGAGATCGGCCGCCCGTCGACCTACGCGTCCATCCTCGGCACCATCCTCGACCGCGGCTACGTCTTCAAGAAGGGCACCGCGCTCGTCCCGTCCTTCCTCAGCTTCGCCGTCGTCAACCTGCTGGAGAAGCACTTCGGTCGGCTCGTCGACTACGACTTCACCGCCGCCATGGAGGAGGACCTCGACCGCATCGCCCGCGGCGAGGCCCAGGCCGTGCCGTGGCTGCGCCGCTTCTACTTCGGCGAGGGCTCGGCGGAGACCACCGGCCGTGCCGCGGAGGCGGGCAACGGCGACGGCGACCACCTCGGCGGTCTCAAGGAGCTGGTGACCGACCTGGGCGCGATCGACGCCCGGGAGATCTCCTCGTTCCCCGTCGGCGACGGCATCGTGCTGCGCGTCGGCCGCTACGGCCCGTATGTCGAGCGCGGCGAGAAGGACACCGAGGGCCACCAGCGCGCGGACGTCCCCGAGGACCTGGCGCCGGACGAGCTCACCGTCGAGTACGCGGAGGAGCTGTTCGCCCGGCCCAGCGGCGAGTACGAGCTGGGCACGGACCCGGAGTCGGGCCACCCGATCGTCGCCAAGGACGGCCGTTACGGCCCGTACGTCACCGAGGTGCTGCCCGAGGGCACGCCGAAGACCGGCAAGAACGCGGTCAAGCCGCGGACGGCGTCGCTCTTCAAGTCGATGTCCCTCGACACGGTCACCCTCGACGACGCGCTGAAGCTGATGTCGCTGCCGCGCGTGGTCGGCACCGACGCCGAGGGCGTGGAGATCACCGCGCAGAACGGCCGCTACGGCCCGTACCTGAAGAAGGGCACGGACTCGCGCTCCCTGAAGACCGAGGACCAGCTCTTCGACATCACGCTGGAGCAGGCCCTCGCCATCTACGCGCAGCCCAAGCAGCGCGGGCGGGCCGCGGCCAAGCCGCCGCTGAAGGAGCTGGGCACCGACCCGGTCAGCGAGCGTCCGGTGGTCGTCAAGGACGGCCGCTTCGGCCCGTACGTCACGGACGGCGAGACCAACGCCACGCTGCGCCGCGACGACGACGTGGAGACGATCACGCCGGAGCGCGGGTACGAGCTGCTCGCGGAGAAGCGGGCCAAGGGGCCGGCCAAGAAGACCGCGAAGAAGGCGGCGAAGAAGGCCCCGGCCAAGAAGACCGCCGCGAAGAAGACGACGACCGCCAAGAAGACGGCGGCGAAGAAGACGACGACGGCCAAGGCGGCCACCGCGAAGAAGACCGCGGCCAAGAAGACGGCGGCCAAGACGGCCGCCGCGGCCAAGGCCGAATAGGCGGTTCACGGCAGAGGGTGCGGAGGACGCGCAGTGGGCGGCGGGCCGGATTCCGGTTCCGCCGCCCGGCCGTTTTCCAGGGGCCGGGCGTGCCCGTCCGGCCTCACCCTTCGATCAGGTGTTCGCTCGTGCGGTTCGAATTCAGACGCTCCGGATAGGCTGGCAGGATGACGCGAGCCGAGCAGCCAACAGTGGTGACCTCTCCCTCAGGGGCACTGGCCGCGGACTCCCGCGAGCGTGCCGTCCGCGCCCTGCTGCGCATCCCCTCGTTGCGGCGGCTGTGGAGCGCCCAGGCCGCGGGGGGCGTCGGCGACGCCCTCGGCCTGCTGGTCCTCCTGCTGCTGGCGCTCCAGGCGGCCGTCACCGCCGGATCGTTCGGCGGCGGGTACCGGGGCGCCGCCTTCGCCGTGGCCGCGGTCCTCGGCGCGCGGCTGCTCGCGACTCTGCTCCTGGGTACGGTCCTGCTGGGCCCCTTCAACTCACTGCTGGCGCCGTCCGGCCCGCTCGACCGGCGCTGGACGATGATCGGCGCCGACGCCGTCCGGGCGCTGCTGCTGGCCGTCGCCCCGGTGTGGATCGACTTCACCGAGAGCAAGGCACTGCCATCCCTGCTGGTCACGGCGTTCCTCCTGGGCGTCGCCGAGCGGGTGTGGACCGTTGCCAAGGACGGCGTGGCGCCCACCCTGCTGCCGCGGCCGCCCCTTGAGGGCGCGGCCGTCCGGCCCGTCCCCGACCACGGCGACGCGCTGCGGCGGCTGACGCTGCGCACGTCGTTCGTCGCCCTGCCGGCCGCCGCGGCGGCCCTCGTCGCCATCACGCTCGTCAGCAATCTGCTGGGGTCCGGCATCGACTGGTTCCACCAGCACCAGCCGGCGCTCGGCTCGTACCTCGCGGCGGCCCTGTTCAACGCCTCCGGCGTGATCGTCTACTTCCTGGCCCTCCCCGGCGCGCGCGAGGTGACCCCGCGCTCCCCGCTGGAGGGCCAGCGCCGGCCGAAGCGCGACCAGGCCCCCGACAAGGGCCGGACGGGTGGCATCCCCGTCTTCGTGCTGTCCTGCGCGGCCGTCGCCGGGGCGGTGGCCGCCGCGTTCGGCGTCGCCGTCCTCCAGGCGTACGACCTGGGTGGCGGCCCGGTGGCCTTCGGGCTGCTGGCCCTGGCCCTCACCGGCGGACCCGTCCTCGGCATCCGGAGCGCGGGCCGTGTGCTGCCCGGGTTCTCCCGCCGCAGGCTGCTGGCCCTCTCGCTCGCCGTCACGGGCGTCGCGCTGCTGGCCGCCGGGCTGGTGCCCGACGCCACGACCGTGCTGCTGCTGATCCTGCTCGCGGGCGTATCCGCCGGCGTCGTCGCGAACACCGGGCACGCCCTTCTCGACCAGGAGGCGGAGGAGGAGCGCCGCCCGCGCGTCACGGAGCACCTGCACGCGGTCGTCCGCGTCACCGTGGCGCTGTCCGCGGTCGTCGCGCCCGTCCTCGCCGCGCTCATCGGCCCGCACCGGGCCGAGGACGGCAACTTCGTCTTCGACCACGGCGGCGCGGCCTTCACGCTGATGCTGATCGGCGCGCTGCTGCTGCCGGTGGGCGCGCTCGTCCTGGGCAAGACCGACGACCGGCACGGGGTGCCGTTCCACCGCGACCTGCTGGACGCCGTCCGCGACGGCGACCCGGCCGAGGCGACCGCCGCCAACGGCTTCTTCCTGGTGTTCGACGGCGGCGACGGCGCCGGCAAGTCCACCCAGGTGCAGGCCATCGCCGAGTGGATCCGCTCCAAGGGCCACGAGGTCGTCGTCACCCGCGAACCCGGCGCCACGGCCATCGGCAAGCGGCTGCGCGCCATCCTGCTGGACGTCGCGTCGGCCGGGCTGTCGGACCGCGCGGAGGCGCTGCTGTACGCCGCCGACCGCGCGGAGCACATCAACGCCGTCGTGCGGCCCGCGCTGGAGCGCGGCGCGGTCGTCATCTCCGACCGCTACATCGACTCGTCCGTCGCCTACCAGGGCGCCGGCCGCGACCTGTCCCCGACCGAGATCGCCCGGATCAACCGCTGGGCGACGGAGGGGCTCGTCCCGCACCTGACGGTGCTGCTGGACGTCTCGCCGGAGACCGCGCGGGAACGCTTCACCGAGGCGCCCGACCGGCTGGAGTCCGAGCCCGCCGAGTTCCACGAGCGGGTGCGGAAGGGCTTCCTCGCCCTGGCCGCCGCCGACCCGGCGCGCTACCTCGTCGTCGACGCCGGGCAGGAGCCCGAGGCCGTCACCACCGTCGTGCGCCACCGCCTCGACGAGGCCCTGCCGCTGTCCGCCCAGGAGATCGAGGCCCGCGAGGAGGCCCGCCGGGCCGCCGAGGCCGAGGCCCGCCGGAAGGCGGAGGAGGAGGCGGCGCGCAAGGCCGAGGAGGAGCGGCTGGAGCGCGAGCGCCAGGAGCAGCTGGCCAAGCTGCGCGCGGAGGAAGAGGAGCGCAAGCGCCGGGAGGCCGAGGAGGCCCGGCGCCTGGAGGCCGAACGGCAGGCGGAGGAGGCGCGGCAGCGCGCCGAGGAGGCGCGCCGGCGCGCGGACGAGGAGCGCAGGCGCCGTGAGGCGGAGGAGCGCGCCCGGGCCGCCGAGCAGGAGCGGCTGCGCAAGCAGGCCGAGGAGGAGGCGCGGCTGCGCGCCGAGGCCGAGGAGCGGCGGCGCGAGAAGCAGCGCAAGGCCGAGGAGGCGCTGCTGCGCGCGGAGGCGGCGCGGACGGCCGCGGACGGTGCGGCGGTCACGGCCGCGGACGGCGCGGCGGGGTCCGGTGCCGGGGCGCGGGCCGGTGCCGCCGGGGCGGACGAGGTGCCCACGGTCGAGCAGTCGGCGCTGCGCGAGAGCGGTGCCGAGGGCGCGGCCGGTGCCGGCGCGGCGGGGAAGGCCGCCGACCTCACGAAGCGGGAGAAGGCGTCCGACACCGGATCGGCCGCTCTCCGGGCGGGGGCGCGGGCTGCCGACGCCGAGCGGACCGAACAGCTCCGGGTCCCGCCCGTGCACCGCCCGGACCCGCGCGAGACGCTGCTCATGCGGGACACCGACGAGACGGTGACCGTCCAGTCGCCGCTGGTGCACCGCAAGGATCCGCACGAGGCCGATACGACGGCGGACAGGGCGGAAGCCGATTCCGGTGGGGCCGGTGCGGCGGACGAGACGGCCGTGCTGCCGACCACCGGCCCGGCCCGCGCCGGGAAGGCGCCCGTAGGCGCGGAGGACGAGACCGCTTACCTGCGGCCGGTGCGCTCGGAGGAGCCGGCCGGGAAGGCCGGTGCGTCCGGAGCGGCCGAGGGGCGTGGTGCCGAGGACGAGACGACGGTGCTGCCGCCGGTGCGTTCGGACGGGCCCGCGCCGGCCGGGAAACCGGCCGGGAAGGCCGGTGCGCCGGAAGCGGTCGAGCGGCGTGGCGCGGAGGACGAGACGACGGTGCTGCCCCCGGTGCCGACGCTTCCGCCGCCGGTGCAGCGGGTCACCTGGGGCGTGCGCTCCGGGAAGGACGACGCGGACGGTGCCGGCGGGACCAAGGCCGCGGGCCCGGCGGACGCCGGGCGGGCCGAGGACCCGGTGGAGCGGGTTCCGGACTGGCTGTTCCGCCCCGAGGAGGCCGCCGGTGCCGACCGGCCGGGCGGCACGGAGGGGGAGCGCGCTCCGGCAGACGACGCGGACGGCATGCGCACGCGCGAGATGCCGCGCCCCGGCACCGAAGCGGAGACGGCGGACGCGGCGGACGCCGCGGACCGGGCGCGCAAGGCCCGGCGGCGCCCGGAGTGGGCCGAGGGCGGCCGGCAGGGCGACGATGCCGAGGCGCCGACGCTCGCCGACGACCTCCTCGGCCGGCGGAACGGCCGCACCGGTGACGGCCCGGACGGCGGCGCTTCCGGCGCCCCCGGCCGGCGCGGAGGCCGCTGAGCGGCCGAGGGCGCCCGGAGCGGGCGCCCTCACTGCGGCGGGGCCCTCGCCCGGGCCCCGTTGTCAGTGGTCTGCCCCACAATGGGTGACCGGGGAGACCGCAGGACCAACGGGCGCGGAGGACAGTCATGGCGGTATGGGACGACCTGGTCGGGCAGGACCGGGTCACGGAGCAGCTCTCCGCTGCCGCCCGTGACGCGGACGCGCTGGTCACGGCCGTGGAGGCGGACCGCGCGGCGGGGCAGGGCGCGGCGTCCGCCGACGCGTCCGGCTCCCGGATGACGCACGCGTGGCTGTTCACCGGCCCCCCCGGCTCCGGCCGGGCCACCGCGGCCCGCGCCTTCGCGGCGGCCCTGCAGTGCGTGAGCCCGGACCGGGCGCTCCCCGGCGGGGCCCCCGGCTGCGGCTTCTGCGACGGCTGCCACACGACGCTCGTGGGCACGCACGCCGACGTCGAGATCGTCCGTACGGACCTGCTGTCGATCGGCGTCAAGGAGACCCGCGAGCTCGTCCGGCGCGCTCAGCTCTCACCGGCAGGCGGCCGGTGGCAGGTGATCGTGCTGGAGGACGCCGACCGCCTCACCGAGGGCGCCGGGAACGTGCTGCTCAAGGCCGTGGAGGAGCCCGCTCCGCGGACCGTGTGGCTGCTGTGCGCCCCCTCGCTGGAGGACGTCCTCCCGACGATCCGCTCCCGCTGCCGGTCCCTGACGCTGAGCACGCCGTCGACCGCCGCCGTCGCGGACGTCCTCGTCCGCCGGGACGGCATCGAGCCGGAGCTCGCCGCCCGGGTCGCCCGCGCCACCCAGGGCCACATCGGCCGCGCCCGCCGCCTGGCCACGGACGAGCGCGCCCGGACGCGGCGCGCCGCCGTGCTCAAGCTGCCGCTCCGGGTCGACGACGTGGGCGGCTGCCTGAAGGCGGCCCAGGAGCTGATCGACGCGGCGGCCGAGGACGCCAAGCAGGTCGCCGAGGAGGTCGACACCAAGGAGACCGAGGAGATGCGGGCCGCGCTCGGCGCCGCGGCCGGCACCGGCGGCCGGCTCCCGCGCGGCACGGCCGGCGCGATGAAGGAGCTCCAGGACCGGCAGAAGCGCCGGTCCACCCGCACCCAGCGCGACAGCCTGGACCTGGCCCTGACCGAGCTCACCGGCTTCTACCGCGACGTCCTCGCCCTCCAGCTCGGCTCCCGGGTCGAACTCGCCAACGCCGACGACCGCGACACCCTCCAGCGGATCGCGTCCGCCTCGCGCCCCGAGCACACCCTGCGCCGCATAGAAGCCATCGGCGCCTGCCGTCAGGCCCTCGACCGCAATGTGGCGCCCCTGCTCGCCGTCGAGGCCATGACGATGGCCCTGCGGGCGGGCTGAGGGGGCGGTTCGAGGAGGCAGGGGGCCCGCCGCGCTTCACCGGCCGGCTGAGGTGCACCGGCCGGCTGCGGTGCACCGGCCGGCTGCGGTGCACCGACCGGCCGCGGTCCACCGACCGGCCGCGGTGCACCGGCCCGTCGCGTGCACCGCTCCTCCCCGCGTTCACCAGCCCGGCGGGAGGTACCCGGTCTGCAGGCCGACCGAGACGACGCAGTCGCCGAAGCGGCGGATCAGTTCGGCGTCCGCCTCCCCCTCCCGGTCCGCCTCCCCCTCCCGGTCCGCCGTGCCGCCCCCGGCTCCGCCCGGAGCCCGGCCGGCGTCCGCGCCGTCCGCCCGGCCCGCTCGCCCTCCGTCGGGGTGCGTGCGGCGAAGTCACCGATCAGCCGGGCGATCGTGGTCCCCTTCTCCGCCGCCAGGATCGCCAGACGGTCCCGGACCGCTTCCTCTACTTCGATCGACACGTATGCCATGTCCCGGTAGCCGCTCCTTCCGGTTCAAGGGCGCGAGGTGACGGCTCCCGTCACCGACGCATGCCCGCGGGGTCGTGGATTCCATGGGCGCGCAGCGTCTCGTCCCACAGGCCGCTCACCGACTCGCGCAGCGAGCGGACGGCGGTCCAGCCGAGGAGCCGGCGGGCGGGCTCGGGGTCGACCTGGACCCAGTCGTCGCCGGCGGTGCCCGTGGTGGCGGCGGGGAGTTCCCGGACCTCGGCGGGCACGCCGCTGACCTCCACGAGGAGGTCGACCAGCCACCGCACTGCCACGGCCTCGCCGCGTCCGATCGGGACGACCAGCCCCGGAAGGCGGGCGCGGGTGGCGGCCAGCACCGCTTCGGACACGTCGCGCACGTCGACGTAGTCCCGGTGGGCGCGCAGCTGGGACAGCTCCACGACCGCCGGGAGCGTGTCCCGGGCGACGGCCTCGGCCAGCCGTCCGGCCACCCGGCCCAGCAGGCTGACCGCCGGGGTGCCCGGCCCCGCGACATTGCCGATCCGCAGCACGCCCGCCTCGACGACGCCCTCCGCCGCGGCCTCCAGCACGGCGCGGCTCGCCGCGAGCTTGGCCTTGCCGTAGGTGGTCGTCGGCCGGGCCGGCGTCGCGGTCCTGGTGGTCTCGCCGGGCGGCGTCGGGCCGTACTCCAGCACCGAGCCGAGGTGGACGACGTAGGGGCGGCACGCGGTCCGCCGCAGCGCGTCCATCAGGCGTCTGGCCGGCACCGCGCAGTTGGCCTCCAGGTCCCGTTCGGCGATCCCCCAGTTGCTGCCGATGGCGTTGACCAGCGTGTGCGGGCGGAACGAGTCGATCAGGGCGGCCAGTTCGCCGGGCGGGGCCGTGGTGACGTCCAGGGTGAGGACCCGGCAGGGCAGCGGGGAGGCCGGTGCCCGCCGGGCGACCGCGGCCACGTCGGCGCCGGAGGCGACGAGGTCCGCGCAGAGCCGGCGGCCCACGAACCCCGTTCCCCCGGCCACGAGAACACGCTCGCGCTCATCGGCCATCTGCTCCTCCTGACCAGCCGTTGCCGAGCAGCCGTGCCCGGTCCTGCACCTGACGTACCAATCGGGCCCGTGCGACGACTTCGGCGCCGTGCGCCGCCGCCCCGCCGCCGGCGATGGCCCGGACGAAGCGGGCCAGGGTGCCGGCGAACTGGTCGTCGGCCGGCAGGACGCGCTCCCGCACCTCGTCGGCGCGTTCCAGCCGGACCCTGGGGCGGAAGTCGGGCGGCGGGGTGAAGGCGCGGTCGACGACGATCCGGCCCTCGCTGCCCCACAGCGTGTACGCGCAGCGGTAGGCGTGCTCGAAGCCGAAGGACACGTGGGCCGTGCGGCCGTCCGGCGCGCTCAGCAGCGCGTCGCCGGCCACGTCCACGTCCGCCCCGGCCCCCTTCCGCAACGTCGCCCCGACCACGTCGAGTTCGGGACCGAGGAACATGGCCGCCGCCGCGAGCGGATACACGCCGGCGTCCAGCAGGCTGCCGCCGGCCAGGTCCGCCCGGTACCGGACGTTGCCGGGCGGCAGCGGCGGGAAGCCGAACTCACCGGTGAGGGACCGCAGTTCTCCGATGTCACCCTTCTCCAGCATCCCGCGCACGGCTTCGTGCATCGAGTGCTGGGGGAAGGTCATGTTCTCCATCAGCGTCAGGCCGAGGGAGTGCGCGAGGCCGACCGCCGCCACGGTGTCCGGGTAGCGGGCGGTGAGCGGCTTCTCCGCGAGCACGTGCTTCCCCGCCCGCAGCGCCCGCTCGGTCCAGTGGTGGTGCAGTCCGGTGGGCAGCGAGATGTAGACCGCTTCGACGTCCGGGCGCTCCAGCAACGCCTCGTAGCCGGCGACGGCCTCGCCGCCGAACCGTGCCGCGACCGCGCGGGCGTTGTCCTCGCTCCGGGAGGCGACGGCGGCCACCGTCACCTCAGGCACCTTCCGTACGGCCGGAAGGGTGCGGCGCCGGGCGATGTCGGAGCAGCCGAGAATGCCCAGCCGCACGGGACGCTCGTTCTTCATGGGTTCACCAACTCTGCAGGCAGGCCAGCAGGCTGCGCGCCTCGACGTTGACGTAGTAGCCGTGCCGGAGGAGCAGGGTGAGCTGGTGGGCGGTCATCCAGCAGTAGTCCTCGGGGACGGCCGTGGGGAAGTCGTCGCCGGCTTCGACCAGGAGGTAGTTGTTCTGCGAGTGGTAGAAGCGGCCGCCCTCCTCGGCCAGCACGGCGCTGTAGAGGACGCGCTCCCGGGGCGCGTTGAGGACGTAGTCGAGGAACCTCGGTGGCCCGCCCGGGTAGTTCTCCGGGACGCACTGCACCGTCGGTCCCATCTCCATGCCGTCCAGCAGGCCGGGCTGGAACCGGGCGTGGACGAGCAGGTGCGCGACCCCTTCGATCACCTTGATGACGAACGCGACGACGCCGCGCCCTTCCGGGTGGAGCAGGGGCTGGTCCCATTCGGCCACCTCACGGTTGCCGACCTGGGCGGTCACCCCGATGATGCTGAAGTGCCGCCCGTCCTCGTGGGTGATCCGCTCCGGGGTGCTGCGCCACCCGGGCAGGGCGCGCAGGGGGATCCGGTGCGCCGACAGTTCGTGCCGGCTCTTCGCGCCGGTGAACCAGCGAAGCACGGTCGCGGTGTCGTTCAGGGCGGGGCCCCGGCCCGTCGTCGAGAGGACGAGTGCCGACGCGGCGTCCCCGGACGGTATCGGCTGGGACGCGGGGAACGTGTCCGCCGGGAGGCAGGCCAGCACGGTCCGGGTGTCCATGTTGACGAGGCCGTCGATCCGCAGCAGCCGCCGCAGTTCGGGCAGCGGCAGCCAGTGGTGGTCCTCGCCGGCGGGGACGTCCTCGGTGACCTGGACGACCATGTTGCGGTTGCGTTTGCGCAGGAACCACGAGCCCTGCTCGGACTGCAGGACGTCCACCAGGGTGCGGCCCGCGCCGGGGTCCGTGAAGTACTCCAGGTAGCGGGTGCTCCGGCCCTGGTGGATCCGCGTGTAGTTGCTGCGCGTGGCCTGGACGGTCGGCGACACCTGGATGCCGTTGTGGTTGCCCGGCTCGATCTTGGCCTGCACGAGGCAGTACGGGACGCCGTCGACCTCCTTGACCAGCATGCCGAGGATGCCGATCTCGGGCTGGTTGATGATGGGCTGGCTCCACTCGCGGACCGGTCCGTAACCGGTCCGCACCTCCAGGCCCTCGACGACGAAGAAGGCCCCGGAGTCGTGCCCGAGGTTTCCCGTGTCGGCGTCGAACCGCCAGCGCCGCAGTCCGGTCAGCGGCGTGCGGGTCACCCGGCACCGCGCGGCGGCGGAGCACCGGGCGAACCAGTCGATGAAGTCCGCGCCGGCGAAGTCCGCGAGATACGCCTCCGGCGGGAGGGAGCGTACGAGCCCGCCGGCCGGTACCGCCGGGGGCTTACCACAGACCGGCCTGTTCGAGGACGGCTTCACCGGCGGCGTTCTCGCTGTCGGTGAGCAGGCGCAGGTCGTTGTCGACCATCATGGCGATGAGTTCCTCGAACGAGACCTCGGGCTTCCAGCCGAGCTTCTGCCGGGCGCGGCCGAGGTCGGCGCAGAGCAGTTCCACCTCCGCCGGGCGGAGGAGCCGGGGGTCGACCTCCACGTGGTCGCGCCAGTCCAGGCCGGCGTGCGCGAAGGCGAACTCCACCAGATCGCGGACGCGGTGGGTGACGCCGGTGCCGAGGACGATGTCCTCCGGCTCGTCCTGGGCGAGCATCATCGTCATGCCGCGGACGTAGTCCCCGGCGAAGCCCCAGTCGCGCTCCGCGTCGAGGTTGCCCAGCCGGAGCTTGTCCACCAGGCCGAGCTTCACGGCGGCCACGCCGAGCGAGACCTTCCGGGTGACGAACTCGGGGCCGCGGATCGGGGACTCGTGGTTGAACAGAATGCCGCTGACCGCGAACATGCCGTACGACTCACGGTAGTTCTGCACCATGTAGTGCCCGAACGCCTTGGCCACCCCGTAGGGGCTGCGGGGGTGGAAGGGCGTGGTCTCGCTCTGCGGGGTCTCCCGCACCTTCCCGAACATCTCGGAGGTGGACGCCTGGTAGAAGCGCGGGACGCCGGTGCCGGTGGTCCGGGAGGCGCTGAGCCCCGCCACGGTGCGGATGGCCTCCAGCATCCGCAGCACGCCCTTGCCGGTCACCTCCGCGGCGACGGCTGGCTGCTTCCAGGAGACCGGGACGTACGACAGGGCGCCGAGGTTGTAGACCTCGGTGGGGTCGGACTGCTCGACAGCGGCTATCAGGCTCGTCTGGTCCAGCAGGTCGCCGCTCACCACCCGGATGTCCGGGTGCAGGGGACTCCCGTCGCGTGCGTACGGCCGCCCCTGCCCACGCACCATTCCGAACACCTCGTATCCGGATTCGATGAGCTGACGCGCGAGATAAGTGCCATCCTGGCCTGTGATTCCCGTAATGAGCGCTCGCCTAGACAGAATCATCTCCCAGCCGTGAGGAACCCACAGAACGGAATTCGCATGGTTTTGTATTCCATGCGCCGCGGGGCAATGCGTATCACCGGTCACCGGAAACGGTACGGGAAAAGCGCAGGCAATTCACTGTCCGAACGGGCAGTGTAGTGAATTCACTAGCGTCTTCGCGTGGACGGTCCCGCATTCCGCGCGGCCCCGCGACGATCCGCCGGGCGCGGTGGAATTCCCGGTCAGCCGGCCGGGTCCGCGGGGACGGCCTCGATCAGCCAGAGGTCGGTGCCGTCCAGCGGCGTGAACGCGCCGGCCGTCAGGCCCGCCGCCGCGCAGAGCCGCCCGAAGTCGCCGCGGGTGCGCTCCAGCCCGTTGCCGTTGACGAGCAGGTTGAGGTCGTTGAGGTACGTCGTGGGCACCGCGTCGGCGGGCACGGTGTCGGGCAGCACGTGCTCGACCATGACGACGCGGCCGTGCGCCGGCAGCGCCCGGCGGCAGTGCGTCAGGATCGCCGCGGCCCGCTCGTCCTCCCAGCCGTGGACGACGCTCTTGAGCAGGTAGAGGTCACCGCCCGCGGGCACGGCGGCGAAGAAGTCGCCGGTCTCCACCGCGGAGCGGTCCGCTACGCCCTCCGCCGCGAGCACCTCGTCGGCCCGGGCGGCCCCGGCCGCCGTGTCGTACAGCACGCCGCGCAGCGAAGGGTGCGCGCGCAGCACCGCGGCCAGCAGCGTCCCGTCCCCGCCCCCGACGTCCACGACGGTGCGGACGCCGGAGAAGTCCTGCCGCGCCGCGACCAGGCCGGCGATGCCGCGGGTGCCCTGGCTCATCGCGGCGTTGTAGAGCCCGGAGAGGTCGGGGTCGTCCGCGAGGTGGGCGAAGAAGTCGCGGCCGAAGACCCGGTCGAAGGCCGGGCCGCCGGTGCGGACGCTGTGGTCCAGGTGCTGCCAGGCCGTCGCGACCGCGGGGTCGGTGAGCATCCGGGACAGAGCGTGGAAGGACGGCGTCCGGTCGGCGCGCAGCAGTTCTCCGACCGGCGTCAGCTCGAACACCCCCGGCTCGGACTCGCGGAGCACCCCGAGCGCGGCCAGGCCGCGCAGCAGCCGGTTCATGGCGGCGGGTTCGCCCTCGAAGCGGGCGGCCAGCTCCGCGGTGGTCCGTTCGCCCGCCGCGATCGCGTCGGGCAGCCGGAGCCGTACCGCCAGGCCCACGACCTGGGTGGCCATGCCGCCGAACACCAGCCGGATCAGGTCCGTCCAGGGGGCCGGCGCGTCTCGCTGCTCTTCCATGTCACCGGATCTCTCGTCGGGGAAAGCCCATGCGCCGCGGACCGTCCGTGGCCCGCGGGTCGTCCTTGCCCAGGCCCCGGCGCACGGCTCGTTCGACCGGGGTGTACCGGCCGTCGGACCGGTCGAGTTCGAGCCGCCCCACGGGGAGCAGGTTCGGCTGGGCCATGAACCGCGGGCGGGTGCCGGTGTTGGCCACCGGCGTGTGCACCAGGAAGGGGTGGCACAGATAGGCGTCCCCGGCCTTGCCCGTCGCGGACGCGAGCGGCCGGTCCCGGCCCACCTCGCCGGCCTCCAGGTAGGTGCCCTCCGCGCCGTACGGCGCCAGCAGCGGCGGTACGTCCAGGTGGGACCCGACGCGGAGCAGCGTGGGCGCGTCCTCCTCGCCGGTGTCGGAGAACAGCAGCAGGAGCAGCAGCGCCCGGCCGCGGGACCACACGTTGTACCGGAAGACCTTGTCGTAGTCCGGCGGGACGACGTCCAGCTCACCGGACCAGTCCCGGTCGGCGTCGGCGCCCTCGGCGAGGAAGCTGGCGTCGATGTGCCAGCCGTAGTCCTCGGTCTCCTCCGGCCGCTTCGTCACGGGGAACCGCACCGGGAACGTGCCGACGCGGGTCAGCGGCTGCCAGCGGCCCTCCCCGGCGAGCTGGTCGTAGGCGGCGTGCAGCCTCGGCGTGTTGGCGGCGCGGACGAACACGTCGTCGTCGCGCACCCCGAGCCGGACCACCTCCCGCGTCCAGGTGCTCCGGTCGTCGGGGTCCATGTCCAGCTGCCGCCACAGCAGGGCGCGCGCCTCCTCGGCGAGCTCCCCGGGGAACGCATCCGGCAGGTGGACGAAGCCGTCGGAGACGAAGCCGTCGAGCTGCGCCTCGGTCAGTACGCGGGTTCCCATCACGCTCCTTTGCAGGACGATCGCCGAGCTCGGCACTAATCCCGGAGCGGATGCTACATAGCCGGGCGTGAAGAAGGACTAGAGATTCCACTAGAGCGTCGCCACTACACTCGGAGAAGTATTTCGAAATTGCCCGTTCCCGGCGTCGGCAATCCGTCCGCGACGCGCCGCCATGTGAAACCCGAATTGTTCAGGGGGAACTCGATGCCCAAAAAAGTGCTCGTAATCGGCGGTGGTCCGGCAGGTTCCACCGCGGCCTCCTTGCTCGGCAAGGCCGGAATGTCCGTCAAGCTGCTGGAGCGGGAGACCTTCCCCCGCTACCACATCGGCGAATCGATCGCCTCTTCCTGCCGCACCATCGTCGATCTGGTCGGCGCACTGGAGGAGGTCGACTCCCGCGGTTACACGGTCAAGAACGGTGTGCTGCTGCGCTGGGGCAAGGAGGACTGGGCCATCGACTGGCCGAAGATCTTCGGCCCGGACGTCCGCTCCTGGCAGGTCGACCGCGACGACTTCGACCACGTGCTCCTGAAGAACGCGGTCAAGCAGGGCGCCGAGGTCATCGAGGGCGTCACGGTCAAGCGCGTGCTGTTCGACGGCGACCGCGCGACCGGGGCGGAGTGGACGGACCCGGACACCGGCGAGCTGGTCCGCGAGGAGTTCGACTACGTCATCGACGCCTCCGGCCGGTCGGGCGTCATCTCCCGGCACCTGAAGAACCGCCAGCCGCACGAGATCTTCCGCAACGTGGCGATCTGGGGTTACTGGCAGGGCGGCTCCCTGCTGCCCACCTCGCCCACCGGCGGCATCAACGTCATCGGCGCCCCGGACGGCTGGTACTGGGTGATCCCGCTGCGCGACGACCGGTACAGCGTCGGATTCGTCTGCCACCAGGACCGCTTCCTGGAGCGCCGCAAGGAGCACGACGACCTGGAGGGGATGCTGGCGGCGCTGGTCCAGGAGTCCCCGACCGTCCGCGACCTCATGGCGGAGGGCGAGTACCAGCCGGGCGTCCGGGTGGAGCAGGACTTCTCGTACGTCGCCGACAGCTTCCACGGCCCCGGCTACTACCTCGCCGGCGACGCCGCCTGCTTCCTCGACCCGCTGCTGTCCACCGGCGTCCACCTGGCGCTCTACAGCGGCATGCTGGCCGCGACGTCCGTGCTCGCCACGGTGAACGAGGACGTCACGGAGAAGGAGGCCGGCGCGTTCTACGAGTCCCTCTACCGCAACGCCTACCAGCGGCTGTTCACCCTGGTCTCCGGCGTGTACCAGCAGCAGGCCGGCAAGGCCGCGTACTTCGGCCTGGCCGACGCGATGGTCCCGGAGCGGGCCACCGAGGAGTACGAGCAGGTGGACGGCGCGGTGGCCTTCGCCGAGCTGGTCGCCGGCCTCGCGGACATCCACGACGCCGTCACCGGGACGCACGAGGACCACGCCCACCAGGCGCACGCCCAGGCCGGCGCGCTGCCGGAGGACAACTCCGTCCGCCAGCTGCTCGCCGCGGCCGAGAACGCCCGCCTGATGGCGGAGGCCGGCACGCCGAGCGCCCCGGTCAGCGAGGCCCCCGGCAAGATGGACGCCCACGACCTCTACGACCCCGCCACGGGGCTGTACCTGGTGACCAGCCCGACCCTGGGCATCGGCCGCTCCAGGTCCTGACCGGGCGGTTCCGGGCCGCGGGGCTCGGCGTCGTACGAGACGGCGCACGAGACCGGGGCCCGGAACCACGCCGCGCGCCCCGGGCCCGGGGCGGAGAATGCGAACGGCCTGTGGGGGCCGTTCCGTTCTCCGCCCCGGGCCCGGGGCGCGCGTGGATCGTCCACCGGAACGTCGGGGCGGGACCGGTCAGAGCGTCGAGACGGAAGGCGCCCGCCCGGCGTCCTCCAGCACGTGCGCCCAGCACCGCCGGACGCCCTCCGCCAGCGGGATCTCGGCACGCCAGCCGAACTCGGCGTCGGCCCTCGTGACGTCCAGCCAGTTGCCCTGCCGGTCGAAGGAGCGTCCCCGCTCCCAGCGCACCGCGACGGAGCCGCCGGTCACCTCGGACACGATGTCCAGCAGGCCGCTCAGCGAAGTGGGCACTCCGGAGCCGACGTTCACCACGTCGGGCAGCCGGCCGCCGCCGGCCCGGGTGCGCAGCGCCAGCAGGAACCGGGTGACGTCGTCGACGTTGACGTAGTCCCGGACCACGTGCGGATCGCCGAACACCCGCACGGGCTCACCCCGGACGGCCGCCCGCAGCCAGTGCGGCAGCACGCCGAACCCGCGGACGGGGCGCTGGCCGGGACCGTAGACGTTGCTCAGCCGCGCCACCACGGCGCGGACCGCGTCCTGGCGCCGGAACAGCTCGCGTTCGAGGCGGAGTTTGGCGCGTCCGTAGGCGGAGTCGGGCCGGGCCGGGGTCGTCTCCCGGTACGGCGGCGCGACCTCGGGCGCGTAGACCGCGCCGCCCGAGCCGGCCAGGACGAACACCGGGCGGCGGCCCGCCGCGGCCAGCGCGTCCAACACCTCGACCAGGAGCCGGCGTTCGGCCTCCACCAGGTCGGGCCGCCGCTCGGCCAGGATCGGGCTCAGCCCGGCGGCCAGGAAGTAGACGATGTCGGCCTCGACCAGTCCAGGGGCCGCGCGGCCGCCGGCCACCGGCGGGAACGCCCGGTTGAAGGCGGCCGGGACGCGGGCGTCCTCGTCGGTGAGCGCGGCCGTCAGCCGGGAGCCGATGAAGCCCGTCGCGCCGATCACCGCCGTACGGCCGCCGGGCAGCGGGTCCGCCGTCGTCACAGCGCACCGAGGCGCGCCAGGGGCGACGCGGCCAGCTCGGCGAGGGAGGCGGCCCGCGGCACGTCGTCCCCCGGGGCGCGGTGCGGACCGTGCGCAGCGCGCGGTAGGCCCGGACGATGTCCGGGTGGACGCCGGGTGGCACGCGGTAGCCGTCCTCCGGCAGCACGAACACCGCCGGGCAGCCCAGGGCGCGGGCGGGCGCCACGTCGTGATCGGCGCGGTTGCCCACCACCAGCAGTTCCCCGGCCGGTATGCCCAGCCGGTCCAGGGCGATGCCCAGCAGCCGCGGGTCGGGTTTGGCGACGCCTTCGAAGCAGTCGAGGACCACCGTCTCCAGGACGGCGGTCAGCCCCCACGCGGCGAGCACGCCGGCGCACTCGGGCGGCTGATTGGCGACCACGGCCGTCGGTATTTCCCGGGCGAGCGCCTTCGTCGCCGCAATGGCGCCGGGAATCTCCTGGGCAAGTTCTCCCCAGGCCCGCAGGATGCGGACCCAGCTCTCGTCGGCGGCCGCCGAACCGAGAATGTCCGGCCGGCCCGCGGGGACTTTTCCGCCCAGATAGAAACGCTCGGTGTCCTCGATGAATTCTCGGAGGGTGAGGCTCGGATCAGCGGTGACCGCGAGGTCGAAGGTCCCCTGAAGCCAAGCCAGTTCGAAAGGCTCGTCGTAGTAGATGACGCCTCCGACATCCAACGCAATCGCACTGTGTCCAGTCATAGCAACCCGCTCCCGTATTTCACATACGTCGCGCCGAGAGTATTGCACGCGTTTCGCCGGGGTCGCCGCCGACGGCCGGGGGAATTGCCGTCGGCGGCCAGAGTCTAGTCAATTCACTATTCTCCGGCCAAAGGCGATGCCCTATTCCGGGAAGGAACGTATCGTACTCGTCGAATACCTGACGAAAGGAGCCGCCGTATGGGGGCCGTGGAAACCGTGATCGACGAGGAACTCCTCGCAGCCTTCCGGGACGACGGATTCGCGGCGCTGCCGCGGCTCGTGGACGACGCGGAACTGGAGTGGCTGCGCGGCGTCTACGACCGGCTGTTCTCCGAGCACGCCGACTTCGCGACGGGCGACTACTTCGACATAGCCGCCCGGCAGGATTCCGACGGGCCGGCCCGGCTGCCGCAGATCGTGCGCCCGGAGAAATTCGCGCCCGAACTGGTCGAGAGCGAGCACTTCAAGCGCTGCCGGGCCATCGCCGCACGGCTGCTGGACGTTCCCGAGGACGAGCTCGACTTCTACGGGCACGCCATCCTGAAGCCGCCGAACTACGGCGCGGAGACGCCCTGGCACCAGGACGAGGGCTACATGGACCCGCGCTGGCACCGGCGCGGACTCAGCGTGTGGACCACGCTGGACGAGGCCACGGTGGACAGCGGCTGCCTGCACTACCTGCCCGGCGGCCACCTGGGCCCCGTCCAGCCGCACCGGCACATCGACGACGACGACCGCATCCGCGGGCTGGTGACCGACGCGGTGGACCCCGCCGCCGGGGTGGCCGTCCCGCTCGCCGCGGGCGAGGCCGTGGTGCACACCCTGCGGGCCCCGCACTACGCGGGCCCCAACCTCACCGGCCAGACCCGGCGGGCCTACGTGCTCGTCTTCATGGGGCCGGTCGAAGAGGTGGCCGACCCCGAGCCGCGCCCCTGGCTGGACGCGCGCTGACGACGCGCCGGGGTCCGGGCGGCATACCCGCTCCGGACCCCGGCACCTCACGTCCAGGTCACCCCGGAGAGCAGCCTGCGGTACTGCTCCACATACCGGCCGGCGATCTCCACATGGCCCCACAGCCGGACCGCCGCGCGCCGGACCTCGCCGGGCGACGGCAGTCCGTCCAGGATCCGGCGGGCCTCGTCGGGCGCGAAGTCCGTGCCGTACCCGACGACCCGGCCGACCGCCGGCACGATCTCCGCCAGGCAGCCGTTGTGCGTGCCCACGACGGGGGTGCCGCTCACCGCCGCCTCGGAGACCACCGTCGCGCCCGGTTCGCACCAGGTGCCGCCCCACGGCCCTTCGACCGCCTGGGACATGGCCAGCACCGCGTGCGCGGAGGCGAGCAGGTCGAGCCGCCGCTCGGCGCCCACCTCCCCGATCGGCTCGACGGCCGAGCCGTACCGTGAGGTGATCTCCGCGAAGTAGTCCGGCTCCCAGGCGGGTCCGGCCAGCACCAGGCGCCGGCCGCACGCCGCCGCGAACGCGGCCGCCTCCAACGCCCCCTTGTGCGGCGAGATCCGGCCCATGAAGAGGAGGAAGTCCTCCTTGGGCACCGCGTCCGCCGCCGTCCGGTAGCGGGCCGGGTCGACGGGGATCGGGATGACGGGCGCGTCGGCGCCGCCCCCGCAGTGCGCGCGCTGCGCCCGTGAACTGTACGTACAGCCCGCCGGGTTGACCGGCCGGGTGGTGAAGTGGTGCGAGCTGATGAACGCGGTGCCCGGACGCAGCCCGGCCGGGCCGATCAGGCCGCCGCTGTGGTCGTGGACCACGTCGACGTCCGACTCCCGCAGCCACCGCTGGATCTCCTCCGGCTCGCCCACCGGCACGACGGTCAGCCCCGGCGCTCCCGCCGGGCTGCCCGGGGCGCCCAGCAGGAACACCTCGTGGCCCAGTTCGAGCAGCCCGTCCATCAGGTTGGCGACGACCCACTGGATCCCGCCGTACCCCTGCGGCGGCACGGTGATCCATTCGTCGCCCCCCGGGACCCGGAGCGGGATGTTGACCAGCGCGACCTTCAACGGTCTCATCGGGACGCCCCCTTTGCGCTGTTCCGACCGCCGCGGGCCCGCAGCACGCGGTGGCTCCGGCGCCGGGACCGCATGGTCGGCACCCGGCCGGCGAGCCAGCGCAGCGCCTCGGCCGTCTCCCGCGCCCCCGTCGCCGCCGGGACGCGGCCGACGACGCTGTGGCCCATGAGGTCCGCCACCAGCCAGCGCCCGGCGAGCCGGGCGGCCTTCGCGGGGTGCCAGTCGATGTCCGTCAGGAGGTAGTAGTAGCGGTTGCGCCGCATGTGGACCCGGCTGTACGTGCTGGGTACGGCGGCACCGCCGCCGCCCCGGTGCTGGATGCCCAGGTCCAGGTGGAGCGCCACCCGCCAGCCCGCCCAGCGGGCCCGGCGGCACAGGTCGGTCTCCTCGTAGTAGGTGTGCAGCACCTCGTCGAAGAGCCCGGTCTCGCGGAGCATCGCGGTCCGGGCGAAGAGCGCCGACCCCTGGACGTAGGCGTGCTCCAGCGTCCGCGGGGCCCGGCCTTCGGCGGGGCCGGCGGTGGAGGGGTGGGCGATGCCGTCGCCGGCGAAGGCGTGCTGCTCGCCCAGCCACAGGACCGTGTGCGTCCAGTCGTTGAACTCGTCGAGCGCCGTGGAGTCGCAGTCGTAGCGGTACTGCAGCGGGCCGAGGATGCCGTACTCCGGCCATTCCTCGGCCACTTCGGTGAGTCCGCGCACCAGGCCGGGCGGCGTCCAGGTGTCGGGGTTCACGAGGAACACGTAGTCCGCGCCGGACTCCAGGGCCCGGCGCATGCCGACGTTGTTCGCCCCGGCGAAGCCCAGGTTGCGGTCGTTGCGGATGACCGTCGCCCGCGGGTACTTCGCGCGCACGTGCTCGACGCTGCCGTCCGCCGAGTCGTTGTCGACGTAGCAGACCTCCAGGTCGATCCCGGTGGTGTCGCTGTCCAGCAGGGAACCGAGGCACCGGTCCAGCCAGCGCAGCTCGTTGGTCCCGACGGTGATCGTCACGACCTTCGGCCGGCGCTCGGCGTCCATCTTCTCTCCCGTTCTCGTCACGGCCCGGTCCCGTCCGGTCACTTCAGGACGGCGCGGATCGCGTCGGTCAGCTGGTCCCCGTTGGGCAGCAGCGCCTGGTCGAGCACCAGTGCGTAGGGGATGACCGCGCCGTCCGGCCGGGTCACCCGCCGGGGCGGGGCCACCAGGTCGAACTGCTCGGCGGCGGTGGCCAGGACCTCGCCGGCGAAGCCGCTCATCCGGTTGGCGTCGTCGATCACGACCAGTCGGCCGGTCTTCTCGGCCGAGGCCCGGATCGTCTCCCAGTCCACCGGGTAGATGGTGCGCGGGTCGACCACCTCGATCGACACCTCGTCCGCCATCGCCTCCGCGACGGCCAGGGCGGTGTGCACGCACTGGCCGGTGGCGACGACGGTCACGTCCTCGCCCGCGCGGTGGATCCGGGCGGAGCCGAGCGGCACCGGGCCGAGCTCGCCGGTCACCTCCTCGACCGTGCCCATCAGCGCGCTCGGCGCGAAGACGGCCACCGGGTCGGGGTCGCGGAGCGCCGAGAGGAGCAGGCCGTAGGCGTCCGAGGCGGTGGCGGGCAGCACGGTCTTGATGCCGACGTGGGCGAAGAGGCTGTAGGGGTGGTCGGAGTGCTGCCCGGCCATGCCGGACCGCGAACCCGAACCCGGCACCAGATAGGTGACGGGGACCTCCACCTGCCCGCCGGTCATCAGCGAGAACTTGTGCGCCTGGTTGGCGATCTGCTCGAAGACCAGATACAGCAGCGACGGGATCTGGTACTCCACGACCGGCCGCTGCCCGGCCATCGCCGCGCCGGTGGCCAGGCTGGTGAACGCCTGCTCCGACAGCGGCGTGTCGACGACGCGGCCGTCGCCGAAGCGCTCGTGCAGGCCCTTGGTGGTCTGGGTCAGCCCGATCCGGACGTCCTCGCCGAAGACGCAGACGCGGTCGTCGCGCGCCATCTCGTCGTGGAGCGCCTGGTTCAGCGCGGTGATATACGCAAGTGCACCCATCAGATCATCACTCCGGGCCGTGTCGTCGTGCCGTCGGCATACAGGTGGTCGAGCGCCTCGTGGGGCTCGGGGGCGCGGCCCGCGCGGGCGAACTCCACGGCCTCGTCGATCAGCGTGGAGATCTCGGCGTCGACGGCGCGGACCGTCGCGGCGTCCACCCGGGTGCTCTGGGTGCGCAGCGGGTCGCGGGCCCGCCAGTCGCCCACCTCGGCGTCGTCGCGGTAGTTGAGCGCCACCTGCTCCTCGTAGGAGTGGTGGCCGTGGAACCGGTAGGTCCGGCACTCCAGGTAGGCCGGGCCGCCGCCCGCGCGGCAGCGCTCGACGGCCTGGGCGGCCGCGTCGGCGACGGCCTCGGCGTCCATCCCGTCGACCGCGCGCGCCGCGAGGCCGAACGCGGCCGCCCGCTCCACCGGGTCGCCGGCCAGCGCCCGGCCGACCGGCAGGCTGGTCGCGTAGCCGTTGTTCTCGCAGACGAACACCACCGGGAGCCGCCACAGGGCCGCGAGGTTGAACGCCTCCAGCACCACGCCCTGGCTGAGCGCGCCGTCGCCGAAGAAGGCGACGGCCACCCGGTCCTCGCCGCGCTGCCGGAACGACCAGGCCGCGCCGGCCGCGATGGGCGCGCCCGCGCCGACGATGCCGTTGGCGCCGTAGACGCCGAGGCCGACGTCGGCGGCGTGCATCGAGCCGCCGCGGCCGCGGTTGAGGCCGTCGGTGGTGCCGAGCAGCTCGGCCAGCATCCGCTTGGGGTCGGCGCCCTTGGCGAGGACGTGGCCGTGCCCGCGGTGGGTGCTGGCGACGACGTCGTCCTCGGTGAGCGCGGAGCAGACGCCGGCGGCCACCGCCTCCTGGCCGATGTAGGGGTGGATGCCGCCGACGATCTCGCCGGTGAGCGACATCGCGAGGCAGCGTTCCTCGAATTCTCTGATCAGGCGCATCGTCCGGTAGAGCCGGACGGCACGTGACTCGGCGCCCATCGCCGGTCCCCCTTTTTTTCTCGTGGTCGGCGGCTGAGCGTCGTCATCCGCCGGGCGTGGTCAGCGGCTGAGCGTCCGGTAGCGGCGGACCGACAGCGGCATGAAGATCACCAGCAGCACTACGGGCCAGGCGACGGCCAGGGCCACGGCGTGGTCGGTGACCCAGGAGTCGCCCCCGACGCCCGGGTTGCCGAACAGCTCGCGGCAGGCGGACACCGTGGACGACAGTGGGTTCCACTCCGCGATGTGGCCCAGCCAGCCGGGCATCTTCTCGGGCGAGACGAAGGTGTTCGCCAGCATGGTCAGGGGCAGCAGCGGCACGTACGCCGCTCCGGCGGCGTCCGGGGGCAGCAGCAGGCCCAGGTAGATCCCGACCCAGATGAGCGAGTAGCGCCAGAGCAGCAGCAGGCCGAGCGCGGCCAGCGCCTTGCCGGGGCCCTCGTGCCAGCGCCAGCCGACCAGCAGGCCGCAGACGAGGAGGATCGTCAGCTCGATCACGGAGCTGAACATGTCGGCGAAGCTGCGGCCCATCGCGACGCCCGACTGGGCCATCGGCATCGAGCGGAACCGGTCGGTCACCCCCCGGGAGACCGCGCTGGTGACGGCCAGCATGCTCGTCACGACGCCGAACATCATCGCCTGCCCGAACAGGCCGGGCATCAGGAACGCGCGGTAGTCCCCGCCGCCCTCGACCGACATGGCGCTGCCGAAGACGTAGCCGAAGACCACCGTCATGATCGGGAACATCATGCAGTAGAAGATCAGTCCGGGGTTGCGGCGCCAGTTGATCATGTTGGCGCGGCCGACCACCCAGCCATCGGTGACGGCCCACCGGGCCCTTCCCAGCACGGCCCTCATCCGACCGGCTCCTTCCTTCGACCGGCACGGTTGGTCACGTGCAGGAACACGTCGTCCAGCGTCGGGCGGCGCAGCGACACGTCCGCCACCTCGTGGCCCCGGTCGCGCAGCGTCCGCACGATCTCCACGAGGTCGCCGACCCGGTCCCGTACCGCCGCGTCGACGCGGCGGGCCTCGGTGTCCACGTCGGGCTCGGTGTCCGTGAGGCGGGCGATCTCGGCCGCGGCGGCGGGCAGGTCCGCGCCGGCCGCCAGGGTCACCACGATGCGGTCGCCGCCGACGAGGGACTTCAGGGTCTCGGGCGTGCCCTCGACGACCCCGCGTCCCGCGTCGATGACCGAGATGTGGTCGGCGAGCCGGTCGGCCTCCTCCAGGTATTGCGTGGTGAGCAGCACGGTCGTGCCCTGCCCGACCATCGAACGGACCATCTTCCAGACCTCGTTGCGGTTGCGCGGGTCGAGGCCGGTGGTGGGCTCGTCCAGGAAGAGGACCTTGGGGAGGGTGAAGAACCCGGCGGCCAGGTCGAGCCGGCGCCGCATGCCGCCCGAGTAGTGCTTGAGCCGCTTGTCGGCGGCGTCCGTCAGGTCGAACAGCTCCAGCAGTTCGTCCGCGCGGCGCCGGGCCTCCTTGCGGCCCACGTGGTACAGGCGGCCCCACATCTCCAGGTTCTCGCGGCCGGTCAGGATCTCCTCGACGGCCGGGTACTGGCCGGTGACCCCGATGTTGCGGCGCACCTCGGCGGGCTCGCGGGTCACGTCGTGGCCGGCCACCACGGCACGGCCGCCGTCCGGCTTGAGCAGGGTGCTGAGGATGCGCACGGCGGTCGTCTTGCCCGCGCCGTTGGGGCCGAGCAGGGCGCACACGGTGCCCTCGGGCACGACGAGGTCGAACCCGTCGAGTGCCGTGCCGGTCGGGTAGGTCTTGCGCAGGCCCTCGGCGACCAGGGCGGCGTCGGCCGAGCCGCTCATGCTCCTCCTTCGGGGATCAGTCGGGACGGGTCGGCGGCGTTCATGAACGCGCTCAGCGCCCGCAGGTGCTTGGCGGGCTTGGCCCAGTCCAGGCTGTCGCACCACTCGGCCAGGTCGGCCAGTTCGACGGTCGCCCGCCGCTTCTCCTCGTCCGGGAGGTTGGCGACGGAGTAGTCGTCGGGCCACTGCACGACGTTGGCGAGGTCCGCGTCGAGGCCCTCCTCGCGGGCGAAGCGCAGCAGGTCCCGCAGCCCCCACAGGTTGAGCCGCTGGGGCGCGACCTGGAGCCAGAGGTTCACCTCGGTCTTGGCCCGGCGGAGGTTGGCGACGAACACGTCCCACTTCGCGGGTTGCCGGATGCGCTCGAAGACCTCGCCGACGCCGTCGCAGGACGCGCCGATGCCGACGCTCTTGAAGTGCGGGAAGCGGTCGAAGACCTTCTCCGGGAGCACCGTGAGGTTGGAGTTGTAGACGATGTCGACGTTGCCCGCGTTGCCGGTCTCGATCAGCAGGTCGAGCAGCGCGAAGTGGCCCGGCTGCATGAACGGTTCACCGCCGGCGAAGTACAGCCGGCGGATGAGGTGGGCGTTCTCGCGGAGCGTCGCCCACAGCTCCTCGTCCTCGCGGTACGGGTCGATCACGGCGGACGACCACGACGGCCGCTTCTTGGCGCCCCACCCGGAGCTGACCGGGTAGGCGCACATCACGCACCGCAGGTTGCAGGTGTTGCCGAAGCGGATGTCGAGGAAGAACGGGAACTCGTCGAACGAGCCGTCGGGAGCGGTCCGTTCGGCGAGGTCCGCGAAGTCCACCGTGTCGGCGAACCGCTCGTTGATGCTCTGCCGGTACGAGGTCGCGCCCCGGTCCTCGCGGTGGTAGCAGTAGTCGCACGCGGACACGCGCTCGCCGGCCAGCATCTTCAGCCGGGTCCGCCGCATGTTGGGGCTGTTGAACGCCTCGGTCAGCCCGCGCACCTCGTCCGGGTTGTCCTTGGCGTAGCGCGAGTTGGGGGCGCAGCCGAGGGCGTCGGCGTTGAGCTTGAAGACGGGCTCCTCCACGGAGTCGTACAGCTCGTTGTGGTACATGGAGTCGTCCACGCAGCACCGGCCGTAGACGCCGTCGATGGAGGCGCACTGGTGGATCCACGGCAGCACGCACATGGTGGGGCTGGGCGGGGGCTGGGTCATTTCGCGTCCCTCTCCGGCGTCTCCGGTGCGCTCGGCTTGGTGGCGGTCAGCAGGATGTCCAGGTAGAAGGGCTCGGCCGGGCCCTCGACACGGCCCAGGCCGCCGAAGACGCGGTCGAGGTAGTCGTCGACGAGGCGCGGGCGCAGCCGGTCGGCCAGCGTGAGGGTCCGCAGCAGCAGGCCCACCGGCCCGCCGGCCGGCCAGCCGTGCTGCCGGCCGTGGTGGCGCAGCAGGAGCAGCAGGCCGCGGGGGCCGCAGGTGAGCTTGACCGCGCGGTCCACGGTGAACCCGGACCGCTCGGCCTGGGCCGCGAGTCCGTCGGCCGTCCAGCGCCACAGATCCTGGCCGCCGTGCTCCTCCCACACGCCGTGCGTGGAGAGCACCAGCCTGCCGCCCGGCCGGAGCAGCCGGAGGGCCTCCCGCAGGTGGGTGTCCGGGTCCGTCACGTGCTCCAGGACCTGGGTGGAGAGGATGCCGTCGAACGAGCCGTCCGGCAGGGAACTCATGCCGTCCGCGTCGAGCTCGTGGTCGGCGGTCAGGTCCTCGCCGCCGCGCATCTCGGCGGTCTCCAGCCGGGCGCCCGGGAGCAGGCCGCGGTAGGGCGAGGTGCCCGCGCCGAAGTCGAGCCAGCGGCCCGACGCCCCGCGGAGCTCCTCGGCCAGCGCGTCGCGGAGGTCGAGCAGGTGGGCGTAGGCCCAGTCGCCGGGGCGCGGGTCGGTCCGCTCGCGGTAGCGCTCGGCGACGACCTCGTCATGGGTGGGTTCGCGGCGCGGGCGGGCCGGGGCCCCGGTCAGGGCCCCCAGCAGCGGCAGCCGGTTCAGCAGGTTCACCACCGCCAGTACTCCTCGTGCGGGAACCGCAGGCCGGAGATGGCGGGGGACTCGTCCCACAGCCGGTACGACTCCGCCGGGCGGTACGCGAAGGGCTCCTCGCCCCGGTGCTCCTCGGCCGCGGCGCGCTGCTCCAGGCAGGAGCGCAGCACCTGCTGCTTGAGCCCCACGTACTCGGGCGTGTGCGGGCCCAGTTGGCGCTCGACCTCGCCGGGCCGGTACTCGTAGTAGACGACCCGGCGCTGCTTGCCGACCACCGCGGGGGCGCCGTGCAGCGTGAGGATGTTGTGGAACAGGGCGTCGCCCGGCTCCATCACGGCGGGGACGGCCCCGGTGGTGTCCCACTCGGTGGCGTTCATCCGGTCGGCGGTCTCGGTGATCCGCTCGTCGTCCCAGTAGTTGGACTGCGGGATGGCCCAGACGCAGTTGTCCTCGGGCGCGGGGTCCAGGTAGACGCCCACGTCGATCACGCGGCCGCCGCCGGTGACGGCGACGGCGTCGCGGTACATCTGGCCGTCGCGGTGCCAGGCCAGCCGGGGCGCGCCGGCCGGGGTCTTGAACACCATGCTGTCCCAGGTGGGGATGAAGTTGGGGCCGACCAGGGACTCCATGGCGCCCAGCAGCAGCGGGTGGCCCGCGAGCCGGGCCAGCACCGGGGACTTGTCCATGACGTACTCGATGCGGACCGGGGCCGCGTCGGGGTCCTCGGGCTCCAGCGTCCAGATGGTGTCGTGCGGGGACCGGGTGCGCCAGGCGTCGTCGATCAGGCCGGCCGCCGCCTCCTGCGCCGCCGCCAGCTCGGCGGGGGTCAGCAGGCCGCGCACGGCCAGCACGCCCTCGCGCCGGAAGGCGGTGATGTGCTCGGGGAGCAGGCCGGTCTCCCGGATGTGGCATTCGGGGACCGCTGGGGTGGTGTCGGTCACGGCGGTTGCACTACTCCTCGGGGGTACGGGCGGACAGGGGCCCGCGGGCGGCGACGAAGTACCACTGCGTGCGCAGCTCCTCGGCGAAGGCGGCCCGGTCGAGGCCGGGCTCCGCGGCCAGCCAGCCCGCCAGGGTGTGGATCGTGTAGCCGAGGTCGTCGACCAGCAGTGCCCACAGGTCGTCGCTGGTGGTGCCGTAGTCGCGCATCGCGTGGTCGCCGCCGTGCTCGAAGACGACGACGGGGGACTCCCGGCGGAGCAGTTCGGCCGCGCCGCGCAGGGCGCCCACCTCGCCGCCCTCCACGTCCACTTTCACCAGGTCGACGCGGGCGTCGGCCGGGACGACGTCGTCGAGGCGGACGGTGTCCACCGCGATCTCCACCAGCGTCTCGTCGGCGCGGTCGTACGGCCGGCGGCGCAGGCCGCTGTAGCCGGGGTTGGAGACGACGTGGACGAAGCTGTCCCGGCCCTCGGTGGCGGCCGCGGCGGCCTGCCACACCGTGACCTCGGGGAAGTCCCGGCGCAGTCCCTCCGCGTAGTGCGGCAGTGGCTCGACGGCGAAGTGCCGGCCCGGGGGGCGGCCCGGCGCATGTGCGCGAGGATCTCGCCGCCTCCGGCGCCGATGTCGAGGCAGCCGGAGTCGGGGGCGCAGACCCGCTCGATGATCTCGACGGTGAGTTCGTCGTACCACTCGTTGAGCCGGTCGACGGGTATGTGCTCAGCCACGGTGGGCCCCCCGCGTGCGCGTCCGCGCGGTGCGGGGCTTCACGCGGCCTCCTCTTCTCTGCGCAGGGTGAGGAAGCAGACGCCGCCCTGGTCGTCGAGCGACCCGGGGACGGGCGTCAGTCCGGCCTCCGCCGCGAGCTTGCCGACCACGTCGGTGCCGAGCCAGGACATGAACCCCTTCACGGCGACCGGGTGGGCGCCCGGGTAGCTCGCCACGTACTCGTGGAACTGCGGCCTGGTGACGTCGCCGAAGTCCAGGTAGTTGAAGAGGAACCGGCCGCCGGGGCGCAGCACGCGGCGGATCTCGCGCAGGTAGAGGAAGACCTCGAAGGCGTTCAGGTGGATGAACACGTTGAGCGCGAACCCGGCGTCGAACGAGGCGTCCGGCAGTCCGGCCAGATAATCGTTCTGGATGTGGTGGTAGTCGACGTTCGGGATCCCCGCGCAGGTGGCGCGGGTCTTGTCCAGGAACGACTGGCTGACGTCCGCGCACAGCAGGCTGTTGACCCGGGGCGCCAGCTCGCGGGCCATGACGCCCTCGCCGCTGCCGATCTCGAACAGGTCGACGCCCTGGTGTAGGGAGAGCGCCTCCGTCAGCTGCCCGATCCGCTCGGCGCGGTCGCGCAGGTACTCGTCGCGCGGCTGGTAGCCCGCGAGCCGCACCTGCATGCCCTCGGCGTCGTCCCATTCCCAGACGACGTTGAGGTCCTCGACGCTCCGCGGCATGCGCACGCCCTTGCCGGCCGGTGTCTCGCTTGTCATGCCGCCTCACTCCTGATGTCGCTCGAACCATTCACGCCGTCGCGGGCGGTGTCCCGCGGGTAGGCGGTCTGCCACCAGTCGAGGGTGCGCTTGATGCCCTCGGCGAGCGGCACTTCGGGCCGCCAGCCCAGCTTCGTCCTGGCGGTCTCGATGTCGGGGCGGCGCCGGCCCGGCTCGTCCTCCGTGGGCGGGCGGTATTCGGTCCGCAGCTCCACCCCGGCGTGCGCGGCGATCGCCTCCGCGATCTCGCGGACGGTCATCTCCACGGTCGCGCCGATGTTGACCGGGCCCGGGAAGGACGACTCCATCAGGGCCAGCAGCCCCCGCACGGTGTCCTCGACGTAGCACAGCGAACGGGTCTGCTCGCCGCTGCCGTTGATGGTGAGCGGCTCCCCCGCGAGCGCCTGGTCGATGAAGGTCGGCACCACCCGCCCGTCCTCGCGCCGCATCCGCGGACCGTAGGAGTTGAACAGCCGGGCGATGCCGGTGTCCGCGCCCAGCGTGCGGGCGTAGGCGGCGGTCAGCGCCTCGGTGAACCGCTTGGCCTCGTCGTAGACCGACCGCGGGCCGATCGGGTTGACGTTGCCCCAGTAGGTCTCGGGCTGCGGGTGCTCCAGGGGGTCGCCGTAGACCTCCGAGGTGGAGGCGACCACGAAGCGGGCGTCGTGCTCCAGCGCCAGCCGCAGCGCGTTCTCGGTCCCGGCCGAGCCGACGCGCAGCGTCTCCAGCGGCAGCGCCAGGTAGTCCAGGGGGGACGCCGGCGACGCCAGGTGGACGACGTGGTGGACCGGCCCGTCGACGTGGAACGGCTCGGTCACGTCGGCCACCAGCAGGGTGAACCGCTCCTCGCCGGCCAGCGCCTCGACGTTGGCGGCCCTGCCGGTCGACAGGTTGTCCACGGCGACCACGAACAGGCCCCGCTCGACGAGCCGTTCGCACAGGTGGGAGCCGATGAATCCGGCACCCCCGGTGACCACGGCCCGCTGGCCCTTCTCCAGTCCGATCGTCACGCGACCCTCCGAAGCTCGTTGGCGTTCCCCACGGCCTCGGCGACGTCCTCCGCCGAGAGTCCGCCGTCGGCCACCAGGCGTTCCAGCAGTCCGGCGATCACGGCGGGCGAGGGCGCCCGCTCGACGCCGTCCCGCAGCTTCTCCGCCGCCAGGCGGTAGCGGTGGTCGAACAGCACGCCACGCAGCGCCTCGTCGATCTTCTCGGCGGTGGCCTCCAGACCGGAGAGGGTCACCGTCGCGCCGGTGGGGTCGACGCGCCGGCCGCAGACCAGCGTGTCGTAGTTGAGGGCGAGGGAGAGCTGGGGGATCCCCGCCACGATGCCGTTCATGTAGCAGTTGGCGCTGCCGTGGTGGATGAGCAGGTCGCAGTACGGAAGGATCAGCTCCAGCGGGCAGTTGCGCAGCACGCGGACGCCGTCGGGCAGCGATCCCAGCTGCTCCACCTGCTCCGGCGGCGCCGTGAGAACGACCTCCGCGCCCTGGCGCACCGCCGCGTCGATGGCGTGCCGCAGTGCCGGGACGTCGGAGCCGAAGATGCCCGACGCCGAGTTGCCCCAGACCACGCAGACGCGCTTGCCGCGGACCGGCCCGAGCTGCCAGGGGTCGGCGCCCTGGGCGCCGTTGTACGGCACGTAGCGCATCGGCAGCCGCAGCGCGTCGCCGAGCGGCGGGATCGCCGAGTCCGGCGAGGGGTCCACCGCGTACCGGATCCGGTCGCGGCCCCAGTCGACCCCGTACTTCTCGAAGCACGACAGCGGGTCCGCCGAGACCAGGTCGAGGCCCGGCTCGGTCTCCACGGTCCCGATGAACCCGGGGGAGACGTAGACGCTGGGCACGCCCCGGAGCGCGGCGACCAGCGCGCCCTCGACCGCCATGATGTCGTGCACCACCAGGTCGGGCTTCCAGTGGTCGCCGAAGCTCACCGCGTTGTCGTAGCTGCGCTGCACCGCGTCGATCGACTTCTGCCAGAAGTCGCGCAGGTCGGAGGCGTCGAAGTCGTTGAGCGACTCCATCCGCTCCCCGGTGAACGGGTGCAGCGGCAGCGGCCGCGGGCCGGACTGCGGTGGCGTGTACATGGCCTGTACGTAGAACGCCAGCCGCGCGCTCTCCATCATGTCCGGCGCGTCGAGCACCGGGACCGGCATCAGGCCGGCCGCGGCGACCCCGCGCACCTGCGACGGCGGGCACGCCACGCGGATCTCGTGCCCCGCGCCGCGCAGCGCCCAGGCCAGGGGCACCATGCACATGTAATGTCCCGCCCAGTTCGAGGCGGTGAACATAATCCTCATCCGAAAGACTCCCTGACCTGCCGTTCGATGTCTGCCTGGCCTGCGGCTCAGGGCGCCGGCGGTGCGGCCGGGTCGGCGTACTCGATGACGATGGTCCGCCGCCAGCGGCCGCCGGCGTTCGGGCCGGAACCGTGGACGAGCCGCACGTCGTGCACCACCACGTCGCCCTGGCGCACCGGGACGTGGGCGACGGGCCCGGCGGCCCGGACCTCCGCCACCACCGCGTCGTCGGGGAGCAGGTGCGACCCCGGGACCGCCGTCAGACAGCCGTTCTCCGGGCTCGCGTCGTCCAGGCAGATGCTCAGGTTGCAGACCCTGTGCGGGCCGACGTTGACGCGGTCGCGGTGCCAGGGCACCTCGGCGGCCCGGTACGGCTCCTTGAGGACGAGCGCGTAGGCGGTGGGGACGACCGGGCCGTCCACGAACGCGGCGGCGAGCGCCGCCAGTTCCTCGCTGTGGAGCAGGCCCCGCTCCGGGGCCCAGTCCTGCTTCTCCAGGTTGTGCACGCGGTAGAGGACGGGGCGCTCGTCGCCCTCGACGGGGAAGTTCCAGTAGTCGTCGGAGCGCAGGCCCTCGTCGGTGAAGCGGGCGATGAGCCGCTCGGCTCCCGCCTTGAGGCGGTCGATCGCCTCCGGTTCGAGGACCGGGCCCGCGTTCGCGAAGCCGTCCCGCCGGAACCGTTCGATCGCCGAGGCGCGGTCGTGCGTCGCCGTGGTCATGGGGTCATCCGTCCCTTCGCTCCGTCCTCGCCTCGTCCTCTTCGCGTCACGGGCGGGGCACGCCGGGCTTGCGGGCGGCCGCGACGATGTTGCAGACCTCGGGGGTGACCCGCTCCTGGAGGATTTCGACGTCGGTGAAGCCCGCCCGCTCCAGGGCGCGCATCAGCGACGGCCGGTCCAGCCAGCGCACGTCGACGCTGAGACCGCGGGCCTGCGGCTCGGGGTGGTCCTCGCGGACGGGGTGGAACGCGTAGCCGTCGACGACGTCCAGGCCCTCCGAGCTGCCCCAGTAGTGGGTGGAGAGGTAGAGGCAGTCGGAGACGGAGCCGATGTCCGCGAGCAGCTCCCAGGGGCGCCGCACGTGGTAGAGGAGGCCCGCGCACAGCGTGGCGTCGAAGTGGCCGAGGGCGGCGAAGTCCATGGACTCCACGTCAGCGAGGCGCAGTTCGACGTTGGAGACGCCGTGCAGCTCCATGACGAACTCGGCGCGGCGCAGGTTCTCCTCGCGGCCCTCCAGGGCGAGGATCTCGACGCCGTCCTGCCCGGCCATGGCGAGAGTGTCCGCGCCTTCCAGCGCACCGAGCTCCAGGACGCGCTTGGCCTGCGGGAACGCGCGGAAGAAGGCGTCGGCCCGGTCCTGCGGCGGCTGGCTCAGCAGGTAGTCGCGGGTGGACGCGGTGGCGTACCGGACCCCGTTGTAGACGAAGTCGCCGACCCACGGCTCGAGTTCGGTCACCCGGCGCTGGATCTCAAGGTCGTTCACTGCGGTGTTCCTCCACTGTCAGGTGCGTTGCGGCGCGGGACGGGCTGGGGCGGGGGTTCAGCGGCCGGCGGCGCTCAGCCGGTCGGCCACGCACTGGGCCCACTCCGGGACGTGCTCCCCGCCGATCTCGAGGGCGAACGAGGGGCTCAGCTCGGCGGGGCCGACGGAGGCGGCCCAGGCGGCGGTCCGGGCGAGCCCGTCCGCCAGCGGGGTGTCCGCCCAGTCGCCGAAGACCTCGCGGGCCTCGTCGGTGGCGGTGTAGGCGACCATCACCTCGTCGCGGGCGGGCAGGTGCGCGATGGGGTGGTCGGGGGTGCCGGCCGCCCGGCGCACGGCCTGGGCGAGCTCCAGCACGGTGTTGGTGCGGGACGAGCCGACGTTGAAGGCCCGGCCCCAGGCCGCCTCGGTCTCGGGGGCGCGGACGATGACGTCCACGATGTCCTTCACATAGCTGAACGCCCGGACCTGGCCGCCGTCGCCGTAGACGGAGATCGGCTCTCCGCGCAGGATCTGGTTGAAGAAGATGGCGACCGCGTTACGGTACGGATCGCGCATGTTCTGCCACTCGCCGTACACGTTGTGCATCCGGAACGCCGTGAAGGGCAGGCCCTGGGTGCGCATGGTCGTTTCCAGCTCGCGCTCGACCGTGAGCTTGGCGTTGCCGTAGCTGTCGGCCGGCACCGGGATCGACGACTCCCGCATCGGGGTCTCGCCGTGGCCGTACACCGCGACCGAGGACGCGAAGCAGAAGAAGGAGACCCCGTGGTGCAGGGCGGCGTTGACGAGGTTCACGCTGCCCATGACGTTGGTGCCGTAGTTGAGGCTCTTCACCGAGTGGCTGATGGCCTCGGCGGCGAACGCCGCGAAGTGGAAGACGCGGTCGAACCGCTGCTCGGCGAAGAGCTTGTCGACCAGCTCCGCGTCGGTCACCGAGCCGACGAACAGCTCCGCACCGTCGGGTACGCGCTCGGCGGTGCCGCCGCTGAGGTCGTCGAGGACCGACACCCGGTGCCCGAGGCCGAGCAGGGCCTCCGCCACGTGCGAGCCGATGAAGCCGGCTCCGCCGGTCACCAGACAGTGCGCCATCAAAAACTCCTGGATGTCACGCGAAAAGGGGGATGGGGTCAGGGAAGGGGTGGCGGTTTTTATGCGAACCGGTTGTACGCGGGCCGGTTGTACGCGGGCCTTTTTTACGCGGGCCGTTTCTACGCGGACTGGCCGGCGACGGCCGGCGCCGCGGCCTCGGACCGGGCGCGCTCGGCGAGCGGCTCCCACCAGTCCCGGTTCTCGGCGTACCAGCGCACGGTGTCGGCCAGGCCCTGCTCGAAGGGCACCCGCGGCGTGTAGCCGAGCGCGCGGAGCCGGGCATCGGAGAGCGAGTAGCGGCGGTCGTGGCCCTTGCGGTCGGCGACGCGCTCGACCCGGTCCCAGCCGGCACCCAGCGCGTCCAGCAGGTGGCGCGTGAGCTCCAGATTGGTCAACTCGGCGGTGCCGGCGATGTGGTAGACCTGCCCCGGCCGTCCGCGCTCGGCGACCAGCCGGATGCCGCGGACGTGGTCGGAGACGTGCACCCAGTCGCGGACGTTGCCGCCGTCGCCGTACAGCGGGATGCCGTGCCCGTCCAGCAGCCGGGTGGTGAACAGCGGGACGACCTTCTCCGGGAACTGGTAGGGCCCGTAGTTGTTGCCGCACCGCGTCACGCTCACCGGCAGCCCGTGGGTCCGGGCGTAGGCCAGGGCGACCATGTCGCCGCCCGCCTTCGACGCCGCGTAGGGCGAGTTGGGGGCGATCAGCGCGTCCTCGTCCCAGGAGCCGGTCTCGATGCTGCCGTACACCTCGTCGGTGGAGACCTGCACGATCCTCGGCGTGCCGGCCTCCAGGCACACCTGCATCAGGGCCTGGACGCCCAGCACGTTGGTGCGGATGAAGGGGGCCGCGTCGGCGATCGACCGGTCGACGTGCGACTCCGCCGCGAAGTTGACCACCAGGTCGTGGCCGGGGACGACGTCGGTGAGCAGCCGGGTGTCGCAGATGTCGCCGTGGACGAAGGCGTACCGGCCCGCGACCGGGTCCAGGTTCGCCATGTTCCCGGCGTAGGTCAGCTTGTCCAGCACGGTCACCCGCGCCGGTCCGCCGTCCCGGATCAGTTCGCGCACGTAGTGGGAGCCGATGAAGCCCGCCCCGCCGATGACGAGGACGTTGCGTCCCCGCTCGGCGCCCGTGCCGCCGTCCCGCTTCTCTTCGCCGCCCGCGTTCACCGTCGTGTCCCCCGCTTCCGCAAGCCCGTTCAACAGCCGACCCGGACCCGGCTGTGGTCTCCCAGCACCAGGCGGTGCGCGGTCGACGTCCGGGGGGCGGCGTTCACCTCGGTCTCGCGGCCGATGACCGAGTCCTCGACCCGGGCGACGCCCTCGATCGAGGCGCCGCGCAGGACGATGGAGTACTGGATCTCGCTGTGCGCGATCCGGCAGTTCCCCTCGATGGAGGTGAAGGGGCCGACGTAGGAGTCCTGCACCACCGTGTCGGCGCCGATGACGGCGGGGCCGACGATGCGGGAGCCGGTGATCTTCGCCCCGGCCTCCACCACGACCCGGCCCACGAGTTCGCTGGCCTCGTCCACCTCGCCGTCGACGCGGCCGTCGACGGTCTCCAGCACGTGCCGGTTCATCTCCAGGACGTCGGTGACACTGGCGATGTCCTTCCAGTACCGGTCGATGACCGTGGAGCCGACCACGTGCCCCCGGTCCACCAGCCACTGGACCGCGTCGGTGATCTCCAACTCGTCGCGCCAGGAAGGCTTGATGCCGGCGACGGCCTCGTGCACCGCCGGGCCGAAGGCGTAGACGCCGACGACCGCCAGGTCGCTCCGGGGATCCTGGGGCTTCTCGACGACGGCGGTCACCCGGCCGTCCGCGTCCAGCTCGGCGACGCCGAACCGGCGCGGGTCGTCGACCCGGGCGAGCATGACCTGCGCGGCGGCCTCGCCGCGGCGGAAGTCGTCGACGAAGTCGACGATGCCGTCCACGACGTAGTTGTCGCCCAGGTACATGACGAAGTCGTCGTCGCCGAGGAAGTCACGGGAGATGAGCACGGCGTCGGCCAGCCCGCGCGGGGCGTCCTGCTGGAGGTAGGTGACGTCCAGCCCGAACTGCGCGCCGTCCCCCACGGCCTCCCGGATCTCCGTGGCGGTGGCCCCGACGACCATGCCGACCTCGGTTATCCCGGCCTCCTTGATGGAATTCAGCACATAGGAGAGAACGGGGATATTGGCCACCGGAATCAGCTGTTTGGCCGAGGTGTGCGTGATCGGCCGCAATCTCGAACCGACCCCGCCCACCAATATGAGCGCCTTCATATCCCGCACCTTACGATCAGCGTCGTTGGCTCGACTCGTTTCAAGGGAACTCCAGGTGGCATTGGCTTTCTCCGCTCAAGAACGATCGTAGTGGCGCGTCCTTCGGGTTTTCCCTAAGTTTCGGGGCCGTTGGCGGCGGGGTATTCACCCCGCCGCCGTCCCTTCCGGACGCGCGGCGCACCGTCCGTGAATCAGGACGCCCGGACGTCCTCCGCCGGGCCGCCGGCGAGGCGTTCGGCCAGGTGGTCGGCGATGTCGCTGATGGTGGGCAGCTTCCAGAAGACGTCGGCGGGCACGTCCCGGCCGACGCGCTTCTCCAGCCGGCGGCGGACGACCACCGTCATCACCGAGTCGAGTCCCTGCTCCACCAGCGGGCGGCGGACGTGCAGGTCCGCCGGCGCGAGTCGCATCTCCTGCGCGATCTGCGCGCGCACCTCGTCGAGCACCCGCTGCCGCAGCTCGTCCGGTGCCAGGCCCGCGAACGACACCGCGTCCGCGTCCGCCTGCCGCCCCGGCTCGTCGGCGGCCGGCGCGGCCGGCTGCTCGACCACCGGGTAGCGCAGGCCGCGCAGGCTCGCCACCGGGCGGCCGTCCGGGTCGGTGACCAGGGCGTGCACGGTGTCGGCGACGCCGGGATCGAGGACGACCTCGACCGTCGCCGCGTCCGGGGGTGTGCCGTGGACGGTGATCTCGTCGATCTCGACGACCATGCGGAGCCGGGGGAGACCCATGAAGGCGGCGGGCGCGATGGACATCACGGCGTCCAGCAGCGGGGCCCAGGAGCCGGTTTCGGGCGAGGCGACGCGGGCGTGCAGCACGCCGAAGCCGGCGGACAGTTTCTCGACCGTCCAGTCGAAACCGGTCGAGGGCACGCCCACCTCGGCCAGCCGCCGCGCGACCAGCCCGGGGTCGGCGGGTTCGAGCCGGTGCTCGGCCGGGTCCAGGAGCGACCGCGACGCCAGGGCGGCGAGGTCGGGTGTGGCGGTGCCGGACGCGCAGTGCACGAGCCAGGCGGGGTTCGGGTCCGACGCGTCCGCGACCGTACGGGAGGCCAGCCGGACCACGTCGCCCTCGTGGACGACCTGGATCTGCCGCTGCCCTGCGGTGAGCACGGGGTGGGTCATCGTCATGCCCCGCAGGGCGCGGGCCTCGCCGTCCTCGGCCGCCGCGGCCAGGAACGTGACCGCCAGCACGGCGGCCGGGACGATCTCCACGCCGTTGAGGGCGTGGCTGCCCGGGTACGGGCGGCTGTCGTCGTCCAGTGTGCTGTGCCACAGCCGCACGGCGCTGCCGGCGACGGCGGCGGGGGTGCCCAGCAGGGTGTGCGACGTGACGTCGTGGCCCCGCCCGGCCGTCCGCGTCCCGGCGATGGAGCGCCAGAGCGAGCGGTGCCGCCAGGGGTACGGCGGCAGGTCCGCCAGGTCCCCGTTCGGCTGGAGCGCCGACCAGTCGACGGTCACGCCGTGGCAGTGGGCCGCGCCCACGGCCGCGTCGAAGGTGCGCGCCTCGGGCTTGTCACGCCGCAGCGTCGTGCCGACGAACACGTCCTCCACGCCGCGCTCGGCCAGCGTCTCGTGGACCGAGTGCGTGACCACGGGGTGCGGGGCCAGCTCGACGAACGCCCGGTGGCCGTCCTCGGCCGCGGCGGTGACCGCCGCGGCGAGCCGCACCGGGTTGCGCAGGTTGCCCGCCCAGTACGCGCCGTCGGCGGTCATCGCGGCCCGCGGATCCGTGAGCGCCGTCGTGTAGAGGGGGGTGTGCGGGGTGCGCGGACGCAGCTCGGCGCAGGCGGCGCGGAGCCGGTCCAGCAGGGGGTCCATGTGCGGGCTGTGGAAGGCCACGTCGGAGGCGACGCGCCGGACCACCAGCCCCTCCTCCGTCCAGCGGCCGACGACCTCCTCCACCGCGCCGGGGTCGCCCGAGACGACGGTGGACGACGTCGAGGACGCGATGGCGGCGACGACCGCGGCGTTCCCCGCGAGCCGCTCGGCGACCTCGTCGAACGGCAGGTTCACCATCGCCATCGCGCCGCGCCCGGCGGCCTCGCGCAGCAGCAGCGACCTGCGGCAGATCAGCCGGGCCCCGTCGTCCGTGGTCAGCGCGCCGGCGGTGACGGCGGCGGCGATCTCGCCGACCGAGTGGCCGATGACGGCGGCGGGTTCGACGCCCCGGGACCGCCACAGCGCGGCGAGCCCGAGCTGCATCGCGAAGATCATGGTCTGGGCGCGGTGGACCTCGGTGTGGTCGCCCTCCACCAGCACCTCGCGGGGCGAGAAGCCGATCTCCTCCTTGAACACCGGCTCCAGCTCGTCGATCGCCGCGGCGAACACCGGCTCGGACTCCAGCAGTTCCCGGCCCATCCCGGCCCACTGGGAACCGTGGCCCGAGAACACCCAGACGGGACGGGCGGTGTCCGGCAGCACGGCCCCGGTGACGAGACCGGGCGCCGGCTCCCCGGCGGCCAGCGCGCGCAGCCCGGCGGCCAGTTCGCCGCGGTCGGCCGCCACGACGGCCGCCCGGTGGGCGAGCGGGGACCGCCGGTGGGCCAGGGTGTGGCCGAGCGAGGCCGGGTCCATGCCCTCCTCGACCAGGCCGGCGAGCGCGCCGGCGTGTTCGCGGAGCGCCTCGGGAGAGGCGGCGGAGAGCGGGAACACGGTTCCGGCCGGCTCCGGCGCGGGGCGGGCGGGCGCGGCGGGCGCCTGCTCCAGGACCACGTGGGCCACGGTGCCGCCGTAGCCGAACCCGGACACCGCGGCGCGGCGGGGGTGCGGGCGCTCGGGCCACGGCACCGCGCCGGTGGCCAGCCGGATGGCGTGGCCGTCCCAGTCGATCTCGGGGTTGGGGTCGCCGTCCAGCGGGCTGGCCGGGATCCGGTCCCGCCCCAGGGCGAGGACCGCCTTGATGACCCCGGCGACGCCCGCGGCGCCTTCCAGGTGGCCGATGTTGGACTTCACCGTCCCGACCACGCACGGCTCCCCGCCCGCGCGGTCCTTTCCGTAGACCGCGCCGATCGCACCGATCTCCATGGGGTCGCCGAGGCGGGTGCCGGTGCCGTGGGCCTCCACGTAGTCGACGGTGCCGGCGTCGACGCCCGCGGCCGCCAGGGCGCGCCGCATGACGTGCTCCTGGGCCTGGCCGCAGGGGGCCATGATGCCGTTGGTGCGCCCGTCCTGGTTGACCGCGCTGCCGCGCAGCACCGCCAGCACCCGGTCGCCGTCGCGTTCGGCCTCCGCCAGCAGCTTGAGGACGAGCACGCCGCAGCCCTCGCCGCGGCCGTAGCCGTCGGCCGACGCGGAGAACGGCTTGCTCCGGCCGTCGGGCGCCAGCGCGCCGGCCGCGCCCAGGGCGACCGTCTGGCCGGGCGACACCAGCAGGTTGACGCCACCGGCCAGCGCCAGGGTGCACTCGCCGAGCCGCAGGCTCTGCGCGGCGGTGTGCAGCGCCACCAGCGAGGCGGAACACGCGGTGTCGACGGAGAGGCTGGGCCCGCGCAGGTCGAGCGCGTGGGAGACGCGGTTGGACACGGCGCACACCGCCGCGCCGATCCCCGTCCAGGCGTCGATGCCCGGCAGGTCCTCCAGCCGGCCCGCGCCGTAGTCGTAGGTGCAGACCCCGGCGAACACCCCGGTGTCGGTCCCCGCCAGGGTGTGCGGCGCGATGCCCGCGTGCTCCAGTGCCTGCCAGGCCACCTCCAGCATGAGGCGCTGCTGCGGGTCCATCAGCTCGGCCTCGCGCGGGGAGATGCCGAAGAACTCGGCGTCGAAACCGGCGATGTCGCCGTCCAGGTAGCTGCCGGAGCGGATGGCCTTCCGCAGCGCGGCGTCGAACCGCGGGCCGAAGTCCCGGTACTCCTCCCAGCGGTCGGTGGGCATGTCGCCGACGGTGTTGCGGCCGGCCGCCAGCAGGTCCCAGAACCCGTCGGGCGATTCGACGCCGCCGGGGAACCGGCAGCCGATCCCGACCACGGCCACCGGGGGAGGGAGTCTGCCGGCTGTGCGAGGGGTGTCACGGGCGTGTTCCGTTCGTCGTTGCCGGTATTCGTCATGCGTCCCAGCCCGGCGATTCGAGGACCTGGAGGACGGCGCTGGACACCACGAGGCCCGGAGCGGTGGCGAGTTGCAGGACGTGGTCGCCGGGGGCGAGCTCACCGGTCCGTACGAGGTGTTCCATGGAGAGCAGGTGGTCGCTGGCCCCGCAGTGGCCGATTCCCCGGCCGAACTCCCAGGTCGAACGGGACAGCGGCAGCCCCCAGGCCGCCATGCAGCGCTGTTCGACCACTTCCCGCGAGTAGTTCATGAAGGAGACGCGGGCGACGTCCGCCATCCCGATGCCGGCGTCCGCGAGGGCGCGTTCGGCGATCTCCGTCATGTGGTCCTGGATGTCGGCCATCGCGAGGGACGCCGGGCTCCGGGTGGCGAACTGCTGGCCGATGCGGGCGCTGAAGTCGGTCGGACGGCCCCGGGTGATGCTCGGCGGGAACAGCGGCTCGTCGCCCCGGTGCAGCGCCTCGATCTCCGGCAGGCCCTTGGACGCCAGCGAGCGGAGCCGGGCGAAGCCGGGCCGCTTGGTCAGCACCAGGGCCGAGGCGGCGTCGCCGCCGATGAAGCCGGGACCCATCCGCCACCGGTCGACCAGCGGCGTCCCGTAGTTGTCGGCGGCGACGATCAGCGCGCTCGTACGGTGCGGATCGGCCTGAAGATAGGCGGCGGCGAGTTCCAGCGCGCTGAAGACGCCGTTGCAGCCCTGCCGGATCTCCAGGGCGAGCATGTCCCCGCCCACCAGGTGCCGCTGGAGGTACGCCTGGGGCGGCCAGCCGTCCGGGCCCTGGTGCCAGGTGCTCGCGTACAGCAGCAGATCGAATTCCTTCGGCGATCCGCCCCACCGTTTCACCGCCTGCTGCGCCGCCCGCAGGGCCATTTCCGGAGGGGGTATGTCGCCGGCGATCGCGACTCCGCCGAGTTCGTGCGCCTCGGCTTCCTCGGCCGGGTAGAGGCCGCGTTCCACGGCCCATTCGACGCTCACCACGGGCGGTACGAAAACGCCGAGAGCACCGATGTACAGGTCGGCTGTCTGCACCAACCCACCTCCCTGATTTCAGGTTTACTGGACCCGGCGCGCACAGCAGGTCATTCCGCGCCGATCATAATCAGCGGCACGCCGGCATTTTCGAAGGAATCACCTAGATCCGGCCCCGGTATTTCGCGTCCGGAATTCGCGATGTCACCGGGTCCCCGTCAGCGGACCGCGGCCGCCGCCTTCGCGGGAGCGGGTGCGGCGCGGCGCGCTTCCGCGCGGTCGAGCAGGTCGAGCAGTGGGGCGGTCATGACGGTGGCGCACAGGGTGACCAGGACCAGCATGGTGAACAGCGCCGGCGACAGGACGCCGAGGTCGAGGCCGATGGTGAGGATCACCAGCTCGGTCAGCCCGCGGCAGTTCATGAGCACGCCGATGCGCAGGGCGTCGACGCGGTCCACCGACATCAGCGCCGCCGCGGCCGCGCTGCCCGTCAACTTCCCGGCCACTGCGACCAGCAGACCGACGCCGGCCCACACCCACAGGGCCCCGCCGCCCTCACCGAGCCGCAGCAGGTCGGTCTTCACGCCGACCGAGGCGAAGAACGGGGGCAGCAGAACGGCCGTGACGAGTTCCTGGAGCTTGCCGCGGGCGTTCTCCAGGGCCGGTGCCGTCTTGGGGCAGATGGCGCCGAAGAGGAAGGCGCCGAAGATGAGGTGGATGCCGATGAGTTCGGTGGCGACCGCCGACAGCAGGACGCCGGGGACGATCAGGGTGAGCACGCCGCCGTCGGCGAGCCGGCGCTCGGATCCCTCCAGGACCCGGCGCAGGGCGGGGCGGACGAGCACCACCATGACGCCGAAGAAGGCCGCGGTGAGCGCGAGGGTGCGCAGCACGCCCAGGGGCGAACCGCCGCGCAGCAGCGCGACCAGGCCCGCGAGCAGCAGCCAGCAGGCGAGGTCGGCGGTGGCGGCGCCCACGATGGCGTACGCGCCCGCCCGGGACTGGAGCATGCCGCGTTCCATCAGCAGCCGCGCCAGCACGGGGAAGGCGGTCACGCTCATGGTGATGCCCAGGAAGAGGGTGAACGGCAGGAAGCCGACGCCTTCCGGGGCGTAGCCGGTGTACAGCGCGTACCCCAGGCCGCAGCCGAGCGCGAACGACAGGCAGACGCCGACGACGCCCACGGCGACGCCGGTGCGGCCCGCGTCCTCGTGTGGGGTGTCGCCGAACTCCATGCCGATCAGGAACATGAACAGCGCCAGCCCGATCTGGGCGACGAGGTTGAGGTACGAGTGGAGGGCGGCGGGGAAGAGGGCGTCGTAGGCCCGGGGGGCGACGAGGCCGAGCACCGAGGGGCCCAGGACGATCCCGGAGATCATCTCGCCCACCACGCGCGGCTGCGCCAGGTACCGGCTCGCCAGCGTCCCGAGGCCCCGGGCGACGGCCACCACCACGGCCAGGGCGAGCAGCAACTGCCATGCTTCGACGGGCGATCCGCCCCGCTCGGTCCCGCCGGAGCCGGATCGTCCGCCGCCCTTGCCCGCGGTCCCGTGCCACAGCAGCAGGGCCGCGGCCAGCAGCGGCAGGACGGACAGCAGGCAGACGGCGAGCAGGCGGGCGCCGCCGCGCGTTCTCATCCCCGGCACCGCGTCACACCACTTCCAGGGTGGGCAGCGGGAAGACGAGGTTGCCTCCGGAGGCCAGGAAGCCGCGTTCCCGGGCGATCATCGCGTCCCGGTAGATCCACGGGAGGACCAGGAACCGGTCGGGACCGAGCGCCCGGGCCTCCTTCTCGGAGACGATCGGGATGTCCGTACCGGGCGTGTAGCAGCCGAACTTGTCCTCGTTCACCTCGGCGATGCAGGGCAGGAGCGTCTCGTCCACACCGCAGTACTGGAGGATGACGTTGCCCTTGGTGGAGGCGCCGTATCCGAGGGTGCGCAGTCCCTTGTCGCGCGAGGCGGTGAGGAAGTCCATGAGCCGGTCGCGGGATTCCTCGGTCCGCCGGGCGAACTCCGCGTAGGGCAGGTCCGTCTCGCCGGCGCGGATCCGGGCCAGGGCCCGCTCGTCGGCCGCGCGCGGGGAGTCGCTCCGGGCCAGGACGAGGGAGAGGCTCCCGCCGTAGACGGGGGTCAGCTCGGCGTCCACGACCTTCAGGCCGGTGCGTTCGGCCATCCACTCGATCTGGCGGAGCCCGTAGTAGTCCAGGTGCTCGTGGCAGACGACGTCGTAGGCGGCGGCGTGCAGCATCGACGGCAGGTAGCTCTGCTCGGTCACCCAGATGCCGTCGTCCGCCAGGACGTCGCGGATCTCGCGCATGAAGTCCATGGGGCGGGGCAGGTCGTAGAACATCGCGATCGAGGTGACGACCTTGGCGCGGCGGCCGCCGAGCAGCCCGGCCGCGAAGAAGTCGGGGATCAGCTCGGCGCCCGGCGGGTACGTCCCGGCGAAGACGGTGGCGGCGGGGTCGACGCCGACCAGGGAGGGGCCGGAGGGGTAGGCCGCCAGCAGGGTGCCGTCGTTGCTGCCGATGTCCAGGACGAGGTCGCCGGGGCCGAGGTCGACGGTCTTCGTGATGGCGGCGACCTTGCCGCGCAGGTGGTCCGCCATGGAGCGGTTGAGGCTGGACCGGTAGCCGTAGCCCTCGCCGTACATGAGGCCGAAGTCGGCGGTGTGCCGCAGCTGCACCAGCTCGCAGCCGGCGGGCGAGCAGCGCACCAGCTCCAGGGGGACGTACGGGACGTCCTCGCCGCGGCTCCGCGGGAACACACCGGTGAGTGCCTGCGGACCGAGGTCGAGCACGGGCAGCAACTCGGTGTTGTCGCAGATCCGGCAACGGTCGATCACTGTCGAGTGACCGGTCGTGGTCATGATTCTCCAGTCAGTGCTCTGCTACGGGCCCCGAGCCAGCCGATGACATCGGCGGCGTCCGGCCAGTCGGGCCGGCTGTCCAGGGGGAACTGGTCGTCCTTCCGGGTGCCGGCGAAGACGGAACGCGAGCCGACCGCGTCCCTGATCTCCCGCAGGCCGACCGTCGTCCGCGCGCCCACCTCCCACAGCCCCTCGGCGTCGAGGTGCGAGGCCACCCAGCGGCCGCACCACTCGACCGGCGCGAAGCTCTGCCGTGAATCGCCGTGCGCGTACACCGGCCGGTCCGCGAGGAAGTCCATGAGGACGCCCTTGGTGTTGGCGTCGCCGTACATGGGACCCAGGCGGACGATCAGGTGGTCCGCGCAGAGCTCCTCGGCCTCGGCCCGGTTCCTGCCGTAGGGGATGTCCGGTTGGGTGCGGGCGGAGATGGTGCTGATCTGGACGAAGCGGCCCCACTCCCAGTCACGGAGGAGCGCCCGGGTCTTGTCGACCGTCTCGCGACGGTCCTCGTCGGGGTGGTGCCGGGCCCAGTAACGCCGGGACGGACAGGCGGCGTTGACCAGGACGTCGAAGGGGCCGCTGCGGCGGGCCTCCTCGTAGGTCGCACGGGTCACGGGAACCGCGTCGGGTCCCAGGGCCCGGGTGATGGCGGTGCCGACGAATCCCCGGCACCGACCACCGCGACCCTCACTTGCGCTCCAGGGTGTGCGGCAGCGGCTCGACCTGGACCAGCGGCGGGTCGCACTCGTCCCAGGGCTTGGTGAGCATGGCGATGAACGTCAGCGGTGTGATGGCGTGGACGGCGTGCATGATTCCCGCCGGCGTCCTGGTGCAGATGCCGCGCGAGACGTGGATGAACTCCTCCTCGCAGTCCGGGTCGTCGGCGTCGTCCTTGGTGACCAGTACGCCCGAGCCCTCGACGAAGAGCAGGTATTCGACGAAGTGCGGGTGATAGTGCAGACCGCGCACCTTTCCCGGATACAGATGCAGCATATTGAATTCCAGGATGGGTTCCGGGGGAACCCAGGTGAAAATTCCGCCGCGACCGTCCCGCACCGTGTCCAGGTTGCAGGTCGGCTGGAGCACCTCGATTTTCATGCCGTCTCCCCTCGTTCCGCCACAGATTCGCAGGCGTTGAGGATAAGGCGTACATGTATGAGGAATTTGCTAGTCCTGCCCGGGCGCCCTCCCGGGGGCCGGGGTTTCCGTCCGCCAACGGCGCCACTTGCCGCCCGCGGGCTCCCCGGCCGGCCAAGCGCCTTGTTACTCGCGGTTATGCGGCCAGAACGGACAAGTGGCGACGCGGGTCGCCGGCCGGGGTGACCCGGCACAGTTTTTGCTACGGCTTGGCGGGCGCATGGAAGTTGTGGGCCGCCGTGCCCGTGAAGTCCGTTCCCCAGGTGCGGGATGCCGGGATCCGCCCCATTTGCTCGGACAATTCAATACCTGTGAACTGTGGCTTCCACTTGTACGAAAGTCCACTACTCGCCGTGTTCGACTTGTGGGTAGAAATGGACCCGCCGCCGGTACCCGGGTCCGCTACGGCGCCCTCCCCCTCTCAGCGCTCTTCCCTCAAGGGAGTACTAGGTGAACACCGCCCCCACGACGTTATCCACCCTGGACGCCAAGATCATGGAGCGCATCGCCGCAGGTGAGCGCACCACTTGCATCGCGAACAAGCTCTACCTCAGCCGGCAGGGCGTCGAGTACCACGTCAGCAAGATGATGGAGCGCTTCCGGGTGCCCAACCGCACCGCGCTCGTCGCCAAGGCCTACGCCATGGGAATCCTGGGATCGGAGGCCTGGCCCCCAGGGTCTTGCAGGACCGCATCAATTGAACCGCCGTCGCGGGCGATAGCGGGCGGCTTCCGGCCGGGCTGGACAAAACGCACATATGGCCGATGCGAGTTTTGTCGAAACCGGCTTTGACGCCGCCCGCTGCCGCAGTGGCGCCAGGCGGGTGCGAAGTCCCCTTCCTGGCAACGCAATTGCCGCGCGCGTGCGGGCGCGGGACGCCTTGTCCATGCCGCCGGCCGGCCCACGCGTAATCGGTTGGCCACACCAAGGAATCCGGCCGTGGATGCGATAAGATGATCTGAGTGGGTTATGTTCTGGGGTCATTCGTCGCTTAGGCGGTATCGCGGCACGAACGCATTGTCCGGCGACACTCTTTCGGTGCCGTGCCGCTCGATGCGTCGGATGACCTCTTAGGGGATGCAAGGAACACAGGCTCATACGGGGGCCAATTTTGCTGTATTCCGAATGCGACACCGGTCATTCTGTCGACGATCGGGTCCTCCGCGAGGACGGGTTCCCTTGGCTGGAAGGGCTGAGCCAGGTACACCTGCTCTCCGAGCGTGAGCTCCAGGTCTTCTGCCTGCTGAGCCACGGCTACTCCAACCGCGAGATCGCGGCGCTGCTCGGGGTGACCGAGCGCACCGTCAAGGCCCATATGGCGCAGATCCTCGCGAAGCTGAGGGTCGAGTCACGCCTGCAGGCCGGGCTGGTCTCCTTCGCGCACGGGCTCACGGCGTTCATCGGCGATTCACCGCGGACGCCCGGGGTCTCCGCCGCCGTGCCGTAGCCCCGTCGCCTTGCCGTAGGGGTGCTCCTCCGCCATGCCGCGGAGGCGTCCCCGGCGCCGGGCCCGCGTTCGGCGGAGGGGCCCGGCCGCTACGCCCGCGCCAGGTCCGGCACCAACTCCTCGACCTTGCGCCGGAAGGCGGCCGCGAGCAGATCGTGCCCCTCCTGGTTGAAGTGCAGCGGGTCGAGGTGCCGCGGCTCCACGTACAGGTGGGCGGTCTCCGGGCCGGCGAGGCTCGGGCCATGGACGTAGTGCAGGTTCTCGTCGCCGTCCGCGCGCAGCAGCTCGACCGCCTCACGGGTCTGCTCCCGGACTTCCGCCAGGGACAGGTATCCGTCTCCCTTCAGCGGGTCGTGCCACGGGGAATGGTGGTGGGACGCGATCAGCACGGGGGTCGAGGGGTGCCGCTCACGGATGATCCGGATGAAGCCGATCAGGTTGGGCCGGTAGGTGAACTGGTTGAGGGCCCGGGAGCCGTAGATGTTGATGCCGACCATGCACGTGATCAGGTCGGCGGGCAGGTCGCGGAGCAGGGTCGCGAAGAGCGGCTGGAGGTAGCAGCCCGCCCCGATCGCCAACGACGTCAGATCCAGGCCGAGTTCCGTCGCCACGGTCGCGGTCCAGTTCCGGCCGGGCGACAGCGCTCCCCGGCCCTGGGACTCCGAGGAGCCGTAGTGGAGCCAGCGGGGCGCGGTCGCGGTGTCCGCGCTCACCTCGGCGTCCGCCGGCACCTCCACCCCGTGCAGGGTGAACTGGTTCAGGCAGGGCAGCCACAGCTCCACGAGGCGGCCGCTGCCGGCGCCCGGCAGGGATTCCACCCGGCAGGCGTGGATCCCCTGGTCGGTCACCAGCGGAAGGCTGGTGAACGGCTTGCCGTCCACGCGCACGTCCACCTGGGGATTCTCGGGCGGACCCGGCATCTCGTGGGCGGGACGGGCGGCGTAACGGAAAAGGAACCCCTCCGCGTCCGTCCGGAAAGTGACCCGCACTCCCGACGGCATGGCGGCGCGTCCCACGCTTCCCTCGGGAAAGAAGAGATGCCGTTCCCGAAAAGGTATTCGCCAGGGCAGTATTCCGCCGTCGACCTCCTGGAGGGAGACCGCACCGCGATAGGTCAGCACCGGGTCGTCCGCCTTGATGAGGCGCCCCGCTTCCAACATCCGTCACCTGTCCAGTCGTTCCGATGGCCGACTCCCCGACACTAACAGCAGTCAATGCAGTTGAGGCCGCCGATTCTCTAGTGCATTTCTTAGAAAGCGGTTCCTACAATGAATCCCGACCGGCACCCGTGAGTGCCCCTCCAACGGAACGCGGCCATACCTGGAGTGACTGTGGACAAGAAAGAGACCGCGGACCGGGGCACCCCCGGGCAGCGCCCCATGGTGGTGGCGGTCTGTGCCTTCCGTCCGGAGAACGTGCGCCGGCATCTGCGGCACAATCTCGACCAGTTGAACGGCGACGAATACCTCGTCCTGCTGGACCGGCCGGTGACCCCCGAGGCCGAGAAGATCGCCGCCCAGGTGAACGAGGCCGGCGGGACGATGCGCGTCCTGGGCGCCACGCGCGGGCTGTCGGCGTCCCGCAACACGGTGCTGCGGGAGTACGCCGGGCGGCACGTCCTGTTCGTCGACGACGACGTGCGGCTCGACGCCTCCGCCGTGGACGCCGTCCGCGCCGCGTTCCGCGCCGGGGCACACGTGGTCGGGGCACGGCTGCGGCCACCGCGCGACATGCGCCGGCTGCCCTGGTTCCTGTCCTCGGGGCAGTTCCACCTCGTCGGGTGGCACCGACCCCGCGGGGACATCAAGATCTGGGGCGCTTGCATGGGCGTCGACGCCGACTTCGCGCACCGCCGGGGCCTGCTCTTCGACCTGGGCCTCAGCCGCACCGGCGGCAACCTCAAGTCCGGCGAGGACACCACGTTCATCGCACTGATGAAGGAGGCGGGCGCCGTCGAGCGCCTGCTGCCCGGGCACGCGGTCGTCCACGACGTCGACCCCGGCCGGCTGACCCTCCGCTACCTCCTGCGCAGGGCCTACTGGCAGGGGCACTCGGAGGCGCGGCGGCACCAGTCGGTCGCGGGGCTCCGCAAGGAGCTGAACCGGCACCGCACGGCACCGGAGTCCCGCTGCACCCCGCTGTTGTTCTGCCTGTACGGCGCCGCCACCGCGATCGGCGTCGGCCACGGGCTCGTACTCCGTCTGCGCGGTAAGTGAGCACCGGGCCGGAGGCGTTGACCGCCCCCGGCCGCCGGGTCAGGCCCGCCGCCGGACGGGCGAGCCGGAACGGATCCAGTCGTAGGTGGCGGCGATGCCCTTCTCCAGCGGCACGGACGCGGCCCAGCCCAGGTCGGCGGCGGCGCGGGTGACGTCCAGCGTGCTGTGCCGGATCTCGCCCGGCCGGCGGGGCGCGAAACGGGGACGCAGGTCGCGCCCGGAGGCGGCGGCGATGTGGTCGAGGACCTCCAGCACCGTGCTCCCCTCGCCCGTGCCGATGTTCCAGACGCCGGGCGCAGGATGCCGGAGGGCCGCGAGGAACGCCTCGGCGACGTCGCCCACGTACACGTAGTCGCGGGTCTGCGCGCCGTCGCCGAACACGGTGGGCACCCCGCCGTCGCGGGCCACCCCGCAGTGGATCGCGATGACACCCGCCTCTCCGCCCGGACTCTGCCGGGGCCCGTACACGTTGCCGAGCCGCAGCACGCTGTGCCCGGTCCCGTGCAGCCGGTTGAAGAGGCCGACGTACTGCTCCGCGCAGTACTTGGCGGTGCCGTAGGGCGCCTGCGGCCGGGGCGGCGTGTCCTCCGCGGTCGGGACCGGGACGCCCTCCCCGTAGAGGGCCCCGCCGGTGGAGGCGAACACGACCCGCGCGCCGACGGCCCGGGCCGCCTCCAGCACGTTGACCGTCCCCTCCACGTTCACCCGCGCGTCGGCGGCCGGGTCGGCCACCGAGACCCGGACGTCGATCTGGGCCGCGAGGTGGCAGACGGCGTCGGGGCGCACGGACCGCACCGCCTCGTCGAGGGCGGCGGCGTCGGTCACGTCGACGCGGCGGAGGTCCGCCCGCGGGTCCAGCCGCTCCGGATCGCCCGTGGTCAGGTCGTCGAGGACGGTGACCTCGGCCCCGGCCTCCAGCAAGGTGTCGACGACGTGCGAGCCGATGAAGCCCGCCCCTCCGGTCACCAGCAGACGCGTTCCGTCCGAGAACCCCGGGAACATGGACATGGCCGCCCTTCCTCGCGACTACCGCTGCGGCTGCAGCGTCCGAGCGCGGCGATCGTAAGGCGGGGGACGTTCGGGAAAACCTCAGAGATTCCCCGCGGGGACCGCGCGGGACCAGCCCGCTCCACCTGGGACAATGGACAGACCCGGACGCGCCGGCGCCATCCGGGCCCGACGGCGGCGGCGGGCCTCGCCGGGGCGCGCCATATGATCGCCGCAGGGCCGCGACGGAAGCGGTTCCGAGTTGCTGGGAGTGGACAGGTGAGTTCGTACCGCCACGCCGTCGAGCGGAGCGACAGTTCCGACCTCGCTTGCGGCGTCGTGCTCCACTCCGCGCCGGGCCACCCCGCGTTCCCCGTCCGCCTGGCGACCGAGATCTTCCTGCGGGCCCAGGCCAGGCTCCCGGGCGACGGTCCGGTGACGCTGTGGGACCCGTGCTGCGGCAGCGGTTACCTCCTGACGGTCCTGGGGCTGCTGCACCGCGGCTCGCTCCGGCAGGTGATCGCCTCCGACGTGGACCCCGCCCCGCTGGAACTCGCGGCCAAGAACCTCGCCCTGCTCTCTCCCGAGGGGCTGACCGCGCGCGAGGCCGAACGGCGCGAGCAGAGCGAGCGCTTCGCCAAGCCCGCGTACCTGGAGTCCGCGGCCGCCGCCCGCAGACTGCGGGACCGCCTGGAGGCGGCCGGCGGTGCGCTGCCGTACGCCGTCGGCGCCGCGGACGTCTTCGATCCGCGGTCGCTGTCCGCGGTCCTCGCCGGGGCCGCGCCCGACGTCGTGCTGACCGATCTGCCGTACGGCGAGCGGACGCACTGGGACGGGGCGGTGCCCGGGCAGCCGGTGGCCGGCATGCTGCGCTCGCTCGCGTCGATGCTGCCCGCGCACGCGGTGATCGCCGTCACCGACCGCAGCCGGAAGATCCCGGTGGCCCCGGTGCCCGTCCTGGAGCGGCTGAAGATCGGCACCAGGTCGGCCGTCCTGGTCCGGGCGGCCGACGTGCTGGACGCCTGCTCCTGAGCCCCGGCCCGAATACGCGGCCGACCTGGGGTTTTCCCCAGTTCCTTTTCCCTAGACTCGCCACGCCAGGATGGCTTCAGGTGTGTTCTTGGGAGGGCGGAATGGCGGGAGCCCGGGTGCTCATGGCCGGGAATTTCCATTGGCAGGCGGGGTTCAGCCAGACCGTCGCAGCCTATGTGGAGGCGGCGGGCGAGGCGGGCTGCGAAGTCCGCGTCAGCGGCCCCCTCTCGCGGATGGACGACCAGATCCCGCGGCACCTTCCGGTGGAGCCGGACGTGCGGTGGGGAACACATCTGGTGTTCATGTTCGAGGCCCGGCAATACCTCTCCGACGAGCAGGTCGAACTGGCCTGCTCCATTCCCCGGGACCGGCGCCTGATCATCGATTTCGACGGCCACTGGGGCGGCGTCGCCACCGCCGGCGACAGCTCCGTCGGGACCCATGCGGTCGAGGACTGGCAGCGGCTCTACTCCACGCTCGGCGACCTCGTCCTGCAGCCCAAGACGGGCCCCCTGCCGGACGGCGCGGAGTTCTTCCCTTGTTTCGGCATGCCCGGCCTGGTGCGGCACCCCCTGGAACTCGGCCGCGAGCGGGACTACGACCTCCAGTACATCGGCAGCAACTGGGGGCGCTGGGAGCCGTTCGTCGAGGTCGTCGAGGCCGCGCGGCGGGCCCGGCTGCGGCGGATACGGGTCTGCGGACGGTGGTGGGACGACGAGACCTGCCCCGGGTTCGAGGACATCACCTCCGGCGAGCCGGAACGGCTGGCCGGCGTCGAGGTCGCGCCGCCGGTGCCGTTCGGGCACGTCGTCGCGGAGATGGGCCGGGCGGCGATCACACCGGTGCTGGTCAGCCCGCTCGTCGCCGACACCGGACTGCTCACGGCCCGGGCGTTCGAGACCCTCGCCTCCGGCTCGCTGCCGGTGCTGCCGGCCGAGGCGGAGTTCATGTCCCCCCTGTACGGCGGGGGAGCGGAACCCCTGATGCTGGGCGCGGACCCCGCCGCGGCGCTCGGCCGGCTGGCGGGCGACTTCGAGCGGCACGCGGAGCTCGTGGGACGGATCCAGGAGCGGGCGCGGGCCCGGTACAACTACCCCAGGCTGCTCGCCGAGTTGCTGGCGTTCTTCCGCTGACCGACCCGCTGCCGGACGGTCTCGTAGAGGACCGCGGTCGCGGCGTTCGCGGCGTTCAGCGAACTCGCCGAGCCGGTCATCGGGATGCTGACCGTGTGGTCGCACAGGTTGCGCCAGGTGTTGCTGAGCCCGGACGTCTCGTTGCCGACCAGCAGCAGGGTCGGCTGGGTGAAATCGAAGTCGAAGACGTCGCACTCGCCGTCCTCGTCCGTACCGACCAGGACGATCGGCGTCCCGCCCGCCCGGCGGGCCTCCACCCACTCCATCACCTCGGCCGGCGACGGCACTCGGACGGCGGGCAGGGAGAACAGCGATCCGGTGCTCGACCGCACCGCCTTGGGGTCGTAGACGTCGGCGGCGTGCCCGGCCACGATCAGGCCGTGGGCGCCCAGGGCGTCCGCCGAGCGGATGATGCTGCCGATGTTCCCCGGGCTGGTCGGCCGGTCGAACAGTACGCCCAGGAAGTCCTCCCGGACCGGGATCCGGCCCAGGTCGTCGGCGGGCATCTCGACGACGGCGATGACCTCGGGCGGGGCCTCGCTCTTCTCGCCCAGCTCCATCATCAGGTCCGAGCCCATCGCGACCTGCTCCGTCCGCACCGTGCGGAGGAGCTCCCGCGCCCACTTCGACAGCTGCCGCTGCCCGTCGTAGAGGAGCGTGCGGACGGGCCAGCCCTGCTCCACCGCGAGCGAGACCGGGCGGACGCCCATGACCAGGAACTCACCGGCGCGCGTGCGCTTGTTGCGGTTGCCGAGCAGCGCCTGCCACTGCTGGAAGCGAGCGTTGCGTGAGGTGATCCGCCGAGCCGCCGGCATCCGCACTCCCTGTGATCTTGCCGTTTTGCGCGAGCTTATAGCCCGGCCGAGCGCCGGCCGTGCCGGGCCCGAGTTTGCCGGGCTCTACGACAAAATCCCAGGCCAGAGACTCTGGCCTGGGATTCTTTGGAGCCGCCTGCGGGATTTGAACCCGCGACCTACGCATTACGAGTGCGTTGCTCTGGCCAACTGAGCTAAGGCGGCAAGCTGCCGGGCCAAGACTGGCATCAGCAGCGGACCTAAGTCTACACAGGTCCGGAGGGTGCTCCGTACCGGGCGGTCCTATGGGCGTATGAGTGGGCCGGGGCTGACTGGGGCGGACCGGTGCGGGCCGGGGCGGTCGCGGGAGAGAGGGGCGAGGGGGCGGAGGGATCAGGAGCAGCGGAGGCCGGAGCGCGGCGGAGTGCCGTTGAGGAGGTACGCGTTGATCGCGGAGTCCACGCAGGAGCTGCCGCGGGTGTAGGCGGTGTGGCCGTCGCCCTCGTAGGTGAGGAGGCGGCCGGAGGAGAGCTGGGAGGCGAGGGCGCGGGCCCAGGGGTACGGGGTGGCGGGGTCGCGGGTGGTGCCGACGACGAGGATGGGGGCGGCGCCGCGGGCCGTGATGCGGTGCGGGTGGCCGGTGGGGTGCGTGGGCCAGTACGCGCAGCTCAGGGAGGCCCAGGCGAGGGCTTCGCCGAGCACCGGAGAGGCTTTGCGGAACGCCGGGAGCGCTTGCCGGACGTCTTCCGGCCCGTGGAAGGCGGACGGCGCGTCCAGGCAGTTCACGGCGGCGTTGGCGGCCATGAGGTTGGAGTACGAGCCGTCGGCGTTCCGCTCGTAGTAGGCGTCGGAGAGGGCGAGGAGCACGGAGCCGTCGCCGGCGGCGGCCAGGGCCAGGGCCTTGCGGAGGACGGGCCACCCGGCCTCGTCGTACATGGCCGCGATCACCCCCGTCGTCGCCAGCCCTTCGGTCAGTCGGCGGGACTGGCGGGTGGGGAGCGGACGGGCGTCGATCCGCTCCAGGAACGACCGCAGGCGGTTCCCGGCGTCCGCCGGCCCGGAGGTGCCCAGCGGGCAGTCTGTGTGCCGCGCGCAGTCGCGGGCGAAGGCGGTGAACGCGGTCTGGAAGCCGGCCGTCTGCTCGCGGTTGACGCGCTCCGCGTCGAGCGACGGGTCCAGCGCGCCGTCCAGCACCAGCCGGCCGACGCGGGACGGGAAGAGCTCCGCGTAGGTGGCGCCGAGGAAGGTGCCGTACGAGGCGCCGACGTAGTGCAGCTTGTCGTCGCCGAGCAGGGCCCGCAGGACGTCCATGTCCCGGGCCGCCTCGACGGTGGAGACGTGCCGCAGGATCCTGCCGGAGCGGGACGCGCAGCCGTTGGCGAACTTCTTCAGGTTGGCCACGAAGCGGCGGGTCTCCGCGGCGTCCCTGGGGGTGGGGTCGGACTGGGCGTAGCCGTCCATCTCGCTGTCCGACAGACAGGTGACGGGGGTGCTGCGGCCCACTCCGCGCGGGTCGACGGCGACGAGGTCGTAGCGGGCCCGGACGGACGACGGGTACTTCGCGGCCGCGTGGCCTTGCAGGTAGCCGATCGCGGACCCGCCGGGGCCGCCCGGGTTGACCAGCAGGGACCCCAGGCGTTTGCCGGGGTCCGCGGCCTTTTTGCGGGAGACGGCGAGGGTGATGTCCCCGCCGCGGGGGACGCGGTAGTCGAGCGGGACCTTCATGCTCGCGCACTCGAACGCGGCGCTCTTCCCGCCGCCGCAGGAGTGCCAGCGCAGTTTCTGGCCGTAGTACGGGCGCAGGGGGTTCGCGAGGGCGGCGAGGTCGGTGTCGGCGGTGGTCGTCAGGGCTGACGCGCCGGGTCCGGCGCTGTCTCTCGGCGCGGCGGCGGCCGGGCCGGGCCCGCCGGCGGCCAGGGCGGAGAGCAGGAGGGCCGCGGTGGCGGCCAGGGTGCCGGAGGTACGGAGCAGGCGGCTGGTGTCCATCGGCAGGTCCCTCTGTGTGGCAGACAGGTGGGCGTGCGGCGTACGGCGTGTGGCGACCACCGGGGGTGCGGTGGTTCCGGTCGCGTGCGGTGAAGCGGGCGAAGCGGCAGGAGTGGGGGAGCGGGTGGATTCACACGGATTCGTGAGCCGCACGGGGCCGGGCACGGGTGTACGGAGAGTATCCGGACGCATACCGGATAGGGGTCGTATGAACGGTCAGGTCGGCTCGTACGAGTGAGGATTCACTCGGGTTGTGGTGTCCTCGGGCCTCCTGTGCTGGGCCGGTCGGCGGGGGCCCCCGCGGGAAGTGCGCATGGGGTGCACCAATTTCGCGAACCTCTTGACTCCGGATATATGCGGAGCAGACTGGTCATACACCAGCCAACGGTGAGAGCCGCACCGTCGATGAAGACGTTCATCGGCCCGAGTGACCCCCATCTCGTCGACTGGCCAGGCCCCCGGGAGGGTTCCTGCCGGGATCGGTGCCGCGGGCGACGGCCCGGGTTCGCGGTCCGGCGTGGAGCACCGGGGGCTGTCGCATGCCTGTGACGCTGCGGCGTGCCGGTGGTAGCCGGGCGGGGCCGGCGCCGGAGCACGGACCGTCTGCCGCGGGGGCGTGAGGGGCGCGTGCGTCGGATGGAGGCGCGGAGACCGGCGCACCGGCGCACAGCCGGAATGCCGGCCGCCGGCCCGGGGCAGGACGGCGAGGCGGCGTCCGAAAGGCCCGGCAGCGCCGCGAGAGGAGCTCACCATGCAGCGCGTTCCCCCGCCCTCCGTGCCCTCGGCGGTCCGCGCGGCGTCCGCGTCCGCCGGACGCTGACGACGGCCGCCGCCACCGCGTTGCTCGGCCTGGGCGGCGTCGCCCTCGCGACTCCGGCTCAGGCCGAGGCGGATGTGCACCTCTTGGGCGGTGTGGCGGACGCCGTCGTGAACCGGACCATCGGCGCGCAGCTCCTGCGGACCGAACTCGTGCGTACGGACGACCCGTTGCGTGGCATCATCTGAGCCGGTCCGCCGGGCTGGCCGGAATCGTCTCCCGCCCGTTGCCGGGCACTCCTTCCTCCGCGATGATCACGTCTCGCAGCGATTCGATCACGCAGAGGACTGGAGATCGGACATGGCATTCCGCATCGCGCTCCGCACCGCCGCCACCGCCTTGGCGGCCGCCGCGCTGACCGTCGCCGTCGCGCAGGGCGCCCCGGCATCCGCGGCGGAGCACGGGACCATAGCGGCGCATACGGCATCGAGCGCGGCCGCCGGGCTTTCCGGGCTTCCGTCGGCGAAGCAGACCGCCCCGGCCGACGACAACCCGTTCCGGGCCATGGAGCTGGACGGCCTGAAGGCGGAGTTCCGCTTCATGTGCCCGGCCGGGCGCTGTGTGGGCTACTGGTCGCTCGCCCTCACCGAGGACCGCCTCAAGCGCCACTACCAAGGCGGGGAGTTCTTCGCCTACGCGCCGGCGAAGGGCGAGTTCGGCTTCTTCCTCGACACCGACATCGCCTACCGCACGGTCAAGGACCCGCGGCGGGTCCGGCTGGTCGACAGCGACTTCACCCGCCGGAACCCCCGCGTCGAGATCCGCTACGGCAACCCGGACCGGCCCCGCGAGGCGGACGTGGTCGCCACGGCCACGACGTGGATGTGACGCGGCGGCGAACCGCGGGGTGAGGAACCGCTCCGCGACAGGGCCCGCCTTCACCCCTCGACGTGCCCCGTCCTCACGCAGCGGCCTGACCCGCCCTCACTCCGCGACGCGGCCCGCCCTCACTCCTCCCGGGCGGCGAACGGGCCGCCGGCGCCGAAGACCCGCTCGGCGAAGCGCTCGCCTATGCGGCGGTGCCCGGCGTCGTCCGGGTGGAGGCCGTCGGGGAGCGGCACTTCGGCGAAGTCGGACTCGCCGTAGAGCGCGAGGCCGTCCAGGTAGTGCAGGTTCGGGTCCTCGGCCGCCCGCTGCGCGGCGATACGGGCGAGCTCGTTCCGGATGACGGTCAGCGTCAGCCGCGTGGGGTCGGACGGGTCGCCGAGGGCCCGGAAGGTCATCCGGTCGCCCTCGAACTCGGGCATGAGCGGCCCCGGGGTGGTCTCCTGGGCCGGGCAGAAGACCGGGGACACCACCAGCAGCGGCACGTCCGGGTGCCCGTCGCGGATGGTGTCGAGGAAGCCGTGGACGGCCGGGGCGAAGGCCCGCAGCCGCATCAGATCGGTATTGACCACATTGATCCCGATCTTGACACTGATCAGGTCCGCGGGCACGTCCCGCATCGTGCGCGCCATGAACGGGTCGAGCAGGGCGTTGCCGCCCAGGCCGAGGTTGATCAGCTCGACGCCGCCCCGGGCGGCGGCCAGCGCCGGCCAGGTCGCGGTCGGCTGCGTGGCGGCGGAGCCGTGGCTGATGGAACTGCCGTGGTGCAGCCACACCTTGCGGCCCCGGTCGGGCACGGGCTCCACGGGCGCGTTCGTACGGAGGGCGACCAGTTCCGTCGTCTCGTCGTGCGGCAGCCAGATCTCGACGTCCTTCGGCTCGCCCGGCAGCCCGTCGAACCGGAGGGTGCCGGTCGGGCCGGGGGTGACGGAGAAGGAGCCGGAGGCCATGTCGACCGTCCGCACGTCGCCGCCCTCCGCGCTCGCCCGCCCGGCCGGACGGCCGTCGACGAGCAGGACGTACGTGCCGGAGGGGCGCGGCGGCAGGCCCGGGTACACGGTTTTCGTGGGCAGCACGTCCAGTTCGACGGCGGTGGCGCCGGTCCGGAAGGCCAGCCGGACGCCGGAGGGCTGGGACTCCATCGTCAACAGGCGGTCGTCCGGGAACCGCTGCCGGACCCCGGCCGGCAACCGGTGCGGCAGCAGCCCGCGTTCGGTCCGTTCCAGCTCCAGGGCGCCGCGCAGGATGCGGGTGTCGATCGGGGTGGTGATCCAGTCGGTCACTTCGGTCTCCTACGGGCAGCGCTGCGCGGGGTGCGTGTCCTGAACTCGTCGTGGGGCCGACCGCGTCCGTCCTGAGTCCTTGCCGCCGGCCCGCACTTCCGTCCGCCCTCCGGCCGTGGAGGACGAGACACCTTCACCCTAAGCGGCCCCACTGACAACGCCCGCCCGGCCCCGTATGAAGCCCTGCCCCGTGTGCAGCCCGGCCCCACGCGCAGCCCGGCCCCACGCGCAGCCCGGCCCTGTGTGCCGCCCGGCCCGGCAAGCCGCGCCGCCTCGGCGGTCCGGCGGTCCGGCGGCCGACGGGTCCGCCCGCGCGCCGGGTCCCGCCCCTACTTCCCGGCGCGGGCGTTCGCGGTGTGCGCGTCCAGGAACTCCTCCCAGGTCCGGGTGCCGAACGACGCTCCTTCCAGGGACAGGTTCTCGGCGGCGCGGTAGGCGCGCCCGACCCTTCCGGGCAGGCGCACCGGCAGCATCGGCCGCCGCTTGCCGTGCGCCCGGAGGTAGTCGCGGGCGAGTTCGCCCATGCCGTGGACGGCCGGGCCGGCCAGGTCGGGGACGAGGCCGGCGGGCTCGCCGAGGGCGAGTTCCACGAGGCGTACGGCCACTTCGCGGGCGTCGACGGGCTGCATGCGGATGCCGCCGGGGACGGGCACCACCGGCATCTTCGCCATCGTGCGCACCGCCTTCAGGACCAGGTCGTGGAACTGCGCCGCCCGCAGGGTCGTCCACGGCAGGCCCGACTCGGCCACGGCCCGCTCGGCGCCCAGCTTGGACCGGAAGTAGCCCAGCGGGATCCGGTCCGCGCCGATCACCGAGATGTACACGAAGTGCCGCACCCCGGCTTCCGCCGCGGCCCGGACGAGGTTGCGGGTCGCGACGTCGTCCCCCTTCGGGCCGCCCGCGAGGTGGAGGACGGTCTCGACGCCGTCCAGCGCCGCGGCGAGGGCCCGGCCGCCGTCCTCCGCGAGCAGGTCGCAGGCGACGTACTCGACGCCGTCCGCCGCCTCGCGGGCGTGCCTGCTCAGTACGCGCACGTCGCGGCCCGCCCGCCGCAGGAGGGGAGGACATGGCCGCCCAGCGTGCCCGTGCCGCCGGTGACGAGGATGGGTGACGTCATGACTGCTCCACTGTGCTCGGACCCGGAGGCGAACCTCCGGGCGCGTCCGCCGGTTTCGGTGATCTACTGCTCTGACCCGCAGGGGGAAGGGAATGTGACAGGTGGACGAGAGCGATTTCCCGGCCGTCCGGTTCGAGGAGCACCGGAGCCGGCTGCGCGCGGTGGCGTACCGCGTGCTGGGCTCGCTGAGCGAGGCCGACGACGCCGTTCAGGAGGCGTGGCTGCGCTTCGACCGGACGGACGTGAGCGAGGTGGAGAACCTCGGCGGCTGGCTGACGACCGTCGTCGCGCGCGTCTGCCTGAACGTCCTGCGCACCCGTGAGCACCGACGTGAGGACCCGCTCGACGCCGTTCCGCGCCTGCCCGATCCGCTGATCGGCCGGGAGGACGCGGCCGACCCCGAGCAGGAGGCGCTGCTGGCCGACTCGGTGGGGCTGGCGATGATGGTGGTGCTGGAGTCGCTGGCGCCGGCGGAGCGGCTGGCGTTCGTCCTGCACGACATGTTCGCCGTGCCCTTCGACGAGATCGCGCCTTTGCTGGAACGTTCCGCCGCGGCGACGCGCCAGCTCGCCAGCCGGGCCCGCCGGCGCGTCCGGGGCCAGGCACCGGCACCCGACCGCGACCTCGCGCACCAGCGCAAGGCGGTCGACGCGTTCTTCGCCGCGGCGCGCGACGGCGACTTCGACGCCCTCGTCGCCGTCCTCCACCCCGACGTCGTCCTGCGCTCCGACGGCGGTGCCGCGCGGGCCCGCCGGACGGCCGTCCTGCACGGCGCCCGCACGGTCGCCTCGCAGGCGGTCACCTTCTCGAAGCTCTCCCCGTTCGTCCGCCCGGTGCTGGTCAACGGCGCCGCCGGTGTCGTGGTCGTCATGAAGGGGCGGTTGCTGACGGTCATGGCGTTCACGGTGGTCGACGGGCGGATCGCGGCCGTGGACGTGCTGATGGATCCGGAGCGGCTGGCCGGGGTCGATGTGCCGGGGGCGGACGAGTGAGGCCGGCGGGGCGCTTCACCGGCTGATCCGCCCGCACCGGCCGGCGGGGCGCTTCACCGGCTGATCCGCCCGCACCGGCCGGCGGGGCGCTCCACCGGCTAGCCCGCCCGCACCGGATTGGGCAGACCGGTCCACAGGTCACCCTGCCCGCCTGTGGACAGCCGCATGGCCGTCAGGGCCTTCGCCGGGAGGGGAGCCGTCAGGAGCGCGCGGACCTCCGGGGTCCGCGGGAGGTCCCGGGCCGCGGTCTCCAGGAGGGTCGCGAGGGCGGGGGCGTCGCCGGCCAGGGGGGCCAGGGCGCCGGTGACCAGGCAGCCGACGACCTTGCGGCGGAGGACGGCCGGGTCGTCGGTCAGCAGGCGTCCGGTCAGCGGAGGAGCCGGGATGCCGTGCCGGGCGAGCCGCGCCGGGCTGATGCGGATGTCGGCGAGGTCGCGGTAGACGAGGCGCAGGGGGCGGTCGTCCCGGTCGACGACGACGAGGAGGTTCTGTCCGTGCGCCTCCAGGGCCACTCCGGTGTCGAGCAGGTCCAGGCAGACGCCGAGCGCCAGGCGGGCGAAGGCCACGGCTCGCGCGAGACGTTCGCCGGGCGGCCGGGAGTCCAGCAGCGCCGGCAGGACGGCCGCCGGGACGACGCGCTCGCCGGCCGCCGTGTCCCCGTACCCGTACGGCGACTCGCGCAGCACCGCCGCCAGATCGGCCGTGCCTGCCCCCGCCGCCGCGAGGGTACGGGCGATGTGCAGCCGGCCGTCCAGCCGGCGGGCCACGCGTTCGGCGAAGTCGGAGGTGGCGAGGGCGTGGGTGACCGAGTACGGCGAGATGTCCCGGACCGCCGACGTCAGTTGGGTAGTGACCGCCGTTTTGACGTGCACGTTCCCGCCCATGTCGAGCGTGCGCAGGGACAGCAGGGGGTGCGCCGGCGGGCCCGGGCGCAGTGGGCGGCCGTCGAGGACGTGTGCGGCCTGCCAAGGGTGGACCGGTATCAACAATGCGCTGCCGTCACGCAGTTCACTCGGCCACGCTCCCGTCACCGTCCCGTCCGGCACGGCCGTCAGGCGCAGCTCCACCACCGGCCGGTGCTCCGGCGCGTACGCGAGCTGTTCGGCGGCGGAGAAGCCGGGGCGCGCGCGACAGGTGGGGTGGTAGGGGTGGCCGTCCGTCGGCCACTGCTCCCACTCCCAGGGGGACCGGACGGCGAACGGCGTGCCGCGCTCGTGGCGGGCGGCGCGGGAGAGGGCCAAGGAGGCGGCGCTGTGGTCGAGTTCGGCGGCGAAGCGCGGCCCGTTCGGCAGGCCGAGCCGTGCCGACAGCTCGGTCATCAGCTCCGACGGGTGGTCGTGGCGGGCTCCGCCCAGGTCCAGCGCGGTGACGGTGGTGGCCGTCGACCAGGGGTCGGACGGCGGGCCGTGCAGCCGCCCGCCGTCGGACAAGCGCAGGGTGACGCCGTCGTGGCCGTCCGCGCGGGCGGTGATCCAGGGCAGGGGCTCGTGGACGAGGCCGCGCCACAGACGGGTCAGCACGGACGCCCTGGCGCCGGGCAGGAACGCACGGTAAGCGGACGCCACATCGGGCGCGGCGGCGGCGAGTTCCCTGGCGAGGATTTGCTCGGCGGAGGTCCGGCACACGCGCATGTCCTACCGCAGGGGAACACCCTCCACACATACTGATGGCCGATGAATGCACTCACTCGGGCCGCTGACGCGCTGGCCGTGACGCCACTGCTCAACTGTCTGCTCAGAGAAGCCGCCGAGCTGGCCGACGCCCCCGGGCCGGCCGGGCCCGCCGCGTCCCCGGCCGTGCCGCCGGGCGGGGCGCCGGCCGCGGGCCCGGACGCGGTGAACGGCTCGCCGAGGATCGCGGCCGCACAGGGCTTACCGGTGCCGGTGGCCTCGGCCTCCCCGCTTCCCATGGCTCCCAGGGCCCCCACGGACCCCGCCACCCGCAGAGCGGCACTCACGGCACCGCCGCCCCTGACGCCCCTGCCCGAGGACCGGCCGTATCCCGCCGAGCCCCCCTCCTCGAACGCCCCCCGCTCCGTCTACCGACTCCGCGCCTCCGGCCGCCTGTTGCGCGTCCGCGCAGGGCACCGCCCGTCCGAGCCCGAGCTGTGGACCGGACGGAGCTGGCGGCCGCTGCGCCACGCGGGCCTCGTGTCCCTCGCGGCCCAGGAGATGCGCGCCGCCACCGGGGTGGCGAACCGCGCGCTGCCCGCCGAGATGACCGCCGGCCGGGCCGCGGTGGAGGCGGTCCTCGCCGCCCGGGTGCACGCGGCGCCGCCCGATGACCCATGGCTGCGGTCAGAACAGGCCCTCGTCATGGGGCACCCCTTCCACCCGGCGCCGAAGGCGCGCAGCGGTGGCGGCCCGCCCGCCGCCTGGTTGCGGTACGCGCCGGAGGCGTACGCCCGCTTCCCGCTCGTCCTGCTCGGGGTCCGGGAGGACGCGGTCGTGGAGGACGGCGACACCCGGGCGCTGGACGCCTTGGGCGAGGCGCCGCCCGGTTACCGTCTGCTCCCCGCCCACCCCTGGCAGCTGGAACTCGCAGGCGGCAGGCCGGAGATGCGGGCGGCGTTCGCCGACGGGCGGCTGGTCCGCCTCGGTCACACGGCCTGGCAGGCCCGTCCCACGGCCTCGGTGCGCACGGTGTACGTACCGGGGGAGACGCCGCGCGGGGCCGGGGGCTCCCGCCGTCGCCCGCCGGTCGCCCGGGCGGCCGCCGGGGACCTCTTCCTGAAGTTCAGCCTGGACGTCCAGATCACCAACGACGTCCGTCGCATGCGCCGTCACGAACTCCGCCACGTCCGTCGCACCGACCCCCTGGTCACCGCCGCCTTCGCGGCGATGGGCGGCCCGGCGGCCTGGCTCAGCGAACGCTGCCACCGCACCGTCGACGGCCTCTTCGAGACCTGCGCCGTCCTCGCCCGCGAGGGGCTCTCCCGGCACCTGCTCCCCGGTACGACCGCCGTCCTGGCCGCCGCGCTCGCCGAGGGCTTCGACGGCAACCCCCTCGACCGGATCGTGGAACCGCTGGCCTGGTGGACGGCGTACGTGCGGTGTGTCGTGCCGCCCGTGCTGGAGGCGTTCGCGCGGTACGGCGTCGTGGTGGAGTGCCACCTGCAGAACACCCTGATCGCCGTGGACACCCAGGGCACGCCCGTGCAGTCCGTGTTCCGTGACGCGGAAGGGGCCAAGGTGCTCGCCGAGATGCCGCGGGCGCCGGCGTGGCGGCGGCTCGCCTACTGCCTGGTCGTCAACAACCTCAGCGAGGTCGCGGGGGCGCTCGTGCACCGGTTCCCCCGGTGCGGCGCGGAGTTGTGGGCCGCTGCCCGGGACGAGTTCGAGCGCTGTGACACGCTGCCGGACCTTCCCGTCCTCCCCGAACTCGGCGCGCTGCTCGCCGCGCCCACCCTCCCGGGGAAGGCCAATCTGCTCTCCCGCTGGATCGGCGCGGACGGCACCGACCCCCGCTACCTGCCCGTCCCCAACCCGCTCGCGCCGCGCTCCGGCGCCGCCCCGAGCCCGGCGCGCGCCGCCTCGCGCGGCCGGCCGCCGTCGCCCGCTCCCTGACCCCGGGCCGGCCGCCGGGGCCGGGGCGCCCCCGGAGCGCTGTTGGCGCCAGAGGTCGCCGGTACGCCTTGGGGTGCTCGTGGCGCGCTCGTGGCGCGCCTCCGCACAACCCCTTCGGCAGGAGGGGAAGAGGTGTACGAGGGGAAGGTTCGTCACCAGAGATTCACATTCCGTAATCGACTGATGGAGGACCGCCATGGCCCTGACCCCTGTCCCCGGCCTGAAGCAGACCCCGGCCCCGGGCCCCGGCTCCGAGCCCGGCCCGCGCCGGGATCACCTGAGCGTGGTGGGCTCTCCTGCCGGCGCCCTGGTGGCCGTGCGGGGCGGCGTCGCGTCCGGGCCCGACCGGCGGCCTTCCCGGGTCCGCCCCGGCCCGGTACGCCGGGCGAGCCCGCCCCCGCGGTCGGGCGCCCGCGTGCGACCGGTGGGGCGCGGTGTGACGATGGTGATCGGGGGTGTGTCCGGAGTGTGTTCATGCTGAGCGGCTGGAAGAGGGTGCTCCCATGACCGGCATGAAGAGCTGGAACGTACAGATCAGCATCAAGGAGAACGCCGAGACGGTGAACGCGGAGGCGCGGCTGAGCGGGGCCGCCGCCGGGACGATGGTCGGCGAGGGAGTGGCCCGCTGCAATCCCGCCGACGAGAACGTGCCGGAAATCGGCGACGAGCTCGCCGTGGCCCGCGCCATGTCGTCGTTGTCCCACCAGTTGGTGAACACGGCGGCCTCGGATATCGAGCGCCACACCCACAAGCCGGTTCAGGGCCTCGGGGTCTGAGCGGCGGCGCCGCGAACCAGCCGGCGCCGCACCGCCTCGCGTCGTTTCTCCGCGCCGGGTCCCCATGGCGAACACGGACGTCGTCCCCGCATCGCACCGTGCGGGAAGAAGCGGCGTCCGTGATTTCGCGCCCCGCCCCGCTCCGGAGAGCTTCCGCCCGGGGTCACCTACTTGGGTGAACAGCTCTGGTGCGTTCGACGGGTACCTGTTTGATTTACACGGGTAAGTCCACAAATCGAGTGAATCATCCGGGTACAGGTGTGGCGTGCTTGCCCCTGCGGAATCGGTCTGTAGATATCGGCGCGCCACCAAGGCCGTGCCCTTGGGTATGGGGAGTGCTTCGCATGACCACTGAGGAATCCGAACGGACGTGTCCCTTCCGTCACGATGAAGCGCTGGAACCTGACCCGTTCATGGAGCGGATGCGGACCGAGGCCCCGGTCGCCAAGGTCCGCATGCCGTACGGCGAGGGCGAGTGCTGGCTGGTGACGCGGTACGAGGACGTTCGTACGGTCACCCAGGACCGTCGCTTCAGCCGGGCCGCGCTGATCGGGAAGGACTTTCCACGCATCACACCGGCGCCGATCGCCCAGTCGGAGGCGATCAACCTGATGGACCCGCCGGCGCTGAGCAGGCTGCGCCGCCTGGTGACCACCGGGTTCAGCAATAAGCAGGTGGAGGAGTTGCGGCCGAAGACGCAGCAGCTCGTCGACAAGCTGCTGGACGCCATGGAGGACGAGGGCTCGCCCGCCGACGTGGCCCACCACCTGGCGGGGAAGCTGCCGCTGATGACCATCTGCGAGCTGCTGGCCGTCCCGATGGAGGACCGTCCGCAACTGCGCGCCTGGGCCATGGCCATGATGTCCATGAAGCCCGCGGACAAGGAGGCGGCGACCGAGGCCAAGGCCGGCCTCCGGCAGTACTTCGCCGGCCTGACGGCCGAGCGCCGCCGCAATCCCGGCAGCGACCTGCTGAGCTCCCTGGCCACGGCACGGGTCGGCGAGGAGATGCTCGACGAGAAGGAGCTGGCCGTCATGGGCATGCTCCTCCTGGTCACCGGGCACGACACCAGCACCTACGAGATCTGCAACATCATCTACACGCTCCTGACCCACCCGAAGCACCTCGCACAGCTCCGGGAGCGGCCCGAGATCATGCCGCGGGCCCTGGAGGAGCTGCTGCGGTACATCCCGTTCCGCCAGGGCGTCGGCATCCCCCGGGTGGCGCTGGAGGACGTCTCGTTCAACGGCGTGACGATCCCGGCCGGGGACGTCGTCCACGTCTCGTACCTGTGCGCCAACCGCGACGGATCGGTCTACGAACGCGCGGACGAGCTCGACTTCGACCGGGAGGACCCGGTACCGCACATGACCTTCGGCCACGGCTCCCACCACTGCCTGGGTGCCCACCTGGCCCGGATGGAACTCCAGATCGCCATCGGCACGCTCATCAACCGTTTCCCCGAACTGCGCTTGGCCGTACCGGCGGAGGAGGTGCAGTGGAACACCGTGTCGATCTGGCGCTATCCGCTCACCCTGCCGGTCGCCTGGTGAGGAGGCCGACCATGGCGACTCTGTGCAGACCGGCCATCGCCGTCCCGGAGCACATCATCACCAGGGAAGAGACCCTGGAACTGGCGCGCACCCTGCACGCGGACCATCCGCAGCTGGAGCTGGCGCTGCGGCTCATCGGCAACACCGGGGTCCAGACCCGGCACCTGGTGCAGCCGATCGAGGCCACCCTCAAGCACCCGGGCTTCACCGCCCGGAACAACCTCTACGAGGCGGAGGCCAAGGCGCGGGTGCCCGACGTGGTGAACCGGGCGCTGGAGCACGCGGAACTGACCGTCCGGGACATCGACATGATCGTGTACGTGTCCTGTACGGGCTTCATGATGCCCTCGATGACCGCGTGGCTCATCAACACCATGGGCTTCCGGAGCGAGACCCGCCAACTGCCCATCGCCCAGCTCGGATGCGCGGCCGGAGGGGCGGCGGTCAACCGCTCCCACGACTTCTGCAGCGCCTACCCCGGGGCCAATGTGCTCATCGTGGCCTGCGAGTTCTGCTCGCTGCTCTACCAGCCCACCGACCTGGGGGTCGGCAACCTGCTCTCCAACGGCCTGTTCGGCGACGCCATCGCCTGTGCCGTGGTCCGCGGGGACGGCGGTACGGGAGTGAAGCTCGAACGCAACGGTTCGCACCTGGTGCCGGACACCGAGGAGTGGATCTCCTACGGGGTGAAGGACACCGGGTTCCACTTCATCCTGGACAAACGCGTGCCGGGCACGATGGCGATGCTGGCCCCGGCGATGCGGGAGATGGCCGAACCGTACGAGTGGGACGTCTCCGAGCTGGACTTCTACATCGTGCACGCGGGCGGCCCCCGCATCCTCGACGACCTCGGCAAGTACCTGCGGCTGGAACAGTCGATGTTCCGCTACAGCAGGCAGACGCTGGTCGAACGGGGGAACATCGCCAGCGCGGTCGTCTTCGACGCGCTGGAGCGGCTGTTCCAGGACGGCGGCGCCGAGCACGCGGCGCGCGGTGTGATCGCCGGCTTCGGGCCGGGCATCACCGCCGAGATCGCCCTGGGCACCTGGTCGGGCGCGGTCACCGGCAATGGCCACCGCGCCCGGAAGACGTCCGCCGGCCGGAACTCTTCCGTGACACTGCCGGCCTGAGCGGACGCGGGAGCGCGGGTCACCTTCCCTCTCGGTGACCCGCGCTCCTCGCTGCGCGCCTCGGTGTGACGCGTCGCCTCGGTACGGCTCTTACAGGTCGAACTCGGAGGGCGCGATGCCCACGGCGAAGCACGCCTCACGGACGACGGCCTGCTCCTCCTTGTCGAAGTCGCCGTCCGCGCCGCCGATGACGATGCCGATCTGGATGACGGCACGCGCCTCGGTGGGCTTCTTCTGCACCTTGCCGATGGTCTGGAGCAGGCTGACCTTGCCGAAGTCGAAGTCGGCGGCCAGCTTCTGGCAGTAGTCCGTGAACTTCGCGTGCAGGTCGTCCGCCGGGAAGTTCTGCAGCACCTCGTTGGTGGCGATCAGCGAGGCGACGCGCTGCCGCTCCGAGGCGTCCACCGAACCGTCGGCCGCCGCCACCAGCGCGCACATCGCCATGCTCGCGTCGCGGAACGCACCGCTCTTGAGGTCGTTCTTCTTCGCGACCAGCTGGCCCTGCATCGTCGTGGCCGATTCCTTGAGCCGGTCCCAGAGCGCCATGTGCGTTTCTCTCCTTGTGAAAACGGGGGGTAGCACTGGCAGAACTGACCGGAAGGCACAGAAGTTCCCCCTGGGACGACGCCGTTCCTCTCCCCCGTGCCCCGTGCGCCCCCGTGGCCCCCGGCCTCCGTCGCCCGCGCTCGGACCGCCGCCCCTCACCCCGTCGCCAGCGGATCCAGCACCATCGGCTTGACCTTCCCCTCCATCATCGCCCCCAGCCCCAGCACCGAGCAGTGGTCCGGATTGGCCGCGATGTGCACGGTCATCCCCGTCGCGTCCTCGATCATCGTGTCGAGCCCCGGCATCAGCGCACTGCCGCCGGCCAGCATCACGCCGCGCGTCCCCAGGTCCGCGACCAGGTCCGGCGGGCAGTCCCGCAGCACCCGCCCTATGGCGTCCAGCACGACGGTGAGCGGCGTGCGCACCGCCTCGCGCACATGCGCCGTGCTCACCAGCACGGTGCGGGACAGCCCCGTCGCCACGTCCCGGCCGCGGACCTCCGTCTCGGTGCCGCCGCCCATCCGGTCCGCGCGGAGGGCCATGTGCAACGGGTAGAGGCCCTGGGTGGGCAGCATCAACTCGTGCTCGCTGCGCAGGTGCTGGACGATCGCGTAGTCGATGGCGTCCCCGCCGACCTGCACCTTCTCCGCCGCCACGATGGAACCGAGGGAGAGCACGGCCACCTGGGTCGAGGCCGCTCCACAGACGATGATCATCGTGGCCTCGGGCAGCTCCACCGGCAGTCCGCAGCCGACGGCCGCCGCGACGAGCGTGTCCACCAGCTCGACCCGCCGGGCGCCGAGCCCGGTCAGCGTCTCCACCGCCGCGCGCTGCGCGATCGGCTCGGCGTCGTGCGGCAGACAGACCGCGGCCCGCAGCAGCGGCCTCCGCCGCCAGGCGCGGCGCAGCTTGTCGCTGATCAGGTGGCGCAGCATGCGCTGGGCCATGTCGACGTCGACGACCGTGCCGCCGGAGACCGGGCGGACAACGCGGATGTGGGCCGGCGTCCGGCCGGCCATGCCCTCGGCGAGGGCGCCGACGGCGATGAGCGAGCCCGTCCTGGTGTTGACCGCGGCGATGCTCGGCTCGTCGACGATCAGGCCGGTGTCGCGGGCGTAGACACGCGTGCGGGACGCGCCGAGGTCGACGGCGATGGTGCAGCGGCTCAGCTGGGCGAGGCTGAGGGTCATCACGGGCTCATCTCCCCGGCGGCGGTGCGGTGGCGGGGAACCGCCAAACGGCGGCCCCTGGGGCCATCGTGCGGTGCGGCACGGCGCGTCGCCCGCCGGAGTGCGCCACTCGGAGGAGCGGACCCGCCGGCGGCCGGGCGCACCGGGGCTCGCGGAGGTGGACACCCCCGTCACCCACCTCCACGGCCCCGGTGCGAAGAAGTCTGCCAGGGGGGTCTGACAACGCCGTCGACCTGCGGGTTCACAGGAATCCGCCGGTTCCGGGCGGGACCGCGCCGGACCACCGCCCCGACGCGCGCCCGGCCCCCGCCCGCCCTACGCTCGGACCATGAGCGCGTCGAAGAGGGAGCCGGACGGACCGCGGGGGCCGGCGGCGTGGCAGGTCGCCGCCGACGTCGAGGGCCGCCCCGCGGACCGCACCTGCGGTCACCTGGCACAGATCCGTCCCGTGACCCCCAACACCCCCGAAGGATGCGAGGAATGCCTGCGCATCGGGAGCACCTGGGTGCACCTGCGCGAGTGCCTGGTCTGCGGCCACGTGGGCTGCTGCGACAGTTCGCCGCACCGGCACGCGAGCGCGCACGCGCACGGGACGCCCGGTCATGACCTCGCGCGCTCCATCGAGCCGGGTGAGGACTGGGCCTGGTGCTACGCGGACGAGTTGCTGCTCCTCCCGTCGTAGCTGACGGCCTTCAGGAGGGCGCGTCGGCACAGGCAGCGGACGACGGCCAAATCGCGGAGCACGGACCGCCCTCGGGCCGCCCGGCACTCATCGTTAATGAAAACCATTTCCATACCCTACCTTGATCGATGCTGCCCGCCAGGGGGCGCGTACCGGACAAATGGCCAAGGCGCGCCATTGCGGGCGGAAGCCCCGACCCCTGACAATCGGGGACGCGGCGGACGCGCGGGCGGGTGTGCCAGGGACGGGGGCGGCATGGACACCGAGGTGAGCGTCATCGGTCTGGGGGCGATGGGGTCGGCGCTGGCCGGCGCGTTCCTGACGGCGGGGCACTCGACGACGGTCTGGAACCGGACACGCGACACGGCGCCGCCGCTCGTCGTGCGGGGCGCGGTGGAGGCCGCCTCGCCCGGAGCGGCCGTGGCCGCCGCCCCGCTGGTCGTCGTCTGCCTGTCGACGTACGAGGCCGTGCGCGAGGTGCTGTCGCCGTGCGCCGCCGGGCTCGCCGGGCGGACGCTGGTCAATTTCGCCTCCGGTTCGCCGGTACAGGCGCGGGACGCGGCCGACCGGGCGGGCGCGCTGGGCGTCCGCTACCTCGACGGCGCGGTCCTGACGACGCCGTCCCACGTGGGGCGGCCGGACTCCCTCCAGCTCTACGGCGGGCCGCGCCCCGCCTTCGACGGGCACCGCGGCGTCCTGGCCGCCCTCGGCGACCCGGTGTACCTGGGCGACGACCCGGCCCTGCCCGCCGTCCACGACATCGCGCTGCTCGGACTGCTGTGGTCCACGCTCACCGGCTGGCTGCACGGCGTGGCGCTCACGGGCGCGGACGGCCCGGGCGGCGGGGTGTCCGCGACGGCCTTCACCGGGGTCGCGGGCCGCTGGATGAAGACCGTCGGCCGGCTGATGGAGGAGTGCGCCCCGCAGGTCGACGCGGGTGAGTACCCGGCCGGGGAGTTTCCGTTGGGCCAGCACCTGATGCTGATGGGGCTGTTGCGGCACGCCGGCGAGCTGCGAGGGGTGGAATCCGGTCTTCCGCAGGCGTTCCTCAAGCTGGCGGGACGCGCGGTGGAGGACGGGCACGGCGCCGACGGCTACGCCCGCCTCATCGAGTACGTCCGGGGGCGCGCCGCCCGGTGACGTCCGCCCGGCGGGAACGCCCCGGCGGGCGACGGCGACGAGTACGCGCCGGGAGAGACGGGACGGGACGAGGCGCGAGCGACGCGATGCGACGACGAGACGCCCAGTTCCCGCACGCGCGTCCCGGCGCCCGGCTCAATGCGCGTCGGACCGTAAAAGAGGGGCCGCCGGATGAATCGCGTACCGTGGGCTTCGGCACGCTATCCGGAGGATTCGCGTCAATGGCGGCCGCGACAGCGGCAATTGTCCCGGGCAAGCGGAAATGGGCATGGGAAATCCGCCCCGCGACGTAGTGGCGGCACCACCCTCAGTGCACGTGCATCTGCTCGTGCCGGGGAATGTGAACCGCGGCTATGATCCGAAGAAGTTGCCATCCCCGTAAACGAATGGGGATGCCCCCTGCGGCGATCCGGGAGACTCCAGTGCCACACGTCTACAACGGCATGGTTGCATCGGGCATCGATGGAGTCGTCTGGCGGAAGAGCCGGCACTCCAACTCACAGGGCTCGTGTGTGGAGTTCGCGAAGTTGCCGGGTGGCGGGGTCGCCGTACGCAACTCCCGCCACCCGGATGGCCCCGCTCTCATCTACACCCCCGCGGAGATCGAGGCCATGCTGTCGGGCGTCAAGGACGGTGAATTCGACTACCTGGTGGCCGAATGACCGCGAAACGCGGTTATTCGCGCGGCAGTCGGAACAGCGCCCAGACGACCTTGCCGTGCAGTGCGCCCGCCAGGGGGTGCCAGCCCCAGGCGTCGCTGAACGAATCCACCAGCAGCAGTCCGCGCCCGTGCTCGTCGCCAGGGGCCGCTTCCCCCGTGAGCGGCCCCTCCTCACTCGGATCGCGTACCGCGCATACCAGCCGCGTCGTCCACCGCATCAGGTGCAGGCGTACGGGAGGCTCATACCTTCCGTCGACGCGGCCGGTCGGTGTGGCGTAGCGCAGGGAATTGGTCACCAGTTCGGAGACCACCAGCGCCACATTGTCGAAGATGTGCTGGACCCCCCACTGCGACAGGGTGATTCCGGTGAACCGCCGTGCCGTACGGACGGCTTCGAAGCGCGGCGGCAGGGCGCAGGAAGCGGAGTTCGACACCGCGGATGAGTCGAACCGGGGCAGCCCCCGCCAGACGGGGGAGAGCACAGTCGATCCTTCGGTACCCATCCGAGGCACTCCTGCAATCGTGGACGTGACGTGCACGTGTGCGGGCTCCATCGTTTCGGATGCGCAGTGCGGATGCAAGGGCAGATGCACGTGCACGTGGGGGATTTGGGGGCGCACAAGGGGATTGGGGAGCAATTATTCCTACGCCCCTCGCCGTAGCACACCGGTCGTTGGCCGGTATCCGTAACCGGATGTGCACACAACGATGCCCGGGGTGGCAGACTTCGGCGCCGAGGGGAGCGGGGGTCACCCTCGGAAGGGTGAGCGGAACGGCGGACGGACAGGCCGGACCAGACCGGAAGGAAGGGTCGACGAGATGACCACGAGCGAGTCGAGCGGTTCCGTGGTGCGGCGCATACTCCTCGGCTCCCAGCTGAGGAAGTTGCGCGAGTCCCAGGGGATCACCCGCGAGGCGGCCGGGTACTCGATCCGCGCGTCCGAGTCGAAGATCAGCCGCATGGAGCTCGGCAGGGTGAGCTTCAAGACGCGGGACGTGGAGGACCTCCTCACCCTCTACGGCATCCACCGGGAGACCGAGCGCGAGGCGCTGCTCGGCCTGGCCAGGGAGGCCAACGTCGCCGGCTGGTGGCACAGCTACGGCGATGTGCTGCCCAGTTGGTTCCAGACCTACGTCGGCCTGGAGGGCGCGGCCTCGCACATCGGGATCTACGAGGTGCAGTTCGTCCACGGCCTGCTCCAGACCGAGGGCTACGCGCACGCCGTCGTCGTCCGGGGCCAGCCCACGGCCGATCCCGCGGAGGTCGAACGCCGGGTGTCGCTGCGCATGGAGCGGCAGAAGCTGCTCTTCTCCGAGCGGGCGCCGCACTTCCACGCCGTCCTCGACGAGGCCGCGCTGCACCGCCCGTACGGTGACGCGGAGGTGATGCGCGGACAGCTCCAGCACCTCGTCGACCTCTCCGAACAGCCCAATGTGACCCTTCAGGTGATGCCCTTCCGGCACGGTGGTCACGCGGGTGAGAGCGGGGCGTTCACCGTGCTCCGCTTCCCCGAGTCGGACCTGCCGGACGTGGTGTACCTGGAACACCTCACGGGCGCCCTCTACCTGGACAAGCCGGACGAGGTCGCCCAGTACGAACGCGTCATGGGGCGGCTGCGCGCGGACAGCCTCTCCCCGTCGGGGACGCGCGACCTCATGCGGCGGCTGCTCCAACTCGCCTAGCGCGTCAGTACGATGACGGGCAATCAGCAAGTCTGGACCAGCCCGGCCGGACGGCCGGGCTCCGGCAGACAGGGATGACGCATGTCGTACTCCTCCGCGTTCAAGGACCTCGCGTACCAGTACATCGACGGCCGCTGGCGGCCCGGTACCGGCTCGTGGGACATCGTCGACTTCAACCCGTACGACGGGGAGAAGCTCGCCTCCATCACGGTGGCCGGCGTGGACGAGGTCGACGAGGCGTACCGGGCGGCCGAGCGCGCCCAGGCGGCGTGGGGGAGCACCAACCCGTACACCCGGCGGCTGGTCTTCGAGCGCGCGCTGCGGATCATCGACGACCACGAGGACGAACTCACCTCGGTGATCATGGCGGAGTGCGGCGGGACGGCGCTGAAGGCCGGCTTCGAGCTCCACCTGGCGCGGGAGTTCCTCCGGGACGCGGTCCAGATCGCGCTGCGGCCCGAGGGCCGCATCCTGCCCTCGCCGGACGACACCCGCGAGAACCGGCTCTACCGCCTGCCGGTCGGGGTCGTCGGTGTGATCAGCCCGTTCAACTTCCCGTTCCTGCTGTCGCTCAAGTCCGTGGCGCCCGCCCTGGCGCTCGGCAACGCGGTGGTGCTCAAGCCGCACCAGAACACGCCCGTCTGCGGCGGCGGGCTGCTCGCCAAGGTGCTGGAGGACGCGGGGCTGCCGCCCGGCGTGCTGAACGTCCTGGTCACCGACATCGCGGAGATCGGGGACGCGCTGATCGAACACCCGGTGCCCAAGGTGCTGTCGTTCACCGGCTCCGACAAGGTCGGCCGGCATGTGGCGACCGTCGCCGCCTCGCACTTCAAGCGGGTGGTGCTCGAACTGGGCGGCAACAGCGCGCTGGTCGTGCTCGACGACGCGGACGTGGACTACGCCGTGGACGCGGCGGTCTTCAGCCGGTTCATCCACCAGGGGCAGGTCTGCATGGCCGCGAACCGGGTGCTGGTGGACCGTGCCGTGCTGGACGAGTTCACCGAGAAGTTCGTGGCGAGAGTGAAGTCCCTGAAGGTCGGTGACCCCTCCGACCCCGCCACCCACATCGGCCCCCTGATCAACTCCGGTCAGGCGGAGGCGATCACGACCCTCGTGGACCAGACGGTCGCGGAGGGCGCCACCGCCCTCGTCCGGGGCCGCACGGTGGGCACCCTGGTGGAGCCCAGCGTCCTGACCGACCTCCCCGAGGACTCCGCCGTCCTCCGCCAGGAGATCTTCGGTCCCGTCGCGCTGATCATCCCGTTCTCCGGCGAGGACGAGGCCCTGCGGTTCGCCAACGCCACCCCCTACGGGCTGAGCGGCGCCGTCCACACCGGGGACGTCGAACGCGGCGTCCGCTTCGCCCAGCGGGTGGAGACCGGCATGATCCACGTCAACGACGGCACCGTGCACGACGAGGCGATCGTGCCGTTCGGCGGCGAGAAGCACTCGGGTCTCGGGCGGCTCAACGGGGACGCGATGGTGGACGCCTTCACGACCACGAAGTGGATCTCCGTGCAGCACGGGCGCAGCACGTTCCCGTTCTGATCGCTTCCGGCCCGGGAGTCCAGTAGGTCAGGAGCTGACCTACTGGACTCCTACTGTTGGCCCGTCAGCAGGAAGCGACGGAAGGAACGGTGGGGTCCTATGCCTACTCTTGTGATCGAGAAGGACGTCAGCGACGAGCGGGGCACGCTGCTGGCCTTCGTGGACGCCCAGCGCGGCGGCGTCCGCCGGGCGCTCCTCGGCCTGACGGAGGAGCAGGCCCGCTCCCGCCCCAGCGCGAGCGAGATGTCCCTGATCGGCCTGCTCAAGCACGTCATGCACGCGGAACGCGGCTGGCTGGAGCTCGCGAGCGGCACGAGCCCCGACATCGACGCCGACGAGGCGGCGAAGCGCTTCCTGGCGGCCTGGCACCCCGAGGAGAGCGAGACCGTTCCCGCGCTCCTCGCCGCCTGGGAGGAGCAGGCCGCCGAGGTGGAGCGCTTCGTCCGCGCCCTGCCCACCCTGGAGGAGACCTTCGCCCTCCCGCCGGCCCCCTGGTTCCCCAAGGACACCCGGGTGTCGATGCGGTGGTTCCTGATGCACCTGGTCGAGGAGATCGGCCGGCACGCCGGGCACGCGGACATCATCCGCGAGTCGATCGACGGCAGGACGGCGTTCGAGCTGGTCGACGCGGAGCAGCGCCAGGCGGACTGACGCGCGCCGGAACGGCCGGGGCGCTCACGGGAGTCGCGCGCCCCGGCCGCCCACCCGCGCCCCGGCAGGCCGCCCTGTCCGGGAGGCAGGCCCGGCCACGGGAGGGGAAGGGGCGGGGCGGGGGTGCTTCAGGAGTGGGGTGCGATCACCACCGCCGTGCCGTACGCGCACACCTCCGTGCCGACGTCCGCCGCCTCGGTGACGTCGAAGCGGAACATCAGGACCGCGTTGGCGCCCCGGGCCCTGGCCTGCTCGACCAGGCGCTCCATGGCCTGGTTGCGGGTCTGGACCAGCGTCTTGGTGAGTCCCTTGAGCTCGCCGCCGATCAGCGACTTCAGGCCGGCGCCGATCTGGCTGCCGACGTGCCGGGAACGCACCGTGAGGCCGAAGACCTCGCCGATCACGCGCTCGACCCGGTAGCCGGGCACGTCGTTCGTCGTGACCACGAGCACATCGGCCTGCTCGTGCTGGCCGCCGCCATACTCGTCGATGCCCATCCCTGCCACCTTCGTCCGTTCGGTCTGTACGGAGATTCTTCCGCCTGACGAGCGGGACGCACACCGGTGGCACGGGGTTGCCCCGGCCGGGCGAAGCGCGACGGCGGGCGGGGGCGCGGGCCGGGCGGGCCGAGCGGGGGGAGTGCGGGCGGGGCGACTGGAACCGGGGGGTTCCCGGCCGCGTTGCTACCGTTGAGCGGCACGCGTTCTCCCCCCGCCTGTGCCCGGGCCTCGCACGAGCCTGCGCCCTCGACCCAGGAGCCTGTCACCGTGACCCCCGTGACCACACTCGCGCTCGGCCCCCAGTGGCTGGACGCGGACTACCTGATCGGCCAGTTCGGCCTGCTCGGTGTGCTGGCGATCGTCTTCGCCGAGTCCGGCCTGCTGATCGGTTTCTTCCTCCCGGGTGACTCGCTCCTCTTCACCACGGGTCTGCTGGTGACCACGGGCAAGCTGAACGACTACCCCTGTGGGTGGTGTGCGTCATGGTCGTGCTCGCGGCGGTCCTCGGCGACCAGGCGGGCTACCTCTTCGGACGGAAGGTGGGCCCCGCCCTCTTCCGGCGCCCGGACTCCAGGCTCTTCAAGCAGGAGAACGTCGAGAAGGCCCACGAGTTCTTCGAGAAGTACGGGCCGAAGTCCCTGGTCCTGGCCCGGTTCGTGCCGATCATCCGCACCTTCACGCCGATCATTGCCGGCGTGAGCCGGATGAACTACCGCTCCTTCCTGATCTTCAACGTCATCGGCGGCACCCTGTGGGGCGCCGGTGTGACGCTGCTGGGCGCGGTGCTCGGCAAGATCGAGTTCGTGCGGACCAACATCGAGATGATGCTGGTCGCCATCGTGCTGGTGTCGGTCGTGCCGGTCGCGATCGAGCTGCTGCGCGCCCGCTCCAAGTCCCGCGCGGCCGGTCCGGCGCCCGACGCCGACGGGGTGCCCAGCGGGCCCCAGCCGCCCCGCCAGTACACCCAGGTGCCGCCGCACTACCAGGACGTGCAGCCGTACCCGTTGCGGCAGCCCGAGCAGGGGCGGCAGCGGCAGACGGGGAAGCGGAAGCCCGCGCCCCAGCCGGGGGCCGTCCCGCAGTCCGGGCCGACGCCGGGGGCCGGCCCGCAGCCCGGCCCGCAGCCGGGAGCCGCGCCGCGGCCCGGGCCGATGCCGGACGACGTCCGTGACGTGCGGCGGCCGGAGGCGGGCGGGCCTCCGCAGGCCGCCTCTTATCCGCAGCAGCCGGGCCCGTACCCGCCGGCGCGGCACCCGCAGCCTCCGCAGGCGCCGCAGCCCCCACAGAACGTGCCGTACCCCTACGCGCCGGCCGGGCAGATGCCTCCGGTCCCGCAGAGTCCGCAGGGCCTCCACACGCCCCCGTACTCCCCGTATCCCGAGGCCGCGCAGCACCCGCAGCGACCTGCGCAGTCGCAGCAGCCCCTCTACGGCCGGGAGCAGCCGCAGCCCGGGGAAGACCCCCGGTACTCCCCGTACACCGAGCCCTCCCAGCCTCCCTTCCAGTCCTCACAGGACACGCAGTCCCCGCAGGACGCGCACGATCCGCAGGACCCGCACCGCGGCCCCCGGGGCCGGCACGCGCGCCGCTGACGTCCGTCCCGGCGTCTCCCCGCCATCTCCCCGCCATCTCCCCGGCGGTCCTCCCGCCCGTCCACCGGCGAGGGGCCGTTCACCCACACAGCCACCGCACCTCTCACGCGTCTCCCCACCCCCATTGGGCACTCGTACTCCTGATCGGGCATGGTTGACCTGGGCAGGAGGCGTGAGGAGCGCGTGGTGGCTGATCGGCAGCGGGGCGGCGGCCCACCGGATCCCGGCGAGGACCGCAAACCGCAGAGCGACGAGGCGCGCAGCGCGTTCACCCCGCCACTCGGGGTCCCTCTGCCGGCGCCGACGGAGGACGAGCATCCGACGTCGGAGTTCGCCGTCCCCGAGGGCGTGGCCGAACCGGAGGATCGCCGCCCGGAGGGTTCGGCCTTCAGCCGGCCCGCCTCGCTCTCGTTCCCGGAGATCACCCCGCCGCTCGGCACCCCCTCGTCAGCCTCACCAAGGACGCGCCCTGGCAGGACCGGATGCGGACCATGGTCCGGATGCCGGTCGGCGAGCGGCCGCTGCCGGAACGCGCGGTCAAGGAGGAGGAAGCCGGGCCTGCCGTCCCGCGCGTGCTCGACCTGACCCTGCGCATCGGCGAACTGCTGCTCGCGGGCGGCGAGGGCGCCGAGGACGTCGAGGCGGCGATGTACGGCGTCGCGCACGCGTACGGGCTGCACCGGTGCGAGCCGAACGTGACGTTCACCCTGCTCTCGGTCAGTTACCAGCCGTCCCTGGTGGACGATCCCGTCACCGCCAGCCGCACCGTGCGCAGGCGTGGCACGGACTACACCCGTCTCTCGGCCGTCTTCCGCCTCGTCCACGACATCACGTCCCAGGGGCTCACCCTGGAGGAGGCGTACCGCGGTCTCGCCGAGATCCGCCGCAACCGGCACCCGTACCCCGGCTGGGGCCTGACGCTGTCCGCCGGGCTGCTCGCCGGCGCGGCGAGCATGCTGGTCGGCGGCGGGGTCGTGGTGTTCCTCGCGGCGGCGGTCGGCGCCATGCTGGGCGACCGGCTGGCGTGGCTCGCCTCGGGGCGGGGGCTGCCGGAGTTCTACCAGTTCGTGGTGGCCGCGATGCCGCCGGCGGCGATGGGCGTCGCGCTCAGCACCGCCCAGGACTACGTGCACGTACAGGCGTCCGCCGTGATCACCGGTGGGCTGTTCGCGCTGATCCCGGGACGGGCGCTGGTCGCGGGCGTCCAGGACGGCCTGACCGGCTTCTACATCACCGCCTCGGCGCGGCTGCTGGAAGTGGGCTACCTGATCGTCGGGATCGTCTGCGGCGTGATGATGGTGCTGTACGGCGGTGTGCGGATCGGCGGCACCACCCTCGACCCGGAGGCGGCGCTCAAGCACCAGGAGCGGCCCGTCGTACAGATCATCGCGGCGATGCTGCTGGCCTTCTCGTTCGCCGTCCTGCTCCAGCAGGAACGTCACACCGTGCTGTACGCGACGCTCAACGGCGGCGTCGCCTGGGTGGTCTACGGGGCGCTGGCGGACGCCGGCGGCCTCGACCCGGTGCCCGCCACGGCCATCGCCGCCGGGCTGGTGGGCCTCTTCGGCCAACTGCTCTCGCGCTACCAGTACACGTCGGCGCTGCCGTACGTCACGGCGGCGATCGGGCCGCTGCTGCCCGGTAGCGCGGTCTACTTCGCGCTGCTCAACTTCGCCCAGAACAAGCTGGACACCGGCATGGCCAGCCTCACCAAGGCGGCCGCCCTGGCCCTGGCCATCGCCATCGGGGTGAACCTGGGGTCGGAGATGGCCCGGATGTTCCTGGTGGTGCCGGGCGCGGCGGCGTCGCGGCGCGCGGCGAAGCGGACGCGCGGCTTCTGACCGCCGGGGGCGCCCCGAAAACGCGGACGCGCGGCCTCCGAGGGACCCTTCCAGGTCCTCGGGAGCCGCGCGTTCCGTACCGGCGCGATCAGCGCTTCCGGCGCGTCAGACCGCCACGGATCAGTGGTGGGAGCCGCCCGCGGCCTCCAGGCGCTTGTAGGACGCCTCGATCTCGGCCTCGGCCTCCGCGCGGCCGACCCACTCGGCGCCCTCGACCGACTTGCCCGGCTCCAGGTCCTTGTAGACCTCGAAGAAGTGCTGGATCTCCAGGCGGTCGAACTCCGACACGTGGTGGATGTCGCGCAGGTGCTCGACGCGCGGGTCGTTGGCCGGGACGCAGAGCAGCTTGTCGTCGCCGCCCGCCTCGTCCGTCATGCGGAACATGCCGATGGCGCGGCAGGTGATGAGGCAGCCCGGGAAGGTGGGCTCGTCCAGGATGACAAGGGCGTCCAGCGGGTCGCCGTCCTCGCCGAGGGTGTTCTCGACGAAGCCGTAGTCGGCGGGGTAGCTGGTGGAGGTGAAGAGACGGCGGTCCAGACGGATGCGACCGGTCTCGTGGTCCACCTCGTACTTGTTCCGCGAACCCTTCGGAATCTCGATGGTGACGTCGAACTCCACGAGTGGCTCCTTCATGATCAACACATACGTCTGGTGATTAAGTGTCCCCTACGCAGGTGTGTGGTGGCGAAAGGGGCTGGTCCGTCATGCCCGGGAGCGTCCGTCGGCAGGCCCGCTGGTGGCCTGCCGCCTTGCCGCCGCGGTCCGGTACCGGGCGGTTCGTCGCCGCCTCGACCGCGGTGGGACTGCTCGCCGCGGCCGGGGCGGTGGCCGCCGCCGGGCCCTGGGACGGCGGACAGCGTACGGCCGAACGGGTACGCGCCGCAGCCGCCGACCGGGGGGCGTACGCCCGGGGCGCGCCCTACGGGGCTTCGCGGGCCGGGCCGGTGCTCGCGGGGGTGCCGGAGGAGCCCGGCAGAGCCTTTGGGACAGGCGGGTCCGGCGGGGCGCCCGCCGCGGCCGGTCTCGCCACCGCGCTGGAGCCGCTGCTCGCCGACGCCGCGCTGGGCCCCCGCGTCGCGGCCTCCGTCGTCGACGCGGCCACCGGAGAGCGGCTGTTCGGAGCGAACGAGGCCGCACCGGTCACTCCCGCCTCCACCGTCAAACTCGCCACTTCCGCCGCGGCGCTCTCCGCGCTCGGCGCGGACCACCGCATCGAGACCACGGTGACGCTCGGGACCGACGGGATCGTGCTCGTCGGCGGCGGCGACCCCACCCTCACCGCCCGCCCCTCCCCTCCCGGCCGTGAGCCCACCGGCCTCCCGGCCCTGGCCGACGCCACCGCCCGCGCGCTGAAGGCGCTCGGCACCGGCCACACGGCGCTCCGGTACGACGTCTCCCGCTACACCGGGCCCGTACCGCACCCGATCGGCGCCAACGAGAACCTCGCGCCGGTCAGCGCCCTCATGGTGGACGAGGGCCGGCTGGACGACAGCGACCACGGCCCCGCGGAGCGTACGGACGACCCCGCCGGGGACGCCGCACGGAAGTTCGCCGCCCTGCTGGGGGAGCGGGGGGTACGCGTCGAGGGCGAGCCCGCCGAGGGCCGCTCGCCCGCCGGCGCCCGCCGGCTGGCCGCCGTCTCCTCCGCCCCGCTCTCCGACCTCGTCGAGCGGGCCCTGACCCACAGCGACAACGACATCGCCGAGGCGCTGGCCCGGCAGACCGCGCTCGCCGACGGGCAGCCGGCGAGCTTCGAGGGCGCGGGGCGGGCGGTGGCCGCCCGGCTGGCGCGGCTCGGCCTGCCGACGGCGGGCTGCCGCTTCGCCGACGGCAGCGGCCTGGACCGGGCCGACCGGGTCTCCGCCGACCTGCTGGCCCGGCTGCTGGCCCGTGCGGGCGACCGGGGGGCGCCTGAGTTGCGGGCGGTGCTCACGGGGTTGCCGGTGGCGGGGTTCAGCGGGACGTTGCGGGAGCGGGTGGTCGGGGGACGGGGCGTGGTGCGGGCCAAGACAGGGACTTTGTCCGGGGTGAACGCGTTGGCCGGGACGGCGGTCGCTGGAGGTGGGCGTTTGCTGACGTTCGCCTTTCTTGCAGACGCGACATCGGATTCGGAGGGGGCGCAGCGGGCGTTGGACGCGCTGGCGGCGGCTGTGGCCGCCGCGCGTTGAGGGTGCCCCGGACCCGCCCCTTCCCGTTTCTTGCAGGGGCTGCGCCCCCGCACCCCCGAACCGCGCTCCGCGCGGTTGTCCTCAAACGCCGGACGGGCTGAAGTGCGTGCCCGGGCGCGGTATCCAGCCCGTCCGGCGTCTGAGGACGAGCGGCGGAGCCGCGACGAGCGGGGTCTGGGACGCAGCCCCGGGAAGCGGTGAAGGGGTGGGACCGGGGCCTCCGCCCCCCTCCGCAACCGCGCCGCACCACGTACCGTGAACCCATGACGAGCATCGGTGGTGCGGAGATGGTCGACTGGAAGCTCGCGGTGGCGACCGCGACGCGGCTCGTGCGGCCGGGGCCGGAGGTGAGCCGGGACGAGGCCCGCGCGGTGGTCGCGGAGTTGCGGCGGCACGCCAAGGCGTCGGAGGAGCACGTCCGGGAGTTCACCGGGATGACGCCCTCGGGCGCCGAAGCGGACACCCCGGTGCTGGTGGTGGACCGGGCGGGCTGGATCCGGGCGAACGTCGCCGGGTTCCGGGCGGTGCTCGGGCCGCTGCTGGAGAAGATGGAGAAGCGCCGGGGCGGCCTGCCGGGCGGCGCGGTGCTGGGCGCGGTCGGCGGCAAGGTGACCGGCGTGGAGCTGGGCATGCTGCTGTCGTTCCTGGCCTCGCGGGTGCTGGGCCAGTACGAGACGTTCGCGCCGTCCACCCGGGACCTGCCGGGCGGGGCCGGCGGCGGCCGGCTGCTGCTGGTGGCGCCGAACATCGTGCACGTGGAGCGCGAACTGGAGGTCGACCCGCACGACTTCCGGCTGTGGGTGTGCCTGCACGAGGAGACGCACCGCACCCAGTTCACGGGTGTGCCGTGGCTGCGCGACCACATCGAGGGCGAGGTCCAGGCGTTCCTCGCCGAGACCGACATCGACCCGGCCACCCTGCTGGAGCGGCTCCGCGAGGCCCTCCAGGCGCTGGCCGGCGGGCGTCCCCCGGAGGACGACGGGGAGCGGGGCGGGCGCAGCATCGTCGAGCTGGTGCAGACCCCCGCCCAGCGGGAGGTGCTGGGGCGGCTGACGGCGGTGATGTCCCTGCTGGAGGGGCACGCGGACTACGTCATGGACGGGGTGGGCCCGCGGGTCGTGCCGTCGGTGACGGAGATCCGTGAGAAGTTCCAGCAGCGGCGGGCCAGCGGCGCGGGCCGGCTGGACCAGGCGCTGCGCAAGCTGCTGGGTCTGGACGCCAAGCTGCGGCAGTACCGTGATGGCGAGCGGTTCGTCCGGGCGGTGGTGGACCAGGTCGGCATGGAGGGCTTCAACAGGGTCTGGACCTCGCCGAACACCCTGCCGACCAAGGCCGAGATCGCCAAACCCGCGGACTGGGTCGCGCGGGTGCACAGCCGGGCCGACGGGTGACGCGGGCACGCCCCTGACGGACGAACGCTCCCGTTATCACCCGTCCGAGGGACCGTGTGCCAGGGGTGGGCGTGCGATGCTCGGGTAAAGGCTCATCTCTGTCACCATCTACGCACACAGCGTGACGATGCAGCCCGCACGTCCCCACAACCCCTTCCCGTCAGCTCCTCGTTGGAACGATTGGACACTCGGACATGGGTCCACACCCCGCGGTCGCGGCGATACGCCTGGCGGTCCGCCGCGTTCTCCACGACGTCCTCACCCTCGCTCCGTCCGAAACCGCAACCGGAAGCGCCCCCGGCGGCTCCAGGCCCCCGCTCGTCCTGGCCGCCTGCTCAGGCGGCGCCGACTCCATGGCGCTCGCCTCCGCCCTCGCCTTCGAGGCCCCCGGCTCGGCCTCCGCGCCGGCGGCGTCACCGTCGACCACGGCCTCCAGGAGGGTTCCGACCTCCGCGCCGCCGAGGTGGTGAGCCGCCTCCTCGCCCTCGGCCTCGACCCCGTCGAGGCGCTCCCCGTGACCGTCGGCCGGGAGGGCGGTCCCGAGGCCGCCGCCCGCGACGCCCGCTACGCCGCCCTCGACGACGCCGCCGAACGGCACGGCGCCGCCGCCGTGCTCCTCGGCCACACCCGCGACGACCAGGCCGAGACCGTCCTCCTGGGGCTGGCCCGCGGCTCCGGCACCCGTTCGCTGTCCGGGATGGCCGTGGCCTCCGGCGTCGGGGGCCGCTACCGCAGGCCGTTCCTGGGTCTCGACCGGCAGACCGCGCGCAAGGCGTGCATGGTGCAGTCGCTGCCGGTCTGGGAGGACCCGCACAACGCCGACCCGGCCTACACCCGCTCCCGGGTCCGCCACGAGGCCCTGCCGGTGCTGGAGAAGGCGCTGGGCAAGGGCGTCGTCGAGGCGCTGGCCCGGACCGCCCAGCTGTCCCGGGACGACGCGGACGCCCTCGACTCCTGGGCCGTCGCCGTGGAGCCGTCCGTGCGGGACGACACGGGCGCACTGGAGGTCGCCAAGCTCTACGCGCTGCCCCCGCCGTCCGCCGCCGGGTGCTGCGCCGGGCGGCCATCGAGGCCGGTTCCCCGGCCGGTTCGCTGTTCGCCCGGCACATCGAGGAGGTCGACCGGCTGATCACCGGCTGGCGCGGCCAGCGGGCCATCAACCTCCCCGGGCGCGTCGCGGTCCACCGGCATGGTGGCAGACTGGTCCTTCGGCAGGGCTGAATCGAACGACCGTGAGTGACCGCGGGCAGGCCCGGCCGGACCCTGGCCGGGCGGCAGGCGCCCGGACGGCCGGATGAGCCCCAATCGAACGAGAGTGGCGCGGGTGGACGAGAAGGACATGGGCACCGACCTCAAGTCGGTGCTCATCACCAAGGAAGAGATCGACGCGAAGCTGGCCGAGCTGGCCGCGAAGATCGACGCGGAGTACGCGGGCAAGGACCTGCTCATCGTCGGTGTCCTCAAGGGCGCCGTGATGGTGATGGCGGACCTGGCGCGCGCGCTGTCCAACCCCGTCACCATGGACTGGATGGCCGTGTCGTCCTACGGCGCGGGCACCCAGTCCTCCGGCGTGGTCCGGATCCTCAAGGACCTCGACACCGACATCAAGGGCAAGCACGTCCTGATCGTCGAGGACATCATCGACTCCGGTCTGACGCTGTCCTGGCTGCTGTCGAACCTCGGCTCCCGCGAGCCGGCGTCCCTCAACGTCGTCACCCTGCTGCGCAAGCCGGAGGCGGCCAAGGTCGCCATCGACGTGAAGTGGGTCGGCTTCGACATCCCGAACGAGTTCGTCGTCGGTTACGGTCTCGACTTCGCGGAGAAGTACCGCAACCTCCCCTTCGTGGGAACCCTCGCGCCGCACGTCTACGGCGGCTGACCACCCCCGACCAGGGCGGACGGCATTCCCCCCGAAGGGCCCGGCGATTGCCGGGCCACCGGGAACCCCTCACGGTTTTCCGCCGTTGGAGGAGGGGAAGACGGATTTGTTGACCGTCTGCGGCGGCGTCGGGTGACAATGCTGGGGTACCGTCCGAAGGTCAGTCTTTTCAAGCATTCTTTAGCAAGCACCGCAAGCAAGCACTGCAAGGTCGAGCAGAACACCGTACGCACAGGCACCCCGATCGAGGGGCACCGTGCCTCACTGTGGCAGGAGGGACGGGGCGCTCGCGCCCCGTATGGATGGACGTGAAGCGCTACTTCCGTGGGCCGGTCATGTGGATCGTGCTGGCCGTCCTCGCCGTGGTCGTGTTGATGCAGGTCGTCGGCTCGTCCGGCGGCTACAAGTCGGTGGACACCAGTCAGGTTGTCGCGGCCATCCGCGACAACAGGGTGAAATCGGCCGAGCTGACCACGGGCGACGAAAACAAGATCAAGGTCGAGCTCAAGAGCGGCCAGAAGATCAAGGGCAGCAGCAAGGTCCAGGCGAACTACATCGGTGACCAGGGCGTCCAGCTGTCCGCGATGCTCCAGAAGGCCGTCGACCAGAAGGACAAGGACGTCCTGCCCGAGGGCTACAACGTGGCGACGTCCAAGCAGAACCCCTTCATCGGGGTGCTGCTGTCCCTGCTGCCCTTCGTCCTCATCGTCGTTGTCTTCCTGTTCCTGATGAATCAGATGCAGGGCGGCGGCTCCCGGGTGATGAACTTCGGGAAGTCCAAGGCCAAGCTGATCACCAAGGACACCCCGAAGACGACCTTCGCCGACGTGGCCGGGTCCGACGAGGCCGTCGAAGAGCTCCACGAGATCAAGGAGTTCCTGCAGGAGCCCGCCAAGTTCCAGGCCGTCGGCGCCAAGATCCCCAAGGGTGTGCTGCTCTACGGCCCGCCCGGCACCGGCAAGACGCTCCTGGCGCGCGCCGTCGCCGGCGAGGCCGGCGTGCCGTTCTACTCGATCTCCGGCTCCGACTTCGTCGAGATGTTCGTCGGCGTGGGTGCCTCCCGGGTCCGCGACCTGTTCGAGCAGGCCAAGGCCAACGCCCCGGCCATCGTCTTCGTCGACGAGATCGACGCCGTCGGCCGGCACCGCGGCGCGGGCCTCGGCGGCGGTCACGACGAGCGCGAGCAGACGCTCAACCAGCTGCTCGTCGAGATGGACGGCTTCGACGTCAAGGGCGGCGTCATCCTGATCGCGGCCACCAACCGGCCCGACATCCTCGACCCCGCGCTGCTGCGCCCGGGCCGCTTCGACCGGCAGATCGCCGTCGACCGTCCCGACATGCAGGGCCGTCTGGAGATCCTCAAGGTCCACCAGAAGGGCAAGCCGGTCGCCCCGGACGTCGACCTCGCGGCCGTCGCCCGCCGTACCCCCGGCTTCACCGGTGCCGATCTCTCCAACGTGCTGAACGAGGCCGCCCTGCTGACGGCCCGCAGCGACATGAAGCTGATCGACAACCACATGCTGGACGAGGCGATCGACCGCGTCGTGGCCGGACCGCAGAAGCGGACCCGGATCATGAGCGACAAGGAGAAGAAGATCACCGCGTACCACGAGGGCGGTCACGCCCTGGTCGCGGCGGCTTCGCCCAACTCCGACCCGGTGCACAAGATCACCATCCTGTCCCGGGGCCGCGCGCTCGGCTACACCATGGTGCTGCCGGACGAGGACAAGTACTCGACCACCCGCAACGAGATGCTCGACCAGCTGGCCTACATGCTGGGCGGCCGCGCGGCCGAGGAGCTGGTCTTCCACGACCCGACCACGGGCGCCGCGAACGACATCGAGAAGGCCACCGCCACGGCCCGCGCGATGGTCACCCAGTACGGCATGACCGAGCGGCTCGGCGCGATCAAGTTCGGCTCCGACAACTCCGAGCCCTTCCTGGGCCGCGAGATGTCGCACCAGCGCGACTACTCGGAAGAGGTCGCCGCGCTGGTCGACGAAGAGGTCAAGAAGCTGATCGAGACCGCGCACAACGAGGCGTGGGAGATCCTGGTCGAGAACCGCGACATCCTCGACAACCTCGTTCTGGCCCTCCTGGAGAAGGAGACGCTGAACAAGGAGGAGATCGCCGAGATCTTCAAGCACGTCGTGAAGCGCCCGGCCCGCCCGGCGTGGACCGGCTCCTCGCGCCGTACGCCGTCCAGCCGCCCGCCGGTGCTCTCCCCCAAGGAGCTCGCCCCGAGCAGCAACGGCGCCACCGGTGCCACCGGCGTCGACTCGGTGGATCTGCCGGAGGACATCCGCCCGGAGTGATCCGCGCCCCAGGGCCCGGAATGGATGCCGCGTCTCCCAGGTTCTAGCCTGGGGGCGCGGCATCGCGCTTTGTGCGCGCTCCTCCGGCCGGGTGAACGGCCGAGTGGCCGGGGAGGGCCGCCGAACGGCGCGTACGCACGAGAGAACGAGGCAACATGATCGATCCGGTGACCCTGGACGGCGAGCGAGCCATCGGGCCGTTCGACGAGAAGCGGGCCGAGCAGGCCGTCCGCGAACTGCTGATCGCCGTCGGCGAGGACCCGGACCGTGAGGGCCTGCGGGAGACCCCCGCCCGCGTGGCGCGCGCCTACAAGGAGATATTCGCCGGCCTGCGGCAGGAGCCGGCCGACGTGCTGACCACGACCTTCGACCTGGGCCACGACGAGATGGTGCTGGTCCGGGACATCGAGGTCTACAGCACCTGCGAGCACCACCTCGTCCCGTTCCACGGCGTGGCGCACATCGGCTACATCCCCGCGACCAGCGGCAAGATCACCGGCCTGTCGAAGCTGGCCCGGCTGGTGGACGTCTACGCCCGCCGCCCGCAGGTGCAGGAGCGGCTCACCACGCAGATCGCGGACTCCCTGGTGGAGATCCTGGAGGCGCGGGGCGTCATCGTGGTGATCGAGTGCGAGCACATGTGCATGTCGATGCGGGGGATCCGGAAGCCCGGCGCGAAGACGATCACGTCCGCGGTGCGGGGCCAGCTGCGGGACGCGGCGTCCCGCGCGGAGGCGATGAGCCTCATCGTGTCGGCCCGCTGAGCCGGCGCGGTCCCCGGGAAACACGAAGGCCGCCCGCTGCGCTGCGGGCGGCCCGGCCGGGGGTCGGGAGGGCGTCAGGCGCTGAGGCGGCTGCCCATCCACTGGAGGGTGCCGGGGATTTCGCGGCGCCAGGTGTTGAAGTTGTGACCGCCGCTCTCCAGGATCATCGAGGAGACCCGGGTGGGGTGCTTGGCGGCGAGGTCGATGAACTTCATCGTGTCCTTGTAGTTGTGCTCGCCCTGCTTGCTGCTGGTGACCAGCATCGAGATCTTGGGCAGCGGCTTGTGCTTCAGCCGCCAGATCAGGTTGTTCTCGTCCTCCAGCTTCTTGCTGCCGCCGAAGAGGGAACCGGTGGTGGGGTCCTGCGGGGCCTTGTAGTAGCCGGACAGCGCGGCGGCGGCGCCGTACGCCTCCGGGTGGCGCATGGCGAGCTTCAGCGCGCAGTAGCCGCCGGTCGAGTCGCCGATCATGCCCCAGTTGGCGGCCTTGGTGCCGATCCGGTACTGCTGCGCCATGGCCTTGCGCAGGTCCTTGGTGAAGAAGGTCTCGGTCTTGGGGCCGTTGGGTATGTCCATGCACTCCGTGTCCCGGGGCGGGGCGACGGTCGGCCGCATCATCACCAGGATGGTGGGCTGCATCTTCTTCTCTTTGGCCAGCTTGTGCGCCGTCTGCGGGTAGTGCAGGCCCTTGATCAGCGCCTCGGCGGTGCCCGGGTAGCCGGTCAGCACGACGGAGGCCGGAAAGGTGCGCTTGGCGAACTCGGGCTGGAAGTACTCCGGCGGCAGGTACACGAAGGCCGGGCTGGCGATCCGCGACTCGGGCCCCTGGATGTTCACCTGCTCGATCCGGCCGGCCACCCGGGGGACGGAGGCCCGGGGCACGTTCACCTGCTGGGTGCCGATCACCTGGACCCGGTGGGCGCCGGAGCTGTGGTCCACCACCACGCCCTTGTCCTGCTCCTGGCCGAAGAGGTCGGCCCACGAGGCGTAGAAGCCGAACGAGTAGTTCGCGTAAAGGCCGATGGCGGCGAACAGGGACAGCTGGGTGACGAGCAGCATGCCGACGCGGCCCAGGATGGAACCCACGCTCTTCTTGCCGAGCCGCGGCCAGAGCCAGACGGTACACGCGAAGAGCACTACCGCCAGCACGGCGGCCAACAGCAGAACTGTCTTGCTGGTGAGACCCATGAGGTGCTTTCTGCCGAGCGACCCGGCAACGAGTCGCGGAATGGTTACTTCTATCCGGGCCCGCCGCCGGCGGAACCTCAGCCCCTGAACCGTCGTCCTACAGGGCGCACATTGTCCGGAGCGGTACGGCCAGATGCCGTATGCCCACTCGACATGGACGACGGGAAGAGATGTCTGTCAGGGAAGATGGCAAAAAGTCCGATGGGGTTCCTTCGGGTCCGAAGTGGCTGTCGGTGCTTGCCCGGATGGCCAAGGGGCCTCGGCCGGAGCGCGTTCCGGCCGTCGTAGGCACGGTCGCGGCGGTCATCGGTCTGATGGACATCGTCGCCGGCGTCGTCCCGCGCTTCCGCTTCAGCAAGATCCATACTTTGGCAGAGGTGCTGCCGGGTGCCGTCACCCAGTTGGCCGCCGCCGCGTCGATCGTCGTCGGCATCCTGCTGCTGCTGCTCGCCCACGGCCTCAAGCGCGCGAAGTCGCGTGCCTGGTGGGCCGCGGTCGTCGTGCTGCCGGTGGGTGCCGCCGCGCACCTGATCTACCGGCACTCCATCGTGGGTGCGGTCTTCTCGCTGCTCCTCTTCGCCTACCTGGTGCGGCACAGGAATGCGTTCACCGCGCTGCCCGACCCGCGCAGCCGCTGGAAGGCGCTGGCCAACTTCATCCTGATGGGTGGCGCCAGCTTCGCCCTCGGCTGGGTGATCGTCGGCTCGCATCCCGACCAGATGGTCGGCGACCCGCCGGTGCTGGAGCAGATCGAGCACGTCCTGTGGGGTCTGTTCGGCTTCGAGGGCTCGGTCCGCTACACCGGCGGTGTGGACTACGTCGTCGGCTACTCGCTCGGCGCCCTCGGCCTGCTGACCGTCGCCACCACCGCGTTCCTGGCCTTCCGGCCGGAGTACCCGGCGGCCGTCCTCACCGAGGAGGACGAGGACCGGCTGCGCGAGCTGCTGGCCAAGCACGGTGACCGCGACTCGCTGGGCCACTTCGCGCTCCGCCGCGACAAGAGCGTCGTCTTCTCCCCGTCCGGCAAGGCCGCCGTCTCCTACCGCGTGGTCTCCGGCGTCATGCTCGCCAGCGGCGACCCGATCGGCGACGTCGAGGCGTGGCCGGGCGCGATCGAGCAGTTCATGGAGCTGGCCAAGCGCCACTCCTGGACCCCCGCCGTCAACGGGTGCAGCGAGACCGGCGGCGAGGTCTGGACCCGTGAGACGGGTCTGGACGCGCTGGAGATGGGCGACGAGGCCATCGTCGAGGTCGCCGACTTCAGCCTCAGCGGCCGGGCCATGCGCAACGTCCGCCAGATGGTCAAGCGGATCGAGCGCAACGGCTACAGCACCAAGGTCCGCCGCGTCGGCGACCTGAGCCCCGAGGAGCTCGCGGTCGTCCAGCAGGCCGCCAACGCCTGGCGCGACACCGAGGAGGAGCGCGGCTTCTCCATGGCGCTCGGCCGGATCGGCGACCCGAAGGACCTGGACGCCATCATCGCCACCGCCCACAAGGATGTCGAGGAGGGCGAGACCGCCCCCTTCGGCGACCTGCGCGCCATGCAGCACTATGTGCCGTGGGGCAAGGACGGCAGCTCCCTGGAGCTGATGCGCCGCGACCGCAGCGCCGACCCGGGCATGAACGAGCTGCTGATCGTCGCGTTCCTCCAGGCCGCGCCCGAGCTGAAGATCAAGCGCCTGTCGCTGAACTTCGCGTTCTTCCGCTCCGCCCTGGAGCGCGGGAGCAAGCTGGGCGCCGGACCGGTGGTCCGGATCCAGCGCGGAGTGCTGATCTTCCTGTCGCGCTGGTTCCAGATCGAGTCGCTGTACAAGTTCAACGAGAAGTTCCGGCCGCGCTGGGAGCCCCGCTTCATCGTCTTCCCGAACAGCCGCGACCTGCCCCGCATCGGCTTCGCGATGATGCAGGCGGAGGGCTTCCTGGAGCTGCCGCGGCTGCTGCGCCGCCGCCCGGCGCCGCCAAAGCCGAGCTTCGACGAGGACGCGTCGGTGGAGCAGGCGGAGGTCACGCGCGCCGCGTGAGCCGCGCCCGCGGGCCCCTGTGAGAGCCCTTCCCGGAACCGCTTCCGGGGAGGGCTCTCGCCGTGTCGGCCGGTCGTCGCCGCCTGGGACCCACGGCCTACGCTGGTGGGCATGAGTACCTTGCACGCTCGTATCGGGCCCGTCGGTCTGCCGCGGTGGGACCGCTGTGCGGTGATGGGCGTGGTCAATGTGACGCCCGACTCGTTCTCCGACGGCGGCCGCTGGTTCGACACCGCCGAGGCGGTCAAGCGGGGCCTGGACCTCGTCGCCGGCGGTGCCGACCTGGTCGACGTCGGCGGCGAGTCCACCCGGCCGGGAGCGCTGCGGGTGGACGAGGCCGAGGAGCGGCGCCGGGTGGTCCCGGTCGTCCGGGAGCTGGCCGGGGAGGGCGTCGTGGTCTCGGTCGACACGATGCGGGCCTCGGTCGCGGAGGCGGCCCTGGAGGCCGGCGCCGGGCTGGTCAACGATGTGAGCGGCGGGCTCGCCGATCCGGCGATGGTCCCGATGGCGGCGCAGGCCCGGGTGCCGTTCGTGGTCATGCACTGGCGGGGCTTCAGCGAGGACATGAACAGCCGGGCGGTCTACGGCGACGTGGTCGGCGAGGTGGTCGACGAGCTGCGGCGGCGGGTGGACGCGGTCGTGGCGGCCGGGATCGAACCGGAGCGGCTGGTGGTCGACCCCGGTCTGGGCTTCGCCAAGAACGCCGGGCACGACCTGGCCCTGGTCGCCCGGCTGGACCGGCTGCGGGCGGAGCTGGGATTGCCGCTGCTGGTCGCGGCGTCCCGCAAGCGCTTCCTGGGCCGGGTGCTGGCGGGCCCGGACGGCGCCCCGCCGCCGGCCCGGGAACGGGACGCGGCGACCGCCGCGGTCTCGGTACTGGCGGCGCGCGAGGGCGCGTGGGCGGTGCGCGTGCACGAGGTGGGCGCGAGCGCGGACGCCGTGCGCGTGGTGAGCGCCGTGGACGCCGCGCGCTCCGAAGCCCCCGAGGGGGCGGTGTGAGCTCGGCGCGCACGGACGCCGAGCGGGTCGAGCTCGCCAACACGGCCCTGTACGAGGCGGTGGAGCGCGGCGACACCGAGGCCATGCGGCGGATGTGGCTGGACGACCCCGGTACCGAGGTTTCCTGTGTGCATCCAGGCTGGCCGGTGCTGCGCGGCCGGGGCGAGGTGCTCCGCTCGTACGCGCTGATCATGGCGAGCACCGACTACATCCAGTTCTTCCTGACCGACGTCGAGGTGGCGGTGGCCGGTGACACGGCCCTGGTCACCTGTACCGAGAACATCCTCAGCGGGGCGCCCGCGGAATCCGAGGGCGAGCTGGGGCCGCTGGTGGGCCAACTGGTCGTGGCGACCAATGTGTTCCGGCGGGTGGGGTCGGAGTGGAAGGTGTGGTCGCACCACGGGTCGCCGGTGCTGGCGGGCCGGGAGGACGAGGAGTACGGGGAGCGCGAGGAGGGTCCGGAGGACCTGGACGGGGGCCCGGGGCCGGTCGGGCCGCTGGGCTGACGGGCTCTTCGGCGGCCCATTCGGGGCCATTTCGGGGTGCTTTGCGGGTGCCTTGCCGGACGTCTTCCCAGGCGTCCTCCCGGGCGTACTTCCGCGTGATTCCCGGTGGGGACGGGCCGGGCCCGTCTTCCTCGCGCGTCAGTGTGATGGATCCGTGACCACTCGTTCGAGCTGCTTCCCCGGCGGGTATGGGTGCTCATACGCCGGCCGGGGAACGCGGCGGACGCCGGTGACCAGCGTCACGGCCGTTCCCGGGCCGGGGCACCCGCGCCCGGGCGCTGTCGGTGCTCGCAGGTAGATTCGACGTTGGGTATCCCGGTCGAAGGCCGGGGACGGGTGACGCCCCGGCCGCCGCCGGACGTCCCTCCCCCGTGGCCGCGAGGGCACGGGCGGTACCCGTCACCGACGACCAGCAGGAGTGATTCGTGTGGACCGTGTCGCGCTGCGCGGCTTGAAGGCTCGCGGGCACCATGGGGTCTTCCCCCGAGAACGCGAGGAAGGCCAGACCTTCGTCGTCGATCTCGTGCTGAGCCTGGACACCCGGCCCGCCGCGGCCGGCGACGACCTCACGAAGACCGTCCACTACGGCATCGTGGCCGAGGAGGTCGTCGGCATCGTGCAGGGCGAGCCGGTCGACCTGATCGAGACCCTCGCCGAGCGGATCGCCGAGCAGTGCCTGAAGCACGACCCGGTACGGGAGGTCGAGGTGGTCGTGCACAAGCCGGACGCCCCGATCACCGTGCCCTTCGACGACGTGACCGTAACGATCACCCGGAGCCGAGTATGAGCAGCAGCGACCCGACCGTGCAGCCGGTGCCCGCCTCCGTGGTGGAGCAGGTGGACGCCGCCGATGTGACCCTGAGCAATCCGCAGTGGGCCGTCCTGTCGCTCGGCAGCAACCTGGGCAACCGCCTGGAGACGCTGCAGGGCGCCGTCGACGCCCTGGAGGACACACCCGGCCTGCGGGTGAAGGCTGTCTCCCCGGTCTACGAGACCGAGCCCTGGGGCGTCGAGCCCGGCTCCCAGCCGGCCTACTTCAACGCGGTGGTGCTGGTGAAGACCACGCTCCCGCCGGCCTCGCTGCTGGAGCGCGGGCACGCCATCGAGGAGGCGTTCGAGCGCGTCCGCGACGAGCGCTGGGGGCCGCGGACCATCGACGTGGACATCGTCACCTACCAGGACGTGATCTCCGACGATCCGCTGCTGACGCTTCCGCACCCGCGCGCCCACGAGCGTGCCTTCGTGCTCGTTCCGTGGTACGACGTGGATCCGGATGCTGTTGTTCCGGGACGCGGGCCGGTCGCCGACCTGCTGGCCGGGCTGGCCCGCGAGGGCGTACGGCCGCGGGTCGACCTGGAACTCCGGCTGCCCGAGTAGCCGTTGGGCGAGTGGCGGCACGGGCGCCCATGTGTACGGCTGGTGATGTATGACGACGACAAGGGGCTGACGGCTCGGTGAAGCAACTTCGGATCGGGGTGCTGCTCGGCCTGTTCGCCGCGGCCGGAGTGCTGTCCTGGGCGGGTGCCCGGCTCTGGGACGCCTTCGGCACGCTGCCGAGCGTGCCGGTCGCGGCGCCGATCGTGCTGGCCGTGATCGCCGTCGTCCTCTTCGCGACGGCCGTCTCGCTCCGCGCCCGGCTGCGAGCCCAGCGCGAGCGGCGGCCCGGCGCCAAGGGCGTCGACCCGCTGCTGGCGGCCAGGGCCGTGGTGTTCGGCCAGGCCAGCGCCCTGGTGGCGGCGCTGGTGTCCGGCGCGTACGGCGGGGTGGGGGTCTTCCTGCTGCTGGACGGCATGGAGACGGACGCCCGGCGGGAGCAGACGATCTACGCCGGGGCCTCGGTGCTGGCCGGGGCCTGTGTGGTGGCCGCGGCGTTCTTCATGGAGCGGGTCTGCAAGCTGCCGGAGGACGACGACGAGGGGCCGGGCGAGGGGAAGCCCGCCTAGGCTCCTCGGGGCGCGCCGCCCCGCGCGCTCAGCTCGGTGAGGGCGTCCGCAGGCCCCCACCGGACGGCTCCGTCCGGTCGGTCCGCCGCGCGTCGTCCCCGACCGAGCGGCGCAGGGCCCCGTGCAGGCTCGTCGGGGTGAGGACGCCGAGGAAGTGGTCCCCGCGGTCGCCGTCGAGCACCGCGATCCATCCGGCGTCGTGCTGGAGCATCGTGCTGAACGCCTGCTTCAACGACGCCCCCAGGGGCAGCCAGGCTTCCATGCGCCGGGCGTGGTCCCGCACGGTGCCGCCGTTCGCGCGGACGATCGCGTCCGCGGCCACCCAGCCGTGCAGCTTCTCCCCGTCGTCGAGGACGACGGCCCAGTCGGCGTTCTGGCCGGCGAGAACGCCGAGGGCGGCCTCCACCGGGTCGTCCAGGTGGACGACGGGAGGCTGCTCCAGGTCGCCGCGTTCCATCGGGGTGACGGAGAGCCGCTTCAGGCCGCGGTCGGCACCGACGAAGTCGGCGACGTAGGGCGTGGCGGGGGCGCCGAGCACCACCGAGGGCGCGTCGAGCTGCTCGACGCGGCCGTGGCCGTAGACCGCGATGCGGTCCCCCAGCCGGACGGCCTCCTCGATGTCATGGGTGACGAAGAGCACGGTCTTGCGCACCTGTGACTGAAGTCGCAGGAATTCGTTCTGCAGCCGTTCGCGGACGACCGGGTCGACGGCGCCGAACGGCTCGTCCATCAGGAGGACGGGCGGGTCGGCGGCGAGGGCGCGGGCGACGCCGACGCGCTGCCGCTGGCCGCCGGAGAGCTGGTCGGGGTAGCGGCCGCCGTGCACGGCGGGGTCGAGGCCGACGAGCTCCAGCAGCTCGGCGGCGCGGTCGCGCGCCTTCTTCCGCTGCCAGCCGAGCAGGTACGGCACGGTCGCGGTGTTGTCGAGCACCGTCTTGTGCGGGAACAGCCCGACCTGCTGGATGACATAACCGATGCGCCGGCGCAGGGCGACCGGGTCGGTCTCCGCGATGTCCTCGCCGTCCAGCAGGATCCGGCCCTCGGTCGGCTCGATCAGCCGGTTGACCATCTTCATCGTGGTGGTCTTGCCGCAGCCGGACGGCCCGACGAGCGTGACCAGCTCGCCCTCCGCCACTTCGAAGGACAGGTCGTCCACGGCGGTCGTGCCATCGGCGTAGCGCTTGGTGACGTGCTCGAATCGGATCACGCCCCCCATTGTTGCCACATCTTCCCCTGTCATGACGTGCCGGAGCCCTGGCTGTGCGACGGCCCACAGGCGATTGTCAGTGGTGGGCGTTAGGGTCGCCAGTAACCGTCGGTGAAGGCCAAGGGGGAGGTGAGCGCGCATGGCGGGGCAGGGCGGCAATTGCCTGATCGACAACGACTGGATCTGCGGCGAGTACGTGCGGACGCGGAGCCACGAGCTCGTGGACGCGACCCTGCAGCACATCGGCATCACGCTGGCGTCCGTCGGCATCGGGCTGCTCGTCGCGTTCCCGCTGGCGCTGGCGGCCCGCCGCTGGCGCGGTGTGGCGGGCCCGGTGCTCGGGCTGACGACCGTGCTCTACACGGTGCCGTCGCTGGCGATGTTCTCGCTGCTGGTGCCGGTCTTCGGGCTCTCGGCGGCCGTGGTGATCACCGGTCTGGTGCTCTACTCGCTGACGATCCTGGTGCGGAACATCCTCGCCGGGCTGGCCGCCGTGCCGGAGGAGGCCCGCGAGGCGGCGCGCGGCATGGGGTACGGGCCGATACGGCTGCTGTTCGGGGTGGAGCTGCCCCTCGCCCTGCCGGCGGTGATGGCGGGGGTCCGGATCGCCACCGTGTCCACGGTCTCGCTGACCACCGTCGGCGCGCTCACCGGCTACGGCGGGCTGGGCAATCTGATCTACGAGGGGCTGCACAGCGTCTTCAAGGCCCAGGTCCTGACCGCCTCGGTGCTCTGCGTGCTGCTGGCCGTCGTGGCGGACCTGCTGCTGCTGGGGCTCCAGCGGCTGCTGACCCCCTGGACGAGGAAGCCCCGGGCGCGGCGGGGAGCGGGCGCAACAGGGGGAGCCGGGGGAGCGCGAGTGGCGCGCGGTGAGCGGAAGAAGGCGGTGGCCTGATGGACGTCGTCTCCAGGACGTGGACGTGGCTCGCCACCGGATCGCACTGGTCAGGCCCGGACGGGGTCTGGCACCGGCTCGCCGAGCACCTCCAGCTCACCGTGGTGTGCCTGGCCATCTCCTGCGCCATCGCCCTGCCCCTCGCCATCGTGCTGGGGCACACGGGCCGGGGCGGCGCCCTGGCCGTCAACCTCTCCAACGCGGGCCGGGCCGTGCCCACTTTCGCGGTACTGGTCCTGCTGACCCTGGGCCCGCTGGGTACGTACGACTCGTGGCCCACCGTCATCGCCCTCGTCCTCTTCGCGATACCCCCGCTGCTGACCAACGCGTATGTGGGCATGCGCGAGGTGGACCGCGACGTGGTGGAGGCCGCGCGGGGGATGGGGATGTCGGGCCGGCAGATCATCGGCCGGGTCGAACTCCCGCTGGCGATGCCGCTGGTGATGACCGGAGTGCGGTCGGCGGCCGTGCAGGTGGTGGCGACGGTCTCCATCGCCGCGATCGTCGGCGGCGGCGGTCTGGGGCGGATCATCACGGCGGGCTTCCGTCTCACCGACACCCCCCAGGTGGTGGCCGGCGCCGTGCTGGTGGCCGCTCTCGCGCTGCTGGTGGAAGGGGCGTTCGTGTTGCTGGAACGCCGCCTGGGGCGCCGGCGGCGGCGTGGGGCCGCCGGGGCGGACCGGATATCCGACGCGCCCGCCGCCGACACCGTTCCGACCGCCGGGAGCGCCACCTGAGCCGGAAGTGGCTCGGCGGTGCCGCCTGCCTGACGGCCTGTCAGCTGACGCAACGTCACGTACGCAACGTCACATTTGCATCGTCATACACGGGACGTCCGGGTGCGCCGGGTGACGGCCGCGCCGGGCGTCCGCCGACATGGATGGAGTGCCGCATGATCAGCACCACCCCGCGCCGTGCGCGGACCGCCCGCGCCGCGCTGGCGGCGGCGGGAGTCGCCGCCCTGACGGCGGGCCTGGCCGCGTGCGGCGGGGACAGCCTGGAGAAGTCCGGGGGCGGTGACGGGGGATCCAGTGCGTCGGGCCGGGGATCGCTCGTGATCGGATCCGCTTCGCTCACCGAGTCGAAGGTGCTCGCGGAAATATACGCGGGCCTGTTGAAGGACGCCGGATATTCCCCCTCGGTCAAGACGGTGGACACGCGTGAGCTGTATGAACCGGCGCTGGAGAAGGGACAGATCGATGTCGTCCCGGAGTACGCGGCGACGCTCGCGGAATTCCTGAACAAGAAGCAGAACGGGAAGGACGCCCCGCAGGTCGCCTCCGCGGACTCGGACACCACGCTGAAGGCGCTGCGGAAACTCGCCGAACCGCGGGGACTCAAGGTGCTGGACGCCGGCCGCGCCGTGGACCAGAACGCGTTCGCCGTGTCGGCCGAGTTCGCGGGGAAACACCAGCTCAAGACGCTTTCGGACCTCGGCGCGTCGAAGGAGTCGGTCAAGCTCGCGGCAGGGGACGAGTGCACCGAGCGGCCGTTCTGCAAGCCGGGCCTGGAGAAGACCTACGGCATCCGCGTCGCGGGCATAGACCCCTTGGAGGTCGGCAGTACCCAGGCCAAGCAGGCGGTCAGGAACGGCAAGGACCAGATGGTCCTCACGACGACCACGGACGCCACGTTGGAACAGTTCGGTCTTGTCGTGCTCAAGGACGACAAGAAACTGCAGAACTCCGACAACGTGCTTCCGGTGGTGAATGCGCGGAAGGCCGGTTCACCGCAGGTCGTGGAAGCGCTCGGCAAACTCAACAAGGTGCTGACCACGGAGGACCTCACCGAACTCAACAAGAAGGTGGACGCCGAGCGGCTCAAGCCGGCGGATGTGGCCGCGCAGTACCTCAAGGACAAGGGGCTGCTGCGGAAGTAGGAGCCCACCGGGAGACGCGTAGGGGACAAGTAAGATGAAGGGAACGGTTTGGTGCCGGAGTCACACTTTCGCCGCAACGCACGGTAAGTTTCTGGCCATGCCACGAGGACGCCACCGCCATTCCACATCCCTGCACCGGCTTCTTCCCTCTTCGCTGGTCGCCGCGACCTCGGTCGCCTGCGCGGCCGGAGCCTGGACAGTGGGCGAAACGGTCGTCATACGCGGCCTCGCCGCGGGTGCCGCCGTGGCGGCCGTGGTCGGCTCGGTGCTGATGCGCCGTTGGGACCGGTCGGCGGGCAAGCAGGTCGCCCAGCTCACCGCGGCCCGCGCCCGCGAGGAGTGGAAGACGGACGAGCGCCTCGCCGAGCTCGAGACGGACCTGGAGGAGACCCGCCAGGCCCGCGCCCGCCTGGAGACCAAGCTCCGCGGCAAGCGCGCCGAACTGGCCGGGCTCCGGACCGAGCACGCCGACCTGCTGCGCCGCTACGCCACCGCCGAGACCGAGCGGGCCAGCGCCCTCGAAGGCCGGCGGCTGCTGGAGACGGAGCGCTCCACGGCCGAGGTCGCCGGGGACGACGCCGCAGGGGACGACGCCGAGAAGGCCGGCGTGCCCAAGGCCGCGCGGGCGCTGGAGACCGCCATGCAGGCCCGCTCCCTGGTGCGGGCCCGCTCGGACGGGCGGGTCGGCGAGCGCGAGTACCGCCGGGCGGCGGACGCGCTGCGGGATCTGGCGCGGAACGGGGCTGTGCAGCGGGAGGCGGAGGAGCGGGCTTCGGCTTCTGCCTCCGCCTCCGCCTCCGCTTCGGCTGCGGCTGTGAGCGTGCCGGCTGTTCCGGTGCCGGCCGCTCAGACCCCTGCCGCTCAGACCCCTGCCGCTCCGGCCCCTGCCGCTCCGGCCCCTGCCGCTCCTGCGCCCGCTGTTCCGGCGCCGGCCGGCTCGGCGCCTGCCGCGTCTGCCGAGCCTGTCGCGTCTGCCGAGCGTGCCGTGCCCGCCGCGCCGCCCGCCGCGCCCGTTGCCGCCGAGAGCGGCGCGGCCCTGGCCGTCCGCGACGCCCGGCCCGCCATGCCCGTGCGGCGGCCCGCGCCTCCGGTGCGGCGTGCCACGGGCGGGTTCGACTTCTTCGGGACGCAGCACCAGGCCAAGCAGGCCGCTGCCGCGGCGAAGTCGGCTGTCGAGGAGCAGGATCTCGCCGATGTCGTGGGCGAGGAGGCGTTGGCCGCGGAGCGGGTCATCGATCTGACGGCTCATGACGAGACCGAGCAGATCGATGTGGTGGAGCTGCGCGACGCGATCTGACGCGCCTGCGGCGGGCTGTGCCCCGGTCCCTCCCCCAGAGGGGGCACCCCCATTCACCGTTTCTTGCGGGGGCTCCGCCCCCGCACCCCGAAGCGCGCTGCGCGCGCTGTCCTCAAACGCCGGACGGGCTATATAAGCCTGTCCGGCGTTTGAGGACGAGCGGCGAAGCCGCGACAAGCGGGGTCTGGGGCGCAGCCCCAGGAAACGGCGAAGGGGCGGGACCGGGGCACACCCAACAGGCCGTCCCCAACAGACCCCGCTACTTGTCGATGTCCCCCACCACAAAGAACAGCGACCCCAGAATCGCCACCATGTCCGCCACCAGCGTCCCGGGCAGCAACTCCACCAGCGCCTGAATGTTGTTGTACGAAGCCGACCGCAGCTTCAAGCGATACGGCGTCTTCTCTCCCTTGGAGACCAGGTAGTACCCGTTGAGCCCCAGCGGGTTCTCGGTCCACGCGTAAGTGGCGCCCTCCGGAGCCTTGAGGACCTTGGGAAGGCGCTGGTTGACCGGGCCGGGCGGGAGGTCGGCCAGGCGGTCGAGGCAGGCGTCCGCCAGGGCCAGGGAGTTGTGCGTCTGGTCGAGCAGGCACTCGAAGCGCGCGAGGCAGTCGCCCTCCTCGCGGGTGACGACCTTGAGGACGTCGGCCAGCTCGCCGTAGGCCAGGTACGGCTCGTCGCGCCGGAGGTCGAAGTCGACGCCGGAGGCCCGGGCGATGGGGCCGCTCACGCCGTACGCGTGCACGGTCTCGCGGGACAGGACGCCGACGCCGCGCGTCCGGCCGCGGAAGATCTCGTTGCCGAGCACCAGGCGGTCGTGGACGTCCATGCGGGAGCGGACCTCGGCGATGGCCTGCCGGGCGCGGCCGGTCCAGCCGGCGGGCAGGTCCTCCTTGAGGCCGCCGACGCGGTTGAACATGTAGTGCATCCGGCCGCCGGAGACCTCCTCCAGCACCGCCTGGAGCACCTCGCGCTCGCGGAAGGCGTGGAAGACGGGCGTGATGCCGCCGAGCTCCAGCGGGTAGGAGCCGAGGAACATCAGGTGGTTGAGGATCCGGTTCAGCTCGGCGAGCAGGGTGCGGAGCCACACCGCGCGCTCGGGCACCTCCATGCCCAGCATGCGCTCGACGGCCATCACGACGCCGAGCTCGTTGGAGAACGCGGACAGCCAGTCGTGGCGGTTGGCGAGCATGACGATCTGCCGGTAGTCGCGGGCCTCGAAGAGCTTCTCCGCGCCGCGGTGCATATAGCCGATGACCGGCTCGGCGGTGCGGATGCGTTCCCCGTCGAGGACGAGGCGCAGCCGCAGCACTCCATGGGTGGAGGGGTGCTGCGGGCCGATGTTGAGCACCATGTCGGTGCTCTCCGCCGCGCCGCCGATGCCGACTGTCGTCTCCGTCATGGGAACAGTTTCTCAGCCGGGCCAGGGCGGTCGCGCGCTCGTGTCCTCCGTGAGGAGGTCCGCGCACTCGGGGCCGACGGGCTGGAGGAGCCAGCGGAAGCCGCCCATGCCGCCGGGTGAGGTCAGTTCGCCGGCCTCGCTCGCCGCGCCCAGGGCCCGGACGTAGGCGGCCGGGTCGGAGGAGGCGAGGGCGAGCGGCGGGCGGCGGCCGTCCACGCCGAGGGCCCGGAGCGCGGCGCGCTGGCTGAGGAGTGTGGCGCCGGGCCCGGCGCAGGCGTCGAGGGCGACGTGGGCGGTGATGTCGCAGCTCCCGTCGGGCACCGGGCGGACCTCCCGGCCCTCCCGGAAGCCGGTGAGGGTGCCGAAGGGCGGGCGGGTGGCGCGCTCGTGCGCGTAGTCGGCGGCGACGGCCAGGCCGGACCGCAGGGTGCCGACGGCCCGGGACCACGCCTCGTCCCGCGTCCGGCCGATCTCCGCGCGGCTGCCCGGCGGCGCGTCCTCCAGCGGCCACCAACGGGCCAGCCAGTCCGCGTCCGCGCCCGACACCGGGTCGCCCGGCAGTTCCTCGCCGTCCTCCTGGACGAGCACCAGGCGCGGGGTGCCGCCGCCGTCCGTCTCGGCGACGTCCACCGGGACGTTGTCCAGCCACTCGTTGGCGAAGAGGAGTCCGGTCACCCCTTCGGGTGGTGCGTCCCGCCAGACGACGCGTCCGTCCAGGCCGTCGGGGCGGCCGGCGCGCTCCACGGCGTACGGGCGGAGCCGGCCGGCCAGCGCGGGCGGGCACTGCGCGAGCACCTCGGTGATCAGTTCGCCGCGCCCGGCGCCCATGTCGACGAAGGCCAGTTCCTCCGGTGATCCCAGGGCGCTGTCGACCCTCCGCAGCAGCTCGGCGATGGCGCCCGCGTAGAGCGGGGAGGCATGCACGGCGGTACGGAAGTGACCGGCGGGACCCTCGGGGCGTCGGTAGAAACCGTGAGGGCCGTAGAGGGCGGTTTCGGCCGCCGCCCGCCAAGTACGCGTCCCGGATGTCATGTCCCCACGCTATGCGTCCCCGGCCGTTCGCATCGCCTCGGCCCTCCCAGCGTCCCCCGGCGTCCCCCGACCTCCCTCCACCTTGGGGAGTAGGCGGAGCGGACCGGGATCGATCGCCGGAGGGACCCCGGCACAGGGGCGGGGTGCCTACGCTGGGTGACGTGCACCGCCTCTACGAATTCCTCCGCAGACACCCCACAGGTGTGGACAGCTTCTGGGCCGTGTTGCTGCTGGGGCTGTGCGCCCTGACGCTGACCGAGAACACGACGGAGAGTCCGGCGCAGCGGGCCGGCGCGGTCGGCGTCTCGCTGCTCATGTGCACGGTGCTGGCGCTGCGGCGCCGGATGCCGGAGAAGATGCTGTTCCTGGCGATCGTCGTCGGGCTGGCCCAGCTCGCTTTCGACGTCGGGGTCAACATCTACGACGTCCCCATGCTGGTGATCGTCTACACGGTGGCGTCCGGCCCCCGCCGCTGGGCCTCCCGGGTGGCGCTGGCGGGCGGCGTGCTGGCGCCCGTCCTGTACTCCTGGCGCTGGCCCGACAGGTCGAGCGACTCCGTCACCCACGCCCTCCTCGGCCTCGCCTTCGCCGCCTTCCCCTTCCTCCTCTCCTGGGTGCTGGGCGACCGGATGCGGACCCGCCGCGCCTACTGGGACCAGTTGGAGGAGCGTGCCGCGCGGCTGGAGAAGGAGCGCGAGCAGCAGGCGAAGATGGCGGTCACCGCCGAACGCGCCCGGATCGCCCGCGAGCTGCACGACGTCGTCGCGCACAACGTCTCCGTCATGGTGGTGCAGGCGGACGGCGCCGCCTACGTCCTCGACTCCTCGCCCGAGCAGGCCAAACAGGCGCTGGAGACCATTTCGGGCACCGGCCGGCAGGCGCTCGCCGAGATGCGCCGGCTGCTGGGCGTGCTGCGCACCGAGGACGGCTCCGCGCCGGCCGGCGAGTACGTGCCGCAGCCGGACGTCGAGCAGATCGAGGAGCTCGTCGAGCAGGTGCGCGGCGCCGGCCTGCCGGTCGACTACCGGGTCGAGGGCAGCGCCCGGCCGCTGCCGAGCGGCGTGGAGCTGACCGCCTACCGCATCGTGCAGGAGGCGCTGACCAACACCCGCAAGCACGGCGGCCCCGACGCCGGTGCCAGCGTCCGGCTCACCTACTTCGACGACGGGCTCGGGCTGCTCGTCGAGGACGACGGGCGGGGCGCGCAGCACGAGCTGTACGAGTCGGGCGGCGCCGACGGCATGGGCCACGGGCTGATCGGGATGCGGGAGCGCGTCGGCATGGTCGGGGGCACGCTGGACGCGGGGCCGCGCCCCGGCGGAGGATTCCGGATCAGCGTGCTCCTGCCCGCCAAACCGGGCCGCTGACCGCGCTCACCCGTTCATTTGCGAAAGTTCAGTGGGACAGTCCAGTTGGGAAAGGGAACCTCCGCATGGCGATCCGCGTGATGCTCGTCGACGACCAGGTGCTGCTGCGCACCGGCTTCCGCATGGTGCTGGCCGCGCAGCCCGACATGGAGGTCGTCGCCGAGGCGGGCGACGGCGTGGAGGCCCTGGAGGTGCTGGCGGGCACCGAGGTGGACGTGGTGCTGATGGACGTCCGGATGCCGAGGATGGACGGGGTCGAGGCCACCCGCCGCATCTGCGCCCCCGAGGACCGCGAGCGGGCGCCCAAGGTGCTGATCCTCACCACCTTCGACCTCGACGAGTACGCGTTCTCGGCGCTCAAGGTCGGGGCCAGCGGCTTCATGCTGAAGGACGTGCCGCCCGCCGAACTGCTGGGCGCGATCCGCGCGGTGTACAGCGGCGACGCGGTGGTGGCCCCCAGCACCACCCGCCGCCTGCTGGACCGTTTCACCCCCATGCTCCCGGGGACCGCCCGCGAACCCGTCAACGCCGAGATCGACCGTCTGACGGGCCGTGAGCGCGAGGTGATGCTGCTCGTCGCCCAGGGCCTGTCGAACGGCGAGATCGCGGCGCGCCTGGTGCTGTCGGAGGCCACGGTCAAGACGCACGTCGGACGCATCCTGACCAAGCTCGGACTGCGGGACCGGGTGCAGGTGGTGGTGATGGCCTACGAGAGCGGCCTGGTACGGGCCGGGGGCGGCGCCGGCTGAGGCGCCCGCCGGGGCCGCGGGCTCACCGCCGGGCCGCCCGCAGGGCCTCGGGCGCGGCGCCGACGATCAGGGCCGTCATCGCGACGGCGACGTGGGACGCGCGGCCGCCCGTGGACTCGGCCCGCGCGCCGGGTCTGTACCTTCCAGGAAGCCGGGGACCGGGGAGTCGTCATGAACGGCCGGTCCCGGCAGGCCCCTTCGAGCCCGCCTGTCACGGACGTCGCTCACACCGCGGGAAACGCGTCCCCGCTCACCAGTTCCTCCACCGCCACCACCAGGTCCTGCGTGCTCGGATGCGTGGGCTGTGCCGGGTGGACGAGGTAGACGGTGGCCGGTTCCGCGTCGGTGAGGCGGACGAAGCGGACGCCGGGGTGGGTGTGGCTCTCGGCGGTGCCCGCGGCGGCGACGCCGATGCTGTCGCCGACGGCGATGACGTTCAGCCACTCGTCGACGTCCTGCACCGAGGCCCCGGTCGCCGGCCGCCTCATGCCGTCCCACAGGGCCGGTCCCGAGGTGCTGTCCTCGCGCCACAGGGTCAGCGTCTCGTCGGAGAGTTCGGCGAGGGTGACCTCCGGCCGGGCGGCCAGCGGGTGGTTGTCGGGGAGGGCGGCGAAACGGTCCTCCGTGTAGAGGGGGAGGACGCGCAGCCGCGGGTCGCCGGGGTCGGCGCGGACCACGGCCGCGTCGGTCTCACCGGTGGCCAGCCCGGCGGTGCCCTCGTCCCGGCGGCGCAGTTCCAGCGGGACGTGCGGGTGGTCGCGCCGCCAGGACCGCAGCAGCGGCACGGTGGACCGGCCGAGCACCGCGCAGGAGTAGCCCAGGCGCAGCGGGCGCGAGACGGCGGCGGTGTCGGCGAGGGCGGCGTCGACGTGCGCGAGGATCGCCCGGCCGTGGTCGTACAGGGTGCGCCCGGCGGGGGTGAGGGCGAGCCGGCGGGAGGAGCGGTCGACCAGGGGCACGCCGACGTGGTGCTCCAGCCGGGCGAGCGTGCGGGACAGGGCCGGCTGCGTCAGGTGCAGCCGGGCGGCGGCGGCCGTGACGGTGCCCTCGTCGGCGATGGTCACGAGGGCGCGGAGATGACGCAGTTCGACATCCATGCGTGGGGAGCATAGTGCCTGTGCAGACGGCATTTCCCGGTGTGCGGCGGGCTCCGTACGGTCGTTCTCGGCAGTCAGTCCGCAACTCGTGACCCAGGGAAGAGAGCCCCCGTGAAGATCCTCCTCGTCGGCGCCTCCGGCACCATCGGCCGCACCGTCCACACCGTCCTGACCGGGCGCGGCCACCAGGTCGTGACCGTCGGCCGCACCGGCGGCGACCTGCGCGCCGACGTCTCCGACCCCGCCGCCGTCACCCGGCTCTACGAGCAGGTCGACGGGCTGGACGCGGTCGCCGTCGCCGCCGGTGACGCCGTCTTCGCGCCGCTCGGCGCGCTGACGTACGACGACCTCGCCGCCACGCTCCGGAGCAAGGCGCTCAGCCAGCTCGAACTGGTCCGGCAGGGCGCCCGCCACATCGCCCCCGACGGCTCGTTCACGCTGGTCACCGGCGTGCTCACGCACGAGCCCATCCCCGCGGGCGCGGCCGCCGCGGCGGCCAACGGCGCCGTGGACGCCTTCGTCCGCGCGGCGGCGGTGGAGCTGGCGCCGCAGCGGGTGAACGCCGTGAGCCCGGGCGTCGTCGCGGAGTCGGGGGACGCGTACGACAGCGTGTTCCCCGGGATGGGGACGGTGCCGGCGGAGCAAGTGGCGCAGGCGTACGTGCGGTCGATCGAGGGGCGGCTGACGGGGCGGACGTTCCGCGTCGGGTACTGAGCGGCATCTTTCACCGCGTTGACGTCCTGGGCCTGCTCAGCCGCGTTGTCGCTCTGGGCCTGGCGCGCCCCCTACCGCAGGATCCCCTCCAGGAAGTCGCTCCCCAGCCGCGCCACCACCGTCAGGTCGAGCTGGTGCAGGACGTACCGCCCCCGCCGCCGGGTCGTGACCAGACCCGCCTTCTTCAGCACCTTGATGTGCCGCGACGCCTCGGGCGCGCTGATGTTGTGCTCGGCGGCGAGCTCGCCGGTGGTGTAGGTGCTGCGCGCCAGCCACCGGCACAACCGCAGGCGCATCGGGTGCGCCAGGGCGTCCAGGCGGCGTTCGATCAGTTCCAGGGAGGCGGGGCCGGCCGCCTCGGGGGAGTCGATCGGGTAGTGGATCACCGGCCGCCACCCCGGCGCGGACAGCACCAGCAGGTGGGGCCAGCCGAAGGCGGACGGGAGGAAGGTGATGCCGGGGGTGACCGCCGGGTCCAGGGCGGTGGTCCGGCCGGACGACAGCTTGTCCACCCGGATCCGGGTGGACGCGGCCTCCTCCTCCAGCGTGACCGCGGGCGACACCTCGGCCAGTGCCCCGCGCAGCCCCTTGCGGCGCAGCAGTTCGGTCTTGTGCCGGACGTCGGTCGCGAGCTGGATGCCCACCCGGCGCCAGACGTCCCCGAAGAACGCCTCCTCGCAGTCCTCGAACAGGCGGCGCAGCCAGGCCCGGACGTCCTGCGGGTCGTCCAGCATGCGGTGCGCGAACTGCAGTTGGCGCGGGCCGCGGGCCGCCGCGCGCTCCAGGGCGCGGTCGCGGGCGACCGGGTCCCGCAGCGGCGAGTCGGAGTTCGGGGCGTAGTAGTTCGAGCAGGCGAGCTCCAACGCCGCCGAGACGTACTGCTCGTCGTCGAGCCGGTCGAGCAGGTCGAGATCGTCCTTGAGAGTGGCGCCCGGACGGCCGCCGGTGTCCGGGACGGCGGCGAAGGCGTCGAAGACGTCGGAGATCCCCGTCGTCCACAGGAAGTCGGCCTCGCAGAGCCGGTCCGCGAGGTCCGGCTTGAGGCCGGCCGCCGTGGCGGTCACCCAGCCGTGCAGTCCGGGGTGGTGCTTGGGCTCCGCCAGGACGTGCAGGGCGTGCCCCAGCTCGGTGAGGGGCGACGCGGCGAAGACGACACGCTCGGGCGGCAGGCCCGTGACGTCGATCATCAGGCTCATGCCCCTCATTCTGTGCGCTCCGCCGGCCGGCTCCCGTTCGATTGACGGTCCGCGTCAATCGACGCGCGCCGGAGCGGGGTCGCGGCGCACCGTGGAGGCATGGACGCAACGCAGCAGCAGATGTTCGACAGCTACCGCGCGGCCCGGCGGGGCGAGTCCGCCCCGCCCGCGCCGGGGACGTACGAGGTGGAGGCGGTCCGGCAGATCCGGATGTGGCGGGAGTTCCTGGCCGTACTGGACGGACGGGTGAAGTGGGGCAAACGGGGACGGCCGGTGCGGCGGCCCACTGGTGCGGCGGTACCGCAGGTACCGGCGGGGAGCCGGGGGCCCGTGGGGTGCTGAGTCCGCGGGCGGGGGCGTGTATGGGCGCGGCACGGGGCGACGCGGGCGGGCCCGGCTCGGACCCTGTCCCGCCGGACCCTGTCCCGCCCGGCGTACGTCCCGGGCCGGCCCGTGCGGACGTCCGCCGTCCGTCGCGGCGCGTGCCCGACGGTCCGTGCGCAGGCGGACCGCCACCGTCCCCGCACGTGACGCGGAGCCTGGTCCGGAACGCGGCGGAGCTTCGGGTCCGGTCCGGCGCGAGTCCGGAAAGCACCGCCGGGCACGGCCCGTAACGAGCCGGGACGGTCCCGCCGACGGCCCCGAACTCCCCTCTCCGCGGCCCGCCGCCGTCCTCCTCACGGCCGATCGGGAGCGCGTAGCATGACAGCGGAATCGTCCGGTACCCCCGCGGACTGGAACGGAAGGCACCCCGCCGCGTGAACGCACAACCAACCCCCGACCGGCCGAGCCCGCAGGACCGGCCCGCCCGCCTCACGGTCGGCGTCGTCGGCGCGGGCCGGGTGGGCCCCGCCCTCGCCGCGTCGCTCAAGCTCGCCGGGCACCGGCCCGTCGCCGTCTCGGGCGTCTCCGACGCCTCGCTGCGGCGCGCGGCCGAGATCCTGCCGGGCGTCCCCGTCGTCCCGCCCGCCGAGGTGCTGGCGCGGGCCGAACTGGTCCTGCTCACCGTCCCGGACGACGTCCTCCCGGCGCTCGTCGCCGGGCTGGCCGAGACCGGGGCCGTCCGCCCCGGGCAACTGCTCGCCCACACCTCCGGACGGCACGGCGCGGCCGTGCTCGCCCCGGCGACCCGGGCCGGAGCGCTGCCCCTCGCCCTGCACCCCGCCATGACGTTCACCGGTACGCCGGTGGACGTCCAGCGGCTGGCCGGCTGCTCGTTCGGCGTCACCGCGCCCGAGGAGCTGCGGCTCGCCGCCGAGGCGCTGGTGATCGAGATGGGCGGCGAGCCGGAGTGGATCGACGAGGCCGCCCGGCCGCTGTACCACGCGGCCCTGGCCATCGGCGCGAACCACCTGGTCACCCTGGTGGCCCAGGCCATGGAGCTGCTGTCCGCGGCGGGCGTCGGCAGCCCGTCCCGGATGCTGGGCCCGCTGCTCGGCGCGGCCCTCGACAACGCGCTCCGCAGCGGTGACGCCGCGCTGACCGGCCCGGTCGCGCGCGGCGACGCGGGTACCGTCGCCGCCCACGTCGCGGAGCTGCGCCGGCACGCGCCGCAGGCGGTCGCCGGGTATCTGGCGATGGCCCGGGCGACGGCGGACCGCGCGCTCGCGCACGGCCTGCTCAAGCCGGAGCTGGCGGAAGACCTGCTCGGCGTCCTGGCCAACGAGGCGGGCGGTACGGACGGAACGGCCGGTTCCGGCCCTGCGGACGGAGAACAGCAGTGACCACCCGCCTCGTACGCGACACCGCGGAGCTCCGCTCCCTCCCGCGCGACCCCGCGGCCCGCCGCGCCGTCGTCATGACCATGGGAGCCCTCCACGAGGGCCACGCCACCCTGATCCGCGAGGCCCGCCGGCTCGCCGGGCCGGACGGTCAGGTCGTCGTCACGGTCTTCGTCAACCCGCTCCAGTTCGGCCCGAACGAGGACCTGGACCGCTACCCGCGCACGCTCGACGCCGACGTCGCCCTGGCGGAGAAGTCCGGCGCGGACGCCGTCTTCGCCCCCTCCGTCGCCGAGGTCTATCCGGGCGGCGAGCCCGAGGTGCGGATCAGCGCCGGGCCCATGGGCGAACGTCTCGAAGGCGCCCACCGCCCGGGCCACTTCGACGGCGTGCTGACGGTCGTCGCCAAGCTGCTGCACCTCAGCCGCCCGGACACCGCCCTCTTCGGGCAGAAGGACGCCCAGCAGCTGGCGATGATCCGGCGCATGGTCCGGGACCTGAACTTCCCGGTGGAGATCGTCGGCGTGCCGACCGTCCGCGAGGCCGACGGGCTGGCCCTGTCCAGCCGCAACCGCTACCTCTCGGCGGCCGACCGGGCCTCCGCCCTGGCGCTCTCCCGGGCCCTGACCGCCGCGGCCGGCGCCGCGGACCGCGGCCCGTCCGCCGTCCGCGAGGCCGCCCGCGCGGTCCTGGACGGCGCGGCGACCCTGGAGCCCCCGGTCGTCCTCGACTACCTGGCGCTGGTCGACCCGGCCGACTTCACCGAGGTGCCCGCCGGGTTCACCGGCGAGGCGGTCCTCGCGGTCGCCGCCCGGGTCGGCACCACCCGTCTCATCGACAACATCGTGCTGGACTTCACCCCGGGGGAACGGTCATGACCGGCATACGACTCGCGGCTCCGCGCCCGGGCTGGTCCGTCGACGCGGACGTCGTCGTCATCGGGTCGGGCGTCGCCGGCCTCACCGTCGCGCTGCGCAGCGCGGCCGCCGGCGCGCGGGTCGCGGTCGTCACCAAGGCCCGCCTCGACGACGGCTCCACCCGCTGGGCGCAGGGCGGCATCGCCGCCGCCCTCGGCGAGGGCGACACCCCGGCGCAGCACCTCGACGACACCCTCGTCGCCGGTGTCGGCCTCTGCGACGAGGAGGCCGTCCGCACGCTCGTCACCGAGGGCCCGGACGCCGTCCGCCGGCTGATGGCCACCGGCGCCCGCTTCGACGCCGACCCCGCCACCGGCGAGGTCCAGCTGACCCGCGAGGGCGGCCACCACCGCAACCGCATCGTGCACGCGGGCGGCGACGCGACGGGCGCCGAGGTGTCGCGCGCCCTGGTCGCGGCCGTCCGCGCGGCGGAGGTCCGGATCATCGAGCACGCCCTCGTCCTCGACCTCCTCAAGGACGCCACCGGCCGGGCGGCCGGGGTCTCCCTGCACGTCATGGGCGAGGGCCAGCACGACGGCGTCGGCGCCGTCCGGGCCCGGGCCGTCGTGCTCGCGACCGGCGGCATGGGCCAGGTGTTCGCCGCGACCACCAACCCCGCCGTCTCCACCGGCGACGGCGTCGCCCTGGCGCTGCGCGCCGGCGCCGAGGTCTCCGACCTGGAGTTCGTCCAGTTCCACCCGACCGTGCTCTGGCTCGGCCCGGACGCCGAGGGCCAGCAGCCGCTGGTCTCCGAGGCGGTCCGCGGCGAGGGTGCCCACCTGATCGACGCCGACGGCGTCCGTTTCATGACCGGACAGCACGAGCTCGCCGAGCTGGCGCCGCGCGACGTCGTCGCCAAGGGCATCCTGCGCCGGATGCGGGAGACCGGCGCCGAGCACATGTACCTGGACGGCCGGCACTTCGGCGCGGCGATGTGGGCCGAGCGCTTCCCCACCATCCTGGCCGCCTGCCGCGCGCACGGCACCGACCCGGTGACCGAGCCGATCCCGGTCGCCCCGGCCGCGCACTACGCGTCCGGCGGCGTCCGCACCGACCTGCACGGCCGGACGACCGTGCCCGGCCTGTACGCGTGCGGCGAGGTCGCCTGCACCGGCGTGCACGGCGCGAACCGGCTGGCGTCCAACTCGCTGCTGGAGGGCCTGGTCTTCGCCGAGCGCATCGCGGCCGCCGTGGCCGCGGACCCGGCCGTGCCCGGCGAGCCCGTGCCGGCGGACGGTCCCGGCGACCCGCTCGTCGCCCCCGAGGACCGCCACACGATCCAGCGGATCATGACGCGCGGCGCCGGAGTCCTCCGTTCCGCCGACAGCCTCGCCGAGGCGGCCGACCGGCTCGACGCCGTCCGCCGCGCCGCGCACACCGACGGCAAGAGCGCCGAGCCCGGCACTGAGGCATGGGAGGCCACCAACCTCCTGCTGGTCGCCCGCGCCCTGACGGCCGCCGCGCTGCGCCGCGAGGAGACCCGCGGCAGCCACTGGCGCGAGGACCGCCCGGACCGCGACGACGACCGGTGGCGCCGCCACCTCCTCGTCACCCTCCGCCCGGACCGTACGCTTGCGGTCTCCACCACGGAGACGACCGCCTTCCCCCGGTTTCCCCGCCCTCCCCTCCTTCCCCTCCTTCCCCTCCTTTCAAGCCTTCCGCACCGAGGAGCACCGCGTGACCACGCCCGACGACCTCCAGTACCGGCTCACCACCCTGACCGACGAACCGGGCTGCGGCGGCGACTGCGCCTGCGGCGAGGGGGCCTCGGCCTACGAGTGCGGGCTCGACGACGGCCTCGCGGCGCTGCTCGCGGACGCCGGTCTCGACCCGCTGCTGGTCGAGGAGATCGCGCACATGACGGTCGAGGAGGACCTGGACGGCGGCGTGGACGTCACCTCCGTGGCCACCATCCCCGAGGACGCCGTCGCCACCGGCGACTTCACCGCCCGCGAGGCCGGCACGGTGGCCGGGCTGCGGGTCGCCGAGGCGATCCTCTCCGTGGTCTGCACCGACGACTTCGAGGTCGAGCGGCACGTCGAGGACGGCGACCGGGTCGAGGCCGGGCAGCGCCTGCTGTCCGTCACCACCCGCACCCGCGACCTGCTCACCGCCGAGCGCGGCATGCTCAACATCCTCTGCCGCCTCTCCGGCATCGCCACCGCCACCCGCGCCTGGGCCGACGCCCTGGAGGGCACCGGCGCCGCGGTCCGCGACACCCGCAAGACGACGCCCGGCCTGCGTGCCCTGGAGAAGTACGCGGTCCGCTGCGGCGGCGGCGTCAACCACCGGATGTCCCTCTCGGACGCCGCGCTGGTCAAGGACAACCACGTGGTCGCGGCGGGCGGTGTCGCCCAGGCGTTCCGGGCCGTCCGCGAGCGGTTCCCCGAGCTGCCGATCGAGGTCGAGGTCGACCACCTGGAGCAGATCCCGCCGGTCCTCGCCGAGGGCGCCGACCTGATCCTGCTCGACAACTTCACCGTCGAGCGGACCCGCGAGGCCGTCGCCCTGGTCGCCGGCCGCGCCCGGCTGGAGTCCTCCGGCCGGCTCACCCTGGCCAACGCGCACGAGTACGCCGCCACCGGCGTGGACTACCTGGCCGTCGGCTCGCTCACGCACTCCTCGCCGATCCTCGACATCGGCCTGGACCTGCGGGAGCGGGACGCCCGGGAGCAGGGGGGTGCCGCCTGATGCTGCTCACCATCGACGTCGGCAACACCCAGACCGTCCTCGGCCTGTTCGACGGCGAGGAGATCGTCGAGCACTGGCGGATCTCCACCGATCCCCGGCGCACCGCCGACGAGCTCGCCGTCCTCTTCCAGGGCCTCATGGGCCGCCACCCGCTGCTCGGCGACGACCTGGGCGACGGCATCGAGGGCATCGCCATCTGCTCCACCGTCCCCTCGGTGCTGCACGAGATGCGCGAGGTGACCCGCCGCTACTACGGTGACGTCCCTGCCGTCCTGGTCGAGCCCGGTGTGAAGACCGGCGTGCCGATCCTCATGGACAACCCCAAGGAGGTCGGCGCGGACCGCATCATCAACGCGGTCGCCGCCGTCGAGCTCTACGACGGCCCCGCCATCGTCGTCGACTTCGGCACGGCCACCACCTTCGACGCGGTGAGCGTCCGCGGCGAGTACGTGGGCGGGGTGATCGCGCCGGGCATCGAGATCTCCGTCGAGGCGCTGGGCGTCAAGGGCGCCCAGCTCCGCAAGATCGAACTGGCCCGGCCGCGCAGTGTGATCGGCAAGAACACCGTCGAGGCGATGCAGTCCGGCATCATCCACGGCTTCGCCGGCCAGGTGGACGGCGTCGTCAACCGGATGGCGCGGGAGCTCGCGGACGACCCCGACGACGTCACCGTCATCGCCACCGGCGGCCTGGCGCCGCTGGTGCTCGGCGAGGCCACGGTGATCGACGAGCACGAGCCCTGGCTGACGCTGATCGGCCTGCGGCTGGTGTACGAGCGGAACGTGGCGCGGACGTAGCGACGGAACGGGGCGGGGGCGTGGCGACGGAACGTGGCGTGGACGTGGCGACGGGTCGAGGCGGGGGCGTGGCGAGGGCCGACCCGGGGGGCGTGTTCGAGCCACGCCGCAGGGGCCGCGCTAAGCGAAAATTGTCCGTTTAGCACTTAAAGTCGGCCCATGCCTACGCCCTATGGATCCCACGGCGGCATGGCGTTCAGCGCCGACGAGCTGCGCGTGCTCCGCCGTGCCCTCGCCATCGCCCTCCAGCCCCGCACCGAGCACGCAGAGAAGCAGAGCTGCCTCCGGCTCGCGCAGGCCGTGGACGAAGCGGCCAGGGAAGGCGGCAGGCTGCGCGCCTTCCTCCGCGCGGACCTCGCCCGCTACCGCGCCGCCCTCCCCGGCACCGCGCCCGGCTACGTGGAACGGCTCCAGGACGCCCTGGCGGCCGGCCACCGCCCGGGGGCGGAGGACCTGGCCGCCCTGCGCGCCCTGTGCGCCGCCCCGGCCGGCGCCGCCGAGACGGGCCGCCGCCGCTCCCTCCTCCAACGCTGCGAGCGGCTCGCGGAAACCGCCGTACGGAGCCGGCTCGCCGACTGCACGGCCCCCGGAGCCCGCGGCACCGCCGCGAGCGCCCTCCTGGGCGCCTCCACCGCCTCCGCCTCCGTCGCCACCTCCGTCTCCCCTTCCGTCTCCGTCTCCGTCGCCACCGCCGTCCCCGCCGCCCGGCCGCGCCTCGGCGCGCACGACGCGCTGCCGCCCGCGGCGGGCCCGGAGGCGCCCAAGCCGGGCGCCCGGCCGGTCGCGAAGCCCGGACCGGCGCCGGGCTCGGCGCCCGGTTCCGAGCGGCCGAAGGTGCCGCCCGCGCCGGCGCCCAAGGCCCCACGGCCCGGCGGCCGTCCCATCCCGACCCCCGGCGAGGTCTTCCCGCCGCGCCGCAAGCCGGCGCCGCCCGCCGAGGGGATGGGCCGCCGGGACGCCGGGTGCGGGACGGAGGTCCCCGGCGGGCCGCCGTTGGCGCGCGCGTAATCTGGACGGGGCGCCCGGCCGCGTCCGGGCCCTCGGGCACGTGCGCCCCTCCAGACCCCTCCCACCCAGAAGGAGCCGACGGCCATGGACTATGTCGCCGCGCTCGTCCCGCCCGTGGTGATGGCGATCGCCTTCACCGCGCTGGTCGTGACGATCGTCAAGAGCCAGGGCGGTGCGAACAAGGCCAAGGAAGACGCCATCGTCGACGCCATGGCCCGCACCGAGGCCGCCGGCGGTTCCCCGGAGGCGAAGACCGCGGGGGCGTGAACCACGCCGGAAACCCGGCGGCGGACAAGGGCGTGCGGCCCGGGGAGTATTTCCCGGGCCGCACGCCCTTTTCGCGACCGGCTTCGCGGACCCCTTCGCAGTCCTCTTCGCGGGCCGCGGCCCGATAAACCGGCATTCGAGACATCTCCCACTATTATTCGCGTGTGGTTCGACGCCTCGGTGATCTGGAAGACGCCGTCATGACGCGCGTGTGGGAGTGGAACCGGCCGGTCACTGTTCGAGAAGTCCTCGAAGACCTTCAGCAGGAACGGTCGATCGCCTACACCACCGTCATGACCGTAATGGACAACCTGTATCAGAAGGGCTGGCTGCGCCGGGAAGCCGAAGGACGGGCCTATCGATATGAGGCGGTGTCCAACCGGGCCGCCTACTCGGCCGCACTGATGAACGAAGCCTGGTCCGTCAGTGACAACCCCGCGGCCGCTCTCGTCGCCTTCTTCGGCATGATGTCGGCCGAACAACGGGAAGCCCTCCGGGACGCGATCCGCGTCGTCCAACTCGGTCGGCCCGGGGAGGACGAGCCGCCGTCGGGGCGATAGCGTCCGCTTATGCCCGCAGCTTCCGACCGGCCCGCCCCCGCAAAAGTCCTCACCGTCCGCAGGGCCCGGACCTCCGATGTGCCCGCCGTGCGCCGGCTCATCAACACCTACGCCCGCGACAGCATCCTGCTCGACAAAGCGACGGTGACCCTTTACGAGGACATCCAGGAGTTCTGGGTCGCCGAACGCGACGAAGACGGTACGGTCATCGGATGCGGCGCACTGCACGTGATGTGGGAAGACCTCGCCGAGGTCCGCACGCTGGCCGTCGCCCCCGAGGTCAAGGGCGGCGGTGTCGGTCACGCGGTACTCGACAAGCTGCTGCAGACGGCGCGCTGGCTGGGGGTGCGGCGCATTTTCTGCCTCACCTTCGAAGTGGAGTTCTTCGCCAAGCACGGCTTCGTCGAGATCGGTGAGACCCCGGTGGACGGTGATGTCTACAGCGAGCTGCTGCGCTCCTATGACGAGGGTGTTGCCGAGTTCCTGGGTCTCGAACGGGTGAAGCCGAACACCCTTGGCAACAGCCGGATGCTTCTGCATCTGTGATCGCCGGTCTCTATGTCCGAATCGCGCCCCTATCGTGCCGTCCTGGAAGCCGTGGTTCCCGCGTGGAAGGGCGACTGAACCTTCCCCGGGGGTTTGTGTTTTTCCGGGAAAGGCGGTTTGCTATTCCTCCGTAATCCCTTTTCTGCTGATGAAAGGAATCCCCCCGTGGCGCAGAAGGTTCAGGTCCTTCTTGTCGACGACCTCGACGGCGGCGAGGCGGACGAGACGGTGACGTTCGCTCTGGACGGCAAGACGTACGAGATCGACCTCACCACCGCCAACGCCGACAAGCTGCGCGGGCTGCTGGAGCCGTACGCCAAGAACGGCCGTCGCACCGGCGGTCGCTCGGCGGGCCGCAGCCGTGGTGGCCGGGCCGCCTCCGCAGGGGCGAGCCAGGACACCGCGAAGATCCGCGCGTGGGCCAAGGAGAACGGTTACAACGTCAACGACCGGGGCCGCGTCCCCGCCGAGATCCGTGAGGCGTACGAGAAGGCCAACGGCTGATCCCCCGTCGGCCCCCTGCGCGACCGTCCGGCGCGCAGCAGCCGGGCTCGGTGGCACTCCGTGGCCGCCGCGCTCACCAGCCGTACGTAATCGGGGGCGAGCCTGCCGCCCCCGAGGCCGGTCACCGGAAGTGTCGGCTCCACCTCGCGACCAGGCCGGGGAGGCCGCAACCACACGGCCTCCCGCGGATCGGAAGGGCCCCTTTCCCGGGGCTGCCCCTTTCCCGGGGTTTCCGGGTGTTCCCGGCTTTCCCGGGGCGCGCGGCTCTCACGGTCCTCTCGGGCCTGCCGTTCCGGCCGGGCCGTTCCGTCGGCCCCGCTCGTACGGGACCGGGGGAACCGGACGCCCACGGGCGCCGGCGCGGGAATCCGGCCGCCGGAGCCCAGCGCCGTGAGGTCCAGGGCGACGCCGTCCCACTCCAGCCAGCGCAGCAGCCCCGGCAGCTCGTCGGCGCTGCCCACGGCGGTCAGGAACCACAGCGTCCCGGCCCGCCGGTCGAGCGCCACGGGCCCGGTGGGGCGTACCCGCGCCAGCACCGCGACGCCCGCGTCCGCGGGGAGGCCCAGCGCGTCGAAGCGCAGCCCGGTCGGCAGCCCGAGCGGTTCGCCGCCGGTGGTGGGCCAGCCGAGCTCCTGCTCGTACCAGCGCCGCCGGCGGTCCGCCGGGAGGGCGCGGGAGCGGTCTCCGGCGAGGCGGCCGCTGAGGTCTCCGGCGAGGTCTTCGGTTGAGTCTCCGGTACGGGGTTCCGGCAGGGCTGGGGCCATGAACGGTGCAACTGAGCCGACCCCTTGAGGTTACGCGCTGTCCACCGGTGGGCACTCTCTGTACAGGAAGAGTGGGGCGCACAAGCGCTCCGGGTAGCGCGAGGGTGTTCGCCCGTAGCGGAGTACGCCGGCCCGCGCCGCATGGAGCGTGCGCCCCCGGGGGTAGGGATCCCACCATGGGGAGAGGCGGTACCGCAGGGCTCGTGGCGCGTCCGCCGGGAAGATCCGGGGGTGCGGCCGGTCCGGCCGGACCAGGGGTGCGTTCGCCATCGGCGTAGTGGCGGTGGGCGTATATGCCTGGCCTGCGGGAACATCGTCTCCCACCATCGGGTTGGAGGAGTTGTCGGCTGTTCGGCAGCAGGTTTCCCCGTCGACGCGGGGGTGATCCGGACGGATGTCGGCAGTTGGAATGAGCTGTCCCGTCCCGCGGGACTAGCATGCGGAAGGACAGGGAGGGGACCGACCCCTTACTGCCTGACCGCTCTGAGGAGCGATTAACGATGTTCGAGAGGTTCACCGACCGTGCGCGGCGGGTTGTCGTCCTGGCTCAGGAAGAAGCCCGGATGCTCAACCACAACTACATCGGCACCGAGCACATCCTCCTGGGCCTGATCCACGAGGGTGAGGGTGTCGCCGCTAAGGCCCTGGAGAGCCTCGGGATTTCGCTCGAGGCGGTCCGCCAGCAGGTGGAGGAGATCATCGGCCAGGGCCAGCAGGCCCCGTCCGGGCACATCCCCTTCACCCCCCGTGCCAAGAAGGTCCTGGAGCTGTCGCTCCGCGAGGCCCTCCAGCTCGGCCACAACTACATCGGTACGGAGCACATCCTGCTCGGCCTGATCCGCGAGGGCGAGGGCGTCGCCGCCCAGGTCCTCGTGAAGCTGGGCGCCGATCTGAACCGGGTGCGGCAGCAGGTCATCCAGCTGCTCTCCGGCTACCAGGGCAAGGAGGCCGCCACCGCCGGCGGTCCGGCCGAGGGCACCCCCTCGACCTCGCTCGTCCTGGACCAGTTCGGCCGCAACCTCACGCAGGCCGCCCGCGAGTCCAAGCTCGACCCGGTCATCGGGCGCGAGAAGGAGATCGAGCGGGTCATGCAGGTGCTGTCCCGCCGTACCAAGAACAACCCCGTCCTCATCGGCGAGCCCGGCGTCGGCAAGACCGCCGTCGTCGAGGGACTGGCCCAGGCCATCGTCAAGGGCGAGGTGCCCGAGACCCTCAAGGACAAGCACCTCTACACCCTCGACCTCGGCGCCCTGGTGGCGGGCTCCCGCTACCGCGGTGACTTCGAGGAGCGCCTGAAGAAGGTCCTCAAGGAGATCCGCACCCGCGGCGACATCATCCTGTTCATCGACGAGCTCCACACGCTCGTCGGCGCGGGTGCCGCCGAGGGCGCGATCGACGCCGCCTCGATCCTCAAGCCGATGCTGGCCCGCGGCGAGCTCCAGACCATCGGTGCCACGACGCTCGACGAGTACCGCAAGCACCTGGAGAAGGACGCCGCGCTGGAGCGCCGCTTCCAGCCCATCCAGGTCGCCGAGCCGTCGCTGCCGCACACGATCGAGATCCTCAAGGGCCTCCGCGACCGGTACGAGGCGCACCACCGCGTCTCCATCACCGACGAGGCCCTGGTCCAGGCCGCCACCCTGGCCGACCGCTACATCTCCGACCGCTTCCTGCCGGACAAGGCGATCGACCTGATCGACGAGGCCGGTTCCCGGATGCGCATCCGCCGGATGACCGCGCCGCCGGACCTCCGCGAGTTCGACGAGAAGATCGCCGACGTGCGCCGGGAGAAGGAGTCCGCGATCGACTCGCAGGACTTCGAGAAGGCCGCTTCCCTCCGCGACAAGGAGAAGCAGCTGCTGGCCGCCAAGGCCAAGCGGGAGAAGGAGTGGAAGGCCGGCGACATGGACGTCGTCGCCGAGGTCGACGGCGAGCTGATCGCCGAGGTCCTGGCCACCGCCACCGGCATCCCGGTCTTCAAGCTGACCGAGGAGGAGTCCTCGCGTCTGCTCCGCATGGAGGACGAGCTCCACAAGCGCGTCATCGGCCAGAAGGACGCCATCAAGGCGCTCTCCCAGGCCATCCGGCGCACCCGCGCGGGTCTGAAGGACCCGAAGCGTCCGGGCGGATCGTTCATCTTCGCCGGCCCCTCGGGTGTCGGTAAGACCGAGCTGTCCAAGACGCTCGCCGAGTTCCTCTTCGGCGACGAGGACGCGCTGATCTCCCTCGACATGTCGGAGTTCAGCGAGAAGCACACCGTCTCGCGCCTCTTCGGCTCGCCCCCCGGTTACGTGGGCTACGAAGAGGGCGGCCAGCTGACCGAGAAGGTGCGGCGCAAGCCGTTCTCGGTGGTCCTCTTCGACGAGGTCGAGAAGGCCCACCCGGACATCTTCAACTCGCTGCTGCAGATCCTGGAGGACGGTCGCCTGACCGACTCCCAGGGCCGGGTCGTGGACTTCAAGAACACGGTCATCATCATGACGACCAACCTCGGTACCCGGGACATCTCCAAGGGCTTCAACCTGGGCTTCGCCGCCCAGGGCGACGTCAAGACCGGCTACGAGCGGATGAAGGCCAAGGTCAACGAGGAGCTCAAGCAGCACTTCCGGCCCGAGTTCCTCAACCGTGTCGACGACACGGTGGTCTTCCACCAGCTGTCGCAGGAAGACATCATCCAGATCGTCGACCTGATGATCGCCAAGGTCGACGAGCGGCTGCGCGACCGCGACATGGGCATCGAGCTGAGCGGCGACGCGAAGCAGCTGCTCGCGAAGCGCGGCTACGACCCGATCCTGGGCGCCCGTCCGCTGCGCCGGACGATCCAGCGCGAGATCGAGGACATCCTCTCCGAGAAGATCCTCTTCGGTGAGCTCCGGCCCGGCCACATCGTGGTCGTTGGCACCGAGGGTGAGGGCGAGGAGAAGAAGTTCACCTTCCGCGGCGAGGAGAAGTCGGCCCTGCCGGACACCCCGCCGGTGGAACAGGCGGCCGGCGGCGCCGGGCCGAACCTGTCGAAGGACGCGTGAGGGCGCGGAGCGCCCTGTTTGAGCGCTGAGTAGGGCTGTCGGCCCCGGGACCGTTGGACGGTTCCGGGGCCGGTCGTCATGGGGGGAAGACGACCTCGCTCGTGAGCCTTTCGCCGAAGCGCTTCGCATCGATGATGCGCGGGTGCGTGCCGATTCGCTGGACTTCGACCCGAAGGTCGGGGAGGCCGTGTAGCACGCCGAGATCCAGGCAGCCCGACGAAAGCGGCGTCTCATCGGTCACCCGGACTCTCGTCAGACCGGGGAAGAGACGCCGGACCGGTACGGTCAGGGTGGGGTCGCGGATGATCAGCCCGAGTTCCCGGATATTGGGGAACGGCGTGATGCCTGCACCGCCCAAGGCGCGTTCACGCAGCGTAAGGCAGGTGAGGCGGGGGAGTTCGTGAAGTTGCTCAAAGAGGTTTTCGGGTCCCGCCAGTGTGGCGTTGACAAAGAGGTCTTCTACCATTGTCCAGCGTCCGATGCCCTCCAGGTCCAATGGCGTCTCGCCACCGAGCGAGAGACAAGTGACACGAGGTGGCGGGTCTGGCAGACCGACCTTCCGTCCACCGTGCACAAGGGTGAGGCTCAGCTCCTCCAACGCGCTCAGCCTTGGTAAGACCTCCCATGCACGTGCGCTGCAATGGAAAAGCCACAAGCGTCTCAGGTCGAGCTCTGTCAGGACTGATATGTCGTGCAGCCGTGAGCAGTCGGGAAGACCCAGCTCTTCCAGCTCCTGGTGGTCGCCGAGGAAATCGAGGTCAGTAAGCAAGCCGTCGCGGTCAGCGACCACAAGTCGCTTGATCTTCCGGCCGAACAGTACCGCTCGGATGGCTTCAGCGTCGTGGTGTCCGGTGAACTGGATCCCGGCGGTATCGCCCAAGCGCGGAAGGAGGGCGCATTGGGCGGCGTCGGACAGTCGGATGAACAGGTCGTCGAGCCGCATTCCCTTGAGGACCCTGTCCGCGAACAACCTGGTCGGCATGGCGTCCCAGGCGTAGGCGACCTGCTGGCGCACGCCTGCCGAGGGGAATTGCCCGTAATGCTGGAGCAGTGGGATCGCAGGCTCGCCCATGGCACGGAGAACCCTGGCGTAGGACCTCGCCGTGCTTGCGGATAGCCCTGCGGGACCGGGAATGACCCGTAGGGCCTCGGCGCCCAGCGAGCAGAGGCAATCGACTTCGCGCTGATCCAGCGGCTCCCCCAGTGCCTTGACGAGATCCCACGCCAGACTGAGGAGGTCGTCGTCGATCGCCGTCGCGCTGGCCGCGCACTCCGCGGCGAGCGCCCGCAGGGACCACAACGTTTTTCGCTCGTCGAGTCTGTCTCCGACGGCTATGAGGCCGTTGACGACGCGGCGAACCTCACTGCGGCTGCAGTGCCCGATGGCCAGCCTGATGACATCCTGCCATTGCTCCTCCGCCGCGTGATCGAGCAACTCGTCCAAGCAGTCCGCATCCTGGAATTCCTTCGCGGCGAGGAAGTCCTGGAACGTTCGGTGGATGAACTGGATGGAGTCCGACGACCGTTCCTGGAGAAGACCGCTGCGGTTCAGCAAATGCTCCAGGAGTCTCTCCGGGGAATCGTCCCGCAGTCGTCGCAGGCTGAGCGTGGCTCGGCCGATCTGGCGGACGGCCTGTTCACGGGTGAGCTCCGTCTGCCTGTTCCGCACGAGCCACACCGCGACACGTTGGAGGAGTTGCTGGGCTTCCTCGGACTGCATGACGATGCCCTCTGGCGCCCTGATGCCGCGCTGCTCGTCGCGGTCGCCGAGAAGCATCGCGAGGGCCGCCCGGTACAGGGCCCAGCGCGTATGCGGCAGAAGGCCGCTGCGGCGGCGGTGGAGGGCGCAGATGACGGCGCAGAGGAGGGGCGTGCGGGCCAGGTCGCGGAGCACCTTGTTGCGCTCGAACTCCAGCTTCAGGTCGCGTTCCAGCTCGTCCAGCCGGGTCCGTTCCTCCGCCGACCAGCGGACCGCGGGAAGGCCGTCGCATTCGAGGCGCGCCGCGTTGTGCCAGGCGGTGACGAATTCCTGGATGTCCGCGTCGCTCATCGGCAGCAGCCGGAGTTCCTCGAAGCCCTGCCAGTCCAGCCAGCCGTCCTCCACCGCGCGCGGCCGGACGGTCGCCAGGCAACGGATCAGCGGGTAGCGGCGGAGGAACTCGTCGAGCCACTGGCGGGCGGGGGCGCGGGACTCGCGGGGGAGTTCGTCCAGGCCGTCGACCAGGAGCAGGACCCGGCCGGAGTCGAGGACGCGGCCCGCCCAGCCGTCGGGCGGGTCGTCCTCGACCAGGCCGGCGATGCCGGGCAGCTCGGCCGGTCTCGGGGCGGTGATGCCGAGTGCGGCCAGGCGGCGCATCGGGACGACGAACGGGACCAGGCCGTTCAGCGCGGCGAGCTTCTTGGGGAGGGTCTGGCACGCCGCGTGCGCGGCCAGCCACCACACCAGCGTCGTCTTGCCGGCGCCCGCCTCGCCGCGGAGGACCGCGCGCGGGTGCAGGGCCAGCAGGTCCTCGACGCGGCGGGGTTCCTGGGGGAGCCGGTCGCGGCCGGGTGCCGGCTCCGCCTGGAGGCTCAGGTACGCCGTGTCCAGGTCCCAGCGCTTCTCGTGCTCGCCCAGGTCGTCGAGGCCGAAGACCTCCAGCCGGCTGTAGCGGGCCTTGACCGCCGCCGCGTAGCGCGCCTCGTACGCGAAGTCGTCGACGCGCGGGTGGTGCAGGGGGATGGGGGCGGGCGCGTCGGGCCAGTGTTCGGCGAGGGCCGCCGCGAAGCTCGGTTCACCCAGGATCCGGAACAGGGGGACGGCCTCGATGGCCGAGTGCTGCCAGCCGCGCGGGTCCTCGGCCACCACACCCACCAGCAGCGGGCCGGCGTACACCGGGCCGCCGGACAGGCCGGCCCAGGGCGAGCCGCCGGGGCGGCGGGCAGCGGGTGGGTGGTGGGTGGTGCGCAGGACCGACCGGCCGCGGACGCGCGCCGAGCCGGGGGTGAGGGTTCCGGGTATCTGGGCGACGTCCAGGTCGTCGTCGCCGAAGCGGGCGACGTCGGGGAAGCCGAGGGCCTGGCAGCCGGGGACCGGCTCGCGGGTGGAGAGGACGCCCCAGCGGAGCGGCGGCAGCGCGTCCGCGTCGACGAGCGGGTCGCGGGCCCTCAGCAGGGCCGCGTCGCAGCGGTCGGGCAGGCCCCGCCAGAGGACGTCGCAGACGGCCGGTGCCTCGCCCCCGAAGGCGATGGCCTCGGCGGTGCGTTCCCCGCCGATGACATGGGCGCTGGTGAGGACGAGCTCGGGGGTGAGCAGGACGCCGCTGCCCTGGTCCGCCGCGAAGACCGCGACCACCCGGTCCTCCGGGCTCACTGCCCCGGCTCCACCGTCCCGAAGTTCGACACCCCGCCCGGTCGCTGGTTGCCGACCTTCCAGCCGGTGCCGGTGCGCATGTCCTTCGGGGTCAGGGTGAAGGTGACCTTGTGGGTGCGGGAGGAGCCGCGGGTGGCGTCCGTGCCCGCGTCGACGACCCAGGCGCGGACCTTGCCGGAGCCCTTGAGCTCGCGGCGCATCTCGATGCCGAACTCCATGGTGATGTCGCCGACCTCGAAGCCCAGGTCCTTGCCCTCGCCGGTGGCGGCGGCGCTGGTCAGGCCGGTGCGGATGGCTTCGACGGCCTCCGCCAGTTCGATGCCGTCGAAGGGTGATGCGTCGGTCATGTCGTGAGCCCCCGGGCGTCGCGGTGCGTGTGCGGGTGTTGACGCGGAGCGTACCGGCGGCGGGGGGTCTTTGGTCCCGGAACGGGGGAGGCGGAGGTCCTGGCGCGGTGACAAGGCACACAGGCCATTCCCGGATTACTATCCGCTTTAGCAGGAAAGGCGCCTCCGGAATTACGGGAAGCGCACCCGGAATTCCGGGGGATGAGGGGCCGGTGCATTTCGGCGCCGCTACTAGGGACGGCCGTAGTAAGGCCACTTGGAGCGGCTGGGAAGCGGCGGCTATCAAGGTAGGGCGATCCCGGTCCGCAGCCGGGATCGATTCCTGTCTTGGAGGTTTTTCTTTATGTCGAAGCGCAACGTTTTCCGTACCCGCCGCACCGCCACCACCCTGGCCGTCGGCCTGGGCGCGTCGCTGGCACTGGGTGCGGGCGTGGCGCTGGCCGCGGAGCCCGTCGTCCAGGGGGTCTCCGTGCTGTCCGCCGACTCCGCGACCGCCTTCGGCGAGTCGCTGAAGGCGCAGGCCGAGACGCAGAAGAAGGTCGCCGACAAGGAGCACGCCGAGAAGGCGGCCAAGGCGGAGAAGGACAAGCGGGCGGCCGAGAAGGAGCGGGCCGACCGGTCCCAGGTCCGGAATCTCGCCGACGCCTGGGTGAAGCCGGTGGACGGTTACGTCATCGGTCAGCCGTTCGGCAAGGACGGCAACATGTGGGCCCACAAGCACAGCGGTCAGGACCTGGTCGTGCCCAGCGGCACCGCCGTGAAGGCCGTCCACAAGGGTGTCGTCGTGAAGGCCGGTGCGAACGGCGGCGGTGACGGTGCCGCGTACGGCAACGCCATCGTGATCAAGCACGACGACAACACGTACTCGCAGTACGCGCACCTGTCGTCCGTCGCCGTCCAGGTCGGCCAGAGCGTGACCGCCGGCCAGCAGATCGGCCTGTCGGGCTCGACCGGCAACTCGTCCGGTCCGCACCTGCACTTCGAGATCCGTACGACCCCGAACTACGGCTCCTCCGTCGAGCCGCTCGGCTTCCTGAGCGGCCACGGCGAGAAGCTCTGACGCACGCCGGCCGGTGAAAAGGCGGGGAACCCCACTTCAGGGGTTCCCCGCCCTTTCGTGTGACGGGCTCAGTCCGGCACCCGGATGATGGGAAACGTCCCCGTGCTCGTCGGCGACGACTCCGGCAGCCACAGCACCGCGATGGCCCCGCCGCCGCCCGCAGCCTCCGGGTCCGCGTTGCGGAAGGTGAGGCGGGCGCCGAGCACCCGGGCCTGGCCCGCCGCGATCGTCAGGCCGAGGCCGTGGCCCTTGCCGGAACGGTCCTCGCTGCCGGTGCGGAAGCGGCTGGGGCCTTCCCGCAGCAGGTCCTCGGGGAAGCCCGGGCCGTGGTCGCGGACGCGCAGCACGCGGCCCTCCACGGTGACCTCGATGGGCCCCCGGCCGTGCTTGGCGGCGTTGGCGAGCAGGTTGCCGAGGATGCGTTCCAGCCGCCGGGGTCGGTGTTGACGTAGGCGTGCCGGACGACGGTGACCCGGGCCTCGGGCGAGAAGGTGCGCACCCGGCGCACCACGAACTCGCCGAGTTCGATCTCCTGCATCTCGGCCCGTTCGGCGAAGCCGTCCAGCCGGGCCACCTCCAGGACGTCCTCGACGAGGGTCCGCATGGCCTGGGCGCGGTCCCTGACCAGCTCGGTGGGGCGGCCGGGGGGCAGCAGTTCGGCGGCCGTGAGCAGGCCGGTGACGGGGGTGCGCAGCTCGTGGGCGATGTCGGCGGTGACCCGCCGTTCCGCCTCCAGGCGGTCCTGGAGGGCCTGCGCCATGCCGTCGACGGCGCGGGCGAGGTCGTCCGTCTCGTCGCGCACCCGGCCGCCGATGGCCTCCCGCACCCGGACATCGCGGTCGCCGGCGGCGAGCTTGCGGGCGGCGGCGGACGCCTTGCGCAGCCGGCGGGAGAGCTGGCCGCCGATGAGGATGCCCAGCGCGCAGCCGCCGAGGACCACCGAGACCGAGCCGATGATCAGGGCCCGGTCCATCTCGTCGAGGATCTTCAGCCGGTCCTGGAACGGCTGGTGCATGGAGAGGATCTTGCCGTTGGCCAGCGGGACCGACGCCCAGACCTGCGGGGCGGAGCCGCCGCTGTCCTGGACGAAGGTGGCGCGCTGCCCGAGGGCGGCGGCCTCCCGCAGCTGCTCGGGCAGCGCGGGGTCGTCCACCTTGGCGTGCAGCGTGGTCCGGCCCTGGCTGGTCCGGTAGTAGCGCTCGGCCAGCTGGATGCGCTGGTCCATCACGTCCCGGCTGCTGTTGATCATGGAGGCGCGGGCGGCGTTGTGCACGACCAGGCTGAGCGCGACCGCGATCAGCGCGCCGACGCCGGCGATGGCGAGGCTGACCTTCCAGCGCAGTCCGCTGCGAAGGGTGAGGTTCACCATGGCGGGTGGGGCTCCTCGGGGAGCGCGTCCCTGCGGAGGGGGGCGACGCGGAGGGGTGCGACCTGGTGGGGGCGGGTCACGAAAGTTCAGCCTCTGAGTTTGTAGCCGAAACCGCGGACCGTCTCGATGCGGTCCTGACCGATCTTGCCCCGCAGCCGCTGCACGTGGACGTCCACCACGCGGGTGTCACCGCCCCAGCCGTAGTCCCAGACGCGCTCCAGCAGCCGGTCGCGGGACAGCACGGTCCCGGGGCCGACGAGAACTCCAGCAGCAGCCGCATCTCGGTCGGGGTCAGGGCGACGGGCGCGCCGCCCTTGCGGACCTCCATGCCCTCCGTGTCGACCTCCAGGTCGCCGAAGCGCAGCAGGCCGCCGCCTTCTATGCCGCCCTGCTCGTCCCCGCCCGACGCCCCGGCGGCGCCGCTGGCGTGTCCGAAGCGGCGCAGTACCGCGCGGATCCGGGCGACGAGGACGGCGCCGTCGAAGGGCTTCGTCACATAGTCGTCCGCGCCGGCCTCCAGGCCGAGGACGACGTCGATGGAGTCGGCGCGGGCCGACAGCATGATGACGGGGACGGTGGACTCGTCGCGGATGCGCCGGCAGAGGCTGACGCCGTCCAGGCCGGGCACCATCACGTCGAGCAGGGCGATGTCGGGACGCCGTTCCCGGAACCGCTCCAGGCCCTGGAGCCCGTCGGGCACGGCGGTGACGACGAAGCCGTCCCGTTCGAGGGCGAGCTGCGTCGCTTCGCGGATCACATCGTCGTCCTCGACGAAGAGCACATGCGTATCGGCCACGCCGCTCCCAGCCCTCCTAGCCCGAATTCTCGCTCTTGCCCGTGCTGCCGCCGACCTTGCTGAAGTCGGTGTGCGTGCGCCCGGTCTCCCGGAACTTCCCGTCCGACCAGTGGTAGGTCACCTCGTCCTCGCCCGAGGGGTCGGCGACCGGGTCACCCGAACCGTAGATCTGCGAGGTGATCAGCAGGTCCCCGCGGTCGATGTCGGCGTAGACGGGCGACTGCTCGGACGAGAACACATTCTCGTATGCGTCTCCCTTGGCACGGTACACATACGAACCGATGCCGATGGCGTCACCGCAGGTCAGGATGTTGACGATGACATCGTCCCGGGAGCCGCCGGTCAGCTGACCGTAGATCACGTCGACCGGGTACTGGTCCTTCACGCACGGCTTGAAGTTCTTCTTGACCGAGTCGCTGATCTTCGGATCGGATTTGATCAGAGCAGCGGCGTCGATCTTCCGCCGGGTGGGCGGCGCGGACGGCGTCGCCGTGCGCTTCGCCGCCTTCGCCGCAGACTGCGGCTGGGCGGGGCCCTCCTTGCGGACGCCCTCGCTGCTGGTGTTGCAGCCCGCGAGCAGCAGCCCGGCGACCGCGGCGAACGCCGTGACCGTCCCGCCGGCGATCAGTGCGGGGCGGGCGGGCCTCGTGGCCGGATCGGTCCGGCCGGCCTCCTCGCCGATCGCCTTTCTCAGGCCGCGCACCGTTCCTGCCCCGCTCGTGACGATCGAGGGCGTGGAAGTCCAGGTCCCGGTTCTCCAGCTCCTGGCGCAGCCTGGCCAGCGCCCGGTGCAGGGTGCTCTTGACCGTGCCGGTCGACATGCCGAGCGCCTCCGCCGTCTCCTCGGTGCTCATCTGCTCCCAGTGGCGCAGGACGACGACGCTGCGCTGCTTGGGCGCCAGAACCCCGAGGACGTCCATCAGCAGCGCGCGGTCGGCGTGCTGCTCGGTCCCGTCCTCGACGCTCGCGTCGGGAAGCTGCTCGGTGGGCACCTCGTCGAGCTTACGGGCCCGCCACCACTCCGTACGAGTGTTGATCATGACACGGCGGAGGTAGGCGTCGGCCAGCGACTTGTCGGCTATGCCGTCCCAGCGGCCGTACGTGCGGACCAGCGCGGTCTGGAGCAGGTCCTGAGCGTCGATGGGGTCCGGCACGAGCCGCCGCGCACTCCGCAGGAGAGCGTCCTGACGGTTGCGTACGTACTCCTCGAAGTCCAGAACCTTGCCGCTGCTGGCCATACTCGCAGCCTCCATTCCGCTTGCGTCCCCGTGCCTGCCGGTGCGCGCCGGACGGTTCTCCAGCACGCAGAGGACGCTACGGAGGAGCTGTTGCGACGCGATGTGCAGCAGCACTGCGGCTGGTGCACAGCTGTCCATAGGTTGTGTAACAGGTGGGGGGTAAGGGCAGCTCTGTCCGATTCAAGAGGGGTCAGAGGGACTCGGAGGCAGGGCCTCCGCTACGTCAGCGGCAGCCGGTACGTCCCGTCCTCCAGCGGCTCCACGAGCCCGTCCGCCACCAGCCCGTCCAGGGCCCGGGCCCGCTGCACGGGCTCGTCCCAGACGGCGTCCAGCGCCTCCTGCGGCACCGGGGCCACCGCCTCCCGCAGTACCGCCAGCAGCTTGCCGCGGACCTGGCGGTCGGTGCCCGCGTAGGTCTGGCCGCGGCGCGGCGGCCCGTCGTGCTCGGGGGAGCCGGCGGCGCGCCAGGCGCAGCGGGCGGCGATCGGGCAGCGGCCGCAGACCGGCGTGCGGGCCGTGCACACCAGCGCGCCCAGTTCCATGGACGCCGCCGCCCAGCGGGCGGCCACCGCCTCCTCGCCGGGCAGCAGCTCCCGGGCCAGCCGGCGCTCGGCGGCGGTGGTCGCGTTCGGCGGGTACTGGACGCCGGTGACGGCCCGGGCGAGGACGCGGCGCACGTTGGTGTCGAGGACGGCGTGGCGCTGCCCGTACGCGAAGGACGCCACGGCGGCGGCCGTGTACTCGCCGACGCCCGGCAGCGCCAGCAGCTCGGCGTGGTCGTCCGGCACCTCGCCGCCGTGCCGCTCGGTGATCGCCGTCGCCGCGGCGTGCAGCCGCAGCGCCCGGCGCGGGTAGCCGAGCCGGCCCCAGGCCCGGACGGCCTCCCCGGGCGGCTCGGCGGCCAGGTCGGCGGGGCGCGGCCAGCGGGCGAGCCACTCCTCGTACACCGGCAGGACGCGGCTGACGGGCGTCTGCTGGAGCATGAACTCGCTGACCATCACGCCCCAGGGGCCGGCCTCCGGCCGTCGCCAGGGAAGGTCCCGGGCGTGGGCCTCGAACCAGGCGATCACCGGGAGGTGCAGGGCGGTTTCGGGGCGGGAGGCGGAGCCGGGCGTCTGCTTCGGCAGGGCGGGAGTCGTAGTCATGGCGCTCCCGATCCTGGCACGGGGGCGCGCGGGCGGGAAAACGCCGACTTCAGGGGTGCTTCGGGGGGCGTGAGGGGGCGGTCGGGCGGAACGGCGTGGGTGCGGGGGTCTCGTACGGGTGATACCGGGCGGCGCGAGGGCCCTCGGACGGTCCGGCCGCCGACGATGGAGCCGTGGAAGGCCGCCGTGAAGCCCCGCCCCTGGTCCGCTGCCGCGCGTGCGCGAACCCGCTGTGGTGGGACATGACGCCCGTCCCCGGCCTCGCGCCGGGCTGGTACTGCTCCGCCTGCAAACACCCGCCGGAGCGCTACCGCAACACGGCCGCCGCCGCTCCGCTCTGCCCCGAGGGGTGCCCGAGCGCGATCGTCGAGACGACGGCGGACGGGAGCCGCCGCTTCATCTGCCACCGGTCGTGAGCGGCCGGTTTCGGATGTGGCCGTAACGGCGCGTGATCGGGCCGGGGTTGATCCGTGATCGAAGTTGGGTCGGTCTGCGTCGGGGTCAGAGGTGGTTCGCGTCGGGGCCAGCGTCGGTTCGCATCGGGACCCGGGTCGGTCCGCGCCGGGGCCTGCGTCGGCTCGTGTCCGGCGGCGGGGAGCGGAATGGGGTCATGACGGAGACTGGACCCATGACGGAGACGCACACCGGTCCGGCCGCGGGCCCGCCGCCGGAGATCCGCGCGGCCCTCGGCGCGCACACCACCCTCACCCTCGCCTACGGCGACGAGGAGGGGCCGCAGGCGTGCGCGGTGCTCTACGCGATGCGCAACCGGCCGCCGTGCGGGCCCGGTTCACCCGGGGACGGGACCGGAGGCGAGGAAGCCGACGGGGAAATCTCCCTCGTCTTCGTCACCTCCACCACCACCCGCCACGGCCGTGCCCTCGCGTCCGGGAACGCCCCCGTCGCGTTCACCGTGCAGCGCGACGGCCAGGAATGGACCGCCCTCACCGGCGTCCAGGGGCGCGGCACCTGCGCCCTCCTCAACGGCGCGGAACGCGCGGCGGCCTGGGACGCGTACCGCGCCCGCTTCCCTTACGTGGAGCGTTCGGAGCGGCTGCGGCAGGCGATGGACCGGACCGAATTCTGGGAGCTGCGCCCCGACTGGCTCCGACTCGTCGACAACGGACGGGGGTTCGGGCACCGGACGGAATGGCGCCGGCCGGACGCCCGCTGCTGAAGAGGCGTGAGATTTGCTGCGCGAAACGACAGAAAGGCGCGCCTCGCCGGTCGGATGATGAGAAAAGTAGGCACTCATACGGCGGGTACGGGGTGGAGCCCGGCCGGATCTCTCGTAGAGTTTTCGCGTGGGATCACTGCGCAATCCGATCGGGCCGCTTCCCTCCTCCATCTACTGGCGCCGGAGGGGAGTTGCGCTTGCCGTGCTCGGCCTCCTGGCCCTCCTGGTGGTGTGGCTGCTCACGCTCGGCGGTGAGGACGGGTCGTCCGACGGCAAGAACGGCGCGTCCAGGGGCGGCGGTGACTCGGGCGGCGCCACCATCACGCCCGGCCCGACCCCGTCCGGGCCGCACTACAGCCAACGGCCGGGCGGCCGTGACGAGTCGAACGGCACCGGCGGTACGGGCAGTGGCGGCGGCAGCGGTGGTTCCGGCCGGGACCAGGGCGGCAGCGTCGGCGGTCTCGGCACCGTCGGCGGCGGCAGTGGCGGCGGGGCCGGTGGTACGGGCGGTGGCTCGGGCGGCGGCGCCGGTTCCGCGGGTGGTTCCGGTGGTTCCGGTGGTTCCGGTGGTACGGGCGGTGGCTCCGGTGCGGGGCCGGCCGCGGGTGTGCTGGGGGCGGGTGACGCCAAGGTGCTGGCCAAGAACGCCTCGGTCCCTGACTGTACGTCAGGTTCGTTCCAGGTGACGGTGCGCAGCGTCAAGGGCTCCTACGGGCCGGGCGAGCGGCCGAAGTTCGAGATCGTGCTCAAGAACACGGGCAGCGGCGCCTGCAAGGTCGACATCGGCTCACCGGCCGCCTTCCTCAAGATCACCGATCCGGCCGGGGCGCAGCACGTCTGGGCGTCCGACGACTGCCCCCGCGGCCGGGGCGAGGTGCTGGTGGAGGTGCCCGGGTCAGGCGAGACCAAGCGCACCCTGGAGTGGGACCGCAAGCGCAGTGCCCCGCAGTGCGCCGCCCCGTCGGCCGGGGCGGTGGCCGCGGCGGGCACCTACCGGGTCGAGGTCAAGATCGGGGGCGTCGTCGACCGCGGGCAGTTCGTCCTGGACAAGGGCTGAGCGCCGGGCTTCGTACGGCGGGCTTCGTACGGCGAGAGGGGGTCCCCGGCCGGGGACCCCCTCTCGCCGTCGCGTCCCAGGCCCTACACGTACCGCTCCAGGATCGACGACTCCGCCAGGCGGGACAGCCCCTCGCGGACCGAGCGGGCGCGGGCCTCGCCGACGCCCTCCACGGCCTGGAGGTCGTCCACGCTCGCGGCCAGCAGCTTCTGCAGCCCGCCGAAGTGCTCCACCAGCCGCTCGATGATCGCGCCGGGCAGCCGCGGCACCTTCGCCAGCAGGCGGTAGCCGCGCGGCGAGACGGCCGAGTCCAGCGTCTCCGGCGAGCCGCTGTAGCCCAGCGCCCGCGCCACGATGGGCAGTTCGAGGAGCTCGGTGTGGGTGAGCGAGTCGAGCTCGGCGAGCGCCTCGGGGACCGTCCGGGTGCGCTTGGCGGTCGGCTCGGGGACGTAGTCCCGGACGACCAGGTCGCGCTCCGGCTCCACGCCCGCGATCAACTCGTCGAGCTGGAGGGAGAGCAGCCGCCCGTCGGTACCCAGTTCGACGACGTACTCGGCGATCTCCGTGGCGATGCGCCGCACCATCTCCAGGCGCTGCGAGACCGCCGTGACGTCCCGGACCGTGACCAGGTCCTCGATCTCCAGGGCGGAGAGCGTGCCGGCCACCTCGTCCAGGCGGAGCTTGTACCGCTCCAGGGTGGCCAGCGCTTGGTTGGCGCGGGACAGGATCGCGCCGGACTCCTCCAGCACGCGCCGCTCCCCGTCCACGTACAGCGCGATCAGCCGCATCGACTGGCTCACGGAGACGACGGGGAAGCCGCACTGGATGGAGACCCGCTGCGCCGTGCGGTGCCGGGTGCCGGTCTCCTCCGTCGGGATCGACGCGTCCGGCACGAGCTGCACGCCCGCCCGGACGATCTTGGTGATGTCCTTGTCGAGGATCAGCGCTCCGTCGAGCTTGCACAGCTCGCGGAGCCTGGTCGCGGAGAACTCCACGTCGAGGACGAAACCGCCGGTGCACATCGAGTCGACGGTCTTGTCCATGCCGAGGACGATGAGCCCGCCCGTATTGCCGCGAAGAACGCGCTCAAGGCCGTCGCGCAGGGCCGTGCCGGGCGCGACGGCGCTCAGCGAGGCGCGCATCAGCCCGTCGGCATGGGAGCCACCGGAGCCGCCCCCGGCCCTGCCGGGGCCCGATGCCCGGTCGTTGGCTGCCACTGCACTCCTCCGGTCGCATGGTCAACGGTGGCCGCGGACCGCCCCCGCGCCCCCGTTTCCGGTCTGGTGCTGGGGGAGGGCGGGACCAGGGGAAAGTCTACTGGCGCCGAGCCGATTGAAGAGGGGCGTCCTCCGGCCGGGCCCGAGCCGCCGCCTTCCCGCCGCCGTCGCCCCTGCCGTCGTCACCGCCGTCGGCTCCCCCGGACCGGCGCCGGCCGCGGGGGAGTACCCGCAGCGCATCGCCTATGTCGGCGACCTCCAGCACCCGCATCCCGGCGGGCACCTTGCCCGGATCCGACGGCACCAGGGCATGTGTGAAACCGAGCCGGTGCGCCTCCGCCAGCCGGCGCTGGACGCCCGTGACCCGCCTGACCTCGCCCGCGAGCCCCACCTCGCCGATGGCCACCAGGTTCTTCGGCAGCGGGGTGTCGCTCGCGGCGCTGGCCAGGGCCAGGGCGACGGCCAGGTCGGCGGCCGGCTCGGACAGCTTCACGCCGCCGACGGTCGCGCTGTAGATGTCCCGCTTGCCCAGGGCGCTGATACGGCCCCGCTGTTCGAGCACCGCCAGCATCATCGAGACCCGGGACGTCTCCAGGCCCGAGGTGGTGCGGCGGGGCGACGGGATCTGGGAGTCCACCGTGAGCGCCTGCACCTCGGCCACCAGCGGGCGGCGGCCCTCCAGGGTGACCGTCAGGCACGTGCCCGGCACGGGCTCCGCCCGGCGGGTGAGGAACAGGCCGCTCGGGTCCGTCAGGCCGGTGATGCCCTCGTCGTGCAGCTCGAAGCAGCCGACCTCGTCCGTCGCCCCGTAGCGGTTCTTCACGCCCCGGACCAGGCGCAGCCGGGCGTGCCGGTCGCCCTCGAAGTGGAGGACGACGTCCACGAGGTGCTCCAGCAGCCGGGGGCCGGCGATCGCGCCGTCCTTCGTCACATGGCCGACGAGGAGCGTTGACATCCCGCGCTCCTTCGAGGCGCGGATGAGGGCACCGGCCACCTCGCGCACCTGGGCCATGCCGCCGGGGGCACCGTCGATCTCCGGCGAGGCGACGGTCTGCACCGAGTCCAGGATCAGCAGCGAGGGCTTGACCGAGTCCAGGTGGGCGAGGACGGCCGACAGGTCCGTCTCGGCCGCCAGGTACAGGTGCTCGGAGAGGGCGTTGATGCGGTCCGCCCGCAGCCGCACCTGGCTCGCCGACTCCTCGCCCGTCACATACAGCGTCCGGTGCTCGTCGGACGCCGCCTTCGCCGCGACGTCCAGCAGCAGCGTCGACTTGCCCACCCCCGGCTCGCCCGCCAGCAGCACCACGGCGCCCGGCACCAGGCCGCCGCCCAGCACCCGGTCGAGCTCCGGGACGCCCGTACCGCGCGCGGTGGCCTGCCGGCCGTCCACCTGCCCGATGGGCAGCGCGGCGGACGTGACCCGCCCGGGCGCGGTCGTCCGCACGGCGGGCGCGCCGTACTCCTCGACCGTCCCCCACGCCTGGCACTCCGGACAGCGGCCGAGCCACTTCGCGGTGGTCCAGCCGCACTCGGTGCAGCGGTAGGAGGGCCGGTCCTTTGCGGACGAACGAGAGGTACGGGCAGCCATGCGAGCCACCGTAGCGGCAACCACTGACAACGCTCGGCCGCTTCGCTGTACGGAGGGGGAGCGCGGTCTGCGGGGGAGGGCGGCGGGCGGGTCGCCCTGTTGGTCCTCGCCGGGGTGGGCGGGGCGTCCCGCCGGCCTTGGCCGGGGCGCGGACGGGGCGCTTCGTCGCCCTTTGCCGGGGGCGGGCCGTCTCGCGCCGGGGCCCGCGCCGTGCTGGGAGGCCGGTGGCCCGTGCCGGTCGTCCCCGGCGTCCGGCCGGCCGGACGAGCCGGCTCCCGTCGTACGTGCCCGGCGCGCCCCGGCATCCCCGCGCACCCGCCCCGCCCCGGCGTGCCCCGGCGCGCTCCGCGCCGTCGAGTCGCCCGGAACGTACCGATACGGCGGCCCTTCTCGGGATGAGCTCCCTCGTACGGGGTAAACCCGGCCGAGCACCGCGAAGCGCCCATCCGGGTCCCCCTACGGTCGCCGGAATGATGACGAGCAGGTACGAGCAGCCCCCGCACGCCCCCGGCGGGTCCCGGCCGCCCCGCCGCGCGGCGGATTCCCCGCGGCCCTCGGTCGTCACTCCCGACCCCGACGACCCACCGCCACCCGTGGTGCCCCACTTTCACCTCTCCCGGGTGGCCCCCTACCTCAACGGCCTCTACACGTACTGCCTGTTCCTCCTCCGCGAGCCCGACATGGCGACCTGCGCGCTCGCCGAGGCCCTGGCCCTGGCCGAACGCCGCGTCGACCGCGCCCCCTACGGCCCGGCCAGACCCTGGCTGTACGCCCTGGCCCGCTGGACCTGCCGACGGCGCCTCGCCGCCGGCCCGGCGGCGCCCCGGTGGGCCCCCGGGGCCGACCCGCTGGCCTGGCCGGAGGCGGCGGGCACCGACGCGGTACAGCGCGAGGCGCTGGAGCTGTCCGTGCGGCACGGTCTGCCGTCCGACGCCGTCGCCACCGTGCTGCGGCTCGCTCCGGAGATGGCACGGGCCCTGCTCGCCGGCGCCGCCTGCGAGGTCGAACGCACCCGCACCGCGCTCGCCGTCGTCGCCGCCGGCCGCTGCCCGGACGTCGCCCGCTTCGCCGCCGGCGGGGCCCCCGGGGTGCCGCTCGGCCCGGCGGCCCGCCGCGAACTGGTCCGGCACGTGGACGAGTGCCCCGGCTGCCGGCGCACGGCGGAAAGGGTGACCGCGGGCGCCCCCTGGCCGGGCACCACCGCGTCACGCGCGGAACTCCCCCTGTTCGAAGCACCCCTGGCCGCCCTCCAGGCCGCCCTGCGGCACGCCCGCGCCGCCCGCGCGGGCAGCCCGCGCTACGACCGCGAGGGCTACCCGCTGCCGCCCGCCGACCGGTCGGGCCGGCGCACCCGGCTGCGCCACCGCGCCGTCACCACCACCGTCGTGGCGACGGTCGCCGCCGCGCCCGCCCTGGCGCTGTGGGCCGCCTACCGGGAGACGCCGTCGGGCGACCGGCACGGCACTGAATCGGGAGAGGGCGCCGTCGCGTCCGACGAGGCGCCCGCCGACGATTCTGAGCGCCCCTCCCGCCCGCCCGTTCCCGAGCCGGGTGACGAGGAGCGGGCGGAGGATCGCGCCGCGTCCGGTGAAGCCGGTGATCCCGGCGCTACGGGCGCCACCGGACCCGTCGGCGGCGTCAGTGGCATCGACGGCATCGGCAGTGGCGCCGCCGGTATCCCGCGCGACTCCCGCAGCCCTGGCAACCCCGGTGCCGCCGGGCCCTCGGGAGACTCCGCTCAGCCCGCGGCCTTCGCCACCACAGGCGCCGCGGACGCGACCGTCTTCACCGCCAGGACTGGCACCGCCGACGCGACCGCCTTCGGCAGCGCAACCGACCCGGCCTCCGTCCCGCCTCCGCCCGCCGCACTCATCGTTACGCCCGCGGCCCCGGCCCCGTCGACCGCCACTCCCGCCGCGCCACGGCGCGCCGCCGATCGTCCCGCACCGTCCGCCAGGCCCGCCCCACCCGGTCCGTCGGGCCCATCAGGCCCGTGGTCCGGCTTCGGGCGGCTGACCGTGGCGGCCCAGCCGAGCGGTCAGGACACGCTCGTCACGGTCACGGCCGTCGGCGGCGAGGTGCACTGGGCGGCCACGCCCGGCGCGGCCTGGCTGCGCCTCGGCCGGACGGGCGGTGTGCTTCTGCCCGGCCGTTCCCTGACCTTCACGGTCGCCACCGACCCCGACCGGGAACCGGCCGACCCCTGGCGGACCCAGGTCCGCCTGGCACCGGGGCCGGCCACGGTGCCGGTCGACGGCCCGGGACGGCTCCGACGGACCGAGGCCATCTGAGACGACGCGGAGGGGGCGGGGCGGGGGCGGCACCTGCCGCCCCCGACGGGCATCCGGGTCCCCGACGGGCATCCGGGTCCCCACTGGTGACCCATCTCCGACGGCGACCCCGTCTCCGACGGGCACCCGGTCCCGACGGCGATCCCGTCTCCGACGGGCACCCGGTCCCGGACCGGGCACCCATGTCTCCCCAACGGGCGTCCGGTCCCAGTGGGTCTCCGGCCCCCCAGCGGCTCCCCAGCCCGGGGGCGGGTACGCGCCCTGCGGAACACCCGCCTCGTAAACCGGTCCGTCCAGGGGTTACGTGGCGGTGGGGGAGGGCTCTCCGCCTGCGCAAGCCTGTCCGGGCCCGGGCGGCCGGCGGGCCGGGAGAGGGCTTCGCCCGCGCAGGTCGGTCTTGGCCTGGGGCTGTGCGGCCGATGCGGCGGGAGAGGGCTCCGCCCGCGTACGCCGGTCCGGCCCGAGCCCTCTCGGTCGATGGGTCGGACCAGGACCTCCCTCCGCACGCCGACCCGGCCTTGGCGTGCCGCCTTGCTCAGCCGGGCCCCGCCTCGCACGGGCCCAACCTGGCCCGGTCACCGCCTGGCCCGGTCGACCCGTCCAGGCCGTCCGGCCCGGCCGACCCCGTATCGTCCCGCAGCTCCCGTCAGGCCCGGCAAGCCCAATGAACACCGGCGAGCCCGCGAACACCGGCAAGCGCCGGCACCCTCACCCCACCGGATCCACCGGATCCGCCGGATGCGGAGCCATGGGCAACAGCGAAGCCATCCGCTCCTCGCACAGCTCCACCAGCCGCGCGTACCCCTTCTTCCCCATCAGTTCCACCAGCTCCGCCCGGTAGCTGACGTACACCGGCTCACCGGCCCCGTGCGCCGAGCGCGCGGAGGTGCACCACCAGTGGAGGTCGTGGCCGCCGGGGCCCCAGCCGCGACGGTCGTACTCGCCGATGGTGACCTGGAGGACCTGGGTGTCGTCGGGCCGGTCGATCCAGTCGTACGTCCGCCGGACCGGCAGCTGCCAGCACACGTCCGGCTTGGTCTCCAGCGGCTCCCGGCCCTCCCGCAGGGCGAGGATGTGCAGGGAGCAGCCGGCGCCGCCCGCGAAGCCGGGGCGGTTCTGGAAGATGCAGGAGCCCTTCCACCGGCGCGTCTGCCGCTCGCCGTCCTCGTCGAGCTGCGTCCAGCCGTCCGGCGAGGTGCCCTCGCCGTGGAACTGCCAGATGTCGGGGGTGAGCCGCGCCACGTGGCCGGCCACCCGCCGTTCGTCGTCCTCGTCGGAGAAGTGCGCGCCCAGCGTGCAGCAGCCGTCGTCCGCCCGGCCCGCCTTGATGCCCTGGCAGCCGCTGCCGAAGACGCAGGTCCACCGGGAGGTGAGCCAGGTCAGGTCGCAGCGGAAGACCTGTTCGTCGTCGGCCGGGTCCGGGAACTCGACCCAGGCGCGGGCGAAGTCGAGCCCGACCTCGTCGGGCGCGCTCTGCTGCTTGGCGGGCTTCGCCTTCTTCGTCTTTGCCACACCTCAAGCCTATGTGTCCCCACCGGTCCCAGTAGCGTGCACGGCATGAGACTCGGTGTCCTGGACGTGGGATCGAACACGGTCCACCTGCTGGTGGTGGACGCACACCCCGGCGCCCGCCCGCTGCCCGCCCACTCCCACAAGGCCGAACTGCGCCTCGCGGAACTCCTCAACGGCTCCGGGGCCGTCACCGACGCCGGTGTCGAGCGGCTCGTGGACGTCGTCCGGGACGCGCTCCGGGCGGCCGAGGACAAGGGTGTCGAGGAGGTCCTGCCGTTCGCCACCTCAGCCGTCCGCGAGGCGCCCAACGCGGACGCCGTCCTCGCCCGCGTCCACGAGGAGACCGGCGTCCGGCTGTCGGTGCTCTCCGGGGAGGAGGAGGCGCGGCTCACCTTCCTCGCCGTCCGCCGCTGGTTCGGCTGGTCGTCCGGCAAGCTGCTGGTCCTCGACATCGGCGGCGGCTCCCTGGAGATCGCCTACGGGCAGGACGAGGACCCCGACGCCGCCGTCTCCCTCCCCCTCGGCGCCGGCCGCCTCACCTCCACCCGCCTCCCCGGTCCGCTGCCCGACCCCGAGGACCTCCGGGCGCTGCGCCGCCACGTCCGCGCGGAGATCGCCCGGACGGTCGGCGAGTTCGCCCGGCTGGGCGCCCCCGACCACGCGGTCGCCACCTCGAAGACGTTCAAGCAGCTCGCCCGCATCGCCGGCGCCCCGGGCTCCGGCGCCGGGCTGCTCGCCCAGCGCGTCCTGACCCGCAAGGCGCTGGCGGACTGGGTCCCCCGGCTGGCCGCCATGACGCCCGAGGAGCGGGCCGAGCTGCCCGGCGTCTCGGCGGGCCGGGCCCCGCAGCTGCCGGCCGGTGCGCTGGTCGCGGAGGCGGCGATGGACCTGTTCGGGGTGGACGAGGTCGAGCTGTGCCCGTGGGCGCTGCGGGAGGGCGTCATCCTGCGACGGCTGGACCACCTGCCCGCCGTGTGACGGGCGGTCGTACGCTGTCCTTCGTGACAGAGCCAGTGGTGCGCATCCCGGATGCGAAGGTCGCCCTGTCCACGGCCTCGGTGTACCCGGAGTCCACGGCGACGGCCTTCGAGATCGCCGCCCGTCTGGGCTACGACGGAGTCGAGGTCATGGTCTGGACCGATCCGGTCAGCCAGGACATCGACGCCCTGCGCCGGCTCTCGGACTACCACCGGATGCCGATCCTCGCCGTCCACGCGCCCTGCCTGCTGATCACGCAGCGCGTCTGGTCGACCGATCCGTGGGTCAAGCTCCAGCGGGCGAAGGCGGCGGCCGAACGGCTCGGTGCGAGCACCGTCGTCGTCCACCCGCCGTTCCGCTGGCAGCGCTCCTACGCGCGGGAGTTCGTGCGCGGCGTCTGGCGGATGGCCGACGAGACGGACGTCCGCTTCGCCGTGGAGAACATGTACCCGTGGCGCTACCGGGACCGCGAACTCCTCGCCTACGCGCCGGACTGGGACGTCACCAAGGACGACTACCGGCACTTCACCGTCGACCTCTCCCACACGGCGACGGCCCGTACGGAGGCGCTCGACATGATCGCCCGGATGGGTGACCGGCTCGCGCACGTCCACCTCGCCGACGGCAATGGCTCCAACAAGGACGAGCACCTGGTTCCCGGGCGCGGCAAGCAGCCCTGCGCGGAGCTGCTGGAGCGGCTGGCGGTCAGCGGTTTCGACGGTCACATCGTGGTCGAGGTCAACACCCGGCGGGCCATGTCGGCCGCCGAGCGGGAGGCGGACCTGGCGGAGGCGCTGGCCTTCACCCGGCTGCACCTCGCCTCGCCGACGGGCGCGGCCCGGCCGTGACCGAGCCCCCCACGCCGCCCCGGCCCTCCACGCCGCCCGCGCCCAGACGCCGCGGCCGTCCGCCCCGCGCGGAGGCCGGGGCCGGCCCCGGCGCCCGGGAGCGCATCGTCGCCGCCGCCCGCGCGGAGTTCGCCGAGCGCGGCTACGACAAGGCGTCCATCCGGGCCATCGCGCGGGGCGCGGACGTCGATCCCGCCCTCGTCCACCACTACTTCGGCCCCAAGGAGCGGGTGTTCGCGGCGGCCGTCGAGGTCGCCTTCGCGCCCGCCCTGCCCGCGCCGGACGTCCTGCTGGAAGGCGACCGGGAGCACGCGGGCGAACGCATCACCCGGTTCGTCCTCGGTGTCTGGGAGAACCCCGTCACCCGCGAGCCGGTGCTCGCCATCCTCCGCTCGGCCGTCGCCAACGAGACGGCCGCGGGCGTCTTCCGCGACCTCGTCACGCACCGGCTGATGCTGCGGATCGCCGGCGGACTGGGCATTCCGGACGCGCAGTTGCGCTCCGAGATCGCGGCGGCGCACCTGGTGGGGGTGGTGATGCTGCGGCATGTGATCAAGGTGGAGCCGCTGGCTTCGGCGGATTTCGACGTGGTGGTGCGGATGGTGGCGCCGGCGGTGCAGCGGCATTTGGAGGGGGGTAGGCCCCGGCCCCGCCCTTTCTCCGTTTCCTGCGGGGGCTGCGCCCCCGCACCCCGAAACCGCGCTCCGCGCGGTTGTCCTCAAACGCCGGACGGGCTGGTGGAGGGACCGGGGCTATCTCACATCCCGGAAACCGTGTCCGGATCACGGATCCCCCACGTACCCTCGAATCCACACCACGACGAGCGGAGCGAACATGCCCGAGCTGAGGTCCCGTACCGTCACCCACGGCCGCAACATGGCGGGCGCCCGAGCCCTTCTGCGCGCCGCCGGTGTAGCGCGCGAGGACTTCGGCAAGCCGATCATCGCGGTGGCGAACAGCTTCACGGAGTTCGTGCCGGGGCACACCCACCTCCAGCCGGTCGGCCGGATCGTCTCGGAGGCGATCAAGGCGGCGGGCGGCGTGCCGCGCGAGTTCAACACCATCGCCGTGGACGACGGCATCGCCATGGGCCACGGCGGCATGCTCTACTCCCTCCCCTCCCGCGACCTGATCGCCGACTCGGTCGAGTACATGACCGAGGCGCACTGCGCGGACGCGCTGATCTGCATCTCCAACTGCGACAAGATCACGCCGGGCATGCTGATGGCCGCCCTCCGCCTGAACATCCCCACCGTCTTCGTCTCCGGCGGCCCGATGGAGGCCGGCAAGACGACGCTCGTGGACGGCACGGTCCGTACCAACCTCGACCTGATCAGCGCCATGTCGGAGGCCGTCTCCGAGACGGTCTCGGACGAGGACCTGGCCCGTATCGAGGAGGCCGCCTGCCCCACCTGTGGCTCCTGTTCCGGCATGTTCACCGCCAACTCGATGAACTGCCTGGTCGAGGCGCTCGGCCTGGGCCTCCCCGGCAACGGCTCGGTCCTCGCCACGCACACCGCCCGCAAGGAGCTGTACGAGGCCGCGGGCCGCACGGTCGTCGAGATCACCCGCCGCTGGTACGAGCAGGACGACGCGACGGTCCTGCCGCGCTCCGTCGCCTCCCTCGCCGCCTTCGAGAACGCGATGGCCCTCGACGTCGCGATGGGCGGCTCCACCAACACCGTCCTGCACCTGCTGGCCGCCGCCCAGGAGGCCGGGCTCGACTTCGGCATGTCGCGCATCGACGCCGTCTCGCGCCGCGTCCCCTGCGTCTGCAAGGTCGCGCCCAACGGCTCGTACCACATGGAGGACGTGCACCGGGCCGGCGGCATCCCCGCCATCCTCGGCGAGCTGCACCGCGCCGGGCACCTCCACGAGGACGTGCACAGCGTGCACGCCGACTCGCTCGCCGAGTGGCTCAAGCGCTGGGACGTGCGCGGCGGTTCGCCCGCGCCCGAGGCCGTCGAGATGTTCCACGCCGCCCCCGGCTGCGTCCGTTCGGCCGAGGCGTTCTCGCAGTCCGAGCGCTGGGAGACGCTCGACCTCGACGCCGCGAACGGCTGTATCCGCGACACCGCCCACGCCTACTCCGCCGACGGCGGCCTCGCCGTCCTGTACGGCAACCTCGCCGAGGACGGCTGCGTCGTGAAGACCGCCGGCGTCGACGAGTCGATCTGGACGTTCGAAGGACCGGCGGTCGTCGTCGAGTCCCAGGAGGAGGCGGTGGACGCCATCCTCACCAAGCGCGTCAAGGAGGGCGACGTGGTCGTCGTCCGCTACGAGGGCCCCAAGGGCGGCCCCGGCATGCAGGAGATGCTCTACCCCACCTCGTTCCTCAAGGGGCGCGGCCTGGGCGCCAAATGCGCGCTGATCACCGACGGCCGCTTCTCCGGCGGCACCTCGGGCCTGAGCATCGGCCACGCCTCGCCCGAGGCGGCGTCCGGCGGCACGATCGCCCTCGTCGAGGACGGCGACCGCATCCGCGTCGACATCCCGTCCCGCACCATCGAACTGCTGGTCTCCGACGAGGACTTGGCGGCCCGCCGCGCGGCCCTCGGCGGCGTCTACGCGCCCCGGAACCGCGAGCGCAAGGTGTCGCAGGCGCTGCGGGCGTACGCGGCGATGGCGACCAGCGCGGACAAGGGCGCGGTGCGGGACGTCACCAAGCTGGGCTGAGCCCGACCGGCCCGCCCTCTTCCGTCCTCTTCCGTCCTCCTCCGTGTACCGCTGTGTACCGCACGCCCGGGTGATCCGCGCGGGCGGCGGGACATGGAGGGCGGCGGCCGGGCAAAACGCTCACTCATGGCACCGAGTGGACTTGACCAGGACCGTACGGACGACAGCCCTTCCTGTTACTCACGCCCGCCCCACCCCCGTTGCCCGCGCCCGCCCCGCCGCGCCGCCCTGCTGGCCGTCTGCGGCGCGGCGGCGGCCGGCCTGCTCCTCGCCGGGTGCGGGGACGACGGCGGGAAGGCCGCCTCCCCGTCGGCCGGAGCGTCGCCGTCCGGCTCCCGGGCGCCGACGGTAGAGGGCCCGAGCCCCGCCCCCGAACGGCCGCTCACCACGGACCAGGCCGAGCGCAAGGCGCTGGTCCCGGCCGCGAAGACCGGCTGGGAGCAGGCCGCCCGGGCCGCGACCGGTGACATCGCGGGAAGCAGGCTCCTCGCCGTCGAACTGAAACGCGCCCCGGACGGTGGGCCCGAGTGGCACGCCGAGGTCGCGACGGCCGACGGAACGTCCCACTCCGTCGTCGTGGACGGCGTCACCGGCAAGGTCAAGAAGTCGTCCGCGGACGCCGGCCAGGACGGCGACGACAAACGCGAACGCGCCGACCACCTCAAGGCAGTCCGCGTCACCCCGCACGACGCCGCCGCGACGGCCACCGAACGGAAAAAGGGGACGATCACCACGCTCGAACTGGAGACGAGCGACGAAAAGACCGGAGGAAGCAAGAAACTGATCTGGAAGGCGGACGTCGTGACCCCGAACGACTGGAACAAGACCACGTACGACATCGACGCGACCGACCGGGCGGTCCTGCGGGAGCACGCCGACCACGACTGACGGCACCGGGCCGCCGCGGACGGCAGCGCACCGGATCGCACTTGACCACCGGACCGCAGGGAAGCGCACCCGGCGTCGCGACCGCCCGCACCCGCGACCGCCCGCACCCGCGACTGACGGCACCCCGACTGACGACACCGCGCGGCGACCGACCCACCGGGACCGGCCCACCGGGACCGGCCCACCGGGACCGGCCCGCCGCCGTACGTCCGTCGCCCGCCCCCGCGACAGCCGCCGCGGGTCGGCCCCCGGCGGCGGCCCCCACCGTCCGCGTCCCCTGGACGCCGGTGCGGCGCTCCGGTCAGCGCCAGTGCTCCGGTTCCCGCCCGTTCAGCGCGAACACCGTCCCGTCGGGCGCGGAGCCGTACACCTTCCCGCGCGTCGCCACCGGCGGCGGCAGCACCCCGGGGAAGCCCTGCCCGGCCTTGGCCAGCCTCGGTTTCGTCTGGCCGAGCAGGTCGCCGCCGAGCGCGTCCACCGCTATCAGCCGGCCGTCCGCCGCCGAGAAGTACACCCTGCGGTGGTCGGCCACCAGGGCCGACGCGTTGGCCACGGACGTCTCCGTCCGCCACAGCTGCAGTCCTCGTTCGGTGTCCACCGCGGTCAGCCCGCCGTCGTTCGACAGCACGTAGACGGAGTCCCGCCGCGCCACCGCGCTCGCCGCGATCACCGGTGCGCTCAGCAGCACCCGGCGCTCCCGGTGCGCCGACGGGTCGTAGCGGACGACGGCGGAGACGCGGTTGTCCGTGTCGGCGGCGGTCAGATAGAGCCCGCCGTCCCACCGGGCGCCGACGACGGACAGGTTGCCGTTCGCCGTCCACTGCCACAGCGTCTTGCCGGTGAGCGGGTCCACGGCGACGATCCGCGTGGACCGCCCGTCGTCCGACGGCGTGACGGCGTAGGCGGGACCGGTGCCGTAGGAGGAGAAGACCGGGGTGCGGATGCCCGGGATGCCGTGCCGCCACCGCTCCTTGTGCGTCCGCGCGTCGAGCGCGGTGACCGTGCCGTCCTCGGCGACCAGCAGGATGGTGTCCCCCGCGAAGGAGACCCGCCCCCCGTACCGCGACACGTCGCCGGCCCAGCGCTGGCGTCCCGAGGCGGCGTCGAGGGCGAGCAGCCGCCGGCCGTCGGCGGACTGGACGTGCACCAGGCCGCCGGCGACGACGGGGGCCGCCGGCGCCGCGTCCGCCCGCCGGCCCGTCTCGTCACGCCGCCACGCCACCGTGCCGTCGTAGCTGTCGATCCGGACGGCGAGCAGCCCGGGAGCGGAGCAGTACAGCGCGTCCTCGGAGTGGTCGCAGAAGGCAGGGCGGGCCTCGCCGGGCTTGCCGGGCGGCTTCCCCGGAAGCAGGATCTGCCACGGTTGCCAGACGGTGCTCGCGGCGGTGGCCCGGGTCTGCAGCGGCTCGTCCTCGGTGTCGGTCTCGCGGACGGCCCATCCGGCGCCGACGCCCAGCGCGACGGTCGCCACCGCCCCCACCGCGAACCACGTGACGCGCCGCCACCGGGACCGCCCGGCCGGCGGTTCCTCGTCCCCGCCGCGTGCCGCGCCCTGGGCCGGGAGCCGGGCGGGGTGGGTCACGGGAGTCTCCGACCGCGCGGGCCGGGCCTCCGCCCGGGGCGGGCGCAGGGCGCGGCGGGGCGGCCGGGGCGGCGGCTCGTACGGAACGTCCGGCAGCCGGGGCGCGGCCTCCGGCAACCAGGCGGGGACGAGCCGCCCGCCCGGCGGGGGCTCCGGCAGCCGGGACATGATGACGTCCGGCGTCGGCCGCAGCCCGGGCTCCTTCGCCAGGCAGTCCCTGAGCAGCGGAACGAGGTCCTCCGGCACCCCCGCCAGCTCCGGCTCGTCGTGCACCACCTGGTACGCGACGAGGTACGGGCTGTCGGACGCGAACGGCCCGCGCCCGGTCGACGCGTGGACGAGCACCGACGCGAGCGCGAACACGTCCGCCGCCGGGCCCACTTCGCGCGGCCGCTGGAACTGCTCGGGCGCCATGAACGGCGGGGTGCCGACCAGCTTCCCCGTCTCCGTCCGCAACTCGCTGTCGTACGGCCTGGAGATGCCGAAGTCGATCACCTTCGGCCCGTCCTCGGAAAGGAGGACGTTGCTGGGCTTCAGATCGCGGTGGACGACCCCGGCCCGGTGGATGTCGCGCAGCGCCTCCGCGAGCCCCGCCGCCAGCCGGCGCACCTCGTCCGGGGGCAGCGGACCGTTCCGCTTGATGTACGCGGCGAGGGTCGGCCCGGCGATGCACAACGTCGCCATCCACGGCCGGTCGCAGTCCGGGTCGGCGTCCACGACCGGTGCGGTGAACGCGCCGCTGACCCGGCGTGCCGCCGCCACCTCCTGCCGGAACCGCGCTCTGAACTCCGGGTCCGCCGCGTACTCGGCGTGCACGACCTTGACGGCGAGCCGCAGCCCCGAGGGCGAGTGCGCCAGGTGGACGACCCCCATGCCGCCCGTGCCGAGCCGGCCCTCCAGGCGGTACCGGCCCGCGTACTCCGGATCCTCCGCTTCCGGGCCGCTCCCGGTGTCGCGCAGCGGCGGCATTCCCCACCCCCGTGTCGTCTCGGCCGCATAGGCGGCTTGCGGAGCCTAATCGATGGGGCACCTGATGCCCGGGAGGACGTGCCCGACCTTGCTAGCCTGCGCATGTCATCGGCCCGTCAACAACAGTTCTTTGACGGTCATTTCGAAACAGGAGAGGGCGCACCATGGCCGGCGAAGAGATCGTCGAGGAGCAGGACCGAAGCGTGGCCGGGAACGGGACCCTCGTCGTCGAGGCGTCGCCCGCGTCATCCATACCGTCCGTTCAGGCAGCGGCGGACGCCGTCTTCTACTCGCTGGCCCCCGGGTACCAGGTGAACGTGCGCAGCGGCCCCAGCACCAGCAGCCGGCTGGTCAAGGTCCTCTCGCAGGACACCCGCGTCGCCATCCGCTGCCAGACGCGCGGCGAGACCGTTTCGGGGCCCTGCGGTACGACGAACATCTGGGACAACATCGCGCCGGGCCAGTATGTATCCGACGCCTATGTGAAAACCGGGAGCAGCGACTTCGTGACGGTGCGGTGCGGATGATGATCGATATTGATCGACACTGATCCCGGGCGACACCAGGTCAATAATCGGCGCATGAGCACGCAGAAGCGGACAACGCACTCCGCCGGCCCGCCGGAGCCCGAGCCCATCCGGTTCTTCGGAACGACCTGGGTCGAGCACGACGGCGGCTACGCCTGGCGCCGCGCGGGTGTCGCCGCCGGCGGCCTGGCCGCCGCCGTGGCGGGCGCCTTGGCCCTGCGCCTCGGGTATCAGGGCCTCGCCATCGCCAAGGTGGGCGGCCTGGTGAACGTGATCGTGGTGGTCGGGATGGCCGTCTGTACGGCCCTCGCCTTCCGGCGCACGTGGGAGGGGTTCGTCCGGGGCGGGGAGAGGCGGGGGAAAGAGGGGGCGGGGAGTCTACCCAGTCCCTGATGGTGATCGGCTTCATCGGCGTCTTCCTCGCGTGGTCCCTGCGGGCGTTCCAGGAGGCCCCCGGCGAGAAGCTGCACCGGCGGGAGTACGAGGAGCGGGCGCGGCGCGCGGGGGCGAAGCGGGCCGCGAGGGGCGGTGGGAAGCAGCGGTGAGGGGGTGGGCACGAGCACTGCCGAACCTCGTGTAGAGTTCTTCGAGTTGCCACGGCGTCCGCGAGGAAGCCGGGGCGGCACTTCACGCCAACTCGGCGGGATCCTCTACTGCACGGCCCTTGAACGGGATTGATTTCGGCATGCCGGAATTCGGTTCTGTTTGAGCCCCAGGCACCGATTAGGCGCCGCCGGGGAAATCCGGTAAAGTAGTGATCACGCCGGAAGGCGCGAAACAAACCCCGCTCCAGCAGGGGGCCGGAAACGGAATCCGAACCGGAAACGGAACGGAAAACGGATCTGGTAAGGTTGGAAACACCGAAGGGAAGCGCCCGGAGGAAAGCCTGAGAGAGTCTCTCGGGTGAGTACAAAGGAAGCGTCCGTTCCTTGAGAACTCAACAGCGTGCCAAAAGTCAACGCCAGACTATAAAACAACCCCGTCCACGGATCCTTGTGGTCCTGGATGAGGTTCCTTTGAAAAACACAGCGAGGACGCTGTGAACGACCGGGCCTATTCCGCCTGGTCGTTCCGCTCAACGCGAGTGTCACCCGATTACGGGTAAACATTCACGGAGAGTTTGATCCTGGCTCAGGACGAACGCTGGCGGCGTGCTTAACACATGCAAGTCGAACGATGAACCTCCTTCGGGAGGGGATTAGTGGCGAACGGGTGAGTAACACGTGGGCAATCTGCCCTGCACTCTGGGACAAGCCCTGGAAACGGGGTCTAATACCGGATACGACTACTGAGCGCATGCTCGGTGGTGGAAAGCTCCGGCGGTGCAGGATGAGCCCGCGGCCTATCAGCTTGTTGGTGGGGTGATGGCCTACCAAGGCGACGACGGGTAGCCGGCCTGAGAGGGCGACCGGCCACACTGGGACTGAGACACGGCCCAGACTCCTACGGGAGGCAGCAGTGGGGAATATTGCACAATGGGCGAAAGCCTGATGCAGCGACGCCGCGTGAGGGATGACGGCCTTCGGGTTGTAAACCTCTTTCAGCAGGGAAGAAGCGAAAGTGACGGTACCTGCAGAAGAAGCGCCGGCTAACTACGTGCCAGCAGCCGCGGTAATACGTAGGGCGCAAGCGTTGTCCGGAATTATTGGGCGTAAAGAGCTCGTAGGCGGCTTGTCGCGTCGGATGTGAAAGCCCGGGGCTTAACCCCGGGTCTGCATTCGATACGGGCAGGCTAGAGTTCGGTAGGGGAGATCGGAATTCCTGGTGTAGCGGTGAAATGCGCAGATATCAGGAGGAACACCGGTGGCGAAGGCGGATCTCTGGGCCGATACTGACGCTGAGGAGCGAAAGCGTGGGGAGCGAACAGGATTAGATACCCTGGTAGTCCACGCCGTAAACGTTGGGAACTAGGTGTGGGCGACATTCCACGTCGTCCGTGCCGCAGCTAACGCATTAAGTTCCCCGCCTGGGGAGTACGGCCGCAAGGCTAAAACTCAAAGGAATTGACGGGGGCCCGCACAAGCAGCGGAGCATGTGGCTTAATTCGACGCAACGCGAAGAACCTTACCAAGGCTTGACATACACCGGAAAGCGCTAGAGATAGTGCCCCCCTTGTGGTCGGTGTACAGGTGGTGCATGGCTGTCGTCAGCTCGTGTCGTGAGATGTTGGGTTAAGTCCCGCAACGAGCGCAACCCTTGTTCTGTGTTGCCAGCATGCCTTTCGGGGTGATGGGGACTCACAGGAGACTGCCGGGGTCAACTCGGAGGAAGGTGGGGACGACGTCAAGTCATCATGCCCCTTATGTCTTGGGCTGCACACGTGCTACAATGGCCGGTACAATGAGCTGCGATACCGTGAGGTGGAGCGAATCTCAAAAAGCCGGTCTCAGTTCGGATTGGGGTCTGCAACTCGACCCCATGAAGTTGGAGTTGCTAGTAATCGCAGATCAGCATTGCTGCGGTGAATACGTTCCCGGGCCTTGTACACACCGCCCGTCACGTCACGAAAGTCGGTAACACCCGAAGCCGGTGGCCCAACCCTTGTGGAGGGAGCCGTCGAAGGTGGGACTGGCGATTGGGACGAAGTCGTAACAAGGTAGCCGTACCGGAAGGTGCGGCTGGATCACCTCCTTTCTAAGGAGCACATAGCCGACTGCAGACAAACGTTCTGCACGGTTGCTCATGGGTGGAACGTTGACTATTCGGCACAGTTGCAAGGGACTTGTTAGTACTGCTTCGGCGTGGAACACAGGATCTGATGTGACTGGGTCGGGCACGCTGTTGGGTGTCTGAGGGTACGGGCTACGGTCTGTATCTTCGGTCCGGCCCCGGTGAAGCGCCAGCTTGTCTGGTGTGTGACGGGTGGCTGGTCGTTGTTTGAGAACTGCACAGTGGACGCGAGCATCTGTGGCCAAGTTTTTAAGGGCGCACGGTGGATGCCTTGGCACCAGGAACCGATGAAGGACGTGGGAGGCCGCGATAGGCCCCGGGGAGCTGTCAACCGAGCTGTGATCCGGGGGTGTCCGAATGGGGAAACCCGGCAGTCGTCATGGGCTGTCACCCGCTGCTGAACACATAGGCAGTGTGGAGGGAACGCGGGGAAGTGAAACATCTCAGTACCCGCAGGAAGAGAAAACAACCGTGATTCCGGGAGTAGTGGCGAGCGAAACCGGATGAGGCCAAACCTTCGACGTGTGATACCCGGCAGGGGTTGCGTCGTGGGGGTTGTGGGATCTCTCTTTCATAGTCTGCCGGCTGTGAGACGAGTCAGAAACCGTAGTGATAGGCGAAGGACATGCGAAAGGTCCGGCGTAGAGGGTAAGACCCCCGTAGCTGAAATCATTGCGGCTCGTTTGAGAGACACCCAAGTAGCACGGGGCCCGAGAAATCCCGTGTGAATCTGGCGGGACCACCCGCTAAGCCTAAATATTCCCTGGTGACCGATAGCGGATAGTACCGTGAGGGAATGGTGAAAAGTACCGCGGGAGCGGAGTGAAATAGTACCTGAAACCGTGTGCCTACAAGCCGTGGGAGCGTCGCACAAGGAGCTTGCTTCTTGTGTCGTGACTGCGTGCCTTTTGAAGAATGAGCCTGCGAGTTTGCGGTGTGTTGCGAGGTTAACCCGTGTGGGGAAGCCGTAGCGAAAGCGAGTCCGAATAGGGCGACCAGAGTAGCGCGCCCAAGACCCGAAGCGGAGTGATCTAGCCATGGGCAGGTTGAAGCGGAGGTAAGACTTCGTGGAGGACCGAACCCACCAGGGTTGAAAACCTGGGGGATGACCTGTGGTTAGGGGTGAAAGGCCAATCAAACTCCGTGATAGCTGGTTCTCCCCGAAATGCATTTAGGTGCAGCGTCGTGTGTTTCTTGCCGGAGGTAGAGCACTGGATAGGCGATGGGCCCTACCGGGTTACTGACCTTAGCCAAACTCCGAATGCCGGTAAGTGAGAGCGCGGCAGTGAGACTGTGGGGGATAAGCTCCATGGTCGAGAGGGAAACAGCCCAGAGCATCGACTAAGGCCCCTAAGCGTACGCTAAGTGGGAAAGGATGTGGAGTCGCAGAGACAACCAGGAGGTTGGCTTAGAAGCAGCCACCCTTGAAAGAGTGCGTAATAGCTCACTGGTCAAGTGATTCCGCGCCGACAATGTAGCGGGGCTCAAGCGTACCGCCGAAGTCGTGTCATTGCAGTACATACCCCCAACGGGGACTGTGATGGGTAGGGGAGCGTCGTGTGCCGGGTGAAGCAGCCGCGGAAGCGAGTTGTGGACGGTTCACGAGTGAGAATGCAGGCATGAGTAGCGATACACACGTGGGAAACGTGTGCGCCGATTGACTAAGGGTTCCTGGGTCAAGCTGATCTGCCCAGGGTAAGTCGGGACCTAAGGCGAGGCCGACAGGCGTAGTCGATGGACAACCGGTTGATATTCCGGTACCCGCTTTGAAACGCCCAATATCGAATCAGGCGATGCTAAGTCCGTGAAGCCGTTCCGGATCCTTCGGGTGATGGAAAGTGGTGGAGCCGACGACCCAGACTTGTAGTAGGTAAGCGATGGGGTGACGCAGGAAGGTAGTCCAGCCCGGGCGGTGGTTGTCCCGGGGTAAGGGTGTAGGCCGTGTGGTAGGCAAATCCGTCACACGTTAAGGCTGAGACCTGATGCCGAGCCGATTGTGGTGAAGTGGATGATCCTATGCTGTCGAGAAAAGCCTCTAGCGAGTTTCATGGCGGCCCGTACCCTAAACCGACTCAGGTGGTCAGGTAGAGAATACCGAGGCGTTCGGGTGAACTATGGTTAAGGAACTCGGCAAAATGCCCCCGTAACTTCGGGAGAAGGGGGGCCATGTCCGGTGATGGGATTTACTCCTTGAGCTGGGTGTGGCCGCAGAGACCAGCGAGAAGCGACTGTTTACTAAAAACACAGGTCCGTGCGAAGCCGTAAGGCGATGTATACGGACTGACGCCTGCCCGGTGCTGGAACGTTAAGGGGACCGGTTAGCTCCATTTCGGTGGGGCGAAGCTGAGAACTTAAGCGCCAGTAAACGGCGGTGGTAACTATAACCATCCTAAGGTAGCGAAATTCCTTGTCGGGTAAGTTCCGACCTGCACGAATGGCGTAACGACTTCTCGACTGTCTCAACCATAGGCCCGGTGAAATTGCACTACGAGTAAAGATGCTCGTTTCGCGCAGCAGGACGGAAAGACCCCGGGACCTTTACTATAGCTTGATATTGGTGTTCGGTTCGGCTTGTGTAGGATAGGTGGGAGACTGTGAAGCATGCACGCCAGTGTGTGTGGAGTCGTCGTTGAAATACCACTCTGGTCGTGCTGGATGTCTAACCTGGGTCCGTGATCCGGATCAGGGACAGTGTCTGGTGGGTAGTTTAACTGGGGCGGTTGCCTCCTAAAGGGTAACGGAGGCGCCCAAAGGTTCCCTCAGCCTGGTTGGCAATCAGGTGTTGAGTGTAAGTGCACAAGGGAGCTTGACTGTGAGACCGACGGGTCGAGCAGGGACGAAAGTCGGGACTAGTGATCCGGCGGTGGCTTGTGGAAGCGCCGTCGCTCAACGGATAAAAGGTACCCCGGGGATAACAGGCTGATCTTCCCCAAGAGTCCATATCGACGGGATGGTTTGGCACCTCGATGTCGGCTCGTCGCATCCTGGGGCTGGAGTCGGTCCCAAGGGTTGGGCTGTTCGCCCATTAAAGCGGTACGCGAGCTGGGTTTAGAACGTCGTGAGACAGTTCGGTCCCTATCCGCTGTGCGCGTAGGAGTCTTGAGAAGGGCTGTCCCTAGTACGAGAGGACCGGGACGGACGAACCTCTGGTGTGCCAGTTGTTCTGCCAAGGGCATGGCTGGTTGGCTACGTTCGGGAGGGATAACCGCTGAAAGCATCTAAGCGGGAAGCCTGCTTCGAGATGAGGACTCCCACCCACTTGATGGGGTAAGGCTCCCAGTAGACGACTGGGTTGATAGGCCAGGTGTGGAAGACCGGTAACGGTTGGAGCTGACTGGTACTAATAGGCCGAGGGCTTGTCCTCAGTTGCTCGCGTCCACTGTGTTGGTTCTGAAACCACGAACAACCAAAGTGCCGGTTGTTGAAATTGTTTCATAGTGTTTCGGTGGTCATAGCGTTAGGGAAACGCCCGGTTACATTCCGAACCCGGAAGCTAAGCCTTTCAGCGCCGATGGTACTGCATGGGGACCGTGTGGGAGAGTAGGACGCCGCCGAACTAAATTTGATGAAGAGCCCCTGGCTCGGATTGTGAAAACAACCCGAGCCAGGGGCTCTTCTGCGTTTACGGCCTTTCCCCGTTCAGGCCATCCGCGCCCATTCCTCCCGGCGCACCACTCCCACCAGCGGCTCGCCCCGTGCCAGTCGCCCCACTTCCTCCACCGCGAACGTGCCCAGCCGCCGGACCTCGTCCCCCTGACAGCCGGCGATATGCGGCGTGAGGAAGACGTTCGGGAGGGAGAACAACGGGTGGCCGGCGGGCAGGGGTTCGGGGTCCGTCACGTCGAGGAAGGCGTCCAGCCGGCCCGAGGCGCACTCCCGTACCAGCGCGTCCGTGTCGATGAGTGCGCCACGCGCGGTATTGACGACCGTGGCGCCGTCCGGCAGCAGGGCGAGGTGTTCGGCGTTCAGCAGCCGCCGCGTCTCCGGGAGTTCGGGGGCGTGAAGCGTGACGATCGAACTCGTCGCACACAGGGTGTGGATATCGGTGAGCTCGACGCCCAGCCGCTTCGCGTCCTCGGCGGAGACATAAGGGTCGTACAGCAGCACCCGGTAGCCCGCCTCCGAACCGCGCAGCCGGGACAGCACGCGCCGGCCGATCCGGGAGGCGCCCACGACCCCCACGGTCCGGCCGTCCGCCCCCTCCCGCGCCCCGAACGTCGGCCAGCGCCCCGCGCGGTAGCCCGCCGCGGCGCCGAGGGCCTTCTTCGCGGCCAAGGTGATCTGGGCGTAGGCGAATTCGGCGACCGGGCCGGCGTTGGTGTCGGCGGCCGAGGAGACGGTGAGACCCCGCTCCCACACGGCGGGGGTGACGATTCTCCTCACCGAACCCCCCGTGTGCACCAACGCCCGTAAGCCGGGTGCCGTCGCGAGGGTCGCCTCGTCCAGGACGAGGGAGGTGCCCCAGCCGGTGACGACGACGTCCGCCTCCGCCAGGGACCCCACGGGCGTCGCCCATCTCGTGAGCCGTGTCAGCAGCTCCGGAGGGAGTACGGCGGCTTCCTGCCGCTCGCCCATCGCCACCCATACGCACAGATCCGTCGCGATCGTCACCTTGCGCGCTCTGCCCTTCCCTCCTGTGGGGGAAACGTCCACCGGTGTCCCGTGGGGGAGAAGGGGGTGAGAACTCGCCACCGTCTTCGAGCGCGTCCACACCCCTCAGTCGCGGTGGCGGGTCGTGATGGCAGGCCGCGGTGGCCGGTCAGTGGTGGAGGGCCTCCCGCAGGGCACGTACCTGGTCGGCGAGGTTGCGTTCGCTGCTGCGGGCCTGGGGGAAGAGCAGGTCGAAGCCGTGGACGGCGCCGGGGACCTGGACGAGTTCGGTGGTGACGCCGGCGGCGGACAGGCGTGCGGCGTAGTCGCGGCCCTCGTCGCGGAGCGGGTCGACCTCCGCCACGGCGATGTAGGCGGGCGGCAGCCCGCTGAGGTCGGTGGCGCGGAGCGGGGAGGCGTACGGGGCGGAGTGGGTGCCCTCGGCGTAGTACTCCCAGGCCAGTTCCATCGCCCGCCGGTTGAGGACCGGGGTGTCGGTGAACTCCCGGGCCGAGGCGGTGGCCAGGCTGCCGTCCACGCCCGGGTAGGTCAGCGACTGGAAGAGCACGCGCGGGCCCGCCTGGTCGCGGGCGCGCAGCGCCGTGGAGGCGGCGATGTTCCCGCCGGCGCTGCCGCCGGCCACCGCGACGCGCGCGGGGTCGCCGCCGAGTTCGGCGGCGTTGGCGGCGATCCAGGTCAGGGCGGCGTAGGCGTCGTCGGCCGCGGCCGGGTAGGGGTGTTCGGGCGCGAGACGGTAGTCGACGGAGACGACGACGGCCCGGACGTCGCGTGCGTAGCGCAGGGAACGTCCCTCCTCGGCCTCGGGGGAACCGTAGGTGAAGGCACCGCCGTGCACGTAGAGGATGACCGGCAGGTCTTCGGGGGCGTCGGGCCGGTAGACGCGGAGCCGCAGACGGCCTCCGGGGCCGGGTATGTACAGATCACTCACCTTGACCTGGTCGTCGACGGGTGTGTCGGGGCGGGCGCGCAGGAGTGCGTAGCGCTGCGGGTCGGCGAGGACCGCGTCCAGGCCGTGGACGGGGAAGACGCCGGTGTCGGCGGTGTCGAGCAGGGATTGAATCTCGGGATCGACGGCGGGGACGGGCATGGCTGTTGGTCACCTTCCTGGTACGGACCGGGTGTTGGCCGGAGTCGGCGGACTGCGGAACCGGACTCAGTCTCTGCCGATCGCGAGCGGCACAGAAGTGGCCCGAGGGCCACCATCTGCAACTATTGGGCCATGACCGTTATGGCACCTCATCGTGTGGCCGTGCTCGCCCTCGCACCGGTGGTGGCCTTCGACCTGAGCATCCCGGCCCAGATGCTGGCCGGGGTCGAGACCCGTACGGGGCATGCGGCCTACGAGGTGCGCACCCTCACCCCGGACGGTTCGCAGGTGCCGACGGTGAACGGGTACGGCGTCACGCCGCAGGGCGACCTGTCCCTGCTGGAGGACGCCGACACGGTGATCGTGGCGGGGACCCGCTGCCCGGAGGTGGTCGAGGACGGGTCGGTGGAGCCCCGCGTCGCGGAGGCGTTGCGCGCGGCCCGGCAGCGCGCCCGGCTGGTGTCCCTGTGCACCGGTTCGTTCGTCCTCGCGGCGGCCGGCCTGCTGGACGGCGGCCGGGCCGCGACCCACTGGCGTTACGCGCGGCAGTTCAGGCGGCTCTTCCCCGCGGTCGACCTCGACACCGACCCGCTGTACATCGCCGACCGCGGGATCCTGACCTCGGCCGGCGGCGCGGCGGCCATCGACCTGTGCCTGCACCTGGTCCGGGAGGACCACGGCAGCTCCGTGGCCAACCGCGTGGCCCGCTACAACGTGGTCGCGCCCCTGCGGGACGGCGGGCAGGCGCAGTACGTCGAGCGCCCGGTCGGGGAGGACGCGGGTACCTCGACGGCCGGGGCGCGGGCGTTGATGACCGAGCACCTGGACCGGCGGCTGTCCCTCAAGGACCTCGCGGCGCATTGCCACATGAGCGTACGGACGTTCACCCGGCGGTTCCGGCAGGAGACCGGTCTCTCCCCCGCCGCATGGCTCACCTCGGCCCGTCTGGACCACGCGCGCCACCTGCTGGAGTCGACGGAGCTGCCCGTGGACGACATCGCGGCCAGGACCGGCCTGGGCAGCGGAACGAACCTCCGGCAGCACATGCGGGATGCCCCTGGACACCACCCCGTCCGCTTACCGCAGGGCGTTCCGTGCTTCCCCCGCGGCGCACTCGTCGTAGGGGAGCAGGGGCCGGCCGGCTCGGCGTCCCACGGTCGGTGGGCAGGCGCGCTCAGCCGGTCAGGGTGCGGCGGGGCCAGCGGGTGCGGGCCTGTTCTTCCGATCGCATCAACGCCAGGGTGGGCATGCCCAGTTCGGCGCCGTCCTCCAAGAGGTCCGGGAGGGCGGGGAGCGGGGCCACGGCGGCGACGTCGTCCAGGACCAGGGTGAGTGGTGGGTCGAGCCGACCGGAAGGTGACCGTTCGGCCACGCCCCGGCCGCGCTCGACCACGTTCGCGGTGAGTGCGGTCAGCAAGGGCATCGCACCCGGGCGGGTGCGGGGATCCTCAATCGCCTCACCCACCACGTAGAGCGTTCCCATCTCCGCGGCGAATGATTCCAGCGCGAGCACATCCGACCGATTTGGATTGCACGCGTCGCGAATGTGGACCGAAGACAGCGCATTGAGGGCGCGGGTCGTCAACTCCTGTGCCATGTCTCTTCGTTCCGGGTGCCCGGTCAGTGCGGACTCCAGTTCGCCCGCCGCGCCGGCCGCCGCCTTGGGGTTGGTGCGGAGGATCCGTACGGGCTCGTGGGCCGAGGTGCCCTGGGCCCAGCGGTGCACCTGCCGGAACGGGCGGCCGTCCACCGCCGCCGCGTGCAGCCAGCAGCCCAGCAGCGTCTCCGCCGTCTCCGCGGTCAGCGAGTCCAGGGCGCTCAACGGACGGACGGGCGCGAGGAGCGCGTTCGCGCGGGCCGCGGCCGTGGTGCGCGATTCGCAGTCGGCGGCCGGGTTCCAGCGGAGCCGGTCGGGGGTGTCGAGGAGGTGGCCCGGGTCGAAGACGCGGACCGGGCCGAGCTTCGCGCGGGAGTCCTTCGTCTCCGCCCACAGCCCGGGGTCGCTGGTGGTGACCAGCACCGGCCCGGCGGCCTCCAGGATCGCCCGGGCCGCCGCGGAGCGCCGGTCGGTGCCGTAGACGAGACGTCGGGGCGCGGCGGGCGGGCGGGGGAGGGGATGAGCGTGGGGTGGTCGGGCGGGGGTGCGGCCGATTCCGACGGGGGTGCGGTTGCTGGTGTCGTTGCCGGGGGCTGCTGTGCTGTCGTCGGGTGGGGGGCTGCCGCCTGCGGTTCCGCTGCGGGCAGCTCCGTGGGCACCGGTGCGGTTGCCGCCTCCGCGTGCCCCGGGCCGTCGCCCATCGCCGGTACCGCCGCGTCCCTCCGGAACCGTCGGACGCGGCGCCACCGGGCCAGCGAGCCCAGCGCGAACACCAGCAGCACCACGGCCACCAGCGCCTCGCTGATCACGATGCCCCAGAACAGCCCGTACCCCGACAGCTCGTCGGGCGGGGTGTCCGGCCAGGCGGCGGACAGGTCGCGCGGGTCGGACATCAGGTGCCGCAGGGCCAGGGGGGTGTGGGTGAGGGTGACGGCCTCGGGCCAGTCGCCGTGGGCGAAGAAGCCCGCCAGGCCCGTCGCCGACCACAGCAGCACCGTCGTGCCCAGCAGGAAGGCGAAGACGCCGACCAGCAGGCCGTCCGGCACCCCGCCGGTGCCCCGCTCGCCCGGAGGCCGCGAACCCTGCGCCACGGTCAGGCCACCGTCGACCGGGGCGTCGTGCCGTACACCTCGTCCGGGTCCGGATACCGTTCCCGCGCCGCGGCCGCGCGGTCCGCCGCCGTCCGTTCGGGGGCCGGGCCGCGGTCGACGACGCCGTCCTCGGTCATGGCGCGGTCGGTGTAGACGAGCGGGCGTTCGGCGTCCGTGATCAGGTGTTTGACGACCTGGACGTTGCCGTTGACGTCCCAGACGGCGATGCCGGGGGTGAGGGTCGGGATGATCTCGACGGCCCAGCGGGGGAGGCCGAGGACCCGGCCGGTGGCGCGGGCCTCGTCCGCCTTCTGGGCGTAGATCGTCCGGGTGGAGGCCATCTTGAGGATGGCGGCGGCCTCCTTGGCGGCCGCGCCGTCGACGACGTCGGAGAGGTGGTGCACCACGGCGACGAAGGACAGGCCGAGCCGGCGACCGAACTTCAGCAGCCGCTGGAACAGCTGGGCGACGAAGGGGGAGTTGATGATGTGCCACGCTTCCTCGACGAGGAAGATGCGCTTCTTGCGGTCGGGCCGGATCCAGGTGTGTTCGAGCCAGACGCCGACGATCGCCATGAGGATGGGCATGGCGATGGAGTTGCGGTCGATGTGGGAGAGGTCGAAGACGATCAGTGGGGCGTCGAGGTCGATGCCGGCGGTCGTCGGTCCGTCGAACATGCCGCGGAGGTCGCCGTCGACCAGGCGGTCGAGGACGAGCGCGACGTCCAGGCCCCAGGCGCGTACGTCGTCTATGTCGACGTTCATCGACTCCGCCGACTCGGCCTCCGGATGGCGGAGTTGTTCGACGATGTCCGTCAGCACCGGTTGCCGGTCGGTCACCGATTCATTGACGTAGGCGTGGGCGACCTTGAGCGCGAAGCCCGAGCGTTCGTCGAGGCCGCGGCCCATGGCGACCTCGATGATCGTGCGCAGCAGGGCGAGCTGGCCGGTGGTGGTGATGGACGGGTCGAGCGGGTTGAGCCGGATGCCGCCGTCGAGGGCGGCCATGGGGTCGAGCCGGATCGGGGTTATGCCGAGCTGCTGGGCGATGAGGTTCCACTCGCCGACGCCGTCCTCGCCCTGCGCGTCGAGGACGACGACCTGCCGGTCGCGGAAGCGGAGCTGCCGCAGGACGTAGGTCTTCTCCAGCGCCGACTTGCCGTTGCCGGACTCGCCGAGGACCAGCCAGTGCGGCGCGGGCAGTTGCTGGCCGTACAGCTGGAACGGGTCGTAGATGTAGCCCTTGCCGGAGTACACCTCGCGCCCGATGATCACGCCGGAGTCGCCCAGGCCGGGCGCCGCGGTGGGCAGGTAGACGGCCTGCGCCTGCCCGGTGGAGGTGCGGACGGGCAGGCGGGTCGTCTCCACCTTCCCGAAGAGGAAGCTGGTGAAGGCGTTGGTGATGGCGGAGAGCGGATCGAGCACGGCGGTCGCCCCTAGGTCTAGCGTCGTCTGCGGCGTCTGGCGTTCATGGGCCGGTCGTGCCGGTCGTGCCGGTCGTTCCCGTGGTGCTGGTCCTGCCGGTTCTCCCGGGCCCGCCGGTCATCGCCGGATGCCGGTCGCGAACGGCAGCGTGTTGACGAAGGCCCTGTGGTGCTCGCGGTCGCACCACTCCAGCTTGAGGTAGCTCTTGCCGGCCGACGCTCTTATGGTCCGCTTGTCGCGGGCCAGTTCCTCGGGGGATCGGGATGAGACGGTGATGTAGCCGACGAGGTTGACGCCCGCGGCGCCGCTGGCCAGGTCCTCGCCGCGCTGGTCGACGCGGGAGTGGTGGGCGACGTCGCGCGGGTCGACGACGCGGTTCATCTTGGCGGCGCGGGAGGCGTCGGCGTCGTCGTTGGTCTTCTCGGTCAGCATCCGCTCGATGGCGACGTCCGTGGGCTCCAGGTCCATGCAGACGGCGACCGTGCGGATGACGTCCGGGGTGTGGACGAGCAGCGGGGCGAGGAAGTTGACGCCCACCGGGGTCATCGGCCACTCCTTGATCCACGCGGTGGCGTGGCACCACGGCTCGCGCGTCGACGACTCGCGGGTCTTCGCCTGGAGGTACGTCGGCTGCAGGGCGTCCAGTTCGGCGGGCCAGGCGTTGCGCTGGGTCATGGCCTGGATGTGGTCGATGGGGTGGTCGGGGTCGTACATGGAGTGCACGAGGGACGACAGCCGGCTCTGGCCGAGCGGCTGCCGGACGCGGATGTCGGCCTCGGCGAGCCGGGCGCAGATGTCCGTCAGTTCGCGGGCCATGACGACGGCGAGGCCGCCGTCCCGGTCCAGCTTCCGCTTGCCGCCCCCCTGCCGGGAGGCGCGGGCGATGGCCTGCGCCTCGGCGGAGAGGTCGCGGGTGTAGTGCATGCAGGCGACGAGGTAGGCGCGGTGCTGCTCGGAGGAGGTGGAGACCATCGACTGGAGCTGTTCGTAGGACTCCTTGAGCCACTCCGGCGTCCTGTCGTCGCCGCGCCGCTCGACGTCCTTCGCGTGCGCGTCCGGGTCGGCGGGCAGGGTGCGGGCCAGCATCTGGAGGCGGGTGACGTAGCCGTCCCCGTTGGCGACGTGCTTGAGCAGCGTGCCGAACCGCTCGACCAGGGCCTCCTGGTCCTCCGAGTCGCGCAGGCCGACGCCGGGGCCCTCGATCTCGATCGCGGCGGTGACGGTACGGCGGTCGGCGTGCAGCAGGACGGCGATCTCGTCCGGACCGAAGGGGGCGGACAGCCAGTTGATCCGGCCGATACCGGGCGGCGGGCCGACCTCCACCTCGCGCCCGTCGAGCCGGGTGCCGGCCTCGACGGCGGCGGAACGGTAGGTGACGCCGCGGCGCAGGGAGCGCTTGTAGCTGCGGTTGATCTCGAACCACTTGTAGAACGTGCGCTGCTTGTAGGGCACGTAGACGGCGGCGAGCGCGAGCGCGGGGAAGCCGGTGAGCGTGAGGATCCGCAGCGGCAGGATGGGGACCAGCAGGCCGCACATCATGCCGAGGAAGGCCCCCGCGATGATCAGTCCGATCTCACCGGTCTCCCGGTTCTTGCCGACGACCGCGTTGGGGCGGGCCCGGCCGATCAGATACGTACGGCGGGCCGCGACCGGCGGGGACTGCGCCTCGATCGTCAACTCCGCTCACCTCCAGAGGTATTGCCGTTGTTCTGTGCCCGCGGTTTCGGGGCGGCTCCGCCCGGGGCGCCGCCGCCGGGTGCGCCGCCGCCCGTGCCCGGGGGCCGGCGGGCGCTGTGCGCGGCGACGCCGCCGGAGAGGGGGTTGGCGGGACGGGCGGCCTGGGTGCCGCCCCCGCCCCCGCCTCCACCGCCGCGGGCGCTGTGAGTGGTGATGCCCTGCTTGACCAGGGAGGCGGGAGAGGAGATCACGGCCGCCGCCTGGCGGGACGCGGCGTCCCTGCTGGCGTTGCGGCTGCTGATGATCTCGTCGCCGAAGCCGGGGACGAAGCGGTAGATCATCGCGCTGGAGAAGATGGCGAGGATGATGATCGCCAGGCCGGAGACGACGGCGGACAGCTCCTTCGGGCCCTGCCCGGAGGAGAGCGCTCCGGCGAGCGCCAGCACGATCACGATGATCGGCTTCACCAGGATCACCGCGATCATGATGCCCGCCCAGCGGCGGACGTGCCCCCACATGTTCTTGTCGACGAGCCCCGAGTAGACCGCCGTGCCGAGCAGCGCGCCCGCGTACAGCAGCGCCGCCCTGATCACCAGCTCCAGCCAGAGCACGCCGGCGGCGAGGACGGAGACGAGGGAGACGACGATCAGCATGATCGGTCCGCCGCCTATGCCGTTGCCTTGCTTGAGCGCTTGCGAGAACGCGCTGAAGAACTGGTCGTTCTTCGCGCCGGTGCCCGAGGCGATGGCCTCCGTCACGGCGTCCGTGGCCTGGACGACGGTGTAGAGGATCAACGGGGTGAAGGCGGAGGCCAGCACCGTCAGCCACAGGAAGCCGACCGCTTCCGTCACCGCTTCCGTGAACGGGACGCCACGCACGGCGCGCTTGGCGACGGCCAGGAGCCAGAGGACGAGCGTCAGGATCGTCGACGCGGCGAAGACGACGGCGTACTGGCGGAGGAAGGTGCTGTTCGTGAAGTCCACGTTGCTCGTGTTCTTCACGGCTTCCGAAAGCTTCTCGACCGTCCACTGGGCCGCTTCGGCGCAGCCTTTGGCCAGGGCGGCGGCGGGGTCCAGGGCGGTGGAGGTGTCGGGGGGGCTTTTCGGGGTCTTGTCGGAGGGGGATTGGCAGTATTGGCGGGCGGGGCCGATCAGCAAATCGCAAGGGTTGTTGCCCTGGCTTGCCGACGAACTCGGCCCTGGAGAGGGCATCCCGCTTCCGCTCGGCGTGGGCGTCGGGGTCGGCGCCTTCGTACCGTTCGGTGTCGGGGTGGGGGTGGGCGCCGCGATCACCCGAGACGCGAGGACGACGACGGTAGCTTGCAGTCCCACGAGAGCTGAAGTGAGCGTAAGTGCACGGCGTGGCTTACCGGGCATAGGTGAAGCCTCCGTACTCCTTGACCGCCTTGGTGATGTCCTCGGCGCTGGCTGCGGGCACGTCCTGAGGGACTGGGGCCGGACCGTCCCGCTGGCTGTCGTCTTCGACCTTCCAGTCACCATCGGTCCACTTCAGCGTGAACGTCCAGGTCTTCCAGGTCGTACGCACGGGGTCCGTGGACCCGGCACCTGCCATGCCGATCAAACCCGAGTACCAGACCGATACCTTGGCAGTGTCCTCGGAATACGACTCGACCTTGGTGCCGACCGGCACGGTGCGGGAGATGAAGGTCTTGCCTTGCGGCGGGTTACCGGAGGAATCGAGGCCGAGCCGCTTGAGGAAGTCGGGCGAGTAGGCGTCGTCTTGCGGCTGCTTGAGTTTCGCGGCCGCGGCAGGAGTGTAGATCGTCTCCACGATGGCGTGGCGTCTGTCGGTCTTGAACATGCCATCTCCGCCCATCAGCACCGCGAAATTCGCCGCCGCCGACTGGGCCCCCTGCTCGTCGTGCGCGAACCCCGACGGAATCCCCCCGTTCTTCCCCTCCACCGGCTTCACCCCCGAAGGCGCCGTCGCGCTGCTCCCGCCCTTCGCTGAGCTCCCGTTGCCGCTGTCCGACGACGACTTGTCGCCGCCGCGGTTGGCGAAGGCGATGGCGGCGACGAGGAGGACGACCACCGCGACGATGGTGATGAGGTTCCGGCTGGGGCGTACCGGGCGGCGTTGGGGGGCGTAGGGGTCCACCTCGCCCTCGGGGAGCCGGGTGCGGGTCAGATGGTGGTCGTCGGCGTCGTACCCGCCGTAACCCCCGCCGTCGCCGCCGGAGCCCTGACCGCTTCGGTAGCCGTCGTCACCGAGACTCATCGCGTGCCTGCTCCCTCATGCGTCGTCGCGGGCCTGCCGCCATGAGACGACGGTAGCGGTGCGGGCGGTTTCCGGGGGGAGGGCGTGAGGGAGTGAGGGGGCATCAGGAAGCAGCCTTGTGTGGGGGGACCCGCGGGGTGTGCGGGTTCGCGCGGGGTGGAGACGCCGTACGGGCGCGCCGGTGCGGGGGCGCGCCGGGTGTCCGCCGGCCGGGGCGGCCGGGCCCGGCGGACGCCGGATCACACGGCCATGCCGTAGACGATCGTGAACAGCGTGCCGAGCGAGCCGATGATGAACACACCGGTCAGTCCCGCGACGATGAGGCCCTTGCCCTGTTCCGCGCTGAAGGTGTCGCGGAGCGCCGTCGCGCCGATGCGCTGCTTCGCCGCGCCCCAGATCGCGATGGCGAGGCAGAGCAGGATCGATACGGCCATGATGACCTCGATCATCACCCGGGCCTCGCGGCCCAGGCTGCCGAAAGGCCCCCAGTTTGGGGCGATTCCGCCGATAATGGTGTTGATGTCGCCTTTTCCGGCTGCCAAGAACATTCGTAACTCACCGCCCCTAGAGGGTAGTTGCGCCGCCTCTGCCGCATGGCAAAGGTCGGTACCTATCTTCGCTGACGATGCCGCACTTGTATGTCGACTTGGCGGCATTTTTTGATGGAACCCGCATATGCCCGCGGCATCTCCGGTCGGTGCGGCCGCCCTGTGGTCATCCGGCCCGCCGGCCGTTGTCAGTGGGTAGCTCTATGGTGACTCTGTGTATCACGCATGCCCACGGCGGGCAATGGGCGTGGGGGCAGGGGGTGTACGGATGTTCGGGGAACCGTTGGTGTGGTCGGTAGGCTGTGGGGGCCGCTCTCGCACGCGCCGCAGGGGGCGGTCGCGGGGCTGGTTCATCGCGTTCATCGCACTCATCGCATGGTTCGTGGGGTGCGTCGAGTTCAAGGGTGGTAGGGGTGCTGGTTGCCGAACGCTACCGGCTGGGGAGTTGCTCGGCCGGGGCGGTATGGGCGAAGTCTGGCGCGGCCAGGACGAGGTGCTGGGCCGTCAGGTCGCGGTCAAGCTGCTCCTTGGCGACGACGGAGACGACTCCGCCGCCCAGCGCTTCCGGCTGGAGGCGCAGACGGCGGCCCGGCTGAATCACCCTCAAGTGGTGTCGGTCTACGACTTCGGTTCCTGGGACGGCCGCTTCTATCTGGTGATGGAGCTGGTGAACGGCCCCAGCCTGGCCCAGCAGCTGGCCGCCCGCGGCCCGCTCTCGCCCGCCGGGGTCGCCGACGTCGCTGCGCAGGCCGCGGCGGGGCTGGCGGCCGCCCACCAGCAGGGGGTCGTCCACCGGGACGTGAAGCCGGGCAACCTCATGCTGGACCGCAGCGGCACGGTGAAGATCGGCGACTTTGGCATCGCCCGCTTCGTCGACGAGACGTCGGCGGGGCTGACCAGGGCCGGCCAGATCGTCGGTACGAGCACCTACCTCGCTCCCGAGCGTGCGCTGGGGCGCGTGGCGGGGCCGGCGTCGGACGTCTACGCGCTGGGGTGCGTTCTCTACCACTTGTTGGTCGGGCAGCCCCCGTTCTGGGCCGAGAGCCCCACCGCGCTCCTGTACCTCCATGTCGACACCCCGCCGGCGCCGCCGCGGGAGCACCGGCCCGAGGTCTCGCAGGCCCTCGACGGCTACCTGCTGCGCATGCTCGCCAAGGAACCGGAGGAGCGGCCCTCGGCGCGGGAAGTGGCCGACTGGTTCGCGAGCGGCGCCTGGCGGAGCGACCGGCAGCCGATGGGCCAGGCGCAGCCGCCGATGTCCGCCGGGAGGCCCGTGGGCGCGATGTCCTCGCCGCTTCCGGCGCCGCCCTCCCCGCCGTACACACCGCCGGCGGCACCGTCCTCCCCGCCGTACGTGCCTCCGGCGGGGCCGCTCGCGGGGCCTCCGCCGGGCATGTCCGGGGCCGGCCACGATCCGATGCTCCACCAGGAGAGCGTGACGACGTACGCCCTCCCCGGTTCTCCGGCGACGCGCTCGACCCCCGCCCTGTCCGGGCACCGCCGGGCCGACGCCGGCCGGGCCGGGACGGGGCAGGGGACGCGCGGGGGCAAGGGGCTGCGCAGCCCGAAGGCCGTGGCCGGTGCGGTGGCGGGAGTGGTGGCCTTCGCCGTGGCGGCGGTCATCGGGGCGTCCCTGTTCGCCTCCGACGGCGGCGACGACAACGGGGTCCGCCCGGGCGGCGGGCAGACCGGGGAGATGAGCGAGGGGCTGCCGCAGGACGGCGGTGCCGCGGACAAGACCCGGCATGTGGCACCCGCCGCCACGCCTTCGCGGGCGTCGCGGGGCGACGGGAGCGAGCGGAAGAAGGGGAAGAAGGACCACGGCCCGGCCCGGCACGACCGGCACGGCAGTGGCGCGGACGACGGCGACGAGAGAGACGGCGGGGACAGCGGAGACGACGACTGACGGTGACGACGGTGGGGACAGCGGGGACGGCGACTGACGGCGGGTGCCGCCCGTGCGCTCAGACGTCCTCGACGAAGTGGTCGAACTCGCCGGCCCGCACGCCGAGGACGAACGCCTCCCACTTGGGTTCCGTGGTGATGACGACCTTCTCCGGTGTGAGGTTCTCGCGGAGGTAGACCTGTCCCTCGCCGTCGAACGCCACCTCAAGGTAGGTGGTGTCCGTCGGGTCGTCGGTGGCCGGGATCCAGTCCAGGCCGTCCGGTACGCGCTGTGGCACGACGTCCCCTCTCGCTCCTGCTGTGACGCTGACGTCCGCCCACGATAGAGGAGTTGGGGGTGGGGCGGTCTACCGGAAGCCGGCCGGTTCGCGGTCTCCGGTGGGAGCGGGGCAGCTCTGCGCCCGGCCCCTGAGCCGGCGGAGCATGCGGGCGTCCTGGAAGCCGACGGCGCGGGCGGCCGATTCCACCGTCGAGCCCTGGGCGATGAGGTGCTCGGCGTGCTCAAGGCGCAGCTCCTGCTGGTAGCGCAGGGGCGTCAGGCCGGTGGCGTGAGTGAAGTGACGGGTGAGGGAGCGTTCGCTGAGACCGACGGACGAGGCCAGGTCGGAGAGGCGGAGGACGGAGGTGTAGCGGGAGTCGATGAGGTCCTGCGCGTGGTGGACGGCGTCGCTGAGGTGCGCGCGGTGCCGCAGCATCGCACTGTGCTGCTGGTCGTCGCCGTTCCGCCGGGCGAAGACGACCATCTCCCGGGCGACGCGCGCCGCGGTCGCCGCGCCGTGCCGGAGGGCGACGAGGTGGAGGGCGAGGTCGATGCCGCTGGCGATCCCCGCGGAGGTGATCAACCGCCCGTCGGTCACGTACAGCACGTCCCGCACCACGTGTGCCTTCGGGTAGCGCCGGGCCAGGGCGTCCTGGACGTCGTGGTGGGTGGTGCAGCGCCGGCCGTCCAGGAGACCGGCCCGGCCCAGGGCGTCCGCGCCCGCGCAGATGCTGGCCACGGTCCCGCCGGCGTCGTGGTGTTCGACGAGCCGGTCGAGCAGCGCACGGGGGATGTCCACGTGTTCCCGGAGACCCTTGGTGCGCCAGCCGGGGACCACGACCAAGTCGTCGGGCGTCAGCGCCGGCCACTCGGTGCCGGCGCGCAAGGTGATGCCCTGGGCCGTGGGGACGTCTTCCCGCTCGCTCACGTACGTGATCCCGTAGGGGTGCCCGAGGTCGTCGGCCGTCGAGAAGACCTGGGCGGGGCCCGCGAGGTCCAGCAGGTGGAGCCGCGGCACGAGCAGGAAGACGACGCGGGTCACGATCCGGTCAGCTCCTCGGTCAGCTCGTCGACGGTGGCGATTCGCGCGAACCGGCCCGCCAGGACGTACTCGGTACGGGCCACGATCGCGTCGGTCCGCAGCGTACGCGGGTCCGCGAGGATCTCCTCCAGCGTGCGGCCCTCCGGGGCGTCCGGGTGCTCGATCGGGTGCGTGGCCGTCGCGTCCGTCACGAACGTCACGTCGTACCCGAGGTCCGACGCCACCCGGGCCGTCGTCTCGCAGCACTGCTCCGTGCGGATACCGGTGATCAGGACCTCGCGGACGCCCTGCTGGGTGAGGTACTGCTGGAGGTTGGTGGTGGTGAAGGCGTTGTGCGACGACTTGACGAGCACGGGCTCGCCCTCTGCCGGCTCCAACCCCTCGATTGGCCGGTTGAAGCCGCGCTCGGGGTCGAAGACGGTGCCGGTGCCCGGCTCGGAGTGCAGGATCCAGACGACCCCTTCGCCCTTGGCCCGCTGGGCCGCGAGCAGGCGGTTGATCTTCTCGACGACGTCGGGGTTGTGGGTGGCGGCCCAGTTGGCCCGCTGCCGGAAGGACTCCTGGACGTCGATCACGATGAGTGCGCTGTTCATGGCTTCATCCTGCGGCGCGGGGCGTGCCGCCTGAAGGCTTGATCGGGCCCGGGTCCGGAACGATCCGGTCACGCGGTGCCGGTGCACGGCGGATGGCCGCGGGCGCGGCGCCTCAGCGCACCGGCGAGCAGTCGCAGGGCCTCGCGGCCGGTCCTGGTCACCGTGCGTCCCGCGCCGCGCGGACACGGTTTCAAGCGGCCGTTCCGGCCCGCCACTGCCGCCGAGTGGCCCGCCTCGTGGAGGAGGCCCGCTCCCCCTGACGGGGGAGCGGGACCGTCCGCCCGGACGATCCGCCCGGCACGCCCGCCCGGCGAAGGTGGACCCATGGACCTCACCCCCACGCCACTGCCCCTCGGGCAGCCCGCCTTTCCCCGCCGCTCCTTCGGGCCGCCGCCTACGCAGCCGCCGCCTGGGCCATCGCTTTCTCCCTGGTCCACCTGTACTGGCTCTTCGACGGCCGGATCGGCCTGCCGGCGGGTCTCTCCGTGCGCGGCAACACCCCGCTCCTGGTCATCGACGTCCTCGCCGTCCCTGTTTGCGCCGTGGCCGCCGCGCTGGCCCTGGCGCTCGTCCGGCCCTGGGGCACACGCTTGCCGGCCGGACCGCTCACCGTCCTCCTCTGGGGCACCACCGCACTGCTGCTCTTCCACGCCATGCCGTCCGTTCCCGACTGGGCGGCCCTGGCCGTCGGCGCTCGTACGGCTTCCGACCTCGACGCGATGGGCAGGTTCGCGACCTTCCTGTACGAGCCGTTCTTCATGGCCGGCGGGCTGCTCTTCGGTCTTGCCTGCCTCGGCCGCCGGACGAGGCGCCCGGAGGGCGCGTTCGATCTTCGGAGCGCGGGTGCGAGGTGAGAGCTACTCGGCCACGACACTAACGACCGGCGTTCAGCCGCCTGTTCCGGATCAGAGTGAGGAGGGAGCGGAGGGCGGTGGGGTTGAGGGTGAGGACGGTTCCGGGGGCGTCGCTCTCGCGGAGGCGGAGGGTGCCGGCTCCGAGGGCGGCCACCTCCAGGCAGTCGCCGTTGCCGCCGCTGGTACTGAAGCTCGACTTCTGCCATTGGGCCATCGGCATGGGACGCCTTTCACAGGGTGTACAGCAAGTGGTGGATGAGGCTCAGGGAGTCTCTGTCCGTAGAGAACTCGCGTTCAGTTCTTGGGTCAATCGGCGGCAGGGCGATGGCTTGCAGGTCCTCGAACGACTTGCTGAAGCCCCGCAGATGTTGCTGATCGCTGATGAAGGGGGACGAGGCCGGTTGCTCGATGTAGACAGTGTCGAGCTCGGGTACGGCCGCCTGGAAGACAAGGAAAGGCGTGTTGGACGAGGGCGGATAGACGCCGGTCTTGAACGGCAGGAGCTGAATCCGTATCTGAGGGAGGCGGGCCATGCGGACCAGGTGCTCGATCTGGTCGCGCATGACGTGTGGCGGTACGAACTGCAGCCGCAGGGCGGTCTCGTGGACCACGGCGTGGAACCGCAACGTGCCAGACAGAACCGCGTCCTGTCGCCGTAGCCTGAATTCGATGTACTTCTCGCGAAGCGCCGGATCGGCGTCGCTTTCCCCACCTTCGATGAGTGCCCGGACGTAGTCGGGCGTCTGGAGCAGGCCGGGCACGTAGAGCCACTGGAAAGACCGGCACGATACGGACGACGCCTCCAGCTCCGCCAAATCAAGGGCCTCGCTTGCCATATGGCGCTTGTAATCGGACCACCACCCCCGTCCAGTGGACCGTCCCATCTCCACGAGCGCGTCTACCAGCGGTTCGGATCGGCAACCGTACGCGTCAGCAAGTGCCCGTAGCTTCACCTCGGGAATGGCTGTGCGAGCCGCCTCGATGTGGCCCAGGTGGGGCGGGCCGAGTCCCGCCACGGCGGCGGCCTCGCCGACCGACAGCCCGGCGGCAAGGCGGAGTCTGCGCAATTCAAGGCCCAAGCGGCGCTGCCGTTGGGTGGGGTTGGCGCGTAGGCCCATGCATGCCCTCCTGCGGATCGTCAGCAGTCTGCCGGGTTTTGGTCGGCGCGAGCCACTCGATGGGGGCAATCACCCTGAACGGGTTGCAGGTTGGCAACCGAAGTCCTCTACGGTCGTCGCGACCGCCCTTCCCGCCGCCGTAAGCCGGAAGCGCACCGTCGAGCGGAGCCATGCGCGTCGACGGCAATGCCACCGCATGAGACGGACGGGCACCGGTGAACTCAAGGAGTCACGCATGTGTCCCATCACCACCCTGGCCCCGGCCGCCGGCCCGCACCCGCACCTCCGGCCTCGTACCGACTTCTCCTTCGCGTTCCCGCCCGCGCCCGCGTGGGTGGGCATGGCGAGGGAGGCCGTGCGGACGGCGATCGGGGACGTCCATACGTCCGAGCTGACGGAGATGGCCATGTTGCTGACGTCCGAGTTGGTGACCAACGCGATCGACGCCTGTCGTCGTACAGGGTGTCCGGCGCCGGTCGGGGTGCATGTGGAGTGGGCGGCGGGTGGGGTGCGGGTGCTGGTGCGGGACGACGCGCCGGGGCTGCCCGTGCCCGTTCCGCCCCGGCGGTGGGAGCCGGACGAGCGGCCGGAGCGCGGCAACGGGATGCTGATCGTCGGGGCGTGCGCCACGGACTGGGGGGTGTGCCGGCACGGGCCGGGGACCGGGAAGACGGTCTGGTTCCAGCTCGGTTCCTGACAAGGGCCGGACGCCGTGTGTGATCTTCGTCCACGGTGTTCTCCCGGGCCCTCCCGGGCCGCTCCGCCTGTGGCAGAGTCTGGCCCGTGGATCCCCTGCGCCCTCACGACCCCCCGGCTATCGGCCCGCACACGCTCCTCGCCCGGCTCGGCAGCGGCGGCATGGGACAGGTGTACCTGGGCAGGTCGCCCGGCGGGCGGCAGTTGGCGATCAAGGTGATCCGGGAGGACTTCGCCCAGTCCGGCGACGCGGCGGCCCGCTTCCGGCGCGAGGTGGAGACGGTACGGGCGGTGCGCAGCGCGTACACGGCCAACCTGGTGGACGCCTCGTTGGAGACGGCGCCGTACTGGCTGGCCACCGAGTACGTGCCGGGCCCGACGCTGACGCGGGTCACGGGCGAGCGGGGGCCGCTGCCGCCGGAGACGTGCTTCCGGCTGTTCGCGGCGCTCGCGGAGGCGCTGGAGCAGGTGCACGAGCACGGGATCACTCATCGGGACCTCAAGCCGCACAACATCATCCTGTCGCCGGTCGGGCCGAAGCTGATCGATTTCGGGATCGCGCGGGGTGCGGAGCAGACGGCTCTCACGCGGACCGGTGTCGCGCCCGGTACGCCCGGTTACACCGCGCCCGAGGTCATCACGCGGAACGAAGTGACGTCCGCCGCCGATGTGTTCGCGCTCGGCGCGACGATCGCCTGCGCGGCGACGGGGCGGCCGCCGTACGGGGAGGGGTCGCTGGAGTCCGTCGTGTACCGGGTCGTGCACGGGGAGGTCGACGTCGACGGGGTCGAGCCCCGGCTGGCCGAGCTCGTCCGGGCCTGCACGGCGGCGGACCCGGGCGCGCGGCCGGCCCTCTCCGAGGTGATCGGGCGCTGCGGCGTGACGTCGTCGCTCGTCGACGATCCGGTGTACGGCGCGTTCGCCGGGCTCGGGGAGCGGGCCCCGGAGGATGTTCCGGCGGCGATGGCGGCCGGCCTGATACCTCAGCGGCCCGTGGGGGCCGCGTACACGCCTACGTACGCCCCGACGTACGTACCGCCACCGCAGGCGCCCGAGCCGCCGCGGCGCCGGTCCCGGCGGGGGCTGTGGATCGGCGCGGCGGCCGGTTCTGTGGCGCTCGGGGTCGCCGTCGGGCTCGTGGTCGCCCTGCCGGATGACGGCGACCGCACATCGGGGACCGGTGCGGTCGGTGCCGATCCGTCCGGACAGCCGGCCGCCGTGCCTTCCGGGCTGCCCGCCGGCACCCTCGGCCCGGCCGGAAAGCCGGGCGGCACGCCGCAGAGTCCCTCGGCCGCGAGCGCCCCGCCCACGAGTGCGGGACCGCCCGCGGGGCCCCAGGAGGAGCCGAAATACATCGAGGCCACGAATCCGAACCGGGACTTCTGGAGCCCGGCCGGCGGATCCGGTATGGGCAGTTGCAACATGCCGTCCGAGGAGCGGAGCGAGCACTTCCAGGCGGCGATCCAGGCCATCGACAACCCGGCCGAAGGGCCGGTGGTGACCGCCGACGGCGGAGGGATCTCCTTCCGCCTCAAGTACGCGGATCCGAAGCTGGAAAGGCCGTATTACGTGTCGGTGGCGGTGAAACCGCCGCACGAGATCGATCCCGGGACCGGTAAGGCGTCCAAGTTCACCAACCTCGGTATGGGGTACACCAGCACCCCCGTCGACCTGTTCGCCAGTGGAGATCCGACGAAGGACGTCGAGTTGAGATATCCGGACGACTTCCGGGCCATGCAGGGCGGCAAGCCCTACGCCTCGGCCGTGCCGTTCCACGCCGACCCCGGCGACTGGACCGTGATCTTCTATCACGTCAAGGGGCCGAAGGAGTACGCCAGCGTGATGTGCCGGGGATTCACGGTGCGGTAGCGCTCGACGCATCCGCCGCACACACCGGCTCACACCCGGCCGCGCCGACCGGACGAACGCGCTCCCCCGCTCTGTACCTTCGGCCAAAGCCTTCCGAACCGGGGGTATATGGAGCCGCACTGGGGGAGTATTGGCGGGTGCGTAAGTGGTGGGTGGGCATCGGTATCGGTATCGGGCTGGGCATGAGCCTCCTCGGGCTGCTCTTCTTCGCGACGTTCACCATTGCCGGCAACATCGCGGGTGGGGCCCGGGGCGCCGTGGGCCTGGCCAAGGGCGCGGTTCCCGTGGAGTACCAACCGCTGATCGAGAAATGGGGCAATCTCTGCCCCGCGATCTCGCCGCCGCTGCTCGCGGCTCAGCTCTACACCGAGAGCAACTGGAACCCGAAAGCGCGGAGCCCCGCAGGTGCGCTGGGAATCGCCCAGTTCATCCCCGAGACCTGGGCCCAGTACGGGGTGGACGCCAACGGCGATGGAAACCGAGACATATGGGAACCGGCCGATGCCATCGCGTCGGCGGCCACCTATGACTGCGCCCTGGCGCGGGACGTCAAGGGCATTCCGGGCGACGCCACGAACAACATGCTGGCCGCGTACAACGCGGGTGCCTACCGCGTCATCAAGGCCGCGGGCGTCCCCGCGATCAGCGAAACCCAGGGCTACGTCAGATCCATCCGCGACCTCGAAAAAAGCTTCGCCCGCCCCGTAGGCCGCGTAGCCCCCTCCCAGCAGGCCGCAGGGGCCATCTACTTCGCTCAGGAGCAGCTGGGGAAGCCGTACCTGTGGGGCGGGGAGGGGACCGCGGCGGATGGGGGGCGGTTCGACTGTTCGGGGCTGACGAAGGCGGCTTACGCGTCCGTGGGGATCGAGTTGCCGCGTGTCGCGAACGATCAGTGGAACGCCGGGCCGCACCCGAAGCGGGACGAGCTGATGCCGGGGGACCTCGTCTTCTTCGCGCACAACCTGAACGACCCGCGTTCGATCCATCACGTGGGGTTGTACGTGGGCGGGGGTTACATGATCAACGCGCCGCACACGGGGGCCGTGAACCGGTTCGACAAAATCGACACGCCGGATTACATCGGTGCCACGCGCGTGACGGATGCGGGGGCGAAGGCGTTGCCCAGGGCGAACGGCGTGTGAACCCTGGGCCTCCTGCTCCGCCCCTGGTCACCCTTGGATAACGTCCTGGTGATCATTGAGTGGAGAGCGGAACGCCGGGTCGGATGGGCGCGTTCCATGGGGGTGGGCGAGCCGCGCCTCACCATGGGCGCACGGACCACGGGGGTTTGGCAGCTGCACCGAGCTACAGGCGACAGATAAGGGGGCACCACATGCCCGGACACGAGGCGGTCCATCCCCTGGCGGAGGCCAAGGGAGGCTCGTCGGGCCCCGACGTCAGCCTGCTGTACGACATCAACGGGCTGGCCAAGGACGCCCCGGGGTGGCTCGACCGCACGATGGAGTTCGTCGGCGAGTACGGAATCGTCGTCGGGCTCGGTGTTCTGATGGTCTGTGCGTGGTGGAGCGTGCGCCGCGCCCCGGACGCCCCCGGTGGCGTCGCCGCGCTGCTGTGGGCGCCCCTGGCGGCGGGCCTGGCGCTGCTCGTCAACGTGCCGATCCGCGGCTTCGTCCGGCGCCCCCGCCCGTTCCTGGAGCACCAGGGGCTCGACGTGCTGGTCAAGGGCAAGACGGACTTCTCGTTCGTCAGCGATCACGCCACGCTCACCATGGCGTTGGGCGTCGGGCTGTTCGTGGCGCACCGCAGGTACGGGCTGATCGGCATCGGCCTCGCGTTCCTGGAGGGCTTCTGCCGGGTCTTCATGGGCGTGCACTACCCCACGGACGTGATCGGCGGTCTGGCGCTCGGCACCGCCGTGGTGCTGCTGCTGGCGCCGCTGGCGATGATGCTGCTGACGCCGCTGACCGGGTGGGTCGCCGCGTCGCGCGCCGGGTGGCTCGTACGGTCGCGGAGCGCGCCCGCGCCGATCGTCGTCGCGGAGGAGCCGGACGGCGGCGGTGTCACGGGACGTCAGACGCAGCGGCACGACAAGGGATTGGCCGCGTAGGCGTCAGCGGCACATGCGAGCGGCCCCGGCCTCCTGGAGAAGAACAGGAGGCCGGGGCCGCTCTCGTACAGGCCGCGATCACAGCGCCTGCGGGAAGTCGAACACCCGTTGCGGGTCGTACTGCCGCTTCAGTTTCGTCAGCCGGTCCGCCGCGTCCCCGTAGTACGCCCGGCGCCAGTCCTTCAGCCCCGCGTCCGCGTAGTTCTGGTAGGCGGCGCCGGACGCGTACCGGCGCATCGCGGCGTGGATGCCGTCCAGCCAGGCGACCTGCGGGCCGCCGGACGCCGTGGGCCCCCACGAGGTGAGGTACTGGGCCAGGAACCGCGAGCGGCGGTGCACGAACGCCGTGTCCAGCGGCTTGACGCGGTTGACCGCGCCGCCGAGCGCCGTCAGCTGAATCGATCCGCCGCCGCCCCCGCCCTTGCGGCCGAACCGTTCCGTCTGGTCGAGGAGGGTGCGGATGCCGGCGGCGTCGAGCGAGCGGTCGTAGAAGTCGGAGCGCGCCGCGTACGTCTCGCGGCCGAGCTTGCCGGCCTTGTCGCGGCCGGGGGTGCGGCCCGGGAGGTGGGACTGGGCGAGGGTGAGGTCGGCGCAGCCGGCGTAACGGCGCATGCTGTCCAGGTACGGGCGGCTGCGCACCGAGATGCTCGCCTTGCCGCCGCCGACCTTGGCGGCCAGTTTGTCCAGCGCGTTGGCGAGGCCGCTCTTCGCGCCGAGGGAGAAGGCGGCGACGGCGATGTGCGGGGTGCGGCCGGGGGTGACGGAGAGGTCGCAGGCGGACCAGATCTCGTCCGGCTGGCTCGGCCCCCACTCCTGCCAGGCGCGGATGACGTCGGCGGCCTTGGCCCACGGCCAGGAGACGTAGCCGGTGACGCCGTCGCCCACCCGGCGGGTGCGGAAGCGGAGTTCGGTGACGACGCCGAAGTTGCCGTTGCCGGCGCCGCGCAGGGCCCAGAAGAGGTCGGGATTGCGCTTGGCGTCGCACTCGACGGTCTTGCCGTCGGCGGTGACGAGGGTGGCGCCGGTGAGGCTGTCGCAGGTCAGGCCGTACGCCCGGGAGAGGACGCCGTGGCCGCCGCCGAGGGTGAGGCCGGAGACGCCGACCGTGGGGCAGGAGCCCGCGGGGATGGTGACGCCGCTCGCCGCCAGGCCGGTGTAGACGTCGATGAGCTTGGCGCCGGCGCCGATGACGGCGGAGGACGAGGTGGGGGTGCGGATCGTCCTCAGCCGCGAGACGTCGAGGACGAGCCGCCCGTCGCCGCCGGACCAACCGGCGTAGCTGTGGCCGCCGTTGCGTATGGACACCGGTATGGAGAAGCGGCGGGCGAAGGAGAGGCAGGCGGCTATGTCCTGGGTGCCCGCGACGTAGGCGACGCCGGCCGGGCGCTGTCCGTCGTAGCGGGTGTTGTAGAGCTGCCGGGCGGTGGCGTAGTCGGCGTCGTCGGGACGGATGACGCCGCCCTTGAGGCCCTTGCCGAGGGCGGTCCAGTCCGCCGCCCGGACCTTGGCGGAGCGGGCGGCGGTGCGAACCGCCGTGTTCGCCGGGGCCGCCGGAGTCACCGGGGCCGCGGTCGCCGTGCCGCCCACGAGGGCGGGTGCGGCCCAGGCCGCCGCGGTCAGTCCCGTCGCGGCCGTCAGCAGTGTGCGCCTGTCCATGGTGCGTTCGCCCCCGTTGTTCCCGTGTGCCCTGATACCTGTACCGACGTAAGGAACAGATGATCAGGGTGGGGGAACGGTTCCCGGGGCGGGGGCGAGGGATCAGTGACCGGTCTGTGCCAGATGCCCGTCCGCGTCGGTGCGGGCCTGGGAACGGGCCCGGCGGGCCGGGCCGAGCCAGCCGCAGGTGCAGCGGGCCGAGCAGAAGGCGCCGCGTTCACCGGTGCTGACGTGGTGTTCGACTGTGGTGGACGGTACGGAGGGTGCCGTTGGGGGCTGCGCGGAGGACGGTATGGAAGGCCGCGCGGGGCGCTGTGCGGGGTGCGTCTCGGACACATCACCACGCTACCGGCCGGACCGGCCGGACCGGCCGCCTCCGTCTGTTCCCGTCGGCCGTCCGCCCCCGTCCGTTCCCGCCCGCCCGCATCCGTCCCCGTCCGCCCCCATCCGTCCCCGTCCGCCGCATTCCGCGACCGTGACGGCGGCCCGGACGCGGTCGTTGGAAGAGAACAGGTTCCACCAGCGCACGGCAGGGAGCTGACGGTCATGGCGGTGCAGGGGCACGGACGCAGGGCCGCGGTGGCCACGGCGGTGGCGGGCGGCCTCGCCCTCGGCCTGCTGGTGACCGGCTGCGCCGAACCGGAACCGGGCGAGGAGGCGCGGGACGCCTTCGGCGGTGGGCACGGCGGGGCGCTGCGGGCGGTGCGGACCACCGGCGAGGCCCACCCGGGGCGGGCGGCCGAGGCGCTGCGCGGGGTACGGGAGGCCCTGGCCGCGGCGGGCGGCGCCCGGGTCCGTACCGTCATGGAGACGGAGAGCGGCGGGACGCGGCTGACGATCCGGGGCGTCGGCGCCTACGACTTCGCACGGCCGGCCGGAAGCCTGACGGTGCTGGTGCCCGAGGACGCCCGGGGGGCCGCCGAGCACCGGCCGATCACCGAGGTCTTCACGCCGGGCGCGCTGTACATGAAGAACCGGGGCGCGGGCGTCCCCGCGGACAAGTGGGTCCGCCTCGAAACGGGCACCCTCGCCGACGGCGACCTCCTCACCGGCGGTGCGACGGACCCGCTCGCGGCGGCCGAACTGCTCGGCGGCGCGCGGGAGGTCACGTACGTGCGCGACGAGGGCGTGGACGGCGTCCCCGTACGGCACTACCGGGGGAAGGTCGACCTGGCGGAGGCGGCGCGGCGGGCACCGGCCCGGGACCGTGCGGCGCTGGCCGCGGCGGCGAAAGGGTTCTCCTCGGGGACCGTGGTCTTCGACGCCTTCCTCGACGACGCGGGCCGGGCGCGCGTCCTGCGCTACCGCTTCAGCGTCCGGGACGAAGGGGAAAAGGGGGAAAGGAGGGAAGGGGGAGAAAAGGGGAAGAGGGCGGAGGACGGTGCTCCCGCGGGCCGTACGGCCGCTCCCGCCACCGCCGGGCCGATGACCGTGGTCTCCACCGTCGAACTCACCTCGTTCGGATTCGCGCCCGACATCCGGCTCCCGGCTTCCGGCGATATTTATGCGGGGACGGTCGCCTCACCGCGCAAATAGCGGAGCCGGGCCTGATTGGCCATGGAAATGGTCCTTCTGTGCCATGCGCGGCGTGTGTACCGATCACTAATCTGGAAACCGGACCCTCGTAAGACGCCCGGCCGGTCCGCCCGGCCGGAGGCCGGTGAGTGAGTGCTCCCGTACCAGACACGCAAGGCCCGAGGAGGTGAATCACGTGGTTTCGCGGCGCGGTTCGGCACCCGGTCCGGATCCCGTGGCCCTCATCGAGATCGACCTCTACGGCGAGTTGATGATCGCCGCCACGGGCGCGGCCGAGGAACGGCTGAGTCCGGACCGGATCGACGAGGTGCTCAGAGTCGTACGGCCCCGGTCCCGGCGGCCGGCACCGCAGGGGGACTCGGACGGCTGAGGGCGGGGCTGAGGGCGGGGTGGCGGACGTACGGCCCGCCCATCTGGGCCGGAGGTTCCTCCCTTTCGGGCGGAAGGACATCCGCCGGGCCCGAGACCCCTCCCTTCCAGTCCCGAGACCCCGCCCTTCCAGCCCCGAGACCCCTCCCGTCCGACCCCGAGACCCCTCCCTCCAGCCCCGGGACCGTTCCCGCCCGGGCCCGGCTCAGGACCGCAGCAGCCGTGCGATGGCCGCCGTCGCCTCGGCGACCTTGGCGTCGATCTCGTCGCCGCCCTTGACCGCCGCGTCGGCGACGCAGTGCCGCAGGTGCTCCTGGAGGAGCTGGAGGGCGAAGGACTGCAGCGCCTTGGTGCCCGCGGAGACCTGGGTGAGTATGTCGATGCAGTAGACGTCCTCCTCGACCATGCGCTGGAGGCCCCGGATCTGGCCCTCGATCCTGCGCAGTCGCTTGAGGTGCAAGTCCTTCTGGTGGCTGTAGCCGTGGGGGCCGTGGTGGGTCCCGGCGCTGTGAGCATTGTCGCTTCCGGCCGTCCCGGTCGTCCCGGCCGCCTCGACGGACCCGGCGGCTTCGGAGGCCCCGGTGGTTTCCCTGCCGGTTCCCGTGCCGGTTCCCGCGGCGGGGGCGGGTCCGCCGTGGCAGGACGCCGTGGCCGGTTCGCCGGTGCCGGCCGCTGTGGTTCCCGTGGTGGTCATGGCGTCCTCCGTTGTCCCGCGCGTTCCGCGCCGTAGGACGGCGTGTCGCCGTCCGTTCGGGGCGGGGCCGCGGAGCGTCCCGTGTCGGTGCCCGGCTTATACCCCACGTATATACCCCTGCCGGGTATATGGTAGCGAAATCCCCGGCGTGCGGCCGTGGAGAGGGTGGTACCGGCTTGGTGTGCACTCTGCCCGATGGGCGACACTGAGGGAATGCCAGTTAGCTGTGGCCGGATGATGCGCCTAGCATCAACGAGACCGAATCCGCTGCACCCCGAGGATCCCACGTGCGCTTTCGTCTGACCCCCAGGGAGACGAGCTTCTACGACATGTTCGCCGCGTCCGCGGACAACATCGTCACGGGCTCCAAGCTCCTGATGGAACTGCTCGGTGCGGAGCCGTCCGCCCGGGCCGAGATCGCCGAGCGGATGCGGGCAGCGGAGCACGCCGGGGACGACGCGACCCACGCGATCTTCCACCAGCTGAACTCCTCGTTCATCACGCCGTTCGACCGCGAGGACATCTACGCCCTCGCGTCCTCGCTCGACGACATCATGGACTTCATGGAAGAGGCGGTCGACCTGGTCGTCCTCTACCAGGTCGAGGAACTGCCCAAGGGCGTCGAGCAGCAGATCGAGGTCCTCGCGCGAGCCGCCGAGCTCACCGCCGAGGCCATGCCGAACCTGCGCACGATGACCAACCTCACCGAGTACTGGATCGAGGTCAACCGCCTGGAGAACCAGGCCGACCAGATCCACCGCAAGCTGCTCGCCCACCTCTTCAACGGCAAGTACGACGCCATCGAGGTGCTCAAGCTGAAGCAGATCGTGGATGTGCTGGAAGAGGCGGCGGACGCGTTCGAGCACGTCGCGAACACGGTCGAGACCATCGCGGTCAAGGAGTCCTGACCCCCGGTGGATACGTTCGCACTCGTCGTGACCATCGCGGTCGCGCTCGGATTCACCTATACCAACGGCTTTCACGACTCCGCGAACGCCATCGCGACCTCGGTCTCCACGCGGGCGCTGACCCCGCGCGCGGCCCTGGCGATGGCGGCGGTCATGAACCTCGCCGGTGCCTTCCTGGGCAGCGGCGTCGCCAAGACCGTCAGCAAGGGCCTGATCGAGACGCCGGTCGGCGACAAGGGGATGGGCATCCTCTTCGCCGCGCTGGTCGGCGCGGTCGTCTGGAACCTGGTGACCTGGTACTTCGGCCTGCCGTCGTCGTCCAGTCACGCCCTGTTCGGCGGCATGGTGGGCGCGGCGCTCGCGGGCGGGACGACCGTCATCTGGTCGGGCGTCGTCGACAAGGTCGTCGTCCCGATGTTCCTCTCGCCGTTCGTCGGCCTGATCATCGGCTATCTGGTGATGGTCGTGATCATGTGGATGTTCCGGAAGTCCAACCCGCACAAGGCGAAGCGGGGCTTCCGGATCGCTCAGACCGTCTCCGCGGCGGGCATGGCGCTGGGGCACGGCCTCCAGGACGCCCAGAAGACGATGGGCATCGTGGTCATGGCCCTGGTCATCGGGGACGTCCAGGACAAGGACGCCGCGATTCCGCTCTGGGTCAAGCTGGTCTGTGCGATCACGCTGTCGCTGGGCACCTACGCGGGTGGCTGGCGCATCATGCGGACGCTCGGGCGGCGGATCATCGAGCTGGACCCGCCGCAGGGGTTCGCCGCCGAGACGACGGCCGCTTCGGTGATGTACACGGCTTCGTTCATGTTCCACGCGCCGATCTCGACGACGCACGTGATCACTTCCGCGATCATGGGCGTGGGCTCCACCAAGGGGTCGCGGGCCGTGCGGTGGGGTGTCGCGAAGAACATCGTGATGGGGTGGTTCATCACGATGCCGGCCGCGGCGATCGTCGCCGCGTTCAGCTATTGGATCGTGCAGCTCGCCTTCGGGTGACCTTGGCTGTCCGACGCTGTCCGACGGATCGGGCCCGCCCCCTGGCACCCAGGGGGCGGGCCCTTTTCGCTCCGCGGCGGCACCGCCATGCAGCGCCGCGGGGCGAGTCGGTGGGGTGCCCCGGTCCCGCCCCTTCGCCGATCCCCGGGGGGCGGACCCCCGGACCCCCTGAAACCGCGCTCCGCGCGGTTGTCCTCAAACGCCGGACGGGCTGGAAGGCCAGGGCCTACCCGAAGCGCCCCGAGATGTAGTCCTCCGTCGCCTGCACCGACGGGTTGGAGAAGATCCGCTCCGTGTCGTCGATCTCGACGAGCTTGCCGGGCTGGCCCATACCCGCCAGGTTGAAGAAGGCCGTGCGGTCGGAGACGCGCGCCGCCTGCTGCATGTTGTGGGTCACGATGACGATCGTGAACCGTTCCTTCAGCTCGCCGATGAGGTCCTCGATGGCGAGGGTGGAGATCGGGTCGAGGGCCGAGCAGGGCTCGTCCATCAGCAGGACCTGCGGTTCGACGGCGATGGCGCGGGCGATGCAGAGGCGCTGCTGCTGGCCGCCGGAGAGGCCGGCGCCGGGCTTGTTGAGGCGGTCCTTGACCTCTTTCCAGAGGTTGGCGCCCTTGAGGGACTTCTCGACGACCCCGTCCAGCTCGGACTTGCGGATCCGGCCGCCGTTGAGGCGGATGCCCGCGGCGACGTTCTCGTAGATGGACATGGTCGGGAAGGGGTTGGGGCGCTGGAAGACCATGCCGACCGTGCGGCGGACGGAGACGGGGTCGACGCCGGAGCCGTAGAGGTTCTCGTCGTCGAGCATCACCTTGCCCTCCACGCGGCCGCCCGGGGTGACCTCGTGCATCCGGTTGAGGGTGCGCAGGAAGGTGGACTTGCCGCAGCCGGAGGGGCCGATGAAGGCGGTCACGGAGCGGGGCTCGACGGTCATCGAGATGTCGTCGATGGCCTTGTGGGCGCCGTAGTAGGCGGAGAGGCCGCTGACGTCGATGCGCTTGGCCATGGGATCACTGCTTCTTTCTCAGGAGCTCAGGAGCGTACGAGGGCGGTCAGCGACCGGCCTTGGGAGCCTTCCAGCGGGCGATGCCCCGGGCCACCAGGTTGAGGATCATGACGAACGCGATCAGTACGAGGGCCGCTCCCCAGGCGCGGTCGTAGCTGGCGTCGTTCCCGGCCGCCCACTGCTCGTAGATGTAGTACGGCAGCGAGGACTGCGCCCCGTTGAACGGGTCGTTGTTGATCACCTGGGAGCCGAAGACCAGCAGCACGATGGGCGCGGACTCGCCGGCGACGCGGGCGACGGCGAGCATGACGCCGGTGGCGATGCCGCCGATGGCCGTCGGGAGGACGACCTTGAGGATCGTCCGCCACTTGGGCACGCCCAGGGCGAGGGACGCCTCGCGGAGCTCGTTGGGGACGAGCTTGAGCATCTCCTCGGTGGAGCGGACGACGACGGGCATCATCAGGATCGCCAGGGCCATCGAGCCGGCGAAGCCCGAGTAGTCGAAGTCCAGCATGATGATCCAGAAGCTGAGGATGAACAGGCCGGCGACGATCGACGGGACGCCGGTCATCACGTCCACGAAGAACGTCACGGCCCGGGCGAGCCGGCCGCGGCCGTACTCCACCAGGTAGACGGCGGTCAGCAGGCCGACCGGCGCCGCGATGGCGGTGGCGATGCCGACCTGCTCCAGGGTGCCGATGATCGCGTGGTAGACGCCGCCGCCGGGCTGGATGGTGAGCACGCCGGCCATGGAGTGCGACAGGAAGCCGCCGTCGAGGACCTTGGAGCCGCGGGCGATGGTCTCCCAGATCAGCGAGACCAGCGGGACGACCGCGATCAGGAAGCACATCCAGACCAGGCTGGTGGCGAGCCGGTCCTTGGCCTGCCGGCGGCCCTCGACCCGGGCCGTGAAGCCGTAGGTCAGTACGACGTAGAGCACGGCGGCGATAAGGCCCCACTGCACCTTGCTGTCCATCCCGGCGCCCAGGCCGATGCCGCAGCCGATGGCGAGGGCGAGGGCGGCCAGGGCGGCGGGGGCCCAGCGCGGCAGCCGGGGCCGGTGCAGGCCGGGGGCCGGTGGGGACGTGTCGTCGGTGGTCGCGGGACGGTTCATGGTCACGTCGCTCACGAGAACTCCTTGCGGCGGGCGATGATCATCCGGGCCGCGCCGTTGACCAGCAGGGTGAGGACGAACAGGACGAGGCCGGAGGCGATGAGCGCGTCCTTGCCGGTCTCGCCGGACTCCTTGAAGCTGCTCGCGATGTTCTGGGCGAAGGTGCCGCCGCCCGGGTCGAGGAGGCTGGTGGAGATCAGGAAGCTGGGGGAGAGGACGGTCGCGACGGCCATCGTCTCGCCGAGGGCGCGGCCGAGGCCGAGCATCGAGGCGCTGATGACGCCGGAGCGGCCGAAGGGCAGGACGGCGGTCCTGATGACCTCCCAGCGGGTGGCGCCGAGCGCCAGCGCGGCCTCCTCGTGCATCTTCGGCGCCTGGAGGAAGACCTCGCGGCTGACGCTGGTGACGATCGGCAGGATCATGATCGCCAGCAGGATGCCGATGGTGAACAGCGAGCGCGCGGCGCCGCCGTGGTAGGCGAGGACGCCGGTCCAGCCGAAGTACTCGTCCAGCCAGCCGTACAGTCCGCCGAGGTGCGGCACGAGGAACAGGGCGCCCCACAGGCCGTACACGATCGACGGCACGGCGGCCAGCAGGTCGATGACGTACGACAGCGGCGCGGCCAGCCTGCGCGGCGCGTAGTGCGAGATGAACAGCGCGATGCCGACGGCCACGGGGACGGCGAGGACCATCGCGATCAGCGAGCTGACCACGGTGCCGAAGGCGAGGACCGCGATGCCGAAGACCGGCGGGTCGGCGTTGGCCTTCCAGTCGAACGTGGTGAGGAAGTTGCCCTCGTCGACGGAGAGCGCGTGGGCGGCGCGGACGGTGAGGAAGACCGCGATGGCGGCCATGATCACCAGGAGGAGGATGCCGGAACCGCGGGAGAGCCCGAGGAAGATCCGGTCGCCGGGGCGGACGGTGGTCTTGGTCGCCTTCGTCGTCCTGGCCCCGAGGGCGGGGGCGGGCTGGGCCGCCACCAGGTCGGGGGTGGCCTGGCCGGGTGGCCGGTCGGCCGGTGCCGGGTTGGCTATGTCCTTGTCATTCACGGAATTCTCCGGTCTGCGGGGCCGGACGCGCTGTGCGTCCGGCCCGTGGCGCGGCGGTGCACCGGATCGTGCGAACGCCCGCTGGGCGGCCGCACGGGGGTTCAGGAGAGGCTCGCGACGTTCTCGCGGACCTTCTTCGCGATCTCGGCGGGCAGCGGCGCGTAGCCGAGCTGCTTGAGCACGGACTGGCCGTCCTCACTGGCGATGTAGGTCAGGAAGGACTTGGCGGCCGGCAGCGTCTCGGCCTTGTTGCCCTTGTCGCCGACGATCTCGTAGGTCACCAGGGTGAGCGGGTAGGCGCCCTCGGCCTTGGTGGTGTAGTTGAGCTTGAGGGCCAGGTCCTTGCCGGTGCCGGTGATCTTGGCCTCGGCGATGGCCTTGGACGCGTTGTCGGGGCTGGCCTCGACCGGGGCCGAGGCGCCGGTGTTGAGCTTCACCGTCTTGATGCTGCTGGCGGTGGCGTAGGACAGCTCGAAGTACGAGATGGCGCCCTGGACCTGCTTGACCTGCGAGGAGACACCGGCCGAACCGTCCGCCGCCTGGCCGCCCTTGGGGGCCCACGCCTTGGCGGGCGCGTACGGCCAGGAGTTGCCGGCCGCGGCCTTGAGGTACTTGGTGAAGTTGTCGGTGGTGCCCGACTCGTCCGAGCGGTGGAACGCCTGGATCTTGGTGTCCGGGAGCTTGGCGTCCTTGTTGAGCTTGGCGATCGCCTCGTCGTTCCACTTCTCGATCTTGCCGTCGAAGATCTTGGCGAGGGTGTCGGCGTCGAGGACCAGGTTGTCCACGCCCGGCAGGTTGTAGCCGATGGCGATGGGGCCGCCCACCATCGGCAGGTTGATGCCCTGGCCGCCCTTGACGACGTCCTTGGACTTGGCGACCTCCTCCGGCTTCAGCGGCGAGTCGGAGCCCGCGAAGGCGGTCTTGCCCTGCAGGAACTCCTGGATGCCGGCGCCGGATCCGGTGGCCTTGTAGTTGATCTGGATGTCCTTGCAGGCGGACATGAAGTTCTTGACCCACAGGTCCATCGCGTTCTTCTGCGCGGACGAGCCGGAGGCCAGGAGCTGGCCCTTGCCCTCGCACTTGACGTTCGACGCGGACTTGGCGGTGCCGTTGCCCCCCTGGCCGCTGTCGTTGTTGTCGTCCGAGCCGCACGCCGTGAGGACCAGGGCGCCGGAGACGGCGATGGCGCCGAAGGCGACGGCCCGGAGCCGGTTCTTGCGCTGAAGCTTCACTTTCGGGTGTTCCTTCCGGGAGCCGCCGCTGGGGCGGCGTGCGAGAGGTAGGTGGTGCGGTTTCGGAATTCTGTGGTGCGGTGTCGGGATTCTGCGGTGTCCGGTCGTGCGTGCGGAGCGGCCGCGCACGGGTGGCGACCGCCCAGCCCCTGTTCTACGGCCGAAATTAAGCAGATCAGGTGAAGCCGTCGAAGGAGCGAGGTGAACGAGGGGTGAACCTCGGCCGTCAGAGCGGTGGCAGGGGTCGGGGAGGAGGGCTCGCGGGAATTCGGGGAGGCGGGACCGAACGAATCGCGCCAGCGCGGGATTCCGGACACTGTGACGCAGATCTCTGTCGGTTCGTCCGTCCCCATGACACGATCCGTTCCGCGCGTTGCGGCATGTGAGGGCGTGGCGTTCGAGTCGCGGAGGTATTCCGGTGGGGCGGAACGGCGGAGCCGTTGGTGGCGTGGACAGGGACGTCGCGGGGGACGCGAGGGTGAGCAGACCCGAGAACCGGATCCCGGCATTCCGCAGAGTGGTCGTCGCGACGGCCGTCGTCTGCGCCGCCGTGACCGCCGGCGCCGCGCTCCCGCAGGCCGCCTGGGCCGACCCGGCGCCGCCCTCGAAGAGCCTGGAAGAGGTCCACCAGGAGGTGGAGGCCCTCTACCGCAAGGCCGAGTCGGCCACGGACGCGTACAACGCGGCGGACGAGCAGACCCGGCTCCAGGAGAAGAACGTCGGCGACCTCACCAAGCAGGTCTCCGCCGCCCAGGAGCGGGTGCGTGAGCTCAAGGACCGCGTCGGCGAGCTGGCCCGCACCCAGTACCGCACCGGCGGGCTGGCGCCGTCCACGCAGCTGTTCATGGCCCGCTCGCCCGAGGAGTTCCTCGACGCGCTCGACACCACCCGCCGGGGGCAGGACGCCACCCGCCGGCTGCTGACCGAGACGGAATCGGCCAAGGGCGAGCTGGAGAAGTACGTCAAGGCCGCCGACGACCGGTGGAAGCGGCTCAAGGACGAGCGGAAGAAGAAGGACGAGGCGAAGAAGGAGATCGAGGCCCGCCTCGACGCCGCCAAGAAGCTGGAATCGCGCCTGGAGGAGAAGGAGCGCGAGCGGCTGCGGCAGATCGAGGAGGAGAAGGCCCGCCAGGCGCAGCGGACGTGGCTCGCCTCCGACGCCCTCAAGGGCGTCTCCCTCAAGGACGCCGGGTCGGCCACCGAGATCGGCCGCCGCGCGGTCGCGTTCGCCACCGCGCAGATAGGCAAGGACTACGTCTGGGGCGCCGTGGGCCCGGACACCTACGACTGCTCCGGCCTCACCTCCCGCGCCTGGGCGACGGCCGGCCTCGGGATACCGCGCACCTCGCAGGAGCAGTGGCGGCAGCTCCCCAAGGTCGACGTCCGGGACATGCGCCCCGGCGACCTCATCATCTACTTCTCGGACGCCAGCCACGTCGCGATGTACGTGGGCGACGGGATGATGGTGCACGCGCCGCGGCCCGGCCGGCAGGTGACGATGGCGGGGGCGGGGTCGATGCCGATCCTCGGGGTGGTCAGGCCGGGCGGGTGAGGCGGGGGCGTGACGGTCGTCCCGTGACGGGCGTCGCGTAATGGTCGTCACGTAACGATCGTCACGCCCGCCGTGTGCGCTCCGCCGGTAACTCCGGTAACTCCGGCCACGGAACGGTGATCACGTAACGTCCGTCACGTAACTCCCGTCACACGAGCGGCAGCACGTGAGGCGGCCCACGTAACGCACGTCACTCGGCGCCCGGTTCGCGCTCCAGAGCGGTCGCCGTACGCGTTTCGGGGGAGCGCGCGATCCGTTCTCGTACGTGCGTGTGCGACGTGACGTTTCTCATGACGTTTTCCTCCCGGCCCGCCCCAAAAGCGGCGTTGGCGACGGCATATGACGGAGGCGGGTGGCTCCGTACCATTCCGTTCGCCCGCGGCCTGCCGCTACTGTCGCGTCGGGCGCCGCCGACCTGCGCGGCGTCGCCCTCGGGGGTGGGGCGCCTCCCGGCGATCGTCGGGGGAGGAAGGAAACCGACGTGATGCCCGTATCCGCACCCGGCCCGATGGCGTCCGCCGCCGGACCGTCCGACGGTGGGCTGACCCTGCTGGTGATCGAGGACGACCCGGCCGGGTCGCTCTCCATGCCCGACATGGCCGACATGACCGTGGTGGCCGGCAAGCCGGTCCGCATCCGCACCGCACGCAACCTCACCGAGGCGGAGCGGCTGCTCACCCACGACGTCCAGTGCATCCTCCTCGACCTCGCCCTGCCCGTCGCCGGGGAGACGGCCGGCGGCGGCCCCGACGCGCCCCGCGACGAGCTGGACACCCTGCGCCGGGTGCTGCGGCTCGCCCCACGGCACGCCGTCCTCGCGCTGACGTCGGAGAACGACGCCGAGCGGGCCGCCGAGGCGGTACGCGTCGGCGCGCAGGACTACCTCTTCCGCGACGAGCTGGACGGCCGGGTGCTCAGCCGCGCCATCCGCTACGCCGTCGAACGCAAGCGCGCCGACCTCGCCCAGCACCAGCTCACCGAGTCACGGCTGCGCGCCCAGGAGAACGCCCGGCTGGAGCGCGGCCTGCTGCCCCACCCGCTGCTGGCCGGATCCGACCTGCGGTTCGCCGCCCGCTACCGGCCCGGCCGCAGCCGCGCCCTGCTCGGCGGCGACTTCTACGACACCGTCCGGACGCCCGACGGCACCGTCCACGCGATGATCGGCGACGTCTGCGGGCACGGCCCGGACGAGGCGGCGCTCGGCGCCGAACTCCGGATAGCCTGGCGGGCGTTGACCCTGGCGGGACTGCACGGCGGCGAGCTGCTCGGCGTCCTCCAGGAGGTCCTGGAGCACGAGCGCGCCGACGAGGAGATCTTCGCGACCCTCTGCACGCTGGACATCGCCCCCGACGGCCGCTCCGCCGCCCTCTACCTGGCCGGCCACCCGGCCCCGCTGCTGACCCGCCCCGGCGAGCCGCCCTGCCTGCTGCCGCAGGACGGCGGCGGACCGGCCCTCGGCCTGCTGCCGCGGGCCCACTGGCCGCGGCTGGACGTGGGGCTCGGCGACGCCTGGAGCCTGCTGATGTACACCGACGGCCTGATAGAGGGCCGGGTGGGCGGCCCGGAGGGCGGTGCGCGGCGGCTCGGGCAGGAGGGGATGATCGAGATGATCGCCCGTCAGGTGAAGGAGGGGCTGTCGGGCGAGGAGCTGCTGGACGCGGCGGTCACCGAGGTGCGGGCCCTGAACGGCGAGGAACTGACGGACGACCTGGCCGTGTTGCTGCTGGACCGCTGAGCCGTCGGCGGGCGCGGCGCGGCTCAACGGCCGCCGTTGTACGGCCCGTACGGCCCGTCGGAGCTGGACCCCCGGCGGCGCGGGCCACGGCCCGTGACCTGCTTCAGGGCCGGGCGGACGTCGACGAAGTAGACGATCGTGGCCACCAGGCCCAGGATCGGCAGGAAGCCCCACACGCCCAGGAACAGGTTCACGGCGACGGCGAGGCCGAGGATGATCAGCCAGAAGCCCTTGTTCTGCTTGTCCGCGGCCCGGTAGGCGTCCTCGCGGTGGACCGCCGCGTTGACGAAGGCGGCCATGGCGAAGACCAGCAGGCCCAGGGACACGAAGGCCCAGATCGTATTGAAGCCCTGCACCAGCATTGCCGCCCACCTCTTGTCCGTCCGTGCGCTGCGTACGGTCGCCCGTGCTGCCCACCGTACTCGGGGAACGGCCGGAAGGCGGGGGAGGTGCCCGGATCTCCCGGCCGTTCGCCGCCCGCCGCTACCCGGCGTGCCGGTCTGTCACGCGTCGGACTTGGCGGTGCCGGCGTCGTCGGACTTCTTGGCGGCGGCGGTGCGCTTGGCGCCGCTCTTGCGGGCGGCGGGCTTGGCCGCTTCCTCGGCGTCCTCGGTGTCCTTGGCAGCCTTGTCGTCCTTGGCGCTCTTGGTGCCCTTGTCCGCGGTGGCGCCCGTGTCGGCCTTCGCGTCCTCGCCTTCCTTGCCTTCCCGGCCGGACCCCGCCGCCTCGTCGGACGGCTCGGTGGCCACCGGGATCTCGGCGACGTCGGCGGGCTGCTCGCCGCGCCAGACCCGCACGGCCTCCCGGCCGCGCTCGGCCAGCTTTTCGAAGGTCTCGCCGCCCCGGGCGGCCAGCCCGACGGCCTGCCCGACGCCCTGGAGCGCCAGGTCCTGGGCGGTCTGCCCGAGCTTCTTCAGGTCGCCGTCGAGGGACCCGACGAGCCCGGTGACCTTGGCTGTGACCTGCGCCTGGGCGTCCTTGGCCTGCTTGCTCACCCGGCCGCCCAGCTCCTTCGGGTCGGTCTTCCGCAGCTGTTCCAGCCGTCCGGGCGCCTCGGCGACCACCTGCCCGAGCTTCTCGGCGGCGAGGTCCGCGGCACCGGCCGCCGCGTAGGCCGTGTCGGTGGCCGCCTTGCGGATGTCCTGGGTGGTGATGGCCATGCGATGGGTCTCCCGTCTCGCGTTGCGGCCGCCCCGAAAGGGGTCAGCCGGAGGACTTGCTGTCGTCGTCCTTCGTCGGCCCGTTCTCCCTGCGGAACGAGTCGTAGATGTCCAGCAGCACCTGCTTCTGCCGCTCGTTGATCGAGGGGTCGGCGAGGATCGCGCTGCGCACCTCCGCCTCCTCCCGGGCCCGCTCGTCGAGGATCCCGGCCTGCACGTACAGCGTCTCCGCCGAGATCCGCAACGCCTTCGCGAGCTGCTGCAGGATCTCCGCGCTCGGCTTCCGCAGACCGCGCTCGATCTGGCTGAGGTAGGGGTTGGACACCCCTGCCGCGTCGGCGAGCTGACGCAGCGTCAGCTGCGCGCTGCGCCGCTGCTCGCGCAGGTACGCGCCGAGGTTGCCGACGTTGAGCGATGCCATGCGCCCGATGCTGCCGCATGTTGCTAACTTTTGCAAGCGACTGCTTGCAGGAGTGTGCGGGCGGGGTGCTCCGGGCCGGCCGGTCGGCCGGAGCATGGGCCCGGCGCTCCGCCGAGGGAATCCGGATGACGCCCGGGCGGCGGCGGCCTGGCGTTCGGCGCATGACCTCACCGCACGATGACGGCGCCGACGGCAAGCCCGGCGTGGCCGTCCGCTGCCAGGAGAACCGTTCCGTCGGCGTGCGGTTCTGCGACCGGTTCGCCTTCGACGCGGACTCCGTCCACTACGCCGTCGAACTGTCGGCCCCCGGCCTGACCGCTCGCGTCGACGAGGTGGTGGCCTGGATCTGGGACGCCGATCTCGGCGCCTATCTGGAGGAGTTGGCCGAGGGGTACCGGGGCTGGGACGGGGAGCGGCGCTGGCGGACGGATGACGGCGATCTGTCGGTGTCGGCCGTCTTCCGTCCGGGCGGGCACGTCGGGCTGACCTGGACGGTGCGCCCCTGGTACGAAGCCGCCGGTGGCTGGAGCGCCTCGGTGACCACCTGGCTGGAGGCGGGGGAACAGCTGGCCGCCCTGGCTTCGGACGTCCGGCACTTCCTCGCGGGAGGGCGGCCGTGACGGCCGTACGCGCCCGGCCGGGGTGGTGGCCCGGGTGCGGAGTCGGCGGGTGAAAGGGGCGCCGTGGGACGGGACTTCGCGAATCGAGTCTCGGGGGAGTCGCGAGTGCGGCCGCCGCTCACGCCTCCACCACCGCCAGCGCGAGCGACCCGGCAGCCAGCGCGAAGTAGGCCCCCGGAAACGCGATGTTGTGGAAGACGCGGGCGCGGAAGTGAGCGATCAGGGCGCCCGCGTAGAAGAGGACGAGGCCGACGGCGGCCGCGATCCCGAGCGGGTGGATGCCGAGGAGGCCCAGCAGGAGGCCGGCGGCGCCCGCCGCCTTCAGCGTGGCGAGCGCGGGGACCCACGACCGCGGGACGTTCACCTCCGCCGAGTTGGCGAGGACGAAGTCGGCCTTGGCGTAGTCGCCGGCGGCGATGACGGCGTTGGCGGCGATCGTGAGGGTGGTGACGACGACGTATGCGGTGACCATGCGGAGCGGTCTCCGTTCGGGGGAGGAGATGGGGTGGGACAGGGGCGGCGCCGGCGCTTCAAGCGTCCGCCGTGGGCCCGGTTGGCGTCCAATACCGGCGTCCATAACCTGACGGAATGGATGTCGACACCCGTCTGCTCCGCTCCTTCGTCGCCGTCGCCGAGGAAGGGGGCGTCACCCGCGCCGCCGAACGGCTGTACGTCTCCCAGCCGGCGCTCACCAAGCAGATCAAGCAGTTGGAGAGCCGGCTCGGGACACCGCTGTTCACCCGCTCCCGCACGGGCATGACGCTCACCGGGCCCGGCCGCGTCCTCGCCGGGCGGGCGCCCGAGCTGCTCGCCCGCTGGGACGCGGCGGCACGGGAGACCCGGCGGGCGGCCGGGCGGGCCGCGCGCGTGCTGCGCGTCGGTTTCCTGGCCAGCGCCGCCAACGAGGCGACCCCGCGCATCGTCGCCGAGTTCACCCGCCGGAGTCCGGGCTGGCGCGCGGACATGCGGCAGGCCGCCTGGTCGAACCCGTCCGCCGGGCTCGTCGACGGCGACGTCGACGTGGCCCTCCTGCGACTGCCCTTCCCCGGCCAGGAGGCGCTGCGCGTGGAGGAGTTGTTCACCGAGCCGCGCTGCGTGGCCCTCGCCGCCGGGCATCCACTCGCCGCGCGGGAACGGATCGCCTTCCACGAGCTGTGGGACGAACCGTTCGTCGCCGCGCCGCCGGAGACAGGACCCTGGCGGGACCACTGGCTGGCCGCCGACGAGCGGGAGGGGCGGCCCGTCCGGGTGGGAGCGGTCACCGATCAGCCCGACGAGTGGCTCAACGCGATCGCCAACGGGTACGGCGTCGCGCTGGCACCCGAATCGGCCACCCGGTTCTACGCGCGGCCCGGGGTGGTGTACCGGGCTGTGAGCGGGGTGAGCCCCAGTCGGGTGGGGGTGGCTTGGGGGGTTGGGGACGAGGGGATCCGGTGGTGGGGAGTTCGTGCGGTGCTGCTTGGAGGTGGTTGGGTGAGGGCGCCCCGGTTCCTCCCCTTCGCCGTCTCCCGGGAGGCGAGCCCCCTTTCGCGGCTTCGCCGCCCGTCCTCGAACGCCGGCCGGGCCGGTAGCGCACGGACGCCACCGACCCGCGGTGCGAACTCGGCCCGCCACGGCCTGCTCGACGGCATTACGGCGACGGCATCGCGGCGTCGGCATCGCGGCCCGGCCGGGCATCTGAGGGGGACGGACGGCAGGCCCGCGCAAGGAACCTGACAGGCTCTCCGGCGGCCGCCGGACCACTCGCCCGGCCGGCGCTAGCATGCCGCCGCATGACCATGCGCAGACAGGACGGGTACGAACTCTCGACCGATCCCGACCGGCTCGACGTCGGTCTTGTCCACCACTGGTTGTCCACCGACGCGTTCTGGGCGATCGGCCGCAGCCGGGAGACCGTCGAGAAGGCCGTCGCGGGCTCCCTCAACTTCGGGGTGTACGAACCAGGGGGCCGGCAGGCCGGTTACGCGCGGGTGGTCACCGACCTGGCGACGTTCGGCTGGCTCTGCGACGTCTACGTCGCCCCGGACCACCGCGGGCGCGGGCTCGGCACCTGGCTGGCGACGGGCGTCCGCGACCACCTCGCCCCGTACCGGCTCAAGCGCCTGCTGCTCAGCACCAAGGACGCGCACGGGCTCTACGCCCAGGTGGGGTTCAGGCCCGTGGACGACCCGGGCCGGCTGATGATGACGACCTTCGAGGACGACCCGCTCCCGGGCGCCGCCGGCTGACGCGCGGCCGGAGTCAGGCCGCCGGGCCCGTCGCCGCCTCCGGGGGCAGCATGCGGCGGGCGCCCCAGGCGCCCAGCGGGGCGAGGGCGGTGTTCAGCGCGTGCCCGTCCTCGGTGAGCGAGTAGTCGACCTTGGGGGGCACGGCGTCGTGTACCCGCCGGTGCACGATGCCGTCCGTCTCCAGCTCGCGGAGCTGCTGCGTGAGGACCTTCTCGCTCACACCCGGCAGGGACCGCCGCAGGGCGCCGAACCGGCGTGGTCCGTCCCGGAGTTCCCAGAGGATGAGCACCTTCCACTTGCCTTCGATCACATGCATGGCGGCGTCGATCGGACAGTGGTACGGCATCAGCTTGGTCATTCCCTCATCGTGCCGCAACGGTCCCCTCCCCGCGTCGGCCGGAGGGTGCCGCGGACGCGCCTCAGACGGTGTACGGGCGGGCCTCCCGGGCCTCGCGGAGCGAGACGGCCCACCAGGTGAGCTGGTCGAGCAGCACCTTGGCCGCCCCGGCGGCCCGGTTCCCGGCCTCCTCGTCGAGGTGGCGGCCGGAGGCGTCGAACTCTCCCCACGGGCTGTGGAAGCTGACGGTCTCGCGGATGGTGACGGCGTGCAGCTCCGCCAGGACCGGCCGCAGGTGCTCGACCGCCCGCAGGCCGCCGGACAGCCCGCCGTAGGACACGAACGCCACCGGCTTGGCCCGCCACGGGGTCGAGTGCCAGTCGATCAGGGTCTTCAGCGAGGCCGGGTAACTGTGGTTGTACTCGGGCGTGATGACGACGAACGCGTCGGCCCGCTCCAGCCGCGGCGCCACCGCGGCGAGCAGCGCCGCGTCGTCCGCGTCCGGCCGGGCGCTGAGCCGGGCCGGGAGCGGGAGTTCGGCGAGGTCGACGACGTCCGCGTCGATGTCGTCGCGCTCGGCGAGGTGGGTGCCGAGCCACCCGGCGACGGTCGGGCCGAAGCGGCCGTCGCGGGTGGAGGCGACGATCACGGCGAGGCGGTAGGGGGCGTGCGGCATTGCGGTTCCTCCGGAGGGGGCGAACGATGGTCGGAGCGCGGCGCGCCTTGGGCGACCGTGGGGCGATCGCGGGGCGACGGGGTAGATCTTGAAGCCTCAAGTTTGGTTGAGGTCAAGCCGGGCACCGGGCGGCCCGTCCCGGTCGGTATGCGACGGCCCACCTCCGGGTCGGTACGCGGCGGTCCGTCCCTGGGGGCGCGTACGCGGTGGTCCGTCCCCGTGGCCGGGTAGGCGGTCCGTCCCGGATCGGGTGCGCGGCAATCCGTCCCCGGATCGGGTGCGCGGCGGTCCGTCCCCTGGGCCGGGTAAGCGACGCCCCCCGGCTCGCCACGCGACGCCCCACCCGGCTCGCCCCGCGACGCCCCGCCCCCGGCTCGGTACACCACGCCCTGCCCCGCCCCCGGTCAGAAGATGTCGGGGCACCACGGCCGGCGCGACGTCCGCAGCAGCAGGTCCGCCCGTGCGGCGGCCCCCGGCCGCTCCTCGGTGACCGACCCGACCGCCGCCAGCCGTACGGCCGACTCGTCGCCGAGGTACAGCGCCCCCAACGTGCCCGCCGCGAGCGTGAGATCGGCGTCCCGCGATGTGGGCGAGCAGACGGCTCCCTCCGGCCCGGCCTCCAGCAGGTGACGACCGGCGGCGTACCCGTCCGGGTCGGTGACCTCCAGGACGAGGTCGCCCTCGGCGGCGTACGTCCGCGCCTCCAGCAGCGCCGGCACGTCGAGCGGGCGCAGCCACACGAAGTCCGCCTGGGTGGTGAGCCGGGCGGCGCGCGGGTCCGGCAGCAGCAGCGGCAGGATGTCGTCGGGCGCGCGGTCGCCGGTGGTGACGGTGGTGATCCAGTCGACGGAGAACAGGTAGTGCCACAGCGCACGCTCGGCGGCCGGGGTCACGGCGATGAGATCGCGCACGACCGCCTTGTTCTCGGGCTGCTTGGCCGTCCAGCGTTCCTCGACGCCGTAGGTGAGCAGGCCGTCCACGCGCCCCTCCGGGGACCGGTAGAGCACATGGAACGGCTCCTTCCAGCCCGTGGGATGGGGGAGGTCGCCGGTGGCGAACCGCCACCAGCGCTCGGTGCGGTCGACCACGCCGTGGCGCTGGGCGCGCAGCCGTTCGTGCAGGCCGGGACCGGACCCGCGGACGGCGGCGCCGTCCGCGAAGTCCACCCGCCCGCCGCACTCCGGGCCCGCGTACCGCCGGTCGAGCCCGGTGCGGGCGATGTGCACCTCCCAGGCGGCCGTGGAGGTGGCGGGGCCGAAGCCGTACCGCCCGTAGATCGGGTACTCGGCGGAGGTCAGGGTCGCGGCGGCGTCCCCACGCTCCTTGGCGGCGGCCAGGTCGCGCGCCATCATCCGGCTGAGCACGCCACGCCTGCGGTGCGTGGGGGAGACGGTGACGTTGGTGATCGCGTTCACGGCGGGCTGCGCGCCACCGGGCACCGACAGCCGTTGCGGGTGGCTGCGGAACGTGCCGACGCACCGCCCGTCGTCGAAGGCGCCCTGGGTGCGGGCGAGGTCCATGCCCGCCGCGCGTACCTCCACCTCCTCCTTGTCGGGTGTCGGGGAGATGAGGAAACCCGCGCGCATGGCGGTCACCCAGGAGGTCAGGTCGCTGTCGCCGATCGTCCGTATGTCAAGTGCCATACGGCGTACGGTAGGTGGGCGCCTCGAGGGAGCGCCCCCGAATTTCGGGGGCGCCCCGCCGGCCCGCGGAGCGTCCCCGTGGGCTCGCCGCCGGTGCTCAGAACGCCGCGCGGATCTCCCCGACGCGCTCGCCGCCGCCCAGCAGCGGGGCGTCGGCGATCCGGGCGAGGACGGGCGCCTCGACGCCCGCCAGCTCCAGCGCCCGGGCCAGCACCGGGCCGAGGGCCCGCAGCGAACCGTCGTCGATCTTGAACGCCAGCGCCCGGCCGTCCGGCAGCGCCACCGCCTGGACCGCCTCCGCGCCCATCTTCGACAGCACGCCCGGCACCTCGCGCATCAGCCAGGTGTCGGGACGGCGGGTACCGGCCACGTACTCCGGGTGGGCGCGCATGGCGTCCGCCACCCGCCGCTCCGGCGAACCGGGCTCGGCGAGCACGAAGTGGCGGAAGGCGCGGGCGAGGCCGGTGAGGGAGACGGCCATCAGGGGCGCCCCGCAGCCGTCCGTGCCGACGTGCGCGACGCGCTCGCCGCTCGCCTCCTCGACGGCGGCCAGGGCGAGCCGCTGGAGGGGGTGGCCGGGGTCCAGGTACGAGTCCACCGGCCAGCCGTTGGCGGCGGACGCGGCGATCATGGCGGCGTGCTTGCCGGAGCAGTTCATGGTGATCCGGTCCCTGACCCGGCCGGCCGCCAGGTACGCCTCCGCCTCGGCGGGGTCCAGCGGCAGGTCCGGCGGGGTCCGGAGGTCGCCCTCGGTGAGCCCGAACTCGTCCAGCATGGTGCGGACCAGCTCCAGGTGGAACGTTTCGCCCGAATGGCTCGCCGCCGCGAGGGCCAGCCGCTCGCCGGAGAGGTCGAGACCGGCCCGGAGGACGGCCGCGGCCTGCATCGGCTTGTTGGCGGAGCGCGGGAAGACCGGCGCGGAGGGGTCGCCGAGCGCCAGCTCCACACTGCCGTCCGCCGCCAGCACCACCAGCGAGCCGCGATGCCGTCCCTCGACGAAACCGGACCGGACGACCTCGGCGAGGACCGGGCGTACCGCGACGTCGTCCGGCGCGGATATCGCGGGGGAAGGGGTGGAGGTGCTCATGGGCCGTGCCTTCCGGGGGCGGGGACCGCCCCGGGGTGTCACGGGAGCAGGTCGTCTACTTGCGCTTCTCCTTCACGGTACCTGCGCGCGATCTCCGCACCGCAATCGTCCGCCGTCCGCTGGAGCTGCCGGCGCCGCTCGGACACGTGCCGCTCGTAGGCCGCGAGCCGGGCCAGCCCCGCCCGCAGCTCGGCGTCCGTCCGGGCGGCCAGATCCGACAGGCCGACCTCGCCGAGCATGTCCTCGGCCAGCCGCCGGTACTCCTCGGCGTGCGGCGTCCCCAGCGTCACATGGCGGGCCGAGGAGCGGTGGGCCGACGGATCGTCCGTGAGGATCTCCGTCAGCCGGTCCACCAGCAGCCGGCGGTCGGACGACGGGGTGCCCGGCGCCGCCCGGCGCTCCAGCTCGGCCCGCAGGATGTCGATGCGGCCCTGGAGCAGCCGCCGGACGTAGCTGAGGTCCGCCTCCTCCCGCCGGGCCTCCTTGCGCACCGCGCGCAGCTCCGTCAGCCGCAGCTCGCCGAGTTGCCGCACGGGAACGTCCGCGAGCCGCCCGGACCGCTGGCTCGGCGGCCTCGCGTGCAGACTGTCCACGGCGTCCCCGGCTTCCGATGCCTTCGCCCTGAGCGCTTCGAGTGTTTTCTCGGGTGTTTTCTCGGGTGTCTTGAGGTGGTCCTCGATCGGTGTGGTCATGCGGCTCCGTCCCCTCACGCCGGGTGCGTACGGAACGCTGTGCCCGCATATCGCACCGCCTGCACGCATCGTGCCACTGTGCCCCGCCCGGCCGCAGGCCGTCTCCACCCGAACGGCCCTGAACGGGCACCCGGCATCATGGACGGCATGCGAGCCGTGGTGCAGAGGGTGAACGGGGCGTCCGTCGTCGTCGACGGCCGGACGGTCGGCGAGATCGTGGGCGAGGGGCTGTGCGTGCTGGTCGGGGTGACCCACGACGACACTCCGGAGAAGGCGGCGCAGCTCGCCCGCAAGCTGTGGTCCGTCCGGATCCTCGCCGACGAGAAGTCCTGCTCCGACGTGGGCGCGCCGCTGCTCGTGATCTCCCAGTTCACGCTTTACGGTGACGCGCGGAAGGGGCGGCGGCCCACCTGGAACGCGGCCGCTCCGGGCCGCTTGGCCGAGCCTTTGGTGGATGAGGTGGTGGCTCGGTTGCGGGAGTTGGGGGCTCGTGTCGAGACGGGGGTGTTCGGGGCCGACATGAAGGTGTCGTTGACGAACGACGGGCCGTTCACGGTGCTGCTGGAGGTGTGAGGGGGAGGAGGCCCCGGTCCCTCCCCCAGAGGGGGCACCTCCATTCGCCGATTCCTGGGGGCGAGCCCCCAGACCCCCCTTGTCGCGGCTCCGCCGCTCGTCCTCAAGCGCCGGACGGGCTGGATGGTCAGCCCGTCCGGCGTTTGAGGACGGGACCGGGCACCCTACGGCTCGACCACGACCTCCTGCGCCGCCGCCGTCCCCTCACCCACGACCAACGCCGCGTCCACCGGGACGTTCCGCTTCACGAGCGCCAGCGCGATCGGCCCCAGCTCGTGGTGCCGCACGGCGGTCGTGACGAACCCGAGCTGCCGCCCGTCAGGCCCGTCCGAGGCCAGCCGTACCGGCGCTCCGTGGCCCGGCAGGTGCACCTCGCTCCCGTCGAGGTGCAGGAAGACGAGACGGCGCGGCGGCTTCCCCAGGTTCTGCACTCGCGCGACCGTCTCCTGCCCCCGGTAGCACCCCTTCTGCAGGTGCACGGCCGTGCCGATGAGCCCGAGCTCGTGGGGGATCGTCCGGTGGTCCGTCTCCAGCCCGAGCCGCGGCCGGTGGGCCTCGACGCGGAGGGCCTCCAGGGCGAGGGTGCCGGCGGCGGGGCCGTGGTCGGCGGCGAAGGACTCCAGCCGTTCGCGCGGCAGGAACAGGTCGCGCCCGTGCGGTGTCTCGCGGACGACGACGCCGTCGGGGACGTCGGCGATGGAGCCGGCCGGCAGGTGGACGACGGCGATCTCGTCGGTGCGGTCGGCGACCTCCACCCGGTAGAAGAACTTCATGCTCTCCAGGTAGGCGAGCAGTGCCTCCTGGGTGCCGGGTTCCACGTGGGCCCAGACGGTCGTGCCGTCGTCGACGAGGGAGAGGGCGTGCTCGATGTGGCCGTTGGCGGTGAGGACCAGCGCCTCGGTGGCCTGCCCGGGCGGCAGCTCGCTGACGTGCTGGGTGAGCAGCAGGTGCAGCCAGCTCAGCCGGTCGTCGCCGGAGACGGCGATCACACCCCGGTGGGAGAGGTCGACGAAGCCGGACCCGTCGGCGAGCGCGCGCTGCTCGCGGAACGGGTCGCCGTAGTGCGCGGCGACGCCTTCGTCCGGACCCTCGGCGGGGACGGCGCCGGGCAGCGACAGCAGAGGGCTCTTGGATTGACGCAGCATGCGCCCAGCCTACGACTCGCGGGGGCACGAGCCGATGCCCCGTAGGGCCCGTCCTACGACCCGTCCGGCGCTTTCCCGGCAGCGGCCTTCCCCGAGGCGCAGGACGCGCACCGCCCGAAGATCGCGAAGTGCTTCATGTCCGTCTCGAAGCCGAACTCCGCGCGCAGCCGCTCCGTGAAGTCGGCGGCCACCGGCAGACCTGCCTCGATCACCCCGGTGCAGTCCCGGCAGACCAGGTGTATGTGGTCGTGCCGGTCCGCGAGGTGGTACGTGGGGGCGCCGTGGCCGAGGTGGGCGTGGCTGACCAGGCCGAGCTCCTCCAGGAGCTCCAGCGTCCGGTAGACGGTGGAGATGTTGATGCCGCCGGCCGTCTTGCGGACCTCGGTGAGGATGTCGTCCGGCGTCGCGTGCTCCAGCCGGTCCACCGCTTCCAGCACGAGCTGGCGCTGCGGCGTCAGCCGGTAGCCGCGCTTGCGGAGATCGCTCTGCCAGTCGGTGTCCACCACGCCTCCAGTCTAGGCGCGGTCAGCCTTCCCGGACCCCCTTCAGGTAGCCGGCCAGGGCCGCTACGGCGTCCGGGTTGCGCGGGCTCTCCACGAGGTCCACATAGTCGAGGACGAAGATCCGCTTGTTCTTCACGGCCGGGACGTCGGCCAGCGGCGGGTAGGAGAGCAGGAACTTCCGCTTCTCCTCGGCGGAGACGCCGCCGTAGTTGTTGATGACGATGACGTCGGGCCGCCGGTCGACCACCGTCTCCCAGCCGACGGTGGTCCAGGTGTCCTTCAGGTCGCTCATCACGTGGTCGCCGCCGGCCTTGGTGATGATGTCGTGCGGGCCCGCGTAGGCGCCCGCGGTCACCGGCTTGTCGCGGCCGTCGTCGTAGAGGAAGACCTTGGGCCGCTTGCCGTCGGCCGGTATCGCGGCCTGCGCGTCCGCGACCTTCTTCTTGAAGCCGGCGACGAGCTTCGCCGCCCGGTCCTCGACGTCGAAGAGCTTCCCCAGGGTGGTGAGATCGGTGTAGAGAGCCTCCAGCGGCGGCATCACGCCCCGCTCCTTGCCGCTGCCGCTGCGGCAGGACTCGGTGAGCACGTACGAGCCGATGCCCAGCTTCCTCAGCGCGGCGGGCGTGAAGCCGTCGCCCTCGCCGAAGCCGTAGTTCCAGCCGGCGAAGACGAGGTCGGCCTTGGCGTCGAGGACCATCTCCTTGTTGATCTGCTTCGTGGACAGCCGTTTGACCTTGTCGTAGCCGTCCTTCCAGGGGATGTCGTCCGCGCGGCTCGTCTTGTAGTCCGGCGCCACGTAGCCGGCCATGTGGTCCTCCAGGCCGAGCGCGAACATGATCTCGGCGATGCCCACGTCGTTGGTCACCACCCGGCGCGGCGCCTTGTCGTACACCGTCTTCACACCGCAGTTCTCGATGGTGACGGGGTAATGGCCGGACGCCGAGGGCTTCTTCGCGTCCTCGGTCGTCGGATCCTCGTCCACCTGTGCCCCGCAGCCCGCCAGGGCGAGGGCGGCGGTCAGGCAGACGAGGACGCGGGCGGTGCGCATGGCTCGCATGGCGGGGCTCCTGGGGAAGGGGGTCACCGGGATCACCGGGGGAGGCGGTCGAAGAGGAGTTGCGGGACGCCGGACACCGGGTGGGGCACCCGGTGCGCCCGGACGCCGAAGACGTCGGCCAGCAGCCCGGACGTCAGCACCTCGTCCGGCGGTCCGGAGGCGACGAGCCGCCCGCCGTGGACGACGTACAGCACGTCGCAGTGGGTCGCGGCGAGGTTGAGGTCGTGCAGCGCGGCGAGCACGGTGAGTCCGGACTCCCGTACCAGCGCCAGGACTTCGAGCTGCTGGCTGATGTCGAGGTGGTTGGTCGGCTCGTCCAGGACCAGTACCTTCGGCCGCTGGGCGAGGGCGCGCGCGATCAGGACGCGCTGCTTCTCGCCGCCGGAGAGGGTCAGGAAGCCGCGGTCCGTGAGGTGCCCGGCGCCGACCCGCTCCAGGGCCGCCGCGCAGACGTCGGTGTCCTCGCGGGACGTGCGGCCGGCCGCCCGCTGGTGCGGCAGCCGGCCCATCGCGACGACCTCGGCGACCGTGAAGTCGAACTCGCCACCCGACTCCTGCGGCAGCGCCGCCAGCCTCCGCGCGCCCTCGCGGGCGGTGAGCCCGTGCAGGTCGTCGCCGTCCAGCAGCACCCGGCCGTGCGTCGGCCGCAGCGCGCGGTAGACGCACCGCAGCAGCGTCGACTTGCCGCTGCCGTTGGGGCCGACGACGCCGACGAACTGCCCGCTCGCGGCCCGCAGTTCCACGTCCCGGACCAGCGTGGCGCCGGCCACCTCGACCGACAGGTCCTCGATGTCGACCCGCATCAGGCCCCTCCGAAGGTGTAGCCGCGCCGGCGCATCAGCAGGATGAAACAGGGCACGCCGATCAGCGCCGTGATCACGCCGACCGGCAGTTCGACGGGCGCGAGCAGCAGCCGCGAGACGACGTCCACCCACACCAGCAGCACCGCGCCCAGCAGCGGCGCGACCGCGAGGACCCGGCGGTGGTCGGCGCCGACCAGCATCCGGGTGGCGTGCGGGACCATCAGCCCGACGAAGCCGATGGCGCCGCTGACGGCCACCACGGCACCGGTGACGGCCGCCACCACGACGAACAGCACCCGGCGCCGCCGCTCGGGGTCGACGCCGAGCGCGGACGACGTCTCGTCGCCCATGGCCAGCACGTTCAGGCCGCGCGCCGACCACAGCAGATAGCCCAGGCCCAGCAGCACGGCCCCGGCGGCGATCGGCACGGACTGCCAGCTCGCCCCGCCCAGGCTGCCGAGCAGCCACATCATCGCCGAGCGGGCGGCGTCCCCGCGGTCCGCGCTGAAGACCATCAGCGTGGTGATCGCCGAGAAGCCGTAGTACATGGCCGTCCCGACCAGCACCAGCCGCAGCGGGGTCAGCCCGTGCCCGGTGCCGCGGGCCGCCGCGTAGACCAGGGCCATGGAGGCGAGCGCGGAGAGGAACGCGGCGCTGGACAGCGCCCAGACGCCCAGCGAGCCGAGCACGCCGAAGAGGAGCACCGCGTTGGCGCCGACGGCCGCGCCGGAGGAGATGCCGAGCACGAACGGGTCGGCGAGGGCGTTGCGGACCAGCGCCTGGGTGGCGACGCCGACGGCGGCGAGACCGGCACCGACCACGGCCGCCAGCAGGGCGCGCGGGAAGCGCAGCTCCCAGACGATGGTGTAGGCGGAGACCTCGTCCGCCCCGATCCTGCCGCCGGTCAGCCCCGCGCCCAGGTAGTGCAGCACCCGCCCCCAGCCGATGCCGGAGGAACCCAGGGCGACGCAGCAGAGGAGGGAGCCGAGCAGGGCGACGGTCAGCCCGGCGATCAGGGGTGGCAGCGGGATCCGCCGTGCCGGTGCGGTGGTGGCGGGTGGGGCCTGGGCGGTGACTGCCAAGGGGGACGCCTTCGGCTCGGGCCGTGGGCCCGGGCACGCGTGCCCGCAGGAGCCCCACCGCGCCGCGGGGGGCCTCCCCTCGCAGTCCACGGCGAGTTGTCAGGAGCTCACACCGCCGCGGGTGATCGGGCTCGCAGAACGGGTGTTCTGCCTACCGTTGCGGGTCAGCGCCGGACTTCGACCGGACTTCCCCCGCGGGGCGCTTCGTACGACAGCCTGGGGCTTACGGCTGCTCGGGGTTGTAGGGGGTGCCGTCCGGGCGGAAGAAGGAGACGCCGTCCGGCAGGTCGTCCGGCAGGTTCCGCGCCCACTCCTCCAGAGCGGCCACGTCGGCGGTCTTCTTCAGCTGCGCGGACATGTACGGCCGCAGCGGCACCTCGGGGGTGGCCTTCTCGCCGACCCACATCAGGTCGCCCTTGACGTACCCGTAGAGGCGCTTGCCGCCGGAGTACGGGCCGGACGCGGCGGTCCGCGCGACCGCGTCGGTGACGATGTCGATCTGCGGCTTCTTGTCGGCGAGCTCGCCGTACCAGACCTCGACGACGCCCTGGTCGCGGATCATGACGACCTCGACCTTGCGGTCCTTGTCGATCCGCCAGTAGCCGCTCTCGGTCTCCAGCGGCCGGACCTTGTTCCCCTCGGCGTCGAGCACCCAGCTGTGCGAGACGTACTCCAGGAAGTCCCGGCCGTCGTGGGTGAAGGTGACTTCCTGCCCGAAGTTGCACTTCTCGGAGCCCGGGAAGTCGGCGACGCCCGCCCCCTCCCACTTGCCGAGGAGGAAGACGAGGGGCACCAGGTCCCGGTGGAGGTCGGACGGAATCTCGATCATGGGCTCAGCTCAGACGATCTGTAGGGGGTGGTCGGGGAGGCTCAGCGCTGGCCCTGGTACAGCTTCTTCCAGGTCAGCCCGGCGAACGAGAGAACGCCGACGGCGACCAGGACCAGCAGGGTGGTGAAGACTGCCTCAAGCACGAGCGCGCTCCTCGGTCGGAGTGAGGGGTTACGGACCTGCGACGAGTCTAGTCGGCCCGCTCCGGAACGGCGGTGTGAGGTGGTACGGGACGCGTAGGGCCCCTGGGCCGGGCGCCCGGCCTACAGTGATCCCATGCGGAAGAAGCTCGTGATCAAGGTGACGGCGGGCGCGGACGCGCCCGAGCGGTGCTCGCAGGCGTTCACGGTGGCGGCCGTCGCCGTGGCGAGCGGCGTCGAGGTCTCGCTGTGGCTGACCGGGGAGTCGTCCTGGTTCGCCCTGCCGGGCCGGGCGGCCGAGTTCGAACTGCCGCACGCGGCGCCGCTGCCGGAGCTGATCGACGGCATCCGGGCGGGCGGCGGCATGATCACCGTCTGTACGCAGTGCGCGGCGCGGCGGGACATCGAGGAGAAGGACCTGATCGAGGGCGCGCGCATCGCCGGGGCCCAGGTCTTCGTCGGCGAGGCCATGGCGGACGGCGTGCAGGCGCTCGTCTACTGACTCGTCCGCCGATTCGATCACCGTCGCGTTCACCGGCGGTCCCGCCGACGTCCGGCCGGCGTCTACTGGCCGTCCCGCTGGTCGTCCCGCCCGCGCCGGTCGTCCAGCTCGTTCCACCAGCGGTCGGACTCGGGGTCGCCCGTCTCCTCGTCCCACCAGCGGTCGTCGGGACCCCGGCGGTTGGCCACGATGGCCGCCACCGGGGGATGACCATCGCGAACAGGCACATGCCGATGGCGGCGGGCACGGACCACAGCCGTACGACGGCCCAGGCCAGGACGAACATCCCGACGCACGTGCCCATCATGGCGAAGTACAGGTGACGCCGCCGCGCGTACATGCTTCAACGGTACGGCGGGGGCCGGTCGCCGTACAGCGTGCGCGGCCCGTCCGGGGGCGCGCCGGGCCGCGGCGCACCGGAGGGCCGCACCCCGCCATCAGGTCGTCCAAACCCCGAGGTGCGGCCCTCCGGCCGTCCGGCGCGCGAGGCGCCGTGCTCAGTAGGCGTCGTCCTTATACGGCGATCGCCACCTCCGCCAGCCCGCCGGGCCGCGCGACGACCGTACGGTCGGCGGTCGCGCCCGGGACGAGCGCGCGCACCGTCCAGGTGCCCTCGGCCGCGTAGAAGCGGAACTGTCCGGTCGCGGAGGTGGGGACCTCCGCGGTGAACTCGCCGGAACTGTCCAGCAGGCGCACGTAACCGGCGACGGGCACCCCGTCACGGGTCACGGAACCCTGGATGGTGGTCTCGCCCGGCTTGGCCGTCGAGGCGTCGGGGCCGCCGGCCTTGGCTCCACACATGCTGCGTACCTTTCCTCGTTCGTGCTGTCGTCGAGGTCCGTGCTGTCGTCGGACGGATCAGTTGGCGCCGAGCTCGATCGGCACGCCGACGAGGGAGCCGTACTCCGTCCACGAACCGTCGTAGTTGCGGACGTTGGTCTGCCCGAGCAGCTCGTGCAGGACGAACCAGGTGTGCGCCGACCGCTCGCCGATCCGGCAGTACGCGATGGTGTCCTTCGACAGGTCCACGCCCGCGCCCTCGTAGACGGCCCGGAGTTCGTCGTCCGACTTGAACGTGCCGTCGTCGTTGGCCGCCTTGGACCAGGGGATGTTGCGCGCCGTCGGGACGTGGCCCGGGCGCTGCGACTGCTCCTGCGGGAGGTGGGCCGGGGCGAGCAGCTTGCCGCTGAACTCGTCGGGCGAACGGACGTCCACCAGGTTCAGGCTGCCGATCGCGGCCAGCACGTCGTCCCGGAACGCGCGGATCGAGGCGTCCTGCGGCTTGGCCCTGTACTCCGTGCGGGGCCGCCGCGGGACCTCGGCGACGAGGTCGCGCGAGTCCAGCTCCCACTTCTTGCGGCCGCCGTCGAGGAGGCGGACGTCCTGGTGGCCGTAGAGCTTGAAGTACCAGTAGGCGTAGGCGGCGAACCAGTTGTTGTTGCCGCCGTAGAGGACGACCGTGTCGTCGTTGGCGATGCCCTTCGCGGACAGCAGCTCCTCGAAGCCCGCCTGGTCCACGAAGTCGCGGCGGACGGGGTCCTGGAGGTCCGTCCGCCAGTCGATCCGGATGGCGGACTTGATGTGGTTCTTGTCGTAGGCCGAGGTGTCCTCGTCGACCTCGACGATGACGGTCTTGGGGTCGCCTGCGTCGATGCGGGCCTGGACCCAGTCGGCATCCACCAGGACGTCGTTGCGGCTCATGCTGTTCTCCTCCGGGGCAGTTGCTGAGGTACGCCGACGGCGCGCCGGGCGCCGGCACATGGCGGTGATGCGGGAGGGGGGCCGGAGCGGCCGGCCGAAGAGGGGGCGGAGCCCCGTCAGGCACGACGACACAGCATGGCGGCCACACGGCACAGGTCGACTGCCCGCCGTTTGGTGAGATCCGCCTGTCGCCTCATGGTGCGATCGTAGGGAGGGCGGGGGAGGGGTGTCACCGGTGTGTCGGCATGTGAGATGAACCGTCTCAAAATCAGCCCGTCCGGCGTTTGAGGACGAGCGGCGAAGCCGCGATCAGGGGGTCTGGGGCGCAGCCCCAGGAATCGGTGAAGGGGAGGGACCGGGGCTCATCCCGCCAGCCGGACACCCGTCCCACCGAGCGTGATCTCCACACCCTTCTCGTTCGTCTCGAGCTTCTCCAGCTTGATCCCCCGGGCAGCCCGGTGATCTCCCGCTCGAAATCCGTCTTCGACCGGATCAGCCCCTCCAGCCCCGGCAGATCCGAAGGCACCTTCTCCGCGTGCACCTTCACCCGCGTATCGCCCACCAGGCTCACCGTGGAGACCACACTCCGCTTCACCACACCCATCGGCAGCGGGATACTGCCCGTCACCTTCACCCGGCTGGTGCCGGACGCGTCCTTGCCGCCGTAGCCGACGGTGATGCCCTGTCCGGCGATGCGGCTGAGGTCCTCGTACGAGATGTGGGCCGTGCCGGAGGCCCGGTCGGCGACGGCGGAGGTGAAGCTGCTGTCAATGCGGACGCCGCGCAGGGTCGCGTCGAAGTCGCTGACCCGGATCGACTTGTCGCCCGAGCCGGCCGTGACGCCGCCGTCGAGCGAGACCTCGACCTCGTCGAGCTTGGAGTCGGCCACCTGGGTCAGGAACGGGAAGCCCTTGATGGAGACGTCAGGTTTGCCCGACATGTTCTGGCTGCTCTGTATCTTGCCCGCCGCCTCGTCCTCCACGTACCAGACCGCCACACGGTCGGCGGCGACGAAGAGGCCGCCCAGGATCACGACGACGATCAGCAGAGTGCGTATGGCGCGCATCGGGTGACGTTCCCCCAGGGTCGGTTCGGGCCTTGCCGTTCCGGCGAGCCTACCCAGCCGGTGGTCAGGCACGTGTGGTCCTGACGACCATGGAGACGGCGAAGGGCCGCCCCCGGTTCTCCGGGGACGGCCCACCGTGACGGGGCACACGGCCCGTCGGGTCGCTCGGGGGCGCCGGAAGAGCGCCCGGCCCGCAGCGTCAGAAGAGCGCCCGGCCCACGACGTAGACCGCCGGGGCGGCGAGCGCCAGCGGCAGGGCGACGCCCGCGGTCATGTGCACGAAGCGCGACGGGTAGTCGTAACTTGCCACCCGCAGGCCGGCCAGCGCGCAGACGCCGGCCGCCAGGCCCAGCAGGGCCGCCGAGCCCCCGGTGTGCGTCAGCTGACCGCCGAGCACGCCCGCGCCCGCCGCCGCGATCAGCGCGACGACCGGGGAGGCCACCGACGGCAGCGGCAGCGCCCGCGCCAGGACGGTCACGGCCACCGCGATGCCGCCGACCACCACCGCGTCCCGGTCCGCGGCCAGGTGACCGGCCGCGAGGACCGCGAGGACGGTCGAACCGCCGGCCGTCGTCAGCCCGTACAGCCGCTCGTCCGGCGAGGCGTGGCTGCGCAGCTGGAGCATGACCACCAGCAGCAGCCAGACGCCGAGCGTGCCCAGCACCACCGTGGGGGCCCGCTCGGCCTTGACGGCCAGCAGCCCCGCGTCGGCGACCAGGCCGCCCAGGAACGCCAACGCGATGCCCTGGCGGGCGGGCCACATCCCGTTGAGCCGGAACCAGCCCGCCGCGGTCACCGCCTGGAGCAGCACCACCGGGACGGCCAGCGCCACCTGGCCGAGGGGCGCAGCGAGCGCCACCAGCGCGGCCAGGACGGCCGTCAGCAGCGCGGGCCGCAGGCCCGGCGACAGGATCTGCGGCCGGCCCTCCGCCTTGGCCTTCTCCGCGGCCGTCAGCGGCCGCTCCGGCTCCCCGGCGACGGCCGGCACCGGCGCGGGCACCGCCCCCGGCCGGCCGTCGGAGCCGGTCGCGAACGCGGCGGCCGGCGCGGTCGACCGGTGCCGCGGCCAGGCGGCGTCGTCGGCGTCCGGCCCGGCGGCACCGGCCCAGGCGGGGGCCTGCGCGGGAGCTTGGGCGGGGGCCTGCGCGGGCGAGGGGACGGAGGGCTGGGCGCCGTACGACGGCTCGGCCACCGGCAGCTGCTGCTGCCAGGTCTGCGTCTCCCAGGTCTGGGTCTCCCATGTCTGCGTCGGCTGGTCGTCGACGGGCGCCCAGCCCTGCTGCCCGCCGGCCGTGGGCCAGGCCGTCCCGCCCTGCTGAGGCGCCTGCGAGTGCTGCTGCTGGTGAGCTTGGGACTGGTGGTGCGACTGGTGGTGCGGCTGCTGCGGCTGCTGCTGAGGGGGGTACGCGTAGCCGTACGCGCCGCCGCCCGTCGTGCCGTCGCCGGCCCCCGGTTCGTACGCCGCGTAGCCGTCGTGGCCGGTGCCGCCCTGGTGACCGCCGTGCTGGTGCCCGGCGTTCTGGTGACCGCCGTGCTGGTGACCGCCGTTCTGATGCGCGGCGTTCTGGTGCGTGCCGTTCTGGTGCGCGGCGCCGTCCTGGTGGCCGTTTCCGTCGTACTCGCCGTACCCGGCGTACGGGTCCCGCGGCTGGTACGGGTCGTGGTACTGGTCGCTCATCGTGCCCTCATCGTGCCGGTGTCACCCTCCTGCGAAGGGCGGGAGCACTTCGACCGTGCCGCCCTCGGCCAGCTGGACCGTGGTGTGCGCGCGGGTGCCGACCGGGTCGCCGTCCACGAGGAAGGAGCAGCGCGCGAGGACCCGCGCGAACTCCGGGCGCTCCGTGTGCCGCTCCCGGGCGGCGGCCAGCGCGGCGGCGAGCGTCGGCGCCGCGTAGGGCTCCTCGGCCGTACCGGCGGCGGCCTTCGCCGCGGCCCAGTACCGGATCGTGCCCGTCGGCACCGCCCGGCCCGGCGACCCCGGTCGTGCCGTGTCTGCGGTCACCACGGCCACCCCGCTTTCACGTTTCGGTTCCCTGTGTAATCGGCTGCGTCGTCGCCGCTTCTTCCGCCTCCATGATGACGGGTACCGGGCCGCCCCCGGCCCCCGGCCGCGAAATCCGGACGGAATCCCCGGGAGAACCCGCAGGGAATCACGGCGGATTCCCCGGGGCGGCGGGGAATCGGGAGGAAACCCCGGGCGAAAACCGGAGGATCGGACGAACGGCGTTCGCATAGGCTTCTCGTGTGCTGGTACGCCTACTCCGAGCCCGAATGAAGCGCTACTCACGCCCCTTGGCGCTGGTGGTGCTCCTTCAGCTCGTCCAAACCCTCGCGACGCTCTATCTGCCGACGCTCAACGCCGACATCATCGACAAGGGCGTGGTGAAGGGCGACACCGGCTACATCCTCACCACCGGCGGGGTGATGGCGGCGGTGGCCCTCGTCCAGCTCGGGTGCTCGCTCGGCGCGGTCTACGTCGGCGCGCGGATCGCCATGGGCGTCGGCCGGGACCTGCGCGAGGAGGTCTTCGACCGGGTGCAGTCCTTCTCGGCCCGTGAGGTGGGCAAGTTCGGGGCGCCCTCCCTGATCACGCGCACCACCAACGACGTCCAGCAGGTCCAGATGCTGGTCCTGATGTCGTTCACGCTGATGGTGGGGGCGCCCATCATGTGCTTCGGCGGCATCCTGATGGCCCTCAAGCAGGACGTGCCGCTGTCCGGCCTGCTGCTGGCCATCGTGCCCGTGCTCGGCGTCGTCATCGTGCTGACCGTCCGGCGGCTGCGTCCGATGTTCAAGGCCGTGCAGGAGCGGGTCGACACCGTCAACCGCGTCCTCCGCGAGCAGATCGCCGGCATCCGCGTCATCCGCGCGTTCGTCCGCGACAAGCACGAACGCGAGCGCTTCCACGCGGCCAACACCGCGCTGATGGACGTCTCGCTGCGCTCCGGCCGGCTGGCGGCCGTCATGTTCCCGGCCGTGATGCTGATCGTGAACGCGGCCTCGGTCGCGGTGCTGTGGTTCGGCGGGCACCGCATCGACGGCGGCGACATGGAGATCGGCGCCCTCACCGCGTTCCTCAGCTACCTGATGCAGATCCTGATGGCGGTCATGATGGCCACCTTCATGTTCATGATGGTGCCGCGCGCCGAGGTCTGCGCCGAGCGGATCCACGAGGTGCTGAGCACCGACTCCAGCGTGGTGCCGGCCGTCGCGCCGGTCGCCGAGCTGCGCCGGCACGGCCACCTCGAACTGCGGGGCGCCGGCTTCCGCTACCCCGGTGCCGAGGAGCCCGTCCTGCGGAACGTCTCCCTGGTCGCGCGCCCGGGCGAGGTCACCGCCGTCATCGGCTCCACCGGCAGCGGCAAGTCCACGCTGCTCGGGCTGATCCCCCGGCTGTTCGACGCCACCGAGGGCGAGGTCCTGATCGGCGGCGTGGACGTGCGCGAGGCCGACCCCGCCCTCATCGCCCGCACGGTGGGACTCGTCCCGCAGAAGCCCTACCTCTTCTCCGGCACGATCGCCTCCAACCTCCGCTACGGGCGGCCCGACGCGACCGACGAGGAGCTGTGGGCGGCGCTGGAGACCGCGCAGGCCCGGGAGTTCGTCGAGGCCATGGAGGAGGGGCTGGAGGCCCCCATCGCCCAGGGCGGCTCCAACGTCTCCGGCGGCCAGCGCCAGCGCCTGGCCATCGCCCGCACCCTGGTGCGCAGACCCGAGATCTACCTGTTCGACGACTCCTTCTCCGCGCTCGACTACGCCACCGACGCCCGGCTGCGGGCGGCGCTGTCCCGGGAGACCGGGGACGCCACCGTCCTCGTGGTGGCCCAGCGCGTGTCCACCATCCGCGACGCCGACCGGATCGTCGTCCTCGACGGCGGCCGCGTCGTCGGCACCGGAACCCACACCGAGCTGATGGCCACGAACGAGACCTACCGGGAGATCGTGCTGTCCCAGCTCACCGAGGAGGAGGCCGCGTGAGCACGTCGGCGAAGTCCCAGCGGCCGACGGGTCCCGAGCGGCCCGGGCCGTCGGCCACCGCGGGCTCCGGAGCGGCGGCCGCCGCCGGACCGGGAGAGCCGTCCGGGCGGCGACAGCCGGGCGGGCAGCCCGGAAAGCAACCGGGGAGCGAACCGGGGAAGCAACCGGGGAACCAGCCCGGAAAGGCCGCCCCGGCCCGCCGGGGCCCGCGCCCGCTTCCGGCATCGCCCGCTTCATGGGCGGCCAGCCGACCGAGAAGTCCGCCGACTTCAAGGGCTCCGCCCGTCGCCTGTTCGCCCGCATGGGCCCCGAGAAACCCATGCTGTGGGCCGTGCTGCTGCTCGCGCTGGCCAGCGTCACGCTGACGGTGGCCGGCCCCAAGGTCCTCGGCCACGCCACCGACCTCATCTTCGCCGGCGTCGTCGGACAGCAGATGCAGGCGGGCACCACCAAGGCCCAGGCCCTCGACGGGCTGCGCCACAGCGGTCACGGCAACATCGCGGACGTCCTGTCCGGCGTCGACTTCACGCCCGGCCAGGGCATCGACTTCGACGCCGTCGGCACGGTGCTGCTCTGGGTGCTGCTGATCTACGTCGCCGCGTCCCTGTTCGGGTTCGTCCAGGCGCGAGTCGTCACCGCCGCCATCCAGCGCACCGTCTTCCGGCTGCGCCAGGACGTCGAGGAGAAGCTCGGGCGGCTGCCGCTGAGCTACTTCGACAAGCAGCAGCGCGGTGAGATCCTCTCCCGGGCCACGAACGACATCGACAACATCGCCCAGACCTTCCAGCAGACCCTGAGCCAGATGATGGCCTCGGTGCTGACCATGGTCGGCGTGCTCGCGGTGATGTTCTGGATCTCCTGGCTGCTGGCCCTCGTCGCGCTGATCACCGTCCCCGTCTCGGTGTACGTCGCCACGGCCGTCGGCAAGCGCGCGCAGCCGCAGTTCGTGGCCCAGTGGGCGTCGACCGGCCGGCTCAGCGCCCATGTCGAGGAGATGTACACGGCCCACTCGCTGGTGAAGGTCTTCGGCCGGCAGGAGGAGTCCGCGGCGGTCTTCCGCAAGGAGAACGAGGAGCTCTACCGGGCCAGCTTCAAGGCGCAGTTCATATCCGGCGTCATCCAGCCCGCGATGATGTTCGTCGGAAACCTCAACTACGTGCTAGTCGCCGTCGTCGGCGGGCTGCGGGTGGCGAGCGGCTCGCTGTCGATCGGCGACGTCCAGGCGTTCGTCCAGTACTCGCGCCAGTTCAGCCAGCCGCTGATGCAGGTCGCCTCCATGGCCAACCTCATTCAGTCCGGCGTCGCCTCCGCCGAGCGCGTCTTCGAACTCCTCGACGCCGAGGAGCAGTCCCCGGACGACGACGAGCGGAAGCTCGGCCGGGTCCGCGGTGAGGTCGCGTTCGAGAACGTCTCCTTCCGCTACGACGCCGACAAGCCGCTCATCGAGGACCTCTCCCTCACCGTCCGGCCCGGCCAGACCGTCGCCATCGTCGGCCCCACGGGCGCCGGCAAGACCACCCTGGTCAACCTGCTCATGCGGTTCTACGAGGTGAACGGCGGCCGGATCACCCTCGACGGCACCGACGTCGCGACGCTCTCCCGTGAGGAGCTGCGCTCCCACATCGGCATGGTCCTCCAGGACACCTGGCTGTTCGGCGGCACGATCGCCGAGAACATCGCCTACGGCGCCGACGGGGCCTCGGCCGAGCGGATCGTCGAGGCGGCCAAGGCCACCCACGTCGACCGCTTCGTCCGGACGCTGCCCGACGGCTACGACACGGTGATCGACGAGGAGGGCGGCAACGTCAGCGTCGGCGAGAAGCAGCTGATCACCATCGCGCGGGCGTTCCTCGCCGAGCCGGAGATCCTCATCCTGGACGAGGCCACCAGCTCGGTGGACACCCGCACCGAGGTGCTCATCCAGCAGGCCATGGCCGAGCTGCGCTCCGGCCGCACCAGCTTCGTGATCGCCCACCGGCTCTCGACGATCCGCGACGCGGACGTGATCCTCGTGATGGAGTCCGGGCGGATCGTGGAACAGGGTGATCACGAGTCGCTGCTGGCGGCGGACGGCGCGTACGCGCGGCTGTACGCGGCACAGTTCGCCCAGCCGGTGGCGGAGGAGGCGTAGGGAGCTCCGGCGCCGCCCTTTTCCCCGGCCACCGCCGGGAGGCGCCCCCTCCGGGGGAGTTCGAGGGACAAGCGGCGGAGCCGCTTTCGGGGGTCTGGGGGCTCGCCCCCGGGAATCGGCGAAGGGGTGGGACCGGGGCGCCTACCCCTCGACCACCCACCGGGCGATCCGCCACATCAACCCGTCCGGCGCCGCCGACTCCGCGTGACCGAAACCAGCTTCGATCCACAGCTCCGTACTCGCCGGATCCCCGGCCGCCGCGAGCGCCCGCGGATGATCGAGCGGAAAGTACGGATCCCGATCCCCGTGCACGATCAGCACCCGCCGAGGCCCGATCGACCGCACCGCCTCCACCGGCGGCACCGGCACCGGATCCCACTCGCCGGAGTGCACTCGCGTCCGCAGCGCCCATCGGGCCACCGCCCGCCCGGCAGGGCGGGTGACCGCCCAGTGCAGCCGCCGCATCGGGGCCGTGCCCCGGTAGAACCAGCGGGCGGGAGCGCTCACCGACACCACCATGTCGGCGTGTGCCTCCATGCGCCCCTCGTGCTTTCGGCCGGTCTCCGGGAGGTACAGGCCGCCGTGGCGCAGTGCCACGGATCCGCCCATCGAGAAGCCGACCGTCGCCACCCGCTCGTACCCCAGCCGCCGGGCCCAGCCGACGGCCGCGGCCAGATCCAGCACCTCCCGGTCGCCGACGGTGGAGTGCCCACCCGAACGGCCGTGTCCCCGGAACGAGAACGTGACCACGCCCGTGTGCTGGGCGAACACCCCCGCCGCCCGGCGCAGCGCGGGCCGGTCGAGGGCCCCCGTGAAGCCGTGCGCGAGCACGACGGCCGGGGGCCGCGGGCCCTTCCCGGACGGCGGCGGTCCGGGCTGGTGGGCGGCCTCCACCCGCACTCCGTCGGCTGTCAAGAGGACGATGCGATGACCACCCGAAGTGACCGACGAAACACAAGGTCGGGCAAAGTCGTCGGCCCCCGGGAAAGTCATGTGGGCTATTCTGCTGCGCAGAGAGGATCCGGGCAGAGTCGCCCCCGGGTCCTTTTGTGCATTCGGACGTGCGCGCCCCGCGGACGACCGGGCGCACGCGTGCTTCCGGGCGCGCACCCGAACACTCCCCCAGCACCACGCCTGGGTGGTACCCCCGTCGCAGGGACCGAGGAGGAACCGACGCCATGGGCGAGCGAAGCGCGCAGGACAGGAACGGCAGGACCGAAGCCAGGCCGGGGGAGAGGACACACAGCGGGGCGGGTGACCGTCGATGAGCTCCCTCCTGCTGCTGACCAACGCCCTCCAGCCCTCCGCCGAGGTGCTGCCCGCGCTCGGGCTGCTGCTGCACAGCGTCCGCGTCGCCCCCGCCGAGGGTCCCGCGCTGGTGGACGTGCCGGGGGCCGACGTCATACTGATCGACGGCCGGCGGGACCTCCCGCACATTCGCAGCCTCTGCCAGCTGCTGCGCTCCACCGGCCCCGGCTGTCCGCTGCTCCTCGTCGTCACCGAGGGCGGCCTGGCCGCCGTCACCGCCGACTGGGGAGTGGACGACGTCCTCCTCGACACCGCCGGCCCCGCCGAGGTGGAGGCCCGGCTGCGGCTGGCCATGGGCCGGCAGCAGATCTCGACGGACGACAGCCCCATGGAGATCCGCACCGGCGACCTGTCCGTGGACGAGGCGACGTACAGCGCCAAGCTCAAGGGGCAGGTGCTGGACCTCACCTTCAAGGAGTTCGAGCTGCTGAAGTACCTGGCCCAGCACCCGGGCCGGGTCTTCACCAGGGCGCAGCTCCTCCAGGAGGTGTGGGGCTACGACTACTTCGGCGGCACCCGGACCGTGGACGTCCATGTGCGGCGGCTGCGGGCGAAGCTCGGGCCCGAGCACGAGTCGCTGATCGGGACCGTCCGGAACGTCGGTTACCGGTTCGTGCTGCCGGAGAAACCGGACAAGAGCGAGAAGACGGACGCCCCCGCTCAGGCGGCCGAACGGGTGACGGAGCCGCCGGCGCGGACCCCCGCCGCGGAGGCGTCGGCCCCCGGCCGGACAAAGAGTCCGCGACCGGCCGAACGGTAGGTGGACCCGCGTAGACTGCCGCGCGTGGCCAAGGTGACGCGGGACGATGTGGCGAGACTGGCGGGGACATCCACCGCGGTGGTCAGCTACGTCATCAACAATGGACCGCGCCCGGTGGCACCGGCGACGCGGGAGCGGGTGCTGGCCGCGATCAAGGAGCTCGGCTACCGGCCGGACCGGGTGGCCCAGGCGATGGCCTCCCGTCGGACGGACCTCATAGGTCTGATCGTCCCGGACGCCCGCCAGCCCTTCTTCGCGGAGATGGCGCACGCGGTCGAACAGGCCGCGGCCGAGCGCGGCAAGATGGTCCTCGTCGGAAACTCCGACTACCTCGACGAACGCGAAGTGCACTACCTGCGGGCCTTCCTGGGCATGCGGGTCTCCGGACTCATCCTGATCAGCCAGGGCCCGAGCGAGCACGCCGCCATAGAGATCGACGCGTGGGACGCCCGCGTGGTCCTCATGCACCGCCGCCCCGACGCGATCGACGACGTGGCCGTGGTGACGGACGACATCGGCGGTGCCCAGCTCGCGACCCGGCACCTCCTGGAGCACGGCCACCCCTACGTCGCCTGCCTCGGTGGCACCGAGCACACCCCGGCCGTCGGTGACCCGGTCACCGACCACGTCGAGGGCTGGCGCCGGGCCATGCGCGAGGCCGGCCGGTCCACCGAGGGCCGGCTCTTCCACGCCCCCTACAACCGCTACGACGCCTACAAGGTGGCCCTGGACCTGCTCTCCGGCCCGGACCGCCCGCCCGCCGTCGTCTGCGCCACCGACGACCAGGCGATCGGCGTGCTGCGCGCGGCCCGGGAGCTGCGCATCGACGTCCCCGGCGAGCTGGCCGTCGCCGGCTTCGACGACGTCAAGGAGGCCGCCCTCACCGACCCGCCGCTCACCACCGTGGCCTCCGACCGGCAGGCGATGGCCCGCTCGGCCGTCGACCTGGTGCTGGACGACGGCCTGCGGTTCGCGGGGACGCGGCGGGAGCGGCTGAAGCAGTTCCCCTCGGCGCTGGTCGTCCGGCGGTCGTGCGGGTGCGGCGGGGAGTAGCGGACTGCCGGGCCCCCGGCACCGGCGCGGCCACCACAGGCCGCGCCACTGTTTCCACCGTTTCCACCGGTCTCGTGGGTCCCACCGGGCCCATGCGCGGCGCTGTCCGCGGGGCGTCCGCCCCCTCGGCCGCCGATGCCCTCCCCCCGTCCCGTTCACGGCCGCAGCCGTGTCTGGACGAGGGCCTGCGATCCGTCCGTGCGCCAGTCCGGCCGCGAGGCGTCCAGCCGGTCCACGGTCTCCTTCGGGAGCCCCACGGCCACCTCGGACTTCAGGGTGCGGAGTGCGACGAGCGAACCGGGCACGCCGGACACGGCGTCGGCGAACGGGCGGTCCGCCGGCCAGGCGCGGTCGCCCACCAGGCGCCGGTAGTTGAGGTCGCCCTTGAACACGCACAGGCCGGCCGAGGCGAGGCCGGCGCGGAGATCGGCGGGCATGTCGGCGAATTCGAGGGGCGAGCAGAAGAACTCGTGGGTGGCCTGCCGGAGCCGGCCGGTGGCGGCGGCCTCGCGGAGGCGCCGGGCCGCCCGGCCCGCCTCGTTCCCGAAGGCGGCCATGCGCACCAGGCAGTCCCGGACGTCCGAGGCCGTGGCGTCGGAGACGTAGTACGGCCGCGGCTTGACGTGCAACACCACGGACGTCGCGCGTCCGGTCGTCAGCAGGTGGTCCACGAGGAGGAGGTCGGCGAGGAGCTCCCGGCCCGCGTTGTCGAGGATCACGTGAACGCCGCCCGGCGGGCGACGGCTGATGTGCTTCCACAGCGTCTCGACGTCGTCCGCGAGCAAGGGGACGCCGGAGGCTCCCGGACCGTCGGCGGGGTGGCCGTTCGCGGGACCGCCGCTCGTGGGACCGCCGTCCGTGGAGTCGCTGTTCGCGGGGTCGGTGACCGCCTGGACCAGCCGGAAACCCAGGTCGGCGCGGTTGCCGTAGAGGGAGGCCAGGACCAGGGCGCGGAACGCCTCGTCGGGCGGCGCGCCGGCGAGCCCGTCCAGCCAGGCGGTATCGGACTCCAGCCCGGGATCGGCCAGTTCGGCGCTCTTCATGGGGCCGAACGGATCGACGCCCTGCCAGGGGCCGGGGGAGAAGTGGTCCACGCACTCCAGCAGGCGCAGGTAGAAGTAGCTCTCCGCCCACAGGAACGGCGCCTCGCTCCACGGCCGGCCGTAGTGGCGCCGGTCCCGGGTCGCCCACGGAGCGGCCGCGGCCGTCTCCGGCGCGGGCGGCCGGACCCGGCCCGTGCGGGACTCGTCCAGCAGGGCGTCCAGCCGGGCTCTCTGCTCCGGCCCGTACGGATTGCCCTCGCACAGCCGCCGGACGAGGGCGGGGTGCCGTTCGTGGAAGACCCCCCAGCCGTAAGCGCCGGGGTCGGCGATGCCATGGACGGGGGCCGTGCCGTTCGCGTTCGGTGCCGTCATCGCGGTCATCTTCCGCACTCCTCGCTCCTCGAACACTCCGAGCGCGATCCCGGGCACGTCCCCGGGCGCTGCGGAGGAAACCGAATGGACGGGGAGGGGTGGAGAAGGGAATCCGGTGCTCCCGGAGCCGTCCCCGCCCCTCCGCAACATCAGGATGCCCGCCGGACGGCGCCGTATCGCCCGTTCGGACCATGACGGAACCCTGTCAGGGGCGCTCAGGAATGTCCGCGCGCCCCACGATCGTCCGGGCAGGACGCCGGAGGAGTGCCCCGGCGATGGCCACGCATCCTTCTGGCGAGCTTCTCAGCGCTCACTCAGACTGTTCTCATGAACAGGGAGGACAGTCATACATATGACGACGGAGAACCCCCGCCCGAGCGGTCGCCAGCACCCTGAGTCCCCCCGCGCCTACCCCGCCCCGCCGGCCCGGCCGCCGCAGGGCCCGGTGAGCACGCCGGACGGCTCCACCGTCTGGCCCGGCGGCACCACGGCGGCCGGCGCCGACGCGAGTGGCGCCCACGGCAGCGGCACGTACGCCTCCGGCGTGCACCGAAGCGGCGCGTACGCTCCCTTCGGCTCCGCGAGCCCCATGGGCCCCGACGCTTACGGCGGCGGACACGGCGGTCACGGCGGTCACGGCGGGTATGGCGACCACGGCGGTCCCAGCGGCCCCAGCGGTCTCGGTGGCTACGCCTCCTTCGGCCACGCCGCCCCCGCCCCGAAGCCGCCCCGCCGCCGCGGCGCCCGTACCCTCGTCGCGACCTGCGCCCTCGTCGCCGCCCTGGTCGGCGGCGGGTCCGCCGCGCTGGTCTCCGGGCTGACCGGCGGCGGTGGCGACACCGGCCGGCCGACCCCGGTGTCGAACGCGGCCAGTCGCAGCGCGGGGGTCAGCGCCGTGGCCCAGGCCGTCAGCCCCAGCATCGTGGAGATCAAGGCGGCCACGTCCGGCGGCCGCTCCACCGGTTCCGGCGTGATCGTCAGCGCGGGCGGCGAGGTGATCACCAACAACCACGTCATCGCCGGCGCGGACACCGTCCAGGTCACCCTCCACGACGGCACCACCAAGAAGGCCAAGGTCGTCGGCACCGACCCCGGCAAGGACCTCGCCCTGATCAGGATCGAGGGGGCGAACGGCCTCAAGCCCGCCAAGCTCGGCGACTCGGGCAAGCTCCAGGTCGGCGACCAGGTCGTCGCGATCGGCTCGCCCGAGGGCCTCACCGGCACCGTCACCAGCGGTATCGTCTCCGCCCTCAACCGCGAGGTCACCGTGCCCAAGGAGCAGGGCGGCGGGGGCCGGCAGCGCGACAACGGCCCGCAGTGGCCGTTCGAGTTCGGCGGCGAGCAGTACAACGGCGACACCGGCTCGTCCAAGACCACCTACAAGGCGATCCAGACCGACGCCTCCCTCAACCCGGGCAACTCCGGCGGCGCGCTCATCAACATGAACGGCGAGATCGTCGGCATCAACTCGGCCATGTTCGCGCCCGGTTCCGGAGGTGGCGGCGGCTCGTCCGACACCGCGGGCAGCGTCGGCCTCGGCTTCGCCATCCCGGTCAACGACGTCAAGGCCGACCTGGCCGGTCTCCGCGCGGGCGGCACGGGCGGCAGCGGCGACTGAGCCGCGGGCCGCAAGAGCCGCGGAGGGCCGCGTGGGAAGCTGAGGTACCGGCGGACCGGCCGCCGGCCGCCCGGGCGACCGTCGGGATGATCGCCGAGCCGTGGCACCCGTCGGAAGAAGCCCCGGCACCTGCCGTAAGCAGCCGCGGCGACCGCCGAAGCGGCCGAAGCGGCCACCGGCAGCAGCCCAGGCGACCGCAGAGAAGAACACGTGAGGAACGTCGATGAGCTCCGCCGACCCGTCCGCGTCCACGACCGCGCACGCCCCCGCGCCCACCCGCATCCTGGTCGTGGACGACGAGCCCGCCGTCCGTGAGGCGCTGCGCCGCAGCCTCGCCTTCGAGGGCTACGGCACCGAACTGGCCGTCGACGGCCTGGACGCGCTCGCCAAGGTCACGGCGTACGAGCCCGAACTGATCGTCCTCGACGTGCTGATGCCCCGCATGGACGGCCTCACCGCCGCCCGCCGGCTGCGCGCCGGCGGCGTCACCACCCCCATCCTCATGCTCACCGCCCGCGACACCGTCGGCGACCGCGTCACCGGCCTGGACGCCGGCGCGGACGACTACCTCGTCAAGCCGTTCGAACTCGACGAGCTGTTCGCCCGCATTCGCGCCCTGCTCCGCCGCAGCGCGTACGCCGCTCCGGCCGCGCCCGAGGAGACGCACGTCCTCACCTTCGCCGACCTGCGCATGGACCTCGACACCCGGGAGGTCACGCGCGGCGCGCGCCAGGTGGAGCTGACCCGCACCGAGTTCACCCTCCTCGAGCTCTTCCTCGCCCACCCCCGTCAGGTGCTCACCCGCGAACAGATCCTCAAGCACGTCTGGGGCTTCGAGTTCGAGCCGTCGTCCAATTCCCTCGACGTGTACGTGATGTACCTGCGCCGCAAGACCGAGGCCGGCGGCGAGCCGCGCCTCGTCCACACCGTGCGCGGCGTCGGCTACGTCCTCCGGGCGGACGGCGCGGAACGGCCGGACGGCGCGGCGCGAGCGGACGGTGCGGAACGGCCGGACGGCGCGGCGCGGACGCACGGTGCGGGACGACCGGACGGCGCCGCATGATCAAGCGTTTCCGCCGGCTGCCCCTCCGCTCCCGGCTCGCCCTGCTGACGGCCGCGGCCGTCGCCGTCGCCGTCGCGGTGGCCGCCGGAGCCTGCTGGATACTGACCAAGGAACAGCTCGAACAGCAGCGGGACACCACGCTGAGCCGCCAGAAGGTCGCCGACGACTACGTGCAGGGGCTGCTCGACCGGTGCGGCACCCGCGTCCCCGACAAGCTCGTCTCCCCGTCCCCGTACACCATCCAGGCCGTCACGGCCGACGGTGTCGCCTGCACCCAGCTCGGCCGGTCCCCGATCCGCGTCGCGGTCGAGGACGTGGCCGTCGCCACCGGGCGGCTGGACGACACCCTGCACGACGCCCGGGCCGACGACGGCACCGAGATGCGCGTGGCCACCTCCCGGGTGACGCCCGGGCTCGCCGTGATGATCGCCCAGCCTGCGAGCGACGTCGACCGGCCCATGAACGCGCTGGCCATCGTCCTCGTCGTCACCGCCGGCGTCGGTGTCCTCGGCGCGGCGGCCATCGGCCTCGTCATCGCCCGCGCGGCCCTCCGCCCGGTGGACCAGCTCACCGGCGCCGTCGAACACATCGCCCGCACCGAGGACCTGGCCGTCCGCATCCCCGCCGAGGGCGAGGACGAGATCGCCCGGCTCTCCCGCTCCTTCAACTCCATGACGGCCGCGCTCGCCTCCTCCCGGGACCGCCAGCAGCAGCTCATCGCCGACGCGGGCCACGAACTGCGCACCCCGCTCACCTCCCTGCGCACCAACATCGACCTGCTCGTGCGCAGCGAGGAGACCGGCCGGGCCATCCCGCCCGAGGACCGCAAGGCGCTGCTCGGCAGCGTCAAGGCGCAGATGACCGAACTGGCCGATCTCATCGGCGATCTCCAGGAGCTCTCGCGTCCCGACAGCGCCCCGGGCGCCGCGCCCGTCCAGGTCGTGGGGTTGCACGAGGCGGCGGCGCGGGCCGTGGAACGCGCCCGGTTGCGCGCCACGGGGCTCACGCTGACGGTGGCGCTCGACCCCTGGTACGTACGCGCCGAGGCGCCCGCGCTGGAGCGCGCGATCGTCAACCTGCTGGACAACGCGGTGAAGTTCAGCCCGCCCGGCGGGGAGATCGAGGTCCGGCTGTCCGGTGGCGAACTCACCGTGCGCGACCACGGCCCGGGCATCCCCGCCGAGGAACTCCCGCACGTCTTCGAACGCTTCTGGCGCTCCCCGTCCGCGCGCGGCCTCCCCGGCAGCGGCCTCGGCCTCTCCATCGTCGCCCGCACCGTCCGCCGCGCCGGTGGCGAGGTCGGCCTCCGGCCGGCGGAGGGCGGCGGCACGGTGGCCGTCGTCCGGCTGCCCGGGGCGGCGGTGGAACCCCCGGCGGAGGCGCCGGGGGTGTGAGGGCAAACGGTGCCCGTCGAATCCCTCCGCGCGCACGCTGTCAGGAATCCTTGACAACGTCTCGATGTCAGGAAATCCTGACAGCATGACGGATGACGGCACGCCGGCCGATCTGGTCGGCCGAGTAACCGACAAGGACCCGGCCGTGGGCATGCAGGCCGTGGTCGCGCTGCGGCGCCTGCTGGAGGAGCTCGAACGCCTCCACGTCGACAACGCCCGTGACCAGGGCTGGGCATGGCAGCGCATCGCGGACGCACTGCGGGTGAGCAGGCAGTCCGTGCACGAGAAGCACGCGGGCAGGCGCAAGGCCGAAGGCAAGGAGAGCTGAGTGTTCGACCACTTCACCGACCCCGGGAAACAGGCCGTGGTCACCGCACAGGACCAGGCCGTGGATCTCGGCCACGACTTCGTCGGAACCGAGCACCTGCTGCTCGGCCTCCTCGGCACCACCGGCGGCGGCGCCGGCGCGGTGCTCACCGGATGCGGCGTCGACCTGCCGCGGGCGCGCGAGCGCGTCGTCCGGCTGCGGCAGGCGGACGGGACGCCGGCGACGGGCGGGCAGGAGGCGAAGGACGCCCTGGCCGGGCTCGGCATCGACGCGGACGAGATCCGCCGCCGGGCCGACGACTCCTTCGGCGCGGGTGCCTTCCGGTTCCCGCGCCCGGCCTACACGGAGAACGCCAAGAAGGCGTTGACGGCCGCCGTCCACGAGGCCCAGGCCCTCCGGCACGACCGCATCGGCACCGAACACGTCCTCCTCGGCCTGCTCGCGGTGGACGAGGGAACGGCGCTGAAGGTGCTCGCGGCACTCGGCGTCGAGATCACCGTCATCCGGCCGACGGTCCTCGACGCACTGGACCGAACCGCCTCTTGAGCCACGCGGAGGCGCGCGGCGCCGCTCGGGCTTCCCCCGGGCGGCGCTTCGGTATGTGCCGCGCGCCGTGGCGAACAGGGAGGAACGCGGGTTCGCAAGGGAACAGTTGATCGCGCCAGGCTTCGAATGGGTGATCGCTTGGCGAAAGCGGGGTGAGCGCTTCGCGGTAGTCGTACGTTCAGCCCATGGTCACGTCACAACATGAGACATCGCACCGGATCTTTCAGGAGCACCCCGGGTTGTTGTCGCCCGTGTTCCGGATCCTTGGTGTCTCCCTGCCGGAAGAAGCGGCCGTCGAAGTGCTCACGGGCGACGTCACGGAGATCCGCCCGTTGGAACGCCGGGTGGACAGCGTTCTGCGTATCAGGCCGCCCGACGGTGGCGACGGGTTCCTGCTCGCCATCGAGGCGCAGGGGCGCAGGGCCGAGGACAAGCCGGTGAGTTGGGCCTACTACCTGTCGTTCCTGATGGCGAAGTACTCCTGCCCGGCGCTCCTGCTCGTCGTGTGCCAGGACAAGGCCACGGCAGGCTGGGCGGCCGGCCCTTTTCCGCTGGGCCACGCCGAGTGGACGACGCTCTCCGTACAGCCGCTCGTCCTGGGGCCGGGCAATCTTCCGGTCATCCTGGACGTCGAAGAGGCCGCACAGGACCTCACCCTGGCGGCGTTCTCCGCGCTGACACACGGGCGGCATCCGGACGCCACGGCCATACTGGAGACACTGGCTCGAGCGCTGGACACGGTCGACCGGGAAACCTCCAAGTACTACTGGGAAATGCTGGAGATCGGCCTGGGGGACACCCGGGCAAGGGAAACCTGGAGGAAGCTGATGAACGTCCGCACGTACTTCCCCGGCCGCGGCACCCTCATTGAGGAGACGTACGACAAGGGCCTGGCCGATGGTCGGGAGAAGGGCCTGGCCGAGGGCCAGGAGATGGGCCGGGCCGAGGGGTGCGCCGAGGGTCGCCTCAAGGAGCGTGCCCAGCAGGTGCTGCGCACCCTGGCCCACCGCGAGATCGACGTGCCGGACGCGGTGCGGGAACGCGTCAGCGGCTGCGCAGATCTCGACACCCTCGGTCTGTGGCTCGACCGCGCCTTCACCGTCACCCGCGCCGAGGACCTCTTCGACGAGCAGCCCTGACGTCGGGAACCATCACGGCCGCGTTACGACGTCGCGCCCCGCGGCGGAGGGATCCGCCGCGGGGCGACGTCACGGATGGTGCCGTCGTCCGGTGCTTACTTCACGACCGTGATCCGTCCCGCCTCCGGCGGGGACAGCGGGCTGGTCTTGGTGGAGTGCGCGCCCAGGTAGGCGAGGAAGACGTCCAGGTCCGACGCGCCGACGCGCTTGTTCTTGGCCTCCTTGAAGGCGGTGAAGCCGTCGCCGCCGCCCATCAGGAACTCGTTGGCCGCGACGCGGTACGTCTTCGCCGGGTCGATCGCCGTGCCATCGAGCTTCACGGACGAGGCGACGACGCGGTCGGCGCCGGTCTTCGTCAGGTCCAGGGTGTAGGTCAGGCCCTTGCTGATCTGCAGGATCTTCGGCTGGGGGCCGTTGACCGCGCCGCTGACCTGCTGCTGGAGGACGGAGATGACCTGCGCGCCGGTGAGGTCGGCGGTCTGCATCATGTTGGTGAACGGCTGGACGGTGAACGCCTTGCCGTAGGTGACGACGCCGTCGCCCTCGCCGCCCGCCGCCTTGTAGGCGAGGTCGGAGCGGATGCCGCCGGGGTTCATGAAGGCGATCCGGGCGCCGCCCTTGTCGGCCGGGGCCAGGGCTTCCAGCTGGGAGTCGGCGATGACGTCGCCGAGCGGCTTCTCGTACGCGTCGGAGCCGCGGCCGTTGATGTCGGCGCTGATGTAGCCGACGGGCCGGTTGGCGACCGGCGCGGCGAGCGCGTTCCAGCGGGCGATGAGGGAGGTCATGTCCGCGGCCTTGGGGCGGTCGCGGTCGACGACGTGGTTGGTGGCGTGCGGCCGGGTGACCGGGGTGCGGACGAAGTCACGGGTGCGGCGGTCGTACGTCAGCGTGGTGTCCGTGTACAGGCGGCCGAAGGAGGCGGCGGAGGTCACCGTGCGCGGGTTGCCCGCCGGGTCGGGGATGGTGCAGGCGTACGCCTGGTGCGTGTGGCCGGTGATGAAGGCGTCGACCTTCGGCGTGACCTTCTTGGCGATGTCGACGATCGGGCCGGAGATGCCCGCGCCGGCGCCCGGGCTGTCGCAGTCGTCGTTGTACGCGCCCGAGGCCGGCATGCCGCCCTCGTGCACGAGGGTGACGATCGCCTTGACGCCCTGGCGGTCGAGCTCCTTGGCGTACTTGTCGATGGTCGCGACCTCGTCGGCGAACTTCAGGCCCTTGACGCCCTCGGCCGTGACGACGTCGGGGGTGCCCTTGAGCGTCAGGCCGATGATGCCGATCTTCACGCCCTTGTGCCGCCAGATCGTGTACGGCTTGAGGATGGGCTTGCCGGTCTTCTCGTCGGTGACGTTCGCGGCGAGGTAGGGGAAGTCCGCGCCCCGGAACTTCTTGCCCTTCTCGAAGCAGCCGTCCTTGGGGTGGCAGCCGCCGCGCTGCATCCGCACCAGCTCGGCCCGGCCCTCGTCGAACTCGTGGTTGCCCACCGAGGTGACGTCGAGCTTCAGCTTGTTGAGCGCCTCGATGGTGGGCTCGTCGTGGAAGAGGCCGGACATCAGCGGGCTGGCGCCGATCATGTCGCCGGCCGCCGCGGTGATCGAGTACTCGTGGCCCTTGCGCGCGGTGCGGAGCGCGTCGGCCAGGTACTCCATCCCGCCCGCGGGTATGACCTTCTTCGTCCCGTCCTTCTGCTTCTCCGTGACGGTGCCGGACGAGCCCTGCGGCGGCTCCAGGTTGCCGTGCAGGTCGTTGAAGGACAGCAGCTGGACGTCGACGGTCCGGCCGTGCCCGTGGCCGTGGTCACGGCCGTGACCGTGCGCGGTCGCCGCCCCGGCGGGCGCGGCGGCGAGGACACCGGCGGTGGCGGCGAGGACGGCGGCGCTGGCGGTCAGCCGTCTCGCGAGACGCTTCCGTGGCGGCGTCGCGTGCATGGATTCCCCTTTGTGAATGTTCGTGCTGGTTTGGCGAATGCCGGGTGGTGCGGTCTGCCGCAGCCTACGGTCAACGCGCGTAGTGCACAGGAGGCTTGAGGTGACGAATCGGTAGCGCCCGGGCGTTTCCTCCGTGCCGTACGCCGTGGTCGCCCCGCCATGCACCCCTGTTCCGGATTCGGCCGCGGCATAGGCTCGGTGCCATGACTGACGAGTGGAACGACGACAGCGGGCGGCGCCGGATCGAGGTGCTGGACGAGCCGGCGCCCGAGCGCGCGCGGGACGTGCTGCAGCTGATCGCGGAGGCCGCCGCGGCCGACGGCCGGCAGGCCGTCTCCGAGCAGGGCCGGCTCCAGCTGAAGGGCGGCCGGCCGGGCGTCCGGCACCTGATGCTGCACGACGTGACCGACGGCGCGGAGGTCCTCGCCGGGTACGCGCAGCTGGAGGACACCGATCCCGTCGAGGCGCCCACCGGCGAGCTCGTGGTGCACCCGGCGTACCGGGGGCGCGGCCACGGCCGGGCGCTGGGCAACGCGCTGCTGCGGGAGTCCGGCAAGCGGCTGCGGGTCTGGGCGCACGGCGGCCACCCGGCCGCGCGCCACCTCGCGCAGGTGCTGGGGATGAGCCTGTTCCGCGAGCTGCGGCAGATGCGGCGTCCGCTGGCCGACCTCGATCTCCCCGACCCCCGGCTGCCCGACGGCGTGACCGTCCGGACCTTCCGGCCCGGGGACGACGACGCGGCCTGGCTCGCCGTCAACGCCGAGGCGTTCGCCCACCATCCGGAACAGGGCTCGCTCACCCAGCGCGACCTGGACGACCGCAAGGCCGAGGGCTGGTTCGACCCCGAGGGCTTCTTCCTCGCCGAACGCGACGGCGGGATCGTCGGTTTCCACTGGACGAAGGTGCACGCCGAGGAGGGCCTCGGCGAGGTGTACGTCGTCGGCATCCGGCCCGGTGCCCAGGGCGGTGGCCTCGGCAAGGCCCTGACCACCATCGGCCTCCGCCACCTCGCCGCGGCCGGCCTGCCGACGGCGATGCTCTACGTGGACGCGGACAACGGGCCCGCCGTGTCGGTGTACGAGCGGCTGGGGTTCACGGTCCACGAGACGGACCTGATGTACCGCACGGAGTCCTGAGCCCGGACGGGACGTGTGTTGACGAGGGAAGCGGAGTGACGTCATCCTGCTTTCACTAGGCATTTGGTGGAATGCCGGTTCAGCGGAGGCAGGGTGAGGTCGTGGTCGAGTTCCGCATCGACCGCCGCAGCGGCGTCGCTCCTTATGTGCAGATCGCCCGGCAGGTCGAACAGGCGCTCCGGCTGGGCCTGCTGATGCCGGGCGACCAGCTCCCCACCGCCCGGGAGGTCGTGGCGGCCACCGCCATCAACCCCAACACCGTCCTGAAGGCGTACCGCGAACTCGACCGCGCGGGCCTGGTCGAGGCGCGCCCCGGACTCGGGACGTTCGTCCGGCGCTCCCTGGCGCGGCCGGGAGCCGCCGCGGACTCGCCGCTCCGCGCCGAGCTGGCCGGCTGGGCGGAACGGGCCCGCGCGGCCGGTCTCGACCGGGACGACGTCTCCGCCGTGGTGGCATCCGTCCTGGACGAATGCTTCGGCGGCGCGCCTCCCGACGGCTCGTACGCCACCGGCCATGTCAGTCACACCGACCAAGCCGACCACCCTGACCAACCCCGCCACACCGATCCCGTCGGCCATACCCACCACACTCACCCTGCCCACCCCACCCACCACGCCGACGAGGGGACCGCATGACCGACCTGACCTACGTCCCCGGCGGAACCGCCGTCGAGGCGGCCGGGCTGGGGGTGAAGCACCGGCGCTCCTGGGCGTTGCGGGACTGCTCGTTCCGGGTGCCCACGGGACGGGTCTGCGCGCTCGTCGGGCCCAACGGCGCCGGCAAGTCGACCCTGCTCTCGGTCATCGCGGGGCTGCGGCGGCCGGAGACGGGGCGGCTGGAGGTGCTGGGCGGGCCGGTGGGGCACCGGGGGACGCGGCCCCGGGTGGCGTACCTGTCCCAGGACAAGCCGCTGTACCCGCAGTTCACCGTGGCCGACACGCTGCGCATGGGCCGCGAGCTCAACCCCGGCCGCTGGGACGGGGCGGCGGCGGAACGCCTGGTGCGGGAGGGGAACCTGCCGGCGCACGCGCGCGTCGGCGCCCTCTCCGCGGGCCAGCGCACCCGCGTCGCCCTCGCCCTGGCCTTCGGCAAGCGCCCCGACCTGCTGCTGCTCGACGAGCCGATGGCCGACCTCGACCCGCTGGTACGGCACGAGATGACGGCCGCCCTGATGGCCGAGGCCGCCGAGCACGCCACCACGATCGTGCTGGCCTCGCACGTCCTCTCCGAGCTCGACGGCGTCTGCGACTACCTGTTGCTGCTGGGCGGCGGCCGGATCCGGCTGGCGGGCGAGGTCGAGGACCTGGTCGGCGTGCACCGCGTCGTCGTGGGCCGCCACGAGGGGCCGGGGCTGCCCAGGGCGTTCGACGCGCACACGGTCGTCTCGGCGCGGACGACGGGCCGGCAGCTCACCGCCGTCCTCCGGCCGGAGGGGCCGATCGCGGGCCGGTGGGAGACGTCGGAACCCACCCTGGAGGACCTGCTCCTCGCCCACCTGCGCGCACCCGGCGTCCCCCCGCTGCTGACCCCGAGCGCCGAACCCCGGTCCGGGAGGGCCGCCGCGTGACCGTCACTCTGTCCTCCGCTTCCTCACCCGCCCCCGCCGAATCCACCGCACCGGAGCCCGGACGCGGCCGGTTCCGGCCGAGGGGTTTCGTCTGGCTCGTCCTGCGCCAGCACCGGGCGACCCTGGTCGTCCTGACGCTGCTGCTGGTCGTCGAGCTGGTGCAATTGGCGCTCCTGGGATACCTGTTGCGGAAGGACGCGGACGTCCGGGCGCTCGCGGACCTCTGCGCCGGCGGTGGCCGGGAGTGCGCCGAACGCTGGTCGCCGGCCGCCGACTTCCAGGCCGGGTACGGTGACGCGCTGCACTTCAACGGGCTGCTCGTGCAGTATGTGCCGCTGCTGGCGAGCCTGTTCACCGCCGGTCCGATGGTCGCCCGCGAGCTGGAGAGCGGTACCTGGCGGCTGGCGTGGACGCAGTCCCTCCCGCCGGCGCGCTGGCTCGCGGCCAAACTCGCGGTGCCCACGGCACTGGTGCTCGTCGGGGTGTCGCTGATGTCGGCGCTCTACACCTGGTGCTGGACGGCCGTGCCCACCGAGCTGCTGCCCGGCCAGCGCTGGTACGACTCGTTCGGGATGCTCGGCCCGATGCCCGTCGCCGACGCGCTGTGGGGGGTCGCGTTCGGGGCGCTCGCGGCGCTGGTGACCCGGCGCACGGTGCCGGCGATGGTCCTGACGCTGGTGGGGTACGGGGTGGTCCGGTCCGCGCTGGGTTACGTACGGCCCGACCTGTGGCCCCGCACCCGGACGGTCTCGCTGGGCATGCCGGGGTACCCGAATGACGGCACCTGGGTCATCGGGCGCGGCCTGATCACCCGTTCGGGTGAACGGCTGTCGGACGATGTCTGTGGCGTCGGGGTGTCCCCCGAGCGCTGCCTCACCACCCACAACGCCGACCGCTGGTACCTGGACCACCATCCCCCGGCGGACCACTGGCCCCTGGCGTGGCTGGAGGCGGGCATCCTCACGGCCCTGGCCGCACTCGCCGCCTGGACGGCGCTGCGGTGGGTACGGCACGTCGTGCCGTAGGCCCGGCCGCGCCCCGCGGCGTGCCACCGGAATCCTCCGGTCACCGCCGGGAGGCCCCGGGTTCCCCGCACGCCATGTGGGCGTTACCCGTGATTCAACCGCGGTTGCCAGTCTTGCGGAATGCAGCCGGTCGCCCCCACGCACGACAACGCAGGCCACGCGCCGCCGCGGTCTCCGCCGTGCCCGCCCTCCCGGGCGAGCGGAACAATGAGGGCATGGCAGATCCTCCGGCGTCCTCGCGCCCCGGGAAGCGGAGCGGCCGTCCGGCGACCGGAACGGGGGCCCGCGCCCCGGCGGTCTCCCGGCCGCCGGGCACCGGCCGGGCCCGGCCGGCCCGGACATCCCCGAACCGGAACCCGACCTGGACGCCGACCTCGACGGCTACGCCGCATACGACGCGTACGACGGGCACGAGCCCGCCCCCTGCGCGGCGGTTCCCTACGCGGCCGCCCCCTACACGGAGGCCCTCGACGCGGCGGCCCGCGCGGCGGACGCCGGGATCGACTACGCGGACGGTTACGACGGCCGCGAGGAGGACCCGGCCCGCGACGGCGAGCCGCTGCCCGAGAACCGCTTCCTGGACCGCGAGCGCAGCTGGCTGGCGTTCAACGAGCGGGTGCTGGAGCTGGCCGAGGATCCGGCCACCCCGCTCCTGGAACGCGCCAACTTCCTGGCGATCTTCGCGAGCAACCTCGACGAGTTCTTCATGGTCCGCGTCGCCGGCCTCAAGCGCCGCATCGCCACCGGCGTCGCCACCCGCTCCGCGTCCGGCCTCCAGCCGCGCGAGGTGCTGGAGCTGATCTGGACCCGCTCCCGGGAGCTCATGGCCCGGCACGCCGCCTGCTACCAGCAGGACGTCGCGCCCGAGCTGGCCGAGCGGGGCATCCACCTGATCCGCTGGGCCGAGCTGACCGACAAGGAGCAGGCCCGCCTCTTCACCCTCTTCCGCCGGCGGATCTTCCCCGTCCTCACCCCGCTCGCCGTCGACCCGGCGCACCCCTTCCCGTACATCTCCGGGCTGTCGCTCAACCTGGCCGTGGTCGTCCGCAACCCGGTCAGCGGGCATGAGCACTTCGCACGGGTGAAGGTGCCGCCGCTGCTGTCGCGGTTCCTGGAGGCGTCGCCGCAGCGGTACGTGCCGCTGGAGGACGTGATAGCGGCGCACCTGGAGGAGTTGTTCCCGGGGATGGAGGTGCTGGGGCACCACATGTTCCGGGTGACGCGCAACGAGGACCTGGAGGTCGAGGAGGACGACGCCGAGAACCTGCTCCAGGCGCTGGAGAAGGAGCTCATGCGCCGCCGCTTCGGCCCGCCCGTGCGGCTGGAGGTCGAGGAGTCCATCGACCCGTACGTCCTGGACCTGCTCGTCCGCGAGCTGAAGATCTCCGACGCGGAGGTCTACCCGCTGCCGGGTCCGCTCGACCTCACCGCGCTGTTCCACATCGCGGCCCTGGACCGGCCGGAGCTCAAGTACCCCACCTTCGTCGCCGGGACGCACCGCGACCTGGCCGAGGTGGAGTCCGCGACGGCGCCGGACGTGTTCGCCGCCCTGCGCGAGCGGGACGTGCTGCTCCACCATCCGTACGACTCGTTCTCCACCTCCGTCCAGTCCTTCCTCGAACAGGCCGCGGCCGACCCGGACGTCCTCGCCATCAAGCAGACGCTCTACCGGACGTCCGGCGATTCCCCGATCGTCGACGCCTTGATAGACGCCGCGGAGTCCGGGAAGCAGGTGCTCGTCCTGGTCGAGATCAAGGCGCGCTTCGACGAGCAGGCGAACATCAAGTGGGCGCGGAAACTGGAGGAGGCCGGCTGCCATGTCGTCTACGGGCTCGTCGGCCTGAAGACGCACTGCAAGCTGTCCCTGGTGGTACGGCAGGAGGGCGACACCCTCAGACGCTATTCACACGTGGGAACGGGCAACTACCACCCGAAGACCGCCCGGCTCTACGAGGATCTGGGGCTGCTCACCGCCGACCCCCAGGTGGGCGCCGACCTGTCCGACCTCTTCAACCGGCTCTCCGGCTACTCCCGCCGGCAGACCTACCGGCGGCTGCTCGTCGCCCCCCGCTCGCTCCGCGACGGCCTGGTCGCCCGCATCACCCGGGAGATCGCCCACCGCCGGGACGGCCGTCCGGCCTCCATCCGGATCAAGGTCAACGCGATGGTGGACGAGACGGTGATCGACGCCCTCTACCGCGCCTCGCGCGCCGGGGTCCCGGTGGACGTATGGGTGCGCGGCATCTGCGCCCTGCGGCCCGGGGTGCCCGGACTGTCGGAGAACATCCGGGTCCGCAGCGTCCTCGGACGGTTCCTCGAACACTCCCGCCTCTTCGCCTTCGCGAACGGAGGGGAGCCCGAAGTGTGGCTCGGCAGCGCCGACATGATGCACCGCAACCTCGACCGGCGCATCGAGACGCTCGTCCGGGTCACCGACCCCGCGCACCGCGCCTCGCTCAGCCGGCTGCTGGAACTCGGCATGTCCGACCGGACCGCGTCCTGGCACCTAGGCCCGGACGGCGGCTGGACCCGGCACGCGACCGACGCCGACGGCCGGCCGCTGCGCAACGTCCAGGAAATCCTCATCGACGCCCGGAGGCGCCGGCGTGGCACAGCGACCCCGTGACTCCTCGGGCGCCCTCACCGCGGCCGGGGGGCGGCCCGACACGACGACGGACACGGCCGGCGGGCCGCCGCCCCAGGTACGCCGCGGCGCGGAGGGCAGGGAGCGGCCGCCGCACGGCACCGGCAGCGCCGCCGACGTCCTCGCCCGCTACCTCCACCAGCAGGCGACGGAGTTCCTGCGCGGCCTGCGGCTGCACGGCGACAGCGGGCACGGCGCCGGGACCGCGGCGGAGGAGGCGGCCGAGGCCGTCCGCCTGCTGCGCGGTGCCGCCCGCCGCATCGCGGGGACGCTCCAAGTCTTCCGCCCGCTGGTCGAGGTGCCGTGGACCGATCAGTTCCGGTCCGAACTCGGCTGGCTGACCGAGGCGTTGGGACGCGAGTACGCCTGCGCGGCACGGCTCGCGCGGCTGCGGGGCGCGTTGCACCGGCTCTCCGGCGCGGCCGAGGCCGGAAGCGCCGCCGCACCCGCCGTGGGCGCCGCGCGCGCCGGCGCGCTGCTGGAACGCCAGCTCACGCTGGCCCGGACACGCGCCCACTCGGCGGCGCTCCAGGCGCTCGGCTCCGCGCGTTTCCACGCGGTCGCCGACGCCGTCGCCGTCCTGTCGACCGATCCGCCGCTCGACTCCGCCGCCCACGACCTGCGGGCCCAGGAGGCCCTGCCGCTGCTGGCCGAACAGAGCCACCGGCTGCTCCTGGAAGCGGTCGACACCCTGCCACTGGCCGCCGCCGGCCTCCCCTACAACGGCGAGGCGCTCTCCCACGGCCTCGCCGAAGCGGGCGTCCCCGCGGCCGAGAGCAGGCAGGACGCGCCCTGGCACCAGGTACGCCTGCTGGTCCGGCTGCGCCGGTACGCGCAGGAGGTGCTCGACGAACAGCACCAGACGGAGGTGGAACCCGGCCTCACCATAAGGCTGCTGAGCGCCGGCCAGGCCCTCGACCACCACCGCGACGCGGCCGAGGCCGCCGCCTACGCCGCGGCCGCCGCCCGCACCCCGCGCATCGCCCCGGCCACCGCGTACGCCCTCGGCGTCCTCCACGCGGACCAGCGGTACGAGGTCGAGGCCGCGCGCTTCGCCTTCGGCCGGGTCTGGCAGCGGATGGGGGTGCCTGCCCGGTGAAGCCGGTACGGCCGCCCGCCGGGGCGGTGGTCCGCGCGGCGGGGTGCGTGCTGTGGCGGCGGGGGCCGGAGGGGATCGAGCTCGCGCTCGTCCATCGGCCGAAGTATCTGGACTGGTCGTTTCCGAAGGGGAAGCTCAAGAAGGGGGAAGAGGCGCGGGTGGGGGCGTTGCGGGAGGTCCGTGAGGAGACGGGTTTGGACTGCGTCCTGGGGCCGGCTCTCCCGACCTCGCGTTATCCCGTCGCGGACGGGCGCCTCAAGGAGGTCCGGTATTGGGCGGCACAGCCGGTCAGCGGGGCGTTCGCCCCCAATCGGGAGGTCGACCGCCTGGCGTGGTTGTGCCCTGACGAGGCGCGTTCTCGTCTGACACACGACCGGGACCGCGGGCTGGTGGACGCCTTGCTGGCGGCTTTGGGAGTGGATTAGCCCCGGTCCCGCCCTTTCACCGTTTCTGCGGGAGGGCCCGCACCCCCGAAGCGCGCTGCGCGCTCCCCCAGAGGGGGTGCCCCCAGTCCTCAAACGCCGGACGGGCTGGAATAGCCTGTCCGGCGTTTGAGGACGAGCGGCGAAGCCGCGAAGGGGGTCTGGGGCGCAGCCCCAGGAAGCGGTGAAGGGGAGGGACCGGGGCACCGTCACCCCCGAGGGGCCACCGCCTCCCACCGCACCGTGACCTCCCCCTGCCGCCACCGCCGAGGCCCGTCGGCAAGCGGCCAGTCCCCGGCGAGCGAGGACACCGCCCGGATCCACCGCTGCCGGGCACCCAGCGAAGCGTAAGGAGCGGCCGCCGCCCAGGCCCGGTCGAAATCCCGGAGAAAAGCGTGCACGGGCTCCCCGGGCACATTCCGGTGGATGAGCGCCTTCGGTAGCCGCTCCGCCAGGTCCGACGGCGCGCCGAGCGACCCCAGCCGCGTCGCGAAGGTGACGGTCCGCGGGCCCTCGGGCCCGAGCGCGACCCACACGTGCCGCCGCCCGATCTCGTCGCAGGTGCCCTCGACGAGCAGCCCGTCGGGGTCGAGCCGGGCGCACAGCCGCGCCCAGACGGCGGCGACGGAAGCCTCGTCGTACTGCCGCAGTACGTTCGCCGCCCGGATGATCAGTGGCCGGCGCCCGGCGGCGAGGGGCACTTCGAAGCCGCCGTGGGCGAAGGTCAGCCCGTCCCGTTCGTAGGGCACGGCGGCGGCCACCCGCGCCGGGTCGATCTCGACGCCGACCACCCGCGCGTCGGCCCGCACCCGGCGCAGCCGGTCCAGCAGTTCGACGGCGGTCCAGGGGGCGGCGCCGTAGCCGAGGTCGACGGCGACGGGGTCGGCGGCGCGGCGCAGGGCGGTGGCGTGGGCGGCGGTGATCCAGCGGTCCATCCGGCGCAACCGGTTCGGATTGGTCGTGCCGCGCGTCGCCGTCCCGACGGGGCGGTGCGGCGGGGCGGGGGCGGGTCGGGCGGCGGCCATGCACCGAGCGTAAGCGGTTCCGGCCCGGCGCCGGACGGTGAGGGCCGCATCACTCTTTGGTAAAGGAGGGAAGGGGAATCCCCGACCCCGTGTTCGAAGGGTTGACCTCTGCATCAGGTCCCCGCACCGGGCCCCTGACGCATCAGACCCACGCACGCCCCCCACAGGCGGACGGAGGACCCGAACGGTGAGCCAGTACGCACCCCGGCGCGGCACGCGCCGCACCCGTACGCATGGCAGCCCCTTCTCCCGGAGCCAGCAGTTCCTGCGCCGTGCGCAGGGCCGGCTGCCGCGCCGCGTCGCGATGCTGAGCGTCCACACGTCGCCGCTGCACCAGCCCGGCACGGGTGACGCGGGCGGCATGAACGTCTACATCGTCGAGCTCGCCAAGCGGCTCGCCGCGCTCGGCGTCGAGGTGGAGGTCTTCACCCGGGCGACCACCGGGCAGCTGCCGCCCGCCGTGGAGCTGGCGCCCGGCGTCCTCGTCCGGCACATCGACGCCGGCCCGTACGAGGGGCTGGCGAAGGAGGAGCTGCCGGCCCAGCTGTGCGCCTTCACCCACGGGGTGACGCAGGCGTGGGCGGGGCACCGGCCGGGCTACTACGACCTGGTCCATTCGCATTACTGGCTGTCCGGCCACGTCGGCTGGCTGGCGGCCGACCGCTGGGGCGTGCCGCTGGTGCACGCGATGCACACGATGGCCAAGGTGAAGAACGCGGCGCTGGCCGAGGGCGACACGCCGGAGCCGCAGGCCCGGGTGATCGGTGAGACGCAGATCGTCCGCGCGGCCGACCGGCTGATCGCCAACACGGAGGGGGAGGCCGAGGAGCTGATCCGGCACTACGACGCGGCCCCGGACAAGGTCGCCGTCGTCCACCCGGGCGTCAATCTGGAGCGGTTCCGGGAGGCCGACGGCCGGGCCGCCGCCCGCGACCGGCTCGGGCTGCCGCAGGACGCGCTGGTCCCGCTGTTCGCCGGCCGGATCCAGCCGCTGAAGGCGCCCGACGTGCTGCTGCGCGCGGTGGCCGAACTGCTGGACCGCCGGCCCGCGCTGCGCTCGCGGATCGTCGTCCCGGTGGTGGGCGGCCCGAGCGGCAGCGGCCTGGCGAAGCCGGAGGAGCTCCAGAAGCTGGCCGCCCGGCTGGGCATCGCCGACGTGGTCAGATTCCGTCCGCCGGTCGACCAGGAGCGGCTCGCGGACTGGTACCGCGCCGCGTCCGTGCTGGTCATGCCCTCGTACAGCGAGTCGTTCGGCCTGGTGGCGGTGGAGGCGCAGGCGTGCGGCACACCGGTCGTCGCGGCCGCGGTGGGCGGGCTTCCGGTGGCGGTCCGGCACGGGACCAGCGGGTTCCTGGTGGACGGCCACGACCCCGTCGACTACGCGCGGGCGCTCGAACGCTTCGCGGACGCGCCGGAGCTCGCGGACACGATGGGCGCCGCGGCGGCGGCGCACGCCCGGTCCTTCGGCTGGGACACGGCGGCCGCCGCGACGGCCGCGGTGTACACCGAGGCGATCGGCGAGCGGCGGCGTCGCCTACGCTCGTCGCATGGCTGAACGGCAGATGTCCGACGCGAGGACCGTCATCGAGCGCACGCTCGCCGAGGCCGCGATCGAGTGGGAGAGCCCGGCCGACGGCACGTACGTCGTGAAGCTGCCCGGCACCCGGAAGCTGTCGACGACCGTGTCGCTGGTCGTCGGCAACCACTCCCTCTCCGTCAACGCCTTCGTGGTGCGCCGCCCCGACGAGAACCACGAGGCGGTGCACCGCTGGCTGCTGGAGCGCAACACCCGGCTGTACGGCGTCGCCTACGCCGTCGACCACCTCGGTGACGTCTACCTCGTCGGGCGGCTGCCGCTGGCGGCCGTCACGCCGGAGGAGGTCGACCGGATCCTCGGCGTGGTGCTGGAGAACGCGGACGGCAGCTTCAACACCCTGCTGGAGATGGGGTTCGCGAGCGCGATCCGCAAGGAGTACGCGTGGCGCACCGCCCGGGGCGAGTCCACGCGCAACCTGGAGGCGTTCGGACGGCTGACGGGGGAGGGGCGTACGGGACCTGACGCCCCGTCGACCTGACCTGGCGAGCCGTCAGGCGGACTGCGGAGCAGGCCGTTCCTCCCGCTCCGCTCCCCCCGCGCGCACCGCGTCCGTGACGTCCGTGACCTCCGTGACGTCCATGGCGCCTTCTTCCGGCAGGTTCCGGGTCAGCAGCCAGTAGCCGGCCGCCGCGAAGGTGCCGATCACCGCGCACCCGGCCCAGAGCACGTCCGCGCCGAACTCCTCGATGACCGCGCCGCCCGTCAGCGGCGCGACCAGGGCCGACAGCGTCCAGGACAGCGAGAACACGCCCTGGTAGCGGCCCCGCGCGTGGCGCGGCGAGAAGCGCACCACCATGCCGGACTGCGTGGGGGCGTTGACGATCTCGGCGAGCGTCCAGACGACGATGGTCAGCGCGAAGAAGCCGACCGATCCGGCGAACGCGGTCAGGCCGAAGCCGTACCCGGCGAGCAGGGCGGAGAAGACCAGCAGCATCCGCGGGTCGCGGCGTTCGATGAGGCGGGTCACCGGGATCTGGAGGGCGACGATCATGATGCCGTTGACGGCCATCACCATGCCGTAGTCCTGGGTGGAGAGCCCCGCCCGGCCCATCGCCACCGGCAGCGCGACCGAGCTCTGCGTGAAGAGGAGCGCCACCAGGAAGGCCAGGCCGGTGACGCCCATGAACCGCCCGTCCCGCAGGACCGTGCCCAGCCCCACGGCGGGCGCGTCCTCGCCGGGCGCCGACGGCGCGGCCGGCTCGGGCCGCGACTCGGGGAGCGTGAAGTAGGCCAGGACGGCGCAGACCAGCGTGATCGCGGCTTCCCCGAGGAAGCCGGCCAGGTAGCTGTACTCGGCGACGAAGCCGGCCGCCGTGGTGGAGATCGCGAAACCGAGGTTGATCGCCCAGTAGTTGATCGAGTACGCCCGTAGCCGGTCCTCGGGCCGGACGATGTCGGCCATCATCGCGGTGACGGCGGGCCGCGAGGAGTTGCTCGCCAGCCCCACCAGGAACGCGGCGCCCGAGATCGACACGGGATCGTGCACGAAGCCGAGCAGCGCCACCGAGGCGGCCGTCCCGACCTGGGCGATCATCAGGGTGGGCCGCCGCCCGAGCCGGTCGGTCAGCACCCCCGCCCCGACCGAGGCGATCACCCCGCCGAGCCCGTGCAGGGCGGCGACCAGCCCGGCGAAGAAGGCGGAGTAGCCGCGCTCCAAGGTCAGGTACAGGGCGAGGAAGGTGGCGACGAACGAGCCCAGCCGGTTGACCAGCGTGCAGACCCACAGCCACCAGAACGCGCGCGGCAGCCCCGCCACGCTTTCCCTCGCCGCTCTGCCCATCCGCGTCATCACGCGCCCGCCCCCTTGTAAGTGCCGTTCTGGTGCTCCGCACGTTACGAGCGTCTGGCGTGGGCACGCCATTCAATTGACGAGGTGCGTCAAACGGCGCCGTGAGCGGCACCCCCACCCCGTCGATTACGCTCAAGGGCATGGCCGACGCACCGTACAAGCTCATCCTCCTCCGCCACGGCGAGAGCGAGTGGAACGCGAAGAACCTGTTCACCGGCTGGGTGGACGTCAACCTCAACGAGAAGGGCGAGAAGGAGGCCGTCCGCGGCGGAGAACTGCTCAAGGACGCCGGCCTGCTCCCTGACGTGGTCCACACCTCCCTCCAGAAGCGCGCCATCCGCACCGCGCAGCTGGCCCTGGAGGCGGCCGACCGCCACTGGATCCCCGTGCACCGTTCCTGGCGCCTGAACGAGCGCCACTACGGCGCCCTCCAGGGCAAGGACAAGGCCCAGACGCTGGCCGAGTTCGGCGAGGAGCAGTTCATGCTCTGGCGCCGCTCGTACGACACCCCGCCGCCCGCCCTGGAGGACGGCGCCGAGTTCTCCCAGAGCGAGGACCCGCGCTACGCCTCCATCCCCCCGGAGCTGCGCCCCCGCACCGAGTGCCTCAAGGACGTCGTCGTCCGCATGCTGCCGTACTGGTACGACGGCATCGTCCCGGACCTGCTGGCCGGCCGCACGGTCCTGGTCGCCGCCCACGGCAACTCGCTGCGCGCCCTGGTCAAGCACCTGGACGGCATCTCCGACGCCGACATCGCGGGCCTCAACATCCCCACCGGCATCCCGCTCGCCTACGAGCTCGACGCCGACTTCCGCCCGGTCGTCCCCGGCGGCACCTACCTCGACCCGGAGGCCGCGAAGGCCGCGATCGAGGCCGTGAAGAACCAGGGCAAGAAGAAGTAAGCCCGGCGGCCCGGAGCGGGCCCGGCACGGGCAAGGGCCCCCGGGGCGGCGTCGGCCGCCCGGGGCCCTTCCCGTGAGTGACGTGCGAGGCGTGTCAGCCGCAGCCGCCGCCGCATTGGCAGGAGCCGCCCTGCTGGCAACCGCAGGAGCAACCTGGGCCGCACTGGCATCCGCTCATCGCGGGCGCTGCGGGGATCACACGCTCTGGGGTGTTCGCGAGAGAACCGGTCATGCGGTACCTCCTCGATGGGTGGTCTGCCACACCCCACTCAACGCTCACTCGGCATCGGTCGTCAATGCGCTCGGTGTACGAGTGTGTGGGCGCACCGGGTGCGTCGGGGGGCGTACGGGCGCACGCGGGGTATCACGAGGTTTCCCCCGCGCCGGGGGCGCCCGCCGTCTGGTTGAGCTCGTCGGCGTGCTCGCCCGTGACCAGGTAGACGACGCGCTTGGCGACCGAGACGGCGTGGTCGGCGAACCGCTCGTAGTAGCGGCCCAGCAGGGTCACGTCCACGGCCGTCTCGATGCCGTGCTGCCAGCGGTCGTCCATCAGGTGCTGGAAGAGGGCGCGGTGCAGCAGGTCCATGGCGTCGTCGTCCTGCTCCAGCTGGAGCGCCAGGTCGACGTCCTTGGTGATCAGCACCTCGCCCGCCTTGGCCATCAGCCGCTGGGCGAGCTGGCCCATCTCCAGGACCGTGGAGTGCAGGTCGCGGGGGACCGCCGTGTCCGGGAAGCGCAGCCGGGCCAGCTTCGCGACGTGCTGCGCGAGGTCGCCCGAACGCTCCAGGTCGGCGCTCATCCGCAGGGACGTCACCACGATCCGCAGGTCCGTGGCGACCGGCTGCTGCCGGGCCAGCAGCGCGATGGCCCGCGCCTCCAGGTCCCGCTGGAGGTCGTCCACCTTGCTGTCGCCGGCGATCACGGCCTCCGCGAGCTTGAGGTCCGCGTCCAGGATCGCCGTCGTGGCACGCCCTATGGCGGAGCCGACGAGCCGCGCCATTTCGACCAGCCCGTCGCCTATCGAGTCCAGCTCCTCGTGGTACGCGTCCCGCATCGTGTCCTTCTCTCGCTTCGAGTCGTGCGGCGGCCGGGACCGCGTTCCGGTGCTCTTCGGGCCGCCCGGTACCACGATCCGGCCGGAACGCGACGGGTGTCGACCCCCGGAGTGAACCACCGCCGACCTCAAGGTGAACTCTCGGCAACGTGTGTTCGAGGCGCCCCCCTTTTGGCTGTGGGGCTGTCGGTGCCCCCGCATAACCTGGAGGCATGAACGTGGACGCGGCCGTCGCCGCAGCGGCAGCCCTCGCCGGCCTGTGTACCGGTGTGATCGCCATGCTGGCGTTCCGCTGGAGCGAGCGCGACCAGGCGCGCCCCAGCCGTAGCTCGCTGCACACCGACGCGGTCCTGCCGCCAGGTGTCGACACCGTGCTGTCCGTGCTGCGGTCCTCTGCCGTCGTCCTCGACGAGGGGGACGCCGTCGTCAAGGCCAGCTCGGCGGCGTACGCCCTGGGCCTGGTGCGCGGGGGCCGGCTCGCGGTGGACGAGATGCTCCAGATGGCCCGGGACACCCGCCGCGACGGGGAGATACGCCAGGTCGAGCTGGACCTGCCGCGCCGCGGCACCGGCCGCGGGGAGGCCCTCGCGGTCTCCGCCCGGGTGGCGCCGCTGGGCTCCCGCCTGGTCCTGCTGCTGGTCGAGGACCTCACCGAGGCCCGCCGCATCGAGGCCGTCCGGCGGGATTTCGTGGCCAACGTCAGCCATGAGCTCAAGACCCCGGTCGGCGCGCTGTCGCTGCTCTCCGAGGCCGTGATGGACGCCAGCGACGACCCCGAGGCCGTCACCCGCTTCGCCGGCCGGATGCAGATCGAGGCCACCCGGCTGACCAACCTGGTCCAGGAGCTGATCGACCTCTCCCGGGTGCAGAACGACGACCCCCTGGAGGACGCCGAGCCCGTCCGCGTGGACGAGCTCGTCGCCGAGGCCGTCGACCGCTGCCGCCACCAGGCCGGCACCAAGCAGATCACCATGGCCTCGGGCGGCGCGGCCGGCCTGCACGTCTGGGGCAACCGCGGCCAGCTCGCCGCGGCCCTCGGCAACCTCGTCGAGAACGCCGTCAACTACAGCCCCGCCCGCACCAGAGTGGGCATCGCCGCCCGCCGGGTGGCCGCGCCCGGTGGCGATCTGATCGAGATAGCCGTCACCGACCAGGGCATCGGCATATCCGAGAAAGACCGCGAGCGGGTCTTCGAACGCTTCTACCGGGTGGACCCCGCCCGCTCCCGCGCCACCGGCGGCACCGGCCTCGGCCTGTCGATCGTCAAGCACGTGGCCGCGTCGCACGGCGGCGAGGTCACCGTCTGGAGCGCGGAGGGCCAGGGCTCCACCTTCACCCTCCGCCTCCCGGAGGCGGGCGTCGGCCGCGACCGGCTCCGGCTGAGCCGGCTGGACACCGACGATCCCCAGGACGCGGCCGAGGCGACGGGCCACCTCCACGGCCTCGCCACCCCGGAGCCGCACCGGTGAGTCGCCCGCGCCCCACGCGCCCCGCCGTCTTCTTCCGCCCGCACCGCCAGAACGAGATCCGACCGGAGGTCGCCCCGTGACCCGAGTGCTCGTCGTCGAGGACGAAGAGTCCTTCAGCGACGCGTTGTCCTACATGCTGCGCAAGGAGGGGTTCGAGGTCGCCATCGCGGCCACCGGCCCCGAGGGCCTGGAGGAGTTCGAGCGCAACGGCGCCGACCTCGTCCTGCTCGACCTGATGCTGCCGGGCCTGCCCGGCACCGAGGTCTGCCGGCAGCTGCGGGGACGCTCCAACGTGCCCGTCATCATGGTCACCGCGAAGGACAGCGAGATCGACAAGGTCGTGGGCCTGGAGATAGGGGCCGACGACTACGTCACCAAGCCCTTCTCCTCGCGCGAACTCGTCGCCCGCATCCGCGCGGTGCTGCGCCGCAGGGGGGAGCCGGAGGAGGTCGCGCCCGCGGCGCTGGAGGCCGGCCCGGTACGGATGGACGTGGACCGGCACGTCGTCACCGTCTCCGGCGGCAAGGTCGACCTGCCGCTGAAGGAGTTCGACCTGCTGGAGATGCTGCTGCGGAACGCCGGACGGGTGCTGACCCGGATGCAGCTCATCGACCGGGTGTGGGGCGCCGACTACGTGGGCGACACCAAGACGCTCGACGTCCACGTCAAGCGGCTGCGCGCGAAGATCGAGCCCGACCCGGGGGCCCCGCGCTACCTGGTGACGGTGCGCGGCCTCGGCTACAAGTTCGAGCCGTAGGCCGCGGGACCACCGCGGAGGTGCGGCCAGGGCCCGGGAGCCGTCGGCTCCCGGGCCCTGCCGCGTTGTCCGCCCCGGGTTCCCGGACGGGCCTCCGGTTCGCGGACGGCCCCCGGGGTTCCCGGAAGGACTCAGTGCTCGGCGTCGGGCGACGCCGGGGTCTGGCGGCTCTTGTCGCCCTTGTCGTTCTTGTCGCCGGTCTCCGGCTTCCCGTCCTTCTTGGACTTGTCCTCGGCCTTGCCGGACGCCGGAGCGGTCGCGCCCGCCGGCTTGCCCTGCTTTCCGCCGCCCGGCTTGCCCGGCTGCGGGGACTGCGAGCCCTGCGGGGACTGGGACGGCTCCGCCGGGCCCCAGTCCTTGAAGTAGCTGGTGGCCGGGACGACGAGGGCGCCGACCCGCACATCACCGGTGCGGCTGAAGACGAACGACAGCTGCTGCTGCGCGCCGTCCTTGAGGCTCTCACGGCCGTTCGGCAGGACGGCGGAGGCGTTGCCCTTGCCGCCGAGCGTCACCGAGCCCCCGGCCGGGACCACGACAGGGCCGCTGCCCTTGGCGCCGGTGAGCTGCACCGCGACGTTCTTGCCGGGCAGCTTGACGGCGGTCAGCGTCTGGTCCTTGACGCCGTTGTTGAACACCTGGCCCGTGATCACGGCCGGTCCGGTCGTGGTCTGCCCCGGCTGGGTGACCACGTTGACGTTCTGGAGCTTGATGTCACCGACGGATGCGGCGACGTTGTCCGGCTTGACCTGCAGCGTCTGCGCGTCGTTGCCCGCCGCGCAGGCGGAGAGCGAGGCGATCGAGAGCGCGAGGACGGTGGCGGCGAGAGCGCCGCGTCGAAGGCTGCTGCTCACGGCGGCGGCATCTCCTTGGACGAAGTAAGGGGTGTGTCAGCGGGCTTAGGTTACCGAGCCGTCGGGTGGCCCCCGCACCCGACCCGCCCCTCAAGGTCCACTCGGCCGTCGAGCGTCCTACCACCGGCTTATCGGAGGAGCCGTCCGGTGGATTATCGGTAAGGAATGTGAGTGGTGAGGGGGAACGAGTTCCGGAATTGATCAAGTTCGGCTTGATCAATTCCGTAATCCGCGCGCGGAAGCCCCCGCCGCCCCGAACGGAGTACCGGAACTGCCACGACCGGACCCCGGCAAAACGGGACGTTCGACCGCTCGCGTGCCCGTCCCGGTACGTGTAACGTGCCCGTTTCGCTTGCCCCGGACAACCGCTCCGACCTGCGAATACCTGCTTCCGGAACCCTCGCGCAGCACGTCCCGGCCGTTGTTGTCAAGCCCCGAGATATGCCCTGACCTGCGGAAACGCCATTCAGAACGAACACTTCCCGTGTTAGACTGGATAGCCACGGAAGGGGTACCTGTCACATGACGTTCAAGGTTGGCGACACCGTGGTCTATCCCCATCACGGGGCCGCGCTGATCGAGGCCATCGAAACTCGCCAGATCAAAGGCGTGGACAAGACCTACTTGGTGCTGAAGGTCGCCCAGGGTGACCTGACGGTTCGGGTGCCGGCGGACAATGCGGAGTTCGTCGGTGTTCGCGATGTGGTCGGCCAGGACGGGCTCGACCGGGTCTTCGAGGTTCTTCGGGCGCCGTACGCCGAAGAGCCGACGAACTGGTCCCGCCGCTACAAGGCGAACCTGGAGAAGCTCGCCTCCGGCGATGTGATCAAGGTCGCCGAGGTCGTGCGCGACCTGTGGCGCCGGGAGCGCGAGCGCGGTCTGTCCGCCGGTGAGAAGCGCATGCTCGCCAAGGCCCGCCAGATCCTGGTGAGCGAGCTCGCCCTCGCGGAGAACACGAACGAGGACAAGGCCGAGGCCCTGCTCGACGAGGTCCTCGCGTCCTGACGCACACCTGACGCTCAGGTGCCGGCTCCCCGCCGCACAACAGAAGTGCGACGCAGAGGTCGCGACGTGGAAGTGCCGCGGTGCCCGCTGACGAACGAAAGCTCGTCCGACGGGCGCTGCGGCATCTCTGCTCCGGCACGGCATCTCGGCTCCGGCCGGGACCGGTGTTCCCCGCCCGCGCCACCCATGGCCCGTACCACCACGCCGAAGGCGGGTGCGCGGACGTCGGTGGACGGGCGGCCGGACCAGTCGTTCACGGAAGGGGCTGGTCACGGTGAGCGCCCGGCACTACCCGAGCTCTGCTCGCTCGGGGTTCCCCCAGGCCATACCCAACTCGGCCGAGGAAGCAAACCTGAACGCCAACGCGATGTCTGATCGAGCCATTCTTCCCGACGGACCGGAGCAGGGCGGTGCCCCGACGGCCCCCGCGCCCCGCACCGCCGCGGTGATCCCCGCGGCCGGTCGCGGCGTCCGGCTCGGCCCCGGCGCGCCCAAGGCGCTGCGCGCCCTGAGCGGTACGCCCATGCTGGTCCGCGCCGTCCGCGCCATGACCGCCTCCCGGGCGGTCTCCCTGGTCGTGGTCGTCGCCCCGCCGGACGGCGAGGCCGAGGTGCGTTCCCTGCTCGACGAGTTCCCGCTCGCGGGCGACCGGACCGAGGTCGTGGTCGTCCCCGGCGGAGCCACCCGGCAGGAGTCCGTCGGCCTGGGCCTGAAGGCGCTGCCCGACGACGTCGGGACCGTGCTCGTCCACGACGCGGCCCGTCCGCTCGTGCCCGTCGACACGGTCGATTCCGTCGTCGCGGCCGTCCGCGCCGGTCATCCGGCCGTGGTGCCGGCCCTGCCGCTGGCCGACACGGTCAAGCAGGTCGCGCCGCGCGCCGTGGAAGCCGCCGCCGGTCCCGGTGCGGCCCCCGAGACCGTCACCGGCACCCCGGAGCGCGCGCTGCTGCGCGCCGTGCAGACCCCCAGGGCTTCGACCGGCGCACGCTGGACGCGGCCCACGCGGAGTTCGAGACGGCGGCCCGCGAGGGCGACGGCGCCACCGACGACGCCGGGATGGTCGAGCGGCTGGGCGTCCCCGTCGTGGTCGTCCCCGGCCATGAGGAGGCGTTCAAGGTGACCAGGCCGCTGGACCTGGTGCTGGCCGAAGCGGTGATCGCCCGGAGGAGGGCCAACGATGGCTTCTGACGCGCCGGTTCTGCCCCTGGTGGGCATCGGCACCGACGTGCACGCCTTCGAGGAGGGCCGCGAGCTGTGGTGCGCGGGCCTGCTCTGGGAGGGGGCGACGCACGGTCTCGCCGGCCACTCCGACGGCGACGTCGCCGCGCACGCCGCCTGCGACGCGCTGTTCTCGGCCGCGGGCGTCGGCGACCTGGGCGCCCACTTCGGCACCGGCCGGCCCGAGTGGTCCGGCGCCTCCGGCGTGACCCTGCTGGCCGAGGCGGCCCGCATCGTCCGCGCCGAGGGCTTCGCGATCGGCAATGTGGCGGTGCAGGTCATCGGCGTCCGCCCGAAGATCGGCAAGCGGCGGGACGAGGCGCAGCGGGCGCTGTCCGAGGCGGTCGGCGCGCCGGTGTCCGTCTCCGGGACGACCACCGACGGCCTGGGGCTGACCGGTCGCGCCGAGGGCCTGGCGGCGGTGGCGACGGCGCTGGTCTACCGGCGCTGACCGGTGGGTGCCGCGTCCGGGCGGCACCCGCGCCGTACGGCGCGCCAAGCCCTTGTGCGCCGTCGCGCCTTTGCGTGACGGCGCGCTGGCATACCGTGATCCGGTACCGACACTCCGTCGTGCGCGCGCCCGCCCGGCGCGCGCCCGTCATCTCGAGGGAAGGGCCCGGATGCTCTCGGACGACCTGAAGCAGTACCTGGACGACAATCCCGCCTTCGTCACCGTCGCCACGGTCCAGCCGGACGGCAGCCCGCAGCTGTCCGTCACCTGGGTCAAGCGGGACGGCGACGACCTGCTGATCTCCACGACCGTCGGGCGCCGCAAGGAGAAGAACCTCCGCCGCGACCCGCGGATCACCGTCATGGTGAACCCGCCGAACGCCCCCTACACCTACGCCGAGATCCGCGGTACCGCGGAGCTGACCACCGAGGGCGGTCAGGAGCTCATCGACGAGCTGTCCCGGAAGTACACGGGCAAGGCGTACGCGGACTTCAACCCGGACGCGAAGAACGACGGCCGGCGGGTCGTCGTGCGGGTCGTCCCCCGCAAGGTGGTCGGCAGCCTCTGAGCGGCCGTGCGCGCCCGCCGGGGAACGGCGGGCGCGTCCGCGGTGGTCCGTCAGCCGCCGTCGGCCGCCCCGGCGCCCACGCGGCCGGCCTCGGCCGGTTCGAAGGGCTTGGGGTGGCGGGGCTCCTGGAGGATCGTCAGGCCGCTCTGCGGGTCGGGTGTGCGCAGGGCGGGGACGGTGGAGTTGCGGCGCATGTCCTCCATGCCCTGCTGCATCGCGCGCCGCAGGCGTTTGCCCACCGGGCGTTCGACGCACCGGTGGATCAGCCAGGCGGCCGTCAGCATCACCGCGATCAGGCCGGCCACCAGCGGGTACGGCGGGATGTGGGAGCGCAGGCCGTGGATGACGGTCATGCCGATGTACTGGTGGATGAGGTACAGCGGGTAGGTGAGCGCGCCGGCGGTGGTGAGCCAGCGCCACTGGATCCGGTCGAAGTACCCCAGCGCGATCAGCGCCATGATCACGAAGGCCAGGAACACCATCAGCTTGGCCGGCCAGGTGGGGATGCTGTTGTTGGTGTTGTCGGCGACCCGCTTGGGCACCCCGTGCAGCGCGATCAGCAGGGAGACCGTGACGATGGCCCAGAGCAGCGCCGTGGGCTTGAAGCGGTGCATCAGGTAGAAGGCGATGCCGGCGACGAAGTAGGGCGTGTAGAGCGGTGTGGCCCACATCTCCAGGAGCTTGCTGCCGGACTGCGGGGCGATGACGGCCGCGACGGTCCAGACGCCACAGAACAGGACGCACTTGCGGTACGTGACGCCGGTGGCCACCACAATCGCGAAGAGGACGTAGAACTTGAGCTCGATGAACAGCGTCCAGTAGACGCCGTCCACGTCCCACACCCCGAAGGCCTCCTGGACCATCGTGAGGTTGGTGAGGACGACGTCCCAGCTCTCCACGCTGCGCACCTGCGGCCAGAGTGTGATCACCCCGGCGGTGAGGAAGACCGCGAACCAGTAGGCGGGGTAGATCCGGGAGACGCGGGAGACGACGAAGTCGCCGAGCGACCGCCCCCAGGTGCTCATGCAGATGACGAATCCGCTGATCAGGAAGAAGATCTCGACGCCCACGAAGCCGTAGCGGGTGACCGTCCGCAGGACGGGGAAGACCTTGTCCGGGTGCTGGTCCCAGCCGCCGCGCAGAGCGGTGTAGTGGAAGACCACGACCATGAGGGCCGCCACCAGACGGAGTCCGTCCAGTACGGCGAGCCGGGGTGCCGGGCGCCGGACGGCTCGTGGGGCGCCGTCGAGTTCACCTCGCCTGGCGAAGCGCATGTCGTCCTCTTCCGTGACTAGTGGGATCGTCATACAGAGTGGGGGTGTGCGGGAATGCTGACACAGAGGACGTGTGCATGGCTGCGACCGTGGTCTCCTGTCCCTGTTTTTCTCCACCGTCTCCCCTGGATGGTGGTATTCATCCACGCCCTTCGCCGACGGTCCGGTGACGGCCGGGTGACCGGGCGGTGCCGGTGGCGTCCGGCGGTCCGGCTCCCCGCCGGGCGACGGCGCGCCGGAGCGCGTCCCCGAGCCGGCGGGCCAGCGGGCGCTCGATCCCCCGGTGCACCAGCCAGGCGGCCGACAGCACCCCCGCCAGCAGCAGGGGGAGCAGGACCAGGCGTGGAAGGTGTCCGTCCGCGTGCCGGATGACCACCCACCCGACGCGCTCGTGGAGCAGGTAGAGGGGGTAGGTCAGCGCACCCGCGGTGGACAGCCAACGCCAGTCGAGCCGTCGTGTCCACCCCAGTGCGACCGCCATCACGGAGAGGTAGAACACGCCGACCAGGGCGAGGGTGGGCCAGTGGGGCACCCGGTGGCCCATGTACGCCTCCGCGCGGTGCTCCGCGACCAGCAGATCGTGCTGGGCGATCAGGAAGGTGCCGCCGACGATCAGCCAGAGGAGCGGGGTCGGGCGGAAGCGGTACATCAGGTAGAAGGCGATGCCCGCGATGAAGTACCAGCAGTCGTAGGGCAGCAGGACGCGTTCGAGCAGCGGGTCGCCGGTCGCCCGGGCGACGACCGCCCCGGCGCCCCAGAGGCCGCAGAACGCCACGACGCGCCGGTAGTCGAGCCCCTTGTGGACGACGAGCGCGAACAGCAGGTAGAAGCGGACCTCGATCCAGAGGGTCCAGTACACGCCGTCGACCGGTTCCACTCCCAGGGGGTCCTGGAGCATCGTGAGGTTGACGGCGACGTCCTGGAGGGCGGCGGGGGAGTTGACCTCCGGCCACAGCCGGACGACGAGGGCGACCAGCAGCACCGCGAACCAGTAGGCGGGGAAGAGGCGGGTGAACCGGGAGACGGCGAACCGCCCGACGTCCTTGCCCCAGCCGCTCATGCAGATCACGAACCCGCTGATCAGGAAGAAGAGCTGGACGCCCAGCCACCCGTAGGACGCGGGCAGGTACGCGGTGGGGAAGAGGGCGCGGGCGGAGCGGTGGCCCCAGGCGCCGCTGTCGAAGGCGATCCAGTGGTACGCGACGACCATCAGCGCCGCGCACAGCCGCAGCCCGTCCAGGGCGGCCAGCCGGCCCGGGCGGCGCACGGGGGTGCCGGTGGCCGCTCCCGGGGTTGGGGGTGGTCGTGCTGTACCGGCAGAGTGGAGTGCAACGCCCCTCCTGGTGTCCGCGGCGCTCCGGTCCCGAGGTGTGCCCGGGAAGTTATCACGCGGAATTGCATTTTTGTCGCAAAACATTAAATAGCGGGCAAAGCGTGCCGAAGGGTTGTACGCGATCCGCTCCGCGCCCGGACGCGCACGCCCCCGAGAGCGGCTCGGGGTCCGGATCAGGGTCGCATCCGGGTGCCGGGCGCCCGGGGCACTGCCGTGGGCCCACTACCCTGGTTCCGTGACTATTCGCCTGTACGACACCAGCGCCCGGCAGATCCGTGACTTCTCCCCGCTCGTCCCGGGCTGCGTCTCGATCTACCTGTGTGGCGCGACCGTGCAGGCGGCGCCCCACATCGGGCACATCCGGTCGGGTCTGAACTTCGACATCATGCGCCGCTGGTTCGTCTACCGCGGCTACGACGTGACGTTCGTCCGCAACGTGACCGACATCGACGACAAGATCATCAAGAAGGCGGCCGAGCAGAACCGCCCCTGGTGGGCGATCGGCTACGAGAACGAGCGCGCGTTCAACGCCGGCTACGACGCCCTGGGCTGCCTGCCCCCGACCGTCGAGCCGCGGGCCACGGGCCACGTGCCCGAGATGATCGAGATGATGCGCGGGCTGATCGAGCGCGGTCACGCCTACGCCGCGGACGGCAACGTCTACTTCGACGTCCGCTCCTACGCCGACTACCTCCGCCTCTCCAACCAGGAGCTGGAGAACCTGCTCCAGCCCTCCGGCGAGGGCGAGACGGGCAAGCGCGACCCGCGCGACTTCGCCATGTGGAAGGCGGCCAAGGAGGGCGAGCCCAGCTGGGAGACGCCCTGGGGCCGCGGCCGTCCGGGCTGGCACCTGGAGTGCTCCGCGATGGCGCACAAGTACCTGGGCACCGCCTTCGACGTCCACGGCGGCGGCCTCGACCTGATCTTCCCGCACCACGAGAACGAGATCGCCCAGGCCAGGGCGTTCGGCGACGACTTCGCCGCCTACTGGGTGCACAACGCCTGGGTGACCATGAGCGGCGAGAAGATGTCCAAGTCGCTGGGCAACTCGGTGCTGGTCTCCGAGATGGTCAAGGAGTGGCGCCCGATCGTCCTCCGCTACTACCTGGGCACCCCGCACTACCGCTCGATGATCGAGTACAGCCCGGAGGCGCTGCGCGAGGCCGAGTCGGCGTTCGCGCGGATCGAGGGTTTCGTGCAGAGGGTCGTCGAGAAGGCCGGTCCGGTGGAGCCCGCGGCCGAGGTGCCGCCGGCGTTCGCCGAGGCGATGGACGACGACTTCGGCGTCCCGCAGGCGCTGGCCGTGGTGCACACCACCGTCCGGCAGGGCAACGCCGCCCTCACCGCGGACGACAAGGAGGGCGCCGTCGCCCGCCTGGCCGAGGTGCGGGCGATGCTCGGCGTCCTGGGCCTGGACCCGCTGGACGAGCGGTGGTCGGGCGGCGACCGCGGCGACGATCTACACGGCGTGGTCGACTCGCTGGTCCGGATGGTGCTGGAGCAGCGCCAGGCGGCCCGCGCCCGCAAGGACTACGCCACCGCCGACGCCCTCCGCGACCAGCTCCAGCAGTCCGGTCTCGCGATCGAGGACACCCCGTCCGGTCCGCGCTGGTCGCTGTCCTGAGCATCGTTCGCCGTCCTGAGCGACACTTTTCGTACGTACGTCTACTGAGCCGCGGCCGGCGGCTCTGGCAGTGAAGAAACAGGTGACCCCATGGCCGGCAACAGCCAGCGCAGGAACCGCCGCACGTCCAACAAGAAGGGCGCGACGGTCGGCAGCGGCGGCCAGCGACGCCGGGGCCTGGAAGGCAAGGGCCCGACCCCGCCCGCGAGCATGCGCAAGGGCCACAAGAAGAACCGCGTCGCCAATGCCGCGGCCAAGCAGGCCGCCCGCCGCCCGGCCCCGCGCCGCGGTGGCCCCAAGGGCACCAACGAGCTCGTCGTCGGCCGCAACTCGGTGGTCGAGGCGCTGCGCGAGGGCGTCCCCGCGACCACGCTCTACGTCCAGCAGTACCTGGACAACGACGAGCGCGTCCGCGAGGCGCTCCAGCTCGCCACGGACAAGGGCCTCAACCTCATGGAGGCCCCGCGTCCGGAGCTCGACCGGATGACCAACGGTCTCAACCACCAGGGCCTGGTCCTCTCGGTGCCGCCGTACGACTACGCGCACCCCGAGGACCTCACCGCGGCGGCGCAGGCCGACGGCGAGGACCCGCTGATCGTCGCCCTCGACGGCATCACCGACCCGCGCAACCTCGGCGCCGTCGTCCGCTCCGTCTCCGCCTTCGGCGGGCACGGCGTGGTCGTGCCGGAGCGGCGCGCGGCCGGCATGACGGCGAGCGCCTGGAAGACCTCGGCCGGCACCGCCGCCCGGACGCCCGTGGCCCGCGCCACCAACATGACGCGGATGCTGGAGGCGTACCAGAAGGAGGGCCTGATGGTCGTCGGCCTGGCCGCCGACGGCGACGTCGAGCTGCACGAGCTGGACGCCCTGGAGGGCCCGGTCGTGATCGTCGTGGGCAGCGAGGGCAAGGGCCTCTCCCGGCTCGTCGGCGAGACCTGCGACTTCCGGGTGCGGATCCCGATGCCGGGCGGCGCCGAGTCGCTGAACGCCGGTGTCGCGGCGGGCGTCGTGCTGTACGAGGCGGCGCGCCGCCGGGCGTGAGGCGCGGGCCGTTCGCAAGGCCCCGGACGGGCTGATTTTCGGCCCGTCCGGCCCTTGCGGGCCCGCTCGTTGTCCGCCTTGACGGGTCTCGGACACCCGTGTCGGTCAAGGCAGTGTCCTAAGCTCCGGTCACTCGGTTAGATGAGCGTGGACACCAGAACACCCCGCACACCTACGGGGGGAAGCTCTTCCGGGTACGACGACCAGCCCGCGCTGAGTACGGTGAAAGTCCCGTCCGACCCCGCGCAGGTCTCCGGCAACCACCTGAGCTTCCGCGTGCAGCTCGCGCGTCCCCCGCACGCCGCCGCCCGGCACTACGCCGGGGTCGCCGCCGACACGGCGCAGCTGCCCACCGTCAAGGGCCCGGCCAGGCGCCGGGCCCCCGTGGTGTGGAGCGGGCGGGCGGAGCCCGGTGACGCGGCGCCGACCAGTCTCCTCGACGCCGTACGGGAGTCCGGGGCCGCCCGCGCCGTCGGCGGCGGTGAGGCCGGGGCCACCCAGGTCCTGCCGCGGATCGGCGTTGACGACGCCCCGACCACCGTCATCGGCCCCCGCGGGCCCCTGGAGCCGGGTGAGCCGCTGCTCAGCGGTATCCGTCCGGCCCGTGGCGCGTTCGACGAACAGCCGTACGGTCATGGCGAGTTCGACGGGGCCGAGGACGACTGGCCGGACGAGGAAGACGACTCCAGGGCCGACGGCCGCGACTCCCTGCTGCACGCGTACTACCCCGGGCGCCGGATGAACCTGGGCGTCGTCCTGCTGCCGCTGCGCGTCTTCCTCGGGCTGATCTCCGTCTACGCCGGCATGGGCAAGCTCTGCGACCCCGTCTACTTCGACGGCGGCAAGCGCGGCTCCATGGTCACCTGGCTGACCTCCCTGCACCCCTGGCCCGCCGCCGCCCCCTCCGGGAGCTGGCGCTGGCCCACCCGGTGGGCGCGGGTCTGACGGTGGCCTTCCTCCAGATCATCGTCGGCGTCCTCACCATCTTCGGCCTCTGGCAACGCCTCGCCGCCGCCATCGGCGTCCTGCTCTCGGCCACCCTGCTGGTCACCGTCAGCTGGCGGACCGTACCGGCCTACGACGCGCCGGACATCATCTACCTGGCCGCCTGGAGCCCGCTGGTGATCGCCGGCGCCCCGGTGTACTCGGTCGACGGCCGGCTCGCCGGCGAGGCGTGGCGGCGGCTCGGCCCCCGGGCCGGGATCGGGCAGCTGCGGCGGCGGGTGCTGCGCCGCGGCACGATCATGGCGACGGTGCTCATCGGCCTTTCCCTGCTGGTCGGTTCGATGCTCGGCGGCGCCGTCCGCTCCTCGCGGCCGGCTCCGGCGCCGGGCCCGTCCGCCCCGCCGGTCAACAACCTGCCCGGCTCGCCGCTGCCGCAGCGTCCGTCGGCCGGTTCCACCCCGCGCGGCGGGGCGCACGGCTCCGCGACGCCGGGGACGCCCCGGCCGAGCGCCACGGGCCGGAAGTCCCCGTCGCCGAGCGTGAAGCCGACCGCCCCCGGATCGGTCAAGACGCCTACCGGAGCGGCGACTTCAGGCCACGCGGAGGCCGGCACCGGTGGTCCCCGCCCCGCGACCCGGACGCCCCACCAGCGTCCCGCCGCCCCGGCGGCGCCGCACAGCCCCTCGGGTGCCGCGACCACCGGCGGTTCGGGCGGCGGCGGGACGTCGTCGGGCGGCACGGGGTCGTCCGGCGGCTCGACGGGCGGCGGGGGCGCCCTCGGCGGCCTCCTGGGCTGACACCGGTACCGCGCGCCGCGGCCCCGTACCCGAGCGGGTACGGGGCCGCGGCGCGTGACGTGGGCGTCAGCCGGCGAGTTCCCTGGCCGCCTCCGTCAGGTCCTTGGCCGTGTCGATGGCCCGCCAGTAGGCTCCGTGCGGCAACGGGTAGCCGGCCAGCCGCCGTTCGCGGGCGAGGCGGGGGAAGGTGGTGCGCTCGTGGTCGCCGCGCTCGGGCAGCAGACCGGCGAAGCCCGCGGAGAAGACGTAGACGCCCGCGTTGATCAGGTAGGGCGAGGGCGGGGCCTCGATGAAGTCCAGGACGTGCCCGAACTCGTCGGTCTCCACCGCGCCCCAGGGGATCCGGGGCCGGGCCAGGGCGAGGGTCGCGGTGGCGTCCCGCTCGTGGTGGAAGGCGGCCATCTCGCGGAGCGAGAACCGCGTCCAGATGTCCCCGTTGGTGGCGTACCAGGGCCGGTCCGGGTGGGGGAGCGAGGCGGCGGCGTGCCGGAGGCCGCCGCCGCGGCCGAGCGGCTCCTTCTCCACCACCGTCGTCACCCGCAGCGGGAGATCCGCCGACGCGAGCCACGCCTGGAGCACCTCGGCGAGGTGGCCGCAGGAGACGACGGCGTCGGTGACGCCCTCGGCGGCGAGCCACGCCAGCTGGTGGCCGATGATCGGCATGCCGGTGCCGGGGATCTCGACCATCGGCTTGGGGCGGTCGTCGGTGTAAGGGCGAAGCCGTGACCCCTGGCCTCCGGCCAGGATCACGGCTTGCGCGGGAGTGGGGACGGGGTGCGTGCCGGTCATGCCCCGCACGATATGCCGTGCCGCGGGGTGCGGTGCGACCGGCCGCCGCCGGGGGCGGGAGGGCCGTCAGTGGCCCTGGGCCACCCCGGAGGCGTACGACGTGTCGCAGACCGGGCGCGAGTACGCCTGGGCCTTCTTCGCGGAGTGGTACTTGGCGACGGCGGCCTGGCCGAGGACGCGGGCGATGTCCACGCAGTAACGGGCCAGCGAGGGGCGGCCGTTGGTGGCGGCCTGGAGGTGGGTCAGGGCCACCCCGGGGTTCTTCTCCTGGAGCTCCGTGAGCAGCTTGTCGCGCAGCACCTCGTGCGGGGCGCGGGCCCTGGCCTGGCTGGAGGCGGCGTCCGAGGAGGCGGTGAGCACCTGGGACTCGGCGTTGGGCGCCGCCCACGGGACCCGGGTGACGGCGAGGGTCCCGGAGAGCACCATGACGACGGGGAGGACGAGGGCGAGGGTTCTGCCGATGCGGCGGGCGGCCTGGTTCATGCCGCAGATGGTAGCGAGGCGTAATGAGACCGCGACATTTAGTCACCCGATCGGGTGGCATTACCTCGGCCCTTCGGTGGGAAGGGTTGACGCCCGGGCGGCCGGACCTGGGGCGGGTGGCGCGAAATCGGTGACGCGTCCGGTTGACGGGGTGTGAGGGCCGCCGTGCCGCCCGCGCCGGGGCGGCACGGCGGCGTGAATCAATCGCTCAGCCGCTCGCCCGACGAGGTCGAGAAGACGTGCAGCTCACCCGGGCGGGGGACGACGTGCAGGGCCGAGCCCTTCTCCGGCACCCGCCGGCCGTTGACGCGGACCACCAGGTCCTTCTGCTCGCCGCCGAGTTCCGCCGTGCCGTACACGTAGCCGTCGGCGCCCAGCTCCTCGACCACGTTGACCGTGACGGCCAGGCCGGCGGGGGCGTCGGCGGCCTCCTTGCTCAGGAGCCGCGCCGTCTCGCCGTTCTGCTCGACCACGTCGAAGTGCTCGGGGCGGACGCCGACGGTGACCGTCCGGTCGCCGCGGTCGGCCGCGGCGGCCAGCGCCTCCCGGGAGACCGGCACCACGCTGTTGCCGAACTTGACGCCACCGTCGGTGATCGGCACCTCGACCAGGTTCATGGCCGGGGAGCCGATGAAGCCGGCGACGAAGAGGTTGGCCGGGCGGTCGTACATGTTGCGCGGCGAGTCGATCTGCTGGAGCAGCCCGTCCTTGAGCACCGCCACCCGGTCGCCCATGGTCATGGCCTCGACCTGGTCGTGGGTGACGTAGACGGTGGTGATGCCCAGGCGCCGCTGGAGGCCGGCGATCTGGGTACGGGTCTGCACGCGGAGCTTGGCGTCCAGGTTGGACAGCGGCTCGTCCATCAGGAACACCTGCGGCTCGCGGACGATCGCCCGGCCCATCGCCACCCGCTGCCGCTGGCCGCCCGAGAGCGCCTTCGGCTTGCGGCCCAGGTACTCCGTGAGGTCCAGGATGCGCGCCGCGTCCTCGACCTTCTGCCGGATCTCCGCCTTGGGCACGCCCGCGATCTTCAGGGCGAAGCCCATGTTGTCGGCGACGGTCATGTGCGGGTAGAGCGCGTAGTTCTGGAACACCATGGCGATGTCCCGGTCCTTCGGCGGCAGATTGGTGACGTCGCGGTCGCCGATGCGGATGGCACCGCCGTCGACGTCCTCCAGCCCCGCGAGCATCCGCAGCGAGGTGGACTTCCCGCAGCCCGACGGGCCGACCAGGACGAGGAATTCGCCGTCCTCGATCTCGATGTCGAGCTGGTCGACGGCGGGCTTGTCGGAGCCCGGATAGATCCGGGTCGCCTTGTCGTACGTGACCGTGGCCATGGTGGTGGGTCCCTTCACCGGCAGGAACGTGCCGGACGATCCGAGTAGAGGGAGTGGTGCTGAGTGGTCCAGTCCAATTCGGACGGGATGCGGTGACGGTACCCGGGGAGCGGGCCGTTGTCAGCAGGTCGCTTCGCGAAAAATTGGGGGGAGCGGTGGGGCTGTCTGCGGTTAGACTGCTTCTCACGTGCTTGCCGCGTGCTTGTTCGCGTGCCGCCTTAGCTCAGCTGGCCAGAGCACCTGTCTTGTAAACAGGGGGTCGTCGGTTCGAATCCGACAGGCGGCTTTGTGTGTGGAGCCCGGGCTTGGGGCCCGGGCTTTGCTGTGCCCCCGCACCCCCGAAGCGCGCTGCGCGCGCTGTCCTCAAACTCCCCCAGAGGGGGCACCCCCAACGGGCTGAATCAGCCCGTTGGGGGTGCCCCCTCTGGGGGAGTTTGAGGACATGGGGGTCTGGGGCGCAGCCCCAGGAAACGGTGAAAGGGTGGGTCTGGGGCGCCCCCACCGCCGCAGGCAGCAGGGGCGCCGCCGGGCTACCGCCGGCCGGAGTACGAGGCGTGGTCCTCGTACGAGTCCGTGCCGGCGTACGGGGCCGGCTCCGCCTGACGCGGAGCGTCCTGGTGGCCCGGCCACCACGCCTTGTGGCCGAGGAGCGACGTCACCGTAGGCACCAGCAGCATGGCCATCACGAACGCGGTGAGCAGGATGCCGAAGGCGACCGCGAAGCCCATCTGCTGGAGCATGGAGTTCTCGGCGAGCAGCAGCACACCGAACGTGCCGGCGAGGATGATCGCCGCGGAGGCGACCGTCGGGGCCGACTGGGCGACCGCGGTGCGGATGGCGTCGCGTGGGGCCACGCCCTTGCGGACCTCCTCGCGGAGGCGGGCGACCATGAGGATGTTGTAGTCCGTGCCGATCGCCACCACGAAGAGGTAGATGATGATCGGCAGCATGAACAGCATGCCGTCCTCGCCCTTGAGGTCCTGGAAGAGCCAGACCGTGGAGCCGAGGGTGGCGCCGAAGCCGAGGGCGACGGCGATCATCAGGTAGAGCGGGGCGACCAGGCTGCGCAGCAGCAGGCCCAGGATCAGCATGATCGCGAGGCCGGCGACCGGGAAGACGACCTTGTAGTCGTGCTGGACGGCGTTCTCGATGTCGGTGAGGACCGCCGAGGTGCCGCCGACCAGGGCCTCGCTGCCCTTGGGGGCCGCCTCGTGCGCGGTGTCGCGCAGATCGCCGCCGACGAGCTTGATGGCCTCGTCGTGGTTGGGCTTGGCCTTGGTGACCACGCTGAACTGGGCGACGGACCCGTCCTTGTTGGGGAGGGCCGGGCTGACCGTGGCCACGCCCTTGACGGCCGCGAGCTTGCCGCGGAACGCCTCCAGTTCGCCCTTGTCGAGCCGCGCGCCGTCCTTCGCCTTGACGAACACCATGGCCGGGTCGGCCTGGCCGGCGGAGAAGCCCTTCTGGAGGTCCTTCATCGCCTGGACGGACTCCAGCTTCTCGGGCAGCTGGCTGTCCATGTCCCACTGCGACTTGAAGCCGAAGGCGCCGATCGCCAGGACGGCGAGCACCACGGTGGACAGCGCCGCCACGATGCCGGGGCGGCGGGAGACCAGCCCGCCGACCGCGTTGGCGGTGCGGTTCTTCGGGGTCTTCTTCCACGCCTTGGACGGCCAGAACGCCTTGGTGCCGAGCAGCGAGAAGACGGCGGGGACCAGCGTCAGGGCGGCGATCAGGGTCACGGCGACGGCGATCGCCAGGGACGGGCCCAGGGCCTTCATCATGCCCATCGTGGACAGCAGCAGGGCCAGGAACGAGGCGATGACCGCGCCGGCGGCGGAGGCGATGGTCTCGCCGACGCGCGCGACCGCCTCGGCCAGGGCCGCCTTGGGCTCCTCACCCTTGCGCAGCAGTTCGCGGTAGCGGAAGAGCAGGAAGAGGATGTAGTCGGTGCCCACGCCGAAGAGCACCACGATGAGGATCGGGGTGACGCTGGCGTCGGCCTTCAGCCCGCCGACGTCGGCCGCCGTGCCGATGAGGCCGTTGGCCACCATGGTGACGACCAGGATGATGAGGACCGGCAGGATGGCGATGAGCGGGCTGCGGAAGATGACCAGCAGCAGCACGATGATGAGGACCAGCGTGGCCATCATGATCATGCCGTCGGTGTCGCCGGACTGCTCCTTGGAGTCGAGGCTGGACGCCGCCTGACCGGTGACACCCAGCTGCAACTTGGTGTCCTTGAGCAGGGGTTTGGCGTCCTTGCGGAGCGACTTGATCGACTCCATGACGGTGTCGTCCGACCAGTTCTTCTCGCCGGAGTAGATGTTGGCCAGGGCTATCTCGCCATTGGGCGAGACCGCTTCGGGCCCCGTCGTCACCTTGGATATCTTCTTGTAGTGCTTGTCCTGGAGGGCGGCGGCGACCTTCGCCACGTCCCGCTTGTCCTGGGCGGTGAGCTTCCCCCGTCGGCACGCTTGAAGACGCCTGTGGCGGCCGCCTGTTCGTCCTGGGGGAACGCCTTCTCCTGGACCTTGCCCGCCTGCACGGACTCGTAGTGGGACGGAAGGAACTCCGCCTGGTCCGTGGTGGACTTCAGGCCCGGCGCCAGGACACCGAGGGCCACGGCTGCCACGATCCAGGCCAGGATCGTGAGCCAGGGCCTATGGACGGCGAACCGTCCGACTCGTCGGAACATGGTGTGGAGCTCCCCCTTGGAATTGCTTGGATCTACGAGAACACTGAGTGGATACTGAGTGGGTGGTGCAAGGATCGGACGCGGCCCGGCGGAGGGTACAGATGTCCGAACGGGCATCCCTACGCTAGGGACGCTCTTTATCCGGGTCCAACGATTACTCGAGGATTCAGGGGAAAATCGGTCCCGGGGTGGGGTCGTCTCCTCCCCTCGGAGGAGAGACGTCTCAACCCTGGGGTAGAGATCACCTGCCGAACGTCTCCACCCGGATTACGCTGCCCCCATGGCGATCACGTCGATGGAAGCGTCCTCCGGCCCGCTGGACCCGGACCACTACGCGGCCCGGATGGAGCGCGCGGCCCGCTCCGCCGCCCAGGCCGGCATGGCCGGACTGATCATCGCGCCCGGCCCCGACCTGGCCTGGCTCTGCGGCTACCACCCGCCCGTCACCGAACGCCTCACCGCGCTGGTGGTGACCCCGGGCCGCCGGCCGCTGCTGCTGGTCCCCGAGCTGGAACGGCCCGACGCGGAAAAGGCGCCCGGCGCCCCGGCGTTGACCGTCGCCGGCTGGCGGGACGCCGAGAACCCCTACGACGCGCTCGCCGGGCACCTCGAACCGCAGGGCCGCTACGGAGTGTCCGACAACACCTGGGCGCTGCACCTGCTGGCCTTCCAGCGGCTGCGCCCCGGCGGCGCCCACGCCGCGCTGACCGAGGCGCTGCCCATGCTGCGCGCGGTCAAGGACGCGTACGAGGTCAAGCGGCTCGCGGCGGCGGGCGCGGCGGCCGACGCCACGTACGAGGAGATCGTCCGGCTGCCGTTCGCCGGACGGCGGGAGCGCGAGGTGGCCGCCGACCTGGACCGGCTGCTGCGCGAGCACGGCCACCAGCAGGTGGACTTCACCATCGTCGGCTCGGGCCCCAACGGTGCCAATCCGCACCACGAGGCGGGGGACCGGACGATCCAGGACGGCGACATGGTCGTCATGGACTTCGGCGGCCTGATGGACGGTTACGGCTCCGACACCACCCGTACGGTGCACGTGGGGGAGCCGGGCGCCGAGGAGCGCAAGGTCCACGACCTGGTCCGGGAGGCGCAGCAGGCCGCGTTCGAGGCGGTCCGGCCGGGGGCCGCCTGCCAGGACGTCGACCGGGCCGCCCGCCAGGTGATCGCACGCAACGGGTACGGCGAGTACTTCGTCCACCGGACGGGCCACGGGATCGGCGTCACCACGCACGAGCCGCCGTACATGGTCGAGGGCGAGCACCTGACGCTGGTCCCGGGGATGTGCTTCTCGATCGAGCCCGGGATCTACCTGCCGGGCCGGTTCGGGGTGCGGATCGAGGACATCGTGGTCTGTACGGAGGACGGCGGGCAGCGGCTGAACACGACGGGCCGGGAGCTGCTCGTCGTGTCGTGACGGCGGTCCTACGGGCGGGTCCGGCGCGGCTCCCGTGCCGCCCGGGCCCCGCCGGCCTCGCCTTCCGGCGTCCGGTCGCCGTGGCGCGGCGCCGGGGCCGTGATCACCACCCAGGCCACCGCCGAGGCGGCCAGCATGATCACCGAGGCCACGGCCAGCCCGACGTGGAAGCCGTGCACCACCCCGTCCTTGGCGATCGCCGAGCGCGCCGCCGGCGTCACCGGCCCGGTGGCCGCCGCCGACTTCAGGTGCGCGGCGATGTACGTGCCGGCGGTGGAGGTCGCGATGGTGTTGAGCAGCGCGGTGCCGATCGAACCGCCCACCTGCTGGCAGGTGTTGACGGTGGCGGAGGTGACGCCCGAGTCGTTCGGGTCGACGCCCTTCGTCGCGGTGTCCATCACCGCCACGAAGATCAGGCCCATGCCCAGGCCGAACAGGATCGTCGACGGCAGGACGTGCACCGCGTAGTCCGCCTTCACCGGCAGGAACGTCAGCAGGAACAGGGCGACGGCCGCCAGCAGCGTCCCCGGCGTGATCAGCAGCCGCGGCGGCAGCCGGTGCAGCAGCCGGGACGCGATCTGGGTGCTGGTGATGATGATCGTGGCGGACATCGGCAGGAACGCCAGGCCGGCCTGGACCGGCCGGTAGCCGAGGACCAGCTGGAAGTAGTACGTCATGTACAGGAACATCCCGAACATGGCGATCACGGCGAGGGCCAGCGTCAGGAACGCCCCCGCGCGGTTGCGGTCGCGGACGACGCGCGGCGGCAGCAGCGGGCTGCCGGCCCGGGTCTGCCACCAGCCGAACAGCGCCAGCAGCGCGACGCCGACGACGAGCAGGGTGAGCACCCGGGGGCTGTCCCAGCCGCGCGGCTCGGCCTCGCTGCACCCGTAGACGACGGCGACCAGGCCCGTACAGGCCAGGATGACGCCGCGCAGGTCCAGCCGGGTGCGCCGCTCGGGGCGGTGGTCGTGCAGGGACCACAGGCCGCCGGCGAAGGCGATGAGGGCGATCGGGGCGTTGACGTACATGCACCAACGCCAGTCGAGGTACTCGGTGAGCAGACCGCCCGCCAGCAGCCCGACGGCCGAGCCGGCGCCCGCGATGCCGCTGTACACGCCGAACGCCTTGCCGCGCTCGCGCGGGTCGGTGAACGTCGTCGTCAGCAGGGAGAGCGCGGAGGGCGCCAGCAGGGCGGCGAACACGCCCTGCAGCGCCCGTGAGCCGAAGAGCTGCCAGTCGGTCCGCGCGGCACCGCCCAGCGCCGAGGCGACGGCGAAGCCGATCAGCCCGGCGAGGAAGGTCCGCTTCCGGCCCACCAGGTCCGCGATCCGGCCGCCGAGCAGCAGCAGTCCGCCGAAGGCCAGGGTGTACGCGGTGATCACCCACTGCCGGTTGGTGTCCGACATCGACAGGTCGCGCTGGGCGGACGGCAGGGCGATGTTCACGATCGTCGCGTCGAGGACGACCATCAGCTGGGCGAGACCGATGAACACCAGACCCCACCAGCGGCGGGGGTCGGTGGCGGTGGTGGTGGAGGTCGGTTCGGATGTGGGACTCATCGCGGAACCTCGCAGCCATGGGGTGCAGAAGCTCTCGGATCAGCCTAGGTGCTGTGGGGGAGGGCCGCCTCTTGGGTCACCCGGGCCCCAAGAGCCCCGGCGGTCGCCGCCGGGGCTCCGGCGGTCGTCGGGCCCCCGGCGGCCGTCACACGCGCGGGAAGCGGCTCTGCAGCGTCCAGACGACCGGGTTGTCCGCCAGTCCGTCGTGCAGGTCGGAGAGGTCGGCGATCAGGTCGTGCAGGAAGTCGCGGGCCTCGCGGCGGAGCGCCCGGTGGTCGAGGACGAGCGGGGGCTCGTCGGCGGGGACCCAGTCGGCGGTGACCTCCACCCAGCCGAAGCGGCGCTCGAAGAGCAGGCGGTCGCTGGACTCGGTGAAGTCCAGCTCGGAGTACTGCGGCGTGGCCGACCGGGAGCCGCGCGGGTCGCGGTCCAGCTCCTCGACGATGTCGCACAGCGCCCAGGCGAAGTCCAGCACCGGCACCCATCCCCAGGCTGTGGACAGCTCCCGGTCCTCCTTGGTGTCGGCGAGGTAGACGTCGCCGCAGAAGAGGTCGTGCCGCAGGGCCCGGACGTCGGCGGTGCGGTAGTCCGTCTGCGGCGGGTCCGGGAAGCGGCGGGAGAGCGAGTAGCCGAGGTCGATCACGTCCCCGATGGTGTCACGACGCCCGTGCCCCCGGCGCGGCGGCCGGGGGCACGGGCTGCGGTCCCTGGGGGACGCTGCGAAGGGGCCGGGTTACTTGACGTTGATGGCGGACCAGGCCGCCGCCACCGCCTTGTACTCCGCGCTGTTGTTGCCGTAGAGCGACGCGGCGGCGTTCAGGGTGCCGGTACGCGCCTTGGCGTAGTTGGTGTTCGAGGTGAACTGCGTGGTCAGCGCCTTGTACCAGATCTTCTGGGCCTTGTCCCGGCCGATGCCGGTGACCTTGGACCCGTCGGCGGTCGGGCTGTCGTAGTTCACACCGTTGATCGTCTTCTTGCCGCTGCCCTCGGAGAGCAGGTAGAAGAAGTGGTTGGCCGGGCCGGACGAGTAGTGGACGTCCACGCCGCCGATGCCGGAGTACCAGCTGTCCTTGGACCGGCCGTCCCTGCTCGGCTTGTCCATGTAGCGCAGCGGCTTGCCGTCGCCGTTGATGTTGATCTTCTCGCCGATGAGGTAGTCGCCCACGTCGGTCTTGTTGTTGGCGTAGAACTCGACGGCGGTGCCGAAGATGTCGCTCGTCGCCTCGTTGAGGCCGCCGGACTCGCCGCTGTACACGAGCTTGGCGGTGGCGGCGGTGACGCCGTGGCTCATCTCGTGGGCCGCCACGTCGAGGGCGGTGAGCGGGTTCTTGTTGTTCTGGCCGTCGCCGTAGGTCATGCAGAAGCAGGCGTCGGACCAGAAGGCGTTGACATAGCCGTTGCCGTAGTGAACGCGGGAGTAAGCGGCCTTGCCGTCGTTGCGGATGCCGTTGCGGCCGAAGACGTTCTTGTAGAAGTCCCAGGTCACGGCCGCGCCGTAGTGCGCGTCGACGCCGGCCGTCTGCCGGCCGCCGCCCCAGGTGTCGGTGCTGTTGGTGAACAGCGAACCGGTGCCGGACGTCCCCTGGTTGAGGTCGTACGTCTTGTGGCCGCCGCGCGCGCCGTCGATGAGCTGGTACTGCGAGCCCGACTTGGTGGTGGTCAGCGGGACGGTGCCGCTGTAGGTGCTGGTACCGGTGCCGGTCTCGATGGCCTCGTACTGGTACAGCTTCTTGCCGGACGCCGCGTCGGTGATCACGTGCAGCTCGCTCGGGGTGCCGTCCTTCTGTACGCCCGTGACCACGGTCTCGTACGCCAGGACCGGCTTGCCCTGCGCGGCCCAGACGACCTTGCGCGGCGCCTGGCCGGCCGGCTTGGCGGTCTTCTGGTCGGCGGCGGCGCTCAGCGCGGACTTCTTCGCCTCGGCCGGGGCCAGGGAGGGGCTGGTCGAGGGCACGGCTATGGTCGCGTCGGTCGCCTTGGTGACCGCCCGCCCGCCCTTCGCGCCCTTGCCCTCGTGGACGATCAAGTCGCCGCCGAGCACGGGCAGTCCGTCGTAGGTGCGCTCGTAGCGCGTGTGGACGGTGCCGTCGGCGTCCTTGACGACGTCGCGGACGATCAGCTTCTCCTTGCCGCCCAGGCCGATCTTGGCGGCGGTCGCCGACGCGCCGCTCTGGGCCTCCTGGAGGGCGGCGGTGCGCTGGCTCGCGGAGAGTGCCAGCGGCAGCCCTCCGCTGTCACGGTCACCCGAGGCGCTCGCGCTGCCCGTCTGCATGCCGACGACGACCATCGCGGCGGAGGCGACGAGGGCGGCGGCACGCAGGGCGGTGGTGCGGGGGGTGGCGGTGAGTCTCAACTCTGTCTCCTCTGAGGGGGGTTGCGGGCTGCCCGAGGTGTGAGCGGCCCGCTGGTGGTGAGAGGTGCAGGAGCGAATGGAGGAGAGCGTGCCAGCAACTGACCGTTTTTGACAGGGGCGCAACAAGGATGTGATCTGCTGTTATCTAAAAGGGGTCAGTTCCGGTCGGAGTTGGGGCTTCGGGTTTAAGAAAGGAAGAGTTGGGGCTGTAGTGGCGTGTGTGACGCCTGGGACGTGTAGTGAAGTCGTGCCGGGGCAGGGGAGTTCGGGGCGAGTTCGCGGGGATTCGTCCCCTGGGCGCGGACGGCGTCGTCAGGACGCCCCGCGCGGCACCCGGGCAGGCCGGAGCGAGGAGGCGGAGTGCAGGTCAGGACCTACGCGGAGGGGTGTGTTCCGCCGGAGTTGGCCGTTCGGGCGGACGCGTTGCGCGCCCAGGTGTGGGCCGGCGGCGGACCGCCCGACCCGGCGCTGCGCCCGGTCGCGATGCTCCTCGTCTCACCGGCGGGCGAGGTGACGGCGGCGCTGGACGTCCTGACGAAGGAGATCGAGCACGCGGGCGCGCGCTACCGCGCCGCCGGGCTGAGCGCGGTCGTCACCGACCGGGCCCGGCGGGGCCGCGGGCACGGGCGGCGGCTGGTGGCCGCCGCGCGGGAGTGGATCGCCGCGGACGGGGCGGACATCGGGCTGTTCACCTGCGACCGGCCGCTGCGGCCCTTCTACGAGAGCGCGGGCTGGGAGGCGCTGGAGGGCACCGTCCTCGTCGGTGGGACACCGGGTGATCCCTTCCCGAGCGACGGTCCGGGACTCGACAAAGTCACCATGGCCGGATTCTTCTCCGCCCGGGCGCGGCGGGCGGCGGGGGCGTTCCGGGGATGCCGGATAGGTCTGTATTCCGGGGAGATCGACCGGCTGTGGTGAAGCGTCGGTGAAGCGGTGGCCGCGGGAGCGGGACCGGTCCACGCACGGCGCCGGACGGGCCGACCGTTCCTGGTCGGCCCGTCCGGCGCACGGGGGTGACGCGGAGGGCGGCCGGCCGCGGCGCTGAACCGCCACGGCCGGCCGCCCGGGGGCGCCCTTACGGCTGCCCGTCGGTGGGCGGCCGGTTGCCGAGCTGCTCGTCGATCTTCCGCTGGGCGGCGTCGACCTGGCTCTGGTACTTGTTCCCGGTCCGTTCGTCGAAGGCGTCACCGGCCTTCTCGACCCCCTGCCGGGCGGTGTCCTCATGGCCCTTGAGCAGGCCCTTGAGCTTGTCGAGCATGGACATGGGTGTCCTCCTTACGCATGCCTGACCCACCCAGGATCACCGCATTCGTCCCGGTCCGCACTCCGGCGGCGGTGTGGGTTCGTGGCGGTGCGTGCGTGTGTTGTTGTCGAAGTGGTGCGTGCCAGGTTGTCGCGATGGTGCGTGCCGGCCGGTCAGCGCCCGCCCCAGGGCACGTCGCCCGTCCGGTCCTCGGGCCCGATCGTCGGGTCGAGGGCCGAGTCGTACGACCCCGTCCCCCGGCAGTGCCGGCACTGACCCGTGCGGTGCACGGTTTCGGCCGGGCCGCGGAACGGGTCGGGGCCGGGGTTGTGGGCGAGCACGCGGGGGACGAAGCCGGATCCCTGACACCAGTGGCAGACGGGGTGCGGACGATGCCCGTCCGCGTCGTCGTCACCGGGCTCGGGGGCGGGCTCCTGGGGTTCCTCGCTGTCGGCCATCGCGTCCGATGATGACGCGCGGGGGCCCGGACGTCCCCCGAAAAGGAGGCTCTTCATCCGTACGGGGTGCGGGCGGCCGGGCGCCGGCGGTGCCGGGCGGTCAGGTGTCGGCGGCGCCGCGGGCGGCCGTCCTCGTGGGTGAACCAGGTGTCCGGAGGCCATGGGTGGCCGACGCGCCCGTGCTGTCCTCGGCGCACCAGGGAGCGCGAAGCCCCTCTGGCGGAAGGGGAGCCGGAGGGGGCTTCGTACGGCCGCTCAGCGGCGGGTGGGACGTCAGACGTTGACGCCGAAGTCCTGGGCGATGCCCTGGAGTCCGGACGCGTAGCCCTGGCCGACGGCGCGGAACTTCCACTCGGCGCCGTTGCGGTAGAGCTCGCCGAAGACCATGGCCGTCTCGGTGGCCGCGTCCTCGCTCAGGTCGTAGCGGGCGATCTCGGCGCCGCCGGCCTGGTTGATGATGCGGATGTAGGCGTTGCGCACCTGGCCGAAGTTCTGCGAGCGCGTGGTGGCGTCGTAGATGGAGACCGGGAAGACGATCTTGTCGACGTCGGCCGGAAGGGCGGCCAGGTTGACGTTGATCTGCTCGTCGTCGCCCTCGCCGGCGCCGGTGGTGTTGTCGCCGGTGTGCACGATGGACTGGTCCGGCGTCTGCTTGTTGTTGAAGAAGACGAAGTGGGCGTCCGAGTAGACCTTGCCGCCGGGGTTCACCGCAATCGCGCTCGCGTCGAGGTCGAAGTCCGTGCCCGTGGTGGTGCGGACGTCCCAGCCGAGGCCGACGGTGACGGCGGTCAGGCCCGGGGCCTCCTTGGTGAGGGAGACGTTGCCGCCCTTGGACAGGCTTACAGGCATGGGGGTGATCCCTTTCTCGTCGACTCGCGGACCGCGTGCTGCTGCCACACGGTCCCGTCACCCGGGATAACGCCGACGACGGGGGGCGGGGTTCCATCCCGCTTTACTTTCTTTACTGATTTCTGATGGTCGGTCGGAAGGCGGCGGCACGCGGTCCCGGCGCGGAACGGGGCATAACGAGGTGACGCGGGCGGGCCGGACGGGGGACCATGGGGGCATGTCCGGTCCCTACGTCATCCGCGGTTCCGTCAGCCTGCCCGAGGCGGAGCTCGTCTGGCGCTTCTCGCGCTCCTCCGGGCCGGGCGGGCAGCACGTCAACACCAGCGACAGCCAGGTGGAGCTGCGCTTCGACCTCGCCGCCACCGACTCGCTGCCCGCCGTGTGGAAGGAGCGCGCCCTGGAGCGGCTCGCGGGCCGGCTGGTGGGCGGGGTCGTGACCGTACGGGCGTCGGAGCACCGTTCGCAGTGGCGCAACCGGGAGGCGGCGGCCGTCCGGCTGGCCGCGCTGCTGGCCGAGGCCACCGCGCCGCCGCCGAAGCCGCGGAAGCCGACGCGAATACCGCGCGGCATCAACGAGCGGCGGCTGCGGCAGAAGAAGCAGCGCGCGGAGACGAAGAAGGGGCGCTCCGCGCGGGATTGGAACTGAGGGATCCGCCGGGTCGCCGGGCGTCCCGCGTGTGTGTGCCGTGCGCGGGCGCGGGGGACGAGCGTGTGCCGCACGTGACCGAACCGGGGGAAGCGGAGTTGGGTCAGGGTATGAACGTCCGCATTCGTGCCGTTACCCGTCCGGTCCGCGTCGTCGTATGTCTCGCCTTGCTGGGAACCGTGCAGGCGGTGGCCGTCGCGCCGGCCCGGGCCGGGGGGCTCGGGGGCCTGCTGTCGCCCGCCATGGGGAACGGCTGCGCCGCGCGGGACGAGGGTACGTCCGCCCGTGGTGCCACCGCCGCGAGCCAGGGCTCCACGGCCGGCAACCGGCTCGGCGTTCCCTTCGCCGGTCCCACGAACCAGTGCGGGGGCGCCGACCTGCCGGTCGGTTTCGTGCAGGGCGGCGTCGGGCGGAACGTCCTGAACATCGACTTGTTCGGCGACCAGACGTAGTGCGGGCCCCGGCGTCCGGCCGGCCGCCGCCCGCTCGGGACGGGCTCAGGACAGGTGCCGGTACCGGCCCTTGAAGTACGTCAGCGGTCCGGTCTCCGTCGTCGAGGCGGCCGCCTTGAGGACGCGCCCGATGAAGAGGGTGTGGTCGCCCGCGACCACCCGCTGTTCCGTCCGGCACTCCAGTACCGCGAGGGCGCCCCGGACGAGCGGGGAGCCGGAGAGCTCGCCGCGGTCGTGCGGGAGGTCCTCGAAGAGGAGCCGGTCGCTGACCCGTCCCTTCATCGCGAACCGTCCGGCGACCTGGCGCTGGCTCTCGGCGAGCAGGGAGACCGCCCAGAGGGGCTGCCGGGCGAGCAACTCCTCCATCCGGGAGTCGTTGCGAACGCTCACCATCACGAGGGGTGGGTCCAGGGACACGGAGAGGAACGCCGTCGCCGTCATGCCGACGTCCTCGCCGCGGGGGCCGTCGTCGGGATCGTGCGCGGTCACCAGGACCACGCCCGCCGCCAGGCGGGCGAGGGCGGCGCGGAATTCCTCGGCGGTCACACCGTCAGCATGCGGTATGCGGGCCTCGGTGGGCGAAGTCGTCTGCAACACACGATGCACGCTAGCCGCCCGTGACGAACCGCTGCATCGGGCTGCGGGACCAGGACCCTCCTGGTAATGGGGACTAGGCCCTCCGTAGTCCCGAGAACGTTCCGGCCGCCTTTCCGTCCCGTCATTCGATCGCTTGTTCGCATCGTTTCCGCTTCCCGTCCGTACCGCCTCTGACCTCGTCGATCTCTTCGTGAAACCCCGGAATGGGTGCCGCAAAAACGCGACAGGCTCTGCCTTATTTGCGGACCGAAATAGAGGGCGGCTGCGAATGCAAGGTAAGGGTCATCGTTACGCGCTGTGACATGAGTCACAGAAGGCCCTATTTGTTGACCCTGTGTACCGAGTTGTCAGCTCCCTGTGATTCAGTGGCCGTGTAATCGGACGACAAGAAAATCTGGAGAGTCGCTGTCGAGGTCTCGGGGGAGAGCGAGCTATGGACACCGAGTCGGAGCCGTATGTGCGTCTGACGACCCTGCGGCAGGTTCACCAGGCGGTGGCGAATCTGAACACCGCCCGCAGCCTCGCGGACACCTTGCAGACCGTCGCGGAGGGCGTGGTGAACGGGCTCGGCTACGAGCTCGCGGCGGTCAACCTGGTCCGCCCGGACGGTGACCTCGTGGTCGCCGCCGTCGCCGGGAGCGCGAGTGCCGAGGCGTTCCTGTCCGGCCGGGTCGGTTCGCGGGTGTCCTGGGAACGCCGGCTCAGCATGGGCGAGCGCTGGGGCGAGCTGCGCTTCATCCCGTACACCGAGGGCTGGGTCCTCGACGACGACGACGTCCCGCAGTGGCGCACCACCGGCCCCGCGCCGCGCTTCCCCGACGAGTGGCACCCCATGGACCGCCTCCTCGCGCCCATGTACTCGGCCGGCTCGGCCGGCGGCGATCTGCTCGGCGTGATCTCCGTCGACCGGCCGCGCAACGGCCGCCGCCCCGGCGCCTGGGGCCGGGAAGCGCTCCAGATGTACGCGTTCCAGTCCGCGATCGCGATCAGCAACGCCAAGCTGCGCGCCAACATGCAGCGCGCCCTCGTCCGCCTGGAGCGCGAGCAGCAGGCGCTGCGCGCCAGCGAGGAGAGCTTCCGGCAGGCGTTCGAGTACGCGCCCAGCGGCATGGCCATCGCCGAGCTCGGCGGCGACCAGCACGGGCGGCTGCACCGCGCCAACGACGCCCTCTGCCGGCTGCTGGGCCGCTCGGCCTCCCAGATGCGCCGCTACTCGTTCTCCGACCTCGTCCACCCCGAGGACATCGGCACCCTGCTGCGCACCTCCGCCGAGGGCGGCCGGGCCGAGCTGCGGCTGCGCCGCCGGGACGACACGTTCGTCTGGGTCTCGCTGCGCAACTCGGTGGTCGCCGACGCCGCCGACGGGCCGCGCTTCCTGCTCACCCACGTCGAGGACATCGAGGACCGCAAGCGGCACGAGCTCCAGCTCGCCCACCGCGCCAGCCACGACTCCCTCACCGGCCTCCCCAACAGCGCCGAGCTGCGCGCCCGGCTCAGCAGCCGGCTGTGCGCCCGCCCGCCCGGCGGCGATCCGCACGCCACGGCCGACCACGGCCCGTTCGGGCGGCTGGAGGGCTTCGACGAGGTCGTGGGCGTCGGAGACCCCTTCGGCGGCCCGTTCGGCGAGCCGCTGGGGATACCGGGCGGCCCGGAGAGCATCCCGGGCGGCATTCCGGGCGGCGACGGCGCGTACGGGCACGACCGCGCCCCGGACCCGCTCGCCGACGACCGGCCGGCCGGCGGCTACCGCCCGAGCGACTACGCCGTCGGCGACTACGGCATGGCCGACTACCCAGCGGGGGCGGGCGACTACGGAGCGGCCTACTCCGGCTCCGGCGGCTACGACCACCGCGACCACCACGTGCACACCGTCCCGCTCGACGAGGACAGCGACGAGAGCGAGAAGGGCCTCGCCGTCCTCTTCTGCGACCTGGACGGCTTCAAATCGATCAACGACCGCTTCGGGCACCACACCGGTGACGCGGTCCTGATCGAGGTCGCCCGGCGGCTCAGCAGCGGCGTCCGCGACGGCGACACCGTGGCCCGGATGGGCGGCGACGAGTTCGTCGTCCTCGCCGACGGCCTCGGCCGCGCCGACGCGGAGGACCTGGCGGTCCGGCTGCGCAACGCGATCATCCCGCCCATCCGGGTCGACGGGCGGGCGGTGCGGGTGGGGGCGAGTTTCGGCATCGGCTGGGCCGGCTGCGGGATGTCCGCCGACGAGGTGCTGCGCTCCGCCGACCAGCGGATGTACGTCGAAAAGCGGTCCCGCGCCCGGACCGGCCGGCGGGCCGGTTGACCGGCCGGTAGCCCAAGTGGCAGGGGCGTGCCCCTTGCCGCACGGGGTAGGCTGCGCCGATGCGGCACCGCCGCCGGACCGTGGTGGCCGAACCGGCCTCGACAGCCGCGGATCCGGTACACGAACGTGGGTGCCGGACGGCACATCACGTGGGGAGTGACAGGGGATGACGGCCGGTAACAACGGCAACGGTAAGCCGGAGGACGAGGATCCGTTCGGCTACCTGTACCGCTCGGAGGGCGGCGACCAGGGCGCCGACGCGGCTGCGTCCGCGCCGCAGCCCGGCGTCCCCCGTACGTCGTACAACCAGGTCCGGCCGGTCGGCTCACGCCAGTACACGCCACAGCAGGGCGGCGCCACGTACGGCGCGGGCATGCCCGCCCCCCAACAGCACACCCCGCACTACGCCGCCCCGGAGACCCTCCCCGGCGGCGCCCCCGCCAGCCGGGCCCCCCGCCCGGCGCCCCGGGCCCGCAGCGCCCCAAGCGGCGCGGCCTGCTCATAGCCGCGATAGCCGTGGTGGTCGTGGTCGCCGGCGGCATCGGCGCGGCGGTGTACGCGAACCAGGGCGACGGGGACGACGGCAAGAACAACTCGGCGCAGCAGACGCCGTCGGACAAGCCGTCCGAGAAGACGGATAAGAAGGACGGCAAGAAGGACGATTCGAAGCCTTCCGCCAAGCCCGTCAAGGACATGAACCGGGACGCGGCGACCCTGCAGCTGGCTGGTGGAGCGTCCACGGCGAAGGACGTGAAGGGTGCGCCCACGGAGGGCGGCGTCTACGTCACCATGAAGCAGGGGTCTTCCATCGAGTGGAAGGACGTGCCCGTCACGGACGCCGGCAAGTACACGGTGTGGGTGGACTACGGCGCGCAGAACGGGGCGGCGACCGGCTCGCTCTGGGTCAACGGCGAAAAGCTGAGCAGCACGGTCGACTGGAAGAAGTGGCCGGGGGACGGCTGGTCGCACACCTTCAACTACATCCAGCTTGAGGGCGGCAAGGCCGACATCAAGCTGTCGTGCGAGTCGCAGTGCAACATCAATGTGGCCCGGGTGAAGATCCTGCCGGGTTGGTACAAGTCGAAGTCATAGCCTGCCGTCCCGGCGGCCGCCGTTTCGGCGCCGGGATGTCGGGGTGCTCGCGTGTTGTGGATCAAACGTCTTTGAGCAGGCGGGTGATGAAGTCGCGGGAGGCGGCCATGTCGAGGGCCTGCTCGCGGAGTTGGTTGAACGCCGTGTCGTAACGGACGGTGTGGGCGTCCTCGTCCAGGCAGAAGGACGTCGTCAGCGGCTCGATCGCTACGACCGGCTCGCCCTCGTCGAAGTGGAAGACGGTGTACGCGCCGCTGAGGCTGGTGTGCGCGCCGGTGGCGAACGGGACGACTCGTACCTCCACGTTCGGCATCTGTGAGACGTCCAGCAGGTGCTTGAGTTGTTCTGCGAGCACTTCGGGCGGTCCTGCCGGGCGTCTCAGGCACGCCTCGTCGAGAACGCAGCGCATCATGAGCGGCGAAACAGGTTGGTCGTCGAGCCGGCGGCTGTGCAGGGCCTGTTGGCGTTTGATGCGGAGTTCGGCGACGGTCCTCACCTGGCGGCTGGTGTTCCACGCGCGGCCGGCCTCGATGACCGCCAAGGCGTAGTCCGCGGTCTGCAACAGGTCCGGAATGGCCAGTGCCGCGTAGGTGTCCGCTTGGCTCGCCAGCTCTTCGAGCTCGATGAGGTCGGCGGTCGAGTCGTCGATGACATCACTGTATTGAGTGAACAGGCCCCGTCGGCGGTTGGTCTCGGCGAGCTTCGCGAGCCTTCGGATCTCGGCGATCCGTACTTCGTCGTGGAAGCCGTACACGACGAAGAATCTATCGAGGGGGCTCCGCAGCTTGCCGTTCTCAATCTTGCTCAGGCTCGGCGATGAGGTGCCGAGCAGCTTGGCGGCCTGCGCAAGGCTCAATCCGGCCCGGATCCGCAGGGTTCGCAGCTCCGCCCCGAGCCGCCGACGCATCACGGTGGGCATGGCGTCCGACAACTGATCACCCCCTCGTTTCGCGGGGCGACTCTACGGCAACCGTCAGCATGCGTACGCCGATTAATCCCTTAGTGGTAACACTAAAGCGAAACGTTGCAATAAAGCACTTCGGAACTCCACAGTGGCCGTGGGGGGCGATTCAAGCCACTTCCGGGGGTGCGAGCAGTGACATACAGAGCAGGCAGCTACGTGGTGGACGTCCGCAGCGGCCGACTGGCGCAGGTAGCGGAGGCCGTCGACGGTCTCGTCCACGTACGGAACCTGGACAGCGCGGGCGAGTCGTGGGCCGCCCCGCCCGACGCCCTCCGCCTCGCGACCCGCGAGGAGCGGCAGGCGGCCGGGCTGCGTCCGTACCAGACCGGCTGCGACGAGTGCGCCGCGCTCGAAACGGTCAGAAGGGTGGCCGGAGGCGGCGACGCCACCGCCGCCGCGTACACACACTGGATCGTGGCGCACGCCGCGTCCGCGATGGGGAGGAGCAACTGATGCGATCCGTCGGACGTTTGATGCGGCACTGCGGGCACCGCTCCGGCTGGGAGCGCGGCGTCGGCGAGGAGCGCTGCCGCGACTGCGGCGCCCGCCGCTTCACGGGTTACGCGGCGCTGCTGATGCCGGAACGCCCGGTGGCGGCGGCCACCCGGCCGCCCCGCGACCCCGCCCGGGCGGACCGCGCGGCCGCCGCCCTCATCGCACGCGGGCTGCACCGCGTCAGCCGATGGGGCACCAGCACCCGCATGTGGCGGCTCGCCTCGTGAGTGACCGACGGCCGGCGGTCGGGCCGCATGGCGGCAGGCAATATCCATCCCTCCCGCTCCAAGAGCTAGTGGGAAAGGCTCGTTGGGCGCCAGGTCCACGGGACTACGCTTCGAGGCATGATTCTCGGCCCCAATTACGCCCTGGAGAACCGGCTGGCCCGGGTGGAGCGGAAACTCGATCTGATCCTGGAGCACCTCGGCATCCAGGATGCCGATGCCCCGTACCTCGCGGAGGTCCGCGCACTCGTGCGTGAGGGCAAGACGATTCAGGCGATCAAAGTCCACCGCGAGGCCACCGGCGCGAGCCTCAAGGAGGCGAAGGACGTGGTCGACGCCATCAAGGAGGGGCGCCGCTGAGGGACGGCCCGCGGGGTCGTCCACAGGCAAGGGCGACTGGAAGCGCACATGTCGGAGCGGTACGAGGAGCCGGAACGGCGTCCTGGGTGAGCGTGCGCACCGCTCCGGCCGTTCGTCACCTCGTTCCCGCGCGGTGCGGCCCTGCCAGCACTTCAAGGAACCGCTCCACCGTCGCCGCCATCGCCTCCCGCGCGGGAGCGAGGTAGCGGCGGGGGTCCACCGTCGACGGGTGGGCCTCCAGGAAGGCGCGGACGGCGCCGGTGAAGGCCGTGTTGAGGGCCGTGCCGACGTTCACCTTGCGGATGCCCGCCGCGACCGCGCGGCGGAGCTCGTCGTCCGGGACGCCCGACGAGCCGTGCAGTACCAGCGGGACGGGGACGGATTCGCGCAGGGCGGCGATCAGCGGGTGGTCGAGGGACGCCGTGCGGGACGTCATCGCGTGGGTGCTGCCGACCGCCACCGCCAGCGCGTCCACGCCCGTGTCGGCGACGAACGCCGCCGCTTCCGACGGATCGGTACGGACTCCCGGCGTATGGGCGTCGCCCGGTTTGCCGCCTACGCGGCCGAGCTCGGCCTCCAGCCAGAGACCGCGCGCGTGCGCCCAACGGGCCGCCTCCGCCGTGGCCTTGACGTTCTCCGCGTAGGGGAGCGCCGACGCGTCGTACATCACCGACGAGAAGTCGTGCGCGCTCGCGGCGTGCAGGAGGTCCACGGACTCGACATGGTCGAGGTGCAGGGCCAGGGGAGCGGACGAGGCGCGGGCCACGGCCGCCGTGGCGGCGGCGATCGGGGCGAGGTCGCCGCCGTGGAACTTCACGGCGTTCTCGGAGATCTGGAGGACGGCCGGGCGGCCGGCCGCCTCCGCGCCGGCCGCGATGGCCTCCGCGTGTTCGACGGTGATGACGTTGAACGCGGCGACGGCCGCGCCGGAGGCGAGGAGGTCGGCGGTACGGGCCAGGGGCATCGGGTCAACTCCCGTGCGAGGGTGCGGGGGTGCGTCGTCCTGCGGCGGCGGGGGCCGGGTGTCGTGTGTCCGCTCCGGGCGTCGGCCCCGGGCCGGTGGGGTGGACGCTCACCGGCGGCCCCGGTCGCGGCCGGGTGGGCCTCGGCGGTCGGCGGGACTCCGCCGGTGCGACGTCCGCGCGGTCCCCGATCGCGATCGGGCGGCCACCCCGGCCGGTCTTTCGGTGCGTCCGGACCGGCCGCCCGCGCGGGGCGCCCGATTGTCCAAGCCGCCCGCCCCGCAGCCCCCTCACACCGCCACCACCTTCACCAGCGGCAGCGCCGCCTCGTAAGCCTCCGCGTCGAACTCCCCGGCCACCGGCGCCCGTACCGTCGCCGCCGAGACGGCGATCGCGCGGCGGAGGCGGTCGGGCCAGGGGAGGTCGTCCAGCCAGGCCGACAGCAGGCCGGCCACGGCGGAGTCACCGGCGCCCGTCGGGTTGCCCTTGAGGCGGGCGGGTGGGGTGGCGCGCCAGGTGCCGTCGGGGGTGATGGCGAGCATGCCGTCGGTGCCGAGGGACGCGGCGACGGCGTGGGCGCCGCGGCGGCGGGCGTCGAGGGCGGCGCGCATGGGGTCGGTGGAGCCGGTGAGGGCGGCGAGTTCGGCGGCGTTCGGCTTGACGACGTCGGGGCGGGCGGCGACGCCGCGCCGCAGGGGTTCCCCGGAGGTGTCCAGGAGGACGGGGATGCCGCGGGTGCGCGCCTGGCGGATCAGCTGTGCGTAAGCGCCCACCGGGACGCCCGGCGGGAGGCTGCCGCAGAGCGCCACTGCCCTTGCGCCGTCCAGGAGTTGGGCGTAGCGGGCGGTGAAGGACGCCCATTCGGCGGCGGTGATCGCCGGGCCCGTCTCGTTGAGCTGGGTGGTGTCGCCGGTGCTCGCGTCGACGACGCCGACCGTGCGGCGGGTGGAGCCGGTGATCGGGACGAGGGCGTCGACTAGCCTTCCCGGCGTGTCCGCGGCGGTCGCGGCGAGCAGGGCGCGGAGGGTCTCGCCCGTCGGGCCGCCCGCGAAGCCCGTAACGGTGGTGTCGTGGCCCAGCCGGGCGAGCACCCGGGAGACGTTCAGGCCCTTGCCGCCCGGCCGTTCGACCGCCTCGGCGACGCGGTGCGAGGTGTGGGGACGGAGCCGGGGGACCCGATAGGTCAGGTCGAGCGCGGCGTTGAGCGTGACCGTGAGGATCATCGGCGCCTCTCTCGGACCGGTCCGCGGGGACCCGGGGACACGATTGCGGGAGCGATCATGCCAAAACAGCGGCGGCAGGCCCAGTCCCCGGACCTGCCGCCGTTCCCCAAGCCGGGGAGGAATCACCGCACTTCGGGTCGGACCAGCCATTCGCCCTTGCGCATCACGCCGACGAGTTCGAACGCGCCGTCGAGGACGACGAGGTCGGCGTCCTTGCCCGGTTCCAGCGAGCCGACGCAGTCGGCGACGCCCAGCAGCCGGGCCGGGTTGGCGGACAGGGCGGCGACCGCGTCCTCGACCGGCAGCCGGTCGACGGTCACCGCGCGGCGGAACGCCGTGTCCAGGGTGAGGGTCGAGCCGGCGATCGAACCGGCCGTCGGACCGTCCGCGATCCGCGCGACCGCGTCCTTGACCTCCACCCGCATCGGGCCGAGCGCGTACATGCCGTCGCTCATGCCCGCCGCGCCCATCGCGTCCGTCACGAACGCGACCCGGTCGGCGCCCGCGCGGGCGAACGCCAGCTCCAGGACGGCCGGATGCAGATGCGTCCCGTCGTTGATCAGCTCGACGGTGACCCGCTCGTCCTCCAGCAGCGCCGCGATCGGGCCGGGCGCGCGGTGCAGCAGCGTGGGCATGGCGTTGAAGAGGTGGGTGGCGACGGTCGCGCCCGCGTCGATGGCGTCCAGCGTCGCCTCGTACGTGGAGTCCGTGTGGCCGACCGCCGCGACGACGCCCAGGTCCGCGAGCATCCGGACGGACTCCAGGCCGCCGGGCAGCTCGGGGGCGAGTGTCATCATCCGGGCCGTGCCGTGCGCCGCGTCGACGAGCTTGCGGACGTCCGCCGGGTCCGGGTCGCGCAGCAGCTCCGGCTGGTGGGCGCCGCACCGGTGCGGCGAGATGAACGGGCCCTCGAAGTGGACGCCGGCCAGATCGCCCTGCTGGGTGAGCTCCGCGAGGACGGCCGCCTGCCGGGCGAGGTCGGCCAGGTCGCCGGTGACGGTCGAGGCGACCATCGTCGTCGTGCCGTGCGCGCGGTGCGCGCGGACGGCCGTCAGGGCCTCCTCCGGGTCGCCGGAGGAGAAGGAGGCCCCGCCGCCGCCGTGGACGTGCATGTCCACGAAGCCGGGGACGATCCAGTGGCCGGTCAGGTCCCAGGTCGGCGTCTCCTCGGCGGCGTCCGCGACGACGCGGGTGCCTTCCACGGTGACGCGGCCGTGCTCCACCACCCCGGTCGGCAGCACGACCCGGGCTCCGTCGAGAACCGTTCGTTCGACCATCAGGCGGATACCTCCGTGGATTCCGTGGCTGCTGTGGCTGGCGTGGAGGCCCGGGCGGCCAGCAGGTCCCGGGCGAGCAGACCCGCGCCCAGGCAGCCGGCGGTGGCCCCGAGGGCCGCCGGGACGATGAGGGGGAGTTTCTGGAAGGTGAGGCGCTCCGCGACGGCGGCGCGCAGCGGGCCGAACAGCGTTTCGCCCGATTCGGCCAGCCCGCCGCCGACGATCAGCGTACGGGGGTCGAGCAGCGTCAGCCCGACGACGAGGCCGTCGGCGAGCGCGTCCACCGCCTCTTGCCAGACGCGGCGCGCGCGGGCGTCGCCGGCCTCGACGGCGCGGGCGCAGGCGGCGGCGTCGGCCGCCGGGTCACCGCTCGCCGCGGCCCAGGCGCGGCCCACGGCGGCGGCCGACGCGAGCGTCTCCAGGCAGCCGCGGCCGCCGCAGCCGCACTCCGGGGCGTCCGGACCGCGGCGCACGGCGATGTGGCCGATCTCGCCGGCCGAGCCGTTCGCGCCCTCCTCGACGCGGCCTTCGATGCCGATCGCTCCCGCGATGCCGGTGCCGAGGGCGACGAAGAGGAAGCGGTCCGCGCCGCGGCCGGCGCCGAGGCGGCCCTCGGCGAGGCCGCCCGTCCTGACGTCGTGGCCGAGGGCCACGGGGGTGCCGCCCAGGCGGCGGCTCAGGAGGTCGCGGAGGGGGAGGTCGCGCCAGCCCAGGTTGGCGGCGTAGACGGCGGTGCCGGTGTCTGTGTCGACGACGCCCGGGATGGCCACGCCGACCGCTGCGGCCGGTTCGCCGAACTCCTTCTCGCCTTGGTCGCGCAGTTCCGCCGCGAGGTCGAGGATGCGGGCGACTACGGCGTCGGGGCCTTGGTCGCGGTCTGTCGGGCGGAGGGTTTCGTGGACGAGGGTGGTGTCCGCGCCCATGAGGGCGGCTTTTATCCCGGTGCCGCCCACGTCGAGGGCGATGACATGTTTCACCGGGACAGTTTCGCGCGTGGGGGTGGAAAGGTCTAGTCCACTGTTCGGGGGTGGGTGGGGTGCGTGGGGGTGCGCCTGCGGCGGGCTGTGCCCCGGTCCCACCCCTTCGCCGATTCCTGGGGCTGCGCCCCAGACCCCCTTTTCGCGGCTCCGCCGCTCGTCCTCAAACGCCGGACGGGCTGATTAATCAGCCCGTCCGGCGTTTGAGGACAGCGCGCAGCGCGCTTCGGGGGTGCGGGGGCTTGCCCCCGCAAGAAACGGTGAAAGGGCGGGACCGGGGCACTCCTCAGACGCCGAGCACCACGCTCCGCGTCAGCCCCCGCGGCCGGTCCGGGGCCAAGCCCCGCGCCTCCGCGACCGCGACCGCCACCCGTTGGGCTCGGACAAGCTCGGCCAGCGGGTCGCTCGGCGTATGGACGAACGTTCCGCCGGCCGCGCCGACCGCCCCCTCCAGCCCCTCAGGAACAGGCCCGAAAGCCCACGTCACCCGCCCCGGCCCGGCGATGGCCACCGGCCCGTGCCGGTACTCCATGGCCGGATACGACTCCGTCCACGCCCCCGCCGCCTCGCGCATCTTCAGCGCCGCCTCCTGGGCCACGCCGTACGCCCAGCCGCGCCCGAGGAACGTCCACTGCGACGCGGAGAGCAGCGCGTCCGGCAGCGGCTCCGTGACGGCGGCGGTCGCCTCGTCGGCGGCCCGCCGTACGGCGTCGGGACCGCCCGGGAGAGCGGACCGCAGCAGGGCCAGGGCCGTCGTCGCGAACCGGGTCTGGACGACGGACTCCTCGTCCGCCCAGTCCAGTACCGCCAGCGCGTCGGCCGCGTCCCGCACCGGCGTGGCGGGGTCGGCGGTGAGTGCCAGCAGCGGCGTGGTGCCGCGGAGGGCGGCGAGCAGGTCCAGGACCTCCGTCGTGGTGCCGGAGCGGGTGATCGCCACCACCCGGTCGTAGCGGCGCGCCGTGGGGAACTCGGACGCCGCGAACGCGTCCGTCTCGCCCTCGCCCGCCGCCTCGCGCAGGGCCGCGTACGCCTGTGCCATGAACCAGGACGTGCCGCAGCCGGTGACGGCGACGCGCTCGCCGGGCCTGGGCAGCCCGGCCGTGGCCGGGGCGGCGTCCGCGGCCCGGCGCCAGCAGGCGGGCTGGGTGGCGAGTTCGGAAGCGGTACGGGAGCGGGACTCGGGGGGTGATACGGCCATGACCTGGGCTCCTTGCGGTCTGCGTGAGCGATCCACGAGCGATCCGTGAGTGATCCATCAGTGATCCATCAGTGATCCGTCCGTGCCCCACCGTGGATAGCAGCCCGCCGCCGGGAGGGGGAAGGGCGAGGCCGGAGCGAGCCCTTGTTCGAAGAGCCTTTAAGGTGGCGCGGGAGAACGTGCGGAGCCTGCGGCTCCCGCGGTCCCCACCGGGCAGGCCGTCCGCATCACGGCCGGGGGCACGCGCACGGGCACGGCACGGTCACACGGGTCACAATCACAAGGGCGGAAAGCAAGTGCAGCGGCGGCGGTTCTTGAGTCTCTCGGCGGCGGGTGCCGCGACGGCGGCGATGGTGCCCGCACTTTCGGCGTGCGGGAGCAGTGGTCCCGGGGGCGGCAAGAAGACGCTGCGCCTGGTCGCCGCCGAGTACGGCGACGGCAAGCCGGAGAACAGCTCGAAGAAGTACTGGGACTCGGTCGCCCGGACCTTCATGGGCGACCACAAGGGCGTCAAGGTCGACGTCGAGGTCTACAGCTGGACCGAGGTCGACAAGAAGGTCGCCGACATGGTCGCCCAGGGCAACGCCCCGGACATCGCGCAGATCGGCGCGTACGCCGACTTCGCCGCGGCCGGCAAGCTCTACAGCGCCGACCAGCTGCTCTCCATATCCACCCAGGCCGACTTCATCGCCTCGATCGCCCGCGCGGGCGAGGTGCACCGGACGCAGTACGGCCTGCCGTTCGTCTCCTCCACCCGACTGCTGTTCTGCAACGAGACGCTGTTCCGCAAGGCCGGGATCATCAAGCACCCCGAGAGCTGGGCCGAGGTCCAGACCGCCGCCGCGAAGCTGAAGGCCGCCGGGGTGAAGGTCCCGTTCGGGCTGCCGCTGGGCCCCGAGGAGGCGCCCGCCGAGACCATGCTGTGGATGCTGGGCGGCGGCGGTGGCTACACCGACAAGAACGGCAGCTACACGATCCGTTCGCAGGCCAACGTCCGGACGTTCGAGTGGCTGCGGGACGAACTCGTCGGCAAGGAGCTCACGGGCCCCAACAACCCCGCCCGTGTCAACCGCCAGGACCTCTTCGACGCCTTCTGCAAGGGCGAGGTCGGCATGCTCCACGGCCACCCCAGCCTGATGCAGCAGGCGGAGGCGGCCCAGATCAAGTACGAGATGGTGCCGCTGCCCGGCATCGACGGCAAGGCCAAGTCGACGATGGGTGTCGCCGACTGGGTCATGGCCTTCAAGACCGCCCCCCGCAAGGAGGTCGGCCTCTTCCTGGACTTCCTCTACGGCACGCAGACCGTGCTCGACTTCACCGGCAAGTACGACCTGCTGCCGGTGACCACGTCCGCCTCCGAGCAGATGTTCAAGGACGACTCGCGGCGGTCGAAGAAGCTGCGGCCGTTCCTGAAGCCGCTGCCGGAAGCCGAGTTCTACCCCGCCGACAAGACCTCCTGGGCCAAGGTCAGCAAGACCATCAAGGAGAAGATCGGCGGCGTCGTGCAGAAGGGCGCCGACGTGGCCGGCATCCTCGACGAGATCCAGCGCGAGGCGGACTCCACGGACGGCGTGGCCCGCTAGGTACGGCGTGGCCCGCTAGGCACGGAGGCGGGGGTGGCGGCCCGGATCGTTGCGGGGTCCGGATCCTTGCCGGGCCCGGATCCTTGCCGGGCCCGGGTCCTTCCCGGGCCTTGGCCCTCCCCGCCGTCGCCTACGCTGGACCGCATGGAAGACAGGCCCCTCTCCGAGCGGGACCTGGCCGTGCTCGCCCTCGAACGGCGGTCGTGGCCCGGCCCCGGCGCCAAGGAACGGGTCGTGCGGGAACGGCTCGGCATCACGCCCACCCGCTACTACCAGCTGCTCAACGCCCTGCTGGACGACCCCGGGCCCTGGCCCACGACCCCGTCACGGTCAACCGGCTGCGCCGGCTGCGCGAGACCCGGCGGGCCCGCCGCTGAGCGAGTGCCCGTCCCGGTGGCCCCTGGCGGCGACGGAGACGCGGTGTTCCCTTGCTGGGGCGCGGAAACGCGACGGTCCCTCCCGGCCCACGCGAACACGCTCCGAAACCCCGCCCCACGAAATCCGCGAGCCCCCGACTCGACGGCGCGCGCCTGGGTAGGGTCGACGTCATGGGCAGCCACCCCCTTCCGGAACCCGTGACGTCCGCCGGGCGCGAGGGCCTCGCCGCGCTCCTCGCCCGGCCCGGCCGCGCGATCGTCGCGCTGGACTTCGACGGGACGCTCGCCGAGATCGTCCCCGACCCCGAACGCGCCCGGGCGCACCCCGCGGCCGTCCCCGCGCTCGCCCGGCTCGCGCCGCACCTGGGGTCGGTGGCGGTGATCACCGGCCGGCCCGCCGGGGTCGCCGTCCGCTACGGCGGCTTCGCCGGGGTGCCGGGCCTCGAACGCCTGGCGGTGCTCGGCCACTACGGCGCCGAACGCTGGGACGCGGCCACCGGCACCGTCCGCTCGCCGGCCCCGCACCCGGGCATCGCCGCCGTCCAGGCCGAACTGCCCGGCGTGCTCGACGCGTCCGGCGCCTGGCACGGCACCTGGGTCGAGACCGCGCCCATCGAGAACAAGGGCGGCCGGGCCATCGCCGTCCACACCCGCCGCGCGCCCGATCCCCAGGGAGCCTTCCAGGCGTTGGAGGAGCCGCTGGCCGAACTCGCCGCACGCCACGGGCTGATCGTCGAGCCGGGGCGGCTGGTGCTGGAGCTGCGCCCGCCGGGCATGGACAAGGGCGTCGCCCTCGCCGACCACGTCCGCGCCACCGGCGCCGACTGCGTCCTCTACGCCGGGGACGACCTCGGTGACCTGGCCGCCTTCGACGCGGTGGAACGGCTGCGCGCCGACGGGCTGACCGGCGTCCTGGTGTGCAGCGGCAGCGCGGAGGTCACCGAACTGGCCGACCGGGCGGACTTGGTGGTGGACGGTCCGAAGGGCGTGGTGGGGCTGCTGGAGGCGTTGGCGGACGGGGTGACGGAGTGACGGAGTGAGGCGATGACACGGTGACGGGGTGCTGAGTGGCGGGTGATGCGGTGACGGGCGGGGCTTCGAAAGGCTGACGCGTCCGCCGGCTCTCCCCGTAACCGCCCTTACCCGTCTCCTTCCCGACCGCTTCCCGTCCCGTTACGCCTCCGTCTCGTCCCCTTGCACCCCTGCCCTCCGCCCCTGTCCCCGCCCGCGCCCCGCCCCGCTCACTCGCCGTCCGCGTCGGCCCCCTCCCGGCGCCCCTTCGCGTCGTCCTTGACGCCGACCGCCGCCAGCGCGGTCGTCCAGTCCCGGGCGATGGCCTGCTGCGCCTTGCGCAGGTCCGCCTTGCCCGAGCAGATCGCGTTCTTCAGCTTCGTCTCGACGACGTCCTTGGGGTTGTTGGGGCCCGCCCCGTCCTTGTGGCCGGGGGAGGGCGGCTCGACCCACAGGTTGCGCGGGTCGTTGGGGTCGCCGCCGAGCTGGAGGCTGATGAGGTGGTCGTACTCGGCGTCGTGCAGCGACTTCTTGTAGCCGTAGGAAGCGGCGTTGGCGGTCTTCTCGCGGTTCGTGATGTTCACGGGCGGCCTGATGCCCTTGGTGTAACCGCCGCGGCAGATCGTGGTCTTCAGCGTGTCCGGGGTGACCTTGGGGTTGGTCGCCCCGGGGGTGCACTTGGGGTCGGGCAGCGGCTCCTTGGCCGTCGTATAGCGGTAGGTGCACGTGCCGGGAGCGGGCTGCTTCTGCACGGTGTACGAGGACTGGGGGCCCGGCCCGACCGGTACCGACCCGTCGCCGGAATCCGCGCCGGATCCGGCGGACGAGGACGGCCCCTTGGCCGCGTCGGGCCCGGTGGGCGAGGCCGTACCGGTGGCCGAGGCCCCCTTGTCTGCCTTGGCGTCCGACTTCCCGTCACCGGAATCCGACGAACAACCGGCGGTGGTCACGGCGAGGACGGCGGCCGTGGCGGCAACGGCCGCCCAACGAGGTGCGATCGACATGCCCCATGACTACCCGTCCGCACCGCCCGTCAGTCGGGCGACCGAAGCGCACCGGCGCGCACGGCAGCCCGCCACACGCCCCGACGCCCCTCCCGTCCCCTGACCTCCGGTTCCGTCCCCTGGCCGCCGGGCCCGCCCCCCAGCCGTCCCGCGCTACAACGCCCGCAGCGCGTCCAGCTGTTCGACGAACCAGCGCGCCGGCGGCAGCGCCGTCGCCGCCGCGGCCAGCCGCTTCGACCGGTCCGCGCGCTGCCCCGGGTCCATCAGCAGCGCCTCGTGCAGGGCGCGGGCGGTGGCTTCGACGTCGTACGGGTTGACGACGATCGCGTCCGCGCCCAGCTCCGCCGCGGCCCCCGCCTCCCGCGAGAGGACCAGCGCGCAGCCGTCGTCGGAGACGACCGGCACCTCCTTGGCGACCAGGTTCATCCCGTCGCGGATCGGGTTGACCAGGGCGACGTCCGCCATCCGGTAGGCCGCGAGGGAGCGCGCGAAGTCGTCCTTGACGTGCAGGGCGACCGGCTGCCAGCCGGGCGTCCCGAAGTCCTCGTTGATCCGCCCGGCGACGCGTTCGACCTCCGCCGTGTAGTCGCGGTAGACGGTCAGGTCCTGCCGGGACGGGTACGCGAACGCGATGTGCACGACGCGTTCGTGCCACTGCGGGTGGTCCTCCAGGAGCCGCCGGAAGGCGTGCAGGCCGCGGACGATGTTCTTCGACAGCTCGGTGCGGTCCACGCGGACGATCGTCCGGCGGCCGGCCCCGACCTGCTCGCGCAGCGCGGCCATCCGCTCCTCGACGTCCGGCCGGTGGGCGCGCTCGCGCAGGAAGGCGGCGTCCGCGCCGAGGCCGTGGACGCCGAGCAGGGTCGTCCGCCCGTCGAGGCGCACGGCCGTCGCCGTCCCGTCGTCCGCGCGGACGACCTCCGCGCCGAGGACGTCCGCGCAGCAGGCGGCGAACGCGTCGGCCCAGCGGCGGGTGAGGAACGCCGCGCGGTCGCCGCCCAGGATGCCGCGCAGCACCTGCGCGGCCACGTCGTCGGGGAGCATCCGGTAGTAGTCCGGCGGCGCCCAGGGGGTGTGGGAGAAGTGACCGATGCGCAGGTCGGGGCGGCGCTCGCGGAGCAGGCCGGGGACCAGCGTCAGGTGGTAGTCCTGCACGAGCACCACCGCGCCCTCGGCGGCCTCCTCGGCGAGCGCGTCCGCGAAGGCGGCGTTGTACGTCTCGTAGGCGGCCCACTGCTCGCGGAACCCGGCGTCGAAGACGGGCTCCAGCGGCGTCTGGTAGAGCAGGTGGTGGACGAACCACAGCACCGAGTTGGCGATGCCGTTGTACGCGGCGGCGAAGGTCTCGGCCGGGACGTCGAGCATCCGTACGCCGTACCCGCCGGTGTCGGCCGGGTCGAGCCGGCGGCCCGCGCGGCGGGCGGCGAGCCGGTCGCCCTCGCCGAGCGCGGCGCAGACCCACACCGCGCCGGAGTCCGTACCGATGGCGCTGAGCCCGGAGACCAGGCCACCGCCGCCCCGGCCGGAGGTCAGGGAGCCGTCCTCGGCGACCCGGTAGGAGACCGGGCCGCGGTTGGAGGCCACGACGATGGGGGCGTTCTGCACGTGCTCAGCGACCATGACGCGAGCCTTGCCACGCCGCCATCCGCTCAAACGTACGCCTCCCCCTCTTGCCCGTTCCCGCGTCTACGCCGCGCGGTGCCGCGCGTACTCGGGGATCCGCGTCATCGGCGGGCGTTCCTCGGTGTCCACCGGGTACGTCCGCGGAACGAAACCCTCCGGCGTGCGCTCGAACTGGGTCAGCTCCGGGCGCACCAGCGGTTCGCGGCCCAGCCGCGACTGGGCGGTGCGGTAGATGGCGGCGGCCATCCGGCCCAGCGCCCGTCCGTCCTGGTGGCGGTGCTTGCGCACCCCGACGTCGACCTGGGCCAGCGCGTCCAGGCCCACCGTGTGCAGCGCGTCGACGAGCAGGCCGAGCTCCACGCCGTAGCCGACGGGGAACGGCAGCCGCTCCAGCAGCGAGCGCCGGGCCGCGTACTCGCCGCCCAGCGGCTGCACGAAACCGGCCAGCCGCGGCCAGTGCAGATTGAGCAGCGGGCGGGCCACCAGCTCCGTCACCCGGCCGCCCTGGCCCGCCGCCTCGCCCAGCGGACGGTCGTACATCGCCTTGACGAAGGCGACGTCCGGGTCGGTCAGCAGCGGGCCGACGATCCCGGAGACGAAGGCGGACGAGAAGTCGCGCAGGTCGGCGTCGACGAAGCAGACGACGTCGCCGGAGGTCACCAGCAGGGACCGCCACAGCACCTCGCCCTTGCCGGGGACGGTGGGCAGCCCGGGGAGCACGTCGTCCCGGTGCACGACCCGGGCCCCGGCCGCCGCGGCGACCCGGGCCGTGCCGTCCGTCGAGCCGGAGTCGAGGACCACCAGCTCGTCGACGAGCGGCACCTCGTCCGTCATGAGGTCGCGGCGGATCGCCGCGGCGATGTCGCCGACCGTGGCCTCCTCGTTCAGCGCGGGCAGGACGACGCTGACCGTGGTGCCCGACGCGCGCTTCGCGGCGAGCAGCCGGTCGAGCGGGCGGTCTGCCGCGGTCCAGGACCGCCGGGACAGCCAGCGCTCCACCTCTTCCAGCACGTGAACGACTCCTCGCTTGTGAACGGTGTGGTGATCTGTCTCGCGGTGCGAAACGGCCCTCTCGCCGCGCCGCACCTTCAGATACAGTCTTGAACAACGCGGAGCACGCTCGTATGTCGGGGGTGCCGCGTGCACAAACGCCTGGGCCGCGCCCAGTGCCATACCGCTCATCCAGAGGGGCAGAGGGACACGGCCCGTTGAAGCCCCGGCAACCCTCCAGCCGGTCTCCTAGTGAGGCTCCCGGCGGGGAAGGTGCCAATTCCGTCTCGTGGCGAGGTTCGCCACGGGGAAGATGAGGAGAAAGGGCCTCGCCTCCATGGCTGTGCAAGCCGTCGAAAGCGTCACTTCCGCCACCGCTTCCTTTGGTCCCGCCGTCGCGCTGTCCTGCCGCGAGTGCGGCGAGCGCGTCCCCCTCGGGCCGGTCTTCGCCTGCGCCTCCTGCTTCGGCCCGCTGGAGGTCGCCTACGAGCTGCCGCTCGGCGACCCGGAGGGCCTGCGGCGGCGCATCGAGTCCGGACCCGCGAACATCTGGCGGTACGCGCCGCTGCTGCCCGTCCCCGCCGACGTCGCCTCCCGGCCCAACCTCCGGCCCGGCTTCACCCAGCTCGTCCGCGCCGACAACCTGGCGCGTGAGCTGGGCGTGACGGGTGAGCTGCACGTCAAGGACGACTCCGGCAACCCCACCCACTCCTTCAAGGACCGCGTCGTCGCGGTCGCGGTGGAGGCGGCGCGCGCCTTCGGCTTCACCACGCTGTCCTGCTCGTCGACCGGCAACCTGGCCGGCGCGGTGGGCGCGGCGGCCGCCCGCGCCGGACTCCGGTCCTGCGTCTTCATCCCGCACGACCTGGAGGCCGGCAAGGTCGTCATGGCCGCCGTCTACGGCGGTGACCTCGTCGGCATCGAGGGCACGTACGACGACGTCAACCGCTTCTGCTCCGAGCTCATCGGCGACCCGCTGGGCGAGGGCTGGGGGTTCGTCAACGTCAACCTCCGCCCGTACTACGGCGAGGGCTCCAAGACGCTCGCCTACGAGATCTGCGAACAGCTGGGGTGGCGGCTGCCCGACCAGCTCGTCATTCCCATCGCCTCCGGCTCCCAGCTCACGAAGATCGACAAGGGGCTGCGGGAACTGATCACCCTCGGGCTGGTGGAAGACCGCCCCTACCGCATCTTCGGCGCCCAGGCCGAGGGCTGCTCCCCGGTCTCCCGCGCCTTCAAGGACGGCCAGGACGTGGTCCGCCCGGTCAAGCCCGACACGATCGCGAAGTCCCTGGCCATCGGCAACCCGGCCGACGGGCCGTACGTGCTCGACATCGCCCGGTGTACGGGCGGCGCGGTCGAGGACGTCACGGACCCGGAGATCGTGGACGCGATCCGGCTGCTCGCCCGCACGGAGGGGATCTTCGCCGAGACGGCGGGCGGCGTGACGGTGGGCGTCACGCGAAAGCTGCTGAAGGCGGGGGTGCTGGATCCCTCGCTGACGACCGTGGTGCTGAACACGGGGGACGGGCTGAAGACGCTGGACGCGGTGGCGGCGGGGCCTTCGGTGACGATCAGGCCGAGCCTGGGGGCTTTCCGGGAGGCGGGGCTGGGGTAGAGGGGGGCACCCCACACTCACACGCGCCACACCACTCACAAGAAAGGCCACCCCATGAGCGTCACCGTCCGCATCCCCACCATCCTCCGCACCTACACCGGCGACCGAGCCGAGGTCCCCGCCCAGGGAGCCACCCTCTCCGAGGTGATCGCCGACCTGGAGAAGAACCACCCGGGCATCGCCGCCCGGCTCCTCGACGACGCCGGCAAACTGCGCCGCTTCGTCAACGTGTACGTCAACGACGACGACGTCCGCTTCGAGGGTGGCCTCGCCGCGGCGACCCCGGACGGCGCGGGCGTGTCGATCATCCCGGCGGTGGCGGGCGGCTGAGCGCCTGCGGCGCCGAGCGTCTGAGCCCCGTGGCGCCGGGCGTTCGACGGCAACGAGCGCCGCGCCGGACGATGAACGCCGCATCCGGCAACGAGCGCCACACCGGCAACCAGAGCCTCACCCGGCAACAACAGCCGCACCCGAACCACGAATTGCCCCGGCCGCTAAGCGGACGGGGCAATTCCGTCTGTTGAACCGCGATACAGTTGGGACGTTCCCCCTCCGGTGTCAGAGCCGAACGCATATGAGAACCCGTCAAGTTGCGCAGGAATTACGCGCGCGAATTGTCGGGTTGGCTGGCGTATGTCCGGCCCGACTTGCCCTGGAACATCCCCTGTTGGGCGTAAATCGCCGCTCGGCGATGCCGGTATTTCTCGTCCGTCTGACCTGTTGCAGACGGCATCCGTGCAGATACATTCAGCCGCGGTCGACGCGTTCCGGCGCACACCCCTCGGTGTCACAAGGGGTGAGGTCTGACCCGGGTCCGCGAAGTGCGGTCCTGCGCAAGGGCCAGTAATAGGGGAGTTAGGCATGGCTCAGGGCACCGTCAAGTGGTTCAACGCGGAGAAGGGGTACGGCTTCATCGCGGTCGACGGTGGTGCGGATGTTTTCGTCCACTACAGCGCGATTCAGATGGACGGCTACCGCACCCTGGAAGAGGGGCAGCGAGTCGAGTTCGAGATCTCGCAGGGCCAGAAGGGACCTCAGGCCGACATGGTGAAGGTGACCGCCTGACCGCGGCGCATCGACCACCGATCGCTCAGTCTGCCGAAGGGGTCCGCACCGGCAGGTGCGGACCCCTTCGCCATGCCCTCCGCGGCCCTTCCCGCCCGCCTGTCCTGCCCGTTCACCTGCTCTGCCCGTCCCGTCCGCCCTGCTCGTCCGTCTGTTCGGCCGTCCGTCCGGCCGGCCGGCGATGCGGGGGAGTGCGCCGGCCTCCCGGTGGGAAGGGTCTCCGGGGCGCCTCCGGGATGTCCCGGAGGCGGCTGCGGGTTCCGTTCGAAACGAGCCCCGAAAGCCCTCCGGGACGGCGTCCGGGATGACCCCGGTCTTCGGAGGGACGCTTGCACTCGGAGGTGCCGAGTGCTAATCATTGGCTTAGCACTCTCCGAGTGAGAGTGACAGACTTGGACCGTCGGTGAGGTCCACGAGCCCGGCGGGGCAAGGAACCGCCGAGCGTGTGGGCCGTCCGTCGCGGGCGCCTGCGCGGTCCGGAGCAATCCACCCCCAGTCCGGGAGGACCACTTCACATGGCCAAGATCATCGCGTTCGACGAGGAGGCGCGGCGCGGCCTTGAGCGCGGTATGAACCAGCTCGCCGACGCCGTCAAGGTCACCCTCGGCCCCAAGGGCCGCAACGTCGTCCTTGAGAAGAAGTGGGGCGCCCCCACGATCACCAACGATGGTGTCTCCATCGCCAAGGAGATCGAGCTGGAGGACCCGTACGAGAAGATCGGCGCCGAGCTGGTCAAGGAGGTCGCGAAGAAGACGGACGACGTCGCCGGTGACGGCACGACGACCGCGACCGTCCTCGCCCAGGCGCTGGTCCGCGAGGGTCTGCGCAACGTGGCCGCCGGTGCCAACCCCATGGCCCTGAAGCGCGGTATCGAGAAGGCCGTCGAGGCCGTCTCCGCCGCCCTCCTGGAGCAGGCGAAGGACGTGGAGACCAAGGAGCAGATCGCTTCCACCGCCTCCATCTCCGCCGCCGACACGCAGATCGGCGAGCTCATCGCCGAGGCGATGGACAAGGTCGGCAAGGAAGGCGTCATCACCGTCGAGGAGTCCCAGACCTTCGGTCTGGAGCTGGAGCTCACCGAGGGTATGCGCTTCGACAAGGGCTACATCTCGGCGTACTTCGCCACCGACATGGAGCGTATGGAGGCGTCCCTCGACGACCCGTACATCCTGATCGTCAACTCGAAGATCAGCTCGGTCAAGGACCTGCTGCCGCTCCTCGAGAAGGTCATGCAGTCCGGCAAGCCGCTGCTGATCATCGCCGAGGACGTCGAGGGCGAGGCCCTGTCGACCCTGGTCGTCAACAAGATCCGCGGCACCTTCAAGTCCGTCGCCGTCAAGGCCCCGGGCTTCGGCGACCGCCGCAAGGCCATGCTCGGCGACATCGCCATCCTCACCGGTGGCACGGTCATCTCCGAGGAGGTCGGCCTCAAGCTGGAGAACGCCGGTCTCGACCTGCTCGGCCGCGCCCGCAAGGTCGTCATCACCAAGGACGAGACGACCATCGTCGACGGTGCCGGTGACAGCGACCAGGTCCAGGGCCGCGTCAACCAGATCCGCGCCGAGATCGAGAACAGCGACTCGGACTACGACCGCGAGAAGCTGCAGGAGCGCCTCGCGAAGCTGGCCGGCGGCGTGGCCGTCATCAAGGCCGGTGCCGCGACCGAGGTCGAGCTCAAGGAGCGCAAGCACCGCATCGAGGACGCCGTTCGCAACGCGAAGGCGGCTGTCGAGGAGGGCATCGTCGCCGGTGGTGGCGTGGCCCTGCTCCAGGCCTCCCAGGTGTTCGAGAAGCTGGAGCTCGAGGGCGACGAGGCCACCGGTGCCAACGCCGTCAAGCTGGCCCTGGAGGCTCCGCTCAAGCAGATCGCCGTCAACGGTGGTCTCGAGGGCGGCGTCGTCGTGGAGAAGGTCCGCAACCTGACCGTCGGCCACGGCCTCAACGCCGCGACCGGTGAGTACGTCGACATGATCGCCGAGGGCATCATCGACCCGGCGAAGGTCACCCGTTCCGCCCTGCAGAACGCCGCCTCCATCGCGGCGCTCTTCCTCACCACCGAGGCCGTCATCGCCGACAAGCCGGAGAAGGCCGCCGCGGCCGCTCCGGGCGGCATGCCCGGTGGCGAGATGGACTTCTGAGCCGACCCGGCTCGCCAGTCCTGAAGGCAACGGACCGAGGGCGGCATCCCCATCACGGGGATGCCGCCCTCGGGCGTTTCCGGGGAAAGCCGAAGAAGTACGTGGCCAGGAAGCCGGCCGCGTACCCGACCAACAGCCCCGCCGCGTACACCACCACCGCCTCGACCGGCCCCTGCTCCCCTCTGAGCAGCGGGAACAGCGCCCAGCCGGACGGCCCGATCGCCGTCGCGCCCACCGTGCCGCCCCCGTCCTGCGCCATGAACCCCACGAATCCGCCGCCGAAGGCGCCCCCCACACAGGCCGTCGCGAAGGGCCGCCCCAGCGGCAGCGACACCCCGTAGACCAGCGGCTCGCCGACGCCCAGCAGCCCGGCCGGAAGGGCCGAACGCACCGTCCGCCGCACCGAGACGTCGTGCGGCAGCCGCAGGTAGACGGCGACCGCCGCCCCCACCTGGCCCGCGCCCGCCATGGCGAGGATCGGCAGCAGGACCGTACTGCCCCGCTCGGCGATCAACGTGGCGTGGACCGGGATCAGCGCCTGATGCAGCCCCAGCATCACCAGCGGCAGGAATAGCCCGCCGAGCACGAACCCGGCCAGGGCACCCCCGTGCGACAGCAGCCAGTCCGCGAACTGCCCCACCGCGCTTGACGCTTCGCCCGCCACCCACATCAGCCCGTACAGCGTGGCCAGCCCCGGCAGCAGCACGGTGAGCGTGGGGGTGACCAGGACGTCCAGCGCCTCGGGCACGATGCGCCGGCACGTCCGCTCGACGGCCACGGCCAGCGACGCCGCGGCCAGCGCCCCGAGCACCCCGCCCTGCCCGGGCGTCAACCCCCGCCCGAACGCGTCCACTTGCCCTACCCCGGGCCAGACGGCGACGGCCGCGACGGCTCCACCGAGGACCGGCGTCCCGCCGAACTCCTTCGCCGTCTGGTACCCGACGAAGACGCCGATCAGCGACATGAACCCGGACGCGACGGCGTTCAGCGCCGGCACGAGCGCGGGCGCCCACTGGAGATTGGCGAGCAGGCCGGCGAGGCCGGCGATGATGCCGCAGCCGATCAGGGCGGGGATGAGGGGGACGAAGATCCGGGCTACGCGGCGGAGGGCTTGTTTGGTGGGGGTGGTGGTGTGCGTGGATTCCGCCAGGGCGGCGGCCACTCGGGTGACCGTCCCCGGGCCCAGGACGACCTGAACGGCCGTGCCGTCCATGACCACCCCCAGGACTCCGGGGGTGGCCCGGAGCTCCGCCGTCCGGACGAGGGCGGGGTCCGCTACGTCCGCGCGGAGGCGGGTCATGCAGTGGGTGAGGGAGCGGAGGTTGGCAGGGCCTCCGAGGAGGGGGAGGAGGGTGGTGGCGAGGTGGTGCTCGGTGGGCATGGGGGATGTGTGCCACGCGGGGGCGCCGTTTGTAACGGTGGGGTGCCCCGGTCCCTCCCTTTCACCGTTTCTTGCGGGGGCAGGCCCCCGCACCCCCGAAGCGCGCTGCGCGTGCTGTCCTCAAACTCCCCCAGAGGGGGGACCCCCAACGGGCTGAATTCAGCCCGTTGGGGGTCCCCCCTCTGGGGGAGTTTGAGGACGAGCGGCGAAGCCGCGAACAGGGGGGCTGGGGGCGCAGCCCCCAGGAAACGGTGAAAGGGCGGGACCGGGGCACCTCACCGCCCCCGCGCAGCCTCCAGCGCCACCCGCAGATGCCCCCCGGCATCGGCCAGCAACCGGCCCGCCTCAGCAGCCCCCACCCCACCCAGCAGCACCAGAATCGCGTGCTTCACCTCTCCGCCCGTGGCGGTCAGCGCCGCCTCGATCTCCGCGTCGGACGCCCCCGTCGCCAGCGCGACGATATGCCGCGACCGCGCCCGCAGCTTCGCGTTGGAGGCGCGGAGGTCGACCATCAGGTTCCCGTACGTCTTGCCGAGGCGGATCATGGTGATGGTCGAGATCATGTTGAGGACCAGCTTCTGGGCGGTGCCGGCCTTGAGGCGGGTGGAGCCGGTGAGGAGTTCGGGGCCGACGATGATTTCGATGGGGTGGTGGGCGGCGGCGCCGAGTGGGGAGCCCTCGTTGCAGGAGAGGCCGATGGTGAGGGCGCCGGCCGCGCGGGCCCGGGTGACGGCGGCGACGGCGTACGGGGTGCGGCCGGAGGCGGAGACGCCGACGACCGTGTCATCGGGGGTGAGGTCCAGCGCGGCGAGGTCGGCCGCGGCGGCGTCCGCGTCGTCCTCCGCGCCCTCGACGGCCGTCACCAGCGCCTCCGGGCCGCCCGCGACCAGGCCGACCACCCGGCCGGGCTCGGTGGCGAACGTCGGCGGGCACTCGCTGGCGTCCAGCACGCCGAGCCGGCCCGCCGTGCCCGCGCCCGCGTAGACCAGCCGGCCGCCGCGCGCCATCCGTTCGGCGGTCGCGTCGATGGCGGCGGCGATGGCGGGCAGCCGGCCGGCGACGGCCGTGGCGACCGTCGCGTCGTCGGTGTTCATGACGGTCGCGATGTCCAGGGTCGGCAGCCGGTCGATGTCCGCCAGCTCGGGGCGGAACGCCTCCGTGGTGAGGTGGGCGAGCTGGGCGCGGAGGGCGGCCAGGGAGGTGGACGACGGCATGGTGGCCTCGCTCGGTCTCGGGTCAGCGCGGGTCGGGCCGCGCGGCGTGGCGGTGGGCGAGTGCCTCGTAGGAGGCGGAGAGGGCGGGCGCGGCCCGCTCGTACGTCCGCTGCGCGACGCCGATGAACAGGCAGTCGACGACCAGCAGCTGGCTGGTCCGGCTGGACATGGCCGCCGGGCGAAGTTCGCTCTCGCGGGCCGTGGACGTGGCGAGGACGTGGTCGGCGTACTGGCCGACGCCGCCGGCCGGGTCGCCGGTGACGGCCACGGTGGTGGCGCCGTGCTCGAAGGCGGCCCGCAGGGGTTCGATGACGTCGGTCGTCCGGCCGGAGTGCGTGATGGCGATGGCGACGTCGCCGGAGCGCAGCTGGACGGCGTTGGTGACGGCCAGGTGGGGATCGGCGGGGGCGTGCGCGATCACGCCTATGCGCAGCAGCTTCTGGACGAGGTCCTGGCCGACGAGGTTGGACGCGCCGATGCCGTAGACGTCGACGCGCCGGGCGGCGGCGAGCGCGGCCACCGCCGCCTCCAGGGCGGCGGTGTCGAGCCCGGCCGCCGTGTCGGCCAGGCACTGCGCCTCGTCGTGCGCGAGCTTGGCGACCACGCTCGGCAGCGGATCGTCGACGGCGATGTCCGCCGTGACGGCCGGCGCCCGGCCCGCCGCCCGTTCCGCGGCCAGCGCGGCGAGCGCGAGGCGCAGCTGACGGTAGCCGGGGTAGCCGAGCACGCGGGCCGTGCGGACGACGGTGGCCTCGCTGGTGCCGGTGCGCTGGGCGAGTCCGGTGACGGTCAGGGCAGCGGAGCCCTCCGGGTCGGCGACGAGGGCGTCGGCGACGCGCCGCATGGAGCGCGTCATGGTCGGCGCGAGCGTACGGGCCTTGGCGGCGAGCGCGCCGGGAGCGGGCGGAGCGATGGGCCTGCGCAGTGGTGGGAGACGGCGTTCGGCGATTTCCTTCGGATCGCTGCTCACCCGGTGAAAGGTATTTTCAGCCGGATGTGCCGTCAACCATCCGCGTCCCGGACAATGGGGCAATGGAGCTCGAACAAGCACTGCACGCGGCCCGGGCGCTCGTCCTCGACGACCTGACCGCCGGGGGCGTGGCCGACCCGGACGTGGTCTCGCTGGTGGAGGACGCGGTGGCCGGCCGGCGGTGGTGGGTCGAGCAGTGGCCGGAGGGCGTGGCCTTCGTCGCCGGGCTGATCGCCCAGGACGTCCAGGACGCCCTGCTGGAGCGGCACGGCCGCTGGCCGCTGTGCCCGGTCTGCACGGGCTCGGGCGACCCGCACGCCCTGGAGGTCGAACCGGAGCTGGGGCCGGACCCGCACTGGGCCTGCACGAAGCAGGCGGTGATCGTGGCCCCCGTCGGCCGGCTGGCGTCGGCCCTGCGCGGCTGACGGCGACCGGGACGGCAGGCGGCGGCTGGAACGTACGGACGGGGTCGGAACGTACGGATCAGGTCGGCGTGTACGGACCAGGTCGGCGCGTACGGATCCGGCCGGCGCGTGTGGATCAGGCCGGTACGTGTGGATCAAGTCCGCACATAGGGATAGGGCCGGAAGGAACGTACGGGCCAGGCCGGAACGTACGGATCGGAGAGTCGAAGGCGATCGCGTGACCCTCTACATCGACCCGCCGCAGTGGCCGGGACACGGCCGCATGTGGTCGCACCTCGTGAGCGACGTCAGCTTCGACGAACTGCACGCGTTCGCCGCCCGCATGGGCCTGCCCGGGCGGGCCTTCGACGGCGACCACTACGACGTGGCGGCGTCCTCGTACGCGGACGCGGTGCGGCTGGGCGCGGTGGAGGTGCGGAGCCGGGACGTGGTGCGGCTGCTGCGGGCGGCGGGACTGCGGAGGCGGAAGCGGCCGGGGGCGCGTCCGGGCTGAGTCGGGCTGGGCTCGGGCCCGGGTTGTGTCCGGGTTGCGTTCGGATTGTGTTCGGGCTTCGGGGTGCACCCAGACTGTGAGCCGCGCCCGGCTCTTGGCCCGCGCCCGGCTCTTGGCCCGCGCCCGAGCTTCGGCCCGCGTCCGGGCTCAGGCCGGTGCGCGGGCCGGATCCGCGCTACGTGGTGAGCAGCGCGAGCTCCGTCGTGAGGTTGTGCCGGGCGGCGCGCTCCCACCGCTCGTATCCCAGCGGGGTGCGGAACAGCCGGGGCAGGCCGAGCAGTTGGCGCAGGACGGCCGCGCGCCCGGCCCGGAACGCCTCGTCGGGCACGAAGCCGTACTCCTGGCGCACCTCCGCCGCGTAAGCGGCGTACGCCTCGGGGGTCCCGCCGAGGACGGCCAGATCGGCGTCGCACAGCAGCTCGCCGTTGCGGTCGCCGGGGGCCGGGTCGTGGCCGACGGTCAGCAGGACGAGCCGGACGACCTCGGCGGTGACGTCCTCGGGCATCCCGAGCTCCGCCAGGGCGCGGCCCGCGAGCCGGGCGCTGCGCTCCTCGTTGGTCGAGCGCTCGGGCAGGTAGACCGCGTCGTGGAACCAGGCGGCGAGGCGGACGGCGGCGAGGTCGCGGGCGGACCGCGCGTGCCCGGCGAGTTCGTCGACGCGGTCGAGGACGGCGGTGAGGTGGGCGGTGGTGTGGTAGCGGCGCTGCGGCTCCGACCAGCGGGTGAGCAGGTCGGCGGCGTAGCGGGCGGGGTCCGGGGCGTCGGGGTTCTCGCCGCCGGCCGCGAGGACGGCGTCGGCCCAGCGGGCTTCCAGGGACGGGTAGGCGGGGGTGGCCATGGGGCCATTGTGGTGCAACCGAGGGGCGTGCTTCCTCGGCGGGCGCCGGTGTGGCACCCTTGTTACATGTCTAGACCAATTCTCGAAGTGATCGCGCTGGACGCGGCGGACGCGGTGGCGGCGCGGGCCGGCGGGGCGGACCGGCTGGAACTGGTCAGCGACATGGCGGCCGACGGCCTGACCCCCTCGCTGGAGACCTTCGCGCGGGTGCGGGAGGCCGTCGACATCCCCGTCCGCGTGATGCTGCGGTCCTCCGACGGCTTCGGTGCGGGCGGCGCGGCGGAACTCGACGCGCTGTGCGCCGCGGCGGCGGCACTGCGGGCGGAGGGCGCAGAGGAGTTCGTCCTCGGGTTCCTCGGGGAGGACGGCCGGGCGGACCTCGCCGCTGTCGACGCGCTGTGCGACGTGCTCGGCCCCGACGCCCGCTGGACGTTCCACCGGGCGATCGACCGGGCGGCCGACCGGGACGCCCTGCGCAAGCAGCTGGCCGACCGGCCCGGTCTCGACACGTACCTCACCGCCGGATCGGCGTCCGGGGTGGACGACGGTCTTTCCGTGCTGCTGGCCGAGGCGGCGCGGGGTGACGAGCCCGGGTACGAGCCGCGCATTCTCGTGGGCGGCGGGCTCAAGTTGAAGCATGTGCCGGTACTGCTGGAGGCGGGCGTCGACGGGTTCCACATCGGAGGTGCGTCCCGTCCCGGTGGCTGGGACGCGCCGGTGGATGTGGCGGCGGTGCGGGTTTGGCGTGAGGTGCTGGGGGAGTAGGCGGGGTGCGGGGCGCCCCTGTCCCGCCCTTTCACCGTTTCTTCCGGTTCTTCCGGTTCTTCCAGGGCCGCGCCCCGGACCCCGGCATCGCGGCGAAGCCGCTTTCAGAGGGTCTGGGGCGCGGCCTCCGGAAGAGGCGAAGGGGAGGAGGGGTCGGGGTGTGCCTCAGCCCCGGCGGTCGCGGGACGTGCCCGCCGGACCGTGGTCAGCGTGACGGTCACCGCGCCCGCCATCGCCACCACCGACACCAGCGGGAACCAGCGTCCCCCGAGCACGTCGATCGCCGTGCTCCCCACCACTCCCGCCGCGGCCAGTCCGAGGTAGAGGGCGCTGCTGTTCAGTGACATCAGCAGGGGTGCGCTGGGCGGGTCGACGGAGATCAGGCGGTGGGGCAGGGCGACGGCCATCGACCAGCCGACGAGCGGGCTGACGGCGGCGTAGCAGAGCGCTCCGGGCATCGAGCCGGAGAGCAGGGGCAGGGAGCCGTACGCGAGTGCGCCGAGGACGCCGCCGGTGAGCAGGACCGCGCGGACGCCCAGCCGGTCGACGAGCCGGCCGCCCAGCCAGTTGCCCGCCATCGACGCGAGGCCGGAGACCAGCAGGATCAGGGAGAGCCGGTCCTGGTCGCCGCCCGTGGCCGGGCGGACCGCCGTCGCCAGGTAGATGTAGATGGAGTTGACGGCGACGAAGACGAGGAACGTCGTGAACGTCCCGGCGATCACTTGGCGGTTGCGCAGCGGCGCCAGGCGTTCCCGTATGCCGGGCGCGGCCGTCGCGGCGGGCAGGTCGCGCAGCAGCGCGGCGAGGCCCGCGAGCGCGGCGGCGCCCAGGGCGGTGACCAGCCACATCGTCCAGCGCCAGTCGGCGCGTCCGAGGTAGGCGCCCAGGGGGACGCCGAGCACGGTGGCCACGGTCATGCCGCCGAGCACGGTCGCGATGGCGCGGCCGCGCCGCTCCGGCGGGACGAGGGTGGTGGCGACGGCGTTGGCCGTCGGGGTGTAGAGCGCGGCGCCGGCGGCGGCGAGGATCCGGGTGGCGAGCAGCGTTCCGTAGCCCGGGGCGAGCGCGCTGAGGGCGTTCGCGAGCGTGAAGATCGCGAGTGCGGTGAACAGCACCCGCCGCCGGTCCCAGCGGGCGGTCACCGTGGCGAGGACGGGCGCGAGCAGCGCGTACGCCAGGCCGAAGACGGTGACGAGCTGTCCGGCGGCGGCGAGGGAGGTGCCCAGGTCGTCGGCGATGCCGTCGAGGATGCCGGTCATGACCATGGAGTCGGTGCCGACGGCGAACGCGCCGAGGGCGAGCAGGAACAGGCGGAGACGCACGGGAGTCCTTCCGGGCAGTTCCGGGCAGGTAAAGTTGGACGTGCGTCAAACAATAGAGATTGTTGGATGGCTGTCAAACAGTATTTCGGGCCCGGCCGTGTCCTCAACCCCCGTGGCGCGGCGCCCCGGTGACGGAAGGTGGAAACGGTGACGACCGTGGAGGGCGAGCTGCTGCCGCAGCCCGACGTCGAGGACATCCGGCTGGAGAAGATCCTCAGCGCGCTGGGGGACCCCGTCCGCCTGCACCTGTTCCACGTGCTGGGCACCGACGAGCAGTGCGACTGCGACTCCGTCCGCCTCGGCCTCGGCCATCTGCACAAGTCGACGGTCTCGCACCACATGCGCGTCATGCGCGAGGCCGGCGTCACGTCCACCCGCGTGGTCGGCCGCAACCGCCGCGTCGCCCTGCGCCGCGAGGATCTCGACGCGCGGTTCCCGGGGCTGGTCGACGCGCTGTTGGCCGCCGGCGGGGAGGCCGGCGCGGGGGTCGGCGCGGAGGCGGGTGCGGGGGAGGCGGGGGTGGGGGCGCCGTGTGACGACGGCCGCCGCCGGACCCGGCGCCCGGACCCCGTGCCCGGACCCCGCGCCCGGGCGGCGCGATCGGCCGGGCGGCGCGGGCGCGTGGGCGCGCGGGCGCGTGGGCGCGTGTACGCGTCGGGGTGGCGGGCGGTGGTCGTACGCGGCCGCGGTGACGGCGGGCGGCGCGTCGGCGGGCCCCGGACGTCGGCCGACGCCCGGGCATCCCCGGGCGTCCCGGCCGCCCCGAAATCAACCGGGCGCCCCGACGCTCCCTTGAACTCCCGCGACGCTCCCCGGACATCGAACGCCGGACGCCCTACCGGGACTGCTTGGCCCCGACGGCGGCGAGCAGACCCTGAACCGGGTCCTCGCCCTGCTCCGCGCCGAACGCGGCGGCCTCGGCGCTGCGCGGGAACATGGCCTGCTCGTACGCCGTGAGCGCGGCCTCGACGTCGCCGGGGTGCGCGGCGAGCGCCTGGCCCAGCTCGGCGCCGTCGAGCATCGCCAGGTTGGCGCCCTCGCCGTTCGGGATCGCGAGGTGGGCGGCGTCGCCGAGCAGGGTCACTCCCGGCACCCGCTCCCAGCGGTGCTCGGCCGGCAGGGCGTAGAGCGGCCGCAGGACCGGCGCGACGTCGCTGTCGGTGATCAGCGCGGTGAGCTCCGGCGCCCAGCCGTCGAACTCCCGGGCGATCCGCGCCTTGGCCGCGGCGGCGTCGGTGAAGTCGATGCCGTCGAACCACTCCCGCGGCTCGACCACGCCCACATAGGTGTGCAGCGTGTCGCCCTTCTCCCGGTGGGCGAAGATCTCCCGGCCCGGCTTGGCCGCCATCATCGACCCGCCTCCGACCGTCTTCGCGGCGGAGGGGTGCCGGGTGTCGGCGTCGTAGAGGTAGGTCTCGACGACCGACCTGCCGCTGTACTCCGGTTCGACGGCGGAGAGCAGCGGACGGATCCGCGACCAGGCGCCGTCCGCGCCGACCAGCAGGCTCGTCACGACGGTGCCGCCGCCGGCGAACGCGACCTCGTGCCGGCCGTCGCCGAGCGTGCGGGCGCCGGTGACCTTGTGCCCCCAGCGGACGGTCCCTGCCGGGAGCGAGTCGAGCAGCAGCTGCCGCAGCTCGCCGCGCTGCACCTCGGGACGGCCCCCCGTGCCGTCGTCGGCCTTGTCGAACAGCACGCTCCCGTCCGGCGCGAGCACCCGCATGGCCTGGCGGCCCGCGAGGATGAGACTCCGGAACTCGTCCGTCAACCCGGCCGCCTCCAGGGCGATTTGCCCGTTGTAGTCGTGGATGTCGAGCATCCCGCCCTGTGAACGCGCGGCCGGCGAGGACTCCGCCTCGTAGACCGCCGACGGTATGCCGTGGACATGCAGGACGCGGGCGAGCGCGAGTCCGCCGAGACCGGCGCCGATGATCGTCACTTCGGTGGCCATGGGACTGCCTTCCTGATCGTGCCACGCCGGGCGGCTCCCACGGCGGGTCGCGCCGGGAGCACCGCTCCGGTGGGCCGGGACGCTGGATGCTGGTGGCCGGTACCGGTGACGACCGGCCCCGACCTGCTCCAATGTCCCGCCGCCCGCCGACAGATCAGTGACAGTCCGCCGACCGCCGTCGACCGCGGCCGACAACCGACCGACAGCGGGAAGGGCGCCGGCCGCGCGAGGTCGAGGCCGGCGGATCCGGCCGTGGCGTCGAGGAGCCGTTCGGCGGCCGACCCGTCGGCGGTACGGGGGCCGAGCGTCGACGGGCGCGTTCGTCTCCGGTTCCGGTTCCGGTTCCGGTCGGGGATGGGGACGGGGGCGGGGACGGGCGGGTGCCGGTTCCGCGACCGGAGGGCGAGGAGGCACCCGCGTCATCCCGCGTCACCCCCGCGTCATCCCTCGCCACCCCGCATCGCCTCCGCATCACCCCAAAGCCGCCGGCAGCGGCTCCGCGTGCAGCACCGTCAGCCCGGACACCGCTCGGGTGAGGGCCACGTACAGCCGCCGCAGGCCGGTGCGTTCGTCCGGTTCGCCCGCGACGACGGCGGCGGGCTCGTCGAGGACGACGTGGTCGTACTCCAGGCCCTTGGCGAGGGAGGCCGGGACGAGGGTGAGGCGGGCGTCGGCGGTGGTCTCCTCGCCCGGGGCGAGGTGGGGGAGGCCCGCCTCGGCGAGGGCCGCCGCGAGGGCGGGGACGCGGACGTCCGCCGCGATCAGGCCGACGGAGCCCTCGCGGCGGAGCGCGGAGCGGCAGGCGGCGACCACCGCGTCGTCCAGCGCGGCGGGTCCGGCGACGGCGCGGACCGCGAAGTCGCCGGCGGCCTCGCGCACCGACGTCGCCTCGGACAGGCCGGGGGCGATGGCGGGCAGCAGCCGCGACGCGTAGGCGATCACCTCGCGGGGGACGCGGAAGCCCTGCGTCAGCTCCTCGACGGCCGCGTCCGGCTTGCCCAGGTGGGCGAGGGCCTCGCGCCAACTCGCCGTCGCCCAGGGCGTGGTGCCCTGCGCGATGTCCCCCAGGACGGTCGCCGAACCTGTGGTGCAGCGGCGGCCGACGGCCCGGTACTGCATGGGGGACAGGTCCTGCGCCTCGTCCAGCACCACGTGCCCGAGCGAGGGCGTCCGCTGGACCAGGTCCGTCGCCTCGTCGATCAGTACCGCGTCCGCCGCCGACCACTTGGCCGTCCGCACGCTCCGCGCGGGCTTCGTCCACAGGACGGCCCGCTGCTCGTCCTTCGTGAGCAGGCCCGCCGCGTGCTCGGCGAGGAACTCCGGTTCGGACAGCAGCCGCAGCACCAGCTTCGCCGGGTCGACGGCCGGCCAGACGGCCTTGACGGCCGCCTTCACGGCGGCGTTGCGCGCCACCGCGTCCTGCACCCGGTCGTCCGGCGCCTCGCCCGCCTGCTCCATCCGGACGAGCACGGCGTGCGCGATGCGCTGCGGCAGGGCCTCGCGGGCGGCGCCGTAGCGGATGTCGCGGGCGAGGAGCTCGCGGACGATCTCCTCCACCTCGTACGCCGGGACGCGCCAGCGCCGCGAACCGCGCACCACGACCACCGGGTCCACGGGCATCGTCACGCCCGCCCTGACCGCGCGCCGCAGCACCTCCGCCATCCGCGCGTCGCCCTTGACCGTCGCCGCCCCGGCGGAGTCCGTCCCGCGCACCTCCACGTGCGCGACCAGGTCGTCCACCGTGGCCTGCGCCACGTTCAACTCGCCGAGTGCGGGCAGCACTTGCTCGATGTAGCGGAGGAAGGACCGGTTCGGCCCGATGACCAGCGTGCCGGTGCGGGCGAGCCGGTCGCGGTGGGCGTACAGCAGGTAGGCGACGCGGTGCAGGCCCACCGCCGTCTTGCCGGTGCCGGGCGCCCCCTGGACGCATACCGTGCCGCCGATCCCGGCGCGGACGATCTCGTCCTGCTCCGGCTGGATCGTCGCGACGATGTCCCGCATCGGGCCGACGCGCGGCCGCTCGATCTCCGCCTGGAGCAGGGCGCTCGTCCGCTCGGCGCCCGACGCGTCCGTCAGGTCCTCGTCCTCGTACGCCGTCAAATCGCCGCCCGTGTAACCGAAGCGGCGGCGGCGTCCGACGCCCAGCGGCTCCTTCTTCGACGCCCGGTAGAACGGCTGCGAGACGGGCGCGCGCCAGTCGACGACCATGGGGTCGCCGTGCGCGTCGTGCACGTGCCGCCGCCCGATGTAGAACCGCTCCTCGCCGCCGCCTTCCCCCGTCGCGTCGGCCGGCGCCTCCTCGTAGTCCAGCCGCCCGAAGAAGAGGGGGGCGTGCGCGAGGTCGGCGAGCGCCGTGATGCGCTCCTCGATCTGGCGGTTCAGGACCTCCGCGTTGACCCAGTTGGCCGTGACGTCCTTGATGTCGAGCGCCTCGACGTCCTCCCGCATCGCGCGCAACGCGGCGCGTGAGGCGGCGAGATGGGCGCGCTCGCGGGTGAGCGGGTCGAGCTGTGCGGGGGCGTGCTGATCAGGGGCGTGCGCGGGCACGGCATGGCCTCCAGGGCGGCTGTCTGCGGGTGTACGTACGAGCCGGGGGCCGGCCGGTTTCCGTCCGGGCGGCGGCGCTCCCGGGACACGCGGCGGGAGGCGGAAGTCCGCGATTCTACGGACGGGGACGCAAGGGCGCCAATGATTTTCCGCGCGCCCCCAGGCGGCTCTCAGGGTCGGAGTCCGTCTCCCGTAGGGGTAGGCATGATCCCTGAGTCGTACGGCGGGGTCCCTGCGGTTACACCGCCAGAGCGATGCACGGCGGGTCCGCGGATTCCATCATGGACACATGACCACCGCAGGGATCACCTCAGCCGCCCAGGGCGCCGAGCACGGCGCCGCCACCGCTCTCTCCGAGGCCCTCCGCGCCCTCAAGGTATTCGCCGGCACGGCCGTCAGCGTCGTCCTCCTCGGCCGCTTCGAGGGGGAGGAAGCGCTGGTCAAGCGCTGACGGAGGGGTCAGTCCTCCACGAGGAGGATGTCCGCGTCGTCGAAGATGCGCAGCACGACCAGCAGCAGCCGCCCGCGGGAGACCATGTACTCCGCCACGATCTGCGAGGTCAGACGGATCTCCCGATCCTGCTCACCGATGCCGATGGGGCGGGACAGCTCGGTGTAGGGGTCCCGCGCCAGCAGCTCCACGGCCTTGTCGAGGGAGGCTCTGCACGCTGGGTCGAGACGGTCCCGCTCACGTGCCGCCGGTTCGGTGTACAGCACCTCGTGGACGTCCTGGTGGGGCACTGTTCCCTCCATGCCGTCGCCGATGCTCCGGCCAGGCTACCGAGCGGAGTCGGGTCCTCCGGCCTACCTGCCTGAGTACCCCTACCCGCGCGGACTGAGTACCCGCCCCGATCCGCCCGCCGCCGCCGGGCGGTGGGATGGCGGCATGGCCACTCAGACTACGAGAAAGTCCGCCACCGCCACCCCGCCCGGGGGCTCCGCCGGCTGTCCCGCCGGATCGACCGGCGGCTCGGGGAGCGGGACGAGCGCTGGGCGAAGGGGCCGGCGGCCGTCTCCCTCCTCGCCCTTCCCGCACTGCTGTATTACGCGTTCAGTGACGACTTCCTCGTTCTCGGCGACGGCCCGTTGACGGCCGTGCTGTTCGCGGCAGCCCTCGCCCTGGCGCTCGCGTGGCTGCTGCCGCACCGGAAGTCGATGCGGTCCGCGCGCCTCACCTTCACGGTCGCCGCGACCCCCCTGATCGTGCTGCCGGTCATGCTGGCCGCCGTCGCGGTGGAGGTGCTGGTTTTCGGCTGCCTCTTCTACCCGTGGGCCGTCTGACGCCTTCCCGGCCGAGCCGCCTCAGACGTCATCCCCCGCCAGCAGCTCGTCCGCGTCCACGATCCGGTACGCGTACCCCTGCTCCGCCAGGAACCGCTGCCGGTGGGCCGCGAAGTCCTGGTCGATCGTGTCGCGGGCGACGACCGAGTAGAAGCGCGCCTCGTGCCCGTCCGCCTTCGGGCGGAGGACGCGGCCGAGCCGCTGGGCCTCCTCCTGGCGGGAGCCGAACGTTCCGGAGACCTGGATGGCGACCGTCGCCTCCGGCAGGTCGATGGAGAAGTTCGCGACCTTGGAGACGACGAGCACCGAGATCTCGCCCTGCCGGAACGCGTCGAAGAGCTTCTCGCGCTGCGCGTTGCTCGTCTCGCCCTTGATGACGGGCGCGTCCAGGTGCTCGCCCAGCTCGTCGAGCTGGTCGATGTACTGGCCGATGACCAGCGTCTGTTCACCCGCGTGCCGCCGCACCAGCGCCTCGGTGACCTTCCGCTTCGTGGCCGTCGTCGCGCAGAAGCGGTACTTCTCCTCCGCCTCGGCCGTCGCGTACGCCAGCCGCTCCCCGTCCGTGAGGTTGACGCGGACCTCCACGCAGTCGGCGGGCGCGATGTAGCCCTGCGCCTCGATCTCCTTCCACGGCGCGTCGAACCGCTTCGGCCCGATCAGCGAGAACACGTCCGACTCCCGCCCGTCCTCCCGGACGAGCGTCGCCGTCAGCCCGAGCCGCCGCCGGGCCTGGAGGTCGGCGGTGAACTTGAAGACGGGCGCGGGCAGCAGGTGCACCTCGTCGTAGACGACCAGACCCCAGTCGCGGGAGTCGAACAGCTCCAGGTGGGGATAGATCCCCTTCCGCTTGGTGGTCAGCACCTGGTACGTGGCGATGGTGACCGGGCGGATCTCCTTCCGCGTCCCGCTGTACTCGCCGATCTCGTCCTCGGTGAGCGACGTCCGCTTCACCAGCTCGTGCTTCCACTGCCGCGCCGAGACCGTGTTCGTGACGAGGATCAGCGTCGTCGCCTTGGCCTCGGCCATTGCCCCCGCCCCGACCAGCGTCTTCCCCGCGCCGCAGGGCAGCACGACGACGCCGGAGCCGCCGTGCCAGAAGCCGTCGACGGCCTGCCGCTGGTACGGGCGCAGCGCCCAGCCGTCCTCGCGCAGCTCGATCGGGTGCGCCTCGCCGTCCACGTACCCCGCCAGGTCCTCGGCCGGCCAGCCGAGCTTCAGCAGCGCCTGCTTGATCTGGCCGCGCTCGGACGGGTGCACGGCGACGGTGTCGGGGTCGATCCGCTCGCCCACCAGCGGCTTGATCTTCTTCGACCGCAGGATCTCCTCCAGCACCGGCCGGTCCGTGGTCTCCAGGACCAGCCCGTGCACCGGGTGCTTCAGCAGCCGCAGCCGCCCGTACCGCGCCATCGTCTCGGCGATGTCCACGAGCAGCGCGTGCGGCACCGGGTAGCGGGAGTGGGTGACGAGCGCGTCGACGACCTGCTCGGCGTCGTGCCCGGCCGCCCGCGCGTTCCACAGGCCGAGCGGCGTCACACGGTAGGTGTGGATGTGCTCGGGGGCCCGCTCCAGCTCGGCGAAGGGCGCGATCGCCCGGCGGCAGACCTCGGCCTGCTCGTGGTCGACCTCCAGGAGGAGTGTCTTGTCCGACTGGACGATCAGCGGTCCGTTCACGTACGTGTCCGTCCTTCCGTGGGGCCGTCCGTCCTTCCGTGCGGCCAAACGTCCAGTGTGCCTCATCCGCCGGGGGCGGCGGGGGTGTGAGGGGTGCCCCGGTCCCTCCCTTTCACCGTTTCCTGGGGGCTGCGCCCCAGACCCCCTTTTCGCGGCTTCGCCGCTCGTCCTCAAACGCCGGACGGGCTGATTTCAGCCCGTCCGGCGTTTGAGGACTGGGGCACCCCCTCTGGGGGAGCCCGCAGGGCGCTTCGGGGGTGCGGGGGCCTGCCCCCGCAAGAAACGGTGAAAGGGCGGGTCCGGGGCACCCTTCCCACCCCCACCCTAGATTGCTAGCATCCTAGCCATGCCCGCCGATCGCCAGGTGAAGCAGTTCAACGTCTACCTGCCCACCGACCTCATCCGAGAGGTCAAACACCACGCCGTCGACACCGAACGATCGCTCTCCTCGATCGTCGAGACGGCCCTGACCGAGTACTTCCGGCGCCTCGCGGACGCGGACGCCGGGGAGGGGAGTACGCGTGACGACGACTGACGGAATCAAGGGGTTCCTCGTCGAGACCCGCAACTACGGCGCGACGGCCGCGTTCTGGAAGTCGCTGGGATACGAGAGCGTGCTGGAGACCGATCACGGCTCCGGGCAGTGGTCGCACCCGGCCGGCGGGCCGTACGTGTTCATCGTCGAGCAGCACGAACGGGAACCGGTCACCCGGCCCGTCCTCACGGTGGCGGATGCCAACGCGTTCGCGCCCGCTCGCGCGCCGGAGTTCGCCCGGCCGTTCACGCCGACGCACTGGGGTGTGCGGCAGGCGCTGGTCCTCGACCCCGACGGGCGGACCGTCGCCCTCGAAGCGCCGCTCCCCGAGGGGGAGGCAGGGGGACACCATGACTGACCCGCGGCGCACCGTCCCCGACCACACCGCCGTCCGCGTCGCCCTCTGGCGCGCCCTGCACGTGCGGGCCGACGCGCCCCCGCACGTGCTCCGCGACGAGATCGGGCTGGAGCTCGCCGCCCCCGGCCCCGGCTGGCGCGAGCGTGACGACATGACCATGCCGGGCGTCGCCGGCGTCCGCGCGTCCGTCGTCGCCCGGGCCCGGTTCGTCGAGGACCTCGTCGCCGAGCGTGCCGCCGAAGGCGGGGTGACGCAGTACGTCATCCTCGGCGCGGGTCTGGACACCTTCACCCAGCGGCACCCCGAGCCCGCGGCCCGTATAAGGGTGTTCGAGGTGGACCGGCCGGACACGCAGGCGTGGAAGCGACGGCGCCTGGCCGAGCTCGGTCACGCGCCGCCGCCGTGGCCGACCTTCGTGCCCGTCGACTTCGAGGCGGGCGACTCGTGGTGGGAGCGGCTGACCGCGGCCGGGTTCGACCGGACCGTGCCGGCGGTCGTCGCGTCGACCGGCGTCAGCATGTACCTCAGCCATGAGGCCAACGTCGCGACGCTCCGGCAGGCCGCCGCGCTCGCGCCGGGCTCCGTGTTCGCGTCGACGTTCCTCCTGCCGCTCGACCTGCTCGAACCGGACCAGCGGCAGGTCCAGGAGATGTCGATGCGCAACGCCGCCGCGTCGGGCACCCCTTTCGTCAGCCTCTACGCGCCCGAGGAGATGCGGCGGGCGGCGCTGGTAGCCGGGTTCGCGAAGGCCGTGCACGTCTCGCCGGACGAGCTGGCGGAACGGTACTTCGCCGGGCGTCCCGACGGCCTGCGTCCGCCCCGGGCCGAGCAGTTCCTCGTCGCGGAGGTGTAGCCGGACCGCCGGGCGCGCTTACGACACGTGTTCCTCCGCCAGCTCCGCCACCCCCGTGACCCGGTGCAGCGCGAACGTCCGCACCTCGTCCGTCGTGTGGTCGTACGCCGTGACGTAGCCGCCCTCCACCCGGACGGGCGCGATCACGCGCTGGCTCGCCGCGCCCTCCGCGTTGACGTAGCCCATCCACACGGCGGCGCCGGTCAGGACGGCCGCTTGCATGGTGGCCAGCGTCTCGGCGGAGGTGGTGCGGGGCAGGGCGGCCGCGCCCGCGGGGGCCGGGGCGGCGGGGGACGGCCTGCGTTCGGCCGTCGCGGCGCGGTCGCCGGCCCGGACGGCGCGGACGGCGGCGGCGAGCAGCGTGTCGTCGGGCGCGGGCGGGCCGTCGGGGACGGGCGCGGGGGGCGTACGCGGCGGAGTGCGGTGCGCGTCGGCGCGCGTGACCAGGACGTCGCCCTCCGCCGACTCCGCCGCCGGCGCGTAGCCCATCGCCCGCAGCCCCTCCAGCAGCGCGTCCGGCGCGGCCTGGGACGCGAGCACGGTCGGCGCGAGGCGGCGCAGCCGCAGGGCGGCCGAGCGGCGGTCGGCGAGGATCTCGGCGAGCGTCGCCTCGTCGTCGCAGCGCAGGTAGGACGAGGCCGCGCCGACGCGCAGCCGGCCGTGGCGGCGGGCCACGTCCTCGACGAGGTAGGTGAGCGGCTGGGGCAGGGGCGTACGGGAGTGCTCGGTGAGGAAGGCGAGGAGGTCGGACGCCGACTGCCCGGCGTCCAGCGCCCGCCGCACCGAGTCCGGCGTGAAGCGGTACACCGTGGCGCCGCCCTTGGACTCGATGTCCGCGAGCACGGCGAGCCGCCGGGCGAGCGGGCGGTGCAGCGGGCCGGGCGCGACGGCGGTGAGGTCGGCCTGGACGAGGACGTGGTCCAGCGGCTCGGGCAGCAGCGGCGCGAGGGTGGCGGCGGCAGCGGCCTCCGCCCTGGGGGTGCGGCCGGGCGTGGTCTCCGCCGGGCGCTCGGGGGACGTGTGGGCTGCTTGGGCCGTTTGGGTCGTGTGTGTCAGCAAGGTGCGGCCGGGGGCCGAGAGGGCGCCGCGACCGGTGACGCCGAGGAGTTCGGCCTCCGCGAGCGCCCAGCGGGCGAGGCGGGAGCGGAGGTCCTCGCCGACCGGGCCGGGCTGACCGGTCGCGCTCGCCGGTCCGGCGGGGCTTGCCGTTCGGGTGGGGCCGGCCGATCCGGCGGGGCTTGCCGCGTGCGCCGAGTGCTCCGCGTGCGCTGACCCGGCCGAGTCGGCCCGGCCTGCCGACATGGCTGAGCCCGCTGAGGCCGCTGCGGCCACCGAGCCCGCTGAGGCCGCCGACGCGGCCGAGCCTGCCAGGCCCGGTGAGCCCGCCGGGCCCGGTGAGCCGGCCGAGCCCGCTGCTCCCGCCCCGGGGTAGCGCGGCGGCCGCTCCCACGCCAGGCGCGCGAGCAGCGCGTCGGCGGGGACGGCCGCCCCGGCCGGAAGGCCGGCGAGCAGCGTGAGGACGCGCCGCCGGACCTCGGGCGCCGGCGACCGGTCGAGGTCCGGCCCGAGTGCGGACAGCGTGCGGCCCTTGGCGTCCCTGGTGCCCGCGAGGCCGGGGGTACGGGTGGTGGCGAGCCAGGCGCCGGCCAGCCACGCCCAGCGCTCGGCGGCCGGGAGGTCCAGCCACTCGTCGTACGCCGGGGTGGGCACGTACCGCTCGTCCACGTCCCCGTCCGACGCCAACAGGCCCGCCGCGTAGGCGAGTTCGGCCCAGAACGCGGCGACGGGTCCGGGCACGTCGAGGACGGTCGAGGCCCGCTTGAGGTCGCGGACGCTCAACCCGCCCGCGCGCAGCACCAGCGGACCGGCCGTCTCCCAGTCCGACAGCAGCTCCTCGACGGCGGCCAGCGCCGCGAACGCCTGCCCGGCGGCCGTCGCGTCCACCGTCTCCGGCGCGTACGCGGTGACGGGCGCCGGCGCGGGCGCCTCCGGCTCGGGCGCGCGGTGCGCACGCCCGCCGCGCAGGTGCAGCGCCGCCTCCCGGGGCAGGACGACACCGCCGGGCCCGGTCGGCAGCAGCAGCCCCCGGTCCAGCAGCCAGCGCAGGTGAGGGGCCGGTTCGGCGGTCACCGTGCCGTACGGCGGCCCCCAGACGAGGCGTTCGAGTACGGCCCGCGCACCCTCGGGCGCCTGCGCCAGCAGCGCCGCCATCCGGGCACGGTCCTCGAACAACTCCGTCAGCGCGGCGACCGCCGTCACCGGATCGTGGGTGGTGGGCAGTCCGGCCGCCTCGATGATCTTTTGCAGCCGTCCGGGTGACATCCCGGCCGTGGCCTCGGCGACGGTCGGGCCCAGCCCGGTGGCGGAAGGCCGGCTCGCGGTGGGCGCCAACAGCTCGCGGGCCGTACGGACCAGGCGCAGCCGGTCGTCGCCGCCCCACACCAGCGCCTGCCGGCGCAGCTCCGCGACGGCGCGCGGCAGCTCGGCCGCGATACGCGGATCCGCCGGTTCGTCGCCCGTCATCAGCCTGGCCAGCCGCTCGTACGGGCACGGGTCCGGCGCCACGGCCAGCGCCTCCGCGACCTGGATCACGAACCGGTCCAGGCGGTCCAGCGCCCGCGCCACGGACGCCCGCGTGGCCGCCCGGGTGGCCAGCTGGGTGAGGTCCCCGGGCACCGGGTTCACCAGGTCGGGCCGCGCCCGCAACAGCTCCGCCAGCGCCTCGTCGGGCCGCTCCCGCAGCTCCTCGGCGAGGGTACGCGGCCCTCCGCCGGCCCTGCCGCCGCCGCTGCCGGTCTCCCGAGAAGTGGTCATTCTGTTAACGGTACCGGGTGGAGGGAGGCGGGGGCGGGGGCCGCTGTCCGGTGGTGCGGTCGAAGGCCGCGCCGCGCTGGGTGGGGTAACCGGCGGGGGCGGGGCGGCGGGGCGAGTCTTCAGGGCGTGCGCGGAGGCGGTGAAGTCCTGCCGGTCGTTTTCGGTGGGCGGCTCGGTCGCTCTTCCTCTCTTCCTCCCGAGTGCCCGTGGGGGTTCACAGAATCTCGTTGTCGATCCCGAAGGTGGGATGTCAGCCCTCGTTGCCGTGTGTGACGTGTACGGGGCGAGGCGGCGGCACGGGGAGGTGCCGCCGCCTGGGGAACCGGCTTACCGGGCCCGGTTGTTCGTGTGCTTGCGCTTGCGCTTGGGCTTGGGCTTGGGCAGGAAGAACATCAGGGCCCACATCAGGGTGAGGAGGCCGCTGGCCCACCACAGGACGGTGGTGAAGGCGTCGCGGTGGAGTGCGGCGTCGGGCGAGTCGCCGGTGGTGGTGAAGAACACCAGGGCGGTCAGTGCGGTGCCCAGGGCGATGCCCAGGTGCATGACGGTGTTGAACAGGCCCGAGGCGGACCCGGCGTCCTCGTGCGGCACCCCGGCCAGCGACATGTCGGCGAGCGGGCCGCTGACCATGCCGAGGCCGAACCCGATCAGCACCACCGCAGCGGTCATCGCCGGCAGCGTCAGACCCCCCTGACGTGCGTCGATCTGGAGTCCGTAGGCAGCCATCGCGGCGAGCGTGATGAGGACGCCGGCCTGCGGCAGCCGGCGGGCGAAGCGCCCGCCGCTCTTCGCGGCGATCGTCGCGCCGGCCAGCTCTCCGAGGGAGAGCAGCACGAAGGCCAGGGCCGCGTGGAAGGGGCTCATGCCCAGTCCGTGCTGGAGGTAGAGGGTCCAGGTCATGAAGAACAGCCCGCACAGCAGGCCGTGCGTCAGCTGCGCGGCCATGCCGCCGGAGAACTGCCTGTTCCGGAACAGCGACAGGGGCACGAGCGGGGCGCTGCCCTGCTTGCGCTGCTGGTGGCGCAGGAAGACGCCGAGGGTGAGGAGACCGGCGGCGAGCATGGCGTGGCACCACAGTGGCCAGTGGTGGAGGTGCCCCTCGGTGAGGGGGAAGACGATCAGGACGATGGCCAGGGCCGACAGCAGCATGCCGGTCAGGTCCAGCCGGGTGGCCTTCCCAGCGGTCGATTCGGGGATGAAGCGGCGTCCCAGGAGGAGGACGGCGAGGCCGACGGGGAGGTTGACCAGGAAGATCGGCCGCCAGGACAGTCCGAACAGGTCGGCCTCGGTAAGGAGGCCGCCCATCACGGGGCCCAGGACGTTGGCGAGCGACATGACGGCCCCGTACAGACCGAACACCTTGCCGCGGTTCTGGCCGTCGAAGGTGACGTGGAGGGTGGCCAGGATCTGCGGGATCATCACGGCCACGCCCACGCCTTGCAGGGCGCGGGCGCCGATCAGCACGCCGGGCCCGGCGGCCAGGCCGCACAGCAGCGAGGCGGTGGTGAACACGACGGTGCCGATGAGGAGGATTTTTCGCCGGCCGTAGAGGTCGCCGAGGCGTCCGCCAGTGATCAGCCCGACGGCGACGGGCAGGGAGTAGCCGGTGGTCAGCCACTGGACGGCGTCCGGTCCGGCGCCGGTCGACTCCTGGATCGCGGGCAGGGCGGTCAGGACGACCGACTGGTCGATCATGTCCATCAGCTCGGCGCCCAGCAGCACCAGGAGGGCGATCCAGGCGGTCAGGCCCGTCTTCGACAGGCCGGGTGTGGGGTGGTGGTGTGGGGGTTCGGTGGTGTGCTGCGGCTCGTTGTCGAGTGCGGGGGAAGGCACTGTGGGGGCTCCTGATGCACGGAGTCGGGGAGCCCTGCCATCAGCCGCACCGGGGCCGGAAAACACGAAACCCGGGGCAGACGGCAGAGCTGCACCCGGAAAATGACAGGGAAAACGCGGGGGTGGGTGACGCAACTCAGGCCAGCGCGACGTCCGCCCCCGGACACGTCTGAAAGATCAGCACGTGGGGGAACTGCGGACGGCTACTTGGCCTGGGAGATAAGTCGTCACCTCGAAACACAGCGCCGGGCCCCGGAACGGGCACAAGCGGAACCCGAAAAGCGTAAAGGCCGCTCCGGTGTCCGTGCAACGCGATAACCCACCTGTAACCCACCTGTTCCCCGCTGCGGCCTGCACTGCCGGGTCCGCGAGGAGACTTTTCAGGCAGTCCGCGGGGTCCCCCCCGCATCGTGAAGCTTCGATTCGCGCGGACTGCGACGCGGACTGCGACGTCGCCGGCCCGCCGCGGCTGCTCTCGCCGGTACCCCCAGCCATGGCCCTCGCTTCGACGGGGCGGACGGGCGTCTTTTGTCTTTGCGGCATGGTGACCGCCGCCGTGCGCCCGTGGCTTCGCCCCGGGGCGCCCGGGACAGTCGTCGTCGCCTGCCGCCGTCAGGGAGCGGGCGGGGTGGTCCTTTCAGGCGGGCCGGTGGCTTCGGGCGGACCGGCCCCTTGAGGCACGTCGGTCCCCTCTGACGGGTCGATCCCCTCCGATGGGTCGGTCTCCTCCAAGCGACGGGTGAGGCTGTCGACCTGACGCTGGAGTTCGGTGAGCCGGCGGTGCAGCGCCTGGATGGACACGAGGGCCACGCCGTTGGCGTCGGCGCAGGTGATGGCGGTGTCACTGCCGCCCAGCCCGAAGGCGGCCCACCAGTCCTGGGCCATGGGGCCGAGGTGACGGACGTGCGGCTCCTCCCAGTTGTAGCGCCAGGTCGAGACGGGCAGCGCCAAGACCTTCTCCAGGACGGCGAATCCATTCACCACGGCTGCGGAGGTCTCGCCGACCGTCCCGACCGTTCCGACCGTCTCGGCCACCTCAACACCATCGACCGTTTCGGAGCCGGCAGTGGAGGCGAGGCCGGCGGCGTCGCCGCGATGGTCCGCGCCCGGACGGTGCGCGCTGCGATGGCGGGCGCTGTGGTGGTCGGCACTGCGATGGCCGGCACTGCGGCGGTGCGCGCTCCGCAGCCGGGCGCGCACTCGCGCGAGCCACCCCTTGCCCGGTCCGCGACCCCGTCCGGATGCGCGTCCGGATGCTCCCTTCACCCCCACGCCACGGGAACGATGTCACTCTTCAACCGCCGATCGGAGAGCACCAAGCCGGTCAGCGAACCCGCGCCACCGGCCGCCTGACCCACCCCCTGACCCACCGCGCCACCCACACCTGAGAGCACCAGGCCGACCCCCGCCCCCGCGCCTTGGGCAGCGGAGCCGACAGCGCTGCCGACGTCCTGGGCCTGTGCCGGCCCGGCCGCGGTCACGCCGGCCGTCACCAGCCCCGCCGTGGACGAAATGACCAGGACCCACCGTCGCCAGCGCTTCACGTCGCCTCCCGGACTCGTAGGTGCCTTGCGCTGCCTTGCGTGCTTGTGCGTGCCGTATACGTGCCTTGTGCATGCGCCTTGTACGTGCCTTGTACGTGCCTTGGTCAGAACGGAACGTTCGGAACGCCGTGGAGAGGCTGCCCGTCGCGGAGCACGTGAGACGCGGGCCCCCGGGCTCGCGGAAGCGCCCGCGGGCGCACCCGTTCCGCGCCCGCCCCGGCCGTGACCTCGCGCGTGCCCGAGGATGGTTTCGGCGTGCGTTCCGGCGGGACGCGGGCAGCCGGTCGCCGACCGGTGGCGGTCGGCCGCCACTGATCCTCGCGGCAACGGGCGGCGGCGCCGCGTGCCCGTACGCCCGTGCGGTGCGGCCGCGCCGCACGGACCCCGTTCGCCCGCCCGGGCGCCCCCGGCCGTTCTCGCGGACAGCCGTCGGGAGGAGCGGGTACCGTCGGGTTCGGGCGGCGGCGAGGCGTCGGAGGTCACCGGGCAGCTTGGGGGACGTGGTGGGGATCGAGAGCGATCAGCTCGTCTACGACTACCTCAGCAAGGTGGGCGACATAGCCCAGCGGCGGTCCCTCACGTCCGGGGACCGGATGCGCCTGGTCACCCGGCTGCGTACGGAGATCGAACGGCGGCGGGCGGTCGAGGGCGCCGATACACCGGCCGCCGTGCGCCGCATCCTCGACGGGCTGGGCACGCCGGACGAGGCGGTGTCCGGCGCGGACGGGGCGGCGGGCACGGCCGGCGCGGCCGGCATGGACGCGGCCGGGTCAGGAGCGAGGGCGGGAACAGGGCGCGCGGGCCGCGTCCCCGCGCAGCGCGCGGAGCCCGGCGCGGGCGCGGAGACCGGCACGGGCGCCGTGCGCTTCCCCGACGCAGGCGCGCCCCCGCACCTGGCCACGGAGGAGGAACTGCGCGGCCCGTCCGCTCCCGCCGGGGCGGCGGACGAGTGGTGGCGCGTGGAGCGGACCCCCTTCGACGCGGCCGGTGGGACGGGGACGACGCACGGTTTCACGGGCGGGATAGAGATCCCCGACATACTCAAACTTCCGCCCGGACCGGAGGAACTCGCCCGGTGGCAGGCGGAGGCGGCGGCCGGTGAGCGCTCAGGCGACCCCCGCCTGCCGTCGGCCGGCGTCGGCGCGCAGACACCGGCCGGGGTGGGGACGGGGACAGGAGTGGCACCGGGGACAGGCGTCGCGGGCCCCCGCCGCCGTTTCCCGTTCCGCCGCGCGGGTGGTGCGGGCGGGGTCGGTGGTGTGGTGGGCGGAGAGGGCGCCGGGGCGGCGGGCGGCCCCGCGGGCACCATCCCCGTCAGCCCGATGCTCGCCCTCGTGGCGATCCTGCTCGTCGCCGGTGCGGTGCTCGGGCAGTTGCTCGTCATGGCCGCCGGCTGGGCCCTCGCCTACATCACGCGCAGGCTCACCCGGGCCGAGTCCAAGTGGGCCGTGATGGGCGTCCCCGGCCTGGCGGCGGGCGCCGCCCTGGTCTGGCTCTGGGGCCGCCTCGAACACCGCTGGGGCGACCCGATAGCCCAGGGCGAACTGGGCGCCGCCCTGGCCGACGCCTTCCCGGTCGTCGTACGGGTGGCCGCCGTCGGCTCGGCGTTGTTCGTCCTCTGGCGGGCGCGTCGCCCGGGGTGACGCCGGTCGCCTCGACGGTGCCGTGGACACGTACTACTGCCGCGGATACGTACTACCAGAGGTACGCGCGGGCGTACGGTCGGCGTCGCGCTTCCGCCGCGCGGAGACGGCGGGGGCGGCCTGCCGGGCGATGAGCCGGGGGAGGCGTTCCGGTCCCGCGCGACGCTCCCGCTGAGGGGCGCGGCGCCGTCACCCCGAGCCGGGCCGAAGCGCGGACGCGCCCGGGTGAGGGCGTACTTGCCCGCGCCCGGGTGAGGGCGTACTTGCCCAGGCGGAGGTCAAGACCCGCACCAAAGCCGAGGAGCCCACCGGCCGTTCCCGTCATGCTCCCCGGAGCCCGCCGCTTTCCCCCGCGAGGCTGAGCCGTCCCGTTCTCAGGGCGGACGTGCCGCCCCCGCGCCCACCGCGATCTTTGTAGCGACCAGGCGTCGCCCACCGGATCAGCGGTACGGCCGGACCAGGAGGACCCCCATGACTGCTCGCCCCCGCATGGCAAGACTGCACGGCCGGCCGGCGGCGGGCGTCCCCCGCTGGGCCGTGTGGGCCGCGTACGCGACCTCGCTGACGGTGCTGCCCGCCGGGCTCTGGCGGATCCTGAGCGTCGACTTCCGTGTGCCGCTCATGGAGGTCCCGGTGGACGCCGGCCCGCCGCCGGCGTGGTTCGGCGGCGAGTGGTGGTACGTCATCGCGCTGAGCGTGACCAGTGAGGCCCTGGCGTTCCTGGCGGTCGGTCTGGTCAGCGAGTGGGGCGAACGGTGGCCCCGGTGGATTCCGCGACTGGGCGGCCGCCGGGTCCCGATCCTCGCGGCGGTCGTCCCCGCCGGCCTGGGCGCGACGGTGAACACCCTGCTCTGGCCGTACTCGCTGACGTTGATCAGCCTTGGCCAGAAGGTCGACGGGTCCGGCGACGCGGGCTTCGGCATGCACGGCTGGCGGGCAGCCGTCTTCTACGGCGCGTACTGGCCGCTGGCCGCCTGGGGGCCGTTGCTCGGAATCCTCACCGTGCACTACTACCGCCGACGGCGGGCCGCCGAGGCCGCCGGGGCCGGGGCGAGGGGCACTACGGCGAGGCAGTGCGCCGGCGCTCCCACGGTTTGGCGATGATCCCACCAGCGGCGGAGACGTCTCCGGACGCTTGAGCAGCCGCCGCCCACACCCGCCGTCCGCAGCCGCCGCCCACACCCGCCGCCGTCCGCGACCGACACCCGCCGCCGACGCCCACCGGACGCCGCCCGCCTGCCCCGCCGTGCCCGTCCTGCGTCGGGACTTCGGCGAAAGCGGGTCCGGGGCCGCGCTCCGGCGTGGTCCATACCACGACGGCGACGCCCCCCTCGCCGTACGCCCCCCTCCGTCACCTTCTAGCCGACGGGCATGCCGACCCTGTCGTGTTCGAGCGCGGTGCGGAGTCGCCGCAACGCCTGTGCCATGGTCTGCAACTCTTCGGGCTCGATGGCTGCTTGGATGAGTTCGCTGATGGCCGCGAACGCGCCCTCCGCGTCGTTGACGAGCTCGATGCCGGCGTCGGTGAGTTCGAGCAGCGAGGAGCGGCGGTCTGCGGGATTGGGGACGCGTCGGACCCAGCCACGCTCTTCGAGGCGGTCCATCCCCTTGCTGGTCGCTCCGACGCCGATGGCGAAGAACCCCGCGAGGTCACCGACGCGGGCGCCCGGGTGATCGCGTAGATAGCGGAGGAACTCGAACTGCGAGGCCGCGATCCCGTGGCTGCTGCGCAGCCGATCGTTGAGTGCGTTGTACAGGCGGGTCTCGCACCGCACCAGATCGCTGAAGAAAGTCGCGGTCGTCGCCCAGGGCTCTTTAGATGCCGCGGCATATGTATTACCTTCCACGGCATATAGTTTAGCGACGCGCCTCTGAAGGGGTACAGCTATGAGCAAGGCACAGCGCGCGACGGTCGACGCCATGCTGCGGCGGGGCTCGCAGGGCTTCCGGCCACTGCCTGTCGAGCGGATGCGCGGCGACTTCGCGGCACTGATGGCACTGTTCCCGGTCCCGGAGGTACGCACGACCGAGAGCGTGCTCGGAGAGCGGCCCGCGGTGCTGGTCGAACCGGAGGGCGCGGCGCGTCCTGGCACCATCCTCTACTTCCACGGCGGCTCCTTCTCCCTGGGATCACCGCGGACGGCGATGGGGCTGACCGCCGGCCTGGTGACCCGTACCGGGTTCCGTGCGCTGTCGCTCGACTACCGGCTCGCGCCGGAACACCCGTTCCCCGCCGCGATCGAGGACTGCCTCGACGCGTACCGGGCGCTGCTCGACGACGGGGCCGCCCCGGAGTCCGTCGCGTTCGCCGGTGACTCGGCCGGCGGGGGCCTGGCGGTGACGACCACGCTCGCGGTCAGGAAGGCCGGGTTGCCCGTACCCGGTGCCATCGTCGCGTTCTCCCCCGGCCTCGACCACACCCGTACGGGTGCCAGCATGGACACCAAAGCCGGTGTCGACCCCTTCTTCACCCGCGAGGGCATGGCCCACACCGGCGACTGGTACCTCGGCGGGCAGGACCCGCATCAGGAACTGCTCGCGCCGGCCGTCCTGGCCGACCTCACCGGCTTCCCGCCGCTGCTGCTGCAAGTCGGCACGAACGAACTCCTGTTGGACGACTCGGTGCGCCTCGCCGAACGAGCCCGGGACGCCGAGGTCGACGTCATCCTGGACGTCACGGCCGGGGTGCCGCACGTGTTCCAGTCCTTCGTCGGCCAACTCGACGAAGCCGGCCACGCGCTCGACCGCGCCGCCCTGTTCCTCACCCAGCACCTCAGCGCCTGAAGGAGAACTCCGGAGCGACATCGCGGACACCCGACGGCCGCCAGACTCTCCTGGTGAACAGCCCTCTTCTTGTCGCGACACGGCGATGCCAGTGCAGCCGGACACCCGACGCGTGGTCGTGGCCCGGGCGCCGAGTGGCCTCGTGATCGTCGGCCGCGACGATGTGCCGGGTGGAGGGGTGGCCGGCGAACGCGCGGGTGTGAGTTCGGACGGACGGAGGCGCGTCCCGCGAGGTGGCGGGGCGTACGGGGTGAGTGGGCCGGGTGGGGTGCGCCATGTCGGCAGAACGACCGGGAAGTGATGGGCGGTTGCCGCGAAGTGAGGGTTTCCGGCCGTCCGTTCTCCGCTTGGGGCGCGGCGGTGGCGCGCGGACGGCACGGTTGTCCGACGGGTCCGGGTCCGGTACCGGCCAACTCCCGTGCCGCACTGGGTGACCGCCGCGCCGACGACTAGCGTCGGCCGGCGCAACGACCAACCCGGCATCCAGGCAAGGGAGGACCCATGAACATCCGCCCCCGTGTCGCGGTCGTCACCGCTTCACTGGCCCTCGCGGGCGGAGCGGTGGCAGGTTTCGCGGCACCCGCGTCCGCGTCGGTCGTGGAGGCCGCCGCGACGCCTGTCGCGGCACCCGCCGCGACCGCCCCCTCCGCCGCCGGCGGACCGGCGGCCCTCACCTGCGGCACCTGGCGGTACCTGCGGGGCGACAACGGCCATGGCGCGTCGATCACGTGCTACGGGCAGTCGTTCAGCTCGTACGTCGTCTGCCACCGCGCCGATGGGATCGACTACGTCCGCGTCGGCGACCGCGTCCGCTCCGGCCACACGTCGACCGCGTGGTGCGACCTCAACGGTGAGGTCGTCGACGCCGGGGCGATCCCCGGCTGACGCGCGCCGCACGTTCACGCATGGTTGCCCGCCCCACCGGCCGCTCCGTCGACACCGACGAGCACGGCGTTGCTCCGGTACTCGCGGCGGAGGGTGGAGCGGGCGGCCCGGACGGCGCGCTCGCAGCCGCCACGGGTGTGGAGGGGGAGGGGAGTGCCTGCGGGGATCCGAAGCGTGGCGCGTCTCGGGACGCGAGTCCCGGCGGCACGTCCCCGGATGGGTCCAGGAGGCCCGGCGGGCAGGATGAACGGCAGCCGGCGGGGTGAGCCGGTGACGCAGGAGGCGCACGGGCCAGGACCCCCGATACCTCACCGCTCCGGTGTCTCCGGCGGATCCGTTCCCACCGGTCGCCACCGGGTCTCCTACGAGCGGACCGCCACTCCCGTCACCGAGCCGGCCCGCGTCCCCGGAGGAGCGAGGCCGGGCCTGCCGACCGCGTACCCGCGCGGATCGCCGGTATAGGCGCCGCACCAGTCGTCGGCGAGGGCGCGGAAGCCGTCCGGCGTACAGCCGGCGAGCAAATGGAATTCGCGAATGAGGTGGGACTGGTCGGTGTAGCCGCACGTCGCGGCGGCTTCGGCCCAGGAGGGCGTGCGGGTGCCGCGCATGAGCGCCATGACGCGCTGCAGCCGGGCTATGCGGGCCACGGATTTGGGCGTCAGCCCGACCTCTTGGTGGAACCGGTCGGTCAAGTGCTGCCTCGACCAGTCGACTTCGTCGGCCAGGACGCTGATCGACGCCGTCCTCGCGCCCATAAGCCGTCTCCAGGCGTGATCGACCTGGGGCGGCAGGGCCGGCCCCATACCGATGTGCCTGAGCAGGAATTCATCGCTGATCCGGAAGCGTGCGGCCCAGTCCGGAGCCTCGGCGAGCCGTTCGGCGAACCGACGGCCCTCGGGGGTCAGGAGGTCGGCGAGGTGCACGGTCCTGTGCGCCAGTTCCCGCAGGGGAAAGCCGAACAGCGCCCGGGCGCCCAGCGGCGTCAGAAGTATCGCCATGCCGTACCCCCGGCCGGACTGCCGGATGGTCAGCGGGCGATCACACAGACCGGTCACCGGGGAAAGCAGGGAGGGCCCTGCCGGGACCGGTACGGCCGCGTCGGTGACGAGATGCCGGACCGGCGCCTCGAAGTCGATGGCGACCATCACCGCCGCCGGCGCCGTGACGCGTCGCAGCTGCGGTCGGGGAAGCGAGAAGTCCTGCCCGGTGTAACCCAGAACGTGGTCGGCCAGCGCCGGATGCGGAATGCCGTGGGCCAGGCGGGCTGAATGCGCCTCCTGTACGACGGTCGCCGTCGTCCGGACTGCCATGGGCCCGCTCCCTCCGGAGGCCCGGCGCGCGGATTGCCGTGGCGTGATCCTACATTTTTCCAATCCCGCACCCCCGTCGGGAGATTAGCTTCGGCCAAGCCGCTGCCACGCGGCGCACGGGGACCCGTCGTGTACCACTCCGACGGGGGTGAAGTGGTACACGCGGGCTCTCGCGCGGCCGGGACGGGCGGGGCGCTGGAGAAGGCTGTCGAGCAGTACGCGGGCGAGGGGCCCGCCGAATCGTCCGTGTTCCGCAGGCAGTTGAGGCGACGCGGATGGTCGAGGGGTATCCGGGCGTCCGTCGGCCGCCGCGTGACCCTCACTACGGCCGGCCGGCCGCGCCGCCTTCACCGCCGCGAACGCCACCCGCCGCGGCCCCCTGGACAGGGCGACCGGACAGCGCACAGCATGCTCCCCATGACGCAGCCCCCCGTGGTCGCCCCCGAAATCATCGCGTTCTACACCGACGGGTACGACGAGGCAACGCGGTTGACGTCGTCCGCCGACGGCCGGCTTGAGCTGGTGCGTACTCAGGAGTTGCTGCGGCGGTATCTTCCGCCCGCGCCCGCGGTGGTGCTGGATGTCGGGGGCGGTCCCGGGGTGCATGCGCGGTGGCTGGCCGGTGATGGGTACGACGTGTGTCTGGTCGACCCTGTTCCGCGTCACGTCGAGGCCGCGCGCGGAGCCGGGTGCCGGGCCGAGGCCGGGGATGCGCGGTGTCTCGCGGCGGGCGACGGGTCCTGCGATGTCGTGCTGTTGCTGGGGCCCCTCTACCACCTCCTGCGACGACAGGACCGGCTGCGGGCCCTGGCCGAAGCCCGTCGGGTCCTCAAGCCCGGCGGCCTGCTCGCCGCCGCGGCGATCAGCCGTTACGCCTCCCTGTTCGAGCACACGGCCACCACCTGGCTCGATCGCGGAGGCGTGCGCGACGCGGTCGTGGACATCCTGGCCACCGGGCGGCATGAGGCCGGGCGCAAGGGCTTCACGGCCGCCTACTTCCACACCGCCGACGAGCTGACGGACGAGCTTGGCCGGGCCGGGTTCCGGGACGTGCGGCTGTACGGCGTCGAGGGGCCGGCCTGGGGGCTGTTGAAGGCCGTCGAGCGGCATACGGGCGAGGAGCTCGGCGGGTCGGCCATGTTCCGGGCGGCGCTTGAGGCGGCCCGGATGGCCGAGGGGTATCCGGAACTGCTGGCCGCCGGCTCGCACCTGCTGGCCTTCGGACGGGTTTGAGGTCCCCGCCTCAGACGGTGCCGGTGCGGCCCGGTGCCGGGGGGCCCGGGACGATCAGCGGGCCGCCCGTGACCGGGTCCGGGACGACCACCGACTCCAGGCCGAAGACGTCGCGGACGAGGTCCGCCGTCACCACGTCCCCCGGCCGGCCCTGGGCGACGACGCGGCCGTCCTTCATGGCGACCAGGTGATCGGCGTAGCGGGCGGCCTGGTTGAGGTCGTGGAGGACGGCGACGACCGTGCGGCCGCGGTCGGTGTTGAGGCGGCGGACGAGGTCGAGGACCTCGACCTGGTGGGCGATGTCGAGGTAGGTGGTCGGCTCGTCGAGGAGGAGCAGGTCGGTCTCCTGGGCGAGGGCCATGGCGATCCAGACGCGCTGCCGCTGGCCGCCGGAGAGTTCGTCGACCGGGCGGTCGGCCAGCGCCGCCACGTCCGTACGCCGCATCGCCTCGGCGACCGCCCGCTCGTCGGCCTCCGACCACTGCTGCCACCAGCGCTGGTGCGGCTGCCGTCCGCGCGCGACGAGGTCCGCGACGGTGATCGCCTCGGGGGCCACCGGGGTCTGCGGCAACAGGCCGAGGCGGGTGGCCAGTCGGCGGGTGGGGATGCGGGTCAGTTCCTCGCCGTCGAGGAGGACGGCGCCGGACACCGGCTTCAGCAGCCGTCCGAGGGCGCGCAGCAGCGTCGACTTGCCGCACGCGTTGGGGCCGATGATCACGGTCACCCCGCCGTCCGGGACGTCGAGGTCGAGGCCGTCCACGACCGTCCGCTGCTCGTAGGCGAGGGTCAGGGAGCGGGCGCGCAGGCGTGCGGACGTCTCCCGAATCGCTGTTTGCTCTCGCGTCATGCCGACTTTCCTCCCGTGCGGCCGCGGATGATCAGCCGGATCAGGTACGGCGCGCCGACCGCGGCCGTGAGGACGCCCACCGGGAGCTGGGTGGGTTCGAAGAGCTTGCGGGCCAGCAGGTCCGCCAGGACGACGATCAGGGCGCCGGTCAGGGCGGAGCAGACGAGCGGGATCTGTGCCGTCCGCGTCGTACGGCGGGCGATCTGCGGGGCGAGCAGCGCCACGAAGTCCACCGGGCCCGCGGCGCCCGTCGCCACGGAGGCCAGGACGACGCCGAGCAGGACGAGCCCCGCCCGCACCCGGTTCAGGCGGACGCCCAGCGCGGTGGCCGTGGCGTCGTCCAGCGCGACCGTGCGCTGTGCACGCGCGGCCCAGCACAGCGGGACGGCGAGGACCAGCAGGGTCCACGCCACCGGCGCCGCCGCGTCCCAGCCGGCGCCGTTGAGCGAACCGGTCATCCACACCTTCGCCTGCTGGGCGACCAGGTAGTCGCCCTTGGTCAGGAACAACTGCGTGACCGCCCGCAGCGCGATGGCGAAGCCGATGCCGATGAGCACGAACCGGCCCGCGTGCAGCCCGCCGCGCCACGCGAAGAGGTAGACGAGGGCGGCGGCGAGCAGCCCGCCGGCCGTGGAGAGGTAGGGGAGCGTCGCGTACGAGGTGACGCCGAACGTCATCGCGCCGACCGTCAGCGCCCCCGCGCCCTGCGACACCCCGATGATGTCCGGGCTGGCGAGCGGGTTGCGGGCCACGGTCTGGATGAGCGCCCCCGCGATGCCGAACGCGGCGCCCACCAGCAGGCCGACGGTCATGCGCGGCAGCCGGAAGGTGCCGACGACCAGTTCGTCGGGGGACGGCCGGCCGAGGAGGACGTCCAGGACCGAGCCCGGCGCGACGAAGGTGTCGCCCACGCACAGGTACGCCAGGCAGGCGGCGGCCAGCGCCGCCGTCAGACAGAGGGCGACGGCCGCGCTGCGGCGGTGGAGGAGGAAGGAGGCCCGGCCGGCGCGGGCGCGGACGACCGTGTAACCGGTGGGGCGGGAGGGGCGGGACGGGTGCGCGCCGGTCTCCGTACGGCCGGGGGACGGCGCCGTCATGCCGCCACCTTCCTGCGACGGGCGAGCCCCACGAGGAACGGGAGGCCGATGAGGGCCGTCATCACACCCGCCGGAACCTCGCTGTCCGCGTAGATCACCCGCCCGACGACGTCGGAGAGCAGCAGTACGACCGGCCCGAGCAGCGCCGCCATCGGCAGCAGCCGGCGGTGGTCGCCGCCCACGAGCGCCCGGGCGATGTGCGGCACGGCCAGGCCGACGAACGCGATCGGGCCGGCGGCCGCGACCCCCACACCGGTGAGGACGGTGGCGCCGGTGCCGGCCGCGATCCGCACGGCCGCGACGTTGCGGCCGAGGCCGCGCGCCACGTCCTCGCCGAGCGCGAGCGCGTCGAGACCGCGAGCCACGGACAGCACCAGCACCGTCCCCACCAGCAGGAACGGCCACATCTGGCCCACGATCGCCTGGTCCCGGCCGGCCAGCGAGCCGATCTGCCAGAACCGGAACTCCTCCAGCGCCGACGCCCGGGTGGTCAGCACGCCGGAGATCACCGAGACCAGCAGCGCGTTGATCGCCGCCCCGGCGAGCGCCAGCTTGACGGGCGACGCGCCGCCGCGGCCGCGCGAGGCGATCGCGTACACCGCGACGGACGCCACCGCCGCTCCCGCGAACGCGAACCACACCTGTCCCGTCAGGGTGTGCACCCCGGCGGCGGCGATGGCGAGGACGACGCCGAGCGAGGCGCCCTGGCTGACGCCGAGGATGCCCGGGTCGGCGATCGGGTTGCGGGTGACGCCCTGCATCACCACCCCGGCCATGGCGAGGGCGGCCCCCGTCATCAGGCCGATCAGCGTCCGCGGCAGCCGCAGCGAGCGGACGACGCCGGCCGTCGTGTCGTCCCCGCCGTGCAGCAGGGCGTCGAGGACGCGGTCCGGCGGGATCGTCCGGCTGCCCACGGCCAGGCTCAGCAGCACCGCCGCCAGCAGCGCCACGACGGCGGCGGCCGTCCAGCCGACGCGACGCCGGACGGGGACGGGACCGGGGCGGGTACTGGGGGCGGGCGGTGGTGGCAGGGCGGGGGAGCCGACCGGGTCGGGCGGGGCGGGTATGGCTTCCACGGCGTGGGTTCCGGCGGCTCTCTCGATGGGGCGGACGGGGGCTGACGTCGAACGGGCGAGGCGGGCGGGGCGGGTGAGGCGAGCTGAGCGGGTGAGGGGGCGGGGCTCGGGGCGTACGGCGAGGGCTCGTGCGCGGGTGCCACGCGGACGCGACGGCGCGCACGACCGCTCTGACCGAAAGGCCCGAGTTAGGTCAGGCTAAGTCTACGGTGGGGGCCGGGGCGCCGAGGAGGGGTGTGCGCCGGGGGACGTGCACGCGGGCGCGCGCGGGACAACCGGTCGGGCCACTGGTCGAGGGCCGCCCGGAGGTCGCCGGGCCGTCAGGGGCAGCCGGAGGCAGCCGGGGGCAGCCGGGGGCCGTCGGGGGCCGCACCCGCCGCACCCACCCCGCGCCCCCGTCCTCACCCCGCACCCCGTCCCCACCCCGCCCGCGCGGGAGTCCGTCCCCCACGCGCACAATGAGCCGCATGACCACGCAGCCCCGCGCCGCCGTACCGGCGGCCCCCTTCACCGTCGGCTTCGACCTGGACATGACCCTGATCGACTCCCGGCCGGGGATTCGGACGACCTACGAGGCCCTGGCCGCCGAGACCGGTGTGTTCATCGACGCGGAGCTGGCGGTCAGCCGGCTCGGGCCGCCGCTGTTCCAGGAGCTGCGGGAGTGGTTCCCGGAGGAGGACGTGCCGCGGGTGGCCGACCATTACCGTGCCCTGTACCGGGAGCTCGCGATCACCGGATCGCTCGCGATGCCGGGTGCCCGGGAGGCCCTCGCCGCCGTACGGGAACTGGGCGGCCGGTCCATCGTCGTCACCGCCAAGCACGGCGGGAACGCCCGGCTCCACCTCGACCACCTGGCCCTGGAGCCGGACGCGCTGATCGGCGACCTGTGGGCCGAGCAGAAGGCGGTCGCCCTGCGCGAGCACGGCGCCGGCGTCTACGTCGGCGACCACACCGGCGACGTCCGGGGCGCCCACGCCGCGGGCGCCCTGTCGGTCGCCGTCGCCACCGGTCCCTGCCCGGCCGCCGAACTGAGCGCCGCGGGCGCGGACGTCGTCCTCGACGGGCTCGCGGACTTCCCCCGCTGGCTCCGCGCCCACCGGGCGGCGGTGGCGGAGGCGGAGGCGGCCTCGGCCTGACCGCCCGCGCGGCGCGAGCCCGGAGTCAGGCCCGGAGCCCAGCCCGGAGTCAGGCCCGGGTCAGCGCGCCGCCGACGCCTCCCGTGCGCGCCGCCGCTGGTCCGCGGCGGTGCGCAGGACGCCGGCCGCGGCGATCAGGAAGCCGACGCCCATGAGCATGCAGACGAAGTAGGCGGCCGACGGCAGCGGGTCGGCGCCCAGGAAGAGCGGGGCGACGGTGGCCATGGTGGCCACCGCGCCCACGAGGAAGACGATCGCGCCAGCGCGCACCAGCAGATCCCCGGCCGGGGGCGTTTCGTTGCTCACCCGAGCAGGGTAGTTGCCTTGTGGCGGGCGTGCGCCCGCGGCTGCCCGACAGGGCTGTGGCCAGGAGGGGTGCGGAGGGACCGCCCGACGGCGGGGCGGGAGCGGACACCACCGGAGGCGCGCCGGACGCGCAGAGGTACGACCTGAGGACGTCTTGTCACCGGGCCCGGGACCATTAGCCTTGGTTCTGGCTTCGGTTCAGCGGGTTTCGCGACCCGCTGCCGTGCTATCCAGCGCCGTTTTCGCTTGCTTTCAGATGTTTCGATAATTTCCCACACTTACCAACCGTTTCCGATACATTCCGACCGTTTCCGATTTCCGACGAGTACGAGGACGAGGACAGACGTGCCTACCGGCAAGGTCAAGTGGTTCAACAGCGAGAAGGGCTTCGGCTTTCTCTCCCGCGACGACGGCGGAGACGTCTTCGTGCACTCCTCGGTGCTCCCGGACGGGGTCGACGCCCTCAAGCCAGGCCAGCGCGTGGAGTTCGGCGTCGTCGCCGGGCAGCGCGGTGACCAGGCCCTCTCCGTGACGATCCTGGACCCGACCCCCTCCGTGGCGGCGGCGCAGCGCCGCAAGCCCGACGAGCTGGCCTCGATCGTCCAGGACCTGACCACCCTCCTGGAGAACGTCACCCAGCAGTTGGAGCGGGGCCGTTACCCCGACAAGGCGTCGGGCTCCAAGATCGCCAACATGCTGCGGGCGGTGGCGGACCAGCTCGACGTCTGACCGGACGGGGCGGCCGGCAGAGGTCGCGGAACACGGCCACCGGACGGCCGCCGGCCCGACCGGGAGCCGTCGGCCCGGCCGGACGGGAGCCGTCGGCCGGACCGGACGGGAACCGGGCGCGCGTCAGACGAACCTGAGCGCGTCCGGTCCCACGGCCGGTACGAGCCCCTCCGCCGCCGCCCGGGTCAGCAGGCCGCGGACCGCCGCGTAGCCGCTCTCCCCGAGGCCGGCGGTGAACTCGTTGACGTACAGCCCGATGTGCTGGTCGGCGACGGCCGGGTCCATCTCCTGGGCGTGCTCCATGACGTACGGACGCGACGCCTCCGGGTCGTCCCAGGCCATCCGCACGGACGTCCGGGCCGCCTCGGCCAGCCGCCGCAGCGTCTCCGCGCCCAGCGAGCGCTTCGCGATGATCGCGCCCAGCGGGATGGGCAGGCCGGTGGTGGCCTCCCAGTGCTCGCCCATGTCGGCGAGGCGGGTGAGCCCGTAGTTCGCGTAGGTGAACCGGGCCTCGTGGATGACCAGACCGGCGTCCACCTTGCCGTCCCGCACCGCCGGCATGATCTCGTGGAACGGCAGGACGACGATCTCGCCCACACCGCCCGGCACCTCGGCCGCCGCCCACAGGCGGAACAGCAGGTAGGCGGTCGAGCGTTCGCTCGGCACCGCGACCGTCCGGCCGGCCAGTTCCGCGGGGTCGGTGATCCCGCCGGCGGTCAGCACCAGCGGCCCGCAGCCGCGCCCCAGCGCACCGCCGCAGGGCAGCAGCGCGTACTCCTCCAGCACCCACGGCAGCACCGCGTACGACACCTTGAGCACGTCGAGCTCGCCGCGCTCCGCCATGCCGTTGGTGACGTCGATGTCCGCGAACGTCACGTCGAGGGGCGGCGCACCGGGGACGCGGCCGTGCGCCCAGGCGTCGAAGACGAACGTGTCGTTGGGGCAGGGGGAGTAGGCGATGCGGATCGGCTGGTCCACGGTCGGCTGGTCCATCAGTCTCGGCTGCCTTCCTCGGTGATGTCCTCTGGGGCGGCGTCCTCTGGGGCGACGGCGGGAGTGGCGCCGGCAGCCACGGCGGAGGTGACGCCGGAAGTCACGGCGGGAGTGGCGGCTGAGGTGACGGCGGAGGCCCCCGGCCGTACCGCCGCCGACGCCTCCGACTTCAACCCCGGCGCCAATGCCACCGACTTCAACGCCGGGCCCACCTCCCGGAACGCCTCCGTCAGCGCGGCGAGCGCGTCCCCGATGCGCCAGGCGGCCCGGTCGCGCGGGCCGACCGCGTTGGAGACGGCCCGGAGTTCGAGCACCGGTACACCGTGCGCCGCCGCGGCCTCGGCCACGCCGAAGCCCTCCATGGCCTCGGCCAGGGCGTCCGGGTGCCGGGCGGCCAGTTCGGCGGCGCGGGCCGCCGTGCCGGTCACGGTGGAGACGGTCAGAACGGCCCCGGGCCGGGCGCCCGTCGCCGCGCCGACGGCGTCGGCCAGCGCGTCGTCCACCGGGTGCGCGTCGACGCCGAAGCCCAGCTCGGTGACGGGCAGGAAGCCCTCCGACGTGGCCGCGCCCAGGTCGGCCGCGACTATCCGGCGTGCGACGACGAGCCCGCCGAGCGGCGCGCCGGGGGCGAAGCCGCCGCCGATGCCCGCCGAGACCGCCAGGTCGTACGGGGCGCCGGCGAGCGCCGCCGCCGTGAGCGCCGTGGCCGCGCCGGACGCCGCCGCGGCGGGGCCCACCCCGGCCGCCAGTACGTCGTACGTCACGCCGGCGGCCGTCGTCCTGTGCAGGACGGCGCCGCCGGGCAGCGCGACCTCCTCGGGGTCCGCCGGACCGCCGGCGGCCGTCACGGACGACCGCTCGGCGGCGACGGCGGTGACGACGAGGACGCGCATCGTCAGTTGTCGTTCTTCAGCGTGTAGTTCCAGACGCCGTACGTCTTCTTGTCGCCGACCATGAAGATGCTGATCTTGGCCTCGTCCGTGCCCTGCTGGAGGAAGGAGGCGGCGGACAGGGTGCGGTACGTCCGGGTGGAGACGTCACTCCGCTGGGTGCCGGAGGCGACGAACCAGCCCTTCTTGGCGACCTTGGGGTCGACGCCCAAGTGCAGGAGGCCGTCGGCGGGCACCTTGAGGGTCTTGCCGCCCTTGCCCAGGCAGTCGGCGATGTCGGACTGCTCGATGCCCCCCTTGCCGTCGTAGCAGGCGGCCTCGGAGTGGACCTCGGACTTGTCGGCGGTCAGCGTCGTCAGCGGAGTCGGCTTGTCGCAGGCGGAGAGGGCGACGACACCGAAGGTCACGGCCCCGAATGCGGCAGCGACGCGGCGGCTTCTGCCCCGGAAAAACGCAGCGGTCATGCGGGCAGGCTATCTGGCCACGTCAATCCCGTGTCGCGCGGGTGCGGCGAGGCGCGTCGGACCGTCGGGGATCGGGTGGTGTGCGGGGGTGGGGAGGGGCGGCGAGGGGCCCCGGGGACGTGACTCGCGGGGGCCCGGTCACCCGCCGCGCATCACGCCACCCGCGATTGCGGCGTACCCCGCCGGGCGGCCGTCAGCAGGCCCCGGACGGCCGTCGCCACGCCCAGCGCCAGGAAGCCGGCGGCCACCGCCATGCCGAGGACGCCGTTGAGCGGCAGCAGGATGCCGATGCCGCCGCCGAGCACCCACGACATCTGGAGCAGCGTCTCGGACCGGGCGAACGCGGACGTCCGGACCTCCTCCGGGACGTCGCGCTGGATCAGCGAGTCCAGCGACTGCTTGCCCAGCGCCTGCGAGATGCCCGCCACCGCCGCCACGAGGACGATGAAGAACGCGTTGGTGAGCGCCGCCGCGACGACCGTCGAGGCCAGGGCCGCGGTGAGGACGACGGCGATCGTCTTCTCCGGGCCGCGGGAGCGCAGCAGCGCGCCGATCGCGGTGCCGAGGGCGTTCCCCGCGCCGGCCGCCACCGCGACCATGCCGAGCGAGAACGCCGGGCTCAGCCCGCTCAGCGGGTGGACGCGGAGCAGGAACGCCAGGAAAAAGGTGAGGAAACCGGACAGCATGCGGAGCGCGCTGTTCGCCTGGAGCGCGTGCAGCACCGAGCGGCCGACGGTACTGAGACCGGGCTTGGGACGGCGTTCCCGCAGTGCCCGCCGCTCCCGCCACGCCCGCCACGGTCCGGGGCCGCGCCGGCTCGGGGCAGGCCGTCGCGGCAGGGCGCGGGACTGGGCGCGGTGGGGCAGCCGGGGCCGGTGGTGCCGGTGTTCGTCCGACGCGAGGCGGGCGCGGGACTCGCCCTTCGCCGAGTCGACCACGTGCGGCAGGGACAGCGACAGGTAGGCGCCGAGCAGGAAGACGACGCACGCGCCGTACAGCGGCCAGGCCGGCCCCAGGTGATGCAGCCCCGCTCCCAGCGGGGCGGCCACTCCCGTGGCCAGCAGTCCCCCCAGCGTCACCCGGGAATTCGCCTTCACCAGCGAGATCCGTGGTGGCAGCAGCCGTGGCACGACGGCCGAGCGCACCACCCCGTACGCCTTGGAGGCCACCAGCACCCCGAGGGCCGCCGGATAGAGCTCCAGGCCGCCGGTGGCGACCGCGCCCGTCATGGTCAGCGCCAGGACCACCCGGGTGATCATCGCCGCGGCCATGGCGGCCCGGCGTCCGTGCGGGAGCCGGTCCAGCAGCGGGCCGATCACCGGGGCCAGAAGGGTGAACGGGGCCATGGTGATCGCCAGGTAGAGCGCCACCCGGCCGCGGGCCTGGTCGGTGGGGACGGAGAAGAAGACGGTCGAGGCCAGCGCGATCGTGATGAGCATGTCGCCCGCGGAGTGCACCGCGTGCAGCTCGATCAGCTTGGCCAGGCCCGACTCGCCCGCCCCGTGCGCGTGCGTCGCCTTGCGGACGCCGCGCGCGGCGAACGCCACGGGCGCGCGCAGGGCGCGGCCGACGCTCCGGCCGCCCCGGCGGAGCGGACCGCCATGTGCTGACCGGATGACACCCACGACGTCATCTTGCCCCACCTGGAGCGGAGTACGGCACACTCGGCCGGGTCGCTTCGGCCGGGGGCTCCCGGGGGCGTACCGGAGCGGCGCGGGGAGCTCACCGAAACCCGGGTATCCCCCGGGCGGTCACCCGGGGTAGCGTGCCCCACGCGCCACCAGCGGTCGTTCTTGGCCGCGCGCCGAGTCTCGATCCCGCAGAATGGACATGACCAGGTGCGCCCGAGGCCGTTCGGGCGCGGACGTCGACGCGGTCCTCCGGTCCGCTCCGTCCGCCGACCCGGCCGCTCGGCTGGCGCACTCGTGAGACGGCGTGGAAGAGAGAATCGATTCTTGTGAGTGCTGCGATGCGAAGCCGTACCCCGGACCGCCTGTGCGCCGAGGCGGTCGAACTGGCCCGTACGGCGGCCGAGGAGGCCGCGCACCCCGGGCAGGTCGGTGACCACGTCGAGGTCACCGCCGACGGGGACCGCGTCGTCACGCACTACTTCCGCTGCCTCGACCCCGGCTACCGCGGCTGGCGCTGGGCCGTCACCGTCGCCCGCGCCTCCCGCGCCAAGAACGTCACGCTCGACGAGACGGTCCTGCTGCCCGGCCCCGACGCCCTCCTGGCCCCCGAATGGGTGCCGTGGAGCGAGCGGCTGCGCCCCGGCGACCTCGGCCCCGGCGACCTGCTGCCCACCGAGGCCGACGACCTGCGGCTGGAGCCCGGCTGGACGGGCGCCGAGGAGCCGCCGCCGAACTCCGTCATCGCCCCCGAGGCCCTCTCCCACGAGCTGGCCGACCTCGCCGACGCCGAGGACGCCGAGGTGGCGCCCGGCCCGCCCGCCGCCCAGCCGACCGCCCCCGCGCGCGGCTCCCTCACCTCCCTCGCCGAAGAACTCGGCATGCGTCGCGCCCGCGTCCTGTCCCGCTACGGCCTGCACATCGCCGCCGACCGCTGGGACGAGTCGCACGGCGCCAAGACGCCCATGGCCCAGGCCGCCCCCGCCCCCTGCGTCAGCTGCGGCTTCCTCATCCCCATCGGCGGCTCCCTCGGCCAGGCCTTCGGCGTCTGCGGCAACGAGTTCGGCGCGGCCGACGGCCACGTCGTCTCCCTCTCCTACGGCTGCGGCGGCCACTCGGAGGCCGCCGTCATGCCCAAGCCGCCGCGCCCGGCGCCACCGGTCATCGACGAGACGGTTGTCGACGTGCTGCCGATGGGCGACGCGGCGCGGGGGTCCGACGAGGCGGACGAGGACCTGGGGCACGCGTAGCGCTCACGCGGGGCGTTGGCGAAGGCGGCGGCGGCGCGCCCCGGCGCGCCCATGGGCGTCCCGCCCGCGAACCGACCGCCGGACGGACGCGGTGGTCCGCCGGTCAGCCGGGGTCCAGCGGGGTGATGCCGGTCTCCGCGTACAGGCCGGGCTCCAGGGACAGGACAGTGACGGGCTCCCCCGCCGCGACAGCCTGCCAGGCGATCGCGGCCGTGTGGGCCACCGGCCAGTCGGCGCCTGGCCACCGCATGGCGTCCACGGCGTGAGCTGTCGTGAACGGGACCGGCTCGGCGAAGCGCAGGGAAGCTGCGTGCTTGCCCGCGCCCGCGACGCGCCGTTCGGCGGCCGTGACGGCCAAGGACGGGATCAGGAGGCGGCCGCCGCCGCGAGAACTCTCGATGTACAGGCCGGTGAAGAACGAATCGGCCTGGTACAGGGCGGCCAGAGCGGTGTGATCCAGTACGGCGGTGAGGGTCACGCGGCGGCCGTGCCCTGGTGCGCGCGGATCGCAGCCCAGGCGTCCCGGCCGGCTCGCTGCACCGGCTCGGTGTACTCGATGCCGAGCTCGCGCGCGGCTTCCCGGGCGCGCTGCTCCCGTTCCGCTTCGGTGTGTTCCCGCGCCGCGAGTTCCTCCAGCAACTCGGTGATGGTCGTGCCGCGTTCTGCCGCGAGAACCCGCAGGCGATCGCGGACCTCTTCCGTGGTCTTGATGCTTGTCGGCTTACCCATACGGCGATTCTACCGCCGGTAGAGTCGCCGTGCGGGGGCTTGCCCGAGAGCTTGTGGCCACCGCCGGCCCGTCCTCAGCCGGCCGTGACCGTCCCCCGCATCTCCGGGTGGATGTCGCAGTGGTACGGGAACGTCCCGCTCCGGGAGAAGGTGTGGGCGAAGGTTCCGCCCCGGCCGAAGGGGCCGGAGTCGAAGGAGCCGTCGTCGGCCGTCACCGTGTGGTCGGTGCCGTCGTCGTTGGTCCAGGTGACCGTGTCGCCCGCGGCGACCGTCAACTGGTCGGGGACGAAGGAGAAATCGCGGATGGAGACCGTGGCCATGGGGTTCCCCTTTCGGCCTCGGGGAGTGTGACCCGCCTGACGGGGCGATCTGCCCCGCCGCCACCCGCCCCAACCGCCCTGTCACCCTTACGAGTCCGGCGGAGAGGCGCCGGAGCGCGCCCGGGACGCCCGTGGGTGACGGGGACCGGCGACGCGTCGTCCCCGCCCCCGGTCCACCCCGCCCCGCCGCCCCCGCGAACACCCGCACGGTACGTTCACCCTTGCAAGGCCCACCCCGTGGGCAGAGCTCCACGCAGAGGAGACGAGACGACGTGAGCGGCACAGCGACGGACCCGTTCGGTACCGGCCGCCTCCGCCGGGGGTGCTGGACGCCTGGGCGGCTTCGGCGGCCCGGTTCCGGGAGGACGCCAACGCCGAGGAGGACCTGGCGCTCGGCGGCTACCGTGACCGTCTCGTCGTCGAGCTGGCGCAGAACGCCGCCGACGCCGCCGCCCGCGCGGGCGTCCCCGGCCGGCTGCGGCTGACGCTGCACCCGGCGCACGCCGACGGCCCGGCCGTCCTCGCGGCCGCGAACACCGGGGCGCCGCTGGACGCGGCCGGAGTGGAGTCGCTGGCGACGCTGCGGGCGTCGGCCAAGCGGGAGGAGACGAGCGCGGCGGGCCGCTTCGGCGTCGGTTTCGCGGCCGTCCTCGCCGTCAGCGACGAGCCCGCCGTCCTCAGCCGTTCGGGTGGTGTCCGCTGGTCGCTGGCGGAGGCGCGCGGGCTCGCGGAGGCGGCCGCGGCCGACGCGCCCGCGCTCGGCGACGAACTGCGGCGTCGCGAGGGCCACGTCCCGCTGCTCCGGCTGCCGCTGCCCGCCGAGGGCGCGGCGCCCGAGGGCTACGACACCGTCGTCGTGCTGCCGCTGCGCGACGGCGCTGCCCAGGACCTGGCCGAGCGGCTGCTCGCGGGCGTGGACGACGCCCTGCTGCTCGCCCTCCCCGGACTGCGGGAACTCGTCGTCGAACTGCCGGGCGCGGCACCCCGCACCCTGACGACGCGTCAGGAGGCCGGGCACGTCGTCGTCGAGGACAGCGCGGGGGAGACCACCCGCTGGCGCGTCGAGCGGGCCGGCGGCCGGCTGGACCCGGCGCTGCTCGCCGACCGCCCGGTCGAGGAGCGGCTGCGCCCGAACTGGGCGCTGACCTGGGCCGTCCCCGTGGGCCCGGACGGCGCCCCGGCCCGCCCCCGGACCGCGCCGGTGCTGCACGCCCCGACGCCCACCGACGAGCCGCTGGGCCTGCCCGCGCTGCTGATCGCCACGTTCCCGATGGACCCGACGCGCCGGCACGCCGCGCCCGGTCCGCTCACCGACTTCCTCGTGGGCCGCGCCGCCGAGGCGTACACCGCGCTGCTGCGCGAGTGGCGTCCGGTGTCGGCGGGGATCCTCGACCTCGTCCCGTCGCCGCTGGCGCAGAGCCCACTCGACGCGGAGCTGCGCAGCCTGGTGCTGGAGCGGCTGCCGAGGGTGGCGTTCCTGCCGAGCGCGTCCGCCGCGCCGGAGGGTGAGGAGGCGTACGCGCTGCGGCCCGCCGAGGCGGAGATCGTGGAGGGCGCGGGCGCGAACACCGTGGCCGTGCTCGGGGAGCTGTTCCGCAGCCTGCTGCCGGCGGGGCTGGAGCGACGCCAGGAGCTGCGCGCGCTCGGTGTGGCGCGGGTGTCGCTGGGGGAGACCATCGACCGGCTTGCGGGCGTCGAGCGGACGGCGGAGTGGTGGTGGCGGCTGTACGACAGCCTCGCCGGGGTGGACCCGGACCGGCTGAGCGGCCTGCCCGTCCCCCTCGCCGACGGCAACCGCACCGCGATCGGCCCCCGCCAGGTGCTGCTGCCGCCCGCCGACGCCGAGGCGGCGTCCGGCGCGGAGCGGCTGTCCCGGCTCGGCCTGAAGATCGCCCACCCGGCGGCGGCCCACCCGCTGCTGGAGAAGCTGGGCGCCACGCCGTCCTCGCCGCGCGCGGTGCTCACCACCCCGCAGGTCCGGGCCGCGGTGGCGCACTCCCTCGACGCGGCGGAGGCGTGGGACGAGGACGCGCTCGACCCCGACGAGCTGGCCGACACCGTGCTCGCGCTCGTCCGCGACGCCGGCCTCGCGCCCGGCGACGAGCCGTGGCTCGCCGCGCTCGCCCTGCCCGACGAGGACGGCGAACTCGCCCCGGCCGGAGAACTCGTCCTCCCCGGCAGCCCGTTCGAGCAGGTCATCCGCCCCGGCGAACTCGCCGCCTGCGACGCCGCGCTCGCCGAGCGCTGGGGCGAGCGGCCGCTCACCGCCGTCGGCGTCCTCGCGGACTTCGCCCTCGTCCGGGCGACGGACGTCGTCCTCGACCCCGACGAACTGGAGCCGCGCGACGGCGACTTCCCCGAGCCCGACGACGCCGGGCTGCTGGACGCCGTCGACGTCTGGTGCGAGGACGTCCTCGACGGGCTCCCCGAAACACCCGTGCCGCCCGTGGCGACGGAGCTCACCGCCGTCCGCGACCTCGACCTGGTCGCCGACGACGCCTGGCCGCAGGCCCTCGCCATGCTGTCCCGGCCGCCGCTGCGCGACGCGCTCACCACGCCCGTCCGCGTCCTGCTGCCGGACGGCACGACGGAGAGCGTCCGCCCGTACACCGCCTGGTGGCTGCGTGGCCACCCGGTCCTCGACGGCCGCCGCCCGGCCGGGCTGCGCGCCGCCGGCGGCGACCCGCTGCTGGACGGCCTGTACGAGGAGGCGGACGCGACCGGCTTCGCGGACGAGCAGGTGCTGCGCGCCCTCGGCGTCCGCACCACCGCCGCGGCCCTGCTGGACGAACCGGGCGGCGCCGCCGAGCTGCTGGCCCGCCTCGCCGACCCCGAGCGCCCGGTGCGCGCCGACCGCCTGCACGCCCTTTACGGGCTGCTGGCCGCGCTCGACCCCGAGGACGTGACCCTCCCCGACGACCTGCGGGCCGTCGTCGACGGCGAGGTGCGGGTCGTCGACGCGGCGGACGCGCTGGTCGCCGATGCCCCCGACCTCCTCCCGCTGGCCGCCGGCCTGCCGCTGCTCCCCGTCCGCCCGGACCGCGCCGCCGACCTCGCGGAGCTGTTGCAGGTGCGACGGCTGAGCGAGGCGGTGCCCGCGGTGGTGGAGGCGAGCGCCGGGGAACCGCGCGAGGTCCCCGACGGCGTCCGCGTCCTGCTCCCGAACGCGCCGACGAGCTACGTCGAACACGAGGAACTGACCGTGGACGGCGTGGATTTGGACTGGCGCCTCGGCCCGGACGGCGTCCTGCACGCCACCACCCTGGAGGGCGTGGCCGCCGGCCTCGCCTGGGCGGCCGGCCACTGGTCTCGCCGCTTCGAGGCCGCCGCGCTGCTGGAGGACCCGTCGCGGACGGCGGAACTGGCGCGGGACCGGTGGTTCGACTGACGCCCGTGCGCAACGGCGCCGTGACGAGGGGCGCTTACGGCGGATGAGGCCGTACGCGGTGGTGCGGCGGGGCGGGGCGCCCTCCGCCGCCGCGTACGGTGTCGGGGCGAACCGGGCGACGGCGCGGGCGCGTTCTCCCGACGCGCGAGCCCGGGTGGTGCGGAACCGGCGCGGGCGGGACGGGCGCGCCCCTCCGGCGCTACGCTGCCCGGTATCCGATCGGACGCACGGGGGTGCCGCATGCCGGAAATGATGCTGCCGAGGGAAGGCGACTGGCGGGTCTTCACGCCGGAGGCTCGGGAGGCCGCCGAACGCCGTGACCTCGGGGAACTGCTCGAGGTGTACGCGCTGACGAACGGCTTGTCCCCCAAGAAGGCCAATAGGGTCTACGAGTTCGCGAGGGGCGTCGTCCGCCACAACCACGGGAAACCGGCGCTGGCGTTCCACCTCGACGACATGACCGAGGTGACGGCGAAGGTCACCCGGCGCACGTACAACGGCCGTTACGACGCGACGTACTTCACCTACACCATCGCCTGCGTGGAGGGCGGTCCGCTGAGGCTCGACGCCTACTACAAGCACGAGGGCAACCACGGATACCGGTATTACGGGATGGGTGAGGCGCTCCGCAGGCACGTGGCCGCCCGACGGCTGCCGGCCGACCGGGAACGGCTCAGGCAGGGGTACGAGGTCACCTTCGGGGACTTCGGCCTCAGCCCCGGCGGCCTGATCTGGAAGGGCAAGAAGCCGGTGCCCTGGGGGCTCGTCGGGCCGGCCCGGGTGAAGGAGGGCCGGGTGACGGTGGAGCTGGCCGGCGGCTGGACGAAGAAGCGCACCCGGGAGCTGGGGAACGTGCCGGACTACGAGGTGTTCCTGACGCTCTTCGCCGAGTTGCGGGAGTCGCTGCCGCGCGTGGGCTGAGGCGGGGGCGGGGCCGACGCCGTGGAGGCGCGCCCGAGGAACCGCGCGGCCTCCGCCCTCGTCTCCCTGCCCGACACAACCGCCCCTCGCGTCCCGTCAGGAGACCACCTTCCCCATGCGTGCTCCCCGTCCCGCCCGCCGCGGGCTCGCCGCCGCCGTTCTGGCCGTCACCGCTGCGGCCGTTGCCGCTCCCGCCTCCGCCTCGGCCGCCCCGGCCGCCTCCTCCGGTGTCACCGGCCGGAACGCCGCCGCGCCGGCCGTCGCCGAGGTGGCGTACACGGCGAAGGAGCGCGCGGAGGCGCTCGCCTACTGGACGCCGGAGCGGATGCGGAAGACCGGCCGGGCCGTGGACCTGGGGAAGACCGGTCCGCTGGCGAAGCCCTGGAAGGGCCCGCGGATGAAGACCGTCGGGCGGCTGTTCTTCGTCAACGCCAACGGCGACGACACCTGGTGCACGGCCACGGCCGTCCGCAGCGGCAACCGTTCCGTGGTGATGGCGGCCGCACACTGCGTCCGCCGGCCGGCCTCGCCCGTCAACACGTACACGGACCTCGTGTTCGTGCCCGGCTACGACAAGGGGGAGCGCCCGTACGGCGTCTTCCCGGTCGCCGCGACCGTGACGCCCGCCTCCTGGGCGAAGGACGCGGTCGGAGACGTCGCCGCGCTGACCGTCGACCCGGTCAAGGGCCGGAAGCTGACGGACACGGTCGGCGGCCAGCCGATCGCGTTCGACCGGAAGCCGGGCGAGAAGGTGACGTCCTTCGGCTACCCGGCGTCCCGCCCGCAGCGCGGCGAGGAACTGCTGACCTGCACGGGGACGACCAAGGCGGGACCCGACGACGAGGTGGTCATCCCCTGCGACATGGCGGGCGGATCGAGCGGCGGCCCCTGGCTGGCCGGCTTCGACGCCAAGTCCGGGCTGGGGACGCTGGTGTCCGTCAACAGCCACGGCGACTCCCCGGACGGCAGCCGGACGATGTCCGGCCCCCGCTTCGGCGCGGTCGCGAAGGCCGTATACGAGCGGGCGCAGCGCGGCTGAGCCGGGCTGACGTGGGCGCGTCCTCTGGGGGAGGCCCGGGGGCGTCTCCCCGGGCTCCCGCCGACCCCTTCTCCGAGGCGTCCGTCCGGAGCGAGGGGCCTGTCGGAAGCGAGGCGCCCGCCGGGGCGTGGCGTCCGCGGAGCGCCCGGCCGCGACGCGTCAGCGCCAAGCGGAGGCCCGCGCGCCCACCCCGCCCGGCACACCCAGCGCGCCCCGCGCGAACGCCTCCGCCGCGAACGCGCGGAAGTCGCGCGGGTCGCGCCCGGTCATCCGCCGTACCTCGTCCGTCACCCGGTCCTCCGACCCCGCCGCGATGTCCTCGTCCAGCCGCGTCAGGAGCGCCGCGAACGGCTCGGGCAGCCCGTCCGCGATCAGCCGTTCCCGCAACTCGGCGGCGGGGACGGGCCGGTGGCGGGCCGGGCGGCCGGTGACGTTCGCGACGACGGCCGCCGCCTCGGTGTAGCCGAGGGCGCGCGGACCGGTGAGGACGAGGTCGCGGCAGGGCGCCGCCGGGTCCGTGAGGGCGCGGGCGGCGACGGCCGCGATGTCGTCCGCGTCGATGAAGGCTACGCGCCCGTCGCCGGTCGCCGTCACCAGTTCCCCGCGCTCGCGAAGGCTCCGGGCGTGCGCGTGGCCGCCGCCGAAGTTCTGCATGAACCAGGACGGCCGGAGCACCGCCCACTCCGCGAACAGGCCGCCGGCCAGCGCCTCGTGGACCTTCCCCGCGCCCGGCCCGCCGGCGGTGAGCGCGGACGAGCTCAGCAGCACGGCGCGCCGCACGCCTGCCGCGCGGGCGCGTTCGAGGAAGGGCAGCATCACGGCGGCGGGGTCGGGCTCGGCGACGGGCGGGACGAGGTAGAGGCGGTCGACGCCGCGCAGGGCGGCCTCGTGGCCGGCGGGGTCGTACCAGTCGAAGCCGGGCGACCCGTCCGCGGGCGTCCGGGACGCCGCCCGCACGGGGTGCCCGAGCGCGGTGAGCCGGGCGGTCAGCCGGCTGCCCGTCGTCCCCGTGGCGCCGGTGACGAGGATCGTCCCGGCGGTCATGCCGCGTCCGCCGGGACGGACTTGGCGTCGAGGGTGGAGCCGGGCAGGGCGAGCGGGTTCCAGTAGTCCCGGTAGCGGACGAAGCGGCCGTCGCGGACGGTCACCACGGCGATGTAGTCCATGACGTACGGCTCGCCGGTGGCGACCGTCCGGCCGGTGGCCCGCATCTCGACGATCACGGTCTCCGGCGCGGTCGTCCGGTGGATCTCGACGGTGGGGAACGCGTGCAGGTCGATGTGGTCCGTGTAGTCGGCCACGTACGCCTCGACGGCCGCCCGGCCGTCCAGCCGGCGGGGGTAGCCGGGCGGGGCGAAGGGGAACTCGACGACCGCGTCGTCGTGGCAGAGGCCGGCCCAGCCGCCCATGTCCTTCGCCAGCAGCAGGTCCAGGCCGCGGCGGACGACGGCGGCGGCGTCCGGGGGCGCGTCCGTGAGGTGGGGTGGGGTCATGGCGGTGTCCTCTTTAGGATGGGGACCGGAATAGGCGGACCGGCGGTCCGCTTCAACGTAACGGACCGTTGGTCCGCTTAGCAAGGGTTCCGTGCCGGGCGCACGGGGACAGGAGCCGGGAGACCCATGACCGCACGCGAAACCCAACGCGGCCCCCGCGCGGACGCCGTCCGCAACCGGGAAGCCGTCCTGGCCGCCGCCGACGCCCTCTTCGCCCGCTCCGAGAGCCCCCGGAGCGTCTCGATGGACGACGTCGCCGCGGCTGCGGGGGTGGGCAAGGGCACGCTCTTCCGGCGGTTCGGCGACCGTACGGGCCTCATCCGGGCCGTCGTCGAGGCCCGCACGGGCTCCCTGCGGGAGGCAGTGGAGTCCGGCCCGCCGCCGCTCGGCCCGGACACCCCGCCGCGCGAACGCGTCCCCGCCCTGCTCGACGCCCTGCTCCGCTTCAAGCTGGACCACCGGCACCTCGCCCTCGCGCTGGAGGAGGCCGGCGCCGGCAGCCCCTACGCGGCGGGCCACTACGGGTGGTGGCACGACGTGCTCGCGGACGCGCTGCGGCGGCTGCCGGGCGGGGACGGGGGCGGGGATGACGCGTCCTTCACCGCCCACGCGCTGCTGGCGGCCGTCCGCGCCGACCTCGTCGAGCACCTCGTCGGCGAGCGCGGCCAGGATCCGGAACGGCTGCGCGCGGCACTGGCCGCGCACGTGAGGCGGGTGCTCGGCGACTGAGGTGCGCCTCGGCCGCGTCCTACGCTGGGAAGTACCGATCCGGTTCGTTCGGGACCCGGGAGGCCGAGATGACCAGGAAAGTGGCGGACTGCCGCAAGTACCCCAGCGAGTCGCACTGCACGCTCACCATCTCCGGCGAGGAGGACGAGGTCCTGCGGGCCGCGGCCGAGCACGCCGTCTCCGTGCACCGGCACGAGGACACGCCGGAGCTGCGCGAGAAGCTGCGGGGCTTGCTGGAGGACGAGCGGCCGCCCGCGTGAGATCACCGCAGACCGTCGGCCGGCGGGCACCGGTCCCGGCCGCCCGCCGCGTCATCCCGCCCGGGCGGAATCGGGCTCCCACTCGCGCCGGAATCTCCCGCTCAAGCCGAAAGCTCTCGCTCGCGCCGGAAACCGCCGCTCAAACCGGAAGCTCCCGCTCACGCCGGAAACCGCCGTCCCACCCACCTCCAGGCGACCTCCAGCACCACCGCCGCCACCGCCGCGATGCCCACCGCCGCCCACGGCAGCGCCGTCCCCACCAGTTTCAGCGCGAAGAACCTTTGCAGCCACGGCACACCCAGCACCACCAGGAACGCCATGCCCATCGCGGCCACCAGCAGCACCCGCCACCACGTGTACGGCCGGGCGATGATCGCCAGCACCCACATCGAGATCAGGAACAGGGTGAGCGTCGCCGCGCTGGTCTCCGCGTCCAGGGCGCCCGGGCCCGCCGCATAGTGGTGCCTGGCCAGCAGGTAGGTGGCGAAGGTGGCGAGGCCCGCGATCAGTCCGGCGGGGACGGAGTAGCGCATCACGCGCCGGACGAAGTGCGGTTTGGCGCGCTCCTTGTTGGGTGCCAGGGCCAGGAAGAAGGCGGGGACGCCGATCGTCAGGGTGGACAGCAGCGTCAGGTGCCGGGGCAGGAACGGGTACGGGACCCGGGTGCAGACGACGAGGATGGCGAGCAGCACCGAGTAGACGGTTTTGGTCAGGAACAGCGTGGCGACCCGCGTGATGTTCCCGATGACCCTGCGCCCCTCGGCGACCACCGAGGGCAGTGAGGCGAAGCTGTTGTTGAGCAGCACGATCTGGGCGACGGCCCGCGTCGCCTCCGAGCCGGCGCCCATGGCGACGCCGATGTCCGCGTCCTTCAAGGCCAGGACGTCGTTGACGCCGTCGCCGGTCATCGCGACGGTGTGCCCGCGCGCCTGGAGCGCCCCGACCATGTCCCGCTTCTGCTGCGGGGTGACGCGGCCGAAAACCGACCCCTCGTCCAGAGCCTTGCCCATGTCCTCGCGCTCGGCGGGCAGCTTGCGCGCGTCGACGGGCGACTCCGCGCGCGGCAGCCCGAGCTTGGCGGCGACCGCGCCGACGGAGACCGCGTTGTCGCCGGAGATGACCTTGGCGGCGACCTTCTGCTCGTCGAAGTACCGCAGGGTGTCGGCCGCGTCGGGCCGCAGCCGCTGTTCGAGGACGACGAGGGCGGCCGGGCTGACGTCCTCGGCGACGCGCGGGTCGTCCAGGTCGCGGGCGGCGCGGGCGAGCAGCAGGACGCGCAGGCCCTGGGAGTTGAGCTCCTCGACCTCGTCGAGCGCCCGGTCGCCCTCCCGGAGCAGCACGTCGGGCGCGCCCAGCAGCCAGGTGGCGGACTCGCCGTCGGGGAGTGGAGTTCGGCGCCGCTGTACTTGCGCGCGGAGGAGAAGGGGAGCGCCTCGGCGCAGCGCCAGCCCTCGCCGTCGGGGTAGGCGTCGACGATCGCCTTGAGGCTGGCGTTGGGGCGCGGGTCGGAGTCGCCGAGGGCGCCGAGCACCTGGCGGACGTATGCCTCCTCGGCCTCGGCGAGGAGCCGCAGGTCGGAGACGTCCATGCCGCCCTCGGTGAGGGTGCCGGTCTTGTCGAGGCAGACGACGTCGACGCGCGCGAGGCCCTCGATCGCGGGCAGCTCCTGGACCAGGCACTGCTTGTTGCCGAGCCGGATGACGCCGATCGCGAAGGCGACGGAGGTCAGCAGCACCAGCCCCTCGGGGACCATGGGCACGATCCCGGCGATCATCCGCCGGACGGCCTCCCGCCAGTCGTGGTCCTGCACCACGAGCTGGCTGATGACCAGGCCGACGGCGGTGGGGACCATCATCCACGTGACGTACTTGAGGATTTGGCTGATGCCCGTGCGGAGTTCGGAGTGGACGAGGGTGAAGCGGGACGCTTCCTCGGCGAGCTGCGCCGCGTACGCCTCGCGGCCCACCTTGGTGGCGGCGAACGCGCCGCCGCCCGCGACCACGAACGAGCCCGACATGATCGCGTCGCCGGGTTTCTTCAGCACCGGGTCGGCCTCGCCGGTCAGCAGCGACTCGTCGATCTCCAGGCCGTCGCTCTCCAGCACCTCGCCGTCGACGACGCACTTGTCGCCGGGGCCGAGTTCGATCACGTCGCCGAGGACGATCTCGCCGGTGGCGAGGGGGACGGGCGTGCCGTCGCGGCGGACGGTGGGCTTGGACTCGCCGATGACGGCGAGCGAGTCCAGGGTCTTCTTGGCGCGCAGCTCCTGGAGGATGCCGATCGCGGTGTTGGCGACGATGACGAAGCCGAAGAGGCCGTCCTGGAGCGGGCCGACGACCAGAATGATCAGGAAGAGGACGCCGATGATCGCGTTGAAGCGGGTGAAGACGTTGGCCCGGACGATCTCGCCCACGGACCGCGAGGAGCGCACCGGGACGTCGTTGACCTCGCCCCGGGAGACGCGCTCGGCGACCTCCGCGGCGGTCAGCCCGGGGTGCCGGTGCGGTGGTGAGGCGGGAGCGTCGCGCGTGGCTCCGCCCGGAGTCCCCTCCGTGGCCCCTTCCGCGGCCTCGCCCGCGGTCTGCGCCGGATCGCTCATGCATCCGACGGTACGGGCGTTCAGCCCGTTTCACCTTCCGAAGGAATGCTTTCGGCCGCATTGTGCTCGCGTTCCCGCGCCGCCGCGTGCCGCTTGATCGCGGCGTCCCGCTTGCGGACGTACCAGACGCCGATGAGGCCGAGCCCGCCGCCGGCCAGACAGGTCCACAGCCACCACAGGTGGCCGCCGTCCGAGAGGCGGCCGTAGAAGGGGAGCTGGACGACGAAGAGGACGAACCACACGATCGTGCCGCCGGTGATGGTGGCGACGACATTGCCCTCCAGGGGCTCCGGCGCCTCGTGCCTGGGTGTCCACTTCGTCATGGCGGCCAGCCTAGCCCGTCCGATCGCGACGATCTTGGCCGGATCCCGGGGCCTATAGGGGTCTACGCGCGGAGATAGCAATTCAGGGCTTGTTTATTCATACTGAAACGAGTCGGATCTGATCGGTTGCTTTCGTATGAACATCCATCCGCGTCCGATCCGGCCTCCCTCCCGCCAACCGCTCCGTGGGCCTCGGCCCCCGTCCCGTACGTCTGAGGTCCCGCATGCCCTCCTCGGCCACCGCACCGGTCGACGCCCAGCAGCCGTCCCCGACGCCGTCCGGCGGTCCCCTCGACCGCTACTTCCGGATCACCGAGCGGGGTTCGTCCGTCGCCCGTGAACTGCGCGGCGGTCTCGCCACGTTCTTCGCGATGGCGTACATCATCATCCTGAACCCGATCATCCTCGGGGCCGGCCAGGACAAGTTCGGGCACCACCTCGACAGCGCCCAACTGGTCACCGCCACCGCGCTGATGGCCGGCCTCAGCACCGTCCTCATGGGCGCCATCGGCAACGTCCCCATCGCCTGCGCCGCGGGCCTCGGCATCAACGCAGTCGTCTCGCTCCAGCTCGCCCCCAAGATGAGCTGGCCGGACGCGATGGGCATGGTCGTCCTGGCCGGCCTGGTGCTGATGCTCCTGGTCGCCTCCGGCCTGCGGCAGCGGGTCATGGACGCCATCCCCAACGGCCTCCGGCGCGCCATCGCCATCGGCATCGGCCTGTTCATCTCGCTGATCGGCCTGGTCGACTCGGGCTTCGTCACCCGCAACCCGGACGCCGCCCACACCACCGTTCCGATGGGCCTCGGCCAGGGCGGACAGCTGCACGGCTGGCCGGTGCTGGTCTTCGCCGCCGGGCTGGCGCTGACCTTCATCCTGGTGGTCCGCAAGGCGCCCGGGGCGATCCTGATCGGCATCGTCGTGATGACCTTCGTGGCGATCCTGATCAACGAACTGGCCGTGATCCCGGACGTCAACTGGGGCCTCAGCGTCCCCCGCATCCCCGACAGCGTCGTCGCCACCCCCGACTTCGGCCTCGTCGGGAACATCAGCCTCTTCGGCGGCTTCCACGAGGTGGGCCTGCTCACCGGCTGCCTGTTCGTCTTCACCGTGCTGCTGTCCGGGTTCTTCGACGCGATGGGCACGATCATCGGCGTCGGCGAGGAGGCCGGGCTCACCGACGAGAACGGTCAGCTGCCCAACATGGGCAGGATCCTGATGGTGGACGGCGTCGCCGTCGCCGCCGGCGGCCTCGGCTCCGCCTCCGCCAACACCTGCTTCGTCGAGTCCACCGCCGGCGTCGGCGAGGGCGCCCGCACCGGCCTCGCCAACCTCATGACGGGCGGCCTCTTCCTCCTCGCCCTGATCTTCACCCCGCTGGCGACCGTCGTCCCCTCCCAGGCCGCGACCCCGGCCCTGCTGGTCGTCGGCTTCCTGATCATGGCGGCCAACGTCAAGGAGATCGACTGGAGCGACTTCACGATCGCGATCCCCGCGTTCCTGACAATCGTCTCCATGCCGTTCACCTACTCCATCACCAACGGCATCGGCATCGGCGTCCTCGCCTTCATCCTCCTCCGCGTCGCCGACCGCCGCGCCCGCGAGATCCCCTGGCTCCTCAACGTGGTGGGCGCCTGCTTCCTCGTCTACTTCATGCTCGACCCGATCGAGCGCGCGCTGGGCGTGAAGTAGCCCTCCCGTGCACGGCCACGACAACGGCCGGGACCGCCGTACGACGGCGGTCCCGGCCGTTGTATTTGCCGCAGCCAGGGCACACGCCCGGCGCTGTGCGCCCCCCTGTGGCCCGCCCCTGGGACCCCGCTGCTCCCGTGCGCCCGCCCGTGCACACTTTTCTTAGGTGAAATAATGAGTTAATCTAATGAACATGCCGGACCTGTCCCGCACCTCTTCCCCCGAGGTCCCCGATCCCGCACAGCAGTCCTCGGACACCGCCGCCGCCGGCAGTGGCACCGACCCCGACACGGACGCCGTCAACGCGTTGCGCTCGGGTGTCATGCGGCTGTCCCGGAGGCTCAAGCACCAGCGGGTCGACGAATCGCTCAGCCCGGCCGAGATGTCCGTCCTGGGCACCCTGGCCCGGTGCGGTTCGGCCACCCCGGGGGAGCTGGCCCGCAAGGAGCACGTCCAGCCGCCGTCGATGACCCGCATCGTCGCGCTGCTGGAGAGCAAGGACCTGGTCAGGCTGGAACCGCACCCCGAGGACCGCCGGCAGAAGGTGGTCACACAGACCGAGCGGGCCGAGGCCATGCTCGAAGAGAGCCGGCGCAAGCGCAACGCCTGGCTGGCCGAGCTGGCCGGGCGACTGGACGAGGACGAGTGGGCGACGCTGCGCGCCGCCGCACCGGTACTGGAGAAACTCGCGCACTTGTAGCCCGAGCAAAGGAGGCGAACCCACTTTGAGTACGGGACCCGGAGCAGACTCCGCACCCGCACCGAACCGCCACGACGACGCACGCACCACCCCCCTGACCCGCAAGGGGGCATGTTCAGCTCGCTCAGGATCCGCAACTACCGGCTCTTCGCCGTCGGCCAGGTCGTGTCGAACACCGGCACCTGGATGCAGCGAATAGCCCAGGACTGGCTGGTCCTCGGCCTCACGGGTTCCTCCGCCGCGGTGGGCATCACCACCGCCCTGCAGTTCCTGCCGATGCTGTTCCTCGGTCTGTACGGCGGCGTCATCGCCGACCGGTGCCCCAAGCGCATCCTGCTCCTCGTCACCCAGGCGGCGAGCGGGCTGACGGGCCTCGCGCTCGCGGCCCTCACCCTCTCCGGCCACGTCCAGGTGTGGCACGTCTACCTCACCGCCCTGGCCCTCGGCCTCGTCACCGTCGTCGACAACCCGGCCCGGCAGGCGTTCGTCCATGAGATGGTCGGCCCCGCCGACCTGGGCAACGCCGTCAGCCTCAACTCGGCCAACTTCCAGACCGCCCGGCTGGTCGGCCCCGCCGTCGCCGGTGTGCTGATCACCGCCGTCGGCAGCGGCGCCGCCTTCCTCTTCAACGGCCTCTCCTACGTGGCGCCCATCGCCGGCCTGCTGATGATGCGCACCTCGGAGCTGCACAAGGCCGAGACCGCCCCGCGCGGCAAGGGCCAGCTCCGCGAAGGGCTGCGGCACGTCCGCGAGCAGCCCGACCTGCTCTGGCCGATCATCCTCGTCGGCTTCGTCGGCACCTTCGGCTTCAACTTCCCCATCTGGCTCACGGCGTTCGTCAACGACGTCCACCACGCCGGCGCCGGCACCTACGGCCTGCTCAACACCCTGATGGCGGCCGGCTCCCTGGTCGGCGCCCTGCTCTCGGCCCGGCGCGGCAGTTCGCGGCGGCGCGTCATGGTCGGCGCGGCCCTGGCGTTCGGACTGCTGGAGGTCGCCGCCGCACTGTCGCCCAGTTTCTGGCTGTTCGCCGTGCTCCTGGTGCCCATCGGGATGTTCGGCCTGACGATCAACGTCACCGCCAACTCCAGCGTGCAGCTGGCCGTCGCCCCCGCCATGCGCGGCCGGGTGCTCAGCCTCTACATGATGGTCTTCATGGGCGGCACCCCGATCGGCGCGCCCCTCGTCGGCTGGATCACCGACACCTGCGGGGCCCGCATCGGCTTCGCGGCCGGCGGCGCGATCTCCGTCCTGGCGGCGGCCGGCATCGGCCTCGGCCTGGCCCGCGCCGCCGGACTGCGGCTCCAGGTCGACCTGCGACAGGGCCGCCGGCCCGTACGCTTCGTGCCGCGCCGGCCGGCGGCGGAGGAACGGCAGGAGGCGGGGGCGCTGACGACGGCGGCGTGAGGTGAGGCGACGGGGGCTCCCGGGCCTCTCGTCGGGGTGAGGCGGCGGGGCTCTCGGCCCCGCCCCTCCTGACGGCCGGCCGGCCGGCTTCCCGCTGAGCGAACTCCATCCGGGCGACACTGGTCAGCATGCGCCTCTTTGTCGCCGTCGTTCCGCCGCAGCCCGCCCTGTCCCAACTCGGCGAGGCGGTCGCGCGTTTGCACGCCCTCCCCGACAGCGGGCGGCTGCGCTGGGCCGACCCCGCGACCTGGCACTTCACCCTCGCCTTCCTGGGCGAGGTGGACGAGGCGGTGTTGCCGGACCTCACCGAGCGCCTGGGCCGGGCGGCCCACCGCCACCCCGCGCACGAGTTGCGGCTCGCGGGCGGCGGCCGGTTCGGCGACCGCGTCCTGTGGGCCGGCGCGGACGGCGACGTCGCGACCCTCCGCGCGCTCGCCCGCTCCGCCGGCGCGGCGGCCCGGCGGGCGGGCGTCCCCGTGGACGAGTCCCGCCCGTTTCACGCGCACCTCACACTCGCCCGTGCCGGTGGAGGCGTCGCCCTCCGGCCTTACGCGGAGGCGCTCGCGGGCTTCCAGGGCGCGCCCTGGACCGCCGAACGCCTGGAACTGGTCCGCAGCCGGCTGCCCGGCTCGGGGGTTCCGGGGGAGCGGCCCCGCTACGAGACGGTGCGGTCCTGGGGGCTGGGGCGCTGAGGGGGTGCTGAGGGGGTTCGTTACCCTTCCAAGGTGGACCCGAAGACCAGAAACCGGATCATGACCGGGGCGCTTGCCCTGATGCTCGTCATTGTGGCCGTGGTGGCGGCTGTGCGTTGATCCGCCTGCGGCGGGCTGTGCCCCGGACCCTCCCTTTCACCGTTTCTTGCAGGGCTGCGCCCCGCACCCCGAAACCGCGCTCCGCGCGGTTGTCCTCAATCGCCGGACGGGCTGAAATCAGCCCGTCCGGCGATTGAGGACGAGCGGCGAAGCCGCGAAAAAGGGGGTCTGGGGGCTTGCCCCCAGGAATCGGCGAAGGGGCGGGACCGGGGCACAGCCCGCCGCAGGCGCCCCCTACCAGGCGAAAGCCTCCGGCGTCTCCCCCGGCCCAGGAAAGATCTCGTCCAGAGACACGAGCAACTCGTCCGGCAACTCCAACTCCACAGCCTTCAGGGCGGAGCCCAACTGCTCCACCGTCCGAGGCCCCACGATCGGCCCGGTGACCCCCGGCCGCGCCAGCAGCCACGCGAGCGCCACCTCGCCGGGCACGAGCCCGTGCGCGTCCACGACGTCCTCGTACGCCTGGATCCGCTCCCGCACCGCCGTGTTCGCGAGCGCCTCCGCGGACCGCCCCGTCTCGGCCGCGCGGCGGATCGCCCCGCCCAGCAGCCCGCCGCCCAGCGGCGACCAGGGGATGATCCCGAGGCCGTAGGCCCGCGCCGCGGGGACGACTTCCATCTCGGCCCGTCGCTCGACCAGGTTGTACAGGCACTGCTCGGCGACCAGCCCGTACGAGCCGAGCCTGCGGGCGGTCTCGTTGGCCTGGGCGATGTGCCAGCCGGCGTGGTTGGACGATCCGGCGTAGAGGATCTTGCCCTGCTGGACCAGGACGTCGACTGCCTGCCAGATCTCCTCCCAGGGCGTCTTCCGGTCGACGTGGTGGAACTGGTAGAGGTCGATGTGGTCGGTGCGGAGCCGCCGGAGGCTGGCGTCCACGGACCGGCGGATGTTGAGCGCCGACAGCCGCGACCGGTTGGGCCACTCTCCCTCGGCCCCCGGTTCCGTCGCGCCGTACCCCTTGGTGGCCAGCACCACCTTGTCCCGCCGGCCGCCGCCCTTGGCGAACCAGTCACCGATGATGGTCTCGGTCCGGCCGCGGTCGTCGCGGGAACCGTACGTGTTGGCCGTGTCGAAGAAGTTGACGCCGGCGGTGAGGGCGGCGTCCATGATCGCGTGGCTGTCGGCCTCGTCGGTCCGCGGTCCGAAGTTCATCGTCCCGAGAACGATCCGGCTGACACTGAGTCCCGTGCGCCCGAGCTGCGTGTACTCCATGTCCCCAGCCAACGCCTTGGGGCGGGCGGGAATCAAGGGTGACTCTTTCGAGGGCGCGGCGGCCGGGGGGACGCCACGGGGCGGCCCGCCGCCGGCCCGCCGTCCACGCCCGTCGCCACCCGGCCGACGGCCGCCCGCGCTTCGCGGCCGCCCGCGAGGAGTGCGAGGAACCGGCGGCCCTCGCCGCACCCGGGGTACGCGGATCGAGGACGGTGGAAGTCGCCCCCGCTACTCCCGCGGCCGCCCGTCCCACCGCCACCGGGTGACCCTTTCCCGGCCCGGGAGTTCGCCGCGGCCGGTGGCCCACAGCAGCGTCGCCCACGGGTCGGTGTCCGCCGGCGCGTCCGGGAACAGGCGGGCGCGCACGCGGGCGCACACGTCGGCGGGCGGGTCCCAGGCCAGACCGAGGCCGCCCGCGAGGTCGTGGGTGTGGAGGAGCGCCTCGACGGTGCCCATGGCGGCGAAGCCGGCCGGGTCGGACGCGCCGAAGACGTGGTGCGCGCGTACGTCCGGCGGGGTCGTCCGGACCATGGCGACCAGCAGCGCGCCGCACGACTCCAGCACTTGGAGGAGCCCCTCGGGGCCCGCCGCGCGGTCCGCGTGCACGACGTTCGCCGGGCCGCCCGGACGCCGGCTCTCCCAGACGAACGGAACCTCGCCGTCCTGCGGGGGCCGCCGTGGCCCCAACTGGGCCGCGTAGGCGAAGAAATCGTCACTCAGGTGCTCGACGGTCTCCCAGCACGTCCACTTCAGGCCACTCGCCGGGCGGTCCCAGGCGGACGGGTCGGCCCGCCGGAGGGTGTCCGACGCGAGCCGTACGACGAGGGCCAGATCGTCGGCGGCGGAAGCGGAAGCGGGAGCGGGAACGGCAGCGGCAGGGGGAGTTGGAGCAGAGGCCGGAGCGGACGCGGCGGCAGGGGACGTCATCGGGGGCGCGGTACGACCGGGAGGCGGAGGGGTCACCATGCGGCGAACGTACTGTGCGCACCGGGGCTCCCGACAGCGCATTTCGCACACAGGGGCGCGTACGGCGTCACCCCCGGGGCACCCGGTGGGGGAGGGCGCCGTCCCGCCCCCACGCGGGACGGTGCCCTTCCGCTTCGTCCAGGCTGCCCCCCAGCAAGCCCTGTCGCCCCCCGTAAGCCGACAGGGCCGCCTGGACCGCGCCGCGTCGGCGGCGCCCGGGCCGATGTGGAGGCGGCCCGTCCGGGGAGTCTGGGACAGGCGGGACCGCGCCCGCAAAGCCCTTCGGCCCTGGCCGAATACCGGTACCACCGGGGGCCGGAGGGGAGCGCCCGGGCGCGCTTAACATAAGCGGAAGAACGAACCCCTTCGTCCCGTACGTACCCATGCGTGCCATGCGTGCCGCGCACTCCACGCATTCCATCCGTTCCCATCCGTTCCGTGCGTTCCGCTGTGAAGCGGCCGTGTGTGCAGCGGTGGGACGGCCTTGGGAGGGCACGGGACGGCCGGGGGAGGCCATGGAATGACCGTGTACGGTCATGAGGCCCGCTCGTTCCCGTGTTCCCCGCGCAGCGACCGGAGGGAGGTCTGCCATGACCCTGCGCCTGCACTTCGAGGCGGAGGACCTCGCCCGGGTCCGCGTCACGCCCGTACCCGATCCGCTCGCGGAGGCCACGTTCAGCCTGCCGCTGCTGCAGAGCCCCGGCCTGGGCGCGACCGCGTTCGACGGCTGGCGGGAGCGGTCGCTGCGACGGCTGACCCCGGCCGTCCGGCCGCTGCTGGAGCTGGCGCCGGCGGGCCTCGACGAGTACGTGCCCGAGGCGTTCATCCGGGCCCGGGGCTCGGCCTCGCTGGACGACAGCCTGCGGGCCACCTGGAGCATGCCGCGCCGGATCTGGACGGTGGACCTGGCCGCCGCCGAGGAGTGGCGGCCCGCCGTCCCCCGCTGGATCGGCGACCTGCACACCGGCGACCGCGAGGCCGCCCGGCTCGTCGACCGCGGGTTCCGCGCCTACTACGACGCCGCCATCGCGCCCTACTGGCCCCAACTGGCCGCCGCCGCCCACGCGGACCGGATCCACCGGGCCCGGGTCCTCGCCGACCACGGCGTCGAGCGGCTGCTCGCCGACCTCCACCCCACCCTGCGCTGGGAGTCGCCGGTCCTGCACGCGCCCTGCACGCTGGACATCGACCTGCGCCTCGGCGGCCGGGGCGCGCTGCTCATCCCCACGTTCTTCCTCACCGCGCCGGTGTTCCGGCTGGACAACGCCGACCCCGACGCGCCCCTGGAGATCCGCTACCCGATCGCCCGCGGACCCGCCGACCACCTCTCCGTCCTCACACCGTCCGCCGGCGCCGGGCACACCGGCGAACTCGCCCACTTGGAAGCCCTGATGGGCCGCACCCGCGCCCGCGTCCTCGCCGCCGCCGCGACCGGCGGCAGCACCGCGGAACTCGCCCGGTCCGCCGGCGTCTCCCCGGCCTCCGCCAGCGAACACGCCACCGTGCTGCGCACGGCGGGCCTCATCACGACGCGCCGCGCCGGCCCGTCGGTGCGGCACGCGCTGACGCCGCTGGGGCGGGCGCTGCTGGAGAACGGGCCCGGGTGAACGGATCGAGGTGAAGGGGCCGGGGTGAAGGGGCCGGGGTGAACGGATCGAGGTGAACGGGCCGAGTTGAAGGGGCCGGGGTGAACGGGCGCGCCCGGTAGCGGTACCGCGTCAGTCCGCCGCTTGCTCCATGATCACCAACGTGCCGTGGCTGTCCGGCAGTACGGCGTGCGGAGTGCCCGCCGGGACGGTGTACAGCGCACCCGGTCCGACGTCCACCGGGCGCCCGGCGACGGCCAGCCGGAGCAGGCCGTCGAGCACGAGCAGCGCCTCGGCGGCCTCGTGTCGCTCCTCCGGCACCGGACGCCCGTCCATCCGCAGCACCTTGATGCGCGCGGTCCCCACCTGCCCCACGATGAGCGAGTTCCAGGCTTCGGGCAGCCGAGCGGACACATCGGGCAAGTGGGTCGGACCTGCTGCTTCTCTCGGGCACATGGGCACACGTCTCCTCCGCGGCCGGCACGAGTGGAGAGGCCGGCCGCCGCTGTGTTCATCAGGGATGACGGGAGCGTATGCGCACCGGGTCGTCGACTGGTCGACCGTTCGGCAAAGATCCGGAAGAGGGGCGGGCGCCGCCGCGTCCCGGCCGCGTGCCGATGACGACCGTCGCGTCCCGCTCGTCGCAGACCGCCAGGCGCGGCACCAGCCCCGCGCCGGCGAACAGGGCCATCGACCGCACCGCCTGCCGCTCGCTCGTCTCCATCAGCAGCCGGCCGCCCGGCGCCAGCCACCGGACCGCCTCCGCGGCCACGCGGCGCTGCACGTCCAGGCCGTCCGCCCCGCCGTCGAGCGTCACCAACGGCTCGTGGTCGCGCGCCTCGGGAGGCAACAGGGGGATCTCGCCGGTGGGGACGTACGGGGCGTTGGCCACCAGGACGTCCACCCGGCCCCGGAGGCGCGCGGGAAGCGGGGCGTAGAGGTCGCCCTCGTACACCCGGACGGCCGGTCCGAGGTTGCGCCGGGCGTAGTGGACGGCGGCCGGTTCGACGTCGGCGGCGTACAGCTCGACGGTGTCCAGGGCCGCGGCCACCGCCGCGCCCACCGCGCCTGAGCCGCAGCACAGGTCGAGGACGACCGCGCCGGGACGGGCCGCGGTGACGGCCTGCTCGGCCAGGAACTCGGTGCGGCGGCGGGGGACGAAGACCCCGGGGCCCACGGCGACGCGCAGACCGGCGAACTCGGCCCAGCCCAGGACGTGTTCCAGAGGGACGCCGGAGACGCGCCGCTCCACGAGGGCGTCGAGCGCGGCCGGGATGTCGGTCGTCGTTGCGGTACTTGCCGCAGGATTTGCTGCGGAGCTTGCCGCGGAGCTCGTCGATGAGCTCGCCGCGGAGTGGAGCAACTCGGCTTCCTCCTCCGCGAAGACGCACCCGGCGGCACGCAGCCTGGTGACGACCGAGGCGAGGAGGGCGGGGGAAGAGGGGGAGGAGAGAGGGGAAAGAGAGGACGGTGTCGACATGAGAGCCTTCCGGGGAATCAGAAGGGCACTCCCGTACGCCGCGTCGCCTATGCGGCGACCGCACTCTTCCGGAGGGGGAGCACCCGACCTGCCACTGCGGTGATCGGTCCCACCTCCTCGGGTCGTACGCGGTCCTGGTCGGCGTCACTGTACCTGACCTGCCGTCCGGCGGCCGTCCGGCGGCCGTCCGTTGGCCGTCCGGAGGCCGACCAGGGGCCGATGTGAGGCCGACCAGAGGCCGGCGGGAGGCAGGCCGGGGCAGAGGTCCCCTCCGCTTACCGGAATGCCATCGTCCGGTGGGTGGTTCAGGGCAGCTCGCGCCGGAGGAGCGCCCGCGCGAAGGGCTCACCGGTCCGGCGGGCGTACGTCATGCGCTCGCGGACCTCGAAGAGGGATCGCGGGCGGTAGCCGGGGCCCTTGTCGCAGCAGTCCGTGTGGAAGCGGACGCCTGCGTTCAGGAGCACGGAGAGGGCGCGCCAGCCCGCCGTGTCCCGGCGTCGCGGCGGCTGGAACGCGGCTCCCGCCTCGATCATCGGCTCCGCACAGCGCGGACAGCGCCGCGCCGGCTCGCCCGGCCCGAGCCGCTCCCGCTTGAAGGAGGCCCGGCAGGGGAGGCAGACGTGTGCGGTCTTCGCGCGAGGCATGGCGAGAAGGTTAGGCGGGGTGGCGCGGCGGGGCGAACGCTTATGCGGGGGGCAGGGGTTGCGGCCGGTGGTCAGCCCAGGGTGCCCCGCAGGGCCGCGACCGCCGCCCCGGCGCCGCCGTCGCTCTCGGCCGCCTCCTCCAGCGCGGCGGTGAGGGTGGCCTCGTACGTCGCGGTGGCGGCGGCGTGCCGTGCGCGGCCGGCGTCCTTGAGGACGGTGTAGACGCCGCGCTTGTCGTCCGGGCAGAGGTCGCGGTACGTGAAGTCGGCCGCGTTCAGCCGGCTCACCAGGCGGGTCACGGAGCTCTGGTTGAGGCCCAGCCGGTCGGCCAGTTCCTGCATGCGGAGTTCGCTCCGGGGCGCGGCGGCGAGGAAGCCCAGCGCCCGGTACTCGGAGAGGCCGAGGCCGTGGTGGCGTTGGAGCGCGGCGCTCAGCCGGTGCTCGACATGGGCGTGGAGGGTGAGGAAGCGGTGCCACATCCGGACGTCCGCGGAGGGGGCGGACGCGGGCGGTGGTGTGGGGTCCGCCGGACGGGCGGACTCGGAAGGCCCGGCGGATTCGGCGGACTTGTCGGTGGGCTTGGGGGAATCGGCGACGGCGGTCTGGTCGGCCTCGGTGGCCTCAGCGGACCCGGCGGCCCCAATAGCCCCGGCGGTGGCGGCGGGGCGGGCGGATTCGGCGGGCCTGGCGGTCGGTGCGGGCATCTGCGGCTCCGGAGCTGTGGCGAGAGTGGCGGTGAGGCCGGTGGCGACTGACGGCGTTGACACAAGATTACTTGCACGTGCATGCTTCTATCCATCGCCGAAAGCATGCACGTACATGCAACTACACGTGCCGACCATCCGCCAACGCACCGGAGGAGCCGGAACCATGGCCTGGATCTACCTGCTCATCGCATCCGTCTTCGAGGTCGTCTTCGCCCTCGCCACCAACGCCACCGAGGGCTTCACCCGGTTGGGGCCCTCGCTGCTGACCGCCGGAGCCGCCGCGGGCGGCATCTTCTTCCTGAGCCTGGCGCTGCGGACGCTGGACGTCGGTGTGGGCTACACCGTCTGGACCGGCATCGGGTCGGTCGGCACGGTCGTCCTCGGCTCGGTGATCTTCGACGAGCCGGTCAACGCCTGGAAGGTGCTCGCCTTCGTCCTGATCATCGGCGGGGTGCTCGGACTCAAGCTCGCCGACGGGTTCGGCGGGGCCGGGGAAGCGGGCGCGGGCGGTGACGCGCACGCGGAGGGCGGCGGCGACGCGTCCGCCGGCCGGCGTCGTACCCCGGCCTCCGCCTGACCCACCCGCCTCACACCACCACCCCTGTAAAGGAGCGCCGTCATGGCCTGGGTCTTCCTCGCCGTCGCCATCGTCTTCGAGATCGCCTTCGCGCTGGGTACCAATGCCACCAAGGGCTTCACCCGGCTCTGGCCATCCGTCTTCACCCTCCTCGCCGCCGCAGGCGGCATCTTCACCCTCAGCCAGGCGCTCAGGACCCTCGACGTGGGCGTCGGCTACACCATCTGGACGGGCATCGGCTCCATCGGCACCGTCGTCTTCGGCGCCGTCCTCTACAAGGAGAAGATCACGCTGCCGAAGGTGCTCTCCTTCGCCGCGATCATCGCCGGGGCCGTCACGCTCAAGCTGGCGGCCGGCGCCTGAGCCCCGGCGTACGGGGTGTGACCTGCGCCCCTGTGCTGTATGAAGATCTCGAAAACACTTGTCGATGGCCGAAAAGCGTACCTAGGGTCGCTGAACCGAGCTCCGTGCCGAAGAGGCGGCACGGCTCGTCGGCACGGATCGAGAAGGGTTCTGTTGCATGCAGCCACCGACAACGGGCGGGACGACGCCCGCCGGGCCCCTGGACGCCGTCCCCGGCAAGGGAAGCGCGGAGATCGCGGAGCAGGCCGGACCGGGCGGGCGGGACGGAGGGGGCGCGGCGGGTTCTACCGCCGAGGGCTACAAGCGCGGACTCGGCACCCGGCAGATCCAGATGATCGCCATCGGCGGCACCATCGGCACGGGCCTGTTCCTGGGCGCCGGAACGGCCATATCCCAGGCCGGGCCGAGCCTGATCATCTGGTACGCGGTGGCCGGCGCCGTCCTGTTCCTGGTGATGCGCGCGCTCGGCGAACTCCTCACCCACCGCCCGGTATCGGGCAGCTTCGCCGAGTACGCCCGGGAGTTCCTCGGCCCGTTCTGGGGGTACGCGACCGCCTGGACCTACTGGATCATGTGGGTCACCACCGGCATGGCCGAGATCACGGCGGCGGGGCAGTACGTCAAGTACTGGTTCCCCGGGGTGGAGCAGTGGCAGACGGCGCTGGTGTCGCTGGTGGTGCTGCTGGCCGTGAACATGATCTCGGTGAAGGCGTTCGGCGAGCTGGAGTTCTGGTTCGCGCTCGTCAAGGTCGTCGCCATCGTCGCGATGATCCTCGTCGGCGTCGCTGTCCTGGTCGTCGGCTTCGGTGACGTCGGTGACACCGCCTCCGTGACCCACCTGTGGAAGGACGGCGGCATCGCGCCGCACGGCGTGCACGACTCGCTGATGACGCTGCAGATCGTCCTCTTCGCCTACCTCGGCGTCGAACTCGTCGGCGTCACCGCGGGCGAGGCGGAGGACCCGCAGAAGAACATCCCCCGGGCCATCAACAGCCTCCCCGTCCGCTTCGGCCTCTTCTACATCGGCACTCTCGTCGTCATCCTCTCCGTCGTGAGCTGGGCCGAGTTCAGCCCGGGCGTCAGCCCGTTCGTCGCCGCCTTCGCCAAGATCGGCATTCCGGCGGCGGCGGGCATCGTCAACTTCATCGTGCTCACCTCCGCGCTGTCCTCCTGCAACGCGGGCGGCCTCTACTCGACGGCCCGCATGCTGCGCACCGCCTCCGTCAACGGCCACGCCCCCAAGGCCCTCTCCCGGCTCACCGGCCGCGGGGTCCCCGCCCCCGCGCTCTGGGTGTCGGCGGTCGTCATGGGACTCGGCGTCCTCATCAACGCCCTCGATCCGGAGCACGCGTTCGCCTACATCACCTCCGTCTCGACGGGCGGCGCCATCCTCGTCTGGAGCGTCATCCTCATCACCCACCTCCGCTACCGCCGGGCGGTGGCGAGAGGAGCGGCGGAGCCCTCTCCGTACCGCCTCCCCGGTGCCCCTTACACGAACATCGTGGCGCTGGCCTTCTTCGCGTTCGTGACCGTCCTCATCGCCTGGAGCGCGGACACCCGGATCGCCCTGTACGTGATGGGCGTCTGGGTCGTGCTGCTGCTCCTGGGCTGGGCGTTCCTGCGACGGGGGAGGACGGTCAGGGGCTGACGCGGGGGTCTGAGGTGGGGAGCTGAGGCGGGGACCGGACGGCGGCGCCGGGGGCTCGCGGCCGGCACTTGTCGATCGCCGACCGGCGTCCGGCGTCCGGCGATCACCGACCGGCGCCCGTTGACCGGCGCCCGTTGACCGGCACCCGGCACCCGGCACCCGTCGGCCGTCGCACGTTGGCCGTCGGCCGTCGACCGCCGAGCGGCACCCGTCGACCGTCGACGATGCTGCGGCCCGACGCCCGCGTACGGCCGCCTTCGGCGGGCTCGCCGGCCGCCCGTCCGTGCGCCCCGGCAACCGTGCCGGGGCGCACGGCGTTGCCGCCCCCCACCCGGCGCCGGTACGGCGTGGCGCGCCCGGCGTCCTGCCGCTGCTCAACGTCCGGCGGCCGCGCCCCGCAGCACCGCACGTCGGTACACCCCCGGGGTGATCCCGTACGCGCGCTTGAACCAACGGCCGAAGTGCGCCTGGTCCGCGAAGCCGGCGGACTCGGCCGCGTCCGCCGGTGGTACACCGCCCGCCAGCAGGTCCCGGGCCCGGCGGAGCCGCAGGAGGCGCTGGTAGTCGCTCGGAGGCATGCCGAACTCCGCGCGGAAGGCGCGGTACACGGCGTAGCGGCTGCAACCGGCCGCCTCGGCCAGGTCGCCGGCCGACAGCGGCTCGGCGAACGCCTCGTCCAGCAGGGCGCGGGCCCGGCGGGCCGCGTGCCGCCGGCCGCCGTCCGTGAGGGTGCGCCCGCGGGGAGCGCGGGTCGCGCCGCGGGCCGCCATGGCCAGGACGGCCGAGGCAAGCCGTTCCTCCCGGGCCAGTTCGCCGGCCGGCAGGACCAGGGAGGCATGCAGGCGCGCGAGGGCGTGGGTGAGCACGGGATCGGTGAGGACCGGGCGGACGAAGAACGGCGGCGCGACGGCGCGCCCTCCGCACGCGTCGGCGGCGTCGGCGAGTACGTCGGACACCACGGACGCGCCGATGTGGACGATGCGGTACCGGTAGCCCGCCTCCGCCGCCGCGTGCCCGTCGTGCACCTCGTCCGGGTTGAAGGCCATCACCATGCCGGCACCGCTGGTGTGGTGCGCCCCGCGGCAGCGGAACCGCTGGGCGCCGAGGTCGGTGATGCCGAAGGAGTAGCCGTCGTGGGCGTGTGGTGCGTAGACGTGGTCGAAGAAGTGCGCGTGCATGGCCTCCACCGGGCGTGTGGGGTCCCGCCAGTACCGCACCCAGCCGCTCCCGCTCGCCATACGCCCATTCTGACCGGCGCGTTGACGGCGCGCACCGCCGGCCCGCAGTGGCGATCCGCGCTGCGGCCTGCACTGGCGGCCTTGCGCCGCCGGTCCACGCCCCGGCCCGCACCAGCGTTCAAGACGGCCGGACCGCCCGCCTGCCAAGGTCCGGTCCATGGCGACGAAGAGAGGGCCGAGCAACCCGTACCTGCTCCTGATGGTGACCATGACGCTGTGGGGGAGTGCCTTCTCCAGCTCCAAGGCGGTGGTCGGCCAACTGCCGCACTCGGTCGCCGCGTTCCTGCGCTTCGGCGGGGCCGCGGTCGCCCTGTCGGCCGCTTCCTGGTGTCTCCGCGATCGTGGCGCGCGCGAGGGCGGGCGCGGGACCGCGACGGGATCCGTACGCGCCGCCGGGCTCGCCGCCGCGGCGGGCGTCCTGGGCGTCTTCGCCTACAACGGTTTCTTCTTCTGGGGTCTCTCGCTGGCTCCCTCCCTGGACGCGGGCATCCTCATACCGGTCATGAGCCCGGTGTTCACCAGTACGTTCCTCCTCCTGACCGGCCGGGAGAAGGCGACCGGGGCCCGGTGGGCGGGCCTCGGCCTGGGGCTCGCCGGCGCGGCGGTCTTCCTCGTCGGCGCGGCCGGCGGAGGAGGGGACGCGTCCCGGCTGCGGGGCGACGCCCTGTACCTGCTCAGCGCGGTGTGCTGGGCCGCGTACACCCTGCTCGGCCCGCGGGTCCTGGCCGGCGTCGAACCGCTGCGTGCCACCACCTACGCGACCTGCGCGGGCGCCGCCCTCCTCGGCGTGCTCGCTGCCCCCGACCTGGTCGCCGTGCGATGGGGCGAACTGCCGTCCGGCGTCTGGCTGAACAGCGTGTACCTGGCCGTCGGCGCGGCGGCCGTGGCCAACCTCCTCTACTACCGCGGGGTGCGCGCGGTGGGTCCCGCGCGGGCCTCGCTCATGATGTTCACCGTCCCCGTCGTCAACATCGTGTGCGCCACTGTCTTCCTCGGCGAATCCGTCGGGCCGCTCCAGGGCGCAGGCGCGCTGGTCCTGCTCCTGGGTGCCGCGATCGCTCTCACCCTGGGCAGGGGCTCCCGGAGCGGGACCGGTCCGAGGCCCGGCTCACTGTCGGCCGGGCCCGTACCGACGGCGGACGGACCAGCGAACGGACCAGCGGACAAACCGGCGGACGGACCAGCGGTCGGACCAGCGGTCGGACCGGAAGGCAGGCCCGAGGCCGAATCGGATGACAGGCCGGGGGCCGGGCGGGATGACAGGCCGACAGGCGGGCCAACGGGCAGGCCGACAGACGGGCCGATGGCCAAGCCGAGGAGCGAGCCCGAAGGCGTCGAACCGCCCGAACCCGTCGAACCCGCCACCACCGGACGGCAGAACCCACCAACAGAGGGCAACCGCCCATCGCCTACACGCCCGTGACCCCGTCCACCGCCTCCCGGAGCAGATCCGCGTGCCCGTTGTGCCGCGCGTACTCCTCTATCAGGTGGATGAGGATCCACCGCAGCGACACCACGTCCGAGCCGACCCCCTCGGCCTCCTCCGGCGAAAGCCGCCCCACGTCGTCCAGCGACGCGCCCGCGATCAGCTCCCGCCCCACCGCGATCTCGGCCCGCCAGCCGGCCAGGGCCTCGTCCAGCCCCTGGCCGGGATCGAGCGCGAAGCCGGCGTCCGCCGGCACCTCCGGCACCGTCCGGCCGGCGAACACCCGCTGGAACCAGTTGCGTTCCACTATCTCCATGTGCCGGACCAGGCCCAGCAGGGACATCGTGGAGGGTGAGACGGAGGTGCGGCGCACCTGCTCGTCGTCGAGCCCCCGGCACTTCGTCTCAAGCGTCGCGCGCTGGAAGTCGAGCCAGCTCTCCAGCGCCTCGCGCTCGCCGGCGAGCGGGGGCGGAACGGGTCGGCCGTCCGGTGTCGTCGTCATGGAGCCACCTTCCCACGCACCACTGACAATCGCCCCGGTTCGTCGGCCTCCCCGCGCCTTCCCGCAGGTCAAAGCTCTACAGCCGCTCCACCACGAAGTCGACGCACGCCGTCAGCGCCTCGACGTCCGTCGGGTCGATCGCCGGGAACATGGCGACGCGCAGCTGGTTGCGGCCCAGCTTGCGGTACGGCTCGGTGTCGACGATGCCGTTGGCGCGCAGCACCTTGGCCACGGCCGCCGCGTCGACGTCGTCCGAGAAGTCGATCGTGCCGATGACCTGCGACCGCTTGGCCGGGTCGGTGACGAACGGGGTGGCGTGCTTGGACGCCTCCGCCCAGCCGTAGAGGGCGCGGGCCGAGGCGGCCGTGCGGCGGACGGCGAAGTCGAGGCCGCCCTGGCCGTTCAGCCACTTCAGCTGCTCGTCGAGGAGGAACAGGGTGGCGAGCGAAGGGGTGTTGTACGTCTGGTTCTTCCGCGAGTTGTCGATCGCCGTGGGCAGCGAGAAGAACTCGGGGACGTGCCGCCCGGAGGCGTGCACCCGGGCGGCGCGCTCCAGCGCGGCGGGGGAGAAGACGCCGATCCACAGGCCCCCGTCGGAGGCGAAGGACTTCTGCGGCGCGAAGTAGTAGACGTCCGTCTCGGCGATGTCGACGGGCAGGCCGCCCGCGCCGGAGGTGGCGTCCACGAGGACGAGCGCCCCGTCGTCCGCCCCCGCCACGCGCCGGATCGGCATGGCGACGCCGGTGGACGTCTCGTTGTGGGTGAGCGCGTAGACGTCGGTGCCGGGTTCGGCGTGCGCCTCGGGGTGGGTGCCGGGGTCGGCGGAGACGACGGTCGGCTCGGCGAGCCAGGGCGCGAGCTTCGCGGCCTTGGCGAACTTCGAGGAGAACTCGCCGAAGGAGAGGTGCTGCGACCTGGACTCGATCAGGCCGTGGGTGGCGATGTCCCAGAACGCGGTGGACCCGCCGTTGCCGAGGACCACCTCGTAGCCGTCGGGGAGCGAGAACAGGGCGCGGAGGCCGTCGCGGACCGAGCCGACCAGGTTCTTCACCGGCGCCTGGCGGTGGGAGGTGCCCAGCAGAGAGGATCCGGTGGCCGCCAGGGCGGCGAGTGCCTCCGGGCGCACCTTGGACGGGCCGGCGCCGAAACGGCCGTCGGCGGGCTTGATGTCGGCGGGGATCTGGATGTCAGCCTGGATGTCAGCCACGGGGGCAGCCTAATCCGTCGGACGGCCGTGAGTGGAGGAATGTCCAGCGGCTGAGACGTGCGTTCGGGCAGGCGGGGACGCGTGGTTGGGCGTGGTGAGGGGGCGGTGGGGCGGGGCCGGGCACCTGGCGCGGAACAGCCGGCGCACCTCTCCTCATTCTCGTGATAGCCGGGATCCCACACCCCCCTCCCCGCTGGAGGCCGCGCCCGCTACGGTCTCCGGATGACCGAACCCGACGCCCTCCCCGCCACCCGCGAGGCATACGACGCCCTCGCCGCCACCTATGCGGACCTCTTCCGCGACCACCTGCGCGAACGCGCCTTGGAACGCGCGGTCCTGAGCGCCTTCGCCGAGCTGGTACGGGCGAACGGCGACGGTCCGGTCGCCGACCTCGGCTGCGGACCGGGCCACATCACGGCCCACCTCCACGAGCTAGGCCTGAACGCCTTCGGCGTCGACGCCTCGCCCGCGATGATCGAGCTCGCCCGCGAAGCGAGTCCTGCTCTGCGGTTCGAGACCGGCTCGATGGCCGCCCTGGACATCGAGGACGGCGCGCTCGGCGGAGTGCTCTCGCGCTGGTCCGTCATCCACACCCCGCCGCGCGACCTGCCTCCCATCCTCGCCGAGTTCGCCCGCGTCCTGGCCCCCGGCGGCCACCTCCTGATCGCCTTCCCCGCCACGGACGGCCCGGACGACGAGCCGCAGCCCTACGACCACACGGTGGCGACGGCTTACCGCTGGTCCCCCGACCACCTTTCGGCCCTCCTCCGCGAGCACGGCCTGACGGAATCGTCCCGCCTGGTGATCGAACCGGAGCCCACGGACCGCCGGCAGTTCCGCGAGGTCCAGCTGCTGGCGCGGAAGGCGTAAGGGGCGATACGGGCGGTCCTGGGACGCCGCTTCGGCCGCTGGCGCTTCGCCCGGGAGCGCCCGCAGGGAGGGCGGGCCGTTTCCTCGGACCGTACGGTGACGATCCGGACGCCGGGCCGTGCACCGGATGAGCGCGAGACTTCCGCCCCGTCGGCCGGACCCGTGGAGCACTCCTGCCCGGATCCGCGGCGACGAGCCCTGGTCGGCTTCACGGACGTCGGCACGTCGAGCGCGCGCCGGTTCCGAACGGTGTACGCGGCCCTGGCCGCCGGGTCGCGCCGACTACTGAGGTTCCGGGAATGGGAGGACGCCGTGGTGGTCGCCCCGGGCGGGTACCGCACTCGCGTCTGGCGCGTGCGGGTGCGGGTCGGCGCGACGGGCCGCCGAGCGCGTGGGAGGAAGCGGGAGGGAAGCGGGTGGGAAGCGGGAGGAAAGTCGCCTCGATCGAGGAGGCCGTGCACCGCATCCGCTCTGAGACCGCGTCCGCCGTGCCCATGGTCCGCGCCGGCGTACCCAGCGACATCGCCGCCGATCCCGCCGAGGCCGTCATGGTGATCGCCGCGTGATCGGGAAACGCTATCCGCGGCACCCCGACCTCGGGGGCCGGGGTGCCGTTCACGACTTTCGGCCCCGAGGGAGTGTGCCGTGGACGACAGCTGCCAGGCCGACGACGACCTGGGTGTCCCTCTCCCGGTGAGGGCCCCTGAGCGCTGACCGGGCGCACCTCAGCGGCGCGACGCGGCTTCCGCCGGGCCGCCCCGGGTCAGCAGCCACAGCAGAAACCCGAGGAGGCTGAACCCGGCCCCCAGCGCGCACACCGCACCCCACCCTGCGGCCGCGTAGAGGGAGGTGGCGGCGAGGGCGCCGATGGCGCTGCCGAGCGAGTAGAAGACCATGTACCCGCCGATCAGACGGCTGCCGGCGTCCGGGTGGAGGGCGTAGATCAGGGTCTGGTTGGTGACGTGGACCGCCTGCACGGCGAGGTCGAGGAGGATCACGCCGACGACCAGTGCCCAGAACGAGCCGCGTGTGAAGGCCAGGGGCAGCCAGGAGGCGGTGAGCAGGGCCAGGGCGATGCCGGTGGTGCACCGGGAGAGGCCGCGGTCGTTCAGGCGTCCGGCCACGGTCGCGGCGAGGGCGCCGGCGACGCCGATCAGGCCCAGCGCTCCGATCGCACTGTGGGAGAAGCGGTACGGCGCCTCGCTGAGCGGTAGCGCGATGCTGCTCCACAGGGTGCTGAAGGAGGCGAAGACCAGCAGGCAGAACGCGGCCCGGAGCCGCAGCAGCGGTTCCCGGGCGAAGAGGGCGAGGGTGGAGCGCAGGAGCTGTCCGTAGCGCAGGGCCGTCGGCGGGGTGGCGCTGTGGCGCGGCAGCACGCGGTACAGGACGAGGGCGAGCAGCGCGGTCAGCGACGCCGACGCGACGTAGACGGAACGCCAGCCCGCGAGGTCGGCGAGGAGGCCGGACGCGGTGCGCGCGAGGAGGATCCCGACGACCACGCCGCTGGTGACCAGGCCGACGACCCGCCCGCGCCCGGCGGGCGGGGCGAGGGAGGCCGCGAAGGCCACCAGCGTCTGCGTGACGACGGCGAGCAGTCCCGTCGCCGCCATACCCGCGAGCAGCACCGCCGCCGAGCGGGCCGTGGCCACCAGGACCAGCGCCGCGACGAGGAGCAGCAATTGGGCGACGATGAGCTTCCTGCGGTCGGCGATGTCGCCCAGCGGCACGAGGAAGAACAGCCCCAACCCGTACCCGGCCTGCGTGAGCGTCACGACGCTGCCGACGAGCGCCGGGCTCATGGCGAGGTCGTGGCCCATGGTCACCAGGAGCGGCTGGGAGAAGTAGACGTTGGCCACGGCCGCCCCGCAGGCCACGGCGAAGAGGAGGACGAGGCCGCGGGAGAGGACGAACGGGGTGTTCTCCTCGGTTCGTATCCGGGGCCGCTGTGTCGTGGCCTGTCGCATCGTGGTTCGTAGCGTCGTGACTCGGCGTGTCTTGGCCTCGCTGTCGCCGGGCACCGGCATCCCCGCCTCCCTCTGGTTGCAACTTGCTACCAGGACCAGACCGTAAACCCGCTTGGTAGCATGTTGCAACCAGCTGAGAGTGAGGGACGCCATGGTCACCAGGACCCGCTTCGACGACAGCGATTGCCCCGTCGCCCGCTCGGTGGACGCGATCGGCGACTGGTGGTCCCTGCTGATCGTCCGGGACGCCTTCGACGGGAGCCGGCGCTTCGGCGAGTTCCAGCGCAGCCTCGGCGTCGCCAAGAACATCCTCACCGCCCGGCTCCGCGCCCTCGTCGCCGGCGGCATCCTGGAATCCGTCCCCGCGTCGGACGGCAGCGCCTACCGCGAATACGTCCTGACGCCGAAGGGCAAGGCGCTCTTTCCCGTCATCGTCGCGCTGCGGCAGTGGGGCGAACAGAGCTTCTTCGCCCCCGGCGAACCCCACTCGGAGCTCCTCGACCGCCGCCAGGAACGGCCTCTGCGCCCGCTGGAGGTACGGTCCGCGGACGGCCGCCGACTGGACCCCGACGACACCGTCGTCCACAAGCTGCCCGCACGGTGACCTGAGCTGGGGCGGGTTGACGTCCTTGCCGGGCGCGGCAGGGCGGTCGTGCCGGGCATGGCAGGGCGGTCGTTCCGACGGTGGGCCGCGTCCCACGCCGGAACGCGGCCCTCGGCTCATGCGCCTACGCCGGCCCGCCGTAAGGGACGGTGATGAGCTCCATGGCGTGGCCCGGCGGGTACATGAAGTACACGCCGCGGCCCCGACGATCGTGTGGTTCGACTCGGCCGGCGGGGAATGCCTCCAAGAGCATCTCCCGGCGCCTACCGGCACCTCCATGCCTCACCCGGCCGGTGACCGGCACGCGGTGCCGCCGTCGATCTCACGACGGGCGGGCGGATGACGGGCGGGCGGATGACGGTGCGTGAGTGAGCGTTCCGGAAAAGGAGTTGAGCGAGGGGCGAGCCGGGGCTACGTTCGTGGTGGACCGCGAAGTCGTCGTAGGGAGGTGAGACCCGTGAACGCAGTCACCCATGGGTGCTCCCTCAATCCGCTTCGGTCCGGCGGCTGACATTCGGTGTCGCCGGGAGCGCCTGAGACCAAGGCACTCCTGAAGGAGACTCCGATGAATACGAAGCCTTCCCCCTCCGGCCTGAGCGAGGACGCGGTGACGGTCACGCGCGTCGCGGACAGGCAATGGCACGCGCTGGACGATGACCTGGTGGTCGGCCGCGGATACGCGGAGCGTCGGGCCGACGGGCGCCTGTTCGTCTGCATCGATGCCTGGCACGACGCCGCTTTCGGCCGGCTCGCCGAGGCGATGCTCGCGGAAGTTCCCACCCCGCTGCACGCGGTGGTCGACGAAGCCGACGCCGGACTGACGGCGCGCTGGCAGCGGGCCGGATTCACGGTCCGGCGCCGCGAGTGGGAGTACGCCGTGCCGACCGACCCGCAGGTCACCGGCCTCGGGGCGGTCACGCCGCCTCCCGGTGTGACGATCGTGCCCGCCGGTCAGGCCGACGAGCGTCTGCTGCGGGCCGTCGACCGCGCGATCCGTGACGAGGTCGAGGCGACCGCCGGGTGGCAGTCGATGCCCGCTGAGGTGATCCCGCGTCCTGCGGGCGACACCGTCGTCGACCCGTCGAAGTACGCGGTGGCGGCCGCGTCCGACCGCTACCTCGGCCTGATCCGGGTGGTGACGGTGAACCGGCCGCGCATCGGGCTGCTCGCCGTCCGGGCCGGCGAGCAGCGCCGCGGCATCGCGCGGGCGCTGCTGGCCCACGCGCTGGAGACGCTGCACCGGGCCGGGCACGCGGCGGCCTGGACGGAGGTCCAGGAGACCAACGTGGCGGCCAGGGCGCTCCTCGCGGGCGTCGGTGCCAGGCCGGTGGGCAGCAACCTGGAGCTGGAGATGCAGCTGAGGCCGAAGTCGCAGCCGGAGCCGGAGTTGCAGCCGAAGCCGGAGCCGAAGCCGGAGCTGGGCCGATGACCCGGGCCAAGAACGTCATCGAGGCCCCGGGCAGGGTCGTCGAGTGCCTGCGCAGCACCATGTTCACCGTGGAGCTCGACAACGGCCACCGGGTGCTCGCGCACATCAGCGGGAAGATCCGCAAGAACTACATCAGGATCACGCTGGAGGACCGCGTGCTGGTGGAGCTCTCACCGTACGACCTGTCACGCGGCCGGATCGTGTTCCGGTACCGCAACTAGCGCCGACCGGCCGGGCGTTCCCCTGCGGCCGCCCCTCGAACCCGGATCACGAGACGACGTCACGCGACAGGGGTTCGAGGGGCGGCAGCCGCGGGGAGACGGCGTGGCTCAGAGCCAGCGCTGAGCCGCTTCGACGCTGTCCCCGCCGTTGCTGTTGAACGCGATGGCGGCCTGTGGGGAGTATCGGCGGATCAGGTTGGTGATCTGCTCGAAGAGGGGCAGCAGTTGTTCGGTCTTGCGGATTCCGCCGCCGATCACGACCACGTCCCATGGCCGCTCGGTCAACGACGCGACGAGCGTCGGCTCGGCCGATTCGTCGAAGACGACGAGCGCCATGGCCGCGTCGATACCGTGCTCGCCGAAGCGGGCCAACTCGGCTTCGAGGGCAGCGCGAAGAGCGGTTCCGTCGGCGCCGGGTATGCCCTGGGGGTCGTAACCGACGACAAGTACAGAAGACATCCGCCTACCCTACCGAGGCCCGTCCGGCGCGGAGGCGCCCCAGAAGGGACGCGCCGCAGGCGGCGACGGCCGGAGCGAAGAACCACATCACGTAGGCGTAGGTGAACACCCAGGCCAGAGCGCCGCTGAGGACGAACCAGAAGCCGACCGACCAGGAGGCGCCGGCCTGCCGACGGGTGGCGGCCGGGGTGTCGCCGATCAGGCCGGCGGCGACGGCGATCTCCTTCACCGTCGCCTCGCAGCACACCATGGCGGCCATCGTGCCCGCGAACAGGGTCTGCGCCATCGGATTGGTGATCGAGGCGCCGATGACCGCGGTCGGAAACGGCAGGAAGGCGACCAGAAGCAGAAGAGGCGCGTGCCAGAACGCGAACGCCCTGGACAGCCGGCGGACGCGGTCCATCAGCTCGTGATGCCGCCGCCACACCGACCAGAGCAGCACGAACGCCAACGCGAACGCCAGGAAGGCGTCCCGCTGGCCGGCCAGGTAGTCCCACAAGGCCCGTCCGGACGTGAGCTGCCGTCCGTCCGGATGCTTCAGTTCCACCGCCAGCAGGGTCATCGCGATCGCGAAGATCGCATCGGTGAAGAAGACCAGCCTCTCCGGCGAGAGCCCGGCTTCGAGACGCGCGTCGGTGCTCATGGGGACTCCCTGCCATCGGGATCTTCGACGTGGTCATGGACAGACGACGTGGTCATGGACAGAGAGGGCGCCAGGATCGGGGTACCGGGCCGCTCAGAGGGTCTGGTCGAGCCAGTCGTACATGTACTGGTGGAGAGTGGACCGACCGCCGTACGCGCAGTGCTCGCCGAGCCCTTCGGCCCCCGGAAGGGTGACGAGGGTGCTCGGCCCCTGGAGGGCCTGGTGCAGCCGGGCGGGCTCGCCCTTGAAGAAGGCGTCGCCGTCCGGATCGAAGATCAGCGCGGGCGTGGTGATCTGCCCGACGACGCCGTCCAGCGTGTAGGCGCTCGAACGGCGGACGTAGTCGGCGAACGAGTCGGCGCCGAACGTCCACACGCCGTGGCGCAGCGCCCAGCGCAGGGCGGTGCTGCCCGTCATCGCCATCCGCAGGACGCGTTCCGCGTCGTCGTCCCGGCCGTCCAGTATCCATTGGAGCAGCCACGGAGGGAGCGGCCGGGTGGTGGCGTCGAAGTAGCTGTAGATGCCGCCGTCGAGGACGAGCGCGACGGCGCGGTGCTCGAACGCCGCGGCTCGCGGCACGAGTTGACCACCGAAGCTGTAGCCGTACAGGACGACGCGGTCGGGGTCGATCTCCGGGCGGGTCAGGGCGTGATCCAGTACGGGGGTGATGACCGCCTCCCAGTCGGGGCGGAAGAACAGCCGCCGCTCGCGCAGCGCGGCGCCCTGCCCCGGACCGTCGTAGGCCAGGCAGTGGTAGCCGCGGCGCAGCGCGGACGCCGCCACGGCGAAGTACGCCTCCTCAACGATCGAGTCGAACCCGCTGGTGAAGACGACGGTGGGGCGCGGTTCACCCGAGTCGTCCGCCAGGAAGAGGTAACCGGGCAGGGAGGTGCCCTCGTACGGAATCGCGACCCGCTCCACGGGGGTGTCCAGGTGCGCGGCGGCGGTCGCGAACGTAGTGTGGGCGAGGGCCGCCAGCTCCTTCGCCCGGTGGTCTCCGAACGGGTCGTCGCGCAGGTAGAACTCGGCCGTCCGGTAGTAGTTCGACGCCCGCAGCAACGCCTCGCGACCACCGACGCGCTGCCCGGCCGCCAGCGCCTTGTCACCCCGCTCGTGGACGCGGGCGGCGGTGGCCCGCCACTGTCGGTACCAGGCGCTCTCGTCCCCGTCCGGGATCGCCTGCGCGGTGACGGTCACCTCACCGAGATCGGCCCCACCGTACGCGGCGAAGCACGCGGTGCGCAGGGCCTCGAAGGAGAAGGATTCGTCATCGAAGAGGAACTTCACTGCGGACCCCCACCTCCGGGACGGCACGGCACCGTCTCGCCCTACCCAGAGCGGACGCGCGCCAACCGGAGCGCACGGCAAAGAGGCCACCGGAGCGGCGGCCGGGGAGCTCGCCTGATACGGCGAGGGTGGTCGTGGCCGTTGTCGGCTCTAGGCGTTCGGGGGGGCGAGTGCCTGATCGTGACGGAGCGATCCGGTCAGTCCAGGCCGCGGCAGAACCATCGTGCCCCGGCCCTGGCCGCCCACCCCGGGCGCAGGATCAGAGTCGGGCGATTCGATTCGACGTGGTTGAAGCGCTTGCGACCGGTCGGCCTTCCAGCGGCTTTCGACTACAAGGCGGGCACCAAGTCACGTCGCGCCGACCAGGACGTGTCCGGGCGGTCACGAGGGCCACCCGGACACGGTCACGTGCGGCGGAACGTCTTTGGCGGCAGGCCGGGACGCCAGAGCTGTACAACGAGTTCAGCGCCCTCGACGGTGGTGAGGACGACCTCACGTAGATCGAGGCGGAAACCTGGGGACGCCGTCTCCAGCAGGCCCCGGCCCCGGCCCCGGCCCAGGCCCAGGCCCAGGCCGGGGCCGACGTGGCAGTCGGGATCGACGGGGAGGTAGCGGTCGACTCCGCTGTCACGAAGGCGCATCGGCACGCCACCGGCACCCGCGTGTCACAGGGGGACTCGACGGCGCAAGCGCGATAGCGCACAGGTTGTGGAAGTCAGGGCTGCGCTCGGTCACCGCCAAGTCCACTGTCATTGAGCCGCTCATGAGCACATCACCCGCACCTGACAGCCGCGCCCGCTACCTCACCGCACCCTGCACGACCTGCGCTGTCAGGGGCGCCGCGATCCGCCCCCCCGGTCAGCGGAATCTCTGAGTGGTCGGGCGGTGAGTCGGTCGTGGCGGCGGGCCCGCGAGGGCGGTTCGCCGTCGAGTGGGGGTGAGTAGTGCCCCGGGCCTCCGCATTCCAGACCGAGACGTATTGCGTTAGAGCGCACTCCAACTCCTAGGTTCGGCGGCATGCGATACGTCAAACTCGGCACGACCGGACTGGAAGTCTCCGCTATCGCCCTGGGCTGCATGAGCTTCGGTGAGCCGGGCCGGGGCGGCGAGCCCTGGTCGCTGGGTGCGGATGCCAGCCGGGAGATCATCAAGCAGGCCCTTGAGGGCGGCGTCAACTTCCTTGACACGGCCAATGGGTACAGCGCCGGAAGCAGCGAGGAGATCGTCGGCCAGGCGGTCAAGGACTTCACCCGGCGCGAGGAGGTCGTTCTCTCCACCAAGGTCTGGATGCGGATGCGCCCCGGTCCGAACGGCGCCGGGCTGTCCCGTAAGGCGATCTTCGCCGAGCTCGACGCCTCCCTGAAGCGACTGGGGACCGACTACATCGACCTGTACCAGATCCACCGCTGGGACTACGACACCCCGATCGAGGAAACCCTAGAGGCGCTGCACGACGCGGTCAGGTCCGGGAAGGTCCGCTATATCGGAGCCTCGTCCATGTACGCCTGGCAGTTCAGCAAGGCCCTCTACCTGGCTGACCTGAACGGCTGGACCCGGTTCGTGTCGATGCAGGACCACTACAACCTCATCCACCGGGAGGCAGAACGGGAGATGCTCCCACTCTGCGCCGACCAGGGAATCGGCGTGATCCCGTGGAGCCCGCTGGCGCGGGGCAGGCTGACCCGGGCCCGGGACACCGCCACGGCGCGTGCCGAGACCGACGAGGGCGGCAGGATCCTCTACCGCGACGGGGATCAGGCAGTGGCCGAGCGCGTCCACGAGATCGCGGGCAAGCGGGGTCTGTCCCCGGCCCAGGTCGCCCTGGCCTGGGTCATGCGCAACCCGGTGGTCACCTCTCCGATCGTCGGGGTCACCAAGCCGGCCCAGCTGGCCGACGCGATCGCCGCAGTGGACGTCGAACTCGATGAAGACGAGGCCGCCTACTTGGAGGAGCCCTACCAGCCGCACGAAGTCGCCTATCTGAAGGAGTCCTTCTACAAGCAGCGTCCTGGGGCGGTCTCCCGGTAGCCCGGGCCACTGCCGGGCCTACGACGAGTCTTTGGCATCGGCTTTCACAGCGTTGTGGTCGAACCGGCGGTGTTTGCGGGCGGTCGCGCGCGACACCGTGTCACGGGCCTGGACCCGGCCGACATCACCGGCCGGCCCGCCGGCCGTGACGACTCGTCCTCCGCCTGTGGAGGCTTCTCAGCCGCCGTCCGACGTCCTCAAGGCCATTGCCGCACCGGTAATGAGGAGGTGTTCGTGTGGGCTCACGCCTTCGGCGATGCCGGGGTAGGTCACGAACGCGAAGGCGGTGATGTCCGAGCGGACGCCCGGCAGTTGGATGCCTGCGATGTCGTCCGCTTGCAGGTTGTCGCACGCGAACAGGTAGGCGGTGGAGCCGGTGCCCACGATCGGCTCCATGCCGAGGACGAACCGGGGTTCGACCCGGATGTGCAGGTCCCGGCGTACGTGGTAGGTCATCGCGTTCCGGGCCGACTCGTTCGGAAGCGCCGGTCCGCCGGGCAGCCGCCAACTGCCGTCCGCGGTCTTGAGCATGAGGAGACGGCCTTCGGCGTCGGTGAGGTGCGCGAGGCCGGCGATGTGGGGGGTGGGGGGCATGGCTCTCTTCCTTGCGCGGGGTGGATGTTCCGTTGGCGGGAGAGTGGCGAACGAGAGGTCCCGGCAGTGTGTTTACCCGAACTGCCATTAGCGCGCAGCCGAGTGCTGCTGCGTGGCTGGCACCGTCCGGAGCAGTGGCGACGTACGGAAGGTAGCGGCGCGCGGAGAGCCGGTGCAAGGGTTCACCGGTGAACGGTTGCACCGGCATATGACAAAGGCCCCCCACCTGCACAGATGGAGGGCGAGCAAGCCTGCTGGACCGCTAAATCGGGTGACTAGACCAACCGGCCTTGACGCCGGAGATGAAGGTGCGCAGTTGGGCGCGGGACGCCTTGATGGTCACGTCCGGCACGTCGCTCTCGCGGATCAGCACTTCGCCGGGGACCTTCCTCGCCAACTCTATGCACTCGTCTCTGTCGTTGGAAAAGGAAGACTTCTGCCACTTCGCTTCCGACATCTGAATGCCTTGCCTTCACAATTGATTCGCGATGCTGCGGATGAAATCCCGGGAACCCTTCGGGGAAAGGGCGGTCTTTTTGGCGTGCCGCAGGATGCACCGGTAGTTTTCGAGGTGCTCGTCGGTGTCCAGAAAGAGCGATCCGTGCGCGGTGTCGATCTGTACGGTATCCAGGCGCGGAACAGGGCCTGCCGCGTAGGTGCAGGAGCTGTTGGCTCCCGGGAACGAACCATGGGAAAAGGGGATCACGTGAATGGTGATGCCGCCGTGGGTGCTCATTTCCAGTAGCCGGTCCAATTGTCGGAGCTGACCCTCCTTGCCGGGATGGATCATCCGCAGCGCTGCTTCATGGATCACGAAGGTGCACGGTGTCGCGGGAGTGCGCTGCATCACACACTTTCGGCTCATTCGATGCGATACGCGGCGTTCCACCTCCACTGAGCTGAGCGGCGGAACGGTGTTTCGAAAGAGGCTTGCCGCATATTCCTCGGTCTGCAGGAGCCCCGGGATGTACGCGAACTGCATAACAGTCAAGCTCGTGGCGTGATATTCCAACTCCGCGAGGTCGAGCATGGTGGTGGCCAGGGTTCCCCGGAATTGCTCCCACCAACCCTTGTGGCGCTCCTCTGCCATCCTTACCAAGGTCTCAACGAATGCGCCGTCCGGGCAGGCGTAGAGGTCGGCGAATGTGCGGATGCGCTCCGCGCTCACGCCGAGCCGCCCGGCCTCGATGTTGCTGATGCGGCTGCGGTCCGCGCTGATCAGGCGCCCGGCTTCGGCGACGTTCAAGCCTGCTTGCTCCCGCATCCTGCGCAACTCGGCGCCGATCCGCTGTTGCCGCGCAGTGGGCGCCGTCCTTGGTGGCATGCCGCTCTCGCTCCTTCTCCTGGGCTTGCGGCACAGTCTCGCGTGTGCCATCTGGCGGGTCTAGCCGGTACATGAAGTTGCCAGACAGGTTGCAAGCGTTCACCGGTGACCCCTATGGTCCTGCGCCACATCTCGCCGCGCGTCGGGACGAACCGAAGGGGCTGCGCCCACTTGTCCGTCAGGCGACCCGGAAGGCAGCCAAGTCGCAGGCAGCGTCGGATGGGCGGGCCCGACATCGCGAAGGGGGCGAGCCCATGAGGGGCACCCTGTTCAGGCCGCGTTCGGACCATGACCCGGGTGGCAGCCCGGAGATGCGCCGACGGTGAGGCGAACGCAACGGCGTCAACATCGCGTGCTCTGTTTCGTCAGTAGAGGTGTTTCGGGGGGCGGGCTCGACTTCTCTCCGGGTGCCGCGCCGTGGCCGCATGCGGACCCTTTCGCCGATGTGCTTCGTCGAGTCCTGCTTCCGCACCTTGGGCTAATCGAGTCCAGGCCGGTGCGCCGTTGCCATGCATGCCGATTTCAACTTCCGTGCGAGACCGTCTCCGCATGTCCCCGTGTCGCTCTTCAAGCTCTCGGTTGTCATCGGGGGACAAAGACGTTGACCGGTTCGGGACTCAGCAGGCCGGGAGGGTGGTCCTACCGTGGTGGCGATGCTCGTGCCCCGATACCGCGAGGGGCCCGTGGCCGCCTCGCTGTTCCATCGAGCGACCGGAGGCAAGCGTGTCTGACCGCACGATCGGGAACCAAGGCGACGCCATACGCAGGAACATCGAGGTCGTAGCCTCCCACCTGGACCGCGAAGCGCGCGACATCGAAGCCGCGCTCGCCCTGTACACCGACGACGTCGTGTGGGAAGCCCCGGCCCGGGGCGTGGTCCTGCGCGGCAAGGACCGGATCGCCGAGAACTACCGCGTTCTGTTCGAGTCGCTGGACATCCACTCCACCACCCTTCTGCGGCAGATCGCCACGGAGGAGTGGGTTTTCAATGACAAGCTCCTGTCCGTCACGATCACCGGAGACCGGATCCCAGGGCTCGACTTTCCTGTCGGCGCGAAGCTGTCCGTGCGCAAGCTCGGCGCCTTCCAGCTGCGCGACGGACTGATCTGCCGCGAGATCTCCCATGAGTCATGGCGGCCCGCCGGCGGCATCACCGACAACGACGACATCCCAGCGCATCCTTGATCGGTATGCAGACAGCGGCGCCGTAGGCGCCGGTGATCGGCCGTTTCCGCCGTCCGGTAGCTATCCGTACGCGAACGGGCGGCCGGCCACGCTCACTTGGTGGACCGCTCGTCTGCCCTTCGCTGACCGGGTGTCCGGGCGGACGCCGCCTCCCGGAAGCCGTCAGGTTCAGGTCGTGGATCTCGCCGCGTTGCCACCGCCGCCCAGCTCCGCCATGTCGTCGTACGGGGCATCGCGGCTGCGAAGTGCGGCAGTTGGGCGGGTCGAGTGTCGCCCTCGTGACCGATGCCGGCTACGACCCTCACCCGCCCGGCCCGGGGCCCGCAGGACCTGCCCGTCGAGGTCGGCCGGCTCGTTCTTCAAGCGTCGCCCACTTCAAGCGTCGTCCACCTCGTACGGCGGTGACGGCCGGTTCCAGACGGCGTCGAATCGATCGACGACCCGGCGGAGTTCCCGGGCGTTACGAGGCGGCATGGCCTGCATCACGGCATCGAGGAGAACGCGCGCCTCGAAGGGGTCGCCGCAGCAGTACCAGTCCGCGTTTCCCCACTCGTGGTCATCCCACAATCGGCGCTCGGGGCGGTGGACGTAGTCCTTCCACAGGCGCATGGCCGCGCTGACGTCGCCCGGCCGCAGGTAGTTTCGGCTGCGCTCAAGACGGGAGATGTCGGACAGCGCGCGCGAGGAGAAGCCGTCGATGACTGTGCTCGCTTCCGGTTTCCGGTGGCGGGGAAGGCCGGCCCGGACGTGTCCCGGCCGGCTACGCGGCATGGACCTTTCGGTTCGTCGTCATGCCGTACGTCGTGCCACGATCCCGTTCGGTCTCGAACGCGCCGGCTCGATCGGGGGCGTTCGCGGCGGCGGCCGTGAGGGTGAGGTGCGCGCGACGATCCCGGGGGCGAGCTGTCCCTTTCCGGCCCGGTTTGGGGTCGTCCTGCGGATCACTGGACGGACGCCTCCGCGCCCGCGCGCCCGCTCACCCGTCCGTCCGGTCGCCAGCCGTCCCGCCGGGCGGCACCGGAACCGGCCAAGTCGGCCTACGGGTCTCAAGCCGCCGTGCGCCACCGGATGTTGCGGGTCAGCGTTTACGTGCCGTCCGCCGCCGGATCGGACCGGCCGGAAATCGAGCAAGCATGCTTGCTTGTTTTCCAAGGCGCTGCAACGCTCCCCAACGTGCTGAGGATCGGGAACGCCTCCGGCTTCTACGGTGACCGTTTCGACGCGATGGAGGAGATGCTCACCGGCGGCCCCCTGGACGTGCTCACCGGGGACTACCTCGCCGAACTGACCATGCTCGTCCTCGGCCGCGACCGGCTGAAGGACCCGGAGCGGGGTTATGCCCGCACGTTTCTGCGCCAGCTGGAAACTTGCCTGGGGATGGCCGCCGAGCGCGGTGTACGGATCGTCGCCAACGCGGGCGGGCTCAATCCCGCCGGGTTGGCGGGCCACGTGCGGGAGTTGGCCGAGCGGCTCGGGACCGGCACCCGCGTCGCCTACGTCACCGGCGACGATCTGCTCCCCACCCGTGACTGGGGCCCCGGCGTGCTCACTGCCAACGCCTACCTCGGCGGGGCCGGGATCGCCGCCTGTCTGCGAGCCGGGGCGGATGTCGTCGTGACCGGCCGGGTCACGGACGCCGCGCTGGTCAGCGGGGTGGCGGCCGCCCACTACGGGTGGCGGCCGGGGGCGTACGACGCCCTCGCGGGCGCCGTCGTCGCCGGGCATGTGCTGGAGTGCGGGGCGCAGGCGACCGGCGGGAACTACGCGTTCTTCCGCGAGCACGACATCCGTCGTCCCGGCTTCCCGATCGCCGAAGTGCACCCTGACGGCAGCTCGTTGATCACCAAGCACTCCGGCACCGGGGGTGCGGTCACCGTCGGGACCGTCACCGCCCAACTGCTGTACGAGACGCAGGGTGCCCGCTACCCGGGCCCGGACGTGACGGCCCGGCTCGACACCGTCCGGCTGACGCAGGACGGTCCGGACCGGGTGCGGATCGACGGGGTCCGGGGCGAGCCGCCGCCGGCGTCGCTCAAGGCGGGGCTGACCCGGCTGGGCGGGCTGCGCAACGAGGTCGTGTTCGTCCTCACCGGCCTGGACATCGAGGCCAAGGCGCGGCTGGTCCGCGCGCAGATGGAGGCCGCGTTCGCCCGCCGCCGGCCCGCGTCCGTCCGCTGGAACCTGGCCCGTACGGACCACCCCGACGCGGCCGTCCAGGAGGAGGCGAGCGCGCTGCTGAGGCTGGTGGTGCACGACCCGGACCCGGAGGCGGTCGGGCGGGCGGTCGGCGCGGCGGCCGTCGAACTGGCGCTGGCGAGCGTGCCGGGGCTGCACCTGACCGCGCCACCCGGTCCGGGTTCCCCCTACGGGACGTTCGAGTCCGTGCCCGTGGATCCCGCAACCGTCCGGCACGTCGCCGTCCTGCCGGACGGGACGCGCGTCCCCATCCTCCCGCCGCCCGCACGTCCTGCCGACGCGCCGCCGCCCGCACGTCCTGCCGACGCGCCGCCGCCTGCGCGGTCTGACGACGTCCCGCCGCCTGCGCGGACCGTCGACGGGCCCCCGCCCGAGCGGCTCGCCGACGCGCCTCCGCCCGTGCGGACCGCCGACGGACCCGCACCCGAGCAGACCGGCAACGTCCCTCCACCCGCGCGGACCGTCGGCACGCCCCTGCCCGCGCGGCCCGGCGAAGTCCTCCCACCCGCGCGGCTCGCCGACGCACCCCCGCCCGAGCGGCCCGCCGAAGTCCTCCCACCCGCGCGGCTCGCCGACGCACTCCCGCCCGCGCTCCCCGCCGACGTCCCGCCGCCCCCACCTCCCGCCGACGCGCCACCACCCCCACCCCACCCCGCGCTCCCGGAACCGCTGCCCGCCGGGCCCGTGCGCCGTGTGCCCCTGGGGCGCGTCGTGGGTGCGCGCAGTGGAGACAAGGGTGGCAGCGTCAACGTCGGGGTCTGGGCGCGGGACGAGGACGGGTGGCGATGGCTGGCGCACACGCTCACCGTCGACCGTTTCCGCCAACTCCTGCCCGAAACGGCCACGCTGGAGATCACACGGTACGTCCTCCCCAACCTCCGTGCCCTCAACTTCGTCGTCGACGGCCTCCTCGGGCGCGGCGTCGCGGAGAACGTCCGCTTCGACCCGCAGGGCAAGGGCGTGGGGGAGTGGCTGCGCGCCCGGTACACGGAGATACCGGAGGTGCTGCTGTGACCGTCCTGACCTCCCGGCTGGACACCGACGGCCCGGACTACGCGGCCAACCGGGCCGCCATGCTCGACCGTCTCGCCGAGGTCGAGGCCGCCCACGCCCAGGCGGTCGCGGGCGGCGGTGAGAAGTACGCGGCCCGGCACCGCGCCCGGGGAAGCTCCTGCCGCGCGAGCGCGTCGAGTCGCTGCTCGATCCGGACACGCCGTTCCTGGAACTGTCGCCCCTGGCCGCCTGGGGCACCGAGTACGCGGTCGGCGCCTCGCTCGTCACCGGCATCGGCACGGTCTCCGGCGTCACCTGCCTGATCAGCGCCAACGACCCGACCGTGCGCGGCGGGGCGAGCAACCCGTGGACGCTGCGGAAGGCGCTCCGCGCGCACGAGATCGCCCGCGCCGACCAGCTGCCGGTGATCAGTCTGGTGGAGTCCGGCGGCGCGGACCTCACCGGTCAGAAGGAGATCTTCGTCCCGGGCGGCGCCCTCTTCCGCGACCTTACCCGCCTCTCCGCGGCCGGCATCCCCACCGTCGCCGTCGTCTTCGGCAACTCGACGGCCGGCGGCGCGTACGTCCCGGGCATGTCGGACCACGTCGTCATGGTCAAGGAGCGCGCCAAGGTGTTCCTCGGCGGGCCGCCGCTGGTGCGGATGGCCACGGGGGAGGAGGCCGACGACGAGTCGCTGGGCGGCGCGGACATGCACGCGCGCGTCTCCGGTCTCGCCGACCACTTCGCCGTCGACGAGTACGACGCCCTCCGGCAGGCCCGCCGCATCGTCGCCCGCCTCCACCACCCGCCCGCGGCCGCCGCCCCCTGGCCGTCCGAACCGCCCCGTTACGACCCGGACGAGCTGCTGGGCATCGTCCCCGGCGATCTCCGGGTGCCGTTCGACCCGCGCGAGGTGATCGCCCGTATCGTCGACGGCTCGGACTTCGACGAGTTCAAACCGCTCTACGGCGCCGGGCTGACCGTCGGCTGGGCCCGGCTGCACGGCCGGCCGGTCGGGATCCTCGCCAACGCGCGGGGCGTCCTCTTCAGCGCCGAGTCGCAGAAGGCCGCGCAGTTCATCCAGCTCGCCAACCAGCGGGACATCCCGCTCCTCTTCCTGCACAACACCACCGGCTACATGGTCGGCCGGGACTACGAACGCGGCGGCATCATCAAGCACGGCGCCATGATGATCAACGCGGTGTCGAACTCCCGGGTGCCGCACCTCTCCGTCCTCCTCGGCGCCTCCTACGGCGCCGGCCACTACGGGATGTGCGGGCGGGCGTACGACCCCCGGTTCCTCTTCACCTGGCCCAGCGCCCGCGCCGCCGTCATGGGGCCCAGACAGCTCGCCGGCGTCCTGTCGATCGTCGCCCGCGCGTCGGCGGCCGAGAAGGGGCTGCCGTACGACGAGGAGGCCGACGCCGGGCTGCGCGAGGCGGTGGAACGGCAGGTGGAGGCGGAATCGCTGCCGCTGTTCCTCTCCGGGCGGCTGTACGACGACGGGGTCATCGACCCGCGCGACACCCGGACCGTGCTCGGACTGTGCCTGGAGGCGGTGTACGGCGCACCGGTGGAAGGGGTCCGGGGCGGCTTCGGGATCTTCCGCATGTGACGTCCCCGCCGGGGAGGGGTGACCGTGATCGAGACCGTGCTCGTCGCCAACCGGGGCGAGATAGCCTGCCGCGTCGTCCGCACCTGCCGCGCGCTCGGCATCGCGACCGTCGCCGTCCACTCCGACGCGGACGCCGGGGCGCTGCACGTCCGCGCGGCCGACACGGCCGTCCGCCTGCCCGGCACCGCGTCCGCCGACACCTACCTGCGGGCCGACCTGCTCGTGCGGGCCGCCGTCGCGGCGGGGGCGGATGCGGTGCATCCGGGGTACGGATTCCTGTCGGAGAGCGCCGCGTTCGCGCGGGCGGTGCGGGCGGCGGGACTGGTGTGGATCGGGCCGCCTCCCGAGGCGATGGAGGCCATGGCGTCGAAGACCCGCGCCAAGGAGATCGCGGCCGGCGTCGGTGTCCCGGTGCTCGCGCCCCTCGACCCGGCCGTCGTCCGCCCCGCCGACCTGCCCGTCCTCGTCAAGGCGGCGGCGGGCGGGGGCGGCCGGGGCATGCGCGTGGTACGCGAACTCGGTGCGCTGGAGGGCGCCTTGGCGTCGGCCGGCGCGGAGGCGGCCGCCGCGTTCGGGGACGGCACGGTGTTCGTGGAGCCGTATGTGACGGGCGGGCGCCACGTCGAGGTGCAGGTCGTGGCCGACGCCCATGGCACGGTCTGGACCCTCGGCACCCGCGACTGCTCCCTCCAGCGCCGCCACCAGAAGATCGTCGAGGAGGCGCCGGCACCCGGCCTGCCCGCCGGGCCGGCGGACGCCTTGTGCACGCACGCCGCCGCACTCGCCCGCGCGGTCGGGTACGAGGGAGCGGGAACGGTGGAGTTCCTGATCGGGCGTGACGGGCGGCCGTGGTTCCTGGAGATGAACACCCGGCTCCAGGTGGAGCATCCGGTCACGGAGTGCGTGTACGGGGTCGACCTGGTCGCCCTGCAACTGCGGGTCGCGGAGGGCGGACGGCTGGAGGGCGAGCCCCTGTGCCGCACGGGCACGCGGTCGAGGCGCGGCTGTACGCGGAGGATCCGGCGCGGGAGTGGCGGCCGTGGACGGGTGTGGTGCGTGAGGTGACGTTCGAGGGGGCGTCGGCGGGGGGCTTCGGGTGCGGGGTGCGGGGCGTGGGTCTCGGGGGCGGGGCGGGACGGGGGAACGGGCTGGTGGCGGGCGCGGGCGCGGACGCGGGTGCGGTTGCCGACGACGGGGCGGGCGGGCCGCACCCGGGGATCCGGGGTGATGCGGGGCTCGTGGGCGGCCCGGGCGCGGACGCGGGCCTGTGGCCCGGCGGCGTCGGCGGGCTGCGCGTCGACCTCGGCGTCGGGCCCGGCGACGACGTCAGCCCGTACTACGACGGGCTGCTCGCCAAGGTCGTCGCCCACGCCGCCGACCGCGCGGCGGCCCTGCGGCTCCTCGCCCGCTCCCTCGAACGCGCCCGCATCCACGGCCCGGTCACCAACCGCGCCCTCCTCGTCCGCACGCTGCGGCACCCGGAGTTCACCGCCGGGGGAGCGGGAACGGACTTCTACGACCGCCGCCTCGCCGAACTCGGCGTCACGGACGGCACCTTGTATGAGGAGGACACCAGGTACGCGGCCCTCGCCGCCGCGCTCGCCGACGCGTGGGGGCGGTCGCCGTTCGGCGGGTGGCGGAACGTTCCGTCCGGGCCGCAGGTGAAACGGTTCCGGTCGGAGCCGGACGGGACGGAGTACGAGGTCCGCTACCGCGTCGGCCGCGACGGGGGCCTGGTGGAACCGGCCGGACCGGAGGCGCCGCGGCTGTGCGCGGTGGAGCGGGCACCGGCGGACCGGCCGAGGGCCGGTGACGCCCGCGGCGCCCGAGTGGTCCTGGAGACGCCCCACGGCGTCCGGCGGCCGTACGCGGTCGCGTTCCACGACGGCTCGGCGTACGTGGACGGGCCGTCGGGCGCCTGGTCGTTCACCGTCCTGCCCCGCTTCCCCGACCCGGCTCCGTCCGTGTCACCCGGTTCGCTGCACGCACCCATGCCGGGCACGGTCGTCCGGGTCGCCGAGGGCGTCGCGCCCGGACGGGAAGTGGTGGCCGGGCAGCCGCTGCTCTGGCTGGAGGCCATGAAAATGGAACACCGCGTGACGGCCCCCGCCGACGGCACCCTCACCGCCCTGCACGCGACCGTGGGCCGCCAGGTGTCCACCGGTGACCTGCTCGCCGTCGTCACACCGGGGGTGAACCGCCGATGCGGCCGGACGACCGCAAGTCCGCGTCGGACAAGTCGGCGTCCGCGTCGGGCAGGTTGTTGTCCGGCGCGCACTCGTCCGCGCCGGACAAACCTCTGGCCCGACCGGACAGGTCGACGGGTACGCCGTCGGACATGCGCCCGCTTGCACCGGACAAGCCCCGAGCCGCACCGGACAAGCTGTCGGCCGCGCCGGGTGAGCCTACGGCCGTACCGGACAAGCTCCCGCCCGTACCGGACAAGCTCCCGGCCGCACCGGGCGAGCCTATGCCCGTACCGGACAAACCCACACCCGTACCGGACAAGCCCTCGGCTGCACCGGACAAGCCCCCAGTCGCATCAAGCGAACCCGCGCCCGTATCGGACAACCCCACACCCGCACCGGACAAGCCCTCACCCACCCCCTCAACGCCCGCATCCCCAACATCCCCGACACCTCCACACCCTCCCGCCCCTCCCGTCCCTCCCGAGGAGGCAAAGCCATGACCACCACCCCGCACGGCTCCACGGCCCCTCGCACCCCCCGTACCCCTCACACCTCCCATCCCTCTCACGCCCCGCACGGCACCGCCGAGCAGCAAGCGCTGCGCGCCGCGGTCGCCGCGCTCGGGGCGCGTTCGCTCTCCCCGGACGAGCTCTGGGCGGAGGCCGGCAAGCTCGGATACCTCGGGGTGAACCTGCCCGAGGAGTACGGGGGCGGTGGCGCCGGCATCGTCGAACTCGCCATTGTGCTGGAGGAGCTGGCGGCCGCCGGCAATCCGCCTCTCCTCATGGTGGTGTCGCCCGCCATCTGCGGCACGGTCATCGCCCGCTTCGGCACCGACGAACAGAAGCGGCGATGGCTCCCGGGGCTCGCGTCCGGTGCGACGCGCATGGCCTTCGGGATCACCGAGCCCGACGCCGGTTCCAACTCCCACCGCATCACCACCACCGCCCGCCGCGACAAGGGCGACTGGCTGCTCACCGGCCGCAAGGTGTTCGTGTCCGGCGTGGACGTCGCCGACGCGACCCTGATCGTGGGGCGCACCGAGGACGCCGCGACCGGCCGGCTCAAGCCCTGTCTCTTCGTCGTCGACCGCGAAGCACCCGGCTTCCACCGCAACCCCATCCCCATGGAACTCTCCGGTGACATCCGTCAGTTCGAGCTCGTCCTCGACGACGTGCGGCTGCCGGCCGACGCGCTCGTCGGCGACGAGGACGCCGGGCTGCTCCAGCTCTTCGCGGGGCTGAACCCGGAGCGTGTGATGACCGCCGCGTTCGCCCTCGGGCTGGCCCGGTACGCGCTCCGCATGGCCGTCGAGTACGCCCGCGTCCGGCAGGTCTGGGACCGGCCCATCGGCGCCCATCAGGCCGTCGCGCACCCGCTCGCCGACGCCCACATCGGCATCGAACTCGCCCGGTTGATGACGCACCGGGCCGCCGGGCTCTACGACGCGGGCGACGACGCGGCCGCGGGGGAGGCGGCGAACATGGCCAAGTACGCGGCGGCCGAGGTCGCCGTCCGCACGGTGGACCGGGCCGTGCACACCCTCGGCGGCAACGGTCTCACCAAGGAGTTCGGCCTCGCCGCGCTCCTCACGGCGGTGCGGGTGGCGCGTGTGGCACCGGTGAGCCGGGAGATGATCCTCAACTATGTGTCCCACCGGTCACTCGGGCTGCCCAAGTCGTACTGAACCACGTACCGTTCGTCCGTACGACCCGGGGCGTACCGGGAGACTGGAGAGGCCATGCCCGTACACCTGGGAACCGCCGGCGGCGTCACCACCCTCACCCTCGACCGCCCCGCCCGCCGCAACGCCCTCTCCGCCACCGTGATCGACCGGCTCCGCGCCGGGCTCGCCCGCGCGGACGACGACCCGGGCACCCGAGCCGTCGTCCTCACGCACACCGGCGGCACCTTCTGCGCGGGCGCCGACCTGGAGGAACCGCCGGGCGCCGCCGAACTGGCCGCTCTGCTGCGGGAGATCGTCGAGTTGCCGAAGCCGGTGGTCGCGCGCGTCGACGGGCACGTCCGGGCCGGCGGCCTCGGCCTCGTCGGCGCCTGCGACATCGCGATAGCGGGGGAGGGCGCCACGTTCGCGTTCACCGAGGCCCGGCTCGGTCTCACCCCGGCGGTGATCTCGCTGCCGCTGCTGCCCCGGCTCGACCCGCGCGCGGCGGGCCGCTACTACCTCACCGGCGAGACGTTCGACGCCCACGAGGCGGTGCGCGCCGGCCTGGCGACGGTGGCGGTGCCGGACGTCGGCGCGGCCCTGGAGACCGTCCTCGACGCCCTGCGGGGGGCCTCCCCGCAGGGCGTCGCCGAGTCGAAACGCCTGGTCACGGCGGATGTCCGGGCCGCGTTCGAGCGCGATACGGAACGGCTCGTGGCGCTGTCGGAGCGGCTGTTCGCGACGGACGAGGCGCGCGAGGGCATCGCCGCCTTCCTGGAACGGAGGCGCCCCGCGTGGCGACAGTGACCACCGACACCACCGGCCAGAGCCGCGGCCGGGCCACCCGCCGCCGGGTCATGGACGCCGCAGTCGACTGCCTCGCCGAGTACGGCTGGACGGGCTCGACGGTCACCGTGGTGGCCGAACGGGCGGGCGTCTCGCGCGGTGCCCTCCAGCACCACTTCCCCACCCGTGAGGACCTGTTCACGTCGGCTGTCGAGTACGTGGCCGAGCAGCAGTCGGCGGCCCTCCGCGCGCTCGTCGAGAGCGCGGCGCCCATCGTCGGCCCGGCCCGCCGGTACCTCGCCGTCACCGAGCTGGTGGACCTCTACACCGGCCCCCTCTTCCGCGCCGCCCTCCACCTCTGGGTGGCCGCGGCGACCGAGGAACCGCTGCGCCCGCGCGTCGTCGAACTGGAGGCGCGCATCGGCCGCGAGGCGCACCGGATGGCCGTCGAACTGCTCGGCGCCAACGAGAAGGAACCGGGCGTCCGGGAGACCGTCCAGGGCCTGCTCGACATGGCCCGCGGCCTGGGCCTCGCCTCGCTCCTCACGGACGACGGGGCGCGGCGGCGCCGGGTCGTGGAGCAGTGGATGGGGATCCTGGACGACGTGCTGTAGGGACCGTGCTGTAGGGGCCGGGGGCCCTGCCCCTACAGCACGCGGGTCGGCGTTCCCGTGGGTCAGCGCTCCCGGAACCCGGGGATCTCGCGCGGGTCGCGCGGGCCGGGGCCCACGTACTTGGCCGACGGCCGCACCAGGCGCCCGGTGCGCTTCTGCTCGAGGATGTGCGCGCTCCACCCGGCCGTCCGGGCGCAGGTGAACATCGACGTGAACATGTGCGCCGGCACCTCGGCGAAGTCCAGCACGATCGCCGCCCAGAACTCGACGTTGGTGGCGAGCACCCGGTCGGGACGGCGGTTGTGCAGCTCCTCCAAGGCCGCCTTCTCCAGCGCCTCGGCGACCTCGAAGCGGGGCGCGCCCAGCTCCTTGGCCGTCCGCCGCAGCACCCGCGCCCGCGGGTCCTCGGCGCGGTAGACGCGGTGGCCGAAGCCCATCAGGCGCTCGCCCTTGTCCAGGGCCTGCTTGACGTAGGCGGTGGCGTCGCCCGTGCGCTCGATCTCCTCGATCATGCCGAGGACGCGGGACGGCGCGCCGCCGTGCAGCGGCCCGGACATGGCACCGACAGCGCCGGACAGCGCCGCGGCGACGTCCGCGCCGGTGGACGCGATGACGCGGGCGGTGAACGTGGAGGCGTTCATGCCGTGTTCGGCGGCCGACGTCCAGTAGGCGTCGACGGCGGCGACGTGCTTGGGGTCGGGCTCGCCGCGCCACCGCTTCATGAACCGCTCGACGACGGTCTCCGCCTTGTCGATCTCCCGCTGCGGCACCATCGGCAGGCCCTGGCCGCGCGCCGACTGGGCCACGTAGGAGAGGGCCATGACGGCGGCGCGGGCGAGGTTGTCGCGTGCGGTGGCCTCGTCGATGTCGAGCAGCGGCTTCAGGCCCCACACCGGGGCGAGCATGGCGAGCGCCGACTGGACGTCGACGCGGATGTCACCGGAGTGGACGGGGATGGGGAACGGCTCGGCGGGCGGCAGCCCGGGGTTGAACGAGCCGTCGACCAGCAGGCCCCAGACGTTCCCGAAGGAGACGTGGCCGACCAAGTCCTCGATGTCGACGCCTCGGTAGCGGAGTGCGCCGCCCTCCTTGTCGGGTTCGGCGATCTCCGTCTCGAACGCGACGACTCCTTCGAGTCCGGGTACGAAGTCGGACATCAGGCGGCTCCTCGTGATGTGTTCGACAAGCGGCTGCCGACCGTGGCGGTGTCCCCGGCCGGTGGTCGGCGGAAGGTCTGGTGAGGTCTGGTGCGTGTGGTGTCTGCGGTGCTGCTGCGGCTGTCCCTGCCCCCGGGCCCGTCCCGGACGGTGGCGGGGCGGGTGCCGGCCGGATGCGCGGCCGTGGCTCGCGCTCCGTGGTGTGTTCCTCGGGTCGTGCTCGGGGTGGTGCTCGGGGGTCGTACTCGGCTCGGTCTCGGCTCGTTTCCACCGGTCATGTTTTCCACCGATGGTGCTTTCCACCGGTCATGCCCCGTGCGGGAGCACTTCACCCGGCACTTCACCCGTCTCCTCGGAGAGCCGGGCCAGGCCGGAAACGATAGCCGGTGCTGTGGGGGGTCCACAGCCTTCCACCTGGCGATTTTGGTGGGTTCGCCACATGCGGGGAAGGGTGATGTCCGGCACACCGTGCATTTCACCACGGGAAGGGTTGAGGGGAGCGGTGGCGGGGCAGGATGAGTGGCTTCTTCGTGCGAAGACCGTTCTGCCGGCCGGTTGTCATGGCCGGTTGTCGCAACCGGTTGCCGTGACAGGTCGCCGCCCCCGGGCGTACGGCGTCCGGGCCGCCCGGTCGCTGAGCAGCGGGCGGGTGGACGACGTGGGGCCGCGGCCGACGCCCGATCCCCGCTTGCATCTCCCGCCTGGTCCGCGCCCGGTCCGCAGCCGATTCCCGCTCGAATCCCCCTCCTGGTCCGCATCCGATCCGCAGCCGACATCCGCTCGAATCCGCGGCTGATCCGCAGCCGACCTTCGCACGAATCCACGCCCGATTCCCGTCCGATCGCCGCCCCGCGGGTGCTGCGGACGCCCCCGCGTGTACTGCAAGATGAGCGGATGTCTCACGTCACGCCCGTCCCGCCGGCCGAGGACCCCGACAGCCCGCTGGACCCCGCCGCCATGCGCGCCCAGTACCGCACCTCCGGCCTGCGGGAACAGGATCTGGCCGACGATCCGTACCGGCAGTTCGCCCGGTGGTTCGCCGAGGCGACGGCGAGCGGGCTGGAGGAGCCCAACGCCATGATCGTCTCCACGGCGGACGCGGCGACCGGGCGGCCGAGCTCGCGGACGGTGCTGCTGAAGGCGTACGACGAGCGCGGGTTCGTCTTCTTCACCAACTACGGCTCGCGCAAGGGGCTGGAGATCGCGGCCAACCCTCATGTGTCGCTGCTGTTCCCGTGGCATCCGCTGGCCCGTCAGGTCATTGTCGCGGGCCGGGCGGAACGCGTCGCTCCGGAGGAGACCGCGGCCTACTTCCACTCCCGCCCGCACGGTTCGCAGGTCGGCGCCCTGGCGAGCGTCCAGTCCACGGTGGTCGGCTCCCGGGAGGAGATCGACGCGGCGTACGCGCGGCTGGCGGCGCGCTACCCGGAGGGCACCGAGGTGCCGGTGCCGATGGAGTGGGGCGGCCTGCGGGTGGCGCCGGAGAGCGTGGAGTTCTGGCAGGGGCGGGAGAACCGGCTGCACGACCGGTTGCGGTTCGTGCGGGTGGTGGACTCCGCTTCCGAAGCGGGGTGGCGGGTGGAGCGGCTGTGCCCGTAGGGACACGGCGCCGGGGCCGCGCACGGCCGCCCGTTCGCGTAGGCCCCTGAAACGCGGACGATGGAAACGCAGACGATCCGTGGGCCGCTGACCGCCGCGCCTCACGGCGCGGCGGTGCCGAGCGGACGACTCGGCGGCCCACGGATCGGGTGACTGCTGGGAATTGAGCCGGCTTCCCCGGGACCCGTCAGGGCCCGGAAGACCCGGCGCTGCGCTCTGCGCGACGACGGGCGCTAGCCCGCAGTCACCTCACGCGTCCGGACTGAAATCACTGTCCGATCACCTCCCTTCTCGTGTGCCCCACACAGTAGGCAGCCGCCGGGAGGGTCACAACCGAATTTCCGCGAGCACGGATTTCGGCGAAGACGGTGTGGTGTCCGGCGGGGTCGAGTTGAATGGCCCGTCGTGCAGGACATGCGGACGCGTCCAGCAGGGGGTATCTCGTGACCGCTCCACACCACTCCGGTCCCGCCCGCCACGAGGCCCGGCCGGCGGCGGGGGACACCGACGCCGTCGATCCCGGTTCCGTCCCCGGTGCCGACCGTGACGCCGAAGGCCGCGGGTCCCCCTCCGACGGCGACGACCACGATCTCCTCGCCGCCCTTCTCGACGGCATGGACGCCGCGCTCTGCGCGTTCGACGCCGAGGGCACCGTGACCCACTGGAACCGCGAGGCCGAACGCATCCTCGGCTGGACGGCGAAGGAGGCCGTGGGCCGGCAGGGCCTCGCCGGCTGGGCGGTGCGCGAGGCGGACGCGGCGGCGCTCGACGCCCGGCTGGCGGACGCGATGGGCGGCAACGGACGGCAGGTGGACGAGTTCGCGCTGGTCACCAAGGACGGCGGCCGGGTCCTGGTCCGTACCCAGACCTCGGCCGTGCCCGGACCCGACGGCGCGCCGGCGGGCGTGTACTGCGCGTTCAGCGAGGTCCACACCCAGATCGACCTGGAGCGCTCGGTGGCGCTCAGCGAGGCCCTGTTCGGGGACGCGTCCTGGGGAGTCCTGCTGATCGACGCCGACCTGCGGCCCGCCCTCGCCAACGCGCACGCGGCGCGGGCCCTGCGGTGCAGCCGCTCCGGACTGCTCGGCCGCCCGCTCGGCGACCTGCTCGACCAGGGGCTGGAGGACGTGGAGAGCGCCCTCCAGCACGTCCTCGCGACCGGCGCGCCGCCCGCCCCCACCGAGCTCTGGGTCACCGTCCGGGGCGGCGCCGACACGGCGTCGGACGGCCGCGCGGCGGGCGCGCCCGAGCGGCGCTGCTGGCGGAGCGGGTTCCTCCGGCTGGCCACGCCGCTGGCCGAGGAACCGGTGCCGCTGGGGGTGGCCTGGCTCTTCCTCGACGTCACCAAGGCCCGGCTGGCCGAACAGGAGAGCGCCCGGCTGCGGTTCCGCGGCAGCCAGCTGCACCGCGCGGGCCGGGCCGTCGCCGAGTGCGAGGACCCCATGGAGGCCGCCGCCCTCTACATGGACTTCGCCCTCGCCGGCTTCGCCGACCACGCCCTGATCGACCTGCTCCCCGAGCCGGAACCCGACCCCGAGCACCCGATCCGGCTGCTCAGAGCCGCCGCCACCCCGGCGGGGGCGACGGGCGGGAGCGGCACCGCCTCCGTCCGCGGCTGCCTCCCGGTGCCGTACGCGGAGGGGCACCCGGCCCTCCAGGCGGTCGAGCGCTGCGGCTCCGTCCGGGCCGTCTCCGACCGCACCCGCGACTGGGCCGCCGCCCGCAAGTGGCCCGCCGGCACCCAGCACGCCCTCTCCACCGCGCTGCGCAGCCGGGGGCGCACGGTGGGCGTGGTCACCTTCCTGCGCGGCCCGTCCCGCCGGCCGTTCGACCGGGCGGACGCGACGTACGCGGAGGACATCGCGACGCGGGTGGCGGCGGCGGTGGACCTGGCGGCGGCGACGGCGGCGGGGTAGGGACACCGCGGTTTCCGGCCGCCCTGCCCGTTTTGGCGCAGGGGAAAGATCCGACCGGCGCAGGGGAAAGAGCCGGCTGGTGCCGGACGAAAATCCGGCCGGTGCCGGAGAAGGATCCGGCTAGTGCCGGAAGAAGATCCGGTCCCGGTACTCGGCGAGCACCCGGCCGTTCCACTCGTGCCCGCCGTCCACGTTCCCGGACCGCAGCATCGGCGGCTCGATCCCGCGCGCGGCGAGCTCCCCGGCGGCCGAGGCGATCACGGCCTGCATCAGGGCGCTGGTGACGACGGTGGAGGCGGGCGCGAAGGGCGCGGCGATGCCCTCGGCCGTCAACTCCGCGTCCCCGATGCCGATCTTGCTGTCGACGACGACGTCGCAGTGGTCCCTCAGGAACGTCCCGGACATGTGCCGGGACTTGGTGTGCTCGGCGTAGGCGAGCGACGTCACGCCGACGACCTTGAGGCCGAGGGCCCGGGCGTTCATCGCCATCTCGACGGGCAGCGAGTTGCGGCCGGAGAGCGAGATCACGACGAGCACGTCGCCCGCCTGCACGGGACTGGTGTCCAGCACCGCGCCCGCGAGCCCGTCCACCCGCTCCAGGGCGCTGCCCAGGGTGGCGGGGGTGACGTCGACGCCGACCGTCCCGGGCACGGCGAGCAGGTTGACCAGGGCCAGGCCGCCGGCGCGGTAGACGACGTCCTGGGCGGCGATGGACGAGTGGCCGGCGCCGAAGACGAAGATCCGTCCGCCGTCCGCGACGGTGTCGGCGATCAGGGCCGCCGCGTCGGCGATGTGCTCCGCCTCCTCGTCGCGGGCGCGCCGGAGCAGCTCGATCGCGGCGTCGAAGAACTGGCCGGCCAGCTTGTTCCCGCTCATCGCCATGGGCTCCTCGGCATCTCTGTCGGCGTCGTCGGCGTCAGGTCAGGTCGCCCGCGCGGCGGCGACCTGCGGCGCCGGCGAGGTGCCGGCGGCGCGGGACCGTCGTGGTGGCGCGGCTCACGTTGCGGGTTTGACCTGCGCCCTGTCAATACGGCGGTCCCGGCCCGGGCGGTACACGCCCGGCTTGTCAGTGGTATGCGTCAGAATTGGTGCCAGGGCCAGCGCACGACTTATCGAGGGGCACGCATGTCCGGACTGATCGACACCACGGAGATGTATCTCCGCACCATCCTGGAGCTGGAAGAGGAAGGTGTGGTCCCGATGCGTGCGCGCATTGCGGAGCGGCTGGACCAGAGCGGGCCGACGGTGAGCCAGACGGTCGCGCGGATGGAGCGCGACGGCCTGGTCACGGTCGCCGGGGACCGCCACCTGGAGCTCACCGAGGAGGGCCGCCGGCTGGCGACGCGCGTCATGCGCAAGCACCGGCTCGCCGAGTGCCTGCTGGTCGACGTGATCGGCCTGGAGTGGGAGCAGGTCCACGAGGAGGCGTGCCGCTGGGAGCACGTGATGAGCGAGGCCGTCGAGCGCCGCGTGCTGGAGCTGCTGCGCCACCCCACCGAGTCGCCGTACGGCAACCCGATCCCCGGCCTGGAGGAGCTCGGCGAGAAGGCCGAGGCCGACCCCTACCTGAACGAGGACATGGTCAGCCTGCTCGACCTGACGCCCGGGACGGAGGGCAAGACCGTCGTCGTGCGGCGCATCGGCGAGCCGATCCAGAGCGACGCGCAGCTGATGCACACCCTGCGTCGCGTGGGGGTGCAGCCGGGTGCCGTGGTCAGCGTGACGGAGTCGCCCGGTGGGGTGATGGTCGGCAGCAGCGGCGAGTCCGCCGAGCTGGCCTCGGAGATCGCCTCGCACGTCTTCGTCGCCAAGCGCTGATCCGGCGCCCGCCCCGGGCCCTTCACCGGGACGACCGGCGCTGACCGGTGGTTTCACCTCCGCCGCCGGCTCGACGGCCGGTCGTACGACACCCGCCCGCGCGGCCCGCACGGCCCACGCGCGCCGGCCCCGCGCCGCCGCGCGGGCCCACGCGCCTCTTCCGGCGGGGTGCCGGCGGGTTCGGCGGTGTGGTCAACTACCCATTCCCCGGCCGGAGTCGGCGGAAGTCGACGGATCGCGTACAGACGCCCCCGGGGCGTGCCACGCTGGCGTAGTGGCATATGCGCTCGCGCCGCCGACCAGGGAGGGGGCCCGATGAGGCACGGGGTGCTTTCTGCACTGCCCGCGTCTGCTGGGGCGAGTGTGTCGCTCGCGGCTTCGGCCGGGACGGCGGAAACGGCCGAGGACACGACGGCGCGTGCCGCGACCGCCGCCCGAGCCGCCGCCGCGACGCCGGCCGCGGCCCGATCCGCCCCCGTGGCTACGGCCCTCTCCCCTCGCGCGGCCACGGCCCGGCCCGTGCCCGTGGCGACGGCCCGCTTCCCTCACGCGGTCACGGCGGGATCCACCCCCGTGGCTATCGTCCGGTCCGCCCACGCGGCCACGGTCCGGCCCTTCGCGGCGCGGAGGCCCGCGTTCCCGCATCTCGTCCGGGCACCTGCCCACTCCGTCGACGGGGCGCCCGCCTGGGCCACCGCAGGGGCTCTCGCGGCGCGGAGGCCCCCGCTCCTGTACCTCGTCCGGGCACCTGTCCGTCGTACCGACGTGCTCTCGGCGCCCCGGACCGCCACTGCGGGGGCCCTCGCGGCGCGGAGGCCCGAGTGCCCGCACCCGGCCCAGGCGGCCACCCCGGCGCAGGCGCCGCACGGGGCACACGCGCCGACCGGAGCGCTGCGTGCGAGGAAGCATGCGCACCTGGCGGAAACGCCGCACGTGATTGCTGCCATCCGCTTGACGCGGGTGCCGTACGAAGCGTCGGCGACGAGCGTGTCGGTTCGTGCGGCAGTGGTGCGGTGCGCGATCGCTGCCGTCCGCCCGGCGCGGGTGTCGTGCGGAGCGCCGGTGCCGGTCGCGGCGCCTGTCGCGGACGCATCCGCCCGTTCGCCGGGCGTGCCGGGCATGGTTGTCTCCCTGCGCCCGGCGCGGATGTCGGGCGGAATGTCGGCGTCGGGCAGTGCGCCGGCCGCGAGCGGATCGGCGTGCCCGGCAGGAGTGCCGGGCACGGGCGCTCGCGCCTGCCCGGCGCGGGTGCTGTGCGGAGTGGCGATGCCGGTCGGGGCGCCGGCCAGAGGCGGACCGGTGCGCACGGCCGGAGTTCCGTGCACGGTCGATTCCACCCGCCCGGCACGAGCGTTTCGTGTGATCACCCCCGCCCACCCGGCGTGCGCGCCCCGCATGGCGCGAGTGCGGGCGGCGATCCGGGCGGCGCGCTGCGGTGCGTCGGCGCGGTCGACGGGGGCACCGCTCACCGGACATCCGCGCCCCGCAGGGGCGCGAAGCATGACAAGGGCCCCGGCGCCCTCGCGGGCGGCCGGGGCCCCGCCTCCCCGTATTCCCCCTCTGGCGACCCGGGGCCCCGAGCTCCCAGGGTGCGCCTCGCGGACCTGTTTCCCCGAGCGGTCCGCGCCCGAGTCGATTTCTCCCCTTGGCGACGACGGTCAACCCTCGGCCCCGGTCACTCGAACGAGGGGTGTTGGGCGCGAGAACCGTCCCATTCGAAAGGGGGTTCCATAAGGTGGAGCTGTCCGGGGGTGAAGTGGGGATGCCAGGAGTGATGGCGCGGCGTATCGATGTCAGTGGGAGCGGTGGAGTGCGGCTCGCCGCCTGGGAGTTCGCCGACCGGACGCGGACGGTCGACGCGCTGGGCAGGACCTCTGTGCACCCGATGCCGGCCGTGGCCCGGGGCCGGGAGCCCGGCGCGGGCGGGGTCCTGCTGCTGCACGGGCTGATGGGCCGTGCGGCGCACTGGGCCGAGACGGCCCGCTGGCTCTCCGCGCGGTACCGCGTGGTGGCCCTCGACCAGCGCGGGCACGGGCGCAGTGAGAAGCCTGTCGGGGGCCCGTACGTGCTGGATGCTTATGTGTCCGACGCCGAGGCGGTCGTCGAGCGGCTGGGGCTCGCCCCCGTCACCCTCATCGGGCACGCGATGGGCGCCCTCACGGCCTGGCGGCTGGCGGCGCGCCGGCCCGACCTCGTCCGGTCCCTCGTCATCTGCGACATGCGCGCCTCCGCCCTGGGCGCGGCCACCCAGCGCCGCTGGGGCGAGTGGTTCAAGTCCTGGCCGGTGCCCTTCGCCACGCTGGCGGACGTCCGGCACTGGTTCGGCCAGGAGGACCCGACCCTGGACCGCCCGGCCCCCGCGCGCGGTGACTTCTACGCCGAGGTGATGGCCGAACGCGCGGACGGCTGGCGCCCGCTCTTCTTCCGCCGCCAGATGCTCATGGCCCGCGAGGCGTACGCGCACGACGCCCACTGGGAGGAGCTGGCCCTCGTCGAGTGCCCCGCCCTCGTCGTCCGCGGCCTGGACGGGGAGCTCGGCCGGGCCGAGGCCCAGGAGATGGTCCGCGTGCTCCCCCAGGGCCGCTACGCCGAGGTGGCCGACGCGGGTCACTTCCTCCACTACGACCAGCCCGCCGCCTGGCGCCGCGCGGCCGAACCCTTCCTCCGGGCGTCGGCGCCGGTGTAGCGACGGCGTCGGTGTGACGATGGTGCCGATCCTCCGACGGCGCCGATCCAGCGACGGCGCCGATCCAGCGTCGGCGCCGGTGTGGCGACCGCGTCGATCCAGCGGCGGCGCCGGTGTCGGGCGGAACCCGTCCGCTGCCCGCCCGGCCCTCGCCCGGAGGCCGCGTGACCCCGCCCCGGCGACCGGCCGCCCCGGCGACCGGCCGCCCCGGCGACCGGCCGCCCCGGCGACCGGCCGCGCCGGGCCCTGCCCGTACCGCGCCCTCGCGCCCGCAGCCTGCCGAAACGCTCACCGAAAAGCCTCACGCCCCACGCTCCCCATGAAATTCAACAATCGTTGACATTCCATCGGCCCAGGTGTGCACTGGAAGGGAACAGGTCATAGGAATCGGCCAAAGGAGGCCGTCATGTCCGCTCGTACCGCCACACCCGCCCGCACCGAGCCGCCCGCGGACGTGCTCGTCGTCGGAGCCGGTCCGACCGGTCTGCTGCTGGCCGGGGACCTCGCCGCCGCCGGCGTGAACGTCGTGCTGTTGGAGCGGCGGAGCGCGGAGTCCAACCTCACGCGGGCCTTCGCCGTGCACGCCCGGACCCTGGAGCTCTTCGACGCGCGGGGGCTCGCCGAAGAGCTGATCGCCACCGGGCATCTGGTGGACGGGGTCCGCCTGTTCGGGCGGATGGCCATCGACCTCACCCGGCTGGAGACCCGCTTCCCGGGGGTCCTGATGACCCCGCAGTACCACGTCGAGCGCCTTCTCGAAGAGCGTGCCGCGGCGGCGGGTGCCGACATCCGGCGCGGCGTGCGCTGTACCGGACTGCGGCAGGACGCCGACGGGGTCGAGCTGGACGTCGAGGAGGCGGACGGCACCGCGCGCACGCTGCGGGCGCGGTACGCGGTCGGCACCGACGGCGTGCGCAGCACCGTCCGGCAGGCGCTCGGCATGCCGTTCCCGGGGCGGGCGGTGCTCGACTCCGTGATGCTCGCCGACGTACGGCTGGCCGCCGCGCCGCGCGAACTGCCCGCGTTCCGGGGCGGCGCCGAGGGATTCGCGTTCGTCGTCCCGTTCGGCGACGGCTGGTTCCGGATCATCGCCTGGCGGCGCGGCACCCGGCTGCCCACCGACGCCCCCGTCGACCTGGACGACCTCGAAGGCGTCACCCGCGCCCTCTTCGGCACCGACTTCGGCATCCGCGAAGCCCGCTGGACCTCCCGCTTCCACAGCGACGAGCGCCAGGTGCCCCGCTACCGGGACGGCCGGGTGTTCCTGGCCGGCGACGCCGCCCACGTCCACTCGCCCGCCGGCGGCCTGGGCATGAACGCCGGCCTCCAGGACGCCGCCAACCTGGGCTGGAAGCTCGCGGACGTCCTCCACGGCCGGTCCGGGGAAGCCCTGTTGGACAGTTACCACGACGAACGCCACCCGGTCGGCGCGCAGGTGCTGCGCGTCAGCGGTGCCATCGTCCGCGCGGTGCTGCACGACTCCCCGCTGATCCGGGGCGCGCGCAACGCCGCCGCCCGCGTCCTGCCCCTCGCCCCGGCCGTGGGGCGCCACCTGGCCCGTACCGTCTCCGGACTCGCGGTCGCCTACCCGGCACCCCCCGGCTCCCACCCGCTCACCGGCCGGCGCGCGCCCGACCTGCCGCTCGTCGAGACAGGCGACGGCCCCACCCGCCTCTACGAGGCACTGCGCGCCGGCACCCACCTCCGCGTCCTGCCGCGCGACACCGGCCCCGACGTCCCGCAGGCTCCGCCCGGCGCGCTCACCGTCACCCGCGCCGACGCCGTACGGACGGCCCTGCTCGTCCGCCCCGACGGCTACGTGGAGTCGGCGGAGGAACTGCCGCCGAGCTGGACCCTGCCGGAGGCGGGGGCAGGAACGGAAACGGAAACGGGGAAGGAGCCGACGGCACCGGCCGGACCGGAGGCCGCGGACCGGAACGCCGTCGTGGCGTGACCGGCCGGCACCGCGCGGCGGGAAACGGACGGACGTATCCGGCACCGCGGTCCGGTGCCCGTACGCCGTCTCACGACAGGAAGCCGACGACCCCGAACCCCGGCATCCGGCCCGCCGACCGCATCCAGCCGACGCACTCCTCGATCACCTCCATCGTCAGGGGATCCACGGCCCGCCGCTGCTCCTCCGTGGTGGCCTCCCACTGCGCCAGACCCTTGGCGCACGCCTCCGCCGTCCACTCGCCGTAGCCGGGCAGGTCGGTGAACGGCAGTGGGGCGGGGAGGGAGTAGGTGAGCTCGGACACGGAGACGGCGGTGATGCCCAGACCCGCCATCGCCTCGTCGAGGACGGGCAGCCACGAGGCCCGTATCGGGCAGAAGTTGGTGTTGGGAAGGCGGTAGCCGGTGAGCTCACAGAGCCTCTTGTACGCGTAGCCGTACTGGAAGGCGAACTCCTCGCCGAACGGACCGCCGTTGACCACCGCCTCCAGGGCCTGGTAGGCGGTGGGGGCGCCCCGGCTTATCTCGCTGCTGAAGTAGTCGTCGTCGGCCGCCAGATCGGCGCCGAAATTGTCGCGGACGGCGTGCAGCAGCCCCTCGTCGCGGCAGCCGATGAAGGCGCGCGCGGCGGCGAGGTCGAGCAGCGTGAGGGACATCGCGGAACTCATGGAACCACCGTAGACCCCGGCACTGACAACGCCCCGGGCCCACGGTGGCACCCCTTCCGAACAGCCCTTCCGCCCCTACGCCTTGCTCGCCGCCGCCAGGATCTCCGGCAGCCGTCGCGCCATCCGCGGCGCGGCGAACCGCAGCCCCGCCCAGGCGGCCAGCGGTCCGTAGACGACGCCGAGCGGCAGCACGGTCCACAGCAGTCCGTGGCCGTCCGTCAGGTGCAGACCGATCGTCAGCCCGATCAGCGGAGCGCACACCGCCAGTCCGGCCAGCGACCAGAGCGTGCCGAGCCAGGCGATGCCGGACTGGCCGGGGGCGACGTTCTTGAAGGCGTGGTCCTGCGGGACGGAGTACGGGTACTGCACCGAGGCGATGGCCCCCGTTCCCAGGAAGCCCCCCAGCGCCGCGAGGCTCAGGCCCAGCACCTCCGGGCACTGGTCCCACCTGCCGGTGATCGCGGCCATCGCCAGGGTGAGCGCGACGAGGTAGGGCGCCGAGATCAGGGCCAGGGCCAGCGCACGGCCGCGCAGTTCGGCGAGCGCGTCGCGCGGCGAACCGATCGTCTGGAGGACCATCCAGAAGGCCGGGCCGTCCTGACCGAACTGGTTGTACATCAGACCGGTCAGCATGATGACCGCGACGGAGATGAAGTACAGACTGTGCGAGCCCTGCACGATGTTGATCAGTGGGATCGCGACGCCGATGCCCAGCGTCGACCCCCAGGTCGTCTTGATCTTCGGATCGCGCCAGGCGTAGCGCAGCTGACGCTGGGCGGCCGTGCCCACGCGGCCGGCGGGCAGCAGGCGGGCGGCGCCCGCACCGGCCCCGCGCTCCTTCTCCGGCTTCGCCGCGGTGACGAGGGTGGAGGAGTCCGGCGAGGTCATGACCTGGGTGAGGGTGCGCTGCCACCAGAGCATCAGGAGGGCCAGCAGGGCGGCGGTCAGGGCCAGTTCCGCGGCGGCGAGACCGTACTCGCCCTCGCTCGCGGCCCGTACGGAGTCCAGCGCCGAGCCCGGCGGGATCCAGCGCGTCACGTCGGCCACCGGCTCCAGCCGGGCGAGCCCGGCCTCGCTCAACTTCCGCACCGCAAGGTTGACGAGCTGCGCCCCGACGCCGACGATCACGCCGCTGAGCAGCGCGAGGTCCTTTCCCTTGCGGCTGGACAGCAGCCGGACGTTGGCGGTGGCGACGGCCCGTGTCAGGGCCACGCACACCAGCAGCGTCAGCAGCACCGCCGGCACCGCGACGGCGAACGCCGCGGCCCCGTGCGCCGTCGCGATCACCGAGCCGATCAGGATCAGCAGCGTGAACGCCGGGCCGATGCCGATCAGCGAACTGACCAGCAGCGCGGTGATCAGCGGTGCGGGCCGCAGCGGCAGCATCGCCAGCCGCGTCGGGTCCAGGGTCTCGTCGCCGCCGGGGAAGAACAGCGGCACCACCGCCCAGCCGAGCGCGACCAGCACCGCCAGCGGCACGGTGAACGCCGCCGCGTGCTCGGCGCCGCGCAGCGCCACCAGACCGAGCAGCTGGAGCGCGCCGAACAGGGCGACGAGGACGATGGACGTGATGAAGACGGCCTTGCGCTTCTTCGACTGCCGCAGGCCGTTGCGCAGCAGCGTCAGTTTCAGACGGGCGAACAGCGGGGTCAGCGAGAGCAGGGGAGCGGCGGGTGTGGCGGGAGTGACGGTCGCGGCGGTCATCGGACGCCGCCCAGCCAGTCGAGCTCCTGGCCGTCGCTGGTCCCGCGGGCGCCCACGAGGTCGAGGAACGCGGCCTGGAGCGTCGACGCCTCCCCCCGGACCTCCTCCAAAGTGCCGTGCGCGCGAATGCGGCCCGCGGCGAGGACGGCGACCCAGGAGCAGAGGGACTCCACCAGCTCCATGACGTGACTGGAGAAGACGACCGTGGCGCCCGAGGCGGTGTAACGTTCCAGCACCCGACGGATGGACTGCGCGGAGACCGGGTCGACGCCCTCGAACGGCTCGTCCAGGAAGAGGACTTCGGGGTTGTGCAGCAGCGCCGCCGCGAGCCCGATCTTCTTGCGCATGCCGGTCGAGTAGTCGACGACGAGCTTGTGCTGCGCGCCCACGAGGTCGAGCACGTCGAGGAGCTGGGTGGCCCGCTGGTCCACCTCGTCACCGGGCAGTCCGCGCAGCCGTCCGGTGTAGGCGAGGAGTTCGCGCCCCGACAGCCGCTCGAACATCCGCAGCCCCTCGGGCAGCACGCCGATCACGGACTTGGCGGCGGCGGGATCCTCCCAGACGTCGTGCCCGGCGATCTCCACGCGCCCCGAGTCGGGCCGCAGCAGGCCGGTGACCATGGACAACGTCGTGGTCTTGCCCGCCCCGTTCGGTCCGACGAGCCCGATGAACCGGCCGGCGGGTATCTCCAGATCGATCCCGGCGACCGCCACCTGTTCGCCGAACCGCTTCCAGAGTCCCTCGACGCGCACGGCCGCGGATGTCGCTTTCCGTCCCACTGCCATCCCTCGCTCCTGGTGGTGCCCGGGGGGCGGCAGGCCCCGCCCCGTCCTCAGCCTAGGGTCGGCCGGGGACGGAAGCAGGTGACAAACGTCAGCGACTTCCGGACGACGTATCCGCTGGTCCGGGGGGCTCGCGGAGGCGCCGGCCGCTACCGGCCCCGCGCCTCCGCGGACTGTCCGCCGCAGGCGTAGGCGAGCGCGCTGACCAGTTCCTCCGCGTCCGGCAGCCAGCGGTTGGCGGCGGTGGGCTGGCGCGCCCACTGGACGGCGCCGCGGTTGCCCACCCGGCTCGGCGGCGCCACCACGTAGTCGCCCTCGCCCCGCGCCACCAGGTCCAGTGAGGAGGGGCGCCAGCCCAGCTTGCGCGCCGCGTCCGCGACCTTGAGCGCCCCGCCCGGCAGGACGAAGAAGAGCATCCGGCGGAACGGGGTGCTGGTGATCGGGCCCAGCTCGATGCCCATCCGCTCCATGCGGGCCAGCGCCAGGCAGCCGGCGGACTCGGAGACGTCCAGGGCGTCGAACGTCCGCCCGGTCGGCAGCAGGACCGCGGCGCCCGGGTGTTTGGCCCACATCCGGCGCGCGCCGACCGCGCTGCCGGTGGCCTGCGTGGCCCAGTCCGGCCGGGCCGGGTGGGCGCCGGGGGCGGGGCAGTCGAGGTCGCCGCAGGAGCAGCGTTCCCGGCCGTCCACGGCCTCCAGCCAGGTGCCGGCGAAAACGTCCCAGTGCCGCTCTTCCGCGTACCGCACCGCGGCGTCGAGGACGCGCTCGCCGCGTTGTTGGGGAATGCGCGGGGTCCCTACTCCGATCGTCTCTTCCACGTTCATCACAACTCCCCTTGTCACCAGGGGTTACGGGCCGTCCCGGGGGTGCATGGGGGCAGCGGGGATCAGCACACGGGGCGCACGGATGCATGTGCGGGGGCGCAGAGGCGGCTTCGCCCCGGGAGGGGGGTAGCCACCTGCGAGCAGGAAGCCGGCACAGCCGACGCATTCATCAACGCTCTGGCATCAATACGGGAAAGTCCGGCATTCTCAGGACATTGGGGGGAAAGATCGCAGAGGAAGGCGCTCTCAGCTGTCCCAGCTTCTCCGTACTTCGCGAGGTCCCTCGCGAAGAACCCCGTGACGGACTCCGCGAGGAAATCCGCGAAGTCCTTCGCGAACGCATAGCAGTCTCAGGGGGTACAGATGGCCGCACGGCCACTCGTCGCGCGGCAGCCGAACGAACGGCTGCAGGCGCTCATCCAGGAGGCCGGCTGCTCCAACGCCGGCCTGGCGCGCCGCGTCAACATGTGCGGCGCCGAGCACGGCCTTGATCTCCGTTACGACAAGACGTCCGTCGCCCGCTGGCTGCGCGGTCAGCAGCCCCGCGGGCGCGCCCCGGCCGTCATCGCCGAGGCCCTCGGCCGCAAGCTGGGCCGGACGGTCACCATCGACGAGATCGGCATGGCCAACGGCAAGAACCTCGCCTCGGGCGTGGGCCTGCAGTTCTCCCCGACCGTCATGGGAGCGATCGAGCAGGTCTGCGAGCTGTGGCGGAGCGACGTCGGCCGGCGCGACTTCCTCAGCGGCACCTCGGTGGCCTCGTCCGCGCTGGTCGAGCCCAGCCGCGACTGGCTGATCACCGGCGCCGACCCGCAGGTCGCGCGGAGCGCGGGCGCCCGGGTCGGGGTGTCGGACGTGGAGGCGGTCCGCGCCACCACCGAGGCGCTCGTCGAACTCGACCACCGGTACGGGAGCGGGCACGTCCGCCCGGTCGTCGTCCACTACCTGAACAGCGTCGTCTCCGGGCTGCTCGCCGGCTCGTACCGGGAGGCGGTCGGACGCGAACTCTTCGCCGCCGTCGCACGGCTGACCGAACTCGCGGGCTACATGGCCGTCGACACCGGGCAGCCGGGGCTCGCCCAGCGCTACTACATCCAGGCCCTGCGGCTCGCGCAGGCCGCGGGCGACCGCGGTTACGGCGGCTACGTACTCGCCGCCAGCATGAGCCACCTCGCCGCGTCGCTCGGCAACCCCCGCGAGATCGCCCAGCTCGCGAAGGCGGCACAGGAGGGCGCCCGGGGGCAGGTCACACCGCGGGTCGAGGCGATGTTCCACGCGGCGGAGGCCCGCGGGCACGCGCTCCTCGGCGACGCCCGGTCCTGCCAGACCGTCGCCGCGAAGGCCATCACCAAGCTCGAACAGGCCGACGGAGGCATGGACTCGGGCGACGACCCGCCGTGGATCCGGCACTTCGACCGCGCGTACCTCTCGGACGAACTGGCCCACTGCCACCGCGACCTGGGCCAGTCCGAACCGGCCCGCCGGCACGCGGAGGACGCCCTCGCCAACCACCCGGAGGGCCGCGTCCGCCGCCGCGCCATCGGCCTCCTGCTCCTCGCCACCGCACACGTGCAGCAACGCGAGGTGGAAGAAGCCTGCGCGATGGGCACCCGGGCCCTGGAACTCCTCGGCACCCTCCGGTCCAACCGCGGCGCGGAGTACCTGGAGGACTTCCAGCAACGCCTCCAGCCGTTCCGGGACGAGCCGGTGGTACGGGACTTCGGGGCGCGGATGGAGATGCAGGCGGCTTAGGGGGAGGGGGCGGGACCGTCGGGCGGGCTGACTGTTCAGCCCGTCCGGCGTTTGAGGACAACCGCGCGGAGCGCGGTTTCGGGGGCTGGGGGCCCGCCCCCAGGAAGCGGCGAAGGGGCGGGACCGGGGCCCCACCCCCTCCGGGCCGCAACGTGGCCTGCCGCCAAGTCACCGGGTAGCGTGAGCCGCCGTTCCGTACCCGTACAGCATGAGGAGTCCCGGTGACGCAGAGCGGACAGGGAAACGAGCCGCAATTCCCTGCGACCCCGCCGGGCGGCGGGCAACGGACGCCGCTGCCACCCGAGATGCCTCCGCCCGGCGCCGGCGCCGCGCCCCGAATACCCGGCGCGCCCGTCCCCCGCAGGGACTGGGCCCGGCGGCGCGCGCCTTCGAGCCCGTACCGCCCCTGCCGGGCCGCGCCCCGGCGCCCGAGTACCTGCCGCCCGTGGCGGGCGCGGGCGCGGGTGTCGGCGGTGGCGAGGACGAGCCGGCCACGCAGTATTTCCCGCCGTTCCAGGAGTCGCCGTTCCAGGAGTCGTCGGCCCCCGCGCCGAACGGCGACGGGGAGGCGACGCGCTACCTGCCTCCGGTCACTCCCGGCACTCCTCCCACCGGAACCGCCGCGGACTCCGCCGCCACGCAGTACCTCCCGCCGATCCCGGGCGGGACCTCGGCCGGCCCTCCGTCGGACGCGGCGTCGGCCGCGACGCAGTTCCTGCCGCCGGTTCCCGGCGCACCGGCCGCCGGTCCGCCCGCCGGGGAGGCGGCCACCCAGTACCTGCCGCCGGTGCCCGGCCCGTCGTCCGCCGGTTCGCCCGCCGGTTCGTCCGCCGGGGAAGCGGCGACCCGGTACCTCCCGCCGGTGCCGGGCGGTCCCGCCGGAGCCGGCCCCGACGCGGGGTCGGCAGCTACGCAGTTCCTGCCGCCCGTCCAAGGGGCCATGGGGAACCCCGCCGCTCCCGGTGACTCGGCCGCCACGCAGTACCTCCCGCCGGTCGTTCCCGGAGCGGCAGGGGTGGCGGGCACGGCAGGTGGGGCAGGCGCGGCGGGAGCCTCGGCGGCGGCGGGCGCCCCGGCTGCCGGCGACCGCAGCACCCCGCCCGCCGAGTTCGACACCCTCTTCCGCCAGTCGGCCGCCTCCTTCCGTGAGGCGACCGCACAGCCCGGCCCCGCGGGCGCCGGCGCCCCGGCGGCACCGCCCGGCCCCCGTCTGCCCGGCGCCCACGCCGGCCCCGCCGGCCCGCGCGTCCCCGGCTCCCCGCCGCCCGGGGCCGCCGCTCCGGCCGCCGGCTACGCGCCGCCCCCGCCCGCCCCGGCGAAGCCGGCCCGCTCGGGCCGGGGCCGGAGCGTCGCCGTGATCGGCGGCGTCGTGGCCGGCTGCGCCGTCGCCGGACTCGCCGCGGGAGCGTTCTTCTGGGGCGGAGGTGACGACAAGGGCAAGGAACAGGAGCCCCAGAAGGCCGCCTCGGTCGCGACGGAACCGAGTGCGTCGGCCGGCCCCGACAGCGCCAAGAGCAAGCAGCCCAAGCCCGCGGACCCGGGGGAGGGCCAGGCCAAGGCGCTGGACGCGCTGCTCCAGGACAGCGGCAGCAGCCGGGGCGCGGTCATCCGGGCCGTGGACGCCACCAGGAACTGCAAGGACCTCGGCAAGTCGGCGGGCGACCTCCGCGACGCCGCGAAGGACCGGAACGGCCTGGTCGACCGGCTGCGGACGACCTCCGTGGACAAACTGCCCGGCCACGGCGACCTCACCGCCCAGCTCACCAAGGCGTGGCAGTCGTCCGCGTCCGCGGACACCCACTACGCGGCCTGGGCCGATCAGGTCGGCGGCAAGCACGGCTGCCACAAGGGCCACGCCCGTCCCAGCAAGGAGGCCCTCGCCGGCGACCGGGCCAGCGGTGAGGCGACGGCCGCCAAGAAGCGGGCGGCCGACCTGTGGAACCCGATCGCGAAGAAGTACGGACTGCCGCAGCGCCAGTGGACGCAGCTCTGACGCCGACCGGCACCCGTGGACACGAAGCCGGAACGGGAACGTACGATCGATCGCTGTGCAAGGTTCGGAGAAGTCTTCCCGTCGCGGCCGTCGCTCGACCACCATGGACGGCATGCCGCTCAATGACATGCCATGGTGGCGCTGGCGGGCGAACGTCCGCTCGGCGCTGCACATGCTCTCGGACCCGGCCTTCCAGCAGGAGTGCTGGCTGACCGGGCGCGAAGGGTACGGAGACGTGACCGACGCCGTCTACCGCCTGGTCGAGGACACCTGGCTGGACAACTGGTCGGCGGAGAAATACGTCGGTACGGTCTTCCGCGACTCGGGCGAGGCCGCCCTGGTGGACGTGGCGGTCCTGCGCGTGCTGCGGATCATGCACCAGGTCGGCGCCGACGCGCCGGTCTCGGCCTACCTGGAGCACCACGGCTGGCCCGAGGCCGTCCGGGCGGCCCGCGAGGCGCACGTCCGGCTGGCGGCGGGGGACGGGGACGACCCGGACGTACCGCCGCGCTCCCTGCCCGTCCTGGCCGTCCTGACGAAGGTCTGACCGGGGCGGTCCGGCCCCGCCTTGGTCCGCGGGGCCGGGACGACGCCGCGCCGGCCGGACGAGACCGTACGTGCCGGGGCCCCGCGCCCCGGCCCGACTCAGGCCCGCACCCCGGTCCCACTCACGTCCGCACCCCGGTCCCACGCCGGCCCCGCACCCCGGCCCCGCGGAACCGAGTGGTCCGGTGGAGCCCCGCGGGTATGCGACGCTATTGGGCTATGAACGCCTCGCAGCCGGCGCCGCCCGCGCGGACCGCACAGCCCGACCAGTACGTCCTCACCCTCTCCTGCCCGGACAAGCAGGGCATCGTCCACGCGGTGTCCAGCTACCTCTTCATGACCGGTTGCAACATCGAGGACAGCCAGCAGTTCGGCGACCACGACACCGGGCTGTTCTTCATGCGGGTGCACTTCGGCGCCGAGGCCCCGGTGACGCTGGAGAAGCTGCGGGCCAGCTTCGCCGCCATCGGCGACGCGTTCCACATGGACTGGCAGATCCACCGCGCCGACGAGAAGATGCGCATCGTCCTGATGGTGTCCAAGTTCGGGCACTGCCTCAACGACCTGCTCTTCCGCTCCCGGATCGGCGCTCTGCCGGTGGAGATCGCGGCGGTCGTCTCCAACCACACCGACTTCGCCGAGCTCGTCGGCTCCTACGGCATCCCCTTCCACCACATTCCGGTGACGAAGGACACCAAGCAGGAGGCCGAGGCGCGGCTGCTGGAGATCGTCCGCGACGAGAAGGTCGAACTGGTCGTCCTCGCCCGCTATATGCAGGTGCTTTCGGACAGCCTCTGCAAGGAGCTGTCGGGCCGGATCATCAACATCCACCACTCCTTCCTGCCGAGCTTCAAGGGCGCGAAGCCGTACCACCAGGCGCACGCCCGCGGTGTGAAGCTGATCGGTGCCACCGCGCACTACGTCACCGCCGACCTCGACGAGGGCCCGATCATCGAGCAGGAGGTCGAGCGGGTCGGCCACGAGGTGACCCCCGAGCAACTGGTCGCCATCGGCCGGGACGTGGAGTGCCAGGCCCTGGCCCGCGCGGTGAAGTGGCACAGCGAGCACCGGGTGCTGCTGAACGGCCGCCGCACGGTCGTCTTCGCGTAAGACCGTCTCGCGGCCGCCCGGGCCCGCCCGCGTTCGCGGGCCCGGCGGTTGCCCCCCTCTTCCCGCCGCTACAGCCGTGACAGCGAGGCCGTGGCGAAGAGGACGTCCCGGATGGCCTCCGGGTCCCCGTCCTGCCCGGCCGCGGCGTCCTGCGGCTCGACCCGCCCGGCGGCGAGCCGGCTGAACTCCAGCCCGTCGAGCGCCACATGGGCCACTTCCGTCTGCGGCGAGGCGCGGGCCGTGGGGGAGTCCAGGGCGATGTACCAGTGGCCGCCGCCACTGCCCTCCACCTCCAGGTGGAGCGTGCGTCCCGGGGCGCCGGCGGTGGTCAGCACGTGCGGCGGGGGTGCCAGTCCGGCGCGGCGACGGCCGGCGATCGCGCCCGGCAGCATCCGGGCCGCCAGGTCGATCATCCGGTGCAGATGGGACGGCGCCGGCGGCTCGTACGGGTACGCGACCGCGTCGGCGACGTCCTCCGCGTGCACCCAGCACTCGAAGGCGCGGTCGAGGAAGGCGTCCCGCAGCGGAAGACTGAACGGGCCGTACTCGACGCTCGTGGCGGCCGTGGCCCCCGCGTTCCCGGCGTCATCGCTGTCCCCCGCGTTTCCGGCGGCGAAGGAAGCGCTCCTTATCAGGGCGCGGCTCTGGTCGCGCCAGGCCGCGTGGGCGCTGCCGGAGGGCCGGCCCTCCTCGGCCGACCACAGGGCCTCCGTGCGTCTGTCGGGCGACACCGGCCCGCGGCCGACGGGCGCCTCCGCCGCTCCGCCGCCGGACAGGACGGCCATCGCGGCGGCCGGCACCGGCACCGGGTCGGGCAGGCCCAGCGAGCCGGCGACGAGGCCGTCCACCGCCGTGAGGTGGCTGATCACGGCGGCCACGCTGACCTCCCGTTCGGCGGGCCGGTGCCCGTCGAACCAGGCGAGCCGCACCGGCGCCCGCCAGTCCTGCTCGCCGATGTCCCGCAGCAGGGCGTCGAGGCGGGCCGTCTCCGCCTCGTAGGGTGCGGCCCAGCCGGGCACCGGGATCCGGGCCGGGCGGCGGCCGAGGCAGTGCGCGAGCACCCGGGAGCGCAGGGACGGGTCGAGGTCGAGGCTGTCCTCGGGATGCAGTAAAGCGACCGCGTCCCGCAGCCGGACGGCCTCTTCGGCGCAGGAGGCGCAGTCGGTCAGGTGCTCTTCGACGGCCGCGGTCTCGTCGGGCGAGCAGGCGGCCAGCGCCCAGGCGCCGAGCAGCGACGTGAGCGCGGGATGCGGCCGGGAGAGCCGGGACGGCCGGAGCGGGTGCCCGGTCATCGCGGGTCTCCGCCGGGGGAGGCCGGTGGCGGGCCGCCCGCGCGGTGGCCCGGCCGGCGCGGGCCGTGGGCGGTGGAGAGCAACTGGAGCCCCAGACGCAGCCGGCGGCGCGCCTCGTCCTCGGTGACGCCCAGGCCGGCGGCGGCCCGGCGGTAGTCGAGGCGGCGGGTGTAGGCGAGGTCCAGGGCCTCGCGCAGGGGTGCGGGCATGGAGCCGACGATGTAGTCGGCGCGGGCGGCGGCGGAGGCCGCGCGGACGCGTTCGTCGATCTCCTCGGGGGTGGCCGGGCCGCCGGGGCCGTCGCTCTCCGACCGGCGCAGCCGGGCGACGGCCTGCCGGTGGGTGAGGTCGGCGAGCCAGGAGCGCAGCGGGCCCTGCCGGGGGTCCCACTCGCCGGGGTGCTCCCAGACGTGCCCGAAGACGTCGCGCGTGATCCGGTCGGCGCCGGCCTCGTCGCCGAGGACGCGGTGGGCGAGGCCGTGCACGAGGGAGGCGAAGCGGTCGTACAGCTCGCCGAGCGCGGCCGCCTCGCCGTGCGCGAGCCGCTGCTGCATCCTCCGGTCCCACCGTGGTGGTGCGTCCGTCGTCATCCGCCCCTCCTCCCGTGCGTCGTCATGACGCCCGCACTTCGCAATGTAACGGGAGGGTCCGACAACGGGCGCTCGTTCGGACGGAAATCCGGGCAACTCCGGGGAAGATCAGGGAAGCGCGGGCACGCGGCCGTCGCGGGTGATAGGGCTTGACGGAGCCGCGGCGCCGCCGGCCGCCGGCGCGGGGATCCGGGGCGGCCGCCTCGTCCTCGCAGGTGGCGGCTGGGACGACGGCGCACCCGTCGGCCGTCCATCAGGCGATCGGTGTTTGACCGGACATGCTCGAATGTGCCGATGTGTTATGCGGGTGTGACCGGATCCGAGGGGAGGGCGGGTCCGGGCTGGGCATAGGGTCAAGGCGGTGGTTTATGCCAGACGGCAATTCGCGGCGGATCCGGCTCCGGATCCCCGGGGGTCGTGCGACCGTCGCGGAGCGCACGGGACGGCGGCCAGACCGCGGAAGGGCTCAGTCCGGAATTGCGCCGGAAAGCGCGAACAGCCGGCGGACCGAGTGGAAGGGCTCGAACGCGTGACGTTGAAGGTGTGGGAGCGCGAGCAGGGGAACTGGGCCGTGCTCCAGGTCAGCGGCGAGATGGATCTGGTGACCTCCCCGGCGGTCCGGCAGCGCGTGCACGACGCGGTGGCGGAGGGACGGCGGAGTCTGGTGCTCGACCTCGGCGAGGTGCGGTTCTGCGACTCCAGCGGGGTCGGCGTGCTCATCGCCGCCCGGCGGCTGATGCGCTCCTGCCAGGGCCGGCTGCGGCTGATCCTGCCCGCCCAGGGGGCGGTCGAGGGATCGCACGTCAACAGGGTGCTCGCCGCGCTCGGCGTGCGGCGCCTCTTCGACGTCTACCCGGATCTGGCGAGCGCCACCGCCGAGACCGACCCCCTCTCGGCCTAGCGACGAGCGGCCTGGCGACGAGACCGAGCCCCTCCCGGCCCAGCCGTCCGAACGGTCGGGCCGCCGCCCCGCGTTCGGGGCTGTCAGGCATGCCCGGAGACGCCGCACGGCGACTTCGTCCGGGGGCACACGTGTCGGCTCCCGGCCGGCTCTGGCCTGTGCCGCACGGTCCCCACTGCGCGGAAGCGCACGATCTCCACCGAGCGGAGGCGCACGGTCCCCACCGCGCGGAGGCCGCGTGCTCATCCACCGCCCGGAGGCCGAACGCTCATCACCGCACGGAAGCCGCACGCTCATCCCCCACGCGGAAAGCGCGCCCGCACCACGAACCCGTCGTCCTCCGTCGGCGCCGCCTCCAGCGTGCCGCCGAGGCTCTGCGCGCGTTCCCGCAGCCCCACCAGGCCGTGGCCGCCGCCGGGCAGCCCGGGCGCCGGGACGGCGGAGTCGGCCGGTCCGTTGCGGACCTCGACGCGCAGTCCGTCGTTCGGCTCGTCCACCCGCACCCGCACCTTCGCCCCGGGCGCGTGTTTGCGCACGTTCGTCAGCGCCTCCTGCACGGTGCGGAAGGCGGCCCGTTCGACCGCCTCCGAGCGTTCGGCGGCCGGGTCGTACGCGGCCTCGTACGTGACGTCGAGCGCGCTCAGTTCGATCAGCCGGGGCAGGTCGGCGAGCTTCGGCTGCGGCGTCAGTTCCTCGGTGTCCGCGCCCGCGGCCCGCAGGATGCCGACCATGTGGCGCAGTTCGTCCAGCGTGCGCACCGAGAGCTCGCGGATGGTCCGCGCCCCGGCGCGGGCCCGGGTGTCGGCCGTGCTGACCTGCACGGCGCCCGCCTGAAGGCTGATCAGGCTCACCTGGTGGGCGACGATGTCGTGCATCTCGCGGGCGAGCCGGGCGCGTTCGGTGGCCAGCACCCGGTCGGCGAGGAGCCGGTCCTCGCGGGCCCGGCTGCGGGTCAGTTCGTCCAGCCGGGCGGCCAGTTCGCGGCGGGTCCGGGAGAGCAGTCCCACCGCGATCGGCGCCGCCGCGATGACGACCGCGTTGATCGCGTCCAGCGCCAGCCCGCGCGGATCGTCCACCGGGAGGTGGGAGACGGGGTAGGGCAGGAAGTGGACGACGGCGAAGAGCAGGCCGGTGACGCCCAGCAGCCGCCGGTCGGGCCGGCGCACAGCCGCCACCGTGTAGAGCGCGATCAGCGGCGCGAACCAGATGTAGCCGATGTAGAAGCCCGGCAGAACGGCCAGGAAGACGGCCACGGGGAAGCGCCGCCGCCACAGCAGCGCCACGGCGGCCGCCAGGGAGAGCAGCAGGGCGGCGCCGGGCGTCACCCCGTTGACCAGGAGGGCGTCGGCGACGGCCAGCGCCACGGGCGCGACGAGCGGCACCCAGGCCGGCCGGCTCCGCGCCCGGGGTCTCACCGGACGCCGTCCCCGGGCCGTGGCACGGGCACCAGCCCCGCGCGGTCGGCCACGACGGCCGCCTGCACCCGGTTGATCCCGCCGAGCTTCCCGAGGACCGCGCGGACGTGATCCTTGACCGTGCTGGGCGCCAGGCCCATGCGCGCGGCGATCTGCGGGTTCGCCAGCCCGGCGCCGACGTGGGCCAGCACCTCGCGCTCGCGCGGGGTCAGGCTTCCCACCGCCTCGGCGGCCGAGGCCCCGGCGCCCGCCGCGAGATAGCCGCCGATCACGGTCCTGGTGACCCCGGGGTCGAGCACGCTGCCCCCGGCGGCGAGCGTGCGGACGGCCCGGACGAGCTGGTCGGGGTCGGTGTCCTTGAGCAGGAACCCGGCCGCTCCGCCGCGCAGCGCGGCGGCCAGGTACTCGTCCGCGTCGAACGTGGTGAGCATGGCGACGGCGGGCGGCTCCGGCGCGGCCCGCAGGGCGCGCAGCACGGTCAGCCCGGAGACGTCGGGCATCCGCACGTCGAGGAGGACGACGTCGGGCGCGCAGGCGAGAACGGTGGCCACGGCGTCGCCGCCCCCGCAGTCCGCGACGACGTCGATGTCCCGGGCCGTGCCCAGGATCATCCGCAGTCCGGACCGGACCAACTGCTCGTCGTCCACCACAGCGACACGGATCAACGCCCGCTCCCTCGTCCCTTTCACACCAGGAGCCTCTGGGGGCTCTTGGCACCTTCCAGCCTGCCGTACCGGCACGGGGAAAGCGGAATCCAATGCTCCGCCGGTCGGCCGGAACCGGGCGGCCACGACCGGACGGCCGGGACCGGACGGCGACGGCGGCCGGCGGACCGGGTGGATTTCCCTCCCGGTCTGCCGTCCGGCAGAGTGCTGCCCATGCTGCACCATGCCGGGCCCGGCCCTCGTACGCCGTCCCGCGCACGGTACGTCCGTATTCTGCCCGCGGCGCTGGCCTGCGCCTTCATGGCCACGGCCTGCGGCGGCGGAGGAGGCGGGGGAACGGACGACCGCACGACCCCGCGTCCCGGAAACGGAGTGACCGTCTCCTACCGGACGGCCGACGGCGGGGACGCGGAGCACCTGGTCTTCCTGCGCGGCCGGCGGCTCGCCGAGCGGGTCGCGGACGACCTGAACGCCGCGCTCCGGCTGCCCCGGCGGATCGCGATCGTCGGCCGCTCCTGCGCCGAGGACGACGTCCCCGAGTACGACCCGGAGACCGGCCGGGTCGGCCTCTGCTACGGCTACGTCGGCGAGGTCCGCGCGATGTTCCGCGCGGCCCACGACCCGGACGTGCCCGGCCGCACCGCCGGAGTGATCACCGAGACCCTGTACCACGAGGTCGCCCACGCCCTCATCGACCGGCTGGACCTGCGGTTCACCGGGCGCGAGGAGGACGTCGCCGACCAGTTCGCCGCGTACCGGCTGCTCTCGCGCGGCGCCGAGGGCCGGGCCGCGCTGCGGGCCGCCGCCGACAACTACGCCCAGTACGCCGCCGACGACCCCGAGGACGGCGACCCCAGCGACGAGCACGCCCCGGACGCCGTCCGCAGCGCCAACTACCTCTGCTACCTGTACGGTTCCGCCGACGACGGCGACCGCGAGCCCGTCGACGGCAAACGGCTCACCCGTGAACGGGCCGGGCAGTGCGCGGACGAGTACCGCGCCCTGCGCCGCGGCTGGGAGGCGCTGTTGACGCCGTACGCCGTACGGGGCGGAAACTGACCGGGGACGGGCTGTTCAGCCCGTCCGGCATGTGAGGACGAGCGGCGAAGCCGTGGCAAGGGGGTCGGGGCCCCCTCCGGCCCGCTCACCCGCACGGCCGCCGCAGCCGTACCGGCGGCGCCGGGCCCAGCGTCGTCGTGCCGGGCGCGGCACGGTGGCCGAGCCCCGTCCGGTACGCGTTCAGCGCCGCCTGAGTGCGTCCGGTCCGCCGCAGCAGGTCCCCGAGCAGCCGGCACAGGTCGGCCAGGTCACCGGCCGCCCCGGTGCGTTCCAGCAGCGACAGGGCCGCGCAATAGTGCTCCTCCGCCGCATCGGTGTCACCCCGGTCCTCCGCCATCAGGCCGAGCAGCCGGTGCGCCCCGCCCGCGTGCACGGCGCCCCGCTCGGCCCCCAGCGCGGCCGGAGTCAGCAGCGGGGCCAGCAGACCGGCGGCCTCGTCGGCCTTGCCGCGCCGCCGCAGCACGTCCGCGAGCTCCACTTCCACCTGGACGGTGAACAACGGTGCCCGCTTGGCGGCCAGCATCGCGCGCGCCGTGCGCAGTTCGCGCTCCGCGGCGCCCAGTTGCCCGTTCTGGGCGTGGACGTAGCCGCGCGCCCGGTGGCAGTGCGCCAGTTCGGTGCGGAACCGCCGGCTCCGGCACAGCTCCTGGGCCCTGGCCAGCGAGGTGTCCGCCTCGGCGAACCGCCCCTCGACGACGAGCGTCCTGGCCGCCCCCCGCAGCGCGCCCGCCACCAGCACCGGATCGTCCACCTGCGCCGTGAGCGCCAGCGCGAGATCCGCGGCGCGCGCGGCCCGTGCGTACGCCCCGAGGTCGACGTACGGCGCGATGGCCGCCGTGTGCAGGGCGAGCAGCGCCCGCGGGTCCCCCGCGCCCGCGGCGTCGAGCTCGTCCAGCGCGGTCTCCAGCAGGTGGCAGCAGTACCGCAGTTCGCCCGCCAGCAGGTGCGCGGTGGCGCGCCCCCGGCGGGCGGGCGCCCGGTGCGCCGGCGGCTCGTCCGCGAGCAGCAACTCCGCCTCCGCGAAGTGGTCGCGCGCGTCGCTCAGTTCGCCGGACTCCAGGGCACAGTCCCCGAGGCCGACGAGCGCCGCCGCCCACTCGGGGACGAGGCCGAGCCGGGCGGCCTCCTCCTGTAGTACGCGGTAGATTTCGGCGGCTTCCGCCGCCGCCCCCCAGTGCAGGACGTCCCGGGCCTCGGCAAGGCGCGGAACGATGTCGTCCGGCTCGTGGGCCGGCATCCCCTTCATGCTGTTCTCGGCCACTTCAACCCCCCGGTACATGACGCCGTCGTCGAGGTGGCGGGTTGCGTCCACACAGGGTCATCCATGCCCGGGACGGGGCCGTCGCACGGCGATCCGCCCTAATTCGCCAACTCCCGCTCCAGCGGCGCGCGGTACCGGGGTGTGACGCGCACGGCGCCGATCCACGCGGTCAGCCGTTCCGCCTCGGCCTCGACCGCGGCGGCCCCCTCGCGGCCCACGTCGGTGAGCAGCCGCCACACCACCTCGCCGTCCGCGCGCTGCGTCCACGCGCCCACCACGCGGCCGTTCCACCAGACCGTGGGGCCCGCGTTGCCGGCGCGGTCGAAGAGGGCGGGGACGTGCTCGGGCGGCAGGTACCAGTCGCGGTGGCGCCAGCCCATCGTCGTCGGATCAAGGCAGGGCAGCAGGGCGGCCCACGGCCCCACCGGGGGCGTCTCCTCCTCCGGCTGGCCGGGCAGCGCGCGGCCGGGCCCGCAGTCCAGCTCCACGTCCACCGCGCCCGCGTCGGCGAGCGCCTTCCGGGTGTCGCCGAGCGACCAGCCGGTCCACCACTTGAGGTCCGTCTCGGTGGCCGGCCCGAACGAGTCGAGCCAGCGGCGTGCCAGTTCGGCCTTGGCCTCCCGCACGGGCGGCTCGGGCAGCCGCTCCGCGGCCGCCCAGGGGAACATGCTGCTCGTCCAGGAGCCGCGCGGCCGGGCGCGGCGTATGTGGCCGTCGGCGGCCAGCAGCCGCAGGACGCGGCTGCCGACGCTCTGCCGCGCGGCATAAGGCTTGTCCGGGGACGTCAGGATCGTCTCCCGCAGGGCGGGCACGTCCTTGTTGAGCTCGGCTGTCGTGGCCTCGCCGCGGACCGCGAGCGCGTCGAGGGCGGCGCGTTCGGTGGCCGCGAGCCGTTCCTCGTCCCAGTGCGCCCCTTCCTCGATGTTTTCGCGGAGATGCTTCAGCAACTGCGCACGCTCGCGGGCGGCGATGGCCCGTGCGGTCGACGAGCCGACGTAGGGGGCGAGTTCGGTGGTGACGGCGAAGAGGGTGCGCCGCATGGAGAGCAGCTTCACCAGCGTGACGTCCTCGTACAGCGCCCGGTCCACCTCGTCCGCCGCCGGCTCCGCCAGCCGGGCGCAGACGGACAGGTACACGGTCGCCGGGTCCGTCGCGTGCAGGGCCACGACGGCGTCGGCGACCTCCTCGGCCGACCCGGCCCGGTACGCGGGTGCCAGGAGGTGGCGGCGTCCGACGCGGGCACGGCGCTGATCGTCGCTGAAGCGGGGGCGGGGGCTGCTCATGACCGCAGAGTAGACGGCATATAGGCCGGATCCCGACCTACTTCGGCGGGGTGTCCGGCCGCCGGGGAGGGGGCCGCGGGCCGTCCGGGACCTCTCTCGGGGGCGCGGATCCGGGACAACCCTGACAGGAATTCAGGGGAACGTCGGGGCTCTCCCGGATGGGCCGGGAGCCGTCCGCGGGAAGACTGGAGGGCATGGAGACGACGAGGACGGGGTCGCGCCGGGCGGGGACGGGTACGCCGCAGCGCGGGGTGGAGTCGAGAACGAGGGTGCGCGGCGCGGGGTGGGCGGCGCTCGCGGCCGGCCTGTCGGCCGCGATGCGGACCGGGAGCGCCGGGACGGGGGAGGCGCCGCCGCTGGACCGCGCCGCGCTGCGGCGGGCGGTCGACGGGATGACGGCCGGGGGTGTGACGGGTGCGGTGGTACGGGTGGCCGGGGCGGACGGGCACTGGTGGGGCACGACGGGCACGGGTGACCTGATGACGGGCGAACGGGCGCGGACCGACGGCCTGTTGCGGGCGGGCGGCATCAGCGCCCTCTTCATCGGCACCCTTGTACTGCAACTGGCGGGGGAAGGACTGCTCTCGCTGGACGCGCCCGTCCGTGACCACCTTCCGGACCTGCTGCCGGGCGGCCCGGACGGGTACGACGCGGTCACCGTCGGCATGCTGCTCGACCACACCAGCGGCCTCCCGGGGCCACACAGTTCCGCCTTCCGGTCACCGGGGGAGGCGGTCGAGGCCGCGCTGCGGGGTGGCGGCCGGGCCTTCGCGCCGGGCGAGCACCAGCAGGAGAACGACGTCAACACGTGGCTGGCGGCCCTGGTCGTGGAGAGGGCGACCGGCAGACCCCTCACCCGGGAACTCCGGGAGCGCATCACCCGGCCCCTGGGCCTGTGCCACACCCGCTGTGTGCGGGCCGGGGCGCATGAGGCGGGCGTGCGGCCCGGGGACGCGGGGGTCCTCGAGGCCACGGCCGGCCGGGGTGGGGAGTGCGCGGGCGGCATGGTGTCCACGGCTGCCGACCTGGACCGCTTCCTCGACGCGCTCCTGGGCGGCCGGCTCCTCGCACCGGCCCAGCAGAGACTGCTGTTCGAGCTCCCGGAGCCCGGCGTGACCACCCCGCCCGGGACCGGGACCGGGGCCGGCGGTCGGGCCGGAGGGACCGGGCCGGGAGCACCGGCGGAGGGCCCGATGCCGCGCCGGATCAGCCGGGGCGGCCTGACGCGGGTGGTCCTGCCGGACGGCACCCCGGACGGGACGGTGGTCTGGGGCCGGGCAGGGACGGGCCCGGGGTACGTCAACGGACTGTTCGGCACCCGGGACCGTACGCGCCGGCTGGCCTGCTCGCTGAACCGGGCCGATCCGCCCGGGCCGGACGGGGAGCGGCACGTCGACGACCTGATACGGGCCGCCTTCACTGCCGGGCGGCAGGCCGGAGGGTGACGCGGCACCCTCGGCGCCGCGTCGGGCAAGGCGGCGATCCCACGGGACCACGCCGTGGGGCAAGATGTCGCCCATGGGGAGTTTCGCTGCACACGACGGCGTGATCGCGGGACGCTATCGGCTGGGGCGGCGGATCGGGCGCGGTGGCATGGGCACGGTCTGGCGTGCCACCGACGAGCTGCTGGGCCGCGAGGTGGCCGTCAAGGAGCTGCACACGGACGACGCCGCGTCCGCCGGGGCCGCCCTGTCGTCCCGGGAGCGCACCCTGCGCGAGGCCCGGGCGGTGGCCCTCATCAAGCACCCGAACGTCATCGTGCTGCACGACATCGTGGAGCAGGACGGCCGGCCCTGGATCGTCATGGAGCTGGTGGACGGCCGCTCGCTGTCCGACCGGCTGACGGCGGACGGCCCGGTGGACGCGCGCGAGGCGGCCGGGATCGGAGTCGCGTTGCTGGGCGCGCTGCGCGCCGCCCACGGGCGGGGAGTCCTGCACCGGGACATCAAGCCGCCGAACGTCCTCCTGGAGGCGGGCAGCGGACGCGTGGTGCTCACCGACTTCGGCATCGCCCAGGTGTCGGGCGCCACGACGATCACCGAGACCGGGGCGTTCGTCGGATCGCCCGAGTACACCGCGCCCGAGCGGATGGCCGGCGGCCAGGCGGGCCCGGAGTCGGACCTGTGGTCGCTGGGGGTGCTGCTGTGCACGGCCCTCAGCGGCGAATCGCCGTTCCACCGCGACTCGCTGGGCGGCATCCTGCACGCGGTGGTCTACGACGAGATCCGGCCGCCGTCGTCCGTGGGGCCGCTGCTGCCGGTGGTCCGCGGCCTGCTGGAGCGCGACCCGGCGCGGCGTTTGGGCGCCGACGAGGCCGAACGGTTGCTGCGCGCCTACCTGGACACCGGGCGCACCCCGGCCGCCTCCCTGCACTACACGCCCACTCAGCGCAGCGTCCCGACACCGACACCGGCCGCGCCCGCCTCACCGGCCGCGCCCGCCTCACCGGCCGCGTCTGCTTCACCCGCCACGCCTGCTTCACCCGCCACGCCTGCTTCACCCACCACGCCTGCTTCACTCACCGCGTCTGCTTCACCCGCCGCGCCCGCCTCATCGGCCGCACCCGTCGCCCCGCGGACCGCAACGCCGGTGCCACCGGCCCCGGATGCCACTCCCGGCTCAGTCGCCGACCCGCGAACTCCGCCCGCCCCGGCGGAAACCGCCAAGCCGCAACCCGAGTCGGCCGCGACGCCCCCCGGGCACGTCCCGGAGGCCGAGTCGCCCGGCGCCCACCCCGCGACGCCGCCAGGGACGCCCCCGGGCACACCGCTCACGACACCGCCCGCGACGCCCCCCGCCGCGTTCGTCCCGCCCCCCGGGCCGTCCGCCGCGCCCCGCCGCACCGTGCGGGTCCGTACGGCGGTCCTGGCCGGCGTCGCCGTGGTCACCCTGGCGGGGCTGGGTGCCGGGGCCGTGGCCTGGCTGATGCTGCGCGGCGACGCGGAACGGGACGACGCCAAAGGACCCGCCGTGGTCCGCGGCGCCCCGGGCCGGCCGTCCGCCGCGCGGTCCGCCGGCGCGTCCGCGCGCCCCGGACCGCACGGGCCCGCCGCGGCCTCCGCCGGAGCTTCCGCCGCGGGACCGGCCGCGAGCGCCGCTCCGGAGACCCCGCCGCCCGGTTCGCCGACCCCGCCCGCGTCCCCGGCGGCGGGCCGGGCCCCGGCGGGCTACCACGTCGTCCAGGACCCGATGGGCTTCACCCTCGCCGTCCCCGACGGCTACACCCGCTCGCTCGAACCCCCGCGCGTCTTCTACTACTCGCCGGACAAGGAGTTCCGCATCGGCGTGCTGATCTCCGACCCCAAGGACGGCGGCCCCATCGGCTTCATGCGCGACTCCGCCGCGCAGGGCCCGGACCACTACCCGGGCTACCGCGACGGCCGTGTCACGCGCACCACGCACAACGGAAACCAGGCCGCCTCCTGGGAGTTCACCTGGGACGGCTTCGAGGACACCGCCGGCCCGCGGCGCACCGAGGACGTCTGCTGGAACGAGGGCGGCAGGATGTACGACGTGTGGGTGTCCGCCCCGGCCGCCCGGTCCGCGGAGGGGCGGCGGCAGTTCGACACCGTCCTCGGGAGCTTCGACCGGTCCGGGTGACCCCCGGCCCAGGCTTCCCCGATCACGCGCGATCCCCTTCCGGGCCGCCCCGCCGACCCTGCCATCAACCACTGGCGGGATTGTGGACGACCGGTGAAAACAAGCTACTTGCGGGTACCCAAAAAGCCGCACCTCCGCCTACGCTCGCCCTCATGACGGACTCGCGGCACAGCACAGCAGTGGCGGCGCAGGCCCCGGAGGTCCCCGGGGGCAACCCGGTCGCCCCGGCCAAGGACACCCGCACGGCGGCCGACGTGGTCACCCCGGAGCTCGTCGCCCGCCTCACCCGCGGGGTGACCGGTTCCGGCACGACCGCCAACCACACCCCGTTCACCGAGGAAGAGCTGGCCCGCCTCCCGGAGGCGACCCCCGAGGACGTCACGATGGCCTTCGCGCGGGCGCGCGAGGCGCAGCGCCGGTGGGCGGACGTGCCGGTGCGCCGGCGCGCGGACGTCCTCCTGCGCTTCCACGACCTTCTGTTGAGCCGCCAGTCCGAGGTCCTCGACCTCATCCAGCTGGAGACCGGCAAGGCCCGGCTGCACGCGCACGAGGAGGTGCAGGCCGTCGCCGTCGCCGCCCGGCACTACGGCCGCCGCGCCCCCTCCTACCTGCGGCCGAAGGCGCACACGGGAGTGCTGCCCCTGCTCACCAAGGTCACCGAACTGCGCCGCCCGCGGGGTGTGGTGGGCCAGATAGCCCCCTGGAACTACCCGCTGGAGCTGTCGGCCGGCGACGCCCTCCCGGCCTTCGCCGCCGGCAACGCGGTGGTCATGAAGCCGGACACCGAGACGGCCCTCACCGCGCTGTGGGCCCGCGAGCTGCTGATCGAGGCGGGGCTCCCGGAGGAGCTCTGGCAGGTGGTCCTGGGCGAGGGCCCGGTCGTCGGCCCCGAGGTCGTGGCCCACGCCGACTACGTGACGTTCACCGGTTCCACCCGCACCGGCCGCGACGTCGCCCGGCGCGCCGCCGCCCGCCTGATCGGCGCCTCGCTGGAACTCGGCGGCAAGAACGCCATGCTGGTCCTGCGCGACGCGGACGTGGAGAAGGCCGCCTCCGGCGCGGTCCGCGGCTGCTTCTCCACCGCCGGCCAACTGTGCATCTCCATCGAGCGGTTGTACGTCCACCGCTCCATAGCCGACGCCTTCCTGGAACGCTTCACCGCCCGGACCCGCGCCCTGCGGCTCGGCACCTCCCTGTCGTACGGCGCCGACATGGGCTCGCTGACCTCCCGGCGGCAGCTGGAGACGGTGGTCCGGCACGTCGAGGAGGCCGTCGCCAAGGGGGCCACCGTCCTCGCCGGCGGCCGCCCCCGCCCGGACGTCGGCCCCCTCTTCCACGAGCCCACCATCCTGGAGGGCGTCGAGCCCCCGATGGCCGTGTGCGCCGAGGAGACGTTCGGCCCGGTCGTCTCCGTCTACCGCTTCGACGACGAGGACGAGGCCGTGCGCCTCGCCAACGCCACGCCGTACGGCCTCAACGCCAGCGTCTGGACCCGGGACGGCCGGCGCGGCCGGGAGATCGCCGGCCGGCTGCGGGCGGGCACGGTCAACGTCAACGAGGCGTACGCCGCCGCCTACGGCAGCGCCGCGGCGCCCATGGGCGGCATGGGGGAGTCCGGCGTCGGCCGGCGGCACGGCGCCGAGGGCATCCTCAAGTTCACCGAGGCCCAGACCGTCGCCCACCAGCGGCTGGTGCCGCTCGCGCCGTCCTTCGGGCTCGACGACGCGGCGTACGCGCGGCTGATGACCGGCGGCCTGCGCGCGCTGAAGGCCCTCCGCCTGCGCTGACGCACCCGGCCGCGCCGCCCCGCACACCCCGACCCCTGCACGGAGGTACTGGTGGCACAGTTCGACTACGACGTCATCGTCGTGGGATCCGGTTTCGGCGGCGCGGTGGCGGCCCTCCGGCTGTCGGAGAAGGGCTACCGCGTCGGAGTGCTGGAGGCCGGCCGGCGCTTCACCCGGGACTCCCTGCCGAAGACGTCCTGGGACCTGCGGAACTTCCTGTGGGCACCGGCCCTCGGCCTCTACGGCATCCAGCGCATCCACGTGCTGGGCCACGTCATGGTCCTCGCGGGGGCGGGCGTCGGCGGCGGCTCGCTCAACTACGGCAACACCCTGTACGTACCGCCCCCGTCGTTCTTCACCGACCCGCAGTGGGCGGACATCACCGACTGGCGGCAGGAACTGGAGCCCTACTACGAGCAGGCGCGGCGCATGCTCGGCGTCAGGCTCAACCCGACGACGACGCCGTCCGACGTCCACCTCAAGGCCGCAGCGGACCGCATGGGTTACGGGCACACCTTCCAGGCCGCCCCGGTCGGCGTCTTCTTCGGCGACGGGCGGGACGGCGAGGGCAACGCCCCGGTCGCCCCCGGGACCGAGGTGCCCGACCCGTACTTCGGCGGCGCCGGGCCGGCGCGCACCGCCTGCACCGAGTGCGGCGAGTGCATGACCGGCTGTCGGCGCGGCGCGAAGAACACCCTCAACGAGAACTACCTCCACCTCGCCGAACGGGCCGGAGCCGTGATCCACCCGCTGACCAAGGTGGTGGCGCTGGGCGAACTCCGCGACGGCGGCTGCCGCGTGGTCACCGTCCCCACCGACCGGCGGCGCGGCGCCCCGCCCAAGGTGCTGCGCGCGGAACACGTGGTCGTCGCCGCCGGCACGTACGGCACCCAGACGTTGCTGCACACCATGCGCGACCGCGGCCTGCTGCCCCGACTCTCGCCCCGGCTGGGCCACTTGACCAGGACGAACTCCGAGGCGCTGTTCGGCGCGCAGACCACCGACCGCCGCTACCGCGCGGTGCACGGCACGGGCGTCGACTTCACCCGCGGCGTGGCCATCACCTCGTCCGCGTACCCCAACGAGAACACGCACATCGAGCCCGTCCGCTACGGCAAGGGGTCGAACGCGATGGGGTTCCTGTCGATCCCGCTGGTACCGCTCGCCGGCCGGGCGGTGCCGCGCGTCCTGGGCTTCGCCTCGGCCTGCGCGCGGCAGCCGGTCGTCGTGCTGCGGTCGTTCTCCAAGCGGCGCTGGTCCGAGCGGACCATCATCGGCCTGGTGATGCAGTCCGTGGACAACTCCCTGACCACGTACCGCCGCAGGCGGGGCCCGGGAAAGGGGCTGCTCACCGCGCGGCAGGGACACGGCGCGCCCAACCCGGTGCAGATCCCCGAGGCGACGGAGGCGGCGACGAGGATCGCCGAGGAGATCGGCGGGTTCGCCGGCAGCAATGTGGGGGAGCTCATGGGCACTCCGCTGACGGCGCACTTCCTGGGCGGCTGCACGATCGGTTCCGGTCCCGACCGAGGCGTGATCGATCCGTACCACCGCGTGTACGGTCATCCGTCGATCTCGGTGGTCGACGGCTCCGCGGTCACCGCCAATCTCGGCGTCAACCCTTCGCTGACGATCACCGCCCAGGCCGAGCGGGCCATGTCCTTCTGGCCCAACAAGGGCGAGGTCGACCCGCGGCCCGAGCAGGGCGGCGGGTACGAGCGCGTGGCCGCCGTGGAACCGCGTCAACCGGCCGTTCCCAAGGACGCGTTCGGGGCGCTGCGGCTGCCGTTCCTGCCCGTCCCGCCGGTACCGCGCGCGCCCCGGGAGTGAGCGCGGCGGCGTGCGCCGCGCGACCGGTCGCGCACGGCGCGCGGCAGGCGAAGGGCCCCGGACCGTCTACGCGGGGGCGTGCGGACGGCCACGGGGCCCTTGACAGCCGGCACCGGTGAACAGGGCGGCCCGGTGCCGCGGAACGGCGCCGGGGGGAGCGCCGTGGTCCTCGGATGGTGCTGGGTTCCTCGGGTGGTGCGGTGTCGCTCGGGTGGTGCGGCTCCGGAACCGTACGGTCCGGGATGGTGCGGGGCGTTCTTCCGGTGGTCCGACCAATGGCGGTGCGGTACGGGGGAATTGAGCGCCCACTTCGCATCGTGGGGTATGAACCGCGTCGAACGCAACCGTTCGGGGTGGATACGGTCGGTTCCAGGCGTCCCCGGAACCGACCGTTCCTTGGTGGCGGCCGGGCGGCTGTCCCCTGCCGACCGGCCGCCGTACCACCGGAGTGAGGTCCCACGACGCGCGTCGGCGCGCGTCTCACACTCCGGTGGAATCCGCCCTGTCGTTGCGGGCGCCCAGGTGAACAGGGGCGGAGACCACGCGTGGATTCAGGTGGGCCGCTCCTGGCTGGCGCGGACACCGACTCCAACGAAGGCGGATCGCGACCGGTCACGCGCCGTACGGGTGACGGGACGGGCGGCGGGTTTCCGCCGCGTCACCGGCGCCGTACGGCCCCGTTCCGGGGGGTGTTCAGACACGGCCCCGGCAGAGGTCCAGCAGAGTCATCGCGAGGACGGTGCCGTTCTTCCCCAGCCGGTCGCTGTAGTGGTTGAGGATCTCCATCTCGCGGGAGAGGCTGACGCGTCGCCCGCCGGAGGCGATGCGCTCGCGCTGGATCTCCTCCGAGACGGCCATCCGTTCCTGGACGAGGCCGATGATCCTGGCGTCGAGATCGTCGATGCGCTCACGGGCGCCGGTGATCAGGCGGGCGGCCTCGTCGGTGCGGGCGCCGGTGTCGGTCGCGGCGGGGGCGGCGGGCGCGGTGGTCGTGGTCATGTCCGGTGTTCTCCTCGGGGTGGGGGTCCGGCGCCGGCACGGCCCTGGGGAGAAACGCACGAGCGCCCCGGGCCTTGGCCGGCCCGGGGCGCTCGTGGAAGTCGCTGTTCTATCGCTGAGCAGCACGACCATGGCAGCCGGACGGGCCGGTGCCATAGGTAAAGACGAAGGTCGAGTGCTCACGCATGGCGGTCAGTATGGCCCCCGGGGGGTCCCGGAGCCAACCGCATTCGGATGGTGAGACAAAAGCGACCACCCCCGTCCCGGTAGAATCGACAAATAGAGACCCCCACCCTCGACCGCCGGAAGGGCCGCTCCCGTGTCAGCAGCACCACCCCCCGCCGCCCACGACAACACCGCGGAGCCGGTCCTCGTCGTCGACTTCGGCGCGCAGTACGCCCAGCTCATCGCCCGCCGTGTCCGCGAGGCCCGGGTCTACAGCGAGGTCGTCCCGTCCACCACGCCGGTGGCCGAGATCCTCGCCCGCAAGCCGAAGGCGATCATCCTCTCCGGCGGGCCCTCGTCCGTCTACGAAGAGGGCGCCCCGACGCTCGACCGCGAGATCTTCGAGGCCGGCGTCCCCGTCTTCGGCATGTGCTACGGCTTCCAGCTGATGGCCACGACCCTCGGCGGCACGGTCGACAACACCGGCGCCCGCGAGTACGGCCGCACGCCGCTGGCCGTCTCCCGTCCGTCCTCCACCCTCTTCGAGGGCACCCCGGCCGAGCAGCCGGTGTGGATGTCGCACGGTGACGCCTGCTCCGCCGCGCCCGAGGGCTTCACCGTCACCGCGTCCACGGACCTGGTGCCGGTCGCCGCCTTCGAGAACGACGAGAAGAAGCTGTACGGCGTGCAGTACCACCCCGAGGTGATGCACTCCACCCACGGCCAGCAGGTCCTGGAGCACTTCCTCTACCGGGGCGCGGGCATCGAGCCCACCTGGACCACGGGCAACGTGATCGAGGAGCAGGTCGCGGCCATCCGCGAGCAGGTCGGCACCAAGCGCGCCATCTGCGGCCTGTCCGGCGGCGTGGACTCCGCGGTCGCCGCGGCCCTCGTCCAGAAGGCCATCGGCTCCCAGCTGACCTGCGTCTACGTCGACCACGGGCTGATGCGCAAGGGCGAGACCGAGCAGGTCGAGAAGGACTTCGTCGCCGCCACCGGCGTCAAGCTGAAGGTCGTGGACGCGCAGGAGCGCTTCCTGGCCGCCCTCGCCGGGGTCTCCGACCCGGAGGAGAAGCGGAAGATCATCGGCCGGGAGTTCATCCGGGTCTTCGAGCAGGCCCAGGCCGAGATCGTCGCCGAGGCGCCGGACGACCAGCCCGTCGAGTTCCTGGTCCAGGGCACGCTCTACCCGGACGTCGTCGAGTCCGGCGGCGGCACGGGCACCGCCAACATCAAGTCGCACCACAACGTGGGCGGCCTCCCCGAGGACCTGGAGTTCAAGCTCGTCGAGCCGCTGCGCCAGCTGTTCAAGGACGAGGTCCGCATGGTCGGCAAGGAGCTCGGCCTCCCCGACGAGATCGTCCAGCGCCAGCCCTTCCCGGGTCCCGGCCTCGGCATCCGCATCGTCGGCGAGGTCACCAAGGAGCGCCTCGACCTGCTGCGCGAGGCCGACGCCATCGCCCGCGAGGAGCTGACGGCCGCCGGTCTCGACCGCGAGATCTGGCAGTGCCCGGTGGTCCTGCTGGCCGACGTCCGCTCGGTCGGCGTCCAGGGCGACGGCCGCACCTACGGCCACCCGATCGTGCTCCGCCCGGTCTCCTCCGAGGACGCGATGACGGCCGACTGGTCGCGCCTGCCGTACGAGACCCTGGCGAAGATCTCGACCCGCATCACCAACGAGGTCCGCGACGTCAACCGCGTCGTCCTCGACGTGACCAGCAAGCCGCCGGGGACGATCGAGTGGGAGTGACCCCTCCCTGAACCCCGACCGCGCCGCCCTTCGTCCACAGCTGTGGACGAAGGGCGGCCGGCTTTTTCCGGCGGCACTTCCCCGGCCGCCCTGCTTTTCCCGGCTGCCTGGGTTTTCCCGGCTGCCCGGGCGCGGGGGGCCGTCCGCTCCGCCACGGTGGTGCGTAGGGTCGGGGTGCGTACGACGCATGACCGGGGCACGGGCGGACAGGTGCCACCCGGGCCGGGAAGCGAGAGGAGCGGTGGACGGCATGACACTCCTGGGACGAGGGGAAACGGTGAGCGGTGGCACGGGACGACGGCCCCCGGCCGCTCCGTACGCACTGCTGCCCCTGCGGCTCTTCCTCGGCGTCACCTTCCTCTACGCGGGGCTCGACAAGCTCACCGACGGAGCGTTCCTCGCGAGCGACGGACCGGGCTCGCTCGGGGAGCTGATGCGCTCCTGCCGGGACAGCGCCGGCGCTCCCTGGCTCGTCGACCTGGGGCTGCACAGCCCGGTCGGCTTCGGCTGGGCGATCGGCCTGGGAGAGGCGGCCGTGGGCGCGGCCACGCTGCTCGGGCTCTTCGCCCGCGTGGCGGCGGCAGGTGGCGCACTGATCTCGCTCTGCCTCTGGCTGACGGTCAGTTGGTCCTCGACCCCCTACTACTACGGCAACGACCTCGTCTACCTGGTGGCCTGGCTCCCGCTGGTCATCGCGGGAGCGCCGCTCCTCTCCCTGGACGCCGTCCGCCCCCGCCGCCGGGCGCGCGCCCGGCGGGGGGCCTTGTTCACCTGAGCCCGGCGCGCACCGGGGACCGGCGGGGGCTCACCGCCGCTCGACCGGCCCCCGCGCGCGGGCCGCCCGGTGCCGGCGTATGAGGAAGCCGACGGACGAGGTGGCCCCTGCCAGGCAGAGCCCCCCGACCAGGGCGGGCAGCAGCGCGAAGGCGGGGAAGCGCCAGCGGCCCGCCGCCGCCGCGAGGTAGGCCAGCCCACCGCCCACCAGCACCAGCCCGATGATGAGCTTGCCGGGTTCGAACTCATGGCGCCGCACGGGTCACCTCCACTTCACCGAGACCGGCTTTGAGCCGCAGTTCCAACGTGCCCCGCGAGGCGTGCCCCGGCAGCGGGTCCACGGTCACCCGCTTGCTCTGGCGGGGCTGGACGTCCACGTCGTCGCGGTCGCTGCCGGGCAGCTTGATGGCTCCGACGCCCACCTCCACCGTCAGCTTCGCCGTGACGTCGCCCGGGAGGACGACCTTCAGCTGTCCGGCACCCGCCTCGGCCCGGACGGCCGGGGGCTTCGAGCCCGGTCGCCCTCCTGCGGGCCAGGAGAGGCGCGACAGGTCGAGGGTGCCCACGCCCGTGCCGACCTCGTACTCCGGCCGGAGCTCCGCCGCGTTCGCCGGCCGCCAGGTCACCCGGCGCCAGTCCGTGGTGACCGACTTCGGCAGGGCCGCCGCCCCCACCAGCAGCAGCCCGGTCAGCACGGCCGCGGTGACCGTCCCGCCGCCGGTGCGGCCGTAGCGGGAGCTGACGGCTATGCCCAGCCCGTAGACGCCCAGCGCGCATGCCAGGCCCGTCTCCAACGAGGTGCCCAGGGGCCGCCCGTGCCAGGTGAGGGCCGTGCCGACCGAGAACGCCACGAGGGCCAGCAGGAACGTCCAGCCGCCGAGCTGCCGCCCGTCCCGCGCCGGGCGCGCGCGCGGCGCCTCCCGCCGGACCGCGTCGGCCGGGCCGTCGTCCGGCCCCCACAGATAACCGGTGCCGTGGTAGGGCAGACCGGCCACCTCCACATGGAGGAGCGGATCCCGCCACCACGACGGACCGGCGGGCGGCGGGGGCGCCTGGGTCTCGGGCGGCGCGTCCACCGCCTTCTGCGCCTTCGCCGGCCTCCCGGCGCCCGGCGCCGGGGCCGCCTCCTCGTCGGCTTCGGGCGTCCGGCGCCGCTGCGACCAGTACGCCGTCCCCACCAGGGCCACGGTCAGCAGGAGCGAGAACGACATGGCCCCGCTGTTGTTGATCATGGACAGGAACAGCCCGCAGCCCACCAGCGCGCACAGCACCGCCGTCAGCGCCGGGCCGTCCACCCGGCCCGACAGCATCCGGCGGCCCTCATTCTCCTCCTCACCCTCCAGGGGGATCAGCAGCCACGCGAAGCCGTACACGATCAGGCCGAAACCGCCGGTGACCGCCAGGACTCCGAGGACCACCCGGAAGATCACGGGGTCCAGGTCGAAGAAGCGGCCCAGCCCTCCGCACAGGCCGGAGAGCACCTTGTGGTCGCGGCTGCGCCGCAGCGGTGGCCCGGCCGCGGCGGGTGGCGCGTCCCGGTGCTGCGGGTTCTCGGCGGGCGGTGCGTCGGTCATGAGCACATGGTGTCAACCGCGGCCGCCGAGCGGCATCCGTGATGACCCTGGCCCTTCCCTGAGATCGACCCTGAGACCGGGACGGTTAGGGTGGCGGATCGAACAGAAAGTCGTCATCCGGAGGGGCGCGCGGTGTCCGAGTCAGAGTCCGGTGCGCCGGGCGGGGTGCCCGGCACGGCCTCCGGCCGCCTGCTCGCCGGCCGGTACCGGCTGCTCCGGCGGATCGGCCGGGGCGGCATGGGCACCGTGTGGCTCGCCGAGGACGAACTGCTGGGCCGCCGCGTCGCGGTCAAACAGCTCCATGTGTCCCGCGGGCTGGACGAGGAGGAACTCGCCACCCTCTACGAGCGGACCCGCCGGGAGGCGCGCAGCGCGGCGCGGATCAGCCACCCCAACGTGGTCGTCGTCCACGACGTGGTCGAGGACGACGGCCTGCCGTGCATCGTGATGGAGCACGTGCCGTCGAAGACCCTCGGCGACGTGTTGAAGCAGGGGCCGCTGACGCCGGAGGAGGCGGCCCGGATCGGGCGCGGGATGATCGCCGCGCTGCGGGCCGCCCACGCGGCCGACGTCCTGCACCGCGACGTCAAGCCGGGGAACGTGCTGCTCGGCGACGACGGCCGCGTCGTGCTCACCGATTTCGGCATCGCGCACCTGGCCGGGAACTCCACCCTCACCAAGACCGGTGAGATGGTCGGTTCGATCGACTACATCGCCCCCGAACGCGTCCGGGGCGCCCGCCCGGGCCCGGCCTCGGACCTGTGGGCGCTGGGCGCCACGCTGTACGAGGCGGTCGAGGGCCGGACGCCGTACCACCGGCCCACGCCCGTCGAGACGGCGTACGCCATCGCCGTGGACCCGCTGGAACCCCCGCTGCACGCCGGTCCGCTGACCCGGCTGATCGAGACCCTGCTGGCCCGGGACCCGGACCTGCGGCCCCCCGCCGACCTGGTGGAGCAGATCCTGCGCGAGCCGGCCGCCGAGCCGGGGACGGCCCGTCACCCGGCCCCGGGGGCGGGCGGATTCGAGCGGTCCGAGGCCACCACCGCCGTGACACCGCCCCGCGTCGAACCCGCCGCGGAGCCGTCCGTTCCGGCACCGGAGCCGACGCCGGATCCCGCGCCGGCTCCCCGCCCGCGGCCGACCGTGCCGACCGCCGTCGCGCCTCACGGGCCTGCCGCCGCCCCCGCCCCCGCTCCCGCCGGGCGCCGGCGGATCGGCAAGTGGGTCGCGGTGGCGGCCGTCATGAGCGTGGTGGGCGCGGTCTGCGCGTTCTTCCTTCTTCCGGGGGACAAGGAGGACGACGCCGCGCCGCCGGCGCCGAAGCCATCGGCGTCCTCGGCCGCACCCACGCCCGCTCCCTCCTCGCCGCCGCCCGTACCGCCCGGTTACCGCCTGGTGACCGAGAAGCGCCTCGGGGTCGCCTTCCCGGTGCCCAAGGGCTGGAGCCGCAAGGAGAAGTCGGCCGTCGAGGTGGACTACATCGACCCCACCGGACTCATCGACCTCAAGGTCAACGTCCTGGACCTGGCGAGCCCCGATCCGCTGAAACACTGGCAGGACGTCGAACAGCAGGTGCGGACGAAGGTCGACGGCTACCGGCGGCTGCGCATGCAGGCCACCGCCTACCGCGGCGTCCCGGCCGCCGTCTGGGAGTTCGTCTTCAAGGGCCGCGTCCGCGAGTTCCGGGCCATCGACCTGGGCTTCGGCCGCGCCGGCGACGACGAGTACGCCGTGTACCTCTCCGCCCCCTCGGCCGACTGGGACCGCCACCGGCCGGTCTTCGACGCGGTCCGGGACGGGTTCCGGGTGCTCCCGCACTGACGGGTGCCGGACCGGCCGCACCGGCCGCCGCGGGCTCGGGCGGGAACCGGTGTAAGGGACGGCAACAGGGCTCTCTCAGGGAAACAGATCGGGGTTCGGTCAGGGACGACCCCGATACCGCGGGGGCTCACGACGTGTGACGATCGTTCCATGACCGGCGCATCGACGACGCAGCCCCGAGCCGGCGGTGCCTACGCGCCCGCCGCCCCCGACCCCGTGCCCTTGCGCAAGCTCTACCGCAGCGCCGAGGGCCGGATGCTCGGCGGCGTGGCGCGCGGCCTCGCCGGGCACTTGGGGGTGCCGGTCTCCTGGGTGCGGCTGGTCTTCCTCGCCCTGCTCATGGCCCAGGGCATGGGCGCGCTGCTCTACGCGGTCTTCTGGTTCGTCGTACCGCTCGGTGTCGGTGGCGTCGAGGCCCGCCGGCCGGACGGAGAGGTGGCGCCGGACGGCCGGAGACACCTGTTCGCCCGCAAGCCCGACCGGGGGCAGGTCTTCGCGTTCCTCGCGCTCATCGTGGGCGCCGCGATCTTCCTGGACCGGATGCACCTCGGCCGCGCCAACGTCTACGTCTGGCCGCTGGTCCTGATCGGAGCGGGCGTCGCCCTGGTGTGGCGGCAGGCGGACAACGCGCGGCGGGCGCACTGGGTGGAGGTGAGCCGGCGCAAGCGCGTCCTGCCGCTCGCCCGGGGCGCGGCCGGCGTCCTGCTGGTCGGCGCCGGGGTGACCGGCATGGTCGTGCTCCAGGGATCCGCCGAGCACCTGGGCACCGTGCTGCAGGCGTCGCTCGCCGTCCTGGTCGGCATAGCCCTGTTGGCGGGCCCCTCCGTAGTGCGCATGACGCAGGACCTGTCCGCCGAGCGCACCATGCGCATCCGCGCCCAGGAACGCGCCGAAGTCGCCGCGCACGTCCATGACTCGGTCCTGCATACGCTCACTTTGATACAGCGCAACGCCGAGGACTCCAGGGAGGTTGCCCGCCTCGCCCGGGCCCAGGAGCGCGAGTTGAGGGCCTGGCTCTACAACCCCGAGGGCCACGGCAAGGACGAGTCCGAGGAGCCCGAGACCCTGGCGGAGGCCGTACGCGCCAACGCCGCCGAGGTCGAGGACCACCACGGCGTCCCCCTGGAGGTGGTCGTGGTCGGCGACTGCCCGCTCGACGAACGCCTGCGGGCGCAGATGCAGGCCGCGCGCGAGGCCATGGTCAACGCCGCGAAATACGGGGGCCAGGGCGGGGCGGTTCAGGTTTACGCCGAGGTCGAAGGGCGTACGGTCTTCGTCTCGGTGCGCGACAGGGGACCGGGCTTCGACCCGGACGCCGTGCCCGACGACCGGATGGGGGTCCGGGAGTCGATCATCGGCAGAATGCAGCGCAACGGTGGTACCGCGCGCCTGCGCTCCGTTCCCGACGGGGGGACGGAAGTGGAGCTGGAAATGGAGAGGGCGGAACAGACGTCATGACGAACGGGACGACGACCGAGCCGACGGACCGGAGGGTCCGGGTGGTGCTGGTGGACGACCACCGGATGTTCCGCACCGGGGTGCAGGCGGAGATCGGGGTGACCGACCGGACGGGTGTCGAGGTCGTCGGCGAGGCCGCCGACGTCGACCAGGCCGTCACCGTCATCACCGCCACCCGCCCCGAGGTCGTCCTGCTGGACGTCCATCTGCCCGGCGGCGGCGGGGCGGAGGTGCTGCGCCGCTGCGCCGGGCTGCTGTCGACGTCCGAGGAGCCGGTCCGCTTCCTCGCGCTCTCCGTGTCCGACGCCGCGGAGGACGTCATAGGGGTCATCCGCGGCGGCGCGCGAGGCTATGTGACCAAGACGATCACCGGCTCCGACCTGATCGCCGCGATCTTCCGGGTCCGGGACGGGGACGCCGTGTTCTCCCCGCGGCTGGCCGGGTTCGTCCTCGACGCGTTCGCCTCCACCGACGCCCCTCCCGTCGACGAGGACCTCGACCGCCTCACCCAGCGTGAGCGCGAGGTCCTGCGCCTGATCGCGCGCGGTTACGCCTACAAGGAGATCGCCAAGCAGCTGTTCATCTCCGTGAAGACGGTCGAGTCCCATGTCTCGGCGGTGCTGCGCAAGCTCCAGCTGTCCAACCGGCATGAGCTGACCCGGTGGGCGACGGCCCGGCGCCTGGTGTGAGAGACCGCACCTTCCGCCACCGCGGGGAACCGTAGTCACGCGCCTCCCATCTGCAGAGGGTGAGTGGCTCTCGACAAGCAGGGCCCGGGCCCGCCGGGCCTGACGTCGGAAACGAGAGCCGCTGACTCGATGAGCCTGATGGGGACGCCCTTCTTCGTGACCACGATCGCCCTGGTCGTGGTGGCGCTCGTACTGCCGCTGCTGCTGTGGAGCAGGGTCCCGGGCCCGAGGTTCGTCCGGCATGTGACGCGGCTGCTGATGCTGCTCTTCGCCCAGGCCGCCGCGATCACCGCGGTCTTCGTGGTCGTCAACGACGACAACGACCTGTACGACAACTGGGACGACCTGCTCGGCACGGGCAACCACGTCACCTCGGCCGCCTACCTGGGGGCGGACGGCACCGGCGGCAAGAAGATGAAGGACCTGCCGAAGGTCGTCCAGAAGTTCACGGCCGCGACCGACCCGCTCATGGGGGAGGGCGTCCGCCAGACGCAACTGAAAGGCGCCGTCTCGGGCGTGAGCGGCGAGGTCTACGTCTGGACCCCGCCCCAGTACGACGACCCCAGGTTCAAGGACGAGAAGTTCCCCGTGGTGGAGGTGCTGCCCGGCTTCCCCGGTTCGGCGAAGGCGTGGTTCGGCTCCCTGAAGGTCAACGAGCAGCTCAAGCCCATGATGGAGCGGGGCGAGATCCGGCCCTTCGTCATCGTCGCGCCCCGCACCACCCTCCTCGGCGGCAACGAGGACACCGGCTGCGCCAACACCCCCGGCAAGATCAACGCCGACACCTGGCTCAGCTTCGACGTCCGCAAGATGGTCGTAGACAACTTCCGCGTCAGCGACAAGGCCAAGTCCTGGGGCGTCGCCGGTTATTCGGCGGGCGCGCACTGCGCCGCCAAGCTCACCATCGCCCATCCCGACCGCTTCCACGCCGGAGTGAGCCTCTCCGGCTACAACGACCCCGCCGGCGTCCCCTCCTCGCTCACGGCCAGGACCCCCGAACTCCGCCGCGCGAACAACCCGCAGCGGATGCTCGAGCGGGCCAAGACGCCGCCGCACGTGGCGCTGTTCTTCTCGGGCAGCGAGCTCGACGGCTACCGGGCCGGTATGGACATCAAGAAGGTGGCGAAGCCGCCGACCACCGTGGAGGTCAGGAGGATCCCGGCCAATGCCGGCGGCCACAGCACGGCCGTCTGGAAGGAGCAGATCCCCGAGGTCTTCCGGTGGCTCGGCAAGCAGCTCGCCCCCTGACCCTCCCCGGGTGGCCCGCTACGCGGGTCTGACCGCTCCGGCGAAGGGCATCGAGTCCACCGACGCGATGCTGACGGGCGCCCCCGGGTGCGGGGCGTGGATCATCTTCCCGTCGCCGATGTAGAGACCGACGTGGCTCACGCCGGAGTAGAAGAACACCAGGTCACCCGGGGTCAACCGGGATCTGGTGACCCGGTGCCCGGAGTTGATCTGGGTGTAGGTGGTGCGCGGCAGCGAGACGCCCGCCGCCCGCCAGGCCGCCTGCGTCAGCCCCGAACAGTCGTAGCCGAACGGCCCGGTGGCCCCCCAGACGTAGGGCTTGCCGAGCGCCCCGTAGGCGAAGGCCACGGCCTGTGCGGCGCGGCCCGTCGCGGGGGCGGGTCCGGCCGGCGCCGCCGCGGGGTGCGGGGCCGCGGGCGCGGCCGCGGGCGCCGAGCGCCCGGCCGCGTGGCCGGCCTCGGCGGCGCCCTGGTCGTCGTCGGCGGGCCGCGCGGCGGACGGCAGGGTGCGGAGCAGGTCGCGCGCGGCGGCGAGCTTGGCCTCGATGGTGCGGCGGTGCCGCGCGAGCGCGTTCCGCTCGGCCTCGAGCTCCCGCAGCTTGGCCTCGGCCGTGGTCCTGACCTGCCGCACCTGCCGGACCTCCTCCCGCACCCGGGCCACCTCGGTGGCCTCGCGGGTCCCGGTGCGTTCGGCCATCGAGGCCCGGTCCAGGAAGTGCCGGGGCGAGGACGAGAGCAGCAGCCGCACCGAGGAGGGGATGCCCCCGGCGCGGTACTGGGCCGTGGCGTACGACCCGAGGGCGTCGCGGGCGGCGTTGAGCCGTTCCGTCCGGCGGGCGGCGTCGTCCTGGAGGCCGTCGAGCACGGCCCGGGCCCGGTCGGTGCGCTCCTTCGCCCCGTTGTACCGCTCCGTCGCCACCTCGGCCTGCCGGTAGTAGTGCGCGACCTGCGCCTTCACCTCGTCCGGGGTCCGCTGGGGGGCCGCGTGGCCGGTGCCGGCCGGCACGGTGGCGGTGGCGGCACCCGCCAAGGCGAGGCCGGCCGCCGTACGGGCGGTGCCACTGAGGAGCGAGAGATGCTTGGGCTTGCGGTGCGACGCCACGGTGGCCGTCACTTCCTTCCTGTCCGGCGGCAGGCTGGGGGGCTCAGGCGGTGGCCCGTCCGAGGGGGAGGAGGGCGGGCCACCGCCGTCTGGGGCAGGACGCTAAACCGCGAGATCCGCCGGTAACGCGCATGACTGTTAATGGCCGGAACCGGTGGTGAAACGACCGGTGCGGGCCGGGAACTCCTCGGCCTCGCGGAAGGATTCGGTGCAGGACTGACCGAATCGATGATCTTTGCCCGGTTACGGGGGAGTTGATGGTACGGGGCCCGATTTATTCGGAGCCCGACCATCCGGCTAAGGTCGGCCCCCATGGACCCTCTGATTCACGCCATGATCGGCCTGCACATCGTCGGCATCGCCGCCCTGCTCGGCGGCTTCCTGACCCAGGTGAAGGCCATGGGCAAGGGGGAGGCCCGCATGGTCCCCGCGATGCTGCACGGCGCCCTCACCATGCTGGTCACCGGCATGGCGCTGGTCGGCCTGCACCGCGCGGAGGACGACGCGGTGAACACCTTCAAGATCGGCCTGAAACTGTCCCTGCTGATGGTGGTCCTCGCCCTCGTGTACGTGAAGCGGGACCAGGGAGAAGGGGAGCGGGTCGGGGCCGTCGCCTTCGGCACGGTCGGGGCGCTGACCACGGCCGACGTCTTCATCGCCGTCCTCTGGACGTGACCGGCGCCACGGCGCCCCTCCCCGGCCCCGGGAGCCGAGGGGGGACGGGTTGTCAGTGGGGCCGCCTAGACTCGGATGACGATGAGCAGCCTCTTTGACGACAGCTTCCTGGCGGATCTCGTCCCTTCCGACGAGGAGCCGCCGCCCCCCGCGGAGGACTCGGCCCCCGAGCCGCTGCCGGACGACCTCTTCGGCGGCGCCTTCGACGCGCCCGTCCCCCGGGAGGCGTACTACCGCGACGGCGCCCCGCGGCCCGTCGTGGACCCCGCCGCGCTGCTGGAGGGCATGAACGACCAGCAGCGCGCCGCCGTGGTGCACTCCGGCTCCCCGCTGCTCATCGTCGCCGGCGCCGGCTCGGGCAAGACCCGCGTCCTCACCCACCGCATCGCCCACCTCCTCGGCGCCCGGGGCGTCCACCCCGGGCAGATCCTCGCGATCACCTTCACCAACAAGGCCGCGGGCGAGATGAAGGAGCGCGTGGAGCAGCTCGTCGGCCCCCGGGCCAACGCGATGTGGGTGATGACGTTCCACAGCGCCTGCGTGCGGATCCTCCGCCGGGAGAGCAAGAAGCTCGGCTTCACGTCGTCCTTCTCGATCTACGACGCCGCCGACTCCAAGCGGCTCATGGCCCTGGTCTGCCGCGACCTGGACCTCGACCCGAAGAAGTTCCCACCGAAGTCGTTCAGCGCGAAGATCTCCAACCTCAAGAACGAGCTCGTCGACGAGGAGGCGTTCGCCGCCCAGGCCGCGGACGGCTTCGAGAAGACCCTCGCCGAGGCGTACACGATGTACCAGTCGAGGCTGCGCGAGGCCAACGCGCTCGACTTCGACGACATCATCATGACCACGGTCCACCTGCTCCAGGCGTTCCCGGACGTCGCCGAGCACTACCGGCGGCGCTTCCGGCACGTCCTCGTCGACGAGTACCAGGACACCAACCACGCGCAGTACACGCTCATCCGCGAGCTGGTGGGCACCCCCGCGACGGCGGGCGAGGAAGGCCCCGGCGAGCTGTGCGTCGTCGGCGACGCCGACCAGTCCATCTACGCCTTCCGCGGCGCCACCATCCGCAACATCCTCCAGTTCGAGGAGGACTACCCGGACGCCACGACCATCCTGCTGGAGCAGAACTACCGCTCCACGCAGACGATCCTGAGCGCCGCCAACGCGGTCATCGAGCGCAACGAGAACCGCCGCCCGAAGAACCTGTGGACCGAGGCCGGGGCCGGCTCCGCGATCACCGGCTACGTGGCCGACACCGAGCACGACGAGGCCCAGTTCGTCGCCGACGAGATCGACCGGCTGACCGACGCCGGCGACGCCAAGGCCGGCGACGTCGCGATCTTCTACCGGACCAACGCCCAGTCCCGTGTCTTCGAAGAGATCTTCATCCGCGTCGGCCTGCCCTACAAGGTCGTCGGCGGCGTGCGCTTCTACGAGCGCAAGGAGGTCCGGGACGTCCTGGCCTACCTGCGCGTCCTGGCCAACCCCGAGGACACCGTGCCGCTGCGCCGGATCCTCAACGTGCCCAAGCGCGGCATCGGCGAGCGCGCCGAAGCCATGATCGACGCGCTGTCGCTGCGCGAGAAGATCAGCTTCGCCCAGGCGCTGCGGCGCGTCGACGACGCCTACGGCATGGCCGCCCGCTCGGCCAACGCCGTCAAGCGCTTCAACGTCCTGATGGACGAGCTCCGCACGATCGTGGAGTCCGGCGCCGGACCGGCCACCGTCCTGGAGGCGGTCCTGGAGCGCACCGGCTACCTGGCCGAACTCCAGGCGTCCACCGACCCGCAGGACGAGACCCGCATCGAGAACCTCCAGGAACTGGCGGCCGTGGCCCTGGAGTTCGAGCAGGAGCGGACCGAGGACGAGCCCGGCACCCTCGCGGAGTTCCTGGAGAGGGTCGCCCTGGTCGCCGACTCGGACCAGATCCCCGACGAGGACACCGAGGGCAGCGGCGTCATCACGCTGATGACCCTGCACACCGCCAAGGGCCTGGAGTTCCCGGTCGTCTTCCTCACCGGCATGGAGGACGGCGTCTTCCCGCACATGCGCGCCCTCGGCCAGACCAAGGAGCTGGAGGAGGAACGGCGGCTCGCCTACGTGGGCATCACCCGGGCCCGCGAGCGGCTCTACCTGACCAGGTCGAGCATGCGCAGCGCCTGGGGCACGCCCGCCTACAACCCGCCGTCCCGCTTCCTGGAGGAGATCCCCGACCGGTACGTCGAGTGGCGCCGCACCGGGCCGGCCACGCCGTCGGCGTCGGTGTCCGGGATCGCCTCGGGCCGGTTTGCCTCCTCCTCGTCGTCGCGGATCGGCGGCCGGGGCACGGCGGGGCCGAGCGGCTTCGCGACGCGGCGTGCCAAGGACCGCCCGGTGGTGTCCCTGGCGATCGGCGACCGGGTCACCCACGACTCGTTCGGCCTGGGCACGGTCGTCGGCGTCAAGGGCAGCGGGGACAACGCGGAGGCGACGATCGACTTCGGGCAGGAGAAGCCCAAGCGGCTGCTGCTGCGCTACGCGCCGGTCGAGAAGCTGTAGCCGGGGGCCGGGGGCGGTCCGGCCGAGCGGCCGCCCCCGGGCCGGTCAGGTCGGGTCGAGGTCGTGGGCGCGCAGCCACGGCAGCGGGTCGACGGCCGACCCGCCGGGCCGTACCTCGAAGTGCAGGTGCGGGCCGGTGGAGTTGCCCGAGTTGCCGGAGTAGGCGATCACGTCACCGGCCTTGACCTGGCCGGACCGCACCCGGGTGCTGCTGAGGTGGCAGTACCAGGTCTCGGTCCCGTCCGGGGACGTCACTATGGCCATGTTGCCGTAGGCCACGTTGTACTGGGTGCGGACGGTGCCGTCGGTGGCCGCCATGACGGGGGTGCCGTAACTGACGGGGAAGTCGATGCCGGTGTGCACGGACATCCAGTTGACGCCCGCCTGCCCGAAGTAGGCGCTGAGTCCGTGCTGGGCGACGGGGAGCGCGAACTTGGGCCGTTCGGCTTCCTTGCGGGCGGCCTCCTCGGCCTTCCGCTTGCGCTCTTCCTCCTGGCGCAGCCGCAGGTCGATGCGTTCCTGCGTCCGGTTGGCGCGGGTGGCGAAGTCGTCCGCCCCCCGGCTCAGCCCGGCGAGCTGGGTGTCCAGCTTGCTGTTGGCGGCGGAGAACTTGACGGTGGACGCGTCGGGGGCGGCCGCGGCCTGGGTCTGCTGTGCCTCGTGGCCCCCGTTGGACGCGACGGTCGCGGCGGCCACGCCGGCCACGCCCATCACGGCGACCGAGGGGACGGCCACCGTGAGGAGGGCCTTGCGGCGGGGCCGGTAACCGGAGCGCGGGGCACCGCCCTTGCGCCGGTTGCGGACCGGGCGGTCGCCGGCGGCGGGTGTCCCGGTGTCCTGCCGGTCGTCCTCACCGGTGGCCCGGCCGTCCGGGTGCTGCCCGTCCGCCGTGAGGTCGCTCGCCGCCGGGTCGTCGGGGGCGAAGTCGTCCGCGGCCGGGGCGAAGACGGCGTGCATGGTCCGCGTGTCGGCGTCGGTCACCGGCGCCGGCTGTCCGCCGGGGTCGGGGAGGACGGCCATCAGCGTCGGGTCGTGCGGCGGCGCGGGCTGTGCGGTCTCCGCCCAGGCACTGGCGTCCCAGGTCTGCGTCTCCGCCGCGTGGTGGCCGCCCCAGGGGTCGGCGGGCTGGGCCCAGGCCGAGCTGTCCCACGTCTGCGTCATGGCGTGGTCGGCGGGCTGCTGCGGGGCCTGCGGCTGGTGGCCGTAACCACTGGTGTCCCACTGGCTCGACGTGTCCCACTGGGCGGAGTGCCCGGTGTTCCACTGGCCCGAGGTGTCGCCCCAGCCGCCACCGGGAAGGTCTCCCCACCCGGTCGGACTCGGCGTCTCCCACTGCCACTGCCCGGCGGGCCCGCTGCCGGAACCGGCCGCCCAGGTGCCGTCCTGGGCCTGTCCCCAGCCGGGCTGCCCGCCGGAGTCACAGGCGCTGAAGTCCCAGACCTGGGTGTGACCGGAGGATCCCCACTGATGGGTGGTGTCCCACTGGCCGGTGTCGTGACCGGTCCAGCCGTAGGCGGTGGACTGCTGGGGGACGGGTGGTGTCCGAATGCTGCATCGGGAACGGGAACGGACGGATCCGGGGCCGCCGATGGGTGACGGTCGTTCACCACCACTTCCATTTCGCCTCGGGAGCAGGAGAGGTAGCGGCGACTGTACCCGGCGGTATGCGACGGCCACAATCTTCCTCACGTTTCGCGAGCCGGGAGCCTGGGCATTTAGCCGCCTTTTGGTGGACGGGGCACGCCCGAGTCGCTTTGACGTTCGAAAATCGTTCGACATTAATCGGGCAAGTGGGGTGCGATCAAAGGTTGGCCGACGGTTTCCGCGCATCACACGAAGGGGCGCCGGGCATCCCGTGGCCGCGACGCCGGAGTCATGCCACGGAGGCCCGCCCGGCGTCGCCGTCGCTCTCGTCCCGCGCCACCAGTGCCTGCCGGATGCCCGCCACCACGGCCGGGTGCACCGGGAGGGCGAGGTGCCCGACGCCACTGACGCGGATGTTCCGCACCACCAGGTCCGGATGGTCGAGGCGGGCCGTCTCCACGGGGACCATCACCTGGTCCAGGTCGCTCCAGAAGGCGACGAAGCGCGTCCGGCAGCCGGGGGCCGGCGCGGCCAGCTCCGCGAGGACCCCGGAACCCGGACGCATCTGCCGTACCAGCGGATGCACCGACATCGGCGGGGCCACCCGGGTGCCGCCGTGCGGCGTGCCGAGCGTGACCAGTCGGCGGACCAGGGCGTCACCACCCAGCCGTTGCACGTAGTAACGGGCCACCAATCCGCCCAGGCTGTGCCCGACGACGTCGATCCGGGAGGCGCCCGTGCGGGCCCGGAATTCCTCGACGTACCGGCTGAGCGCCGTGGCGGCGGTGCGGAGGTCATGGGTGAGGAGCGAGTGGTTGAGGGAGCCGACGTGCTGCCAGCCGTGGCGCAGCAGCGAGCGGCGCAGCAGGACGAACACCGAACGGTTGTCGGCGAATCCATGGAGGAGGAGCACGGGGACCCGGTCGTTCGCCATGCCGTTCCCCTCGGGTGCCTGCGGCGTGGCGAGGGGCGGCGGGTGACGTTCCTGGGTGACGCCCGTCGGGTACAGCAGCGTGTGGCAGGCCAGGATGACCAGCTCCAGCGCCGTGGACCGGACCAGCGCGGCCGACGGCCGCGAAGGGCCGGAACCGGTGGATGACGAAGCCCCGGAGACAAGAGCCCCGGAGACAAGGGATAAGGCGGGCAAGGCCCCCATGGCCGACCTCCGAACGGCACACAGGCCGATGCCCTGTCCCCCGTGCGCCCTCATGGGCAGCCGTGCGCGAGCTGCCGGGACACCGCCGCCGTGCGGCTGTCGGCGGCGGTGCGGCAGACCTCGTCGAGGCTCCCCTGCGCGGCCCGCTCCGGGCTCCGCCGTGCCACGGCCGGGCGGCTGTACGGCGCGTGGCGGGCGGAAGAAGAGTGCGAGTCGCGGTGAACGTGGTGTCCCACGTGTGATTTCCCCCTCCCTCCGCACCGCGAAACGACCGCTTGCGGGATGCTGTGGATAACGTTCGTTCACACCCGGGCCCCTTCGGCACGGGATCCTCGCGGCCGGCTGACGGCAGTCGTACATGGAGGCAGTGATGGGAGTGACCGGTCCGATCCGTGTGGTGGTGGCCAAGCCGGGGCTCGACGGACACGATCGCGGGGCCAAGGTCATCGCACGTGCGCTGCGGGACGCCGGCATGGAGGTCATCTACACCGGGCTTCACCAGACCCCCGAGCAGATCGTCGACACCGCGATCCAGGAGGACGCCGACGCGATCGGCCTGTCCATCCTGTCCGGCGCGCACAACACCCTGTTCGCCAAGGTGATCGAGCTGCTGAAGGAGCGTGACGCCGAGGACATCAAGGTGTTCGGCGGCGGCATCATTCCGGAGGCCGACATTCCGCCGCTCAAGGAGCTGGGAGTGGCGGCGATCTTCACGCCGGGGGCGACGACGACGTCGATCGTCGAGTGGGTCAACGCCAACGTCCGCCAGGCGGCCGGGGCCTGAGAGGGCTTCCCTTTTCGGCGGGGCGGGCCGGGTGTGTGTCATCCCGCCAGCTCCGCCCGCATCACGGCGCGCAGCCGGAGCGTTCCGGCCAGCCGCTGGAACGCCTCCGCCCAGTAACCCGTGGCTCCGGGCGGGGCGGCGTCCTCACGCGGGCCGCCGCCCGCGACGGCGAGCACGGCCAGCCGGTCGGCCCGGTCCGGGTCGAGGCAGCGTTCGGCCAGGCCCATGACGCCGCTGAAGCTCCAGGGGTAGCCGCCCGCGTCCCGGGCGATCTCCAGGGCGTCCACCACGGCCTGCCCGAGCGGTTCGGCCCAGGGCACGGCACAGACCCCGATCAGCCGGAACGCGTCCGACAGCCCGTGGGCGGCGACGAACCGTGCCACCCAGTCGGCCCGTTCGGCCGCGGGGAGGACGGTGAGCAGCCGGGCCGGGTCCCGCCCCGGCGCGCCCTCGGGAGCCGGGGGTGCCGCGGCCGGGCCGAGCAGGGCCCGGGCCCATGCCGGGTCCCGCTGCCGGACCGCGGCACGGCACCAGGCCGCGTGCAGGTCGGGTCGCCGGCCGTCGGCGACGGGCAGTGCCACCGCCTCGGCCGGGCCGGCGACCCCCAGCCGGGCCGGCCAGACGGACAGCGGTGTGGTCTCCACGATCCCGCTCAGCCACCATGAGCGGGCGCCGCGTCCCGACGGGGGTTTGGCGGTGATGCCGTCCCGCCGCATCCCGCCGTCGCACTCGTGCGGGGCCTCGACCACGATGACGCCCTGGTCGAGCGCGACGCAGGTGAGGGCCCGCGCGGTCATCCGGGCCGTCAGAGCGGAACCGGGCAATCCGCCGAGGAGTTCGGCGGCCACGGCCCGGACGGAGCGGCCCCGGTCCGACAGGGCCGCCTCCAGGAAGGGTTCGTCCTCCGGGGAGAGCCCATCGCGCAGCGCGCCGAGGAACGCCTGCCGGTCCTCGGCCCGTTCGGTGGCCCAGGTGTCCGCCAGCAGCTCGCGCCCGGCCGCCGGGTCGTACCGCCGGACCGCGGTGAGGGCGGCCAGGCGTTCGGCGAACAGGCCCTCCCGCCATACGCGCCGCAGACCGTCGAGGCCGACGGCGTCCGGTGGGCCGGGGGAGGCCGTCGCCGGCCCCGGCGGATGGGAACGGAGCGCGTACGCCCACTGCGGGTTGAGACGGGCCAGCCACCGCCCGCGGGGCCCGGCGAAGGCCAGCGCCTCGGGACGGAGGTCGGTGCGGGCGCGGGCGGCGTCGAGGAGACCGGGCAGCAGGGCGTCCGGTGGCCGGTAGCCGTAGGCGTTGGCGGCGGTCAGCCACTGGGGGAGCAGTTCGACGAGGTCGGGGGCCGCCGTCCGGCGCCGGTCACCGGCGCCGGCCCGCTCGCCGAGGAGCAGCTCCAGCCGCCGCCGGGCGGCCTCGGGCAACGGCGTGCGGGGATCGGGAGGCGCGGGCTCGGGGCGCCATCCCGCGGCGACGGGCAGGGCGGCGGCGCGGCGCCGCACCGTGTGCAGGGCGGCGGCGTCCAGCAGGGCGAGGGCGGGATCCCGCCCGGGACGTGGCCGGACCGGTGTGCCGCGCCGGCCCGTGCCGATCAGGGCGGCGGTGACGAGGTCGTCCCAGGGGACGTCCGTGGGCGGAGCCTCGTGGCTCGGTGCGTTCATGGGTGACCTTTCGAAGGTGGGGCCGGAGGGAGGCAGGTGAGGGGCGGGCCGGTCCGTGTCGTCAGCGCCGCAGGGGCGTCAACTCCGGTGCCCAGACGGCCAGGGGCGCGAAGCCGCGGTGCCCGCACTCGCCGAAGACCCGCACCGGCCCGCCGGCCGACACCGCGACCAGCCGCCACCAGCCCGATTCGCCGGTGCGGCACGCGTCGACGGCCAGTGCGGCACCGCCCTCGGCGTCGGCCAGCCGGCGGCCGGCGTCGGGGTCGGGTATGGGGACCACCCCGTCGAGGACCACCGGCCACGCGTCCAGCCACGGGTCATCGCGCAACGCCGTCCCGTAGGCGGCGAGGGCGGCCTCGACGCCGACGCCCGGCGGTGGTCCGGCGGCAGGCTCCGGGTCGCCGTGGCGTGTTCCGAGTACGGCGCGCAGCGGCACGGCGGCGGGGTGGAAGACCAGGTCGGCGTCGAGGGAGGAGCCGACCGGGAGCGACAGTTCGGGTGCCCGGCCCGCCGCTCCGTACGACAGCAGCAGCGCCGCTCGGCCGGTGCGCGTTCCGTGGAGCCGGATGCGCCGGGTGGTGAGGGTGCCGTCGTCGGCGGTGTCGTCCTGGGAGAGGACCATCCAGTCGTCCCGCACGGGCGGCCCGGAGGCCAGCAGCGCGGCCGAGTCCACGGTGATCCCGACGCGGGCGCGCACGGTCGCGGCCAGTCGGGCGGGCAGTCGGTCGACGCGCGCGTACGCGCGGTTGAGCGTGTGCAGGAGCGCGCACTCCTCCAGGAGCCGCGAGGCCCAGTCCGGGTCCGCCGCGGACAGCGAACCCAACGCGCGGGTAGGTGAGGCCAGTCCGGGTGCCTGCGCGTCGACCATGCGGGCGGCGGCCCGGTCCCACTCCTCCCGCGTGCCGCCGTTGGACCCGGCGAGCCCGCCGTGCACCAGGTCGGTGAGGCGCCGCTCCAACTCCGCGGCGCCCTCGGCGATCCGCCGCGCCCGGTCCGCCGCCCGGCGTTCGGCCGACGCCGACGCGGAGGGCGGGCGGGCCGCCACAGGAGAGGTCCGAGCTCCCCAAGGCCCCTCCAGCCACTCGCCCACCCACGACGGTGGCTCGTCCGTCGGTCGGACGGACTCGTGGCCCCCCGCCCACAGCAGCAGCAACCCCACCGTGTGCTTGCACGGCACCTTGCGGCTGAGGCAACTGCACGTGAATCGCGGTCTGTTGGAATCCCTGCTGTCCACGGCGGTCCGGTACGTCCGGCCGCCGGCCCCCACGCACTCCCCCCACACCGAGTCCGGGCGCGCTCCCGTCCCCGACCACGATCCCGGCGTCGCGAGCCTGCCGCCCGCCGTGCGCGACGCGGAGTCAGGCGCCAGCGCGAGCACCTGTTCCGCCGTCCAGCGTTCCCCCTGCGGATTCATGTCACCGACCGTAAGGCCCGCCACTGACAATCGCCTTGACCTGCGGATTCGTTGCCGCCGAGGGCGATTGTCAGTGGTGTGGTGCAGGGTGGAGTCACATCCCGGACCGCACGACGAGGGGGACTTGTGACCGTGCCCGGAAACCGCTTCGTACCCACCGACGCGCCTATCACCACCGACAACACGCCTGCCACACACGTCCGTTCCGTCCCGCCGCTCGGCGGCCCGGAGTCTTCTGCCGAAGTCATCCGACCTCACGCGGAAGCGGCGTTCGCCGGTGAGCTGGCGGCCCTGGCGGCGGCGGACGACCGGCCCCGGCCCGAGCGCTGGCGGCTGTCGCCGTGGGCCGTCGCCACCTACCTGCTGGGCGGGGTGCTGCCCGACGGCACCGTGATCACCCCGAAGTACGTGGGCCCGCGCCGGGTCGTCGAGGTCGCCGTCACCACCCTCGCCACGGACCGGGCCCTGCTGCTCCTCGGCGTCCCCGGCACCGCCAAGACCTGGGTGTCCGAGCACCTGGCCGCGGCCGTCAGCGGGGACTCGACCCTCCTCGTCCAGGGCACGGCCGGCACGGCCGAGGAGGCCGTCCGCTACGGCTGGGACTACGCCCGGCTGCTGGCGCACGGGCCCGGTCGGGACGCCCTCGTGCCCGGTCCCGTCATGCGGGCCATGGCCCAGGGCATGACCGCCCGCGTCGAGGAACTGACCCGCATCCCCGCCGATGTGCAGGACTCGCTGATCACGGTGCTGTCCGAGAAGACCCTGCCCATTCCCGAGCTCGGCGAGGAGGTCCAGGCCGTGCGCGGTTTCAACCTCATCGCCACGGCCAACGACCGCGACCGGGGCGTCAACGAGCTTTCCAGCGCCCTGCGCCGCCGCTTCAACACCGTGGTCCTGCCGCTCCCCGCCACCCACGAGGACGAGGTCGACATCGTCGTGCGGCGCGTCGACCAGATCGGCCGCTCCCTCGACCTGCCGGCCGCCCCGAGCGGCGCGGACGAGATCCGCCGGGTCGTCACCGTCTTCCGTGAACTGCGCGACGGGGTGACCGCGGACGGCAGGACCAGACTCAAGTCGCCCACCGGGACGCTCTCCACGGCCGAGGCGATCTCCGTCGTCACCGGCGGCCTGGCGCTGGCCGCGCACTTCGGCGACGGTGTGCTGCGCGCCGGGGACGTCGTGGCCGGCATCCTCGGCGCCGTCGTCCGCGACCCGGCGTCGGACCGCACCGTCTGGCACGAGTACCTGGAGACGGTCGTGCGGGAGCGGGACGGCTGGCAGGACTTCTACCGCGCCTGCCGCGAGGTGTCGTCGTGAACGCGCCCGCCCTGCTGGGCGTCCGCCACCACGGGCCCGGCTCCGCGCGGGCCGTGCGCGCCGCCCTGGAGCGGCTCCGGCCCCGCGCGGTGCTCGTCGAGGGGCCGCCCGAGGCCGACAAGATCGTCCACTGTGCGGCGGACGAGGGCATGCGGCCCCCGGTCGCGCTGCTCGCCCACGCCGCCGACGATCCCGGCCGGGCCGCCTTCTGGCCGTTCGCCGCCTTCTCGCCGGAGTGGACCGCCATCCGCTGGGCCCTCGCCCACGACGCCGAGGTGCGGTTCATCGACCTGCCCGCCGCCCACACCCTCGCCGCGCCGGGAACGGCCGGCCGGGACGGGCCGGACGGCGCGGCCGGGCCGCCGGCCGATCCGCTCGCCATGCTGGCCGGGGCCGCGGGCCACGACGACCCCGAACGCTGGTGGGAGGACGCCGTCGAGCACCGCGGCGCCGGCCGTCCGGGCGACGGCGGGCCCGGTGACGACCCCCTCGGACCCTTCCGGGCCGTCGCCGAGGCCATGGCGGCGCTGCGCTCCCTGCCGGAGGGCGAGCCGCCGGGCGGCGAAGCGCCGGGCGACGGCGGCCCGCCGAACCCGCGCGACGACGCCGTACGCGAGGCCCACATGCGCCTGCGGCTCCGCGAGGCGCTCAAGGAGTTCGGAGAGGAGGTCGCCGTCGTCTGCGGCGCCTGGCATGTCCCCGCCCTGGCGGTCCGGCGACCCGTCGCCGCCGACCGGCGGACGCTCAAGGGGCTGCCGAAGGTCAGGACGGAGATCTCCTGGGTGCCCTGGACCCATCGCCGCCTCGCCCGGAGCAGCGGTTACGGCGCCGGGATCACCTCGCCCGGCTGGTACGCCCACCTCTTCGCCGCCCCGGACCACCCGGTCGAACGCTGGATGACCACGGTCGCCCGGCTGCTGCGCGAGGAGGGCCGGCCGGTCTCGTCCGCGCACGTCATCGAGTCCGTCCGGCTCGCCGAGACGCTCGCCGCCCTCCGCGGCCGGCCGCTCCCGGGCCTCACCGAGACCACCGACGCCGTGCGCGCCGTGCTGTGCGACGGCTCGGACGTGCCGCTCGACCTCGTGCGCGACCGGCTCGTCATCGGGGACGACCTCGGCGAGGTCCCCGACACCGCGCCCGCCACACCACTCCAACGCGACCTCACACGTCTCCAGCGCGCCTTGCGCCTCAAGCCCGAAGCCGGCCCGCGGGAAAAGGAGTTGGACCTCCGCAAGGACACCGACACCGAGCGGAGCCGGCTGCTGCACCGCCTCCGGCTCCTCGACGTCGACTGGGGCACGCCTCTCGCCTCGCGCGCCCGCCTCGGCACCTTCCGCGAGGCATGGCGCCTGTCCTGGCAGCCGGAACTGGCCGTCCGGCTCGCCGAAGCGGGCGTCTGGGGAACGACCGTCGAAGCCGCCGCGACCGCCCGGGCGGAAGCCGCCGCGCGGGAGGCCGACACCCTCGCCGGCCTCACGACCCTGGCCGAACGGTGCCTGCTCGCCGCCTTGCCGGCCGCCCTCCCCGTCGTCCTGGACGCCCTCGCCGACCGCGCCGCCCTCGACACCGACGTCGGCCACCTCGCCGAGGCCCTGCCCGCGCTCGTCCGCTCGGTGCGCTACGGGGATGTGCGCCGCACGGACACCGAGGCCCTCGACGACGTGGCGGCCGGCCTCGCCGACCGGATCTTCGTCGGCCTCCCGGCCGCCTGCGCCGGGCTCGACCGCGATGCCGCACGGGGGATGAGAGGACACGTGGACGCCGTGCACCGGGCGGTCGCCCTCCTGGAACGCCCCGGCGTCGGCGACCGCTGGACGGCGGTGCTCACCGTCCTCGCCGAACGCGAACACCTCCCCGGAGAAGTGCGTGGCCGGGCGGCCCGGCTCCTGCTCGACGAGGGTGCGCTGACCGCCGACCGGGCCGCCCGGCTCCTGGGCCGCGCCCTGTCACCCGCCGTGGCACCCGCCGACGCGGCGGCCTGGATAGAGGGGTTCACCGGCGGCACCGAGCCCGGCGGCGGACTGCTGCTCCTCCACGACGAGCGGCTGTTCGGACTGATCGACGCCTGGCTCACCGGCGTCCCCGCCGACGCGTTCACCGACGTCCTGCCCCTGCTCCGCCGCACCTTCTCGGACTACGCGCCGGCGCTCCGCCGCGCGCTCGGCGAACGCGTCAGGAACGGCCCGGCCACCGGCCCGGCGCGCGGAACCACCGCACCGGCCTGGGACCCGGAGCGCGCGGCGGCCGTACTGCCCACGATGCGGCTGCTCCTCGGCCTGGACGACGAGGAATGCGGCATGCGACTCCCGCCTGGCGCGCAACACCCGCCTGGCGCAAGGGAAATGGCCGAGGCGGGGGCGAGCGCCCGGCCGGCGTCCACCGGGGGAGGAACGCGATGACCTCGACGACCACCACCCCCACGCCTCCCCCTCACCCCACGGAGCCGACGTCCCCCGACTCCGCCGACGAACGGCTGCGCCGCTGGCGGCTCGTGCTCGGCGGGGCGGCGGGCGAGGACGGCACCGGGCGGGCGCTCTCGGGCCGTGACGCCGCCGTGGACCGGACGCTTGAGGCCCTCTACGGGGCGGGATCCCGTTCGCCGGGCGCGGGCGCGGGCGCGGGCGCGGGCGCGGGCGCAGGCTCGGGCGCCGGTGACGGCCGGCGGGGCGGCGGTCTCGGAGCCTCCGCGCCGCGGGTCGCCCGCTGGCTGGGGGACATCCGGTCGTACTTTCCGGCGTCCGTCGTTCAGGTGATGCAGCGGGACGCCCTGGACCGGCTCGGCCTGACCGCCCTCCTCCTCGAACCCGAGCTGCTGGAAGCGGTCGAACCGGACGTCCATCTGGTCGGCACCCTGCTGTCGCTCGGCAAGGCGATGCCGGAGGAGACGAGGGCCACCGCCCGCGAGGTCGTCCGCAAGGTGGTCGAGGACCTGGAACGGCGCCTGGCGTCCCGTACCCGGGCCACGCTCACCGGGGCGCTCGACCGGTCGGCGAGGGCGGCGCGGCCCCGCCACCGGGACATCGACTGGAACCGCACCGTCCGGGCCAACCTCAAGAACTACCTGCCCGAGCACCGCACGGTCGTGCCGGAACGGCTCGTCGGCTACGCCCGGGCGGCGCGCTCGGTGAGGAAGGAGGTGATCCTCTGCGTCGACCAGTCCGGATCGATGGCGGCGTCCGTCGTCCACGCCTCCGTCTTCGGCGCCGTCCTGGCCTCGATACGCGCCCTGGACACCCGGCTGATCGCCTTCGACACCTCGGTCGTGGACCTCACGGACCAGCTGGCCGACCCGGTGGACGTGCTCTTCGGCGTGCAGCTCGGCGGGGGCACCGACATCAACCGGGCGCTGTCCTACTGCCAGTCGAGGATCACCCGCCCGGCGGACACCGTCGTCGTCCTGATCAGCGATCTGTACGAGGGCGGCGTACGGGACGGGATGCTCGGACGGGTCGCGGCCATGCGGGCGTCCGGAGTGCGGTTCGTCACCCTGCTGGCCCTCTCCGACGAGGGTGCCCCGGCGTACGACCGGGAGAACGCGGCGGCCCTCGCCGCGCTCGGCGCCCCGGCCTTCGCCTGCACCCCGGACCACTTTCCCGAGGTGATGGCGGCGGCCTTGGAGCAGCGGCCCGTGCCCGTACCCGACTCGGGGGCCGGGACGTGACGGAGACGGGGAAACGCGGGGAAACCCGCGGCCGGGAAAGGGAGATGACAGCGAGGAGGAAGACGGGAGGGCGCGGGGGAGCGGACGGAAGGCGGCGGCCGGCGGCGTGCGGGCCGGGAGGCCGGGGGTTCCCGGCGCGGGGCGGGCGCGTGCCCGCGGGCCGGGACCGGGCGGCGTACGCTCTGTCGCGATGCGTGCGGGGTTTGTGCGCGATCTGTGAGCGTAATCACGGCCGGAGTGTGATCTGCGATTTAGGGACCTCCGGCCCTCGGGGATAACCTGCGAGACGGACATGCCGCGTATTCGGCGCACGTGTGCCGCCCTCGTCATAGATCGCGTCCTCACGCTGCCACCGCGGCACGCCCGCGCAGACAACGAACCGCGATATCCATGGAAAAGGGACGGACGCGCGTGGACCTGTTCGAGTACCAGGCGAGGGACCTCTTCGCCAAGCACGGTGTACCGGTGCTGGCCGGTGAAGTCATCGACACGCCTGAGGCGGCGCGCGAGGCTACCGAGCGTCTGGGCGGCCGTTCGGTCGTCAAGGCGCAGGTGAAGGTCGGTGGCCGTGGCAAGGCCGGCGGCGTGAAGCTGGCCTCCACCCCGGACGAGGCCGTCGCTCGCGCGACGGACATCCTCGGCATGGACATCAAGGGCCACACGGTCCACAAGGTGATGATCGCCGAGACCGCTCCGGAGATCGCCGAGGAGTACTACGTCTCGTACCTCCTCGACCGCACCAACCGCACCTTCCTCGCCATGGCGTCCGTCGCCGGCGGTATGGACATCGAGGAGGTCGCCGCGACGACCCCCGAGAAGCTGGCCAAGGTGCCGGTCGACGCCAACGAGGGCGTCACCATCGAGAAGGCCCGCGAGATCGTCGCCCAGGCGAAGTTCCCGGCCGAGGTCGCCGACCAGGTCGCCGACGTCCTCGTCACCCTGTGGAAGACCTTCATCGCCGAGGACGCCCTCCTCGTCGAGGTCAACCCGCTCGCCAAGGTCGCCGACGGCCGCGTCATCGCGCTCGACGGCAAGGTGTCCCTGGACGCCAACGCCGCGTTCCGCCAGCCGGAGCACGAGGCGCTGGAGGACAAGGCCGCCGCCGACCCGCTGGAGGCCGCGGCCAAGGCCAAGGGCCTCAACTACGTCAAGCTCGACGGCCAGGTCGGCATCATCGGCAACGGCGCGGGCCTCGTCATGAGCACCCTGGACGTCGTCGCCTACGCCGGTGAGAACCACGGTGGCGTCAAGCCCGCCAACTTCCTCGACATCGGTGGCGGCGCCTCCGCCGAGGTGATGGCGAACGGTCTCGAGATCATCCTCGGCGACCCGGACGTCAAGTCCGTCTTCGTCAACGTCTTCGGTGGCATCACCGCCTGTGACGCGGTCGCCAACGGCATCGTCCAGGCCCTGAAGCTCCTTGAGGACAAGGGCGAGAAGGTCGAGAAGCCGCTGGTCGTGCGCCTCGACGGCAACAACGCGGAGCTGGGTCGCAAGATCCTGAACGACGCCGACCACCCGCTGGTTCAGCAGGTGGACACCATGGACGGCGCCGCCGAGCGCGCCGCCGAGCTGGCTGCGAAGTAAGGAACGAGGTCACTAGAACACCATGGCTATCTTCCTCACCAAGGACAGCAAGGTCATCGTCCAGGGCATGACCGGCTCCGAGGGCCAGAAGCACACCAAGCGCATGCTGGCTTCCGGCACCAACATCGTCGGCGGCGTGAACCCGCGCAAGGCCGGCACCACCGTCGACTTCGACGGCACCGAGATCCCCGTCTTCGGCTCCGTCAAGGACGCCATGGAGCAGACCGGCGCCGACGTCACGGTCATCTTCGTCCCGGAGAAGTTCACCAAGGACGCCGTGGTCGAGGCCATCGAGGCCGAGATCGAGCTGGCCGTCGTGATCACCGAGGGCGTCGCGGTGCACGACACCGCCTCGTTCTGGGCGCTCGCCCAGGCCAAGGGCAACAAGACCCGCATCATCGGCCCCAACTGCCCCGGCCTCATCAGCCCCGGCCAGTCGAACGCGGGCATCATCCCGGCCGACATCACCAAGCCCGGCCGCATCGGTCTCGTGTCCAAGTCCGGCACGCTGACCTACCAGATGATGTACGAGCTGCGTGACCTGGGCTTCTCGTCCTGCGTCGGCATCGGTGGCGACCCGATCATCGGCACCACGCACATCGACGCCCTCAAGGCGTTCGAGGCCGACCCCGACACCGACCTGATCGTCATGATCGGCGAGATCGGCGGCGATGCCGAGGAGCGTGCGGCGGACTTCATCAAGGAGCACGTCACCAAGCCGGTCGTCGGCTACGTGGCCGGTTTCACCGCGCCCGAGGGCAAGACGATGGGCCACGCCGGTGCGATCGTGTCCGGTTCGTCCGGCACCGCGCAGGCCAAGAAGGAGGCCCTGGAGGCCGCGGGCGTGAAGGTCGGCAAGACCCCGTCCGAGACCGCCCGCCTGGCGCGTGCCGCGCTGAGCGCCTGAACGGTCGCCGGATCGACGGCCTGATCGGCCGTCCGGTCTGATCCGGTCCCCGGCGGACCGGTGGAAACGCGTGGGCCCGTACCTCTCCGGGGGTACGGGCCCACGCGCGTCCCGCGCCGACGGCGCCGCCGCGGGCCGACGGTCCCGGCGCCAAGCCGACGCTCCGGTGCAGGGCTGACGGTCTCGTCGTGAGGCCGACGCTCCGGCGCAGGGCCGGCGGTCCCGGCGCGAAGCCGACAGCCCCGGCGCAGGGGTCCGCGCCGTCCTCCGGACCGCGCCGCCCTGAACACGACACGACGGTCATTTGTCGCTACCCGCCCGAAAGGCGCGTTGTTGGCAGCATGGCCCTTGTGACCCCATATGCCCACAGCGGTCCGCCGCTGCCGTCGCACCCCCGATCCGCGGCGCGTCACAAGCCGGGGGCGGGCAGGGCCTTCCTGGGCGGGGCGGTCGCCGCCGGACTGGGACTCGGGGCCTTCGCCACGCTCGTCCTGGTGCTGTGGATCGTGTCGCCCTACCCGGACAGCGGGCCCGCCGGAGCGCTGCACATCGCCACCGGCCTCTGGCTGCTGGCCCACGGCGCCGACCTCGTCCGCACCGAGACCCTCTCGGGCAGCCCCGCGCCGGTCGGGCTGACCCCGCTGCTGTTCTCCGTCGTGCCCTGCCTGCTCATCCACCGGGCGGCGCGCCAGGCGCCGATGCCACCGGACGACGCGGAGCACGCGGACGAAGTGGACCAAGTGGACCAAGTGGATGAGGCGGATGAACCAGGTGATCCGGGCGATTCGCGGGCGGCCGGCTTCCCCGCCGCCGCGTCCGTGCCGTCCGGCGGGCCGCCGGCGCCCTGGGAGGCGCCCCTGCTCCCCACGCGGCTCCCGGGGCCGCCACTGCCGCCCCGGACCGCGTTCACCGCGCTCCTCGGCGGATACCTGCTGGTGAGCGCCGCCGCAGTGCTCTACGCCTCATCCGGACCGATCCGCGTCGATCCCCTGAGCGCGCTGATCCACGTTCCCCTCGTCGCGGCGGCACCGGCCGCGGCCGGGGTCTGGATGGCCGTGGGCTGTCCGCCCTGGACGCCCTCGGCGCGGGTGCGCCGGATGTGCCGGGTGGTTCCGGGGTTCGTACGCCACTGGTTCACGGCGCCGCACGTCGTGGCGGTCGCCCGGGCCGCCGCGGCCGGTACGGCGATGCTGTTCGGCGGCGCGGCGCTGCTGCTGGCGGCATCGCTGGCGGTGCACGCCGGTGCCGTACGGGACGCGGTGGAACACCTCACGGTGGGCTGGCCGGGGCAGTTGGGGGTGGCGCTGCTGAGCGTGGCGCTGCTGCCCAACGCGGTGGTCTGGACGGCCGCCTACGGGCTGGGTCCCGGCTTCGCGGCCGGTGCGGACGGCCTCGTCGCCCCGCTGGCCCTGCCCGTGCTCGGTTCGCCCGACCGGCCCCCGCTCCCGCCCTTCCCGCTGCTCGCCGCGCTGCCCGCGCCGGGCGAGGCCGGGCCGGTGGGGCTGGCCGGGGCCGCCGCCCTGGTGACGGCCGTCGGCGTCGCGGTGGCGGCAGCGGCCGTGCCGCGCCGTCCGGCGGCCGCGGGACGGCGCGAGACGGTCGCCGTCGCCTTCCTCGCCGCGACGCTCTGCGCCGCCGTCGCCGCCCTGTTCTCCTACGCCGCGGGCGGCCCGCTCGGCGTCGCCGCCCTGTCCCGTTTCGGCCCCTCGTGGCGCCTGACCGGGCTGGCGTGCCTGGTCTGGACGCTGGTCATCGGCGTTCCGGGGGCGCTGGTCGTCCGTCGGATCCGCAGGGAGGAACGGTTCGTGACGGCGCACGACGGGTCCCGGCCGCGCGGCTGGGGGCGCAAGGCGCGGAAGGTCCTCGGGCTGCGGGCCGCCACGGAGGTTTCCACGGATGGCGCGGCGGCCGGCGGCGGAACGGCCGGCGGGAAGGGAGCGGCGGCCGGCGGTGGCGCGGCCGTCGGGAAGGGCGCGGCGACGGCGATGGACGAGAAGAATGCGCCGGACGGGTCGATTGGGGCCTCGGCCACGGGACCGTCCGTCCCACGGCGCGTACGGGTCCGCGGCCCGCGTGCCTGGTGGCGCGGGCTCGCCCGCTGGCTGGGCTTCGCCGTGCGCGGCGACGGCACGGACGCCGAATCGGCGGCCCCTGCGACGCCCGGACAGCGGCGGGCGAAGGACCACGAGCAGCGGCAGGCAGCGGGCCGTTCGCCGGCCGCGGACGGTGACATGCGGCCGGGAACGCCCGACGGCTCAGGGAACGCTGATTCGGCCACCGGAGCGGACAAGGGGGCGACCGGCGCGGAGGATCCCGGAGCGGACCGGAGGCCGTCCGGGGGAGCGGGCGGAGACCGGCGCGACGAGCCGGACGGCCCTCGGGCGTCCGTGCCGCCGCGGGCGCGACCATCCCGGCCGGAGCAACCGGAGCAACCGGAGCAACCGGAGCAATCGGAGCAACCGGTCCACCGGAAGCCCGCGCGTCCGGTGAACCCCGTTTCCTACGCTCCCGAGAGCCTGCCCCTGCTCCCCGTACACGGCATCGTCCTCGGGGCCGACGGGCGGGCGGAGCCCCCGCGGCGCAGGCACCGGGGCGTCCGGGCGTCCCGGGCGGAACGCGCGGCCCGGCGCCAGGCGGCGCGGACCGCCCGGCGCGAGGCCCGACAGGCGGCGCGCAGGGCGCGGAAGGCGCGGAAGTCACCGATGCCGCCCGTCCCCGGTCCGGCGCCGGCCGGCCGTTCCGACGGCGCCGACTGGCACGACACCGATGTGCGCCAGGCCCGCTGGGCGGCGCTGAAGGACTCGGGCGGCGGGCTGATGCCGGACTTCGAGCCCCGCGATCCGGCACGGCTGCTCGACGATCGGTGGGGCGAGGGGTGACGCCCCTCAGCGCGTCCCGCGTACCTCGCGCGTCCCGCGTACCTCGTGTGTCCTGCCTACCTCGCGCGTCCCGCGTACTCCGCGCACCCCCTGCGCTCCGCCTGCCCTGCGCCCCTCCCGTACCTCCGTCAGTCGTCCACGCTCAGCAGCGGACGCAGCGGCTTCGGCAGATGGTTCTCGCAGGACTGGCGGGACGTCTGCGTCAGCGCGTCGTCCACACAGGTGTAGTAGTCCCGGTAGATCAGCTGGAACGAGAACGTGGACACGGCGATGACCAGCGCCAGCCCGCCCATGACCAGTCCGCTCACGGCCGCCGTCGTCTGCGGCCGGAAGCCGCCGGGCTGCGGTGCGGGCGTCGCGGCCGGGCCGTCGCCGTTCCGTCGGGCGTTCTTGGCGCGCAGCGAGCTGGTCGCCCAGTAGACGGAGAGCGCTCCCAGCAACAGGGCGATCTCGGGGAGGCTGAAGAGCGCGAAGAAGAAGCCCCAGAGACCCGCGAGGAGGGCGTAGCGGGCGCGGCGCTGGGCCGGGTCGGTGGGGTCCCAGCGCGGGCCGCCGCCGGGGCCGCCGTTGGCGGGGTCCTGGCCGCCGCCCTGCGGGCCGCCGAACCCGCCGTTGTGGCGGCCCGGCTGCCGGCTGCTCCACTGGCTGCCCCAGGCGGGCGGCTGCCCGGACCCGTCCCGGCCGTCGGAGCCGGCTGAACCGTCGCTTCCATCGCCGTGCCGCGGCTCGCGCGGCCGCCACGGCTGGTCCGGCCGGCCCGCCGGCGGCGCGGCGAAGGGGTTGTCCGACTCGCTCGGGCCCTGCCCGCCCCCGTCGCGCCCACCGCCCCGGCCGTCCCCGTCCCGCGGCGAGCCATCCGGCCCGGAGCCATCCCGCCCGGAGCTCTCTCGCCCCGAGTCCTCCCGGCCCTGCTGCTCCGGCGACCGCTGCTCGCGGACGGCCATCGAACCCGGCCGGGGGCCGGAGGAAGCCGTGGCGGCCGATGCGAAGCCGGCACTGGAAGAGGAATCCATAGACCTCACCGAACCCATAGAGCCCACCGAGCCTGCAGAGACCGTGGAGCCCACCGAGCCCGCAGAGACCATGGGTCCCACCGAGCCCATACAGACCACGGAGCCCACCGATCCCATCAAGGCCACGGAGTCCATAGAGCCCACAGATCCCACAGAGCCCATCAGCGTCATCGAAGCCGCCCGATCGCCGGACGCCGCCTCCACGGCGAACGGCCGCGTCCCGGCGGACGCGGCGGACGGCGGAAGGGGGCGGTGAACCGCGGGGCGGCGTCGGTCCGGCATGTGGAGTGTGTCTTCCCCTGGTCTCGTCTGTGTCGCGTCCTGCTGGTCGCGCTCCGCGGTCCCGGCTCCGCCGGGCGGCATCCCCGCCGGGCGGCGTCGCGCGGTCCCGCGTCCTGCTGTGTCGCGTCCTGCTGAGTCGCGTGCTGCACCTTTGAGCGTACGGCCGTGAGCCCGGTTTCCCGGAGCCGGTCCCCTGCCGCGTCGGCCCCACCGGGCGCCTGGCGGACGCCTGATGAACGCCTGATGGGCGCCTGGCGGACGCCGTCCTCAGACGCTACCTTCCGCGCGCGCCCCCGTCCCGCGGGGGCCGTCGGGTGTGCCGGTATCGTTGCTGGCGGTCGGCGGCTTCGTAGGGTCCCCCGTATTCGGGGACCCCTCTGTCTCGTACGACCATACAAACCGCACCGTGCGCGAGAAAGGGCCCGCCGTGGCGTCCCCGGCCCCCCAGGCTCACCCCGCCCCCTCCGACCATCCCGACGCCGACCGTCCCGACGGCTCGACGCGGCCCACCCGCCTCGTCGTCCTCGTCTCCGGTTCCGGTACGAACCTCCAGGCGCTGCTGGACGCGATCACCGCCGACCCCGAGGGCTACGGCGCCCGGATCGTGGCCGTCGGCGCCGACCGGGACGGCGTCGCGGGCCTCGAACGCGCCGAACGCGCCGGGATCCCGGTCTTCGTCGAGCGGGTGCGGGACCACGCCTCCCGCGCCGACTGGGATCGCGCCCTGGCGGAGGCGACCGCCGCGTATGCCCCCGACCTGGTGGTCTCCGCGGGCTTCATGAAGATCCTGGGGAAGGAATTCCTCGCGCGCTTCGGCGGGCGGACGGTCAACACGCACCCCGCCCTGCTGCCCAGCTTTCCCGGCGCCCACGGCGTGCGCGACGCGCTCGCGTACGGGGTGAAGGTCACCGGGTGCACCGTCCACTTCGTCGACGACGGCGTCGACACCGGACCGATCATCGCCCAGGGCGTGGTCGAGGTCCGGGAGGAGGACGACGAAGCCGCTCTGCACGAGCGGATCAAGGAAGTCGAGCGACAGCTGCTCGTCGAGGTCGTGGGGCGTCTGGCCCGGCACGGCTACCGCATTGAGGGACGAAAGGTACGGATCTCGTGACCGCCGAAGGTACGAAGCGGCCCATCCGCCGGGCGCTCATCAGCGTCTACGACAAGACGGGTCTCGAGGAGCTCGCCCGCGGGCTGCACGAGGCCGGCGTCGAGCTCGTCTCGACCGGTTCGACGGCCGGCCGGATCGCCGCCGCCGGGGTGCCGGTCACCCCGGTCGAGGAGCTGACGGGCTTCCCCGAGTGCCTGGACGGCCGGGTCAAGACGCTGCACCCGCGCGTCCACGCCGGCATCCTGGCCGACCAGCGTCTCGACGCGCACCGCGCGCAGCTCGACGAACTGGGCGTGCGCCCCTTCGAGCTGGTGGTCGTCAACCTCTACCCGTTCCGGGAGACCGTCGCCTCCGGCGCGTCCCCTGACGAGTGCGTGGAGCAGATCGACATCGGCGGCCCCTCCATGGTCCGCGCCGCCGCCAAGAACCACCCCTCGGTGGCCGTCGTCGTCAGCCCCGGCCGCTACGCCGACGTCCTGAAGGCCGTCGCCGAGGGCGGGTTCGACCTGGAGGCGCGCAAGCGGCTCGCCGCCGAGGCGTTCCAGCACACGGCCGCCTACGACGTGACGGTCGCCAACTGGTTCGCGACCGGCTACGCGGCCGACGACAGCCCCTGGCCGGACTTCACCGGCACCACCCACACCCGCAAGCAGGTGCTCCGCTACGGCGAGAACCCGCACCAGGCCGCCGCCCTCTACACGGACGGCACGGGCCAGGGACTGGCCGGCGCCGAGCAGTTGCACGGCAAGGAGATGTCGTACAACAACTTCGTCGACACCGAGGCCGCCCGCCGGGCCGCGTACGACCACACCGAGCCCTGCGTCGCGATCATCAAGCACGCCAACCCGTGCGGCATCGCGGTCGGTACGGACGTCGCCGAGGCGCACCGCAAGGCGCACGCCTGCGACTCGCTGTCGGCCTTCGGCGGCGTGATCGCCGTCAACCGCCCGGTGTCCGTGGCCATGGCGGAGCAGGTCGCCGAGATCTTCACCGAGGTCGTCGTCGCCCCGGACTACGAGGACGGCGCGGTCGAGGTGCTGGCGCGGAAGAAGAACATCCGGGTGCTGCGCTGCGCCGACGCCCCCGCCGCCGAAACCGAGACCCGGCCGATCGAGGGCGGCGTCCTCGTCCAGGCCAAGGACCGGCTCCAGGCCGAGGGCGACGACCCGGCGCACTGGACGCTCGCCTCGGGCGAGGCGCTGTCCGAAGCGGAGCTTGCCGAGCTGGCGTTCGCGTGGCGCGCCTGCCGCGCGGTGAAGTCGAACGCGATCCTGCTCGCCAAGGACGGCGCCACCGTCGGCGTCGGCATGGGCCAGGTCAACCGCGTCGACTCCGCGAAGCTGGCCGTCCGGCGGGCGGGCGAGGAGCGGGCCCGCGGCTCGTACGCCGCCTCGGACGCCTTCTTCCCCTTCCCCGACGGCTTCCAGGTGCTGGCCGACGCGGGCGTCAAGGCCGTTGCCCAGCCGGGCGGTTCGGTCCGCGACGCGGAGGTGGTGGAGGCGGCGAAGGCGGCCGGGGTGACGATGTACTTCACGGGGACGCGGCACTTCTTCCACTGATGCCCGGCGCGCCTGACGCCGGCTGTCTGACGCCTGGCGCCATATCTGACGTCTGGTGTCGATACGGCCGGAGGCCGCACCCCCGGTGAGGGTGCGGCCTCCGGGCCGGACGGCGGGCGTCGCTCAGCGGCGCGGGCGCGTTCAGTAGCGCGGGCGCTGAAACCATTCGGCGGACGCGCGCTTGGCGCAGAAGACGATGGTCAGGATCGCCATGACCAGCGTCAGCAGGCCCAGGCCGTACGCGGGGGCGGTGAACAGACCGCTGATGATCGCGAACGACGCGTAGACGATGGAGCCGACGCGGACGCCGTTGCCGCCCTTGGCGTAACGGATGGCGAGGATGATGCCGATGACCGCGAAGACCGCGGCCAGGATGGCGAGGAAGGCCACGAAGCCCCGGGCGAGGCCGAAGGCGGTCTCGGCGTCGACGGTGTCGCCGTTGCGCGTGGTGACCGTCTCGCCGGTGTGCTTCCCCGACTCGTCCTTGATCGCGACGTAGGCCGCGATCATGAGGCCGGACACGATCACGTGCACGGTCGTGATGACCCACATGAAGATCCGTGCGGCCTTGGTGATGCCGGGCATCTCCGCCGGCACCGGCGGCATCCCGTGGTACCCGCCCTGCTGCGGGAACGGCGCGTACGGCTGGCCCGGGTACGGGGCCTGCTGCGGGTAGGCGTAGCCGGCCTGCGGCGGCGGGCCGTACGGATTGTTCTGCTGGCCGAAGCTCATGGTCGGGCGATTCCTCCGTTGGTCGTGCGGGGACGGTCGCGGACTTCCGGAGGGCTGGCTGAGCGGCTCACCCCCCGTCACCGCCCGCGGCACAGGCGATTCATCGTGGTAGGGCTCTTGACATTTGTCCAGCGGATACCCTCTGCGTTGTTCAAGCGCCGCGCGACCGTGATCTCGACGTGAACGTGAACCGACCACCGTGCACCGGCGGACCCACCACGGTGTACCAGTGAACCGACACGGCGCACCAGTGGCCGACCACGGTGTACCGGTGACCACAGGGCGGCGTGCCCTCCTGATTGGAAGGGCCGCCGCCGGATCCAGGAGTATGGAGCCATGACCGCTCAGATTCTCGATGGCAAGGCCACCGCGGCCGCGATCAAGTCCGAACTCTCCACACGCGTGGAAGCCCTCAAGGGCCGGGGCGTCACCCCCGGCCTGGGCACACTCCTGGTCGGCGACGACCCGGGCAGCAAGTGGTACGTGGCGGGCAAGCACCGCGACTGCGCCCAGGTCGGCATCGGGTCCATCCAGCGCGAGCTGCCGGCGACCGCGACGCAGGAGGAGATCGAGGCGGTCGTCCGCGAGCTCAACGAGAACCCCGAATGCACCGGTTACATCGTCCAACTCCCGCTCCCCAAGGGCATCGACACCAACCGGGTGCTGGAGCTGATGGACCCGGCCAAGGACGCCGACGGCCTGCACCCGATGAGCCTGGGCCGCCTGGTGCTCAACGAGAACGCGCCGCTGCCCTGCACCCCGAACGGGATCATCGAGCTGCTGCGCCGCCACGGCGTGGAGATCAACGGCGCGCATGTGGTCGTCGTCGGGCGCGGCATCACCGTGGGCCGGTCGATCGGCCTGCTGCTCACCCGCCGGTCCGAGAACGCCACGGTCACCCTCTGCCACACCGGCACCCGTGACCTCTCCTCCCACCTGCGGCAGGCGGACATCATCGTCGCGGCGGCCGGCGTCGGGCACCTGATCAAGCCGGAGGACGTCAAGCCGGGCGCCGCCGTGCTCGACGTCGGCGTCAGCCGGGACGGCGAGGGCAAGATCATGGGCGATGTGGACCCCGGGGTCGCCGAGGTCGCCGGCTGGATCTCCCCCAACCCGGGCGGCGTCGGGCCGATGACCCGCGCCATGCTGCTCGTCAACGTCGTCGAGGCGGCGGAGCTCGCCGCGGATGCCTCCGGCGACGAGGTTGAGGGAAGCGTCGATGCCGGCTGAGACGGGCAAGGCGGCGGGCTCCGGGCGGTCCCGGGCGTCAAGCCGCTTCCCCCAGTTCACCCGCGACACCGCGCGCCCGGAGGGCGGCGGGCGTGCCGCCCCCGGAGGCGCGCCCGCTCCGGCCCGGCAGTGGCCGCTGCTGGTGGTGCTGGGGCTTACGGGGCTGGGGTTGCTGATCGTCGCCCTGGACGGCTTCCGGATCGGGACGATGCTGATCGGCATCGCCATGATCGGCGGCGCGGTGCTGCGCTGGGCGCTGCCCTCGGTGGGCATGCTGGCCGTACGGTCGCGGTTCACGGACATGTTCACGTACGGCGGGCTGGGGCTGGCGATCCTGCTGCTGGCGATGCTCGCGCAGCCGCACGCGTGGCTGAAGATCCCTTTCCTGGACGACATCCTGCACTTCACGGTCTGAGCGGTCTGGGAGGTCTGGGATGTCTGGGCGGTCTGAGGCTTCGGCCTGATCGGTCCGAGCGGCCCAAGTGGTCCGGCTGAGCGGTCTGAGCGGTCTGATCGCTCCGGCCGCATGACCTGAGCGTTCTGAGCGCTCCGGCCGAGTGACCCGAGCGGTCCGGACGGCATGGGCGGACCGTCCTCTCCCCCGTAAGAGGACGGTCCGGCCCGGAGACGGCCGGCCGGCGCGGGGTGGACCGCGCCGGCCGGCTCGCTGCACTGACTGTGATGCGCCACATCCCATCTGCCAAGCGTTCCCGGGCAGATGGGCCATCGTGGGACGTCCCACGCTCCCACCTGCGGCGACGGGCGCGCTTTTGAGGTCGTGGTGGGACGCCCCCGCCATGCCGCCCCTGGCCGGAAACCTGCGCGTCGGCCGACGACGCGGGAAAACGCGGCCCGGCGTCGCCATCATGTGCGACACAGGAGGCGCGTGCCTCGGGGGACCATGTGACGGTGTGGGGTGGAACATGCCGCGTTGGAAGGAACTGCCGGCGTCGCTCGACCAACGGGTGAGCCAGTTCGTCGTACAACTCCGCAGGCTCAAGGACCGTAGCGGACTCAGCCTCGCCGCGCTGGCGGCCAAGACGTCGTACAGCCGGTCCTCCTGGGAGCGCTACCTCAACGGGCGCCAACTGCCGCCGCGTGACGCGGTGGAGGAGCTGGCCCGGGTGTGCGGGGCGGACGCGGCACGCCTTCTGGTGCTGCACGAGATAGCGGAGGAGGCATGGCCCTCCGCCGCAACCGCCACGCCCACCGCATCGACCGCCTCTGTCGCATTCGGCGCGTCCGGCGCGTCCGGCATGGCTCCGACGCCCGTTACGCCGCCGGGCGTCGCGGATCTCCAGGAGACCAGGCGGCGCATGTGGCTGTACGTCGCGGCGGTGGCCGTGCTCGTCGTCGCGCTGGCGGTCGCGCTGCTGGCCGCCCGTCCCTGGAAGGACGACGACGCCCGCGCGAAGGGCGACGCGGGTGCGGCCGCGGTCTCCCCGTCCGCCTTCGTGTTCGTGCAGGGACGTTCCCGCCCGTGCCGCGTGGAGCGCCAAGGCGGCGAGCTCCGGGCCGGGTACAGCCCCACCCGCACGGTGCTGATGGACCTCAAGAGCAGTGGCTGGGAGGTGCTGGAGGCCCAGTGCCTGCTCAAGTACCACGGGTTCGACCCCGGTCTGATCGACGGTTCCTTCGGCGAGCGGAGCAAGGCGGCGGCCGAGCGGTTCCAGAAGACGAAGGGCCTGGTCGTCGACGGGATCGTGGGCCCCGACACCTGGAAGGAGTTGCGCAGGTGAGCGACGGGCGCCCCTGCCGGCGGAGTGTGCCCGACTGGCCGCCGTACTGAGGGAGTTGAAGGAACGCACCGGTCTGAGCCTGGCCGCGCTCGGCGGGCGGACGGCGTTCAGCAAGTCGTCCTGGGAGCGGTACCTCAACGGCAAGAAGCTTCCGCCGCGCGAGGCCGTCGAGGCGCTGTGCGCGCTGGCGGACGAGCCGCCCGGCCGGCCGCTCGCCCTGTGGGAGCTGGCGGAGCAGCGGTGGACCGGACGGGCCGCGTCCGCCTCCGTCTCTGCCTCCGCCTCGGCCTCCGAAGGCACCGGCGGGGGAGCGAGGGGCGCGTCGGCGTCGCCTCCCGTGCTCGACGAGGCGTCCGCAGAGTCCGCGTATTCCGCGCATTCGACGGATCACGCACATTCCGTCCATTCCGTGCGTTCCCCAGATTCCGTGCGTTCTGTGGATGCGGTGGCGGGTCCGGCCGCCGGACGGAGGGCCGGCCGGCGCGTCCCCGGGTGGTACCTCGCCGTCGGGGCGGTGGCGCTGGCGGCGGCCGTCCTGCTGGCCGTGGTGCTGCTGTCGGGCGATGACGCGGCGACCGAGACGGCCTCCAGGCCCGGCGCGGCCGGTTCGTCCTCCATGCCGTCCGCACCGTCCTACGCCCAGTCCTTCGAGCCCGGCTGCCACGGCAAGGACTGCGAGGGTGCCGACGCGCAGGCGATGGGGTGCGGCGCGCAAGGGCTGCCCGTCACCCTGGCCTCCCGGCGGTCGGCGGGCGGGGAACGAATCGAGATCCGGTACGCGGAGAAGTGCGGCGCGGTCTGGGCCAAGGCCACCGCCCTGCGGCTGGGCGACCGGGTGGAACTGACGCTGCCCGGCGCCGACGCCAAGGAGATCAGGGCCGCCACCCGCCGCGACACGGAGATCTACCTGTCGACCGCGATGACGGCGACCGACGATCCGCGCCGGGCCCGGGTCTGCCTGCGGCCCGCCGAGGGGGCGGCCGAGTGCTTCTCCGCGCCTGGTGGGTGAGGCTGCGGGACGTGGGCGGAACGAGTGGGGGACGGGCGGGCGTGACCGGTGCTCCAACGGACGGGCGGGCGTGGCCGGCGCTCCGACGGGTGGATGGGCGTGGCCGGCGCTCCGACGGGCGGACGCGGCTGGCCCTCCTACGGGCGGACGCGGCCGGTCCTCCACCCCGTGGGAGGACCGGCCGTACGTCCTCCCCGAGCATCCAGATGGCGGCATTCCGGTTCAAGGCGGGGCCGGGTCTTGTGACGCGGAGGAGATCGTTCCGCTACGAGGTCACCGTTCTGTACCGGAATGGCGTTGTGCCGTACCGGAAGGGTTCGCTTCCCGAAGGGTGTTTCAGGAGCACGGCGGGCGAGGGGGGCGTGCGCCCCGGTGCGTTGATCAACCCGGAACGCCCCTATGCGCCCGCCGACAAGGAACTGGGAGGCTGCGTCGCGGCATCCCCTGGGTAGCACCGCGGTACGCAGGGTGACTAGGGGGAGGGCCATGCCTCGTTGGAGAGCGCTGTCGGACGAACTCGACCCGCAGGTGCGGGAGTTCGTGGAACAGTTGCGCCGCATCGTCGAGCGCAACGGGATGAGCGTCGGCGCGGTCGCGGACCGCACCGGGTACAGCAAGACTTCCTGGGAGCGCTACCTCAACGGGCGGCTGCTGCCGCCGCGCGGCGCCACCGAGGCGCTCGCGGAGGCGACGGGCACCGACGCCGGGCACCTGCTGACCATCTGGGAGCTGGCCGAACGCGCCTGGAGCCGGTCCGAACTGCGGCACGACGTGACGATGGAGGGCCTGCGGGTCGAGGCGGCGCGCGCCGCGTTGGCCGAGTACGCGCCGCCGGCCGGCACGGGGAAGCGGGGCTGGACGCTCCGCAGGGGGAAGGCGGCGACGGAGAAGGACGCGCGTGGTGGTGCGCAGGCGGCACCCGAGGCGCCGCCTGGAGTGACACCAGAGCCGACGCGAGAGCCGACGCCAGGGCCGACGCTCGAAGCGGCAGCGGCAACTGAGAAGTCGCCAGAGGAGTCGGGGCCGCAACAGGGGCGACGGGACGAGCAGGGCGGGCGTGCGGCGGACGACCGGCACGGCCCCCGCCCCCGTACCGGCCTCCCCTCCGCCCGAGCAGCCGGCGTGGACGCCCGCGCGCAGGCGATCCCCCTGGCGGACGCCCTGACGGATGCTTTGACGGGCCCACCGGCGGACCCGTCCGCCGACCCGCCCGCCGGCCCGTTCACCGGCCCGTTCACCGCTCCCTCCGCCAACCCGCCCGCCGACCCGTCCACCGACGCCTCCGCGGGCCCGCCCGTCGGCCTGCCCGCCGGCCCGCCGAAGCGGCCTTCGGGCGACCGGCGCCCGTACCCCCGTCCGCACCCCCGCACCCACCCGCGCCCGAAGCGCCGCGCGGTGCTGCTGTTCACGGTGGGGGCGGTCGGGGCGCTGCTCATGGTCGTCGCGGCCGTCCTGCTGCTCGGGTACGGGCCGGGAGGCGGCGCCCGGAAGACCCCGCCGCCCGCCGCCGCGCGGGACACCGGCAGCCCGGCCGGCCTCCCGGCGGGCGTCAAGTGCGCGGGCGGCGCGTGCACGGGCAAGGACCCGGAGAGCATGGGGTGCGGCGGCCGGCGGGCGACGACGGCGGGTTCCGCGACCGTCGGCAGCACCTACGTGGAGGTGCGCTACAGCGAGACCTGCAAGGCGGCCTGGGCCCGGATGACGCAGGGCGGCCCGGGCGACACCTTGCGGGTCAGCGCGGCCTCCCGCACCGGCGAGGGCCGGATAGAGCGCGGCACGGACGGCCACAGCACCATGGTCGCGGTCGCGGCACCGGGCGAGGCCAGGGCCTGCGTGGTGCTCAGTTCCGGACGCCAGGGCTGCACGCTTCCCGGAAAGCCCGGGGCGGACGGGGCAAACAGGGCGGATGGGGCGAGCGGGGCGGGTGGAACGGACGGAGCGGGCGGGACAGGCAGGGGGCCGGGACGGGCAGGGCGGCTGGTCCGGCCGGGGCTGACGATTCGTAGGGGGCCACCGGGACGTCCGGTGCCCGAGGAGCGGAAGAGGCGTCCGAAGCGTCACAGGAGGTGCCATAGACCCAGGTGAGGCGTCCCACACCGGTTCGGGGGTTCCGGGCGTGCGCGGTCGGATAGCCTGACGCCGGATCTCTTGATACCAAGAGAGGTCCGCACAACAGGGGCAGGGACACCCACCGCCAGTTTCGCAGCAGGAGATCGCCATGACCCGCACTCCCGTCAATGTCACCGTCACCGGCGCGGCCGGTCAGATCGGCTACGCGCTGCTCTTCCGCATCGCCTCCGGTCACCTCCTCGGCGCCGACGTGCCGGTCAAGCTGCGACTTCTGGAGATCCCGCAGGGTCTCAAGGCCGCCGAGGGCACCGCCATGGAGCTCGACGACTGCGCGTTCCCGCTGCTGCGCGGCATCGAGATCACCGACGACCCGAACGTGGCCTTCGACGGCGCCAACGTCGCGCTGCTCGTCGGCGCCCGCCCCCGCACCAAGGGCATGGAGCGCGGTGACCTCCTGGAGGCCAACGGCGGCATCTTCAAGCCGCAGGGCAAGGCCATCAACGACCACGCCGCGGACGACATCAAGGTCCTCGTCGTCGGCAACCCGGCCAACACCAACGCCCTCATCGCCCAGGCCGCCGCGCCGGACGTGCCGGCCGAGCGCTTCACCGCGATGACCCGCCTGGACCACAACCGCGCCATCTCGCAGCTCGCGAAGAAGACCGGCACCGCCGTGTCCGACATCAAGAAGCTGACGATCTGGGGCAACCACTCCGCCACCCAGTACCCGGACATCTTCCACGCCGAGGTCGCGGGCAAGAACGCCGCCGAGGTCGTCAACGACGAGGTGTGGCTGGCCGACACCTTCATCCCGACCGTCGCCAAGCGCGGCGCCGCCATCATCGAGGCGCGCGGCGCCTCCTCGGCCGCCTCCGCCGCCAACGCCGCCATCGACCACGTCCACACCTGGGTCAACGGCACCGCCGCGGGCGACTGGACCTCCATGGGCATCCCCTCGGACGGCTCCTACGGCGTTCCGGAGGGCCTCATCTCGTCCTTCCCGGTGACCTGCAAGGACGGCAAGTACGAGATCGTCCAGGGCCTGGAGATCAACGACTTCTCCCGCTCCCGCATCGACGCCTCCGTCAAGGAGCTCGAGGAGGAGCGGACCGCGGTGCGCGAGCTCGGTCTCCTCTGACCGGACGGTTCTGATCGGACGGTTCTGATCGGACGGTTCTGATCGGACGGTTCTGATCGGACGGGCGGCCCTGCCGCCGGTGACTTCGCGTCGCCGGGGCGGGGCCGCCCGTCCGTGTGAGGGCCCCCGGAACTGCCCCGGCACCGACCCGGACGGCGTCCCCGCCTGAGCGGGCGCTCCGGTCACGTGCCACGCAGGGCGGCGCGTACGGCGGCGCCGCCCCGGACGGCGGCCCCCCGGGCGGCTTCCGCCGCGGCCAATGCCCGCTCTCTCCGGCAGTCGCGGCACCACGGTTCGTCGTCCACCGGGTGGAAGAGGAACCCTTGCGTGTGATCGCCCCGGCATTCGCGCATGGTCATGTTCTTCGGCTGTGCCCGCTCGCGGGGTGGGGGCGGGGCGGAAATCGGCGGAGCTTCCGGCAGCTTGCGCAGCAGCCGGTTGCGGACGAGGGCCGCGGCGTGATGGATCCGCTCCGGCAGCCCGACGCTCAACTCCTCCCGTAGCTGGGGCGCTTTCACCCCGCGCAGCAGCCAGTCCGCCGCCAGCGGTGCGAGCTCCTTGACCTCCCGGCCGGTCAGCCGCAGCCGGGGTTCGCGGTGGGATACGGAGGCGAGGATGAGTGCGCCGTGCTCGATGAGTTGCTCAGGCAGGCAGGCCGGGGGAGTCGGGCGCGGCCCGGGCGGGGGAGGCGGCGGTAGCTCCTCCGCTTCCGGCTCCGGTTCGGGCCAAGGTTCCGCTTGTGCCTGTGGCTGTGGCTGTTGCTCCGGCGGGGCGGGCGGAAGGGACGTGTTGCTCACCGTCTTATCCCTGGGGTGACCACCGACCACCCGACTCCCCGGCTCACCGACGGCCGGTTCCCCGGTACTCGGCGAGCCGGGCACCTCCTGCCCGTCCCGCACGGCCCGCGCCTCCTCGGCACTCAACGGCACCGAAGCCACCAACTGCGTGGTCACCCACCGCCCGTCGGCCCCCTGCCGGCGCCACTCGTGCGCGTAACCGGCCTCCTTCAACTGCGCCTTGGCCCGCTGGAACGCCCCGTTCTTGATCCCGGCCCGCCGCGCGACGTCGGAGAGGGAGACGCCGGAGGTATCGGCGAGCGACAGCAGCCAGACGAGTAGGCGTACGGCATCCGAAGAAAGATCCGCGTGGCGAATGATGTCGTTCGATACCTGGGTGAAGCGACGCTGGGGCGCGCTAACATGGCGCATCATCCCGTGGGTCTCCGTTCTCAGACCTCGGTGGTGTAGGCCCTCGCGATGTCCTGGCAGACATGCGGGGGCCGCTCCGTTTGTGGAGTTGGGTGTGGCCGAGAGTACACGCAACTCGGCACCGATTAGCGGCTGTTGGGAGCGCCTGGAAGGCGTTGCCAGCGCACGGGCTGACTAGGGGGCGCACGCCACTCGTTGGGGCGCCCTCAAGCAGTTCAGGGCCGTCGCCACTCGCTATGACAGGCGCGGATACGTCTACCTCGGCACCGTCACCGCCGCCGCACTCCTCATCTGGTTCCGATCCTGATCGGAGAGACAGAACCTATCCACTGAGGCGCGCACGAGCAGCGTGCCCAGGGCCTCATCGCCCGGCGGGGGATGATCCGGGCGTCGACGTCGTCGAAGCCGTGGCGCTTCAGCAGCTTGGCCCACATGTGGGGGCGTACTGCCAGCGCAGGACGGTCAGTTCGCGCTCGCGTCCTTCCAGCCACTTGCCGTGCATCCGCTGGGGCCCGTACACGTCGGGGGCGGGCTCGGCGTGGCTGAAGACGAAGATGCCGCCGGGGGCGAGCCGCTTGGCGACCAGAGGCAGGAGCCGGTCGGGGTCGGTGAACCACGCCGCGCCCCACATGGAGTAGATCGCGTCGTACTCGGTGGCCTCGGTGACGAGGAAATCGCACACGTCGGCGTGAACGAAGGTGACGTTCGGCTCGTCCGTCCACCAGCGGCGGGCGCGCTCGACCTGGTAGGCGGAGAAGTCCACGGCGGTCACCTGGGCGCCGCGACGTGCGAGGTAGACGGCGTCTGCCCCTTCTCCGGGCCCGAGTTCCAGGACGGTGCGCGGTGTGCCGAGAAGTTCCGGGCCGGGACCGTGGCCGGGGAACTGCGTCCACTCGAACCGGTCGGGCGCGGGGGCGGGCTGCTCGCCCTCCCCCGGTATGGCTTGTAGAGGTTCCAGTATTCGGCGGGGGTGAGGGGCGGGCGGGGCATGGAGCTCCTCGCGGGGAACGGCGGGCCACGTGAGTTCGCCACCGTATCGGCGCTGCTCTGTCGCCGAGGCGTGTGCGCCGAACTCCGTCCGCTTGGCCCATGGAACGGCCCGGAGACGCTCGCGGCGTCCCCGGGCCTGACCGTTCCGGTTCGCTCAGTGGCAGCTGGTGCCCTGGGCGCACGGCCCGCACTTGGCGTAGTCGGCCTCCCAGAGCTTCCAGTCCACCTCAAAACCGTTCCCGGCGATGATCTTCGCGGTGCGTTCGACTGACCCGTCGTACTTGAACTCGATCTCGGGGATGTGCTCCAGGAACCGGCCCTGGAAGTGCTCGTGGCAGAACTGCCTGTAGTTCTTGGTGTCCAGGATGAAGGTGTGCACGGCGATGTCCACGGTTCGTCCGCAGCACATCTCCAGCTTCTGCCCCCACTTCTCCATCGCCGTGATCAGGTACGAGACGGCCGCGTGGAACAAGCGGTTGGCGTACACCTCGTCGAACGGGTAGTCCCGCATCAGCAGCTGGATCTCCCGCTCCCACACCTCGGGCTTCACGTAGTCCCGAGGGTCGCGGACCTTCGGCCTGGCCTCGACTGCCGTTGCCATGCTGTCCTCCCTGCTGCTCGAAGCTGCCGCCCCGCGAGCCGGGGCGTGCCTCCAGTTCACCGTCGGCAGCGGGCCTGTGGCGATCGATTGCCGCTGGTCGCACACGGTGTGCAGATGCTGCACGCGCTCTCGACGGCCGCCGGGCCCGCGCGTACGGTAAGCGCGCCGGTCCTGTGCCCGCTGGAGGTGTGGTGAGCACCGATGCGCTGTGGAGAACCCCGGAAGCTGTCACCCTGGTCGCCCGCCGTCAGGCTGGGGCGCTCATCCGGCTCGGGCGGATCCACCTCGGGTGGCGCCAGGCCGATCTCGGGCGCCGAGTGGGCTGTTCGGCCTCGACGGTCTCCCGCCTGGAGCGCAGCGGCACGCCCGACATCGGGCTACTGCGGCGCGCCGCCCGCGAGGTGGGGTTACCGACAGATGTTCTGGCCGCAGCCGTCGGCCTCGGACCGGGGGCGCCTACTACAGTGGCGCCGTCCGGTCAGTGTCCCGTCGAGGAGGACCCGTTGCGCCGCCGCTCACTTCTCGCCGCAGCCGGAGCCGCCGTCCCTCTCCCGCGCCTGGCCGGTATCGACGAGGCGCTTGCCGCTCCTCCCGAGCCGCACAGCCCTGCGATCGCCGTCGCCCCGCGCCTGGCCCGCGCACGCGTTGTTCGACGCCGGCCGCCACGCCCGGCTCCTCGACGCGCTGCCCACGCTCCTGACTGACGCCGGCGCCGCCACCGCCACCCGCACGGACGCCACGTACGCGACCCTTTCATCCTGCTACGCCCTGGCCTCGCGCGTCCTGACGAAGATCGGCCAGTACGAGCGTTCCCGAATCACCGCCGACCGGGCCATCACATACGCGGACCTCTCCGGCGACCCCATCGCCACCGCCGCCGCGTCGCGCGAGCTGAGCATCGTCCTGCGGCACCAGGGCCGGCCGGAGGCCGCCCAGCGCCTTGTCGACAGCGCCCTGGTCGCCGTCGAACGGACCGGCCTGGCCACCCAGGCGCAGGCCATGGCGTACGCGCAGATGCTGTGCACCACCTCGTACACCGCCGCCCGGGCCGGCCACCGCGACCAGGCCCTTGCCCTGATCGCCGAAGCCTCGCGGGCGGCCCGCCGGCTGCCGGACGCGCCGCCGGCGGTAGCCGCGTTCTCCATCAGCCCGGCGGCCGTCACCCTCTACGAAGTCGGCGTCCACTGGGCACTCGGCGACGCCGGCGCGGCCCTCCACGTCGGCCGCGAGCTGCGCCCCGGCCAGTTCCCGACGGCCGAACGGAAGGCCCGCATGCACACCGACCTCGCCCGCGCCTGGTGGCAGTGGGGCAAACCCCAACAGACCGCCGACGCTCTCCTGGAGGCCCTGCGTGCTTCCCCGGCCGAGGTCCGGGATCGGCCGGCGATCCGCCGCGTTGCTGTGGATCTGGTCCACCGGCACCCCCACACGGCGGGGCGGCGGGAACTCGCCTCGGGCATCGGGCTGCGTGCCCGGTAGCGCTCACCGTGTCCCATGCCGGGAGGGGGCGTTACGACGGCATGGATGAGCTGGAGCAACTGCCCGGCGACGGCTGGGTGACGACGGCGCTGCTTCTCTGCGGCGAGCCGGGTGTATCCGCTGCGCTGCGGTTGTCCGGTGGCGGGAACCCGCCGGATCATGCCGGGCGTCGTACAGCAATAGGGCGGTTCGTTCGCTCCAGGGAGAGGTGGATCCATGCGCCGTGATCGGCCGACCGACGATCAGTTGACGAGGGTTTTCGCCACCGTGCTGAAAGAGGTGCTGAGCGGACAGGGTCTGCGGAACCACACCGGCCTCGACATGGAAACGGATGACGCCCTGTGGGAGATCGTCAAGTATGGCCCGGGGGCCCCTCCCGAGCTCGTCGACGCCGCCCGTGCCGCCTTCGCCGGACAACTGGACGGCAGCAACGCCGCGCGTTGGCGCGCAGAGCTCACGCGCAAGTTCGGACCCCGCCGGCAGCCCGCCGCCGAGCATGAGCCAGGGCCCAGCGGCTCCGAGGCTCGCGGTGGTGCCGAGCTGCCGGTGAAGCCGCTCAAGGCGACGCCGACCTCCGTGCGGGCGGTACGCATCAAAGGCGATCAGACCTACTTGGATGAGTACGGGCGCACCTGCTACGAAGGGCAACTCTTCACCGGTGAAGTCGAGGAACTGGCGGACAACGGGCACATCTTGTCGCTCGGCACCTACTTCCAGGGCATCGAGCACGGGCGGCAGCAGGAGTGGTGGCCGGACGGGACCAAGCGGGTCGAGGGCGTGACCATCATGGGGGCCGCGGTAGGTGAGTGGCGGTACTGGCATGCCAACGGTCGGCTGTCGGAGTTGGTCGCCCTCGACGAGAACGGCCGGGAGAAGACGAGAAAGCGCTGGAATGCCTTGGGTGAGGTGAGCATGGATCTGTGACGCGACGGGCCTGATCCTGAAACAGGATCACCGAAGAGCTCGCGCCACCCGCCAGGAGGGGCAGGCCGGTGCATCTCCGTGGAAGCGGATGGCGCCCACCCCAGACGGGCGTCCGCCATGGCCGCGGTGGACGCGGCTCGGCGCCCAAGCGAACCCCGTGGGCGCGGCAACTGCCGCCGGTGTAGCTGGCCTGACGCCTCGTGCAGACGTCACACAACCTGGGCCAGGCCCTGCGAAGTGGCCCATGTTTCCCTGGCGGAAGTGGACCAATCCCTTGGGGCGGTCTGCCCCTAGTCTGATCGACGAGCGGCGGGAACGCGCCGCACGATCAGGGGGAACGCCACCATGGCCAGCACCAGCACCAGCACCAGCACCAGCACCAGCGCCGGCTTCGCCGCCGTCCTCACCCGGGCCGCCGAGGCCGAGACCGCGAGCGACCCGAGCAGCGTGATGACGCTGCTGGCGGACTCCGACACCACCGGCGGTCTGCTGACCAGCTACCGCTCGACCTTCGCCGAGGGGGCCGTCGGGGCGCCGGCGCACTTCCACACGCGTGCCGCCGAGATGTTCTTCGTCGTCGACGGCTCGCTCCGCGTGCTGGTGGACCAGGAGATCAAGGTTCTGAACAGCGGGGACTTCCTCCTCGTCCCGCCGAACATGCCGCATGCCTTCGCCGCCGCCCCGGGCCGCACGGCCGACGTCCTGTTCGCCTTCACGCCCGGCATGGCGCGTTTCGACTACCTGCGGCTGCTGGGACGGGTCATGCGCGGCGAAGCCGGTGTCGACGAGATCAGGGAGTCCTCGGAGCGGTTCGACAACCACTACGTGGACAGCCCGGTCTGGAACGCCGCGCTCGGCGTGTGACGCGTCAGTTCTTCGGCTGAGTGAAACGGATGCGGTTTCCGAAGGGGTCGCGAAGGCCGCAGTCCGTGCCGTACGGGCGCTCGGTGGGCTCTTCGGTGAACTCGACGCCCTGGGCGAGCAGCGTCTCGTACGTCTTGCGGCAGTCGTCGGTGGTGAGGATGAGCCAGCCGGCCATCGCGCCCTTGGTGACCAGGTCGCGGACCTGGGCGGCGGTCTCCTCGGACATGGCCGGGGCGCCCGGCTTCTCCAGCAGGATCTGGCGGTCGGGGTGGCCGGGGACGTGGACGGTGAGCCAGCGCATGAAGCCCATGTCGACGTCGGCGCCGACCTCCAGGCCGAGCTTGCCGACGTAGAAGTCGAGGGCCTCGTCCTGGTCGAGGACGAATATCTGCGAGTGCGTGATGGCGGTGAACATGCGTCTTACGTTAGTGAGCGGACGCGGCGGAAACTTATCCGAAACTGCTCTGTTCCGCCGGATCGGGTGCCGGACGCCGGGCGTCGGACGCTGAGGGCCGGGACTGAGGGTAGGACGCCCATGCGCTCTCGCACTCAGGCGCTCGGCCGCGCGCTCGGCCGCGTCCAGGCCATCGCGAAGCACGTCGGCACCCTCGCGGCCGTCGCCTCCTTGCGGTACGCGCGCGGCGAGCGGCCGACGATGTCGCGGAAGGTGCGGCTGAAGGTGCCCGGGCTGCCGAAGCCGACCTCGAAGCAGATGTCGGTCACGCTGCGGTCGGTGTCGCGCAGCAGGGACATGGCGCGTTCGACGCGCCGGCGTTGCAGGTAGCGGTGGGGCGTCTCGCCGAACGTGGCCCGGAAGACGCGGATGAAATGGGCCTCCGACACGTGGGCGATCCGGGCCAGTGCCGGAACGTCCAGCGGCTGCGCGTAGGCGCGGTCCATGGCGTCCCGGGCGCGGAGCATGCGGCGGTTGGTCTCTTCGGTGGCGCGGCTCACAGGGGTATCCCACCATGCCCCTCGGTGACGCCGAAGCCCGGTCCGGGCTCAGCGCACGGTCACGGGGTACGTGACCGACCGGGCGAGGTCCGGCGAGTAGCAGCCCGCCTTGCGATCGGAGCCACAGCGGTTGGTGAGGACGATGCGTGTGGTGCCGGTGCCGGCGGCCTCGAACGTGAAGTACAGGGTGTGGCTGGAACCGATCAGTTCCCTCTCCTGCGCCGTCTGGTAGCTGCTGGTGCCGGTGGGGCGGGTGATGCCACGGTCGGGGCCGGGGGCGGACAGTTCCCAGTGCAGACGCGCGGACGCGCTCTCCCGCATCGCGATCGTGAAGCGTTCCCCGGGCCGGACGGTGAGCGTGCCCTCCGTGCGGTCGCGCGGGTTCGGCCGCGCCGGGTCGTACGGCGGCATCCGGTCCTCGTGGACCGTGCCGAGCCCGGCGGGACGCCGCCGGTCGTGGTCTCCGCCTCCGGTTTCGTGCCGGCCCTTGCCCTGACCGGTCTCCCCGCCCCCGCAGGCGGTCAGAGTGAGCGTCAGCAAGGCCGCGCCCAGGGGCAGAAGGGCGGTACGGCCGGAGGGTCTCTTCGTGCTGTTCACGCGGCCATGTTCGCGGGTGCGGACGGAAGATGACCATCCGGATCCGCTCGCCACGGCGTCGCCACGGTCTCGCCGCGACGTCGCCCCGGCGATGTCAGTGGGTGGCCTTAACGTGCTGCCATGACGTCGTTCTTCACGCGCTACGCGCGGCAGGGTGAGCACGAGCAGGTCTGGAACGAGCTGCGCGCGCTGGGGCCGGTGCCCGGGGCGCTCCGGGAGGATGTGGAGGCGGTGGCCGCGGCCACCATGGAACGGGTGGCGCGGCACGTGGTCCGGCTCGCGGAGGCGCTGCCCGAGCTGGGATTCGTCCCGGCCGCGGAGGGCGTAGCGCCGCATCGGCCGCCCACGGCGGGCACGCCGGACCTCGTGCGCGCGATGGAGGAGACCGTCGGCGTCCTGCCCGCCGCGCTCAAGGCGAGCTTCCTGACCGTGGGCGACGTGTCGTTCCTCGGCGACTGCCCGGCGCTCGGGCTGCACTACCACGAGGGCCCCCTGCCCCGGACGGGCCCGCCCGGCGACGGTTACCCCGATCCCCTGGACGTCGCGGGCGTCGAGCACCTGCGGTACGAGTGGGACGCGTACGCGGAAGACGAGGAGGAAGAAGGCGAGTTCCTCTTCTCCCTCGCGCCCGACGAGTACCACAAGGCCAACATCAGCGGCGGCACGCACGACGTCGTCCTCCCCGACCCCCGCGCCGACCCCGAGGTGTACGGAGTGAGCGGCCGCAAGGGCATCACGCTGGTCGAGTACCTGAGGACGTCCATAGCCTGGGGCGGGCTCCCCGGCTGGGAGTTCGCCCCGGGCCCGGCCCCGGACGCCCTCGGCCGGCTGGCCGTCCGCCCCGACTTCTGAATCGCCCGGGCGACTTCCCGGCCACCGGACGGCCCTCGCCATCAACCACCGGTCACTTGACGTGAGTTGGTCGTGTCACCGGGTCAACGTGGGGATGGTGGGGATCACGTGGGGAACGCGTACGTCACAGCACACGGGGATACCACACGGGGATACCGCTTTCACACGCGTTTCCTCCTTGCCGGAGTCCTGATCCCTCCGGCTCTTTCCAGGACGTGCGGCGCCCTGCCGCCCGTCACGCTCCGGCCGCGCGGAGGAAGACGCGTATGAGCGGGTTGCGGAAGTCGCTGGGCGGTGCCGTCGGCACCTTCCTCGCGCTGTCCACCATCCTGGGCAGCGGCATGATGATCCTGCCCGGGACCAGCTACCAGGAGCTGGGCCGGTCCGCGTGGCTGCCCTGGGCCGTCGCCGCCGTGTCGGTCGTCCCGCTGCTGTACTGCTATGCCTGGCTGGGGCGCCGCCACCCGTCGGCGGCCGGGGTCGCCCACTACTCCGAGGTGGCGTTCGGCCGGTCCGCCGGGCGTTCCGCCGGCCTGCTGGCCGTTCTCGCGCTGGTGGCCGGCATCCCGGCGACCGCCGTCACCGGGGGACGCTACGCCGCCCGGTTCTCCGGTCTGCCGAGCCTGACCTGGCTGTTCCCGGTCGCCGTCCTGGTGGTCGCCACCGTGATCGGGTGCCTCGGAACCAGTGTGTCGGGAAAGGTCCAGGTCGGCCTGGTCCTCGGGTTGTTCGCCCTGGTCACCTGTATCGCGCTGGTCGCGCTCGGGGCGCACGGAGTGCGGGCACCGAGCACCGCGCTGCCGCCGGCCGGGAAGCTGGGCGGCGTCCTGACCGCCGTCTACGTCGCCTTCACCGGCTGGGAGACGGTGGCGTTCACCTTCGAGGAGCACAAACGGCCCGACGCCATCCCGCGCATCTTCGCCGCCTCCTACGTGATCGTGGTGGCTCTGTACGGGCTGGTGCTGCTGGGTCTGTTCAGCGCGGTGGACCCGGGGGACAAGGCCCTGGGGGAGGCCCCGCTGCTGCGGCTGGCGGAGCGCTCACTCGGTGATCTCGGCCGGCCGGTGACACTGGCGCTGGTCGTCGCCGCCATCGCCGCGAACGTGTGCGCCTCCGTGCTGGCGCTGTCCCGGCTGGTCTACGGCATGGCGCGCGACGGCTACCTGCCCGGCCCGCTGGCCCGAATACGCGACCGGGACGGCAACCCGGTGACGTCCGTGCTGGCGGCCGGTGCCGTACTGACCCTGATCGCGCTGCTGGGCTCGACGGGCGTCATGTCGTTCCGACTCCTCTTCGTGCTGTCCGGAGGCATCTACTTCGTGCTCTACGGCCTGGGGGCGGCCTCGTACGCGAAGCTCGCCGGCCCCGGCGCGCCCGTGGCGGTCGCCGTACTGTGCGCGGCCACCGTGATCGCCGTGACCGTGCTCGCCGGTCCGTCGATGTGGGCGTGCTGGGCCTTGCTCGCGGCCGTCTGGGCGGTGACGGCCGTCCTCGCACGACGCCCGGCCCCGGCCGAGCCCGAACGCGAGACCGCGGACCGGTGAGGGCGAGCGGCTCCGGAGCGGACCGGCGACGCGGCGCGGGCCGCCGAAGCCGGCGACGCTGCGCAGGCCGACGAAGACCGTCCGTCGGGGCGCCGTCGTGGGCGCTGCCCTGTCCTCCTCCGGGCGGCCGGTCCCCGCTGCCCGGTTCCCAGGGCAGCGCCTCCCGGCCCGGGAGGACCCAGGAGGCGATGACCGGCCGCCCGCCTGCTCGCTCGCCTGCCCGCCCGCCCGCGGATGCCGCCTACCGGACCACCGGACCACCCGACGAAACGGAGGTGATTCCAGTGACTTAGGTCACTCTATGGGTAAAAGGAGGCATGGGTGCCCCGCATTCGGTTAGGCGCGGCCCGTTGACGGCCGAGCTCTGTGCTCTCCGGCGAGCTCCTCGCTCCGGCCGTCGGCGGCACCGCACGAAGACCGGAAGCAGAGGAAGAACATGTCGGCAGTCGAGACGATCCACGTGAACGGGAGGTGGCGTGCCGCCGCCTCCGGCGCTCAGCGGGAGGTGCTCGACCCTGCCGACGCCAAGGTCCTCGCCGTGGTCTCCGAAGGGGGACGGAGGACACGGACGCCGCCGTGGCCGCCGCCCGGGCCGCGTTCGACGAGGGCCCCTGGCCGGGAACCCCCGTCGCCGAGCGTGCCGCGCTGCTGCGCCGCGTCGCGGACCTGCTCCAGCGGGACCGCGAAGAGATCGCGCTCATCGAGAGCCGCGACACCGGCAAGACGCTGGAGGAGGGCCGGGTCGACGTCGACGACGTCACCAACGCCTTCCGGTACTTCGCCGACCTCGTGGTGAACGAGAGCGGCGGCCGGGTCGTCGACGCGGGCAGCCCCGAGGTGCACAGCGTGGTCGTGCACGAGCCGGTCGGCGTCTGCGCGCTGATCACGCCGTGGAACTACCCGCTGCTCCAGGCCAGTTGGAAGATCGCGCCGGCGCTGGCCGCGGGCAACACCTTCGTGATCAAGCCCAGTGAGGTCACGCCGCTCTCGACCGTGCACCTGGTCCGTCTCCTCGCCGAGGCAGGACTGCCCGCCGGCGCCGCCAACATCGTCACCGGCGCGGGCGACCCGGTCGGTGCCCGGTTGTCCGAGCACCCCGACGTCGACCTGGTCTCCTTCACCGGCGGCCTGGCCAGCGGCACCCGCGTGATGCGCGCCGCCGCTCCCACGGTGAAGAAGGTCGCGCTCGAACTCGGCGGCAAGAACCCCAACGTCGTCTTCGCCGACGCCTGCGCCACCGACGAGGGCTTCGACACCGCCGTCGACCAGGCGCTCAACGCCGCCTTCATCCACAGCGGCCAGGTTTGCTCGGCCGGCTCCCGGCTGATCATCGAGGCGTCCGTCCGCGAGCGCTTCGTCGCCGAACTCGCCCGCCGCGCCGAGCGGATCCGCCTCGGCCGCGGCACCGAGCCGGGTGTCGAGTGCGGACCGCTCGTCTCCGCCGCGCAGTTGGAGAAGACCGAGGCGTACGTCGCCTCCGCGCTCGCCGAGGGCGCGGTCCTGCGCTGCGGCGGCGCCCGCCCCGAGCCCAGCGACGTCCGGCCCGCCACCGGCTACTTCTACGAGCCGACCGTCCTCGACCGCTGCACGCGCGGCATGAAGGTCGTCCGCGAGGAGACCTTCGGCCCCATCCTCACCGTCGAGACCTTCCGCACCGAGGACGAGGCCGTCGCGCTCGCCAACGACACCGAGTACGGGCTCGCCGGCGCCGTCTGGACCCGGGACGCGGGCCGCGCCCGCCGGGTCGCCGGCCGGCTGCGGCACGGCACGGTGTGGATCAACGACTACCACCCCTACCTGCCGCAGGCGGAGTGGGGCGGCTTCGGCAAGTCCGGCACCGGCCGCGAGCTGGGGCCCTCCGGACTCGCCGAGTACCGGGAGGCCAAGCACATCTACCAGAACCTCGCCCCCACGCCCGTGCGCTGGTTCGCCGGCTGACCCGGCCCCACGCACGTCGTGACCGAAGGGAGTCCGGGACCGTACCGCCGCCACACCCCGCGGCGTACGCACCCGGACGCCGGCCAAGCAGGACACCGGCGAGGCAGGACACCGGCGAGGCAGGACATCGGCGAGGCAGGACCCCGGAAAGGCGGGACGCCCGCAAGGCAGGGCACCGGCCCCGCGCGACGGAACGCACCACCACCGGAGCGCGGGCCCGGCCCGTCACACCCCGGTACGTCCGGCCGGCCGCCTGCCCCGACGTTCGGCCCACCCGTCCTTCACTCCCCACCCCCTCTCAAGCCACGCACAACAGCACGACCCAGCGCAGTACCTTCCGCGACAACTCCACCCCAGAGGAGCACTCCCGTATGCCCCCCGCAGTTGAGAAGATCACGGCTGACTACGTCGTCGTCGGCGGCGGAACCGCCGGCTCGGTCATCGCGTCCCGCCTCGTCGAGGACCCCGGCACGAGCGTCGTCGTCATCGAGGGCGGTCCCACGGACATCGACCGCCCCGACGTCCTCACCCTGCGCCGCTGGCTCGGTCTGCTCGGCGGCGAGCTCGACTACGACTACCCCACCGTCGAGCAGCCGCGCGGCAATTCGCACATCCGGCACAGCCGCGCCCGTGTGCTCGGCGGGTGCTCCTCGCACAACACCCTGATCTCCTTCAAGCCGCTGCCCGGCGACTGGGACGAGTGGGCCGCCGCCGGTGCCGAGGGCTGGGACTGGGCGTCCATGGACCCGTACTTCGAGCGGTTGCGGAACAACATCGTCCCGGTCGACGAGAAGGACCGGAACGCCATCGCCCGCGACTTCGTCGAGGCCGCGCAGGAGGCCGCCGACGTGCCGCGCGTGGAGGGCTTCAACAAGGAGCCGTTCCACGAGGGCGTCGGCTTCTTCGACCTCGCGTACCACCCCGAGAACAACAAGCGTTCCTCCGCGTCCGTCGCCTACCTCCACCCCCACATCGAGGCCGGCGACCGTCCCAACCTCCGCATCCTGCTGGAGACCTGGGCGCACAAGCTGGAGCTGGACGGCACCCGGGCCACCGGCGTCCGCGCCCGCACCAAGGACGGGCGGGAACTGCTGGTCGAGGCCGGCCGCGAGGTGATCCTCTGCGCCGGCGCGGTCGACACCCCCCGGCTGCTGATGCACTCCGGCGTCGGTCCCAAGGCGGATCTGGAGGCGCTGGGCATCCCGGTGGTCCACGACCTGCCGGGCGTCGGCGAGAACCTGCTCGACCACCCCGAGTCGGTGATCGTCTGGGAGACGAACGGGCCGATCCCCGAGAACTCGGCGATGGACTCCGACGCGGGCCTCTTCGTCCGCCGCGACCCGGACTCCGACGGGCCGGACCTGATGTTCCACTTCTACCAGATCCCGTTCACCGACAACCCCGAGCGGCTGGGCTACGAGAAGCCCGCGCACGGCGTGTCGATGACGCCCAACATCCCCAAGCCGCGCAGCCGCGGCCGCCTCTACCTCACCAGCGCCGACCCCGAGGTCAAGCCGGCCCTGGACTTCCGGTACTTCACCGACGAGGAGGACTACGACGCGCGCACGCTCGTCGACGGCATCCGCCTCGCCCGTGAGATAGCGAAGACCGAACCGCTGGCCGGCTGGCTCAAGCGCGAGGTGTGCCCCGGTCCGGAGGTCACCTCCGACGAGGAGATCAGCGAGTACGCGCGCAAGGTCGCGCACACCGTCTACCACCCGGCCGGCACCTGCCGGATGGGCGCGGTGACCGACGACCAGGCCGTCGTCGACCCCGAGCTGCGGATCCGCGGCCTGGAGGGCGTGCGGATCGCCGACGCGTCGGTCTTCCCGACGATGACGGCGGTCAACCCGATGATCGGCGTGCTGATGGTGGGGGAGAAGTGCGCGGAACTGCTTGTGTCGGGCCCGACCGAGAGGGGTGACGGCCAGTGAGCGGAGCCGACACCGTCGACCGTACGCCCGACGCCGGTTCCTCGCGGACCGCCGCCGCCAAGTCCACCCGCCGCGAAGCCACTTCGGCCGGGCGGACGCCCACCGCCGAGTCGGGGGCCCGTCGCGCCGCCGAGTCGGTGGCCCGTCGCGCCGCCGAGCCGGCCGGGACGAACGCCGCGGCCGAGCCGGCCGGGAACCCCGCCGCCGAGCCCGCGACGAACCCCGGCGGCGAGTCCGCCCGCACCGCCCCGGCCACTGCCGCCGACCGCGCCACTGCCGCCGGCCACGCCACCACCGCCGACCGTGCCCCCGAGCCCGGCCACGCCACGGCCGCCGACCGCGCCCCCGACCACGGCGGCACCGCCGCCCCCGTCTTCTCCGTCCGCAACCTGTGGAAGGTCTTCGGCCACCGCCCCGACCGCGTCCCGGGCAGCGACCTGGCCGACCTCACCCCCGAGGAACTGCGCGAGAAGGCCGGCTGCACGGTCGCCGTCCGCGACGTGTCGTTCGACGTCCGGCCGGGTGAGGTCTTCGTCGTCATGGGCCTCTCCGGCTCCGGCAAGTCCACGCTCGTCCGGTGCCTCACCCGCCTCATCGAGCCCACCAGCGGCAGCATCGCCATCGACGGCGAGGACGTCCGCTCCATGGACAAGAACGCCCTGCGCGAACTGCGCCGGCACCGTGCCGCCATGGTCTTCCAGCACTTCGGCCTGCTGCCGCACCGCACCGTGCTCGACAACGTCGCCTACGGCCTGGAGATCCAGGGCATGGCCAAGGCCGAACGCCGGGCCCGCGCCGCCGAGATGGTCGACAAGGTCGGCCTGGCCGGCATGGAGGCCCGCCGCCCCGGCCAGCTCTCCGGCGGCCAGCAGCAGCGCGTCGGCCTGGCCCGCGCCCTCGCCGCCGACCCCGAAGTCCTGCTGTTCGACGAGCCGTTCAGCGCCCTCGACCCGCTGATCCGCCGCGACATGCAGGAGGAGGTCGTCCGGCTGCACCGGGACGAGGGCCGGACCATGGTCTTCATCACCCACGACCTCTCCGAGGCGCTCCGCATCGGCGACCGGATCGCGCTGATGCGCGGCGGCCGGGTCGTGCAGTGCGGCACCCCGGAGGAGATCGTCGGTTCCCCGGCCGACGACTACGTCCGCGACTTCGTCCAGGACGTCCCCCGTGAGCAGGTCCTCACCGTCCGGCGCGCCATGCGCCCCGCCACCCTCGGCGAGGCGCGCGGGGACAGCCCCACCGTGACGGCCGGTACGACCGTGGCCGAGGCCATCGACGTCGTCGCCCGCGACGGCAAGCCGGCCCGCGTCCTGGACGGCGGCCGCTGTGTGGGGATCGTCGACTTCAAGTGCCTCCTGAACGTCGTCGCGGGACTGGACGGTCCACAGCGCGGCGGACGCCTGGAGAAAGCGGCCGCATGAGCACCACCAGCACCACCCCCACCCTCGCCACGGCCCCGGACACCGCCCGGTTCCGGGCGCTCCTCCGCCGTCCGGCCGCCCGCAAGGTCCTGGCCCTGGCCGTGGCCGGGCTGGTCCTCGCCCCCTTCGCCCACGCGGTGTGGGGGAGCGGCGGCTGGCCGCACGCGCTGACCGTCTCGCTGGACGAGCCGCTGCGCTCGGCCGGCGACTGGATCGTGGACAACCGTGACAGCCACTGGCTGTTCCTGTACTTCTTCGGCCACATCAGCAACGTCATCATCGGCGCCGTGCACCTCGTCTACGTCGTGCTGCTCGCCCTCGGCTGGGCCGGTGTGACGGCCGGTGCCGCGCTCGTGGCCTGGCGCGCCGCGGGCGTCCGGGCCGCCGTGACGGCCGTGGCGTCGTTCGCCGTCTGCGGCCTGCTGGACATGTGGGTGCCGACGATGCGGACGCTCGCGCTGATGGCCGTCGCCGTCGCCGCGTCCGTCCTCGTCGGCGCGCTCCTCGGCCTCGCGGCCGGGCTGTCCGACCGGACGTTCCGGGTGCTGCGGCCCGTCCTGGACACCATGCAGGCGCTGCCCGCCTTCGCCTATCTGCTGCCCGTCGTCCTCGTCTTCGGCATCGGCGTGGCCCCCGCGGTCCTCGCCACCGTCGTCTACGCGGCGCCGCCGATGGCCCGGCTCACCGCGCTCGGCCTGCGCTCCACCGACGCCGGCGTCATGGAGGCCGTGGAGTCCCTCGGCGCCACCGGCTGGCAGCGGCTGGTCACGGCACGCCTGCCGATGGCCCGCAAGCAGCTGCTGCTGGGCCTGAACCAGACGATCATGATGGCGCTGTCCATGGCCGTCATCGCGTCCGTCATCGGCGCGGACGGCCTCGGCGACCGCGTCTACCAGGCGCTCTCCACCGTCGACGTGGGCGCCGCGCTGGCCGCCGGCATCCCGATCGTGCTGCTGGCGATCGTCCTCGACCGGACCACCTCGGGAGGCTCCGACGGCACCCCCGTCCGCCGGGGCCACCCCGCGGTCGGCTGGGCGCTCGCCGCGGCGCTGGTCGCCGGCTTCGCCCTGACCCGCTCGCACGACTGGCCGCGCGGCTGGACGGTCGCCGTCACCGAGCCCGTCAACCGGGCGAAGGACTGGATGGTCGACCACCTCTACTCGGGCATCCCGGGCATCGGCGGCACCGCCGACTGGGCGGCCCACTACACCGGCTGGGTCCTCGACCCGCTGCGCGACGGCCTCCAGGCGCTGCCCTGGTGGGGCGCCGTGCTGCTGGTCGCCGCCCTGGCCTGGTCCATCGGCACCTGGCGCACCACCCTGACGGCCGTCCTGTCGCTCTCCGCGATCGGCGTGCTCGGCCGCTGGGACAGCGCCATGGACACCCTGTCGCAGGTGCTCGCCGCCGTGGCCGTGACGCTCGTCCTCGGCTTCGCCGTCGCCGTGGCGGTGGCCCGCAGCCGGCGGACCGAACGGCTGCTGCGGCCGGTGCTGGACGTGTTCCAGACCATGCCGCAGTTCGTCTACCTCATCCCGGTGGTCGCGCTGTTCGGCGTGGGCCGGGCCCCCGCCGCCGCGGCGGCCGTCGTCTACGCGCTGCCCGCCGTCATCCGCATCGCGGGCGAGGGGCTGCGGCAGGCCGACCCGCGGGCCATGGAGTCGTCGACGTCCATGGGCGCCACCGGCCGGCAGCAGCTGCTCCAGGTCCAGTTCCCGCTGGCCCGCAACGAACTGCTGCTCGCCGTCAACCAGGCCGTGGTGCTCGTGCTGTCCGTGGTCATCATCGGCGCCCTGGTGGGCGGCGGCGGCCTCGGCTACGAGGTGGTCTTCGGCCTCGCCCGCGGCGACCTGGCCACCGGCCTCGTCGCCGGCGCCTCGATCGCCTGCCTGGGCCTGATGCTCGACCGGGTCACCCAGCCGACGAAGGGAGCGCGCGATGCGCGGTAAGTGGATCGCGGGGGCGGCGGCCCTCGGCCTCCTTACGCTGACCGGCTGCGGCGCGGCCGACATGACCAAGCAGGGCTCGCCGTACGCCAACGCGGCCGGTACGAAGTCCGTGACGCTCTCCGTGCAGTCCTGGGTCGGCGCCCGCGCCAACACGGCCGTCGCCCAGTACCTGCTGGAACACGAGCTCGGCTACCGCGTCGACACCGTCCAGGTCGACGAGGTCCCCGCCTGGGACGCGCTCAGCCAGGGCCGGGTGGACGCCATCATGGAGGACTGGGGCCACCCCGAGCAGGAGAAGCGGTACGTCAGCGACAAGAAGACCGTCGCGGACGGCGGCGACCTGGGGGTCACCGGCCACATCGGCTGGTGGGTCCCCAAGTACTTCGCCGACGCCCACCCCGACGTCACCGACTGGCGGAACCTCAACAAGTACGCCTCGCAGCTCCGCACCCCGGAGAGCCGCGGCAAGGGCCAGCTCCTCGACGGCTCGCCGTCGTACGTCACCCACGACAAGGCGCTGGTGGACAACCTCAAGCTCGACTACCAGGTCGTCTTCGCCGGCTCCGAGGCGGCGCAGATCACCCAGATCAAGCAGTTCGCCAAGGACCGCAAGCCGTTCCTGACGTACTGGTACGAGCCGCAGTGGCTGTTCAACGAGGTGCCGATGGTGGAGGTCAAGCTTCCGCCGTACTCGGACGCCTGCGCGGCGAAGGGCGACAAGGACCCCGACTCCGTCGACTGCGCCTACCCGACCACCCCGCTGAAGAAGTTCCTCAACGCCGACTTCGCCCGCAAGGGTGGCGACGCGGCCCGCTTCCTCAAGAAGTTCCACTGGACGAAGCAGGACCAGAACGAGGTCGCCCAGCTGATGGCCGAGGACAAGCTGCCGGCCGACAAGGCGGCGGCGAAGTGGGTCAAGGCACACCCGGAGGTGTGGAAGAAGTGGCTGTAGACCTCAGCTGATTCCCGCGGTGAGCAGCCCGGCCGCGTGGTCGTACATCCCCACGAGCCACTCCGGGTCACCGTGGTCGCGCCCCCACAACGCGGCCTGGACACAGCGCAACTGCGCCCACCTGACCGTCCTTCCACGGTCCAGCTCCGCCGCCTCGGCGAACACCGCGAGGCGGCGGAGCAGCGCCGCGCCCAGGTCCGGGGCGGCGAGCAGGTCGACGGCCCGGCTCCGCAGGAGGGTGAACGCGTCGTAGGCCGGGTCGCCGACGAAGCCCTTCGGATCGATGGCGAGCCACGGCTCACGCTCACCGCGCAGCACGTTGGCGGCGTGCAGATCGCCGTGGAGGAGCGTGTCCGGCTGGTCGGGAGCCAGCTCGCGGACGGTGGCGAGCGCCGCCCCGAGCACGGCGTCCGGCAGCGGCCCGCGCGCGGCTGCCGCGCGGAGTTCCGCCTCCCACGTCCCGGCCCGCTCGCGCAGCCGCGGCAGGCCGGGCGGCGCGGGGACGGCCAGGCGCCGGGCGAGCCGGCCGGCGGCGGCCATGGCCTCCTCGGCGTCCGGGAGTTCGGCGAGCGAGTCGGAGCCCGCCCGCTCCAGCAGCATCGCGAACCGCGCGTCGTCGCGTTCGAGGAGACGGACGGCGCCGCGTCCGGCCCAGACGGCGAAGGCGTCGGGCTCGTGGACGTTCCCGGGGTGCGGGAACGACACCTTCAGCACGGCGGGCGCGCTGTCGGCCCGCCGGACGGGGACGACGACGCCGACCTGCCCGTGGACGACGGACCCGTCCCGGACGCAGTGCCACCGCCCGAGCAGCTCCTCGACGATGCCGGGCAGCCGGCCGAGCCAGGCGCGCCCGGCGTCGCCTTCCCGGCCGGTGGTGGACTGGGCGAAGGCTTCGGGTATCAGGTGCATCAGGTCACGGTAACCGCCTTGGGAGGGCGGTGATTTGGGGCCCGGCCGGCAGGCCCGGCGAGGAACGCCTCCTCACCGGGAACGCGTCTCCGTCGGGAATGCGTCTCCGCCAGGAACGTCTCCCTGCCGGGTACGCCTCCCTGCCGGGTACGCCTCCCCGCCGGGTACGCCTCCCCGCCGGGAACGCGTCTCCACCGGGGAATGCCTCCCTGCCGGGTACGCCTCCCCGGCGGGAACGCGTCTCCACCGGGGAACGCCTCCCCGGCGGGAATGCCTCCCCGACGGCAACGCCTCCCCGGCGGGAATGCCTCCCCGGCGGGAACGCCTCCCCGCCGGAACGCCTCACGCCAACCGCAACCCGGCAGCCACGTCACCCGCCGCCGCCATCGCGCGCACGTACATCCCCTTGCCGAACGTGATCCGCCCGGCGCCCAGCGGTCCGAGCCGCCGGACGGCCGAAGCGTCCGGCGCGGAAAGGGCGTTGACCGGGACGCCGGCCGCCGCGGCGATCCCGGCGAGCGCCTCCTCGGGGGCCGTGATCGGGTAGACGCAGTCCGCGCCCGCGGCCGCGTACAGCCGGGCCCGCTCCCGCGCGTCCTCGTCGGAGGCGCCGCGCAGATAGCTGTCGATCCGGGCGTTGAGGAACAGGGCGTTCCCGGCCTCCGCGCGGACGGCCGCCAGCCGGTCGGCCTGCTCGCGCGGGTCCACGAGTCGCCCGGTGGCCCGGTCGGTGTCCTCCAGGTTGCAGCCGACCGCACCGGTCTCCAGGAGGCGTTCGACCAGTTCCCGGGGCGCGAGCCCGTAGCCGTCCTCCAGGTCGGCGGAGACGGGCACGTCGACCGCCCGTACGACGCGGGCGACGGCCGCGAACATCTCCGCCGGCGGAACGTCACCGTCCGCCACGCCCAGCGAGGCGGCCACCGCCGCGCTGGGTGTGGCCAGCGCGGCGAAGCCGGCGTCGGCGAAGGCGCGGGCGCTGCCCGCGTCCCACGGGCCGGCCAGCACCAGCGGATCACCGGCCGGCCGGCCGTGGTGCAGGGCGCGGAACGCCGCGGCCGTCATCAACGGGCCTGGTAGGTGCCGGGCACGGCGCGGGTGGTCACGGCGAAGCGGTTCCACGCGTTGATCGCGACGATCACGGCGATGAGCTGGGCCAGTTCCTTCTCGTCGAAGATGTCGGCGGCCTCGTCCCAGACCTCGTCCGGCACGAATCCGTCGGTGATCACGGTGACGGCCTCGGTGAGGGCGAGCGCGGCCTGCTCCTTCTCGGTGTAGTAGCCGGTCGCCTCCCGCCAGGCGCTCAGCAGGTAGATGCGGTCCTCGGACTCGCCGGCCTTCCGGGCGTCCTTGGTGTGCATGTCGAGGCAGAACGCGCAGTGGTTGAGCTGCGAGGCACGGATCTTGACCAGTTCGACGAGGGTGTGGTCCAAGCCCTCGATTGCGGCCCGCTCCAGGGCGTACATCGCCTTGTAGACGTTGGGGGCGGCCTGCGCGTACTCCATCCGCGGGCCGTGCTGGTGGGTGCCGGTGGGTGCGGTGTTCTTCGTGTTCTCCGTCATGACACCGACCCTACGGCCGGGGCAGCCCACGGGTATGGTCCACTTCCATGGAGAAAACATGGGCCACTTCGGGGGCTTCGGACGTGGCTCCGGATGCGGATCCGGCTTCGGGTTCGGCTTCGGATCTTGCTTCGGATTCGGCTTCCGATGCGGCTTCGGGCACGCCTTCCGGGACCTCGGCCGCCTCCGAACGCCGAGGGAGAGCCTCCGGGGCCGACCTGCACCTCGACCTCTCCGGGCCGGGCGGAGTGCGTGCCGCGCTGGTCAGGGCGCTGCGGGACGCCGTGCGCTCCGGACGGCTCGCCCCCGGCACCCGGCTGCCGTCCTCCCGCTCCCTCGCGGGCGACCTCGGCATGGCCCGCAATACCGTCGCCGAGGCGTACGGCGAGCTGGTGGCCGAGGGCTGGCTCACCGCCCGGCAGGGCTCGGGCACCCGAGTGGCCCAGTCGCCCGCCGTGCGGCCGGCCGCTCCCGGCCGGGCCGCTTCCCCCGTCCGGTCCACGGCGGCGGGCCGGTCCGCGTCCGCCGGGGGGCCCGTACGGCCGCCCGCGCGCCCCTGCACGACCTGCGCACCGGCACCGCGGACATCGCCTCCTTCCCGCGCACCGCCTGGGCCGCGGCGGCCCGCCGCGCGCTCACCGCCGCACCCAACGAGGCGTTCGGGTACGGCGACGTACGCGGCCGCGTCGAACTGCGCACCGCCCTCGCCGACTACCTCGCGCGGGCCCGAGGCGTACGCACCGACCCCGAACGGATCATCATCTGCGGGGGCTTCATGCAGGGCCTCGCCCTCCTCGGGGGCGTCCTGCGGCGGCGGGGGACGCTCGCCGCGGCGGTCGAGTCGTACGGTTTCTGGCAGCACCACGACGTGTTCACCCGGGCGGGCCTGCGCCAGGTGCCGCTTCCGGTCGACGGCCGGGGCGCCGACGTCACCGTGCTGGACGGGCGGCGGGACGTCGGCGCGGTCCTCCTCACCCCCGCCCACCAGTTCCCTACCGGCGTCCCCCTCCACCCCGACCGCCGGACCGCCGTCGTCGAATGGGCCGGGCGCACCGGCGGTCTGGTCGTGGAGGACGACTACGACGGCGAGTTCCGGTACGACGGACGGCAGGTCGGCGCCCTCCAGGGGCTGGCCCCGGACCGCGTCGTCTACTGCGGCACCACGAGCAAGTCGCTGTCGCCCGCCCTGCGGCTGTCCTGGATGGCGCTGCCGGAGGACCTGGCCGCCGAGGTGGCGCGGGCCAAGGCGACGACGGGGGAGTGGCGCACGGGCACCCTGGAACAGCTGACGCTCGCCGAGTTCATCACCTCCGGCGCGTACGACCGGCACGTCCGCTCGATGCGGCTGCGCTACCGGCGCCGCCGCGACCGGCTCGTCGCCGCGCTCGCCGAGCACGCCCCGCACATCCGGGTCACCGGCATCGCGGCCGGCCTGCACGTCGTCCTCGAACTCCCGCCCGGAACCGAACAGTCCACCCTCCAAGCCGCGCACTGGCAGGGGCTGGCCCTGGAGGGGCTGAGCCGCTACCGGCACGCCGCCGCGCCGGCCCTCCCGCCCGGCGGCCCCGACGGCGTGATCGTCGCCTACGGGACCCCGGCCGACCACACGTTCCCCGGCGTCCTGGAGGCCCTGCTGAGGTCGCTGCCGCCGGCGGACTGAGGGAGCCCGGGGCGTTGTCAGTGCCCGGGTCTATCGTGGAACAGACAGCCGAACACACGGTTGTACGACGGGGGAAGAAGAATGGGACAGAACGCCTCACGGCGCCGACTCCGGTCCAGCACGGTTGTCCTGGGCAGCATGGGCGTCCTCGCCGCGGCCCTCACCTCGTGCGGGTCCGAACCGGACAAACGCTGTGTCGATCCGAACAGTTACGACATGGCGCGCGGCTACCGGGTGCTGGACTCGAAGGCGTGCAAGAACACGACGTCATCGGGCTCGGCGGGTTCGTCATCGGGCTCGTCCGGCGCGTCCGGCAGATCCGGCACGTCCTCGGGCCGCTGGTACTACGGCGCCGACCGCAAGTCCAACGGCTACGCCGACAGCGGTACGTTCAGCAAGAGCCAGGCCGTCGACCGCGGCGGCTTCGGCTGTTCCGGCTCCGGAGGCGGGTGACCGCCGTGCGCCGCCACCGCACCACCCCGCGCCCCGGCTGGCAGGAGACCGTCGAGGAACAGGGCCTGATCTACCCGCTGACCCGCCACTCCGACGGCGAGCTCCGCCCGTACTGGGACGAGAGCGCCTACTACTCCTTCACCCTGCCCGAGATCGAGGCGCTGGAGGAGACCGTCACCGAGCTGCACACCATGTGCCTGGCCGCCGCCGCACACATCGTGGACACCGGCCGCTTCACCGACCTGGGCATCACCGACCCCGGCTGACCGCCCTGATAACCGAATCCTGGCACCGCAGGGATGAACTCCCTTCCCTCTACGGCCGTTTCGACCTCCATTACGACGGAACCGGCCCCGCCAAGCTGCTGGAGTACAACGCCGACACCCCCACCTCCCTGGTGGAGGCCGCGAGCCCGCAGTGGTTCTGGATGGAGGAGCGCTTCGCCGGCGTTCCGGACGCCGACCAGTGGAACTCCCTGCACGAACGCCTCGTCGACGCCTGGCGCCGGCAGTCCGCCCTGCTCCCGCCCGGCACGCCGGTCCACTTCGCCCACTCCGCCGGCGACGAGATCGGCGAGGACCTGATGACCGTCGCCTACCTCCGCGAGACCGCCGCCCAGGCCGGCCTGGAGACCCGTGCCATCTCCATGGAGAACATCGGCTGGGACCGCATATCCCACCGCTTCGTCGACGAGCGCTACGGCTTCCTCCGCGCCTGCTTCAAGCTCTACCCCTGGGAATGGCTGGTCTCCGACGACTTTGGCCCCCACGTCCTGGACACCCTCGACAACGGCGGCGGCACGGGGTCCACGCTGTGGATCGAGCCGGCGTGGAAGATGCTGCTGTCCAACAAGGCGCTGCTGGCCGTGCTGTGGGAGCTGTACCCCGGCCACCCGAACCTCCTCCCGGCGTACCTGGACGGCCCACGGGACCTCGCCCGCACGACGGGCTACGTCGCGAAGCCGCTGCTCGGGCGCGAGGGCGCGGGGGTCTCCATCCACCCGCCGAGCGACGCGGCCCCAGCCCTCCGGGACGAGCCCTGCTGCTACCAGGAGCTGGCGCCCCTACCGTCGTTCGACGGGAACCACGTGGTGCTGGGCACGTGGGTGGTCGAGGACGAGCCGGCGGGGCTCGGCATACGGGAGTCCTCCGGCCTGGTCACGGACGGCTACGCGCGCTTCCTGCCGCACGTGATCCTCCCCAGCCCCGCCCCTCCCGTTTCTGACGGGGGCGGGCCCCCGTCAGCCCCCTGAACGCGGCTGCGCCGCGTGGCCTCAAACGCCGGCCGGGCTGGTGGCGCGCCCGGGCACACATTTCAGCCCGTCTGGGGGGTCTGGGGCGCGGCCCCAGGAAGCGGCGAAGGGGTGGGGCCGGGGCACACCACCCCCCGCCGTCAGCCCACCAGCACCGCTCGCAACTGCTCCAGTCCCCAGTCCAGATCCTCCTTGGAGATCACCAGCGGCGGCGCGATCCGGATCGTCGACCCGTGGGTGTCCTTCACCAGTACCCCCCGTTCCATGAGCCGCTCGGACACCTCCCGGCCCGTTCCCAGCGACGGGGCGATGTCGACGCCGGCCCAGAGTCCCCGCCCGCGGACCGACTGCACCGCGCCCGTGCCGACGAGGAGTCCGAGCTCGTGGTGGAGGTGTTCGCCGAGGCGGGTGGCGCGCTCCTGGTATTCACCCGTCTTGAGGATGGCGATCACCTCCAGGGCGACGGCGCAGGCGAGCGGGTTGCCGCCGAAGGTGGAGCCGTGTTCGCCGGGGCGGAAGACGCCGAGGACGTCGCGGTCGGCGGCGACGGCGGAGACGGGTACGACGCCGCCGCCGAGGGCCTTGCCCAGGACGTACATGTCGGGCACGACGTCCTCGTGGTCGCAGGCGAAGGTGTGGCCGGTGCGCCCGAGGGCGGACTGGATCTCGTCGGCGATGAAGAGCACGTTCCGCTCGGTGGTCAGCCGCCGTACCCCGGGCAGGTAGCCGGGCGGCGGGACGAGGACGCCCGCCTCGCCCTGGATCGGTTCCAGGAGCACCGCCACGGTGTCCTCGTCGATGGCCGCCTCCAGGGCGGCCAGGTCGCCGTAGGGCACGATCTCGAAGCCGGGGGTGTAGGGGCCGTAGTCGGCGCGGGCCTCGGGGTCGGTGGAGAAGCTGACGATGGTGGTGGTGCGGCCGTGGAAGTTGTTGTCGGCCACGATGATCTTCGCCCGGCCGTCCGGCACGCCCTTGACCCGGTACCCCCACTTCCGCGCCGTCTTGATGGCGGTCTCGATCGCCTCCGCGCCGGTGTTCATCGGCAGCACCATGTCCTTGCCGCAGAGCGCGGCGAGCTCGGTACAGAACTCGGCGTACCGGTCGTGGTGGAACGCCCGGGACGTGAGCGTCACCCGTTCGAGCTGTGCCTTGGCGGCGTCGAGGAGACGGCGGTTGCCGTGGCCGAAATTGAGCGCCGAGTATCCGGCGAGCATGTCGAGGTAGCGGCGCCCCTCGACGTCGGTCATCCACGCGCCCTCCGCGGTCGCCACCACGACCGGCAGGGGGTGGTAGTTGTGCGCGCCGTGGGCCTCGGCGGCGGCGATGCTGCGTTCGGTGGCGTTCAACGTGTGCTCCGTTCGGGTCGGGGCATGCGGTTGTCCGCCTTTCTAACACCGACGCAGCCACCGCCGGACCGAGTCGGCGCCGGTACCTGAGAGAATGTGCGCATGGCCCTTGATCGTCCGCGCGCACTGTCCGGTATCCAGCCCACCGCCGGCTCCTTCCACCTCGGCAACTACCTCGGTGCCATCCGGCAGTACGTGGCCCTGCAGGAGACGCACGACGCGTTCTACATGGTCGTCGACCTGCACGCGATCACCGTCCCGCAGGACCCCGCGGAGCTGCGCGCCAACACCCGCGTCGCCGCCGCCCAGCTGCTCGCCGCCGGCCTCGACCCCGAGCGCTGCACGCTGTTCATCCAGAGCCATGTCCCCGAGCACGCGCAGCTCGGCTGGGTGATGAACTGCCTCACCGGCTTCGGCGAGGCGTCCCGCATGACCCAGTTCAAGGACAAGTCGGCCAAGCAGGGCGCCGACCGGACGACGGTCGGCCTCTTCACGTACCCGGTCCTCCAGGTCGCCGACATCCTGCTGTACCAGGCGAACGCCGTCCCGGTCGGCGAGGACCAGCGCCAGCACATCGAGCTGACCCGCGACCTCGCCGAGCGCTTCAACGGCCGGTTCGGCGACACGTTCACGCTGCCCGCCGCGCACATCGTCCGCGAGACGGCGAAGATCTACGACCTCCAGGACCCGACGGCCAAGATGAGCAAGTCGGCGTCCACCGCCAAGGGTCTGATCAACCTGCTCGACGAGCCCAAGGTCTCCGCGAAGAAGATCAAGAGCGCCGTCACCGACACCGACACGGTGATCCGCTTCGACCCCGAGGAGAAGCCGGGCGTCAGCAACCTGCTCACGATCTACTCCACGCTCACCGGGACGGGAATCGCGGAACTGGAGCAGAAGTACGAGGGCAAGGGCTACGGTGCGCTCAAGACCGACCTCGCCGACGTGATGGTGGAGTGGGTGACACCGTTCCGTGCCCGTACACAGGAATATCTGGACGACCCGGAGACGCTGGACTCTGTCCTGGCCAAGGGCGCCGAGAAGGCACGCGCCGTCGCGGCCGAGACCCTCGCCCAGGCGTACGACAAGGTGGGCTTCCTGCCCGCCAAGCACTGAGCCGCTCCGGCATCGGGCGGCACGGGGTGGCACCGGGCGTGAGAAGTCCGTCACACCGGACAAGTCCGGACGGCCCGAAGGCGCAGGGAGGACGGCCGTCCTCCCGCGCCGGGTACCAGGACACCTGGCAGGGAACGCGGCGCAGCCGCCACACTGACCACGGGGACCTACAGGCGCACAGGAGGGAGAACTCGATGGGGACCGTAACGCTCGGCGTTTCGATCGCGGTCCCGGAGCCGTACGGCAGCTTCCTCCAGAAGCGCCGCGAGGGCTTCGGGGACCCCCACGCGCACGGCATCCCCACCCATGTCACCCTCCTCCCGCCCACCGAGGTCGAGGCGTCGTCGCTCCCCGTGATCGAGGCGTTCCTCGCCGAGGTCGCCGCGGCCGGCCGCCCGTTCCCCATGCGGCTGGCCGGGACGGGCACCTTCCGTCCGCTCTCGCCGGTGGTCTTCGTCAACGTGGTGGAGGGCTCCGCCGCCTGCTCCTGGCTGCAGAAGCGGATCCGGGACGCGGCCGGCCCGCTGGCCCGCGAGCTCCAGTTCCCGTACCACCCGCACGTGACCGTCGCCCACGGCATCGCCGAGGAGGCCATGGACCGGGCCTACGAGGAGCTGGCGGACTACGAGGCGGCCTGGACGATCGACGGCTTCGCCCTGTACGAGCAGGGGGCCGACGGCATCTGGCGGCTGGACCGCGAGTACCCCTTCGGCCGGCCGGGCCCCGTCCCGGCCGCCCTGCCCCGCCAGACGGGCGCGTCCCGGCCGCCGGCCGCCTCCCGCTGAGCGCCCGCGGCGCGGATCGACCGGAGTGCGCCCTTGGCGCGCACCCCTCCGGGCGGTGAGCGGCGCCCGCATGGGGTAGACGTGGATCATGGACTGGTTGATCCGGCTGCCGGTGGTCGGGCCCGCCGTGGCCCGGCTGATGCGGACGCACGCGTGGCGCTCGTACGAGACCCTGGACCGCGTGAAGTGGACGCGGCTCGCCGCGGCGATCACCTTCACCAGCTTCGTCGCCCTGTTCCCGCTGCTCACCCTGGGCGCGGCCGTCGCCGCCGCGATACTCAGCGACAAGCAGGTACAGGACCTGGAGCAGAAGCTCGCCGAGCAGGTGCCCGGCATCTCCGGCGCCCTCGACATCGGCTCGCTGGTGGACAACGCGGGCACCGTCGGCGTCGTGGCCGGTGCCCTGCTGCTGTTCACCGGCGTCAACTGGATCGGCACCCTGCGCGAGTGCCTGCGGGCCGTGTGGGAGCTGGAGGAGAGCCCCGGCAACCCGTTCCTGCTGCGGCTGCGGGACGCGGGGGTGCTGCTCGGCTTCGGCGGGACCACCCTGCTGTCGCTCGGCTGCTCGACGTTCGCCACGACGGCCGTCACCTGGTCGGCGGACAAGACCGGCCTGCCCACCGCCGGCGTCGGCGGCGCCCTGCTGACCGTCGCGGGGTTCTGCGCCGCCGCGCTCGCCGACTTCCTCCTGCTGCTCTACGTCCTGACCCGGCTGCCCCGCGTCCAGCCCGCCCCCGCACCCTGCTGGCCGCCGCGCTGCTCGGCGCGGTCGGCCTGGAGGTGCTCAAGCTGGTGCTCGGCGGCTATCTGAGCGGCGTGGCGGCCAAGAGCATGTACGGCGCGTTCGGCACCCCGATCGCCCTGCTGCTGTGGATCAACTTCATCGCCAAGCTGCTGCTGTTCTGCGCCGCCTGGACGGCCACCACCCGGCACGACAAGGCCGACGCGGACCTGCTGGCGGAGGACTCGCACGAGTGACGGGCGCCTCCGGCCGGCAGGCCGGGCGGCGCCCGCCGCCGGGGTTCAGGACCGGCCGCCCCGCCGCTTGGCCAGGTCCGGCAGCGGCCACCGGCGGTGCACCACGTACGCCGCCGCGGCCAGCGCCACCACCGAGGCGCCGGTGATGCCCACGGCCGTCCACATCCCGCCACCGCCCGACCCGGACGACCCGGCGACCGACGCCTGCGCCTTGTCACCGGCCTGGCCCCCGGACTTCCCGCCGTCCTTCCCGGCCGCGTTCAGCGGCGCGACGAGCGTCCCGACGGGCTTGACGTGGCCGGTCGCCTCGAAGCCCCAGTCCAGCAGCTGCGCCGCCTCCTTGTAGACCTCGTTGGGCTCCTTGGTCTCCGGGTTCATCACGGTCACCAGGAGCTTGCGGTCACCGTGCTGGGCGACGCCGGTGAAGGTGTTCCCGGCGTTGGTCGTGGAGCCGTTCTTCACCCCCGCGATCCCCTTGTAGAAGGGCACGCCCTGGCCGGTGAGCAGCCGGTTGGTGTTCTGGATGCCGAACGTCTCCCGCTTCCCGTCCTTCCGCTCCTCGCCGGGGAACCGGGCGGTGGCGGTCGAGCAGTACTTCCGGAAGTCCGGCTTCTGGAGGCCGGAACGGGCGAACAGGGTGAGGTCGTACGCGCTGGAGACCTGCCCGTCGGCGTCGTAGCCGTCCGGGGTGACGACGTGCGTGTCGTTTGCCTGGAGCTCCTCGGCGTGCGCCTGCATGTCGCGGACGGTCTGCTGGACACCGCCGTTCATGGAGGACAGCACGTGCACCGCGTCGTTGCCCGAGCGGAGGAAGACGCCGAGCCAGAGGTCCTCGACGGTGTAGGTCGAGTCCTCCTTCAGCCCGACCTGGCTGCTGCCCTCGCCCATGCCCTCCAGATCGGCGGGGAGGACCTTGTGCCGCTGCTCCTTCGGGAACTTGGGCAGCAGGGTGTCGGCGAAGAGCATCTTCAGCGTGGAGGCCGGCGCGAGCCGCCAGTGGGCGTTCTTCGCCGCCAGCACCTCGCCGGACTCGGCGTCGGCGATCAGCCAGGCGTCCCCGCTGAGGTCCTTCGGCAGCTCGGGCGCGCCCGGCTGCGGCAGCACCTGGACGCCCGGTTTGCCCAGCAGCTCGCCGCCGACCTCGGACATCTTCACCGGGGGCTGTCTGGGCGGCCGGCCCTTGCCGTCGGCGGGGCCCCGCTCGGCTTCCCGCTCGGCGTCCCTCCGGGGACCGTGCTCGGGGTCCCGGGGACGGACGGGGTATGGCTGGAGGAAGGGGCGTGCGGGGAGGGCGGGGCCGCGAGCGCCGGCGCGGCGGCGGCCAGGGGGAGCAGGAACGAGGCGGAGGCGGCCACCAGGGCCGCGCCACGGCGGCGGGCCGTCGCTGAGCCCGTCGCGTTCGGTGATGTCGTCATCGGCACGCCGGTGAACGTACCGTTCCGCCCGTTCCCCGAGGGCGAAGCGGTGGCCCGGGCTTCCGCCGAGGACCCGATAGGACCAGTGCGTGCCGCGGATCGCATACTGAAACCCATGGTGAATCCCTCCGGCTCGACAGCCCCTCGCACCCCCGCGTCCCTCTCCCGCCCCGTCTCCTGGTTCCTGCTCGCCTTCGGCGTATGGAGCTGGTTCATCTGGATCACTTTCGCAAAGAATCTCTGGAAGGACGGGAGCGGGCTCGCCTTCGACGACGCGGGTGAGCCCACCGCGTACTTCTGGGTGCATCTGCTGCTGGCGGTCACCTCTTTCCTTCTGGGGACGGTCGTCGGCCTCATCGGGTTGCGTGGTGTCAGGGCGTTGCGGCGCACCTCATAGCGGTTCCCCGGGCGCGGCCCCTGACAGCCTGTCGGCCACGGAAGTCGATCACTTGGCCGATTCCCCGGACGTGCGCGCGTTCGTGTGTTTAGGTGAGGCGCGTCACGGAAAGGGGGCGCAGCCATGCGTGGGGTCCGGAGGCGAAGCCGCAGCAAGGTCGTTGTGGCGGCGTTGGCGCTGATGTCGGTGGGGCTGAGCGGCTGTTCGAGTCTGTCGTCGGACGACGAGGACGAGAAGCCGATCATCGTGGGGACGACGGATTCGGCCATCGGGCTGGATCCGGCCGGTGTCTACGACGTCGGATCGTGGTCGCTTTTCGGCAATGTCTACCAGACGCTGCTGACGTTCACGCCGGGCACCGACAAGCCGACGCCCGATGCCGCCAAGAGCTGCGGTTTCCGGGACATCGAACGGCGGACCTACACCTGCGTCCTGCGATCCGGGCTGAAGTTCGCCAACGGGCACGATCTCACCGCCCAGGACGTCAAGTTCTCCTTCGACCGGATCCTCCGCATCAAGTCGGACCAGGGGCCCGCGGTGCTGCTGGAGACGCTGGAGTCGGTGAGCACCGAGGGGAACGACAAGGTGACCTTCCGGCTGCGCACGCCGGACGCCACCTTCCCCTCCAAGATTGCGTCCGGGGTGGGGTCGATCGTGGACAGCCGCGCCTATCCGGCCGGCAAGCTGCGGACGGGCGACGAACTGGACGGCTCCGGCCCCTACCGACTGACGGCCTTCCAGGCCGACGGCAAGGCGGAGTTGAAGCCGAACCCGCACTACAAGGGCGCCAACCGGACGTCCGGAAAGCCCGTCACCGTCCGGTACTTCCGCAGCCCCAAGGAGCTCATGGCCGCCTGGAAGCGGCAGGACGTCGACGTCGCCTCCCGCGACCTGCCGGCCGCCGACGTCGCCAAACTCACCCTCGGGAACAACGACTTCAGGGTCACCGAGAACGCCTCGGCGAGCACCCGTTTCCTGGCCTTCAACCTGAAGAGCAAGGCCCCGGTGAAGGACGTCGCCGTCCGTCGCGCGGTCGCGTCCGTCCTGGACCGGGTGGCGGTGGCGCGGGACGTCCACTACCGGACGGTCGAACCGCTCTACTCCCTCATCCCGCAGGGCCTCTTCGGGCATACGACGTCCTTCTTCGACCGCTATCCGCGCCCGGACGCGGACGCCGCCGGCCGGCTGCTGCGGTCGGCGGGCGTGACGACGCCGGTGCGCTTCAAGCTGGCCTATTCCAAGGGCGTCTCCACGGACGAGGAGACGGCCCTGATCAAGAAACAGCTGGAGGCCACGGGCCTGTTCCGGATCGACACGGAGCACGTGGAGTGGGCGCGGTTCCAGCAGGGCCGGGCCAAGGGCGAGTACGACGCGTACCTCCTGGGATGGGTCGCCGACTACCCGGACGCCGACACGTTCACCAGCCCGCTGGTGGGCACCGGGAACACGCTCTACTCGGGCTACTCCAACGACCGCATCGACAAGTTGATCCGCGACGCCCAGCGGAACGGCCGGCGCGACGGGAGCACGGACGACTACCGCACCATCCAGAAGATCATCGCGGAGGACGTGCCGCTGCTGCCGCTGTGGCAGAAGAAGGAGTTCGTGGTGAGCAAGGAATCCATCTCGGGAGCGCAGTATCTGAGGGATGGTTCGGGGCTGTGGCGGCTGTGGCGCCTGGACAGGATCTGACCGGCCGGCCGCGGCTCGGACCGGCCGGCCCCGTCCCGACCTGACGAACTCCGCCCCCGGCCGACGGAACACCGGCCGGCGGCGGACCGCTTCCCTCCGTTCCCCGGGCCCCGTTCCCTCCGTCCTCCGGACCCCGCGCCCGGAATCAAAGCCTCCGCGCCGCCCGTCCGACCGCCTTGACCTCGACCGGAGTTGAGGTTGTTGAGTGGGGGACATCGGCCCGGACGGGCCGGAGCCCGGAACAAGGCAAGGAAAGCGGTATTCACCATGGCAACGACCAGCGAATTCCACGATGTCGTCCCCGCCGACGTCGCCGCCGCCGTACGCGACGTCGTCCGCTCCCTCCAGGACGCGTTCAACGCCAAGGACGCCACGGCCCTGGCCGCGTGCTACGCGCGGAACGCCACCTGGACCAACGCCATGGGCAAGCGCCTCACCGGCCGTGAGGAGATCACCGAGACGTCCCGGAAGGTGTTCCCCGTCCTGCCGGACCAGCCGGTCCGCTACGACGTCGTCCGGATGTTCGCCATCCGGCCCGAGGTGATCGCCGTCAACGTCGTCCAGACACCGGTCTCCCCGGCGGGCGACGCCGTCGAGGGGGACAAGGGCGCGCCGCTCTACGTCATCTCGAAGGAAAATGACGGCTGGAAGATCATCGCCGGGATGAACGGCTTCCTCACCGACCCGGCGACGGACTGAAACCGCTCCCCGGGCCTTCCCGCGGGCGGCGCTTGACTTCGAGTGCGCTCGAACTCCTAACGTCTGGGACGACAGCGCAGCACAACGCCGCAGGAGGCACCGGAGATGACCAGCATTCCCACCCGACGACTCGGCGGACTCACGGTCGGCGCCCAGGGCCTCGGCTGCATGGGCATGAGCCACGCGTACGGCGCGTCGGACGACGAGCAGTCGATCGCCACCCTGCACCGGGCCCTCGACCTGGGCGTCACCCTCCTCGACACCTCCGACTTCTACGGCGGCGGCGACAACGAGGAGCTGATCGGCCGGGCCCTCGCCACTCCGGGCCGGCGCGAACAGGCCGTGGTGGCCACCAAGTTCGGCTTCGCCAACCGGCTGGGCGAGCCCACCGTGATCCGCGGCGACGCGGCGTACGTCCGGCAGGCGTGCGAGGCGTCGCTGCGCCGGCTCGGCCTCGACCACATCGACCTCTACTACGCGCACCGGGTCGACCGGAACGTGCCCATCGAGGAGACCGTGGGGGCGATGGCCGAGCTGGTGGCGGAGGGCAAGGTGCGCCACCTCGGCCTCTCCGAGGCGAGCGCCGACACCATCCGCCGGGCGCACGCCGTCCACCCGATCGCCGCGCTGCAGAGCGAGTGGTCGCTCTGGACCCGCGACATCGAGGCCGAGGTGCTGCCCGTCTGCCGCGAACTCGGCGTCGGCATCGTCCCGTTCTCGCCCCTCGGCCGCGGCTTCCTCACCGGCCGCTACACCTCGGTGGACGCGCTGGAGCAGACGGACATCCGGCGCACCCAGCCGCGCTTCGCCGACGGCAACCTGGAGAAGAACCTGGCCATCGTCGAGCGGCTGGAGGCGCTGGCCGCCGACCGCGGCGTGACCGCCGGCCAGCTCGCCCTGGCCTGGGTCCAGCACCGCGGCGACGACGTCGTCCCGATCCCCGGCACCCGCCGCGAGAAGTACCTGACGGAGAACGTCGCGGCCGCCGGCCTCGAACTCTCCGCGGACGAGCTCGCCGCCATCGACGCGGCGGCCCCGGCCGACGCAATCGCCGGCTCGCGGTACGACGAGACCAGCCTGACCTTCGTCGACGCCTGACCCCAAGGGCCCCCGGCCCCGCGGCTAAGCTCTCCGGCATGTCCGGCCTGTTGGATCTCGCCATCCTGGGGTTCCTCCACGAGGAACCCCAGCACGGCTATGAGCTGCGCACCCGCATCGCCCGCCTCACGGGTCACGTCAAGGCGATCAGCCACGGCACCCTCTACCCGGCGATCAAGCGCATGGAGGCGGCCGGACTGCTGGTCCGGGAGTCGCGGCAGGGGGCGGTGGCGGCGCCGCGGCACGTGCTCAGCCTGACCGAGGAGGGCCGGCGGGCGCTCCTGGAGCGGCTGCGGCGGCCCGAGGAGCCGTTCGTCACCGACGAGAACCGCTGGTTCGTGCTCCTCGCCTTCCTCCGCCACCTGGCGGACCGGCAGGCGCAGGCCGACGTCCTGCAGCGACGGCTGGCGTTCCTCCGGGAGCCGAGCAGCTTCTTCCACGACGGCGACCGGCCGCTGCGCGTCGAGGACGTGGACGACCCGTTCCGGCGCGGCGTCCTCACCATCGCCCGCGCCACCTCCCGGGCCGAACTGGCCTGGCTGGAGGAGACGATCGCGGAGCTGGAACGGCCGGGGTGAACGCCGAAGGGCCCCGCTCCCAAGCAGGGGAGCGGGGCCCTTCGTACGTACGACGGGGATCAGAAGCGGCGCGTGATCAGCGCTCGCTTGACCTCCTGGATCGCCTTCGTCACCTCGATGCCGCGCGGGCAGGCGTCGGTGCAGTTGAAGGTGGTCCGGCAGCGCCAGACGCCGTCCTTGTCGTTCAGGATCTCCAGCCGCTGCTCCCCGGCCTCGTCACGCGAGTCGAAGATGAAGCGGTGCGCGTTGACGATCGCCGCCGGGCCGAAGTACTGGCCGTCGTTCCAGAACACCGGGCACGAGGACGTGCACGCGGCGCACAGGATGCACTTGGTGGTGTCGTCGAAGCGCTCGCGGTCCTCGGCGGACTGCAGGCGCTCGCGCGTCGGCTCGTTGCCCTTGGTGATCAGGAACGGCATCACGTCCCGGTACGCCTGGAAGAAGGGCTCCATGTCGACCACGAGGTCCTTCAGGACCGTGAGGCCCTTGATGGGCTCCACCGTGATCGGCTTGTCCGGGTTGATGTCCTTGATCAGGGTCTTGCACGCGAGGCGGTTGCGGCCGTTGATGCGCATGGCGTCGGAGCCGCAGATGCCGTGGGCGCAGGACCGGCGGAAGGTCAGCGAACCGTCCAGGTCCCACTTGATCTTGTGCAGACCGTCGAGCACGCGCTCCTTCGGGTCGATGTCGACCTCGAAGTCCTGCCAGGTCGCCTCGGCGGAGACCTCCGGGTTGAACCGGCGGACGCGGAAGGTGACCGTGATGTAGGGGGAGGCCTTGCTCGCGGCCTCCACCTTGTCTTCGATCGCGGTGCTCATCAGTACTTACGCTCCATGGGCTGGTAGCGGGTCTGCACGACCGGCTTGTAGTCGAGCCGGATCGAATCCCTGCCGTCCGCGTCGACCTCGCGGTACGCCATGGTGTGGCGCATGAAGTTGACGTCGTCGCGGTTGGGGTAGTCCTCGCGGTAGTGACCGCCGCGGGACTCCTTCCGCGCGAGTGCGGAGACCGCCATGACCTCGGCCAGGTCGAGCAGGTTGCCCAGCTCGATGGCCTCCAGCAGGTCGGTGTTGAAGCGCTTGCCCTTGTCCTGGATGGACACGTTCTTGTAGCGCTTGCGCAGCTCGGCGATCTTCTCGACGGCCGTCTTGATGGTCTGCTCGGTGCGGAAGACCATGACGTTGGCGTCCATGGTCTCCTGCAGCTCCTTGCGGAGCTCGGCGACCCGCTCGCTGCCCGTGGACTCGCGCAGCCGCTCGACCTGCTCCTGGACGAACGCGGCCGGGTCCTCCGGCAGCTCGACGAAGTCGGCCTTGTGCGCGTACTCGGCGGCGGCGATGCCCGCGCGCTTGCCGAAGACGTTGATGTCCAGCAGCGAGTTGGTGCCCAGGCGGTTGGCGCCGTGGACGGACACGCAGGCGACCTCGCCGGCGGCGTACAGGCCCGGCACGACGGTGTCGTTGTCGGCCAGCACCTCGCCCTCGACGTTGGTCGGGATGCCGCCCATGGCGTAGTGCGCGGTGGGCTGGATCGGGATCGGGTCCGTGTAGGGCTCGATGCCGAGGTAGGTGCGCGCGAACTCGGTGATGTCCGGCAGCTTGGCGTCCAGCTGCTCCGGCGGCAGGTGCGTCAGGTCCAGGTAGACGTGGTCGCCCTCGGGACCGCAGCCGCGGCCCTCGCGGATCTCCGTGTAGATGGAGCGCGAGACGACGTCACGGGACGCGAGGTCCTTCATGACCGGCGCGTACTTCTCCATGAAGCGCTCGCCGTCCTTGTTGCGGAGGATGCCGCCCTCACCGCGGGCGCCCTCCGTCAGCAGGATGCCCATGCGCCAGATGCCCGTCGGGTGGAACTGGAAGAACTCCATGTCCTCCAGCGGCAGGCCGCGCCGGTAGCAGGCGGCCTGGCCGTCACCGGTGAGGGTGTGCGCGTTGGAGGTCACCTTGAAGAACTTGCCGGTGCCGCCGGAGGCGTAGATGACCGACTTCGCCTGGAAGATGTGGATCTCGCCGGTGGCCAGCTCGTAGGCGACCACACCGGCGGACTTCTTGACCCCGTCCACCTCGGTGATCAGCTGGTCGAGGACGTAGAACTCGTTGAAGAACTCCACGCCCTCCTTGACGCAGTTCTGGTACAGCGTCTGGAGGATCATGTGGCCGGTGCGGTCCGCGGCGTAGCAGGACCGGCGGACCGGGGCCTCGCCGTGGTTGCGCGAGTGACCGCCGAAGCGGCGCTGGTCGATGGTGCCGTCCGGGGTGCGGTTGAACGGCAGGCCCATCTTCTCCAGGTCGAGGACCGCGTCGATGGCCTCCTTCGCCAGGATCTCGGCGGCGTCCTGGTCGACCAGGTAGTCACCGCCCTTGACCGTGTCGAAGGTGTGCCACTCCCAGTTGTCCTCCTCGACGTTGGCGAGGGCGGCGGCCATGCCGCCCTGGGCCGCGCCGGTGTGGGAGCGGGTGGGGTACAGCTTGGTGAGCACCGCGGTGCGGCTGCGCTTGGTCGACTCGATGGCCGCGCGCATGCCGGCGCCACCGGCGCCGACGATGACGGTGTCGTACTTGTGGATCTTCATGGTCGCGTCAGCCCCGGGCTCTAGCGGATGTTCGGGTCGAAGGTGAAGATCACCAGCGTGCCCAGCAGGACGGTGAACACCGTGGCGGTGTACAGCAGCATCTTCAGCCAGAAGCGGGTGTTGGCCCGCTCCGCGTAGTCGTTGATGACCGTACGGAGGCCGTTGGCGCCGTGCAGCATGGCGAGCCACAGCATGATCAGGTCCCACGCCTGCCAGAACGGCGAGGCCCAGCGGCCCGCCACGAAGGCGAAGCCGATCTTGGTGACACCGCCGTCCAGCACCAGCTGGATCAGGAGGTGGCCCAGGACCAGGACGACGAGCACGATGCCGGACAGCCGCATGAACAGCCAGCCGTACAGCTCGAAGTTGGTGCGGGTCGACTTCGGCGTCTTCTTGGTGCGCTTGCGCGGCGCCTCGATGACCGGCGCCGGGTTGTCGACGTCGTAGAGGGAGACGCCTTCGGCGGTCGCGGGGGTGGTTTCAGCGGACATGTCTTGCGTCAGCTCCCGAACAGCGTGTGCAGCGTGTGGCTGAGCACGGGGTAGAAGGCGCCGGCCATCAGGACGATCCAGACGCCCACGACGGTCCACAGCATCTGCTTCTGGTACCGCGGGCCCTTGGACCAGAAGTCCACCGCGATGACGCGGAGGCCGTTGAGCGCGTGGAAGAGGATGGCGGCGACGAGGCCGTACTCCATCACATTGACGACGGGTGTCTTGTACGTCGCGACGACGTCGTCGTACGCCTCGGGGGAGACGCGGACGAGAGCGGTGTCCAGGACGTGCACGAACAGGAAGAAGAAAATGAGGACGCCGGTGACTCGGTGAGCCACCCAGGACCACATGCCTTCCCGGCCGCGGTACAGCGTTCCAGCCGACACGGAAAACCCTCCGGGAGCGGGGATTGGGGGCTGCCGCCAGCTTGTAACCCAGTCAGGACTGCACTGTCGGTCGGGCCCGGCCGGGTACGGTCCACCGGCCCTGGCCATCGTAGCGACGCCTTGTCGGTTCGGTCGCGCGGGGTCGGTCGGGTGTGATCAAACTGGCATGTACGGGTCGGCGGGGGTGGACCAGAGCCGCATGGGGCGGCATGGTTGGCCGAATGGCCCTGACCCCTGCCCGAAATTCACCCATAAGAGAGAGTTTTCGGGCGAGTATTCGAGACTGCGGGCGGCGGAAAGAACTATCTTTTCCGCGATTGGGAGGTTTTGCTCCATGGGACTGCCTGTCAGAATCACCCGTATCGCCCGTCCCCCGCGGGGCAGGCGTGTCGCGGCCCGCCGACCGTACGCCGTCCTCGCGCTCCTCGCCGCGGTCGCCCTGCCGGCCGCCGCCGGCTGCGCCCACGACGGCGGGGGCGCGTCCTCCGGATCCACCGGCCGGAGCGCCGGGCGGGACGACGACCGCTCCACCCAGGCGGCGGCGCCGTCCTCCGCCGCCCAGGTCACACCCGTCACCGGGACGCCCCGCACCGCCCCGGCCGTCCGCTCCTTCACCGCCCGCGGCGGCCCCGGCTGGCGGCCCTCCTCCGCCGTCCGCGTCGTCACCGACCCGGACGGGCCCCTCGCCGACGAGGCCCGGCTGCTGGCCGGTGAGCTGAAGATCACCATCGCCCCCGGGCCGGCCCGCGCCGGAGACGTCGAACTCGCGATCCGCCCCGGCCAGCGCGGCGGCCCCGAGAGCTACGAGCTGACCACCCGCGACGGCAGGGTCCTCATCACCGCCCCCGACGAGGCCGGCGTCTTCTACGGCACCCGCACCCTCGTCCAGTCCGTCCGCTCCGGCGGCGGCCTCCCCGAGGGCGTCATCGCCGACGCCCCCGACCGGCCGCAGCGCGGACTCCAGCTCGACATCGCGCGCAAGCACTTCACCGCCGAGTGGATCGAGGCCCGGCTGCGCGAGATGGCCGACCTCAAGCTCAACCAGCTCGGCCTGCACTTCTCCGACGACCAGGGCTTCCGCGTCGAGAGCGCGAGCCACCCCGAGATCGTCTCCCCGGAGCACCTCACCAAGGCCGAGGTCCGCCGCATCGTCGCCCTCGCCACGTCGCTGCACATCACCGTCGTCCCCGAGATCGACTCGCCCGGCCACCTCGGCGCCGTCCTCAAGGCCCACCCGGACCTCCAGCTCAGGGACGCGACCGGGACCCCCTCCCGGGGCGCCGTCGACATCTCCCTGCCGGGCGCGGCGCGCATCGTCGACGACCTGCTGCGCGAGTTCACCCCCCTCTTCCCCGGCCCGTACTGGCACCTGGGCGGCGACGAGTACCGGGCGCTGACGGCCCGCGACCCGCAGGCGTCCTACCCGCACCTTGCCGACCTCGCCCGGCAGCGCTACGGCTCGCAGGGCCGGGTGCAGGACCTGGCCACCGCCTGGCTCAACGACCGGGCCGCGGTCGTGCGCTCCCTCGGCCGGAAGGCCAAGGCGTGGAACGACGGCTTCTTCCGCGGCGGCCTCGTCGCCCCCGACCAGGCCATCGAGGTCGAGTACTGGACCGGCCGCGAACTCGGCGCCCGGGACCCGCAGGAATACCTGAACGAGGGACGTACGGTCGTCAACCTCAACGACCAGTACCTCTACTACGTGCTCGGGGAACCGAACGAGTTCCGCTACCCCACCGGCGAGCTGATCTACAAGGAGTGGTCCCCGGCCGTGCTGCGCGGCACCACGCCCGTGGCGGCCGGGACGGCGGACCCGCGCCGGGTGCCGGGCGGCCGGTTCGCCGTCTGGTGCGACCACCCCGACGCGCAGACCCCCGACCAGGTGGCAAACGGAATCCGGCTGCCGCTCGCCGCGGTCTCCCAGCGGCTGTGGGACCCCCGCCCGCCGAAGCTGCCCTGGCAGGAGTTCGGCGCCCTGTACACCGCCGTCCGAGGGGGCTGAAGTCCCGGCGCCGAGTGGGCTTTCGACCGGTTTGCCGGGCCTGGGGGGCGCCCCGGAGACGGGCGCTCCCCACACATCTCCAAAGCGGGCTAGCCTCCGGGTTGAACCATGCGCGGCGTCCGGTCGTTGTCCAAGCGGAAGGCATCGGCCGGTGCGCGGCGCAGCTGTCCACGGCGGACGTGCGCGCTCGCGCGCCCATCGCACTGAACGAGGGCCCGGATGAAGATCGAATTCCTGCTGCACAATGCGTACGGCATCGGCGGAACCATCCGTTCGACCGTCAACCTCGCCACCGCCCTCGCCGACCGGCACGAGGTCCGCATCATCAGCGTCAACCGTCCCGTGGACGAGCCCGAGCTCACGATCGACCCGCGCGTCCGGCTGACCCCCCTCGTCGACATGCGCGAGGGCACGGACGGCGACGAGTACGGGGCACCCCTCAACCAGCGGCCCAGCGAGATCTTCCGCGACGAGCGCATCGACAACGGCCGGATGGCCGCCACCGCCCTCACCGACGAACGCGTCGCTGCCCACCTCGCGGCCACCGACGCGGACGTCGTCATCGCCACCCGCCCCAAGCTCATCGGCTACCTCGCCCGTTACGGCAGCGACCGCTACCTCCGCCTCGGCCAGGAGCACCTCACCCACGAGGCGCACGTCCCCGAGCTGCACGCCGTCATGGACCCGGCCATCGCCGCCCTCGACGCCTTCGTCACCGTCTCCGAGGCCGACGCCGGCCACTACCGCGACGCCCTGCCCGCCGACCGCCGCGCCCAGGTGCTGTCCGTCCCCAACGCCGTCCCCGCCCCCGCCGCCGCGCCCTCCGACGGCAAGTCGAAGATCATCGTCTCGGCCGGGCGGCTCGTCGGCGTCAAACGCTACGACCGGCTCATCAACGCCTTCGCCAAGATCGCCGACGAGCGCCCCGACTGGCAGCTCCGCATCTACGGCCGCGGCACCTCCAAGGCCAAGCTCCGCCGCCAGATCGAGGACCTGGGCCTCTACGAGCGGATCACCCTCATGGGCGCCCGCTCGCCCATCGAGACCGAGTGGGCCAAGGGCGCCGTCGCCGCCGTCGCCTCCGACGCCGAGTCCTTCGGCATGACCATCGTCGAGGCCATGCACGCCGGACTGCCGGTGATCGCCACCGACTGCCCCTACGGCCCCCGCGAGATCCTCAACGACGGCACCGACGGCATCCTCGTCCCGCTCTCCCCGCAGAGCGAGGCCGACAGCGTCGACGCCTACGCGGAGGCGCTGCTCAAGCTCACCGGCGACGACGGGCTCCGCACCCGGCTCGGCGCCGCGGCCCGCGCCGCCGCCCACCGCTACGAGCCCGACGCCATCGCACAGCGCTACGAGCGGCTCTTCGAGGAGCTCCGCCCCGGCTGCACCGCCCCCGCGAAGAAGGGCGGCCTGCTGCGCGGCCTCTTCGGCGGCGGCCGCAAGCAACAGCCCGCACCCGCGGTTTCCGCGTCCACCGAGACCGCCCACCCCGAGGCGCGCTGCGCCGTCGCCGCCGACGGCTCCCTCGTCTTCCGGGTGCGCGCCGAGCAGCTCACCGCCGACGACTCCCACCTGCTGCTCCGCCACCGCGGCAGCAAGGGCAAGGAGGCCGTCCGCGTCCCGCTCCGGCGGACCCCCGGCGCCGACTGGGCCGAGGCCCGCGTCGAGCGCGCCGCGCACACCCTGCCCGAGGGACGCTGGGACAGCTACGCCGAGCGCAAGGCCGACAAGTCGCGGCGCCGGCTGACCGCCGTCCTCGTCGAGCAGCAGGCCCTGCTCGGGCTGGGCCTCCAGACCGGGCCGTCCGGCGTCTCGCCCTGGATCCCGTACGAGACCAGCGACGGCTTCCTCGCCGTCCGCACCTGGCTGCGCGAGCGGCACGCCGAGGTGACGGACGTCCGGGTGGGCCCGGCCGAGGAGGGCGCGCTGACCGTCACCGTCGCCGCCCACGGCGTCGAACTCCGCGACGGCGCCGAGCTGATCGGCCGGCTGCGCGGCGCCGACGGCGAGGTGGCCGATGTCCGCGCGCCGCTGGAGGGCGGCACCGGACGGCTGCCGTACGAGCCGATGTGGCGGCGCAGGGGCGAGGAGCAGGACCTGTGGGACCTGTACGTTCGCCCCGGCGCGGGCGCCGCTCCGGTCCGGCTGGGCCGGCTGGCCGGCGACTTCGCGGACCGCAAGGGGATCGACACCTTCCCGGCGGCGGACCGCGACGGCGTGCGACTGCGGCCGTTCTTCACGGTGACGAACGACCTGACGGTCTCGGTGAAGGACATCGCCGGGGACGAGTGACGCGGGCTCCGGGGGCTGGCGGGGGCGAATGAGGCGGGCGCCGGGCGCTGACGGGGGCGCGTGACGCGGGTCCCGGGCCCTGGCGGGGGTGAGTGACGCGGTCCCGCGGGTCCCGGGCACCGGCCGAAGCGAGTGACGCGGGTCCCGGGCAGCGGCGGGGGCGAGTGACGTGGGCTCCGGGCTCCGGCGGGGACGAGTGATGCGGTCCCGCGGGTCCCGGGCTCCGGCGGGGGCGCGGAGACGGCCGGGCCACCACCCCCACAGGAGAGGCCGCGGCCGTCGCCCGCCGCGCGCCTTGGTGAGGCACGCACTTCCCTCAGCGCCGAACGGCCGGATTTCGTCACACCACGCACGGGGGAGCGGGTCGCCGACCGGCCTCGGCCGGGCTCCGGACACCGGCCGAGGCTCTTCCGGGCGCCTTCCGGATGCCTTGCCGATGCCTTCCGTGGCCGGTTCCCTCCGGTCGGCCGCTCCCGTCCGGTCCCTTCTGGACGCGAGCGGTCCGTTGCCCGTAACGTGCGGGCCGCGTCGCCGGTGGGCGCGCGGCGGCCCTCGGCCGCCGCCCCGCCCGTCAGGCCGGCGCCGACGAGCAGTCGACTCACCGGCGCCGATCCGCCGGTGCCGTTCCGGCGTTCCGTGGGGGGACGAAGAGATGTATCCGTGCGGTCGATGCCGTGCCGCCGCCGTGGGACCGGACGGCCGCTGCGCGGCGTGCGGGGCCGAGCAGCGGGGACCGGAGGGGGCCGCGGCGCCGGCCGGACAGCCCGAACCGCCGCCTCGCCCGTCCCATGTGCCTCAGATGCCTCCTGTGCCTCCGCTGCCGCCCACGGCCGGAACGCCGTTCGCCACCGGGGCGCCCGATCCCGAACCCCTGGCGGGGATCGACCTGCGCCGTGGGGTGCGGATCTCGCTCACCACCGTCCTGACCCTGGCGCTGCTCGGGCTGCTGCTGCTCGCCGCCGCCCGGTTCCAGCAACGCGGCGCGCTCGCCGACGTGCTGGCGGAGGGCGTCGTGCTCAGCGACGAGACGGCGGACAAGGCGAACCAGGCGGACACCTTCTTCGCCTCGGTCTCCCTCGTGACCACCGTGCTCGGACTGGGCACGGCCGGCCTGTGGGCGGTCTGGTTCCGGCGGGTGCGGCTCAACGCCGAGGTGCTCGCGCCCGGCACCCACCGCTTCGGGAGCGGCTGGGCCGCGGGCGCCTGGTTCACCCCGGTGGTCAACCTGTGGTTCCCCAAGCAGATCGCCAACGACGTCTACCGCGCGTCCGCCCCCGCCGGTCCGCAGAGCGTGCGCAAGGGGCTGCTCAACGCGTGGTGGGTGAGCGGGATCGTGGCCGGCGCCCTCGCGGGGGCGAGCGCCTTCGGCTACGCGCTGACCGAGGCGAAAATGCGCCGCGACTTCCGGCTCGAACGGTTCGACGCCTGGGAGGACGACGTCCGCAATCTGAGGACGCTGGCCGGGGCGAGCGCCTTCGGGTACCTGCTGTGTGCCGTCGCGGGCGCCCTTGCGCTGCTGGTGGTACGGCAGTTGACACGGATGCAGGAGGAACGGGCGCTGATGGGGCCGGAGTACGAGGGCCTGGCGTACGGGCACCTCGCCCAGGGCCTCGCCGGCGCCCCTGATCCGTACGCGGCGACCGGCCCTGACCCGTACGCGGCCGCGGGCCCTTACCCGGCCGCCGGTCCGCACGCGGCTCCCGGCCCGTACGGAGCCCCCGCCTCGCACGCGGCCCCCTGGCCGTACCCCCAACCCCACCCGGCGCCCGGGCCGTACGGTGCCCCTGGGTCGTACGGGACGCCCGGGGTGCCGCCCGGGCCCTATCCGGCCACCGGACCGTACGCTCCCTACCTGCCACCAGGGCAGGGCCCGTTGCCCGGGGCGCCGGTCGGCCCGTACGGTCCTTCGTACGGGCCGTCGTACGGCGCGCCGAGCGGTTCGCCGTACGGTCCTCCGCCCGATGCGGGAAGTTCCGTGCCGAACCCCTACAACGGTGAGCCCGACGGCGGACCCGCGCATTACTGATTCATGAGTTCTGCAAGTGATGCAGGATGTGGGTGTGCAGGGGGATGACGCTGAGCTGACCGTCGCGGTACGCGCGGCGCAGGGCGGGGACGAGACGGCCTTCCGCGCGGTCTACCGGTCCGTCCAGCCCCGCCTGCTCGGGTACGTGCGCACGCTCGTCGGCGAGACCGACGCCGAGGACGTGGCGTCCGAGACCTGGCTCCAAATCGCCCGCGACATCGACCGGTTCACCGGCGACGCCGACCGCTTCCGCGGCTGGGCCGCCCGCATCGCCCGCAACCGCGCCCTCGACCACATACGGATGCGCGGCCGGCGGCCCGTGATCGGCGGCGACGACAGCGAACTCACCGGCCGTGCCGGGGACTCCGACACCGCGGGCGAGGCGCTGGAGGCCCTGGGGACCGCACGTGTCCTCGCGCTGGTCGCCCGCCTGCCGCAGGACCAGGCGGAGGCCGTCGTCCTCCGCGTGGTCGTCGGCCTCGACGCCGCCACCGCCGCGGAGGTGCTGGGCAAGCGGCCCGGCGCTGTCCGCACGGCGGCCCACCGCGGCCTGCGCAGGCTCGCGCAGCTGATGAACGGTCCGGACCGGACCGGAGACGCCGGCGAGGTTGGGGAGGGCGCGAAGAACGGGGAGGGAGGGGCCGGCGGGACAGGACAGCCGGGTCCGGACGGCATCCCCGGACAGCGAAGATCACCCACCGGCTCACGTTCTCCTCGCGGTGTGACGCGATTGGGCGCGCGGACGCAGAAAGACATGTGATGGCGGACGACCACGAGCACGACTGGTTGCGGCACGACGACCGGTTGGACGGAACGGCACTCGCCTCCTGCGCCGCGTGCGACTCCTGTGCCTCCTGTGCCTCCCGCACACCGCCCCTCGACCCCGAGCAGGCGGACGCCGCCCTGGCCGCGCTCCGCGCCCTGGCCGCTCCCGATCCGGAGTCGGGCGGCCCCTTGCCGGGCGAGGACGCCGCCGTCGCCGCCTTCCTCGCCGCCCGCCGAGCCGAACCGGCCGAACGGGCGCTGGATGAAGCTGCGTTGACGCCGTCGCCGCCCGTGGTCATCGGTTCCGGCCCCGGGGCGGACGAAGGCGAGACCCGGGAACCGCGCGGGGGGTGGACGCGGGCCGGGCGCACCGGGAGGGACGGCGCGCGCGGCGGCGGGACCGGCCCGCGCGGCCGGAGCACCGACCGTGCCGGCCGGCACGGAACGCGTTCCCTGCCGCACCGGCGCCCCGCCCGGGCCGTGCTGGCCGCGGCCCTGGCCGCGTGCGCGCTGAGCGGCATCGCCGTCCTCTCGGGCATCGTCGCCGTCCCCACGCCGTTCACCGCCGCCGGCCACGGGCCGGCCGCGGTGGGCGACCGGGCGGGCACCGTGGGCGGAGACGGCCCGCACACCGCCCGGCCCAGTCCCTCCCGTTCCGCCTCCCCCGGCCCGGCCGACGGCCGCGCCGAGGGAGGACGCGACGGGAAGGGAGCGGACGGGCACCTCCTCCCGCCCCCCGCCGGCCCCTCGCCCTCCGGGCACGGCACACCCCGCCCGGGCGAACGGTCCTCGGCAGGGCCCGGCGCGGGCGGGGACGAGGAGACGGCCTCCCCGTACCGGGGGGACGCCGACGGCGACACCGAACAGGCCGTCGGCCTCTGCCGCGACTACCTCACCCGGGGCAAGTGGCGCGAACAGGCGGACGAGGACGCCGTCCACGCCCTCGAACGCCGTGCCGGCGGTCCGTCCGGCGTCCGCGCCTACTGCACCCGCCTCGTCCACGACCACGACCAGGTCGCCGGCGAGGGCGACGGGAGCGCCGGCGGAGACGGAGGCGACGGTGAGAACGAGGACGACAAGGGGGACGGCGGGGACGGCGGGGACGAGGAGGGTGACAGAGGGAGCGTCGACGACAGTGCTCACCAAGCCGGCGACATCTGAGCCACCCATGACACCCACGTCACCTGCGCCACCCAGGCCACCCGCGCCAGCCGCGCCGCCCACGGCGACCGCGATGGCCCCAACGATCCTGGCGGACACGGCGATCCGGCCGGCCATGGGCGCGCCGACGGACCGTATGCCGGATGAGGCGAGGACCAGGGCGACGGACGAGGCGGTGAACCGGAGTGCCGCTCCCCGACCCGGATCCCACCCGTTCCGGCCACCCGTTCCGCCCACCCGGCTCCGCACCCCGACCACCGACCGCCGACCGCCCCCGCCGCCGACCGCCACGGCGGAAGGCTCCCCGGTCGGCCCCTCCGGTGAGCCCGCCGGCAGCGCCGGCCCGGGTGGCGCCGGCGGAGCGGTCGCCCCGCGTACCGCGCCCCGCGTACCGCGCCCCGCGCACCGCGCCCCGCGCCCCGCGCCCCGCGCACCACGCGCCGCGGCTCAGCGCCACGGAGCCCCGCACGTCACCGGCCGGTACGCCGGGTGTGACGCTTTCCGGGGGCGTGGCGCTGTAGGGAGTGGGCCGACTGGTCATCGGCCGCGCGGAAGCCGCAGTTCCCCCCATGCCGCAGGCTCCGCGCAACAGCGCGGGCGGGGTACGTCCCCCCGGCCCTGCCCGCGCTCCTCCTCCCGTCCGGCTCCCCGCCACCCTCCCTCCCCCCTCCGACGTCCCACCCGCGATCCGGCCTGCGCGTCCCCTGACAGTGCCGCCCGGCCGTCGCTACAGTCCGGTTTCTCGTAAGCGAGGTCGGCGGGAGGCGTCAGCCATGGCACAGGAGCCGGAAACCACCCGTACCACCGAGTCGGGCCTCGGCGTCCGGCCCGTCTACGGGCCCGAGGCGCTCGAAGGCTGGGACCCCGCGGCCCGGCTCGGCGAACCCGGCGCGTACCCCTTCACCCGCGGCGTCCACCCGTCCATGTACACCGGGCGGCCCTGGACCATGCGGCAGTACGCCGGGTTCGGCACCGCGGCCGAGTCCAACGCCCGCTACCGGCAGCTCATCGCCCACGGCGGCCACGGCCTCTCCGTCGCCTTCGACCTGCCCACCCAGATGGGCCACGACTCCGACGCGCCCGAGGCCCGGGGCGAGGTCGGCAAGGTCGGCGTCGCCGTGGACTCCGTCGAGGACATGCGCGTCCTCTTCGACGGCATCCCCCTGGACCGGGTCTCCACCTCCATGACCATCAACGCCCCGGCCGCCCTGCTGCTGCTCATGTACCAGATCGTGGCCGAGGAACAGGGCGTCCCCGCGGACCGGCTGACCGGGACCGTCCAGAACGACGTCCTCAAGGAGTACATCGCCCGGGGGACCTACATCTTCCCGCCCGCTCCCACCCTGCGCCTCACCTCCGACATCTTCCGCTACTGCCACACCGGGATCCCCCGGTGGAACACCATCTCCATCTCCGGCTACCACATGGCCGAGGCCGGCGCCTCACCCGCGCAGGAGATCGCCTTCACGCTGACGAACGGCATCGAGTACGTCCGCGCCGCCGTCGCCGCCGGTATGGACGTCGACGACTTCGCCCCCCGGCTCTCCTTCTTCTTCGTCGCCCGCACCACCCTCCTCGAAGAGGTCGCCAAGTTCCGCGCGGCCCGCCGGATCTGGGCCGGCGTGATGCGCGACCGGTTCGGCGCCCGCGACCCCCGCTCGTGGATGCTGCGGTTCCACACCCAGACCGCCGGCGTCCAACTCACCGCCCAGCAGCCCGAGGTGAACCTGGTCCGGGTGACCGTCCAGGCCCTCGCCGCCGTGCTCGGGGGCACCCAGTCCCTGCACACCAACTCCTACGACGAGGCCATCGCCCTCCCCACCGACAAGGCCGCCCGCCTCGCCCTGCGCACCCAGCAGGTCCTCGCCCACGAGACCGACGTGACCGCCACGGTCGACCCGTTCGCCGGCTCGTACGCCGTCGAGTCCCTCACCGACGACCTGGAACGGGCCGTCCTCGACCTCATGACCCGGATCGACGACATGGGCGGCGCGGTGGTCGCCATCGAACGCGGCTTCCAGAAGGCCGAGATCGAACGCAACGCCTACCGCATCGCCCGGGAGACCGACGACGGCGACCGCGTGGTCGTCGGCGTCAACCGCTTCCGGCTCGACGAGGAGGAGCCGTACGAACCCCTCCGCGTCGACCCCGCCATCGAGGCCCGCCAGTGCGAACGCCTCGCCGCCCTGCGCGCCGCCCGCGACGGGCGGGCGGTGGACACCGCCCTCGCGCGGCTACGGGAGGCGGCGTCCGGCACGTCGGAGAACGTCCTCCCCCGATGAAGGAGGCCCTGCGCGCCCGCGCCACGGTCGGCGAGGTGTGCGGGGCGCTCCGTGAGGTCTGGGGTTCCCACGTGCCCACCGAGAGTTTCTGACCGCTCCCTCCCCGTCCGGTGGATTTGCGACACTGGACCGATGTCCGCACCCCGCCGCACCTGCCCCGTCTGCTCCCGCGAGATCGCCGTCGTGGGCGGCCGCTACGCCCGCCACGACCCACCCGGCCGCAGGGTCTCCTACGAACTGGTCTCCTGCCCCGGCTCGCGCCGCTCGGCTCCCCTCCTGGCCACCGAACCCCGGCTGTTCGACCCGGAGGAGCCGCCGATGGACGGGCAGGGGCAGTTGTTCTGACGGAAGGGGCGGCAGGAAAGAGGCCGGCCGCCAGCCGGCTAGCCGGCGCAGACCACGTCCTTCCCGGGCCGCTTCCCGGTGCGGAGGAAGTCGGTGACCTTCCGGTCCCCGCAGGCGTTCCCGCCGCTCAGGTACACGCCGTGGCCTCCGGCGTCCACCGAGACGAGCCGGGCCCGCTGCCCCAGCGCCTCCCGCATCTTCAGCGCGCCGAAGTACGGTGTCGCCGGGTCACGCAGGTTCTGGACCATCAGGATGTTCGACGGGCCGTCGGAGGTGATCCGGGTGGGTTCCTCGGCGGGGGTCCACTTCCAGAAGGCGCACGGGAAGACACCGACCGGCATGCCTCCGGTGAGCGGGTACCGTGCGCGGTCGGCCGCCACGGCCCGGGCGGTCGCCGGTATGGAACGCGGCCAACGGACGTCGTTGCACACGGTCGCGACCGTCACGGCGGCCTCGTGCTCGGGCACGGAACCGGCCAGCGCGGACGGCAGGGCCGGCGTCGCCCGCGGGTCCCGGGCGTCCTTGATCAGCTGCGCGACGTCGGTGAAGGCCCGGTCGCTGTACAGCGCCATCTGCAGCGCCTGCCGCAGCCGGTTGCCGGTGAGGGCCTTGCCGGGGGTGGTGGTCGGCTTCGGGTGGTGGTCGAGCCGCTCCGCCAGGGCGAGGACCATCGGGCGGACGTCCCCCGGCTCCCGGGCGAGCCGGAGGCCGCCCTTGCCCTCCGGGCCGTCCTGCTCGCGGGCCGGGTCGGCCGCCCACCGGGCGAAGTCGGGGAACCGCTGCTCCAGGGCCGGCGCCATGTTCGCCGACCAGCCGCGCGCCACCCGCCTCGGATCGGGATCGTCGTTGCTGTCCAGCACCCAGCGGTCGGTGCGGTCCGGGTACTTCTGCGCGTACTGCGCGGCGACGTAGGTGCCGTACGAGGTGCCGTGCGCGGAGAGCTTCTCCTCGCCCAGCGCCTGCCGGAACGACTCGATGTCCCGCACCTCGTTGGCCGTGCTCATGCTGCGGAGCAGCGGACCGCCGTTCCGGGCGCAGGCGTCGGCGATGCGACGGGCGCGGCGCACGCTGTCCGAGACGTCGCCACCCGGTCCGGGCCAGGGGCGGAGGTTGACGAGGTCCCGGTCCTCGTCGCTCAGGCCACAGCCCGTGCGCTCGCTCCCGCCGATCCCTCGCGGGTCCAGGGCGACGAGGTCGTAGACGCCTTCCAGCTCCTTCTGCAGCGCCTTCCCCTTCTGGGCCAGCCGCTGCGTCCCCGAACCGCCGGGCCCGCCGGGAATGACGATCAACGTGCCCCGCCGGGCCTCGGGACGGTCGCTGAGCACCCGGGACACCCCGAGCCGGGTGCGCGGCCCGTCCGGATCCCGGTAGTCGAGCGGCACGGAGAGCTCGGCGCACTCCTGCCGCTCCGGTCCGCCCTCCTGGGCGCAGGGTCTCCAACGGAGCGTCGGAGGCGATGAGTCGGCCGCTTGCGCGGGCGCGGCCGAGAGGGTGACGGCGACGGCGGATGCGGACAGGGCGAGGAGAAGGCCGGAACGGGCGCGTTGCGTCATGCCCTCAAGGCTGGCCGAAGCGGCGGCTCCAGGGATATCGGGGAAACCCCCCAATCGCGGGTGGGGGTTCCCTTCAGGGAAGCGTTCGAGTCCGGGTCGCGCCGAACGGAATCCGGGGCGCCGCGCCGGCCAACCGCGTCAACCCGCCACGCTCATACGGGCGTTACACCGCCACGAAGCCGTCACGAAAAGGAATGCACGACCTCGATCGTTCCGACGATGTGCCGATTGAAGACGTCCAGCTCCTCGGCCGGCACCCAGAGTTCGAGAATGGTGCGCCCGCCTGCCTGCCGCACGGGGTATCGGGTCAGGAATTCCGCGTCCATCGCGAAACGGGTGACATAACCGGCCCCGTCGTGGCGGACGTTCCAGTCCCGGGCGATCCTGATCGCGTAGTCCTCGTTGAGCACCGGATAGAAGATCGGCTGCTCCGGCAGCCGCGGCGGCCAGGCCCGCCAGTCGAGCTCCTCCAGCAGGGCGAGCTCCTTGGGCCCGACAGGGCGCCAGAGCGTGGTGGTGGAGGGGGCGGTGCGGCTGGTCATGGATCTGGTTCCGGTTTCGTTCTCGGCCCGCGCCGGTTCGGGCGGCGGGCGGTTTTCGGGGACTTTACCGAGACGGGCGGAGACAGGCGACGGAATTGCCGGTCCGCGCGCTCCCCTGGGGCGTCATCCGTGTGACGCAGCTCTCCTCTCCCGTGGGCTCGTCCCGGTCGGACGGGCGCGCCTACCGTGAGGGGAACGGTCCGGCGGGGAAGGGGCTTGCGGTGGCGCGGTTCGAGGGCTGTGAGTCGGACGGGATCGCGGGGTTGTCGCGGGCACTGGAGCAAGGTGAGGTGTCGGCGCGGCAGTTGGCGCTGGAAGCGCTGCGGCGGATCGAAGCGACGCAAGGGACGTTGAACGCCTTCCGGTGGGTGCGGGACGAGGGTGCCCTGCGGGACGCCGACGCGGCGGACCGGCGGCTGCGGGCGGGGGAGCGGGGAGCGCTGCTCGGTGTGCCCGTGGCCGTCAAAGACGACATGGACGTGGCCGGCCTGCCCACCGCCTTCGGCTGCCCCGGCGACTTCCCGGCGAAGCGGGCCGACAGCGAGGCCGTGCGCCGGCTCCGGGCCGCCGGGGCCGTGGTCGTCGGGAAGACCAACACACCCGAGCTGGGGCAGTGGCCGGTGACCGAGGGACCGGCGTTCGGCGTGACGCGGAACCCGTGGAACACCGCGTACACGCCCGGTGGTTCGTCCGGCGGCTCGGCGGCGGCCGTCGCCGCCGGGATCGTACCGGCGGCCCTCGGCTCGGACGGGGCCGGGTCCGTCCGCATCCCGGCCGCCTGGACCCACCTGGTGGGGATCAAGCCGCAGCGGGGGCGGATCTCCGCGTGGCCGGAGCGCGAGGCGTTCCGCGGGCTGACGTGCGGCGGGGTGCTGGCCCGCACGGTCGCGGACGCGGCGCTGCTGCTGGCCGCCGTGAGCGGCTCGCACGCCGGCGACCTGCACCGGCCCGCCGCGGTCGACGTCGTCGCCGCCTTGGCGCACGCCCCGCGACGGCTGCGGATCGCGCTCTCGCTGCGGCCGGCGTTCGCCGCGGTGCGGCACCGGCTCGACCCCCGGGTGCGGGCCGCGACCGTACGGACCGCGGAGCGGCTGGAGGCGCTGGGGCACGAAGTGGTGCCCGAGGAACCGCGGTTCGGGCCGGTGGGGCTGACGTTCGTGCCCCGGTCCATGTCCGGGGTGCGCGAGTGGGCGGGCAGGGTCCCCGAACGGCGGCTGCTCGACGGGCGGACGCACCTCAACGCGCGCGGCGGACTGGTGCTCGGCGGCGCCGTCCTGCGCGCGGCCCGCGCGGCGGAAGCGCCCCTGCGGGTGCGGATGAACGCGCTGTTCGGCCGCTACGACGTGCTGCTCACGCCGACCACGGCCGCGCCGCCGCTGCCCGTCGGGGCGCTGGACGGGCTCTCCGGCCGGGAGACGAACTCGCTGATGATCACGGCGTGTCCGTACGCCTGGCCGTGGAACGTCCTGGGCTGGCCCGCCGTGAACGTCCCGGCCGGGTTCACGGCGGACGGGCTGCCGCTCGGCTCCCAGCTGCTGGGCCCGGCCGGTGCCGAACCGCTGCTGGTGTCGCTGGCGGCGCAACTGGAGTCGCACGAGCGGTGGTTCGAACACCGGCCTCCGGCGGCCTGGGGTGCGGGGGAGGCCGTGGCGTAGGGGAGGCGGCCTGCGGGGCGTGAACTGCCGTACGGGGGAAGGTTTCTTCTTTGGGCACTGCTTCAGGAAGGGCGGATTCTCCCTGTAAGTCCCTATTATTTCCCGGTACTCCATCCGACATGCCGTAGATGCCCAATCCGGCCCCAGACGCAACCCGTCCGAGTGAGACGTCGAGTGATGCCGTGCTCGCGATGCGTATCCGGCGCTAGCCTCCTTGCGGGATGGCGGGGCCAGGTAGGTCCACGGGTGTGCCGGGCAGTGGTGCCGCGGCGGGCCGCGGGGGCCGGATGGGACGGCGCCGTCCGGAGGGAGGGAAGACGATGAGAACCGCTGTGACCTTCGGGGAGCTCGCCGCGCTCCACGGCGAGGAACTGCCGCCTCGTACGGTGCTGTCCAGCCTGGCGGCGGGGAACGCGGATCCGTCGTTGTACCCCATGCTGGTCAGATCCGAGCACGGTACGACCGTCGTCTACGCCTGCCAGTACCGGCAGGAGGCGGGCAGCCCCGAGCTTCTGGCGGCGCTGGGGCTGGCGCCCAGCACCCCGGGGCACACGATCACCTGCATCCCCGCGGGCATCTCCAGCCGCTGACCACACCGGCCGGTCGTACAAGAAGCACCGTGCACCGCGACCGGCCGAAGACCACTCGACCCCGCCGTCGGCGACGTCACCGTACGCGGCGCGGCGGTGCTGCCCGCTCCCACCAGAGACAACCAAGGTCTCATCCCCGGAGACCGTCCGGCCGGGGATGGAGTACCCGGTCCCGTCGGTCCGGCGGCCGGGTACGGAGGCCCGGCGAGTGCGGTCCATCAGGGCATTCCCAGGGCATCCAGCACGTCCCAGGGCACCCAGCACCTTCCCACCCAGCACGTTCCACGTACCAGAGAAAGGGAATGGAATGGACAACCTCATCAGCTTCGAAGAGCTCGCCGAGGTCTCGGGCGAGGTACTGCCCGAGCGTACGGTCATGGGCATCATGGCCGTCCCCTTCGGCCCCGGTGACGGCGGCGCCGGCAGCGCCGCCGGCAGCTCGTCGAGCGCGACCGGCGGCGGCGTCCTCGCCCCCGCCCCGAGCGACCACGGCACGACGATGCTGTCGTCCTGCCAGTCCCTCGACCACCCGCAGACCGCGGGCCTGCTCGGTTCGCTCGGTCTGCCGTCCCAGAACACGACCACCAGCGTCACCTGCACGCCCGCGGCGATCTCCAGCCACTGATCCCTCCCGGGCCACCGGCCCGGTAGCGGAACGCCGCACTCGCCCGGTGGGGGAGGGCCGTGTGCCCTCGGTCCTCCCCCGCTGCGCCAGGGGACCCGTTGTCCGACACCCTTTCGGAGCGCACCCATGACCCTGCCCTTCGTCCCGGGAGCCGGCCGTACCGGATCCTCCCCGGGACGGCTGCCGGCCCCGGCCCGGCGGGCGGCCGGAGAGCCCCGGCTGGTGCCCGGCACCGAACTCGTCGGCGAGTTCGAGGGGTCCGGCTACCGCGACCCGCCACAGCTGGTCTGCCGGCCCGACGGACAACTGGTGCGCCTGCCCGGCCTGCTGTACCAGGTCGTACGGGCCCTGGACGGCCGCCACGAAGGCCGTCGCGACGGGCACCACGACGGCCACCACGACGAGCGTGCCGCGGCACGACGGCCGGGGGACGAGGCCGGGTCGACGGGCACCGGAAAGGACGCGCCGGGCGGCGGCTCCGTCATGACGCGCGTGGCGGACGAGCTGAGCCGGGAGACCGGACGGCGGTTCACCGCCGAACACGTTGCGTACCTCATCGACGAGAAGCTCGCCCCCCTCGCCCTCACCACCTACAGCGACGGCTCCCCGCCACCGCCGGCCCGCCGGAGCGATCCCTTCCTCGCCTTCCGGTTCCGGCTCGCGGTGCTGCCCGAGCGCGTCACCTGGTTCGTCTCCGGCCTCTTCGCCTGGCTCTTCCACCCGTTGGCGGTGTACCTCGCGGTCTGCGTCTTCGTGGTCGGCGAGACGTGGGTGTGGGCGTCCCCGGAGACCGTGACCGCCCTGCAGGCGGTGCTCACCGCCCCGGGCAGCGTCCTCCTCGTGGTGTTCCTGGCCATCGCCTCCTGCGTCTTCCACGAGTGGGGGCACGGCGCCGCCTGCCGGTATGGAGGTGTGCGGCCCGGTGCCATGGGCTGCGGCATCTACCTCGTCTGGCCCGCCTTCTACACCGACATCACCAACTCGTACCGGCTCGGCCGGGCCGGGCGGATTCGGGCCGACCTGGGCGGCGTCTACTTCAACGCGCTGTTCGTCCTGGGCCTGCTGGGGCTGTACGCGGCCACGGGCTTCCAGCCGCTCCTGGTGGCGATCGTCGCCGTCAACCTGGAGATCGTCCAACAGCTGCTGCCCACCCTGCGGTTCGACGGCTACTACATCGTCGCCGACCTCGTCGGCATCCCCGACCTCTTCTCCTACATCGGGCCCATCCTCAAGCGCGTGCTGCTCCGGCGCCCGGCGGACGAGCGGCTCCGCGCCCTCAAGCGATGGCCTCAGATCGTGGTGGCGTGCTGGGTGCTGTGCCTGATACCGGTGCTCCTGCTCCAGGTCGGCATCCTCCTGCTCAACCTGCCCCGACTCCTCGCCGCCGACTGGCGGAAGGCCCAGTGGCTGCTGGAGAACGCGGGCGCGTCCGGCCATCAGATCCTCGGCACGGTCTCGGCCTGTCTGCAGATCGTGCTGCTCGCCCTGCCCATCGCCGGACTGCTGCTCGCCCTGGTGCGGCCGACGCGCTCGCTCCTCCGATTCCTGGGCCGCAAGGCGGGGTTGAGCGGCGAGGCGTCCCCCGGGACGTGACGCCGAGCGCGCTGCTACGGCGCCAGGATGTCCAGCTCGGCCATCGCGCCGCTGGCGATCTCGCGGGTGAGTGCCTCCGCGCGTTCCGCGTCATGGAGGCGGACCGCCTCGGCCACTTGCACGTGGAGGGTGACCGCGGCCGGATCCGGGTCGGTGAACATCACCTGGTGCCGGGTCCGGCCGGTGAGCACCTCGGCGACGACGTCGCCGAGGCGGGCGAACATCTCATTGCCCGAGGCGCGCAGGACGACGCGGTGGAACGCGATGTCGTGCAGCAGGTAGGCGTCCAGTTGCTGGCCCCGTGAGGTGGCGACCATCCCGAGCGCGTGCTCGGTGAGTTCGGCGCACTGCTCCGGGGTGGCCAGGCGGGCGGCGAGTCCCGCCGCGACGGGTTCGACGGCGGAGCGGAGGACGGTCAGCGACCGCAGCTGCCGGGGGCGGTCCGGGCCGGCCAGCCGCCAGCGGATGACCTGCGGGTCGTAGACGTTCCACTCCTCGGTCGGCAGCACCGTCACGCCGACCCGCCGCCGCGAGCTGACCAGGTGCATGGACTCCAGGACGCGTATCACCTCGCGGACGACCGTGCGCGAGACCCGGAAGCGCTCCTCCAGCTCGTCCGTGCGCAGCACGCTCCCCGGCGGGTATGCGCCCGCCGTGATCGCGGGTCCCAGGGACTCCAGCACCCGTGCGTGCGGTCCCTGCCCATGGTTGGCCATGGGATCAGCCTACGTGTCCATGGCGACCCCGATTAAGTATGACGTTTGGGTCACAGTGACTTGATACGTCGTACTTCATCGGGTTCAGTGGAGCGGCAGCCGGCGCCGAGGAAGACGCCGGAGACAGTGAGGTGCACATGACCACCGCCGACAGCGGAGCCGCCCCCGGCGACGGGATCCCCGGCGCTCCCACGCCCCCGGCGGCCTGCCGGGTCGTCGTCGTGATGGGCGTCGCCGGTACCGGCAAGACCACCGTCGGCCCCCTCGTGGCGGACGCCCTGGGCGTCCCCTACGCCGAGGGCGACGACTTCCACCCGCCCGCCAACATCGCGAAGATGTCGTCCGGCGTCCCCCTGGACGACGCCGACCGGGCTCCCTGGCTCGACGCGATCGGCGCCTGGGCGCGCGGCCGCGCGGACCGGGGCGGAGTGGTCAGCTGCTCCGCGCTGAAACGCGCGTACCGCGACCGGCTCCGGGCCGCCGCGCCGGGCGTCGTGTTCCTGCACCTCACCGGCGACCGCGAACTGATCGCCGGCCGGATGGCCGCCCGCAAGGGCCACTTCATGACCACCCGGCTGCTGGACTCGCAGTTCGCCACCCTGGAACCGCTGGGCACGGACGAGGCGGGTGCCGCCGTGGACGTCGCCCCGGAGGCGGCCGTCATCGCCGAGCGCGCGGTCGCCGCCTTGCGAGACGTCTGACGTCTGACACCTGCACGCCGGTACGCCGGCACGCAGGTCAGGCCGCGTCGGCGGGCGTCGGGGACAGCCGGACACCGGGGACGGCCGGGCATCCACGGCCGATCCCGAACGGACCGCGACGGCCCGGCGGGCAGGGCACCCCGAGGCCGTACCCGAGCGTCCACGCCGTCCACGGTGACCGCACCGCCGGCACCCGGCACCCGCCGCTGACACCCGCGACCGAGCGAAACCGCGCCCGACCCGGGCCCCTGGGCCCCCGCCCCCGGCGGGGCCCGCACCCCGCGGCTCCCGCCGCACCCCCTCACACCCAAGGAAGCCCCGTGAGCACTCTCAGCGTCGAGATGCTGGCCGCGGCCCCCGCCGAACCGATCACCTCGGCGGGCCACGCACAGCTGGGCATCGCCGTCCTCGTCGGCATCGCCGTCATCGTCCTCCTCATCACCCGCCTCAGACTGCACGCCTTCCTGGCGCTGACCATCGGTTCGCTGGTGCTCGGCGCCGCCGCCGGGGCGCCGCTGGACAAGGCCATCGCCAGCTTCAGTACCGGACTGGGTTCGACGGTCGCCGGGGTCGGCGTCCTCATCGCCCTCGGCGCGATACTCGGCAAGCTGCTCGCCGACTCCGGCGGCGCCGACCAGATCGTTGACACGATCCTGGCCAGGGCGAGCGCCCGGTCCATGCCCTGGGCCGTCGTCCTCATCGCGGGGGTCATCGGCCTGCCGCTGTTCTTCGAGGTGGGGATCGTGCTGCTGATCCCCGTGGTGCTGCTGGTGGCCAAGCGCGGCGGGTTCTCCCTGATGCGCATCGGCATCCCGGCCCTGGCGGGCCTCTCCGTGATGCACGGCATGGTCCCGCCGCACCCCGGGCCGCTGGCCGCGATCGACGCGATCGGGGCCGACCTCGGGGTGACCCTCGCCCTCGGTGTGCTGATCGCCGTGCCGACCGCGGTGATCGCCGGGCCGCTGTTCTCCCGCTTCGCCGCCCGCTGGGTGGACGTGCCCCCGCCCGAGAAGCTGATGCCCCAGCGCCCGTCCGAGGAACTGGAGCGCCGCCCGGGCTTCGGCGTCACCGTCGCCACCGTCCTGCTGCCGGTGGTGCTGATGCTGGTCAAGGCACTTGTGGACGTGGTCGTGGACGATCCGAAGAACCATGTCCAGCGGGTCGCGGACGTCGTCGGCTCCCCGCTGATCGCGCTGCTCGCGGCCGTCCTCGTCGGCATGGTGACCCTCGGCCGGGCCGCCGGCTTCGGCCGCGACCGGCTGGCCTCGACCGTCGAGAAGTCGCTGGCCCCGATCGCCGGCATCCTGCTGATCGTCGGCGCGGGCGGCGGCTTCAAGCAGACGCTGATCGACGTCGGCGTCGGCCGGATGATCCTCGACTTCTCCAAGGACTGGTCGGTCTCCGCCCTGCTTCTGGCCTGGCTGATCGCGGTCGGCATCCGGCTCGCGACCGGCTCCGCCACTGTGGCGACCATCTCGGCCGCGGGGCTGGTGGCGCCGCTCGCGGCCGACATGAGCACCACCCACACCGCCCTCCTCGTCCTGTCCGTCGGCGCCGGCTCGGTCTTCTTCAGCCATGTGAACGACGCGGGCTTCTGGATGGTGAAGGAGTACTTCGGCCTGGAGGTCGGGCAGACGCTCAAGACCTGGTCGGTGATGGAGACGATCATCTCGGTGGTGGGGCTGGGGTTCGTGATGCTGCTGTCGCTGGTGGTCTAGGGGCGGCCGGCGGGGGCCCGCCGCCCGGGTCCCCGCCTTCAAGGGCTACGCCCGCCTTCACGGGTTACGCCCACCTTCAAGGGCTACGCCCCCACCACCTCCGCCAGGTACTTCCGCACCTCCGCCGCGTCCTCCGCGGCCAGTCCGACGTACCCGTCCGGACGGATCAGGAACAGCCCCGGCCCGTAGGCCCGTGCCAGGTGCCCGTCGGCGTCCGTGAGCCGCGCGATCCGCACCAGCGGCCCGGCGACATCCGCCGGAAGCTCGTCCTCCGCCGCACGTCCGACCGCGAACAGGGTGAAGTGCCCGGTGCCGAACAGGTCGAAGAGGCGCACCGGTTCGCCGGTTTCCGTCGCACACGGCGCGTCCGGCGCCCGGTCGCCGGCGTGCGGCGCGTCCTCGGCCGGGGCGGTGCGCGCCTCGCGGCTGAGCGGGCTCTGCCGGTAGTGCAGATCGAGCTGGTGCGCCTCCTTGCCCCGCTGTCCGCTGAGCTTCAGTCCCTCCCGCCCATTGCTCCGGTGGATGCGGGTGCTGAGGCCGAGGACGCCCGCCGCGACGGGCAGCCGCTCCGCCTCGTACGAGTCGAGGAGCGCGTCCGGCGCGCCGTGCCGCAGCACGTGCCCCAGCTTCCAGCCCAGGTTGTACGCGTCCTGGACGCTGGTGTTCAGCCCCTGGGCGCCGGCGGGGGAGTGCACGTGGGCGGCGTCGCCGGCGAGGAACACCCGGCCGTCGCGGAACCGTTCCGCCATGGCCGCCCGGGCGCGGAAGACCGAGGCCCAGTCCACTTCCCGGGCCGTCAGCCCGGTCCGCTCCGCGACCAGCGCCCGGACGGCCTCCGGCGACGGGTCCGGCTCGCCGTCCTGGAAGGCGGCGATCAGCTGGAAGGCGTCCGTCGCGTGCAGCGGGCAGAGGACGAGCATGCCGGCGGGGTGGTCCTGCCAGGTGTGCCAGTGCGTCCGGGGCAGCCCCTCCACGTGGACGTCGGCGACCAGCATCGGCGTGGGGTCGACCGTCTCACCGGTGAACGGGGTGCCCAGCAGGTGTCGTACGGTGCTGCGGCCGCCGTCCGTGCCGACGAGCCAGGAGGCGCGGACGGCGGACGTCGCGCCGCCCGCGGTCTCCAGGTGCGCGGTGACGCCGGCCGCGTCCTGCGCCAGCCCGGTGAGCCGGGTGCCGAACTCGACCGTCCCGCCGAGTTCTCCGAGCCGTTCCCGCAGGATCTCCTGGGTGCGCCACTGCGGCAGCAGCAGCGGCTGCCCGTAGGGCGCGTCGGGCGTGGGCTCGTTCCGGGTGAACATGTCCCACTCGGCGACCATCTTTCCGTCCCGCCAGCTGCTCATCATCGGCGCCGGGCCGCCGTCCGCGAGGAAGCGGTCGACGATGCCGAGCACGCCGAAGAGCTCCAGCGTCCGCGGCTGGATCCCCTTGCCGCGCGACCCGGCGAACCCCCCTTCCCCGGCGTCGATCAGGCGGAACGGGACGCCCTGCTCGGCGAGGACGCAGGCCAGGACGAGGCCGGACGGCCCGGCGCCGACGATCAGCACCTCCGGACCCTCGACGGTCTCCGAGCCGGACGCGACGGACGCGATGGGTGTGACGGACATGGCGCAGCCCCCTTAACGGCGTTCAATTTAACGTTGTTAAGCGTGGCCTGAACGGCGTTAAGCTGTCAAGGTGGGAAATCGACTGGACCGTGAGCAAGTGGTGAGCACCGCGCTGGAGCTGCTGAACGACGTGGGCCTGGAAGGGTTGACCCTGCGCCGCATCGGCAAGGAACTCGACGTCCAGGCGCCCGCGCTCTACTGGCACTTCAAGAACAAGCAGGACCTGCTGGACGCCATGGCCACGGAGATGCTGCGCCGCTTGAACGCCCGGCAGGAGGCGGAGGGCGGATTCGCGACGGCGACGTGGCAGGAGACGCTGGCCGGCAGCCACCGGGTGCTGCGGCAGGTGCTGCTCGGCTACCGCGACGGCGCGAAGGTCTACAGCGGCACCCGCTTCACCGACACGTCGTACGCCGTCCCGATGGAGCGGTACCTCGCGTCGCTGGTCCGGGCCGGTTTCACGCCCCGGGAGGCCGCCCGCGCGTACTACACCGTGTACTGCTTCACGATCGGGTACGTCATCGAGGAGCAGTCGGCGGCGGATGATCCGGGCCGGGGCGTCAAGGGCATCGACGTGAGCGAACGCGCGGAACGGCTGGCGGAGTTCCCGCTCGCCGCCGCGGCGGGGCCCGAGCTGTTCGGGAACGCGGACGCCGGGTTCGAGGCGGGGCTGGCCGCGGTCGTCGCGGGAATCGCGGCGACGCGGGAGCGGGTGGACTGACCCGGGGAGGGCCTCAGCGTCCGTCCGCCGCCGCTTCCCGCGGGGGCGCTTCCAGCCCCCTCCGCAGCAGCGGCGTCAGGCGCCGCTCCACCCCCACGTGCAGCACCCAGGCCAGGGCCAGCATCAGCCCCACCGTCAGCGCCAGCACCCCGTACGACGGGATCCCCAGCCGTCGGTGCAACACCTGCACCACGAGCCACCCCAGGTGCTCGTGGACCAGGTAGAAGGGGTACGTCAGCGCCCCCGCGACCGTCAGCCAGCGCCAGGACGGCCACCGGGCTCCCCGCACCGCCACGGCCGCGACCGCCGCGTACCCGAGGGCGAGCACCGCGATGATGACGACGGGGGAGCGGTACGAGAAGTGGTGCGGGCCCGGCGGGTGCCACAGGCCCGCCACCGCGTAGTGCTGACCGATCAGGAAGCTCACCGCGACGATGCCCCAGGCCGTCAGCGAGTGGCCGTACCGGTGGACGAGGTAGAGGCCGATGCCGCCGATGAAGAACGACGAGTCCTCCGGCATCACCACCACCTTGAGCGCCTCGGCGTGCGCGGCCGTGGTGAGCGCCGACGCGAGCGTCCACACCGCGCAGAAGAGGACGACGCGGTGGCGGGTCGCGCCCGGCAGGACGACGAAGAGCGCGAACAGGGCGTAGAAGCGGACCTCCACCCAGAGCGTCCAGCACACCCCGAGCACCCGCTCGGCGCCTACGGGCTGTTGCAGCATCGTCAGGTTGACGAGGGTGTCGCTGGTGGACACCGAGCCGTAGTGCCGCGCGAACGGGAGCGCGAATGCGGCGGTGACCAGCAGGATCGCCGCCCAGTAGGCGGGGTAGAGGCGGGCGGCGCGGGAGGCGGTGAAGGAGCGGAGGGAGCGGCCCCAGCCGCTCATGCAGATGACGAATCCGCTGATGACGAAGAAGAGTTGGACGCCTAGGCAGCCGTAGGCGAACGCCTGTGACAGGTGGGGGAACTGGTGGCGTGGGGAGCTGCCCCACGCCGTGGATATCTGGCCGCCGCGGCCGCCGTAGTGGTAGAGGGCGACCATGAGGGCGGCTATGAGGCGGAGGCCGTCGAGGGCGGTGAGGCGGGGGTGGCGGCGGGGGGTGGGGCGCCCCGGTCCCTCCCCTTCTCCCCCAGCTACCGCTGGGAGGTGCCCCCAGCTTCCTGGGGCTGCGCCCCAGACCCCCTTTTCGCGGCTTCGCCGCTCGTCCTCAAACGCCGGACAGGCTGAATAGTCAGCCCGTCCGGCGTTTGAGGACAACCGCGCGAAGCGCGGCACTCCGGGCCGGCTCACTTGCGCCCCTTTCCGCGCAACCGCCGCTGAACCGACCGCGCCCTACGCGCGAGCCGACGCACCGCCGGGTTACGGGGGAGGAAGGCGAGGCGGGCGGGAAGGGCGCCGGGCAGGGCAAGGGCGGTGAGGCGGCGGCGTCTGAAGTAGCGGCGGGTGCGGGCGTTCAGGTGGTGCGTGAGGTAGCGCTCGGCGGCCGGCCGCAGGTCGGGGTTGATGCGCGGCTGCATCGCGTAACCGACCGCCGCCAGCAGGTCGTTCGGTCCGGCCGCGTCCGGCGGCGCGGCGTCGCCGGAGGAATCCTCCAGCGCGGGCAGCAGCGCGTCGACGATCGTCACCGGCACCCGGTTGCTGTTCTCGTACGGCGAGAGCCGGTCGAGCAGCAGGTCCGTGCCGGTCCGGGCGGCCGGGAGGCCGTAGAAGGCGCCCGCCGTGACGAGCGCCGTCGAGAAGCAGCCGGCCACCAAGGCGGGTCGCAGCCGCTGGAACAGCGCCTCCGCCAGGGCGGTGCCGTCCAGCACGGTGAGGCGGACGCCGAGCCGGCCGGCCTCGTCCTCCAGCAGCCGCGACCAGCGGGCGGGGGCCGTCGGGTGCGGCTTGAAGACGACGTCCCGGTGACCGCGCCCGGCCGCGCCCCGCAGCATGCGGACGTGCAGCCGCTCCTCCTCCTCGGGGTGAGGATGTCCAGCGCGGAGAGGTACTGGCCGAGGAGCAGCGCGGCGCCTTCCGGGGCGGGCGGCAGCGGGGTGGCGTCGGCCAGTTCGGCCAGCACCTTGGTGACGACGTCGCCGGGGACGATCTCCGGCCGGACCCCGAACTCCCGTAGCAGCAGCGGGCGCAGGCCGGGTACGAGGTCGAGGTGGAGCAGCCGGCGCACGCGGGTGCCGACGAGCGGGTCGAGCTTGTCGCGCGTGGGGCCGTAGCTCATCAGCCCGTCCGCGTAGACGTCCAGCGGGGCGTCGGGGAAGATCCGGGCCACCGCGAGCGCCGGGTCGACCTGGAGGGATTCGAGGACGAGCGAGACGTCGTCCGTCCCGAGGTCCCACAGCAGCCGCAGGTGCCGCTCCCACAGCGGGACGTCGTCGGGGCGTGGCGACCAGCCGCCGGGGTGGAACGGGCTGATCGTGTCGTTCCAGGAGAGGACGTCGTCGAAGCGGGTGCGCAGCCGGTCGAAGCCGGGGGCCAGGTCGAGGCCGGGGCTGGTCTCGGGGACGGCGGCGTTGTCGGCGACGAGCAGCAGCCGGCGGCCGGCGGCGGGGAAGAGGCCGGCGTCGAGGGCGGCGGCGAGGGTCGCGGCACCGTAGAGGGTGGAGGCGAGGAAGATTTGGACCGTGCGCGGGTGGCCGGGCATCAGGCGGGCACCCCCGCCCGGGGCGCGGGGACGGGCCGGCGGCGCAGTCGGCGCAGCCGGGCCGCCCGGTCGGCGTCCATGGCGTTCAGGGCGTCGTTCAGCAATGCCGGGGGCATCCGTTTCATCGCGGCGGCACTCATCGACCGCAGGGCGCGGGCGACTTCGGGTTCGAAGCGTTCGATGGAACCGAGGTGGTGGGAAATGATCGCGCAATAGGTGCGCACGGCTTTCGGCAGCAGCGCGTCGGCGTCGCGGTCCCGCCACGTTTCCTCGATCACCTGGTCGAATGAGCGCAGGAAATCGAGTTGCCGCACATCGCCGATCTGGGTGAGCGAGGAGGCCACTCCGCGGCGGTAGAAGACGCCGAGGAGTCCGATGATCGCGAAACTGCGGGCCTCGCGGTGCAGCCGCCAGATCCAGGGCCGGTCCTCGGCGGTGCGCAGGCCGTCCGGGAAATGCAGGAGTCCGTCGTCCAGCAGTCTGCGGTGGTAGATGCCGGCCCAGGCGTACGGGTAATCGACGGCCGTGGAGCGGTCCGCGGGGAGTATCGCGTCGCGCGGGTCGAGGACGACGCCGCGCCGGCCGTCCGGAACGCGGTGGAGGGTGCGGTTCCGGCCGGTGCACCGCACATGGTCGGTGCGCACGAAATCCACCCCCATGTCCTCGATGACCTGCACCAACCGCGCGTAGTGGCCGGGTGCGAGCCAGTCGTCGCCGTCCAGGAAGGTCACGTACTCGCCGCGGGCCGCGTCCAGTCCGGTGTTCCGCGCGGTGGCCAGGCCGCCGTTCCGTTCATGGCGCTTCAGCACCACTCCGGGTATGTCGTCCCGGGCCCGTTCCAGAAGCGCGGACGTACCGTCGGTGGAACAATCGTCCACGAAAATGAATTCGAAATCCTCGCGAGAGTTCGCTTTCAGGCTGCGCAGCGCGTCCGAGGCATACGTCTGCACATTGAAGAACGGCACGATGACGGAGAGCTTGACCACCCGTGTCACGTTAGGTGACGACCCGGCATTCGTTCTGTCCGATGTCGTAAGCCGGGGTGAACGAAGTGCGGCGGAACGATGAACCGGGTGCGCGCGTCAACCGCTTCGCCGGGTGTCGGCGCGCTGTTTACCGAGTGTTGTGCCCGCGTTGGTCAGCCAAACCGGATCGATTCCTATCGTCGGTCCCGTGCCCTCAGCGCCTTCAGAGCCCGCAGCGTTCCCGACGAACCCACGTCCCGAATCCCCGCCGCGCGTCGCCGTGCTCGCGGACTCCGACACCCGGTGGAAATGGGGAGCGCTCACCGCGCACCGGCTCGTGCCCGGCGCCCGGCTGGACGGCTTCCTGCTGCGCGGGCGGGCCACCCCCACCCGCCGGCAGCTCACCGAAGTCGGCGTGCGGGCCGACGCGTTGCGCGAGGTGACGGCGGCGGAGTTCACGGAAGCGGCCGGCCGGCCCCCGTACGACGTCGTCCTCCTCGCCTGCGTCGGCGGCACCGTCCAGGCGATGCTGCACGCGCTCGCCCGGGCCTGGTCCGACGCCGAGCGACGCCCGGTCGTCGTGACCGGGTACGTCGGCGTGGTCTACGAAAAGCTCGCCGACGGGCTGCTGTTGCGGCACGGCGCCGACGTCGTCCTCGCCAACTCCCGGCATGACGCCGAGCGTTTCCGAGCGGTCTACGAGGGGGTCGGTGCCCCGGCGGACGGTGTCGTGGAGTGCGCCCTCCCGTTCCTCGGGGGGCGCCCGTACGAGCCCGCGCCCCGCGAAGTACGCCCGTACACCGTCGTGTTCGCCGCCCAGCCGTCCGTCCCGGAGAGCCGCGCGGACCGGCTGTACCTGCTGCGGAGAGCCGCCGGACACGCCCGCGCGCACCCCGGCCGGGACGTACTGATCAAACTGCGCAGCAAGCCCGGCGAGCACACGACGCACGTCGAGGAGCACCCGTACCAGAAGCTCGCCACCCGGCTGCCCGGCGGCCTCCCCGCCAACTGCCGCCCGGTGTACGGCAACATGGGCGCGGTCCTCGACCGCACCGACCTGCTGGTCACCGTCAGCTCCACCGCCGCCCTGGAAGCCCTGCACCGGGCTATCCCCACGGCGGTCCTCGCCGACCTCGGCGTCCGCGAACGGCTCGGCAACCACCACTTCCTGGGCTCCGGCTGCCTCACCTCCTGGGACCACCTGGACGCCGGGCGGCTGCCGAAGGCCGAGCCGGAGTGGCTGGCCCGGCAGGGGGTGGCAGCCGACCGGCCGTACGAGCGGGCGTTCGACGCGGCCCGGCGGCGCGTCGCGGACCTCGTCGCCCGCGACCGGCTGCCGTCCCCGAGCCCGTACTACACACCCGAGACGGCCCCCGGCTACCTGCCCGCCGTCCTCGCCCGCCACGGCTTCGGCTCCGACGGGCGCCCGCTGCCCGGCCGCGCCGCGCCCCCGCCCGGCGGGAGCGCCCTGCGCCGCGCCGGCCGCGACGTCCTGCGCGGGGCGGCCCGCGGGGCCTACCGGCACGGCGTGCAGCGGGTGGCGCCCGTCATCCGGCGACTGGGGGAGCTGTGAACCCGCCGGCCGGCCCCCGCCGCCCCGCGCCGGACGGCGCGGCCGGAGCACCCGAACCCGAGGAGTCCCCGATGCCCTCCGTCCTCGCCGTTGTCCCCGCCCGGGGCGGATCCAAGGGGGTGCCCGGCAAGAACCTGGCACCCGTCGGCGGGATACCGCTCGTCGCCCGCGCGGTACACGCCTGCCGGGCGGCCTCGCTCGTCACCGACGTCGTCGTCTCGACCGACGACCCCGCCGTCGCCGCCGCGGCCCGCGCGGCCGGCGCCGAGGTCGTCGAACGGCCCGCCGCGCTCGCCGGGGACACGGCGACCAGCGAGGCGGCGGTGCTGCACGCCCTGGACGCGTACGAGACGGCGTCCGGCCGGGCGGTGGACACCGTCCTCCTCGTGCAGTGCACCAGCCCGTTCGTCACCGCCGGGGACGTCGACGGCGTGGCCGCGCCCGTGCTGCGGCGGGAGGCGGACTGCGCGCTGACGGTGGCGGCGTTCCACGGCTTCCTGTGGCGGGAGGGGCGGGGCGAACGGGAAGTGCCCCCGTCCACCGGCGCCCGGGGCGTCAACCACGACGCGTCCCACCGCCCCCGCCGCCAGGACCGCCCGCAGGACCTGCTGGAGACGGGAGCCGCCTACGCCATGCGCGCCGACGGGTTCCGCGCCGCGCGGCACCGCTTCTTCGGCCGCGTCGAACCCGTCCGCACCGATCCCGCGCGCGTCCTGGAAGTGGACGACCCCGCCGACCTGGCGCGCGCCCGCGCCCTCGCGCCCCTCCTGGACGCCGACGCGCCCGGCACGCACTCCGCACGACACCCCGCCGCGTGCGCTCCCGCCGGCACCCCCGACGCCGCCTCCGGCGGCTTTCCCGGGCGGGACGACATCGACGCCATCATCCTCGACTTCCACGGCCCGCGGGCCGACGGCCGGGTCCCGGCGGACGCCGAGGGCCACGAGTTCGCCGCCGCCCGTCCCTCCCTGCGCGTCCCGCGGCCCTGACAGACCACCGCCGTACCCCGCGTCCGCGCACGCGGAGCCCCGCGGACGCGCGCCTGTACACCCCCGGCCCCGGGCCCGGCGGAGAGGTCCGGGCGCCCCGCACCGCCCGCGAACTCCGCGCCCGTGCACGGACCGTACGACCCGAGGGCCCCGCGCCCAGCGGCCCGCACCACCGTCCCCACACGAAGGAAAACGTCCCCATGGCCTCCACCGCCACCCTCACCAGCCCCGCCGCCCGCACCCGTCACCTCGGTGACCGCCCCGTCGGCCCCGGTCACCCCGTGTACATCACCGGCGAGATCGGCATCAACCACAACGGCGACCTCGGTACCGCGCTCGCCCTCGTCGACGCGGCGGCGGACGCGGGCTGTGACGCGGTCAAGTTCCAGAAGCGGACCCCGGAGGTCTGCACCCCGCGTAGTCAATGGGCACTCGAACGGGACACCCCCTGGGGCCGGATGACGTACATCGACTACCGCCATCGGGTGGAGTTCGGTGAGGACGAATACCGCAGGATCGACGAGCACTGCCGGGAGCGCGGCATCGCCTGGTTCGCCTCGCCCTGGGACGTCGAATCCGTCGCCTTCCTGGAGAAGTTCGACCTCCCGGCCCACAAGGTGGCCTCCGCCTCGCTCACCGACGACGAACTCCTGCGCACCCTGCGCGCCACGGGCCGCACGATCGTGCTGTCCACCGGGATGTCGACGCCGAAGCAGATCCGGCACGCCGTCGAGGTGCTGGGCAGCGAGAACATCGTGCTCTGCCACGCCACTTCCACCTATCCGGCGCGGGCCGCCGAACTCAACCTCCGGGTCATCCACACCCTCCAGGCCGAGTACCCCAACGTCCCCATCGGCTACTCCGGTCACGAGACCGGGCTGCAGACCACCCTGGCCGCCGTCGCGCTCGGCGCGGCCTTCGTCGAGCGGCACATCACCCTCGACCGCGCCATGTGGGGCTCGGACCAGGCGGCCTCCGTCGAACCCGGCGGCCTGCAGCGGCTGGTGCGCGACATCCGGGTGGTCGAGGAGTCCCTGGGGGACGGGGTGAAGCGGGTGTACGACAGCGAACTGGCCCCGATGCGGAAGCTCCGCCGGGTGCCGGGCGTCGTCGCGCAGGCGGACGAACGGGCCGAGGGGGCCGCCGAGGCCGGTGGGAGCGGCCGGACCGACCCCGCCGGCGACCGCGCGCCGGCCGCGGTCTGACGGGCGCCGGCCGATGACCGAACCCGCCGACGACGCGGTGGACCCGGAGCGTTCCCGGCCGCCCGGAGACCCCGCCACCGCACCGGGCTCCGCGCTGGGCTCCGCGCTGGGCTCCGCACCGGGTTGGGGCCCGGATTCCGGCCCGGCCGAGACGCTGGCCTTCGTCGAGAGCCCCGTTCAGCTCCTCAACGTCCTGGAGTGGGCGCACTCTCGCGCCGGCGCGCCCCCAGCACCGCCCCCGCCCCCGCCGGCCTCCTCAGCGCCGGCGTCCCCCGCCAGACCGACCGTGAGGCCGCCGACCGAAACGCCGCCGGCCGCCGCGCGGCGGACCAAGACGCCACACACCGAGACGCCACACACCGAGACGCCACACACCGAGACGCCACACACCGAGACGCCGCGCACCGAGACACAGCCGACCGCCCCGCCGCCGACCGCCCCGACGGCCGAGACGCCGCCGACCGGGACGCCATCGACCGCCGCGCCGCGGACCGAAGCCCCGCCCACCGCCACGCCACCGGCGGCCCCGCCCCCATCGACGCCGTCCGCGGCACCGTCATCGTCGTCCTCGCCCCCCACGACCCCATGACCCGCGGCCAGCTCCGCCGCATGGCCGAGCTGGCCCGCGAGCAGGGGTACCGGCTGCGCTGGGAGGAGGCGCGCGGCGGGGCCGGGGCGCCGGTGCAGACGATCGGCGGGCTGGCCGGACCGCTGCGCGCCGCCCGCCGCGTCGTCATCGGCGACCCGTTCTCGCGCTATGTGCAGCTGTTGCTCACCCTCACCCGGGCCAGGGAGCTGGTGGTGGTCGACGACGGCACGGCCACCATGGAGTTCGTCGGTCAACTCGCGCGCGGGGAACGGTTCGTACGCTGGCACCGCCACCGGGGCGGACGCGGTGGCTGGGGAGCGCGTGACGTCGTCTTCGCGCCGGTGTCCGCTTCGGCGCGCCGGATGCTCACTCCGAACAACCGCCGAAGTGTGGAGTTGTTCACGTCGATGCCGGTCGAACCGCCCCCGGGCGTGGCCGTCACGGCGAACGCCTTCGCGTGGACCCGCGCGGCCTTCGGCCCGCCGCGCCTCACCCGGAGCACGGACCTCGTGGGAACGTCACTGGTCGAGACGGGGATCGTGGACGCGGAGCGCTATCTGGAGGCCGTCGCCGCGCTGGCCGGGGAACACGGCGCCACCCGCTACTTCGCTCATCGCCGCGAGAGCACCGACAAGCTGCGCCTCATATCCGGACGGCTCGGCCTGGAGGTCGTCCGGCCCGCGCTGCCCCTGGAACTGATCGCCCGTCGGGGGCCGATAGGGCGTACGGTGCTGAGCTTTCCGTCCACCGTCGTGCACACGCTGCCGCTCGCGCTGGCCGGCACGGGGGTGACCGTCGCCGTCTGCGACGTCGACCCCGGCTGGCTCACCGCCGACGCCTCGCCGCGTGCCGAGGGCTTCCTCTCCCGCGTCACCGGCAGCGCCCGCGGAGTGCGCCGCCTACCGCGGATAGCGGTCCAGCCGAGTACCACGTGACGGTGTCTCGCAAAGGTACGCCGTAAATACGGGTCATACCCCCCTGGCGACCCATCCATGCGGCTGAACTTTTCATGATCGGAGGGCAGTTGCCCCGTGCGGGGCTCTACTCTTCAAAGGGTGAATCACCTGATGCCCTGCGAAGCCGCACCCGAAACCCCTGTCGACGATCTTGAAGGCGACCTGGCCGGCGCGCTGCCCGGCCGTCTTCCGGCCGATCTGCGCGCCGAACTCATCGCCTTCAGGCGTGACTTGCACATGCACCCCGAGCTGGGGCACCGCGAGTTCCGCACCACCGCGGCGGTCAGGGCCAGACTGGAGAAGGCCGGGCTGCGGCCCCGGACGCTCGCCTCCGGCACCGGGCTGATCTGCGACATCGGGCGGTCCCGGCCGGGCGCCGCGCGCCGTCCGGTGCTGGCCTTCCGGGCCGACCTCGACGCGCTCCCCATCCCCGACACCAAGCAGGTCCCGTACCGCTCCACCGTCCCGGGCGCGGCCCACGCCTGCGGGCACGACGTGCACACCACCGTCGTCCTCGGCACCGGCCTGGTGCTCGCCGCGCTGGCCGAGGAGGGGCTGCTGCCGCACCCCGTCCGGCTGATCTTCCAGCCCTCCGAGGAAGTGCTGCCCGGCGGCGCCCTGGACGCGATCGAGGACGGCGCCCTGGACGGCGTCGGACGGATCGTGGCGGTGCACTGCGACCCCAAGGTCGAGGTCGGCAGGATCGGTCTGCGGACCGGGCCCATCACCTCCGCCTGCGACAAGCTGGAAGTGGCGCTGGACGGCCCCGGCGGCCACACCGCCCGCCCCCACCTGACCACGGACCTGGTGACCGCCGCGGCCAAGGTGGCCACCGAGGTGCCCGCCCTGCTCGCCCGCCGGATCGACACCCGGGCCGGCCTCGCCGTCACCTGGGGGCGGCTGGAAGCCGGGCACGCGGCCAACGTCATCCCGCAGCGCGCCGAGCTCTCCGGGACCGTCCGCTGCCTGGACATCGACGCCTGGCGGGACGCCCCCGACCTGGTGCACGCCGCCGTGGACGAGGTGGCCACGATGCACCGCGCCAAGTCGCAGATCACCTACGTCCGGGGAGTCCCCCCGGTGGTCAACGACGGGGAGATCGCCGGGCTGCTGGGCCGGGCCATGAGGGCGCGGCGCGGGGCGGAGGCGGTGGAGGACACCGAGCAGAGCCTCGGCGGGGAGGACTTCTCCTGGTACCTGGAGCGGGTTCCAGGGGCCATGGCCCGGCTGGGCGTCCGCCCGGTGGGTGACACGGCGCGCCGTGATCTGCACCGCGGTGACTTCGACGTGGACGAGGGGGCCATCCAGGTCGGAGTGGAGCTGTTCACGGCCGCGGCTTTGCTTGATCGGAACCAAATGTAGGTTTGGCGGTCGAGTTCGGTTCGCGACGATCCGATAACGGCTTGGGACTAGCCCTTTTCAGGCCATCTACGCGCGTTACGATCCCTCCGAACCAGCGCCAATGGAGGCGCTTCGAGTGAAGGGGCCCTCGTGCGCCGGGTATCCACCATCACTGTCGCGGGCATTGCCACCGCGGCTCTCGCATTCACCCTCACCGCCTGTGGCGAGTCCTCGACGGAGTCGAGCGGCAAGAAGGACAAGGGCCTCGGTCTCGCCTTCGACGTCGGCGGCCGGGACGACCACTCCTTCAACGAGTCCGCCGCTCGCGGCGCCGACAAGGCCGAGAAGGAGCTGGGCGTTCCGAACCGCCTGATGACGGCCAAGAACGGCGAGACGGAGGCGGAGCGGGAGCAGCGGCTGAACTCGCTGGCCGAGGCCGGGTACAACCCCGTCATCGGCGTCGGCTTCAACTACCAGAAGTCGATCGAGAAGGTCGCGAAGGACCACCCCGACACCACCTTCGCCGTGATCGACTCGGTGGCCCAGGGCAAGAACGTCGCGAGCATCACCTTCGGCGAGCACGAGGGCTCCTACCTGGCGGGCGTCGCCGCCGCCCTGAAGTCCAAGACCCACAAGGTCGGCTTCATCGGCGGTGTGAACAACGCCCTCATCCAGAAGTTCCAGGCCGGGTTCGAGCAGGGCGTCAAGGACACCGACCCCAAGGCGCAGGTGACCTCGCAGTACCTGTACCCGAACAACGACAAGGGCTTCAACGACCCGGCCGCGGCCAAGGACAAGGCCAAGGGCATGCTCGACTCGGGCATCGACGTGATCTACACCGCGGCCGGCCTCTCCGGCAACGGCTCCATCGAGGCCGTCGCGGGGCAGAAGGACGCCTGGGCGATCGGCGTGGACTCCGACCAGTACCAGCTGCCGGGCCTCGCCCAGTACAAGGACCACATCCTCACCTCGGTGGTGAAGAACGTGGACGTTGCCGTCTTCGACCTGGTCAAGAGCGTCAAGGACAAGAAGCCGATCACCGGCCCGAAGACCTACCTGCTCAAGGACGGCGGCGTCTCGCTGGTGACCTCGGGCGGCTTCATCGACGACATCAAGGACAAGATCGAGGCCGCGAAGAAGAAGATCGTGGACGGTCAGGTCAAGGTCAAGACCCAGCCGTGACCGCCGGCCGGCTCCGGCCGGCCGACCGGTTGACCGGGCCCGGCGGGGAACACCCTCGCCGGGCTCGCACATACGCGCCAACGCTACGCGCGTAGCGTCCCGTTGTCGCGTGTAGCGTCACCCCCGCCCGTCCGGAGATCTCCACCGTGCCCCCACCCGGTGGACACCCCGGTGTCACCCCCGCTCCCTTTCCCCGAGGAGAGTGCGCCATCAAAGCGTCCAGCAAAGAGTCCGGCAGCGGCACCGCTCCCGCGGTGGAACTGCAAGGCATCACCAAGCGGTTCCCCGGTGTCGTGGCCAACCACGACATCTGCCTCACGGTCCGCCGCGGCACCGTCCACGCCCTGTGCGGCGAGAACGGCGCCGGCAAGTCCACCCTGATGAAGATCCTCTACGGCATGCAGAAGCCGGACGAGGGCACCATCACCCTCGACGGCGAGCAGGTCAGCCTGCACAGCCCGGCCGACGCCATCGCGCGCGGCATCGGCATGGTGCACCAGCACTTCATGCTCGCCGACAACCTGACCGTCCTGGAGAACGTCGTCCTCGGCGCCGAGAAGCTCCACGGCATCGGCGGCAAGGCCCGCAAGAAGATCAAGGAGATCTCCGACGCGTACGGCCTCGGCGTCCGCCCCGACGTCCTCGTCGAGGACCTCGGCGTCGCCGACCGCCAGCGCGTGGAGATCCTCAAGGTCCTCTACCGCGGCGCCCGCACGCTGATCCTCGACGAGCCGACCGCCGTCCTGGTCCCGCAGGAGGTCGACGCGCTCTTCGACAACCTGCGCGAGCTCAAGGCCGAGGGCCTGACGGTCATCTTCATCTCCCACAAGCTCGGCGAGGTGCTCTCCGTCGCGGACGACATCACCGTCATCCGCCGCGGCACCACCGTCGGCACCGCGGTCCCCAGCGAGACCACGCCCAAGCAGCTCGCCGAGCTGATGGTCGGCGAGGAACTGCCCTCGCCGGAGACCCGTGAGTCCACGGTCACCGACACCCCCATGCTCACCGTCGAGGACCTGCACCTGTCGGCCACCGACTCCGACGGTGTGGTCCGGACCGTCCTCGACGGCATCGGCTTCACCATCCACAAGGGCGAGGTCCTGGGCCTCGCGGGCGTGGAGGGCAACGGCCAGGCCGAACTGGTCGAGACGATCATGGGCATGCGCGACCCGGACCGCGGCAGCGTCGGCCTCGACGGCGCCGAGATCACCCACGCGCCGACCCGCAAGCGGCGTGAGGGCGGCATCGGTTACATCCCCGAGGACCGGCACCGCCACGGCCTGCTGCTGGAAGCCCCCTGTGGGAGAACCGCATCCTCGGCCACGTCACGGAGAAGCCCAACAGCAAGGGCGCGTTCCTCGACAACAAGGCCGCCCGCGCCGACACCGAGCGCATCGTCCGCGAGTTCGACGTCCGTACGCCCGGCATCGAGGTCACCGCGGCCTCGCTCTCCGGCGGCAACCAGCAGAAGCTGATCGTCGGCCGCGAGATGAGCCACAAGCCGAAGCTGCTCATCGCCGCCCACCCCACCCGCGGTGTGGACGTCGGTGCGCAGGCGCAGATCTGGGACCAGATCCGCGAGGCGCGCCGCGAGGGACTCGCGGTGCTGCTGATCTCCGCCGACCTGGACGAGCTCATCGGGCTCTCCGACACCCTGCGGGTGATGTTCCGCGGCCGCCTGGTCGCCGACGCGGACCCCGCCACCATCACCCCCGAGGAGTTGGGCTCGGCCATGACCGGCGCCGCGACCGGGCACCTCGAGCACGCCGAGAACCCCGAGACCCCCGAAGAGCCGCCGGCCCCGGCCGACGGCACCAACGACGACAGCGACAGCGCGGAAGGAGGCGACTCCAAGTGAAGAAGTTCGACAAGAACAAGATCATCCTGGGGATCGCCGCGCCCCTGCTGGCGATCGTGGCCGCCGTCGCGATCACCTCGGTCATCATCGCGGCCACCGGCAAGGACCCGTTCCACGCCTACCAGGTGATGGTCGACTTCGGCTCGAAGAGCGACAGCCAGGTCTGGATCATCAACAAGGCCACCCCGTACTACCTGTCCGCGCTGGCCGTCGCCATCGGCTTCCGGATGAACCTCTTCAACATCGGCGTCGACGGCCAGTACCGCATCGCGGCCTTCTTCGCCGCCGTCGTCGGCGGCGCGCTCACGCTGCCCGGCATCATCCAGATCCCGATCATCATCATCGTGGCGATGGCGGTCGGTGCGGTCTGGGCTGGCATCGCGGGTCTGCTGAAGACCACCCGCGGTGTCAACGAGGTGATCAGCACGATCATGCTGAACGCCATCGGCGCCTCGGTGATCGGCTACTTCCTCCAGGACGGCCGGCTGGCGAAGAAGGAGGGCAACCTGATCCACACGCCCTACCTGCCGGACTCGTCGCACTTCTTCGAGATCCCGACCACGCCCAAGCCGATCTACGGCTTCGTGATCATCGCGGTCGTCGCGGGCCTGGCCTACTGGTTCATCCTGGGCCGCACCCGCTTCGGCTTCGACCTGCGCACCGTCGGCCAGTCCGAGTCGGCCGCCCAGGCCAGCGGCGTCAGCGTCAAGCGCATGATCGTCACCTCGATGCTGCTCTCCGGCGCCGTCGCCGGCCTCGTCGGCATGCCGACCCTGCTCGGCGTCTCGTACAACTACGGCACCGACTTCCCCACGGGCATCGGCTTCACCGGCATCGCCATCGCCCTGCTCGGCCGGAACCACCCCGTCGGCATGGCGCTCGGCGCCCTGCTCTGGGGCTTCCTGGACCGCACCGGCACGCAGCTCGAATTCGAGGGCTACGCCCAGGAGATCGTCGGCGTGATCCAGGGCGTCATCGTCCTCTGCGTCGTCATCGCCTACGAGATCGTGCGGCGCTACGGCCTCAAGACCCAGCAGCGCAAGGTCGGCGAGGAACTCGCCGCCCAGGCCCGCAAGAGCGACAAGGCGGAGGTTTCCGCGTGAGTACCACCTTCACCTCCGGGCTCGCCGACCGGCTGAGCGGCAGGAACAAGGGCGACGGCGGAAAGCGGAAGCTCTCCTACCCCGTCATCATGCTGGGCGTGGCGGGCGCGCTGATCCTGCTCTCCGCGCTGCGCGCCATCACCGGCGCCAACGACCTGACGGGATCCGGCCAGTTCGGCTCGGCGCTCGCGGCCGCGGTGCCGATCGGTCTCGCGGGCCTCGGCGGCCTCTGGTCCGAGCGGGCGGGCGTCGTCAACATCGGCCTCGAAGGCATGATGATGCTGGGCGCCTTCTCGGCCGGCTGGATGGGCTGGCAGCACGGCCCCTGGGCCGCGGCCGCGGCCGGCGTCGTCGGCGGCGCGCTCGGCGGCCTGCTGCACGCGGTGGCCACCGTCACCTTCAACGTGGACCACATCATCTCCGGTGTGGCCATGAACATCCTGGCGCTGGGCATCACCCAGTACTTCGCCAAGCTGTGGTTCGGCGCCGAGGGCAGCGCCGCCCAGCAGGCGGGCGGCAACGACAAGCAGTCGCCCGTCATGAGCAACATGGGCGACTTCTCCGTCCCCGGCCTCGCCGACTGGCTCCACACCGTGGAGAAGCACCACTGGTTCCTCGTCTCGGACGCCGCCGGCATCGTGCGCGGCTTCGTCTCCGAGGTGGACTGGCTGACGATCGTCGCCGCGCTGCTCTTCGTCGGCACGTTCTACGTGCTGTGGCGCTCGGCCTTCGGCCTGCGCCTGCGCTCCTGCGGCGAGAGCCCGGTGGCCGCCGAGTCGCTCGGCGTCAACGTCTACACGTACAAGTACGCGGCGGTCGTCGTCTCCGGCGCCCTCGCCGGCCTCGGCGGCGCGTTCCTCGCCATCGGCACCCACATGTACTCCGACGGCCAGACCGGCGGCCGCGGCTACATCGGCCTCGCCACGATGATCTCCGGCAACTGGCGGCCGGGCGGCGTGGCCATGAGCGCCGGCCTGTTCGGCTTCATGGACAGCCTCCAGCTGCGCTCCGGCGGCCCGACCGTCCACGCGCTGCTGCTGCTGATCGCCGTGCTGCTGGTGGGCTTCGCGGCCTGGCGGTTCAAGGGCGGCAAGATCCGCGCGGCCGTCGCCGCCGCGGTCGTCGCCGTGGCGCTGTTCGTCTGGTTCGCCCTGACGGACACCGTGCCGCTGGAGTTCGTGGACGCCACGCCGTACGTGGTCACGCTGCTGGTGCTGTCCCTGTTCTCGCAACGGCTGCGGATGCCCAAGGCGGACGGCAAGCCCTACCGAAAGGGTCAAGGAAAGTGACCTCTCCCGTCATCTGGGAGGAGCTGCGCGCGCAGGCCCGGGACGCCATGTCCCGGGCCTACGCCCCGTACTCCGAGTTCCCCGTCGGTGCCGCGGCCCTCGTCGACGACGGCCGCGTGGTCACCGGCTGCAACGTGGAGAACGCCGCCTACGGCGTCGCCCTCTGCGCCGAGTGCGGCCTGATCTCCGCCCTCGTCGCCTCCGGCGGCGGCAAGCTGACCGCCTTCACGTGCTGCGACCGCAACGGCGACGTCCTGATGCCGTGCGGCCGCTGCCGCCAGCTCCTCTGGGAGCACGGCGGTCCGGAGCTGGCCGTCGACACGGCCTCCGGGATCCGCCCGCTGGCCGAGCTCCTCCCGGACGCGTTTGGGCCCGCCGACCTCGATCGATGAAGATGTCCTCAAGCTCCCCCAGCTACCGCTGGGAGGGGCCCCCAAGACGGGCTGACGCGTCAGCCCGTCCGGGTCACTTTCCGGCCCCGGGAAGACCTGAGGACGCACAAAAGTAAGGAAAATGTGCTGATGGACGCCATCTCCGTCATCCGCGCCAAGCGCGACCGCGGCCGTCTGACCGACGAGCAGATCGACTGGATGATCGACGCCTACACGCGTGGCGAGGTCGCCGACGAGCAGATGTCCGCACTCGCCATGGCGATTCTGCTGAACGGCATGGACCGTGCGGAGATCGCCCGCTGGACGGCGGCGATGATCAAGTCCGGCGAGCGCATGGACTTCTCCTCGCTGCCCGTGCCCACCGCCGACAAGCACTCCACCGGCGGCGTCGGCGACAAGATCACGCTGCCGCTCGCCCCGCTGGTCGCCGCCTGCGGCGCGGCCGTCCCGCAGCTCTCCGGCCGCGGCCTCGGCCACACCGGCGGCACCCTCGACAAGCTCGAGTCAATCCCCGGCTGGCGGGCGCTGCTCTCCAACGACGAGATGATGGACGTCCTGCGGAACGTCGGCTCCGTCATCTGCGCCGCCGGCGACGGCCTGGCTCCGGCGGACAAGAAGCTGTACGCGCTCCGCGACGTCACGGGCACGGTCGAGGCGATCCCGCTGATCGCCTCCTCCATCATGTCGAAGAAGATCGCCGAGGGCACGGGCTCGCTCGTCCTCGACGTCAAGGTCGGCTCCGGCGCGTTCATGAAGAACATCGAGGACGCGCGCGAGCTCGCCTCCACGATGGTCGGCCTCGGCACCGACCACGGCGTCAAGACCGTCGCCCTGCTCACCGACATGTCGACCCCGCTCGGCCTCACCGCCGGCAACGCCCTCGAGGTCCGCGAGTCCGTCGAGGTCCTCGCGGGCGGCGGCCCCGCCGACGTCGTCGAGCTCACCATCGCCCTCGCCCGCGAGATGCTCGCCGCGGCCGGCCTGCCCGACGCGGACCCGGCCAAGGCCCTCGCCGACGGCTCCGCCATGGACCACTGGCGCCGCATGATCATCGCCCAGGGCGGCGACCCGGACGCGACCCTCCCGGTCGCCCGCGAGCAGCACGTCGTCACCGCCGCTTCCTCCGGCGTCCTCACCACGCTCGACGCCTACGCCGTCGGCGTCTCCGCCTGGCGCCTCGGCGCGGGCCGCGCCCGCAAGGAGGACCCGGTGCAGGCCGGCGCCGGCATCGAGATGCACGCCAAGCCGGGCGACACGGTCACGGCGGGCCAGCCGCTGCTGACCCTGCACACGGACACTCCCGAGAAGTTCGACTACGCCCTCGCGGCCCTGGACGGCGGCGTCGAGATCGCCCCCGCCGGCACGGACTTCACGCCGAACCCGATCGTGCTGGACCGCATCGCCTGACCTGCGGTTTCCTCATTCGGGTGAACGGGACCGGCGGCAAGCCGCCGGTCCCTTCGCCGTATCCGGGGGCTCACGCGGACAACTGGTGGCTGTCCGGCCCGTCCTGGGGAGCACCGGCTTGAGCTCTTGGCACCCGGACGCCCGAGCTCTCGTGCCAGACTCAAGACATGAGCGAACAGGTACGTCTCACCGCCGCCGTCACGCACGAGGACGATTGGTACGTGGCCCGCTGCCTCGAAGTGGAAGTGGCCAGCCAGGGCAGTACGTTCGAGGAGTCTCTGGACAACCTCCGTGAGGCCTTGGAACTGTACTTCGAGGACGAACCTGTGCCCGCTGTGCATGATGTCATCACTGCTCCCGTTCAGGTGCGGGTCGCGTGAGCCCGGCGGTACCGCGGGGATTGTCCGGTACGCAGATCGCCAAAGCCTTGGTCCGCGCTGGATTCACGCATGTGTCCACACGCGGCAGCCATGCGAAGTACCGATGGGAGGAGCGCACGGTCATCGTCCCTCTCCACCATGAGCTGGCGCCAGGTGTCGTACGCTCGATCCTCCGGCAGGCGGACTGGAGCGTCGAAGACCTCTTGGGCAATCTGTGACAGCACGCCGGACAGGCTGTATCAGCCCGTCCGGCGTTTGAGGACAACCGCGTACAGCGCGGTTTCAGGGGGTCTGGGGCGCAGCCCCAGGAAGCGGTGAAGTGGGGGTGCCCCCTCTGGGGGAGGGCCTGGGGACCCTCCCCGCGGGCTCACGCCCGCGCGGCCACCCGCCGTTCCACCAGCGCCCTGCGCGTCGCGTACAGCGTGATCGACGCCGCCGCCACCATCGCGACGAGACCGAGGACGATCACCCCGTCCCAGCCCCCCGCCTGGAAGGCGAGCGCCCCCACCGTGCCGCCCACCGAGCTGCCCAGGTAGTAGGCCGTCTGGTAGAGGGCGGACGCCTGGGCGCGGCCCGTGGTGGCGGTGCGGCTCACCGAGGAGGAGGCGACCGCGTGGCCGGCGAAGAAGCCGGCGGTGATCAGGACGAGGCCGAGGAGGACGGCCGTCAGGGAGGACGTCAACGTCAGCAGCAGGCCCAGGGACGTCGTGCCCATCGCCAGGTAGAGGGCGCCACGCCGGCCCAGCCGGCCGACCAGCTTGCCGGCCGCGGCCGAGGAGGCCGTGCCGACCAGGTAGACGAGGAAGACCGAGCCGACGAGCCCCTGCGGCAGCGAGAACGGCGCCGCGGCCAGCCGGTAGCCGATGACGGTGTAGACCGCGCCGAAGACGGTCATGAAGAGCGCGCCGATCAGGTACAGCCGGACCAGCAGCGGATCGGACAGGTGCCGGCCGAGCGTACGGGCCAGGTCGCGCGGCGCCACCGAACCGGGGGAGAAGTGCCGGGCCTTGGGGATCAGCAGCCGGAACGCCACCGCGCACACCACCGCCAGCACGCCGACCGAGGCCAGCCCCGCGCGCCAGTCCCACGCCTGGGCGACCCAGCCGGCGAGGATGCGGCCGGACATGCCGCCGATCGCGTTGCCCGCCACGAACAGCCCGACCGCGCCGACCAGGGCCCGCGGACGGACCTCCTCCGCCAGGTAGGCCATCGCCGACGCGGGAACGCCCGCCAGCGCCGCGCCCTGCGCCACGCGCAGCCCGGTCAGCCAGCCGAGGTCCGGGGCGAACGGCACCAGCAGCCCCAGCAGCGCCGCGACACACAGGGCGGCGGTCATCATGGCCCGTCGGCCGAACCGCTCCGAGAGGGCGCTGAGCGGGACGACGGCGAGGGCCAGCCCGGCCGTCGCGCCGGAGACCGTCCAACTGGCCTGGTCCGCGGTCACCCCGAGGCCGTCGGAGACCGCCGGGAGCAGGGCCTGCGTGGAGTAGAGGAGGGCGAAGGTGGCGACACCCGCCGCGAAGAGGGCGAAGCTCATCCGGCGGTAGCCGGGGTCGCCGGGCGCGATCCGGGAGTCCGGGGAGGAGGCGGGGGACGACGAGGGAGAGGCATCCGCGCGCGCTATGACGGTGGATGCCCCGGTATCGGCAGGAGGCATGTCCAAACCGTATGCAGGCTGCATCTGATGCGTCCAATGCACAGAATGGCCATAATCCATCCCGTGATGCATGAACGCAGGTCAGCGCAGCCTCTGTCACCGGCACGCAACAGAAAAGACATTCCCGTTACTGGCGCTTCCTTGACGCCCGTCACCCCGGCGGCAGCCGCGGGACCCGCGCCCAGCGCGGACGTCGAAGCCGACTCCTGGGCGGTGACGCTCACTCCGCGGCTCGCCCAGTTCGTCGCCGTGGCCCGGCACGAGCACGTCACCCGCGCCGCCCAGCAGCTCGGTATGCCGCAGTCGACGCTCAGCCGCTCCATGGCCCGGCTCGAACACGACCTCGGCGTCGCCCTGTTCGCCCGCCACGGCCGTACCGTCTCGCTCACCGCCGCCGGCCGTACCTTCCTCGCCACGGTCGAGCGGGCGCTCGGCGAGGTGGACCGGGCCGCCGAGTCCGTCCGGGCGGACGCCGACCCCGCCGCCGGAAAGATCGCGTTCGGCTTCCTGCACACCATGGGTTCCGAGACCGTACCCGAGCTCATCCGCGCGTTCCGCGCCGACCACCCCCGCGTCCGCTTCCAACTCGTCCAGAACTACGGCGAGGCGATGATCGAGCGGCTCCGCGACGGCGACCTCGACCTCTGCCTCACCTCGCCCGTCCCGGACGCGCCGGACCTCGTCGCCCGCCGCCTCGACGAGCAGAAGTTGCGGCTCGTCGTCCCCGACGACCACCCGCTGGCCGTCCGGAAGCGCATCCGCCTCGCGGAGGCGTCCGCCGAGCTGTTCGTCACCCTCGAACCGGGCTACGGGCTCCGCCGCATCACCGACGCCCTCTGCGCCGAGGCCGGGTTCACCCCGAAGATCGCGTTCGAGGGCGAGGACCCCGAGACCCTGCGCGGCCTGGTCGCCGCCGGGCTCGGCGTCGCCCTGCTCCCGCCGCCCGCCGTGCCGCGCCCCGGCGTCGTGGAGCTGACCGTCACCGCGCCGCGCGCCGTCCGTGAGATCGGCGTGGCCTGGCTGGACGGCCACCCCGACACCCCGCCCGTGGCCGCCTTCAAGCGCTTCCTGCTCTCGCGCCGGGGCCGGCTGCTGCACCGCTGAGGTCAGTGGCCCAGCGTCTCGCCGAACCCGCAGGCCAGCGGCATCCGCAAGCCCAGCGGGGGCGGCGCGGCCAGGGCGTCGGCCAACGGGCGGGCGCAAGGGTGCCCGAAGAGGGTGCCCGGACGAAGTCGGCCGTCAGGGCCAGCACTTCGGCGCGGTGCTGCCGCAACCCGTGCCCGTCCGAGTGGACTTCGAACCGGCACACCTCCCTGTTGACCTTCTTGGCCCGCTCGGCGAGCCGGTAGGACAGGTCCGGGTCGGTGCGCTCGTCATTGGTCCCGTGCACCAGCAGCACCCGGCGCCCGACCAGCTGACGCACCGGGTCGGGGTCGAGGACGGCCTCCGGGTCGGGCAGCCAGAGGGCGATGGCGACCGCGCAGGTCACCGCAGGATGCCCGGCCGCCCGCAGCGCCGCCCGGCCGCCCAGGCCCGTACCCACCAGGCAGACCGGCACGTCGCCATAGCGCCGCACCACCTCGTCCGCCGCCCACAGCGCGTCCTCCACCGGATGCGCCGCCGCGCCGTTCCAGCCCCGGTGCCGGTACCGGACGACGTGGGTGGCCAGCCCCTCACCGGCGCCCGCGCGGGTCAGCCGGCGGGCCAGCCGGCCCTGGCCGGGCGGGATCCGGGACGGCGGGCGCCGCCGCCCGACGGCCGGGCCGCCGGGCAGCAGCAGTGCCACCCCGGTGACGGCGTCCCCGCCCCGGCCGGCCCCGAACGGCCTGCTCAGCGCGGGCTCGACGGACCTCCGGCGCTGTGTTCCCTTGCGCCTCGACGGCCCTATGGGCCTGCGTGGTCCCGCGGGACCTTCCCCTGGTGATCCCTGTGCCCCTGGCGATTCTTGCGGCCCTGGCGATCCCTGAGATCCATGCGACCCCTGAGACGACCCTTCTGGCCCCAGCGGATCCGGTTGCGGCAGCGCTTGCTGAACCATGGCAGACAACGATGGCAGAACGAGGGCCGGTGTCCACCCCGCCGACGGGTCACCGTTCCGTATCGTTCGGGTGCATCTACGCGCGTAGGGGCTAGAGTGCCGAAATGACGAGCGACACCACCGCACTCCCGACCCCCGAACAGATCCGCCGCGCCCCCAAGGTGCTCCTCCACGACCACCTGGACGGCGGCCTGCGCCCCGCCACGGTCGTCGACCTGGCCCGGGAAACCGGGTACGACCGCCTCCCCGAGACGGACCCCGAGAAGCTGGGCGTCTGGTTCCGCGAGGCCGCCGACTCCGGGTCGCTGGAGCGCTACCTGGAGACCTTCGCCCACACCTGCGCCGTCATGCAGACCCGCGAGTCCCTGGTCCGGGTGGCCGCCGAGTGCGCCGAGGACCTCGCCGCCGACGGCGTCGTCTACGCCGAGATCCGCTACGCCCCCGAGCAGCACCTGGAGGCCGGACTCACCCTCGAAGAGGTCGTCGAGGCCGTCAACGAGGGCTTCCGCGAGGGCGAGCGGCGGGCCAAGGAGGCGGGCCACCGCATCCGCGTCGGCGCCCTGCTGACCGCGATGCGGCACGCCGCCCGCGCCCTGGAGATCGCCGAACTCGCCAACCGCTACCGCGACTCCGGCGTCGTCGGCTTCGACATCGCGGGCGCCGAGGCCGGCTTCCCTCCCACCCGTCACCTCGACGCGTTCGAGTACCTCAAGCGCGAGAACAACCACTTCACCATCCACGCCGGCGAGGCGTTCGGCCTGCCCTCGATCTGGCAGGCCCTGCAGTGGTGCGGCGCCGACCGGCTCGGCCACGGTGTGCGGATCATCGATGACATCGAGGTCGCCGAGGACGGCACGGTCAAGCTCGGCCGTCTCGCCTCCTACGTCCGGGACAAGCGCATCCCGCTGGAGATGTGCCCGACCTCCAACCTCCAGACGGCGGCGGCCACCTCGTACGAGGAGCACCCGATCGGTCTGCTCCGCAAGCTGCATTTCCGGGCGACGGTGAACACCGACAATCGTCTGATGAGCGGAACCAGCATGAGCCGTGAATTCGAGCACCTGGTCAAGGCGTTCGGCTACACGCTCGACGACATGCAGTGGTTCACCGTCAATGCGATGAAGTCCGCCTTCATTCCCTTCGACGAGCGGCTGGCCATGATCAACGACGTGATCAAGCCGGGATATGCCGAGCTCAAGTCGGAGTGGCTGTTCCGCTAGGAGCGACGGAAACCGTCGGCGCCGCGCATCCGCAGGCAATACGACTGACGGTCAATCGTCCCTGAATACGACTGATACGGCCGGGAATTCAAACGTCCCGGCCGTGTCATTCGGTATGGGCCGGTCGTTCTCGTGACAGGTTGCAAAGCCTCCGGGAAATTACCCTCCACCGTCACGAGGACAGATTTCACATGAAGCAGGGAACCATCAAGACCATCGGTGCCGCCGCCCTCGGCGCTGCCATCGCCGTCACCGCGGCGGGCACCGCGTCGGCCGCGGCTCCCACGGGCCCGCTGGAGAAGGCCACCAACCTGGCCGCCCGCACCAGCAAGCAGCTGCCCATCGAGGACCTCGCCCCGGTGCTCCCCGGCGGACCGGTCATCAGCGCCACCAACCGCGCGCTGGGCTCCTCCGCGCTGCAGAACACGGCCGGCGCCGTGGACCGCGCGGTGTTCCCCCAGAAGGGCCCGGTGGCGCAGGAGGGCCCGGGTGACAACAAGGGCAACGCCGGCCTCCTGGGCCTCGTCCCGGAAGGCGCCCTTCCCAAGGGCCTCTCGACCGGCAACCTGACCTCCGGACACCACTGAGACCCGCGCTCCGAACGGGCGGCACCGACGCCCGTACCCGGCGCCACGTCCGCACACCGGCCGCGCACCCACCCGGGGGCGCGGCCGCCGTGCGGACGTGGCGCCGGCGGGCGTTCCGAAGGCGGCGGGCCGTCACCAGGACTCGGACGAGCGGCGGCCGCCCTCGCTGGGCAGCAGCAGCCACAGCGCCAGGTAGACCAGGAACTGCGGACCGGGCAGCAGGCAGGACACCAGGAAGATCACACGCATCGTGGTGCGCGTGGTGCCGAAGCGGCGGGCGAGTCCCGCGCAGACACCGGCGATCATCCGGTGGTCACGCGGGCGGACCAGGGGAGCGGGCATGGCGGAGCCTCCTCGCGTACGGGCGCACGGGCGTCCGTGCGCACGACCCGGGCCGCGGGCCCGGGACCGGGGGGCGTCTCCCGGTGACTCCACGCTAGGACCGGGCGCCCGGCAGGGCGTCACTCCACGGGGTGACCCCGACCCGGGGGATCGTCGGGGTCGAACCCTGAGACGTCCCATCCTCCCGGAGGAGGGGACGCGGAGGGCGGGCCGCGGCCTCCCGGTCGGCGGGGTCGTCCCGGCGGTCCCGCCGGCGCAGCCGGGCCCGGGCCGCGGGCACCACGGCCAGGTGGGCCACGATCACCCCGGTGACGTTGAGCAGCAGCGCGTCCAGGTCCAGCACCTGCCCCACCACACCGCCCCGGACCACCTGGAGGACCAGGGAGAGCATGGCGGAGGTGAAGACCGTACGGGCCAGCGAGCCCAGCGGCGACGCGTCGAGCCGGCCGCCCGCCCAGGGCAGCAGCACCCCCAGCGGCGCGAACGGGAGCAGCCCCCCGAAGATCGCCCGTGCCGCGTCCCAGGGCCCGAGCGCCAGGTCGGCCCGGAGCGTGGCGAACGGCTCCAGATGCGCGGCGGAGACCCAGGGAGCGGTCAGCGGCCGCATGGCCAGCCAGCCCACCACGACCAGGTGGGCGGCGAGGAGGACGCAGCCCGCGACGCGGTAGCGGTGTCGGAGGGCGGCCGTACCGCCGTAACCATGACGCTGCACGCACCACAGGACGCGGGGCGCGGGGCGCGCGGTTCCGGCCGCCGTCGCGCGGTACCGGTGCCGGTCACCGCGCCGGAGCGTTCAGTCGCCCTGGAGGTTCTCCGGATGGGCCCGGGTGTCGTCCGTGCACACATAGCTCCGGGGCGCCTCCCCGCCGGGCCCGCCGAGCAGCACCGAGCGCCGCCCTTCGGCCGCCGGGGTGCCCGCGAACGTACAGACGATCTGCGCCAGGCCGAGCTGCGGGAGTTCGTCCGGCGGGGTGCTCAGCCGGAGCGTGCCCGCCGGGTCGTCCCGGCGCGGACCGGTGACGGTGAGGCGCTGCGGCACGTCGGTGGACAGCCCCGTCGCCTCCTCGGCGGACGAGGGCTGGCGGCGCAGCTCCTCCAGCAGCGCCCGCGCCACGTCGAGGGTGCGCTCCGCCCCGGGGCCGGTGCGCTGCCGGACCACCGGCGTCAGCTGGGACGCGCACACCAGTTGGACGGTGAGCGACTGGCCCTTGGGCTGGGGCGTCGCCGGGGCCGGCGCGGGCCGGGTCAGGCAGGACGCCCGCGAGGGCGCGCTACCCGCGTCGACGGGGACGGCGGTGCCGCGGATGCCGCAGCCGGCGGCGAGGGCGCACAGGGCGGCGGTGAGCGCGGCCGTCCGCGCCGTGCGCCTCACTTCGTGCCCCCTTGAGCCGGACCGCGGCCGTCCTTGCCGCCGTTCCCGGCGTCCCGTGCGTCCCGTGCGTCGCGCGCGTTCTTCGTGCCCTTCTTGTCCTTCGCGTCCTGCGCCCGCGCGTCCTTCGAACCCGTGCCGTTCGCGCCCGTACCATTCGCGTCCTCGTCCCCGTCGCCGGTCGCGGACACGTCCCGTGGCAGCGTCAGCGTGAAGACCGCGCCGCCCTCGGGCGAGTTGGCGGCCGTGATCTCGCCGCCGTGGATGTGGGCGTTCTCCAGTGCGATGGACAGGCCGAGGCCGCTGCCCTCGGAGCGCGGGCGCGAGGCGCTGGCCTTGTAGAAGCGGTCGAAGACGTGCGGCAGCACGTCCTCGGGGATGCCGGGGCCGTGGTCGCGGACCTCGATGATCAGCTCGTGGTCCACCGGGCGCACCCGCACCCGCACCGGCGAGCCGCCGTGCTTGAGGGCGTTGCCGATCAGGTTCGCCAGGATGACGTCCAGGCGGCGCGGGTCGAGGCGGGCCATGATGCCGCGCTCGGCGTCCAGTTCCACGGCGTCCAGCCAGGCGCGGGCGTCGATGCAGGCGGTCACCTGATCGGCGACGTCCACGTCGTCCAGGACGAGCCGGGCCGTGCCCGCGTCGAAGCGGGTGACCTCCATCAGATTCTCCACCAGGTCGTTCAGCCGCCGGGTCTCGCTCACCACGAGCTGCACCGCGGGCGCGATCATCGGATCGAGGGAGTCCGCCTCGTCCTCCAGCACCTCCGTCACCGCCGTGATGGCGGTCAGCGGGGTGCGCAGCTCGTGGGACATGTCGGCGACGAACCGCCGGCTCGCCGCCTCGCGGGCGCTGAGCTCCTCGACCCGCTGCTCCAGCGACGCGGCGGCCCGGTTGAAGGTCCGCGACAGCTCCGCCAGTTCGTCCGTGCCCGAGACCTGGAGCCGGGTGTCCAGCTTGCCCTCGCCCAGCCGGCTCGCCGCCTCGCCGAGCCGCTGCACCGGCCGCAGCACCGTCGAGGCCGCCGCCTGCGCGAGCAGGGCCGAGCCGATCAGGGCCAGGCCGGTGGCGATCCCCAGCGACCAGGCGAGCGAGTTGAGGTCCGCGCGCTCGTTCTCCAGCGACTTCAGCAGGTAGCCGGTGGGGCCGCCGCCGATCACCTTGGCGCCGCCGACCAGGTACGGCTTGCCGTCGAGGGTGATCCGCTGCCAGTACAGGTGGTACGGGTACGGGTTCGAGTCGTCGACCTTGCGTTCCCGGTTGACCGCGGTGACCAGCGTCTTCGGCACCGTCTCCAGCGTGAACAGATCGCGGTCGGACGGCGCCGCGCAGCTGCCGCCGCCCTTGACCTTCCCGATCAGCAGGACCGCGTACTTCTGCGAGGTCCCGGCCATCCGGTCGGCGGCGTCCTGGAGTTCGGGACAGGTCGGCGACAGCGGGAGCGAGCCGGTGTTGTCCTGGAGCGACTTGCGGAAGTCGTCCAGCGCCGCGTTCTGCGTCCTGGTGAGGACCGCGTCGCGGTTCAGCCAGTAGGCGATCGCCGACGCGGACACCGCCGCCGCCAGCGCCACCAGGGCGAAGACCAGCATCAGCCGCAGCCGCAGGCTGATCCACCGCATGCTGATCCTCATCAGACTCCCGGTGGCCCGGCCCTGGCCGGTCTCTTCCGTCACTGCGCTCTCTCTGTTCGTATGTGTCGAACTCTGCCCGTGTGGTGTCACGGCTTGGACGTGTGCTGTCACGCCCTGGCGGCCGCGCTGTCACACGGCCGGGTATGTCACGAGGTCACTGCGGCGAGTCCAGCCGGTAGCCGACCCCGCGGACCGTACGGATGAGGGTGGGGGAGGACGGCACGTCCTCGACCTTGGCGCGCAGCCGCTGCACACAGGCGTCCACCAGCCGCGAGTCGCCGAGGTAGTCGTGCTCCCAGACCAGCCGCAGCAGCTGCTGGCGGGAGAGGGCCTGGCCCGGGCGGCGGCTGAGCTCCAGCAGCAGCCGCAGCTCGGTCGGGGTGAGCTGGAGGTCCTCCCCGTTCTTGGTGACCGTCATCGCCGAGCGGTCGATCACCAGCGAACCGAACGTGGCCGAGTCGTTCGACTCCCGCTCGCCCCGGCGCAGCACCGCGCGGATCCGGGCGTCCAGCACCCGGCCCTGCACCGGCTTGACCACGTAGTCGTCCGCGCCCGACTCCAGGCCGACCACCACGTCGATGTCGTCGTTCCGGGCCGTGAGCAGGATGATCGGCAGCTGATCGGTGCGGCGGATGCGGCGGCAGACCTCGAAACCGTCGATCCCCGGCAGCATCACGTCCAGCACGATCAGGTCCGGCCGCTGCTCGCGCAGCAGCTTCAGGCCGTCCTCGCCGGACGCCGCCGTCACCACGCGGTGACCCTGGCGGGACAGGGAGAACTCAAGGGCCGTACGGATGGCGTCGTCGTCCTCGATCAGCAACAGGAAAGGCACAGTGGTCATTCTGGCCTACCGCAGGGCGGTAGTTCGACTTCCGCTCCCGCGGCCCGCCGCCGACCCCCGGCCCGCGGCCCGGCGCGGCCCGTCGCGAAGGCACCGCCCGCTGTTGCACGGCTGTGACAGTCGGCGGACAACGCCATGAAACTGGCCCACCAAGCTGGTGGTCACCGGGCGAGAAGCAGTCCGGAACCACACCGGACCCAGCTGGCTCCACCGACGGGGGGCGCGACATGAACACACTGCACAGCACCACCACCAGCGCAGTTCGCACGCGCCTTCACGACGCCGGGCGGAGCTCCGAGAAGTCCGGTGCCGCGGGCGTACGGGGGTGTGCCCGCGGCACCGGACGCCGGACGCCGGGGATGTACCTGACGGCCATCGACGCCGCCGTGTACGGCGAGCCGGCCGCGCCGCGGGACGGCGAACACGCCCCGGAGGCGGCCACGGCGTTCGAGGCGGACCACGCCAAGGCGTCCCGCGCGGAGGCGGAGTTCACCGCTTACGTCCAGGAGCGCCGGGCCTCCCTCTACGCGACCGCCTACCACCTCACCGGCGACCGCTACGAGGCCGAGGACCTGCTGCAGAGCGCGCTGTTCTCCACCTACCGCGCCTGGGACCGGATCACGGACAAGGCGGCGGTCGGCGGCTACCTGCGCCGCACCATGACCAACCTGCACATCAGCGCCTGGCGCCGGCGCAAGCTCAACGAGTACCCGACCGAGGAGCTGCCGGAGACGGCGGGCGACCAGGACGCGATGCGCGGCACCGAACTGCGCGCGGTCCTCTGGCAGGCGCTCGCCCGGCTGCCCGAGCTCCAGCGGACGATGCTGGTCCTGCGCTACTACGAGGGCCGTACGGACCCCGAGATCGCGGAGATCCTGGACATCAGCGTCGGCACGGTCAAGAGCAGCATCTGGCGCTCGCTGCGCCGGCTGCGCGAAGACGAGGCCATCGGCTCCGGCCGTGGCGTCGAGGAGTCGTTCGGCGAGCTCGTGGCCTAGGACGACTCGGGGGGAACGGGGGAATCGAGGGGGAGAAAAAAGGGGGATAGAGGGGGGAACCACGGGGGAAAGGGGAGCGGGCGGACGGCCGGGGGGTCTGTCCGCCCGCTCCCGCGTTCCCGGGGGCGGGCAGCCCCGCGTCAGACCGTGGCGCCCGGCCGTTCGACCCGTTCCGGCGTGCGCACCTTCTCGCAGTGCCCGGCCGCCGCGGCCGCGATCCGGCCCATCGCCGCGTCCCGGCCGCAGGCGAACGCGCCCAGCGCGGTGTGCCGGGCCACGATCCCCCGCTCGTCGCGCATCAGCCGCAGTCCCCGGCGGATCAGGTAGAGGACCGGCTTGCGGGCCTCGCGCAGGTCGCGCAGCAGCCGGCGGCGGAAGGTCGTCGAGGGGCGGCCGCGCAGACACAGGGCGTCGGCCAGTACGCCCAGGTCGCGGCAGCGGTCGATGATGTCGGCGGCGAAGATGCCCTCCGCCACGAACAGCGGGGTGCGGCCGATGTCCAGCGTGCTCTCGCCGGTCCGCGCGCTGGTGGAGATGTCGTAGAGCGGCACGCCGGTGCGCCGCGTCCGGCAGAGCGCCTCGATCGCGGCGACCGCCGCGTCCGCGTCCCAGGACAGCGGTGAGTCCCAGTCCGGGCCCGCGCCGTCCGGGAGCTGGGGGAGCGTGGGGTCCGTGCCCTCCTTGTAGAAGTCGTCGAGGTTGAGCACCGGAAGTCCGGTGCGGGCGGCGAGGGACGACTTGCCGGAGCCGGAGGGGCCGGTCAGCAGGATCACACGGGCGCACGGCGCCTGGGGCGGGAGGGCAGTCACGGAACACCAGTGTGACGCATTGGGCCGGACGGGGGACCCCCCTGGGTCGCCGGATGCGCCGCGTGTGACCGCTCAACTACGCTGCGTGGCTGAATGGTTCCGGTTCCCGGCTCGGCAGGTGGTCATGGCCTCGCACGCACGTCACGCGTTCCGTCCGTCCTCACGTCTCGCGCGCCCCCTGGTCCGGACGGGGCTGACGCTCACCGCGGGGGCCGCCATCGCCGTCACCGGGGCGGCCGAGGCGAGCGCCCACCCGCATGCCCGGCCGAGTGCCCATCCGAGCGCCCGCCCGGCCGCCCGTCCGGGCAGCACGGCGCAGGCCCAGCTCGGGCCGATCGATCTGGCCGCCGCCGCGGAGGGGGCGCGGATCGGCCTCCAGAAGTCGGTGGAGCCGCTGATCCCGGTGCTGCGGATGCTGCCCGTCAACCCGCTCGCGCGGACGGGCTCGGACCCGCTGAACAACGCGGTCGGTACGCAGGTGGGGGACTTCAAGCCGGTCAGCACGCGGGCGGTGACGGGCTCCCTGTCGGACGGCGGGAAGCTTCAGGACGTCCCGGGGCTGAACCTGCTGCCGCGCTGAGACGCCGGGGGCGCGGGAAGACGGGGGACGCGAGACGCCGGGGGCGCGAGAAGGCGGGGAAAGCGCCGGGGGCGCGAGAAGGCGGGGGAGCAGGGAACGCGAGAGGGCGGGACCGTACGGGTCCCGCCCTCTCGGCGTGCCGCTCAGTACGACGAACCGCCCGCGCCCAGCGACCCCGTCGGGTGCCAGACGGTCTTGGTCTCCAGGAACGCCATCAGCCGCTTGGTGCCCGGCGCCGCCGCCCAGTCCACAGCCTGTGGACGGAGAACGCGCTTCAGGTTGTCCGCCGCGGCCGCCTCCAGCTCGGTCGCGAGCTCGGCGCCCGCCCCGGCCAGGTCGATCGCGTTGACGTCCTGGTGCGCGGCCAGCGACGGCATGATCTCCGCCGCCCGGCCGGACAGGATGTTGACGACGCCGCCCGGCACGTCGGAGGTGGCCAGTACCTCGCCGAGGGAGAGCGCCGGCAGCGGCGCCTTCTCGGACGCGACCACGACGACCGTGTTGCCGGCCGCGATCGCCGGGGCGATCACCGACACCAGGCCAAGGAACGACGACTCCCGCGGCGCGACCACGGCCACGACGCCCGTCGGCTCGGGGGACGAGACGTTGAAGAACGGCCCGGCCACCGGGTTGGTGCCACCCGCGATCTGGGCGATCTTGTCGGTCCAGCCGGCGTACCAGACCCAGCGGTCGATCGCGGCGTCCACCTGCGCGGCGGCCTTGGCCTTGGACAGGCCCTCGGCGTCGGCGACCTCGGCGACGAACTGGTCCCGGCGGCCCTCCAGCATCTCGGCGACGCGGTAGAGGATCTGGCCGCGGTTGTACGCGGTCGCGCCGGACCAGGCGGAGAACGCCTTGCGCGCGGCCACGACGGCGTCACGGCCGTCCTTGCGGGACGACAGGGGCGCGTTGGCGAGCCAATTGCCCTTCGAGTCGGTCACCTCGTACACCCGTCCGCTCTCGGACCGGGGGAACTTGCCCCCGACGAACAGCTTGTAGGTCTTGAAGACACTGAGTCGCTCAGACATCGAGGTAAGCCTCCAGACCGTGACGGCCACCCTCGCGACCGAAGCCCGACTCCTTGTACCCGCCGAAGGGCGAAGTCGGATCGAACTTGTTGAACGTGTTGGCCCAGACGACGCCGGCCCGCAGCTTGCCCGCGACGGCGAGCATGCGCGACCCCTTCTCCGTCCAGATGCCGGCCGACAGCCCGTACTGCGAGTTGTTGGCCTTGGCGACGGCCTCCGCCGGGGTGCGGAACGTCAGGACGGACAGCACCGGGCCGAAGATCTCCTCGCGGGCGATCCGGTGGGCCTGGGTGACGTTGGTGAACACCGTCGGCGCGAACCAGTAGCCGGACGACGGCAGTTCGCAGGACGGGGCCCAGCGCTCGGCGCCTTCCGCGACACCGCTGTCGGCGAGCTCGGTGATGCGGGCGAGCTGCTCGGCGGAGTTGATCGCGCCGACGTCCGTGTTCTTGTCCAGCGGGTCGCCGACGCGCAGCGTCGCCATCCGGCGCTTCAGGGCGTCCATCAGCTCGTCCTGGATCGACTCCTGCACCAGCAGGCGCGAACCGGCGCAGCAGACCTGCCCCTGGTTGAAGAAGATGCCGTTGACGATGCCCTCGACGGCCTGGTCGACCGGGGCGTCGTCGAAGACGATGTTGGCGCCCTTGCCGCCCAGTTCGAGGGTGAGCTTCTTGCCCGTGCCGGCGACGGTCCGGGCGATGGCCTTGCCGACGGCGGTGGAGCCGGTGAAGGCGACCTTGTCGATGCCGTCGTGGCCCACCAGCGCGGCACCCGTCGTGCCGTCACCGGTCAGGATGTTGACGACGCCCTTGGGCAGCCCGGCCTGGCGGCAGATGTCCGCGAAGAACAGGGCGGACAGCGGGGTGGTCTCGGCCGGCTTGAGGACGACCGTGTTGCCCGCGGCGAGCGCCGGGGCGATCTTCCACGCGAGCATCAGCAGCGGGAAGTTCCACGGGATGACCTGGCCCGCGACGCCCAGCGGCCGCGGGTCGGGGCCGAAGCCGGCGTGCTCCAGCTTGTCGGCCCAGCCCGCGTAGTAGAAGAAGTGCGCGGCGACCAGCGGGAGGTCCGCGTCGCGGGTCTCCTTGATCGGCTTGCCGTTGTCCAGCGTCTCCAGGACGGCGAGCTCGCGGGAGCGCTCCTGGATGATGCGGGCGATGCGGAAGAGGTACTTGGCGCGCTCGGAGCCGGGCAGCGCCGACCACTTCTCGAACGCCTTCCTGGCCGCCGTGACGGCCGCGTCCACGTCGGCCTCGGTGGCCTGCGCGACCTCGGAGAGAACCTCCTCGGTCGACGGCGAGACGGTCTTGAAGACCTTGCCGTCGGACGCCTCGCGGAACTCGCCGTCGATGAACAGCCCGTAGGAGGGGGCGATGTCGACGACCGCGCGGGACTCGGGGGCCGGGGTGTAATCAAACGCGGTGTTCATAGCGTTCATAGCGGTCAGTCCACCGTCACGTAGTCGGGGCCGGAGTAGCGACCGGTGCTCAGCTTCTGGCGCTGCATCAGCAGGTCGTTGAGGAGGCTGGACGCGCCGAAGCGGAACCACTGGTTGGTCAGCCACTCGTCGCCCGCGGTCTCGTTCACCAGCACCAGGAACTTGATCGCGTCCTTGGTGGTGCGGATGCCGCCCGCCGGCTTGACGCCGACCTGGACGCCGGTCAGCGCGCGGAAGTCGCGGACGGCCTCCAGCATCAGCAGCGTGTTGGCGGGGGTGGCGTTGACGGCGACCTTGCCGGTCGAGGTCTTGATGAAGTCGGCGCCGGCCAGCATGCCGAGCCAGGAGGCACGGCGGATGTTGTCGTACGTCGACAGCTCGCCGGTCTCGAAGATCACCTTCAGCCGGGCGGCGGTGCCGTCCGGGCGGCGGCACGCCTCCTTGACGGCCTTGATCTCCTCGAACACGGAGAGGTAGCGGCCGGCGAGGAACGCGCCACGGTCGATCACCATGTCGATCTCGTCGGCGCCCGCGGCCACGGCGTCCGCCGTGTCGGCCAGCTTCACCGGCAGCGCGGCGCGGCCGGCCGGGAACGCGGTGGCGACCGAGGCGACCTTGACGTCCGAGCCCTTCAGGGCCTCGGCCGCGGTGGCCACCATGTCGGGGTAGACGCAGATCGCGGCCGTGCGCGGGGTGCCGCGGTCCGTCGGGTCCGGGTTGAGGGCCTTGGCGCACAGCGCCCGGACCTTGCCCGGGGTGTCCGCGCCCTCCAGGGTCGTCAGGTCGATCATCGAGATCGCCAGGTCGATGGCGTAAGCCTTCGCCGTCGTCTTGATCGAGCGGGTGCCGAGCGCGGCGGCGCGGCCCTCCAGCCCGACCGGGTCGACGCCCGGGAGGCCGTGCAGGAAGCGGCGCAGCGCACCGTCGGAGGCGGTCACATCCGCCAGCGAGGCCAGTCGCTCCGCGGCTTCGTTGCCGTGGGAAGGAACAGTGGGCATGGTCACCCGATGAGCATATCTACGCGCGTAGCGCGTGTCACCCCCTGCGGGGTGTCGGAGCGGTGTCGAAGTGGTCTGGGGGTGGTTCGGAAGCGGCGCCGGAGCGGTGCCCGGCTGTGCGCCGAAGCGGGGCCGAAGTGAGGTTGAAGTGGGGTCGATGCGAGGCCGAGGCGGGGCCGAAGTGGGGTCGATGCGAGGTGGAAGCGGGGTCGAAGCGGGGTCGAAGCGGGGCGAAGACCATCGGAGGAACTTCCTCCGTTTACTGTCGAACGTCCGTGACATACGAAAGACCGTGCGATGACACGCGATCCATAGATTTTTCCCAGCACGACCGCCCGACTCACCGGCCCCACACCTTGAGGAAAGCGGCATACGGATCGCCTATCCCGTCCAGCGCTCGTCACCAGGAGCCACGCATGTCCCGTCGCCGTAACACCCTGCGCATCACCCTCGCCTCGGCCGCCGTCGCGGGGGTCGTGCTCGCCCCGGTCTCCTCCGCCTTCGCGTCGTCCCACACCCCTGCCGCCGCGTCGGCGAAGCCCTCGGCGGCCCGGACCGCCAAGGCGCACAAGGACTTTCCGCCCGTTCCGTCGGGCAAGTGCGTGTACAAGAAGTCGCTGAGCATCGGAGCGGGCGCGTCCGCCGACCTCTACAACACCACCGGCGGCCCGCAGGTCTTCCTCATGACCACCGACGAGCGCGGCCGTCCCGAGGTCTTCGGCCACCTCGACCGCAAGCACCCGTCGCTGCCCAAGGACGCGGGCATCATTGCCAAGATCGTCAATGCGGGCAGCGCGCAGCCGAAGTTCGTGTTCCAGACGCAGGGCGGCCCCGGCAGCCACCCGGAGACGGTTCCGTTCCGCAAGCTGCCCAAGGGCTGCGTCGCGGTGCACCACGTCAAGTAACACTCCGCTTCACCCTCCATCACCCCGGCAGTACCCCGGCACCGGGGCGGACCGTCGTCACCAGCGGCCCGCCCCGGTGCCGTCGTTTCCCTTTTGACGTGTGCGTTCCCGCTGGTACGGGCGGTACGGCGTTGCCGTACTGCAACGTCCGGGAGGCCCGCAGTCCGGCAGAATCGGGCCATGACGAGTTCACCAGAAGCGCCGGAGTTCGCCGAGCGCCGCTACCGCTCGGCCGCCGGCATCGCGAGCGGCGTCCTGCTGCTGGCGCTGGCCGCCTGGCTGGGCGGCGACGCGATCGTGCGGGGCAGCGGCCGGACGCCCTGGCTGGCGCTGGCGGGGCTGTTGTTCCTGGTGCCGCTGGTCATCGCGTTCACCGTGCGTCCCGCGGTCTGGGCCTCCGAGGACCGCCTCCTCGTCCGCAACCCCTTCCGGACGATCACCCTCCCGTGGTCCCGCGTCGCCGCCGTCCGCGCCGGATACTCCAGCGAGGTGCTGACCGAGACCGCGAAGTACCAGCTCTGGGCCATCCCCGTCTCCCTCCGCCAGCGCAAGCGCGCCGCAGGACGCCAGCAGCGCGCCGCGGCGGAGGGCATCAGCGACCGGGTCACCCTCCGCCCTTCCGACACCCCGGACCGCTCCCCCTCCGACCAGGCCATCGAAGACCTCCGCGACCTCGCCGAGCGGTGTGCCCGACGGGAGGGCGCGCAGGGGGAGACGTCGGTCCGGTGGGCTTACGAGCTGATCGTGCCGTCGTTGGTGGGGCTGGTGTTGTGTGTGGTGCTGTACACGGTGATCTGACGGTGACGGTCTGATCGCGGTGATCTGACGATGACGGTCTGATCGCGGCGGTCCGACTGCGGCGGTTCGACCGTGACGATCTGGCTGATCCAGGCGATCTGGACGATCTGATGGTCACCCCACCGCGACGGTGACGGCCTTCTCCCGACATCTGCGACAGAGCACGCCGGGGTGGGCGGCACGGACGGCGCGTTCGCAACCGTCGCAGTTCTGGAAGGGGAGAGGCTTCGGCACGGCCTCCTGAGCGGGGCGCGGCGGCCGGAGCGGCCCTTCGGGCAGCGCGGGCGGCAGCCCGTGTACGAGCCGGTGCCGCAGCAACCGCGCGGGCCGGACGATCCGCCCGACGGGCAGATCGGCGGTCAGCGCCCGGACGACGTGGACGGGCCCGACACCCCGGTCCAGCCAGGCCCGTACGGCGGGGGCGAGTTCGCGGACGTCGGCGGCGGAGAGCAGCAGGCGCGGATCGTAGCGGCGGAGGACGGCGAGCAGATCGGCGGCGGGCCGATCGGTGACGGGCTGATCGGTGACAGGTTGGTCGGCGATGGGCCGATCGGCGGGTGCGGTGCCCGGATACGTACTCGGCCGCTCGCCCGGCCGGTCGGCGTAGGGCTCACCGCCGCCCGGCCCACCGGCTTCGCGCTCGGTACGTTCACCGAGCCGTCCGGCGGGCAGTTCCCGCGCCCACGCACCGCCGCCACCTGCCTCGTCGCCGGGGACCCGTCCACTGGGCGCCGGCTCCCGGACACCGGACGACGTGCCGCCGACGCCCGGCGGTACGGCCTTCGGCGCGGGCGCGGGCGCGGGCGGGGGCGGCGAGGCCGGGGACGCGGAGGTGGACGCGGACGGCGTGGGCGGGGACACCGACGGGACGGGCGGCCGTCGCCCGATCACCCCCACCGGTCCCGCCGCCCCCACTGGTCCCGCCGCCCCCGCCGGACCCGTCGCCCCCACCGGTCCCGGCCGCCGCAACTCCCGTACACACTCCCGCGCCACCGCCCGCGGGTGTTCGTTCCACCGTGTGACGGTGACGACCTGCCCGCCCTCCGTCCGGACGCGCCACCGCTCCAAATACCCGGCGGCCTCCAACTCCCGCAGACCGCGCCCGATCACCACCTCGCCCTCACGGAAGCGGCGGGCGAGGTCCTTGATGCCGATGGGAGCGCCGTCGGGGAGCGACTGCACGTACACCCCGATCCCGATCGCGACCAGCGACAGTTCGCGGTGCTGCGGGAGGTGGTTGCCGACGACGGTGAAGTGACTCGTGTGCCGGTGCCGCAGGTGGATCACTCCACCGTGCGAACGCCCGACGCGCGCGGAAGCCCGCGCGCTAGACTGCGCCTCAGTCATGGGGAAGCTGCTTCTTCCTCGGTGATCAGGCCCTCGCCCGGGATGCCCGTCCCGGCGGGGGCCGTCTGCGTTTGTGGGGCCGTTCGCCGCGACCGTACCGCGCCGCTCGGCGCACGATCCACCGCGTCACCCGATGGGGTGACGGGGGAGGGTTTGGTTGGGTATGGCTTTCCCAACTTCCTTTTCCTACAGGCATCCGGCCGCCCCGGGAGGCGGCCCGCCGGGTCTCGGTTTGCCCGATCCGGCGCGGGCCTCCTCCGTCACCCTCGGGCCAATAATCACGTGGCGGATGGTCGTCACCGTGCGAGCGCGTCGTGGCTGACCGGTGGGGGGAGCCGTCCACGCCGGCGAGTGGCGGACCAATCCCAACTCCTGGCCCTCGGATACCCGTTCAGTCAGTCGAGATCGTCTTGAGGGCGAGGGTCCGCAGCGGTGCGAGGCGTACGCGGGCCGGGCCGTGGTAGACGGCGTTCGTGCAGATCACCAGGTAGCGCCCGGTCGAGGGGGCGAGGTACAGGCTGGTGCCGGTGAAGCCGTGGTGATACGCGACGGACCCGCCGGCGGCGAGAATCCACGACAGACCACGGTCGAGGCCCGGTTCGATCGGAGCGTGGGGGACGAGACTGGAGCGGAGCCAGTCACCCAGCGGGTCGCTTTCGTCGGCGGACAGCAGGGCTTGGGCGTAGGTGGCGAGGTCGGCTGGGGTGGAGAACACTCCGGCGTGACCGGCCACGCCTCCCATGAGCCCGGCGTTGTCGTCGTGAGCGGCGCCCCAGATGCGCGGGGCGCCGGGAAGTCGCTGTTCGGTGGGGGCCACGCCGGAGGTACGGGCGACCGGGCCGTAGGACGTGCTGCGCATGCCGAGCCTGCCCCACATGTCGGTTGCCAGTTGGTCGAGGGGCCGGCAGTGAAGGTGGGTGAGGGCGAGGCCGAGGAGGATGTAGCCGCGGTTGATGTAGCGGTGGGCGCCGGGGGTGTCCTCCAGCGGTTCGCGGCACAGGAGTTCGTGCAGCGGCAGGTCCGCGCCACGGTAGTGGTCCAGCCGGGTGGAGGCGCGGAGGCCGGAAGTGTGCGTGATCAACTGCCGTACGCCGGCTTCCCCGCTGGGGGCTTCCCCGTTCATCACCGGAAGGCTGTCGCGGATGGGAGCGTCCAAGTCGATCAGCCCGTCCTGGACGGCCCGGCCGACGAGCGGCCAGGTGGCCACGACCTTCGTCAGCGACGCGATGTCGTAGACCGTGTGCGCGGAGGGCGGCTGTGATCCGCACTCGGGAGCGACCACGCCGGCCACCATGACCTCCTGGCCGTGACCGACGGTCCCCGCGACGACGACACCGCCCGGACTCGCACCGTCGGCCACCACTTCTCGCAGCGTCTCCCCGAGGCGGGCGGTGTCGTCGGCGCTGAACGGTACGGGCATCTAGACCTCCGGTTCGATGGTGACCTCGGCGCCCAGCCTGGCCAGGTTCGCGAGCAGATGGCCGTAGCCGCGCCGCAAGTGGTGCAGACCCCGGATCGTAGAGGTGCCGTCGGCGGCCAGGGCGGCGATCAGCAGTGCCGCCACCGCTCGGATGTCGGCAGCCTGCACGTCTGCGGCGTGAAGCCGTCGGGGGCCGTGCAGGCGGATTATTGACCCCGTGACGGTGACCTCCGCGCCGAAGGCCCGCAGCGGGACGACATGAGTGTCCCGCCGGGGGTACACCCACTCACCGATCAACGACGGCCCGGCGGCCTGGGTGAGCAGCGCTGCCAACTGTGGGGCGGTGTCGGTGGGGAAGCCGGGATGCGGCCCGGTGGCGACCTCCACGCCGGACAGTTCCCTCACGAGCTGCACGCGGACGGTCTGGCCGTCGGCGGCGAGGGCGATGCCCGCGTGGGCAAGTGTGGTGATCAACCCGACGGGGAGGTGGTCGAGGGTGATGCCGTCCAGGGCCACGCACCCCCCGGTCGCGGCAACCGCCATGGCGACGGTGGCGGCCTCGATGCGGTCGCCCACGATCGCGAAGGTGCCGCCGTCGATCCGGTCACTCCCCGATACGTGTAGCCCTTCGACGTCCCAGTGGATCGCGACGCCCCGAACGGCGAGGAACCGGCAGGTCTCGATCACCTCGGGCTCGATGCTCGGGCTCGTGATCAACGAGGCACCCGGGATGCGTGCGGCCAGGAGCACTGCCGTCACCGTCGCTCCCAGACTCGGCCCGTATGGGGTGTTCACGTCCACGGTGAAAGCACGCAGGCCGCGTCGCCCAGACAGAACCCGGAGTTCTGTCGGTGTCGAGACGACCTCTGCCCCGGCGGCCCGCATCGCCGCCAGATGGCGGTCGATCAACCGTGGACAGAACGCGTCACCACCGGGGTACGGAAAGGTGACCTCCCCGGCACGGGCAAGGACAGCGGATGCCAGGACGGCCGTGGTGCGGACCTGCCGGCCGAGTGCGTCCGGAACCACCGGCCTCAGCGTTTCGGCCGGACTGACCACGAATTGGTTGCCGTCGAACATGGCTTCGGCGCCGATGTGCCGGAGGATCCGGGCACAGACGCCGGTGTCCACGATGTCCGGCGCCCGCACCAGGACCAGCGGGGTATCGGCCAGGAGCGCCGCCGCGTACAGGTGAAGGGCGATGTTCTTGCTGCCCTGCACTGGATACCGGCCGGTCAGGGCTCGGTTTCCGGTGACTTTCACGAGACCGTCAGACGAGGTGGTCATGGTCACCTGACCCGTGAACCGGCAGGCAGGAAGCCGCCGATGTGGTTGTGGGGATAGACCACACTGCCGGGGCCGATCAGCGTCCCCGGTGACAGCACCGTCCCGGCGGGCAATGCGACCTCGTCACCGATGACCGCACCGAATTTCGTCTGGCCGCTGCTGATCCGGCGCCCGTCCAGGGTGACGGTGATTTCCTCGATCGCCGGTTCGACGACCGGACCACGGTCGCAGCGCAGGCCGGTCGTGGAGCAGAAGGCTCCGAGGTTGACGCGGTACCCGACCACCGAGTCGCCGACGAAGCAGGGGTGCTTGGCGAAGACGTGTCCGGCCAGCAGGCTACGGGTGATGTCCGCCCCGAAGCCGATCCGGCAGCCGGGGCCGATCACGGCGTAGTCCCGCACCAGAGCGCCGGCCCCGATGACCGCACCGGAGCAGACCAGGACGGGGCCGACCACTTGGGCTCCGGCTTCGATTCGTGCTCCCTCCTGCACGATGACGTCGCCCTGGCACAGCGCTCCGTTCTCGATCGTGCCGCCCCGGTCTGCGTCCAGGCCGCACGCGGTGGGGTCGTCCAGGTCCGCGACCATGGCCGGCTTGACGTCGAACACGGTCCGGCAGCGTGCCATCAGCCGTGCGAGGTAGGGGCTGAGCGCGTTGAGGTTGAGGTAGTAGCCCGTGCTGAGCCGCACGTCTTCCGCCGTCGCCGCGGAATCGGGAAGGTGCTGCTGCATGGGGATGCCTCCATAGCGTCGAAGGGCTGATGTGCAGGAAGTGCGCGCGCCAGGGGCGCGACTGGAAGTGGAGGGACGCTGAGGGCTCCGGCACCCCGAAGCAGGTTCGCCGCCGGGCACCGGAGCCGGATCAAGCAGGGGTGTCAGTGATCGGGTCGGTGTCCGGGGCTACGACTGCGAAGCCCGGGTGCAAGGACTCGGCGCGCATGTCTCGATCGACGATCACCGCCAGGAGGGCGAAGGCGGTAGCTTGTTGCGCCCAGCCAGACGGCCACGGCCACGGCTTCCGGGTCGATTCGGCGCCGGTGGGGCCCATCACCGCGACACCTCCGAACGGGCCCGTTCACGAGCGGCCATGGCTCGTTCGACCTGGAGGGCCACCGCGTACAACTGGCCGGGTTCGAGGATCAGTTCCGTACGAACCGCGCCTCCGTCACGAAGACGCACCTCAACCGCGAACCGGGTCTCCTCCGTCGCGTGGTCGTATCGGGCGTCCCGCTGCATCAGGACCACGCGATCGACCATGGGGGCGCTACCGGATTCGCGAGGCCCCCGAAGCCCCTGGTCGGCAACCGCGCTGTGCGTCACCTCATCCAGGGGCATGCCGGTCCTGGCTGTTCCTGTGCCATGCATCGTGGGATCACCGTCTCTTCTGCTCGCCAGGTCCGCCGAACAGGGACGGGCCAGCGGCCGGGCTGTGGGCATGGGTGTCATGCCGAGGCTTGGACGATCGGTCGGCGATGTCAGTTAAGGGCCGGGCGACAAGCGCGGTAACCCCACGCAGGGGGCACCCATGATGGGTACATTCCGTGGGGGGTACTACCAACTCAGGGGACAAGAATGGAACTTCCGGCGTCACCGGCAGCGCTTCCACCAGCACTTCTGAATGATCGGCGTGTCGCCGAAGCGCTGGCCCGCCGTGATGTCGGCGCCTTGTTCGCACTCGCTCACGAGGCGGGCATCAGTTTCAACCGCATCAGCGAAGCATGCGGCATCCGTGCCGAACGCGTGAGCCAGATAGCGAAGGGGCATGGGACCGTCACGTCCCTTTCCGGCCTGGAGCGGATCGCTGACGGGCTCCGGATCGCCGGCCGGTGTTTAGGCTTGGCCGAGAGGCCGTGGGAGAGCGCGGGTACACGAACTCCCCAACAGTATCGGGAAGATGGAGAAGATCCGATGAAGCGCCGCGACGTAGTCCGCGGCGCGCTCGCTGCCGGTCTGGCAGGTTCCGGGCTCGCCGCTTTGACCACCACACGCCACGACATCGACGCCGCTCTGGCCGCCGACCATACGTCGTCCGATCTCGGCTTCTGGGAGAGCACCGCCGAGCGGTACGGATACGGCTACCACGGCCAGGCGCCGGCCGACGTACTGGCCGATCTCGCCGGGGACTTCGGCGAGCTGAGGGCACTTCTGGCGCGACCGCAGACAGTCAAAGGCCGGGCCACGCTGTGCTACGTGACCGGCCGGATGGCGGGCATGGTCGCCATCGTCCTGCATGATCTCGGCCAGGACCGCGAAGCCCATCGATGGTTCCGCACGGCCGGCCGGGCCGCCGAGCAGTCGGGGGACAACCTCCTGCACGCGTGGGTCCTGGGCCGCGAGGCGATGGTGCCTCTCAACTACGGGGCTCCGCAGGCGGCCGCGCACCTGGCCGAACAAGCCCGGCACCTGGCGGGAGACAAGCCCAGTGCCGCCGCTGCGTTGGCCTCGGCCGTTGCTTCGCGCGCTTACGCCAGTGGCGGCCACCGGGAGAAGGCCCTGCATGCGGTGGCCGACGTCGAAGCTCTTGCGGAGCGGCTCACGCCCCAGCAGCATGCCGACACCTGGTTCGGCTACCCGATGCAGAAACATCATGTCCACATGAGCCAGGCCCTGACTCTGCTCGGGGAGACCGACCGGGCCTACGAGACCCAGGGACGGGCGCTTGAGCTGTCGCGCATGCCGTCGCACATGACCCGCGCTCTGATCGCCATCGATCAGGCGGTTTGCCGGGCCCATGACGGTGACCGAGCCGAAGCGGCGCACATCGCCGCCCAGGCGTACGGTGGTCTGCCGACCTCCTATCAGACCGGTCTCACCCGGACTCGGGCGCTCGCCCTGTACCGGACACTCCCCAGGGATACCCCCGGTCGCGATCAACTCGCGGGTGCGTTGGGAGTCGCCGGCTGACCCGCGGGCGGGGGCGTCGCCGGAGCCGGCGAATCAGGCGCGGTTCCACCAAGATCAGGATGATGTGGACCGCGTCGCCGGTAGCGGCAGCGCCGCGGCGGCGATGTACATGGACGACCTCGGGCGGACCTGCCGGCGGCTCGCTGACTGCCTCGACGAGTGAGGCGCCGGTGCGCGCCGGCCGTGGAGCCCGGATGCGTGACCCGGAGGGCACGGCGGCTCGGCGCGCAGCCCGGCCCCGCCCCGTATTACGCTGGCAACAGGGCACGACGGTGCCCGTGGAGTCGCCATGACCGGCACAGACAACCGATGGTTTTTCGAGCCGGGGCATACCGGCGTCCAGTTCCGGGCGCGGCACATGATGGTCACGTATGTGCGCGGACACATCAAGGATGTGCACGGTTCGCTCGTGTGCGATCCCGAGGATCCCGAGCACGCGCGGGTTGAGGCGACGATCGACGCCACGCAGGTCTGGACGGGGCAGCCGCAACGCGACGCACACCTGCGAAGTGCGGACTTCTTCGACGTCGAGCACCATCCGACCTGGACGTTCGCGAGCACGCAGGTGCGGAGGCTGAGCTCGACGGAGTTCGGTCTCGACGGGGATCTCACCGTGCGGGGCGTGACGCGGCCGGTGTCGCTCGACGTGACGTACCTGGGGCAGTGGGACACGCCCTGGTGGGAGGACGGCCGGGACCAGGGGCCGCGGCGGCGGGCCGGGTTCACTGGCCGGACACGGATCAACCGGCAGGATTTCGGCGTCAGTTGGAACGACACCGTCGACCGGGGCGGCGTCGTGGTCAGCGACCTGATCGACGTCCGCGTGGACGTGGAGGCCGTGCTCGACGCGGACGCGGCCGAGGGTGCCGTTCCGTAGCGCGCGGGCGGGCTCAGCCCGCCAGCGGGCCGCCGATCGTGGACGGGTCGGCGGCGGGTGCCTCCGGCGGGGCGGTGGGCGTGCGGACCGGTTTGCCGAGGTCTGAGAGGGTGAGCAGGGTCGACACCTCGCCGCCGGTGCCCGCGGACATGCCGAAGCGAGTGCGGACGACGCGGCCTTGGCGGTCGACCCAGACGTCCGCGCGGGGCAGGAGGTAGCGCCGCATGTCCTCCCAGTGGGACGCGAGCTTCGTGCGCTGCGCCGCCACCATGCGGTAGGTGAGCGTCTTGAGGTCCGGTTCGGCGCGGTAGTGCACCGTGGGCGCGCCGTTCACCTTCTCCTCGCCCACCTTCCTGGCGGACGGCAGCATCGCCACCTGGCGGAGGACGTGCGTCGGGTCGTTCATGGGCGCGCGGAAGAGGTAGTGCGCCTCTGTCCCGTCCCGGCGCAGGGACCGCCAGGACGTCTTGCCGGTGGGCTCCTGCGGCATCCGGAAGTACACCGTGCGGCCGGTGAAGATCTCGTCGAGGGGGACGGGCGGTGTGCCGTCGCCCTGCAACTCCACCCGCAGCTTGCCCTTGCCGCCGGCCAGGTCGAGGGCGCCCCGGATGGTGAGGCCCACTGTCGTCGTGTCGTCGCTCATGTCGATGCGCTCGTCGATCCGCGCGGTGGTGCGCGCCGTCGCGGCCGCCGCGGCCCGGACCGTCGCGCCGTCGTTCACCGGAGTGGGGGCGGGAGCGGAGCGGGACGCCGAGGCGCCGGCGGCCGGTTTCCGTGCCTCCTCCTCGCCGCCGCTCCCGCCTCCGCCGCACGCGGTGCACAGCATGAGCGCACCGACGACCGACACCGTTGAACGTCGCATCACTGACCCCCCAGTGGTTGACAGAGCACCCCCGAGCCCCGCGAATCGAACGTTCACTCTAACGGCGGTCGGCGTCAGACGGCGGCGCATTATGACGGCGTATGACGGCGAAGGCCCCGCCCCCGGTGTCCGGGAGTGGGGCCCACAAGGCGTCGACGGGCCGCGTCAGATGCCCGCCGCCTCCGCCAGGTCCTTCTTGACCGACGCGAGGACGTCCGCCGCGCGGCGCCGCGCGGTCGGCAGGTCCGCCGCGGAGCCGACCGGGATGACGACCTCCAGGTAGCACTTGAGCTTGGGCTCGGTGCCGCTCGGGCGGACGATCACCCGGGCGGCCGAGACGGTGCCCTCGGTGTCACCCGAAAGGTGGTACCGCAGGCCGTCGGTCGGCGGCAGGGCCTCGGAGCCCTCCGCCAGGTCCTCGGCCGAGGCGACCGCGAGACCGGCCAGGGCGGTCGGCGGCTGCTCGCGCAGGCGGCGCATGGCGGCGGCGATCAGGGACAGGTCCTGGACGCGGACGGAGAGCTGGTCCGTGGCGTGCAGGCCGTGCTCGACCGCCAGGTCGTCGAGGAGGTCGGTCAGGGACCGGCCCTGCTCCTTGAGGCCGGCGGCCAGTTCCGCGACGAGCAGGGCGGCGGTGATGCCGTCCTTGTCCCGGACGCCCGCCGGGTCCACGCAGTAGCCCAGCGCCTCCTCGTAGGCGTAGCGCAGGCCGTCGACGCGGGCCAGCCACTTGAAGCCGGTGAGCGTCTCGGTGTAGTCGACGCCGGCGCTTGCCGCGGCGATGCGGGAGAGCAGCGACGAGGAGACGATCGTCGTCGCGAACGTGCCCGTCGCGTCCTTCCGGCCCAGGTGGGCGGCGAGCAGCGCGCCGACCTCGTCGCCGCGCAGCATCCGCCAGCCCGCGTCGGCGGACGGGTCGGGGACGGCGACGGCGCAGCGGTCGGCGTCCGGGTCGTTGGCGATGACGATGTCCGGCGCCTCGCCCCGGCCGGCCGCGGCGCGGGCCGTGGCGAACGCCAGGTCCATCGCGCCCGGCTCCTCCGGGTTGGGGAACGCGACCGTCGGGAAGTCCGGATCCGGCTCGGCCTGCTCGGCGACGACGACCGGCGCCGGGAAGCCGGCGCGGGCGAAGGCGGCGGTCAGGACGGTCCGGCCGACGCCGTGCATCGGCGTGTAGACCACGCGCACGTCGCGCGCCGAGCCCTCGGTGAGGACGGCGTCGGTGCGCTTCAGGTACGCCTCGACGACCGCGTCGTCCAGCGTCTCCCAGCCCGACTCGGGGCGCGGCACGTCGTCCAGGCTCGCCACGGCGGCGATCTCGGCGGCGATGCCCGCGTCGGCCGGCGGCACGATCTGCGAACCGTCGCCCAGGTAGACCTTGTAGCCGTTGTCGCGCGGCGGGTTGTGGCTCGCGGTCACCTCGACGCCGGCCACCGCGCCCAGGTGGCGGATGGCGAAGGCCAGGACCGGGGTGGGCAGCGGACGCGGCAGCAGCGCCGCCTTCAGGCCCGCGCCGACCATGACGGCCGCGGTGTCGCGGGCGAAGTCCGCGCTCTTGTGGCGGGCGTCGTAGCCGATGACGACGGTGCCGTTGGCGTGACCCTGCGCCTTGAGGTACGCGGCGAGGCCCGCGGCCGCCCGGATGACCACGGCGCGGTTCATCCGCATCGGGCCCGCGCCCAGCTCGCCGCGGAGGCCGGCGGTGCCGAACTGCAGGGTGCCGGCGAAGCGGGACGCCAGCTCGGGCAGGTTCTCGGCGTCGACGAGCGCGGCGAGCTCCGCGCGCGTCTCGGGGTCGGGGTCCTCGGCGAGCCAGGTCCGGGCTCGGGTGAGGAGGTCGTCTCGCTCCTGCTCCACGATGTTCCTCCGGGGTTGTCTGAGTTGCGTGTGCGGGCCGCTGCGCGGTGCTGTTTCAGGGCGGTGCGATGCGGGGTGTTGTGTGGTGCTGTGCCCCGCGGGCGGGGCGTGCCGGGTGGGACGGTCGGGGTGGTCGGGGGACGGCCGTGGGGCGGCGGGTTCATGGCTGTTACGGGTGTTCCCCGAAACGCCGCGAAGATCGCCCGGGGCTGCCCGGAGCGGTCGGGAACCGGCCGTAACGGTCGGGTACCGGCCGTCGGGAGCCGTCGGAAGGCCGCCGGCGCCTCGATCGGACCCGTTCGCCGCCTCGGCCTCCGGATGCGGCCGTACGGCCCGGGGCGCTCCCGCCGTCCGCCGCCGGGTGCGCCCCGGGCCGTACGGCCGCGTCCGGACGGACCGCCCGGGCCCGTACGGTCGCCCGGACGCGTACGGCCGCCCCGACCCGTAGCGCCCGGCACCGTGGCGTTCAGGCCCGTAGAGCCCGGACCCGTACGGCCGCGTCCGGATCCGTAGCGCCCGGGCCCGTACGGGCCGCCCGGGAGCGGCGCGACGCGCCGGAGGCGCGGGCCCGCCCACGGCGCGCCGCCGTGGGTGGATCCGCGCCTCCGGACGGCCGTCACGCGACGCGTCCCGTCACAGGCGGGGCAGCACCTGCGCCAGCAGCGAGCCCATGCGGGCGGCCGAGTCGCGGCCGGCCTGGAGCACCTCTTCGTGGTTGAGGGGCTCGCCGGTCATGCCCGCGGCCAGGTTGGTGACGAGGGAGATGCCGAGCACCTCGGCGCCCGCCTCGCGCGCCGCGATGGCCTCAAGGGTGGTGGACATGCCCACCAGGTCGGCGCCCAGCAGGCGCGCCATGCGGACCTCGGCCGGGGTCTCGTAGTGCGGGCCGGGGAACTGGGCGTAGACGCCCTCCTCCAGCGTCTCGTCGACCTCCTTGCACAGGGCGCGCAGGCGGGACGAGTACAGGTCCGTGAGGTCGACGAAGTTGGCGCCGACGATCGGCGAGGTCGCCGTGAGGTTCAGGTGGTCGCTGATCAGCACCGGCTGGCCGGGGCGCATGCCGTCGCGGAGACCGCCGCAGCCGTTCGTCAGGACGACGGTCTTGCAGCCGGCGGCGACGGACGTGCGGACGCCGTGGACGACGGCGGCGACGCCGCGGCCCTCGTAGTAGTGCGTGCGGCCGAGGAAGACCAGCGCGCGCTTGTCGTTGATCTTGTACGAGCGCACGGTGCCCGCGTGGCCGGCGACGGCGGCGGCGGAGAAGCCGGGGAGCTCGGTGACCGGGAACTCGGTCTCGGGCGCGCCGAGCGCCTCGGTCGCGGGAACCCAGCCGGAGCCCATGACCAGGGCGACGTCGTGGGTCTCGGCGCCCGTGAGCTCGCGCAGTCGGGCGGCGGCGGCGTCGGCCGCGGAGTACGGGTCGGCCTGGATGTCCGGAGTAACTGATGCGTTCACGCGGACGAGGGTAACCGGTCGGCGCCTACGCGCGTAGATGTCGCAGGTTACGGTCTTGCGACTGTTGCTTTGTCGCATTCGACGAGACTGGCGGGTGGGCCGCGGGGTGGGGGTGCCCCGGTCCCGCCCTCTCACCGTTTCTCGCAGGGGCTGCGCCCCCGCACCCCCGAGCGCACCTGCGGCGCGCGTCCTCAAACGCCGGACGGGCCGACAGTCAGCAAGGCCGCTTCCTGAGCTCCATCACATAGTCGTGCGGCGCCCCCGCCGACTCCGCCGCGTCCGCGATCTCGCCCAGGTAGCGGGCCGAGGGGAGGCCCCCCTCGTAGCCGTTGAGGACGTATATCCAGGCGGTCTCGTCGCCGTCCAGGGTGTGCACCCGGACCCGCATCCGCCGGTAGATGCCGAGGCCGACGCCCTCCCAGCGGTCCATCGACTCCTCGTCCATCGGGGCGATGTCGTAGAGGGCGACGAAGACCTGCGACCGCGGCTCCTCCACCACGGTGGCCAAGGCGCCCTCCCAGCCCATCTGCTCCCCGCCGAAGGTCAGGCGCCAGTCGGCGAGCCAGCCCGTGCCGCGCAGCGGCGAGTGGGGGGCGCGGCGCGTCATCAGCCGCGCGTCGAGGTTGCCGGCGTACGCGGCGTAGAGCGACATGGTTCTGAGGGTACGGGAGTGAGGCGGGACCGCATTTGGGATGGCAGTCTCGTAGGGACCGCCCGCTTCCGGTTCCGGCGCCCCATCCGGAGGCGCGGGGACCACCGGAGGCCCCGGAAGGAGTCGCTTTGATGGGTGCGGGACAATGGAGTACGTGACTCGGATCGTGATCATCGGTGGCGGACCCGGCGGCTATGAGGCGGCGCTCGTCGCCGCGCAGCTCGGTGCGGAGGTGACCGTCGTCGACTGCGACGGTCTGGGCGGGGCGTCGGTGCTCACCGACTGCGTGCCCTCGAAGACGCTCATAGCGACGGCGGAGGTGAGGACCTCCTTCGACTCGTCGTACGAGGAGCTGGGCATCACCGTCGAGGACGGCGCCGACATCGGGGTGGACCTGGGGAAGGTCAACCGCCGGGTGAAGCGGCTGGCGCTGGCCCAGTCGCACGACATCACCGCCTCCGTGACCCGCGCCGGCGGCCGGGTGCTGCGCGGCCGGGGCCGGCTCGACCCGGTGCGGGAGGCCGACGGCACCCGCCGGGTGATCGTGCGGACGGGCGACGGCGAGGAGACGCTGATCGCGGACGCCGTCCTGATCGCCACCGGCGCGCACCCCCGGGAGATCCCGGACGCGCTGCCGGACGGCGAGCGGATCCTCAACTGGACCCAGGTCTACGACCTGGAGGAGCTGCCCGAGGAGCTCATCGTGGTGGGCTCGGGCGTCACCGGCGCCGAGTTCGCCGGCGCGTACCAGGCGCTGGGCTCGGAGGTCACCCTGGTCTCCTCGCGCGACCGGGTGCTGCCGGGCGAGGACCCGGACGCCGCCGCCGTGCTGGAGGACGTCTTCCGGCGCCGCGGCATGAACGTCATGGCGCGCTCGCGGGCGCAGGCCGCCAAGCGGGTGGGCGACCGGGTGGAGGTCACCCTGGCCGACGGACGCGTCATCAGCGGTACGCACTGCCTGATGGCCGTCGGTTCGATCCCCAACACCGCCGACATGGGCCTGGAGGAATCCGGCGTCCGGCTGACGGAGTCGGGCCACATCCGGACGGACAAGGTCTCGCGCACCAGCGCCCCGGGCGTCTACGCGGCCGGTGACTGCACCGGTGTGCTGGCGCTCGCCTCCGTCGCCGCCATGCAGGGCCGGATCGCGATGTACCACTTCCTGGGCGACGCGGTGGCGCCGCTCAATCTCAAGGCTGTATCCGCGAACGTATTTACGGATCCGGAGATTGCTACGGTCGGGTATTCGCAGGCGGACGTCGACAAGGGGCTGATTGACGCCCGGGTCGTCAAGTTGCCGCTGCTGCGCAATCCCCGCGCGAAGATGCAGGGAATCCGGGACGGATTCGTCAAGTTGTTCTGCCGCCCGGGTACGGGGATCGTGGTCGGCGGCGTGGTCGTCGCGCCGCGGGCCAGCGAGCTGATTCATCCGATCTCGATCGCGGTCGACAACAATCTGACCGTGGAACAGATCGCGAACGCGTTCACCGTGTACCCGTCCCTGTCCGGGTCTGTCGCGGAAGTGGCGCGTCAGCTGCACACGCGGAAGGCCCAGCGGGAGGGCTGAGGCCGGATGGCGGGGCGGGGACCGGAGGGAGACCGGATGGGGCGGTTCTCCTTCCGGTTCCCTATACCACTTCTTGGGGCGTGCGGCGAACAACTTCCGTTAGTTGGTGCAACCTGCTGAAAGCAGATGGTCGTTGGCGTTACTGTCGGTTTCGTGTTCGCTGCAGAACGTCGTCAATTGATCCTCGAAATGGTGCGCGCCAACGGAGCGGTATCGCTGCGTGAGCTCGCCCGTGTCGTCCAGACCTCCGAAGTGACCGTACGGCGTGACGTACGGGCGCTCGAAGCCGAAGGGCTGCTCGACCGCCGGCACGGCGGTGCGGTGCTGCCGGGCGGTTTCACCAGGGAGTCCGGCTTCCCGCAGAAATCCCATCTAGCGACCGCGGAGAAGACGGCCATCGCCGATCTCGCGGCGAGCTTCGTCGAGGAGGGCGAGGCCGTCGTCGTCGGCGCCGGTACCACCACGCAGGAGCTGGCCCGCCGGCTCGCGCGGGTGCCGGGGCTCACCGTGGTGACCAACTCCCTGCTCGTCGCCCAGGCGCTCGCCCACGCCAACCGGGTCGAGGTCGTGATGACCGGTGGCACCCTGCGCGGCTCCAACTACGCGCTGGTCGGCAGCGGCGCCGAGCAGTCCCTGCAGGGGCTGCGGGTCTCCCGGGCGTTTCTCTCCGGGAGCGGCCTGACCGCCGAACGCGGCCTGTCCACCTCCAACATGCTCTCCGCCAGCGTCGACCGGGCCCTGGTGCAGGCGGCGGCCGAGGTCGTGGTCCTCGCGGACCACAGCAAGCTCGGCACCGACACCATGTTCCAGACCGTCCCGACGGACGTGATCACCAGACTCGTGACCGACGAGCCGCCGCCGCACGACGAGCGCGCGGCGACGGAGCTCCAGGCGCTCGCCGACCAGGGCGTGCACATCTCCGTCGCCGGCCCCGGCGCGCAGTCGGGCCCGCACGGTGAGCCGGGCCCGCCCGCCCGCCGCCGGGAGGCGCCGCCCCTGCCCGGGCAGCGGCGGGCCCACCCGCTGGGCGGCGAGGGTGCCCGGCACGGCGCCCACGGCGGCCCGCACGGCCAGCCCTACCCCGGGCCCGCGCAGGGCGGTCCGCCGGGGATGCAGGCGCAGCTCCGGGGCGCGGGACCGCTCGGGGAGCAGCCGTCGGCCCGCGTCGCGGACCTGGCGCCGCGGCGGCGCTGAGCGGCCGCGGGTCGCAGAACCGCCCGTTCGGGTGAAAGCCGAACGGTGACCACCGGGAAACGCGAACCCGCCGGACCCGTCAGCCCGCGCAGGGCTCGGGCCGGATGCCCCGCAGTGTCAGCGTGAGCAGGCGGTCGGCCAACTCCGGGTCCTCCGGCGTCTGTTCGACCGCCAGCGCGATGGCGTTGGTCAGCTGCAGCAGATCGGTCACGCTCACGTCCGCGCGGACCGCCCCGGCCCGCTGCGCCCGGGCGAGCAGTGTGCCGCCCGCCTCCCGCATGGGCAGGCTGCACCGGGCGAGCGCGGACGCCTCGTCGGACTGGGCGGCCATCAGGGCCCGGGCCAGCCCCCGGTAGGTGCTGGCGTGCGCGATGACGGCCCGCAGCCAGTCGACGAGCGCCCGGCACGGCTCGGGCGCGGCCAGCAGCTCCCGCGAGCGCGCCAGCAGCCCGTCGACCTCGCCCTGGAAGACCGCGCACATCAGCGCCGTGCGGTTGGGGAAGTGCCGGTAGAGCGTCCCGATCCCCACCCCGGCCCGCCGTGCGACGTCCTCCAGCGAGGCGTCCGTCCCGTGCGCGGTGAAGGCGGTCCGCGCCTCCGCGAGCAGCCGCTCGTAGTTGCGCCGGGCGTCCGCCCGCATGGGTCGTGCTGACGTCCGTGCCGTCTCGGTCGTCATGTCCGTCCGTCCCTCCGGTCGCTCCCCGCGGTGTCAAGGATGTCATGGGGGCGGGTGGCGTTCGGCGGGGCCATTTCATACGAGTGGGCGGCTGTGCGCACGGTCGCTTGCCGGTCTGGGACGCGTCGACCGACGGTGAACGCGCGAGGGCCCCGGTCCGCATCCTGTTGATGCGGCCGGGGCCCTCTCGCGTGTACCGACCCGTCAGTCCTTGATCTCGCAGATCACCGCGCCCGACGACACCGAGCCGCCGATCTCCGCCGTGATGCCCTTGACCGTGCCCGCGCGGTGCGCGTTGATGGGCTGCTCCATCTTCATGGCCTCCAGGACGACGATCAGGTCACCCGCGTCGACCTGCTGGCCCTCCTCGACCGCCACCTTGACGATCGTGCCCTGCATGGGCGAGGTCAGGGCGTCGCCCGAGGCGGCCGAGCCGGCCTTCTTGGCGGCGCGGCGCTTGGGGCGGGCGCCACCGGCGGCGGCGGTGCGGGCGATGGTCATGCCCAGCGAGGACGGGAGGGAGACCTCCAGGCGCTTGCCGCCGACCTCGACCACGACGGTCTCGCGGCCGGGCGCCTCCTCCTCGTCCTCGGCCGCGGTGCCCGCGAACGGGGGGATCGTGTTCTGGAACTCGGTCTCGATCCAGCGCGTGTGCACCTTGAACGGAGTGCCGTCGGCGGGGGCGAACGCCGGGTCGGTGACCACCGCGCGGTGGAACGGGATGGCCGTGGCCATGCCCTCCACCTGGAACTCGCCGAGCGCGCGGGCGGCCCGCTGGAGGGCCTGCTCGCGGGTGGCGCCGGTGACGATCAGCTTGGCCAGCAGGGAGTCCCAGGCCGGGCCGATGACGCTGCCGGCCTCGACGCCCGCGTCCAGCCGGACGCCCGGGCCGGACGGCGCGTCGAAGCGGGTGACGGTGCCCGGGGCGGGCAGGAAGTTGCGGCCCGGGTCCTCGCCGTTGATACGGAACTCGAACGAGTGACCCCGCAGCGGCGGGTCGTCGTAGCCGAGCTCCTCGCCGTCGGCGATGCGGAACATCTCGCGGACCAGATCGATGCCGGAGACCTCCTCGGTGACCGGGTGCTCGACCTGGAGCCGGGTGTTGACCTCCAGGAAGGAGATCGTGCCGTCCTGGCCCACCAGGAACTCGCAGGTGCCGGCGCCCTCGTAGCCCGCCTCGCGGAGGATCGCCTTCGACGCGCGGTAGAGCTCGGCGTTCTGCTCGTCGCTCAGGAACGGCGCGGGCGCCTCCTCGACGAGCTTCTGGTGCCGGCGCTGGAGGGAGCAGTCGCGGGTGGAGACCACGACGACGTTGCCGTGCTTGTCGGCCAGGCACTGCGTCTCGACGTGCCGCGGGCGGTCCAGGTAGCGCTCGACGAAGCACTCGCCGCGGCCGAAGGCGGCGACCGCCTCGCGGACGGCGGAGTCGTAGAGCTCCGGCACCTCCTCCAGCGTGCGGGCGACCTTCAGGCCGCGCCCGCCGCCGCCGAAGGCGGCCTTGATGGCGATCGGCAGGCCGTGCTCCTCGGCGAAGGCGACGACCTCGTCGGCGCCCGAGACCGGGTCGGCCGTACCGGCCACCAGCGGCGCGCCGGCGCGCTGGGCGATGTGACGGGCCGCCACCTTGTCGCCCAGGTCGCGGATGGCGTGCGGCGGCGGGCCGATCCAGGTCAGGCCCGCGTCGAGGACGGCCTGCGCGAACTCGGCGTTCTCGGAAAGGAAGCCGTAACCGGGATGGATCGCGTCCGCCCCGGACTCCGCCGCGGCGGCGAGCACCTTGGCCATGTCGAGGTAGCTGGCCGCAGGAGTGTCACCACCCAGCGCGTAAGCCTCATCGGCCACCCGGACGTGCAGGGCGTCCCGGTCCGGATCGGCGTAGACCGCCACACTTGCGATCCCGGCGTCCCGGCACGCACGAGCAACGCGGACAGCGATTTCGCCACGATTGGCGATGAGCACCTTGCGCACGATGGCTCCCTCCTTGAAACAAGGTGAGTTTAGGTACTGGCGACACTCTGTGCCGACCCGACGTCGAGGGTGACCTTGCCCACACGGAGCGTGAAGCGCACGTTCCGCGCACCCCGGAGACCCTTGATGTCCCACGGTACGCCGCCTGTACCCGGGTGACGGGCGAATCGGGATGTGGTCAAGGTCTCGGCGATCATCCGGGTGCGCCGGTGCGCATTCTTTGTGGGGACCCTACGAACGGACGGCGGAAAGTTTGCGAGACGGCCCGTTCGGGCGACGCGGCGCCCGGGGCGGGTGTGAAGGGGCGTGAGGAGCGGGTCGAATGGTGACGGGGGAGAGTGGTGTGAGGCGTTCAGGAGTGGTGCGGCCGGTGTTCAACTGCCGTTTCCCTGGCGCGAGTCCGGGCCGCCCCCTGGGACGTGCGGGTCGCACACAGGCGGGAGAGGCGTGAAGTGCGTGCGATTTCCGGGGTGTTCCCCGGGGTGAGGGGGTGTGAGGGAGTCGGGAGTAGTGACCGATATGGCACGACATCGTTGAAGAAGTCATGATCAAGCGCATCGCAGCAGCCGCCGCCCTGGCCGGGGCCGCCCTCTCCGTGACCACCGCCGCGTCCGCCGCACCGCTGCCGTTGCCGCAGCCGAAGGAGCCGACGGCGAGCGCGGGCGACGTCACCGCTCCGCCGGCCGCCACCGCCCCGCACCGGACGGCCACCGCGCAGAACGCACAGAACGCGCAGAGCATGCAGAAGGCGCGGAAGACGGAGCAGGCGCGGAACGCGGCCACCGGGCAGAAGGCGGCCGCCGCGCGGAAGGCGACCTCGGCGCACAGGACGGCGGGAGAGGCGAAGGCGGCCGGCGCGGCGAAGGCGCCCGGTGCCGCCAAGACGCCGGATACCGCCAAGACGCCTGGTGCCGTGAAGAAGACCGGCGCCGTGAAGAAGAGCGATGCGGAGAAGAAGAGCGGTGCGGTGAAGGCGACCCGTGCCGCGAAGGCGGCCCCCGTACGGTCGGCGGCCGGCCCGCGGCACGCCGCCGGTGCGCGGCATGCGGCGGGACCGCGGCACGCGGCCGGTCCGCGCCACGCCGCGGGTCCGCGGCACGCGGCCGGGCGGCAGCAGCAGAGCGCGCCGCAGCAGGCGCCGATGTCGCCGCAGACGTCCATGGCACAGGCTCAGCCCCAGGCCCAGCAGCCGATGCAGCCCCCGGCCCCCACCCCGCCGCAGCAGCCCCCGGCGCCCACCCCGCCCCAGGCCACCGCGCCGCCGCAGAACCCGCCCACCAGCATCTACCCGGACGCGGTCAACGAGCTGGGCAAGCTGAGCCAGATCAGCCAGCTGAAGAAGGTCGGCCAGGCCACCAAGCAGCTTCCGCTCTGACCGTTTCGGTCGCTCTGATCACGCGCGTCGAAACGTCGGTCTCGTCACGAGCGTCGCAACGTCCGTCTTGTCACGCGCGTCTCAACTGCCATCACGCCCGTCACGTCCGTCTCGTCACGCCTGCCTCATCGCGTCCGTCCCGCCACCTCCAGGCCCAGGCCACCCGGCGGTCCCCAGGCCGCCGCGCCGACACGTGGTACGGGCGTCACACCCACAGATCGGTGATCGCGGTCCCGAGCTCCGCCAGCAGCCTGCGGAGGAGCGGCAGGGACAGGCCGATCACATTCCCCGGGTCGCCGTCGATCCCCTCGACGAAGGGGGCCGACCGGCCGTCCAGGGTGAAGGCTCCGGCCACGTACAACGGTTCGCCGGAGGCCACATAGGCGGCGATCTCGGCGTCGGTCGGCTCACCGAAGCGGACCGTCGTCGAGGCGGTCGCCGAGGTGCGCCGGCCGGTCGCCGTGTCGATCACACAGTGACCGGTCCGCAGCACGCCGGAGCGCCCCCGCATCGACTTCCAGCGGGCCGTGGCGTCCTCCGCGTCCGCCGGCTTGCCGAGCGCGCGGCCGTCCAGTTCCAGCACGGAGTCGCAGCCGATCACCAGTGCCCCCGCGGCCTCCGGGCGGGCGGCCACCGCCGCGGCCTTGGCCTCGGCCAGCACCAGCGCCAGCGTGCCCGGGTCGGGCGCGGTCAGCGCGTCCTCGTCCACCCCGCTGACGATCACCTCGGGGGCGAGCCCGGCCTGCCGCAGCAGGCCGAGGCGGGCGGGGGACTGGGAGGCCAGGACGAGGCGGCGCGCGGGCGCGGCGGGGGAGCCGGTGGAGGCGGTGGAGGGCGTGGCAGTCATACGGGCCAGGCTAAAGGAGACGCCGGGCGGCCTTCCCCCGTCCGCCCGGGCGGCACTCCGCGGGCCTCACCTTTTGAGCACGGCCTGCATGATCTTCTTCGCGATGGGCCCGGCGAGCCCGCCGCCCGAGACGTCCTCGCGGTCGACCCCCGAGTCCTTCGGGTCGATGAAGACGGCCACCGCGACCGGCGAGCCGTCCGCCTGCTTGGCGTAGGAGACGAACCAGGCGTACGGGATCTCGCTGTTGCCGACGCCGTGCTGCGCGGTGCCCGTCTTGCCGCCGACCGTCACCCCGTCGATCAGCGCGGCCTTGCCGGTGCCCTCCCGCGCGGTGAACTCCATCATCTCCCGCACCTTGCGGGCCGTGTCCGCCGAGACGGCCCGCGACATCTCCTCCGGCTTGTGCCGCTCGACCGTGGACAGGTCGGGCGAGCGCAGGCTCTCGACCAGGTACGGCTTCATCAGCTTGCCGTCGTTGGCGAGGGCGGCGGTCATCATCGCGACCTGGAGCGGGGTGGCGGCGAGGCTGCCCTGGCCGATGCCGGTGAGGGCGGTCTGCGGCCGGTTCATCTCCTTCGGGTAGACGCTCTTGACGGCCGCCACGGGCATGAAGAGGTCCTGGTTGAACCCGAACTTCTCGGCCGTCTCCCGCATCTTGTCCTTGCCCAGCTCGGCGGCGATCTTGGCGAAGACGTTGTTGCACGAGTACTGCATCGCGACCTTCAACGAGGCGTTGCGGCACGGCGCGTTCTCGTTCTCGTTCTTCATCGGCGTGACCGTGTCCGGCAGGTTCCAGGGGTACGGCGAGTCGGTCGGCGAGTCGACGTCGTGGTAGCGGCCGTGGTCGAGGGCGGCCGCGGCGGTGAGGATCTTGAAGGTGGAGCCCGCCGGGTACAGCTCCTTGATCGCCCGGTTGGAGAGCGGCTTGTCCTTGTCCTTCTCCAGCGCCTGCCAGGCCCGCGCGTCCTTGTCGCGCTCGCCGGAGAAGACCGACGGGTCGTACGACGGCGTGGAGACCAGGGCGAGGATCTTCCCGGTGCCGGGCTCGATGGCCACGGCGGCGCCCTTGTACTTCGCCAGCCCCTCGTAGGCGGCCTGCTGCGCCTTGGGGTCGATGGTCGTGACCACGTCGCCGCCCTCGGGCTTCTTCCCGGTCAGCGCCCGGGTGGTGTTCCGGAGGAACAGCCGGTCGTCGTCGCCGGTGAGGAAGCGGTTGTAGACGTGTTCGAGCTGGCTGTTGGCGTAGATCTGCGACGAGTAGCCGGTCACGGGGGCGTACATCGGCCCGTTCTTGTACGTGCGTTTGTACTTCAGATCGCCCGCCGACGTCGGCGTGGAGCCGGTGACCGGACTGCCGCCGACGATGATGTCGCCGCGCGGCTGCGCGTAGGTGGCGATCTTCACCCGCCGGTTCTGGTCGTGGTGCGCGAGCTCGTCGGCCTGGACGAACTGCACCCAGGTGCTGCGCACCAGCAGCGCGAGGACCATCAGGCCGGTGAAGATCGCTATGTGTCGCACGGGCTTGTTCAAGGTGTGACCACTCCCCGGTTCGCGGTGGATCCCCCAGGGGAGGATGCGGAACCGGAGCGGCCTGGTTGCAAAAGGGGTGAAATCTGTGAGGCTCCTGTGAAAGCGGGGCAAGACCGGCGCAATGTCCGCGCACGGCACAGACGCCACTCAGGCCCTGCGCGGGCGCGTCCATGCCCTGTGCACAGGCGGCGCCCGAGCCTCCTCGCAGGGCCCGCGCGGCGCTGTGCAATGCCTCACAGGAGGCTCATGGCGTCCCGAGCAGCACGAACAGCACCACCATCCCGACCGCCAGCAGCAGCCCGGCCCGCCGCAGCATGGCTTGGGCCTCGCGCAGCTCGTCGGGCGGTTCGTCGGACGGGTCGGACCACAGCACACTCCCATGGTCCGGCGCAGGGTCCCGTCCGGCCTGAGTACGGGTACTCAGGCCGCGGTGTGAACCGGGTCTCCCGGGCCCGGACGGCCCGTGACCGGGGCGCGTGAGCGGGACTCGGGCCGGCCGTTGGGCTCAGGCCGGCCAGTACGACGTGCGCCAGGCCCGCGGTCCGGGCGCCGGCGCCCGCCGGGTCCTGGCCAGCCGGGCCGGGCTGGCCCACTCGGGGCGGACGACCTCGTCCGGCGCGGCGGCGTTCGCCCGGGCCGCCGCGCGGGCCTGGACCACCGCCAGTGCGGCGGCCAGCTCCTCCGGCGTGGGATTGCCGCGTACCACCTTGATCACCTGACGCTCCCTTCACGCGCTGCCACCGCTGTCCGCGGCTGCCCGCCGCACGTCCCGCCCACACCCCGTGGGGGCCGGACCGCGGCACCCTCTTCGTACAGCCGACCGCTACAGCGGGATGTTCCCGTGCTTCTTGGGCGGCAACACCTCGCGCTTGTCACGCAGCGTGCGCAGGCCCCGGACGATGTGCCGGCGGGTGTCGGACGGCATGATCACCGCGTCCACGTAGCCGCGCTCGGCCGCCGTGTACGGGTTGAGGAGCGTGTCCTCGTAGTCGGCGATCAGCCGGGCGCGCAGCTCCTCGCGCTCCTCGTCCGACTCGGCGGCCGCCAGCGCCCGGCGGTGCAGGATGTTGACCGCGCCCTGGGCGCCCATGACGGCGATCTGGGCGGTCGGCCAGGCCAGGTTCAGGTCCGCGCCGAGGTGCTTGGAGCCCATCACGTCGTACGCCCCGCCGAACGCCTTGCGGGTGATCACCGTGATCAGCGGGACCGTGGCCTCCGCGTAGGCGTAGATCAGCTTGGCGCCGCGCCGGATGATGCCGTTGTACTCCTGGTCGGTGCCGGGCAGGAAGCCGGGGACGTCCACGAAGGTGAGCACCGGGACGTTGAACGCGTCGCAGGTGCGGACGAAACGTGCCGCCTTCTCGCTGGCGTCGATGTCCAGGCAGCCGGCGAACTGCATCGGCTGGTTGGCGACGATGCCCACCGGGTGGCCCTCGACCCGGCCGAAGCCGGTGATGATGTTCGGCGCGAACAGGGCCTGGGTCTCCAGGAACTCGCCGTCGTCCAGCACGTGCTCGATCGCGGTGTGCATGTCGTACGGCTGGTTCGCCGAGTCGGGGATGAGGGTGTCCAGTTCCCGGTCGGTGTCCGAGACCTCGAGGTCGGCCTCCTCGGGGAAGGCGGGCGGCTCGGAGAGGTTGTTGGACGGCAGGTAGGAGAGCAGCGCCTTGACGTACTCGATGGCCTCCTTCTCGTCGCCCGCCATGTGGTGGGCCACGCCGGAGGTCGCGTTGTGGGTGCGCGCGCCGCCCAGTTCCTCGAAGCCGACGTCCTCGCCGGTGACGGTCTTGATGACGTCGGGGCCGGTGATGAACATGTGCGAGGTCTGGTCCACCATCACCGTGAAGTCGGTGATCGCCGGGGAGTAGACCGCGCCGCCCGCGCAGGGGCCGACGATCAGGGAGATCTGCGGGATCACCCCGGAACCGTGCACGTTGCGGCGGAAGATCTCGGCGAACAGGCCGAGCGCGACCACGCCTTCCTGGATCCGGGCGCCGCCGCCGTCGTTGATGCCGACGACCGGGCAGCCGGTCTTCAGGGCGAAGTCCATGACCTTGACGATCTTCTCGCCGTAGACCTCGCCCAGCGAGCCGCCGAAGATGGTGAAGTCCTGCGAGTACACGCAGACCGTGCGGCCGTCGACGGTGCCGTAGCCGGTGACGACGCCGTCGCCGTAGGGGCGGTTCCGCTCGATGCCGAAGTTGGTGGAGCGGTGCCGCGCGAACTCGTCGAGCTCGACGAACGACCCCTCGTCCAGCAGCAACTCGATCCGCTCCCGGGCGGTCAGCTTGCCCTTGGCGTGCTGCTTCTCCACCGCCCGCGCGGACCCGGCGTGCGTCGCCTCGTCGATCCTGCGCCGGAGGTCGGCGAGTTTGCCCGCGGTGGTGTGGATGTCGATCCCCTCGGTGCCCGCGGCACCTTCCGCGCCGGACGAGCCGGCGGCGTCGGGACGGCGGGCGGCGGGCTGGGCGGCTGACTCGGACATCGGGCTGCGGCTCCTGTGTGTCCTGAGGTGGGCGGGGGTCCGGAGAAACGGGGGCGGGACGGTGGCGGGGCGGGGGACGGAGTGCTGGACGACCTGTTGCGGACGCGCCGGATCCGGCCGCCGGAACGGCCCGGATCAGGGCTACCGGGTCGTAGCGTATCGGCGCGACCGCGTTCCGGGAGTGCGGCGTTGGCCACACCTCGTGGGGCCGGTGAAACATGGGTCATCGGGGGTTTCGGGGTGGCGGTCGGCGGGGTAGACGACGCGGCCGCCGGGACGGTCGTCAGGGGCGCGGGTGTGTGCTGCCCGGGGCGGCCGGTGAGTGACGGAACGTCCGGCCGGGATGTCCGAGGCGATGTCTAAGGTGACGGTATGACTCCCTCCGACGCCCCCGGAAGCCGCTGGTCCGACCTGGACCGGCCCCCGCTGAACGCCCCCGCGCTCCGGCGCGCGCTGCTGCGGCCCGGAGGGCTGTGGACCTCGCTGGACGTGGTCGCGAACACCGGGTCGACCAACACCGACCTCGCCGCGGCCGACGGCCCGGAGGGCGCCGTGCTCGTCGCCGAGGAGCAGTCCGCGGCCCGCGGCCGGCTGGACCGCACCTGGTCCGCGCCCGCCCGGTCCGGACTGTTCCTCTCCGTCCGGCTCACCCCCGGGCCCGGCGTGCCCGTCCACCGCTGGGGCTGGCTGCCGCTGCTGGCCGGCGTCGCCACCGCCTCCGCGCTGTCCCGGGCCGCCGGCGTCGACACCGCCCTGAAGTGGCCCAACGACCTCCTCGTCACCGTCGACGGCAGGGAGCGCAAGGCCGGCGGCATCCTCGCCGAGCGGGCCGGCGACTCCGTCGTCGTCGGCATCGGCGTCAACGTCTCCCTGCGCGCCGACGAACTCCCGGTGCCCACCGCGGGCTCACTCGCCCTCGCCGGCGCCGGGCGGCTGGACCGCGACCCGCTGCTGCGGGCCCTGCTCCGCTCGCTGGAGGACTGGTACACCGCCTGGCGCGGTGCCGGCGGCGACCCGGCGGCCTGCCGGCTCCAGGAGGCGTACGCGGCCGGCTGCGCCACGCTCGGCCGGACCGTACGGGCCGAACTGCCCGGCGACCGGCAGCTGGTCGGGGAGGCCGTGGCCGTCGACGGCGACGGCCGGCTGGTGCTCGCCACCGAGCACGGGATGCAGCGGCCGGTGGACGCGGGCGACATCGTTCATCTGCGTCCGGCGTCGTCAGGAGAGTGAGCTAGGGCACACCTGCCGTATCGTTGTGACCGGAAAGCGAGCGAGCGGCGATCGGCAGGGCAGTGCGCACGGATCGGACAGGGGGCGGGCGGTGACCGCCGAAGGTGGGGGTACCTCCCGTTCCGTAGAGACCGGGGAGGTCTCGGGGGCCGACGGGAAAGGGCAGACCGCGCGGGGGACCGGTGCCCCGGACGGCACGACGGAACGGGCCGACGGGCCCGCGGAGCTCGACTCCGCCGCCGACGAGGGCGGCGACCCGCTCGCGCTCCGGCTGGAGGCCCTGATCCTCGGCGCGGAGCGGCGCTACACCCCGTTCCAGGCCGCCCGCGCGGCCGGCGTCTCCATGGACCTCGCGGCCCGCTTCTGGCGGGCCATGGGCTTCGCCGACATCGGCCAGGCCAAGGCGCTGACGGAGGCGGACGTCCTCGCCCTGCGGCGGCTGGCCGGCCTGGTCGAGGCGGGGCTGCTGAGCGAGCCCATGGCCGTCCAGGTGGCCCGTTCCACCGGCCAGACCACGGCCCGGCTCGCCGACTGGCAGATCGACTCCTTCCTGGAGGGCCTGACCGAGCCTCAGGAACCGGGCCTCACCCGGGCGGAGATCACCTACCCGCTCGTCGAACTGCTCCTGCCGGAGCTGGAGGAGTTCCTCATCTACGTCTGGCGGCGCCAGCTCGCCGCCGCGACCGGCCGCGTGGTGCAGGCCCAGGACGACGCCGAGATGGTCGACCGGCGGCTGGCCGTCGGCTTCGCCGACCTGGTGGGCTTCACCCGGCTCACCCGGCGGCTGGAGGAGGAGGAGCTCGGCGAGCTCGTCGAGGCGTTCGAGACCACGGCCGCCGACCTGGTGGCCGCGCACGGCGGCCGCCTGATCAAGACCCTCGGCGACGAGGTCCTCTACGCGGCCGACGACGCGGGCACGGCCGCCGAGATCGGCATCCGGCTGATCGAGACCCTCAGCCACGACGAGACCATGCCCGAACTCCGCGTCGGCATGGCCTTCGGCACGGTGACGACGCGCATGGGCGACGTCTTCGGCACGACGGTCAACCTGGCCAGCCGGCTGACGTCGATAGCGCCGAAGGACGCGGTGCTGGTGGACGGCGCCCTGGCGGAGGAACTGCTGCGCAGCGGGGACGCCCCGAAGTCCGAGGCCGAGGTGGCGGCGGCCATGGCCGCGGCGGAGGCGGAGGGCAGGCCCGCCGAGGCGGTCAAGTACCGATTCGCGCTCCAGCCGATGTGGCAGCGGCCGGTGCGGGGGCTGGGCGTCGTGGAACCGTGGCTGCTCACTCGACGGGAGCAGGGATGAACGGGGCCTGACGGCCCGGCCCTTGGCGAACGGGGTCTGTCCCTGCGGTCCTTGGCGAATGGGGTCCTCCCCTCCGGTCGTTGGCGAACGGGGTCTCCCCTCCGGTCCTTGGCGAACAGGCGGCGGAACGGGCGCGCGGATGGGGTCGCTTGCGGCCGCTTGAGCAGACGATCCCCAGGTCAGGGGCGATTGTCAGTGGCGGGTGCCATCATCGCCGGTGTGAAGGGAAACGTTGAGGACCTGCTGGAGCCCGGCCACGCCTGGGCCGAGCGCGTGCGCGGCCGGCTCGCCGGCCTGACGCCCGAGCTGACCGACCTGGTGCTGCACCTCGCCGCCTGCGACGAGTTCTGGACCTGGCGCTGCAAGAACGACGGCGTCTGGAAGCGCCGCACGAAGGCGCTGCTGAAAGTCGACGGCGCCCCGGAGCTCGTGCGCGCGGCGATACGGGAGATGACGGCCTGCGGATCGCTGTACGGCACGGTGGGTTTCGCCCCCGGGGCGGGGCTGTCGCGCGTCGCACCCACCCGTAGCCTGGCCTGCGGATTCGTCCTGGCCGCCGGCTGCCTGGGCGGCCGGCGCGGGCCGGGCGAGGAGAACGCCGGGCTGGTCGCGGACCTGGCGGTCGTCGGGCGCCGGAACTCCCATGCCGCGGGCGGCAACCCCCTGCGGGACGACGAGCTCGCCGGTGCCGCGTTCACCGCCCTCGGCGACCTGTACGCGCTGGACGCACTGTACGACCTGCACCGCGTCGTCCCGGGGCCCTCGCACTGCCACGCGGCGCTGGTCCGGGCGTTGAAGAAGACCGCCAAGCGGTTCGACGTCCCGCCGCACCGCCTGGCCGAGCGGATGGTGCCCACGCACGGGCTGGGGGCCGACCGCACGATGCGGCTGGGCCCGCCGGGGGTCGGGGCGATATGGCTCAACCTGCCGTTCGAGGCGGTCGTCGGTGTCGACGACGACGGGCGGGTGACGCTGGACTGGATCGACGAGGACGGCACCACGACCCGCTCGACCTGGCCGTTCCGCTCGCCGAGCGGCTTCAACACCCGTTATCTGCCGCACAACGTGGAGGGTGCCCGGCTGGTCGCGCAGGGGATCGGGAAGACGCTGGTCGGGGAACGGGCGCGCCTGCTGGCGCTGTCGGACGGGCCGGGCGGCGAATCCTGGCCTGCCGCCGAGTGGGCCCGGTACTACCGCGACCACCCGGTGACGGGGGTGCTCGTCCGGGGACTGGTGTGGGAGTGCGGGGAGGGGACGGCAGGAGAAGGAGCGGCAGGAGAAGGGGCGGCAGGAGAAGGGGCGGTCGGGGAAGAGGCGGCCGGAGAGGCGGGCACGGTCTGGACGGCCGGGGTCCCGGCGCCCGGCGGGGGCTGGCCGCGCCCGACGGCACGGTCCACGCGATACCGGAGGACGGGGTCGTCCGGCTGTGGCGTCCCGAGGGGGCACCGGAGGAGCAGGTCCGCGCGCTACGGGCGCTGCTGGAGGCACGCGGGGTGCGGCAGCCGTTCGCCCAGGTGCCCGCGGCCGCCGGGGAGGCGGTTCCGGTGTGAGGGCGGGGACGGGCCGCGTCTCCTGACATCATCGGGGGCATGCTCGATCGCATCATCGCCGCTTGTGACGGCGCTTCGAAGGGGAACCCCGGGCCGGCCGCCTGGGCGTGGGTGGCGGCCGACGCCGAGGGACGGCCGGAGCGCTGGGAGGCCGGCCCGCTGGGCCGGGCGACCAACAACATCGCCGAGCTGACCGCTCTGCGAAGGCTGTTGGAGGCCACCGACCCGGCCGTCCCGGTGGAGGTCCGGCTCGACTCGCAGTACGCGATGAACGCGGTCACCAAGTGGCTGCCGGGGTGGAAGCGGAACGGCTGGAAGACGGCGGCCGGGAAGCCGGTCGCGAACCAGGACCTGGTCCGGAGCATCGACGAGCTGCTCGCCGGGCGCACGGTCGAGTTCCGGTACGTGCCGGCGCACCAGCAGGGCGGCGACCCGCTCAACGCGATCGCCGACCAGGCCGCCAGCGACGCCGCGGTCGCCCAGTGCGCGGCGGGCACGGCCCACGGCGACGCCGGGTTCCCCGTCCCGGACGCGTCCCGCGCGACGGCCCCGCCACGCCCCCGGCGGACCGGCGGCACGTCCGGCGGTTCCGGTGGGTCCGGCGGTTCCGGTGGCTCCGCCGCGAAGGGCTCCCGCTCCCGGGGCACCCTCAAGGCGAAGTTCCCGGGCCGGTGCGTCTGCGGCAAGTCCTACGCGGCGGGCGAGCCGATCGCGAAGAACCAGCAGGGCTGGGGCCATGTGGCGTGCCGGACGGATTCCAGCCCGTCCGGCGTCTGAGGACGCGTGCCGCGGGCGTGCTCGGGGTGTGCGGGGGCGGCAGCCCCCGCAGGAAACGGTGCGAGGGCGGAGGCCCCGGCGGTCGTCGGCCCGCAGGCGGGGGCACGCCCCGGCGGCCGCCGGCCCGCGAGGCAAGCCCCCCACGGGTATGGCACCGCCACAGCGGTGCGTGCATGATCGTGGCCACAGCCGAGAGAGGGTGAACCGCGTGAGCGAACAACGCTTTGGTGAGTGGGTCGCAATCCGCCCGCACGAAGACGGCCGAGTAGCCGAGCTCGTACTCGACCGCCCGAAGGCCATGAACGCCGTCTCCACCGAACTGGGCCGCTCGATCGCCGAGGCGACCGCCGCCCTCTCCGCCGACCGGACCGTCCGCGCGGTCGTTCTGACGAGCACGCACGAGCGGGCGTTCTGCGTCGGCGCGGACCTCAAGGAGCGCAACTCCTTCACCGACGCCGACCTCTCGCGCCAGCGACCGCACGCCCGCGCCGCCTACACCGGCGTCCTGGAGCTGCCGGTGCCCGCCATCGCCGCCGTGCACGGCTTCGCCCTCGGCGGCGGCTTCGAACTCGCCCTGTCCTGCGACATCATCGTCGCGGACGAGACCGCCGTGGTGGGGCTCCCCGAGGTGTCCGTCGGCGTGATCCCGGGCGGGGGCGGCACACAGCTGCTGCCGCGCCGGGTCGGCGCGGCCCGCGCGGCCGAACTGATCTTCAGCGCGCGGCGGGTGGCGGCGGCGGAGGCCCGGGAGCTGGGCCTCGTCGACCAGTTGGTGCCCGCGGGGCAGGACCGCGACGAGGCGCTGGCCCTCGCCGCCCGGATCGCCGCCAACTCACCCGTCGGCCTGCGGGCGGCCAAGCGCGCCCTGCGCCTCGGGCACGGTCTGGACCTGCGGGCCGGGCTGGAGGTCGAGGACGCGGCCTGGCGCACGGTGGCCTTCTCCGGGGACCGCGCGGAGGGCGTGGCGGCGTTCAACGAGAAGCGGACGCCGGACTGGCCGGGCGAGTGACGGCACCGGGGGCCGGCCGGCCCCCGGCCACGGGCGGATCGTCGTCGACGAAACGGGATGACCTGGGATGAAGCGGGAAGTCCCGGGCCCCTCATAAGGCGGAATGAGCGCACCATTCCTACGCTGGAGTGCGAGGGCTGCGCGCAGCGGTGGAATGTGAGGCTCTGGTGGCTGGTGACGCGGATCGTGACGACCGCCTGTCCGCCGTGGTGGAGCTGGCGCAGGCGATGGCGGCGGCGCAGTCCCCCTCGACGGGGTGGCCGCCGCCGCGGAGGGCGCCCTGCGCGCCCTGAACGGTTCCTTCGCCGCGGTCTCCGTCTGGGAGCGCGAGAGCGGCCGGCTGCGGGTCCTCGTCAACGCGGGGGAGCGCGACCCGGACGAGGAGCGGTTCCCCGCCGACGAGACGTACCCGGTGCACAACTTCCCCGAGGTCGCCGAGTTCCTGCACGAGGAGTGGGTGGGCGGCCGGCCGCACGCCTGGGTGGAGAACCTGGAGGACGACGAGGACGGGGACCCCGCGCCGGGCCCGTTCCCCGTGGGCCACCGCGTGGAGGTGCTGCGCCGCCGGCGCCGGGGCAGTTGCGTGATCGCGCCGATCGTGCTGCACGGTCGCGCCTGGGGCGAGCTGTATGTGGCACGGCCCGTGGGGGCTCCCCGTTTCGGCCGCGCCGACGCGGACTTCGCGGCGGTCCTGGCCGCCGTCACCGCCGCCGGCATCGTCCAGACCGAGCGGCTGGAGGAGGCCCGCAGGCTGGCCTACACCGACCCCCTGACCGGCCTGGGGAACCGCCGCGCCGTCGACGCGCGGCTCGACGAGGCCATCGAACGGCATCTGGCGGAGGGCGTCGTCGTCAGCCTCGTCGTCTGCGACCTGAACGGACTGAAACGGGTCAACGACACCCTCGGGCACGCGCAGGGCGACCGGCTGCTGGAACGATTCGGCTCGCTCCTGTCGCTGTGCGGCGCCCGGCTGCCGGGCGCGCTCGCCGCGCGGCTCGGGGGCGACGAGTTCTGCCTGCTCACGGTGGGGGCTCCGGCCGACGAGGTGGTCCGGGCGGCTGAGGAACTGTGCTTGCGCGCGCGGCGGTTGGAGCTCGGTGAGGGGGTCGCCTGCGGCATCGCGTCCACGGGGGATCCGATCGGGCCCGTGCGTACGGCCCGCCGCCTTTTCCGGCTCGCGGACGCGGCTCAGTACCGGGCGAAGGCGGCGGGCGCGGAGAAGCCGGTGGTCGCGGGGCGGGAGGGGGGCCGGGACGATCCGGTCGTGCGGCTCGCGGACCGGCCGCCCGCGCCGCCGCACGCGGAACGCCGCAGGTTCCGGGGCCGAAGGCCGTGATCGGCCCCTCCAGCCCGTCCGGCGTTCGAGCACCGCGCGCGGAGCGCGCTCACCCACCCACCCCGCCGCCCACCCGCCGGCCCGCCCGTTGTCCGAGGTCTGTCGGCCCCCTTCCGGCCCGTCCGGCGCTTGAGGACAACCGCGCGGAGCGCGGTTGCGGGGGTGCGGGGGCGCAGCCCCCGCAGGAAACGGTGAAACGGGGGTGCCCCCTCTGGGGGAGGGGCCGGGGTGCCCCCCCGCGCAGCCCTGCGGCATGCCCGCGCGCCCTGTGGCGTTGCACAGAACAGCCGACGCGCAGCCGGCCCCCGTACACCTAGTGACAGACCGCGATTCAGACCCTAGGGTGCCTGAATATGGATATGCAGATGCGCGTGGACACCGACGTGGTGGTGGGAAGCTCCGGAACGACCGCGAACGACGTGATCGCCGTGGCACGCCACGACGCGCGCGTCGTCGTGTCCCCCGAGGCCCTGGCCGCCGTCGCCGCCTCCCGCCAGGTCATCGAGGACCTGGCGGCCAAGCCGGACCCGGTCTACGGCGTCTCCACCGGCTTCGGCGCTCTCGCCGTCCGCCACATCAGCCCCGAGCTGCGCGCCCGGCTCCAGCGCAACATCGTCCGCTCGCACGCCGCCGGCATGGGGCCGCGCGTGGAGCGCGAGGTCGTGCGCGCGCTGATGTTCCTGCGCCTCAAGACCCTGGCCTCCGGCCGCACCGGCGTCCGGCCCGTCGTCGTCGAGACGATGGCCGCCCTGCTCAACGCGGGGGTCACCCCCGTCGTCCACGAGTACGGCTCCCTCGGCTGCTCCGGCGACCTCGCGCCGCTCTCGCACTGCGCGCTCACGCTCATGGGCGAGGGCGAGGCGGAAGGCCCCGACGGCGTCCTCGCGCCCGCCGCCGAACTGCTCGCCGCACACGGCATCCGGCCCGTCGAACTCCGGGAGAAGGAAGGGCTCGCGCTCCTCAACGGCACCGACGGCATGCTCGGCATGCTCGTCATGGCCTGCGCCGACCTCGCCCGCCTGATCACCTCCGCCGACGTCACCGCCGCGCTCTCCCTGGAGGCCCTGCTCGGCTCCGAGAAGGTCCTCGCCCCCGAGCTGCACGCCATCCGCCCGCACCCCGGCCAGGGGACCAGCGCCGACAACATGCTGCGGGTGCTGGCCGGTTCGGGGATGACCGGGCATCTGCACGACGACGCGCCGCGCGTACAGGACGCGTACTCGATCCGCTGCGCGCCCCAGGTCGCGGGCGCGGGGCGCGACACCCTCGCGCACGCCCGGCTGGTCGCCGACCGCGAGCTGGCCGCCGCCGTCGACAACCCGGTCGTCCTGCCCGACGGGCGCGTCGAGTCCAACGGCAACTTCCATGGCGCGCCCGTCGCGTACGTCCTGGACTTCCTGGCCATCGCCGCCGCCGACCTGGCGTCCATCGCCGAACGGCGCACCGACCGGCTGCTCGACAAGAACCGTTCGCACGGCCTGCCGCCGTTCCTGGCGGACGACCCCGGGGTCGACTCCGGCCTCATGATCGCCCAGTACACGCAGGCCGCCCTGGTCAGTGAGATGAAGCGGCTGGCCGCGCCCGCGTCGGTGGACTCCATCCCGTCCTCCGCCATGCAGGAGGACCACGTCTCGATGGGCTGGTCCGCGGCGCGCAAGCTGCGGACCGCGCTGGACGCCCTCGCCCGTGTCATCGCCGTGGAACTCGTCGCCGCCACGCGGGCCGTCGAGCTGCGGGGCGGGCTGACGCCGTCGCCGGCGACGGCCGCCGTGCTGCGTGCGGTGCGGGAGGCCGGGGTCGAGGGGCCGGGGGCGGATCGCTTCCTCGCGCCGGACCTGGCGGCGGCGGAGGGGTTTGTGCGGTCCGGAGGGCTTGTGGAGGCCGTGGAGGGTGTGGTGGGGGAGCTCGGGTGATCTCGGGCTGACGCCCGGTGGGGGCGCTCCGGCCCCTCCCTTTCACCGTTTCCCGCGGGGGCTCCGCCCCCGCGGCACGCCGCGCGCTCTCCAGGAAAGGGCGTCCCCAGTCCTCAAACGCCGGACGGACTGGAGGGGGCTGCTGTCCTCAAACGCCGGACGGGCCGGAAGCCCGCGAGCGGCGTATCGCCAGGGTGACCAGCGCCCCGCCCGCCGTCACGAAGCCCACGCCGCCGTAGACGTACGGCGTGGTGTCCACGCTGCCCGAATCCGCGAGGCGGCGGCCGTCGTCCGGCCCCGGGGCGGACGAACGAGTGGCGGGCGGTCCGGGGTGGGTCGTCGTCGCGTGGGCCGTCGTCGCGTGTGCTGTCGGTACCAGCCAGCCCACGCACAGCAGCGCCCCGGCGGCGACGGCGGTCAGCAATGGGCGGCGAGCGGTCACGGCGGGGCATCCCCTCGGCGTCGGTGAACGTCGAACTGATGGTAGTGATACGTCTGCACGGTGCGGAAGGCGCGGGTGCCGCCGGCCTGAACGGCGCTCTGACCACCCGGCTTGGGCGCAGGCACCCCGAGGGTCTTTACTGGGTGGTCTTCCCCACACTTTGCGCGTGGGTGGAACGGGCGCGACGGGTCAGGCGTTCCCTAAGCAGTAGCCGGGACGGGTGGGTGCGCGTGGGTCGTCCCGCTGTGCCGGTGAAGGCCGAGGGGCCGGATCGTGCCCTCGTGGCCCGGTCCGGGGATTTTCGGGGTTCAGAGCGATGGAGATGCGTGTGATGAAGGACGGCAAGCGCCGCAAGGGCCTGGTGGCCGCGGCCGCCGTGCTCGGTGGGGTGCTCACCCTCGCCGCCTGCGGCGGAGGCGGCGACGGCGACAACAAGGGCGGCGGCTCCGGCAAGGAGAAGTCCCAGCAGAACGTCGACGCGGCAGCCGCCAAGGACGCCTCCACGGCGCAGATCAAGATCACGCCCAAGGGGGGCACCAGCAACGCCGGTACCGCGGTGGACGCCGTGGCGGTCACGGTCAGCGACGGTGAGCTCACGAGCGTCAAGATGACGGACGAGACGGACGTCTCCAAGGTTCACCCGGTCGAGGGGACCCTCGCCCCGGACAAGAAGAGTTGGAAGCTCAAGAAGCCGCTGGAGCGGTCCTCCAAGTACAAGATCGTCGCCGAGGCGAAGGACGACAAGGGCCGCCGCGCCACGGAGCACTCCTCGTTCTCCACGGTCTCGCCGAACAACAGCTTCATCGGCAGCTTCACCCCCGAGGAGGGCCAGACCGTCGGCGTCGGCATGCCCGTCTCGATCAACTTCGACAAGCCGATCAAGGACCGCAAGGCCGTCCAGTCGCACCTCCAGGTGACGTCCAGCAGCGGCCAGCAGGTCGTCGGCCACTGGTTCAACGACCAGCGCCTCGACTTCCGCCCGCAGGAGTACTGGAAGGCCAACTCCGAGGTCACCCTCAAGATGCAGCTCGGTGACGTCTACGCCGCGCCGGGCATCAAGGGCCTGCAGAACAAGACGGTCACGTTCCGGATCGGCCACTCCCAGGTCTCCACGGTGGACGCCAAGACCCACCAGATGACCGTGGTGCGCGACGGCAAGGTCCTCAAGACCATCCCGATCTCGGCCGGCAGCCCCTCCAACCCCACCTACAACGGCAAGATGGTGATCTCGGAGAAGTTCACCGAGACCCGCATGGACGGCTCCACCGTGGGCTTCTCCAAGGCCGACGGCAAGGGCGAGTACGACATCAAGGACGTCCCGCACGCCATGCGGCTGTCCACGTCGGGCACGTTCATCCACGGCAACTACTGGGGCAGCGGCATCTTCGGCGTCGAGAACACCAGCCACGGCTGCGTCGGCCTGCAGGACAAGCAGGGCGCCGACGACCCGAACACGCCGGGCGCCTGGTTCTTCAAGAACTCCCAGATCGGCGACGTCGTCGTGGTGAAGAACTCCGACGACAGGACGATCTCCCCGGACAACGGCCTCAACGGCTGGAACATGAGCTGGCAGGACTGGATCAAGGGCAGCGCCACCGGCGCCTGATCCCGATCCCGTCCCGCCGCCGGGCGGCGGCCGCCCCGCGCGGCCGCCGCCCGGCGGCTTTGTACGCGGCACGAAGGAGAACCCCGTGGGAAAGCGCCGGGACCGTGAGCGGCCCGAGGAGGCGGCCGGGCCGCGACCCGCCGTCGAGGCGGCCGTACGCCGGCTCCGCGCGCTCCCCGCGGACGCCGCCGAGGACGCGGCCGACGCCGACGCCTCCGTCCTCGCCGCCGCGCCCGCCGGACCCGCGGCCGTCGGACACGCCCTGCTCGCCACCGCCGAGGCGGAGCTCCGGCGCGCCTGGGAACGCGGCTGGCAGCCCGCCGACGTCGTCCGGCTGGCCCGCCGCGACGCGACCGGCCCCGGCCTCCGCTTCATCCTCGCCGCCGTGGCCGCCGAGGCCCGCCGCTACGCCCCCGGCACGGTGCCCCCGCGCTGGGCCGGGCAGCTCCGCGACCTGGACGCGGCGGTGTGGTGGCCGGACGACGACGCGTTCCTGGACGGTTTCGCGCGCCGCGAGCGCCTCAGCCGCTTCGAGACCGTCGCCACCGCGCTCCTCGCCCTGCGCCTCGTCGCCTCCCTGCCGCACATCGGCCTCGCCGGACCGCTTCCCGGGGCCGCCGCCGTGCCCCGGGCCGGAGAGCGAGCCGGAGGGCGAGCCGCCGCCGTCGAGCCGAAGACGCTCGCCCGGATCCGGGCGCTGCTGGCCAAGGCCGAGTCGACGGACTTCCCCGACGAGGCCGAGGCGTTCTCCGCCAAGGCGCAGGAACTCATGGCGCGCCACTCCCTCGACGACGCGCTCCTCGCCGCCGCCGCGGACGCCTCCGCCGCCGAGGGGCCGGGGGTCTGCCGGCTCGGTGTCGAGGGCCCGTACGAGTCGGCGAAGGCCCTGCTGCTCAGCGCCGTCGCCGAGGCCAACCACTGCCACGCGGTGTGGTCCGGCGAGTACGGCTTCTCGACGGTCGTCGGCTTCGAGGCCGATCTGGAGCTCGTCGAGTTGATGTACACCTCGCTGCTGGTACAGGCGGACGCGGCGATGATCCGCGCCGCCGACGCGCACCACCGCGGCCCGAACGAGCGCGGCCCGAACGAGCGCGGCCCGAACGAGCGCGGTGCGCGCGCCCGTTCGGGCCGTCGGACGCGCGACTTCCGCGAGTCCTTCTTCATCGCCTACGCCGCCCGGATCGGCGACCGGCTGTCCGCCGCCGCCCGGGACGTCACCGAGCACGCGGCCCGCCCCGAGGCGCTGCCTGTGCTCGCCGCCCGCGACGTCGCCGTCGGCGAGACGGCCGGGCGCCTCTTCCCCGAGACCACCTCGCACCGGCTCAGGGGCCGCGACGCGGAGGGCTGGGCCCGGGGCACGGAGGCCGCCGACGCGGCCCGGCTGGGGCGGCGGCGCCCGGCGGGGTGAGACCGCCTCCTTCAAGGAGGCGGCACTCAAGGGGACGCGGCAACCTCAAGGGGACACGACAACCTCAAGAAGGCGGCAACCCCAAGAGGGCGGAAGCCTCAAGGGGACGGCAACCTGCAACCAAGCGGCCTCACCCACCACTTACGCGTACTCCCACCACCGCCGCACCTCCTCGTCGGTGACCTCCTCGGCCTCCGCCACCGCGCCCAGCGCCTCCACCTCGACCTCGGCCGCCCGGGCGTAGTGCGTGGCGACCTCGTCCGTGAGCAGCTCCCGGGCCAGGGCGCCGGCCCGGAACCGGTCCAGGGCCTCCGCCAGACCGGCCGGAACCGGGGGCGCGTCCTGCCCGTAGGCGCTGCCGGTGACGGCGGGCGGGGGTTCGAGGGTGTGGTCGAGGCCGTGCCGGATCGCGGCCAGCGCGGCGGTGAGCGCGAGGTACGGGTTGGCGTCCGCGCCGGGCAGCCGGATCTCCAGGTGGAGGCCCCTGCCCCGGCCGACGACCCGGACCGCGCACGTCCGGTTGTCGAATCCCCAGGTGAAGGCGGTCGGCGCGAAGCTCTCCGACACATAGCGGCGGTAGGAGTTGACGTTCGGCGCGTACAGGGGCGTCAGCTCCGGCAGCGCGGCGAGCAGCCCCGCCACGGCGTGCCGGCCCGTCGCCGACAGTCCGCCGTCCGCGTCCGGCACCACCGGTGCGTCGCCCGACCACAGCGACAGGTGCAGGTGCAGCCCGCTGCCCACCCCCGGCGCCGGCACCGCCATGAACGTCGGCGCCAGGCCCGCCCGCGTCCCCAAGTGCCGTACGGCGTGCTTGAAGAGGACGTGCCCGTCGCACGCCGCCAGTGCCTCGCCGTACGGGAAGGTGATCTCCACCTGTCCGGGGCCGGCCTCCGTCTTGGCCGCCTCCAGGGGCAGCCCCGCGCCGCGCATCGCGGACCCGAGCCCGCGCAGGAACGTGTCCGTCCGGTCGTCGTGGTCGAGGGCGAGGTCCCGGTTCCGGCCCGTGACGGGCCGCAGCCCCGCGCGTCCGTCCGCCACCGCGTCGTACGTCCCCTCGTAGAGGGCGAACTCGGTCTCCAGTCCCGTCCGGACGGACAGCCCGCGTTCCGCGAGCAGGGCCAGCTCCCGTCGGAGCATCTCCCGGGGCGCCACCGCCACCGGCCGCCCGTCGATCGTCGCGTCCGCGTGCACCAGCGCGGTCCCCGGCCACCAGGGGAGCACCCGGACGGTCTCCGGGTCTGGGGACAGGTGCAGGTCGCCGTAGCCGGTGTCCCAGGAGGAGAGGGCGTAGCCGGGCAGCGGGCGCATGTCGACGTCGGTGGCGAGCGCGTAGGCGCACATCTGCGAGCCGCCGTCGACGACCTTCTCGACGAAGTGCCCGGCGTCGTAGCGCTTGCCCTTCAGCCGCCCCTGCATGTCGACCAGGGCCAGCGCCACGGTCTCGACGCGGCCGAGCCGGACCTCCGCGCGCAGTTCGTCCAGGGTGAGCCGGCCGTTCCGGGGGGTCGAGGCGTCCATCAGACGATGTCCTCCATGAGCTGGGTGCCGCGGGACGAGGTGTCGTACGTGGGCGTGGTGAGGGAGCTCTTGGCGAACGGCCACCAGGCGGTGGCCAGCAGCAGCGCGGCGGCCAGGGCGATGGCGGCGTAGTTCATCGTCTCCGCGTTGACCGGGCTGGTCTGCGGCAGGCAGAACAGGACGGTCGCGAAGGACACCCAGCCGACGGCTATCCAGCCGACCGGCCGGCTCCAGCGGCCCAGGGTCCACGGCCCCGGGGTGAACCGCTCGGGGTGGCGCAGCCGCAGGAACACGGGGATGACGTACGAGGGCGTGATGCCGATGACGTTGATGGCCGTGACGGCGTTGTAGGCGGTGGTGGAGTACAGCGACGGCAGGGCGAGGACGAAGGGGCCGACGACCGCCAGCCACACGGCCGGGTACGGGGTCTGCGTCTTGCTGCTGACCCGCCGCCACAGCCGGGAGCCCGGCAGCGCGCCGTCGCGGCTGAACGCGAACGTCATCCGGCTCGCCGACGCGATGCCCGCGTTGGCGCAGAACAGCTGCGCGCCGATGACGATCAGCAGCAGGAAGGTCGCGCCGTTCGTCCCCACGGCGTCGAGGAAGATCTGCGCGGGCGGCACCCCCGCCTCGGCCGTCGTCGCGTAGTCGCTGATGGCGAAGGTCAGACCGGCCAGCAGGACGAAGCCCGCGATCCACGACACCCAGATCGAGCGCACCATTCCGCGGGCGGAGGCCACCGAGGCGTTGGTGGTCTCCTCGGAGAGGTGGGCCGACGCGTCGTAGCCGGTGAACGTGTACTGGGCGAGCAGCAGGCCGAGCGCCGTCACGTACAGCGGGTTGTCCCAGCCGGTGTTGTTCACGAACTTGGTGAAGACGAACGACGGCGACTGGTGGCCGTCCGGCGCGATCCACAGCACGGCGACGATGATCGCCACGCCGAGCAGGTGCCACCAGACGCTGACCGAGTTGAGGAAGCCGACCATCCGCACGCCGAAGAGGTTCAGCACGCCGAAGACCAGGAGGATGACGCCGAAGATCAGCAGGGTGGACTCCGGGGTCGGCGCGTGCCCGAACCGCAGCTCGATGAGCGCGCCGATGAACTGGGCCGCGCCGTAGCCGCTGCCCGCGATGCTGCCCAGCAGGCCCAGCAGGTTGACCCAGCCCGTGTAGTAGCCCCAGCGGCGGCCGCCGAGCCGGTTGGCCATGTAGAACATCGCGCCGGAGGTGGGGTACGCGCTGGTGACCTCGGCCAGCGCCATGCCGATGAAGAGCACCATCAGGCCGACGCCGGCCCAGCCCCACATCATCACCGACGGGCCGCCGGTGTTCAGCCCGAAGCCGTAGAGCGTCATGCAGCCGGACAGCACCGAGATGATGCTGAAACTGATGGCGAAGTTGCCGAAACCGCCCATGCGCCGCGCCAGCACCGGCTGGTAGCCGAGGTCCCGCAGCCGCTCGCTCTCGTCCGGCAGCCGCATGGAGTGGTCCGGTCCCACTCCTGCTCGTGATCTCGACGTAAAGGACACAGGACTTACCTCCGAAGCGCTGAACGGGAAGGTTGACGAGGGGGGTTGTTCGGGGACGGTCTGTCGTGCGACGCGGGAAGCGGTGTGTGACGGGTGTGTGTTGCGGGGTGGGTGCGTGGTGCGGGTGTGAGGTGCGGGTGTGAGGTCAGTGGCAGGCGCGTGGTGCGTGACGGGCGTCCGTTGCGTGACGGGCATGTGTTGCGGGACAGGTGTGCATTGGGGAACGGGTGTGTGGCGCGGTGGCCTGTAGAAAGCTCACCGGCGCGGTCCCCCGCCCTGCCCCTCGGCCGCCGCCTCGCACTGGCCGCGGGCCCGGACGATCCACTCGGCCGCCACCTCCTCGGCCGGCCGGCGGTCGTGGGCGTCGGCGCGGTGGATCCAGGGCCGGGTGGCCGCGCACGGCCCCATCGCCGCGAACACCCGGGCCGCCTCGATGAACCGGTGGGCCGCCCACAAGGCGTGGGCGAGATGGCTCAGGTCGAGGATCGAGAGGTCGGGCGGCCCCGCCGCGCCGTCCCCCGCCCGGTCCGGACCGGACGCGTCGAACCAGCCCCACAGGGCGCGTTCGGCGTCCTGGACGGCGTACTCCCCGGCCCAGTACATGTCCAACTCCCGCCCGGGACCGTGCCGGTCGCGCCACAGCCCCACGCGCACGTACAGCGGCAGGACGAGCAGCGGCGAGCCGTGCGGCGTCCGGTCGAGCACCCACCGGGCGAACTGGTGCGCCTGCCCCCAGGAACCGTCCGCCCGGGTGGCCAGCAGCGTCGTCATCCGGTGGTACGCCTCGCGGTTGCCCGGATCGCGCCGCTCGACCTCGCCCAGCAGGTTCCACGGGCCGGGGGCCAGCAGCGGGTCCGGGGCGGGCACCCGGTGCTCGGGGAGCCGCTGGTGTCCGTCCAGCGGGGCCAGGGCGAGCAGGCAGATCCAGGGCACGGGGTCGTCCGGGGACGCGTACGCCGCCATGCGGCACGCTTCCACCGCCTCGTCCCACAGCCGGGCGGCGTCCGGGTGCCCGACGCGGTGCGCGCGCACGGTCCGCTCCACCGCGACCCGGGCGTGCATCACGGCCGCGGCGACGCTGTCCGGCTCCTCCGCCCGCCACATCCGCACCATGTCCGTTCCGGCGGCGGCCGCGCCCAGGACCTGGGTGCGGCTCGCCCACCGGCTCCAGTCGCGGGCGCGGACGGTCCGGTCCAGCAGTGTCCGCATCGACAGCCAGCGCCCGGCGGGCAGGTCGGGCAGGACCATCCGCAGCTCGTCGTCCAGGCCGGCGGGGTCGAAGCGGGGCCGGTACTCGCCCCGGCCGGCGGTTCCCCGGGTGATCGGCGCCATCAGGAGGCCACTTCCCCGGGCCGCGCCGCCGCCCCGCGCTCCCGGGCCTCTTCCCCCGCGCGGGCCCTGCGCGCCCTGCCGAGCGCCCGCCGCAGCGCGTCCGGGCGCGTCGGCGAGCGGGGCGCGGCGGGGACGACGTGCCAGTGCAGGCCGGGCGGCCGGGTGCGTTCGGCGGACGGGACGAGGACGTGGCAGCGCGGTCCGAGCGGCACCGTGCCCTGCTCCTCCCAGCGGGCCGCCGTGCCCACCGGGACGAGGAAGTACATCCGGGGCTCGGGCCCTTCGGGGTCCAGCACCACCGGGCCGACCGGCTCGCCGGCCTCCCGGAGGTACGCGATCGCCCGCCGGCCGACGGCCTCCCCGACGCGAACGGCGTCCCACCGTTCCCCCGCCGCGCACAGGTGCGGCCCGTCGCCGACGGGCACCCAGCGCGGGGGAGGGGCCGGGCCGCCGGACGGGCGCTGGACATCGAACGGTCTCCTCTTCCACAACGTGCGGCCGACCATTCCATTCACCGGGCGTTCGCGTGCGGACAGATTGTCCGCGCCTCCTCCGGCGCGGCCCCTTGACATCGCCCCGGGCGGACTCCGGCGTCAGGGCGCCGTGAGCCCCGCCCAACTGCCGAAGCTCACCAGCTCGTTGGACGGACTGGCGTCCATCCGCAGCAGCGCCGCCGTCGTCTCACGGACGGACGGGTGGAACCGGGTGTGGTTCGGGGCGATCCGCCGCGCCTGTCTGAGGCAGGAGAACGCGCCGGTCCTGTCACCCGCGGCGAGTTTGGCCGACGCCACGTCGATGTAGTGGTGGCTCGACCGCTCGCCCGCCGTCGTCGCCGGCGGCGCCCACTCGCCGCCGGGCACCGGGGCCCACTCGGCGAGCCACGCCAGGGCGCGCTCGGTGTCGCCCGTGCCGATCACCGTGTGGAGGCGGTGGATCCGGATGTTGGTCGGGCCGAACGACAGCTCGTACGCCGGGAGATCGCGCCCACCCGCCGCCCGCGCCACCTCCTCCGCGTCCCGCAGCCGTGCTTCGGCCCGCTCCGGATCGTTCTCGCGCGCCTCCAGGACGGCGAGTTTCAGCAGCAGTGCCCCGTCCACGGCGTGGGCGTCGGCGGCCGGAACGTCCGATACCAGGCGCTTCAACTCCTCTCGCAGCGCCAGCAGCTTGCGGCGCGCCGGGGCGTGCGCGCCCTGGCGGAGCATCGCTCCGGCGACGAGATAGCCGGCGGTGATCCGCGCCAGCGGGTCGTCGGAGCGGTCCGCGGCCCACCGCACCCGTTCGAGCGCGGTGTGCGAGAGATCGGGGTGGCCGGTCTTGTGTGCGAGGGAGTTCACCGCCCGGTAGGCGCGGACCAGCTGGCGGAACGCCTCCTCCCGCTCCGCGCCGCGGGCGTCGAGCGCGATATGCGTCAACTCGGTGAGCACCGGCGGCAGCAGGGGCCCCATCGGCGCGTACCGCGCGTCCCGCCGCAGCGCCGCCACCTGATCGACCTCCGAGGCGAGCACCGGCAGCGGGCGCGGGGCGACGTCCAGGGCGTCGGGGGAGTCGTAGCAGAGCAGCAGCCTGCGTAGCTCGGGCAGCACGGCCCGGACCCCGTCCTCTCCTTCCGGTTCGCCGTAGTACGGCTCCCCGGTGAGCGCTTCGGGCCCCAGGTGGAGCGCCTTCGCGAGCGCGGCGAGCAGGGTGGGCGACGGCTTCCGCTTCCCCGACTCCAGCTTCTGTACATAGCTGGGGGAGATGGCGACCCGCCGGGCCAGTTGGGCGGCCGACAGATGACGTGCCCGGCGGGCGATGCGGATGCGGTCGCCAGGGGTCAGCCGGTGACCGGGGCGCTGACCCGTCGGTGGACTGATCTCTTCGTGAAGGAGCACCCGCGTCAGGGTACGGAACCTCGGTTCGAATGTGAGGGGGTGAGATGGGGTGGAAATGAACTCCTGTTGTCTGTGGGGTGATTCGGGGTGGGGGTTTGGGGCGGATATTTCGGCGATGAGTCGCGAATTGGTGCGGCTATAGGGAAGGTTGCGTTGGTTGGGGCGGGGCTCGGGTGGTCCCGCGCCCGCCGAACGGGTCACGAAGAGGAAGCAGGCTTTCCGGAGTGGGGACGCCGGTACGGGATCACGGCATACTGCCGCCATGCGAGTGGCGTTGATGACTGCGGGGTCGCGGGGCGACGTGGCGCCCTTCACGGGACTGGGACGCGCCTTGGCCCGCGCCGGGCACGAGGTCACCCTGGTCACCCACGGCTCTTTCGCACCACTGGCCGATGCCGCGGGGCTCCGCCTCCACGCCCTGCCGGTGGATCCGCGGACGGAGATGCACACCGAACGGGGCCGGGCCCTGCAGGAGAGCCCGACGGGCATCGGCCAGCTGATCAGGGTGGGGTCCATGGCCCGGGAGGCCCTGGACCGGATGCTGGACGACCTGCTGCGGGCGGCCGAGGAAGCGGACGTGCTGCTGGTGTCGAGCGGGCTCGGCACGCTGGGGCACACCATCGCCACCGGGCTCGGCCTGCCCAGCATGGGCGTCTATCTGCAACCGCACGCCCCCTCAGCGTCGTTCGCGCCCCCGCTCCTCGTCTCCGGCTCCTGGGGCGCCACCGCGAACCGGCTGGCCGGACGGGCCGTGAACGCCGCCGTGGACAGCATCTTCGCCGACGCCGCGCGGACCGTGCGCGCCCGGCTCGGCCTGCCGCCCCTCGGCTCGCGCGCCGCCCGCCGGATCAGGGAACGCCAGCGCTGGCCCGTACACCACGGCTTCAGCCCCCTCGTCGTACCGCGCCCCGCCGACTGGCATCCGGGCCTCACCGTCGACGGCTACTGGTGGCCGTACACCGCGCCCGACGCGGAACTGCCCGCCCCCGTCCGGGACTTCCTCGCGGCCGGCCCGCCGCCGGTCTTCGTGGGGATGGGCAGCGCGACCGTGCCACACCCCGAGCGCCTCGCCGCGACGTTCGTCCGGGCCCTGCGCGCGGCCGGTCTGCGGGGCATCGTCCAGCGGGGCTGGACCGGGCTGGAGGCCGAGGGCGACGACCTGCTCACCGTCGACGAGCTGCCGCACTCCGTCCTGTTCCCGCGGCTGGCGGCCGTGGTGCACCACGCGGGCGCCGGGACCACGGCCGCCGGGCTGCGCGCGGGCGTACCCGCCGTGCCCGTGCCCGTCCAGTTCGACGCCCACTTCTGGTCCGGCCGGCTGGCCGCCCTCGGCGTCTCCCCCGGCCCCGTCCCCCTCCGCCGCCTCACCGCCCCCACCCTCACCACGGCCCTCCGCAGCGCCACCACCGACCCCGGCTACCGCACCCGCGCCCAGACCCTGGCGGCCCGCCTCCGCGCGGAGGACGGCACGGCCCCGGTGATCACCGCGGTGAACCGGCTCGCGGGGGCGTGAGGGGGCGCGCCACGGCGGGGGCGCCGGGCCACACATCCGGACGACGGGCTTCACGCCTGCCGCCGATCAGCGCCTCCCCGGTACACCTCGAAGCGCAAGGTTCGTCGCGACGCGGAGAGAGTGAGGGACAGTGGTGCTCCTCGATCTTCAGGTGCTGGAAGCCGAGTGGGACGCACGGGCCCGCAGGCCGGGAGAAGAACCGGAGACGGCCTCCATCCTCGGCCCGGACAGCTCGATGAGCCTCCTTCTCTGCGAATAGCACTCCGCCGGTGGCCGAGGACGCGAAGAGACGCGCCGCCGGCCGTGCCCGACGGCCCCGCCGTCACTCCCCGGCGGACGCGACCCCGATCGGGCAGCTCACGCCCGTCCCGCCGATGCCGCAGTAGCCGCCCGGGTTCTTGTCGAGGTACTGCTGGTGGTAGGACTTTCCATGAGGCAACAATTCCCTTGCCTCAGGGGAGGGTTGAGCGTACATGGAAGCGTTGATCCCGGTCGTGAGCTATGCGCGGATCTCTGCGGATACAGCCAAGGACGGCCATGGAGTCACTGATCAGCACAAGGTCAACGGAGAGACGGCCGCCCGCCTTGGGCTGAAGGTCGTGCACGAGTACACGGACAACGATCTCTCCGCCGCGAAAGCAGGTCTCGTCCGTCCGGACTTCGAGGCGATGTTGCACACGCTCAAGGTTGGGCATCTGCCGGACGGCGAGACGGTGAAGGGGGCCGTCGTCGTCGCGGACGACCGGTTGACTCGGCGAGCGGGGGACTACGAACGGTTCGTGGACGCCCTGACGTACGAGGAGGGGCGGGTGTATGCGGACGCCAAGGGACTCAAGAACCTCTACAGCGAGGACGTTGAGTCGATGGGGCTGTTCGGAGTCGTCATCTCGAAGATGGAAGTCCGGAAGATGCAGCGGCGCATGCGCCGCTCGCACAGGTCGAGGGCAGAGGCGGGCATTCCGGTCGGCGGTACGCGCCCCTTCGGCTGGAAGGACGACAAGCTGACCCTGGAGCCGGCGGAGGCAGAGCGGCTGGCAAAGGCCGCGCGCGATGTGATCGCAGGTAAGTCCTTGCACTCTATCTTGCGGGAGTGGCGTGAGGACGGCGTCCGAACCATCCACGGCAACGAGTGGGGGAGCAGGTCACTCAAGCTGGCTTTGTGGAACCCGCGTCTCTGCGGCTGGAGGAAGCTCAACGGTGAGCTGGTGAGAGACGCTGATGGCTTGCCGGTGGTGGGGAAGTGGGAGCCGATCGTGACTCCGAAGGAGTGGATGGCCATTGACGCCCTCTTCTCGGCAAGGGTGGGGCCGAACATCAAGGCCGACGGTTCGATCACCGACTACCGCACACCTTTCTATCTCCTCACCGGAATTCTTCGGTGCGGAAAGCCCGGCAAGGACGGACAAATCTGTAACTGCGCCCTTCGGGCTAACAGTCGCCCCGACCTGTCCGGCGGTTTCGTCTACCAGTGCCCCAGTACAGAGATGGGCGGGTGTGGCGGCACAGGACGCAACGGCGCGAAGGTGGACGAGTACGTGACGGAAGCGGTGCTGGCCAAGCTGGAGGAACGAGCAGTCGTCGCAAGTCGCAGCAACGAGCGGTGGGAAGGGGAGGAAGAGCTGAAACGGTTGGTGACAAAGCAACGTACCTTGCTACAAAAATGGCAGGACGACGAGGTTTCGGACGAACTGTTCTTCCCGCAGAACCAGAAGATGGAGAAGCGAATCAAAGAACTTCGCTCGGAGCGCACGCGTCACGCGCTGAAACAGCAGAGGGCGGCGGACGTCACCGCCGATGTGCGCCAGCGTTGGCACTCTGGGCAACTCGACACGGCCCAAAAGAGAGCGTTGATCCGTGAAGCTCTGCACGCCGTGATTGTTCTACCGGTGGGCGGCGGCGGGCGCCGGCCGTTCAATCCAGATCTGCTCGTCTTGAAGTGGAGGGAGTAAGGGAAGAGGGGCGCCGGGCATGGCGCCCCTCTTATGGAGCCGTCGAGTCCGTCCGGGATCTTTCTCTTTCCGTTACAGGGGTTATCAGCTTGAGGCCGAGGATTCTTGCGACTCGTTCCCATCGTTCCTCGTCCCATATCGGAGAACGTGCCGCTTGCCGCTTTCCCCACTCGCGCGCGCTCGGTGCGTTCACTCGGCGCCCCTAAGCTGTGCCCTTGCTGTTGTCTGGTTTTGCAGCAGGGTGTTAGCTATTTCGGTGGCAAGGAGCGCTTCTCCGGCTGTGTAACCGTTACCGAGGAAGCGCCACGTGCTCTCGGTAATCGCCCGGACTGCGGGAGGTGTGCCCGCGATGGCTTGCTTGTGCGTTGTCCGCACGGCGCGGAGTGCGGCATAGGTAGTCGAGTAGGCACGGGATTTGGTGAGGATGTGGCCCCGGAAGCCGAGGGTGTGGGTCCAGGCGCGGAGGCGGAGGTGGTGGAGTTCGGGGAGGCCGCCGAGGCGCCAGCAGGTGTGCATGAGGGTGCGGACGTGCGGTGTTGCGGGGGTGGCTGCGATGTCGTCGAAGGTTCGGATGGGGTGGTCGGTGCCGGTGGTGGTTTCGGTGGTGCTCTTGGTGACGTACTTGGCGATGTAGGCGGCAACGGCGTCGTCGGCCAGGTCACCGCTGTCGAGGGGGCGGACGTCGAGTTGGACGCCCCAGCGGAGCGTGTGTTCGCCCAGGGCAGGGCTGTAGGGGGTGCGGACGGTGGCGCGGGTGGCCGCGGTTTGCACGGCGTCCGCGAGGAGGGCGGTGGTGGCCCAGGCGGGCGGCGGGGTGCCGGGGCCGGCCGGACCGTCGAGGCGGACGACGGCATGAACGTGGACCGCCGCCCGCCGCTGGTACTCGGCGACCTTGGCGAAGGAGAGCCGGGCGTGGTCAGAAAAGCGGCTCTGCGGGATCCCGGCGGTGGTGGCGAGGTGGCGGCGGAGGGCGCGGGTGAAGCGGGACCAGAGTTCGCCGGCGTGTGCGTGCCACAGGACGTGGCCGATGTAGTCGTAGCAGTCCGGGCAGAGGGGCTGTCCAACAGCCGGGTCATCCGGCCGATGGGTGAGCGAGCAGCCGAGGAGACGGCCGTGTTCGCAGTCCCGGGCTCCGCGTCGAGGACGGCAGCGGGAGCCGCATGTGGTGGTGCGGTGGACGGGGCCGAAGCTGGGGGCGGTCAGGGTGACGAAGAGACGCGGGTGTGTGGTCACCGTCGCGGGGATGGTCTTGCCGCCGGTGAGGCCGGAGCGAACGAGGTGGTAGGTGTCGCCGGCGTGGAGATGGGAGCAGGACGGGCAGAGGGTGCGGCGGCGGTTGCGGCAGCGGACGAGGAGGTGTTCGCCGGGTTCGTCGCGGGTGTCGTAGTGGTGGAGGATCTCGCCGGTTGCCGCGTCCACGGTGGTGGTGTGGCCGGTGAGGTGGACCGGGCGGGCGCAGCCGCCGGTGGCGGTGACCTGTTCGAGCCAGCGGGTGAAGCCGGGGGTGTTGGCGAGGTGGATGATCTCTTGGTCGATGAGGGGGAGCCGGCGCAGGCGCGCCGCGCGGTCGAGGACGGCGCGCCTGTCGGTTGCTGTGGTGGCGGTGGTGATGGTGGTGACCTTCCGGGGTGGGCCGCCGTAGCGGCTCGGGGAATGGGTGGTGGGTTGGTGTCGTCCATGGCGTGGGTCCTTCCGGTGGTGGGTGGGTGGTCGGGTCAGCGGGTGGTGCCGTGTCCTCGGCAGCAGCGGCAGCGGCGCCAGCGGCCGGAGGGGGTGCGAACGCGTCGTTCGCCACGGCAGTAGGGGCAGGGAACGGGTCGCATGGGCATGCGGTCTCCGTGAGGGGTGGTGGTCAGGTGTGGGTGAAGCCGGACAGGAACCACGTCACGAAGCTGTTGATCGTGAAGAGGACGGGGGTCTGTCCGAGGTAGACGCCGAAGAGGGCGATGACGACCGCTTCCCACCAGCGCACATCCCGGGAGCGGATCAGTAGAACGGTGATGAGGCCGAAGACGACGACGAGGGGGATGGCGGTGTTCTCGCTCACTGCGGCACCTCCCCGCCGCCGGCCAGCAGCAGTGCGTGGTGGATCTCGTCGAGTTCGGGTGTCAGGTCGCTGTACTTCTCGGCGGTGCGGCGTGCTTCGTCGGGGGTGGTCAAGTGGGAGCGGGCGCGGTCCCAGCCGCCGTCGGGCCCGGTGCACACGGCTGTGCCCTTTTCCTCCGCCGTGATCGCCTGCGCGACCGCGACGGCGTCCTTGTTCAGGTCGCCCAAGGTCATTTCGGCGGTGCCGGGGTCGTTGACCCGGTGGCAGGCGCGGCCGGAGAGCTGGGCGCGCAGGGCGGTGACGCCGGGGCCGAGGTCGGAGCCGACGCGCTGTCCGGCGACAACCAGGTGCACCCCGAGCGCCGCGCCGAGCTGGGCGATGCGCAGGAGGTAGGTGGAGCACTTCTCCACCTCCGCCTTGCCCTCCCGCGTGCCATCGGAGAGGTAGAGCTCTGCCAGCTCATCGACGATCACCACGACCGCCACGGGCCGTTCCTTGGACGGTAGGTCCCAGATCGAGCGGGCTCCGGCGATCCGGCAGATGCGCATGCGGAGTTGGAGTTCGCTGACGAGGGCGCCGAGGACGGCGACGGCTTCACGCCGGTTGGTGGTCAGGGCGGACAACCGGGGCTCGAACAGGCCCAGTTCCATGCCTCCTTTGCAGTCGATGCCGACCAGCGCCACGTTCTGCGGCGCCAGCTGCGTCACCAGCCGGGCAAGCAGGGTGGACTTCCCGGACTGGGTGGCGCCGGTGATCAACCAGTGCGGCACCTTCCGCAGGTTGATCACCCACGCACCGCCCGATTCGAGAATCCCGACCAGCGCGGACAGGTGCGCAGCCGATGCGTGCGCGAGACCGGGCCGGGCCAGCGGATCACCGGCAGTGGCCAGCAGATGCACCAAGCCCCGTTCGGGCGAGGTGACGCGCACGGCGTGGACCTTCCAGGCGTGCGCCAGGGCGTCAGCGGCAGCGATGAACGCCGCCGGCGTCTGCCCCGGATGCAGGCGCACCATCACCGACAACCCGGTCCGGGTGGCTTTGGGGAAGGAGATGCGCGGCGGGACCGGCCGCAGTGCCTGTCCCTTGACCACCAGGTCCCCGAGCACGCCCCGAGAGGGTCCGCGCGAGACGGCCAGGTCGTGAAGTTCCGCGACCTTCCGCCAGGTGCGCACCACCCGTACGGCGGTGACCGGGTAGCCGGTCAGGTACCAGAACACCGCCGGGTGACGCTCGCGCAGCGCGGCCCCGGCGACGACCAGCCAGGCCAGGGCGGCGAGGAAGAACGCGAGGAGGATCGGACCCACTACCGCTCACCCGCCTTCCCCGACGCTGCCGGGGGCCGGGTGGGCGCGGGCTCGGATGCGGGGGTGATGGCGGAGGCGCGGAAGGAGACGCCGTGCCGGTCACCCATGGCCCAGGCGAACGCCTCCAGACCCGTGATCCGCACCTCCACCCCCTCCACCACACCCGGCTGCTCACCGGGCACGGCCACCTCGATGACGGAGACCCGCCGCGCTTCCTGACGGACCATCACGCCAACGGTGTAGACGGTGTTGCCTTCCTTGTCCTTCTTGACCTCCCCGGTGTCGAAGTTGGCGACCTTCGGTTCCGGCGCGACGGCGCACCGCAGTACGCCGAGCCGGCTGACGTCTACGGGAATGGACTGCATGACAGTGGCCTCCCAGGCCGATCGGGACGACCGATTCCACTCGCCGGTCGTCACTCGTGCTTACGAGTGACGACTATGAAGCCTTGGAAGGGAGCCGCGCAAGTGCTTATGCTGACGAGTGACGTAAGAGATCCAGAGGTCATGACGAGTTGGGGAGCCTGACAGTGGGAGACATCCAGCGCCCCGGCGCCCTGTATCAGCAGGTCGCCGCCGAGATCCGCAACGCCATCGCGGCCGGCGAGTTCCCCCGGGGGCGCCGCTCCCCTCAGAGACCCAGCTCATCGAGCGGTACAAGGTCTCCCGGCCCACCGTCCGCAACGCCGTCGCCGCCCTCCGCTCGGAGGGGTTGATCGAGGTGATCCACGGCAAGGGCAGTTTCGTCCGTGCCACCGCGGCCCCGACGCTCGCCGTCAACCGGGCCATCCACCGCACGGACGACACCTTCGCCCTCGGGCACCACTGGGAAACGGTCGAGGAACCCACGGTCTACCGAACGCAGACCACCACCACGACCGCAGCACTCCTGGAACTGCCCGAGGGCGAAGCGCTGTTCGGAACCGACCGCCTCCTTGCCGACCCTCGCACCGGCACCCGCGCCCTGCACCGCACTCTGATCCCGTTCGCCACCGCCGAGAACACCCCACTCGCCCAAGCCCCCGACACCACTCCCGAAGGCATCTACGCCGTGCTCACCGAGGCCGGACACCAGCTCACATGGAGCGAGACCGTCAGCGCCCGGATGCCCCAGCCCGACGAACGCGCCACCCTCGAACTCCCCAACGCCACCCCGGTCGTGATCTCCACCCGCATCACCCACGGCACCGACCACCAGCCACTGATCCTGGAACAGCTCACCGTCAGCGCCGCCGAGGCCCAGTTCACCTACCGCCTCACCGCCGACACCACGCCCGCCCGAACCTGACGCGACAACGATCGGTCCAAACTTTCTCTACTTCCTCAAGGGCGCGCCGTCGGCGCGCCGGGCGGTCGGGGCGCCCCGGCGGGCTGCGGCCTGACGGCCGGTCCCGCCGGACGCCCACCGCCCGAACCCCTCGGAGCCATCGGCATGCGAGGCGCACCTCACCATCCGACATCGAGACAGCGGCCGGCGGGTGACGCAACTCCCGGCACAGCCCGCTGTCCGGGACGTTCAAGACCGAGCAGCGTGGTTGATCTACGTGGGTGGTTGCTGGAGGCACGCGCGCCTGACCGTTCGACCGCCCCACCGTCGTGGCTGACTTTCTGTGGCGCGCGTCCTTCCACAGGCAGCCACCTTCCGGCCCGGGAAACGGCACACCATCAGCGAGGTAGATGCTTCCGGCAGACGCGCACCGGATATGGGGCGGTGGGCGGTATGTCGTGCGACTGCTCTTGCGCCCTCCAGCGCTCACGCGCCTGCACCAACAATCGATGACTCTGATCCACCGCCAGGGCCACCGTCGCGACCGTTTCGAAGAGCCGGTCGCGCGCAGCGAAGACCGGAACGCCAGGGATGTACACCACCCCCAGGGACTCACGAACGTACAACCAGTTGCCGTGAAGGGTGAGACGGCTGAGAAACGCGTCGCCAACGGGCGCGCCGGCCGCAGTGGGCACCACCCGGATCGCGACCCGCCCTCCCCAGGAGAGGTGAAGGAGGTGATCAAGCTGCTGAGCCATGACACGCGCGCCGCCGACCGGACGTTCCAACAGGGAACTGTCCAGGAAGAGCGTGTACACCTGCCTGTCAGTGAGTTGCCGTGGGATCCGGTGGGGAGCGGAATAGGCGGACGCCCCGGAAGGCACAAGCGCCCGCTCATAGGCCGAGGTCCGCAGCGGGGCGGGGATGACCGTAGCCGTGTATGTGGCGATGGCCGTGGCCTGTTGCTCACATAGGGCCAAGCGGTCGTGCCAGCCGGGGCCGAGGTCGCCTGCTTGCGTCGACAGGTTCGTCACCGACAGGAGATGATCAACAGCCCGAGCGCAATCCTTCGGAACATCGTAATGACGGTGGAACAAAGCGCGAGCGTGACGATGCATGAAAACAGCCCCTTGCTCCAGCCGGCTCACAGTGCTGATGCTGCATCCGAGAGCCAACGCAGCGTGCTTCTGGTGCCACCTCCTTCGGATGCGGAAATGCCGCAAATAGGCTCCCAGAACCAGGGCCACAGCGCGGTCCGCCGCAGGCATCGGATCATCGGTCGTCATCAGTTCCCTCCTGGTGCGCTTCCACCGAACGGGACGCGGGCCAGGAGGGACGGATGATCAAGCCGACAAGCGGAGTGGGTGCCTGAACGAAGGGCTTTCTAACACCCGTCACGGATCAAGCGAGCGACCGCCCGGACTGTCGCCGGACTCCAGACCAGCCGCACGACCCCCGAACCATCACCCCGCGTCCGCGCCGCCGACGTACCCTCCGCCTCAACGCCGACCGCGGCCAACGCCGCCTCAAGCTCCGCCGCAGCCTCCCGGGCCTCCCGCCAACCGGCCACGTAATCCACACCGCGTACCCACACCACCGCATCAGGGTCGATCTCGGCGCCGATGCCCTCGAACGCTCCGTCATCTGCGCTGTGCATGAACGTGCCTCCCCTCCACGGCCGTTGGCCTGGTACGGCGGGGCACCGCGTGCGAGCGCACGACGAAGCCCCCGGTAGCATCTACTCCGGGGTCTTCGCGATCCCTCCCGGACCACCCCGGCGCAGGGGTGGTCCGGTCTTCTGTCTAGTGCTGCGATCCGTTCCGGGCACGGCGGGGCACAGGCGGGTGGTTGCCCCACCGTTCCTCGAAGTCCCGGCCGGCTTGAACGATCCAGTCGTCCAAGGCCAGGGCCTGGAAGTGATCGCGCTGCGCATCCATGACGCGGAACATCCGCCGGTCGGACACGTGTCGCCACCACCACTCGCACAGGCGGAACGTCACGTCCGCCACCGTCTCGCGGAGAGAAGCCGGCATCCTGATCACCGGTCCGTGCAAGTGGCGACGAGGAAGGACAGAGCGCCGGTGCAGAACCGCTGATGGCCGGTACGCCGCGCGTGCCGGAGACACCAGACTTCCGCCGCCAGCTTCCGAGCGGACGGCTTGGCGATATCTCCGCAGGTCATGCACTTCGCCGTGTGTTGAACCCGGTCGGCATCAGGGTCGACCGTCAGCCACCAGTCCACGTGCCCGTACACCGCCCGGACCGTCACCGCCGGCCCCTGGAACGGGCCTGCCTCCCGGCGCGGCTCACGGTCAGCTCGGCGGAGGCGTCGACCACCAGGGGCCGCCCGTCCTTGAACGTCACGGTGGCCTGGTGCCGCCCTCCCGAACGGCGGTCAAGGCGCACAGCCTTCACCTCATAGTGGCGACCCTTGAGCGTTACTACGTCCCCGCGACGCAGGTCTAACGCCGTCAACTGTCTACCCATGTGCAACACCCCTATCACGAAGCGTGTTTGAGGACACTGGTAATTCGGCACGGCCTCCCGGGTGGAGGGGAAGTCCAGCGCCAAGAGGCCGTGCCTATGCCGGGCGGAGCGGTCAGACTCCGCCCGGCTGCCGGGCCGCCACGTGCCCGGATCGCTGAGGCACGCGCATACGGGGCCCGGAGTTTCTAGGGCTTGCCCTCCGAGGAGACGAGATCGAAGCGGCAGTAGACGACCTTGCCGCCCGCCTTCTCCGGCGTCCACCACAGGGCGTCCACCAGGCGGTGCACGAGTTGCAAGCCCCGCCCGTTGTTCGGGAGCAGCGCCTCCGGCAGGTTCAGGGCCCATTCCGGTCCGAAGGTCTCACCGACCGGGTAAGTCGGCGGTGACGAGTCCTCGTCTCCGACGCCGATGAACAGCCACTTGGGCCACCGGCGGAGACTCACCTCGATACGCCGCTGCGCGCCCGGACGAGCCAGCTCCCGATCCGGGACAGCGTGGTTGATCACGTTGCCGACGAGTTCCGAAACCACCACCTTCGCCTCGAAGACGAGGTGTCCCAGCCCCCAGTCGGTCAACGTGCTGCCCGCCATGTTCCGCGCGGTGCTCACGGCGTCGGGCGACTCGGCGAACAGGACGAACGACCTGAAGCGCTCTGCCGCCGGCTGTTGCTCCGGCAGTCGTGACGTGGCCATGGCACAGACGCCAGACGGACGGATGTTCCTGCGGTCATTCACTTTCCCCTCCAGCCTGCCGACTGTTACTTGCGGTCGGCATCGCGTGCCGCACAGTCAACGACCAGTGGAGGAACGTCGGGAGCGTTCGCCAGGGGGTTCACGTGAACACCCGCTATAGCCAAGGGGGTTCATCAATGAACCCCCATCGGCCTCACTCACTGTGTCAGGATGGACGCCAGCCGTCATGAGGGATGGCAGGGGGCGGAATGAGTCGAGTGCCGAACGATCGGTTGATCTCCCTCCTGGACGAGGCCGGTGTCTCGAACAAGGGGCTCGCCAAGCGCATGCGGGACATCGCTGCCCGGCGCGGCGAGGACCTGGGCACGACGCATGTGTCCGTCCAGCGGTGGCGCGACGGTGCCGGCATCAAGCCCGGAACAGCGGCGATCATGGCCGAGGCGCTGAGCGCCAAGCTCGGCCGCCCCGTCCGGACCGGCGATCTGGGGTTCTTCCGGGAAGCGGAGCAGCCGGCCCCCGCCGTGATCGACTATCCCGCTTCGTCCGCCGAAGCCCTGGCCAAACTGGACAGCCTTGGCGCGGAGGGCGGCGACCCCGCCGAGGAGAGCCGCCTCCTGGTGGCCGACGGCGACCTGAACGCCGCCGTGCTGTCCTGGATCACCGCGCGACCGGACGGCGTCCAGGCCGACCGTCCCGGTTCTCAGCGGGTGGGGATGCGCGACGTCCGGGCGATCCGTACCGCAGGCAAGATGTTCATGGAGCTGGATTTCCAGTTCGGCGGCGGCCACGGCCACAAGGCGCTCCGGCAGTACTTCCGCCACGAGGTCTTACCGCTGCTCGGCGCGAGCTACAGCGAGAAGGTGGGGACCGCCCTGCACGGCGCGGCCCTGGAAATCGCCCAGTTGCTCGGGTGGACCGCGTACGACTCGGGTAACCACCGGCTCGCTTATCAGTACCTGACGGCAACTCTGCGCCTTACCCAGATCACCGACGACCGGATGTTCGGCGGCCGGATCCTGGCCAACCTCAGCCACCAGGCGAACTACCTCGGTGAGTACACCCGATCCGCCCGGTTGGCCCGCGCCGCCCTCGAAGGCGCACGCGGCCGGGCGACCCCACGCGCCATGTCCATGTTCGCCGCCATGGAAGCCCGCGCCCTATCGAACGCCGGAGACGCGGCAGGAGCCGCCCGGGCGATGAACGAGGCCGAACGCCACCTTGAGCGGGCGGATACGACGACCGATCCGGAGTGGCTGTCCTACTTCACCCCGGCCGAGCTCATGGGCGAGTTCTGCCACTGCTTCCGCGATCTCAAGCACCGCCGGGAAGCCCAGCAGCACGCCCAGCGCGCCGTGGACGTCACCGACCCCAGGTACGCCCGCAGCCTTGGTTTCTGCCGGATGGTTCTCGCCCAGAGCCAGCTTCTCAACGGCGAGCTGGAGGGCGCTCTGACCACCGCCACCCTGGCCGTGGACGCCGGTGACACCCTCCAGTCCGCGCGCTTCCAGCGGTACGTGAACGATTTCCGCGCCGAGGTGAGCGTCTACTCCGGCAACCGTGCCGTCGCAGAGTTCAACGAACATGTCACTCAGGCGCTCGCCCGGCTCGACGAGGAGTGAGCGTCACAGCGGCCGCCAGTCGCGCGGCGCGTTCACGTCCCGCAAGGAGGCGATCCGCCGGGCGTACTCCTCCGCCGGTCGCCCGCCGGTGGACGCGTTCTGCATCAGCCAGGTGGTCATGGTGAATTCCTGGATCCGGCGCAGCGTCGGGTAGCCGGACCACTTGCGCAGGTCCCGGCCGTAGGCGGAGACGAAGGCGGCGAACTGTTCCCGTGTCTGCCAGCGGAGGCTTTGATGTTCGACGGTGGTCACCTTCAGGTCCCACTCCGGGTGGTCGAAGCTGAACGCTTCGAAGTCGATGAAGACCGCCTGTCCCTTGTCGTCCACCATGAGGTTCTGCACGTGCGCGTCACCGTGCACGGGCCCCTTGGGCGATCCGAACCGCAGTTCCGTCACCGCGTCGCGCAGCTCGGCGTGGAGGGTGCGGAGGAAACGTCGGTCGTCCTCGGGTATCCCGGGCGCCCGCTCGATACGCAGGGCCGACCGCCCGAACGCGTCGTACGCCGGTAGATCGAGCCCGGCTGGCGGAGTCAGCCCGTGCAGCTCCCGCAGCAGGGCCCCCAGCTCCCCGTACGTGGGCTTGCGACCATCACTACGGATCAGGTGCCAGAACGTCACCGGATGCCCGTCCACGACGAGGGGCTGTTCCAGATCCTCCACCACCCGGCCGGCGGGGAACCCTTCCCGGTGCAGCCAGCGCGCCACGGCCACTTCCTTGCGCACCGACGGGAGATAGTCCGACGACCGGGCCACCCGGACGATCACCGGCGCCGACGCCAGCCGGAACAGCGCGTTCTCCCCCAGCCGGATCAACTCCGCGCCCTCACCACCCAGCCCCGCCGATCTGCACGCGGCGGCCATGATTCGCCCGGCCTCCGCCGTCGTGAACCCTTCCCCCGGTATCCGAGCAGCATGAGACCCCATGCCGAACCAGCTCCCCTAGTCGCGCGCGATCCGCCGACGCGCACGCACAACGGTGACCAGCCCCGCGCGCGCCGGGCACACCAGGACCGTACCCACCCGCACGCTATGTGCTGCCGCTCGATACGGCTTACGGCTGCGCCGTTGCGCCCCAGTCGTAGACGTAGCGGTTGGCCGAGTGGTCGAAGGCAGCGATGATCGGATGGGGTGGGAGCGCAAATTCTTGCTCGGCCCAGAGGAGCAGGGCCGCCGCCAGGCCCTCGGGCTGGTAGTCCGCCTCAGGGAATCGGACGCCGTGGACGGTGACCAGGGTGTGTTGGTCCGTTGGAAGGGCGGCGGTAAGGGCCGGGGTTGCCAGCATCAGACCGTGGCGGAGCCAGGCCACTTCATCGTGTGAGAGCCGCTTGTACGAGTGATCTTCGGTCGGATGCCTGAGGCGGGGGGGTGGCGTCGAGCCACACCCCGCTCGAAACTCGCTCGCCGTGCGCCGGTGCCACGGCGGTTGTCGCGGCCGAGGCTGTCAGTTCGATCCAGATGCCCCAGGCTGCCCGACGGAGCCGGTACAGGGTCGTGCGCGGTTCCTCAGGCATCCGGGGACGGAGCGTCGGCGACCCCGATCGGGCAGCTCACGCCCGTCCCGCCCAAACCGCAGTAGCCGTTAATGTTGCGCGCAAGATACTGCTGGTGATGTTCCTCGGCCCAGTAGAAGGGGCCCGCCGGGGCGATCTCGGTGGTGATGTCGCCGTGGCCGGAGGCGCGGAGGACGGTCTGGTAGGCGTCGCGGGAGGTCTCGGCGGCGTGCTGTTGGGCGGGGGAGTGGGTGTAGATCGCGGAGCGGTACTGGGTGCCGCGGTCGTTGCCCTGGCGGAAGCCCTGGGTGGGGTCGTGGGACTCCCAGAAGACCTTGAGGAGCGTCTCGTAGGGGACGACGGCCGGGTCGAAGACCACCCGGACCGCCTCCGTGTGCCCGGTCAGGCCGCTGCACACCTCGTCGTACGTCGGGTTCGGCGTGATGCCGCCCTGGTAGCCGACGAGGGTCGTCCACACGCCGGGCGTCTGCCAGAAGCGGCGTTCGGCGCCCCAGAAGCAGCCCAGGCCGAAGTCGGCGACGGCCAGGCCCTCGGGGTAGGGACCGGCCAGCGGGTTGCCGAGGACGGTGTGACGGCCGGCGAGCGGGAAGGCCGGTTCGGGGCGGCCCTCGAGGGCCTCCTGCTCGGTGGGCAGACGGTGGTCGTGGCGGAGGTGGGGGAAGAGCATCACGACTCCAGGGCGGCGGCGGTGGACGATACGGTGCGGTGCCGTACGGATCAGGGAAACGCGCGGCCCGGGCGTCGGAATTCCCGGTTCCCCCCGGCCGCTCCCCGCCCGTCTCCCGCTCAGAACCCCGAGACCGCCCGCGCACGGTACGCGGTGTACACGGCGACCGGGTCCTGTTCGTACGTCCACGGGATCGCGCCGATGTGGCCGTCCACCGCCCGCAGCTGCTCCAGGGCCTCGGGGTACCGTCCCGCGTTGACGAGGAACCAGACCAGCAGGTGCCGCACGTGCGGCAGGACGGGGTGGTCGGCGGGGGCGTGGACGACCGCGTACTGGGCCGCCTCGATCGCGTCCCGGACCACGACGCTCTCGTACAGGCCGCGCACCAGGTTGACGTCGGGCAGGTGGTCGTGGACGGCGAAGAGGGGCAGCGCGGGCAGCAGGCTGCCCTGCGGGGCGGCCGCGGCGGCGCGCCGGGCGAAGGCGTCGGCCTGCTCCTGCGACCCGTGCCATTTCGCGCTCCAGTAGCGCAGCGCCACCAGATGCGCCCCCATGTGCCCCGGTGCGCGGGACAGCACGGTCTCCCAGACGGACTGGAACTCCGCCTCGCTCGCCCCGAGCCCCCGCTCGACGTTCAGCCGCACGATGTACGGGACGGGGTCGCCCGGCGCGAGCAGCGCGGCCTCGGCGCAGACCGTCCGGGCCTCCTCCAGGATCATGCGGTAGTCCTGCGACGCGGGGTCGCGCATCGCCTGCTGGACCAGGAACTCGGCCTGGACGGCCGCGCCGCCCGCGTCCTTGGGGGCCACCACGCGCCAGTGGCGCAGCCACATGCCGCCGGTGCCGGGCGCCTCGGCCAGCTCCCGCGCGGCCGCTCCGGCCAGCGTCTGCACGCGCTGCCAGCGCAGCTCGGCGGAGCCGTCCGCCGGAGTGCGGGCCAGCAGCTCGGCGGCCGGGTTCCAGTCCTGGGTGCGGCGGGCCTCCTCGACGGCGGCCAGCAGCTCGGGATCCGGGCCCGGCAGGCGTACGTCCAGCCGCTCGGGGGGTACGAAGCCGTGCCCGTACGACGGATCGACGGCCGCGCCGGCGCCCCGCAGCGCGTCCTGGGCCGCGCGCCGGCGGCGCAGCGCGGGCGCGACGACGACGCCGCAGACCACGACGAGGGCGAGCAGGATGAACAGAAACTCCATGAGCTGTCCTGGATGGGAGGGGAGTGCGAGGGTGTCGACGACGTAAGGACGAGGCAGTGCGCCCGATCGTTCCTGACCTCCGATTCCATGGTCCGGTCGATCGTTCATCCGCCGGTTACAAGTGAACAGGACTATTCCGGTAAGGCGGGTACTACTCTCGGAACAATGAGCGACCAGCAGCAGCAATCCTTCGAGACCCTCGCCATCCACGCCGGGCAGGAGGCGGACCCGCTGACCGGGGCCGTCGTGCCGCCCATCTACCAAGTCTCCACCTACAAGCAGGACGGCGTGGGGGGCCTGCGCGGCGGGTACGAGTACAGCCGGAGCGCCAACCCGACCCGTACCGCCCTGGAGGAGAACCTGGCGGCGCTGGAGGGCGGCGTCCGGGGCCTGGCCTTCGCCTCCGGCCTGGCCGCCGAGGACTGCCTGCTGCGTACGCTGCTGGCCCCCGGCGACCACGTCGTCATCCCGAACGACGCCTACGGCGGGACGTTCCGGCTGTTCGCCAAGGTCGTCGGCCGCTGGGGCGTCGAGTGGTCCGTCGCCGACACCTCGGACCCCGCCTCCGTCCGGGACGCGATCACCGACCGCACCAAGGCCGTCTGGGTCGAGACCCCCTCGAACCCGCTGCTCGGCATCACGGACATCGCCGCCGTCGCCCAGGTGGCCCACGAGGGCGGGGCCAAGCTGGTGGTGGACAACACCTTCGCCAGCCCCTACCTCCAGCAGCCGCTGGCGCTCGGCGCGGACGTCGTCGTGCACTCGACCACCAAGTACATGGGCGGCCACTCCGACGTTGTCGGCGGCGCCCTGATCACCAACGACGCCGCGCTGGGCGACGAGCTCGCCTACCACCAGAACGCGATGGGCGCCGTCGCCGGCCCCTTCGACTCCTGGCTGACGCTGCGCGGCATCAAGACCCTCGCCGTCCGCATGGACCGGCACAGCGCCAACGCCGAGCGCGTCGCCGACCTGCTGCTCTCCCACCCCAAGGTCACCCGGGTCTACTACCCCGGCCTGCCCGAGCACCCGCTGCACGAGGTCGCCGCCAAGCAGATGCGCGCCTTCGGCGGCATGGTCTCGTTCCGCGTCGAGGGCGGCGAGGAGGCGGCGGTCGAGGTCTGCAACCGCGCCAAGCTGTTCACCCTCGGTGAGTCCCTCGGCGGCGTCGAGTCGCTGATCGAGCACCCGGGCCGGATGACCCACGCCTCGGTGGCCGGCTCGGCCCTGGAGGTCCCGGCGGACCTCGTCCGCCTGTCCGTGGGCATCGAGTCGGTGGACGACCTGCTGGCGGACATCAAGCAGGCGCTGGGCTGAGCCTTTTCAGCCTGGGCGCGCACTTCAGCCCGTCCGGCGTTTGAGGACAACCGCGCGGAGCGCGGTTTCGGGGTCCGGGGCGGCAGCCCCGGGAAACTGGGGGCACCTCCCAGCGGTAGCTGGGGGAGAAAGGGAGGGGCCGGGGCAACCACCACCCACGGCCCCCCCACACCGGACAGCCGGGCGCCGTACGGCAGATGACGCCGTCGGCGCCCGTCGCGCGGTGCCTACGCGCGAGCGGGCGGAGGAGCGGACTCCGCACCAACCGCGTCGGCACCGCCGAAGGACGGCACCGCCGTCAAGAAGCCGGCGGCACCTGCGGCAAAGAGCTGTGCACCTCGGACAGCGCGGAGTTGAAGCGCGTCAGCAACGTGCAGAACACCGCCCGCTCCTCCTCCGTCCACCCCTCCGTGCACAGCGCCATCAGCTGCCGGCGCGAAGCGCGGACCTCGTCCAACCGCGCCTTGCCGCGCGGCGAGAGCTGGAGGACCACGGCCCGGCCGTCCTCGGGGTGCGAGGTGCGCTTGACCAGGCCCGTGTCGACGAGGGGCGCCACCTGCCGGGTGACGGTCGACGAGTCGATGCCCATGCCCGCGGCGAGCGCCTTGACGCCCATCGGGCCTTCCTGGTCGAGGCGGTTGAGCAGGAGGTAGGCGGCGCGATCCATCGAGTTGTGGACCCGGCCGACGCCACCGAGCCGGGTCTGTTCTGCGCGACGGGCGAAGACGGCAACCTGGTGCTGGAGAGTGTCGAGGACACCTGGTGCGAGGTCGGTCGTCATGTCCGGAGGGGTGGGCATGGCTGGGGACTCACTTCGTGCGGCGGGCTGGAATTGCTCGGGAATGGGGGACAGAGTACGCGGCCGGACGGGCGCGCGTGCCGTCGCCGGGCAAACCGGTCGGTTCGTATGGTCGCGGGGTCCCGTTCGTTCGGATGGCGGCCCCGCGGCGGGGCCGGGGCTGCGAGACTGGCGGTATGGCTGCACGAGTGGGCGGCGGCGACCGTCCGGCGCGCGTTCCGCCCGGTTCGCCGATGTCCTCGGTATCGATGACCGGTCCTTCCGGTTCTTCCGGTCCTCCTGGTCCTCTTGGTCCTTCCGGTCCTCTTGATCCTCCTGGTTCTGCTGACCCTTCCGACCCTGCCGGAGACTCCGGGGCGTCCGGGGAGTTCCTCCCGGAGCTTTCGGGCCCCTCCGATCTCCCTGACCTCTCCGTCACCCTCGACGCCATCCGCCAAGCGCAGAAGACGCTGTCCGGCGTCGCCCGGGTCACCGCGCTGGAGGGCAGCCGGCATCTCTCCGGACTGATCGGTTCACCGGTGCACCTCAAGTGCGAGAACCTCCAGCGGACCGGCTCGTTCAAGGTCCGCGGCGCGTACGTCCGGATCGCGGGCCTCTCCGCGGCGGAGCGTGCGGCCGGCGTGGTCGCGGCCAGCGCGGGCAACCACGCCCAGGGCGTGGCCCTCGCGGCCTCCCTGCTCGGAGTGCGGTCCACGGTCTTCATGCCGGAGGGCGCACCGCTGCCGAAGGTCGTCGCCACCCGTGAGTACGGAGCCGAAGTGCGGTTGCGCGGACAGGTGGTGGACGACGCGCTGCGCGCCGCTCGGGAGCACGCGCGGCGCACGGGCGCGGTCCTCATCCACCCCTTCGACCACCCGGACGTCATCGCCGGCCAGGGAACCGTGGGACTGGAGATCCTGGAGCAGTGTCCCGAGGTGCGCACCGTCGTGGTGGGCATGGGCGGTGGCGGGCTCGCGGCCGGGATCGCCGTGGCGCTCAAGGCGTTGCGGCCGGATGTGAAGGTCGTCGGCGTCCAGGCGGCGGACGCGGCGTCCTATCCGCGGTCGCTGGCCGCCGGCCGTCCGGTGACCGTGGAGGCGCCGGCCACGATGGCCGACGGCATCAAGGTCGGGCGCCCCGGCGACGTACCGTTCGGTATCGTCCGGCGGCTGGTGGACGAGGTCCGCACCGTCTCCGAGGACCAGTTGGCGAGCGCGCTGCTGCTCTGCCTGGAACGGGCGAAGCTGCTGGTGGAACCGGCCGGGGCGAGTCCGGTCGCCGCGTTGCTGGCCGCCCCGCGCTCGTTCGAGGGACCCGTCGTAGCGGTGCTGTCCGGCGGGAACGTCGATCCCCTGCTGTTGCAGGGCGTCCTGCGGCACGGCATGGCCGCCGCCGGCCGCTACCTCTCGCTGCGGCTGCGGATCACCGACCGGCCGGGGGCCCTGGCCGCCCTGCTGGAGGTGCTGTCCGCGGCGGACGTCAACATCCTCGACATCGGACACGTCCGCACCGACCCGCGGCTGCGGCTGACGGAGGCGGAGGTCGAACTGCACCTGGAGACGAAGGGGCACGAGCACTGCGCCGCCGTGCGCACGGTGCTGCGGGAGGCGGGCTATCCGGTGCTGTCCTGAGCTGTCCTGAGCTGTCTCGGGTTGTCCCGAGCAGTCTCGGATGGCTTCGGCCGTCCGTCGACTGTGGTCACGGCAGTATCCGGAAGCCACGGCAGTATCCGGAATCTTCGTTCACAGGGCGGAATGCTCCCCGTGCACGTAAAATCCCCTACTACGTCCCTACATCCCCCATACCCCCAGTCCCACGTCCCTGTATGACGCCACCGAACGGGGAGAAGCCCCATGCCGGGAGCGATTCACGCCAAAGGTCTGGTCAAGGCGTTCGGCGAGGTAAGGGCCCTGGACGGCGTCGACCTCGACGTCCCGGAAGGGACGGTCCTGGGGCTGCTCGGACCCAACGGCGCCGGGAAGACCACGGCCGTACGCGTCCTGACGACTCTCATCAGACCCGATCGCGGCACGGCCTCGGTGGCGGGCGTCGACGTATTGCGGCGGCCCGACGAGGTCCGGCGCAGCATCGGGCTGTCCGGCCAGTTCGCGGCCGTCGACGAGTACCTGACCGGCCGTGAGAACCTGCGGATGGTCGGCAGGCTCTACCAGTTGAGCGGGCGCGAGGCGAAGCGCCGGGCCGGCGAGCTCCTGGACCGCTTCCACCTCGCCGACGCCGCCGACCGCCCCGCCAAGACGTACTCCGGCGGGATGCGCCGCCGCCTCGACCTCGCGGCGGCCCTGGTCGTCAGACCGCCCGTGATGTTCATGGACGAACCGACGACCGGCCTCGACCCGCGCAACAGGCAGCAGTTGTGGGAGGTCATCCAGGAACTGGTCGCCGGGGGAACGACGTTGCTGCTCACCACGCAGTACCTGGAGGAGGCCGACCACCTGGCGCACGACATCGCCGTCGTCGACCACGGCCGGGTGATCGCGCGCGGTACGTCCGACCAGCTCAAGGCGCGGATCGGCGGGGAGCGCGTCGAGGTCGTCGTGCACCGGCCCGAGCACATCCCCGTCGCCGATGCCGTCCTGCGGGGCTTCGGCGACGGCGGCTCCGCCGTCGAACCGCACACCCGGCGGATCACCGTCCCGGTCTCCGGCGGCGCCCGGCTGCTCGCCGAGATCATCCGCGAACTCGACGCCCGGGACGTCGGCATCGACGACATCGGGCTGCGCCGCCCCACCCTGGACGACGTGTTCATCTCGCTGACCGGGCACGCCGCCGAGGGCACGGGCGAGCCGGAGGGACGGCGGGAACCGCGACAGGGACGGCAGCGGGGACATCAGCAGGGACCGCGACAAGAGCCTCGACAGGGACCTCACCAGGAACCTCAGCAGGGACCTCAACAGGGAGGGGCCTCGCCATGACCGCCGTCGACCACACCGCGCCCGGGCGGCCGGCGTTCCGGCGGGGCCGCGTCGGCCGGTCCGTCCACGACTCTCTGGTCATCGCGCAGCGGAACCTGCTGCGCATGCGGCGGATCCCCGAGGTGGTCGTCTTCGGCGTCGTGCAGCCGGTCATGTTCGTGGTGCTGTTCAGCTACGTCTTCGGCGGCTCGATCGCCGTCGGCGGCAGCACGGCGCCGTCGCTCTACCGCGAATACCTCATGGCGGGCATCTTCGCCCAGACGGTCACCTTCGCCACCGCGGGGGCGGGGGCCGGGATCGCCGACGACATGCACAAGGGCCTCATCGACCGCTTCCGTTCCCTGCCGATGGCCCGGGGCGCCGTCCTCACCGGACGGACCCTCGCCGACCTCGTGCAGACCGCGCTGACACTGGTGGTGCTGGCGATCGTCGCCGCCATCGTGGGCTGGCGGATCCACGAAGGAGTGCCGAAGGCACTGGCCGGCTTCGCCCTGCTGCTCCTGCTGGGGTACGCGTTCTCGTGGATCGGCGCGCTGATCGGGCTCTCCGTGCGGACGCCGGAGGCCGCCACCTCGGGCGGACTCGTCTGGCTGTTCCCCCTGACGTTCATCTCGAACGCGTTCGTGCCGTCCGGCAACATGCCGACCGTCCTGCGGGTGATCGCCGAGTGGAACCCCTTCAGCGCCACCGTCCAGGCGGCCCGGGAGCTCTTCGGCAACCTGCCGCCCGGCTATCCCGTGCCGGCTGCCTGGCCGATGCGGCACCCGGTGTGGGCGTCGCTGATCTGGTCGGCCCTGATCATCCTGGTGTTCCGGTGGCTGGCGGTACGGAAGTACCGGTCCGCTACGGGGTGAGGGCGGAGAGGCGGCTATGGGGCGAGGGTGGTTGGGCGGCTGTGGAGTGGATGGTTGGGCGGCTGTGGGGGCTGGGGCGGAGAGGCGCGCCACATGGGGCGAGAGCGGGCACGCGGCCGCGGGGCGAGGATGGGGACGCGACGGGGCCGCCCCGGCAAAGCTCCGGCCCCGGACCGTTGCGGGCGGTCCGGGGCCGGGAAGCGGGATGGTGCGACGCGCCTCCGCGGCGCGCCTCGAGGGGCGGGTTCAGCCCTGGTACGGCGTGGCGTCCATGATGCGGACCTTCGCCTTGCGGCCGTTCGGCAGCTCGTACTCGGCGTCCTCGCCGACCTTCTTGCCATTGACGCCGGTGCCCAGCGGGGACTGGGGGGAGTACGTCTCGATGTCCGAGCTCGCGTACTCGCGGGAGGCGAGCAGGAAGGTCAGGGTGTCGTCCGGGTCGCCGTCGAAGGCGATGGTGACGACCATGCCGGGGGCGACCACGCCCGTGGCGGCCGGGGCCTCGCCGACCTTCGCGTGCTCGAGCAGCTGCGTCAGCTGGCGCACACGGAGCTCCTGCTTGCCCTGCTCCTCCTTGGCCGCGTGGTACCCGCCGTTCTCTCGCAGGTCACCTTCCTCGCGCGCCGCGGCGATCTTGGCCGCGATCTCGGTGCGAGCGGGACCAGACAGGTACTCCAGCTCGGCCTTGAGCTGGTCGTACGCCTCCTGAGTCAGCCAGGTGACGCTGTCGCTGGTCTGGGTCACAGGTGCTCCTCGTCGGTGCTGGGGGAAAAACTTCGGGGTCACGGATACAAATGAACGCCCTACTCAGAAGGGTGCACCTCCAAAGGCGGGCGAAACCACGAGCCTAACAATTACGTCCGGAATGGGGGAAGAAGTCGGGGGACGAAATCCCGCAAGAAGCACGTCACCGCTGGTCAGGAGGGTGATCGACGAGCCTTCCCGGTTGCCGCGCCGATCGTCCGGCCGTTCCCTGTAGGCGTCGGCCGTCCCTGGCCTCCGCCTCCGGCCGCCGCCGTCAGCCCCGGTCGGTGGTGCGGCAGCCCTCCAGCTCCGTGATGCGGGCGGGAGCGGTGGTACGGAGGGTGACGAGCTCGGTGAAGTGCGTCTCACGGCGGTCGAGGGAGACGTCCTTACGGGCCACTTCGGACCCGTCCTCACCCAGCGAGCGAAGGGTGCACACGCCGTTGTCGTTCTTCTCCTTGCGGACCTCGATGACCGCCTGCACCGACGTCGCGGAGATCTTCTTCGACCGGATGAGCTGGCCGCTGACGTCCGACTTGGTGACATAGTGCACACCGGCCCACGCGACGAACCCGAGCAGCAGCGCGAACAGCGCCCCTCCGACGATCTTGAGCTTGCGGTTCGCGCGCTCGTCCGCCGAGCGGCCGTAACGCCCCTCGGGCAGGGCCTCGCGCTGCGCAGCCATGATCATCGCCTCCCGGACGCCGATTTGTGAACGCGGAATGAAACGGCTCCCGCTTCGGTCACTATAGGAGGCGTCTGCCGAGACGAGTGACTGAGGATCGAGCCTTGACTGAGCAGCTGCGAATGATGGCCGTTCACGCCCACCCCGACGATGAGTCGAGCAAGGGCGCGGCCACGATGGCCAAGTACGTGTCCGAGGGGGTGGACGTGCTGGTCGCCACCTGCACGGGTGGGGAGCGCGGTTCCATCCTCAACCCCAAGCTCCAGGGGGACCCCTACATCGAGGAGCACATCCACGAGGTCCGGGCCAAGGAGATGGACGAGGCCCGGGACATCCTGGGCGTCAAACAGGAGTGGCTGGGCTATGTGGACTCCGGCCTTCCCGAGGGCGACCCGCTGCCCCCGCTGCCCGAGGGCTGCTTCGCGCTCCAGGACGTCGACGAGGCGGCCGGTGCGCTGGTCAAGCTGATCCGCGAGTTCAAGCCGCACGTGATCACCACGTACGACGAGAACGGCGGCTACCCGCACCCCGACCACATCATGACCCACAAGATCTCGATGGTGGCCTTCGAGGCGGCAGGCGACCCGTCGCGCTACCCCGAGGCCGGCGAGCCCTGGCAGCCGCTGAAGCTCTACTACAACCAGGGCTTCAACCGGCCGCGCACCCAGGCGCTGCACGACGCGCTGCTGGAGCGCGGCCTGGAATCGCCCTACGGCGAGTGGCTGGAGCGCTGGGACTCCATGGGCCGGGAGCGCAATCTCACCACCTTCGTCCCCTGTGGCGACTTCTTCGAAATCCGTGACAAGGCGCTGATCGCCCACGCCACGCAGATCGATCCGGACGGCGGCTGGTTCAAGGTGCCGCTGGACCTCCAGCGGGAGGTGTGGCCCACCGAGGAGTACGAACTCGCCAAGTCGCTCGTCGGCACGTCCCTCCCCGAGGACGACCTCTTCGCGGGCATCCGCAACAATTGAGTCCATGATGAGCGCGACTGCCTCCTTCGCCGCCACCCACTTGATGCCGCTCGCCGCCGCCGGGGACGACCTCGACAAGAACAAGGTCACCCCCGGTGTCCTGGGCTTCATCGTGTTCGCCGTCATCGGTGCCGCCGTGTGGCTGCTGATGAAGAGCATGACGAAGCACATGAAGCGGGTGTCCTTCGAGGAGGCGCCGGAGGGCGCCGCCCCGGCGCCCGCCGCCGTTTCCGCCACCACTGCCACCACCGTCACCACTGACGAGGCGGCACCGGCGGCGGGCGGCAAGCCCTCCACCTGACCCGAGGCGGGCCCGAACCGCCCGGCCGCCCGCCACGCGGGCATCCGGACGGTCCGGACGACGGCCGGGCGGCCACCGGTGATCCGGCCCGCGCGGCACACAGCACCGGCGCGGCGGGGAACACGCCCCGACGCGGCGACGGCAGAGGCCCGACGCGGTAACGCAGCCCTGTCGCCTTGCGGGCGGCCACCCGACACCATCTGGTTGGCGCGGCCCCGGCCTCGGCAGCCCGGTGCCCACGCGGCAGGTGAGCCCTGTCGCGGCGGCAGCACGCCCCGAAGCGGCGGCACGCCCGAACACGATGGTCCGATCCGGACGCGGCAGCGCACCTTCACGCGATGGTCCGGTCTGGACGCGGCGGCATACCTGCACCCGATGGTCCGCTCTCGGCGCGATGGGCCGCCCTCGACCGCGGCGGTACGCCTGCGCGCGGTGTTTCGGTCTTGACGCGGTGACGCGCCTCCCACGCACGACAGCTCGGCCTCAACGCGGCAGCACGGCCATCACCTCCCGTGCCCGCCTTCCCGGCACCATGCCCAGGCGCCACGCCTGCCAGCCGGTCTCCGGCTCCACCCCGCGCTCCAGCACCAGCGCGTACGCCTCCGCGTACTGCTCCAGTGCCGGGTCCACCGCCCAGTCCGCACCCCGCAGCTCACGCCGCAGGCGGGCCAGGTCCTCCCCGGCCACGGCCGCGCCCACCACCGAGCCGCCCGGCGACACGAACGGCAGCAAGGTGCAGCGCAGGAAACGCGCCCAGCTCTCGCCACGCCGGTCGCCGAACCCCGTGAACAGCCGCTCCGCCTCCTCCGTCAGCTCCAGCGCCTGCTCCAGCCTGCCGTTGCCCGCGTCGACCACCGCCAGCTCCAGGCACGACCACGCCTCACCGTGCGCGACCCCCACCCGCTGGAAGTCCAGCCGGGCGTCCTGGAGCAACTGCCGGGCGAAACCGCTGTTCCGCAGGCTCCCCGTCTGGGCCGCCCGCTGGTCGCGGGTGACCCGTGCCGAGTGGTGGCGGGCACAGGCCAGCCCGTAGACGTCACGCATCCGGTTGAACATCGTCCGAGCACGCTCCAGCTCGCGCAACGCCGCCGGCAGATCACCCAGCTCCTCCAGGGCCTGGCCCAGGTAGAAGAGGGTCCACGCCTCGCCCCGCGCGTCCTCGTGCTCCCGGTGCCGGGAGACGGCCTGCCGGAGCCCCTCCACGGCCGCCGCCGCGTCCCCGGCTATCAGCCGCCCCCGCGCCAGCTGGGTCAGGGCCCAGGCCGCGCCCCGCGCGTCCTGTGTCCGCCCGTACAGCTCCAGCGCCTGGCGCAGCTCGGCCTCCGCCGGTTCGGGGCGGCCCATGCGCAGCCGCACCTGGCCCAGCTGGAAGTGCGCCCACGCCTGCCCGTGCAGGCTCTCGCTCTCCCGGTGCAGCTCCAGCGCGACAGCCAGCAGGTCCAGCGCCTCCGCCAGCCGGCCGCGGTCGCGCTCCACCGCGGCCAGCGCGTGCATCGTCCACGCCCGGTCACCGCTCAGCTCGGGAGCCGCCTGCAACTCCAGCGCCTCCCGCAGCTTCGCCGCCGCCTCCTTCAGATTCCCCTGGTGCTGGAGGGTGATGCCCAGGTCGCGCAGGGCCCGTGCCGCGCCGGCGTGGTGCTGGGAGTCGAGGTACAGGTCCACCACCGACGTCAGCGTCGTCCGGGAGGTGTCCAGCTCGCCGAGCTGCCGGGCCGCCACGCCCGTGCGCCACTGCACCGAGCGGGTCAGCAGCTCCCGGTCGGTGGCCTGCGTCAGCTCGCTCAGCTCGCCGAGCCGGTAGAGGTCCCCGCGGAGCAGGCAGTAGTCGCACAGGGCGCCCAGCAGGTGCAGCACCGCCGACTGGTCGACGCCCTCCGCGTGCCGGAGTGCGGCCGTTATGAAGCTCGACTCGTCGTCCAGCCAGCGCAGGGCCGCGTCCAGTGACGGGAAGCCGTGGCCTCCGGCCGCGCCGTCGGAGAACATGTCCGCGCGCGTCGACGTCTTGCCGTCCACCATGCGGATGACCGTGTCGGCGAGCTCCGCGTAACTGCGGATCAGCCGCTCCTGGGCCGCCCCCCGCTCCCCGGGATCCTCTTCCTCGTGCAGCCGCGCGTGCGCGAAGTCCCGCACCAGATCGTGCATCCGGTAGCGCCCGGGGCGCACCGGCTCGATGAGCCCGGCCCGCGCCAGCTCCGCCAGCCGCTGCGCCGCCTCCTGCCCGTCGGCCGCGAGCAGGGCCGCCGCGGCGGCCGCGCCCAGTGAAGCCCGGCCGGCCAGCGCGAGCCGCCGCAGCAGCCGCCGGGCATCCTCCCCCTGGTCCGTGTAGCGCAGCCACAGGGCCCGTTCCACCGGGCCGTCCTGGCCCGCCGCCTCCAGCTCCACGGCCAGCGCGCGCGGTGTCCGTGCGCCGAGCGAGGACCCGGCCACCCGCAGGGCCAGCGGCAGACCACCGCACAACTCCCTTACCCGGGTGAGCGACTGGGCATCGTAGAGCTCGTCCTCCCGTGCCGTGCCCTCCTCCCGATCCTCGTCCGGCGCGGCGACCGAGCGCAGCAGTTCCTCCGCGCCCGCCTCGTCCAGCGGGCCGACCTCCAGCCGGTGCACCCACGCCTCCAGATCCGGAGGCAGCTCCAGCGGCTCGCGGGAGGTGACCAGTACCAGGCACTCGGACCGGTCGGGCACCAGGGCGCGCACCTGCTCCGCGTCGGACGCGTCGTCCAGCACGATGGCCACCGGCAGCCGGGCGAGGTGCTTGTGGTACACCTCGGACAGCCGTCTGAGGTACTGCTCGCGTGAGGTGCGTTCCCGGAAGAGCAACTGGTCGCGGGGGGCGCCCAGTCGGTTGAGCAGGTGCAGCAGCGCGTCGCGGGTCGGCAGCGGCGGCTCCTCCTGGCTCTCGCCCCGCAGGTCCACCAGACAGGCGCCCCGGAACTGATCCCGCAGCTGATGGGCCGCGCGCAGCGCCAGCGCGGACCGGCCGACGCCCGGTGGGCCGTGCAGCACGACGACCGTCGGCCGCGTCTCGGTGCTCGCCCGGGCCTGGCGCACCCACTGGGCGATCCGCTCCACCTGCGTCTTCCGCCCGGCGAACACCCCGCCGTCCTGCGGGAGATCATCGAAGGAGCGGGCCAGCAGACTGCGCTGCCGGGCCATCGCACTGCGGTCACCACCCCGCAGTTGCGGCCCACGGGACGAGCCGCCCTTGCCCGACTTGCCGGCCGCCGTCCCGTTACCGGTGTGCGCCCCCTGAAGCATCCGCTGCCGGTCGAGGAAGGGCCGTATGCCCCGCACCTCCACCGCCGTCCGCCACTGAAGTCTCAACTGCTCCGCTCCGCCCGGCTGTCCGCGCAGCCCCGCCCGCCGATGGCGGGCCGGCCAGTGACCGGCCGTCAGTTTCGCGAGCGTCGCCACGGAACCCGCGAGGGCCACCGCGACCGCCGTACTGACAGCGGTGCCCGTGGACGTCCCGTACCCCAGGTCGGCCCCGAAGGCCGTCACCGCCGTCACGGCCGTCACCAGCATGGGCGTACCGAGCGCGGCCCCCGACAAGCGCGCGGACAACGGCCCGACGGACGCGCCCTCCTCGTCCAGCGCCCGGACGTACGCCGCGTACTCCTCGGCCGCCGCCCCGGCCACCACGTCCAACTCCTCACGGGCCCGCCGCAGCAGCACATCACCGTCGACACGCCCACCCGACCGCCGCACCTCCTCCCCGACCGCCTGCTCCAGCAGGCCCTCGACTTCCGCGCGGTGATCCTGCCGCAGCGCGGTCAGCGAGCTCTGCATGTGCCGTCCCCCTTCGACCAGCGAATCTCAAGGCGTCCCAGTCTTCCGCTTCGACGGGGATTCCGGCAGGCCTGTGGATAACCACCCTGTGGAAAACCCGGTTGAACGGTCTCAGGGCAGGGCCCGCAGTGCGTCAGGGTTCTGTCAGGGGAAGCCCGGGGGAGAGTCGGGGTGGCGAATGAGACGGCCGGGGCTCCTGCTGGGGAAGGATGGAGGCATGCCGAACCACCTGGCGCACGAGACGTCCCCTTACCTCCTCCAGCACGCCGACAATCCGGTCGACTGGTGGCCCTGGTCACCCGAGGCCTTCGCGGACGCCCGGCGCCGGGACGTTCCCGTGCTGCTGAGCGTCGGCTATTCCAGTTGCCACTGGTGCCACGTGATGGCCGGCGAGAGTTTCGAGGACGAGGAGACCGCCGTCTACCTCAACGAGCACTTCGTCTCCGTCAAGGTCGACCGCGAGGAGCGGCCCGACATCGACGCCGTCTACATGGAGGCGGTGCAGGCCGCCACCGGGCAGGGCGGCTGGCCCATGACCGTCTTTCTGACGCCCGAGGCCGAGCCCTTCTACTTCGGCACCTACTTCCCGCCCGCCCCCCGGCACGGGATGCCGTCCTTCCGGCAGGTGCTGGAGGGGGTGACGGCCGCGTGGCGCGACCGGCGGGACGAGGTGGGGGAGGTGGCCGGGCGGATCGTCGAGGATCTTTCGCGCCGGCCTCTCACCGGCGGCGCCGGGGGGCAGCCGCCCGCCGCCGACGAGCTGCACATGGCGCTGATGGCGCTGACCCGTGAGTTCGACGCGGTGCGCGGTGGTTTCGGCGGGGCGCCGAAGTTCCCGCCGTCCATGGTGCTGGAGTTCCTGCTCCGCCACCACGTCCGGACGGGGTCCGCCGCCGTTCTCGACATGGTGACGGCCACCTGCGAGGCCATGGCCCGCGGTGGGATCCACGACCAGCTGGGCGGCGGTTTCGCCCGGTACTCCGTGGACAACGGGTGGGTCGTGCCGCACTTCGAGAAGATGCTGTACGACAACGCGCTGCTGTGCCGCGTCTACGCGCACCTGTGGCGGGCCACCGGGTCGGACCTCGCCCGGCGGGTGGCCCTGGACACGGCCGACTTCCTGGTCCGGGAGATGCGCACCGACCAGGGCGGTTTCGCTTCCGCGCTGGACGCGGACAGCGACGACGGGCAGGGCCGGCACCGCGAGGGCGCCTACTACGTGTGGACCCCCGACGAGCTCCGGGAGGTGCTGGGGGAGGCGGACGCGGAGCTGGCCGCCGACTACTTCGGCGTCACCGAGGAGGGGACCTTCGAAGAGGGGGCCTCCGTCCTGCGACTGCCCGACAGCGAGCGGCTCGTGGACGCCGAGCGGATCGCGTCGATCCGGGAGCGGCTGCTGGCCGCCCGCGCCCGGCGGCCCCGGCCCGGCCGGGACGACAAGGTCGTGGCGGGATGGAACGGCCTGGCCGTCGCGGCGCTGGCCGAGACCGGCGCCTACTTCGACCGCCTCGACCTGGTCCAGGCCGCGACGGACGCCGCCGACCTGCTCGTCCGCACCCACATGGACTGGAAGGCGCGCCTCTTCCGCACCTCCCTGGACGGTGTCGCCGGTGGCCACGCGGGCGTGCTGGAGGACTACGCGGACGTGGCCGAGGGCTTCCTCGCGCTGTCCGCCGTCACCGGCGAGGGCGTCTGGGTGGACTTCGCGGGACTGCTGCTGGACACCGTCCTGATCCGGTTCCGCGACGAGGAAGGCGCCCTCTTCGACACGGCGGACGACGCCGAGGCCCTCATCCGCCGCCCGCAGGACCCGACGGACAACGCCACCCCGTCGGGGTGGACCGCGGCCGCCGGTGCCCTGCTGACCTACGCGGCGCTCACGGGGAGCGCGCCGCACCGGGAGGCGGCCGAACGGGCGCTCGGCGTGGTGCGGGCCCTCGGGCCCAAGGCGCCGCGCTTCATCGGGTGGGGTCTGGCGGTGGCGGAGGCGCTGCTCGACGGGCCCTACGAGGTCGCCGTCGTCGGGCCGTACGACGACCCGGCCACCCGGGAGTTGCACCGCACCGCCCTGCTCTCCCAGCGGCCCGGGCTGGCCGTCGCCCTGGGAGAACCGGCCTCGGCGACGGCCGCCGAGGTGCCGCTGCTGGCGGACCGGCCGCTGCTGGCCGGCCGCCCGGCCGCGTACGTCTGTCGCGGCTTCACCTGCGACGCGCCGACCTCCGACCCCGAGGAGCTCGCCGCGAAGCTGAGGGGGAGGTGAACCCGCCCGGGGGCTGGGGCGGGACAGCGCTCACCGGGCTGAGCGGGCTGGAAGGGCTCAGAGGGCTCAGAGGGTTCAGAGGGTGAGGCCCCGCTCCAGCACGTCCAGCGCACGCTGCAGGTAGTCGAGCGGATCGCCGGCTTGGCCCTCGTCCACCCACACCATCACGGCCTCCTGCATGGTGACCAGCACGGCGGTCGTCACGACGCGCAGTTCGAAGTCGTCCTCCGGGCGGCCGGTGCGCTCGGCCAGGACGGAGCGCAGGAGGCGCGCCGACTCGCCCACGCCCTCGCTGGCGCGGGCCCGCAGGCTGGGGACGTCCCGGATCAGCCGGTTGCGCATCCGCATCTCGGGGCTGGCGGCGCCGAGGAGGTCCCGCAGGCTCTCCAGGACGGTGTTGCGGATCGCGCGCAGCGGAGGCTCGTCGGCCGGGCGGGATCGGAGCGCCGCCTCCAGGACGGGGTCGTACTCGTCCGTGAGGACGATGTCCTCCTTGGTCGGGAAGTACCGGAAGACGGTGCTGGGCGAGACGTCGGCGGCCTCCGCGATCTGGTCCACCGGCGTCGCGTCGTACCCCTGCTCCTCGAAGAGCCGGTAGGCGGCGGCGCGAATCGCCTGGCGGGTCTGGATCTTCTTCCGTTCGCGCAGCCCGAGCCGGGGGCCCGGCTGGGCGGCGGGGGAGGTTTGTGCGGAGGCCATGACTGTCATTGTCGGGCATTCGGTGTTTCGGCGGCCACAGTGGTGGGCGTGATCGCCGCCCGTGCGCGGATGCCGGGCAGGAAGGTGGCGACCAGGAGCGCCGCCGCGAAGGCGATGCCGCCGGAGGCCAGCAGGGTCAGGTCCATGCCGTGCAGGTAGGCGGCGTCCGCGGAGCGGGTGTCGCCGAGCCCGGCCGCCACTCGGTGGGCCCCCATGACCGACTCCTCGGCCGCCCCCGCGGCGGCGGCCGGCACCCGGGGCGTCTCCAGGTGCGCGCGGTACGCGGAGGTGAGCAGGCTGCCCAGGATCGCGACGCCGATCGCGCTCGCCACCTGGCGCAGGGTCATGAGGAGACCGGAACCCACGCCCACGCGCTCGCGGGGCAGTGCGCCCATGGCGCCGTCCATGGCGGGGATCAAGGCCAGTCCGGTGCCGGCGCCGGCCAGGACCAGCCAGGCCGCGGTGAACGCGTAACCGTCGCCCGCGGCGGTCCGGCTGCCGAGCAGCGCGCCCAGGCCGAGCACGACCAGCCCGGCGGGAACGACGACGCGTGCCCCCGCTCGCCGGGTCAGCGGCGGAGCGAGCCGGGAGGCGATCAGCATGCCGACGGGCAGGGGGATCATGCGCAGGCCGGTGCCGAAGGCGTCGTTGCCGCGCACGGTCTGGATATAGGAGGGCAGGACGAACAGCAGGCCGGTGAAGACGAACATCGCGAGGGAGGCGGCGATGGTGTTCCACAGGAAGCCGCGGTGCCGGAGCAGCGTCAGGTCGAGCATCGGCTGCGTCTGCCGCCGTGACCGCAGGGTCAGCAGGGTGAGCAGGACGACGGCGGCGGCGAGCGTACCGAGGACCGCCGGGGAGGTCCAGCCGCGGCCGGGTCCCTCGGTGACGCCGTAGACGAGGGTGCCGAGGCCGCCGACGGTGAGCACGGTGGCGAGGCCGTCGACGCCGGGAGCCGTGGGGTTCCTCATCTCCGGGAGCAGGAACCGGCAGGCGACGACGGCCACGCCGACGAGCGGCACGTTGATCAGGAAGACCGAGCCCCACCAGAAGTGGTCGAGCAGGAACCCGCCGATGATCGGCCCGAGGGGCAGGCCGAGCGCGGAGGCGCCGGACACCGCCCCGACGGCCTTGCTCCGCTCCTCGGGTGTGAAGAGGGCGGGGAGCACGGACATCGCGAGCGGCATGATGAAGGCCGCGCCGATCCCCATGACCGAGCGGGCCGCGATGGCGGTGCCCGCGTCCTGGGCGAAGGTGCCGATCAGTGAGCCGGCGAGGAAGACGACGAGGCCGGCGACGAGCGTGCGGCGGCGGCCGAAGCGGTCGCCCAGCAGGCCCGCGGGGAGCATCAGCGCGGCGAAGACGACGAGGTACGAGTCGGCTATCCACTGGAGGGCGCCCGCGTCGGCGTCGAGTTCGGTGGCCATGGTCGGCAGGGCCACGTTCAGGATCGTGCCGTCGAAGCCCAGGACGAGCATGCAGGCGACGATCGCCCCCAGGGCCCACCAGCGGCGGGGGTCGGGGCGGGGGTCCGCGCTGGGCGGGGACAGGGTGGGCGTGGTCGTCACGGCGCTCCTCGGGCAGGATCCGACTGTTTCATTCTTTTGATAGTAACTCCCAAAAGATTGAGACAGTCGATTCTTGACGCTCCCCTTGCCGTCTCCTGGCGCGGCGCTGATTGTCAGTGGGGTGTGTCACGCTGTGTACAGGGAAGGGGAACGGTCGGTAAGAGGCCGAACGGGAGGAGTGATCTCTGATGGGTGCCGTGGTGAACGCCGGGGCCGTACTGATCGCGGCGTTGAGTGTGGGGGCGTACCTGGTCGCCGGCGAGGCGGCGGTGGTGGCCGTGGTGCTGGCCGGCGTCACGGGCCTGGCATGGCGAGTGGCCGTGACCTCACGGCCACGGCCACTGCGGACGGCGCGTCGGGAACGGAGCGCGCCCCGTCCGCTGCCGGACGGCCGGTGGGCCGGGCTGTCGGGCGAGCGGGGCGGGGCGCGGATGGAGATGAGCGGGACGTGGACGGAGGGGGCGGGTGGGTCAGGCGTGCGTATAGGCCACCAGGGAGATGCCGACGTAGTGCGCGACGAAGGCCGCCAGCGTCAGTGAGTGGAACACCTCGTGGAAGCCGAACCAGCGAGGCGACGGATTCGGGCGCTTGATGCCGTAGATGACGCCGCCCGCGCTGTAGAGGAGGCCGCCGACGATCACCAGGACGAGCACGGCGACGCCGCCCTTGTGCAGGAAGTCGGGCAGGAAGAAGACGGCCGCCCAGCCCATCGCGATGTAGCAGGGGGTGTAGAGCCAGCGCGGCGCGCCGACCCAGAAGACCCGGAAGGCGATGCCGGCCGCGGCCGCGGCCCAGACCGCCCAGAGCAGCAACTGGCCGCGTCCGCCCGGGACCAGGAGCATGGTCAGCGGTGTGTAGGTGCCGGCGATGATCAGGAAGATGTTGGCGTGGTCGAGGCGGCGGAGCACGGCATTGACCCGTGGGCTCCAGTCGCCGCGGTGGTAGAGGGCGCTGATGCCGAACAGCAGACAGGCGCTGAGGACGTAGACGGCGCAGGCGATCCGGCCGCGGGTGCTGTCCGCGAGCGCGGTCAGGAAGACGCCGGCGATCAGGACGGCGGGGAACATCCCCGCGTGCAGCCAGCCGCGGAGGCGCGGCTTGACGACTGCCGGCAGGGGTTCAGGGCATGAGGTGAGAGGCGCGGCGGTCGCGGCACCGGCGGGAGTTGCGGGCGCGACGGGCGCCGCGTCGGGCGCGGGTGTCATGGCGCCATGCTACCTACGCAACCGTAGGTTACGGGGCGGTATCACGTGGCGATGGTCACGGGAGTGCCCCCTGGACAGAACCGAAACGGAGTCGGATGATCAAATGAGTGCGGGCGGCACCGGATGAGCGGTCACGAAGCGTCTGGGTCGCAGCCCCCAAGGGGCGAATGTGCAGAAACGGGCCAACTGCCGGGTCAGGCAAGCGGATGGTCCGTTCCACCCTCAAGATGCGACGCCGGGCACCTCGCGGGTCCCCGGCGGGACGGAGCGATCGTGGCGCGCGCAAATGCGGCTCCCACCACCCCCACCAACCACCAGGAACTGATCTCCTGGGTCGATCGGATCGCCGCCCTCACCCAGCCGGACCGGGTCGTCTGGTGCGACGGCTCCGAGGCCGAGTACGAGCGCCTGTGCGAGGAGCTCGTCGCCAAGGGCACCTTCCGGAAGCTCGACCCGGTCAAGCGCCCCAACTCGTACTACGCCGCCTCCGACCCCACGGACGTGGCCCGCGTCGAGGACCGTACGTTCATCTGCTCCGCCAAGGAGGAGGACGCCGGCCCGACCAACCACTGGAAGGACCCCGCCGAGATGCGGGAGATCTTCCAGGGCGAGCAGGGGGTCTTCCGCGGCTCCATGCGCGGCCGCACCATGTACGTCGTGCCCTTCTGCATGGGCCCGCTCGGCTCGCCGCTCTCCGCGATCGGCGTCGAGATCACCGACTCCGCGTACGTCGCCGTCTCCATGCGCACCATGACCCGCATGGGACAGCCGGTCCTCGACGAGCTGGGCGACGACGGCTTCTTCGTCAAGGCCGTCCACACGCTCGGAGCCCCGCTGGCCGAGGGCGAGGCCGACGTCCCCTGGCCGTGCAACTCCACCAAGTACATCTCGCACTTCCCCGAGGACCGCGAGATCTGGTCCTACGGCTCCGGCTACGGCGGCAACGCCCTGCTGGGCAAGAAGTGCTACGCCCTCCGCATCGCCTCCGTCATGGCCCGTGACGAGGGCTGGCTCGCCGAGCACATGCTCATCCTCAAGCTCACCCCGCCGCAGGGCGAGGCCAAGTACGTGGCCGCCGCCTTCCCGTCCGCCTGCGGCAAGACCAACCTCGCCATGCTGGAGCCCACCATCTCCGGCTGGACGGTGGAGACCATCGGCGACGACATCGCCTGGATGCGCTTCGGCGAGGACGGCCGGCTCTACGCGATCAACCCCGAGGCGGGCTTCTTCGGCGTGGCCCCCGGCACCGGCGAGCACACCAACGCCAACGCCATGAAGACCCTCTGGGGCAACGCGGTCTTCACCAACGTCGCCCTGACCGACGGCGGCGACGTGTGGTGGGAGGGCATGACCGAGGAGCCGCCCGCCCACCTCACCGACTGGAAGGGCAACGACTGGACGCCGGAGTCCGGCACCCCGGCCGCCCACCCCAACGCCCGCTTCACCGTCCCCGCCGCCCAGTGCCCGATCATCGCGCCCGAGTGGGAGGACCCCAAGGGCGTGCCGATCTCGGCCATCCTCTTCGGCGGCCGCCGGGCCTCGGCCGTGCCGCTGGTCACCGAGTCCTTCAGCTGGCAGCACGGCGTCTTCATCGGCGCCAACGTCGCCTCCGAGAAGACCGCCGCCGCCGAGGGCAAGGTCGGCGAGCTGCGCCGCGACCCCTTCGCCATGCTGCCGTTCTGCGGCTACAACATGGGCGACTACATGGGTCACTGGATCAAGATCGGCCAGGCCGCCGCCGAGCGGGGCGACGAGGCGAAGCTGCCGAAGATCTACTACGTCAACTGGTTCCGCAAGGACGCGGACGGCCGCTTCGTGTGGCCGGGCTTCGGCGAGAACGGCCGGGTGCTCAAGTGGATCGTCGAGCGCCTGGACGGAGCCGCGGAGGGCGTCGAGACGCCGATCGGCGTCCTGCCGACGCGCGAGGCGCTCGACACGAACGGCCTGGACATCGCCGACGCCGACCTCGACCTGCTGCTCTCGGTCGACAAGGAGGTCTGGCGCGAGGAGGCCGGACTGGTGCCGGAGCACCTCAACACCTTTGGCGAGCACACGCCGAAGGAGCTGTGGGACGAGTACCGGGCACTGGTGAAGCGCCTGGGCTGAGGTGACGGGGCGTGGACCGGAAGGTTGTCCGGTCCCGCCCTGCCGTGTTTTACGCGGCGGTTCTCCACGGCGGGTCGGCGCCCCGGTCGGGGCAGCGGCCCGCTCAGCCGCCGTCGGTGATCCCGAGCGCCGCCGCGTGTGCCCGCAGCCGTCCCTCGGCCAGGGCCGCCCCGGCGGCGTCGCCGCGCGAGCCGGCGACCACCAGGGCCTGACCGGCCAGCATGTGCGCCCGCTGGTGCAGGGCGTGCACGCGGGCAGGGCCGCCGTCGGCCACCGTGGGCACCGCCCGCAGCGGGGCGTGCCCGCCGCGCAGCCGCTCGATCCGGGCGGCCAGCCGCCGGGCGGCGTCGTCCAGCTCGGCGGACGGGGTCAGGGCCCGCAGTTCGTCGGTCACCGTGAGCAGTGCGGTCAGGTGCCCCGCGAGCCGGATGTCCAGTTCCTGGCTCCGGGAGCGGCGCGGGCCGTGACCGCCGCGCACGGGTTCGGCCATGGTGTGGACCGACTTGGTGCGGATCGGTTCGTACATGGATGGCCTCCTGTCCTGCTTGGAAGGCCATCCTAACTTAGATCCTGTCTAAAGTTATGTCGTGTACGAGACGGCTGCGCGAGACGGGGTCCGTGCGGGACGGGTTCTCGCAAGAGACGGGCCCGTGAAAGACGACGGTGGCGTCAGGGCTGGCTGTAACCGTCCAGGAAGGTGCCGATCCGGGTGACCGCGTCCGCCATGTCCTTGGCGTTCGGCAGCGTGACCAGGCGGAAGTGGTCCGGCTCCGGCCAGTTGAAGCCCGTGCCGTGGACCACCATGATCTTCTCGGCGCGCAGCAGATCCAGCACCATCTGCCGGTCGTCCTTGATCTTGTAGACCTTGGGATCGAGCCGCGGGAACGCGTACAGCGCACCCTTCGGCTTCACACACGTCACACCCGGGATCTGCGTCAACAGCTCATGCGCCACGTCGCGCTGCTCCAGCAGCCGGCCGCCCGGCAGGACCAGGTCGTTGATCGACTGCCGGCCGCCGAGGGCGGTGGCCACCGCGTGCTGGGCGGGCATGTTGGCGCACAGCCGCATGTTGGCCAGGATCGTCAGGCCCTCGATATAGCTGTCCGCGTGCGCCTTCGGGCCGCACACCGCCATCCAGCCGCTGCGGTAGCCGGCGACCCGGTACGCCTTGGACAGCCCGTTGAAGGTGAGGGTCAGCAGGTCGGGGGCGATGGCGGCGGTGGGGGTGTGGGTGACGCCGTCGTAGAGGATCTTGTCGTAGATCTCGTCGGAGCAGACGATCAGGTTGTGCCGGCGGGCGATCTCCGTGAGGCCGCGCAGCATCTCGTCGTCGTAGACGGCGCCCGTGGGGTTGTTGGGGTTGATGATGACGAGCGCCTTGGTGCGGTCGGTGACCTTGCGCTCGATGTCGGCCAGGTCGGGCATCCAGTCGGACTGCTCGTCGCAGCGGTAGTGCACCGCCGTACCGCCCGCCAGCGAGACCGACGCCGTCCACAGCGGGTAGTCCGGCGCCGGGACCAGCACCTCGTCGCCGTCGTCGAGCAGCGCCTGCATCGACATCTGGATCAGCTCCGAGACGCCGTTGCCCAGGTACACGTCCTCGACGGACAGCTCGATGCCCTTGGTCTCGTAATGCTGCACCACCGCGCGCCGCGCCGAGAGCAGACCCTTGGCGTCGCCGTAGCCGTGCGCGTCGCCGACGTTCCGCAGCATGTCCTCCAGGATCTCCGGAGGGCACTCGAAGCCGAAGATCGCCGGGTTGCCGGTGTTGAGCTTGAGGATGCGATGGCCCGCCGCCTCCAGCCGCATCGCCTCCTCCAGCACCGGACCACGGATCTCGTAGCAGACATTGGCGAGTTTCGTTGACTGGATCACCTGCATGACGGCCACCATACGGGGGCGCGCGACGCCGCGCTCCGGCTTTCCGCGTGAGTCGGGCGCGCGCGATCGGCGCTGTTCAGGGCGGTTCAGGGCGCCGGAGCGCGCCGGACGGCGCGGCCCGCCAGAACGTCCGTCCGGCGTCCGTCTTCCATCACAAAGCGTCCGGCAATCAGGACATAAGGAATGCCGGTTGGAAGCCGCCGAGGATCTTCGAAAGTGGCACCGGCGGCGACTGTGTCCGGATCGAAGAGCACCAGATCGGCCCGGCGGCCGACCCGGACGAGGCCCCGGTCGGACAGCCGGAGACGGGCCGCGGGACGGGACGTGAGATGCGCCACGCACTCCTCCAGGGAGAGGATCCCCAGCTCGCGGACATAGCGCCCGAGGTAGTGCGGAAAGGTGCCGTACGCCCGCGGGTGCGGCTTGGCGCCGTGCAGGATGCCGTCGCTCCCACCGGTGTGCGCCGGATGCCGCATGATCGCCCGGACGTTCTCCTCATGTCCGACGTGCAGCAGGACCGTCGTCCCGAGCCGGTCCTCGACCAGCAGCCGGCGGGCCGCCGCCCAGGGCTCCTCGCCGCGCTCACGGGCCAGCCCGGCGATCGTCCTGCCCGCGCACCCGGGAGCCCGCCGCGTGTCCGCGACGCCCGACACCTCGACCGCCGCCCAGTCGACCGGCAGACCATGGCACCCGTCGGAGCCGGCCACCTCCAGGGCGTACCGGATCCGGTCGGCCGTCTCGTCGTCGCGCAGCCGGGCCAGCACCGCCTCGGGGCCCCCTTCGGCCGCCCAACTCGGCAGCAGTGACGCGAGCGTGGTGCAGCCGGGGGTGTAGGGATAACTGTCGAGTGTGAGGTCCACGCCGCTTGCGCGAGCGGAGCCGGCGCGCGCGGCGTCGAGCAGGCGCAGCAACTCCGGTGCGCGCCCCTCGTTCCCCGCGAAGTTCAGGACGGTGTGCGCGAGATGCAGCGCGCAGCCCGAGTCCCGCGCCACCTCGATCATCTCCGCGTAGGCCCGCAGGGCGTGCGCGCCGTACGAACGGTGGTGCGGGCAGAAGTACCCGCCGTACCGCGCGACCACCCGGCACAGCGCGGTGAGTTCGGTGTCATCCGCGTACAGGCCCGGTGGATAGGTGAGCCCCGCCGACAGGCCCATGGCCCCCTGCTCCAGCCCCTCTGCCACCAGCCGCCGCATCCGTCCCAGCTCGGCGTCCGTGGCGGAACGGTTCTCCCAGCCGACCACCAGCATCCGGACCGTTCCGTGCGGCACGAGGTACGCGGCGTCGACCGCGATGCCCTCGCCGCCGAAGCCGTGGTCGAGCCGGTCCAGGTATTCGCCCGTCGTGCGCCAGGTGAAGTCGACGTCCTGCCCGTCACCGTTCCAGCCGGTGATCTGCGTCCGCACCCCGGCGAGCGTCCGGTCGTCCACGGGCGCGTACGACAGCCCGTCCTGCCCGAGCACCTCCAACGTCACACCCTGCGCGACCTTGGCCTCGTGCCCGGGGTCGCGCAGCAGGGCCAGGTCGCTGTGTGCGTGCATGTCGACGAAGCCGGGGGCGAGGACGAGGCCGTGCGCGTCGACGGTCCGGCGCCCGGACGGGCGGCTCCCCGCGCCCTCGCGGACGATCACGGCGATCCGGCCGCCGTCCACACCGACGTCGGCGCGGAAGGACGGGCCGCCGCCACCGTCCACGAGCCGGACGTCCCGGAAGACCGTGTCCATGGGCAACCGCCTTTCGACGACGCCGGGCCGGGCGGGGGCCGCGGTCAGCGACGGACACCCGGGCCCGCCGCCCACCACGCCCACCACGTCAAACGTCAGAAGAACGTCCGCACGTACTCCGTCACCGTCCCGCCCGCGTCCACCACCGGGATCATCGGCCACTTCTCGAACGCCGTGCACGGGTGCGAGATCCCCAGGCCGACCCAGTCGCCGACCTCCAGCGGGTCGTCCTCGGGCAGGGTGACGAAGGCGTGCTGGTCGGCGAGGCGGGTGACCGTCATACGGTCTGCGGGGCGCTCGGCGCCGTCGCGGCCGGAGCGGACGACCTGCGCCTCGGGGAGGCCGAGGTCGTACGGGGCGTCCCGCTTGCCCGCGTTGAGGTAGGCGTGGCCCGGTTCCGGGCGGGAGACGCACTGGGTCCAGAGCCGGAAGGCCGGCCGCAGGGCGCCCTCCGCGGGGTGGCGGGCGAAGGGGGTCTTGCGGCGGTACTGCCCGTCGTCATGGGTGATGTACGCGCCGGAGCGCAGCAGCTTGAGCACCGGCGCGGACAGCGTCGGAAGCTCTCCGAAGACCTCGGCGACCGCGTCGAACCACGAGCTGCCGCCCGCGCTGACCACGATCTCCTCGACACCCGCGAACCGTCCGGCCGCGTCGAACTCCACAACCAGCGAGGTCAGATCGCGCACCCAGGCGCGGACCCGTGCCTCGTCGGCGTCCGGGATCTCCGCCTCGTACCCGGCGACGCCCACCAGCCGCAACGTTTCCGCACCCGCCACCGCGTCCGCGACCAGCGCGGCGTCCGCCGCCGTCCGCACGCCCGTCCGCCCGCCCGCGGCGCCGAGTTCGACGACGACGTCCAGCGGCCGGCCCGCTCCGGCCCCGCGCAGGGCCGCGTCCATCAGCTCGACGCCGCGCACGGAGTCGACGTAGACGACGACGCGGAAGTCGGGGTCGGCGGCGAGTTCGCCGGCCAGCCAGCGCAGCGCGGCGGCGTCCACCACCTGGTTGGCGAGGAAGATCCGCCGCACGCCGAAGGCCCGGTAGACGCGGGCCTGGGCGGGCATGGCGGCGGTGATGCCCCACGCGCCGTGCGCGAGCTGCCGCGCGAACAGGCGGGGGGCCATCGACGTCTTGCCGTGCGGCGCGAAGGCGAGGCCGTGCTCCGCGGACCAGCGTTCCATCAGCGCGAGGTTGTGGTCCAGCGCCTCGGCCGACAGGGTCAGCACGGGCGTCGTGAAGCCGCCGGTGAACAAGGAGCGCCGCTGGGCCGTGAGGGCGCCGACGGTCAGCCCCTCGGCGTCCGGGGGCAGCCCCTTGAAACGGTGGTCCACCGGCTCGTGGGCGAGCCGGGCCAGGGCGTCGTCGGCGACGGCCATCGAGCCTCCTCGTTCTGCGCGTCCGGTGCGGCATCCGCCGTGCGCACCGCTCGCGGCTGTCTAACACCCGGCGGAACACCTGGTCAACGGCGGTCACCGGCGGCTCGTCGGCGATGGTGCGCACCGATCGGAGCACACCGGGCGGGCGGATCACCGTGGCCCGCCCGCCCGTGCCCCTTCTCCGACGGCTTCCTACCGCTTCGCACAGTACTGCTGCTCCTTGCCGATGGACCGGTACATGCAGTCCGCGTTCTCCAGCAACTGGAGCACCGCGTCCCGGTTGCGGGCCGTCTCCCGGTCGATCACCGAGGCCGGCGGGTAGAAGCCGCCGTCGCCCGCGTCGGTCGGGTACATCTCGAAGGTGTAGGCGAAGACCTTCTGCTCGCCCCACAGCCAGTCGTCGATCGTGCCGTCGGTGATGTAGAGGTCGCTCGACTGCTCGGCCGTGTAGCCGTTGCTGGCCGCCATCGCCTTGCCCACCTTGGCGAACGCGTCGTGGTCGTCCTGCGTCATGCCGGACGCGGTGTCGCTGTAGGTCCAGCCGAACGGCCACATCACCAGTTCGCTGTAGGTGTGGAAGTCGATCGCGGCCTTGATCCGCTGCTTCCCGTTGACGACCCGGCCGCGGACGAAGTCGGCGACGACCTTGACCTCGGGCGCCGACTCGGCGGCCCGGCCGCGGTAGGTCTCCGACCCGGTGCTGCCCGAGGAGCCGCCGCAGCAACCCCATTTGTAACCCCAGTTGCGGTTGAGGTCGGTGCCGACATTCGAGGAACCGGAGTTGGGCTGCCGGTTCTTGCGCCAGTTGCGGTAGGTGCCGGTGGCGATGTCGTATTCGCCACCGTCGGGGTTGACATCAGGGACGATCCAGATCACCCGCTCGTCGATCATCTTGGTGACCCGGGGGTCGGTGCCGTAGCCGTTCCCGAACTCCTTCAGCAGGTAGAGGGCCATCTCGACGGTCAGGTGCTCACGTGCGTGCTGGTGGTGGGTGAACAGGACCTCCGGCTTGGCGTCGTCGGGCTTCACGCCGGAGCTGACCCGGACGGCGACGATGTCGCGCCCTTCCTGGCTCTTGCCGATGATCCGCTTGCTCATGAACGACGGGTGGGCCGCGACGTCCGCGTCGACCTCGGCCATGGCCTCGCGGTAGTTGTGGTACTTGGCGTCGCGGGACGGGAAGTCGTACGGGACGGGCCGTCCGCCGGCCGAGCGGTCCGGCGGGCCGGGCAGCTCGGTCACGCGGTGGCCGAGGCCGCGGACGCGATCGGCCTGGGCCGCGTTCGCGGTGATGACCACGGTGTTCCCGTGGACGGCGTCGACGGACGCGCCGGTCGCGGCGACGGCGGTGCGCTGGGCGGCGGTGCGCGGGCCCGTCACCTCGTACGAGTGAGTCGTCTCGTACGAGTGGGTCGTCCCGGTCGCGGAGTGCGGCGCGGATCCGGCCGCCGAGGAGACGGCGGGCGCGGCCAGAGCGAGGGAGGCGAGGGAGAGGGCGGTGGCGAGGGCGGCTGCCCTGCCGCCGGATGAACGCGGTCGCATGACGGCCTCCTGAGGGGTCCGGTGTGTGCGACGGGTGGGGGGTTGGGCGAGGTCAGTGTCAAGAGAATGGCATGAGCAGGTCAAGGACTCCGGTGCGAGGGGTTCCGGCCAACTTCACCGTCACTCGGGACCGATTGATTGCGCGTGACCTCAAGGCCACCAACAATGCACATGCCAAATCGGAACGCACTTCCGTCCGGAGAGGACCACCCCCCATGAGACGACCTCTCGTCGGCGTACTCACCACGCTGCTGCTCGGCGGCGCGGCCGCGACCGGCATCGCCGCCGCCCCCGCGGGTGCCACGACCCAGACGGCCGACGCGTCGCGGGCATCCGCGCCGCAAGCCAAGGCGAAGGCCAAGCCCAAGGCCGTCGACTTCGCCGGCACCGTCGCCCTCAGCAACTGCTCGGGCTCGCTGATACGCCTCCCCAACTCGGCCGACAGCGACCCCGGCCTCGTGCTCACCAACGGGCACTGCCTGGAGACCGGCATGCCGGGCCCGGGCGACGTCATCGTCGACCAGCCGTCGTCCCGTACGTTCAGCCTGCTCAACTCCACCGCGGGCAGGGCCGCCACGCTCCGCGCGAGCAAGGTCGCCTACGCGACCATGACCGACACCGACGTCACCCTGTACCAGCTGACCACCAGCTACGCGCAGATCAAGAAGAGCTACGGGATCAACGCCCTCAGCCTCTCCGCCGACCACCCCGCCGCCGGCACGCCGATCAAGGTCGTCTCGGGCTACTGGAAGCGGATCTACTCCTGCAACGTGGACGGCTTCGTCCACGAGCTCCGCGAGGGCGACTGGACCTGGAAGGACTCGCTGCGCTACACGCCCTCCTGCAACACCATCGGAGGGACGTCCGGCTCGCCGGTCATCGACGTGAACACCGGCAAGGTGATCGCCGTCAACAACACCGGCAACGAGAACGGCGAGCGGTGCACGGAGAACAACCCGTGCGAGGTGGACGAGAACGGGAACGTCACCGTCCGGCGCGGCATCAACTACGCCGAACAGACGTACGGCATCACCAAGTGTGTGACGGCCGGCAACAGGATCGACCTGAGCCTGCCGGACTGCACGCTGCCCAAGCCGTGACGGCTGTGGTGTGAACGACGTGGTGTGAAGCGAGGGCCCGCCGGGGAAATCCGGTGGGCCCTCGTCGTACGGTTGCGCAGGATCGTTACTGCAGCCCGTGGACGTGCGTGCCGACCGCGTCGGACCAGGCGTTGCCGTTGCTCGCGTCCCAGTTCGTCGACCAGGTCATCGCCCCGCGGATGCCCGGGTAGGTCTTCGCGGGCTTGAAGGAGCCGCAGCCGGTGCCCTTGGCCAGGCAGTCGAGGGCGTTGTTCACCACGGACGGGTCCACGTAGCCGCTGCCGGCGCCGCGCGGGGAGGCGGGCAGGCCCAGGCCGACCTGCGAGGGCGCGAGACCGCCCTCCAACTGGATGCAGGCCAGCGCGGTGAGGAAGTCGGCCGACCCCTGCGAGTACACCTTTCCGTCGCAGCCCAGCATGGAGCCGCTGTTGTAGTACTGCGTGTTGACGACGGTCAGGATGTCCTTGACGTTCAGCGCCGTCTTGAAGTAACTCGCCGACGTCGACTGCATGTCGAGTGTCTGCGGCGCCATGGTGATCACGAGCTTGTCGCCGGCCTTCGCCGACAGGGCGCGCAGGGCCTGCGTCATGTACGTGGGGTCGAGGCCGTTCTCCAGGTCGATGTCGACGCCGTCGAAGCCGTACTTCTGCATCAGCCGGTAGACGCTGTCCGCGAAGTTGGCGGCGGACGCGGCGTCGCTGACGCGTACGCTGCCGCGCTCGCCGCCGACGGATATCACCACCGACTTGCCGGCCGCCCGCTTGGCCGCGATGTCGGCCTTGAAGTCGGCTTCGCTGTAGCGCAGGCCGGGGTCGAGGGTGAAGTCCACGGCACCGGGCGTGGCGGTGGCGTCGGCGAAGGCGACGGCGATGATGTCGTACTGCGCCTGCACGTCGCTGATCCGCTGGACCTTGGCGCCGTTGTCGAAGTTCTGCCAGTAGCCGGTCACCGCGTGCTTGGACACCGGGGGCCGGCCGCCGCCCGCGGCCGTCGTGACGCTGATCTCCGCGGAACGGGGCGACTCCCCGGCCGCGTTGACCGCCGTGACCTGGAAGCGGTACGTGGTGGAGGGCGCGAGTCCGGTGATGGTGGCCGAGGCACCGGTCGCCGACTGCGCCTTCGCGCCGTCGCGGTAGACCTGGTAGCCGGTGGCACCGGTGACCGGGGTCCAGGACAGGTCGACGGACGAGGAGGTGGTCCGGCCGGCCGTCAGCCCACCGGGGGCGGAGGGTACGGGGTCGCCGGGGTCGCCCGGATCGCTGCCGCCCGGGCCGGTGAGGGTGATGTCGTCGGCGAGGTAGGGGCTCTGGCCGTACCAGCCGTGGGTGTACACGGTGACGGAGGTGGTGTTGGGGCCGGTGGTGAAGGAGGTGGTGAGTTCCTTCCAGTCCGTGCCCGTGCCCGGTGTCCAGGTGGAGACGTCGGTGGTGCCGGTGCCGCTCGCGCCCAGGTATACGTACGAGCCCTGCACCCAGGCGCTCAGCGTGTAGGCGGAGCCGGGCTTGACGGCGACGGTCTGTGCGCAGCGGGCGTTGTCGAGTCCGCTCGGCGTGGCTTTGAGGGCGGCGGTGCCGGAGTGGGCGGGGGTGCCGGTGGTGCCGCTGTCGGCGGAACAGGTCCAGGGGGACAGGCCGTTCTCGAACCCCGCGTTCTTGACGAGGTTGGGATCGGCTTTCGGGGCGTTGGTGGATGGGGTGATGGCGGATGGGGTGTTGGCGGTCCGGGTGTCGGCCGTCGGCGCGGGGGTGGTGGTGTGGGGAGCGGCGTGCGCGGGGCCGGTGGCGGCCGTGCCCGCGGCGGCCAGGGCGAGGGCGGTGAGGAGACCGCCCAGGCGGTGACTCTTCCTGCTTCCCGTGGGGGCCGGGCCGGGACGTGCGTCATGACATGGGTGGTCGGAGCGATTCACTACTGCCTCCGGTGGGGGAGAGTTGAAACGGTGAGCGGGGGGTATCGCTGTGAAGGAGGGGGGTCACCGTCCGCGTGCGCTGAGGATGGTCCAGACCATTGCGTCCGTCAAGGGGAGGCGCGGAGGGCGCTGTTCGCGTTCCCTCGCGGTTCCCCGTACCGGTCTGTGCGCGGGAAGGCGGCCGGCCCGCCTCCACTCGGCAACGGGCCGGAGGAGACGGGAGGGAGCCGGGCCGGGCCGGTTCGGAGGAACTGTTCCGGGCCGCTCCGTTCGTGGATAAAGTGCGGGGCGCCGGCGTGTGCGGGGCAGCGGCGCCGAGCAGGGTCGATCCATGGCCGCCGGGGCTCCGGGGGCAGGAGTGGACGGGGATTCGGACGTGCCGATTGCGATAGCCGTCACCAGCCCCGACCTGGTGCTGCCCGCCCCCGACGGCCCGGCGCCGACCGCGGCCGTCCTCCAGCCGCCCGAGGCGCAGCCGCTGGAGACCGCGGTGGCCCAGGCGTCCGCCCTGCTCGACCGGTGCGGCCACCTGGTCGTCGTCCACTCCGACGCGCTGCCCGCCGCCTATGTCCGCCGGCTGCACACCGTCCGCGCGGTCCTGGAGAGCGAACGGATCGCCCTGCTGCCCGTCGCCCTGCCGCCGCTGGCGGTCGGCGTCCTGGCCCGCCAGTTACGCCAGTTGTCCGTCTCCGACCTGGGCCCCGGAGTCCTCGCCTCCGCCACCCGCCTGCTCGCCCACTACATCTACGCCGGCGCCCAACTGGCCAGCGTCGCCCGCTTCGACCGGGTACCGGTCGGCCTCGGCCCGCACCTCACCTCGCTGCTTCCCGGCGTCCGGTTCGGCGTCCTCGTCAACCCCGCTCCGCGCCTCGTCCGCCCCGGCGGTGACGACGTTCCGGGCCCCGCCTACCCGACCCGGCTGACCGTCGCCCGCGACGGCCCCCGCCGGGCCGAGGACTGGGTGACGGACGTCCTCGCCCCGGAGTGGCGCGTCGATGGGGTGCAGGAGGTGTCGCCACTGCCCGCGGAGTCCGTCCGCTGGTGGGGCACCCGGCGCGCCGTGGAGTTCGCCGCCGCCATCCCCGATCCGTCGATCCTCTACCAGCTGATCGCCTCCGTCCGGCGGGAGGAGTGCCGCTGGTGCGGGCTCGAACTCATCGGGGACCGCTGCGGGTTCTGTGCGGCCGGAGTGGGGGAGGCGGCGTGAGGGACCGGTTCCGGGGGCGTCCGGACCGCGCTCGAAGGGGTGCGGCATGCCGGAATGGCCCGAAGGGGTGCGCCATGCCGGAACGCCGCACGCGGGCCGGTCGATCGGCGTACCCTCGCAGCCCCGGCCGCCGACCGCCCGCCGGATTCACCGGGGGCGCGCGACGCGCCGCGGGCTCCGGCGCCTTACGGGACCGCCGGTGTGGAGCCGCGCGGGACCAACGGCGTGAAGGCGTTCGGGGTCACCGACGTGGAGCCGTATGGGACCGCCGGCGGGGAGCCGTCCGAAGCCGCCGACGCGTACGGGCCGAGCCGTGCCCCTGGAACGGTCGGCGGCAAGCGGCCCACCGTCCCGCCGGTCACCGCCTCGTCGCCGGAACCACCGAGCCGCCGCACCCCAACCGAGCCCCAGTGAGGTCCGCCGCACCATGAACTCACGCCAGCGACGCGGGATCATCCTGCTGCTCCTGTCGGTCCTCTGCGCCGTGGGAGCGGCGGCCGGGGTCTACGCGGTGGTGGACGACGCCGAGTCGAAGGTCGGCCCGGAGGTCACCGCCTACCGGCTGCGGTCCGACGTCGCGGCCTACCGGGCGCTGGACGAGGGGCAGTTCGAGAAGGTGTCGATGCCCAGACGCTGGCTGCCCGCCACGGCGGTCACGGATCTCGCCGAGGTGCGGGGCAAGATCGCCGTGACTCCGCTCCGCAGGGGATCGCTGCTGCAGAGCGACATGATCGTCAACCGGCCCGCCCTCGCGCCCGGTCAGCAGGAGATCGCCATCATGATCGACGCGGCGACCGGGGTGGCCGGGAAGATCACACCGGGGTCGAAGGTCAACATCTACGCCACCTTCGACGGCAGGGGCGGGGCGGCGGGCGTGGCTGCCGGCGGCGCCGGCAAGGACTCCACGAAGGACGCGAACCCCCAGCCGGTGTCGAAGGTCATCGTCAGCGGTGCCCAGGTCATCGAGGTCGGCAGGCTCACCCCGCTCGACGGCCGGAGCGGCGGCGCCCGGACCGGCGCGTCCGGGACCCGGCAGGCGGGCGACGCCGTGCCGATCACCTTCGCCCTGGGCACGAAGGACGCGCAACGCGTCGCGTACGCCGAGTCGTTCGCGACCCATGTGCGGCTGGCCCTGGTGGCGCCGGGCGACGACACCGGCGTCAGCGGTTCCGACCGCACGTACACCCTCGACGGCGACAAGTAGACGGGGGACGTTCCCGGTGACCATCCGCATCCTCCCGGCCGTCGCGGACCCGGAGACCGCCCGGGCCGTCGGCGGGCTCCTCGCCCAGCTCCCCGGCGTCGAACCGCTGCGTACCGTCGGCGACTCCACCGCGCTCCTCGACGCCCTCTCCGTACTGGGCGCCGCCTCGGTCTCCGGCCTCCCCGAGGTCGTCCTCGTCCACGAACGGCTGGGACCCGCCCCGGCGCTGGAAGTCGTCCGGGAGGTGGCCCTCCGCTTCCCCGCCACCGGCGTCGTCCTGCTCTCCGCCGACGCCGGTCCCGCGCTGTACGCGGCCGCCATGGACTGCGGCGCCCGCGGCCTCGCCATGCTCCCGCCCTCGTACGACGAACTCGGCACCCGCGTCCAGGCCGCCGCCCACTGGGCCACCGGCGTCCGCCGCCACCTGGACGCGGGACCGGGCGGCCCGGCGGGCGGCGCGCCCGGCGCGGCTGACGGGCGCCTCGTCGCCGTCGTCGGGGCGAAGGGAGGCGTGGGGACGACCGTCGTGGCCGTCCAACTCGCCCTCGCCGCACGGTCCGCCGGGCGCGAGGTGGCCCTCGTCGACATGGACCTCCAGTCCGGCGACGTCGCCTCCTACCTGGACGTCCGCTTCCGGCGGTCCGTCGCCGACCTCGCCGGCATCAGCGACATCTCGCCCCGCGTCCTCCAGGACGCCGTCTTCCCGCACCCCACCGGGCTCGGCCTGCTCCTCGCCCCCGCCGAGGGCGAACGCGGCGAGGAGATAGGCGACCCCGCCTCCCGCCAGATCACGGCGGCGCTGCGCCGCCGCTACCCGCTCGTCGTCGCCGACTGCGGTACGCAGATCACGGCGGCGGGCGCGGCCGTCATCGAGACGGCCGACCTCGCCCTGCTGGTCACCACGCCCGACGTGGTGTCCGTGCGGGCCGCCAAACGCATGGTCCGGCTGTGGGACCGGCTCCAGATCCGCAAGGCGGAGGACACCATGACCGTCGTCAACCGGCACACCCGCGGCGCCGAGGTGCAGCCGCCGCTCGTCGCCCGGACCACGGGGACGCGGGTGGCCCGTACCGTCGTCCCCGCCGCGTACAAGGAGCTGCGGGCGGCCGTCGACTCCGGCCGGATGCAGGACCTGGACGCCCGGTCCGGGGTCCGGCAGGCGCTGTGGACCCTCGCCGGCGAGCTCGGGCTGGCCGCTCCGCCGCCCGCCGCCCGGCCGGGCGGCGGCTCGCGCCGGCACCGGGCGCTCGGGACGGGGGGTCCGGTGCCGGAAGATTCCGGAGGGGCGAGTGGCGCCGGGGGGATGGGTGGTGCTGGGGGAATGGGTGGCGCCGGAGGGGCGAGTGGTCCGGGAGGGGCGGCCGGCTCCGAGGCGGGGACGGGCGGGGGACGGGCCCGGACCGGCTCACCCCCGTACCCGCGCCCTCGCCGTTCCGACGTTTCCGCAGGTGGGGCGGGGACCGGGGACAGGTCGCCGTCGAGTTCGCCGGGATCTTCCCCATGATCCTTGTCGCCCTGGCGGTGGTCTGGCAGTGCGTCCTGGTCGGCTACACGTACTCCCTCGCCGGGCACGCCGCGGACCGCGCGGCCCGCGCCGGGGCGGTGGGTCGCGACTGCGCGGAGGCCGCCCGCGCCGACCTGCCGGGGGAGTGGCGCACCGACTCGATCGACTGCGGCCGGGAGGGCGACGTCTACAAGGCGACGGTGAGGCTGAAGGTGCCCGTGCTCGTCCCGGACGCGGTCGACTGGCCGTGGGCGGTGGGCGGCACGGCGGGCGTGGCGCGGGAGGACTGAGGGGTGGCGGGGTCATCGGGGTCGGGGTGACGCGGCTCGTCGGAGATGGAGTGAAGCGGCCTCCGGCGGGTGGGACGGTGAGAGGGCGGGCACCTTTCCGCATCGGGGCGTCGGGTGAGCGTGCTCGCTCTTGGATCGGGGCGTCGGGGGAGCGTGCTCGCTCCCGGGTCGGGGCGTTGGAAGAACATGCTCGCTCCCGGGCCGGGGCGGCGCGCGATTGCCACCGGCCGTCGGGCGACCAGGGGTCCGCCGCCGTCGAGTTCATCGGTTTCCTGCCTGTCCTCCTCCTCGTGGGCCTGGCCGCGATCCAACTCGGCCTGGCGGCCTTCGCCGCCCAGCAGGCCGGGACCGGGGCCCGCGCCGCCGCCCGCACGGCGACACTCGACGACGCCCGCACCACCCCGGAAACCGCCGCCAGGACGGCCATGACCGACTGGGTCGCCCGGCGCGCCGACACCGTCCATGCGCCCCCCTGCACGCCCGGCACCGCCGAAGTGACCGCCACGGTGGACGTCTCCGTCCCCGGCCTCCTCCCCGGCACCGGCTTCCACGTCACCCGGCACGCCACCATGCGCTGCCCGGATGACGCGCGCGCCCCCACCGGCGGCCCGGCCGGGCCGCCCAGCGCTCTACCCGAACTCCCGGGCGTCCCGCCCGGACCGGCCGCAGTCTTCCGCAACCCTTCCGACGATTCACGTGAGCCTCACGAGTCCCACGAGCCCCGTGTACTCCCGTAGGAGAGCCGCCCATGAGTCTCCGGGCCCGCGTAGTGAGCCCCGAACCACCCGCCGGCGGACGGGAGTCGGACCACCTCGTCCCCGTCTACCGCGCCAAGCTCCTGGAGGAGATCGACCTCGCCGAGATGTCCGCGCTCGCCGCCGCCGAGCGGCGGTCGCGGCTGGAGCGCGTGCTGGGCCACATCATCAGCCGCGAAGGCCCGGTCCTCTCCACCGCCGAACGCGACCGGCTCATCCGCCGGGTCGTGGACGAGGCCCTGGGCTTGGGCATCCTCGAACCCCTTCTGGAGGACCCGACCGTCACCGAGATCATGGTCAACGGACCGGACCAGGTCTTCGTCGAGCGCGCCGGCCGCGTCGAGGCCGTCCCCGTGCGGTTCGCCTCCCACGAACAGCTGATGCAGACCATCGAACGCATCGTCTCCACCGTCAACCGACGCGTGGACGAGTCCAACCCCATGGTCGACGCCCGGCTCCCCAGCGGCGAACGCGTCAACGTCATCATCCCGCCCCTCGCCCTCAACGGCGCCACCCTCACCATCCGCCGCTTCCCGCGCGTCTACACGCTGCGGGAACTCGTCGGCATCGGCACGCTGGACGAACCGACGGTGATGCTCCTCGCGGGCCTGGTCCGGGCGAAGTTCAACATCGTCATCTCGGGTCCCACCGGTTCGGGAAAGACCACGCTGCTCAACGCCCTCTCCGGCCTCATCCCGGACGGCGAGCGCGTCATCACCGTTGAGGACGCCGCCGAACTGCAGCTCCAGCAGCCCCATGTGATCCGCCTCGAATCCCGCCCGCCCAACGTGGAGGGCAAGGGCCGGATCACCATCCGGGACCTCGTGCGCAACTCCCTGCGCATGCGCCCCGATCGCATCATCGTCGGCGAGGTCCGGGGCGGCGAGACCCTCGACATGCTCCAGGCCATGTCCACCGGCCACGACGGCTCCCTGGCCACCGTCCACGCCAACAGCGCCGAGGACGCGCTGATGCGGCTGCGCACGCTGGCCTCCATGTCGGAGGTCAAGATCCCGTACGAGGCGTTGCGCGACCAGATCGACAGCGCGGTGGACTGCGTCGTCCAGCTCACCCGCACGCCCGACGGGGCGCGCCGCGTCAGCGAGGTGGCGCTGCTGGACTCCTACGCGCCCCACAGGCGGCCCGACGCCCTCGCCGAGCGCCTCGTCACCGGGGCGCCGCCCGCCGCGGGCCACCGTCTCACCACCGTCGTCCGCTTCGACGCGCTGCCCATGGGCCCGGACCGCGTCGTACGCGGCACGTTCGCCCACCTCCCGCTGCCCGAGGGGGCCGTCGGCCGGCTGCGCCTGGCCAACGAGCCGGTCCCGCAGGCGTTCGGGGTCGCCGCGCCGCCCGGCACCGCCGCCGGGCCACGCACCACGGGCCGTCACGCCGGGCGGGCCGCGGCCGGCGAGGGTGTCGCTTACGGCGAGGGGGCCGTGTACGGCGAGGGGCTCCCGGCCGGCGAGGGGGCCGCGTACGGCGAAGGACCCGCCGACGGCGAAGGGCCCGCGTACGGCGAGGGGGTCGCGTACGGCGAGGGGCCCGCGTACGGCGAGGGGGTCGCGTACGGCGAGGGGCCCGCGTACGGCGAAGGGGTCACCTACGGCGAGGGAGCCGCGGAAGCCGAACAGATCCCCTAGTGAGGCGATCTCCGGGACACATCCGGGCCGACTCAGGGTTCGCGCGGTGCGGCTTCCCGGGAAGACCCACGAGGACACCGGCGGCAGCCGACGCGACACCACGACCACACGGGCCGGAGGCAACCGAAGGCCAAGGCCACGGAACGCCATGGAAGCCACAGAAGATCACGGAAGGCCATGAAAGGCGACCGCGCATGAACGACACCCTCGTACTCCTCACCCTGGGCGTCACCCTGCTGTGCGGCGTGTTCGCCGTCGCCGGCGTACGGACGTACCTGGCGGGCCGGGAGCGGCAGGCCGCCCTCGCCGAGCGCCTCGCCGACCCCGGGGAGCCTTCTCGTTCCACCGCCCGTTCCCGGCCCTTACGCCGCTTCGACCGCGCGGTGCGCGGGACCCGCCTCGGCAGACGGCTGGAACTGCGCATCGCCGCCACGGGACTCGGTATCGCGCCGGGTGACTTCCTGCTGTGGACCGCCGCCGCGGCCGTCGTCCTATGGGGCGTGGCAGCCGTCGCCCTGGCCCCGTTCTTCGGGCCGCTCGCCGCGGTGGTGGCCGTCTGGACGGCGTTCGCCTTCCTGGGACGGCAGCGCCGCAAACGCATCGAGAAGTTCATCAACCAGCTCCCCGAGCTGGCCCGCATCCTCGCCAACGCCACCCAGGCGGGCCTCGCCCTGCGCACGGCCCTCGGCATGGCGGCGGAGGAGATGGACGCCCCCGCGGGCGAGGAACTGGCGGCGGTGGCCGACCGGTTGGCGGTCGGCCACTCCGTCGAAGAGTCCCTCGCCGAGCTGTCCGACCGGCTGCCTTCCCGTGAGCTCGGCGTGCTCGTCACCACCCTGGTCCTCTCCCACCATGCCGGCGGTTCGGTCGTCCGCTCCCTGCGCAACCTCACCGAGACGCTGGAGGAGCGGAAGGAGACCCGACGTGAGGTCCGGACCCAGCTGTCCCAGGTGACCGCCACGGCGTACGTCGTCCCCCTGATGGGCGTCGGCACCCTCTTCCTCCTGGACCGCATCGCCCCCGGCTCCATCGACCGTATGACGGGCACCGCCCTCGGGCAGCTCACCGTCATAGGCGCCTTCGCGCTCTACGGCGTCGGCTTCTTCCTCATCCGCCGCATGTCCCGCATCGACATCTGAACCCGGCGCGTACCGCGAAGCCCACTCGCGCCCCCCGCCATCCACGCCATGCATCCCATCCACCACGACCCGAGGAGACGGACATGGGCCTGCTGATCGCGCTCCTGGCCGGCGCGTCCGTGGCCGGCGTCTGCTACGGCGTCGCCCTCTGGCGCAGCGAGGCCAGACTCCCCCGGACCTCGCCGTCGCCCTGGAGGTCGGAGCCACCCGCACCACCGCGGTCGGCTCGGCCGTCGACCGCCTCGGCATGCGGTGGGCACCGCTCGTGCTGCGCCTGATGGGCGCGCGCCGCGTGGCCCGGATCCGCACGCGCATCGACCGCGCGGGCAACCCCGGCGGCCTCACCGTCGACCGCTACGCGGCCCGCCGCGCGGTGTACGGGGCCCTCGGTTTCGGTGGCGCGCTCGTCATGCTGGCCGAGGGACGGCTGCTCATAGCCGCGCTGCTCGTCGCCTTCGGCCTGTTCTGGATCGAGGTCGGCATCTGGGCCGCCGTCCGGGAGCGGCGGACCGCGATCGAACGGACGCTCCCCGACTTCCTCGACGTCCTCGCGGTCGTCGTCAGCGCCGGGCTGAGCTTCCGGCAGGCTCTCGACCGGGTCGCCGAGCGGTACGAGGGCCCGTGGGCGGACGAACTCCGCATCGCACTGCGGCAGATGGACATGGGCGTCAGCCGCCGGGACGCCTTCGACGGGCTGCGCCGGCGGAACGACTCCGAACAGGTCGCCCAGTTCGTCTCGGCCCTCCAGCAGGGCGAGGAACTCGGCTCGCCCATCGTGGACACGCTGATGGCCATAGCCGCCGACATGCGCCGCACCGACGCCCAGAACGCCCGTCGCAGGGCCGCCCGCGCGGTCCCCAAGGCCACGGTCGTGATCACGACGTTCATGGTGCCCGGCACGCTGGCGCTGATGATCGCCGGATTCTTCCTCGGTTCGGGCGTCGACTTCGGAACGGTGTCGGGCCGATGAGGCAGGAACGGCGGTCGGCGGTCCGGGGGGACGAGTTCTGTGAATCCTCTTCGCTTCTGCAACCGGCTGTGGGACAGTCTTCGCCCGAAGGCACCTCGGCGGTGGTACGCGGAGCTGGACGGGGGTGGTGCGTGTGACGCAAGGGAACGCCCAACTCCCCTGCGAAAGAGGGAATGCGAGGCACGCGCACTGTCCCGCGTCCGGTGTTCGGGCGTACGTTTCCCCTGCGGCGACCGGCCGTTCCGGACGCCACCCGCAGCGCCCGGCCACGCGTGGAGGGGATGGGAATGGGGAAGCGCTTCTGGGAGGACGACCGGGGGCAGACCTCGGTCGAGTACCTGGGAATCATCGCCGTCGTGGTGGCGATCGTGCTCGTCCTCACGACGACGGATTTCGGCACGGTGATCGCAAAAGCGATCATGGATCAGATTCAAAAAATCGCCAAGTGACCGACGAGGTCCCACCGTTGCGCCGGCCGACCGGTCGACGCGACGCGGGCCAGGCGTTCCCCCTGTACATCGTGGCGGTCGCCGGGCTGCTGTTCGTCGCGCTCGCCGTCTTCGCCGTCGGCATGGCGGGAGCCGCCAGGAACGGCACCCGGTCCGCCGCCGACGCCGCGGCCCTCGCCGCCGCCCAGGACTACCGGCGGCAGTCCTACAGCGGCTTCCTCCGGGACCTCGCCGCCGGGGCCGGCGGCGACTGGCGGCGCTGGTTCGACGGCCGCGGCGACGCCCCCGCCACCGCCTGCCGCGAGGCGGAGCGCCTCGCCCTGGACAACGCCGCCGGCCTCACCGGACCCGGCTGCGCCCCCGCTCCCGGGCCCGACCCCACGACGCTCGCCTTCGACGTCACCGTCACCGCCCGCGACGGCATCGGCACATCCGTGGTCCCCGGCACCGAGGACGTCCACCCCACCGTCAGCTCCCGCGCCGTCGTCACCCCCCGCTGCCGTCCCGCGCCGGGCGGGGACACCGGCGGCCCGTACGCCCGGCTCGACTGCGACGACGGGCCGCTGACCGTCGACCCCGCCCACCCCGATCCCCGGCTCACGGCACGCACCCTCTTCGCCGTCCGCCTCGCCGCCACCGACCGATGACCCCACGAGCGGAGGAACGCCACCCATGAGCACAAGGCGCCGACGTCCACGGGTCGTGCTGCCGGTGTCGCTCGCCGTCGCCGCGGTGCTCGCCCTGTCCGGCTGCGGAGGCGACGACGACGGCGGGGGAGGCGAGCGGAACGCGTCAGGACGGCCGACCGCCGCGGACACCGGAAAACCCGAGCCCAAAGGCCAAGGGAAATCCTCGTCGTCCCAAGCGCTGGGCGAAATGCGGAACGGCGACGGAATCGTCGTCACCATCACCTCCGCGGCACGGGAGGACGGCGGATTCGTCACCGTCCAGGGAACCGTCACCAACCGCGGATCCAAGATGTTCAACGCTCTCGAATGGCGGTCCAAGGAGACCGACTTGAGATCCCAGTCCGCCGTCTCCGGCGCCACCCTCGTCGACGCCAAGGGGAAGAAGCGTTATCTCGTCCTCCGGGACACCGACGGCGAATGCCTCTGCAGCACCGGCCTCACGGGCATCAAACCCCAGGAATCCCGTCCCCTCTTCGCCCAGTTCCCCGCACCCCCCGCCGACGTCGCCCAGGTCGACTTCCAGATCCCCACCATGCCCACCGTCCGCATCGCGCTCTCGGGATGACCCGTGACCCGCCGCCCGCCGACACCACCCGCCCGCCGCCACGGTCCGCTCGCCGCGGCCGTCCTCACGGCGGCCGCCCTCCTCACCGCCACACCGGTCCCCGCCCACGCCGCCGGCCCCGGCGACCCGGCCCGCAGCGAACCACCCGTCAAGCTCGACCCGCACGCCTCCGGACTCAAACTGCGCAAGGGCGCGAAGCTCGCCCCCGGCCGCGTCCTCGACGTCAAATCCGTCATCGAGGCCGGCAACGGCAGCGAACGCCGCGTGGACACCAATGTGAACGTCACCTTCGCGCTCCAGGCCGAAGTCCTCTTCGAAAAGGACAGCTCCTCCCTCAACGGCGCCGCCGCCCAACGCATAAAGACCATCGCCGACGAGGCGCGCAACCAACACGCCACCACCCTGCGCGTCTTCGGATTCACCGACAACCTGGGCTCCGCCGACCATGGAATCGCCCTGTCCAAAGAACGCGCGAACGCCGTACAACGCCAACTCGCCAAGGAACTCGGCTCCTCCTCGATCTCCTACCAGATTCGCGGCTACGGCGAGGACTACCCGATCGCGGACAACACCACGGAGGACGGCCGTCGCAAGAACCGCAGGGTGGAAGTCAGTTTTCCCCGCCAGACTCGGTGAAGGTCGGTGAGCACTCGGCCCCACGCCTCCCCACGCCCCCGCACCGGGACCGTCGCGTCTGAGGCGCGGATCACTGCACCACCCTCCCCGGAACCACCGCGTCCGCCACTAGGTTGACCGATACCGCCCGACAGCGCCGACAGTCCCCGAGGAGGCCACATGACCCGCGCCCGCACCGCCGACCTCCTCGACACCCAGGCCCACGCCTGCGCCGAAATGAACTCCCCCCTCTACGCGACGCTCCTCACCCGCGCCGCCCAGGACATCCGCGAGGGCGGCCCCTGCGCCGACGCCGTGGCCCCCTGGAGGGCGCCCCGGGCCCCGCCGCCGTCGGACTCCGGCTGATGGGGGCCGTCCACGCGCTCGTCCTGCTCGGCGAAGCACCTGACCTGGCCGCCCACTACGCCACGGCGGGTGGCACCGCCGACGACCCGGACGCCGCGTGGGAACCGTTCCGGCGCGTCGTCGCCGACCACCCCGAGCACATCGCCGCCTGGATGCGCCGCCCGCCCCAGACGAACGAGGTCGGCCGCGCGAACATGCTGCTCAGCGGCCTGCTCACCACGATCGCCGCCCTCGGAACCCCCGAGCCACCCCCCGTCCGCCTGCTCGAACTCGGTGCCAGCGGCGGCCTCAACCTCCGCGCCGACCATTTCCGCGTCACCGCCGGCGACCCGGCGGCACCCCGCTTCTCCTGGGGGGACCCCGACTCGCCCGTCGTCCTCGACGGCGCCTGGCGGGACGGCACCCCGCCGCCCCGGATCGCCGACGCCGCGGCCCGCGTCCCCGCCCTGGACGTCGTCGAACGCCTGGGCTGCGACGTCGACCCGCTGAACCCCCTCGACCCCGCCGACGCCCTCGCCCTCCGCGCCTACGTCTGGCCCGACCAGCCGGCCCGCCCCGCCCGGCTCACCGGGGCCATCGACCTGGCCCGGCGCCTGCCCGCCCGGGTCCTGCGCCAGGGCGCGGCCGACTTCCTCGCCGACGCCGGCCTCCGCCCCGGCACCCTCACCGTCGTCTGGCACTCCGTGATGCGCCAGTACGTACCGCCCGCGGAATGGGCCCGTGCCGAGGCGGAGCTCGCCCGGCTGCGCACGGCCGCGACCGGACCGGAGACGGGCTGGTTCGCCCACATCGCGTTCGAACCACGGCGCGTCGGGAACACCCACCGGTTCGTCCTCACCGTCCGCCTCGGCGACGGACCGGAGGAGGTCCTGGCCGAGGCCCACCCCTGGGGCCTCGACGCCCGCGCCTGCGAAGTCACCACCCTCACCCGCTGAAACCGCCCCGCCGGTATCTCGCCAACCACCGCCGATGCGCGGCAGGATGGACCTTCCGAAGGCCCTGGTGGCGAATGAGGGGGGGCGGTACGTGACGGGCGGTACGAGGCGGTCGGCACGGAAGGGAACCGGCGCCCTGCGACTGGCCCTCGCCGTAGGAGCGCTCACCACGGCGGCGGCCCCCGCGGCCGCCACACCCGCCGCGGCGACAAGCGTCGGCCCCCCGGCCGCCTACCGGACGGCCCCCGACGCCCAGGAGATCCACGGAACACCGGCCGCCACAACCGCCCCACCCCTCGTACCGAGTGGCCGGACGGCGACGGACGCCATCGCCCCGGGCGAACGCAAGTTCTACGCAGTCCACTTGGACAGCGCCTCCGACGCCTACGTCTCCGCGGTCGCCGCACCTCGCCCCGGGAGCACACCGGGCCTCCGCGACGGCATCGACGTGGCACTGCGGCGCACCGACGGCACCCCTTGCGGGCCGTCCCGCCACCGCTCCTTCCTCGCCGAAGGCGGTGCCTACCCCCTCGCCGACCACGCCGAACGCCTCGCGGGAACGAGTGGGCCCTGCGCGGCGGCCGGCGCCTACCACTTCGTCGTGGCCCGGGGCGACGCGGACGGCGGCGACTCCGCTCCCGTCTCCCTCGAACTCACCGTCACCACACGCCACCCACCGGCTACACCCAACACCACTCAGCCACCCGGCACATGGAGCTCAGAACCACCCCCGGTACCGGCTGGACCGGCGCAGGCCGTCACCGGTGGCAGCGGATTCAGCGACGCGGCCGACGTCCGGACGGGCACCTGGAAGGACACCATCCGCCCGGGGGAGACCCGCTTCTACCGGACCCCGGTCACCACCGGTCGCCGGCTGTTCGCGAAAGCGACGTTCGGTGACGCACCGGGGCGTGTTCCCTATGTCGCCAACGGCGTCCGCCTGGGCCTGAACGACGCCGCCCGCGGCCATGTGACGAACCGGACGGACGGCTATCAGGGCCGCGCCGTCGCCGTCCCTCTCGCCGCACCGCCACCGGGACGGGACACGGGACCCGAGGGCTGGTACTACCTCCAGGTCAGCTTGAACACCAAGGCCGGCCAGGGGCGTTCGGAGGTCGTGCCCGTCACGCTCACGGTCACCACGGCCCCGGCCCGGAGCACGCCGACGGCCCGGCCCGGCCCCCGCACCCATGGCGCCCCGGACGGCACCCCCTTCCGTACCGCGGCGGCCTCTCCGGCACCGGACGGACGCCTGAAGGCCGTCGGCTACGCGGGCGTCGGCACCGGCACGGCCCTCCTGCTGGTCCTCGGCGGCTGGTACCTGGCGGCTCGCAGACCGGGGGAGTGAGCCGTGGGCCGCTCTCACCCGGGCGCGACGGGTGGAATCCGCACGCGTACCCCTTCGCGCAGCCCCCAGCGCGCCATGGTCCCGGCCGCCGACTCCAGCACATGGCGGGCCGCCGGCCGGGGGCGGCCGAGGCGGTGCGGAGGCATGGTGCGTACGGCGAGCACCCGCATGTCCCGGCTCAGATAAGCCACATCGATCGGGAACCGCATCCCGAAGGTGTGTACCGAGCCGGCCGGGGTGAGCAGCATGGCGCCCTCGATCCCGTCCCGCCCGAGCAGCCCGCGCGTCCGGGCCCGGTAGGAGGCGGCGACCTCCACCGGAACCGCCGGGACCCCGGACTCCGCGGGTTCGACGCTGAGGTGAGTGAAGCCGTCCGCCCATCCTGACATCGGCGTGCCCCTTCGCCGGGAGACCACTCGGCCAATCAGCCTTCCGTGTGGCCAAGTTATCCACATGCGGCGTTCCGTCCACAGCTTTCGCGGGGATTGCCCCGTCCCCTCGCCGGTCTCCGTAATCTCGCCGCATGAACTGGTTGTTGATCGCGCTGGTGGCATCGGCCGCCTTGTACGGAACCCTGGCCGGCACGCTGGTGCCGGGCGCCCGCTACCGACTGTCGGTGGAACCGGACGAGCCATGGCGTACAGCGGCGCCTTGCGGCCACGCGCTCGGCGGTGGAATCGGGTGGGGGCGGTGCACGGCGTGCGGGAGGACGAGATACGGCCCGGGGGCGGTGTGGCCGGCCGGAGTGACGGCCCTGGTGTGCGCGGCCACGGCCGCGGCGGTCGGCCCGCGGCCCGAACTCGGCGTGTGGCTGCTGGCGATACCGGTGGGCGTGGTGCTCACGGGCGTGGATTGGGCCGTGCACCGGTTACCGGACGTCCTGACACTGCCCCTTGCGGCCGGCACAGCCGCGCTGCTCGGGGTGGTCGCCCTGCTGCCGGCGTCCGCCGGCACCTGGACCGGCTCCCTGCTCGGGGGTCTGACGCTCGGCGGCGCCTACCTCCTGCTGTTCCTGGCACACCCGGTCGGGATGGGGTTCGGTGACGTCAAGCTGGCGGCGGGTCTGGGCTGCGCCTTGGGCTGGTACGGCTGGGGCGTGCTGATACTCGGTGGCCTCGCGGGACTGCTGCTCGGTTCGCTGTACGGCATCGCGCTGCTGCTCACCCGCGGCGCGGGACGCGGCACGACCATGCCCCTGGGCCCCTTCCTGCTCGCCGGAGCCTGGCTGGCCCTCCTGGCGGGCGGATGGTCGGCGCGACCTTGAGCGGGGGCAGGGGAGGGGAGGGAGGGGGAGGGGGGACCCCCCGGGAAGGGCCGTGTTCCGACGACCGGCGTCAGCCCCCGACGCCCTGACAGTCACCCCGCCCCCCATTCGGCCCACCCCCGTCAAGTCGGCGACGAGTTTGTGCAACATTTCGATGACGGTGACGGACCGCACATTCGGCGGGTGATCACTTGGCTGGTTCTACACCGTAGCCCCAGTGCTGACATGGAGGAACGGGGATCGCGCGGCAACGGCTGCCACGCATTTCAAGATCAACTACTGTGCCGAAAGTCAGCGCGCCACGCTATGTCACCCCCGCCGATGCGCGATGCACCCCCTCCGACCGGTTATGGTGGAAACCCCCCTCGGGCCGGTCCGTATCCCCCCCACGGACCGGCCCGTTTTTCATGGGGCGATGTCACTCTCCGTATGGATTCGTGCGACTCCGAGCAGTTGTGATCCGGATCCGGTGGAATTCCGCCGCCGCAAGGGCGCCGGAATCACCCACGATTCATGCACAAATCATTCGCGAAGCGTCTACGCGATACCCACGGGACACCTGCCGGCCCGCTACGGCCGAGACGCGGGACCGATGCGCAGCCGGGCCGGGCGTCGACTGATCGCGGGCTGCGCGCGGATCGGACGCGAACCGGGACGCGTGGCGCGTAGGCCACCGCGCGCCCGGCCCCGCCCGGTCCCACCCCAACCCCGCGTCACCCCACCCCGGCCCGCTCACCCGCGGCGCCCGGCTCTCGGCGCGGATCGCTACGAGCCGCCCCGGTTCGCCCAGATGTTGACCCCTTCCGCGCTCACCGCGAAGGAGTCGATCTCAGCCAGTTCTTCCCCGGTCAATTCCGGTCCCTCCAGCGCCGCCACATTCGCCTCCAGCTGTCCCACGCTGGAGGCGCCGATCAGCGCGGAGGTCATCCGCTCGTCCCGCAGCACCCAGCGCAGCGCCAGCTGCGCCAGGGACTGTCCCCGGCGCCGCGCGATCCCGTCCAGGCCGCGCAGCCGGCGCAGCATGTCCTCGGTGAGCAGCCCCGCGTCCAGCGACGTCCCCTTGGCGGCCCGCGATCCGGCCGGGACCTCTCCGCCCAGGTACTTGTCCGTGAGCAGCCCCTGGGCCAGCGGCGCGAACGAGATGCAGCCCATGCCCTCGTCCTCCAGGGCGTCGAGCAGCCCGTCGTCCTCCGTCCAGCGGTTGATCATGGAGTAGGAGGGCTGGTGGATCAGCGCGGGCACGCCCATCTCGCGCAGCAGGCGCGCGGCTTCCCTGGTCTGCTCCGCCGTGTACGACGAGACGCCGGCGTAGAGCGCCTTCCCCTGCCGGACGGCGGACGCGAGGGCGCCCATCGTCTCCTCCAGCGGGGTGTGCGGGTCGAAGCGGTGCGAGTAGAAGATATCGACGTAATCGACACCCATTCGGACCAGTGACGCGTCGAGGGACGAGAGCAGGTATTTCCGCGAACCCCATTCGCCGTACGGGCCGGGGTGCATCAGATAGCCGGCCTTGGTGGAGATGAGCAGTTCGTCGCGGTAGGGCCGGAAGTCCTGGGCGAAGAGCTTGCCGAAGTTCAGCTCGGCGGAACCGGGCGGCGGCCCGTAGTTGTTGGCCAGATCGAAGTGGGTGATGCCCAGGTCGAAGGCGCGCCGGAGAATGGCGCGCTGCGAGGTCAGGGTGCGGTCGTCCCCGAAGTTGTGCCACAGTCCGAGGGAGATGGCGGGCAGTTTGAGCCCGCTGCGGCCGCTTCGCCGGTACTCCATGGAGTCGTAGCGAGTTTCAGCCGCGCGGTAGTGCGAATCGGTCATGTCGCCACTGACTATCACGGCCCGGTGACCGGCCGAGTTGGGTCCTCGCGACACGCTGGCAGTAATGTGGCGCCCTCGGGTGCCCGCAGTGGCGGGGAACCGCAGTGGCATGGAGGGGCTGGAAACGTGAAGTTGCGCGACCTGGTGTACAGGCTCTACGCACACCGGGTGGAAGGCCGCCTCGATCACGCCCAGGTGCCCAAGCACATCGGCGTCATCCTGGACGGCAACCGCCGCTGGGCCCGGGCCGACGGGCGGACCCCGGAGCAGGGCCACCAGGCCGGCGCGGACAAGATCCGGGAGCTCCTGGGCTGGTGCGCCGAGACGGACGTCGAGGTCGTCACCCTCTGGATGCTGTCGACGGACAACCTGGACCGCCCGGCGAAGGAGCTGAAGCCGCTCCTCGGCATCATCGAGAACACGGTCCGCGGGCTGGCGGCGGACGGCCGCTGGCGCGTCCACCACGTGGGCCAGCTCGACCTGCTCCCGGCCGAAACGCAGACCGTCCTGAAAGAGGCCGAGCAGGCCACGCTCGACGTCAGGGGAATACTCGTCAACGTGGCCGTCGGTTACGGCGGCCGGCAGGAAATCGCGGACGCCGTCCGTTCCCTGATCCTGGAAGCCGCCGAGAACGGCACGTCCTTCGAGGAACTGGCCGAGTCCGTCGACATCGACCACATCACCAAGCACCTCTACACGCGCGGCCAGCCCGATCCGGACCTCATCATCCGGACCAGCGGCGAGCAGCGGCTGTCCGGCTTCATGCTCTGGCAGAGCGCGCATTCCGAGTACTACTTCTGCGAGGTTTTCTGGCCGGCCTTCCGCAAGGTCGACTTCCTCCGCGCACTGCGTGATTATGCGGCGCGCCACCGGCGTTACGGATACTGAACGGACGTGCCGGGCGCGGGCCCCCGCGAGTCAGCCGTACGGGTCGTCACGACCCTTGCCCCGCATGTGCGCTGGGCGATTGACCGATGTCACAGCGTTGCCGCCCGGGCCGCCGTAGCGGTCCGGTGATCGGTCGTTCACCTGCTCGTCGCATATGCCGTTGCATGGTCAAGCGCTTCGGCGGGAATATCCCCCACAGGCCGACGGTCGCCCCTATGACCGTCGCTCTGCCAGCGGGCGGCATGGGGCCGCCCGCCCGGGAGGCCCTTTGCGACGGACGAAGCCCGCGACGGCTGAGCGGTGCAGGCGGATCCTGCCGCCCCTGCGGGCCGCGCGGAGGACGTGGAGGGCCGTCGACCGGCCCTCGAAGGGCGTTGACCCGGCCCCTTCCCCGCGACCCAGGTCGCGTCCAGACCTCTCCCCGAGGGGGTTCGTGCACCCGTGGTGACCAGCAAGAAGCGCCGTGAGAACGACCGGCGCACCTATGTCCTCGACACCAGCGTCCTGCTGGCGGATCCAGGCGCCATGTGCCGCTTCGAGGAGCACGAGGTGGTGCTGCCCGTCGTGGTGGTCACGGAGTTGGAGGCCAAGAGGCACCATCCGGAGCTCGGTTACTTCGCGCGGAAGGCGCTGCGCCGACTGGACGAGTACCGGGTGCAGTTCGGCCGGCTCGACGCGCCGATCCCCATCGGGGACCTCGGCGGCAGCCTGCGGGTCGAGCTGAACCACTCCGATCCGGCCATACTCCCGGTCGGCTTCCGCCTGGGGGACAACGACTCGCGCATCCTCGCGGTCGCCCGCAACCTCCAGGCGGAGGGGTACGACGTCACGGTGGTCTCCAAGGACCTGCCGCTGCGCATCAAGGCGTCGTCGGTGGGCCTGCTGGCCGAGGAGTACCGGGCGGAGCTGGCCATCACCGACTCGGGCTGGACGGGGATGGCCGAGCTGTCCGTCACCGCCGAACAGGTGGACGAACTGTTCGCCGCCGAACGGACATACGTCCCGGAAGCGGTCGAACTGCCCGTCCACACCGGCCTGGTGCTCCAGTCGGAGCGGGGCAAGGCGCTGGGCCGGGTGACGGCCGACGGCGCGGTGCGCCTGGTCCGCGGCGACCGGGAGGCGTTCGGCATCCACGGACGCAGCGCCGAGCAGCGCGTCGCGCTGGACCTGCTGCTCGACCCCGAGGTGGGGATCGTCTCGCTGGGCGGCCGGGCCGGTACGGGCAAGTCGGCGCTGGCGCTCTGCGCCGGCCTGGAGGCGGTGCTGGAGCGACGGCAGCACCGGAAGGTGATGGTGTTCCGTCCGTTGTACGCGGTCGGGGGTCAGGAGTTGGGCTATCTGCCCGGCAGCGAGTCGGAGAAGATGAGCCCTTGGGCCCAGGCGGTCTTCGACACGCTCTCGGCGGTGACCACGGCCGAGGTGATCGAGGAGGTCGTGGGGCGCGGGATGCTGGAGGTGCTGCCGCTGACGCACATCCGCGGCCGGTCGCTGCACGACGCGTTCGTCGTCGTGGACGAGGCCCAGTCGCTGGAGCGCAACGTACTGCTCACCGTGCTTTCCCGCATCGGCGCCAACTCCCGTGTCGTCCTCACCCATGACGTGGCGCAGCGCGACAACCTGCGGGTCGGGCGGTACGACGGGGTGGCGGCGGTGGTGGAGAAGCTGAAGGGGCACCCGTTGTTCTCGCATGTGACCCTGACGCGTTCGGAGCGGTCGCCGATCGCGGCGCTGGTCACGGAGATGCTGGAGGACGGGCGTATCTGACGGGGAGCCGGACGCGGCCTGCCCGGCAACGTCCGGTGACCACACCCGGTAACAACATTCGGTAACAACGCCCAGTGACAACGCGCGGCAAAGCTTGGGAGCTTAGCCGCGCGTTGTGCTGTCGCGCCGCCGTTCCCGGAATTCCGGTGCGCCGAACATGATGTGACGTTTCCCACGCAACGCGGAATTGCCTCCGAGCATGCGCGTCGGGCAGAGTCTGGTTCCTGTCAGGCCCCGCATACGGCACTTGCTCCTCGGGCTCCCCAGGGAGTGCGTGGTTCACCACCAATTGAACAGTGTCGCCGTGTGCCGCCCGGGCATCCCGCGGACCCCCTGTACCAGGAGGTTCATCGGCGGTCCCCCGGGCCAGTGCCTCCAGTGACCGGCCGGTCCCGCGATGCCGCGGTTCCGTACCAGCAGAGGCCAGCGTCAGGGGCGCGATCGCGTCCGCGAGGGTCATGTGCGCGGGCGATGCTGGAAGGAATGCGTGTGAGCCGGATCTCGGTCCGGGGATTCGCCGTGGCCTCCGCCACCGCGGTCACCACCGTCGGCGCCGTCGTGGGCGTCGCCCAGGGCGACGAGCAGGGTAAGACGACGACCGGCGGAGTGCAGGCCGCCGCGGCCGACACCACGCTCCTCGCGGAACTTCCCGACGGGCAGAACGCCGTCCAGACCGCCTCGCTGACGGAGCAGGCGGACACCCAGGTCGGCGTGGCCCAGACGATCGCCAAGAAGGAAGCCGAGGAGGCCGCCCGCAAGCAGGCCGCCGAGGAGGCCAGCGCCAAGAAGGAAGCCGCCGAGGCCGCCGCCAAGAAGGAGGCGGAGGAGAAGGCCAAGGAGAAGGCGGAGAAGGAGCGGGAGAAGGAGAAGGACGACGTCGCGAGCCGTTCGGCCACCCGCGACTCCGTCGACATCCCGGTCAAGGGCTCCTACAGCACCGCCGAGATCCAGGCGATAGCCCGGCAGATCGTCCCCGCCGACCAGTTCCAGTGCTTCAGCAACATCGTGAACAACGAGAGCAGCTGGGACTACACGGCCACCAACGCCTCCACCGGTGCCTACGGCCTCCCCCAGGCGCTCCCCGGCGAGAAGATGTCCTCCGCGGGCGCCGACTGGCGGACCAACCCGGCCACCCAGATCAAGTGGGGCCTCAGCTACATGAACGAGCGGTACCACAGCCCGTGTGGTGCGTGGTCCTTCTGGCAGGCCAACAACTGGTACTAGGCCCTCCGGCCGGTATCAGGCTCTCCGGCGCGCGCCGCGCTACGCTTCCACGAGCCCCCGACCTCAACCGGTCGGGGGCTTTGTGGGTCTTCCGGAGGGAACGCGGGCCTCACGGGCGGAAACCTTTCGTCTCCGACCTGTGGGGCCCAGGTAACGTTCATGCCGGATGGCCGCGGGGGATGTGGGGGTAGAGGAAGAGAAATGTCCAGATTGCCACAATGGCTCGGCAGTATCGGCTCGGGCCTGACGCGGCTCTCCCACCGGCTGGAAGAGCGCAAGGCGCGCACCGACCCGGACGGCGTGCCCGCCTGGGCCCAGCCGCCGGCCGGCGACCCCGCCCCCGAGCGACCGGTCCGCGGACCGACGGACGGGAGACCACCCGCGCCCGGACCCGGCGGACCCGCCGCGTCCGAACCCGCCGAGCCCTCCCAATCCGGGGCCACCGAAGTCGGGGGAACCGCCGAATCCGCTGAACCGTCCGCCGCCGCATCCGAAACCGACCCCACCACGGCACCGGCCCCCGCCGAGCGCACCCCGCCCCCTCCGCCGCGGCCGTCCTCGCCGAACCGCCGCGCCCCGACCCCGTCGCCGCCGTGCCGTGGGGCGTGCGCGTCGCCGCCGAGGCCGGCTGGCGACTGCTGGTGCTCGCGGGCACGGTGTGGGTGCTGATGCGCGTGATCAGCGCGGTGCAGCTGGTGGTGCTGGCATTCGTCGCCGGTCTGCTGATCACGGCGCTGCTCCAGCCGACCGTCGCCACGCTCGTCCGGCGGGGTCTGCCCAGGGGGCTCGCGGCGGCCCTGACCTTCATCTCGGGCTTCGTGATCATGGGGCTGGTCGGCTGGTTCGTGGTCTGGCAGGTGATGGACAACGCCGACGACCTGTCCGGGAAGCTGGAAACGGGCCTCCACGACCTGAAGGAATGGCTGCGGACCAGCCCGTTCCATGTCACACAGGACCAGATAGACAACATCACCGACAACCTCACCAAGGCGCTCCGGTCCAACACGGACGAGATCACCTCGGCGGGCATACAGGGCGTTCAGGTCATCATCGAGACCCTGACCGGCATCATCCTGGCGATGTTCACCACCCTCTTCCTGCTCTACGACGGGCCGAGGATCTGGCGCTGGGTGCTCAGGCTCGTTCCGAGCGCGGCCCGCGAGGGTGTCGCCGGGGCGGGGCCGCGTGCGTGGGCGACCCTCACCGCGTATGTGCGGGGCACGGTGATAGTGGCCATGATCGACGCGATCTGCATCGGCATCGGCCTCTACTTCCTCAAGGTGCCGATGGCCGTGCCGCTGGCCGTCTTCATCTTCCTCTTCGCCTTCATCCCGCTCGTCGGCGCCGTCGTCTCCGGCGCGCTGGCGGTCGTGGTGGCGCTGGTCACCCAGGGCGTCTTCACGGCGACGATGGTGCTGGTGGTCGTGCTGGCCGTGCAGCAGATAGAGGGCCACGTCCTCCAGCCGTTCATCCTCGGCCGGGCGGTCCGCGTCCATCCGCTGGCGGTGGTGCTCTCCGTGGCGGCCGGCTCGATGATCGCCGGGATCGGCGGCGCGGTGGTGGCGGTGCCGCTGGTGGCGGTGACCAATACGGTCGTCGGATACCTGAAGGCGTACTCCCGAGGCGAGGTCCCGGGCGAACGCCTGGAGTGAACCGGCCCCGGGCGCGAGGGCGGCCGTGGCCACGGCCCGGACACGGCGACGGCGGCCGTGGCCCCACGGCTCGGACGCAAAGACGGAGGCCGTGACAACGGCCCGGACATGACGACGGCGGCCCGCCGACCGGGGAGGTCGGCGGGCCGCCGTGCGTACTACGGGGTGTGCTCAGCCGTTGAGAACGGCCTCGGCGTCGAGCGTGGCGCCGACGGCCTGGAGCACGGAGGCGATCTTGAACGCCTCCTGGATGGTCTCGCGGGCCACACCGGCCTTGCGCAGCACCTGCTCGTGCGAGTCGAGGCACATGCCGCAGCCGTTGATGGCGGAGACGGCCAGGGACCACAGCTCGAAGTCGACCTTCTCCACGCCCGGGTTGCCGATGACGTTCATCCGCAGACCCGCGCGCAGGTTGCCGTACTCCGGGTCCGACAGCAGGTGCCGGGTGCGGTAGTAGACGTTGTTCATCGCCATGATGGCGGCGGCGGCCTTGGCGGCGGTGTACGCCTCCGGGGACAGGTTCGCCTTCGCCTCGGGCTCCAGCTCGCGCAGGACGATCGGCGAGCGGGTCGCGATCGCGCAGGCGAGGACGGTGCCCCACAGCTGCTGCTGCGGAAGGTCGGAGTTGCCGATGACCGAGCCGAGGTTCAGCTTCAGGTCCTTGGCGTAGTCCGGTATGGCGGACTTCAGTTCATCGAGAGCCATGAGGAATCAGCTCACTCGCCCGAGAGGAGCGCGACCGGGTCGAGGGTCTCGTCGCCCTTGCTCCAGTTGCAGGGGCACAGCTCGTCGGTCTGCAGCGCGTCGAGGACCCGCAGGACCTCCTTGGGGTTACGGCCGACGGAGCCGGCGGTCACCATGACGAACTGGATCTCGTTGTTCTGGTCGACGATGAAGACGGCGCGCTGGGCGTAGCCGTCCTCGCCCTCGACGCCGCACGCGCGCATCAGCTCGTGCTTGGCGTCGGCCAGCATCGGGAAGGGCAGGTCACGCAGGTCGGCGTGGTCCTTGCGCCAGGCGTGGTGGACGAACTCCGAGTCACCGGAGACGCCGAGGATCTGGGCGTCGCGGTCGGCGAACTCGTCGTTCAGCTTGCCGAACGCGGCGATCTCGGTCGGGCAGACGAAGGTGAAGTCCTTCGGCCAGAAGAAGACGACCTTCCACTTGCCCTCGTAGGTCTTGTGGTCGATCTGCGCGAAAGCCTTGTCCGCGTCGAGGTCCACACAGGCGGTCAGGTCGAACTCGGGGAACTTGTCACCGACAGTGAGCACGCGCTCTCCTTGCAGCGAAGAAAGTCCCTGGTTGCGGACTTTCTGCGGGGTTGGACGTGATCCACCCTGCCACAGGAGGCATTGATAGCGGAAATAGTTAGACTGATTGGTGTTGATCGGAGGTGGTTATCGATGGAGTCGTCCATAGCGCGGAACCGGGCCGCCCGGGGCGCCGAGTCCCAGGAGCCGGCCACCCGCCCGGGTGGGGCGAAGGCGTCGTCCGGCCGACCCCGCCAGCCCAGCCTGGCCCAGCTCAGGGCGTTCGCGGCGGTCGCCGAGCACCTGCACTTCCGGGACGCCGCCACGGCCATCTCGATGAGCCAGCCCGCCCTGTCCGGCGCCGTCTCGGCCCTGGAGGAGTCGCTCGGAATTCAGCTCTTCGAGCGTACGACGCGGAGAGTGCTGCTCAGCCCGGCGGGTGAACGGCTGGCCGCGCGGGCCCGGACGGTGCTGGACGCCGTCGGCGACTTCATGGAGGAGGCCGAGGCCGCGCGGGCGCCCTTCACCGGCGTGCTGCGGCTGGGTGTCATCCCCACCGTGGCGCCGTATCTGCTGCCCACCGTGCTCCGGCTGGTCCGGGAGGTCTATCCCGACCTGGACCTCCAGGTGCACGAGGAGCAGACCTCGTCCCTCCTCGACGGCCTCACCCAGGGCCGGCTGGACCTGCTGCTGCTCGCGGTCCCGCTCGGCGCCCCCGGGATCACCGAAATGCCGCTGTTCGACGAGGACTTCGTCCTGGTCACACCCTGCGACCACGAACTGGCCGGGCGCTCCGACCTCCCGCGCAGCGCGCTGCGTGAGCTGGACCTGCTGCTCCTGGACGAGGGCCACTGCCTGCGCGACCAGGTTTTCGACGTCTGCCGCGAGGCCGGCCGCGCTCCCGGCGCACCCGTGGCCACCAGCGCGTCCGGCCTGTCGACACTGGTCCAGCTGGTCGGCGGCGGGCTCGGCGTCACGCTGCTGCCCCGGACGGCCGTCCGCGTCGAGGCCGCCCGCAGCGACCGCCTCGCCACCAGCTGCTTCGCCGCGCCCCCGCCCTCCCGCCGGATCGCCCTGGCCATGCGCTCGGGCGCGGCGCGGCAGAGCGAGTTCGAGGAGTTCGCGGACGCGCTGCGGGACGCGCTGAGCTCGTTGCCGGTGCGCATCGTGGGTTGAGCGGTCCCCCGGACCCGGCCCTCAGCCGACGGCCCCCGAGGGCTTCAACTGCAGCAGCGTGTCCACGGACAGCTCCACCTCCGCCCCCACGGACTCCGGGAGCGTGAAGGTGCTGCCCGGAGCGTGGACGGTGTGCCGGTACTCGCCATCCTTCGGCTCGGTGAGGACGTGGACACGCTGGTGGCGGCGATCGACGATGACATAGACCGGCACGCCCACCTCGGCGTAGAGGGCGGCCTTGTCCCGCAGATCCGTCCTGTGGTTGGACGAGGTGACCTCCAGGACCAAGCGGAAGACTGCGGGGTCGTAGCAGTTGTACCGCAGCCGATGCTCGGCGTAGTCGGCGTCGACCAGGGCGAGGTCGGGAATTACATAGTCGTCCTCCCCGTAGGCAGCCACATGCCCACGGCCTGGATCAGCCTGCTCTCGCCGCGGTGCAGCGCGGCCATGGCCAGCATGACGTCGGTCAGGACCTCGCCATGCTGCCCGTCCGCGGGTGGTGCCACGTGGATCTCTCCCCCGAAGATCTCGACACGGTAACCGGGGAAACGCTCGGAGATCTCCCCGGCCGCGTCCAGAAGCGAATGCGGCTTTCGGACGTGGTGGCCGTAAGGCTCTACTGGTGCTGCGGACATGAGGTGCCTCCTGACGTCCGGTGTCGAGACCATCATCGTAGGCCGGTACAGCCCTTCCGATCCCTTGCACAGGTGTTCACCCGCAGGGGGGACAGCACCCCCGAACCCCACCTGACCTGTGGCACAAGCCCCCGCTACTCCGTCCGCAGCCCCTCCGGCCGCGTCATCCGGAGCAGCGCCGGCAGCGTGGCGAGGGTGACGATGGCGATGAGGCCCATGCCCGCGCCGGTCACCGGCAGGAACGCCCACCAGTCCGCGACCCGCGCGTCCGTCAGCCGCAGGACGGCCCAGCCCAGACCCAGGCCGCCGGCCACGGCGACGGTCATGCCCAGCAGCACCGGGATCGCCGTCTGCCACAGCACCGACCAGGCCAGGGTGCGGCGGGGCGTGCCGACGGCGACGAGGGCGGCCAGCATGCGCCGCCGTTCGCGAAGCTGCTCCAGCGTGGTGACGAGCATGCTCGCGCCGATCAGGGCCAGCATGCCCGCGGCGCCCAGCAGCAGGCCACGGTGGACCAGCGGGTAGTTGTCGTCCTTGACCACGCCGCCCCGCCGCTCGATGCGCAGGGTGGGGTCGATGCCGGCCGCGGTGTTGCGGACCCGCTCGATGGCGTCGGGGTCGCCCGGCTCGGTCCGGACGGCCAGCCGGGTCCTGGCGTCGGGGAGGGCGAAGGCGTCGACGGCCGAGGGGGTGGCCAGGACGCCGTCGGGGTGTTCGCCCGTCGGGCCGGGCCGGGTGCGGACCACGCGCGCGGAGTCGGGGACCGTCCACCGGTACGGACGCGTCGAGCCCTCCGAGTACGGGTCGGCGACGACCTTGGTGCCGGGCCCGAACGCCTCGGCGTGGCCGTCCTCCCCGGAACGGCCGAGGAAGACGTCGCCGTCCCGGCAGGGGCCGATGTCGGCGAGCTCGGCGAGGGTGGCGCAGTCGCCGATGACGACGCTGGTGACCAGGCCGGACGCGCCGTCCTTCTCGATGTAGCGCTCCACGAAGCCGGAGGCGGCCCGCACGCCCTCGGTGCGCCGCAGCCGGTCGACCCAGTCGTGCACCTGCCGTGGGGAGCCGACCACGTGCGAGCCGGTGAGTTGCGAGTGGGTCGCGAGGGCCTCGGGGGACGTGTCGAATTCACCGCGCACACCCGTGAAGACCGTCTGCACGGCGATGGCCCCGGCCACCGCGACGGTGATGCCGCTGATCGCCCTGGCCGCCGGGCCGCTGTTCAACTGGAGCCGGCGCACGGCCAGCTGCCAGGATGGCGGCCCGCCGCGCAGCCGGGCGACGAACGCCTCGACGGCCCACGGCAGCAGCGCCGTGACGCCCAACAGCAACAGCGCGGCGCCGGTGGCCACCTGCCAGGCGTCCATCGGCACGCCCGGCAGCTCCCCGGCCGCCCGGCCGAACGCCGGGGTCAGCAGGGCGGCGCCCAGCGCCGGGACCAGCAGCCGCCACCACAGCCGGCGCCGCCGGGGCGCCGTGCCGCGTACGACTCCCAGCGGTTCGACGGCGATGCCGCGCAGGGTGAACAGGGTGACCGCGACCGCGCACGCCGGCACGGAGACGGCGATCAGTGCCAGCGCCCAGGGCGCCGGCATGACGTCGGACGGGAAGATCCCGGTGTCGCGGACGGTGAGGTCGCGGGCGTACTCGCGCAGCGACAGGAAGAGGGCCGCGCCGGCGCCCAGTCCGAGCACCGCGCCGGTCAGCGCCTCGCCCGCCGCGATCCGCCGGACCATCCGCAGGTCGGCGCCGATCAGCCGGAGCGTGGCCAGCCTGCGGTCGCGGCCCGCGCCGCCGAACCGTACTGAGGTGCCGATGAAGACGGCGACCGGTGTCAGCAGCACCACACAGGCGAGGACGGTGAGGACGATGAGGACCGGGTCCATCGGCACGTCCGGCTCGTCGTAACCGAACCGTTCGACGCGCTTGGCGCCGGTCGCCGGGCCGATGCGGTCGCTGCCCGCGTAATAGAGGAGTTCGTCGGGGCCGACGAGCCCCGCGTCGCCGATGGTCCCGACCGTCCGGTAGGCGGCGAACCGGTCGCGGAGCAGCGCCCCCCGGTCGGACGCCAGCAGCGCGGCGAGCGCGGGGGAGACGACCATCTCGCCGGGCTCCGGGAGCCGGTCCACGCCCGGCGGGCGGGGTGCGTCGGGGCCGTCCGCGCTCAGCAGCCCGCCGGTGACGGGCTTGTCGCGGAAGTCGGTGTGGACCTCCTGGTAGAGCAGGGTGTCCGGGCCGCGCCGGGCGTCCCGCTCGGCCGGGTCGCGGAACTCGCCGGTGACGCCGACGGAGCGGGCCGTCTCCCGGGCGTGCCGGTCCGCGAGCGTCGGGGGAACGGACGCGACGAGCAGCAGCACGGCCACCCCGAGCCCGACGCCCACCGCCGTGAGCGCGGTCCGCAGCAGCCCTTCCCGGCCGCCGGCGACGGCGTACCGGGCGCCGAAGCACAGGTCGCGGAGCCAACGGGCGGGGCCCTGGGGGCCGGTGGGACGGGAGGCACGGGGCGGGGTGCGGTCGTCGCCGAGGGGCGCGGGGCGTACGTCGCGCGGGTGCTCGTCGTCATACGCCTCCGGGCCCACCGCGCGGACGTCCCCGCCCGTCACAGCACCCCCGTCATGTCCCGCGCCCTGCCGTCGCGGACGATGACCTCGCGGTCGGAGTACGCGGCGACCCGCGACTCGTGGGTGACGAGGACGACGGCCGCGCGCGTCTCCCGGGCGGCGGCGGTGAGGAGCTCCATCACCCGCTCGCCGTTGAGGGAGTCGAGGGCGCCGGTCGGCTCGTCCGCGAAGATCACACGGGGCGTGGTGACGAGCGCGCGGGCGACGGCGACGCGCTGGCCCTGGCCGCCGGACACCTCGCCGGGGCGCTGGTCGCGGGTGTCGGCGACGTCCAGCCGCTCCAGCCAGTGCAGGGCCCTGGCCTCGGCCTCCTTGCGGCGCAGGCCGGCCAGTCGGAGCGGCAGGGCCGCGTTCTCCACGCAGGTCAGCTCCGGTACCAGGCGGCCGAACTGGAAGACGAAGCCGAATTCCCCGCGCCGCAGGGCGCTCCGCTCGGCGTCCGGCAGGTCCGTCAGACACCGGCCGTCGTAGGTGACGACGCCCTCGTCCGGCCGCAGGATGCCGGCCAGGCAGTGCAGCAGCGTGGACTTGCCGGAGCCGGAGGGTCCCATGACGGCGACGACCTCGCCCGGGTGGACGGAGAAGTCGGCGCCGTCGAGGGCGCGCGTCGGCCCGTAGGACTTGCGCAGGCCGACGGCGCTCAGCAGGGAGCCGGCGGGTATCAAGCGCCCACCGCCTCGGCGAGCCGGCCGAGCCGGGTGGCAGTGACTTCCAGCCACCGCAGGTCGGCTTCGAGGTGGAACAGGGCGTGGTCGCAGATCAGCTGGTCGGCCAGGTCTCCGGAGCGCTTGCGCTCGGTGAGCCCGCGCATCATCCGCAGGTGCTCCGCCCGCTGGGCGTCGAGCAGCCCGGTCGCGTCCCGCCCGGTCAGCAGGGCGAGGACGATTTTGGTGTAGAGGGTCGACTGGAGGTACGGCTCGGGCTTCTCGGGCCGGGCGAGCCAGCGGCCGACGTCGGCGGCGCCGGCCTCCGTGATCGCGTAGCACTTGCGGTCCGGGCCACCGCCCTGCTCGATCCCGTCGACCTCGACGAGCCCGTTCTTCAGCAGCCGGGACATCGTCGCGTACACCTGGCCGTAGTGCAGCGGCCGGTCGTGGCCGAAGTGGGCGTCGAAGGCCCGCTTCAGGTCGTATCCGTGCCGGGGGCCGGACTCCAGCAGGCCGAGCAGCGTGTGTCCGATCGACATGCCGCGACTGTACTACAGGTCTATACCTTGGGTGTATAGACGCGGCGTGCGGCCGGTGCGGCGGGTACGGCCCCCGGAGGCGGGCACAGCCTCCGTCGAACCGGACGCCTAGCCACCGGATTCGGTTCCCCGCTCTCCCCGGTTTTCCTCCCGGGGTTCCTCCGGTCCCTCCTCCGACGCGGCCGGGCGCCCGGGCCGGCGGATCGCGGCGACGTTCCGGGGCAGCCGGCCGGCCTCGGCCAGGGCCTTGCGCAGCAGGAACTCGATCTGCGCGTTGGCGCTGCGCAGTTCCTCGGCGGCCCAGCGCGAGAGCGCGTCGTGGACCAGGGGGTCGAGCCGCAGCAGCACCTGCTTGCGCTGCCGCGGCCGTCCTCGCGGTGGCAGGTCGTCCGTCACTGGTACAGGGTGCCGGTGTTGAGGACGGGCTGTGCGGCCCGGTCCCCGCACAGCACCACCATCAGGTTGCTGACCATCGCCGCCTTCCGCTCCTCGTCCAGCTCCACGATGCCCTGCTCGTTGATGCGGGCCAGGGCCTGCTCGACCATGCCGACCGCGCCCTCGACGATCATCTGCCGGGCGGCCACGACCGCGCCGGCCTGCTGCCGCTGGAGCATCGCGGAGGCGATCTCCGGGGCGTAGGCGAGGTGCGTGAACCGCGACTCGACGATCCGGACGCCCGCCGCCGCGACCCGGGCGTGCAGCTCGACGGCCAGCTTCTCGGTGATCTCCTCGGCGTTGCCGCGCAGTGACAGCGCCGCCTCGTCGTGGGCGTCGTAGGGGTACTCGATGGCGATGTGCCGGACGGCCGCCTCGGTCTGGACGGCCACGAACTCCTGGAAGTCCTCGACCGCGAACCGCGCCTGCGCGGTGTCATCGACCTGCCACACCACGACCGCCGCCAGCTCGATCGGGTTGCCGTAGGCGTCGTTGACCTTCATGACGGCCGTCTCGTGGTTGCGCACCCGGGTGGAGATCTTCTCCCGGCTGGTGAACGGGTTGACCCAGCGCAGGCCCTCGGTGCGGATCGTGCCGCGGTAGCGGCCGAAGAGCTGGACGACGCGGGTCTCGCCGGGGGCGATGGTGTTCAGCCCGCACATGGCGATGATCGCGCCGAGTCCGACGACCACCCCCGTGGCGACGAGTCCGCCGGCCGCGCCCTTGTTGCCGTCCGCCCCGAACCCGGCGCCCAGGACGATCAGTCCCACCCCGGCCAGTAGCCCCAGTAGCCCCAGCAGGAGGGCGAGTCCGCCCCCGATGTCCTTGGCCGGGAACTCGCGGACGGGCGGCGCGGGCGTCCCGGCCGGGAGTGCGGCGGTGGCGTCGAGCGGTGCTTCGGGCATGACTGTCCCCCTGGAAGGTGTCTAGCAATCTGATATCAGTTTATCGCCCTGTACGGTTTCCCGCATCGCGCCGCACCCGGGTTCCGTCCCCCGGGGTGCTATATGTCACGTGCGCCAAACCCTTGATCGATGGGCCTTTGGTCACACTTGCGGTGTTAGCTTCGTGAGCTGGTTGGGGGCGGACAGAGTGGAGCTACGGGAGAGATGGGTCGAGCCGAAGCACGACGGGCGCAGAAGGGCAGTGCCCGCAGCGCCAAGGGCAAAAAGCCCAAAAAGACCGGTATACGCCGCTTTTTCACCTGGAAGAAGCTGCTCGCCTACTTCTTCGGGCTGATAGCCCTGGGTGTGGGCGCCTTCGTGGCGCTGTACCTCTACGTGGACGTGCCGACCGACGGCAAGCACGCCGCGATGGCGCAGGCCACGGTCTACAAGATGCCCGACGGCAGGGTCATCAAGCGGGACGGCGAGTTCAACCGCGAGATGGTCGACTTCTCGAAGATTCCGAAGAACGTCCAGAACGCCGTCATCGCGGCGGAGAACAAGGACTTCTGGGACGACTCGGGTGTGGACCTGATGGGCACCACGCGCGGCATCCTCAAAACGGTCATGGGCGAGGGCAAGCAGGGTGGTTCGACGATCACCCAGCAGTACGTCAAGAACTACTATCTCGACCAGCGACAGACCGTCAGCCGCAAGGTCACCGAGCTCATCATCTCGCTCAAGCTCAAGAACAAGAAGTCCAAGGAGCAGATCCTTGAGGGCTATCTGAACACGAGCTACTTCGGCCGCAACTCCTATGGCATCCAGGCCGCTTCGCACGCGTACTTCAACAAGGACCTCGACAAGCTCACCGTCGAGGAGTCCGCTTACCTCGCCGCCCTGCTCCAGGCGCCGAGCCAGTACGACGTCGTCACGGGGACCGAGACGGGCAAGAAGCTCGCCAAACAGCGCTGGAACTACGTCCTCGACAAGATGGTCGAGAAGAACTGGCTGGCGAAGGACAAGCGCCAGACGATGCAGTTCCCCGACGTGAAGAAGCCCAAGCCGGTCGTCGGACTCAAGGGCCAGGACGGGTATTTCTACAAGCTGGCCCAGGACCAGGCTTCGGACATCCTCAAGAAGAAGAACATGGACATCGGTGCCGGTGGTTACACCATCACGCTGAGCATCGACCAGAAGAAGCAGAAGCAGCTGGAGAACGCGGTCAAGACCGAGCTCTGGGACAAGCTGAGCCCCAAGACCCGCAAGGTGGACAACAACGTCCAGCCGGGCGCCGTCTCGGTGGACCCCAAGACCGGTCACATCGTGGCGATGTACGGCGGCAAGGAATTCGTCGGACACCAGATCTCCAACGCCACCCGTGAGGACTACCAGCCGGGCTCCACGTTCAAGCCGCTGATCTACGCCTCCGCCCTGGAGAACGGATCGACGACCCAGGACGGCAAGCCGATCAACGCCAACACCATCTACAACGGCGACAACGAGCGCATGGTGGTCGGCCCCAACGGCCCGACGGGCTACCACCCGGAGAACGAGGACCAGCAGTCCTACGGACCGCAGACCGTCGAAGAGTCGATGATGAAGTCCGTCAACTCGGTCTTCGCGCAGATGGCCGTGGACGTCGGCCTGGAGAAGGTCAAGAAGACCGCGACGGACCTCGGCATGAACGGCGACGCCAGGGACTTCGGCGCCCACGCCTCCATGGCCCTCGGCGCCATGAGCCAGAGCCCGCTCCACATGGCCGCGGCCTACGCCTCGCTGGACAGCCACGGCAAGAAGGTCACGCCGACCATCATCAAGTCGATCAGCCGGAACGGGCAGGACATCGACCTGGACAGCGCGGTCGGCGGCGACGCGATCTCCCGGGGCGCCGCGGACGGTGTCACGGCGATCCTGAAGAGCGTGGTGCAGAAGGACGGTACGGGCAAGGTCGTCCGGAGCGACCGCTACCAGATCGCCGGCAAGACCGGTACCTCCGACGAGGACCGTTCGGCCTGGTTCGCGGCCTACACCCCGGACCTGGTTACCACGGTCGGCGTCTTCGGCGAGGAGCCCAACGGCAAGCACGCCAAGCTGTACGGAGTCGGCGGCGAGGACCGCGTCAACGGTGGTGGCTTCCCCGCGAAGATCTGGGACGCCTACATGTCCGAGGCCCTCGGCGACAACCCGACCGCCGAGTTCGACCTCGACACCAAGAACGGCGCCGCCACCGCGGAAGCCCCGCCGCCGGCCACCACCGGCCCCCCCGCGACGACGGCCCCGACGACCCCGCCGCCCGCCACGCGCGCGCCGTCCACCCCGCCGCCGACCAAGGCGACGCCGAACAAGCCGACGACGCCGTCGGACAAGGAGACGAAGCACACGCAGTTGCCGAAGCCGCCCACGAAGCCGCCGCACACCGACCGGCCCACCCCGCCGGACACCGGTGGCCCGGGTGGCCCGGGTGGACCGGGTGGTCAGGGAGGCCCGGGCGGCGACGACGGCGGGCTGAACCTGCCGTAGCCGCGCTCCGGATCCGACCTGGTACGGCAAGGGCCGTTCCCCTCACCCGACGGTGAGGGGAACGGCCCTTCGTCGTGCCCCGGGAACCGGAGAAGCCTCAGCCCCCGTTCACCCGCGCCGCGATGCGGTCCCCGGTCGCCTTGTCGATGTTGCGCCAGTACTGGAGCGCACGGCTCAGCACCGGCGCACTCACCCCGTTCAGCAGGTGGCCCGAGACCGTGGCGACGAGGCGGTCGCGGGCCGCGTCGTCGTAGACCTGGCGGACGAGGGTGCCGGCCTGGCCCCAGTCGTCGTCCTCGCGGTGCGGCCGGTACGCCTCGCGGACCATGTCGCCCGAGGCGTGCCAGCCGGCGGTCTCGCCGAACCGGGTGGTGTCGGCGGCCGGCCCGCCGTACGAGTTGGGGGCGTACGGGCGGGCCGTGCGCGACGGCTCGTAGCGCATCGGGCCGTCCTTCGCGTAAGAGTTCACGCTGGAGCGCGGGCGGTTGGGCGGCAGCTGGGTGTAGTTGGGGCCGACGCGGTAGCGGTGGGCGTCGGGGTAGGAGAAGAGGCGGCCGAGGAGCATCTTGTCGGGGGACGGGCCGATGCCGGGGACCAGGTTGGACGGCTCGAAGGCGGCCTGCTCGATGTGGACGAAGAAGTCGTCGGGGTTGCGGTCCAGGGTGAGGCGCCCCACCTCGATCAGCGGGTAGTCGCCGTGCGGCCACACCTTGGTGAGGTCGAAGGGGTTGAAGCGGTAGTCCGGGGCGTCGTCGAAGGGCATCACCTGGACGTGCAGGGTCCACGAAGGGGTGTCCCCGGCGTCGATCGCGTGCCAGAGGTCGCGGCGGTGCCGGTCCGGGTCCTCGCCGGCCAGGTGGTCGGCCTCCTCCTGGGTGAGGCACTCGATGCCCTGGTCGCACTTGAAGTGGTACTTGACCCAGTGCTTCTCACCGCCGCCGTTGACCCACAGGTAGGTGTGCGAGCCGTAGCCGTTCATGTGCCGCCAGGTGCGCGGGACGCCGCGGTCGCCCATCAGCCAGGCGACCATGTGGGCCGACTCGGGGGAGAGCGTCCAGAAGTCCCACTGCATGTCGTTGTCGCGCAGCCCGTTGTCGGGGCGGCGCTTCTGCGAGCGGATGAAGTCCTGGAACTTCTGCGGGTCGCGGACGAAGAAGACGGGCGTGTTGTTCCCGACCAGATCGTAGTTGCCCTGTTCCGTATAGAACTTGACCGCGAAGCCGCGTGGGTCGCGCCAGGTGTCCGGCGATCCCTGCTCACCCGCCACCGTCGAGAACCGCACCAGCGTCTCGGCGGTCGCCCCCGGCTGGAAGACGGCCGCCTTGGTGAACTGGCTGACGTCGTTGGTCACCCGGAACGTGCCGTAGGCGCCGCCGCCCTTGGCGTGGACCACTCGCTCGGGGACCCGCTCGCGGTTGAACTGGGCCATCTTCTCGATCAGATAGTGATCCTGGAGAAGGATGGGGCCGGTGTCACCGATGGTGAGCGAGTGCTCGTCGCTCTCCACGGGGATGCCGACGTTGTTCGTGGTGTAAGGAGTGTTCGTTTCCGGAGTACCGTGCGCCGATTCGGTCATGGAAGACGCCTCCCGCAACGGACGAGGTGAGGGCGGCGCCCTCGCCGCCCTCCGCACCGGGCAAGTCAACTCCGCCCGCGGCGGGTTCGGCAACACGGTCCCCGCACACCGTCCGACCTTGGCCGGTTCGCTGCGGTCAGTGCCCCTGAGCGGACGGCCCCGGCAGCCCCAGCTCGAACCACACCACCTTCCCCGTGCTCAGCCGGGTCGCGCCCCACCGCCGGGCCAGCTTGTTCACCAGGTACAGCCCGCGTCCGCCCTCGTCCGACGGCCGGGCCTGCCGCAGCCGCGGCAGTTGCGGCACGTCGTCGCCGACCTCGCAGCGGAGCACGTCCGTCCGCAGCAGGCGCAGCGTGATCGGCCGCTCCGCGTACCGGACGGCGTTGGTGATCACCTCGCTGACCAGCAGCTCCACCGCGTCCGTCAACTCCGTCAGACCCCAGCGGTCCAGCGCCCGGCGGGCCAGCCGGCGCGCCTGGCGGGCGGTCTGCGGGCGCGGATCGAGGAACCAGTACGCGACGTCGCTGGGGGCTATGCCCTCGAAGCGGGCGGCGAGCAGGGCGATGTCGTCGTCCCGGTCGCCCGGGCCGAGCATGCCCAGCACCTCGTCGCACAGGGGCTCCAGCGGCGGCGGATTGGGGCCGGTGAGGCGGGCGGTGTCGATGAGGCGCTCACGAAGCTGCTCTATGCCCGTCCACACGTCACGGATCCGCGATTCGACGAGCCCGTCCGTGTAGAGCAGCAGCGTCGCCCCGGCGGGCGCGTCCAGCTCGACGGCCTCGAAGTCCACCCCGCCCACGCCGATCGGCGCGCCCGGCGGCACCCGCAGCACCTCGGCGCGGCCGCCGCGGTGCAGCATGATGGGCGGCGGGTGGCCCGCGTTGGCGATCACGATGCGGTGCGAGACGGGGTCGTAGACCGCGTAGAGGCAGGTCGCCATCCGGTCCGAACCCAGCCGCTGGGCCTGCTCGTCGAGGTGGTGCAGCACCTCCTGCGGCGGCAGGTCGAGGCCCGCCAGGGTCTGCGCGGTGGTCCGCAGCTGGCCCATGATCGCGGCGGACGTCATGGAGTGGCCCATCACGTCGCCGACGACCAGCGCGATGCGGTTGCCGGGCAGCGGGATCGCGTCGTACCAGTCGCCGCCCACCCGGGCGGTCTCCGCGGCCGGGAGGTAGCGGCTGGCGAGCCGGACGCCGGTGGGCTGCGGGAGGGAGTCGGGGAGCATGGTGCGCTGGAGCTCGTCCGCGATGTACACCTCGCGGCCGTAGAGCACGGCCTTGTCCACGCCGAGCGCGGTGTGGGTGGCGAGCTGCGCGGCCACCAGCAGGTCGTCGCCCTCGAACGCCGCCCGGTCGGGGCGGCGGATGAAGACGGCGGCGCCGATCACCCGGCGGCGGCCGCGCAGCGGCGCCAGGATCGTCCGCCGCCGCTGCGGTACGTGCCGGTCCTCGCCCAGCAGTTCGGGCAGGGCCGCCCGCGCGGCCGAGGAGTCCCCGAAGACCGGCCGGACACCCCGCAGCACCTCCGCGAGCGGCCCGCCTATCCGCACCTCGCAGCGCTCGGCCGCCTCGTCGGCGAGCTCCAGCCCCAGGCCGGGGGAGCCGGGGCGGGCCCCGCCCTCCGGCGCCCCGGGCGCCTCCGGCGGCCAGACGCTGTCCGTGCCCATGCCGCGCGCGTACTCGGGGAGCCGGTCGGTGCGGCGCAGCCGCAGCACGACGGGGCCGACGGGCCGTTCGTCGCCCACCGGCAGCGGGTCGCGGAGGTAGACGAGGATGGCGTCGGCGAAGGTCGGCACGGTGGCCCGGCAGAGGCCCAGCACGATCTCGTCCAGGTCGATGCCGCGGGCGATCCGGCGGGTGGCGGCGCCGACGAAGCGCAGCCGCTCCCCGCTGCCGCCGGGGTGCTGCCCGGCCGCGGGTCCCGTGCCGCCGGGCGGCCCCGCCGCCTCGGAGGCGCTCACGACGGGCCGTACGGGCCGCGCCCCGCGCGGCAGCGGCAGGCCGTCGTCGGGCCGGTCGCCGGGGGCGTCACCGGCGGTGCCGCCGGGGCGGGGGCGTGGCGCTTCGGCCGAGGCGGGCGCCGGCGCGGGGGCCGGCGGGGGCGTCGGCACGGGGCTATGCCGGACTGCGGCATTCCGCTGTCCTCCGTGGGAGTCGGTCTGCTCCGTCACGCGTGGGGTTCCATCCGTCGGGGCGTCGAGCCCGGTCGCACAGGGCGCACCATGGTCAGGCGGCGCGTCGCAGATTGAGGAAGAGCTGGATCTCGGGCGGGACGTCCGTGCTCAGCGGGGCGTAGGCCAGCGAGTTCTCCCCGACGATCTCGAACCCCGCCTCGCGGACGACCTCCCGCAACTCGTCGCGCAGGTAACCCGATACCCGAATCGTGTTACCGAGGAACGGTATCGCATAGTCGTCCACGTCCGCCTCCACCATCGAGAGAGCCATCAGCCCCCCTGGCCTCAACAGCCCGTGCAGCATCCGCAGCGCGTGGGGTATCTCCGGGCGCGGCAGCATCAGCAGGGCGAAGAAGGCCGCCACGCCGTCGAACGTGCCCAGCCGCCCGTCCCGCAGGTCGGCCAGGTCGGCCTGGTGGAACTCCGCCCCGGGGACGTGGGCGCGGGCCAGGTCGAGCATCCCGGCGGACAGGTCGACGCCCACCACCTCGTGCCCGGCCTCCACCAGCTGCCGGGCCGTCGGGAGGCCGGTGCCGCAGCCGACGTCGAGGATCCGGGAGCCGGCCGGCAGCGACTCCGCGAGCCAGGCGCCGGACGCCAGCTGGCCCTCCTTGTGCGGGAACGCCTCGTCGTACCGGTCGCCGATGGCGTCGAACGCCTCGGCCTGCCCGCTGCGGTCCAGGCCCGCGGGGGCGTAGCCGTCGTAGGCCCGCCGGATGTGGTCACCGCTCACCGCTCCGCCCTTCCGCCTGCTGCCTGTGTAACGCCTGACTGTCTGTCACTTCCACTGTCGCGCTTGGTGCGTTGCCGGTCGGCGACGCGCACGGGGGCGCGGAGGACGATCCTACGGTTGCCCCGCGGGGCGACGGCAAGCGCTTCACGCCCGCAGGGGCGCCGGAGTGCGCCCCCAGTCGTCCGGGAGCTCCGGCACCGGCCACGCGGGGTCGGGCCGCCAGTGCTCCCAGCCGGAGGCGAACGGGGCGCCCCACGCCTCGATCCGCTCGACCGCCGCGTGCCCGGCGGCCCGCACCTCCTCGGCCCGGGCGGCTGACATCAGGCCCACCCGCTGCGCCTGGGCGAACTCGTCCTCGTCCTTCCACTCCCAACTGCGGTCCGGGTAGACGGCGATGTCCAGGAAGTGGTCCTCGGAGTCGACCCCGCCGGCCCAGCGCGCGAGCGGTTCCTCAAGATTCACGTACCAGTTCCTGAACCTCCAGTCGAGGTCCCAGAAGAGCCAGACCGACCAGGGCTCGCCGGGCCGGGCCAGCTTCAGCACACCCGTCCCGGACCAGGCGTCGACACTGGTGGTACGCGGCTTGGTGTAGCGGGTCGCCAGGGGCTCCAGGTACGGGGGTCTGCCGTCGGCGAGCACGGGACGGACGCACGCCGTCCCCGGCGCCACCCAGACGGCGAGCAGGTCCGCGGTGTCCCGGACGACCGTCACCGGCCGGCAGATGTGCACACGGTCCTCGGCGTTGGCACGGTACCGCCAGAGGATCCGGTCGCCGGGCGCCCAGAACTTGCCCGCGGAGCCTGCCGTGGTCCTGGTGTCCGCTGTCTCCGCTGCCATGCGCAGATCTTAGGGCGCGGGGCCGGGCCCGTGCCGTGATGTGTACCGCACGGGCGACGGCCGCCCCCGTGCCGTGACGCGCACCGCACGGGCGACGGCCGTCCCGGCCGGAAAGCGGCCGCTACGGCCGCGTCATCCGCAGCACGTCCAGGGCCTCGTCGAGCTGTTCAATGGTCAACAGGCCGCGCTCCACGTACCCCTCGTCGAGGACCACTTGACGGATCGTCTTCCGCTCCGCCAGCGACTTCTTGGCGACCTTGGCCGCCTCCTCGTACCCGATGTACCGGTTCAGCGGGGTGACCACCGAGGGGGACGACTCGGCGTACTCCCGCGCCCGCTCCACGTTCGCCGTGATCCCGTCGACCGTCCGGTCGGCCAGCAGCCGCGCCGCGTTGCCGAGCAGCCGCACCGACTCCAGCAGGTTCTTGGCCATCACCGGCAGCATCACGTTCAGCTCGAAGTTGCCCGCCGCGCCCGCCGTCGCCACCGTCGCGTCGTTGCCGATCACCTGGGCGGCGACCATCAGAACGGCCTCCGGGATCACCGGGTTGACCTTGCCCGGCATGATCGAGGAGCCCGGCTGGAGGTCGGGAAGGCTGATCTCGGCCAGACCCGTGCGCGGTCCCGAGGACATCCAGCGCAGGTCGTTGGCGATCTTCGTGAGGCCGACGGCGATCGTCCGCAGCTGGCCGCTGGTCTCCACCAGCCCGTCGCGCGCGCCCTGCGCCTCGAAGTGGTCGCGGGCCTCGGTGAGCGGCAGCCCGGTGGTACGGGCGACCTCGGCGATGACGGCGGCGGAGAAGCCCGCCGGGGTGTTGATGCCGGTGCCCACCGCCGTTCCGCCGAGCGGGAGTTCGGCCAGCCGCGGCAGCGAGGCGCGCAGCCGCTCGACGCCGTACCGGACCTGCGCCGCGTACCCGCCGAACTCCTGGCCGAGCGTCACCGGAGTGGCGTCCATCAGGTGCGTCCGGCCCGACTTGACGACCTCGGCGAACTCCTCGGCCTTGCGCTCCAGAGCCGCCGCCAGGTGCTCCAGCGCCGGGATCAGCTCGCGGGTGACGGCGGCCGTGGCGGCGATGTGGATCGAGGACGGGAAGACGTCGTTGGACGACTGGCTGGCGTTGACGTGGTCGTTGGGGTGCACGTCCCGGCCCAGGCGCTCGCTCGCGAGGGTGGCGACGACCTCGTTGGTGTTCATGTTGGAGGAGGTGCCGGACCCGGTCTGGAAGACGTCGACCGGGAAGTGCTCGTCCCAGCGCCCCTCGGCGACCTCGGCCGCGGCGGCGGCGATCGCCTCCGCCACCTCCTCGTCGACCACTCCCAGCTCGGCGTTGACCTTGGCGGCGGCCGCCTTGATCCGGGCCAGCGCCTCGATGTGCGCCCGCTCCAGCCGCTGCCCGCTGACCGGGAAGTTCTCCACGGCCCGCTGGGTCTGCGCGCGCCACTTGGCGTGTGCGGGGACGCGTACCTCACCCATCGAGTCGTGCTCGATCCGGTACTGATCGCTCTCGGTCATCGTCACTTACCTCCTGTGGAATACAGCGTTTGGCCGGTTCACCGTGTTCCCGAACGCCACTACCAGCCAGTAAATACCGCGAGTAACAACAGAAATCGGGGAGGCTCCATGACACGCAGACCCACCCTGCGCTGTTCTCTCGCGGCTGTCGCCGCCTTCGCGGCCGCGTTCGGCGGCATGACCGGAACCATGGCCACCGGCAGCACCGCCCACGCCGCCACCGCCGTCACCGCCACCACTCCGCTCTCACCCGAGCTGGAGAAGATCCGGGCCGCCGAGGCCGTCAAGCTCTACGGCGACGCCGCCGAACGCCCGCTCGCCGAACGCAAGACCTCCCTGCTGTCCCTGGGCGACAGCGAGATATCCGGCGAGGGCGTCGGCACCTACGAACCCGGCACCAGCGGTCCGGACAACTGGTGCCACCGCTCGCCCGAGGCCGCCATCCACCGCACCACGATCCCCGCCGACGTCACCTACAACGTCGCCTGCTCCGGCGCCACCACCGCCAACATCCGCATCGGCGGCACCAAGCAGTACGCGGACGAGCTGGTCCAGAGCGACAACCTCGCCGTCAAGGCGCGCAACACCCGCGTCAAGATGGTCCTGCTCGTCGCCGGCGCCAACGACGACCTCCAGTTCGGCCCGGTCATGACCGACTGCGTCACCCGCTACCTCACCCTCCAGGGCACCTGCGAGCCGAAGTACGACCCCGGCTGGCAGGCCCGCGTCGACGGCCTGGTCCCCAAGGTCGAACAGACCGTCCGCGACCTGCGCACGGTCATGCGCGACGCGGGCTACGCCGACGGCGACTACAAACTCGTCGTCATGGGCTACCCGAGCCCCATCGGCCCCGACTTCGAGGACAACCCCGACTACCCCGGCAAGCTCCCGGGCGGCTGCGTCGGCTACACCTCGGACGCCGCCTGGGGCCGCAACACCGCCGTCCCCGCCTTCGAACGCGGCATGCGCCGGGCCGCCCGCGAGAGCGGCGCCTACTTCCTCGACAACTCGCGCCTCTTCCACGGCCACGAGGTGTGCATGGACGACGCCTGGGCCCGCGGGTTGTACGTCGACCTCTCCAACCCGGTCCCGCCGGACTCCAACTCCGTCCGCCAGTCCTTCCACCCCAACACCCGCGGCCACGCCGCCTTCGCCGCCTGCCTGAGCGCGTTCTACGCCACCGACCGCCGCGAGGCCGGCTGCGCCGACCCGGCGAGCACCGGGAAGCCCGAGCTCTACGCCGGCGCCTGGGACGACGCGTACCGACCGCTGCGCAACGACGCGACGGGCACGTGTGTGGACGCCTACGGCGCCTCGTCCCGTAACGGGACCACCGTCGGGGGCTGGGACTGCACCGGGAACCGCAACCAGCAGTGGTGGTACGAGGCGGGGCGCGGGGCGTTGCGGACCGCCCTCTCCCACGACCGGTGCGTCGACGTCCCCGGCGGCAAGTACGTGGCGGGCGCCGCCGTCACCCTCTGGAACTGCCACGGCGGCGACAACCAGCGCTTCACGCGTTCCGGCGGAACGTTCCGCCCGGCGGCGGCACCGGACCTGTGCCTGACGCTCGCGTCGGCGAAGGACCCGGTGCGGCTCCAGCGGTGCGACGGGTCGCGGAGCCAGAGCTTCGCCTGACGGCGGGGGTGAGCCCCGGTCCCGCCCTTTCACCGTTTCGTGCGGGGGCGAGCCCCCGCACCCCCGGACGGGCTGACCATTCAGCCCGTTGGGGGTACCCCCTCTGGGGAGTTTGAGCACGAGCGGCGAAGCCGCGAAAAGGGGGTCTGGGGCGCAGCCCCAGGAATCGGCGAAGGGGCGGGACCGGGGCAACCCCACCTACAGCCCAGGCCCCCGCACCGGGATCGACGTGAACGTCGGAGACGCCGGCGCCGGATCCTGGAAGAAGTCGTTCCCCTTGTCGTCGACGACGATGAACGCCGGGAAGTCCTCCACCTCGATCCTCCAGACCGCCTCCATGCCGAGCTCCTCGTACTCGACGACCTCGACCTTCTTGATGCAGTCCTGCGCGAGCCGGGCCGCGGGCCCACCGATCGACCCGAGGTAGAAGCCGCCATGAGCGGCACACGCGTCGGTGACCTGCTTCGACCGGTTCCCCTTGGCGAGCATCACCTTGGAGCCACCCGCCGCCTGGAACTGCTCGACGTACGAGTCCATGCGGCCCGCGGTGGTCGGCCCGAAGGAACCCGAGGCGTAGCCCTCGGGGGTCTTGGCCGGGCCCGCGTAGTAGACCGGGTGATCGCGCAGGTACTGCGGCATCTCCTCGCCCGCGTCCAGCCGCTCCTTGATCTTCGCGTGCGCGATGTCCCGCGCCACGACCAGCGGCCCGTTCAGCGACAGCCGGGTCTTGACCGGGTACTTCGTCAGCTCGGCGAGGATCTCGTCCATGGGCCGGTTGAGGTCGACGCGCACCACGTCGCCCTCCTCGGCGAGCTGCTCGTCGGTGGTCTCCGGCAGGAACCGCGCCGGGTCCGTCTCCAGCTGCTCCAGGAAGACGCCCTCGGCGGTGATCTTCGCGACGGCCTGCCGGTCGGCCGAGCAGGACACGGCGATGGCCACCGGGCAGGACGCGCCGTGCCGCGGCAGCCGTACGACGCGCACGTCGTGGCAGAAGTACTTGCCGCCGAACTGCGCGCCGATGCCGATCTTCTGCGTCAGCTCGAAGACCTTCTCCTCCAGCTCCTTGTCCCGGAAGCCGTGACCGAGCGGGGAGCCCTCCTCCGGCAGCTCGTCGAGGTAGTGCGCGGAGGCGTACTTGGCGGTCTTCAGCGCGTACTCGGCGCTCGTGCCGCCCACCACGATCGCCAGGTGGTACGGCGGACAGGCGGCCGTGCCCAGCGAACGGATCTTCTCCTCCAGGAACTTCATCATGCTCGCCTCGTTGAGCACGGCCTTCGTCTCCTGGTAGAGGAAGGACTTGTTGGCCGAGCCGCCGCCCTTGGCCATGAAGAGGAACTTGTAGGCGCCGCCGTCCGTCGCGTACAGCTCGATCTGCGCCGGGAGATTGGAGCCGGTGTTCTTCTCCTCCCACATGGTGAGCGGCGCCATCTGCGAGTACCGCAGGTTGAGCTCGGTGTAGGCGTCGAAGATGCCGAGGGAGAGCGCCTCCTCGTCACCGCCCTCGGTGAGGACGTTCTGGCCGCGCTTGCCCATGACGATCGCCGTGCCGGTGTCCTGGCACATCGGGAGCACGCCCGCGGCGGCGATGTTGGCGTTCTTCAGCAGGTCCAGGGCGACGAACTTGTCGTTGGACGACGCCTCGGGGTCGTCGACGATCTTCCGCAGCTGGGCGAGGTGCGCGGGGCGCAGGTAGTGCTGGATGTCGTGGATCGCCTCTTCCGCGAGCCGGCGCAGCGCCGTGGGCTCCACCTTGAGGAACGTGCGTCCGTCCGCCTCGAACGTCGACACGCCCTCGGAGGTGATCAGTCGGTACGGCGTCTCGTCCTCGCCCAGGGGCAGCAGATCCGTGTAGGCGAACCCTGGGGGACTGACCGGTCAGACATCGCGGCGATTCCTCACTCACTCTGCGGGTTGGGAGTGCCGGACGGGTCCGGGGGGACCGTCGGCGTCTCTCAGGGTAGGCCGCCGGGCGGGCGGCGGGCCGGTGAGGTTGCCCTCACAACGACGGCTCCCGGCTTCGCGACGACGGCTTCCGGCTTCGCGACGACGGCTTCCGGCTTCGCGATCCACAGCCCCTGTCGCGATCTATCGCGAGTCGCTAGGCTGGTGTCCGTGGACGAGTCATCGCTGGAGAAGCGTCGAGTGCCCCTGACCAAGACCCCCGCCGCGGCACCGGTCGCGCCCGCCGGGCCCGCCGGGCCGGCGCTGCGCGCGTCCGACGCGGACCGCGACCGGATGGCGGACATCCTGCGTGAGGCGCTGGCCGAGGGCCGGCTCACCCCGGACGAGCACGCCGACCGCGTCGACGCCGTGTACCGGGCCCGTACGGTCGGCGAACTGGAGCCGCTGGTCCGGGACCTGCCGGCCGGCGCCGCCCGGCCCGTCCCCGCCCACCGCCCGTTCCCGGCGGACCCGTACGCGCCGGCCGCCCCCGCCGAGAACCTCATAGCCGTCTTCGGCGGCGCCAGCCGCCGGGGGCGCTGGCGCGCGGCCGCCAGGCTGAACGCGTTCGCGCTGTTCGGCGGCGTGGAGATCGACCTCACCGAGGCGCTCTTCGAGCAGCGGACGGTGGTCATCAGCAGCTGGGTCCTCTTCGGCGGCGTCGACATCAAGGTCCCGAGAACGTCTCGCTGCGCTGCACCGGCACGGGCGTCTTCGGCGGCTTCGACGTCGACGGCCACGAGTCGCCCGACGAGGGCGCCCCCGTGGTCGAGGTGACCGGCTGGGCGCTGTTCGGCGGGGTCGCGGCCAAGGCCCGTCAGGGCAAGCGGGTCAAGGACCTCCGCGCGGCCGGCTGACCACTCCGCGCCCGGCGGCGGTGTCACGGGCGCGGGACGGTGGTGACGGACGGGATTCCGGTCATGGCAACGGTGTGAATAAGCACGCGCACAGCGGGTAAAGCTTGGTGCATCGTCTCTCGTACGGCTGCGGGTGCGACTGTCGGACAAAGGCCGTGCAGGGTGAGACGGGCAAGGGTGACTCAACCGGCCGAGCAAAGCCGTCGTCAGGAGTGGACCGTGCTGCTACCGCATCAGCCCCTGCAGGAAGCCGCCGTACCGTCGCCGCGGATGTCCGCGCGGGATCAGGCCGGCCCCTGGCATTCGGAGGCGGTGTGCCGCCGGGATGAAGCCGGTTTGTTCTTCGCACCGTCGAAGGAGCCCACGGCGGCACGTCTGTCCCGCGAGGAGGCCGCCAAACGCGTCTGCGCGCGCTGCCCCGTGATGGTCGAGTGCCGGGAGCACGCGCTGCTCCAGCCCGAGCCGTACGGCGTGTGGGGCGGCCTCACCGCCGCCGAGCGCCGCGTCGTACTCGCCCGCCGGCGGCGCCGGGACGCGGAGCTTCAGCGCTCCACCCGGGTGGCCGCGGCGGGATAGCGGACGCCCCGGGGTTCCCGGACGCCGGACGGGACGGCTGTGACCGGATGCGCACAGCCGCCGCCCGTCCGGCGTCCGGGGACGGGCGGCGAGCCGCTCCCCGGGGCCGCTCGGGACCGGTCGGCCCGTTCGATCAGCCGGCCCGCTCGGTCAGCCGGGCCGTTCCATCAGTCGGCCGTTCGATCAACTGACCTGCTCGATCAACTGACCTGCTCGATCAATCGACCTGCTCGATCGACTGACCTGCTCGATCGGCCGGCCCACTTGATGAACTCGATCAACTGGGCCGCTCGATCAACCGGGCCACCCGATCAACTGGGCCGCTCGAAGTCGATCGCGCTGTACGCCCGGAGCTTCGACAGCCGGTGCACCGAGTCGATCTGCCGGATCGTCCCGGACTTGGACCGCATGACCAGCGACTGCGTGGTCGCCGTCTCCGCGCGGTAGCGCACCCCGCGCAGCAGGTCGCCGTCCGTGATGCCGGTGGCGACGAAGAACACGTTGTCGCCGCTGACCAGGTCGTTGGTGCAGAGCACCCGGTCCAGGTCGTGCCCGGCGTCGAGGGCCCGCTGCCGCTCGGCGTCGTCCTTGGGCCACAGCTTCGTCTGGATGGTGCCGCCGAGGCACTTGATGGCGCAGGCGGCGATGATGCCCTCGGGCGTACCGCCGATGCCCAGCAGCAGGTCGACGCCGGTGCCCTCGCGCGCCGCCATGATCGCGCCGGCCACGTCGCCGTCGGAGATGAACTTGATGCGGGCGCCCGCCTCGCGGATCTCCTTGACGATGCCGTCGTGGCGCGGCCGGTCGAGGACGACGACCGTGACGTCCTCGGGGGAGGAACGCTTCGCCTTCGCGATCCGGCGGATGTTCACGGCCACCGGGGCGTTGATGTCGACGAAGTCCGCGGCCTCGGGGCCGGTGACCAGCTTGTCCATGTAGAACACGGCCGACGGGTCGAACATCGAACCGCGGTCGGCGACGGCGAGCACGGAGACGGCGTTGGCCATGCCCTTGGCGGTCAGGGTGGTGCCGTCCACCGGGTCCACGGCCACGTCGCACTCCGGGCCGGTCCCGTCGCCGACGCGCTCACCGTTGTAGAGCATCGGGGCGTTGTCCTTCTCGCCCTCGCCGATGACGACGACGCCGTTCATCGACACGGTGTGGATGAGCGCGCGCATGGCGCGGACGGCGGCGCCGTCGGCGCCGTTCTTGTCTCCGCGGCCGACCCAGCGGCCCGAGGCCATGGCACCCGCCTCGGTCACCCGGACCAGCTCCAGGGCGAGGTTGCGGTCCGGGGCCTCCGGGCTGACCTCAAGCTGGGACGGGAGATGGTGATCGGTCATCGGGCGCACCTTTCTGTACGGCGGTCGGCCGTGGGTCCCCCTGCCGGGTGAGCCAGGAGGGTGAGGGTGTCCATGACTTTATCCGCTGATTTCGAGAATGAGCAGGGCGCCCCACGCATGAGCGGCGTCAAGGCCCCGCCACCCGCCCCGACGCG